>CAVVXK010000002.1:222500-5022500 GCA_963752185.1 uncultured Planctomycetaceae bacterium | reverse complement strand
CAGTAAACCAGCGCATCGGGACTAAGGTGCAAGGCTGGGCTCCTTTTCCGATCGGGTCGGCTCTTCCGCCGGCAATCGTTTGAACCGACTGACCACAACGACGCGCGCGATCACAAATCCAAGCAGGCACGCGGCGAGCCTCGACCAATGAGCTTGTGCGACAAAATAAAATCCAGCCAGAACAACACCCGTTCGCAACAGAATGCTGCCGAGGAACCAGAGCGCGGGCGATTCGGACGAAACCCCTTTCCGGACCGTCCACCACAAGCCGCCGAAGAAAAATGCGCCGAGCGCGGCGCCGGCCAAGATCGCCAGGGCGAGAACCGGAAGGTCACTCATCCGGATCCTCCTGCATTTTGTTGTATTCCGATGCGACCCAATGCCAGGCGTTGAGGCAGCCGATTATCAAACCGATGAGCAGGAACATCAGCGTCCAGGAAAACCGACTGGGATAGTGCCGATCCACCCAGAGACCGAGCGCCGCACCCATCAGGGTCGGAACCGTCACCGACCAGCCGATCAGTCCGGACATGCCCAAGCCGAACCAGACACCCTTCGTAGTACCGCGCTGCGCCTTCAGCTTGCGCGCCGCCTGTACGCCGACCTGGCGGCTGAAGGTCGTCTCAGCGCTCGCGGTATCCGCTTTGCGCTCTTCATTCACGTTGAATTTCCATGATTTCATTCATTCGTGTTGCGCAGATTGTTTCGCGGAAAGCGGAGCATGAACGCAATTGGGACCAACATGATGACCAACGAGCCGAGCGGCCCGAATTCCCAGACCGCAAAAAATGCGAGAGGGACGAGGCTCGCGCTGACGGCAATGGCGAATCGGATGTGAGAAGGCGACAAAGGTTGCGGCGGAGATAATCCTTGCAATCGGCGCACTGCGCTCGGAGCAAAGGCTGCCACGATGAGCGCGAGGGCGATTGCCGCAAATAGAGCCCATCGTCCAGATGACAGCCCTAACTGCCCGGGGGCAGCCAGTGAAAAGTAGAGCAAGGCGATGGCCGGGAGAACCGCCGCACCAAGCAGGATGTCAATAACGGTGCTTTGTTTCATTGTTGGGTCCCTCTTTGTGACGGATGCATGAGATTCAATCGAATATGAAATGGGCCGCTCGGTTACGATATTCGGCGCATGCCCTTCATCCATGTTGCAACTCCATGAGCCGGCGGATGAATCCGCTTTCCATCTTCGCCAACACGGAGCGCACGTTTTTCTCCTGCTCGTCCAGGTTGAGAAACTCCTGCTTCACCGCTTCGTGCAGTTTGCCGAGATCCGTCCCGCCGATCGCATTACGGACCGAGACCAGAACATCGCCGCCTGCCTTGACCAGCACGCCTTGATCGACGGCCACATAGACCTCGCCGTCGACCTCCGTTTCATAGGTCAGAATCCCCGGCGCCAGGGCTGCCGTGCAGTCGAGTCGGTGCGGCAAGATTCCGAACGAGCCCTGGAGCGTCTGGGCCACGATTCGTTTTACGTCCGTCTTCTCGACGAAGATCTGAAAGGGGAGGAGTATCTTGAGGTTAATGGGCGGTGACTCCCTGTTTGACAGCCGGTTTGGGCTTTCCGGCCGCTTGCGATCCAACGGGAACGATTGGTTTGAGGCCGGGATCGGCAGGGCTCGCCGGCTTGGCGGACTGTGCTTTTTCCTTCGCCTCGTCGATCGCCCCGATCATGTAAAAGGCGCTCTCGGGATAGTCTTTGAACTCATCGTTCATGATCCGCTCGCAGCCGTCGAGCGCGTCTTTCAGGCTGACATCCTTTCCCTTGATGCCGCTGAACTGCTCCGTCGCGAAAAACGGCTGGGTGAGAAACCGCTCCAGCCTGCGGGCGCGGCCGACGACGTTTCGGTCGTCCGGAGAGAGCTGCTCCATTCCGAGCATGGCAATGATGTCTTTGAGCTCCTCGTAGTGTGCCAGGGTCTTCCGGATCTCCTGCGCGAGCAGGTAATGCCGTGCACCGATGATGGTCGGTGTTGCCATCTTGGAGTTGGATTGCAGCAGATCGACGGCCGGGTACAGCCCTTCGCTCGCCCGCTTGCGGGAGAGAACGATCGACGCGGAAAGGTGCGAGAACGTGTGCACGGCCGCCGGATCGGTCAGGTCGTCCGCCGGCACATAGACGGCCTGAATGGACGTGATGGCACCCCTGTCGGTGTTGGCGATCCGCTCTTCCAACCCGGATAACTCGGTGCCCATCGTCGGCTGATAGCCCAACCGCGACGGCATCTGGCCCATCAATCCGGACACCTCCATGCCCGCCTGGATGAAGCGAAAGATATTGTCGATGAGCAACAGCACGTCGCGGTGCTCGTCGTCGCGGAAATACTCGGCCATCGTGAGTGCCGCCAGACCCACGCGAAAGCGGGCGCCCGGAGGCTCATTCATCTGACCGAACATCATGACCATGTGCGGGAGCACACCGGCCTCTTTCATATCGTGATAGAGTTCTTGCCCTTCGCGGCACCGCTCGCCGATGCCGCAAAACATGCTCACACCCTGCTGATGCCCGACCATGTTGTGAATCATTTCGGTGAGCAATACGGTCTTGCCGACGCCCGCGCCTCCAAACAGACCCGCTTTGCCGCCGCGCTCCAGCGGCATCAGCACGTCAATGACCTTGATGCCCGTCTCGAAGATTTCGGACTTCGTGGAGCGATTGGCCAAGGGGGGCGGATCCCGATGAATGGACCGCCATTCCACGTCGGCAGGCGCCGGCTGGCGGTCGATGGCGTTTCCGAAGACGTCAAACATGCGCGACAGAATTCCCTTTCCGACCGGCACCTTTAAAGGCCCGCCGGTGTCCTCCACCGCCATGCCCCGAGCAAGACCCTGCGTGGGATGAAGTGCGATTCCGCGGACATGTTGCGCATCGAGCTGCATCAGGACCTCGATGGCGATTTGCGATTCCTTCCCCGCGCGCAGCAACGCGTAAATCGGCGGCAAGCGGTCCTCGAACCGCACGTCGACGACACTACCACGCACCGACGTCACCACGCCGCGATTCGAGTGCTCAGTTCCTTGAGTGGGTGTCGCCGAATGGATCATTGAGCGTCCTTCGAGCTGATCCAGCGTCAGCTTAGTTCAGGCACCCGTGTTTCTCAGTCAGCGGTTTCGGTTCTCGCGCTGTATCCTGGCCCCACTTCCAGTTCCGGATTTCCGGCAGGTCCTGACCGTGCTCGTCAATGTAATGTTTGTGCTCGATCAGCTTATCTTGCATTATCTGCTTGAGGTAGGCCCCCTGAGTGCCCAAATGGGGCAGGCGATCCACCACGTCTTGCACCAGGTGGAACCGGTCGAGGTCGTTCTGCACTCGCATGTCGAAGGCCGTAGTAATCGTGCCCTCCTCCTTGTAGCCGCGGACGTGCAGGTTACGGTTCGTTCGGCGGTAGGTCAGCCGGTGCACCAGCCACGGATATCCGTGGAAGCCGAAGATGATCTGCTTGTCTTTTGTGAACAGCGAATCGTAATCCGTTTCGCTCAGTCCGTGCGGGTGCTCGCTTGCAGACTGCAGCTTCATCAGATCGACGACATTGATCACCCGGATTTTTAGATCGGGCAGATGTTTGCGAAGGATGGAAACGGCGGCCAGAATCTCCAGCGTGGGCGTGTCTCCGCAACAGGCCATGACCACGTCCGGTTCGGCGTTCTGGTCGTTGCTCGCCCATTGCCAGATGCCAATGCCTTCCGTGCAATGCACGACGGCGGCATCCATGGTCAGCCATTGGGGCAAGGCGTGTTTACCGGCCACGACCACGTTGACGTAATGCCGGCTGCGCAGACAGTGATCGAACACTGACAGCAGACAGTTGGCGTCGGGTGGAAGGTAAACGCGCACGATATCGGCTTTTTTGTTGATGACGTGGTCGAGGAAGCCGGGATCCTGGTGCGTGAAGCCGTTGTGGTCCTGCTGCCAGACGTGAGAGGCGAGCAGATAGTTGAGCGAGGCGATCTTCCGCCGCCAGGGCAGTTCGGACGTGACCTTCAGCCATTTGGCATGTTGACTGAACATCGAGTCGACGATGCGAATGAAGGCCTCGTAGCTGTTAAACAGCCCGTGCCGCCCGGTCAGCAGATATCCTTCCAACCAACCCTCGCATTGGTGCTCGCTGAGCATCGAGTCGAGCACGCGTCCGCCCGGCGCGAGAAATTCATCATTCTTGATTTTCCGGGCGTCCCACTGGCGATTGGTGACTTCAAAAACCGCGCCCAAAAGATTCGAGAGTGTCTCATCCGGACCGAAGATGCGGAAGTTGCGCTGGTCCTCATTGAGCCTGGCCACGTCACGCAAAAATTTACCCAGCACGAGCGTATCTTGGCCGTCGACAGCGCCGGGCGAGGGGACATTCACCGCGTGGTCGTGGAAATCCGGCATCCGTAGGTCGCGGAGCAGCAGGCCGCCGTTGGCGTGGGGATTGGCACCCATCCGTCGGTCGCCCTTGGGCGCCAGGTCGGCCAATTCCGGCATGAGGCGGCCATTTTCATCGAACAGCTCCTCAGCCTTGTAGCTTTTCATCCAGCTTTCGAGCTGTTTGACATGATCGGGATGATCGGGATCCACCAGGAGCGGCACCTGGTGCGCTCGGAAGGTGCCCTCGACTTGCAGGCCATCCACGACTTTCGGTCCCGTCCATCCCTTGGGTGATCTCAGAACGATCATCGGCCAACGCGGCCGAGTGGTGTCGTTCTTGCTTCGCGCACTCGCTTGGATTTGCCGAATGTCGTCGATCACCTTGTCCAGGGTGGCGGCCATGAGTTGATGCATCGTCTCCGGCTCATCGCCCTCCACAAAGTAGGGCGTCCAGCCACAGCCACGGAGAAATTGGTCCAATTCCTCATGCTCGATGCGGGCCAGCACGGTCGGGTTGCTGATCTTGTAGCCATTGAGGTGCAGAATCGGCAGCACAGCGCCGTCGCTAATCGGGTCGAGCAACTTGTTGGATTGCCATGCAGTCGCCAGGGGGCCCGTTTCTGCTTCACCGTCGCCCACGACGCAGGCGACGATCAATTCGGGATTGTCGAAAGCGGCCCCGAAGGCATGACTGAGGGAGTATCCCAGCTCGCCACCTTCGTGGATCGATCCCGGCGTCGTCGGCGCAACGTGGCTGGAAATTCCTCCGGGAAACGAGAATTGCTTGAACAGTTTTTTCAGTCCGGCTTCGTCCTGCGTGACGTCCGGATAAACTTCACTCCAGGTGCCTTCGAGGTAAACATTGCCCACGATTGCCGGGCCACCGTGACCGGGACCGGCGATGTAGAACAGATCCAGGTCATGCTCTTTGATGACCCGGTTCAAATGCACGTAGATGAAGTTCTGGCCCGGCGTCGTACCCCAGTGCCCGACCACTAGCGGCTTCACATGCGACAGCTTCAGCGGCTCCTTCAGCAACGGATTGTCATAGAGATAAATCTGTCCGACCGATAAGTAGTTGGCGGCACGCCAGTACGCATTCATCCTTCGCAGCAGATCGGGCGACAACGAGTTGGCCCCCTTTTGGCTCTTTTCTGTCGCTACGGCCATGTTCTCCCTAACGCGAGTCTGCACTTTCATAACGATGCTCCTTTCAGACGCATGTTTGGCTTTCATAATCCTGTTTCCGTCCAACTGTAAAATTGAAGACGCCGCAGCCCGTGTTCTCGAGCGTAGATTCCTCCTGCGTAGGAACGATGCGCCCTCTTGCACACCCCTTTAATTTGTGACCGTGTGCGCAGTCTCTATCCTCGAGCTTTCGCGTTCGCCCGCTCGTGAACATGTTTGGCCTTCGATTCCGATGAGTGGTCTTGCTGCTTCGCCGTGTGATACGCCTTGCGAATGTGCTCGAGATCCACCGAGGGGGGCGGGAACTGCATGTTCATTTTTTCCAGGTGCTCCACGACGATTCGGGACACGGCGAGGTTCCGGAACCATTTGTGGTCGGAAGGGATGATGAACCACGGCGCATGCTCCGTGCTGCAGCGGGAGAGAGCTTCCTCGTAGGCCGCCATGTATTGGTCCCAGAAGCTTCGCTCCTTGTAGTCGGACTCGCTGATCTTCCATTGCTTCGCCGGATCGTCCAATCTGTCCTTGAATCGCCTCAGCTGCTCTTCTTTGGAAATGTGCAGGTAAAACTTGAGGATGTGCGTATCGTCCTCGGCGAGTTCCTTCTCGAAGGCGTTGATCCGGTCGTACCGGCGGGACCAGACCGCTTTGGCGACCAGGTTGTGGACACGCACGACCAGCACGTCTTCGTAGTGGGAGCGATTGAAGATGGCGACAGCTCCGCGCTCGGGCGCGGCGGGATGCACTCGCCACAGGAAATCGTGCGCCAGCTCCTCGGCTGTCGGCTGCTTGAACGCCACGACTCGACAGCCCTGCGGATTCATCGCACCCAGAACGTGGTTGATCGTTCCGTCCTTTCCGCCGCCGTCCATGGCTTGCAGGCAGATCAAGAGCGAGCGCACGACCGTCGGCGTAGAGTAACTCTTGGAGATCCCGTAGCTTCTTCTGGTAATGCTCGATCTCGTCCGCCGCTTCCTTGTGTCCATCGTGGTGGCCTTTGAACGACGGGTCGATGTCCTTGAGCTTGACCTCAGCGCCGGGCTGCACTTTGAAACGGTCCAGGTAGTTCATGTCGCTCTTCTTTTCTATCGATTCGGTGTCAGACTCTTCTCCGGTGAGGCGCTAGAGCCGCATTCCGGCGCTGGCTGTGCACGATTCATGCAAGCCAGGATGGCTTCGATCACCCGCTTCGTCTCATTGGGATCTCTGACCTGGATACAAACAACGCCCGTCTGTCTGGCCGGATGGTCATTTCCGCCGGGGAACAGCGCGTCCCCTACAAAAATCATTTCCTTGATTTCGATGCCCAGGATGTCTCGGAGCTTTCTGATACCGTACGCCTTGTCGATTCCCGGCTTGGTGATATCGATCGATGTCGCGCCGCCCATGCGGACCGAAAACTCGGGAATCAACGTGTCGAGGATCGTTTTGATCTTCGTCCGCCTGGCAAAATCCGGGTCCCACTTCTTTTTTTCCTCGAGGGGCGCCTGCTGTCCTAATGCGGAGAAAGTGATCTGACTTCCCCGGTCTTCAATCAGCTCTCCCCACAGGTGCCCCGGTTTAAAGTCCGCTAATTCGAGCGCCCGTTTCAGAGCGCCGATGATTTTTTCCTTTTCGCCGTCGGTGAAATCCTCGGAATAGATCTCTTTCCACGGACCTTGATATTGAAAGAACTTTGTTCCACAGGTCGGCAGCAGCGAGAGATTCTTCAAGCGTTCATCATGGGGAAGATTGGCGAGCAGTTGTGCTTCGAATTGCGGCCAATTACCACCGGAAATGACGGCCACCCGGAGGATGCTGAGGAGGTCGCGCAGACGCTCTGCCATTTCGTCGTCAAGAGCCGCTTTGCTCTCGGCAAGCGTGCCGTCCAGGTCGAAGACGATCAGCTTTTTCATGGTTGCTCCGGCATCGCGACCTCTAACAAGTTCACGGCGCCGCGCGGCCGAAAAGCACACGCCCCGATAACCGCCGGCAGGAGCAGCACATCGCCCTTACGAACGGCATGCCTGTCGGCGCCAAGTTCCAGTTGTCCCGCGCCGTCGATGCAGACGAGGACTCGGGTCGCTCCCGCCACGCCGACGGTGAACGGTGTTTCTCCGCGGAGCCGCCACAGCCGGAAATGCTCGCAATCAAAGAGCCGCTCGCGCCGCACCGGCATCGCGCTCTCCACGACCGGCGCCGTCGGGCCGATGGCGCCTTGCGAGAAATCAATACAGGCCAGAGCCTGGTCGACGTGCAGTGCCCGCGGCTGGCCCGTTTTGGCGTCAACCCGGTCCCAGTCGTACAGGCGAAAAGTCACGTCGCTGTTTTGTTGCACTTCAAACACGACAACGTCGGCCAGCGAGTGGACGGTTCCGGCCTTGATGAAGACGGCGTCACCGGGCCGCGGCGCGAAGCCGGCCAGATGGTCCGCCACCGTCCGCTCCGCGAGCGCTCGCCGCAGAACGTCGGCAGTCGTTCCCGGCTGCAGTCCCGCGTAGATGCGGCTTTTAGGGCCCGTCTCGAGCACGACCCATGCTTCGGTTTTCCCGCTCTCGCCCGGCGGCAACAAATCCGTTCTCCCATCTGCGGGATGCACCTGGACCGAGAGGACGTCGCGCGCGTCGAGGAACTTGAGCAGGAGCGGAAACCGTTGGAAAAGGCCGGCTAATTTTCCCAGCATTTGTTCCGGCGACTGTTCGAGCAGCTGGCCGAGGGTCGCTCCTTGCAGCGGACCATCGGCCACTCGACTGGCGTGGTCCTCCCGGTCGCTGAGTAGCCAGGCTTCGCCAATCGGATCGTCGCCGGGCAGCGGCGCGGCGAGCAGGTCAGCCAGCCGCCGGCCGCCCCAGAGCCGGTATTGGTAAATCGGCTCGAACCGTAGCGGGTAAAGCGGTATTCGGCTCATAACAGGTCAACTAAAATGGACTGGTGGTGAAGCCAGCTGCGAGTCTCGTTCCACCAGTCCAAGCGGGCGAACAACAGCGCGACGAAGCAAGAACGCTGATGATCGAGGCCTCTACACGCCAACGGGAACGTGTTTGGCGTGGACCGTTGTCGTCTTCGCCTGAGTCTCATGCAGGATATCCTTGGCACGTTCGACTTCCTCGGGCGTCCCGTGTGCCACCAGGAGGAGTTTGCCGCTCTTCACCTCACTCTCATATTGCATGACGCTGTGCTTCGGGATGCCGATGCTGTAGAGCCCAGCGCCAGCGCGGTGAGCCCCCCCGTCACGACGGCACCTTCCAGAGCGCCAACGATCCACATGCCGAGCGGTCCCGCCACCAACAGCGGACCAACACCGGGTACCCAGAAGAACGCGGCGCCGAGCATCCCCCAGAGGCCGCCCCACAGGCCACCCCAGAAGGCCCCCTGCTTGCCCCAGTACGACATACGGTCGCAAGCGCTGTAGTAACCGACGACGTGCTCTTCCGTGTGGTAATCCCTGCCGACGATCGAGAGGTTCTTCATGTCGAAGCCGTTCTGCTGCAGTTCGCGGATCGCGTCTTCTGCCTGGCTGTGCGATTCAAAAACCGCGACGACGGAATTCGTGGTTGACATCATTTGGTTCCTTAAAAAGTTACGGGCATCAAAAGACAGAAGCACCGTGCCCCCGTCCCCCATCAGCTATTTTTGGCTGCGGGATCATTCGGTTCTCGCGACTCAGCCGCGTCCGAACGTTCGAGGAAGTGCCTGATTCTCAGCAGTTCATCGACCTCCGCGACATCCTTGTGGCGGTCGGGCTCCATGACCAGCGTGTGCCCGTTTCGCGTCACTTTCAGTTTTCCATTCGGTTCCTCTTCGACTTTGGCGATCTCGCTCAGCATTGCGCGAAGATCCCGCCATTCGAGATTGTGCGCCGCCGGGTGCTGGAAGACCGTCTGATAGGTGCGCAAGTGAGTTCGACTGAGTTCTGTTTGCATTGCCGCGTGCCCTTCAGCAAAAAAAAACCGACGTGGCTGAACACCCGCAGGTATTCGACCACGTCGGTTTACTCGTCAACGGGCTCCCCGGCGCGGCCGGGTTGCCCTTCATCTAGTCATCCGACGAATTCTATCGAGGCCAAAGCTTATTTGGCTCCCTCGACAATCCAATTCTACCACTTGCCACAACGAAAACACAGGCCCCGCGCACGATTGCCTCTGCATCGTCGTTTGACTCTTCGGGAATAGCGTTCGGGGCTGCGCAAACAGCCCGTCCATCCCTTCCAGGAGGATGAATTCGTGGCCCTGGAGCAAACGCGCGATCTGAGTCGCGGTGTCTTCTCAGTCTTAGGAGCGCGCGGAGTGAGAGTCGAGCTAGACTTTCGCGCATCCGTCGCAAAAAACCTTCCCGCCTTCGTCACACCCTGGCCTCAGCCCGTGAGGGATCTCCTTTCCACACATGGCACACGTCACGGATCTTGCCGCCTCATCCACCGCTATAGCTTCGTTGCGATCCATGATGTCCCTGTCCAGTTCGTCCTCGTTTTCCCTCTCTCGGTCGTGTTCGTTAGCCATCGATTTCCCTTTCAAGTTTCTGTCCCGATCCGAAGAACCCAGCCAATTGATCCGCTTTCCGTTCCTCAATCGTCCTGTCGCCTTGGCCCTTCAACGTGCGCAAGGCAGGCTCGAGAAGACATTCTTGAACAGAAGCACCATGCGTCTGCTTCCGATCCATCAACCTTTCACTTGCCCGACTACAGACGCAGACTCAGACTCAGACCCATGAGCGACCATCAGGTCAGCACGGATCCACGCTTCGGCCTCTTCGACTTCGCTGCGGTCGAAGTATCGGATCGTGGCGGTGGTAAATGGCTTGCAGAATACCGCCATACCGTGTTCCCACGACTTCTCGCCAACCAGAGCCAGGCGTTCGATGTGCCGGAAGTTTTTCAGATCGAACTTGATGTCCTGCCAGAGGGCACCTGCCGCCCAGCCTTGAAAATCGTGCATCTGAACCAGAATCCGCAGTTTGCCATGTTCTTTGATCAGGCCCTCAACTTTCGGCACGAAATGTTCGTAATCCTCTTTGGTGAGTTTGCCGGTGAGTTTGATCACCAAAATTTTCCCGCCCGCATCCTCGCGCAGATCGACTGACATCGTTCGACTCCTCGTTTGGTTAGTGCCTACCGCAATTGTGAAACAGCGATATGCCTGACAGGAGATGTTGCGTCGATTCGACAGGAATCAATCGCGGCTTTTTGTTTGACATCGACGCTTTGCGATGCAATGTGGGGAATGTGATCGTCGACATGATCGAAGATGATCAACGTGAGGCCACGCGGAGCGTCATCTCGCATGGCTTCTTGGCAGCGGCCGATGAGCGACATCACCTGCTCCCAAGAGCCCTCGTGGTAGCCAATCATCGAACCTGAACGGCTCTTAGGTCGCGGGCGATCGAGTGTCTCGATTCCACCAGCCCTTTGTTTTCCGAACGGCGATTGCGTCGAACTAATCCTGAATTCGAGCAGCATGGCCTCGGTCCTTTCGTACCGGTGACGGTGAGCAGACGCCTCGTCGACTCTGAGAAATCGAGGCGGAAAACCTTGGAGAGGCGGTCCGCATCCTGGCACGAATCCTGGCCGAAACGGAATGATTTTCCGCCGGTTTTTGCGCGCCGGAACGGGATCAATCGCCGCTTGGCGCTCGCGTTCTGCGGCCGCGTCATGGTCTGAAGCAAGATCGCGTTGCTGCGCGCTCTCAGGTTCTTTCGTTCGGTGGCACAAGGCAAAAGTCCCCTTCAAAATTCAAAACGATGGGATGGGACGGAGTGCCACGCTGAATTCAGTCACGCGTGGCCATCACCGCGACTTCTGAAACGGTGTCGCGATATCGTCCGGAAAGCGCGACCGCATAAAAAAAACCCGACGTGGCTGAACACCCGCAGGTATTCCCCCACGTCGGTTTACTCGTCAACGAGCTCCCCAGCACGGCCGGGTTGCCCTTCATCTAGTCATCCGACGAACTGCATCGAGGCCAAAAGCTTGGCTACCTCGACCATCTGATTCTATCACTTGCGCCAAAGAAAACACAGGCACTGCACGCGAATGCCCGTGCATGGTCGTTTGGCTCTTGGGGGATCGCGTTCTGGGCTGCGCAACACATCCCGGGCAACGAGATTGCCGAGGTTTGACCTGCCTTCGCAATCGGCGATTTTCGATTCGCACCTCAGTCTGTTTGTCCTGCGGGGTTGGATGGGCCGCAGGCGGACGAATTGCAATGAGCTGCTTCTCCTGAATCGCCTTCGTGAGGACAATCATTCCAAAGACGGATGACCGGATCGTGCTTGCCCTGCTCATAACCAACGACGCAGAGGGCAGCAGTGTCCAGGAGAAAATACCGGCCTGCTGCCGGATCCAGCCCCAGCCAGCGAGCCGCGAGGACGCGGAGAAAATGCCTACTGGAAAAGAGCAGCGCACAACCGTCAATGGCGCGAAGCCGGCCGATCACACGGTCCGCCCGCACGGCCACATCCGCGACCGATTCGCCGCCGGGACAGCCGTCTCGGAAGAGCTCCCAGCCGGGACGCTGCTCGTGAATCTCTGAGTTCGTCTTTCCGTCGTAGGCGCCGTAGTTCCATTCGACGAGGTCGTGATCCACGCTTGCGACCGTGCTGAAACCGGCCAGCTCACAGGTGCGCGAGGCGCGTTGCAGCGGGCTGGTGAAGACGCGCGCGAACGTCAAGCCTTTAAGCCGTTCACCGAGTCGGCGAGCATTCTGCTCGCCACGCTCGGTTAGCGGGAGATCGATCAAGCCCGTGTGCCGGCCCAAAACGGTCCAGGCGGTGTCACCGTGTCGCGCCAGGTAAACCAGAGGCAGTTGCTGAATCACGCTTCTCATCCCCGGGCCGTTTCCAGTTTGCCGCCGTTCACTTCTTTTGCGGCTTGGTCGCAGAACCGCATGAAGGAAATAAAGACGCTTCAATGTTGTCGGAATTCGGGTTCAGCATGCTATCTGCCGTTTGCACCCACCAGCGCAGGTGTTGCTCCCAATGCGGCGGGCTTCGGGGATTGGGACTGATCTTTCCCTTCCGGAGACGCGTTCTCGAGTTTCCCATACGTCATTCCGGCGGAACTCGCACCGTCGCCGCCGTGCTTCAGAAACGGCGCCAAGAGTTCGAGCGGCAACGGAAAGATGATGGTCGAATTCTTATCGGCGGCGACTTCCGCGAGTGCCTGAAGATAGCGCATTTGCATCGCCATCGGGAAAGGCGTCATGATCTCGGCGGCTTGACGCAGTCTGGTGGATGCCTGGAACTCACCCTCGGCATTGATGACCTTCGCGCGACGCTGCGCGTTCGGCCTCTGCCTGGGCGGCCATGGAACGCTTCATCGCGTCGGGAAGATCGACATCCTTGATCTCGACGACCGAGACCTTGATCCCCCACGGCTCGGTGTGCCCATCGATGATCGCCTGCAAATGGTGGTTCACTTTGTCCCGCTCGGTCAGCAGTTCATCGAGTTCCGCCTGGCCAACGGTGCTGCGCAAAGTCGTCAAGGCGACCTGCGACGTGGCGTACATGTAATTCTCCACCTGCAAGACGGCCTTCATGGGGTCGATCACCCTGTAATAGAGCACGGCATCCACCTTGACTGACACGTTGTCCTTCGTGATGACGTCCTGTGGTTCGATGACCTTCGTGACAGTCCGCAAGCCGATGCGCGTCATCCGATCGACAGGCCCGAAGACCATGATCAGCCCCGGTCCCTTGGGATCGGGCAACACGCGGCCCAAGCGAAAGATCACACCGCGTTCGTATTCCGTGAGCACACGGATGCTGCTCAACACGTACAAGATGATGAGTGCCAGGGCGAACCCCAGACCCGTTGCAAGATTGACCATGGACATGACTGCACCGCTTTCAACGTGTTCGTTGCGACCGCCCGCAACTGGGTCCTGGGCGCCGCCGAAACAAAAAAAAACCGACGTGGTTGAACACCCGCAGGTATTCGACCACGTCGGTTTACTCGCCAACGGGCTCCCCGGCACGGCCGGGTTGCCCTTCATCTAGTCATCCGACGAATTCGATCGAGGCCAAGAGCAAATTTTGGCCCCCTCGACAACCTGGATTCTATCACTTGCCACAACGAAAACACAGGCCCTGCACGCGAAGGCCTCTGCACGGTCGTTTGGCTCTCGGGAATCGCGTTCTGGGCTGGCCTGATGAACGTCGCGTCCGGCTCCATCTACGATGGGGATCCGCTCGCCAGTTCACGGGACAATGCGGTAGTAGAGCGATTCGTATTTCGGCACGATCCTTTCTGCCGAGAATCGCTCTTCTGCGATCGCCTTGCCAGCCCGGCCGTACTCCAATCGTCGTTGCGTGTCGCGAATCAGTGCCTCGACCGTCGCGGCGAATTCCGCCACTTCGCCAAAGGGGACAAGTTGGCCGGATCGATTGTCGTCGATGACTTCCGGGATGCCGCCCACGCGCATGGCCACACTGGGGCACCCGAAACACATGGCCTCGAGGATACTGAGACAAAAACTCTCGCTCTCCGAAGTGACCAGGTTCAGATCGGACGCCTGCAGGTACTCCTCGATCTCCTTAACTCGATCGAAAACAACCACTCGGTCTTGGAGCCCCAGGCGCCGCACTTCGCTCGTGAAGGGCGAGAAATCCTCGCCGGCCAGGATCATGAGCTTGAACGACTCGCGCGGGCGGATCGAGGCGACCGCGGCCAGTAACAGGTCGATGCGTTTGAGAACTCGCAAGTTCGAACTGTGCAGCAACAGCACCTGGTCGTCTGCGACTCCTAATTCTTCGCGAACCGCCTCGCGCGATTGCCTGGGTTGGCGCGGCGTATAGAAATTGTGGATCACCTCGACTTCGCGACTGACGTCCAACAGTCGGTGCGTTTCCCGCTTGAGAAACTCTGACACGGCTGTGACAGCGTCCGAGCAATCGAGCGCGTGTCGAATGGCCGGGCCGTAGTTCGGGTCGCGCGCAAAAGCGTCGTGTCGGTGCCGTGCAATGTGGTCACGACACGCGGTTGAAGATCTTGCGGAAGCATCGAACGAGCCAGAATCGCGGACGTGGCATGGGGCACGGCATAGTGGGCGTGCAGCACGTCCAAGCCATAGTCGCGGCTCACCTCGGCCATCTTGACCGACAGGGGTAACGTGTAGTCGGGATACCGAAACAATTCGTATCGATTGACGGAAACCGGATGAAAATAGACGCGTGGAGACTGGTCGGGAAATCGAAAAGGACGCTCCGAACTGATGAAGTGCACTTCGTGCCCGCGCGCGGCCAGTTCTTCACCCAGCGATGCGGCCAAGATTCCGCTGCCCCCCACCGTCGGGTAGCAGACGATGCCCACTTTCAGTGGCTTTTTCAGTGGCCGGCGTGCTGTCATCTGTGGTGGCTCTGGTTGATCAAAAGGCGCGAGCGGCGCGCTCGACGGCTGCGAGGGAAGCCAAGAGGATTGGATCATTCGGGAACAACGGCATCGCGTGACTTACGCCCGCTCGCAGCCCGTGATAGCGGGCCCGGCTCAATTGCAGCTCGACGTACTCGCGCGCCCAACCTGGGAGACGTGCGCCTGCATGGCGGCCGTCCAGGTTGCGATGACGTCCGCCGGCGAGATATCGACCAGGATTGGCATCGCATCGCGGGGTTCGGCTTCGGCGCCGAGCGCGTAAAAGAACAATTGTTCGATGCGGTGCGGCGCGATCGTGCGCAGCTCGGCAAGGCCTCCGTAGCGGGCCAGTCTCACCGCGTCGCGAACCAGCGTCCCCAGCCGCCAGTGGTCCGGATGCTGATTCTGGACGACGGTTGGCGCCAACACGATGTCGGGCTTCTGCTCCCGCACAAGTCGGGCCAGCGCGATGGCGTGAGCCGCGCGAAGCTCGAGATGCGCGTCGCCGTCGAGTTCGACGAACTCGAGCGATGCGCCCGAACAGTTTGGCTGCGGCCTGCGCCTCGGCCACACGCTGGTCGGGGGTGCCATAGGTACCGGCTTCGCCCGTCGAGCAGACGACGAAGTGCACGCGGCGGCCGGCGCGTGCCTCCACGGCGACGATGGCGCCACAGCCGAACTCGATATCGTCCGGATGGGCGCCGAAGACCAAGAGCGGTCCCGGTTCAGAGTTGGAGTTCGGTGTAGGCTTCATCGGCTCGCTCGATCGTTTCTCGACGTACGAAGTTGACCTCGGGCGCATCCGCGACACGCAGATAGTCCTGTTCGCTCGCGCCCGCGACATAATGCGTGCACTGCACGACGGACTGCATCCATTTTAATCGAGTGTCGTGCGCCGGGCTGATTTGCTTCTTGCCAAACGGAACAAGCGGGCACTTCTCATAGACGTCGCCCCCTTTGTGGAGCAGCAGTTGGCCTTGAACGTGGCGCGCCCGGACAATTTCACCCTCGTAGGGCACGTCGACGTAGTAGTCGTCGATTTCGCAAGCCGCTTCCCGGAAGGCGGGATCGCTCGAGCGGACAATGTCCATTCCCTGCAAGGATCCCATCCGCTGGTACATCTCCATGCAGAATTCGGCGACGTTCGTGGCGTGCGTCTCCTCGAATGCTTTCACCAGGGACGGATCGACGTAGGGATGCAGCGTCAGGGCTGTTTTGGCTTGCCACTCGGGCAAAACGCGCTTGGCGTAAAGCGGCGAGAACTTGCGCTGCCACTTGTTGGCGAAGGCGAAATTCAAGGGGAGCGGCTCGCCCAGACGGCGGTGGCGGACGATGGTCTTGGTTTCGCGCGGATCGTGATCGGAATCGTGACAAAAGAACACGATTCTGCCGCCGATTTCCGCCTGCAACCGCCGCGCGGTCCGAATCTTCGCCACGAGGAAGCGGCGAGGGAAGAACCCGCACGGCTGCTGGCCAAAGCAAATCACGGGCTGCCTGCTCATGTTGGCCCGACTCCGCGAGCAGGCTCGCGATTAATGGGACCGAGGCCAATCTGCAGGCACGCGCTCATGATGATGCAGAGGGCGCAACCAATAAAGTTGTACCACAGGTAGCTGATGGGAATCGTGAGGTAGAGCACGATCACGGTCACCTGCGACACGATTGCCGCGTAAAAGACGGCGGTCCCGCCAATCCGGCGCAGGAAGAACGCAACCAGGAACATGCCCAGCACGACGCCGTAGAAAATCGAGCCCACGATGTTCACGGCCTGGATCAGGTTTTCGGCCATGTTTGCAAACAGGGCAAAGCAAATCGCAATCAACCCCCACATGGCGGTGAAGCACCGAGAAGCCAACAGGTAATGGGCCTCCGTCGCCTGGGGGGCAATGATGTGCCGATACAGGTCGACGGTTGTCGTCGACCCCAGGGCGTTCAGCTCCGCAGCCTTCGACGAGAGCGTCGCGGCCAAAAAGACGGTAATCAAGAGGCCGATCAGGCCGTGCGGCAAGTGCTTCAGAATAAATGTCACGAAGACATAATCGGCGTCGCTGGAGGACGCGCGCGGCGTGGCGACCGAGAGGGCGCGTTTGGCTTCGGCTCGAGTCGCCTGGCTCTGTTGGTACGCCGCTTGCGCTTGGGCTCGTGCGGCATCAGCCAGCGCGGGCGTGTTGTTGTGGCTCAACTTCAACCAGTGGCTGATGGCGGTTTTGGTGGAAGCGCATTCGGCCTCGTATTTCCGGGCCAGGGACTGCAATTGGTTGCCCGACTCAGTGGCGATCGCGTTGTTCCAGGCGGTCTGATTGAAAAAGATCGGCGGCGCCTCGAACTGATAAAACACGAACAGCATGACGCCCAACAGCAGAATGAAAAACTGCATCGGGATCTTGCAGATCGCATTGAACATCAAGCCCAGGCGGCTTTCGCGTAATGAGGTGCCCGACAAATAACGCTGCACTTGCGACTGGTCCGTGCCGAAGTACGACAGAGCGAGAAACAGCCCACCGAGCAGGCCGGACCAGAACGTGTAGCGTTTGTTGACATCGAACGAGAAATCGACGCCTTCCAGCCGATTCATACCCCCGGCCACGCTCAGCGCGTCGTGGAAGCCAATGTTGCCGGACAACTTCGACATCAAAACAAAAAAAGCGGCGATCATGCCGATGAAGATGACGCCGATCTGGTACTTTTGCGTCAGGTTCACCGCGGCGCTGCCCCCGGAAACCGTGTAGGCAATCGCCACGAATCCGCTGCCGATGATCGTCAGGTCCATCCGCCAACCCAGGACCGTCGATAACACAATGGCAGGGGCGTAAATGGTAATCCCCGTGCTCAACCCGCGCTGCAGCAGAAACAGGGCCGCCCCCAGCAGGCGCGTCTTGGAATCAAAGCGGCTGCCCAGGAATTCATACGCGGTGTCGACATTCAGACGACGATAGATCGGCAAAAACACGACCGAGATGATGATCAGCGCGAACGGAGCACCAAAGTAGTTCTGTACGAACCCGAGTCCGCTCTCGTATCCTTGCCCCGGCGTGGAGAGAAACGTGATGGCGCTCGCCTGTGTGGCCATCACCGAGAGGCCAATCACAATCCAGCTCGTTTCGCCCGAGCCGTGCAGATAGGTTCGCAGGCTGCGTTGCCCGCGCATGCGCCACATCCCATAGCCGGCGATGCCCAGAATCGTGACGAGCAGGACCGTCCAATCGATTCCGTTCACGAGAACGTCCTCGCCAAGACTGCGAGGAGAGTCACCCAGAGTAAGAATGTGGCCACGACGAAGGCATACACCGCGGGCCAGGTGCGGAAGACAGGGAGGCGGGTCGCTTCGTTCTCTGCGGTGTCCAACGAGTCGGGAATCCGATCGGCCATGGCGCCCGTCCGCTGGAAGATATTCAGCGTTTGCCCAACGAGACAAGGTTCGCGAACAATCGGTATGCGCCGGGAACGCCCGCCGGCAGCTCGCGAAACCAGACCAGGCTGGTGTAAATCACGTATCCGCGGCCGTGTGCCGCGATCAAAATCCCGCCCTCGAGTCGGCGGTTCGCCCGGGTCTTTGAACGCAAGGATCGCCTGGAAGTGTTTATCCCATTCGTTGGGAAAATAGATCCCACGCTCCTGGACCCAGCCATCGAAGTCGGACCGCGTGATTTTGTTGGGCGTGTTGAGCGCCGGATGCTCCGGAAGCAGAAACGTCACCGGCGATTGTTCATCGGTCACCCGCTGACCCGAGAGACCCAAGTCGTACGGAGCGAATCGATCGCTTTTGAGACCCTCGGGCCGGTTGTACTGCTCGATCAGATTTCCTCCGGCTTCGACGAACTTGAATAAGGCCGGCATGTGCTTGCCGAGATCTTTGCGGACGTTGAACGCGCGCACGCCGATGACGACGGAATCCAAACCGCGCAAGCCCTCTTCGGTCAAAGCCGCGGTCGAGAGCCGCTTGACTGTGTAGCCCATTTGAGCGAGACATTCGGCCACGCTGTCGCCCGCGCCTTCGACGTAGCCGACATTCCGTCCGCGAATGTTCAGATCGAGAGCCACGGCGTTCAGTCGCGCGGCCGGCTGCAACAAGAGGTGGCCGATGTGATCATAATGAATGTCGACGCGCCCGTTGTCGTAGGTGCGGCCATTGACCGTCGCCTGGGCGATGATCGACGCGGAAGCGGTGTGTGCCGGAGGCGTCACCTCGAACGTGTACCTGGCGGGGGAGCCCGTCTCGATCTGAAACTTCTGCGAGCGGGGAGCAACCTTCCAGTCCGCAGGCGCCGACAACGAAAGCTCGCCGGTGACGCCGGGACGGCTGCCAGACACAGTGACCTGCACGCTTCGTTTCTCTCCCGGAGTGAAACGGGCCACTTCGAATGGAAACCCGAGGAATATTGGCGGGACCACTTCCAGGGAACGCTCGATCGGCTTTCCGTTTTCGACGACCCGGGCGGTGGGCACAATCGGCACGACGAACGTCTGTCCCTCGACCTCAAAAGCATGCTCCACGAGAAGCGGAGGCGGACCAAGAGGCTGGCCGATCAAGCTCAGGTCGGCCACGCGATAGACGCCAACGTTCGGGGCTTCGCGGAGCCAATAGGGCTGGCTCAGCCGTATGTCGTCGGGCAAAACCTCTTGCTGGGTGACGGTCACGGCCTGGTCGAGCGGCAGGGGATCGGTCCGCTTGATTTCCTTGTTTAACGTTGGGTAGCGAACACCCAGCCAGGTGACGGGGACTTTGCCCTTGCGAGTGACCGAATTCTCGATCGTCACCGAGTCGCCCGGCGAAACCTCGGCCCGGTTCAAGGTCGACTCCACAACCAGGCCCAGGCAGGCCTGCAGAATCTGGTCGAAGTCCCGACGCTTTTCGCGAACCAGCGGCTCGTCGGCAAGAGCCGTCAACTTGCGGCGCAGAAGCAACAAATCGGGAACACTTGCGCCCGGATCTGCCGGATTGAACTGGGCGATCACCTCGCTGACGAGTTTCCCGATCTCAGCCCCGCCGGGGACGCGTGTCCAATGCGTGTCGATTCCGTCGAAGAGATCCTTGTGAGCCGGTTCGCCGGCCAGGAGCTGAAACGACTCCATCCGCGACCGGCCGGCGCCGCCGCGTCCCCCGCTCCCAAAATTGCCAAACCCTTGGCTCTTGTGCATCGCACGACTGCGACCGGCAATCGACGAGAAGCTCTCTCCCAACAGCACGTCTGTGCCGCCGACGTCGAGCTGCACCGCCTCTCCGCCGCGGCCGCCCCCGAAGCCTCGGTTGATGAGGATCCGCTTGGGCTGCCAAGGCCCCAGGTCCTTGAGCTGATCGGGGAACGCCGTGCGGTCGCCCGAGAGCTTGAATGCCTCCAGGGCCAGGATTGCCGAGGCGGTGTGATGCCCATGCGTGCGCGTGGCCTGCGGGGTGAAGCGGGTCACAATCACATCGGGCCGAAACGTGCGAATCACGCGGACCACGTCCGACAGAACGGCTTCGCCGTCCCAGATTCTGAGTGTCTCCTGGGGGTCCTTCGAGAAACCGAAGTCGATCGCGCGCGTGAAAAACTGCCTTCCACCGTCCAATCGCCGCGCCGCCAGAAGCTCGTGCGTGCGGATCAGCCCCAGTTGCGGGCCGAATTCCCCGCCGAGCACGTTCTGGCCGCCGTCTCCTCGCGTAATCGACAAATAGGCCGTCCGCACCCGCCGCCCCCGCGCCAAATACGTGATTAACTGCGTATTCTCATCGTCGGGATGGGCGGCGACGTGCAGAACGCTTCCCAACTCTTGAAAGGCACGCAGTTTTTCAAGAATCGCCGCGCCCGAGCTTGCGCCCGTTGATTGCGCCCTGGCAACTGACTGGGCCGAGGCGACCAGCATGATTGCGATGGCGCTCCAAGCGGAACTCCGGAGTCGTGCGCGAATGCCGACGGTTGTCGAAAAGCGGGATTGCATAGGCGCACTGTCAGATTGTTGCGGGCAGATCGTTTGCGGCAAGCGTTGAATTCGGCGGATGAGAAGCGGCGCGCTATTCGTTAGTGAAGTTCACCGCGTACTGAGAGTCTTCCCACTTGATTTTGAGCACGCCACCATTGTCGGCCTTGTCGATGGCGATCGCCAGTTGATTCAGTGTGGGCGAGAGCGGCTCTTTCTTGACATCGACGCGGACCAGATCGTTCTTCTCGTCGACCGGAACGCCCCAGCGACCCACGGTCTTGCTGAAGGCCAGCTTGCCGCCGTTCTCTTCGGGAACCAGGTACAGCGTGTAGGTCCCGGCGGGAATCGCCGCGTCGCCAATCTTGATCCCTTTTTGCAGCACGAGGGTCGTCGCTTCGTCGGCGCCCAGTCGCCAGGCTTTACCGTAGGGAACCAGCGATCCCCAGATCTTTCGGATGTCTGTACCGCGCGGATTCTTCGAGTAGGGCCGGCCGTAAGTCAGCTTAATCTCGTTGCCGCCGATCACGGCGCTCACGGTCTCGTGAGGGCTGACTCGTTTGCGAACGCGTTTCGCTCGTTGTGCAAAGGCAGGAACCGTACTCAACAAGCTGACCACAATCGCCAAGGCGATGACGCGACGCATGCTCATGATGTCTCCTCGGAAAGCGTTAAGGGAGAAAGTGGCGTTAAGGTGATTGACAGCCAATGTCTGCCGGGGTGCTCGTGAAGTGTCGTACCAACCGACCTTGTCGGTCAAGGAAGGCCGGCTCACTTCGCCGCCGCTGCCCCCGCAGCCGCGGATGCTTCAGCCGCTTTTTTCGGATACCTCGGATCCGCCTGAACTTCGATAATCTGCTTGCAATGGCGTTCCGTGTGCAAAGGCAAGTACAGCAGCCAGTCGTGTGCGTTCAGCCAGTTGAAGATCGGAAAGGGGTGCCGGGTGGTATGGTTCTTGATTTCACGCGGCATGGTTTCGATGTACGCACGCACCTCGCCGTGGATTTTGTAAAACTCCTCGATCGCCTTCGCGCGGCCCCATTTCTCGGTCGGCTGGATTTCGATGGGTGCCTGCGCGCCGCCGACCCCGTTCGGGTTGCGGCGCGGAATCACCTTGCGAATGAAAGCCGCTTTGCCTTTTGTGCGCTCGTACCAGTCGGGGTCAGGCGGATTCTTCATTGCCTTGACCGCGTTTTGAAAGAGAGCGCGCTCGGAGCGCACAATGTGTTCCGCGCACTCGCCCACGGACCAGCGCTTGGCGTTTTGCTTGAAGGTCCATTGCTCGTCGCTGAGGCCGCTGATCAGCCCCAGCAACATATTCAGCGACTGATCGTGCGATTTGATGAGTTCAGCGAATTCCTCATCCGTCAGGTTCGGGTTGGGTTCGTCGGCGCAGGCCAGTGTCGCCGGAACGAGTAACAGCACAAGAAACGCAATGATGAGGGTCCGCATGGCAATACCTCGTCGAATCATCCCCGTTTTCGTTGCGATGGAGTCCATTTATGGAATGTCAAAACATGCGCATCGAGAGCCGGCCTTCGACACCATCCTTCAACCCCGACGCCTCGTATTCTTACGCTCTTGCGAGTGTTCGAGCAACTGTTGGTCGGCGACGAGCACGGGTAGCGAAGTCGATCAGTGACCTGGGTGCGCAGAATTCACTGAAGAATCGGTGTGCCGGAGAAAGTTCGTTTTCCCGTTCACGGTTTTCATGTTCGTGATCCGGCAGTTGGTAACTGTTGGTGAATCGCAAAATCACATCTCGCAATGCAAGACGTCGGAAAGCCGAAGGCTAACAGATTCTCGGCACAATCCTCTCCTGGCTTCTTCGACGAGCCCTCGTCCCAAGCTGCTGATGTCGTGAACGGCGGTGCCACGAGCGCAGCGCGTCAGCCAGACACACCGATACGAGAGGCGACTCACCTACAACCAGGATCGCGCCGGAATTCGCAGGCGTGTCATGACCGGCGTCTTGGAGTTCGGGAAGTGCGGAAGAATCTGCCTTCGAAGAGATTTGGGTTGGCGGGAAATCCGTCCGGGGTGGACCGTGCCGCGAAGCTCCCCAAAAAATGACTCAGTAATTCTTGCGGATGCCCGGAGTCGCGGCGTGACGTGCAAGGAATCACGCGGCGTGTCGGGGATCGCACTGCTTCGAAGTGGGCGAATACTCGCGCAGGAAACACAATTTTCGTCTGATCGTCGGGAATCCGGGCTAAATGAAAGCGCGGAAAGGAATAGATCGCGGAGTTCGCGATTCTGACTCGACGCCCTCGCCCAGGACGCCGGCCGGTCGCGAGGCGATCATTCTCTGTGGTCCCTTCGGGATTTTTCGGCATCTTGTTCGGCCTCCGCTATGGTATCGTGTCGCAGGATTCCGGTTCGCTCTTGAATGCGTCGACTGTGCTCAGCGCCGCAACCCTTCCGGCCGCCATCCTGTTGACGCCCGGGACACATTAAGAGGGAGAGCGACATGAATGCTCCAGTTCAGTTCGCCGGACAGACCGCCGCCTGGTCGCACCGGAGAGCGAAGAAGGCCGCGCGCTTGGCCCGCATCGCTTCCAGGATGAAGGGAATCGTTCTGGAAACCGGAGCCATGGTCGAGGCCTTGCAGGCGCTGCTTGAACCGGGCGATGCGGTTGCCCTTGAAGGCGACAACCAGAAGCAGGCGGATTTCCTTTCGCGTTCGCTCGCCCAGGCCGATCCGGCGAAACTGCATGACATCCACTTGTTGATCTCCAGCGTCAGCCGGCCGGAGCATCTGACGCTGTTCGAGCGCGGCATCGCCCGCAAACTCGATCTCGCGTTCGCCGGCCCGCAGAGCGTACGCCTCGCGCAGCTCCTCCAAGACGGGAAGGTGGAGATCGGCGCCATTCACACCTATGTGGAGCTTTACTCGCGGATGTTCGTGGACTTGATGCCCGACGTGGCCCTGATTTGCGCCGAGCAGGCCGACCGCGAAGGCAACCTTTACACCGGCCCGAACACCGAGGACACGCCGACCATCGTCGAGGCGACGGCTTTCCACGATGGGGTCGTCGTCGTGCAAGTCAACGAAATCGTGGACAAGCTTCCGCGAGTCGACATTCCGGCCTCCTGGGTCGATGTCGTCGTCGTATCGGATCGCCCCTATCAGATCGAGCCATTGTTCACCCGCGACCCGAGGTTGATCACCGATGTGCAAATCCTGATCGCCATGATGGTGATCCGAGGAATCTACGAGCGTCACGGGGTGACGACGCTCAATCATGGCATCGGCTTCGACACGGCAGCCATCGAATTACTCCTGCCGACCTACGCCGAGAAGCTCGGGCTGCGCGGCAAGATCTGCCGCAACTGGGTTCTCAATCCGCACCCGACGCTGATTCCCGCGATCGAGAGCGGCTGGGTGGAGAGCGTGTGCTGCTTTCGGCAGCGAGATCGGGATGGCCGACTATGTCCGTGCCCGCTCCGATGTGTTCTTCACGGGGCACGACGGCAGTCTGCGATCGAACCGCGTTCTTGCGCAGCTTGCCGGGCAGTATGCAGTGGACCTGTTCATCGGATCCACGCTGCAGATGGACGCCGAGGGAAACTCCTCGACGGTCACTCGGGGACGGCTCGCCGGTTTCGGCGGCGCTCCCAACATGGGCAGCGATGCGCGGGGCCGCCGGCACGCCAGCGCCGCCTGGCTGGACATGATCACGGATAAGAGTGCCACCGCGCGGGGCCGCAAGCTCGTGGTCCAGGTGGTCGAAACTTTCCACAAGGGCGGTGAGCCTTCGATTGTCGACACCCTGGACGCGGTCGCCGTGGGCAAGCAAGCCCGCATGCCGCTGGCGCCGGTCATGATCTACGGAGACGACGTCACGCACCTTGTGACCGAGGAAGGGGTCGCCTACCTCTACAAAACCGAGGGACTCGACGAACGGAAGGCGGCCATCGCGGCCATCGCCGGCGCCACGCAGATTGGTCTGCGGGCCGATCGAAAACGAACCGCCGATCTGCGCTCCCGCGGCATCGTGGCAACTCCCGAAGACCTTAAAGTCCGTCGATCCGACGCGAGCCGGACGCTGTTGGCGGCGCGCAGCATCGATGACCTTGTGGCCTGGTCCGGCGGCCTCTATCAGCCGCCCGCCAAATTTCGAAGCTGGTGAACGTCATGAGTCAACTGCTCGCTCCGCCTGGCCCGATTGCAGTTGTCGCCGGGGACGACGGCGCCGATCTCTCGCCTCTTCAGTTGTCGACTTTCGCCGTTTCCGCGCTCATCGAGGAAGCGGAGTTGACGCCGAAGCCGGCGCTCGTCGACCGTCGCGGCAACGGAGCGCATTACGATCTCGATTTGCCGCTGTTGCGTCGTTCGGCTCGGGCCTTGCAGGGTGGCTTCGCAGCCCTGGCGCAAGCAGCCGCCGGCAAACCGCCCACACTGCGGCTGCGCGAAGAAATCGGACGGATCGGTCGCGGCATGGAGCGACGCATGCTCATGGCGACCGGTGGCAGCAACGCGCACCGCGGCGCTATTTGGGCACTCGGTTTACTCGTCGCGGGCGCGGCCCAATGTCGCTCTGACCGAAACGCAGCTCGGATCGCGGAACGGGCGGCCGCGCTCGCACGGCTGCCCGACATTGGGGAGTTTTCAGTTTTCGGTTTTCAGTTTTCAGAAAAGACTGGTGGCGTTCGAATGCTGACAGAGATCGCCGCCAGCCGAACTGCGGACCGGCCGCTTAGCCACGGCGAGCGGGCCCGCTTGAGGTACGGCGCCGCGGGTGCTCGTGGCGAGGCGAAGGCCGGTTTCCCACACGCGATCCGCGTCGGTCTGCCGACGCTCCGTGCGGCGCGTGCGCGAGGCGTGGCGGAAGACCATGCACGACTCGACGCCCTCATGGCGATCATGGCCCATCTCGACGATACCTGCTTGCTCCACCGCGGCGGTCCTGCCGCACTCCAGGCGGCGAAAACAGGCGCTCAAGGCGTACTCGACGCGGGCGGAACGGAAGAGCCGGCCGGGCGGCAACGCCTGGATCGCCTCCATGCCGATCTCATGGCGCGGTGGGCCTCGCCGGGCGGGAGCGCGGATCTACTGGCTGTCACGTTGTTTCTGGACCGAGTGGAACAATAAGCAAAGGGTTTTCAGTTTTCGGTTTTCAGTTTTCAGAGAAGACGAATGGCGTTGGAGTGCCGAGGGGCCTAGCCTCGCTTACTGAAAACTGAAAACTGAAAACCGAGACTGACAACGGAGAACCCCCGATGGCATTCAGTTCCTTTGAAGACCTGGAAGTCTGGAAGCGAGCTTGCAACCTTGCCGTCACCGTATTTCAAACGATGCGCAAATCCAAGGAATATAGTCTGCGCAACCAGATGCAACGGGCTGCTGTCTCCATCGCCTCCAACATCGCGGAAGGGGCGGAACGTCCGCCGAAGGACTTTGCGCGTTTTCTTCGAATTGCCAAGGGATCGGCCGCCGAGTTGCGAACCCAAACGTACATCGCCGCCAAGATCGAAATTATTACGCCTGAGCAAATGCACGAAGTGGTTGAAGAGACAAAGGCCATTGCGCGAATGCTCACGAACCTCGCTCGATCGCTGAAAACGGACAACTGAGGATTAAGGGGTTAAAAGAGGTTTTCAGGAAGGAGGTTTTCAGTTTTCCGTTTTCAGTTTTCGGCAAAGCAGTGATGTCCGAATACTGACTGACTGGCTGCTGTCCGATCGCTGAAAACTGAAAACTGAAAACCAAAACCAAAGCCCAAGGATTACGATGGAGACTCTCAACTTCAATTATGCGGCTACGCGGCCACTTACGGGCCGCGCTCATGTCGGCGTCGTCGGCTCCGGGGATCTCGAAGTGCTGATCGAGCCGTCCGGCAAGCCGAACGCCGAAGTTCGCGTACGCACGAGCGTCGACGGCTATACCCAAGTTTGGAAAGACGTGCTCGACCGGTTCTTTGCCCGATTCGATCGTGCGGCAAGAATCGAGATCAACGACTTCGGGGCAACTCCCGGCACGGTGACGTTACGGCTCGAACAGGCGGCGGAGGAGGTGCGGTCATGATGCACACCACACGCGACGATAATCCCATCACCAAAGAGCGCCGGGATCGTTTCCTGAGGCGTCAGAGCATCATCGAGATGCGGGCGCGGCAGCGCGCCCAGGCCATTCTCGATCCTGGCAGCTTCCGCGAGTTGCTCGGCCCGTTCGACCGGATGGAATCCCCTTGGCTTCCGCTCGAGGGCATCGTGCCCGAGTCGGATGACGGTGTCATCATCGCCCGCGGGCAGCTCGGCGGCCGGCCTGCCGTGATCATGGCGATCGAAGGAGCCTTCCAGGGCGGCGGCATGGGCGAGGTCTCCGCCAGCAAAATCGCGGGCGCCCTCGCGCTGGCGCGGCATGATTGCGAGAGCGGCAAGCCGATCTTGCCGGTGCTTCTGCTCGAAACCGGCGGAGTTCGCTTGCAGGAGGCCAATCTCGGCGAGGCCGTGCGTCGCCGAGATCCATGCCGAAATCATTGCGCTGCGCCAGCAAGATGCCGGTCATCGGCGTCATCACCGGCATGGTCGGTTGCTTCGGCGGCATGTCGATCACGGCCGGGTTGTGCAGCTATCTGGTCATGCTCCCTCAAGCACGGCTCGAACTGAACGGCCCCGAGGTGATCGAGCAGGAGGCCGGCATCGACGAGCTGGACGCGAGCGACAAGCACGTGATCTGGAGCCTGATGGGGGGCGAGCAGCGTTACGAAACCGGCTTCGTCGACGCGCTGATCGAGGATGACGCCGAGTGCGCTGCGACAGACCATCCAGGCTCTGGCGGCGCGAGGCGTTCCTGCCCGGCATCGAAGCGAGCAGGTTGAAGAGTACCAGCGCCGCCTGGCGAAAATTGACCCGGCCGCGCCGCCCGACGGACCGGCGCTCCGCCGGATTTGGCCGAAGGGAGGGATGCCATGAGCACCACAACATCTCCGCCGAGCCGCGGACGGACCTGGTTCCAGGCACTGGCCGACAAAGCACAACCCGTGAACACCGGGCTCGGGAGCGTCGTCGTCGCCGACGCAACCTGCGGTGGCGAGCGAGTGCGGCTGCTCGCAATTGTGCCGGACCCGCAGAATCGCTTTCCCCGAGCCCGGCACGGTGAGCTCGGTCTCGAGGAGGGCTGGGCGCTCGCCTATCACGTGCGTGAGGCCATCGCCGCGGACCGATCCGGCGCCAAGCGGCCGATCATCGCCATCGTCGATGTCCAGAGCCAGGCCTATGGGCGGATCGAATCCCTGCTGGGCATCCACCTGTCGCTCGCCGCAGCGGCCGATGCCTATGCGACGGCCCGCATGGCCGGACATCCGGTCGTCGCATTGATCGTGGGCACGGCCTTGTCGGGGGGCCTCCTCGCGCATGGCGATCAGGCTCATCGTCTGCTGGCACTCGATGATCCCCAAGTCGTGATCCAGGCGATGCGCAAGCAATCGGCGGCGCGCGTGACGCGGCGGACCGTCGAAGAGCTCGACGAGCTCGGCAAAACCATCATTCCGATGGCTTACGACATCCGGCAATTCGCGAAGCTCGGCTTGCTGCACGAATTGATCACCGAAATCGACGCGGATGCTCCGACGGCCGCCCAAATCGCACGGGTCAAAGAACGATTGGCCGCAGCCATCGCCGATATCCGCAAGAATCCCGGCGATCTGACCAGCCGGCTGAACAATCCCGAGGCGAAGGTCCATCGCGCCGCATCGATCGAGGTGCGGAGAAGGTTGGCTGAACAATGGAATGCTTGACGGAAGGCCGTCCGGCGCCGACGCATGACCTGATCCGGCTGCGTGCGCCGATCAAGCTGGCTGGTGATGCGCCTCCGCCAGCTTGGGTCGAAGTCGCGCTCGGGCAGATTCCCTGGGTGGTTGTCCGCCGCGGCCATATTCGGGACGGGTTCGTGCCGGTCGGCGTGCGCGGCGCGACGCGGTCGCACCGGTTTCCCGCGCTTGTGGCGGTCGGTGGGATTGCCGACCGGCTTTCTCCCGAAGATCTCATTCGTGCGCTGCGGCTCATCGAGCAGAAACGCAAGGACGCGGTGCCGGCCCTGGCTGCGTTGGACCGCGTTGCGGACCTGCTGATGGGCCGCGGTTTCCGCTGGGGGCCCGGCGGAAGCGTTGGCTTTGAGCTGGCGACCGGTATCGCCACAGCGACAGCGTCGAGCGATCTCGATTTGATTCTTCGCCAGGATGACCCGCTCGCGCCCGATCGAGCGGCCGATCTGCTGGCGGCCCTTGTCCAAGCGGCAGCGCCGGCGCGCGTCGACGTGATGCTCGAGACGCCGCTCGGCGGCGTGGCGCTCGCGAATCTCGCTGCAAGGCAGCCACAAGTCCTCGTCCGGACGCCGTTCGGTCCTCGCCTTGCGGTCGATGCCTGGATGACGGACGCGACTGCTTCATTTCAGGCGGCGTTATGACCGTTGCGTTTCTGTTCCCGGGACAAGGGCGCCAGAGCGCGGGCCTGCTTCATCGTCTTCCACAGCATGCCGAGGTGAGCCGGACGATCGACGAGGCCGGCCGCATCCTCGGCCGCGACGTCGCGGCACTCGACAATGCCGACGCACTGCGCTCGACCGCTGCGGTCCAGGAGGCGCTGTTGATTGCCGGCGTCGCCACCGCCCGCGCGCTGACGGCCGAACACGTTCCTCCCGCTGCCGTGGCAGGGATGTCGATCGGCGCCTTCGGCGCCGCGGTCGCGTGCGGGACGCTCTCTTTCGGCGATGCCTTGCCGCTCGTCCGTTTGCGAGGCGAGCTGATGGAAACGCGCCTTTCCGACCGGCTTCGGCCTCGCCGCCATCGAGGGCCTCGATGAATTCCGCATGGGTGCAATCGTGGAACGAATTCGAACCGCCGAGTTGCCGGTCTATGTCTCCAACATCAATGCCCCGCGGCAGATCGTCATCGCCGGGAGTGACTCCGCGCTCGCCGCGGTGATGGCTGAGTCTCGCCAACAAGGCGCACCGCCGTGCCCAGCGTCTGGCGGTCAGCGTCCCGTCACATTGCCCGCTGCTGCAGCCGATCGCCGATCGCCTGAGTCGAGCAATGGCAGGGCTTCAGTCTGAGAACGCCGTTGATGCCCTACATGAGCAATCGCGGCGGTCGGGCCCTCGATGACTCCGAAGCCATCCGCCAGGATCTCGCGACCAGCATCGCGCATCCGGTCCGCTGGTACAGTGCCCTTGAGGTCATGCGCGAACTGGGAGCGACCGTTTTCATCGAGATGGCTCCGGGCGATGTCTCCACCCATCTCGTGGGCGAGCTGCTTCCCGGCGTGAGAGCCGTCTCGATCGCGGATCAAGGCCTTCGCTACGCGACAGTTGTCGCGGCGCGTGAAACGGCTTTTGGACCCGCTGAGGATTTTGAATGAGCTGCGACACAAACCCTGGTGTCGGGCTCGGGTCCAGTGTCCCAAGGTCGAGACGGACGCACCGAGATCGGTCGCGTGCCGTTTGGTGGGCCCGGCGTGCGGAAGAATCTGCCTTCGAAGAAGAATTCGGTTGGCGGGGAATCCGTCCGGGGGTAGACCGTGCCGCGAGCTCCATGAAATTCTCGCGGACGCATCGAGTCGCCGCCGTGACGCCACGGCAATTAACGGTTGGCCCCGTGGTCAGTAGCCCCCGATCGTATCGGCCGTTCTACGCCGGGTTTCCAACGTCGCAGACGCCAGAGACACCAAAGCGCGATCAGCCCGTCTCGGTAGCGGATCTTTTTTCCGTCAGCCGTGGTTCTCGGGCAGTACCTTACTGGCACCTCCACAATGCGAAGGTTCATACGGCCGGCCTTCGCGACAACTTCTGGGCAAAACTCAAACCGCTCACACTGCAAGTTCATCGATCGAAGTAAGTCGATCGGCAACACCTTATAACAGCAGGCTTCGTCCGTAATTCGCTGACCGTAAAGCAGGAGAACTGCGAAGTTCAAGAGAGACACGCCGAGCCGCAGGAAGGCATCCACACGACCGTCGAAATGACCGTCGTGCCCGAACCGCGAGCCGATGACAAGGTCGGCCCGTCCATCCAGCAGGGGCTCTACGAGCGTCACGTAGTCTTGGGGGTCCGTCTCAAGGTCGCCGTCTTGAACGATCGCGAATCTTCCCCGCGCGCTTTTGAGCGCTGTGCGAATCGATCTCCCCTTGCCGCAATTTCGATGATGGCGACACAATTCAACGGCACCGTTTTTCGCCCAGTCGTCTAAGACCAGGCTGGTGCCGTCCGTTGAGCCGTCGTCAACCACGATGATTTGTTTGTCGTAAGGAGCTGCCAGTACACGCCGCAGCAATTCGTCGATCGTCGCACGCTCATTAAAGACGGGGATGATCACCGTTAAGAGCGGCGATCCAGGTTCGTGCAGCACAGCTTCACTCGGGCTACTACAATCAAGGGGCCGCTCGGGCTGCATTTGTCCGACCCAATGGCGATAATAGGCACATAGACCTTAGTGTCGTCGCGACAGAGATGTCATCGCATTATCCACAGGTCGATTAGAATGCACAATGTGCCGAAAGGACGAATCCGTCCGCTCATTGCCGGCCTACTCGCGCTCGCGGCCCTGAACGGTGCCATCCTTCTCTCTGATTTATTTTCCAGTGCACCTCCACGATATCTGCTCATCCATTCCGACGACGCCGGAATGTACCCATCGGTAAACGCTGCCACGATCCAGGCACTCGAGCACGGCTCGGTTACCTCGTGCAGCATTATGGTGCCTTGCCCCGGGTTTGCGGAGTTTGCGACCTACGCTGCGGCCCATCCTGAACGTGACTTTGGGATTCACCTAACGCTCAATTGTGATACGACCACGCACCGCTGGGGCCCGGTCTCGCCTCGAAAGACAGTCCCCAGCCTTGTCGACCAAGAAGGCTATTTGTGGGCCACGACACAGGACACGGCCGCACACGCCAGGCTCGAGGACGTCGAGGTGGAGTTGCGAGCTCAAATCGAAAAGGCCCGCGCCGCGGGGATTCGCATCAGTCACCTGGACCATCACATGTTCGTGCTTTTCGAGCGGCCCGATCTGTTGCGGCTTTATGTGCGGCTGGCCCTGGAATATGACCTGCCGATCCGGTATTCCGATGAAGTCCCCGACGGTCAGTTGGACGCGAGCAGGCCGGAAATCGTTGCGGCATATGAAGAGGGCCTCCAGAAACTGCGAGCCGGCCATCTGCCCGTCCTCGTAGAGGTTGATGCCCGCAATTACGGCGTGCCGCCGGAGGAAAAACGCGGCTATTACCTGTCCCGGCTGAAAGAACTCAAACCGGGAGTTACCGAATTCCTGATCCATTGCGCCCACGGGCCGCCGGGTCCCCAGCACGCTCCGAATGCCGACCGTCGCGAGGCGGACACGCGAGTGTTCACCTCGCAGGAAATGGCCGACGCAATTCGAGCGGACGGCATTCGCACGATCGATTGGAAGGCGTTTCGCCAGATGAACGCGCATCATTAAGACATTGACGGCAGTTCCCGGGTGCGATTGTGATGCCAGCTCGCTTACGGATAACGCTCGTCTCCGCCGTCCTCGCCGTGCACGCCGCGATGCTTGGATGGACCGCCTATCGGGACGCGCCGACTCTTGAAGAAGTCGATTACCTGGCGGCTGGCCTGAGTCATTGGCAGTTCGGACGCTTCGAACTGGCCAGCGTGAGCCCACCATTAATCCGGCTCGTCGCCGCCATTCCCGTTCTCCTCGCGAATCCAAAATACGACTGGCACTCATACAATACTGACGTGCAGAGCCGCTCCGAGCACGAGGTCGGACGCGACTTCGTGGCCGCCAATGGGCCTCGCACATTTTACCTCTTCACACTTGCGCGACTGGTGTGCATTCCCCTCAGCCTTCTGGGGGGATTCGTATGCTATCGCTGGGCTTTGGACCTGTACGGCTGGTGGGCGGGATTCTTGTCCCTTCTGCTATGGTGCTTTAGCCCAGCCGTTCTCGGACAAGGCCACCTGATGGGTCCCGATCTAGGAGTTACGTCACTTGGCCTGGCCGCCTCGTATCTCTTTTGGCGTTGGCTAAAAAGTCCCGGCTGGGCGCGCTGCGCGTGGGCGGGGATCGCGCTTGGTCTGGCGGAGTTGGCGAAGACCAACGCGATTGTTTTCTTCCCCCTCTGGCCGATCCTCTGGGGCATCTGGCGAATCGCCGAACGGCGTGGCGTGGGGCGAGCTGCCAGCTTGCCATTTCCGTCCAGGCCCAAAACCGTTCCCAATGAAGCAACCAGCTTGCCAATCCCAGTGACGTCAGGATCGCTCTCACAAGCCGCCCAACTCGGCACCAGTCTCTTTCTTGCAGTCTATTTCATCAATCTCGGCTACGGCTTTGAGGGCTCGTTCCGAAAACTCGGGAGCTATCAATTCCAAAGCCGCCTCCTTACGAAAGTGGACTACAAGACGAACCGATTCGCCGATTCGTGGCTGGGGTCTCTACCCGTCCCGCTGCCATCGAGCTACGTGCTGGGTTTCGACATCCAGAAGTCCGACTTCGAGAACTCGGAGGGAACTCGGACCTCGTACTTCCGCGGCAAGTGGTACGACCACGGCTGGTGGTGGTACTACCTGTTTGTGGTGGCCGTCAAAACTCCTCTGGGAACGATCGGCCTGTTCCTTCTTGCACTGCTGTCGCAAGTCAAGCGAGGCTCGAAGTCGGGTTGGCGCGACGATCTAGTGCTGCTGGCGCCGGGCGTGGCTCTCTTCGTTCTTGTCAGTTCGCAAACGGGTTTCAGCCACCACCCGCGCTACGCGCTGCCCGCGCTGCCCTATGCTCTCATCTGGGTCAGTCAGGTCGCGGCGATACCGATGGTCGCACGCCCAGTTTGGCGTAGGGCAGCCAATTGGGCGATTGGCCTGCTCGCGGCCTGGTCCATTGCCAGCAGCCTCTGGATCTGGCCGCATAGCCTGGCTTATTTCAACGAATTGGTTGGCGGTCCCCTCGGCGGCGGATTCTATCTGCAGTCCAGCAACATCGATTGGGGCGAGGACCTGCTCTACCTGAAGCGTTGGATCGATTCGCATCCCGACTCGCGTCCGCTTTTCGTCGCCTACTGGGGCACCGTCAGTCCGAAGCTGGCCGGGATCGGCTTGCCCACGCCCAAGGTAGACGCAAGGCCGGGAGCTGCGGGCACCGCGGTCCTGCCGACCGGCTGGTACGCAATCAGCCAGAAATGCCTACGCGGAGACGATCGCTTCGGGCCACCGGGTTGTGAGGCGTTCCTCAATTTGAGGCCGGTCGACCACGTCGGTTACTCGATCTTCATCTACTATGTCGATGCGATGGATCATGCGGCCGTACGGACGTCGCAATAGCCGGCCGTTCGTTCGACGTTCTCCTTGCCCAATGTACGCAGACCGGGTTCGCACAAGCGATTCCAACCATCGCTACTAGGCCCAGACCAACGAGCGGTCTACAAGGCTACCACGGCCACCATTGCTTTTCGCAAAGTCGACGGTTATGCAAAGAAGCGTCAATTCAGGCGCGAGAGCCGCGACGTATCGCGGGCGCCTTGAAGGTTGACTCCCTCCCTCACTTGCGGCCGATCGTCGACTCGACACCGCGCGCCACGGAAGCATAGGGTTGATCATGACAGTTTCGGGTCTGTTGCGTCTGTTGGCCCTTCTGGCACCATTCGCCGCCCTAAGTTGCGGGGGGCAAACGCTGGCATATTCCGCCTCTCCGCCCGCTTCTTCAACCACGACTTCTGACGCTACGACTCCCGCTCCGTCATCGCCCCTCCGGCGAGCCGATGCAGGCCTGGCGAGCTCAGCAACAAACCGTCTGATCGTTGCAGATGGAATGGGCATTTACCTGCTACCGCCCAGTCGAGGAACAACAACGGCTTGCTCGACTCCCTGTCGTTCAGCGCGAAATCAAAGTTGACCCAGCTCTGCTGCACGAATCAAGAATCAAGCAACACCGCACCCTGATCTTTGAAGGCGCATCGATCAGGTACGATGAGCGCGGCCCAGTCAACCTGTTGGGGATCGACAAATACTCGGACTCAGAAGGGCTAACCTGAAGCTGAGAACGTAACTAATGGTCAGGCGGGCTCTTTCCAATGGTGTGCATTACTTCTTCCGTGCAAGACAAAAGCACGATGATGACAGCTTCACATCCGCATCCGACCACGCCCTTTCGAAAGCGCGCCATGACAGCGTCGGCTTCGACGGACTTGCCTTGCCCACGAAGGCTCTGGGCAAGTCCAAAAAGGGACCAGCCGTTCTCGGGATGCCGCCGAAGGTCCTCGCGGTACACCTGATCAGCCTCCGCAAATCGGCCTGAGTCATTGAAAACTGCCCCAAGCGCATGACGCACGGGCAATATCCAATTAGGAGGCTCGCTGTAAGGTAGACCGTCCTCGGCCGCGATTGCCGCACGCAGCGAAATGACCGCCTTCTGCATCCTCCCTTCGCGATAGAGAATCTCGCCGTCCAACATTTTCTCTGCGATGTCAAGCAATAACTGCGCATCAAGCCTACGAAAGAAAGTGTTTTTGGGAACTTGCTTTCGCGCGCTTACGAATGCTCGTTGTTCCGCTTCAGCGTGCGCGCATTCCTTCTTTGCGGCAAAGGCGATCCCCCTGCTGAAGTGCCACAACGCCCTCGCCATGGGATACGACTGACTGGGCTGCGGTGCCGCCAACGCCGCGTCCCACCTACCGAACCGAAGTTGCAACTCGTAGGGCATTGCCAGATAGCCGTCAAAAGAATCCTGATAGATCTCAGGAAATCCATTAGATAGCAATGAGATCATCTCCTCGAACGCGCGGTTGGCCAATTTGCTTTGACCGCTCATGCTGGCGGCGTATCCGAGCATCTGATAGTTATGAATGTTCCACAGATTAAAGGTCTGATCGCGCCATGCATATTCACGAAAACGCTCCGTGGCACCGATCGCGCGTTCGTTCGAACGGATTGCCTCCTCCCAACGACCGAGTCGAACGTCAATATGGGACGGCATATGGACAAGATGCCCAATTCCGGGCGCCAATTCGCGTAGAATCTGAGCGGCCGCGTCACCCCTCTCTGGGGTAGGCGATTGCTCGATCGCGTGTATTAGCAGATGCAGTGCGCCAGGATGATTCGGATCGATTTCAAGCGCAGAGTCCAACATCTGCATGATTTCGTATGTCCCGGGTTGCATTTTCCCATCGGCTGTCCATTGATCCCAAGGCCGGGTCATCATGATAGCTTCAGCAGCTAGCGCTCCTACATCAGGATCACCTGGGTGCTTTTTCCACACATCGCGCATTGCCGTGGCATAGGATTCTGTTAGGCTGCCACTATCCACAGGTCGTTGGGCGGGACAACGAGCCGCCAGTGCTTCTATAAGTTCTCGCTCTATCGGTGAACTCTTCGCCGCCAATTCGTGCGCTTGCCGGCATGCTTTGTAAGCTGCGACAGCATGCGTCTCGTCGACCATCGGCCTGCTCAGCGTAGGACAATTGGCCATCGCTATTCCCCAGAATGCCATGGCACAAGTTGGATCATTGGGCGCGCAGCCTCGAATGACCAAAGTGCTTGCTCCGAATCAAACCCGTAAGTCAGCGCAAGACCTTGATCAAAATACCGTTGCGCGAATGGAGAGTAGGTCGTGACTCCTCGGCTATAGGCGCCCAGCCCGTCAAAGAACGGCTCAGTCGCGAGATTCTGCAACGGCCGACGAGCGATTGCGATCGTGCTGGCGGTTCCGACAAGTGCAACAAGTCCAGTACCGAACACAACTGCCATGACGCGTGTATGTCGGAGCCGTCCAAACGCGACTTTCTTGAGCATCTCTTCTCATTTTCCCGATGCGCCTAGAGGCGGCTAGAGGCGGCTTAAACGCAGACCGCTCTCCATGCCCCCGGCGAGTTCCGCACTGAGGGAAATCTGCCCGCAGAATCGGCGTGGATGCTGAGAAACTCCGACTTGTTGAGCGTGCCTCGATCTCTTCCCAGCGCTCACAATTCTCGCACCCCCGTTTGCGCCATGGATTGTTTTCCGTGCGGCTGGAACAGGCGCAACTACAATCGATGCCATTGATCGTAAAAGGGAGTATCTTATGCTTTCGGTTGGTTGCGTTTTCGAAAACGATATAGCTGGACGGAAGCAATCAATCCTATTAACGTGCAATTGACCGCAACGAGGATTATCCAGCGGGTGCTTTGCCCAGCGCGGTTCCCATTCGCCTCCGGACCGGACTGCTGCGGCCCCGCCACGATTCCATCAAGGACGAGCTTGCCCAATCGGTTGTCCATTATCGTGGTACCGGCCCGCGCGTTAAAATCGTGCAGACTGAATACCTTCGACTCAATAGGTGCGTTTACGCTTGACCAATTCAGCGACAGATCAAGTTTATAGAGAGGGAGGCCCAGCGTCACATATCTGACAGGCACCCATGCCCCCCGGACTTCCGTCCATTCCGTTTGAGCGCGCGAGGCCACCAAGTAATCGGCGTGGCCGCTCTCGCGTCGGTGATTTGTCAGGCGCACCGGCCGATATCCTCGCTTCGGATCAATCCATATCGACTTCCGCCTCTCGGCTTTGTCTTTGGTGAGCATGACAAACGTCAGTCGAACAAGTCCATCTTTTTCGTGAACGCACTCTGCAAGATTGACCTTTGACACCAAGCGATAGATGTCATCGGCTGTGGCGCGGTTGGAGAAGTCCCCGAAGCCGTAAAGGCCTAACAGGTCAATACTGAAGGGCTCGGCATCTGCTATGTTGATCGGCGCGTGGGGGGCTTGGCGTAGAATGATCCCGCCTTCGCCGTAAATCAGTGTTTCACGGGGCGTTCTAACTACCTTGGTTTCCCGATCGTCCCCCTCGCGGTGGTCAAAGCGAATTGACTGCGACCGTCGATCGAACGCGACAAAGAACCGATGCTGGCCGCCAACCGGGAGGTTGCCGCTAGAGATAATCGCTGTTGCAGTGCAGACACCAGATTCAAACCGTTCGGCCGCATTCGTCAAGCCGCTCCAATAAACTTCAGCCTCACGCTTTGTCTCGAGAGTTAGCGGCTCCAGCGCTGCAAGGCGCTCGTATTCGTCTCGCACAACAAGTGGCTTAGTTCCGATAGGTCTGGTGGGCTTTGCCCCTGTCGGACCCGGCAGCCCGTCGGCGGCCACCGCCACGTCGCCCACGAGGAACCAAACGCAAATCAATCCAGGCACCGACGATCGTAACAGCATCATTTCAACAGATCCGGCGCTATCTAGCGACATCGGAGAGGTGGACAGCAGGGACCGCCCGGCAGGTGGGGTGTTATCGGGAACGAGCCTTGTCCTGAACCCGGCACCTTCGTACACACCACATTGCACCCACACTTACAGCATTGGTTACAGCTCCAAGTCGTCATGCAGTTGATGTTCGCCTGCGGTATTGAACAATGCTTGCCTGGCCAAGCCTTCGTCACGCAGCAAGCTCCGGGGATGTTTTGGTAGCACGCGGAGTTAATGGGACATGTCCAAGCATTTCCATTTGCCTGTTGGCAGTTAGTTGTGCTGCACGTACCGCCAGCAGGACACAATCGGCCGATTTGGACATAACATATCGACACACTGCCGCCGCGTAGCGACTCTAGGTCTTTTTGGAGAATCGGCCGAGCCAGAGCACGAGAAACAGAACCATTCATTGCACTTAAGCAAAGCGCAAGCACAATAACGGAGAAAGTTGCCAACGCGAGTCGTCGCATCACATGAACTCCTCTGGTAAAAGTCAAGGACTTGACCTGTTTATTAATTGCGGTGCGAGGTTGAACGCCGCGGTAGACGAATCAGTGGCATCGCGGTGACGATAAAAACCGCCGACAGACAAAGCGCGACCATAATCGCGACTTGCTCCCTTGAGAATGATTGTGCCTTCAGCGCCCCTACTGGCTGCGAGATCGGATGAGGGGCGATCAACACGACCACAGCCTCATTCTTATTGGAAAGCTGCAAGAAGTCCGCAGGCGTTTGTTCCGCAAACGGATCCACAAAAAGCCGAGGCCTTTCGGTCGTCGAGGGCAATATTGCTTTAAAATGACCGAGCGCCTTGCCTGGGCTATGCGTATAGACGATCGCAGGATAATCCCAGCTGATAGTCGCCGGTACGTCAATTTGCAGGGCGTAGGTGTAGAGCCCGCGCGCCTTCAACAGTTTGTCGATCGAGGCGAAGCTAGTTCCAGACTCGATGTCTGGCCACTGAAGCGATTCAATTAGACCCACGAGATCGGCCGGCATTTTGAACCACTCCAGTGTGGCTCGGACCGCCCTTGGACCGCAGAACGGGTCATCATCCGCCGCAAGGTCGGTTGTGGCAGACATTGAGCCGAACGCCAAGGCGACCGCAATCAGTGAGCCGTGCATTGCTCATATCTCCATGACACAGACAAATCTGGTCGCAAGCGGCTAATTTACCATCGCGATCACGGGGATGATGAAGGCACCGAGTCGCGCGTCATGAAAAACAAGGTGAACCTGCTCCTTGACGAACTTGGAACTGCCGTCCGGATGCAAGGAAGCATTCAGCGTCCACACAGAACCATCTTGCTTAGACCAGGACACGATAAGGGAAGGACAACTGCTCTTAACGCTGACTGCTGACGGGTTCGGAGTGGTGCCATCGCCGGCAAACGTTAGATTGAGCTGTTTGACTGCAGTTTGCCCGCGACCTACTGGACCAAAGAAAAACTCCGTAGGCAGAATTGTCAGCCGCGGTACAACCTGGATCTCCAATGGAACCGAGCACGTCAAACCATGTTTGTTTGCAGCCAGGACTACTTCACCCGCATAGCGGCCAACCGGTAGATCCGCAGTAGCAAAAGCGATCCAGATATTCCAAAACTCGCGTGGTGCCACGAGATCAGTTCGATCTCGTTTCACTGGATGCGCACCTATTTTGACGTCGGCCCATTTGGGCGCTGACTTAACATGCACCGACTTCCAGTCATCGAGGGTAAAATTCTGCACCTGAACGACGCGCGACGCGATTGACTCTTTGGACAACACATCCATGCGGATTAGCGCCGGCACGGGCGTCATCGGCGACCTTACGTTTGCCTTCAATTGCAGGTGCAGTGACGGAACCCTCTCGTCAGCAAATACAACCACAACTTCGCGTTTCACATCGACACTCGATTCCCCTGTCTTCAAAAGCACCTCAGCGCTTTCTGTTGCGCCGGCCTTGATGGTGGTTGCCGACATGCGCGGCACTGTGCACGAGCAAGAACTGTCCAGCCTTTCGACGACCCAGTCAAATGTGCTTGGATTATGCAATTGAAATCTATGGATCAGTTGCGAATTTGGCGGCGCAATTCCGAAGTCATGCACAAGAGACGCCGACGTAGATCCGTCCACATACGAGGAGTCGGCTGTTAACTCCTGCAACGCCGAGGTGTTTACGTGAATTCTTGAGGGCCCCGCATTATCCGCATCTGAGCACCCAGAAAGGGCAAAGGCTAAAAGGAGCACCGAACAGATGTGACCAATCGAGCGTATAACCAGAAAGCCGCGGGTAGAATCTGCGAGTCGCAGATGGGGTGGTCTAGGCGGCCAAGGCCTCAGCTCCACGTGCCGCCGATTTTCACAGACCGCCGCGGCCGCGTCGTTTTGGTGCGACGGCGGGCGATGAAGGCAGTCGACGACGTCGTCGGACCGTTGGCGAGGATTCCTTAGGTGCCTGCGGCAGAGAGACGTCAAGTTTGGCACAACGTCGTGCATCTAAGCGCATGACCTCCCTTGCTTGCCAACGCGCCCGCATCAGACGTAAGTGGCTCGCGATCGCAAACTCGTCCTAAAGCTGCGAGCGAGCCTCTTATGGATATCGACAGCAAGGGCAGTTGTCAAGTGGTTAGGCGAAGGAGGATCCGAGGATTGATGGCTTGCATATCTATGAATATCAAGCGGTGAGAAATCGGGATCATTGGCATGGCAATCGCTCGAATAGCTTACATTTGGTTGCTGAACAGACGGCCCTTTATCAGGCACTCGATGAATTCGCGAGAAACGTCTAAGCGCTTTGCGGACTGTTTGGAGCAACAAATCGCAGTGCAGAGTGAATGACGCGCCAATTACGAAACCAACTCCGCAACCGGCTGCGTACCGACCTTTACGCAGCCTGCCCTGTTTCACAATCATTGGCGTGCGGACGGCTACTGCAAGTTAAATGCCTGCACAGAGGTTCCGCCCTGCATTGTCACGAGCGAAACGAAAACGCCGATCTCGGTGTTTTCGCTCAAGAATTGAACGGAGCCGTCCGTCAACAGCAGGCTCACTCCCAGGGGGTGGAAGCTGTACACGCCCGTTCCATACAAATTCGTGCAGTTGATGGCGCATGGCCCACCTACCGTGGAGCCATTCGCACTCGATCCGCCGAACCAGTTTTCCGCGTTCAGAACGTCCGCCCAGCCGCCGCCTCCCGTTTGGCCGCTGGATTTCTTCCCGAACACATACAGATCCGGGCGCCCCGCAATCTCCCACATCAGGGCCGTTTGAGTGGTGCCGTCGGTCACGTCGCGGAACTTCGTGCTCGGAAGGTTGTTTGACATCACTCCGTTCGCGATTCCTCCTCCTTGCGGCGGAGCATAATTGAGCAGGCCGGCGCAATTGATGCCGTTACTCGGGCCATAGTCGTTCCCGCCCGCCTTGTAGGTGATCGGGACCGCCAGGTCATCCCACGTGAAGGAAAACGGGTTCGCCTTGCGCGTTGGCGCTGAGGGACAGAGGAACAGGGTCAGCGGAATGGCAACGACGGCCTGGTTGTTTCCGGTGTAGTTTGGCAGGCCCATCGACGTAAGGTCGACCGGAGCAAAGTGCGGCTGCGTGAAATCGATGCCCTTGACGACGCTGCCTTGCTCGAAAAACGGCAACAGAAACTCGCCGTAGGTGTGCAGGTTGAGATCGTCGTGAAGGCCTTTAATCCCAAGCCATTCCGGAAGAATCACGTCGTGAGCGGCGACATACGCAGGCGGAAATTGGCGCATGGCGTCATGGTAGCTGTGAAAGGCCACGCCAATCTGCCTGAGGTTATTCGTGCACTGTGCGCGCGCGCAGTCTCTCGCGCGCTTTGCACAGCAGGCAGAAGGAGTGCCACGAGTACGCCGATAATGGCGATCGATACCAGCAGTTCGACAATCGTGAACGCGCGACGGCCGGCCATGTAACGGGCCTCCAATTGCGACGCGATCGATGCCGCATGTCAGATTGCGTATCTACATCATGTTATCCACACACCTTGCCGCGCGCCTATCAAAGTCGCCGTTATGGAGCATCGGCCAGGGGGCCTTGCCAGAGTCGCTCAGAAACCAACGGGCGCACCGCGATCGGCCCCTTACCATTGGGGGCATTTCGGAGTGCGGAAAGCTCTGCCTTCGAAGAAAAAATGAGTTGGCGGGAAATCCGTCCGGGGTGGACCGTGCCGCAAGGCTCCGTGAAATTCTACCGTCAAATCAAACGGCGAGAATTCTTGCGGACGCCCCGAATCGTCGCCGTGACGTGCATGGGATCACGCGGCGTGTCGGAGATCGCACTGCTTTGGCCGGACGGCGATTGGGCTGCTGCGGCGGGTGTGAGGAACTGGGGTCTGGGGCTTCAGACCGCGTCATCTCAGACCGCGGCAGCAATCGGCCGTCGCGTGGGCGAGCTGTCACGTTTGCGACGGGCGATTTGCACTGGCCGGAGCCGGCGAGCGGCGGGAATGGTTGGTTTGGTTTCCGCTCGTGCGACGTCTAGCCTGATTATAACTCGCTTTGTTCGATTCCCGAAGATGAAGGTCGAGGTTTTTTGGCAGTCGCGGGAAAGTTTTTTCCGCCGAGGGCGTCCGCGACGTCCGCTGTGCGGACTTTTTTCCGGTGGACCCCAAAAAAGTCTCGCGGGAGTTACGACGACAACGAGTGACGGAACCATGCCGAGAGACGCGACTTACGAATTTCGACGCGGAACTTCGCACGTCGGACGCCGGACTTTTTTGGCGTGGACCCAAAAAAAGTCCCTTTTTAGCGCCCCAAAAAAGCCAAAAAAGTCGGGCAGGGCGCTCAGTCATCCAGCCGAACGGGACACTCGAAGTCGTGCGGTTTGACGGCGATCACCGAACACTTCATGTGCGAAATCATCCGCTCGGCCGTATTGCCCAGCACGAGATTCGAGAGGCCTGAACGGGCCGATGTGCCCATGACGACGAGGTCGATCTGGAAGTCGTCGATGGCTTTGAGGATGGCTTCATCCGGCGGACCGTCGACCACGTGCACCTGCACGCCGTGCGGCAGCGTGCGGTAGTCGGTCTGCGCCAGTTGCTCATGCAGCCGCTGTTTGGCTTCGGCTCGCTGGGTGGCGAGATATTCTTCGACGATCTGCCGTTGCACGCGACCGAACCAGGCGGGGGGGCCGATCTGCCCCTCGAGAGCGTGCAACACGTGCAGTTTGGTGTCGACGAACTGCCCGCCGTTGACGGCGATTCGCAGGGCATCCAAAGCGACGTCGCTGAAATCGCTGGGCACGAGAATATTCAGATCGTCCCAGTTGGGATCGGGACGGGTGACCCAGACGGGGCAGGGGCAACTGCGCAGGAGCTTGATCGCGGTTGAGCCGAAGAGCATGCGGCCGATATGCCCCAGGTTGCGGGTGCCGACGACCACGAGATCGTGCTTGTCGGCAAGCACTTGCTTACAGATTTGCTGCCACGGGGAGCCGAAGGCCAGTTTTTGCCGCGCCTCGACCCCTTCGGCCCTGGCCTCGGCGACGAACCGTTCGAGGATGTTGAAGGCCTCGCGTTCGAGGTCGCCCGGTTCGTGGGCGAGTTCTTCCTGCAGCACGGCCTGGATATGCGGGGACACGTCGAGGGACGAAAAAATGGTCAGCTCGCCCTGCGTGTGGGCCGCCAGCCAGATCGCACGGCGAAGCGCCTCCCGATTGGGAGGCGTGAGCTCGACTTCCGCCACGTGGTCGGGACTGGAGAGATCGAGACCCACCAAAATATTGCGAAACCGCTGCATGGGCCGAAGGCTCCTTGCTGCCGGCGATTGTCAATTAAGTCGCTGAATCAGGCATTCAGCATAACAACTGAAATGGCCGGGGCAGGGCGTAAAGAGGAAGGGGGCGGCCCTCCGGCGGGCTGTCTGCTCGCCCGGCGTCGAGCGTGGGTTTATAATGCTTGTTTCCCCTAACGATCACTCACGCGCCTGCCCTCCATGAACATCGAAATCGCCACCGGCTCCGCTCCACCGCCGGTCAAGGGGTTTGTCGACGCGACGGAAGTGCCCGCCCGGTTGCCGCTCGAGCCGATGGATCCCAAGCTCACCAGCATTCAACCCGGCGGCGGCCCAATTTACCGGCTGGAGCTGGCCTGGGGACGGGTGCGGCGATGGTATTTGAAGGCCTTCCGGCCGCGGTACCTGGTCCGTATGCGGATGAGACGGCGGGGCGACTTCAACGGTTGTCCGCACGAAGTGCTCGACCCGCGCGACGTGAAATTCTTCCGCAATCAGGGAGGTTATTTCTGGCGCCCGCAGGACGATCCGTTCACCTGGCGCGACCGGCTGAACGTGGCACGAGTCGGTCTGGCGGAACTAATCGTGATTGGCGGCGGAGCGATTGCGGCAGCAATTTTTTGGCTCGTCGTCGCGTTTCGAGCCCCTTTTCCGGTCTGGCTGGCGGTCATTTGCGGATTGCTCGCGTTGGCACTGGCCGTTTTGGGGGGATTCGTGATTTCCTTTTTTCGCGATCCGCGGCGCGAGGTGCCGATCGGGGCGGGGCTGGTCGTGGCGCCCGCCGACGGCACGATCGTCGAGGTGGCCGAGATTGCGGATGACGAGTTCGTGACCGGCCAAGCCATGCGGATCAGTATTTTTCTGTCGATTTTCAATGTGCACATCAATCGCATGCCGGCCCCGGCACGCGTGATAGGATTACATTACCGGCGGGGAAAGATGCTCGACGCTCGGCGGCCCGAAGCGGCCACGGAAAATGAGCAACTGGCCGTGCGGATGGAATGCGAGGCGTTTCCGCACCGGCGGATGGTTGTGCGGCAGATCACCGGCTTGATTGCCCGGCGGATTGTGTGCTGGCTCAGGCCAGGGGATATTTTGGCGGCCGGCGAACGGTTCGGAATGATCAAATTCGGATCGCGGACAGAATTGGTGCTCCCATGCGAGAAGGGTCTGGAGATCACGGTGAAGCGCGGGGACAAGGTCCAGGCCGGTTCGACGATCGTCGCCCGCTATCCGGCCTCCCGCGCCGCGGGCGGGAGTTCGTAAAACGCACCAAGATGTTCGCCGTTTTTCCCACGCTGCTCACGCTGGGGAACGCGGCCTGCGGCTTCGGAGCGATCACCTTTGCGGCCAAAGTCGGTCCCGACCCGGCCGGCGAGCACGACCTGTTTCTGGCGGCCGTGTTCATTTTTCTCGCCATGCTGTTCGACATGCTCGACGGCAGCGTGGCCCGCTGGGCCAAGCAGACGAGCGAATTTGGTGCCCAGCTCGACAGCCTGTGCGACGCGATCAGCTTCGGCGTGGCTCCTGCCTTTTTGATGCTGAAAATTGAATACGCGATGGAAAGCGGAGCCGACGCCAATGTCCTCAAATTCGGGACGCATTTTCATCCGTTTTTCACGTACTGGTCGCGACTGTTGTGGGTCATCGGCGCGCTGTACGTGGTGTGCGCGGTGCTCCGTTTGGCCCGCTTCAACGTCGAGACCGACGAAGACGATTCCCACAATTATTTCAGCGGCCTGCCGTCTCCGGCTGCCGCGGCAACGGTGGCATCGTTCCCGATCGCCCTCAACGAGTTCCGCGAGAAGGCCATCGTTGCCAATGGCGCCGGGCAGAGCGTGGCCGAGTGGTTATTGCCCGTCATTCACATGCTGTTGCCGTTGATCACGCTGGCGGTGGCCATCCTGATGGTTTCGCGGTTCAAGTACGCGCATGTGTTCAACCAGATCCGCGGCCAGCGGACCCGCGTGCATGTGATTCAGATTGTTTTTTTGCTGGCGATCGTGTTTTTGTTGCGGGAGGCGACGCCGCTGTTGTTCTGCGTGTTCGCCTTCACCCCGCCGGCCCGGTCGGCCTGGCGTGAACTGATGGGCCGCCGCTTCTACCAGCCGCCCGGACCGCAGCCTGCGTCGCAGAACTGAATTGCCGACAACGGCTTTTCAGACAGCGGCACGCTAGTTGATCGCGGGGACTTTTTTGGCTTTTTTGGGGCGCTGAAAAGGGGGGACTTTTTTTGGGTCCACCCAAAAAAAGTCGGCCTGCCCCCATGACAGGCAAAAATCGAACGAAGTCGTTTGTTCCCCGCGAATTCTCCTAAGTCCTTCACCCCTTGCCCCTTGCGGGAGAGGTGCCGGGGGTGAGGGGGCCGAGCCGGCGGGCAGAGGGCCGAAGAGTCGAGCACGTGAGGGGAGAGTTTTTTGGGGACCACCCAAAAAAAGTCCCCCTACCCGTACCTTCGCATCCGCCCCCATGGCGGAGCGCCATTCCCCGGAGCCCCGATGTTAATCCTCGGGGGCATTGGCCTCGTCCCCAAGGTCCTGCTTGAGGGTGTCCGGGAATTCGGCTGAGAAAGAACGCAGCGAGGGCAGGTGCCCTCGCCTTTCGGCCGATCGCGGATGAATGGGTTACAGGGTCGTTCGAAATCGGCCTCGACAGGCGAGGGCACCCGCCCTCGCAGTCTGCGTCCTCCCCAGCCCGAAGTGGCTCCAACGCTTCCTGAAATACTTTGCGACGCAAAGTATCCCCCAAAAACTTTGTGTCGCAACTTCCCTTCTCCTCGCATGTTGCAACAATTTTGAAAAATCATGCATCGAGATTTGAGCGCGCGACGGTACAGTGGAGCTAGGTGAGCGAATTTCCGGTGACGGCAACTTCGCTCACCTGGCCAACGTTGGTGGCGTATCCGCGAGCCGCTTGGGCCGTGGCCGGCCGCTTCTCCCGCTATCCGGGAATCAAGCGACCGGCGACGGAAGCTGTGTTATCGCCCCGCCCACTGAGAGCCGCCGTTGGCTTGCCGGGCAAATTCCGTCCCGGCAGAGACATTTGGGTGCCGACCGCTTCGCTCGAAACGAGCGGCGTCAACAACTATTTCGATTGGATCGGGCGCAAGCCGGCTACGCATCGACAACCAGATTCGACAAGGGACGGGCCTGGCATGCGAGGATCAGACGGTTCTTCTTTTCCGAAGGGCTCAGTGCATCTTCGCTGTCCATGACCACCTTGCCTTCGATCAACCGCGTCTTGCATTGTCCGCAGATTCCAGAGCGGCATTCGTAGGGCAATTGAATTGACAGGGCCTCAGCCGCTTCGAGCACCGATGTCTCGCTTGACACGGACGTTTGCAACATTGAGCGAGCAAAGGAGATCGTCGCGTTCGAGATCGCCACCTCCTGCGACGATGGAGTGTCGATCGATTTGGGGGACATCTGATCTTCGCTCGCAGGCGCCGGCGTTGCCTCGGCCCCTCGATGCGCCGCAAACTTTTCGGTCCTGATCTGCGAATTGTCAACACCCAGGGTCACGAGCAGGATTCGGGTCGCATCCATCATCTCATTTGGACCGCACAGATAGATGGGGTGACGAGCCAAATCGGGCACAAAACGCGTTAACAAGGACTCCGTGATTCGACCACGATCACCGCTCCACATGCTGTCCGGAGCACTACGAGTCAATGTTTGGCAAACCAACAACCGGGGAAATCTGCGTTTCAACCACTCGATCTCGTCATGAAAGATCAGGTCCTGCTCTGTCGTGGCAACTATCACAAAGTAGATGTCCCCGGCCCACGCGCGGTCCGTCAGATATCGAACGATAGACATCATCGGCGTGATGCCGACACCGCCGGAAATCAGCAAGACGGCAGGCGCTTCCTGTCCGGTGAAGATGAATTTTCCGGAAGGACCAGAAACCTTCAAGACGTCTCCGACACGTAATTGATCGTGCATGAACCGCGAAGCAAGCCCCAGAGGTTCCCGCTTGATCGAGAGCTCGCACGCATCTCTGCGCGTCGGCGAAGAGGCAATCGTGTACGACCGATTCACGCGTTTTCCGTCAATCGTCAGTTGAATAGTGAGAAACTGACCGGGCATGTAAACGAAGGGAAACGAACCTCCGTCTGCCGCGGTCAGGCAAAAGGTCTTAACGTCCGGGGTTTCCTGAAAAATGGCCGCGACTTTCAAGTCGCCCTTCCAATGTTGGCGCGGCTGCGCAGCCTCACCGGAGCTTGCGGCGATTGACACAGGCTTCGCGACGGCTCGTTCGCCGGTTGGTCTTTTTGTGGAATTCTTGGCGATCCGCACAAGCTCCAAATAGCGGTGTCCGAAGCGAGAACCGAGCAAGACGCCGAGCACTGCGGCAAAGACGAGCGGCTGCCGAACATCCGATTTCACCAGCATGTAGTAATGCAGCGCTCCCAGAGCAGCCACCAGGTAGGCGACGCGATGGAGAAGCTTCCAGCGCTTCGGCCCGAGTCGTTGGACCATCGCATTTGTCGACGTTACGGCCAGCGGCACCATCAGCAGCACCGCCGCGGTGCCAATTTGCAAGAAACGGCGCGTCCAGATTTCGTGGAACGTGCTGGACACGTTGAGCGCGCGATCGAGCCCAACGTAAATGCCGAGATGGATCAGAGCATAAAAGAATCCGTACAACCCGAGCGCCCGCCGAATCGCGATCCAGCCGCCCCAGCCGGTGGCCCACCGCAACGGCGTCATGAGCAACGATAGGAGCAGAAACACGAGCGAAATCAGGCCCGTAATGTGCAGCGCGTGATTGACCGAATTCGCTCCGAGCTGACCGTGGTAGGCGTCCCAGCCCAGCATCGACAACGGCACCGCCCCGTTCAGAACGACCAACAACCGATGAAATTGCGGCAGGCTCATCGTGATTGCGTTGCAAAGTCAACTTTTTGACGTTCAGAAATTTGTCCGCAAGTCCATGCCCGCATACAAGCCCGCGACTTGCTTTTCGTATCCGTTGAAAAGCAGTGTTGCCCTCCGCCCGGACTCGCCGATCCGCTGCTCCGTCGCCTGGCTCCATCGCGGATGATCAACACCGGGGTTTACGTTCGCATAGAACCCATACTCTGTCGGGCCAGACCGGCTCCAAGTCGTCTCCGGTTGATCGGCGACCAAGCTGATCTTCACAATCGACTTGATCCCCTTGAAGCCGTATTTCCACGGAACGACCAATCGAACCGGCGCACCGTCCTGCGGCGGCAACATCTTCGCGTAGAGCCCCGTGGCCAAAAGAGTCAAAGGATGCATCGCTTCGTCCAGCCGCAGGCCCTCGATGTAGGGCCACTGCAGAACGGATGTCCGTTGGCCGGGCATCCGCACAGGATCGAGCAACGTTTCAAACGCCACGTATTTCGCGTTGCTCATCGGTTCAACAGCTTCCAAGAGTCGCGCAAGAGGAATGCCGGCCCAAGGAATGACCATCGACCAGGCTTCCACGCACCGCATCCGATAAACGCGCTCCTCAACGGGGCTGATCTGCGCAAGTCGTCGATCCCGAAGGCCCTCGGCTTATGCACCATCCCATCCACGACCAGCCTCCATCCGTCCGTCTTGAACTTCGCCGCCGCCGCTGCGACGCCCTCTTTGTCGGTCGTGAATTCATAGAAATTGTTATAGCTGCGTATGCTGGCCTCCGGCGTCATCGGCTCATTGACGCGCCAGCCACGGCTGAGAAGCTCCGCCTCGCTGATTTTCGGCGACTGAATCCGGACCGGAGCAGTCGGCACGACGTCACGCACTCCGGATGGGTTGAGCCACCGATAAAGAGAGGCCGTTCCGATCACGCTCCCGGCCGCGAGCCCGGCGCGGAACAAACTGCGCCGGTTGAAATACAAGGCGGGCGGCGTGATTTCGCGTTCAGGAATCTTGGGGATGTCGTCCATAAGAGCGGGCTTGCTTGAAATGTCCAGCGCCGCAATGACCGACCACGACCGGACTCGGCGTTTCATCGCCACTTCATTGCGAAAGCACAACGTCGATGCAATTGACGATGACGAGGGTACCCGCGATATCTCGAATCGATTCCTGAGCGAGCTGCTTTTCGCGGTATGACGAGACGTTGCCGCGCAGCACAAGTGTGCCGTCGACATGTCCGCAAGAGATCGCGCAGAGCAGAAATACACACTCTTCATCAAGCGCCCTTGAATCTCTGACGCGATCACGCCGTTGTCCACTCTGCTCAACCCGGCCGCTAAATGTGCGAGCACCTGCTACCTGTGCCGCTTTCCCCTCATGTCGATTTGCCCTCCTCGTCACGTACCGCGAACAGCAACCGCGGCGTCTTCCTTCCCCGATTTACGGACCACGAGCCGTTATGGCGCCGGTTTTGTCTCGTCGTCTTTCATCATCTTGTCTTTGCTGTGGATCATGTGGCGGACCATCGTCTCCTGCATCATGCCTTTTGTCTTCCCTTCGTCTTTCATCATGCTGTCGCCTTCCATCTTGATTTTCTCATCGCTCATCATCGGCGCCACTGCGGGATCGTGCTGCATCTTCGACGCTTGTTTCACGAGGTCCATGACCTCCTTGTCGAGCATGAGCGAATGAATGAGTTCTTCGCGGGCCATCGTCATCGCGCTGTGCTCGCTGGCCAGCATGTCCTTTTTGGCTCCCATCATGGCCTTTTCGTCCATGACCATGCCCTTCATGTGCTGGCCCGCCATCGACATCGTGGGGTCTGATTTGTGCATCATGGCGACTTTGTGTGATGCGATGTGTCGAGCGACGAGTTCCTGAAAGAGCATTTTGCATGGCGGTGGGCTCTGCCATCATCTTTGCTCGCGCCATCGAGACGCGCTCGGGGCTCATCATCATCTTGTCGTCGGGCGTCTTGGCCATGGTCGCGGTTTGGACCATTCCGGCGGCTTCCTTGTCGTGCCGCAGCTCCTGATGGATCATTTCTTTCGCCACCATGGCTGGCATCATCGAGTCGTTGCCCATCATGCTTTTCTTGGCGGCTGCCATCGTCTCAGGGGCCAGCATCTGTGTCTTCGCGGCCGCAACGGTCGCCGACATCGCTCCTTCATCGGGTTTGTCTTGACCAATGACCACGCCCCCGTAGCAGCAGCCGGCAACGATCATCAGTCTCGATAGGGTGTTCATGACTCAGCTCTCCCAAAAGGTGATGAACTTGATACATGGCCACGTTTGAGCGACCGCAAGAGTGACACGTGAGGTTGTGCTCACAGAATCGACGGGAAAGGTGCGGCGCGCAAACAGGCGTTCAGAAGCCGAGGCGAAATTGATCATGACCGACAGCTAGTTGAGTTTGGGCGATGGCTCGGCCAGCAACGTGTCAATCTGAGCGAAGACTTTTTTGAACCCGCTCGGGCCGAGTTCGCCGTCCCAGCGGTAGCGGACGTTTCCGGCCTTGTCCACAAGGTAGATGCAGGGCCAAAAGTGGTTGCCCCATGCCTTCCAGTTCGCGCCTTCGTTGTCTACAGCGATGGGGAACGCGAGGTGATTCTTGGCCGCTTGGTCCTTGATGCGGTCCACGTTTTTTTCGGCGTCGAATTCGGGAGTATGGACGCCGACCATAATCAGGTCGTGGTTGGGCTGATACTTTTCGGTCCAGGCCCGGTAGTGTGGATAGTTGTGAATGCAATTGATGCACCCGTTTGTCCAAAAATGGACGATCGCCACCTTCCCCCTCAGGTCGGCGAGCTTGAGCGGCGCCGAGTTCACCCAGGTCGTAACCCCGCTAAACTCCGGGGCGGGGGCTGGGCGGTTGACCCCCTCGACGGTGGACAGCAAAGCGGGCTTCGATTCCGCGTCGCTCCCGTGGCCGAGGCCGCCCCAGATGCCGAAGCCCAGCCCCAGCAGCGTGACTGCGACGAAAAGCTTTGCGTTCATATTCGGTTTCCGAGCACGTGACGCCTGCAAGAAACTCGGCAGCCAGGCGAACAGCATCAACCGGTTCCTCTCACTGGTTCGATGCTTCAAGCCGAACTTGGTTACACCCCGCCCCGAAATCTCAATCGCGGCCGATCTTCTCCCCGGTAATTCTCGCTACCTACCTAGTGATAGGTAGGTTAACAAATTGTCGGGACACAATCAACCGCCATCTGCGTTCCGGCGGCATCTGCGGCGTAGGGTCGCAAACAGATGGGTCTGAGACCGAACAACGAGCAGTCGTTCTGGAGCCCGTTCGAGCGCATCGAGCCGCCGTCACGCTTTCAGTTGGCCCAAGTGCCACGCAGCTGCGGTGTCGAATCGACTGAAGTCGCCAAACGCGCGAGCGGCCAACATGGCACCCTCGAGTGCGGCGAATAGGGTGCGAGCGACCTCGGTCGCCGATGGAACGAATACGACCACTCCGGCCTTACGGCCGACTCGCAAGGTACGCGCCAGCCACAGTTCGTTGTCCTCGAAGAATCCCTGAACCTCGGCCACCAAGTCAGCCGGCAGAGTCTGGTAATCGATGGCCAACATTCCCCCCAGACACATCCGGTGTCCATTGCGAAGCGTTGACCGAAACACCTGCGCGTACAGTTGTAACCTCTTCCACGCATCGGGCTCGTCCGCGTCGATGTGGGCGAAGGCCTCAGCCAGCACCTGGCGATGCCGCTGAACCAACGCCCTCCCGAGGTCAGCCTTGGTCGGGAAGTGGTAATGGACGCTGGGAGTCTTGATTCCCATCCGCATTGCCAAATCGTGAAAGCTGAACGAGTTGTACCCCCGCGTCTGGACGAGTTCTAACCCAATGTCGAGAAGTCGGGTGCGGGTGTCTGGCTCACTCATGATCGTCCCCAGCCGTTGGTTATGCCGCATCAGGCTCCGCGTGACAGGCGCCTCACGCCTTGATACAGGCTCACCCGCAGATATGACTGCGGGCATTACCAAACTGTCAGGACGCAATTGTATTGAATCAACTTTGATTTCTCCTGCCGAGACTCCAGGCGGTCTCTCGGCGCAAGCAGCCCTTGATCCGCCGCGCACGTGACGCTGGCCACGATGCTGGTGACCGTGCCCTTCGTCCCAGTGAGTTGCGAGTTCTCGGAGTGATCGTTGGCTCGCAACTCGGTCTCAACTTTGCCGGCGTGCCATGCCGCAGGCCGGCGAGGTGCTCAGCGCATTCCGGAACATCGCCGCGAAGCTGCCGAGTATCCGATGTCACTGTCAACCAATTGGACGTACGCGCTCGCCATCCACTTAATGGCGAGAATGATGCCGACCCCTGTCGTCATTGTCGGAAGTCAACATCCTTATTGGTTTCGACCTGCCATAACGCCTCCATCGACATCCCAAATTGCACCCGTGACCCAGCTCGACTTGTCCGACAAAAGCGTGCCGACAACGTCCGCCACATCCTTCAGGTCGGCCGACCCGGCCAATCGGATGAAAGCCGTTGATCCCCTGGAGTGTCTCTTCGATTTTGTCGGACTCGATGAAGGCGCCGTAAATGGGGGTCACCACGACAGCGGGCGAAACGGCGTTGACACGAATGCCATAGTCAGCCAGCTCCATAGCCAGATGCTGCGTCAGTGCGTGCAATCCTGCTTTGGCCATCGAATAAGCCGAAGATGGGGTTGCTTTCACGGCTTGTTTGGCCCACATCGAGCCGATGTTGACAATCGAACCGCCCCCACGATTCTTCATATTGCGAGCGACGGCCTGCGTAATGAAAAAGGTACTCCGATTCAAAGCCAGGTACGTGTCGTAGTCGTTTTTCGTGTGGTCCAGAAATGGCATTGGCTTGAAGTAGCCTGCCGAGTTGACCAGGTACTTGAAGTGCCCCCCGTCATTCTCGATTTGCTTGACGAACGCATCGACCGCCCGTTCGTCATAGAGGTCCAGTGACACCGTACCAACCGAACCGATCGCGGACAGTTCGGTTTTCGCAGCCGCTAGCTTCTTCTCGTCTCGGGCGACGAGTAGCACGGCGGTTCCAGATTCAAGCAGTTTGCGGGCGACCGCTTTGCCGATACCCGTGGAGCCACCAACGATCAGGGCGGTTGTCTCTGTTGTCGTCTTCATCTTCGTTCTCCATGATCGGCCTGCCGACGGACATCCGTGGGACTCCAGACTCCGTAAGCCACGGCGTGGACGAAACGGTTCGGCCGCCTACTTGCCACTGTCCATCTTGTCCGAGCTCATCTTGTCGGGAGTCATCTTCGCCGCGCCCGGGCATTGGTATGGCCTTGCCTGACTGGCACCATCTGGTTGGATGCTCAAGGACTCAATGAGTTACACACACAGTCGGGGCATTTCCGCCAGGCACGAATGGCCGCACGAAGTCGCGGCACGGGGGAGAATTAAAAGGGACCGAATCAAATCGGGAGTCGGAATTGCTTCCTCCCGTCAATTTTGACCCGCGCAAAACGACATTCGGCGCGTGGACTGCCGATTTACCTGCCCGTTCGCTACGGCCTATGTTTTATCTGGCCATTCGATACGGCCCATAGCCGTAATACTTTGGCCGGTCATCAAGGCGAACGTGCAGCCACGAGACGCCGGCGCCGGCCGTGCTGAGCCAGACGGGTCTCGTGCAGATGCGCCAAGACATCGTCTTGCCGACGAGCTGCCAGAGTTCGTTGCACTGCTGCTTCGGAGCCTGACAGACGAACGCGGCGAGATGGCCGTAGGCGGACGGCTCGGCAATCTGACGCGGGACGACGAGGATCGCGTCGCCGCCTAAGTTGGGGAACGCGACGGCGCCGGCTTCAGAGTCGGCGAAATGTTGCTGGAAGGCGTCGGGATCGGGCCGACGGGTCAGGCCGGGGGCGTCGAGGAGGACGAATTCGAACTCCCGTCCGAGCGTCGCGCTCGTGACGGGGGGCGTCTCCCAGCGGAATGGGGTCTTGGCATGATCCGCCAACAGGGCGTTGAACCAATCGCGAAAGTTCGCGTCCGTGCGCAATCCGTCGATGAAATCGCCGTATGACACGGGCCGCCCTCGAGCCGAGAGCGTGAACCGCCGACCGCCGGCACACTTCTCGTCGGCACATTTCTCATCTTCGGCGCTCCACACGAGCAACGTCCTCGAAGTCGCGATCAAAGTAAGTGGTGCGCCATTCTAAATCGGCGGCGGCCCTGGTTGCGACTCCCGATTCGGGCTTTGAATCCTCCCTGACCTCTGCGGAGCGCAGCTCATTTTGTCGACAATAGAAACAGAGCTGCGTCGGAAACGTGATCAGCCCGGCTATGCGTTGTCAGGATGTGACGGTGCGCTTTTGTGGGGATCGTGCTCGCTCAGATATTGTGTAAAGCTCTTCGCGAGCGTGACAAAATCTGACGGAATCATCAGTACGGTCGTGCTGTTATTTTCCGCGCCCACCTCGGTGACCATTTGCATCCGCCGAAGCTCGACCGCCACCGGATTGTTTGCCATTTGCTCGGCAGCGGCTCCGAGTTTCTTGGAAGCTTCCAGCTCCGCCTCGGCCTTGATGATGCGCGCCCGCTTTTCTCGAATCGCCTCCGCCTGCATCGCCATCACCTGTTGCATCGCTTCCGGCAGCTCCACGTCCTTCATTTCAAACCGCTCCACCTCGACCCCCCACGGCACGGTGGCGCCAGCGATATTGCTCAGCAACAGGTTGTTGATCTTGTTCCGCTCCTGCAAAACCTCATCCAGATCATGCTGGCCGATAATATTGCGGAGACTGGTCAAGGCGAGCTGATAGGCCGCCGCCGCGGGATCCCGGACCGCAATCACGGATTTGGCAGCGTCCGCGATGTGATACCAAAGCACCGCGTTGACCTTCACGGTGACACTGTCGCGCGTAATTGTCTCCTGTTGTTCGGCAGACACGGTGCGCGTGCGCAGATCCACCTTCACCGAACGCTCGATCCCCGGCGGAATCAGCCAGTATAAGCCGGGGCCCCGCAGACCAACGTATCGGCCGAGTCGAAAGATGACGCCGCGTTCGTATTCCCTCGCAATCCGCAATCCACTCAGTAAAAGCAAGACAACGAAAACAACGATTCCAAGAATGATTGACGGCATCATAGGCGGCTCCGGCATGCGGGTCTTACCGGCCAGCATGCCCGGGCGCGCGACCCCAATCAAGGAGGTGGCGGGGCATGACCGCCTTCATCGCGGAACTTCCGCGGCGGAGGAACCGCCGGGGCCGCTGGGTTATCGCCGCCGTACGATTTGGCGAGCTTGAGGAAATTCGCCATGATCCGTCGCGAGGTTTCGGGCGTGCCCGCCATCTCGATATGAAACTGCGCGGCATAAATGTAACGGTCTTTGACGCGCAGGCACTGCAGGTCGGTCTGGGTTCCGGCGCATTTCGTCGCGATCTGGATCCAGCCGGCGGGGACGTATTCGATTTGTCCGCAGTGACTTTCCATGACTCGGAACTCGCGGGGCAATCCGCTCAGGACCGGATCCTCGGCGACCTGACGGACGTTGTGTGGACCTCGCTCGAAGACGCAATCCGTGTAGTCGCCACACTTGAGCGGCCTTTGACTCGTGTGGCCGATGTGACCGTAAATCGGCGTTTTGGGATGGTTCGGATCGCGGCAGCGCGGACAGTCCCAAGGCTTGCCCGTACCGACGGCGGCTAGAATCGCCAACCCTTGTGCGCCGCCGCAGCTGGCCCACATCGGCAGGCGGCCAGCTCTGAGGATCTCCTCGGTTCCTTGCCATGCCGTGCGGTCCTTTTGGCACCACTCGGAAAAATTTCCCGACAAAAACGCGCACAGCGGATGCGGTTCGGCCGAGAGAAATTGCTCATCAAAGCTGCCCAGCCAAACATGCTGCGCCTGAACGTGTTCCCACCCCGGACACCGTCGGGCCAGAGCGACGAAATTCCTGCCTTCCGGATGACTCTTGTCCCACTCGGCTCGGTCGAGCGTGCTCACGATCACGACCCAGTCGGGAAACTCGACCTGTGCCCGCGTGTCTGCAAACGTTCGGACTTCCCTGAGGGTCGGGAACGCGCCTTGCGCGCTGTCGATCTGCAAGCGAAGGTAGCGCAGGCGATGGGTGGTCTTGAGGCGATGCAGTCGAAAAGCCCGCCGCTCCGACTCGACCGCCGTTTCGGCGAGATCGATCCAGTGTTGGCCGTCCAGGCTGGATTGCCACCTCGATTTCTGGGGAGCGTTCCGCAGCCGCAGCGGTTCGTCACCGTTAATCTGCAAGATCGCGCCGACGTCGCGCGGCTCATCCCACCAGCACTGCCACCACCAGCTCCCCGCGCCGGACCGGCCTTTCCACACGGCCGACGGCTTGACCCCGAAATAATCACCGTCCACCGCTCCGGCCGGCGGTGACTCGGCCTGCCAGGAAGAGGCCGACGTATGCGGTCCCATGGCAGCGGCCCGTCGCGTCGCGCACAGCAAGACGATCAACAGGCCGAGCTGCACCCCGCCACGCCAGAGGCGCGAAGGCGACGAGAACGAATTGCGGCCCCACTTGGACGCCATAGCTGGGCTGCATTTCCTGCGATGAATGAGCGACAAGGACTTGATGCCGTTCGAACCCAGTGTCAGCCGACTCGCATTCTCACCTGGCGAAACAGTTGCGAAAGGCGATCAGCTCCACGGGGGCACCGTTGTGAATGATCATCGCCGCACGCACGCCATCCGACGGGGATGTGGGAGGAGAGAGAACCTCAAGACCTTCTAGTGCCGCGTCGAGATCGTCGACCTCGAACGCGACGTGCGGGACCGTCTTAATCAGTTCCGGCAGCGGACAGTCTGGCTCGAACCGCATCCACTCGACGCCGAACGGACTGGTGTCGAAGCCCGTGATATACATCTTAAATCGCGCGAGGTACTTTTCTCCGCTGCGTTCGATTTCCGTTGGTACGCCGATGTGGTGATATCGCCAGCCCAGCTTCGCCACAACCCAGGGAGGGTCGCGATCGCGCCTCGAATCCGGGCGCAAAGCTTCGAGACGTTGCTCAGAGGCGTCAGTCATTGTGTCCCCCAATCACGCGTAGCCGCTCTTTTGCGAGTTATCGAGGGTGCGACCCTGCGTCGGCGAATTCATTCTGTGGCTCGATCGGCAGTGACGCAACAGGAAAACGAGAATCACCCGTCGATCAAACCTGGGGGTTTTTGCGCGTCTCAAGAATGTTGGTGAGACGGTCCCCCGGAGGCCATCATCGGTCGCCCCGCTTCTGGTCCGCTGTCGACCGGGACGAGAAGAGCCAGCGCCGCGCCGATGGCGAGGGTGGCGGCGACCACCAACATGCCGGGGGAGAAACTTCCCGTGCTGGCTTGCAGTTGGCCGATCACATTGGGTCCGAAGAATCCGCCCAGGTTGGCGATGGAGTTGATCAAGGCGATCCCGGCGGCCGCCGAGGGGCCGCTCAGAAAGCTCGTCGGGAGCGACCAGAAAGTGGGCAGGACGCTCATGATGCCAATCTGCGCCAGTGCGAACGCGAAGAGGTAAGGCACGGGGGCTTTCAGAACGGCCGCCAGGGCCCAGCCGAGGGCGCCGATCAGAGCCGCAATGGCGACGTGCCACCGCCGCTCGCCGGTCTTGTCGGAGTGCATGCTGTTGAGCACCATGCAGGGGACGGCACACAGGCTGGGGACCATGACGAGCAGGCCGATGCCGAATTCGCCGACGGACGGAAATCCGATCTGGAGAAACTTCGGCAAGTAAAAGCCGAAGCTGTTGCTGGCCCCCGCGACCGCGAAATACACCGCCGTCAGGATCCAGACGCGGCGGTCGGTCGCCGCTTGCCACAAGGTCAGGCCGTGACGCTCCTGGCGATCCGCCTCTTCGCCGCGGGTTTGGCCGCTGAGCCAACTGCGTTCCTCGTCATTGAGCCAATCCGCCCGTTCGGGACGGTCGGTGAGGTAGAACAGGGCGATGACCCCCAAGACGACGGCGGGCACTCCCTCGATGATGAACAGCCACTGCCAGCCGCGCAGGCCGCCGATGTGATCCAGGAATTGCAGGATGCCCCCCGAGAGGGGGCCGCCCACAATCGCGGTGAGGGGGGAGCCGGTCATGAACAACGAGACGGCCTTGGCCCTCTCGCGCGGGAAACCAATAGGTGAGATAGAGGATGATTCCCGGAAAGAAGCCGGCTTCGGCGAAACCCAACAAGATCCGTAGCAGATAAAAACTCCAGGGACCGCGGACGAACATCATGGCCATCGAGATCAACCCCCAGCTGATCAAGATTCGCCCGATCCAACGCCGGGCGCCGACGCGGCTCAAAATCAGATTGCTGGGGATCTCGAAAACGAGATAGCCGATGTAGAAAATGCCCGCCCCCAGCGCGTAGGTCCGTTCCCCCATGTGCAGATCGTCGAGCATTTGCAGGCGGGCGAAGCCGACATTGATGCGGTCGAGGATATTGACGACGTAAAGCAGAAACAGGAACGGGAGCAGGCGCAAAGCGACTTTGCGCAGCACCACTCTCTTCAAGTCTGGCTGCATGCCGATCCTTCGCCCAGGAATTTCGCGCAGGCCGATTGATGAATGTCACACGTGATACCACGGCGACGAGTTTGTTTGCGAGGGTGCGAGCTTGCCGAGCCGAGGGGTTGACCCCCTCGGTCCGAGCGCGCCCACGGCGTGGAGGGTTCGATACCCTTCCAACGCGTCGCGCGATTCCCCAAATCGGAGGTTGCGCGGCGAGAAGTGGATCCAGCTCGCGCAGGTCCGGGGGGATCAACCCCTCGTTGTAACACACAAGTCGCTCTCCTTAATCAGGAGCGTCATCATTGGCACCGGGTCCGAAGAGGTTCCAGGCAAGCGAGAGGTCGTACATCCGCTGAAGACCGAGCCAGACTGTTTGCGGGCCGGGCGGATCCTTACGATTTGGGTAATTCACATAACCCCCCAATTGAGCGACCAGCGGCAGGAATTCTCCCAGTTTGGGAGGCCGGCGGGGCGGTTTCTTTCGTCGAACAGCCATCCAGACGGACTTCCATTCTGCCGGGTCAAAAATCGCTTCGCAGTCCAGATCGGGCGCACTGCGCCAGACGGCAGACCATCAGCGTTCGCCAGGCGACAATGAGATACACCGCGACGCAGGGGAGCATTCGGTCGATGTGCTCGAAGCGCCGCTCTTCCACGCGACAGCCCGACTTGAGGATGCGGAAGAGCACCTCCACCATAAACCGCACGGCATAATACTGAACCATCTCCCGGACTTGTTCGGCGGTCGCGATGGGCAGCGTGGTGACCAGCAGCCATTCCACAGGCTCATCATCGGGCGGTGGGTCGACCTCGCGAACTTGCACCACATTAACTGTCACGGGAGAGAGATTGCCGCCGGGCCGTTGGGGCCCGCGAAGGGTCACCGTGGCCGCGCGCACTGCGACCTCCGCCGTGCGGCTCTCGCGGGGTTGGCGCCGTCCTCGCGTCTCGCAAGCGACGAGTGCCTCGGGGCGACCACGAACCGAGATCGTGTGCGTGAACACAACCGGCTGAGACTCGACGGATTCACGGAGATGGCGGGCCGCGTCGTTTTCTCCTCCCTTCAGGATTGCTCGATCTTGGCAAGCACGGATGAGCCAGTCGGCACCTCCCTCCGGACGCGGTTCCAGGAACAACTCATAGATATCCGCTTCGCTGTCGGCGACAAGGACGCATCGAGTCGCAGGCGCCTGCCGAGCAACCTCGTGCGCCTGTCGCAAGCCGTCGATCCACCGCTGGCTTTCTTTGTCTTCAATCGCTGTGGATTTGCGGCGTTTTTCCTTCTGGCTGCGCGTCTCTTCCGCCGGGGGTTCGTCTCGCGTCCACATCCTGGCCCAGCAGCTGCCCAAGGGAGTGCCGTCCAGAGTAAAACCGATCAGCGGATGCAGGTACGCGCCGCGTCGCGACGAGCCGTCGAGCCAGCCGGCCCCCTGCACCTGCTCATGCGGCCGCGTGAAGTCCAGTTCGCTCGTGTCCTCGATGAGCAACACCAGCGGCTGGGCTGCAATCCGCTTGAGCGTGGATTCATAATGCGGGGCGAGCACCTCTTCGTACCCGACCTTTTCGTTATCGAAGAAACGATAGGCGGCGACCATCTCGTCCCGCCCTCCGCACGCGGCGGGAATACTCGCCGTCGGCCGCTCCCCAAACGCGGAGAGCACGGCGGTGAGGCGTTTGTTCAGCCGCTCATCTCCGAGGTCCGCTGTCTTCATTTCCTCAACCGCCCAAGGTGCCATCATGAGCCACTCCTTTGGCTCGCCCACTTGATTCACTTCCTTTCACTGGACCAACAGCATCGCTTATCTCACTCAATCCTCCAAGACGGACCTCGACTTGTGTGTTACAACGAGGGATCAACCCCCCGGCTCGTGGAGCGGCGCGAACGCGCTGTCGCGATTATTGATTCTTCTTCGAAGGCTTCCGGCCTGTCTCGTGCCATAGCTTGGGGCGGGGGGGACCGCTGTAGGGTGTCGCTCCGACGTGGAGATTGCGGCGCGGGACGCTGGTCAGGCTTTGGTCATCGGTTTGGGGCGGCGTGATGAGCCCGTAATAACGGCCCATCCAATAGGCCTCGATCCAGCCGCCCGGATCGGCCACGCTTCCTCCTCCGCCACCGCCGTCGAGCTCCATGAAGTCCCTGTCCCAGCGGCCCGGCTGGGTCTCGCGGGGATTGAAAGGCTTCGGCCGCTCGGCATACATGCGATAGCCTTTGGGCATCCAGAGATCGTCGCGGTGCGAATTCGTGAACGCATATTGCTTGAGGTCGAGCGGCCAGCCGCGGAGATGTTCGGCCGCCTGCTGCGTTTCGCAATCATTGCCGGTGATTGCGCCGTAGACGAAGTTGAACCAGGCCGCCGCCTCGCTGCGCTTGATTTCCCAACTGCGCTCGAGGCTGCGGCCCCAGATCGACTTGAGCCTCGCGTCCGTTTCATATTGCAGCAGAGGAAAATAGGAGTAGAAGGCCAGCCGATCGTCAAAGTGGGTGTTCGAACCGGGGGGAAAGACGAGTTTCTGATGCACAATGTCGTTCAAATAGCCCTGGTCGAGTTGGAATTTTTTGGCCTTGGTGAATTTCTGATCGCCGGCGAAGTGCTGGGCGACCGTCAGGTAGCTGATGATCTCGAGGCCATTGAGTCCGCGGGCGTTCCAGCCGTACGGCTTTTGGAGGTACTCCGGATCCCAGCGGCCCCAGCGCGTCGGTTTGCCATCCACGTCCTTCAGAATGAAACCGTTGTCGACAATGTGGCCGACCACGCGGCGGAGGTGATCGACGGCCCAGACGCGCTCTTGTTCGTTAGCGACCAATTCGAGGAAGATTGTCGTCGCATAGACTTGGGCGTCCGTTTCGTCGCTCGACGTGTCTCCTTTCCATTCCCAAACGCCGTCCGGCGTGGGATTCCATTCCGCGGGGAGCCCGCCCGAGCCGGTCATGGCTTTGACCGTCGGCTCGCCCACGTGGTAGATCGATCGCGCCGGAAAGCCTTCAATCGACGTGATCTCCTCGCTCCATTTGACCGTTTTCATCATGTCGACGGCTTCGGCACGGGCCGCGGCGCTGTGCGTGACGGCGTATTCAAAGCATTTCGCGTCGAGATATTGGCTGCTGTAGCCGACGTCGTTATCGCTGATCTCGCGCTGCCAGTGGCCGTCTCGCAAAAAGAGGCCGTGGATAAATCCCAAACGCTTCATCCCCCATTCGTCGAGCCAGCGCTCGTAATAGGCCGCTTTCTTGGCCAGGGTGTACGGCTCGTAACGGATGATGCCCAGCCCGCCATCGGTCGCGATGTAGACGACTCTGTCGCCGGCGGCGACGGCGTTGACATGGTCGTGCGGAATCCAGCGGGCGCGGCCGAAGAACTGGTATTCATCCCCGATATGGCGAATGGCGCCGCGAGCGGTCCCGATCCACAGATCGTGGTCGAAACCAAGGGCCAGCGCGGTCGTGTCGTGATAGCAAAGACCGTCGCGGCCGTCGATGTGGTACCACGTCATGCCGCGCAACACGTCCAGCCCCTTGTCGGTTGCGACGACGAGACGGCTGCCGACCGCCAGGATTTCGCGGACCGTGCAACCCGGATCCAATCGGCCCCAGTCGGCGATGTTGTCGTAAACGACGCGGCCTCCGTCGACGAAGCCCACATGTTTCCCATCGTGGACGTACAGGGCGCCGCCGTACGACGTGACACCGAGGATCGGGCCGCCGGCGATCCGCCGCCTCACCCTCCCCGACGATGTCTTGATGTCTTCCAGCCCCTTGTCGCCGAGCGTGAAGAGTTTGGTACCCGAGGCGACCACGACGCGGCCTGCATGCAGGCACAAATCGGCAACCGGTTGGGTGGTCCGTTTCGTCCAAGACCCGCCGGCAAGGGACCACAGCCCATCGCCGGCGGCCGCGTACAAAGTCCCGTCCAATGACCGCAGTCGCTTCACAGGTCCGTGCGGCCCGACCTCTTTCCGCAAGGATTCCCCTGCGACGCTCGACACGCCGCCGGCGTTGCCGACGTACGCGCGGCCAGCATGCACAGCAACCGCAGTCAACGCCTGATCAGTGTTGATGACAGACGAAAGCTCTTGCAGATAGACCGTGTCAATAATGGGTTCCCAGAGAGGATGGGCCGGCTTCAGGAGCTGCGCACTCGCTATCGCCGGATGAGAGATGACTATGACGAGCAGCAAATACTGAGGGACGTGTTTCATAGGATTTCCTCGATCCAACAATTCTCTCGAAAGGGAAGTGGTCGCACCACCGATTCTTTCGATCTCGCGAAATGCTTCCAAAACACGTTCGGCGGAGCGTGCGTTTTTGACAGTCGACAGATGCGCCAAGGCTGCCGCGACGACGCGGGTTAAGAGAAGTTCATTTTTCGGTCAGCGTCGTTCGCGCGGACTGGCCCACTGTTCAGTGAAATTCGAGAGTCGAAGAGCTCATGTCGGAAAACAGAACGCGACATTATTTGCTGAACAGTGTCAATTTTTGGATTCTTGCGGGATTGGATTTGAAACCGTCGGCGAGAAACGACAGACTGTCCATCGCACCTCGAAAATGCTCAGTCTGTTTCCCTGTCAGGGACTTCTTTGTGAGAGAGCTGAGCGACCTTGCCGAATCCACTTCACGTCCGCGTCGGGAAGCGCCATTCCGATTCGGAGGCCGGCTCATTTCGTGATAGTTCCCGTTATCAAATCTAGGGGGAGTCGCAGATGAGAGGAAAACGTAGGGGTTTTACACTGATCGAACTCTTGGTGGTGATCGCCATCATCGCCGTGTTGATCTCGCTGCTCTTGCCAGCGGTTCAGGCGGCCCGCGAGGCGGCCCGTCGCAGCCAGTGCCGAAATAACCTGAAGCAGATCGGCCTGGCAGAGCACAATTACCACGATATCCACAACGGTTTCACACCGGCTTACCTCTATGTCGGCTGCCAGGTCGGTGGAGTTCCTTGCGGTAGTTGCAAGAACCGGATCGACATGAATTATCACAACTGGTTGTCGTACCTGCTTCCCTACATCGAAGCCACCACCGTCTACAATAGGATTGATCAGAATTCCGCGCTGCAGTCGCCCTGGACATCGCCGTTGGGCCAGACGTGGACGTACAAGAACTCCGGCAGCAGCTGCCCGGCCAGCGCGGCCTACGACCCATGTGCGTCGGCTCGGCCGATTGCCAGCGTGATTGCCACCTTCATCTGTCCGTCGTCGCCGCGCTCAACGAACCCATTCGAGGACACCACGTGTTTAGCCTGCGGCTGCCCGGCTTGGCAGTTCTCGCGGCTGTCGGGTGCCACAGACTACGGCGCAATCCAAGGCTACCATCACTGCATCCTCTGCTGGTTCAAGGCAATGGGCGGTTTGGATTGCGGCAGCCACCATCGCTGCGGCGTGCTGATCTGCCCGACCAACATCGCGGACAACTGTGGCGGCGCGACCAACTCGGCGGCCACGCCCAACGTCCCGATCGAGTGCATCCGAGACGGCTCGTCGACGACGCTCCTGAGTGAAGAGATGGCCGGCAAGCCCGACTACTGGATCCGCGGGAAGAAAGTCGGGGCGAAAGGCGTCTGCTTCAAGCCGCTGACCGGCAATGCCTACAGTCCATTTGATAAATTTACCACCAACAATCCCGGCGGCAGCTGGGCCAGCTTTTACAATGCGTCGCATTGGATCGTGGGGAGCAACTTCAGCGGGTTGGCGCCGGCGGGCGGCGGCAATGCGACCTGTTTCTTCAACTGCACGAACGAGGACAACGTGAATGCCGTCTTCAGCTTCCATCCGGGATCGGGCGGCGTCCTCATGGCTGACGGTTCAGCACACATGCTGAGCGAAAACATCAGCGTCGCCGTCTTTGTGAAGATGATCAATTTCAAGGGAGGTCAGCAGGTTCTCGACAGCCAGTTCTAGAGTGGGTTCCTGAGTGCTCGCAGCACTCATTTGGTAAGGACCACGCGGCGGGGAGCCGGAAACGACCTGCTCCCGATCGCTGGCTGTTTTGGAATTTGGCGAAAGGCTGCCCCCCGAGTGCAAGCGGCTCGGGGGGCCGCTTTGCCAAACCGGCGACGCGAAATGATCGATGGTCGTCGTGATTCGCTGGCGGGAGCGAGCGAATCGAGCGGCCGGCTGTTGGATTCGCGTCGCGCGAAATTTGCTTTGTCGGGCGCGCTTAGGCAACGCTCAGCGCAACACCCGGTTTGACGCGCCGCCTCACCCTTTGCATCAAAGGATCGATTGCATGTCTTTACCAAACCATCTCAGTTTTGGCCGGCTTGGCCTCGTCGCGGCGCTGGCAGGCTTTCTTGCCGCCGGATGCGGTTCGAGCGCCGACGACGCACTCAATCAGACGTTGAAGGATGCCGGGAAGACCAAGGAGGCCGTTTATCCGTTTGCAGGCAAGGTCACGATCGACGGCGATCCCCCCAAGCTCGAGCGGGGTTATCGGCTTGTGCTCGTGCTCAATGATCCCGAAAAGCTGGACACGCCGACGATCCAAAAGCTGCACGTCGAGGCGGACGAGAATGGGGAGTTCAAATTCACCACGTACGGACAAAACGACGGAATCAAGCCCGGAAAATATATCCTGACTTTCGGCGTCTTCAAAAACCAGAGAATTGTTGGCCTCGTTCCACCCGACCAGCTCCACAACCTCTACACGGACCCGGATGAGAATGCGAAAAACTCCCCTGAGTTCGTAATTGATCACAAGGCCCCGGGGAAAAAGGATTACCAATTCAATCTGGTGGTGATGGGCAAAGACCCCGTCGCGCAGCCCGGCTCGCACGCGCTCAACGGCGTGATGGACGAGAATGATCCGGGAGCCAGGCGAGCGGCCCGCCGCGGCCGGGCAGGGAGCCCTTGATCTGTTCGGCCAACCTCGACCGAAGCAAACCGCCGAAAGGCAGACTTTGCGATGTGTCGCTAGACTGACGGCATGCGCGACAGCGAGAACAACGGCCCGGTGTCATCCGATGTCGCTGCTGGAATTTGCGCGGCGGTTATTCTGCTGATAAATGTGCCCTGGCTTGGTCACAATTTCGCGACCATTTCAGCTGGGCAGCGATGGGAATCGCGTTTTTCATCAGCCCGCTTGTGAACTGCACCATGCTGTTCGCCTCTTTTGTGTTTGCACCGGCTGACCGCGAGTCACGCGCGTTTTATCTCTCGGTGTCGATGGCTCTTCCACTATTTCTTATTCCCTGCCACTCGTCCTTTTCGTGTTGCACTGAACCATCGCCGGCGACGAATCCCCGCGTGAATCGCCAACCGTCCACGCGCCCGACCATTTCGTGCAATCTCTGGGCTAAAATGCACCACCACCACCCGTTTGACACGCGGGCCGTCGTTTGCCACAGTAGGACGATGGAGCAGTCCAAAATTCTCAACCCTGCGATTGGCAGCCTTTGCCTGGCTGGCCAGACGGCGTCGAAAGTCAGCTGCGGTGACGGGCCGCGTTTTCGAGCCGGTGTTTGCGAGAACCGGTGACCGCGATGTTCACCGGGCTCGTGGCAGGCCGCGGACTTGTACAAGACGTCCGCCCCGAGGGCGTCGGTGGTTCTCCTGCGCCGAAATCAGGTTCTTCCGCCCAGACCGCTTCGACGTTGCGGCTGACCATTCAGGTGCCGGGTGACTTTGGCTCGCCCGGTCATCTCGGCGAGAGCGTCGCCCTCAATGGCTGCTGTTTGACGGCGGTCGCCATCGAGGGGAATCGCTGGTCGTTTCAGGCAGGCAGCGAAACGCTCTCGAAGACCAACCTCGGTCGGCTCCGCGCTGGCGATGCCGTCAATCTTGAACGGGCGCTGCCGGTCGACGGGCGATTGGGCGGGCACTTCGTCCAGGGACACGTCGACGGTGTGGGCCGGGTTGACCGCATTGAACGAACCGGCGAATGGATCACGATGTGGTTTCGTCTGCCCGATCCGCTTGTGCGGCAGCTCGTGCCGAAGGGCTCGATCGCCGTCGACGGAGTGAGTCTCACCGTCGTCGAGATCGCGAACAATTGTTTCAGCGTGGCTCTCATCCCGCATACGCTCGAAATGACGACGCTTGGGGTTCGTCAGGCCGGAAATGAGGTCAACATCGAGACGGATATTCTGGGCAAATACGTTCAGCAATTGCTGAGGACATGAAACAGGCCGTACGTCAGACGCGAACACATATCGGCGAGTTGTTGGCTCGTCACGGCGTCAATCCGCGGCATGATCTCGGCCAGAATTTCCTGATCGATCTCAATCTGCTCGAATTTCTCGTCGCCCAGGCGGAACTCGGCAGCGACGACCTGGTGCTCGAGGTCGGCACGGGGACCGGCGGGTTGACGGCCTTTCTGGCCGAGCGGGCGGGCAGCGTGATCGCCGTTGAAGTCGATTCGCGGATGCGGCAGCTGACCGCCGCGGCCGTCGACGGTTTCACGAATGTCACGATCCTGGGCTGCGATGTGCTCAAGAACAAGAATCATTTTGCCAGGCCCGTGCTCGACGCGCTCGACGCTGCGACGGCCGATCGTTCCAAAGGACTCAAGCTGGTCGCCAACCTGCCCTACTGCGTGGCGACGCCCGTGATCTCGAATCTCCTTGCCAGCAATTACGCGTGGGAGCGGATGGTCGTCACCATTCAGCTCGAGCTCGCCGAACGCATGACGGCACAGGCGGGCGACTCGAGCTACAGCGCCCTCACGGTCTGGCTGTTGTCGCAGTGCCGCATCGAATTGCTCAAGCGGCTGCCGGCGGAAGTGTTCTGGCCGCGGCCGAAGGTCGAGTCGGCCATGATCCGCATCACGCCGGACGCGGAGCGCCGACAGAGGATCCGCGACCGGGCCTTCTTGCACGAGTTTCTGCGAGGCGTCTTTCAGCAGCGGCGAAAGATGCTGCGGAATGTGCTCGTCTCACAATTCAAGAACGAACTCAACCGGTCGCAGATCGACGCCGTCTTGGAGTCGCAGCAACTCGGCGAGCGCGCGCGGGCCGAAGAGCTCGCGCCGCCCATTCTCGTCGATCTGGCCAACGCCCTCTTTGAACGAATTCAACAAACCCGCGGCGCGGAGCACTCGAGTCCGCGTGACCTTTAGAGGAGAGAGATGATGGAAACCCGAATCGCTTACCGCGGCCTGACGTTTGACGACGTTTTGCTCGAACCGGCCTACAGCGAAGTGATGCCCTCGGATGTGGACGTGAGTTCCCCTCTCACGCGGAACATCCGGCTGAATGTGCCGATTATCTCGAGCCCCATGGATACGGTCACCGAAAGTGAAATGGCGATCGCCATGGCTCAGGAAGGGGGCCTGGGGGTCATTCACAAGAACATGCCCATCGAGCGGCAGGCCCTCGAGGTCGACCGCGTGAAGCGCAGCGAGCACGGGGTGATCGTCGATCCGGTGACCCTGCCGCCGGAAGCCACCGTGGGAGAAGCAGCTCGGATTATGGACGAGCGCAACATCGGCGGCGTCCCCATCACGAAAGATGGGAAGCTTAAGGGGATTTTGACGCGCAGGGACCTTCGGTTCCTTGAGTCAAAGGCGACGCGAATCGCGGACGTGATGACCAAGGAAAACCTGGTAACCGCCCACGAGAATACCGATTTGAAGGAAGCTCAACGGATCCTCCGAGAAAATAAAGTCGAGAAACTTTTGCTGATTGACGACGAATATCATTTGAAGGGATTAATCACGATCAAGGACATCGATAAGAACCTGCGCTTCCCGCTGGCGTGCAAGGACACGCGCGGACGGCTGAGGGTCGGGGCGGCGGTCGGCGTCAACGACGACGAACGCATTGCCTGCCTCATCGAAAAAGGCGTCGATGTGATTGTGGTCGATAGCGCCCACGGACACTCGCGGAACGTCGTCGAGACGGTCAAGAGCGTCAAGAAGCGGTACTCGATCGACGTGATTGCCGGAAATGTCGCCACCACGGAAGGAGCACGCGATTTGATTCGTGCCGGAGCCGACGCGGTCAAAGTCGGCATTGGCCCGGGCTCGATCTGCACGACGCGAATTATCTCCGGCGTCGGCGTCCCGCAGTTGTCGGCAATTTCCAATGCCGCCAAGGCAGTTGCCGACACCAACATCCCCTTAATTGCCGACGGCGGCATTCGATACAGCGGAGACGTCACGAAGGCCCTGGCGGCCGGGGCATCGATCACCATGCTCGGAGGATTGTTGGCCGGCCTCGACGAAAGTCCGGGCGAAATGATCCTGTACCAGGGACGCAGCTACAAGCACTATCGCGGCATGGGATCGCTGGGCGCGATGGTGCATGGCAGCAGCGAACGCTATCGACAAACAGCACTGACTGAGGACGGACGAGGGGCACGCAAGCTCGTGCCGGAGGGAGTGGAAGGACGCGTCGCCTACAAAGGTTCGCTTGGCCCATTCATGTATCAGCTCATTGGCGGGCTGCGTGCCGGAATGGGTTATCTCGGCGTCGGCACGATCGACGAGCTGCGAACCAAGGCCCGCTTTATCCAGGTCTCGCCGGCAACGGTTAGGGAGAACCATCCGCATGACATCGCCATCACGCAAGAAGCACCAAACTACACGGCCGAGCACGCTCCAATCGAGGTCGGCTGATTTACACCGCCTGGTGAAACGCCTCGCGGGCGGGTTCGTTCTCGCGGCGCTGGCCACAGGCGCCGCGGTCGCGCGGGCCGACGACCCGACCTATTATCCGCCGGCCACGCAAACTCAGCCGGCTCCTGCGGATCCGCAAGGCGTCGCTCCCGGCACGCAGCCGCAACCCCAATATCCGTCGGCCGAGCGCTGGGCCCGTCGCAGTCAACAGATGCGGACCGCTTCGGCGCAGGATGGCGTGCCCAAGTCGGGCGATCCGTCGTTACCGCCGTTGCCGCCGCTTGATCTTGGCCCCGGACCGTCCGGCCAGCCCCAGGCATCGGGCTTTTTGCCTCCATCCACGACACCGTTGCCTCCGATCGATGTCCTCGCGCAGCGACCCTTGTCGCCGGCGCAGATGCCGGGCGGCACTCAATTCCGTGAAACTCCGGCGCAGCCGGCGATTATGGTGCTGTGCCTTCTGCCGAAATGATCAAGAAGCCCGGCGAGCTTCCGAAGGTGACGCAAATCCTTCCGTACATCGACTACGAACCCGATCCGAAAATCGCCAAAGAGAATCCGTGCGAGAACCAGTGCCCCACTCCGGACGGCAAGCCGTGCAAGACGCGCGACGGCCGCATCCTGGATTGTCCGAAGGAGATCGTGCTTTCCACTGAGCCTTACGCGCAGCGGCCCTTCGCGCCGAGCGTGTACGCCTGGCAGGCCTCGAACATCTGTTACCAGCCGCTTTACTTCGAGGACCCCCAACTCGAGCGGTACGGTCACAGTTATCCCTTCTTTGTGCAGCCCTTCATGTCCATGGGACGCATGGGCGTCCAGGCCGCCGGCTTGCCTTACCAGATGGTGATCGACCCCTGCTGCAGCAGCGTTTACCCCTTGGGTTACTACCGGCCTGGCGAATGCTCGCCAAAGTTGATCTACCAAGTCCCCTTGAACCTCGAGGCGGCCCTGGTGGAAGCGGGTGCGCTGACGGGGGTCTACTTCCTCTTTCCGCACTCGGCCTGGGCGTACGCGACGCCCGGCGTGAAGTGAGAACAACCGGCACGTCGCCCCTGTGGAAAAACCGACGGCGTGACGGAGGGGAAATCGCCGTCTCGGCATTCCGCGGCGGTCTAATCGTCGCCGAACGCGACGCCGGTGCGGGTCGTGATTTACAATTTGAGGCGTCGATTCCCCGGGCAGCCGTCTTTTCCGACTGCCCACTCCTAGACGTCCGTCAAATCGATGCCGACCGATCCCAAGCGAACCTACGCACGCGAACTGGCAGCAAGCCATCTCGCGCGTGGCGATGCCACCGGCTGGTTTGAGGAACTGTATCGGCGAGCCGAGGGGGATTCGACCAAGGTCCCCTGGGCCGATTTGCGGCCGAATCCCAACATCGTCGAGTGGCTCGAGGCCCATCCGATCAAGGGTGGCGGGCAGACCGCGCTCGTCGTCGGTTGCGGTTTGGGGGACGACGCGGAATTTCTCGCGACGCTGGGCTTTGAAGTGACGGCGTTCGATATCTCGCCGTTGGCGATCGACTGGTGTCAGCGGCGATTTCCCAATTCACGAGTGCGCTACGAGATCGGAAATTTGATCGCGCCGGCACCGCACTGGCGCCGCGCCTGCGATTTCGTGCTCGAAGCGTACACCCTGCAGGTTTTGCCGCAAGACCTGCGCACAAAGGCGATCGCGGCGCTGGCCGAGACGGTCAAGCCCGGCGGAACGCTGCTCGTCGTTTGTCGCGGCCGCAATCCCGAAGATCCGAAGGGTCAAATGCCCTGGCCGTTGCTGCGTGCGGAACTTTCGGACCTCGAGCGAGTCGGTCTTTCGCTGGCGGCCTTTGAAGAGTTCTGGGATCGCCACGACGATCCGCCCGTCTGGCGTTTTCGCGGGCAATACACGCGTCCGGTCGCTTAGACGAACTCCCGCCTATTTGGGCTGGCGAAAGAACGCGGTGATCTGTTTGACGACTTCGGCCTGCTCCTCTTGCGTGATGGTGTAATAGAAGGGGAGCCTCAGCAGGCGGGCGCTGGTCGAATCGGTGACCGGCAATGGCCGGGCGTTTCCGCCCAGCCGCTGGCCCACGGGCGAAGAGTGCAAAGGCACGTAATGGAACACCGCCGAGATGCCCTGTTTGCGCAGATGTTCCATGAGCGCGTTGCGCGTTGCGCCGTCTTTGGCCAGTACGTAGAACATATGATAGTTCGCCGAACAGTCCTGGGGCGTGAAGGGGAGCTGGAGGAAGCCCTCGGCCCGGAGCGGTTCGAGATGCGTGCGGTAGTATTCGTAAATCTCTCGGCGACGGTCGGAGATCGGGCCCATCATTTCGAGCTGGCCGTAGAGAAACGCGCCGACAAGTTCGCTCGGTACGTACGAGGAGCCGATGTCGACCCACGTGTACTTGTCGACGAGTCCACGGAAGAATTTCTGGCGATTGGTTCCCTTGTCGCGGATGATTTCGGCCCGTTCGACAAGCTCGGGCCGATTGATGCAGAGCGCCCCGCCCTCGCCGGAAATGTAATTCTTCGTTTCGTGGAAGCTGTACGTTCCCAGGTCGCCGATCGAACCGAGCGCGCGGCCCGCGTAAAACGAGTTCACGGCTTGTGCGGCATCCTCGACGACGAGAAGCCCCCGTTTGCGGGCGATGGCCATGATGCGATCCATGTCGCAGCCGATTCCCGCGTAGTGCACGGGCACGATGACGCGGGTCTTTTCGGTGACGGCCTCTTCGATCAGCCGTTCGTCGATGTTGAGCGTGTCGGGCCGTATGTCGACGAAGACCGGGCGGGCCCCCTCGCGGACGAACGCGCTTGCCGTGGAAACGAACGTGAACGAAGGCAGGATGACTTCGTCGCCCGGTTTCAGATCGCACAAGATGGCGGCCATTTCGGTCGCGGCCGTGCACGAGGGAGTGAGCAGCACGCGATGGATGCCGAAGGAACGCTCGAGCAGCCGGCAGCACTGCTGCGTAAAATGCCCGTCGCCGGCGAGATTATTCAGCGTCACCGCCTGCGCGATGTAATACAGCTCTTTGCCGGCGATGAAGGGCTTATTAAAGGGGATGGACATGTGGGGGAAAGGATGAAGGATGAAGGATGAAGGCGGAAGGATGAAGGATGAAGGATGAGTCAGAGGGATGCGACCGAAGGTCGCGCGTCTGACTCATCCTTCATCCTTCCGCCTTCATCCTTCCTCTTACGGCACAAGAACTATCTTACCCGTCAGCGAGCCCTTTTTGTGCAGCGTGTTTTCCTCCTGGAGTCGGTGGGCGGCGGCGGCTTCGGCCAGAGGGAAGGTCTTGCCAATCTGAGGGTGCCAGCCGCCTCGGTCCGCCAAGGCGCGAATCGCCTTGGCGCTGGCGCGTTGTTCGTCGGGTGTCGCGTTAAAGAGCGTATAGCCGATGAGGCGCACGTCTTTGATGTAAAACGGGCCGACGGGCAGTTCGGGGCGGGCCACACGGCCGGCCATCAAGACGATCCGGCCGCGGGTCGCCATCATCGCGATGCTGCGCTCGAGCGTCGGTTCGCGCTGCGTCTCGAACCAGACGTCGATGCCCCCCAGCGGCTGGGCATATTTGCGAATGTCGTCGTCGAGCGTGGACGAATGATAATCGAGGACCAGATCGGCCCCCCAACTCTCGCACAACCTCTTCTTCTCGGCCGAGCCCACGGTGGCGATGACCCGTGCACCGGCCCATTTGGCAAACTGGATCACCGCCGCGCCGACGCCTCCCGTGCCGCCGTTGACGAACAGCGTATCGCCCGGCTTGAGACCGGCGTGAAGGAACAGACCCAGGTGGGCCGTGATGCCGACGAGCGCGCCGGCTGCCGCCGCGCTATCCGACAGGCTCGACGGGGTCGGGTGCAGCCAGCGCTGATCGACGAGCACGCGCTCGGCAAACGTGCCTTGCCGGCCTCCGCTTCCCTGGTTCGTCGCCCAAACTCGGTCGCCCGGTTTCAGGTCGCGAACTTCGGCCCCACAATCGAGAACCGTGCCGGCGATGTCGGCGCCGATGATGAACGGAAACTTGAGCGGCATGGCGACCGCGCCGCCGCGGATGTAGGTATCGATCGGATTGACCGAAACCGCGCCCATTTTCACCAGGACCTCGTTTAGTCCGGGCTTCGGGTCGGGAAGCTCGCCGTACTGGATGACCTCCGGCGGTCCGGTCTGCGTGATGTATGCCGCCTTCATTGCGGTTCCTCGGCTGCCAATTTCAGTCGTTGCGGGTGCCAGTAGGCGACATGCGCGATGGCCGCCAGGATGAGGAGGACGATCGCGCTCGTCAGCAATCCCCAGTATAGGGAGCGCGGATGGTACGACCAAACGACCTCGTGCTGTCCGGCAGGGACTTCGACTCCGCGGAACATTTGTTCGATCTTGATCGGCTCGGCGGGTCGGCCGTCGATCGTGACGGTCCATCCGGGATACATGAGTTCGGTGAGAATCAGTCGGCCGCCGCTCGGCGAATCGGTGTCGATCACGATGCGTTTGGGACGCTCTTCGCGGATTTTCGGAGCCGGCTGGGACTCGGCCTTTTCCCAGGCGACGCGGCCGCGGCTGCCGGCGAGTTCGTAGAGATAAAGTGGCTCTCGGAAGCGGGCCCAGGCCGGATTGAGCAGCGGATCGTATCCCTGCCACACACGGCGGACGGGCCATTGCGATTCATCCAACGGCGTGAAGCTCAACACATGCGTGACGCCGGCGCGGCGGAGCCACGCAATTTGCGCAGTGAGCGGACTGGTCGGCATCACCAGCCGCGGGTTTGCGTATTCGGCCGGGCCAAACGTCAGATAAACGGGCGTGGCCGCCGCCAGCGCGGAAGGGAGGTTCGCGCCGGGAGCGAAAACACGTGCCGGCTGCGGATGCGAACTGAGGAAATGACCGACCGGACTGTCAGCCAGATGTTTGATAGGCGGATCTTTCACCATCTCGCTGTACAGCACGACGCGGCTCACGAGCCATAAGTCGATGACGGTGGTGAAGAGCACGAAGCCGACGAGCGTCCAGCGGCCGAAGCGCGCGGCCGGCGCCGGACGTGAATCGTGGCTGAGAAGTTGTGCAACGATTGCCAGGATGATGGCGATCAGGCCCAACAAGAGCACGACCGAGATCGCCGCCTCGGAGATGGCGAGCCCCTGGATTTGAAACGGATTCGGCGCCGAAGTGGAGCGCTCGAGCTCAAGACCTTGCGACGTCAGCTCGAGGCCTGTCCACATCGCGGCCGCAAACGAGACGAGCACCGCCATTCCCGAAATGAGCGAACCGGTGGCGCGCAGCCGGTCGAGCGATTTGGCGGCGAGGACGGCGACTCCCAACGTCGTGATGACGCCGAAGCGCCCGGGACCTTGAAAGAAATTGAATCCGGGCACATGCCGGGCGAAACCCAGGAACCAACCGGCTGTGTAGAAGAGAGCCGCCAAGCCGAGGACAAGCCAAACGAGGCTGACGCGATCGCGGGTCCAAAACAAATAGCCAACTTCGATCAGCGCGAGCGCCAACGGAATCAGGCCGAAATACAGATGGGCTTCGACCTGATTCGTTTTGTCTCCCAGCATTGGCTCGGCTTCGCGAAGCGCGTCGTCGCGGTTGGTTCCCAGCGAGTACCAGTACCAAGGGCGGACCGCTTCCGACCAATACCAGGCCGGGATCGAACCGTGCGCGAGATTGTGGTCCTGTCCCGGCGATTCGCGTTGGCTCAATTGCTTGAGCTCCCACGTTGGAGCCAGTTGCAGCGCTGCCAATCCGAAGGCGGACAAAACGGCCGCCAGCGAAATGGCGCCGACGAGCGGCCAGCGCGAGCGCGTCACGTCCGGCAAATCGCGATTGGCGAACAGCAACCGCAGACCGATGTAGGGGACTAGCGCGACGAGTGTCAGGAAAGCCAGATTGAAGTGACCAGCCAAGAGTTGCAGGGTGATAACGCCGCACAGTCCGAGCGCAAAGCGGACTCGTCGCGTCGCAAAGAACTTTTCGACGCACCATAAAGCGGCGGGCATCCAGGCGCCGCCGATAATGGCCCATTCCCAGCAGGAACGCGGGGGAAACCATCCGTAGGTGAAGACGAGCGCGCACAGACCGCTCGACAGGCGGCTGAGGGAAAGCGAGCGGGCGTAAAGCCAGGTGAAGACAAAGGCCAGCACGTAGTGCAACAAGTGATTGACGTTGTAGGCCGTGTTGATCGAGAAGAGCGAGTAGAGGACGATGTTCGCGGGATAAAACGGTCCCGTCTGGCTCTCGCCGCCGACCGGGTAGCCGTGCCCCGCACGGTTGTTCCAGAGAGGCAGCTCGAGGGCCGCGAGCGACTCGGCGTAAACGACTTTCTGCGGCAAGTAGTAGCTGTAGACATCGCCGCCGACAAAGCCGCCCCCCTCGAAAAGGGGCCACCAGAATAAGGCGGCCAGAACAACCGCCCCGCAGCCGACGATCGCCGTGTCGGCAAGTCGGCCGCCAAGCAGCAGGCCTCGGCGAAGAGCCGTCGAAGGTGCGTTGATGGAGGCCCGGTTCATTTGTCTAAAGTCTGTTCAGCTCAGTGCGGTCGACAGCGACCGGTTCTTCCCGCCCAGAAAGAAGCATAGCGGGGGAACGGGCGTCGCTGAAAGCAGAGCAACGGCAGCGGGAAGGCAACCACCAAACGCTTGCGAGCGTTCTCGACGCAATCGATCCCGATCGCGCGACGAGCGCTCCTTCGGCGTTTACCGCGCGGTCCACATGTGAGGAATCTCACAACACGTGTGTGTAAATCTGCGCATCCAAGCGAATTTTAATCTCATCGGTTAAGGATGTAATAATTTTACCCCGTTTTGCCTTTGTGCTCTTCGCGCTGCGGTTGTCAGAATACGCGGGCACAAATTCCGGCTGACGAAGACTCGCGAGGATTCCTCGCGGAACGGCCGGAACTCAGGACGAATCGCTGGAAACTTTTTTATCTTTCCGACTCTCGGAAAAAGGGGAATCTTGCATGAGCCGTGCGCGCAGAGGTTTCACGCTGATCGAACTTTTGGTGGTCATCGCGATCATCGCTGTCTTGATCTCACTCTTATTGCCGGCCGTTCAGGCGGCTCGCGAAGCGGCCCGCCGGACGCAGTGCCGCAATAACCTCAAGCAGCTTGGCATTGCCGAGCACAACTATCACGACGTCAACAATTACTTCACGCCGGCATTTCTGCTGGGTTACGGCCCCGGCATCAAGTCCATCCTCGGTTCCGGCCCGGTGTGCTCGCCGTACTGCGACTTCAATATCCACATGTGGGGCGAGAAGCTCCTGCCTTACGTCGAGGGAACGACGGTCTATGATCGAATTGATCAAAATAGCCCTTCGTATTCGCCCCTAGCCGTGCCTGCCGCCTTGGGGGGTAGGGTCTATACGTCCTTGAACTCGGGTAGCTGCTGCGCCTGCGGTCCGACTCGTCCAATGGCCTCGATTGTTGCCACGTTCCTCTGTCCTTCCGCACCGCGGTCGATCAACCCGTTCCAGGAGACCTCTGCTCTGGTTGATTGCTACATTCATGCCGCAACCCACCTTCCCCAGTTTCTGCCAGCCGTGTGGGCCGGAGCCAGCGACTACACGGCCATCAACAAGTACACGGGCGGGCTCGAAAATAATTACAAGCTGCTCGCGTGCGGTTGTGTAAATGCCCCCGGAGAGAGGTGCAATCACGGCATTTTGAACAACGACAACTTCCCGGTGCCGATCGAACAAGTCCTCGACGGCACCTCGACCACGATTCTGGCCGGTGAGTTGGCGGGTCGTCCCGACGTGTGGGCCAGAGGCGTGAAGCAGAGCGCGCCTGTCGCACTCTTCACCTGCATTCCCATCGTTCCCAAGCACAATAGTGGCGGCTGCTGGGACTGTCTCGAAAACGGGTTCAACGAACTCTATGGGTCGACATTCTCGGGATTGGCCGCCGCGCCGACCAGTGGCGCGCCGGTTTGCTTCATTAACTGCGTCAACCAGGCCTTCGGCGGACTGTACAGTTTCCACCCGGGCTCATGCGGCCTGTTGTTGGCTGACGGTTCGGTGCACATGGTGAGCGAGAATCTCAGCATTGTCGTCTTCTGCCGCCTGGTCTCGTACAAAGGTTACGCTCCCGTCACCGATTCTGCCTTCTAACGTTTGGCGATTGAGGGGTTGCGACAAGAGCTTGCTTCTTGTCCGTAACCGACCGAAAGTCGCTGCCGAGCCAGGACGGAAATTGGAGGCCGGCGCGAGCGCCGGCCTCCAAACCGTCGTTTCTCTTGAGACGTTGAATCTCGCACGCAGGTGCGTAAAAGCCCTGTGGCGACACACGTCTTTTCCGCTCATTTCCCGCCGCCCGTACTTCTCCGTTGCACCGAGCGCTTAATCGGTCGACGCGGATCGGGTGCCATAAGGAAGGAATAAATGTTACGGATCACTGGTGTCCTGAATCGCGCTGCCGTGTTAGGGGCAGCCGTCGCCACGATCGGACTTGTTCTCAGTGGTTGCAGCCGCTCGCAAAGTGCCAATCTCGCGCTCGATAACGCACTGGCAGCCGCCGGCGCTCAGAAGGAAAGCGTCGTGCCATTTGCTGGAAACGTCACGATTGACGGAGGGTCGCCCGGCGACATGGGCGTCGTACGCACGTTGGTCGTCCTGTGGAACACCAAGAACCCGCCCAAGGGTATGCCCCTTTACGCAGCCTGCGACGAGGATGGCAGCTTCGAGTTCCACACGTATGACAGAGCGGACGGCGTGCCCACGGGCGACTACGTGGTTTGTTTTGTGCAACTGGAAGGAGGCCTTCGAATCGGCGGACCCAGTGGATGGCGCGGCAAGGACCGGCTCAACAACCTGTATAGCGATCCCGACAAAAACAAAGAGGACAAAGACCTCGTCGTCGACCTTTCCCACAAAGGCAACACCGCTTGGCGCTACGAAATCAAAGTCGCCGGCCGGGAACCGATTGAAAATCCGGGACCCAATGCCATCAAGACACTGCATTGACGGCCGTGCGGACATCGAGACTCACAGCTTGCTGAAAGAGCGGGCGCCGGAATTTGCCGAAGCTCCTCACTGACGTCCGGGAGAAGTCAGGCCGTTTCGAAGCGGCCGTCCGGCAGCCGGCGGAGTGCCGGGCCGGCGGCCAGCGGGGCGGCCGAATCGATCGAGATCCGAATCCGGTTCGTGCCGACCAGTCCGTCAATCGCGAGAAACGACCGCGGGCCGGGATCGGCAGAGTTGTCGCTCGAATCGACGACGTTCCATTCCACACGTTCGACGGTCGAGAAGCCGTCCAAGAGCGACTTCAAGTCGAACCGAAAGGCCGCGCACTGCAGTTTCCCGTCGGTTTTTCCGCCAACGAGCTCGACGGCGCCCAGGTACAAGGCCACCGACCAACCCTCTTCGTCCAAACGGCAGTCGAAGCCCACGCGTCCGACTTCATCGACCGGATCGAAGAGGTCAGCCGCTCGTTCGATGAGAGCGGTGAGCCAGGCGGGCCGCTTATCCCGCCGAACGCGTTTGGATCGATCGAATTCGATCTGCTGCAGAAGATGCCTGGCAGAAAGGTGTGAACGGGTCACAGATGCGTTACTCCAGTCGGCTGTCGCTCAATCTTGTTGCAGTCACAGCGAATTTCGGAAAACGCCCGGCCCTGAGCGCTTGAAGGAACCTGGTTATCCGACTCGTCCAACTCGGTTTTCACTCGACGCGGGATTTATCGGCCGCGTCCCTGCGGGACCTCGTCTTTGAAATCGATTAGTCAGCGGGCGCAAGGTTTTCGCTTGCTCAACGAGCCGGTCAAATTGGACATGCCACTTTGCGCGCTTAGCACCGATAAACCGCCAGAACTTTTGTTCACCAAAAAACCGCGTTCAACGGCAGACTTAAGAGTCTCCTCAATTCAGTGGTGCAGCCCTGCTGGATTGTTAATCCCACCGACCCTTTGAACAGTGCCGGCCCTCGCCTTCGTGCCAAAATCTTGTAAGAGAATTCACGGTTCGGCCCACAAACTTGACCAAATCTGCGGAAAAGTCGCTTTTTCCTGGTTTTCTTCGGTTGGGTTTGAAAACAATTCGCCACGCATGCGTGCTGACGCGCTCCCGAGTCGTTGCGGGACTGCGATCGTCGTCTTTCTCAACGGCCCGAAGAGACCGGCTCGTCGGGATAACCCGAACCAAGATGCGATCGCAGACCTCGATGGGCACTTCAAGTTGACGCGGACGGGCAACAGCCCGAAAGGGCCCAACGAAAGCGGCTGGACCTATTTCACGACGAAGTTCAACAGACGGTCGGCGACAAACACGACCTTGACGATCGTCTTGCCCTCGAGATGCGCTGCGATGGCCGGATCGTTGCGTGCGGCCGTTTCGACCGCCGCCTGATCGCTCTTGGCCGGCACGCGGACTTTACCGCGGAGTCTGCCGTTCACCTGCACGGGAATCTCGGCCAGCGCCTCGGCCAACAGGGCCGCGTCGTAGACAGGCCAGGGCTCGTAGGCCAGCGATTCCTGGTGGCCCAAGAGTTGCCACAACTCTTCGCACAGGTGCGGGGCCAGCGGGCTCAACAACAACACAAACGGTTCGAGCAGCGACCTGCCGCGCGGTTCGGCCGAGGCGATCTCGTTGGTGAATTCCATCAAACGGCTGATCGCCGTGTTGAATGACATCCGCTCGAGATCTTCGGTGACGGCCTTGATCGTGCGGTGCAACAGCCGCTGTTGGCTTTCTTGCGGTGCAACGTCTTGTACGGCGGGATTGAGACGAATCTCGTCGGCCCGTTCATCGGCGATCATCCGCCACACGCGGGCCAGGAAGCGGTTGATCCCCTCGACGCCCGTCGTGCTCCACGGTTTGGTCGCTTCCAGCGGTCCCATGAACATCTCGTACATCCGCAGTGCGTCTGCTCCGCACTGGCCGACAACAGTGTCGGGATTAACGACGTTCCCCCGCGACTTCGACATCTTGTAAGCGCGGCTCTCGACAGCCACGGACGGGTCGGATTTCAGAACGAACTCGTCCCCTTTTTTCGTCACGTCGTCCGTCTTCAAACGCACGGGCTCCAGGACTCGCGAGGCAGCGTCGACCTTTACCGTCTCACCGTCGGGGCCCGGTTGCTCCTTCACGGCGCGGGCGGAGACCCAGCCCCCCGCGGGATCCCGATAGCCGGTCAATTCGGCTTCGCCCAGGATCATGCCCTGGTTCACCAGCTTGCGAAACGGCTCGGCCGTGCTGAGATGGCCGCGATCGAACAGGACTTTGTGCCAGAACCGCGAATAGAGCAGGTGCAGCACGGCATGCTCGGCGCCGCCGACGTACAAATCGACCGGCATCCAGTATTTTTCCTTGGCCGAATCGACGAAACGCTGATTGTTCTTGGGATCAATGAACCGCAGGTAATACCAACAGGAGCCGGCCCATTGCGGCATGGTGTTCGTCTCCCGCATGAGCCGAGTCCCGTCGGTATCCGTTTTGTAGAGCCAGTCGGCGGGCGCCTTGGCCAGTGGCGGCTCAGCCTTTCCGGTCGGCGTAAAGTCCGTCATCTCGGGCAACGTCACGGGCAGCCCGCTCTCGGAATCGGCCCGCAGCAAACCCGTGGGCTTGCCCGCCGCATCCAGCTCATGCCAGATCGGAAACGGCTCGCCCCAGTAGTGCTGCCGGCTGAACAGCCAGTCGCGCAGACGGTAGTTGACCGCGCCGCGTCCCAGTCCCGCCTTCTGCAAATCTTGCGTGATCTGCTTCTTGAAGGCGGCCGTCGGCGTGCCCGTGTAGTTGGCGGAATTGATCCCTGCCCCCTGTCCAACGAACGGCGTTTCCTGCCGGCCGTCGACCGTGCGCGACAGCGCCAGCTCTTCTCGCGAGGGCTCATGCCCGGCCGGCGGCTGCACGACGGGAACGATGGGCAACTTGAATTGCACGGCGAATTCCCAGTCGCGCAAGTCATGCGCCGGTACGGCCATGATCGCGCCCGTTCCGTAGCTCGCCAGGACGTAGTCGGCGATCCAGATCGGAATTCGTTGGCCGTTGACGGGGTTCAGCGCGTACGCCCCCGTGAAGACGCCCGTCTTTTGCTTGGCCAGATCGGTGCGGTCGAGATCGCTTTTCGCGGCAGCGATGCGCCGATACTTGTCGACCGCGGCCTTCTGAGACGGCGTCGTCAAACGATCGACGAAGGCATGCTCCGGCGCCAGCACCATGTATGTCGCGCCGAACAGCGTGTCGGGCCGCGTAGTGTAAATCCGCAGCACGTTCTCGTCGGGCTCCTTGGGAAAACCCGTGCGAGCCTGCGTCTGCTTCCATTCGGTGAAGGTGTGCTCCGCGTCGTTTGCCGCGTTCTTACCGATGAAGAAATCAACCTCGGCGCCTTCGCTGCGGCCGATCCAGTTGCGCTGCAGCGTCTTGATCGACTCGCTCCAATCCAGCTCGTCCAACTCCTCCAGCAGCCGATCGGCGTATTCCGTGATTCGCAGCATCCATTGGCGGAGGGCAACCCGCGTAACCGGATGGCCGCCCCGCTCGCTCTTGCCGTCGATGACTTCCTCGTTCGCCAACACCGTCCCCAGTGCCTCGCACCAATTCACCGGCGCGAAGCTCTGGTAGGCCAGGCGGTGTTTGTCCTGGTAGCGGCGAACAGCCTCGGTCCCCTGTTGGCGGACGTCCGCGGGGATCGGCAACTCGGCGATCGGCCGGCCGCGCCCCTTCCGCTTGCGCCCGTCTGTCCCGGCCCATTCGCAATCCCGGTCGTACCAGGTGTCGAAGAGCACTAAGAAAATCCACTGGGTCCAGCGGAAGTAATCGGGGTCCGTGGTGGAGAATTCGCGGTCCCAGTCGTAGCTGAAACCGAGCATCTGCAGCTGCCGCCGGAACGTGTCGATGTTTTTGTACGTCGTCGCGCGGGGGTGCGTCCCCGTTTTCTTGGCATGCTGCTCGGCGGGCAAACCGAAGGCGTCCCAACCCATCGGGTGCAGAACGTCCTTCCCGCGCATGCGGCTAAAGCGGCAGACGATATCGGTGGCCGTGTACCCTTCCGGATGTCCGACATGCAGCCCGTCGCCCGATGGGTACGGAAACATGTCGAGGACGTAGAGCTTGCCCTTTCCCGATCGGTTTTCGGGCGTCGCGAAAGTGCGACGCACTTTCCATTCGTGCTGCCATTTGGATTCAATCCGCTTCGGGTCGTACCGGGGCATGAGCTGATCCAGCCAAAGTGCCGATTTCCACAAAAATCAGAGGCGAGCGCCGAAGCGTAAAGTGTATTGGCGGTGCGATCGATTGCAATTGACGGCGACGCAAGGCTTCGTACGCGATCGATTTACGTTAGACACGCCCAGGAGGCTGCCGGTTCGGCCCGGCCGCCCCGGCGAACAAGTGAAATTCGCCCAACGCCGTCAGGAGATGTTCCGTAAGTATTATTGCTCGTTCAGAGCAGTGTTGGACCCCATCGAAACGCACCGGCTCCCCTTGGTCGGTGCGTTTTTTTGCGCGAAAGCCCCTCGCGACGAACGGGCCAATTCAAAATTATCTTGCCAAGGTTCTGGCCAGATGGTAAGTCGCCTCCAATACTTGTGGGTGCCCGCATCGGGGAGGCTGGATCGACACATAACTCCAGGGATCGGAAAGGCACTCGATGGCCAATACGCTGCCGCGACGCAACCTCGACTTCAAGTTCCTCGAGACGATCTTCCGTCACCCATTGCCTCTGCAACGGGAAAGCTCCCTGTTCCTGATCGCCAGCGTGCTCGACGTGCTGATGACGTGCATGCTCCTCGAGGACCTGACGGGCGTCACCGGCCGCACGATCTTCTACGAGTCGAATCCCGTCGCGGGCTATTTCTTCCATCATTGGCACCTGGCGGGCATCGTTTATTTCAAGTTCGTGATGGTCGGCTTCATCGAGGTCATCGCCCACATCATTGCCCTCAAGAACGTTGCCGTCGGCCGCCGTCTTTTGGACTTCGGAACGCTCATCGTTTCGGTCGTCGTGATCTACAGCATGTACCTCTTGATGTCGCATCGTTAGCCGACGAACGCGAGAGGCCTGCTTCCCCACTCGGCAGGCGTCCGCTAATCTGAGGCGATGGCCGGTGAACTCCCTGACGACCTCCGCCGCGAGTTGACGCGGCACAGGCAAGAGCATGTCTTGCGGCTCTGGGACAAGCTCGGTCCCGCATCGCGCCAACGCCTCTTGGAGCAAATTCAGGCACTCGATCTCGGCCAACTCGAGGCACTGGTCGCCACGCGGCAAAAAACGGGAGCCGCCGAACAAGATGCTTTGGTGGAACGCTCGCGCCGGGCGGTGCCGCCGCAATCCATGGTGCGGCTTCCCCAAACGGCCGACGAGCGGAACCGGTGGGAGCAGGCTCGAGCTGCCGGCGACGGTTTGCTGCGGGCCGGCAAAGTGGGGGCCATCCTGGTGGCCGGCGGACAAGGAACTCGGCTCGGCTTCGACAAACCGAAGGGCGTGTATCCGATCGGCGCGTTGAGCGGCGCGCCGCTCTTCCAAATTCTCGCGCAGCAGTTGCTGGCCCGCTCGCGCGCGCCGGCGCGCCGATTCCGTATTTCATCATGACCAGCGACGCGACCCATGACGAAACGGTCGCCTTTTTCGCCGAACACAACAACTTCGGATTGCCGGCCGGCGACGTCTTCTTCTTCCAGCAGGGGAACATGCCGGCCGTCGATGCCGAGAGCGGAAAGCTGCTCATTGCGGGCGATCAAACGCTGAGCACGAGTCCCGACGGGCACGGCGGAATGCTCACGGCGCTGGCAAAGTCGGGACTGCTTGCCGAAATGAACCGCCGCGGAATTGAATACCTGCACTACCACCAGGTCGACAATCCGACGGCAATCGTCTGCGACCCGGTCTTTCTTGGTTTTCATGCCGAGCTGGGTTGCGACATGTCGGTGAAAGTCGTCGCCAAGCGCTCCGCGGCCGAACGGATGGGAGTTGCGGTCGATGTCGACGGCGTCACGCAGATCATCGAATACAGCGACTTGCCGCTCGACGTGGCCCGAAAAACCGATGCCGCGGGTGCACTCCTGTTGTGGGCGGGCAGCACGGCAATCCACGTATTCACCCGCGCGTTCTTGGATCGGCTCGTCGATCATGGTGACGCGTTGCCATTTCACGTCGCGCACAAAAAAGTCCCGTATTGCAACGCCGACGGAAAGCTGATCAACCCGGAGCGCGAAAACGCCTACAAATTCGAGCGGTTCATTTTCGACGCGCTGCCGCTGGCCACGCGGGCTCGGGTGCTGGAAACGGATCGGGCCCGTGAGTTTAATCCCGTCAAAAATGCCAGCGGCGATGATTCGCCCGAGACGGCTCGGGCGGCCCTGGCGAGCCTGTTCCACGGTTGGTTGCGCGCGGCCGGCGCGCAAATCGACGATGCGACGCCGGTCGAGATCAGCCCGCTCTTCGCCCTCGATGTCGAGGATGTCCGCGCCAAAGTCAAACCGGGCACAAAGTTTTCGGAACCCACGTTTCTCAACTGATTGGACGAGTCGAGCATGTTGCATGCGGTGGTGATGGCCGGCGGAAGCGGCACGCGGTTCTGGCCCCAAAGCCGGGCGGCCCTGCCCAAGCAGTTCCTGCAACTCTTTGGCGATGAAACGCTGCTGGCGGCCACGCTCAGCCGCGTCGGCGATTGGATTCCCATCAACCGTTCGTGGGTCGTCACCAATCAGTCGCACGCGGCCCAGACGCAGAAACAGCTTCCCGCGCTGCCGGCGGCGAATATTCTCCGCGAACCGTGCGGCCGGAACACGGCCCCCTGCATCGGTCTGGCCGCACTGCAAATTGCCGCACAAGATCCGGAGGGCATCATGCTGGTGATGCCGGCGGACCACTTCGTCCCGGACCCAAGCGCCTTCCGCCAGGCCGTCGAGCGGGCCGTTGCCATCGTCACCGATCAGCCGGCTTCGCTGATTCTGTTCGGCGTGAAACCGACGTATGCCTGCACGGGGTTCGGCTACATCGAACGGGGTGAGGCACTGCCCGGCAAGACGACAGGCGCGTGGCGCGTGGCCTCGTTCCGCGAAAAGCCCGACCGGGCGAAGGCCGAAGAGCTCCTCGCTGCCGGCCGGTTCTATTGGAACAGCGGCATCTTTGTCTGGAAGGCGGCCACGATCCTCAACGCGATTGAACGCTTCGAGCCGTCGATTGCCAAGTCGCTCGCGAAGTTGAGGCCGAGCGTGGGGACGGCCAGTTGGGACGAAGCTCTCGCGGCCGAGTTTCCGGCGATGAAATCGATCTCGATCGATTACGCCGTCCTCGAACGAGCCGACGACGTGTGCGTCCTCGAGGCGCCCTTCGAATGGGACGACGTGGGGAGCTGGCAGGCACTCTCACGCAGACGCGATGCCGACCCGCACGGGAACACAGTGGACGGCCCCTTCTGCGGCATCGAGAGCAGCGGCTGCATCATCTCGACCACGCCGGACCATCTGGTCGGCGCGATCGGTCTGACCGACTGCGTGATTGTGCACACGCCCGACGCCACGCTGGTCGCCCGCAAGGATGACGAAGAGGGAATTCGCAAGCTGGTTCATCTCATTCGCGAGCGCGGGCATGAGCGGTTCCTCTGAACCCGCCGCCGCCAACGCGGATCTTCCCCGTCGGGGCCGGCTGCTCGGACTCGACTACGGCACGCGGCGAATCGGCATTGCCGTTTCGGACGACGAACAACGCATCGCGTCGCCGCTGGAGAATTACACGCGCTCGCGCGACGAAGTCGACGCGGCGCGCCTCAAGAAAATCTCTGAGGAATACCGCGTTGTCGGGCTGGTCGTCGGCCTGCCAATTCACACCGGGGGCGAAGAGGGGCAAAAGGCCCGCGAGGCCCGCCGCTTCGCTGCGTGGGCGTCCGCTGCGACCGCGCTTCCCTTGGCGATGTGGGATGAACGCTTCACCTCCGCGATCGCCGAAGACCATCTGCTGGCGGCAAACCTCAGCAAAAAGAAGCGAAAAGAACGGCTCGACAAAGTCGCCGCCCAGATCATGCTGCAGTCGTTTCTCGAGTTCGAGGCGCCGTCTGCAGCATTAAACTGTCTGCTTCGAAATGGTGGACAACCACGGGGTGCCACTGGCGAGGGCTTTGGCTCGCCAGTGCTTTGCAGTTTGAGGATCGACTTGACGCAGTAACGGAAGCTAAGTCGAAGACACTGGCGAGCCAAAGCCCTCGCCAGTGGCACCCAGATTTTTAGTTACTCGACCGACCATTCGAATTCGGCAAATCGATCAAGCAGTTGCTTGTGCGTCATATCGATGTGCAGCGGCGTGAGCGTGGCGAAACCCTCTTCCAACTCACGGTTGTCCGTTTCGGGCTCCATAGGGAGCTGTTCGAGCGGTTTCTTGCCGACCCAAAAGTAGGTCCGCCCGCCTGGACTCTCTCGCTTTTCCATCTTTTCCATGTGGCGAATCACGCCCATTCGCACGACCTTGAGCCCGCGCGGCCAGCCCGGTCGCTGCTCGGGGAAATTCAGATTCCAAAGAGTTCCCGGCCGCGGATTGTGCGAAAGAAGTTGCTCGATCACTTTCCGCGCGCGTCGAGCGGTGAGCGCGTAATCCGGCGTCCCCCCGTCGTAAGACTGCGAAACGGCGACCGACGTGACGCCGAAAAAGGCCCCTTCGATTGCAGCCGCAACCGTCCCCGAATACAGCACGTTGATGCCCGAATTCGCTCCCGAATTGATGCCGCTGACGATCAACCGCGGCGTCTCCTTGCAGAACTCCAGCACGCCCAGTTTGACGCAATCCGCCGGGCTGCCGGCCACTGCCCAGCCCCAGGGCCGGCCGTCGCGGGTTTCCTCGTGCACCAAAATCGGATGGCGATACGTGATCGAAAGGGCCACACCGCTCTGCTCGGAGGCCGGCGCGACGATCTGTACGTTGCCCAAATGGCAGAGCTCGGGATAAAGCGCCGCCAATCCGGCCGCTTGGATTCCGTCGTCATTGGTCAAAAGAATTTGCACGAAGTCTCCCGGTTCAGGTCTTGCCAATTCGCATCCGCGCGTGTTCGGCGAAGGCGTCCAGTCCGACGATGGCCGCGCGGTCGCCTGCTTTGTTCACAAGTTCGCAGATTAGCTTGATCGTCTCGAAATGCGGATCCTCGACGACGAGGCACGACGGATGCGCGAGGAAATCGAACGTGCCCCGGTTCTCGATCGCCCATTCGACCGACTTCCGTGTCGCCTCGAGAAAATAGTCCAGCGTCCAAAACGTGCTGCGGAAAGCCGTCACGTCGCTGATCGGATTCATGGGGACTTCGACGAGGTCCGTCGGATAGATGTAAGGCTGGCACTTCTTCTGAGCTGCGAGAATCGACCCGTAAACATCCGGCGTCGGCCGTTCGTGCTCTTTGCCGCGGAGATGGGCCGGATATTTCGAGCTGACCCAGGTGAATCCACCGTCGAGCAGCATCCTTTGCAGATCGGGCCGATCGTCGAGGCCGTTGTTGAAACCGCCCGGCGTGCGAAAACCGTCCGGCGAGACGCCCAGCCGCTCTCGCATGGCGAGCGTCGTCGTTTCGATATTCTCGCGAATGACGCGGTCGATCGGTTTACCCCGCACCAGCCAGGGGGAACGGGCGAAGCGAAATTGAGCTTCGGCGGCCGTTTTGGCCTTCACGTTCACATGGTCGTACGTGTGATTGCCGACCTTGTGGCCGCTGGCGATCAATCCTTTGAGCCACGTCACGTCGGGCTGTTCCAACACGCGGCCCACGCAAAAATAGTGGATCAGCCCACCGCGTTCTTTCGCGACGCGGCCTGCCTCCACTGCATATTTCTTGGTGTCGACGTCGAGGTTTCCCTTTTCATAGTCCCACTCCATCATCCCTCGTTTGGGATAATGGCGGCTCATCTCCAGATCGAGGGTGATCGCGATGAGCGCTTTGTCGTCAAGCGACGCGGCCCGCCCGCGGCCAAGCGCGGCCGCAGCTCCCATCGTGGCGGCGACGGAGCCCGCGAGAAACGTTCTTCGGTTGATTCGCGTGGCGTGCGAGTTCACTCAAGGTCTTTCGGCAATCGTCGTGAGACTGTTGCGAAAGGATAGTGGATCGCGCCATCCGGCGTCACTGCGCACAGAGATCATTGGCGATCCGCTCGGCCGCGTGGCCGTCCCAAATCGCGGGGACTGTGCCGAAACGCGGCGGCCCGGCCAGGATCTCGTCGACCGCGGCCAAAATCGCCGAAGTATTCGAACCGACAAGCCGGCTGCTGCCGATCTCGACGGTGATCGGCCGCTCCGTATTCTCTCGCAGCGTCAGACACGGCACGCGCAGCGCGGTCGTTTCCTCCTGCATGCCGCCCGAATCGGTGAGCACGACACGCGCCGCGTCGATCAGCGAAATCGTGTCGAAATAACCGAGCGGCTCGATCACGGAAACTCGGTTGCCGTTGATCGACGCGGCCAGACCGAATTCGTCGATCCGCTTTCGCGTTCGCGGATGAAGCGGAAACAAAACGGGCAGCCGACGTGACGTCTCTTCCAGCGCGGCAAGAATCGATTGCAGATTTTCGCGAACATCGACGTTCGAGGGGCGGTGCAGCGTGGTCAGGGCGAATTCCTGTGGACGCAGGTTGAATCGCTCGCAGGCTCGGACCGCCCGGGCCTTCTCTAAGTTTGCCAGCAGCGAATCGATCATCAAGTTGCCGGCGAGCACAATCCGCCGCGTTTCTACTCCCTCCCGCTCGAGATTGGCGACTCCGGCCGGCTCGGAAACATACATTCGATCCGAGACGGCGTCGGTGACGATGCGGTTGAGTTCCTCGGGCATGCTGCGGTCGAAGCTGCGGAGTCCCGCTTCGACATGGGCCAGCCGGATTGCCAGCTTCGAAGCCGCGAGTGCTCCGGCGACCGTCGAATTGACGTCGCCCACCACGACGACCCAATCGGGCCGCTGCTCCAGGAACACCGGCTCCAACCGCCGCATGATCTCGGCGGTCTGCACGAGCGGCGTACCGAAACCAACTCCCAAGTTGACGAGCGGCGCCGGCATCTTCAACTCGCGGAAGAAGGCCCGGCTCATCCGCTCGTCGTAGTGCTGGCCGGTGTGGATGATCTCGGCCGCGACCCCGCGTGTTGTCAGGGCCCGCGCGACGGGGGCGATCTTCATAAAGTTCGGCCGTACGCCGGCGACGAGGCAGACGCGAATCACGCCTTCTCCCCGGCTGGGCATGTCGGCTCGATCGTTATGACTTGGCCTTCGGCTTGAGCTGCGTGTCGAACCAGTCGGCCATCACCTTGACCTCTTCGTTGATCGTGAACCAGGGATGGCCGCCCCCCTTCTTGACGATCAATTCGGCCGACCCGCCCTGCTTTTTCAGGGCCTCGACAAGAATCTCCGACTGCCGCAGCGGCACCAGCGGATCGGCGTCGCCGTGAATGATCAGAAACGGCGGCTGTTTGCGATCGACGAGAAGCGTGGGCGAAATCTTCCGCGCCAGCTGGGTCAGCTGCTCGCCGTTGAGAGCCGCGTCGCCGCCTTCACCGCGGGGGCCGGCCAGCGCGCGAATCCGCTGGCCCGATTTTTCATCCTTTTCGAAGTCGGTTGCCTTCTTGCTGCGATAGTGAATGAAATCGGTCGGCGGAAAGAAGATGCCGACGGCTTTGAACGGCTGATCGACCGTGCCATCCTTTCCCGCCGGCGTCGAGACGACCAAGAGCGAAGTCAGATGTCCCCCCGCGGAGCCGCCCGTGATGCCCAGATTCTGTGGATCGATGCCATATTGAGCGGCGTGTTCCTGCACCCACTTGGTGGCCAGGCGCAGATGGCTGATCATATCGGGCACGGAGAATCGGGTGATGGAGCCGGGCCGCACCGCAAAGACCGTGTAACCTTTGCCGCAGAAGATATCGTAAACCTGCGCCCGCATGTGATCGCGGATCTTGCTGCGGTCGGAGTGCCAGGCCCCCGAGGCGACGTCGATGATGCCGAGGCCGTTCTTGGCCCCGGTCGGCGTGAAAATATCCATCGCGAGGGCGACGCCGTCCGAGTCGCCGTAGATCACGTCCTTTTGCTGCTGGTAGACCTGCTTCTTTTCGGAGGCCGCCCGCGACAGGCCGGCCGTGCCGCACATCGTCGCCAGAACCGCGATCGCAACCAATCCGCGCGAGACAAGTCGCTGTTGCCGCATGGTGTCACGCCCTCGAGACAATATTCGTCGCCGTCTTGCACCAATTTGCCAACGCCAGAATAACGCGGTCCGCGGTGCGAGGCGAGAGATTGCGTCGGTTCCGGCGGCGGCATAACCTACATGCAGGCACCTCCACCAAGGGCCGCAAGGTCCTTTCCTGCGAAATTGACCGTCATGTTTGAGCGCAGCGGTTCACTCGTCCGGGCATCCGGCCTTCCGGAAGCCGACGGGAAGGCGCTCTTGACCGCGGCCGGTTTTGCCGATTGGGAACTGGCTCTGGTCCGGCTCCGCGAGATGGCGGTCGACGACGAATCGCGGGCGGCGCTGGCCGATGTGTTGCCCATGCTGCTCATGGCCCTGTCGGACGCCGCCACGCCCGATGCATCACTTTTGAATTTCGAGCGCTACGTGCAGTGCGTGCCCGACCGGACGGTCTTGTTGCGGTATCTTGCCTCGCGGCCGCGGGCGGTCGAAATCCTGGTCAAGCTCTTTGTGGGGAGCCAATTCCTCACCGAGATTCTGCTGCGCAATCCGGACTACCTGGAAAAGTTGACGAACCACAAGCGCCTGGCCGAGTTCAAGAACCGCCATCAGTTCACCGACGAGGCGCTCGAAGTGCTGGCCGCGCACAAGACACTGGACTCCAAGCTGGACGCGCTCCGCCGTCATCAGCGGTGGGAGCTGTTACGCATCGGCGCCTGCGATGCGTTCGGTTTGCTCGACCTGAAATCGGTCACCGTGCAGCTTTCTCTCTTGGCCGACAGTCTTGTGCAGGTCGGCCTCTCGATCCTCAATCCCGAGACCAAACCGACCGAATCCGGTTTCGCCGTGATCGCCATGGGCAAGCTCGGCGGCGCGGAACTGAATTACAGCTCGGATATCGACCTGATTTTCCTCTGCCGCGAAGACGCGTCGCGTTTCTGGAGCCTGGGACAACGGCTGATCAAGGCGCTCACCGATTCGACGGGCGAGGGATTTTTGTACCGCGTCGACATGCGGCTGCGGCCGTGGGGCCGTTCGGGGGCGCTCGTCAATACGATCGACGGCCACATCGCCTATCTCAAAATGCACGGCATGCTGTGGGAGCGTCAAGCGCTCCTCAAGGCGCGGGTGATTGCCGGCGATCCGTCGGTTGGCGAGGAGTTTTTGCGGCGCGTCGAGCCGTTGTTGTTCGGCGCGCCGGTCGAACAAATTCGCGACACGATCCGCGGCATGAAGACGCGCATCGAGACCGATCTGGCCCGCCGCGGCCGCGACTGGGGCGAGGTCAAGTCCGGCGCCGGCTCCATCCGCGATATCGAATTTGTCGCCCAGTTTCTGCAACTGGCGTACGGCGATCAATCGCCCAAGATTCGCAGCATCAATACGCTCGACGCCCTCGTGCGGCTGGCCGACTTCTCGTGGATTCACGCCGACGAGTATCGCCGGCTGGTCGAGCGCCTACTCGTTCTTCCGCACAATCGAGCACTCGCTGCAGCTCATGTACTACAAGCAGACGCACTCGCTCCCCGAGGATCGCCGCGAGCTGGCTTTCCTCGCGCGGCGACTCGACTTCGCGGACGCGGATCAGTTTCTGGACCATTACGAGCGACACCGGGCCTCGGTGCGGGCCATTTATCGCAAATACCTCGAAGGCAAAACGCCCCCGCTCGGTCCGGATGACCCGGGAGAAGAGGCTCCCCCCGTCGCGCCGGCGCTGCGGGTCGAACCTTCGTATCACGAAACATTCACCGAAGCGGAAGTCGCCCGCCATGCGGAGTTGCTACGCGGCCTGCATGACTCCAATCCCGTCGCGGTCGAAACGGCCCGTCTGGAAGAGGGGCGCTGGCAGGTGACGATCGTCGGCTTCAACCATCCGGGCGAGCTGTCGATGATCTGCGGGCTGCTCTTCGCCTACGGCTTCAACATCGTCGACGGCAACGCGTTTTCGGAAGAACATGTCGTCGGAGGATTGCACGCCCCCAAGACGCGGGTCAGCTCGACCGAACAGAACGCAGCGAAGTTCGTCGACGTCTTTACCGTCGACCCGACCGAACAGCCCGGGGTCGACATTGTCGACGTCTGGCGGCGTTATACGGTCGAACTGAGCGGCCTGATCCGCGAAGTGCGGAGCGGCCGCGTGCGGGAAGCCCAGGGCCGTCTGGCAAAGCGCGTCGCCGCCGCCATGCCGGCCGCGGCCGAGACGCAAACCACGCTCTACCCCGTCGAAATTGCCATCGACAACAAGTCGGTCGACCGGGCCAGCGTGCTGCGGATTCGCTCGGAAGACACGATCGGATTTCTGTACGAACTTTCCAACGCGCTCGCGCTCGCGGGGATCGACATTGTACGGCTGATCGTGGCTTCGTCGGGGCACACCGTGTTCGACACGCTGCACGTGACCGACACGATGGGCGAGAAAATCACCAACCCCGATCGCCAGCACGAGCTGCGGGCCGCGATCGTGCTGATCAAGCACTTCACGCACCTCTTGCCGCGTTCGCCCAATCCCGAGGCGGCCCTGCTCCATTTTCGAGATTTCCTCGAGCATTTGTTCCAGCAGCCGAATTGGCTGCAAGAGCTGGCTTCGCTCGAACGGTCGGACGTGCTGGGCGCGCTGGCCACGCTGTTGGGGGTGAGCGACTTCCTTTGGGAAGACTTTCTGCGGCTGCAGCACGTCAATTTGTTTCCGGTCGTAACGGATACCGTCGGACTGGAACGTCGCAAACCGCGGTTGGAACTCGAGGCCGAACTGCTCAAGGAGCTTTCCGGTGCGACGACTCCGGAAGAGCGCCGCGTGCGGCTCAACGCCTTCAAGGATCGCGAGATGTTCCGGGCCGATATGCGGCACATTCTCGGCCAGGACCGCGAATTCGGCGAGTTTTCGGCAGAACTGGGGGACGTGGCCGAAGTGGTGGTGGCCTTCGCTTTGGACATCTGCCGCCGCGAGTTGGAGGCCCGCTTCGGCGCGCCGCAGCCGTCGGCTCAGCACCCGGCCAGACTTTGCGTGTGTGCCCTGGGGAAGTGCGGCGGCCGCGAGCTGGGTTATGCGTCGGACATCGAATTGATGTTCCTCTACGACAACGGCGGCCCCACGAATGGGCCCGAGGTCATCGGCGGCGCCGAGTTCTACCAGAGGCTGATCGAGTCGTTCACGCACGCGATCCGCTCGCGGCAGGAGGGAGTCTTCCAGATCGATTTGCGGCTGCGCCCCTACGGTCGGGCCGGCAGTCTGCCCGTATCGCTCGACGCATTCACCACATATTTTGCCTCCGACGGAGCGGCCTGGCCCTACGAACGGCAAGCTTTGGTAAAACTGCGGCCGATCGCCGGCGACTTGGAATTCGGCAAAGAGATCGTCGCCCTTCGGGATCGCCTGATTTATACGGGGGAGCCGTTCGACGCCGCCGCCATGCGGGCCATGCGCGAGAAGCAACTGCGCCAGCTTGTGCAGCCGGGCACGATCAACGCCAAGCTCAGCCCCGGGCATCTGGCAGACACCGAGTATCTCGTGCAGGGCCTGCAAATCAGTTACGGCCATCTCGATCCGTCGCTCCGCGCCGTCAACACGCTCGACGCCGTCGCCGCCCTGGAAAAGCGCGGCCTGATTTTCTCCGCCGACGCCGGCCGGCTTCGCGAAGCCTACGTCTTTCAGCGCGACCTGATCGACGCGCTCCGCATCGTCCGCGGCCACGCCCGCGATCTGACGGTGCCGCCGCCCGAGTCCGAAGAGTTCCTGTTTCTGGCCCGTCGCCTCGGCTACGGCTCCAACGTGAGCCAGCTGCGGGACGAACTCGAGAACTATTCGCAAACGGTCCGCCAACTCGGCCGCCTGATGGACAGGTGAAGAGAAGGATGAAGGCGGAAGGCGGAAGGATGAGCCAGACTCAACTCTACCTGGATATTCGTCTTGAACCGCTGCGATCTCGTCGCATATAATAAGGCTAGCGAAAAGAACAACGGTACAGTCAACGTGCTGTAAATCTCGCTCATGCGGAGCCGTTTTTCCTGCGGGTCCTTCCCGCAAGTTGACGAAACGGCCGCGTAGGCCCAGCGCCTGCGGCAACGAAGCCAATTTCGCCTGAGGCGGAGACGCTCCAGCCTTCCTTTGTTGAATAAAGGCGGCCCTCCCGGCACGCGGGGATAGCGTCCCTACGGCTACCAGCCGCTCGAGTGGCAATTGAACGCATGAACGGAATGAACTTTACGCAAACAGAGCGAACGAGGCCGCAACAAGTGGATCCGCGACTTTACGCGTCAACGGCACCGGGTCCAGGGCGCCGCCCTGGTTTCGAAGGTGCGCATTCCCTTCGAAGATGCGCACCGGTTTTCGAAAAGTGCGCATCTTGGAAAACCCCGACGATTCCTTCGAAGGTGCGCAGGCTTTTCCAAGGTGCGCACGAAAAACTGCCGCACCTTCGAAGAATCGGGCGCCGGGACCGTTTGTGGTGGCCCTTTTCACGGCGACTTCGGCCGACTTCGCCATGGTTTGGCTCATCCTTCATCCTTCCGCCTTCATCCTTCCTAAGAGCGTTGCTTCGCTCGTCGAACTCTCTCACAATGGCGGTTTGATCTTCGCCTCCTTTTGCTGGAAAGTTACTTCGCATGCGTCGTAATCGGTTGCGGGAACTGCTGGATGCCGGGAAGCCGACCCTCGGCACGCACCTGCACATTTCCTGGCCTTCGATCGTGGAGCTTGTTGGCCACTCGAGGATGTTCGACTACGTCGAATTCGTCGCCGAATACGCGCCGTATGACCTGTATGCGCTGGAAAACATCGGACGGGCGGTCGACCTGTTCGATCACATGTCGGGCATGATGAAGATCGAACAGGAGCCGCGGACGTACCTTACGATTCGTGCAATCGGTTCGGGCATTCAAAACGTGCTGTTTGCCGATCCGCGGTCGGTGCAAGACGTGGAAGCCTGCGTGCGGGCCGTGAAGTCGGAGTCGCCGCAGGGCCGCGGTGTGCACGGCGTCGGCATGCGTCGGGACGTCGGCTTTGTGCTCGAAGCGGGAGCGCCCGCGTTCGTGAAATCCCTGGATGACGCCGTGATCGCGCTCATGATCGAAAAGGCGACGGCCGTCGAAAACCTCGAGGCCATCCTGTCGGTCAAAGGGGTGGACATGATCCAGTTCGGTCCGGCCGACTACTCGATGAGCATCGGCCTCGCCGGCCAGTTCAAGCATCCCAAGGTCAAAGAGGCTGAGCGCTACGTGATCGAGACTTCGCTCAAGATGGGCAAGCACCCGCGGGCCGAGATCTCCCATCCCGATCAGGCCAAGGAATATCTCGACATGGGGGTCAAGCACTTTTGCATCGGGTCGGACGTCAGCATTCTCTACGACTGGTTCAAACGCAACGGCAAGGAGATGGGCAGCCTCGTCGGCCGCAGCCCCAGCGATGAGCCGATCCGCGATTTTCGCGGAGAAGGCGAAGGCGGCTACCGCGGCGGATCGCAATGACCGGGCTCTCGCTTCGGCCAATTTCCTGCCCCTGACAATTTTCCCGAAGGATCTTGCGATGGAAGTGAAAGGCTGCGTTGCCGTCGTCACCGGAGGCGCTTCGGGCATCGGACGCGCGTTGTGCCAGCGATTTGCCGCCGACGGAGCGGAGGGCATCGTCGTTTCGGACGTGAACGAAGCCGGCGCGACCGCCGTCGCGAGTGAAGTCAACGGGCTCGCCGTGAAATGCGACGTTGGCGATGAGCGGCAAGTGATCGAACTCGTGCGGCGTGCCGAGGAGAAATTCGGCCGCATCGACTTATTCTGCTCGAACGCAGGCATCGCCACCGGCGGGGGGTTCGAGGCTCCCGACGCCGATTGGCAGCGGAACTGGCAAATCAACCTTATGTCGCACGTTTATGCGGCGCGGGCGGTGCTGCCGGGCATGCTCAAACGGGGCAAAGGCTATCTGCTCAACACGGCCTCGGCCGCCGGCCTCCTGACCGAAATGGGCTCGGCCACGTATTCGGTCACTAAGCACGGAGCCGTTGCGTTTGCGGAATGGCTCTCAATCAATCACCGCGAAAAGGGGATCGGCGTCTCGTGCCTGTGCCCGATGGGCGTCACCACCGGCATGCTCGAGGTCGAAACCCCGCACGTGGCCTATCTGCGATTGACGGCCGTCACGCCCGAGCACGTTGCCGAGGAGGTGATCAAGGGCCTGCGTGAAGAACGTTTTCTGATTCTGCCGCACCCGGAGGTCCAGGAGTTCTACACCTACCGCGCCGGCAAAACCGACCGCTGGCTGGACGGCATGCGGCGGCTCAATAAGAAGATTGTTTCGCAGTTCTAAGAGCAACCACCCGAGACATACGATGGGCGAGAAGGCCCAAATCGATGATGTCGTTGGCATCATGCGCCGAATCAACCAGGCATGGCTGGCCGGCCGCGTGGATGCCCTTGCGCCGCTCTTACATCCGGAAATCGTGATGGTCTTTCCCGGTTTCAGCGGACGGGTCCAGGGTCGGGAAAACTTCCTGGCCGGATTCAGCGACTTTTGTCAGCAAGCCAGAATTCACGAATTCCATGAACACGATCATCAAGTCGACATCGCCGGTGAGACGGCTGTCGTCTCCTTCAGATATGAGATGGTCTACGAGCGGGACGCAAAACGATTCCGCGCCGTGGGCCGCGATCTCTGGGTCTTCGAAAAGCAAGACAGCGCCTGGACTGCCGTATGGCGCACGATGCTGGACATGGAGGAAAGTCCCGCCTGATTCGTGAAGCAAGCGGCAAGGAGTCGATCGATCGCCGCGAAGTTCCTTTCGGCTCCTTGCGCAACACAGTTCGGTCGGCCGGCGACCCGATCGGCGCACAAGCGCGCTTGCCTCCCAAAAGGAGTCGTCGATGCAATCATTCGATTTTCTGCTCGAACCGTGGAGAGTCTACCTCGTCCTGCTGGTGGCTCTCGTTTTGATCTTTGCGGCCCGGCGGACGCATCCGCTCGTCACGATTGCCGTTTTGACTCGCTTCTCGTGGGTCGTGATGGTCCTGCAGTTTGCGATCGGGATTTGGGCCTTGTTTGGTTTTCCGCTCTTGGGGCCTTCACTCTTCAAGAATCTGTTCGTGCTGAGTGAGCCGCTCGAGATCGCGCCGATTACAGCGATGTCGCTTGTGCTCACGACGGCAGCCCTGGTCACGTTTCGAACGACAAGGCTCAGCGCCGTGCATCGCTTCGACGATTACGCGGACGCGCTCGGAGGTCGCAATGAGTCGAAAGCGCCGCCGGTGCGCGGGTGGAAACGCGGTCTTTACAACACGCTGCTGGCCGGGCCGGAAGTGCCCGATTATTGGCACTGGCGCTGGTTTTACCTCGTTGTCGTGGCGTTGCCGCTGGTTGGAGCTTCGGCCGGATACACCTATGACGACTTCTCGCAGGTGGGCTGGGGCGGCGACACGTCGCGAGTCTTGTGGAGATTGATCGGCGGATTTGCCGCCGGCGTCGGTTGTTGGGCGCTGCTCGTGGTCTTGGCGACCCTGTTCCAGCAGATGTTCCTGCAGGGGATCGTCACGGATAAGGGTCTTTTTCCCTTCGACCGCTGGCGGTTCGTGCCCCGCGGGTGGCGACTCGCGTGGCTCGATCATCTTCTGTCATTCATTGCCCGGCAGGCGGCCCGCTTCGGACCGGGCTATGCCGTCCGGGACGAAGCCGGCGACTGGCGGTTGCAGCCGGGCCACGCACAGCTCGCGTTCTTCGCGTTTGTCTTGTTGAGCTTGTACGCCCTGCTGCTGTGCTATGGGCTACCGGCGCAAGGGCAACTTTTCTCGGCGCTCTTCGCCCTCTTGACGATGCTCATGATTGTGACCGTGGTGGCCACCGGCGTGGCGTTTCTGTTGGATTACTTCCGGTTGCCGCTCGTCTTGTCTCTCATCGTTTACTGGATCCTGATGTGGACGGCCTTCCGCGTGGACAGCTATTACTCGATGGGGCCTCCCCCGCAGGCTGTTGCCGAGAAAGCTCCTCCGCAAGCGGGAACGCCACCGCTGCCGCCTCCCGACGACTCAAAATCGGAGAAGGGGACGCTCGTGGTCGTGACGGCAGCGGGGGGAGGCATCCTGGCGTCCGCTTGGACCGCTCAGGTGCTGACCGGATTGCACGAGGAATTCGGCGACCGGTTCACGAACTCGATCGGCCTGGTGAGCGCGGTCTCCGGCGGAAGTGTCGGCGCGATGTTTTATCTGGATCGCTGGTCGGACAAGCAAAGAGGATTGGATGCCGATCCGGGTGTCTTGGAGTTTGTGCGGGAAAATGCCATGCGCTCGTCCCTCGAGGCGACCGCGCAAGGCATGGCGGGTTGGGACACCGTCAAAACGTTTATCCCTGTCGAGGTCAAACAGGATCGAGGATACTTGATCGAGGAGAGCTGGCGGACGCATCTCTTCCATCCCGCGGCGACCATGGCCGACTGGGCCAAGGCGGCACGCGACAACCGTTTTCCCATCGTCGTGTTCAACGCGACGGCCGTCGAAGACGGCAAACGCATGCTGGTCTCGAACTGCCTGATGCCGGACACCGCCGGCTTTCTGCACCGACCCGTCGACGGCAGCAAAGCGGTGGAATATGGCAAACTCTATGAGTCGCTCGATTTGTCGGTCGCCACCGCCGCCCGGCTTTCCGCGACGTTTCCCTACGTGAGTCCGATTTGCCGGCCTCGCGGCAAGGTCGAGCTGCCCTATCACGTTGCCGACGGCGGGTATGTCGACAACGAAGGGATCGCCACGGCCCTCGACTGGCTGGACCATCTGATCGGTCCCAAACCGGCCGAGACGTTCCCGTTCAAGCAGATTCTCCTGATTCGCATCGTCCCGTTCGGCGACGCATCGACGCCGGAATTTCACCGCTTCCTGGGCTGGCTGTACGCGTCGTTTGGACCGGTGGAGGCGATGGTGAATGTCCGCTCGACCTCGCAACACGAAAGAAACGAACTGTCGTTGGCCCTGTTCAAGAAGGCGTGCGACGATGTGCACATCACCGTCAGGACGGTCGACTTTCAACTGACGGGACTTGCCAATCCACCCCTCAATTGGAAGCTGTCCCAGTACGAGATGAAAAGCATCGGCGACGCTTGGGGTGAATTGAAAACGGGCGCAAAACAAAAACCGCGCGACGCCAAAAACCCGATTAATCTCGTCAGGCAGTCGCTCCAATGAGAGGCGGCGAATTGATCATCGCCGTCAGCGGTCGCGACCGTAGACGAGCACGTCGCGTCCGCTGAGAGTGATCACGCGCTCCCGCGTCATGCCCAGCTTTTCGGCGACACGGATCGAGGCGCTGTTGTCAGGTTGAATCAAACTCGAGAGGTGAGGTTGATCGAGACGATCGAACGCGTAATTCATGGCCGCCAGGCCCCCCTCCGACGCCAGGCCTTCGCCCCAGCGGCTCCGGTCGAGCAGCCAGCCGACTTCGAGCGCGGGCCAGCCCTCCGGGTTGTGCAGACCGATGCGACCGACGAGCACGTGGGAGTGCCGGTCTTCGGCGGCCCACATGCCGTAACCACGCAGCGTCCAATGACCGAGGAAGAACGCCATCTCCCGCCAGGCGTCCTCGCGCGAACGCGCGGCGCCGGCGCCGATGTAACGCATGACTTCCGGATCGGCACAAATGCGGGCGTACGCGTCGAGATCGCTCGCGCAGAAGGGCCGCAGGAGCAAGCGTTGAGTTTCCAGAGTGACGCTCAACGGACTTCCCCCAACGGCCGTCGCCGCTGTCGATTATCGCCGGCCGATGACCCACCGCATGAAACTGGCCGCCTTGAGTCCTTGCTCGGCAAGCACCTGGCTCACCGTTTTCGACTGTTCCTTGGCGAATGGTTGGAAGGTGAGCACGCCGGCTTCGTTGTAAAACGTCTTGAGCTGGCCGTCGACGATTTTTTCGACGATGTTGTCGGGCTTGCCGGATTTTTTGGCCGCTTCCCGCAGGCGATCGCGCTCCCTCTCAACCAGGGCCGGGTCCAGCTCCTCGGGATAAGAGACGGCCGGCTTGAGGGCGGCGATGTGCATCGCGACGTCCTTGAGCACGGGCACGGTCTTTTTGCTGCCGGTGGCCTGAAACAGCACGCCCGTTTTGAAGTCGTGGTGGACATACGCGCCGACCGGGCCCCGCATGCGGGCCACGCGCGAGACGGCCATTTTTTCGCGGATCTTATTGATCATTTCGTCGAAGATCTCGGCCAGCGTCTTGCCGGAGCCGTCCGGATCCTTCTGGGCCAAGAGTTCGTCAGGAGTCGTCGCGCCGGGCCCTTTGAGGAACTGTTTGACGAGTTTTTCGCCGAAGTTGGCCATGTCCTGGCCGGTGGCCACGGGAGCCGATTCGCAAACCACCTCGACCATGACGGCCTCTTCGCCGTCCGGGGTCGTTGCCGTAAAGATGCGGCCCTCCTCGGTGGCGTTGTCGGCCCGTTTCTCTTTGACCTTCAGCCCCTCGCGTTTGAGAATCTCCTTGGCCTTCTCCTCATCGCCTTCGGCTTCCACGAGGGCCTTTTTGCAAAGCATCATCGGCAGGTCGGTCTTGTCACGCAGCGCTTTGACTGCGGCGGCGCTGATTTCGGCCATCGTTTTTTCTCTCCTTATCGATACCGGAAGCGGATTCGCTCAGAATCGCGATTCGGTAAATTGATCACGTTGTTCGGGGCATCACGCGGGCTCTTGCCCGGGGCACTACGAAATCGAGGGAATCGGCCGCGGTTCGTCCTTGACCGGAGCTTCCGGTTCGACAGGCAATTGGGCCCGGCCCGAGATGATCGAATCGGTCAAGTAGCTCAAGATCAAACGGATCGAACGAATGCTATCGTCGTTTCCCGGGATCGGCAGATCGACCTGGTCCGGATCGGAATCGGTGTCGATGAGCGCGATCACTTTGGCTCCGACGTTCCGCGCTTCCCGCACGCAGTTTTTTTCCTTGCCGGGATCGACCACGATGATCGCCTCCGGCATGCGGTTCATCTGGCGAATGCCGTTGAGGTTGCGGAAGATTTTCTTCTTCTCGCGCATCAGCGTGGACTGCATTTTTTTGGAGTACGTGGCCAATTCGCCGCTTTGCTCGAGCGACTCCAACTCTTCCAATCGCTTGAGCCGGCTGCGGACGGTCCGGAAATTCGTGAGCGTGCCGCCCAGCCAGCGTTCCGTGACGTAGGGCATGCGGGCCGCATCCGCACATTCCTGAACCGCCTCGGCGGCTTGACGCTTGGTGCCGCAAAACAGCACCAGACTGCCGTCCCCCGCGACTCTCTGCAGGTATTTCCGCGCCCGCAACAGCCCGCGGACCGTCTCTTTGATGTCGATGATGTGGATCAGATTGCGGCGACCGTAGATATAGGGCCGCATTTTGGGGTTCCACCGGCTCGTGCGATGGCCGAAGTGAACCCCCGCATCCAGAATGTCTTTGACGACGATATCCGACACTGTGCACTTTCTCCCGACAATCGCCTTCCACCGATTTTCCAGACAAGCTGCTGGTGCAAACCGGCACAGCCTCTCGCTGAGGCCGTTACGAATGAACGATCGTCAACAAATGAGTTTTTTTGCAGTTTGCCGAGCGCACCTTGCGTCCTGCCTTGCTGCAATTTCGCGCACGAGCTGAAATTTGCCCAAGCTCTGCGCGAACCGTGAATCCTATCGGCTCGGCCGGATGACGTCAAATCCGCATTCACGTGTGACTTACGCGCACGTCTCGCGTTCCGGCCGGTCCGTTCTTGAGCGAAAAGGCGTTTTGGACTATCAATTCGCCTCGACGGCACGAACCCAGCCGCCTTTCTTTCACCTTCCCCCGATCATTCCCACCGAATTCCCCGCTGGAAAGCGTTTTTCGCGTGACGCTCGTTTCGACCGCGACCGGAAAAGTTGCGCCTACTCGTCGACAATTCTTGACTTCCGCCAGCGCGGCAACCCTTGCCGGACTTTCGTGGTTGTCCGTTCCCGTACGGGCCAACAGCGGGGCGGCGGTGCGACCGCCGCTCATTATTGATTGTCATGCCCACCTCTACAGCGAGGACGAATCGACCTATCCCCCGATTCCAAACCCGTACCGTCCGCCCTTCGGGGAGGGAACCGTCACCCACCTGCGGCGAGAAATGCAGTCCGCCGGCGTCCAGATGGCGACGGCCGTGCAAACGAGCACGTTTTACCAGTGGGATAATCGGTTCATCGCCGACGCCTGTAGTGCAAATCGTGGTTTATTCGTCGGCGTCTGCACGCTGAACCCGGACGTTCCTCGCAGTGCGACGCTGTTGGAACGCTACGTGCGGCAGTTCAACATCCGCGCTCTGCGGAGTATTCCGGCCAAGAACGGGCGACTCGACGACCCCGGAGTCGACCGGTTGTGGTCCGCCGCCGAGCAACTGGGAATCGTCGTCAATGTCCTCGTCAATCGTGAGAAACGCCCCGAAGTCGAAGCCTTGGCCCGCCGGCATCCGAACTTGCCGGTGGTCATCGATCACTGCCTCAATTTGAACGCCGGTGACGAGCAAAAACGCATTCTTTCGGATATGCTGGCGTTGGCCCGCGTGCCCAATTTGCATGCCAAGTTGTCGTTTGTTGCGACGGGCAGCGGAGAGAGTTTTCCTTTCCGCGACATGCACGGGCCGTGCCTGGCGATGATCGACGCCTTCGGACCGGAGCGGTGCGTTTGGGGAAGCGATTTTCCCTGCAAACTCTGGTGTCCCAAGGCCACTTACGGAGAGCACCTGCGCGTCTTCACTCATGAACTCGATCTGAGCGCCGACTCGCGGCGGCAGATTCTGGGCGAAACGGCCCGGCGGCTCTATTTCTCGAATCGAACGATGACCTGACCACGCAACGAACCGGACGACAGTCACGTTCTGGCAACAATGAGGTTTTCCAATGACGAGGCGATTGGGTTGGTGTTTTTTTTCGCTCACGGCCGTGTTTGCCGTCTCCTTCGCGGTTCCGAGCCTGCGGGCGGCCGAGGTGATTGTGGAAAAGGACATCGTTTACGGAACGGGTGGCACCGAACAGCTCAAGCTGAATTTGGCCCGGCCGGAACAGGCCAGCGGCCTTTTGCCCGGCCTCGTTTTCATTCATGGCGGCGGATGGCGCGGCGGCAACCGCAGTATGTATGACGGAGAAATCCAGAATGCCGCTCGGCACGGCTACGTGGCCATTGCGATCAACTATCGACTCACCGACCCCGATGACTCCGGAAAAGCCCGCAACCCGTTCCCCGCGCAGATCGAAGACGTCAAATGTGCGATCCGTTGGCTCCGCGCCAACGCTGAAAAATACCACGTCGACCCCAACCGCATCGGGGCCACTGGCGGCTCGGCAGGCGGGCATCTCAGCCTCTTGGCGGGGGTCACCGACGGTTCGAAACTCTTCGAAGGCAGCGGAGGCAACCCCGGAGTCTCCAGCCAGGTGCAGGCCGTGGTGAATTATTTCGGCCCAACCGACCTTCCGCACCTCCATGCCACCAGCAAGCAGGCCGCCGGCGTTGTGGAAGTGCTCTTAGGCGGACCGCCGGAAAAGACGCCCAGTGTCTATAAGGCGGCCAGTCCCGTCAGCTACGTTTCCAAAGACGCTCCGCCGACCTTGACCATTCACGGCACGGCCGACCCCGTGGTTCCCGTCGACCAGGCCACGGAATTCGACGCCGCCATGAAAAAGGCCGGCGCGTCGCACGAAATGCTGCTGCTCGACGGCGAAAAGCACGGCTTCACCCCGAAGGGCTATCAAAAGGCCGCCGAAGCCACGTACAAATTCTTCGACCAGCACCTCAAGAACAAGAGCTGACGGGCGCCTCGCCCCGTTACTCGAATTCCTTCGGGTCGAAGTTGATCAGTTTTCCTTCGCGGAAAACGAGATAAACGTCGCGGCCGTTTTTGTCGGGTCCCCAGCGATAAACGGTGTCGTCTTCGCGGTAGGCGTTGCCCCGTTTGACCCACGTATCGTCGTGAACGCGGACGGAATCCTCGCCCAGTGCGTCGTTGACTTCCTTGACGGTCATCGCCCGGTGGACGCAGTGGGCCAACAGCCACGCGCAATGCGCCCGGATCGCGGTCGACCTGATAGCGGCGGCGTTCCGAGTCGGGCGTCTTTTTCGCCGTGTCATCGGGGGACGCTTTCGCCAAGACTTGCGGAGTCGTCTTCCCCGTGGCGGTGCAGCCCAAAAAACAGGTGGCCGCCGCACACAGCGCTCCCGCCAACAGCAGTCCCTTGCCGGTTGACATGCCCGTGCTCCTTGCACGCAGGGCCGAGGATCATTTTTTCGTGTCGTCGCCGTATTCGTAATCGCGGGGAGAGGCGGGATTCTAATCCAAACCCGCCGAACGCGGACAGACGAGCTTGCGGCTGCCATTTTGGCTGCCGGCAGCCGACTTTTTTGGCTTTTTTGGGCGCTGAACAGGGGGGACTTTTTTGGGGTCCACCCCAAGAAACTGCCAATTTGTCCGCACGCTCGTCCCTGTCATTCTGACAGCCGCCGCAGGCAGGATTATTCTCCAGAATTTCTGAGAAAACCCGCGGACTGATCTTCGTGATTTTGGGCGACTTGGGTATGCTGGAAATAGGGCCTGTTTGCAATCGTTCCCGCTGTCTTCCACCTTCGCAATTAATGCATAAGCCTTGTGATAACAGTATCTTGAGATGATTCAGCCAGCCTTTGATTTCGCACCTTCCGCCGTCGCTAAACAAATCTCCGATCCCTGCCCGTCTTAACGGACGAGGCTCGCTCTCAGGGTTGCATCGCCGCCGTGAACAACCCGCGTTTCCGCGGAGATCGCCATGCTCTTTCGCGCTTGGTTATTGACGTTTGTCGTGCTTGTCGCCGCTCGGGCGAATGCCGCCGCCGATCCCTGGGTGCTCTCTGGCCGCGTGCTCGATCCGGAAGGCCGGCCCGCGGCCGATGTGGAAGTCTCGACGTTCTGGAGCGCCAACGGCGTTCCCCTCGCGGAAATTCAGCGGTTCGAAAAGCTCCCCGCCGACGTCCGCGAAAGCCAGGCTGCCATCCTTTCGCAAAACGAAGGCCGCATGGAACCCTGGGGCAATCCCACCAAGACGGACGCCGAGGGCCGCTTTTCGGTCAAGATGGGCTGGACGAACTACTTCGTCCTCGCCTTCGACAAGGAACGCAAGCACGGCGCGCTCTATCTGGCCGACTCGCAGAATTCGTCAGCCCCCGTCGACCTCAAGCTCGGCCCGCTGGTGCGGCTCCACGGCCGCGTGCACGTTCCGAAACCATTGAAAGATCCATGGACGATGGTTGTCGTGCACATCCCGGAAAGCGATCAGTTCCCGCTCCGCTTCCCCCGTCTCACGTGGTGCTCGTCCTGCAAATCCCGCTTCGAGTTCCTCTTGCCTCCGAGCGACTACAGCTTCGAGGCAAGCGCCGGAGACGGCGAAGCGAGATACGAACTCCCGGGCTCTCCGCGCATCACGCTCCCCGCCGGCAAATCCGACGTTGACGCGGGCGTTCTCGAACTGACGCCCCATCAGCCTCAGCGCCTCGACCGCGTCCGCGAAGCGCAGGCGAAGGGAACCTGGCCCAACGTCGACCCGCAAAAACTCTACGGCCAACCGGCTCCCAAGTGGCACGCGACCGACACGCGCGGCATTCCCAAGGACGCCCAGATCGCCGACTTCAAAGGCAAATGGGTGCTGGTTTACTTCTGGGGCCCATGGTGCCGTCCCTGCCTCGGCCGCGAGATTCCCGCGCTCACAAAGTTCTACGACGCCCACGCCGCCGACCGCGACCGTTTCGAGTTCGTGAGCATCTGCACGACCGAACCGGCAATCAAATCGATGGCCGATCTCGATCGCGAGTTGAGGCCGGTCGTCAAAGCGGTCTGGCACGGCAAGCAAATCCCCTTTCCGATCGTCTTGGACAACACGCTCGAATCCAACGCCAACTTCGGCCAAACGGCCAGCAAACTCCTCTTCAACCCCGAAGGCCGTTTGGTTCCGGGCGACGAGAAGACGCTCGCCGAGAAACTCAAGCAGTGACCACGTAGGACAAGCTGCCAGCTTGCCATTCGTTTTGCACTTTGTGGCCAGATAGAGCTTGGCCACGAGAGTTAATAGCCCGACGGCGCGAAAGAAAATGGCCCCACGATTCAGAGACCGTCTGGCTTTGTGGCAGTTTGGGAAGAACGCATTTCCGAGATTCATTCGTTGCGGTTTTCAGCCCCCAAGAAGGGGCGGAAGTCTGCTTGCCACCGGTGTAAACCGGTGGAGACGTGGCGTCTGGAGCTTGTCAAAGCCCCCGATAGGGGGCGGCACTCTTCGCGACAATCCCTAATCTGTCGCCGCCCTTCGGGGGCTTAAAACGCAACAAGAACATCCATTCCACGGGCTTACGCCCCGTGGCTAGAAGACTGTCACCCCTTTCAGGGGTTAAGACCGAGATGCATGGACTAATTACCCATCGTCCCACAAAGCCAGACAGTCTCTAAAGCAATGGGCTATTGTCGAGTGTCCCTAACGGGACAAAATTCTGCGATCTGAAAAATGCCGGAGCCCAGCACATGACGCCGAGTTGCATCGTTCGCACCGTCCTCACAGCTCTCTGCGCGGCCGCGTTGTTTGTGGCAGCCACTGGTCATCTCCAGGCCCACGAGCCGAAAGGCGAATTGGCCGGGGTCGTCGTCGATTTGGACGGTCACCCCGTGGCCAACGCGAAGGTCTGGCTCGAGACGCGGCCCCCGGTCACCGTCGCTGCGACGACGACGTCTGCGGACGGCCGGTTCCATCTGGGGCCGATTCCCGCGGTGTTTCGGCACGAATTGCTCGTCGACGCTCCCGGTTGGGGCCGCGAGCATCGCGAAAACGTGTCAATCTTTCCGGGCGCGGTCAACGACCTTCGCGTTGTCGTCGCGCCCGGTCGCACGGTCGAGGGCCGGGTGTTGCAGGCCGACGGGCAGCCTGCCGCGCGCGTCGCCGTCACTTGCAGCATCTGCCGGATTCTCACCGGGCGCTATCTCTACCAGGATTTCGGGCCAGTTATCCCGCTTGCGACCGATGCCCAGGGTCGGTTCCGCCTGGAGAACGTGCCGCCGTGCCGGTTCACCATCGCCGCGCGCCTGCCCAACATGGCCTTGGGCTGGACGCGGGCCGACATTCTGCCCGGCGCCGGCTTGCACACATTGCGGACGATCAAATTGGAGCCCGACGTCCCCGTCCGCGGCGTCGTGCACGACGCGCAGGAGAAGCCGCTCGCGAACATTCCCGTCAGCACGAATTTCGCGGACAGCCCGACCGCCGTCACCGACGTGGCCGGCCGGTTCGTGCTCCGCGGTTTCGGGGCGCAAGTCCTTCCCCGCGTCGCGGTGGAGATCTCGTCGCCCCGTTTTAACTTCAAGCGCGTGCCGCTCGGCGACAAGCCGTCGCTCGTCGACATCACGCTGGTGCCGCAGCGCTGGGTCACGGGCCGCGTCCTGGATGTCGACACCGGAAAGCCGGTCGCCATCAAGACGTTCATCCTCTGCTGGTTCAATCGCCGTGCCGACGGCACGATCGATCGCGGAAACTGCCGGCCCGTCCCTTTCGAGCAGGCGAAACCGGGGGAGTTTCGGGTGTCCTATCGTGCGCCTCAGAATCTGCACCTCACCGTGCGAGCGCCCGGCTACGACGATGCGGAAGCCAATCTCGACGAACGCAAGGACTACGAAGACATCACCGGCGTGGTGATCAAGGCGCGGCGCAACGGATCGAGCGCGCCTGCCAACGCCATCCCGGTGGCCAAAATCCAAGGCCGGCTGACCCGCGACGGGCGGCCCGTCACGTCGGCCTGGGTGAGTGGCGTGAAAGTGCGGACCGAAAGAAAGCTGCCCTATGTCGATATCCAGCGCGGCCGGACCGTGCGCACGGAGTGGAACCCCCTCTCCTTCGTGACTGCCTCGGCATCCGGCAACTATTCGCTCGAGCTGCGCAACGAAGACCGCTGGTACGTCGTGGTCGAGGAGCCGAACCTCGCTCCGACGATCCGCGGGCCCTTCGCGATGAAGCTGAGTGAAATCCGCAAACTCGACATCGAGCTTGCGCCCGGCGGATCGATTTCGGGCCGCGTCCGTGGAATTCCGGCCGATGCGGCCGGCCAGTGGTGGGTCGTCGCCTTCGATCGCGGCGTGTGGCGGGCCGAAACCCGCATCAACAAGGACGGCACTTTCCGCCTCGATCGTCTTCCTGCCGGCGAATTCGGCTTGAAGGTGGGCCACGACGGCCTGCATGACGCCGACAACCCAGAACACCTGCCCGAGTCCGACACGAACAGCATCGCCACCCCGTGGCACGCCGCGCACGTGGTGACTCTCGGAAATGGTCAAACGCTAAGAGACATCATCCTGGACGTGCCTGCCGCCGTCGGCGCACCGGTGGCAGCATTACCGTAGGGCAAGCTGCCAGCTTGCCGAACGAGCGCATCGAGTCTCCGAAGGAATGGCAAGCTAGCAGCTTGCCCTACGTAAGCATGGCCGTCGCCAACAATCACAAGCTCCTCCCAAAGCCTGTCATGTGCTTGTTGATCGTCGCCGTGATTGCCTACGGGCCGCTAGCCGTAGTAAGTACACGTCTTTGTGAATCGAAGAGGAAATTTTTCACCACAAAGGCACCAAGACACCAAGAAATGCCGAAGACTTGAACAGGAGGCAATGGAGGAAACAGAGCTTGAAGTCGCCTTTCTTCCGTTCGCTTTGTGTTTCTCCCGTTCAACTGCCTTCCGCTTTCTTGTCTTTTCTTGGTGCCTTTGTGACTTGGTGGTAAAAATTTGACTTTAATTCCCGTCGCGACACGTTCGTAGTCGTGAATCGGCGAAGTCGGCGTAACTTGCGGATTCTCCTGCCTCCTAAATGCCGCGGCGGGATTTCGAGCATGGTGACCTTGGAAAAGTTGCGGGCGATTTTCTGGTACGTCGCCATGCCGACGAGCCTTGCGGTGCTTCTCTTTGTCGGCACCGCGGTCTCGATGATGAGCAAACCGTGGGAGCCGCTGTTGATCATCAAGAAAGAGAAGCCCAGCCCCGACCGGTATCAATTGACCGCTCAGAGCCGACCTGAAGACGGACCGGGCAGTCTCACGGCGACCGATGACTATCCCCGGGACTTCTACGATAAGGCTCAGGTCGGCGACACGCTCGTCTTCGGATTTTGCCACGAGCGGCTCGAGCGCAACAGGTCGATCGTGGCCGTCCAGGTGGGCTGGTTCGCCGTCCTCTTCCTCCTGGGTGCCGACGCTTGGTTCGCTCTTTGCGTCCTGTTGATCGCAAAGCCAATCCTGCTGCAGCGGGGACTCTGCGGATGCTCCGCGGCAATCGCAGCGATCGGCGCAGAATTGAAAGCCATGTTCCAAAAAACAGGGCTTGTGCTGCGAATGGAAGCCCGTCCCCGCACGGGGGCAGAGCCGGGAAGCCCAGCGCATCCAATCCACTCGCAGCATCCGTTCGAACGTTCTGGCGGCCATTCCGGCCTGTGGCAGACAATCCGGGGGAATCGCTACTTCAATTGGCTCCTCTTGCCGGTCCCCTTCTTCATCCCCGAACTTCTCTCTCGCGCTTACGCACCGATCAACGAATCACTGACCGTCAAATGGCTCGGCTGCAGCTGCCCGCTTCTCGACGGCAGCACGCGGCTGTTCAATGCCAACGACTTCAATGCCATCCTCTGGCTCTCCGTATTCGCCGGCACCAGCGCATTTTGGGTTTGGCGTTTCGAGCGTACACTCTCACAAGCGCGGCCAATTCCGCGCACCGTGTGCGGCGGACTCGGCATCGCGGTCATCTGCTTTTGTTCGATGAAGTGCTACGCCGCCGGGTTCTGGATATGACAGGCCACCGCGGAGACGCACCGTGATCGGCCCCAAAGCAATCGCTCCCAAGACGACTCTCCGCCTCTCTCTCATTCTCGCGACGAGCTTGATCGCGGTTCTGGTTGTGATCGTTTGGGTCCGGATGAGCACCGCGTTGACGGCGGAAGAGCGCCGCGTGGCGGGCTCGTGGATCGTCGACAAATCCCAGGGTCGCACCGAGATTTACACGTTTACGGCCGATCGCCAAATGCTGGCCAGCAGGGTGAACAGCAAAGGCGTGACGATCGGAGAAGTACCTCCGGAAGCGGGCGAGAGCTGGTGTGTGCAGGAAAACACGCTGGTGCTTCGCCGCTCCAAGGGGGGCCCCTTCGGGCTGTACAACCTCTTTCCTTGGATCCACGCGGGTTTGCGGTGGCACATCGTCTCGCTCACGGACGACACGCTCATCGTCGACGGCGGCCCGGGAACCAAACAGCTCGTTTGGAAACGCTCGCCGACGACTCCGCAGCGGCTGCGGTAAGATGGAATCAGCCCGACGTGTGTTTGATCATCTCCCGGCAGGCGGCGGCACAGTCGCGACACGCTTTGGCGCACTCGGCCATGTGCTCATCTTGCGGAAACTGGGAGCAGGCGGCGCCGCATTCGTCGCACGTCTTGGCGCAGGTTTCGCAAATCGCGGCAGAGAAGGGACTGTGCCGCGCGGTGAGTTTGGCCGCCGTCGCGCAGACTTCCGCGCAATCGTTGCACGTCGTCATCGTCTTGGTGTGGTCTTTGTTGCCTTCGCTCACGAGCGTCGCGCAGTGGTGATAACAGGAGTTGCAGGAGTTCATACATTCGGAACACGCTTTGGCGCATGTGGCAAACATCTTGCCATGCGCGTGCGGGGCGTCCTGGGCAGGGGCCACGCTGAGATCGCTGGTCACAAGCGCCAACACCGCGATCGAGCAGAATGCACAAACTCGTCTCATGGTTCGTCTCCTCAAGTGAAGTGCCGAAAAGATGTTCGCGATTCGTTTGATCGCATCGCCCGACATTCGTGCGGCCGCCGCGGCGGCCGTTCTCTGCGGAACGCGAGCGCAAATGATCGCGGCCCACGTCCTTCGTCGTTATTGCTGGAATTGTACGCGTCAGCCGGTTGCTCGCGGTGAGCGAATTTCGGGCCAAAGTCGGATCGGCTATGACACCGCACCGTGGCGCTTCAGTAATTCGATGATTTCCGCCTTGCCGGCCCTGGTCGCCCAGGCGAGCGGGGTTGACCAAGGCGCATCGCCGGGAAGATTGGTCGCGGCGCCACGTTTGAGCAGGAACTCGACCATCCGCCGTCGCCGCGGCTCCTGCCCGGCGTCCGCTGCGTTGCACCACGCGCGAACGGCCGTTGCCAAAGGGGTCCCGCGGAATTCAACGTCGCGGGCGTTGATGTCGGCTCCCGCCTCAAGCAGCATGGCCGCCCCGGTGCGGTCGCCCTGCTCGGCGCTGGCGTGCAGGAACGTTTTGCCGAGCCAGTCAGTTCCCTTCGGATCGAGGCCCCGGTCGAGCAATTGGCGTATCAACGAGGGTCGCCCCGGATATGGCAAACCATCGCCGAAATGCAGGGGCGCCGATCCCTTGCCTTTCGGGCTCCCCTGTTTCAGGTCAAGGTAAAGATCGAGCAGCGCGGGATCGCGCTTCGCCAGCACGCAGCCGAGAAACTCGCCGTGCTGGGTCATTTCCTGATTGTCACGAATCGCCCGCTTCAGCTGAGACGCGCTCATCACGTACGGCGGCATCAGGGCGCCGTGCTGCAGCAGCAGTCGCTCGAGCGGTTTCGCCTGGTCACCGTGGTAGACGGCCCCGATCGTCAGGCAGCACCCGCTCGAATCGACACCGGCGTTCGGATCGGCTCCGTTTTCCAACAGCAATTCGGCGACCTGCCGATGATTGCGCAAGCACGCCTCGAACAGTGCCCGTCCGTGAGGAGCGGCCTCTTCCGGTCGATTCGGATCGGCACCGTGTTCGAGCAACAGCCGGACGAGATGCAGGTGACCTTCCCGTGCCGCATGCGACAAGGGACTGATGCGTGCCGGGTCCAGCCGCGTCGCCAACTCGGGCTCCGCGCGAACGAGCGCTTCGACGCGTTCCTGATCGCCGACGGCGGCCGCTACGGAAATGCTGTAATCCGCTCCCAGGGCGAGCAGGCTGCCGACGATCACGGATGTGTTCCGCAGCGAAGGATGCGACCGGCCGCGCGTCGCTCGATGCCAGTAATCCGTGGCACCGTTCACAGCCAGCAGCACGGGAGTGTGCCCGTCGGCCCGCTTGGCATCGATCGGCGTTCCCAGCTCGACGAACCGCCGGATCAATTCCAGTTGACGCGTGATGACGCTCCAGTGCAGGGCATTGTTGCCCAAGGCGTCGCTCGCCCGCGCCAGGTTCGGCTGCTGCCGCAAGACGGTGCCAACCTTTCGCGGGTCCCGGGCGATGATGGCCTCTTTCAGGCTCTCGAATCGCGGGTCGTAGCCGAACCTCGCCTGCATGGCCCGCGTGAGTAGCGACTCGACCTGCCGCTCCTGGCGCTCCTGAGCGCACCGCAACAATTTGGGCCAAGAATCGTACGTGTAAATCGATTGGCCCGGATCGGCGCCATTTTCGAGCAGCAGCTCGACGAGTTCCGAACTCCCAACGAACACGGCAAGATGGATCGGAAAGCGATACCAGTACTGCGCGTTGACGAGCCGCTGATTTTTTTTAACGAGCGCCTTCGCCGCCGGGACATCGCCCCGAGCGCAGGCCTCGAACAGCGCCCAGGCGTCGTTGCCGTTCACCGTCTCGACGCCGTAGGTGTACGACTTCGTCTTCATCGCCGGCGGCTGCGTCATTCGCAGCGTGGACGGCGTGCGGGATCGGCGGTGTGAAGGCGGATTCGACATCAACAGCCTACTAGTCCGTCTATCGCAAAATGGTGGGTGCCACGCCCACGGCTTTGCGTGGGCGTGCGAATCCGTTTGACATTCGAGGACACGCCCACGCAGAGCCGTGGACGTGGCACCCAGAACTAGTTGCGGCGTCGAGTGACAACCGATCCACCAATTTGAAGCAGACGGCGTACTACATTATCAGGAGCGAGCCGCACGGTGAAACTGCTGGCGGTCCGGCTCTCCGATTTGGTATCACCGAATGGTGTGGCCGAGTCGCGAAGATCGGAAGGACAATTGATGTCTGAGAACTCCTCGATTGAATGGACGGACGCCACCTGGAATCCGATGCGCGGCTGCACGAAGATCAGCCCCGGGTGCACACACTGCTATGCCGAGACCTTCGCCGAGCGGTTCCGCGGCGTCGCCGGTCATCCCTACGAGCAGGGCTTCGATTTGCGTCTCGTGCCCGAGAAGCTAATGGAACCGCTCAAATGGGCCGCCCCCAAAACGGTCTTCGTCAATTCGATGAGCGACCTGTTTCACGAGGGAGTTCCCGATGCGTATATCGAGCAAGTCGTGCGCGTCATGGAAGTCGCCGACTGGCACACCTACCAGGTCCTGACGAAGCGCGCGAGCCGCCTGAGCGAGATGCTGAGCGGACCGCTCGCCTTCGCGGCGGAACTCGGTCACATCTGGTGGGGGGTAAGTGTCGAGAATCGCAAACACGGCCTGCCGCGAATCGACGAGTTACGAGAGGCTCCGGCCGCAATCCGTTTCCTCTCGATCGAACCGTTGCTCGAGGATCTGGGAAGAATCAACTTGTCCGGAATCGACTGGGCCATTGTGGGTGGCGAAAGCGGCTGGGGGGCGCGGCCGATGGAGCCGGCTTGGGTGACAAGCATCCGCGATCAGTGCCAGGCGGACGGTGTCGCGTTCTTCTTCAAGCAATGGGGCGGCAGGCAAAAGTCAAAGCATGGCCGACAGCTCGACGGCCGCACGTACGATGAGATGCCAGCGCGCAGTGCGCGACCGATGCCGTCGAGGTCTCAGCGGTTGGCGCTCATCGACGAGCTGACGGCCGCCGCAACAGCATAATGCCGGCGGAGCGCCCAACCACGCCTCGATTAGGAACTCAGAGACTCCTCGCCTTCCGGCGTCGGCTGCTGATTCCCCACATGGCCAGTCCGAAGCTGGCAAGACCGAAGCTGGTCGGCTCCGGAGTCGCCAACGGAGTTACGTCGACCGAACCAGTTTGATTCAGCGTGTAGAACAGGTTCGCGCTGCTGACAGATGTCTGCGAGTACCCAACCTGCTCGAACGCAGGAGCGGTCGTAAAACTCGTAATTTGAAGCCAGAAGTCATTTGTCGACGGACTGTATTGGACTGAGTCCGCGCCATTTTCGACACCGCCCACCCTTAAAGTTCCGGGCGAAAACGGTCCATCGACGGCCGGGTTGTACGTAAAGGCGAGCGCCGAATCTAACGCGAGATTCAAACTAATCAGGGAGATATCAGCCGTGTCGTTCACCACCGACACCGTGGGATCCAATGTGATCTTGAATTCACCCGTTACCGGATCGACAGGTGCCGGATCGGAGCCAACCCCAACCTGGAACGAATTGGCGCTGAAAGTGACGTCGTAGGTCGTCATTTCGCCGTTCGCGGGTGCGGCAACAGCCAGCACGACGAACCCGAGGGCAACTGACGCACACAAACTCCGGAATTTCGTCATTGGTACTCCCAAGGCGGTAGGCGAGGGCCCAATCCAATTCTCGCGGGCAGATCGACGCTACAAACGTCCCAAATACCCTAAACCCCATGTTTTGATACAGACTTCGCTGCTCGCAGTCAAGAAAAAAATTTGTGAATTCTCTTGGCCGCTTGTCGACAAGAACGAGCTGGTTCACATCGGCAGCCCGATGCGCCGCAAATCCGCCTTGAGGCGATCGGCAAGTTTTGCTACTTAGCCGTTTCAACCTCTCTGCTTTGAAATTCCCTCGACACATCCCTTCCGATTACCGGCCGTCGTCGGCCGTCCCATTCCCAAAAACAATTTGATTGAGCCTTCGTCGCCCAGCGGCCTGGGGTCGATTTGCCGGCCAGGAGACCGTTCGATGCCACGTTTCGGCACCGTTCGCTGGAACACCGTGCCTTTCCTGCTCTTTGTCGTGTGCGCGTTTCTCGCCACGCACGGGGCGTTTGCGGCGACCAAAGAGCCGCCCTATGAGGCCATCGTCGAATCCGATGAGGCGTTTTTTCGCTGCGGGCCCGGGAAAAACTTCTATCCGACGGGCAGTCTGGTGCGCGGCGATCACGTCACCGTCAGGCGGCACGATCCGGGTGGATGGTTCATGATCGATCCGCCGGCAGGCAGTTTTAGCCTGGTTCCGGCGGACGCCGTGCAGCGGGAAGGCAATTTGGGCACGATCAAACCGCTGGCCGAGGGCCAAACGCCCATCCGCATCGGCAGCGCGATCGATCCCACCATCGACTCGGTGTACCAACGACAGCTTTCGTCCGGCGAACGGGTCGAAATTCTAGGCGAGGCGACTCGCACGCATCGCGGCACTCCGATCCTCATGTTCAAAATTCGCTCGCCGAAAGGCGAATACCGCTGGATCGAAGGGATGAACCTGATTCCCGTCGATCAACACATGGCGCAGCAACAAATCCGCGACCGGCAGACGAACAACTCGCAAGTCCGGCCGGCGACCGATGCGGATCCCTTTGCAGCCGGCTCGCCGACGCAGAACGCTCCGCAGGCAGCCGCTGCGTCGCCCATCGCGAAAAATCCCGGCGCGAAAAAACCGATCGCGAAGTTGATCTCGCTTTCGCCCACGACGAACGTGGTTCGAAAACCGGTGACTCAGCAAGCAATGCCGGCAACCAACGGACCCGCGGCGGTCGCGACGATCCCCGCGGTTGAGCCTCACACTCGTCTGGAGCAGGTCGACCTCCAGTTTCGAGAAATGACGCAACGGCACCCGACGACGTGGAGCCTGGGCCAACTCGAACAGGCGTACCGCGAATTGGGCCAGCAGACGCGTTCCGTCGCGATGCGCGGACAGATCGACCTGCGGTTCTCGGCCATCGCCCATTACAAGCAGGTCAAATCGGAATACGACGACTATTTCCGGCTCGTTTCGGCTACGGCGCGAAAAGACGCCGAGCTTGCCGCTGTTCAGAATTCACTCGATCCGCGCAACGCGCGGCCAGCGATTATGCCGCCGGAACAGGCCGGGCCTTCGCTCGAATCGCAACCAATGCTCGCGCCGAATTCTGCCGGTCCCGCGATACCCGTTCCGGCAACCAGCACGCCGAGTGCGCCCGCTCCTGCCGAGACGCAAGTGACGCCCACGGTTCCCGAGTTCAATCCAGGGCCGCAAAAACAGGCGAGTCCGCAGGTCGAGACGCACGCGTCCGGTGCCGTCTTGGAGAATCCGGTCCCGCTGCCGACGGACCCTCAACCGGGGCCGAGCTCGCAGCCGCCGGTTCAATCGCAGCCGCTGATTCAATCACAGCCGCTGATTCAACCGCAGCCGACGGTCGTTTCGAGACCGGGAGTCGTCGCGGCCCCTGAAACCTATCCGAGCCATGAGTTGCCGACGCAGCAATCAATGGGTTCGCCGGCGGCGCCGATCGAGCAGCCGTCGCGACAATTTTTGGAATCCCAAGTTCAGCCGCCTCAAACGAATCTCGTGCAGCCGGCGCCTCAAATGGTGCCGGCACCCCGATACGCGCCTGCGCCGCAGTCGATGCCGGCCTTTCCATCCGCGCCTGCCGCGCTTCCGAATTCGGGCATCACGGGCGCAGTGCCACAGCCGTCGGTTGCGTCCCCCATGCCTGCGACGGCCCCCGTGTCACAAATGCCGGGTGCCCCGGTCACGCAGATGCCAAGCGCGCCCATTACGCCGCCGATGGCACCGCCGCAACAGCTTCGTCCGCAAGCTCCCGGCGGTTTGGATGGCGCGGGGATCGTGCAGCAAGCCGCGACACCAATTCCCGGCGGACCCCGGCACGTATTATTGGCGCCCAACGGACGGATTCTGGCCTATCTGTACCCGGACCGGGGCGTCAACCTGGATGCCTACGTGGGCCGTTCGATGGGAATCTTCGGACCGCGCAGTTATCGGCCCGAGCTACACAACGATCTGATCGTCGTCCGCGGAGTGGTTCCCGTTCGGCTGGTGCCGTAACCCGGCAGACCGTGGATCAGGGCTCGGCTTCTTCGGGCACGGCCTGGAAGCCGACATTTTCTTCGCCGGCCGTCGGGACCCGCTCGCGGAAACCGATCACGAAGATGATGCAGGTGATCAGGGCTCCGGCCGCGGGCCAGAGCCAAATAAATGGCCATTGGCGTCGGCGGGCGATCGCCCATTCCTGGCGATCGATTTTCTGGTCCGCATTGCGATCCGCCTTGATGGCCCCCTCGACAAGCGACGCGTGATCGTAGTGAGTGACGGTGCCTTGGGCATCGGTCTCGCTGTAATCGGCGGGGATCTTGGCGGGTACGAGGACTGAGTCCTCCTTGAGGCCGAGTGCTTTGGCGAACTGCGATTTTCCGTTCGCGTCCCACTCCGGCAATGCGACCATTTGCTGGGTTGTCTTCGAGCTTGCGACAACCTCAGCCTTGACCTCAACCAGCGGCGGATAGTGATTGACGATTCGCCCGGAGGCGATTGATCCGACGAACATTCCGACGCCGAGCATGACGAACGCAATGAAACTTTGGGCGCTCGTGCGCTGCCCTTGCGCAACCCGCGTATCGACGTAGATATAGCTCGCGACAAAATAAAAGTCGTAACACACTCCGTGCAGGAAGAGCCCGAAGATGACTGCCCACAGGGTCAAAGTGGCAAAGGCCATGTATCGCAGGACCCACGCGAGCATTCCGACCGTGAGCATGCGTTTCACGCCGAGCCGAGCGATAAAGAAGGGCATCGCGGCCATAAAGCCGACTTCGGAAAGCTGGCCGATTGTCTGCAGGGCCGTCGGGTAGGGTGCTTCGAGCTGTTCCAAAAATCCGTTCGCCTGGCTGTAATAAAAGGACAAGGGAATGCAGATCAGGAACGAACAGACGACAAAGACCAGAAAGGTGGGATCCGCCAAGAGGCGAAACATTCCCTGTCCTTGATTCGCCTCCGGCGTGGCGGAGGCTGTTTTTGCCCGGGGCGGCGTATGGGGCAGGTAAAGGCAGAAGACGGCCAAAATGACGGATAAGCCTGCCGCAAGAAAAAACTGATTATTCGACTTGCCGCCGACCAGGAAACCGACGACCCAGCCGACGACGATCCAGCCCCACGTTCCCCAAACGCGAATGCCGGGAAAGTCCTTTTTCGAATCGGCGATGTTCGCGAAACTGATCGAATTGGTGAGTGCCAAAGTCGGCATGTAGCAGATGGCGTAAGCCTGCATCACGGTAAAGAGTTTTGTGAAATCGGTCATAAAGGCGGCAACCGCCAGCAGGACCGCGCCAATCAAGTGCAACGCGGCCAAGAGCTTTTCGGTGGCAAAGAATCGATCGGCGACGTACCCGACAAACAGGGGCGAAATCATCGCCGCAACAGCCGTCGTCGAAAACATCCAACCGACTTGATCGCCGTCGAAGCGCAGCGTCTCGTACATGTAGCCGCCGATGGAGACGCCCCACGCACCCCAGACGGCGTATTCCAGAAACATCATGATGCAGAGACGCAGGCGGACGCCGTCGCGCATCGCGGACCCCTTTTTCGCAGGCGGGTTCATCAAAAAGTCGCGTTCCGATCATGCCGATTGGCCGATCCTCAAGCAAGGATGAATCGGCCCGAATGCCCGGAAATTGAGGACGCGCTTCGGCCAGCGACCGCACGTCGACCGGAGATCGCGGCCGGCCCGACTCTCGAGGGTGAGGCAGGACCGCAAACAGGGCCAAATCGCCCACAAAGAGGCGCTTGATTCCCCCCCGGCGGACTGTCAAAATTGGCTATTCTCTCTGTTCCGGACTCTCTGAAAGCACACTTATGCCATTCCTCGAAGGAAATACTGTCGGAATTGACCTGGGCACAACGTACTCCGCCCTTGCGCAGGTGAACGCCGACGGAAAGCCGGTCACGATTCACAATGCCGACGACAAGCCGATTACCCCGTCGGTTGTGCTCTTGGGGGATGATGGCCACGTGCTGGTTGGCCCGTCGTTCGAGCGGATTTCGATCGAAGACCCGTCGCACATCGTCGAAGCCATCAAGCGGCAGATGGGCAACAAGGACTTCTACATCGTCTATCAGAACAAGCGACTCACTCCGGAATTCATTTCCGCCCTGGTGATGAAGAAGTTGAAGCAGGACTGCGAGAAACGGATCGGCACCATTGCCAACGCCGTCATCACGGTCCCGTACTACTTCAACGACATTCGCCGCAAGGCCACGCAGGACGCCGGGAAGATCGCCGGTCTCAATGTGGTCGACATTCTGAACGAGCCCACGGCGGCGACGTTGGCCTACGCCTGGATCAAAGGCGAGTTGGGCCGCAGCGATCTGAAAACGAAGGAAAAAACGATCCTCGTTTACGACCTCGGCGGCGGAACATTCGACGTCACCGTCGTGCGTTACACGCCCACGAACTTCCGCGTGTTGGCGACCGACGGAGACGTGATGTTGGGCGGTCTCGACTGGACGCAGCGAATCGTCGACCACGTCTGCGAGCAGTTCAAGCGAAAATTCGCCGAGGATCCGCGCGAGAATCCCGAAACGCTGCGATCCTTCACCCAGGAGTGCGAAGACGCCAAGCGGCAATTGAGCGTACGCTCCCAAGTGCCGATCAGTCTGTATTACAAGGGCAAGACGCTCACCGTTTCGCTCACGCGAGGCGACTTCGAGCGGATGACGGCCGACTTGTTGCAACGCACCAAAGACACCAGCGAACTGGTGCTGCAGCAGGCGAAGGTCGATCCGCGCGAGCTGGACGACGTGATCATGGCCGGCGGTTCGACGTACATGCCCGTGGTCGAACAAATGCTGAAGGAGGTCTGCCGCCGCGAGCCGAGCCGCGCCGTCGTTCCTGAAGAAGCGGTCGCCCAAGGAGCGGCCATTCACGCGGCCATCCTGGAAGCAAAGGAAACCGGAGGCCGCGGCCGCCTGGGAAAAGCGATCGTCGACCGCCTCCGTTCGGTTAATACGACGGACGTGAACTCGCACTCCCTCGGCGTGCAGATTACGGATCCGATGGATGGAACGCGCAAGAGCAATTACATCATGATCCAGAAGAACACGGCGATTCCCCACGAGGTGAATCAACGCTTCGTCACGACGTCTCCCAATCAGCAGCGGATCCACATCTACGTGCTCGAGGGAGAGGCGTCCGATCCGGAGGCCTGCACGCGAATTGCCGACTTCCAGATCACCGGGCTGCCGGCGGGGCTGCCCTCGGGGTCGCCGGTCGATGTGACGTACAGCTACGACAACAACGGACGCATCCAGGTCGCGGCCGTCGAGCTTTCCAGCAAGAAGCAGGCGAACATCGAGATCGTCCGCAGCCAGGGGTTGGACACTCAGGGAGTGGATTCGTTCCAGCAGATCGCGAAGAATTACCACGTCGAGTAGCGACGGGCGCGAGGGTCTTTGAAGCCCGTTTCATTCAAATCTCGCCGCGCTGCACATGACGACTTTGGACGTCTACAAGAGCTGGTTAGGCATACCGGAGGGACCGCGGCCCCCCGGACATTACGAGCTGCTGCGCCTGGTCGAGTTCGAGGATGATCCCGAGAAAATCCGCGCGAACTACAAGAAGCTCAACGCGCATGTGCGGAAATACGCGTCCGGTCAATTCTCCGTTCGCTCTCAGGAGCTACTGAACGAGCTGGCCAAGGCCATGCTCTGCCTGACCGATCCCGAGCGGAAGCGCGAGTACGATCAGAGCCGTGGCCGCGTCTCGAGCGAGACCGGGCGCAAGTCGCCGATCGGACGCTGGGCGGCATTCTCGTCAATCGCAAGGTGATCACCCGCGATCAACTGAAGCAGGCGGAAACCTTCGCCGAAGCCCGCGGGCTTTCGATGCGCGATGCGATCGTCCAGATGAAGCTGAGCGACATGGGGACGGCCGCGCAGGCGCTTGCGGAAGAGTTGGGCCGACCGTATCTCGATCTCACCGACGTCGTTCCGGACGACTCGGTCCTCGACCGGGTGCCTCGCAGCACGGTCAAGCGCTACGCGTGTCTGCCACTGTTCATCGATGAGGACACGGTGCTCGTCGCGTGCGTCGATGAACCGGATCATGAGCTCCAAGAGGAACTGCAGCTGCGATTTGACCTGCCCATACGGGCCGTCATCGCCACGCCGCTGGCCATCAACCAGGGAATCGCCAAGTATTACGCCGCCGGCATGCGCGACGAGGCGGTTGCGGAGGAGGCGCTCAAGAATGCCAGCGGAAGGGCCGGCAAGGCGGCCGCCGGCAAGGCCGGCAAGAAGGCGACGAAGAAGACACAGACGGTCCGCACGCGATACCGGGATTTAACGCCCCAGGAGCAACACGAGCGTAATCAACTCGGCTACATCATTATGTGCTGGGGCTTCGTCGTGCCGGTTCTCGTTGATCAATTCCTGTTGAAAGGACACGTGTTTCCCTACAAGCACGGTCCGACCTTCTTCCCGTTCGACCAGCTGCTTTTGTCCTTCTTTGTGCCCTGGCTCGTGATCTGGTGGGTCTTCAAGGAGTATTGGCGGTAAGCAACGCCCGGACGCAAACCGTTCGTCATTTTCGGTGAACGATAGAGTCGCGGCTTGATCCCACCGTCTGCCGGATCGTTAAAGTCAACTCTGCTTTGCCAGGCCGAATCTTCGTAGGCGGCCACGGGTTCGGCAGAGCGCCCCGTCACTACAGTCGCATCCGCTACAACCGATTCGCCCGATATTAATCGTTGGGCGGGCGTCTTCGCGCCTCGCCGAAAGGAATCGGGCGGATGAATCGATTGGCAAGTATCTCGGTGGTGATCTTACTGATCCTCGCGCAAATCGCTCGCGCGCAAAGTTCCGCATCGCCCAGCGCCGACTCGAGCCCCGACGCGAATCAGAATTCGGTCTGGCGACGGTTTTTCAATCCCGTGCTGGGGTTCTCACGCTCCGGTGGCGATGGTTCGCGTCCAGCCGCCTCTGGCGTTCTGCAAACCTCCGACGCGCTGGTGCCTCCGCCGCCGGCTCCTGCCGCTGGCGGTTTGAGCGTGCCGCCCCTGTCCAGTTCTGCTCCGCTCGTCGCGCCAACCCCTCCCGTACCGGGCGCGCCAATCGGGCTTTCAACCGATGTCAGTTATCCGGGGGGGCTCAGCGTGCCGCCGGTTCCCGGCGCTGGAGCCGCCCCCCGAGGATGCCGCCGAGCAGAAGTCGACTCCGGAGGGGGCGCCTGCAACGAGTTCCGTCGACCCAAGCTTGCGAAGACTTCGCGACACGGTTCCACCGGTTCCCGGTCAGCCGACTCAGCCTGAAGCAGCCGGACCACCGGCGGGACCGATCTTGGTCTTTCGGACGGCCGACATTTTACGGCCCGACCATCTGCGCGGTCCCAACTATCGGCTCGGAGAATACGCGCCGCTCGTCGACTACAACTTTCGATTTGAGATCGAAACGCAGTGGGGCAGAATCCCCGCGCATGGCATGGCCATGCTGGCACTGAGGCTGCGTGAACTGAAATCGATCGAGTACGCGGCCCGCATCGCACGCAAGAATCCGCAGTTCGCTGAGGGGTTTGCCAAGGTGGCCTGCGATACGCCCACGGGGGCCTATCTCCTCGTGACCGACCCGGTCGATTCGCTGTACCGCACGGCGGTCGGCCTCAAGCGAATTGTCGTCGCAAAATGGAGCCCCAACGGAGAGCGAGCCAATTGCGAAGCACGCCGCAGGCTGGGCTGCCTGCTCTGCTGCGACCCGGAGTCGCGCAATCCCGTGCTGCTCTGCATGCTGGACGACATGTCGGCCAACCTCACGGCGGGCTGGCTGACGGCCGATGTGGCACTCAACTTCGGCCTGCCGGGCCTGGGCATTCCGGCCGCGAATGCGGAATTCGCGAAAATGATGGCGATCAAATCGACGCGTGAGATCGCGGCCGATCTCGATGCGGAATTGACGGCGCTTGGAGTGGCCGAGTCGGCCCGCTCCGGGTTTCTCTCGTCGGATTGCTACACGACGACGCAGCGGATGGCCTTCGTTTATTACCTGCACAAATTGATCGGCATCGAGAATTTGTCCTCGCTGGTCGAAGGCGCGGCCGATGTCATCAGCGAATCCGAGGCGCTGTCGGCCATCCAGGAAGTGCAGTTGCTTGCCGAGCTTCGCAGGACGCGTCCCATCGTGCGAGTCTCTTTCGCCGGGCTGCCGACGGTCACGTTGACGGATGGCAGCCAGATGATCGTCACGTCGCTCGACTACATCGTGGAAACGCCGCGGATCGCGCAGATGATCGTCCGGCATCGGGCCGAGTTTGCCTCGAATCCGACAACTTTCGTGACCCTGGGGCGAGTCTCAACAGGGCTGGAACAGCAACTTCTTGCGGCAGGCATCGTCGTCATGCACCATCGACTGGGCGACGAAGTCTTCAATGCGAAGGCCGAGAAGGCCGCGCAATCAGCGCAAAAACCCGCCGCCTCCGAGACGGCGCGACCCAAATCTCCTTGATACTCGCCGCACGCGTGGCCGATGCCCGCCTGCTTCTGGCCGTCTTGAGCGAGACGCGTTACGCTCGCAGGTGACGTTCGCGTTCCCAAGAGTTGGCTGGGTTCCGCGAGCGGGCTGACCGGTTTCTCGGGATTCACCTATGCCACCAATCGATTTGAGTCGCCGCCGGTGTCTTCTGGCGGGCGGCGCCCTGGCGATCGCCGGACCGTTCGCGGAGTTGTCTGGAGCCTCTCAAGAAACGACGCGACGACCTTCCCCAACGTCAAACGCACGCGAACCCTTCGGATACTGCTTCAACACGAGCACCATTCGCGGGCAAAAGCTCGATTTGCCGTCGCAGATCGATGTGGCATCATCCGCGGGCTATGCGGCAGTCGAATTGTGGGTCGGTGACGTGCAAGCCTTCGTCGAAGGCGGCGGCTCGCTACGGGACCTGGCAAGGCGGATCAGTGACCGCGGATTGGCCGTTCCCAGCACGATTTCCTTCTTTGCCTGGCTCAGCGACGACGCGGCACGTCGTGCCCAAGCCATCGAGCAAGCGAAGCGAGAAATGGATCTCGTGCGCCAGATCGGCGCGACGTGCATTGCCGCTCCCCCCGCCGGCGCGACCGATCGGCCGGTTGATCTTCTCGAGGCGGCGCGCCGCTATCGGCAGCTCTTGGAGATCGGTTCTTCGATCGGCGTCGTTCCGGAACTCGAACTGTGGGGCTTCTCCAAGTCACTCTCGCGCGTGGGGGAAGTCGCTTGCGTGGCAATCGAAAGTGGGCATCCACAGGCGTGTCTGCTGCTGGATGTCTTCCACATTTACAAAGGGGGCTCGGCCTTCGAATCGCTGCGTTTCCTCAACGGCAACGCGATGCACGTACTGCATATGAATGACTATCCTTCGGTTCCGCCGCGTGCTCGCATCAACGACGCGGCGCGGGTCTTTCCCGGCGACGGCTCGGCGCCCTTGCGATCGATGCTCCGCACGCTGCGTGAGATCGGCTTCCGCGGCTACCTGTCGCTGGAACTCTTCAATCCGCAGTATTGGAAACAAGATCCCCATCTCATGGCGCGGACCGGGCTCGAGAAAATGAAATCCGTCGTGCGCGCCGCACTGGCTTGACACGTCGAGTCCCTTGCCGCCTAAACACCCGTTTTCTTGACGGCGCTCTTTCACGCCAGTAGCCTATTGTGCGAGTGCTGCAGTGATGCCGCGCGCTCCGCAGGGACGTGGCATGTGGTTCTGATCATGTACGATCGCAGTTTGAGCCCTTGCGGGCAGTGGTTGTCCCGGAATCGTTTCTGATTCCCCTGGGCGCGGCCGCAACGGACGGCATTGCTAATTTTCCTATCTTCTCGGGCAAGGAATTATGTTTGATCGCCTCGGCAATTTCGTTTCCCGCAATTGGGAAGTCTTGCTGACGGGATGGATTGTCGCGTTCGCCCTTTTGTGGTGGGTTGCGCCAAATGGGAATCGGTCATCTACGACGGCGAATTTCGCTATTTTCCCGAGCATTTTCCCAGTCAGCAGGCCGAGAAAGTCTTTACCAAGGCGTTCTCGAACAACCAGATGGGCAGCAATGTGTTCATCGTTGTCCGGCGCGAAAAGGGCGACGGGCTGCTCGACGAGGACAAGACGTTCATCGAAGACACGCTCGTCCCGCGCCTGAAAAAGACGCTCGGCATTCCCGACAAGACCGACGCCGATGCGACCGCGCAGAAGCCGGCGGAGACGCCCGCCGCCCCCGAGTCGGTCGTCACGGCCATCCATTCATTCGCAGACAAGGAATATGGCCAACTGCTGACCAGCGAAGACCAAAAGTCGACGTTAATCATGCTCGAGTTGACGACCGATTTCACCGAGCGGAAGAACGACCCATACATTGCTTCGATCGAAAAGCTGATTGGTAAAGCGGGGCAGGTGGGCGAACTGCAAAAAGAAAAAGGATTCCCAACGGGCCTCGATCTCGCGCTCAGCGGAAGCGCGACAGTCGGCCGCGATATGCACGTCGCCGCACGCGAGAGCGCTCACAACACGGAAGCGGCGACAATCATTCTCGTGATCCTGCTTCTGTTCGCGATCTACCGCGCCCCGATTCTGGCCGTCATCCCGTTGTTGACCGTCTTCATTTCCGTCAAGTGCGCCATTTTCACTCTGTCACTTTTGGCCCAGCGCAACATCGTCCAGCTCTTCAGCGGCGTTGAGGTCTACGTCACGGTCGTGCTGTACGGCGCCGGCATCGATTACTGCATGTTCCTCATGGCAAGATACAAGGAGGAGCTCGATCGCGGCGCATCGCTCGACGAGGCGATCGCCATTTCGGTCGGCCGCGTCGGTCACGCGTTGGCCGCCAGTGCCGCGACCGTGGCCTGCGGCATCGGCATGATGATCTTCACGCAGTTCGGCAAGTTCCAGCAGGCCGGCGTCGCCATGTCGTCGAGCCTGATCTTCGTGCTGGCCGCTTCGCTGACGTTGACGCCCGCCTTGCTGCGGCTCGCGGGAAAATACACATTCTGGCCGCGCCACGAAGGCACCGCCCAAGGCTGGATTTCGCCCACGAGCATGCTCTCACGCTTATTGGAGCGAGAATGGTTCGGCCAATTCTGGGAAAAGATCGGCAACGCCCTTTTGAGACGGCCCGGGAGAATTTGGATCATCTCGTTTGCTTGCATGACCCCCTTTGCCGTCATCGCCTACCTGTGCCAGGACAAGCTGAGCTACGGTCTCTTGTCGGAATTGCCGAAGAACGATTCCAGCGTTGTCGGAACGGCCGCCGTCCAAGCGCATTTCCCGCGGGGCATCGTCGGGCCCATCACGATCCTCGTCGAGGATTCCAATGCCGATTTTCGCACCGACGCCGATAACGATGACAAGAAGCCCGGGTGGGAGCAGATCCGTACGTTCTGCGATGCCATGTACGACCATCGCGAGGAACTGGGCATCTCGGACATTCGTTCGATTGCCTACCCGCTCGGCATGACCGAACGCGCCAAGATGGACCCGTTCCAGCGGCGAATCGTGCTCAAGCGCGCTCAGAGCCAATATGTCAGCGACAACCCCGGTTGGGTCGGCCGCGTGGCGAAGGTCGAAGTGGTGATGAAGGACGACCCCTTCTCGCCCAACAGCATGACGGCGTTCGATCATTTGAAACAAATCGTTCCCAGCTTTCTGAACGGTGAGCGCGAGAACCACGATCAAGCGGCCAATGCGCACGATCAAACGCCGAAACTCGACCCCGACAAGACGCAGCTTTATTACATGGGCGTCGCCCCCAGTATGCGCGACCTCAAGACGCTCACCGGCGAAGACCAGGTGCGGATTGATTTTCTGGTGCCCGCAGTCGTGTTCTTGATTCTGGTCATCCTGTTGCGGCAGATTGCCACGTCGGCCTACCTGATCTTCACGGTCTTTTTCAGTTACTTCGTGACGCTGGGTGTCACGTTTGTTGTCTTCTACTGCATCCACTGGCACGGCTTTGCCGGCATCGATTGGAAGGTGCCGATCTTCCTCTTCACGATCCTTGTGGCAGTGGGTGAGGACTACAACATCCTCCTCATGGCCCGCATCGAGGAGGAACAAAAGATCCACGGTCCCGTCCAAGGCGTGGTTATCGGCCTCCGCAAAACGGGCGGCATCATCTCCAGCTGCGGCATCATCATGGCGGGCACCTTCTCGGCCCTTGCCGCCGGTACTTTGGAAGGTCTGGCGCAGCTCGGATTTGCCCTGGCCTTCGGCGTGCTGCTCGACACATTCGTCGTGCGGCCGATTGTCGTCCCCGCGTACTTGATCCTGCTGCATCAAGGCTGGTTCGGAGCGCTGGGCCGCTTCTTGGGGGCCGAGCACACGGCATCCGCCGAGCGGCCGCGTGCCGTTGCCGTAAAGGACTGACGGCAGTCTGCAATTAGCTCGGCAGCAGCAACTCGGGAAGCGATGCCGAGCGCGATCCGACCAGGGGTCGGTTATCGGCCGGGCGAAACGTGAAGACCACGGACATCTTCGTCGCCTCGGAATTATTGCGGCTGGCGGCGTGAAATGTGAGCGCGTGAAAGAAGAGCCCGTCTCCGGGCTCCAGTTCGGCCCTCACCGCTTTCTCGATCAGTGCCTGATTCTCGGGAAGTTCCGGCCGGAGAAACGAGGCCTCGTCGTATCGCCGCGGATCCAGTTTCAGACGATGCGTGCCGGGAATCACGTAGAGACAACCGTTGTGTTCGTTCTCGGGAGTCAGAGCCAGCCACACGCTCACCAGTTCGGGCCGCTCGAAGGACCAGTAACGGATGTCCTGATGCCAGCCCGTGTCGCTGCTGTACCGTGGCTGCTTCGTCATGATGCAGTTGTGATGCGCCATGGGCATCACGACGTGCGGTCCCAAGAGCTGATGCAGCCGTCCGGCAAGCGAGGGCGAAGTCACCCATTCCGTGAAACAATAATCGCGGGACATGGCCTGCTTCAGCCGCCGCACCGTGTGACCACCCTCCGCCTCGAGTGATCGCGGCGCGCCCGGGTAGTGCAAATCGGCTTCGTATTCGAGCGGCGCGATTTCGCGCGAGTCCGTCGCGCGTCACATCGAGCATCCGCGCGATCAACGGTTTTGCCGCGAGTTGCCGCACGATGAAATAGCCGTCTCGAGCGAACTGCTCGCGCTCGGACTGTGCAAGCAATTCAGCCGGCGCTCCCGTCTCAGTTCCCGTTGCGGACTCGCTCGCGCCTGGATGGCCCATCGTTTTGAACATCTCTTGCCAAGAAAATCGGACGGCTTCGGCGCTTATCGTCGTTCACCCTCGACCTTTCTGCAAGCGGCCCGTTCCGGCCGGCGTTCCGCCTTTATGGCCTAAAGCGGTGGCGCCGCGGAAACGGCCCCTCGACCTGAACGGCGGAAAGGCCTGTGCGTCAGCCGACGGATTGCCCGTCCACGGAGACGTTTCGACGCGTGCCGTGCGAAGCGAACCCGTGCGCGTTTCTTGGCGCCGAACGCCAAGAAAGACGCGATTCGTCTGGAGAAAGTTCGCTCGAAAACGGCAGGATGTGTCCCGGCGCCACAAGACGTTCGGTGCGCCGATGCCTCTCACGACGAAAGGGACCTGCCATGACGACCAACTCCATGATCCGCTCCCTGCGGGCCGAAAACCTCGCGGGGAACTACGAGCCGATCCACTGCGATTATCCGGTGGCGCTGATGACGCGCCGGACCTTCGCCCTCGCGGCCGATCGAATTCTCGAAGGTCGCGCCATCGCCCCGGCTGCAATGGATTATGGCCGCCCGCTGCGTTGGTCGAGCCGCCCGCCGGGCTAAGAGAAAAGACAAGCCCAAAGTCCAAGGTCAGGGAAAGACCTTGGACTGGACCGGGGATCAATCCCTTGGACTCGCCCCGCCATCTGCTATCCTTTCGGATTGCAGATTTTGCGAAGATCGAACTTTCTCCCAGCCGGGCGGTTCAAGAACAGTGGCGCTGATTGTTCAAAAATTTGGTGGGACGAGCGTCGCCGACGCGACCAAGATCAAAGCGGCTGCTTCGCGTGCGGTGGCCGCGAAGCGGGCCGGCAACCAGGTCGTGATGGTCGTCAGCGCTCGCGGACACAAGACCGACGAGCTGATCGATCTGGCCGCCGAGGTCACGGCGACCCCTTCGCCCCGCGAAATGGACATGCTCCTGGCGACGGGCGAGCAGGAATCGGTCGCCCTGATGGCGATTGCCATCCAGGATCTGGGCGAGCCGGCCGTGAGCCTCACCGGGGGCCAGATCGGCATCGTGACCGATTCGACGTATACCAAGGCCCGCATTCGCAAGATCGACACGCAGCGCATTCGCCGCGAGCTCGACGCGGGGAAGATCGTCGTCGCCGCCGGGTTTCAGGGCATCGATAGCGACTTCAACATCACGACGCTCGGTCGCGGAGGCAGCGATACCACGGCGACCGCCCTTGCCGCCGTCTTGGGCGCCGACGAGTGCGAGATCTATACCGACGTCGAAGGGGTCTTCACGACCGATCCCCGACAAATACCGGCCGCGCGCAAAACGGAACAGATCTCGTACGACGAGATGCTCGAGCTGGCGAGCCTCGGCGCGGGAGTCATGCACACGCGTTCGATCGAATTCGCCAAGAAATACCGCGTGCCGCTGCGCGTGCGCCCCGCGTATTCGGACGGCATCGGCACGCTGATCGCGCCGCCGACCGACAACATGCCCGTCGTGAGCGGCATGGCGCTCGCGCGCAAGGAGGCCCGCGTCAGCCTGTGCGATATTCCGGACCGGCCGGGCGTGATGAGTCTGATCTTCACCAAGATGGCGGAGCGGAAGATCCCCATCGACATGGTCGTGCAGGACGTCGCCCAGGCCGGACGCGCGGAAGTCTCCTTCACCGTGCCGCAGGACGACCTGGCCGACACGCTGACCGCGGCGCAGCAGGCCGTCGACGAGTTGGGGGCCGGCCGCGTGCAACACGGCACGAACGTCGCGAAGATTTCCGTCGTGGGCCTGGGCATGCGGACGCACACCGGCGTTGCCGGCCAGATGTTTCGCTCGCTGGCCGACGCAGGAATCAACATCGGCATGATCACGACGAGCGAAATCAAGATTTCGGCCCTCGTCAACCGCGATCGATGCGAGGCCGCCGCGATTGCCGTCCACGCGGGATTCGGCCTGCAGGCGGGCCATCTCCAGCCGCCGTCGGTCGGTTGCAGCCAGGCGGCCGCCAAACCCCACACCGGACCCGACCTCGAAAGAGAGGTCGTCGCCCAACTGGCTTCGATGGAAGACATCGTGGTCAGCGAAGTCTGTCTCGACACGGCCCAGGCACGCGTCACGATCCGCAGCCTGCCCGATATCCCCGGCGTAGCGGCCGATGTGTTTTCGGCCGTTGCCGAGGGGGGCGTGATGGTCGACATGATCGTGCAAAACGTCAGCCACAGCCGCCGCTCGAGTCTCTCGTTCACGGTGCCCCGTCCCGATCTGGAACAGTGCCTGCTGCTCGTTCGCGAGGTCATCGAGCGCTGGCCCGGGGCGGAATTGAGTTTCGACGAAGATATGGCGAAGCTCTCGGTCGTCGGGATCGGCCTGCGAACGCACACGGGAGTCGGGGAGAAGATGTTCCGGGCTCTGGCCGAAGCCGGAATCAATGTCCAGCTCATTAATACCAGCGAAATCCGGATTTGCGCCGTGGTGGCGGGCGACAAGGGGCCGGCGGCTCTGGAACGTTTGAATCGTGAATTTGGCCGTTCCTGAACGGGCCAAGATTGGCTGGAAAAAAACGGCCCCGCCGGATAAACTCGCGGATTCGTTCAAATGGGAACACAGCCCGGCCCCGCGGCCGAGTGCGGACTATTTTTGAAATCAGCAGAAGACCGAAATGCCCAATTCACCCAGCGCTAAGAAGTCGATGCGGAAGGCCGAAGTTCGCCGCCTGCGGAACCGTTCGGACCGTTCCGCCCTGAGAAACGTTCTCAAAAAATGCCGAGCCGCCGCGGCGGGGACGGACGCCGAAGCGGCGCAAACCGCCTTCCGACAGGCTGTCAAAAAGCTGGATCAAGCAGCTGCTCACAATCTGATTCATAAGAACACGGCGGCCCGGACCAAATCGCGGCTTGCCCGACTGCTGAAGAAGCCGGCCGCTACGGCCTAAACACGGCTGCAGAATAAGCTGATAGCGAATTCGGCGAGGGTTCATGCTCTCGCCTTTTGTTTTCTGCGGAGCGCTCGCCGGGGAAACTCATTATCCGCCAGGCCGATCTTGCGATGGACCTTCCGCCGTTGGGGTCGCCGTCCCGTTCCGGAACCAGCTCTCCATCTCCGCTTCGTCGGTCGCCACTGGTGGCGGCAACTTGACGGCCGGAACTCGCCACATGCGATACCAGGTGACGAGACCGATCAGCAGCACGACCGGAATTCCCACTAGACCGATCCATCGCCAATCGTTGCGGCCGATCACCGGATGAGCCGGCACGGTCGTCGGCAGCCAATGCATCCGACCCAAAAGCAGCGGCGAGGATCTTTTGGTGTTCGAGGCCGTGTAGGACATCCACTTCAGGAAATAGCCGACGAAAACTCCTTCCTCGTGCAAGCCATCCCCGAGCGGAATCCCTTTGGGCAATTCGCTCAAGACGACGAGGTAGGGGAATGATTTCGATTCATCGGTCCAGCCCCAGACTTCGTAAACGTGACGGACTCCGGCCGAGTTTTCGCCGGCGTCCCAAGTCAGGATCCTCGCGACGTGCAGTCGCAGGCGGATGAGTTTCCCGCGGTATTTCTCGGGCTGTTGCCAGAATTGCGTGAAGGCGACATGCTTCTCCGCCCGCCGTTCAAGGTCCGCGAAGGTTTGAGCACGGGCCCATTTGAGGCAACGCCAGTACGCCGGCATCTCGATCTTCGCGAGCTGTTCGCGATCGGTCACTGCCTCAAATAGGTGATGGGCGGCGGCAGCCTCTGCTTCGTTCTGATCGGTTGGTCCCGGAACCAACTCGTCGACAACCGGCGATTTCTTTTCGCCGTCTACGGACGTGGGGGCGTTTGCAGCCTGGCCGTCTTCAACGCCCGGGTCGCCGCTGCTCGCCTCGGAGCCGTCTTCGAGCCAGCTCCAAGACTGTGGTTTGCTGGCCCACGAATAGACCAACGCCAACACGATCAAGAACGCGACCATGCGAAACAGGGGCGATAACGAGGCCATCGCGGATGTCCCGATCGGCGAGCGTCGAAAGCGGCGTCGCATGTTCGACCTCATGGGCCTGTCCTACTTGCTCGGAGCCGCTTCAGACATTTCGATAAAGCTGATCTTCCGCAAGGTCTGACCGTCGAGCATTTTTTGCCGCGTGCAGACGTCGATCACTTTCATCAACTCTTCGTAGCGCAAGGTCGGAGCAACGCGCACCACGATTTGTTCGAAGGGCGTGCCGGCAAATCCAAACATCTGCTGCAGTTGCTTTTCCAGTTTGCGGAGATTGACGGCGTCGGCCTGACCCGTGAACGCGACATGAAGCCCGACCTGAACGCGGGAGACGTCCCCCTTCGGATTGGCGAACACGCTGACTTCGAGCGTCTTTGCCGTCGACGCCCCCGCGTCGGCCGCCTGGGCCGTGTCGTTCTTGTCGCTGGCAACGTTCGTAATCGGCGCGGCCGGCGGAAGATGCAGCATGAGCTGCCCTTCAATCTGCGAGGGATGAAACGTCAGGATGAAAAACGCCAGGAGCTGAAAGGCCATATCGAGCATCGAGGCCAGATTCAGCTCGACTTCCCCCTGCGATCGTCGGTAATGCCTCCGCCGCATGTCAGGAGCCCTCCGGTCGATTGAGGGCCTTGAGGGCGAATTTGCGGTAGTTGTGCTTCTGGCAGATCTTGATGACGTCGTTGAGCAGCTTGAACGGAGTCGACTTGTCGGCCCGGATCACGACGGTCGTCGCCAATTCGTCGCCCGGTTTGAAGGCCTTGTTCTTGGCCTTCATCCGCGCCTCCTCCTGCTTGGCCTCGGCCGCGATATAACCACGCACGTCGGGCGTCGATCCGTAGACTTTCAGGCGGCCTTCCCGATCGATGTTGAGCACCAGGAGATCCTCTTCCCCCTTGGTTTCCACCGGGCGGGCCGAGCCGAGCACCGGAAGCTGCAGGCCCAGGTCGACCGAGGCCTCCTTGAGATTGACGACCAGCATGAAAAACGTGATCAGCTGGAAGACCATATCCAGGAGCGGCGTCAGGTTTGGTTGAGCTTGTGTCAACTCTGACGACGAGGCAGCCATGGGCGTTCCTTGAAAGGATGAAGGCGGAAGGATGAAGGATGAAAAAAGCCAGCCCGACTATCCTTCCGCGATCAGCTTCACGCTTCCTCTTTCGGTTTGGCTCGTAGGAGCGTATTCGTGCGGCGGATGAATTCGTCGGCGGCGAGCATTGTGGCCGTGCTGATCGAGGCGACGCGATTGCGGAAGAGGGCAAAGAAGTAAATGGCGGGGACCGCGAGGAACACCCCCTCGAATGTCAGCACCAGCGATTCCGAAATGCCGCCGGCGACCTCGCTGGCTTTAAGCTGCGTTCCCGACAGGGCGATCACAGAAAAGCTCGAAATCATGCCTTTGAGCGTTCCCAACAGCCCGATCATGGGCCCCAGCGACCCAATGACCGCCAGCATACTGATCTTCTTTTCCATCTCCACGACGAGGGTTTCGCCGACCCGTTCCATGGCATCGCGAGCTTCCGGCAGGCCTTGCGGGAGTTCCGCGAGTCCCGCCTTCAATACCTCGCCGAAGAATGAGTCGTCCCCTTTCACCAGCTTGTAGACGCCCATGAAGTCCTTCGCTTTGAGCAGATTCTCGCACTGCGAAAGTATTTCCGGAGGCGCCGCCACCTCCAGCCGCAATTCCCAAAACAACTGCACAATCTTGGCCACGAAATAGATCGACAGCACGAGCAGAACCGCGCCGATCCAGCCTGAAGTCTCGATCAACCACCAGAGAATGCTCTTGCTCTCGGCCGGCTTGGTCTCGGCTTCATTACCGGCGGCTTGTCCGCCGGCGGGGGCCACGGCCGCTCCCGCCTTGCCGGCATCCTGCGCGAAGGCTGGTTCCAGCGGCCTCATCAGGCATAACCAGGCCCAAGCGACGACAACGAGCGCGAGAGACGACGCGCCGCGATACATGGCAAACCGTCGGTTCATTGAATATCCACCCGCAGAGACAGCGACCGCTTAAGCGGAAAGCCTTGCGCCTTTGAGAAGAGGCAATAGAACGCTTGCGCAGAAGGATTTCCGTCGCGCAGCAAACAAGCGTCAGCCCCCGATTTTTCAGTCTAAACGCCCGGTTTTGAGGCTGTCAACTCGGTTGGCAAACTGATCGAAACGACCGTTCCGCGCCCCGGCGTGCTGCGAATCGAAATGCTGCCGCCGTGCGCTTCGACCGCCGATTGGGCGATCGACAGCCCCAGCCCGGAACCGCCTCGATCGGAGTTTCGAGATTGTTCGACCCGATAAAAACGCTTGAACACGTGGGACAGGTGCGACGAGGGAATCCCGATCCCAGTATCCTCGACTTCGATTTCCACCCGCTGATCGACGGCCCGCCCACGAACCGAAACCTGCCCTCCTCTGGGCGTGTACTTGATTGCGTTATCGAGGACGTTGTAGAAGACCTGGCTCAGCCGGATGTCGTCTCCCCGCACCGTGAACGGCTGGAGAGGTTCGACGGTTAGCGTCACTCCCGCCTCCTGCGAGCGGCCGGCAAATTGCTCCGCAACGTCCTTCACGAGCGCGTCGAGCCGCATCTCCTCGCGATCGAGCTGCATCATGCCGGCGGCCTGCCGGCTTAAGAACAGCAACTGGTCGGCTAACCGCGTCAGGCGATTGGCTTCGTCGGCGGCAGCCTCGAGCGCGAGTCGATACTCCTCGGCCGACCGCGGCGACCTCAAGGCCACGTCAATTCCCGAGCGCAGCACGGCGAGGGGAGTGCGCAGTTCGTGGGCCGCGTCGGCGGTAAACCGTCGCATTTCTTCGATGGCCTTCTGCAAGCGATCGATCAGCGCATTGAACGTTTGGGCGAGGCGGCCCAGCTCATCGTTGGGATTGAGCACATCGACGCGCTGGTGCAGGTCCGTCGCCGTGATGCGATTGGCCACGTCCACCATGCGCTCGACCGGAGAGAGCGCACGCCGCGCCAGCGTGTATCCGCCGGCGAGTCCGCAAATCAGGGCGACCGGGCCGGACGCGACGAGAACCGTCACCAACAGGGAAATCTGCTGCTCGAAAGGTTCCATCGACGTGGCGGCGTGGATCGTGTAACGGCCGCCGGGCCCGTCGACAAAGGACGTAACGACACGGCAGTAACCTAAGTCGGGCAACTGCCGTGATTCAATGCCCGGCGAGCCCGATTGTGGTTCTCGCACCACGGATAACGGCGGCTGGCCGTCGAAGGCCCGACTTTGAAAGAAGACCTTTCCCCCGGGATCCAACAGCTGAAAGTGATAGTCCCCGTGTTCGAGAAAGCGGCGCTTTGCCTCTTCGAGCAGTTCCGACGGATTTTTGGCGAGGCTGATCTCATTCGTGATCTCGCGCAGCTCTTCCTGCAGGCCGGTGTCCACCGCTGCCAAGAGTTGATGCCGCATCACGCCGAAGAGCAGCAGGCTGAAGCCGCAGAGCAAAACCGCAAGCGTGGCCCCAAACCACAGCGTGAACTGCCAGCGGATCGGGAGACCTTTCATGGCGCTTTGCCCAAAAGGTATCCCTGCCCGCGCACGGTATGCAACAACAAGGGCCACTCCGTCCGTTCAATTCTTCGCCGCAGTTGGGCGATATGCACTTCGATCACGTTGGTCCACGTCGCCGTCGATTCCCGCCAGACGTCGCGGGCGATCATTTCACGAGTGACGACTGTCTGCGCGTGATGCATCAAGTACGAGAGAAGCTCGAATTGGCGATTGGAAAGCTCGAGCACCTGGCCGTTGCGCGTCGCCACGCGTTTCAATCGGTCGATCTCGAGCCCCTCGACCCTGAGTATGGTCTGCTGTTCCAGCGAGCCGCGGCGCATCAAGGCCCGCAACCGCGCCAGCAGTTCGTTGAACGAGAAGGGCTTGACGAGGTAATCGTCCGCCCCGGCGTCGAGCCCCGAAACGCGGTCGTCGACCGAATCCCGGGCCGTGAGCACCAGGATCGGCTGACCAAACCCCTCCGACCGCAAGTGGCGCAAGAATTCGACGCCGCTGCCGTCGGGCAGCATCACGTCCAGAACGAGAATATCGGGCGCTTGTGCCAGCGCAGTCCGCGCCTCGCCGACCGAGCCTGCCTGCAAGACTTCGTAGCCCTCTTCCTCCAAACCACGAACGAGGTTTCGCAGGAGGGATCGCTGGTCTTCAACGACGAGGATACGAGTCATGGGTTATTTCATCGCGCCTCTCCTCGCGCGCACCAAACCGGCGACGCGAACAGAATCTGAATAAACTCTGTCGCGACGCCATTTTCGGACTTCGCGGGGCAAGCGAAAAGCCGCCGGCCGCATGATAAGGGCGAATTCATCTTGAATCGGCACGAATTCGCAGGCCGCTATTGGACCCGTTGAGGTCGTTCGCGGCACGATTTTCTTCCGTCTCCCTGATCTCCCTTTCGAAGATGCGCAGTTTTCGGTGCGCATCTTGCAAAAGGGTTGCGCATCTTCGAAGGAATCTGCGGGCTTTTCGAAGATGCGCACTTTCGAAAACCGGTGCGCATCTTCGAAACCGGGTGCGCACCTTCGGAACCAGGGCGCCGCCCTGGACCCGGTGCCGTTGGCGCGTAAAGTCGCGCATCCACTTGTTGCGGCCTCGTTTGCTCTGCTTGCATAAAACTCATTTCGTTCGTGCGTTCATTTGCCACTTGAGCGGCCCGTTGTCGTAGGGAGGGCGATACCGGCGCGCGGGCGAGTCGCCTTCAAGCAGGAAACGGCAGGCTGGGCCGTCTCCACCTCAGGCGAAATCAGCCTCATTGCCGCAAGGCGCTGGGCCCACTTGGCCGCTTTGTCTCCATGCGGGTCCGCCGTGGGGGCGGACTTTGAGCACGGGCCCGCAGGAAAAAACAAAAAAGCCGCGCCCTGATTCAGGACACGGCTCCGCTTAAGCGAGATTTACAGCTTGCGCTGTACCGTATTTTTGTCGTTCGTCAAACGTGTCATCTCACGCGGTGGTCGCGTTGTGCAATAGCAAAATTATTTTGGCATTCTTCCGGCTCGCGCCGAGTTTTTGAGGTCGAGGTGATATCGCACTCGGCCTCTGCTCGCACTGGAAGTGATAAACGATGAGGGCGCTGACGGCGAACGGGAGGAGGTAAAGCAGGCTGAACATAAAGTCCTTCCAAGCGGACGCCGCCGGCGGCTAATCGCGTGCCCCCGAAGCCGGAAGACGCGTGAGGTGTTCGCGTCGTTGCCGCAGCGACGGAAAAAGCACGACCCGGTTCTCAATGAGAACCGGGTCGAGTGAAATTGCTGCGAGACAGACGTTGATTACTTCACGTCGCCGTCGACCGGCTGGCCGAAGAGCGAACCGGCCGGCGTAATGGCTCGCATGTAAACTCCGATGTCGATGTTTTGCGACAGCGGCAGTGCGTGTCCATCGGCAAAGCAGAACAGGGCGATACCGGGATGATTCGAGGCGGGACGAGCCCAGGTACCTTGCGGTTGGTTCTGCAAGTTGGAGTTAATGTCTGCGTCAGGAGGAAGGGGTGTCGTGGTGCCGCCATCCGTCAATGCAAACGTCCCCGGAGGCGTATTGGCCGGGAGGGCCCACAGGTAGGTATTGGTGGACGTGCCTGGGGGGTTCAGACCGAACGCACCGGTGGGTTTGGTTTGGTCGGGAACTGGAACGCCGCCGGTCTTAAGCGTCACGCTGATTCCAAACGCAATATAACCGGTTTGGAGATCCCGTCGCTGAGTGATCGTGCTGGTCGCCGTCGGCGGCGGATCGGCCCAAAAGCCGGAACCGACATTTTCTGAAATGAGGAACGTGTGCGATGAACCGTCAGCGCGTTGGATGTAATCTTGCGTCATCGCGCCGAGGCCGCTGGCATCGTTTCGCCAAAAGATGCCCGTCGCCCGTTCGATGGCGAAGTCTTGCGTGGTCGTCGTGTAAGTGCCCGTCGCTGGCGCGGTGTTCGGAGGGTTAAGCTGAGTCCATGCGATGAGCGTTTGGTCGTGCGCTCCCTGTGCCTCGTCGGGGGTCGGCGGCGTGGTGGTGGTTCCCGGTAAGACGTTTTGGAAACTGCTGGAATTGATGTAGCCCGCATTGGCCGCGTAGCTCAAACCGCCTGAGACGCCGAAGTTGTTCGCGTCGTCCGGGCAAGTAAAGACGGTCATTACGGGGACCGACACGCTTGCTCCCGTGTTGGCCATGAACGAGAGTCCGGTTGTGGGACTAACAATACCGCCATTGGCGGTGATCAAGCGCGACATCGCAGGTTGATCCAGGTAGCCGATGATCTGCCCGGCCCACGACATTCCCGAATTAAACGGCGCCGCAGTCGTTACTCCCTGGCGCGAGCCGCCAACGATCGGACTGCTTTCCAGAAGCGGGAACTTGTCGCCGTTGCCGCCTGCAAAGTTGATGCAGGCCAGGCCCAGGTTGCGGATGTTGTTCAAGCACTGCGTCCGGCGGGCCGCTTCGCGGGCACTCTGCACGGCCGGCGAAATTAACGAAACCAAGACGGCGATGATCGAAATCACCACCAACAGCTCGATCAAAGTGAAACCCAAACGGCTTCTCGGCTGTCGCCCTTTCGGCGATTGCGTTCGACGTGACTGCATGCTCTTTCTCCGATCCACATGGGGATTTTTTGTGTTGTCAATTGCACCACGGTTCATTAGCAAACGTGGCCCGGTTTGATTTGATATCAACTGCATGAACTCCTCCGGCTCGACGCGTCCGTCGAATTCAGGCGACGCATTGGATTCGCGCCGCCAAGTCGTGTCCGGAAAAGACTGGAATTCATTTGCGATGCCCGCGACCGGCCCACAGTCGCGCTGCCCACGCATCTTCCAGGGCATCGCATCTATTTTAGATTTATTTTCAACCCGCCTATGTCGCAGACGTCGAACGCCCGCTGCGACACTTCTCTTTAGGTCAGGTAGGAAACACCTCCATTATGCCGAGTTCCGCCACGATTTCGAGACCGATTTCATGAATCCCGAAAAACAGGGGCGAATCTCCCGTAGTGTACACGGGTATAAATGCCGCATCTTTACTGGATTCGTTGGCGATAAAGCACCAGCGACTGCCAGTTGAACGATTGATTGAGCGAAAACACAAACTTCCCGGTCGCCGGATCGGTGGCCGGCAGGTACTGCGACGTCATCAGCGGCAGCGCCTGCGACCGGTCGATCACAAAGAAACCGCGATAGGCCGGCGACGTGCCGAGCTTGGACCCAATTCGCACCACGCCCGTGTCCGCCGGGGTGAGCGAGGAGCCCACGTCTTTCGCCTGGAAGAAATCGACCTGAATCCACACGAAAAAGACGTTGCTCCGCGTCGTCGTATTTCCCACCAGCCGCGACAACAGCCGCTGCTTGGTGGCATAGTCCCAGTTGCTGGCGGTGTGCTCTCCCGCGCTGCCCAACTCGAACAGCCGTCGCCGCAGGTCGAACGTGCCGGCCCCCGGGGTCACCGGGTCGCCCGAGAGGGACCGCAACGCGTTCGATTCGAGCGGGCCGTTGTATCCGTTCACGTCGACCCCTCCAAAGGCCGAGAAGCCCATGCCGCGGAACGGGTGCGAACCCGGTGTGACTCCCAGCCCCGCGGTCGGTGCCACGCCCGACGGCGCCCGCGGCAAACCGGGAATCGACAATCCCGTCCCGCCGTTGGCGATCGGCAGAGGATCGACGCCGTCTCGAGTGGCCACAAATTGCTCCCACCAGTCGCGAACCGTCGAGCCGCTCGCCGGATTTTGCGGGGGAGCATTCACCACGGTATCGCCCGTGATGTCCTGCAACAGATACGGCACCGAAAGGTTCGCCGGCAGGTTCACGCCCGTCGGCAGCGCCGCGGTGAAATTCATGTTGAAGATATCCGGCTCGCCCACCAAACCCGCGACGACGTCGGGATACCGCAGCGTGTTGAGGTTGATCTTTCCGGCCGTGCGATAAAAACCGAGCGATCCGTTGATCGAACCGGCCGCCACGTCATACGGTGCCACGCCGTTGGGCTCGTTGATCCCGCGATGTTGCCGCGTCGGCACTTCGAGCAATCCCAGCAGACGGAACCAGCGATTCTCCGTGAAGTCGCTCGTGCCCGTCGCGTTGTTGGGATTCGGGTTCGTCTGGTCGCCGCCTTCCGGGTGCTGCAAGCGGAAACCCGCGGTCCCGTAGCCGACGTAATGCGAAAAGCCGGACACGAAACTGGGGTCCGAGGGAATATAATCCGCACCCACCAGGCGCTCCGGCGCATAAACGGGAGGCGTTGCCGGAGGGAGGACCGGTGCCAGCACCGTGCCTTCATTCTCCACGATGCGCGAGCCCATCTGGTGCGTCAGTCCCGTAAACATCTGCGTCTGAAGTCCGGGATTCGACGCGCTGCTGCTCACGAGGGCCGTCCATTGGACGGTGCCATCGGTGAACGGAGCGAGTTGCCATGCAACCGGCCACGATGGCGGCGTGGCGCTGCTGGTGCCCGCCGTCGTGCAGACCCAGGTCAGTCCGCCGCTGCCGGCCGCCGCCCCGGAACACGGCAAAATCGTGGAACCGACGGTGTAGGCTGCCGACGGAGTCCACTGTGTCGGCGGGGACGGACCGTACAGCGGAATGTTGAACAACTCGCCGACCGAAGTGAAATCACGGTCGTAGTGCGGCTGCCAAAGCGGATGCGGCACAGCCGGAGTCGGCGTAGCCGTCACCACTGCGGCGCCCGCCACAATCGTGCCCGGATTGTAACCGGCCGCGTCATTGTCTTCGCCGAAGCTGTTGCCTTGCCACAACGGCGGTCCAAGCGTATTCGTGCCGCCATTGCGGCTGTAGGGGATCGATGAGGAGGCCACATAAGGCCCGTTCGTGAGCACATTCGTGGTCGGCTTGAACGGATTGAGCTGGAAGTCGTGGTACAGCGGTTCCGAGCGTTCCGTGCTGACGTTCGGGCTGGCGCCTGCGGCGTTGTAGCCGTACGGATACAATGCGCCGCCTGCGGCCTGATAGGCGGCTCTGGCAGTCGAATTATAGTACCCGCCGAGCTGCCCCCGAATTTGGACCGAGAAGTCCGTGGGATTGCTCGTCAGCTTGAGCGCCATGACGTTCGCTGGAACATCCATGTAATCGACGGTGACCCAGGGATTATCCGCCGCTAACGACCCGGTGGTGTCCGTCGACGGCAAGAAGGGCAGGCGGTTTGGGTCGGCCCGACGCCGCAATTCAATCCGCAAGACCACGGGAGCCGTCGAAGGCAGCAGATTGGTCCCCGTGGGATCATTGAATTGCAGGAGCTGGGAACCGGGAGCAATTGGCACACCCGCTGCGGTCACGGTCCCGATGGGCGTATCCGCACTCGGCGAGGCAATATTCGGCTGCGTCACCCAATAGTTGTTCTGCTGATTGGTATCGACCAGATCGAGTCCATTCATTGCCGCGGTCAAGATGCTCGGATTGCCGAACCAATACGGAGTACTTGTCGTCGGGCGCACGGCCAGGTCGTAGGCGGCGCGCGGCACGATCGGGTATTGGTAGTCGCTCGCGGCGGGATTGTTCGTGGGAGTGCCTGTCGCGTCGTTCGGATCGACGAGCATGTAACTGGGCGCCACGACGGTCGGGGTGGCGGGGTTTTGATTCCCAAACGTGAATGGCGGCCCAGCGATGGCGTGATTCGCCTGCCCGGCTCCGGCCGAGCCGATCATGCTGCCAATCGTCAGCCGCGGACTCAGGCCGCCCGTGCTCGCACCCGCCGCCAACGTGGGCAGCGTGCTCGATGCCTGGCTTCCGATGGGCGTCTGTCCCCCAACGGGAGGACCGACAAGAGTCAGACGCATCTCACCGGGAGAGCCGACTCCCACCGTCCCGTAATAGGCCGACAGAGTGTTCATGATCGGCGACTGCTTCACGGCGATCTGCCATTGCGCGTTGTTGAAACTCACCGCCGTTGGGCCGACGTTTTCCAACTCGGTGTAGAACATCTGCCACTGCCGCGAGAGTCCCGCATTGGGCGCCTGGTTATTGTCCCATTGGATGTCCGGGTGCCCCTGGGCCAGATTGCTCACCGTGTTGATGCACGGCTGGTACAGGGTGACCATCGACTCGTTCAGGCAGAGCTGCTGCCGTTCGATGCCGTACACCAGACCGCGATCGAGCGGATGCGTGGCGCGTAATGGGATCGGCCGTGGCGTCGTAGGCGTTGTCGTCGAGGTTCCAGCCGTCCGAGAGGTCCTTGTCGTACTCGAAGAGCGTGATGTTGCTGTCGGGATCGAGCGCGTCGACCAGATTGACGGCGAACTGGGCCATCTCCTGCAACTGATCGTCGGTGTAAACGGGACGAATGCCGGTCGTCGCACTGGGTTGATTTGACAACGCCGCGTAGTTGAACGCGCAGTTTGGGGCCACGCTGGCAGCCGTGTCGGCGCCCCCGCCCATCAGGTACAAAGCTGTATAAATGTCGCGGGCCATCCGCTGGCGATCGTAGCGCGCCAGCCACTCCTGCTGCTGCAGATAGGCTTGCGACGGCGAAGCGCCGGCCTGTCCGAGCTGCTCCGGCTCAGCCACCCACGCGACCGACGGCACCGTCGTGCTGGCATGCGAGGCCGGCGGAAACGGAACGATCTTCGCGCTGGCAAACGTGTTGACCGCGGTCGAGGGATGCGGCGTCAGCGGGCGGAAGCGGAACTGATAGATCGGATTGTTGTTGGAATCGGTCCCGTTCTGATACAGCTCGGTGAGCCCGTTGATGCTCAGCAACCGCTGCGGCTGCACGAGATTGACGGGAGACAACCCGCCCGCCACATAGGGCAGCGTGTAGGGACCCGTGGCCGGGTTCGAACTCAAATTCGGATTCGACAAAACGGTGAACAGGGTCGCCACGGACGTCCGCAAGGGATACGTGAAGAGATTGACGGGAGTCGTGTTGCCCGATCCGCCCGAGGCGGCCGTCGTCGCGTCGTCCGAGTTGGAGAACGGCGCCAATTGCGGCGCCAGGCTGCCGTTGGTGCCGACAAAATTCGGCGGAAACCGGAACGGCCCGGCCCCGTTTGCTGCCGAACTCGTGTCGGTGAATTCCCACAAACGCCGCGCGTCATAAGGACCGGCGCCGGCGGTCGTGTCCGGGCCGAGGAATTCCTTGCCGAACGACTTCAAATCCCAGCTTGTGGAAGTGAACCGCTGGCGAATGAGGGCCGCTCGCGCATTGGAGACGAAGTTGAACGGCATCAGCGAGCTGGTGCGGCCCGGGTTGCCGAGCGTGTTGTAGTCAGCGCCGCTCAACTGAATGGCATTTTCCGATGAGCCGAAGATCGCGTCGTTGGGCTGCGTGGCGGCGACGGAGGGTTCGGTGAAGGTCTCGTCCCACTCATCAATCAGCGTTTTGGCGCCGCCCGAGGGAACAAGCAGGGAGGCCAGATCGGTGGCCCACTGGACGGTCGGCGCGATGAAGAACTGAGAATATTGCGGGAACTGTTCGTTCCCGGCCGGCGATCCCGCGTCCGCCGGGTAGGTGCCAAGACTATTTGGATAGAGCAGCCGCTGTTTGCCTTGCGTTCCCGTGACAAACGTGCCCAGCGCGAAAAAGTCAATCGGCTGCACGAACGCCGGGTGGAACACGCCCAGTTGATCGTTGAAGGTTCCCCCCTCCGCAGCGTTATTGTTGTCGTCGACATTCCAGGTGCCCGGCAGCGGAAACGGATCGCTCGGAACGCTCACGCCCGAGCTCAGCGCGGTCCCCGCCAGGATCTGCGTCACGTTCGGATCGAGGTGCGTCGTATTCTCGCCAAGGCGGCCGACGAAGCTCGAACCGCTCACGGTCGGCGGCGTGCCGGCGGCCAACTGTGGCCGGCCGTTGAGCAAGTACCACAACTCCATGTTGGCCAGCTCATAGCTCAACGCTCCGGCGGTTGAGTCGAAGTTATTGTTCGGATTTGTTCCGCTGCCACCCGGCCGGAAGAACAGCGTATAAGGCTGCAACGCTGTCCCGAGCTGCGTGGCGTTACCTGGGAAGTCGGGGCTGCCCGCGATCGGCCGCGCGTTGAGGGCCCACTGCGGATTCACTTCCGAAGCGCTCACTCCATGATCAGACGAGGAGATGAAGTTGGGGTTGTCTCCGCCGGCGAAATTGCTCCCGGCGGGAATCTGTGCGAGGCCCGCTCGGTTGCCATGCGTGTTGAGGTTTAAGAGCGCCTCGGCATCGATGATCTTGATCGCAGCCAGCGCGACAAACTGGTTCCCGTTCAAGTCGGTCATCAACGGAAGACCAAAGTCGATGTAACGCGCGTTGGGGATGCCGTCGTTGTCGGTGTCGACGTCGTAACCGATGTTCGTCGGGCCGATGGCCTGCCAAGTGACAGTGCCGTCGGTGACAGTCGAGCCAGTGGTTGTCGGCCACGCAGGCAACGTCGCGCCGCTCGTGCCTCCACCCACGGTCGTACAACTATACACCTGACCGTTCGGCGGAACCGGCACGACTTGTGTGCCCAGTACGAAGGTCGTGCTCGCGGACCAGGTCGTCCAAATACCTTCCTGCACGGCGGGCCCACCGCCCCACGGCGGCGTGAAACTCGGTTGTGGAGGATCCCCAGGGATGGAGTAAGGGATCAACGCCGTTCCAAGACCCGAGTTGTCCGGGAATTGTCCGGTCACAAACCGCTGCGTATTAATCGGCCCCGCTGGCGGAACGTTTCCACTGGCGTCGATCGCAAGATGATACGTGTGCGGAAACATCACGTACGGCGCCGTGACCGGCAACGTGTACCAGTTGGTCGGCGTCGTGAGACTCCGGAGCACCTGCGGTCGATGGAACGAGGGTGTGATGAGACGGATCGGAAGATTGGCGGTCCCGGTGCCGGGGTAAACGCCATTGGGAAGCAGCGTGTCGATGGCGAGGTACGAATTATTGTTGTCGGGATAGGTGAGGTTCGCGTCGAAATCGGGATAGACGGGAACGTCGGTCGAAAAACTGTTGAAGTTGAGCAGGTTGCCCCCCTGGGCGGCCGGCGAGAAATTGAGCTGCAGCAGGTTCGGCTGCCCGGCCGTGACCGTGTCGGGAGTTCCGTCGTAATTCAAATCGATGGCGGGCGCGGTCGCCGGCCCCGGAAAGGGAGTCGCTGGAGTCGTGTTCCAGATCAGGTTCACTCCGGGCCCGTTGTAAGGCTGCAAATCGCGGCCGAACATCGACGGCAACAGCGAGTGCGTCCCGCCCCACATCGCACTTTGCTTCTCGGTGATGGCCGGTCCGATAATGACTTGCCGTAGAATGTCGTTGAAGAAGATGTCGGAATTGAGCGTCGTCGTTAGCACCTTGGCAGTGGGCGAGTTGGCGAAATAGGTGGCCGCCTGGTTCTCGGAGCCGGTGAAGGTCACCGCGAAGAACCCGATCAGTGCCAAGAGACCAAGCAGCGCCAGCACGATGATGATGACCGTGCCGCGCCGGTGCAGAGGCCATCGGCCATAGCGCTCTGCCAAACGCTTGCCAATTCGCGCGAACGTCGAATATGTCTTCATGGGATTCGGACCTTAATTTTGAATCGCTGTCCCGGCCGCGGCCCGTGCGGCTGCTATTGCGTGAGCGACTGCACGATTGTCACTTGTCGCAAAAGGTTTTGACTCGGATCGAGATATTTCACGGTGATCTGGATCGCCTGGACGTTCACGGGCAACGCCGGTGTCCATTGCACGGTACCGTCCAGAGCCGCATTCGCGGTCCCGACGACATCGGTTAACGAGAACGGATCCGGTTGATTTGCGGGGGGCGCGGCTGCCGATGTCCCGGGTTGCGTGCACACATAGACATATCCGTTAGCGGTGTTGACCGGATCTACCTGCTGCCCCAAGGTATAGGCTGTCCCCGCTTGCCATTGAACGCCGAGGCGCGGTCGGTATGGCGCTGGGGCGTAAACGCTTGCCGTATCATTGGAGTCGTAATAACGAGATAAGTTGTCGAAATTGAACGTTCGGTACCAGGTGTCGAAGATATTGTTGTAATTGTAGGTGACGCCGTTGGACACATACGTATAAGCCGGCGACCAGGAGTTGCTGCCCATGGCAGGAACTGTGTAGGGCGGCGTGAGAATATTCGGTCCATAGACCGGGAATGCATTCTTCGACTGCAGGAAGTCCCCGGTCGCGGCCGTGTGGCCGACATCCGCAAAGGCCGGGCCGGAATCGATGACGCCGTTCCTGTTCACGTCGTTTCCTGCCGATTCCGAGTAGTGCGGGTCCCACAGCTTGACATCGAAGCTGATGACGTTGGTCAACAGAATATCCTCGCCCCGGCGGGCGCCACCGGCGAAGCTCAACGAGGACGCCGGCGTTGGCGGATTCGCATTGAGCAGCCACATCGTGTAAGACGTTGAATCGAGCCCGAGGACCGACTGGGAGCCCATCGGCGACGTTCCAGTTCCGGTCACCGGCGGAATCAGGGGCAATGCGCCCGGGAACAGAAAATTGAGGTTGGACGTTTCCTCGTCGGTGTATCGCCCGAAGAAGACCGGAGTCGGAGTGGTCCCTCCGATGATCGTATTGTTGGCACTGTTATATGGCAGTGCGTATTCCCGAGGTGCCCCGTTAATCGTCTGCGTCCCCACTGGCGTCCCTGTGGCCGCCGAATTGTAGACTTGGTCAAAACCGAAGCGATTGTCGGGACGCCCAATGCGGTACGGAGCAGTTCCTGTTGCGTCCGTATTGAGCAGAGACGACTCTGTGGCAGTCTGAGCAAGAAACGCAATTCCGGCTCCTCCCCCGGTAAGTGGCAACGAACGGGCCGCATAATCGAAGTCGCCCCAGAAAACATTGCTGTAACCGGCCGGGGGATACGTTGAAAGTATGAGCGGCGTGCCCGAGGTGTCCGCGGGTTGGGAGTTCACTGTGTTCCCCACCTGGTTGTACGGGTTGCGGATCAACAGGACGCGACGATAAAGGTTGCCATGACGCAAGAAATAGGTTACCTCGGCGAACTGGGACTCCCCCGTGTTATTCGGATTTGCATTCGCCGGGTTGATCGTCTCCGCACCGGAGGGCGAGAGGTACGACATCACCCCGTCGTCGCCATCGGGCTGGTCGAGCGCGGAAGCGACCTGCGTCCACGTTCCCCCTCCATCGGTATATGGTCCGGCGCCATCCCAGTTTGGCTCGGTGCCGCCGCTCGTAAAGGCGGCAGCACCCATATTCTTGTAAACGAATCCAGTGGGTTGCGCGGTGGTCGTCGTTCCTGCCGGCCGGACAAGCGCGTTGGCAGCGTAGGTAGTGTTCGCCTGCCAGGGCAAAGGCAAGTTTGTGGCAAGTCCGTTGAGTTGGCCATTGTCTGAAGGGTTGCTCGACGGGAGCGTCTGCAAGCTGATTGTGAACTGCAGGACGTCGTCGGTGTCGTCCATCGGGTTGTTTTCCGAGCAGTAGAAGTACCCTTGCTGCGTTGAGTCGTTGGGGAGCGCTTGCATACTCGGGTGATACGGGGCCAAGAGGCGCATTGTCCGCGCTTGCAAATCCGTCTTGAGCACTGTCGTCAGGATCCGCGCGCTCTGATCGTTTTCGCCGATGCCTTTTTGCCGGGTCACGAAATTTCCGGCGATCTGAAAGATCTGCGCGAAGAGCAGCATCATGATCATCGTGAGCGCGAGTGTCACCAGCACTTCGACCAGCGTGAAGCCGGCCGTCTGATTCCGCAGGTGCCGTCGCGGACTTGTCGCAAAACGATTCATGCTTTTCATTGGGTCAACAAGTTACGGTGTCGCGCCTATTGCGGCGTAATCGGAAACACATCCACCACGCCCCGCATGAAGACGGCCCCGAACGTCGTTCCTAGGAGCATGTCGCCCTGCAGCCGCGGCTGGTCGACGGTGATGTCGAACGCGCTCCCCGTGTCGTTGAGCACGTTGACCACGCGGTACCAGCGGCCGTAATAGCAGTCGAAGAGGAAGCTCCCCTTCTTGACGAACGGTTTTTTGCCCGGCGTGTATGCGAAATGGAACGGGGTCGTGACCCCGTCGGCGTTTGGCGTCTGCTCCTGAAAGACCTGCTCGTCGAGCGCCGTGCCGGTCCGATTGAAAAAGACGGTGACTTCGATGTTTGCCGGAGTGCTCGTCCCCGCACCTGTAATCGTCAGCAGCCAACTGTACCGGGGCTGTTGAGTCTCGACGCTGCGCCGTCGCGGGCGTGAATCCACCGGTGAGGGGGTCGTTGACCGACCAGGAAATCGTCGCCGGCGCCGTGAATCCCGTGATGATCCGCGTCTGGCTGAACTTCCCGGTCGCATCGATCAGCACGACCCGCGAAACTGTGTACGGAGGCGCAGGAGGCGTCGCGCCTGTCACAACCTGCGGCGACGAATATTGCATCGCGCTTAGGTCGACATTCATCAACGTCACCGAGGTGGTCGTCGTCGCCGCCAGTGAGAGCGGGGCGCGAGCCATTTCGGCCCAGCGTATCGGGCAGACTGGCCTGGATCGCCGCCGCAATCGCGTTGGTGACTTCGCCGTTAAACCGCGGGATCGCGTTGGGATCGGGAGCAGGCGTGGCGGCCCCGTTGTTGCCTAGAACCCCCTGGAGCGTATTGCCGACCGCGTTCCAGCCAATTGGATCGATGACGTAGCGGACCGGTGGGTTTACCTGGGCCGTCCACACCACGCTGCCGTCCGCCGTCGTCGACCCGACGGTCGCATTCCATGCGGCCGGATACGCGCCCGACGTTCCGGCGGTCGTGCAAGAGAATTGGACCGGTGGGGCAGCCGGGACGGCCGGAACCAGAACGACGTCGCCCGCCTGATAGGTCCAGTTGGGCTGCCACCGCAAGAGAAACCGCGGATCGGGAGAGAGCAGCCCTTCGGCGTTGTAGCGGAGGATCGTGCCGTTTGTGAGATTGGTCGCCTGCACGGCACGCACGAAGGCCAGCGGCAACAGCGCCACCACACCCAACACGCCGATCCCCGTCACCATCAGCGACATCAAAACTTCAATCAGCGTCAAACCGGCAAACGTGCGCGGTGTCCGGCGTCTGGCGCCCGGCGTCGTGCGGGAGAATTGCCGCGCCTCTGCCCTCTGCCCTCTGCCCTCTGCCCTTTGTTTCCTCATTGCGTCACCCCGCCGATCTCGGCGAACCGGAACGAGTCGTAGCCCGTGATCGGCGCACCCTGGTATTGGAAGTTGAGCGTCGTCGAGACGTCGACCGGATGGGTGGTGACCCGCCCGGTCGCCGTGGCCAGGGACATGATCAGGTTCGATTTCTTCACGAACGATTGCCAGGTAACGCCGCCGTCTCCGAACGTCTGGTTCGGCGTCGGCGTGCTGAACTGCACGGGAGCCGTTGCCGCGGACTTGCCGGCCACCGTGCAGCGATAGCCAATGAAGCTCGACGGCGTGGGCACGACGACATTGCCCACCGCATAATTCGTGCTCGGCAGCCAGGGAGCGTTGAGCTGAAAGCGGTTGTAGGCCGGAGTGGCCAGCGCGCTCATGAGGGCCGAGCCGGCTGTGTCGGCCACGTCGGCCAGCACGAAATGGACCCGCCCCGCGGCAGCCAATGGCCCAGTCACAATTCCCGAGGGAGAGAAGAGCACGTCGAACGTGCTGGCCGCCGTCGGTGGGCCAGGCCAATTCTGCGGCAGCACGCTCGTGCGCAGGTCAATCACAATGTTCCGCGGCAGATTGCGAGGCTGTTCCGACGGCAAAGGCGCCGGCGCCAGTTGCACCGAGTATGTCGTGGGCAAGGTGCCGGTGTAGGCCTTGGTCAAAGCCCACGAAAACTCCGTCCAAACCACCGTGTTGTCGGGAACCGTGGCCCCCGGGCCGGTTGGCCACGTCGGGCGCCGCCCCCGCTTGTGCCCGCTGTCGTCGACACATAGCTATGCCCGTTTGCCGGCGTGGGCTGCACCAGGCTACCCAACGGATACAGCGTATTGGCCTGCCAGACCGCGGCTGTGCTGATCGGATCCGGGGCGATCGAGTTGTAAGTCCCGCCTGAAGTGACCGATCCGCCCAACGTGATCTGTGCACCGGCGACAAGCACTCCGCGACTCGCCAAGGTTCCGAAGGTCGTGGCCATTGGGCCCGAAGGAAGAATCGTCGTGCCATTTGCCGCAAGCGTGAGCTGCTGCCCGTCAGTGAAACTCGTCGGCGCCCCGATGTACACAAAGCTGCGAATCGAATAGGGGTCATTGGGGTCGGGGATGAAGCGCACGCCGCGCGGTTGGCCGGCGTAGACCGCCCGGTCGCGGGCTCCGGCCAGGTATGACTGCACTTCGCGCGAGCCGGTGCGGAGCCGATCGCCGTCGAGCGACGTGTTCACGAGCCGGATCGTGATCACGGCGAGCACGAGAATAATCGACACGGCGACCAACAGCTCGATCAGCGTGAAACCGGACCGCACGCGGACCTGAGGAGTTCGTTTTGTCTTCAGGTTGTTTGCTTGTCGAATTTGCATCGGGTCCGGCATGATCGGACGCCCTTGCGTCACTTCTGATGGTTCGTGAGGTTGTCGTACATCGCGCTCTGCGCCAGCCCGGTCGTATCCGTGGGGTCGAACTGCGGCTGCGCGAGCGTGCCGAAATTGGTTGCGTCGTATGGCTCGAAAAGTCCGAGCAACCCGTCCGTCCCGCAGGAGACGAGCAACGGAATGTGGTACGTGCCCCAGGTATGGAAATACTGCGGGCCCGTTTCATTGACGAAGTTCGACGACGCCAGGCCGTTCGGATCGTCACCGTCGACGGCGAGTGGATCGAGGACGGCGACCCAGGTGATGTTGCCGTCAATGCCCGACGACGGAGACGTACCGGCCGAAGTCGCAGTGTTCCAAGTCGGCTGCGTTCCGCCGGACGTGGGGCTCGTGACCGTTGGCGCCACGGTGCACTGATACATCATCACATCGCCCGCTGGCACGGCGGCGGGCTGAATATTCTGTCCGACCGAGTAAGGGGTGTTGGCGGTCCATTGGGAGTTTGGGCCTCGAGTTGCCGTGCTGATCAGCAAGCTTGCGGGCGTCGGTGCGGGAGCGGGCTCAAGGTTATTCCAGCCGGGTGTGGCCACTGAGCCGCTTGACATCGCCGGACGAAAGAGCCGCGTCGGCCAGCGGTAATACCGCAGCGGTTGACCCCACGCGTCGACGATTTCCATGAGTCCGTCGCCGTCGGTGTCGGCAAGCTCCAGCCCGCGCAAGTCGGCCGCCGCCACCGGGTCGGTGTCGAATACGCTTGCCTGCGTGAGGATGAGATACAGACAGGCGGCGCTTTCGGTCACCTGCTTGTGCACCGACGCGTTGTAGGTCGGTACGGGAGTGGTCTCGGTAAAGTTCTGCGGAAAGAACCTGCGGAACCAGTATTTCGTCGCCAGGATCTGATAGAGGGCCGGGTTCTGCTGGTACTGGGTCGTGCCGTATCCCGCGTTGATCACATACGGCGGCGGGTTGTTGCCGGCCTGCGTGTTTTGCGTCTGAATCCAACGGACGAAGCCGTTGATGCGGTCGTTCAAGAGTTCATCGACCTTCTTGATCGTGGCTTGCGTGGCGGAGACTTTGGCCGCGTTGCCGACGCGGGGCATGATCACGACGACCGCCGCGGTCAGAAAAGCGATCAGCCCAATGACGATGAGCACCTCGATGAGCGAAAAGCCCGTCCGAGGGTTCGACGTCCGCTTCTCAGGTTTGCTCATGGTGGGTTTCCATGACACGCATTTCCATGACACGCATTTCCAGAGCACGCATTTCCCTGACACCGTGTGATACACACGTCACACAGCTCGCAGGACGGAGGCCCTGCGAAATCGCGTGCGAGACATTATTAGGGCGCCAGCGTTCCGCCGGTGAAATTCGTGAGGTTATCCCGTTCGGTGGCGCGCGTTCCGACCAGGAGGCCCTTCGGGTCGCCCGACTCGTATTCGCCGCCTGTGCCGTATTGCTGGTCGCCACCGGGTGAGATGATTTGAAACGTATTGGGATTCCAGGGGGGCGACGGAGAACTCGTCGTGGAGCCGTTGGGCCCCTGGCGATAAACGTCCACAAATGTGCCCAAGGGGGGCGAAGCCAGCTCGCCGGTCACGTTGTACCCCTGGCCGCCATAGGCGCTGAGGTAGAGATAAGGCTGCGTCTGGCCGGAAAGCGGGTCGAGATAGGTGTTCATCGTCCGCACGGTCGTGCCGGGCTTGTACAACAGCAGGCGGGTTTTATCGAATTCGGTCGAGGTCAGACGATTGCCGCCGCTACGATTGAACGGATCGACAGGATTCGACGAGAACCCCATGGGTGCGCCGGCCTGTTGCGGCGAGGGAACGGGATTTTGGTAGTAATGGTTCGCGGGCGAGGCGAGAGCGGGCACTCCACCCAAGAAGAACACGAGGCACTCAGCATTGCTGAGCGGGATGGCTCCGGAGGAGGCGCCGTCACGCCGTCGCCGTCATAGAAACCGTCGCCGTTGATATCAACCTGGCCCCCTTCGGCCGCATACGTGAAGTCGAAATTGGGCCAAATCTGGCGGATAATGGACATCGAGCGCGGATCGGCGTTCCAGCCGGTTCCCGTCGGTGCGTTGTTCGTTCCCTGCTCGTACACGGTGATGCTGCTGGGCGGCTCGATGCCGAATTTCTGCTTGAAGGCGGCGATGCCGGTCGAGAGGGTCGCAATGTCGGCGGTGACCTGGGCCTCGTGCACCCGGGTGCTCGCCCGTCCCGCGACGGCCAGAATCAGACTGGCCAGGATGGCGATGATGGAGATCGCGATCAGCAGCTCCAGCAGTGTGAACGCGAAGCGGGCCGCCGCTCTTTGCGACGCGGCCGGAGTTTGAGGCCGTGGGCCGGGAACACTTGCATGCGGGCTTTTCAGCGGGTGTTTCATTGGGACTCGGCTCCTTCAACCTTTGGCAGGCCGGGTGGCTTGCCGTGTTCAACACGGCCTTGTCGGGAATTCCTGTCGGGTGACAATTGATGTAGGGCTTATTTACGACGGCCGTTAGCCGTCTGACGTTTGATTTAACACGGAATTTGCTCTCGGGCGTTCGATTGGTCTTTTGACCTTGTCTGTACTCGCAGGACCGGGGACCAGAGGGCGCCCCGGCTAGGGAGTGCGCGTGTCGTGTTGATTCTTCAATCGATTTTCTTTTTTTGGGGTGGACCCCAAAAAACTCTCCCCCTTTTTTCACGCCCCAAAAAAGCCAAATAATTGTTCAAAAACTGTACAGGCGGCGATTCACCAGGAAACAAAATGCCCGTACGGGTCACGTCCAAACGGCCCGGAGTTTGTCTCTTCTCGAACGCTAGTCAGGTGTTAAGGACGGGAAGCCGGGAGCCTGTGCCGCCGCGGTCTTGTTCCGCCTTGGCACGAGTCCCCGAGCACGACGTTTAGCTCAAACTATTCAGCAGCTTGATCAGCGGCATGAACAGGGCAATGACGATGAAACCCACAATCAGGCCGAGGATCACGACCATGATTGGTTCCAACAGATTGATCAAACCTTCGACGAGGACGGAAACCTCCTCGTCGTAGACGTCTGCAATTTTGTAAAGCATCGTATCGAGAGCACCCGTCTCTTCGCCGACGTCGACCATATTGACCACCAGGTCGTCGACGATCCGGGCCTCTTTCAGCGGAACGGCCATCGATTCGCCTTCGCGAATGGCCGCATAAATGTTGTCGAAGGCCCGGCGGAAGACGGCGTTGCCTGCCGTGTCGCGGGCGATAATCAACGCTTCCAAAATCGGCACGCCGGACGAAATAAGTGTTCCCAGCGTTCGGCAACAACGAGCCACGACCGATTTTTCGACGATCTTGCCCAGGATCGGGATCTTGAGCATGAGCCAGTCGACCACGTACTCGCCCGTCTTGTTCTTTTTGATGATCTTGATCATCAACCAAAAGCAGATCGGAATGGCCGGGATCAGGTAGAAGTAGTCGCAGACCCAGTCGCTGACGGCGATGAGCGCGACGGTGATGCCGGGCAGCTCGATGCCGAAGTCCTGGAAGATCTTTTTGAACTTCGGAATGATCCAGTACATGATGAAGCCGACGATGCCGGTGGCGACCGTGATCACCGCGACCGGGTAGATCATGGCGCCTTGCACTTTGCGCTTGAGGCTTTGCGAACGCTCTTTGAATTCCGCGAGACGCTGCAAAATGATCTCGAGCGCACCGCCAGCCTCGCCCGCCTTGACCATGTTGACGTAGAGGTTGTCGAAGGCCTTGGGCTGCTTGCCCATGGCTTCGGACAGCGTACTGCCTGATTCGATGTCTTCGATGACGCCGATCAACGAGTTCTTGAGCGGTCCGGGTTTGGACTGGCCTTCGAGGATTCGCAGGCTGCGGAGAATCGGCAGGCCGGCGTCTTGCAGGGTCGAAAGCTGGCGTGTGAACGTGCACAGCTGCTTGGGCCGCACGCCGCCGATGGCGAACGTCGTTTTCTTGCGGCCCTGCTGCTTTTTCTTTTGCTCCGCCTGCGTCTTACCTTTGGTCTTGGTGGAGCGGCCCTTCTCTTGAATCTTGGTGACGAAGAAGCCCTTTTCCTTGATCTTCTGCTGGGCCTCGGCTTCGGACCCGGCGTCGATCGTTTCCTTGATCTCAAGGCCGGTGTTGTCCATCGCCTCGTACTGATATGTCGGCATGTTCTTCTCTCCGCCCGTTGGCCCTACGGACAATCGACCCGCGGATGGCCGTCCGCGGGCTTACCTCTATTCCACGTCTTCCATCACGGTTTCGCGCACGACCTCGTCGATCGTGGTCACACCGTCGAAAATGAGTTTCAGTCCCGCCTCGCGCAGGGTGGTCATACCCTGGGTGCGGGCGAAATTGCGGATATCGTCGACCGACGCGTCGGACGTGATCATGTCGCGCACATCGTCGGTAATTTCCAATAACTCGTAAATTCCCGTGCGCCCCTTGTACCCCGAATTATTGCACCGAGCGCAACCCTTGCCGTAATAGAAGTTGTATTGCCGGGCCTGGTCGATCGGGAGTTGCAGCTCCATCAGGAGCTCGTCGCTGGGCTCGAACTCCGTTCGGCATTCGGTGCAGATCTTCCGCACGAGCCGCTGGGCGAGAATCGCTTCGAGGGTGGCCGTAATCAAAAACGGCTGCACGCCCATATCGCGCAACCGGGTAATCGCAGTCGGCGCGTCGTTGGTGTGCAGGGTGCTAAAGACCAGGTGCCCGGTCAGCGCACTTTGAATGGCGATTTCCGCCGTTTCGTAGTCGCGAATTTCTCCGACGAGAATGATGTCGGGATCGTGTCGCAAAATGGCGCGCAGCACATTGGCAAACGTGACTTCGATATCCGGATTCACGGGGACCTGGATCAGCCCGTCGATCTCGTATTCGACCGGGTCCTCCGTCGTGATGACTTTCGTGGAGATTTCGTTGAGCTCGTTGAGCGCCGAATAGAGCGTGGTCGTCTTGCCGCTGCCCGTCGGGCCCGTCACGAGCACGATTCCGTTGGGGTTGCGAATGATCTGACGGAAGCGACGCAGCGTTGTTGTGTCCATGCCGATCTTGTTCAGGTCGAGCTGGACGACCGTGCGGTCCAAGACACGCATGACGACGCACTCGCCAAACATCGTCGGCAGCACGCTCACGCGAAGGTCGACCGAGTTGCCGCCGACATTCAGCTCGATTCGGCCGTCTTGCGGCAAGCGCCGTTCAGCAATGTCCAGCTCGGCCATGACCTTGATGCGCGTCGTGATCGCGTTGGCCAAATGCCGCGGCGGCGGAACCATTTCGTAAAGCACGCCGTCGGCCCGAACTCGAATCTTGAACTCATCCTCGAAAGGCTCGAAGTGAATATCGCTCGCCTGATCTTTGATGGCCAGCAGCAGCACCATGTTGAGCAGCTTGCGGACAGGAGCGGCCGAGGCAATTTCCTCATCGGAGGCCAGATCGAACGGGACATCCTCGTTGGCGGCCTTGTCGAGGCCGGCCTCCTTCAGCTGATCGATCACCTGCTCGATGCTGTCTTCCTTGTCGGCATAGTATCGGGCAATGGCCTGCTCGACGTCGTGCAGATTGGAGACCGCCCCACGCACGTCGTAACCGAGGAAGTTTCGCAGATCGTCAAGCGCCGCAACGTTCTGCGGATCGGCCATCGCGACGGTGAGGACGTTATTCTTGAGCGAGACCGGCATGATCTTGTAAATGTCGGCCATCGTTTGCGGGACGATCTCGAGCACGTTCGGCGGGATCGTCGTCTCCGCCAGGCTGACGACCGGCATGCCCCATTGCTCAGCCAGCGCCTCGGTCACCTGCACATCGGTGACCAGCCCCATGCGGATGGCCACCTGGCCGATGATTTCACCGGGACTTTGCTTTTGTTCTTCCAGCACGTCCCAGAGCTGATCCTCAGTGAGGTAGCCCAGGTCGACCAGAATCTGTCCCAAGCGTCTTTGTGCCATGTGATGAGGGGATCACACGTTAGGGGTCACGGAACGGGGAAATGCCCTGCGGTCCTAGTCTTCGTCCTCGTCGTCTTCGTTTTCGCCGGATTCCTCGTCGAAGAGTCCGCGCTTCGCTCGCTCCAGCCGGGCCTTCAATTCACCCGGATGGTTCGACTTCATGATGATGTCTTGCTCTTCGCACAAGCCGTTCTTCCAGAGGTTGAAGAGCGCGTCGTCCAAGAGTTGCATTCCGAACTTGCGCCCGGTTTGGATCGACGAATTGATTCGGTACGTCTTGTTCTCTCGAATCAGGTTGGCGATGGCCGGTGTCACAACCAGCATCTCATAGGCTGCGACAAGCCCCTTGGGCTTCCGGGGGAGTAACGCCTGGCTGAGGATGCCGATGATCGACGTCGACAACTGCGTGCGGATCTGTTCCTGTTGGTCGGTCGGAAAGACGTCAATGATTCGGTCGACCGTTCCTTGCGCCGGTCGTGTGCAGTGTGCCAAAGACAATGTGCCCCGTTTCTGCCGCCGTGATGGCCGAGGAAATTGTCTCGAGATCGCGCATTTCTCCGACGAGGATCACGTCGGGGTCCATTCGCAGGGCGCGACGCAGAGCTTCCGGAAAGCTGGGAACGTCAACGCCCACTTCCCGCTGGTTGATCATCGATTTCTTATGGTCGTGGTAATACTCGATCGGATCCTCGATGGTGATGATGTGGTGATCGAGGTTGTGATTCATCCAGTTGATCATGCTGGCCAGGCTGGTCGTCTTTCCGCTACCGGTCGGACCGGTGACGAGAAACAAACCGCGCGGGCGGCAAATGACGTCCCGGACCGCATTCGGCAGACCGAGCTGCTCAAACGTCAGGAACTCTCGGGGGATCTGACGCAAGACCATGGCGATATGGCCGCGCTGCTTGAAGATAGCCACGCGGAATCGGGCCTTTTCGCCGTAAGCGAAACCAAAGTCGGTCCCTCCGACCTCTTGCAGTTCCTGTTGATTGCGCTCCGGAGTAATACTCTTCATCAGCGAGGTTGTGTCTTCCGGACCGAGAACCTTTGTCTCCAGCCGGACGAGTCGACCATGTCTGCGGATACAGGGAGGTTGACCTGTCGTAATATGCAAGTCACTAGCCCCCTCCTTAACGATGGTCTCCAGCAACTTGTCGATCTGAATCGTCGCCATTCAAACAATCTCGCTAACCGTGCCGCGAACATTATTGGCAGTCCGGCACGCCGAACTGGCCTCCGCAGCAGAAATTACGTTAAAGCCCTTCCGTTCGCTGCCGTTCGGTAGGACAAACTTGAGGGACGAGCCTACTCGCTGAACTTTTCAAGCCGGTAAACTTCCGTGAGTGATGTAACTCCTTGTAAAGCCTTGTCTTTTGCGTCATCAACCAGCGTTTTCATCCCGAAGAGGCGGGCTTGACGTCGGATGTTTTGCGTCGGTTCGCTGCGGAATGTCATCTCGCGGATCGTTGGATTCATGGTCATGAGCTCGAAAACCGCCACGCGTCCGCGAAAACCCGTGTGTTGACAGTGGTTGCATCCTTTTCCGCGAACAAAAGTCGACATGGCAGCCTGATCGGGAGTGATATCGAAATGCTCCAATTCTTGACTGTCAGGCTGATACGACTCCTTGCACTTTGGGCAAACCACGCGAACTAGGCGTTGGGCCATGATCGCCATGACGCTTGAAGCGACAAGAAATGGCTGTACACCCATATCGATCAGTCGTGTTATAGAACTGGGCGCATCGTTCGTATGTAGAGTACTGAAAACCAGGTGTCCAGTCAAAGACGCCTGAATTGCCATGTCGGCTGTCTCTGCGTCCCGAATCTCGCCCACGAGAATTACGTTCGGTGCCTGTCGCAACATGGCGCGGATGATCTTGTCAAAAGTCAGGCCGATCTTCGATTTGACTTCGACTTGGTTGATGCCCGGCAAGTAGTACTCGACGGGATCTTCTGCCGTGATGATCTTTCGGTCCGGTCGGTTCAGTTCACCCAGGGCGCTGTAGAGAGTCGTTGTTTTGCCGCTTCCCGTGGGTCCGGTGACCAGAAAGATGCCGTTTGGTCGGCGGATGATGTTTTGGAATATCCTGTACTTTTCTTCGCTAAACCCTAGATTCCGAATACCGATTCGGATGTTCTCACGATCGAGGATCCGGAGCACGATCCCCTGACCGTGCTGCGTTGGTAAGATACTGACCCGCATGTCGAATTCCCGCCCGGCGATGCGGGTCTTGATTCGGCCGTCCTGCGGGCGGCGCTTTTCCGCGATATCCATCCGGGCCATGATCTTAATACGGGAGACGATGGCTCCCAGGAGGCGTCTGGGGGGGCTGTCTCGCTCGATCAATTCGCCGTCGATTCGGTAGCGAATCCGCACCCGATCGGCAAAGGGCTCGACATGAATGTCGCTGGCCCGCATGCTGACCGCTTCGCTCATCACCAGATTGACCAGACGGATGACTGGAGCGCTGTCGTCATCGTCGGCCACCATCGCCTCGGCGGCCTCGGTTTCCGTGAAGTCAATCGCCGTTTCGGTGAACTCTTGCAGCATCGAGTCGACCGATTCGGTCTCGCTTTGCCCGTAATGACGATTGATCGAAGTTTGGATCGCATCGACCGGCGCAATCGCCACTTTAATGTCGCGATTCAGGATGAACCGCAGCTTGTCGAGTACTTCGACCGCCATGGGATCGCTGACGGCGACCAGTAGCGAGTCATCCTCGAGGTTCAGTGGGATCACCATGTTCTCGCGGGCGACGGATTCAGGCACCAATTCAATAACGGAGGGCGAGATTTCGCGACCGTCGAGATTGATAAAGTCGTACCCGTAGGCTTCGGCTTGGGCTTTGGCGACAACCATACCGGAGACGTAACCCAGCCTGACCAGCGCATCGGCCACACCGATACCCATGTTCGAGGCCATGTCTTCGGCCTCGCCGAGCTGATCGGTGCTGATAATGCCCTGTTTGATAAGCTTCTGGAGCCAGTCGGCTGGCATGGATTACCTCGCGACGAACCGTCGCCGCTTCTGCGCCGGGACAAAGCGGCGAATGCAGCCACGCCGTCTGCCAACAGAAACCAAACCGGTTACCCGCATTGCGACCGCAAGCGGTGAACTATGCAGCGAGCGGTCGAGAACACTCGAGTGGCCTGGGAAAGCCGGCCAGCGCCGAACGCACAAGACCGCTTGGACTAACGTCAGGACATGAATCCGTTTCGATTCTGATGCGGCGAGACGACTGAGTCAAGGATCTGTGTGTGCGTTCGTCCTCGCGGTTGACCTGAGCAATTCAATTATTCGAGTTCACAGTCGACGTTTTGCCGTCTTTCTTCTTCGGTGCGTTCTTCGCCTGGTCATTCCCGTTTCCAACAACTCCCTGCGTGGGTACCTGTTCCCCATTAAATTCAACTGTCGACGAACGACCGCCGGCATGGAGAGCTAAAATGCCCTTGAGCGTCCGTCCATTGAGCTTTCCCTTATAAATCGCCACGACGGTTTGTCCGTCGCGATCGAATTTGACCTGCCACGAAAGATCGAGGCCATTGAGCTTGATTTCTTTCGCGTCGTGTTGTCCGAAGCGAGCGCTTTGGTACGTCCCCTTGAGAGCGCCGCCAGCAGTCGACAGTTTGAGCACGGGCTCTGCCGTGCGTCCGTCGGGCGTGGCGAACTTGAGCTTCCACGTGCCTGCGAGTTCGTCAGCGTCGACACCTCGCTTGGCCTTCCAAGGGAGCGGAAGGGAACCGTCCTCGACCACAATTTCGATGGTGCCATTGATTTCGTGGGCGCTGAGCTTGCCTTTGAATTTTCCGTGGACCTTTTGCTCGTTCCACTTACCGTCGGCCTCAAACGAGATCTCGTTCTTTTCGCGCTTCCCGTTGGCGATGGGCACGACTTGGCCCTGACGCTTGTAGCTCCCTGAGAGTTTTCCGCCTTTATACGAAATCGAGAGCACGCTTTGCGCTTCCTGTCCTTCCAACTCGCGCACCCAGGTCCATGTTCCGGTCGGATCGGCCTGCTCCGCTTCCGCGGCAAAACTCGCATGACTGGAATGGAAAGCGGCGAACACAACGATCCACGCGCACGAACGGCGCAGGTCCATGACGATTCTCCGATGAACTGAAAGCGGCACGATGAGTCAATCAGGGCGATCTCAGCCTATCGAGCCATTGTCAGCCGCGGCAAGACCTACGGACGCGTGTTCACCGGCAATCGTCAATTGGCTGCGGAAGGATTCGCTTCGAATCGCCATTGGAATATCCGCACGAACCGCTTTGCCGACGTGCTGCTCGGGTCATTGAGCAGACAGCCGGCAAAGCAACCGTCGGACGAGAAGGAGATTCGTTCCGGGTACGCGGGAGAAAAATCGACGTCGATCATCGGTTGAAAGAGATCTTCGTGCTGCGCCGCGTGCCAGAAAGTGAGAACGCCTCCTCTCCCACACGAGGCGAGAGTACGGCCGTCCGCGGAGAGGCACAGACTACAAAGCGGACGGCGCGCGCCTTCCAAGTCGAATTGACAATGCCAATCGACAGAGCTCCATATCTTCACCAATCGATCGTCACCTGCTGTCGCCACCCACCGGCCAAGGGGAGCAAATTGAATGCAATTTATCGAACTGGCGTGTCCCGACCGGTCTGAAATCTTCTCTCCGGTCTGCGCGTTCCAGACAACAACCACATTCGACGGGCCGCTTGCGAACAGCCACTTGCCGTCGGGCGAGAAGGCCGCCGAGTTGCATGCCGCCAGGCGAATGCGCTCGAGCCGTTTTCCGGTTTTCGTGTTCAAGACGGACAGATCGTCACGTTTCTCGCTGTTGTACCGGTCGATGGCCGCCACCAGCCGCCCGTCGGGCGATAGTGCGACGCGGTAGACATTGAATGATCGGCCGACGTTCCATTGAGTTTCGCGACCGTCGTCGTTGAGATCGTACAGACGGATGGCGCCGGCAAGACCGCCCGCCGCCACTGTCGATCCATCAAGAGAGACGTCGAGACAACGAATGCTTTCAGCTCGGCCCAGCAGACGAGCTTGGAGCAGGGAATTGGCGTCCCAAATGGAAATTGTCTGCCCATTGGTGAGCGCGAAGCGGCGGGATCCGGGAATGAACTGAAAATCTTCGGTGTCGGCATGCAAATCGCGCAGATCCTTAAACCACTCGCCTCGATGCAGGCTCCAAGCGGTTACGACTCCGTCTCGTCCAGCCGTGATCAATTCTCCGGTGCTGCGACAAATGATCATTTTGTAGATTTCGTCGCTGTGCGCTTTCCACGAGTGATGGGTCTTCGAAATCGGCGCGGCTTGTTTGGAAAGGAGCCCGCTCGACCCGCTCGGCCACATGCGAATCGTGCCCGCGCTGTCGCAGGCTAAGACCGACTGGCCGTCCGCTGAAAAGATCACACCATGGGGATTGTCGAGCAGCTCGATCTTGTCGACCAGTGTCCAGTCCGGAAGCCGCCAAATGCGAATATCGTGCGCGTTGGTACCGGCGGCGAACAGGCGACCGTCTGCAGAGAAGTCGATCGATACCACCGGCTGCCCTGACGCCGAAACGGAGTGCACAAGGGAATGTGACGCGAGATCCCATACAAGAACTTGACCTTCATGTCCGGCCGAGGCGAGCCACTTACCCGCCGGATGAATCGCGATTAAACCCGCGGTGTCGTGGTGTCCGTCAAGAACTCCCAGCGATTTCCCCGTCGCCGGGTCCCAAAGGCGGATTGACTTGTCACGGCCTGCGGAGACCAATGTCCGGCCGTCCGTTGAAAAGAGCAGGTTGAATACTTGAAACGGATGCGCCCTGATGACGCGCAGCTGAGACGCCTTCGCATCTTTCCAGTTGAGCTGCCATAGCACGATCGTTCCGTCGTCGCCGGCCGAAGCGACCGTTTCGCCGTCGGGCGAGAAAGCGAGCCCGTTCACCTCGATTTGATGGGTGTCAATCGAGAACAGCAGATCCGCCGACGGCATGTTGTAAGCCCGGATCACCGCATCCTTGCCGGTGGTCAGGAGATGCCGTTCGTCCGGAGAAAGAGCAATGTAGTAAACGGGTTGATTCTCTCGGGCAATCGTGCGGCCTGCCATCTCGCTTCGGCGGCGCAGGAAATCCCACTCACCGCCTTGATAAGTCTCGTGCCCTGATTGTCGGCGGTGACGATCCAGAAGTGCGGAGAGACGACGCATGTCGCCGGCGCGGAGGGCCGTACCGGCTTGTTGCATATCCGACACGTAAAGCAGCTCATCCGCCTTGGCTCGTTCCGCTTCGGCGGCAATTTGCAACTCGTGCGCTCTGGCGGCCGCGGCGTCCTTGTCACTGCTCATTTGAACGAGACTCGCATTGGCTGCCGCCAGATTGTCATTGAGACGATCCAAACGCAAATTGGCTGCAATCAATGTCGCAATCCACGCCATCAATAGGCCTAAGACCAAGAGAACCGATGCCGCCTGAAATGGATGTCGGCGTGACAGGATCCAAAGACGTTCCCACGGACGCATGCTACGGACGGTGACAGGAGTTCCCGATAGAAATCGCCTGAGATCGGCGGCGAGCAAGTCAGCCGTGGCGTAGCGTCTCTCGGGCTCTTTCGCCAGACACTTGAGACACACCAGCTCGAGGTCAGGGGGCACCTGGACGTTGATCAATCTCGGGGGAATTGGATCTTTCGTGCGCACCTGGATCAGAGTGTCGACGTCGTTTTCCGACGAAAAGGGGGGCACTCCGGTCAGCAACGCATACAGAATCGCCCCTAGCGAGTAGACATCGGAGGCGGGCGACGCGTTGGTGTTCGACAGCGACTGCTCGGGAGCCATGTAGCTCGGCGTGCCCACAATCCCGCCGTCTCCCGTCAAATCGTTTTGCGAATTGATTGGTTTCACCAGACCGAAATCGGTCACGCGCGGCCGGCCGGCGGCATCGACGAGGATATTCGAGGGCTTCAAATCTCGATGAATGAATCCGCGGTAATGCGCGTATGCCACGGTATTGGCGATTTCTTCCAAATAGCCCGCGGCCACCATCGAATCGAGCGGTCCCTTCCTCACGCGTTCGGAAAGACTCTGGCCGTCGACGAACTCCATCGAAATGAAGTGCACGCCCTCGACCTCGCCGAATTCATACACCGGCACAATATTCGAATGATGCAAAGCCGCTGCGGCACGCGCCTCATTGCGAAATCGCGCAATCTGTGCATCCGTGCTGAGCCGACCATCTCGAATCGTCTTGAATGCAACGATTCGATTTAAGCTAACCTGTCGCGCTTTGTAGACGACGCCCATTCCGCCCTTCGCGATTTGGGACAAGAGCTCATAGTCGCCAATTTTGTAAAACGGATGGGGCTCCTCGAATGAACCTGATTGTTGCGAACCAATGGTGCGCGTCGGAAAGCCTTCGCTTCCAGCGGCCATTTTTCCCAATGGGTTCATCGCGCCGTTTGGAACCGGTGCGTCGATCGTTGAATTTTGCGGCGAGGAGCCACTAGGCTCGCCAGGCACCCACAAGGACGCATCACCGCCGCTTGCTGACGGAACCGCTTGTGAATTCTCGACCGAATGCGACTCGGGCTGGTCAGACCCTGCGCAGGTAGAATCACCCATGGCTGGTCGACTTGATCGCCGCTAACGATGAGATGGTTGGGAAACCATGGTCAGATTAGGCGTCAAAGTTTCACCAGGCAAGAGGGAATGAACCCGCTTAGGTGAAAACCCTAGTGCAATCGGTTGAGCCGTGTGAAATGATTGAAGGGAAGTCGATTTCAACTCGCTTCTGAACTAGCGGTCGACCGCGGTTCGCGAAAAATGAAACAGCTCGGAATGGTTTTTGTTGAGTCTTCGACGGTGTCCCTGTAGGATCGGCGCCCGCATCTGTGAACAATTTGCGCACGGCCGGTCTGCTTCAATGAACGAATTTTGCGAGCGTGTCTCGAATGGATGTCCGACTCAAATTCGTGCTCGGCCCAATGTCGGGTCAGACGGTTCCACTTGCCGAGGGCAAATTGATCATCGGCCGCGATAAGGATTGCGGTCTGGGACCGATGAGCGATTTTATCAGCCGGCATCATTGTGTCCTCACGCTCACCGAGGACACGCTGACAATTCGCGACTTAGGCAGCAAGAACGGGACGTTCGTCAACGGTTCTCGCGTGGGCACCGTCGCGGCGGCCCTCACACACGGGGCCATTGTCTGGGTCGGCGACTTCGCTTTTCAGATCGAATTCGCGAATGCAAGCATAGACAAGGCGATCCTCGAACCAATCGGTGGGGTGCAAGCCATGGCAGGCACCGGCGTCTTTGACGGCGATACGCTCGATTCGGCGACTCCGAACCGCAACCTGCCCCCCACGGCAACGGCGGCCCCCGATCTACCCGTCGCCAACAATTTGTCGGTCGAGGCCGACAAACCTCGGCCTTCGACGTAGGCCAATTCGAGGCTTGAAGATCGTGCCGTCCAGCGACCGCGGATTCGCGTTTATTTGAGTTTGCGCTCGCGAATCCAGTCGGTGTGAAACGTGCCCGGCTTGTCGATGCGCTGGTACGTGTGGGCGCCGAAATAGTCGCGTTGGGCCTGCAACAAGTTCGCGGGCAGGCGGTCACGACGGTAGCCATCGTAATAACTGAGAGCAGCCGAAAAGCCGGGGACAGGGAGGCCCAATTCGACGGCCGCGGCAATCACCCGGCGCCAACTCGGTTGTGCCTTATCGACGGCGGCGCGGAAGAAATCGTCGAGCAAGAGATTTTCCAGCGTGGCGTTTTTGTCGAAAGCCTTCTTAATGTCTTCCAAAAAGCGGGCGCGAATGATGCAGCCGCCCCGCCACAACAGGGCGATCTGTCCGTTGTTGAGCTTCCAGTGGAACTCCTTCGCGGCCGCATCGAGTTGCACGAACCCCTGGGCGTAGCTCGAAATTTTCGATGCGTAGAGAGCTTGGCGCACGTCCTCGATGAACGTCTTGCGGTCTCCCTTGAACGCCCCTTCGGGCCCTTTGAGCAGTTTCGACGCCCGGACACGCGCATCTTTCTGGGCGGAAAGGCACCGCGAATAAACCGCCTCCGTAATCAACGTGGTGGGCACGCCGAGGTCGAGGGCGTGCTGGCTCATCCACTTGCCCGTCCCCTTTTGCTGGGCCGTGTCGAGGATTTTGTCGACCAGCATCTCGTTCGAGTCACCATCCTTGACCGAGAAAATGTCGCGGGTGATCTCAATCAGATAACTTTCCAGCTCCGTCTTGTTCCAGGCGTCGAACACGTCATACATCTCGTCATTTTTCAGGCCGACGGCCTGTTTGAGCAGGAAGTAGGCCTCGCAGATGAGCTGCATATCGCCGTATTCGATGCCGTTGTGCACCATTTTTACGTAATGCCCCGAGCCGGCCTTGCCGATCCATTCGCAGCAGGGAATATCGTGATTCGGGCCGACCTTCGCGCTGATCGATTGCAGGATCGTCTTGACGTAGGGCCACGCGGCAGCCGAACCGCCCGGCATGATGCTGGGCCCTTTGAGCGCGCCCTCTTCGCCGCCGGAGACGCCGGTGCCGACGTAAAGCATGCCCGAAGCCTCGGTCTCCTTCGTGCGGCGGTTCGTATCGCCGAAGAGCGTATTTCCGCCGTCGATGAGGATGTCGCCTTTGTCGAGGTGCGGTTTCAGCTCGTTGATCAGTTCATCGACGGCCGGACCGGCCTTGACCATCATCATCACCTTCCGCGGTTTTTTGAGATTGGAGACGAGATCCGCGAGCGAGTGATAGCCGGTGATCGATTTGCCCTTGGCCGGGCCGTTGACGAACTCGTCCGTCTTGCTGGTCGTGCGGTTGAACACTCCGACCGAGAACCCGTGATTGGCCATGTTCAGAACGAGGTTCTGCCCCATGACCGCCAGGCCGACAAGTCCGATGTCATGCTGTGTACTTTTTTCTGCCATCTCGTGTTCTCCGTATTATTTCGCCGCCGGTTTCCAGGGCGGCGTTTCGGGCAAATAGGCGTCGAATTCTTCGATTAATTCCTGTTCGTACAGGCCGGCGTAAGCGCCCTTTAAGAATCTGTCGCAGGCGTGCTCGAAGAACCGCTGCCAACTGGCGTCTTCGGCCCCCGGATTGACCGGATAATAGCGAGCATTTACCGCCCGGGCGGCCGCCATGTCTCCCGGCGCATCGCCGATCATCAATACGTTGTCCGGAGAGTAACCGGCTTTGATCGCTTGGGCGAGGATTTCCTTCTTGCTGCCGACCTCCTGCCCGCAGATGGCGACCGTGTAGGGGGCGATCCCGTGTTCTTCCCACTCCTTCTGCAGGGCCTGACCGGGAGTGGCCGAGCAGACAATCACGTCTGCCGCACCTGCGAGTTTTTCGAGCGTCTCACGCACGAAGGGAAAGGGCGGCACTCCGCGGACCATCTGATCGATCGCCTCGTTGACCGCCTTCGACCATTCGTACGTGCGCCACAAATCGGGATCGCCGGTACGGTCGACTTCGGATTTCAGCGCGGGCATGCCGAGCTTTGTTTCGCGTTTCATCCAGTCCTGCACGCTCGCCAATGCGGCGATCGCCACGCCGCGTTTCGTGACTTCCGGCCGATCTCGCAACAGGTCGAGGGTCATCGTGAGGGCCGGAAAGCGATTGATCCCCCGCCATTTCGAGTACAGGTTCACGAACTCAGCCGCCTCGCGGCCATACCGCGACACGGGCTGCAGATCGAAGAAGCGAATCGTGTTGGGAATAAAGCATTCTTTGTGCTTCACCTCCATCGTGTCGAACGCGCACCCGTCCGAATCGATGGCCACCAAGAAGTTGTGCTTCTTCTGAAAATGATCGAGCGGATTAACCGACACGCCGAAGACCTTTGCAAATCACTCGTAGGGCAAGCTGCCAGCTTGTCATTTGGATTTTTTTGGACGTGGACGGAGAAGGCAAGCTGGCGGCTTGCCCTACGTTGGCGACGAGTTACTTCCGGTCCGCCTGCGGAACATATTTGGCGAGCTTCTGATCGGCAAACAACGCCTTCAGCCGGGCGAGCCGGATTCGTCCGTCGACCAGCGGAATGCTCGGCCAATCCTCTCCAATCAGCGGCCGTGCATACCGGACGAAATCGTCCGTGACGTCAGTGCCGTCCGGCGTGATCCAATTTTTGGGGAAAGTCCGCTCGCTGTTGGCGACGTCCGCCAGCGGCACCTTATCGTAACGCGCGTGATAGATATTCCCCGGCTCGCGGAGGATGGTTGACATGTACCCGCTCGTCCCCGAAGCCGCCAATTCCGCCGCCATCTGACCGGCGCGATACGCCTCATCCAGATCGACCGTCGACGCGTAAATCATGTTGTGCCGCTGATCGGTGCCCGGCACATTCGCGCGGGCGGCCCCTTTGACTGGCAGGCCCTTGGCGTTGAGGCCGTTAATGACGGCCTGTGCCACCGTCAGTTGGCTGGAACTGAATTGCGTGTGGCCGAAGGCGTCCTTTTTTTCGCCGATCTCCGCGACTTGTAGCCCCTCGCTGACCACAACAATCGCCCGGCCCGCCCGCCGCAACAGTCCATTAATATTGTCAGCCATCTGTTCCAGGGTGACAGGCCGCTCGGCCAGATAGATCTGCAGCGGTAGCTCCCGGTTCGGATCCGCCAGGCGGGCCGCGGCCGGAATGAAGCCAATTTTTCGTCCCATCGCCTGCAAAACGAGAACGGGGTCCGCCGGACTGCTGCCGGCATTCTCCTCGTTGGCGAACTGAATCATGTGCGCCCAATAGCGGGCCGTGCTGCCATATCCCGGCGTGTGATCGATGAGTTTGAATTCGCTATCGCCGACGTCATTATCAATCGTCTTGGGCACGCCGACGCCAACCAGGCCGAGGCCCCGGTCATTAGCCAGCCTGGCCACTTTGTTGGCCGTATCCATCGAGTCGTTGCCGCCGATGTAACAGAAGTACCCGATGTTGTGGGCCTTGAAGACTTCGATCAGCCGGTCGAAATCCTCCTTTTGCGACTCGCGGAGCTTGTACCGGCAAGTGCCGATCGAACCGGCCGCCGGAGTGACCCGCAACAGGGAAATTTCTTCCGCGGGCTGTGCAGACAGGTCGAGCAGTTCCTCCTTGAGGACCCCCTCGATGCCGTGCCAGCCCGCGTAAATCGTGCCGATGTTGGGAAACCCGCGGGCCGCCTCGACGAGGCCGCGCAGGCTGTTGTTGATCACCGGAGAAGGCCCGCCCGATTGGGCCACCACCATATTTTTCGCTTGAGCCACGCCCACCAACTCCGACGGCAAATTTGGCGGAAAAGCCAAAATCTTAAAACTTTGCGGAAAGCCGTCATCTTACTCAAGCCCTGCCCGTTCCTAAAGCATCGTCGGACCCAACACCTGTCGGCACCCGGGACTTTTTTGGCTTTTTTGGGGCGCTCCCGGGGGTTGGCACGCCAAAAAAGTCCGCGACGCAAAAAAAGAATTCCGCCGCCTGTCGCGAAACCGGGCAGGAACGACCGCCAAACGGGCGTATAATAATTCGCTCACTGGGTCGCCAACCTCAGAGCGCCGGCCGACGACGAGTTGTCCTTCGACAGCCTTCCGGCATCGCTTCGAGTGACAAGAGGCTCTTGCACAAAAACGGGCTTTTGCACAAAAACGGGAACCGTCAGCTCGGAAGAATGAAGAATGACCAACTGCGGTCCAAGGCCCCGAGTCTGGCTCATCCTTCATCCTTCCGCCTTCATCCTTCCCGTGGGGGGAACATGCCGCCATCCGCGTCCGTTCTCGAATCGATTCGCGAGCTGCTCACTTCGCAAGCCGCCACCTTCCGCGAGGTGCACCACCCGCCGACCTTCACCTCCGCCGAGTCCGCCCAAGCCCGCGGCGAGGAACTCCGCGTCGGCGGCAAGGCCCTGCTCATGAAAGGCGAAGACGACCAATACCGCCTCTTCGTCCTCCCCGCCGACCGCAAGGTCGATTCGGGCGCGCTCCGCAAAAAGCTCGGCTTCAAGCGGCTGCGTTTCGCCAGCGCGGACGAATTGAAAGAACTGACCGGCCTCGTCCCCGGCTCCGTCCCGCCGTTCGGCCGGCCGATCCTGCCCTTCGACCTCTACCTCGACGAGGCCCTGCGCACGAACGACCGCATCGCCTTCAACGCCGGCTCACTCACCGACTCGATCATTCTCGCCATGCCCGACTACCTGCGCATCGCAGTGCCCACGGACTGCTTTACCTTTTCGATGCCAACGGAACCTGCCTCCTAGGAGCGAGGCCTTGGAGACGGGTGTCGATGAGGTCGCCCCGAGCTCACCGATTGTCGAGCTTTCCGGTCTTGCGCGCGAAATCCACGTTCGATCCGTCAGTTGCGATTGGCTGGCGAATTGAGAATTGACCGGCCCGCCGTCTACTTGCCGTCGCCCATCTTGTCCGAACTCATTTTGTCGGTTCCCATTTTTCCGGAACCCATTGTGTCCGAGCCCATCTTGTCCGAACTCATTTTGTCGGAGCCCATTTTGTCGGTCGACATCTTCTCCGATGCCATCTTTCCGCTGGCTGCGGGTTCGGAAGAGCTGCAACCGGCAATTCCCAGCCCAACGCCAGCAACGAGAGCGGTCAACAACAAGCCGAATGAGAAGCGACGCATGATTTTCTACCTGTCATGAGGTTGTTCGATCGAAGACTCGGCAAACGCGATTGTTCGACGTGTGCGGCGGGTCGCTTCGAGGATCGGTTTTGCTCTCCGCCGCAACACTCTTTGGATGACGACCGACGCGAACAGTTACAGCCGAGTCGAGAGAATCGGTCACGAGCGGTTGGCCGCGGGCCCGTTCGTTGCCGGAATCTCGAGGTTCCGCGAGTTATCGACCGATTTCACCGGGGGATGCGGCAAGTCGCGGGGAAGCAGGCGATGATGGCGAATCATGTCTTTCGTAAAGATCAAATCGAGCGTCCAATCGAGGGCCACTCGGATCTTCTTCTCCACGCGGGGAAGTTTGATGAGGTAGATCGTGCGCCACAGCCACCAGGCGATGAATCCCGAGAAATTGATCCCCAGGATATTGGCAACTCCCCGGCGTCGCCCGATCGTCGCCAACTGGCCCAGCGTCGAGAAGCGAAACGGCCGCATTGGCCTGCCGTTGATCGCAGCGCACAAGTTCCGGGCCAAGGCCTTCCCTTCGCGGACGGCATGCTGGGCGGTGGGTGGATGCGGTTTGCCCGATTTGGGATCGAAGAGATGGGCACAATCACCGACGGCGAAAACCCCCGGCCACCCAGGTATTTGTAAGAACTCATCGACCACAAGCCGGCTGTGCGCTTTCTCGCAAGGCAGAGGAGCCAGCAGCGGATGGATGGCATTCCCCGCGGTCCAAATCAGCGTATTGGAGACGATACGACGGCCGTCGCCGAGAGCGACATCCTGTTCGGTGGCTCCTTTGACTCGCACATTTGTCAAAACCTCCACGCCGCGGTGTGCCAGCTTGCGCTCGGCGTAGCGGCCGAGCGTTTCCTTGAGCTCCGGCAGGATGACCGGTCCCGACGACACGAGCAGCACGCGGATCATTTCCGGTTTGAGATTGCGGTAGAAGGGCAACGATTCGCGCAGGAAGTCGTTGACGGAACCGGCCGTCTCGACCCCCGCAAAACCGGCCCCGGCGACGACGAACGTCAACAGCCATGGTCGGCTGTCGGATACGCAATCGAAGTCGGCCTCGTCGAGTTGGGCGATCAGATGGTCTCGCAGGCGGACCGCGTCGTCCAGCGTCCTCATGGTGAAGGCTCGTTCTTCGACGCCCTCGACGCTGAAAAAGTTCGTCGCAGAGCCGAGGGCCAGAACGAGCTGATCGTATTCCAGATCATGCAGATGCGAGAGCTTGCCGTGCGTGACGGCGACGCGTTTGTGTTCCAGGTCAACCGACTGAACGTCGCCGCAAAAGAATCGAACTCGATGCAGCATCTTGCGGATCGGGTTGACGATGCAGTGGGCTTCCAGTTCGCCGCCGGCAACCTCGTGCAACATCGGGGTGAAAAGAAGATAGTTGTCGCAATTGACAAGTGTGATTTCGACGTGCGGATTGCGAGCGAGGGAGTGCCTCAAGCTCTTGCGCCGCGTAAATCGCGGCGAAGCCTCCGCCAAGAATCACAATTCGATGGCGCAAGTCGTTCCCAATGCAGCCCATTGAGCTGCTCTTTGTGTTCAATTGAACGGCATCAACTCGAACCCGCGGCAAGCGTCCAAAACTTGGATGCCGGCGCCCGTTCCGGGTTACCGAAAGCAGTCCAAAACGCTGAAACTTTCGCATGTGTTCGTATCGCCCGCGATCTCTTCGAACTTGAACCTTGGAGGACACTCGCCACAGCGGGGTATGATGAGCGGGAGCCGTTGATGGAATCGAGTCACGCCCGGACGTTGCTGCGGCGACATTTCAGCACGGCCGTAACCTTGCCTCTGTGGAATTGGACTGATGGTCGATTACCCCTTTATCCCTTACAAAATGCAGTCGTTTCCGGAAGACGTGATGTTCGCTCGGGGCCATGATCTCTATCGAGAGATGTCCAGCCGCCGCAGCGTTCGACATTTCTCGCCGAAGCCAGTACCGCGGGACTGCATCGAACTGGCAATCCGAACCGCGGCGACGGCACCTTCGGGGGCCAATCGCCAGCCGTGGCGCTTCGTGGCAGTGGCCGACGACGCCATCAAGCGCAAGATCCGCGAGGCGGCCGAGAAAGAGGAGCGCCAATCTTACGAGGGGGGGCGAATGCCGCCGGAGTGGTTGCAGGCGCTGGCTCCGCTGGGCACCGACTGGCACAAGCCGTTTCTCGAAACTGTTCCGTGGATTGTGGTGGTGTTCGAGGAAATTTACCAAATTGGCCCCGAGGGCCAGCGGCTGAAGAGCTACTATGCCAGGGAGAGCGTGGGCATCGCCTGCGGGCTGTTCATCGTTGCTCTCCATGTGATGGGCCTGGCAACTCTCACACACACGCCGAGCCCCATGGCCTTCCTCTCAAAGATCCTTGGCCGACCAGAGAACGAACGGCCGTTCATCCTTTTCCCGGTGGGTTACCCCGCGGATGAGACCACCGTGCCGGATTTGACGCGGAAATCGCTGGACGAGGTGGCGGTGTGGCTCACGCCCGATTCGGTGCACGGTGCCGCGGATGCGCGGTGCAACCGCTTAATTAAAGTCCGGCTGTCGCCAGCATTGTCGGCGGAAGGGACGGTCGACCTTCACCGTTCGGAGAGGCCCGACGCAGGTCCGTCCAATTGCAAGATGGGCAGTGTAACCTCGACTTGCGGCCGCCATCAAACAAGATGTGAGCTTCGCAGTCGGCCCCGATCCGCCTTCGATGAGAGAGCGGCCCGATGGACAAGTCTGAGCACATGTTGCACTGCATGGAGATCGTCGGCGACAATCGCGCGGGGCGACGGACCGTGGTCGCGCCCGGACTCGACATCTGGATCGACAGCCGACCCCTCGGGCGTGGCGGCGGGGGCGGGGACGTGCACTACATCTCCACCTGCGGCGGCGGCTACGTCACTCGGCTGGCGCTCGCTGACGTCGCCGGACACGGGGCATCGGCGAACGGTTTCGCGATCATCCTCCGCAAGCTGATGCGCAAATATATCAATACGCTCAACCAAACTCGCTTTGCCGCGGCGCTAAATCGGGAACTCACCGCGGGCCCCAAGTCTGGCCCTTTCGCGACCGCAGTCTTGGTCACGTACTTTGCCCCCACAAGACACCTAATCATCTGCAATGCGGGCCATGGACGGCCGTTGCGATATTCGGCCCGAACTGGAAAGTGGGGCTATCTCGATCTCAACAGCGCGGGCGCCTGTCCGTCGCTCAAGGCCTCGCGTGCGCGATACCACTTGGAACGCCTCGCCAACCTGCCGTTGGGCGTTCTGGAACCGATCGAATATCAACAGTTCGCCGTCGAGTTCGATGAAGAAGACCTGTTGTTGCTGTGCACGGATGGAATCACGGAATCCGCGGACGAAGCGGGGCACATGCTGGCTGAAGCCGGTTTGTTGGCGCTCGCGAATCAACTCGGTCGGCATGACGTTGCCCGCTTTGGGGAACGACTTCTGGATGCGATCGACCTGCGACGCGGGCGAGGTGCCGGCGCGGACGATCAAACTCTGATCCTGATCAAGCACAACCAGACGCAGATTCCCCGCCCGTCACTCATTCGGACGGCTCGCACGTTAGTAAAATTGATCGGACTGAGCCGCGTCTGAAGGGCTGATCACGATTCGCGGGTCGTGTGGGCCAAGCCTTCGATCCGAAGCGCGAATTCTCAGCCTCACGGTTTTGGCTCGGCAAGGAGCTCTTCGATCTTCTTGCGCATCACCGCTTCCCCGTGCGAGTTCTTCCAATTGAACTCGCCGTCCCAGCGGTAACGGACAAAACCCTCTTTGTCGATGAGGTATGTCGACGGCCACCATCGATTGTCCCAGGTTTTCCAGGTCCGGCCGTCCTTATCGAACACGATCGGATATTTCAACCCGTGTCTCCGAGCGCTGCTGCGGACGTTTTCGATCTTTGCTTCGCGCGGCGTCTCCGGAGTGTGGACGCCGATAATCGTGACGCCGTTCTCAGCGTATTTCTCTTGCCAGGCCTTGAGTGCGGGATAGTTGTGCTGGCAGTTTTCGCAGCCGAAGGTCCAGAAGTGTAGTACGACAACCTGCCCGCGCAGCTCAGACAGCTTGAGCGGCTTCGAGTTGATCCAGTCCTCTTCGGGGCGCTCTTCCAACTCGGGCGCCTTCGCCTTGAAGGTCGCCGGCTGCTGAGAGTACGCGCTCGAGCCCAGGAACACGGCCAAGAACGCGACGCACTGTCGAGCCACGCGTGTCGGACGATTCATTTGTGTCTCTCCTGACGGTGCTAACTCGGGAGTCGAGCGCCAGCCTCACGGGTCAGTTCGGGCTTTGCCGCTTTGAAGGCGGCTCACCATTGACGCCTGCGCGCCACCCTCCTGTCGTGTCCGGTTTGCGGCCGAAAGAATCGACTGAACCAGCTCTTCGGACGGGATCGGACGGGGGTCGTCCGAGGCGTCGCAAAACGCGGACTTTTCTGCGCGGACGGTCGTTTTGTACGAGCGGAAATACTTCCGACAATTTCCGCAGATCCAGAGATGCAGACGCAGCCGCCACCGTTGCATGGCACTCAGGTTGCCGTCCAGATGATCGCCAAAGTGCTCGACCACTTCACGACAGTTCACAATTCGACTCCGTCTGCAGGCGTGGAGGCAGATCAAGGTCGGCCGTCCCCTGTTTGGATGATCTCAAAGGCCGCCCGGTTACGCGAATTTAAGTAGCGCCGCTTTGCGGGATCGTTGGCCGTGCCTCGGCACAGGGCAAATCGCCCCAGCGTGAAACCGCAATGTGCTCACCGGCATCCAAGAGATCCGGAGGCCGGGAACCGCATGCCAAGGTTCGGTCACATCTCGTGACTGTGCCCCGATTTGTGGACCAAACGCCCCGCTGATGCTAATCGCCACTTTCGATAGAAGGGAACATTTCCATGCAGAATTCTCGGATCAAGTCACTTACCATTGGGAGCACGTTAATCGCATTGAGCGCTGTGGCCGCGGCGGCACGGACAGCAGATCGTTCACCTCAGCAGGCGCCAGGCCCAAGCAAGAAGGTCGTGAAGACCGAGGCCGAATGGCGTGCCATCTTAACGAAGGCGCAGTTTCGAGTGACGCGGCAGAAGGGGACGGAGCGCGCGTTTACGGGAGCCTATTGGCACACAAAGGCCGACGGCATTTATCGATGCGTTTGCTGCGACCAACCGCTCTTTGATGCCAAGGCGAAATTCGACTCGGGGACCGGCTGGCCCAGTTTTTTCGAGCCGATCGACAAGCAGGCCGTCGAGGAACACGAGGATCACAGCCAATCCATGACCCGCACCGAAGTACTCTGTAGCCGTTGCGACGCCCATCTGGGACACGTCTTCTCCGATGGCCCTGCCCCGACGGGACTTCGTTACTGCATGAATTCGGCCGCGTTGAAACTGGTCAAACGAACTTCGGAATCTCCCCAGGAATCCCGCACTCAGGATCGCCCCCAAGGAGGTCGGTGACCAAGGGGAGACTTCCATGACAATTCGTGGGCCCCACGAAATCTCGTGGTTGATCGCGGCGAACAGAGCGGCTGCTCGTCGGTGTGAACATCGTAGGCCGATCACTTTAATCCTTGCTCCGCCAATGCGTTCTGATTGTCTCGATGGATCGATTCCGGAATCGGCATGATCTTCGCCTTATTTGCGCCGGGAGCACGACGAGAAAAATCGACCATGTTGAGAATCACGTAAGCAATTCCGCAAAACTGGCGGGGTGATCGTGAAACTCGAGGGCAAGCTCCTTGAACCTTGGGTCGACGACGTTCGACGGCTGTTTCCGGCGTCCCCGGGCAACTCGCGGCCACAGCTCGATCTTGCATCGCTCACGTTCGCAGACGCGGCGGGGATCGAACTGCTTCGACAACTTTTGCGACAGGGCGTCGCGGTCGAATCGTGCTCTTCCTTTGTGGCGGCACTTTTGCATTTGAACGACAAATGAGATTTCAGACGGTGTCGAGATGCAACCTGAAGGGACGAGCTCGCCCGCGCATGATGCGGCAGACTTCTCGACGGACGCGTCGTTAGTCGCGGCACTGAGGAACAAAACATCGGCTTCGTCCGTCGAGTTCGTACGGCGGTTCGGGCCTCGCGCGCTGGCCACCGCGCGGAGGTTTCTCCGCTGCGACGCGGACTGCGCGGATGCGGTGCAGGAGAGCTTTCTTTCGGCGTTTCAGGCCATCGATCGATTCGAAGAAAACTCAGCGCTTGGCACTTGGTTGCACCGAATTGTCGTGAATGTGTGCCTGATGAAACTTCGGTCGCGCGCTCGTCGATCCGAGTTATCGATCGACACGTTGCTGCCGGCGTTTGATGAATCCGGTCACCATGCGCACGCCGTGCGTCGTTGGAAGCAGGCGCCAGACGAGCAACTTTTGCGGGACGAAACTCGACGGCTGGTGCGAGGCTGCATCGACCAGCTGCCCGACGATTATCGCACGGTACTGCTGCTCCGCGACATCGAGGAGCTCAGCACCGAAGAGACGGCCGAAATTTTGGGAGCAACCACGGGAACGGTAAAAACGCGGCTGCATCGGGCTCGCCAGGCTCTGCGGACGCTTCTTGAGCCGCATTTCAGTCAATAGCGCCTTCGCCGGAATTGAAGCCGCTCGTCTGCGCTCCCTCGTCGTTTGTGCTCCGTGCCCGCCTCGATCTCGACGAGGCCCTCCGTACGAACGACCGCATCGCCTTCAACGCCGGCTCGCTGACCGATTCGATCATTCTCGCGATGTCCGACTACCTGCGCATCGCCGCGCCCCAGGACTGCTTCGCGTTTTCGATCTCCGCGGAACAACGGACGTAACTCAATCACGAATTGACGGGCTCAATTGACCTGACCCGGGTTTGACGAGGTTTTACCCGCCTCGATGTTCGACAAGAGAGATTGGGCCGGACGCCCGAGGGCGCGGTAGAGTCGGAATTGAGCCCGGTCGTAGTCGGCGACTGCTCCGTAATAGTCGGTGTAGGCCGCGGCAAGCACCTGGATTGATGCGATCGCCTCTTGCGGGCGGATCACGGGGATGAGGACGTTGCCGACGGAGCGCGTCTGGCTTAATCCCTGGACGTTTTTGTCGACGGTTTCGACCGCGTCTTTAAGTTCTGCTTCCGCGTCGGTCAGGCGTGCCGCGGCCGAACGCGCTTGGGCGAGCACTTGCGCAACTTGGGCCGCCACGGTGTCTTGGACGCGGAATAACTCGAGCCGGGCGGCCTCGTTTTCCGCTTCGCGCTGCCGCACCAGCGCGTGATTGCCGAAGCCGAGTTCCTTCAGCTCCCAGAGGACCTGCAGATCGATATCGAGCTTTGCTCCGAAATTGGACATGCTGTCATTCGGCCCGCCGCCGTAAAAACCTCCCGCCAAGGTCCCAGTGACGGGCGTGGACGATCCGCGTAAGTAAACGCTGGGGAGAAAGGGCCGCACCTTTTCCTGGCGGATGCGTTCGAGCGTTTGATGGACAAGTGCCTGCTGGCTGGCCAGCTCCGGGCGATTCGTCAGGCCGATGCCGATCAATTCCTGGAGAGGCTGATCGAGACCGACGAGCGTGACTTGCAGATGGGGCGGCTCCATCGGCTCAATCACGGCCGACGGGTCGAGGCGCAAGATGCGAATCAAGTCGGCACTGGCAACCTGCCATCGTTCGCGACCCCGCGCGGAGACTTGGCTGCTGTGCCGGGCGAGCGTGCGGGTACGGATCACCTCCAGATCCGGAATGATGGCGGGAGCAAGTTGCCTGGCCCGCTCGACGAGATCGAGCGAGCGGCGAAGCACGTCGTCGGCCCCCGCCAGTTCGCCCCGCGATTGCTGAACGGTGAAATAGGCGTCCGCCACCGCCAGCAGACTGTCGTTCTGTGCCATCTGGGCGGCCGCGTTGGCGCGGCAACCACCTGGCGTGCGGCGAGCGGCTCGAAGATCGCATCCGTGACGGCGAAGACGAGCGACGGACCGGCGCCGACCATGAAAGAGTCATGACTGTTGGTGGAGACGGTCCCCGATGCATCCTGAATCTGGCCGTCGTGGCGGAAGTAATCGGTGCCGAGGTAGATCGTCGGCAGCCAGAGCAGTTTGGCGTAGTCGAGTTGCGCGGCGGCCAGGCGGATTCGCGCGGCGGCGAGCCGAACATCGATCGGTTCAGCGCCGGCAAGTTGCAAGGCGCTCGCGAGGTTGATCGGCAGCGGCTTGTCGCCCGGCACCTGTTGGGAAATCACCGTAGCGCCGGCCGTGGGATCGGCGGCTGGCGGCGGCGGCAATTGGTTCGGCTGCTGCTGTTCGGGCGCGGGGCCTGGCCGAAAGTCGGCGATATAGCCTGGGCCAGTCGAGCCGGGCGGAGATTGCTCCTGCGCGGGCCGCGGGCGGGGCTGTTGCGGAGGCGAACAGCAACATCGCGGCGACCAACACGGCGGCCAGTAAGTGGAGCGAGCCTGCCAAACGCCGTCCTTGGCGTTTGAAGGGATGCATGAAACATCGCCTCCTGCGATTTTGTGCGCGGCCAACTGTCGCGACGGACGACGATCCGCCTTCTCGCATCATCGGAAAGCCACACGACCAACCGGATTAAAAAGAAAATATGCCCGGAATTCTCCGGTCGTTATTTCCGGCGAGTCCCGCCTTTTTTGCCAGTCCTCGCAGCCGGCCGTTCTAGGAAATTTCACTTAGCCGGAAAACTCTACCCGGCTTGCCGACATTTGCTCTCGGCGACAGCGGTCCGGCCTAACGAGCCGGGGTCGCGACCGTCACGTTTTGTCCGTTCGCCAGACCGAGCGGAGCACCGACGATCATTTCCTCCTGGCCCGTGATCTCCGTCCATTGCGGCTCGCGGTTTGAAAGGGAGACTTGCGATTGCTTCCGCAAGATTTCGATCAGTCCGTTCCCTGTAAGTCCGAGTTGAAGGGGTGTTCGAGCCGCCTTGCCTTCCTCGATGCAAAAGCAAAGGGTCTGGTCGCCCTCCGTCAAGACGGCCGACTCCGGCAAGGTCCATGCGTTGGGATGTTCGACAAGGATGCGGGATTGAACGTACATCCCAGGAAGGAGATTCCCGCTCGGATTCGGCACGTCGATCTCGGTGCTGAGCGTGCGGTTCTGCGGGTCGAGTGACCGAGCGTTCCGCGTCACTTTGGCCTGGATGACGGTGCCTCCGGCGCCTTGGAGTTCGAGCGTCACCGGGTCGCCGTCCTTGATCCAAGGCGCGTCCGCCCCCGGCACGTTGACAAAGACCCGGACTGGGTCGATCTGATCGACAATGAAGAGCGCCTGGGCCTTCGTTCCTCCGGCCGCCTGAACAAAGTCGCCGGCAACGATGTTTCGCCGCGTGACGACTCCGTCGAAGGGAGGCGCGGATGGTTGCGTAGTCGAGCATGGTCTTCGCGTACGCCAGGTCGGCCTTGGCCGCTTCGTGCTGGGCCTGCGCGAACTGAACATCCGCCTTGGCCTTCTCGAGCGCGGCCCGCGCGGCTGCGTAGTTCAATCGCGTCTCGTCGACGTTATCCTGATCCAGAACGCCCGATCGGCCGACGCGGGAGAGACGTTCGTATTGGGTTTTCGTTCGGTCGACCTGGGCTTGAGCCGTCAGGACGGACGCTTTGGCTTGCTCGATTTGAGCCGCCGCCTGGCGAAGGGCGGCCTGCTTGCGGTCCACGTCGATTTTCAACTCGGGCACGTAGAGGATCGCAAGGACGTCGTCCTTTTTGACGCGGTCGCCGATATCGACGTTCCACTTCTCGATGTACCCCGGGATCTTGCTGAAGAGCGGAGCCTCCTGAAACGCCTGGATGTTGAAGCCGGGCTGTTCGATGCGATGACGGACGGTCTTTCGCTCCGGCTTGACGGTGTGGACCGCGTGCGTCGCCTCGGTTGATTGGCTCTCCGACGCCGGCGATGCGGTGGTCGATCTGTCGCAGCCGGTCGACTGTGCGAGTGCGAGGACGGCGATGGCGATGGCGATGTAGGGTGGGACAAGCCCGGCTCTGCGGCGCCGGCCCACGTTCTTGGTTTGCCGCTCAAGCGGCACTCGCACTGGCGGCCCAAAGCTGCCGCCAGTGGCACCCGAGCCAAATCAAGCATTCGCATCGTCGTCTGCTTTCTGCCGTTCGAAGTGCGCGCTTTGCGGATCGTCGGGATCGAGGGAGACCGATTCGACGGGGGCCCTCCCCTGGATGACCGCGAAGATCGAAGGGACCGTGAAAAGAGTCGTCAGGGTCGCCGCGATCAGCCCGCCGATGACGGCCCGGCCCAAGGGGGCCGATTGTTCGCCTGACTCCCCCATCGCCAGCGCCATCGGCAGCATGCCGGCGATCATCGCGCAGCTCGTCATCAGGATCGGTCGCAGGCGATGCTGCGCACCATCGATGCCCGCCTCAACCGCCGACGCGCCTGCGCGCGCGCTCGCTCGGCGAAGGTGACGAGCAGAATCGCGTTGGCGACCGCCACGCCGACGGCCATGATCGCTCCCATGAACGATTGGAGGTTGAGCGTCGTTTGGGTGAGGAACAGGGCCAGCGCCACGCCGGCGAGCACGGCGGGAGCCGTGAGGACGACGACAATGGCCAGCCGAAAGGACTGGAAATAGGCCGCGAGCAGAATCAGAATCACGAGGACGGCCAGTCCGAGTCCCGCCGTCAGCCCCTCGTAGATTTTGCCGCCCGCCAGCGCGCCGAACATCTGCTGCATGGGAGTGATCTGGCCGCGGACATCCACCATGGCGCCACGCGGCGGCGGACCGGCCGCTTTCAATGCCGCGGAAACGTGCCGGGCCACGCGGCCCAAATCTTCCCCTGCAATGTTGGCCGTCATGCTCACCAGGCGCTTCATGTTGTAGCGATCGTATTCTCCGGGCACGAATCCCTCGCGCAGCCGGGCGACGTCCTGAAGGAAAAGCTGCCCGGTCTGGTTCGACCGCCTGATCGGCACGAGGGCGACCTTCTTGGCCGAGTCCATCCGCTCGATCGGAATCTCGACTTGGACCTGATAGCCGATGCCCGTGTTCGGATCGGCCCAGAAATTAGGGACGACGAAACGGCTCGAGGACGTTGCGGCGACGAGCGAATTGGCAACCGCGGCCGTCGTAATGCCGCTGGCCCCGGCGAGCTGCCGATCGACCTTCACCTCGATGGCCGGATAGTCGAGCGGCTGCACGAACTGCAGATCCCGCAGCGAGGGAATTTTTTCGAGTTCCTTGCGGACTTTTTCCGCGTAGCCGCGATCATCTGCCAGCTTCGGGCCGCTGACCGCGACCTCGACAGGCGTCGGCGAGCCGAAACTCATCACTTCATTGACGATGTCGGCCGGCTCGAACGAGAGTTTGATGCCGGCAACGCGAGCGTCCGCTTGGGCCGCGGCAACGTTCTGCGACACGAGCCGTTCGCGGAGCCACTTCTGCAGCACGGGATAAAGCTTTTCGCGGAGTTGTTCCTTGAGCGGCTCGACGCGAACACCGCTTCCCGATTTGAAGGCCACTCTCAGCACGGCCTCCTCCGGCCCGCTGGTCCATAAGTAAATCGTGTTGATGGGATAGGCGGAGGGGATCAGACCCACGTAACCGATCGAGATGGCGACGTTGTCCGGGCCGACCGTCTCCTTGACCGCATTCAGGGCTTCGATGGCCATCTGCTCGGTGACTTCGATGCGGGTGCCGGTGGGCGCCTTCATCCGTAGCTGAAATTGCCCGGCGTCGACCGCGGGGAAAATTTCCCGACCGACTTGTCCCCCGACCAGCCAGATCAACACCCCGGCGGCTGCAAGATAGGCTGGCACCGTCACCCATCGCAGCGGCATCAGCCAACGCAAGAGCCTGGCATAGCCATTGCGAAGCCGGATAAACGAGAACCACCCTGCTTCACTTTCTTTCGGCTGGTGATCGTGACGCAGCAGCCACACCGAAACCACCGGCACGAACGTGCTCGAGAGCAGGTAACTGGCCACCATCGCGAAACCGACCGCAAGCGAGAGCGGCACGAACAGGGCGCGGGCGGCGCCTTCCATGAAGAACGACGGGATGAAGACGGCCAGCACGCAGAGCATGGCCAGCAAGCGGGGGACGGCCGTTTCATGATTCCCCAGACGAACGGCGCGGGCGATGCTCGGCGTGTGCTCGAACTGCGTGTGAATGTTCTCCACTTCGACAGTGGCCTCGTCGACCAAAATGCCGACCGCCAGAGCCAGCCCGCCCAACGTCATCAGGTTGAGCGTCTGGCCCGTCAACCACAGGGCGACCACGCTTCCCAACAGGGCAAACGGGATATTGAGCACGACGACAATCACGCTGCGCCAGTCGCGCAGAAAGAGGAGCACCATCAGCCCGGTCAGCGCGGCGCCTAAGAGCCCCTCGGTGCCGACGCCCCAGATCGCTCGCAGGACGTACGGCGACTGGTCGAACTCGAAGTTGACGTTGATGTCCTCGGGAATCACCGCTTGCATGTTGGCCAGATTGGCTTTGACCGTGTTGACGACGGTCAGCGTCGACGCCTCGGCACGCTTGGTCACCAGGATGTAAACCGCCCGCTTGCCGTCGACGAGCGCGTAACCGGCTGGAATGTCGGTGCTGTCTTCGACCGTGGCGAGATCGCGGACGTACACGTCTGCGCCCGGACGCACAGCAATGTTTTCCAGCTCCTTGGGGTCGACGACGATCGAATCGACGGGCACGATCGGCATCTGGTCCGGCGTGCGGATATTTCCGGAAGGGCTCACGAGATTGCCCGAGGTCAACGCGCTCACGAGCTCCTCAGGCGAGATGTTGTACGCGCGGAGCTTGTCGGGGTTAGTTCGCACGACGATCGTCCGCTGGTTGCCGCCGAAAGGCGGGGCGCGGAAACACCCGGCAGGCTGGCGAACATCGGTCGCACTTTAAACAGGGCCTGGTCCTGGATCTCTCCGATGCTGCGAGTCTTGCTCGAAAGGACCAGGTACCCGACGGGAACGCTCCCCGTGTCGAACCGCATCACGAAGGGAGGCACGGTTCCCGGAGGCATGAAGGCCCGCGAGCGGTTGACGTAGCCGATCGTCTCGGCCAGCGCCTGCGCCATATTCGTGTCGGGATGGAAGTAAAGCTTCATCAGGGCGGCGCCCTGAATGTTTCGCGACTCGACGTGATGAATGCCCGAGATGTACAGGAAATGGTATTCGTAGTAGTTGGTGAGCAGCCCTTCCATTTGGGCCGGATCCATTCCGCCGTACGGTTGGGCCACGTACACGACGGGCAGATTCAACTGCGGAAAGATGTCAATCTTCATGCGGAAGACGGCCAGCCCGCTGGCCACAACCACGGCGGCGATGGCGACCATGACCGTAATCGGGTGACGCAGGGCAAAGACGATGGGGTTGAGATTCATCGCCGTGGGACTCGCCTTCTGCCTGACACCCCCGAGGGATGCGAATTGGGTTTTCGCCGCAATGCGCGAAACGGTCCGTCGCGGTCCTCGACCACTTCGCCGACGAGTTCCAGCAGCTTACCTCGCGCTTCGGCCACGACTTTGCGGCCGGCATCGGTCGCCTGGTAATACTTTCGTTGTTTGCCGGCCACGACCTGCGTGTGGCTTTTGAGATATCCCAGCCGCTCGAGTTTATGCAGCGTGGGGTAGAGCGTCCCCTGGCTCAGGCGGTAGCCGTGGCGGACGAGTTCCTCGGTGATCTCGGCCCCGTAAATCGGCTGCTTGGCCGCGTGGTAGAGGATGTGTAAACGGATGAAGCCGTTGAAGAAATGCCGCGTGACCGGGTCGTGGGCCATAATGTTGGATTTCGATGTTGGATTCCGACATAATAGGGCGGCAATTGGAGCTGTCGCAAGTGCGACGCCGTTCGGCGGTCGTCCTGCTCTCCCCAAGCTCTCAAGGAATTCACTTATGGCGCGCGTCTGGCAGACCGTTTCCGCATTGTCGGTGGGACTGTGTCTGGGAATCTTGTTTTGCCATGTACCGGACGTGCCGCGAACGCACGCGAGCGAAGCCCGCGGCGAGGATCCGGAGACGCGACGGCTCAAGGCTGAGATTCAGGAGATCAAGGACCGCCTGCCCGACCAGGCTCACGCCATGCAGGATGTGGCGAATCAGTTCACCAATGTGTGGTTCGCCGGCGAGAAACGGCATTGGGACCTGGCGAATTTTTATTTGGGAGAGACGCGCAACCATCTGCGCTGGGCGGTGCGCATTATTCCAAAGCGGAAAGACAATGCCGGCCGCGAGATCGATCTGTCCTCAATTCTTAAAGGAATGGAAAACGGCCCTCTGGCACAACTGCAGTCGGTCATCAAGGCCAAAGATGCCGAGCACTTTGTGGCCGCGTATCGGCTGACCATGGAGAACTGTTACGCGTGCCACAAAGCGGCCGACAAGCCCTATCTTCGCCCACAGATTCCTACTGGTCCGGCGACGCAAATCATCAATTTCGATCCGGCCGCCAGGTGGCCGCTCTGAGCCTCCCGGACATATTGCGAGATTGGGATGTTCAAGACTCCTGTCGCGGGAATTGATGTCTGAGCAGATCGAAATCCATTCGCGTTGGGACCGATGATGGTCAGAACACCGCTGCCTGAGCTTTCACAGCCGGCGCGTACCACAGATCGTCATAGGGCTTTTGAATCCAGGCGATGCCCCGGCCGGGCCCTGCACGCCAACGACCGCATCGCCGCTAGCGCCGGCTCGCTCACCGACTCGATCATCCTCGCGATGCCCGACTATCTGCGCATCGCCGCGCCCAAGGAGTGCTTCGCGTTCTCGACGCCGCCGTAAGAAACGCTCGCGCCATTACGTCGATCAAGGAGTCCCCGTCATGTTCGATGTCGATTTCGCGAGACTCTCCGCCGGGCAGCGGGCCATGCTTGCGCTTTGGGAAGAGCATCTCAAGGCCGAATTCCAGGACAAGGATGCCCGGGCGGTCTTGCGACACAATGGTCGCGAATCCCCACGTGAATCATGTGCCTGTGCTCACCGGCGGCTTCGGCCGTCGGCAGTTGGAACACTTCTACGGCAAGTACTTTATCCCCGGAATGTCGTGTCGTCGTCCCATCGATAAAGGTGCGTGCCGGGACCGGTCTGGGCGTTGTCGAGCCTCTCGACCCAGTGGCGCAAACCGTCGAAGTAGTCTGCGTCGATCTTGTCGTCGAGGGCCGTTGAGAGCCAGCACAGTGTCGATTTGTATTCGCCGTCGGACTTCCGATCCAAGATGCGGTGCAGCGTGTACACCGCTGATCGCAGCGAACCCTCCATGAACCCATGATAGTCAGAGTAGGCCTCGCCGCAGATGTGCAGACTGGGCGTCGTCTCCCCTTTGTGCACGAGGTGAGCCAATCGCCGCATCACGTTCCAGTATTTTCGCTCGGGGCGCCAGGCATGATTCCCCGCGCCGTAGGCGCGCGGCCCCAATCCCAGATTCCGTACCAGGCGATGTCCTTCTGCGAGATGTCGGGGACGTCGTTGTCGTTGATGTACTGAACCATCTTTCGCACCAGGCGTTCTTCGAGGCGCAGCGGCAGCGGCTGGGCGATGGGATCCCCTTCCGTCGACGCCGCGCCGGCTTGTGGAGTTGTCGCCGGTTTCCTGCGCGGGTGCGTGCCGGATCGCGCGGCGTCGGGCTGCTCCCCCGGGCGGACGTAGTTCGCCCAAAACGAAGAGGCCGGCCGGTCCGTGTACACCATGATCAATCCTTGCTTGCTCTTCGCCGAATTGCCCTTCCAATAGTGCAACTCGCGAGTCGGGATTCGTGTCGCACCGCGGTTCGCACGATTTTCTTCTTCCCACCAGCGATTCCGCACGACCAGGAACAGCTTGACCATCGGAAATCCGAACGCGGAATCCAGCAGTTGGCTGAGCTCGGGATCCAGCCCCTCCATGGTTGCCGTCTCGCTGTCGCGGACGATTCTCTCGATTCCCAACCGAGGCAGAGCCAGGATCACGCGATCGTACTCCGTCTTTGGCAGGTCCTCTGGGGCCAGGCCTTCGCGGAACGTCAGAACAAACTTGCCGTTGGTCTTGTCGATCATTTTCACGGCGCACTTTTCGCGCATCTCGAGCGTCTCCAGCGCACCCAGCTTCTTACGCAGCCGATCCACGATGAACTCCATGCCTCCGTGAATTCCCTGCAACTCGTCGCTGATCGCAAAGCCGCGCAGCCACCAGACGTACCATTCGGCGGCATTGGGGTTTTCCGGCAGCAGGTGGTAAAACGTGCCGAGATCGCGGAGCTTCATAATCGCGTCGTGGCTCAGGTAGTCGCTGAGGAGGTTCCAAAATCCCACCGCGTGCAGGGGCACGTCGTCGATTGTTCCCTGCGTCTCGATTTCCCAATAATCCTGTTGACGAAGCCCTTTCATCCATCCGGCAAAGTATTTCAGCGTCGGCTCCTGCGTGACGCCGCGCTTGCCGATTTCCCGAACGAGGTCATCGAGCTTGCGCTCAATCTCCGCACCCTCGGGCACTTTGAGGTGCATCGTGACGCGGAGCATGGCGAGTTGGAGCAACCCCAGCGGCGTTTTGTCGATCTCTTCGGGGCGCAGGCTGTAGTGGGGATCGTGCGCGGAGGTAGCACGTAGGCACAAAACAAACCGGTGATCCCGCCGCCAACAATGGCGATTGACTCATCTTGGATATTGGACATGGGTGCCTCCCGGACGCTCTGCGAGTGCAAAAAGGGGCATGGAACACCGCCGAAGCGAATGCGCGTGCGATGAACGCGGCCGGCGAAATGCAGGCCTTGCACCAGCGCTAAGAGATGGGATGCACGATTATCGCTGGCATGATCGGAATTGCGGCCCACTGTGCCACATCGAAGCGTGCCAGGCAAGAGTGCCGCACGATCAAGCCCTCCGCACGAACGACCGCATCCCCGCTAGCGCCGGCTCGCTGACCGATTCGATCATCCTCGCGATGCCCGATGACCTGCGCATCGCCGCCCCGGGATTGCTTCGTCATTTTCGACGCCTACCTGAGATTCCAAAGGAATAGGCACTCAGGGCAAACCGATCGTGCGGCCAAGAAGCAACGATCTTGCCGCAGAGTGGCATCACTACGCTTCCGCCTCGATGATGTGGCCCCACGTTGCAAGGTATCCGTATTGAACGGGGAACTCGCGGAATGAGAGCGTGGCGAATCCCGCGTGCCGAAACGCCTCCGTCAACTCGGGCGCGGTATACAGGTGACTGTGCCACCACCGGCCGATGAGAGGCCGCATCAGCCAATTCCGCTTGGTGATGAACAGCAAGAAGCGGCCGTTCCGGTTGAGCAATCCACGAAGCCCATTCAGGGCGTCCACGAAGCGGTCGCGCGGGACGTACTCCAGCATCGAGGCCGACACCACAAGGTCGTACTCCTTCCATCCGGAGGGTAGCGCACCCAGCTGGAGCACGTCACCCTGCGTGAGTTCGACCCTGTCGATGGCACTCGCTTGGAGCCGACGCCGGAAGCGTTCCAGCATGGCGGGCGTGAGGTCGAAGCCCTGCATCGGCCCCGGCGAAAGGCCGCGACTCAGGATCGCCTCGCGCAGCGCCAGCGTCAGGGCCCCGGTGCCGCAGCCGGCGTCGAGGACGTGAAGGCCGGAGCGTACGAGCGGCGAGTGGCGGAAGAATGCCCGTAGCCCCTGCCGATACCGGACAAGGCCGATGAACAGGTCGTAGCTGCCCGACCGACGGGTGAAGAGAGCTTGCGGGTCGATGGATGCACGGGAAGACATATTTCCAATCCCTATCCTAGCGGGTGTCGACGACCGATTGGCAGAGGCTCGCGACAGGCTTGCGTTGAGCCTCAAAACTATATACGCTTATCCGCATATGAAGACCAAGGCGATCGGGCGGGTCGATGCCATGTTCCGGGCTTTCTCCGACCGGACGCGGCTGCGGATTTTGCATTTACTTCTTCCCGGCGAATTGTGCGTCTGCCACATCGTCGACGTGCTCGATTTGCCGCAGCCCAAGGTGTCCCGGCATTTGGCCTATCTCAGGCGCTTGGGCCTGGTGCTCACCCGGAAGGAGGGTTTGTGGAACTACTACCGTCTCGCGCCGGCTCGCGGAGAATTCCACGCGAACCTCCTCGAATGCCTGAAAACGTGCTTCCGTGAAGTTCCCGAGTTGGCGGAGGATCAGCAACGTCTGAAGAAGTGCGATTCCGGCCGCTGCTGCTGAATTTTTCGTAGGCAGCATATGCGTTTACCCAGATAGAAAGATAAGGGAGACAAACGTGGCCAATGACATCGAACAGATCGTGAAGTCGAGATACGGCTCAATGGCCCAATCCGGCCTGTCGAGCGAGCACGCCGGCGTTCGCGACGTGGCGAAAGCGTTCGGATACAGCGAAGAGGAACTGCGCTCGATTCCGGCTGACGCCAACATGGGATTGTCCTGCGGCAATCCGACCGCGACGGCGAACTTGAAGCCGGGTGAAGTCGTCGTCGATCTGGGCTCCGGCGGGGGGCTCGACGTGTTCCTGGCCGCCCGCAAGGTGGGCCCCGCCGGTCGCGCGATCGGCATCGACATGACGCAGGAGATGATCGACCTCGCGCGGCGGAATGCCGTCAAGGCGGGCAGTGGGACTTCCAACGTCGAATTTCATCTGACGACAATCGACAACCTTCCCTTGGCGGACGCCACGGTCGACTGCGTGATCAGCAATTGCGTGATCAATCTCGCCGTCGACAAGCGGGCGGTGTTTCGAGAAATCGCTCGGGTGCTGAAGCCCGGAGGGCGACTGGCGGTCAGCGATATCGCGCTCGAGAAGGAACTTCCACCGGACATCGGCGCGGAAATGCTAGCCTACGTCGGCTGTATTTCGGGTGCAATTCCGATCGAGGAATACCGACAAGGTTTGCTCGACGCCGGGTTTGGCGCGGTCGAGATCGTCGACAGCCAAGCGGATCTCAACGCTTACGCGAAAGTCGAAAATCAGGCCGGTTGCTGCGGATCGTCGATGTCGGGTGCTTCGCTGGCTGCCAGCCAATCAGGTTGTTGCGGGCCGACGACGACGAGCCATTTATCTGTCATCGGGGAAGCCGAGCCGTCGTTGCACAATCGGCTGGCCGAACTTTTGCGCCGCTACGACGTGAATGAGTTTGCCGCCAGCGTGAAGGTATTCGCTGTCAAACCGAAATCAGTGTCGCATCCCAGACCGTAAACATTTTCTGGGTGCCATGCCCACGGCTCGGCGTGGGCGTGTCTTCGAACGCCAGACTGATGCACACGCCCACGCAAAGCCGTGGGCGTGGCACGCCGAGTCGAACGAATGAGAGCAGCTTTTCATTTCGGAAACTAAGGAGCAGCAATGTCGACTGTGCATCTGGCACGCCTGAGTATTCTCGCGCTCGTCGTTGGCGCCGATTCGGCCGGCACTCATCCACAAGCTGTGAACGAAAAGGTGCGAGAATACATCGCGGCGCGCTCGGCAGAGTTCGACAAAATTCCGCAGCCGCGGCGGCACGAATTGCAGAAAATCGCGGCCTACGTCCGGGAGAGCGCCCGTCACGGCCGGCCGGCGCGGTTGACGTTTGTATGCACGCACAACTCGCGCCGCAGCATTTTGTGCCAGGTCTGGGGAGCGGCGGCGACCGCGTACTTCGGCGTTCCTGGGGTTGAGACTTTCTCCGGAGGCACCGAAGCCACGGCTTTCAATAGCCGGGCCGTCGCCGTCTTGCGGCGCGCCGGCTTTGAGATCGACGAGCAGACGTCGGGCAAGAATCCTCACTATGCGGTTCGCCACCGCTCCGACGGACCGGCGCTCGAATGTTTCTCGAAAATCTACACCGACGCTCCAAATCCGAAGGCCGATTTCTGCGTCGTGATGACGTGCACCGAGGCCGACAAGAAATGTCCCCTCGTCAAAGGTGCGTCGCTGCGGATCGCCCTGCCGTTTGACGATCCAAAGGCCTCCGACAACACACCGCGGGAGACGGCCGTGTACGACGAGCGTTGCCGGCAAGTCGCCCGCGAACTGCTTTACGTCTTCTCCGAAATCTCGCCGCCGCTCTCACACGATAAACCCGTGCAGAGTTCTCGCCTGGAACCCGGCCACGCGCCCAACTCTCCCGCGAGTTCCGATCGATGAACGTCGACAGCAGCTTACGAGCGATTGTGAAGCACCTCCGCCGCGAGGAATATCGGCACGCTCAAGCTCCCGCCGCGAGCGCACGATCCGCGAGCTGGCGCATCAAGCGGGCGAGCGTCGCGATCTCCTCCGCAGGCCAGTCTGCGAGCGTGGCCGTCAGGATTCGATCGCGGGCTTTGTCGATCGCTTTGTTCATTTTTCGGCCCTTTCCCGTGATCGCAGCCTCCCGCACCCGCTTGTCCGCACGGGCCGCTTGCCGCGTGACGAGGCCGAGGCTTTCCAGTTTCGCCACCTGCCGGCTCACCGTGGTGTAGTCGCGGCCCACGCGATCCGCGAGATCAACGACGCCAATCGGGCCGAAGCGGCCGATGCCGACCAAGAGCGGAAACAGCGCGCGGTCGAGCGAAATGCCCGCCTCGTCGATCATGCGCGCGTCGCGCTGTGGCCGATTCATGATGCCGACGAGGTCGACGACCGCCCCGTAAATCGCCCGCAGATCTTCGATGCGTGTATGATGCACTCTTTTTCTTGACGCCATCCCCGCCTCCTCGATATATGTATCATACACATATTGGGGGCGTTCACGATGGAACGTTGCGAAACCGAAGTCCTGATCTCTGGGGCCGGCGCCACCGGCCTGACGTTGGCGATCGAGCTGGCCCGCCGGAATGTCGCCTTCGAGCTCGTCGAGAAGCTCGACCGTCCTTTCCGCGGCTCGCGCGGGAAGGGCATCCAGCCGCGCAGTCAGGAAATCTTCGAGGATGTGGGGATCGTCGACCGGCTGTTTGCCATCGGCGGCCGCTATCCGCCCCAGCGCGACTATCGCGCCGACGGGAGTTTCGCGGACTCCGATGCGATCGAACACGCCGATCCCACGCCCGCCGAGCCCTATTCCACCCCGTTGATGGTCCCCCAGTTTTTGACGGAGCGCGTGCTCCGCGGCCGACTCGCCGAATTGGGGCATCGCGTGCAATACGGCACGGAATTGGTGGAATTGGCGCAGGACGCCGCAGGCATCCAGGCGCGCCTCGAGAATGCCGCGGGGAGCCGCGTGATTCGCGCGCACTACCTCGTCGGCGCCGACGGAGGGCGCAGTTTCGTGCGCCATGCGCTCGACATCGATTTTCCCGGCAAGACCCTCGGTGTGCGCGCCGTCGTCGCCGATATCGATCTGCGCGGATTGAGTCGCGAGGCCTGGCATCGCTTCAATGAAGGCTCGCCGGGACTGCAGATATCGCTCTGCCCGCTGGCTGGAACCGATCTGTTCCAGCTGCAGGCTCCCATTCCGCTCGAGGGTGAGATCGACCTCTCGGCGGAGGGTCTTTCCGCAATGATCGCCGAGCGAACGCGACGCGGGGAGATCGTCGTCGCAGAAGTCGTCTGGGCCTCGGCCTTCAACATGCAGGCGCGCCTGGCCGACCGCTACCGGGAGGGCCGCGCGTTGCTTGCGGGCGACGCCGCCCACGTCCATCCGCCCACGGGCGGGCAAGGCCTCAACACGAGCGTGCAGGACGCCTACAACCTCGGCTGGAAGCTGGCCGCGGTCATTAACGGAGCGCCGCCGTCTCTGCTCGATACGTTCGAGGAGGAGCGCCGCCCGATCGCCGCGGAGATGCTCGGCCTTGCGACCAGGCTGCTCGACGCGGCCAAACGCGGTTCGATGCGCCGCGGGCGCGAGGTGCACCAACTGGATCTCGGCTATCCCGATTCCTCGCTCGCCCTGGAGCGGCCTGCGCGAGAGGGCGGCATTCGCGCCGGCAATCGCGCACCCGACGCGCCGATTCGTGGCGCCGGAGGCCAGCCCACGCGCTTATTCGACTTGTTCCAGGGCACGCACTGGACGCTCTTGGGCGACGGGGTCAATCGAGACGCCGTGCCGCCGCGTCGGGGACTGCACATCCATACGTTTGGTTCGCGTGGCGACGTCATCGACGCGGACGGTCATTTTCGCGACGCCTACGGTCTGGCACCGGGCGATTGGGTGCTCGTGCGCCCGACGGCTATCTCGGCGCATGCGTCTCGTCCGACCACGTCGACGCGCTGGAGAACTACCTCGACAACGTCGGACTGGGAGTGAGGGAGTCCGTTGCTGACTAGTGGACCATCTATCTCAAAAAGGTGGATCTCGCGCGACGCCCTGGCTCTGCAATCGACTTCAACTCCGCCGGCGTTTGCATCTCCGCCACGTTCTTCTTCGACGCGCGATTCCCGTGGCTCTCGCTCGACCAGTTTTTTCGATTCCGCGGACTTCGACACATGGCCGAAGCGAGCTGCGTGGCAAGCAATGCGAATCTGTACCACCAAGGCACGGAGACACCAAGAAAGTCAAAGAAGTAGTTCTCCGCAGATTTCGCAGAAGGACGCAGATTTTGAATTTCAAATCGGCGAAATCGGCGCCATCTGGTGCGTCAGGCGAAGCTTGACGGTTCTTGTCAGTTGAAAGGTACTGACCATGGTAGTTGTTCGTTCGCCATGTAGCCGACCGAGCGGCTGTCGGAGCGATCCGGCGGTCGAAGCCTCGGAAGGCAAAGGCGTCAGCCGTAATGCGAAAGCGTGAACCCGATTCGGCCTCGTTACGCATGTGAGAGTGGCCAGCCCTTCCAGATAGGGTGAAGCCTGACGCCGACCGTGAAGCAACGAACGCCTGCAGCGGCCGGGCTCTCCGGGGTGGGAGGGGACAGCGGATGCCGACAGAATCGTCAGGAACCTGAGAGACCCGCTCGAGTGACGCTTGGCGCGTGGGCCCTGTGTCAACAAGGTGCGGGAACCCATAACTGCGCTTTGGCTCGATCGGGAGTCGGAGGGGCTCATAGTAGCGATGAAGCGGGGTAATGCCCGCGGAGCGAAGGGGCCCTGTCGAATGGGTGTTCCCACAAGAGGGGGAGATGCCGCTTGGATGAATCTCATCCCACTACGGAACGTAGCACGATCTACGGCCGGAGCGAGCCGCCGGATCAACCGGAGGTGCGCCACGACGTCACGTTCGTACTCGCCGTCTCTCTTCTGAGGTGGAAGCTGTGGCGAAAGGCCAAGCAGGAGCCGAAATTCCGGTTCTACGCCTTGTATGACCGGATTCACCGGCTCGACGTGTTGACGGTGGCGTGGTGGCTGGTGCAGAAGAACGACGGCGCTCCGGGAATCGACGGCATGTCGTGTCGCGACATCATCGACGGTCCGGGAGCCGGCAAGTTCCTCGCGGAGCTCCAAGAGGAACTGCGTTCCAAGCTCTATCGACCGCAACCCGTCAAGCGGGTGATGATCCCCAAGGCCAATGGCGGCGAGCGGCCGCTGGGCATTCCGACCGTCAAGGACCGGATCGTCCAGATGGCGACTCTGCTCGTCTTGGAGCCGATCTTCGAAGCGGACTTCCATGAGTGCTCTTATGGGTTCCGACCGGGGAAATCGGCCCATCAGGCGGTGGACGCGATCCGCGCCCACCTGCAAGCCGGCCTGCGGGAGGTCTACGACGCGGACCTGAAGGGGTACTTCGACACGATCCCGCACGACCAGCTCATCAAGTGTCTCCAGATGCGGATCGCCGATCGCTCGGTGCTGCATCTGATCCGCTCGTGGCTGGAAGCGCCGATTGTGGCACGCGACGAACAAGGCCGGCCTGCGGCCAAACGCTCGGAGCGAGGGACGCCGCAAGGGGGAGTGATCTCTCCGTTGCTGGCCAACCTGTACCTGCACTGGTTCGAGCATCGGTTCCATCGATCCGACGGCCCCGGCACCTGGCGCAAGCCCGGCTGGTGCGGTACGCGGATGACTTCGTCATCCTGGCCCGCTACCAGAGCCGACGGCTGCAGGAATGGGTGGAATCGACGCTGGAAGGCCGCTTCCAGTTGGCGATCAACCGCGACAAGACGCGTGTGGTGAACCTGAAGGAACCCAGCGCCTCGCTGTCCTTCCTGGGCTTCACGTTCCGGTACGACCGCGACCTCAAAGGCCGCGATCGCCGTTACTTGAACGTGTTCCCATCGGACAACTCGCTGGCACGGGTGCGGACGAAGTTGCGCGAACTCCTCCGTCGCAACCGAGTGACACCGATCCCGACGTTGATTGCGGAGGTGAATCGGATGCTCGGGGGCTGGTCGAGGTACTTCGCGCACGGCTATCCGCGCCAGGCGTTCCACAAGTTCAACAGCTACGTGGTCCTGTCGTTCACGCATCACCTGCACCGCCGGAGTCAACGGCCCTATCGGCCACCGGCCGACCGCTCCTTCTACGCCCAGTTGCAACGCCTTGGCTTGCGACTGTTGTAAGGACCGCCGTGGACTCACTGTGTACGCCTTCGTTGAAACCGTTCGAGGAAGCCGGATGCGGGAAATCTGCACGTCCGGTTTGAAGAGGGGGGCGGAGTTCACACTCCGCCCCTACTCGACCGGATCTCTCTTGCCTTTCTTGGTGACTTTCCGCCATTGGGGCGGATTCAAAGCAACGTGCCTTGGTGGTGAGAATCTGCCTGAGATTTGCCCCGCTCACCATTTTGAAGTAGGAAGTAGACGCAGCCCCGAATTGGTCGCGGGCGTTTGGAGTTGAACGGTTGAAACAAGCGAGGACGATTATGACGAAGGCCGCCGTTGTCGTCTGTCCACACTGCTCGACTCAGTTGCGCATCAAGGATCCGCGTTGGCTCAAGAAGCAGATGCGGTGTCCGAAGTGCGCAGGTTTTCGTGGGCAGGCCAGCCGCCGAAGCGAGCACGCACGCGACCGTGGAGGACGAGTACGGGGCTGTGATCAAACCGCTCGGCTCCGGCAAACCTCCGTTGGAGCCGCCGCCGGCCGAACCGGAGGAGGACCAACCGCCGCCAAAGAAAAGGAAAAAACGGCGGCGGAAAAAAAATGATGCGGCGATTGAGAACTCGCTGAAGAAGATGGGCGGTTACGGGCTCGCCGGCGGATCGATCGCGTGCCTGATCTGGATCGTCGTCGCGTATTTTTCCGGCGACGCCTGGGGCTTCCTCGCTTGCCTGGTCGGAATCTGCACCGGGATTGGCGTGGAGACGGGGATGGCCACGTCGGAAGACAGCCGGGCCGGTGAAACGGCGGCGATCATCACCATCCTGCTCAACATCGGTTGCCGATGCATCGTCGCCCTGCTCCTCAGCGGAGAAATCTCGCAAGCAGCCATCTTGGACTCGACGAGCCGGTACGACATCCTCTGGTTCGTGCTGTCGGCTGTGATCTCCTACACGATCGGTGCAGGCATCCTGTTTGATTAAACCGCCTTGTGACGCATCAAACGCCGTCGTGCCTGCGGCCCTGCGGATTGCGAGTCAGATCTTAGGCGAGCTGGCCTGTCTTGTGTTGGGATACTGCTCGCACTGAACAAATCTTTCGTGCGATGGACAAACTCTGGTCAACTTGAACTCTTGTCGCAACCTGTTTCCCCAAAAGTATTTAGATGTTGCCCATTCTCGCCGACGATGCGCGGCATTCCACGTGCTTAAGTGCTGTGATCGATCTGAGGGCCACTTCGCCTTCGTGCCGAGATCCTCATGGAAAACGACGACAAGCCCGCCATCATCCTGATCGTCGAAGACGATTTGGTCCTCGGCCGGGTTCTGGCGCACGTCTTGAGGAGTGAAACGCGGAGGACAGTGCGCGTTGGCGATAGCCGGCGGGTGCTGGACCTCGTGCAAGCTTATCAACCACGGCTGCTGCTGCTCGACGCTCAACTTCGGGACGGTACGGCCGCGACGCTGCTGGAGGCCCTGAGCGAGCGGCATCCGGCGCTGCCGGTCATTCTGCTGGCCGCTCACCGGCTCGATCGCTCGAACCTTCGCGGGCACGCGCACCGAGTGGTGACGAAATCCATCAGCTTGAAAGAGCTGCGCGAATTCGTCGATGGGGCCTTGGGCGTCGGGACGGCGTGCTCGCGTGACGCAACGAATGATCCGGATCGAGTCTCGAGACCCCTCCCATCCACACAATTGTTCTTGCACGCAGTGGCGACGAATCGCTGAGGAAGATGCTCCATGTCAATTTTCAGTTCCGGCACGTTGTGGCGGTCCAAAGGCGTCAAAGCCGGCGCCGGAATTCTGCTGGCGATCTCGCTGCTTGTGGCTTTGGGGGCCGTCAGCGGCGCGGTGCGCCTGCCCTGGACGGCGGTCGCCGCGGAGGAGAAGGCAACCGGCGAGGCCGCCAAAACCAGCGGTCTGGCGGTCGAACTGACGAAGGACCTGCCGCACACGCTGTTCGTGCCCGAGGATGTTCGCCAGGTGCTTGGGATTCGCAAGGACAATATCGACCAGGTCGCGACCGCCCGGCGGCCGACGCGAACACGGCCGTTGACGATGCCCGGATCGACGGCCCTTGATCCGACGCGCATCTTTCGCGTGCGGGCCCGCTTTGCACCGTCCCCCTCTTCGGCGGAAGTGACGAAGATCGGCCAGATCGCTCAGGATCCGCGGCGCAGCGGCTCGATGCAGACCACGTATCGCGAGCTGCATTCTGGCGACCGCGTCGTGAAAGGGGATTCTGCTGGCCGTCTTCCACAGCGTCGACGTCGGCAACAAAAAGAACGATCTCATTGACGCGATGTATCAATTGAAGCTCGACCAGGAAATTCTCAAGGCCGCGAAGGCCAAGAGCGAGGTCGTCCCGGCCGTCTTCCTCTGGAACGCGGAACGCAATGTCCAAGGGGACGTCAACACGGTCAACCGGGCGGTGGCCATGCTGCAAACCTGGGGCATCGCGGAGGAAGACATCCAGGCCGTGCGCGACGAGGCCGAGAACGTGGTCAAGCGGCACGGCCAGCACGACAGCAAAGTGGACGAACTTTGGCCCCGCGTCGAAATGCGGGCCCCCGCCAACGGAGTGATCATCGAGCGGAACCTGGCGCTGCACGAGATTATCGTCGACAACACCACCAATCTCTTCCAGATCTCCGACGTCGACAAGCTGTTCATCGCGGCCAACGTGCCGGAAGACGACCTGCCCGAGCTCGAGGCGCTTCGCGAAGCGTCGGGCGACGCCATCAAGTGGACCGTGCGGACGGTCGGCAGCGACCCGATTCCCGGGTACATCGATGACATCGGCTACATTATCGACCCCAACCAGCACACGGCCGTGGTGAAAGGCTACATCGACAACAAGGGTGAACGGCTGCGGGGCGGACAATTCATTCAGGCAACGGTCGATGTGCCGCCGCCGCCCGACGTCGTCGAGCTGCCCGTGAGCGCCGTCGTCGACGACGGCCAGCAGAGCGTGGTCTTCGTGCAGACCGACGCCGCGAAGCAGCTTTACACGATGCGGCGGGTGCAGCTCACGCGGCGATTCGAGAAGACGGTCTTCGTCCGCAGCAAGCCGTTCAAGAAGGGAGACGAGCGCACGGCCGAGGAAGCCGAAAGCGGCATGCTCCCCAAACAGCCGCTGCTGCCCGGCGAAAAGGTGATTCAAACGGGCGTCGGAGAACTGAAACTCGCGCTGCAGGACCGCGAGTCGGCCGTCCCGACGAAACCGGAAAAGGGCGAGCAAAAGTGACCGAGTCCAGCCGCACCGACAAAGGGTCGCCGAGGACCCCGTCGCATTGGGACTTCGGCCAGATCGCGGCACTTTTGAAAACGAGTCTCCAGGAGATTCAGCAACAAGAGACGCCGTTTTTTGGGAGCCTGTCGCTCGAAGTCACCCTTCGGGAGGGATCGATCGAAACGGTTGCCGTCCAACGGCGACAGACGTTCAAGAACTAGTTCGGCTCACAACCGCGCTCAAGCGATCTGCTGCTGCGGCATCGGAAGAACCGAGCCGCAGATTCCCCGCCAAGGGAATCTGCGGCTTTTTTGTTGAATGCGAATATCGCGAAATGGCCCCGCCAATCGGCCTCGCCAGGGAATTTGAGACATGCTTCGCAAACTGATTGAGTGGGCCCTCGATAATCCGGTGGTAGTGATCGCGCTGGCGATCACGCTGGCCGGCGTCGGCGTGTTCGCGTTCCTGCACGTCAACGTCGAGGCCTATCCCGACCCCGCGCCCGCCATCGTCGAGGTCTTCGCGCAGATGCCGGGCTCCTCGGCCGAAGAGATCGAACGGCAGGTCACCGTTCCGCCATGCTCGTACTGGAGGCGTACGCCTGGCCGGGCAACGTCCGCGAACTGCAAAGCGCGATCAAATACGCATACATTCAATCGGCCGGCGAGGTCATCACGCGGGACTGCCTGCCCGGATATTTGCTCGGCGAGCCGACGGACACGACCTTCGCCCCCGCGGAGCCGGAATCCCGCGTGCTGGATGTGGCGTCGCTTTTGAACAACTTGATCGACGCCGGCGAATCGGACGTCTATGAACGCGTGATCTCGGCCGTCGACCGCGTCGTCATCGAAGCGGTGATGCGTCGCGCGAGAGGAAGTCAGGTCCAGGCCAGCGAACTGCTCGGCATTTCCAGGACCACATTGCGAGCCAAGCTGCGGAGCCTGGGGCTGGCGATCGAAAAGCAATTGCTACACGAGTAAGCGCATCGGCCGGCTGCCATGGGCCCCCGCTCGGCAGACCGATCCTCCTCTTCGACCTCTGCCTCGACGAGGCCCTCTGGAGGATGTGCGTAATTTTCCACTCCGTTGGGGCTATCGTCTGGCAAAGCGTGACGATATCGTTCGAGGTGCGCACGAAAGCGCGTGTCCCGGATGGTTGCTCGTTCCGCAAACGTTCCATCCGGGCACTTTCTCTTTCGCGCGTTGAGTGGCGGTTCACCGGACGTTCCAAGTCCCCTGTGGGGGCCGCCGTGCTTTTCGGCAAATTGAACGGATTCGTAGTCGAAATCGTGAGGTCATTCGATGGCAGAGTGCCGAGCGCCTGGCTCTGCCAGGCGGACGGCTCGCAGTGCCTCACGGCGGACCGCAAAGTTGCCACGGTCTTCAAGAACGAATCGGAAGCGCACTCCGCGGCGCTCGCGTTCTGCGACGCTCATCGCGGGCGCGTGGCCAGTTTCCTGATTTACCGAGAATAGCGCAGTTTTTTGCCGGAAGGGATCGCGAGTCGCGTGCGGCCGCGCTCTCTCGGCACCGGCTGAACTTCAAGCCGATTCACACGCCTCGGTACATACGTAGGCGCGGCGTCCCGAGCCGGAGCTGGCGGCCTCGCCCCTGGGAGCTGTCGTGGGATCGGGAATCAAAGGTGCACTGCAGACCGGGCGAAAACAGATTGTCCGAAACAATCTCCAACAGATTGCGCCGGCGATGCATAACTTCCACGACGTCTCTTATGTCTTCCGCGACCTGAAACGCGGGACGAACTAAAGCGGCACGTCGGGGTCATTCGATTTCTGGTGACGCGAGATGAACTCCGAGAGACTCCGCGCGTCGGGGCCGGCCGATTGCAAATGGGAGAGCATGGCGAGCTGGTCCGCTTCGGAACGGTTTTGGCCCAGCTTGAATTTGCCCTCGATGCGCGCAATCGGCATCTCGAAAGCGACGATCGCGCTCAACATCTTCGTGCGGAAGTCTTGGGGCAATTCGTTCGGCCAGGGGGCGGGCCTTGTCGACTCGTATTTGTCGACCGTCAAATCCACCAACTCCCGCGTCCTGTTTTCTGAAAGGGCCTCGAGTGGGCCGTAGACATGGACGACGGCGTAATTCCACGTCGGCACGGCCGGTGCGGTGGCGTACCAGGACGGCGAGATGTAGGCGTGCGGGCCGTTAAAGATGGCCAGCGATTCGGACTTCGATCCGAACACCTTCGCATGAGGATTGGCCCTCGCCACGTGGCCCAGGAGCACTCTGCGTTCGCGATCGAGCAGCAAAGGCAGGTGCGTCGCGAGAGGACTTTCGCCGCAAACGCTGACCAGAGTGGCGAAGCTGTAATCCTCGATGAAGCGGTCAAGGATCTGCGGATCATCGATACGGAATGAGGCGGGAATGTACATAGCGCGATCGGTCCGACGACAAGAGACGCGACAACCGGTTCTTCGTCAACTCCTGGGACAACCGCTCTGCTTTTGACAACCGGCATCGCCACATGGTTCACGCGACGTAGGCAATTTTAGCCGCACATCGATTGGACGGCTTCTCGGAGCGGTTAGCGGCCTGTAGGGATATTCCCTAGCTTTCGTCGCATTCCGCTTTTCTCAACTTTTCCGTTTGTATGGCCGATATGTGATGTTGGCGATCTTTCCGTTGCGCCACAGCTTCAGTCGCCTTCCGCGAAACCAGGCGGACACGAAATGAGCGGCTACATCGTCCAAATTTGTGCCTCGCACGATCCGATCAAGCCCAAGGCTTGGCTGGCGGTGTCGCATGACGCCGCCCCCTCCGTCGTCCACGACCGCAACAGCGCAAGGGTCTTCGAGACGGCCGAGGAAGCCCGGTCGGCCGCCCTGCGCATTCGAAAGTCCAAGCGATTGTCGATGCCGGATTTCTTGGTCCGTCAGAAACGCAAAGCGGCTTGAAATCCGATTGGTCGCGGCGCCTCGAATCTTCGCGCGCGATTCAATTGCTCCCGCCGTCCCTCTGCCGGCGCGCCTCGTCTCGGCTAGAATGCCGGGATGAGTGAGCGTCGAACGTTGGAGTTGCGTTGGCTGAAGAATGAGCGCGAGTTGTGCCGGCTCCATGAGGTGCGGCGTCGTGTGCGTGATTTCTTCTCTCCGTGCCTTGCTCGGTTAAAAGCCGAGCAGGAACGCATCGAAACGACGTTGGCGAAAGACGTCGCGGACTTGGCGACCGATCCGGTACGGTGGATGCGCGAGCAGCGTGAGAGCGACGACTTACTCGAGGTCTCGCGGAATCGTGGCGTGATCTACGTCCGTCCGACCGATGGCTCCGTATCGACGGCTCCGGGCCGGACGAGGCGCTAACGAGACGCGGTTGCCATCGAAAACAGACTCGGAATTGGGGGCAAAAACGATGGGCGACACCGCAGAGCATTACATCCTGGCGACGGGCGGTCGGGATATCGAACGGCTGCGGCTGCTGCACGAAGTCTACGGGCCGGGGACCGAAGCGCTGTTCGGGCGCGTGGGGCTCGGCGGTGGAATGCGGGCGATCGAGATCGGTTGCGGCAGCGGGAACATCGCCTGCTGGGTTGCCGAGCAGGTGGGGCCGGATGGATCCGTCGTGGGGATCGACAACAGTGCCGAGCAGATCAAGCAGGCCAGCCGGCAGGCGGACGCGCGGGGCCTGACGAACATCGAATTTCAGGTGGCCGACGCCTATTCGCCGCGATTGCCTGAAGCTTCGTTCGACGTCGCCTACTGCCGGCTCGTACTCATGCATCTGTCCGAACCGCGACGGGCCCTCGAGCAAATGCGGCGTTTGGTGCGGCCCGGCGGACGCGTCGTCTGCGAGGAGATGGATCTGGGCGTCTGGCTGTGCGATCCGCCGTCGGAGGCGATGAACCGCTTCTTCGAGTTGAACCACGCGATCGGTCGGCAGATCGGCGAGCATTTTCGGCTGGGCGGTTCGTTACATCGCCTGTTCCGCGAGACCGGTTTTGACAACCCACAGGTGCATGCCAACTTTGCGATGGCGGTCCGCGGCGAAGAGAAACGGCTCTTGTTGATGACGTTCGACCAGTTCGCCCCCGAGCTGGTGCGCACGGGGCTGGCGACACAGGCCGAAGTCGATCAGGTCTCCGCCGAAATGCAAAAGCTGGCGGACGACGGCACGACGCTCTTCGCGTTTCCGCTGGTGGTGCAAGTTTGGGCGGAGGCCTGAGGCCGCGCCGCCGAAATCGTAGGGCAAGCTGCCAGCTTGCCATTTCCGCTGGTCTGTTCATTCCTCCAAGGCGTACTATCAGGGGGCAATCGACAAGTCCTTTTAGACAAACTTCGCTGGCGAGGAGGCATCTCGGACCATGTCAGGCGACGCGAAAAAAGTGGCGATCGTGACCGGCAGCACGCAGGGGCTTGGGGAGTCCATCGCCCGGCGGTTGGTGGACGAGAAGCTGATCGGCGGGTTGGTAATCTGTGGGCGAAACGTCGCGAACGGCGAAAAGCTGGCGCGCGACTTGAGCGCACAGGGGTGCCGCACGGAGTTCGTGCGGGCCGACCTGGCCCTGGTCGAAGACTGCCGGCGGATCGCCGAGACTGCCCGGCGGGCGTTTGAGCGCATCGACATCCTGGTCAACAGCGCCGCCACCTCGGAGCGCGGCACGATTCTGGACACGACGCCGGAGCTATACGACCGCATCATGGCGATCAACGTGCGAGCCCCGTTCTTTCTCATGCAGGCCGCGATCCAGACGATGATCGACCGCGGAATCGCGGGGGCGATTCTGAACATCCTCAGCATGTCCGGCCACGGCGGTCAGCCGTTTTTGTCGCCGTATTCCACCTCCAAAGGCGCTCTGGCAACGCTCACGAAGAACGTGGCCCGTTCGGTCCTCAAGCACCGCATCCGCGTCAATGGGCTGAACATCGGTTGGATGGACAGCCCGGCCGAAGACATGATCCAGAAGAAATTTCATGCCGCCCCTGACGACTGGCTGAAAAATGCTGAGAAGGCGCAGCCATTCGGCCGACTACTCAAGACCACCGAGGTCGCGGAATTCGCTGCGATCCTGCTCTCGGAGAGATCCGGCTTGATGACAGGGTCGATTATCGACTTCGACCAGAGCGTGGTCGGAACTCAGGGCGATTAGGATGAAGATTGTGCGAATGGCGCGGCCGATTTTGGTTGCGTTGATTGTCGGCACGCTGGCCGGCGCCGGCTCGAGTGCCGATCCGCCAACCGCGAGCAATCAGTCGGCGAAACCGGCGGCTGACGTCAAAAAGCGGGACGAGGCCCAGGCCGAGCTTCGCCGCCTCGCCAAGGAATCGGGGCCGCTGGCGAAGGCGGGTAAATTGGTCGAAGCCGTCGCCGCCGGGAAACGCGCGGTCGAGCTGGCGCGAGAAATCCACGGCAAGAACTCGAAGAACGTTGCAGAGTGGCAGGGTTGGCTGGCGTCGCAGTACGAAAAGCAAGCTGACTGGCCCGCCGCGCGCACGACGCGGCGAGATGTCCTCGCAATCCTCGCCGCGCTTTACGGCGACAAAGACTGGCGCGTCGTCGACGCGCGGCTCGAACTGGCCAACATCGAGATACTCGCGCGTCTCACTCCGGACGAGAAACGTCAACTCGCCGAAGCTCACCAACAACTGGTCCAGGTCCGCGATTTTGATCGCAAGGACCAAGAGGCGAAGGCGCTGCCGCTTGCCCGCCAGGCGTACGAAACGCGTCGAAAACTTTTGGGGAGCGAACACCCGGACACGCTGACGAGCTGCGGTTGGCTGGGGACCATTTGCCGGGGAGTGGGTAACTACGCCGAGTCCGAACGCCTGTATCGGCAAACGCTCGAGTCGCGGAAGAAAGTCCTCGGGGAGGATCATCCCGACACGGCCACCAACTACAGCAACCTGGGCGAGCTCTACCGCGCGACGGGCCGATTCGCGGATGCTGAAGAGCCCTTCCGCCGGGCGCTGGAGATTCGCAAAAAGGTCGCCGGCGACGACCATCCGGACACGGCCGTCAACTACGGCAGCTTGGCGCGGCTCTACCAGACGCGCGGCGAATTCGCCAAGGCGAAACCCTTATTTCAGCGGGCGCTCGAAATCAATCAGAAAGTCCGCGGCCAGAACGCCATTGAAACGGCCACCGCCCTCAGTTGCCTGGCCGACCTCGATCACCAGATGCGAATGGACGCCGAGGCCGCGCCGCTCTATCGACAAGCGCTCGAAATCCGCAAAAAGGTGTTCGGGGCAAATCACCCGCAAACGGCCGTGAACCTGAATAACTTGGGTGTTTGCTACTTAGATCTGCGAGAGTTCGCCAAGGCCGAACCGCTCTTGCAGCAGGCTCTCGAAATCGACAAAAACCGGTTGGGCGAGATGCACGCCGACACGGCAGGCATCATCAACAGTCTAGGTTCTCTCTACGAATCGCAGGGCCAGTACACCAAGGCGGAGCCCATTTTTGAGCGGGCCCTGGAGATCCGCAGGAAGGTGCTCGGTCCCAAACATCCGGACACGGCGTTCAGCCTGAACGTCCTCGGGACGCTTTACCAGTCGATGGGGGACAATGCGAAAGCGGAACCGCTGCTGAAACAGGCGCTCGACATCCGGCTGGCCGTCCTCGGCGAACTCAATAAAGATACGGCGCAGAGTCTCAACAACCTGGCCTTGCTGTATTTGACTTTGGATGAGTACGCCAAGGCCGAGACGCTCTTCAAACGGTCCCTGGCGGTTTCGCAAAAAGTGCGCGGACAATACGACCGCAACACGGCCACCTGCCTCAACAACCTGGCCGAACTTTATTGCGAAAAGGGTGATTTTGCTCAATCGCAGTCCTTTTACGAGGAATCGCTCGCAATTCAAACGCAGGTTCTGGGTCGAAACCACGCCTCCTCGGCGACGACGATCCGCAATCTGGGCGTCTGTACGAGGCGAAGGGGGACTTCGCGAAAGCCCTGGAGTTTTATCGCCAAGCACTCGACATCGTGCGGAAAGTCTTGGGTGAGAAACACCGCGACACGGCGCTCAGTCTCAGCAAGTTAGGCTCGCTGTACCGCTCGATGGGAGACTACGCCACCGCGGAGCGGCTCCTCCGGCAGGCGGTCGACATCGACAAACAGGTCCTGGGCGAATCGCACCCCGATACGGGAAGTTGCCTCAATGGTTTGGGGCTCTTGTACGTGTCGATGGGCGAGTACGCGAAGGCCGAGGCAATCGATCGGCAAGTGCTCGCCATCCGCGAGAAATCCTTCGGCGAGAAATCTTCGGAGACGGCGACGAGCCTCAATAATCTGGCTTCGCTGTATCAGTCGCTGGGCGATCTGCCGAAAGCCGAGCCGCTCTATCAGCAGGCCCTCGCCATCGACAAGCAGGTCTACGGTGAAGAGCATCGCCAGACGGCCAACGCCCTCAACAATCTGGGCGTGCTCGATCTCGAAGCGGGCAACGCCGCCAAGGCGGAGCCGCTGTTCCGCAAGGCGCTGGCGATTCGCCGGAAGCTGCTTGGCGAAAACCATCCCGACACGGCGATGAGTCTGCAAAACCTGGCTTCGGTGCTCGCCAGGAAGGGCGCCGTCAAGGAGGCGGAGTCACTCGATCTGCAGGTGATTGCAATCCGCAAGAGGGTGTTGGGCGAGAGACACCCGGACACGGCGGTCGCCCTCAACAATCTGGCGATTCTCTATCACCTGCTCGGCAAGTTCGCGAAGGCCGAGCCCCTTTATCTCGAGGCCCAGGAAATTCGAACTTCGACGCTCGGCGAGCAGCACCCGGACACGGCGGCGGGGCTGGGCAATCTGGCCTGGCTCTACCGCTCAATGGGCGAACCTGCCAAGGCCGAGCCGCTGTGCCGGCGTGCGCTCGAGATTTCGCAGAACGCGCTCGACCGAACGTACGGCGGATTTGCGGAGCGGCAGCAATTGATGTTTGCGGCCAGCCTGCAGTTCAAGCTGCACAGTTACCTGTCGCTGGCGGAATCGCTCCCTATCAGTGATGCGGCTGTCTACGGCTACGTGCTCAAGGAGAAGGGATCGGTCACGGCCCGCCAGTGGTTGGTTCGCAGCGAAGGTCGACGGCCCGAGCTGAAAAAACTCTTCGACGAAACGGAGACCGTGAGCACGCGTCTGGCCACCCTCGCCATGGCCGGTTCCGATCCGAAACACGCCGACGAACGGCGAGACGGGATCAAGCGGCTCACCGAGCAGAAGGAAGCGCTCGAGGAGAAAATGGCGGCAGAGAGCAACGACTTCGCCGCGATTCGCGAGGACGCCCGGCTCACGGGGGCCCAGCAGCTGGACAGGTTGAAGTCCGCCCTTCCGGAAAAGACGGCGCTGGTCGACATTCTCGAATATCGGCACGGGGCGCCGTCGAAGACGAAAAGAGGCCCGATCGATTTCGAGTGGCGGCTGGCCGCGTTCGTGGTCAAGCACGACTCGAACGGGACCGGCGTCAAGCGCGTCGAACTCGGGCCGTCCTCACTCGTAAGCGAGGCGGTGGAGAATTGGAGGCGGGAGGCTGTCCAACCCGATCGTCCACGCACAAACGGGATCGAGTGGCTCGAGAAACTCAAAACGCTCGTTTGGGACAAACTCCAGCCGCATCTGGCCGGTGTGGAGACGGTCCTCGTTTCGCCGGACGGGGCGCTCTGCCGGTTTCCCTTCGGCGTGCTTCCCGGCTCGAAGCCGGATACGTATCTGGTCGAAGAGCGAACGCTGGTCGTGATCCCCGTGCCGCGGCTCTTGCCGCAACTCATCAAAGCGAGTGCGGAGCGGGGCGCGGCAGAGCCGGAATCGCTGCTGCTCGTCGGCGACGTGGAATACGGCGGCTCGCCGGGCCGGGCCGACCAGGTGGCCAGTCGCTCGGCCCCGCGGTCGCAATCGCTGCACGCGTTTCGCAAGCTCGACCACTCGGCCGCCGAAGTGGCCGCCATTCAGCTTGCCTTTCAGCGACACTTCAAACGGGCGCCCGTCGATTTGCTGTTGGGCGAGGACGCGACCGAGTCGAGCTTTCGCCAGCAGGCGGCCGCGCATCGCTGGCTGCATCTTGCGACGCACGGCTTTTACGATCCACCGGACGTGCCCGCTGCGGGCGCAGCACGTCGCGCGAAATCGGGCACGGCCCAATCAGAACGGAGGGAGGCCGCGTCGCAACTGGACCAATTCGACCGTGGCGAGACCGCCGGCTACGACCCGGGGCTCCTTTCCGGATTGGCGCTCGCCGGCGCCAACTGCCAGACGGTGAAGCCCGGAGAAGATGACGGGATCCTGACGGCCCTCGAGGTTTCGTCGCTCGATTTAAGCGGCGTCGAGCTTGCGGTTCTGTCGGCGTGTGAAACTGGATTGGGTTCGACCGTCGGCAAGACGGCCGGGGGCGAAGGCCTGTTGGGGTTGCAGCGGGCCTTTCAAGTGGCCGGCGCCAAATCGGTGATGGCCGGCCTGTGGCGCGTTCCCGACCGCGAAACAATGCTGCTCATGCAGCGGTTCTACCAGAACGTGTGGACGAAAAAGCTGCCCAAAGCTCAGGCCCTGCGCGAGGCCCAGATCTGGATGCTCAAAGAGGCCAAGCCGCCGCGCGGTCTCGACACGGGTGAAGAAGAAACGCCCGCGTCCAAGAAGCTCCTCCCCAAATACTGGGCCGGATTTGTGCTCTCGGGAGACTGGCGCTGAAGACTCCGACGACCAACTCTTGCCGCAATCCTTATTGACCCGGATCTTTCAGATTGTTCGCGACGAAGTTGGCGAAGCGGTCCGAACCCGCCTGGTTCCAATGTCCGTCGTACGGTAAATAGCACGCGCGGATTTCCTTCTCTTTCAGCGCGCGATACGCCGCCGAGCCGTCGAGAAATCGGGCACCGAGCAGGTCCGCGAACTTTCGAACCCGGACCGATTCGTCTCGATGCGCGAGGATTTCTTCGCGACCCGCGATGTAAATGACCGTGACCGGCGTGTGCCGCCTGGCCAGTCGATCGCGGATATCCAGGATGACCGACATCTGAACGGCGTTGAAGAACTCGTTGCCGCTGCAAGCGCGCACTTCGGGAACGGGACATGCCGGCGTGTACGGAGGCGGTTCCTTCGCACACGGCGGCTTGGGAAACAGTTCGTTGGCGATCCAAGTCGCGAGCCGCGGCCGGGAGAGCGAGCGGCGTTCGACGCCTTGATGCAGACGTCCCTCCTTGATGCTGGCATCAAAGTCATCCGGGGTCACTTTCAGCATCGTCAAATAATTGAGGAGGTGGAACGCCCTCTTCGAGTCCAATGCGAACGAATCGCGGGACCAGACCGCGTAACCGATCATGACCGAAGTATCGCGGCGCCAGTCGGCCACGACGAACGGACGATTCAGGTCGTTGGCAATTGCCGCGAAAATCACGCTGTCGAACTCGTAGTGATTCGGTTCGATGTACCGCGCGAGGATGCTCCACCAATTGGCGAGGCCAACGCCGTCAATCGAGAAGTTCAGCAACTCCCGATCGGGGCACGACGCTTCGACCCGCGTCGGCCAGTTTGTCTCGACGAATGAACCGCTCGAGAAGCAGTCGCCGAGAACGATGTCGCGATGCCTGATCCCGGCAGGCTTCTTGACAGTGAAGTCCTTCGAGCTTTGGAAGCCTTGCGCGTTGCCGTGGAAAGTCCCCACATACTCGACGGTTCCGTTTGTCACGCGGGCGAAGCGGACCGGATTCTGCGAGGTGCGGTATCCAAGGATCGGATCGAAGCGAAAACTGTCTTTGTCTTCGATGACCCAGAACGTATTCGGACCCACCGTTCCAGCCGAAACCGGGGCCAAAGCCGTGTAGGTCAGCTCGGCCAGAACGTAGGCGACGATGGGAAACAACAATGTCAGGGCGAGTATTCGCCTGCGCGTCAACCTGAATCGCATCGAATTGATCCTCGAATGCCGATCATCCTAACGAGAAGAAGAGGAAAAATTCCAGAAAAATTTCGAATCGAATCGAGAGACCGGCGCGAGCACGTTTTGTCCGGCCCCGACGCGTCGTACAATCGGCTTCCCAGACGCCAACCGACCCAGCGAGCAACCCCATGGACCAGCCGGACAATTCGAGTTCCCCCGCCTTGACCCGCCGGCGATTGCTGGGATCGGCCGCGGGAATTGCCGCCGCGAGTGCGGCCGCCTTAATGCCGCCAAACGTCAAGCGGGTGTTAGCAGAGCCGCCGACCGGGAAAGCATCGTTGAGCGACATCAAACATGTCGTCCTGTTAATGCAGGAGAACCGCTCATTTGATCACTATTTTGGCACGTTGGCCGGCGTCCGCGGCTTCGCCGACCCGCGCGCCCTTACGCTCAAAAACGGGCGATCGGTCTTCTACCAGCCGGACGTGGTGAACCCTGACGGTTACCTGTTGCCCTTCCACTTGGACACCCGCACGACCAGTGCGCAGAAAATCCCGTCCACCAGCCATGCCTGGGACGTGCAACACGCGTCATGGAACGGCGGCGCGATGGATAACTGGCTGGCCGCGCATCGCAAAGTGGAAGGGGACAAGGCGCCCTACGTCATGGGCTACCACAAGCGGTCCGATATTCCCTTTCAGTTCGCGCTCGCCGAGGCCTTCACGATCTGCGACACCTATCACTGCTCGCTCTTGGGCCCGACGTGGCCCAACCGCATGTATTGGATGACCGGCACGATCGACCCCGACGGCAAAGCAGGCGGACCGCTCACGCGAAACCACCTGATTCGCGGCGGCTTTCGTTGGACCACCTACGCCGAGCGTCTCGAGCAGGCTGGCGTGAGTTGGAAGGTCTACCAACAGCAGGACAACTACGGCTGCAATGTGCTCGAGTACTTCAAAACATTCCGCTCGGCGTCACCGGATTCTCGGTTGTACAACCGCGGCGTCGTCCGCGATCCCGAGGGAAAATTCGAGTACGACGCGATGAACGATCGGCTGCCGACCGTCTCGTGGATCATGCCCACCAGCACGCAATCGGAGCACCCGGACTACATGCCGGCGGCCGGCGCGGCCTTTGTCGCCAGCAAAATCAACGCGATTGCCGCCAATCCGGATGTCTGGAAGAAGACGGCCTTCATTCTCAATTACGACGAGAACGACGGGCTCTTCGATCACGTTCCGCCGCCCGTCCCGCCGGCGGGGACGCCCGGCGAATTCGTGGGCGGGCTCCCTATCGGGGCCGGCTTCCGCGTGCCCTGCATGATTATTTCGCCTTGGACGGCCGGCGGCTGGGTCTGCAGTCAGCCGTTTGATCACACGTCGGTGTTGCAATTCTTGGAGAAATTCACCGGCGTGCGCGAGCCCAACATTGCCGATTGGCGTCGCCAAACGTTCGGCGATTTGACCGCCGCGTTCCGCTTCGATGCCGAGCGGGCCCATCCGCCGCAACTCCCCGACACCACGAGCGTGCTGGAATTGGCCCGTTACGAAGCGGCCTACCTGCCCGAACCAAAACTTCCCGGCGCGGAACAAAAGCCGCCCGTCCAGGAGCGCGGCGAGCGGCGGCACGTGTAAATGGCGGAGTCTGCCGGTGTTCGATCGACGTCCAGCGCGCGCGGAAATAGGCGCACCCTGAGCGTGCCGGCCGGCCATTGCCACCGACGGGCCGAAAGGCGCGGGCACCTGCCCTCGCCGCATTCAGACGCGCGAGGGCGGGTGTGCCCTCGCCTTTCGAGAGAGTTTGGGCCCACGCATTTCGAGCACACTCGGCGCCCAGAATTGCGCACGGTCATTTCGATCCCAATATAATTCGACGGAACGATCTGATTGAGGAGGCCGATGAAACGATTTGCCGTCATCCTGATTCTGCTGGCCGCGGTCGGCGCCGGTGCGTATGCGACCTGGTGGTACAAGTTTCGCAAAGTTCCCACAAACGAACTCGTGCTCTACGGCAACGTCGACTTGCGGCAGGTCGAGCTCCCCTTCAACGACAGCGAGCGGATCTCGACGGTGCTCGTGCAAGAGGGGGACCATGTGAAACGCGGGCAGGTTGTGGCCGAGCTCGATACGGGGCGGCTCGTGCCGCAGGTCAACCAGGCACGGGCACAGATGGATCAACAGCGGCAAGTGGTTGAACGGCTGCATAACGGCAGCCGGCCCGAGGAAATTGCCCAGGCGCGGGCCAACGTCGCCCAGGCGGATGCGGATGCCAAAAACGCCCTTCGGCAATACGACCGCATGCGCACACTGTTTCAGCGATCGAAGGGGGAGGCGATCAGCCAGACCGACGTCGACAATTCGCAAGCCACCTCTCAAATGGCCGACGCGAGACTTGCCGCGCAGCAAAAGGCCCTCGATCTGGCCGTGCTGGGCCCCCGCAAGGAAGAAATTGCCGAGAACGAGGCCAAGCTGCAGGCCCAGGAAGTCGCAATACGCCTTTCTGTGCCGGCAACTGGCCGACGCGAAGCTCAAGGCGCCGCTGGACGCGGTCGTCCGCACTCGGCTGATGGAGCCGGGCGAAATGGCTTCGCCGCAAAAGGCCGTCTATTCGCTGGCGATCGTCGACCCGAAATGGGTTCGCGCCTACGTCTCGGAGGTCGATTTGGGCAAAGTCCATCCGGGTATGAAAGGGACGATTGCCGTCGACAGTTTTCCCAATCGGCGGTTCGAGGGCTGGGTGGGATTCATTTCGCCGATCGCCGAATTCACACCGAAGATCGTACAGACCGACGAGCTGCGCTCGACCCTCGTTTACGAAGTCCGTGTGTTCGTGAAAGATCCCCAGGACGAACTCCGACTCGGCATGCCGGCCACGGTTTACCTGGTTCCGGAACAAAAGACGACGCCAAGTGGCACTGGCGGCGAAGTAAAAGGACAGGATTAGCAACGCAGGGTGCCACGCCCACGGCTTCGCGTGGGAGTGTCCGGGAATTCGATTCTTTGCCGGGCCCTCGCTAACGCGTCGGGTTGGTAACGCTGACTCCACTAACCCGACGCGTCAGCGAGGGCAGTGCGGATTAACGTATCTGAATTCCCGGACAGCCTCACGGCTATGCGTGGGCGTGGCACCCAGAAAAGCGTTAACGGCTTAGGATGGCATCCAGCAGTTCAAAAAAAATTCTTTTTGACATCTTGAACGACTGGCCTACTGTCCGAACAATGACGTTGCAAGAAGGAAATACGGTACAGCCACGAGCTGTAAATCTCGCCTATGCGGAGCCGTGCCCGGATGAAAGATCCAGGCACGGCTTTTTTGGTTTTGCGAGCCGTGTTGGCGGGCAGGAAAAAAGCAGGGTGTCCGCAGAGTTCGCGGGAGATGCTGCCGAGCGATGCGAGGTGCGCTGTTGCGCGCCGGGTTTGTCTACGACATGCATTCCGAGGAACGACAACATGATCGAGGCCGAGACAAGTCTCTGCATGACTTTACGCGACAACGGCACCGCACCCGCGAGCGGGTACCCGAGGGCCACGGCCCTGCCTGTCGAAGGTGCGCACTTGGTTCGAAGATGCTCACCCTTTTCGAAAAGTGAGCACCTTGGAAAACCCCGAGGATTCCTTCGAAGATGCTCACCTCTTTGCAAGGTGCTCACAAAAAACTGCGCATCTTCGAACAACACATTACAGGGTGCCACGCCCACGGCTCTGCGCAAAGCCGTGGGCGTGGCACCCGGAAGGAAAAGGGTTAGCGGCGTAGAATGGACCCCAAACGGTTACCGTCGTAGAGTGCCACCCGGAGACAGAAAGAGCTGAAGTGATCCTCAGCTCGAGGCGAGAACGGCAAAAGATCGATCCTGTCGGCCTCCAGCGTCTCGAAGACGTTTCACCGCGAAACGGGCGAGATCGTGCGGGCCCTCGACGGCGTGTCGATCGAGGCCGAAGCCGGCCGGCTCACCGCGCTTGTCGGCCCTGACGGCGCCGGCAAGACGACGCTGATCCGCCTGGCGACCGGCCTGTTGCAGCCCGACGGGGGCCAAATGACGGTGCTCGGCATCGACGTGACGGTCGACCCCCAGCAAATTCAGACGCGAATCGGCTACATGCCGCAACGATTCGGCCTTTACGAAGATCTCAGCGTACAGGAGAACCTCGATTTGTATGCCGACCTGCACGGCGTGGTCGGCGCGAAGCGCCAAGAGCGTTACGGTCGATTGATGTCGATGACCAACCTCGGGCCATTCAAGAAGCGGCTGGCCGGGCAGCTATCGGGCGGGATGAAACAAAAGCTCGGTCTGGCCTGCACGCTGATTCGCTCGCCCGAGCTGCTCCTGCTCGACGAGCCGACGGTCGGCGTCGACCCGCTGTCTCGCCGCGAGCTGTGGGGCATCATTCTGGAACTCGTTCACGATCAGGGGCTGACGGTCCTGTTGAGCACGTCGTACCTCGACGAGGCCGAGCGGTGCGAGCATGTTGCCGTCTTCCACCGCGGCAAGGTCCTCGATCAGGGTGAACCGGCCCAGGTGCGGCAAAAGGCCGAGGGACGAACGTACCTGGCTGACCCACCGCCCGGCCAGCCCGCCCGCGAGTTGCAGGCCCAATTGCTCGACGATCCGCAACTGGTCGATGCGGTTCCCGAAGGAGGCCATGTGCGGTTCGTGACGGCCGAGGCGCGGAAGAACGGCCACACACCGCAGCTCCCTGAATTGGAAGGCATCACCGTCCGTCCCGCCGATCCGCGGTTCGAGGACGGTTTTATGGTCCTGCTGCGGAAGGCGGTCGGTTCGCAGCCCATTGCCGCCTCGTTGACGCTCGCTCGACCGCCGGCCGCGCAGGGAAACGAAGCGGTCGTCGAAGTCCGCGACCTGGTGCGGAAATTCGGCTCGTTCATCGCCGTCAATCACGTCAACTTCGAGGTGCATCGCGGCGAGATCTTCGGCCTGCTGGGGCCCAACGGCGCGGGAAAGACGACGACGTTCCGCATGCTGTGCGGCCTCTTGGCGGCAAGCGGCGGCACGCTGCGCGTCGCCGGCGTCGATTTGCACTCCGCCCGCGCCTCGGCCCGGCAGCAGATCGGGTACGTCGCGCAAAAGTTCTCGCTCTACGGGCAACTTTCGGTGAGCGAGAACCTCGACTTTTTCGCGAGCGCCTACGGCCTGCGCGGCAGTCGCAAGCGGGAACGCATCGAATGGGCGCTCGGACAGTTCGATCTGCATCAGCACGCGCGGCTGCCAAGCGCCCAGCTTCCCGGCGGATTCAAGCAGCGGCTGTCGATGGCGGCCGCCCTGTTGCACGAGCCGGAATTGCTGTTTCTCGACGAGCCGACCAGCGGCGTCGATCCCTTGGCTCGCCGCGAGTTTTGGCGAAGGATCACGGCCCTCGCGCGAGCAAGGCGTGACGGTCATCGTCACGACCCATTTCATGGAAGAGGCCGAGTATTGCGATCGCATCGCCATCATGGATGCGGGACGCGTGTTGGCCGAAGGGACGCCCGCCGAAGTCCGCCGCCGGGCGCGGCCCAAGCCGGGCCAATCGTCCACGATGGAAGACGCGTTCATTGCCATCGTCGACGAGTCACGAAGCCACGAAACGGCGAATGCCCATGATTGACTCAACTCTCGCCAATGAGCCGCCGCCTGCCAGCGATCACGGCCACGACCGGCTGACGGCCAAGCTGCGGCGAATTGTCGCGCTCGTCCGCAAAGAGAGCCGGCAAGTGGTTCGCGATCCCAGCAGCGTGGCGATCGGCCTCGTGCTGCCGCTGATTCTGATTCTGTTGTTCGGCTACGGGCTGTCGCTCGACGTCAAGGACGTGCCGGTCGCCATCGTGCTCGAAGACGCCTCGCCGACGGCAATCGACCTGGCGGCCGGATTCCGGCTATCGCGGTACTTTCTGGTGAAGTTCACGCCGTCGATGGCCGAGGCCCAGGCGCTGATGCACAACCGCGACGTCGACGGCATCGTGCGGATCCGCTCGAACTTCTCGCGGCGGGTGGGCGTGGGTGACGCCCAAGTCCAGATCCTGGTCCGCGGCGACGACGCCAACCAGGCCCGCATCGTGCAGACCTACGGCGAGGCGGCGGTCGCCCAATGGTCGGCCCGCCGCGCGGCCGAGGGAAAAGATGCCGCGATCGGCCCGGTCGACATTCAGAACCGGCTCTGGTTCAACGAGGCCAACGAGAGCCGGGCGTTTCTCGTTCCCGGCTTGGTGGTGATCGTGATGACCCTGATCGGGGCGATGCTCACATCGCTGGTGATGGCCCGCGAATGGGAGCGGGGCACGTTCGAGGCGCTGTTCGTCACGCCCGTGCGGATCGGCGAGATCTTGCTCGGCAAAATCATTCCGTACTTCATGCTGGGGATGATCGGCCTGGTGCTCTGCCTGGTGAGCGCGAAGTTTCTGTTTCACGTCCCCTTTCGCGGCTCGGTGCTGCTTCTGGCGGGGGCCTCGGCCCTGTACCTGCTCGTGGCGCTCTTTATCGGCCTCTACATTTCCTCGTCGCTCAAGAGCCAGTTTGTCGCCAGCCAGGTGACGATGCTGATCACCTTTCTGCCGGCCATGATGCTCTCGGGCTTCATTTTCGATCTGCGAAGCATGCCGGCCCTGGTGCGGCTGCTGACCTACGTGCTGCCGGCCCGGTATTACGTCGCCTTGCTGCAGACGCTGTTTCTCGCCGGAGACATTTGGGGCCTCGTCATTCCCAACGCGGCCGTGCTGGCGGCGATGGCCACCGTGCTGGCTTTGTTGACGCGGCGGGCCACGCGGAAGAGCCTGACGTGAGGACGACATGATCGAAAGTCTGCTCCGCATCTTCGCCCTCACTCGCAAGGAGCTGCTGGCGATCCTCAAGGATCCGCGCAGCCGCTCGACGTTAATCATCCCGCCGATCTTGCAGTGCTTGATCTACGGTTACGTGGCGACGTACGACCTCACCGACGTGCCCTACGCCGTCCTCGACCAGGATCATAGCGCCGCGTCGCAGGACCTGTTGGCCCACTTCGACGGGTCGGGCGTTTTTCGCCGCGTCGCCAATCTTCGTCACCCCGACGACATCAAGAAGATGATCAACGAGCAGCGCGTGATCGTGGCCATCCAGATCGGCCAGAACTTCGAGCGGCAGATCATCGCCGGCCGCCCGGCCGATGTGCAGGTGATCGCGGACGGCCGCAACTCCAACACGGCCGCCACCGCGACGGGCTACGTCAACACGGTGATTCAATCCTTCAACGCCAATTGGCGGGCCGCGCACGGCCTGTCCGACCCGCCCATCAGCGTCGTCAGCCGCACCTGGTACAACCCGAACCTCGAAACCCGCTGGACGATGATCCCCAGCCTGATCGGCGTGCTCACGCTGTTGCAGACGCTGCTGTTGACGGCGATGTCGGTCGCGCGGGAGCGGGAACAGGGGACCTTCGACCAGCTGCTCGTGACACCTTTCCGTCCGCCGGAGATCATGGCGGGCAAGGCGCTGCCGTCGATCATCGTCGGCATGGTGCAGGCGTCGGTGATTTTGACGGTGGGGCAGCTCTGGTTCCACATTCCGTTCGCGGGCTCGTTCTTCGTGCTGTACGTCGGGCTGATCGTCTTTCTGCTGGCCGCGGTGGGGATTGGTCTCCTCGTTTCTGCGATTGCGGCCACCATGCAGCAGGCAATGTTGTATTCATTCGTGGTGATGATGCCCTTTGCGTTGCTCTCGGGGCTGACTACGCCGATCAGCAGCATGCCGCAGTCGGTCCAAATGCTGACGCTGTTGAATCCGCTGCGGTACGCGATCGACATCGCGCGACGAATTTACCTCGAGGGAGCGGGCTTCGAGGTGCTGATTCCCGACCTTTGGCCGCTGGCACTGATCGCCACGGTGACGCTGACGACTTCATCGTGGGCGTTCCGCCACCGATTGACGTGATTTACCGAGACCCGATTGTGAGACTGATCGGTGGTAGACCGACTCTCGTAATGGTGAGCCACCCATCGGCCGAAAGGCGAGGGCACCTGCCCTCGCCGCAGTCAGATGTGCGAGGGCGGGTGCCCTCGGTCCGCGCGACCTCATTTGGCGGCGGCCGGCCGTTTGTCGTCAGCCGCGGCGGGAACGGGCGCGGGAACTGGCGCCGTCAGTCGGGGCGGATTCGGAGCGGCGGGCAGGCCGTTGACGGTTGTCGTCTCGAACCGCGGCATGCCGCAACCGTCCAGGAAGCAGACCCAGCCGCCGCCCAGGGCCTTGTAGACCTGGATCAATTGCAAGTCGATGTTGCCGCGCGTCGTCGCCAGTTGATCCTGCGCGTTGAGCAGCGCGGTCTGCGTATTGTAGACGCGGTTGAAGTCGACGACGCCCCCTTCGAACTGCATCTGGGTCAACTCGACCGAGCGATTGGCGTCGACGACCGTCTGCTCGAGATACGTGGCCTGCTGTTGGGCCTGCAGAAAGCCGGTGAGCGCGTCTTCGACTTCGCGGCCCGCCGTGAGCACGGTCTGTTGATACTGCAGTGTCGCCTCTTGGAACCTCTCATCCTGCGTGCGGATGTTATTGCGGATGCGGCCGTAGTTGAGCACGTTCCACTGCATCGTGGGGAAGAACAGGCCCGTGAAGCTCTTGGAGGTGAAGAGATCCTTGAAATCGTCCGCCACGAAACCTACGAAGCCGTTGAGCGAAAACCGCGGGTAGAGGTCGGCCTCGGCCACGCCGATCCGCGCGCTTTGCGACGCGACCTGTCGCTCGGCCCGGCGGATATCGGGCCGCCGCCGGATCAGGTCGGCCGGAATGCCGACGGCGACTTCGAGCGGCGCATTGGGAATCGGCGACGCCTGCAGTTCGTTGGCAAGATCGGCGACGGGCACGCCCAAGAGCGTGCACAACTGGTTGGCCGCTTGCCGCCGGCCGGTGACGAGCGGCGGAATCTGCGATTCGGTTTGCGAAACGCTCGTGCGGGCCTGGCGGACGTCGAGCTCGGTGCCGCGGCCCGTGTTGTAGCGGGCCTCGGCCAGGCCGAGCGATTTCCTTTGGACGGTCACATTCTGCCGCGCGTAGGCCAGCCGCTGCTCGTAGGTCCGCAGTTGCATGTAGTTGGTCGCCACCTCCGAAAGCAGCATCACGAGCGTGTCGCCGTAGCTTTCTACCGAAGCGTCCAAATCGGCCTCGGCCCCCTCGATCGACCGGCGATAACGGCCCCAAAAATCGAGTTCCCAGGAGAGATTGAAACCGTCGGCCCAGATGTTGATCTCGCTGCTGGGCAGCGGCAGTCCCAGGTTCTTGCTCAACTGGCCGTGAGCATAGTCGACCAGCGCGCTTTGCGACTGCGGGAAGAGATTGCCGATCGAGATGTTGCGCTGTGCCCGGCTCTCGAGAATCCGATGGCCGGCGACCTTCAAATTCAGGTTCTGCTGATAGGCCTTTTCGATCAGCATGTTGAGCGTGGGGTCATTGAAGACGGTCCACCACGCGCAGTCCCGGGCCGGCTCGCCGTGCACGCGCTTGTCGGCCGCGTCGACCCATTTCTCGGCAGACGGCGCGCCGGGCGTGCAGTACTGCGGACCGACCTTCCAACCGTTGTGCCACCACTGGCTCAAACTCGTCGTGCAACCGCTGGCGAGAAGCGCAAGGGCAACGAGCGCAGCGGACGCTGCGCAGGGCCGCACGGCGAAACTCGGCAGCCAAATCGCCCAATCCACGCCCCCTCGCGTGAAGACACTCTTCGAGCCGCGGACCGCGCAATCGGTAAATCCGCTACAACCGGAAAAACCGGCAGTCTCAAGATGTACTCGGCAGTCGCAGCCGCCGCCCATAAGCCAAACTTGGTGAAGCCGCAAAATGGCGAACACAGCGGGGTTTGGGCAGATTTTGCGGGCAGTAGCCGGCCGCCAACTACTTGGACGAAGCCGGTTTGGTCCCTTCCGGGCGGCTAAAAATCGTCAAGTCGGCCGGCTCCTTGGAATCGAGGAGAACCTTCGCCGAGACCGTTCTGAGAACCTGCCCCATCGTATCGAGGTAATAACGGTCAAGCGCGATCCGCCGCGATTCGACATACGACTGAGCCCCCGATCTCTGTGCTTCGCGGAACTGCTCGATCATCCGCGCGAAGCTGTCGGCGCGGCCGCGGGCCGATTCGACCGTTTGCTGTCGGTCGCCGAGCGCTTCGTCGAGCGTTCGCCGTGCATCGGCGGTCGACGCGGCGTGCTTCTGTTCGGCGTATGCGTTGGCCGCGTTGATGAAGTTGACCTTGTCGGCGCGCGCGTTGGTCACGTCGAGAAAATAGGCCTTCACCAGAATGGGGGGATAGACGGCGTTGATGGCCACGTCGTCAATCTCGAGACCGAGATGCTGCGCCTCAGCCTGCCGCCGGACGCCGGTCGTCAGCAGGCCGTTCAACTCGACCTGCCCCAACGGCTGCACAAAATCGACGCCGCTCTGCGCGATGAGATCGGTGGCGACCGACGCGACGATCCCCTCGAGTTGCTTCTCGGGCGCGGTCGCGCGGAACAGAAAATCGCCGGCCGCCTGCTCCGAGACGTGATACTGGGCGTTGATCTGCAAGTGCAAGATGTTCTGATCGCCCGTGAGAAACTGCGACTGATTGGCCGTCTCGAGCGCGCGTAGAAATCCGCCCGTCTCGACGTCCTCCGTCTCGTTGACGCCGACCGACAGTGTCCGAATCTCATTCAGATTCACCCGCACGATCTGCGAAAAGGGCCAGGGGAGCGCGTAGTGCAGCCCGCCCGCCTCCAGTTGCAGTCCGCCGTCTGGACGCCGCGTCGACCGGCCGAAGAGCCGCACGGCCGCCTTTTCATTTCCCCGCACCACATAAATGCCACTCGCCAGATAGAGCAGACCGGCGGCCAGCAGAACGATCGCAAACCGCTTCATCACCGTCCCCCTTGCAGGCTGGAAACCTTGGGAGGCGGAGCGGTTTGCTTGTCCTTCTTCGCGTCCTTGGGCGCGGCTGGCGCTGTCGATGCGGCATTCGGACGTCCCAAAGGCAAATTGGCCGGCGATTTGAGCGGCGGCACGCCTTCGGTGAGCATCTTCAAGAGGCTGCTCGATGCCGAGAGGACGAGCGTCGTCTTTTCATTGAGGATCTTGCGGTACGCGTCTAGCGTCGTGATGACGGTGTAAAACTCTGGATCCTGGGAATGGGCCGCGTTGAGGATGCGGACGGCCTCCGCCTCGGCCGTGCCGCGGATGCGTTCCGCATCGGCCTTGGTTTTCGCGAGGATCTCGTTGTATTGGCGGTCGGCCTGGCTGCGGATCATCTGGTTTTCGGCCATGCCGGCGGAACGGTAGCGGTCGGCGATTTTCTTGCGCTCGCTCTTCATCCGCTCGAAGACGGCCTGCTGATTGCCCGTCGGCAAGTTGAGCCGCGTGATCCGCAAGTCGACGATTTCAATCCCCAACCGATCGCGGAGCGAGTCAACGTCGCTGGGGCGGCGCATCGTTTCTTTGCGGACCGATTCCGACAGCGTTTCCAGCGGTCCCGCCTCCTTCGCGGCCGGTCCCTGTTCGGAATTCTTGACGCCCAGCAGCCGGCTCAATTCGACCTGGCCGATCGTCGTCGTGAGGATCGAGCGGATGCGGCTGTCGAGTCGTGCGTTGGCCAGGTCAACGCCTCCCAGTCCGCGGTAAAAACGCACGAGCGGCCGCTCGGTAAGCGGGGTCGCGTCGCCGGCCGGCTCGGCGATTCGCCAACAGATGTAGACGTCGACCGTCACGTTTTTCTTGTCGCTCGTGAACATTTCGCGGCCGGGCGGATCGAAGAGCTGCACGCGGCGATCGAACCGCCGCGCGAGATCGACGGGCCAGGGGAGTTTGAAGTGGGCGCCGCGATCGCCTTCGCGATCGTAGACCTGCACGATGTTGCCGAACCGCTCGACGATCACCGCTTCGGTCTCGTCGACGAACACCACGCTGGTCGCAACCATCCCCAGCAGCCCGAGGGCGACGGCGGCGATCGCGAATCGGCGGGCCCACACGCCGGGCGCTGACGTGCCGCGGTGCGTCGGGGGTCGGGGTTGCGTGTTCGGCGAGATTCATGACGTCACGGGCCTTGGCCTTTCACTTCATCGATTCTGTTCGGGTTCTTCGCCGCGCTCGGGCACGGCCCGGTCGGCCGGCGCCTGGCCCGGCGCCAATTGTTCTCGCGCGGGATTCCGGCCGGCGGGGCCGGCCGAATCCGATTCCGCTTCGCGTAAGAGCGCTCCCGTGCGCAGTTCGTCGGGCCCGCCCAGGAAGAGCCGCTTGTGACCGCTGGCTTTGGGGTCGAGCACCGTCATCCGCCGATTCGACAGGGAGTCGACGATCGTTTGCCAATACAGTTCGAAGCCGGTCAGCCGCGGCTCTGACTGATACGCCGAGAGGAGCTCGTTGAACCGTGCCGCCTGGCCGCGGGCCGTCTGCGTGGCGCTCGTAGCTGCTTGACGGGCGGAAAGCAGCAGACCGGCCGCCTCGCCGGAAAGGGGCAGCGGGTTGTCCGGCGTTTCTCGCGACAATACGGCCCACAGGCCGTCCGTCAGCGTCCAGTTGGAAACGCCGCCGGCTGTCGATTCCGGCGGACGCTTTCGCGCGTCGGGCGCGGCGCCGCTCAAAGTGCGGACCGCTCGCTCTCCCGCCGCTCCGAGAAGTTTGGCGGCGTAATACGCCTCGGCTTCGTTGACGCGCTGTTCGCGTTCTTCGAGCGCATCGGCCACGTCGCGGTAGGAGGCGACCACCTCGCGCGGCGGATGCACGTCGAGCAGCGCGAGGTCGACGACTTGGATACCCAGCGGTTGCTGCTTGAGCCGTGTCCGCAGAGAGGCGAGGCACTCCTCTTCGATCGTGCGGCGACGATCCGTCAAGATGCCGTCGAGCGGCTCGCGGGCCGCCGTTTCGCGGACGACGCTTTCGGCAAGCGTCCGTAGCGTGTCGATCGGCCGGGCCGTATCGAACAGGTACTGCCGGAGATTGGCGACCCGCCACTGCACTTCGGCCGTCATTTCGACGAGGACTTCGTCCCCCGTCAAGACGAGCGATTCTTCGGGACGCGATTCGAAACCGATTTCGTTGTGCTCGCTGGTCCATTCGACGGGGAGGAGCACGTCAGACTGCTGCAGGGGCCGATTCTCGGCGGAACGAAAGCCGATCTGCACCATTCGCAGCCGGCCCACCGGTTCGCGAAACACGCGCTCGAAGGGCGCCGGATAGCGCCAGTACAACCCGGGGGACAGCTCACCTTCGGCCCGGCCGAAACGCGTCACAACAGCCCGCTCGTTTTCGCGAATCAAGACGATTCCGCTCAACAGCCACGCAAAGACGAGCGCGGGGATGGTCAGGCCCAGCACCACCGACCAATTGTTCAAGAAGCGAAAAACCCAGCGTGTGGGCGATAGAGCTTCGGTGACCCATTCAACGAAGATGTTGAAGAGCCTCCAGAATCGGCCGAAGCCGGTTTCGCCCCAGCGCTCGAACCACAACAGCCGCGTTGCGTTGAGCATCACGGCTAGCGAGGCGAACTCATGGAAGACGGCGCCGCCGACCGGACTCAGAATTCCCACGCCGCACAGGAGCATGCCGATCGCGTTGGCGGCAAAGGCAAAGAGGTAGATGCTCTCGCGAATATTGCGGACCAGGGCGTGCGAGAGCCGCACGAGGCCCGGCAGCGGACGCAGCGGATCGCCCATGAGCACGATGTCGCCCGCCTCGGCCGCCAGATCGCTGCCCACGCCGCCGAGCGCAAGTCCGACCGTTGCCGTCGCAAGGGCTGGCGCGTCATTCACGCCGTCTCCCACCATGGCGACGCGACGGCCTTGCTGGATTTGCGATTCGATCCACCGCGCCTTGTCGATGGGCAACTGGCCGGCGTGCACCTCGTCGATCGAACCCAATGAATCGGCGACGAAGCCGGCCGACTCGGGGCGGTCGCCGGTCAAGAGGGCGAAAGAGCGAACACCAGCCTCTCTCAATTGACGCAGAACAAGTCGGCTCTCGGCGCGGACCGCGTCGCGAACGGCCAGACGCCCAAAACGCGGTTGTCGACCGCGACCAAAAGCGTCGTTGCGCCGGACTGCTCCATCCTGGCAAGTTGTGCTTCGAGGGCCGGCGCGAGCTCAATCTGCTGCGACTCGATCAGGGTGCGGTTGCCGACGAGGACGGTTCGCAGTCCGTCGGACGATTCGTTACCGGCCCACGGTCCGAGCACCGTCGCGCGCACGCTGGCCACCACGCCCGCACCCGGATGGGCGGTGAACTCGGCGGCCGCCGGCACGACCAGGTTCCGCGATTCGGCCTCGTGGACGATCAATCTTGCGAGCAGGTGTTCGCTGCGGCGTTCGGCGATCGCCGCCACGCGCAGCAATTCGGTCTCGTCCAACGGGGGCAACGCGACGACGTCGCCAAGCTGCAACCGGCCGCTGGTAAGCGTTCCCGTCTTATCGAAGGCGATCGTGTCGACAGCCGCCAATCGCTCCAGAGCCACCGAGCCTTTCACAACGACGCCGGCACGCGCCAGCCAGGCCATTGCGGCAATCACGGCCGTCGGTGTCGCCAGAATGAGCGGGCAGGGACAAGCCACAACGAGCACGCCCAGCGCCGGTTTGAAACCGTCGCTCCACGTACCGGTCGAGAACCGCCACGCGAGGAGCGTGATCAGGGCGACCCCGAGCACGAAGGGCAAGAACAGCCGCGCCAGCCGGTCGGCCGTCCGCTCCAGCGGCGTCTTCTGCCGCGTCGCCTCGACGACGAGCTGCACGATTTTCGCCAGCGTCGTCTCCGCACCGACTTTGGCGGCCTCGACGCTCAGCGAGCCGTATTGGTTGAACGTTCCGGTGAAGACCTCGGCTCCGATCGCCTTGTCGATGGGCAAACTCTCGCCGGTGAGCGCGCTCTGGTCGACTGAGGAGGCCCCTTCGCTGACGATGCCATCGACAGGGATCCGCTCACCGGGTCGGACGACGACCGTGTCGCCGACGCGAACGTCGTCGATCGGCAGATCGACCTCGCGCTCGCCGCGGAGCACGTGGGCGATCGACGGGCGGAGCTGGAAGATGCGGCGAATGGCCGACTGTGCCCGGTCGAGCGTATAACCTTCGATGCTCTCGCCGCAGAGCGCGATAAAGACGACGAGTGCCGCCGTCATCTGCTCGCCGAGGATGATGGCCGCCAGCGTGGCGATCGTCAGCGCGAGATCGGTCCCCACTCGCCCTTCAAACAGCCCTTCCAGCGTGTGATACAGGATGCGGGCTCCGCCGAGCACCGCGGCCAGCAGGGCCAGGCGAAGTCCAAGCGGTTCCCGATACGCCGTCCAAGCCGGGTCGTTGATAAATCCGAGGACGAGATCGCCCGCCAAGAGGGCACCGACCGCCAGCGTGAGCAAATACAGCGGGGCCGAACGATAATGAAAGCTGTCATCGGCCCTGGCCGCGACGCCGCTCGCTGAGCGTTCGTCAGGCAGAAAGTCCTGGGCCGATTCGGGAACGTAGTGCATAGCGTCGAGCGGATGGGCCAATCGTGGGGCAGGCTGCTAGCCTGCCCGTTCTTAAGATGACGTTTCCTGGCAGGCTAGCAGCCTGCCCCACGAGGAAGGTCGTTAAAACGCCACCTTGCACTATAACGCGGCTCGCCAGGGAACGGTCAACTTGAAGCCGACCGCCAGCTCCTCCAGCTTTTTGACGTGATCACGGTGCAGGGGAATCCCTTCCCGTTTCCAGCGATGGGAGCGTTCCCATTCCAGCTCGCCGGGAAGACGCACGCGGTCGAAGCCTTCGGCCGGCGGCAACGCGCGAATTTCGGCCATCGTTGATTCCAGCTCGCTGTAGAAGCGATCGAGATCCACGAACTGTTTGATGTCGATGGCGTAAAAAAAGTGCTCCGAGCCCTCGGTCGAGACGTAGGTCGTCTTGTGCATCGGCATCCGCCCGCCGACCAGGGCCCCCGCAAGCACCGAGGAGAGAAAGGCCATGCCGTAGCCGCGCGCCCGCAAAGGGGAGCAGCGTTTTCGCCGACGCCGGATCGAGCGTGAGATTTCCCCCGGCGTCGAGGGCCCATCCCTCCGGCAGTTCCCGGCCATACATTTTCAGGCTCTCGACCTTGCCCCACGCGGAAACGCCGCACGCCATGTCGAGCACGAACGGGGCGCCCGAGCGCGTCGGCACGCCCCACGCGACGGCATTGTTCGCCGTCCCCGGATTGCGACTGCCGTACGCCGCGACCGTCGCCGGGCCAGTGCTCGTGGTGGTGAAGCCGATCATGCCCGCTTCGACGGCCATCAGCGCATAGACCGCGGCCGAACCGTAATGCTGGCCGTGGCCGATGGCGACGGTCCCCGTGCCGACCGCTCTCGCCTTCTCAATCGCCAGCTGCATGCCTCTGGTGGCGCCGACGTGTCCCAAGCCTTTGCCGGCGTTGAGCACGGCCATGGCGGGCGTCTCGCACTCGACCAGGACCTGCGCTCGAGCATCGATGCCACCGGTGTCCATCGCTTCGAGGTATCGCCACAGCGAACGGCTGCCGTGCGAGTGGATGCCGCGCAAATCGGCTTCGATCAGCCGGGACGCGCCGATGCGGGCCTCGGCCTCGTACATGCCCTTGGCTTTGAGCATGCGGACCATCAACTCGCTGAGTTCATCCGCCGGAATGATAATTTCTTGCGAAGGATCGCAGGGGATGTCGGGCGTCTCGATCATGGTCGCGACTACTTTTGCTCCGGCGACCGATTCGGGGCGGCCTGGCTCACGGATGTTTTGTCGGCCGCCAGCGAGACGCGGACGATCTCTTTATCGTTGCGGGCAAACACGCTCTTCATGGCGAAGGCGGGATGCGACCAGATCGTCATCCGCCGATTCACTTCCCGCGTCGGCTCGACGAGTTTGGCTCGACTCAATTCTTCGTAACCCTGAGGACTCAGGCGGGCGATGATCAGGTCGCCCTGCTCGTTGTGGATGAAGTATTTGTCCTCGTGCGGGATGAGAAACGCGTTCCACCAACGTCCTTTACCGGTCGCCGCCAGCGTCTCCCACAACCGTTTGCCACTGGACGCGTCGAGGCAGCGCAACTGGCCATAGCTGCACACACCGTAGATGTATTTACCGTCGAAGACTGGCGTGGGGATGATCGAATGCAGCCCATCAGTCAGGATTTCGCTGTCGCTGTGGCCCCGCCACAAGAGCTTGGCGCTCTTGCCGTCGTCTCCGATCTGGACCATCCGCGGTCCGTTGTAAAACGAGGTGACGAAAATCCGGTCGCCGACGTTGCGCGGCGTGGCGATGCAGAGTTGGGCCTTGACGGCATACGGAACGTCCCACAAAACTGTGCCGCTCTGGGGATCGAGTCCCGTGATCGAACGCGGGTGCCAGATGATTAGCTGCCGCCTGCCGTGGATGGTGAAGATCACCGGCGGTGAATATCCGACGTCCGGATCGTCGAGTGCCCGCCAACGCTCGCGGCCCGTCGCCTTGTCGAGGCTGACGACTAATGCATTCTCGCCGCCGACGAGCATGATGACCTGGTCACCATCAATGAGGGGCGAGGCGGCCAGCCCCCACATTGGCATCGTCGTGTTGAAATCTTTGACGAAATCCTTCGACCACAGGATGGCACCCGTCTTCTCGTCGAAGCAGAACATTTGCCCCATCGCGCCGATCGTGTAGACGCGGCCGTCGTGAATCTCCGGCGTCGAGCGGGGACCGGCCGGATAGCTGATGGAATAGTGCGGCGTTCGATATTCGTGGATCCAGATAACTTGTCCCGTCTCCGCATCGAGACAGAGCACGCGCTCGTTCTGCTTTTCTTTCTGACGATCGGTGATGTAGACGCGGCCGTTGGCCACCGCCGGCCCTGAATAGCCCTCGGCAATCGGCGTCGACCAGACCCGCGGCAACAGTCCGCTGGGCAGTTTTTCCACGATGCCCGTTTCGCGCCAAACCAGGTCGCGTTTCGGACCGCCCCAACCGGGCCAGTCGTCCGCGCGGGCCGGGCGATTCGCAATCGCCACTTGCAAAATGAGGGCGAACGGCAGCGCAAGCACGAAGCCCATTCGCGAGATTTTTCCCTGCATCGCGTGTTGATTCCTTGTTCTGAAGTTCGCAGCAGCCAATTGTCACCGGCCGCGGCAGCGACCAATTGTCGCAGCGCGGCAACTGTGCGACAATGGCCTCATGATGCGCATCCAGATTCCAATGCTGTGCACGCTGGCCTGTTTGCTGGCGCCTGTTGTTGTTCGGGCCGACGATCCGGGTCTCACCGAGCTCGAATCGAAGCACCTTGCCAATCTGCGGCAAGTCACGTTCGGACTTCCCCGCGCCGGCGAGGGTTATTTCTCACCCGACGGCCAGCTCGTTTGCTATCAGGCGTATCCGGTCGGCTATCCGTTTTATCAGATTTACATGCAACGGCTCGATGAGCGCGAGGGGCACCGCATCAGTCCGGGTCGCGGCCGCACCACGTGCAGCTACTTTTCTCCTGACGGCAAGAAAATGATTTTCGCCTCGTCGCACTCCGATCCGAACATGAACGAAACGGAACGGCTGGGACGCGAAGAGGCGGCCCGCGGCGGACACCGGCGCTACCAGTGGAATTTCGATCCGTATATGGAAATTTACGAGTCCAATCTCGACGGATCGGCGATCAAGCCGCTCACGCACTCGAGCGGTTACGACGCGGAGGGGAGCTATTCGCACGACGGCAAGCACATCGTCTTCACCTCGACGCGCAACGGAAATCCGAACCTGTACATCATGGATGCCGACGGCTCGAACGTGCGGCAACTCACGCATCAGCCGGCCTACAACGGCGGCCCGTTCTATTCGCCCGACGACAAATGGGTCATCTTCCGCAGCGATCGCAAGAAGAAAGACATGCTGCAGCTCTACGCGATTTCCGTCGACGGCAAACACGAAGTCGAGCTGACCAACAATCTCGACACAGTGAACTGGGCCCCCTATTTCCATCCCAGCGGGAAATACATCGTGTACACGATGGCCGACTATTCACACGGCCCGCGCGGCGCAACCTACGATCTCTACACGATGGAAATTGAGCACGACGACACGCACTTCAAAGGGGGCGCGGTGACGCGGGTCACCGACAAGAAGGGGACGGATATCTTGCCCGTGTTCAGTCCCGACGGCAAAAAGCTCATGTGGACCTCGACGCGCACGCCCGACGGCTCGAGCCAATTGTGGATCGTCGATTGGAAGCGCGGTTCTCAATCCGATTCGAAGTGATCGCCCTCAATTTCTGCGAGAAGAAACCAAGACGTGCCAGTCGGGGTGCCACGCCCACGGCTTTGCGTGGGCGTGCGAATCCGTTTGACATTCCCGTGTAAGGTTTAAGGGCACTCCCACGCCGAGCCGTGGGCGTGGCACCCAGCAAAGAGTCACTCCGATTCGAAGTGATCACCCGTCGCTGGCCGACTGGCACGCCGATTGCAAGACTTGGCTCCCAGTTGCGGAGATTCATGCAATTCTCCGCGGGTTTTCACGGTTTCTTGAACGGTAGGGGCGAAGATGATGGCACAAGGAAGTGGCAGCCGGTGCGCGCAAACCGGGTCAGCCGGGCATGCACAGATTGTCAGTCTCTTCGCTCAGAAAAAGGGCAGCAATGGCTCATGGTTTCTTGATCGACATGGATGGGGTCATCTACCGCGGTTCGGAATTGATTGCCGGCGCTCAGCAGTTTGTTTCCGCGTTGCGACAGGCCGATCTCCCGTTTTTATTTCTCACCAACAACAGCCGCCGCACGCGCCGCGACGTCGCGACAAACCTCTGTCGCCTCGGCATTGAAGCGGAAGAGCGGCACGTCTTCACGTGCGCGATGGCGACCGCGCGGTTCCTCGCGCACCAGAAACCCGGCGGCACCGCGTACGTGATCGGCGAAGGCGGTTTATTAAACGCGTTGCACTTGAATGGTTATTCGATCGTCGATCACGATCCCGATTACGTCGTCGTCGGCGAGGGGCGCGCGTTCAATTTCGAGATGATCGAAACGGCCGTGCGGATGATCGAGAACGGCGCGAAGCTCGTCGCCACCAATCTCGATCCGAACTGTCCGACGCAAAATGGAATTCGTCCGGGTTGCGGCGCGATCGTCGCCATGCTCGAGACGGCGACGGGCCGCAAGGCATTCAGCGTCGGCAAGCCGAGCCCCGTGATGATGCGCGCGCGCGCGAGGAGCTGGGCCTCTCGGTCGACGAAACGACGATGATCGGCGACACGATGGAGACCGATATTCTCGGCGCCGTGCAGATGGGTTACCGCGCGGTGCTGGTCCTCTCGGGCAGCACCCGCCGTGAAGATCTGGCCGCCTACGCCTACCGGCCGGATTGCGTCGTCGATTCGGTGGCCGACCTGTGCGATTCGACGTTCTTCATGGCCGGCACGGCCGCGTAGATTCTCGCTCGAGTGGCACCCTACGCCGTTAACCATCGTTTTCGGCTACGAAAGGGCAGAACGATCAATTTGGGCGTGCCACCCATCGGCCGAAAGGCGAGGGCACCTGCCCTCGCCGCGTTGAGACGTGCGAGGGCGGGTGCCCTCGCCTATCGAGCGGTTCGGTGCCCTCGCTCGACCAGATTCTTCGATTCCGCTGACTTCGACACGTGGCCGAAGTGAGCTACGTGGCATTCAATGCAAATCAGTACCACGAAGACACAAGGACACCAAGAAAGACAAAAAAAGCAGTTCTCCGCAGATTTCGCAGAAGGACGCAGATTTTGAAATTCAAATCGGCGAAATCTGCGCAATCTGCGGATCTCTTTTGCCTTTCTTGGTGTCTTTGTGTCTTTGTGGTGAGAAATCCGCCTGGGATTTGCCAACTCACCAATTTGAGGTGGACGGTCTTGTAGGGTGCGACAAGTGAGGCTCGGCGAGCGCCGGCCCACCTTCTTCTACTCGACCGCGCGTAGCTGTCTATTGCAAAACGGCAAGTGCGGAAGATTTTCGCACATCGAGAAACCGGGCGCGCCGAATTGCCAGAATTCTGCGCACAGAACGCGTACGCGTGTTGCAGTAGTGCATTTTCGTACGCTTGCGTTTGGCGGCGCGGCTTGGCAACGTAAGTGCGGTGAGCAGACAGGTATGGCGTCCTCAATCGTGACGAGCGGACGCCATCTCTGTCACTGGGCCATGCTCATGCATGAAGTTGTTGTTTCCGCCGGCGACTTGCTTGTCGCTGGGTTCAAAGTGCGCACCACGCATCGGATCGAGGCCGTTGTAGAAACGGCCAAGATCCCTGCTCTGTGGCGGAGATTCTTCGCCGACAAAGCGGGCGATCAGATTCCCGATCGCAGCGGCGAAGCGGCCGTGCTCGTCCTCTACACCGATTACGAACGGGAAGACGCGGGGCCCTTCTCCGTCGTGCTCGGCCACCAGGTGACGACGCTCGAACATCTGCCACCCGGGATCTCCGGCATTTGGCTGCTGCCTGGCCGCTACCTTTGTTTCGTGGGGGCGGGACGGCCGCTCGAATATCCGACCGACGCCTGGCAGGAAATCCGCCAGTTCTTCGCGCACTCGCACGCATACGAACGCGCTTTCGAGGCCGACTACGAGCTGCATGCCGCGGAGGCCGTCGCCATCTACGTGTCGATCAAGTAACCGCCGGCAAACTCAAGGCAGGTGCTCGCCCCCGGTCACGCACAATACGTCGCCGGTGATAAACTCGGACTGCACGAGATAGAGCACGGCCGAGGTCACATCTTCCACGGTTCCCGTACGTCGCAAGGGGATCTTGTTCGCCAGCCGCTCGAGATAGCCGTCACCGGCTCCCGCGGGCGGCAAGATGGCCCCCGGGGCGACGGCGTTGACGCGGATGTCCGGCGCAAGCTCCTGCGCGAGGATTTCGGTCATCGTCACGAGGGCCGCTTTTGTCAGCGTGTAGGCCAGGTTGCCGGGCCGCGGCCGCAGGGCCCGCCAGTCGACGATGTTGATGATGCAGCCCGGGCTTCCCGCTGCGTGCCGGGCCGCGAACTCGCGGCACAGAAAACACGGCGCCTTGAGGTTGATCGCGAAATGGCGATCCCAATCGGATTCGCTCATCGAGGCCAGCGTTCCCGAGCCGAAAATCGCCGCACTATTGATGAGCACGTCGACGCGACCAAACTCGTTGAACGCTTCCGCCAAAACGCTCTGCGCCGCGGGCACAGGGTCGGAAAAGTCGGCACTGACGCCAAGCGCCCGGCGGCCGTGGGAGGCGATCTCCGCCACCGTTGTGTCCGCCTCCGCCGTCGAGCCCGAGTGGTGCACGACTACGTCGGCCCCGGCGTCGGCCAGTGCCAGGGAAATCGCCCGGCCGATGCGGACAGCTCCGCCCGTCACCACGGCGATTTTTCCCTTGAGTTCCACGGCCGCGACCCTCGAACCCGATTGCAGTGTCAGGCTACGTTTTGCGGGTGCCATGCCCACGGCTCTGCGTGGGCATGTCTTCGATCGTCAAACCAGTTCGCATGCCCACGCAAAGCCGTGGGCATGGCACCCAGAGATGACAAAGTTATTATTTGCCACCCAGTACGCGACCGAATTCCTCTTCGGCAAATCCGATCAACAGCGTCGACCCTCGGCGAATCACGGGCGCCCGCAGTTTCCCGCTGGGGCCGATGATGTGCTTGAGCAGCGTTTCGTCGTCGGGCGGCTCGCGTTTCATGTCGAACGTCAAAACCTTCTTGCCCTTGGCGACCACGATGCGGCTGGCTTCCCGGGCCATCTCGAGCGCTGCCTTCGGCTCGAAACGCACCTTGGCCGCGTTGACCGTCTCTTTCACATCGATCTTGCGACGATGGAGAAAGTCCTGCGACTTCGCGCAGGTCGTGCAGTTCGGACGGTGGTAGTACCAATCGACCGTGGAGGCCATTACGGAAGTTCTTTGACGAAGATGTTGCGGAAATAGAGCGGATGATTGTGGTTCTGCAGCTCGATCGAGCCGGTCGGATACATCGGCTTTGAGCGGTCCCAGTAGTTCTCCATCACCACGCGATCGGTGACGAGGATGCCGTTGAGCAAAACCGTCACGCGGTCGCCCACCATGCGGATGTGAAACGTGTTCCACTCACCGACCGGATTGTCGGCTCGAATGAGAGGGAACCGCGAGTTGTTCTCGTTATTCCAGAGTGCACCGGAGCCCATTTTTGCGCCGAGCGGCCAGAGCGACTTTTCGTCGGCGTCCCAGATCTGCACCTGCGGTGAGCCGCGGAGGTAGATACCGCTGTCGCCAGTCGGTTCGATCTTCCAATCGACGAGCATCTCGAAGTTGGCGTAGTCCTTCACCGTGCAAATATTGTCGGCCTGGTTGAAGGGGGCCCCGTCGAACATGAGCACGCCGTCGACGGCGTGCCAGTGCTTGCTCATTTTCTCGTCGGCCTTCTTTTGCCGCTCGGGCCATTCGGCTTCGGTCAACGTCGGCCGCGAGCGGGGATTGAGGACGAGGCCTTTCCAACCGGTGAGGTCCTTGCCGTTGAACAGGGCGACCCAACCGCTGGGCGGCACGTTGAGTCCCGCCGCAGCCGGCTCTTTTTTCGCCGCGAAAAGCGGACAAGCGACAGCGAAGAGCAGTTCCGAAGCCATCAGGCCGATCGCTGTTCGCCGGAGGGAAGAAGTCGCGGGCAGGCTCATACGCATGGTTGTCTCCGCAAGGTGGGTGGGCGCATTGCTGGTGGGCGCTGCGGCCAGCATAACGCCGCGCGGCGCAAAGCCGCAACGCATCGACGCAGCCGCCCTCGATTCGATTTTCAATTCCGAGCCGGCACGAATTCGCGTTGGTTTTTGTGCAGGCGGGAATTGGATCGAAGAGGTTTTTGTGCGGCCGGCTGGGGGCGGGGTGGGACCGGCTATTCATCAGCGAAGACCAAATTTCGGTTGTGGACATCGTTCAGATAAATTCGCATTCCCGCGAAGGCGGCCATCACCGATTTAACCTTGGACCATCGTTCGTCCCCGAACTGTTCGCGTCCTGCCTCTTCCCAATTTTCCATGATCTCCTCGTCATGCGCGTACGGCGGTCTTTTGTCGAGATACGCACCGGCGAAGTCGATGAGGAATGGGGGCGAGACGACCGTCATTTCCACGACACGGAATTCGTCGCTGGCGGCAACGAAAATTGGAATGGCAAAGCCGTGCACTTTTGTGACGGATTTTTCCGAAAGTCTTTCGTAGACTCTTTCTTCGTTTTGGTATAGTGTTTCGTGCAGATACGCCTTGATCGCGGTTTTCGATGTCGTTGAATACACCAGTCCTTCGTTTCCCCAGCCGAGTTGCTCGTCAAGAGCTCGGCCCGTTTTAACAGCGAATTCCGAAAGCCGATCCCATGAATCCAAATGCAATGACGGGACAATCGCCGGTCGCGGGATACTCATCGCGAGTGCAGCTTTCGCTTGAAATGGCTGGTGGCGTCTACCCGCTCTCTCACACTGGACCGCACTTCGTCAGGCTTCGCGAAGCGACATTCATTGCACCCGGCAAAGGCGAGGTCGTCATGGTTGTCGACGGCAAAGAGCGTCGATGGCCGGTTTCGTTGCCGAATGGGGCTGTGCCATTCGACGTGAACGTTGAAACCGAAGATTGCTGACGAGACATCGAGAGCGTGTCTGCGATTTTGCCGCTGTCTTTATCGCCAGTCAATTCGCGTCCCCCAGTCGCCTGATACGTGGCCGGCGAGAATCGCGAACCGTTGCAGTCCTGAACGGACTGGCAGCCCCAGCCTGAGGTTTTTGCGAAGGATTTCCAAATGGCGCGTTCGATGCTGGCCTTCGTCGTTTTCCTCCTCTGGGCAACCACGGCCCACGCGAAACTGCAAATTGCCAACATCAAGGCGGCCTACGGGCCTTTGGGCCCGGAACGTCAGTCGCAGGTGTACTACCCGGGCGACGAAGTCGTTTTCCGCTACCTGCTGACGGGCGTGAGGAGCGATGCCAAAGGCGAAGCCAACGTCGCCATCTTCGTTCAGATCGCGGATGCCTCCGGCAAAATCTTGCAGAAAACAACGGCTCCCACGAAAGGTGTGGTCGCCTTGGGCGGAGGTTTCGTGCCGGGGACGGCCAAGGCCGGGCTCGGAGAAACCATGCAGCCCGGCACGTACCGCCTGGCCGTCACAGCCACGGACAACCTGTCGGGCGAGACCGCCTCGTTCGAGCGCGACATCACGCTCGAGAAAACGACGTTTATCTCGGTCACTCAACGATTTTTTCTGGACGCCGAGGGAAAATTGCCGGGTTCGGCAGGCGGACTCGTCGGCCAGCCTCTTTACTACCGGCTGGGCCTCATCGGATTCGATCGCTCGCAAGGCCGCATCGAAACTCGGATGGAATTGGAAGTTCTCGATGAAGAGCGAGCGCACGTTTTGGCGAAGCCCACGAAGGGCGCCTATAAGAACGACGACCGCGCGAAAGTGGCTCGAATCTCACAGGTCAGCTTCAACGGTTTGATGGTGCTCAACCGGGCCGGAAACTTCACACTCAGATTCACGTTCACCGATGCCGTCAGCGGTCAGAGCTCTCGGTTTGAAGTGCCGATTAAAGTGACTGATCCCTGAGATCGACTCAAGCGCAGCGGCCGGCGGCGAGTGCCGCCTAGTGCCACCCATCGGCCGAAAGGCGAGGTCACCCGCCGTCGCCGCATTCAGACTGCGAGGGCGGGTGCCCTCGCCTTTCGAGAGGTTTGGTGCCCGCCTTTTCGAGAGCTTCGGTGGCCGCCTTTCGAGACGTTCGGCGCCCTCAGTCGCCGCAAAGGATGGTCGGCGTAGAGTGCCAGCCATAATCCTTCACGGCGTTGCCCTCTTTGCGCTCGGACTCGGGTGGCAAAGCGTCGGAAGCCCGGCTTCTTCGACAGGCCAAGCCTCGGCACGAGGAATTTCCTGCCATTTCCCAAGAAAGATTTGGCTTTGTCCGTCGTGTATAGATGAAATGGTGCAGTCAGTCGGAAGAGCCGTGCAGATATCTCAAGAAGAAGGTGGGCCTAGTCCGTCCAGTTCAAATTGGTGGATCGGGTGCCACGCCCACGGCTTTGCGTGGGCGTGCGAATCCGTTTGACGTTCGAAGACACGCCCACGCAGAGCCGTGGGCGTGGCACCCACCAATTTGAAGTAGACGGTCTACTACTAGTCTCTGGGTCTCAGGCGTAGAAAGCCTCTGATCTCGAGGGCCTTGACGGAAGTCGGTTGGACGAGGACGCAATGGGAGCGGAAAACAGCGGCACGGCTCAGGACGGTTCCTGGTTGAGATAGATTTTGTTGCCGTACAAGTCCTCGAGCAGCACGCCGGTGCCGTAGGGTTGGACTTGGGGCTCGCCTTGAAAGCGGACGCCGGCGGCTTTCAGGCGGCTGTACTCGCCGAGACAGTCGTCGGTGGCCATCGCAAAAAGCGGCTGGGATCCGGTTTGCCTGCCGACCAGAGCGAGGTCGGTTTCCGATTCGGCCAGGTTGAGCGAGATCGAGAGCGTTTTGTCGTCCGGCAGGCGGACCGTGACCCAGCGCTTCGGGCCGAACGGAACGTCTTCCATCACGGCGAAGCCCAGCTTCTTGTAAAACTCGATGGCCGCGTCCTGGTCTTTGACAAGCACGTTGAGCAGCGAAATCTGTTTCACGGACATTCTCCTCGATCGAAAAAAATGTGAGCACTTTGTGGGAATTGCCGGCGTTTGTCATTGTCGTTGATTGGTCGCCGGCAACTTGGTCCATTCTTGACCGGCCTCGGATCGGTCCGATTGTAAAAATGCGACATTTTTCAAGAGGGGTGAGGGCGTGCGAGTCCGCTTGACGATCGAAGACACGGCCCAGAGTGGGTAGCGGGCTACGGTTCGTTGCCTCCTGCGGGCAAGGCTCGCGTCGCGAGGTCGTGCCGGAGGTCTTGCATCTCCTTGGCGTATTCAGACGGCGTGCGGCCAGTAAAGGCGCGGAAGTCTTTGATGAAATGGGCCTGGTCGAAATAGCCACAGTCATAGGCTAATTCAGTGAGGTCGGTTTCGGGGTGGAACATGAGGCGTCGTTGGGCTTGCTCGAAGCGGATCGTGCGGGCGTAGAACTTGGGCGAGACGCCAATCGCCTGCTCAAAGTGTCGCTGCAACTGCCGCACGGAGGTGTGGCAGTAGTCGGCCAGTTCTTCAACGCGGCACTGGCCCCTGGTGTGAAACAAGAGCTTGGCGGCGCTTTGGAGGAGCTTCGCGTCGTAGGTTCGCGCGAGGGCCTTTTTGAGCAGGTAATCTTGCAGCGACTGCCAGGCGGCGCTGTAGCGGCCTTTGGTGACATGGCCTTTCAGTTCGCGTGCCAGTGCGTCCCAGGATAGGTCGAGATCCTTGATCTGGCCGGTGAGTGCGCGGACTTCGTCCTTGAGCAGTGTCAGGGCGCCCCAGGGAAACATGCGGGCGGCCACGACCTGGACGGTTCCGTCGACGCCGATCGGGATCGTCTCCTTTTGGAAGCCGACGACAATCGCGGGCGGAAGTTGTTGCGGCGGCGTTCGCGACATGAGCCGATAAGGGCTCCCGAAGTTGAAGATGAGTTCGATGCAGCCGTCGGGCGTGATTGGTTGGATTTTTTCGAGCGAGTACGTGCCTTCGTGCGTCCAGAAGCACTTGACGGCTTCCTCGAGGAGGCGATGGGGCTTGTGTTCGTCGTATTGCACGCCTCTCAGAATAACGGGGGTCCGCCCGAATCCTTAGGCGGCAGCTCCTTCTCGCGACCGTCAATCGGATTCGCACGCCACCCAGCACCGCGGGTATTTTAGCCGGCTAAGGGCAATTTGTTTCGATTTCCTGAGAAAGATTTAGCTTTGCCCGTCGTGTATAGATGTAGTGATGCGAGCGCTTCGTCCCACCCCACGGCGCCCGGCGTTCTTGCTCTAAGCGCTACGCCCGCTAGCCGTTTCGCTCCGCATGCGGGAAGGGCCCGCAGGAAAAGACATGCGCGTTCCTGAAACTCGTGCGAGCTTGATTTTGCGGTTGCCGAGTCATGAGGACGCGGATGCCTGGCGTGAGTTTGTGGCGATTTATGAGCCGTTCATTTATCGCTTTGCGCGGCGCAGCGGGTTTCAGGATGCGGATGTGCGCGAGTTGGTGCAAAACGTGTTGGTTGCCGTTGTGAAGGCGGTCGACCGCTGGCAAGTGGACCCCGAGCGGGGCCGGTTTCGCACGTGGCTGTTCAAAATCGCCCGGAACCAGTTTTTGGACCTGCTGCGGAAAAAGAGGCGTCAGCCCGTGCGGAGCGGATCGAGCGGCGTGCTCGAGCGGCTCGAGCGGTTGCCCGCGCCTGACGACATTGGCGAACAGTTGGTCCTCGAACATCGGCACGAGCTGTTCCGCTGGGCCGCGGCGCGGGTCCGGGAGACGGTACAGCCGGCAACCTGGCGCGCGTTCTGGATGACGAGTGTTGAAGAGTATTCGATCGAGGAGGCCGCGCGGGAGTTGGGGATCACGCAGGGCGCGGTTTACATCGCGCGGAGCCGCGTGCTGACTCGGCTGCGTGACGAAGTCCGCGAGTTGGAGAACGGCCATGCGCTCTGACAAACAACGCTGTGACGAAAGACGGCTCGAGCGCGTGCTGCGCGATGCCGACGAGGAGAGTGCGGAATTTCGCGAGACGGCTCGCCACGTCGAGGCCTGTCCTGAGTGCCGGCAACGGCTGGCGGAACTGTCGGCCGACGATGCGATTTTGGCGGAGGCGTGCGAGACGCTGCGGGCCGGCGGCGAACCGACGATCGACCGCAAGTTTCTCTCGTCGTCGGTCGCGATCTCGGTCGAGCGGTTGTTGGGCGAGGACAACCCCGTCGATTGCGAGACCGTCTCGCTCGACTTCCTGGGTCCGGCCAGCCATCCGGAAATGCTGGGCCGCATCGGCCGTTACGACATCGAGCGGCTGGTGGGCGCGGGCGGCATGGGGGTCGTGCTCAAAGGCTTCGACACCGAGCTGCACCGCGTGGTGGCGATCAAGGTCCAGCTTCCCCAACTGGCGACGAGCGCGGCCGCGCGGCGCCGCTTCGCACGCGAGGCCCAGGCGGCCGCGGCCGTCGTGCACGAGCATGTGATTCCCATCTACAACGTCGAAACCGACGGCGATCTGCCTTACCTGGTGATGCAATTCGTGCCGGGCCACTCGCTGCAAACGCGGGTCGACGAGCACGGGCCGCTCGCCGTCAAGGAAGTGCTGCGCCTCGCGCGGCAAGCGGCCTCCGGCCTGGCGGCGGCGCACGCGCAGGGCGTGGTGCATCGCGACGTCAAGCCGGCGAACATTCTGCTTGAGGAATCGGTCGATCGCGTGCTCTTGTCGGACTTCGGCCTGGCCCGCACGGTCGACGACGCGACGCTGACGCGGACGGGGACGCTGGCCGGCACGCCGCATTACATGTCGCCCGAACAGGCGTGCGGTCAGAACGTCGGCCCGCGATCCGATTTGTTCAGCTTGGGCAGCGTAATCTACTTCATGTGCACGGGCCGGCCACCGTACCGCGGCGACTCGCCGATGGCCGTGCTCAACCGCATCTGCCACGAGCCGCATCGCCCGCTGGATGACGTGAATCCCGACGTGCCCATCGAGCTGGCGGATCTGGTCGACCGGCTCCTGGCCAAAGATCCCGCGCATCGCTTCGCTGCCGCGAGCGAAGTCGAAGCTCGCTGTGCGGCCCTCTTGGCCGACGTACAACAGGGCCGCCGGCTCAGACGCCGCAACTGGCTGCGGCGCTTGCGGCGAAACGTCCCGCTTGCCCGGCGGGTGGCGATCGGAACGGCGGCGGCGTTGGCCTGCATGCTGATTGGCGCGTGGGTGGCCTGGCTCGCGCTTGTGCGCAACGTGCCGCCGAGCGCCCCGGGGCAGCCGGCTCTCCAGGGCGGCAAGCTCGCTCTCCAAGCGCCTGCCTCCGAACGGCCCTCGCCCGAACCGCCGCGAAATTCGACGCCTCCGCGCGCAGCGGCGACCACGGACACAGTTCGCGAGCCGCCCGACCCCTTCCCGCAGGACTTGCTCGAAACGCGGCAACGCCTGCAAGCGATCGAGACCCGAGACACGCGCAGCAGAGCGGCGCCGGCCGACGGCAACTCGGACGCGCTGTGGCGCGGCGAGATCGCGAAGCTGCGTTCGCTGCTGTTGGTCCCAGCACCGGCGTCGTCCGAACAGCCGGCACCGAAGCATCCGTCTGAAACTCCAAATTCCCTTCCAAAGGATTAACACGATGAACAAATCGCTCCGTTTCCTCGCGGCCGCCGCTTTGATTGGCGGCGGATGTTGGATGACTTCCGTCTGGGGGCAACAAAGCAAGCCGCCGGCCGAACCGCTTGAACCCATCTCGGTCGAGCCAATTCCCGGTGCCTTCATCCATCGAGACCTGCCTAGCGAGGGTGCAGTCGGCTACGGCTTCGCGCCACGCCGCGGCCAGGTGCGGACGCGCCGTGCTCCCGCGTCGATCGAGGAGATGCAGGCGTTCCACCAGGCGGTCGAAAAACTGAGATCGGCCAAGGAGGGTCCGGACAAGGAGGCGGCGAAGAAAGAGTTATTGCACCTTCTCGAGCAGTCGTTCACCCGCGATCTCGAGCATCGCGAACAGGAGGTCGCCGAGGTCGAGTCGCGCGTCAAAAAGCTGCGGGAGCAGATCGAACGGCGAAAAAAAGCCAAAGACGAAATTGTGGGCTTGCGACTTAAAACGATTGTCAACGAAACCGAAGGCCTGGGCTTTTCCGGCCTTCAAAACTTCGGCCCGGTGCCGGTCCACCGTCTTGCGCTCGATCCGGTGGTGTCAGACGACGTCGCGCCCGAGATCAAGCCTGACCGGGAAGACCAGCTGGCACAGTGAAACAGGTGTTGGCCGGAGGGCCGCGATACGCCGACGAGGGACTGCCCGCGTCTAGCCTGATTCTACCAAAAAGTTGCTGGTAGTTCAAGCAGATTTCGGCAAAAACGTCGTCGCAACTATCTTCGCAGAAGCGACTTACGACAAATCCGTTGGAAAAACGCGAGGGCGTGCGAGGCGTCTGAACGAGCCCGTCGAATCTGACTTTTTGAGTTGCGGGGACTTTTTTTGGGTGGAGCCCAAAAAAGTCCCCCTTTTTTATGCGCCCAAAAAAGCCAAAAAATTGTACAGAAACTGAACAGATGAGGGTTGATTAGCAGATTCCGCTAGGCGAGGATCTCGCGGATCGGCTCGGATTCGATGACGCCGGTGAGCCGTTGATTGAGCCCGTTGTGGAAAAAAGTCAGCTTGCGATGGTCGAAGCCCATCGCCGTGAGAATCGTGGCGTGCAGGTCGCGAATGTGCCGGCGATTGACGACCGCCTGGTGGCCGATGTCGTCGGTCTCGCCGTAACTCACGCCGGGTTTGATGCCGCCGCCGGCCATCCAGTAGGTGAAGCCCTTGGGGTTATGGTCGCGGCCTTCGCCCCCTTGCGAGACGGCTTGCCGGCCGAATTCGCCGCCCCAGATCACGAGCGTTTCATCGAGCAGACCGCGCTGTTCGAGATCGGTGAGCAGGCCGGCGATGGGCTTGTCAATTTCGGGGCAGTGGATTTGCAGGTTGTTCTCGACGTTGGAATGAGCGTCCCAGTTTTGATCGAGGTGGCCGCCGCCGTGGTAAATCTGCACGAAGCGGACACCCCGCTCGACGAGCCGCCGCGCGATCAGGCACTGCCTGCCGAACGGGCCGCTGCCGAGCGATTGCTTATGCGGCGGCTTGGGATCGTTGAGACCATATAGGTTGTGCGTGGCCTCGGATTCCTGCGACAAATCGAGGGCCGCCGGCGCGGTGGACTGCAATTGAAACGCCAGTTCGTACGCCGAAATTCGCGCCTGCAATTCCGAGTATCCCGGTCGCGACGCCAGATGCCTGGGCGTTGAGTGCATTGATCGTGTCGACCTGGCCTCGCTGCGCGTCGCGGTCGATTCCCGAAGCCGGTGAAAGGTTGAGGATCGGCCGCCCCGTCGAGCGGAGCACGGTCCCCTGATAGGCGGCCGGCATGTAGCCGCTCATCCAATTGGCGGCACCGGCGATCGGCCCGCCGCGGGGATCGAGCATGACCACGAAGCCGGGCAGATTCTCATTGAGCGAGCCCAAACCGTAATTAAGCCACGAGCCCAGGCAGGGATGCCCCTGCAGGATGCGTCCCGAATTCATCTGGATAAGGGCCGAGGCGTGGGCGAACGAGTCCATTTCGAGCGACTTGATCACCGCCAGCTTGTCCATTTGCTTGGCAATGCACGGGAAGGCGTCCGAGCACCATTGGCCGGATTCGCCGTGCCGGGCGAACTTGCGCTTCGAGCCCATCAGCGTCTGCGGCTGAACGAGGCCCCGCCGCACTTCGACGTTGACCGTTTGCCCGTGGCGTTTTTGCAGCTCGGGCTTGTAGTCGAACAGGTCCATCTGCGACGGACCGCCGTACATGAACAAGAAAATGCACCGCTTGGCCTTCGCGGGAAGCGGCGAAGGGAGTGGCGACAGGGGCTTGTCGAGCGAGTGCTTGGGCGTTGTGCTGGCTGCGCGTGCGGTACGGCCAAAAAAACCATCGCGGTTGAGCAGCGCCGTCAGGGCGACGCCGGTGAAGCCCGCGCCGGTTTCCCACAGAAATTCGCGCCTTGTGCGACCGCAAAAGTCGTTCATGACTCAGTCCACATAGATGAACTCGTTGAGATTCAGCACCACCAGGCATAGCGACTGCAGCGGGTCGGCCCCCTTTTGCACGCGGCGATCCAGCAGCCGATTTGCCAGAGTCGTTTCGTTCGCCTTCGGTGCGCGGCCAAACGCCAGGCGGAACAGGCGATCGATCTGCTGCCTGCGATCGGGGCCGGCCTCGCGGCGCACTCGGTCGGCGAGTGCGACGGCATGCTCGTTCGCAAACTCGCTGTTGAGCAAAAGCAACGCCTGCGGGGCGACGGTGGTCACTGGGCGGGTACCGACCGATTCGGCCGTGTTTGTGTAGTCGAACGTTTCCAAAAAGGGGACCATCAAGGTCCGCTTGAGATAGATGTAGACGCTACGGCGAGATTGCTCGGTGGCCGAACTATCCCCCCAGCCAAAGCCGGGGCGCGACTCGGTTTCCAAGACCTCGGCCGACAGCTTCGGGAAAAACCCGCGGCCGCCCATCTCCAGGTTGAGCCTCCCGCTGACCGCGAGCATCGAATCGCGGATCGCCTCGGCGTCGAGACGGCGGAGGTTCTGCCGCCAGAAATATTCATTGTCGGCATCGATCGCCTGGGCACGGGGATTGTCCTCGGCCGACGACATGCGATACGTGCTGGACATCACGATTCGTTTGTGCATCCGCTTGATGCGCCAGTCGCCGTCCATGAAGTCGCGGGCCAGCCAGGCGAGCAGTTCCGGATGCGTGGGAGGAACGCCGGCGCGGCCGAAATTGTCCGACGACCGCACAATGCCACGGCCAAAGTGCTCCTGCCACAGGCGATTCATCATCACGCGGGCAGTCAGCGGGTTTTGTTTGTCGGCGATCCATTCAGCCAATTGGCGACGTAGACCGAGCGTCGGTTTGACGCCCAACTCGGCCAGCCAGGGCCGTACGTTTCCGCCGTGTGATGAGCCGCCTTGATACGAAACGGGAATCGCATCGATCTTCTTTCCGCCCAACACGCTCAACAGCCGCGGCTCGACTTTGCGGCCCAGGGTTGCGATGTTGCCGCGAATGAGGACGCGCGTCTCCCTGAGCGGCAAGCCGCACTCGCGGACCGACAGGGCCCGCGCAAAGGGAACCTGGCGCTGCTCGTTCTGCAGGCGCGTCGTTTCGGCCGTGAGGCGGTCTTTCTCAATGCGTTCCGCGGAGGTGAGATTTCGATCAATCTCGGCCGTGCCGGGCGGCGAACCGGGCTTTCGACCTTTTTTCAGTCGAGTGGTAACCGCCTTGCGCAGCGCCTTCAACTTGCTCTTCGTCTCGTTTTGCTGCCGAGTCAGTTCGGCCTTGCGGGCCTGCCACGGGGCGTATTCCTGCGGCGAGGTGAGCGGTGTGTAGATGCCGTCTTCATTTGTCGCGAGATGCGTGGCGCTCGCCGGGACGCCGAACGGCTCGACGTTTCGGAAAAACGCGGCGAACTGGTAGTAGTCTTCCTGCGAGATCGGGTCGAACATGTGGTTGTGGCATCGTGCACAGCCCAGAGTCAGGCCGAGGTAGGCCGAGCCCGTCGTGCGGACCATCTCGTCGATTTCGTCCCAGGCAGCCGCCTTTTGGCTATCCGGTTCGTCGTCCCAGATGCCCAAGCGATAAAAGCCCGTGGCGATGATCGAGTCGTTGGTGGTGTCAGGCAGTTCGTCGCCGGCCAGTTGTTCCACCACGAAGCGGTCATACGGTTTGTCTTCGTTGAACGCGGCGATGACATAATCGCGATAGCGCCACGCTTCGGCCTTTTCGCCGTCGCGTTCATAGCCGTTGGTCTGGGCGAAACGGGTCACGTCGAGCCAATGCCGCCCCCAGCGCTCGCCGTATTGCTTGCGAGACAGAAGCTCGTCGACGAGCCGCTCGTAAGCTTTGGGCGAAGGATCGGCCACGAAGGCGTCGACCTCTTCGGGCTTGGGAGGCAAACCGATGAGATCGTAGAACACGCGCCGCACGAGGGTTCGTGGATCGGCGGGCGGATTGGGCGAGAGCCCTTTCTCTTCGAGTTGCGCAAGACAAAGGCGTCGATCGGATTTGCGACCCAATCGGGCCGGCTGACTTTCGGAATCGCCGGCTTACCGACGGGCTGATAGGCCCAATAGTGGCGGTCTTCGTCCGTGATTGTGAAATCGCTGCGCCGCGAGGCGGAACTCGAGGGTGCCTCTTTCGGCCATGGCGCACCCATTTGCACCCACTCGGCGAGAGCGGCGATCTGCCGCGGGTTGAGCTTGCCGGTGGGGGGCATTTCGAGGCCGCGATAATTGACGGCGTCGATCATCGGGCTGGCGGCGGGATTTCCGGGGACGATCGCCACTCCCGATTCGCCGCCCTTGAGCAGGGACTCGCGCGAGTCGAGACGCAATCCGCCTTTATGGTTTTCGCCCGCGTGACACTTTTGACACGTGCCGGCGAGGATGGGACGGACCTTCGTCTCGAAGAATTCCACCTGGTGCGGCGACATGGGAGCGGGAGGCGACGCGTCGACCGTGCCGTGAAGGCAGCAAAGTCCGACGACGAGCATTGCGCTCGCAGCGAGCAATTTCGCGAGGGGCATTGCGGGGTGCCCTAGGCAGGCAAGCGAAGCGGGAAGGCAGGCATCAACGTCTATCGATGCGTCAGAATACAGCGCAATGGGTTCGGGAGCAACAGCGGCGGTCGAATCGCCGGTCAGGTTTTCGCGGCCGCCGTCTTCTCGCCAAGCTCGCGAAGCAACTCGAGCGAATAGATGCCTGAACTATGGCCGTCGTTAAATGCGATCGCGTAAGCATAGTTGCCCATCGGTCGCATTGAGGCGGGCGCAACCGGCTGGGCTTCGGCTTTCGAGAGGACGGCCAACAGGGGCGCCGTTTGCGGCGGCTTCGCCCGTTCGACCCGGCACGTTGCACAGGGACAGGCCGTTCGCAGCGTCCGCCATGGGAGTCGATGGATGACCCCGTCGGCCCATTCGATGACCAGGGCATCGCCTTCGTTTTTGAGCGATCGAGGAGCAGTGTTTGTCGTCATGCGGTATCGCTTACGGAAAGAAAGAGGCCGTTCTTCGACCAAATTCTAAACAGGCACCCAAATTTTGACAAATTCGGTTGTCAAAAATGGAGAAACGACTAGAATTCAAATGCCTGCAGAACTTTACGCAGGCCGGTGTACCTATGAAAGCTGCCATCGAACCCGGTGATCGTCAATTCTTGCAACGGCTCCACGAGATTGGTGGAGGCACCGTTCAGGAAATCTGTGCCGACTTAGGAGTGACGGCGACCGCGATCCGGCAGCGGCTTGTCCGGCTGCAGGGGCTGGAGATGGTGGCCCGCGAACTGGTCCGCGCCGGACGGGGGCGGCCGCATCACGTTTATCGCGTCACGCAATCGGGCTTGTGCGAGTTGGGCGACAACTATGCCGAACTCGCCCAAATCCTATGGCGCGAGATGAACAAAATCGAAGAGCCGGCCGTTCGCGCTCGTGTGGTGAGCCGGATTGAGGATGCCCTCGTCGAGCAATTCGGCAAGCTTTCCTCAAAGGCGCCTTTGAGCGATCGCATGCGGCAGATGACGTCGGCACTCCGGGAGCGCGGTTTTCAAGTCGAAATGGACAAAACCGGGCAGTTGCCGATTTTGCGGGAGAACAGTTGCCCGTATTACGAGCTGGCCTCCGAAGACCCGGCGATTTGCGAGTTGGAACAGGCCGTTTTTCGCCGCGTTCTCGGCGCGGATGTGAAGCTGACGCAGTGCTGCTTGGACGGCCATCATTGCTGTGAATTTCAGGCCGTCGAGAGCGAGACGCCGGCGGCAACTGTAGGGTGAACGGTGGGTTGATATGTGTTTTCGGATTGCTACAGTTGATGCTCTTCTTTCGATCAAGCGGCAACCAGACTTCGGAACGGAAGGCGTGAAATGACCTGGATCGACGGGCGGTTTGAAGAAAACGTCATCACGACGACGCTCGAACAGGCGATGAACTGGGCCAAACAATCGAGCGTGTGGCCCATGACGTTCGGACTGGCCTGCTGTGCCATTGAAATGATGGCGACCGGCGCCAGCCGCTTCGATCTCGACCGTTTCGGGGCGGGCGCCTTCCGCGCGACGCCGCGACAAGCCGACCTGATGATCGTAGCGGGAACGGTCACGTATAAGATGGCCAGCCGCGTGCGACGGCTTTACGAACAAATGCCCGATCCGAAGTATGTGATCGCGATGGGCGCCTGCACGGTGGGCGGCGGGCCCTATTTCAAGTACGGCTATCACGTGGTGAAAGGCGTCGATCTGGTCGTCCCGGTCGACGTGTATGTCCCCGGATGTCCCCCGCGGCCGGAAGCCCTGCTGGAAGGCGTGATGCGCATTCAGGACAAGATCAAGGCCCAGAAGATTACCAAGGGAACGCCGACGGTGTTGCCGGTGCCGCACCACAGCGGTTACGCGGCCGTCGCGGACCTGATCGAAACATAATTGCGAATCCAGACACGAACATGAGTCATTTGCTGCGAATTACCGATCTGCACGTCTCGGTCGAGGATCTGCCGATCTTGAACGGCGTGAACCTCGAAATCCGCACGGGCGAGGTCCACGCTCTGATGGGCCCCAACGGCTCCGGCAAGAGCACGCTCGCGTACGCGTTGGCCGGTCATCCCAAATATGAGGTGACGCAAGGCAAAGTCGAAATCGACGGGACCGACCTGTTGGCGCTCGACCCGAACGAGCGGGCCCGGCTCGGACTGTTCCTCGCGTTTCAATATCCGGTCACCATTCCGGGGGTGAAAGTCGCCGACTTTCTGCGGCACGCCGTCACGAACGTGCGCAATCCGAACCGCAAGGAAGGGGAAGGCCTGATTCCCATGCGCGATTTCCGCCGCGAGTTGCGGGCGCGGATGGAAGAGCTGGGCATCGAGCAGGATTTCGCCCGGCGTTATCTCAATGAGGGGTTTTCGGGCGGCGAAAAGAAGCGGATGGAGATCTTGCAGCTGGCCATGCTCGCACCGCGGTTTGCCGTGCTTGACGAGACCGATAGCGGCCTCGACAGCGACGCGGTCCGCGTGGTGAGCGAGGGGCTGGCCCGCTTGTCCGGTCCGAACATGGGCGTGTTGATCATTACGCACCACGAACGGCTGCTGGTCTTCAACAAGCCGCAACAGACACACGTGATTCTCGCCGGCCGAATCGTCGAAACGGGCGACGCCGAACTGGCGCGCCAGTTGCATTCGAGCGGTTATGCCGCCGTCCGCGAGCGGCATCCCGACGCGGCCGCACTCGAAAAAATCGCACTTGAGAAATCCGCCAATCGAACGCCAGGCGGCAAATCGGCCGAGGCCGCGGAAGCCGAAGTCGCCGCATCTTGATCGATACAGGGCGAACGGTCGCCCGGGAGTAAACCAGTGGCCACTGATCTGAATAGCGACGTGGGAGTCGGCGAATACCAGTACGGCTTCCACGATCCGACCGATCAATATGTCTTCAAGAGCCGCAAGGGCCTCGACGAGCAGATCGTGCGGCAGATCTCCGAGATGAAAAACGAGCCGGCCTGGATGACCGAGTTCCGGCTCAATGCGCTCGCCATTTTCTTCCAGAAGCCGATGCCCAATTGGGGCGGCAAGCTCAGCGAGCTGAATTTTCAAGACATCTACTACTTCGTCCGCGCTTCGGAAGGACAGGAACGCGATTGGAGCGACGTCCCCGAGGACATTCGCCGCACGTACGATCGCCTGGGCATTCCCGAAGCCGAAAAGAAATATCTGGCCGGCGTCAAAGCCCAATACGAATCGGAGGTCGTCTACGGCAGCTTGAAGGAAGACCTCGCGAACAAGGGGGTCATCTTCACCGATACCGACTCCGCCTTGAAGGATCACCCGGAACTCTTCCGCGAGTATTTCGGCACCATCATTCCGTCGAGCGACAACAAGTTCGCCGCGCTCAATTCGGCCGTCTGGTCGGGCGGCTCGTTCATCTACATCCCTAAGGGCGTGCAGATCGACTTTCCGCTGCAGGCCTATTTCCGCATCAATTCGGAAAACATGGGCCAGTTCGAGCGGACGTTGATCATCGTCGACGAGGGCGCTTCGGTGCACTATGTCGAAGGCTGCACGGCGCCGACGTATTCGTCGGAGAGCCTGCACTCGGCCGTCGTCGAGATCCTCGTAAAACGCGGGGCTCGCTGCCGCTACACGACGATCCAGAACTGGTCGAGCAACGTCTACAACCTCGTCACCAAACGGGCCATGGCCTATGGCGACTCGGTGATGGAATGGGTCGACGGCAATCTGGGCTCGAAGCTCACGATGAAGTACCCGGCCATCTACTTGATGGAGCCGGGCGCTCGGGGTGAAACGCTGTCGATCGCCTTTGCCGGCAAGGGCCAGCATCAGGATGCCGGGGCCAAGATGGTGCACTGTGCGCCGCACACGTCGAGCCGCATCGTGTCGAAAAGCATTTCCAAGGCGGGCGGCCGTGCGAGTTACCGCGGTCTGGTCCGCGTAAATCGCGGCGCGAAGGAATGCAAATCGAACGTCGTCTGCGATGCGCTGATCCTCGATCCACAGAGCCGCAGCGATACGTATCCGTACATCGAAGTCGAGGAAGATCAGGTTTCCATCGAGCACGAGGCGAGCGTCTCGAAAATCGCCGAGGAGCAGCTCTTCTACTTGATGAGCCGCGGGCTCTCGGAGGCCGAAGCCTCGTCGATGATCGTGACCGGATTCATCGAGCCGCTCGTGAAGGAGCTGCCGATGGAATACGCCGTCGAGATGAACCGCCTGATCGAGCTGCAAATGGAAGGCTCGGTCGGCTGACGTGACTCCGATGACAAGCTCTCTGGAAAAAGCCGCCGCCGATCGACCGTCCGGATTCCAGCGGGCGGCGTTCGAGGCGTTCCTCGAAACCCGCGACGAGCCGGGTTGGATCATCGATCTGCGCCGCAAGGCATTCGATTTCTACGTCGAACGGCTCGAAAGGCCGCTCGACCCGGAAGAGTTCAAACGCGTCGACCTGCGCGCGTTTCGCGCCGACGATTATCGACTGAGTCCTTCCGCGGCTCCGTCCGGCACCTCGACCGAATTCGCCACATTGCTCGCGGATCGCGCGAAGTTTGCCGGCAGCGTGACGCATGTCGACGGACGTGCGACACGAACAGCTCTCGAAGAGAAATTGGTTCGCGCGGGTGTTCTCTTCGGAGATTTGACCGCTTTGGTGCGAGATCATCGGGCCACGCTCGAACCGCACTTGATGACGCGCGCCGTCAGGCCGGCGGCCGACCGCTTCGCCGCCTGGCACGCCGCATTCTGGACCGGCGGAACGGTGCTCTATGTGCCCCGCAATGTGCAGATCGACGAGCCCTTGCATAGCCTGATCGGTTTGGCGCAATCCCAAGCAGCCGATTTCAGCCACACGCTGGTGATTCTCGAAGAGGGGAGCGCGGCCACGCTCTTGGAGGAAACCGCCTCCGCGCGTTCCGACACGCCGGGTTTGCACGTGGGCGCAGTCGAGTTGTTGATTGGCGCGGAGGCCGCGCTGCGTTACGTGCAGTTGCAGAACTGGAATCCGCGGACGTACCACTTCGCGCATCAGGCCGGTCACGTCGATCGCAACGGAAAATTGCAGTGGACGGTGGGCGGCCTCGGCGCGGCTGGCGCACATTCACCAGCGCGTCTCGCTCGACGGGCAAGGTGCCGAAGCGCAGGTCAATGGCGTGACCTTCGCCACCGATCGTCAACTCATCTCATACTACACGCAGCAAACTCACAACGCCGCCAACACGACGAGTGACCTCTTGTACAAGGAGGTTCTCCGCGACAAGGCCCGCGTGGTTTGGCGCGGGATGATCAAGGTCGAGCCTGTCGCCCAAAAGACGGACGGTTACCAGCGGAGCGACGCGCTCCTCCTGAGTCCCACCTGCCGCTGCGATTCGATTCCCGGTCTCGAAATCGAGGCGGACGATGTCCGCTGCACGCATGGCGCGACAGCCGGCCGCGTCGACGAAGAGCAGATCTTCTACTGCATGTGCCGCGGGCTCTCGCGTTTCGAGGCGATGCACCTGATCGTGGAGGGCTTTTTCCGCACGGTCTACGATCGTATTCCGGTCGAAGCGGTGCGCGACACGCTGAGCCAGACGGTCGAGCGCAAATTGGGCATCGGGCGCTGACTATGTCCGACTTCGAGCAGATCGCCACGGTCGACGAGATCCCGCCGGGCGGACGCAAGCTGGTCGTCATCGACGAAGTCCCCGCACTTCTGTTGCGGGTGGACGACAACTTTTACGCCATCGAAGACGTCTGCTCGCACGACGGCCAGCCGCTGACGGACGGTCCGCTCGCAGGCTGCGAAATCACCTGCCCCCGGCACGGAGCCCGCTTCGACATCCGCACGGGAAAGCCGCTCTGCATGCCGGCCACTGAGCCCGTGCAAACATTCGAGATTCAAATCCGCGACAAAACAGTTTGGGCCCGCTCGCGCGAATAGCGAAATCGTTTCTGTGTCGACAAACGTTCGTATCGTAAACACGCCCGGCGGCAAGTAACCGCGCCAGAGTGCGCGAAAAAAGATCTCGATTATCGATCCTGCCCCGCCGATTGATGCGCCGCCGTCCGACGCCTCGGCGGAGCGCCTTTTTTCATGAGCCAGACCTCCGAAACAAGCGTCCCCCAGCCCCCCGTGTTGCGCCAGATCGTCACATCCGATTGCAATCCCGTGCCGATGTCCGGCCGCTTCTTGAACCACAACGTCAACTGCCCGTCGCTGGTGGCCGCTTTGGGGATATCGAACTCATAAAAGTCGGCGTTGTACTCGGGCAACTCGAGATTCTCCGCCAGGGGAAATTCGTCAGCGTAAATCGATTCCGTCTTTTGATGTTGTCTTCCAGCGTAGCGCGGCGCGTACCGGGGTCGAACCAGTGAGAGGCGGACGCGGTACGCGGCCGACCGGTCGAGATTCTCGTATTGAAAAGTCACTCCGCGATCCTCGTCGGTCGTGAAGGCCATCTTGCGTTGCGAGGGACGGTTCTCGCGGCTGATGATGCCGTCTCCGTAAGGCCAGCCGTGAACGAGATGCGGCGCCTTCTCCGGAACGCCCGCATTGTCGTAAAAGCCCCCTTCGCCCGGGTCATCGTAAAACACGATCCGCTCGACGATTGCCCGCCGTTTCTCCGCGGTCGCAGCGGCCTTCGCCCGACCGATCTCGCGTCGCAGCCAGCCCAGGCCGACGTAATCTTGCTTCAAATTGAAGAATCCGTCGCTGCGTACGCCAGACAGGCGGTCGCTCTCCTGGCCGATGCGGTCCGCTGCCGATTTGAGCCGCTGCATGTCAGGCGATTCGGGCGGCAGCTCGACGGTTCCCAGCGCGGCAAACGTGCGATCGAGATCGTCCCGCTCGAGGGCCGTGCGGAGTTGACCAAGAATGCCGTCGACAAACGCGTGCTGACGGCGGCTGTCGAGTTGGATGTATTTATCGAGATAGGCTTTCTGCAGGTATTCGCGCCACAACGAATTTCGCTCGCGCAAATCCGCGGGCATCGCGGTTCCCGCCCCCTCGACCAATTCGATCATGCGGTCGATGCCGCGATTGTCGAGAATCGGCGTTTCCAGATTATGCTCGAGCGTGAAGATCGCCTCAGCCATCTGCGGAGCCGCATCTGGCCCGAAATAGGTGCCGCAGTACTCGGCGACGACGTCCTCCACCGTTCGATGCGGACCCCAAAATAGCCGCTGATACATCCATTCGTTCAAGTGGTCGTGATGCCCCTCGGAGTAGGCCACGTCGCCGATCGTGAACTCGGCCGTCTCCTGAAAGACGCGATAATAATTTCGCGGCCGCGCGTGAAAGGTGCGCCGATTGTAGACCTGGGCCAATTCCGCGCTCGGCCTGCGTTCGTACATCCACGAGTCCCACTTCGGCGGCAACTGGTGGTTGCGATCGGGAATCAGCGCGTGATCCATCAGCCCGTACTGCGAATAGACCCAGTGCGTCAAATCGGTGAAGAGCAGAATCGAATGTCGCGGCGGCAGCTGGTGCAACATCTCGCGGAGATAACCGCCGAGCGCACCGCGGCCCCCTTCGCGAAACAGATCCATGCGATGATCCTGCCGCCGGCCGGGCGTCCAACCCATGGCGTTCGATCCCGGCCCATAGCAAATGCCGTCGATCCAATCGCGAGGCCGTGCCTGCAAGTACTCGAAGATCGCCCGGTCGCCGGCGTTGTCGAGTTTCTGATTGCCCACGAAAATCTTCGTGTGCGGATGATATTTTCGCAGCAGGCGCGCGTAGTCCTCGCACAAATAGATCAGCGTCCGGCCGTAGGGAGCCGACGCCTCCGACTCATCGCCGCCGCCGTCCCCCGATTTGAAGTGCACGTAATCGAAGTCGGGCATCCGCTGGAAGAGCCGTTCGTGCTGCTCGAGGACGCGCCTTTCGAGCCGCGGGAATTCCGGGACATAAATAGCCTATCCGGCCGATCGCCTCTTTGGCCTGCCACTCAGGCGGCCCGCTGCCGGTGTTCCCCTCGATGACTGCGAGTGCATCGAGACCGTACGATTTGATAAACGGGAACATCCCGTTCGGTCCCTCGTTTTCATCGAGCTCAAAGGTGTTTGCCCCGGCCAGCGCGTAATCCAGATGGGCCTGCTGCAGCTCTCTCGTGGTCCACATGCGGGCTCCGGTCAGCTTTCGCAGCGTGTCCCCCTGCGAAACGATGAGTCCGCGAATCGGCCAGCGGGGCGCGCACCGCACATTGAGTTCGGTGGGAAACGCTACCGCCTCGCCTCGTCCCACCGTTTGCCGCAGGATCTCGCCGACCGCGTAGAGCACGCCACGCCGATCGCTGCCGATGGCGAGCACCACTTGCCGCCCGTGACTCTTCTTCGAGGCCAGCACAAAGCCCTCCGTCCCCGGATCGAGGGTCCGCGGTAGCTCGACACCCAGTTCGTGCGCGCGAGCGGCCAACTCAGGCTGTGACTGCAGCGTGCCGATGCAAAGCACCAGACCGTCGAACTCTTGCGGGAAGGCGCCGACGGAGATCTGGGCCGAGCTGATCTCGGCGATCCGCTCCCGCAACAGGTCGACGTACCGCGATTCAACGGGATCCCGTTTCGACCCCGGGACGAGGCGGATGCTGGCGAAACGGCTCTCGCAATGCGCACCGCTGGTCAAAAGAAGGAACACGGTTGCGAGCGCCACGGGAAATCGCCAAAGCATTTCTCTTCCTGTCTCGGCCACGGTTCAGGGTTTCGCGGGAGACGCAAGAATCCTACTCAAGCATCCGGCTGGGTGCGCAGCAGGTTAAGCGCCGCCCCGCGCGGGCCGGCACGCACTTTGTGGGTTAATCGAGGTGTCGATCGGCGCTGTCTGCCGAAACGAACGGGACCATCGCCGTGGTGTTGAGCCGTCTCGAAGAAGCGGAAGCCTTAGAGGAAGAGCCGGCCGTCTTCTCCGCAACCAGGCAAACAAAAAACGGGCCGCCAAGTGGCGGCCTCGTTCAGCGGAGAGAGGGGGACTCTCCTAGTAGGTTCATTTTTCTCTCGCCTGTATCGCGTCGATTGACCGAGCCGTAGTGCAAAACCTTTTAATAAACTCGACTTACACGATTTAGACTCAGGACCGCACTTCAAATGCCTAGGTCCGACACCGATGCCGGTTGTGCACCCGTTGTGCACCATGTGTGCACCACTCAGTCCCACGTATTTTTGAGTCTCGAGGTGCACCCGGAAACCACCTCTGACAAAGCACACATTACATCGGCATCGGCGGCCGGACAAGCCGAACTATTGCCATCACTTTCGATTAATGCGGTGGACATCGTGAGTACCATTTGCGGCGCACAAACGATGTCAGCCATATTGGCCGGCGTGCCAGATGTCTTCATTGCCGTCCGACCCTCATTGGGCCACGACCGTGGCCGCCATACCGATTCAACTTGCTTTGTGGAAGCTCGTGGTCTGCGAAGCCTCGGACCAACGCGCAGTGATCGCTGCGAGCAGCGGTCCGATCGTCGAAAAATACTTTTTCATTGCGCCAACAGGGTCGACCGGCGTGTACTCGTTGAGAATATTGCCTGTCGAGTGGCCCGTCAAATAGAGCATGTCCAAGTGCGGAATGTTGGCCTCCTTCAGCCCCTTCGTGACCGAATGACGCAGCGCGTAAAGCGTCGCGCTTGTCCCGACACCAGCCATTGCCCACACCTTGGAAAATTCCTTGGATAAGGAATTCGTCGACATCCCCCCCATTCGACCTAAGAACTCTCGAAACGCCTTTTTCCGATCTTGTTCCGTTTGCAGTCGGTCGGGCGGAAGCGCCAACAGCCAATCTTCGAACCGGCGGGATAATTCCTCGAACGAACCGACGCCGGAAGGACCGTCACAGGCGAAGGAGCGTCGGCTGCGAAGCAGTGGTCCCTCGGTGCGCTGGCCGATGCAGGCCTGCAGTATGGGAGCCAGCTCGCCGGGAAATGGGAGAGTGAACGACTGACGTGCCTTCGTAAAGTCCGCACCGGCCAAACGCGTTCCAATCTTTAGCCAGCCCTTCGCGAAGTCTACTTCCGACACGAGCAGGCCTACGGCTTCGTCGGGGCGAAGCGGAAGGACCAGCGACAGCGCCAATTGGCACAGCTGCCAGCGATCCATTGATCGGACGAGCGCCAGGCGAGCCTCGAGCGGAACAAGATCAAGGCGTAACGGATCTTTTGCCGGTGGTGAACCAATCAAGTCTGGATTGAACGGGCTCAACCAGTCGGCCGGCAGATGGCGGATATCCGCACGCCGTGCCCATGCCAAGGCGGTCTGAAGACACTCCAAAATATTGATGATCTGACGCGTTGACAAAAGCTTTTTTTTGCCGCGCGTTCGACCGTTGCGCGTTGTCTGGCATTTGTGAAGAAACGACTTAAGTCCAAGGGCGAAGCCGCGGTCGATGTCGCGGGCCAGAGACCATCGCTTGCGGTTTGCAGGCAGTTCCACAAAATCGAGAACCGGCAGCAGTCGCGACCTGTACGTCGCCGAAGTGTTCTCGCCGCGAGTCTTTCGTTTCTCGGAAAGAAAGGCGTCTAGAAGCTGACGCAACGTCAGACGCGACACCGTCGGCCTGGACAGCGGTCGCTTCCGAGCCTCGCTCGGGCGGACGTAGGCACCGGATTCAATTTCTCCCAGTAACCGACGCAGGCGTGCACTCGCCTCAAGTTCGTCGTTTCCGAGGGTCTCGCCAAAGCGTCGGCCTTCGAAAGAACCCCGAGCCAAGTATGTGTTGCCGCGACGCCAAATATGCACGTCGACGCCCAGGGTCGTTTTGTGCGAATGTTGTCCTGAAAGCGCAGCCACCACCATAGGTGGGCGCGTCCCGACCTGGTCGGTGGATCGCTGGAAGTCCGGCTGAACGGTCGCCATGATGACTGCCGCAACGAGGAATTGCCCGAAGCTTTTGATCGCGATGTTGCGATCGCGGTGGCAATTTCTCAGTTTGGCTCAGGCGCTGAACAGGGAAAACTTTTGGAAAAATCTTCCCCTTCGTGCGGCAAGACGGTGCGGGCAGGGTTCGGCCCAGGGAGATGTGCCCGTCGGAATAGTCAGTACAGATGTCAAAACGACGAGTAAAACGGCTCGCGGATCCCACTTGGCGTCAATTCAGCCAGCGACATCGAGGCAATGCCTTTCTAAAGCTCGACCCGCTCTACGCCCTGCAGGAGGACGTGATTGCGCAAATCGAGCAGTCCATCCCTAACTTTTTCACCGAGACACAGGCAAATTTTGAGCGGGATCTTGCGAGGACGACCGTCAACGGGTTCTTTCTCGGACGACCAATCGGCGGCGGAGAAAACGTGCAGCCGGCAACAAAAATATCGGCACCGTTTGCGGCACCGCGGACGCAATACCATTACTCGCCGGATTATCTTGCGAAATTGCGAAGGCGGGAAAAGCTCAGTCTCCGACAGATGCTTGAGCGAATGGAACGGCCCCCGGATTCGGCTGATGAAATGCTTGAGCGTTTGGCGCCGCCACTCAAAGCCGAGTGGTACAACCACGCTCGTTCCGAATCGTATCGAAAGCTAAGTGATTTTTTGTCCGAGATTCAGGTATCCGGAGTCCAATCACCCGCAGAGCGTGAGGTCGCATGGAGCCAGGCAAGGACCGAACGACGCGCGCTCAGGCGCAGGCAAGAGGCGTATGCCGGTTGGCTTGTCGCTAATCCACTCTTCCGGGGCGAGCTTCACACGCTTCGCTCGACTTGGAATAGCGAAATTTCCGACAGAGGTGAGTTCCCATCCACGGTCCGGCGTTCCGACCGACGCAAGACGAAAGCGACCGCCCCGCGTGTCTCTCACCTTGAGAGCGAATTCTTCGCGTTTTATCGCCGTTGGGGACTTGAGGGACTGTTGACGTGGGAGCTTCCGCTCCCCGTTAATCCGCAAGTCGGAATCTCCCCAGGTTACTGGACGCTGCAAGCGGAAGACGCAGGGATCAGCATTTTTGTACCTTGGTATGCCCTCCGCGGCGGCATCTATGACCTCCAGCACGCCGCAAAGCGGATCGTGTCTCTCTCAGCCCCGCGCCACCTGCAGGACTGGCTGTTGCTAAAGGGCAAAGCAAAGGACGCCGATGCCGGAGAGAAGGCATTACAACGAACATTTTGGCTGTACCGATGCTTCTTCCTCGTGTTGGCGCAGCGCTATCCTACCGAGTGCAAGCGTCACGTTCAGAAAGTGGACGAGGCCATGGGCGCCGTCATGGACCGGGGTGCCGATCTCGTCAAGAAGTTGCGACAACAACTGGCCAGGAACTTGCGATTGGCTTGAGCAGCAGTCGTATGAATCGCGAACTGTCGAGTATTCTCGCGGCCTCCAATCGGCGATAGAGCGGCGACACATATATCCGCCGCATTTCCGTGGTGCGGAAGCGTGAACCACGAGTACTCGATGGCTATGTTCTCTCTCGATGGCTATGTTCTCTCTCGAATCAATATACCACCAAGGACGGCTGAATTTAGGGTTCACTTCCGTAGCCGCTGAGTTCTTCGGCTCTACGCGACGATCGGGAGGTTTCGTCGCTGATGCAGATCGACGACAAGACGGCTCCTGAATTGGGCTGTGTGATCACCAGTCAGCGAGCAAAGTCCTCGCAACTGGCACAGTTGCGCCCGATTCGAGAGAGTCGCACTTCCCGTCATTCGGGATTTTGCCGCGACGCCCGCGAAGCACGTCTGGCGGATGCGACGTAGCGGTACAACGTCGTTTTGGAGACTTTCAGCGTCGCACAGATGGCGTCGATGGAGATCGATTTGTCGAGGAAGAGTTTGGCGGCAAGGACGATTCGTGGATGGTCGGGGCTCAATGCTGGGCGACCGCCCTTTCGACCACGGGCACGAGCCGCCGCAAGACCGGCTTTCGTCCGCTCTTGAATTAACCGACGCTCGAATTGCGCAGTGCCGAAAAGACGTGGAAGATAAGCTCCCCCGACGGTGTTGTTGTGTCGATCGCGCCATCGCACACCGAGCGAAATCCGACGCCTTGATCTCGAAGATTATCGATCAAAGTGACTAAGTGCCGGACAGAGCGACCGAGTCGGTCGAGCCGCCAAACCAGTAAGATGTCCCCCGCCCGCAGCGCTTTGAAGCAGGCGTCGAGTCCAGGTCGATCATGTTTGACGCCTGATGCTTTGTCGGTGAAGATGAGCTCGTTTGCGACTCCATGGCTTCGCAGCGCATCGATCTGAAGAGCCAGATCTTGACCTTCCGTGCTGACCCGAGCGTACCCGACTAGGCGAGCGCCGTCGGAAGAAGCGATCACAGTAATGCTCTGTCGTCAGTTTTGATGTGCGACTAGGCATTAGACGTTTGAGATCGACTTACAGTTCCCATTCCGTCCAATCACCACCAAGCTGCTTCCAAAATACGGTGGTTTTTCGGCGTGTCCAGAAAAGGTTTGACATTACGGGAAAGCGAACGACGTGGACGAGCAAGTGCGCCCATAGCACGAACAGTTAGCGAGTCACCGCCAATCGCCCGATAACACGAATGCCGCCCAGTAGTAGGGGGGAAGACTTTTTTCGTTCTTAGCGATCTCCGGAGCGACGTCGAGCCCGCGGAGGATGTCGGGATGTCTCGGGCCTTCGCGGAGCATCCAGAGCTGTGCCTCGCGAAGCGCGTCGATTTTCGACATCCGCTTCTGCCAGAGACTCTCATAGAATCGCTGCATCAGCACTTTCGTGGCGCGATCGGGCACCTTCCATAATCCGGCGACCACGCTGCGAGCCCCGGCCGTTTGGAAGGCGCGCTGCAGCCCGAGCAAACCCTCGCTTCCGGCTGTCTCGCCAAGACCCGTCTCGCACGCCGAAAGCGTGGCAAGTTCCACGCCGCCGAGGTCCAAAGCCTCCACCTCGAGGGCCGTCAGGATGCCGTCGTCGTGATCGAAGTCCACCGGCCGATTGGCTCCCGCGAGCACGAGGCCGGAGAGTAGGCCCGGATGAAACCCAGCCACGTCCTTTTTCGCGAACAGACTACCGACGTCTGCGGCGTCGGTCTTGGACGCGGACGCTAAGGCGGAGCGGAGTTCCGGAGGGGCAAAATAGCCGTGCGTGGCGAAGTGCAGATACTGATATCGCGGTGCATCCCGCCTGACGGCGCCTTCGGTCGCATCGTCCCTGCGAAGATCCGCCATCGGTGCGGTTGGAAAGCGGCTGGCGAACGTCTTGCGGATGGCTTCGGCCTCGGCGGACGTGCCCGGCAGCTCTGACCAATGGAACAACGAGCCGCTGCGAGTTCCCCGCACCGCCGACTGAGTCGACGTTGCGCTTTCCGATACGCTCGCCAAGCCGTCAAACCGCACGTCGCCCACGACGAGTAGCGACTGTTTCGTATCTGGATTACGAGGCGCGGCGAGCAATTCGGGTAGCCGCGACGGAATGGGCACGGTCGCCAATGCCATCTCTTCAATCAGATACGTGCCCGCTTGTTTGCCAGGGATCGCCGCCCACGGGACGCGGGCCAACGCGCCATCGGGCGAAACGAGCAGGAGCTTGATCCCCGCACACGAGGCTTGTAGCGGTTCCCACACCAGCCGTCGCAAGGCCTGCCCGCAATCGGGCTGGCCGGCCTGCGGTCGGCCAAAATCTTTACGCCAAACGGCGACCGCGTCCGCCAAGGGCCGATCGGGTCCTAAATCAATCATCACCGTCGAACGATCCGGACGGACGACAAAAGCCAACACGCGCGTGTGCCAAGTGCCCAGCTTGCTCGTGAGTGTCGGCCGCGGATCGAAATCCGAATACTCGAACAAGTCGACAAGTGCCGTGCCGCGCGGCAAAGCGGAGCGGATTTCGCCAACGGTGATCTTTTGATGTCGCTGCTGTTTGCGAAACTCGGCGCTTTGCGCGGCGAGTGATTTCTCGAGCCTCTCAATCTCATCGTTGGTCTCGGCGAGTTCGTGGCTCAGACTCGTCGGATCTTGCGCGTCCGGCGCGGGTCGATAGGGCGGCCAACTTCGCAGTGGCCTCGTCGAGCCGTTGGTATGCCTTTGCGATCTCCGAGTCCTTGGCCGATTGCAGAACGCGGCGTAAGCGCCGCATCTCGGTCTGCCGGCCAGAAACGACTCCTTTCCAGCCGACAACCTGGGCATGAATTGCGTCGGGAGCGACGTGGGCACGAATCGCCACCGACACATAAAGGTCGATCAGCGCCCGGGCCCGCGAGAGCATCCCGAGCTGTTGCTTTTCCGATTGTGCAGCGGCCATCTGGTCGAGGTCTTGTTGTTTGATCGCTAACGCCTGTCCGATGAGCGCTTCCGCTTTTGCGAAATCTCCGCGCAGCGCGGCAATCTTCCCGATTTCGAGCAAGCATTTTGCATATTCACCGCTTCGCTCGCCTAAGCTCTGCCGATAAATCGCCAGCGACGCTTTTAGCAATCGCTCGGACTCCGCGAAGTCTCCCTTCTGCAATTGCAGCATGGCCAAGTGATAAAGTCCGTTCGCGTACTTCGGATGTCGCTCGCCGCTGCTCTGTTTGTTCAGTTCGACTGCCTTATGCATCAGCGGTTCGGCGGCCTTCAGATCCCCTTTGCTGAAGTACAAACTCGCCAAATTAAAAATGACGGCCCGAGCTGTTAGAGGATAACCGCTGTCCAGCTCTTTCTGAATTGCCAGTGACCGACGATAGAGCGGCTCAGCCTGCGCGTAGTCTCCGAGGTCTTGATAGACCAGAGCCAGTTCGGCGATCGCTGTGGCGAACGCGACGTGTTTCTCACCATACACGGCCCGAGCGATTTCGACGGTGCGCCGATGGAAGGAAAGTGCCCGGTCGTAATCGTCCATGTTCAAATAGGCGTCACCTACTTCCGTCAGCAACGAACCGTAAGCCGGGTCTTTCTCTCCGACCGCGGATTTTGTGATTTCCAGCACCTTCAGGTAAATCGGTTCCGCCTTTCCCGGGTTTTGCATTAACAGATAAAGCCTGGCAAGTTGTTTGAGACTGTTGGCATATTCGGGATGCCTTTCTCCCAGCGATTGCTTGTAGATCGCGATGGCCTGTTGCAAGCTCGTCTCGGCCCGCGCAAATTGGCCCATTCGGCGGTACAAACTTCCCAGGCTCTGCACGCGGCGTGCGTAGTCCGGGTGTAATTCGCCCAGTGTCTCTTTCGTTACCTGAGCACATTCATTCAACACGGGACCAGCCTTCTCAAATTGACCGCTATTGACGTAGAGAATGCCGAGGTCATTCAGCGTGTCAAGATAGGCCTCGTGCCTCTTGCCAACCACGGCTGCATAGATCTCGGTAGCTTGCTTGTAGAGGGCTTCCTCCGTTTTAGTGTCCCCATTATCCGCGGCCGCAAGGTTGCGCAGAATCCACGCGTAGTTCGTGCTCTTGTCGCCACCCGCGCGGCGAACGATTTCAGCGGCCTCTTTGAGCAGAGGCTTTGCGTGCGCTAAATCCCCCCGAATGTTGTAGACGATCGCCAGGTTCCCCAGACTCTTCGCGTATTCGGGGGACTGAGGGCCGTCGACTTTCTTATGAACGGCAACAGCTTGGCGAAGCAAAAACTCTTCCTGAGCCCAATCACCTCGTTTGCCGCAGTTGATCGCCAAATCATTCAAGCTCGCCGCATATTCGCCACTGTCCTCTCCCAGAACCTCTTTTCGAATGGCCAGAGCCTCTCGATAGAGACGGTCGGCCTTGTCAAACGCGCCCATCGACGCATAGAGCCCGGCCAGATTGAGAACGTGCGTGGCATGGCTGGGATGCTTCTCGCCCAGAACTTCTTTGCCTTGTTCGACGAGCCGGAGGCGAATTGGCTCTGCCTTCGCATACTCTCCCAGGCCGACATAGACGTGGCTCATTTCGTTGAGACTTGTCAGCGTGAGAGCATGCGTTGGGCCGAGGACTCGCTGGCGGATTTCGAGTGCCCGCTGCGCCGGCACCAACGCTTCGCGGTAATGCTCTTTTCCATTCAGGTCGACGGCTCTCCGGTAAAGATCCGCGGCTTCAGTAAGTTCACGGCGCTTCGCCGCGCTGAGTCGCTCGGTTTGGTCGACAAACGCCAGGTTGGCTCGCGCATTTGTCACCTTCCAATGCTTTGGCCCAAGCGACGCGGTCTGAATGTCCAACCATTCTTGCCAGGCCCTCCGTGCGCCGGCAAAATCCTCTTGTTGAAGCTGCCGCGTCCCGAGCTCGGCCACCGTGTTCGCCAGATCGTTCACGGTTCGCCTAGTCCGCGAATCCCGTGAACCATACATATCTGCTTGCAGGCCGCGGGTCTCGCGGTACATGGCCGCCGCCTTCTCGTAGGCTTTGGTCTTGAAATAGAGATAGGCCAATTTCTTCAATGTCGAAAGGTACGAAGGATGCCTTTTGCCGAGTGCCCGCTCGCTGATGACAAGCGCGCGCTGCAAGGGCGGCTCGGCATGTTTGTAGTCCTCAAGCTGGTTGTGGAGGTAACCGAGCCAATCCAGACTGTCACCCGTGAGTCGATCGTCCGCACCCAAGACGGTTTGTCGAATGGCCACAGTTTCTTCGGCCAGGGGAATCGCTTCGCGAGTCTTTCCTTGCCGGTTCAGTTTTCCAACCTGGTGCATCAGCTGGCTGGCATGAGCCAAACGGGCGCGAGCGTCGGCACCCAGCTTGGAGATCCGATCGGTCTGGTCCAGATCTAGGACTGCATCCCGCGTTTCCCAATGATCCTTGCCGAGCAAACCCGTTCGCAGGTCAATGACCTCCAGGCGCGCCTTGCGTGCCTCCGGAAAGTTGTCGTGACGCTCCGCCGCATCGGCCGCATCGTCGAGTGTTTGCAGTAGCGTTCCGATGCTTTGTCGATAGACCGCGCTTCGCGACCCTGAAAGGTCTCGGCGGACGTCGACAACTCGGCGAATGATTGGGAGTGCACGGCCAAAATCCCGCATGTTGGAGTAAGCCACGCCGAGGTTCGTGGCCGTCACAAGCGCGTTCGGATCCTTTTCCGCGTGAAGCCGCCGATAGGCGTCCAGACTCTGCTCGTAAGCCATCACTGCTTTTTTGGCATCGCCAGAATTGCTGTACAGCACGCCCAACTGGTTGAGGCAGCCAGCGTACTGTCGAAGCGATGCTTCGCCGCGGGCCTTCAGGATATCGGCGGCCTGGCGAATCAGCGGCTCAGCCTTGTCCACTTGATCGGTCGCCTGGAAAAGCGCTCCCAGGTTTTCCAGGGCCTGTGCGTAATCGGGATGCTTCGCTCCATAAACGTCCCGCGTGATTGACAAGCTTCGCCGGTAGTATCCCTCGGCAAGAGCCGCATCCCCCGCCCCTTGGCAAGCGAATGCCAGATTATTCAGGCTGAGCGCAACGTCTGGATGCTTCTCTCCGAGTGCATGTTTCTCGATCTCAAGCGCTTGGCGCAAGGCCGCTTGCGCGAGGGAACTCCTGTCGCTCGTTGTACAAGTTGCCGAGAGCGCCGAGGGTCGCGGCATAGTCAGTGGTCTTGTCTCTGAGAAATTGCTTTTTGATTCGCAGGGCGTCCTGAAAATACGCCTCGGCCCGCGGGTAATTCTTCATATCCAGATAGACGTAGCCGAGGTTATGCAGATTGCGGGCATAGGCCTCAGTAGTCTCGTCGCCCAGTTGTCTTCGCTTCTCGAGGGCTTCACGAAGCAACGGCTCCGCCTTCGCATACTCGCCCCGTGCCATGTGGCTTGCCCCCAGGTTCTCCAGCGCCTGTACGAATTGAGGATGCTTCTCGCCGAACGAGTTTCTGCGGATCTCAAGTACGCGCCGGCGGGCGTCTTGCGATCGGTCAGAGTCGCCGAGCTTTTTATAAACATCCGCGAGCCAGGCGAGCGGCTGGGCGGTTAGCCAATGGTCCTGTCCAAATATCTCCTTCCGCAGTCGCACGGCCTCCTCGGCAGGGCGCCGCGCCTCGCGCGCCTTGCCCTCTTTGGTCATTTTGATGACGCGAGCGAGCAGCCGCTTGGAACGCGTATACAATCGACGCGGATCGTGCGGGAGCGCTTCGAGCCGCTGCGTGATTTCGAGATTGCGACGCGCATCTTCCGCCTGCCACGAGTCGGCTCCGTAGAGCTGCAATTCGATTCGGAGGATCTCCCGCCGGGCCGTCCGGGCGGCCGCAAATTCGTCGCGGTCCTCGTGCATTCCGGCGATCCCGTCAAACGATGCGGCCACGTCGTCGTGGGTGTCGCCGAACATTTGGTGCTCGATCGCGACCTGTTTTTCACCTGCGACAATCGCCTCGCCGAGCCGATCTTCGTCCCAGAGCCTCTGCCGCTCGGCATCGTAACGATCGCGTTCCTTCAGCCGTTCCGGATTCGGCTTGGGCAGAGGCGGTGCTGGCGGCTCGTCCCCATGCAGCCGAGGCTCCGTGATCAGTAGGCAGAAGAGACTTAAGAAAAACGACATTCGCCGCGCGAACGCAGACTTCTGGACCGCCGGCCCACGACTTCCGATGGGTCGGCGGGTCCCCGTTTTCCTGTTGTTTTGCATTTAGGGCGACGTCTTCCAGATAAATTTCGGACGTTACGCGCTCGAGGCGTGCGACTCAGCTCCCCTCGCCGTTCGACTCTCGCTGATTTGCGCACCGAATTGTGAAGGTCACTCATTCTAGCGGCAAGGATCAACGCTGGAGCTGAATTGGCGAGTTTGCTGAATGATTTGCGGTTATGGGCGCAAATGTCGGCGTTCGACGTTTGGACGGGTACAACTCCCTATGGCGTGGTGGCGAAGGCTTGAGTGATTCGCGCGCCCCGGCCCAGGAAACTTGCTGGGCAGACACGTGAAACGATTCAAAACATTCAAAAACAAATTCTCAAAATCAGCTAGTGAGCGTCATTTGCAGCCGGCCATCGGATGCGGCCCAAAAAACGTTGGATTTCTGACGACGTTTTGAGGCGTTTTTGACCGTCGTCACTAGATCGCACCCGATTCCGCGAAAACGTATGGGAATCCGGCACGCAAAACGGTGTGCCGAAAAACGTGTGACTTTCCGGGGCGTCCTGAAAGGGCACTGATCGGTCGTTTGCTGCCGTCCCGGAAAAGGGTTTAGCTTCGCGGTGTTCGACGCACGCGCGCGAATTTGGAAGCCGGAGAGTCTGCGTCGGAGTTGTGCAGCGGCACAGGGTCAGGATGGGTTTGCCGTCTCGTGAGTCGGAACGTGAGCGGTAGACCGTGTCCACGGGGTGCTCGCGGACCGTCAGTTCTGGTGCGCACCGACGCTAGTCGTCACCAATGAGTTTGAACCAATCAGTTTTGCGGCACGCGTGTTGCTGGCTCCAGCTCGCTCTGGCCGTTTCCCGCCCGACGCGCCCTGTCCTAATCCAAATTGAGCGGGCGTTAAACGGCGAGAACCTGTCCACCATTCACCCTGATGATTTCTGCGCTGCCACATTGGCCTCCCTAAAACCAGACCCCGTTCGTTCAGAATCGAGGCCCTGCGTTCTCGCGTTGGGCCAAACTGCGGCAAAATCAAGATAAGCGTGGCTTCGCGATCCCTTAACAAGGCGCCTTTCCATGACGAGAGCAGTCCGCCGACCCCCGACCGACGGAGCTAAGCACGTAAAAACTGACGGAGCCAGTGTCATCGGTGCGACGGATCTGAATCGCCGCAGCCACCGCGATGGCAGCTCTCGCATGCAGCAACTTCTCGATGCGATGGTCGCCTTTCGAGAGGGCAAATTTTCGACCCGGCTTCCCACGGATTGGCCTGGGATCGAAGGCGAGATCGCGAAGGCGTTTAACCAGACGATCGATCACGAAGACGGCATTTCCCGCGAGATCAATCGGCTGAGCGAGTCGGTCGGTAAAGAGGGGCGGCTCCGCCAACGCATGTCGCTGGCCGGCGCCACAGGAGATTGGGCCACAAAGGCCCAGTCGATCAACACGCTCTTGGACGATTTGACCCGCCCGACCACCGACGTGGCACGCACCATTGGCGCGATTGCCAAGGGCGACTTGAGTCAGTCGATGGAACTGGAAGTGGACGGACGCCCGCTGAAGGGAGAGTTCCTGCGAGCGGCCCGCCTTGTCAACACCATGGTACAGCAGCTCTCCGTGTTCACGTCGGAAGTGACTCGTGTGGCCCGCGAAGTCGGCACGGAAGGCAAGCTCGGTGGACAGGCCAAAGTGAAGGGCGTCTCCGGTGTTTGGAAGGAACTCACCGACTCGGTCAACCAAATGGCGGGCAACCTGACCGCCCAGGTCCGCAACATCGCCGACGTCACCATCGCCGTCGCCAGCGGCGACCTGTCGAAGAAGATCACCGTCGACGTCCGCGGCGAGATTCTCCAACTGAAGGAAGCGATCAATACGATGGTCGATCAGCTTCGATCCTTCGCTTCGGAAGTGACGCGCGTTGCTCGGGAAGTGGGAACCGAGGGACGGCTGGGCGGACAGGCCGTCGTCCCAGGGGCCGGCGGCACCTGGAAGGACCTGACCGACTCGGTCAACGCGATGGCCTCCAACCTGACCGCCCAGGTCCGCAACATTGCCGCCGTAACGACCGCCGTCGCCCGTGGCGACTTGTCGCGCAAGATCACCGTCGATGTGAAGGGTGAAATCCTCGAGTTGAAGGAGACCATCAACACGATGGTCGATCAGCTCAACGCGTTCTCGTCCGAAGTGACGCGCGTGGCTCGTGAAGTGGGGACGGAAGGCGAACTCGGCGGACAGGCGGTCGTCCCGGGCGTCGCCGGCACGTGGAAGGATTTCACCGACTCGGTCAACTCGATGGCCTCTAACCTCACGGCGCAAGTCCGCAATATCGCGGAAGTGACGACCGCCGTCGCCAAGGGCGACCTGTCGCGCAAAATCACCGTCGACGTCAAGGGCGAAATTCTGGCGCTCAAGAACACGGTCAACGTCATGGTTGACCAACTCAACGCGTTTGCCGGCGAAGTCACCCGCGTGGCTCGCGAGGTGGGGACCGAAGGCAAGCTCGGCGGCCAGGCACAAGTCCCCGGCGTGGCCGGCACCTGGAAGGACTTGACCGACAACGTCAACTTCATGGCTTCCAATCTGACGGGCCAGGTCCGCAACATCGCCGAGGTGACGACCGCCGTCGCCAACGGCGATTTGTCCAAGAAAATCACGGTCGACGTCCGCGGCGAAATTTTGGAGCTGAAGGTCACCATTAACACGATGGTCGACCAACTGAATGGTTTCGCGTCGGAAGTTACGCGTGTCGCACGTGAAGTCGGCACGGAAGGGAAGCTGGGGGGTCAGGCCGAAGTTCGCGGCGTCGCCGGGACGTGGAAGGACCTGACCGACTCGGTCAACGCCATGGCGACCAACCTGACTTCGCAAGTACGGAATATCGCCGAGGTGACGACCGCCGTCGCCAATGGGGACCTTTCCAAGAAGATCACCGTCGACGTCCGCGGCGAAATCCTCGAGCTGAAGAACACGATCAACACGATGGTCGACCAGCTCAACGCCTTTGCCGGCGAAGTGAGCCGTGTCGCCCGCGAAGTGGGAACCGACGGCAAACTCGGCGGACAGGCCCAGGTGCCGGGCGTGGCCGGCACGTGGAAGGACCTCACCGACAACGTCAACTCGATGGCGTCCAACCTCACCGGCCAGGTCCGCAACATCGCCGACGTCGCGACGGCTGTCGCCAGCGGCGACCTGTCCAAGAAGATCACCGTCGACGTGAAGGGCGAGATCCTCGAGTTGAAGAACACGCTCAACACGATGGTCGACCAGTTGAACTCGTTTGCCGGCGAAGTGACGCGCGTTGCGCGCGAGGTGGGAACCGAAGGGAAGCTGGGCGGGCAGGCCAAAGTCGCCGGCGTGGCCGGCACCTGGAAAGACCTGACCGACAACGTCAACTTCATGGCCTCCAACCTCACCGACCAGGTGCGAAACATCGCCGACGTGGCGACCGCCATCGCCAACGGCGACCTTTCCAAAAAGATCACCGTCGAAGTCCGCGGCGAAATTCTCGAGTTGAAGAATACGGTCAACGTCATGGTCGACCAGCTCAACGGCTTCGCCTCGGAAGTCTCCCGCGTCGCCCGCGAAGTGGGAACTGAGGGCAAACTCGGCGGACAGGCCACGGTCCCCGGCGTGGCGGGCACCTGGAAGGACCTGACCGACAATGTCAACTTCATGGCCTCCAACCTCACCGGCCAGGTTCGAAATATCGCGGAAGTCACGACCGCCGTTGCCCGTGGCGACCTGTCGCGCAAAATCACCGTCGACGTCCGCGGCGAAATCCTCGAACTGAAGAACACCATCAACACGATGGTCGACCAGCTCAACGGCTTCGCCTCTGAAGTCTCCCGTGTCGCTCGCGAAGTCGGAACCGAAGGCAAGCTCGGCGGACAGGCGACCGTCGAAGGCGTCGCCGGCACCTGGAAGGACCTCACCGATAATGTCAACTGGATGGCCTCCAACCTCACCTCGCAGGTCCGCAATATTGCCGAGGTGACGATTGCCGTCGCCAACGGCGACTTGTCCAAGAAAATCACCGTCGACGTCCGGGGCGAAATTCTGCAGCTGAAGGAAACGATCAATACGATGGTCGATCAGCTTCGCTCGTTTGCCGCCGAGGTCACGCGCGTGGCCCGTGAGGTGGGTACCGAAGGCAAGCTCGGCGGACAGGCGCAAGTTCCGGGCGTCGGAGGCACTTGGAAGGACCTCACTGACAACGTCAACTCGATGGCGTCCAACCTCACCGGCCAGGTTCGCAACATCGCCGACGTGGCCACCGCCATTGCCAAGGGAGACTTGAGCCGCAAGATCACCGTCGACGTGAAGGGCGAGATCCTCCAGTTGAAAGAGACCATGAACACGATGGTCGAGCAATTGGGTGCGTTCGCCGCCGAAGTCACGCGCGTGGCGCGCGAAGTCGGAACCGAAGGAAAACTCGGTGGACAAGCGCAGGTGCCGGGCGTCGCCGGAATTTGGAAGGACCTCACTGACAACGTCAACTCGATGGCCTCGAACCTCACCGGCCAGGTCCGGAACATTGCCGACGTGACAATCGCCGTGGCCAACGGCGACCTTTCAAAAAAGATCACCGTGGACGTGCGCGGCGAAATTCTGCAGCTCAAAGAGACCATCAACACGATGGTGGAGCAGCTTCGCTCGTTTGCGTCGGAAGTCACCCGCGTGGCCCGCGAAGTGGGGACCGAAGGCCGGCTCGGCGTGCAAGCCGTCGTTCCCGGCGTGGCGGGAACCTGGAAGGACCTGACCGACTCCGTCAACACGATGGGATCGAACTTGACGGCCCAGGTGCGAAACATCGCCGAAGTGACCACCGCCGTCGCCCGCGGCGACTTGAGCCGCAAGATCACCGTCGACGTGAAGGGCGAAATCCTCGAGTTGAAGAACACCATCAATACGATGGTGGACCAGTTGAACGGTTTTGCTTCCGAAGTGACGCGCGTGGCTCGCGAAGTGGGAACCGAAGGCAAGCTGGGCGGTCAGGCCCAGGTTTCGGGAGTGGGCGGCACCTGGAAGGACCTCACCGACAACGTCAACTTCATGGCGTCGAACCTCACCGACCAGGTCCGCGGCATCGTGAAAGTGGTGACCGCGGTCGCCGACGGCAACCTTCGCCAAAAGCTCACCGTTCAGGCGAAAGGCGAGGTTGCCGCCTTGGCGGAAACGATCAACAACATGACCGATACGCTGGCAACTTTTGCCGAGCAAGTCATCAGCGTCGCTCGGGAAGTGGGCGCGGAAGGGCGGTTGGGCGGCCAGGCCAACGTCCCCGGAGCGGCCGGCTCCTGGCGCGATCTGACCGATAACGTGAACCTGCTGGCCGGCAACCTGACGACCCAGGTTCGGGCCATTGCTGAGGTGGCGACGGCCGTCACCAAAGGCGACTTGACCCGGTCGATTCAGGTCGCCACGCGGGGCGAGATGGCGGAGCTCAAAGACAATATCAACACGATGATCGCCAACCTGCGCGAGACGACCGATCGGAACAAGGAACAGGACTGGCTCAAGACCAACGTCGCCCGCTTTACCAGCATGCTCCAGGGGCAGCGCGACCTGTTCACGGTCGGCAAGATGTTGCTCAACGACCTGGTCCCCCTGGTGCAGGCACAACAAGGCACCATGTACCAGATGACGCTCGACGACGGTCGCCCCACGCTGCAGCTTTTGGCGGCCTACGCTCAGCGTCCGCAGTTGCTCGGCCAGATTGGTTTGGGCGAGGGGCTGGTCGGCCAGTGCGCCGTCACCAAACAGCGAATCATCGTCGACGACGTGCCTCCCGACTATACGCGGGTTGGCTCCAGCCTGGGTGATGCGCGCCCCTCCAGCATCATCGTCATGCCGCTGCTCTTTGAAGGCGAGATCAAAGCAGTGATCGAACTTGCGGCGCTCAAGCGGTTCACGCCGACCAATCTGACGTTTCTCGAACAACTGACAACGAGCATCGGCGTCGTGCTCAATACGATCGAAGCGACGATGCGGACGGAAGGTCTACTCAAGCAGTCGCAACAGTTGACCGCCGAGTTGCAGTCGCGGCAGAGCGAGCTGCAACAAACGAACGAAGAGCTGGCGACAAAAGCCCGCCTGCTGGCCGAGCAAAACGCCGAAGTCGAGCGCAAAAACAGCGAAGTCGAACAAGCCCGCCGCGCGCTCGAAGAGAAAGCCGCCGAGTTGGCTTTGACCTCGAAGTACAAGTCCGAGTTCCTGGCCAACATGTCTCACGAACTGCGGACGCCGCTCAACTCGATTTTGATCCTCAGCCAGCAACTTGCCGAAAATGCGGCCGGCAACCTGCTCCCCAAACAGGTCGAGTTTGCCCGCAACGTCCACAGTTCGGGTTCCGATCTGTTGAATCTCATCAACGACATCCTCGACCTGTCGAAGATCGAATCGGGAACGGTGAGCGTCGAGATCGAAGAAATCCCGTTTGAAACGGTGTGCATGGTCGTGGACCGGAACTTCCGGCACATTGCCGAAAGCAAGAACCTGCCCTTTCATGTCGACCTCGATCCGAACCTGCAGCGGACGCTCACGAGCGACCCCAAGCGTTTGCAACAGATTCTTGAAGAACCTGGTTTCCAACGCCATCAAGTTCACGTCGCAGGGCCATGTCAGCGTTCACGTCGGGCGCGCCAAATCCGGCTGGAGCAGCGATCACCCGGTTTTGAGCCACGCGCCCGAAGTCGTAGCCTTTGCCGTCGAGGACACGGGGATCGGCGTCGCTCCGGAGAAACAGCGGCTCATCTTCGAGGCGTTCCAGCAAGCCGACGCGGGCACGTCCCGAAAGTACGGAGGGACGGGTTTGGGTCTGGCGATCAGCCGCGAGTTGGCCATGCTCCTGGGAGGAGAAATTCGCCTGGTCAGCGCAGGGGGAGGGAAGCACGTTCTTGCTCTATCTGCCTCTCAATTACGCCGGCTCGGCATCGGCCACCACAACGATTACGGACGAAGGGGCACCAAAATCTCACCATACGGCGACCTTGCGCGTGCAGTCCGCGGTCCGGGAGGAACCGATCGCCGACGATCGCGAGAAGATCGAACCGGGCGAAAACGTGCTTTTGATTGTCGAGGACGACCCGCACTATGCCCGCATCTTGCTGGGCCTCGCCCGGGATCACGGGTTCAAGGGAATTGTCGCTCAGAAGGGGGCAATGGGACTGGCCTTAGCCAGGCAATTCCGGCCGACGGCCATCTCGCTGGACATCTTCCTCCCCGACATGCTCGGTTGGACGGTTCTGCACAATCTCAAGCTCGACCCCAACACGCGGCACATCCCGGTACAGGTGGTGACTCAGGAAGAGGACCGCCGCCACGGGCTCTCGCATGGCGCATTCTCGTACGTCGTCAAATCGCCAACCACCGCCACCCTGGAAAACGCCTTCGGCCGACTGCGAGACTTCAGCATGAAGCCGGCCAAACGGTTATTGGTTGTGGAGGACAACGACATCGAACGGCAATCCATCGTTGCGTTGCTCGACCATGATGACATCCAAATGAAGGCCGTGGGCACGGGCGCCGAAGCGCTTGAGACGCTCGCCGAAGAGCCGATCGATTGCCTGGTGCTCGACCTCCGCCTGCCCGACATGACCGGCCAGGAACTGCTCGAGAAAATTTCGGCCGATCCTCGGTTCCGCGATCTGCCCGTGGTGGTCTACACAGGAAAAGATCTTTCCCGCGACGAGGAGTCCAAGCTCAAGGCCGTGGCCAAGAGCATCGTTCTCAAAGACGTCCGGTCGCCGGAGCGGCTGCTCGACGAGACCGCCCTGTTCCTCCACCGGGTGATCAGCGATCTGCCGGTCGAAAAGCAGAAGATGCTCGACCGGCTGCACGGCTCCAACGAGGTGCTTCGCCAGCGGAAGGTGTTGGTGGTCGACGACGACATCCGAAATATCTTTGCCCTCACCTCGCTCTTGGAGGGCGAAGAGATGCAGGTTATCAGCGCGACCAACGGCCGACAGGCCATCGAACTCTTGGAGTCCACGCCCGATGTCAGTATCGTCCTGATGGACATCATGATGCCCGAAATGGATGGTTACCAGACGATGCGCGAAATTCGAGCCAACCCGCAGTTCCGCAACCTCCCGATGCTCGCGCTGACGGCCAAGGCCATGAAAGGCGACCGCGAAAAATGTCTCGACGCCGGCGCGTCCGATTACATCGCCAAGCCGGTCAATACGGAGCAGCTGTTGTCGCTGATGCGCGTCTGGTTATTCCGCTAGAGGCGTCCTCCCCCCCCGACATCGATCCCATGAGCAGTGAATCGGCCCAATTTCCCCACTCGAACGCGCACACCCCCGGAGGGCGAGGCGCCGATGATCACGCGCCCGAGCGAGCCGCCGTCGAAGAGCCGATCAACATCCTGCTCGTTGATGATGAGCCGAAGAATCTGACGGTTCTCGAAACCGTGCTCGCCAATCCCAATTATCGTCTTGTTCGCGCCCAATCCGCCGATCAGGCCTTATTGGCCCTGATTGACACGGAGTTCGCGCTTTTGATCCTCGACATCAACATGCCGGACATGAACGGGTTTGAGCTGGCCCAACTCATCAAGCAGCGCAAACGCACGGCACTCTTGCCGATTATCTTTCTTACGGCTTATTACAGCGAGGAGTACCACATCGTTGAGGGCTACAGCACGGGCGCCGTCGACTACCTGCACAAACCGATTAGTCCAACGGTGCTTCGATCCAAAGTCGCCGTCTTCGCGGAACTCTACCGCAAGACGCGAGAGTGCAGCGTCGCCAATCAAGCCCTGCTGGCCGAAGTTGTCGAGCGCCGGCGAACCCAAGACGAGCTGCGGCGGTTGAATCTGGAACTGGAGCGGCGCGTCGAGGAGCGGACTGCCGAACTGGTCGCGGCCATCGGCGAACTCCAGCGGGCAGAAGCGGATTTGCGCGACGCCGACCGCCGCAAGGATGAATTTCTGGCGACGCTGGCCCATGAATTACGTAATCCGCTGGCCCCCATCTTCAACGCCCTGCAGATTCTGCGGCTCGAAGAGGCCCACTCGCCGGAAGTGCAGTGGTGCGAGGAAGTGATTGACCGTCAAATTCGCCAGATGACCCATCTCGTCGACGATCTGCTCGATATTTCGCGGATCACCCGGGGCAAGCTGGAGTTGCGCAGGGAACCGGTCAAGCTTCGGGACGTGATCCAGGGCGCCGTCGAGACCAGCCTTCCGCACATTCAGGACGGCAAGCACGAGTTGACGCTCGACGTGCCTTGCGGGGAATTGATTCTCAATGGAGATTTGACGCGGCTGAGCCAGATCCTCGCCAATCTGCTCAACAATGCGTCCAAGTACACCGATCCAGGTGGCAAGATCGCGCTCAGGACAGAGGCCAACGGCGGAGAGGTCGAAATCCGCGTCAAAGATAATGGCGTGGGGATCCCCGCCGAGATGATCCCACACGTCTTTGAGATGTTTGCACAGATCGACCGGCACTTGGACCGCTCCAAGGGAGGTTTGGGTATCGGACTGCGGTTGGTGAAATCGCTGGTTGAACTGCACGGCGGTAGCATTCAGGCAGCAAGCGGCGGCGCTGGCCAGGGAAGCGAGTTTATCATTCGCTTGCCGTTGGCAAGCGAGATTCGCCCGCAGGAAGACGAATCGCAGTACAAACCGGCTGTCCAACCGGAGAGCAAGAGCAGCCAGAATCTGCGCGTCTTGATCGTGGATGACAACCAAGACAACGCCGACAGTCTGCGCCGACTGTTATCGATGACGGGGCACGACGTGCGCGCCGTCTACGATGGAGCGGAAGGCGTCCGCATCGTCGAAGAATTCTGTCCGGACGTCGTCCTGCTCGATATCGGCATGCCGACGATCGACGGCCACGAGGTCTGTCGCAGGATTCGCTCCACGCCTTGGGGCCGCAACATAACCGTGGTCGCACAGACGGGTTGGGGCCAAGAGCGGGACCGGCAACGCACGGGTGAAGTCGGATTTGATTATCACTTGGTCAAGCCGATCGACCCCACCGCTTTGAGCGAACTTCTGACGAAGATCGGCAACGGACGCGGCCCACGGACGCCGACCACAATCGCCGACGAACACACTTCCTGTCCGCCCTAAGCCAGCGAGCTGGCCGGAAGCCGACCGACGTCTTGCCCGTCGCCGCGCCAAACTGAAGAAGCCCCGTGAACTTGGCAAAGGCCACCGAACCAGGCGATCAAGAGCCTGATCCTCGCCCCCGCATCAGTCCCTTCGCCGTCCTTGAAGAGCCCGCGAAGTAGCGGCTTCTTGCCACACTTCAATTGCATCGTGGAAGCGTGGTCTTGGTGGCATCAAGGAACCGTCCATGGAGTCGCATCATCCGTGTTGTTGGCAGGCTTAGTCGGTACCGTGCACCAGCCCCGCCGCGCTGCCGGCGAATCGGCAGACGTTGTCGTGTATGGTGTGCCGGCCTGGAGCCCCTACGCGGCCTTCGCCACCATGAACCCGATCCTCACGCTGATCTCCTCGGGGCTGGGCTACCTGGGCGGCTATATCGAAGCTCTGGGAAAGCCCGGCTGCTCGGTCATCCTGGCCACGCCCTGCCCAGATCAATGGGATATGGAACATCACCCGGCCTACCGCGAGGTGTGGGACCGCGTGTTGCCCGAGAGCCGCGACCCTTACGAAATCAGCGAGCGGTGGATCGACGAATTCGCCACGCGGGCCGACTACACCGAGCGATATCGCAACGCAGTGGCGTTTCACCCCGTGCATGCGATCCTGGCAACCCATCCCTTAAAGCGATTGCGGCACGCTGGCCGCGTGTTTGTGGCGGGAGCCCAAGATCCGGCCCTACCCAAACATGTTGGATTCGAGCCGACCCGCACCGTCGAAGAGGCGCTGGCCCCCGCCGAAGCGATCCATGGCCGCGACTGCTCGGTCGCCTGCATCGACACGGCTGCGGCATGACGAACTTCACGCACACCGGAGAACTGACTTCGCAGACCGCGTCGTAGTAAGTGCGGGCCGACTCCATGTGATTCGGCGGCCAGCCCACCGATTGAAAGAGCCGATGAAACTGAAGCGAGATAAGGGATTCGCTCAAATGGGAAGAAATGCAGAAGTGGCTGAGCACACGCACTCCCCAGGAGGAGGACTTGTGCTCGATGGCGCTCACGTATGAGGAGCGGTAATTCGCCGATCTTTGCCTCAATGCCCGTCCCGTGCGCCGCGCCCTGCTGGCGGTTCAAATCCAAGGCGAGCTGGAAGTTGGGGACCGTTTTTGGCTATGGCCGAGAAGACTATTTTGCGCCGCACCGCGGCGGCAAGTAAGACATGCTCGGTGACGTGATCTGGTCCCAACGGCCGACTTTCCATTTGCGCAAATGGAATACCGCACGTGCGACCGATTCGGTCGTCGCAACGTGGACATCGTGTCCAAATTACTCACTTGCATGTACGAGCTATGTATTTACGGGAGCATGGGTGTCGCGGAGGCCTACCGTCAAGGCTCACAGTTGAGGCGAGTGTTTCTTGACGTTCGCCGCTTCACTTCGGAACAATGCTCCGTCCACAAACCATCTCAAACCGCGAGTGACAAAAATGGCAAAGTCAAAAAGGGAAGCAGTCAACAAGAGCCAAGCGATCCGTGACGCGCTACAGGCCCATCCTGAAAGGTCGCCATCAGAAATTGCTGAGCAGCTGAAGGCCAAGGGATTGGATGTCAACGCTCAATACGTCTCTACGATCAAGAGCAACGCAAAAGCAAAGGGAAGGGTCGTCAAGAGACGGAAACCAGGCCAGCTTATTGCTGGACACGGTAGCGCCGAGCACATCATGAAAGCCGGCCTGCATTTCATCGTGCTCGCGGGCGGGATAGAGCAGGCGCGGGAAAGACTCGTTGGCTTGGCGGAACTGATCGAGGCGGCCAAACAAGTTGAGTAACACGTCCCAAAGAGGTCTCCCACATGCGGCAAATCGTTCTGGGCGGGTTGACACTCTTGGCACTCTTGTTAGTGGCCTGGGCTTCCCAGCAGCAACGACCTCTCGTCGATGCGGGGCGGCGTTCCATGGCGGTGCCGGCAGCGTTCGGACCGATTCAGCCCCGCTTGTCGCCGGATGGCCGGCAGATTGTGTTTTCGTATCAGGGGGCGGTCTGGCGAATGCCCCGGGACAGCGGCCCGATGACGCGTCTCACCCAGGGAGCCGGCTTCGATATCGAACCAGTCTGGTCTCGCGATGCCCAGCTCATTGCCTACGTGAATTCACCACGGATGGGCCGTGGCCGACTCGCAGTGGTTCACTCCCAATCCGCGCTGCCCGTCAAACTGCCGACGACGGTGAGAGTGGCGGAGACGGAGGAATGTTATGCGAAGCTCGACTTCCACCCGGATGGGCGAGTGTTGGGGAACTTTCGGGTCGACGGACAGGAGGGAGGCCTGTCGCTCTTGGACCTCGGCTCGGGCCATTTACAGTCGCTGGCTCGCCCGGATTTGCAGTCGCGTTTTGCCCTCTCGCCGGATGGGAAGTGGTTGGCCTACACGACCGCCATGGACAGGGAGGGGCAGCAGTGGGGCAACGACGGCCCTCAGGTCGACATTTGGAAAGTCTCCACGACGAATGCCAAGAAATCCAAGATCACCCGCTTCCCCTCGCGAGTGTTTGATCTGTGCTGGTCGGCGGATGATCGCGCGCTCTTCGTCGCGAGCGATCTTGGCGGTGCGCACAACGATCTGTGGTACGTGCCGATCGATGATCCCGAACGCGGCGCGCGGCGAATCACGTCGGGTCAGGCGGACGAAGATCGCCCCTCGGTCGATGCGGAGGGACGTTGGCTGCTTTACACGGATAATCGCTCGGGGGCTACGGCGCTCGTCGTCCGGGATCTCGATCGCAAGATCGACACGACCCTCGAGCCGACGACGATCGATTTTCGGCAATCAACGGGCACGCTGCGACTGAGCCTTCGCGATCGGAGCACCCAAAAGCCCGTTACCGCGCGCGTCTCGCTTCGGGATGATGCCGGAAAATTCTATGCGCCGCCGGGTGCGCTCTATCGCGTCGTTGAAGATCATGGCGATGGGCACTTTTACTGCACCGGATCCGCCGAATTGGACCTCCCTGCCGGCAAATACACGCTCCGCGTTTTTCGGGGGCCGGAATACCGCGTCGCGCGGGGCAGCTTTCTCGTCTCCGCCGGAAAGATCTCCGCTGTCGAAATGAACCTCGAGCGTTGGACCGATGAGGCCTCGCGCGGCTGGTACTCCGGAGAAAATCACATCCATGCGAACTACGGCTACGGGGAGTGGTACAACACGCCGCAGTCGCTGCTCGAGCAATGCGCCGGCGAAGACCTGCGGGTCTGCCATTTTATGGTCGCCAACTCTGATACAGACGGCGTGTTCGATCGGGAATTCTTCCGCGGTCACCCGGACGCGCTCTCCACGCAGGAGACGACGCTTTTCTGGAACCAGGAATTCCGCAGCACGCTTTGGGGACACATGACGTTGATCGGCATTCAGCAGCTCGTGGAGCCGGTCTTCACCGGGTTCAAGGACACTACCAATCCGTGGGATTGGCCGACAAACGCCGAAATTGCAGACCGCACGCACCTGCAGCATGCGGTCGCCAACTATACGCACGCTGCGCAACCCGGCCGACCCTTATCTGGGCGCTTATACGGCAAAGGGGCTCCCCGTCGACGTGGCGCTGGGCAAGATCGACACGCTCGATCTCAATGGCGGCTACGCCGCCACAGTCCCCTTGTGGTATCGGCTGCTCAACTGCGGTTTCCGGTTGCCGGCCTCGGCAGGGACCGATTGTTTTCTCAATCGCATTCGCAGCCGGCTGCCGGGGGGCGATCGCGTTTACGTGAAAGTGGACGGCGAGTTCACACATCAGGCGTGGCTGGAGGGTTTGCGGGCCGGCCGCTCGTTCGTCACGAGCGGACCGATGCTCGAGCTGACAGTCGAGGGCCGCGGACCGAGCGACACGGTGCGGATTGCCGGTCCGGGGACCGTGCATGTGCGGGCGCGGGCCAAGTCGCAATTTCCGTTAAATCGCATGGAAGTCATCCACAACGGTCAGGTCGCGGCAAAAGGAGGCGCTGGACGGCAATCAAGAGACACACGAATTGGACGTGCAAATTCCGGTTAATCGCAGCGGTTGGTTTTCACTCCGTGTTTCGGGACGTACTCATCCGGACCATGCCGCTGGACCACTGGAAGCTCACACAAGTCCCATTTACCTCCAAGTGGCCGGCAGACCGACGGTTTCCCGCGACGACGCCAAGTACTTCTTGGCTTGGATCGATCGTCTGTCTTTGGCGCTGCGAGTCCGCGAAAGGCTGCCAAGCCCTCAAATCAAGCAGCAGGTGGAGTCGCAGCTTGAGGCGGCCCGCGCCGTCTATGCGCGGATTTCCCAGACGGCCGATTAGGTTCCACTGACACGCAATAGTGCTGTATCCCGGCGAAATCGGCCCCCGGTTCGCCCGGTGCACGGCACCGATCCGATTGAGACCCAGCGACCTTTCCGGTGCCCAACAAGCTGCACCATACGGAATTGAACTTCGAGTCGAGCCGCTTGAAATGCGGTGCCCCTCAAAAGTCTCGCCGTCAAAAAACCGGTTGCCCGTTCATCGCGAGCAGTGATCCGTCCAAGGCGATGCGTGGACTCTCTACCGTCGCGGGCTTGAGCACGATCTCGAACTGGACGTCCCCAACGGAAACGATGTCGCCGGGCAACAAGATTGTCTCACCGAAGGTGATCCGCTGGCCGTTGACGAACGTTCCGTTCTTGCTCCCAAGATCGCGAATTCTGAGCGTGTATTCATCTCGCAACAAGACGCAGTGATGACGACTGATGAATCCGCTCGTCGACTGGAAGTCACAGTCGTCCTCGCGGCCGATGATCAGCTTGCTGCCGGGAATGGGCATCGTCTGCCCCGACGAGGGACCCGTCAGGATCGTTAGACGGGCGTCCCTCTTGGCCACGCCTTTTTGTTCGGCTTCGGCGTACATCCTCCACGTCCTTTCGTTGTGATACCAAACGTTATTGGTGGATACCCGGATTGGCGGCCCCCCCCTTGTGGCGTGCCGGAACGTCTGGTATTGCCCGTCGGCCTGGAATCTTCGTCCTCATGAATCTTCCTGCGACTCGCCTCGCTGCGGCTTTCCCATGAGACTTCATGGTCCTTTATCCAGCAGGAATTCCGTGGCCCATTCGAGCAGCGTGAGGCGTTGGCCATCTTCCGGGTGAATGTCGGCTGGATCGACGACTGCCTGAAAAGCAGCTTGAGCTTGTTCGTCGAGAAAATGCCCCCTGGCTCCCACTCCCAAAGGTCGCGGGGTCGAAAAAAAATCTTCCAGTTGCCAGCGCCCGAAGACGGACTTGATCTCCGCCACGAACGGTGGGATTTCCGCACGAAGCTCGGGGTCGTGCTCGGCCGAGTCCAAGAAATCGAGAAACTTCTCCCCGATCAAATAGCCAAGCGCCTTCTCTCGGTCGGACTCGCTGGCGATGGAGCGAGCCATTTCACATTGGGCCTTCCAAGTCTCTTGCAGCGACATTGGCGTCCAACCTTTCCGTGAGTCACATCCGGCATGTGGGCCTTGGTCGATGTCTCGCACCGTGAAGCGCTTTAATCCTTTGTGCCGACGTCGACCTGGAACGCGGTCTGTACGATGGCATTTTCGGATCGTTCATGGCTGCGAAGATCCGTGAGAAGCTGCTCAAGCTCGTCACGTGCCGCCCGCCAGCATTCGGATGAGGGCTCGGAATCGCGGACTCGAGCGATCTGATTGTCGAGTCGGTCGAGGAAATGCGCGTGTTGGCGGCAGAGGTCAGCCGCTTGGACGGAAAACTGAGGAGCGACGGAGAGTGCCGAGGCGAGATAGCCGTCCCGTTCTTCTTCGTCGAAGTGCTCTGTCAGCAGGTCACGCAATTCCTGCATGCGGCACGCCATCTCACCAAACTTCCGCGTGCCTAGCGCGTCGAGTTCCGACCACCATCTCCGGAGCTCGGCGATCCGGCGCGAGAGGTTTTGATGCTGCTCGAGAAACGTGTGCACTACGATCGGTTGGGGTGGGTGGGCCATCGTCATTTCCCCCTGCCTGGAAGCGGACTCCTGACGGAGAGGCGGTCCATCGTCGCGGTCCGTCGTGGCATTGGAACCCAATGATCCGAACACGTGCGATTGCGCCGAAAGCTCCTCTCTCGCGATGTCCAAGAAACGATCCCCGCTGATTCGCCTCTCGGAATACACAGAACTGTCGCCACTGAAGCAATTTGCGTTCCCCAACACGAAAGCGAACGACGGCCACCGGACGGCCAACGCGAATTCGTCCACTGATTTCCAGCCAATGCTCAAAAAATCGTTGCTTCAACGCGGAAAAATGCGTTTCGAGTTTAATTGCCGAAATTGGCAGTTCGCCGTTTGTTGTACCCGGACGAGCGCCGATCGAAGCCGACTGGGTGTGACGTATCGCACAGCGGTGTGCGATTTCGCACAGCCATACTTCGATGAAGACGCGCGTCGAACGGCGAGGATTGAGGGAATTGCCAACCGCCTGAATGATCGAGCCCCTTATCGTCTACACAGCGTCGCCAAACGCCGTTCCCGATGCGGTCCCGGATTTCGGGCTTGTAGCGCTCGTCGGCCGCGCGGCCGTCGATCGACGCGCCAACAGAACCGGCGTCTAGTTCCGTGTCATGCTCACGGCCGCAATCGTTCCAGCGGTTCGCCGCCAGGGAATTGCGTCAGCGCGAACGTATGCCGGTCATTCTGCCGGAACAAGAATACGGCCGCTGACTCGACCCGCAACTCGACGCTCCGCTGAAACTGCAAACGTTGCTCAAGCCCTATCCGGTCGAAGAGATGACGGCCTATCCGGTCAGCGCGCTCGTCAACAGCCGGCGGAACGAATCGTCGCGGTGCATCAAGGCCGAAGATTCCGGTGGAACCGTCGCTGACCGTGCGGAACAATCGAACCGGTGATTTGCTGACCTTTTAGTGCGGATTTTGGAGAGAGTCTCGATAAAATGATGGTTGGATTGCCCGAGGCGTCCGCGGAAATCTCTCGTTGACTGCGACAGTGCGGGCAGCGGTCTTGAGCCATCACCGGTCGGAGCAGTTGCCATGTGCTACAAGAAGCCGGTCCCACTGCGCCTCGTGGACGTCCACCCGCGTCGCTTATGCCCCGTCTGCGGCGCTGTCAGCTATTCTCGTGATGGAATCCATCCCCAATGTGCAGAGCACCAGGCCGATGCTCCGCGAATGAAACGCCTGATGGCGGAAAAGAAGATCGACGAACGGAAGGGAAAATCAGCAAACTTATTGCCCACGAGCTACTGGCAAAAACGCTGTCCACAATGCCAGGCACAATTGCACCTCCGCAAAATGGCGTGCGGCTGCGGTTACCAGTTCGACCGGAAGAAGTAGCATCCGGCACTCCCTCGATTTTTTATCACAAAAATGACTTGGCATGTGACGCGGCTTCGGGAAGCATGGGGTCATGGCCATGACCGAAAACCAGCGGAAGTTTGTGTACCTCGTCCGGCACGGAGAGGCGGTCTCCAAGGACGAGGACCCGGCTCGGCCGTTGACTCAGGCGGGCTGGCTGGCGGTCGAGCGGATCGCCGGATGGGCAGCCGCCGCGGACATCCGACCGGATGAAATCGTGCACAGCGGCAAACTGCGGGCCGAACAGACGGCCGAGATTCTCGCCGACTATCTGATGCCGGCGAAGGGCTCGATCGTGCGGCGCGGACTTGGCCCTGATGATGACGTGCGTCCACTCGCCGATTCATTGGCCGTTGCGGATCGCACGCTGATGATCGTCGGGCACCTTCCGTTTCTGGGGCGCCTTGTGAGTCAGCTTGCTTTCGGCGACGCGAATCGTCCCATCGTCCAGTTCGAGGCTGCGGGACTGGTGGCACTGCAGTTTCAAGACGGACATTGGATGATTACGTGCGTCGTGGATCCTGAGTTGCTCCCGTAGGGGAACCTCGTGGCAATCGCTGTGTCGCGAATCGCCGTTGGTGAATCGCGCCGAGACGGCTCTCGCAAGGAGGTAGTGACGAATGACTGCGGATCGTCTCAGCCAAGAGGAACAAATGGAGGCCAGCCGAAAGGCTCAGAATATTCAGAAGACCATCAACACCGCCGCGGGCCGCCGTCTCGTCCGGTGCGTCGCGCCGTTAAGGTTGATCAGACCTCGCGATGCCTCCGGGCCGATTCAGAGAACGGGTTTCGGAATTGAGCTCCGCGTCGAGCCGCTCGTTACAATCGCAGAACTTCGGGATCAACCTGGCCGCAAGATCGCGGGCACGCTCCGGGAGTGGGCGTTGCTCTTGGAGCGGGCGGCGGCCAGCCTGGAACGGTGAACCGCGGCTTATGCGGCCCGTGCCTCTTCTGGCGTCAACAGCCGACTCGTGAGCCGCAGCTCGGCGCAACGCGCCCCTCGGGCATCGTAGAGGTAGACCACGTTCTGGTCCGCCACCCAGATCGCTCCCAAGCGCACGTTGCGGGGACCACGAAGTGAGAAGTGAAGCCCGCAGAGCTCGCCGCCGCGGATCAGCGGAAACTCAGTCATCGCGAACTGGTCGACCAGCAGGTTCTCTTTTTCGCACAAAGCCTTCTGAATGAATTGGCGCAGCTCGTCCAGCGTGTGGACGTCGTTCACCGCGGTGTGCATCGTGGAAGTTTGGTCTTGGTGGCATCAAGGAACCGTCCCTGGGGTCGCGTCATCCGTGTTGTTGGCAGGCTAAGTCGGTATCGTCCGATTCACTGCGGAGGTTGGCCGATCCGAATGGCTCCGGTTTCATCGCTTCGTCTCGACGGACGGGCAGAACCCGACCAACGCGAATTCTTGCGATTCGAGTGGAGTCAAAATGTTCCGACTGCGAAACCTGGCCGGGCAGGGGCGCAAAAAAAAGCCGTCCTGCAACCACACGGTCCGGACGGCTCAAGCGTGAACTTACCATCGCTGAGTATCGACGGGAACGATGACACAGAGTGAGCGATTTCGACGCACGGCAGCTCCGACCAAGTCGCCGTCACGGTCACGGATGGTCGACCATCAACGACCCTCTGTTCGGCAGTTCCCGCAGAATCGATACCTTCCGTTTGGGGGGAGCTACTATTTCCAGTGACGCCGTGTTGCCGACAACGAGTGCGCACAGGGCCTCCACAACGAGACGCATCGTCAATTGGCCGGACGCTCAGCTGAAAGGAAAGCGGTTGCAACTTCCCTGGCCGCGATGATGCCGATGGTCGAACTCGCGATGCCGCTCGTCCCCCATTTGCAGCGCGATTCGGTGCTCTTCGGTCTGACGCGCATCCGAAGCCCCATTGTGGCCTTGTTGCGGATCGACGTGGACTGGTTTTGACGGAGCGACGTCCGCTGTTCACGCCATTCTGTGCAATCTTACCTATTTTCACAGAGATCCGTTGAGCTTCTTGGAGATCCTAGGAGGAGCCGCCCGGTCAATACGCCATATATCCTCCTTGCCGGGGCACCGATGCGTTCCTGGATCCTCTAAGGAGCCCACAGAGCGAATTCGGGGAAGGTCGCGGCGACGGCCACTGGTCAAAGTCCAAATCTGACGCTTTAAGTCGACGCGGCTTATCCAAATTAACATCGGCCAACCCCAATGGCCCGAACAGCCCCCGCACGGGACAGGTCCGAATTGCAGTCCATTTTGGGCCGCCGAACCGCACCTGGCATCGCGGCCTCGCTTCCGCCAGGTGCGACTCCGGCAATAGAGGATGCGGATCGATTCACGAGACACGGGTCTCCATTGGCGGCCGTCGCCCGCGTTCTCGTACAACGCCGGTTCGAGGCGCATGGCGTGAACGGGCATCCGCCGAAGCACTCAACAAATCCCGGCAGATCGAAATCCAATGGGGCAAATCCAACGGCCAGCGCGCTCAGAACTATTCGTATGCCAACTGCAGTCGCGGATTGAGCCACATTTACACAAGCGCTTGTGGAATCTATCCGAATCTGCACGGCTGTCGGGTCGTTCATGAGTCAAAGGACCCATCCTAGGCCGCCAAAATCGAGTTGAGCCCCGGCTCTGCGACCGCCAAAAGGAGCCGCCGGCCGAGCAGCCGGACATTCCCGTAAATGGGTCCATTTTCGCTATTCGCGGAAAACGCTTGAGTTGGTGAAACAGCCGCTTCCGCGCGGACTGAGGCGATCGTCCCCATAGGGTCGGTCGACCGGTCGTGGCAGGTCAGCGCGCGTCTGATCGCCGCCGGGCTGGCCGCAGATCGTCATCGGGCGACGCACAAGACGTGTGCGTCGGAAGTGCGCTCCTCGGATTCGCCGTCTTATGGCCGACTTGGCACCCGAGCATCAACGGGGACGAAGATGGAGGGCCTCGTCCATGTAGCGATCGGCGGCTGCGGCCGCGTCCTCCGGACTGCTGCCGTTCTGGCGCGCGCTCAGGTAGGTTGCGTACCAGTCCCACCAGTGATGGTCGGCGCGCGTCTTCTCGTAGCGGCCGTGGTGCTCTTCCGTTTCGCGAAGCAGCTCTGCGAGGGTTGCGACGTCGATAGCTCGTGCCGGGGCCGACTTCCATTCGCGGCCGGGAAGCCGCGTCTTGATCTCCTGTACCAGCCAGCCGTTGCCGTCCGGATCTTCAAACGCGGCAAACGAGCGGTAGGATTGGCCTTCCGGGTCGCGCCCGCGGATGCGTGAGTTCTCAACCGAGCTAAAGGGGCCTCCGGCAAAGTGGAAGACCTCGCTCACGGCGGCTCCGCGCGATCAAATCATCGCGGGCGGCATCAACGTCGTCCACTGCGAGAACCAGGGCCGTCACCGATCCAGGCTTGGGCGACACGATTCCCTTGCCGAAGATGATCGCAGCCGGCGAGCGAGGTGGCGTCACTTGGATGATGCGGAAATCGGTGCCATTCGAGAAGTCGGCGTCGAGCCGCCAGCCAAGATTCTGGTAGAACGCCTTCGCGCGGTCGAGGTCGGAAACGCCGACCACCACGACTTCGAGCTTCAGGTCGACCGGTTCGAGCTTTGCGATTTTGGTCGTTGCCACTTCTCCGAGGTTAGTCGTGAAGAATGGGGGCTCCCCACGGTGCGCCCGTCGCGCCTCCATCGACTACCAGCTCGATGGCGTTGATGTAGGAGGAGTCATCTGAGGCAAGGAAAAGTACGGCTTTGGCAAGTTCTTCGGGCTTACCCCAGCGGCCCAGCGGAATCCTGGACGAGATGGCTTTGTCCAGCTTGGCGGATTCATCTGCAGAGATAGAAGCGCGTGGCCCGCGATTCCAAATGGGAGTCTTCGTCGCGCCTGGCGCGATGACGTTCACACGAATGTTGCGCGGTGCAAGATCGGCGGCGATGGAACGCGCCATGGAGACAACGCCGCCCTTCGTGGCCGCGTATGCGGCCACACCGGCTTGGCCCAGATGGTTGTGTACCGATCCGTTAAAGATGATGCTGCCGTTCTCGTTCAGCAAAGCGGCCGCTGAATTCACCGTAAAAAAAGCGGCATTGAGGTTTGTACGAATGACGTTCTCAAAAATCGCCTCGTCGGTCGAGCCGGTAGCGGTCTGGCCGGAGATGCCAGCATTGACGAAGACGATGTCCAGCTTGCCGAAATCCTTGGCAAGATCCGCGAAGAGTCGCTGCCGATCGTCCGCCACAGTAACGTCGGCGCGATAGCCGCGCGCGTTGGGTCCCAGTTCGGCGACTGCTTCGTCCAGCGTCTTCTGGTCCCGGCCGGTAATCGCGACTTCAGCGCCTTCTGCAACGAAAAGGCGGGCAGTGGCCAGGCCGATGCCGCTATTTCCGCCGGTGATGAGAGCCTTCTTGCCTGTGAGTTTCATGATTGCTCCCTCATGACTCCCCGTCGCATGGAAGGACAAGGTCGTTCAGAAGTAGTTCTTCGTGTGCGATGTCACTTTGTCGTAGGCTGTGCAGCGGGCGATACGCCGTGCTGTTCGTCGTGAGTGTACGGCTCGCCGAAGTACGGGAACTCGCCCCGCGTGCGCTGGCGGTCGGGAGCGACGCCGTCACAGATCGCCTGGTTGGCCGCGAGAGTCAGCATCACGTCCATCGCGTCATCTCCCAGGGCGCGACCGTTGAACCCGGCGTAATCGAAGGAGGCAAATGTGCCGATTTTGTAGGGCAGAGTCGCCGGACAGAGAACAGCGGCGATACGTTTCCCGTGCTCAGCAGGGCTACCCGACGTGTTCGCGTACGTTGTCATATTCCGCACGAACTCCGCAATGGGTTCCGAAAATTGAACCACATCGTCACAAGGCAAGGAACGGTTGAAGGCTTCCTTGAGATCTTTGCTGTTATCGCTCAGAAAGATGTGCGTGATCATCGGCAGCCCCCAGCGTGACACCTGGACCTCCGGAGCATGACCGACGAGTGAAGCCGTCGCCCAGGCTCGGACCGTGCCTTCCCCAAGCAGGCGATTGGGGACTTCCAGCACGATCGCCGAAACGTTCCGATTGGCGAAGAAATTCTTTCGATTAGCGAAGGCCTGGGGGTTGTACTTTTGCTCTTTGTAGAACGATGTCATGAAGTCATGAACCCCTGCCTGATCGACGGCGAACAGGTCCGGAGCCAGTCCGGCGTAGGCCCGTATCCCAGATCCGCCGATGACTTCGCCGGTTTCGCCTTCGACAAGCAACTCGCCGCCGAGGCCGTGAAGGGCATCCTCGCCGCTTGCCATGCGAACCTGGCAGTCCTGGACGTGGCGATGCTCGATTCCGTCGGCATGGCGTGGGTCGCCGAACCTGAACTTGAACGTAAGCTCCTCCCGCGCGTCGCCGTTCAGGTCGAAGCGGAACGCGTACAGGCCCTCATCTCGGAACGTGTCCGGTGCGGACAATCCCGCATCGGGGTTCACCGTCATGGCCATCACGGTCGTGCCAGCGGCCCCATCGAACAAATAAAAATCGTTGACGCAGATGCGCGGGTCTTCTCTGGCGGTTGGAGTATCAAAGTGATGTGACATGGAACACTCCTTCTGCTGGACAGGAACCAGTCGCCTCCGGAGCAGCCAAAAACACGAGAGCTGGGAAGATCGGAGCCCTCCTGTTACCGAGTTCTGAGTATGACTTCTAAAACGTAGGTGCGAAGTCGATTGCCAAGGCATCCCACTCCGCGAATGGCACTGGTGTCGGAATTCCGCATGTGGCCGACAAACCGCGGCAGCGTTGTGTGCACCATGTGTTCAAATGGCCATCGTACCCGCCGCTTCTGTTAACCAAAAGCCTCTCGAAAAACGTTGGATTTCTGGCGTTGCTTTTTGAGGCGTTTTGACCGTCGTCACGCGACCGCGCCCGAATCCGCGGAAACGTATGGGAAACCGGCACGCAGAACGCGTGCCGCAAAACGTGTGAGTTGCCGGGGCGCGCTGAACCGTCACTTATCGGTGGTTTTTTGGCGTTCCCGCAATAGGCTTGAGTTTCTCGGAATGCAACAGTGACTTCGACGGAATCGGGCCCTGGTTCGTCGCGTCGATTTCGCTTCTCCGAAGAATTGCCGTGTTTGAAGAGAGATTTTCGGCGGTTGGCACGGGGGTTCCGTCGGCTCGGTTGCGCGTGTTGCCCATCCCTCATTCACGTCGGTACCCCTTAAAGGTGAGAATCGCACCAACCATGAGCAGCACCATCAACAGGGCAATGATCGCGTTTGTGCGCTGACCCATCTCGCTAGCGAGATGGCCGAGTTGGACCGGGAATAACAACCGCACGAGGCCACCCAGGAGGATGAGCCAGCCGAGAGCCGTCACAAGCACCGGCCAGCCCACCGTCCAGCGATTATGAGCGCGCAGGATGGCAAGTCCGACGACGAACAACAGCATGCCGGAGACGTAGACAAGTCCTGGGTCGTGGGAGGCCTGCTCGAGCAGGGCAGGTAAAGTGCTGCGGTTGAGCAACAAAGACGCGGCCATTGCGACGAGAGCGGGGCCGATCAGGCCCGCAATTGTCTTCGACGTTGCCATCGGACGGTCTCCACCCTCTGAAGCGTGTGACATGATTCTCTCTGCGAAAGCAAAAACGATCAGCGAATCGCGCGATCGCGTTCCCGGGTCTGCATTCTACTTCGTGGCTGCTGTCCCGCCGAACAACCGATGCAAGACGCAAACGACCAAGATCCCAATCGAAGCGCGCCGACGTTCCGCATTGAACAAGAAACCGTGGCGGTGCGGCCGATGTACGCACGAAATGAGCCCAGCGCGATCGTGGCGGTTGACGCGCAAGGCTCTGCAAGAGTCGGCCAGGCCGGAGATTCCAAGCAGGTTCTGGTGGTCGCCGCAGACCGCCACGCGACGTCGACCGGTCCGCCACGCTGAATTATCGTGTGAAATTCAATCCCGGATCTCCGGCTTCGGCATCCTTCATCCGGAAGAGGAAACTGTTGCCTCCTGTGCGTTCAACTGTCCCTTCCATCGCGTCACCGTCCGCGTCGCGGGTGAGTGCGAGACTTTGACCGTTCAGGTTGTATTTCCCGCTGAATTCTTTGGATCGGCCGTTCGTGGCAAACTTCCATTGGAAGTGTCCGTCGTCACGAAGAGCCAGTTCGATGTGAACCTTTTTCTCAGGATCGGCCTTCCACGCACCGATGAGTGAAGGATTGGCCGTGTTGACAGTCACTGGCGCGGCGTCGGTGGGATCGGTCACCGGCTCATTGGTCACCAGTGTCTTTGCGGCCGTCTGACCGCTGCTGTCCACCGCAACCGGGGTGGTGCTCGGAGCTTCGCCGATCCCCGCAAGGATCCGTGGAGCCAGCTTGTCAGCCGCTTGCAACCCGACGACCTGGGCCAATTGGCGGCGAGCCACGTTCGTGTGGTCGAGCATCAGGTAGTGATAGCTGAGCAGGAACCGGACGTTGGCTTCAGATGGATTCGCGGACACGTAGTGTTCAAGATTGCGAAGCTGACCCGTGTAGATGTCGGGCGCGGGATAGAAGGTTTGCAAATATTCCCACGTCCATCCTGGGCCGTCCTCTAACACGGCGTACGCCACAGTGGCCGACCGGCAATAGTCGTTTCTGGCGAAGAGCACGAGCGAGTGGAATTGGTGCAGATCGCGATTGTGCGGCATTTGCACGATGGCCTGCGCAATGGCGTTCAGAGCCGTGTCCAGATCGCTGCGCAAGAAAGCCGCTTGAGCCGCCGCGTAGAGTTCGGAATCGGCTCCGGTGACGGTATCGGCGGGCATTTGGGAGATGGGAACCGAGTAATCGATTCCGTCAATCATGACGCCGCCGCAGTCGGTATAGGCGTTGACGTAATCGGCAACGGGAATTGGTTCGTACCAGGGCCAACTGCACCAGGGGTCCCGCCAGCACCGCCAACCCCATCCAAATCTGCGATGCTTGGGGCCGTTCCCATTGCCCCAACCGCCGTATTTCTTCCAGTACGGACTGGCTTGATTCTTCGAGACATTCGTCGGCGATGGCTGGCTGAAATGATTGGGGTTCGTGCCGGAATTCCGACCGTTCGGCCACGCATTGCCACCCCCTAGCGGTTGGCGAGAAGGCCCTGACGATCGGTGCGACGGCATCGAGCGACCGCCCGCGCCGGGACGACCGGCAAGCGTCGGCTGAATCAACGAGGCCACAAGTGCGCCGACAAAGACTTAGCGTCGGCCATTCGAAGACTCCGGGCTCAAGGTCCCTCTTGCAATGCTCCGTCGGCGCAAGAATGCGCCAACATTTTCGGTATTTTTCGCAGATTCGATCGAAGAATCTAAAAATCTGCTGGTGGCGACTCGCGGCGGAGTTGTTGATGAAGCCAGGCGCGAGCAAACGCCCAGTTCCGATCTGCCGTGCGCCGGGGAATCCCCATCGCCGTGGACGCTTCACCCAGAGACAATCCCGCGAAGAACCGCAGATTGACGAGATCGGCGCACTCTGGGTATTCCGTTGCCAGCTTCTTCACGGCCTCGTCGAGAGCCAGCAATTCGTCGGGTGAGGTGTTCAGGGTGATGTCGACGCCGTCGAGATCGATTCGACCTTGTTCACCACCGCGTTTCAGCCGCTTCCGGTCACGTGCACGATCCACGAGAATCCGCCGCATGGCCTCGGCAGCGGCGGCAAAGAAGTGGCCTCGCGAATCCCAGGGCTGAGGCTGTTCGACGCCGACCAGCCGCAGATAGGCCTCATGGACGAGTGCGGTGGCCTGCAGCGTCTGGCCGGGTGCCTCCCGAGCCATCTTCTGTGCAGCCAGTTTCCGCAGTTCTTGATAGACCAGCGGCAACAGCTGTTCGGCGGCCCGAGGATCACCCTGCTCGATTGCCGAAAGGATTCGCGTGACGTCAGTCATATCGGCCCCGAGGGAGCCTCAAACGATCCCTGAGCATAGCCGCATACGACTTGGCGAATCCACTCCCTGCGGCTGACGCTGCCGCTTTCGACGAGTCGAAGCCTAACGGAACCAATTGCAATAAACATTGGTTTTCTGACGTCGCTTTTGCACGCGTTTCGATGCCGTCGCCCGATCACGCCGGATTCCGCGGAAACGCATGGCAATCCGGCACGCTGAACGCGTGTCGAAAAACGCATGAGTTTCCGGTGCCCGTGACGACGGCACTTATCGGTGATTTGATGGGCATCCAAGAAAACCACTGAGTTCGTGACAGGTCGAGCCGTCGTGCAATGCCCGGCTCGATAGTGGTGTCCCGTTTTGCAGTCCCTTTCGGCCTCGACCGAACCCGCCCTTGTTACGGACGGCCGGAACTCCCGTTCTCTCTCCCTTTCTTGAGGATGGCCCCAAGCGTTGATTCATCGCCTTGGACAAGACGCCCCGCCGGATCGATCAAAACCGTGACGCCGTAAAGGGCCGTACCGAAGTTTTCCATGCTCTGGGAGGTGTTGTCCAACAGCACGGGAAAGGGAAGCTCTTTTCCATGCCAGACGGCCTTCAAGACCGGTTTCAACTCGCGATCGAAATCGGCCATTGTCTGCATCTTCGCATTAAGTTCGCTGCAAATGGAAACCAGCTCGAAGCGGTCGCGCTCACTTTTGTGGGCCTCGTAAAATTCGCGGAGCTTGGGGATCTTCGTCTCAACGCACGGTCCGCACCAGATCCCCCAGAAATAAACGAGCACCCACTTGCCTCGAAAATCCGAAGGCTTTGCGCCTTTCGGCACTCCGCGCATCGACCGAGTGCCACGGGGGACATGCCTCACCGTACCTCTGTTTGAGGTCGCGCCAGCGTCCTGAGCTTTTCGCCTGGTCGAACTTATCCACTAAATTTGACGCCGGACTCAGATCGAAGACTCCACAATCGAACTCGAGCTGGCCCGATGTCAACGTGATCGGGTGGGGATCCGTCGCTCCGAGATGCGGTGGTCCGGCGTTCGGCTCGAATTGATAGTGGCCCGGAGGCAACCAGAACTCGAAACGAGACTTCATCGACCAGCACATAATGAGACGATCATGACCCAAAGGGACATCCTCGTTGGGTGGGAGCCTCACAAAGACTGCGGAGGATACACGGACCGGCTGACCCGTTGCCGCCACGCGGAGTCGACCGTGCACGCGAATCAGCGAAACAAGTCGGCATTCGACGCGTGGCGACGGATTCCGCGGATCGACGACGATCACAGCGCCGCGCTTGCGTTCCTTATCGACGGCCAGCAACTTGTAGTCGTTAGTCGAGTGAAGCTAGATCGTAAAATCGCCGTTCACGTCCGTTTGGGTGGGAGAGATGCCCCAAGGCTCCATTCGGCCTTCGTTCTCCGTGACGATGTCCGGATAAACCTTGGAATCCTTCTCGAATCTGTGCAGTTGCTCAAGAGTGATCCCGTTTGCGCCCCAATTGGTCGCAACGGAGGCGCCGGCAACAGGGTGCCCCTCCTGATCGAGCACGCGCCCATGCAGGCTCCAGAGTTTTACAGCCCCAAATGACGGCTCCGCACAGAGAAGAGCCAGGCCAAGCAGGCATCCGCGAAGCATCATGTCAATACTCCTGTCCCCGCAGTCTCTGCAAATATGCGGCGAGACCGTTCGGCGGGGTCTCACCCGAACAAAGACCGCCCGGCTCGACGGATTTGCCTAACGGATCCCGACAAAGGTCCAATTTCCGGAGTGGACCGGCGGCCAATCTTGGTGGCCTTGCTCTATGAAGCCGCGACTCGGCTCAGACCCGCTGGGCCACCCGACGGACCGTTTTTGAGTGAGGGGAAAGTGAGTCTATGTGCGGATCTTCGCGTGCGGAAAATCGTTCGAATTCCGCCGTCGGCTTATTGGTAATTCCGCGCCGTTCTGGCGCCTGACGGACGATTCCGCGGAAACGTATGGGAATCCGGCACACAGAATGGCGTGTCGAAAAACGTGTGACTTTCCGGGACGCACCGCGCCGCCATTTATCGGTCGATTTTCGGACCGTACCGGAAAATGATTGAGTTCTTGCGAAATGCCCCCTGAGTCTTGGAAGTGACGACCCGTGCGATGCTGAGACAATGCAGATCTTCTCGGAGCGACGACGATTTGGAACTAAGCAGCGATGTGCCGGCTGTCGGGCTGTACAATTTCGTCAGCATGTATGGTGTGTCAAGAACTCTGGATCAAGCCGGAGGAACCGTCTGCGGCAGAACAACTGTAGCCGCTAGTTTATGAAGTACTGCGGAAGTTGGCGGCGGTGAGGCTGGCCAAAGAGAGGCCGATTTTGAGCGCCGTGTGTCCGCAAAGCACGGAAGTCCGGGCCACGGTGAAAATAGGGCTACTTGTGTAAAGCGGACGATGCGCCCTGGACCTGGCTCGTACCGATCTTCGGACTTCCCCAGTAATCGAGATGAGAAGCGGCATTTAACTCGTAATCGAGCTTGTCGCTGGCCTTGACCTCTGCGGACGACGCCGCATTGAGACGGACAACGGCCTTGTCGACAGCCAAATCCCCAAGGTGCAGCTCGCTTGCACCCTGCGCATTGGCGCTGCATTCGTGCGCCCGACCGGTCAGATTGATTTGACTTCCCAGGATCGCCTCGAGGATCAGCTTGTCGACCTCAATTTCGCCTTTGAGCGTGCTGGCTTCCATGACATTGACCTTGAGTTCTTTGCCGCCTTTGAAACCCTTGATCGATCCGTTGCACGCCCCACGCAGACTGACAGCCTCGATGGCGGGCATGGTGATTTTCGCCCGCATGCGAATCTGCGGTCGCAAGTTGCGGTCCGATGGAATGCCGATCGAGAGTTTGCCAGCCGCGTTCTCGATCTCGACGTACTGCAGCAGGTTATCGTCGCCGGTCACCGTGACGTCGAGCTTGTCGCCGCGTTCGAGCGTGAACTCGAACGGCCCGTTCACCTCGACCGCGGTGAAATCCTTGGCGTAACCTTTCCGCGTGGCCGACACACCCGAACCAGCGATCCATTCCACGCGGCAACCACCCACGGACAAAATCACAACGGCGGCAAGCAACAGGGCGATGCACCGATTCATGGATTCACTTCGACTCATCAGGTCCGATCGAGGCTGCACGCCGCGTCATAGGCGTAGCACCACGACTTGAACGTCAAAGCGACGCACGCTTTTGTCGCAGCAGGAAACCCGCAAGTCCCAAGGCGAATGCCGTGTAACCGCAAAGCACGGCAAAACCGGCCCACGGTGACAGCGGGTAGTAGCCCATCATCGCCGTGTACGGTCCGATCACGTGCGGATACTCGGGAATGCTCTGCCGGATCGCGAACCCTGCGGCCGGCGTGAGCCGCAGCAGCCATTGCGACGCCGCGAGACGCGGCCCCCAGTGTGACTCGCTGATTGGCAGGACGAGGGCGACGGCAACGAGCAGAGGGAGCACGAGCACCGAGATGGCGACGGCGGCTGCCACGAGACGGCGTCGAAACAGGACGCTGAGAGCCAGGGCCAGCACGGCAGCCAGACCGAGCACCGCCGCCGTGCCGACGATCACGCGCACTTCGGTGGGCGGCGTAACGGGCAAGATCTCGTTTCCGCCGGCCCGCAACATTCGCTCACCAAGGATGACGCTCCCGGCCACGGCGGCCAGCCCGACGAGGAACGTTGCCGCACCGACAGCGATCGCCTTGGCTGCCAGCACGCGCTCACCTGCCGGCGAGCCGGCGCTCTCCGAATTTTCATTCGCCCCTTGTGGGAGAGGAGTTGGGGGTGAGGTGTTGCCTTGCACGACAATCGGGTCGCGTCGGTTCTCGCACCTGAAAAACGTCGCTCCGACGACGATGAACGCAATGGACCCGAGCCAGGTGCCGATGAGGGTGTTCTCGATCGCCTGCCCGTCCGGGAATCCGCGCGGCGCGATGTCACCCGCCCCGGTCACGGTGAACGTGCCGCCGGATTCCACCGCTTTGCCGCGTAAATGTGCCGGCAATCGGCTGGGGGCTCCAATGTCGTCGTAAGCCCACGCGCCGCCAGCCGCCTTGCCTTGCAGGCTGACGTGGTCGACGACGGCCGTGGCATTTGTGAACCGAGCCGCCCCCTCGGCCACGGTCACGTCACTGGGCGACGCGACAAACATCCCGACTTGCACGGTTTCCGGCAGTTCTTGCAGGCGGACCTTGCTCACCTCGCTCCACTCTGTGCCGTCGGGCGACTCGTAACCGGTCAGCGTGTCACCCGAGCGTGTCAATCGGAGCCAGCGCGGACTTGCCGTCGAGACGCCCCCCGGCCGACCCGCTGAATCGCCCACGTAGTTGTACTGCATCCTCACGCCGTGGCCGCCAGTCAGCATCACCGCGGCATAGGGCGAACCCTGTTCGATGCTCCGTTTGATCATGAGCCCCGCCTTGGCCCACGGCACCACTCCCGCGATGATCTTGTCGTGATTGGGGGGCGGATAAGTAATGACGCCGGTCATCGAAGTCAGACGGGCCGTAATGCCCCCGTCTCCGGCCAGCGGCTGATGCACAAAATAAAACCGGTCTCTCACCGCCTCGCCGCCCGGCCCGATCGGAAGAGCGCGGCGAACATCACCCTGCATGTCTTCGCCCTGAGTCCCCGCCGCGAATAACGCTCCGAGCGCCACGACCCCAAGCGCTCCGACGAGCAGTCCAATCACCCGGCCGACCGACCAGAAGTTCGCCCATTCCCTGCGCAGAAGTTGCGCGAATCGACTACGTCCGGCTTGATCGTCTTGCGCAGTTTCCTCGATCCGGTCCGTCATTTAATGTCCCTTAATCCATGCAGAGCGGGCGACGATCCTTCCGGTCCGGGGGTCGATGGGCGCTCCAACGTCGACGGATTTCCCTCTCGATCCGCTCGATTTCTCGCTGCGGCTCGAGAATCTTGCGCGTGATCTCATCTCGCCAGACCGGGGTCGGCGTGTTTGCTGTGGGGCATTGCGGTGTCTTGAAGCCGGGGTGCGTCTGGGAACGCAGTTTGCCCAGCGGTCCCGCTGTGCCGTTGGGTGCCGCGCACGTGCACAATCGCAAGAGGCCCAAACAACGCGAATCCTACGACGACGATCTCAATCGCAGCGATCACGACTCGCCACGCCCGTCCTGATAATGCAGCCGGACCGTTCTGGGTGAAAAAGGTCGAGACGCGTTCGATTCTCGTTCGCCAGAATGCGCTTTGTGCAAGGATGCTGGCCGCGGTCGGAAGGGGTGCCGCAGTGGGCTGCTGCACATGGGCCAGGCAGCCTTCCAGGAGCCGCGCGACCTCCTCGGCCGACGCGAACCGCGCATTGGGCACCTTCGCATGCAGTTTTTGCACGATCACGGCAAGCCAGTCCGGAATCTTCGAGTTGACTTCGCGCATCGGGCGCGGCTGCGTGTCGGTGATCCGTCGCAGGATGCCGAAGCTCGTCTCGGCGCGGAACGGGCGACGGCCGGTCGCCATCGTATACAGCACGCTCCCCAGACTGAACAGGTCGGAGCGGGCGTCGATCGCATCGCCCCGGGCCTGCTCCGGGGACATGAATTGCGGCGTGCCCGCGATAAGTCCGGTTCGCGTGAGGCTCGCGTCGTCCACGGCGCGGGCCAGGCCGAAGTCGGTTAGCATCACGCGGTCGATCCCTTTATTGAGCAGGATGTTCGCGGGTTTCACGTCACGATGCACCAACCCTTGCGCGTGTGCCGCCGCAAGGCCGCTTGCGGTCTGCATGCCGATTCTTAGGATGTCGGCTAGCTCCAGCGGTCCTTCGCGGGCAACCCGCTGCTCGAGCGATTCGCAGGCGACGTACGGCATCACCAAAAACGGCACCTTACCGGTCGAATGCACGGTGAAGATGGGCATCACGTTGGGGTGCATGATGGCGGCGGCGGCCTGTGCCTCGCGGGCGAACCGCTGGCGGGCCGCGCCGCTGGCGGCCAGATGGGGATCCAGGACTTTGACCGCGACGAGCCGCTTCAACTCCGGCTGAAATCCTTTAAGCACAATTCCCATCCCGCCCCGGCCGATCACCTCCAAAATGTCGATGTCGGCCAGCCGGCCGATCGCTTCGTGCGCCGGCGATGGCTCGAGGAAGTCCACGGCAAAATCGGCGGCTGACTCCGCGTCCTCGCAATGCTCGGCGGAAGGTTCTGCGGGAAAATTTGTCTTCCGCGCGTTGGATTCGGCCGCCCGCCTGAGGACCGAGACGACCTCTGACCATTCCGCTTGTTCGGCGGCCAGCCGCTCAAGTTCGTGCTGGCAAGCGGCACACTCGGACAAATGCCGCGTGAGTTCTTCCTCTTGCCGATCGTTCAATGTGTTGTCATTGAGCGATTGTCGCAGGAGTTCCCGGTTACAGACCGCACGTTTGCCGGACATGAAGCACAACCTTGTCGTTTTCTCTATTCGCTGTTGCGCGACGCTCATGGATCGTTGACCTCGCGGATTTTTATGCGGATGCGAGCCATAATGCGGCTGCGGGACATGTAAATGCTGCCGCGGGTCACGCCCAATTCCCGCGCCACGTCGCCGACCGCGCGCCCGGCCACCACGGTTTCCCAGAAGGCCTTCCACGACGTCTCGTGGAACTCGCCTTTCACCTGATGAGCGGACCACAGAACGAGCTCGTGCTTGTAGCCATGTAACTGTCCTTCGCTCGGTTGCTCGGGGATATGCTCGAGCAGTTCCAGAAAATCGGTCCCTCCTAGGCCGCCGACCTGCCGCCGCTCACGCGCCAGGAACTTGATGACGACGTTGCGGGCGACTCGATGCAGCCACCGTCGAAACGAAGCCGGCCTTCCGTCATCGCACCAGCCTTCGACCGAGCGGGCAATGGCCGCGAGCAATTGCTGCGTCACATCGAGCAGCTCTCGCTCGGCCACACCTTGGCGCCCGACCAACTGCAGCAAAAAGGACTCATAAATCGACACAAACTCAATCCAGGCAGGCTCATTGCGCTCTCCCTTCAGACTCAGAATCAGGCTGGGACGGGTTTCAGGTTGGTGCATTAATGTCTCGAGCCCTTAGGGCACTGCGGCGCAAGTGCCGTACGCCGGCTAGGACGAAAGTCAGCTGTCCCTAAATGCTTTAGTCCGCCTTCGACACCAATTCTCACGCCTAGCCGGCACAAAATCGAGATTTAATCCGGAATTGCGACCACCGGCGGCCGATAGGCAAGGCCGCGATCCGGGATCACACTAGCGCCAAAAACCTTGGATTTCCGAAGCTGACTCCAGCGTGTTCTGTCAGCTTCCGCTGCCCGCTGACGCGATTCCGCCAAAACGTACGGGAATCCGGCACGCAGAACGCGTGCCGAAAAACGTGTGAGTTTCCGGGGCGTGCTGGCGTGGCATTTATCGGTGGTTTTTCGGTGTGTCCGGGAAAACGGTTGAGATTTCGGGAAAACGGCAATAGTGACGGACAAGCTCGTCTGCCGCGCCGAGAGTGATCGTGCGAGTGCGCCGACGCGAATTCTCGGCTTTTTCTTCCTCCAATCCGGCTTTGGGGGATCGTTTTGGGATCGGTGCCGAGCCTTTTGGATTCGCCGTTGTTAGTTTGAGAGTGCTGCGTTTGTTCTGTCATCTTGAGGAGGAGATTCCGATGCGGGCCGCAATTGGGAGCCAAGGCATATTCGATCTGGAGGCCTCGTTGCTCCGATCGTGCGTTTTGGCTTTGGGCGCCTGGGCGGCCGTGGCTGGTTTCGCGGATTCCTCCGACCCGTCGACGGCAAACGTGCCTGCGGCGAACAAGCCGCTGACCCCGCAACAACACCAACGGCTCAAGGAGCGCGACGAGTTGGACTCTCAGGCATCGGCCTTGCTTGCCAAAGGCAAATTCGACGATGCCGTCGCGGCCTCTAAAAAAGCCTTGGCCGTCGATCGCGAAGTCTTGGGCGACGAGCACCGCGAATCATTCGATGCGATGCAATTAGTGGTTCGACTGATGGCACTCAACGGCGACTTTGCGGCGCAAGCAAATTGGGCGAAGAAGGCCTGGCAATCCAGAAGAAAAGTTGGCCGGATCGTCATTGGCGGGTCGCCACCGCACTTCGGTTGTCGAGTTACGCAAAACGACTGGCGGCGATGGACGTCCAGCAACGTGAGCGCCTGAGGAAAGTTGAGCAACTGAGTGCCCAGGTCGAGAAACTCGGCTTGGGCGGAAAGTGCAAGGAAGCCACGCCATTGGCCATCCAGGTTGTCCAGGTTCGTAGGGAAATCCTGAGCGAGGAGAGCAGCGAGTATCTGACCGCACTCAGTTATCTCGGATGGATCTACCGAAACGACCTGGCTTTCGCCAAGGCGGAGCCAATCTTGCGCAACGTCTTGAAACAGCGACAGCGTCTTCTCGGTGATGATCACCCCGATGTCGGCTTAAGCAACGGCATTTTAGGCTGGTTGCACGTCGGACGGAAGGAATACAAAGATGCGGAAGCTCTCTTTCGCCGCGCGGCCGAAATCGAGCGCCGGGCCGAAGGCGAATTCGGATGGAACTATGCGCAAAGCCTGGACAACCTGGCGGATGTCTACGTCGAAACAAAGAACTATCAACGGGCGGAAGCTCTTCGCCTGGAAGTCTTGGAAATTCGCAAACGGGCCCGAGGCACAATTCGCGTCGGATATGCGGCCGATCTGCACCGCCTGGCGATCATTTACGAATATCTGCAACAATTTGATAAGGCCGAAGCCCGGCTCCTCGAGGCGCTGGGCGTCCTGAAACGCAACCGCGCAGAAAAGGATTCTGAGTACCGCGATTGCCTCGGTAGTCTGGCCTACGTCTACGATACCAGTAAACGACCCGCTAAAGCCCTTCCGATTGAACTTCAACTTCTTGCGCTGCAAAAGCAGGCCCTGGGTCTGGAACATCCAAAGACCGCTCTCGCGTTGCACCACTTGGGCTCGATTTATCTGACTCAACAAGACTATGCCAAAGCGCTCGAATATGAACGCCAGGCCGCGGACATTTTCTGCAAAACACTGGGTGAAAAAGCGCGGCAATCGACGACTTCTCTCGGAAATATTGCGTGGCTGCTGGGCGAGGTCGCGGACCGGGCCCGGCAACGCGAGGATTTCCCTGCCGCCCGCAAGGCAAGCGCAGAATCGATCGCAGCCTACACGCGCGTATTTCGGGCGCAGCACTGGACCGTCACGGATGCTCGCTTGGAAATGGAATACGACGGCCAGTTGGAAAAGATGTCGGTTGACGCACGCAAGCAGCTGAATCACGCGCAACAACTTTGGAGCAAGGCCAAGAACGCGAGCGACGAGAATTTCCACGAGGCGCTGCCTCTCGCGCGGAAAGCGCTGGAGATTCGACAGAAGTTCCTCGGAGATGAGCACTGGGTGACAGTCAGGTCTCTCTTCCAGGTCGGGTTTTTGTACAAGGAGCAGGGTGACTACGCGCAGGCCCAACCGTATTACGTCCGGCTGCCGGAACTCACTCGCAAGATTCGCGGCGAATTGCATCCGCACTACTGGACCAGCCTTCACAACCTGGCCAACTTATATGAAAGCTTGGGTGATTATCAGCGGGCCGAGACGATCTATGGACAAGCCCTTGAAGTCGCAAGAAAAGTGTACGGCGAAAATGACTCGAAAAACTTTGCCAATACTCTGAACAGCCTGGCCGCGGTTAACTCGAGATTGGGCCGCTACCCAAAGGCCGAAGTGCTTTACCAGCAGGCGTTGGAGATTCGCCGGGTAGCGGCGCCCAGGGATCCCTTGTATGGCCACAGCCTGTTGAATCTGGGTGAGTTCTACCTGTGGGACATCGGGGATAACGCGAAAGCAGAGCCGTTATTGGAACAGGCGGTCGAGGTTTACCGCGGCAGCGTCGGGAAGAAACATCCCTTTTACGCGCGGGCAATCGATTATCTGGCAACCCTCTACAGCTACAACAAATTGTTCGACCGTGCCGAGCCGCTCTACCGGGAGGCGCTTGCCGTTCGCAAGGCCGCGTTGGGTGAAACGCATCCCGATTACTTGATCACTCTCCACAATCTGGGAGTCCTGTATTCGGCGAAAGGGGAACCCGATAAGGCGGCTTCAATCTTGCGTCAGGCGCTTGCGCAGGAACTTGCGCATAAGGATGAGGCACATGCCGCGGTCACCATTACGAACTTGGCAAACGTTTGCCGAACGACTGGCAATTATGCCGAGGCCGAGGAATTGGAGCGCAAGGCCCTAGAGATCTACAAACGCACGGTCGGCGCCGGCATCCTGACTACGCGGAATGTCTGAGCGGACTGGCGATCCTCAAGGCGCTCAAGAATGACCCGGCAGCCGGTGTCCCGCTCGCGCGAGCGCTTCGGATCGCGAAGCGCCATCTGGAGAACACGGCGGCGTCTCAAAGCGAAGGCGAGCAATTGGCGATTCGGCAGAAAGTTTGGACTTTTTTGGACGCCTTCCTCTACGTATCCGTGCAAGCCAAGATTCCGGCCGAAGAAGTCTACGGCGAGATCCTCGACTGGAAGGGCGTGGTCGGCGCGCGCGAGCAAGGGGCGCGGCGCATCTACCGCCAGTTGCAGCAAAGCGGCAACGATCAGGCTTTGAAACTGGCAACCGATCTGGCAAAGGCCACGCAGGCCCTGGCCGCGCTCTCGCGGGAAAGGGGGGCGCGCGATGCGGAACGACCGTTTCGGATCGAGGAGCTGAGCGGTACGATCGAGAGCCTGCAAAAGCAGTTGGCCGCGATGAGCGTCGAAGGTCGGAAGCAACTCGAGGAGCAACATCGCACGCCCGACGACCTCCGGAAGGCTTTGCCGGCAGACTCTGTGCTGATCGATCTGCTCAGCTATCAGAACTTTGTTCCTCCCGACGGAAAGGCGAAGAAGGGAGTCTGGCAATCCACGCTCGTCGCATTCGTCGTTCGGCCGAAGTCGCCGGTCGAGCGCGTCGATCTCGGTCCGGTCGAACCGCTCGAGAAGGCCATTGCCAGCTGGCGCCGGACCTTTGGCCGCAAGACGGCTGACTACGATCCTGGAGCCGTGCTTGGGCAGCTGATTTTTCATCCCCTGGCAGGATTCGCCAAAGACTCCAAGATCCTGCTGATCTCGCCCGACGGCCTGACGGCGCCGATCCCCTGGGGTGCGCTGCCGGGGTCCAAGCCCGGGACGTATCTCATCGACGACTTCGCGGTGGCCGTCGTGCCGATCCCGCGCTTGCTGCCCGAACTTACGTCGAGCGACCGCCGAGCACGAGACACGGCGGCGCGACCGTCGCTGCTGCTGGTGGGAGATGTCGATTTCGGCGCCGAGCCGGGAAGCGGCGCTTTCGTCGCGAGCGATCGAAGTGCTCCTCGAGGAGACCAGCCGATGCATTGGTCGCCGCTACCAGGCACCCGCGCCGAGGTGGCTGCCATCAAGGCCAGCTTTCGGAATCGCTTCGCTGACGTCAACCCGACCGAACTGGCTTCGGACCGTGCGACCAAAAGTGCTGTCTGCAGCCAGGCGGGCAAGTATCAGTATTTGCATTTCTCAACGCACGGATTTTTCGCCGCCCCGCAAATCCGCTCGGCATTGGCCGGCAACACGGGGTCAAGCCACTTCTCAACCGGCTCCCAACATGAGGTGACTGGATTTCATCCCGGACTCTTGTCAGGGCTTGTGCTGGCGGGTGCGAACCGGAGGGAGGACGGAATCTTGACCGCGCTTGAAGTGGAAGAATTGGATCTCAGCCATGTGGAACTGGCCACTCTTTCCGCGTGCGAAACGGGTTTGGGTCAAACGGCCGGCGGCGAGGGGCTTCTGGGGCTGCAGCGCGCCTTTCAATCGGCGGGAGCAAAGACCGTGGTGGCCGGACTGTGGAAAGTGCCTGACAAGGCAACGCAATTGTTGATGTCCCGGTTTTACGACAACCTCTGGCAGAAGCGGATGACGAGGCTGGACGCGTTGCGCGAGGCCCAGCGCTGGATGATCCGCGAGGCTCCGAAAGAGGGCGATCTCTTGAGGGGCCTCGACGTTGATTCTGACACACAGCAACGATTAAACCAATCCGGCACCTTATCGCCCTTCTACTGGGCCGCCTTCGTGCTTTCAGGCGACTGGTGGTAACGGCATCGGAAGATGCTTTGATTAGCAGCAAGGTCCAGTCAAGGCCCCTGCCTCATGTGAAGACTGTCAATCTTGGGAATGGTCCACAAGAACTTTAAGCACTTCGAGTAGTCCCGAAAAATGGTGATTTGATGGCGTTCCCGGAAAAGGATTGAGATTTCTCGACTCTTCTCTGATTCCGTCTCTTGTACACGACCAGTGATGCGCCACCACACCGTAATTCACGGTCGGTTGTCCGTCCACGAGGTCGATCTGTGCCTCGTCGCGCTAGAGGCGATTAGCGGGTCGCGTCGTCGTTTGTTGCATTTGCATGCCTGAATCCCAAAACGCAGGCCGCGGCCCCCTGAGGAAGTCACGGCCCGCGCGATTCACAACGAGATCGGCCGCATCACCTTCAGTCCCCCCCGCCTTTGACCCGGTTTGGATGGCCGAGATCGATCAGCGGTAAGGGGTTTTCCGGATGTTGAAGGTCCGGCACTAGGTCGTTGGAGGCCCCGCCGGGAAATCGTTTGATGCTCGGGTATTTGACGATCGATTTGTCGAAGTCGATTATCACTGGATAGATCAGCGATAAGGCCCAGCCGTTGTCCTCTCCGGCATATTGACCTGGCGACGACTTAGGCAAGCGGGACGAAACCGCCCCGTTGAAGACCATGTCGTATTTCTCGAACGGGTCCAGGGTCAGGCAGTACAGGGAGCCGATCGACCCCAAGTTCTGCGTCGGCCCGAGCCAAGTATCCTTCGCTGTGTAGAGGTACTTCCATGCAATATGGACGTCCTCGTTTTTTGGATCTCCGCCGATGTCGGCTCGTGCTCCCAGGAAATTTTCGCCATCGATGTAAATCCAGGAATTTCGGGCCGAGTGCTTTGCCTTGCCAAGGATATAGGCGCTGTTGTCGATGCTGTCGAAGTAGATCCCCTTGCCATTATTGTCGACCCAGTCGTGCGGTGGTGGCTGCAGGCCAACCATCGCTGCCAGTGTCGCCCAGCAATCGATGTGCGACATCATTTCGTCGTGGACCGCGCCTGCAGGAATGTGGCCGGGCCACCACATCAGACCCGGAACGCGCCATCCGGCTTCAAACGCGGAGCCTTTTTCGCCGCGGAAGGGGTGAGTGCCTGCGTCTGGATAGGCATCCTGCCAGGCGCCGTTGTCTGCCGTCACAATGACGATCGTGTTCGGGGCCTCAGCACGGATCGTTTCCATGATGCGACCGATATTGTCGTCGAGTTCGAGGAGCGAATCGGAGTATCGACCCAGGTGAGTCTTTCCGGCGAATTTTGCATTGGGATGGTTGGGGTTGTGCATCTTCATGAAATTGACGTCCATGAAGAACGGTTTTTCATCCTTGGCGTGGCTCTTGATGTAATCGATTGCGAAATTGGCCTGGCGAACGTCGAAGTCGGCCAGATAGTTCCATGAGAACTCTGCGACCTTCCGCGCGGGCTGGCCGGCGGTTCCTTCCCACTCGAACATATTGACGACGTCGAAGTACTCTTTGGAGAATTCCGGGTTGTAAGACGGGAACCACGGGTGAAACCAAGGACTGGTATAGCTGTACGTATAGACGCCCGGATAGTACGCTCCGAACGCCTTCATTTCGTCGAATCCGTGCTCGATCGGGTAGGCCTCGGGCTTGTCGCCGAGATGCCACTTGCCGGAGAAATACGTCGTGTAGCCGTTCTTGTTGAAGAATTGGGCGATGGTCGGTGTCTCTTTCCGCAGAAAATTTTCGTCGCCGGGCGCAACGACGATTGAAAGAGCCGAACGAATGGGGATCCGGCCGGTGATGAAGGAGGAGCGCCCGGCGGTGCAGCTCGCCTGACCATACCAGCATGTGAACATAGCCCCTTCCTTGGCGATCCGATCGACATTTGGAGTCGGATGGCCGAGCGCTCTGCCCCCTCCCGAATAGCAGCCGAAATCGTTCCAGCCGGTGTCGTCGGTCATGAGCATGACGATGTTGGGCTTCTTGCCTTCTGCTTGCAGATTCGCATTGCCGTTTGCGATGGCCATGAGTTCTCCCTTGGCCGAGCCGCGTGCGCAGCACGACGCGGCGGAGCCTTTGACGGGGCTCATCGGCCTACCGACCGCAGGGAGCTGGACACGGCCGAGACGCGATCCAGGATCAGGCGCGGAGTTGGCGGTCTGGCCGGCCACCGCTTGGTGAGACGGACCAGCATCCACATTGCCGAACACGTCAAGTCTGCTTGACGCTGCTGCGTAGCCGAGCAAACCTCCAATCGCCAGTACGGCGATCAATTGCACTCTGCTGCTCTTTACCATGTGTCGTCTCCAGTTGAACCGACCTAAATCGAACGGATCAAAAGCAGGCCGCATGCCGCCTGGCGTACCGGGGCGCGCGACATTGATGTCACGAGGCGCCTCGCAGTCTGTTCGTGCTCTGCACGCAAGTCAAGCAGGCTCGCCTCCCACTGGCTGGGACTCCGGTTGCTCCCGAAAAAAACGTTCCTCGAACGTTACGGTTTCAGAAACGACGAGTTTGTGGAACTCGGACGTCGCGCACACACATCTCGAGCTTCTGGGGACCCGCCTCAAGGACGTCCATTCCGATAAATGGGTGGTTTGTGGCGTTCGCAGAAAACGGTTGAGTTCCTGAGAAACCGCCCCGAATCGTGGGGGTCGAATGCGCAAAAGTCTCAGCGCAGTCTAAAGGCAATCGGAGAGACTGGACGGCTATTGAGCTGGCAGAGGTGGAGTGCTGGGGCGACCCCCACGCTACCTCGTGCGCTGAATGGTCCAGGACTGAGCAAAGGCGACCACGGCCAAGAAAACGCCAATCCTCAGAATCACGTCTTTCACCTAATCGCATTAAACCTGGGCTGCCCCGCCCTCCTCTGAGCTTGGCCCACACCCCAGGCTCACCGCGATTACGTGTACTGAAGGCTTTGACGATCTCTTCGTCCAAATGCCGCCACTAATAGGTCGCACGCTTTTTTCGTTCTCCGCAATCTCCGGTGCGTCGAGCCCGTGGAGGACGTCGGGTTGCTTCGGGCCTTCGCATAACGACCCCCGACCGGAATTCCTCCCGATTCAGTCGTCCTCGTTCAGACGCTGTCGGGAAGTGGCTCGTCGGGGTTGGGCTTCGTGTCGGGCCGGCGGAGGCGGCGTTCGAGCCAGGTGCCGAGGCCGACGAGGCTGCCGCCTACCAAGATCAGGTGGAACCACCACCATTCGACCGAGTTTCCAATGACAAATTGGCAGTACAATGTGTAGACGTTAATAATCAGGAAGGTCAGACCGTAGCCGCGGAGCATTCGCTGGCCCGTCACGCCGGCCAGGCCGATGCAGACGAGCGACACGACGGCCCATAGGGCGCTAAAGGCGACGCGCTGCACCGTGTTGTTGTCCCAGGTGATTTGTTCCTCGAAGTAGCCGAAGAGCGAGAGGAACCAGAGCGCCAGGTGGATAATCAGCAGGCCCAGATGAGCGTAGACCCGCGCGAACGACTGGTAGGCGCCGCGCCGAAAGTACGCGTGGGCCCAGGCGACGGCGAGAAACAGCAGGCCGGCCGCCACGTAGCGGACGGGGTAATTCATTTTCAACCAATAGGCGCCCCAGCCCGAAACATACCCCGTCTCGCCGCCGAAGAAGATGAAAAAGCAGACCGCCGCATGAATCAGGATCAGCCGATTTTGCAGCAGGTAAGCGAGCGCCGTTAAGAGCAGCGCCTGCACGCCGACGAGCGCGGGCCAGTTGTTTGAACCCGACGAAAAGTCGATTGCCAGCGCGAAGGTCAATCCCTGCAGGGCGAAACCGGACATCATCTCGACGGCGGTGGCTGATTTGTCGAGGCCGCGGGCCCGCCTCATCCAGCTGGCCAGCAGAATCAATCCCACCGTGGCGAAGACGAGCAGCGCTTCGGTGAGGCGGACGACGTTGAAAATCTCGCGGGCCGCCAGCACGAAACCCACCCCCGCGGTGACTCCTCCCAGAATCGTGAACCACCGCACGAGGACCAGCACGTCCCAATTTTCGACGGGGTAGCGCTCTTTGAGCTGCCGGCATTGCTCGGCGGTGAGCACGCCCAGCAAACCCAGGTCGTCGAGCTCGGCGGCGATTTTGCGGTTGGATGCCTGCCTCATGCCGGCTTGCTCCGCAATCGTTTGAGCAACATTTCGCAGCCGAGCCCCGCCGCGAACAGCGACAGACCGCCGGCGATGAAGAATATCCCCAGCGGCGTGTTCTCCCAACACAGTTCGAAATAGCGGGTGTAGAGATTGACGGCAAACGCCGTGACGCCGAAGCCGGTAAACGATCCGTTGTGAAGCCGCGCGCCGAGCACAATCTGCCCGATGCTGGCCGCGGTCAGGACCACCATCCACACCGGCGGCGGGCCCCATTTCGGGAAGATCGTCATGATCAGCAGCGAAAGATTGAGATAGACCAGGCCGAGCGCTTCGTAGGCCTGATAGAAGCGGCCCGTGCGTTCGGTCAGCCGCAGCTCGTGATAGATTCCCAACCCGACGGCAACGAGGGCCGCCACGCTCATCAAGCGCGGGTCTTGAATCGAGATTTCATAGGTCGACTGGCCGAACATCGCGGTCCAAGTGCCGACCCAATGGAAAAGCCCCATCAGACCGAGAATCAGCAGAAAGATATTGCGGTACCGATAGGCGAGCACGAAGAGAATCGGCAACGTCAACGTGCCGGTAATCCGCAACAGGCGGGTGTCTTGCCAGCCGAACGCCTGGCACGCCACGGCCACGCCGCCGATGCCGCTCACCATGCCGAGCACGAGCAGCACATCGGCCGACATGGTGTTGCGGCCCAGCGGATCGAGCGATAGACGGATGCCCCACGTGGTGAGTCCCGCGCCGACGGCCAGCAACAGCATCGCGCCGAACAGGGCCGACCCGACCGCAGCCCCCGCCAATCCCAGCAGACCGAAGAAGGCTAACATTCCGCCGCCAATGCCGCAGAACCTGATCGCCCGCGCCAGTCCGAGCCGCCGGCCATCGTATCGCTGACGGAGCAGATCGTACGTCTCTTTCGAGATCAACCCGTCAATCAACCAGAGACCGAGATCCTCGGCCAACCGCTCGCGCCACGCGCCCATCCCCATGTCGACCGCGCTCCTCGAAGGTGCGTGGATCATAGCAACGCATCCATCGGCTCGCGACGGGGTACATTTCGGGTGCCTTTCATCAAATCGAGCGGTCGGCGGCTGTGTCCCCATTTGCGCGAAACGGCCGGCGAGTCTTCGCTGCTATTCAAACTCGATCCGGTCAGAATTCACTAGGGGTGCAAATGGACGAAATTTAGCGATTCGCAGGGGAGTTCGGAGCACTGATTCATTGCGGCGGTTGATTGCCACTATCTGAGCCGCGCCAGATCAGCAACGTGACGGCCACCGAGGTGATGAGGAGTGCAAAGATTAACAATTCTCTAAACCAAAACGGGCTTCCGACGAGCATGAACACAGGACATCCGAGCCAGACGGCCGCAGTCGCAAGTGTCCTCTTCTTCGTCGCGGCGGAAGCGTCCCACTTTACAAAAGGGATGCCCATGACGAATGTGAGAATGCCCACGGCGAACGGTACAGTCCACAACGTCCACTGTAGCCAGTCATGGTAGGTACCTCCGCGAAAGTCCCCGCGAATGACCGAGGCAAGGACTGCGACCACAATTCCAAGCGGTATGCCGAGAACTAAGGCAACGCCAAGCGATACCAGGAAGAGGACCGCCCATCGGTCTTCGCCGTCCGGCTTGTCAGTCTTCGGTTCGCTCATACCGTCATTCTAGCGACTGTCACGGTCTTTTTGTGCAGACCCGTTTTGGCAGTCGAGTTTTTGTGCAGACGACGGTTTTTGTGCAAAGCCAATTGGTGGGCGAAAACTGCGCCGCTCAAGGCCGTGTCCGGGGAAACGTTTGAGATTACGGGACGGCGGCAGGTGTGACGACCAAATACGTCAGCCAAAGGCAAGGAGTGAGCGGGGCGCACCTCGGCGTTGGGGTGACACCACGAGCTCAACCATGGTATTGATTTTGACCGCGTCAAAATCTATGGCTTCGCAAGCCTTCGGAAGCCGGCCGGCAATCCAAGTCCCGATCAGGGAATTTTCCTGAAATCTCAAACTTATTTTCAATTCGTCGTCGGCAACTCGGCCGAATGGTGGTGGCTGCATCTGATTTTGGTAGGCAACAGCTTGGTCGGTCTGGGAGCCTGGCTCGCGCGCCGACTGCGAGCCACTTCCCGAGAGCGTCTGAACCAGGATGACTGAATCGGGAGGCAATTTTCGGTCGATTGTCGTTGTGCGGAGGGCAAGCGCTAGGCAAGCGTACGCGCGCGGAGTATGCTAGCCGAGCGTTCACGTCGCGACGCAGAGCGAATTCAACCTCGACGCCATCTTCGGCAGTCAGGAGTGCTGTGGCCAGCTCACCTTCCGGCGACCCCGGCGTGAATTTCCCCTCCTCTAAAGGGCCGCCAGCCGACCCTGCACAGCCTGGCATCGAAACGCCACACAATCACACGTCAGAGAGCCTTGCCGGAGGAGAAGGCCGCGGTGCCCACAGCCGCGAGGATCGCCATGCTGTCCTCGCTTCGACCGTCAAGGTCACCGCCGCCCAATCTTCCGTCGCCGGTGATGAACCCAAGCGCCGGGCAGAAGCGCGGTGGCCCCGCATCGATGGCTACGAAGTCATCGGCTTGCTCGGCAGCGGTGCGATGGGGCGCGTCTACAAAGCGAGGCACACGAAACTAAAAAGATTGGTGGCACTCAAAGTCATCTTGGCCGGAGACTACGCGGGCCCGGAAGAAGTTGCTCGGTTCCGCGAGGAAGCGGAGGCGATTGCACGCTTAAAGCACCCGAATATCATCCAGATCCACGAAGTGAGCGAACAGAACGGGCATCCCTTTCTGGCTCTCGAGTTCGTTGAAGGCGGCAGCCTGGCATCGCAGCTGCGGGGCATTCCACTGCCCGTCCGACAAGCGACTCAACTTGTCGCGACTCTCGCCCGCGCGATCCACACGGCGCATCAGCAGGGCGTCATTCACCGCGATCTCAAGCCCGCGAACATCCTGCTGGCGCCCCCCGCGTTTTTAACAAGCGACGGACGCGGCATGGACGGCTGGGTGCCGAAGATCACGGACTTCGGTTTGGCGAAGAAGCTCGATGATTCACCGGATCTGACGCTCAGTGGCGCGATCATGGGCACACCGCAGTATATGGCCCCTGAGCAAGCTTGGGGTCGTAGCCGCGATATCGGTCCCAGCGTGGATATTTACGCGTTAGGGGCCATGCTTTACGAACTTCTCACGGGACGCGCCCCGTTTCAGGGAACGAAGATGGAGGTTCTCGATCAAGTCCGGCAACAGCCGCCCCCGCCGCTACGACGCTTAGAGCCGGACATCCCGTCGAGTTTGGAAACGATTTGCCTGAAGTGTTTAGAAAAGGAGCCGGCGAGGCGCTATAGCAGTGCCTCCGCTCTGGCCTCGGACCTACGCCGCTTTTTGGAAGACAAGCCAATCCTGGCCCGCCCAGTGGCCTGGCCATTGAGGATCGCACTCTGGTCGCGGCGTAACAAAAGGGCTCTGGCTGGCGCGGCCTTTTTGACTGCCGCGCTCGGGGCGACCTGGTTTGGCGCCGCCCGCTGGCAGACGTACGTCATTGAGGAACGTGGGCGTCAGATGGCGAGCCGTGATCGCCAATGGAAAGATTATCAAGAGTCGTGCGCCAAAGACTTGCTCGAATCGCTTTTGGCCAACGGCCCGAGTTCATGGCCGCTGCCTGCGGAAGAAAGCTTAGTTTTACAAAACGGCTTGCACGATCTCCAAATGCGAAAGAAGAAGGCGACCCTAAGAGGTGACAAGGGCGAAATCGCGGCCATTGATTCACAACTAACAAGGGCCGAGCCGATTCTGCGACGTCTGCAGAAGGAACTGGAAGACAGCGAAAGGATGGGAATGCAAATGCCGGCCGTCGCCGCCGCTCGATCCTCCGCAGACAAGTTCAAGAGCGCGAACAACATCAAACAATTGTTTCTCGCGATGAACAATTATTCGAGTGTGCGGGGATCTTTACCGAGTCATGCCATTTACAGCAAAAGTGGCCAGCCGCTGTTGAGCTGGCGTGTGGCGATCCTTCCCTATCTGAACCAGAACGTGCTCTTCAACAAGTTCAATCTCGGAGAGCCGTGGGATCATCCGACCAACAAAGCGCTCCTGAAATACATGCCGCCTTGCTTGATGTCGCCAGACCAGGTTCGCCAGGGCGATGCCTACGAAACGTACTATCAGATTCTCGTTGGCAACAATCGCAAAATTGGACCGATCTTTGAGCCACGCTCCGCATTTCGAGCGAACTTCAGGAGTATCTCGGACGGATCTTCGAATACGATTCTATTTGTGGAAGCGGCCAACCCAGTTCCCTGGACCAAACCGGAGGATGTCTCGTTCGATCCGGACGGACCACTGCCGAAACTGGGCGGCCTATTTAGCGACGGCTTCAACGTCGGACTAGCTGATGGTTCCGTTCGCTTCGTGTTGCGTGACGTGGACGAAGAGATCGTCAAAGCCTTAAGTACACGTAATGGCGGCGAGCTTGTGGAGTGGGCCAAGCTCAAATAACGGGGCGGCCCAGGCGACCGCAGCTAATCATGACGATGGGGTTGGCACCGAAGCCGCCGAGACCGAAAAAAGTTCCTCAAACGCGACGTCGCGGATATCGACCAGTTTCTTGAACTCGAACGTCGCGATTGTGACTTCGTGGGCGAAAACCGCGCCGCCCAAGGCCGTCCATTCCGGCAAATGGGTCGATTTTCGACGTCCCCGAGAAAACGATTGAGTTGATGACATGGCGTGCGGGCGCCCGGTGCCGCCGTTTCTAACCGAGCATCAAAAGCGCGAATTCGCGGAGGCAAGCTCTCAATTGTTCAGCGAGCAGATCACTTCCGAACCAACGAACTACCCGGAAGCAAGGTTTCATTTCCTGGTCTGGCAGTTTTCGCGGTCGGCGTTAGCTTTTCCGCACGTCAGTCGAGCGTGCGCCGCAACGAGTCCGTGATCCGCCGCCGGCTTCTCGGCGCTCGACCGTATCCGGAATCTCCTTGTTTTGCACCTTCGGCCGGCCTCTAATGCATCTCGGAGCAGCGAGAGGCGGCGGCCGGCCCCGATCCGGGCAGGCCCAGTCCAACATCGAGAGAGGGGGCGTCCGTGGCCGCAAAGGCGAGGGAAGCGATCGGTGCGCGCCGAACCCGCATGATCATCGCGGTCGTCCTCTTGTCGGGACCGGCGGGCTGCGGGGACTCAGGAAAAGCGGTCAGCGGCGACGCGATCCTGATCACGTCGTTCGGCCCCAGCGAGACCCTCGCGCCGAACATCGTCCCCGAGATCGCGCTGATCAACATCGACGGGACGGGCCGGAAAGCCCTCCTCCCGCCGAGGACGCTGTCCTTCGATCCGGCGCTGTCTGCCGATGGCAAGAAGATCGCGTTCGTCGGGCCGGCTGACGAGGTCCCGACGGTTCCGGTCGGATCACTCGGGCTCTTCGTGATGAACGCCGACGGCTCGGAGCGCAAGCGAATCGCCCGCGGCACGGAGCCCGGCGAACACCTCCTTGGGCCGAGCTGGTCCCCCGACGGCAGGCAAATCGCCTTCACTCGGTTCGTCTTCGGCTTCAGGGGGAACGGGACGGTCTTCGCGTCAACACCTCAGATCGAGTTGATTGACGCGGGCGGAGGGAACCCGAAACGCCTGGGAAAGGCGAACGGCTTCAATCCGGTCTGGTCGTTCGACGGCACGCGGCTCTTATTCGAAGGATCGGGAGAGGAGGAGGGGGCGAGCGGCCTCTGCGTCATCGATCGGGACGGGTCCAATCGTCGCCAACTGGTCAAGCCGCCGGCGGAGGGCACGCTCTCAATCTCCGGGGCCTGGTCGCCCGATGGCCGGTCGCTCGCGTACGCCGTCGCCTCCGAGAACGGCGGGTTGTACCTGGCAAAGGCCGACGGATTGCAGCCGAGGCGGCTCGTAGGCGGCCCGCGGGACATCGTTTTCGGAGTCCGGTGGTCTGCCGATGGGAATCGGCTGCTATTCACCCGATGGCTGCGGCCCGAGCCGGCACAGGATGACCCGGACATGCGGAGGGCCGCGTCCAAGGTCGCCGCCAACGACGCCCCGAATGTCGACGGCCCGATCAACGCCGTGGCACTCAGCCCCGACGGCAAGCGGGCCCTTACGCAGAGCGGCGTCACACGGCTCTGGGACACCGGGTCGGGCAAGGCGATCCGAACCCTTGGTGCATCTCCTGACCTTTTTTCGATGATTTTCAGCCCCGACGGAAGGAGCATCATCTTTACGGGCGGCCACGGCTCGATGCAACTCTGGGACGCCGAGACGGGAAAGCTCGTCCGCGAATCCCGGGCGACTTCGGTGGCGTTCAGCCCCGACGGCAAGCAGGTCGTCAGCAATGACCATTTCCAGACGGCGCTACTCTGGGATGCGCTCGGGCAAGGAGATCCGCAATTTCGGCGGCCAGCGCGAGGAGATTTTTCAGGTAGCCTTTGGTCCGGACGGCCGGCGCGTGCTCACCTCGGGTGACGTAACGATCCGCAATCCGGACGTGAAGGATGAAACGTTGCCCGGGGCGTTCAAGGTCGTCAAGACCGCGCGCGTTTGGAACTCCGAGACGGGCCAGGAGATCCGCGCGTTCCCGTCTCCAAGAAGGGGATCTGCGACGGTGGCGTTCAGCCCCGACGGCAAGCGAGCGATCATCGGAGACGGCGATGGCGGCGCGCTGTGGGACATCGAGTCGGGGGGGAAGATCCGCGATTACCCCGGCCTGGGCGACGCCTTCGTGGTCTTCCGTGCGGACGGCAAGCGAATTCTCGGGAGGCGCTCTTTCGGGGGTCGCCTGTGGGACGCCGAGTCGGGCAAGGAAGTCGCCGTGTTCTCGGCCTCGTTCGTGACATGGGACGCCAGAGGTCAGCGAATCCTCGGCGGGAACGCCAATGGCGAGGCGCAGCTGTGGGACAGCGAGTCCGGCAAGCAACTCCGCGTCTTCCATGGAGAAGCATCGGCGCCGAGCGGCGGCGACAAGCGCATGCGCCACAGGGGGCGAGCCCATGGTCGCGCTGAGCGCCGATGGCAAGCGGGCGCTCACGGCGGGCAACTTGACGGCCACGCTCTGGGACGTCGATTCGGGTAGGGAGATCCGGGCGTTCAAGATCACACCCGCGAAGATCGTCCCCCCGCCCCCGAGCATCCTCGGCGTCTACGTCATCGACATCGACGGCAAGAACCTACGCCCCGTGACGTCTTCAACCGAGAGGGTCTATCTCGGCGGAAGCTACCTTTTCGCGACGAAATTGCTCCTCCCTTGATACTTGAGGCCGCGTCGGAGCGACAGATCGGAATTGCTCGACGACGAGGAGCGTTTAGTGACGGCGGCCGCCGCCGCAAAAAATGCCTGCGGCCATCCCACTTTTGCGGCGATTCGACGCCCACGAGTCGCAACCAAGCCTCGTGGACCAGGGCCGTCGGGTGCAATGTCTCACCCGACTTCTCCTGGGCCATTTTTGGGAATGGCCAGCGTCCGGAATTCATCGTAAACCAGCGGCAGAAGTTGCTCCGCCGCGAAAGCGATCACCCTTCTCTGCGGCGGCCAGAATGTGGGTCAATTCACTCATGAGCTGCTGACGCCGGCCCGGTAGTCTTCCGACATCAGCCTATCGCCACCAGTGGGCGAACACGAGGGTGTTGCTACTCGAGAGGGCCAGATCGTGTTCGGAGCCGCGGCTAGCGTGCGTCGGTCACCTCGACCGAGGCACCGAAACCACGCCGGCGACGAAAGCGGAAAAACCTTGGAATTCTGACGCTAGATTCAAGGACATCTCGCCCCGCTCTCGCGGCGTCACCCGGATTCCGACAAAACGTAAGGCAATCCGGCACGCATAGCCACGGATGGACGGGGCGACGACCAAGGCGCCGCTGGGTGGGGGAAAAAACCGGGAAAAACCGACCGATCGCGGCAAGGTCGGCGTCAAACGCTCGACGCTGATCGATGGCCGCGGCGTGCCGCTGGCCCTCGCCACGCTCGACGCGATCCCGGTCCAGCGCCCCGATTCCACTCCCGAAGTGCCGCAGCATCTGTGTCTCGATAAAGGCTACGCTGGAACACCAGTTGACCGCGAAGTCCGCCGGCGCGGCTATAAGCCTCATGTTCCTTGCAAGGCCAACGAAGCCCCGAAGCCCAAGCATCGTCGCGGCAAGGCTCGGCGGTGGAAAGTCGAACGCACTCATTCCTGGCTCAACCGTGCCCGGCGGCTGCTCATCCGTTGGGAGAAAAAGGTCACCAACGACCTGGGCTTCCTGCACCTTCAATTCGCCATCGTCGCCTTACGTCACGCAAAGGTTCTCGGATAGGCTCTTAATTCCCAGAGCGGCCGTCGCCGAGGCAGTGATGGCCTTGCCGAGCTCCTGTCGCACGGTTCGGCGAGAGCAACATGTGCCACCGTAAGCAATTTTAATTTTACTCGCCGCGAATTTCGGCTTGCAGCCAGGAACGTGCGTAGACCAAATTGCGGTCGGCCGTGCTCGCGGAGATGTTGAGGACGTCTGCGGCCTGATCTCCGGTCAAGCCTGCGAAGAATCGCAGTTCGACCAACTGTGCCTTGACGGGATCGCGGCTCGCCAAGCTATCGCATCTTTGTGGGACGTGTGATGGGCGCGGCGCCGATCCAGAAGATAAGAACGCCGATTGTCACGGGCGGAATCCAAAACAAATCTAACACCCACGTATTCATGACCAAAATCCAACCGAGCGGTACGCCGATTACGGCAGCGACGCCGAGCGTAATGAACGTGGCGGTCAACCAAGGCTAGCGACCCCAACCTGGTCCGCGGAGAACAATGTTAAGCAAGGTAAGCGCGATCAGCGGCAGTGCATTCAACGTAAGGCCGAGCACGGCGACAATCATCATCACAGTCTTCGATCGCTTACCCAGCCTGAATCTGGAAATGGCTGCCATGGCGACGCCGCTCACGAGAACCGCGAGCAACCAGGTACTGATTGCTACCCAGACCCCACCGCTCTCATTGCCAGCTCTCCCGTGAACCGCCACTTTTTCGGAAGCCGCTCGGTTGAAGATGATCCCCCCCAGGAAGAACAGTACAAACGGCACGGCGACAGCCCCCCACACCCACGAGGCGCTTCTTTGGGCATCGTTGTTCGTTGCACCGAATTGCTCTCGAGTTCGTGGTTCATACATGGCTCATCTTGCGATCCTAGGTGTTGGCTCGCTTACGCCGGCCCGTGAATTTTTTGATCGCGACGCTAAGTGCCACTCCAATGGCAAACAGTGCCAGGACCGTCAGCGACTTCGTTCCAAACTCAAGAATCATTACGAAGAGTGGCACCCAGGTGAGGATTAAGAGGACAAGCGCACGGTTCCCGCGTTTCCAGGCGTGCCGAAGCAGGGGAATCGCGAATCCAAGTAGCCATCCGGTCACGGCTCCCAAAAGAGGGATGATCAAGATAGCCACGGCTCCCGAGCCATCTGATGATCCTGCTGCATGAGTCACGAGCACGAAAGCCAAGCCCGCCATTGCGCCGACGACGAAGCCGAGCACCGAGCCGATTGCCGACGCTCGAATTGTCGTCCACGAGCCCGGCCCTTGTCGGCGAATCCGGTTCAAAGGCGGCGGGCCAGCCGGTTCAAGGGGTTGCAGCTCCGGCCCTGCCAGTCCTGAGAGGTTAGGCTCCGTGGTCGCTGGCTGCATTCGCGGCTCTCCAATTGCGGCGTCGCAAGGCGGGCAGCGCAGCCCGCCTCCGCCAGACGTGGGCGCCGATTGGAGCTGTCTCCCACACAATGGGCAGCGGGATCGTGTCTCCACCATGGTCGGTTGCCTCTGAGGCCGATCGGTCGCCGTCGGTTGGATCACGGGGTCTAGGGATTCCCATTTCCCTTTATCTGGCCCTCTCGATTCCGACTGGCAACGCGCCTTCGAAACTTAGGATTGAGCGTGAAACAATCCTGCCGAAATCCACCCTCTGGTTGGGAGCCGCGACAGACTGGACGAAATCACTTCCGCGCCGGCCGGATCGCCGGAGGCAGTTCTATTCCTGGAATCGATTACGCACCTCTTTTGCAAGTCGCTCCAATTGATCCATGTCCTTGACCATCAGGTGGGCATTGGGAATTGATCCGCGAGGCGAGGATCAAGATCGATGGCCGTGGCAAAGTCGGCGTTAGCTTTGTCGTGGTCGCCCTTCTGAGCGTAGGCACTGCCCCGGTTGTGATACGCGATTGCGTTGTTTACTGCGTCGTTCGGGTCCAGCCGGATGGCCTCTGTCAGGTCGCCGATGGCGGCATCAGATTTGGCCTTGGCGAGAAAGGAAATAGCGCGGTTTCTGTAGTCGTGGGCCGAATGCCGATCGAACCCGAGTGCCCTGGTGAAGTCGGCGATGGCTTTGTCATGCTGTTCCTTCGCGAGGTAGGCCTTACCACGGTTCGAGTAGGCCGGGGCAAAGTTTGGTTCGAGCCGTATCGCCTCCGTGTAGTCAGCGGCGGCCTCGTCATACTCACCGTTGTCATAGTGGCAATAACCTCGTCCGAAGTAGGCACGAGCGCATTTCGGATCGAGCCGGATGGCTTCGGAGAAGTCTGCCATGGCGGCTTCGGGCTGGCCAGTCATTCTGCGGGCAGCCCCTCGGCTGAGCCAGGCGTCCCCGTGCTCCGGGGAGTGCTCGATAGCGCTCGAAAAATCCGCGATGGCGCCTGGCAGGTCACCGCGCTGACCGTGACAATTACCCCGTTCGAAGTAGGCAGGAGCGCATTTTGGATCGAGCCGGATGGCTTCAGAGAAGTCTGCCATGGCGCCTTCGACTTCGCCGGTCCCGAGGCGGGCACAGCCCCGGTTTAGCCAGATGGCCTTGTGCCGCGGTTCGCGCTCGATAGCGCTCGAAAAGTCCGCGATGGCGCCTGGCAGGTCACCTCGCTGGCCTCTCTTTTGCGCGATCATAATAATACTGCGCAGACAGCCGACCTTCAGACGAGTCGTCCTCGTGGGTCCGAGACCCTAACAGAAAATCAAAGAGTCGCATTCCAGACGATCTCCAGCTCTGCTCATCGGAGTACAGCGAACCTTGGGGGTGACTTGCGCGTCCGAGCTTCCGGAGCGGTGACGAAAAGATCAGGGCGCCGACGGCCACTATAACCAACCGCGAGAAACGGCATGCGGAAGCATTAGCGAAATTTCCAGAATTTTGAATTTGAGCTAATCCCACCGAATCTGTGCCTGCAACCAGCTGCGCGCGTAGACCCAATGCCGGTCGGCCGTACTTGGCGAGATATTGAGGACTTCGGCCGCCTGAACCCCAGTCCAACCTGCGAAAAATCTCAGCTCGATCAACTGCACTTTAACGAGCTCGCGCGCCGCCGAACCCTGCATTGCCGCGTCCAGCGCCAAAAAGTCCACGACCTGGTCGGCAATCTCCGCCATCGGGACTCGACGGTGCTCCCCATGTCGGTGGGACAGTTGGCTTCGGTCATGTAATGACACCGGGATTTTAGCAGCCAAATGGAGGCGATTCGGCAATCACCTGCCCATTAAAGGTGGGCTCCGGCGGACGAATGGCTATTTGGGATAGCGCCGTTGACAGTCGGCCTTCTCTTTTTGGTGGATCGGGACCTCACACATAACCCGGCCCACGAGCATGCCCTAGGCCGGAATTGGGGGCCAATGTCCCTCAACTTGAAGGTGCGGTTTATTTTAGAACTCCAGAACTCCACAGAATCCACTCGCACAATGCGACCGTTCGTACGTGGTCGCCGTTCAATGACGCGGTGTAAACCAGGGCTGTTGTCGGGCAGCGGACGCACGCAATCGACATCGTGTTGATGGTTGTCCCGCTACGCGCGATCGCTGCGTTAGGACGTCCTTCTAGCGGCACCGACTGGCTCGCAGCATCCCGGACTATCGCGGAGAGCTATGCGTTCATTTCGGATGAATGGCCCAACTGGTAACCTTGCCCGGGAACAGCATGTCGTATTCGCACGCGCCCTTGATGGCGCTGTCTTTGTCTGCAAAGACCCTAGCGAATCGCCGATCCGACACAACGCACGGACTGCCGTCGACCGAAGCAAGCCAGACGGTCGGAAGGCGGGGGTCGATCGGGGGCGAAACCTCAACGACGAAATCCGTCACTTGGTCTCCCGTCGCTCCGACCACGCGATTTGCGATTCGAGGGATGCATACTGTTCGGCGACGCGGCGAAGCTCACGCTTAGTCCCTTCCAGCCGTTGGGCCAATGCAACGGGCAGCGGAAGGCAATGGGGAGATTCAGTGTACTTGAGTCGTCGAAATCTCCTGCCGAGAGGCAAGACTGACGAAGCTATGGCGGGAGCCCCGCTCGCCGGTGGGCCTTTCGAGCGCGTCAGGATCGTCACTTCACCCAAGGCCCCATCGCTTTGTTGAGCGCCACAATAACCAAAAGCGAAACCGGCGCGTGGCGGCATCGACGATACTTCGAGCATTTTGAATTCAGACTTACTGTCCGCGGATCCGGCGATTGACGTGTTAAAGTTAGTCTCAGCCGAAACGACTAAGCAAATAAAAGCCAACTAACGGCAGAAGCTGGGTTTATCCCACGACGAGTATCAGCCGCAAAACGAATGGCACTTTGAACGGCAGAGATGAGAAAGCAAGCCCAATGGCCGCTCCGGAGAAGCTGGCCGGAATGCCCATCAGGCAGAAGAGTATTGGGCCAAGTGCTCCCAAATCGTCCCAATGGCCTGTGGCGTGTGGCCGTCCGCGAAATAGTGGAAAGGAATCAGCGATAAAGGGGAAACGAATCCACAGAAGGCGCCGAAACCGAGCCAACGAGTCGCATTCGGATTCGGCTGGACACGCCGTTTGGTCATGCGGTTAACCTTTGCTGTATGAACACATTCGTTCGCTTCGCGGATCGGATATCGAAACAGGCGAAGAATCGGCCCCGTTATAACACGGAATTCCCAAATCCGCGGCCAGAAGTTGATTCGTTGGGCACCGCGAAGGCAACCGTGCGGTGGCAGCCGCCCCGCAATTATCGCATCGATTGGAATCGTGGATGCCTTCGCCAATCGTTCGTTGGGCACAAAACTGAATGGGCTTTGGGAATGGAACGGACCCGAAAATCGTTCCTCAAACGGGACGTCCCGGATTCGACGAGTTTCTGAAACTCGAGCGTCGCGATTCCGGCGTCCCAGGGCGTTGGGGAAGTGGTTCGAAGAGGTCCTCGCCCGTACATGGGTCGTTTGATAGCGTGTCCCTGAAAACGTTTGAGATTAGGGAAAAGCAGCCCGTGTGACGACCGTGCTCGGCGTGGCGCTTGATCGCCGTCGGACAATTGCTCTTCGTTTCGTTGCCCTCTTTAGCGACGGCCGGAAAATGGGCCGCGTAGCTAGACTTGGGTGGGCCGTCGAGCCGAAAATAGTCCCCTTGGTCGGAAGGATTCGCAAGTCCCAGACGGATTCACGAATCGCAGAGACGAAGAGGACGATTCATGAGCAAAGTGATGCACGAAATGCCCGCTCGCGGCCTGGCTCTCTTGGCAGCCGCGGCCGGGTTCTTTTTGGCGGATGTTCAGGCGATTGCCGCTGAGGTCGCGGGCAACGTCCAGATCGCCCGCAGACCGGTCGCCGGCTCGACGGTGACTCTCTACGTGGCCGGTGACGGTGCTCCCACGAAGTTGGCCCAGGGTGAGACCGACGAGAACGGCGCATTCACACTTCACGCTGGACGAACCTCGGGAGACGCCGTGCTTTACCTGGTGGCCAAAGGCGGCACGCCCACGGCCGGCGGGGCAAAGGCGGCCAACGATGCCCTCGTGTTGATGTCGCTTCTGGGAACCTCGTTGCCGAAGTCGGTCACGGTGAACGAACTCACTACCGTCGCCTCGGCATTCACCGCCGCCCGCTTCATCGACGGGGAAGCCATCTCCGGCAAGCCGCTGGGATTGAAGATCGCCGCCGGGAACACGCCAAACCTGGTGGATCCTGCAACGGGCGGCTGGGGCAACGTGTTGCTGGATCCACTCAACAGCACACAGACGACGGCCCTCGCGAACCTGAACACGCTCGGCTCGCTCGTGACGGCTTCCCTCACCGTGGCGGACGGCGAGTGGCGTGCCCGCCTCTTCAAAGCCGCAACGCCGATCGGCGGCGCGACACCCAAGAACACGCTCGAAGCAATGGCTGGCATCGCTCGCACGCCATGGGCCAACACGAAGGAACTCTATGCGTTGTTCAACGAAGCCTACCCGGAACTCAAGGACGGCGAGCGGCGTGCCGCGCCGTTCGTGCCGTATCTCGTGTGGACCCCGCCCGACTTCGCGCTCAGTCTCTGTTTCGCGGGCGGCGGAGTCTATTCCCCCGGTCGGCTCATGTTCGATGCAGAAGGCAATCTTTGGAGCGGCCAGAACTGGATGGCCGGCTCGCAGTCCGGCGTCATCAAGAGCATTGGCGGCGGCGTCGCCAAGTTAAGTCCCAACGGCAAGGCGCTCTCGCCGCCAATCACTGGCTTCACCGGCATGGGCATCGACGGTGTCGGCTGGGGCACAGCGGTCACGCGCGAGCATGTCTGGGCGTCCAGCTTCAATGGCAAGTTCCTCGTGATGGATTTCGAGGGTCGTCCCGTCGCCGGCGAGAGCGACCTCCCCTTCAAAGAGAAACTCCTCGGACTGATGGGCATCGGTGTCGCCGCGAACGGTGACGTCTGGATCGCCGACGGCGCCGGTAATCAGTTGCTCCATTTTCCCGGTGGAAACGTGAAGGCGGGGCGGATCGTCAAGGTCGCGGGCTTGCGGTCCCCCTTTGACATTGTCATCGACCCCCAGAATCGCGCCTGGGTCAGCAACTCCCAGTCCGACACGGTCGTCCGCTTCCCGATTGACGATCCTTCCAAGACAGAGACTTTCCGCTGCGGGATCAGCGTCCGCGCCCTTGCGTTGGACTCGAAGGCCAATGTCTGGGTTGCGAGCAACACATCCCTGGATTTCCCGATGCCGAAAATCCCCGACGGCGCGTCCATCATGAAGCAGTTTGAAATGATGGGGGCAGCCATGCTGAGATACCCGAAATCCACCGGTGTGATCCACATGATCCGCCCTGATGGCACCCAGCTTGCGCCGCAGGGTTTGACCGGCCACGGCGCCATCGACATTCCGTGGGGGTTGAACATCGATGGCAACGACGATGTGTGGATCGGCAACTTTTCGCCTCGTAACCGCAGCGTCGCACTGATGGCCGGTATCGACACGAAGGGCCATCCGCCGGGCACGAAGCCAGGCGACGTGATCCACCTGTTCAAGAGCGGTTCCATCCAGTCGCTCACCGACGTGTCCATCGACCCGGCCGGCAACGTCTGGGCGGCGAACAACTGGAATGATCCAAGAGCAGCGGTCGAGCCGAACCCGGCCAGCGCCACCTCAACCTGGGGCGGAGGGTCGGGCATCACGGTCATCTATGGCGTCGCGGCTCCGGTCCAGCCGCCGCGCATGGGCAAGGTGCGCCAGCCGTAAAATCCCAATGGTTTTAGCCGCCGGCCCGAAACCCGCCGATCGCGGAGCACTCGTAAACGTTCGATTTACGCCGTACCCCGACGAGACTTTTCTCGGTCGTCGCGCCGAGCGCGACTCCGCGATCATGTCTGAGTTTTCGGCACGCGGAGCGTGTGCCGAAAAACGTGTGAGTTTCCGGTGCGTACTGAAGCGTCACTTATCGGTCGATTAATGGAATGACCAGAAAAGGCATGAGTTCCTGAGAAACATCCCTCTGGATCCCGTTACGCTCCGCCGGAAGTGGGCGCTGACTCCTTTACGGCCTCTTGGAAGTATTCCCGTAGAACGCTCCTCAACAAAAGGCTGCGTCAGCATTCCCGTTCCCGTTCTGTTCCCAAGGGCGAGCGCGCATCAGCGCCGTTTGTGGGCGGACTGATAGGCCAGAATCTCATTGGCTTTGGCAACCGTAACCCATTCGACGAAATCGATCTGCGAATCCGGATCGAAATACGCAACGACGGTCTGTCTTCCGGATGCATGCTTATTCCACACTTGAACGAGCCGATAGGGCACTACGTGTCCTTCAATTGTGATCGTCGGCTCGCCCGCCGGATGCGTTGTCCCATACACGACCAATCCAAGAAGGACGCAGTCAGCGATGCGAAAACCAACTTCATCAATCATCATCCTTCTGCGGGACCGCGTCTTACAACTCTGCATGAGCCGGTCAATCGACTTGACGTCGCACGATTTGCTCCGCAGGCGTCGTAGGCGGAGACTTGCGACGTCAATGACCACCATCGGAACTCCCAACTGACACGAACGTTTGTCCCTGGACAAAACTGGTACCGTCGTAGGCGAAGACCGTCAGGGAGTACTGGCCCGAAATCTGGAAGTCGAGGTTGTTGAATGTGACCACGCCGTCCGCAAACACGGCCTCTCCTTCAACAAAGGCCGACGATGTGTCAGTCGCCGTCAGGCCTTGCAAAAAGCAACCTTGGTTGGAAACGCTGGTGTCGCGGTTGCCGAATTGGTCTTCGACAGCCACGGTGATGCTGACAGGTTGGCCCGCGAGCGGATTGCTTGGCAGGTTGACGAAGACCAGATGGTCGCTGGCCTTGTCGACGGCAATCGTGAACGGTTTGGAGACGGCACTCCCGGCCACGCCGGGGTTGTCGGGTCCGGCGGGAGAAGTCGCGGTCAAGGTGTAGCTGCCGGCGAGTTCAAGGGCCACTTCATTGGCCGTGTTCAGCTTCCCAACCCCCTTGTTGACTTCGACAAAAAACTCTGTCAACGGGGTTCCCGGCGCGGGGAACTGCGAAGCTGGTATCGTCGCGGAGAAAAATCCGCCGGGCCCGCTAGCGGCGAGAAAGACCTCGCCTGTATACGAAGTGTCGACTTTAACTGCGTGGCGATCGAAACCGGACTGAAAGACGTCCACGGTGAAGGACGTTAATTCGTGTCCGGCAATGCCATTGCTCGGCTGAACCGTAAAACTCAAGCTCGGCGTTAGCAGGAGTCGGTTTTCGAGAACCTCCAGGACCTCCGCCGGCGCACAGTTCAGAAGCGTTTTCCGGCGCGTCGCCGTGCGATGCGCCTCGTTGAGTGACGCAGCGGGATCTGTCGAAACCACTGCCGCAGTCGGGTATTGAGCATGAGATTGATGTCCTTGAATGATGGTGATGCTGGCATTGGGCCGAAGTGGGACAGGCGCCCGTGGTTCTCTTCCGGCGTGCCGGAAACGGTTTTGAAGACAAGCGAGAAACCAGGCCGGCGGGCACCAGCAATTCGTAGAGAACTGCAACCGCGGCATTCTCCGCGCGAACGGAACGTCACGACATCGATTCGAATCGCGTAGACCGGGGACGTCGTGAGCCCCCGTTTCCGCCACAAGTCTCCGGACGAGCGGGGACCGCGATCTCTGATTCAGCTACGCATTGAGGACGTCGAGCGCGGCGTAAAGACCGGCCCACTGGCTTTCTGTATCGTTCAGCCAGTTCATGCTGTCGGCAGTCATCGAGGATAGAGCGCTGCCGGCGGATGGATTGTCGGCCGTGACGAAGGTCGAACCGAGCCCTGTTGTTGACGCTGGCGACGGTGGAATCGTCCCAACATTGACCGGGTTCGCTAAGCTGACGACGTTGCCAATCGGCATCGGGACGGTTGTCGGGACATCCGCGGTTTGGGGCGGGCTCGTCCGCTCAGCTGCCACGCCCGTCGCGACGACGTTTTCCAATCCGGATTGTGGGACGACGACGTGGAGAATATAGAACGGCTGCGAGGCAATCCCATTCGCGATGACGACAATTGAAAAGTAAACGTCGCCAGACGTCACCGCCGCGGGGAGAACGACGTTCACCGTCTGGGGAGTGTTGCCCGTTGCGACGCCCGTCGAACTCCAATTTGAGGTCGTCGCAAAGTAGACCGTGGGAGCCAGAGTGTCGACTCCACCCGTGAAGTCGTTCACCTGCACAATCGGGTAGTTCTCGGCCATTTGTTCATCGTCGCCGTAGGCCGCGCCCTCGTTCAGTCCATTGAGTTGGGTGCCCGTTAGTGTCAGGCTGCCGTTGGCGTTCGTCACCACGTTTGTAATCGTCGGCCTCCAACTTGCTTGGGGGCCGCCGTCAGGTGTGAAGACGGCCAAGGTGCCGGTTCCGTTGCTCAGTAGGACCTGTCCCGTCGGCAGGTGTCGTTGGAGAGGTCGAACAGACTCTTCGGCGGCGTCACGTCGAGATATTGATTCGTGGTCGGATCGAATTCCGCGATAAACGTAGGCGGCGGGAAAATAGCCGGCGTTACTGAGGCGTTTACCGCCGGCGAGAGTGCCAACAACAAATCACCGTTGGGCAGGACTGCGCCTGGGGAGTCGCCCATGGTCAGCTGAGTCGACATTCCGTTGAGGCGAATGCTGGGCATTGTCGGGCCCTGCGACCATTTCTTGGTCGTCGGGTTATAGATCGCAGTCAATCCGGTGGCGCCGTTAAAGAACGCGTTGCCGTCCGGAAGCAGGAGGGCCGGTCCCAACTCGTTTCCCTGTTCGGATGTCGTGAGCAACGGCAGGACGCCGCTACTGGCTTTGACCCATTGGCCGATACCCCCCGTTGTGCTCGGCTCATAAAGTTCCGCCTCCCCTGTTTTGGCCGTCTCACTGGACCAAATGTCGTAGGTAAGGATGTCGCCGTTGCCCAGTTTCACCCAGGATTCCTCTTCGCTTTCTTCTGGTTGGGCGACGGTTCCGCGATAGGCCTTTGTCGCTCCGGTCTTCCAATTTCCCTGGCCAACGGTGCCGTTTGCATTGAACTGGGGGGTGTAGATCTCGGTCCCATTGTCGAAGGTATTGCCAACGAGCACGCTGCCGTTCGGCAGCACTTCGCTCGGTTGGTCGCCGCCCAATGGCATCCGAGTCGTTTGGCCGCTGACTGTATTGGCCGGGTACATGTGCGGATCGGAGTTAACCGTCGTCCACGTGCCCAGCGGATTGGCCGCGGTGGGAGGGGTGAAGATTTCGGCGGAATCGCTGTCCTTCGTATCGCCGCCGTCGACGATTTGACCATCGCTGGCATACTCGCCGCCGAAAACGAAGACGTCGCCGTTCGGCAACACGTCGGAGGAGAAGTAAAGCCGTGCTTGATTCATCGGGGCCAACTGCGACCACGTGCCGTTAACGTAGCTGCCCGTGCTGTCGGGGGTGAGCAGGTACCAGAACGCCGACGCGCCACCGTCGACAAGGTTGCCTGCGGCGTCAGAGTGAGCGCCGCCGTGCACCATGAGCGTGCCGTTGGAAAGCAGGATCTCGAAATTTGACTGGTCGGGGACCGTGTCGTCGCCGCGGGTGATTTGGAGCGGATTCGCCAGGATGCACCAATTATTCAGGAAAACGGTGCGCGCGGCCGTCAAGTGGTCGACCTGATTCTCGACGCTAATCGACAGCTCATCTAGGCCGCTCGCACCGGCGTAGGTGAGACCGTTGAGGGCCGCATTGAGGTTGGCCACCGACCCGTCGAACGTCATCGAACCCATGCCGTTGCCACCGGGGCCGGTAAAACTCAACAAGTTTGTGGTTCCCAGGGTGAGCGTACCATCAGAGACGCTCAGCGTGATTGCATCCGCCGAGTTGGCTTGGAGGGCGGCGGCATCGGCGATTTTGATGGCGTTGCCGCCGGCAGGGGAGAAGGTCACGGACCCGCTGCTGTTCACATTCGTCGTACTGGGGGCCGTGATCGTCGGCGCCCCAATCACCGTGATCGCAACCGTGGCTGACCCCGAAAGACTATCGCCGAAGTCGCCCAGCGAGATCCAAAGCGAATCCGAGCCGCTGAAACCCGAGCTGGGCTGGTAGAGCATACCGTTGAGGGCTGCATTCAACGTGGCCAGAGTCCCTTTGACGTTGATGTTGGCCGAGCCGTTCGTGGTGCCGTCGACGAAAGTCAACGTAGGCCGAGGCACCAGCGTGAGCTTGCCGTGCGTAGCCGTCAACTCGAGAAGCTCGGTCGAGGAGGCCGCGGCCTCGACGTCGGTCAAGGTAATTCCACTCGCGTGGGGATTGGGAAAATTCAAGGGGGAGTTCTGGTTGACGCTGGCCGCGGCCGGCGCTGACGGCAGGCAGCGCATCGACGGTGATGGCGACCTTCGTCGACCGCGACAACCCGTCTCCGGAATCGATGACGCCAATCGTCAGCGAAACCGAGCCGGTGAAACCTGATGACGGCTGGTACTGCATGCCATTAAGAGAAGCCTGTAGCGCTGCCAGCGTACCATTGGCATTGATGATCCCTGTCGCGTTCGAGGTGCCATTGACGAACGTCAGTGCGGACGCGTGACTCAGTGTGAGCGTGCCGTGGTTGACGATGAGTTCGAGGTTATCGGACGTCCGGGAGGCCGACGCGTCGGCGATGTGGATCGCGTCGGGACCGATGAAGGCCGCGGGCTCGTTTTGCGCGACGATCATCGCGGAGGGGGTTGTAATGACGGGCGTCGCCGCCAACAGCAGACGGTCTTCCAGGGCTTCGACGGTGCCTCGAAGCATCGCTGGCTGGGAGTCGCCGGAAAGGTGCCGATGTCGCCGCCGACCCGCACCGCGCCGCGCTCTTGTCGGGTGATTCATCGGGATGCGCCTGAGCCACTGCCGCCACGGGGTTGCAAGCATGAGATTGCTTTCGTTGAACGTTGGAAGGCGGTCAAATGGGCTTTCCCACTCTCGAACTTGAGTCGGGCAACTTCTGCTCCCGGCGTGTGGGGAGGCCGCCTCGAAGACAAGCGAGAAAACAGGCCCGCGGGCACCAGCAATTTCTTAAGAACCGCGAATCGCCGCAAACTCGGCGACCGTATCGCGTCGTCAACGCGCGTGCTGAGACGACGCGTCCATTGCTACTTCGCTCCTTTCGTCGGGAGTCTGGCGGATGCCGCTTTCTCGATGGCGGGACCGGCCGCCTTGTCCTTGCCAAGGCGAATTTCCACTTTCACAGGCTCCGCGATGGGGCGCGCGGCGGTCGCAGGCGGAAACTCGGGCCAGTCCCAGTCCAATCCCCGATCGCTCAACTGCCGGCGAATGAGACGCAAATCCCAGACGTGGATCCCTTTCCACATGCTCACCACAACCAGCTTCGTGCCGTCCGGCGAGAAAGCGGCTTGATCGACGGGATCCCGGTTGGGGTCTTCCAACAAGGCGACCTCTCTGCCGGTGGCGGCATCGATTAAGCGAACTCCGTTCGCAGTCGGAGCAGCCGTGAGCTTGCCATCCGGTGAAAACACAGCGCACTCGCCAACTTCTGGCCCCGGTGCCCAGGATTCCACGGCGAAGAGGCGGCCGCCGTCCAGACTGGTGGCAAGCCAGCGGCCGTCTGGGCTGAAGCAAGGAGCTTTGACTCCCCAATTCGCCAACCGCTTGACCAACCGTCCATCGCGAGCATCCCAAATCTTGGCCAATCCGGCCCCAAATGTCGCGGTGACGACCCAACGCCCGTCGGGACTGACCGCAATAAACGCCATGTCGGCGCCAAAGTCGAGCCGAATCGGCTCCTTGGGGCCGTCAGGGTGGAGAATCCACCCGCCCGCGAAGGGCCGTTCGGTCGAAACGGCCCGATCACAAGCTGCGATGACGCGGCCGTCGTGGCTTTCGCTGAGGCTGCTCCCGACAGACAGGCGCAGCGGTTCGGGTGGCCCGATGGACAACTCGCCCGCGCTCTCCAATCCTTTGCCGATGGGCCAGCGCGACAGACCGGTAAGAGAAAGCGTCAACAGCGCTCCAGACGGTTCAAAAAGTACCGATTTGACGCGGTCCATCGGGATAAAGGCCAGTGCGCTGCCGGTAGCCAGGTCCCACAGCCCGATGCCGTCCTCCCTCCCGCAAGCGAGCAATCGGCCGTCCGGGTGCACAGCGGCGCACCAGAAGCAGTCTTCTCTTCCAGACACGGCCTTGTTGCGGGCGAGCTTGCGGAATTCCTCTGCACCGGCGACCTGCCAGGTTCCGACCTTGTTGTCTTGGACCGCTCCAGCCAGGCGCAGTCCATCCCGGCTAAAGCGGCACGCGCCGCCGGTCGGTGGAGGCTGCATCAGCAGTTCGCCAGTGCCGACATCGATTAAGGAGAAGACGTTGCCCCAACCGTGAAGCGCCATCCGATTGCCGGTGCGGTCAAAGTTGATTGAAGTTGCAGCGCACTTGGCGTCCAGCGTTCGATAAACTTGCCATGTAGTCCGATCGACCAGGCAGAATTGACCCCTCTCGTAACACACGGCCAAAGTCCGACCGTTCGGATGCCAGGCGATGCACACTGGCCGGACGGTTTGCGGCAAGGAAGCAACGACTTTCCCGGTCCGCACGTCACGAACTTGCAAACCCAGTGCGAAGTACGAGGCGACCGCCACCAAAGGTTCTGTGGGATGCACGGCGATCGTTATTCCCTTCGTGAGCGTATCGGGCGCGTAGGTGGCTCGTTTGCCGGGCAGTGGGCAGGTCGAAAAAGCGAATCGTGCCGTCGTTGTACGCCAGAGCCACCTCTTGCGAATCTCGAAAGGCAACCCAACAGGTTTTCGACTCGGACATGAGTTGGCGGGGCGCCGATCCGTCCAACTGCCACACATCAATGCCCAAAGTGACATCGCTGTCCGCATCCACTCGGGTCAGGGCGATGAACTTGCCATCACGGCTCAGCAAGGGCACGGCCGGCGACCCCGAGCCTGGCAAATGGTAGATCTCAGCGTCGTTCGACATGCGCCGGATACTGCAACCGCCCGCGCGATCGGTGCGGGCCAGGATCGAATGAGCTTCGTCGATATCGATCCGACTCGCGTCGGCCGGCCAGCTATTCCAAGGCCCGGTGAGATACAGATCCGGCACGGCCAGTGACGCAATTACGGCGTTGCGCAGCTCGTGGAAGCTCTGAGCCGGCAGATTCAGGGTCCGGGCCAGTTGCGTCGCCTGCCCCAACGTTTCGAGGCTCTGGAAATGCTGGCCCGAACGATGGCTTAATCGCACTGCCCGGGCTTGAGCGACGAGTGACTGCCAGAGTTGTTCCGCACGCGTTCGCTCGCTCTTTTGGGTCGCGGCCAGTGCGGCAACCTTGTCCGAGAGTGCGATCCGCGTCTCTGCCGCGGCCGCGATGGCTCTGGCCTTCGCGTCGGTCGCGGTGAGCATTCCCCAGGTCGTGCCGACGATGCCGGCGACCAGAGCCAGCAGCACGGCCAGCGACGCGAATACGGGCCCCCGATGTCGCCGCACAAACTTCCGTACCTGATACATTCGCGACGGCGGACAAGCCTCCACCGGCTCGTCGGCCAGATAGCGCTGGACATCCATCGCCAAACCATTGGCCGTCTCGTAGCGCAGGGTTCGGTCCTTCTCGAGCGTCTTCATCACGATCCAGTCCAGCTCGCCGCGGATGAGCTGGCCGAGATGGTTGGAGTCAACATTTCGGTGCGCGGCCACGGCGCTGCACGTTGGACCCATTGTATTGATGCGAGTGCTCGGCTTGGGTGGCTCCTCTTCCCGAATGATTCGGCGAATTTCATCGAACGCCGCGAGCCGCAGACGCTCTTTATTGAATGGGGTGCTACCGGTTAGCAATTCATAGAGCAGCACGCCCAGCGAATAGATGTCGGCCCGCGTGTCGATATCCAGGCTACTCATCTCGGCTTGTTCCGGACTCATGTAGAGCGGAGTGCCGATCAATTCGGCAAATCGCGTGAAGAGCGTCTCCGGCGTGAGTTGTTGATTGATCGCCTTGGCCACGCCAAAGTCGATCACCTTCGGCACGGGCCGGCCGTCGCTCAGCGTAACGAGCACGTTCGAGGGTTTGAGATCGCGATGAATAATCCCCTTCTGATGGGCGTGTTGCACCGCATGGCAGACTTGCACGAACAAGTCCAAGGCGCTTGCGGACGACAAGATTGTTGCGATCGCAATAGTCGGTGATCGGGACGCCGCGAACCAACTCCATCACAAAGTACGGCCGCCCGGAATCGGTCGCGCCGGCGTCGAGTGCCCGAGCGATGTTTGGGTGATCCATCAACGACAGGGCCTGCAGCTCGGCTTTGAACCGGGCGAGCACCTGGCTCGTGTCCATGCCCGGTTTGATGACCTTGAGCGCCACGCGCCGGCGGACCGGCGCCTGCTGGTCGGCCATGTAGACGATGCCGAAGCCACCTTCGCCGATCTGCTCCAATAACTTGTAAGGACCGATGACGGCCCCCGGCAGTGCGACCGAGATCGGTTCGGAGATCGTCGGGGCCAGCCTGGGATCCGGCGGATCGAAGAGACTCTCGGGATGGTCGTGAGCGCGCAGCAGGGCGTCGACATGCCGGCGGAGGCCGGCGTCGCCGGCGCACGCTTGCTCCACAAAGCCGTCGCGCGCGTCGATGGGCTGTTGCAACGCCTGGTGAAAGATCGTTTCCTCGCGCATGCCCCGTTCTGTCTGTTGGGAAGCCACTTTTTAAGACAAGCGAGAAACCAGGCCTGCCGGCACCAGCCATCCCGAAAAAAACACCGACGCCGTGCTAACTCAGTTGGCCACGGACCTCGGCCTGCAGCCAGGCCCGTACATACGCCCAATCGCGGTCCGCCGAGCTCGTGGAGATTCCCAAGACTTCGGCGGCTTGATCTCGGGTGAAACCGGCGAAATACCGCAGTTCGACCAGTTGGGCCTTGAGCGGATCCTGGGCGGCCAACTTCTGCAAGGCCTCACTCAAAGCCAGCAGCTCGTCGTCTTCCATCTCTGCGTCGGCAAGATCGTTCAAAGGCTCCCGCCGGAGTTGGCCGCCGCGTTTGTCCGCCTTCTTGCGGCGGGCGTTATCGATCAGGATGCGGCGCATGGCGGTGGCGGCGGCCGTAAAGAAGTGCGCGCGATCCCGGTAGACCCGCGGGATTTCGCTTCCGACCAGCCGGAGATAAGCCTCGTGGACGAGGGCCGTCGCTTGCAGCGTCTGCCCGGGATTCTCATGTGCCAACTTGTGCCCAGCCAGTCGCCGCAGCTCTTCATAGACCAGCGGTAAGAGCTGTTCGGCGGCTTGAGAATCGCCTTGCTCGATCGCGGACAGAATTTGCGTCACGTCGCTCATACAGGCTCTGGTGGAACCCACAAAGGGATCCGTGAGCATAGCCGCATCCGACTTGAAGAATCCACTCCAATGCGGCACACACCGCCGGCCAGACCAGTAGAAGTCTCAGGGATCCTGCTTCAAAAATCGTTGGATTCCTGGCGTTCACTCATTGAGGCGTTTTGACCGCGGTCACCCGATCACGTCCGATTGCGCGGAAACGTATGGGAATCCCGCAGACGGAACGCGTGCCGAAAATCGTCTGAGTTTCGGGGGCGTGCTGAAGCGTCGGACGGCGAGTATCAGTCTGCCCCTGAAAGTAGACGGTCATCGCAAAAAAGCGGTTACGCCATGGGTTGCGCTCCGATTTGCGGCTTTTTGGGAATTTTTTTGCAAAATCCATAGGTTTGCGCGGTTATCCGTCGCGCCCTTTCCGCTTGATACTAGGGGACGTTGGCGGCAACGTCCAAGACTGCATGAGACCGTCAAAACACTTTCAAGAGTGATGATGGCCGTGACCCCTCTCTTTCCTTTCAGAACGGAAACCCATCATGAAACGAATGCTCTCCGGATTAGTCGCCTTGGCCCTGGCGTTCGCCTCGATTTCGCCATTGACGGCAGTGGCGGCCAAGAGTACCCCCGAAGTGTTTAAGGTAAACGCAGTTTTTGCGGGGGCCAGTCTAACTGGGACCGTGACGATTGATACAACCGGGGGCACAATCGTGTCTTCAGATCTGGTTCTCGATAACCACTTGAACGGGCATCTGGCCACACTTTCAGAGTTTAAGCTCCTCCAGACCAGAGCCCTTTGTTACGAATTTAGCGGCGAGTCTTCTGATTATAATGAAGTCGTCGTCGTGCTGTATTTGTTTCCCGTGACCACTCTGAAAGGCTTCGAGGGATCTCGTCTGATTTCAAATTCCTACTGGGAACAATACTTCCCGAATGGTTTTGATAACAGGTATATTCCAGAGTATCTGTCCAGCGGCACAATTGAACCGGAGTAGGAAGGTGATGCCGGTAATCATTCACGGACCGCGGACTGGCGCGGATGTTCGACCCACAGAGTGCCGTCCTGATCGAAGGTGGCGACGCGCTCCTCGGGGGGCAAAAATTTGGGCTGCCGCTTTCCGTGGTCGTGCGGACAAAGTCCACGATGGCGCGTTTCGCCGCTCCGTCGTTCCACGAGGGAAGTGAGTGCTGGGCGTGGGTGGTGGCGAGGCTGGCTAGCGCTATCGCCAAAACGGCAACGGTGCTTTGGATGGTCTTCATAGTTGGGTCCTCGATGTAATTTCGTTGGTGGTATCCGCCCCGAACGGCAGGATTATCGCCCTGCGGTATTCGCGAGTGCAGCTATGCTGCGCATGTGTGGATCGGCCTAACGGCTCTTGCAGGCCGTCGAAGTCGTGGCGAAAAGCGTTCCTCAAGTGGAGTGTTCGAGACTCGACGAGTTTCTGAACCTCGGATGTCACGCACACCTCATCTCGAGCGTTTGGGATCAGGCTCAAGGCCGACCGATTCCATAAATGGGTGGTTTGCTGGTTCGTGCCGAGAAACGAGTGAGTTAATGAAACGGAAGCACGCCGGATAGGTACGGCCGCTACGTGACGTTCCAGATCGCCGCGGTCGCCATTCCGGGGCCGCTGTTTCGGGAGATTCTGCGGCGACGATGGCGAGCGGCACCGATGGCGCCGCAAACGGGATGATGAGTTTGATTGCTGCCCGAATCGTCGTTCTGTCAGCGACAGCGGCGTTCGAAGTTCGCGCCTTCGACCGCCCGAGCAACAAATGTGAGGGCTAGGGGGCGCCTCGGAATCGTTGCGGCACCAGGGAAAATCGTTGATTCAATGATCCGAGCGGTCTACTCTGGGAGTTGACCACGTGCACCACCGTCGAGTCAGCATCGATCCGGAAATTAGCGGCTCATTTGAGTGGCGCTGAGGGAGGATTGAGGCGTCGAATCGTTGCCCGTTGAGGGGAATCGACCCGCCTGAGCGCTTCGGGGAGACCGCCAATGGAGGTCGGCCGCGGTCTGATTTTGGGCATTCTCATGGTCCTAGGCTCAGTTCCCTTGTTGTATTGGAACGAAGGGCGAACGATTAAAAGCCAGGTGGCATTCGGTGAAGAGGCAACCAGCTTCCATTCCGTGACCGACTCGTCGCAGGTCAACCCCGCCAACGACGGGAAGCTGGTCCATGTCACCGGTCGCCCGACCACCGAAGAGGTCCTCAGCGACGCGGAATTCGGCATGTCGGCGCAGGCCATCCGCCTCAAGCGGCAGGCCGAGATCTATCAATGGATGGAGTTTGGGACCTCCACCACCGATCCAGACGCTCCGAGGCCTCTCCAGTACTTCAAGGTCTGGAGGTTGAGACCCTGGCCTTCCGATCATTTCTGGTACCGCGAAGGCCATCAGAATCCGCCCGTCACGCCGTTCTGGAAAGAGCGTGAGGTGTGGACGGCCAAACAAGTCCGCCTGGGCGGGTACATTCTGCCGCCCGCGTTGGCGGGTGAGATCGACCGAGAGCCGATACCAGCCAGCCCGGCCCTCCTCGCTCGCGTGCCCGGGGAATTCCGAAAGCATCTCCAGATCCGGGAAGGCCGCTTCTATCTCGCTCAAGATCCCACCCAGTCGAAGGAGCAAGCTGGCGATGTCCGCTTCGGCTTTCGAGTGACCCGGCCGACCGTCGTGAGCATCTTGGCCCGTCAGTCGGGAAAGTCGTTCGAGCCATTTACGGCCTCCAACGGCACGGAAGTCTTTCGTTTGGCAATGGGGGAACAAACCGCCGACTCGATGTTCGGCATCCAACGCGCGGAATCCACAGCGCACACGTGGGGCATTCGGGGCTTCGGTTTTTTACTCATGTTCTTGGGGATCACACTCTGCCTCCAGGCGATGGACGTGTGGGGTCTTGTGCTTCCCGCGGGGGCGGCTCTCGTGGCGACCCTGTGCATCATTGCCGCCGCCTGGATGACTTACCGACCATTGGTGGCCTGGTCACTGCTCGCCGTGGCCGCCGTTGGCGCCGCCTTTGGCGTGGTCCGTCTGGTCATCAGCGGTCGCGGCGAATGATCGCACCAACTCGCGCGCCGGAGAAAGCACGCCTCACCGCCATTGACCAGCAGGGCTGGCTGAAAGGCGCTGACGCCTTGTATTGTCCCCCAACTAGCCAGACTGTCTCACAATTGGTGGTTTCAATTTCGTCGCCCGCCGACGGGCATTATAGGCCCGTTTTCCGGCTACCGCCCGATTCCGCCAAAAGGCGTGGGTATCCGGCACGCAGAACGGCGTGCCGAAAAACGGATGAGTTCCCGGTCCCGGAGGGAGCGTCTCAGCGAAAAAGGGATTGAGATGTCGGGATGGCAACTGGCCTCGGTAAATCGGTTTCAGCCGGCGCTGTGAGCCTCGCACTCTCCCGTCTGGTTACGATCGCTCCAGGAGGGATGCGGCGACACGAGCATTCATTGATTGATTCCCTCCCAAAGCCGTACGATCGGTTTCGATGAGCGCCGTTGAGGCTGCGTCCACAATCCGTCACAGAAAACTCGGCTTGGGGCTAACAATTCTGGCATGGCGCAAACGAACATGCACAGTCAGCGTTCTCTGCCTAATCGCATTCTCACGCTTGCAGCATTAGGGGTCTTGGCCCTGGTCCTCACCGTTTTTGCCGGCGGGATTTGGTCGGCATTGCTAGTCGCGAATCTGACCACCAGCCCAACGATCCCCTGGGCGGTCGTCGTGATGGGCCTGCTCTTGTGGCTTGCATGGCAATATTTGGGAGGCCGTTGGGGGCCGCGAAGCACATCCGAATCGCGGCGTCGCTTGCTCCGTGCCAACCCGGTAACAGCCGACGTGTTCGCCTGGGCTCTGGCGGCCGGCGTGCTTTCAATCGTAGCCTTGGCGGGCTTCTGGATCGTATTGTTCCAACTCGTGACGATGCCAGGGAACGCTCTGCCGGACTTCTCAAAATACCCCTGGCTTAGCGTGGCACTCGCGCTAGGGATGGCGTCGCTCGTAGCGTCTGTCGCAGAAGAAGCCGGGTTCCGCGGCTACTTCCAAGGCGCACTCGAACGAGAGATTGTGGGCCCGGCTGCCATCGTGATTGCCGCACTGGTCATCGCACCCGGGCACGCCTCGACGCAGGGCTTCGTTTGGCCCACGCTGCTGTTCTATTTTTGCGTGGACGTGATGTTCGGTGTGACAGCAAGACTCACGGATTCGACGCTGCCGGGGATCGTGATTCATTTTATAGGTCTCCTGATTTTCTTCACCCTTGTGTGGCCAAACGACGCGTCACGTCCGTCGAGCGGCGCGGTTGGCGCCGATCCCTGGTTCTGGATTCACACCGGGCAAGCAGCAATTGTCGGGGCGCTGGCGGTCTTAGCATTCAGACACGTGGCGAAAGTCGCCGAATGTGAGCGCGTCAAGAAAACGTCGAGTGAGTCGTCGTAGACCCTGAGTCGTGACTCAGCTCCCAAGCTCACGTGCGCTGCCAGTCGGCCGCCCCGAAAAACGTTCCTTTTTTGATTTCAATGCACACGTGATCACAAGCGTGATTTCTCGAGGGATTTTCAACCCAAATACTCATAAGCGAAATCAAAACTACCAGAAACTCGTCGGAAGCAAGATCTCGGATACGGAAATCACGGCGCTCGCTCTTCCAGTAAATCCAGGTCGTCTCGTTGCCATAATCACCTACCCCTGAAATGCGGCCCCCATCCACCGGACTGAGCCGGCGGCGATCAGAGTGCCGTAGGTCCGTAACCGTCAAACAGGAATAATCGTGCGTGCCGGACGGCACCTGTGACTATTCATGCTTGACCGTGACAGCCGAGTAACCTCTTATGCCGCCGTAGATTCCGTTTCAAGAAGAGCCTGCGTCCAAGCTGATGTTGCCGAAATCGTATCGGAAACCAGGAGGTCGCGGGTTCGATTCCCGCCGCCTTGAGCTTCGAACCTGGACGCATTAAGTGGGACGCGCTTATGTTTGCGAGCGTCAGACATTTTCGTTTCGCCCTGGACGCCGGCGTCTTCCGAGGCCCTGTTCCCGCGGAATGACTCGATGGGGCCATACTACGCAGCAAACACATCATTCTGGCCAAGGGCTATTCGCCCCAGCGAGAGCCGCCATTTCAAACACCGGCACAGCTAAAGGAAAGGCGACCGACGATTCTTAGGCAAAAATTAGCCACTCGCCACTCGCCCCAACCCGGTGTCCGGGCAGGCTGAGCGGCAAGTGGCACCGTGACTGAAGGCCATTGCGAATCGAAAGATGCTCGGGCGCTATTCCTTGGAGGCTATTGGAGTTAGCTCATTCGCCAGCAGATTCAGCGTCGTATCGGGATCAACGGGCAGCCCGCGCAGCCAACGCGTGAACTGGTGGACCAAAAGTCCGGCGGCGATGCTGGCCGTGTAAATTGTGCTGTGCGACGTGCAGCGACCAACCTGGGCCTCCTGCTCAGGAAAGAGTGTCGAGCCATAATGTTCCCTGTCGCCATTCTCGACGGCAACGAGCACGCGGATCACTTCGCCGAGCATGCGACCATCGGCCCAAAAGGCGCAGCGGTATCGAACCGAGCGCCAGATCGAGCTTCGAGTCGCGATGCTGTCCACACAGCAAAACACGGCTTCGCCCACCGGCTGCTTCGCTCGAAAGCGATCGGCCGCGACGTCCACGATGATCGTCGGATCAATGGCTTCCACCGCCTGGCAGGCAGCCGCCACTTTGAACTGACCGAAGTCTGCGGCAAGAAATCCCTGCGTCGTGACGTTGCTGGATTCGACCCGGTCGAAGTCGACCAGCTGCAGCCGCCGCACGCCGATCGAGGCCAGCTGCAACGCAACCTGGCGGCCAATGGCGCCCACGCCGATTACGGTGGTGGTGAGTGATTCCAGCCGGTGTTGCGGAACAAGATCTTGCTGGCGTTCAAATCGATTGATCGAGTTCAAACAAGTCCTCCTCGGAGATGGTTGTGCCGGACGTCTTGCCAATCGGTCCGAACAAGTCGACGAGACGCGGGTCTTCGTTACCAAAATCGTCGCGGCGCCCTTTGGAATGGCCGAACTCCGCCGGCCGCACGCAGGTGGCATATTCCTGACTCCAGGCCTGGAACTCTGCCTGGGGAAAACTCCTGCAGAACTCGACGTTTGCCGGAATCTCAAACGCACCGGCGGATGGCACACGCAATTGCAAGCGGCAGTAACGCTGGCCGCCACAGGCCAGAATGAACATCACGGCCCAGTCGCAGCTGCCGAAGACTCGCTCGAAAGTCTCCTCGTCGACCGCGCTCGGCCGGGCCGAATTTGCCGGATGCGTGTGGATCCAGATGCGGCCGAATTGTTCCGGTTTGCGTCCCGCGTCGACTTGTTCTTCAAAGAACTCGCCAACACCCGTGTCGTCGAAAGCGACGGAGGCCACCGTGCAGCATTGACGCACCAGACGGACATCCTCGACGTACAGCAGGTCATCGGGCGGAGTGATGCCGAATCCGCCAACTTCTGTCGCTCCCCGGTCGCGTAAAAAGAGGAGCTTGGCCCAGGCCGTAGGACTAAACCGCAGCCGCGGCCGTCGCTGACTCCTCAGCCGCCTCTCCCGCGGCCGACGAAGCTGTCGCCTGAATTTGGACTGGCGTGGTCTCATTTCGGTCAAAAGTGGTCGCATGTTGTTTTTCCTCGCAGCCCCTGCAACGGGCACTGTCTTCGAGACACTCTGTGCAAAAGAGATGTAAGCAGCCGGGACACTCGGCCATGCAGCGGTGACAGACCTGCTGGCAACAGCCGTGGCAATTCGCCGCGCACTCCTGACAGCAGAGCGCGTCACACCGCCCACAGTTGATCGAACAGATTGGGCAGAGTGAGGACTGGCAGCGGTCGCACTCCAACACGTCGTCGGGGTCCACCGATCCCCCGCAATCACAACAGGCGACACCATCCCAGTCCGAGAGCGAGACGTACGCACTCCCCGGGTTGTAGGTGTGCAGAATGCCCTTCACGATTTGAAAAAAGTCGAGCAGGCGGCCGGCGAGCAGAGCTTGTTCGATGGGAATTCGTCCGTCCCCCTCGCACAGCACCTCGTCCCGGACATGCGGGTGGGGCGTCTCCTGGCAGGCGCGTGACGGATTGGGTTCCGTCGCCACGACGGCATAGGGATGGCGCTGGCCGATTTGGACCCAGGAAAGGCGGACCTCGAATGGGCCCAAGTCGATATCCTCCAAAGCGATTGGCGACGTCGTCACGGAAAGGGTCTGCCCGGGTAAGTCGACGGAGACGTTCTCGAACTCGTCGACTAATGCCCCGAGGTCACCGAAGATGTCACGGACGCTGGCCACACCGGATGGACGTTGTGCGGCGGAGATTTGCCGGGTCACCTCGAACAACCCCTCGCCACAGGCTCTCAAGGGATAATCCAGGCCACGCCGCAAGGCTTGGGCGGCGTTGTGCCAACCCTGGAGGTGCGCTCGACGGATCAGACGAATGACCGATTGGCAGCGATTCCAATCGGCCTCGGGAAGCTCGAAATCTGTCGATTTGGTTCTCACCGATTCGAGATGGGAACGAATGGCTTGCGCAGTGCGCAAGAGTTGCTTTTGATTCTGCATGCTGGCTCCTCAGGAAAGGCACGAGCCCGTCGAGGGGCGTCGGCGCCAGGGCCGACACCCCTCGAGGCACACGGCCCACTTTTCGGCGGTTGGCAACACTGCTCGCCGAACGCCCGAATCAGTTGACGGAAGAGGCCCCCTCGATGCGGGTCGGCGTGCAGCTGATTCGATCGCCTTCCTGCAACACATGCTCCGCGGCCACCGGTTGCCTGTTGACGCGAATCAGGTAATCACTCGGCCTGCCGTTGGGGATGCGCTCTTGGAAGAGGCGTCCCATGGTGGTCCGTTCCGCGATGTCGATCGTGTCGGCAAAGCCGCCGCCGTCGTTATTGATAAAGAACACCTTCATGCGCGCGGTTCCTTTACTAGGGCAAGTTATGGGACAGAGAAATCGCACAGAGGATTGCTGTTCGGGCCGGTCGTTGGCTGACAGGCTCAGGCAATGAACGCTGGCCGCTTGCGGCGAGGATAAAGGGAGATTCGTCGGGATTGTTGGGTCTCGTCCCAGTCGACGGTTTGCGGTTCGTACTCCTGCGGAGCGTCAGTGAGCGGGACAAATCCCATGCTCGAAATCAAAGAGACCGACTCGCCGGTGGCCCGCGCCACGGCGCGGTTGAGCTCATTCTGGGTCATCGCTTCTTCCTTTGGTTAAGAGGCCAGAGAAACAAAGCGACCGCCCCAGTCAGGGGCGGTCGTGTGGAAAACAACACAACCGCGCCGCTGCTGGGGCACGTTTTTCAAAGCCATTGGACGCGAGTTTTTACTCATTCCATAGAGGCCCGCCGGCCTGCTAAGCTGTAACGCCTTTTGTGCGGTAACGCGGTGCCACAGAAGTGGACCATCTTCGCCGCGTTGCTGCTTTATTCGCTTTCACTTTGCGTGACTCGGCGGTGACAGTTGCGCTGTTGTCAAGTGCGATCTTTTGTGCGAGGGCTGCGCCGCACATGAGGGCCAGAATCCGAATAGTCAGCGGACCACTCGCGGACCAGACCGTCGAAGTGCGATCCAAGGTGCTCGTGGGTCGCGAACAGGACTGCCATTTGCGTCTCGTCTGTGAATTTGTGAGCCGGCATCATTGTGCCCTTCTGGTCGATGACTTCACGCTGCGGATTCGTGACCTGGGGAGCAAGAACGGGACGTTCGTCAATGGACATCGGATCCCGGCCAATGATGTAATCCTGTTGCATGACGACCTGGTTGCAGTTGGTGCCACGCAGTTTCTCATCGAATTGACACCACACCCTGAACAGTCGAATCAGTCGACGACATCGGGTGAGTCGGAGGGGACGCGGCTCATTGATACCGGCACCCTCGAAGATGGCGCCGCAGCGCCGCCGCCGGCTGAGAAACCACACGAGGGTCAACGCCCGCTCGCCTAAGAATCAGCTGCCAAGTGTCAGCCAATTCCGCGTGATCCACTCTACTTCGGCAGCTATAGCGGCACTACGCAGTGGATAGTAGCCGAGCTTTGGGCCCCCGAGAGGCGAAAGATCGGCCGTCCATTGGCCGTCGGCGGTTGGTTCGACATTTGATGCTCGCCGAATCGTCAAACGGCCGAATGCCGGCAAATCCAGACGCTCGTCGTACAAGCAGCGGACAGCACCATCTGGCGTGATGACGAGTTCCATTAAGCAGATTCCGCAGGGCGGCTGCGGAGGATATTTCTCCGGGGCCGATCCACCAGGAGACCATCGACGACCGATTGAACTCCTGCCAGCTGACGTGTGACGCGGTTGCGGAGATTTTCGTTATCCCGCAGAGCCTGCGGCTCCACCGTTCGCACCACACGCTGCGCCTGCGAGACAATGTCATCGAGCTGGGCATTGGAGCGGATGTTGAGCCGACGGAACCGCTCAAAGAACTCGGTCAGGTTCTCCACGACCGAATCGCGAAAGATCTTCGGCTTGCCGTCCTCCGTGCCGCTGAGCCGCTCGGTGATGTGAGCGACAAGCTGGGACAACTCCTGCAGAAAGGCCTGTTCGGCCAGCTGCACAGCCTCGTCAAATTGGGCTGCGACCCGGCGGCATTCCTGCTCGTAAAGCTCGGGGCTGAGCCGCTGCAAATAAGCGGGCGGTTCCACCGACGGGAAGTCCCAGGTGACGTCGAACAATCCCCTGAGGGAGGCAGGGTAGTCTCCCGCGTTGTAAAGGCTGCCCAGCCGGTCACGGGCAGCCGACTTGAGCGAGCCGAAGTGTCGGTCGAGATGGTCGACCGCCTCCCGGAGATCGGCCTTCAGTGTGGTGAGCTGCAGATCGACAGGTCCGATGTCGTCCTGGCGAATGAGGCGGATGCCCGGCTCGGGATACGGCAGGCTGATTCCCCGCCAGTACGAAATGATCCGGCCGCGGACGCTGGTCACGGCCTTGAAGTCAGGATGCTTGGTGTCGATGAGTTTCTTGCCGGCCGACAGGAATTCCCCCTCGGCCCCGAACGTATCGGCCGCCTGGGCCTTTTGCTGGGGTGTCAACGTCTTGCGGGTTCCAAACCAGGTGAACGACAGGCGGATCGCGGCGGAGAAGCGCCCGTAGGCGATCGCCGGACGAAGCAGTCGCTTGCACCACAGATTCATCCAGAAGCGTGGTCATGCAGAAATGATCTCCTCGAAAAGGAAAACTCTGGGTTCTCAGTTATTCGACGCTTTGCGGCTGCTCCGGCGTCGCGCCGCCGCATCGGGCGGCACATCCTCGCGGACATAAATCCCCCGCTTGTCGGCCGAGAGGCAGCGGCCACTGGCCCACGTGCGGAGCCGGTCGACGGATTCGGCGGCTGTGACGGCCACCGGCACGATGTTCTTTCCCGCCTCCAACAGGGGAACGTCCAACAGGGCCGACAGTCGGCAGCAGGCCCTGATCTCGGCTCCCGTCCAATCCTGATCGACCGGCTTGGGCTGCTTGGCATCCAGGCCGAACTTGCGGAGATACATCTCCCAGATGGCCTGCTTCTCGCGCTGGCCGGGCAGGTCGACGAAAAACACGCCATCGAACCGTTCGGCCCGTGAGAACTCTGGGGGCAGCTTGGAGACGTCGTTACATGTTCCGATGAAAAACACGTCCGTCTCGTGGTCGTTGAGCCAAGTGAGCAGCGTTCCAAAGAGTCGCGCGCTGACCCCCGAATCGGTTTGGCCACTTGATGCCACACCGCTTAACGCCTTGTCGAGCTCGTCCGCCATGAGCACGCAGGGCGCCATGGCATCGGCGATCTTGAGCGCTTGGCGAATGTTTTGCTCAGACTGGCCGACCAAGGAGCCCAACAGGGCGCCCACGTCGAGGATGATCGACGGCCGTCCCACCTCGTTGCCCAAGGCTTTGGCCAACGCACTTTTGCCGCAGCCGGGAGGGCTCAGCAGGAGGATTCCCCGCGGTTGGACGGTTGAATTCAACTCGGAACGCCGCCGAAGTGTTCGCCGGCAAAAGTCCTTAAGCGATTCCATGCCGCCCAAATCGGAAAACCGTTCTCCTCCGCGGTAGAGCTGTAACAGTCCGCTCTTCTTGAGCGTCTGAGCCTTGAGCTCCCAGATGACGTCGGCTGACAGCCGGCCGTGGCGGGCGATCGACAGGCTGAAAGCACCTTCGGCCTCGTAGCGGGTCAAGCCGCTGGCCGCGTCAATGACCCGACCCAGGTCGGCGCCCTCGGGCAGATCGTCCGGTTCCGTGGCAGTCCCTCGGGCGATAGCTTCCAACTGCTCGCGGTCTGGCAGTTCATGCTCGAGGATGACGAACAGCTTCTCCAGCTCGACGGGAATTTGCACGACCGGAGAAAGGACCACCAAGAATGTCCGGTTCTGCTTGCCGGAGACGATCTGACGGACAAGTGCCTGCATCACTTCGGCCGAATTCAGGAACCGGTGAAAGTTGGTGAGCACGAGCAAAGCGGTCCCCTTGGGATCGGCCAACGCGCTCACCGCCCGTATGGCCGACAGCGGATCGGCACCCGCTGTGTCGGCCTCTTGACCGGCGACGGACAAGCCGCGGTCGATGTCCCAGGTGGCCAGCCGCCAGTTTTCGGCGCGACACAGTCGGGCGATTTCGGCCAGGGCGTCGTCATGTTCATGGGACTGAATCCAGATGCCCGTGAAGCACGCGCGCACGTACTCCGCCAGGCGCTGGGAAAGCGTCATAGAGAATCTCCTACTATTTTTTGGTTGGGTTCGGGGACGCACGAACCGAAAAATTCGTGCCCTCAGACAGGCTGACTTAGCCCTGTTCGAGGCGGGCGATTTCGCGTTCCAGACGGCACACCCGAGCCTGGTTTTTCTCGACCGCATGGAAGGCTCGCCGGAGACGTTTCATCCAGCGGCCCAGGCTTTCCTGTTCGGCTCGCAAGCGCGAACGGCGGTCGAGGATCTTATCTTGCAGTCGAGTGTCAGCTGTCACGGGGCGATTGGGCGCAGGATGCGGCGACGTGGCACACTCATGTCACGTCCCCTCCTGCAGCCGTTGTGGCTCACTTTGCTGAGTGTAGAACTCGCTTGTGAGCTGCTCGCCGGTCCGGCCGCCGAGTGCCGTCTCGATGAATTCACTGGCCTGACGGCATTCGCTGCCGGTAAAGCCCTTGGTCTGGACTCTGGTCTGGCCGGTGGGAGCGACGATGATTTCGATCGTCTTCATGCCGCACCTCCGACCTGGATGGTGAGCTTGATCGACCCGTTGGCCAGAGACTGCTCAGTGACGGAGTGGCCCTTGCGGCGGGCTTCGATTTTGGCCTTCTCGACGGCGTACGCTTGCAGGAAGCGGTCAAGTTCCGCCCGCTCACCCCAGCGGCCGCCGTAGTTGTCGAACTCGACTTTGCCGGTCGCCAGGTTGCAGACGGCCGGATACTGCCAGCCGGGAAGCTGGACGGCCAAACCTTCGACGGTCCCGCCGAAGAGTTCGTGCGATCCGCTCACGGGAGCCGGTAGTTTGAGCCGCGCACAGGCCGCTTGGGCGGCGGCGGCGTCACGGATTTCGGTTTCGATGGTGACAATGTGAGACATCTTTCTCCTTTCTGAGGGCAACTTGCTCTGTCGGGGAATCAGACGGATGCAGCGACTGGCGCAGTCGCCATTTCGCCGATCGTGCGAAGCCAGCCGATCACTTCGCCTGCGGGATCTCGCTCGGCGAGCCGCGCCGGCGTCATGCGATCGACGGCATCTCGGTTCAGCCATTTTTTGGCTTTGTCGCGCAGTCGACGGCGGGCACGACGGGACAGAGATTCCCAAGAGCGGCACTCGCCGAGGTTGACCGTCGCCTTGGCCACAGTCTCCGCCACGTCGTCGAAATCGCCGAACGTGATCTCGATGCCAGATGCATCGCGAACGGCATCGGGATGCAGGTAGTTTTCGATCGCCCGCTTCGACGTCAGAGCGGCCCGACAATTTGGCGAGGCGTTGATGGCAAGGAGGGCCGCCTCCCGCTGGATGGCAGTCGGACCTGTTTCTCGATCGAGTAGGTGGAATGCGGTCGGGCCGGTCGTGGCAAGTCCGGCGGGGAAAGCGATTGAGGCCCCGTTGTTCACGACGAATGCGACGACACCGATCGCTTCGAGCTCGCCGAGGTCAGGCAGCACTGTGTCGGTCTGTGAGAGAATGCGGCTGATTCGCTTCAGAAACTCGACATCATCGGCGCCTTCGACGACGACGACCGTACGGAGCGGCGAATGTTGCTCAGCCGGGATGGCTGACTGCCTGTGGCCGAGTCTCCGTCGTTCACCCGCCAGAAGCAACTTCGTCGAATAATCATCCGGCAGACCCTTCTCGGTGCAAGCCGTCAGGAGCGGGCCCTGCGTGGCCAGTTGTTCGATCAGGATTTCGGCCGCCGTCGAGTCGTCGCTGATAGAGACGAACATCGATCGCGCCAGATACCAACAGACGACAAGCGGCAGGGCCGCGACGACGATCGCGGCGAAGGCGGGGATCGCCTGGGCAATCATCGAGTCGCGCTGTCGCTCGTTTGCCAGGGAGCGGCGTTCCCCTTCGAGTTCCTGCCGCTGTTGATCGAGGGTCGAGCGTTCGGTGTGCAGCTGTTCGTGGAGTTGGCTGGCGTCGTGCTGGACGTTCGATTCGGATTGGATCAGCTGCTGAGTGGTTTCGGTGACGGCCTGGTTCTGGCGAGCCATTTCGTGGTTTTGTTCGGCTTGCCGCTTGAGACTTTCTCGGGAGAGCTCCGAGACTCGTTGGTCGGAGTCACAGCCCACGACGAGCGCGGCGATCGTGATCGCCGCGAACAGAAGCCGCCGATGAAGGCGACGCGGAATCATTTGCATGCGGGTTCCTCCAAAGTGACAGAAGGCGGACGAGAACTCGTTGTAAGGCACGACGGAGTCGTACCTCGCGGGCGAGGGCCAGAATCGTGACGAGCAACAAAAGCGTGCAGGTGCCAAAGGCCGTGATCATGCAGCAATAGCCCCGAAATAAGGGAGACGTCGGTGCGGGAATGTGCCGAAGCCGCGGAAGCACAAAACGCCCGGGATTCAGCCGCGACGGGCCAAACACCGGGCGTTTCAATTTCGAGACGGAATCCAACAGCTAGCTGGTTACCGTCATCTCAATTTACCTCAAGATCGCTTGGAATTTAGGTGAGGACTGCGTCATTGACTGGATCAGACCCCCTCTTATTTCCGTGACAGGCCACGGGTCGCAAAAATGCCGCGACCACGGGGATCGAATCGCAACCAATCGATGCCGTTATTCGGCACAGCGTCTCGGGCGCCACCGAGAGGCGACGTTGGGTGGTTCGGCGAGCTCTCGATAGGGTGCCTTCTGCCCGGCGGCCGCAGCCAGTCGTGCATAACCCAAGGCCCGCTTGACCGTCATGTGTCCGATGCCCAGTCGCAGGGCAATCTGCTTCAGCGAAAGCTGCGGATTCTCGGCCTTAAGTGCGCTACAAGAATTGAGCCACCGAATGTGCTCCGGTGGCTCAAAGAGATCGATGACGGTCGACACGGGCTGGTCCCTGAGTCCCTTGGCGGGTCCATCACGAAGACGGTCGAGATGGATCGTGAGAAAAGCTCGCGGCCGAACGAGGGGTGTGTCCAGCGCCTGAACCGGGACGATTCGAAACTCCGTGATTAGACGACGCAGAGTATCGGCAAACTCGTACGATGTCCTGAGCAAGGCATGCAGGTGGTGCCGTAGCTGGGAATTAACCTGCTCGTGCGTCAATCGGCAACTATCTTGCCCTTCGGATTCTGCCTGCTTCTCCATCTGCCCTTTGAATTCCCGGATCTGGGCTTGAATGGCAGTTAACTCCTGCACTAAAGAGTCGAGTTCGCCCCCCTTGGCAATTGCCTTCGCAAGATTCGTAGACCGCGCCTGAAGTTCACCGATCCCGCGTTCAAGTCTTATGGAATCTGAATCACTCTTCCGGTGCAGCTTGTCGAATTCAGAGCAAACACAATCGAGCAGTGCCTCTCGCCCGGCAGGGATGTTGCTCGATTCAAAGAACAGCCAGTCGGCGATCTTTTGGCGGGTTAACTCAACGGGCGTCTGCACGTGGTTCCAGCACGGTCTGGCCGCCCCGGGCAGTGCATTCTGGCATTTGAGAAACCGACCCATGTCGTACATCCGGCCCCCACAGATGCCACAGGTGGCGGCCTGCCCCGGCCAAAGCGACTTGGTGCGGGGCATGTTGAGCCGCTTGCAGGCTTTATCGGCTGGAAGACGCCACAATGCCGCCCGCTCATCCATGACACGCCAAAGGTCTTCCTGCTCGGCCAAGGTGAGATGGGCCAATTCCGGATAGACCTTTATTTCTGGCTGGCCGCCCTTGCGGCGGCGATGCTTGCCGGTGCCGAAGACCGGCTCATAGAGGACAACCCGGAAGCGGCGAGTTCCCGATAAGATCGGATCGCGGAGGAGGTTGACAACATTGGTGGCCGTCCAGCGTTCTTGTTGCACGTAGGTGCCCACGCAGATGCCCGCTTGATTCAGCCGCTCCGCGATCCGAACATACGAAACTCCTTCGTGGACCCAGCGGCACGTTTGTCGGATCGTTTGCGTGCACTCTGGCACTTTCGCCATGCGGAGTCCCTTCGGGCCAAAATGGCCACTTACGGCTTCCTCTTTGGATAGCCTGCGATAGCCATACCGGACTCTGAGAACCATTCCGCCGTTTTGAAACGCGTGGGTGGCGGACCGGCGCACGCGACGGCGGACGTCTGGGATAAACATTCCGTGGCGGAATGCGGCCGCACCCAGCGCGAGTTCCCAGTGATCGGTCCCGGTGTCGAGATTGTCGGCTATGCAAACCACCCGGCAGCCCTTATCGACGGCGTTTTGAACGAAGTCGTACTGCAGCCGGGGATTCCTGTAGATCCGACTTAAATCCTCCGCGATGACCACGTCGATTCGGCCGCTCGCGATGAGTTCCTCTGCCCGGCGGATCGTCGCACGATCGGCTAACATGCCGCTCGCCCGTTCTCCGAGGCATTCGATGTCGAGCGGCCCCTGGTACATGCGAGCCAAATAGTCTTGGACGTAACGAAACGAGGCGTCGATGCTCTCCTCCTTTTGGTGCTCGGTCGAAATCCGACCGATGACGACGACTCGAAGCTTCCCATCGCCATTCTTGGGACGAAGCGGAACCGACGGCTGAAACATGGCGCAGTTTCTCCTGGAAAAGATTGATCGGTCAAAAGCGCGGAATAGGAGCGTCACGGTCACTGGCGATTCAACTCGCCCAACTGGTGCGAGCAATCCAGCGGAAAAGAGCCTCCTTTGTCGCGGGCCGGGCGGCTCTGGCGACTGCGGGCATACGCCGACAAAAGAAAGCGATGTGCTCCAAGGAGAGAGCTCAACCGCAGCACGCCGAGCGCGGCAGCTTAGGCCAGCGAACCTGTGAGAGCGGTCTTTCGATCTTCAGGACGCGGCAGCCGAGTGAGCCGAGTCAGACGGACTCGTTGACTGCTTGGGCGGCCGTCCGGACTTCTGATGAGGGCCCCAGTGGGCCGCTCTTGCCGGCGGCGAGTTGAGTTCGATGAACGGGTCGACTAATCCAGCTTGGCGCATGGCACGGCCGTACTGCAGGGCAATGTGCGAGCGACGCTTATTGAGGCCAAGCGCCTTGGTGATCGCCGACAGCCCCAGGCCTTCCTCGCGTTCCAAAGCTTCCGCCTTTAGCCCGTACGCGGGCCCCGTTGAGGGCCGGAACAAGTCCACGGTCACCACCGTGGGCGTGAACTCTCGCTCGATCCCTTCCCCATGCAACTCATCAAGGACAGATGCCAATTCGATCGACAGGAGGCCGCCTACGTCCAGGATGATACGACCACGAAGCACGACAACGTCCGAATTGAATTGGCGAAACGGAACCCCCTCGATCCGCTGAATGATTTTTCGCAGGGCGACTCCGGCCGTCTGCTGATCCAATTCGAGCTCGGCTAATATGGCCTGAACGCGCCCCAGGACTTCCTCACGGGTGGGGATCATCGTGCCCTTGAGCAGGCGCTTGAGGCGGCTGCGCTGTTCCGTCGCCTTGCGCAAAAGCCCTTCGAGTTTTTCGATCCGTTGCAAGATCTTTTCGGAGGGACTTTTGTTGTTCTCGATGATTTTAATGAGTCGCTTAATCCGCAGGTTGATCTCTTTCCTTTCTTTTGTCAGAGCGTCCACGCGACAACGAATCGCATTCGTGTCGCCGATCAACAGCGTCAATCGACGAAGAAAGTCGTCGACCACAGGGTCGACCGAGGAGAGTTGCTCCCGAACGACCCGTTTGACGGCACTCTCGATGAGCTCATACTCGGCCGTGGCGCGGTTCCAACATTTGCGGTTTTGGGCGGCGCTGCAGACATAGGCTCTTCCGCCGCGGCCACCCTTATGCATCGGGGCACCGCAGACGCCGCATTTGAAGAGTGTCGTCAGCAAGCTCCGCGAATCCCGTGGAGTACCAAAAAGCGGGTTGTCTGGACCGGACGGGAAGTCCCGGCACGGCCGTCGGTCGTCGATCGCTGCGTTGGCTTGGTGCCACAACTCGTCGGAAACGATGCGGAGGTGGGGCATCTCCCGGGTAAGTATTTGCGATTGTTCCGCCGGTTGGGCCTTTCGTTTGCCGGTGCTTAGCTGTTTTGTTGACACTGTCACGCGGAACATGTCCAAGCCGCGATAAAGCGTCTCGCGGATCAGGGACTTGACATTTTCTTCCGTCCACTCCTCCAGTTTCGCGTTTGATGCCTTTGGAACCCTTTGCTCAGTGAGGAACTTTGCGACCTTCCAGGGGGATCCTGGTTGGCGATCTGCTCGAATACCGAGTGGATTTCAGGTGCCCACTTTTGGTCGATCTCATCGAAGAACGGTCCCTTGGCGGTCTCCCTATCAGTGGCAGGCGTGGTCGGAATTCTGCGGTACCCTGGCCGCAAACCCCCGAGAGCCGCACCTAATGCCCAAAGGTACTCGTGCGCGCGCTTGATGCGGTCCGACGTGTATTGATTCGACTGGGCATGGGCCCGCGTCGCATCCTTCAGCCTTGGGATCCACACTCGCTGGTCTTCCGCCGTGTCAACTGAGTCGTTGATGCAGATGACCCGCGTTTGATTGTCGACGGCCAGATAAACGAGATCGACCGCCCAGCTGTCGTGCCGGTAGAGGCGGCTTGCATCCTCAACCAGAATCAAATCCCATCGGCCTGCAGCAATCCCGCTCCAAACCTCGTCGATGCCAGGGCGATGCCGCAGCTCGCCAGACATCTCAACGTCTCGAATCACAACGAGTTCGTAATCCGTTATTCCGAGCGCTCGGAGAAGTCGCTCGCAGTATGCGACCTGGGCGTCGATGGAGCGAGGATTCTGATCTTCGGTCGAGTAGCGGGCGTAGATGAGAAGACGCAGACGCCGATTGGCGGGCTGCTGAATTGCGAATCGGATCCAGGCCACGGGTGGCTCTGGTTCGCTGATGCTCAGTCCGGATGGTCGGGCTTGCGCATTGATCGGCTGTGTAAAGGCACGGCGATTCATAGCTGACGTCCTTGTCGGGATAACTGGTTCCCGCCTAGTGCGGGAACCAGTCTTTCTCTCCTGATTGAAAGCTTCTGTCGTTAGTCGGTGTGATTTGCCACGGCTGGGTCCGGTGCACACAGCGCGCGCCGTTCGGCAAGTCGGAGTGACTTCGGCCACTGGCGAAGTGCCCGTTCGATTTCTCGGCTATGAGTTTCCGGCCTAGTGTGCGTGTACACGGCCGTCATGCGGAGCGAACCTTTGCTGTCGCCCGCCGGGGCGTGGCCCATCGTGATCTGCCGGATCAACGGGTCGACGTTGGCGTCCTGCAACAACGTCGCGAACGAATGCCGCCACGATTTCGGGCACGTGGCACCGGCCAAGCCAATCGCCTTGGAGACTCGGATGAACGACCGGCGGATGTCGTCCGGATCGATCGCTCCGGCGTCGCGCCAGACGGTCAGAGCGACTTGCTCCACTTCCTGGCGGCAAAGGGGCCGGCACAATTCCTTCTCCAAACGACATACCCGCTCACGGCACACGCGCGCCATTTGCTCCATGTTCATGTTCGCGAGCGGCGATGCTTCCCACTTGAATTGGGGACGGAGAAAGAGGGGTCCGGCCGTCCGGTTCCCGACAAGTTTGTGCAAAACCTGGACGACCTCTGCGATGAGGGGGACGGTCCGTTCCCTGCGGGTCTTGACGCGCCACGCAAGTTCTGGCTTGCTGCGAACGTGCAGCCAACCGCCGGTTTGGTCGAGCTCCTCGATCAGGGCGTGCGCCGCCTCGCCGGAGCGCAATCCCGTCTTGGCGAGCGTGAAATGAATGGGGAAGCCCCAATCATCTGAGGCTGCAAGGAACTTCTTTTCGGTCTCCTCGTCGAAGACGAAGACGGGTTTGGCATCGTCTTCCTGCAAGTTGAGGCTGGCGAGCTCGGAAAACGGGTTGTCCGCGAAGGGAGGTAAATGGCGCCGCTTGGCGGCGTATTGGTAGAGGCTACGGCAAGTATTAAGAATGAAACGGATGCCGCGCTCCCGAAGGGGGCGCCGCCGTGAATGGGCATGACCATTTGGGGAAATCTGAACCCCGCGGAGCCATCGGAGAAACTCGTCAGATTGAACCTCGTGCGCTGGCACGGAGCGACCGCCATTCGCTCCGAACGCCTCGAGGTAGGCCGTGGCCGTTCGGTACCTGTTTACGGTCGCGAGCGACGAGCGGACAACATGCTCATGATGGTCGAGGAAACGGCGGCGCAGTTCGGCTACGGGGATCGGCTCGAACGTCGGGGCGGCGGTGAGACGCCCCCTAGCAAGTTCAGCGTTTCGTTCGGCCGCCAACCGGGCTGCTTCCGCTTCGTCTGGGCCGACGCGAACACGCTTTTGGACGGCGCCCTCGCGGTAATATAAATACCACGAGCCATGATGCGAAAAGTAAGAGACGCGGCCTACTCGCCGGCGGCGAGCGGCGCACTTGCACCTGGCGGACATGCGTGACCTCCTAGGTGCACACTTTGTGCACCAAATGTGCACCAAGTGAGGTCATTCGACGCAATAGAAAATCGCTAAGCCGCTTGCTGAAAACGGCTTAGCGAAACAGGTGAGAAACTAAGGCGGAGAGAGGGGGATTCGAACCCCCGGTACCGGTTTCCCAGCACACAGCATTTCCAGTGCTGCACAATCGGCCGCTCTGTCATCTCTCCGGGTGGCCGCAAAGCGGCCGAAACGTTCCCGCGTCACCGTACGAGTGCGCAATGCGCCGTCCAACGGTATTGTACGCCGCACTCCGTACCGCGCACTTCGCGCATTATTCCTTTTTCTTTTTCTCCTTGCCCTCGTGCGACTTCTCAGGCTTCTTGCCTTCGCCTTTGTCTTTCTTTGGGCCCTTTTCCTTGGCGCCCTTCGGCTCTTTGGCGGCTTTCTTGGGTTCCTTCTCGGTGACGGCGGCCGACAGTTTGTCGGCTTTGTGCTGCGCGACGGATGCGTCGCGGGCCTTGGTGGCGGCCGCCGCTTTCATGCGAGTTCTGATCGCGTTGCACGTCGCGTTCAACCTCCGCCAGGTGGCGTCTTTGCGTCGAGCGGTGGCGGCAACGTTTTTGGTGTCCAGTTTTTTGACCCAGACGGCAAGCTCGGCCTTCGCGAGGTCGAGTTGACGCTGCAAGGTGGCTTCATCCAGCGGCATGTGCGAAGATTCTCTTTGCGGAAAAAAGGTCGAGGAAGCAATGACAAATGAAAATCGGCCTGTTCTTGAAACAGGCCGCCCGTGCGGATTTGCCGGTATTTTGGCAACTTCGGCCGGATACTTCAACGCCGCTTGCAGCGGCCGGGGCGGGGAAGAGGGTGCCGGGCTGGGGCGGACGAATCGCGGCAGGCGAGTGCCTGCGTCTGTTTTATCCACCCTCGAGCTTCTCATCTCGTGCCTCTCCCCTGATCGGATACCTCATGGCTCGGTGTGAACAGGGTTACTTGTGCGAGGTCTGCGGCGACGAGGTGGAGGAGATTGCCGACAGCGATCTTTATTTGCGGTTCATTCTTGGCGAGGTCGAAGCCCGCTCGCTACTATCAGCCCCCGAACGGCACATCCGCTGCAACCCGGTCCAGGCCCAGTTCATCGTGGACGACGAGTTTGAACCGGTCCTCGTCGAAGGCCCGTTCGCGAAGCAAAATCTCGACCCGGACGACGTCCGCCGCCGCGAGGAATTGATCACCCGCGCCTGGCGCCGGCTGCTCGAAGTCAAACACCTCGGCATCTCCGTCAGCGAATACCCGCTCCCCGAAATCCTCGCCCGCAAACGGGCCGAAGCCTCGCGCTGAGCGAGAGGCTAGGGGCTAGAGGCTAGACAGAAAGAAACGCATCGCGTTTCCCTCGGATCCTAGGAACCAGAGTCGAAAGGCCGAACCAAGGCCGGGCCCCGTGCGTTCATTCTCCCCGCGCCCACCACCCCCCCCCCGGCCCGCGCCCCGATTCCATCCTTCCAGGGTGATGGGTCGTCTGCTGTTCTTCGCTCTGCCTTCCTCCTTCAATTCTGCTGTATAATTCAGCGCCTGGTTCCGTCACAGGTTCCGTTCCGGAAACTCGTATGTCCCCGACAAAGCGCCGCTACAGCAAAGAGGAAATCGCCCAGCGTGGCGACTCGATTTACCAGGCCGACGTGCTTCCCCGGCTGACGGCGGACGATCAGGTCAAATTCGCGGCGATCGACGTCGATTCCGGCATCTTCGAGCTCGATGCCGATGAATTGACGGCCTGTGACAAGCTCAGGGTTCGCGTTCCCGACCCGCAAATCTGGCTCGTGAAAGTCGGTACCCGTTATTTGCACCGTTTTGGCGGCCGCGCATGATCACGGGCTGGGTGCAAGATCGCGAAGCCTGCATCGAATTGATCGTCCGCGGCCCGCGCGACGCGGAGCGCACGATTCGAGCCGTCATCGATACCGGCTATACCGCATATCTCTCGTTGCCGCCGGATCTCATCTCGTCGCTTAGCCTCGAATGGAGAAGCAGCGGTCGAGGAATCCTGGCCGATGGAAGCGAATGCCTGTTCGACGTGTATGCGGGCACGGTCATCTGGGACGGCCAAGACCGAGGGATCCTCATCGACGAGGCTGACACGGACCCGCTCGTCGGGATGGCCCTGTTGGACGGGAACGAACTGAATATCGAGAATCGCCCGAACGGAAAGGTTTCAATTACGCGGCTGCGAGCCAGACCCGATCAAGGATCGCGACACGAACGAAAGCGGATAACGCGACCCGCCACGTCTTTCCCCCCGCCCCGCCCCCCTCACGATTTTTTGCCTAAGAAACGTCCGGGGGCGGCGAATACCCTGGTACACTGAGGCGAGAGCGTATCCGTCCCGTGTGCCACATGTCGGAGGATCGGGAATGTTTGAAATCTCGAACAATGTCGCTGTGTTGATTTTTCTTGGCCTGGTCGCCTTTGTGATCGTCGCCTGCACCGCACTTGTCTTTATCACGGACCATCTGCACAAAACCCGCCAAAGCGAGATCGAAGCCTGGCTCAAGCTCAACATGCTCGAACGGGGGATGAGCGCCGAGGACATCCGCACCATCCTGGAAGCCCGCATCGACGGCGAGGCGACGCGCCTAGCCATCGTCAACGACCAGGTCCATCTCGGCGTGGGCAAATTTCAGTTGAATGTCGGCAGCAAGCCGGAACTGGCCTCGACAGGCGGATAGATCCGAAGCGCGGCGTGAAAAACGGAAAGACCGCCGTTCCCGCCCCCGATTCTCTCCCTCCGTCCTCACATTCATTCTCCCCTCGCCCCCCAGTAGGTCCCGCTTGCCGAGCGGCGACCTCGTTTGGCAATCAGCTTGCCGCCGGTACTCTGATCCAATTGAATTGACTCCCGGAGCGGCCAGATTGACCGCATTTCTTTGTTGTAGTATAATACAACGCCACCTCGACATTGTGATCGTGGCATGGAATTCCTGTCCATCGTGTGGGACGACTCGGAAGGGGGAAACGTAGGACACATCGCCGACCATGGCTTAACGCCCGAAGAGGTGGAAGAGGTCTTACGCGATCCCCGTAGCACGTTTGATCGGAGTCGCCAAAGCGGCCTTCCCGTGGCGTTTGGTTACACTTCCGCGGGGCGCTTCATCATGGTGGCCTTCGACGAGATTGACGATGCGACCGTTTATCCCGTGACGGCTTATGACGTGCCCGAACCGTGAAGTCGCAGGAATGGAACAATGATCGAAAGGCGCAAAGCGAAGCGAGTCACGCGCCGGCTGTCCGACACCGACAAGGCGAAATACGCACGACTGCGCGAGGCGGTTGAGAAAGAATTTCCGCCCGGCAAGGCCAAGCGCCCGCCGCGCGATCCCGAACAGCCGGCCGATCTCGGTGAGTATTTCGACTTGCGGGCCCTGGTGGGTGAATTACGCAAGGCCCGCGAAGCGCAGGGCTTGAGCCTGGCCGACGTTCAACAAGCCACGGGCATCGACCGTGCGGCCCTGTGCCGCATCGAGACCGGCGAGAACGGCAACCCGACGGTCAACACGCTCCTCCGCTACGCCCGCGCCATCGGCCGCAAAATCAACGTCACGCTCGTCGAAGCCGATCCGGTCAAGGCATGACAACGCAAGGGGCATTCGCCTCCTATCTACATTCTCCCCTCGCCCCGCAGTAGGTCCCGCTTGCCGAGCGGCGACCTCTCTTTCGGTGGTGAGGGGGCCGCGGCGGCGTGCGAGGTGCGGAGTTCGGCGTGCGGAGTGCAGAATCTGGCTCATCCTTCATTCCCGGCATGGGGCCGGAATCAAAGCAACGCTTCCGCCTTCATCCTTCCGGCGACGCTCCTCCGCTACGCCCGCGCCATCGGCTCGCAAAATCAACGTCGCGCTCGTCGAAGCCGATCCAGTCAAGCCAGTCACGGCATGACAACGCAGCGGCATTCGTCTCCTCTCTGCATTCTCCCCTCGCCCCTCGAGGGAGAGGGGCCGGGGGGTGAGGGGACCCCTATTCTGTTTTCCCTCGCCACTAACCACTCGCCACTCATGTCTGGCTCGTCAAAGTCGGCACAAGTTATTTGCACCGCTTTGGCGGCCGCGCATGCCCACCGGCTGGGTGCAAGATCGCGAACCCTGCATCGAATTGATCGTCCGCGGGCCCCGCAACGCGGAGCGCACGATTTGAGCCGTCTTCGATATAGGCTACACGGTTTCTCTCATTGGCGTTGGACCCGATTGCGTCGCTTGGTTCGGACTGGAGCGTTACAGTCGCGCAAAAATACGTCTCTCAAGGTTTCCATGCCTCTTTCGCAAACACAGCGGGAGCGATTGAATAAAAAAACCCACAGGCATTACCTGTGGGCTTTTTTGTTTCGCGATTGTGCTACCCCTGATGGGCGATCGGCTCATGGTTGTTTTGAGCCCGATCACGCAAGAGGCGCTTTCGCATCTTGGGCGACAAGCGTTTGAGCACCGCTTTCATTATTGCTCGTTCCAGTTCCTCCTTTGGCTTGAATTCATCTTTCGCTAAGCGACCCGCGAGTTCAAGAACCGAGCTACAATCTGCGTGGAGGATGTTGCAAAGTGCCTCGAATCTCTCGAACGAAGGACACGATCCTCCCGACTCGACTCGGCTGACGTAGCTCTGCTGAATTGCGCGACCAGACCCTTGACTGAGCGCAGCGGCGACATACGCCTGCGTTAGCTTCCGATGCACTCGAAGAACGTGAAGAGCCGGCCCAACATGCCTTTTCAGGCGCGAATCGCTAATGGCGATTGAGTATTCAGAATTGGTGATCATCTCGGACCCTCCCAAGAATGGAAATTGCATTCGTTAGAGTCCGACACTTCAAACGACCTGCCGGTTCGTTGGCTTTGCGTTCAAGAAAGGCGCACCCAACGGCACCGTCAATTCGCGAATTTTACGCGATGGCCTTCCAGACCGGGTAGCTGGACCATCGATCTCTGCCTCTCCGCCAATGCTCGCCGCCTCGCCCGCCACCAAGTCCAAAAACAACTTCTTGACCATGGAATCTCTCCAAAAAAAGTGAGCCACCGAACGATTCGGACCGCGCACTTGAAAATGAAAACGATGCCGTACCCCTCGCCAAAACACTGCGATGGGTAGGCATCCCCGACCGCGGTCCGAGAACGCCTCCACAAGCCCGTCCGTCTGCCTCAGACCGGCATCGACCTACAATCTGCAACTGATTTCATGCAACGTCCAGTCGTCGTCCACGCTCTTGGCATTACGCATGGGGCATGCGATCTCCCAAATCAACCGAAGCTCGCCTTGGGTCAGATCGGGAGTCATCAGGACATATTCACGAATTTGAATTAAGGACATGCCCTTCAATTCGTTCCTGATGAACAGATGCCGAGGCTGATTGCGTTCCATATGGACACTCCATACAAGAAACCGGAAAACCCAATCACCGGACGTGTTGACGAATGGCCGGCCTCCTGCACCTGCATCCGCAACGGGCAACCTTCAGGGATGAATATACATTCATCTGGGCAGATCGTCAATTCCGAAACAACGTGCAACTGCGGGAGCCCGATTATGGTTCGCTCTAGCAGAGGATCAGGATCGAGCTTGGTGAAATGCGAGACTTGAAAGCGGCCGTTTCCCATTTTGGGGCTGAAGCGAAGGCTAAGCTGGCGAATCCCGGCGCTACCGGCGAGCCAGAGGACCAGCTTCGCGCCCGCTGGAAACGCTCTTCGCCGATCTCGCCGAACTCTGCGGTTTCAAGCGAGAGTGGGTTGCAGCGGTCGGAGAATCGTCTCTCTCCACGCTCAAGACTCGACCCGATTACGCCATCACTCTTCGAAACGTTCTCGTCGGGTTTGTGGAAGTGAAGGCGCCCGGCAAGGGGGCTGACCCGCGTCGCTACAAAGGACACGACAAGGAACAATGGGAAAAGCTGCAATCGCTTCCCAACTTGCTCTACACCGACGGGAACTCCTTCAGTCTTTGGCAAAACGGCGAACTCGTCGGCTCGATCGTCGAGTTGGAGGGCGACCTGGAAACGTCGGGAGGGAAACTCACTGCTCCCCCCGAACTCGTCGTGCGTTTTGACAAGTTTCTTCGCTGGGACCCGATTCCGCCCAAGTCCGCTGTGGAACTCGCCAAAGTCTCAGCGCGGCTTTGCCGCTTGCTGCGCGACGAAGTCACGGAGCAACTCGCGGAGAAGAGCCCAGCGCTCACTGCCCTCGCTGCTGATTGGCGGAAGCTACTCTTCCCCGAGGCGGACGATAAACAGTTTGCCGACGGCTATGCGCAGGCCGTGACGTTCGGGCTGCTGATGGCTCGTTCGAGCAATATCCGTCTGGCCGACGGACTCGACCATGCCGGCAAGGAACTCGGAAAGACCAACTCGCTCATCGGGGCGGCCCTGCGTCTGCTGACCGATGAAGTCGACGACGAGGCAACTCTGAAGACGTCACTTCGCGCCCTGGTCCGCGTGCTCGACGCGGTCAATTGGCATGTCGTCAGCAAGGGGAAGCCCGACGCGTGGCTGTACTTCTACGAAGACTTTTTGGCCGTCTACGACAACGCGCTACGCAAGCTTACGGGATCTTATTACACGCCGCCGGAAGTCGTTGGGCCGATGACCCGCCTTGTGGACGACGTACTTCGTCGACACTTTGGCCGCACGGCCGGTTTAGCCTCGGCCGACGTCACGGTGGCCGATCCCGCCGTAGGAACTGGCACCTTCATCCTGGGCGTGCTACGGCGCATTGCTGCCGCCGTGGAGGAGGATCAAGGCGCTGGAGCTGTGCCGGAGGCCATCGAGTCGGCCGTTGGTCGTTTGATCGCATTCGAAATGCAGCTCGGTCCGTTTGCGGTTGCTCAGCTTCGTGTTTACGCCGAGCTGACGCAATTGATTGGCAAACCGCCTCGGACAACACCTCGCATGTTCGTCACTGACACCCTGGGCAACCCATACGCTGAGGTCGAGTCGCTCGGCTCATGGTATGGCAAAATTTCCGAATCCCGAAGGCAAGCAAACGAGATCAAGCGCAAGGAACCAATCACGGTCGTCATCGGGAATCCGCCGTATAAGGAAAAGGCCAAGGGACGTGGCGGTTGGGTTGAAGAAGGTACTTCCGCTGAAGCAAATGACGGAATCCTCAACAAATGGATTCCGCCGGCCGACTGGGGCGTCGGGGCTCACGCAAAGCATTTACGCAACCTCTACGTTTATTTCTGGCGCTGGGCAACCTGGAAGGTCTTCGACCATGACCCGAAAAACGATACCGGCATCGTCTGTTTCATCACGGTTGCGGGCTTTCTCAACGGCCCTGGGTTCCAGCGCATGCGGGATTATCTCCGCCGCACCGCTGACCGCATCTGGGTGATCGACTGCTCGCCGGAAGGGCATCAACCGGACGTTCCAACGCGGATCTTTCAAGCCGTCCAACAACCGGTCTGTATCGTGTTGGCTGCACGATCGAAGCAAAAGCGGGACGAGGAGCCGGCCATCGCGAAGTACACGGTCTTGCCGGCTGGCAAGCGAGAAGAGAAATTCGCGGCGCTGGCCAAGCTCAAACTCGAGTCAAAGGTCTGGCAAGATTGCCCAACCGACTGGCGAGCGCCGTTTCTGCCTGCAGCGACCGGCGACTGGGCGAGCTATCCCGCCCTTGATGAATTGTTCGCCTACAACGGCTCGGGTGTTATGCCGGGACGTACATGGGTCATTGCACCAGATGCTGAGTCGTTGCGGTTACGTTGGCGGGCACTGCTCCGTGCAAAACCAGAAAAAAGGGAGGAGTTATTTCACCCGCACCTGCGGGACGGCGAGCCCGGCGACAAACACGTCAACAAAATTGTCAAGGGGTTGCCGGGCTATCCCGATGATTCGAACTCGGTCGCCGATGCGAAGGGTGAATGTCTCCCTCCGGTACGCTATGGGTGTCGCTCGTTTGACCGTCAGTGGATCATTCCTGATAGCCGCGTAATTAATCAGCCGAACCCGGAATTGTGGCGTTCTCACAGCGAAACACAGGTGTACTTGACCGCTCTCAATAGGACGTCGCCCACATCCGGTCCAGCAGTTACGTTTTCAGCCGCGATTCCTGACCTCGATCATTACAACGGCCGTGGTGGACGGGTCTTTCCCGTTTGGCGTGACAAGTCCGCCACGATGCCGAATCTCCCCCCAAAGCTACTTGAGTTTTTGACGACAAGGTACGAGGCGCCAGTCACAGCCGAGGACTTTCTCGCGTATCTGGCAAGCGCCGCGGCGAATCCTGCCTATACGGCGCGCTTTCAGGCCGATTTGGCGCAACCGGGTTTGCGCATCCCTTTGACGGCCGAACCGAGTTTATTCACTCAGGCCGTTCACTTGGGCCGGCGAGTGATCTGGCTGCACACGTTCGGCGAGCGCTTTGCGGACGCAAAGGCGGGTCGTCCGCCGGGTCCGCCTCGGTTGCCGAAAGACCGGGCGCCGCGGATTCCCAAGGATGGCGCGATTCCGGGATGAGTCCGATTCCATGCCCGATGAAATCGATTACGACGAAACCAGGCAACGGTTGCTGATCGGAAAGGGTTTTATCGACAACGTGCCGGCGGCAGCTTGGCAGTACGAAGTTTCCGGCAAGCGAGTATTGACTCAGTGGTTCAGCTACCGTAGAAAAAATCGTGAGCGCCCGATTATTAGCGGGCGTCGGTCGCCGTCCAAGCTCGGAGAAATCCAACCCGACCACTGGCTTGCCGAGTACACGACTGAACTGCTCAATGTCCTCAATGTTCTGGCGTTGCTCGTTGAGATGGAACCGGCACAAGCGAAACTCCTGGAGGAGATCTGTGGGGGAGCAACACTTGATTTCGGCCGATGAGCTCCGGGCCGCCGGCGCTCTCGACGTTCCCGCGGCCTGGCGGAAGTCTCTGCAAGTCGAGCGAGATCCCGCTCCGAATCTCTTTGCCGCCGAAGACGCTCGATTGGGGGCGCGGGATGAGGGGCGCGGGGCGGGGGAAGCGGAAAATCAAGTGGCCAGTGGTCCCTCCGATTAGTACTCTCCACGCCGAACTTCGCACGTCGCCGCAGCCCCCTCACGCTGGCCCTCTCCCGCGAGGGGCGAGGGGAGAATGACCGGCGCGATGCAAGCCCCGCGAGGGGCGACAGTCTGCTTACCATCGGCGCGAGCCGGTGGGGAGCGATTCTCTTATGGGTGTTTCTAAGCCCCCGATAGGGGGCGACAGATTCGTGCGCACGGTGTCGCCCCTCGCGGGGCTTTGGGGCGCATTCAGATCACAATCCCACTGGCTCACGCCAGTGGCAAGAAGACTGCCGCCCCTTTCTGGGGCTAAAATCTGAGCGAAAAACGGATCAACCCTGTCGAAGTCAGTCGATCAGGCCGGACAACCAGTGCACAATGTTGAGCGCGAATCGGCGATGGTCGCAGCCGGGAGCTCAGCAACGGCACGTGGCGGGGCGGCGCGAACGGTGGACCCTTCCGACGATGAGGACGATCGCTCCCAGTCCGGCGAGGAGGGCGCTGCTCGGTTCGGGCGCGGGGCTCGCGACAGCGGTCAGGTTGACGTCTCCCGTTGCGGAACCCGTATTACCGGCCGGCGTTCCATTGCTTTCGATGTAGTCGGTTTGAAACAGGTGATAGACGTCCCCACCGGTCAGCGAACCCGTGTAAACGGTGTTTGGGGCGAGAGTGGGAATGAGATAAGTGTTCGTAGTGAGATCTTCCAGATAGCCGTTGTAACCGTAGAAGCCCGGCACACTCGGACCCGTCCAGGTGGTCGTCAAGGTAAAGGTGCTATTCACCGAGGGACCGAAGATGGCCTGATGATTGGTGTCCGACTCGGCCACGTTTCCCGTCACGTTCGTCGCGGTATACGACTCGCTGTAGGACCAATCCGCACTCGACGTGGTCTGTGTGTATGTCGAACTCGTGCTGGCTTGGGCAACCGAGGCAGAGGTTGTGCCGGTGGCGTCAGAACCCTGGTCGGTCTGGTCGTTGAGGGGAATCTTTTGATAGGCATCCGATTCGTTGAGCGTGGTGCCAAAGCGAAGCAAGTCCGCCTGCACGCTCACGGGACTAATCGCTACGGCACAAATCGCGACGGCAAATACCGCGACAGTCAAACCGACCGCCCGAAAATCATCTGCCCGCCTCATCACACACCTGTTGTTCAACGCTTTTTCGGTCGACTCTCCCTGAACCCCTGAGCCCATCATCCCTTGCTGCGATCCATCCAGCAGGAGGCCAAACTAATCCTCAAAATGGCCGTTTTCAAGTTGGCGGAAGGCCAATTCTGATCGGTGGCTCTCCAATAAATTGGTCAGCGTTTAGCTGCTTCCCGAGCGCGGTCGTCCGTGACGCGAGTGGCTCGCCGAATCGGCGTGCAGCGTCGTCGGTGCGGGGTGCGGGAGTCAGGTCGGACGCTCGGCACCAACTAGGCTCGGACGAACAACACGAAAGCCGCGTCGCTTCGGACGCTGTTTGATGGGCGAAGACCCCCTCACCCCCGGCCCCTCTCCCGCAAGGGGCGAGGGGAGAAAGAGATTGAGGGCGATGCGGCGTCCGAAGCGCTCGACGGCTGTCGTTTGAGTCGTGATTCTTAAATCGTTCCGCGCCCTAAATCACCGACCGTGATTCTGCGGCGCGGCTAGTTGGCGAATTTGTGGTGCGGCCGTCCCAGAATCGCGGTCGGTGATTTCGTTGTTCCATCTCTTCCCCCGCACCTCGCACGCCGCACGATCGCTCAGTCCGCACTCAGATTCTGAAAATGCGACCACGCGATGTGCATCGAGATTGGGGGGCGCGGGTGGGGGGCGCGGGGCGGGGGAACAAATCATCGGGACGAGGCAATGAAGTGGAAGTGGTTTTTCCGCTTGGTGCTTCGCACGTCGAACTTCGCACGCCGCACGATCGTTCAGTCCGCACTCAGATTCTGAAAATGCGACCAGGCGATGTGAGTCTTGGTTTCGCCGGCTGCCCGGCTGATGACGAGCGTCGTGGAGGAGTGGCCTCGATTCACGACGATTACCCGCAGGAGAACGGGGCGGTTTTTGGAGTCGTCTTGGATCGATGAGGCGAGAGTGGAAGCGGCCTCGGGCCCCGCATCACTTTGAACCGGGGCGGGGCCGAACTTGTGTTCGTAATAGCCGACCACTTTGTCGAAGGAATCGGCCGTCGTCAGGACCGACTTGCAATAAACGCCTTGGATCGGGGGGTGGTTACTCAGGCCGGTCATCTCGGCTCCGCCAAATTTCGAGCCGGGATACATCCATTCGCCGAGGAGGCCCATCAAAGATTCGGGGCGCGGGGTGGGGGGCGTGGGACGGGGGCGGGGGCGGAGGAGTGGCGAGTGCTGGGTGGTGAGCGGCGAGGTAGGGGGCGGGGGCGGGTTCGAGGCGTGCGTGAGGCCGGGGAAACTCGCAGCGGCGATGACGAAAAAGAGTAGGGCGGAGGGTAGAGGGACCAGGGCAGAGGGGACATTTTTGGACAGACGACTGCGCATGGCATCACTTTCGAGCGGGGACCTCGTCGGGGGAAAAACGCATCCTGGGTCGCATGCGATCGGCTGGGTTTAGACGGCTGGATTGGTCGAGAAGTTCCCATTGGGGGTAGTGCGGAGAAAAGAGGCATCAAGTGGCGAGTGGTCTTTCCGATTTGCACGCCGCACTTCGATCCGGCCCCCCTCACCCTGGCCCTCTCCCACAAGGGGCGAGGGAAAAAGAACGACGCGGGGCGCGGGTTGTGGGGCGGGGGAAAAACATCGGTACCAGTGGGAGGAACACGGGCCGAATTGGGGGCACGGAGCGTGCGGAAAAATTGGAACGATCTTGAGCGGGGCAGGCGATTGTGGACGGTTTAAAACCCGAATGGGGGACGCGTGCTTGGGAGACGAGGCGTGCGGAAAAATGGGGACAAAGTCTGTGCGCAGCTAGCCTGATTATGCCAGAAAATTGCCGCGAGTTCAAGAGGAATTTGCCGAAAACTGCGTCACAAGTTAATATGCGATAGCGACTTGTGAAAACTTCGGCGAAAGTTCGGGCGTGTGCCGGACCCCCCCCTGAAGGATGAAGGCGGAAGCGTTGCTTTGAATCCCGACCCCGTGTCGGGAATGAGGGATGAGTCAGACTCTGCAAGTCCGCTCCAGCCTCTAGTCCCTCGCCTCTGACCCCTTTTTTGGGGTGGGGCCCAAAAAAGTCGGCGGGCTCTTCTTGAGCCCAACTTAGGGGAGGAGCGGACTTTATGACGACTGCTCTTCGAGCGGGGGGGAGTTTTTTTGGGTCGACACCAAAAAAGTCCTTTTTTAGCGCCCTAAAAAAGCCAAAAAAGTCCCGAGAGGGCAGAGGGGAAAAAGGCACTCACCCACATACGGCAAGCTGGCAGCTCGCCCTACCGCATTCGTCGCGGATCCGGGTTAGTCGCGGATCATTGGGAGTTGCCATTCGGTCGGCTGGGAGATGGGGCTGGGGGGCAGGGCCGGTCGGCTTGCCGGGAAGGACGGGCCGGGCGTTTCCGCGGGAGGTGCCGGTTGGAGATTGCCGACCGTTTGCAGGCCGCCCATTCCTGGGGATCCCGAGGAGGCCATCATCGGACCGGGCATGTATCCCATGCTGGTGGTAGGTTGGTTGCCGGGGGCCGGCGGGGGCAGGGGCGGCATCCTTTGTTGCATGCCTCCGTTGTAGGACGGGGCCGCCTCGGAGGCGGGGGCCGGCGGTGGCGTCGGCATTGGTGAGTAGTCGGAATTCGGACCGCCAGTGTTCGGACCATTCGGGGCGAATTGGAAATTCTCCGGGCCGTTATCACCCCCGTTTTGGAAAAAAGTCGGATCGGAGGGTGCGAATTGCGGGTTTTGAGACGGGTCGCCGTATGGCATCGTACCTTGGTCATAGGGCGAAGGCTGGTAGCCGCTGCCGTCACTCATTTCGTTGTTTGGGGGGGGCGAATAATAGCGGACATCGGGCACTCCTGGCGGCGGCTGCATGGTGGCCGAGTCGAGGGCGCTTACGCCGACCGCGTTGTCTTGCTGGGCCGCGACGGTGCCGTGCGTGAAACCGTCCAACCAGGCTTTGGCGTTTTCGCGCTCCTTTTTGCTCATGACGCCGATGCGCCAATAGCGGCGATACTGCGGCGGCTCGCAGGAGTCATACCCGCCGTTGGCGAAGCGGTAGCCGGCCTTGAAACCGGCCTTGAAGCTGCCGGCGCAGGGCATGTCGTCGTACATCCATTTGCGGACTCGCCAGGCTTTGTCGGCCGACAACTGCCGGGTGGTCCAGCCGGCGGCCTGATAGTAGCCGTTGACGAGGTAGCCGCAGCCTGGGAGTGCCGAAAGAGCGGCTACGAGCAAAAAAAGTCTCGCGGCCCTCATGGCTTGGAACTCGCTTTGGAGGCGCCCGCTTCGCCTTGCAGTTGGAAGGTGGGCATCTCGTCCGAAGGGGAAGTTGTGCTGGCAGCCGGTTGCGGTTCAGTCGGCGCCAAATTGAATTGCAGAGGCTGAAAGACCGACGCCTTTGCCGGCGTGAAGGGCCTGGTGGGAGCCTCGGGCGCGGTGGCACTGGCGGGGACCGCGTCGTCGTCTGATTTTTCGTGAACGGCCGGGACTCGAGAACCGCTGAAGCGATCCGCGGGGAACAGCTTTGGCTGCGACATTGCGGCGTCTTTTTGCGAGCTTGGCGAGTCGGCGGTCCGTTTCGCCGGCAGTTCATCAACCAGTTTGGCACGGCCCGTCGCTGCCGTTTCCAACGCGAATGGTCCGGTCGTTTGCGGATTGGCGAGCGAAGCGCTGGCCCTTGCAGCCGCCGGAAGTTGGTCGGTTGCAATGCCTCGAATCGAGGCCAAGGCCAGGGTCGCCGCTTGGCGAACAACGGGGACATCGGAGACGGCGGCATTTTCGAGGCGAGAAACTGAGTCGGAAGCCGTGCGGCCGAAGAGTCCGAGACTTGCCGCGGCGGCGGCCCGCACTTGCGGGCTGGCGTCATCCAGGGCGTCCGTCAGACTGGCGACCGCGAACGAGTTGCGTCCGGTCCCCGCAGATCCCAGTGCCGTGGCGGCGGCTTGCCGCAGTTCGGCTTCGTTGCGGCCCGCCAAGAGATCGGCCAGGCATTCGGTGGCGACGCGATCATTCGGCTGCAGTTTGAGCAGTGTTTCTGCGATTCGCAGGCGGACCGTTCGGTCCGCCTCGGTTGTCAGCACTTTTCTCAAGACGGGAAACGCCGTTCGGGCGTTATCGCCGGCAGCGGCGATCCGCATGGCACCGGCCGCTCGGTATCTTGGTTCGGGTCGGGTTAACAGATCGAGGCCGGCGACCACGTCGGCCGTGTGAATCTCGCGGAATTCGGGGGTCGATACCCAGGCCGCCAGGTCGAAGCGAGATGATCCTTCACTCACAACACGTTCCGTTCGCGGCGGAGCTTGGGGTTCGGGCGACAAATTCGCCACGGGCGGCTTTAGATCGCCGGCAATTGCCGGCTTGTCGTCGCCAAGGCCGGGCGGACGTTCGCGCGGATCGATTTGGTTTGTGCCGTTTTCGGGTTTGAGTTGGAGCGGCGTCCGGCCGCCCGGAATGATCCGAATGGCGTCGGACTGCTTTTGTGAGACGTCGCGCTCCGCGTCGAGATTGTCGAGACCCTTCGCAGGCAGCGGGGTCAGCCGCAGCATCGGCGGGGTGGCAAATTGCTGATCGGGCCGGAGCGCCGGTCGCCGCTCACCGTTGGTGAGCATGGGCGATACGAAACGCGGCTGCGAATTCGTGGCGCGGTCAGGCGAGAGCGACGGAAACTGATTCGCCATCGAATTCAGCGGTGCGACGGGTTTGATGGGAAGATCGGGGAGCGCGGTTTGTTCGGCGGCAGCGGCTCCCGGGCTGGGCGTCACACTGCTGGTCGGGCGTACGGGAGACGGCGTGGGCCGGTCGCTGTTCCAGGCCCGAAACGCAGCCGGCAACGGTGCGGCTGCGCTCCGCCAACCTTGGGAATCCGAGCCGGTTGTCTTCGGCTGGGGCGTGACTTGGGTGTCGACGACATACGCTTCGCTCGGCGGAGCCGGGGGCGGCAATTGGGCCGTCGGCTGAAATTGGGGCGCCATCACCTGCGCACTTTGGTCGTAGACCGGCATATTCGATTGCTGCGGGGCATATTGCGTCATCGGCCACTGATTCGGCATTTGCACCGGCGCGTTTTGCCAGACGATCGGGGCGGCGGTGCCTTGGGGCGGCATGCCGGTTGGCGGTTGATTGAAATTCTGGGGCTGATACTGCGACTGATACTGCGGCTGATTCTGGGGCTGATAATTGGCGGGCGGCTGATAATTGCTGGTCGGCTGATAATTGCCGGCCGGCGGATATTGAGCCTGTTGCGGATATTGCGTGGCAGGAGCCGTGGCAGCTTGCTGTTCTCCCGACAAGCGGCGCCGTTCCAGCTCGGTGTAGATCCGTTGAGCCTGGGCGTAACGGCCCTGCTGCTCCAAGAGCCGCCCGACGGTCAACAGTTGTTCGTCCGTTTGATCGGCGGATTGGGAGGGGGCCGGCTTGGTGAAAACCGGCGCAGCCCCGGAGCCATACGGGGCGGAATAAGGCTGGCCCGAAGCGGCGTACTGGGCGAAGCTGCTCGATCCAGCGGCAAATCCTGCCGCTACAAAGGCGGATGCCAACCAGGAAAATGGCCGGCGGTGACCAAAAAAAGTCGTCGCCGGGCGAATCCGAGGGTCGGCCAACCGCTTCGCCAGGCGCGACCGATGGGCTGAGATTTCCATAACTGATGGGCGGCAAATGTTTTTCGGCACGCCGTTCCCGATTGAAATGGGAAGAGAGCCAGAGGGGTAGAATCACCCTTCGTCCCTTATCGGTTTTATCGAGCGAAACATTTAATCGGATTGGACAAACCCTGCGGAGTTTTCCGAATGCGCGTCGCTGACTGGGTTCAGGTTTAATGAACCGGGCGGCTCGATTTGTTAGAACGGTGAAGCGGAACTATTTGGTGATCTCGCATGAGGGTGCGGAAGACAGGGTGACTGGTGAGCCTGCTTTATTTGGTCCGTCATGGACAGGCCTCGTTCTTCGCGGAGGATTACGACCGCCTTTCTCCATTGGGCGAGCTGCAAGCGCGTCGGCTGGGCGAATTTTTCGCCGCTCGAGGCGTGCGGTTTGATGCGGCTTATTCGGGCCCGGCCGTTCGACAACGACGGACGGCAGAAATTATTGCCGCGACGATGGGCGAACGCGGCTGCGCATGTCCCGCGCCCGCGATCATCCAGGGTCTGAATGAGCACTCCGGTGACAAACTGCTGAGTGCGCCCGAGGCCAAGGCCTTTTTCGAGCGCCATCCGGAGCTGGGATCGCTGGCCAAATCGTTTCGCGAAGCCCGCGAACCAGAGAGCATCCAAAAGAATTTCCAAAAACTCTTCGAGGCGGTGGTGCGGCGCTGGACCGATGGTGAAATCAGCTTCCCGGGGGTGGAGTCGTGGGCACAGTTTCACGATCGGGCCTGCCGCGCCATTGAATCGATCACCTCTCACGCCGAGCGCGGCCGGACGATTCTCGCGGTCTCATCGGTCGGTCCGATTTCGGTCGCCCTGCAGACGGCGCTCGAGGCTTCGATTCCCGTCAGTCTTGATCTCGGCTGGCGGTTGCGAAACGCGTCGGTCACCACGTTTCTCTACACGCCCGAACGCATGACGCTCGACGGCTTCAATTCCGTGGCGCATCTGGCAAATGCGGCGGAGATCACGTACCGTTAGTGATACCCAAAGACGTCTGTCGCAGGACGGCTCTCGTCCGCCGGCATTCGTCATCAAATCCGCCGGGGGCAATTCATGGACTTCTCCATCCCAGCACCGCTCCAAGAGACGCTGAAAAAGGTGCGAAAATTCCTGATCGACGAGGTGTATCCGCTCGAAGCGGAACTCTTGTCGCGTCCCTTTCGCGAATTGCTGCCGGCGCTCGCGGCCAAGCGAGATCGCGTTCGTGAGATGGGGCTCTTCGCGCCGCAGGTGCCCAAGGATCACGGCGGGGCCGGGCTCAAGTTCATGGAGCACGCTCTTCTGAGCGAGGAACTGGGCCGAACGCCGCTGGGCCATTTCGTCTTCAACTGCCAGGCTCCCGATGCCGGAAATATGGAAATCCTGCACGACTTCGGCACGCCGGAGCAAAAAGAGACGTGGCTCAAGCCGCTCGTGGCCGGAAAAATTCGCAGTTGCTTTTCAATGACCGAACCGGGCTACCCGGGGTCGAACCCCGTTTGGATGGCGACGACGGCCGTTCTCGACGGCGACTCATACGTGATCAGCGGACGGAAATGGTTCACGTCTTCGGCGGACGGGGCGAGCATCGCCGTTGTGATGGTCGTAACCGATCCGGCTGCCGATCCGCACGCGCGGGCCAGCCAGATCATCGTGCCGACCAACACTCCGGGATTCAAAATCGTCCGCAACATTTCGGTGATGGGGCATTCGGGCGAAGATTGGCCTAGCCACAGCGAGGTTCTTTACGAAGACGTCCGCGTTCCGCGTAAGAATCTGCTCGGGCGGCCGGGGGCTGGATTCGAGATCGCGCAGGCGAGACTCGGGCCGGGGCGGATCCATCACTGCATGCGTTGGATGGGTATTTGCGAGCGCTCATTCGACCTGCTTTGCGAACGAGCGGCCCGCCGCGACCTTGCTCCCGGCGACAAGCTGGGAAGTCGGCAGACGATCCAGAGTTGGATCGCGGAAAGCCGTGCCGAGATCAACGCCGCGCGACTCATGGTGTTGCAAGCCGCCTGGAAGATCGACCGCGAAGGCACCAAGGCTGCCCGGGAAGAGATCTCGCTCATCAAGTTTTACGCGGCGGGCGTTTTGATGAAAGTCGTCGACCGCGCGATCCAGGCGCACGGGCGCTGGGAATGACCGACGACACGATCCTTTCCTATTATTACCGCCACGAGCGGGCCGCGCGAATTTACGACGGTCCCGACGAGGTGCACAAAAGCACGGTGGCCCGACGAATCCTCCGCGGATACGGCCTCTCTTGAAGGCTGGCTCGAATTTGTGAAATCCCCGACCACACGATATGTCTTGCTGCGAATTGACGAATGTCGAAACTCGAAACGCGCTTTCTCGATGCATCAAGCGCCGTTCGAAGCGGTGAAGAGCTTGATGTCGAACGGCTCAAGGTCTATCTCGCCCAACAGTTGGGCCACCCTGTTGAAGATGTTGCCATCGAGCAGTTTCCGCAGGGCTTCTCGAATCTCACCTATCTCGTTCGCTGTGGCAGCGACGAATACGTGTTGCGGCGGCCGCCCTTCGGAAATCAGGTCAAATCCGCGCACGACATGGGGCGCGAATTCAACGTCCTCTCAAAGCTGTCGCGCGTTTACGAGTTGGCGCCGAAGCCGGTTGTTTATTGCACGGACGAAGCCGTTCTCGGCGCTCAATTCTATTTGATGGAGCGTCGCCGCGGCGTCATCTTGCGGCGGAAGCTGCCGCGAGGCTTCGCACCGGATGCGGTAACGTTTCAAAAGCTCGGCTTGGCGTTTATCGATAATCTGGCCCGCCTGCATGCACTCGACTATCGAGCGGCTGGTCTTGGCGACTTAGGGAAGCCAGAAGGCTATGTCGAACGACAGGTGAACGGATGGATTCAGCGCTACGAAAAGGCCAAGACCGATTCGTGGCCGGCCGTCGACGAGGTGGCTCGGTGGTTAACGACGAACCGGCCGGCCGAGTCCGGAGCCGCTTTGATTCACAACGACTACAAGTTCGATAACATCGTGCTCGACGAAAACGACCTGACGCGGATTGTCGCGGTCCTCGATTGGGAGATGTGCACGCTGGGTGATCCGCTGATGGATCTCGGCTGCACGCTGGCTTACTGGATCCAGGCTGACGATCACGAGTCGCTTAAGCTCTTTGTGCCCGGGCCGACATATCTGCCGGGCAACCTGACGCGCAGCGAACTGATCGCGCGCTACGCGGCGACATCGGGGCGCGATGTGCAACACGTTCTTTTCTATTACTGTTACGGTTTGTACAAGCTGGCCGTCATTATCCAGCAAATCTACGCCCGTTATGCGCGCGGGTTTACGCGAGACGCTCGCTTTGCCGACATGAATCGGCAGGTGGAGAGCCTGGGGCTGGCGGCGGCGCGTGCGATTGAAATCGGCCGGGTTTCTTGACACAATCATCCCCGGGACCTTTATCGGCAAAGCTTACCGGCGGCCCCTTGAGCCGTTGGGTCGACTTCTCGTTGGTTGCCGGTCGGCATGTCGATTGTGTTGCGATTCTGATCCATCAATTCGTAAGGGTGCGTTCCCGGCCGTCTGGCGGCGCCGTTGCTTGACTTCGGCTCGCGGGAATCGATTCCGTTTGGCTCCCGTGTGCTGTTTGCAGGGGGCGGCGGCGGGCGCGTTCGCTTCGGAGGAAAGGCTGACAGTCCATGAATCCGCAAATTCGTGAGTTGGACGAGCGCGCGACCGAGAAAGAGAATTTCGTGGAAACCGCCCTGAAATTGGGGGGGGCGAGCGAAGAAGAAGCGAAGAAGACCGGGGCCCTCGATCGGGCCGATGAACAGGTCGAGGACCTCTTCGCAAAGAAATATCAGACCGCCGGCAGCCCGGCGCACCGGGCCGTTTGGGACAAGGAATTTCCGATCGAGCTCTTCTCGGGCACGACCCGCCCGGCGTCGTCGGCCGCTGACGAAGTCATGCGAAAGTCGATCGAGGTCGTTCGCCGTCGGCAAAAAGACGGCACGCTGATGAACGAGCAGAAGAAAATCACGCAAGAGACAATCGACGAGCTGGGTAAGGTCGGCTACTGGGGTTTGTTGGTCGAGCCGAATTACGGTGGATCGGGAACGCCCTTTGGCGCCTTCGCCCGGTTCCTGGTGAAGATGGGAACTGTTGAGCCGACGATCGCTGGCCTGGCCTCCGTCCACGGCTGCATCGGCGCCGTCGACCCGGTGCGGACCTTCGGCACCCCGGAGCAAAAGCAAGAACACCTTCCCAAGCTGGCAAGCGGCAAGCGCGTTTCGGCGTTCGCTTTGACCGAACCCGCTGCAGGCTCTGACCTGACGGCTCTGCGCACGAAGGCCGAACTGGTCGGCGACAATTATGTGGTCAACGGCGAGAAGCTGTTCATCACGAACGCTGTTCCCGGTCGTACGGTTGGACTCGTCTGCTTGATCGACAACAAGCCGGCCGTGCTGATCGTCGAGTTGCCCGAGCAGGAAGACGAATCGTTCCAAATCAGGAAGTACGGGCTGCACGCACTCAAGCACTCGTACAACCAGGGTCTCATCTTCAAGAACTTCAAGGTGCCCAAGCGGAACCGGCTCGTGGCGACGTCCGGCGACGGCCTGACAGTGGCCTATCACGGCCTGAACCGCGGTCGCGTGGCCGTCTGCGCGACGGCGGCGGCTTCGATGCGGCTGATGATGGCCAGCATCCTGCCTTGGGCCCGCTACCGCAAGACGTACGGCGAAAACATCGCCAAGCGAGAGCTTGTCCGTCGCCGCATCGGCCGCCTGGCCGGCTTCATCGTCGGTTGCGACGCACTCATCGATTGGTGCTCGTGGCTCTTGGATGAAGGTTACCGCGGCGAAATGGAATGCACGGTCGCCAAGATCTTCGGCAGCGAGTCGCAGAAGGAAGCGGTGATCGAGCTCTTCATGAAGACGCACGGCGGCCGCGCGTTTTTGCACGGTCACATGTTCGGCGACAACGTGCACGAGTACCTCGCCCCCTGCATCTACGAAGGTGAGGGCGAAATGCTCTGCATGGGCTTCTTCAAGTCGCTGATCAAGGACCACGGCAAGGAGTTCTACGAGCCGATCGGCAAAGCCTTGTATTCGGCTGGCATTAAGCAGCCCAACATGGCCAACCCGGCCCACTTCATGAAGCTGGCTCCGGCAGCCATGCCGTGGCTCAAGTGGCGGATGAACGAGATGGTCGTCGGCCCTGTCAGGGCGAAGCTCCCGTCGATGCCGCCGTCGTTGACGGAGTTGGCGCAGTTCGCGACCGACCATTTGCAGCGCAGCCGCCTCGAAGTCGACCGCTTGATGCAGCAGCATCAGCTCAAGCTTGCCGACCGGCAATGCTCGATGGTCGAACTGTCGCAGCGGATCCAAAGCATGATCGTGATGCTCACGACATGCCTGTGGGCCGCCAAGCAGTCCGATGAGCTGGTCAAGACGGCCGCGATCGTGCTTGGCCGTGAGATTCGTCGCAACATCACCGGAAAGCGAGCCTCCGCGGAGGACTACCGGCTGGTGACGAAGCTCGGGGCCGACATCGCGGAAGGCGGCTTCAAGGCGATCGCCGGCATCGAGGAATTTGAAATCCTGATGCCGTACGCCCAGTAACATCCTGCGACAAACCGCGCGGCGGAGGCACGTTCGAGCGCCACCGCCGCGCGGACAGTCTCTTCATCCATTCTCAATGTCGCAATCCGTGCGGCACTACGTTTTCGCGGAGCAGCAATGGCCAACGCGTTCCGACTCGAGGAGCTCGACGGAAAGATCGCGCTACTGACCTTCGATTTGCCAGGCAAGAGCGTCAATACGTTCGGCCAGCCGGTCATGCAGGAACTGGGCGCGCTCGTCAAGGACTTGTCGAAACGAACCGATCTGCGCGGATTGTTGCTGAAGAGCGGGAAGCCGGGCCAATTCATCGCCGGGGCCGATCTCAACGAACTGGGGGCCTTGGCGTACTACACCAAGGAAGAAATCGCTCCCGGCCTGGCCGCCGGACATGCCGTCTTCACCGGCATCAGCCGGCTGCCATTCCCGACGGTCGCATTGATCGACGGCAATTGTATGGGCGGCGGCACTGAAGTCTCACTGGCCATGGATTACCGGATCGCCGCGGCAAACCCGGCGACTAAGATCGGCCTGCCGGAAGTGAAAGTTGGCATCATTCCCGGCTGGGGCGGAACGCAGCGCCTGCCGCGCGTCGTGGGCGTGCAGCAGGCGATCACCATGATTACCTCCGGCGAACCGATCGGCGCGGCCGAAGCGGCCAAGTGCGGCCTCGTCTTCGACGCGGTCCCCGGTGAGCGACTCGTCGAAGAGGGACGGCGGCTGGTCGAGCACGCACAAGAAAGTGGTGAGTGGAAGACGATCCGCCAGCGGAAAGAGGAGCCGATTGGTCTCAGTGATGATCAGTTTAACTTCGCCTTCGGCGTCGCCGAGGGAGCTGTTCGCGGAGCGACAAAAGGCCAATATCCCGCGCCGCTGGCCGCGCTGGGTGCAATCCGGGACGGGATCAATCGTCCGCTGCAGGAAGGGCTCAAGGTCGAACTGGAAGCGTCGGGCACGGTCGTTGGCACGCCGATCTCGGCGGCCCTGGTCGGCGTCTTCTTCATGACGAACCAGCTTGCCCGAGACAAAGGCGTAACCGATGCGAACGTCAAACCGCGACCGGTCGGCCGCGTGGGCGTGCTGGGCGCGGGTCAAATGGGAGCGGGAATTGCCACGGCCCACGCTCGCTCGGCGATTCCCACTGCGATGGTCGACGTCGACGACAATCGAATCGCTGACGGACTCAAGCGAGCGACGGAAGTCGTGGCCGGCCGCATGAAAATTGGCCGGGCGACGATGTCCGATATGCAATCGCTGCTTACCAACCTCGCCGTCTCGACCTCGCATCAAGCCTTTGCCGATCGCGATGTCGTCATCGAGGCTGTTACCGAAAACGAGGAACTCAAGAAGCAACTCTATGTGCGATTGACGCAGGTGTTGAAAAAAGATGCCATTCTGGCGACCAACACGTCGACCATCTCGATCACGCGGATGGCCGAGGCCTCGCACGATCCGACGCGCTTCGTCGGCATGCACTTTTTCCTGCCCGTCGATCGGATGCAGCTGGTCGAAGTGATTCGCGGCAAGAGGACGAGCGACGAGACGGTCGTCACGATCGTTGAACTCGCCAAGCGGATCAAGAAGACGCCGATTGTCGTCAACGATTGTGCGGGCTTCCTCGTCAACCGCATCTTGTTGCCGTATATGGCTGAGGCGATGGCCCTCCTGCTCGAAGGCGCGTCGATGGATGCGATCGATAAGGTCGCCACGAAATTCGGCATGCCGGTCGGACCGATCGCACTACAAGATATGGTCGGTCTCGACACGTCGTGCTTCGCGGGCAAGGTGCTGGCGGCGGCCTACAGTGACCGCGCTCTCAAGATCACGCTGTTGGACGATTTGATCGCCGCCGGCCGCATGGGCAAAAAATCGGGGGCCGGGTTCCGCAAATTCGTTGGTACGAAGGGTAAACCGTCCGACGATCCGGCATTTCAGCCGTTCCTGGAGAAGAACCGCACGGCCAAGCGAGAAGTCTCCAATCAGGAGATTGAGGATCGGCTGTTCCTGTCGATGCTGCTCGAAGGGGTCCGCACGCTGGAAGAGGGGATCGTCCGCGAGCCGGCGCACGTCGACATGGGGCTGATTCTGGGTGTCGGCTTCCCGCCGTTCCGCGGAGGTATCCTCCGCTGGTGCGACGCGATCGGTGCGGCCAAGTTGGTCGACCGGGCCGGCCAATACGCGTCGCTCGGCAAGCGTTTCCAGCCGAGTCCGCTGTTGGTCGACATGGCCAAATCGAACAAATTGTTTTATCCGCGACCTGTGATTCAATCGCGACCGGAGAAATAACATGCGACACGCGGTGGTGATCGATGCCGTCCGCACGCCGATCGGCAAGGCCTCTTCCGATAAGGGTATCTACCGCGACGTTCGAGCGGAGGACCTTTCGGCCCACGTGATCGAAGTCGTCGTCAAACGGACGGGCATCGATCCGCACCTGATCGACGACGTCCGCTGGGGCTGCGTGCAGCAACAGGGAGAGCAGGGCTTCGACGTCGCGCGGACCGTCGGCTTGATGGCCGGTCTGCCGATCGAGGCCGGTGGCGTGACCATCAACCGCAACTGTGCGTCGAGCCTGCAAGCGATCAACGACGCGGCCATGAACATCGCCGCCGATTGCGAAGACGTGCAGATCGCCGGCGGAGTCGAGCACATGGACCATGTGCCGATGAACAAGGACTACAACCCGCCGCCGGGCCTCTTCCGCAAGCACAGCGAAGCCATCATGAACATGGGCTTGACCGCGGAGTACCTGGCGCAGAAGTACCAGGTCAACCGCCAGAAGCAGGACGAGTTTTCGCTCCGCAGCCATCAGCTTGCCGCCCAGGCGACCAAGAACGGCGGCTTTTCCTCGGAGATCGTTCCGACCTGGGGCCGCGACGACGCGGGCCGCAAGGTGCAAATTCGCGAGGATCAGGGCATTCGCTTCGATTGCTCGCTCGAGGGGCTCTCGCAACTTGCTCCTGCCTTCAATCCGGCCGGGGGTTCGGTGACGGCTGGAAATAGCTCGCAAGTCAACGTGGGCGCCACGGCGGTGCTCGTGATGTCGGAGGAAAAAGCCCGGGAGCTGGGACTCAAGCCGATGGCCCGCATCCGCTCGATGGCGGTGGCCGGCGTCGATCCTTCGGAAATGGGCATCGGTCCGGTTCCCGCCGTGCACAAAGTGCTCAAACGAGCCGGGATCAAACTCTCGGACATCGGCTGCATCGAAATCAATGAAGCGTTCGCAGTGCAGGTCCTCTCTGTTCTGCGAATGCTGGGCAGCGATGAGGAGCGCGTGAACCGTCGCGGCGGGGCGATCGCGATGGGCCATCCCCTGGGGGCCAGCGGCGCGCGGATCGTCACCACGCTGTTGCATCGGATGCGGGACGAAAACGCCAAGTTCGGCCTGGCGACCATGTGCGTCGGCCAGGGGCAAGGGGTCGCCACCATCTTTGAGGCCTGCGAATAACGCGGAATTTTGCCAACTGAGACGTGCCATGAAGTATGCCAATCTGTGCACGATGCACCGCAGCCAGTGCGAAATGTATGGTCCGCGGACCGCGCTGCGTTACAAGCAGTACGGCCTCTATCACGACGTGACCTGGTCGGACTACCGCTGGATGGCCGACCGGGCGGCAGCCGGTTTGATCGAGCTGGGCGTGCGGCACGGCGATCGCATCGCCATCCTTTCCGAAAACCGCTACGAGTGGATGGTCGCCGACCAGGCGATCCTCTCGACCGGCGCCGCCGACGTGCCGCTGCATGCGCCGCTGGCACCGCGACAGGTCGAATACCAGGTCGGCCACAGCGAGTCGCGCGGCATCATCGTCAGCAACCAGGAACAGGCGAACAAGGTTTTCGAGGTCCTCGCCTCGCTGCCGAATCTCGAATTCCTGATCGCGTTCGGCGCGGTCACGCCGCCGAAGTCGGCCAAAATCCGCGTGCTGAGCTGGGACGGCCTGATGCAGCGCGGCTCTCTCGGCCACCTCGAAAAGGAAATTCGCCAGCGGGAAGCCGCCCTCACGGGAAAAGATCTCGCGACCATCATTTATACGAGCGGAACCACCGGCAACCCGAAGGGTGTCATGCTCACGCATGGCAACCTCGTCCAAAATGCCGAGACCTCGGTGGAAATCGGCCCGCAGCCGCCGACCGAGCTTTTGCTAAGTTGGCTGCCCTACAGCCATATCTACGCGCGGACCTGCGACTTGTACGTCCCGGTGCTGGCCGGCACGACGGTGGCGCTCGCCGAGTCGATGGATACGCTCGTCCTCAATCTGGCCGAAACTCGCCCCTCGACACTCACCTCTGTCCCCCGTTTCTACGAAAAGGTGTGGGCCAAGGTGGAGCAGCTTGTGCCCGACGCCCGGTCGGTGACCCTCAAGAAGATCTTCGGTTCGCGCGTTCGACAGCTCTCCTCCGGCGGTGCGCCGCTGCCGAGACACGTTTGCGAAGGCTTTTTCGAGGCCGGCATTCCGCTGCTCGAGGGTTACGGTCTCACGGAAACGTCGCCCGTTGTCAGCTTTAATACGGTCGACAATTACAAGATCGGCACGGTCGGTCCGGCGATCCCCGGAGTGGAAATCAAGATCGCGGAGGACGGCGAAATCCTCGTCCGTGGACCAAACGTCATGCAGGGCTATTGGCGGAACCCGGAGGCGACGGCCGAAGCGATCGACAAAGACAAATGGTTCCACACGGGCGACGTGGGCCATCTCGATGCCGACGGCTATCTCACGATCACCGATCGCAAAAAGGATTTGATTATCACCTCGGCGGGCAAGAACATCGCCCCCAGCGAGCTCGAGCGCATCCTCGTCAGCGATATCTACATCGACCAGGCGGTGTGCTACGGCGACGGCCGCCGCTTCGTGAGCGCTCTCATCGTACCCAATTTCGAGCAGCTGACGCAGAAGGCGGCAGAGCTCAAGTGCAAGGTCGAGTCGAATGCCGACGGCTTTATCGACGGCGCCTGCCACGATTTTCTCGCCCAGCGCATCGACGCCGTCATGCAGAACGTGAGCAATCCCGAGCGCGTGAAAAGGTTTCTCGTGCTCGATCGGCCCTTCCAGCTCGATGCCGACGAGTTGACTGCCACGCTCAAGGTCCGCCGCAACCACATCATCCGCAAGTTCGAGCGGCACCTGGCTGCTTTATACGACGAGTAACGGCCCTGACAATTCAGGGCGGCGTGCGTCGCTTCGCGCCGGCCCGCAGAAGGATACACCGGCTCCGCCGGAACGGATGAAATGGAAAACGGGCTGAAGAAGCGGGTGGCGAACACGGCGTTCACCTTCCGCGGGTACAACATTACCAACCTGGGCCGCACGCCCGAGCTGCTGGCCCATCCCGATTACGGCCCCGTCGTTCGCCGCTTTCTCGATGACGCCTCGCGAATCTGCACGCAGACCACGGGCCGCAAAGTCAATCTGCTCGGCCGCGTCCATCGTAAGGCGAAGACGACCCTCAATACGTATGCGCAGGATATCTGCCTGATCGTCGCCGTCGAGCTGGCCCAGCTGCAGATCTTGAAGGACATGTTCGACATCGCGCTTGCGGACGCCAAGTTCGCGGTGGGCTACAGCCTGGGCGAGTTAACCGCGCTCGTAGCCACCGGCGTCTACTCGTTCGAGGCGGCGATCGCGCCTATTTTAGAGCTTGCCGACGAGGCCGCGTCGCTCGCGAACGACGTAACGCTAGGGATCCTCTTTTGCGCGGGCCGGCGCTGGGGTACGACAAGGTCGAACAACTCTGCCTGCAGATCACCAACGAAGGCAACGGGACGATCGCCGTCTCGACGATCCTCTCGCCCGATACGTGTCTGTTGATGGGCCAGGGAAAGACGCTGGACCGGTTTCAGGAACGGATGGTCGGCGTTTTGCCGGAAAAGAGCCGCCTGCGGAGGAATCGTCATCGCTGGCCGCCGATCCATACGCCGATTGTCCGTCAGAAGAACCTCTCCGACCGGGCCGCCGTCATCATGGAGAAAGTCCCCGGCGGCTTTCGCACGCCGGTTCCGCCGATCCTGTCGTGCGTCACAGGCGGAACCGATTACAACGATTTCAACAGCCGCGACATCCTGCATCGCTGGATCGACCAGCCGCAGCGCGTGTGGGACGTCGTCGACAAGACGCTCGCTTCGGGGGTGGAGACGATCGTGCACGTCGGCCCTGAGCCGAACATCTTTCCGGATACCTTCAAACGGATCGCCACGAACGTCGCCAACCAGCTCGATTCGCGTCCGTTTGCCCGTTTCGGTGTGCGGGCCATGCAGACGCTGATCCGCCGCCGCTCTTGGTTGCAGCGGCTCTTGTCGACAGATCCCGTCCTCTTGCGTGCCCCGTACATCGAGCAGATCATGCTCGAGGACTGGCTGCTGGAGCAACGCCCGGTTTGATTGAATTCCGGCTGGGCGGATGATCGGAACGCCCGCCGAGGCACAATCGTTGACACTGCACGGGGCCAGTTCTAGGATTGACTGAGGCACTTGTGCAGAATTTTCTGCACAAAAATCCCTGGTTTGAACTTTGGACCGCATTTTGTTTTCCACGTGCGGTCGTTGGCACCTCTTTTCGCCCGCTCGCGCCGCCTGATCTTCGAAGGGCTTTGCGACCCGATGCCCGCTCCGAATCGTCCGATCAAGTCTGTGGGACCGGCCGCTGCGCCGGTCATCCGGGTGACCAACTACGACCGGGTCTGGTCGACGCTGGTCGCATTGATCGCAGTGCTGGTCGCGGCCGTTTGGTTTTTGTCACTCGTTTGGAACAGCTTTCAACCGCACCACGCCAAGCACATGCAAGTGGTTGAATTCATTGCCGACGAGCCGACTGGAGGAATCGAAGGGGGCTCTCCGACCGAATCGCTGAAACTCGAGGGAACGGGCCCCGAGCGCGCCGACGCGACGCCGGGCGAATCAAGTCCCGACGAACGGCCCGAAGTGGAAGACGTGCTCAAAAACGTGTCGCTCGAGAGTTCCGCCAGCGACGCGGTTGGGACCGTGGCATCGGGTGCGTCGGACCAGTTGGCCCTCGACACGGCGCCGGTCGCCTCGACCAAGGGGGGTTTTGCGCTGGGCACGGGGAACAAGCCGGCTCTCGGCGGCGGACCGGGCTCGCGGGGCGGATGGCCCCGTCAGCAGCGCTGGTACGTGCAATTTGCCGACCAGGGGTCGATCGACGTGTACGCCAAACAGCTCGATCATTTCGGAATCGAACTGGGCGCTCTCTTGGAAGACCACACCATTGCCTACCTCTCGGAAATGGCCAGCCAACAGCCGGTCGTGCGTCGGGCGGATTCGGGAGAGGGGGAAAAGCGCTTGTATTTCACCTGGCAGGGAGGCAAGCGACGACAGGCCGACGTCGAGCTGTTCAACAAGGCCGGCGTTTCGATCGGTCCCGATGCGGTCATTTTTCATTTCTATCCGCCCGAGACTGAGAATCTGCTGGCGGTGAGGGAGCGAGACTATCGGAATCGTCCTGTCCGTCAGATCCGCAGGACATTTTTCTTGGTGATCCCGTCGGGCGAAGGATTCGATTTTGAAGTGACCCGCCAGGTGTATTACTGAAAGGCGCCGTGGGAGGGTCGAAGACCTTCCCGTAAACTCTTCGTCAACGGGCAGCGTGTCGATGGTGGACCTGGAAATTCGGTACGGAGGCGGCCCTCCCGAGGTGCGGCCGATTTCGAAAGTCCAACCGATTTCGATCGGCCGTCACGTTTCGAACGACATCTGTATCGACGAGCCCGGCGTTGCGCCGATTCATTGCCGCGTGCTGTGGAACAACAGCAAAACGCATTTCGAGATCACCTCGGCCAATCGCGACGGCGTTGAGCTCAACGGCACTCTGGTTCGCGTCGCCGGCTTGAAGGAAGGGGACGTTCTGCGAATCGGCTCGGCCGACCTGATCGTTCGCGAGCGGGACCTCGAACCGCCAAAGGCCAACATCCACTGGGATGTGGACGCTCCGATCGTCCCGGTCGAGCGGCGGGAAGAGGCGACTCATAATTTGGCCCCGATGCCCGTGGTCCATGTCGCCAAATCGGAGGAAATCCCTCTCAAGCCGGCTCCCGAAGACACGGCGGAGGCGCTCCAAGGTTGGGACCGCAACGTGCGTCGCCGCGTGCTGCCCGCTGATCACGCGGCCCGACCGCCCGTCGCCGCCGCTGCAGCTCCCCCAACTCCGGCGGCCCAGGCCCCGGTGGCGAGCGTGCTTGACGAAGACGATGACGAATCGGAGGTCCCGATCGTCATTCACCGGCAGGGAAAGCCGGAGCAATCGTTTGCCGCGCGTCTGTCACAGCGTTTGAGCGAGCGGCAAGTCCGCCCCGGCGAGCAGCAGGCGCTTCGGTCTCCGTTCATCCTGGGCATGCTCGGTCTGACGTTCGCCTTGGCCTTGGCTGCCGGCGCCATTTTCCTGGTGATCGGCCGTGAAACCACCCAGCAGGAATTCGCCGCCGCCAAGACCGAATTCGACGCGAAGCGTTACGGGCAAGCGTCCGAATTATTTGAAAAATACGAGACCGATCATCCGAAAGATCCCCACGCCGGCGAAGCCCATTACCAGGCTTGGAACGCGCGCGTGCTCAAGGAAATCGGCGGCGGGTCGCCCGCCTGGAAACGCGGCCGCGACACGATCGACAAGTACGTCGAAGCCAACCGTGAACGTAGCGACTTGAACGTTCACTTTCCTGAACTCGCCGATTTCCTGACGCGGATCGCGCTGGGGGCCGCCCGTTCCGCGGAAGCGTCGATCGACACCGATCAGCTCGAGCTTGCGTCTCAGGCCGAGTCGATGGCGGCCCGCTATTTTCCGGATGGCAAGGTTCCCGCCGAGGCTTCCTCCCAATTTCAGGAGGTATTCGCCCAGGCGCAGAACGTGATCGAGGAGCACCGGCAATTCACCGGGCGAATCGCTGAGATCGAAAAGGCCATCGCCGACCGCCAACCGATGGCGGCTCTCGCCGGTAGGCGCGAGCTCCTGGCCCGCTATTCCAAGCGTGCTGGCGATGCAAAGCTGGCGGCCTTGTTGGAGAAGACGCTCAACGTCGAGAAATCGCTCGTCAGCCGCAAGGAATTCGGCCGAGCGGCCCTGCGCAAAGAGTCGGCTGCATCTCCGCTGCCCCACGTGAGCCTGGTCCTCAACACGCGGTCGCATTCGGAAGAAGCCGTTCGCGCACGGTCGGTCCTCGTGCTTGCCAAAGACTCATGTTACGCGGTCGACCATCTCACCGGTGAACCCGTTTGGCGACGCGTGATCGGCCTTGATTCTCCCTTCTTGCCGATGAGCGTCGACACGGCTGAGCCGGGCCTCTTGCTTTTCGACAGCAATCGGCTGTCGCTGGAGCTCATCTCGCGCCAGTCGGGCAAGTTGATCTGGGAACAGCCGATAAACGAGCCGATTTCGGGCTCCACTCGTCAGCCAGGGGCAGATCTATCTGGCAACGCTCGGCAATCATCTCGACAAGCTGGATCTCGAGACGGGCCGGCTCATTTCGCAGCTCACGTTTTCGCAGAAGATTCTTTCTCCACCCGCGGTTGTCCGCAACAACGAGCGGCTGATCGTCGCGGGTGATGCGTCGCTGGTCTACACGCTGTCGATTTCGCCGCTCGAGTGCATTCGCGTCAACGACGTGGGACATCCGCCGGGAAGCCTGGTCAACGGCGTGCTTCCCATCGGATCGCGGGTGCTGCTGACCGAATCGGGGCGGCCGACGGCGACGAAGCTGCACGTCTTGGAGGCGCGCGGCGACGAGACGTGGCTCAAACTGATCAAGACAGACGCGGTCGAAGGCGAAGTTCGCGATCCCCCGGTGATGTACGGAAAAATGCTGTTTGTCGCTTCGACGCCTGCGCGGATCAGCGCGTTCTCGGTGTCCGACGCGCCGGGCCAGGATCCGCTCGTGCCCGTCAGCAGCATGGCGATTCCCAAGCAGAAAGACGGTCCGATCTTCCTTTCGCCCGGTCCCGACGGCCAACTCTGGATGGCCGGCAGCTCGCTGCGTCGCTTGCAGCTCAAGCTCAACGCGCAGAGTTTTGCCCTCGATCCTGTCGAGACGGCGATCGGCATCAGCTCACAACCGTTGCAAGTCGTGGGACAATACGTCTTCGCCGCGCGGCGCTTGCCGTATGCCGCCTCCGTGTTCTTCTCGCAAATCGACCGGGAACCGATGGTCGGCCAATGGCGGACGATCTTGGGGTCGTCGGTCATCGGCCATCTCGCCGGCTCGGGCGGAGACTTTGTGACGGTGGGCGAAGCAGGTGAGGTTTTTTCGCTCAACTCGACGACCATCGACACGGGCGGATTCAAACGTTCGGCCGCGGCCGCAATCGACCCGCCGGCCGGAACGAAAGCGCCCCTGCGTGCCACCAGGCTTGACGACAATCGTCTAGTCGTCGACTGCGGAGGACCAAAGCCGACGCTCTGGTTCGTGACGCCGGGCGGCCAATTGGAGAGTTCCTTTGCTTTGGCTGCACCGCTCGAAGCGGGGCCGGTGCGACTCTCGGCCGGTTTGGTCCTGCCTATGCCGGGCCGGCTGCGGCTGGTGAGTCCGTCGAGCGGTCTGCCCGAGGCAGAGGACTATTTGGCCCCGGTCGAGAACAAGAAGGCGGCACGATGGTACGCGGTCGCCCAGTCGGGGCCGAACGAACTCTTGACGGCGGATAGCCGCGGTCGATTGGCGCAGCTGCAGTTTCGCACCGAGCCGGTCCGCCATTTGGCCGAATTGCGCTCTAAAAATCTGGATCGTCCGCTGGATGTGCCGTTCGCCGTCGCGGCTTCCCGCGTTGCGTATGCCTCCGCCGACGGAGTGTTCAACGTTCTCGATGCCGAGACGCTCGACGCGGTTTATTCCGATAAGTTGCCGGCGCCTGCGTTAAGTCCGATTTGGCCGGTCGGCTCGACAGTCGTCTTTGAGACGCAGAATCACGAGCTGTTCTGCTACGAATTGGGAGCGCCGCCCAAATTGCGGTTTCATGTCCCGTTGGGCAAAACAGGCCCGTGCGGTGCACCGGCATTGGTGCGCGGCCGACTGATCGTTGCCAATCGCAACGGCACCCTGTGGGCGCTCAACCCGTCGACCGGCGAAATCGTCGCGGAAACGGCTGTCGGGCAGCCACTTTCGGGGGGCGTGATCGCGGCCGACGACCACGTTGTCGTCGCAGCGATTGACGGCACGCTGTATCGGGTCGATTCGTTTCTGGAAGCGAACAACAAGCATCCCTGACAGGGCCGCTCGGCCCTCGAGTATGGACTCTCGCCCGCATGAGAATCGGATTTCGACCGTCTGAATTGTCGCGTGCGGCCGCGCTTTGCGCCGGCGGTTGTCGCGTTGCGTGTCGATCACGGTCAGGTGGTGGCCTGCCGTTGCGGCATGCCTGGCAATTGTTGTGCTGGTGGTGAGCTCGGCCGAAGGCTGGCAAGACACGGGCCGTGCGAAGGGAAAGCGCAAATCGGCCCCTGCGAAAGCGCCCAAGAATCCCGCTTCCCCAACTCCGAAAGAGAAAAAGGGGTCCGACGACGCGAAAGAGGAGGCCGACGAGCAAAAAAAGCTGCACGAGCTGCAGGCGAACATGCACCTCCCTCGCCTCGCGGAGCTGGCGATCCCGACCGTCACGCAACTACGGAGCTCGCCGGTCGATTGGCTGGTACTAAAAGCCTTCGACAAGGCCAAGCCTGCGGATCACGAACGGCAGATGGTCATCGTCGTCAATCCGGTCTTTCCCCGTCCCGACACGCTCAAGAAGCTGCAAACCGCGCTGGAGGCGCTGCGTGCCCTGCCGACTGCTGAGACGGCGGCCGAGCGCGAAAAGCGGGCCGCCCAGCGCAAGGAGCTTTCCAGCCTGGTCGTGACGTTGCCCGGCGGTACCGCGGGCGAGCTCTACGAAATTCCGACCAACGTCATCGACGTCATCATCTATCACGAGGACCTGGTCGTCCGTCGCGCCGCGCTGTTGATCGACGCCGGAAGCTTCCGCGAGGCGTACGAGTTACTATTCGCGCTCAACCGGCAAGCGCACGACTGGCCCGGCATTCGCGAGCAGACGCTGCGGTTGGAATTTCTCGAAGGGACGAAATCGCTCGAGGCGGGCGATCTCGAGTCGGCACTGACCAGCCTGATGAACCTGCGGCTAGACGACCGCGATTATCGGGGGCTTCAAAAGCAGTTGGGGGAAACGGTTGACAAGCTGATCCTCCGCGCGCGGCAAGCTGGCGAACACCGCGAATCGCGGCATTTTCTGCGACGATTAGCGGTCTTCGAGCCGCGCCACCCGATTGTCGAAAAGTGGACGCGGTCTTTGGAAGACGAAGCCCAAAAGTTGATGGAAGAGGCCGATGCGGCCGCTCGGGCCGGGCGTCATGCCGAAGCCGTCACGCTCGTGGATCGAGCTGCGGTAATCTGGCCCGCCGCACCCGGGCTGCGTGAGATCCATCGCAAGCTTTCTTTGCGCTACCAGCGTTTGTCGGTCGGCGTGCTCGATCTGCCGCGAGCCGCCGTCGATCTTTCCCCGAACTCGTCACCGGCCAGTTTGCCGGAACTGCGGGAGCGGCGGTTGAGCGAGTTCAACCTGTTCGAGGTCGACCGCATCGACGATACCACGCACTATCGCAGCCGTCTGATCGAGCAGTGGGAACCGACCGACCTGGGACGTCGTGCCGTGTTCACCATGAAATCGACGAGCTCCCACTGGGAATCGCGGAACCGGCTGACGTCGACCGATGTCTTGTCGGCGCTCGAGTCCCGAATCGATCCAGGCAGTCCCGGTTACGACGAACGCTTTGCCAGCGTGATCGACGGTTTGCGTCCGCGAACTGCCTTCGAATTCGAGGTGCATTTTACGCACGCTCCGCCGCGGGTCGAGCCGCTGTTCCGTTTTCCTGTAACGGCCGCCAACGCGCCGGCGGCCGAACGGGTGCTCTCGCGCCGCTTCGTGCAGGCAGGCGCCACCGACCAGCAAGCCATCTTTCGCCGCATGCTGCCCGAAGCGGACAATTTCACCGAATATCATGTCGCCGAGATCGTCGAACGGCGCTACGCCTCTCCCGAACGAGCCGTGCAGGGCTTGTTCCGCGGCGAGATTTCCCTGTTGCCCGATTTGCCGACGTGGGCCGTGTCGCTCGTGCGGAATGACCAGCGGTTTTTCGTGATCAACTACGCGCTCCCGACGACGCACGTGCTGCAATTCAATCCGCACAGCGATGCGATTCGCAGCCGCGAGCTGCGCCTGGCGATGGCCTATTCCATCGAGGCGCCGCAAATCCTCTCGGCAATCGCGCTCCACGACCCGACCACACAATACGGACGACTCGTGACAGCTCCCTTCGCCACAACGAGCTATGCGTATAACCCCCTCATCGCGTCCCGCGAGGCCAATCTCGGCATGGCGGCCAGTTTGCACGTGGCCGCGACGAAACGGCTCAAATCCGACCCTGTCCTGCGCGTGATTTGCGATCCGGGCCCGATCCCGAGGCGCGCGATGGAACAGATTCTCAAGGGCTGGAAGCGGGTCGGCGTTCGCGGAGAAATCGTTCCCGCGGTGAACGGTGCGAAATGGGACGTCGCCTACCGGACGTTGCGGATGGAAGAGCCTCTCGTCGAACTTTGGCCCTTTCTCTCGACGGATGCCGGCACGCGCCTGGAAGGCTTGCGTCATCTTCCGGACTGGATGCGCGACGAACTCTTGGGGCTCGACAATGTTGCGGATTGGAAATCGGCTGTCAGCCGTTTGCAACAACTGCAGGCCCATCTTTTTTCTGAAGTCGAGTGCATTCCTCTGTGGGAAATTGACGACGCGATCGTGCTCCGCAAGAACATTCACGATTTTCCGGCCGTCAAGTTCGTCAACAGCTACCAGGACGTCGAGCGCTGGGTCGTGCAGCCTTGGTACTCCGAGGACGAACCATGACGGGCTCCGCCGACAGGAAACGATTCGTTGCCGGCAAGGCCTGCGGCCGGATTGTCCGCTGGGCACTGGCCTTAGGTTGGGCACTGGGCTTGAACCTGGCACGTGCGCGGGCTGATGATCTCGTGCCGGTAGGCCGCTCCGACCTGGCACCGTATCGCGTCATGGTGCGCGTCACCTTTGCGGCCGATCCCAACGTCACGCTTGCCCTGCGACAAACCGTGCTCGCGACCTTGACCGCGCGAATCGGCACGACTTTCGGTCCGACGTGGTCACTTCTTCCCGCCGACGCCCGAGCGTGATCGAGGATAACGACAGGACCCCGCCGGACGAGCAGTATCTCCAGCGGATGACGTACGCATCGATTGCCGCCAAGGTTGGCGACGCCTCGTGCCAGAAGGCGTTTCTGCTTTATGTCCGTCCTCAGGAGTCGAAGTGGCTGATTGCCGGGCGGGAGTGGGATCGCACCGTGCAGAGGCTCGGTCCGCTGTTGACCGCGACGACGACCCAACGCCGCGCAATTGCCGACGCGTCCCTCCAACTCTTGGAGCGGTTGTTTTCGCCGCTCTTGATGATCAGCGACGCGGACCGCGAATCCAAAACGGCCACGGCCACGGTGCACGCAGGCTCGATTCCGCCGGGCGATCCCAGCGCGGCGCCGCTGAAAAAAGGCGCGCTTTTCCTGACGTATTTTCGTTTTCTCGATTCGAAGGGCAACGTCCTCAATGTGCGGCCGGCTCCGTGGACGTACCTGGTGCTCGACGAGTTGAAAGAGGGCCGGGCGAAATGCACCGTCTCCAGCACGTACCGCGCACCGCTGGCGGCCAACATGCGGCGGCGCGTCGAGGCGGTCGCCATCCTGCTGCGGCCGAGTCTGCCTGAGACGCGGTTGAAGCTCGTCGTCGGGCGGGCCAACTCGAAGCCGCTCGCGGGAATGTTCGTCGAGATCGAACCGCTCGACCCGAATGCGTCGCCAAAAGCGGCCGAGGCGAAACAGCGGCGCGAGCTGCTCAGCGATCGCCAGGGGGAAGTGACGATCGCTGCCGAGCCGGCGCATCCGTTGCAACTGCTGCAGATTCATAGCGGTTCGGTGCTTTTGGCCCGCCGGCCGTTCGTGGCGGGAGTCGATCCTGAAGTCACCCTCGAGCTTGCCGACGACGAGATCCGCCTGAGCACGCAGCGCGACGTGGACCTGTTGCGAATTCAACTGATCGAAACGGTTGCCCGGCGGGCCGCGCTCATTGCCCGCACGCGCGCCGCGCTCAAGGCGCACGATGGCGAGTCGACGGGCCCGTTGCTCGCGGATCTGGATCATCTGCCCAAGGCCGATTTCTATCTGTCCAAGCTGAACGAGATCCGCGTCGTTGCGCTCGACGAGGCGGGCCGTCGCCGGGACGCCCTCGCGGAACGCCGCATCGAGGATCTTTGTCAAAGAACTTTGACGCTGATCGAGCAATACCTGCCCGAGGAGCGTTTGCAAACGCTGCGCGAAGAGGTCGCCACTTCGCTGGCCGAGGCCAAGGCGACAGCCGCCGCCCTTAAGGAGTCGACCGAGCAAAAACGCAACTCCGGCCTGCCTCTGGCGCGAAAGTCGGCGGCTGCCTCTGCCGCCAAGGACGCGAAAAAGAAAAAGCCTGAGCCGGCGGCGAAGGCCGAGGATGCTGCAAAGCCGGACGGCGCCGCGCAGTCGGACGACAGCACGACGCCGGAGGACGCCGCGAAGCCGGCGCCAGCGGTCGCTGGTGCTCCCACGGCCCACCCGCAGCCCGCGCCGGCCGCTCCTGAGAAAGTTGAGAAATCGCCAAAGCCCCCTTCGGGCTTATACGCGCGGTTGAGCCGATGCCGTCGACCGGCTTGTCTTCGTGAGCGATCGCGAAGCTTGCGCTGGGCCTTAGTGAGCTGCTGGGACGCTGCAGCGGCGGACGCCGCGCCATCGAATGTCGCAGTTCACGGAAGACCATTCCGGGCAGTGCCAGCCCGTCGCGAACATAACGGCCGCCGAGTCTTCGCGGCTCGCTCGCCATGCGATGCATCCATTCGAGGCCCGAACGGCGCATCCACAGGGGCGCACGGCGTTTTTCGCCGGCGATGAAATCGATCGTCGCGCCGACGCAGAGCGCAACTTTCGCCTGAATCTCGTCGCGATGACGATGCACCCACAGCTCCTGCTTCGGCGCGCCCAGGCCGACGATCAACACGTCGGGACGCACGGCGGCAATCTCAGCCAGAATGCGGCTGTTTTCCGCCTTGTCGCGCTCGAATCCCGGGGGCGGACTGTCGCGGCCGACGACTTTCACGCCGGCCCAGCGCTTTTCCGACATGCGGGCGGCTCGCTCGCTCACTTCCGCACGCGCGCCCAATAAGAATGTCTTGATCGGCCGTTCGCTGCGGCCGCGATCAAACAGCTTGGGAACAAGATCGCTTCCCGCGACGCGCTCCGGAAGGGCACGGCCCAAGAGCCGCGACAGAGCGACCAGCGGCGCTCCGTCAGCCAGCACGAGATCCGCGCCAGCATACGCCCGGGCGAATTCATCGTGGTGCTGATGCAGCACGGCGTGATTGACGTTGGGCGTGACGACGTAGCGGCACCGGCCGAAATCGGGAGCGCCGATCCATTGGAAAAGTTCGTCAACCGCTTCGTCCAAGCGGCACGGATGCAAGTTGATCCCGAAGAGATCAACGGTCCTGGGAACAGCCATCGTGGCTTGGCTTCGCCTCCTGCCCGCTGCTATGAATCCTTTTGGCAGCCCGCTAAACTCGGCAAGCCTAGTGATCTCTACCGACGATTGCAAGCGCGAATCGACGCCGCGCCGTTTGATTGCCAGACAGGGCGTACGAAGCGATGCAGGAAATCTCGGCGACCGTTCCTGATTGGTCGCGCGAACGCGTTCGCAAATTCTTCGATCCATCGCGGCAGCTCTTGCGACACCTGCGCGGCTTTCAACGCGCGCTCGAGTCGAGCCGATTTCCGCGCACGCCGCGCGTGCTTTGGCACCTGGTTTTGTTCCGTTTGTGGAGTATCGTGACGGGCGCGGAAATTGATTTGTCGACAAACATCGGCGGCGGCTTATTGATGCCGCATCCCAACGGCATTGTGATTCATCCCGAGGCGATCGTCGGTCCCAATTGTTTGATCTTCCAGCAAGTCACGCTCGGCGCCGGCGGCCCGATCGCGGGCTGCCCAAAGCTGGGGGGTCACGTTGACGTGGGGGCTGGCGCAAGATCTTGGGCGGCGTGACGATCGGGGACCATGCCCGCATCGGCGCCAATGCCGTGGTTCTTGCGGACGTTCCTTCGCGCGCGACGGCCGTTGGAATTCCGGCGCGGATCGTGTTTCAAAACTCGGCGCCTGCAAGCGATGCGGCGATGCGGATGCGATAAAGTTCGCGAAATTACCCAGTCTCAGCGACAGTTACATTCTCGCCATGTCGCACCAATTTACAAAAATGCCGATTGGTGAACGTTACGCCAATTGACAGTGAAGACGGATTCGATAGGATGCAGCCTGTGATTTGAAGCGGATGCGGGGCCGCGGGTTCTACCATGGAGGGGACCACCGTGCGTGAGCCAATGAGATTGGTGGCACATCTGGTTGCCACTCCTTTGTTGATTCTTGCTGCGAACGTCTCGGTGCAAGCTGGATTTGTGTCGAGCGTTTCCGGTCAGGCGGTGGTGATTTCTGCTCCCGCCTCGTCGGTCCCCGGCGCGCTCACCTCGAACGAGCTGCAGGTCTGGGACGAAAGCTCGGGCAAGCTCTCGGCGAATCTCTCGGTCGATTTGGCTGGCCAGCCCGGCAACTATGACGGGCTGACGAATTACACGACACTCGGCACCACCCTTGCAAAGGGGACGTCGTACAACTCGGTAATGATTCAGCTCGATCCGGCTGCTCCGTACTCTTCGCAGCCGGTGACGGCGACGATCAACTTCACGAACAAGATCATCGGCATCGCGCTCTTTGGGCCGTCGCTCAACGCCAGCGACATCTACGGTTTCCCAAAGACGATCTACCCAACCGGATTGCCAAACCTGTTCTTGCAGACGCGGGGTATCGACTATACGCATGCCGACCGTCTCTCGATCTCGTCGAATGGCGAATCGCTCTCGTTGCAGTTGCCGGCGACATACGGCATTTTCGATCAAATTCGCGTGTTTACCGCCGTGGCATCGGGCGCTCCCGAGCCGGCGTCGTTGCTTGTCTGGTCCACGATGGGACTGATGGTATTTGGCCGTAAGCTCCCCAAGCGTTTTCTGCGATCGCGCGGTTTCGGCCGTACAAACGCCGCTGCTGCCGGTTCGGAGAATTTTGGGAAAATCTAAGGGTCAGGGGCTTGACGGGAAGTGTACGACTATCTATCGTCCGTCTGGGTCTTGACCATGCCCGAAGGAAACGGTCGCATGGTCGGATGCAGTTCGGGCCACTGACGGAAACCGAAATTCATCCGGCGCGGTAGGTTCGTCCTGTTTGGCAGGACACCCAGTTGGAAGCGGGCAAAGAACTCTAATCTGACGATCAATCGACTCATAGAGGGGATGGATCTCATGCGGAAATTTCTTATGGTTGGCGCTGCGGCGCTAACACTGCTCTGCGCGACGCCGACTTTTGCGGGCTTCGCGACCTCGGTTACCGGGGCGGCAGGTGGCAGTGCGGCTCTGGTCTCCCCGCCGTCATCGGCGTTGGGGAACGTGAGCGCGGCTTATCAGGTCTGGAACGAATCAAGCGGCACTCTCAGTTCGAGCGTCACGCTTGAGAACAACGGAGCTGTGGGCTCCTATGCGGGTGCACCGCCCTCCTCTGTTGGCACGCCAACAACCTTGGCGGCTGGAACCGCGTACGGCACGACGTTCATTCAGCTAAATCCTGGTTTGGCTGGCCCCGTGCACTCGGGCGAAGCGATCATCATGTTCAGCTCGAAGATCATCGGCGTCGCCCTGTCGGGATTCACCAACGGCGTGCCGGGATCGCTCGATAAGACGGATGTCTACGGGGCGCCCGGTACGACCTATCCGACCAACTACAATAACCCGAACAACAATCGCGGGATTATTGGCAAGACGAACGATTCGTTCGTAATCACCGACGGTGGCCTCGAACTCGAAGTGGCGCTCACGGCCAATAACTTCGGCTTCAAGGAGCTTCGCGTGTTCACCTCCGGTTCTGCGACCGGAGTGCCTGAGCCTGCCTCGATCGCCATCTGGTCGCTCGCCGGCACGTTCTTCGCCGGGCGAGGTTGGTGGCGTCGTCGCCAGCGCTAAGTCCGTGGTACTCTCACGTTCATAAAAGAAAAGCTGCCTTGCCCCTCGTGAGCACAGGCAGCTTTTTTCTATTGCTGCCTCTGCCCTGCGACAACGTCTCTGATTAGGGCCCGTCCGATTATGGTGACCTCTCAGCCGGCGGCCTCGGAAGCGCGCATTCCCGAGCGGCCATCCTCTTTCGATTCCGTTTCGCTTCGCCGCGTCCCGCGAAATTTGCTCGCTGCTGCCGCGGTTCTGTTGTCGGTCTTCGTGTGGGCGTATTGGTCGACCTTTGTTGAGCTCGTGCACATTTGGGACTCGAGTCCCGACTATTCGCACGGCTATCTTGTCATACCGCTTGCCCTCTGGTTTCTGTGGCGCCGCCGCAACACGCTTCCTTACGATCAAATCCGTCCCAGTTGGTGGGGCCTGTCGCTGATCGTCGTCGCGGCCGGCCTGCGGATGGTGGCGGCCCGGTTTTATTTCCCTGAGTTTGACGGCATCTCGCTCCCGCTTTGGGCGGCGGGCACTCTCTGGCTCTTTGGCGGCGGGGCCTTGGCGCGGTGGGCCGCGCCCGCGCTGGCCTTCTTGCTGTTCTTGGTGCCGCTGCCGGCCAGCATCGAAACGCTGTTGAGTCAGCCGATGCAGGCGTTCGCCACGTCGATGAGCACCTGGGTCCTGCAGTGCCTGGGCCAGCCGGCCATCGCGGAAGGAACGACGATCCTGCTCGACGACAACATCCTCGAAGTCGAGCGGGCCTGCAGCGGCCTGCGGATGTTTTACGGAATTCTCGCGCTGGCCGTGGCGTATATCATCATGACTCGCGCCCGCCTCAACGTCGCTCTGATTCTGTTGGCGGCCGTCGCACCGGTGGCCATCACCGCCAACATCATGCGGATTACGGCAACGGGCCTGCTCTACGAGTACGTCTCGGGCGACGCCGCGCGCGACTTTTCGCACGACCTCGCCGGCTTGCTGATGATCGTGCTGGCGGTCGCCCTCTTCGGCTGCGTGTTGTGGATCGCGCAAAGAGTCCTGCAGCAATTTCGCCGCAGTCCGTCGTGCGCCATGATTCGCGTGGCGATCGCGCTCTCGCTGGGCGCCGCGGCGATCCCGGCCGCGACGTTCTGGCACGAGGCCCAGCAGAATCGTTCGGTCGACAAATTTCTCCGCCGCGCCGATCAGCTCGAGCAGGACGGCAAATCGGCCGAGGCGCTTGTTTATCTCGATCGCTACCTCCGCGTTCGGGACAATGTTGACGTGCGCGTGCGGTTTGCCGAGACGGCCGACCGCGTGATCTCGAGCCCGCTTCGCCGCTTGCACGTGATGGAGATCTATCGCGAAACGTGGCAACGCGCGCCGAAAAAATCGAGCTCGGCGTCCGTGCCGGTGACATTGGCATCGACCTCAACCGCTTCGACGAAGCCGTGGCGATCGCCGACCAGCTCGATGCGGCCAATCTCGCGGATCCCGCTGAGGCGACGAAGGCCAAAGCGGCCGCCGCTCGCATCAAGGCGCTTGCCCTCTTGGGGCGAGCCAACGCCCCCGACGTCGTCGGCTCGACCTCGGAATGGCAGGCGATCGTGGCCGCCTTCAACGAAGCCATCGAGCGCAACCCGCACGATATCGACCTCGCCGTACGTCTGGCCGATATCGAACGGCACCGACTCCGCCAGCCGGCCGCCGCACAACGGCAGAAGCAGGCCGACGCGGTGATCGACGCAATGCTGGCCCGCAGTGCCGACCGGCCCGAGGCCTGGCTCGCGCGGTACGTGTATCGCAAAGCGATCAAGGCCGCGGGCGAACCGGTTTCGGGCGACGCCGATGCGGATCTCGACAAGGCCATCGAAATCGGCAAACAACACCCCGAAAAAGAGCGGGACGACGTGCTGCTCTACGCGGGCCAACGCGCGTCCGACCGAAAAGACGCGCCCGCGGCGAAGCAGTTCTTCGAGCAGGCCACTCACGTGCGGCCGGCCGATTTTCGCGGCTGGCTCCGCCTGGGTGAATTGGCCGCCGCCGACGGGACCGAGACGGCCCGCGCTCAAGCGGTCGACATCTGGACCAAGGGGCTCGAGAGTGTGGGCCACTGCGAAATCGAACTCGTGATGCCCCTGTCGGCCGCGCTGATTCAACTCAAGCGTTTCGCCGACGCGGAAGAGAAACTGCGGCCCATCGACGTGGCGCTGCAGCGTTTGAGCGAACCGGGGCGCAGCCTTGTCGAGCTGGGGACCGTGCGATTGCGGGCCGGGGCCGCCGCGGCCAAGGGGAATACCGTCCAAGCCGCCACGATGCTCCGCAACGAGCTGCACGCCTCGCGCGACGGCTCGGCCAGCACCGTCTACCGTACTCCGTTTGCCGACGCCTGGATGCAGTTGGGCGATTACTATTCCGACCTGCGTTTCGACGACCAGGCGGCCGACGCCTACGAATCGGCTGGTCGCCTCGATCCCGAAGTGCCGCAGTGGCAGGTGAAGGCCGCGCGGTCCACCGAGCGCAACGGCCGCCCCGGGGAATCGGTGCAATACTACCGCGACCTGGCCGCGGCGAATCCGACCGACGGCGCCAAATGGCTCGCCGTCTGCCGCGCCGCCTTCATGGACCAGGTCAGCGTGGCCCCGGCCGAGCGCAACTGGCACGAGTTCCGCGAGGCGTTCAAAAAGGCGGTCGCAACCAAGGCCAACGGCATCACGCTCTACATGCTCGAGGCCGACTACGCCGCTGCCGAGGGGCATTCCGACGAATCGGTGAAGGTGCTGGAAAAGGCGATCGCCAAGGCGCCGACAGCCTGCGAGCTGTGGCAGTCGCTGGCCCTGATCCAAGAGCGACGCGGCGACGCGGCAAACGTCAAAAAGGCACTGGCCGGTTTCGAGAAATGCGCCCCCACGCCCGAATCGATCCCGCTGTTTGAGTCGCGCCTGGCGATGGAGGCCGGCCGACTCGACGAAGCGAGAACGATTCTCACCAAGGCCGGCGCCTCGCTCTCCGATAAATCCCCGGCCCTCGACAAGGCCGAGCCCGCCGATAAGGCCAAGACCCCCGACAAAACGAAGACCCCCGATAAAACGAAGACACAGCTCAACACGCTGCTCGTCGAACTCGATCTGCGGCAGGGCAAACGGGCCGACGCGCGGCGCCTGCTGGAGGAACAAGCCGCCCGCGAACCGGACAATCTGCAACTCCTCGACACGCTGGCCCAAATCGCCGCCGACGAGCGGGACTGGAAGGCGCTCGAGGAGATCGAAGCGCGGCTGCAAAAAATCGAAGGCGACGACGGCACTTTGTGGCGCGACTATCGCGCCCGGAGGCTGCTCACCCAATCGACCGATCTCGACGATCCCCTCTTCCGCGAGGCGGACCGACTCGTTCGCGAACTGGCGGCGCTGCGGCCCACGTGGCAACGTCGCTACGTCCTGCAGGGCGTGCTCGCCCGCCGCCAAAATCAGTTGGACGAGGCGATCGCCGACTATCAGCAGGCCATTCGGCTGGGCAATCACAACATCGGCCTCTCGGAGGAGCTGATCGACCTGTTGGTCGAGCAGCGCCGCTTCACCGAGGCAGACCGCGAATTTCAGCGCGTGCGGCAAGCCGTCGCCCGTTCCAGCCGGCTCTCGACCGTGGCGATCCCGCTCTTCGTCCGCCGCGGCGAATCCGACGAGGCGCTGCGCCTCGCCGAAGACTGGGTCAAGCGCGAGCCGAGCGATGCGACCAGCTTCATGCGGCTGGGGCAGACGATTCTGCTCACCACGCCCGAAGGCTCGGCCGACTACGGCAAGTCGGTCTCGCGGGCCCAACTCGCCTACGAACGGGCCGTCGAGCTGGCGCCGACCGACGTGCGGATGTGGATTTCGCTGTTCCGCTTTTACACGGGCGTGGAGCGCAACAACGAGGCGGCCGACGCCATGCTCAGCCGCCTGGCCAAGCGGATCGACATCCCCGAGGCGCAGAAGGTCTTCGTGCTGGCCCAGCTTTACGAATCCATCGGTAGCCGCACGGAGGCGGCCCGGTTTTATCTCGAGTCGCTCCGCCTGGCCGCCGCCGACCGTCAATTGACGGTGCTCGAGCGGGCGGCGCAGTTCTTCGTCGCCGACGATCCGGCCCAGGCCGAAGCATACTGCCGGCAGATTCTCAAAAAGCGGCCCAAGTCGGTTCCCGCCCACCGCACGCTGGTGCGGGCGTTGGCGGAACAGGGGGGCGAGCAGCATCTCCGCGAGGCGGCCCAGGTGCTGACCGAAGTGGGCCGTCTCGGCGGCAGCAACGCGGCCGACCGGCGGCTCGAAGCCATTCTGCTGGCGCGCACGGGCCGCGCCGAGGATCGCCAGCGCTCGGCCGAGTTGCTCGAGGGGCTCGTGCAGATTCCCCAACAAGCCGTCGACCAGGACCGCGTGCTCCTGGCTTCGATCTACGAAAGCGAACACCGGCTCATGCCGGCCTACGAGCAGTACGTCGCCCTGTCGCGCAAAGACGATGTCCCCGCCATCGATCTCGTGCGCTACGCCGAGTTCCTCTATCGCAATGTGAATGACCAGCCGCAATTTGCCGACTACGCCCAGCCCGTGCTCACGCGGTTGGAGCAGGACCCCAAGGCCCGCATCGGCGCCGTGCGCTTGCGTCTCGTGGCGGCCCGCAAGATTCCGCAGGAAACGAAGCGGCAAGCGAAAGTCCGCGAAGTGGTCGACGACGCCGACAAGCGTTTCGTCGTGGCCCAGAAAGACGTACTCGCGCGGCGGGAGATGCTCTCGAATCTGTTGATCCTGCTGACGCGCGAGAATTTCGCCGACGAGGCCGTCAGCCTCGTCACGCGAAAAATGGCCGGGCCCGACGCGCTCGAGACGGCCATCGCCCTTGCCGATGCCCTCACTCCGCTTCCCGCAAACTCGACCCTCGCCGCGCAAACCGGCAGCCTCTTGCACACGGCGCTCGATAACAATCCGCGCTCGGCCGATCTGTTCTATTCGGTCGCCAATCTGCGGTACGTCACCGGCTCGCGCGACGAGGCGATCACGCTTTACCGCAAGGCGCTGGGCATCAAACCCGACCACAAATTGGCGGCCAATAACCTGGCCTTGGTGCTGGCCGACCGCCGCGACGGCTTCAACGAGGCGCTGCAGACGATCGACGCGGCCATCGCGAAATTCGGGGCGGATGCCACGCTGCTCGATACCAAGGGGCAGATTCTCGTCCTCTTGGGCCGTGCCCAGGAAGGTCTCGGCCTGCTCGGCTCGGCTGCGTCTTCCCAGCCGGGCGATCCGCTCGTCTTGCTGCATCTGGCGAGCGCCTATCTCTCGTCGGGGCGCGAGGCCAAGGCGCGAACAACGTATCGTCGGGCCCACGCGCTGGGCGCCGCCGCCGCGGTTGTCACGCCCAGCGACCGCGAAATTCTCGAACGGCTCGAGGCCCACGTGCGGCAAACGGCCGCGGCAGGAGGTTGACAATGTCGAGAGTCCCCACGAGCCCCGGCCGCAAGTTCACCGTCGTGGCGATGCTCGTCGCGGCGGTCGTGCTGACCGCCGCACCCGCTGTTGTGCACGGTGTTTGGAGCCGCCGCTGGCGCGATCCGGCCGACATGTCGGCGGCCGCCCGCTCGGTCGAGGACTTTCCCCGCCAGTTCGGCGAATGGAAACAGCACGGCGACGATGAAAAGATGCCGGAAGAGGCCCTCCGCGAGCTGCGCTGCACGGGCTACATCAACCGCCATTACGTGAATCAAAAACTCGGCCGCGAAGTGACGGTGCTCTTGATGGTCGGCCAATCGGGCCCGCTCGTGCGTCATCCGCCCGAAATCTGCTACGGCAACCAGGCGAACGAACTGATGCAAAAGCCGGCGAACGTGGATCTCTCCACGCCCGACGCCCGCAATCACACGTTCCGTTTCCTGCGTTACAAAAATCCGGGAGCCGCCTCGGGCGAGTTCTCAGTCTGCTACGGCTGGTCGGCCAACGGCACCTGGGACGTTCCCGACTATCCGCGCCTCAAGTTCGGCGGCGAGCCGCTGTTGTACAAACTACAGGTGCTGACGTCCGACGCCGTTCCCCACGACGGCGACCTGCCCGTCGCCACCACGAAATTCATGGACGAGTTTTTGCCCCTGTTGAGAGATCGCCTGCAGACCGCCAGCCACTAGTTTTACGTAGGGCAAGCTGCCAGCTTGCCATGATCCTGTTCCCAAGCTCGCAACCAAAACCCCAGAGTCAATCAGTCGTGTTCCGGGTCGCTCTCTGGTTTTTCGGCGAGAAAAGGTAAAAAGGCAAAATCTGGGTGCCACACCCACGGCTCTGCGTGGGCGTGCCAATGAACCTAAAACGGGAATGTCAAACGGATTCGCACACCCACGCAAAGCCGTGGGCGTGGCACCCGAAGAATCCAATTGGATTGACGGAGTAGGGTGCGTCGAGACGTCGAACTCGAGAACGCCAAAACGGAGAACCGGAAATGGACATCCGGCAAATGTGGGGAAAGATGCGGAGCATCGTTCCCGTTGCGTTCTATCCGCTGTTGGCTCCGGCCTACCGCTGGGACCGCCGCCGCACGATTCGCCGGCTCGAGCAAGAAGACGCCGCATATCTCGCGGCCCATCCCGAGTTGATCGTGCCGGGCGCCGAGCTGCGCTTCAACGTTGTGGGAGCGATCGACGTTCCCGGCTTCGTAGCCGGCGGAAAGAAAACGGCCCAGGATATCGAGACCGCGCTCGCCGAAGCCGGCTCGAGCACCGATCAGATCCATTCCGCGCTCGATTTCGGCTGCGGCTGCGGCCGGCTGCTGTTGGATGTGGTCCGCCGTTGGCCGCACATTCGCTGGACCGGCTCCGACGTCGACGAGCGGGGCATCCAGTGGTGCGCCGCACACATTTCGGGCGCCCGCGCCCTGGTGAATCCGGCGTTGCCTCCGCTCCCGTTCGCCGACGGCGAATTCGACCTGATCTGGTGCGGCTCGGTCTTCACGCACTTGGACGAAGAGCGCCAGGACGCCTGGCTCACGGAACTCAAGCGCACACTCGCACCCGGCGGCCATCTGTTGGCCAGCGTTCACGGCCCCGACTGCTGGTCGGGCCTGCCGCCGCGCACGGTGCGCCAAATCCGCGAGCGCGGTTTCGTCTTCGCCCGCGTCGCCGGAGACGAAGGCATCCACCCCGACTGGTACCAGGCTGCCTGGCATACCCGCGACTACATCGACCGCCACTGGTCCCGCTTCGTCGACATCCAAGCCTACATCCGCAAAGGCTCCGGCATCCAGGACGTCGTCGTCGCCCGCAGGGCGGCGTAGCCGCCGAAAGCGGAAGGATGAAGGATGAAGGATGAGCCAGAGCGATCCAAGGCATCGCTGGCACTTCTGCGGCGGGTGCAACTCTACGCCGTTAGCCCTTTTTCCAGCGAGTAAAACTCAAAGGGTTCATTTTGGGGTGCCACGCCCACGGCTTTGCGTGGGCGTGCGAACTCGTTTGACGTTCCCGTGTAAGGTTTAAGGCCACGCCCACGTAGAGCCGTGGGCGTGGCACCCAACGCCCTTCAGCAAATGAGCCGGATTAGAAAATCAAGTTGGTTCGCCCGTTGGATTTCACGGGGCGTTGCCGGACGTAGTTTCGGCGGCCCGGGTGGTCGGTCGTTTTTCTTTCGGGGCCATTTTCGCGTTTGTTTGGGGCGGTCGCGTTGGTAGTCGTCGGTTCTCGCGGTTTGGAAGCGCGTCCCAAGGCAGGGGCCGCGGGCGCCTTGTTGAAGATCCTGCAGAAATTCGCGGATGATGCTTCGCGACTTCGCACCGGAGAATCTTCGCGGATCGTGGCCGGCCGCCTGCAAGGACTTGCCCATTATCCGCTGCAGCGTCCAGAGCGAGAGAATTCGCCATCGCTGTTCGTTCAGTGCGGTCTCAGGGGTTCGACTCAGCAGCTGTCGGAACCCCCACGTCTGCTTGAACGTTCGGTAATACACCTCGATCCCCCAGCGAGCCGCGTAGATCTTCCGCATCGCCTCGTCGGAGAGCCGCTTTGCGTCGAACTCATTGGTCAAGAGCACAACCGGCAACCCACCCGGGGATAGAAAACGGAGCTGTCGCAGCACAATCGGCTGGTGATTTCGATAATCCTGTGGCCAGAGATAGACGGTTTGTCCGAACTGCTCCTGCTTCCAGCCGAGGCCCTCCAGAAGGGTGACGTTCCCGCCGACGCGCAGCACAAACGTGTGATTGTTTCGGCATAACCACGCGCACAACTCGTAGCTGATAAAGCCCGCGTCGGCCGTCAGCAGCGATTGTGGCGGCAGGTCCCTTAGCATCAGCTCCAAATGTCGACGTTCACTGTCGGTTCCCGGACCCAACCGCAGATCCCACGGCAAGCCGGTTCCCACATGCTGCAGCGTCGTCTGAAAAATCTGTGGGCAGGTCTTCTCCCGGCCAGCACATTTCAAACCCTCTTCGTTGTCCGTCGTTCGCGGACACTCGAACCGTGATCCATCAACCGCCAGCACCACCCAACCCATCACGCGCCACGTGTCGAGAAGTTCTTCATCCGGACGCAGGCGACGACAGAGCAACCGCCACAGCACCGGCAACCACCGCTGTTGCGCTTCGACAAATCCCGCAAATGACGTGGGAAGGACCCATCGCGGCCGAACCACCCGGATCAGCCCGCGTGCGGCCCGAAAGCGTTCCGAAAGTGTCGATCCCGCCATCCAGTTCATCACCAGGCTCACCCACAGCACTTTCTGAGCGGACCACTCCGCATTGCCGTGCCGCGAACATTGTGCGAACATCGGCGGCGGAAACAGCTCCATCATCGCGCCTTGAAACTGCTCACGATACGCATTGCGCCCTTGAATTCGAGCCAACTTCGAGCCTCCCTGCTCACTTGAGGACGTGCAGAAACCACAAGTGAAGCACAGGCTCGAAGTCTTTTCCTAGCCCAAGTTTTCAATCGAACCAGCTAACGAATTCCAAACGGCGTTGCGTGGCACCCAGAAAAGGGTTAACGGCGTAGGGTGCCACTGGCGAGGGCCCTGGCTCGCCAGTGCCAATGCCGCTTGACGTTCGAGGGACGAACCCGCAAATTCACGCGACAGACGACGACTTGCCGAGCCGAGGGGTTAATCCCAATACCGTTCAATTCAGCATGACGATTGATTTGCGAAAAGTCTTCCGGGGCTGCGGGTAAAGTCGATCTTTTGGCCGCTTTTTTCGCCAGTAGCTCATTTTACGTTTGATCACTCGGGGGTTGATGCGGTTGCGTCGCGGTTCGAGTCGTTCTTGCGAGACTTCTTCGAGAAGGCACTCGTGCCAGCGCTTCGCACTGGTGGCATTGCGAGGAACCTCCGGCAAACGGCAGCGCACGATCTTCAGCGTGTTGACGAATGAGAGTTCGCGCGGTGCACAGCCGGCCAAGTCGGCAGCATCGCACATCAGCTTGCGGATCACATAATGCCCCAGCAGCAGCCCGTAAATCTCCTGGACAACGCCGGCGGGCGTTTGACTGCGCAACACAGGCCGCTCGCGCTGATGGGTCTTCACCTCGTCGATGGTGATTTCTTCTTCCCATCGTTCGTGGTACAGAACGATCAGCCGCTTCGCCGGATGGTCAGAAGCCGAAAGCAAGGTCGTCAGAAGTCGGTGCTTCTCCCCCGAGCCTGGTCGGCCGGGATCATCGAAGGTGTATTCGATGATTCGCACCAAGATTCCCTGCTTGTCCTGCCGGCGACACGAGTCGGAGGGATAGAGCTTAGCCAGATACGAACCGTCTTTCAGTTGGCGGATGGGATGAAAGATCAGCCCTGTTTTGACTCGTGCCAGCAGATGAGCTGCTTGGAGTTGGATCGCCCCCACGAGTCGGTAACTCAGGAATCCGCGATCCCACAAAAGCAGCATGTTTTCCTGCAGAAAACGGCTCAAAGCATGAGCCATGGGGATTTCACCGCGAGAGCAGGGCTTGATCAGGGAACGCCACAAAATGTGCGTGCCCGCTTCACACAGGCTGACCACCCGCGCCTGCGGAAAAGCCCCTGGGGCGCGACCGCTTCCCGGCCGCCCGAAGGCTCGCTCATTCTCGGGCGTGTCGGGGAGATCCACGATGAAGCCATCGACAGCCATCACTCGCATTCCCGCATAAAAGGCATGGGGCGTCTCGACGGTCCCTTGCAGCTCAATGATCTCGTTGGCCAATCGCCTCAAGGGTGCCGATCCCACGCTTTTGCGGGCTTCGCAGAGCGTCGATCGACCTGGCGTTCCTTTGCGCCGATAGCGATGCAAAGCCCGAAAAACTTGTCGATAGCTGTCTCGGCCAAAGAGCGTCAGGCCAATCACAAACCACACGACAAACCAACGTGGCAACCGGCGGCAATGCAACGAGCGTTCCCCCGGCCGAAGTCCATTTGCAATAGACGCCTCGCTCACAATTCGCTTCAATGCACGCACGCGCTCGGCGGTCGACCACCGGACTGCAACATCCATCTCCCGATCCAACACGCTCATCGCAGCCTCCTTGCTACGTGGGATTTAGCTCATCCACATCGTGGCAAGAGGCTGCGATTTCTCAAATATCGATTGAACGGTATTGGGGTTAATCCCCTCGGTCCGAGCTGCCCGCCGCGTGGAACGGTCGAAACCCTTCATCTTGTCGCACGATTCCCAAAGTTGGAGCTTGCGAGGCGAGAAAAGAATCTCGCCCGCGCACATCCGGGGGGATTAACCTCCCGGCTCGGCAGAGGCGTTGCGACGGCGGAATCGTCTCCTGCGTGAGCACCGCACAATCGTTGTCAGCTTGCCATCATGGATGGCCCTTGTAGCATGGTTGGGGATCCGTCTCGACCACCGGTGTTCCGGGCCCTTGTTGCCCATTGCGAGCGCCGTTCAAACGGAGGCCAACAATGAGATTCGTCCTCAAAATCCTCTTCGCTGTCGGGCTGGGAGCCACTTTGTATGGCGGGTTCAACGTCTGGCTGCGGTTGAACGGGACGACCGAGCCTCAAGCCGTCACGCTCGAAGAATTGGGAAAGCCCGACGGAACGAATAACGTCCATCTCTCGATCAGCAAATTCAAAATCGGCCCGGGCGTGTTCCATGAGGTGAACAACGACGGCCGCTGGTCGCGCGTCTGGCTTCCGCTGTTGACTCCGAGTGGCGAATGGACGTCCCGGCGTGTCGTGGCCTGGTCGAACGCCGTCTCGAACGACGCGGAACTCAAGCCGCTGCTCGAGCGCCGCGTACTGACCGGAGTCGTCAGCAACGGCATGCAATCGCTCGGCCCCAATCAGCGGAACCAACTTGCCGGCACCTATCCGGGCGTGGACTTAAACGGCGCAATCGCCTTCAAGATCGACGGCACGTTTCCCTCGGTCCTGCTCGCGTATCCGATTGCCATCACGGGCGTGGCCCTGCTGACGGTCGTCACCGGGGTCCTCTTCGGATTCTTCGGCAAGCCGCTGCCAGCGACCATTCCAGACGACCACTATTCCGATGACCGTCCAAATCCGTAGTGGCGTGGCTGCTGGATCGCGAGCCGCTCGAGTGCGACTCGCTGTGGCCACCACCGCCACCAGCCGGGGTGGCACCCTGTCATTTCCCTTTGGGTGCAACGAGGCGAGCACGACATCAGGAGCCGTCTCAAAGAGTTTCGAGCCGAAGATTTTATTTGCGTTTTCGAACCGCCCCCGACCAAAATCGGTCACCTGCGTCGGGTTCGCTTCCGTGTGAAGCGCCCATCTCTCTCGACGCGCGATGCTAGGCGCGTGTTCGCAGCGAGAATCCCCCGAGTTGAGCCTTCGGCCTGGGCGGATTCCGGCAAGGAGAATTCTCACATGGCGGCGGGTGATCCGAACGCACCGGACGGCGGCGCGAAAACACCGAAGAACATTATTCTTTGTTGCGACGGCACGAATAACCAATTCGCAAAATACAACACCAACGTCGTGCGACTTTTTCAGTGCCTCGATCGATCTCCGCAGGCCGGACAAGTGGCCTATTACGATCCCGGCATTGGGACGCTTGCCGCGCCCGGCGTCTGGACCAAGGTCGGCAAAGCCCTCTCGCGCGTCGTCGAAATGGCGTTCGGCGTCGGGATCATTTCCAAGGTCGAGTCCGCGCTTTCATTCCTCATGCAACAGTACGACCCGGGAGACAATGTCTTCATCTTTGGATTCAGCCGGGGCGCCTACACGGCGCGAGCGCTGGCGGGCGTGCTGCACAAATGCGGGTTGCCGGAGGACGGTGCGGACAACCTGCTGCCCTACTTCATGAAGGTCTTCCAGAACACCTCGCCCGCCTACAAACCGGTTGCGGAGGCTTTCAAGGCCACGTTCGGCAGGCAATGTCACGTCCGCTTTCTGGGACTTTGGGACACAGTCTCGACGGTCGGCTGGATCTACAACCCCAAGCACTTTCCGTACACGTGCAATAATCCGAACGTGTCGATCGTTCGACACGCGGTTTCTCTCGACGAACGCCGCTGCTTCTTTCGGACCAATCTGTGGGGGCTGCCGGATCCTGAAAAGGCGGCCAACGACCCAAATCCACAACAAGACGTCTTCCAAGCGTGGTTTCCGGGCGTGCATTCCGATGTCGGTGGCGGCTACCCCATGGAGGACTCGGCGATTTGGAAGATCTCATTCGACTGGATGGTGCGCGAAGCCGCGCAGGCGGGCGTTCGCTTTGATACGGCTCGAGTGCAGGAGTTCTTAAATTTCTCGCCGCCAGCGGGCCCCGATTGGTACAAGACCAAGGTTGATGAGTCCCTGCATGGGCCGTGGTGGCTCTGCGAGTTCCTGCCGAAGAAGTATTGGGATTATGGTGCGAAGCCGCCGCATTACCGATTTCAGATTCCAATGGGCCGATCGCGGTACGTGGCGAAGGGCCAGTGGCTGCACCGGTCGATTATCGATCGGATGTTGGCGAAACCGGAATATCGGCCGCCGAACTTGCAGCTGACGCCACAGACTCCCAGCGGCGACTTCGTGCAGTACTGAAGCGACATGCCGCCAAAAGGAAAAAGCGATTCCTATTTCGGCGAGAAGAACGACAAATGTCAATTGGCGTGCCACACTCACGACTCTGCGTGGGTGTGGCACCCAGAAAAGGGATAACGGCGTAGGGCGCCACCCTGGTTCTTCGGTCGCCCGATCGCCGGGTTATTGCAACGACTGACCGGCGCCGTTGAGGCCGCCTTGGCCGGTCATCAGGTTGTCCACCAGCGCGGTCAGTTGTGGGCCGCGGGCTGTGAGGGAGATGACTTTGCCGTCGCGGTTGATGACGTAGAGCGTGGGGATGCCCATGATGCCGTATTGGTCGGCGAGCGGGTGTTCGAACTCTTTGCCCTTTGGCACGCTGCTGTTGATGATCTTCCAGGGGAGCTTGTTCTCTTTGAGGAAGTTTGCCAGGTCGTCGCGGTTGTCGTCGATGCTCACGCCGACGATCTCGAAGCCGTGGCCGTGGTATTTCTCGTAGATCGCCTCGAGATTCTTGAGCTCGACACGGCAGGGTTGGCACCACGTGGCCCAGTAGTCGATGACGACGACTTTGCCCTTGTACTGTTTGACGTCGAACAGTTTGCCGTCGAGCGTCTTGCCGGCGATTTTGACCGGGTCGCCGCAGAGCAGGCGGGCCCGCCGGAAGGAAATGTTCTTGAAGGTTTCGCCCGCGGCGCGGATGTTTTCGTCGAGATTCTTGCTGAGTATGTCGCCGAACTTTTCGTAGGCGATCGCCGCCGATTCGCCGTCACCCATCTGCTCGAGCATCATTCCCAGGCCTTCGGCGAATTGGAAATAGTCGCGCGGCTTGCGCTGCAGCGACGCGGCCACCATGTCGATGATGACCAGCCGGTCTTTCGCGCCCGACGTGGGGATCGTCGACATGCGGAAATCGATGTAGGCCGCATTGCCGATTTCGGCAAGAGTGGGCCGAGGATCCGCCTTGAGCGCCGACGCGAATTTGAGCGCGTCGGGCAGGGCGTCCTTGACGCCGACGATGAGCAGATCCTGGTAGGCCTTGAGTTTGCTCTTCTTGGCCTCGACCTCTTCTTCTTCCGAATGTTTGACCTCCATGAGGCGATCGGCCGCGGTAATCACCGCCTTGCGGGACGTTATGAGGAACTTCTCGGCTTCGGCTTCGCTCCCGTCCTTGAACTCGGGATGCAGCTGCAGAATTGTGTGAATCTTTTTCAGCAGCAGCTTGGCGTCGGCCTTGTCCGGAATGACGAACGTCTCAGCCGGGATATCCGTCACTTTGACTTGCGGCTCTTTTTTGGCGTCATCCGGCTCGCTGGCCGCGGCCGGTTTCTCTTCGGAGGCCGAAAGCGTGGTTCGCGAGACGAGCCATCCCGTCAGGGACGCCACGGCCAGGACGGCGAACAAGATGCGGGTCGAATGGCGTGCCAAAAATCGCATACCGAACCTCTTCTTGATGTTTGCAATTTGTCGGGTGAAACCGGACTCGGCGGCTGGCGATCGTTTGCCCCCGTTGGGCCCGCCTGCCCCGATTCATTTGCCCCTATTTCGTCAGCTCTGTGGCTTCGCCCCAGGGTGCGGATCATATCCGAACGGCCCATTTCCCGGCGAGAGGAATTGGCACCGCGGGTCGTTTGTCAAAAGGCCCCGCGGAGTGCTCCGCGGGCTTAAGGCAATTATTCGGACCTTTGGGACGAAGTCGACCCCTGAAATGAGGACCTATTCTGGAAAGGGAAACAGTTGCCGGGCGTTTTTTGTGGTCAATTCGCCGATTTCCTCGGGGGTCATGCCGCGGACAGTTGCCAGAAGTTCGGCGGTGTGGCGGACGTAGGCCGGTTCATTCCGCTTGCCGCGGAAGGGGGCCGGCGCGAGGTAGGGGGCGTCGGTCTCGATCAGCAGGCGATCGAGGGGGATTTTGGCGGCGACGGCCCGCAGCGCGTCGTTCTTCTTGAACGTCACCATGCCGGCAAACGAGATGTACAGGCCCAGTTCGACGCAGGCGAGGGCCGTGTCGACGTCGCCGGCGAAAGAGTGCATCACGCCGCGGAGCGGTGCCGTGGCGGCGGCGGACGTCAGTTGGGCGACGACGTCCTTTTCCGCCTCGCGGCAGTGGACGACGAAGGGCAGATTTCGCCTGCGCGCGAGATCGATGTGCCGGGCGAAATAGTCCGTCTGCAGATCGAAGGGGGCGTAATCCCAGTAACGGTCGAGGCCCGTTTCACCGATGGCGACGACTTTGGCCTGTGTGGCGAGCTGTTCGATGACGTCCCAATCGTCGGGGGCGGCCTGCGAAACGTAGTTCGGCTGGATGCCGACGGCGGCGTACACGAGCGGATGGGCCTGCGCGATGGAAACCGCCTCGCGGCTGCTGCCGGCGGTGGTGCCGATGGTGATCACGCGCTCGAGCCCGGTTTCGCCGGCGCGGGCGATAACGTCGGCGCGATCGGGGCGGAACGCTTCTTCGTCGAGATGGCAATGCGTGTCGATGAGCTGCATGCGAAGAGGATGCTATCAGGCGGGAAATGATTTATAAATGAGTTTCATCACGGTGTTTGACTCAGACTTTGTTTGAGTCAGACGGTGAACGAGTCACGCGGGCCGGTCGGCAGTGTCACGTTCGTGGAGGGAGGCAGTCGTGCAGGATCGGTCTTTCGTGGTCAAAGTCAGCGACCGGGCGATGAGCGGCTCGGTGGAAAATATCGGCAAGGGGCTCCTGGCTTTGGAGGGCAAAGGGGTGAACTCGGGCACGCGGTCGATCGACGCGGTGCTGCACGACATGCTCCGCGGCGTTCGTGATGATGTCTTACTCAAGACGCAACTCGAACCGGCCGATTTCGAGGCCCTGCTTAAAAAGCAAATCGGCCGCGATTTCAGCCTATGCACGATCAAGTGGATGTGACGCCCAATTGAGTGTGCCGCCCAATTGAGTGCGCCGCCGTCGGGTGAATAATCGTACGCGGATTAGGGAATCAGCTGGGGCATTTTTTTCATTACTGGAAAAATATTTCCCTCTCCCGCGCGCGGCTGCCAAAATGGCGTTTTTTGGGGTGGGCGCACTTTTTTTGGGTCCTTTTTCAGCGCCCCAAAAAAGCCAAAAAAGTCCCCCGCCGACTGCCATTTTTGCAGCCGCGAGTCTTTGGGTCCACCTGTCTGTTACAGCCACAGCCGCTGGCGGACGAACTCGATCACGTCGCCGAAGAGGACGTAACCCAGGCTGCGTTTGCCGCAACTGATCTTGGCCCGCACTTCGGCGCCGATCGCCTTGTCCGAAATTTGCGCGACATCGATGGCGACCGTGCACTCGAAGATGTTGCTCTGCTCGGTCGAAACGGCGGAACGATTGGCAATTTCCTCGAGTTCGCCCGAAAAAGTCGACTCGGCCGAGGTTGCGGGAATGAAGTCGACGTGCAGTTTGTGGTCCGGGCTTTTGTTCCAGGCACGCAGCACGTGTCCCATACGGCTGCCCTCGATTTCGAGCTCGAGCCGCCACGGGCCAGTTTCATCCATCACTTCCAGCAGCAATTCGCCCTGCTGCACGGGCCGGTTTTGCAACAACTGGTCGAGCTGGAAACCCGCCACCGTGCCATCGATCGGCGAGGTGACATCCAGTTTTTTAACGCGCACGCGCTGGATTTCCAGAATGCTTTGAAGCCCCTTGGCTTCGGTTTCTGATTTCTTCCGGTCGGCGGCCGCTTGGAGTGGGGCTTTTCGATCATCCTCCTTGGAGGTTTCGCGTTCCACGGCATCATACGAATGGATCCGCTGCAGGGCTTGCATCAACTTGGATTCGTTCTCGTTGAGTTCGGCCGTCAACTGTTCGTTGCGGAGCGTGAGCAGTATCTGGCCTTTATGGACCGTGTCGCGATCATGGACGGCAATGCGGGTCACGTCGCCGTTTTCCGGGGCGAAGACCGCACGGCGGCGGATCGGCATGAGCTTGCCCTTGCCCGTGACGCGATATTCCCAAGGAACAAAGCACAATGCGGCGATGACCAACCCAACCAACGCTGCGATCCCCAACGTTTTGGCGAGCTTGCGGCCGTGAAACCACTCCAGGCCGGTCCCCAATGTTTGCCACAAACGCAGAAATAAGATGCGGTCTTGCCGCCGGGCGTGGGAAAGGACGGCCCCGACGTGATCGGCCAGCAGGTTGGTCCGTTCTTCCAACTTCGGCCGCGGCCGGCTGTCGGCGGTTTGTTCGATGACCAGGCAGCCGATCACCTCGCGGTTTTGCAGCGCGAGGGGCCGCTGATCATCGTCGTCTCCTCGGCGCATCAGGGGCTCGGGTTCGATCAAGGGCACGAGCTTGACCAACCGCGAGCCGCTTTCGTGAATGAAGTTCGCAAGCGGCTCTTCGATTTGCGGCGGCAGGTTATCGATCTTGCCGCTAAAGGTCAGCGGCTCGCGCATTTCCACGATTCGGGACGCGATGGCGGCCATGGCGCGCGTCAAATTGGCGCGGGCATTGACGCTGTCCTGACCGCTAATGGCGACGATCGAAGTCTTTTTGCCCTTATGGATCGCGATGCTCAGCCGATCGCAGCCCAGGAGCTGGCGTCCGTCGTTCGCCGCCGTCGAGGCGATCTCGGGGACATTTTCACCCCGCTGCAGCTGCAGGATGAATTGCTCGAAGTCGGCGAGAAAACCGGTTGAAACGTCGGTGCCGGTGCTCGTTTCGGTCTGCCGCCGTTCGAGATAACGCGAGGCGTGCCCCGTCATTTGTTCGACGAACTGCAGAAAACCGGGGCGTGCCTCGCGGGGCGCGTCGGCCCGCTGGAAGATTTCCACGGCTCCCACGCAGTCTTCGCCGATCTGCAGGGCCGCGACGATAATCAAAAAATCGACGGGCATTTTGCCCGCCATCGCCGGATCGTCGGGCGAGAAGGATGCCGCCTGGCCCGTGGTGATGGCGTCGCTCAGCAGTCGCTCGTTCAAGCGGACCGAGTTGACGTTGTCCCGAATGCCAATGTCGGCGTAACGCAGTTCGTGCGCGAGTGCCAGACGACCGGCTTCCACCAACCAGACCGCACCCGCCCGGCGCCCATCGACGTGACGAGCAGCCGCAGGAAGTCGGGAAAAAATGTCTCGGGGGGCGCCGGGGACTGCGAAAGCTCCTCGATTTGCCGGGCCATTTGCAGGACCCGGTCTCGGGCTTGTTGCACGCCGGTGACGTTGGACATTGCGATCGTCGTGATTCGTTGGAGGCGACAGGAGCGAGGAACAACCTGCAGAATATCTTACGTGAAATGCGGCCGCCCGGTCCAAGGCCGATTGGCCACCTGTAGCCCAGAAAGCCGCGATTTTTCCAGCATTGCCGTACCGAGGGAATAATCGCGCAACAAACTGTCCGGACTTCGACGCCGAAACTAGGAATCACGCAGGGCGCGTTTGAGGATTTTTCCGGTTGCGCCCTTGGCAGCGAAATCGAATGAGCGGGCGGCGGGACTGATTCGGGGTCGACGATTGCCTATTGAAAGATGGCCGAGGGGGCTCAATCCCCGTATCATACAGCCGTTCACAAACCAATTCAGCAACCCGTCGATGGCGCGAAGATGATCACATCCGAAAACGAAGCCCTGCTTGGCGACGTCGAAGCTTATTGCCAGGAAGTGCGGCCGCTGGAAGAACTCTGCTACCTCGAGCACCGCTTTAATGCGGAATCGATCGAGTTGGCCAAAAAATACCGGCTCTTCGGGATGTTCACGGCCAAGGAATATGGGGGTCGAGGCTGTGACCTGGCGACCTACGTCAAGGCGCTCATCCGCATCGGTCGCGAAGGCACCGGGCTGCGGACTTTATTCTCCGGCCACATCTCGATCGGGCAAATGCCCATCATCGAATGGGGTAATGCGGATCAAAAGCAACGGTACCTGACCGCGGCCGCCAAGGGCGACAAAATCATGGCCTTCGGCCTCACCGAGCCCGATGCCGGATCGAATCCCCTCGAGTTGCAGACGACCTATCGCCGCGAGGGGGACCGTTACCTGCTCAACGGTGTGAAGTATCTGATTTCCAACGGGGGCATTGCCGGGGCGATCATCGTCTTTGCGTATCCCGAAGGTCGCAAGGATCGAATGAGCGCCTTTATCGTGGATACTCGCGGACCGGGGTTCGAATGCGAGGATCTCACCGCCAAGCTCGGACTTCCAACGTCAAATACGGCCATGTTCGAGCTTGTGAATTACGCCGTGCCCGCGGGCAATCTCCTCGGCGAGGAAGGGAACGGATTCCGGATCGCCATGAATACGCTCATTTCCGGTCGTCTGAGCGTGGCAGCGGGCTGCGTTGGCGTCATCGAAGACTGTCTCATTGAAGCAATCAATTACGCGAAGGAGCGCAATCAGCACGGAAAACCGATCGCCAAGCACCAACTTGTGCAGGAACACATCGCCTCGATCGAAATCGGCCGCCAAGCCTCGGACAGTCTGTTGGGAAGCGCGGTCGCGGCGAAAGATGCGTCACGGCGCGATCCGAAGGACGCGGCTCTCCGGGAGCGGGCCGATATGCTCGCCGCCCACGCGAAATATTTTGCCAGCAACGCGGCCTGCGAGGCGGCTGACCGGGCCATACAGGTTCTGGGAGGCCGCGGATATTCGGAACTGTATCGCCCCGGACGGCACTGGAAAGACGTGCGTGTCTGCCGCATCTACGAAGGGACCGACGAGATCCTCAAGCTGAAGATTGCGGCGTCCTTGTTGGGCAAGGAATACGCCGCATTCCGCTGATAGGAATTGGCGACTTCAACTGGGGCGCGAGAAATATTGCCCCAGCCCTAGCGAGGTTCATTGTTCAGATGCTTGCGGAAAGTGACCCAAGACTCGCTGACGATCTTTTTGGCCGCTCCTTCGATTAGCGAGCGGCTGAGCGCCTTGATCAAACCGGCCAGTTCGGTGACTTGGCTCGACCATTCGAGCCGCGTCCCATCCATTTCGGGCGAGAGTTTGATCGACGTCTCGATGGTCAGGCTGGCGCCAATGCCTTTGCCTTTGACGCGCATCTTGGCGGACGACGGTCGATTGGATTCGGTCACGTCAAAGACCATCTGCATGCTGCCGGCCAGAAATCCAAGTGGCGGCTTGACCCGGCATTCCAGATGGGTCGGCGTGAGTTTCTCGACCCGTTCCACGCCAGGGAGAGTCTTCGCCGTGAATTCGAGATTCGTGATTTGGTCATAAACCGTCTCGACGGGCGCGTCGAAGTGTTCATAGCCAGAGAGGTTCATTGGTTCACATTTCCCTGTTCTGAGTGAACTTGGACAAAATGGCCTGACCTGTCGGGCAGGCATGCTCGAACTGCGGGAGCACGGCAGGCCTTTGATTGAGTGTCTGGATCATTCAGGTCGATGATTCCGAAAGTGCCGGGTTTTACGTTACCACGCGGTTTGGCGCAATGTTTCGCAGTCTGTTGAACTTGATGCTCCTCGCGTCGCTTCTTGCGATGTCCTCGTGTTCCGTCACGGAACGTGGACCGCACTCGGTGTGCAGAGCCTGGGCCGACTACAACACGTTAATGGCTCCGGCATTGTACCTGGAGCAGGACGATCATCTCCCCTATCCGGCCACGCAGGTTGGCTATTACCGCTGGATGTACGACAAGGATCCCGGTCATCAATATGCCTGTCTCGGCGTGATACCGCCGCGAACTTGTGCGAATTGCGATCCGGTGCCCCCCGGCGATCAGCCGTTCGAATACCAAGTCTATTTCCCAGCCGGTGTGCCTCGGCCGAGCGACGATTTATGGGGGAACAAGCTGCCCGAGCCAATCAATGTGCCCACCCCAGTGCATGCGGAATCGCACCCTGGCCCGAGCGGCCCTCCGGGCAACTCGCCCCCGCTAAACGGGGCTTCCTCGCTGCTGCCGCCTCAGCCGGCCTCTGACGCCGACCTGCAGGCACCCGTCAATCCGCCGGTTCCGAATGCCGGCGAAGCAAAGGACGGGGCACACGTTCCGAAAAAGCCAGCGCGGTTGCCATCGTTCGATCTTCCGGCTCCGCAGCCCAAGCCGCTTGACGACAATCCGGCGCCACTGATTGGCCCGGCCGCTCAACAAGGTCCCAACTTGCGGCTCACCACGGGCCAGCCGATGTCACAGAATGCAGAAGCGACGCCCAGCCCCGATTCTGTCTGGCCGCGCTAAGCCCAATCGCCGCGAATTCCAAACTCGCTCGCGCTATAACAGCCGAACATTCACCGATCGTGCGTGGTAACTCACGGATCGATCGCGCGAGACCGGCGTTGGGGTGGACATTTTTCGCGCACGAACTTTGCGATCGCCCAATCGCATTTCGATCCAATATCCGCCGCGCAGCTTGGGTTGCCAGCGATGGCACCAGATTCCGTACGCCGGACACGACGTCTTGCTCTGGCAGAATTGAACCGGCTCGAATTTCGGAGTATTTCCGTGAAGGAACCGGATCTGCAGCTTGTCGGTCCGGTTTGGCCCGCCCCAGGTGATGCCCAGCACGCGATATTCGATTTTTCCATTCAACCGCCACGCTTCCGCGCGGACGGGAATTGCGACCTGATCGATCGTGGCCGGCCGGTAGTCACGGGCCAGTTCGGGTGCGAGGCCCGGCGGCTGCGGATTCGATTCATCGAGGCGCATCTTCTGAAACGTGCGGCTCGCGAACTCCTGCATTTGTAGAGTGGTTGGTTGGTTGCCATCGACGAATTTAATCTGGTTCACCCACTTCACCTCAACGCACCCATACCAGCCGGGAACGACCAGGCGAACCGGTGCACCTTGGTCCTGCGGCAGAGGCACGCCGTTCAACTGCGTCGCCAGGAAGGCGCCAGCCTCCAAGAGCTGGCCGATCGTGAAGATCCAGCTGCAGGTCGGCCACGAGTTTGTCTTGTAGGGCGGCTGCGTCAACGGAAGATGAGAGTCTTCGTCGTAACCACCGATCAGTATCGAATGGGCTTTTGACGTGGGCTGTGCTTGCTTGATGATCTCTTTCATCGAGATACCGGCCCAATCGGCGACGCTCACCAAGCCGTATCGCAAATCCCGAGCATTACCGGAGCATTCGAGCAGCACGGGGCCTTGCGACTCGACCGCGGGCAACAGATCTTTGAGGGGAATCTTTTTGGGCTCTTTGACTTCGCCCTCGATACTGATTGTCCATTCGGGCGGCGCCTGCAATTGATCCGGATACTCCGTGCGAATGTAAAACAGGTCGGCGGGTGTTTTTCGTCCTTCAGGCGTCAAAAGGGACGCGAGGTCGATGATGCGTCTTGCGTTATGCCCCTTGCCGACTCGCTGACCCGGCTGGACGGGATCGTTTTCGGCCTCCCGCAAGAAGGGCAAGTGGCCAAGATACTCTCCGCCCGCGAAGTGATCGGGGAAATCGGTATCGAGCAGTTTGCCGGCCGGCGTTAGTGCCAAGGGTTCGCCGGGGATGAGATCCGGCTGCGCGTTCGAATCATCGAACAAGCGTCGAGTCGCAACGTAGCCGCCGGCTGCGACAGCTCCTGCGGCAGCCGTCGCAGCCAGAAATCCCCTGCGAGTGACTCCACGACGCCGCGCGGACGACGGTTTTCGACACATGCGATGGCCTTCACGGATTCGAGTCGACAGACCTTATTCGATCGCGATCGCTCCGATCACCGGCGACGCCGCAAGTCCGTCGACATTATTTGACCGCGCCTAAGGCGGCGCCGGCTGCAGACACGGGAAGCAAAAAGCCATCGCTGTTGAATTCCATCTCGAACGGGCCGTCGACGATTTGCAGGTCGCTCCGCTCCCTGATCTGTGGGAGATATGCCTCGCTCACGAGTACGTCGGCCACATGCAGCGTGTTGGAAATCTGAACGACCTTCGCATTCTCCGGATCGTCGAGGCCGACTGTCTGCAAAGCCGCTTCCAGAACTTCTCGATCGGTGTCGAACGTTACCGGAATCGCCGCAGCCGTCGGATGTCCGCCCGTGAGCGCATTGATTCGAGTGATGTGAACGTCCATTTGCTCGACGGTGCGACGATTCGTGAACTCGGCGAGCCCGATTCCGCAGGCATTCCCGTGCGTCTCTTGCGTCAATCCGCGGATGAAAATGCGTTTGCAGCAGACATCGTCCCGCCCTTCATCCGGATTTCCGACGAATTTCCGACCGACGACGTTCGTGTCCATGCCTGATCCGCTGATGTCCTTGCCGATTTCGTCGACGATCAACAGCCCGATCTCGTCGAACGGCAATCGCGGCATTCCCTTGCGAGCCAGCGTGAGTAGCGCTTTTTCGCGCTCGTAGAACTGCTCCGGTGGGACTGCCTCGATGAGCGCGGTTTGGTCATAAGCGTTTTCGACAATGGCGACCCCGCACAGCACTTTGCACCGTTCCAGAACGACAGTCGCGACCGCCTCGATGATTTCTCGAAAACTGTAATCCAGGATTGCTCGATGATAGATTTTTGCCCCGTTGTGCTTCCCCAGTCCAATCAACATCATCTTGTGCAGACCCGACTCGATCTCGCCTGCAAACCCGGTGTGCGGCTTGACCCTGCCCGCGACAATCACGTGATCGCATTCGAAGGCGTTGCGATCGAAATGGACGGGGATGCCCTGCGGGGTCCTGTCGACGATGACAGTCTCCATCGACGAGCGAATCTCGGCTCCCGTGTATTCCTCAGTAACGCCGTACGACTCGATAATTTCGCGCTGGCCCTCCGCAGTACCTCCGCCGTGGCTGCCCATCGCGGGGACGATGACGGGAACTGCCCCGAGCCCGCGCACATGGTCGCAGATCGCCTTTGTGATAAGTGCCACGTTCGCGATGCCACGGCTCCCGGCAGTAACCGCGACTGTTTGCCCCGCGCGAACTTTGTCACCTAAGCGAAGTTGTCGCAATTGCCGCGCGACTTCTCCGGACGCGTCTTCGAGTCGGTCAGCCTCGAACGTTTGTCGAACTCTCAGCATCCGCGGAAACGTCATCTCGGAACTCCGGGCAGTGGGAAAGCCATTCCCCAGTCTAGGTGGAAGCGAGCGGGCCGTCCATCGAATTTGCGTGGGCGACGGCGGCCGGCTGCTACGACAGGACTGACACGGCGGCGTACGTAAAAACAGCCCGAAAACCATGCGTCGGCATGATTTTCGAGCATCAGCAATTGAGGGCGCTGGGACTCGAACCCAGGACCTACGGATTAAAAGTCCGTTGCTCTACCAACTGAGCTACGCCCTCGGCAGCCCACTTGTTTCCACAGCTTATTTATTGAAGGCTGCGCGGGTCTGCAAGCCACGAGTCTGGACGGAGGCATAAAAAAACGGCACTACCGAACCGAGACGGCTCGGAAGTGCCATTTATGCGAACCAACCAAAAGTGAACAATCAAGCCGACGGAGCACCAGGAGCGGGCGGTGCGGCCGGCGGAGGACCAGCCGGAGCAGCGCCGGCCGGCGGACCAGCCGGTGCCGGTCCCATCGGTGCGGCAGAGGCACCACATCCGCAAGACGCCGCAGGTGCACCACATCCGCAAGACGCAGGAGTTGGAGCACAGCAAGACGGCGCACAAGTCGGAGCCGGGCATTCCACCACCGGTACGACGCGGCAGACTTCGTACGGAACCTGCTTCGCGACGCACTGGGAAACCATGCGTGTGCAGGTCACCGGCACGGTCTTGGTGACGCAGCGGGGCACGCAAACGTCAACCGTGTACGGAATTTGCACGGGGACGCAATAAGCCACTTTGCACGTCCGGATTTCCTGGACGGTCTTGTAAGTCGTCACAGGAACTTGACGGCTGTGCGTCTCGCAAACCTGGTGGCATTCGCAGTAGGGCACCCGTTCCACCTTCTGCTCGCACACATAATGGCAAACCTGGACGGGATACTTTTCCACGACTTCCTGGCAGACGGTCTTGCAAACCTGGACGGGCACTTTTTCGACGATCGTTCGCGGCACGCAACGGACGACCTGAACCGGTACGGTCTTGTGGACCACCTCGCACTTGTAGGTCGTGCAAGGCACTTGCTCGGTCACGACCTTCGGAACCCAAACCCGGCAGCAGGTGGTAAAACCAGGGCACTGCACCTGGCAGGTCTTCATGCAACCGGTGCACGGATCGCAAACGCATTGGTTCACAACCGGGCCGGGATGTTGAACAGTCTGAGTTACCCATTGACCGCAGTCACGTTGCACCGTGCTGTAGGTCGTGACCGGGACCGTCACGGTCGAGCACTGATCAGTGTTGACGGTTTCCGTCACGCGGTCGACCACAGTGCGGGAGCATTCCTGCTGGATCGTTTCGACGACATTGTGCGCAACGAGCTTGCGGCATTCGCGCTGCTCGGTTGACCACACCGGCTTCTGCACAGTGTAGCTGCACTCGCGATACTTCGTCTCCGTGACCGTGTGATACGTGTTGTACGTTTCGGTCCGGTACGACGTCTCGCAAATCGGCTTGCAGACGGTGTACTGTTGGTCTTTGTATTCTGTCTTGTACTCGCACCGAGTGCGCGTCTCCGGATGGTGATCATACACCGTCTCGGAAACCGTCGTGTTGACGGTGTACGTCTCCGGATGGCAGACGGTCTCGTAGACCGTGCGAAAGCAGGTCTGCCGTTCGACCTTGTACGAAGTGCAACCACAACTCGGTTGGCAGCTCGGCGCCGGACAACAGCCGTAGCCGCCCGCTCCACAAAAATGGCCGGCTTGCGCGAGACCGCCCAGCGGTCCGGCGCAAACAAGCACCGCTCCCATCAACCCCAAAACAAGCCGTTTCATCCTGGTCTCCCCCCAAAGTACTGGCTAAATCTTTAAAAATTGACCCCACAAAGGGGCATCTTCGCCGGTTCGTCTGAAATTCCTCCAGGCGAACCGGCCATCCTCAATCACATCGCAAACGAATGAACACAAACCGTTCGGTGCACCGGACGAAGCCAATCACTTCTCCGGTGACTCGAATCTTTGGCCTCAAGCGTTCCAGAAATCACTGTGTCCTTGCGGCCCGACTCTTTATTCAATTCAAACCTGTCTGACGGCTCATCACGCGTGACGGACCTCGGTCGGCGCTCGTCGTCGAAGGAGGTGGCGTCGTTGGTGCGGATGGAACTGCAGCCGGCGGTGCCGACTGCTTCTCGGTGGCGGGCGGCGGACTTGGAATCGGAGGCGAAGCGACGATCGGCGTCGGCGGGATTAATCCTGGCAACCAAAGAATGGAAGGACCCGGCCCCGGCGGGAACGAAGGAGGGACATTTCCGCAGGGACCTGGACAGCTGCAAATCGAGCAGCGACCGGACATGCCGCACGATCCACCCGTACGCCCGCGACTGTAGGTGCCAAAGCCGCAGCTGGACTGGGCTTGGCTTACGCAGCTGGACCGGGCTTGGCTTACGTCGGCGATCCCCCAAACCAGTGTCACGGCAAGCGCAAACACGAACTGGTTCATTGGGGCCGCTCCACGAACGCTTGGTGGGAACGCATAGCTGTTGTACGTGAATGCGGACTTGCTCGTCCTTTAGGGAGCGATCAGGCCCGATTGCGTTAAGATAATCGCTTTTCGGTGTGTGGGTAACTCAAGCCGGCATGCTAAAATGCGTCGACTTTGATGTCAACCAACCCGGCTTTTATTTTTTCGGTTGGAATCGACGAGAGCGGGACTGTCAAACACCCGGCGAAACCAGAAACCGCTGCGACAGTCAATTTGCACGACCCACCTTGTCGCGGAGCGGGATTTCGCCCGGGTCAACGGCCGATCGGATTTGCCGCTTCTTGGGGCTGCGTTCTGAGTTAAGCGTCGCGGCGCCAAAAGAAAAATGCCTTCGACGAGCCAGTTTTCTGTGGCTTTATCGAAGGCATTCTTGAAGCGGAGAGATCGGGATTCGAACCCGAGATACCCCTTGCGGGATATACCGGATTAGCAATCCGGCGCTTTCGGCCACTCAGCCATCTCTCCGGAGCGCAAACGCTTAAGCCTCGACCGACCGTTCCCCCGCTCTGTTACTTTCAGCGGGGAAGGCACTTCCGAGCGCTCGTTGGTCTGCGCAATCGGAACGGATTTTTTGCGGATGACTCGGAAAGCACGGTCGGTAGCGGCGACTATAATCCGAAAATGCGGGAATGCCAAGGCCGGCCAAATCTCGCGACATACTCGAAAAAGGGCGACAAAATCGAGGCAATTGGCTTCCTTCATTCCTGACGCGGCCATTTCCGGCACGAACAAACGCCCCTCGTCAGTAGACTCTCTCGAGTTTCATCAGGCTGTGGAGTTTTTTTGTCCTCCTCCGGCTTAGCTTTCGCAACCGCCAAACTTTGAGTGGACCTCAATTGCGGAATCCCGCGCAAAGCGCTCCATTCCAACCGGCAATCGCGCTCTTTTCCGCGTTCTCAGCCGGCCGCCTGGCCGAAATAACATCGCGGAAGCTAAAGCCGGTACAAGCCGTGCTTTGATTTCCTCCGGATTGCCCGCCCTACGCGCGGTTCTTTCTCGGAAGGGTCGACAGCCTATGCCGGACGGATCTCGCAGGCGAAGACACTCGTCCAACCGCGTCAAGCGCGCGTGGTACGCGCGGCACAGGGCGGTTCGTTTCTCGCGGAGATACCTGTCAGGGACGGTCGCCTGAAAGCGCCTGCCAGACCTTAACCGATGGTCATCCCATCGTTTTTCATAAAGCCCGCGGTCGGAGCAATCCGGCCGCGGGCTTACTTTTTTCTGCCGGAGCCGGTGATTTGCCGGCGGTCACTGGTTCAATCCAGCGAAGGCCCCGTCCGCAGGGCCGACACCAGAAGGATGCTGAACGCCATGACGGCCGCGCCGCCCCAATAGGGCCAGGTCGCCGCTTTGGCGAACAGACTGATGCCCACGACGGGTCCCAAAATCCGCGCAATCGCCGCAATTCCTTGGCCGACGCCAAGAATTCCGCCTTGCTCGGTCGCTTCGCTGCGGCGTGACAGGAGTGACTGCAGCGACGGCGTGAGGCACGCGAACCCGATCACGCACACCGGAATCACCGCGTAAAGAAAAGGCTGCGATTCCTGTCGTGCCGCCATCGCCACGCCCACGAGCCCCAGCACCATCAGCACCGTCCCGATCAGGCTCATCCGCAATTCGCCCAGCCGCGGGACCAGCCGGCGGACCAACACCCCCTGAGCCAAAGTCAGAATCAGGCCGATATAGGCGAACACATAGAAGTTTTTTTGGTCGGCCAGCCCGAGTTTTTGCGTCAATAACGCCAGCGTGGTCTCGAATTGGGCAAAGGCAAAGGTCGTGAAAAACATCGCCGCCAGAATCAGCCCGATCGAAGGCCGGGCGACGGCCGCTTTCAAATTCCCAAACAAGAACCAACCGCCGCGAGTCGTTCCGGACCGCTCGATCAGCGATTCGGGCAAGAGAAAAATCGCCGACAGCAAAGCCAATCCCGAAAGCACCGATGCCGCGTAACCGGCCGCCGGGCTCGGCGGTCCGCCCGGCACGCTCGAAACGCAAGCCGCTCCCACCAGTGGGCCGAACGTAAATCCAATTCCGAACGCCGCCCCGATCAGCGCCATGCCGCGGGCCCGCTCGGTCGGCGAAGTGACGTCGGCAATATAAGCCTGTGCCGTGGAAATTGTCGCCCCGGCGATGCCTGCTCCAATCCGCGTGATAAACAGCCAGGTCAGCGGACTCAGGCCGGCCATTTTCGAGTCGGGAGCCAGGGACGACGCCAAACCGAAGACCGCGTAGGACACCGTCGAACCGGCCAGGCCCAAAATCAAGATCGGCCGGCGGCCCACATGGTCACTTATTCGTCCCCAGATCGGCGAAAAAATGAACTGCATGGCGGAAAACGCCGCCATCAGCAGCCCCAGCACCGGCCCCTCGGCATGAAAGTACTCGCCGTACCGCGGCAACAGCGGCAACACGATGCCGAAACCCAAGAGGTCGATAAACACGGTGACGAAAACAATCGCCAACGCCGATCGCTTCGATGCCGCCACAACAGGTCCTCGGTCCAAAGAAAAACCAGCCGGCGGATCATGTCACAACGCCCAATCGGGGTCCAGGAACAAAGGATGAAGGCGGAGGCCTTGCTCTGAATCCCAGCCCAATGCCGGGCATGAAGGATGAGTCAGACAAATCCGTTCGTCCGCCCCTACGGCGGACTTTTTTGGCTTTTTTGGGCGCTGAAAAAGGGGGACTTTTTTTGGGTCCACCCAAAAAAAGTCTGCCGAGGGCAGCGGGCACGGGGCAGAGGGATGCAAGACGGCGTTGCCGCGGGCTGTCCTAAGTCTTTCACCCCTCGCCCCTTGCGGGAGAGGAGCCGGGGGTGAAGGGTTGCCGTGGTCGGCCACAGGGCGGAACGGCGGAACAAAAGAAGGGAGAGTTTTTTGGGGTGCGCCCAAAAAAGTCGGTCCCGCCCCCATGGCGGGCCAAGAAAAGTCGGTCCCGCCCCCATGGCGGGTCAAGAAAAGTCGTTCCCGCCCCCATGGCGGGCCAAAAAGTCGGTCCCGCCCCATGGCGGAGGGTGGCTTTGTGTCCGCCCCTCTGGGGGACGGCAGCTTTCCTGGCCTCGTTCCCAAGCTCCCGCTTGGGAACGCGCACTCCTGCGAAGCTCCCGCTTCGCCGATCGCAGGTGCAGTGAACAATCCACGCGGCACGCCGAACGTGCGGTTCTAAGAAGTGGAGCTTCGAGAGCTTACGTTCCCAAGCGGGAGCTTGGGAACGAGGAAAATCACTTTGCGGCACAAAGTATCCCTCAAAAATCTTTTGTCGCAACTTCTCCGCGCCTCGGATGTTGCAACAAACTGAAAAGAATTTTGATCGGGATTTGCGTGCACCTGGCTATACTCGGGCTAGGAAGGAATTCCGGGGCATCTGGTGACTTTCACCTCACCCGGCCGTCACCGTGTTGTTCAATACCGTGTTCTTCAATACGGCGGTCGCGGAAGAGCTTTCTTGAGCGAATCTCGGTGTCTGTCGGTGTGCCGACTGCTTCAGTCAAAGCGACCGGCGTCGGCGATTCGCTCGCCTGAAGCCAACGGTGGCGGCGCATCCGCGAGCCACTTTGCAGGTGCCGGCTGCTATCTCGAAGCAACCGGGACCGGAAGTGCGTTATCGCCCCGCCCACTGAGAGCTGCCGTTGGTCCGATGCCAAGCTCGGTCGGGCACTTCCCGCTTGGCTGCATTCGTAGGTGCGGACCACTCCGGTCATACGATCGGCGTCCGCACGTTAGTTCGGGCCGACCGCTTCGCTCGCAGTGAGCGGCGTCGGCAGGTTCGTTCGTGCCGACAGCGCCGGTCGACGCGACCCCGCGTCAATGCGGATTGTGTTTCGCAGGTGCGTCGGAGTCGGCGCAGCGAATGAGATGGTCTCGGTCGATGTAGACCGCTTCCACGGTGGGATGGACCTTCCAGAACGGAAAGGGCCAGTCCGACCATCTCGTTTTGCCGAAGTGGACCGTGCATCGGTAGCTGCACTTTTTCAAGCGGGCGTTTCCAACCAATGGGTAAAACTTGCATTCACCCGTCGAGTCGGCGATTTTTTTCACGTCGACGCGAACGTCTTTCCGTTCCGCCTGGGACATGCTCGCCAAGAAGCCAGTCTCTTTCTGCGGAAGCAATTGCAGAATCTCGTCGACCATCGGCTCCTCATCCAATTGTCGACGATCGTCGGCGGCGACGGGCATCACGTAGAACATCATGACCTTCTTGTCCCCATCGCCAAAGTACGCCGTCTGAACTCGATAGACTTGGGACGACTCCGTCGTTGGTTTCGCCGGATTCGCTTGAGGTTTTGCCTCCAGCAGTTTGCGGAGCGTCTCGATGTCGCCGCGCAGCTTGCGGACTTCGTCCCGCGCTTGTTGCACGCTCCGCAAGAGGTCATGGACCGACGCCGCGTGGGGGTCCTTCGCCCTCGGAGCGGCCCCTGCTCCGGGCGCCGGTCTTCTTGGGGCATCGCCGCGGAACGGGCCCGAGCGGGCAGACCAATCAGGACCGTGGCAAAGATCAGGGCAATAACAAGATCAGTCGTGCGTCGAAACACTAGAGAGTCCTTTCGCTTCTTGAGGCCGCAATTGGTCCAGCGATCGGTCTCGGATCTGCAGAATGACCAATTGCGTGTGGCAAAACGTCCTCTTCCTCACGCTTAACTACATCTGCGAAACGACGGTGTCGTCTGGATCTACTACCGCGGTAGCAGGATGTCAAGAGGAGTCGGGAGACGTGAATCTGCCACCGGTAATGCGTACTCTGGAAGCAACCTGGCGGCGTCGTTTGTGCCGACCGCTCTGCTCGAGGCGAGCGGCGTCGGCAGAGTCGTTTGTGCCAACCACTCCACTGGGTGCCATGCCCACCGGCTTTGCGTGGGGATGCGAATCCGATTGACGTTCCCGTTTGAAATTCAAGGGCATGCCCACGCCGAGCCGGTGGGCATGGCACCCGATCCACCATTTTGGCGTAGATTGTCGCCCGCCTGAACAAACCCTCTGAGAGAACAGCAGCGATGAGCGTTGATCCCCTGCAAGGACTCCAGCCGCAGAGGCTTTGGGAGCTGTTCGGGCAGCTCCTCCGCATTCCGCGTCCTTCAAAGCATGAAGACGCGGTCATGCTCTTTCTGGAACGCTGGGCGGCACAGCACGGATACACCGTCAAACGCGACGATGTGGGCAATCGTTGCATTCATGTTCCGGCTACCCCCGGCGGCGGGGGAAAAGGCCTGCCGGTCATCCTGCAAAGTCACGTCGATATTGTGGCCGCGACGGAGTCGGGCGCGCCCGTTCCCGCCGACGCCGCGAAGGCCGTGATTCCGCTGGATCGGGTGCATGTCACCGAGTCCGGGTTGGTCGTCGCGGCAGACGCAATCGCGCAAGACGGTGGCTGGCTCCGCGCGCCCTATACCACGCTTGGGGCCGACAACGGGATCGGCTGTGCCATGATGCTGGCCGTTTGCGAAGACGCTTCGCTCAAGCGGCCGCCACTCGAGCTGCTCTTCACGGAGGACGAAGAGGAAGGCCTGACCGGGGCCTTGAAAATGGACGCCGGGCAACTGGGGATCACCGGCAAAACGCTGCTCAATCTCGACACGGAGGACGACGACGAATTGACCATCGGCTGCGCCGGCGGCAGGGACACAGAAATCACTTGGACAAGGCCCCAATCGCCGGTCGAGCCAGGCTGGACGGCCCTGCGGTTGGAGATCGGCGGCCTCAAGGGGGGCCATTCGGGAATGGAGATCGCCGCCGGCCGGGCGAACGCGATCCGCGTCCTGGCTCAGTTCCTGGAGACCGCGGCCCAACAAGGCGTCGACTCGCGCGTCGCCACGATCGACGGCGGCGACCGCCGCAACGCCATTCCGCGGTCCAGCGCCGCGACCGTGTTCATCCCCGGCGAAAAAGCGAACGCGTTTCGCCAGGCCATCGATCAGGCGCGGGCCAAACTGAACGAACAGTTTGCCGGCCGGGACAACGCAGCGCAAGTTTCAATCAAGCCGTCGGCAAGCACTTCTGAGGGCACCGCCTCACAGGCGTTTTCGCTCGCCGATTCGCAAGCGCTGATTCGCATGCTGTTGTCGCTGCCGGCGGGCGTGGTTTCCATGACCCCCGAAATCCCCACGCTTCCCGAGAGCAGCAACAACCTGGCCGTCGTGACGACCAACGGCCCGTTGAAGTATTCCGTGCCAGGGGAGGGCGAGGCTCCCGCCGAGCCGTTTCTTGCAGGAAAACCGATGAGGGCGGCTCAGCAGGAGCTTCGCCCTCCCATTCTTCAACAGGCTGCTAACGGGTCGTCAGTAAAGATCGCCTGCAATTCCCGCAGTTCCACGAGTCCGGCCATGGAGGATGTCAGTGCGACCATTCGCTCGATCTGCGGCCTCGCCGGTGCCGCAGCGAAAACGACGAACGGTTATCCGGGCTGGAAGCCGAATTTGCACTCGCCCATTTTGCAACTGACAGCAGCGCTCTACCGCGAGCTGTTTGCCTCAGAACCAAAAATCCACGCGGTCCACGCAGGCCTCGAGTGCGGCGTGCTCTCCGCGCGAGTCGCAGGCGGCCTCGACGCCGTCTCCTTCGGCCCAAACATCAAAGGCAACCACGCCCCCGGCGAGAGGGTGGAAATTCGCTCCGTTCAAAAGTCGTACCGTCTATTGACAGCGACCCTAGCACATTTGGCCGGTGCGGACGGGTCTTAAGATTCCAACTGGGATGGGCTCTCCAAGTTGACGCGTTGTCGGAGGCGGCAAAAGCGGCGACATTGCCGGACGCGCAGGGTAGCTGGCTCTCTCGAGGAACCAGACTACTTACGCCACGTTGGAGCATCGCAAGCAGCAGAATTTGCTTCGGCCCTGGGAGGTGTCCTCTGGGAATTGTTTGACGGAGTTCTAGGACCACGTGGGGGCATCACGTCGGTCTCATTCTCAGCCGACGGCCGGTTGGCCCTGTCTGCCAGCGACGACCACACGATTCGGCTGTGGGAATTCCTGCGGGATTATGAATTTCCCGAACTGGGGGGGCTCGAACACGCGCATTTCTGTGAAAATGCGCCTGTCCCAGCGCCTGTCCTCTTTATTGATTGGCCTCACAGCGTACCGAATCAGGAGCCGGCAGACACGCCCTGACTTACAGGGCTTGACGGTATGGGATCTTGGGGTGACGATTCGCTGATTGCATCAGTAGGAGCGAACGAATGGCTGCCAATATTCTCAGCAGGCTAAGCACCAGCACGCCCATCATTGCGTCCCTCATTGCCGATGTGAAGAAGGGGGAGATCAAGGTCCCGCAGTTTCAGCGGCCATTTGTCTGGAAGGATGAGCAGGCCGTGAAACTCCTCGACAGCATCGCCAGCAATTACCCTGTAGGTAGTCTCCTTCTCTGGAGGACAACTTCGAAACTCGCAACGGAACGCAACATCGGAGACTTTCAGCTTCCAAAAACGGACGATCTCTCGCCCACGGACTATGTGCTTGACGGTCAGCAGCGCCTTACGGTCATCTACTCGTGCCTCGGTGCAGATGAAACCGATCCCGGATTCGCAGCCGCCTACGATCTGGAGAAAGAGACATTTCTTCGCAAACCAGACGTATATTCAAGCCACATTTTCCCGATGCGATGGCTGTACGATACGACGAAGCTGCTTAACTTTCGCACCGCCCTTCAGTCGCATCCGCAGAAAACGACGTTCAATCAGCGCTTCGACCAGATGTACCAAGCAATCACGACGTATCAGATCCCAGTTGTGACACTTAAAGATCTTACGGTCGAAGAGGTCTGTCCGATCTTCGAGCGGATCAACAGTTCCGGTACCCGACTTTCGACTTACGATCTCATGGTTGCTGCTACGTGGTCGCCGACCTTCGATCTGAATGAAGAGGCATCCGAGATTCAGGATGCGCTCAGCAGAAAAGGCTTTGGCGACTTAGAGGGGGATACGATTCTGAAGGCGCTCGCGGCCATCAAAAGTCGCTCAATTAAGAAGGATGACGTCGTCGGTCTGCGAAAACTTTCAAAGCACGAAATGGAAGCCTTGGTCAAACAGACGAAAGAGGCGCTTCTGAAAACCGTCGATTTGCTTACCACGGAGTTCCTCATTCATAGTTGGGACTTTCTACCCTACGAAGCGATCGCCCTCGTGCTGGCGTACATCTTCGCCCATAAGAACCTTACGCCTGATCGGATCAATCGGGTTCGGCAGTGGTTTTGGCGATCGGCATTCGGCCAAAGATATCGCGGGGCATCGGAGCACTTTGTGTCCCAAGATTTGCAGCTGATCCACGATTTTGTATTGGATTCTAAAGGAAAGCCAGAGCAGTTTGGCATGCCTCCAACGGATGATTCGTGGAGCTCAATCGCGTTTCGAAGCAATAACTCTCGGTCGCGCGCTTTCATTCTGATGCTCGCGCTCGATGGACCTCGGAATCTCACTAACGGCGTCGCAATTGATTCTACACAAGCGCTATCAATATACAACCAGAAGGAGTTTCATCACATTTTCCCAAGAGCGTATCTGAAGGCCAACGCGATAAAAGGCGAGCACAACGCTCTTTCGAACGTGTGCATGCTTGCGGCGTCCGAGAATAAGGTGATTAGTGATGACGACCCCCACGTCTATTTGCCTATGTGTGCCGCTAATCTAGGCACGGCGTCGGCCGCGGTCTTCGCGGCTAACTTGCTACCCAATCCCGCAGCCTTCCCGTACCAAACCGCAAGTTTCGATGCCTTCATCCGCGCACGCGCCCCAATGCTTACCGCGCGTGCTACTGCTCTCTGTCAGGGGATTTAGGACCCAGTGAATCTCAACGCTGTGGCAGCTGAAAGCTAATTTAGGGGAATGGGCAGCCAAATCTGGGGAAGGCAGGTGTCAGGAACCAAATGACAATCGGTTATCGCGATCGCGCCGGCCATTGGGGTCCGCCCGTCGCGCAGTTCCCTACGTGCGGAATTACCGCATGCGGCTCTCACCTCGGATCATGACGATCACGCCACACGTCGGGACACGATCCTGGTGCGCCGTTGCGCGTACGCGCAGCAGTCCGCGCGACCCGGGAGCCCGTTGGGTGTCCCGCCCGCTAGCGACTGTGCGACGTTCTCTCACGTCAGCTTTTCAACAGCAGGCCACCTTCCCTCCACTGGTTCACACTTTTATCCATCCGACGCGCCTTCTAATTCGAGACGGTTTTTTGTTGCATATTGGTCGCGAGCCTTACACAATGTCTTCCAGGCTCATCAACGACACCGGACTTGGCACAGAAGGGTGCCGGAGAAGGTGGGGACTTGCCATACGCTTTGTCCGCCTTTTCCGGTTTCATTTCGACCGACGAGCTTCGAGGCCAATCAACACAACGATTCATGCGCCATTTAATTCGCCTGCTCGAAGGAAATTGCACGAATAAAGTAGCCTTGAGGGGTGCAACACAGCCGCGGTTCTCACGAGCCGCCCGCGTCCCCGGCCGTCGCGTGTTCACGCCAGTGCATAGGAGACGCCAGTGAAATGCTTTGCCTTGAGGGTACTCCTGACCGTCGTCATGCTCGCCGTGGGGCTGATGCACAATGCCCGCGCAGTTGAGAGTCGTGATTACTGGCTCCAGCCGCGGTATCATTTTGGAAGTCGCGTTTGCTTGCTCAGAATCAAGGCCGGTTGGACTATCGTCCTAAGCCACGTGGAATGCACGAATGCACAATCGATCGACCACGCGGTTGCACAGGTAGTGCAGCACCCGCAGATTGCGGCAGGCGTACTGATGGCAGTCGCCGCAATTCATGATGCGGACAAAGGAAAGGGGACGGAAATTGATGTCCTATACAGCGGTAAGGTCGCTTCCGTAAGGCCTATAAACTAAGGGCCCTACCGACTCATCTGATCCGCCTGGGTTTTTCACGTATCAAAGTCCATAATGCAACCTTTGTCACGCGTTTCAGTGTCGGCTTCGAAACGTTACTGCGCGATGCACCACTTAACAACTGCGGCGACCATTGCGATCATTGACCAGCCGCGCAGGCCTTAATCATCGCCCGTTCCAACCTACTGAATAGGAGGCTCCTGTGAAACGCTTTATCGTGATGGTGTTCGTAGGGTTTTTCGTGCTTGCGCCGAGCTTCACGCAGAAAGCTCAGGCCGTTCAGGTTCGTGACTACTGGCTAATCAAAAGGATTCATATTGATAGGATTGTCAACCGCGTACTTAAAACAAAAATCGGCTGGACGATCACACTGAACCACTCGGAATGCGTGGATGCGCAGTCAATTTTGAACGCCGTCAAACAGGTTATACAACATCCACAGATCGCAGCAGGGATCCTCGTGGCAATCTCTAAAATCCACGACGCGGATAAGGGGAATGGAATGGAAATGGATGTACTATTCAGCGGCCAGGTCGTCTCGGTACGTAGCAGATAAGCCCGAGTGCTGAAAGGTTGTTTGTCGACTACTTGCCTCGTAACACTATTGGAGGTCGCAAATGCGACGTGCTCTTCTGATCGTAGCTGCCTGTGTTGTACAATGTATGATGTCGTTAGAGGTGCTTGCTGAGGAACCGCAGGCAAGTACCGCGCAAGTTTCTCGATAGGCAAGTTGGCTCCTGGGATGTGGCAATCACCGTGCACTACCCGAAAACCTCGGGTTCAAAAGCGTTAGAATTCAAGGGGGTGGCAAAACTCGAGAAGGGCCTGAGCGGCGTCTGGCTATTGGAGACTCTCAAGTGGGAGCATTCAGGCGAGAAGTATGAAGGCATCGGAATGCAAACGTATAATGGCGAAGCGAAGAGATTCGTCTCTACCTGGGTTGACTCGACAATTCATTGCCCGATTCAAATGGTCGGCACGCTGGATGAAAAAGGCGATGTGCTTACCATGACATGCGACGGCCCGTATTGGGCAGGTGGTCCGGGAGAATTGAAATCGGTCATTAAGTGGGACGACAACGACACGTTTACGAGCAGTGTTTATTCGGTTACTCAATTGAAAGACAACGACAATATACCGGATCTTGTGCGGAAGGTCGAGGAGGAATTGGTAATGACGATGAAGTACACGCGAAAGCGTGACAAGTGACCTGATGCTATGCTGGGAGGCGAATGAGGAGCGGAGGTTGCATGGAGGGCGAAGGAATCCCCCATTGTTTGGTATCGATCAATGGGGTTCTTGGCCAAAGCGTTGAGGCACACGGCTTCCGCACGGCCACGCGATTTTGGATTTTCGATTCCCGGCATAGGGCCGGGATTCAAAAGCAATTTGCACAAAAAGGGGGACAGACCCCAGACCCGTGGTGGCTCGAAAGCTAGCTCGTCCTTGTGGTAGGGGGTCAGTCCCCCTTTTTGTGCAAAACCTTGAGGAATAGAAAAATGGCCAATCGTCCCTTCGGCCCCGGCCCCTCTCCTTCAATGGGCAAGCGGAGCGGGAGTGGGCGGACGGGAAGGCCGCAGGTCGCGGCGGCGATTCGTACTCAATTCGGCGGACGCTCGTCGTTTGTGAGCGCAATCGCCTGATCGGCCGTGGCCGAGAGCCGTGAACACATTTGTCGCCATTCTTCAACGGTCGGCTCGTGATCTTCGCTTGTTTCCACCGCGGCAACTTTGCGTGGAACGGCTGATTTGGCTCGATTTGGATGTTTAGGCAATATAACCTGGAGCTTGAGAAGGCCGAGCGCCCTTGGCAGTTTGGAGCGGGCGAAGCGGATCGTTCGTCGCCAATCGAGGGCAACCTTGCGTGCCTTTTCTTCGGTTGTCCGCTCATGGGGCGAGTAGCCGTTACCCGGCTGTGAGCGAGTCGCCGTTACCCGAGTGTGCCGACGTTTGTATCCACCTGGAGTAACCTCAAGTGTTGTCGAAATCGTTGATGATGTTCGCATTGTGGGGGGCCTTGATTGCGACTGCTCTGGGCCAGTCGGAGAAGGTCGGCCCAAAGCCGCAGACGGCGGCCGGGAAGACGGCGAAGGAAAAGCCTGAAAAGCCGGGAAAGCCCAAGCCGTACGACGAGGTCATCACCAAGGAGGCACAGTCGCTGCCGGGCGTCTTTATGGTGCATCGGATCGACGACAAGGTGTACTTTGAAATTCCGGAAGATGGCTTCGACCATTTGATGCTGTGGCGTACGGAAGTGGCCAAGGGCTCCGAGGGGAGCTGGGGCGGTAAGAGCCTGGGGTCGAACGTCGTTTACTGGCAGCGGCGCGGCAACAAGGTTTACCTCTGGAAAGCCGGCTTCGACAAACGGTCGGAAGGCAACACGGTACGATCCGCCGTGGAATCCGCGAACCTGCATACGATCGTCGCCGCATTCAATGTGGAAGCCGACGGCAAGGACCGGTCGGCGGTCATTCTGGCGACGCCGCTCTTCACGACGGACGTGGCCGATCTCTCGGTGAAAGAGGCCGGCGGGGGCGGGCCCATCGATGAATCGCGCTCGTACCTCTCCGAAGTCAAGGCGTTTCCCACCAATATCGAAGTCCGCTCGCTGTTGACGTTCAAGGCGGGCGACGGCGGGGCGCCCGGGATGCCTGGCCGCAGGGGCCGCGGCCGCCCGGGTGGCGGCGGGCACAGCACCAGCGCGCTGGTCCACTACAGCCTGGTGCAATTGCCCGAAACGCCGATGCGCGGGCGCTATTTCGATCCGCGCGTCGGCTATTTCACCGAGAGGTTCGAGAAGTACGACGATCCGAAGACGTGGGAGGTGAATCGTGAATTCATCGCCCGCTATCGCCTGGAGAAGCAAGACCCGACCAAGGCCGTGTCCAAGCCGATCAAGCCCATCGTGTTTTATCTCAGCAATGAGATCCCGGACAAATGGCGGCCGTACTTGAAGAAGGGCGTCGAGGATTGGGAACCGGCCTTTGCGCCGCCGGCTTTGAGAATGCCATCATCTGCAAGGAGGCCCCGTCGCGCGGCTGGGACCCCGAAGATGCCCGCTGGTCGGTCATCCGCTGGGTGGCTGAGCCGGTTCAAAACGCCATGGGGCCGCACGTGCACGACCCGCGCTCGGGCGAAACGATCTCGGCCCATATCATTTTCTGGCACGACATCCTCAAGCTGCAGAATTTCTGGTATTTCGCGCAGTGCGCGGGCGTCGACCCACGGGGACGGAAGCTGCCTCTGCCCGATGAGCTGACCGGCGAGTTGCTTCGCTACGTCGCGTGCCACGAGGTCGGACACACGCTCGGTCTGCGGCACAACCATCGCGCCAGCCAGGCTTATACGGTCAAACAACTGCGCGACCCGGCATTCACGGCCAAGCACGGCACCGTGGCTTCGATCATGTCTTACGGCCGGTTCAACTACGTGGCCCAGCCGGAAGACGGCGTCAAGCACCTGATTCCCATCGTGGGGCCTTATGACTATTTCGCGATCGACTGGGGCTATCGGCCGATCCCCGGGGCGCACTCGGCGGAGGAAGAAAGAGCCGAGTTGGACGAATTGGCGGCCAAACAGATCAAGGAGCCCTGGATTCGCTTCGGCGGCGAAGACGGCCCGTCCGAAGTCGATCCCAGCGTTTTGACCAATAATATCGGCGCAGATGCGCTCGAGGCCACGGCCCTGGGATTGAAGAACCTCGACCGGTCCCTGGATTGCCTGGTGGCCGCCACGACAACCAAGGGCGAGGACTTCAGCCTGCTGCAAGAGGGCTACAACTCCATCTTGCGGCATCGCAGCATGTGGCTCGACGCCGTGGCCAAGCAGATTGCCGGCATCCTTGAGAACCGTTCGCTGGCAGGCCGCGGCGGCGAACAATTCACGCGCGTCTCCAAGGAAAGGCAGCGCGAGGCGGTGCGGTTCCTTTTGGACAACGCGTTTACAACGCCGACGAAACTTCTGAACCCGGCGATCATTAACCTGTTCAGCTACCACAACGTGGCCGACGACATCATGTCGGAGCAAAAATCGACATTGACGACCCTGCTCAGCGAGGGCCGTTTGAAACGACTCTTTGACGCCGAGGTGCTTTGCGGCGACAAGTGCTACAAGGTTTACGAGCTCGTCAACGATCTGCAAGGCGGTCTGTGGTCCGAGCTGAACGCCCCCAATCCGCGCATCGACCCGCTCCGCCGAGCCCTGCAGGGGGCCTATCTCGACATCCTCAAGAAGGAGTTGGACGTGAAGGAGCAAGTCGCGACGGGAGCCTTGCTGCTGCGGCCGGTCGCGCGGGCGGCATTTGCCGAGCTGGCAAAGCGCATCCGCGCCACGCTGCCAAAAGTGCAGGACCAAGAAACCAAACTTCACCTGGAGAACGCCCTCAGCGAGATCGACACCACCCTGAACGGCGGCTATCCGTCCGGGGCCAAGGGAATTCCCGCGGCGCTCCCGGCGATGCAGTGATGTCGTTGCAAGTGCCGAGAGGGGATTGTTCCCGGTTGGCGTCGCGCAAGTAGGGCATACTGCTGCCGTCCGCCAAGAAAATCACAATTCACACCGCCCAATCACAAAGGTCGATCGACAGAGTCGCTCGACGAGGTCGAGTCCCGTTGCCGATTTAGGCGACGCGATCGCCGGCCGGAGAATTCTTTGGACGATTTGTCCAATTCCGATCTGGCCATTCGACTAGACAGTGAAGGCAGGGCGGCCGGCCGGTCCGAAGACCGTTTCAGGGGTCATGCAAGCCCGAGGCAGGAAGCAGTGTGAAGCAGGATTTCAAATGCGAAAGTTGAAAATCATCGAACATATTTCGCTCGACGGCGTGATTCAGACCGGCAGTCCGGGTGACAGCGATTTCCCCTACGGCGACTGGACGGCGCCCTATCGCACTCCTGCCGGGTTGGCGATGGTCCTTTCGGAATGGGGCGAGCGGTTTGATCTGGTGATCGGCCGCCGAACCTACGATCGGTGGTCGGGTTTCTGGCCGAACGCACCGCAGAGTCCCATGGCAGACCGACTGAATGCGGCGACGAAGTATGTCGTCACCCACAGGCCGGAGAGCCTCGCATGGGGCCCGTTCGAGGGCGTTGGACCGGACCTCGTGGAGGGCGTTCGCGGCATCAGGGCGAAGGCCGGCCCGGATTTGATCGTCTCGGGCAGCTCAACGCTGACATCGGCGCTCATCGAACATGGGCTTGCGGACGAGATGCTGCTCTTGGTCAATCCTGTGCTCTTGGGCAAAGGGAAGCGCTTGTTTGCCGAGGGAACTCCGCCACGCGCCTTTGTGTTCGAGAGCACCAGGACCTCCCCGACGGGCATCCTCGCCAACAAGTATAAGTTCGCTGGAACTTTGCAGAACCTGAAATAAGGTTCGCCTCATCTGCCTCCCGCGACGCGAGTTAGCCGCGGAAGCCGCGGCGTCGGAACGGGAGAATTCCGAAACGACCGGGAACAGTCAGATCACTCCCGAGGAAAACCGCGGGGCGAGTGATTTACGATTTTGGCTGATGACGCGGAATTCGGGCCAGTCGGCTGGGCTACTTCCCTCTTCCAATCTTGGTGACGGCGTGCGGTCCGGGAGTGGTCACCGGATCTTTGCCGGCAATTTCGAGGTTAAAGACGAGATTGGTTTTCCCGGGGGCGACGATCTCGACAAAGAGGTCCTTGTTTTTCGAATTCTGGTCGGGGTCGTCGTAAAGGTTATTCAGCCCGTCCGGCTGCCCTAAGCCCATTTTGCCTTTGCTTGTGAATTGGCCAAACAGCACGACATAGGATCCGGGGGGAACGCCGTCACCCTTCACGTACTTGGAGAATTCAAAGCTGCCGTCTTTCGCGCAGACCGTATTGAAGGGCGGCGTGTTTTTGTCGGGGTGAGCTTGATCCCACAACATGACCACCAGGGGCTGCGCTCGCTTGTACTCGGGAGTCTGACCGTCGATGGTGACCTTGCCGGAGAATCTTGCAAGGTCCGTTTTCGTGACGTTGGCGGCCTTCAATTGTGCATCCAGCGCCTGCTGGGAGCTTTGGGTGCCCGAGCAGCCGGCTACGACCAGGCCGACGAGAGCAAGTGCCGCCAGTTGTGTGCCGCGGGAAGTCGTCTTGCGACCGATGTCCATCATGCGTCAATCTCCGTCGTAATGATCCGCATCGTGAAGAGGGGGCGGTTGCCGACTCGCCACTGGTTTCTCGTTGAGATTTCCTGCTAAATCCCCGACCCCGATTCTGGGACGGGCACCCTGTTTGTGGTGCAGCCATCAGGGCTGCGCGTGTTCGTGGTGCAGCCATCAGGGCTGCACGTGTTTGTGGTGCAGCCGTCCCGGCGGCACTGCAGGCGGGACGCCCGCACCACAAATTCGCCAACCGCCGCGGCGGACTGCTGAGCCGTCTTCCATCGGCGTGACGGCGAACAGCGGCTCTCCCGGCGCACGGGAGAGCCCTCCCGAACGCCCTGGCTTGAACACAGTGGCCTAAACACGGTGGCGGTGAAGCGGCAAGACCGCCGGGGTCAACCCGGCGGCTTGCCACGACCGAACAACCTTAGAAGACGTCCGTGACCGGCGAACGTCCCTTAAACGTGATCAAGCGGCAGAACGTGATCAGGCTGATGTTCTCGCTGATCATATGGGCCGATCCGTCGCACATCAGCAGGCCGCAACTGCCGGGATGGAAACTGTACAGCCCGGTTTTCCCCTGGTTCGTGCAGTTAATGATGCAGACGGTCGTGTCGGTCGGCGAACCTGCAGGGATGATTGTCCCGTCGAACGTGGAGCCCCAAATTTCGTTATATCCATTATCCACGCAGCTCCAGCAGCCTCCGGCGTTTGCGTTCGGCGGAAAGCTGCCCTCGCTGGTCGACCAGGACGCGAGGTTTCCACAGGGAGCCCGTTTGGCGATCTTTTTCACGCCGCGCTGCCACAGATCCGGGCGACCGGCCAGCTCACCGCAGAAAATCGTCGTGGAAGTGCCATCGGTAATCGATTCGATGCGGACCGGCTGGACGCCGGGTCGCAGGAAGGTCCAGCTCAGCACTCCGATTTTGGCACAGCCCTGAAAGAAGCCGGTGACTTGAGGATCGGTGGGACCCACGAGATTGGTGTACACGCTATTCACTGCATCGTCGTAGCAGCTCACGGCCGTGTAGTCGCTGGCTCCCGCGTAATAAAGTGGATAGCCGGCAGCGCCGCAGCAGCCTTCGCAATAGTAGGTGCTCTTCTCGACGAAGGGATTCGCACTCCGCGGCGCCGACGGGCAGACGTAGGCGGCGATCACGGCGGCCGCCGGACGGGTCGGACCAACCGCGCAACATCCGCCGGCGTTCAACTGTGTATAACAAATCGGTCCGCAACCCGTCTGGATGTTCGCGGGAGCGAAGATTGGCCCGTTCATGCAAATGCGGTTGTAGACCGTCGTGCCTTCCATGAATTCAAGGAGACGTTCGCCCCACGTATGGATATTCGGAATGCAATGCGTGCAGTTCCAGCAAATGCCGCAACAAAACCGAGGTCCGTTGGCGGGCCCAAACGTCTGCGAGAAGGCGGGCGGGAAGCAGTTGTTCACATCGTGATAATTCATGGCTGCGATGCCGACTTGCTTGAGGTTGTTTCGGCACTGGGTCCGGCGGGCAGCCTCCCGCGCTGCCTGCACGGCCGGCAGCAACAACGAAATCAGGACAGCGATGATGGCGATCACCACCAACAGCTCGATCAACGTAAAGCCTCTTCGCCTGCGATTCATGCCAGATCCTTTCGAGAATTCGAAAAATGACCGACCGACGGCAAGCAGCCCACACCTGTCACTGCGCAGAAAAAGAGACGACGAGAGCGTTTGTTCGGTTCGAAGAGGGCCGTCCGTCTTGGAGGCGGCGCCCCAGTCTTGGAAAGCGGCGCGGCAGTCGGGGAACGCCGCGCGAGGGCGCACGCCGAACCGGCGACTTGACCCGCCAGCCGTTGCCGGCGTAGTTCGCTGTTCCGCCGGCCGACCACCAGAGACGTGCGCATTTTTACGCGTCACATTCCGAGTGCTGCGCTCGGCGTCACCTCGGCAGCAAGCTGCCGAGACGACATCCGCAATCCTGAACCGATTCGAGATAAAGCGCGTTGTGAAGGGTCCGAGTTTGCTTCGCCCCCATTCTTGCGCAATTCCCAGCTGAAATTCAAACGTCTTTGCTGAAAAATTGGTATTCGTGACAAACTCGCAAGCTTCCGAGGCAGCGGATGGAAATAAATTTGCCAGGCCCGGGTGTGTCGTCCCCCTTTGTTAATCGCAACCAGTTCGCATGGCCGCGGCTTGCGCCGATCACCAGCCGGATCGCCGACTACGAAGGCGTCGATATCGGCGGCGTCGACATCGGCCGGTTTTCGGTCAGTGAAACTGGCGGACTTCAACGGGGGCCCGGCAGGCGATGACCGCCCTGCGGCCCCACTCCAGCGCCTCGCGCATGTCGGCGGCCTCCAGGATCCAGAAACCGCCGATGTGCTCTTTGGTTTCCAGGTAGGGGCCGTCGGTGATCTTGACCTTGCCCGCGGACTGCGCCCGCGGCGATTTCGCCTTGCCGGCCGAGTGCAGACCGCCTGCGAAAATCCGGATGCCCGCCGCAATCATTTCTTCGTTGAGCGCGTCGATATCGCGGTGCATCGCTTCGTCTTCGGCGACGAAAGGGTCGTAGTTGTCGGGGTGGTGGATGGCGACCAAATACTGCACGCGGATTTCTCCTGGAATGATCCTCAGGCGGGGCGCCTCGCGGAGAGCGCGGAATTGATTGCCCTGCCTGCTCCGGATAGTCGAACGGCCAGGCCGGAATTGGACATGTCGGCCAAGAGACGTTTCCGGAAGAGTGTCCTGCTCCGCCTCAGGCGGCTTCAAAGCCATCGGCAAACAGGACCTACTTTCCTTCGCCCTCATCCCCGGAGCCGATTCAGCGATGGAGCGGGGAAGGCCCGCTCATTGTGCCTCGTCTCGACCGTCCTGCCCGGTCGGAACGTCTTGGCTGCTTCGAAGAGTCGTTGTTCCGTAAATGCCGCGGTGCAAGACGTCGCGGGTTCAAATCCTGTCGTTCCGACGCATCTGCCTCACGCCAGCACTTCCGCGATCGGCCGGGCGCCGACGTCCGCGATGCGGATCGGGCGGCCGATGTTGGAAATGTTCTGCGTGGTCGGATCGACGCCCAGCGCTTTGGCGACCGTGGACAGGAAGTCCGGCACGGTCACCGGCCCGTCTTTGATGGCCATGCCGTCGGGGCTGGTTTTGCCGTGGATCGTCCCGCCTTTGATGCCGCCGCCGCAGAGGACGGTACTCCAGGCGTTGGGGAAGTGGTCGCGGCCTTGTTGCTGATTGATTCTGGGTGTGCGGCCGAATTCGCCCATCCAGACGACCAGCGTCGTGTCCAACAGGCCACGCTCAGCGAGGTCTCCCAGCAAGGCGGCCCAAGCGGGGTCGAGCACGGCGCACAGATTCTTGACCTGCTCGAAGTTTTGTCCGTGCGTGTCCCAGCCAATGGGCGCGCCGGGGCGTTGTTCAGCGTCACTTCGACGAACGGCACGCCGCGCTCCACCAGCCGGCGGGCCAGGAGGCAACCTTGGCCGAAGAGGTTGCGGCCGTAGCGGTCGCGAAGCTTGCCCGGTTCTTCGGCCAAATCAAATGCCTTGGCCGCCGAGGTGCGCATGAGGCGAACGGCGCGGTCGTAGGCGGCTTTGTGGCTCGAGGTGGGAACGCTCGGGTGTTGGGCGACGAAGTTCTCCTGAAAACCTTTCAAGAACTCGACGCGAGCGTCAAGCCGTTCTTGTTTGATCTCACTGGACGGTTTGAGATCCTGGACGCGAAACACTTTGTCGAGATCGCCCATGGAGCGATTCGCGGCCGCGGCGGCCTGGTTGCCGACGATCAGCGGGGCGTACTCGGGCCCCAAAAAGCCGGGGGTAAAGGTGGCGGGGCTGGTGGCCAGGACGGGGGCAATGCTCACAAAGCCGGGCAGCGCCGCCTCGGAGTCGCCGAGTTCTTTCGACAAGAGCGCTCCCAGGGGCGGGAATTGAATCGCGCCCTCGGGCCGATAGCCGGTCCGCAGGTAGTAGGTGGCCCGGGCGTGATCGCCTTCCCGGCTGCTCATCGAGCGCACCAGGCGCGATGTGCCTGGCCTGTTTGGCCAAATTCGGCAGATGCTCGCTGATATTCATGCCGGGGACCGACGTGGAGATCTCTTTGGACGGGCCGCCATTGGCGTGCCCCGGCTTGAGATCGAACGTGTCGGTCTGCGCGGGACCGCCGTTCATCCACAACAAGATGCAGGAGCGATTGCGCTCGGGGTCCTTGGCCGCGGCGACGGCGAGACGCTCCAACCAGCCGGACATCGAACAACCGAGCACGCCGAGCGACGACAAGCGCAACCACTCGCGCCGGGAAAGTTGCAAACTGGATCGAGCCATGGTTCTCTCCTGCGGGGGATCCGCGACAGGATGACTTCGACAGGGCAGGGACTCACGTTCCTTAGTGATTGACAGAGAACTCCGCACAGTTGATCAACGCCCAAAACACGTCGGCCAATGCCTGGCCGCGATCGTCAGACGATCCGCCACGGCCGAGGTAAGCGACACATTGATTTAGTTCCTTCGTCGTCGGCTTACGGGACAGGACGACGAGGAACAAGGTCTCGATCCGCCGCGCGTGGGACGTCTTTTGCCGGGCCAGTGTCATCAGCGTGTTGTTGTGCTCCACGCTGGTGCGGTCCGTGGCGAAGGGGCTGTTCATCAGGTACAGCGCTTGGAGGATCGATGTGGGTGTCTCGGTTGCCTTGTACTGGTGGGAAAACCGTGACAGGAACTGCTGTCGAGGGGGGAGACCGTTCCCGTTGTTGAGCCGGCTGGCGACGACGCGGCTCGTGTTCTCGAACTCCGTGACTTCGGCCAGACTATCGAAGAGCTGCTCGGCACTCAGGCCGCGAACCTGCATACGGCTGAAGAGGCGCGGATCCACTTCGGTGGACGAGCTGGCCGTGCTGGTTCGCTGGTAGGCCTGGCTCGCCACGATGGCACGGACCAGATACTTCATATCGTAGTGATGATCCGTGAACTGTCGGGCCAGCTCGTCCAGCAGCTCGGGGTGAGTGGGCAAGTTGTGGTCGCCCTGCTCGTCGATGGGGTCGACGAGGCCGATGCCGAAGAAGTAGGACCAAATCCGATTGACGCCCGCGCGAGCGAAATAGGCGTTCGTGGGACTCACCAGCCAGTCGGCAATCGATCTCTCGCGAATTGTCGCCCGGATTGAATGTCGGCTCCGCGCCCTGCAGAAAGCGGGCTTGGACCACTTCGTTTTTTCCGGGGATGGCGATGGTCCGCTGGTCATTACGCTGGTTTCGTTGAGCGGCGAAGAACGCGGCGAAGGACCAGAATTCGGTTTGCGACCAGTTGCCGCCTGAGCGGTCATTGTGGCACTGGGCACACTCCAGCTTGATGCCCAGAAACAGCCGCGACGTGGTTCCCGCGAGGGTTTCCGGCTTGCTTTCGTTGATCTGGTCAAAGAGGCTGGGCACTTCGCCGGCTCGACCCCTCCTGAACCTGCGAGCTGCCCTCTGGTTATCGGGTTGGACAGTGGGGGGCTCGGTGATCAACTGGCGGACGAGACGATCGTAGGGGAGATCGTCCTTCAGGCGAGTTTGCAGCCACTTCTCCGTCTCGGGGCCGAGGATGGCCGAGCGTTCGGTATCGACCCGGGAGAGCAGCCACGCTCTCCAGACATTGGTGAAATGAGCGGTGAAGGCGTCCGGTTTGCGGGTGGGCTTTCGGCCGTCGAGCAGCATTTCGACCCAGATCTGACGCTTGTCCGGCCGGCGGTCATCGAAGAAGTCGCGGGCGTCGATGACGGGTGGAACGCAGCCGGACAGGTCGAGGTACACGTCGGCGAATGAACTCGGCGTCGTCGGCGATGGAGCCGCAGGCTTGACCCCTGCCGCGGCCTGGCGAACGCCCAGCCAGTAATCAATTCGCCCCGCGAGGGCCTTGGGCATCCAATAGCCCATCGGGATCCTGGGCGCGGGTGACACCCGCGGCGGAGGCGGTCGACGCCAAGATGAAGAGGCAGAACGCGATGATGCCAGTCGCGGCGATGCCGGTCGGGCGACAACTCATAAGACCACCTCGACAATCCTTGGGTTTCACCACATTTTTACGCGGAACGCGTCACCTGACAGCGGCGTCTCTTTGATCTGCTGCCAGTTCTTGTCCAGCTCGACGTACTTGGTTCCCCTGATCGTGACCAGCGTATGGCCGTTCGGCAGGCGGAATGCGTGAGAGGCTCCTTGCTGCATCGAAATGGTTAATTTCGTTTCCATCCTGGTCAAACTCCGTACAGTTCCCCATTCCAGGGGACAAGGTCAGCACGTGGCCGTTGTCCAGCACCTCGTTGCAGCCGGCGCCGCCAATGTTGACTTGAGTTCGCTTGAGCTCTTTCCCCGCCTTGTCGAATTGGACGATTTCGTTCCGGTCAAAGCCGACGATGCGGCCGTCGGGCTAGCCGATGCGCCGCGACGATCCCTGCGACCGTGGCTCGCAGCACGTCTTTACCGCGACGGTCGACCTCGATGAGCGCGTCATTACACGGGATGAAGGTGTTGCCATTGGGCAGACGCTGGACGCTCACCGGCAAGACTCCGTCGAGTTTCCAGAGCACGGTGCCGCTCATGTCGCGTTCAGTGACCCGGTTCGACTCGGCCACGAGGATGTGCCTGGTTGGCGAGAACCTGAGCATCCAAGGGCCCTTCAAGTCCCGTCAAGGCCCAGCGCTGCTTGCCGTCAGGGCCTAGTGCGGTGACCGTGTTTTCCTGTTGTTGAACCAGCAGGGTGTAACCGCGCAGACTTCCGCCCGAAGCAGGTCCCACCCGCCCGCGCGCGGCGGTGGAGATCGCGGCGAGTACGGCGGGATTGTTCCTGGCGGTCTGGGCCCAAGCGGCCCAGGCCGTGCTGCGTTTTCCGCGATTGGCATCGCCCTCGGGCAACTCCTTCGGTCCCGCGTCGCCGGCTAAACTGGCCCAAAAAGTCCTCCGCCTGTGCGGCCAAATCCGGCGGAGCCTGGGCGATGAACGACGCCAGTGCGAGAAGTCCGCCAGGGTCGCGGGCTTCGGCCAGCGCCACCGCAACCCGTAGGCGCACTGCGGGGTCGGCGTCCTCGAGCAGCCGGCGTACCTTGTCCAGTTGGTCAGGTTTTGGGACCGAGCAGAGCGCTCTGGCGGCGGCGATCCGCCGAGTTGGCGAACTGTCCGTGAGCGCTTTCAGCACGACGGGGTTTGCTTCCCCGTTCGAGTAGGCGACAGCGGCCAGAGCGTTCTGAAGTTCTTCCCGTAGACCCTCGTCGTCTTGCGACGGCAGGTAGGCCAGGATGGCCTCGGCGGCGCCCGGGGGTTTTCGCAGCGCGACCAAACGCGTGAGCGCGAGGAGCCGGGGGAGATACTCCTCCTTGGCCTTTTCGTTCTGTCCCTCGATTTTCTCGATGCAGACGCGAAGTCCGATCGCGGACTTCGAGGTCGGGCGGGTCGCGGTAAACCTGCCGCAACAGGGGAAGAACGGGCACGCCGAGATCGATCAGGTCCTTTTGCGCCGTTTCGCGGGCTTCGTAGGTATTGTCGCCCAGTTTCTTGACGAGGGCGTGGACCTTGCCGAGATCGACTTCGGGCCTGGTTCGCTTGTTCAGCTCGCTCAGGAGCCCTGGGCCTTTCGTGTCGTTCCACCACGACAGCCAGGCGTCGCGGGCTTGAACGGGAGTCAACGCCGCTTTGCCATTCTTCACGTTGGGGCCCAGCGCCCCGGCCAGCTCGGTCAGAAAGCCCTCGATGGCCGATGCGCGTGTCCCCGTCGCCCACGTCTCCCAATAAGGCAATCAAGGTGGCGACAGCCTGGGGATCGTCGGCCTTGGCGAGAACCAAGGCCGCGCGCAATCGCACTGAAGGCGCAGGATCGAGAAGCAGCTTTCGAAGGGCATCTCGATGCGGCGCGAGGTCGCCTTCGGCCAAGAGGGCGACGGCCGTGGCCCGCCGCAAGGGGTGCTCGTCGCCGAGGGCGTTCACCACGGCCGGGTCTACGGTCCCGCTTTCGTTGTGGGCGATGGTGCGTAACAACTCCACGATGTCTTGCAGGATGCGATCGTTCTCGGCATGGGGAAGATAGGCGAGGAGCACCGTCGTCGCATGGGAAGCACGGCGGTTGGCAAGCAGGCGCGCGGCCGCCGTGGTCAACGTGCCTCCATCGCCTTCTATGGCCGTCACGCAATGCCGGGCCAGGGCGGCGGATCGGCCGTCCTCGCGCACCAGGGCCCGCAGCCGAGGCAGCACCGGCGTCCCGATGGAGACCAGGTCCGCGCAGGCTTGCTGCTCGGGCATCGGGCGCGGATGCGGCCAAGTTTGCGAGCAATTGATCCAATGTGCCCTGCGTGGGCTCGCCGCGCTCCCGCAACTGAAGGAAGTTAACGAGCGCGGCATCATTGGTCGCGAGCATCGCCGCGTCTAACCGGGCCTGGTCCTGATCGGCTTTGTCAGCCCCCCGGCCGTCTCTGGCGAAGCTACTCGCCAGTAACGCCGCGGCCAGGAACAGCAGGGAGGATCGATTGCTCATCGTCGTCGGCTCCTGCCTCAGTCTTAGCAGAGCAAGCTCTACTTACCTTTGTTTCACGCGCAGGGCGGGTGTCGCCAGCGCGGTCTCCTTCAACTTGTTCCAGTTCTGATCAAGTTCGATGTACTTCGTTCCGTTCACTAAGACCAAGGTATGCCCGTTCGGTAGTCGGAATCCATGCGATGCCTCCGGCTGTTTGAATCGGCCTAACTCCTTACCGTCCATGTCGAATTCGGTAATGTCTCCAAAGCCCGGCGACAGCGACAGCACGTGACCGTTGTCCAAGATCTCGTTGGTGCCGCCTCCTCCAGTCATTACAGAAACTTGCTTGAGCTGCCGTCCCGATCGATCGAGCTGGATGATCGTTTGACGATCGAACGCGACGATTCGTCCGTCAGGCAGTCTGTGGGCGGCGGCGATTCCACGCCCGGGCATCGGCAGGCGCATCACCTCCGTGCCCGCGCGGTCCACCTCGAGAAGCAGACCGTTGCAGGGGATGAAGGTGTTCCCATTGGCCAGGCGCTGGACGCTGACGGGCTGAATCCCCTCAATTTTCCACAACACATTGCCGGTCATTTCGCGTTCGGTGACGCGGTTCTGCTCCGCGACGAGGACGTGTTGATTGGCCAGCACCTGGGCGTCCGAGGGGTTTTGCAGTCCGGTCAGCGTCCAGCGCGGCTTGCCCTCGGGACCCAACTCGGTAATCGTATTGCTCTGCTGCTGGACGAGCAGCGTGTAGCCCCGCAAAGTTCCACCTGAGGCGGCCATGGTTGCCTCGGCCATGACGATTTTGGGGTGGTCGTCCTGCCACCACTGCTTCCAGGCGCCGGCGACTTTTTTCCAGTTGATCGGCTCGGCTCCGATTTCCGAGGGGGATTTGCCACCAGCGATCCGCTCGAGTTGCTCTTCGATCTCCCAGCGCCGTGCAGCGGGCAATTCTTCCAGCAGACCACTTAAGGCTACTGCGCCCTCTTTGTCCCCAGCCTCCGCCAGGCCGAGCGCAACGCGGCGGCGAACCTCGATGTCGTCGTCCCGCAGCAGTTTCCGCACGGCAGCGAAGTGGTCCACAACACCACCCTTCCGCAGCGTGACCGCGGCCACAGCCCTGCGAATGCCGACTCGGTCACCGAGGGCCTTCATGAGGGCCGGATCCGCCTTGCCGTCCACCACGCCAACCTCGAGCAGAACGCGACTGAGTTGGGCGATCGACTCCTCGTTCTCGGCACAGGGTAGAAACGCCACCAGCACGGCCACGGTGCCCGGCGGCCGATGCAGCGCCAACATCCGAAACAACGCTTCGGGGAGGGGCGTCGGTGGGACCTCCCGCTCGATGACTTCCAGGCAGCGGCGGGCGGCTGGGCCCAGGCGAGGATGGTCCTGTTTGATGGCGCGCCGCAAGAGCGGACTGATCCGCGGCCCCAGCGCCACCAGCTCTCCAATTGCTGTCGGTCCGGCTTCCCCTGGCTCGGTTTCCAACTTGCGAAAGAGGTCCTGCGCCCTGGCCAACTCCTCGTCCGTCAAGGTTCGCGACTGGACCTCGTGCAGGAGCAGCTCGCCGCTGGTCTTCCACCACGTTGCCCACACCTCGCGCCGGAGCTGACGCGAGACGAGGTCGCTTCCGCGCGGACCACTTACGGTCCAATCGCCTGCCAGACTCGCCAGGTACTCTTCGGCTTTGGCAGCAAGCGGGGCTGGCGCGTCGGACAGGCATTCGATCAAGACCGGAATGGCTTGACTGTCGCGGGTGTCCGCGAGAGCCAGTGCTGCTTGAAGCCGGATTGCGGGGTCAGCGTCGGTCAACAGGGGGCGTACAATCTTCCAAGCTGAATTGCCGCCGGCATTGCACAGCGCGCGCACCGCGGTGGCACGGCTAAACCTACAGGAACCCCTGAGCGCAGCCAGGAGTGCGGGATCGGCCTTGCCGTCCCGGAAGCCGACGACAGAAAGAGCCGAGATGAAATCCTCGAAGACCCCGTCGTTGTCCGCAAACGGCAAGTAGTCCAGGAGCGCCTTCGCGGCCCCAGGCGCCTTCCGAGCGGCCAGCAACCGGGCGGCCTCGGCGGGCAGGCGGCCGGCTCCAGGCCCCTCGATCAGTTGCAAAATCTCCTTCGCGCGTCGAGAGGCACGGACGTCATCCACCCGATTCGCGACCTCGCGGAGCGCCGGGACCACGGGGGCTCCGATGCTGACAAGCTCTCCCTGCGCGTTGTCGGCCTCCGTCGCGTTCTGGCTGTCAAGGGCTCGGGCGAGCTGCTCGATGACAGCCCGGCCAGGGGGCGGCTGGGTGCGTTTGTGGAAGAAGTTGAGGAGGGCCGTGTCCGTGGTCGGCAACCGAGCGGCCAACAGAGCCGATTCATCGACGGGAGCTGCCAGTACCACTACCAACAGAGTTGGAATCGCGAACACGGGGCACCTCCTGTGGCGCAGTTTCGCCAGATGCTCTTTCCGTCCCTCGACTCGACCGCTCCCCTTAGACTCCTATGCTACTAGCAGGTTGAGTCCGAATCCAGGTGCCAACCGCCAATTTTTTGCCTCACGCGGAGAGCGTGTTATGCCGTGAGCGGCAATCCAAGCGCCGATTGTGCTTGGAGGAGCGCCGTATGTCTCACCTGCCGCCTCACTCGGTATCATCCTGGCCGCCCAAATTCGCTTTTGGCCAAGGTCAAGTTTTTGAATTTCTTCTTCAATCGATGCAAGCTCTTTTTGAATCGGCCGAATTTCTCCCCGTCGCTGTTCGGCTCCGATCGCCTTGCCCTGTTGTGGGCGCCGAGCAAGTGAGGCGGTGATCTCCCGAGAAAAGAATTCCGCAACCGATTCGCGAAGCCCGCTTTTCCTCAACGTCGCAGCGGTCCTTTGACTTGCGTCAACTTTCCGACATACACGATTCCGTTTATTGTGGTCACCTCGGCAGCGATGTTGCTCGCCAACGGTCTGGAAGGGAAAGCAATCGATCACAAGCCGGAGCCGCCGCGGTCGAAATCTGTGCCGACCACGTTCAGAAACCAGTCGGCCAGAAAGCGAACTAACACTCGGGATCTGAACCTCTCAGTTTGACAACGAACAACGACGCACGTGTTTTCAAGGAGCCCTGATGCATCTGACGCCCCGAGAGATCGAAAAGGTTCTCATCTATTCGATGGCGGAGGTTTCCCTCAAGCGAAAAGAGAAGGGAATCAAGCTGAATCACCCGGAAGCAGTCTCCATCATCTGCGCAGCGGCAATGGACGGAGCGCGAGAGGGAAAAACGCTGGAAGAGGTGATGAGGATGGCCGCGTCGATCCTCACACGAAAGGACGTCATGGAAGGGGTGGCCGACATGATCCCGTTTGTTCAGCTGGAGGCGGTCTTCACCGATGGAAGCCGGCTTATCACCGTTCACGATCCCGTGAAATAACCAATCCGCTCAACAGTTAATCCGCCCGAGAGCACGCACAGGAGTTGCGCGATGGCCAAACAGGACAAAGCCGAAAAACGCGAAAAATCGAGCGAGAAAACAACGCCCGTCGGAGGGCTGATTCTGGCCGACGGCGAAATCGAGATCAACGCGGGACGCCCCACAGTCACGCTCAAAGTCCGCAACACGGGAGACCGACCGATCCAGGTTGGATCGCACTACCATTTCTTCGAGGCCAATCGTGCGTTGGAGTTCAATCGGCCTGCGGCCTTTGGCATGCGCCTGGATGTTCCCGCGACCACTGCGATCCGCTTCGAGCCCGGGGACGAAAAGGAAGTGACGCTCGTGCCCATCGCCGGCAAGCAGCCGCATTTATGGTTTCGCCAACCTGGTCGACGGCTGGGTCGGCGGTGCGGGATCCAGCTACAGGCCCAATTTCAATGAATCAGTCAAGAGAGCCCAGGAACTCGGATTCAAGTCCAAGAAGTAAGTCGGGAAGACGAGGGGAGCGATAGCCATGTCCAAGATGTCCCGCAAGGAATATGCGGATCTGTTCGGACCGACCACGGGCGACAAGATTCGGCTGGCCGATACCGATTTGTACGTCGAGATCGAAAAAGATTTACGCGATTACGGCGACGAAGCCGTTTACGGCGGTGGGAAAACACTCCGCGACGGCATGGGCATGGATAACACCGTCACGAGCACCGCCGGTGCGCTCGATCTCGTCATCACCAATGCGACGATCATTGATCCGCTGTTGGGGGTGATTAAAGCCGACGTCGGCATCAAGGCCGGCAGAATTGTCGGAGTCGGCAAGGCGGGGAATCCGAACACGATGAACGGAGTGACGCCTGGGCTCACGGTCGGGCCGGCCACCGACGCGATCACGGCCGAGCATCTCATTCTCACTCCGGCCGGCATGGATACGCATATCCATATGATCTGCCCGCAGCAGGTCCAAGCCGCGCTCAGCAACGGCATTACCACGTTCTGGGGTGGGGGAATCGGTCCTTCCGACGGAACCAACGGCACCACGATCACTTCCGGCCCGTGGCATCTCGAAATGATGCTGCGGGCCATCGAGGGGCTGCCGATTAATTTCGGTTTGTTGGGTAAAGGGAATTCTTCCGGGAAGGGGCCACTCGTCGAGCAGGTTCTCGCCGGCGCGACGGGCTTCAAATGTCACGAGGACTGGGGAACGACCCCGGCCGTGCTTCGCTCCGCGCTCGAAGTTGCCGATGAATACGATGTCCAAGTTGCGATCCACACAGACACGCTCAATGAGTCCGGGTACGTCGAGGACACAATCGCAGCGATCGACGGCCGAACGATTCACACCTTCCACACCGAAGGGGCCGGCGGCGGACACGCGCCGGATATTATCAAAATTGCGGGCGAGCCAAACGTGCTCCCCAGTTCGACCAATCCGACCCTCCCATATGGGGTAAATTCGGTGGCGGAATTGTTCGACATGATCATGGTCTGCCACAACTTAAATCCGAAAATCCCGTCGGACGTGGCTTTTTCAGAAAGCCGCGTGCGCGCCGAAACAATTGCCGCCGAAAGCGTGCTGCACGACTTGGGTGTGCTGTCGATGATCACCAGCGACTCGCAGGCGATGGGGCGCGTCGGCGAAACCTGGCTGCGTGCCATCCAGACCGCTGACTCGATGAAAAAAGCCCGCGGCAAACTTCCCGAAGATGCCGCTGGAAACGACAACTTCCGCGTCCTGCGCTACGTGGCGAAATTGACGATCAACCCGGCCGTTACGCAGGGAGTTGGGCACGTCCTCGGCTCAATCTCACCCGGCAAGCTGGCCGACTTGGTGTTGTGGGAGCGGGCCTTTTTCGGTGCGAAGCCCAAAATGGTGATTAAGGGCGGAATGATCAACTGGGCCAATATGGGTGATCCCAACGCTTCGCTCCCGACGCCGCAGCCGACGATGTACCGGCCGATGTTTGGTGCGTACGGTTCGGCCCTGTCTAAGACGTGCGTGACGTTTGTCTCTCGCGCCGCGTATGACCTGGGCATCGCGAAGAAATACGATCTTCAACGCATGGTGATGCCGGTATACAGGACGCGAACATTGACCAAGCGAGACATGGTCCGCAATTCGGCACTGCCGAAAATTGAAGTGAATCCTCAAACCTTCGCCGTCACGGTCGATGGAGTCCACGCCACCGCACCCGCACCGAAGACAATTGCACTGAACCAACTCTATTTCTTCAGTTGAGTCGCCGCAGGCGGTTCGTCGCTGCCGTCGAGATTCCAACCGCAGAGTAATACAATCGGAGGCGCACGAGCCCGTGCGACCAGTTCGGGCTTTCACGGCTCATTGAACGGTGCGCGAAGGCTGCCGAGCGGTTTCGGGTGGAGAAGGTCATGCAGATCGTGGAAACGATCCTCGGAAATATCGACGAGGTGAGCTGGAAACAGCGGCTCACCGGCGCCACGCTCGATTATCTCGATCTCGATCAATGGCAAGCGCAGAAGAACCGCTTTCGCAAGAACACGGAGCAGGGAGTCGAGCTGGCGTTGTCGCTGGAGCGCAACACGCATCTTCATAACGGGGACATCCTTTCGTGGGATGCGGTCGGCCGTCAGGCGATTGTCGCGCGGATCCATCTTCAGGACGTGCTGGTCATCGAGCTTGGCAAGTTGCTCGCGCAGGCGAACGCAACCGTTGGCCAAACTTGCTTCGAGCTTGGCCATGCGCTGGGAAATCAGCATTGGCCCGCGGTTGTGAAGGGGACCAAGGTCTATGTCCCGCTCACGGTTGATCGACAGGTGATGTCCTCGGTGATGAAGACCCATGCCTTCACGGGCATCACCTACGAATTCGTTCGCGGCACCGAAGTCATTCCGTACCTGGCACCACACGAATCGCGCCGGCTGTTCGGCGGGGCGAACGCCACGCCGCATTCCCACGTGCACGAATACACGCACGAACAGTCGCACAGCCATGACCACGATCATGATCACAACCATGATCATGGTCATGGCCATCATCACCATCATGACTGATCGGAGCATCGAGCCTGTGTCGAGCATTCCAGAGCTGATGCGGTTGCTGCAATTCGGTGATTCGATGTTGCCGGTCGGTGCGTTTTCCTTTTCGAGCGGCCTGGAATCGGCAGTGCAGGAACGGGTCGTGCACGATTTGGGAACGCTGCGCCAATTCGTGCGGACGGCTGCCGAACAAGCGGCAACGGGAGATGGAATTGCCGTTTTGGAAGCCTATCGTCGCGCGCAGGCCGACGATTTTGCCCGCATCGTAGCGGCCGACCGGGCCATTTATTGCCGCAAGTTGAACGAAGAGATGCGCACGATGGTGGTCCGGATGGGACGCAAGCTGGCAGAATTGGCGCTTCACGTTCTTCCCGAAGCCCCGGTGGTAAGCGGGTGGCTCTCGGCGATCAAGCAGGGAACAGCGCCGGGCTCGTATCCTGTCGGGCAGGCCCTGGTTTTCGCCGCCTTGAAACTCTCAGAAAGAGATGCGTTTGCCGTTCATCAGTACGGTATTGCGTCGATGATGCTGGGAGCGGCTTTGCGTTTGCTCAAAATCAGCTACCTCGATGCCCAGGCCATACTGTTCGAAGTGAATGCGGCCGCTCATTCGGCCTACCAGCGCGTCGCCCGCGCCACGCTCGACGATATGTCCGCCTTCGCGCCGGTGACCGATATCCTGGCCTCGGTGCACGTCAAGTCGCGCGTCCGCATGTTCATGAATTGAAAAGACTATTCGGGGGATTGACACCATGAAGAAAATTTCGCGCATCGGAGTTGGCGGACCTGTCGGCTCCGGCAAGACGGCTCTGATCGAAGCCATCACGCCGCTGTTGATCGATAGCGGCGTCCGCATCCTGGTCATCACCAATGACGTGGTCACGACCGAGGACGCCAAGCACGTTCAGCGGACTCTCAAGGGAATTCTCATCGAGGAGCGAATTCTCGGCGTCGAAACCGGTGCTTGCCCGCATACCGCGGTGCGCGAGGATCCCAGTATGAATCTGGCGGCCGTGGAGGACATGGAAACCCGCTTCCCCGATACCGATCTCGTGCTGATCGAATCGGGCGGCGACAACCTCACTCTCACCTTCAGCCCGGCTCTTGTCGATTACTTCATCTACGTCATCGACGTGGCGGCCGGCGATAAAATTCCGCGTAAGAACGGCCCAGGCATTACGCAGTCCGACATCCTCGTCATCAACAAGACCGATCTGGCCGCTTACGTCGGTGCCAGTCTGGAGGTCATGGAGCGCGATTCGCGGATGATGCGGGGCAAAAAACCGTTCCTATTTACCAATTGCAAAACCAACCAGGGGATTCCGCAACTGGTGCAGCTCATCCGGGAGAATGTGTTGTTCGATCTCGATTTGCCCACCGCCAAGAAATGAGACCGCTCGATCAGTTGCCGGAGCTGGCACCCTTCCAGGACGAGCCAAAACAGCTGCCGACCGGTTCGCCTGGAAAAGTGGCGCATTTGCGATTGGGTTTCGAGCGAAGGGGTCCCCGCACGATTCTGGCCGACTTGTATCGCCGCGCGCCCCTCATCGTCCATCGCGCTATTTATTGGGATGAGGAGATGCCGGAAATGCCCTGCGTCTTCATCATTTCCAATTCCGGTGCAATTCTGCAGGGAGACCGTAATACCATTTCCATCGAAATGGGGCCCGATGCACAGGCCCACGTGACCACGCAGTCGGCCACCAAAATTCACGAAATGGACGCCAACTTCGCCTCGCAGAGCCAAGAGATTGTGCTGCACGAGAACGCCTATCTGGAATACTTGCCCGATCCGCTCATTCCACACAAGCACACGCGGTTTCTGACTCAAACCTCGGTCGCGATCGCCCCTACGGCGACTTTGCTCTATTCCGAAATCCTGATGGCGGGCCGAAAACATTACGGCAGCGGCGAGCTATTCGAATACGATCTCTTTTCCTCAACGATCCAAAGCGCGCGGCCGGACGGCGCCCCGCTGTTTACAGAAAAGTTTGTGATCCGTCCGCACCAACAGTCGGTGCGGCCCGTTGGCGTGATGGGGGACTTCGACGTCTTCGGGAACGTCGTCCTCCTGACACCGAAAGAGCACGCCGATCGGATTTTCGAGCAGACCCCCGCGGTCTATAGCGCTCAGGAACAATGGGCCGCCGGAGCCAGCCGACTTCCGAACGATGCCGGTCTCATCTACAAGATTGTCGCAATGGAGACTCAGCCCGTACGAAATAAAGTTCGCGAGTTCTGGTCGCTCGTCCGTCCCGAGGTCACTGGTTCGGCTGTCCCGCGGGAATTCGCCTGGCGGTAAGGCCGTTGAAATCGGAAGGCAGAAAAGTTGTCGGGGTGCGCCGGCATAAGCCGGAAGAGAGTTGCGTTTTAACGCGACCGCCAAATACGAATGTCGATTGCCTTCCGGCGTCTGCGGGCGAAGATCATCAGAGCGCCGAAGCCGGCCGAGGCAAGGACGATTGTCGCGGGCTCCGGAGTCGCGCTGGGCTGATAGTCGTACGCGAACCCGTTGGTTGTATTCTCCAAGGTGCTGTACGCTCCGACGACGGTCGAGCCCTGAATGCCGTAGGCAAAGGTTTCGGAGGTGCCCAGCGGGTCGTCGAGTGTCGTGTAGCTCGTGCCGTCGTACAGAAAGCCGTGCGTGTGGAACGTCGCGTCGAGGTAATATCCGACGATCTCGTTGCCGGAGATTCCGGTGGCAATCGTGCCATTGACGCCTTGTGGGTCGTTGATCGTCGTGAAATTGGCGCCGTCGTACAGGAAGCCGAGAGTCTGGCCTGACGCGGTGGCGTACTCACCGACAATATCATTGCCGGAGATCCCCAGGCTTCGGTCGTAAGACCCAAGGGATCGCTGATCGTGGTGTAGACTGAGCCGTTATAAAGGAAGCCTTGAGCCCCGCTGGACGCCGGTAAATAGTATCCAACAATGTTGTTACCCGAAATCCCCTTAGCGTACGTGCCGCGCGGACCCAACGGATCGCTGACCGTCGTATAGCTCGTGCCATCGAACGAAAAGCCTTGCCCTCCCGTCGATTGAGGTCCGTAGTATCCGACAACCGTGCTGCCGGAGATTCCGTTCACGACCGTCGAAGATGAAAGCGGATCACTGATCGTGGTAAAGGTCGAACCGTTGTAGAGAAAGCCTTGGAGGCCGCCCGCCGACAAGTAGTTTCCGACAATATTGTTGCCGGAGATTCCCGTGGCGTAGTTGTATCCGCCGAGAGGGTCGTCGATCGTTGTAAACGTTCCGGCAAGCGCCGGCGTGCCGCCTACGGCCAGATGTAGCAGACCGAACGTGACAAGCGCATTGGCAAGCGTTGATTTCCACATAAGGCCCCTTCCCCGCAATATCAAGAGCATTCGACGAGTTCAAAACAAACGGAAGGCCCATCTTGCCCGATGCTGATCGAAAACGCGCCGGGAAAATGCGAGCGGCACCGCGAAATCACGCGCTTGCGCGTATGCGCTCAAACTCCATTCACTTGGACCTTCATGACATGCTTGCAGGACAAGGGCTCGGTCGGTGATACCATGACAAACGAAAAAGCGGGCGGAAACTGCCCCTTTGGATTGATTGCCTTAATCTCTTGCGTTTCGATGGCTTTCATGGCCTCATGCATCGGTCTTCGGAAGTACGCCGCCACGGCCGGACGCCGAATTAGAATCACCTAAAAAATATTGTGGTTCAATCAAAGGCGATCTTTACAGGAGGTCGCTGAGGTAACGGAGGGGCAAAGCCCGTCTTGCCAGCGGCATCTCATGCGGACACCTTGCCCGGCCGCCGATCGGACTATTTGCTGTCCGGCCAAGCTTCACTGTCGAACGAGGATGTGAGAGGCATCGCTTTTCCGCACGAGCACGGACCCGAAGCGCGAGTTGCGTGGCATTTTGCCGCCCTGTGCCGTGCCGGCGACGATGCCACGCTCCCGCGAGAGCAGCAGGCCGTGGAAGGAGAGCGCCGGCTGCCCCTTCTCGGGCAAGGCGATCGTCAGTTCCAACTTTCGCCTGTCTCGCTTGTCCACCAATGCGGTAACGCCCTCCCCTCGAAGTCCGTCACATGTCGCCTGCCGGCCGCGCGGCACCACCGAGTCTTCACGCTCCGTCAAGTGGACTGTGATCGGCTTCGATTGGCAATAAAGCGTCCAGTCTCCCAGGTACGACTCGGGCTTTGACTCGTTTTGGAGCCGCTTCGATGGTGCCAGCGACGCCAACTCGGGCAGGCGTGCCGCGTCGATCGCCAGTGGCTTGCTGGGAAAGGCCTCGTGGGATACGAGCCGTCGCGCAAAACCGCCCCACTCGCTGCCGTCAGGATCGCGATGGCTGCCGGCCATCAGGTCGGGGTCCTTTGCCAGGTAATACGTGAAGTGCCGGCCGCCGCACTTGTCCAACCCGGGATTCGGGTTTGACCAATCGATATAAAAATCGATCCGGTTTCCCTTGATGTCGCCGTTGACCCGCAGAGCTTGTTTGGGATCGTTCTTGTCGTAGAACGTGCCGATTCGCCGGTCGATTGACGGGTTCTTATCTTGCTTGAAAACGCCCCGGAAAATCCCCGGCAGATGCGACACGTCCAGGATGCCCTTCCAGCCGTCGAAGTTGACTTCCCAGCGTCCCACGAATCGCAGCTCCGGCCAGGACACCTGCTTGACCGAGGTCACATACGCGGCCTCGGTGCCGTACTTGAGATAGTCGTAGCCGATGTAAGTGAAACCGTTCGCTCCGCGGATCTTTGTCGGTCCCCAACTGTTCTTGACAATGAAATACGGGGCTTTCGGATTGGTGCGGTCATAACCGACAATCAGCATCGAATGGCCGCCGTCGGCGGGTTTCGCCGGGCCGGCGTAGTGCCAAACGCCGTTATCAGGTCGCTTGCCTCCGCACGGGAAACCCCAGATCACCTCGTGCCGCTCCTGCAGGGCTCGTTCAATTGCGGCCGGGTCCTTGGGATTGGCGATCTGTTGAAACCCGCCGATCGCGAAGTACCGGCGGGCACGCATCGTTGAAGGGAGTGTTCGCCCCGGAAACAGGTTCCAGCTGTCGACGATGAACTGGCTTTTCCAGTGAGCGTGGTCCCAGTTAAACGGGTTCTTGTATTGATAGCCGTCTGGGTGGCCGGTCGATTCCTCGGGGATCGCCATGCCGTTCGACAGAAAATACATATTCTCGACGGCGCCTCCGCCGTCGAACCCGGTCACCTGATTCTCGGCCGTATCGGCCGGTTTGCCTTTGATGTCGGCCAGATAGAACTGCTTGACCAACAGCATGCACGTGTCCTCGGACAGGTCCACGTCGCGCCCCGATCGTTTGAGCGCAGCCTCCATCGCCGCGACGACGGAGTGGACGATACAGGTGCCGCGCCCGCCCTGATCCCGAATCGGCGTCTGATCGGGCCGCAGATCGACACGCAACGGGGCCGAATGCGCCGGCGCCGCGGCCACGGAGAACGTGCCAACGAGAATGAACATCCGCAGCGCGCAGGCCCCGGCCCTCGCGACGCTATGCGGACGCGAGCGTCCCGGTCGCTGCATACCAGACCATCGGTTGTCAAAAAAGCGCGCCATGGACCGTATTCCTGATACAACTAAGTGGCGAGTTTCGCAGCCGGTTTGCCTCAGGCATGCCGAAAGAACAGGCCCCGTCCCATCTTGGGGACGGGGCTCCTAAGCAGGCGACCGCAGCACGGATGTCTGATTTCACCTCCCCAGCCGAGCCGGCGCGCCTGTAAAAGCAGGTTCCAACCCCGTTTCGGACAGCTTTTTTCTAAATTTGGTTGGTGCCTGAAAGCAGAAAGCTCCCAAGTCGCGTCGGGACGCAACTTGGGAGCATTTTGAAGGTGCTGATCGCAGCCGTGCGATCGAATCCGTTTTCCTGCCTGACGCTTCAGCCACATCGACCGTGGCATGTGTGGCAAACCGGCCGGCAGCAGTGCTTGACGCAAACCGGAGTCCGATACACCCGCTCGCAAACCGGAGCGCGATAAATTCGCTCGCAAACCGGGGCGGTGTAGATTTTCTTGACGCAAACCGGGGTCGTGTAAACTTCCTCGACGCAAACCGGTTTGCAGCAGCGCCGCACCGGGGGGCAGTAGACCGGACGTTCGCAAACCGGCGGCGTGTAGACCGGCGTCTCGCAAACCGGGGGAGTGCAAACACGCGTTTCGCAAACCGGACGGCAGATGCGGACGGGGCGATCGCAAATCGGCCGACATGATACCACGGGTCGATCGCAGATCGGCCGACACGTCACCACAGGCCGATGGCAGATCGGCCGACATGTCACCGGGCGATAACAAGATCGGCTGGGTGCACAGCAGTGATAACCGTTGGCGTTTGCGATGCTCAAAGGGGCCAGAGCGAACACCGAAGCACAGGCGAATAGGCGAAAGGTATTGGACATCTTTGCGACTCCCAGAGTTCGATTTTTCAGAGGTTCGAGAGGCCACGTCGCGACTTGCGTTCGTGTTGTCTTCTCTCGGGAAACAGAACGAGTCGTGCCTGCGTTTCTTCCCAAGCTTCTTGGAAAGATTTCTCGACTTTCCTCCGAAACCGTGCCGGAAAGAGCCGCCGATTGCTGTTCTCTTGATGGAACAAGTGGTTACGCCGCGCCGAATGGCCGAGTCGAAAACCCGGAAATTGAAGACGAATCGGCAAATCTTCAGGTGGCGCGAAGCAAGCCTGGGACGCCCGAGCAGATGACGCGGTCGGAGCATGAGCCGGCCGTCTTGGGTTACGGGGACCGCCGATTTACAGCTTCTTTCCCGCGCCGGCCCAGCTCTTCGTTTGTTCGAGAGTCTGGTTCGCCGCGCGCCGGCGGGCGGCCGCGTGGAACTGGTGACATGTCGCATCACGGAACTGCAGGCGACGCGAAAGCCCAACTGATTGCTTGCCATTTGTGGGACGGACTTGCCGCGACGGGCTAGGCGGCAATGCCACCCGTCGGCGATCCAACTGCCTCCGCGGGACACGCGAGACTTGCCCTCCTGAGGGCCGGTCGGGTCGCGGTCCGGCGAATTGGCGTAGTAAGTTGCGTCGTACCAGTCCGCACACCATTCCCGCGCATTGCCGATCATGTCGTATAGCCCGAAATTGTTCGGACGGAATTGACCCACCGGACAAGTGAGCGGATGACCGTCGGAAGAATTCACGGTCGACTTCGCCGCCATCGCTCTCGCCGTCACGTCGGCCACGTTGCCGATCGTCGTCAGGTCTTCCGGATTGTCGCCGCAGTAGTACCGGCCCAGCGTTCCTGCGCGGGCGGCGTATTCCCATTCGGCCTCCGTCGGCAGGCGATACTGTTTGCGGTCTTTCGAGCTGAGCCATTTGCAAAACTCGACGGCGTCGTCGTGGCTCACGTTGACCACCGGCGAGTTGTCATCTTGGTCGACGCCCCAATTGAACCACGTGAAGCGGCGCTCCCGGCGGAAGGGACGGACGTTGTCTCCCGTGTAACCCTCTCCGCCCTTGCCGTTTTTTTCCGCCTCGGTCCGGTAGTGTGTCTCGTCGACAAACCGCTTGAACTGTCGCTTCGTGACTTCGTGCTTCGCCAGATAAAATGGCTTGCTGATCGTCACCGCGTGCACCGGCTGCTCATCTCCGGTCGCAGTTTCGTGGGGGAAGGCTTTCTTTAATTCGTCCGGGCCCTCGGGGCTGCCCATCGCAAAGCGGCCCGCGGGGATCAGGATCATCGTCATCCCGACCGAGTTCGTTCGCTCCGGGTCGACTCGGTAGTAGCGTGCGCTCGCGCAGTGCGCCGCTTTGACGGCATTGGCGTCGAACGGAGCCTGCAGCAGTTTCGGGCCTCGCGTGCGGGTGGTCTCGAGACTGGGGGTGACTCGCGCCAAGACGGCCGGCTCGCCGCTGATGTTGCTGATCAGATTCGGATTCTGGACGCCGCCGTCGGCCCCGAACAGCTCGCGGACCTTGGCCGGAACTCGTCTGCGGACATAGAGCCCCAGATCGTCCCAGGTGATGTCGCCGTTCCGCTCGCTGGCCGCGCCCTTGAGGCCCATGATCACGTGATAAAAGAACGCACCGTGACCCTTTTTGCCCAGGGACTTATGTTCGAACGAAAACTCGCCAGCTTTGCAGCTCAACAACACGCCGGTCTGCTCGGGAAGGGCGGCCACGTTGACGTGATTGACGCCCCGCCGGCCCCGCACGCTGGGATCGTTGCGGCACGCGTCGACGATCAACAGCTTGTAGCCCACGCCGCAATCGTCCACGACCTTGAGCAATTCGCCGATGGAAATCAGCGAGTCCGGATTCGCCGGCGAATTCTTGGTCCCCTCTTTGATGGTCGGGTTGGCATCGGCCGGGCAGAAATAACTTTCATCCGAACCCAGGGGCTGGATGCCATGTCCGGCCAGGCCGACGAGCATCAGATCGGCCTTGGTCGGCTTGTTTTCCTTAATGAAGTTCTGCAGCGAATTCCACACGTTCTTGGCGGTCGGCATCAATGACGGATTCATCTTGCCCAGCCGCGTGGTCAAGAGCAGCGTTTTGAACTTTTGGGCCGTAAGCGTCTCGGCGAGTTCTTCGACGTCGTTCTCCGGAAAGTCCAAATTCGGAAGATTGCCGTGACTGTATTTTTCCACGCCGACCAGAAAGGCAAATTTGCGGCCGCCGGCCTCCTGAGCGGCCGCCGGGATCGGGGACAGAGCGATCGCGATCGCCAATCCGCCGAGCAGGACTGCAGTCGCTAAGTTGTTGATCGACTTCATGTCTCACCTCGTTTCACGCGGACGCCCGCTCTAATTGCGGGTGTATCTCACGCTGATCTCGTCGCGAACGACGCCCACGTGGCGCTCAACTTCCGTCACTCCTGTATGCGTCGGCGGTCCGAAGCCCGTCTCATTCCCGCCGTCGCGGGCGCCTTTTTCAGCGTCGGGAACGGCGTCCCCCGACCAGGCGATGGCACATTGCACGGTAATCACGCCGACTTTGCTGCGGTCGGCGTTGATGCGTCCCGCGGCACCTTTGCCATATTGAGTCACGAGGAACGAGTCGGATTCGTTGTTCGTGCGATGCCAGCCGGTCACCATCGCGGACCCCGATGGAATCACGTAGTGCGTGTACTTCGGCTGGTTGGTGGCCGGGTTGCGGATTTGGCTGAAGTTGAAGACGTCGATGCCGTCGATCGAAACCGTCACCGCCGCGTCGAGCCGATCGGGCTGACGGTTGTGGATGCGGATCGCATAGACCTCATCGGCATTGATCTCGACAAAGGGCAGGCCTCGCCGTCTGACGACGGGGCGGGCCGGCACTCTCGCCCAGCCGGCGGCATCCTTCGGCGCAGTCGCGACCGACGTCACCAAGAGCTCGATCCCGTAGGGGCTCTCGCGCCGGCTCTTGATCAAGGTTCCGTGCTGAAAGTAGGAAGGCTGCTTGAGGGCCTCTTGCAGCTTTTCATTGCGTTTCTCGCGCGTGGCGAGCGCCGGCAGCGAAGTGTTCACGCCGAGAATGCCGCCGATCAGGGCCGTATCGCGAATCTCAAAGGGAACATTGGCAACGGTGATGGCCGCCGCGTCGGTGATCGTGGCCTTGATCTTGATCATCATCAGCTTGTTGTTTTGCGGATCGGCGACCTTGTGAATCGTGCCTTGCAGCGACAGCGGCGAGTTCGCATCGACGGCCACCTTCAATTCCTGCAGCAGCGATTTCAGGTCTTCGGCGACGCCCGGGCCCGCGTTCGCATTGTCGAGCCGGCCGTCGGCGGGGAAAGACCCAATCGCGATCGATCGTTGCATTTGGTCGTTGATGACGACATTGGCAATCGACTGAGCGAGCGCGCAGACTTTCGCGCTGTGTCGCGGCGACCGCCGGGCACGCGGCGGCAACGATTGCCCCGGCAATCAGCGCGGCTGCAGCCAATCTCTTGATGAGTTCGTACATGGCACGATTCCTGTTTCGCTTCTTTGCCTGCATTCCTTGGGTGTGGCCAATCGTCCTTGCATCAGTTTGATTTCGAGACTGGCGAGAACCCGCTGAGGATCAGCGGCCCGTACGGAGTGCCGAGTCCCAAATCGCGGGCGGCACGCTGGTAGACCGACGTCCCTTCGACCTTCTCCCAATCGGCCCGGTTAATGGCTCCGCCGTTGGCCAGCGGTCCGAGTCCGAGCCTGCGCAAGGGTGCGGAGAGGGAACGCAGATTTGCCATCAGCTCCTGCGCGGGGATTCCCAATTCGGCGGCGGCCGAATCGGCGTTCAAGCGGTCGAGCCGGTAGTATTGGTTGATTCTGGCGACCGGCTCGGGACGACCTTTAAAGGCCTTGAGCGGATCGGGATCAAGCTGCACGAGCGGGGCGATCGCCCGGTATTGGGCCTCGAGAAACACTTTGCGGTCTTCCTGCAGGTATTTGTTGAACACGTCGGGCGTGGGATACAGCAGCCTGACCTGGGTGAGCGCGGCCCCGCCCACGCGGGCTCCGTCGCGAATCTCGTCCTTGAAGCCGATCTTGACCCCTTCATCATGGCAGGCGATGCACGAGAGCCCGTTGACGATCGCCGCCGAGCCCGAAGTGCGCTGCGGATCACTGACGATGGCAATCGGCGCCTCGTCGATCCGCTCGCCTTTGCCATTCACCAGCAGATAGGCCTGCAGATGGTTGGGCAGATTGAAGACAATCTCGCCGCCGGCCTGGTGGAAGGCCTGTTGCGAGTACGGATTCTCCTTGAAATCGGGGCCCAGCGGAAACTGCGCCAACGAGCTGTTCGTTGAGCCGCCGAGGAAGTCGTAGCTTCTCCAATATCCGCCGAACGACTCGTCGTGACGCTCGACCAGCCGGTTGGCTGAGGGAGAGACTTCGCTCTGGCCGAATCCCGAGCGGACCAATTGGCCGTTCAAAAAATTCTTGACCAGGTTCACGCCGAGCTTGGTCTCGAGCGCGTCGACGTTGTCGGGAAGCTCCAACATCTTGTTGTAGAGCGGCGGCCGCGTGGCCGTGGCGACGAACCAGTCGCCGCGGACGTAGGGCAACTCCGACTTGGCCATGTCAGAGAGCTCGACGTAGGGCGCCCGCAGGGGACCGTCCGAGTTCTCGTAGGTCATGCCATACGGATAGCAGGCCAGCACGTATTTCCACAGATCGCCCCGGTCCCAATCGAGATGCCTGAGATCGATGGCGAAGATCGTCTTCTGCTGGTCGACCGCTTGGGGTACGACGAGGCGCGGTTTCCAGGACAGGCTGTTGACGGCCTTCGACAGGCCCGCCCGATACAGGTCCATGTCGGCGTCCGAAACTCGCTCGCGGGGCTGATTGTACAAGTGCGTGAGCGTGTAAAACCGCAGGTACGGACGGTCGTCGACGGGCGAGTTGTGCATAAACTCGCGCATCGTGGCCAACATCTGCTGCATGCTGATCGGAATCCGCGGTGGCGCGGCCTGATCGACGGGCCACGCCGTGCGCCGGCCTCGATCCATTTACGCAAGACTGTTTTCTGCTCGACAGTCATCCGCTTGGCTTCGGGGCTGTTTTTCAAGGGCATGCTGCCCCCGTCGATGGCTTGCCACATCGGGGAGTCATCGGGCACGCCCGCCTTGATGACCGCTTCGTCGTCCTTGGTGATCGGCGCCAACATCGATTGCGGGATCGACGCGTTGAAGCGGCCGCCGCGGGAGTCTTTCCCCTTGTGGCAGGCACTGCACGTGTCTTTGAGGATGTCTCGTGCTTGAAGCGCGAGCGCCGCCTTGTCGTCCGCGGCTCGCGCCGCCGGACTCATCAGCACACAGACGACGACCAATAGCATTGCAGCCGATCTCTTCATCGCTTCACCTCTATCGCTTCACTCTTGCAGACGAATGCGGGTTCGCGGCCGAGTCCAAATGCGCGTGTGGTTCGCTCAATCAAACGGTCAGGCGGCGCGAATCTTCCGAAAAAAAATCCGCCGTCGAAGCAAGTGACCCTAACGACGGAAATCGAGTCGGCGGTCCGGCCGCGAATCAAAGCAGGCAGCCGAACCGCCGAAGGTGTCGATCTCGCAAAAGAACCGATCAACCCTTGGGAGGCGCCGGTCCGTTCGGAGCGGGATTGCCAGCACCCGCGCCTGCGGGAGCGCCGCCGTTTTGCGCCGGCGGAGGACCGGCAGGACCCGGAGGAACCGGATTGCCCCCCTCAGCGGGGTTCACGCCTGCACCGGCCGGACCACCACCTGGTCCACCTGGACCCGGCGGAGGAGCGTCGTCCGGCGGCAGATCGAGGCGGCTTCCGTCTTGAGCCTCGGGAATCCCGGGCAGCGGTCCCTGAGGCGGAAATGCGCTTTCGGGAATTTCCGCGAGGGAGGAGCGCTGGTACTCCTCGGGCAGCCGCGAGTAGTACGGCTGGCCTTCGCTGTAAGCGTTGCACCGTCCCCAGAACGTCTTCTTGTACGGGTTGTAGTAGTAATAGTGCTGGTGATCGTGCGGGTACGAGACGACGTAGTGGTGCCGGTACCCCGCGTAGGTCGGCGTCGGCTTGTAGTAGTACGTGCGGTAGCTGTAGCTCCGCCGATGCTCCCAGGCTCCGTAATACTGGCGGGGCGAATAGTCGTCCCCGATAGCCAGCGCGCTCGCGGCCACGAGCGGCAAGGCCGCCATCACGGCGCCCAAGACGCGACGTTTTTTGCAGTCCATGAAATCTCCCTTCGACAAACTTGAGAATTCGATTTGTGAAAACCCACCGGTGAACATTTGTTCGAACCTCCACCGAGCCGAACGAACAAAACATGTGGGGTGCCAGGACGTCCCCGGCTTGTCGCCGACGTTTCCGCCGACACGGGGCTAAACGGATGCGAGGCTCGTTTCTTCCGCAAAATTAAAAACTTGTTATATATGTATCCGAAACATTACAAAAATGAAATCAACCGGCCCTGGCTCATCGGCGAAATGCCGGCGGAAGACTCGGGCTGGGCCCGTGATCCTCACGCTGACAAGGATGCAACCGTGCAAGTGCTCGACACCGAGGTCAACGACGACAACCTGGTGGCGCAGCTCATCGTCGCGCAGCACGACGGCGATCGAGAGGCGACGAAACGCCTCGTCGAGATCCTGTACCGCAAGCACAGCGGCGCGGTCTTCGCGCGCTTGGCCAGCCTGGCTTCTTCCAGCCAGGTCGACGATCTCGCGCAAGAGACGTGGATCCGCATCCTCGAAAAGCTCCACTTGTACAAAGAAGGGAGCTTCCGCGCTGGGCGCTCACTGTCGCTCGGAATTACTTTCTCGATTCCGTCCGCATGAAGCGGTCCTCGCAACTGAAATCGGAATTCGATGTCGTCGACACCGGCCCCGATCGCGACCGCGAGTGGGCGGCCCGCAGCGAGTGGGCCCAGATCCTGCGCGAGTGCATGACCAGGCTCAACGACCGGCATCGGGAAGTGGTCGTCGGCATCATTTACGAGCAGTCCGATTACAAGGCCCTGTGTTCCAAACTCGGGATCACGACTAACGAGGCTTACAAGTTGAAACATGAGGCCAAAGAGCTGTTGACGACGTGCTGCCAGCGAGGGAATCGATGACGGCCCTGCACACCTTCGACATTCCCGAAGACGACGCGCTTCTGGTGACCTGGCTGGAAGACATGATCGCCGGACCGCATCTGGGTGAGTTTGTCGCCGAACTCGAGGTGCTGCTGGAAACCCGTCGCTTTGGTCGCGCTCAAAGACCGCAGGCCGCGCCTGACCGCGGCGAGCCATCGCTCGAAGAGATCCTGGGCCGTACTCTCAAGGACGTCAGACAACGCGGACTGGCCGACCTCCCCGCGCAGCCGCTGCGACGACTCTTCCGGCATCCCGGCCGCCTGCTCGAGCTGCAAGCTCATGTACTCAGCGGGGGAGACGTTTATTGGGACCGCAAGCTCCGCGCTTCGGACGACCTTTCCAAAAGAGTCGAAACGGGATGGCGCAGGCTGAGTGAATCGGCGGCCGTCGGCCCGGCACGTCCGCCGCGCCCGACTTCGGCCAGTCGGCCGCGACCGGCCCGTTGGTTCGTTGCCGGCTTGGCGACGGCTGCAGCGATCGCGGTCGGCGCTTTTTTCGGGTGGGAGCGCATCCAGGGTCCACAGCAAGTCGCCTCCGGTTGGGGATGGAGCAAGCCGAATGCCTTTCCGGCCGACGTCTCCCGGGCCGAGTATTTGAAAACTTTGGCCGACGAGGCCGAGGAATGGCGCCGCAAACGGCCCGAGACGCCGCAGGCCCTGGCCCAGCGGATCAGCGAATTTCGTGAGGGCTGCTCTCGCGTGATCCTGGCGGACCACAAACCGCTTCCGCCGGCCGACCGCAAATGGCTGGTCGAGCGGTGCCGCGTTTGGGCCAAAAAGCTCGACGATCAACTGGCCGATCTCGAGGCCGGCAAGCCGCTCGCGACCGTTCGCAGCCAGGTCGATGACGTGGTCGACAAGCTCACGAAGGCCCTTCGCGACCGGGCCAACACGCCGACGCCAGCCTGATTGGCAACGGCGGCTGGCACTTGCGCTCTGGCTGCGACCCTCAATCGACACGTGACGCAAACGGTCCGTGCCCCGAATTGACGCGGTCCGGCCACGTTATTTCACAGCAGTCAAGAGATTTTCTTGAAAAGTTCGGAAGAAGTTGCCGACGGACCCGTTCCTTTTTGTGAAGACCTGACGCAGTGCCTCAAGAAACAAAAACAACGCCACAACTTTCAGGGGAAAAGACATGAACAATAACATTCGTCGGATCGCGCTGGTTGGTTTCGCTGCCTTGATGACAATCGGCTTGTGGTCGGGACTTGGCGGCAAAGCCGAGGCTCGCGGCTACGGTCATGGTGGCTACAGTCACGGGGGATACGGTCATGGCGGATACAGCCACGCAGGTTACCACGGCGGGTACCACGCAGGTTACGGCCATTACGGTCACCGTTACTACGGCGGATACGGCTACAGCTATCCCAGCTACGGATACGGGTACGGCTACAGCTATCCGACCTACTCCTACGGCTACAGCTACCCCAGCTACTCGTACGGTTACACGACAGGCTCCTGGGGCGGGTACTACGGCCATCGTGGCTCGGGCGGTTCCTACAGCCATAGTGGCTGGGGCGGCCACTCTGGACGCGGCGGCTGGGGCGGCGGTCGTCGCTAGTTCGAGAACAAACGACAATCATCTCGGAGGGCGAGCCGGAGGCTCCGCCCTCCTTTTGCTTTTTTGGGGGAACAGAATTCCGGTTGAGACCGCTCACACTTGTCCGCGTTCACCCAAAACCATTGAACGCGACGAGGCTCAGGGTTTGGCGGGTCGGAACCAGGCGGCGGCCCGCCGCAGGGCGGCGATGGCCAATCCGGTGAGGGTGGCGAGGACTGCCAGCATCAGGGCCGGCGGTTCGGGGGCGGCCGGCGACGACGGGCCGAAGGTCAGGTAAGAGGGTCCGTCCAAGCCGCCGCCGCTGGCGAAGGTCTGGACAAAGGCGCCGGTCGTGCCGTCGTACTCCAAAACCGCATTGCTGCTGGTGCCGCCGCTGCTGACGAAGAGGTCGCCGTTGGGACCGAACACCAGGTCGACGGGTCCGCTCAAGCCGCCGCCGCTGGCGAAGGACTCAAGGAAGGCGCCGGTGCTGCCGTCGTACTCCAGCACCGAATGGGTGTAGTAGCTGCTGACGAAGAGGTTGCCGTTGGGACCGAATGCCAACCCCTCGGGTAGATTCAAGCCGCCGCTCCCTTGGGTCACGAAGGTCGCGACGAAGGCGCCGGTGCTGCCCTTGTACTCGATCACTTGATTGGTGCCCTGGCTGCTGACGAAGAGGTCGCCGTTGGGACCAAACACCAGCCCCTCGGGAAAGCCCAAGCCGCCGCCCCCTGAGGGCACGAAGGTGTTGGCGAAGGCGCCGGTCGTGCCGTTGTACTCCAGCACCTGATTGTTATTAAGGCTGCTGACGAAGAGGTTGCCGTTGGGACCGAACACCAGGCCCTCGGGGGCGTCCAAGCTGCTGCTCTCTGGGGTCACGAAGCTTTTGACGAAGGTGCCGGTCAGGCCGTTGTACTCCAGCACCTCGCTGTTGGCGAAGCTGCTGACGAATAAGTCGGCCCGGGCGGCGGATCCGGGAATGGCCAAGGCGAAGAGAACCAGGAATGGGATGGCGAGACGGAAGAGGGACATCGGGAACAGCGACATCGGGAGACCCTCCGGCGCCGGAGCTCTAAGAAAAGGGGGGCCACCGGCTCGCGGCTGGTCCCGGTCCGTCGTGGATCCGTGAGATTCCGAATAACAGTGCGAGTTTCGAGAGCGATTTGCCTCACACGTTGACTGTTATTCTCAAATTTTTCCGTCTCACGGACGACCAAAACGGTCGGGCGAGTCCCGGAACCCTTGCTTCAGCCAACCTTGTTGGAGCCGCGGGGCGGCATAGTGATTCGGCGAAACACGTCAAATCAAAGGGAACGGGGGACTGGGCGATGCCGCAGCAGGCTGAGGAGGGGGTGGCACGACACCGCCGGGCGTCGTACGTGCTTGACCTCTATGTCCCCCGACCAATTCGGCTATAGGATTGCTACTGCTTGGTTCGTGTCTTCCTTTTTCACGCGGCGGCGCGGCGCCGCACTGCGATCAGGAACAGACCGAACAGCGCGAGGCTGAACACGGTCATAACGATCCCGAACAGCGGCACGGCGCTTGCATTTTCGCCCTCGACGAAAGCCGTCGCGGCCAAGGGCCCAAACGCCGCGCCCAAGAGCTGTGCGGCCGGAACCAGCAAACATGTGTTCCTCGTGGAATCCGCCGCCAGGGTCATGCCGATCATGAATGGGACGATGAACATCCAGACGAAACTGATCGCCAAGACGGCGACGCAGAACATCAGGAGCGTGGGGCTGGCGCCCAGAATCGCCGCTGCGATCAATCCCACGATGCCGCAGCCAAGAATACCGAGGCGGTAGTCGAGATACGCCTCGAGCCACGCTGCGGCGAGCGAAGCGGCCACCTGAACGAAAAGGCCTATGGATACCAGCACGCCAACGGTTTGCGCGTCGATGCCGACTTTCCCGCCCAAGGGCTCCAGGAATGTCCAGACAGCGACGACGAACATGAAAAAGAGAACGATCATCAAAAGAGCAAGGATGGCTCTCACGGTGAACACGCCATCCATGCTCGCGCTTTGCTTGGGCATATCGCCGTATTCAGCGGGGACGAGGAAGGCCACCCCAATCGAGACGAGGCAAACAATTCCGAGCGCGAGGAAGCCGCCATTCGCCCCCATTCCCGGAACAACCCACCAAGCCAATCCGAGGGCGAGGAGGCCTTGCGCAAGGGCCTGCATGGCGAGGAAAAATCCGCCAAGCCGCTCGGCATGGCGGGAGCGGGCGATCAGTTCGATGGAGACGGCGACCATCGCGCCCTCGATCAGGCCAGCGAGCGCCCGGTCGATCAGGATCATATTGGAGCTGCCGGCGACAGAGACCGCAGAGTCGAGCGCCGCCAGCGCGACGAGCAGAATCGTGCATTTGAGGCGCAGATTGCGCGCCGAAAAAAGCATCGCCGCGACCGCGGAGCTCACTCCAATCAACAGCGTCTCCACCGTCGCGATCACCCCAAGCTCAGCGAGATTGATGCGCCCTTCGGCGTGCAGCGCTCCATAAAGGATTGGGATCACGCCAAGGATCAGAACGCCCGCGGAACCAATCCACATGGCCGCGGCCGCGCCGATCCCCGAGGGGTTTCCAACGAGCCAATCCTGATTCTGCACAGGTATGGAGCCGGTTGTCGAACTACTGTCCGCCATTTTTCATTCCCCGAAACTTGAACGATGCCCGAAATGACGGCTAACGGGCAAGCGACCTCGCCACGTCGGTTCTCGGTCAGTGAACCTGGCGCACTTCAACGGGGCCCGGCAGGCAGCGGTAAACTCGTTCTTGCTCAGATAGGATTGCTCCGTCTCACGCGGCGTTGCACTGCGGGACGCTGTTTGTTGAAACGGTGTTAGTCGAAACAGTGTTCGTCGGAGACTGGTTCGACGCAGACTGGTTCGACGCAGACTGTTTTAAACGATTGACGAACGAATCTGCCAGCGCTTCCGCCTGCTCACGCGTGAAACAGTGCGGGTCGCAGCGCAAGCCGATGAAGACAGTGCCGGCATAGGTGAGCACGGAGATTGCCAGTCGCGTCTTGGGACGAATGGTGGGCGAAGCCGTGAGTGCTTCGAGAGTGACATTGCCTGCGACGCAGCGTCCCTCTTTCAACGCGAAACGAACGTGAAACTGGCGACTGATGTCGCCCGCATTGGTCAGGATCGCGGTACAGAAACAGCGATTGAGCCGCAAGAGACACCACATGAGCCCCGGGACTTTCTGGACGTACTTGAGTCCCAGGGCAGTGATCCGGCCGAATCGCGCATGGACGGCCAGCGATGTCTGACGATGAATTTTGACCAGCATTTCATCAGGGCGATCACAATCGCCCGCGCAGCGCGCGAGAAACATGTAACTGACGACGTTTGCAGCGGGCATCCGTTCGTGCGCTGGCGTACGAAGGTTGGTCGGCATGCCGATCCGCAGCCATTGGTTGTCCCGCCCGCGACCGTGTGCTCGATTCCAGTCTCGGATCGTGCGAAACGTCTCCAGCAGATACAGATCGTTGAGCGTGACCCCCTTTTGTGCCGCCACCGCTTTCAATTGCTGGACTTGGGTCGCGTCGACCGTGCGGCTGATCAGGGCGGGAAATTCGAGAGCCGCGCCGATATGCGCGGTTGGTCGCGGCTTCGCCACGGGAATGGGGCGGCGGCGGAGCAGTAATTTCGTCAGTCGCCCCAACATATAGGCGTAGCTGAAAGACCTTGCGGCTTGCTCGCGGTTGTTTGTCGAGTAATCTTCTCGAGCGCGCAGGGCGTCAAAATTGACGGGCTTGATTTCAGGAAGCGCATCACCGTGCCTCGTCGTCAATTGCCCGTAATGCCCCAGCAGGTCACCGATAAACTGAACGGCCCCGAGTCCGTCCGTGCAGGCGTGATGGAATTCAAACAGCACGTCGGCCCTGGCCGCATCGGCATCGGCCGAGATGCGAAGTCCAATCTCGCGGGTCAGATCGATCCGATCCCGCGCGGCAGGTTCCTGCGAGTGCTGCGAATGCCCCCAGCAGATTTGGGGAGTCGGCGTCGCGACGGGAACCCAACAAGGCCCTTTACCGCGGACACGGCAAATTCGACTCGCCAACAGCGGATGACGTTCGAGCCCGAATTGCACCGCCTGCTCGAACGGTTCCCGCAGCAGGTTGCCTTTGAGCTTGATGATGATCACGAATGACATCGGGTAGAGAGCCGTGTCGTCGAGGGCCATGTCGCGCTCAAACGGCGCGAGAGGCAACGGGAACAGATCGCGTGTAGGCCCTCCCGGAGATTGAGCGGTCCCTGCCGATGCGAAAGCCGTGTCGGATCGATGCATGAATGGCCTCTCTTGGCCAGAACTGCGAAGCCTGTATCGCCTGCACTGAATTATCGGCATCGCGGCGAATCGACGATCAAGCAGGCCTCCTTGCGGCAATTCAATCAAAATCCCGTCCTCGGCAAGGTCGTGCCTACCTTGCCTGGGTTCACTCGCGCCCAGAAATTGATGAACCGAGATCCGCGATTTTCGCCGATCACGGTTTTCCGCTCCTGGAGCGCGGAACTCGACTCAGCCTTGTCGTTTGACTCCCGGGCGTCCTTCCGCCACAACGTAGTCGTGCAACATTTTTGACACAGCTGAGGTCACGATGAAGCCAGCCCTCGTTTTCGCGTCGCTAATCCTCGCGATCCTCGCGCATGCCGTCCCTTCCGCAGCCGGCGAATGGGCCGGCGTGTATGTCGAACAGATCGCCGCGCAGAATCGAATCGAATTCCTGCCCGACGGCACGTATTACTCTCTGTCTGGGGGCGCTTGGCAGTACCAGATGGGGACATACAGAAAAACGCAGGATAAGCTGATCTGCATCGATGGGAAGGACGGAACGAAAACGGAATTCCGCATCAAAGGCGAAAGCCTGATTGAATCCGTGGAACTCGAGTGGGTCCGGCGGGAAGCGGCGCTCAAGTATCCCTGGAAGGACGCCGTTCCCGTTACCTTCGTCGTGATCGACGAGAAGACTCACACGCCGATTACCGAGTTCTCTTACCGCTATCAGATCAGTACCACGTCAACGGAGTTCGATCCGCTGCTGGTGCGGCCGATCGTGGTCAAGTCGCCCTCGGGCACCTTTTCCATCCCGGCCCCGAAGAATTGCCGGATCGATGTGCATATTGACGGGGGACTCGTGATCGTCGTTCCCCCGTGGTATCAACATTTCGCTTTGACTCCCGAGACGAAGGAACGCCGATTTGAGGTCCCAGTGAGGATCGGCGTGGCCATTGATGGGGTGGTTGTAGATGCGCGCACCAAGGCGCCCGTAGCCGGCGCACGGGTGTCGCCGACGATTTTCACGCCGCCAGGCATCAGTCCCGATCACGATCGGTCCGTCAAGGCCGACGCCCAAGGCCGGTTCCAAATTCGCGGGGTCGATCCGACGTTGGGAATCGAAGTTGAGCATGCCGACTACGCGAAGAACTGGCGCCACTTTGCCGACGTCGGGCAGGAAGTCGTCCAGAAGGCGTATACAGCGCGCATCGAATTGCAGCACGGGGACACGATCACCGGGACCGTGAAGGATGCCGCCGGAAGGCCGCTGGTTGACGTGGATGTGTCGGATGGGGCCGGATCGACCGCTGAGTCGAGGGCGGATGGTTCGTTTGCTCTGCGCAACCCGAGAGCCTGGAATTTTCAGCATTATTATTTGACGTTTGCCAAGGTCGGGTATCTCAAAGCGACTCTGTACCCAGCGCCTCCGGTGACTTCGCCTCTGTCCGTCGTGCTCGAGCGACCGCCGGTGCTGACCGGAAAAGTTGTCGGCCCGGACGGGCGGCCGGTCGGGCCATTCACGGTGGTGGCCGGCGCCGGGCGGGATCCTTACCCCTTTGGTTGCTCATCGCAGACGGTTGCGCAGCCGGGCGGCTCCTTCTCGGTCCCCGTTCACGTGGATTTCGACTACGGCAAAGAAGGTAAGGTGTGGATCGCAGTCAAAGCGCCCCACTTTGCCATGTCGGAAGTCGTGGCCGACGGCTGGCAAGGAACCAAGACAATCACCGTGCAACTCAAGTCCGGCGTGAGCGTCGGCGGCGCGATCGCGTCGATGACAGGCACAGGGAAGAACTCCGGGGAATTGCTCGTCGAGCTGCTGCCCGTCAAACTGCAGAAAGACAACCCTCTCGTCCAAATCACAGAACGCCAACAGCTCGGTAGAATGCACCTCGCGCTTGCTGGCGGTGGCGGGTTTCGCTTCGATCACGTCTCGCCGGGCGCCTATCGGCTGGTCGTTTCCGGGCCGGCCATCTCCCCGCTGAGCACCGAGTTGACGGTTGGCGATGCCGATGCCGTCTTGGGGACGCTGCCGACCTCGGGCCGAGGCAGCATCGCGGGTGTCGTCTTCCATTACAAAAACCCCGGTCCCTGGGCCTTTGCGAAAGGCAAAGTCCTGTTCAAAGTCAGCTCGGGCCGGTGGGGCCCCGACGAGTTCGGTGACGCGGCGCCGATCGCGTTCACGGCCGACGAGAAGGGGGAATTTCGCCTGGATAACGTGCCCGTGGGCGAGGTCATGGTCGATTTTGAGATTCCCTCGGGCGGCGACATCATTGACTCCAAAACACAGGAGACCCGCGTGCTGGAGGGTAAAACGACCGAGGTCAGAGTCAACGGTTCGGGACCGTCAGTCGTTTGGCTCGACCCCAGCCAAATCCCGTCACCTGGTGCTTCCTACTCGGCACCCGCGCTCCTCTTGACCGTGGCAGGCTGCTCGGCCGGAATGGCCGTCGGTTTGGGCCTCGCGCGACGGTGGAAAAAGCGGGCGCGTGGCCGCCTCCTGTCCTGAGGCATGGCTCAACATGGCTGGCACCGAAGCGCACGCAAAGCTTTGCGTGCGCTTGCGGCTTGAAGTCTGCCGCAAACGGCCCGACAACTGGCAATGAACCTGCGCACCGACGACACATCGCCATCGTGTCGAACGAGAAGGAGCACCCATGGACCCTTCCCCTGGTCAGAAGCCGGCCGCCGATCTCAAAGACTATCTCGCCGAGGAGCGAACGTTTCTCGCCTGGATCCGCACGGGCCTCACGCTGATGGGCTTTGGTTTCGTGGTGGCCCGCTTTGGTCTGTTTTTGCGATTGATTCAGGTCACCAAAGAGGGGGTCGCCCCGCAATCGCACAGCATCTCGCCCTGGATTGGCACTCTGTTCATCGTGGTCGGCGTGGCCGTCAATCTGTTTTCGATCCGCCGGCATGTGCGGCTCGTGCAGCAGCTCAACCGCGGGCAGATCACAACGCAAGGCCCGTCGTACCAGGCCATCGTGCTCGCCGTTTTCCTGGCGGTCTGCGGCCTCGCGATGGCGATTTATTTGGGCTCCGGGTGAGAATGAATGGCGAGGCGGAACGCGAAACGTAGGACAAGCTGCCAGATTGTCATTTACCCGTCGGTCGCTTGCTGCCTTGGCCCGCGGACGGCGTAGAGCGGAATGCCGATCAGGAGCGGCACGATCCCCATCAACGACAAAGCCTTTGCGTAGGCAATGCTCGCGTACAGCATATAGCCGCTCGCCCCGATGAAGACCAGAGGCACGATCGGATAAAGGGGCACGGGAAAGGCCCGCGGCTCGCGGTCTTTGTAGCGCAGCACCAACAGCGAAATGCCCGTCAGTAGAAAGAAGAACCAGAACAAGGGGGACGTGCCGGCAACGAGGGTGTCGAAGCCGCCTTGGTATTCGGTCCAAGGCAAAGCCGGCAGTCCGACCGTTGTCACAGAGCGATCGACGGCGTTCCGCCCCGCCTCAGTCCCGACCGCCAGAATCAAAAACACCGACACGAGCGCCTGAGTCACGAGCGAATACACCGGCGCGTTCAGCCGTGCATTCCAGCGGCCGAGCCAGGCGAAGATGCGGTAGTCGGCCCCCACGCTCGCATGCAGCCGGCAGCCGGCCAGAATCAGCCCGCTGACGGCGCCGAGTGCCGAGACCATCACCATCAGGCTCATCCCCGTCACTCCGCGATCGCCCAGCCACAATCCGAGCACGTCGGCCGCCGGCGTTCGCGAACCGCGGATCCCAGCAAAACCGAGAGCCGACACGAACGCCGCGTTGACCAGAATGTATAGCCCGGCAATCAGCAGCGTGCCGAGAGCCAGCGCCCGCGGCATGTTCCGCTTGGGCTCGCGGACGTCGGCCGCAACGAAGACGGCGTCATTCCATCCGCCGTAGGCGTAGAGCACCAGAATCATCGCCAGCCCGAACCCAGGTCCGCTCACTGGCCCGCTCACAGTCCAAGCGCTCGCACTTCCCCTCACCAATCCGGCAACGAGCAGCCCAGCCAGGCCAAGCACTTTCAGAGCGCTCAAAAAGTTCTGCAGCCACTTCCCAGTTTTGAGCCCGACAACGTTGAACAACGTCAGACCGACGACAGCCGCACAGGCAAACCAGACAGCCGACTGCGGATCACCGGCGAAGAGGGCGACCGCATAATCGCCAAACACATACGCAAGCGCCGCGATGTTGCCCGTGAGAATGACGGCTAACCGCGTCCAGGCAAACAAAAACCCGACGAGCGGCCCGAAAGCCCGCGTGAGATAGATGTAGTCTCCGCCCGACCCCGGATAAGCCGACGCCAACTCGGCGTAACATAGCGCGCCCGCCAGCGCGACCAATCCGCCCAATCCCCAAACGACCACGCCTGCCCACGGCGTGCCGACATTTCCAAACACGGTCGGAGGAGCCTTGAAGATCGACACGCCGACGACGATGCCGACGATTACGCTAACGGCGTCCCACAGGCCCAACTCCGCGGGCCGCTTTTCGATCGTCTCTCGTTCCGGCTCCATCACGGGTCCTGATTTGTGCCACGACATCGGACGGCGTGAAGATTAATCAGTGCGACCGCATCGACGGAAGCGGACCGGCAGTCGGCCATCGGAATAAGGATACCTGAAATCGTGATCCGCAGATTTCGCCGGTGATGCAGGTTCAATCGCTTTGAATCGGTGAAATCTGCGAAATCGAACGTCTATTGTTCCTTTGAGTCGCGGCCCCGATTGGAGGAATGCATCGCCGTTATGTTCTTAGAACGACGACCTGACCGACCCGCAGCTCGCCTGTTCGAATAACCGTCGCATAAACGCCGGCGTGGTTATCGTTCAGGCGAATCACGGTCTGCATGATGTTGGCGTCGGCTGCGACTGTGTCCGGGTCGAAATTGATCATCACGCATCGCGGGTCCCGCAGGGTGACGCTGATCGCCGGACCCGTCCCGTCGGAGCCAAACTCCAGGACTTTGCCGACCCAGTGATCTTCCTCGAAGGGTTGAGCGGATCTGCTGTCGATCACCAGATTCGGCCGGAAACGACGCATGTCGAGATCGTGGCCCGCCTCTCGACCGATGCCGCGGATCGTGCCCAAGGTGATCGCGGAAATGACGGCCTCGTCGAAGATGCCGTGCTTCAAGTGCATGAGCTCGAGATCGGCCTTGTGCCGATCGGCAATTTCCTTGACCAGGGACGTGTCCGAGAGTGGGTATTCCTTGCCGCCAGGCGTGCGGACGTGGGTGGGCAGCGGCTCGCCTGCCGTCTCCGGACGGCCGATGAACTGATAGGCGGGTCGATAGAGCAGCAATTCGGGGAGTCGGCTGGCCGTCAACCAGGGGAACGCGCCGCGTTCGGCCAGACGGCGAAAGGCCAGCCGCCGATCGCCTTCGACGCCGTGCCAGCCGATTCTTGCGGAATCCAGCCGCGTGCCGGCCATCGATTTGATCGGGTAACGATAGATGGCGCTGATGCGACCGACTTCCATTCTCACGGCCTGCTCCACGCAGCGCTCAATCGCCGCTGTGTCGAAATACTGTGTCGCTTATCGGATTTCAGGAGGGCTTCGCTCGGATTTGACTTGCTTGGTGTCTTCGTGTCTTGGTGGTAAAGAATGTGTTGGACTTCAGAAAAACGTGATTGAACGACCACGGCCCGCCGTTTTCACGATCGATGGGGATTCGAATTGCGGAAAACGATTGTTCCACCAACGAGCGATTGGCGTTGCATTGTAGCAGTCATCATCGCTCTCGGGTCGGTATTCCTATCGAACGCATCGAGCGTTGCCGTGCGCGCTGAAGTTACGATCCTCGATCCGCCGGATCGCGGGTTCTTCGCGAAGCGGATTGACTGCAAAGGCATCCCCATCATGGCACACGCTGATGTCGTCGACGCGGCGCTCGTCGAAGCGCGGCGGCGGATTGGGCGGATGCTCGGGCATGTGCCGGACGTCGCGGCGAACCTGGTTGATGCCGGGGCCGAGTTACACATCATCGGCAAGAACCAGGTGACGTCCGATTTGCCCTACCTGCGACACTGGAAGGGGAAGCCGTTTGAGACGTACGGCAAGACGTTCGAATTGATCGATGCGCGGACGCGGGGCGTCGGCGGACTCTTGGCCAGTTGCGGCGAGGAAAATCTGCTCAAGTTGCCGTCCGATCGATATCGGGATCATCGCGACATCTGCACGCACGAATTCGCACATACGTTTCGTGCCTATGGGCTGTCGCCCGAAGTGCGGGAGATCGTGCGGAAGCAGTTCGAGAAATCGACGGCAGCCGGCCTGTGGAAGACAGCTTATGCTGCGACCAACGACGACGAGTTCTTTGCGGAGCTTTCGATGTGGTATTTCGATTCGCGGGGCGACTTCGGTCACCTCACGCCCAAGCCGCAAGTGGGGCGAAATTGGTTTCGCCAGTACGATCCCGGGGCGTTTACCGTGCTCGACGGGATTTATAGCGGTCGCACGAAGGTGGCCCGCATCGTATGGGAGAAGCTCGTTCCCCAGTCGCTAACCGACGAGCACAAGTTGCGGGCCCTCTCTTCGGCGAATCCGACCGTCGTGCTGTTCGACAATCGGACGGGAAAAGATTTGTCGCTCTTCTTTCTCGACTTCGCCGGGAAACGAAAGCCGTACGGCAAACTCCACGCCGGCAGCCGAATCGCGTGGAAGTCGTTCGCGACGCACCCCTGGGTGCTGGTCGGCCCCGATGGCCATGCGGTGGCGATTTTTGTGGCGACGAAGAACCACGGTCGGGCCGTGGTGATGGAGTGAGGGAGAAAGGATCTTTGCGGCCATGCGCCAGTGGCACACGAACCACCAATTCTGGAGCCGTCACACTTTCTTCGCCGTGCCATTTTCGTTGAGCAGGTAGGTCTGGCCGTTGGCGTCCGCATCGAGTTCGAAGGCTGTTGTGTCCCATGGGCGGATTTTTTGCTTGGCTTGGCCTCCGCCTTGCTTGAAGACTCGTACGACGGCCTGCTTGTCGAGTTTGAGGCCCGACCAGAGCACGCCTTTGTCGTGCGGGCGCGGGACGTCGTAGGTGAGGATTTCGCCCTTGTCGAGGAAGTCGCGGAAGGCGAGCAATTCGTCGTAGATGGCGACCGCGTCTTCGACTTCCGCGAGGGCCATCTCTTCGAAACCGCCGGTGCGCGGGTCGAAAATTTGCATGCCATCCGTTCCGCGGAGCCACAGGTGGCGGAGGACTTCGCGGTAGCGCTCGCGGGACATGACGGGGAATTCGAGTTCAGGCGGCTCGGTCACCCAGCGAGCGATCCAGGGGACGATTTCCTTTTCCGGAGCCCAGCGGCGGGTGAGGCGGGCGGTGAGCGACAGCTGGCGGAGGAGCAGGTTCGTGTAAATCTCGTCGACGTGCTCCTGGTCGCGGCGGTCGTCTTTGTCACGGCCGCCCCAGACCCACGAGGCGGCACCGTAGGCGGTCGGGTTCCAAGCCGTCATCATCGGCGGCATGTAGACGTGGCCCCGCTCGCCGCTCCAGCCGGGCTGCGGATTTTCAGGCGTCGAGGGCTGGGCGAGCCAGTTCGTCACCGAGCTTTTGGGATAGAACTCGAGGACAGGGGCCGCATAATACGTGCCCCACAGTTCGTAGAACTTGCGGGCCGTGTAATCCATGAAGCGGCTCGCCGATGAGAGAACTTTGGCGGGAAGGACTTCGCGACACCGCTTGCAGTGGCGGGCCTGGTCGAAGCGGTCGCCGCCGTAGAGCGGATCGCCTTCCCAGTCGTTCCAGACGGCGTCGATCTTTACGCCGCGGTCTTTGTACTGTTTAAGCGTCTGGCGAAGCTGGTCGGCAAAGATGGCCCAGCCGGTATGGATCGACGGGCAGGGGCGGGCGTACTCCTTCGGTTTGTAGCCGACGTCGAACTGATGGGCCCACTTCGACGGATCACCGGCAAGCGACGCGGGGAAGGGGCCGCCGTTGCCCTCGAGCACGATTACCGGACAGCCGGCCTTTTGAATGGCCAGGGCCGCGTCAATCATATGTGGGTCGAGACGGATGTGGGCGGCGAGTCCCCGTGCCAAAAGCTGTTTGTAGAACTCGGGCTTTTCCGGCTCGGTCGAAAAATTCTCCCATGTGACGAGCGGCCAGCGCGACCCCCGCGGATGCTTGAGCGGCGGGATGTGCTTGACGACGAATTCGTACCACGAGAACTTCGCAAAGTCTCGGCCCTGGATCCGCTTGGGGTACAGGACGCCGTTCTTGAACTCTTCGGTGGGGAGCAATCCGGGCAGCACGGCGGCCGTCAGGGTGGTGCCGCAGGCTCGGCAAAATTCACGTCGATCCACAAATCCCTCGCCATTTCTGTGATAGGTCGCATCGGTCAATTCAATATAAACGTTGTTGGCTTTGAGGCGAGCAAGTCGCCGCGTGTCGGGGCGCTTTTTTCTTCGCCCGGCCGCCGCTAGACTCGAATGCCCGGACGATTTGGACGATCGGGCCGCATTTCCCGAGACCCAACGCGAGCATCACGATGACCGAACTGCTCGAAATCAAGGCTCAACTTCGCCGCAAGGCGTACGACGCCCGCAACGCGCAGCCGAATAAGGACGAAGTCAGTCGGCTGGCGATGGAAAAGCTGCTCGAGCTGCCCGAATACCGCGACTCGGAAACGGTGCTCTGGTATCTCGATTGCCGCTCGGAGCTGAGGACCCGGAACGCGCTTCCGCAGGCCCTCACGACGGGGCAGCGGATTGTCGTTCCGTATTGCACGACCGACGAAGCGGGGGCCAACAAGCTGGGCCTGTGGTTGCTCGAGTCGATCGACGAGATGGTCGTGGGCAAGTGGAACATCCTCGAGCCGCCGCGCGACCGGTGGGAAGAGCCGGGGAAGGTCATTGCTCCGGACGCGCTGGATTTCGTGATGGTGCCGGGCGTCGGCTTCGATCGCCGCGGCGCACGGATGGGGAATGGGCAGGGGTATTACGACCGGCTGCTCACGAGCGTGCGGCTCAATTGCAAGCTGGTCGCTCCTTGCTATGAGTCGCAATTGATGGACGAAATCGCCATGGGGCCGCATGACGTCTACATGGACAAAGTCGTCACCGAAGCCCAGGTGTACGATGGCAAGGGACGCGGATAGTCGCCTCGCGATAAAACGGAACCCGCATGGCCGCGATCATTGACGATACCTATGCCGAGGCTTTCAAAAGCTTCTACGTCGAGTTTCTGATCACGGCCCGCGATCGCACTTGGCTCGATCATGCGGTCGCGGCTGCCATCGGAAACGCCTCCAGCACGATCATGTGCGACTGCGAGGCGGGGCTTGACCGCTACGTCGGGCCGGGGACAGCCGAGCCCGATCTGACGCCCGACGGCCGGCCGGGCGCGGTCGTGCAGTTGCACGTTCCCAAGTTCCGCAAGGACTGGAAACAGGCGCTCGAGCGGACGGCCCTCGTGCGGATCAGTCAGAACGTGCTCACATGTCCGACGACGTCGTGCTTCAATCTGCTCGACACGGAAGAGTACTACCGCATGGGCCGCAAGGTGGCCTTCTTCGGCAATGGCTACCAGAAGCGGGCCGAGCGTTTCGGCCGCAAGATGTGGTGGATCCCCATTCTCGGTGGCGAGTTCGTGCTCGATCGTCGGCTCGGTTTCGCGCCGGGGCTGATGGGCGGGAATTTGTGGCTCTTCGGTAAAGACGTCGACTCGGCTTTGGCGGCGGCGGAGAAGGGAGTGGCCGCGGTCGCCAAGTCGCCGGGCGTGATTATGCCCTTTCCCGGCGGCGTCGCGGCGAGCGGCTCGAAGGCGGGTAGCCGCTACAAATTCGCGATCGCCAGCACGTATGAGAAATATTGTCCCGAGCTGCGCGGCGTGCCCGATGTCGACAGCCAGGTTCCCGAAGGCGTGCACTCGATCATGGAAATCATCATGAACGGCCGCGACCTCGACGCAATCAATGCCGCCACACAGGCCGCCATCGCCGCGGCAAAAGAAACACCCGGCTTGTCGCGAATCTCTGCCGGCAACTACGGCGGGCGGCTCGGCAAGAGTTTTATCTATCTGCACGGTAAAGAGTCGGCCTTGCTGCAGAAGTAACGCGCCGGCCGTCTACTTCTTGGTGGATGTCGTCACGAAGAGGGGCGTGCTGCAGTAGGTGGACTTCATCACGAAGTTGATCGCTACGTTGGCCATGACGGCGATCGGCCGTTTCGTAGCCGGTTCGACATTGGGCAGAGCGTGGAACGTGAGATAGCCGTGCGTGTCGGCTCCGTTGAGCAGCGTCTTGCTTTGCTTGCCGTCGATTTCGACTCCCGTGGGGAGCGTGTCGCCGAAGATGCGACCCAGGTGGTTGAACCGCGGGTCGAGCGTGATGCTCTCGGTAAAACCGGGCGCGCGGTTGACGACGACGTCGACCCGAACCGATTCGCCGGGCGCGAGCGTCAGCTCCTGGCGGCTGAGCTTCACGCTTAGGATGTCGGTGGGAGCGCCCACGGCGACCGCGTGCGAATCAACCGGCCAGTGACCGCGTCCGCCGCCCGGGACGTACGTTTCTTGAAGTGGCTGGGCGACCGCGCGCAGCGTGCGTGAGTTCTTGCCGGTCGTCACGCTCGCCGTTCCCGTCACGACGATGTTGCTGACGGCCAATTTGGAATCGTGCGCGGCTGTGAGGATGATGCAGCCGTCTCGGTGACCGGCGGGGATGCGATCGCAGAACGCAGTGACGCCGTCGGGCAGGCCGGAGATCGAGAGGGCGATCTCGCCGTCGAAGCCGTTTTTGCGGACCGAGTTCACGAACATCACGCCGCTCGTGCCGGGCGAAAGTTCGGTTTTGTCTGTGTCGAGAAAGAGATGAAACTCGGGCTCGGGATGCGTGATTTTGAGGAAGTAAACGTAGGCCGGCCCGCCGCGCTGCAGCAGGTCGCGAATTTCGATCGAGTAGGTGCCGTCAGCCGGGGCGCGCCAATCTTCGATGGCTCCGTCGGCCGTGCTTTGCCCCTCTTCCGCCAGGTCATCACCTTCGCTGAGCGTGCGGCCATTGGCGTCCAAGAGACGTAGGGCCGCATCGAGCGGTGAACCTTCGCGACGGGCGATTGCCTCGAAAGTGAAAATCTCTCCCCTCTTCGCCTTGAAGGAATAGACGTCGACCTCGTTCTCGTTCTGGATGCGGCCGTTGATGCCCACGAGGGAGGGAACGAATTGCGCGGCTTTGGCTGTGCCGTGAGCGGCAGCCGCTTCGGCGACGATGGGCAGATCGGTGACGACGACCGCGACCGGATTTGTCAATTTGCCGGCGAGGTTCCACTGTGCGTCGTGTGAGCCAGCGCTCCACGACTTGGGCACGTCCCACTCGATGCGGGTGGCCGAAGGAATTTGAAAACCGATCGGCTCGAGCGAAACGCGTTTTCCCGCGCCGACCGCTAGCGGTGAGACGGTCCGTACGAAGGGCCGATCGTTGATTTCGACGCAGTACACCCAATCGCGATCGCCCTTGTAGCGCACGTCGCGAATTTCGAGAGTGTAGTCGCCGGCCCGATCGAACCGCTGACACAAGAGTGGGTCGCCCGAGATGTCGTTATCGCCGACGGCAATTGTGGTGCCCGTGGAACTGCGGAGCGTGATGATCGGGTCGAGGTGATTTTGCAGGTCGTGAATGCGGTTTTCGAGCAGCATGCCGCGGACGCGAAAGACGAGCGACTGACTCGCCTCGACGTGGAACTTGTAGTAGTCGCGGTCTTCGATCGACTCAATCGCCCCGCAGAGGGCGGCGGGCAGCTTGATGAGCTGCGCCTTTTCGGGGCTATCGTTGTCTCGCGACTCAGCAATCACCGGATCCTGCACGACGAGCAACTGGCCCACTGTGCTCACTCCATAAGGGCCGGCGAGGCGTATGTCGCGAATACCGGGGAATGCATCGCCTGCGGCGTGAAACCGGACGGGGAGCGCTTCGAGCCCGGCCGCCCGCTTCGGGCGTTTGGGAAGGGGCCGCTTGGGATTCGGCCGGACCAGAGGCTTTGAGTGTGTTTCGATAATTTCGCCAGTCACACCGCTGCCGCTGATCAGCACGCGATACGAGTCGTCCATGGAGTACCGCGACTGCACGACGAGGTCGGCCGAAGTGCCGACCTGAATGGCGACCGGCTTGATGCCCATGATCATCGGGTACGAGCCCGCGATCGAAAGTGTCGAGCAGGCCAAAAACACGGCGAACGCGGCGAAAGTGGCACGACACTTCATATGAATAACTCCTGATGTATCATTCTGTCTCGCGCATCAGTGGGTGGCAACCACGAGGCGGGCGCCTAAGGATCGGCAACCGGCCCGTACAGTTCCGTTCGGCGGGGCGCATCGACTAGAACAAAGCGTCCATCGAGTGGTCTTGCTCTCGTGACGCGTGGCTCAAGTAATCTCGGAGAGTGTCAACGATGCTGCGGAACATGTTTCTCGCTTTCACGACGATCCTTCTCGCTTTGCCGTTCTCAGTCTCGGCTGATGAACCGGCCAAAGCGGGGGATACGCTCGTCTATGAGCTGCGAATCTACACGTGCTTTCCAGGCAAGCTGCCCGATCTACACAAGCGGTTTCGCGACCACACGATGCGTTTGTTCGAGAAGCACGGGATCAAGAACATCGCGTATTGGGTGCCGGCGGACAAGCCGGACACGCTGATCTACATCGTCGCGCACAAGAGCCGTGAGGCGGCCGAAAAATCGTGGAAGGAGTTCAGCCACGATCCCGATTGGCAGGCGGCTTACAAAGAGTCGCACAAGAACGGAAAGCTGGTGGACAAGGTCGAGCATCATTACATGTCGCCGACCGAGTATTCACCGCTTAAGTAACAGTCCTCGCAATCCGGATGCACACATGACTGCGGTTTTAGCGAATTCCGTGGCGCCGACGCTGCGCTGGGTGGGTGAAGTCGAGGGACATCTGCGAATCATCGACCAGACGCTGCTGCCGGCGCAATTCAAGGAAATTGACCTCGCCGAAGAGGAGCAAGTTTGGGAGGCGATTCGCGCCCTTCGGGTGCGCGGGGCCCCGGCGATCGGTGTGGCGGCCGCCTATGGTGTGGTGGTCGGACTCAGGGAGGTTGCCAAGGCCGACCGACCCGCCGTCGAAAAGCGGGTGACCGAAGTTGCCAATTACCTGGCGACGAGCCGGCCGACTGCCGTCAACTTGTTCTGGGCTCTCGACCGCATGCGGGACGTCGTCACCGCGCATGCCGATCTCTCTGGTCCGGAACTCGTGGCTCGCTTGCTCGAAGAAGCGCGGCAGATCGAGCAGGAAGACTGCGAGATGTGCGCAGCGATCGGCCGACACGGTGCCGAGTTGCTCGTCGACGGCACGGGCGTGCTCACGCACTGCAACGCGGGAAGCCTGGCGACTGCCGGCGATGGGACCGCACTTTCGGTGATTTACTCCGCCGTGCGCCAGGGTAAGAATTTGCACATCTTCGTCGACGAAACACGACCCCTGCTGCAGGGTGCCCGACTCACGTCGTGGGAGCTCACGCAGCGCGGCATTCCCGCCACGTTATTGTGCGACTCGGCCGCCGGCTGGATCATGCGCGAAGGAAAAATCCAAGCGGTCATCACCGGAGCCGACCGCATCGCCGCCAACGGCGACACGGCCAACAAGATCGGCACGTACTCCGTCGCCGTGCTGGCGAAGGAGCACAAGATTCCGTTTTATGTCGCCGCGCCGTCGAGCACGTTCGATTTCGACCTGCCCGACGGCCGGGCGATTCCGATCGAAGAGCGTTCGGAGAAAGAAGTCACAGGCCCCTTTGATCGAGTGACCGCTCCGGAGGGAATGCGGGCCCGCAACCCGGCCTTCGACGTCACGCCGGCCTCGTTGATCAACTGCATCATCACCGAGCGGGGCTTGATCAAACCGGTCAATGCGGACATGGTGCGGAAGGTCATCCGGGGGGGAAAATAGAGGGCCTATTGGGTCACCATTCGTCCTGCTGAATCAGAAGCCAAAGCCAATAGATCCGCAGATTGCGCAGATTTCGCCGATTTAGTTTCCTAAATCTGCGCCATCAGCGAAATCTGCGGATCGTTGTTTTCTTTGATATCGAAGATCGAGCGTTCAGCCTGTTCGTTGATCGCAGCGCAATCGTTCGGCCAGTCAGCGTCGTATAATCTTGTAATCTTTCGACTTTGGACCCGAGACGTTGAATGAATTTTGCCCTGCTCGGCGATGATCGAGCCGTGCTGCCGCTGATTCGGGCAATTGGGCGGCACCAAGACCATCGCGTCGAATGTGCAGCCATGATCGGCTCGCTGGAGCGGGAACTGCTTCGCGCGGCTCCCGGTCTGCGGATATTGCCGACATGGGACCGGATTTTGATCGGGAATGAAATCGAGGCGGTGATCGTCTGCGGCCATGAGTCGGAGACGCTGGAAGGGGCCAAGCAGATTGCTGCCGCCGGCAAGCCGCTCGTCATTCTGCCAAAGGCGAGCCAGGGGTCGACCTGGATCTACGAACTTGGCCTGATCCGCGATGAAGGTCACGTCTCGCTGGTTCCCGTGTTTGCCGATCGCCTGAGGCCGCCGCTGCACACGCTGCGCGCGGCCATCGATGCCGGCGTGCTCGGTCGGCTCCTTTATCTGCAGATCGACCGAGAGGTAGTTCCCGAGCAGACAGACGGCGGAGCGGCCTTGCTGACCAAGGATCAAGTCGCGGATGCCTTTTTGCACGATGCCGATTTGCTAAGAAGCCTCGGAGGCGATTATGGCCGCGTTTCGTCTGTGCAATCGGGTGTCGTGGCCAATCGCGTGGCAGCAGCCGCAACGACATTAATGGGTGAAAATCTGCCCGAGGCGACTTGGACCTGTCGCGGCTCGGCCGGCAGGTCTGAGTGGAAGCTGGTGATCGCCGGCGAAAAAGGAGAAGTCACGGTCGCGGCCGACGGCGAAGCCGGCGAATGGGTCGTGCGCACCGATCGGGTCACGATCCCCGAGCTGGCCGGAGTTGCTTCGTTCGATGTCGGCGAGGCGATGTTGGCGTCCCTCGTCGCCGGAGAACGTCCCGTGCCTCGCGCGGCACGGTGGTCCGATCTGATTCTTGCGTTCGAAGTTGTCGATGGCGCTCGCAGCTCGGTGCGGCGGCGCAGGGCGATCGATTTGCACCTCGAGACGACTTCCGAACGCAATCTCTTCAAGTCGCATATGACAGCCGCCGGCTGCCTGATGTTGACGTTCACATTGGTCGGCGTCGTCTTTTTGCTGTTGGTGATGCCCCTGTTCGACGTCCGCAGCCGCACGCAGATCGAGGCTCAGCGGGCCGACGCGATTATTCGCGCCACCGATTTCGCTGCGGCGACGGCCACGTTGAACGATCAGGGCTCGGATCACGTGCAGAAAATCGCGGCCCATCTGGACGACGGGCGATTTCCAGTTCTGATCGCCGAATACAAATCGACCGACGGCCGGCATCTCGCCGAACTTCGCCGCGATGCGGTGGTTGCCGCACTGGCGAAAGACGGCGTCAAAGGAGCGGCCGAGCGGACGCAAATCGGACCGGTTGTGGGCGAATGGTACCCGCTCGCGCTGCAGGTCGTGCGCGTACTGGCGTTCCTGCCGCTGGGGATCTTTCTGATCCTGCAGGCGCTTGTCTTCCTCGCCCGCCCGGCGACGAAGTGACCGTAGGGCAAGCTGCCTGCTTGCTATTTTTCGAGTCGGGGGTGCGCAAGGAATGGCAAGCTGGCAGCTTGCCCTACGGAATACTTACTTCGCCTTCGACTGGTGCGAGTACGGCGCGGTCGCTGATCCGCCCCATTCGGCGGCAAGCTGCGATTGGGCGAAGACGTGTTTGTAGTTGTACGGGCGGAAGGCGTGGAAGCCGGCGTAGGCAGGCGTTTCCTGGTAGTAGCCGTGCAGCCAAGGATCCTGAGCGTCATACGGGTAGCGGCTCTCGCTGCAGGTGACCGTCGAGGGCATCGGTGCGTAGCCAGGAACTGCCACCACAGGCGTCGGCGGGGCCGCTGAGACGATGGTTGCGCCGGCGATCAAGCTGGCCGTGAGAATGGTCGTACAAGTTCGCCTCATCGGATCGTCCTTAATCCTCGGCATCGTGGGAGAGTCCGTTCGTCTTTCTCTATCTATCGGCCGTTTCTCCTCCCGTTCCCTCGAACGAGATGCAGCCGGAAACTCAGTTCGCTGGCTCCAACACGAGCTTTCTCCCATCTCTCCCAAACTTTCACAACACAGAAGGCGGGGCGCTTTGGGTGCACGATAACGGCACCCCTGGTAAGCGGCGCAAAAACCGGTTGATCCAGTTCAATTCCTACGACCGGCAGGGCCGATAGAGCCTTGAAGACTAGGTCGATTCAAGCAGCGACCGGATTGCGCGGAGGGGGGTCGTTCTCGCGATGGTTGAAGTTTTCGCGGGCGAACCGCATATCAGCCGGCTGAGATTTTACCAGCGAACGACGAAGCCCACGTTTCGGCGGCGGCTTTGGACGCTTCTGGGCTGCTCGGCCTTCGCCGCCTGTGGAACGCTGTCGGCGGCTCGCGGCCAGGAGAGACTCGATGTGCCGCCGGCTCCGTCGTCGGCCGGACGGCTGCCCGATCAAATCAGCTCGATGCCGTCGATCACGCAGAGCCTCGACGTCGTCCAGCATCGCAGCCAGTTGATCGTCGGCCGCTCGAATATCACCCGCTCGGCCATTGCCGACCCGTCGATCATCGAAGTCGCACAATACAGTCCCAACGAACTGGCCATCATCGGCCTGCAAGTCGGCACGACGACGCTCACGCTCTGGTTCGACAAGAACCCCGAGCCGTTAATTTACCTCGTCAATACGGTTCGCGATCCGAGTGTTGCCGAGCGCCGCCGGTCCGATTTCGTGAAACTCGAGCGCAAGCTGGCCTTACTCTTTCCGAACAGCAAGGTCTTTCTGATTCCGTTTTCCGGAAAGATCGTGGTGAAGGGCCAGGCTCACGATGCGGAAGAGGGGGCGAGAATCCTGCAGATCATCCACGGCGAGGTCGGCATAGCGCTGTCGGGGACGAACGGACAATCGCACACGGCTGCCTGCTCGAACGGTCAACAAGCCGGCAAACCGGTTGCCGAGTCGCAGGACACGATCGTCAACATGCTGGAGATCCCGGGCGAGTTCCAGGTGATGCTCCGGGTGCGGATCGCCGAGCTGGACCGCTCGGAGCTCCGCCGCATGGGCGTTGATCTGACGCATCTGTTGTTCGACGATCGCCATTGGGCCTCCGGTGGTCGCGGCAAGTCGGCCTCGGCGGGAATCTTCGAGAACCGGGAAATCCGCGCCGTGATGAACGGGCTGATGGCCAACGGCACGGCGAAGATTCTTTCGGAGCCGGTATTGACCGTGGTCAGCGGACATTCGGCCAGCTTTCTCTCCGGCGGCGAGTTCGCCGTGCCCAACGTTGTCGGCGTCGACGGAGTGGCCGGCAAGCGGACGTCGTTCCACAACTTCGGCACGTCGCTCGTCGTCACGCCGCAAGTGCTCGATCACGACCTGATCCGCATGAACATCGTTCCCGAGTTTAGCCAGCTCAACTCGGGGAATACGGTCGACGGCATTCCCGGCATCGACACGCGACGCGCCGAAACGACCGTGCAGCTTCGCGAAGGGCAGACGATCGTTCTGGCCGGGCTGATTTCGCACAAAACCGTCACGGAGACGTCGCACATTCGCTTTCTAGGCGACTTGCCGATCGTCGGTCAGAAGTATTTTTCCGGCAAGCACTCGAAGCAGGATGAGAGCGAACTCCTGATCCTTGTGACACCGGAGCTTGTCCGGCCGATGGATGCCGACGAAGTTCCGCCGGTGCCCGGACATGAGGTGACCGCTCCGAACGACTGCGAACTCTATCGCTACGGCCTGACCGAAGGGACGCCCGATCCCACGGTTTATCAGGTCCCGCCGTACGGCGCCGGCCATAGCGCGGGCGTGCCGATCGGCTACCACCTGTTTGAACAGCAAGCCGCGCCGGGCATCGGGACGAGAGGTGTCGCGGTGCCTACGCCGGCCCCGCCGGCCGCCGTTTCGCGGTTTGTGCCCGGTCGGGCGGCCGCTGCCCCTCCCGTGATTCAGCAAGCTTGCGAACAGCAGCCGCCTGTGATCCAACAGCCTCCCGTTCAGCAGGCTTATGGGCAACCGCCGTCCGGATTGCAGACGGCCTCGCAGCAACCTTTCGTACAGCTGCCTTCCGAACAGGCGCCGGTTTACCCGCAACCGTCGCTGCCGTCGAACCCGGGGCTCGATGCACCGGAGCCGGTCATCGTGCCAGTGACGCCGGTCAACACGGCCAACAGTAATTCTCCCGTAAGCGGTTCAGGACCGATTCGACAGACGACTGACTGGTCACCCGCACCACAGTCGACGCCTGCGCCTTTGTCTGCGGCGCCACAGCCGGTTCTTACACAGCCGGCCGTGGCACAAACACCCGCATCGCAGACACCGGCGCCCTGGAGTTCCGCAACATGGTTCCATGCGCGACAGACCGCACCGCAGCCGCCGGTGCCTCAACAGCCTGCACCTCAGCAAGCAGCGCCGGCGAAACCTGCTCCAAAGCCTGTGGCCGCTCCGCTTCCGAGCTGGTCCGATCGTCCGATCCACAGTTTCAGCGCTCCTCCGGTTGTGTCGCCGTCGCACAATCCGGACGACGGACCGACGATCATTCCGGGCGCTCTGCCGACTGCTCCCACCGATGCCGCGGCTGCAGTGCCCAGTCATTGAGGGCACATGAACCCGCCGATAACCAACGCCGAAGCGACGAGGCCCGCCATGAAACAGCCAGGTGACAAAGCCGCCGCGCGAGCCGGCCTGCTCCTGTCCTTGGTCGGGCTGGCGTGCGGTTGCGAATCATGCCCGTCGCGCTGCGGCGTGCCGGACCGCTATCCCTTGGGATCGGTCAACCGCGCCCATTACCAAACAATGGAAGCCAATGCCGAGGCGGCCGACTTCATCCTGCATCACAACGAATTCGTGGGTGATACGGCGGAGCTGACTCCGTACGGCAAGGACCACATTTTGGAAATCGCCGCGCAGCCCGCAGCGCCCCGTTCCCGATCATCGTCGAACGCTCCGAGAACAACGCGACGCCCGCAATCGACGACAGCCGGCGAGCGGCCATTTCGCAATTTCTTGTCGCACACGGCGTGAACGACGCGCCCGATCGAACGATCATCGCTCCGGCATATAAGTGAGAAGAGGGCAGAGGGCGGAGGGCGGAGGGCAGAGGGCAGACATTACAGCGTGCTTTGCGTGCCGTCGTTGTTTAGCCCGCGCCGCTCGCGACTCGAATGCCCAGCTCTCGCGCCGCCGCTTCCGGATCCTTTGCGCCAAAATCGCGCCGCTCACGGCAATCCGCTTCCCTCCCGACTCGACGACCAGGTTGACGTTGTCGGCGTTGATGCCGCCGATGGCGAACCACGGGAGCGAAATCTCGGCCGCGACTTCGCGGACGAATTCGAGGCCGGCCAGCGACTCGAAGGCCTTGGTCGACGAGGGGAAGACCGGGCCGACTCCGATATAGTCGGCCCCGTCAAGAACGGCCCGGCGGGCCTGTTCGATCGTGTGCGTCGAGACGCCGACTAGCCGCTGATGGCCGACGATGCGGCGGGCATCTTTGACCGAGAGCTCGTCCTGTCCGACATGCACGCCGTCGGCGTCGGTGACGACGGCCAGATCGGCTCGGTCGTTCATGATATAAAACGCGTTCGCTTCGCGCGTCCATTCCCGCACGCGTCGGCCCAGCTCGATCAGCCGTCGTTCGGGCAGGTCCTTTTCGCGCAGTTGCACAATGCCGACGCCTCCCGCCAGGGCTCCGCGAACCGCCGGGCCTAGGCCATGCGGACAGGCCGACTCGGTGGCGAGGAGATAGAGTTGTCGGTCGGCAAGCGCCTGGCTGCTGATGTCGGTCAGCAGCAGGGCTTTTTCGAGTGTATAAATCGTGTACCGCAGGCGTTCCATTTGGGCCGCGGCCGCCGTCGACCACAGCTTGCCGAACTCTTCGAGCGAGCGCGCGGCTTCCTGGACGCGTTTGCAGGCGGCCTGGGCCACGTCGAGCGGACATTTGCGGACGGCTTCTGATTGTGTGCTGATCGTCGTCCCCACGTCGGCTTCGGTTTCCCGCGACCGCAGCAGACCGTCGGCGGGTAACGCGGAAAGCGCCTCGCGAAGTTGGTGTCGGCACTCCTTCAGCCGCCGGGTCAGGTGCGAATCGTCGAGGGCGAAGCGGGCGTAGTCTTCCATCACCCGCAGCCCTTCGCGGGCCCGGTTGGCGGCTGCGTCGATGATCCGTAGCGTTTGGCTTCGGTCCTCTTCATGCGCATCGCGCCAGCGGATGTCGAAATCGACGCTGATCGGTTCGGCCGGCTCTCCGAGAGATTCGCGCATCATTCCCAGCCGTTGCGGCGTGACGCCGAGCGAAAGCAGCACGCGCGACGCGGCCGAGCCGCCGGTGGCCAGGGCGGCCAACAGGTCATCGGTGCCAACTTGCGACGTCCGGCCGCGCAGCGAGGCGGCCTGCGTGGCGCTGGCGATGACGCGGCGAAAGGCTTCGGTTTGGGAGACCGCGGGCCAGTCCTCAGCTGATACGTCCGGCGGGACGTCTTGCTCGACAACCAGCGGGCTGACCGCACGCAGTCGCTCGCGGTTGACGCCCGCTTCGCGGAGCACTTCCGAGGCCCGCGATTCGTCGAGCACGAGTGCCCACAGCAGGTGCAACGGCTCGCATTCCCTTTCGCCGTTCTGGACGGCGATGATCGTGGCCGCCTCGACGGCGCGGCGAGCGGCTTCGGTCAGCAGGTCTTGATCCATGGCTATAATTCTCGGTCGCTCTTCCGGCAGACGCAAACGATTCGGCGAGGGTCGAGGGAGTCGGCGGCGGGGCCGTTCGGTCCGGAGCTGTTTCGGTGACTGATGTTACGATGATGCCGGCCGGGCGCGCCTTGTCACCCTTGACGGTCAGCACTAGAATTCGGTTCGACTTAAGGGCCCGGTCGACGGAGTCGGTTCGTCCTATCTGTAGCATTTACGCGGTGCAAATCGGCCGCGGGCGATCACGCGAGGTTTCGATGTCAGCCGCACAAGAAAACAAAGTGTCGCTGCAATCGGTTCCTTCGTGGCAGCCAGAATTTGACAATTGGACGGGTTTCGCGAATCGGCAGCGTCGTCGGCAGTAACGATGTATTGTTGATCGGCGATGAGTACACCAGCCGTGTCATCCCGTTCGAGGATGGCACGGCTTTGTAGTGCAGGCGTCCGAAAATGACGGACGCGCGAGGAATATCGGAACAGGAAAGCAGTGGCCGGGAACGGGTAACCGGGCCCGGCCGAAACGTGTGGACCCGCCAAAGTCCGCTCAATTTGGGCTGGAGTGGGAGAAATTGGGATGTACGAACGATTTACCGACCGCGCCCGCAAGGTGATGCAGCTTGCCAACCAGGAGGCGCAGCGCTTCAACCACGAATACATTGGCACCGAGCATATTCTGCTCGGCCTCGTGAAAGAGGGTTCGGGGGTTGCCGCCAACGTCTTGAAAAACCTCGACGTCGATCTGCGGAAGATCCGTCTCGAGGTCGAAAAGATCGTCCAATCGGGACCCGATATGGTCACGATGGGCAAGCTGCCGCAAACGCCGCGCGCCAAGAAAGTCATCGAATACGCAATGGAAGAGGCCCGCAACCTCAACCATAACTATGTCGGCACCGAGCACCTGCTTCTGGGCTTGCTCCGCGAGCAGGAAGGCGTTGCCGCCCAGGTGTTGATGAACCTGGGAATGAAACTCGAAGACGTCCGCGAGGAGGTCCTGAACCTGCTCGGCCACGGGCTCGAAGCGTCCGAAACGGGCGAGCGGGGAACCGCCGCCGCGCAGAAGGCCGGCAAAAGCAAGACACCCGCTTTGGACAGTTTTGGCCGTGACCTCACGGAGTTGGCGCGGCAAAGCAAGCTCGACCCCGTGATCGGCCGCGAGCGCGAGATCGAGCGCGTCGTGCAGATTCTTTGCCGCCGGCAGAAAAACAATCCGGTCCTCTTGGGTGAAGCGGGCGTGGGCAAGACAGCCATCGTCGAGGGCTTTGCCCAGATGGTGGTCGACAGCAACGTTCCGGAACTGCTCCGCGACAAGCGCGTGGTCGTGCTCGATCTGGCGATGATGGTCGCCGGCACGAAGTATCGCGGCCAATTCGAGGAGCGGATCAAGGCCGTGATGAACGAAGTCCGCCGGGCCAAGAACACGATTCTGTTCATCGACGAGTTGCATACTCTCGTCGGCGCAGGCGGTGCCGAAGGGGCGATCGACGCCTCCAACGTGCTCAAGCCGGCCCTGAGCCGCGGCGAGTTGCAGTGCATCGGCGCCACGACCCTCGATGAGTACCGCAAGTACATCGAGAAGGACGGAGCCCTCGAGCGGCGGTTCCAGACCGTGATGGTGGAGCCGCCCAGCCAGGAGCAGACCGTCAAGATCCTGCAGGGCTTGAAGGATCGTTACGAATCGCATCACCGCGTGGCGTACACCGACGATGCTCTGCAAAAGGCCGTCGAGTTCTCCTCGCGGTACATCACGGGCCGCTGCCTGCCGGACAAGGCGATCGACGTGATCGACGAAGCCGGCGCCCGCATCCGGCTCAAGTCGATGGTCCGCCCGCCGGACTTGAAGGAGCTGGAAGAGGAAATCGAGCGGCTCAACGTCGCCAAGGAAGAGGCGGTCGCCAACCAGGACTTCGAGAAGGCGGCCGGTCTTCGCGATCAGGCCGATAAGCTCAAGAAGAAGAAGGAATCGCTCACCCGCGAATGGCGCGACAAGGCCCGCGAGACCGACGGCGTCGTCGATGCCGAAGTGATCGCGGACGTGGTGTCGCGCATGACCGGCGTGCCGCTCACGCGGCTCTCGAGCGAGGACACGGTTCGCCTCCTGCAGATGGAAGAGGAGCTGCATAAGCGGATCGTCAGCCAGAACGAGGCCATCAAGCAGATTGCCAAGGCCGTCCGCCGCAGCCGCAGCGGGTTGAAAGATCCCAAGCGGCCCACCGGCGTGTTTCTGCTCTCCGGTCCCACGGGCGTCGGTAAGACGCTGTTGGCCAAGACGCTCGCCGAATTCATGTTCGGCGACGAAGAGGCCCTCGTGCAGATCGACATGAGCGAGTACATGGAGAAGCACAACGTCAGCCGCTTGATCGGCGCTCCGCCGGGCTACGTCGGCTACGAAGAGGGTGGCCAGCTCACGGAGAAGATCCGCCGGCGGCCGTATTCGGTCGTGCTGCTCGACGAAATCGAGAAGGCGCATCCCGACGTGTTCAACATGCTCCTGCAGATCATGGAAGAGGGGCACCTGACGGACAGCTTCGGCCGCAAGGTCGACTTCCGCAACGTGGTGCTCATCATGACGACCAACGCAGGGGCCGACGTCATCAACCAGGGAGACGTCTTCGGCTTCGCCAAGCAGGACGAAGAGTCCAGCTACGAGAAGATGAAAGAGCGGCTCAAGCACGTGATCGAGCGGGAGTTCAAACCCGAGTTTATCGGGCGTCTCGACGAAATCGTCGTCTTCCGCAAGCTCACCCGCGACGACCTCAAGAAGATCGTGGACATCGAGCTGTCGAAAGTTCGCAATCGCCTGGCCGAGCGCGGCCTGGTGCTCGAACTCACCGACGAAGCCCGCGAATTCATCATCGACAAGGGTGGCGACACCGATTACGGCGCGCGGCCGTTGCGGCGCAGCGTCTCGACCTACATCGAAGACCCGCTGTCGGAGGAACTGCTCCGCGGGGCCTTCGAGGGCAAGGGACGCATCATCGTGACGGTCAAGGAAGTCGGCGACCTGAAGCAGCTCGACTTTGTCGGCACGGCTGCCCCGCAAGGGGATCTGGCCGGCGTCGGCGCCGGTTCCGAAAAGGAGACGACTCCGCCTTCGGGTTCGTAAGACGAGCCAAGGTGCAAGCCCTATAATAAGCCCGCCGAGTGATCCTCGGCGGGCTTTTTTTGCGGTCGCTGAGTCGCCCAAGTCTCATGGATTGTGATTTTGAAATTCCCGATCTGATCGCGGAACTGACGCGGCTGCTGACACAAATTCCCGCGGGCCGTGTGACGACTTACGGAGATCTGGCCGACGCGTTGGGTCTGCGGACGGCGGCGCGGTGGGTTGGCGAATTTATGCGGGAGCACAAGCACACGCCGGAATGTGCGTGTCATCGCGTCGTGCGTAAGGACGGCGAGCTGGGCCTCTACCTGCGCGATCGAACGCCGGCGGAAAAGGCGGCGCGGCTCGAGTGCGAAGGAGTCGAAGTCGCGAAGGGCGTCGTCGAAGATTTCGCCGAGGTGGTTTTTCAAGGCTTCAGAACCGAGAAACCGCTCGCGCGGTTGATCGAGATTCAGCACGAACTTGCCGATCGCGTATCCTTCGAGCCGCTGGCGGCCATTCCGCCGATTGTGGCCGGGTTTGATGTGTCTTATGCGGCTGACGGTGCGGCCGTCGGGGCCTGCGCGGTCGTTGAATCGGAAACAGGCCGTCTTGTGTGGTCGGCGACGCATCGCGTCGCGGCGCCCTTGCCGTACATTCCGAGTTTGCTGACCTTTCGCGAACTGCCCGCATTTTTGGTCCTTGCGAAAGAGGCTCGCCGGCAATTCCCCGATTTGAAGGTCTTCCTCGTCGACGGCAACGGCATCCTGCATCCGCGGTGCGCGGGAATCGCCACGTGCTTTGGCGTCGCAGTCGATGTGCCGACGATCGGAGTCGCCAAATCGCAGTTGTGCGGACATTTGGAGAAAGAGTTGCCGTTGATCGAAGGCTGTCGCCCTGTGTCCCTCGAGGGAACTATCGTTGGGGCCGTTTTTCAACGAAGCCGGCAAGCCCATCGGCTGTATGTTTCCCCGGGTCAGCGAATCGATCTGGCCGGCAGCTTGCAGGTGGTGAAACGGCTCGATTATGGCCATCGGCTCACCGAGCCCTTGCACTGGGCCGATCGACTGAGCCGGGCCGAGGCAAAACGGTGAACAATCATTCCCCCTTGTGAGTCGCTGGCGCGCCGGGTATTCTGGATGGCGGCGCCGTGGCCGTGCTCCCGGGGACCCGGATGGACGAAAAGTTCTGGTATCTGAAGAATTGCAGCCTCTTCGAGTGCCTCTCGGACGAGCACATTCGCCGGCTTGAAAGCCGCGCCAAGTCCCGTGCTTTTAAGCGAGGGGCTCTCGTTTATGTCCCGACCGATCAGGGGGATTGTGTTCTTCTGCTGACCTCTGGCCGGGTGAAGATCTTCCACAATACGCAGGACGGCAAGCAGGCCGTCCTGGCATTGATCGATCCCGGCGAGCTTTTCGGCGAGTTGGCCATTGCGACCTTTGAGGAAGGCCAGCGGGAAGAACATGCCGAGGCGATGGAAGCCTCGACGATCGTGCTCATTCCGGCCGAAGACATCAAGCGGCTGGCCGCTGAGAGTCCCAACCTTTCGCTGGGCATCACCAAGCTGATGGGCCTGAGCCGGCGACGCTTTGAGCGGCGTTTAAAATCACTCCTCTTCCGCTCCAATCGGGAGCGACTGGTGCATTTACTCTTCGATCTGTCGGAGAAATACGGCCGCTACACGAAGGAGGGCGGAATCGCCCTTGGTATTCACCTGTCGCACCAAGAGTTGGCGAACATCATCGGCAGTACCCGCGAGACGGTAACCCTCGTGCTGGGAGAGTTACAGGCCGAAGGGTCGATCACGATCACCCGCCGAGATATTGTCATTTGCCAAGCCGGACGGCTGGCGGAAATGATCGAAGTGCCGCTTCCTAAGCTGAAGTCTCCAAGAGAGTTGCGAAAGGTCTTTCTGCCGCAGCCCCAGGGCGGCGGAACTTAGCGCAACTTCAAGTTTCGTGTGATTTCTAACAGACGGAGCTCCTTGGGACGCCGATAATCAGATATCGCGAGAATGCCGGAGGGGGCTCAAACGGGTTACCCGGTTTGCCTTTGGCGACTCGGTTTGCCGCGGATAAGGTGAGGTATGATCAACGCAAATTGGACGAAGACCGCCAGCGAGGGCTGGGAGTCCTGCAATGGCGAAGTCGGTAAATTAGTAAATCGCCTGCGCTGGCGCCGCCGTTCGCAGCGCCTTCGCCGCGCCGCACTGCTCGCCGTTCTGGCCTTCGTGTCGATCGGGGGCAATTACGTCTATTCCGACGTGGCCACGGAACTCTCGGTGAAGGCGACCGGCTCTCCCTGCGATCACTATGCCCAGGAATTGCGGGCCTATTACGCCGACAAGTCGCTTGGCGAACTCGAGCCGGCATTTTGGGAACATCTTTCGCGATGCCCCGATTGCCAGCGTGAATTTCGTTTCGTCGGCGGGATCTCGCATCGTCAGGAGAGCCATTCCGCGAGGCACGATCACCGGGCCGACGCGAAAGCCTTGTCCGGCCACATTTCCCTCGACGACCTGCTCAAGCAGGCCACGCTGGCCGCACGCGGCTGATTGAGCCGCCGGACCGCCGTATCCCGATAAACTGCTGCGGTGACGTCGGCCGCAGTTGGCATTGCACCGCTGCTTGGCCTTGGCGATGATCCACGCCTTGCCAAGGAGCTTGGGGCGAATGAGCCGATCGGAAGATGCGGAGAACGCCTCCGCTCAGGATGCCGAAACCGATCCCGTTTGGAATTGCGCGGAGATCGAACGCCTTTATCGCCGGGCGCTCGACGCCGTCGAAGCCGTCGCCGACGATTTGGACTCGGTCTCGGCCACGCTGGCCGACGAGTCCGAGAGCGAGGCGACGGAGACGGCCGCGGCGACCGCCCCGGTTGCTCCGTCCGCTGCCGACGCGGAGATGCGGCCCGATCCGCTGCAGGTCATTGAGGCGCTGCTATTCGTGGGAGGTCAGCCGCTCACGGCCAAAATGATTGGCGAGCATTTAAATGGCGATTTCGAGTCCGGCTTTGTCGATCGGGCCATTGATGACCTCCGCAACCGGTATACGCGGCAGAATCGGCCGTATGAGATTCGCCAGGGCGAGAACGGTTATCGCATCATGCTCTCCGCGGATTTCGAGCCGATCCGGAACCGCGTTTACGGGTTCGGTCCGAAGCAAGTTCGCTTATCTCAGGAGACGCTGGAGATCCTCGCGCTCGTGGCATACCGGCAGCCAATTTCCCGGAAGAGAACGGAGGAGCTTGCCGGACGCAACGTTGGTCCGGCGCTTCGTCAACTGACGGAGCGCGGCCTGCTGCATCTCGACCCGCCGCACGATGGCGTCGCGGAGTCGCAATACCGCACTTCACCGCGATTTCTGCAATTATTTGGATTAACGCGGCTCGACGAGTTGCCGCAGATCGAAGACCTCAACTACAAGTAGCCTACAATTCGGCAGGTGGAGCAGCCGTGCCCGTTGATCCCATCTGCCACATGCAAGTCGACGAGTCGTCGCCTCGAACCGAGGTGCATGACGGCAAGACCTATTGGTTCTGCAGCGAGCATTGCCGTCACGAATTTCTCCGGCGTCTCTCCTCGGGCGAGCCGATTGCGAGCATCGTCGGCGAACAACAACACGGAAGTCCGCCCCTCGTCACGCTCGGACATGCTCACGTCCATGCGCATCACGCCGAAGCAACCGCGCCACATCCTTCGTCGAAGGACCGCATCTACTACTGCCCCATGGACGAGGGGGTCGAGCAGCGCGGACCGGGAAGCTGCCCCAAGTGCGGGATGGCGCTCGTCCCCAAGCCAGGCGCTGACGCAGCCGACGAGGACGATACCGAACTGGCGGACATGACGCGCCGCTTCCGGATCGCGCTTGCCTTGGGAATTCCAGTCTTTCTGCTGGACATGCTGCCCATGCTGGGCGTTCCGATCGAGCGCTGGATTGGTGGGACGACCTCAAATTGGCTGCAGGCGCTCCTGACAACGCCGATCGTGCTCTGGGCCGGTTGGCCCTTCTTTGTGCGAGGTTTTCGCTCGCTCGTCAGCCGCAATTTGAACATGTTCACGCTGATCGCGCTCGGGATCGCGGCGGCATACGGTTACAGCATCGTCGTGCTCGTGGCGACGATCGCCGCCACGCACGAACACCAGGCTCGTCATCTCTATTTCGAGGCGGCGGCCGCCATCACGGTTTTGGTGCTCCTGGGTCAGGTTCTGGAACTGCGGGCCCGCCGGCAGACGAGCGGGGCAATCCGCGAACTGTTGTCCCTCGCGCCGCCGACGGCCCGGCGAATCGAGCATGGTGTTGAAAAGGAAATTCCGCTCAAAGAGGTCCGGCCGGGCGATCTCTTGCGGGTGCGGCCCGGCGACAAGGTTCCCGTCGACGGCCGGGTGGCCGAAGGAACCAGTTCCGTCGACGAATCGTTGATGACCGGTGAGTCGCTCCCCGTGCCAAAAGGTCACGGCGATCGCGTCACGGGCGGCACGCTGAACCAGACGGGCGCGTTCACGATGACCGCCGAGCATGTCGGCGATCAAACGCTGCTGGCGCAGATCGTGCGGCTCGTCGCCCAGGCGCAGATGAGTCGTGCACCGGTGCAGAAACTGGCCGACCGCGTTTCGGCCGTGTTCGTGCCGGCGGTTGTGGCCGTTTCGGCGATGACCTTTGTCGCCTGGTTGGCGTTCGGGCCAGAGCCGCGATTCGCTGCGGCCATAACGAACGCGGTGGCCGTGCTCATCATTGCCTGTCCGTGCGCGCTGGGGTTGGCGACGCCTATGTCGATCACCGTCGGCATGGGACGCGGCGCCAAGAGCGGCGTCTTGATCCGCAATGCGGAAGTCCTGGAATTGATGGAGCGGGCCGATACCGTCGTCGTCGACAAAACAGGCACGCTGACGGCCGGCAAGCCACGGCTGACGAAATGCGTCACCGTCGGCTCCGTGCGCGAAGACGAGCTTTTGCGACTCGCGGCATCGGTCGCAGAGAACAGCGGTCATCCGCTCTCCCAGGCCTTCGTGGCGGCGGCCAAGGAACGCGGTTTGACTCTCTTGCCGACAGACGCCTTTGCGTCGGTGGCCGGATCCGGCATCCAGGGCCGGGTCGAAGGCCGCGTTGTGGCCATCGGCAACCAGGCGTACATCGAGACAAACGGCGCGGCGATTTCCCGGGAACTGCTGGATGAGGCCGAGAAGTTGCGCCGGCAAGGCGGAACCGTGACCTTCGTTGGCATGGACGGTGAAACGGCCGGCTTGCTGGCTGTGCACGATCCGATCAAGGAAACGACGCCGCCGGCACTCGAGACGTTGCGCCAGCTCAATCTCAACATCGTGATGTTGACCGGAGACAGCGAGACGACCGCTCGCGCCGTCGCCGAGTCGCTGGGCATCAAGGACTTCCAGGCCGGAGTCAAACCGCGAGACAAGTACGACCGAGTCCACAGTCTGCGGCAGGCGGGACACGTCGTTGCCATGGCCGGGGACGGCGTGAATGACGCGCCCGCCTTGGCGGAGGCCGATGTCGGCATCGCCATGGGGACCGGAGCTGAAGTCGCCATCGAAACGGCCGACGTGACCCTTTTGGCCGGCGATTTGCGGGGCATCTGCCGGGCCTTTCTCTTGAGCCGGGCCGTGATGCGGAACATTCGCCAGAACCTGTTTTTCGCCTTCATCTACAATTTGCTGGGCGTGCCGATCGCCGCCGGCATTCTCTATCCCTTTTTGGGAATTATGCTTAGCCCGATCTTTGCGGCTTTGGCCATGAGTTTCAGTTCGGTGTCCGTGGTCACCAATGCGCTGCGGCTGCGGTCGGTCAGATTGGATCCGGGCTGAAACAGCCCTTCGTTGCCACAAGCGATTGGCCCGAAGATTGACCCGGTTCGGGCTCGTTTTGATTGGCGACGGGCGGCAAGGACGCTTAAGATGAGGGGGCCCGATTTTGCCGAAACCGGCTGGGACACGGTTTGGTAAGGATCTCGAGGTTCGCTCGTGATCTCGTCGTGCTGGGGCGATCAATTCATTTTCTCGTCGCGAAGGGTGCTCGGTATGCTTGTCAAGAAGTTGTCGTGTCTGTTTGTGTTGTCCGCCTGCGGTGTGTGGGCCGGCGGATATCTGTCGGCGGATGACACCGCACCGAAGAAGGAAGAAAAGAAGGCCGTCAAGACCGAAGAGAAGAAGGACGCCAGTCCGCTCGAGGAAATGGATGCCGACACCGCCAAGGAATACGGCGGCATGATCAACGGTCTGTTCGCCAAGGAGCTGAAGAACCCGCAGGTGAAGATTGACGGCGACGTCGATAAAGCCGTCGGCCTCGTCAATCTGAGCAATCGCGAAGGCATCATCGCGATCCCCGTCAAGAACTTCAAAGAAGATCGCGAGAACAAGGCGGTCGAGACCGACACCGGCCTCGGCTTCTGCTACCTGTTCCTGTCCCAGACGTTCAATCCGATCGTCGACGGCAAACCGATCGACGAGAAAAAGCTTCGCGTCGTCAAATTCAGCGATGCCGACGGCAACGAGCGGAAAGCCACCTGCCTGTTGTGCAGCATCAAGCACGTCGACGGCGACGATTGGCAGCTCTACCTCTACGGCAGCGAGAAAGAGCCGCTGATCAAGTCGCAGTTCGGCGAAGCGGGCGACGCCCCCAAGGCCGACCTGGCCCTGACGATTCAGGATCCGACACCGGAGAAGGGACAACTCGTGTTCAATCTCTTCGGCAAGTACTCGGCGGCCATCACGGTCGGCCTCAAACACAAAGACAAATAGCCGGCCTCTCAACCGGTTGCAGTTCGAAAGCCCGCGCGTCCCCACGCCGGGCTTTTGTTTTGCGCGTCACGAGTGGGCCTGCTGGTGTCGCCGTTGGCGCAGAAGCGCACCGGCGTCCGCAAACGCTCGAGCCCTGGGCGGCGCGAGAACAAAGGGCCGCAAAAACGCAGGCCGGTCCGCACGGCCGCCGCGCTGATAATCGCGCCAAATGGCTTCGGCGGTCGACTGTCGTTCGCGAGCACGGACTTCGACGAGAAACTCAAACACGGCCTGGGCCAGATCGATCAGCGGAATACCCCAACTCCGCTGGAAGCGCGCGTGACACCATGTGGCGAATTCAAAAAAGCCGACAAACGGAGAGCGGCCTTCCCACACGAGTGGCGCCGAATCGGTGAAATTCCCGCTATTGGCGACCAAATCCCAAAACTTGGCGAACCCGCGTAACGCAGTCATTTCGTTGGCGTCGATCAGTCGCGTGGAAATCACCTCGTAGGGGGCCGAGGGGTGATAGACCATCTGCCACTCGGCGTCGTGTCGCACAATCGGCGTGCCGCGAAGCCGTTTGAGCATGCCGACCTGAATCTCTTGTGGCCCCAGCGCGACGAGCCGATCGAATCCCGCCGCGAAGCTGGCGGTCGATTCCCCCGGCAAGCCGACGATTAAATCGGCATGCACGTGTACGCCGGTCTGGTCCCGCAGGAATCGCAGGTTCTCTTCGAGTTTGGCGTTATCCTGCCGGCGGCTGATCAATAGGGCGACGTCGTCGTTGAAGGTCTGCACGCCGACTTCAAATTGCAGCGCGCCGTCGGGAAACCGCTGGATCACGCCTCGCAGCGATTCGGGGAATCGATCCGGAATCATCTCGAAGTGCAGAAACAGCCCCGGCTCGTACCGTTCCAGAAAGAATTCGAGAATCGTCCTGCTGGTCCGCAGATTCAGATTGAAGGTTCGATCGACAAATTTGAACCGTCGCGCGCCCCGGTCGAACAGGGCCCGCATCTCGCCCAAAAACCGGTCGAGAGGAGTCTGGCGAACGGGAATTTCGAGTGCCGACAGGCAGAACTCACACGTATAGGGACAACCGCGGGAGGCTTCGACATAGATCACGCGGTGGGCAAGGTCTTCGTCGTTATAAAGGTGATAGGGCAATCGGAGCGCGTCGAGCGCGGGCAGCGGCGCAGCGATGATTTTGCCGGAAGGCGTGCGGCCATTGAGCAGATCGCCGGACAGAGCGGCGAATGCCAAATCGCCTTCGCCCGTGATAACGTGATCGGCCAGCCGCACGATTTCCTGCTCGTCGACTTCATAGCTGACTTCCGGTCCGCCGAGGACGATTTTGACGGCCGGCAACACACGTTTGAGTTCGGCGACGAGCCGTGTCGCCGCCGCGACGTTCCAGATATAAACGCCGATTCCCACGATCCGCGGATTTCGAGCCGCGATTGCCGCGACCATGTCCGAAATCGGCGCATTGGCGACGAACTCGACGAGTTCCGCGCGGTCGGCCAGCTCGCCCAGATTGGCCAGCAGATAGCGGAGTCCAAACGACGCGTGGGCGTAGCGCGCGTTGAGAGTCGTCAGCAGGATTTCGGCCATTTCACGCCGTCTTGCCCATCGTGCGCAGGGCGATCTTGCGGGTGTCGAAAATCATCCACACGTCCTTCAAGTGCATGATTTCGAGCATGTCGTCCATTTGCGGCGAGACGTCGCACAGGGCGATGCGACCCCCAATGTAACGAAACGAGTTGCCCATTTGGTTGATGGCGCCAATCATCGTCGAGCCGAAATAGTCCGAGCTTCCGAGGTCGACGACCAGATTGAGAATTCCAGGCGATCCGGCGAGGTCGCAAAGGGTTTTCAGTTCGCCGGCGACATCCGAGTCGCGAAAGCCGACCGCATCGCCCCGCGGCGCGACCACAAGCGTGTTCCCCTCCTGGTCGGCCAAGAACACCTTGTGGAACTGCGTTTGCGGTAGCCGGCCCATCGAAAACTCCTCTGTTTGCCGAGCCGAGGTGCGTCGCGACTCCGTTGTACCAAAGGCAGCGTCCGGCGTCACGAAAAAGCAGGAAGTTGCCATTTTCTGAGATTTTGGATTTTCGATTTTGGATTGAGTGCAAAACGCCGCCAACTCGCCGTTTTCGGCACAGAATTCTCGGACGCCCTCCAAAATGCGAAGGTGCTCACTTTTTGGTGCGCACCTTGCTAAAGGGTGAGCACCTTCGAAGGAATCTTCGGGATTTTCCAAGATGCTCACTTTCAAGAAATGGTGAGCACCTTCGAATGAAGTGCGCACCTTCGAAGCGGGGCCGGCGGCCCTCGGGTACCCGCTTGCGGATGCGGTGCCGTTCGCGCGTAAAGTCGTGCCCGCACTTGCTTCGGCCTCGATCGCTTTGTGTTGTGTCGAAACGAATCTCATAAGACGAACCTCTTTCACCGTTCTGCATCTCCTGCGCGACGCACAAGACCAAGGAGATCCGCAGATTACGCCGACTTCGCAGATTTGAATTTTAAAATCTTTGTCCTCTGAGAAATCTGCGGATAAGTCTGCTTTTCCCTCCGTCGGCGCGGAGTCGACTCGCAAAAAAAACCGTGCCGGGATCTTTGATCCGGGCACGGCTCCGCATAGGCGAGATTTACAGCTGATCGCTGTACCGTTTGCTCGATTCTTCTAGCCCCATCATACCAGATTTCTCGCTTCCTGTCGATATCAATTTTCGTTCCGACAACACTCGCACTGCAGTGCTCAGCCGCAATGCTCAGCCGCAGTACTCACACCAGTTCCTCAATCGGCCGCTCGGCCGTGGCTCGCACGATCTCGCGCGGCACTCCCGGGGCCAGACGCAGTTGGCCGACGTCGAGCAGCGTATGCAGCACCGTCGAGACCAGGTTCGGAATCGTCACCGGCTCCGCCGCATCGCGCGTCGACTGTGCGATCACGCGGCCCATTTTGAGGCCGCCGTCGGCCGAGGCGGGAAGGTCGGGCCGGCGTTGGCTGAGCATCGCGCGCGGGGGCCGGGCTTCCACCCAGTCCGGGTGCCCGATTAAAAAGGAGTTTGACTCTCCCGAGGCCTGATTGCGGACGAAAGTTTCCTTTGAGCCATCCCGTTTCCGAAGGCGAAATCGAAATTTCGGTCGTCACTCCCGTCTACAAGGCGCCCGACTGCCTGCCGGAACTTTATCGCCGGCTGGTGGCCGTCCTGGAGCGGATCGGCGAGCCGTTTGAGATTTTGCTCGTCAACGACGCCAGCCCGGATCATTCCTGGCAGGTCGTCGAAGGCCTGGCCCAGCGCGATCCGCGCGTGCGGGGGATCAACCTTTCCCGGAACTTCGGCCAGCATTATGCGATCACGGCGGGCCTCGACCACGCGCGTGGCCAATGGGTCGTCGTGATGGACTGCGACCTGCAGCACGTTCCCGAAGACATCCCCCGGCTCTACGCCAAAGCACGGGAAGGCTACGACATCGTTTTTGTGCGACGGGTGACGCGGCGCGACACGTTTTTGAAAAAGTTGTCGTCGCGGGCGTTCACAACGCTCTACAACACGCTGACCGATTTCCGAATCGACCCGCGGATCAGCACGTATTCGATCATTTCGCGGCGCGTGGCCGACGCCGTGCGGCGACTGTCGGAGGGAAACCGCAATTACGCCCTCTTGCTGCATTGGGTCGGCTTCGAGATGGCGTACATCGACGGGGAGCATGCCGAACGCTTCGCGGGCCGCAGCGCCTACAGCTTCGCCCGGCTCTTCGCCTTCGCCATCGACAGCATCACCGGACAATCGAACCGGCCGATGCGGCTTTCGATCCAATTCGGCTTCGGGCTGTCGGTCGCGGCCCAGTTGTACGCGGTTTGGCTGGCGCTGCGCTATTTCATTTGGCAGGTGCCCGTCGAAGGTTGGACGAGCCTGATGGTGGCCATCTTTTTCTTGAGCGGCCTGATGTTCGCCAACATCGGCGTCCTTGGCGTTTATCTCGGCAAAGTCTTCGATGAGAGCCGTCATCGGCCACTCTATGTCGTCAAGGACCGCTTGAACTTCGCTGCCGAGACGTCGGCCGCCGCGATCGAACCAATTGCCGCGCGGACGAGCGGCGCGGCGACGGATCGTCCGTTCGACCGCGCTCGAGTCACTCCTCCGGTTTAGCTGCTCATCCCATGCGAACCAGCACCTACCAGCAGAGCAAACACCTCGAAGCATCGGAGGTCTATAACGCAACGGCCAAGTGCCCCGTGTGCCTGGCCGAGGGGCCGCGGAAGCCCGTCTTTCGCGTGCAGAATTCACCGGCCGTCGAGTTGTTGCTTTGTCCCAAGTGCCGCGTGGCTTCGGCCGACCAAATGCCATTGCCGGCGGTGCTTGACGCTTATTACACGAGTTATTGGCCGAGCGAGACCGACAAGCTCACCTTTAGCAGCGGCGACTCTCTGGCCTCGCGGATTCTCAAATCTGTCAACTTCGATCGGAAGCGGGACCGCTTCCGCATCCTCGATTTCGGCGGCGGTGAGGGAACGCTCGCGAGAAAGATTGCCGAATTGGTGCTCGCCGAACGAACGGCCGAATTCGACATCGATGTTGTCGACTGGGGTGCGTCGGATCAAGAGGCCGACCACATCCGCATTCACGGCCACCGGTCGCTCGAAACGGCCAAGGGGCCATACGATCTGTTGATTGCCAGTGCCGTGCTCGAACACGTGCCCGATGCGAACGCCGTGATGCGGAATCTGTTCTCCCTGGTCGCTCCGGGCGGATACTTTTACGCGCGGACGCCCTACGTGCTGCCCTTGACGCGACTGCACCGTAATCTGGATTTCACGTACCCGGGCCACGTGCACGACATGGGGAGCGCGTTTTGGGGCCGGGTGACTGAGACCTTTGGACTTCGCGCCCAAGTCGTGCACTCCGGGCCTTCGCCCGTCGAAACACTATTCAGCAAGCATCCGACGCGAACGCTGATGGCGTGGACGCTCAAAGCGCCCGCGCTGATCGAAGGCTGGCTCTCTCCGCCCAGTCGCAAGGACCGGTTTTGGAACCTCGTCGGCGGCTGGGAAATCGTGCTGCGGTTTGCCGCGTAAGCTGCCCTAGGTCGACGCGGGTTTCGCCCAGCAGCCGTAGGGTGGGACCAGCGAGGCTCTGCGAGCGCCGGCCCACCTTCTTTTCTGTCCACTTCAAACTGGTGGATCGGTTGTAACTCAACGCCCCTATTTCTGGGTGCCACGCCCACGGCTCTGCGTGGGCGTGTCTTCGAACGTCAAATGGATTCGCACGCCCACGCAAAGCCGTGGGCGTGGCACCCACCGTTTTGCGATAGATGGATTACTACGGTTCTCGGAAATCGTGTTGCGGTTTGCCGCCTAAGTTGTCTTAGGTCGACGCGGGTTTCACCCATAGCCAGCACCCCACCGGCGGCGTGAATCGTGCCCCGAGGCGGGCATAGATGTTGTGCACGTTCACGTTCCGCACGCTGAAACCAGCCCAACCCAGGGAATGACCTCGCGAGGCATACGCGCGCAGGCCCTTTTGATAGAGGAGCATGCCGGAGATCGTCGCGTCACGATGCAGCATGGCCAGGAGCAAATTGAGGCCGTGTTCGCTCGGCCGCGAGAGGAACCAACCTTGTGGCTTCCCATCACGGGAAACCTCGAGCGACGTCGCCGGATATTCGGCGATCAATTGCCGGGCCCAGTTTGTGTAGCGCCGATCGAGGGCCGCTTGCGTCATTCCCGGCAGTTCCGAGAATCGTTCCTCTGTGAAGGATCGCGACTCTCCGTCCTCGACCGTGAAGGGCGACTCATCCGCGAACCGCGCAGTCAGTTCGCGTAAGCTGGGTGACTCGTCGATGCGCGAGAGGCCGATGCGGAATTCGATCTGCACGTCGGCCCAGGCAAAACCGGCATTCAAAAGCACTGCGGCCGGCGGGGCGGACGGGAGCGGGTGCTTGAACTCCACGAACTCGAACGGAGCCAACAGACGATTTCGTTCGTCGGTGCCCAGCGCAAAGAATTTCTCGTCGGTGACGACGCCGGCCGGCAGGCCGAGCCAGGCCGTGTTGGCCGCATGCTGCTCGATCATGAAGCCACCTCGACTTCCTCAAAGAACATCTGCCAGAAGCGTAGGCCGTCCCAAACCGGTCCGAAGTGGTGCATGCGGGCCAGCGGCACGAACCGCTTCACCGAGGTGCTGGCCAACATCCGCAGCCAGCGCGGGTTACGCGGGTTAGCCACGGCGTGTCCGATCGTCTGAATTTTCGACGGGAGCTGCGCGATCGCCTGCTCGAGGGGCAGGGCGACAAAGGGGAGCACGGACGGGCCCTCGATTTCCGGCAGCGACGCGTCGCCCACGGCAAGCACAGCGCCGTGTCGCTCGGTGAGTTCAGCCGACCAGCCCAGGATCGCTGCATGCTGGCGCGTCATGATGTTGGCCGAGGCCTGATGCATGGGCGGATCGCGGGGAATCGCCTTCCGCCAGACGGCGAGCAACCGGTCCCGCGCACTCCGTGCCTCATCGATCGTGCCGTCGATCAACACGACCCGGCGTGGAGAAGTGCAGCCTGCCTGGCCGTAAATTGCGAACACCTTGGCGAGATTCTCCAAAGTTGCGTCATCAACGCGCGACGGTTCGATCCAAGCTTCGGAACGCCTGTCGGAGAAGGCGAAGGAAATGCTCTCCGGCGGATGCGGCAAAGCGTCGATCGCGGCCACGGCTTCGTCGCTGCCAAACACGATCCGTACGGCCGCTGTTTGCGCCATTTCACGCACGCGCGGATCGTCGCGGTCAAATGATTCCAACCGCACGCGACTTTGCAGATAGTCCGCGAGTGGCCCTTGCGGAAGGGCTGTTCGACAAAAGTCGAGAAAAGCGGCGGCCAGGTCTTCGGAGCGCGAGCCGGCTTTCAGCCACACCGGATTGCCCGAGAGGCTCGCCAGAATCAACGTCAGCGGGCCGAGGAGGCTCACATTATTGGGGAGCCAGATGGCGATCGGTCCTCTCGGCCGCGCAAGTGCCGCAATCGCGGCGCTGCTATCGGAGGTCCGCTTGCCGAAGTGCGATTCGAACATGCGACGCAGCGCTTCGGGATCAAGAAACGTGATCAGATAGGCCCACTCATCGCGAGCGAAGGCGTCGGGGCAGTTGCGAATCATCGTCGAGCGCAGGCCGCTCCATTCGCCAATCCACGCGTCGAGATCGAAGGGAAGGGCCACCGCGATTTGGCGCGAGCCATCGTCGAAATATGTCAGTCGCTCAGACATTGGCACAGCCCCGCAATTCGGCCCTCGGGACGCGACCCAGCAATTGAAAGCGGCGGCCCGGTCGTCCACAGCGGCAATCACCCTCGGCGAGGCGGCCCAGATCTTCGGTGAGCACGCTGTGATAGGGAGCCCCGTGCGCAAGGACGTTGAGCAACTGCAGCATGCCGGGCTGGTCCCGCAACGGCGCGAGCGTCCACGGATCCCGGACAATCACGTCGGCCCAACGCGGCGCGTGATGAAAACCCTGCTCGCAGAGTGGAAAGATCACTCCGACCTGTTCGACCAAACCGTAATAGTCAAGCACCCGCGAACGATCGGAGAGCCCGGCCAGCAGGCCCGTATCGAATTGCCGCCGATCGATGCGGGCCGCCTCGAGCTTTTTCCAGCCGCCACTATGCACAAAGTGGATCGTTTTGCCGCAAAGCGCGTCGCGTACGGTCGTTGGTACGCTCGCCGGCAACCAGGCTTGCCACAGGATCGATGTGAATCCGTAAACGAGCAGCTCATCGCTGCGGCCGAGCACGTCGAGCAGAACATCCCAGCGGACGGTCACGGGATCGACTTCGGCCAGAAGGAACTGAATCTCGGTCGCCAGCGGACGAAGAGCCATCGCGGCCGCGATGCGGGCCGCCACTTCACCGCGGCGGCGCATCGACCGCGGATCATCGACCACGACCAGCGGACGCGGCGTGGAACCGACGAATTCCGCCAGGATTGACCGCGTGCTCCGCTCTTGCAGCGCCGAGCTGCGCTCGTCGAGGGCGATGCGGCTGGGTTGACCGCCCGTTGTGCTCGACGACAGCAACACCCGCAGATGCTTGATCCCCTCGGCCTGCGTTTGCAGCGTCACGTGCTTGAACAGGCCGGCGTGCAGATAGGGCAACTCGGCGACGCTTCGGGCGTCCCGCCAGTCCGGCCAAACGCGGCCGTATTCCGCACAATGAGCGAGATGCCAGCGCGAGAGGGCGTTCATCTCGTCGAGAAACTGCCGATCATCGCGCGGCGCGAACGGGTCTTGCTCGAGAAGTTCGCTCATCGGCGCGACCACGTCAGAAAATGGTCGACATGATTCGGCCGCACAAGCGCGCAATTCGTCCGCGTACACGGATCGCGGAGAATGCGTTTCCAGTGTTCGACGATGACGGGCCGCAGGCGGTCGTAGGCTTCGACGGCGAACAGCGATTGGCCGACGGCACCGATCGCGGCGAGATCGAGGTCGTATTCGTTTGCCACCTCGTCGCATCGCGTCGACGTGCGTCGATCGAAGTCGAGCACGGGCAAAAAGACGTTGGCGATGATGGCTGCGTGTCCCCAGCCGCCCTCCGGGTCGGCGACGCGCAGCGGCCCCTCGATCGTGTGCGCGATGCCGTGCATCAACCCCACGCTCGATCGGGACTGACCGTTGCACGCGCGAGCGCTCATGTCGAACCACCGTGGATCACCGACGAGCGGCAAGTCGAGCATCTGCCGCATGAGGGCCGCCAATTCCTCGCGCAGCGCGGCATCCGCGAGCGGCGATAGGAATCCTTCGAGAGCGTGCCCCCAGCAATCGCCGCAGGCGTGCCGTGCTTGGCGTGGCGTGATCGAAGCCGCCAACTCCGGCCAGATCACGCGCTCGTCGGGGAGGTACTTCGGATCGACGCGGATCTCCTTCGTGCCGCCGCAGTCGAGAACCACGATCGGCGACGCTTCGGCCCCGCTGCCCCAGAGCGAGGGGACCGCGATCAGGCGCAGCGGGGGATGGCGGTCCTTCGCGGCGACTTTCGCGCGGTCGATCAACGATCCGCCGCCGACGACGATGAGCGTCTCCAAATTGTCGGCGAGCGGTGCGCTCGGGTCGACGATCGGCGCATTCAGTTGGCGCTTGACCTGTTCTAAAACCGACGGGGAAACCCATGCCTGCGCCCGGCCGAGAGCAGACCGATTGAGATCGGCGAGTTGCCAGGCCGGCTTAATCGTCAAAACGAATTCCTTTGCTCGTGAGGACGGTGATGATGTCCTCGACGCCGCGCAGGCCCATGGCCTCGTCGACCGTGAAGTGATAGCCGAACTGTTCGTGCACGCCGACGGCGAGCGAAACCACGCCGAGCGAATCCCACGTATCGACCTCGTCGCGACGCAGATCGAAGCGGAATTCGGACGGATCGAGGAGGAACACGTCCAGCAGCAGATTTTTCAGTTTCTCGCGGTTTGTCATTCAGATCCGTTGTTGCCAGTAGATAGTGCGATGAGCGGCGGCCGGAAGTGCCTGAACGTCGATTTTTCCGGAGGCCAGAAGCGGCAGCGTGTCGATTCCCTCAATCCGCAAGGGCCACCAGGCTCGCGGATGATTGGCGCGAAACCCACTCAGAATTGAGCGGACTTGATCGTCGGACGGGCGAGGCGCGAGGACCAGGACGTGCCCCTCTTCGCCGTTTCGATCGCGCTCGCGGTAAAACGCGGCCTGCGCGGTCCACCGATCGAGAACCGTCGCCTGCAGAGATTGCAGCGAGATTTTTTCTCCCTGCCGCTTGAAGACCTCGCCCGCGCGGCCGGTGATTTGCCAGGTGCCGTGGTCCGTTTGACCGCCGAGATCTCCCGTTTTGACCCAGGTATCGGCATCAACGGCAGTGAAGCCATTGGCGTCGACAAATCCCACGGCGCCGTACGGGCTGCGGAACATCAGCTCGCGCGACTCGATTCGCGCGAAGCTCGATTCCAAAAAGCGGCCGGCCCACGTCCGACGCATCGTCCGCCGCTTCGGCCGGGCGAATCGTCAAGCGGGGCATCGCCTCGGCACAGCCGAAGTTGTTGAAGATGCTCGCCTCGGGAAAGAACGCGCGGACCGTTTCGAGCTGCTCTTGCGGGAACCGTCCGCCCGCGAAATTGACGCGGTGGATCCCCGGGAACGTCTCCCCGGCAAAATAATGCTGCAACAGGGGAACTTGTACGCCGACCAGACAGATCATTGCCCGCTCGGCACGGCGCAGTGCATCGCGGAGGGCATCGGGCCGGCTGAAACCGCGTGTTGGTATGAGTCGCCGACTCAGGCAGCGCCGCCCAGAGCCACTGATTCACGAAGGCATAACAGTAATGGAGCGGAAGTGCGACGATCGTTTCGGTCACCGAGCCGCCGTCTTGGGCATCGTTGATGACGGCGATGAGCCGCTCGGATCGCAGGCGGTTGCCGATGACGAGCTTGGGTTGGCCTGTGCTGCCGGAGGTCAAAAGGGCGTAATGCTCGGTGCGAAGAGCCGAGGGAACGAGGTCGAACGCGGTTTCAACCCAGCCGGCCGGAGCGCTGCTCTTTTCCGGGACGAAGGCGAAAGTTTCGGGAGCCGACCAGGCGCGATCGAGTCGCTCCAGATCGGAATCGTCGCCGGTCTCCGTGATGACAGGCATGCGGCACTCAAAAACCTCGTTCTTTCGACAATAGCAGATGGGCCGACGCGTGAAAATGGGCTCGATTTCGCTGCGTTTCGCCACGTTTTCAGACGTGTCGAAAGATCCAGCACAGCCCGCACGACAGCAGGGCCGTGGTGGGGATCGTCAAGATCCAGGCCCAAACGACGGCCGCGACGACGCCCCAGCGGACGGCCGTCAGCCGCTTGAGAGATCCCACGCCGATAATCGCGCCGCTGATCGTGTGCGTCGTGCTCACGGGAATTCCGCCGAAGATCACCATCATCAGCGTGATGGCGGCTCCCGTCTCCGCGCAAAAGCCGTCAACGGGACGGAGGTGGATGATCCGCTGTCCCATGGTCTTCACGATCCGCCAACCTCCCAAGAGGGTGCCCAAACCCATGGCGAGGTGGCAGGCGAGCACAACTTCGATCGGAACTTCGAGCGGTGTCGCAAAGGCCTTACCCCCTTGGCTGGCCGCGATGAGCAGGACGAAAATGATGCCCATCGTCTTTTGAGCGTCGTTGCCGCCGTGGCCCAGGCTATAAAAGGCGGCCGACAGCAATTGACCCCGTTGAAAAACCGATTGAACTTTGCGCGGCGTCGACCGCCGGAAAAGCCAGGTGACGGCGACGGCGATGGCTGCCCCGCAGATGCCGCCGATCACTGGGGAAAGCACGACAAACGCCGCCGTCTTGCCGATCCCGTCCCACTCCAAAACCTTCCAGCCCCCTTTGGCGAAGCCGGCGCCGATCAGGCTGAAGGTGAGCGCGTGCGACGAACTTGTGGGGAGGCCCAGATACCACGTCAACAAGTTCCAGCCGATCGCGGAGAACAGCGTGGCCGCAATGACACTGCTGTCCACAATCTCGGGGTTCACCAGTCCCTTTCCCATCATGCTGGCGACTTTGAGGTGGAAGATGGCGAAGGCCACGAAATTGAAAAAAGCGGCCCAGGCGACGGCGGTCAGGGGGCTGAGCACGCGCGTGGAGACAACCGTTGCGATCGAATTCGCCGCGTCGTGAATGCCGTTCGTGAAATCGAACAAGAGGGCCAGACCGGTCAGCAGGAGCACCGTGACCGGCAGGCCGAGATAATTCACCGTCCCGAAATGGGCGGTCTGCCAGAAGTACGTCACGATACGATGCTCCCGCGGTCACGTCTCAGAAGTGCGTCGATCGTAACCCGAACCCACAAACTGACGCCACCGGGGCTCGCGTGTCTTAACAATTCGAACACATTTGCCGGCTTGGACAGTCACTTGGCGAAGGGAAAGGTTGGGCCGGCGGCGCCGGAAAGTCTTTCATGGCCGTAGTTTCTCGAGCCAGGAGGGGCGGGCCGCCTTGGCCGCTTGAGGACGGGCCGCTCGCACGGGACGGCGGGCATCAACGCCTCCTTGCGGCGCACACACAACCATCACAAAGAAGATCAACGCGGCGGGGATGCCCAGAAAAACGATGGCCGCAAAAAACATCCGGCGTAGTTCCGGCCTCGAGAACCAGCCGAACAGGCGGCTGGTTTGCCTGGGGCGAGCGGGAGGATTCGATTGAGGAGCCCCGGTTCCGCGAGTCACTTTGAGAATAACGGCTGGCCGCTTGGCTAAGCGTTGCACCACGCGAAACACATGGCGGACAGGGGAAGCGGGCGCGGCCCAATTGGAATCGTTGTCAGAACCGCCAGCGATTGGCGATTGATTGGCGAGATCGAATGTGTGGCCGCAGCGCCAGCAATGCACCGGTCCCTGCGCGTCGGTGGCGCGCGTTTCGATCGGCGCATCACACAAGGGGCAGTGAACTTGGAGCACGGCAACACCTGACTGCCTTCCGTCTCAACGAAAACCTGATCCCACAACAATTTAAACGAAAGACCGACCCGAATGGATCATTCTGGTCGGAAGCGATCAAAAACCAGCCGCACAGCCATCTTCGCGCTTGTCGGCCGCGCCGATCACTTCGCCTGTCGCGGGATCGATCTGGATCGAATGCCCGTCTCCCTGGTCATCGCGATCCTCCAGGACGCGATGGCCCATGCTACGTATGCCGGCCACGGTCTCCGGATGCGTCTGAGCGAACGATCGCTCGACTTTGACGAGATCAGGCAACCATTGGTGATGCATCCGGGGCGCATCGACGGCCGTGCGGACGTCCATCCGAAAGTCGACAACGTTCACCACCATTTGCAGAACCGTGTTGATGATGGTCCGCCCCCCGGGGCTGCCTGTGATGAGCACCGGCTTACCGCCCTTCAGCACGATCGTGGGACACATGGAACTCAGCATGCGCTTTCCGGGCGCGATTTGATTCGGCGGCGTGCCGATCCGACCGGTCGAGTCCGTGACACCCGGCAACCAGGCGAAGTCATTCATTTCGTCGTTCAAGAGGAAACCGGTCCCGGCGACGACGACGCGACTGCCGTACATGTTCTCGAGCGTGTACGTCATGCTGACTGCCATCCGTTCGCCATCGACGACGGAAAAATGTGTCGTATGGCTGGGCTCCGCGGCGAGCGGTATCTCGCCGGCCAGTTGCGTGGAGGGCGTCGCCTGCCGTCGATCGATCGCGGCGGCAACCTGTTTGGCGTAGGCCTTCTCGGTCAGTTTGCCCGGAATCGAAACGGCGTCGGGATCGCCCAGATAACAGGCCCGATCGCGATACGCGCGTCGCATCGCTTCAATCATCAAATGCGACGTCTCCGGCGACCAGCGGCCCAATGCGCAAGATCGAAGTTTTCCAGGATGTTCAACATCTCGACGAGCGCCGTCCCTCCGGAGGACGACGGCGGAGCGGAGACGATCTCAAAGCCACGGTAAGTGCCGCGCACCGGGTCACGGAGTTTCGCCCGGTAGGCGGCGAGATCCTCCTTCGTGATGAGCCCGCCGCCGCTGCGCATTTCGGCTGCAATGCGCTCGGCCGTTTCGCCCGCATAAAAGCCCTCGCTTCCGTGCTGTGCGATCCGCTCGAGGGTGATTGCCAGCTCGGGCTGGATGAGTCGGTCGCCGGCTTTCCACGCTGTGCCATCGGGCTTGCCGAAGACGCGGTGCAATTCGGCGAAATCCCGGCGATTGGATTTCCGCAGGATCGAATTGAGCGAGTCGGCAGTCTCGGCGTCGAGTACGAAACCCTCGCGGGCCAATCGGATGGCCGGCACGACGAGTTCGTTCCAGGGGAGCTTGCCAAACCGCTGGTGAGCCAGCGCGAGACCGGCGACGGTTCCCGGAACGCCGACACGGCGATGGGCGGTTCGCATTTCCGGGCGAACGAACATGTCCTTGGTGGCCGCTGCCGGCGCGATTTCTCTGAAATCGATTGCCACGGCCGGTGTCTTCTGATCCGGCGAGACGACGATCATGTAACCGCCGCCGCCGATGTTGCCGGCCCCGGGCCAGGTGACCGACAAGGCAAAGGCGGTCGCCACGGCCGCGTCGACGGCGGTGCCGCCGAGTTTCAGCACGTCCACGCCGATGGTCGTCGCCGGTGGGCTGACGCTGACGACGGCGGCATGGCGACAACGAACGAGGTGCTGGGCTTCGCCGGCCGGCGACACGGCCGTCGGGATGAGGCAAGCGAACAAAACGCAAACGAGGACGCTCTTCACGCCGTCTCCTTCAGAATACAAGATCACTGCGTCACAAAGCGGATCGCTCGGCCGATGCTTGGCGAGGAGTTCGACACAAAGGCCCGCCAGGAAATAGGCAGCCAACACACATCCGGCGGCCTCCAAGACGGCGGTCGCGGCTGCCGTGGCTTGGAAAATGCCTCCCCACAAACCGTTGGGGATCTGCGAGACGTGATCCGGACTCATCACCATGTAATGGTTGTACACCTCGAACACCAAAGAGCCGAGCATGGACCAGAACAAAAGCCACGCGCCGGCACGCGCCCTGCGCGTCCACAGCAAACCCGCGGCGCAAACAGGCGCAAGAACAGCACCACCAGAATGTAGGCGTTCGTCAGCAGGGAGGGTGGAATAATTCCCAGTTGGATGTGCGCGACGCTGTGCAAAACCAGCGGCACCCCGCGCACCGCCACGAGGGCCGTGCCAATCCAGGCGGCGAACAAGGAAAACGGTCGATTGATCGTTTGGCGGAGGTTCACGGGCGACTTCTTAAATTTCTGCAACACCCGGCCTTTTCACCGGAACTAACCGGGGGCCAACCCGGTTAGAAGCCTTATGGCCTTTTTTTATCCACATCCTAGGCTATTGCTCTAGCTGCGCGGGGCTTGGAGTTGCATCAGGGCAGATGTGATTTTTGTGCATTCACGCCTGCTTACCAGCGATTCGTCGATTTGCCTCTCCAGGCCCTGCCTTTAGCAAACTCCCCTCCATTCGGATTGACTGACTCCGTGCGACCGAAACGGGTTCAATGGCGGGGGCAAGATGAACGCGAATTCAGTCAATCTCTGGTGCATTTCCAGCCGAAATGCGCTAAAATAGACTCGGTTTGGATGCAGTGCGCGTGACGAGCGGTCAACCTGCCTGAAATTGCGGTCTTCCTGCACCGAATCAGCCCCTCAACAAGAAATCGTGTTCCTTTCGTGGAGGCTCAAGCGATGAGTCGGCGCTTCTTGTTCGTGGCGGGGATCGGGTGCATTCTGGGCGTGTCGGGAATCGCGGCGACTCGTGCGCTGACAAATTTTGCGCAGGCCGCTGAACAGAACCAGTCTCACCATTCCAGCCCGCCGCAGGTGTCGACGGGGCGTTCCGTCACCGGCTTCGGCGGCAGCGCCCATACAAACACGATTCGTTCGACAACGACGAAGCATGGCGCGAAAGTCACCGGGCCGCAAGTGGCCGCGACAATGGTCCATCCCGCCGAACCCGTTTTGAGGACGGCCGCGTTGGCCAACAGCTCCAAAGTCCAACAGCAATTGGCGGCTCAGGGCCAGACACAACATTGGCACCACCACCATCACCACGACTGGCTTTGGGGCCAATACGGCTACCTTCCCACCAACGCGTCCAGCGTGGTCGTCGGGGTTCCAACCGGGAACACACTGACGGTCACCAACAATGCGGGATTTGGCGCCGGTTTTGGGCTCGGCTACGGAACGGTCGTGCTGCAATCGCGGGCTCAGCGCGCGCGCAACGCCACGGTCTCTCCATCGGCGGGCTGCCGGTTGTCGGTCCCGTCGTTAATCCTGGAATTGTCACGGTGCGGTTGGCCGGCGTCGCTTCGCCGATGGTCGGGCAGCCCTTTGCGACCGCGTCGCAGCAGCATTTGGCTGCGTTGTCGATGGGAAAGCCGGTGCGCGTTTTTCAGACCGGCGTCGATCCCACCGGAGCCATCGTGGGTCAGGTTTTCGTGGTCGGCACGGGAATGAATTTGAACGAGCGGCAACTGCGCGACGGCATGGCCTACAACACGGTCGGCGACGGTTACACGCCGATGCTGGCCGCCGCCGAAGAAGCGGCCCTCATGGCACATGCCGGGATGTGGCATGGAAAGCCGCCGATCGCCCCCTGGCTGTTAACTCCCTGAGTGGATGGCCGTTGGTTGGCGTGTGATTGCCAGGCGATCAGCGACACGGGATTCGTACGCGCATGAGTTCTCCACCAGTCCGGCATCCTGATGATCGGCTGCTTGTCGCCTTTCAACTGAGCAAGCTTGATCAACGCCAAATCGCGATTGTCAACAAGCATGTGAAGGAATGCCGGGAGTGCCGCCACCGACTGGCGCACCTTGCGGCCGAGATGGAGATTCCTGTCGCGCCTGCGGTCGCTCCGCCAGCCCCTCTCCGCCCACAGCGCCGGCCACCCAACCTGCTTTGGCTGGTGGCCGGCGGCATCATCGCACTTGTCGGCGTCGGTCTCGCCTGGACACTCGGGGCGTTCTCTGGTCAATCAAGCTCCGAGCGGGTTGCCGAAAGCCTGGTCACTAATCCTGAACCCGAACCGAAGACGCCAGCGCCTTCGTCGACCGTTTCACCCCTACCGACTCAGCCGGCCAAGAATTCGACGACGACCGGGCAGGCAACGGCCAACGTGGCCCCTGCAAAACCCGACGATCAGCCGGCAAAGACATCGATCAAGCTGGGCGACCCGGCGACGGCCGCGCCCCCGACTGCCTCCACGGATCGTGCAAACAACACGTCGCCAAGTGCAACCGCGAATTCAACGCAGCCGTTTTTCAACGGCACGAATCTCACCGGATGGAACGGCCCGTCCGACATCTGGCGGATCGAGAACGGCGCGATCGCCGGTACATTGTCCCCTCCGCGAAAGCAAGCGGCCTTTCTCGCGAGCCGCGAGCGATACACGGATTTCGACTTGATGTTTCAAGCAACGGTCGAAGGCGGGATCGGCGACTGCGGTGTTCATTTCCGCTCGCAGATCCGATCGGGCGATCCACTGCCGGTGGCCGGTCCCTGCTGCGCGATTTACGGCAAAGACGCACCGGCCGACCATCGAACGGGCAGTCTCGTGATCGAGCCGGGGCACAAGCTGGAGAAGGCGCCGACGGCACAGCGCGTCGAACGGTTCGTCGACCCGGTGCAGAACCAGTTTCGCATTCGCTGCCAAGGTAAGCACGTTCTGATCGAGGTGAATGGCGTCAAAATGATCAATGGGGATTTTCCGTCTCTGCCGGATGAGGGAAACATCGCCTGGAAGATCGACGCCAATCGGCCGCCGCACAAGGTGGCCTTCAAGGTCATTCGTTTTGTCGATCTGAGCCAGCCCGTGTCGTCAGGGTCCGCCGCCCGTCCCTCGCTTTCGGACCTCGAATTGTTGCGGGCCGAAATCAAGTTCGAGGGTGCGGTGAAAAAGGCCGATGAGACTCTGCTCAATCACTTCGATCCCGAAGTTGCGCGACTCAAACGGAGCAGCCACGCGAAGGACGGCGACCTTGTCGAAGCGGTCGAGCACGAGAAAGAATTGTTCAAAACCAAGGGATTGGTCCCCTGGTCTCGACCGATGCGGAAGTGGCTCTTGCAATACGGCAAAGAACTGCGAGATGCCCAACGCTCGGTGGGCAACGCCTTCGACGCGGCGATCGAACGGGCGGAAAAAGCCCACAACGATCGTCTGAAAGAATCGCTCATGGCCGAGGCGGCCCAAGTTCTCATTCCGCGCGAGGTGGCCGCTTGGGAATTCGCTGACCGTCGCCGCGTGGTCCGACGCAGCTTTTACTCGGACGGCACCTTCACGGAAGGCACATCGCAGGCGGCCGGAGAGCCCGAAGTCGAAACGCGCTCGCGGTTCTGGTCGGCGCCGGTCGAAGACATGCTGATGATCGAGTTCCCCGATCCGAAGGACCCAACTGCCACCAATCAGCAAGAGTTCGAGGTCGCCGCGGATGGAAAAATGCTCGTCGCGCAAAACAGCAAGGGCCAGAAACAAGTCTGGCGGCGCGTCGAAGAACTAAGTGACAAAGGCGAGGCACAGCCGTAACGGCCCGGTGGGCAGCCGAGGCCGGCTTCGCACTAGCCTTTTTTGCGGAGCCGCCGCAGAGTTTGCTTGAGTTTGGCGCGCCGGCGGTGTTTTCGCTTTTGTTTCTGCGTCAGTTTCATGGCTATCCGGGACTTTCGCTGGTGACCGTCGGCAACTGCCGAGCGGACGATCGTACTAAGTCAGGGCGGCGGGCGGAAGTCAAGGTGCCGCAGTCAGCCGTTTCATCAGCACCGTGGCATAACAGCCGGGCGGAAGTTCAAATCGCAGCATCAACTTGCGTCGACCGGCATTCTCCTCGTCGTCCCCCGGCTCGGCCGAACAGCCCCGCGGTGAAAACAGCGTCCGACGCGATCCGCGGGAGAAAAAACTGTCGCGCGGATATTTGACCCGCAAAGTCCGGCATTCCAGGCCAAACTCCCCCGCCACCCGTTCATAAAGCGCGGTGAGCGGACCTAATTCGGCCCGCTCCCGGGCAGAGGGGAGTGGCAACGGCTGGTCCAGTTGCTGACGGAGTTCAGGCGGTGGAACGGCTCGGTAAAACGGCGCCTGCATCCGTCCGATTTCCACGTCGAACAACTCGGCGCCGTCGAAATTTCCACGGATCGATTCGGCCAGAACGCGGTTCCAGAGAAAGCTTTGAAAGGCCTCGAGATACATGCCGCCGATCGTGTTGGGGAATCCGGATAAACGCACCGCGCGTGTCGCCCGGCTGCCGGCTCAGGCGTTCCAGCGCGGCCCGCACGACGGGGCGAACGGCACTTTTTCGACAGATATCCCAGTCGCCCCAATGCGCGCACAGATCCCTCTTTTCTTCGCGTACACCCGGTCGGTCGTGCGAATTGGGCTCAGCCAAGGCCAGCCACAGCGCCCGATCGTAGTCGCCGGAGCACCAGGGCCTGGCGACAAAATCGCCTGACTCGCCGACGGAGCCGAAGCGCTGGTCGTCGAAATAATTGGGCACGCCGCCTTCGATGGCGGCAGGCAGGATGCCGGTGATTTTCTCGACCTCCAACTGTCCGAGATCGCGGATCACAATGGCAAATTGATTGGCCGAAATGTCGCCTGAATCGAACGGCCGGCTCGATTGGCCCAGGTACTCGAGTGAGAAATTGGTCTGTGTGAGTTTTCGTCGCGGTCCGTTCTCGATCGACAGATACTGCCGCGTCGCCGCATGCCGATCCTTGAGTCCGCCGACGGCGACGGCCTCGCGTTTGAGGCGCCATGCGCGGCAAATGGCCCCAATCGCCTCGGGCGTGCCGAGCGATTTTTTTGCCAGGCGGTAGAGGCCGCAAAGCGGCCCTCGCCCAGATTGGGTTGCGCAATCTCTTCCACGCGAAAGTCTTCCGGCTTTTGTTTGAGTTTCATCGTGAAGCTTCGGTTTGGTGCGATACCTCACTCACCGCCCGCGGCGACGATGCGTAGAATGGCACTCGGTCAAAGGCGCCGGCCGCCGCTTTCGTACGAGAGTTTAACGTATGCGCCCTCGGCACGGATTTACGCTGACGGAGTTGCTGGTCGTCATTGCGGTCATCACCATTCTCATTGCGGTTTTGTTGCCCGCCGTTCAGCAAGCCCGAGAGGCCGCTCGCTACATCACCTGCCGCAACAATCTCAGGCAAGCGGGACTCGCGCTGCACAATTATGAAATCGTCACGCGGGTGCTTCCCCCCAGTTCGACCAGCTCGATCGACTTGGGAGTGTGGAGCCCGAATCCGTCGCAGTATCATTTACACAGCTGTTTTAGCCTGATCCTCCCCTTTATGGAGCAGCAGACGCTGCAGAATCAGGTGAACTACGACGTTTCGGCGCTCGACAAACTCAACCAGACGCCGGCCTCGGACGTGCTGGCCGTGTATCGCTGCCCGTCGTATGCAGGACCGACTTACAGCCTGGACAACCTCTACACGGCGCTTTACAGCCGATACGCCATACGCAATTATGCGGCGATGGGCGCGACCACCGTCGGCAAGCTGTATCAACAACCCAACGGCGTGTTTTACGCCATGTCGAGCACGCGGATCACCGACGTGAAAGATGGCACCTCGACCACGATCTTTTTTGTCGAAACGCGCGAGCCTCAGGCGGCCGTATGGATCGACGGCGGCACTGCCGCTCTCACGTCGCATCCCTACGACGACACCAACCCCCCCGATTACGCGCAGCCACAACTGTCGCTCAATTTCACTCCCTATTTTGTTCCATCGGGAGGGCAGGGGATCACCTGCAATTGGGGACCGTCGAGTCAGCATCCGGGCGGCGTCAACCATTTGTTCGGCGACGGTTCGGTCCGCTTCATCTCGCCCACCGTCAACATCCGGGTCTACGACGCGCTCGTCACGCCGGCCGGACAGGAGCTGGTCGAGTCGAGCGACTACTGAGCATGCCTGAACTGCCCGACATCACGGTCTATCTCGAGGCACTCGAGCGACGGATCATCGGGCAGCAACTCGAAGGCGTGCGGATCAACAGTCCGTTTGTGCTGCGCACGTTCGAGCCGCCTCTGGAAGCAGTCACGGGCAAGAAAGTTCGCGAATTGCGCCGCTTGGGCAAACGGATCGCGATTGGCCTCGAGGACGAGCTGTGGCTTGTGGTCCACTTGATGATTGCCGGCCGGTTGCACTGGAAGCCGCGCGGGGCACGCCTGACGGGCAAGTTCAATCTTGGCGCCTTCGATTTTGCGAACGGCACTCTGGTCCTCACCGAGGCGGGCAGCAAACGCCGCGCGGCTCTCTATCTGGTTCAAGGAAGCACCGCGCTCGCCGAGCACGATCCCGGCGGACTCGATGTGTTCGCCGTGAGTCCAAAGGCATTCGAAGCCGCACTTCGCCGCGAGAATCATACACTCAAACGCTCGCTGACCGATCCGCATCTTTTGAGCGGGATCGGGAACGCCTACTCGGACGAAATCCTGCATCGCGCGAAACTTTCGCCGCTGCTCTTGACTCAGAAGATGACTTCCGAGGAGGCAAAACGTCTGCTGGCTGCCACGCGAAGCGTGCTCGAGGAGTGGACGGACCGTTTGCGCGAGCAGGCGGCGGGCGGCTTTCCCGAGAAGGTGACCGCCTTTCGCCCGGAAATGGCCGTCCACGGCCGCTTTGGCAAGCCGTGTCCGGTGTGCGGAGCGCCCGTGCAGCGGATTCGCTACGCCGACAACGAGACCAACTACTGTCCGGGCTGCCAGACCGGTGGTCGCGTCCTCGCCGATCGATCGCTCTCGCGGCTGCTGAAAGACGACTGGCCGCGGCATCTCGACGAGTTGTGAGGCCGTCGCGGGTAATTCTTTCGCATTGCGAGTCGACCCGTCTACAATGCAGAGGATGCAAGCCGAGCCGCTCGCCACGACGCAGGAAAGTCGCGCCACGCCAGCAGGTCTTGCTCCGCTTTCCGGCGTCGCCCGCTACTCGCTCGTGCCGCTCGCTCTCTCAGGAGCCGGCATCGCACTCTACTTGCTCTGGCTTTGGCTTGCGCTTCGCGGCTTGCCCGCCGGTTGCGGACAAGGTTCGGGTTGTGCGGAAGTGCTCAATAGTCGGTGGTCGCAAGTCATGGGGCTGCCGGTGAGCGGGCTGGCGCTCGCAGCGTATTCGGTCATCCTCGTCCTGCTGTGCGCGATGGGTCTTGCCAAGACCGGCGACCAACGCCGCCGGATGGCGAATGTCTTCGTGTTCTTGGCGACGACGCTGGTTGGTGCGGCGATTTGGTTCATTGGCCTCCAATATTTCGTGATCAAGGCCCTTTGTCCGTGGTGCCTGGCCGAGCACGCGCTGGGTGTGATCCTCTCCGCGATCCTCTTTGCGAGCGTACGCGGTTTTGGGAGAATCGGTGCCATATCAGGAGTCGTCGCCATCATGGGCGTGGCGTCCGCGCAGGCGTTCGTCGAGTACCGGCCGCCGGCCGTGCAGCGAATCGCAGCCGGAGGAAACGTCGATACGGGCCCCGGCAGCGCTCGCAGCCTCTCGGTCCTCGACGGGCAACTGGTTCTGTCGCCGCACGAGATGCCCAGCCTGGGCTCAGCCGACGCTCCCAAACTGCTCGTCGTGTTGTTCGACTATTGCTGTCCGCATTGCCGGGCGACGCACGGATATTTGCTGAACGCACTGGCCGCGCATCGGGACGTGCTGGGCATCGTGCTGTTGCCCACTCCGCTCAACCCGAAGTGCAATCCTTTTTGGGAAGAGGCCGAGCCGCGGTTCGAGCATGCTTGTGAACTGGCCCGGCTGGCTTTGGGTGTTTGGAGGGTCGACCGATCAGCCTTTGTCCAATTCGATGCCTGGCTCTTCGAGCCCGAAATGCCCCGCAACCCGGCAGAAGCCCGTCGGCAAGCGGAAAAACTCGTACCGGCGGCCGCCCTCGAAGCGGCCCTTAAAGACCCGTGGATCGACCGTCAGATTGAGCAGAACGTCACCGCCTATCACAATAGCAAGGCAGCGCGAATTCCCGTGATCCTCTCGCCCGGCATGCAGGCGATTGTCGGCGAGCCGGCCAGCGGGCAAGAGCTGCTGCAATTGCTCGAGAAAGACTTGTCGCTCGGATCCCCGCAAACGAGTATGCACCCATGAGCACGCTGGATGCCTTGCCCGACCGCGTTTCCACCCCACCGAGCGAAGCGAGGCCGCTTGCCGGCGGCGATCTCGAGCTGCTCGCGCAGGCACACGAGGCCCACCGCAAACTCGAGCGCGAAATCGGCCGCGTCATCATCGGTCAGGAGGCGATCGTCCGCTCGATCGTGGCGGCCGTCTTCTCGCAGGGACACACGCTGATCATCGGCGTGCCCGGCCTGGCGAAAACATTGTTGGTGAAGACCGTCGCCCAGGTCTTGTCGTGGAGCTTCAAGCGGATTCAATTCACCCCCGACATGATGCCGGCCGACATCACCGGCATGGAGCTCTTGCAGGAAGATCCGGCGACCGGCGCGGAGCATGCGGTTTGTCCCCGGGCCGCTCTTCGCGAATTTGATCCTCGCCGACGAAATCAATCGCACGCCGCCCAAGACGCAGTCGGCCCTGCTCGAAGCTATGCAGGAGCAGACCGTGACCAGCATGGGCAAGGCCTATCGGCTCGCGCACCCCTTCATTGTGTTTGCCACGCAGAACCCGATCGAGCAGGAAGGCACCTACCCGCTGCCCGAGGCGCAGCTCGACCGTTTCATGTTCAGTCTGTGGATGGGTTACCCCTCGCGCGAAGAGGAAGAAAACATCGTGTTGGCGACCACCGAGGAGGCCGTGCCCGCCGTCCAGCCGGTGTGCACGCTCGAGCAGATGACGGCCTATCAGCATCTGGTGCGTCGCGTGCCCGTGTCGCGGCACGTTGTCAGATACGCCGTGGCGCTCGCCCGATCGTCGCGTCCCGATACGCCCGATGCGCTGCCTTACGTGCGGCAATATGTTTCCTGGGGAGCCGGTCCGCGGGCGAGCCAGCATATGATTCTCGGCGCCAAGGCGCTGGCAGTGCTCGACGGCGACCCGACCGTCTCGGCGAAACATATCCGCCAGGTCGCCCCCCAGGTCCTGCGTCACCGCGTGCTGCCCAACTACAACGCGGCCGGCGAAGGTGTCGATTCGGCCGCCATTATTCGGCACATTCTCGAAAAGACGGTTGAGCCGAATTATGGCGTTTAAACCAAAACCGGCTCAGCCCGTTCCCGTCGCGCGGCCCACGGGGATCAACCGGAAATATCTTCGGTTGCAGGACCTCCGCCGGCTCACGCAGTTTTTCTTCACCGGTCGCAAACCGATCGAAGGCCAGTACTCGGGCCAGCACGCCACGCCGCAGATCGGACAGAGCGTCGAGTTTCGCGACTATCGCCAGTACATGCCGGGCGACGAGATCGGCAGCATCGATTGGAAGATTTACGGCCGCAGCGACAAGCTGTTCATCAAAATCTTCGAGCATCAGGCCGACCTCACCGTGAATCTGCTGGTGGACGCTTCGGCGTCGATGGCGTACCGCGGAGTGAATCGTTCTCGGCGGCGAGTACTTCCCTGGGAGCCCCCCGCCGAGGAGCCGCCCAGCAAATTCGATTACGCCTGTTCGCTCGCCGCGGCGATCGGCTTTCTGATCGTCAAGCAGCACGACCGCGTCGGTTTTTCGCTGGCACAAGAAGGCCTGACGAATTTTCTGGCGGCCCGCGGCACTTTGACGCATTTGACGGCCATCCTGGATGGTATGGAACAGGCCCGGCCGCAGGGCGAGGCGCGGCTGGCCGAGGCGATTCGCGATCTGGCCGGCCGCACGAGGCGCCGCGAGGTGCTGATTGTGTTTAGTGACCTGCTGGAAGATCGCGACGCAACGTTGCGATCGCTTTCGTTGGTCCACCAGCGCGGCGGTGAGGCGATCCTGTTTCACGTGCTGCACGGCGACGAGCTGCGTTTGCCGCAAATCGAAAACGGCGTCTTCATCGACAGCGAAACGCAGGGTCGCGTGCGACTCAACGTCGCCGACGTGCGCACGGCGTACGAAACCAAGCTGCAGGAGTTTCTCGACGCCTGGCAGCGGCAGGCAAAAGCCAACGGCATCAACTATTCGCTGTGCCCGACTTCCGAGCCGTTCGACCGCGTGTTGGAACGTTATCTCACGCGACGAGCGGTCCGCGGATAGATCGCAAGACTCATGGCGGCGCCTCTTCTCGCATTTCTCGAACTGACCACGCCGGCCCTGCTCGGCGGGATGGCGCTCTTGTCGCTGCCGATCGTCGCCCATTTGCTGAACCGGCGGGCCCGGCAAGCCATCGTGTTTCCCACGATCCAATTGTTGCGGGCCTCGGTCGCCACGCAGTCGTGGTTGTATCGGCTGCGTCGCTGGATTCTGCTGTTATTGCGGTGTCTCGCCGTGGCGGCGCTCGTGTTCGCCTTCTGCCGGCCGGTCTGGCTCGATGCGCGAACGAAGAACGCCAATTCCGGCAAGGGCGTCGCCGTCGTGCTGCTTGTCGACACGAGCGCTTCGACCGCGCAACGGGCCGACGAGGTGGGCCTCCTCAGCGAGCTGCGGGCCGCGGGGATTCGCGCGCTCGATGCGCTTCGCGTCGGTACCGACTTTGCGAACGTCGTGCTGGCGGGGGCACGGTCTCACTCCGTCTATCCGAAACTGAGCGCCAATATCCCCGGCCTCAAGGACGAGTTGAGCCGCCTTGACGCGACATTCGAGCGGGCCGACTTGCCGCAGGCTCTCACGCTCGCCGGCCAGTTGCTGGCTTCGCATGGCGGCGAGCGGCGGCTCGTCATTCTGTCGGACTTGCAGCGGACCAATTGGCAGGAAGTCGTTCAAGGACACAAAGCGGGTGTCCTCTTGCCGTCCGATACGCAGGTCGCTGTGATCGACGTCCGCTCGTCGGTGCCCGACAACGTCGGCCTCTCGTCGCCCCGCTATTTGCCGGCCCAGCCCCTCGTCGGCGAGCCGCTGCGGCTCGTGGCAGAAGTCGCCAACTACTCGCGCGGGAAGAAAGAGGTGCGGCTGGGTGCGACTCTCGACGGCGAGCCGCTGCCCGCGCAAACGATCACGCTTGCCGCCGGCGAGCAGCGGGAGGTGAGCGTCGAAGCCCGACTCAAAAAGGCGGGCGATCACGAGGCGGTTTTCGAGATCCCGGCCGACGCACTGGCCTCCGACAATCGGGTCTACCTGACCGTACAGTCCGGCCGGCGGCTCCCCGTCGTCGTGGTGAGCGATGACGATCCCAACGAACCGGGAACCGCGTCCTATTTTCTCATGCGGGCCCTGGCTCCGCACGGTGACTCGAAAGTCGATCGATTCGACGTGAGACACACGACGAGTCCAAAGATGACGGACGCGAGCCTCGCCGGGGCGGCCGTTTTCGTCGGGTACGTCGGCGAGTTGACCCCCCAGTCGGCCGGCACGCTGCTGCGATTTTTGGAGAAAGGGGGCAGCGTGGTCTTCTTCTGCGGCGAAGGGGCCGTGCCAAGGAACTTGAAACAGCTCCAAGAAAGCGCCGGCAACGAGGGCGTGCTCCCTTGGGAGCCCGTGCCCACCCGTACAAAAGCCGCCCCCGACCACGCGCTGGCGATCACAAACGGCAAATGGCGTTCGCGGCTGTTGCGGGAGTTCGACGAACAAAGCCAGGTCGCCATCGGCGAGATTCGTTTCACGCGCGTCTGGGCGGCAGGTCCCGTCGCCTCGGATGCGACGATCCTGCTCAATTTCTCCGACGGCACGCCGGCCCTTGGCTTGCGGCTCGTCGGGACGGGCGAATTCCTGCTGGCGAATTTCAGCCCGGCGATCGAAGCCAGCGATTTCGGAAAGTACGGTTCATTCGTGGCCCTCGTGCAGACGTTGGCCCAGCAACTTGCTCGCGGAGGCTCTGCCAAAGAGCCCTCGGCCATCGTGGGCGAAGTCTATCACTCGCCCCAAACCATTTCGATTGGCTCGGCGGCCGGGCGGCTCACGGTGATCGGCCCGAAAAACGAACCGGTTGCCTTCGCCACTTCCGGCGATCCAGCGCACGTCAGCGTCGACGTGCAGCAAACGACGCTCCCCGGTTTCTACCGCTTCAAGATCGGCGACGCGACCGTCGGCCGGGCCGCCCTGAACGTCGACCCGCGCGAAAGCAACCTGGAGCGAATCGACCGCGAAACGCTGCTGCAATCCTTCCACGCCACGGGCTCGCAGCCCGCAGTCGAGAGCGTGTCCGGATGGGAGCCACTCGCCAACCTTCGCGGCCGCTCGCTGTGGGGCTGGTGCCTGGCCACGACAATGTGCGCCTTTGGAATCGAACTGTTCTTGTTGGGATACTGGAAGAGGTAAGACGAAGGATGAAGGCGGAAGGAGGAAGGATGAACAAGACCGTCAGGCGGGACAGGCTCGCAAAGCCTCGCTGGTCCCACCCTACGTCCTGTCTGGCTCATCCTTCATCCTTCATCCTTCATCCTTCATTCCCCCTCGCCTTCGTCTGGCAGCCGGTGGTTTCGCCGCTGCAGATTTGGGCTGGGGCGGCCGTTTTGGGTGGGTTGGCGGTCTTCGCCTACGTGCGGACGTTTCGCGGGCGAATCGTGACCACGAGCTGGCTTCTGGCGATGCGCCTTGCCCTGATCGCGGCGATCGGCGTGCTGCTGATGGGGCCGAGCTCGGTACCGGCCGAGAAGCAAGAGACGATCCGGCCCAAACTGCGGATATTGGTCGACACTTCCGAATCGATGCTCACGAGGGACTGCGGCGGCCTGTCGCGATTTCAGACCGTGCAGGACAAGATCCTCAACGAAAACCGGCTGCGGACGCTGTCGAAAGAGTTCCAAGTCGAAATCCACGGTTTCGACGAAACTGTGCATCCTCTCTCGACGTCGGAGCTGTACGGCGATCCCAACCAGGTCGCCACCGGTCGGGCCACGCATCTGTCGGAGTGCGTCCGTTCGTTCGTGAGCGAGATTCCTGCCAACGAAGAGGGGGCCTCGCTGATCGTGATCAGCGACGGCCGCGACACGCAGTCCGACCCGATTTCCGTCGCCGCGGCCGCAGCCAAGAGCCGAAACGTGCCCGTGCACACGGTCGCCTTGGGCGGGCAAACGCTTCGCGCCGACCTGGCGGTGATGGCCGTGCCCATGCAGGACTATTTGCTTCCCGAGGAACCGGGGGCCATCTTAGTCAAGGTCTTTCAATCGGGCCTCGACGACGCGGCCACCACGCTCACCGTCACGCGCGGGCAAGAGCGGCAGAAGTTCCCGATCGCCTTCAACAACCGGCAGGTCGTCGAGGTGCAGGTGCCCGTCCAACAGAAAGAGCCGGGGCAGTACGAATACCAGGTCTCCGTCGACCCTGTCCGCGGCGAGGCCGAAACCGACAACAACCGCCAGACCGTCTTCTGCGATGTGCAGAAAAAACGCATCCGCCTGCTCCTGCTCGAGGGACAACCGTTCTGGGACAGCAAGTTCCTCGCCCAGTCGTTGCGGAAGGACGAGCACATCGACGTCACGCAGATTTCTCAATTATCGAGCGACAAGCGCGAAACGATTGTGACGCGCACGGAAGACGGCAGCCCGAAAATTCCCGGCACGGCCGAGGATTGGGACCGCTACGACGTCGTCGTGCTGGGCCAATCGATCGAGAGAGTGCTACCGGCCGAATCGGCCGCATTGCTCGACGATTTCGTCTCCAACCACGGAGGTCACGTGATCTTTGCGCGCGGCCTCGCCTTCGACCGTGGCACGGCGGCAGGTCGTGCCGTCGGCCAGCAATTGGCGAATTTGGAGCCTGTCGTCTGGGGAACCGGCCGCATGGACCAGTTGCAATTGGCCCTCACGCCGACGGGCCGCGGCAGCCAATGGTTCTCGATCGCCAAAACGGGGATCGATGCCGACCTGGCACTGGCGAATTTGCCCGGCTTCGAGCGAGCCGTCGTGATCCAGCGAGCCAAACCCGCGACCATCGTGTTGGCGGTCGTCGGCAAGACGTCGAGCATGCCGGGCTCGATCCTTCCGCCAGCGGGCTCGGTGACCGACCGCGACAATCACACGGCCAGGCTTCCTTACGGCCAGCCGGGCATTGTCCGCATGACTTACGGTCGCGGCACCGTCGTCGGCGTCTTGGGTGACGGGCTGTGGCGATGGAGCCTGTTGTCCCCGGATAAGCAGGCCTATGTCGGCTTTTACGACACGTTCTGGTCGAACCTCGTGCGCTGGCTGGCGATGGGAGGCGAATTCAGTCCCGACCAGCAAGTGGCCCTGCACCTCAGCCGCACAACCCTCCGCTTGGGTGACGCTTTGGCCGTGGACGTCGTTTACAAACACTCGCCCCCGGCGGGCGCTGATCCCGAACTCGAGTTGACCGATCCCGCGCACAAATCGCGCGGAATCGAAATGGAACCGATTCCCTCCCGCGAGCCTCGCTTTCGTGCCACGCTCAACCCCGAGCGTGAAGGCGTCTACGATCTGACCGTCGAGACGCCCGGCATGCAGCCGGCCCGTCAGACGCATCGCTTCAATGTTTACAACACGAACGTCGAGCGGCTGATGACGGCCGCCGACCCCATGGCGCTTCGCATGCTGGCCGAACACTCGGGCGGCCACTTCTACGAAGCCGACCAGGCGGCCGACATGGTGAACCAGATTCGCCTCTTTCGCCAATCGCAACGGGTGCCGCCGCAACTGGAATACATCTGGGATAACGCTGCCATCATGGTGCTCTTGCTCATTTGGGCCGGGTGCGAGTGGCTCTTGCGACGAATGGCGGGCCTGTTGTAGTCGGTGCGAGCATGGCGAGAACGTTCGACCTTTACGGGACGGCTTACGGCAACTTTGCCGACCCGGCCATCGAGCAGGTCCGCCGCGAAACGTATGGCGAGGATTTCGGCCAGAGCAGTTGGGTCACCGGAGACGAGTATCGCCGCTTTTTTCGTCTCCTCGGCTTGTCCGCGGCCGATCATGTGCTCGACACGGGCTGCGGCTCGGGCGGGCCGGCGCTTTTCGTCGTTCGGGAGATCGGCTGCCGGGTGACCGGGATCGACGTCGACCAGGCCGGCATCCGCGCGGGTGAAGGGATCGCCCGCCAATTTGACATGACCGACAAGCTGACCTTTCGCCACGCCGACGTTGCCCAGCCGCTGCCGTTCGCAGAGGCGGCGTTCGACGCGATCGTCTCGATGGACGCCTTGTGCCACTTTCCGCAGCGCTCGCGTATTTTCGGCGAGTGGCTGCGCGTCCTGCGGCCCGGCGGGCGCCTGCTCGTCACCGATCCCGTGGTGGTGACCGGTCTCGTCACGAAGGAGGAACTGGCCGAGCGCAGCGCGACGGGCCATTTCGAGTTTTGCCCGCCCGGCGTGAACGAACGGGCCCTGCAAAGTGCGGGATTCGAGTTGGTCGCGGTGGAAGATGTGACGGAGAACGCGGCCCAAGTCTCGGGCCGCTGGCACGACGCCCGGGAGAGCCGCGCCGCGGAGATCCGGCAATTGGAAGGCCCCGAAACGTTTGCCGGCCTGCAACGCTTCCTGGCGAGCGTTCATCGCCTCACCAGCGAGCGGCGGCTTTCCCGCTTCGCCTATTTCTGTCGCAAAGCGTGAACGAAAACGGGTCGATTCCCGCGCGTGCCAAACGAGCCCACGCACCCGCCGTCACCGACCGCCTCAACCCATCGGAAAAGTCCCGCCGGTCCCGCTTGCAAATCGTTTCGTTCCCCAAGATACTTTTTGTTCCCCGGCAGTCGGGGGCGTCCGACAATGGCGGAGTAGCTCAGTCGGTTAGAGCAGCGGATCCATAATCCGCGTGTCGGGGGTTCAAATCCCTCCTCCGCTACTGAAAAACAGACCCGTCGCAATCCGGTTTGCGGCGGGTCTTTTTTTTGCCCGGACGGGGGACTTTTTTGGCTTTTTTGGGCGCTGAAAAAAGGGGGACTTTTTTGGGCTCCACCCAAAAAAAGTCCGGCGTCTGACTTCCGGAGTCCGGCGTCGAAGATCGTAAGTCTCGTCTTTCAACCCGCTTCGGTCACTCCTCGTCGGACTGTTGCCCTCGTGACTTTTTTGGGGCCCACCGGAAAAAACTCCTCCTCCCCCATGAGGATCCTGAAACGCTTTGTCTTCCTCCCCTCGCCCCCAGACCGAGCGGAGGGCAAGCTGCCAGCTCGCCATACGACAGTCGTCGTATTTTTCCACAGGTTCTAAGCCGTGCATCCAGCGACAGTTTCGTCGCGTGAAAATATTCCACTGGATCTGCTCACGCATTTCCAGTTATACTCAAGCTAGACATCGCACGAGCGGAAACCAAAACCAACCATTCCCGCCGCTCGCCGGCTCCGGCCAGTGCAAAATCGGTCGCTCGCGCCAGCGACAGCCGATTGCTGCCCGACTCTCAGACAAGCCCGTCCGAGACAGCGCAGCAGCCCTAACCGCCGTCCGGCCACACCAGTGCGTTCCCTGACACGCCGCGTGATCACTTGCACGTCACGCCGCAACTCGGGGCGACCGCAAGAATTTCGCCGTGGAATTTTACGGTGAATTTTCGGAGCCTTGCGGCACGGTCCACCCCGGACGGATTCCCCGCCAACCCAATTCTTCGTTCGAGGCAGATTCTTCTGGACTCCCAAATTCCCCAACGCCAGTAGGGGCGGATCACAATGCGCCTGTGAGTTCCCGCGTCGTCAGCGACCGCTGCAATGGGTTGGTAGGTCCAACCCGCGCCTTTGTCGGGGATCGCGCCCGATTCTCGTGCTATTTCGCCGAGCGCGCCTGCTGTCCTCTTGCGGGGCCTTACTCCTTCAATTTCTCAGAAAAGCGGGTGCCGCGGCGAACGTCCCTGGGGCCGGTTAAAGCCTCGGGGACGCCGCCGGATACCGACACCGACGGCGATGAGTGCCGGCCATCGCTAATTCGCGTCGTGAGTGCGATCAGAGCCCGCCACTTTTACGAGTTTGTTGTAGAGCCCCAGGATCAGAAAGGTGGGCGCCCATTGGCCGACGAAGAGGCTCTTTTTTTCATCACCCATGAGCCTCAGTAACAGCGACCACCCAATTGAACCCCCCGCCAACCAAAGGAACGTATCCGATGGCAACTTAGCTGTCTGTTCCTCGATGTGCCGTGCGACGGTCCCTTCCGCATGTTCCTGAGCTTGTGCACCATCGACTCCATGAATCGATCGACCGATTGTGGCTGACATCACACCTACTCCTTTTGAAAATTTGACCTGCACTTCGACCAGAAAGCAGCCACTCCGGGTGCAAGAGACCGGCGTTGCCGCGGAATATCGTTGAGAATCTTCGGCTTGCTCTGGGATGCTGTTTGCTCTCCCGTGAGATAGTCGCTAATGACACGTGGCCCGGTCGCCACACCGTCGTACCCGGTCCAGCAGCGGCGGTCCAAGTCGAACAGCTTGCAGCGCGCAGGATGTCCAGGTGAGAAAGCGGGCTCCACTTGTGAACGATAATCTCCGAGAAGTGTTGCTCGAGGAGGGTTTGCCCCTCGTCCAGGTTGTACAACGGAATGCCCGGTCGCACGTGGTGAGCGGTGTGCTCCATGATGCGGTGGAAGACCAGATTTGTGTAGTACGGAAACACGACGTGGACCGACGACAGGAGCTGAAGCCGAGGGACATCGACTCGGGCATCGGCGGACACCCAACCGACTCGGGGGTCCATGTGGTGTAAATAAATGACCGAGGACATTAGTAGATTGAAGATCAAGAACGGAGCGACGCAGCAGAGGAGCACCGATATTCCCAGCTCGTAGGCTCCTGCAGTCCGGCCGGAAATGAGCCACGTGAGGGCCATGACGGTGCACGGCCATAAGAGCATCCATATCGAGAGCACCACGTGATCGATCACGTTCTCGGTTGTGTAGCTCCCCACAGTCGAGCGACGAGGGAAGAACATCTTCTTCCACCAGAATCTCACAAAGGTAGTACCAGTAGTGGCCGACGGCCGTCCGAAAGAAGCGGTACTTGAGCCTTTGAAATCCGGACAGCGCGACGAATTCGGGATAGGTGAGCGGCTCCCAAACATAGTCCTTCCCGCGGCGGTTCGTGAAGCCGTGATGAATCCGGTTATGCCCCAAATCCCAAAAACTAAAGGCATGCAGACACGGCAGAAAGGCGACAGTGCCCAGCAGTCGGTTGAGCCACCGCCGCGACGTGAGGCTTTGATGACACGCATCGTGCCCGACGACAAACAGCAAGGACGTCATGACGCCCGCGAGAATCGTATAATTGGCCTTTAGTAGCAGCGAAGTGCTCCTTATGCAGAGCAGGATGAACACCGCGAAGAGGAACAGGTCGAGCAGAAAAATGGCCGTCCCCTTAAGATCGGATCGTCGGTGCAACGCACGCAGTTGCCCTTTCTCAAAATCCATCGCCTCAAATCTCTTTCTGTAGCGAGGAATCCTCGCCGACTCGTGGACGACGCGCCCCGGGTTTATTGGGACGTTCATTCGCGGCGGTACGGCGGAGACCCCGAGCGCTTCGGTGTGGGTCGGAGCGCCAGGGGTCTCGCCGGACCGTTGGAAACTAGGGACGAATCGCGGTCGTGCGCCACCCGCATCGATTCAAGCTGGACGCGCGGCTCATTCGCCGCGAATTGTGGCACCGGCCTCGACGTTGATCACCGTCTGGGCGAGAGTCGTCAGTTTCTTGTCCGCGGCTCCTTCCTCGTCCAGGGTTTCTTGCAGCAAGCCGGCCGCCTCTTCCTCGCCGAGCAGGCGAGCAAACGTCCGCACGCAGCCATAGCCCGCCATTTCGTAGTGTTCGACCCGCTGTGCAGCCGCGATCAGGCCGGCGTCCATCACGGCCGGCTCGGCGTCCTCTTCCATGAGTTCCGCACCCTCCTCGATCAGACCTTCCATGGCCTTGCACTTCTTGCCCTTGGGGCTGGCATCGAGCGTCTTGAAGATCGTCTCGAGACGCTCGATCTGGCCTTTCGTTTCCTCCAGGTGGTCCGTAAAGGCTTTGGCCAACTTGGGAGCCGTAGCGGCTTTCGCCATTTTCGGCAGCGCCTTGAGGAGCTGATGCTCGGCGTTGTACAAATCCTTCAATTCGTCGACGTAGAGATCGTGTAGCGTTCTTAGTTTCATGTGAGTCTCCGAGAATTGTTGAGAGCGTCCTTCGAAACAAAAAGGGCGACGTCAGTACGTCGCCCGGTGCATCGCGGCGAAGTCTAAGTACCCGCCTGGCGCCAATCGCGTCAGACGAGTTGTGCAGGGGCAACAACTGTGCCGCAACGGCGGAGAGCGAATCGCTTGAAGCCCAATCGTCGAGATCGACGGCGCGCCGCGATCACGCTCTTCAGCGATCGACGGCCACGCGCTCGCTTTCCATTGAAGTCGAACGATTTGGAGCGCAGGCTCCTACGTGCAACCATAACTGCGATCCGCTGTGGCTCGATCTTGTCCGGCATTACGATCGCAATTGATTGAGACGTCCACTCAGAGTTCGCGGCGTTCAGTTGCCTCGCCGATGCCGAAGCTATGATGAACTGCTCGACTGTGGCTGCGCTCGCCTTGCTGTGGAGGTCCATCCGGCCGATGTGATCCGGTCAGCGGGCCTCGGATGTCCACCGGCACGCGCAAGGCGCAACGCGCCCGCCATCGCCCGGCGCATCGTTCCGGAAGGTTCCTGTCCGCGCCGATTCCGTCGTTTTTCGCAAGGAGAATTCCCGGTTCGAGTCGCCCACGAATTGCGGATGCGAGAACTCAGGTGTACTCTCAATGGGTTCCTCTCAAGACGTGTCGAAATGCCCGCTTTCCTCCACGTCACTCCGCGCGAAGAATGGGCAGGCAGCGTGATGGCTGCTTTACTTCTCGGAATGGAGCGCGGTCAGGATGGTTGATGCTGGAGCAGACCGGCAGGACTCCCATCCCGTCCACAGATTCCGCTTCGACCGCGCCCCGTGAGAACGACGGCGCCACGGAAGAATGCGGTGAGCCGAGCAAGAGTCCCGCGTCTTCGTTTCCCATCGTGGGCGTGGGAGCGTCCGCCGGCGGACTGGACGCGTTCAGCCGACTGCTGGCCGCGTTGCCCGTCGAATCAGGCATGGCCTTCGTTCTCGTGCAACACCTGGCGGCCGGGCACCCCAGCGCGCTGGTAGAAATCCTCTCGCGGGCGACGAAGATGCCCGTGCTGGAGGTCAAAGACGAACCGGCGGTCGAGCCGAATCACGTCTACGTCATCCCGCCTGGCCGCAGCCTGGTCATCTCGCGCGGACGGTTGCAACTTCAGCCGCGTCCTACGGGCGGACAACATCGGCCCATCGATCAGTTCTTCAGCGCGTTGGCCGAGGACCAGGTGGACCAGGCCATCGGTGTGGTGCTGTCGGGCACCGCGACGGACGGCACGCTGGGGCTCGAGGCGATCAAGGCCGCAGGGGGCATTACGTTCGCCCAGGACGGCACGGCCCAGCAGGAGGGGATGCCGCACAGCGCCATTGCCTCCGGCTGCGTGGATTTTGTCTTGTCGCCCGAGGAAATTGCCCGAGAGATCGCCCGCATCGGTCGGCATCCGTTCGTGGCGCTCGACGATGAGGCGGCAATCTCGCAAGTCGATGGGCACTTCGATCGCGTCGTGGCTTTGTTACGCCGGGCCACGAGCGTCGATTTCGGCCACTACAAGGGCAACACGCTCCGTCGCCGCATCGCCCGTCGGATGGCTCTCTTGAAACTCGACAGTGTCGCGGAGTACACGGAACCTGGAACTGTTCCACGCGAATAACGATCTCTTGAACCTGCTCAGCAGCGTCCCGATGGCCATCGTGATGCTTGGCCCCGATTTGCGCGTCCGCCGGTTCAACTCGACGGCGGAAAACCTGCTCAGCGTCAAATCGACCGACGTGGGGCGGCCACTTTCCGACATCAGGCTCAACTTCGATCTTCCGCTGCCCGAGTTGGAATCGCTGCTCACCGAGGTGTTCGACACCGTCCGCGCCCGCGAAGTCGACGTTCGGGACAAGCACGGTCATTGGTATTCGCTGCGTCTGTGGCCCTACCGGACATTGGAGAACAAGATCGACGGCGTTGTCATGCTGTTGGTCGACGTGGATGCCATCAAGCAGGCCCTCGCGTTCGCCGCGAGCATCGTGGCCACCGTTCGCGAGCCGCTGTTGGTGCTCGATGGCGCCCTGCGCGTGCGAGCCGCCAGCCGCTCCTTCTACGAGACCTTTCAGGTCACCGCGGAAGCGACGGAAAATCGGCTCCTGTTCGAGCTGGGCAACGGCCAATGGGATCTTCCGGACCTGCGGCGGCTGCTCGAGGAGGTGCTGCCTCGTCACAACCAGGTCCATGACTTCGTCGTCGAATGGAATTTCGAGCACATCGGACCAAAAATGATGTTGCTCAACGCCCGGAGGTTGGCGCAGTCGGACGATCAACCCCCCTTGATCCTGCTGGCCATCGAGGACGTGACGGAGCGAGACGCCACTGTGAGCGCGCTGCGGGAAAGTGAACAGCGCTTCCATGCCTTGTTCGAATTCGGGCCGGTTGCCGTCTATTCCTGTGACGCGTCGGGCACCATCGAGGAGTTTAACCATCGCGCCGTGGAGCTCTGGGGAAGAGAGCCCAGGCCGGGCGATGTGAGCGAGAAGTTTTGCGGCTCGTTCAGCATGCACCGTCCCGACGGGACGTTCTTGCCGCACGACCGGTGTCCCATGGCGGATGTCTTGCGCGGCGTCGTACCGGCTGCGCATGACGCGGAGGTTCAGATCGAGCGGCCCGATGGGTCTCGAATTTCCGTCATTGTCAACATCGTGCCGCTGAAAAATGAGCGCGGCGAAATCACCGGCGCGATCAATTGCTTCTACGACATCACGGAGCGGAAGCGGGCCGAGGACTTGCTCCGCGAAAGCCGGCAGCGGCTGGCGTCCCTGATCGAATCCTCCAACGACGCCATCATCACGATGTCGCTCGGAGCAGTGATTCAGAGGTGGAATGCCGCGGCCGAACGGCTTTACGGCTACCAGGCCGGGGAAACCATCGGCCGTTCCATTTCTCTCGTCATTCCCCCCGACCTCCCCGACGAGACGAACAAGATTCTCGACCAGATTCGCGCGGGGGGCCAGGTCGACAATTTCGAGACGGCGCGGATGCGACACGACGGCCAACGGATTCAGGTTTCCGTGACCGTCTCACCCATTGAAGATGCCGCGGGCCGCGTCGTCGGCGCGTCCACGATTGCCAGAGACATCACCGATCAGAAGCGTCTCGAAGGCGAGTTGCGGGATGCCGACCGCCGCAAGGACGAGTTCCTGGCGACCTTGGCGCACGAGCTCCGCGGGCCGCTGGCCCCCTTCTCCAACATGCTCGAAATCATGAAGCGCGCGGGCGGCAACGAGAAGTTGACGCTGCAGGCGCGCGACACCATGGCCCGGCAGTTGAGCCAGATGACGCGGCTCATCGACGACCTGCTCGACGTGGGCCGGATCAGCCGCGGGAAGCTCCTCTTGCGGCGAAATGTCGTTGAACTCAGCTCGGTGATGTATCAGGCGGTCGAAGCCTGCCGTCCGGCGGCCGAGCGAGCCCAGCAAGAGTTGACGGTCACCTTGCCACCCCAGCCGATTTATCTGGACGCCGATCCGGTGCGTCTCGCCCAGGTGTTCGGCAACCTGCTCAACAACGCCTGCAAATATACGGAGCCGCAAGGCCAGATTGTCTTGAGGGCCGAGCGCCAAGCTCGGGACCTGGTGGTTTCAATCAAAGACAATGGCATCGGGATCACGGCCGAAATGCTGCCGCAGGTCTTCAAAATGTTTACCCAGGTCGATCATTCCTTGGAGCGTTCGCAAGGCGGACTCGGGATCGGCCTGACACTGGTGCAGCGGTTCGTCGAGTTGCATGGCGGCACCGTCCAGGCGCTGAGCGAGGGACCGGGTCGGGGCAGCGAATTCATCGTGCGTCTGCCGATTGTGGTTGAGCCTCCCAAAGCCCAGACGCTTCCCGAGCCGGCGGCCAGCAAGCCGACAACAACGGGTCGGCGGATGCTGGTTGTCGACGACAACCGCGACTCGGCCATCACCCTGGCGCTCTTGTTGAAGATGACCGGTAACGAGGTGCAGACCGCCCACGACGGGCTCGAAGCCGTCGCCGCGGCGGCCGCGTTCGGTCCCGAAGTGGTGCTGCTCGATATCGGCCTGCCCAAGATGAACGGATACGATGCCTGCCGCAAAATTCGGGAGCAGGCTCAGGGCCGAGGCATCGCGATGATCGCGCTGACGGGATGGGGACAGGACGAAGACCGCCGCAAGTCCCGCGAAGCCGGGTTCGACGGCCATTTGGTCAAACCGGTCGTTCACGCCGAACTGATGAAGCTGCTGGCCGAGGTGCAGTCGGCGCAGGTTTGATGACGGGCAGGCTAGCAGCCTGCCCCACGACGCTTCGCGTGGCCGACGCCGGAGAGCATCGTCCTTCGGTGCCGCCTTGGGGCTAGCGAATCGGGCCGCCGATTGCGCGTTCGAGTTCCGTTTCCCGGCGGTGAAAATCAACGATGGCCTGTTGTTGTTTTTCCTTGAGCGCAATCAGATCGCGCTGCGACTGGGCAACGGTGAGAAACGTCGTCTTCGAGGTGTCATAGTTCGCGCGGGCCGCGGCGACGTTGCGTTCGGCGGCGGGAATCAGGCGCTGTGCGTAAAGCTCCGCCGATCGTCGGGCTTCCTCGACTCGTTCGAAGGCGGAGCGAACTTCGTACGACACGTCGAGCCGGCGCTGCTCGTATTCGGCCTGTCTTTGACTCAGACGGAACATGGCCTCACTGGTGGCGGCGGTCAGCTTTTTTCGATAGATCGGCAGGTTGAAATTGACACCCACCTGGCCCCGCAGGTCGGCCTGCGATTGCGGTTGCCAGAAGGTGTCGTACCGGCCGAAGACTTCGACGTCGGGATATTGCTCGCGGCAAGCCAGATCGACGGCGGCCTTTTCAGCCTCCACGCGGGCTTGCAGGGCGGCCAGGTCGGGCCGATGCGCCAGCGCCGTTTGTTCCAAATCGTCCGGCGGTGGAATCGGGCCGGCCGGCGGAAGTGCGTGCGGCGGGCGGGGGAGCGGCGTCTGCGGCGGGCGGCGCAAGAGCACGTTGATGCGGGCCTCGGCCACCCTCCGCATGCGATCGATTTCGATCTGCCGCCGGTCGAGTTCAGCTAGCTCGACGTCGGCCTGCAACACGTCCTGTTGAGTCACGAGGTTGGCCTGATACTTCCGCAGGGCCGTTTCGCGATAAGCCTGCGTCACTCGGAGATTGTCGGCATTCAGTTCGGCATCGCGCTGGGCCAGATAGAAGTCGTAGAACGCCAGCCGGGTCAGCTCCGCGATCTGCAATCGCGAATCCTGGAGCTCCTGATAGGCGGCGTTGGCTTCCGACCGGGCGGCCGAGCCGCGAGACTCGCGCTTGCCGGGCCAAGGCAATTTTTGCGAGATTTGCACCGCGTAGGCGGGATCGACGCTCGAGGAGCCGATCGACGCCGGCGCGAAGGCCACTTGCATCATCGGATCGTCGAGGGAGACCACCTGCGGACAGCGTTGGGCTGCCGCCTGCCATGCCGCCGTGAGCCCCTCCAGCGTGGGATTACGATCCAAGGCCGCCGTCACCAGCGCGTCGAGAGACAGCTCCCCGGTTGCAGCGAAGGGATCGTCCGACGCGCCTGCCGGCGGTTGCTGAAACGACGCGACGACCGTGATTGCGCTTGCGTCGGCGGGTTCTGGCTTCGTTGCCAGAGCGGGGGAGTCGACCGGCGCGGCGGCTTGGGGGGCACTTTCCGCGGTGAGCCGGCTCGAGCGTTCCTGAGACGCCGACTGGCAACCGCAAAAGCATAAGCCAAGCGCGAGACATCCCGCGCGCCACCGCGTAGACATTCCCGCGCCTCCCTGCGCTGGACGGATCTTGATCCGACGGCTTGAGCAAACGGTCCTCTCCTGTGCATCGGCTGGCGGGACAGGGCCGAACGAGACCTTCCGGGGGGCCTGCTTCGACAGCCTGCAGCGCCCTACGGTCGGGCAGACGGGGTAATAATTGCGGGCCAGCCTCGAACGGAGCTTTTTTTCATGCGAGCGATCCTTGGCGCGCCATGCATCGGCACCTTGGGCAGCCAGAAACAGTTTGTTTCGGCCTGTCCTGAGGAGTAGAATTGGATGTTGCCTGACTTTCGGCTCCGTGAGTGACGACCATGTTTGTCCGCCGCGGCATTCGCTCGCTCAAACCTCTTTTGGGGTTTCGAGGCCTGCGTACGGCTTTGGTCGGGGCACTCATCCTGGTGATTGGCGTGGCGGGCACGCCTCTCTCTGCCTGCCATTGCGCGTGCTGTGCGACTTTGATCGCAAGCCAGGCCGCCGAGTCGAACGGGCCGAGCCACGCGGCGGCTCGGTGCCCGCATTGTCAGCCCCGCGCTGGGGCGTCTCATGCGAAGCCGGCGATTGCAAAACCGTCGCGGGGAGAGTGCCCGTGTTCGCGGTGCTGCTGCCGCGCGCGTAAGGCCGAATTCGACCGGCCGAAGATGGCCAACCTTTCCGGTCGCGTGCTGCAACATCTGGCCTGCGTTGTCCCATCTGCGCCGACGGTTTGCGTGACCGCCCGCGGACGAGTCTCGCTCGCAGTTTTCCGCATCGATCGAGCGTTCGACCGCCCCACGCTCTTCTGCTGTCTGCTGATCTGATCGCGACGAGGCGAGCGCGCAGCTCACGCCGATTCTTCGGCAGAACGAATCGGACCGATTTGCGGTGTGGCGCGCTCGTTCCGCTGAATCCGGGTATGCCTCCGGCAGAATCGATGCTTTGATTCGCGGTCGTAGCAGAGGCACGCTTCGTACCGACCGCCTGCATGCATGCTTTGGGAGTTTGTTCATGAACTCAGAAACCCCTCCGAGTCGCGACAACCGCGACAGGTCCCGCAACGCCCGGTCGACGCGCTGGCGAAAACTCGTGCTGATCTTCAAGGTCGTTGAGGTGCGATTGCGCTTCATCGGGGTGCTGATCGTCGTCGGCCTGTTTCTTGGTTATTGGGACACGATCACGAATCATTGGGACAAGCTCACGCGTTCCGGCGGCAAGGTCTACAACTCCGTACATGCCGTGCTGGGCGAGCGAACCGCGCGTTGGCTCTGGCCCCAATCGCAAAACGCCGCGGTCCAATCGAACACGGAATACTACTGTCCCATGCATCCCAAGGTGGTGCGGGAGTCGCTCGATCCCGACGGCGGCCTGCCGAAATGTCCGATCTGCGGAATGCCCCTTTCGCTGCGCAAGAAGGGCGAGACGCCGAAGCTGCCGCCGGGCGTGCTCAGTCGGAAGCAATATTCCCCGGAGCAAATCCAGGCCGCCGGCATCCGTACGGTGGAAGTGGCCTACCGGCCGTTGGAGAAAGAGATCACGACAGTCGGCACGGTGATTTACGACGAAAGCCGGCGCTCGCGCGTGGTCGTCCGCGCGAGTGGTTATCTCGAAAAACTCCACGTCAACAAACCTTGGGTCACCGTCAAAGAGGGTGAGCCGCTCGGAGAAATTTACAGCCCTGACCTGTATAGCGCGGCCCGAGAGCTGCTTGTCGCGACGGGAAACGGCGGGGCAAGCGACCTGGCCAAGAGCGCCCGTGAGAAACTGCGGCTGTTGGGAGTTGGCGAGGAGGAAATCGATGAAATCGTCAAATCGGGGAAGGCGGATCGCCGGCTCGTGCTGCGCGCGCCTTCTTCCGGACACCTGATCCGCAAGGATGTCGTCGAGGGCGCCCACGTTGAGGCGGGTCAGACGTTGTTTGAGCTGGCGGACCTGTCGCGAGTCTGGATCGAAGCCGAGGTCTACGAGACCGACATCGATTTCTTGCGGAAAGGGCAGACGATCGAAGCGACCCTGGAGCCATTCCCCGGGCGCGTCTTCACGGCCAAGGTGTCGCTGATTCATCCGCACCTGGACGCGACGATGCGGACCAACGCCGTCCGATTCGAGCTCGATAATCCGCGTCACGAGCTGCGGCCGGGAATGTTTGCCACCGTGCGGATCAAAGTGCCCCTGTCGGAGATCGAACCGTACCGCACTATTTCTGCGAAACAAGCGTCGGGCGGTCGACCGAGCGAGGTGCTGGCCGTGCCGGACGAGTCGGTGATCGATACGGGCACGAAAAAGATTGTCTACGTCGAGCGGGAACCGGGAGTCTTTGACGGCGTTGAAGCGGAGCTTGGTCTGCCGGTCGACGGGTTCTATCCCGTCATCAAGGGCTTGAGCGCCGGAGATCGCGTCGCTGCCCGCGGGGCGTTCCTGGTGGACGCCGAAACCCGACTCAATCCGGCCACGGCCGCGCTTTACGTCGGGGCCGGCGGCGCTCCGCAGCGCGAAGGCCCGAGCAACGAGGCTCCCGCGGAACGTTCTCGCGGCTCGACGGGGGAGCAACCTCCCGAGGCACAGCGACCGATGGCACAGACGAGGGCTCTGTCGGATGAGGATCGGCAGAACATCGCCAGGCTGGCGGCCGGAGATCGTGAGCGGGCGCTGGCTCAGCGGCTTTGTCCCGTTTCGGGCGAACCGCTGGGTTCGATGGGAGTGCCCATCAAAGTCGTGCTTAAGGGTCGCGCAGCGTTTCTCTGCTGCAAGGGATGCGAGAACCAGGCCAAGAGCGATCCAGATCGCTTCCTCAAGAAACTGGCAGAGATGGCGGGCGGCAAAAGGCCATGATCGAAAAGATCATCGAATATTCGATTCGCAATCGCTTCCTGGTCATCATCTGCACGCTCGTGCTGGTCGCGTGGGGCGTCTTTGCGGTGATCAATACACCGGTCGACGCGATTCCCGACTTGAGCGAAAACCAGGTGATCGTCTTCACCGATTGGATGGGCCGCAGCCCTCAGGAAATCGAGGACCAGATCACGTATCCCCTGTCGGTCAACATGCAGGGGCTCGCGGGCGTGAAAGCCGTCCGATCGTCGAGCGAGTTCAATTTCTCGATGATCAATATCATCTTCGAGGACAAGATCGACTTTTATTTTGCCCGCCAGCGCGTGCTCGAACGGCTGACGTTGGCCAGCACGTTTCTGCCTCCCGGCGTCACTCCCTACCTCGCGCCCGATGCCACGGCTCTCGGTCAGATTTTCTGGTACACGGTGGAAGGGCCGGGGACCGATCTCGGGCGGCTTCGCGCCATCCAGGACTGGTACGTGCGGTATCAGCTCAACTCGGTTCCCGGCGTGGCGCAGGTGGCCTCGGTCGGCGGCTATCCGATCGAGTATCAGATCGACGTCGACCCGAATAAGCTGCGCGCCTACGGCATCACGCTGGGCGACCTGTTTACGGCCGTTGCCCGCTCGAATTCCGCGGTCGGCGGCCGGGTGATTCACAAGGGCAACGCGGAGTACATCGTTCGCGGCGTGGGCTGGATCGGCACCGATCAGAATCCGATTGCCGACATCAAGAACATCGTGGTCAAAACGCAGGAGCGCAGCGGAACGCCGGTCTACATCGCGAATCTTGCCACCGTCAGCCTGGGCACGCAGTTCCGGCGAAGCGTGTTGGAAAAGGACGGCAATGAAGTCGTCGGCGGCGTCTGCATGATGCGTTACGGCGAGAACCCTCTCGCCGTGACCAAGGCGATCAAGCAAAAGATCGAACAACTGCAGGCCGGTCTGCCGGAGGGCGTGCGGATCGTTCCGTTCTACGACCGAACGCGATTGATCCACGGAGCCATCGGCACGCTGACCGAGATCCTCACGCATGAAACGATCATTGCTTCGGTCGCCGTGCTCTTGATCCTGATGCACGTCGGCAGCGCGTTCGTGATCTGCGTCACTTTGCCGCTGGCCGTGCTGATCTCGTTCATTCTGATGCGACTGTTCAACATCCCGTCGAACATCATGTCGCTGGCCGGGATCGCGATTTCCATCGGAATCTTGGTGGACCAGTCGATCGTGATGGTCGAAAACGCCACGCATCACCTCACCGGACATTTCGGCAAGGCCAGAGTCGAGGGCGATACGCGGGAGCTGGTGATTCCCGCGTGCCGCACCGTCGGGCGGCCGATTTTCTTCTCGGTGATGATCATTCTGATTTCGTTCTTGCCCGTGTTTTCGCTGCACGGGATCGAAGGCAAGACCTTCCATCCGCTGGCCTTCACCAAAAGCTTCGCGATGATCGGCGTGGCTCTGCTGTCGATCACGCTTGTCCCGGCGCTGATACCGACGTTTGTACGTGGCCGCATCCGCAGCGAGGAGGAAAGCTGGCTCGTTCGCACCATGATCGAGATCTACAAACCGGTGCTCACGTGGGCGCTCCCGCGCTGGAACCTGGTGCTGTGGCTGTTTGCCGTGCTGCTCATCCTGGGGGCCGGCCTGTTTCCGCTGCAGGCTGTCTTCGGCGTCGAATGGAAGACGGCCTTTCTTGCGGTTTGGGCCGTCGTGACGGGGCTCACCGTCCTCTTTATGCGCGGGCGGACGCCGCAGATCGTGGGCCTCGTCAGCCTGGCGATTCTCGGCCTTTGGGCCTACGGCTTTCCGAAGATCGGCGTCGAGTACATGCCCCCCTTGGACGAGGGGAGCATCATGGACATGCCCACCAGCGTGCCGCGGACGTCGGTGGTCGAGGGAGCTGACGACATCAAGGTGCGGGACGCCATCCTGCGCAGCTTTCCGGAAGTCGAGTTAGTGGTTGGCAAAGATGGTCGCGCCGAAACGCCCACCGATCCGGCTCCGCTCGACATGATCGAGACGATCGTCAACCTCTACCCGAAGGAATTCTGGTCGAAGCGTCACATGCGGTACGAGGACGCCGAGGCGCAGACGGAGGTGGTCCTGCAGGCAATGATCGACAAGGGAGTCGTGGGTGTGGCGGACGACAAATCTTCCGGTCAAGAGTCGACTCTCGACGCCGCCCGTCGCAAATCTCTGACGGATCCCGCGACGATGAATGCCCTCACGCGGCTGGACAAAGCGCTGCGAGAATTCGTGCTGACTCGAGACCGAGAATTCCGCTCGAACCTGGCGCATGACCTGACACACGACTTTACCGTCGAGTTGATGTCCCGTTGGCAAAAGGATCACCGACTTCTGAAACCCGTCTCGCCCGCGGAAATCGACGCGATCTCGGCCGAGCTTTCGCAGACTTTTGGCGCCCGGTTGGCGGCCGGGGCGGCCCAGGAAGACATCAACCGGCTGGTGCAAAAGATTGCCGAGCGGCTCAATCGCGAAGGTGCCGTGAAGCTCACGCCCGAGCTTTTCCGGCGCCGGCGGAATGATTTCCAGCGTGTTTGGGAGGATGTCGGCGAACTCTTGGGGGCGGAAAAGCCGACGTTCTTCACCAGCCTGTTGGATTACATCCAGCAAGAACACGACCGGCGTTGGACCGGCCGGCTGCCCCAACTGAGCCGCGAGATCTTCGATCAGGCCGTGGGAGCCTTCAATTGGTATTGCCTCGAGGAGCTGCAAAAGGCGGCCAAGGAAAACGGATCGTGGCGGGGTCCGACGTTCCCCGCTGATTCGCCGGAGCGCTCGGCCGACGGGGAGCGAGAACAGTTCCGCGATCTGCGGGCCCAATTGGACGGTCCCTTTGCCCAGCGTCTGTTGTTGTGGACGAAAACCAAGGCCGATCTGGTCAAAGAAATGGACAGCGCCCTGCAGATCCCCGGTTGGGGCAACATTTGGACGCAACCGATCATCAACCGCATCGACATGTTGGCGACCGGCGTCCGCACGATGATCGGCGTCAAGGTCTTCGGAAAGGACCTGCAAGAGATCCAGATGGTTTCCGAGCAGGTTGCCGCCGCACTCCGCACGGTTCGCGGGGCGGTCGACGTCGTTCCCGACCAGAACGTGGGGAAGGGCTACATCGAGATCAAGATTGATCGCCAGAAGGCGGCTCGCTACGGCGTCAATGTCGGAGACATCCAGGATGTGATCGAAGTCGCGCTCGGCGGCAAGCCGATCACGATGACCGTCGAAGGCCGCGAACGGCATCCCGTTCGCATTCGTTATGCCCGTGCGTTCCGGGACGACGAAGAAAAAATCAAGGACTTGTTGGTCAGCGCGGGGAATATGTCCGGCGGCCCGATGCCCGGGGCGAGTGACACGACGGACAACGGCGGCATGACGCCGCATGGAACCGGGACCGTCAACGCGGCCGCGTCGTCACGTCCGCTGCAGGTGCCGCTGAAGATGGTGGCGGGCATTCAGGTGGTCGAAGGTCCGGCGATGATCAAGAGTGAGAACGGATTGCTGCGTTCGTACGTGCAGCTCAACGTGCGAGACCGGGACATCGTGGGCTTCGTGGAGGAAGCGCAGAGAGTCGTGGCTCAGGATGTGGTTGTGCCGCCGGGTATGTACCTCGAATGGAGCGGCCAATTCGAGCACCAGATTCGTGCGCGGAATACGCTGAAGATCGTCTTCCCGGCTGTATTGGCCCTGATATTCATCATCCTCTACCTGACCTATAACGACTTCGCCGACGCCGTCTTGATGATGATGGCAGTCCCCGAGGCCCTGGCCGGGGGGGTGTTTTTCCTGTGGCTGCGGCACACGAACTTCAGCGTCGCCGTGTGGGTCGGATTCATCGCCTGTTTCGGTATGGCAACGGAGACCGGCATTATCATGCTGGTCTACCTGCGGGAAGCGATCGAAAAGCGCGGCGGACTGGCGAACATCAAATCCCTGGACGAACTGCGCGAGGCGATCATCGAGGGAGCCGTGCACCGGCTGCGTCCCAAGCTCCTGACCGAGGGGGTCGCGATCCTGGCTCTCGCGCCCATGCTTTGGCACACGGGCGTCGGGCACGAAGTTATCTCCGCAATGGCGGCCCCGGTGCTGGGCGGCCTCCTGATCGCGGACGAGGTGGTCGACGTATTTATTCCGGTGCGATTCTATTGGATCCGGCGCAACCGTTGGCTCAAGCTTCATGCTCAAGAACCTGCCTCCCCCCAAGACGCTCCACCCTCGCAAGATGAATGAACTGTCCCGGCCACACAAGTCCAAGTCGGAGGTATATTTTCCGCACTCCGAAAAGCCCCCAACGGCAAGCGGCCGATCCCGGTGTGCCCGCGAGTTCCTGCGTGGTACTAGGTCGTCAGCGGAATGCGCGCTGGCGGTTGGTGTCTCGGACCGACGTGCGCAGCGTGTCATTCGTCTGCGTTTGAATGTTCGCGCTCTGCGCGCTCGATTTGGCCAGCGGCAAGCAGCTAAAGACGGCGTCGCTCAGCGTGGGCTGCGCGAACAGAAACCCGGCCAGCGGTCGAAATTTATTTGACGATCCGGACAAAAGGTGACCAAGATGCCCGGTTGGTCATTTTCTTTCCGTTTTCGCTACCTTTTGTTTTGAGTCAGGAGACTAAGCATGAGACGAGCACTTCCTGGGCTGTTGGCATTCGTGCTGCTGAGCCAAGCCGCTGCGAACGCCGGCATGATTGTCGAAAATGAGTCCGCCCGCGGCGCGATCAACAACGAGTCCGGGCCAAACGGCAACAGTCCCGGCCTGGGCTACATCGCTGGGAACCCGGATGGCATCGACGGCACCCCTCCGGGGCTTGATCGCGACCATTTCGATTTCTCGATTCCGAGCCTCGGCGGCACTTTGACAAGTGCGACGCTGAGCCTGGCGAATCCTGAGCCGATGGTCTTGGATAATGTCTCTTACCTCGGCGGCCACGGCGGCGGCACGAACACGTTTTCGGTTTACAGCCTGGGAGACTACAGCACGTACTCTTCGCTCTCGCCGACCGCGGCGTTTGCTGCTCTCGGTGCCGGCACTCTCTATGGGAGTGTGAGTATCAGCGACAATGGCACCGCCACCATCACCTTGAACTCGGCGGCATTGGCGGCAATCACGGCCGATCAGGGCGGCACATTCAGCTTGGGCGGCGTCGATTCGGGGGAACTGACATCGCTCGGTTACGACTTTGGGAATACGCGTTTCCCCGACAACCCGACGACACTGACGTTGAACGTCAACCCGTCCGCCACACCGGAACCCGCCTCGGCGACGCTCCTGTGCACAGGCATCATCGCATTCGGTGCATTCGGCGTGCGGCGACGCAGGACGGCCGTCAGCTTGAACACCGCGCGCTGACTCTGGCGAGTGGCGGCTTGGTGAGACCCCGCGGCCGCGCCGCGAGTATTTGGCCCGCGGCCGGCTGTCTTGTCCTCCGTCGATTTCCGGCGCACGTCGTGCGTTCCGCCGCCGGGCGAGTCCGCGCCCTCTATGCGCGCCCGTCATTGGTGACAACTTGGGTCTGGATAACGATGGTGGCACAAGTGGCAGAGACCCGCGAAACGAAATCCATCGGCAAAATTTGATTTGCGGGCCTGGGGCGGTTCAAATAGAGGATTCAACGATTCCCGCACTGCCACCGAGTTCCGCATGAGCAACGCTCAAACTGCGGGCCGCAAGGCACTTGATCTAAGAATCGGCCGCTGCTCCTCGGGATTTCATGATTTCGATGGTACTTGGGTAGCCGTGCGGTTAGCCTGGATTATTTGGCGGGCCGGCCAACCCCATTTCGTTCATTCATGCGGTTCAATCCACACACGACGAGTGTACTCGCAGACCACAAATTCAGCGGTCCGGCTTGAGCCGGAGATCGTGGTCACGCTGAGGGAGCGCACGGTATCCATGGAGAAAACTCAGATTGGCACGGGCCCCGGCGTCCAGGAGTTTCTGGATTGCCTCGAGGCCAGCGGCCTGCTTTCGGCGGAGGAGTTCGAACGGGCGACACAGGTTCCTCTCGGCGCGAACGCCAATGGACTCGCGCTCGCGCAGTCACTTGTGGCTGGAGGAGTTCTGACGTCCTACCAGGCGGAAGCGGTCTACAAGCAAAAGCACGCCGAACTGCGGATTGGAAATTATGACGTGCTCGACCGGCTGGGCGCGGGCGGCATGGGCACCGTGTTCAAGGCGCGGCACCGCCGCATGAAGCGAATTGTGGCGCTCAAGGTGCTGTCGCGGAGCCTTGCCAAAGACGAATCGTTCGTGCAGCGTTTTCAGCGCGAGGTGGAAACGATCGCGCGATTTACGCATCCCAATATCGTGATGGCCTACGATGCGGACGAGGCCGAGGTGGGACATTTTCTGGTGATGGAGTTCGTCGACGGTCAGGACCTCGCCTCCCTGGTGCAGAAACAGGGACCGTTGAGCTTGGCCGTGGCGGTCGACTGTCTTCTGCAATCGGCCCGCGGCTTGGAGTACGCGCACAATCAGGGGCTGATCCATCGTGACGTCAAGCCGGCCAACTTGCTCTGCGACGGGGCGGGGACCGTCAAGATTACCGATCTGGGCCTGGCGCGGTTCGCGAGCGCGGGGGGAGCCGAGGGCGCCGGCTCAATTACCCAAGCGGGTGCGATTCTCGGCACCGTCGATTACATGCCTCCCGAACAGGCGATCGACGCGACGGAGATCGATCATCGCGCGGATATTTACAGCCTGGGGGCGACTCTCCACTTTCTGTTGTTGAACCGGCCGCCCTATCAGGGGGAATCCCTGGTGGCGATCATGTTCAAGCACAAGCTTGAGCCGATCCCGTCGCTGAAGGCGGTTCGCCCGGATGTTCCGGACGCGCTCGAAGAAATTTATCTCCGCATGATGGCCAAGGATCCCGCTGAACGGATCCAGACGATGGCCGAAGTCGTGCGAGCGCTGGAAGCCGTCGCGGCAAGCGTCCCCGAGACGATTACGATCGCTGCCGCAGGACTCGCAGGGCCCAAATTGACTCTCGACGAACGGCCGTCGTCCCCGTGGAGTCAAAGCCTCGACACAAGCCTGGTGACAACTGCCGCCGATAAAACGACGTGCAGTCCTCCGCGCGCTTCGGCTGGCCTTCCGGGGCTCCTATCCGTCAAGGTGCTGCTCGTGGAACCGTCGCGGACTCAGTCCGGGATCATTCGCAAATTCTTGCAAGGCCAGGGAATCGAGGAAATCGTCACGGCCGTTTCCGGCAAGGACGCGCTCGAGGCCTTCCGCACGGCGCGACCCGACGCGATCGTTAGCGCCTTGCATTTGCCCGACATGACGGGAGTGCAACTGGCCCAACAAGTGCGCGAGGAAGCCAAGGCTTCCGCGCCTGGTTTTGTGCTCATCTCCAGCGAGTCTGAAAGCTCCGATGCCGGTTCGCTCAGCAAGTGCGGCCATGCGGTGCTCGTCAAAAAGCCGTTTACTCCCGAACAGTTGCTCGGCGCCTTGCGCGTCGTGTCGCAGCGATCGCAGTCGGCGGCACCGGCAGTCGATCGCGGCCATCTGCGCGTGCTGATCGTCGACGACAGCGCGGCGGCGCGGCTGCATGTGCGGAATGTCCTCGCGGGGATGGGCGTGGCCAAATTTGCCGAGGCCGCGGACGGGGCGCAGGCCGTGGCCGCCGTTTCCAAGGGAAACTTTGATCTGATCGTCACCGACTACAACATGCCCCTCATGGACGGCCGGGGGCTCGTGGGCTACTTGAAGCAGAATCCGGCCACGGCGTCGGTGCCGATCATCATGGTCACAACGGAAACGGACCCCGCGAAACTCGAGGCGGTCCGGCGACTGGGGGTCACCGCGGTTTGCGAGAAGAGTTTTCCGCCCGAGATCGTGCGAAAGACTCTTGACGAATTAGCCTTTGCCGCGGAATTGTCATGAACGAAGTCATTCGCGAGTTCTTAATCGAGACGAATGAGAACCTCGCGCAGCTCGACATCGACCTGGTCACGCTGGAAAAGGATCCGACGGAGCGCGAAACCTTGGCCCGCGTGTTTCGCACCTTGCACACCGTGAAGGGGACGGCGGGCTTTCTGGGCCTGCAGAAGCTGCAGGCGGTCGCGCATGCGGCCGAAAACCTCCTCGGCAAGTTGCGCGAAGGCAAGCTCATCTTCAACGCCGAGATCGCCAGCGCCTTGCTGACGGTGGTGGACGCGGTGCGGAAGATGCTCGAGGCCGTGGAAGCGTCCGAGACGGACGGCACGGGCGATTTCTCGGCACTGATCGCGACTCTGGAACGGTTGAATTCCGGCATTGCCGGCGGGGCGACGGTCGTTGCTCCCCAGGTTGCGAAGCAGGCACCGACGCCGGAACCGCCGACGTTGGTAGGAATTCGCGGCGCGATCGCTTCTGCAACAAGCGGTCCGTCCCCCTCGTTGGTCGTGGCGGAGTCGACGCCGCAAGCGGCGGCCGAATCACGCGGACCGGCCGTCTCGGACAGCTCGATCCGCGTGGATGTGGGGCTCTTGGATAAGCTCATGAATCTCGTGGGCGAGTTGGTCCTGGCCCGCAATCAGATCATCCAGTTCAGCACGTCTCAAGAAAACACGCCCTTTTTGGGGACCGTGCAACGGTTGAACTTATTGACGACCGAATTGCAGGCGGGCGTGATGAAGACGCGGATGCAGCCGATCGGCACGATCTGGAGCAAGTTTCCGCGCGTCGTTCGCGACTTGGCGCTGGCCTGCGGCAAACAGGCGCGGATCGAAATGGAGGGCCAGGAGACCGAGCTGGATAAAACGATTATCGAGGCCATCCGCGACCCGCTGACGCACTTGGTGCGCAACGCGATCGACCACGGCATCGAACCGCCCGCCGAGCGACAGGCGCGCGGCAAAGCGGCCGAGGGTCGACTCGCGCTCTACGCCTTCCACGAAGGGGGCAAGGTCATCATCGAGATCGCCGACGACGGCGCGGGCATCGACCCGCAACGAATTCGCTCCAAAGCCATCCAAGCCAAGCTTGTGACGCCCGAACAGGCCGACCGCCTGAACGACCGCGACCTGGTGAACCTGATCTTTCTGCCCGGTTTTTCCACCGCCGATCGGGTGACGCAGTTTTCCGGTCGGGGCGTCGGTATGGACGTGGTCCGGACCAATATCGAAAAAATCGGCGGCTCGGTAACAATCGACAGCCGCCCGGGAGAGGGCGCCACCGTCCGGATGAAGATTCCATTGACACTGGCCATCATTCCGGCACTGACCATCACCAGCGCGGGCGACCGCTATGCCATTCCTCAGGTCAGCCTGCTGGAGCTGGTGCGACTCGAAGGCGAACAGGCGCAGCGCGGAATCGAACAGATTCAGGGGGCGCCGGTGTATCGGCTTCGTGGCCATCTGCTCCCGCTGGTTTACCTCAACGACCAGCTTCGTGCCGACGGCGGCGAGTCGCCGATGAGCAGCGAGAAGGGGCAAAGTTCCGCGGACTCGACGGCCCGTTCGACCGTGTCTCCGGTCAACATCGTCGTGCTTCAGGCAGACGACCGGCAATTCGGTCTCGTCGTGGACGCAATCCACGATACCGAAGAGATTGTGGTCAAGCCGCTGCAGAAGCAGCTCAAGGGCCTGAGTGCGTTCGTCGGTGCGACCATCATGGGCGACGGCAGGGTCGCCTTGATCCTCGACGTGCTGGGCTTGGCCCAAAAGGCCAACGTGGTCTCCGGAGTTCGTGAACGTGCCTTGAGCGAAGAACCGGCCAAAATCGCCGAAACGGCTGGCGACCGCCAGACCGTGTTGTTGTTCGCCACGCACGACGGGGGGCGGATGGCCATACCTCTTTCGCAGGTGGCCCGCCTCGAGGAATTCCCTCGTTCGTCGCTCGAACATGTCGGGCCTCGAGACGTGGTGCAATATCGCGACGAAATTCTACCCTTGATTCACGCGTCGCGGGCGTTGGGTTCGCGGCGAAATTCAACAGAGGACCACTCAGGCTCGCGTCGGCGCGCGGAGAACTCCGCCCTGGCGGATGAAAGCGACACCGTGCAGGTGGTCGTCTACGCGGGAGCGGGTCGGCGCGTCGGTCTGGTTGTCGACCGCATTCTCGATATCGTCGAGGAAACGCTGATATCGCGGTCCGCGGCCCAACGGAGCGGCGTGCTGTTCACGGCGGTGATTCAAGGTCGAGTCACGGAATTTCTCGACGTCGACAGCATTCTTGACTCGGTCGACCCCAGCGGCGCGGAGCCGCAAGCGACCGTGACGGCGGGGGTCTGATCCGTGGCGGACGCACATCAATTCTGCACCTTTTACCTGGACGGCCACTACTTCGGCTTGGATGTGTTGCAGGTGCAGGAAATCATCCGCTACCAGGAGATGACGCGCGTGCCGCTCGCCCCGGCGGTGGTCCGCGGGTTGATCAATTTGCGGGGGCAGATCGTCACGGCGATCGACCTCCGCCGTCGCCTCGACCTCAGCGACCGGCCCGCCGATCAGTTACCCTTGAACGTGGTCGTGCGAACCGATGACGGCGCGGTCAGCCTGCTGGTGGACGAGATCGGCGACGTGTTGGAAGTGCCGGACGAGTTGTTCGAGCGTCCCCCCGAGACATTGAAGGGGACGGCCCGCGAGCTGATTCGCGGCGCCTACAAGTTGCCCGATCGATTGTTGCTGATACTCGACACGGAGCGGACGGTGTGCCTGACGGAGGGAGTCAAGCTCGTTGCCAAACCTTAGTAGCAGATGTTTAATCCATGAGTACCCGACCCAGAACTCGCTCCCGCTCGACCACCGCATCCCGCGCCACGTCCCGCGCCACCTCCCGCGCCACATCCCGCGCCACATCCCGCGCCAACGGCCAACTGAACTCGCTTGAATTCGCGAAGGCGAGCCTCGCCAACGTTCAGGCCAACATCTTTATCGCGGACACCCGCTTCACAATCATTTTTGCGAATGAGCGGGCCCTGGAGACTCTGCGCGGAATCGAGGGCGAAATCCGCAAGGCCTTTAACGTCGACGTCGACGACATCGTCGGCGCGTCGATTCACCGTTTCCACAAGGACAAGCGGATCGTCGAGCAGATTCTCCGCAGTCCGGCCGCACTGCCGCACCAGGCGGAGTTCTCCTTCGGCCCCATCACTCTGCAGGCCAGGATCAACGGAGTCTACGGCGCAGGCAATCGAATCCTCGGCTATATCGTCAGCTGGGAAGATGTGAGCAAGCGACAGATCATGGAGGCGGAGCAATCGCGGCTCGCCTCGATGCTGGAGAACGCCCCGACCAACGTGCTCATGGCCAACCGCGAACTGCAGATCATCTACGTGAACCCGGCCTCGCTGGCGACGCTCCGCAAAATCGAACAGCACCTGCCGGTCAAGGCGGAGGAAGTGCTCGGCTCGACCATCGATGTCTTTCACAAGAATCCGGCTTACCAACGCAAGATCCTTTCCGACCCTAAGAACCTGCCGGTCAGGGCCAAGATCAAAATCGGGCCGGAGATCGCCGATCTTCTGGTCACCGCCATCTACGACCAGAAAAAGACTTACATTGGCCCGATGGTCACGTGGGAGCTCATCACCGAGCAAGAGAAACTTCGGCAGGAACAAGCACGCATCCAGTCGATTATCGAAAACGCCCCGACCAACGTGCTCCTGGCGAACTGTGATTTGAAAATCATCTACGTGAACCCCGCCTCGCTTGCCACGCTGCAAAAGATCGAACGGCACTTGCCCGTTGCGGCGCAGGACGTGTTGGGGTCGAGCATCGACATCTTTCACAAGAACCCGGCGCATCAGCGCAAGCTGCTCAGCGACCCCAAGAATTTGCCCGTTCGAGCGAACATCAACATTGGGCCGGAGATAGCCGACTTGCTGGTCACGGCCATCTACGACCGGGACCAGAACTATCTTGGCCCGATGGTCACCTGGGAACTCATTACCCAAAAGCTGGAGAGCGAACGCAAGATCAGCGAAGCCGCCGAACGCGAGCGGCAACAGGCGGAGGAACTTCGCATCAAGGTCGAGAGCATCTTGGAGGTGGTGAATGCGGCAAGCCGCGGCGACCTCACCAGGGAGGTCACGATCAAGGGCTCCGACGCCGTCGGACAGATGAGCGACGGATTGGCCAAGTTCTTCAGCAATCTGCGCGGCAGCGTCGCCAACATCGCCCAGACTGCTCAGGTCCTCGCCAGTTCAAGTCAAGAACTGACCTCCGTCAGCCAGCAGATGGCGGCGAATGCCGAGGAGACGGCGACGCAAGCCAACGTCGCGTCCGCAGCCGCCGAGCAGGTCAGCACGAATGTGGCCACCGTGTCGACCGGCACTGAGGAGATGGGGGCGAGCATCAAGGAAATCGCCAAGAATGCCAACGAAGCAGCCAAGGTCGCAACGTCAGCCGTCAAAGTGGCGGAGAAGACGAACACCATCGTCGCAAAACTGGGGGAAAGCAGCGCCGAAATCGGCAACGTGATCAAAGTCATCACATCCATCGCCCAGCAAACGAATCTCTTGGCGCTCAACGCCACAATCGAGGCGGCCCGGGCCGGAGAGGCCGGCAAAGGGTTTGCCGTCGTCGCCAACGAGGTGAAAGAGCTGGCCAAGCAAACCGCCAAGGCCACAGAAGACATCAGCCGCAAAATCGAGGCGATCCAGGGCGACACCAAGGGGGCCGTCGAGGCAATCGCGCAGATCGGCAAGATTATCAATCAGATCAACGACATCCAGAACACGATTGCCAGCGCCGTGGAGGAACAGACCGCGACGACCGGCGAGATTAGCCGCAACGTCGCCGAGGCGGCGCACGGGCAGCAGCGAAATCGCCCAAAACATCACCGGCGTCGCCCAAGCTGCGCGGAGCACGACGGAAGGCGCGAGCAATACCAAGGGCTCCGCCGACGAACTGTCGCGAATCGCGATGGATTTGCAGAAATTGGTGTCGCAATTCAAGTACTAACGGACGTAGGAAACAAGCCGACCCGTCCCTGGTTGCTGGCTGCCGAATTCTGCTTAGGGAGATAAGGGATGCGTGCGCTCGTCATCGATGATTCCCGGGCCGTGCGGATGATCATCGGTCAAATTCTGCGCGAGATCGGCATGGACGTCATCGAGGCGGCCAATGGTTTGGAAGCCTTGGAGCAAATGAAGTGCAATCCGGATGTCGAACTGCTGCTGGTCGACTGGAACATGCCGCAAATGAACGGCTATGACTTTATCCGCGCCGTTCGCGCGGACCGTGCCCACGATGCCGTGCGGATTTTGATGGTCACGTCGGAAAGCCAGGGTGAGCAGGTGAACCAGGCGTTGAAGGCCGGCGCCAACGAGTACCTCATGAAACCGTTCAACAAGGACGTCCTGGTGGCCAAGCTCAATCTTTTGGACGTGCTGTAGGAGTCGGGCGTGCCCAAAATCCGCGTGCTGATCGTGGACGATGCCGTCGTGTTTCGCAGGCTGGTGGCGGACGAACTCGGCCGTGACCCGGCCCTCGAGGTCGTCGGCACAGCCGCCAACGGCCGCATTGCGCTGGCCAAGATGACGCAGCTGAATCCGGAAGTGGTTATTCTGGATGTCGAGATGCCCGAGATGGACGGCCTGGCCACGCTGAAGGAGTTGCGGAAGGCGTACCCGCGTTTGCCAGTGATTATGTTCAGCGCTTTGACGGAACGCGGGGCCGAGGCGACGCTTGATGCCCTGGCGCTCGGCGCGTCGGATTATTTCACCAAGCCGGCGAGCGCCGAGGGGGCCGAGGCCTGCCTGGCCGTCATCCGGGAGCAATTGATCCCCCAGATCAAGGCACTGTGCGCTCGGGATGGACATGCAGCGAGCGGCGCCGTGCGAAGAAACTTCATTGCACGATCTCCGCCCGGCCCAGCGCCGCCCTCGCCTGCGGTCACTCGCTTTCCGCCTGGTCCGGTCCGCGTGATGGCGATCGGAGCGTCGACCGGCGGGCCCAATGCGCTTGCCGAAATCTTTCATCAGTTGCCGGCCGATTTTCCCGTCCCGATCGTCATTGTGCAGCACATGCCGCCCATGTTCACGAGGCTCCTCGCCGAACGGCTGTCCGCCCATCAGCGCGATCCCTGTTCAGGAAGCCACCTCAGGCGCCTTGCTTGAGCCCGGAATGGCTTGGATTGCCCCGGGCGACTACCACATGATCGTTGCTCGCGACGGGACACAAGCGCGCTTGCTGGTGCACCAGGACCCGCCAGAAAACTCTTGCCGGCCGGCGGTCGACGTGCTTTTGCGCTCACTGGCCAAAGTCTTCGGCCACGACTCTTTGAACGTGATTTTGACCGGCATGGGCCAAGACGGATTGCGCGGCTGCGAGCTGGTGCGCGAAGCGGGCGGACAGATTCTGGTCCAGGATGAAGCCACTTCGGTCGTCTGGGGGATGCCGGGCGCGGTGGCCCGTGCGGGGCTTGCCGACAGGGTGTTGCCGCTTTCCTTTATCGCCGACGAAATTTTGCGCCGAGTGCGGCAATATCAAAGAGCGACGTGATGCTCGGTGAATCGATGACGGACCAGGAATTCGATGCGATCCGCAGGTTGCTGCACGAGCACAGCGCGATCCTCCTGGACTCGGACAAGCAATACCTCGTCGAGAGCCGCCTCGAGCCGATCCTGCGACAGCTGAACCTGAACTCGATCGGAGATCTGATCGACCAGTTGCGCTGCCAGCCGGGCAATGGGCTGCACCGACAAGTCGTCGAAGCGATGGTCACCACCGAAAGCTCGTTCTTCCGCGACCACCATCCGTTCGAGGCCTTGCGCAAAGTCGTGATTCCCGACTTGATCAATCGCCGGCGCGACGAGCGGCGATTGCACATCTGGTGTGCGGCCAGCTCGCACGGGCAGGAACCGTACAGCATCGCACTCTTGTTTCGGGAACACTTTCCGGAATTGGCTGGGTGGACGGTGTCTCTGTTGGCAAGTGACCTCTCCCGAGAGGTGTTGGTGCGCGCCGCGAAGGACGCTATAACCAAATCGAGGTCAACCGCGGCCTGCCGGCAGCGCTCTTAATGAAGTATTTCGACCAGCGCGGCACCGATTGGCAGCTCCAACCGGCCGTCCGCGGCATGGTCAATTTCGAGGAAATCAACCTGGCAAAGCCCTGGCCGCCGCTGCCGCGAATGGATCTGGTCCTGATTCGTAACGTGATGATCTATTTCGACGTGGACACCAAAAAAACCATTTTGGGAAAACTGGCCCGACTGCTTAGACCGGATGGTTACCTGATTCTGGGCGGCGCCGAAACGACGATTAACCTGGATAATTCCTATCGCCGCGTGGAGCCGCTCAAAGCCGGACTTTATCAACTGGCGCGGTGAACGTTCGGGCGTCGCCAGACAGGCGAGATCCGCAGCCCAGCAAAGGTTGTACTCAACATGGCCGAAATTGTCGCCGAAGGTGAACAACCCGTTTCCGCAGAAATCCGGGAAAAGCTTGTGGAGCCGTTCATCACGGCGACGCGCACGGCGCTTGGCGAAATGGCAAATACCGAAGTGGTCGTCCGCGCGGTCTTTCAGAATTCGAGTCCTCCTGTGTTGAGAGACATTTCCATAGCGATTCGACTCACCGCCGCGACCGAAGCCTGGCTCGTCCTCAGTTTCCCGGAGCGGACGGCAGTGATTCTCTCCAGTCGAATCCTCAGCGGCGTTACCGCAAACGTGGATCACCAACTGCTCGGGGATTGCGTTGCGGAAATCGGCAACGTTGTCGCCGGTCAGGCGAAGGCCCTGCTGGCTGGCACTCCTTTTCACTTCGCCTTCTCTCTGCCCCGAGTGATTGTCGGCGTCGATGACTTCGGTCACCTGGCGGGATTCAACTGCCTGGTCGTTGCCTTCGACTGTAACGCTGGAGACTTCGCACTGCGGTTGTATTGGCAACCGTAGGAGTGCGCACGTCGCAGAGTGTGTGCGATTCTCCGCGGAAATGGCTCGACGGGAAGCCCCTTGGCCAAGAGATCGCCTGTTACAAGAAGATCGGTCCCGCATCCGACACCGGTGACCATGCCGAATTTGGCACCACCAGCGCTTTGTTTGCCGGATCCGACCCGACGGCCCCCGCGGGTTAGTACCTATCCAGCGAATCGCGGAAGGCGCACTTTGACCAGTAAAAGTTGCCATTCGCTCGCCGCGCGTGTGAAAATAGATCGGAACTGCCCCGTTGCCCATCCGGGACTGTAATGAGCGACACAGAGCGCCCGCCTGCCCCATTGCCCGAAACCTTGGTCACCGACGTGCTCCCCGAGCGCGTGGGAAGCGTCATCGGTCCGTACAAGCTCTTGCAGAAGCTGGGCGAAGGCGGATTCGGCGCGGTCTATATGGCCGAGCAGGAAAAGCCCGTCCGGCGGATGGTCGCGATCAAGATCATCAAGCCGGGCATGGACTCGGGCCAGGTCATCGCCCGCTTCGAGTCGGAGCGGCAGGCGCTGGCCTTGATGGACCACGCCAACATCGCCCGCGTGCTCGATGCGGGGGCCACGGACTCGGGTCACCCCTACTTTGTGATGGAACTCGTGAGGGGCGTGCCGATCACCGAGTTTTGCGACAAGAACCGACTGCCGCCCGAAGGACGGCTCAAGCTGTTTGTGGACGTGTGCCATGCCATTCAGCATGCGCACCATAAGGGCATCATCCACCGCGACATCAAGCCCAACAACGTGCTCGTGACCTTGCATGACGGCGTCGCCGTGGTGAAGGTGATCGACTTTGGCGTCGCCAAAGCGACGGTGCAAAAGCTCACCGAACGGACGCTGTTTACCGCCTTGGGGCAGATCGTGGGCACGCCCGCCTACATGAGCCCCGAGCAGGCCGAAATGAGCGGCCTCGACATCGACACGCGGAGCGACGTCTATTCGCTCGGCGTTTTGCTCTACGAATTATTGACCGGCACCACGCCGATCGAAGACAAGCGGCTGCGGCAGGCGGGGTATGCCGAAATGCAGCGGCTGATCCGCGAGCAGGACGCCCCGAAGCCAAGCACGCGGCTCTCGTCGTTGGGGGGTACGGCCTCGGTGATTGCCACGAACCGCGGCCTCGACGTCAAACGGTTGAGGCGGGTCCTCAAGGGGGATTTGGACTGGGTCGTCATCAAGTCGCTCGAGAAGGATCGCAACCGCCGCTATTCGACGCCGGGCAACTTTGCCGAGGATATCGATCGTTATCTCAAGAGTGAGGCGATCGTCGCCCGGCCGCCATCGACGGCCTACCGCTTGAGAAAGCTCGTGCGGCGAAACCGCGTGGCGGTCTCGACGGCGGCGGCGGTCGTCGCGGCCCTGCTCATCGGCATCGCGACGGCGACCTGGCAGGCCCTGCGGGCGACGCGGGCCGAACACGCCGCGATCCTCGCCGCGGAGTCCGAGAAAGCAACCAAGGACGACGCGCTGGCTCGCGAGGCCGAAACGAAGGCTGTGCTGGATTTCGTGGAGAACCGGATTTTCGCCGCGGCCCGTCCCGAGGGGCAATCCGGCGGACTGGGCCGCAACGTGACGATGGGCAAGGCGATCCAGTCGGCATTGCAGTACGTCAAGGAGAACTTCGCGAGCCAGCCTCTGATCGAGGCCCGACTGCGGATGACGCTGGGAAAGTCGTTCTGGTTCTTGGGCGACGCCAAGACGGCGGCCGAGCAAGAGGAAGCGGCCCGAGCCATCTACACACGGCTTCGCGGTCCCGATGACCCCGATACGCTGCTGGCGATGCATAACCTCGCCAGCAGCTATGAACTTTTAGGACGCGTGGACGAGGCCCTCAGGCTGCGGGAGGAAACGTACGCCAGGCGCAAGGCGATCCTGGGCCCCGACCATCCCGACACGATCGCCAGCATGAATAACCTGGGGCTCAGCTATGGCAACGCCGGCCGATTTGCCGACGCGCTCAAGATCCGCGAAGAGACGCTCGCCGGTTTCAAGAAGCTGCGCGGCCCCGATGACCCCGATACGCTGATGGCCATGAACAACCTGGCCAATGCCTACTTTGCCCTCAGCCGCAATGCCGAAGCGCTCAAGCTCCGCGAGGAAACGGTCGCCCTTTATCAGAAGACGCTCGGCCCCGACCATCCGGATACGCTCCGCAGCATGGGCAACCTGGCCACTAGCCTCGAGATGGCCCACCGACATTCCGAAGCGCTCAAGCTCCGCGAGGAGACGCTGGCGCGGCGGAAGGCAAAACTCGGCGCTGACCATCCCTCCACGCTGATCAGCATGAGCGCCTTGGGCGACAGCTACGCGGGTCTCGGCCGGCACGCCGAAGCGCTCAAGATTCGCGAGGAGACATTGGCCCTGCGGAAAGGCAAACTCGGCCCCGATCACCCCGATACGCTCATGAGCATGAGCAACCTGGCCGACACCTATTTCGCCCTTGGCCGTCATGCCGACGCGCTTAAGTTGCGGGAGGAGACACTGGCGCTGCGTACGGCAAAACTCGGCCCCGACCATCCCGATACCTGGGTGACGAGGACCGACCTGGCTGAGAGCGACAACGCACTCGGCCGTCATGCCGAAGCTCTCAAACTGCGCGAGGCCACGCTGGCGTTCCGCAAATCGAACCTGGGTCCCAATGACCCTCAAACGCTAATGTCCATGCGAGACGTCGCGCAAAGTCTGGTTGCTCTGAATCGCGGGAATGAGGCATTGCCGCTGATCGACGAATGCCTGCGCCTGGCGGCCGAGAAGGCCGACGCTGCGGACGTGATTCCCTTTGCTATGGACGTCCGTCTGAAGCTGTACGCAAAAACGAAGAACGTCGCCGGCTGCCGCCAGACCGTCGAAGCGTTGGAAAAGCTCAACCGCACCGATGCCGATAGCCTCTACACGAGTGCTTGTTTCCACGCGGTTTGCGGTAACGTGATCCGCGCGGCGGCAAAGTCGGCCGCGAGCTCACCCGGGGCCGACGCCGAGAGCGATCGTGCGATGGCCCTCTTAAAGCAAGCGGTTGCCGCCGGCTACCGGGATACGGTGACCCTCAATACGGACAAGGACATGGATTCTCTCCGAACCCGAGACGACTTCAAAAAGCTGATCGCCGGCATTGGGAAGAAGGATGAAGGATGAAGGCGGAAGGATGAGCCAGACAAGGCGGCCGAAGGCCGCGACTCTGATTCATCCTTCCGCCCTCATCCTTCCTTCTTGCGACGACTCCGATCGACGGCTACAAAAGATTCTCAGTGGCGGGCATGGGCTTTTGTGGGAGGATAAGTCGTGACAGCGCACCACGACGAGCAGAGTGGCACGCCTCAAGTGGGGCGGCGGCAAGTTCTACAGGGGACGATTGCCGCTGCTGCGGCCGCGGCGTTGCCGGCGTTTTGTGCGGCTGCCGGGCCGTCGCTGGAAAGGTCGCCGGGCTTGCGGGGACACATTCGACATTCGATCGTCTTCTGGTGCTTCAACACGGCTGGCGAGAAATGGGACATCGACCGCACGTGCCAGGTGGCGAAGGAGCTGGGCTGCGTCTCGGTCGAGATTGTACCCCCTTCCGATTGGCCCGTGCTCAAGCGATACGGATTGACCTGCGCGATCGCGCCCAACGGCATGCCGGGAGCGCCCTTTATGAAGGGCTTCAACAACCCGCGTTATCGTGATGAAGTGCTCGCGAAGACCAAGGAGACGATCGACGCCTGCGCGGCGGCCGGTGTGCCGAACGTCATCGGATTTACCGGCTACAAGTGGCGCGACGCGGACGATCCGGCCAGCGGCGAGATTCCCGCCGAGGAGGGGGCCGACAACTGCGTTGAAGGTTTGAAGCAGATCGCCGGCTATGCCGAGTCGCACGGCGTCAACCTCTGCATCGAGCATCTCAACTCGCGCGACCACTCGCACCCGATGAAAGGGCACCCCGGTTATCAGGGGGACGACTTGGATTACGTAGCCCGCATTCTCCGCCGCGTCGGTTCGCCGCGGGTGAAACTGCTGTTCGATGTCTATCACGTGCAGGTGATGAACGGCGACCTCATTCGCCGCTTGGAACAAACCAAGGACATCCTGGGCCACGTGCACACAGCCGGCAATCCGGGCCGCGGCGAACTCGATGACAAGCAGGAAATCCTGTATCCGCCCGTGATGCGCAAACTCGTCGAGATTGGCTACGCCGGCTACGTGGGGCACGAATTCATTCCCACGCGCAATCCGCTCGAGGGACTGCGCGAGGCCGTCCGCATCTGCGACGTCTGACGGATGAACCGGTACGTGATCGTGGGCACCACGGGCTCTGGCAAGACGACGCTTGCCCGCGAGCTGTCTCGGCGGATCGAGGCTCCGCATATCGAGCTTGATGCGCTCAATTGGGGACCGAATTGGACGGCTGCTTCGACGGACGTATTCCGTGCGAAAGCCGCCGAGGCTGTGAGCGGCGAACGCTGGGTCATCGACGGCAATTACCAAGTGGTCCGCGATCTTGTCTGGTCGCGGGCCGACTGCATCGTCTGGCTGAACTACTCGTTTCCGCTTGTCTTACGACGACTTCTCAAACGCACGGCGCACCGCGTTTTCCTGGCCGAGCCATGTTGCAACGGCAACCGCGAAAGCCTGCGGTTGACCCTGTCGAAAGATTCGATCCTGTTGTGGGCTTTGACAACGTATCACCGCAGACGTCGGAAATATCCGGCCCTTCTGGCTGAGCGGGAGGTCGCCGGCAAATGCATCGTCGAGCACAAGACGCCGGCCGAGACGAAGGCGTGGCTGAAAACCGTAGGGCAAGCTGCCAGCTTGCCATTTGCGTCGCCGAGCAAAGAGTGACCCTGGACTGACCGTGCCGACTGCGCTCGTATTCGCCGTTTGCGTCCGACATTCCGTGGAATGGCAAGCTGGCGGCTTGCCCTACGGCGGCAACCTTGCGAAATGAACAACCGGGCGCGCACAATGTGGCCCGCATCCGATTTTGATCACTGCATGAGCGTACACGAATGAGCATTCTGGTCGACAAGAACACACGAGTTATCTGCCAGGGAATCACGGGCAAAGCCGGGCTCTTTCACAGCCAACAGTGCCGTGCCTATGGCACGCCCATGTTGGGCGGCGTCACCCCGGGAAAGGGCGGAACCGAGATCGACGGGTTCCCCGTTTTTGACACGGTCGAACAAGCGGTCGCCAAAACGGGGGCCAACTGTTCGCTGATCTTCGTGCCGCCCCCGTTTTGTGCCGACGCCATTCTTGAGGCGGCCGACGCGGGGATTGGCCTGATCGTGGCGATCACCGAAGGCGTGCCCGTGCTCGACATGGTTCGCGCGAAGCACGGACTCGTCGGCAAGAAGAGCCGGCTCGTCGGACCGAACTGCCCGGGTGTGATCACGCCGGGCGTCGCCAAAATCGGCATCATGCCGGGCTACATTCACAAACCGGGCGGAGTCGGACTCATCAGCCGCAGCGGCACGCTGACTTACGAAGCGGCCTGGCAATTGGGCAACGTGGGGCTGGGGCTGTCGACGTCGGTCGGCATCGGCGGCGATCCGATCGTGGGAACGTCGTTCATCGATCTGCTCGATTTGTTCCAGAAGGATCCGGCGACCGAGGCGATTCTGCTCATCGGTGAAATCGGCGGCAATGCCGAGGAACAGGCGGCAGACTTCATCAAGGCCGATGTCACGAAGCCCGTCGCCGGGTTTATCGCCGGCAGCACGGCTCCTCCGGGAAAACGGATGGGTCACGCGGGCGCGATCATTTCAGGCGGCACCGGCTCGGCAGCCGACAAGTTCAAAGCCCTGAGAGCAGCCGGCGTCGAAGTGGCCGAAAGCCCGGCCGATATGGGAGCCGCCGTCAAACGGGCGCTCGCTAAGAAGAGGTGATGACGATCGCCGGTAACGGTGGGCTCGGCTTGGTCGGTTCCGGCGGCAGGTGCATGGGCTCGATCTTCTTTGCCTCAGTCACCTGCTGCGTCGAGAACGGCGCCTCATGCAAGACGGTTGTCGGGTAGAAGATGCCGGCGTGAGTTTCGAGCGCCGTCAGGCCCTGAGCGCTCGGATCGGGCGGGACCGGCTCCATGCCGTAGAGTTGCCGCTGATAGCTGCTGCTGAAGCCGGCCGGCAAATGGTACGACGGGACCATGCAGCCCGAGAGGCACAGGAGCGCGGCCACCGCAAGACACGCGTGCCCGCACGTGCGAGCTATCGCATTGTGTCTGCGCGAAGCGAATTGGCCGGTTGCCACCATTGGCTGAGACTCCCCCCGAAGAATCGCCTCTCTCTTTATCGGCAAAGCCAATCGGCACTGCCGCACGAATGCGCCGCGCATAAAAAGAGGGCCGAAGATTCGTGTGAACTCCGGCCCTTCCTAAGACTGCGGCCTCGCCTATTTTGCCGCGGCGAAGCGTTTTCCGACTTCGCCCCAATTCACCACATTCCAATACGCGGTGATGTAGTCCGGCCGGCGATTCTGGTACTTGAGGTAATAGGCGTGTTCCCACACGTCGATGCCGAAGATCGGCGTCCGCCCTTCGGAGAGGGGCGAATCCTGGTTGGCCGTGCTTTCGACGGCCAGCTTGCCTTTGTTCACCGTGAGCCAGGCCCAGCCGCTGCCGAAGCGGGTGGTCGCCGCCTTGGTGAACTGCTCGCGGAAGGCGGCGAAGCTGCCGAGGTCCTTCTTGATGGCCTCGGCCAAATCGCCCGCCGGCTCGCCGCCGGCATGCGGACCCATGATCGTCCAGAACATGCTGTGGTTGGCGTGGCCGCCGCCGTTATTGCGGACGACCGTGCGGATGTCCTCGGGAATCGAAGCGAGCTCCTTGAGCAGGGCTTCGACCGGTTTCTTGGCCAGATCGGGATGCTTTTCGAGGGCCGCATTGACGTTATTGATGTACGCCTGATGGTGCTTGGTCCGATGGATGTTCATCGTCTGCGCATCGATGTGCGGCTCCAGCGCGTTTCTCCGGGTATGGAAGATCGGGCAGTGTGTAAGCCATGACGAAATCTCTCCTTCCGCCAACAGTGGTTCTCGCTTTCCGGACGGCCGTGCGTCCGGAGATTGCCACGGTACTGAAAACGGCGAACCGCGCGCTGCGGCCCTCATTTGGTCAATCGTCTACTGGGTATTCTAGCGCTTGGAGGGCGGGCCACAACTGAGCGGGCCGGATGAAAAAAAAACGAGCCACCGAAAATCGGTGGCTCGTTTGTGCAGGGGTCGAGACACTCGTCCGTTACGACTCGGACACCTACCCGTTAGGGAGCGGAGGGAACCAGGGATATTTGGCCGAGTCTTTAACGACCTTCGCCAAGCCAGCCCTGCGGGAAGCCGGCATGACGGTGCGGGCGTCTAAGAGCGTCTCATCCTCCTGCACAGTTGATTTGGGGAATTAGTTTTCCGCGTGGAACGGAGTTTCGGCCCGATCGAAATCGCGCGCGTTCGACGTCGATCGCGCGTCCTCGAAGGGATCCTCGTTTTGAGCGGGAGCGGCCGCCCCTTCGACTTCGTGCCGCTCTTTTGCGGTGCGGAAGCGTTTACGGGCGGGTGATTCGGTCGAGCCGTCGGCTGAGATGGGCTGTTCGCCGTTGGCGTGCACTTGCGGGATGCGCGGGTTGGCCGCGGGGAGCGGCTCCCAACCTTCCTTGATCATGCGCTCGCGGCCTTCGCGGCGCTTCTCGGCCACTTGCACCTCATTCTCGGGTTCTGCGGGCGACAGCTTGAGGCTGAGATCGTTCTCGGCGGTGCGTGTGTATTGACCCTGGCGGTGAGCGACGGGAGACGGAGCCTGGCCCTCGTCGTTGCGATCGTTCGTGCTGGTTTCGGCGACGGCCAATTCCGACTGCGGCTTGCGGGCGGCGGCGGGTGCGTTGTCCGGGCTTTGCGAGCGGACGATAATTCCCCGCTTGTGCATCTCGTCCGCGTCGGCCTGGGCGATCTGGCGGTTGTCCGTCTCGGTGATGTCCGGACTGCCGGCGGTGACCCAGTTGCTCCAGCGACGTTCGAGCGAGGTCACATCGGGCAGGCCGTACCATGTACGGATGGCGTGGTTCCAACCTTTGTCGTTGGCGTCCGTCAGGAAGCGGAGATAGCGTTCTTTTCCCGTCTCGCCCCCCGATTGCACCAGGTAGTCGGCGAGCGAATAGCCTTCGGCGTACAGCGTGAGCACGCTCTGCATGTCGCCGGGGTATTCTTTCATCGAGATCAACGTCGTCAGCGGGATGCGCTGCGGCGTATTGAAAACTTGATGCAAGAGCATCGACTGGCGGCGGCGCTCGGACTCATGCTCGACGAGCGAGGCGGCGCCTTCGTCGGCCCAGCGGGGCAGGGGGCGGCGAAAGTAGCTGGCGAAAATCGTGTGACTGACCTCGTGCGGAATCACGCTGTCGAGAATTCGCTCCGGCGTGCCTTGCACGCGCATGTCCCAGCCGAAGACCTGACCGGCGGCGAAGGTGAACGTCGTTGCTCCCCCCGCGCCAATCTGGCCGACGGTCACGGAGACCTGGCAAGGACGAAACCAGCGAGGCAACTCGTGGCCGAGCCATTCGCGGGCAAGCTGGGCCCGGAATTTTTCAGCCGTCTGAGCACACTGGCGAGCGAAATTCGCATCGCCCGTGGTGACGACGAAGTTTGCCGTGGTAAACGTGGCCCCTGGCGACAAGCGTGCGCTCGACAGAACGAGCGCGGGGACCAACGCGGCCAAGCGAAGCAGCCGAGCGTCCATGCCCTGTTTCATCCCTGAAAGTCGACCGAATCACTCGCGGTGAAATCTTTTCAACCGCAAACCGGCAAATCCTGCCGGCCCCAATCGTGAGAGCAAACTTTAGTCCATTTGCCGGAATCTGCCATCGCCAAAATGAAAAAAGCAGGCCCGGTGGTCGCAACCAACGTGGCAACAGGGATTTATGCGAACCGATCCCCATTGCCGCAGAGGCCGGCGCGACTCGGGCCCGCCGTTCGGATTTTGTAATTCTTGCCAAGAACGCTCGCAGCGTTGCGTCGAATCGACACGCGGCGAGAGCTTTGGTCTTTGTCCATCGCGCCGCCCACGATCGGCGTCAGCCGCGCGATCGACAGAGCGGAGCACAGGCCCGCCGATGGTCAGCGACGCCGCTTTTGGACGGTCACGTCGCCGTAGTTTTTCTTGAGGCTTCCGACTTTGCCCAGTTGCGACTGCGAGACGAGCAGGTCGAACTCGGGATTTCCTTCGGCTTCCTGAGCCCGTGCACAGCTCGTGCACCGCCGCGTATCGGGCAGGGCTTCGACTCGTTCCGGCGAAATTTCCACTTTGCAGATCTCGCAGAAGCGCTGCTTTTCGGTCATCGAATTCTCCAGGGAAGGGAACGAATGCGCGGGACGCGTCTTCCCGCGCCTCTACATGGTCTTACGATGACTTGGGCCGCTTTCGACAAAAAAAATTGGCTCGGCACGCTCTGTCAGGCGTTATCGAGCACTTCGATTGCCTCAAAGCGTTTGCCTTCCATCAGTTCCAGGCTCGCGCCGCCCCCCGTGCTGACGTGCGTCACGCGGTCGGCAAAGCCGAGCTGCCCAACGGCCGCCGCACTGTCGCCGCCGCCGATGATGCTCGTCGCGCCGCTTTCGGCAATCGCCTGCGCGACGGCTTTCGTGCCCGCGTCGAACGGCGGCATTTCGAACACGCCCATGGGTCCGTTCCACACGACGGTCTTGGCCGTGCGGATGATGCCCGCGTAAAGCTCGGCCGTCTTGGGGCCGATATCGAGCCCCTCGAAGCCATCGGGAATTTGCCCCGCTTCGACAACGGCTTTCTTGCAGTCGGCCTTGAAGGCGTCGCCGCAATGCGTGTCGACCGGCAGCACGAGTTTCGAGCCGCCGATGCCGAGCAGTTCCTTCGCGAGTTCGACTTTGTCCAATTCGACCAGGCTTTTGCCGACCTTGCCCCCCTTGGCAAGCGAAAACGTGTAAGCCATCGCCCCGCCGATCAGGACTTTATCGCAGATCGAGAGCAGATTTCGGATGACGTTGATCTTGTCGGAGACTTTCGCCCCGCCCAGGATGGCGACGAACGGCCGCTGGGGTTTGGCGAGCGTATCGGAGAGGTACTGCACTTCCTTGGCGACCAGGAAGCCCATGACCTTCGGTTTCTTGCCCATTGCCAGCGGCACGGCGACCATCGACGCGTCTTTGCGGTGACACGTGCCGAAGGCGTCGTTGCCATAGATGTCGGCCATGTCGGCCAGCCCCTTCGCGAAGGCCGCGTCGCCCTTCTGCTCGCCGGCGTCAAAGCGCAAGTTCTCGAGAATAAGCACGCCGCCGGCCGTGAGCGCCGCGGCTTTGGCTTTCGCGTCTGCTCCAACGGTGTCGGTCGCAAAGGCCACCGGCCGCCCTAACAGTTCCGCCAGCCGATCGGCGGCCGGTTTGAGACTGTATCTCGGCTCGGTTCCCACTCCCTTCGGCCGGCCCAGATGGCTGATCAAAATCAGCCTCCCTTTGCGATCGAGGACCGATTTGATCGTCGGCAGAGCCATGCGGATCCGCAGATCGTCGGTGACTTTCTGCGCGTCGTCGAGCGGCACGTTGAAATCGACGCGCATGAGCACGGTTTTATTCGCAACATCGACGTCGGCGATGGTTCGCTTCGGCATAATTCACTCGCTGGTAAGAGGACATTCGACCGCGCGTTGCGCGGTCTTTCGGTCTTGTAGGAAAAGCGCCGACCGAACGCAATTGTGCTCGTGTACTCCCCAAGCCCGCGATTGAGATCAAAATCCCAATGCAAGAAAAGCGTGGCGATCCCGGCGGAGTAGGGCTAGCATGGCTCGGTCATTCCATCGCGCTTGTCCTTCACAAGTCAATACCCGCAAAGGGCTGAGCAGTGAGGCCTGAGCCAGGTTACGCCGTCGCGATCACCGTCATCGCGGCGGCAACGTGGCTGTTCGTCGGCAGCCTGATCGGTGCCGTGCTGCTTCGAGCGACGGCTCAATGGGTGATGAAGCTCAAGATCGAGTTTTGGTCCGCTTATGGCACTGTGTTTTACGCGAACCTCGTGAACCTCGGCATCGCGTTTGTCACAGGCGTCACCTTGCGCGTTGGGTTGCCGAAATATCCGGGTGTCTTCGTTCTGGCCGAACTCGGGTTGGTGTTCGTGTATTTTCTGGTGACGACCGTCTTCGTCAGAACCTGGCAAAAAATGACCTTGCTGCATGCGATGCTCGTATGCCTCTGCATGTACTGGATGGCGATTTTCATCATTGCGGTTGTCGGAGCGACTGTCTGGAGAGTGCTGCTCTGGGTTGGCTTGCTGTAGGCATCGAGACGCATTCGGTCGGGCAAGGCGCAGCCGATGCGAAATTTTTTCAGGCGGGGCTGCCGGGAGTTGAGTGATCGGCGGCGACAATTTCCTGCAGCTTGCGGATCGCCCGCATCCACAGCATTTGCACCGCGGGCCGCGAGCGGCCGAGACGCGCGGGCGATCTCGTCGAAGGGGAGCCGCTCGAGGTTCCGCAGGATGATGACTTCCTGGTAGTCGGCCGGCAGTTGGGCGACGGCTTGCGAGATTTCGAGTTCTTCCTCGCGGCGGAGGACGATCTGGCTGGGTGTCTGCTGTGCCGAATCGCGCGGGTCGCGGCCGGGGCCCTGCGAATCGTCGCCGGCCGGCGCATCGAGCGAAACTTCGCGGGCCGCGCGGCGCTTGCCCGCCTTGCCGTAGCGGCGGACGAAATCGGCCGCGTTGTGCTGCACGATCCGCTTGAGCCAGGCGAGCCACTCGCCGTCGGTCGTGCCGCGGAAATTCTTGAGGCCGCGATGGGCTTCCAGCAGCGTTTGTTGCACGAGGTCCGAATGGTCGACTTTGGCCTGCAGCCAGCTTTCGACCTGGGCCCGGGCGACCAGGCTGACGTATGGCCGGCATCGCTCGAACAATTCGTTCCGCGCATCCGCGTCTCCGCCGCGGGCCCGCTCCAGGAGCGCAGCCACAGGAGAGTCGTCGCCGTACTGGGAGAGATTCTGATTCATCGAGGGGGTCGGAGGAGGGAGACGGTCAACGGTTGCGCAGGTTTTCTTTGTACCGCTGGCTGGCCCGTCTCAGGGTTTCGCGTTCCTGGTCGTTGAGACTGGCCTCTCCGTGGGCTTGGATTTTCGCCAGGATGGCGTCGACTTTGACGTCGAGATTCTCGCTCGGGTCTTCCTCTTTGTAGGGATCGTAGACGCGAATCGATTCGGGCGGCCGCTTGATGCGGATTCGCGGCGCGCGAAGGTTCTTGATCGATCCCCAGCCGCGGTCGAGACGAAGACCAAAGTGGTGGTAGAGGTAGCCGAATGCCAGGCCGCCCAAATGGGCCATATGCGCTACGTTGTCCGTCCGTCCGTCGCCACGCACGGCTTGCAGCACGGGCAAAAGATCGACAACGACGTAAAACAGGACGACAAAGCGGACCTGCACGCGAAATAGAAAGACATACATTTCATCGCGGGGAAAGTGAATCGCGTAGAGCATCAGCACGGCCATCACGGCGCCCGAGGCACCGATTGCCGGAGCCTGATCTCGCAACAAGAGCGAAAGCCCCAAGTTGGCCGCACCTGACACGAGTGCACCTGCGAGATAAAACAGGACAAACTCTCGCGTTCCGTACATTCGTTCGAGCGTGGCCCCGAACCAGTACAAAAACAGCATGTTAAACAGAATGTGGAGCGGAAGACCGTGGGTATCATGGCAAAAGGCGTACGTCACCAGCCGCCAGATCTGGCCGTGACGGACATCATCCGGTGCAAGGTCCAACCAGCGGGTCAGCGCGTCGTTTGAGACAATCTGGCAGATGAATACGACGACGTTGACCGCGATGATCCACTTGAAACCCGAGGCGAGAAACCCCTCGCGCAAGGGCCGGTTGTCGTTGCGAAAATAATCGCGGTTGTAGATGCCCATCGGACTAACGTGTCACATGCGGGAAGAATTTGCCGGACCACGTCCACTTGTCACGATGGTACGGCTTTCCGGATCGCCGGGAAAGAGGGAACCCCACGAGACGTCCCCACCGGCAACGGCGCCGAAATCGTCGAACCCGCACGAACGACGCCAATTACGGCGTCGTCGAGAATGCCGCCTGCTTCGGCATCAACCGGGCCTGCAACGTACTGGCAAGTTGGTTATTGTCGCGGATCAGGCCGGCGATATGCTGCTCGGCCGCGCTAATGTCCCGCCGCAGACGGTCGACCTCGAACAGCGACGTGTTGCGCTGATCGTCGGCCTCGGTGGTCTCCGTGACGAGTCCCCGGACGTTCGGATTGGCGTTTCCGCCCCCCAGAAGTTCGCCGATCCGCACGTCGCGCTGCTGTTTGGCGTCTTCGACCAGTCTGGACTGCGTATCGAGATTGCTCTGTTGCTTGACGAGAAGTTCGTCGGCGACGGTGAGTTCCGCCTCCAGCCCCGCGATCGCCGACGCAAACGACGAGGGAATCATCGATCGCAATCGCCAATTCCCGGCGGTCCAGTTCTGCGCGTCGTCCGGGCGAACGCGGAACGCCGGTTTGAGCACGGTCAGGTTCGGCTGCAGCTGGAACACGCTGAAAGCACCGGCATATTTTGGCTCGTTCGGCTTTTCGAGCGGGAAGGCGTACAACGTCATTTTCGACGCGATACCGTTCTGGGCACCCGCGTTGAGGTTCAGCGTGCCGCTGCGGGGAATGTATTGCCCAACCTCGTTGTTCCAGTAACTCTCCCAGCGGAGCGACTCGCGTTCGAGCTCCGCCCGGGCTTCCTCGCGTTCGAGCCGCGCCGCGGCGAGTTCCGGAGCAATCTTTTCGTTGCGCTCTTTGACCTTTTGGAATTGGTCGAGCCATTTGCCGCGAACATCGACAAGGCGCGCGGCAAAGACAAAGCCGAAGACCGCCGCAAAAACGAGGATGACGCCGAGCAGCTTTCCGGTAATGTGCATCAAGAATTCCCTGAGAGTTTGTCACCTTTATCATAAGGCGGGTTTTCCAGGGCGGTCAAGAAGCGGCCTTTTTTTTCAAATCCTTGGCAAGGCGGAATTTGCGGTTGGCCGGGGGTGGCTCGTGGGATGAAAAGAGGCAATTTTGCGGTGATTGCGACCGGCACGACCGTTCAACTCGCCCCATCCGCTTTGTTCGCTACAATGGCGGCCTGTTTCGACACCGCCAGGTTCACGGAGGCTTTGATGCCACCCGTTCCCAAGTTTCGCCGCGAGGATCTCAAACCGGGTGAGTCGCTTTGCAGCTATTGCACGGCCAAGTGCTGCCGGTATTTCGCCCTGCCGATCGACAAGCCGACCACCTGGCAGGATTTCGATTACCTGCGCTGGTTCATGATGCACGGCCGGGTGGCTCTCTTCGTCGAAGGCAAGACCTGGTACTTGATGGTCTATGCCGACTGCAAACATCTCCTGCCGGACAATCGCTGCGGGACGTATGAAACGCGGCCGGCGATCTGCCGCGCTTATAAGACAAACGGCTGCGAGTACGACGACGACGCGGTCTACGACATGTTCTTCGAGACGCCCGAGCAGATTTGGGAATACGCGGAAGCCGTGCTGCCGCCGCGCCGCCAGCGGGGCAAACGCAAGTCGCTGCCGGTGAGCCTGCCAATCTTGAGCAGCGTCAGCTAAAACAGCGCCGCCGATTGCCTCGGGTGCCGATCGTCTCGAAACAAGGTGCGAGCCGTCATGTCCAAGTCCATCATCAAGCCCCAGACGCTGAAGGGATTCCGCGATTATCTTCCCGGTTCGATGATCGCCCGCGAGCACCTGATCGACACGGCCCGCCGCGTCTACCGCAGCTTCGGCTTCTCGCCGATCGACACGCCGGCCCTCGAATACACCGAAATCCTCCTGGGGAAAGGTGGCGAAGAGACCGACAAGCAGCTCTTTCGCTTCACCGACGCGGGCGAACGCGACGTGGCCATGCGGTTCGACCTGACCGTACCGCTGGCCCGCTTTGCCGCCCAGCATCTGCAGGAAATCGGCACGCCGTTCAAGCGGTATCACATCGCGACCGTGTGGCGGGCGGAGAAACCGCAGAAAGGCCGGTTCCGCGAATTCATTCAGTGCGACTTCGACACGATCGGCACCGACTCGAACGTGGCCGACGCGGAGACGCTCTTGGTCATTCACGACCTGATGGAGCGGCTCGGTTTCTCGCGATTCACGATCCGCGTCAACAATCGCCTGGTGTTGAACGGCCTGTTGGAACATTTGGGCCTCACCGGTCAGACGGTCGGCGTGCTGCGGGCCCTCGACAAGCTGCCCAAGATCGGCCGCGAAGCCGTCATCGCCGAGATGACCGAAAAGGTGTCGACGACGGCGGCACAGGCCGACGCCGTGCTGAAGATGACGGAGTTAACCGGAACGCCCGCGTCGATGCTGGACCGGGTTGAGACGATGCTGGCCGGCAACGAGCAGGGGCTCATCGGCATCAAGAGACTCCGGGAACTGTTTTCGTGGGCCGAAACGGCCGGCATTCCGGCCGAACGGATCGCCCTTGATCTCTCGATCGCGCGGGGCCTCGATTACTACACCGGGACCATCTACGAAACGTTCTTGAGCGATCTGCCCGGCATCGGCAGCGTCTGCTCGGGCGGTCGCTACGACAACCTCGCCGGCCTGTTCACCAACCAGAAGCTGCCCGGAGTGGGGGCGAGCCTCGGTCTGGACCGGTTGCTGGCGGCGATGGAAGAGCTGGGCGCCGTCACGACGGCTTCGACGCCGGCGCCCGTGCTGGTCCTGCTCTTCGACGCCGCCCACACCGGCGATTATTTGCGAATCGCCCGCAAGCTGCGCGCGGCAGGCATCGAAACCGAAGTCTCCTGCGATCCGCGGGCCATCGGCAAGCAGCTGGCCTATGCGAACCGCAAAGGGTTCCGCATCGCCCTCATCGCCGGCGAAACCGAGTTCGCCCAAGGCGCCTGGCAGGTGAAGGATCTTAAGGCGGGTCAGCAAACAACGGTGCTGGAAGCGGAGCTGCCGCAAGCGATCCGTCAGATTCTGGGCTGAGATCATTCCATGCGAGTCTGTACCACCAGGCACAAAGACATCAAGAAAGACAAAGAAGCAATTCTCCGCAGATTTCGCAGAAGGACGCAGATTTTGAATTTCAAATCGGCGAAATCGGCGTCATCTGGTGCGTCAGGCAAAGCTTGACGGTTCTTGTCAGTTGAAAGGTACTGACCATGGTAGTTGTTCGTTCGCCATGTAGCCGACCGAGCGGCTGTCGGAGTGATCCGGCGGTCGAAGCCTCGGAAGGCAAAGGCGTCAGCCGTAATGCGAAAGCGTGAACCCGATTCGGCCTCGTTACGCATGTGAGAGTGGCCAGCCCTTCCAGATAGGGTGAAGCCTGACACCGACCGTGAAGCAACGAACGCCTGCAGCGGCCGGGCTCTCCGGGGTGGGAGGGGACAGCGGATGCCGACAGAATCGTCAGGAACCTGAGAGACCCGTTCGAGTGACACTTGGCGCGTAGGCCCTGTGTCAACAAGGTGCGGGAACCCATAACTGCGCTTTGGCTCGATCGGGAGTCGGAGGGGCTCATAGTAGCGATGAAGCGGGGTAATGCCCGCGGAGCGAAGGGGCCCTGCCAAGGATTCGACGTGCAAAAAGGGTGAGGATACACATGGAGCATTGCTCCCAGAAGAGGCTTCGGCCTACCTCACTCTGCGGTAGCGTCTCAGCCCGTCGGCCAAGTCGACGTCGGTCGGCGCATGCCTTCGAGCGAAGTGTTCTTGGGTAAGCCGGATGCGGGAAATCTGCACGTCCGGTTTGAAGAGGGGGGAGGCGGCGCTGGTTCGTTCCAATTGAATGGATCATCGCTCCTCCCCTACTCGACCGGATCTCTCTTGCCTTTCTTGGTGTCGTTCCGCCATTGGGGCGGATTCAAAGCCACGTGCCTTCGTGGTGAAAAATCTGCCTGGGATTCGCCCACCCACCATTTTGAAGTAGACGGTCCACTACGACGTCCTCCGCCGTCACCCCTCCACCAACGCATTCACAAACGCGTCGGCGTCAAAGATCTCGATGTCGTCGATCTTCTCGCCGACGCCGATGTATTTGACGGGGATGCCCATTTGCTGGCGGATGGGAACGATGACGCCGCCTTTGGCCGTGCCGTCGAGTTTGGCCAGGATGATTCCCGTGCAACCCACGGTTTCTGAAAAGCTGCGGGCCTGGCTCAAGCCGTTTTGACCCGTCGTGGCGTCCAGCACGAGCAGGCACTCGTGCGGGCCGTCGGGGATTTTCTTCGAGACCACGCGGCGGATCTTGGCCAGTTCGTCCATCAGGTTCTTTTGCGTCTGCAGCCGGCCGGCCGTGTCGATGATCAGCACGTCGCACTTTTCCGCAATGCCCGCTCGCAGCCGATGTGAGCCACGCTGGCCGGGTCGGAACCGCTCGGCTGCGTGACAATGCCGCAGCCGAGCCGCTTGCTCCACTGCGTCAGCTGTTCGACGGCCGCAGCCCGGAACGTGTCGCCCGCCGCCAGGAGGACTTTTTTATTCGCACTTTGCAGCAGCTTGGCAAGCTTGGAGATCGACGTCGTCTTGCCGGAGCCGTTGACGCCGGCAATGAGGATCACCGTCGGCCCCGACGCGGACTGTTTGAGCGGCGAGAGCGGGTCGGTCACGTTCCAGGTCGGGCCGGCTTGCCCTTTGAGGATCGTTTTGAGCTTGTCCTTGACGACCGTCCAGACGTCTTCGTCGACAACCGTGCGGCCGAGATAGAGTTTCCGCAACTCGGTCACAATTTCGTCGGCCGCCTTGACCCCCAGGTCGGCCTGCACAAGCCGGGATTCGAACTTTTCGAGCTTCGCCTCGTCGAGGATTTCGCCCGCCTTGAAGATATCGCGGACGTCGGTCTTCAGAAGCTGAGTGGTTTTCTTCAGCCCCTGTTTCAGTTTGTCAAACAAGCCCATCGGGGGGATCCCTGGTTGAGTGTGCGCTGCGGGAAGAATCATACGGAGCAAATGAGGGGAGAGGGAAGAGGGCAGCGGGCAGAGGGTAAAACAAGCAACGGCACGCGACGCGTGCTTCCATTTCTCCCTCTGCCCTACGCCCTCACTCCGGTGGTCGCCAGTCGCCCCAGTGGTCGAGGTAGTTGCGGTAGGCGGGTCTCGAGGTGGCTTGCTCTTCGAGCCAGTGTTTGGTTTCGGCGACGATGGCGTGTTCTTCTTCGAGCGTGAGTTTGCCCAACAGGACGCGGCTGCGGAGGAACACGAAATAGGTGTCGAGCACGTCGCAGCGGCAATAGTCGTTGATTTCTTCGACGCGGCCTGCGTCGTACATGTCCTGGACCTTCGAGCCGTCCATGCTGCTCTTGCCCGGCTTGCCGATCAGATTGGCAAGCAAATTCAAGCCGCCGGCAACTTGAGCGGCGCCGAAGTTCGAGAACAAATCGTACATGTCGAAATGGGATTCAAAGTTGTAGCGGTTTCGCGATTGCTCGTAGCTGCGGGCCTCGACGTTGAACCACGCGGGGACGCTCAAGCCGTAGCGGTAGGCCGCCAGCTCCAACACGGGGATGTCGTAGCCGCGCCCGTTGAAGGACACGAGCGCGGGCCGTCCGTAATGCACCCAGCCGTGCCAGAAGCGTTTGGTGATTTCATGCGGCCGATACAGGGGCGGATCGAGCACGGAGAGATCCAGCAGCCGGCAGCCCGCGTCGACTTTCGCGATCGCCAACGAGATCGGCAGCATGTAGGTGGTGGGCAGGATGTCCTTTCCACGTTCGGCGAGCGTCTCCGCGCGAAAGCGGGCGATGGCGGCCGCAGGCGTTAGGCCGGCGCCCGGATATTTCACGCGGCTGACGAGTTCGCCATCCGCGACGGTTTCGATGTCGAAGACGAGGAACGCGGGCTTTCGCCGGACCTCTTCCATCCCTGCTCTCGACTATTTGATGGGATCGTTGGACCCCGTCGCACCGTGCAGCTTCATCTCCCGCTCGATGTTGTGGCTCAGCGTGCTGTGCCACATGCCGTACGCGAAATAGATCACGAGCCCAACGAGCAGCCAGACGACGAGTCGAATCCACGTATCGAGCGGCAGAAACAGCATCATGGCGAGATTGACGATGATCCCCAGCGGCGCGACGACGAAGAGCGCCGGGCAGCGGAACGGCCGCTCGGCATTGGGCCGGTTAATGCGGAGCAACATCACCGAGGCACACACAAACACAAAGGCCAACAGCGTTCCAATATTGACCATTTCTTCGAGCGTCTTGACGGGGAAGAAACCCGCGGCCAACGCGACCAGAATGCCGGTGAGAATCGTCGAGCGGTGAGGCGTGCGAAACTTCTCGTGAACGACGCCAAAAATGCTGTGGGGCAACAGGCCGTCGCGGGCCATCGCCAAAAAGACCCGCGCCTGGCTCAAGAAGATCACGAGCAGCACGCTCGTCATTCCGGCCAGGGCACCCGTTGCGATCAGCCAGGCCGAAGCGGTCAGCAGCGGGCTATGCGTCGCGTCCGCCTTATGCCGAAAGGCCGCGGCGACCGGGGCACCGGTATCGATCTGATAATAAGGCTCCATGCCGGTGATCACGGCGGTCATCAGGATGTAGAGCACCGTGCAAAAGATCAGAGAGGTGAGAATTCCCAGCGGCACATCGCGCTGCGGCCGAATGGCCTCTTCCGAGTGGGTCGAAATCGAGTCGAAGCCGATGTAGGCGAAGAACACCAGGGCGGCGCCTGCCATCAATCCAGTGAGGCCATAGGGGCAGAAGGGGCCGCGCACCTTCGCATCGAAGGGCGCCAGCATTTCCTTGAATCCGAGTGCACCAAGCAGGCCCCACTTCTTGACTTCGGCGGGCAGTTCTTTGACTTCGGCCACTTGCGTGGGGGTCAGCTGTTTGTCCAATTCCGGGTGCTGCTCCAGAAGTTCTGCGCCGGTCGTGCTCACCTTGACGGAGCCTGCCGGCAACTCCGCTTTGATCTTGGGATTTCGCTCCAGAAAATCGCCCACGTCCGTCACGTGTCGCTTGTCGACGGGGATTTTCGTCCAGTTGTCGCTGTTGATGTATCCCCACCCGAGCACGATCACAAAGATCACAACGGCGACCTTCACAACCACAAGCACCGCGTTGGTCGTCGCGCTTTCCCGGATTCCCAACACGAGGATGACTGTGATCAATCCCATGATCAGGATCGCAGGCAGGTTCATAATTCCGTAAACGTCGTGACCGTTCTCGATCGCCACCTTGGTGAAGGGATCATTCAAGAAACGCACGGGAATTTCCCAAGCGGTTTGTGCGCCGAAGGCCTTGGACGTCGCCCTGACGAACTCGTTGAAGTAACTCGCCCAGTGAGCGGCGACTACCGAACACGACATGGCGTACTCGAGCACCAGGTCCCAGCCGATGATCCAGGCCCAGATTTCGCCGAGTGTCGCGTACGTGTAGGTGTAGGCGCTGCCGGCGACCGGCGCCAGCGACGCAAACTCGGCGTAACACAACGCCGCGAACGTGCACGCCAGGCCGGCGACGATGAACGAAATCATGATGCCGGGACCGGCATCTTGCGCGGCAACTCGCCCGGTGATCGAAAAGATGCCGGCGCCGATGATGGCGCCGACGCCCAGTGCCGTCAGCGAGACGGGACCCAGGACGCGGCGAAGCCGATTTTCACCGGCCATCTCCGCCAACAAAATTTCCAGCGATTTGCGCTGAAACATCCGTCGAAACATGCAGGTGCTCCCCTATTTGGTCGCTAAGAGTGATTGGGGCGGGTTTCCGGGCGTTCCAAAACGTACAGGGCACTTTCGGCCCGCAGGTTGGCCGCCCAGGCACGGTCGACGGCGCGCCCCTTGATAATCGGCAATTCTTTCACGATGCGAATGTCGAGCTGCTGGACCAAGGCGCAAAATCCAGCATCGACATGAAATGCAAATTCGGCGTGTTGTACCACTCGTAGGGCAGCGATTGCGTCACCGGGGCACGGCCGCCCAAGAGGTGCTGCAAGCGACCCTTCCAATATCCAAAATTCGGCACGACGACGAGCGCCCGGTGGGCCACCCGCAGGATTTCCTCGAGCACCCGCTTGGGGAATTTGACCTGCTGCAGCGTTTGGCTCACGACGGCGTAGTCGAACGAATCGTTCGGGAATTCGGGCAAACCGCGGTCGAGGTCGCCGTGAATCACGGGCACACCGCGGCTGACGCAGGCGATGATTCCCCGCTCGTCGACTTCAACCCCCTGAACGCGGCAGCCATGCGCATCGCGGAGGATTTCGAGCAACCGTCCGTCGCCGCAGCCCAGGTCGAGCACCCGGCTGCCGGCCGGCATGTGCTTCATGATCTCGTTATTGGTGAGCGCGACCATCGGGTCGGGCATGCAGTAGGGCGCGCCGCCGATGCGGGGCATCTTGATCCGCCGTGCCGGCGCAACAGCCGTGCCGCCTGTCGAGGAGGTTCGCGGCGGACTCGGCGTTTCGGTCATTGCTGGCGACTCTGCGATCACTTTATGCCGATGTTTCGGCACGGATGGAAAACTTCATGCCGGTGTCTCGACACGGACCTCGGCAAGGGTCCGTTCGAGAAAGGGTCTGACGAGCGCTTCGAGCTGCTCCAGCTCGATGAGGAATGCATCGTGCCCTTTGGCGCTGTGGAATTCAATATAAGAAACGTGTTTTCCGGTCGAAACCAGCGATTGCACGATCTCTTTGCTTTGAGGCGTGGGATACAACCAGTCGCTATCGTACGAAACGACCAGGAAACGGGCCTGCGCACGGGTGAAAGCGGCGTTCAGCGAGCCGTAGGTCTTTTCCAGGTCGAAAAAGTCCATCGCCTTCGTCAGGTAGATGTAGCTGTTGGCGTCGAAGCGATCGACGAAACGCCGCCCCTGGTAATGCAAATAGCTCTCGAATTGAAACTCGATCTCCTTGATGAGATCGAATGTGAAAGTGCTCGCGTCCTGCAGGCGGCGGCCGAATTTGTTTTCGATCGACGCTTCGGAAAGATAAGTAATGTGCGCGACCATCCGGGCCAGGGCCAGTCCGTTCCGCGGGCCGGCCGCGCCATAGTAGTCGCCGTTGTTGTAGTTGGGGTCGGACATGATGGCCGCCCGGCCGACGTTGTCGAAGCCGATTCCCTGCGTCGAGAGCCGCGCGCTCGAGGCGAGCACCACCGCGGAGGCGAGCTGATCGGGAAAGCGGACCGCCCATTCGAGCACCTGCATTCCGCCCAGGCTGCCGCCGACGACGGCCAACAGCCGCTCGATACCCAGCGAGCGGACCAACTCCGCATGGACGGCGACCATGTCCTCGACGGTGATCACCGGGAAATCGCGGCCCCACGGCTGGCCCGTTTCTGGGCAAATGCTGCTCGGCCCGGTCGTCCCCTGACAACCGCCCAGCACGTTCGCGCAAATCACGAAATACTTGTCGGTGTCGAGCCCTTTGCCCGGGCCGATAAAACCGTCCCACCAGCCGGCTTTTCGGGCGGTGATATCTTCCTTCGAACGGTAGCCGGCCGCATGAGCATCGCCGGTCAGGGCGTGGCAGACAAAAATCGCGTTGTCGCGCTGCGGCGAGAGCTGGCCGTAAGTCTCATAGGCGACGGTAATCGGTCCCAAATTTCGCGAATTGGCAAGGACCAGCGGGCTGGGCGGGGCAAAGAGCGTGGCGAATTGGGTGCGAACAATCCCGACCGAGCGGGCCCCGACATCGGGAGGACTCTCTTCGATCAATTCCGTCGACATGGCCGCCATTATACGGGCTATTCTGCGGGTTTGCGACCAGCCCAAATGCGGTCGCCGGTGGGCGTTGGACCGGCGACGTCAGCGGTTTTCGCCGGGCGAATTCCGGTCTCTGACTCGCCGCGCACTTGCACTTGTCGTGATTTTACGGACATCGGTATCATCCCGCCGCCGGAGATGCCTGCCAGGGACGGAGGACGCCAGAGGATGGACCAACGGTATTCGCCGACGCGTCTTTTAGAGATCGACGCCGGGCGGATCTGCGTCATCAAGCCGAGCGCCCTGGGCGACGTCGTGCAGTCGTTGCCGCTGTTGCCCATTTTGCGAAAGCGCTTTCCCAAAGCGCGAATTTCTTGGGTCATCAGCCGCGCGCTGGCTCCGCTTTTGGAAGGCCACCCCGATCTCGATGATCTAATCATTTTTGAGCGCCGCGGCACTTGGAAAGACTGGCGGCGTCTTTTGACGCAGCTCAGGAATTCCGAGTTCGATCTGGTCTTCGACCTGCAGGGACTGTTTCGCACCGGGATCATGATGCTGGCCACGCGGGCCCGGCTGCGGGTCGGCCTCGAGACGGCCCGCGAGGGGGCGCAATGGGGTTGGCACTTTGCCGTTCCCGAAACGGGTCTCGATGTCGCGCCGCACGTGCGCTATCGCCACGTGGCCGAGGCGCTGGGTCTGGCCGACTTGCCGCTCGAAGCCCATCTGCCGGTCTCTGCGGAAGACACCGAGTGGGCCCAGCGTGAACTCGGACAGCTCAAAGGTCCGGCGCTGGCCATTCATCCGGGCGCTCGCTGGCAAACCAAGCGCTGGCCGCCCGAGCGGTTTGCCGCCGTCGCCTGCAAAGCCATCCGCCGCTACGGCCTGTCTCCCGTGCTGCTGGGCACGTCGGAGGAAGAGCCGGTGGCTCTGCAGGTTGCGCAGACGATCCGCGGGCTTTTGCCCACCGTCGAACTCACAAACCTCACCGGCCGGACCACTCTCAAGCAGTTGGCCGCCCTGCTCAAGCAAGTGCAAGTCCTGCTCACCAACGATTCGGGCCCGATGCAAATGGCGGCCGCCCTCGGCACGCCGGTCGTGGCCGTTTTCACCTGCACGAGCCCGGTGATCTCCGGTCCGCCTGGTCCGCAGCACGAACTGGTCGCCACGGGAGTGAGCTGCGCGGCCAGCTACCGCAAGAAATGCCCGTACCGCGGCAGCAAGCATCTGGCCTGCATGGAAGAGCTCGACGTGGAACGCGTCTGGAGCGGCTTCGGCCGGCTCATGCAGAAGAATTTCCCGCAAATTGAAGCGGCTTAACGGACCGCCGAGCGGAATTGACGGACACAATGTGGGATTTCGTCCGCGATTAATCAAAGCGAACATCGCATTCCAGAGTGGTCGCACCACTAAGATCATCTCTCGAATCGGTCGTCTTTCTGAAAATAGGCGGACAGAATTCGCACGCGGTACGCCTGATAACCGACGACAAAGCCGATGACTCCGAGCACGGCGGCGTAAATCAGCGTGTATTGCGGTTGGATAATCGGTTCGCGGCCAATCGCCACCAGCACTCCGTACGCGAGCAGGCACGCGACGGTCATGAACGTCACGAGCCGCACGCGAAAGAACTGTCCCGACGCGACGATCAGCAACGGATAGCCCACCAGCAACGGCCCGGCTCCGTATTGCCCCTTCTCGACGGGCGTCATGAAAATCAAATATGTCAGGAAGCCCGCGTCCGCGGCCGCCCATGCGTACTGCGCGATATCGGGCAGCTTGACCCGCCGCATGAGCCAGCAGCAGATTGCGGCAATGAAAGCCCACGCTCCGAACAAACCCATGACCATCAAGTGGTACGGAAGGTCGGCCCCCGAGATCATGTATTTGAGCTGCAGGATGCCCACCGATACGGCCATGGCCACGAGATGCGTCGCCAGCGCCGGTTCACGACGGCTCCAGCGGGCGAGCGATCGGATCAGCCCGGGAGCCGCGTCGATCAAGGGCTCGCCGCGCTGGAACCGCTCCAGGTCTTGGACAAGCGCGGCCGCCGACTGGTAGCGGTTGCGAGGCTGCTTTTCGAGGCATTTGAGGCAAATCCACTCCAGTGACAGCGGCACGCCGCGATTGAGTTTTCGCGGACGAGGCGGGTCCTCTTCCATCACCTGCATGAGCGTGTCGAAGGGGCTCGCATTCTGGAACGGCGGCCGGCCCGTCAGCAACTCGAAGAGGATCGCTCCCAGGCTGTACACGTCGCTCCGCGGAGAAATCGATCCCGATTCGCCCAGCGTCTGCTCCGGGGCCATGTAGCCCAGCGTGCCCACCATCGTCCCCGTCTGCGTGTGCGGCGAATCGATGGCCAGCGCTTTCGCGAGACCGAAGTCGGTCACGTACGGGGTGCCGTCCGGCGCGAGCAGAATATTCGACGGCTTGAGATCGCGGTGGATGATCTGATGTTCGTGCAGGTACTGCACGGCCCGGCCGATGGCGGCCACGCATTGTGCGGCCTGCCGCGGTTCGAACGGACCGTTGGCGAGTGCCTGCGCCAGCGAGCGGCCCTCGACGTAGTCCATCGCAAAGAAATGCTGACCGTGCACCTCGCCCGCATCGTGAATGGCGACGATATTCGGATGGCGAATGCTGCCAGCCGCTTTGGCCTCGGCATGGAAGCGTCCCACGTCGTCGGCCGAGGCGAGTCGGCTGGACAGAATCATCTTGATCGCGACGTTGCGGTCGAGATCCGTCTGCCGCGCGCGAAAGACAACGCCCATGCCGCCGCGGCCGATCTCCTCCAGCAGCTCGTACTTTCCAAAAGGCTGCGGCGACGCCAGCTTCGTCTCGACAAACGCCTTGTCCCCCTTGGCGACAGGCGCATCGGGGGCCAGGCGGTCGAGCAACTCGATACAACGCACGAACTGGCCGAGCTCCGGGTGCCGCTCGATCAGCACGCTGCGCGAGGCGAGGTCGCCGCTGTGCAGCGAGTTGAGATACCGCTCCAGGAACTCAAAGAGCCGCGCCTCGTCCGGCGTCGGCAATTCGATGGTGGGCTCGTTGCCGGTGTCGGTCATTGCAGCTTGCCTCTTGCGGCAACGGGCCAGACCGCTTCGAGCCGGTTGCCGCGAAAGACGTAGAACTCGTCGTAAAGCACGGTCGTGAGATCGGAATAGCCCACGACCAGTTCGATCTTATCGCCGATCTTTACGTCGTACGATTTTGGACCGAGAGCGAGCCAGCCGTGTTCCGCGCTGAGTTTGACGAGCTCCGAATCGGGCAGCGTCTTGACCAGCGGCATCTGCATGTCGCCGTTGATCGCTTTGCGGCCCGCGTCGACCACTCCACGCTCGAGCATTGTGCGGCTGACGATCGTGGTGAGCACGGTCATTGCCGGCTCCATGCCGGAGAGTCCGCATTTGAGGCGGTAGTAAGGGTCACCGAAGATTCCGCCGCCGCACTGCAGCTCGGTGACCACCGCCTGCTCGGCAGTGAATTGATAGGAGCCGGTGCCGGCCGCGCTCACGATATCGCAGCAGATTCCCTTCTTGAGCAGCCGGTCGCGACAATCCTCCAGGACGCCCATCGCTTCCTGAATTTTCGCGCGCTTCAGGGCGGGGTCGGCGACCTCATGCAGGTGCCCCTCGTAACCCATGATGCCGACCATTTCCACGCCGGTGAGCCGCTCGATCCCCTCGGCCAGGTCGAGCGTGTTGCGCCCCGGCCGGATGCCGACTCGATCCAGGCCGATATTCACCTCGATGATCACGCGGCAGGCGACGCCCTCGCGGTGGCAGACGGCGGCCAGCGGCTCGACCTGCGTGTAATGGTCGCAGGTCACGATCGGATCGGCCGATCGGCAAAGTGAGACCACCCGCTCGAGTTTCCGCGGGCCGACGATCATGTTGGCGATCAGCACGTCGTGAATGCCGGCTTCGACCATCACCTCGGCTTCGGAGACCTTGGCGCAGGTCACGCCGATCGCGCCGGCCGCCAACTGGGCGAGCGCGATCGTCGGCGTCTTGTGGCATTTCATGTGGGGCCGCCACTGCTTGCCCCGCGAGGCGATGAAGTCGGCCATCTTGCGCAGATTTGCCTCCATCGCGTCGCGATCGATGCACAGAATGGGCGTATCCAGCTCGAATTTGTCGCTGCCGATCAAAGACTGCGTCACATCGCTTCCTCCGAGGTGGCCAGTGTACACCGAAACGCGTTCTGTGTACGGAGTTCGAACCCGGGCCGCCACGCTCGGTGACGACGGACCGGACAATCTCGGCGGGCGGTTTCTTCGAAGGTGCGCAGTTTTACGTGCGCACCTTGCAAAAGGGTGAGCACCTTCGAAGGAATCATCGGGGTTTTCCAAGATGCTCACTTTCGAAAACAGGTGAGCATCTTCGAAGGGGGTGAGCACCTTCGAACCAGGGCGTTGCCCTGGACCCGGTGCCGTTGAGGCGTAAAGTCGCGCAGACACGGGCTTCGGCCTCGGCGGGGGCACCGCCCTGGATCGGTGCCGATGATGTGTCAAGTCGCGCAGGCACGGGCCGCGGCCGCGAGACTGTCCACAGATGATCTGGATATTCATTTCGCTCTGCTTCCACTGATCCGACGGGAGGTCGACGTGTCTTGATCCGTGTCCTCCGAGAAATCCGTGGTCAGTTTTTCCTGACGGAACAAGGCAACTCGGGACGCAGCGCAAACAAAAAAGAGCCGCGTCTCGAGTGAGACACGGCTCCGCATAAGCGAGATTTACAGTCTGGGCTGTACCGTCGTTTCCTAGCCATATTATGCGCGACGCAAGCGAGTTGGTTCAAGATCGATTTCTTGGCAGGATGCGCAGCGGCGCCGGCAAAAAGGGCCCCAAAAAAGACGGAAGCACACCCAAGGTCCGACCCACCCACTTGACAATGTTCGCCATCCTGCAACGATATTTTCTGCGCGAAGGCCTTTTGCCCATTGGAATCGACACATGGATTTTGCGGCCGCGTTTGAGCAGGGTTTGAGTTACGACGCCTTTCTGGCGAAGTTCGGCAGCGAGGAGCACAAGCGGCGCTGGAAGGGCGTGTACGACCAGGTCGTACTTTCCGAACAGCAGCGAGCCCTCTTGCGAAGCTTTCGCCGCGAGATGAAAGTGCTCGTCGTCGCCGGAACCTGGTGCGGAGACTGCGTGAATCAATGTCCAATCTTCGCCCACTTCGCGGCGGCCAGCGAGAGAATCGGCATTCGCTATTTCGATCGCGACGCGAGTTCCGAGCTGGCCAAGGAACTCGCCATGTGCGGCGCGCCGCGGGTTCCCGCGCTCTTGTTCCTGAGCGAGGATAATTTCCCCTGCGGGCGGGCCGGCGACCGGACGCTTTCCACCTACCGGGACATGGCGGCCCGGCAACTTGGCCCGACGTGCCCCACCGGAATCGCGCCGCCGGAGAAGTCGTTGCTGCAAAACGTCGTTCAGGACTGGCTCAACGAGTTCGAACGCATCCAACTCATGCTGCGGACGTCGGCCCGCTTACGGCAAGTGCACGGCGACTAAATCGGGCGGGCGGCACTCAATGCCGTTTACCCGGCTCGATTCTTTGGGTGCCACGCCCACGGCTGTTATGTGGAGCGGTGTCAACGTCAGCTGGCCAGTTTCGCCGATGCAACCTGTTATTCAGTCGTTCCTGTTGTCAGGAAGACTATCTCGTCGTTCGCAATTGCGATGGTATGGGTTGAAGGCGGATCACACTCTGCGACGGATGGTTCCAGCCGTGCGACGATCTCGCCTTCGTGGTTCGGGGGCGATGGCGGTTCCGGTGGACTTCGTTGAGCCGTCTTCCCAGGCAGCTCACGCGGGCAGGTTCCTTTCTCTGTTCGACGGTTTACGGAGTTCAAGGTTGGTTTGCGTTCAAGAGATTCATCCAGGGCGTCTCGCGAGCCCCTTCCGCGTCGCCGTCGCCTCGGCCTCACCCCGTCTGGGCCGAGGCGATGGTGACGTGGAAGGGGCGGCCCCCTTCTGTGGAGCCCGAGCGGAGGTCTCCTTCTTGGTCTTCTCGGACGCCAGTGCATCATGCTCATCCAGCAGCGTCCCGAGTTCCGGCGAACGAGCGGTGTGCCACATCTCCACTCCCAGTTGTCTCATGACGGCCACGATGGCGATTCGGCCACGACTCTTGGATCCGCGACGGATGCGATCGTACTTCGCTCGCCATTCGGGCGAGACCCGCAGCGCCGCCCAGGCCGCCTGGCACAACACGTGCCGCACGCTGCGCCGGACCTTGCTTGGTGATGTGCCCCTTGCGATCCTCCCGCTCCCCCGACTCGAAGGCCGACGGGGCCAGCCCCAAATAGGCGGCCAACTGCCGACGATTCGCGAACCGGGCCAAGTCTCCCAATTCCGTCAGGAAGACCATCGCCGTCAGCGTCCCCACTCCGGAGAGGAGCTTCAGTTTGCGATATGGCCGAGCATAGCGTTCGGTCCGGCTCAGGCGTGTGATCGCCCGATCGAGGGCCTGGATCTGCACGGACAGCGCCTGGTAAAGCTCCACCAGGCTCGCCAACGCGGTCCGCACCCCCTCGCGCAATGCGCCGGTGCTCCCCGCCGCGACCTCGCGCAGCCACTCGACGCTCCGTTTCGACCAGTCCCCCGAGGAAGTGAAGTCGTCCGGGAAGCCCAGCCGCGATCGCTTCACAAGATTGCGAATCTGGTTTTTGAGCCGCGTCCGTTGAGTGGCCACCTCCAGCCGCAACCGAACGATTTCCCGATCATCGCGCGTCTGGTGATCGGGGACCCACACGTTCGGCAGCGTCCGTCCCGCCAAGACGTGCGCCGGACTTCGTCCAGGATCATCAGGGCGTCCTTGTCGTCGGTCTTGTTCTTGCGCGAGTGCGTGGTGTGCGGCAGATGCGTCGGCGCCAGCACATGGCATTCGATGCCGGCCTCCGTCAAATCGTCGTACAGGCCAAACCCCTGACCGCTGGCCTCGTAAGCGAACACGATCCGGGTGGCCCCGTGTTGGGAGGCGAAATCCTTAACCCACTCGATCATCCCCGGCCGATTCGACGTGGCAAACCCCTTGCGCACCGTCGCCCCCGGGCCGTCCGCGACCTTCAATACCATCGTCGCATCATGCAGATCGCAACCAATCATGATAACCTTGCACATGGCCAGTCCTCGCTGAGTTCGGAAACAAGCAATTGATCCGGCGAGTGTACTGGCCATTTTCATTCAAGTGCGCCCACTCCACATGATGACTCTGCGTGAGGCTGTCCGGGAATTCAAATACTTGATTCTGCACAGCCCTCGCTGACGCGTCGGGTTAGTGGAGTCAGTCTTACCAACCCGACGCGTTAGCGAGGGCCTCGGCAAAGAACCGAATTCCCGGACAAAACTCCGCTTGGCGCATTTTTGCCTTCGCGGCAAAATCCCCATCCTCACCAAGCGCCTGGATTGCGCCCATTTCGTCGGCGGAGACTCCGATATGCGACCGCGATACGAAGAGCGAGAACGAGAAGAGGAATATCGTCCGCGCCACGCCCACCGGCCGCCCGACGGCGGGTCGCGCCGCGACCACGTTGTGATTTCGACGGTGATCGTCGGCGTGATTTTGTTCCTGGTCATCGGCACGCCGTACCTCAAACGCCATCTGGCGACGGACGGGTCGCTCGTCAATTCGATCGGCGGGGGTGACCCGGACGCGGATCGCGAGGCTGTGCGTCACTGGCTTCGCGACAACGCCGACGATCCGCAGTTCCGCGAAATCCGCTGGTGGCCGCCCCGCCGATTGTCCGCGAATGACGACCGACGCGAGGCGAACGCCGATCGGCACGACAGTGATCGACAAGGCAGTGATCGACAAGGCAGTGATCGACAAGGCAGTGATCGACGCGACGATGACCGTTCGGGCGATCGCGTCTGCCGGATACAGTACCGCGAGCGGACGGCCAATGGCGATGACGTCACTCGTGACGACTACTTTGTCGTCCGCGACGGCCGGGCTCGTGTGTTGTCGCGCAATTCGTCACTGGTGGTCGCCGCTCGCCGGTCCTTTGCCGACAGCGACGGATTGCCCTGACGCCTGCTGGATGGCTGCCGACTTCGAGGGATCGCGCGGCACGAACTTGTACGTGTCGACGTATTCGACGGCCATCACCGTCCGCTCGTCTTGCCGCAGGCGGGGCAGCGACACGCTCTCGCGTCCGACCAGTTCGTAGCGATCCTGCATGTCGGCCAGCCAATTCGCGAACCGCGCTTTCGTCGAATTTGAACCGCGACTCGCGATAGAGCACACAGCACAAGGGCCGCGTGCGCGAGACCCGGCTCAGATCGGGCCGCCGCAGATGGTAGCGGCTCTTCTCGATCGCCCGGTTGCACAAATACTGGGCCGACCAGCTCAGGTCCCTGAACTGGTCGGGGACAAAATCGAGACCAAAATCGCTCTTGAGGCAGGCAACTTCGGCGTCGCGCTCGGCGGGAAACCAGAAGCCTTGGGCAAAGGCCCGCTCGCGATAGTCCGACTGCGTTTTGTACGGCAGCGCGACGTCGCGGACGACGACGCCCAATCCGACCATTGCCAGCAGGGCGGCTGCACAGGCCAGCGACCGCCGCACGGGCAGGCCGCGCCTCGACCAGAAGGCACACGACTCGACGACGCCGACCGCCGCCAAACAGCAAATCGCGGGAGCCACGTACTGCGAAAACTTCACGTGGCCGCCGTATGGATATTTCTGCAACAAGGCGGCCAGAAAGTGCAGCCCGCAGGGAGCCAGGAATAATCCGAGCAGAACGCCGTTTCGCCGCTGGCAAAGTCGCCAGATGCCGACGAGCACAAAGATCAAAGTCAGGCTGCTGGCCCAATTCGGTCCGCCGACCGGGTAGGCGAGAAAGTCGCTGGCGTGCGTCTGCAACAGCCAGAACGGCAACTTCCAGGGTTGGCGCGCCGGCGGAAAATGCACGGACCAGAAGCGGGTCATGAACTCGCTTTCCGCCCCCGCCTGCACGCGCCCGCTGAGCCAGAAACAGAAACCGAATCCGGCGACCAGGGCCAGGTTCCACACGGTCCAGGCACGCCATTCGGAGCGGGCGCCGCCGTGTTTCCACAAGCAGGCAGCGACGACGAGGCTGAATCCGCCGGCCGCGAACACGGCGGGATACGAAAGCCCGATCGCCAAAGGCGTCAAACAGGCCAGCCCCCACAACCAGCGGCTGTCGCGACGCTGGAGCCATTCGACCGTCAAAAACAGCAGGCCGAGCGACACGAACAGGTCCGAACCGTAGGGTTTGGCTTCGGCCGCGTAGCGAATCCCGGGATACGAAACAGAAAAAATGGCGACGGCGACCAAGCGGCCGAGGCCCGAGAGCAATCGCGACGCCGTTCGACGAAACAGGAACACACTCGCGATCGAACAGACAAACGGAAAGAGCCGCAGCACGAGTTCTGAAAAACCGAAAAGCTTCGCCGCGGTGCGCTCGATCCACAAAAACAAAATCGGCGCGACCTGATGGTAGTCGAGCGGCCGCAATAATTCGGCATAACTGCGGCTAATGAAGTTCACGCAGAGAAAACTCTCGTCGTCCCACAGCGGGAACCGCAGCCGCATCAGCGCATCACGCGCGCGAAGACTCCGACCAGAACAAAGAACAAGATTCCGCGTCGCACGGCGGCCGAGCTGAGAACGCCGCGCTCCGCCGGGTCCGGGCGATCGGGAGTCAGACACGATGCCGCGGGAACCGCCGAGGCATCGAAGAATCGTCGCCAAACCGCCATTTGCCCTCCCTGGACGGCGTCAAAGCCCGCCGCGGGAGTCGGCATCTAATTCAATTTGGCAATTTGGTCAACCAGATTCTCTTGTTCCCAGGCTCTCTGCTGCTCTCGGTCCCAAGCCGCTTGGGACCGAGGACCGAAAGCCCGCTCGGTTTTTTTGGCCTGGCAGCGCTCCCAGCCCCAACGGGGCGAGACCTGCTTGGGAACGTGTCCCAGCGCCGGGACTCTGCTTCTCGGCAGATTTTCACCACAAAGGCACAAAGACACCAAGAAAGACTAAGAAGCAGTTCTCCGCAGATTTCGCAGAAGGACGCAGATTTTGAATTTCAAATCGGCGAAATCGGCGTCATCTGGTGCGTCAGGCAAAGCTTGACGGTTCTTGTCAGTTGAAAGGTACTGACCATGGTAGTTGTTCGTTCGCCATGTAGCCGACCGAGCGGCTGTCGGAGCGATCCGGCGGTCGAAGCCTCGGAAGGCAAAGGCGTCAGCCGTAATGCGAAAGCGTGAACCCGATTCGGCCTCGTTACGCATGTGAGAGTGGCCAGCCCTTCCAGATAGGGTGAAGCCTGACACCGACCGTGAAGCAACGAACGCCTGCAGCGGCCGGGCTCTCCGGGGTGGGAGGGGACAGCGGATGCCGACAGAATCGTCAGGAACCTGAGAGACCCGCTCGAGTGACGCTTGGCGCGTGGGCCCTGTGTCAACAAGGTGCGGGAACCCATAACTGCGCTTTGGCTCGATCGGGAGTCGGAGGGGCTCATAGTAGCGATGAAGCGGGGTAATGCCCGCGGAGCGAAGGGGCCCTGCCAAGGATTCGACGTGCAAAAAGGGTGAGGATACACATGGAGCATTGCTCCCAGAAGAGGCTTCGGCCTACCTCACTCTGCGGTAGCGTCTCAGCCCGTCGGCCAAGTCGACGTCGGTCGGCGCATGCCTTCGAGCGAAGTGTTCTTGGGTAAGCCGGATGCGGGAAATCTGCACGTCCGGTTTGAAGAGGGGGGAGGCGGCGCTGGTTCGTTCTTATTGAATGGATCATCGCTCCTCCCCTACTCGACCGGATCTCTCTCGCCTTTCTTGGTGTCTTTCCGCCATTGGGGCGGATTCAAAGCCACGTGCCTTTGTGGTGAAAAATCTGCCTGGGATTTGGCCACTGACCATTTTGAAGTAGACGGCCAACTACTTTTGCAGATTTGCCGCAACGAATTTCGGGACACCCTCGAGCGGAGCTTGGGAACGCGGAAACAAGAAAGGCGAGGAGCGGCTGCGCCTCGCCTTTTGCAATCGGGTTATCGAGCGAACGAAGCTTACCGCCAGCCCCAACCCCAGCCCCAGTAGGGTCGGGGTGCGACGACGACGCCGACCGCAGGTCCCGGCGGCGGACCGCCATAGACCATCGGCGGCGGCACTGTGGCGGATGGCGGCGGGGTCGTTTGCATGACCTGGATGAGATAGTCGTTCACGCCGTTGGCCCGCAGTTGGACGATCGCTTCGGGCGATGTGTCGAACCGGCCGCCGCGCGAGCGGATGCTGTTGACGATGACTTCGGCGCCCAAGCCGCTGCGCACCATGTACATGATGTCGGCATTGGTGAGGGCGGCCTGCTCGGCCTGCGCTTGAGCTTGCTGATAAGCCGCCTGAGCGGCCTTGGCGTTCTGGTCGTTCTTTTCGTCCTGGGCGTGACCGATGAGTGCTCCGCCCAATCCGCCGGCTGCGGCGCCGATCAGGGCGCCGGCCGCCGCGTCGCGACGACCGAAGGCGCTGCCCACAATCGCGCCGGTGAGGGCTCCCAGGCCCGTGCCGACGACCGCTCCGCCGACTGCATTGCTGTTATCCGGTGTCTGGCAGCCCGAGCCGAAGGCACAGGTCGAAACCAAGAGCCCGCAGACTGCCAATCGCTTTTTGAACCACATGGCTCAATTCCTTTTGATGCCGGTGGTCCGGCCAGTTGCGGCGCGGCCGGAGTCCCTCCAATCTCAGTCGTCATAGCGGAGAGGTTGACTTGAGTAGCTTTGGTTCGACCAACTCTTCCGATTAAGCTGAGAGGCGTGAGTTCACAAAATGCAGAATCTGGAGAATTCCGGCGAGACGAGTTTTTGGTCCCTCAATCCAGGCGACCTTACCAAAGAACGGGGGGCGTGAGAACGGGGATTTTGCTCTGCCGGACCCGCCGCAACGCCCGAGTTACCGAAGTTTCATTTATGCGAGCACGTTGTGCACGACGTGACCGTGCACATCTGTCAGCCGGAAGTCACGACCGGCGTAACGATACGTGAGATGCTCGTGGTCGATGCCCATCAGATGCAGGATCGTCGCGTGATAATCGTGCACGTGGACGGGGTTGGCCACGATGCTCACTCCGTGTTCGTCGGTCTGGCCGTAGGCGGTGCCCCCCTTCACGCCGGCGCCCGCGAGCAGGCACGTGAAGGCCGCCGCGTAATGATTGCGGCCCTTGCCGCCGATCTTGTCGGTCCACGGGGTGCGGCCGAACTCGGTGCAGATGGCAATCAGCGTGTCGTCGAGCATGCCCCGGCGCTTGAGATCGGTGATGAGAGCCGCCAAGGGCTGGTCGACGCGGAGCGCCTTGGGCCGATGGTCCTGCATATTGCCGTGCGCGTCCCAGTTGTTGTTGGAACCCGTGTCGACGAGTTCGACCGTGCGCACGCCGCTTTCGATCAGGCGCCGCGCGACAAGGCATTGCCAGGCGAACGATTTGTTGTCGGGCTCGCGGACGCCGTAGAGATCGAGAGTCTCGCGCGTTTCGCGGCGCAGATTGAAGACTTCGGGAGCGACGCGCATCATACCGCGGGCGACGTCGAAGCTCATTTGCCGCGCCGCGAGATTCAAGTCGCCCGGGCGGGCGGCGGCGTGCAGCTCGTTGGCGTCGCGGAGCATGCGCTGCTCGAGTTCATGCAGCTTGAGAGTCGGAGCCGACGAGTTCAAATCGGGAATCGGATGATCGCCGGGATAGATCCGCACGCCCTGATGGACGGGGGGCAGAAAGTTGCTGTCCCAAACTTGCGAGCCGCCGTACGGCGGATGTTCGCACAACACGACGTATGACGGCAGGTTCGAGTTGAGCGTGCCCAAGCCGAAGCTGAGCCATGCGCCGATGCTGGGGAGCGGCACCGTGGCTGAGCCCGTGTGCATCGCCAGCACGGACTGAAAGTGCTCGATGATGTCGGTGTGCAGGCTGCGAATCACGCACAACTCGTCGGCCACACCACCCAAATGGGGAAACAGCTCGCTGATCGGCAGGCCGGATTCGCCGTGTTGCGTGAACCGGAAAGGCGAGCTCAAGAGCGGCGAATTCTCGGTCCCGCGTAGATTAATGGCCGAGACGCTCTTCCACTCGTCGACTTTGAGCCGCGGCTTGGGATCGAACGTGTCGACGTGCGAGAAGCCGCCGGTGAGAAAGACGAAGATCAGTTGCTTGGCTCGTGCCGGATGGCTCGAGCGCCGCGGCGCCAAGGGGTTGCCGCCGTGCATGGCGGCCGCGAGTGACAACGGCTGATAAAGCCCGGCCCCGCCGGCCGCGACGCCCGCGGCTTTGAGAAAGTCGCGACGGTGAGTTTTTGCTCCCATGTACATTCTCCGAGGCTGGCGGGCGGGTTCGGCAGGCTTCGTGCAGTGAGGGTCAAGCGGCGGAAGCACTGGCGGCCCAAAGCTGCCGCCAGTGGCACCCCGCGTGCTATCGAATAATCGTTACTCAGTCGACGTAAACAAACTCGTTCGAGTCGAGGAGGATCCTGGCGTAGCTCAGCCAAGCCTCGGACTCTGCCTTTCGGGGGGATAAACCGGCGTGGGACGCTTCGCGGGTGTAAGTTGCAACGTAGTCGCGGGCTTGGTTGATTTCTTGGGGCAACGCGGGTCGGCCGAAGGCGAGTTCGTGGGCCCAGGCGATCCTCGCAGTTGGGTCGCGTGCGTCTTGGCACAAGCGACCCGCGAAGGCGCCTGCCGTATCGCGGATTGATTTGTCATTCATCAAGAACAGGGCCTGCAACGGGACGGTCGATGTGGAACGCACGTCGGTCGTGGTGTTCGTGTCGGGACCGTCGAAGAGGCCGAGAAACGGATGGCGGTGAAGCCGCTGCGTCATCAGGTAGACGCTGCGGTGATTCGACGGATAGGCGGCCATGAACGGGGCGTGCTGCGTCCAATGCCATTCGCGAATCGGCGGAAACGGATGCGGCCCGGGACGGGAGACGTCCAACACGCCGCTCACGTCGAGCATCGCGTCGCGAATCGCCTCGGCGTCGAGTCGCTGCCGGTTATATCGCCAGTACCATTGGTTGGCCGGGTCGATCGCCTCGCCGGCCGTGTTTACATCGGAGGCGAGCTGATACGTCTTCGACTGCATGATCAGCCGATGGAGCGTCTTGATCGACCAGCCGTGCTCGATGAAGGTCGCCGTGAGCCAGTCGAGCAGCTCGGGATGCGACGGCAGCGCGCCGCGCGTGCCGAAGTTCGACGGCGTGGTGACGATTCCCCGGCCGAAATGGTGCTGCCAGACGCGATTGACCATGACCCGCGCGGTGAGCGGATTGCGCGGCGAGGTGAGCCAATCGGCCAGTTCGAGCCGGCCGCTTTCGTGAGACCCGGGCGGGGGCGCCTCGCAACCTGAAAGGAAGCGCGGCGCCCCGCGTGGAACCTTCGCCCCGGGCTGGCTGGGCTCACCGTGAATCTGGATGTCCGCGTCAGTCATCGTGCCCTCGCTCACCGCATACGCGACGGGCAGGGTGTCCGGCGCACCACGGCGTTCGAGGACCTGCAAACGCGACTCGATGGCGGAGAGCCTGGCTGTGGTCGCATGATTCCGCGGTTTGCAGCCTTCGAGCTGGGCCACGTCGTGTTTGAGCCGCGACATCTCCGCGGCATACGACTTCATCGCGGGCGTGGCGGCCGCCGCCGGCACCAACGCGGCAAAGGCCCGGCGGCCGAATTTCATCGATTGGAATTCTTCCGAGCCGGCGTACGGAAACTGCGTGCTGTCGAAGACGCCGTAAAGCGCGTAATAGTCGCGCGTGCTGATCGGATCGAATTTGTGATCGTGACACCGAGCGCAGCGCAGCGTCATTCCGAGATAGGCGCGACCCACCGTGTCGATGGTGTCTTCGAGCGTCAGATGCCACAGCTCGTAGGGGGCGGTGGCGTAGCGTCGCGAAAGGGCCAAAAAGCCGGTCGCCACGACCCGCTCGGAATATTTCTCGGCGGGTCCCTGCTTCGCCAGAATGTCGCCGGCGATCTGCTCGCGCACGAACTGGTCGTACGGCTTGTCGGTGTTGAAGGCGTCGATGATGTAGTCGCGGTAGAGGCGGGCCTCGGGCACCGGATAGTCGGCGTTGTCGCCGGCCGTGTCGGCATAACGCACGACATCCATCCAATACCGGCCCCACCGCTCGCCATACTGCGGCGAACCGAGAAGCGACTCGATGACGTTTGAAAAGGCCTCGGGCGACTTGTCGGCCAGGAACGCATCGACCTGTTTCGGCGTCGGCGGAAGCCCGATCAAGTCGAAATAGGCCCGACGCAGCAGCGACCGCCGATTCGCCGGCGCACCGGGCTTGAGTCCCAGAGCGTTTTGTCTTGCCTGAATGAAACAGTCGATCGCGCCTGCCGACCAGCCGGTGGGATCCTGGGGCGGCTCGATTTTTCGCACCGGCTGAAAAGCCCAATGCGATTGCCGAGCGTCGTGTTCGTCGAATTTCGCGAGGTCTTTCTTCGAATGGGCCGGCCAGACGCCCCGTCGCGGACCCAATGCTCGAAGTCGGCGATCACGGTCTCCGGGAGCTTCTTGGCCGGCGGCATCTTCAGGTTGTCGTCGCCATATCGCAGGGCGCGGATCAGCAGACTCTTTTCCGGATCGCCCGGGACGATCGCCGCCCCCGAATCGCCACCTTTCAGCAGCCATTCACGGCGATCGACGCGAAGACTGTTCTCAGTCTTCGCGCCGCCGTGGCATTTGACGCAGGTGGTCGCCAGCACGGGGCGGATTCGCGTTTCAAAGAACGTCTCACGCTCGTCGGATCGGGGATTGGCGTCCGCACGAACGGCCAGACCGCTGCCAATGAGAACTGCGAGAGCCACGAGGAGTCGCATGTGGCCTGCCACCGGTGGGATCGATCAACATATTTCGATGCGACGCATCATAACATGGACGTTCGTCGATTTGAAACCACCGGGACCGACAATTTGCTCGCGATTATCTCCATTCGCAACAGCGGTTTATGACAAGTCTGTCATAGGTCCGGCCGGGTGGAATCACCTTGACCCCGTTTTGCTCGCGGATATACTCCGCCCGCTCTTTCGGCCATGCCGCGAACCGTGGTCGAGACAGGGCGCGCCGGCCGTGTGCCTGTCTCAGCGATTCCCACAAATCGCAAGCGACCGCCTCATGACATTGATTCTGGATTCGATCACGTTCGCCTGCATCGGGCTGGCATTCGTCACGAGCTTTTGCCTGACCGCGATTGCCCGTGTCGTTGCCCGCCGCACGGGAATGCTGGACCGCCCGGACGGCCGGCGCAAGTCGCAAGCGGAGCCGATGCCCCTGTTGGGCGGAGTCGCCGTCTACCTCTCGCTGCTCATCACCATCGCCGTCGCGCGGTGGGTCTTTCATTGGGAATGGCTTGCCGCCAATGACCGCTTCGTCATGCTGTTGCTCGTCTCGGGCGGACTGTTCTGTGCCGTCGGACTGTGGGATGACCGGGTCGGACTGCGGCCGCGGGCGAAGCTCTTGAGTCAAATCCTGGCGTGCCTCCCCTTCGTGCTCTGGGGCCGGTCCGTCGATTCGATTCATGTGTTCGATACGCAAATCGCGCTGGGCTTTCTCGGCGCGGTCTTCACGATCTTTTGGCTCGTCGCTTGTTCCAACGTGATCAACCTCGTCGACGGGCTCGACGGGCTGGCCGGCACCATCGGCGTGATTTGCTGCGTGGCCGTGGCCGTGCTTTCGAACATGCAGGGCTTTAACGCGCCGCTGGCGCTGGGATTGGTGGCCGCCGCTTCGCTGTGTGGATTTCTGTTGCACAACTGGCCGCCCGCGAGCATTTACCTGGGCGATTCGGGCAGCCTGATGATCGGCTTCGTGATTGGGGCACTCGCCATCGAGTCGTCGATCAAGAAGGCGACCGGCTTCGCCCTGGCGATCCCGCTGGTTTTGGTCAGCGTCCCCGTCTTCGACACGTGCATGGCCATCCTCCGCCGCAAGCTCAACGGCAAAGCGATCGGCGAGGCCGACCGGGGCCACATCCATCACTACCTGCAAGACCGCGGACTTTCTCGGGCAAAGTCGCTGTTGGTGATCTCGGCACTCTGCATGGTGATGGCCGGCGTGACGCTGGTTTCGGCCTACTTTCAGAACGACAAACTGGCCCTGGGCCTGTGCCTGGCGCTGCTCGCGCTGCTGATTGTGGGCCGCGTGTTCGGGTACGACGAGACGGTGCTTTTCTTCCGCTACATTCAGGCGATGAGCACGCTGTTGGCCACCACGTCCGGCGTATTACAGACGCAGATGGCCGTCGATCGCATGGCGCGGACCAAGGGCAACGATCCGATTGATCATTGGAACGAGCTGACCCAACGCATCGCAGCCATGGGCGGCGTCTCACTCTCATTCTCGTGCCACGACCAAAGTGCCGGTGACCTGTGCCGGCTGGAATGGACCAGCCCGCAGGTCGCGCCAAGCGAAAGCGCGGCCTGGCAGTTTCGGTACACGCTCCCCGGCGCCGACGGTCTGGAAGCGATCCTTTCTTCGCACGGATGTTGCGACCGACAGCTTCGCAGCCAGCGGATGGTCGACCTGTTCCGCCTGTTCGACACGTTTTGCCGGTCTTGGATGAGCACTCCGGCTTTTCTCAGAGCAGGCCAAGGGTCGGCGACCATTATCGCGTTTCCCGAGCCGGCCCCGAAGACCGAGCGATTGGTCGAGCCCGTCGACACCTCTGGCGAGCTCGTCACGGCATCGGCGTCGAAATCTCGGGCCGCATGACCGCACGATTGAAGCGGGCGGAGCGGTAACCTAAGCTTCACGCAGTCTGGCGTCTGCGGTCCGGCGTCCGGAGTCGATTTCTTTACGACGCCAGACACCGGGCGCCAAACGCCAGACGGAAGAGGCATGGCGAAGTTCTTAGTGACGGGAGCGGCGGGGTTTATCGGCTACCATGTGAGCCGGCAACTCCTGGCGCGCGGCGACGCGGTCGTCGGCGTCGACAACCTCAACGACTACTACGCCGTCAAACTCAAGCACGATCGCCTGGCCGGGTTGTCGAAGGAACCGAGCTTCACCTTTCGCCAGCTCGACCTGGCCGACGGGGCCGCGACGGCCGAGTTGTTTCAAACCGGGCGGTTCGACCGCGTCATCCATCTCGCCGCTCAAGCCGGCGTCCGCTATTCGCTCACGAATCCGAGTGCCTACGTCGAAAGCAACCTGGTGGGCTTCGTGAACGTCCTCGAGGGTTGCCGCAATTCCAGGGTGCAGCATCTTGTTTACGCCTCGTCGAGTTCGGTGTACGGGGCCAACAAGAAGCTGCCGTCTGCGATCGACGATCCGGTCGACCATCCCCTGAGCCTGTATGCGGCGACCAAAAAAGCCAACGAGTTGATGGCCCACTCGTATAGCCATCTCTATCAGCTGCCGACGACCGGGCTGCGTTTCTTCACGGTTTACGGGCCTTGGGGCCGGCCCGACATGGCAATTTGGCTGTTCGCCGAGGCGATCCTCAACGACCGGCCGATCAATGTCTTCAACAACGGCAAAATGCGTCGCGATTTCACGTACATCGACGACATTGTCGAAGGCGTGGTCCGCGTGGCCGACCGGATTCCCATTGCGAACACCAATCAGCCGCCGATCGCCAGCCCCGGGACGACGCAGCCCCGTTTCGCATTTATAACATCGGCAACAACGAGCCGATCGAGCTCTTGCGGCTGGTCGAACTTGTTGAAAGTTGCGTCGGCAAGAAAGCGTGCAAGAATTTTCTCCCCATGCAGCAGGGCGACGTGCTCGAAACGTACGCCGACGTCGATGACCTGATGCGGGATGTCGGCTTTCGTCCCCGCACGCCGATCGAGGTCGGCATCGCGCGGTTCGTCGACTGGTATCGCGACTACCATCGATAGCTGGCAGATTTTGTCGTGCGGGCGTCCCGCCTGCACCACAAAAGAATCGGGAGCTGCCGGGTCAGTCGAGCAATCCGCGTTGGCGGAGGACTTCGCGATCGGTCTCCTGGGCGCGGCCGGGCCGCTCGATGCGGACGGTGTCGGCCAATTGATCGACGTCGACCGTGTCGGACGACGCGATGAGCCGCTTGTCCTGCTCATCTCGCGCGAACTTCCCAGTTCATCAACGGTTCGGAGGGTACATCGTGCATGGGCCAATCCTCGGCCGACCCGCGGTTCAAAGTTCAGGCGAAATTCCGGCCCAAACCAAGTCTACCGCGCCAAGTTGCGAATCGTTTTAGTTTTTTCGATCCGAATTGAAAAATCAACGTCAAAACGCCCACGCACCCTTCGGCGTTCTAAAACGATTCGAGATCGAGCCAATTGTCGCCCGACGAGAGATCGACGACGAGCGGCACGTCGACCTCAAGGGCGTGCTCCATTTCTTCGCGGACAACTTTGGCCACTTTCTCCACTTCGCCAGTGGGAACGTCGAACACGAGTTCGTCGTGGATTTGCAACAGCATCTTGGCGGGCGATTTCTCGCGGGAGAACCGGGCCGACAGGTTGAGCATGGCCTGTTTGATCAGGTCGGCGGCCGACCCCTGGATCACCGAGTTGATGGCCGTGCGCTCGGCCAGATTCCGCTGCCGATAGGGGCCCGAGTTGTAGATGGCGTTCGTGCGAATGCCTTCAATCGGACGGCGGCGTCCGAGAATCGTTCGCGCATAACCCGTCCGCGCCGATTCGGCGAGGATCGACGTGAGATAGCGATCAACGCCCGCGTAGCGACCGAAATAGCTCTCGATGAAGCGGGCCGCCTCCGCCTGCGGAATACCCAATGCGGCGGCCAGGCCGAACGGGCTTTGGCCGTAAATCACGCCGAAGTTGACCGCCTTGGCGATCCGTCGCTTGTCGGAGCCGACGGCCGACTCGGCGATGCCGAAAATCTCGGAAGCGACGGCCGTGTGAATGTCGGTCCCTTCGCGGAACGCCGCCTGCAAAGCCGGGTCCTGGCTGAAGTGGGCCAGCATCCGCAATTCGATCTGCGAGTAGTCGGCACAGAGCAGCTTGTTGCCCGGCGAGGCGAGGAACGCCCGCCTGACGCGGCGCCCTTCCTCGGTGCGGATCGGGATGTTTTGCAGGTTCGGGTCGCTGGAACTCAGCCGTCCCGTTGCCGCCACGACCTGGTTGAACGAGCAATGAATGCGGCCCGTTTCCGCGTCGACCATCTCGGGCAGCGCGTCGAGGTAGGTCCCCTTGAGCTTCGAGAGCTGGCGGTGCTCGATGATCCGCGCGGGGAGCGTGTGCAGCGGAGCGAGCCGTTCCAGCACGTCCTGATCGGTGCTCGCTCCCGTCTTCGTCCGCTTGAGAACGGGCAGCTTGAGTTGCTCGAACAGGATCTTGCGAAGCTGAATCGGCGAGTCGATGTTGAATTCGCCCCCCGCCTCATCGTGAATCTCTTTGACGAGACTGGTCAGCCGCTCGGAGAGTTTCTCGCTCTGCCGTTTGAGTTCGTCCGGATCGACGCGAATGCCCGCCGCCTCCATCTCCGCCAGCACGCGGATCAGCGGCCGCTCGAGGTCCCAGTACAGGTCCCAGAGCTTTTCGGATTTGAGCCGTTCTTCGACATGTCCCGCCAACTCGAAAGTGACTTGCGCATCTTCGGCGGCGTATTCGGCCGCCTTGGCGATGTCGACGTCGGACATTTTGATCTGCTTCTGCCCGGTGCCGATGAGCGCGCTGATCGGGATCATCGGGTGCCGCAGATATTTCTCGGCCAAAGCGTCGAGGCCATGCGTGCGGGCGCCGGCGTCGAGGAGATAATCGCCCACCATCGGGTCGAGACCGAGCCCCCCGAGCATCACGCCCGCCTTGCGGAGCACGAGCATGTCGTACTTGATGTTCTGGTTGACGATCTCGGCGTTCGAGTTTTCGAGAATCGGCTTGAGCCGGTTCACGACGCGCAACGAATCCAATGTCACCTGACCGGCCGGTCCGCGCACGGGCAGGTAGTAGCCCATCTGCGGCTGCCAGCTAAAGGCCCAGCCGACAATCTCCGCGCTCACCGCATCGAGGCCGGTCGTCTCGAGGTCGACGGTGAATTTCTTGTCCTGGGCGAGTTCTGTCGCGAACTCGCTCGAGCTTTTCGTCCGTGTCGATGAGTTCGTACACACGGCGGGTTGACGGGTCGAGGGGCGCGGGGTCGGGGGACGCGGTGCTGGGGGCGGGGGGCACGGAAGGCTCGCCGCGGCCGTCCCCGCCGGTCGCCATTTCCTCTGTTGCTTCTTCTGCTTCTTCCGCTTCATCAAACAGCGTGGCCGCGTCGGACGCGGATTCGCGAACCGGGTTTCTTTCCGGCCGCTTGTCGGCGATCAACGGTTGAGCGCGCATGTCGGCGGCGAAGCGGCCGAAGCCGAGTTCGGTGAAGAGGGACAGGAGCCGCGGGCGGTCGGGTTCGTTGACGCGGGCCGCTTCCCAATCGATCTCGATCGGGAGGTTGGCGTTGAGCTCGACCAGCACGCGGCTGACTCGTGCCTGGTCCGCGAAGTTTTTGAGGTTCTCTTTTAGTTTCGGGCCGCCGGCCGCCTTGTCGGCGTTGGCCAGAATGTTCTCGAGTGTGCCGAATTGCTCGATCAGGGCCGAGGCCTTTTTCGGTCCGATCAGCGGCACGCCGGGCACGTTGTCGACACTGTCCCCCACAAGGGCCTGAAAATCGACCACCTGGTCCGGTCGGACGCCCCAGTCCTTTTTCAAAGCCTCGGCGTCGAAATACGTGTTTTTGCGGATGTTATAGAGCTGGACGTGCGGGCCGATGAGTTGGCGGCAGTCCTTATCGCTCGTGACGATCCGCACTTCCATGCCCCGCTCGACCGCCCGGCGGGCGATGGTGGCGATCACGTCGTCGGCTTCCCAGGCCGGGTAAGAAATGGCCGGCGTGCCGTAGGCGTCCACGACCTGCAGGATCAGGGGGATTTGCGGCACAGGTCGACCGGGATTTCAGACCGGTTGGCCTTATATTCGTTATAGGTGTCGTTTCGGGAACCCGTTCCGGGGGAATCGACCGCGCAGATCACGTGCGTGGCCTTCTTTTGGGTGCGGATGAGCTGCAAATCGCGGGTGAAGCCAAACACCGCATTTGTCGGTTGTCCGCTGGGTCCGGTCATTTCCGCGATGGCGTGGAACACCTGGAACATCAGCGAGAACGTATCGATGACGTACACTAACTCATTCATGCGAAACTACTTGACTTGCCCTTTCTCACCCGTACACTCGTAGGATAGGGGTTTAGCGAGACGAATTCACCCTCGTCCCCTTCCGCTGGGCCGCGGCCTTTCTGCACGGACAGTCTTTGCATCGGAGTAAGCGTTCATGGCGACGGCCAATAAGTCGACGGGTCTTCAAATTGCCTTAGTCTTCGCGGTCATGGCCGCGATCATTGCCTTGGTTGTGGCCTTCCTGCAGTACCGGCACGCCAACGAAGTCGATGTGCAGTTAACCACCGACAAGACGGAAAAATCCAAAGTCGAGGGCGAGCTGCACGTGGCCCAAGCCGATCAGCAGACCCTCAAGGAACTCATCGGATTTCCCACGGTCGAAGTCGGCAAACTGCAGCAAGAGGGGGACACGACCGTCGTCGGCCAAACCCGCAAACTGATGGCCGAAGTTTCCGCCGGCGAAGCGGCGACGACGGTGGACGCCGCGTTTCGCGCCGCGGCGGGGTCGCTCAATCAATTGCGCAGCCAACTCGATGGGGAACGCGCCGGCAATGCGAAGCTGACCGACCGGATCGCCTCACTGCAGGGTCAGTATCAAAAGCTCGCCGACCAGCACGAAGAGGCCCGCAAGAAGGCTGAAGCGGACCGTAACGACGCCCAAGCGAGCAAGGAAGAGGCCGTCAAAGCCAAGGAGCAGGAACTCAACGCCCGAGCCGAAAAAATCCAGCAGTTGGAAGCCGCCGTGCAGGCGAAGGATCAGGAGATGGCTCAGTATCGGGGCGACATGACCAAAAAGACGTCACGCCTGGAGACGATCAACAAAAGTCTTCGCGCCACAAAAGACGCGATCGAAAAGCCTTCGTTCGAGGTTCCCAGCGGCACGGTTCAGTTGGTCGATGCCGACACGAGCCTAGTCTGGATCGACCGCGGTTCGGCGGACTCACTGAACAAAGGAACGACGTTCAGCGTCTACAAGCAAATCAACAAGGGCGTGGCTCGCGGCCTCCAGGACATCAAAGGGGCCATCGAAGTGACCCGCATCGTCGGTCCGCATCAGTCCGAGGCGCGGATCACCAGGTCGAAAATCGAAGAGCCGATCGTCAAGGGCGATCCGATCTACACTCCGCTCTGGCGATCCGGCTTGCAGGAGAAATTCGCCCTCGTCGGTCTCGTCGATCTCGACAGTGACGGCGTGAGCGATCGCGACGTTCTCAACGATCTGGTCGCCTCGTCCCACGGTGAAATCACGGACTGGGTCGACGACCAGGGTCAGCGTCACCCGGCGAATGGCAACATCACCGTCGCCACGAAGTTCCTGGTGATCGGCAGGATTCCCGATTTCGCGGCGGCGAAACCGACCGAGATCGAAGCTTTCAAGCGGATTGCCGACCTGAAGCAAAAGATGTCGGCCGAGGCGTTGGAGAACGGCGTTCGCGTCGTCTCGATGGAAGACTTCCTCAACTACATGGGTTACGACGCCGGCCGCCGCATTTACCGTCCGGGCAAGTCGGACAAGTGGAACCTGCGCTCCGGCATGGAAGGGACGGCCGAACGGCCGGACCGGTCGAAGCGTCCCGATTCGCCGGGAACGACCTCGGGTGTGTTCAAGGAAAATCAGAGCAAGATGCGTGAGTCGAGCGGCACGCGCAATCCGGCGAATCAATAACGCATCCGGACGGGGCTCGGGGCGCCCGCCAACGGGCTCCCTGCTTGGTTAGCCCGTCGAGGTGAGCCGGTCGCGGTTAGCCCATCGCGTGCGGGGATTCAATCCCTGCACTCGGCGCCGCCAGATTCTCTTCGTCGGCGACGAGCGACCAGGCAAAACGGCCGGCAAACAGCGCCACGCCGAGAGCGAAGCCCACGAAGACGAAAAACGTGGCCAATTCGGGCACGACCAGGACGGCGGCCATGGCCCCGTAGAGACTTCGCTCGATGAGATACGTCGCCATTGCCAGCTTTGCCGTTCGGAACGATCCACCCAAGGGACCAGGCTGCTCAAACCAGCAGCGGCGCTCGCAACCTCGATTCTAAACGGGCCAACGCAGCGTTGTCCAAACGAAAACCGCGCCGTTGGCAGGCCGGTTCGTAACGCCTTTACTCCCCGGTCGAAGCCGACGGGGGGGGCGCTTCCTGGTGAAACTCGGGCCAGCGATGCCAGGCGTAGGACCATTCCATCCACATCCGCATCACGGACCATAAGAGCCGCATGCGGGAGAGATCCTTGGCCGGCAGCTTGGTCTGTTGAGCGGACGACGCACGCAGCGCGTCGGCCAGATTCCAGCGGGCTCCGAGCGTGCGACACAGGCCGTCGGCCGTCAGAATCTCTTGCCGAGTTGCCCGATTCGCTCTGTTCTTTGACGAGGTCGGCGGCATCGGCCATCACGAACAGCTCAAACAGGCGACCGCGGAAGGGGTCGACTTCCAGGGGCCGGCTCGAATCTTCGGCCTCCCGAACGACGCGTTCAATTTGGTCGATGATGCTGGCTGCGAGCGACGGCTCGTGCGATGTCGGTATCCGCATGAATGAAACCTGTGGGTGGCCCGGCGGCGAATGCTCTCAGACTCGAAAAGAGCCTGCGCTCTCTTCCCCACAATTGTATCCGTGCGAATCTCGGCGTGGCACTCTTCGCGGTTGACCCTTTTTTGCACGAGAACAGCGCGACATCGGCGCCGAATGCCAACCGTCGGCTGCCTGTTCGGGAGACGGGCTTACTTCGTGGCGGCAAGCAGGTAGGCCAATAGGTCCCGCAGCTCGTCGGGAGTTTTGACGAGGCCGGCTGGCATGGGGGAAAGATTCTGGACCTTCCGCTCCTCAACCTCGGCTGCCGGGACCGTTTTTCGGGTCGCGTTGGGCAACAGCAGCTCGATTTTTCCCGACGTCTCGCCGAGGACCAGGCCGGTAATCGTCTGTCCGTCACGAAGGACGAGCAGCGTCGAGCGGAAGACGGGCGAAACCGTGCGGCTCGGCGCGAGCACCGATTCGACTAGATAGGGGACCGTAAAGCGAGCCGCGGCACCGGCGAGGCTCGGGCCGCCAACGGCCGCCGAACGGTTGTCGATCGCATGGCATTTCGCACAGCCGATGCCGTCGACTCCAAACAGCTTGCGGCCCCGCTCGGCATCACCGCGACCGACGGCGCTTGGCCAATTCACCGACAAGAATTCCGGTCCGATCGGCGTCGCTCCCATGCCGGCGGATTTGAGTCGATCGCGAAAAGCCGCGTTGCCGATTTTCTCGGGCAGCGTCGGCGTGACCGGGGTGAGCGTGCGGTAATGCACGTAGAGTCCGCAGGCTCCGTCGAGATTGTTCACGCGAAACAGGAGATCGTTGCCGCCGGGCTGCAGGTCGAGAAAGACGACGTCTGCGAGCGGCAAAGCGCCGCGGGATCCGTCGTGCGACCAGACAAACCGGCCATTTTGCCAGATTTTGATTCCCGCGTCCGAACCCGGTAGCAGCATCATCTGCTGCGCAATCGGCGTATCGATCCGGCAATAGGCGTAATACGAGGCGTTCATCGACGGGCCGAACGTCTTGTTGAAATCGAAGAGGTGATCGTTCCGCACGACTTGCCAACCAAGTGTCTTTGTCCCTGATGGGTACGTGGAGGAAGGATCGAGCGGCCCTGTTTCCGGCGGATGGATTGTCGACAGACCGCGGGGACCGTCAAAAAAGGGTCCGATGCCCCACGCGCGACCGAGCGACTTGAGCGGCGCGCCGGCAACCCGAGCGCGCTCGGTCGTCTTGCGTAAGTCTCGGATCAGCGGTTCGGTACGCGGGTCGTCGAGCAGATACAGAAAATGAGCCGCCTGCAGCCGCACCCGATCGCTCGAATCGGCAAGCCGTTCGCGGAGCAGGGAAAACAGCGACTCCTGTTCGGCCGTGTGTTTGCCCGCCTTCCAATGCTCAGCCACCGTGAACATGCCTATTCGGCCGAGCGTGCGCAGATCGACCGTCTCGTCAAAGTACCGCACCTTGTAAATCGAATCTTCCGCCCAGGGAGCCAAAGGCAACCACGCATCGATCGGCTTGTTCGCGGGAGGCAAAGTGAGTCGAAAGCCGGCAGCCAGCACGCCGGCCAAGCGAGTCTTGTCGTCCGCCGCTGCAGAGATCGACTTGAGAAATTGCAGCGAAGCCCGTTCGGCAAGCAGCATCGTGGCCGTTTGCCGCAAATAGGTGTCGGCACTGCCCGCGATTTTCGCAATTATGTCGTAGGGCACGGGCGATGCGTCAAAAAACGCGGTCGTTGCGGCGAGGGCGACTTGCGGATCCTTGTCGGCGAGTTTTGCGGTCAAGACCTGCGCAGCATGGGCATCGGACGCAAAGAATTCGTGCAGCGCCCGAACCGCCTGCAGCCGGAAGGAATCGTCCGCGTCGTTGGCAAGCCGCGCCAAAACTTTGCGTGCCGCTGACGTTCGCGTTGCCGCGGCGAGCCAGATCAATTCCGGAACTGCCGGATCGTCGTGCCCGGCCGACGTCAGCCGCGTGATCGCCGGCTGGAGCGAGTCGCCTCCGCGGCGAAGCAGGTCGACGTGAGCGCGGCGGCGGATCTCCCAGGAGGAATTCGAAAGCTCGGCGTACAAAGCGGACGAACTGCGGTCGGCAATCGCGTCCTGTGCCGGCGGCGACGAGCGGGTTCCCTCAAACGTCAGCCGAACCAGGTCGCTGGCGTAAATCGGCGATCCGTCGTTGTGGGCCATGTAGGCAATCGCCACGTAAATTTGGCCCTCCGCATCGACCGTGACGCCCACCGGCCGGGCCTGGTTCTTGCCGACCAACAGCGGAATCTCCGTGGCACTGAAGCTCGCGCTGCGCGGCGAAATCGGATATCGCATCAACGCACGGATTCCCCAGCGGGCCACAAGCAGATTATTGCGGAATTTTTCGGGGATATTCGGACAATCGAGGTACGCCTGCCCCACTGGAACGGCCCGGCCCATGCCGGTGAACATCGTTTCGAGCAAATCGGCGCGGTCGGGCGTGATGTGCGGCATCCAGCCGCGGGGCCAGGCGAAATCGCTGTGCGGCGTGACGTGGATCAGCCGGCCGGGAACGTACGCCAACGGGAGCGACTCGTGATCGTTATCGTTGCCGAACAGGTTCCAATGCTTGTCGAAGACCAAACCGCAGCAGTTGCGCAAACCGCGGGCGACAACTTTCAGGCCGCTGCCGTCGGGACGCATCCGCAAGACGGCCCCTTGTCCCGTGTAGGGGACGCCCTCTTTGCTGGCCGCAGTGAAAAAGGTCCAATGTCCCCAATGATCGGGCCGCTCGAAATCGCCGTAGTGGACGAGCGTGTCGCCCATCGAGAGATAAAGATCGCCCTCCGGACCCCAAGCCAGCGCGTGAAAGCACTGATGCACGTGATACCGCGGCACGCCCCACAACAGTCGCTTCGGTTGCAGGTCGTGGCGTTTCACCACGCCGTCAGGAACGACGTACAGCGCGGAAAGTGTGAGCAGATAGAGATCGTTGCCGCGAATCTCGATGTCGTAGATCCACGAGTGCGGCGGGAACCGCAGCAATTCTTGCCGCGGAGCGAATTTGCCGTCCGCCATCGGCTCGTAGACAAAGAGCGCCTCGCGTCCACCGACAAACAACCGCCCCGCCGAGTCGACGCGCATCGACAGGAACGATTCCTTCGGCGATGAATCCAACCGCTCGAGCCGCACTTCAGGATCGGCAACCGAATAATCGAGCGTTTCCGCCGCCCGAACTTCGTGGCTCGGCCCGAATGCCGCTAGCAACACGAGCGATAACGCGCCGACGGAGAGCAAACCGCGTTCGCACGCCCACGCAAAACCGTGGAGGTGGCACCGGGACGCACGACTCGTCACTCCGCATCGTCCTCCGGCTGATCGACGTCGACTTTGTCCCAGTCTACGCCGGCGCCGTGAGTGCGAAGCTCGCTCAGGACGGCCTTGGCCCGTTCGAGATCGTCTTCCAATACGAGGACGGTGACACCGCTAGGCGATTCGGCGCGAAAGCCGGCCGTGTAACCGCCGACCGATTCGCCGCGAATGCCTTCCGCTTCAAGAGCATTCACAATCGCCGCCGCTTCGTACTCGGTGGTGACCGTGGTCAGCTTCTTTAGTTTCTCGTTGTCGAGATCCATTGGTAGCGCCTCCTTCTCCTCAGCGTGTGATACGGAGAGTCGAGTTTCAAGCCTCGTGGCCGTGTCGACGGTCAAACGGCCGTAGGGTGGGACAAGCGAGGCTTTGCGAGTGCCGGCCCACCTTCTTCCGAATTCCCGCACGAGGAAGGTGGGCCTAGTCCGTCTACTTTAAAATTGTGGTTGTCACCGAGTACCCGTGGCATTCAATGCAAATCTGGACCACAAAGGCACAAAGACACCAAGAAAGACAAAGAAGCAGTTCTCCGCAGATTTCGCGGAAGGACGCAGATTTTGAAATTCAAATCGGCGAAATCGGCGCAATCTGCGGATCTCTCTTACCTTTCTTTGTGCCTTTGTGGTGAAAAATCTGCCTGGGATTTGCCCACCCACCAGTTTTGAAGTAGAGGACCTACGACATTTAGGCGTGCGCTTTGAGCACCCGCAGTTCGCGCGGCAGCGGAAAGCTGACGCTTTCGCGGCGGAAGGTCACCTCGCGGACGCTGGCTCCGAAGCGTTCCACCAGGTAATCGACGCAGGCCTGCACCACCTCTTCCGGCGCGCTGGCTCCCGCCGTAATGGCGACGGTCTGGTCGGCGTGAAACCACTCGGGCCGCAGTTCGCTGGGACCGTCGATGAGATAGGCCGGCTTGCCTAAGGCGTGGCCGATTTCCATCAGCCGCCGGCTGTTGGAGCTGTTCTGACTGCCGAGCACGATCAGCACATCGGATTCGGGAATCAACCCCGAGACCGCCTCTTGCCGATTGGTCGTCGCGTAGCAGATGTCTTCCTTCGGGGGCGACGCGATCTTCGGATACCGCTCTTTGAGCCGTTCGATGACGGTATTCGCCTCGTCCACGCTGAGCGTTGTCTGCGTGAGGTAGGCGATCTTTTCATCGATGTCGAACGGAAGCGCGTCGACCTCTTCGCGGCTCTCCACGAGCGTGATGCTCTTGGGAGCTTCGCCCATCGTGCCAATCACCTCGTCGTGGCCGGCATGGCCGATCAGAATGATGTGATAGCCTTCGCGGGCGAACTTGATCGCCTCGAGGTGAACCTTCGTCACCAACGGGCAAGTCGCGTCGATCGTTTGCAGATGGCGGGCACGAGCGTCGGATCGCACCGTCGGCGAGACGCCGTGAGCGCTGTACAGAAGCAGCGAGCCCTCGGGGACCTGCGAAATGTCCTCGACGAAGGTGACGCCCTGGCTGGTGAAACGCTCGACCACGTACCGGTTATGCACGATCTCGTGGTAGACGTAGATGTTCGGCCCGAACATCTTGATTGCCTCGTCGAGGCAATCGATGGCCATATTCACGCCCGCGCAAAAGCCGCGGGGACTGGCTAGCAAAATCTGCATGGGTGCTCGCTCGTGGACAAAAGTTCCGCCTTATTGTAGGCGGTCGGCCGAACGGTGCCCACTGTAGGCGTGCGGCGTCTGGAGTCTAGTGTCCGGCGTCGGAAGAGTTGCTACTCGACGGTGACGCTTTTGGCGAGATTGCGGGGTCGATCTACGTTGCAGCCGCGTAAGAGGGCGATGTGGTAGGCCATGAGTTGCAGCGGCAAGACCGTCACCAGCGGTTGCAGATATTCTTCGACGTCGGGGACGACGATCACGTCGTCGGCCAGCTCGGCTGTGCGGCGGTCGCCTTCGCAGGCGATGGCGATCACCGGGCCTTTGCGGGCCTTGATCTCTTCCATGTTGCTGATGACCTTGGGGTGAATGTGGCCCCGCGGGATGACGAAGACGCTGGGCGTTTCTTCGTCGACCAGCGCGATCGGCCCGTGCTTCATCTCGGCGGCCGGATAGCCTTCGGCGTGGATGTAACTGATTTCTTTGAGCTTGAGAGCGCCTTCCAGGGCGACCGGGAAGTTGTAGAGCCGGCCGAGGTAGAGGAAGTTGTTCGCCCGATAATACTTCTCGGCCACCTCGCGGACGGCTTCGTTGCACTTGAGCGTGCGTTCGACGATTTCGGGCATCGCCTTGAGCTGGTCGATCATGCGCAGGCCGGCCGGGAACGAAAGGTGCCGCATCCGACCCAAGTAGAGCGAGAGCAGCATCAGCGTGGTGATTTGGGCCGTGAACGCCTTGGTCGAGGCGACGCCGATTTCGGGGCCGGCGTGAAGATAAATTCCGCCGTCGGCCTCGCGGGCGATCGTGGAGCCGACGACGTTGCAGATCGCCAGCGTCGGATGTCCTTTGCGTTTGCATTCCCGCATCGCCGCCAGCGTGTCGGCCGTCTCGCCGCTTTGCGTGATGGCGAAGACCATCGTCATGTCGGTCATGGGCGGATTGCGGTACCGCAGCTCGCTGGCGTATTCGACTTCGGTGGGAATGCGTGTGAATTCTTCGAGCAGGTATTCGCCGACGAGTCCGGCGTGCCAACTCGTGCCGCAAGCGGTGAGCACGATGCGGTTCATGCGGCACAGGTCCTGCGGATCGAGATTCAATCCGCCGAATTTGGCGGTCGCTTCCTCTTCGTCGAGCCGGCCGCGCAAAGCGTTCTCGACCGTTTGCGGCTGCTCGAAGATCTCCTTGAGCATGTGATGTTCGAAGTTGCCGCGATCGGTGTCGGCGATGTACTTCTCGAGAAAGTGGACCGACGGCGAATGCGGCCCCGTGTCGCGGTGCGAGAGTTCCATCCCTTCGGGCTTCAAGACGACGATCTCGTGGTCGGCCAGGTAGGCGACTTCCTCGGTGAAGCCGACGAGCGGGCTGGAGTCGCTCGCGAGAAAGAATTCTTCGCGGCCGACGCCGATCACGAGCGGGCTCCCCAGACGAGCCCCGACAATCATGTGCGGCAGATCGCGAAAGAGGATGCCCAGTCCGTAGGTGCCCTTGAGCATGGCCAGCGCCTGCTCGAGCGCGGACAGGCAGATTCGCTCGTTGACCTCCCCGCCGGCGAGTCGTGTTTGCTCGTCGAGATGGTGTGCGATGAGATGGGCGATGGCTTCGGTGTCGGTCCCCGTGCGGAAAACGTAGCCCAGTTCTTGCAGCTGATTGCGGAGGGTGACGTGGTTCTCAATCACGCCGTTGTGCACCAGCACGACCTCGCCATTACCGCCGACGTGCGGATGCGAATTGACGTCGGTCGTCGCCCCATGCGTGGCCCAGCGGGTGTGACCGATGCCGACCGTGCCGGCGAGCGGCGAGGCTTCCAAGGTGGCGGCGACGGCTTGCACGCGTCCAGCCTTTTTGCGGACGCCGATGCGGCCGTTGTGAGCAACCGCAATCCCCGCGCTGTCGTAGCCGCGGTACTCGAGTCGGTGTAAACCCTCGATGAGAACTTCTTGAGCCGTTCGATAACCGACGTAACCCACAATCCCGCACATGGCTTTCGCGCTCCCTCGCTTCGGCCCCGGATGAACGGCAATGCATGAGAAGTCCGGGAATTTACGCGATTGGCGAATACTGGTCAACGGGCGGTTCGGCCTTTGGAGCTTGGATTGACCCGAGGAGGTGACAACCGGGGCGAATGCGTCATAATTAAGCCATGTTTGTCGATCGCGTGACTATCTATTGTGAAGCCGGGGACGGTGGGTCCGGCTGTTTGGCCTTTCGCCGGGAGGCTCGCGTGCCGCGCGGCGGACCCAGCGGCGGCGACGGCGGCAAGGGGGGCGACGTGATTGTCTTGGCCGACGAGAACGTCAGCAGCCTGGCGAATATTGTCGGCCACAAGCACTGGCGCGGGGGTCGCGGCGAGCACGGTCAGGGCTCGCTGATGACCGGCAAAGGGGGCGAAGATGCGGTGATTCGCGTTCCGCCCGGTACGCTGATTCTCGATTCCGACAAGGGCTTCTTGCTGCGTGATCTTAGCCGCGACGGCGAGTCGGTCGTCGTCGCCAAAGGGGGCCGCGGCGGATTCGGCAATAAGCGTTTCGCGACGTCGACCAATCGGGCTCCCCGCCAATTCGAGAAGGGCGAGGCGGGGCAAACGCGAACTGTCGCGCTCGAATTAAAGCTGATTGCCGACGTCGGCCTGATCGGCAAACCGAACGCCGGCAAATCGACCCTGCTCAGCCGCCTCTCGCGGGCCCATCCCGAGATTGCTGACTATCCGTTCACGACGAAATACCCGAATCTCGGCCTGGTGCGGACAGGTTATGACCATCAGTTCGTGCTGGCCGATATCCCCGGGCTGATCGAGGGAGCACATACCGGCAGCGGATTGGGTCACGAGTTCCTCAAGCATGTCGAGCGGACAAAGATTCTCGTGCACTTGATCGAGCCGGCCCCCAGCGACGGCAGTGACCCCCTGGACAACTTCCGTAAGATTCGGGAAGAGCTGCGGCTGTACGATCCGACGCTTGCCGAACGACGGGAAATTGTCTGCGTCACCAAGTGCGAACTCAGTGAGGCGGAAGAAGTCGGGCGGCAGCTCGACGAGGAAATGGGCCGCCCCGTTCTGCGAATCTCGGCAGTCACCGGCCACGGTTTGCCGCAGCTGGTCACCACCATCTTTCGCGAACTCGCGGCGAACGAAGCGAGTCCCGAAGAACAAGAATTCCTGCGAGAGCGCGATAAAGCGGTGACAGCGACAGCGGCGGCCGCCACCGAAACGCCTTTGCCCAAAAAAGGGGACTGACCCCCTACCAATTGAGCAGACATTGTGAACCGCAAGGGGTCAGGGGTCTGTCCCCTTTTTTTGGGCAAGGGCAACCGAAACAAAGAACCCGACCGATGGCTCGGTTTGAATACTCCAAGTTCGACGGTTCGGAGGAGTTCACTCCGCAATCGGCCGACAAGGTGTTCGACGAACTCACCCAGCATATGCTCGACTGGGGTGATGACGTTCTCGAATACCTCGATCAGTGGGAAGAGGAGCACCCCGACGTCGTCGACATGCTGATCAAGCGGGGCTACGTAGAGAAAGACGCGGAAGGCAAATACGTCGTCACGCCGAAAGGCATCCGCCGCGTCGAGAACAAGGCCCTCGAGGAACTGTTCCAGATCGCCCGCAAGGACAAGCTCGGCAAGCACGACACCGACTTCCGCGGCGCGGGGCAGACCGTGCACGAGGACTCGAAGCCGTATGAATTCGGCGACCCGGTCAGCAATCTCAACATGCACGAGACGCTGCGGAACGCCCTCTTTCGCCAAGGCGGCGGCTCGCCGGTCCACATCAGCGAGGAAGATCTCGTCGTCTACGACACCGAGTATCAAACCTCGTGCGCGACGGTCGTCCTGCTCGACATGTCGGGCAGCATGACGCGGTATGGCAAATACGGGCAGGCGAAAAAGGTGGCGATGGCTCTGCAGTCGCTCATCCGCAACCGCTACCAGAGCGATTTTCTGCAAGTCGTCGGCTTTTACACGTACGCCACGCCGCTTACCGAGCGGCAGCTCCTCTCGTCGGCCCCCAAGCCCGTGAGCATTTACGACTCGCGCGTGCGACTGCGGATCAACCTCGACCACCCGCCGCGATTCGTGCCCGAGCACTTCACGAATATCCACGCCGGCCTGCAATTCGCGCGGCGCATCTTGCGTCGCAACCCGGCGCAGAACAAGCAGATCATCATCGTCACCGACGGCGAACCGACTGCGCACATCGAGGGGCGTGAAATCGTCCTGATCTATCCGCCGGCCGAGCAGACGGCCCGGCTCACGCTCGCCGAAGCCAAGCGCTGTTCGGACGAGGGGCTGACGATCTCGAGCTTCGCCCTGGTCGAAGACTACTTTTACCTGGGCCTGGTCAACTTCGTGGAGCGCCTGGCCCAAGTGACGCAAGGCGTGGCCGCGTTCTGCAACGCCGACGATTTGGGCAACATGGTCCTCCAAAGCTTCGTCGGCGGACGCAAGCGCCGGCGGGCGATGTGACGGCTGGCGAATACAATCGCCGCGCGACTAATCGGTGATTGCCGGTTCCGCGGGATGGTGCGTGAGAAATTCGCGGACTTCCAGCTGCATTCGGTCAATCTCGGCGAGAAATCCGCCGGACGCGGCCCGGTAGTTTTCCGGATCCGGCTCGGTCTGCCTCAAATGAGCCACCTGGTCCTGGAACCGCCGGATGCGCTCCAACGCGACGTGAAGCTCTTGATCATTCATAATCATGTCGACCTCGCAACGATTTCAATTATACCTCGACGATTGCCATCCCGCTTGATTCCCCATTGGTCGATCGCGACGTCTTCGCCTCCCAAGGTCGACATGCGTCGCAGCCAAAAGATGCTAGCCTCGAAACGACTCTGGGCGGAGGAGTGATCGAAGACAAGTCGCGTTTCGCCAGTAAGAGACTTCACGTCGAACGAATCCTCCATGAGAAGAAAGACATCGACGTCATTCGGCTCCAATTTGGTGCTCTGACAAATGAGCCGAAAACAATGAAACGGCTCACTTTGCCCGTCGCTCGAGACAACTGCCAAATCCGCTCAAGCTGTGCAAACAAGAGCACGCGACGTCGCGAACCATCGCCGAATCTGGCTCTGACTGCTTCCAGGTCCGTTAAATGCAGGCCTGGCGGCAGATCGCCGAATCTGTTGAATTCGGGCAATGACACGATTCGTTTTGCCTCGACACACTGGACGATCGCTTGCGTCTAGAATCGCGGCGAAACCAGACGACTCTGACGACCCGACTCAAATCACCATCCCACCGTCGATCGTCAGCACGGCCCCCGTGGTGAACGAACTCGCGTCCGAGGCGAAGTAGACTGCTCCGCCGACGATCTCTTCCGTGTCGCCGATGCGGCCGAGTGATTTTTTACCCAAGAACAGCTTGAGCCGCTCTTCGTCTTTCCATAGCGTTTCGCTCAGGTGCGTTTTGATCACGCCCGGGCAGATGCAGTTCACGCGCACGCCCTTGCGGCCGCATTCGCGGGCCATGACTTTCGTGAGCATGATCAGCCCGGCTTTGGTCACCGAGTAAATCCCCTGCAGCGGGGCCGCTTCGAGCCCGGCGACCGACGAAATGTTCACGATCGAGCCACCCCCCGAGAGCATCATCTTTTTCGCCAGAATCCTCGCGAGGGTGTACGGGCCTTTGAGGTTCACCTCGAACGTCTTGTCCCACGCCTTCTCGTCCGAGTCGACGATCGGGCCGAAGTACGGGTTTGTGCCGGCGTTGTTGACCAGCACGTTCACGTGACCGAATTTCGTTTCGGCCGCCAGGATCAGCGACGCGATGTCTTCGGTCTTGCCCACGTGCGCGACGACGCCTTGCACCTTATCCTTGACTGGACCCAGCTCGCGAAGTGCCTCGTCGACGGTTTCTTGCTTGCGGCCGCAGATCGTCACGGTGGCCCCCAAGTCGGCAAAACCGCGGGCGATGGCGAGCCCAATTCCCCGCGTGGCCCCGGTGACGATGGCGTTCTTTCCCGTCAGATCAAAACGGTTGTGCATGGCGTGTGATTCCTGGAGAATGGCGAAGCACGCCTCAGCGTGCTTCCTTTGTCGTCCGCGCTTTCCGACTTCAATCTTTCCTCAGTGTTATACCGGTTCCCGGCAACACAGAGTATTCCCAACCGAGAAAGAGAGCCTGCAATGAGCGAGCTGGTGACACTCTCGAAAGAAGGCGACGTCGCCGTAGTCACCGTGAACAATCCGCCCGTCAACGCGATGAGCCCCGGCGTCCCCGAAGGCATCCAGGCGCACGTGGCGACGGCCACCGCCGACCCGCAAATCAAGGCGATCGTGCTCATCGGCGGCGGCAAAACGTTCATCGCGGGGGCCGACATCAAAGAGTTCGGCAAGATCACCTCGGGCAAGCGGAACCGTGATATCGGACTGACGGCCGGCTTCCTCACGATCGAGAACTGCCCCAAGCCGGTCGTGTGCGCGATCCATGGGACGGCCTTCGGCGCCGGCCTCGAAATCGCTCAGGCCTGCCACTACCGTGTCGCCGTGCCGACGGCCATCGTCGGCCAGCCCGAAGTCAAACTCGGACTGATTCCCGGCGCCGCCGGCACGCAGCGTTTGCCGCGCTTGGCGGGCGTCGTGCACGCGGCCGAGATGTGCGCCATGGGCAATCCGGTCCCTGCCAAACAGGCCCACGAATGGGGCATCATCGATCGACTAATCGATGGCGACCTGCTGAAGGGCGCGATCGTCTTCGCGCGGGAACAAGCAGCCAGCGGAAAACCGAAGCGGAAGACGCGCGACATGACCGACCGCTTCGGCGATCCGGCCGCCAACGCAACGGCGATCGCGGAGCTTCGCAAGCAGGCCGCCAAACAATTCCGCGGCATGCAGGCGCCGCAGCGGGCGATCGATGCCGTCGAAGCGGCGGCCAAGCTGCCCTTCGACGAAGGCTGCAAAAAAGAGGGCGAGATCTTCCTCGAGTGCCTCTTCTCGAACGAGTCGAAAGGAATGATCCACGTCTTCTTCGGCGAGCGGATCGTCGCCAAGATTCCCGACTTGCCCAAAGACGTCAAACCGCTCGACGTGAAGTCGGCCGCCATCGTCGGCGCGGGCACGATGGGGGGCGGCATCACGATGACCTATATCAACGCGGGCATTCCCGTCGTGCTGAAAGAGGTCGATCAGCCGGCCCTCGATCGCGGCCTGGAAACGATCAAGCGCAACTACGGCGTCTCAGTCCAACGAGGCAAGATGACGCAAGCGCAGGTCGACCAGAAGCTGGCGATGATCAAGCCCACGCTGAACTATGCAGACATCGGTCAGGCCGACATCGTCGTTGAGGCCGTCTTCGAGAACATGGAACTCAAGAAGAAAGTCTTCGGGGAAATCGACAAAGTCGCCAAGCCGGGGGCCGTGCTCGCCTCGAACACGTCGACGCTCAACATCGACGAAATCGCCGGCGCGACGTCGCGGCCGCAGATGGTCGTCGGCAATCACTTCTTCAGCCCGGCCAACGTGATGAAGCTTTTGGAAATCGTCCGCGGCAAGCAGTCGAAGCAGGAAGTGCTGGCGACGTCGATGGCGCTGGCCAAGCGGCTCGGCAAAGTCGGCGTCTTGGTTGGCAACTGCTGGGGCTTCGTGGGCAATCGCATGTTCGGCCCATACATGCGGGAAGCGGCCTTCCTCATCGAAGAGGGGGCGAAAGTCCAGGACGTCGATGCCACGCTCTACGAATGGGGCATGGCGATGGGGCCGCTCGCGGTCGGCGACCTGGCCGGACTCGACGTCGGCTACAAGGTCCGCAAAGAGGCCGAGCATCACATTCCCAAAGGCCTGCGGCCCCATCTGGCCGACAACCGGCTCGTCGAAGCGGGCCGGCACGGCCAGAAGACGAGCGCGGGCTGGTACCGCTACGAAAAGGGGGGCCGCGCCCGATTCCCGATCCCGAGGCCGAACGCATCATTGCGGCGGCGGTTAAGGAAGGAAACGTCAAGCAGCACCCCATCACCAAGGAAGAGATCATCGAGCGGACGATCTACGGGCTCGTCAACGAAGGGGCCAACATCCTCGACGAGGGACACGCCCTCCGCTCGGTCGACATCGACATCGTCTACGTCTACGGCTACGGCTTCCCCGCCTTCCGCGGCGGCCCGATGTTCTACGCCGACACGATCGGCCTCAAGAAGGTCTACGACCGCGTCTGCCAGTTCGAGAAAGAACACGGCTTCTGGTGGAAGCCCTCGCCCCTCTTGAAGCGACTGGCCGAAGAAGGGAAGAAGTTTTCGGACTTCGATCGTGAGAAGTGGGGCAGTGCGGATTGATCACGAGAAATCGCGAGATCGAGTCTGCCGAGCCGAGGGGTTGACCCCCTCGGTCCGAGCGCGGACTCGATCCACTTCCGCGACCTAACCCTAGTTCGCGCCAGTCGTCGAGCGCGATACTGACGAGTTGGAACACTCCAGGCGGCGTGCGCACTCATACCGGGGGGATCAACCCCCCGGCTCGTCGGAGAGTGACGTGATTTAAAGCGACCAACCTGCCCGGTATTCGCTGTGCAGGTACTGCTCGGCTTCGGGGCAGTCGGTGACGCGGGCGGCGATCGGATCCCAGGTGATTTTCTTTTCGCCGGCGCGGTAGGAAACGTTGCCCAACAGGCCCGACTCGGTCAGCAGGCCGCCGTATTCGAACGGCGACGACGTCTTCGGGCCGCCTTTGATCGCGTTGGTCCACTCCTTGTGATGGCCGGGCGAGTCGGGAACGACCTGCGGTACGTCGTGCGCCTCCAGACCCGGCTCGAGAAACAGCTTCCGCGTGCCGTAGTCGACCAGCAATCGGCCGTGCTCCCCCTCGAACAGGATTGCCGAAGGCTTGTTGTACGGTTTGGTCCATTCGGGGTTGAAGCTGCCTTGCGTCCACGTGAGGTGCACCGGCGGCTTGTCGCCGCGGGCCGGGAATTCGTATTCGACGCGCATCGCGTCGGGCACGTTGTTGTCGCCCTCATACGTCTTCTTCCCGAAGGCCTGGATCGTCGTCGGGTACTTGAGGTCAAGCGCCAGAAGGGCACATCCATGTAGTGGCAGCAGAAGTCGGCCAGATGCCCTCCGCCGAAATCCCACCAGTAGCGCCAATCGAAATGGAAGAAGGCCGGATTGAACGGGCGGTACGCGACGGGGCCGAGCCACAAGTCGTAGTTGAGGGTCGGCGGGACACTCGGGTTCTTGGCGAGTTTCAAAGCGCGAACGCTGGTCTTCTGCCAGATATGCACCCGACGCACCGGGCCGAGCACGCCCGCCCGCAGAATGTCGACACTCCGGCGATAATTCTTGCCGGCGTGAATCTGGTTGCCCGTCTGCGTGGGTACGCCCGCCTGCGCGGTGGTGGCGAGCAAGGTCCGTAGCTCGGCGATCGTCTTGGTCAGCGGCTTTTCGCTGTACACGGGCAGCTTGCGCTCGAGTGCGGCCACCACGACGATCGCGTGTGCGAAATCGGGTGTCGCCACCACGACGCCGTCGAGATTTTCGAGATCGAGCAGTTTGCGATAGTCGTCGAATTTCTTCGCGTTCTTGATGTGCGGATACTTCGCGATGGCTCGATCGATGTGGGCCGAGTCGACGTCGCAGACGGCAACGATATTCTCGGTCGGGACACTGTTCTCCGTCGAGGCCTCGTGCAGGTCATACAGCCCCTGGCCGCCCAATCCCACGACAGCCAGGTTGAGCCGCTCGTTCGGGCTCTTGCCCCGCGAGGCGGCGCGAGCCGGTCGCAACAAAGCATCGGCTGCCGGCAGCGCCGTGCCGGCGGCGAGTGCTGCGGAGAGAAACTTGCGGCGACTGAGCGACGTCGGTGAGAGCGAGTTGTGTTTCATGGATTCAGCATAATCAGTTCGCACGTCGCGGCAAAACGGTGAAGACGATGTCTTGTAGTGGTGGGACAAGGCCCCGACTTCAAATATACAGTGGCCGGCGGCCCACCTTCTTCGTGCGGGCTGAAGAAGGTGGGCCGGCGCTCGCAAAGCCTCGCTGGTCCCACCCTACATTGACATCCAACTCAACACGACGTTCGCTTAGCTCTCCGGCTCTGCGAGGTACAGCGTCTCCGTCGTCGGCGAATAGCCAAATAATTCACCCCAGCGGCCCCAGGCGACGATCGTGTCGAACAGGGGCTCGACGTCGCGCGTCAACAGCCGCATCACGAGGTCTTCCTCGATGATCTCCTTGGGCAACTGTTTTTCCGGCGCTCGCTCGAGCCGCAGCACGATGAAGCGGAACAGGTCGAGCTTGAGGAGTTGTTCGCGAAGGATCGTCTGGCGGCCGGCCGCGGGTTCCTTCAAGAAGCGGCGGCCCAAGTCGGTCAGGAGCACGATCTCCTTGGGCGTGTCCAGGAAATCGAGCATTTCGCCCGCCATCACCAGGGCCAGCGTCTGGCCGAACTCGGCATCGGTCAGTTTTTCGAGCGTAAAAACGTCGACCCGTCCGCGGTGGTCCTGCACGATTTCCATGAGACCGATGACCTGTTCCAGGTCGACCGGCGGGATCGGCTCCATGGTGGGAAGCTGTCCGGCCGGCGCGGGGACGGCCGGCTCGTCCGGCATGTGTTCCGAGACGATAATCCCGTGGATCTGGTGCACCATTTTCAGAAATTCGGGCGATTGATAATCCCGGGGGTGAGTCAGCGTGTTGGGCAGAATCTGGCGGATGTGGCCCGGCATCGTCCCCATGATCACGATCCGGTCGGCGAGAAACACCGCCTCCTCGATCAAGTGCGTGATCATCACGATGCTTTTGAGACTCGACGGCGGCCGCAGCCGATCGGTGGCGCCGTGGCGGGCGATCCACATGTTGTAGATTTCGCTGCGCAGGCTTTCGGCCGTAAAGACGTCGAGCGCACTAAACGGCTCGTCCATGCACAACAGTTCGGGCTCGCGGGCCATTGCGCGGGCGATGCCGACGCGCTGCTTCATGCCGCCCGAGAGTTCCTTGGGAAAGGCATCGAGGTGTCCGCCCAGGCCGACGGCGTCGACGCAGCGGGTGACGCGTTCTTCGGCCGCCTGCGGCGCCACGCCCAGCCCCGCCATTGCCATCTCGACGTTTTGCCGGACGGTGAGCCAGGGGAAGAGGCCGAAGTTCTGAAAGACGAGCGCGATGCCCGGATGCAGCCCCTCGAGCGTTTTGCCATGAGCGAGCACTTCGCCCTGTGCCGGTTTGATCAGACCGACCATCACGCGGACGAGCGTGCTCTTGCCGCAGCCGCTGGGACCCAGGATGGCCAGGATCTCGTTGGGCGCGACGTCGAGCGACACGTCCTGCAAAATGACGCGATTGCCCTGGTCGTAGGTGACGCAGACGTTGCGGACTGAGGAGATCGAATTGTTATCGGGCATCGATGTCTCAGTCGAAGGTCCGGGGCCGTCCAAGGCCGGGAACTCTCTCGGTCCCAAGCAGAGCATGGGTACGAGGGAAATAGGAGGTCGCATGAGCGAGTGAGTTTAGCGTCTGGCCTTTTGACTTTGGACCCTGGACCTAATTTTGGCCCGTGAGGCTATATCGGTCCTCGACGAGGTGGTAAAGCCGTTTCCAAAAGATGCGGTTGATGCTGACGACGGCGCAGGCCATGATCACGACGGATGCCGCCAACAGCGAGTATTGGCCGCGGGCGGTCGCCTGGCTGATGAGTGAACCGAGACCGAAAGCCTCGTAGATGTCATCTTTCATCTGCACGTATTCAGCGACGATCGTCGCGTTCCAGGCTCCGCCGGCCGCCGTGATCAGGCCGGTCACCAGGTAGGGGAATACGCAGGGGATATACAGCCTGAGCCAGCGCTGGAGGCGATTCCAGCGGTAGACGGCGGTCACTTCCTTCAAATCGGCCGGGATCGACGACGCGCCGGCGATCACGTTGAACAGGATATACCACTGCGTGCCCAACAGCATCAGCACGACGCAGCCGATGTTGAAATTGATGTGCAGGTACAAGACCAGGGCGGTGACGGGAAGGAAGAGCATGGGCGCGGGAAAACTCGCCAGCACCTGGATCACCGGCTGCAGTCGTTCCGACCAACGGGGCGAGCGTCCAATGAGAATGCCGACCGGCAGCGTCCAGGCGGCCCCCAGAAAAACTGCCGTCGTCGTTCTCAGGAACGACGCTCCCAAAGCCAGGATCACGGTCCGCCAGTCGCCGTGACCGGACGAATCGTAAAGCGGCAGGGCGATCAGTAATTTCGCCAGCGACCAGCCTCCCCACGCGGCCGTGACGGCAAGCGCTCCCAGCAACAGGAATTTGATCCCTTTGCCCACGGCCGACGTCACGGCCGGAGCCAGGAGGGGCGACTTCGACATGCGGTTGACGATCCGCGCCGGCCGGCCGACGCTGAGCATCGAGCGCTCCGCGGGGTCGAAAAAGGCGAACAGTTTTCGCACGCGAACCGAGCGGCGGGCCAGAGTCAGCACCCACGACTTCGGCTCGACCGAGCCCGATACGTCTTCCACCTTGAACCGCTGGCTCCAGGCGACGAGCGGCCGCCAGACGACCTGGTCGGCAAAAACGATCATCAACACCATCGCGATCACGTCGGCGATCATCGCGGGGACGTTGTTGGCCAGCATGGCTTCGTTCATGTAAGAGCCGATGCCGGGCAGGCGATAGTCGCGGCCCTTGAGCGTGAAGGCCTCGGTGACGGTGAGAAAGAACCATCCGCCGGCCATCGACATCATCGAATTCCACACGAGGCCGATCATGGCCGAAGGGACTTCGAGTTGCCGGAAGATCCGCCAGTGCGACAGCCGGTGGATGGCGGCCACCTCGCGGAGCGACTGCGGAATGGCCTTGAGGCAGCCGTGGAAGCTGAACGTCATGTTCCACACCTGGCCGGTGAAGATCATGATGATGCAGGCCATTTCGAGTCCCAATTCGTGCCGCGGAAAGAGGGCCACGAGTGCCAGCACGAGTCCCGGCAAAAACCCCAGCACGGGGATCGCCTGCAGGATGTCGAGGATGGGAATCATGATGGCTTCGGCCCGCCGATTGTGGGCGGCATAGGTGCCGTAAGCGAGCGTGAAGACGAGCGACAGAAAGTAAGCGGCAAACCCGCGAGCCATGGTCAAAACCGTGTACTTCGGGAGGGACCAGAAGGAGAGATCGATCTGCACCTCGTGATAGGGAGTGGCCATGTGGCCGCCGAGCATCAAGAGCGCGCCAAAGATCGACAGGACCAACGCCAACAGGATCGCATCCGATCCGAAGCCGGTCGGCGTTTCGAGGGCTTCTCGAACGTGGCGGGAATAGAGGCCGCGGAGCATGATGTCCTTCCGAAAGGTGCGTCGGGTCGACGCGACGTCAGGTCGATTGCGGGTCCGACGGACGTTGGTTCACCCGTAGCAGAAATGCCGCAATGCGATGGGCGAAAACAAGCATCAGTGCCGAGGCCAACAGGCCAAGCGAGTCCAGATTGGAGACATCGGCAGGAGTCGGCGTCAGCGCGAACAGGTGCGAAGGGCCGGTCCACCGCGCGATGACCCGAGGCAGGTTATTCACGAACTCAAACAGGCCGATCAGTAAAATACCAACCTCCAGGGCCGATCCGGGCGAAATGACCGGTGTTTGTTCGCCGAGGTCTTCGCGAACGCGCACCGCCTGGGCGACGAATTCTGTGCAGAAAGTGAGAAAACCCCCGGCCATGCAACAGACGAAACAAGAGACCGAGAGTTGTGGGAAGGCGCCTCCCGTCCCCGACGTCACCAGGGCAGCCTGAATCACGCCGTTAAACAGCAGATAAATGCCGAGAAGCTTCGTCCCGACCATGAAAAGTCGATACATTCCGGATCCTCCGCAGTCGCGGCCAGACGCAAATCAGCCGGACGCAGCTTTGCGATATACTTGATCAAAGGGGAACGGTCCACCGTCCTTTTCGGATCTGCGGCGATCAAAGAGAGTCCGATCGCCCAAAAAGCGCGTTATGCGGCGGCACTACCTGATCATTGACGGCTACAACCTGATGCACGCCTGCGGGCTGGCTCGAAAATCATACGGGCCAGGGCAACTCCGGCAGTGCCGCGTGCAGCTTGTGCGGTATCTCGCGCGGCATTTGACGAGACTCGAGCGCGAGCGGACGACGATTGTGTTCGACGCGCGCGAGGCGCCTCCCGGCCTTCCGCGACAAATGACGGCCGAGGGGATGACCGTCAGTTTTGCCTTGCCCGGACGAGAGGCCGACGACGCGATCGAAGAGCTGGTCGCGGCCCACTCGGCTCCGCGGCAAATTCGCCTGGTCTCGAGCGATCACCGGCTGCAGAAAACGGTTCGCCGCCGCCGCGGTGCCTTTGTCGACAGCGACGACTTTGCGGGCGAGCTCGAACGCCGCGGTCCGGTGAGCGACACGCCCAACGAACCGGTCGAACCCGAGCACAGGCCCGGCGCCGGCCCGGCGATCGCCGAAACCGAATCCGAAAAATGGCTGCCGATTTTCGGCGAAGTCTCCGGGGCCGAAGAGCTTCCCTCAGAAGCGGCGCATCCCGATCTCTCGATCACTCAGGCCGACGTGGCGGCCATCGCGGCCGAAATCGAACGGCAGGAGGAGGAGAAGCGGCGCGGGGTGAGACATCCGGGGACCGTCAAATCCAGGCCAAAAAGCGATCGACGGTAAGGTTGCCTCTTGCGTCCGCTAAAAACTTTGCCGCAGAATTGACCTGAGTTCGAGGGGAAAGCAGAATCGGAAGCCAGGGGGCGTTTCTTGCTTCCCGTTTGGGCGGCGCCGTTTCCTTGTCGCCGTTTGGGGCCGAATCGATCCATGAACCGCATCCGTCGCATCACTGTGCTCGGTTTGTTTTTGGCAGCCGGGCTGGCCGGCTGCGGGCGAGAGACCTATCTCGAGCGATTCGATGAGACGAAGCGCTATTTCGCCTACGAAGACAAGCTGAATCAGTATTTGACCCGCGTGGCCTGGGCGGGCAAGAGTTTTCAAATCCGTGTGCCCAAGCAGTTCCAGCCGATTGCGACGAAGATCGCCAAAAAGGGGGAAGAGGAGGCGGACGAGAAGGACCCCAGGCAGCCGAAGTTTGCCGAGCTCGAGTTTGCAGGCTTGCAGGGGGCCTGGCAGGCAAGCTTTCCGCTCACCGGAGGGGCCGGGTCGGGAGAGGGCTATCTCTACCTCTGCAGCAATTACGATTTGCTGGCCAAAAAGGGGGACGAAGAACGGGCGAAGGCCTTCAACGCGGACGTCATCCTGCGGTGTGCGACGGCGTTCGGGCAGCAGGCTTCAACTAAGAGGTTGAGCGAGCTGCCGTTGTTCGATATTCCGCCCAAAGCAGAGGAAGCCTTCGTCGAGAAGCGGAAATTCCATGTGCTGAGCCCGGGGATACCGGCCCTCGTCAACGACAAGCCGTACCGCGTCCGCATTTTTTCCTACAAGAAAGAAAAGAGCTCCGCGCAGATCAGCCTGGTGTACATTCTGCCCGACAACATCGTTCAAGCCTCGGTTCTCGATAAGGCCATCGATTTGAGCCTCGAAACACTCGTGGTGACGCAGGAGAAACCGCCTACCGGCACGGCCAAGGGGGCCAAGAGCGGCAAAGGCAAGTCGCCCGGCGCGGGCGCCCTTTGACGTAACGGTCTCTTCGCGCTGGGTGCCACACAAGGACGTGGACGGGACACCCCCGATCTTGGCCCGTTGCACGTTTCTCGCGAGGTTTGCGAACTTGCTGTGAGATTGAAATCGCCGGCAAACGACGCCACGATCGGTACATGTCCTTGCCGCGCGAATCGCCACCGCTGGCGCCGAATCAGCCGTCGCTCGTTCGCGCCCTGGGGTTGGGCATGGCGATCGCCGTGGTCGTGGGCAACGTCATCGGCTCGGGGATTTATGTCAAACCGTGCCGGATTGCCAACGACGCCGGCGATTTTCGCATCATTCTGGCCGCCTGGCTGGTCGGCGGACTCATCTGCCTGATGGGTTCGCTCTCGATGGCCGAACTGGGCGCGATGCTGCCGCACGCCGGCGGGATGTACGTCTACCTGCGCGAAGCGTACGGGCGGCCGACGGCCTTTCTCTTCGGTTGGACCGATTTCCTGTTCAACAAACCCGGTTCGATCGGGGCGCTGACCGTGATCTTTATCGGAGCGCTCTTCGGGCTGCTGGGATACCGGGCCAGTCCGTGGGAGCAACTCGCACTCGAAGTGCTGGTGATCGGCGGGATGGCGTGGATCAACGTGCTGGGCGTGATTTGGGGCGGCCGCCTGCAAGGGCTGACGACGATCGGCAAAGGGGCCTTTCTCGCGGGCGTGGCCCTCTTGCCGTTTGCGGCCGCCTTTGTGGGGGTCAGGCCGCTTGAGCCGCTGAACCTGGAAACGACCGTCACGCCGCACGAATTGACGCTCTCGACGCAGTTCGCGGCGGCCCTGTTGGGCGTGCTGTGGGCGTATAACGGTTGGGAGTCGCTCGGCTCGGTGGCGGAAGAAATTCGCGAACCGCAGAAAACGATCCCGCGGGCGCTGTTTGGCGGGCTGGGAATCGTGATCGTGCTCTATGTGTCGGCGGCGATCGCGTACCAGGTGGCGCTGCCGATGGACAAGATTGCCAATTCGAACGATCACCCGGCCGAGCTGATGTTCGAGACGATTCTCGGACCGGCGGGCCGCAGCGTGATGTCGGCCGGCCTGTTGTTGAGCGTTTTTGGCGGCATCAACAGCAATATTCTCCTGGGGCCGCGGATTTCGTTCGCGATGGGACGCGACGGCGTGTTTTTCCGGAGCCTGGGTTGGGTGCACGCGTCGTATCGCACGCCAGCCTTTGCGATCCTCGTCCAGGCGGTGATGTCGATCGGGCTGGTCGTGGCCTCGTCGATTCTCGTGCAGAGTTTTCATTCGTTCAAAAGCACGACCGTCTTCGACGTCTTGACGAACTGCGTCATTTTCGTTTCCAGCATTTTTTATCTGCTGACCGTCGTGGGCGTGGTGATTCTGCGACGCAAGTACCCCGACCTGCCGCGGCCTTACCGGGCACTTGGTTACCCGTATGTGCCGCTGGCCTACGCGGTGTTTTACCTCTGGTTTCTGTGGGAGGTGTACGTGGGAAACCCGGCGCAGGCCAATCTCGGCCTGGGACTAATCGCTTTGGGGATCCCGGTTTACCTCGGCTACCAGCGGTGGGGAGGCAAGGCGCGACCCGCCAACTCGGAGATCGCGCAATAAACCTGGCGAGAATTTCGCCAGCCTTCGCTCGTCAGTCTGTGGGAAAAAATCGCCGGTTTCTTGGCGGCTATTTTTTGTCGTCGCCTGGCCGCGGAGCCGGTTTCGCCAGGCTCTTGGTAAACGCGTCGTAGAGATCGCGATATTCGGGAGGCGGGACCGATCGCTTGCCTTCAATCTCGGCGTCGTCGTTCTTGGGGAGCGCCTCACTCGTGCGACGCCTTGGCGTCGAGCGGAGATTGAGACTTCGAATCGTCTCCTCGAATTGCAGCCGGCGCGCTTCGGATTCGGGAGAATTCGGATCCTTGGCCGCCTGGGCCTCCTTGCGCATCCGCTCGACGAAGCGGCGGATTTGATCCTTGTTCCAGCCCATTTCCTCCTCGATCTTCTTGTCGATCTTGCCCCGCTGTAATTGGTTTTCCAGTTTGTTGAGGACGAGATCGGTCGCCTTTTTGGCGTAATCGAGATTGGCTTGCTGGGTGGTGTCATCCAGGGGCCCGCCGGCGCCGGAACCGTTCCCGTTATTGAATCCGCCGCCGTTGTGTCCTTGGTTCCCTTCACCAGGTCCGCCTGGTTTGCCGCCTTGCTGGCCGGATTGACTACCTTGGCCTTTTTCTCCGGACTTGCCTGCCCCCTCTTTCGCTCCGCCCTTGCCGTCTTGTTGCCCCTTCTCACCCTCGGCCTGCTGACCCTTTCCAGATTGGCCTTGGTCGGCCTGCGGTTGTCCGTCCTTGGAACCACCCGGCGTGGGTTGGCCGTTCTTGCCGCTCGATTCTTGTTTGCCACCGGGTTGTTCTTGCGAACCGCCGGGTTTGTTTTGGGCGCCCCCCTCTTTTTGGTCGTCTCCCCGTTCTGGTTGCCCTTTGCCGCCGGTCTTGTCTGTCTGTTGCTTCCGTCCTTGCTCATCGCCGGCGCCCTGCTGCGGCGTTCCCTCCTGTTGAGATGCGCCGGACGGATCGGTCTCGGAGCCGGCCGTTCCTGTGCGGTTCTTCTTTTCCCGAACGGTGTTCGGCTGCTCGTCGAGCGGCCGGCGATTCGATTCGGGCGTTTTCGCCTCGACGGGGTTGGGGTTGTTCTGACGACGATCCTTGGCGGATTTGCTGTCTTGTCCCGAGGCTGCGTCGCCGTTTTCCTTCCGGTCCTTTTCTTGCCGATCGCCGTTCGGATTTCCCGCTTGGCCCTGATTGGGCTGGCGATTCGGGTCGCGATCGGTTTTGCGAGAAGGCTGGCCCGTCTTTTGGCCCGGCTCTTTCTGACCGTTCTCCCCGCGCTCGCGCGGGTTGTCCGCCGATTCCTGGGCCGAGCCTTTCTTGCCGTCGGACGGATTTCCTGGCTCTCGTTTGCCGGGCTCATTCGAGCTGGATTGATTCTTCGAGGGCTTTTGGCCGCCGTTCTCACCCGGCTTGCTGTTCGCGGAGTTGCCGTCGTTGCTTTGCGGATTGTTGTCTTGGGAGCCGCTGTCTTTTGAGGCGCTGTCTTTTGATCCGCCGTCCTTTGTGCCGTTCTTTTCGGATCGGCTCTGGGACTGCGCCGCTCTTGTTGTTTCGGTCGTTCCCTTTTTCGTCTCCCGGCTGGTTGCCGTTCTGGGCCTGGTCGCTGTTCTTGCTCTGCTGTTTATGCGTATCGTTGCCGGAGTCGGAGGCGCCTTCCTGGTTTTTGGGAGGCGTTTTGCCCTCCTGGTTTCCCTCTTGCTTTTCGCCCGGTTTGCCGGAACCTGATTGGGATTGGTCGGGCTTTTGGCCCTTTGAGTCGTCGGGTTTCTGACCCTGGCCGGGCTGGCCTTGAGGATTCTTTTCGCCCGACTGCTTCTCTCGACCGGAATTGTCGCCTTGTTGTTTCTCGACTTTGGAATTCTGGCCGGCTTGCCCGTCCTGTTGATTGCCTTGTTCCTTGTTCTCGCGAGAGCCCTGTGACGAGCCTTCCTGAGGCTTCTGTGGCTGTTGGCCGTGCTCGCCGCCCGGCTGCTGCGGGTTCTTGGCATCTGGTTGGGCGCCTGGCCGGCCGCCGTCATTTTTCATTTCGGACGGCTTATTCCCCTGCGCCTTTTCGCCCTCGGGTTTCCCGCCTTGAGGCTTTGATCCCTGCGAGCCTAGCTTCTCTTGCGGCTTAGAAGACTGACCGTTGGATTTTTTTGGATCGCGCGACGGATCTTTGGAATCACCCGTATTCTGGTTGCCGTTTTGCTGGTTTTCCGCCTTTGAACCCTCGGACGGATTCGGCTTCTCACTGGCTTTGTCCGTCTTCGCGTCGCCGTTCTGGCCTTTTTCAGGTGAATCGGACGAGGAACCCGGTTGCTTTTGGTCGCGCGGTCCGGAGTTTTGTTCAGACTTGTTTTGCTCGGACTTGTTTTGTTCTGACTTCTTCTGGTCCGGCTGCTTCGGATCCGACTGGTTCCGATCGGGTTTTTGCTGGTTCTTTTGGTTCGGGTCGCCCGCTCCGCCGGACGACGGATCGGGTCGCGCTTCCGGGCGTTGCGAGTTGAGGAGCTCGTCGAGTTTCTTGAGAGCCTTGGGATCGTCTTGCGATTTGTCGGGATCGAGCTTCTCGTTCCCGTTTTCGTCCTTGTCGGCCGGATCCTTCTGCCCCTGAGGAGCTTCGTCCCTGTCCCCAGCGGTCTTACCCGGTTGGTCTTGGCCGGTTTGCCCGCTGTCAGGCTGGTCATCGGGTTTGCCGTTGCTTTGGGGTTTTTCGTCCTGGCCTTGCTTCCTGGCGGCATTCTGCCCCTTCTGCTTGGGCGGCTTCGATTGCTGCCTGTCGCGATTTTCGGCCGCCTTTTCCTCCTCTGACTTCTCCTGAGGAGGCTGGTCGGCTTCGGATTTTTTCGCCTCGGCTTTTTGCCGCTGTTCCGCCATCGCCAGTTGTTTTTGGACCTGCTGTTCGGACACCGGAGCAGTGATGTGGATCCGTAGTTTGGGAGTGCGCGTCACATTGGCGCTCGGCTGCCGGTTGTCCTTCGCCTCCAACCAGTAAGTGATCGTGTCCTTCGGCCGGAACTGGTAGCCCTTGAACGACCACCGATAGGTTGTTTTGAACTGCTGATCGTTCCCGCTGTAGACGTTCTGCAGGGGGACGGGCGAGCCGTCCTTCTCAATGATGAGGTCGATGTACGTCAGGGTGAAATCGGGATCGCGCGCCTCGATGACCAGCGGCAAGACGGCGTTGGCCGGCAGGTCCAAGTCGGTCTTGGGATCGCGGAGGATGATTTCGGGCGGCTGGTCAGGGCGAATCCAGTAATTGTAAAGGCTCGGACTGGGGTCCGATTCGCCCTCCGTGCTGGTGCAGAAGATGCGGTAGTAGTGCGGATAGGTGCCGTCGGAGCGGATTTCCAGCTTCCAATCGACTTGGAGCTTGGTCCCGTCCGTTACCATCAGGGGGATTTCCTCGGCCCGCTTCGTGGCCGATTCATCATCAAAAAATTGCAGCGATGCCGAGCGCAGCGGCATATTCGCGTGGGCCTTGAGCCTGGCCCGCGTTCCCTCGAGCGCATCGATTGCCCCCATTGTTTGCGTCACGGATTCGCGATGCGTGTAATCGGGGCTGTCGAGGCGGATCGAGTCGATCGTCGCGGCGGGAGGCTGAATCACTCGGATCTTGTATTCGCCCGTCGTCGCGTCGCCGGCAACGATCCGATAGGTCATGTTCTGCAGAATGCCGCCGCCATTATCCCCCGTGAGCGCGCAACGGAATTTGCGGGTCCCCTCGTTCTCCATCCGCATTTCGACCCGCTCGTCGACGAATTTGCGGTCGGCCGTCGTGAAATAGAGGAACGTCTGTTGGGGAAGCTCGCCGCGGATGTCGGCGGTGACTTCCAGCTGCGAACGCGCGAGCACGTCCTTGTCGCCGGGATGGACGTTAAAGATCTCCGTCCGTGTCGCGACGCCCACCTCGGACGACGGCACCATCGCACGCCACAACGACGTTCCCGGGTTCTTGGGCGAGAAGATCCAATAGAGACAAAATACGACCACAACGGCCAAGAGCGCGTTGGAAAGCCGCAGCAGGCTGCGACGGTCGACCGTTTCGTTCACGTCGACGTGCGTCAGCGCCAGGGCCGCGCGGCGTTCGATCGATTGATAGATCTCGGGGCTCACCTCGTGGCCGCTGCGCGAGATGTCGACCAGATTGATCAGGCTGCTCTTGAGCGCAGGCGATGCCTTTTCGATGGTGCTGGCCGCGTACAGTCCGCTGACCCGGCGCCGCCAGGGGACGATCACCTTAATCGCCATCCAAACGCAGGCGATCGAGGCCACGACGGCAAGCATGACGCTGCGCGCTACCGGCCCGATTCCGCCAGGCACGAACCAATGATCGCAAATCACGAAAAGCAGGAGGTAGAGCGTAATCAGCGTCAGAACGCCGACGACGGCCGTCATCACGTCCGTGGTCTTGATCGTCGAGCTGGTTTTGCGGAGCTGGATGTCGATGTATTCGTCAAAATCGACATATTGATGTCCTTGGACCTGATCCGGCGACGTGGCCATCGACGCTCCTCCCGTGCCCTTTGAGCTTCATTATATCCCCTGCGAAAGTCCCGGGTCCAAAGTCCCCGGCCCAAAGCCCCGGATCCAAAGTCAAAAAACCGGCAGGGGCGTCCAATCCGGGGGGTGACTTAAACCAAACCGCGGCGTTTCCGGAAGAACCATTCCAGCGTCATAAATGCGGCAAAGACGACCAGGAACCAGGGGCTGTCCCACAGATTGACGTGGCGGACTTGGGTGACTTCGAGATTCGGGACACCCTCTTTGAGCAGGCGAGTCAAGAAATTGGTCAGTTGCTCGGGCGCGATCGTGGCTCCCCCTGTGAGGGCGGCGATTTGGTCCATCAAAGCTGGATCGGCTGCCGGGTTATCTAACTCGAGGTTCCGCTCGTCGACGATGAACCGCCCATAATCATCCGGACCGACCAGCTTCGATCCCTTTTCGGCCCGCACGCGGACCCAGTAATCGCCCGGTTTCGTCGTGTCGGCGAATCGGGCCGTACTGTCGTCCTGTCCGCGCACCGGGCTGACCGTATGCTCGACCTTCTGGCTGTCGGTGACGACCACCTGGAAATCGGCGTCCGCAAGCGGCTTGCCCGCGTCGTCTCGGGCGCCGAAGGTCAGCCCGACCTGTTGGCTGGGGGACGCGTTGCGTGTGTCGACGTTGACCCAGACGCGTTTATCGCTGTCGATTTCCTTGTGGCAAAGCCAAAGAATCACCTGCCGCCAAAACCGTTGATGGGTCTCTCGCTGGCCGTAGGTATACCACAAGTAAGTTGTATCGCCGGCGAAGGCGAGTACGCGGGCCCGTCCATATTCCTGGGCGACGAGCAGGGGAGCACCGTCTGGCGATTGGGCGAGGATCTCCACAAGTCCGCCCGTTTTCGGACGTAGCCGATTCGCACCCGCAAGCGGCCTGAGCGATTGCCAGCGGGCAAGCTGGTTTCCGTTGGGATCGACACGCATCAGATAATTGTCCAGCCCACGCTCGGTGGGCAGCATCTGCAGATTTCCCTCGATCTGCGTGTCGGGACTGGGCGGTCCGTTCGGCGTGTAATCGTTGGCCGACATTTCGACCGGTAAGATGTCGGCAAGCTGCGTCGATGCCCAACCTCCGGCCCCGAAGCTGTGCAGTCCGCCGAGCATCATCAGGCCCTTGCCTTCATCGATTCGAGCGGACAAGGCCAGCAGCATTTCGGACGTGAACGCATCTGCCGGCACGTCGCCGATGATGTAGGCGTCGTATTTTCCCGGCTCGAACCAGGACGGGTCGATGGGGTGTTCTTTCTTGAAGTCCCCGGCGAAAACGGGCTGATAGTCGAGCTGGATTTTTTCAGCCGAGCCGAGAATTCTGAGCCAACGCTGCTCGGGACGCGGTCGGTCGAAATAGGCGACTTTGATCCCGCCGCGTTGCACGGCCAGGATCGTCTGGCGAATGTTGTTCTGCTTTTTGAGCTCCTCCTGCAGCGGGACCGCTTCGACGGCGACTTTGAACTCGCCCGCAACCTGTGGCTGAAACGAAAGATCGACCGTGCCGACGTCGTTGTCCGTCGTCGGGGTGACAATCACGGCGGGATTGGTATTCACGGCGGCGGGGGGAGGTTTCATTTCGCCCGATTCGCCCGGCTTGATCCCGGTGCGGTCTTCCACGAGCAGCCGAACGGTGATTTTGCGGCCCGCCATGCCCGTAAAGCGGAGCCTGGCTTTCACGGGAACGACTTTGCGCTCGAACGCATATCGATCGACCTGTATGTCTTCGACGGCCGCATCCATCGCGTTTTGTGAAAAACCGGAGCCCCCGAAACAGACCGTGTAGACCGGAATCTGCCGATCGCCCAGGTGGCGGGCACTTGTGATCGGATCCGTGTTATTCGGCGCGACGGCCCGCTGGGCTCCGTCGCTGAGCAGAAGGGCGCCGAAACTCTCTGTCCCTGCTGCGATTCGTGCGAGATCCAATCGAGGGCGGCGCCGATCGCCGTTTGTGCTCCATTGGCTTCATCAACGAAGCGTTCAACGCGCGTCGGTTGTTCGGCAAAGTCCACGAAACGGATATCGACCGATTTGCCGAGTTGATCGAGGACTGGGCGGCCTTCCTCGACGCGGTTGAGCAAGGCCCGGCGCCGGGTCGTGCCGCCGGGACCGTCCTGGGTATTCATGCTCTGACTGGCGTCCGCAAAGACATAGAAGATCGATCGCGCCGTGTCCTTATTGCGGAACTCCAGGGCGGGCCGAATCATCGCGAGGCCCAGGGCTGCGACCGAAGCCAGTCGCAGGGCCAACAGCAGCCTGCGTTGCGCCTTGGGCAAATGGCGGACGCGCTGGGGATAGGTCAGAAACACGAGCGCAACCAGTCCGCCAACGGCGGCGATCACCGCGATCCACGGCCAGACTGGTTCGACAATCACGCGCACGGCAAACCGCTCACTGGTGTTCCGGAGCCTGTTCCGATTCGTAGAAACGATTGGCCACGAAGTGCTCCGCGCAGAATACGGCGATCACGACACCCAGGATCAGGGAAAAGACCTCTTGTCCCACGCGGCCAAAAGCCACGTTTCGCGTCAAACCCTCGATCGTTCGGGACACCGAATAACGGCCCTGTCCCAAGACGCGATCCAGCTCCTCCGTTCCGACGCGCGTGAAATCGCTCTCGGCGGGCGGTGCATTCGCGCTGAAGGCACTTGAGAACACGACATTCTCGTCCCGCGAGAGAATCTCATAGTTGCCGACCTGATCGATTCCGTGCAGCGAAATCGACCGGAACGGGGGTGTGACTTCGCCCGGGATCTGTTCGCCGGCCGGCTTACGGAGAAAATAGCCGCGCAGGGACGAATTCTGAGGCAGTGGAATCAACACGTCCTCGCCGGCGATGTAGTTGTAGCTGGTGTCGGACTGGCGCGAAAGATAGTGGGCCAACTGATCGAGGAGTGCCAAGAACCGCCAGCCGGAAAATGCCAGGTTGCTCCAGCGGTTGCGTGCCGAGCTGCGATTCGCATCGAGACCGGTCGTGATCAGGATTGTGCGGCCCGCCCCGTGCGGCCGCTCGACAAGGGCGGGCGAAGCGGCCGGGTCGGTGTACTTGGCGACGACCGCCGCCCCTTTTGCCGGTTGGAGGCCCCATCGCTGGAAGACTTTTTCGGTCGCCAGTTCGCCAAAACCGCCGTCGGCAAACTCGAACTTCTTGAAAATCGGATGGACGAAGTCGCGCAGATCGAGGTTTGCCGGCTCGGGCAATTTCACGTTCCCCGACAGTCGGCCCGGCAGGAAGACCTGTGCGGCGTCGCTGTTGTAGGATGACGGAGTCAAGCGGTCGTTGCCCGCGATCACCAACAATCCGCCGCCGGCCTCGACGAAATCTCCCAACGACGACCAGACCGTCGGGGTCAGCGCGGCCACATTGTCCAGGCAGACGACGTCGAATTTCTTGAAATCGACGTCGTTCAATTTCGACGCCGCGCGATACGCGACCTTGTAGTGCGCCTTGCCGATTTTCACGAATTCGCTGGGGGCGAGCGCCTGTTCCACGACATTCGTTTCGTCGTGCCGTTCACCGACGACGAGCACCGCCACCGGTGGAATCACGGCGACCGTGAAGTAACGAATATCGTCGGCCGCATACGGATCGCTGGCAACCAGACGCAGCTCGCCTTGCGTAATCGGCCGGCTGAGGCCGCCGATCACGAAGCTGGTGAGTGCCGGCTTGCCCGCGGCGGCTTTCAAGGTACGCTGCTCGCGTTTGACGAGCTGGCCTTTTTCGTTTTGCACGTGCAGTTCGAGATTCCACTCCCGATCGGCCTCGAAGCCGACCGCGTCGACCTTGGCCTCGAGCACGAGGTCTGAACCTTTCGGAATGGATTGAGACGAAAGCTGCGGAATCAGCACCTCGGCATTTGTCACTTTCTCCAGGCCGACGTCGATGATGTAAAGCTGAATATTGGCCAGCTTCGCGAGCTGCTCCTTCACGCCGGGCAAATCGCCCGTGCGCCAGCCCGCGACCGTCAGATCGGTAAAAAGATAAATCTCACGCAGGAATCGGTCCGCGCGGCGCTCCGGCGGCGTCGTATCTTGTCCAACAACCGTGCGGCGAAAGTCTTCGTCCTGCAGGGCCAGCGCCGCTCGAATCCGGTTGGCGAGCGGCAGGCTGACCGGGCGGGGCTGCAGTTTCTGGATGCGGTCAAGCGCGCCCGATTGTTCCGCTTGAAAAACGAGCGGCTGTTCGCTCGACGTGTCGGCGATTGCCACGCGGCTGCCCGTGGGCAGCCGCCCGAGATGCTCCGTCGCGATCTGTTGCGCGGCCTCGAGGCGGGTGAAGTTGCGCTGTCGATAACTCATGCTCAAGCTGCTGTCGAAGAGAAAAACGGCCGCCACGGGCAGATTCTGAGCGACCGCAGGCAAAGGCGAGGAGATTTCTGCTTTGATGCGGTGTCCGTAGGGCCATGCGACCGCCAGGAGCAGGAGTGCGAAGACGACAAGTCCCGTCCCGCCGCGCAGCAGCGTGCGGCGGTACATGAAGACGTGATTGGGCAGCCGGTTCTGCCGCCAGGATCGAACGAACCAGGAATAGACCGCGAGCCCAACCCCGGCGATGGCCGCCGCGGTCAGCCACTCGGTGGCACTGGGGCGGTAGTTCGCCGCCGGAAGCGTCGGTCGGGCAATCGCCGCGACCAAAAGGGCCAAAAATCCCATTCTCAAGAGGAGCAGCCAGAACTGCTTAAGTCGCAAGCGGCGAATATTGTTCTGACGGCGGACTCGCACCAGTCGCAGAGCGGGGAACAGGAATTTTTTTGGCTTGGACCGCAGCAAGAAATGCAAAATGATCGGAATCGAGACGAGGCCAAGTCCCCAGAGAATTGCCGGATTGATCAGTGACATGAGCGAGAGTCCATCTTCCGCAGGCGGGCCGAGCATCGGAGGCCGACGGTTCGCTCGTTGAGCTTGCCGTTAGCTCCTTCGGCCGATCCGATCCTTCACCTGCGCTCCGGCCGGGCGGGGTGTTTCAACCCATGCGGCGCTGTCAGCAAAGTGTACATTTCGGGTCGGCGATCGGCAAAACGGTCGATTTCGTGCTTGCCCGCAACGCGGACGTAATGCTTGTTCCGCGCCCGTTCGACATCGATATCGGCATAGAGAATTTCTTCGCCAGTCCCTTGCGCCGACGCGATGGAGTGTCCCCAAGGGTCGCAAATGCGACTTTGCCCGATGAAACGAAAGCCCCGTTCAGTGCCGACGCGGTTTACGGCCAGATAGTAGACGCCGTTTTCGAGGGCCCGCGAATTGATGCAGAACGCGGCCGTGCATTCGGAGCCGGGGGGCCAATTCGTGGGCAAGACAATGAGGTCGGCTCCCAACAGGGCGAGTGCTCGGGCCGCCTCCGGAAACGAGGCGTCGTAGCAGATATTCATCCCCACGCGCAAATTGCCGGCGTTCTGGACCGCGAAGGGGACGTTTCCCGGAGTCGTGAACATATCCACCCCGAGGTAGGGGAGATGCACTTTCCGATAGACGCCCAGCAGTCCTTCGGGGCCGACGAGCACGGCCGCGTTGTAAACGTCGTCCCCGTCGACTTCCAGCGTTCCGAACACGGCATACGAGTTCGTGGCCTTAGAGGCTCGAATCATGCCCTGGGTGATCGGCCCGGTAATGGGCTGGGCCACTCCCCGGGCTTCGGCCAGGCTCTCAAAGCAATAGCCGGTCGCGGCACACTCGGGGAAAACGGTGAGCTGGGCACCGGCGGCCGTCGTTTGCCGCAGGAGGGACGCCATTTTTTCGACATTGGCGTCGACTTGTCCCAAAGACACGTCCATTTGGACGCCGGCTATTTTCATCGCTTCGCTCCGCAGAGGCTGACCGATCTTCGGTCAATCATACGGAGCCAGAGCCGGGCGGGGAAACCCTCGATTGCCGCCCGCGGTCAGTGGAAATCGGGCTCATCCGCCGTGGCCCGTTGGTAGGTGCTCCGGGCGAATTCCGATTCGGCATGGGAACGATGCTGGCCTGCACGAGGGCTGCATACGTCAGCACCATTAACAGCGAATAAGTGAAGACGTTCGGAAGCAGTCGGCCACCGAAGAATTTGACCGCGCTGCCCGCGAATTTGTTCAGTCGCACATGCGCACCGCTCCATTCGACGGAGTAAATCTCGTCCAGGACCAGGTGCGAAAAAAAGCCGATCGCCGCACCTCCTGCCATCAGCAGTTTGACGTTGAGAGAACTGCCCCGAAACGCCAGAAAGGCGATTTCCGCCGTGATGAGCATGGCCGGGACGCTGTGGAACATGCCTCGATGAACGGCGGTTCGATTCAAGACGGCTTGCCCGCCGTAGCGAATCGTCACGTACAAGATGACGGCCATCAGGGTTGCCGCTTCGTAGCTGTGGTGGGTCCACTCCATCAGGTGGCCCATCATGGCGAATGGAGCGAAGGCCGCCAGCAGGCTGAAAACCTCGCGGACAGGCCGGCCGCTTGCCGAATCCAGATCGGGAAGCATGCCGGAAAACCACGTCAGGATGCCTGCCAATGCTCCCTCGACGGGACTGAACCCTCCCAGGATCGCACCCGCCGTTCCGTAGCCGACGCCAAGGGCGCCGCTGACGGTGATATGCGTTTTGTAGCCGGCCATTCGATTCGTCCTTGAATCGCGGAATTTAAGCGGCGGAATCTAGCAGATTCGGCCGTTTTGTCACAATCCGGCTTGTCGGCAGCCCGCGCCCGAGGTGAGCATGTGGGAACGCTTTTTTCGTGCTGTCGCCGAGGATTTTCCATGAGCCTGTTTCGAGACTTGGGTTTAATGCCGATCATTAATGCCTGCGGCACGGTCACCCGCTTGGGCGGCGCGCCCTTGCCGCAGGCCGTTCTCGACGCCTTTTTTTCCGCCGCTACCGAAACCGTTCCCCTGGAACAACTCCAGGCCGCCGCATCGCAGCAAATCGCGGAGGCCACCGGGGCCGAAGCCGGACTTGTAACGTCAGGGGCCGCCGCGTCGTTGACACTTGGGGCGGCCGCCATTCTGGCGCGATGGAATCTCGCCCGGATGGAGCGACTGCCGAACTGCGAGGGATTTCCCCACGAGTTTGTCGTCTCCCGCGAACAGCGCAACGGTTACGACCACGCCGTTCGCGCGGCCGGAGCCCGACTCATCGAAGTGGGGTTCAACGAAATCGTCGCCAACGCCGGCGTCCGCCGCACCGAGGCCTGGGAATACGAGGCCGCCTTCGGCCCGGAAACGGCCGGCATTTTTTATGGCTATTCCTCGACTGCCCAACCGCCCCTGGAGCAGGTCGTCGAGTGTGCGCACCGTCACAATCTGCCCGTGCTCGTGGATGCCGCTGCGGAACTTCCGCCGCGCAGCAATCTCCGGGCGATCCTTGCCACCGGTGCGGACCTGGTCGCTTTCAGCGGCGGCAAAGCCATCCGCGGGCCGCAGTCGACGGGTATTTTGTGCGGATGCCGTGAATTGATCGGTTCGGCCGCCCTGCAGATGCTCGACATGGATGATCACCCGGAACTCTGGGATCCGCCGGCATCGCTGATCGACCGGACGAAATTCGCCGGCATGCCGCGGCACGGCATCGGGCGGAGCTTCAAAGTCTCGAAGGAGGAAATCGCCGCCCTATTGAAGGCGCTCGAGTTATTCGTGCAGGGGGCCTTCGACGCGGATGTCGCCGGGCAGCGGAATTGGCTGGAAAAGATCGCCAGCTCGCTGACCGGCGTGCCGGTCGAATGCCGTCTCCTCGATCCGAACGACGGCGAACGGTCGGCCGTTTTGGAGATCGCCGTCGACGAGAAACGTCTCGACCGCGCCGCGTTCGAGATCTGCCGCCGCTTACGGAACGGGAGCCCGCCGATTTACGTGGGGCACGCGAAACTGTCCGAAGGCATTTTGGTCATCCGGCCCGCGTGCCTGACCGAGGCGCAAATCGAGCCGCTCGCCAGAGGACTCGTCGACGCGCTCGGCTAACGGGACTTTTTTGGCTTTTTTGGGGCGTGAAAAAGGGGGGACTTTTTTGGGGTCCACCCAAAAAAAGTCCCGAAGTGCGCAGTGCCGGCGCTCGCTCCGCCGGGAAGCACGCTCTCCAAGCTCCGTCCCGAGTTCAACTTGTGACGACTCGCTGAACTCTCCGGCGATCCTCGAGACCTGCGATCCCCGCCAAAGAGCAGACTTTTTTTGGGGCGCGCCCAAAAAAGTCCCCATCGACCCGCAAACGGCCTCCCCGGTGGAACTCGTTCCCAAGCTCCCGCTTGGGAACGCATCCCCGCGAAGCTCCCGCTTCGCCTTCGCAGGTCCAGTGAGCAATCCACGCGGCACGCTGATCGCGGAAAATCCCCGTTATTTTTCTGGCGGAATTCTCGCAAGTCGCTTCTGCATCTAATCTTACAGCGCAAAAAGGGCCGTTTTCAGCTTGAAGTGACCGGCCATTTTCTGGTATGATGCGGCTATGCGGACTCTTCCGCACCGCGTCATTTTGCGCGGTGAAGTCTCCGCACTTTGAGACTCCGACCCAATCCGCTGCGCCTCGACTCGAGTTCTCGGCTCAGAGCGCAATCCGGAAGGTGACGGGACGCTCCGCGAAGCAGGTACGGTAGACCGGCACGCTTCGCCAGGAATGTCCCAGTCTCAAGAACGCCGGGCCGCCTTCGGATCGAAGGCGGGCAGAGGCGAAGTCTTCGGCGGGGAGTCCGTCGAGACAATCGCCAAACGGCATTGCTTCCAACGTAGGGTCCGCCGCGGCGGACCATTCGCCCGCAAGCAAACCTGCGGCCGGGTCTGAGTTTCGATTTACAAGCTGGCGACAGTTCCGCAACCCGTGGGCTCCAAATGGGCTGAATTCAGATTTTCGATTTGACAGGCCGCGCGCAGGGCTGCTCGATCCGCAACAGTGGAGAGGTGACAAAGCGATACGCCCCAATGGCAAGGCTGGATCAGCGTACGCCCACGAGCCTGCTCGTAAGTAAGTGCCTTATGGATCTCGGACCGACGCACGCGAAAGGCCTGTATAGCTCGGCGGGTTTATTGCACTCCGAAATTGGAGTGCCATAAACCTTGGGATCGATGAGTTTCCCGTGTTTTGATTTCCTTGATGAGTTTCCAGGAATCTGAATGCCCGAGACCTCGGCAATTTGACCTCATAGCGCCGCGGGAACAGCAAAGGAACGTTTTTCGGGCACACGGTTCTGCAAGCTGAAATCCGTCGGCTAGCGCAAATCTTGGCACGATCGCCGATCGCCCGACAAATCGCCCCCCGCACGCCTGCCGAACGGGTCCAGACTACAAGCTATAAAGTCCGGCTGACCGCCTGATGGCGATCGTGCTTACCGGAAACTTATGGTGCTCACTAGATCGGGAGCGCATTGTAAGACAACGCGGCCAGACGTTCAGGGCCGCCCGCTGACAATCTTCAGCTACGGCCCCGGCAGCCTCCCGTCGACCACAACCGCAATATCACACGTTCGGCGACCAATCCTCCGTAAATTGTTTACCCTTTCCGCCTACGACGTTCGTTATCCGAGTAAGCGAGCAATCCCGAATGCGGCGGCAGCCCCCAATCAGCCGCCGACTCCCGTCAAACTTGGCTCGTCGACTTTGTGGGCCGCTCAGAGCCCCTCGAAAAGTCGGTCAGCTCGCTGGGACTCCAGGCCACGCGAAGCGCGTTGAGGACGGCCAACACGTCGATCACCTCTTGAGTGATGGCGCCGGCGACCGGCGAGAGCAAGCCGGCGGCGGCCAGAAGCATGCCGATCATGCTCAAGGCGATGCCGCCCACGGCGCTTTCGAGGGCGATCGCCCGCATTCGCCGGCTGATGTGGAAGAATTCATCGACCTTCTCGAGCGACGTATCGAGGATCACGGCGCCCGCCGCTTCGGACGTGACGTCGCTGTGAGAGCCGAATGCCACTCCGACCGTGGCGGCGGCCAGGGCGGGCGCGTCGTTGATCCCATCCCCGAGGTAGAGCGTGTTGGCCCGCTTTGTCTCTTCCCGCACAAGAGCCACCTTCTGCTCCGGCGTTTGGCTGTAATGGACGTCATGGATGCCGACCCGGTCGGCTAGGTAGCGGACTTCCGATTCGCGGTCGCCCGAAACGAGCATGATCTTTTGAAATCGGTGCTTCGGCCGCAGGTGCTTGACGAATGACACCCCTTCCGTCCGCGGTTCGTCGCGGAATCGCATGACGCCGGCATAGAGCCCGTCGATCAGAACGGCGCATTCGAGGCCCCCTGCAGCCGACGGAAGAGTACCGGTGAGCGCCGGTTGTTCCTCGAGCAGGCGCTTGAGACTCGTAATCTGCACACGGACGCCGTCCACATCTCCACGCAGCCCCTGACCGGGAGACTCGCAGATTTCGGCTGCCTCATGTAGGGCCAGTCTTCGTGCCTTCGCGGCATCGAGAATGGCTTGGGCCAGGGGATGCTTGGAATAGCGTTCGACGCTGGCCGCAAGCTGGAGGATGTTGTCGGGAGTCCGACCGGTGGCCGCAATCGTCTCCGTCAATTTTGGCGCGCCGTAGGTGAGCGTCCCCGTCTTGTCGAAAATGGCCGTCCGGCACGTTTCGGCCTTCTCCAGGACGACGGGGTCTTTGATGATGATTCCCCGGCGGGCCGCCAGCGAGATGGCGCCAATGATGGCGACCGGGATGGCGATCAACAACGGGCACGGCGTCGCGATGACAATTACGGCGAGAAATCGTCGAGACTGGCCGCTGACGACCCACGCGATGATGGCAATCGATAAGGCCAGCGGCGTATACACGGCGCCCAATTGGTCGCCGAGTCGGCGCAACTTGGGACGCCGCTGCTCCGAATCGCGCATCACCTGCATGATCTTCGCGTAGCGCAGAATTGATCGCCAGCCGGTCGGCGCAGGATTGTCAGGGCGGTTTGGCCGTTGACGGCTCCGGAAAGAACCTGCGCGCCGGGAGCCTTCGAGATCTGGTAGGGCTCCCCCGTGAGATACGATTCGTCCATTACCCCGTGCCCTTCGACGACCGTCCCGTCCACCGGACAGGCCTCGTGTGGAAAGACAATGACAACGTCCCCTATTGTCACGCCGCTGATGGCCACGTCTTCGATCCGTCCGTCCTTCCGCCGGTGGGCGACGGCGGGCATCCGGCTGGCCAGTGTCGTCAATACCGACGAAGCGCTGCGGACCGCGTAGGATTCGAGCGCCTCGCCGCCCGAGAGCATCAGCACCACCAGCGAGCCGGCCAGGTATTCGCCCAGGAGGACCGACGTGACGATGGAGATTCCGGCCAGCAGATCCGAGCCGAATTGCAGATGAATGAGTTTCCAGACAAGTTCTAAAACGAGCGGCAGACCGCCGCCGACGAGCGTTGCCCGGAGAGGGATGTCAGCCCAGGCGAGGCCGCCAACGGACGGGCCCGTCAGCCCGAATCCGTACCGCAGGACCAAGTGGGCGGCAATCCCCAATACAGCCCCAACAGCGATGATGCTTTGGCGGTGACGAACCACGTGAGACCTTGCATCTGGCCGAGGGAACCAAGGTTAACCTGATCGACACCTGGAAGAGACAAGCCGTCGAAAGAATCAACCGGCCTTCCGGCGATACCCTCGCGCACCGCCATTTGACGACAGTCCATTTTCTGCTTTACGGCTCGCACCATAAACCCGTCCGATTTTAGACCGGTTTTTGTGCAGGCGCTAACCCGAAAAAATCGACGGCGTTAACGCGTCGGCATCGGACGGTCCGCAAATCTCCGAGTCTCGGCATAGCGTCGGATTAAAAACATTGCGAGTTTCACCCAAGAGCGCAGAGAACGCCGCATCTCCGTGATCCCCGCCAGTCGCAGATAGGCGGGAACGCGAGACCGGTATTCGTCGAAAGTGTTGCCCAGGTAGTACTGTAGCCGGAAGTCCTTGAGCCGGCTGCCGAGGAAGATGTAGACCGTCCAAATCGCGACGAGCACCGCGCGATCGATGGTCATGTCGGGCGTAAACCAAGTCAGTCCTAGGAAGCTCATGTAGCCCGGGTGGCGAATGACCGAAAACGCGCCGCGCGGGTTGAACGGCCGGCGCGGATCGGTTTTCGTTGCACCCAATACCACCAGGGAAGCCAGCCGGTGTGGTAGCCGAAACCCGAGCAGCACAGGCTATAAAAGAGCGTTCCCCAGCAGCCGAGGTACAGCCCCTGCACAATAAGCCGCGGCCAACCTGTCAGTTGCCACACGGCCCAGTCGCCGACCTGCCACTGCGACATCGTCAGGGCGAGCGTCAAGCAGGCCGCCGTGCAAAAGAACAGACCGTAGAAGGCGGGCGCGATGAATTGCCCGAGCCACTTCCTCATTCCCGGCCACAACAGCAGACTGTGAATCACACCGAATTGAATCGCCAGCAAGGCATCCCAGGCCAAGGCAGAGCGACCCGGGTGAGGCGGCGCTCCCTTCAAGAACACGTAGTTGTAGTACGACGTCACGGCGAACAGGATTTGCACGACGATGCCCGTCGCGATGCCAAGCCAACGACGCATGAGGTGTGCCTTGATATCCAAGCTGGGGAACGCCCCAGCGCAGTTCGAGCCGGCTTCGCGGGAACCGCATGACAGCGCTCAGGCGGCGAATTCGAGCTGTGGGATTCTTGAACGGCGCGAGAGCCAACCGTTCCGAGAGTGGCGATCAGGACGGGGATCGTGCCTCAAATCGGGCTTCGGGTCAATCGCGTTTTGGGCACGGCGGTCTTCAGCTGCTCGGCCGAATCCGCGTCGCAACTCGAGGCCGCGCAATGCGAAGCCGCACGGGAACGGGCGGAATCAAACCGATGAATTTCAGTTTAGATAGAACCGCTCGTCGCGATGAGCTCCTGTTTGGGAAGTCCACTTCGCCTAATCGACTTTTCATCTGAAAATGCCGCAGAGCCGCGCGGCCATACAAATTAGGCGAAGCGGGATGCCCCCCTCACGTCACATTGATATTTCTCGCTCAAACTCGGAATGGTAGCTTGCTCGTCCTACGGGCTTCCGGGGTTGCACCCTTTCGGAAAAACAAGCGAAGGACCGCGAACATGACAGCCAATCTTCGTTCAAGAGCCGTTCTTTCCCTGCTGGCAATGGTCGTCCTTGCCGGCTTCGTCGCGGGTCCGACAAGCGCGCAAGAGGTGGCTCCGGCCCCTGTCGTCGAGAAAAACGAGCCGCGGAAGGGTGAAGTCGACATTGAACGGAGCCGCGTTTACACCTTTGTCGGCAAGACGGGCTTCGGGCACGAGCATGGCGTCGTCGGTCGACTGAAAGGCGGTTCGATTCGACTGGGCGCCAAACAGAACGCCGGACAGCTCGAATTCGATCTCAACAGCTTTCAGGCCGACACGCCCGATGCGCGGCGTTATGTGCGATTGAGCGGAGAGACGAACGATTCAACCCGCGAGCAAGTGACGGCTAACATGCTGGGCAAATATGTGTTGGACGCCGAGCAATATCCAACGGCGACATTCGTGATCGATTCCGCGATTCCGCTGAAGAAGACGCATCCCAACAGCCCGCGTTATGTCCAACTCGACGGCCAGTTCACGCTGCACGGCGCAACGCGCCCGCTGCGGGTGATCGCACAGGCTACGCCGGAAAGTGGCGAGGTCCGGTTGCGCGGCTCGTTCACGATGCTACAAACCGACTACAACATCACGCCCTTCAGCAAAGCCCTGGGAGCAGTCGGCGTGACCGATAAGCTCAAAATCTACGGCGACATCGTGCTGGTCGCGGCCCCAAAGTAGCAGTCCGCGTGATCGGCCATGCCAGTCCCGATCGGTATTTCTTGCGCCAAGGTGATCAACCGCTCGTCCGACTTGGTAATCGTCCAGACCCGTTTTGCTGCACTCTTACGGGCAACTGCGCGACTCGCTTTATCGACGTGCACCGCATGTTTCTCGAAATCTCAACCGTTTTCCGGGAACGCCGAAAATCGACCGATAAATGACGCTTCAGCACGCGCCCGAAACTCAGACGTTTTCGGAACGCGTTCTGCGTGCCGGATTCCCATACGTTTTCGCGGAATGCGGCCTCGGGCTGCGAGAGCGAATAAAACGCCCTGAGATCGGCGGCAGAATTCGAACCGGCCTGTTGAAAAAGGGCAGATAGCATCACCCACTGGATCGGCCACATCCCCAAGCCGCTCCTGGCGTAAGACTTCGCCTCCCCGAATCGGCCTTCGACGGGTTCGCCGCTGATCGATTGGCCTGGAAGCGATCGCGTCTCGTCACTGTCGTCGGGCAACCCATCTATCCGATCGTACGTCACAAAGTCGTCGGCACGGACGAGCGGGACCCGATTCAGCCTGATGGGCCATTCAATCTTCGAGCCGCTGGGCGAATCGATCCAACTTTTTTTTGCTTTCTTCGAATGTATGTTGTGACGAAGTTGCCCTGCTGAACGAATCACAGAGTGTAGAGACTCAGCGATGGGAATGCGGTGATCGCGATGCAGGCTCGACTCGCACCAGGTAAGCCCGACGAACTGGCGACTATGGACCCGCCGGCCTCAGACCACGAACTCTTTCTGTCGCTTTTGGAATCCCACCAGCGGCCGTTACTCAAGGTCTGTTGGACGTACGGCAGGACGTCGCACGATCGAGATGACTTGTTTCAGGAAATCGTCGGGCGACTGTGGACATCGTTTGGGAAGTACGACCGCAGTCGCAAGTTTTCGACGTGGATGTATCGCGCGGCGCTGAACGTCGCAATCGACTTTCGAAGAAGGCAGCAGCGGTGGGGAAGGGAGACTGCGAGCCTCGACGAGGGCGGGGCGGCAGTTCCAGCCGTGGCAACCGACGACGCGATGAAGCGACAACAATTGCGCGAGCTTTTGGAGCAACAAAACGATGCGGACCGCGCCATCCTGCTCTTGTACCTGGAAGGACACTCGTACCGCGAAATCGGCGAGGTCCTCGGCACGAGCGAATCGAACGTCGGCACGCGTCTGAACCGCCTGAAGACATCGCTTCGGCAAGCCGTTCACGGGCGGTCCGACGAAAAGGAAGACGTGTAGCGATGCAGCTCGAAGAATTGCAGCAAGAATGGCAAAGGCTCGATCAGAAGCTTGATCGTTCGCTGGCCCTGCAGGCCGAAGTTGTGCGCCAAGTCGTGATGCAGCCAGCGCGCCGTCGCGTCAATCGCTTCGGGATTTGGCCTGCGATTGACCTCGTATTCTGTGCCGTTGGGCTCCTGCTCGCAGGGTCCTCTCTCAGCAAGCATTGGCGCGACTGGCAGGTTGCGGCGCCTGCAATCGTAGTCATGATCAGCGCCATCGCACTGGCGGCCAGCAGCATTCTTCAGCTCAAGCGTGTGGGTGAGCTGGATTGGTGTGGACCGGTCGCCGAACTCCAGACCGCGCTGGAACGACTTCGGGCCGCGAAGATTCGGCAGTTCAAATGGATCATCCTGTTTTCGCCGCTCGTCGGCTTCTGCGCATTAATGGTGGGACTGCACTGGCTCTTTGAGTGGTTGTCGGATGACCGCGTCCACATCCTCGACAAGCTGGATCCGCGGTGGATCGTGGCCAACTATGTTTTTGGTCTGCTGTTCGTGCCGCTGGGTTACATTGTCGCCCGTCGTCTCTCAGAGCTGTGTCGTCGTCAGCGATGGTGGCAAACGGCACTCGACGATATCTCCGGAAAGAGCCTCAAGTCGGCGGCTCGCGATGTGGATCGTTGGGCGAGCTTGCAGCACGAGGCATCGAGTCACCGCGTCTGAGACATGTTCACTGCCCTGGCCATCAGCTCTGATTTGACCCGTACCGACGATGCGACGGCTGGCCCGGGTGTTTCGGACTCACGCGGACGGACGAAATCAATGCCCCGGTTGAGCTGATAGTGTCAGCTCGACGCCGAGGTGCAACGCCAGTCAGTCTCCGCCGCGCCAAGCGAATTTAATCGTCTGCAGCTTCCCCGTAATCTCAAACGTTTTCTGCCATTCCCGTGAAAGGACCTTTTTTGGAATCGGTCCCCTCCGGACGAGCGGGCTCTGCGAAGCAAACGGCATCACGATCCACTGCCTGAGAACAGGCGGATACAAGCCCCCATTGATTCCACTCCATGGATTGACCGGAAGCGGAGCTTGCTGGATTCCTTTATCGCGCGCCCTCGAACGTTACCTACTGGCTAGCAACTGGTCACTCGCCACTTGACGCTATTCAGTCCGGTCCGGGACCAGACACCCGTTTCCGTAGCACGAAGCACTCAGGAAGCTTGACACCCGCTTCCGTCGCCGCCATCATTAAACCATACGGTTTAATGAAGGCTGACGATTGCGGGCAAGACCTTTTTAAAAAATGCATCCCCTCGATATCACGATGGCGGCACTCGCGCACCCGGCAAGGCGGGCGATCCTGGAGCGGCTCATGCGGCGCGAGGCGCGCGTCACGGAGCTGGCCGAGCCCTTTGCCATGTCGCTGACGGCCGTCTCGAAGCACATCCGTGTCCTGGAACGCGCCCGCCTGGTGCGACGCCGGCGTGTCTGGAGAGAACATCTCGTGTCCTTCAGGCCCGAGCCTCTCGACGAAGTCGCCCATTGGGTCGAGAAAACCCGCGCCTTCTGGAACGCCCGGCTTGATGCCCTCGAAGAACTGCTTCAGGCCGAAGATGCGGCGGAAGCTCAGTCAGCCAACTCGTCTGCAACCCGAAAGAAAAAACGTAAACTCAGGAAGAAAGGTTCCTCGCGATGACCACCACCGCCGACGGCAAGATCTGCATCACCCGCCGCTTCAATGCTTCGATCGAGCGTGTCTTCGACGCCTGGCTCGATCCCGAAAAAGCGGGCAAATGGCTGTTCGCCACTCCCACCGGCAAGATGGTCCGCGTCGAGATCGACCCTCGCGTCGGCGGAACCTTCAACATCACCCGCCGCGAAAGCGAGGACATCGAGCACGTCGGCACTTATCTCGAAATCGATCGCCCGCGCCGCCTCGTCTTCACTTTCGGCGTCCCTAAATTTTCGAAGGAGTTGACCCGCGTCAGCATCGACCTCAAACCGTTGCCGACGGGGTGCGAATTGACCCTCACGCACGAAGGCGTCCTGCCCGAGTGGCTGGAGCAGACCAAGGAGGGCTGGGGCATGATCCTGGATTCGCTGGCCGCCAGCCTGGGCTAGCCCTTCGGAGGAGATCGCTAGCGGTCATGAACGGGATCAAGCGCGTTGCCGAGCGGAGGGCCGAACTCGTTGCTGGCGCGACGCCGCGGGAACCTAACCGCAGTTTGCGGGACCAACAGGAGAGAACGCTTTCAGCCGCGGGACTCATCGCGGCGCTACCGACCTGGACAACAGTGCTTTGCTATTTCGTCGGTTGAGATCGCGCTGCGCTCGGCGTGGCCGGCGTGACGATTCTCGTCCTCACGGCGCAATCACGACAATCTTTATCACAAGGTGCAGAAAGGTATTCGGCATCTTCGTTCGATGCGCGACGGTAAAGGCGGCTGGCGAACCTTTCCGTATTGGTACACGATGCTCGCGCTTCGGAGATCGAACTGCCTGGGGCGGGCGCCGAAATTCGTTAGGCTTCGGCGGAACTTGACCGAGTCGTCGGACGATCGTCCGCAACGCGATTCGGATGTCGACGGCAGGCCATCGCCGAGCGAGCACTCACAAATAGCTAACGGCACGCCGGACACGAGTAAGCCGGTCGATCAAGATATGATCCTGCGACGTCGTGCGTGGATGCAGCCAGACGAATTTGGCCGTCACACTGCCGCGTTCCCATAATTTCAACCCTTGTTCCGGAACGGCATTAAACGACCGTGTTTCTGGAACTCGCTCACTGCCAAATTCTCTGAGAACGGGAATTTTACCTTCACCTGCAGTGTCTAAAGATCAGACGCACATCAAGTCTGACAACAGAGCATTTCCGTGATCGCCTCTTCCGACGGCGCTCGCCTTGTCGGATACGCTCGGGTCAGCACGGAAGGCCAAGAGCTGGCTCTCCAACTCGACGCCCTGCGAAATCACGGAGTCGCGAACGACCTGATCTTCACCGACAAAGCCTCGGGCGCAAAGCGTGACCGACCAGGGCTCGATGCCTGCTTCCGCGAGCTCCGCGCGGGCGACATCTTGCTGGTCTGGCGCCTCGACCGACTGGGAAGATCGGTCCGCCACCTAGTCACCTTGATTGACCAGCTTCGGGACCTTGGGGTGGGATTCCGGTCCGTCTGCGACGGCACGATCGATACGACGACGCCCTCGGGCGAGTTAATATTTCACATCTTCTCCTCGCTCGCGCAATTCGAACGTCGACTCATCCAGGAGCGGACCAAAGCCGGTCTCGCCGCCGCTCGTGCGCGGGGTCGCACTGGTGGTCGGCCCCCGCTGAGTCCGAATGACGCCAAGGTGGTGCTCGCCACTAAACTCTTTGCCGACAAATCAGTGGATTTGGATGATATTTGCGCAACATTGAAGATCTCGAAGACCACACTCTACCGTTACGTGGATATCGGGACAGGACGCGTGATTAGGTCCCGGAATCATCCGAGCTGACGCAGACAAACGAGCCCGCCAAACCGAAAACTCATGCGAATTGCGGGAACGATTCGGGACGCCGAATTGCCATGCGTTTTTCGAGAATCGCGCGATGAGCCGACGAAATGGATCAAAAGTGTACGCCAGACGCCAGCGAAATTCGAACCTTTTTCGGGAACGGTTGGCGCCTCTCTCTTGGCTGAGCTGAGCCGGCTCGCTGTCGCGAGGTTGAACAACTTGCAGGTCACGAAAGGGGCGGTGACCTTGCTATGGCAGGGGCGCTAGGCCGACTCCCCAGATTTGCCGACCGCTTCGAGTGTCTTGCGCCTGGATCGAATACTGCACTCTTGCCGCTCCTTCGCTTTGCTCAATCAACGCTTGGCGCCCTACAGAGATGCAGATGTCGTCGCCGCGCCGATAAGGTTTGGACGGCAGTTGTGCGCGCTTAAAATACTCAAGTAACGCCTCGGGCTCCTCTGGAATAATCAACATTTGACGCATTCCTCGCTCCGCGACCCGCGCCGCGAAGCTATAAACCTCTTCCATCGAGCCTGCTCCTTGAGTCTGGAAAACCCTCACGATCAAAAAACGCGGCCGATGGGCCGCTGAACCCGCTACGGAGTCACGGCGTTCATCTGACGTTTATTTGGCCTGTCGGCCCCGATCGTATCGAGATGTGCGCCACCAACAAACTCATCCGTATTTCGGTAACCGGTTCTCCGTGCCGGATTGCCGTCCGTTTTGCCGGAATCGCGTGGTCGGGTCCCGAGAGCGGCCAAATTGCCCGCCAAAGAGCGACGGGGATACCGCAGCCGCGGCACAACTTCCATGCTTGAGAGGAACGAAACGCAACGCAACAGAAATCAAAACCTTGCAACACGGACACGCGTCGTGGCGTGGAGTTCAAAAAGGCCGTGATCACTTACCAGTTGAGCCCCGCCGTTGCGAGTTGCTCGTTGGCCCGAACGAGGTTCAACATGCGAAGGGCGTGTGAAGCGAAAGTTGGAACCACAAGGCTGGCGCCGTCAGCGGTGAAGGCAAAATTCTGCGGAACTGAGGATTCCTCCGGCTGATCGCCGAAGGGATGCCAGTCGAAGAGTTCCTCGCGCCCTCGCATGTCCCAAAGTCGAACTGCTCCATTTGCCATCCCCACCGCGAGATAGCGGCCATCGCGGCTGAAAATCCGAGCGACTGGACGCGACGATCCTTCGATTTGAAGGTGACGCGTCCCGGAGCGGACATCCCAAATGTCAGCAGTCCAAGGATGCGCCGATACTTCCAAACCCGAGAAACGTGCGCGTCCGCCACGCGACACGGGTGTGCCCGAACGAAAGTTAATCGTCCCTGTTACCTCCAGGTGCAGCGCCAGGAGCCAGCGGCAGTCGGGGCTGAATTCGCACAATGTTTGCACCCTTTGCGTCGCTACTTTGGACGGCACTTGCAATTGAAACCGGTCCCGGCCGGTGGAGAGTTCGACGACCGCAATCGGTTGCGGCTCGGCAGACATCGAGAGAAATGCCGTCACGAGCCGGCCGTCGGAACTGACCAAAGCCCCGAAGCCCGACTTTGGTCGACCTCGCCAGACGACTTTCCCTGTGGCGGCCTCCAAGACGACCGGATTCGATTCGTCGAGCTCGCCCACCAGCACGGTGCCATCGGCCCGAATGCCAGCTGAGGTCAATAGCTTTCCCTGCGACGGGATCACGTCCAACCTCGATTTCTGCCTGCCCGTTTCCACATCCCAGACGATGACGTTTTGGTGACCCAAGCAAACAAGCTGCTTGCCGTCCGGACTGAAGGACAATTGGAGAAGCTGGAGTTTTTCGGATGAGTCGAAGCGGCGAACGGCCTTTCCGGTCGTGCGATCATAAAGGTCCACGTGCGGCGTTCCACCGCGCACCACAGCGAGCAATCGACCATCGGGACTGAATGCCAGGGGACCTTCGATGCCCGTGTCCGGCTCGACACTCGGTGCCAGATCGGAGACGGGCGATTCCTCCGAAAAGGCCCACATCTTGAGCGATTCCGGTGCCATCGACAGCAAGTGCCGGCTGTCATCGGTCCACCCAAGCTGAAGTGCCTGGTCGTTGAGTGGAACTGCCGGTTTGGAATTTGCGAGGTCCAACACCCAGATATTGCCCGCCAGGCCATTGCTCAGGGCAACCCGAGTCCCGTCGGGAGAGAAGCTGATCGTATTCAGGTCGCTGGAGAGCGATGCGATCCGCTTGATTTCGCGATTTCGGGCGACGTCCCATATCAAGAGCTTTTGTCCGCCGCGACGCTGGCTGCCCGGCTGCTCGCGAGATTCCGTCCCCGCGATTCCAAGTGCACCGTCCGGTGCAAATCCGACGGCGCTGATCGTCTCGAGTGGAGGCTCGATTTCTTGATCGAACTCTTTTCGAGCGACGTTCCAGAGCGCGACTTTTCCACCGCTCGACGCCACCGCGAGCAGCCGGCTGTCCGGACTGAAGGCGGCGGACGGATAGGCGTCCGCACGTGCTGCTCCCACCGCGCGGCCGACTCCGTCGCCTTCCAAGTCCCACACCACGGCCCGATGGCCCGAGACCGAAATGAGGATTCCGCAGACAGATCGGCCGTCAGGACTGAAGCGCAAGTTGAGAATCAACGGGAACGCAGCTGAAAACGGACTTTGCAGCGGCCCGCCCTTGGGGGCGACGCTCTTTGTCGGGCGCGGTTCTGTCTGTTGTTTGGGAAGAGCCAGCTCACGCAACAGTTTTCTTTCGGGAAGCTGCCAGACGTTGAGTCCACCTTTTGACACTTTGCCTCCGGGCATCGGCAGTGGAATCGATAAGACTGCCAGACGCTTCCCGCGCGGACCGAGCGCCAGGGACGTGCCGAAGAAGGGCAGCGCGTCCTCGCCTTCCCATTTCGAGACTTCTTTACCCGTCTTCAGGTCTGTGATCGAGAGGCCAATTCTCTCAGCGCCGACGTCGAGCGATGAGGCCGCGGCGAGAATTCCGTCGGAACTGATTGAACGCGCCACTCCGCCCCATTGACGGACGACGTGCGCGTCGTCGAGCAAGAGCGCCGCCAATGCCTCGCTGCGCAACTGGGACCGCGTAAGCACCACCTGCCTGCCGGCTGACGGATCTGTTCCAGCCGGCACGCTCGACGAGTCCAAACGCCGCCGACTCCGCAGGTGCTCGGCCTCTTCCAGCAGCTCCAAGGCACGCAAGCGACGGCCCGGCAAGCCGGCAAGCCGGACGGCGCGGGCCTGTTCGAACAAGCTGGCCGTCAGGGCGTCCTGCGTCTGCTCCTTGGCGACGATGGCGGCGGTTTCGTTGGACTTGGCCCGTTCTGATTCCTTCAGGGCCGACGCTTCAGCCTGCGTGGCGCGAGTGGCCTCGGCCGCGATCCGGGAATTTGCGCGGCCCAACACACCGGTCCCGATCGCGAGCCCGACGAACGCCGTTGCCAACAGCGCCGTACTGCTCGCCGCCACAACGCGGTGCCGCTTGATCCAGCGAACCGTTCGGTCCGAAAGCGGATCCTTCAAGGCGGTGACGGGTTCATCGGCCAGCCAATGCTCGATGTCGCTTGCCAGCTCCGCGCACGACGGATACCGATCCTTCGGCAACAAGCTCATCGCCTTGAGACAGATTGCGTCCAGTGCCCGCGGGACTGACGGGTTGCGCTGGCGCGGCGGGGCAAAGTCCCCCGTTTGCACTTTGCCGAGCACGACACCGAGGATCGTTGACTCGAACGGCTCTTTGCCCGTGAGAATCGTGTAGAGCGTCGCCCCCAGGCTGTAGACGTCGCTCGCCGGACCCATGTCTTCGATCCGCCCCTCGGACTGTTCGGGGCTCATGTAGGCCGGCGTGCCGATCGCGGAACCGGGCAGCGTTTCGGAGGAACCGGAGCCGGACGACGGGACCAGCGTGTGTTCGTCGGCCGCGGCCTCCGGTTCGCGGTGCCCGAGCGCCTTGGACAAGCCCCAATCCACCACCAGTGTTTCGCCGTATTTGCCGAGCATGATGTTGCTGGGCTTCAAATCGCGGTGGATGATGCCGCGGCTGTGCGCGTACTCGATGGCGTTACAGACCGCGATAAAACGGCCCAACAATTGTCGCAGCTCGATCCGACGGTCGCTGGGCGTTCGCGCCCCTGCGGAATGGAACCGCTCGATGGCCTCTTTGAGCGTCTGGCCCCGGATGAACCGCATCGCGTAATACGGCCGACCGTCCTCCGAGATGCCCAGCCCATACACAGGGACGATTCCCGGATGCTCCAGGCCGCCCGTGATCTCCGCCTCGCGCAGAAACCGCGCGCGACTGTCGACGTTATCGGCATAACGCTCGTGCAGCCTCTTGAGGGCCACTTCGCGATTCACCTCTCGATCCTGGGCGACGTAGACCTCACCCAGTCCACCCCAGGCGTGAGAACGCAGGATTTCGAACCGCGCGTCCGTTGTCGCCTTCTCGCTCTTCGGCAGCGTCGTCTGTTCAGACGGTTTCGCAGGCGCAATCGTCGCCAGACGCAGCAGGCTCGCTTTGATGTCGGGATCGGCAAACTGAGCCACCATGCTTTGCATGGCTCCCGGTAGTCCGGCCGCCGCAAGCCGCGCGGAAAACGAGCGAGTAGCATCATTGCGGCATTCGCTCGGCCGGTCGGCCCGCGGCATCAATATGGTAGATGAAGATCGAGTAGCCCACGTAGTCGACGGGCTTGAAATTGAGGAACACCTCACATCCACTCGGGCCGAACCGATCGTCCCCTCGAAGACACTTTTGGCTGATTGCGTACCAGCCGGGTCGGAGGACGGGTGAGTCTGAATCGGACCGACCGGCCTCGACTTGCGGTTTGGGGAAGTCAACGCCAGCCAGTTTCGGACTGGTAACACCCCAATAGGCCACGTAGAGCGGACGCGCCTCCGGGTGCGAGTCGATCCAGCGTTTCAGGTACAACAAATCCTCGCCCCAGTCGATGTTACTCGACTGCAAATAGAACCCGCCCCTGAGGGGTCCGCCTACTAGCTCGCTAAAATAGGCCAAGCTGTGCGGCCAGATCCAGGCGCTGCTGGCAATCGACCAGGCGCCCAACACACCGACAGCCCATTTGCTCGCCCTTCGCCAAGTCGGGCGTGCCACGAACGGGATTGCCGCCGCCTGACCGGCCCAGATGAGAGCATACGGAAGCGCGGGCAACACGTAGCGCGGATGATGGCTGAAACCCGTTTGCGAACTGGCGAGAACGAAGAGAGCCATGCCCGGCGCAAGAAGCACAATCACGTCTCGGCACCCAGATCGCCAACCACGCCCGATCCGTGAGAAGACGGCGAGAATGAACAGGCCTATTGTTCCCAGCGGCGTCTTAACTGCCACCACGAAGAGGTAGTACCACCACCAGCCGTGATCGTACCACTTGCCGCGGAAATACGATGTCCGATTTCCATTGGAGTTTTCGAAATCGGATTTCTGGATGTCGAAACCCAGGACGTAACTCGATGGCAGGGGCACGGGCAGCCTTCCTAGTAATGAATCGGCAAATCGGTTGGTTTGTTCGTCGCCACCCGTGAGAAGGCGGCTTTGAAATTTGTAGCTACCGAGTTTCCGAAACGATCCCTCAAGTCCATAGCCGAGGTTAATGACATAAACTGCAGTAAGGAGCACAACAGACAGTTGAGCGGCTTCTACGAGCCATGCCGAAGCTGTTGGTCGAACCGCAGGATCGCGGGGAATGCTGCTCGCTTGCCCGGGAACAGCGAGAGGGTGAGCTGGAATTGGCAGGCTAGTGGCTTGCACCACACCTGCGAGCGGCGTTGCGCGAGGGCCGGCAACTTGCCACGCCGCCCACAACAGGGGCCATAAGGGAAAAAAGACAAGCACGTTTGTCTTTGCTAGATTGGCGAGGCCCAGCGCTAACCCAGTCCCTGCGGAGCGCACCCATCCCGGGCTTTTTAACCAACGCCAAAACTGGTAGCAGGCGACCAACCCAAGCGACGTCACGCCAAGGTCGGGACCCATCAGGTGCCCCTGGCCAAGGATCGCGGGGTTGAAGCACCATAAAAGAAGGGACAAGAGCCCCGCCCGCCAGGCGTAGAGGTCCGAAGCCCAGCGGTAGCAAAAAAGTCCTCCCAAGACGCTGAATGGAATGCACGCCAGTCGAGCAAGACAGAGGAGACGAAACGTGCGAGGGCCATTGGCCGCAACGAAGTCGGCCCCAACTTGTTCTTCGGCCCGACGCTGCACGTCGGAACTGTATGAATGCCAGTCATACTGGGGAGCCGCGAAGAGAACGGGAAAGGTAGCGACAAGCCGTACAAGAGGTGGACTTACGGCAGCGAGGTCAAAGCGCCCGAATTCCCAATGACTCAGGCCAGCCACAAGGTAATCGATTTCTTCGACAGTCGGCGCATCTCGATGAGCCGCCCATCCAAGCATCGCAGAGTGGATGGAAAGCAGGCAGACGACCACAAAAGTCCGTAGGCGAGGTTGCTTCACAGTCGAATCCACACCTGCCCGTCATTTCTTGTCGCGTGCGTTCAACTGCCGAAATGTCTTCCAGTTGATCGTGCGAACGCCGGCCGATCGAATTGCAACAGCCATCTCCTCGGATGTAAAGACCCGCGTGTCCGCCTCGCGACGATCGGCGTTCGGGGCGTGCAGTGGACCTGGCGGTCCATACGCACAATGGATCAAGAATTCCGTGACCCCGGGCTTTAGTTCCGCCAATCGAGAGAGGTAATAATCGCGCTTTTCTTCGGGGGTCAACCCGTAATTCCGCGCGTCGACCTCGGCAAAAATCGGCAAGCCATGGGCGCGTAATTTCTCGAGCCCCTCGTTATAAGCCGCCATAATTTCGGCGTTGCTCGCTTCCAACTGGCCGTCGGGAATCTGTTCCGAAGAGCGGACCGGCAAGTCATAATCGAGCCCCAGCCGCACGTAAAGCCGTAACAGGTCAGGCCGCACGAAGAGCACGAACATATGATGGTCGAGGTGGCTGAGGCGAATTCCTGCGGCGCACGCTTCTCGACTTGAGCCCGCAGCTCAATTTCAACCTCTTCGAGCGTGGCGTGACTGGCAGTCTCGTCGGTTCTCGCCCAAAAGAACCCGTCCTGGTCGACCAGGCTCGGCACCTTGTTTCTCGGCGACACCGGGCCCCAGCGGTAGCTTTCCGTATCGCAATTGAGCGTGAGGTGAATTCCGAAATCGAGTTCCGGATGCTTCGCGGCATACGCAGCGAACGCATCGAAGGCGGGACAAGGGACCATGATGCTGCATGAGGTGACGCTACCGTGCTCCAGCGCCTCGATCGTAGCCGCGTTCACGGAAGGATACATCCCCGCATCATCGGCATGAATGACCAAATATCGCGGCGGCGCAGTGAGTGTCGGCCAGGATATGAATACAATGTCTGCAATTAGCACGAGCGCGCAGGCCCGTATGGCCCTCCGATTGCTCGAAGTTCCAATCAGCTATAGTCCGAGAGGAAAAGCTGCGGGCAAGAAGATCCGATTTCGCGACGGCCTCAGTGCACTCTGGTGCTTATGGATCTATAGAAACTGGAACCCCTCAATCCCTACTGAGCAGTGCTCGGAGATGGATCCGCCTTAACTTGCATTCCGCGCGTTGCAGATTGCCTTGCTTGAATTGAAGGAAACATCCATTGCGCGCCGCTCACGCGCCAAAGCGCCGGCCGGCCTTAGCAATGGCCGAGTCAACCGGCAGCAATTGCGTGTGTTCAGGCCTCACCGCCAAGAGGCGCGCACTTAATGAATTATGGCACCTTGACACTCGCAGTACGTATTGGGAAACGGCGTGTTGCCACAGCAGCCAGCGCTCGGCGCAACTGACGGGGACTGCGTGCCGCACTTCACATTACACTTACAGTTGACGTAACTCAGTGGGGCACTACACGTGTAGCAGTGCCTGGTATCGAGATTACCTTTGCCAGTGCATGCGTAACCAATAAATGCATTCGGCAGACATACGAATTGGTAGCAGCTAATCGTCGGGGGATTATAGCATGGGCAGCCATTGGATACATACTTATATTCGTATGTGGCCTCCCAGCACCCTTGGTTGCAGGCGAAGACGAGATAGTTGGAGCCAAGTACAAGACTGGCCGCCGCGATAGCCGCAACCGTATGCGATCGCACGAGACGTCTGAGAATGGCGTGCATGACCCTCTCCCAGTTCTAAAGATATAGTCGAACAGGAGCACCACAACAATGATTACACGACCAAAGCGGGCCTGTCGCGGGGACCTCAGTCGTTCCCCGCCCCAAGCGTCCGGCGCCGAATCCACCATAAAGAGCCAATGACACATGCAAGCAGGATATTCACGGCCACTATTATCGCCACACGGTCTCTCCAGAGGGGGCGCGCCGGAGGCTGAGTTATTGCATCGAGTGGGACAAGTGACCGCCCATCCGGCGCGACCTTCCGAAGACGGTGCTCGGTGGCAACCAGCATGCCTGGGGACAGGAAGTCATGCGGCACAGCAAAGAGCTCATCTTTCCAGGAAAGATTGGCTTCGATTGAAGACACATTGTAGGTGTCCTGTTCGCTGACATGCGGGGACGCCCCAAGGAGAAGAGTCCATTCGGTGGGAAACCACCCGAACGGAAAGTGGCTAGCCTTTGATACGTGAATTGTGCGTCCACCGACCGACTTCGGGAGCTGTGGATCCTCCGATCGCCATTCTATAACCGCCGACGCCATCGAGAGATCAACGAACCATGTATGCCGCATTCGCGTCACGGGATCAACCCTGCGGAGTTGAGCAATCGTTTGGACTGCAACGGAGGCAGTGCCACGCGACTTTGGCAACTGACTGCCTTTTGCCCCGTCGACAATGGTCTCAATGCCGGCGAGACTTAGGTCCTGCTGAAAATGAGGTGCCTGCAGCTGGGTGGTAAGAAAGATGCCCAGCGACCAATAAACCGGAAGGAAGTTCACGGGAATCAGCAGGTTTGCTGCCGGTCCGCTCCCGCGTTCCGCTAGCGAGATGACGGGATGGTCCTTGTTCAGCTCCGGTGGCCTGTAGAGACGCGTGGCGTGCCCATCAAAGACAAGAACCGACGACTCAAACTTCGGAGGCCCCTCGTCATCCGCAGCGGGAACGATATACATTCCGCTGTCGCACCGAATCCTCCCATGTTCCAGATCGATATAGAGCGTGCCAGCACTCGGCAATTCAAGATCTCGGTTGGGGATGGGGCGCCCAATTGGATCACGATTCGAGTCCTTGGCGATTCGCGTGACTCCGGTGAACGCCACCTTGAGCGACTTCACCGCTCTCTGACGTGCGATCCAATCGTGAACTGGATTCTGCGGCCGCAGCTTTTCAGGCGGAGCGTTGCCTGCAGCAGTTGAAGGCTCCTCGGCCGAACAAGCCTTGGCCATTAGGACAAAGAAGCCGAAGCCCAGCAGCGCCAGTCGCCCATATTGGATCGCGAGAAGGCAAAGCGAATGTTGGATTGGGCTACGGATCGAATAATATCGGAACATTGGCTGTAGGGCCTTCGTGTTGACGCCGATCACGAACCGGGCGCGTGTCTCGCCGGCATAGCTGGAACCGTTAGACCGTTAATGCTTGAGACGCTCAGCGTCCGACCGACAACGGGCAAGACGATCGCGTCCATATCGGCCTCACTCGCTCCTGATGCGATCCGAATCGTGACAGTGGTGGAAAATGGACCCGGACGGCCCGGCTTCACGGTGACTCGAAAGCGCTTTCGCGTGGCCAAGTCACCCTCCGAGGGGACCTGCGAGATTGTGACGAAGCTCGAGCCGACGGATGTGTCCTTAATTGTGAGCGCGCGACCGTCCCTTGAGAACAGCTCGAACTCTTCGACAGGTGCCTCGCCCAGCTTGAGTACGCCGCAATCGATCGTATCGACCGAAGTCCCGATCGCGCTCAGCACTTCTCCTGTAACCGGGATTGTGACCGGCAACAGATCCTTGCCAGCCGCTGAAATCGGAAACAGACGGACACCACCTTTGATCGCTCCAACCCGAGCCGGGCGCGCGAGTCGCACCTCAAGCACAAACTTGGGATCACCCTTCGAGGCTTCATTCCGAACCTCGGCTGCCATCGATTCATCGAGGCTCGCGCAACGCATCGCCTTGATGCCGCTGGAAGGAAGAATTGAAACGGTCGCGCGAGCGCTCGGCCACTCAGTTGGAAGAAAGGCTCCAAGGTCGAGGTTCCGCGATCCTAAACGAAACGGCTCGCGCACGGTTCCATAGATCGGACCTAATTGCACAACCTTCTGGCTGCCGCCCTCTGAAATCACACCCGATAAATCAACGGAGAAATCCGAACTGCCCTGCGCCCGAAGACTCGAGATGTCAAATTGAGCGTAGCTCGGACCTCGGCAGAGCCCCCAGGTCCCAACGCCAACTTTGCCGGCTTAATCTGCGTACAGAGACAGGACGCGGCCAACTGGTGGATCTCAATGACTCGGTCGCTTTCATTGCGAAGAAGCACTCGATGCTCAAAATCGCTGCTTGCCCAAACCTCGCCAAAACAGTTGCGCGACAATGAAATGGCCTCGGTGGCCACATCTTGGCTTGGGACTCTCTTTGGTGCATAGCCGGCGCTGAACAATGAGACGCACCGGTCCCCGACGATCGCTAACACGACAACAATCACAGCTGAGGCACATGCAGCAAGTCGGCCGCGACCCATTGGAATGTCCTCGGTCCACAGACTTAGGGGCCCTGGCCACGTTGTGATGATGGTACACGCGCCATATTACATTTGCAACATCGAGAGCATCGGGTGTTGGGCCATTAAGCTCCGAAGCCCTGCTCTTGCAAACAGCGCCCCAAACCTCAGAGGCATGCCCTCCATGTCGGTGGTGCACTATTGTATATGCACCAGTGAAACTTACTGGGCCATGGTTGGTAATGAGCGAGGCGGGCTATTGCGTAATCGAGCTGCGAGGCGCATAGTTGCGGGTCTGTCGCCTGCAGGCATTCTGAAAGTGCCCGTATCGTCTAAACGCGGGGGTTCACTTCGAATTGTCGCGCGCTCCCGCTGTCGCGACTCTGCCAACCCATTCGTCGGAGTCCAATGAGGCCGATATGCCACGCGCTCATGGGCGGATCACTACGATAATCGCAACAGCGGTCTTGGTCGCATCTTCCGGGCTTCTGGTCGCCCTACTGTCACGCGTCGTTTGGAATGCATCGGGTCGTCGCGTGGTTACGCAAGTCCCTTTGTTTGTTAAGCCAGGGCTCTACAGCCGAAAGATAACCACTACGTCCGCGAGCGCGCAAGAGTACTTCGATCAAGGGCTTCTTTTGCTCTACGCGTTTGACCACCCCGGAGCGCGTCGCACCTTTGAAGCCGCCGCCGCCGCCGATCCTCGTTGCGCGATGGCGTACTGGGGACTGGCAATGGCAAACGGTCCGAACATCAACCACCGCATGCTGGGGTCAGCGCAGGCGAGAGCCGCATGGGAGGCGTGTAAAGAGGCAAATCGCCTTGCGCCGAAATGCTCTCCCGTGGAAAAAGCATTAATTCAAGCGGTCGGCACGCGATTTGCCGATCATTTTGTTGAGGACCGGCGCGAATTCGACGCCGCGTACGCCGCATCGATGAGGAATGTGTGGCGGGCTTATCCGAGTGATCCCGATGTGGGCGCCCTTTTGGTGGAGGCAATGCTAGAACTAAGACCATGGGCGCAATGGACGAATGATGGCAAAGCGGAGCCTGGTACGGAGGAGGCGCTTTCAATTGCGCGAACCGTACTCCGATCGCATCCCAGGCACCCGTTCGCGCTGCACATGCTCATTCACGTCGTCGAGGCATCTCCGCATCCCGAGGAGGCTCTAGACGCCGCGAATGCGCTAAGAACACTGATCCCGCTGGACCATCTCTTTCATATGCCTTCTCACATCGACATTCGATTGGGGTTCTGGAACAAGGCAACGATTGCGAACGAACGCGCGATCGAGGCGAATAAGCTTACCAGAGCACTGATTGCACCGGACGAAGCTGCGTATTCTGCCTCGCTAACTCATGACTGTCAGATGCTTGCCTATGCGGCAATGATGTGCGGGCAACGAGCCAAAGTGAAGGAAGCGGAGGAACTTCTACAGGAAGCTGTCCAGACGGCCGACGATAACTCGGACCTATCCGATGCACTCATTGGCATTCGCATTGAGGGTCACATGCGTTTCGGTGAATGGAATGAAATGCTGGCCGAACCGGAACCGGAGGACTCGGCCCAGGCCATGTGGCATTATGGACGCGCGATTGCCTTTGCCGCGACGAAACAGGTGGGAAAGGCAAAAGAGGAGCAAGAACTGTTTTTGCAAAAGTCTACCGAAATCGTTGAAGGCCCCACGATATTAGCCAAGAGCACGGAAACGTCGCTGCAGGTTGCCACAATGATGCTGGCAGGCGAAGTTTCCTATCGTGAGGGACGGATCGAAGACGGAATACGCTCTCTGCGGGAGGCGGCCTGGTTTGAGGATCAGCTACCCTATGTGGAGCCGCCCTCATGGGTCATCCCGTCCAGGCACGCGCTCGGCGCCGCGCTGATGGATGCCGGGCGCGTCGCCGAGGCGGGCGCTGTCTACGAAGGAGATTTAAAGAGACATCCAGAAAACGGATGGGCACTGTATGGGTTGTCTCGAAGTCTGGAGAGACAGGGACGAAAAGCCGAAGCCGCTATAATGCGATCACGTTTCCAGCGCGCCTGGAAAGATGCCGACTTTCGGATTGCGTCATCGTGCTGTTGTCTCCCGATGAAACAATAGGCGAGGGGGAGGGGCGAGAATGGAATAGGTGTTAGGGTGCGCCGGCACAAGCCGGAGGAGAGTTGCGAATCCCGGCGCGCTGGGAGAATCGCACGAGGTAAGACCTAGCCAGTCGCCTCGGCCTCGAGTGATGCGTCGGAGTGGGCAACCACTCAGGCGAAGCGTTCACAGAGGCACAGCCGGGGCCGTGTATTGAGCTCCGAAATCATCGTTCTGCGGTGGCCGACCTTGTCCTGACAAGGGGAAGGCAACAGTGATGTCGAGCGCTCATGGCAAGCTCGCCGTCTCCCCCACGGAGTCTGAGACCACGTGCACTGTTGGAAACTTTCCTCGCGGGCGGCCACGGGCGAAGTCATCGGCGGGGAGCCCGTCGAGACAGTCGCCAAACGGCATCTCGCCCAACGTCGGATCCGCCGCGGCGGACCATACGCCCGCAAACGGATCGGGCGGTGAGCGCCCGCAAACGAATCCGGCATCAAGTTTTGCAATCGAACCTGAGCGTCTCGCTGCGCCCGGATCGCCTGCGGTTCGCACGAGAGGCATACCTGATTGAAATCGCAAAAATCCCCCCATAGAGTCAAAGCGAACTCAATTCGTCGGGGATCCTGGCTGCTCCCTGGCGTCGAGGATCGTTATGTCCGAAGCACAACCCGCGTCCGATCAGGCGGGAATCGCCTCGACCGTGCTTGCCAATCTGCCGGCCGAGGCGGTCGGCAGCGTGATCGGTCCGTACAAGCTGCGGCAGCAAATCGGCGAAGGGGGGTTTGGCCTGGTTTACATGGCCGAACAGGAGAAGCCGGTCCGCCGCACCGTCGCGCTCAAGATCATCAAGCCGGGCATGGATTCGGCCGAGGTGATCGCGCGGTTCGAATCGGAACGCCAGGCCCTGGCGTTAATGGACCACCCGAACGTGGCCAAGGTGCTCGACGCCGGCGCCACCAAGTCCGGCCATCCCTACTTCGTGATGGAGCTCGTCAAAGGCGTGCCGATCACCGAGTTCTGCGACAAGAACCGCTGCTCGCCCGAGGCTCGACTGAAGCTGTTTCGCGACGTCTGTCATGCGATTCAGCACGCGCATCAGAAGGGGATCATCCACCGCGATATCAAGCCGTCCAACGTCCTGGTGACTCTGCACGACGGCGAGCCCGTGGTGAAGGTGATCGACTTCGGCGTCGCCAAGGCGATCGCCCAGAAGCTGACCGAGCGGACGCTGTTTACCGCGCACGGCCAGATGGTCGGCACGCCGGCGTACATGAGCCCCGAACAGGCGGAGATGAGCGGACTCGATATCGATACGCGGACCGACGTCTATTCGCTGGGAGTGCTGCTCTACGAACTGTTGACCGGGACGACGCCGCTCGAGGCCGAGCGGCTCCGGCAGGCCGGCTATGCCGAGATGCAGCGGATGATCTGCGAGCAAGATTCCGCCGCGTCCCAGCACGCGGCTCTCGTCGCTCAAGGACTCGGCGACCGTTCTCGCCGGATATCGGGGCCTGGACGTGAAGCGGCTGGTCAAACTGCTCTCGGGGGATCTCGATTGGATCGTGATGAAGTCGCTGGAAAAGGAACGCAATCGCCGCTACGCGACTCCCGGCAACTTCGCCGAAGACGTCGAGCGTTACTTGCGACACGAGGCGATCGCGGCCCGGCCGCCTTCGACCGCCTACCGATTGAAGAAATTCGCAGAGCGCAATCGGGTCGCCGTGGTGACTTCGGCGCTCGTCGCGATCGCGCTCGTGGGTGGCAGTGCGCTGGCGATCTGGCAAGCGATCCGCGCCACCCACGCGGAGCGGTCGGCGCTTGCGGCGCTCACGGAAGCGGAACTGGCGCGGGCCGCGGAATCGGCCCAACGTCAAAGGGCCGTGGCAGACGAACAGAAGGCGCTTGCAGCCGCCGCCGCCGAGCGCAAGGCGAACGAGCTGGCCCGGCAGAATGAACAAAAAGCGGCCCAGCAGCGCGACCTGGCGATGGCCCGCTTCCGCATGGCTCGGGAGGCCGTCGATCAGTATCACACGCGCGTCAGCGAGAATCCGGAACTCAAGGCGAAGGGCCTGGAAAAACTGCGGACGGAGCTCTTGCAGTCGGCGGCCGGCTTCTACGACAAGTTCGTTCAGGAAGCCAGCGCCGATCCCGACGTTCAAGCCGAGCGCGGCCGGGCCTTTCGCCGACTGGCCGACCTTTGGGCCGATACCGGAAAACGCTCCCAGGCGGAGAAAGCTTACGACCAGAGTTTCAAGATCTTTGCCCGTTTGTCCCAGGAATTTCCCAAGGATCCTGGTTACCAGCAGGAATTGGCTCGGACCCACCTGCAACAGGGGGAGCTTCACAACCTTGCCGGCCGCTTCGACTCCTCCCGGAAATCCCTGCATGCCGCGATCAGCATTTTGAAGCCGCTCGTCAACGATTATCCCAACGTTCCCGAGTACCAGGCCGATCTGGCGGAGACCCTCGACTATTTGGGCGCTTGGGTGGTGGCGGAACGCGATCAAGCCTGGAAGGAAGCGACGGCCCTGGCGCGTCGGCTCGTCGCGGCGCACGGCGCGGATCGCCGATACCGCCTGTTGTTGGCCAATCTGCTGACGAACGTGGGCTTCGCCCGCGAACAAAACAACGACGCGATTGCGTGGTATGAAGAGGCGCTGCCCATTTCCAGAGGATTGGCGGAAGCCTACCCCGACGACCTGGAAGTGCGCGAGATCCTCGCCCAGGTCACGAATAACCTCGGAGTCGCCTGTCAGAATGTGGGCCGGCTCGAGCGGGCCGAGGCTGTGATGCAAGAATCTCTGGCGATCAAGCGGCACAGCGCCGCCGAGCATCCGCTCGTGCCGGCCCAGCAGATCGGCTTGCTGATCAGCTACAGCAATCTGGCGGCCTTTTACCGAATCACAAAACGCCTCCCGCTCTCCGAAAAGACGTTTGAGGAGGCTTTGCCTTTCGCAAGGCAGCTCGTCCGCGCGCGCCGAACGATGTGGAAATCAACGATTACAGGCTGCAAGCGGTCTTCCTGTGTAACAATTTGGCTCTGATCCGCAGCCAGACCGGGCGGCCCGCGGAGGCGGCAGCCGGGTACAACGAAGCGCTCGCGTATTTGAAACAGGCGGGCGAGGATCTGCCGGCTTACGCCTTCGACGGCGACCGGCTCGACAAGATTTCCAGCAATCTGACGAAAGTGCTGCGCGAGACTCATCGGGACGATCTGGCCGACGCCACGATCAGCGATGAAGTCGACTACGTCGTCCGGCTTGCCGACAAGCATCCGGAAACCGAGCCGGCTGGGTGGATTTCTCCCGCTCTCAACCGGGCCGCCGCGGAAATCAACAGTGCACCGAAAGGGACCAGTCTCTTCCGGCAGGCGGCCGGGCCGGGCGAGAGAAGGCTCGCGCGCTTGAGAGAAAAACTCGGCCCCAAACATCCCGACACGCTGGATAGCGCGCAAAATCTCGCGCAGATGTCTCTCTCGGCAATGGCCTATCAAGTCTGGTTCGGCCGGGAAAAAGAATATGGCGAAGCGTGTCGACGGGCACTCGAGCTTGCGAAAGGCTCGGAAGATCCCATGACGCTCGAGCGGTGCGCTAAAGCCTGCAGCTTTCCGGCAGGCGGGGATGCGAAGCATCTGGCCGAGTCGCTTCGCCTGGCACGCAAGGCGGCCGAACTTGGCAAGGACAGCGGTCTCGTGCGCTCCTTCCAGTTGGCCTGGGGAATGTGCGCATTCCGCAACGGTCAATTTCGCGAGGCCGAAGAGGCCCTCGGTGAGGCGATGAAATGCGGCGAGGGGAATCCGCACGTCTGGTTGACGTCGGCCTTTTACCGCGCCATGAACTCCTACCGGCAAGGCAAACAAGACGAGGCCCGTCAACTTGCCACCGTGGCGGCCTCGAAGATGAGGCAGGTCCGACCTCCTCCGGCGGAAAAAAGAGCCGGTTTCTGGCACGACGACGTGATCATCTGGATGGCCTACAACGAGGCCAAGGAATTGCTCAAGCTGGAATCAGCCTCGCCGTCTTCCGGGAAGCACGTTGGAAAATAAGCGTGCGCCGCAGAACGGGCCGAACATCGTCAGAGCCCGGCATGAGCCAGCGCCGAGAGTGCGATCGCGGATCGGGCAAACTGCGAGTCGATCGGGTCAAACGCCACTACAGCACGCCGCCGATGTTGTAGTCGTGGTATTCCTCGAAGTCCTTGCGGAAGCGGCTGGCGATTCGCTGGTCGGCGTCGAAAAGATAGGCCAAGAGGGCGGCCCGAATCCACATGCCGTTCCGGGCCTGGTGAAAATACATCGCCCGTGGATCGGTGTCGATTTCGGTCGGGATTTCGCCGATGCGGCTATCGCGCGGGAAGGGATGCAGGATCGGCGCGTAGTCCTTCATCCGGCTAACCAGTCCCGTGGTGAGACAGTATTTCGAGAGGTCGATGTTCCGATACCCGTCCTTGTCTTCGTTCGTGTCGTGCTCCCGCTGAATGCGCGTCATGTAGAGGCAGTCGACCGCTTCGATGGCCGGCTTGCCGTCGATCGTGTCCTCGAACGATTCCAGCTCGTAAATCTTCACCCGCCGCTTCGTGAGCCGATCGCGCAGATCGGGGCTCAGCCGCATTTTGGGATGCGGCGGCGAGATGAAGCAGATCGAAACGTCGCGAAACAGCGACAGTGAGCTGGCCAGCGAGCGAACGGTGCGGCCGCGTCCGATGTCGCCGCAGAATCCGTAAAGTTTGCCGTCCAGGCTCTTGGTCAGTCCCGGGTACTTGCGGCGCAACTCGTCATCGAAACGGTTCCAGGTTGAGGAGTCTTTCCGATGTTGGAACTGAAACGTGCGCTTGATCGTATAGATGTCGAGCAGGGCCTGCGTGGGATGTTCGTCGGCCCCGGAGCCCGCGTTGACGATCGGCACGCTGCGATGGTCCTGCTCATCCATCTCGTTCATCAGGTACGCGCAGCATTCGGCGAAGTTCGGCACGACGCTGCGCATGATGATGATGTCGAAGTAGGTCGAGAACATGCGAATCGAGTCGAAGGGCGATTCGCCTTTCGCTTCGGAGGAGACGGACGGATCGCGGACTTCGTTGCAGGCGATGCCCAGCATCTGGCAGGCCGCCGTGAACGACAGAAACGTTCGCGTGGAGGGCTGCGTGAAATACAGCATGGCCCGCTGGTGTCGCAGCACATTTCCCAGAAAGCGGCGGCCTTTGCGCGACTTGGAAATCTGCCGGATCATGTCGGCGATGGTGCCGAGATAGTCGAGCAGCTCGCGGTCAAACTGGGCGGAAAAAACGACGTGTCGCAGCCGCTCGTTGCGTTGCAACTCGGCCATTTTCATATTGAGCGAGCGATTCAGCCGCCCGTCGAAGTTGTAGAGCTCCATGGCGTGTCGTCCTCACCGGAGCCCCTCGGACCGGCCACCTCGACCGGAGTGCCCCGCGCAACTCCGCCCCGCCTCGAGATCACCAACCGCCGCGCCAGCCGGACCAAGCGCCTTTCCGGCCGTCTGAGAGACCCGCTCCACTATACCACCAGCAAGAGGAAGGATGAAGGATGAAGGCGGAAGGATGAGCCAGACACGCGACCGTCGGTCGCCTTGCCCTCTGGCTCATCCTTCATTCCGCCGTAGGGCGGATCTAAAACGCTGCTTCCGCCTTCATCCTTCTCTTCAGCGGATCTTCTCCGCGAACGAGATATCTTGCAGCAAGGCGTAGCGAATGACGTTGACGGCGATCTTGACGGCGTCCTGGTGGTCGTACCCGGCGCAGGCGACCGAGGCTTGACGTTCCATCGCGCAGCTCAAGTCGTACTTGCTGTAGATCACGCAGTAACGGCCCTTGATCTGGATGCCCTCCAAAAAGGGTTCGCCCTCGCGCAGTGTGGGGTCGAGCGGGTCGGTCAAATTGCCGCTTTGCGGAATGCGGCGCTTCACCTTGCGGATGTCGAAGCCGATGCCTTGTGAGAAGAGCTCGTGCGTGATCGGGATGCGTTCCAGCTTCTGGTTCGGAAAGAGCTGTTGCACGAGGTTGCGAAAGCTCTGGTCGAATTGCGGCGAGCCGCAGCAGGCGTCGGCAAACAGCACGGCCCCTCCGTTGAGGTACTCGCGCATTTTGTCGATCTCTTGCGGACTGAATTGGAACGACGAGCGGCCGTGCATGTAGGCCAGCGGATAGCTGCGGAGATTTTCGTCGCTGGGGACGAGATTCTTTTGATGGTTCGACGCCAAAAGTCCGGACATCTTGTTGAGCGCGAGCAGAATGTTGTGCAGAGCACGCGGGGCGGCGTCCCAGTCGCCCGTGTGCCGCAGTTTGGCGACCTGCAGCAATCCGCGCTCGATGTGGTCTTGCGTGGTTGTCGCCTCTTCGTGCGGCGCATCGAGCTTGTCGTACGGCTCTCGGCCGGTCGCATAAGCCACCACATTCACGCCCACACGCATCGACCGGAGGAGCAGGGCGTTGAACTGCGGTGTCCGTTTGGGCGAGGGCTGAAACGACCATTTGTCCCAGAGGCACGAATGGTCCTGCGGGGCGTATACAAACGACGTGCGGCAGCCGAAATCGACGCCCCACAGTTCGATCGCATCGGGATCGAGCGGATATTCGGCGCGATAGATCGGGTGCTCCGGCGGCAGGCGCTTCAACTGGGCGTCGCCCGAGGCATAAATCCGAGCGGCGAGGCTGCGGATGCCGTCGTCAAAGCCGGAACCGTTGCAGTTGTTCACGGCGAAGATGAACCCGCCTTGCTCGACGTACGTGCGCAGCATCTGCACTTGCGGCTCGGTGAATTTCGGATCGTCGACGCCGCTGATGAACAAAATCGGCGCCTGCAGCAGATCGCGGACGCTGCCTTGGGTTAAGGCTTTCTCGAGATCGACCTCCTGATAGGTCAGCAATTTTGGCCAGCGCGGCAAGCCGCTCGTGTACTCGACCAGATTCCGCACGTCGTTGGGGTGCTGACCCCAATTCGGGAGGGTGTCATCGTCGAGTTTTCTCCCCTCTGCCGGGGAGCCGTAATTCAACTTGTTGATGAGAACCGGCGCCAATCCCTTCGAGAGGAACAAGAGCGCGAAACTCGAGGCGACGACTTTGTCCGTCTCGATGGCCGTGAAGGTGGCGTTCCAGCTTCCGTCGTTCAGCGTTTGCCCGTCGACCAGCCACGAGGCGCCCTCGCGATACCAATCGTGATGTCCGAAAAAGCGTTGTCCGGAGAGTCGCCCGGCCCGTTCCACGCCATACAGGTAATACAGCACCCAGGTAGCCCCGTGTCCCGGATTGACACCGACCGCGAAGTAATGGGAGAGCCATTGGACGCCGCGCCGGAGCGCGCGATTCGAACGAGGCGCCTGATTGCAGCATTTTGGCGTGCCGTCCGGGTTGACGTCGTCGCCGGAGGAGCCGAGCATCTGGTCGCAAATCACCAGGCAGCCGATTCCCGAGCAGGTCATGCTCCCCGTGCTGTTCTGGTCGCCGACATGGTAGCCCCAGCCGCCGTCTTCGTTTTGCGTGTCGATGAAGTGCTCGGAAGTTAATTCCCAGGTCTGCCGCCGGATCCGAACGCCCGCAATGGCTGCTTCCCGCAGGCCGAGAACCGCGAACTGCGTGTTGCTGTTGTCTTCGTGTCCGCCGCCCAATTGACCGCGGCCATAATTCCACATGCCGGCCAGTGCGCCGCGCGTCGTCTGCATGCGTTCGAGTTTATCGGCGAGCGACGCGATCCGGAGCTTGTCGCGATCCCATTCATGGGCGGCGACCAAGGCCATGATCATCAGCGAGGTTTCGTAGGTTCCGCCCGGTTCGTGGAAATCGCGGAGATACCGCAAGGAGCGGCGAATCACGGGGTCGTTCGGGTTCATCCCTGCATTCAGCAGGGCCAGCGTGGCCAAGGCCGTCGGACCGACCGGGTACGCGCCGCGCCCCAATCCGCCGGTCAAGAACGAGCCATTGGCGGTCTGCTGGCTCGCCAGGTAATTGATGCCGCGCGAAATGGTGCCTTTGACTTGCTCCGAGGTGAGGTCCTGGCCGGCGGCACAAACCGGCTTGAGCGCACAAGCCGACCCCAGAAAGCCGATGATCAAGACAGCCGAGATGGCGGGCGCGACTCGCCGCTGGAAAAGAGACATGTATTAGCCCTCCCTGTCACCGGCCGTAGAACTGGCCTGGCCAAACGTGACACGTTGATTCTACGTCGTTGAGGGAGATGATGCGACAACTCCCCGGTTTGGTCGCGATCGCCTTCGGTATGTGGGCCCACGCGACTTCGCGCGAGCTGGTAGAATGGAGGCAGGAAGGAGGTGGATCGATGAACGTATCGAATTGGACCCAAGCGGATTCGGACGAGGCACAACGGCTCTGGTCAGAATACGAAGACGGACACGATCTGTCAGACCGAGAGGGGCAGACTGCGGGGATTGATCCAGCGACCGGTCGAATTTGGTTCGGAAACTCGATCCAGGACGTCGTTGCAAAGCGCGACGCTGACGGCAGCCAGGCTCAGCTCTATTTTGTCCGCGTCGGCTCGCCGACCTATTACCGCAAAGGGGGCCACCGTTGATCGCCGGATCGGTGACTGACGACGGCGTTCCAACGGTCGAACTCCATGTCGGCGGCCAACCTTGGCAAGGCACGATCGACACCGGATTCAACGGACAGCTGGAATTGCCCGAGCAATTGCGCGGACATGTGAACGCCCAACTCGTCGGCCGCGCGACCTCACTTCTCGCCGCCAACCAGCAAATTGAAGAGGATCTCTTTTTGATTGATTTTCCATTCGATGGCCGCGTAGTGCGCGCTCAGGCGACGTTTAGCGACAGTGATACGCTGCTCATCGGGACGGGCCTCCTGACCGAATATCGCCTTGGAATCGACTTTCCCGCACGAACCGTCACGCTGGACCGGGATTGACGCGACGCAGGAGCGACTTATCCCCAGGCACTCTCTACTAACCGCTCGCATCTCAGCTCCGGCCTCTAGCCCCTAGCCTCTAGCCCCTCTAGAATCTGGCAAAACGTCTGGCGAGAACTTCATTGGGAATACTCCGTGCCTGCTGAAAAACGCGATTTCGACGAATTCCTGGAGAAATTCAAACGCCATCACGACCTGATGGTGGAAGAGCTGCACAAGGTGATCATCGGCCAGGACCAGGTCATCGATCAGATCCTGGCGGCGATCTTTACCGGTGGTCACTGCCTGCTGGTTGGCGTGCCGGGACTGGCGAAAACTCTCGTCGTCAGCACGATCGCCCAGATTCTCGACGCGCAGTTCAAGCGCATTCAATTCACGCCCGACCTGATGCCCTCCGACATCACCGGGACCAACGTGCTCGACGAATCGGACACGGGGCGACGCGAGTTCCGCTTCGTGCAAGGGCCCGTGTTCACGAACATTCTGCTGGCCGACGAAATCAACCGCACGCCGCCCAAGACGCAAGCCGCCTTGTTGCAGGCCATGCAAGAGCGGGAAGTCACTGCCGGACAGCAGACGTATCCGCTGCCCGAGCCATTTTTCGTGATCGCGACGCAAAATCCGATTGAGCAGGAAGGAACCTATCCGCTGCCCGAAGCGCAGCTCGACCGGTTCATGTTCAACGTGAAGGTCGACTATCCGACGCTCGAGCACGAAGAAGAGATCCTCTCGCGGACAACGACGGGGGAGAAACCCGATGTCCGCAAGGTCTTGTCTTCCAAATCGATTCTTTATTTGGAAAAGCAGATTCGCCAGATCGAGGCCACGCCGCTCACGATCAACTACGTCGCGCGGCTGGTGCGAGGCACCCGTCCGCCCGATCCTTCGTCGCCCAAATTCATCAAGGAAATGGTCGATTGGGGGGCCGGGCCGCGAGCGGGGCAATATTTGATTGCCGGTGCCAAAGCGGTGGCCGCCATGGACGGCCGACCGAGCGTCGCGCTGGAGGATGTTCGCAAAGTTGCCGTGCCGGTGTTGCGACATCGCATCGCGACGAACTTCCAATCTCAAGCCGAGGGATTGAGTCCCGAAGACATCATTAATCGGCTGATCAAGGAGGTCCCGCCTCCGACAATTGCCAAGTACGAAGGCGGCAAGTCTTGATTGGGGGGCCGGCGGCCAAAATCTCGTTTTTCGAGGGGATGCACCGCTTGCGAGCGGACTTCGTGCCCGAAGCCGTCCGTTGGTTCAAGGATCATCTGTAATGCGCACGGCCGAAGAGTATTTGAAGCCGGAGGTGATCCGAACCGTGGCGCGCCTCGATCTGCGGGCGCGGTTCATCGTCGAAGGTTTCTTGAGCGGTCTGCACGCCAGCCCCTACCACGGGTTCAGCGTCGAATTCAGCGAGCACCGACGCTATACGCAGGGAGATGATCCGCACGACATCGATTGGCTCGTTTTCGCCAAGACGGACCGCTACTACATCAAGAAGTATCAGGCCGAGACGAACATCACGGGTTACCTGATGGTCGATCTCTCCGAGAGCATGGGGTACACGTACCGGCAGAATCTGACGAAGCTGGACTATTCGATCAGTCTGGCGGCTGCGCTGGGTTACCTGATGATTCACCAGCAGGATCCGGTCGGCCTCGTCACCTTTGACAGTCGCATTCGGCAAAGCTTGCCGGCCCGCAGCCGGCGTACTCAATTAGCGAATATCCTGGCCGTCCTGGCACGGTCGCGCCCGGGTGGTCCGACAGAGATTGGCGTCAATCTGCGCCGCACCGCCGCCATGATCCGGCATCGCAGCCTGGTCATGCTCTTTTCCGACCTGTTGGCGGAGCCTCAATCAATCCTGGATGGGCTGCATGCCCTCAAGCACGCCGGTCACGATGTGATCGTGTTTCATGTGCTGGACGAGGCCGAAGTGACGTTTCCCTTTAGCGGCATGGTCGATCTCAAGGATCCCGAGACGGGGGAGTCGTTAGTCGTTGATGCCGACGGCATTCGGTCGGATTATCAGGAGACGCTGACCGAACTGAGGGGGCGATTTCGCACCGGCTGCATGCGGAGCGGCATCGACTACGTCGCGCTCGATACGAGCATGCCTTTTGACCGGGCGCTGGTCGAATATCTCTCGCAGCGCAAAGCGAGGTTCTAGTCGCAACGGTCTACGTGGTAGATCGGGGTGCCAATCACAAGACCGGGCGTGCGGGAAATTCGTCTCACGAAAGAATTTCCGTCCAGCGGACGCACGTTTGGCCTGCTACACGCGATTGGTTTCACCTTCTCTTGCAATGCCCTCTGGCCAGCCTTAAAGTGAAATCGCCGGTTTATCTCGGTTCGATTGGGAGGTGACGGCGGATTCATGACAGTCGGGGCCGCGGCGCGCGGCCCGGCCGGTTGTGTCGAGGAACGTCGTACAACGAAATCCGCCGATTGATTCAATCTCTGCCGCATGGATTCTCGCGGCGAGCACCATTCTGGTACGGGATCAACCGCAAGCCGTTATCGGGCGATCGGCTGCCGTTTGAAGAATCCGTTCGTCCTGTCGGATTTTCCAACAGCCGATCACGACTCAACGTACAGTCGGGGGATGGTCAGCGCATTTTCGAGCCTCTCGTAGGCGTTTGGCGAGGCTCCGACCGTTTCCTGTCGTTCGGTTGAATTCCCTTTCATCGACCTAATCCAAGTCCCTGTTTCCGGACCGCCGAGGTAGCCCTGATGTCGACAGAGTCGGTCATCCAAATTCGGAATCTTTCCAAGATTTATCGCGACTTCTGGGGGCGGAAAAAAGTCCGGGCCCTGAACTCTCTTTCACTCGACGTCCATAAGGGCGAGGTCTTCGGTCTCTTGGGACCAAACGGTTCGGGCAAGACCACGACCATGAAGCTTTTGTTAGGCCTCTTGTTCCCGACCGAGGGGGAGATCACGATCCTCGGCCGGCCGGCGGCCGACGTCGATAAGAACGAGCGGATCGGGTACTTGCCCGAAGAATCGTATCTATACCGATTCTTGAACGCGGAAGAGACGCTCGACTTCTACGGTCGGCTGTTCAAAATGTCGTCCGCCACGCGCCGCCAGCGGTCCGATGCCCTGATCAAAATGGTCGGCCTCGACGGCGCCCGTCGCCGGCAGCTCAAGGAATATTCCAAGGGGATGACGCGGCGAATCGGCCTGGCCCAGGCCTTGATCAACGATCCGGACCTCGTGCTCCTCGACGAGCCGACCAGCGGCCTCGACCCGATCGGCACGCGGGAAATGAAGGACTTGATCCTGCGGCTCAAAGAGCAGGGCAAGACGGTGGTGATGTGCAGCCACCAACTTGCCGACGTGCAGGACGTGTGCGACCGGATCGCCATTCTTTACGCCGGCGAACTGAAACTGCTCGGCAAAGTCGACGACCTCTTGCAGGAGCACGACGAGACGCAGCTGCTCACCTCGTCCTTGAGCGAGGAGGTTGTCAAGGAAATCGAACAGGTCATCGCGCGGCACGGCGGCAAGGTGCACAAAGTCGACCACCCCGCGGTCACTTTGGAAGAGCTGTTCCTGCGAATCGTCAAGCAGAGCCAGGAACGGCCCGGCCAGCGATTCACCGTCGAAAATGACGGACAGAACGGCCAGTCGGCCGCCGCCCGCGAGCCTGCAGGAACAGCGCCCGGCGCCAATTGATGACTGGACCATTTCGCGGGGGTCATCACGGAGTGAATCAGGAGGGGCCGCCGGATTTCGGCAGCCGTTCCTCGCGCAAACATCAGAGACGAGCTTCCAGCAAGACCTGACGGTCAGACCATTGTCGGTGGATTATGAATTTTGACGTTCTTCCGTTTGATTCGACCCAGGGACTCAGCCACTGGGTCAAAGTCGTCGGGTTTCTCGTCTTTCTGGTCCTGATCGTGAGCATCGTGGGCGCGTTCGCGTCCATGGGCCCGCGCGGGATTTTGGCCGTGTTGCGACAGCTCTACGAGGGCTTTCGCGACGTTGCCGAATTGTCGCTGCGCCGCATTTGGGCCATCGCGTCTCTCACGGTTCGCGAAGCGGTGCGCCGCAGAATCTTATACGTTTTCGCGATTTTTGCCGTCTTGTTCATGTTTGGCGAATGGTTTTTGACGAGCGCGGGCGAGAAGGTCGACATTCAAATCGAGCGGGACGTCGTGTTCGTCTTCAAGGCGATCAGTTGGCCCGTCTGGTTGGTGCTCCTGCTGGTTGCCTGCTTTGGGATTCCGGAAGATATCAAGGCCCGCTCGCTCCACACGGTCGTCACCAAGCCCGCGCGCCGAATCGAAGTCGTGTTGGGCCGGATGTTGGGATTCTCGTTGATCGCGACCTTCATCATGGCGCTCATGGGAGTCGTGGGTTACGTTTGGATCGACCGTCAGATTTCCGCGGAAAATCACGATCGCCTCGTCTGCAAGGTGCCAATTTACGGGAAGTTGTCATTCCTCGATCGACAGGGCGAGCCGACGAAATCCGGGATCAACGTCGGCGACGTCTGGACGTTCCGCTCGTACATCGAAGGCTCGACAAAGGCCAGCGCGATCTGGGACTTCGATCGCATCGGCGAATCGGTTTTGCGAACTCCAACAGATCTCGGCATCGAAAGCCAAGCGCCCGATGAGGCGCTCGTTCAAAAGCTGAAACTTCAACCGAATCAGGGGGTGGTCGTCACCAAGGTGGTGGCTGCCTCGCCTGCGGGCAGCTCCGGATTGCGGGCGCACGACGTCATTCTCAGCTTCAAGGACGTGCCGATTGGTCAACCCGGTGATCTGGCCACGGCCGCTCAGGGGCTGACGATGGGCGAGACGTACCCGATGACGATCAACCGCGACGGGACCCAGGAAGTCTTACAGGTGCCGTGGCAGGAGTTCCTCGCGTTGCAGACGGGGTTCGAGGCCTTCCGGACGCACAAAGGAATTATCAACAGCGGACTGTTGTGCGAGTTGACCCTGGTCAATCCTGATTCCAAGCTGCGCGTGCCGCTGCCGCCCTTTGAAGTGGCCGAGTATCGGGGCGACGGAAACCAGACGCCGATTCCCCGCACGATCCACTACTACGACAGCGAAAAGAAGGAAGCGAAAGCGGCCGATTTGTTGACCGACATCGTTTCCAACGGCTCACTGCGGGTTGAGGCCCGTTGCCTGAATCAGGAGCAATTCCTGGGAATGGCCCGTCCGGACTTATTCATCCGGACGGCCGACCGGCCGTTTTTCGTGGGATTCTTCAAGGCGATCAGCGGCGTGTGGATGGAGGCGATTATCATCGTCATGGTTGGCGTCGCGGCGAGTTGCTTCTTGAAGGGCCCCATTGCCGCAGTTTTGACTTTTGCGGTACTGATCGTTGGCCAAGGGTTCCGCGAATTGATCGAGAAGATCGTCACCGGCCAAAGCCTCGGTGGAGGACCCATCGAATCGATTTACCGGATGGTGACGCATATGAACCAGACCGTTTCGATGGAGTTGAGCAAACCGGTCGAACGTGTGATGAAAGTCACCGATCAAGGGGTCGAGAACGGCCTCTGGCTCGTGCAACAGACTTTTCCGAACCTCACCTATTTCAATATGTCGACGTACGTGGCCAAAGGCTTCGACGTCGACTTCCGCGCGGCCATTCTGCCTGCCATTGCTGTGACCGTCGCGTACCTGGTCCCCTGTGTGCTTCTGGGATACTACGCCTTGAAGCTTCGGGAGCTTGAATCCAAATGAACCGTCTTTCGTCTAGACAGCGCAAGCTGGTCTATCTGGCTGGCATTCTGATTCTGTTGATCCCGATCATCCGGTTGGGACGGCCTGGCGCCGGCGAAGAGCAGGGTGGAACGCTGGCCCAACTGCGATCGAAATACGATCTCGGCGAGAACCAGCTGGGAAGAGTCGATCCCACGAGCGCCGCGATGAACCTGGCCCTTCTCGGTTTCCGTGGAATCGCCGCCAACTTGATCTGGCTCGATGCCGACCATAACGAGGAAACCAAGAACTGGGCCGAGTTGCGGGCCAATGTCGACGCCATCATCATGTTGCAGCCACACTTCGTGAAGGTCTGGCAGTTTCAGGGCTGGAACATGGCTTACAACGTTTCGGCGGCCTGGGACCTTGTGGCCGACCGGTATTATTGGGTGAAGGAGGGGGCGAAGTTCCTCAAGCAAGGTTGCACGATCAACACAAAAATCGCCCAACTCCCCTATGAAGAGGGGCGAATCATCGGCACGAAGGTCGGCCGCGCCGACGAATGGCAGTTCTTCCGAAAGTACTTCAAGTTCAAAGATCCGAACGAAGATCTCTACAAGGGCCGCCCCGATCCTGAGGTGAATCCGCAATCGAAGGACAACTATCTGGCGGCGAAAGATCTCTATCTCACCGCGAACGAACTCGAGACGAAGTTCCCGCAGAGCATTTCCATGCTGGAGGTCTTGTTCCGCAGCTACCCGTGGCGGTCGCAGTTAAGCTATCCCGACGCGTTGCAGCGCGAAGGCACCTTTGACGAGGTGTCGCGGACGGGGTGGCAGGAGGCTTATCACGATTGGGTGGATGTCTTTGGGCAGGAGATGTTCGATAGCCCGGCGGGACGCTACAAGCTGGAAATGAACCCACGCGAAATTATTGAGCAGGCCAACGCGCAGAATGAAGAAATTGCCGACTATCGACGCTGGGTGATTCAGATGCAGAGTGAAACGCGTTATCCTTATTGGAAGACGCGAGCACTCGTCGAATTCGCGCAGATCAAGGAAGAAAAGGATGCAGAACCCTGCCGCATGATCGACGCCCACAAGCTCCTCTACGACGGGCAGATTCAGTTCAAGAAGGGGAATCTCTTGATCGCCCAGGAACTGCTTTTCCGCGGCATGCAGAAGTACCAGCAGCTGTTGGGTAAGTATGACGTGCTCGGTACGGACGACGAGTCGATCGAGGAGGCCATGTCGGCGGTGCTTTATTGGCAAAAGATTCATAAACTGCAGTTTCAGACGATTCCGGATCAGTTTCCCCTGAAAGGACTATGGGACAAGAATGCCCGCTTCCTCCCCACGATCGAGCAACGCTTCAAGCGGGAGACCGGACAAGACTGATCGCGGGCCGGACTTCCGACTCGGGATACGTTCGACGGCCTTGTTGGATAGCTTCGAGGATTCCATCAGCAGCCAGCCCCAAATCGAAGGGATCACGAGACGGCGGGATGCGAGCATCCGTCAAGCGTGTCTTTGTGCCCGGATCGCCGACGAATACCGCGGCAAGGATACGCGGGTTCTCGATCTGACCGGCGTTACACCGATCTTCGATTTCTTCGTGATCACGACGGCGACCAGCGCTCGGCAAATGCGGGCGATCGTGGATGAAGCGAATCGCGCGATGACCAGCGAGGGCTCGCGGCGGATTGGGACAGAGGGGGCGACCTCGGAAACATGGATCCTGCAGGATTTTGGCGATATCGTACTACACGTCTTCGCCGCTGACGCGAGGAAGCTGTACGATCTGGAGAATTTGTGGGCCGACGCCGTCCTAGTCGATTGGCAGGCCTATCTTGACGGCTTGAAGAGCGCATGAACGTCCTGCGGGAGCTTCGCGGCCGCTTCGCCCGAGCGTTGGCCCCTTTGACGAACGAGCCTGCTGCGCTCGCCGGCCTGGTCAAACCGACGCAGGATCCCAAGTTCGGCGACTTTCAAGCCAATTGCGCCATGCCTTTGGCCAAGCAGCTTGGTTCCCCTCCGCGCGCCGTCGCCGAACAGATCGTCGCCGGTCTTGACGTCACCGACTTGTGCCTGCCTCCCGAAATCGCCGGCCCGGGTTTTATCAACCTCACTCTGCGGAATGAATGGATCGAGGCGGCGACGAATGAGTTGATCAACGATCCGCGCTTTGGCGTCGACCTCGTGAGCGATCCAAAAGTCGTCGTCATCGATTACTCGAGCCCGAATGTCGCCAAGCCGATGCACGTCGGCCACATCCGCAGCACGCTGATCGGAGCGGCCCTGTATCGATTGTTCCAGTTTTTGGGACATCGCGTGCACAGCGACAATCACATCGGCGACTGGGGCACCCAATTCGGCATGATTATCTACGGCTACAAGCACTTTCTTGACGCCGCCGCCTATCGCCGCGAGCCCGTCAGTGAACTCGGTCGGCTCTATCGTCAGGTCAATCAACTCGCCGACTATTGGGACTCGGTCGAGGCCATTCCGACGCTGGAGGATCAAGTTCGCCGGAAGCAAAGTGAAATCGTGACGGCAGAGTCCGCCGCGAAAGACGCACAGGAAAAAACTGCAAAGTCGGATGCCGAACGGACGCTCAAACGTCTCCGCCTGGAGATGGACTCGCTGCGACAGGACCTGGCCCAACAGACTGCAAAACGTGACGCGGTCGAGTGTGACGCCGCATTACACAAGTTGGCCAAGGAGCAACCACAGGTCGCCGTCGCCGCGCGACGCGAGACGGCCCGGCTTCACGCGGGCGACGCCGAAAATCTGCGATTATGGAACGAATTCCTGCCCCACTGCCTGCAGGCCCTCGAGGCCGTCTACCGGCGGCTCGAGATCGAATTCGACATGGCGCTCGGAGAGAGCTTCTACCAGCCCATGTTGGGCGACGTGGTCGACGCGCTCGCTCGTTCCGAGATCGCACGACTCAGCGACGGGGCAATGTGCATCTTCTTTGAGGAGAATGCCGCCCCGTTCATCATTCGCAAGACAGACGGCGCGTTCACGTATGCCACGACCGATCTGGCAACGATCCGTTACCGCACCGAGATGTTGCAGGCGCAGGTGATCCTGTATGTCGTCGACGCGCGACAGAGCGAACACTTTCGTCTTCTGTTCGAGGCTGCTCGCCGCTGGGGTTATCGCGAGGTCGATTACCGGCACGTGAGCTTCGGCACCATCCTGGGCGAGGACAAGCGGCCCTTTAAGACTCGCTCGGGCGATACGGTCGGTCTGGAAAGCCTGCTCGACGAAGCACTGGTACGCGCTCGGCGCATCGTCGACGAGAACGACGACGCGAAAGGGACCGGGGAACTCGACGACAACACCCGCAGTTTGGTGGCCGAAACGGTGGGAATCGGCGGAATCAAATACGCCGACTTGCGCCACAATCGCGACAGCGATTACGTCTTCCAATGGGACAAGATGCTGGCAACCACCGGCGATACGGCGACCTATATCCAATACTCGTTCGCGAGAATCTGCGGCATTTTTCGCAAAGGAGGGATCGATCGGCAAACGCTCCGCAGTTCGGGAGCAACGGTCCGACTCACGCTGCCGACAGAGCGACGCCTCGCCCTGCAACTCTTGCGGTTCTCCGAGAGCATCGACCTGGCGGTCGAAGACTGCCGCCCGAACTATGTCACGCAGTTCCTGTTTGCGACGGCCGACTCTTTCACCAAGTTTTACGAAGAGTGCCCTGTGCTTAAGGAAGCCGATCCCGCGGTCCGCGACAGCCGATTGCTGCTTTGCGATCTGACGGCGCGCGTGCTCGAAAAAGGGCTCTGGCTTCTGGGCATTCGAACCGCCGAGCAGATGTAGAAATTCACTTGCTCGTGTGATGCACCTGGCGGCCGAAGATCATCCGGCCGGCGCTGCTTTGCAGCATGCTGGTCACGATGATGTCGATATCCTGTCCGATGAGGTGGCTCGTCTGTTCGCAGACCACCATCGTGCCGTCATCGAGATAGCCGATCCCCTGGCCGGCCGCCTCGCCCTCTTTCAAAATCCGGATCCGGAGCCGCTCGCCCGGGAGATACCGCGGCTTGAGCGCGTTGGCGACGTCGTTCAAGTTGACGACTTCGACCCCCTGAACGCTCGCCACTTTGTTGAGATTGAAATCGTTCGTGACGACCCGGCCGCCGATCCTCTTGGCCAGATCGACGAGCCGCTGATCGACCGACATTCCCTGCTCATTCTCGTTCGTTGTCTCCTGCACCTGGACGTCCGCGCGGGGATTGCTCTGGAGCTTGGCGAGCACTTCGAGCCCGCGTCGGCCTCGCGTGCGGCGCATCTTGTCGCCGCTGTCGGCAACGTCCTGCACTTCACGCAGGACAAATTGCGGCACAATGAGCTGTGAATCGATGACCCGTGTGTCGACAAGGTCGGCGATGCGTCCGTCAATGAGAGCGCTCGAATCGATCACGAGAGGCCGATTCCCTTTGAGCTCGCGTGAGAATTCGACGTAGGGGATGATGAAGCGAAAATCGTCCTTTGTCTGCAGCAAGAAGGACGTGCAGATGTACGGAATCGACAACAGCATGAACAGGTTCATGAGGTGCCGGTAATACTCACCGATCAGATTCGTGTTCACCATCTGGGTCATCACCGGGTCAAACACCTTGACCAGGAGGTAACCCAGGACCGCACCGATCACGAGGCCGAAGTAGATCGAGGTGATGATCTCGATCCGCTTCTTGCGAATCAAAAAGTCCACCAGGATCACGAGTTGGCTGACGCCCAGTGCGAACAAAAACGCCGCAAACGGGTGCGCTTCGATGGCAGGTGGAATGCCCTCGCCGGGGCGCAAAAATGCGGCAATGGCCCATCCGCAAATGCACAGATAGGCGATCCGCAGAAAAAGTAAGAGCAATTTCGCGGGATTGACCTGGGGCTTCATCATCGCATCATAGAGGATGACGGATACCGGATGAAGGATCAATCAATTTTCCGTCACCTTGATTTTCCCGCGTCGTTTTCTAGAGTTCTGTGGGCCTTGCACAAAAAGGGGGACAGACCGCAGACCCGTGGCGGCTCGAACGCTGGCTCGTCCTTGTGGTAGGGGGTCAGTCCGCCTTTTTGTGCAAAGCCAGTTCTGTGCGCAAAATTGTGTAGAGTTCCTGCAGCGATTGCGAAATCACCCGCACGTCGTCCAGGAGCGTCATAAAGTTCGTGTCGCCGCTCCATCGCGGCACCAGATGCCAATGCAGGTGTCCCGGAAGTCCGGCCCCGGCGACGCGTCCCAGGTTGAGGCCGATGTTGAAGCCCTCGGGCGTCAGCACTCGGCGATAGAGATGGGTCATCGCCCGCAACTGGTGCTGGCACTCGAGAAACTCGGCATCATTGAGTTCGTCGAGACTCCCTTTGTGAGCCAGCGGAGCCACCAGCAGGTGGCCGTTGTTGTACGGAAACCGATTGAGCACGACGAAGGTCGACTCGCCGCGGAGGACGACGAAATTCTTGTCGTCGTGGCTCGGTTCCTTTCGATAGCGGCACAAAAAGCAGTGTTCGCCGTCCGCGGGTTCATCTCTCGAATTGACGATGTAGGAAAGCCGCCACGGCGCCCAGAGCTGATCGTACGCCACTGTTTTCCACCTTGGTCTGTTTCGACAAGTGCCATCAACTCAGGGGATCTTATCAACGCGCAGTCGTGGCAAACATTGGGTGGCATCACGCAACAAGGGTTGATACCTTGCGGGACTGTCGTCCGTCCAGCACTGAAAAGTCACTCTCCGCAATTTGGGACCGCCGAAGTTGGCCCACTTTCCTCCCGTTGAAGAGCAGCTTGCCGTCATTCGCCGCGGAACGGAGAAAATCGTTCCCGAAGAGGAGCTTGCCGCCAAGCTCAAGGAGAGCCAGAAGACGGGCGTTCCGCTGCGGATCAAGTACGGCATCGACCCGACCGGCATCGACGTGCATCTGGGACATACCGTGCCGATGCGAAAGATGCGCCAGTTCCAAGAAATGGGGCATCAAGCCGTCATCATCATCGGCGATTACACCGCGCGTGTCGGCGATCCCAGCGGCCGCGATTCGACGCGGGCGCGCCTCACGGCCGAGGCGATCGAGAAAAACGCCGAGACTTATCTCAGCCAGCTCTCTCGCGTGCTCGATCTCTCCAAGGCCGAGGTCGTGCGAAACGGCGACTGGTTCGCGAAGATGTCGTTCGCCGAAATTCTGGAACTTTGCGGCAAAGTGACGATCGCCCAACTCTTAACGAGGGACGATTTCGCGAAGCGGTTGAAACTCGAATCGCCGATTTTCCTGCACGAGTGTCTCTACCCGGTGATGCAGGCTTGGGACTCGGTCATGATTCGGGCCGACGTGGAATTGGGCGGCACCGAGCAGCTTTACAGCTTCATGCTGGCTCGCGACCTGCAGCGGGGGCAGAACATGCCCAGCCAAATTGCCGCAATGATGCCGATCCTTGTGGGACTCGACGGCGTGCGGCGGATGGGAAAAAGCCTCGGCAATTACATCGGCATCAGCGAAGCGCCTTATGAGATGATGAAAAAGTTCATGCAGGTTCCCGACGCTTGCATGCAAATGTACTTCGAGCTGCTCACGGACATGCCGCTCGAAGAGGCCAAATCGCTGATCGAGACGGTGCCCAAAGAGGCGAAAATGACGCTCGGTCGCCTGGTGATTGGGCAATACTACGGGGCTTCGGCCGCCCAGGAAGCTGCCGCGCAATGGCAGCGGGAGATCGGCCAAGGCGGAATACCGACCGATGTGCCCGAGGTGACCTTGCCGGTTTCGGCTCTCGACGGCGAAGGGATGATCTCCGGGATTGGGCTGCTCAAGGCACTCAAATTGTGCCCGTCGACCGGTGAGGCGATTCGCCTGATCGAGCAGGGGGGAGCCTACATCTATCGCGGAGATGAGAAACTTCGCATCGAGTCCGGCAAGCAGATGCTCAAGGTGGAAGACGGCACGATCGTGCGCGCCGGCAAGAAGAAGGCCGCGCGAGTGAAATTGGATTCCGAACGCATGAAAATCGGTTTCGGCATCGTCGGCTGCGGCATGATTGCCAACTTTCACGCCAAGGCAATCGAGCATCTCCGCGGCTGCCGAATCGCAGCCTGCACCGACACGATCCCCGCATCCGTGGAACGGTTCGCCGCGGCCAATCGGTGCAAGGCCTATGCAAGCGTCAAAGAGATGGTGGCCGATCCGGCCGTCGATATCGTCACGATCTGCACGCCGAGCGGCTCGCATCAAGATCCCGCCGTCATCGCCGCGAATGCGGGCAAGCACGTGATTGTTGAAAAGCCGCTGGAGATCACGCTTAAGCGTTGCGACGCGATCATCAATGCCTGCCGCAAGAACAAGGTGCTGTTGGCGACCGTCTTCCCGTCGCGATTCAGCGACGCGAATATCGCCGTCAAGGAGGCCATCTCAAATGGTCGCTTCGGCAGGCTGACGCTCGGCGACGCCTACGTGAAATGGTGGCGAACGCAACAGTACTACGATAGCGGCGGATGGCGCGGAACGTGGGCGCTTGATGGCGGTGGCGCCTACATGAATCAGGCCATCCACAACGTCGATTTGCTGTACTGGTTCATGGGCGAAGTCGCCGAGGTGTGCGGCGTGACAGCTACGCTTGCGCACGAGCGGATTGAGGTGGAAGACGTCGGCGTCGCAGCCGTCGTTTTTGCGAACGGAGCCCTGGGCACCATCGAAGCGACGACGAGCGCATTTCCTGGGCTGCTCAAGAAAACTGAGATTCACGGAAGCAGCGGCTCCGTGATTGTCGAGCAGGATGACATCCTGTTATGGAATTTTGAAAAGACGGTCGCCAAGGATGCGGTGACCCGCAAGAAATTCGCCCAGAAAGTCGGCGGGGGGGGCGGGGCCAGCGATCCGTCGGCCATCTCGTACGTCGGCCACATGAAGCAGATCAAAGACTTTGTGACCGCGATCGAAAGCGGCCGCAAGCCGCTTGTCGACGGTGAAGAGGGACGGAAGAGCGTCGAGATTATTTTGGCGATTTATAAGTCGTCCTGGACGGGCAAACGCGTCGCGTTGCCGCTGGTGGCCGATCCAAAGATTCCGCCGTCACTGCTCAAAAAGTCTCGGGCGAAGTCGTAGGATTTGGGCGTGGCACCCGCTTGGTCGAGCTTTTATGCTGGCGCCGACGTCTCTTCGGCTTGGGCGGCGAGCGTCTCTCTTCCGAGCCGATGGCAAAAGTCGCCAACCGATTCGCCGTTTTGGCGCTCGGCCTTGAACCGGTTGAGTAGGGGGAGCAGCGACGCGACGATTTCGTCGAACGGGACGAGATCCTTATAGATGAATCCGAGCCGCGTCCCCGTGGCATTTCCTCCGACGTAGATCGTGTATTTGCCCAGCGTCTTGCCGACGAAGCCGATCTCGGGGCTGTAGGGACGCGCGCAGCCGTTCGGGCAGCCGGTCATGTGGATGGCAATCCGTTCGCCGCCAAGGCCGATGCGGGCCATCTCGACTTCGAGTGCGTCGATCAACTGGGGCAGCACACGCTCCGACTCGGTAATCGACAGGCCGCACGTCGGAAACGCGGGGCACGCAATCGCGTAGCGGCGGACCAGCGACAGCTCTTCCGCGAGTTTGACTCCATGCTCTTTCAGAATGCGTTCGATGGTCTTGCGTTCGCCGGGATCGATGTCGCAGAGGATCGCCGACTGCAGCGGCGTCAGCCGCGTGCGCATGCCGTATTTTTCGAGGATCGTCCGCAGGCCGGTTTTGAGACGAAAGTCGCCCTCGTCCTTGATGCGGCCGCATTCGATATTGAGGCCTAGGAAGAGTTTTCCATTTCCCTGATCGTGCCAGCCGATGTGATCGTCGACGTCCGTCACGTCGGCGGAATGGGGATCCGCGATCGAACGCCCGTAGTACTCCTCGACCTTCTCTTTGAATTTGGGGATCCCCCAATTGGCAATCAAATATTTCAGTCGCGCGACCTTGCGGTCCTCGCGATTGCCGAAGTCCCGCTGCACTTTCACGATCGCCTCGGCGACGTCGACTACCTGATCGGGCGTGACGAACGCCAGCCGCTTGGCGACGGCCGGGAATGTCTTGTGAGCGCTCGGCGTGACCCCCATGCCCCCCCCGACGACCACGTTGTAGCCCACGATCGTCTCTTTCTCGACGATCGCGAGAAAGCCCAAGTCGTTGGAGTAAATCTCCACACAGTTGTCCTCGGGCAGGGCGAAGGCAGTTTTGAATTTTCGTGGAAGGTACCGCGCCCCGTAGATCGGCTCTTCGACCGGTTTGAATTCGGTGGCGTCGATCGACTCTCCGTTTTCGTCCTTGAGCCAAATCTCGTAATAGGCGGTCGTGCGCGGCTTAAGGTGTTCGGCGACGCGGTCGGCCATGGCCTGCATCTCGCGGCGGACCGCATTGTTTTCATAAGGGGCCGGGCAGCACATCACGTTGCGCTCGACGTCGCCGCAGGCGGCCAGAGTCGTCAGCATCGTCTGATTGATGCCGCGGATCGCTGCGCAAGTCCTCCTTTAGCACGCCGTGAAGTTGGAAGCCTTGCCGCGACGTGATGCGCAGCGTGCCGTTCCCATAGCGGTCGCACAAGTCGAGCTCCGCTAGAAATTGCGGGGCCGTTACCTTCCCGCCCGGGACTCGCGTGCGGACCATGAACATATACGCCTTTCCCTTGCGGGTGCCGTCGGCGTTCTTGTCCTTGCGATGGTCCTTGTCGTCTTGCTGGTACGTTCCGTGGACCTTGAGCAGCTTGGCGTTGTCTTCGATGAACGAATCGGTGGACTCGGCGAGCTCCTGCGCGATGGTGCCGCGAAGCTGGCGACTTCCCTCCTTGAGAAATTCCTCCTTGCTGAGTTTTGGCTCACCATTGTCGGACATGCGTTGCTCCGAGGGGATCTCGCGGCGACTGACGGTCGTCATTCGTGATTTGGATCGGTGGGGAGTATATTGGCGTCGACCTTCGAGGGACAGGTGAGAGAATCTTGCGTGCGCGGCCTCAAAATTTTCGGGACTGGGTCTCCCTCGTCTTGGCGACGGGGTTTGGTGTTGGGCTGATTCCGGTCATGCCCGGAACGTTTGGCAGCGTGCTCGGGCTTGCGCTGGCGTGGACTCTTGAACTCTCGGGATGGCCGATCGGCCTTCGCATCGCCGCGGAGGCCGCCGTCTTCCTGGCGGGAATACCGATCTGCGGCCGCGCCGCGCGTCTTTTTGGTCAAACCGATCCCGGCTCGGTCGTCTTCGACGAAATCGCAGCGATGCCACTTGTATTCTTATCGGTACCGCTGGTGTTCTCAACCTCACTGGCTCTTCCCGCGGCCGTACTTGGCTTCGTTTGGTTTCGCGTCTTCGACATCGCCAAACCCTGGCCGGTTCGCCAGCTGGAGCGAGCTAAAGGCGGGCTCGGCATCATGATCGATGATGTTGGGGCGGCCGCTTACGCAGCCGCGGCACTCTGGCTTTCACTGGCCATTTGGACGCATTTCGCCCCCCGATAACATCTCGACCGGCAACGGGAACGCGCTGGCCCGCAATTTGCATCTACTCTTTTCTCAGAAGAAATCGAACCCGCGGGCGTAAAACCCCGTGACGACAATAAAAACGACGGAGGTGTCAGATGAAACGGATCGCTCTCGCATTCGGAACAATGGCAATGGGGCTGACTACGGCGGCTTATGCTCAAGCACCCGCCGCGGAACAATCGGGGCCGGCCCCCGCGGGCGGAATGGTGGCGGGCGGCGTTTCCGCTCAGCCAGTTCCCGTGCAGACACCTCCTCCTCCGCCGCGCCCGGCCTTCAAGAGTCGTAGTTACAGCTTGTACGGTGGCCCCGAAGGGAGCAGAACCGAGTATCCGGAGCGGCATGGCACGCAATCGCCGCGTTTCAGTCCGCTCTATAAGATTCCTGGCGTTCCCGATGAGATCACTGCCGAAGATCAGGCCCGCGAGGCCCGTCGAAATGCGGCCGTCGAATTCGGTATGTTTCGGAACCAATTCCCTGGGTCCACACGATTTTGGATGGAGCATGACCGTACGCGGCTTGCCAAAGTCCGCTATGCGATGGATGAGCCCATGTTTCACAGCATTCATCCCGATTACGACTGGGGTGATGGCGGCTACATGTACAACACGGCCGCCTCCGTCGGTGGTCCTCAGTGGCCGGGTAGCAGTAATCGAGTGATTGTCACGCCGCCACAAGGTGAGCCCACCGTTCGCCACTCGGTCGTACGGACAGAGAATGCTCCGGCCGCGCCGGCGCGGACAGTCAAACCGGCTTCGCCGACCAACCAGACGCCAAGTGCACCGCTGGTTGCCAGCGACCGAGGCGAGTGATTTGCTCCACAGCCCTCGCTAGTTAATCGAACTCCGTCGAAGTCGGCCGGCCCTTGAGTAGGGGGTCGACCGACTTCAATGTTTCGAACGGCCCGCTGGACGTCAAAAAGGCAGTCCCACCCGAATCCCTGCAAGCCGTGGTTCACGAATTGTCGAGAGTTTTTTCTCCGGCTATAATCAAGCCGTCGTTGAGCAAGTGTTCTACCTTGCTCGTCTGCCGGTTCCATTCACGGCTTTGAGTTCTTTCAAAGCGAGTCGCTTTTTCTGGTCCGAGGAAAGGGAACTTCGATGCACACGCTCCAACGCGTCGCGCTGCGCGGGGTCGTGCTGGCCGCCTTTGCCGCAACCCTGTTTTGGACGGTCGTCAATTCCAAAGCGGCGGAGACCTCGGTGGGACATTCGGCTGCCTCAATCGGCCATAAGGTCAAGCCGTTTGTTTTGAAAGACTACCGCGGCGCAGAGCATTCGCTGGCCGCGCTTCTGGGCGAGAAAAAGGCGGTCGCCGTCGTGTTTCTCGGAACCGAGTGCCCGCTCGCGAAATTGTACGGTCCGCGGATGGAGTCCCTCGCGAAGGAATTCGCCGCAAAGGGCGTTGGCTTTCTCGGGATCGACTCGAACCGCCAGGACGCGGTTGTCGCAATGGACGCCTTCGCCAGACAGCAGGGCATCACATTTCCCCTTCTCAAAGATCTCAGCAACCGCGTCGCCAACGATTTCGGGGCCACGCGCACTCCCGAGGCGTTTGTGGTCGACGCGCAGGGCGTGATCCGATACCAGGGGCGGATCGATAATCAGTACACCTTTGGGGCGGGGGTCGGATTTGCCCAGCCGCAGCTCAAACGGCGCGATTTGGCAATTGCCGTCGATGAAGTGCTCGCCGGGAAAACGGTGTCCGTCGCGACAACGGATGCCAAGGGCTGCATCATTGGCCGCGTTCGTGAGCCGAAAAAAGACGCATCGGTGACGTATTCCAATCAGGTTTCGCGGCTGTTCAACGAGCGCTGCGTGGTCTGTCATCTCCCGGGCGAAATCGGACCTTTCGCGATGACGAGATACGACGAAGTGGCTGGCTGGGGAGAAATGATCGCAGAGGTTGTCCGCGATCAGCGGATGCCCCCCTGGCACGCCAACCCGGCCTACGGGAAATTCGCCAACGAGAATGTCTTATCCGAAAAGGAGAAGGAACTCATTTACTCCTGGGTCGAGGCAGGCTGCCCTGAGGGGAATCGGGCGGAGCTGCCTCCATCGCCGAAGTTCACCGCGGGCTGGCTGCTCGAGCGTGCGCCCGACAAAGTCGTCTACATGAATGACAAGCCGGTCGACATCAAAGCCGAAGGTGTGGACCCCTATCGCTACTACATCGTCGATCCCGGCTTCAAACAGGACACGTGGGTTCGCTCGGCTCAGTGTTTGCCAAGCAACCCGGCCGTGGTGCACCACATCATCGTCTTTGTCGCGCCTCCGGAAACCGCCGATCGAATCGTCGAGGCGCAAAAGCGAGCTCTTGAGGAATTGGCCAAGAGTAAGAACAGTGGCGAGGATCCGCGACTCGTGCGGGCCCGTCGGCAAGCCGAACGGCTGCGAGCCGAAGCCGAAAGGAATCGGGAGAAAGCGAATCAGACGGCTTCAAAGTCGGCAAAGGGCAGGGCTGGGACGGCACAGAACGCCGATCGCGGCGCAGGCGATACGGCGAATATGGATCTCCTTTGCGGCTTCGCGCCGGGCACCAGGCCGTTCCTCGCGCCGCCGGGCATGGCCAAACTCGTGCCCGCGGGCTGGAAATTCATCTTTCAGATGCATTACACGCCCAACGGCTCGCCGCAAAAGGACCGCAGCGCCATCGGGCTGCTGTTTGAAGATCCGTCCAAAGTGACGCACCGACTTGTCACGGCGAGTTCTGCAAACGCCGAGTTCGAGATCCCGGCGTATGCGGACGACTACAAAGTCGAATCGCGCAAGAAATTCGTGCGCGACACCTTGTTCATCGGCATGTATCCACATATGCACATGCGGGGGAAGGCCTTCCGCTACGAGTTGAATCATCCCGATGGCAAGAAAGAGATCCTGCTCGACGTGCCGCGTTACGACTTCAACTGGCAAAACTGGTTCAAGCTGGCGACGCCCGTTGTGATACGGGCCGGTTCCGAAATGGTTTGTACGGCACTCTACGACAACTCCGAGGCCAATCTCTGCAATCCTGATCCCTCCAAGCCGGTCCACTGGGGCGACCAGACGTGGGAGGAGATGATGATCGGCTGGTACGACGCCGCATTTCCTAAGGCCGAAGCGACGAAGCTGATTCAGGAACAGCATGAGGCGGACGCAAAGGTCTCGCAAGAACAGGCCCAACGCATCCAAGCACGCTTTGCTCGCGAAAAAGGGAAAAAGCGGCAAGAGAGGGTGTTGACCGCCAAGCCGGCCACTTGATTGAAGTCATCGTCTTTTGCTGGGATGCGTTCGGGTCCGCCGGGCTGTCGAAGTCTGAGGGTGACCTTAACTGCGATTGACAGGGGGTCGCTCCGCGCGTAGATTTCCCGCCTTCCTTTCCTATCCTGCCACTCACGCCTCCATTATGGAACCGCAATCTGATGCGGACGCTTTGCGCAGGTCCCGGCAAATGCCGTAATCTGTTGGCATGCGCGAAGGTGCTTTCGCAATCGTGCGATCGTGCTGTCGGCGACGTTGGGGCTTGTGATGATCTCGGGCTGCGCGGCAGCGGAAACCCGATATGCGCCCAAGGACCTGCCGGTCGAGTTGCAGGCCAGTCGCTGGCAGGCTCCCTGTACGGTGGATCTCACGCCGAGTGCGATTGCGCGTCGGACGACGCAGATCGAATCGGGCGATCAAGTCGAAGTCTTGGTCGCGACCGGATTCAATACCTCGCAAATGGCCCGAATTCACACAACGGTTGCCGCCGACGGCACGGTTGAACTCCCGGTCTTGGGCCGCATTCCCGTCGCCGGGGTGACCGCCGACGCGTCCCACCAGGCCGTCGTCCAGGCCTGCTATCGTGAAGGCGTTTCCGGAAAGCCTCTCGTGCAAGTCTCATTGGAAAAACCCCGGGAGCATCGCGTCATCATCAACGGCGCGGTCAGCCGTCCTGGCGTGTATGCGCTTCTCTCGAGAGAATAGCGATCTCGTTTCAGCTCTTGCCGCGGCGGGTGGACTCTCGAAGGAGGCCGGCGAAAAGATTGTGATTCAAAGTCGCCATACGCATGCCCCGGGTGCGTCGTCGCGGTCAGACATTGTGCCGGCCGCTGGATGGTCGGACGAGGCGAACGCGACCGGAGAGCCGAACGAATTCAATTTCCCGGCCGATCGGCGCGAGATCCTGTTGACGTCGGCTGACCGAACGAAACTGGCCTCCGCGGAATTGCACGACGGCGATGTCGTGACCATTGAGCGTCGCGATCCCCCCAGCATCGTCGTGACGGGGATGGTCAACCGGCCGGGCCGGTTTGATCTTCCCATCGGACAGGAATTCCGCATTCTGGATGCGGTCGCGTCGGCTCACGGCTGCTCGTACAAAGTGCTCGACCGCGTGATGGTTTGCCGGAAAGTGCGCGGCCGAAACGATCGCGCGGTCATCGAAGTCAATTTACGCGAAGCGACGCGAAATCAAACCGAAAACATCCTGCTCATGCCGGGCGACATCGTGAGCGTCGAGGCGAATCCGAAAGTCCTGTTCCAAGACACAATCGACTACATCGGTGCGGCGATCCTTGGTGTCGCGCCCGTCGTGATTCATTAGAGTCACCGTCTATTCGGCAAGAGAGACCAGATCGGCCTCGGTGATCGAGCCGTTGTGAATTGCTGAAGCAATCAGCACGCCATCCACGACCGCCGGATCGAGGCGACGCAAATCGTCGATTCCGCGAATGCCGCCCCCAGTGATAATCGTCGCATCGGGCCACTGGGCACGCACCTCCGCACAGAGCGGCAACGTCGGCACGCCCGCCTCGGTTCCAACGCGGGCAATGTCCAACACGATCAACTGTGTGCAGCCTGCTTCGGCGGCCTGTCGGGCAATCGCAATCGGGTCGGTCTCATTCCACGGTGAGAGATTTCCCAGGGGTTGCCCATCGCGCAGGTCGAGGCTGAAGACGACGCGCGAAGAACCGAAGCGTTCGATCAAACGTGACAATTCGCACGGTCCCGAGAGCGTTTCCAGGCCCGCGACCAACAGGTGCGCCCGGCCGCGGCGATCGCGAAGGCGTCTTCGCAACATCGGATACCCGCGTCGACTGTCAGACTGAATCCGGCGTCGGCCAATGAACGGAGAATTTCGAGATTTGGCGAACGGTGCAAAATGGCGTCGAGATCCGCCAGATAAATCGCTGAAATTCCGAATCGAGAGCGAATCGCCCGGGCGACGTGCAACGCATCGCAGCTTTCCGTCAGCACGCTCTTCACGGGCCGATATTCTTCCCGCCGACCGGCGACGCCGCGAACGACGCGGCCGTTCATGACGTCCAGCACGGGCAGGATCTGCAAATTTTTGCCAGGTTGCATAGAATTCGGTTAAACGGGCTTCCGGTGCTCATCGATGTCCGAATTGCCGCTCGATCCCCAAGCCGCCCCGGTCCAGCCCGCCCCCGTCCAACCTGTCTCATCGTCGAAATGGGGGCGAGTGGCGCGATTGATCGTCCCCGTTCCCAAAGGAACCGGGCTGCGCGGAAAGGCGTTTTGGGTTGGACGACGGATTGTCCTGTGGTATGTCATCATTCTCGTCATGCTCGCCTTAATTCAACGACGACTGATTTACCAGCCAACTCAAGCGGACTCAATCGATCCGGAATTTGCCGGCCTGTTGTCCGGGCACTATGAGACAGTGACCGTGAACACGACCGACGGACTCGAGTTGCGCGGTTGGTACGTTCACGCTGCCACCCCGACCCCAACGCCGCACGTTTCTGGGGGGAGCAACGGCCAGGGGAACATTCCGGTCGTGATTTATTTTCCCGGCAACGCCGGGCATCGGGGTTACCGCGCACTCGAGTTGGACGTGATCTCACGGCTGGGTGCCGACGTCTTTCTTTTTGACTACCGTGGTTATGGCGATAACCCAGGCAGCCCGTCCGAAGAAAGGCTCGCTGACGACGCGCGTTCAATTTGGCGAACCGTTACCGAAAAGCGAGGAGCTAAACCCTCTCAAGTCTTCCTCCTGGGGGAATCGCTTGGCGGGGGTGTGGCGACACGTCTGGCCGCGGAAGTGTGCGCGGCCGGCACGCCGCCTGGCGGTCTCATTTTGCGATCGACGTTTTCCAGCCTCGTCGACGTGGCCGCTCATCATTATTGGTGGCTGCCGGTCCGCGTGCTCCTCATCGATCGCTTTCCTTCGACGGAGCGAATCGCCGCCGTGACATGCCCGATTCTGGTGATTCACGGTACGGCGGATGAAATTGTGCCGTTTTCAAATGGGCAGCGGTTGTTCGACGCGGCGCCGGAAAAGTCGCGGCAAGCGATTGCCAAGACGTTCGCTCCTCTCCGAGGCGCCGGGCACAACGATATTCTTTACGTCGCCCGCGACGAATACCGCAAGGCCGTGCAGGACTTCTTTGAGCGGGTCAGACCAAAGCCGTAGAGGCCAAGCTACGCGGCCGTTTCGTCCGATCGCGCCTTGACGGCCGCCGAAGTTGCGGTTGAATCGCCGGCGGCGGCCGACTCGGACGGCAACGGTTCGCTGCCGAGCAGCTTATGCGTCGCCCGGTTCAATCCGACGTTTGACGCGGACGCGGATTCACCGTGCGCAGAGAAGCGTTCATTGAGCCGAATCGGCAGTCGAACGCTGAAGGTGCTCCCTTTCCCGAATTCGCTCACGAGCGAAACTTCGCCGCCAAGTAGCTTCGACAGTTCTTTGACGATGGACAGCCCAAGCCCCGTGCCGCCGTATTCACGGGTGACGGCGGTCTGGCCGGGCAAAGTGTGTCCTTGTCGAAATTTCTCGAAAATTGTCGCCTGCTCGTTGAGCGGAATGCCGATCCCGGTGTCTTCAACCTCGCATTCGAACGTCTCGTCGTCCATTCGACGGGCCCGGACGCGCACACGTCCGCCTTCCGGCGTGAATTTAATGGCGTTCGACAACAGGTTATTCAAAATCTGCTGAATCTTGACGGAATCCTGGAGCAGTGGCGGAATGTCGGGGTCGATCTCGTACGTCAGGCCGATGTTCCGCCTGTCGGCCAGCGGATTGAGCAGGCCGATTTGTCGTTCAACAAGATCGGCGAGCGAACACTCGACGACTTGGATTTCGACCCGCCCACTCTCGATCTTTGCCAGATCGAGCAGGTCGTTAATCATGACCATCAGCGCGCTGCCGGACGTCTGGATGTTGCGGACGAATCGTTTTTGCTTGTCGGTCAAGTTGTCCGCGCGGGCCAGGATGTCGCTGAAACCCAGAATGCTATTGAGCGGCGTTCGCAACTCGTGGCTCATCGTGGCCAGAAAGTCGTCCTTGAGCTTGTTCATTTCGTAGAGCCGCAAGTTGACCTGGGCCAACTGGTCCACCTTCCCGTCGAGGTCCGTGTTGACGGCCCGCAGCTCGTCCTGAACGGTGACCAGGTGGCGGAGCATGCGGTTGAAGGTGTGGCTCAATTCCTCAAATTCGTCGCCCGTGCGAATATCGGCCCGCAATTCCAAGTTTCCGCGGGCGACTTGATCGCTGACGTCCTTGAGGTGCAAGACGGGTTTGACGATCACGTATCGCACAATCGCATAAGCGGCGAGCATGGCCAAAAAGGCCGTCCCGATCGCCGTCGCCAGGAGGATCGCATTGTTTTTCGCCAGGTCCTTGCGCGTCGAATCGAGCGGGAGATTGACCTTCACCACCCACATCAATTCCCCCTCTTTGACGTTCGCATCGGCCTTGACCTTGCTGCGGTGGCACTCGACGCAAGTTTTCTGCGCAACAATTCCCTTGAAATACTGGTATTCCCCGTGCTCCTTTTCGACTTGCCGGTGATATTCGGGCTCCTCCTTCTTGCTGAGGAGCGCGTCGACGGCGTCGTAATCCTCCGGATCGCTCGGTCGAAACTCGCCCGGCGAAACGATGGCATCCCGCTTAAGCGGCTTGAAGAAAGAGAAGTTCTTGTATTCCCCCTCCGATGGACGCAGATCTTTTACCATCCGCTCCCAAACCGCCCTCATCGGGCCGTCTTCGAGCTTTTCGATGTGCTTTTCGAGAATGATCGATGATGCCAGTTTCTGGGCCTGCTTGTGCACGGCTTCGTAGACGAGATCCGAGGTCAACTGGGCGTAGACGTAAAAGCTGCCCACGATCAACAGCAGCAAACCGCCGCCGAAGAGGTAACGGCACTTCCTCTCCAGGCTCGTTTCGCCCAACAGGCGTTTAACGGTTCGGTACGACATGACGGCTCCAGCCCGTACTACACCATTTGTCGCCGTGCTGCGTAAAGACCAAACGGTTGCGGGAAGAACGGTGACGGACGCTTCATCTCTGGCTTCATCTCCGGCATAATCTCTGGCATTCGGGGCAGAAAAACGTCGATCGTTGTGCCTGCACAATGCGGCGGATTGTCGCTTTTGAACACGTCAGGCACACTTCGCCGGCGCGGCCGTAGACACGGTGTTTGTTTTGATATTTGCCGTTTTGATTCAGGGCCGTGCGGTAGGTTTCGTCACTGAGTGTCGAGCCCTCGTCACGAATTGCCTCTTCGAGCACCCGGTGCACGGCATCGTTCAACCTGGAAAGCTCGGCCGGCTTGAGGCGGTCGGCGCGTCGGGTCGGGTCAATTTTTGACAAATGCAGGATCTCGCTGGCGTAAAGGTTGCCGATTCCGGCCACTGCGCGTTGATCGAGCAGAGCGACTTTGATCGCACGCGAAGTTGCCCCGCAGCAACTGCGCCAAGCTTCAACCGTCATCTCCAGCGCATCCGGACCGACTGTGCTCGTCTTTAAATCGCGTTCGATTTCCCCCGGTGCAAACAGTCGGACGGTCCCTAAACCGCGCCGATCCCAGAACCAAAGCGACGGATATTTGCCCTTGCCGCCAAGTCGCCACTCCAGCCGCAAATGGTCCGAATCGGGCGGATCGGAGAGGAGCATCAAACCGGTCATTCTGGGCTCGATGACGACGGCCGAACCGCCCGAAACCGTTAGTACGACGCGCTTTCCGAGACGGCTGACCTCCTCGATGGTCCGCCCGGCCAGGCGTTTTGCCAGCACGTCGAATCGCGGGCGGATCGAAATCGGCTTATAGCGACTCCGGCATCGCACGACCCGCTCAATCGGCCTCCCTGCGACAAACGGTCGAATCCCTCGGACCATAGTTTCGACTTCTGGCAATTCCGGCATCGTGGTTTGACCACCCTTGGAGTGCGATGTTCGTTTTGCGGTTTTTTCGGGCGAAAACCCGTAGTTCACCCGTCAATTCAGATCGGGGCGGGCCAAGAGTTGGCCACTTTGGAAATGCGAAATAATTCTCACGGTTTTTGCGGAACGAAATTGCCTGGCGTCGCGTCAGTTTAGTGAGGACGGATCGATCGTCAGCGATCCAGGCTCGGCTCCTGATTTTCCTTTACCGTCGCTCAAAAGGGAAATCAGCCTGTCGCTTATCAAGCTTAAGCCGCTTGCCGAAACGGCCCCTTGAGCCTGGCCGGGAAAGGACGAAAACTGTGAGTTCAGATAAGTGGGATAAACCGGGAAATGTGCTTGACGGCGCACTAGTCTCAAGGGATGCTAATACGTAGGCCCAAAGGGCCCACAACCTTTGGGGAGCGTTCGCGGTCTGCCGGGCCAGGACAATCTGTTGAGAAGTTGGGGAGATGTACATGTCGGGACCTTCTCCGAAAAACCGCGCCGGGCGCCACGCTTCCAAGTCGTCAAATTGGGGACCGGTTGTTGCCACAGCCGTGGGCTGCCTCGCGGTCTTCGGTTTTCTTGCGTTCACGATGAACCGTCAGTCGTCTTCGACGGCACAAACGCCGGCGACTGCCTCCGCTGAGACTCGCGTCGCGCTCAAGCCCGCGACTGCATCCCGACCGAGCGCTCTCAGCACAGCACCGAAATCGAACCTTCAAGCGATCGCGGCTCCCGCCAGGCACGAGGTTCAAGCAAGCCAACTTGTCGCTGAGGCACCCGCTGCGGCGGCTGTTCAGAGCCAGTCGGCTTCTGTCACCTCTGCCGATCGTGCCAAACTCGTGAAGGCTCAAATTGCGGCCGGCGAATTTGGACCCGCGTTGCAGACCGCCAAGTCGGCGAACGATGCCGTCGAGCGCACGCAATTGCTGAAGACGATCGCCGATGCACAGCGCAAGACGGGCAATGGGCACGCAGCCGATGTCGCCATCAGCCGCATCCCCGTGCCTCAGTCGCGCGACAAGGCGCTTGCCGAAAATGCCTCGCGTCCCACGGCGGCCGGTGGTGCCGCGATGGCCGGGCAGCTCGTCAACCTGATCAAGAATACGACCGGCGACGAAAACGATTGGCAAGACGAAGAAGGTCTGCGAAAGACGCCGATCTACTGGCCGCCCGGTATCGAAGTCGATCCGAACGGTTTGCTGCGTGGTCTGACTCGCCAAGAGAATGGCAATGCTCTGAGCTCGCTCGGACATCGCGCTCGCGAAGCCGATCTCAATACGAACATGCGAGCCGCGAGTTCGCTGCGTCTGGTTTCTCTTACTCGCCTTGAAAAAGAGGTCGCCAAGCGATTAGCCGAGGGGCGTGACGTTCCCGAGTCGATGCAACATCTCGCCGGTCTTTCTCAGATTCGCTACGTCTTCGTTTACCCGGACCAACACGAAGTCGTGATTGGTGGGCCGGCGGAAGGCTGGCGCTATAACGAAAAAGGCATCGCCGTGGGCCGTGAAAGCGGCCGCGCGACGCTGTTTCTGGACGACTTTGTGACGGTCTTGCGGACGTTTGCGCCGCACGGAGCCGGTTACTTCAACTGTCAGATCGTTCCCCGCGAAGAGGGCCTGCGTCGGATCAAACAATTCGTCGAAGAGTCCAACGCTCGGGGGCCGATCGACTCGAAAGCCGTGAAGAATTGGACCAACCAATTGCAACAGCAGTTGGGATTGCAGGACGTCGAAATCAACGGCATCCCCGACGATTCACGCGTCGCCGCGGTCATTTTCGAGGCCGACTACCGCTTGAAAATGATCGGCATCGGCAAGTTGTCCGCCGGCTCCGGCATTCCGAGCATCTTCGAGTTGCTGCCCAAGACGGACGAAGTGAAGAGCCAGCGAATGGATGCCCTGCGCTGGTGGCTGTCGATGAAGTACGACGCGGTCATGCACAGCGCCGACCGGAACGTCTTCGAGATCGACGGTTCGGCCGTTCTGTGTCAGTCCGAGAACGAAAAGATCTCCAAGAACGGACAGCGGATTCATACCGGCAAATCCGAGGCGGCCAATCGCGTTTTCGCCTCGAATTTCACCTCGCATTACGCCGAATTGGCCGCCCACGATCCGGTCTTTGCCGACCTGCAGAACATTTTCGACCTCTCGCTGGTTGCCGCTCTCCTGTCTGATAACCGCATTCCCAATCGCTTGGGTTGGGATCTGGGAGCGTTTGCCGCGGGCGGTGCCTATCAAACGGCCCACTTCCAGTCGCCGAAGGCCATCATGTCCGTCGTCAACCATCGGGTTTACAACGGACAGGACATCGTGGTCCAAGTGGCCGGCGGAGTCGACGGGCAGATTCGTAACGTCCTCAACGATCCGCACATTTTCCGCGAATCGAAACAGCTCGCGAGTGCCCAATCAAAGGGACGCGCGCCCGAGTTGCCGGAAGGTCGGTGGTGGTGGGACGCCAAATCTCACTAATGCAAGCAAGCGGCTCGCGGGCCCTTCCCTGGTCCCCCGAGTCCGCGGATTGAGGTCCAGTGCGATCCGAAAACGGCCGGCGATTTGCCGGCCGTTTTCTATTCCAACAGAACGGTCAAGATCTCTAGAATCGCCTCATCGACCAGCATTTTTTGGGTGATTGGGACGGAATGGCGCGATTGACGCAGGCCGACCTGCACGAAATGAACCAGACCTTCGAGGAGCGTACGCCGCAAGAACTGCTTCGCTGGACGCATGAGGTGTTCGGCACGCGCGTGGCGGCTCTTTCCGCAATGCAGAAGGCGGGCAGCGTCGTCTGCCACATGATTCGCGAGCTTAAGCTGTCGATGAAGGTGATCTTCGTCGACACGGGCGTTCACTTTGCCGAAACGCTCAGCACGCGCGATCGCATCGCGCACGAATACCAGCTCGATGTTGTCACGCTCACGCCGGCTCTCACGATGGTTGAGCAAACCGCCCGCATGGGGGTGCTTTACCTGTCGAGCGAAGGGCAAGAACAATGTTGCCACATGCGGAAGACCGAACCGCTGTTGGCCATCAAGGGGCAGTTCGATGCCTTTATCGGCAGCTTACGGCGTTCGGAAGGGGGGCAGCGCTCAAAATGCCCTATTCTGGCCGTTGATCCGGAAATGAATTGCGTTCGCATCAATCCGCTTGCGGCCTTCTCCGACAAGCAATTGGATGAGTATGCCGAGGCCCATCAGGTCATCGTCAATCCGTTGCATTCACAGGGCTACACGACGATCGGTTGTAATCGCTGCACGACGCCGGTCCTGCCCAACGAACCGTTGCGTGCCGGTCGCTGGCGACACCTCGGGCCCTGGTCCGTTTACTGCGGCATCAATCCGACCGATTTTGCACGCGAGGAAAGCGTTGCCGTCGACATTTCGCCAGATCTCATCGACCGAATTCTTGGCCGTCGGACCGATTTCGTGATCTAACCCCGTCAAACGACAGGAGCATCGCGTGGATTTTGTTTGGTTCATTATCATCGGAATCGTTGCCGGCTAGCTGGCCGGGAAGATCATGCGCGGTGCCGGATTCGGCCTGCTTGGCGATCTGGTGATCGGCATCATCGGGGCGCTCCTCGGCGGATTCATCTTCGGCCAACTGGGAATTAGCGCCGGGGGCCTGGTCGGAAGCCTGATCACAGCCACGATCGGTGCGATCATTCTCCTGTTCTTGATTCGCCTGATCAAACGCGCTTGATTTTGCCGCTTGTCGCGAGTTCCGTCAGTTGCCCGCTCGCGCGAAGTCGATGAAACCGCGCTCGACATTCACACCGACGAGCTCGACGTGGAGCTGGTCGCCCACTTTGACACCCGACTCGCCCTTGAGCAGCTTTCCCTCGACAGGCGGCTTGAGCAGCCGAACCCAGGTCCCTTTTTCTCCCGCTCCGGTCACGATCGCGTCGAAGCGGGTGCCGATCCGATCGGCCAGAAGTTGGGCGGCGGCCGACTTTCGCACCTGTCGCTCGACCTTCGCGGCAGCGTCTTCCTGCTCGGTGCAATGCGTGGCCAGCGACACGAGGTCCGTCGAACTGTAGGGAGACTTGCCGCCCGTCAGCACGGCTTTGAGCAAACGTTGAGTGATGAGATCCGGAAACCGCCGATTGGGAGCGGTCGATTGACTGTAGTCGCGGACCGCCAGGCCAAAATGGCCGATTCCCTTCTGGCCGGGCAACTGCACGACATATTCGCCACGGCCCAGCAATTTGACGATCGTCAGCGACAAATCGGGGAAGCGGAGCGGATCGGCCTGTCGCCGCCGCGCGAGAAACTCCGCGAGCGGCTTGGAATCAATTTGCGCGGGGAGTTTATCCCCGTATTTCGCGGCAACTTCGCGGATTGAATCCCACCGCTCCGGGGAGCGCACAACCCGACGGAGCACGGGGGATGCATGCTGTTCGAGAAACATTGCCACAACTTCGTTGGCCGCGATCATGAAGTCTTCGATCAATTCCTTCGCCCGGTTCCTCGGATCGAGTCTCAAATCCGTGACCCGCCCGTCCTGCAACACGGCTTCCGGCTCGATCGTTTCGAGCTCGAGCGCACCGCGCTGGTAACGGACTGACTTCATCACATGGGCGATCCCGTCCTGCAGACGCAGTTGTTCGTCCATGCCTTTGGTCTTGGCGACGCGATCGGGGATCGGACTGTGGCCGTCCAGCCACGCCGCCACGCTGCGGTACGCCAGCTTGGCATGGTTGTGCACCGTCGCCCGGTAGATGGCCGAATTCTGAATCGAACCGTCGGCGGCAATGTCCATTTCGACGACCATGGCCAGGCGGTCTTCGTTTTCCGCCAGGGACGTCAAATCGGTGGACAGCTTCTCCGGGAGCATCGGAAAAATCTGGGCCGCCGTGTAGACCGACGTCGTATTGGTTTGCGCGTGGCGATCAATCGCTGAGCCGTGTTCGACGAGCGCGTCGACATCCGCGATGGCGACGAAGATCTTGACCGCGCCTGACGCGAGCTTCTCGGCGACCGTTAACTGATCCAAGTCCATCGACGTGTCGTTATCGATGGAGCACCACAATCGATCGCGAAGATCGCGAACCGAGCCGGTTTCCTCCGCGGGACTTTGAATCGTCTTCAGTTGGTTGAGCGCGTCCGCCGGGAAATCCGGTTCAAGCCCGCGGGCCGTCATCGAATGCCGCGCAATCGCGCGAAGGTCGTGCGAATTGTTCGCGTCGTTCATCGGTGCAACTTTTTGTGCCAGAGTACGAGACGGTTCATTCCCCAAGAAACCAGCGGCGTTTCACTTTGGGCCCATACGTGAGTCCGAATTGTCGCAGAGCGGCATCGCGGGCCAGCCCGACCGCTTCCTCGGCTGAGTCCGTCACGATGATGCGATCGGCGTCGATCGGGTCGATTGTTTTGGCCTCGACGAGTCGACCATGCATAAAGTCGACGAGCGGCTGCCAGTATTCCTTGCCCACGATGATCAGCGGAAAATCCTTGATCTTGTGCGTCTGAATCAAGGTCAGGGTTTCAAAGATCTCGTCCAGCGTCCCGAATCCGCCCGGCATCGCGATGAACGCGTAGGAATATTTCACGAGCATCACCTTCCGCACGAAGAAGTGGCGGAAGCTCACCCAGCGGTCGAGATACGGGTTGGGTTTTTGCTCCTGCGGCAATTCGATGTTGCAGCCGACCGAATAGCCGCCGGCCTCCTTGGCCCCGCGATTTGCCGCCTCCATGATGCCGGGGCCGCCCCCCGTCATCACGGTAAACCCGGCTTGCGCCAACCGCTGGCCGATTTCGCGCGCCAGCACGTAGGACGCGTGCCCTTCGGTGAAACGCGCCGAACCAAAGACCGTCACGCAGGGCCCGACAAAGTGCAGTTGTCGGAAACCCCTCATAATCTCGAAAAAGATTCGCACGGCCCGCGACAATTCGAATCCGCGCGTTTGCGGACCTTGAAGGAACTGCGTGATTTCAGGGAGGCCACGCGCTTTGCCCCAGTGCGTTGTCGAAGTTGCCGGCTGCGCGAGCTCTGGTTTTGAATCGGAGGTGGAGCTCACGACGATTTCCTGCAGACGGGTTGGTTGTGCGACATTGTAGTTGCGACAACCGCATTCTCAAGTCGATGAAGGGCCAAGCGACCTGCGGCGTGCGAGCATTTGATGTGCGACGAACAGTCCCATCGCCGCAAAAGGCCAGCCAATCCAAAGGCCCGTGTCGAGCCAGGGAGGAATCGATTCGGCCACGTCGGCGTCAAAGCCGATCGGTGAAGTCTTGGACGCATCGCCCACAAACACGTCGAGATGCCACTTGCCAGCGGGCAGCTCGAAATCGGCCGCGCACATCATCTTGTTCGTTGCCGACTCGATTGTGGCTGCCCGAACGAAGCGCCGCTGGGATTCGACGGAAACGGCCTCGACGACGATGGGCACGTCACCCTGCGGCATTCCCGTCCTGGCGTCGAGCAGCAGAACGCTGACGTCAACCGGACCCGCAGACAGCGGAGCAGGAGACGTAAAGACCGTAACCGACAGGTCGCCGCGCCGTTCGGAGCAGCGCACCGTGCCGCCGTCGGCCATGACCATGGAAGGCACGTTGGCGATCGAACAAGCCAGGCTCACAGAGAGTATGATTTTGCCACGCATGCTTTATCCCACGTTCGGCAACGTTCCGCGCATTTGCATCGGCTGAAACACGATCCAAATCCCGGTGGCGAACAATAACAGCATAAGCGCGGCCCAGGGAATGAAAGCCTTGAGGGCCACAAGCGACCTCGATGCTTGGGAGTTCGCGATCCGGTAACCGGCGTAACAAGAAAGCAAAAGTCCGACGTCGAGAAACAAAATTTCCGTGCGCACCAGCCAATGGGCGGCCGGCGTACAGCAAGCGCAAGACCATTGCGGCGATCCCAAGATCGTCCAGCCCAATTCGCCGACGAATCGCTGCGTCGTCGGGACGACCGTGGCGAAACTCGTGAGAAAGTGAAAGCTGTAATGAGCCATCCACATCGCGAAGCCTAACGGAACAAGAGCGTAGGCATATGTGGTGGCGCCATCGAGGCGTGAGCCAGGCATACGGCTCCAACTGCGACTGATCGTCGCCGTGCTTCCAACCAGAACCACGGGTAATGCGACGAGTGCCGTCAAGTAAAACACGCTGGTCGCGACGAGCGGTGACTGGACGCCGCTTAAGCGCATCATTTGCGTCAGCCAGTTCACGAGTGGCCGCGTCATTCCGGCTGCGTTGACGAATGCCCCAAAAACGAGAACGACACACAACACGGCCAGGTCGCGGCGTTTGGCGAAGCTTCCCACCCCCGAGCGCAATCGATCTCGCCACAATTCCCGGCCCGGCGGAACAGCGAGTATACCGACGTTTTCATGCGGGCACGCATGGACGCAGTCGAGGCAAAATGTGCAGTCCATGTTTCCGGACTTCTGCGGGAGAAAGAGCTGAAGTTGGCAGCCGGGGATGGAGCCTCGTCCGCGGATGCAATCCTTGGTTGTGCACCGATCGCAGGCGGCCGGATCTCGAACCTTGATTTCCCAAGGACTGATCAGGGATTGCACGAAGTTAAACTGGCCGATCGGGCAAACGTATTTGCAGAAGGTGCCTCCGCGAAAAAATCCGTCGATCACAAACGCGGCGGCAAAATAGGCCAGCACGATCCAGGCGGTCCACCAGGGATTGTCCCACAGCGAGAAGACTTCATAAGCCCAGAGAAAGACGATCAGCAAGACAACCGAGAGCCATTTGTTCCGCAACCACTTTGGCCAGTTGTGCGTGGCAAACTGCCAGCGCCGAGCCAGTGTGCGGGGCAACATGAACGGACACGCCATGCAAAACACATTGCCGGCGGCCAGCATGCCGAACATCAGCAGACCCCGCCAATGAATCCACGGCAAGACGCCGGCCAGATTCATCGCGCCGACTTGCGGCCCCCGGAGACCGTCGTAGATCACGACGGCCGCGATCAACATCAGCGGAATCTGAAGCGCCAGTCGCGCGTGCCTCCAGCGAAGAAAACCGCCCATATAAGGCAATCGCAAAACGTCGAGAACACCCGGCTCCATTCGCCGCGGCTGCCCGAGGATGGGCAGTTCGTATTGTCGCGACGCTTTTGAGGGGGCCGTCGCCCGCCCCGGCACGCGACTCTGACGTCCACTCAACAGGCGGACCCCGATGACAAACAGCGGCCCGAGATAGGCAATTGAGCCGGGGATCCACATGATCAAGCCGGCTCCGGATTGGTCCTGCAGAGCCGACAGCCCACCCAGTCGCGGAACTTGCGCGTAGTGCGGATACAGCAGCCGGTCGGAAAAAGTCAGCAAGGCCGACAGCACCGTGTTCTGCACGTCGGCCAAGATCAGATAGGGAATCAGCAGCCAACGCGACCACCGGGGTCGACTCGGGTAGGGGCGAATCACGGGATACCAGAACAAGAGCCCTGTACCGAGAAAACACAGATGCTCGAAGTTGTGCCAGCGAGTCGAACGAAGAGCCAATTCGTAGGCTGCGGGAGCGTGCCATCCCCAGCTCGCCGCGACGAAGAGAGGGAGCGCGACCATCGGATGGGATAACCAGGTGAAAGTTCGCCGCACGCGCGGAGAGCGAATCAACGGTGCGACCCACACCACGCGGATCGGTCGCGGCAGCCCGCGAAGCATCGGCAAAAACGGATCGCCCAGCCAGATGAGCGGCGGGACCAGCATCATCAAGAACACGTGCTGCACCATATGCAGTTGCAGCACCAGCGAGGCGAACGTTTCGATCGGCGAAGCCAGCGCCAACTCGATGCCCGCCAATCCGGCGAGGAAGGCCCACAGTCGTCGGGCGTTCCAACGTTGCGGATCGCGGTGGCGGAGATGCATCCAGCCGCGCGAATAGATCGCGGCGGTGACGACAAGAGAAACAAGAATCCACGGTTCAGAGGGCCACGAGCGCAAAAACGACTCGAACGGCGAGTTCATGGCTTCGACGACCTGGACCGCTTCGCGCGGGATTCGTTTGCGGCGATGGCATGAGTGGGCGCGATGTGCACCAGAAAATCGACGACGGCCGTCATTTCGGCCGGCTTCATTTGTTCGGCGTACGCGGGCATGTTGCCGCCGCCGGGCGTGCCGTTGCTGATCTGGTCGATCAATTGATCGCGGGTGAGCCTTGCGCCGACCAACGTCAAATCGGGACCACGCTGTCCGCCGACCCCCTCGAGCGCGTGACAGTTCCGGCAGTTCTTATTCTGAAAAACGACGGCGCCCATCAGGTCGCGGGGACTGCTCGCGGAGACGAGATCGGTCGGAATGGGATCGCCACTCCATCCGGTCATTTGCGGCGACCAGGGCGCAGTCACCCCTTCGTACGTAAGTGCCGCGAGAACGGTGTAGATCACGATCACCATCAGCACGGCCACCGGCCGCCGCGTCGGTGCCCGCTCCCCGCGATTGGAAACAAACGGGACGGCGAAGAGCGCGATGATCAGCAGTACCGGAAAGACCAGCATGATGAAGGTCTCGGCACCGGCCGGGCTGAGGGACAACAGGCCGAACAGCCACAGAAAGGGCCATTCGGGCCGCGGATTCGCCCCGCTCATCGTCGGGTCGGGCGGTCCGGACGGGCCTTTCGGACCGACGACAGCCGCGATGATCACCACGATCACGACCGCGAGCGCCGAGAAGATCGCGTCCTTCATCATCGCTTCGCCGAAAAACGGCACGCCGTTTTCGAGCACCTTTTCGTATTCCGCGTCGTAAGTCTTTGGATTCACGAGCTGGCCGGGCCGAGGCGGGACACTGACGCCGCGTTTGACGACCAGCCAGAGATGCACGCCCAACAACGACAGCAACGCGCCCGGAATGATGAACACGTGCAGCGCGAAAAATCGGCTGAGCGCGGCACCGCCGATGACGGGACCGCCGAGCAGCAAGTGGACCACCTGCGGACCGAAGACCGGTACGCGGCCGGCCATCGAGGCCCCCACGGCCAAACCCCAGTACGCATCCGGATCCCACCGCAGCACCTGCCCGGTGAAAAACATGCCGAGCGTGCACAAGAGCAGCATCGCCCCCGTCACCCAAGTCAGCTCGCGCGGGTACTTGAACGCTCCGTGCAAAAAGACCTGCGTCATGTGCACCAAGACCATCACGACCATGCCGGTGCCGGCGTAGTAGTGCAGGGCCCGCAAGAACCAGCCAAGCGGGTGTTCGTAATTGAGAAACAGCAGGCTCTCGTACGCCCGGTCCGCCGAAGGCACGAAGACGAGCGACAGCCCGATGCCCGTCAGGATTTGCACGATCAAGAGCGTGAGCGACGCGCTGCCAAAAATGTACCACCAGCCGACCGGCCCGGCCAATTGCGGCGGAACGGGATGTTCCATCAGCGGGACGACAGCGTCGCGAAGGCTCAACCGACGGTCGAACCAGCGTCCCACGGCAAACAGCAAGCTCTTCATCGCCGAATCCTCATGCCGTCAGACCGGTGTCTCGAGGGTGTCTTGCAGAGTCGGGTAGTGGGGCGCTTGCACTTCGAGCAGGCCTTTGCGGACTCTCCACACGCAGTGAAACAGACCACGCGGCGGAGGCCCCGAGGCGCGTTCGCCGTTTCCGTAGTAAACGCCGCCATGACAGGGACACATAAAAAGTCCCGATTGCGGGAACCAGGAGACCGGGCAGCCCAAGTGGGCGCAGTTGACGGCCAAGACCAGAAACTGATCGTTCTGCGATTTGTCCTCACCCTCAAATCGCACATACACGCCGGTGTGCGCCGTGATTCCGTCCCAAGGTTGGCGGATCGGATTGTCGAAGGTGATCATCCGCGTTTCGCCCTTCGGAAATTTCTCCACGGGCCCGAGCGTCACCCATTGAGGCGCCCATTTCGGCGTGCGAATCAAAAATCCGACAAACGGGATCCCCGCAGCCACCGCGGCCAGCGCGCCGAAGGCGTACGTCATCCATTCGAGAAACGAACGGCGGCTCGGTTGAGCGGGTGTCGACGGTTTGCCTTCATCAGGTGCTGACTGCATTGCTCAACTCCGCGCCGGGCGCGAGAAGGTTTCAAATACCGTTATTGGTCCGCTCGAACTTCCGATTCGCCGCCCGCGACCCCGCCCTGTCTCCAAAACCTCAGAAGTTCGACAAGGTCGTCCACGTTGGAGGAAGTCAGGGGTTTGAAATTGTCCGACCGACCGTCGGCCCCGGCGTAGTTTGGCATTTCCAAGTCCGATCGGCCCGTCACGATCAAACGCCGCAGCGCCTGATCGCTGATGAGCGCGAGAAACGCCCGATCATTAATGGCTCCGTACGAACCGCCCTGGCCGCGGTCCCCGTGGCAGTCGCCGCAGGCTCGCGCGAAGACCGTTTTGCGAGTCTGTTCGCACTTGGCGCTGTTCGGAATCGAGGTTGGCTCGGACGCCAAATAGGGCGGTGTCGCTTTTGGGGCCGCCTGGACCGGTCCCCATTTCGGCGAGGCGCCGGCCGGGTCGCGAACGACGTGCACGGTTCGTGCATCGCCCGCATCGTCTTTCACGACCTTGTACGTAATGCCCTTGATTTCCCAAACCAGGACCTGAATTTGATTCGGCGTGAGTGCGCCGCCATTCTCGGCCGCGAACGCCGGCATCGACGTTCCCGCCCGGCCCGAGGTGATGACGCGTGCCAGCTCTTTTTCCGGAATGATCGCGCGGAACAGGGCGTCTTTGAGAGGCGGGGCCGGCCCTACGTCACCCTTGGCACCGTGGCAGCCGGCGCAATTCGTCTTGTACAAGGCGGCGAATTCCAAGACGTCGCGCGGCGGAACGGGACGGTCCGCCTCGGTTGGCTTTCCCAGTCGATCGCAGCCACTCATCAGGGCCAGTGACAGGCAAACCATCGTCGGCCACGCCCGGTTGAGTGCGTTCTTTGTGCGACGAGGAGATCTGGGCTCAACGCCATTCCTTTACACCTCGTGTCCGGCCGGCGACGGTGTCGGACCAGTACCGGCCGGCGGAATGGGGATCGTCTCCGAACGAATCACGGCGATCGACGCCACCAGCCCGAAGATAAATTGCGACACGACGAACCAGGGCCAGTTGACGCGTTCCTGCAGCACCGGGTTGACGACGCCCATCAAACCGAAGCTGATTCCCGTCCATAACATGGGCATCAGCAAGCTTCCCCAGCACATCGGGCCGGGAATCACCGGCAGCCGCGGCAACGCGAGTCCGTACACAATTCCAAAAACCAATGACAGCGTCGCATGCAAAGCGAGCGCGGTGACGAGCCAGTCCGCGTGGAACAGCTTCAATTCCTCGAGAGATTGCTGGCCGATGCTGCGATCGACCATGCCGGCCAGCAAATTGACCGGATACCAAATGCCGCGTTCGGTCAGCAGGCCCCAGACAACGGCCGGACCGGGCATCAACAGGCCGCCGATGAGTCCGCCCAAAACTCCCGTCGTCAGCGGGCGAAGATGCCGGGCTCGCATCACCACAATCGCGGCAACCATGCCAAAGATGAATTGCGACAAAACGAACGAGGGCCAGTCGACGCCTCGCTTCAAGGTCGGGTTGACGATGCCCATCAAGCTGAAACTCACCGCCGTCCAAAACAGCGGCATCAACAGTCCGCCCCAGGCAATCGGTTTGGGGATCGACGGGAGCGTCGGCAGAAGCACGCCGTACAGAAGACCGAAGGTGATCGAGACGGCGGCGTGAATCACGATCCCGACGACGAGCAACAACGCGTGGAACTGTTCCAACTCGGGCAGACTGTATTTGTCAACGCCCGGCACGACCATGCCCGCCAGCAAGTTCACGGGATAAAAAATGCCGTGTCCGCTCACAACGCCGTAGATCAGTGCGGGGATTGGAATCACCAGTCCACCCAGGATTCCGCCGCGAACTCCGGCCGACGTGGGATGCACCATCTGTGGCATCTGAATGCGATAGCCTGGCCGTCCGGGGAGCATCTGCTCGACGAGTCCCGGAGTGCCGACGACCGGACGGGCCCGCTCGTCGGGAGCGGCCAACGCTTCGTGCATGTGACCCTTCCCGGGCAAGAGGCTCGCAATCCAAAGACTCAGCCCGGCGACGAAGACCACCGCGCCCGCAAGCAGGAAAGCGAAGCCGAAGACGACTCCGGCCCCCAAGAGCGACAGTCCCAAAGACAGCACGATCGGCGCGACCGTGGGCCTGGGCATCTCGACCGATTGGCCGCCCCGCTCGTCGTTGGGTGTGCCGATCTGTGGCTCAGCCGACATTCTTCACCTGCTCACGAGATAGACCACGGTAAACACGACCACCCAGACGACGTCCACGAAGTGCCAATACCACGAACCGAGCCGCACGCCGAGCGCGTGGCGCGGCGTCATCTCATTGCGCAAAACGACAATCAGCAGGGTCACCAGAGCAATCACGCCGACGGTCACGTGAAAGGCGTGAAAACCGACCATCGTGTAGTACGTCGAGCCAAAGAGATTGGTACTGATCGTTAGGTGCTTTGCGTAAATCAGCTCATGCCACTCGTACGCCGTCCCCGTCAAAAAGACGATGCCCAACAGAATCGTCGCCGACCAGAGCATTGCGAAACGGCCGACAAGACCCCTGTGCATTGCCATTTCGGCCAGGTGCACCGTGCCGCTGCTTGAGAGCAGGCAGATCGTCGTCCCGATCACCAGGGGGAGCGAGAGCGCGGTGGCGGGAGTCGGTCCGGACTGGTCCTTGCCCATGTAGGTCAGGTAGGTGACGATCAGCGTGCTGAAAAACGCGACCTCCGACATCAAAAACGCGAGCATGCCCCACTCCTGCGGACTCAGGCGGGGCGCATCGGTCGCGCTGTGGTGTGCGGTGGCGAGTCCGGGATCGACAACGGCCATGCTCGTTCCTACCAATTTTGGATTTTCGATTTTGGATTGGGAATCCTACGTCAATCTCTCTTCAATCCAAAATCCAAAATCGAAAATCCAAAATCGCGAATATCGTTCCACTACTCGTATTTCCAATCCGGGTCGTCGGGATGCTTCAGGTCCCACAAGGGCCGGCGGCTGCGCACGATGGGAATTTGCTCGAAGTTATAGGACGGCGGCGGCGACGTCGTCTTCCACTCGAGCGTCCACGCGTTCCAGGGATCGTTCCCCGCCGGCTTGCCGCGTCGCAGCGACCAGAGCACGTTGACGACGAAGATCGCGAAACTCGGCATCTGGATCAGCGCACCGACCGTCGTCAGTTGATTCAAGAAAGTCCAACCGCGGTCGGCATCGTACGTGTAAATCCGCCGCGGCATGCCGAAGAACCCCGAAAAATGCATCGGCACAAAGGTCACAATGAATCCGATATACAACAGCCAGAACTGCCACTTCGCCAGCCGTTCCGACAGCATGCGGCCCGTGACCTTGGGAAACCAGTAGTGAATCCCGGCAAAGGTCCCGAACAACGTGCCGCCGATCAGCACGAAGTGAAAATGGCCGACCACGAAGTAGCTGTCGGTGAGCTGAAAATTCCACGGCGCGGCCGCCAGCATAATTCCGGTGAGGCCGCCGATCAGAAACATCGAGAGAAATCCCACGACAAACAGCATGGGCGAAGCGAACGAAATCCGTCCGCCGTACATCGTGGCCAGCCAGTTGAAGAACTTGATGCCGGTGGGAATCGAAACCAGAAAGCTCGCGATGACGAAGTAAATATCCTGCGTTCGAGTCATGCCCACCGCGAACATGTGGTGCGCCCAAACGCCCATGCTGATAAACGCGATGGCTGCAGTGGCGGCGGCCATGAATTCGTAGCCAAACAGCACCTTGCGCGAAAAGACGGGAACGATTTCGGTCACCATGCCGAATACGGGCAGAATCAGAATGTAGACCTCGGGATGTCCGAAGAACCAGAACAAGTGCTGCCACAGCAGGGCTGACCCGCCGTTCTGCGTGTCGAAGAAATGGGCCCCCAGGTTTCGATCGAGCACGACCATGACCAAAGCGACGGTCAAGGGGGGCATGGCCAGCACGATCTGCACCGACGTCCAGAGCATCGTCCAGGTGAAGAAGGGAATCTTCCGCAGCGCCATGCCCGGTGCCCGCATCCCCAGGATCGTGGCGATGAAGTTGATCCCCGCGGTCGTCGTGCCGACTCCGCTCACGATGAGGCCCAAGGCCCACAGGTCCGTCGCGGACGAGCGGGCGAAGGTCCGCTCGGTTAAGGGTGCGTAAGCGAACCAGCCGATGGCCGGCGCGCCTCCCGTCGCGAAACTGAAATAGACGAGGATTCCGCCGAACAACGTCGCCCAGAATCCCAAGGCGTTGAGCCTCGGGAACGCCATGTCGCGGGCGCCGATCATCAACGGCACGAGGTAATTGCCGATCCCGATCAGGATCGGCATGCCCATGAAAAACACCATCGTCGTGCCGTGCATGGTGAAAAGCTGATTGAAGGTGTCGGGCCCAATCAGGTCGTTGCGGGGCACCCACAGTTGCAGGCGAATCAAAACCGCCTCGCACCCGCCGATCACCAGGAAGACGACGGCCATCACGATATACATGATGCCGATCTTCTTGTGGTCGACCGTGGCGACCCAATCGTGCAGCACGGCCGTCCAGGACGGGCGGTCCAGTCTCGGCGCGTGACTCGGATTTGGCGGCTCGGCGACGGCCATCGTTGTTCTCAACTATTTTGGATTTTGGATTTTGGATTTTGGATTGGAGGCGGCACGCAATCCGAAATCGAAAATCGATTCGCTCTCATCGTCCTCAATCCAAAATCCACTTTGTTGGTTCTCCGGCGCTGCTCGCGAGAATTCACAGTGTTCGGGCGCCGGACACCCGAATCCCAATCCAAAATCCAAAATCCAAATTGACTCACCGTAAGGTGCGCAGGTAGTCGACCATTCGATCCCGGTCCCGTGTACTCAATCCAAACGCCGGCATCAGGCAGCCCGGTTTGATGGCCTGCGGATTGGCCAGCCATTCGCGCAGCTGCTTGCCGTCCGGGTCGTTGGGAATCATCCCCGAAGCCAGAGTCTGGCGGCTCATCAGGTGCGTCAAGTCGGGCGCGTAGTTGCCGCGGGCGGCAGTGCCGCGCACCCGGTGACAATTGACGCACGATTGAGCCAGAAAGGCCGCCTTGCCATCCTTCACGGCGGCATCCTCCACAGCCGGCTTTTGCTGGTTCGCCAGCCATTTGTCGAAATCCTCGGGAGAGTCGACGACAACCCGCAGCAGCATGTTGGCATGCTGGGTGCCGCAGTACTCCGCGCATTGGCCGAGAAACAGTCCCTTCTCGGACGTCTGGAACCACATCGTGTTTGTGCGTCCGGGGAGCAGGTCGGTCTTTCCCGCCAGCCGCGGAACCCAAAAGCTGTGGCAAACGTCGGCCGACTTCAGCATCAGCCAGACGGGCCGTGCGGTCGCTGGGTCGCTCGCGGGCCGTGTTCGGTTATCCCCCGAGGGGATGTGCAGTTCGTTTGCCGTGATGAACCCCAGCGGCTTGCCGTCGTAGTGATCGTAGTCGAATTCCCACCACCATTGCCGGCCGACGACGGTCACATAAAGTGCGTGGTCCCCCGGCTTCTCGGGAGGTGGCGTCACGTTCACCTCCCACAGCGTGCGGGTCGTGACCAGAATGATGATCATCACGATCAAGGTCGGCGCCACTGTCCAGGCAATTTCAATCGGTTGGCTGCCGTAAACCTGCGGCGGCTCAGCCGCAGGAGCCGGGCCGCGCTGGCGAAAGTGCAGGATCGAATAGATCAGCACTCCCTCAACCACGATAAAGATGAACCCGGTGATCGCCAAAACCAGGATCGAGAGGTTACGGATCGCTTCCGCGGGCGGCGACGCCGGATGAAACGTCGAAAGGTCTTGGATTGTTTGGCCCTCGGCCAAAATCCAACTGACACCCATGGTGTTTGCCTAATCCAGTTGCGGAGCTGCGACGTGCGGATTTTCGATTTTAGATTTTGGATTTTGGATTCCGAACCCGCCCTCAACCAATTGTCGCTCCGTCATGTCTTTCCCAATCCAAAATCCAAAATCGCAAATCCAAAATGGTCACGGGCCCGTCGAACCTCGGCCTAATTTACCAAGGCGACCGGAAAGAAGTCTCCCGCTGGGCCGGCGTCCCGGGAATATTTCTCTAAGCGGAGGAACAGGACACATCGGTTCTTTTCGATTTATGATTGCCGATTTTTCCGCCCGCGAGCGACACAATCAAATTTCTGCCCACTGTTTTTTTGAGAACGGCACCCCAAGCGCGACGAAATTTTTCGGGGGGCAGTTCCGCCAGCCGCTTCGCCTCTTCGAACGTGGCCTCAGCCTGGTTTGCGAGATTGGTCAGCTCCTCCGGATTTCCGTTCACGGCTTTACGAAGCAAATCGCCAACCTCCGTCGAGGATGCTTCGACCAACCGTCGCTCAACCGCAGATTTGCGCATTAGTGGGGGGAGGTCGTGAGGAAGTTTATGTCGATTTGGCTCGAAGCCGATCGGTTGAATCGCTACCACTTCGCCAACAGTTCACTGATTCGCCCCTGATGAGGCCTCAGGTGGGCTTTGATCGCTGGACTGCGCACAAGATTCTTGGACGGATGCGAGTTCGCAGGCCTTGTATTTGGACATGATCCAGACGAATTCGACCGTATAGTCTGGTTCCATCTTCAGGAACGATCGCCGAGTGTCGTTCAATTCGCTCGGCTCTTTTGGGTGCCACCGCGCCCTGTGCTTCGCGAGTAAATGGATTGCCTTGAGATTTTCGCGGGCCTCCTCCGTATCAATGTGTTTACGATTCCGTTCGAATCCGTAAACTCGGGAGCGAAAATCCCACGTCATCCGCTGAATGCAGCGTGGGATCGCGGAACAACCGCCGTTTTCTTGGTCGTTGGGATTCAGGCCCTTTTGAAGCAGCTTGACGAGGATCGAATGTCCTCCGCCATCGCAGAGGTAGGAAACGAGTTCTTTCACGGCTTTCTCGGCCGGATTGAGCCGCACGCTTTTGAGTGAAAACACCTCGAAGTGATTGTAAAGGGCGGCGAATCCCAGGGCGGACAGACCACATTCCTCGTTTTCTTCATCCTGTTCGTCAGCGTAATTCTCCGAGCCGCGCTTGAGCGGATCGGCGCCGGCCCAAAGCATCAACGAGACCCATTTCAGGTTCCCTTCCTTGCAATGGTATCGCAGAGCAATATTGGCCTGTTCCTGAATGCTCGGTGATCGCTCTCGACATTCCTTGAACACGCGAAGGGCCGTTCGAATCCGCTGACTGAAAGCGTGGGCAAACGGGTTTCCCTTTTGAATTTCCGCGCCGCGTTCGATGAAGTACTCCATGATCTGGGGGTCCCAGGTCTCAAAGACGCTCTTCATGTCGATCGATTTTGCATCGAAGCCATGATCGACGAGCAACCGGACGATGTCGAACCGCCGCATCTCGAGTGCACGATCCATCGGCGAGTTCCAATTCTTCGGCTCCTGAACGGCTCCTGCCTCCAAGAGAATTTGAACGAGGCTGTGAAACCCGGATTCGATGGCCGTTTCGAGGGGCGTCTTGTGACGTCGCCCCTTGATCGGAATCGGCGGAGCATTCACCGGCTTGCCGGCCGCAATCCACGCCTGGACGTCGAAAAGTTTTCCCGCCTTGCAGAGGTCGACCAGCGGGCGAATTTCCTCGTAATCCTCGACCTGCCTGCCTTCGTGCTTTGACGTCATCAGGATCACCATGACCGTCGATTACCGTAGGTGGAAACCTCGTCTTCGACTTTTTCATCGAGGATCGACGGAGGGCTTGGAACCAGTGGATCGAGTCGGTCGGCTTGCTGAACCGCCCATTCGACCCATTGGGCGAATTTACTTTGCGGCTCCATCACGCCGTGCATCGCAAGATGAGTGCGCCTTCGACGCCTCGATGAATTGCCTCAAGAATTCGCTTTGGTGCCAATTCTTGGCCTGTTGGAGCAGGGCGTCGACTCGTGTCTGTTCGGCTTTGATCTGCGTGCGTAGTTCCGCTCGCCGCTTTGTTTCGGCTTCGCGCCGTTCCTCGCGATCTCGTTCTTCTCGTTGTCGCCGCTCCATTTTTTCATTGTGTTGCCGCAAGCCGGCCGCAAATCTGAGCAAACCCGCTACGAATCGATTGAGTCGATCCTCCAGTCTTTGTTTGTCGCTGTCGCTCCACGTTCTTCGAAATCCGTTGCGTCCCCAGTACCCGATGGTGTTCAGGATCCCGAGCGAGAGACGACCGGAGGGGGTCTTCTTGCTGTTGAATCGACTGTGCCCAAAGTGATATCGACCTTCGAGATCGGGCTCATCCGGTTCATCTCGCTCGGTTTTCAGCGACTCGGAAATGGAGAATCGAATCTCGACATCCGAGATCGTCACGGTGGGTCCGGTCGCCACCACAAAACCTCGTTCAACGAGCGCCTTCAAAAGAGCGTCCATGATCAGCAGCGCACGTCGCAAATTCGCCTTGGAGACGCTGACATTAAGGGCGCAGGTCTCAGGACAAGCGATGATTCCAAGCTCGTCCGTGGCGGCCGCTCGTAACTCGTGGGAAGCGCTTCTCACAAGCTCGTGAGATCCATGAAGACTGTCCGCAACCTGGATCCTTCGGTCTAGCCGCGCTTCTTCCGCGACCTGCAGTTCCAACTGTTCGTCGGCAGCGTCCGGCCTACCATCCTCGCAAGGCTCTCGCATGGCTATTTCTGCATTCTTCTGCGGATTTGGCAACGGGGTTTGCGGAGGCGATTGACCGAACTGCTTCTTTGCCCAAAATCCTCGCGGTGGGCGAGGGATCGAATGCTTCTTACAGATTTTCGCCATTCCGACATCAGAGAGTCCGTAAGACCGCGCCAGCCGCGACATCGGCTGATTCCAAACCTGCTCGTAAAGTTGCTGGCGAGTGATCTTCATCAAGGGCTCCGCCGTGGCCTTGCGTCTCCATGGCAACATGCGCTCGCTCGTCGCTCCCGTCAACCGAATCTCCGACGCTTGGTTTCACTTCAGATGACCTGCACCCGCGAAACAGCGGACTCCGTGTGGGCACTCGGTGGGACCAGAGCCAAATGTGCGCCGATGAAAGCCATACGCGCCCAAGAGCGCTTGAACCTCGAAAATGATGGGGATTCGTGTCGCCCATCATCTGATTTGTGCTACAATTTGAGCATGCTCAACTTCGGCAAAGGCCCGGTTCTCAAAGACGCTTGCCCCTGCTTGCGTCACGATGCTGAACGGCATCGACGCATTCTCGAGGTGACCGAACGGGACAGCGTGATCGAGGGGCTTCCGCCGTTTCACGATGAGACCCGCCGCCCCATCGCTGAACAACTCATGGCGATCGATCGGACTTTGCCGTTTCGAGTGCCTGCCGTATGATGGTCTCGAGTGGCTGGTAATCTTGCTTCGCAAGGGCAGCCCCGGCAGCATCGATGTAAGCCGGATGCAGGAATCGCCCATGAGTGGGGGGAATTAGCGAAAAATCTCCCCCCAGGGTGCGGCGCAACGAAAAAGAGCCGCTGCAGCGAAAGGCATTACTTGCTTCGCCTTAAGTAAGTGCACTCGGAGGGATTTCGAACCCCCAACCCTCGGTTCCGAAGACCGATGCTCTATCCATTGAGCTACGAGTGCGTCGTCTCGCAGGTTTCAGCCGGGTGGCATCGCTGCGATGCTATGAATGTAGTTCAACCGATCTCGCCTCGCAATCGCCCCTCGATTCCATGTCGCAGCGCGTAACTCGACTCCGCCGTTGTGCGGCTTGCGCTTGTGGGCCTTTTCTGCGAAGCCGCGCGAGGCCCGCTCAGCTCCTCTCGAGAAGTGCTAAAGAGATTTTGATCTTGAACGACTCGGCCCCCGCGGATATGATAAGACTAGTAAGGATCGAAATACGGTACAGCAATAAGCTGTAAATCTCGCCTACGCGGAGCCGTGCCTGAATCGAGGGCGCGGCTTTTTTATTTTTCCCGAGGCCGGTCGCTCGGAATCCGCCCCGATGGCGGAGCCGCCGGGACGCAAACGGCTTAAGTGCACGGAGCGCCTGCAGTAATGAGTCGGATCCGCCTAATCCGCCGATGAACGCATAAATGAAACCTGTCCTAAGACCGAGTCCAAACAAACGACCGAGGCCGAGGCCAGCGACTGCGCGACTTTACGCTTCAACCGCACTGGGTCCAGGGCGGTGCCCTGGCGGGTCCAGGGCCGTGCCCTGGTTCGAAGGTGCGCACCCCCTTCGAAGATGCGCACCGATTTCGAAAGGTGCGCATCTTGGAAAACCCCGATGTTTTCTTCGAAGATCCGCACCCTTTTCCAAGATGCGCACGAAAAACTGCGCAGCCTTCGAACCGAGAGGGGGAAGGGGGTCGAGGTCGAAGCAGTGGTTGCGCGACTTTACGCATCACCGGCACCGGGTCCAGGGCCGCGCCCTGGCTGGCGGCGTTGACCGCGATGCAACATAGTGTGCGAGGGAGTCGTTTTCATGAAATTCTTCGTCGGCACCAGCGGGTTCAGCTACAAGGAGTGGAAAGGGTCGTTTTACCCGGAAAAAATGCCGCCCAAGCAGATGCTGGGCTACTACGCTGGGCATTTTTCCGCCTGCGAAATGAACAACACGCACTATCGCATGCCGACGGCGGCCCTGTTGGAGTCGTGGGCGGCCGAGGTGCCGGCGGGCTTTCGATTTGGTCTCAAGGCGCCGCAGCTCATTACCCATTTCAAACGGCTGAAAGAGGCCAACGAGCCGACGGCTCACTTTTTGAGCGTGGCCGCGGTTCTGCAGAAAAAACTCGGGCCGTTGCTGTTCCAGTTGCCTCCGAATTTCAAGAAGGATGTGCCGCGGCTGGAGAGTTTTTTGAGCCTCCTCAAGGACGGGCCGCCGGCGGCGTTCGAGTTTCGCAACCAGAGCTGGTTCGACGACGATGTGTTCGCCTGCCTGCGGGCCCATGCGTGTGCCCTGTGCATCGACGATGCGGACTATGTCAAAGCCGACGAATTCGTCAGTACGGCCGGCTGGGGCTACTTGCGGCTGCGGCGGGAGAAGTATTCCGCCAAGGAAATCTCGGCGTGGATCGAAAAAATTCACTCGCAAAAATGGGACGAGGTTTACGTCTTCTTCAAGCACGAAGACACCGGCACCGGCCCCGAGCTGGCGGCTCGATTTATCGAACAGGTCGATGCATCAAACGGCTGAACCGAGCCGGTGTTCGAAAAAGCGAGGCGAGGGCAGGTGCCCTCGCCTTTCGGATCATCGCCGCGATTTTTCGCCAATTCCGTTCAGAGCTGTCCGCAATTGGCAACGACGATTTTCGCCTTCGTTTCACCCGATTCGGAGCCGAGGGCCTCGATCTTTTTGACGACGTCCATGCCTTTCACGACTTTCCCGAAGACGACGTGATGGCCGTCGAGCCATTGCGTTTTCGCGGTGCACAGGAAGAACTGCGAGCCGTTCGTTCCCGGGCCGGCGTTGGCCATGCTGAGAATGCCGGCGCCGGTGTGCCTCAAGTCGAAATTCTCGTCGTCGAATGTCGAGCCGTAGATCGATTTGCCGCCTGTTCCGTTGCCATTGGTGAAGTCGCCCCCCTGGCACATAAAGCCGGGGATCACACGGTGGAAAGTCGACCCTTTGTAGCCGAAGCCCTTTTCACCCGTGCACAGCGCGCGGAAGTTTTCGGCCGTCTTCGGCACAACATCCGATCGCAGTTCGACCACAATTCGGCCCAATTTTCTGCCGTCGGCCGTGATGTCCAGATAGCACTTTGGCAGGCCTTTTTCGGCTCCGGACAAGATTGACGTTCCCAAGGCCATGCCGACAACCGAAAGCACGAATCCGAGACGACGGTGACTCATCACGATCTCCATTTGAAAATTCGCTGCGTCCGAGCGAAAAAGCCATAGTTTGTGCGCCACGAATTCTAGCGGGGGACCAGAGGCTTTCAATCCAGGCCGTCCAAACGCCCGCGAAGAGTGTGCATTGGTTCTCCACCGGAGGCTGATAATACGCACGCCCTGCTTTACAATAGCCAGATCGGGAAGGGGCCCTTTTTTCGGCGATCTTAAATTGATTCAGAGCGAGGTCTCGATGCGACAACTGCGATTGGCGACTGTGTTGCTTCTTTGCGTTTCGTGCGCGGTGGGAACCAGTCTCGTAGCCCGGGCGGCCGAGCGTGAGCTGAAGAGCGGAATCGACCGTTCCACATTCGAAAAATCGGTGAAGCCCGGCGAGAACTTCTTTCTTTACGTGAACGGGACCTGGGTCAAGAACAATCCAATCCCGCCCGAATACAGCCGCTGGGGAGCCTTTCCCAAGTTGCAGGACGATAACCTGAAGGCCTTGCGAGAGATTCTCGATGGCCTTGAAAAAGAGACTGGCACGCTTGATGCCGACAGCCAAAAACTGCGTGACTTTTACAAGACGGCCATGGACGAGGCGCAGCTCGAGGCGGCCGGAGCCAAGCCTCTTGCCGCGCGCTCGAAGCGATTGCGAAAATCAATGATCGCAATCAGCTGATCACCGAGTTGGCCAAACATCACCTGGCGGGCAGCCCGGCGCTGTTTCGATTCGGAGTTCGGCCGGACGATAAGCAGAGCAGCCAATACGCCGTCTACCTGTACCAGGGCGGATTGGGCCTGCCCGAGAAAGAATATTACCTCGGCAAGACGAAGGACTCCGAGAAGATTCGAGCGAAATACCTCGAGCACGTCGCGACGATGCTGCGGTTGCTCGGCGATTCGCCGCAGGACGCCGCCCATAACGCCGAAGTGGTGATGAAAATCGAGGCTCGCCTCGCGGAAGCGTCCCGTTCCCCCGTCAAATTGCGAGACCGCGAGGCCAACTACAACAAGAAGACGCTGGAAAAACTGGCGCAGCTCACGCCGCACGTCGATTGGCAGCTCTACCTGACGACGGTCGGCATCGATCATCTTTCCGACGTGGTCGTGGGACAGCCGGAATTCTTCGAGGCGGTCGACAAGATGGTCGATAGCGTTCCGCTCGACGAATGGCGGACTTATCTGCGCTGGCACACCGTCGATTCGATGGCTCCGTTTCTCAGCCGCGCCTTTGAGGAGGAGAACTTCAACTTCAACAGCGGAGTGCTCCGTGGCATTAAGAAGATGCAGCCGCGCTGGAAGCGGGCGACCACCGTCATCGACCGCATGATTGGCGAGGCACTCGGCCGTCTTTATGTGGCCAAGCACTTCACGCCGGCCGCCAAGGAACGGATGGACGAACTCGTCAAGAACCTGATGGTCGCCTATCGCGAGCGAATTGAGAACCGCGATTGGATGAGCCCCGAGACGAAAAAGCAGGCTTTGGCCAAGCTCGCCGCGATCATGCCGAAGATCGGTTATCCCGACAAATGGCGCGATTATTCGACTTTGGAGATCAAGCCCGATTCGTATGCCGAAAACGTGATGCGGGCCGAGGCATTCGAGACGCACTACCGATTGTCCAAGCTCGGCAAGCCCGTCGACCGGATGGAGTGGGGCATGACGCCGCCGACCGTGAACGCCTATTACAACCCATCGATGAACGAAATCGTGTTCCCCGCCGGGATTCTGCAGCCCCCCTTCTTCAACGCGGAAGCCGACGACGCGGTGAATTACGGCGCCATCGGGGCGGTGATCGGTCACGAAATCACCCACGGCTTTGACGACCAGGGGAGCCGCTATGACGCCGAAGGCAACATGAAGAACTGGTGGACGTCGGATGACCGCAAGAAATTCACGGCCTTGGCCGACAAAGTGGTGAAAGAGTACAACGATTGCGTCGCCCTCGAGGATTTGCACGTGAACGGCCGGTTGACGCTCGGTGAAAATCTCGCCGACCTGGGCGGCGTGGCAATCGCCTACGCGGCGTATCAGAAATCGCTGAACGGCAAGCCGGCCCCCGTGGTCGACGGCTTTACCGGTCCGCAGCGGTTCTTCATCGGCTTCGCGCAAGTGTGGCGCGGCAACATCCGCGACGCCGAGCAACGCCTGCGCCTGCGAACGGACCCGCACTCCCCAGGGAAGTTCCGGGCGACGGTTCCGTTGACCAATATCGAGGCGTTTTACGAGGCCTTCGGCGTGAAGCCCGGCGACGCCATGTACCGCAACCCGCAGGATCGCGTCGAAGTCTGGTAAGACGGAACTCTGCGACCGTCGGCGCCGCGGTAGGCCGCGAGCGCCTACGGTCCGCTCGATCCGTTTCGCACGATGGCTTCGAGATCGAAAAACTTCGCGTTCGGCAGCCCGCGGTAGCGTTCGGGGTGGCAGGTCAGCAGCACAATTTGAAACCGGTCGGCAGCTTCGTCCAAGATCGTGACAATTCTCGCCAACCGAGCCGTGTCGGTGTAGATGAACACGTCGTCGAGTACGACGAGCTGGCGTTCCTCGTGGAACGCCACGTCAGCCAGAGCCAGGCGGACCGCGAAGTAAAGTTGTTCTCGCTCGCCGCCTGAAAGGGCGTCCAAAGAGATCGCCTCGTCCGTCGCGATCGGCGCGATTCCCGCGGGAAGCATCGATTCATCGAACTGAATCTCCTTGAACTGTCCGCCGACGATTCTTTCCAAGGTTCGATTGGCCCGCGCCCGAACAGGCCCCAGAACCGAGTACAGCATTTCCCGCTTGCGTTCCTTGAGCGTTTCATAGAGCAGCCGCGTCGCGTCGATCTGTAGCTGCTGGCGCGAGATTTCCGCGGTGAGGCGGTCGATCTGTTCCTCGACCGTTGCGAGAGCCGAGTAGGGGGCCTCCGCGGCAATTTGTTGCAGTCGGCCTTCCTCGATGTTGAGCTCCTTTGCCGCCTCGTCCGCCTGTTTTCGCGTCGCCGCGAGTTGAGCCTCGAGCACGCTGACCATCTTGGCGGGGTCGTCTCCAAACGTTTTCAGTTTGCGGTCGACTTCGGCAAGCCTGCCGCGGGCGACATCACGTGTCAGCGCGATCTCGATGCAAGCCGCATCGCGCTGTGCGTCGTCGAGTCCGTCCTCGCCGAGCGCAGGCCAGGCGTTTTTCGACGTCTTGGATTTGCTGGGAAGCGCCCTTCAACTCCGACTCATAGGCCGATTGCTTTTGCAGCGCCAGGTTCAGCGCGTGGCAAACGCGGTCGTTTTCCGCCTCGGCGGCGTCGATATCGGCGGTAAATCGCCGTTCGACGTCTTCGGCCTCCTTGGCAAGGGCGGCTGCGTCCGGGCTTGATTCTTCCCACGCCGGGAATTCGGTGAAGATTTCCCTGAGAATTTGCGATTCTCGCGCTCGATTGCTGCGGATCTCTTCGAGTTCTCTGCGGTTGAGCAACGTCGCAATTCTTGCTTCGATTTGCGAGATCTTTGCATCAAGCTCGGCGGCTTGGACATGAAGTTCCTCGAGCGAGTCGACTTCCTGAGTTCCGAAACCGGCGCTCAATTTAGCCAATTCGTCGGTGGCAGCACCCACTCACGGCGTAATTCGTCGGCTCCCGTGGATGGCCCGGTTGCCTCGATCCGCGCAATTCCCGGAAGGCGAAATGCCACGTGCGGACAACCCTTGATGACGACGGCCTCATTCGCCGTGAGATTCTTCGAGCCGGGCTCCTCAGCCGTTGAGATTTCGAGAGTCGCCGCGCTCTCCAGTTCAATCCGAATTGTGATGACGGCCGCGTCGAGCCGCAGGCGGGCATCGTCGCGGGCGCGAGCCGCCTTTTTGATCTGTTGCAGCGTCCCCTTGTTCGGCGCAATTAGGCGTGATCGTTGTTCGCGCAGCTCATTTCGCTCCTGATCCGCCTTCCCGACTTGTTCCAGTGTGTTGTCCAGACCCGCTCGTTCCAGGCCGGCCGAGATGAATCGTTGTGCCATTTGGGCAGCGTGCCGGGCCGCCTGAACCTCCTGACGACGCGATCGCACGTCCTCGAGTGCCAGCTTTGCCCGGTCCATGTCGTCGCGGCATTGAACGACCTGTCTGGCCTGAGCCGGCATATTTTCCTCGAGCCGTGCGAGCTTTTCGATGGCAGAGCGAGCTCGGCCCGCGTTGTTGTGATCGCGTCGACCCTGGTTTTGAGCGTTGCATACCGGTCTTCGGCTGAGGAGACCTCTTGCTGATGCAACTTTTGTTGAGCGAGCACATCCTTGTAAATCTGCGCTTGCTCTCGTGCCCCTTTGACCGTTTCCGTCAACTCGTGTTCGCTTTGCTTCGCCTGATTCGTCCTGCTGCGGAGGTCATCGATGCGGCGGCTGGCCGCTTCAAACTCGGCGAGCCGCCGGAGCAAAACGGCCCGTTCCACGTCGGCCGCCTCGCGTTCCGAGCGTAATCCGACGATGGCCGGCGCCGACGCGCCGCCCCTCAACTGACCGGTCGGCGTGTAGAATCGCTGATAGGCTTCGGCGATTCGCGTTTCGATTGTCTCCACGGCGGGACCGGACAACTGGCCCCCGAGAGCGTCGGTAATCGTGGCCCGCGTCCCGGGGGAGAGTGCGTGCAACTCCAGATCGCCCTGCGTCGCCCACAGAATCTGCGCCAGTCCCCAATGCTGTTGCTTCGTGACGCCGCGAAGACTGGCGTCGCCGCTCAAGATCTGGCGGGCCTGCTCGTCGGCCGCCAGGCTTTCGGCGACCGGCACAAACTGGCTTTTTTCGAGCCGGCTCAGGTGGGCCGACGGAGCACTCAAAAACTGCTTGTGCAGACGGTATCGCGAGCCATTTTTTTGGAATTCAACGGTAACTTTCGGGTTGAGCGACCGGCCCCAAGGGCGAAGGGCCTTGACTTCATCGCCGCCGACTTTGTGGCTGTCGAACAAGGCCCGCACCAGCGCCATCATCACGGTCGATTTGCCGACGCCGTTTGGTCCATAGACGACGTTCAGCCCCTCGCCGAACGGACCAACCTCCACGGGCGCCGCGAAACATCTCCAGCCTTCGACCCGGATCGATCGGACAATCATCCATGCACCTCGGCAGACGCGCGATACAGCTCCATCAGCGCGCGGGCCGCCACTTCGGGCGACGCATAGTCGGGACGATCAAGCGTCGCGGTCGGATCGCTGAGCAATTTGAGCTGCTCGGCAACTTCGCGAAGAACGCCGGCCGGAAGACTCGCCAACCAGGTTTCGTCCTCCGGCCGAGGCAAGAGCTTCGTGCTGTCAATGCGACCGAACAAAAACCGCGCTTGCACAATGACTTCGATGCGTGCCAACTCAGCCTGTTGATCACGGGAAAGCACTCCGCGCAACCGCACGTCCACCAGCGTGCTGTCCACTTCCGAGATCTCCTCGATCTCCTGGCGGAGTTGCGACAGGCTACTTTTTTCGTCGATTTCCCGGTCGAGGATTTGCCAATTGAGTCGTCCGGTGCGGATCGGCGTGATTTTGGGGGGCTTGCCCCGCGACTCGATTTCGACCAACAGCACATTGCCGCTGTCCCGCTCGCCAAATTTCGTCGTCTCGTGGGTTCCCGAATAGGCCATGCGGACCGCGAGATCACCGTCGCCGTAAGTGGCCGTCGAATGCCAGTGGCCGAGTGCCAGGTAGTCCAATCCGGATCGGCTGGCAGCGTCGCGAGGGATCGGATAATCCAGCTCATCCTGCGACACGCCCTCAACCGTTCCGTGGGCGATTCCGACGCAAATTCCCTGCGTCTCGCGTGCGTTGATCCACCGCGTCGGGTCCTTTTGCGAATGCTTTTCGAACAAGGGGCAGGGGAAAATCGTGGTCGACTCGAAACTAAACGGCACCGCCTCCGCCAGCACATGCAAATTGGCGTGCGATTTCCACGCCGGGTGGTGCCACAACGACCCTGGGACCAAGGGGTCGTGATTGCCCGGAATGAGGTACACGGGTCGGCCGAACGCCGCCAGCAGGTCGGCGATTTTTTGGACGAGGACGCGGTCGATCGCGTTGTCCTCGAACGTATCGCCGGCAACGACGAGGAACGCGGCCTCGTTTTTTGTGGCGATGTCGACCAATCGCCGCACGGAGGCCAGGCGTTCCGCGCGGACCGTCTCTCCGACGGGACCGACATGCGCAGCCTTCATGCCGATCTGCCAGTCCCCGGTGTGTACGAACCTGAGCATGTGCCCCCGCGCATTGGCGCCGACGGATCTCGCCGATGGATCTCAGTGGGCCCCGGCCTCCTCCGTTCCCGCGCTCATCTGCACGGGACGACGCGACCCATTTCCGAGAATCGCGTCGACGGTTGCCGAAAGAATCCTGTGTTTGCCCTGTCCTTATGATACATCCCGGAATGGACACCGCCAGCCAATCGAGGCAGGAGCTCAAGCCGGCTCAAACCGGCTGAGTCCGGCCTGGCAACAGGGACTTTTTTGGCTTTTTTGGGGCGCTAAAAAAGGGGGACTTTTTTGGGCGCGCCCAAAAAACTCCGCCGCCAATTTGTTTCCCTCATTCCGGCCCGGCAAAGCCATCTCTCGAAGCTCCACGTGCTGTTCGACTTACGCATCGCGCACGAAATGCGCCAGGAACCATGGCAACGTCCGCCCTCCGTCAAGACGGGACTTTTTTTGGGTCGACTCCAAAAAAGTCTTCCAGCCCGACGGCGGACCCGAAGCCCCCCGTCTTAATCTTCCTCCCCTCGCCCCGCGTCTTTTCATCGTAGTGGGAGAGGGGTTCCAGTCCGAGCGTAGGGCAAGCTGCGAGCTTGCCATGTCACGACCGCTCTTCGAGCTCGAAAATCGCAAGCTGGCCGCTCTAAATACGACGATTGTCGTATCTTTCGACAGGCTCTAAGCCGTGCACCCAGCACCAGTTTCGTCGCGTGAAAAAACTCCCCTGGAAGTGCTCAGGCATTTCCAGTTATACTCAAGCTAGAGACAACGCGCGAGCGGAAACCAAAACCAACCATTCCCGCCGCTCGCCGGCCCCGGTAAGGGCAAAATCGCCAGTGCAAAATCGGTCGCTCGCGCCAGCGACAGCCGATTGCTGCCCGCCTCTCAGACAAGCCCGTCCGAGACAGCGCAGCAGCCCTAACCGCCGTCCGGCCACACCAGCGCGTTCCCCGACACGCCGCGTGATCACTTGCACGTCACGCCGCGACTCGGAGCGTCCGCAAGAATTTCGCCGGGATATTCCCCAGTGAATTTTCACGGCGAATTTTCACGGCGAAATTTCACGGAGCCTTGCGGCCCGGTCCACCTCGGACGGATTTCCGAAACAGATGCTCGAGGATGTTTTCGATGCCGGACTCCGAACACCAGTCGCGCTGACTGGCCGATCGTAGTGCGCACGTGAGTTGGCACGCACGCCGTTGTTGATCCTAGGCCCTGAATGGGCCGCGCGTAATAGCCCGGGGCATTGCCTGGCAGTGCCCTGCGTTGTCACGTTGCGCCCCGGTTGGAGCCTAGATCGCGTCGCGGCTTGCCGGCCTGCGGCGGGTTCTGACGGGATGCTCGAAGGCAACGCTCCTGGTTTGCTCCGTCGCGAGAAGGCGGCCGTTGCACCTGCTATCGTCCAAAGACCGCCGCCGAATGTGGCTCGTCGAAAGAATCGACCGAGTTAGGGAATCTCCCTCCAGAAAGGGCACAGCACTCATGCTGGAAATGAAACCGAAGTGCGAGCGCTGCGGCGTCGCGCTCGACTGGTCCTCTTCGGCTTATATCTGTAGCTACGAGTGCACGTTCTGCCCCTCCTGCACGCAGTCGATGGCCGGTCGATGCCCGAACTGCGGCGGGGAACTCGTCGCCCGTCCGGTCAGGATGTCCAAGCCGGCGAGCGCGGAAGCGCCGGTCGGCGAATGACGATCGCACGCGCGGCGACGGGTCGCGCGGTTGAATCATCGACCGCGATTCTGGGACAGGCGCGGTGTTTGTGGTGCGGCCGTCCCGGCTGCAGGGGCAGGCGGGACGCCTGCACCACAATTAATCAGCGAGCCGCCGTAGAATCGCGGTCGATGATTTAGATCGCGGAGAGGACTGGGATGAAATACGAATCGGACATTCTCGCCACAGGCCTGGATGTGATTTTCTGCGGCCTGAATCCGGCGGCGAGTGCGGCCGCCGCTGGGCACAATTTCTCAAATCCGAGCAACCGGTTCTGGAACGTTTTGCATCTCGCCGGTTTCACAACTGTCCGCCTGCGGCCAGAGGAGGAGCGACGGTTGCTCGAATTCGGCTGCGGCATCACGGCCGTCGTCAGCCGCCCGACCAGGCAGGCGAACGAGGTGCAGGCCGACGAATTCCGACAGGCTCGATCCGGCTTTGAAGCCAAGATGCGATGTTATGCACCCCGCTCGATCGCCTTTCTCGGAAAGCGCAGCTCTGTCGGTCATGATCGGCCAATCGAACATCGCTTGGGGCCGCCATCCGCCGGGGTTCGCCGGGACGACCGCCTGGGTTCTTCCAAATCCAAGCGGTCTCAACAGGAACTTTACGCTCGAGGCCCTTGTAACAGCCTACTCCGAATTGCGACGGCAGCTTTGCTGAATCGGTGACACTCTGCGCCGGGTGCCATGCCCACGGCTGTTATGTGGAGCGGTGTCAACGTCAGCTGGCCAGTTTCGCCGATGCAACCTGTTATTCAGTCGTTCCTGTTGTCAGGAAGACTATCTCGTCGTTCGCAATTGCGATGGTATGGGTTGAAGGCGGATCACACTCTGCGACGGATGGTTCCAGCCGTGCGACGATCTCGCCTTCGTGGTTCGGGGGCGATGGCGGTTCCGGTGGACTTCGTTGAGCCGTCTTCCCAGGCAGCTCACGCGGGCAGGTTCCTTTCTCTGTTCGACGGTTTACGGAGTTCAAGGTTGGTTTGCGTTCAAGAGATTCATCCAGGGCGTCTCGCGAGCCCCTTCCGCGTCGCCGTCGCCTCGGCCTCACCCCGTCTGGGCCGAGGCGATGGTGACGTGGAAGGGGCGGCCCCCTTCTGTGGAGCCCGAGCGGAGGTCTCCTTCTTGGTCTTCTCGGACGCCAGTGCATCATGCTCATCCAGCAGCGTCCCGAGTTCCGGCGAACGAGCGGTGTGCCACATCTCCACTCCCAGTTGTCTCATGACGGCCACGATGGCGATTCGGCCACGACTCTTGGATCCGCGACGGATGCGATCGTACTTCGCTCGCCATTCGGGCGAGACCCGCAGCGCCGCCCAGGCCGCCTGGCACAACACGTGCCGCACGCGCGCCGGACCTTGCTTGGTGATGTGCCCCTTGCGATCCTCCCGCTCCCCCGACTCGAAGGCCGACGGGGCCAGCCCCAAATAGGCGGCCAACTGCCGACGATTCGCGAACCGGGCCAAGTCTCCCAATTCCGTCAGGAAGACCATCGCCGTCAGCGTCCCCACTCCGGAGAGGAGCTTCAGTTTGCGATATGGCCGAGCATAGCGTTCGGTCCGGCTCAGGCGTGTGATCGCCCGATCGAGGGCCTGGATCTGCACGGACAGCGCCTGGTAAAGCTCCACCAGGCTCGCCAACGCGGTCCGCACCCCCTCGCGCAACGCGCCGGTGCTCCCCGCCGCGACCTCGCGCAGCCACTCGACGCTCCGTTTCGACCAGTCCCCCGAGGAAGTGAAGTCGTCCGGGAAGCCCAGCCGCGATCGCTTCACAAGATTGCGAATCTGGTTTTTGAGCCGCGTCCGTTGAGTGGCCACCTCCAGCCGCAACCGAACGATTTCCCGATCATCGCGCGTCTGGTGATCGGGGACCCACACGTTCGGCAGCGTCCGTCCCGCCAAGACGTGCGCCGGACTTCGTCCAGGATCATCAGGGCGTCCTTGTCGTCGGTCTTGTTCTTGCGCGAGTGCGTGGTGTGCGGCAGATGCGTCGGCGCCAGCACATGGCATTCGATGCCGGCCTCCGTCAAATCGTCGTACAGGCCAAACCCCTGACCGCTGGCCTCGTAAGCGAACACGATCCGGGTGGCCCCGTGTTGGGAGGCGAAATCCTTAACCCACTCGATCATCCCCGGCCGATTCGACGTGGCAAACCCCTTGCGCACCGTCGCCCCCGGGCCGTCCGCGACCTTCAATACCATCGTCGCATCATGCAGATCGCAACCAATCATGATAACCTTGCACATGGCCAGTCCTCGCTGAGTTCGGAAACAAGCAATTGATCCGGCGAGTGTACTGGCCATTTTCATTCAAGTGCGCCCACTCCACATGATGACTCTGCGTGGGCATGTCTGCCAAACTACGGCAGAATATGGCCACGGCAAAGCTCTCATCCACAATCCCGAGTCCTCCACGTCATGAACGGACACCGAAAAGCGTGTCGACGAATCAACGAACCGGGACATGCCCATTCGTTGACCTTCTCGTGCTTTTCCCGCCGGCCGTTTCTGTCCAAAGACCGCAGCCGACGGTGGCTCGTGGAAGCAATCGACCGAGCGAATTTGTGGTGCGGGCGTCCCACGGTCCCCTCGGACGGATTTCCCGCCAACCCAGTTTTCTTCGAAGGCCGATTTTTCCGCACTCCGGATTGGTCCCAAAGGCAAGGAACCGATCGCGGCGCCGCCGCGATTTCCGGCGATTCCGATTCGCTACACTCGCTCGGATCCGTCAATCGACGTGACCGTGACGCGTCACGGCTCTCTTGGGCGGTCCGGGAAAGAATGCGTTGGTTCGCGATTGGTACGCGGCATAGTCAGGACGCCGCGAGCCGATGGTGGATTCGAGTAACGAGACGCCGGAGACTGCCAGGAGCAGAATGGTCAATAACGCCGGGCTCAGAACGGTCCACCACGCGCCACCGGCGACGCAGATCAGGTAAAGCCCCCACCAGACGCAACAGTCGCCGAAGTAATTCGGGTGACGCGTGTAGCGCCAGAGGCCGCGGTCCATCACGCGGCCCGAGTTTTCGGGCTGGGCCTTGAAGCGCGCCAATTGCCAGTCGCCGACGGACTCGAACACGAACCCAGTTCCCCAAAGGAGTGTTCCCGCTGCGTCGAGAACCGAAAAGGGCGTCGACCATGCATGCGAAGCGGCAACTTGGATCGGCAAGGAGACGAACCACAGCACGACGCCCTGCAACAGAAAGACGCTGAACAGACTCACCCACCAGAACTGCCGCCCGTGCTTCTCGCGCATTTGCACATACCGGCGATCCTCGCCGTGGCCCCAATTTCGCCAGAGCAGGTAAAGCGAGAGGCGAAGCGACCACAGCGCGACCAAAATCAGCAAGAGGTTTGTGCGCGGCACGAAGCCGTTGAGCAAGCATGAAGCCACGGCGACCAACAGAAACCCTAGTCCCCAGAACGGATCGATCACGCTCGCGTCTTTCCGCGCAAGGCTCAACACCCAGACGGCCGTCATCAGGCCGACGGCGAGAACGAATGCCGTCGACATGGTTTCAAGTAACGGGTTCATTGCGCTTCGCTCGCCTCGATTCTCTTTGGCGCCAGCAACGAATGCAGGACAAACCACTCGCTCCCGCCTTCGAATCCGAAGAGTTCGGCGACCGCGAGAAAAAAGAGCCTCCAGCGACGGAACCAGCGGCGGGCGTGCGCCGGGCCGTAAGCGTCGCTCAGAATGGGCACGAGATCGCGCTCGTGAGCGTCGAAATTCTCGAGCCAGGCCTCGGCGGTGCGGCGATAGTGCGTTCCATCCCAGGTCCAATCTTGTGTGACCTCGAGATGCCGATCAAATCGTCGCAACACGTCCGCCGACGGCATGATTCCGCCCGTGAAGAAATGGCGGCCCATCCAGTCGGCAGTGCCTTTCGACTCGAACGGATATGCGTGGCGGCGATGACAAAAGATGTGAACGAACAGTCTGCCATCCGGCCGCAACCAGCTCGCGATCCGTTCAAGGATCGACGGATAGTTGTGCAGATGCTCAAACATCTCGACGGAGATGATGCGGTCGAACCCGCCCGGGCTGCCTTCGCCCCGCGTGGGATCAAACTCATTGATATCGGCAGTGATCGTGCGCACGTTAGCAAGGCCGCGCTGCGTCAGCTCGCCGTCGATGAATCGCCTTTGCCGGGCCGAATTCGAGACAGCCGTGATGCGGGTATTTGGATAGCGTTCGGCCATCCAGAGCGAGAGCGCGCCCCAACCGCAGCCCAGATCGAGCACGTCCTGCCCGTTGCGTATTCCGGCCCTCTCGCACGTGATGGCGAGGGCGGCCTCCTCGGCTGCCTGGAGGTTGTGCGCATCCGGCGGCCAGTAGCAGCAACTGTACTTGCGACGCGGGCCGAGGATCAGAGCGAAGAATTCCGACGGCAACTCGTAATGCTGTTCGTTGGCCTTTTCGGGATCAACGGCGATCGGGCCCGTGGCCAAGGTTTGCAGAAAATAATCGGTCCCATTCGGACCGGCGTCCGCGACTTCCAACGTGCGCAGTCGCTCCCGGCACAAAGAGCGGATGGCCGCGCGTGTGAATGGATCGGCGACCAGCCCTCGCTCGGCCGCTTCGAGTGCGATGGAAAACGGCGTCATCATGCGGGCGCTCCGTCTGCGACGCGCAGCGACGTTTCACGGAAGGGGATGCGTCCGTCGAACGCCATTCTTTCGGTCTCGTGGCATGCGGCACGCGCCGTGATCCCGAGGCCGTCGCGCCGGCAGTTGGGCTTGTCGAATTGCAATTGCACGACGCTCGTGTACCGTTCCTCAAATGCCGCTTCGCAATAGCACAGGTAGTATTCCCACAACCTCAAGAACGTATCGCGATACCCCAGGCGGCGCACGTCTTCGAGCCGTTCTGTAAAGGCACGGCGCCATCGTCGGAGAGTCTCCGCGTAATGCAGACCGAAGTCCTCGACGTGCACGAGACGCAGATCGCTGGCTCGCCCGGCCGACTCGAGCATGGCCTGGAGAGACGGGAGACAGCCCCCCGGAAAGACGTAGGTCTGGACGAAATCCACCGAGCGCAGATAGTCGTCGTACCGCTGATCGGGCATGACGATGGCTTGGATGACCGCCGAACCGTCGGGACGCAGAAGTTCGGAGCATTTCGCGAAGAAAGCGTCGAAATGACGGTGCCCGATGGCTTCGATCATTTCGATCGAGGCCAATTTGGTGAACCGACCCGAGAGATCGCGGTAATCGCAGTCCCGCAAGGTGATTTTGTGGGACAGACCGGCCGCTCGAATCCGCTCGATCGCACGCTCGTACTGCCGGCGCGAAATGGTCGTCGTCGTCACGCGGCAGCCATAATTCTCGGCCGCATGCAGGGCGAGCCCGCCCCAACCCGTGCCAATCTCGAGCAGATGATCGTCCGGCCTGAGGTCCAGCTTGCGGCAAACGCGATCGAACTTCTCGATCGACGCCTCCTGGAGGGTCGCATTCATCGATCGAAAAATTCCGGACGAATAGGCCAATGTCGGATCCAGCCAGAGGTTGAAGAAGTCGTTGCCCAGGTCGTAATGGGCGGCGATGTTCCGCCGGCTTCCCAACCGAGAATTGCGGCGCCGCCAATGGCGAAATCGATACCAGAGCCGCACGAAACGAGCGGCCGAGCGATCAAAGCGGCCGGTTTGATCGCGGTTTCGGAGGAGCAGGCGGAACAGAGACACCAGGTCATTGCAGCGCCAATCTCCGTCGAGATAGGCGGCCGCGGCCTCCAAACTCCCGCCGCCGAGCACTCGTCGATAAAAGCGCGAATCCATGACGGTCAGCTCGACCTGCGGAACGTCTCCCTCGCCGATATCCGCGCTTCCCTCGGCGTCTTGTATTCGTATCCGCCCGCCGCCCAATCCGCCGAGCCTTGCGAGCACGCGCTCACGTGAAAAACAGTCGATCAAATTCCGTTTCCGATTCATGTCGACGTCTTCACGACGAGATTTGCCAGTTCGCGCGTTTCGGGCGTGCCTTGCTTCGGAGAGGAAATCACCGCGGAATGTGAATGCGGATAAAACCGAGCCCCTTTGTGCCGCAGCCGGATGGCTTGCCAGTAGATGCGGGCAAAGTTGCGCAAGGTCATCGCCGGATAACGCGCCAGCATTTCCCTGCGACTCGCGGAGTTGATCGGTGTGCGCTTGAGATGCAGGGCTGCATCGAACTGCTTGACCTCGCCGTCGTAGCTTTCAATGCGGGCCAAGAGCCGTTCCCCGGCGCGGAGATCCGCCAGCGGTACTCCATTTCCATTGGAAAAAACGGTGACACGTGAAATTTTTTGCCGAGACGAGCCGTCGCAAACCGCGAGTCAGCTGGCGGACCACCGCCGCACAGGTCGAGCACGTAACAGTGCCGCTCGTTCCAAGGCGTGTTGTTGACCTCGGCCACCACGGCACACAGGCGATCGCCGGCGGTATCGAAACAATAAAAAAGGCTTACGGGATTCATCTGGAAACCGAAGTACCGAAAGTTGGTGAGCAGTCGGATGGGGCCCCGGGGCCGCCAGGCCAGGCGGGACTGAACCAGATTGCGAACGGCCTCGTCGAGCGGTGCGTCCGCGCCGCCGAAATGGTCCGCCCGACAGAACCGAGCCGCCGCCGGCCACTGCGTCGACCAAAGGCCGCGGGCTCCGAAGAGCGACGAGATCTCCGCCAAGTCGACGTAGACCAGGAATAGGCGATAGCGAAAGCGGTGCGCAAGTGGCATGAGCCGGCGATGGCTGATCGTTCCTTCATAAAAACAACTTTGCAGGATGGGGTTCGGCATTCGATTCTTCGTCAAGTGGCTGCGACGGCATGCGCGCAAGAGAGACTGTGCTCGGCCTGGTAAAGGGAGGGCCAGGTTGTATCCGCGAATTGAACGCCTCGCAGACAGCCATCGCGCTTGCCACGCCGTCCTCATGAAATCCGTTTCCCCAGTACGCACCGCAGTAGGAGGAGCGGTGCGCTGTCTGAAGCTCGCTCCAACGAGATTGGGCCGCCTTGCGGCGGACCGTGAAGACGGTGTGCTCGAACGGGTATCGTCCGAGCACCTTGCGGGGGTCGATCAATGCCTCGCCGTTCAAGGTCACATTAAAGACGTGCTGCGATCGCAAATGCTGGAGGAGATTCATGCAGTAAGTCACGCTCGCCCGCCGCGAACCGTCGGCGGGCACGCGGTAATTCCAACTCGCCCAGGCCGGGCGGTTTCTCGGCAAAATGCTCGTGTCGACATGTAAGAGGGCCGTGCTCGGTTCGTAACGGAATGCGCCGAGTACCTCGCGCTCAGCGCGCGTCGGATCGTCGAGCATGCGCAGCGCTTGGTCGGCATGGCAGGCGAAGATCACGTGATCAAACCGTTCAAGAGAGGCGTTTCGAGCGGTGATCTCGACACACTCAGGACCGCGTCGCACCTTTTGCACGGGAGTCCGTAATCGCACGTGGACGGCCGGTCCGAACTTCGCCAGCATCGCGCGGACGTAGTTTCGCGACCCGCCTTCCACCACCCGCCAAGTCGGCCGGTCCCGTGGGCTCAACAGACCGTGGCTCAACAGACCGTGATTGTGAAAGAATTCGATGATGAAATTGACGGGAAAGTGCGCGAAGGCCTCGGCGGGGCAGGACCAGATGGCCGAACCCATCGGCAACAAATAATGCTCGGCAAACTCGCGGGAGTATCGGCCCCGTGAAAGGAAATCGGCGACAGTCAGTTCGGGTAGCGACTCCGTTTGCCCGCTGTTCGTGAAGCACCTTTGCGCGTCGCGATTGAATCGCCAGATGTCGCGCAACATTTGATAAAACCGCGGTCGAAACAGGTTCCGTTTCTGGCAGAACAGGCCGGCCAGCGAAGAACCGCAGTATTCGAGACCGGTCCGATCGCAGCGGACGCTAAATCCCATCGAAGTCGGCCGGCTTTTGATTTCGAGTTCGTCGAGCAGGGCGCTGAACCGGGGATAGGTGCGTCGATTGAATACGATGAACCCGGTGTCGATCGCGTGTTGCTCACCGTCAAAAGTGACGTCGACCGTTTGGGTGTGGCCCCCCAGATGGCCGCCCGCCTCGAAGAGCGTAAGTTCGTGCGCGTTGCGCAAGAGATAGGCGGCCGTCAGGCCCGAGATTCCGGCGCCGACAATCGCGATTTTCACGGGCAGGCTCCGCAGATTCGGGCGTGGCCCAAACTCATCATAAATTCGTCCAAATCGTCCATAGTTTACGGCGTGCGACCTGTCCGCGTCAATGAGGTCGTCAGACTCGAAGCAGGCCATCTAGTCAATTTTCATTGTGAATTATTCTCGAGTCGCGACCACGATCGCGTCCTGGACAATGTCCCTGTGGCAGCATAAACTCGTGCAAAGCGTTCAATGGAGAAATCGCCTGAGGCAACTCGTCACGCCGAAGCAGGTGGCGCAGGCCATCAATGTCAGCGAATCGTCGCTCAAACGCTGGTGCGATCGCGGGCTGTTAAAGACGGTGCGCACGCCCGGCGGACATCGCAGGGTGGCCGTCGCGGACGTCGTGGAATTTCTGAGAAAATCAGGCCACGACCTGGTGCGGCCGGCACTCTTAGGGCTGCCTTCGACAACCGGCCAGGGGGCATTGGCCGTCTCCCGCGCGCGCGATCAGATGCGAGACGCTCTGCTCGCGGGGGACGTGGAACTTTGCCGCCGGACCGCCTTCGACCTGCACCTGGCGGGAAAGTCGGTCAGCGTGGTTTGCGATTTCGTTTTGGCCGCGTCGATGCATGACATCGGCGACCGGTGGGATTGCGAGGAGGCCGAAATCTATCAAGAGCGACGCGCCACGATGATCTGTCTGCGCCTTCTTTCCGAACTGAGGTCGTCGATTCCCGCGCCCCCTGAAAGAAAACCGTCGGCTCTCGGCGGAACGCCCGAGTGCGACCCGTACCTGATTCCGACCACGATGGCCGAGATCGTGCTGCGGCAAAATGGTTGGCGGGCGCAGTCTTTGGGCTCCCGGCTTCCGTTCGCAACGCTGGTCGCCGCCATTCGGGACGTCCGTCCGCAGTTGTTCTGGCTCAGCGTGTCACATCTCGACGACGTCGATCGCTTCCTGGCTGAGTATCGCGCGTTTTACGACGAGGTCCGCTCGCAAGTTGCCGTGGTCGTGGGTGGCCGGGCGCTGACCGAATCGCTCCGCCGGCAGATGGAATACTCGGCGTATGGCGACACCATGCAGCATCTCGAGGCGTTTGCTCGCACGCTCCAGCGATCGTTTCGCCAAGAGCCACGCGAAGAGGTCTCAGACAGAAGCGGAATGTCGAAACGGTCCCGATCGGTAAAGCGCCCCGACAAATGACCAGCCAGAAGTCGAATTCCGCCGGCTTGAGCCGTTCTTGCCACGCGTCGACAGGCAATTTGCGGTTCGGCTTGTGTTGTGCTTTCGTCGAGAGCCCGATCAAATTTCGCACGACCACGGCGCAAAGCGGCTTGCGACTTTCGCCCGACGAACGACTGCGCAAGCTCTCGCGGCTGTGTCTCGCAAACGCGGAGTCGCTGCTGGCGGCGATTGCGTATTGTGCAGGCAACGCGATTGGATCCTTCCGCATCGCCAGTTCCATCCTGCCGCTCAAGACACATCCTGCGCTCGGTTACGCGGTTGGCGACCTTCCGGATGCCGATCGGATCGTTGCCCAGTTTCAACGAGCCGGAGCGCTCGCCCGCGAGCGGAAAATCCGCACTGTCTTTCATCCCGACCAATTTGTCGTGCTCAATTCGCCGCGGGCAGAAGTGGTGGCATCCTCAATTCGCGAATTGGAATATCAGGCCGAAGTGGCGGAGTGGGTGGGAGCCGATGCGATCAACATCCATGCCGGCGGCGCCTATTCGAACAAGCGTCAGGCACTCGCGGATTTCGAGCGCGGAATCGACCGTTTGTCCGGCCGGGCGCGGAGCCGCTTGACGGTGGAGAACGACGACAGGGTTTACACGCCTTCCGACATCCTGCCGTTGTGTCGCAGTGCGAAGATTCCCCTGGTCTACGACGTGCACCACCACCGTTGTTTGCCGGACGGGCTCTCCGTTGAGGCCGCGACCGAAGCCGCCATCTCCACGTGGGACCGCGAACCGCTCTTTCACATTTCGAGCCCTCTAGAAGGCTGGGACGGGGCGCGTCCGTCGCGCCATCACGACTACATCGACCCGGACGATTTTCCCTCGTGCTGGCTCGACGTCAAGGCGACCGTCGAGGTCGAGGCAAAGGCAAAAGAGCTCGCCGTCCTTCGCCTGAAGCGCGATTTGAGCGAAGCAAAACGAAAGACCAGTTCCCCGCGCTCGCAGTCTCGGATTCAAGCCAAGGCCAGAAACCGTGATCGACATAGAACGCCGAGGTGAGCGACAGGCTTCGCCCCGCCGCGAGCGGCGGCCTGAAAACCGTTCCGTTTCGCTCGGTCGCCGGAAAGGTACGGAAATCGCGCGTTTCCGAGCAGACGCACACTTTGGGTCAATTGTTGTCTCGAGGAATAGACGATGCGACTCCACTTTCGGTTGATCAGTCTCTGCTTGCTGGGATCTCAACTCGGTCTCATGGCGTATGGCGCTCAACCCGCGACACGCGCGCCGTCGACGATTTCCTCAGCGAAGTTGCGGGAGGACGTGGACTTTCTCGAACGGGTGCTGGTGGCTGTCCATCCGGGGCTTTACCGCTACAACACAAAGGCTCAACTCGATTCACATTTTGACACGTTGCGGGCCGCATTTGGCCGCGACCGGACGCTCGCGGAGGCCTATATCGCCCTTTCGCAGTTTCTGGCGAAAATCAAATGCGGGCATTCATACGCGAATTTCTACAACCAATCCAAGAGCGTGGCAGACGCGCTTTTCGAGGGCCGCAACCGTGTTCCTTTCTGCTTCCGTTGGATCAACGGCCGCATAATTGTGACGGAGAATCTTTCTTCCTCCGCCGTGATCAAACCGGGAACAGAGATTCTCGCGATCAACGGGATTGAGGCGACCAAGATTCTTGCCGCGCTGCTGACGATCGCCCGTGCCGACGGAGGGAACGACGCGAAGCGGATCGCCTACCTCGAGGTGCTTGGCACTTCCAAATTTGAGGCATTCGACATTTTCCTGCCTCTCTTTTTTCCCCCGATCCATGAGCCGCTCGAGTTACGGATTCGGCAACCAGGGTCGGTCGGTGTGATAACAGTTACGACGACAGCCCACGACCGGAGCCAGCGGTTGGCGCTCGCCTCGAAGAACAAAGAACCGAATTCGAAAGATTCCAAGCCCTTATGGAAACTCGAGCAACTTGACGAAAAGACGGCGTACCTGCGAATGCCGAGCTGGGCATCTACAACAGCAAGTGGGATTGGCGCGCGTTCTTGGAGCACGGCATCGATGGCCTGATCGAGAGACGCGTTCCCAATTTGATCGTGGATTTGCGAGGGAACGAAGGCGGCCTGGACGTCGGGAATACGCTCCTTGCGAGGATCACACCGCGCACCGTCCGCTGCAACCGCTTCCAGAAATACACCCGCTATCGTGCTCTTCCCTTTCCCGCCTCAGTCGACGCGTATTTGGACACGTGGGATTGGTCGTTCAAAAACTGGGGTTCCGCGGCGAAGGAGGATCGGGACGGTTTCTTTCGCATGACGAAATTCGATGATGACGAGAAGGGCGACGTGATCGCACCATTGGGGCGTCGATACGAAGGGCACGTTATTGTTCTGGTTGGCCCGGCGAATAGCTCCGCAACCTTCCAGTTCGCGCAGGTGGTCAAAGAAAATCGGCTCGCGACGCTCCTAGGCCAGACGACGGGCGGCAACCAACGCGGGATCAACGGCAGTGCCTTCTTCTTCGTGACGCTGCCGAATTCCCGGATTGAGTTCGATTTGCCTCTGGTTGCCACGTTTTCGGGTAACGACCGGCCGACAGGTCGCACAATTCCGTTTCAGCGAATCGCGGACGCTGGTATCGAACCCGATGTTCTGGTGACGCCAAACATCGACGACGTCGCCTTCGGCGTTGACGCCGAGTTGCGCCTGCTCGAACCCTGCTGAGGACGCGCGAAGATTGACGCCCACGCAGGTCCCGGTCTGATTCCACGCAGAGTCTCCCGCACTCGAGATGTCTCGAAGACCCGGATAAAAATCTCTCCACGAGTTCCCAAACACCGTCCGGCCAAAAGAGTGCGTTCCCCGACACGCCGCGTGATCACTTGCACGTCCCGCCGCGACTCGGGGCGACCGCACGAATTTCGCCGTTGCAGTTTACGGGAATTTTCGGAGCCTTGCGGCACGGTCCACTTCGGATTTCCCGCCAAACCGAATCTCATTTCGAACAGATATTTCTGCACTTCGAACCCCCGACGGCAGGGGACCGATCGTGGTGCGCCCCGACTTGCAATGCGTCACGTGGGTGCTCGCTAGCACGAGGGCTCAGCGTCCGTCGGGTCCACAGGAAACGGACCTGCGCCAAAGCCTGACTTCGGAACGCACTCAAGCATCAGGTCCGCCCTCGCTGCCGGCGCGGCCCAGCAAACTGCGGCAACCGGGAGCATCATTGTCACCCTGTTGGCCGATCGTCCGCGCGGATCCAGCGCGATTTCGGCCGCCTATTCGGTTATTGAGTTCACGCTCTGTCGTTTGAACGCCATGCGTCTCCGCCAGCCGCGAACGGCGCCGATTCCCAGAAAGCCCGTGCCAAGCAGGGCCAGGCTCGCGGGTTCGGGAGTCGCGTTCGGAACGTCGATCGGATCCGAGAGCACGTACAAGCCGCCTCCAAGGAACTCACTAATCTCACCGGCAAACAGCCACGTCGAGTTGGTCACGAAGCTCTGGCCGAAGTCCGCGGCTTCTGATGCACCAAACCCTCCTAGCTGACCGGTATAGACAGTCTGAAAACCTAACGTGCCGTTCTGAGTGACATTCGGCGTCGTGTCGAGAGAAACTCCTGAATAAAGTCCTGAATCTGTCAGCAACTGGCCGGTCACTGTGTAGACGGGAATGCCGGCAACCGAGGGCGCGCTCGGGGCGGCATTGAAGGCACCCCCGGGCGAGGCGATGACGTTCCAGTTGGCCGCCGGCTGGAGGGCCGCGAGAGCCGGAGTGACTTGCGAGCGAGCAAAGCTCTGGTATGTGCTGTAATCGGTGCTCGTCGCTAGGAGATCGTTAGCCGTCTCGAAGAGGATCTGATACTGAGTGGTGCCCGCTGGAAAACTCGTCGGCGGCAAAGGATCTGCCACGAGTCGACCGGCCGACAGTGCGACTGCCGCTGCCGAGAGCAGGCTCAAAGAGACGAGTCGTTTGCGGATTGTTGCCGCCTCACTCATCAAGGCGGTCGATCGTGTGCCGCGGCGCCAAATTCAGGGCAGGACGATTCTTCATAGCTACCTCTTTCTGTGTTTCCCTTGAGTGGCATGTTCGACCAGTGCACGCAGCCCCAGGCGTCAGCGGGGGCGGAGTCGTTCCACCTCTCCATGCGAGATTCGCCGGCGGGGACTGCCAGAGAAAAACAGAAAAATTTCCCGAGGCGTTCTGGAAACGCCTCTGCCGAGCCGGGGGGACCCGTTGCGGAACCCCGGAGTCGAACGCCAAATGACGATTTGGTGGATGGATCGGGTGCCGGGGTACCCTCTGGGTCCACGGCTTTGCGTGGGCGTGCGAATCCGTTTGACCTTCGAAGACACGCCCACGCAAAGCCGTGGGCGTGGCACCCCAAAAAAGGCACGACGCTAGACCTCCAGCAGTGTTGTCGGGTCGGAGCGGGTGCTATCCACGTACACCGCGTCGAGGTTATCGACGTCTTCGGCGGCAGAGCCAACGGGGGCGGCGTTCCCGGTGAGGCTGACGGAGTTTTCGACGCTCGGCGTGCTGACGGCTTCTTGCGCAACTGGCTGCGAGGAGACTGTCGCCACGGATGCCAGCGCCCCAACCTGGTGCCCGCTCACCTGGATGTCGCCGAACAGGCCGTTGACGGCCACGCCCGGTGCGTTGGGGCCCGCGTCGAAGAACAGCTCGTTGCTCTTGCCGCCCCATGGTGTGCCGCTGCCGAATTGCAAGTCCCACAGGCCGGTAATGGCAATTGGGGTGCCGTCCGGCTGGTCGAGTTGTCCGAGATAGGCGCCCGTGCGCGGATTGAACACGTTGATGTTGCCGGCCCCCGCCACGTTACCGACCAACAAATCGCCGCTGTACGTGCCGAAGTTCGACGGCGCCTGGGCAACGCCCCACGGGTTTTCCAGCGGGCCTGCGTCGGGGCCGTTGGCGGCGAATTGACGCAGCAGCTGGCCGTCGGTGTTGAACTCGTCCACCGCGCCGGCATTGAAGCTGTGCAGGTCGGCGAAGGTGACGTAGAGCTTCCCGCCCTCGGCTTGCACCGACCAGGCACTCAGGTTGGAGTCGACGCTCGTCACGTTCGGATCGGTGAAGGAGCCGATGAGATTGAAGTGGCTGTCGAACATGTCCACGCGGTTGTTTTTGAAGTCGGTCGCATAAAGGATCGTCTGCCCGCGGCTGTTCTGGGCCATGGCCAGGCTGGTGAAGATGGCCGGCGTGCCGGCGGCGAAAGTATCCTTGATGAGGATCGCATGCGTGGGATCGACGAGCGGATTCCAGCCGCTGATCGTGCCGTCGATGGAATCGAAGATCAGCAGGGCCGGTGCGGAACGGCCGTTCTCCGAGATCACAAAGTTCGAGGTGGGGTTATACACCACGCCGGTGGGGTGCCCGCCCGACCCGAGCCCCAGGGCCGCCGATCCCGTCGCCGAACCAGGCACGGTGATGGCAAACGGCAGCACGTGGCCGGAGGCGTCATAGAACGTGGCCTTCCCGGTGGTGAAGGCGTTGGCCACAACGAAATCCCCGGTCGGCAGACTCGCCATGCCCCAGCCGTTGAGGTTGGTGTCGGTGGCCTGCGCGATGCCGCCCTTATAACCGACCAGGTTCGTCTGCACGTAGGCGGTTGGACTGGCACTGGCAGTGGCGCTGAGCAGCAGGCGGTCTTCCAGGGCTTCCGGCCGGGGGCTGAAGCCGACCCGTTGGTTGCGGCGGTGCGCCGCGGGAGCAGAGTGATTTGAGTTACGCAGCCACGAAGAGAATGACATGATGGTTCCCCTTTCGAGAGCGGGTCTGCGATACAAAAAATGTCGTCGCCTCGGCGCGCAGACCAGGCACCGGGAGATGCCGGCCGATTTTTTTGAGAAGCGGTCTCCGGCAGACCGCTGCTACAGACCATGCGACTGCGGACGGATTGAGCTGCCAGAGAAAAATGGAGGATCTCGTCAATCTTCACACACGGACGCGGCCGCGCTTTGACGGGCGTGGTTGCCACCCGTTCGAGACTGCCGCTATGAATTCGTGCGAAATCAGCGAGGGATTCCCCTAAGGCTTTTTGATTTTTTTCAAAAGAAGCGACGGTCAGCCGCTCGGCTCTCTCCGTAGGGTGAGGCAAGCGAGGCTCGGCGAGCGCCGGCCCACCTTCTTGTCGGTGACTGTGCGAAGAAGGCGTGCCGGCGGCTGGAAGCCAGCCTTGTCACACCCTACAACGCCGCGCGGTTCAGGGTTCCGCTAGCCGGGAGCGGGTATTGTCACGATGAACTCCGTTCCGCTTCCCTCTTCAGTTTCCACGCCGATCGCGCCCTGGTGCCCGTGAACCACGATGTCGTAACTGATCGACAGCCCCAAGCCGGTGCCTGCTCCCAGCGGTTTGGTCGTCACAAACGGCTGAAAGAGCTTGTCGCGAATGCTCTCGGGAATGCCGTCGGCATTGTCCCGAATACGAATTTCCACTCGGCCGCCTTGATTCTTCGTGGCCACGCTGACCGTGGGCGCATAGCGCAGGGGGACTTCCTTTTCTTTTCGGCCACGGCGTAGAAGGCGTTGGCGGCAAGGTTCAAGAAGACCCTGCCCAGGTCCTGCGGGACGATGCTCACCGGAGTCAGAGATTGATCGAAATGCGTTGTCAGCGTGACATTGAAGGAAGCATCCTGCGAACGCTGGCCGTGATAGGCCAGGTTGACGTATTGCGCGAGAAGGGCGTTCAGGTCAGTTGATTGTCGCTCGCCGGTTCGACCTCGCGAGTGCAGCAACATGCCGCTCACGATGTTGTTGGAGCGCTTGCCGTGCTCGCGAATCTTGCCCAAATTCTGTTGGAGGTTGGTCAGAAGATCGTTCACGTTTTCGGAAACGGCTCGAGGAAACAGGTCTTCTTGCTTTGCCAGCTCATCGGCCAGCTCGCTCAACAAATCTTCCGCTAGCTCGGCGAAGTTGATGACGAAATTGAGGGGGTTCTTGATCTCGTGGGCGATTCCGGCTGTCAAGGCCCCCAGCGAAGCCAGCTTTTCCTGCACGATGAGCTGTTCCTGGGCCGTTTTGAGCTGGCGCAGGGCCTGTTCCAACTCGTCGTTGCGTTGTTCGGTCGCCAGCTTGGCCCGGCGGAGTTCCTGCTCCACGCGCCGCAGCCGCTCGAACACGCGCCCGAGTTGCGTGCCGATGTGAGCCATCGTTTGCAAGAGCGCCTCGTCGGGCTCCTTCGGCACGCTGGCGAAGAACTCCAACACCCCATAGACCTCGGTTCCGACCAGCAGGGGGAACCCGAAACGCGCCTTTGACGCCGATGTCCCTGGCCGCTTTCGCCCTGGGGAAATTCGCATGCCGGGTGACGTCCATGATCCAGAGCGGCTTGCCGGTCGACAGGACTTCACCCGGCAGGCCGACGCCCGGTCGGAATCGAGTCTCCTCGGTGATCTTGCGAAAGGTCGCGAAGCGGGTCGGGTCGTCGAGGTGCCAAACGCCATAAGGCTCCAGTTCCCGGGAACCGTCCTCCGCCACGATGTAGGCATGGCCAACCGGCCAGCCGGTGTAAGCACAAACTTCATCGATGCCGATTTGCAAAGCCGTCTCCAGGCTCTCCGCCTGGTTGGCCGCGACCGCAACCCGTTGCAGAAGCTCCACCAGGGCACTCTTTTGTCCCAACCTGGCGTTAATTTGCAGTGCCTCGTCTCGCGCCTGCATCAATTTCAGGTTGGTTGCGGACAAGTCCTGGCTGTTCAATTTCAGTTCGGCCCTGGCCCGTTCGTTGGTCAGCAACAGGCCGTGAAAGCGCTGGGCCAACGGGCGAAAGATGAGCAGGCCGGTGAGAACGAGAACGACCAGCGTAATCACGAACACGATGGCCGCGATCGATCGGATCGTTTTACCCCGCGCGTCGGCTTCGGCGGCAAACTGTTGCACGATCTCGTTCATGCCCACGACAAAGGAATTCTCGCGAGTGAGCAGGCTCTGGATAGGACGTTCGAGCCCCGCCTGGAATTGAGGATCGCTCCCTGGCTTTTCGTATGCCGCGAGCACCTCGCTGACGGCGCCATGGATGTGGGCCCTGTGCGGTTCGAGCTCGGCAAACAGTTTCTGAATCGAAGTGCTGTTATGGCCGGGCAGCCCGAGTGTGGAGTCGCCCTTCTGCAATCCCTGATGTGTTGTGTCCCAAAGCTCGAGATCCTGGCGGAGATCGTGCAGCAAGAGAAGCCGCTGGGGCCCGTCCGTGGCCTTGCCCAGGAGCAGAACCAGGTTGACCAGTCGCTGGCTGAGCATCCGCTGCCGGCCGGCCAGATCGACGACATGGCTGGCGCTGGCACGTTCGCTGATCGTGTGCTGGATGAGGATTTGGCCGATGATGGCCAAGAGAGCAATGAGTCCCAAAGCGAAGAGATAGCCCCTGGTCAAGTGCCGAAACCAGGCTTTCGATTCCGCTTGAGAGTCGACGTCGGCAGTCATGGCGGTCAACCCAGGTAGCGCACGGCCACGGCGGTGATGTCGTCCGATTGAGCGGCACCGGCAGCAAACTGTTGGACCGCGGTCAGAGCTTCCTGAACAACATCGTCTGCAGAATGCGCTTTGCTCTCTTGCAAAAAGACCTCGAGACGCTCGACCCCGAACATGTTCCCTTGCGGATCGGTCGCTTCGGTGACGCCATCGGTGTAGAGAAAGAGAGCGTCGCCGGCCCGGAGTTGAGTCCGGCAGGTCGGATAATCTGCGTCTTCCAGCATGCCCAGCACCGTTCCGCTCAATTCAGTGCCGCTCCTTTCCGTATCCAGTGCGGTCAACTCGCCGCTGGCGGGCAGCACATAAGGTGGGTTGTGGCCGCCATTGCTGTGCTGGAACTCACCCGTGCGGAAATTCAGGATGCCGTAGAACACCGTGACGAACAGCTCCGCATGGTTTTCCCCGCACAGGAAAGCATTGACTTGGCGCAAGCATTCGCCGGGGGGCTGCCCGCGCAGAGCGACCGCCTTCAGCACCGTTCGGGACATGGCCATGAACAGGGCGGCGGGCACCCCCTTTCCCGAAACGTCCCCGATCACAAATCCAAACCGGTCGGCATCGAGCTGGAAGTAATCGTAAAAATCACCGCCGACATTGCGGGCCGGCAGCATGGTGGCGGCGACGTCGAGTGCCGCGCTGCCGGCAAAGGGGCAGAAACCGTGTGGCAGCATGGATTGCTGGATCGAGCGGGCGACGGTCAGCTCGCGCTGCACGCTGGCCAGTTGATCGCGATTCTGATCCGCTTCCTTGAGCCTGCGCAATTGGTTCAAGGCATTGTTGATGGTGATCTCGAAATCTTCGAAATCGATCGGTTTGGTCAAGAAATCGAAGGCCCCGCGGTTCATCGCGGTGCGGATGTTTTTCATGTCGCTATAGGCGGACACGACCACGGGCTGAATAATCGGATTCAGCTCCAGAAGCTTGATCAGCAGGGTCAACCCATCCATCACGGGCATGTTGATGTCGGTCAGGACCACTTCCGTTTCGGGGTCGTTTTCAATTTGCTGGATGGCCTCGGCCCCATTTTGGGCAAAGGCGAACGCATAGACCTTGTCCCTGACTTGCTTGCGGAATCGTTGACGAACGAGTGACTCAAGGTCGGGTTCGTCGTCAACCACCAGGATTTTCACGGTCATGTTCGCGGTGGTCCTTGGTGGGAAAATAAAGGCCGAGAAGTCGGTTCAACCTCTCGGCCGCGTGCCGTCGTCCGCACGCCAAGACCGCAGACCCCGGCGGAGCGTTCCTTCAGGCATACGCGAAAGCGTCTCAGCAACGAGAAACCGCCGCGCGTCGCCGCCGGCCGCGAACAGCGCCGATTCCCAGAAAGCCCGTGCCAAGCAGGGCGAAGCTCGCGGGCTCGGGTGTCGCGTTTGGGACGTTGATTGGTCCCGAAAGCGCGTACAGACCCTGCTCGAGGGTCTCGCTGTCAGTGCCGTCGGACAACCAGCTGCCGTCGGTCGCGCCGGAAAAACCAAACGTCGAGAGACCGTCGAAAGACCCGAGTGGAAACTCCGATGCCGTTCCATCCGCGTTCGAACCGGTCCAGACTTTGGGATTACCTATCGTTCCGATCTGAGTGAAATCCGGCGTCGTGTCGAGGGGATTTCCTGAATAGAGTCCTGAATCTGTCAGCAACAGGCCGTGCGTTGTGTAAACGGGAATGCCGGCAACCGAGGGAGCGTTCGCCGCAGCGTTGACGGACGCGGTCGAGCCGACGACGTGCCAGTCGGCAGCCGGATCGAGGGCCGCGAGTGCCGGAGTGACCTGCGATTGAACAAAACTGTTGTACGTGCTGATATCCCTGGACTCCGACTGGGTGATTGAAAACGCCTCGAAAAGGATCTCATACTGCGTGGTGCCCGCGGGAAAACTCGTCGGCGGCAAGGGATCTGCCGCGAGTCGACCGGCCGACAGTGCGACTGCCGTTGCCGAGAGCAGGCTCAAACAGGCGACTCGTTTGCCGACTCTCGCGGCGTCACAGGTCGAGGCGGTCGATCGTCGGCGCGGCGCAAGAGCAACACGGTTCTTCATCACTGTCCTTTCGGTGTTCCACTTGAATGGCGGTTTGACCGGTGCACGAGGCCGCAGGCCTAGCCGGCGAAATCGTTCCTCTTCTCCATGCGAGATTCGCCGGTAGGGACTGCCAAAGAAAAACAAAGACAGACTGAAGTTTTTGGGAAATGCCTCAGAAGGATCGTGTGTTACTGGCTGCAGCTTTGGGCCGCCAGTGTCTTCTGTACGCAACTTGGCGACTTGCAACCCGACATGCATATCGCTGCGATCGGTCGCGTGAATTTGCTTGGTTCGTAATTTGAACCTCAAGCGGCAATCGCACTGGCGGCCCAAAGCTGCCGCCAGTGGCACCCGATCCAGTGACCGCGCTGGTCACGGTTTCTGTGCGGGTTGGGACTTCAGCGTTTGCTTAGTCTTTGGCGGTTCAGCTGTTGCCGCGTTGGATGGTCGATTCGGTTTCGCTTCCAACTTGTGATCGACGGCTGATTTCGCGTTCACGAGCGATTCGGCTTCGCGGAGCAGGATCTGGCACTGCAGCCAATTCTGCCAGAGGACGTCGAAAGGCCGGCCTGCGGCCGGGTCGGGCATCTTCTCGGCAAAGATCGCTTGCGCGGATTTGAGCGCCGCGCCGGCTTGCTCCTTCTGGCCCAGGCGGTGCTGCGCCATGGCTCGCACCGCGAAAGCGACCACGTCTTGGGAACCGTCCGCGTGGGGGCCGAAACGCTCGAGCCATTTCAGCGCCTCCGCCTGTCGGCCGGCGCGATACTCGGCCAGCCCTTTGACAAGGACGAACGCGCGATAAGCAGCGTCCTTCTCAGTGCCTTTCACGATCCGGTCGGCGAGCTTCTGGACGCGATCGAAGTCGGGGACGGAGCCGGGTGCGAGCGAGCAGGTCTTCGCGGTCCGGTCCGCGACGATCGGCTCTTTTGCCTCTTGGAACCGGTCGAGCATCGTCCGACTGAGCCGGCGGTAGCCCGCAACGTCGCCGGCCCGGAGATGCAGGGGCGCGGCTTGGTACAGGTACATATGATTGGTCGGATCCAGGTCCGCCGCTTTATCGATCGCCGCGGCCGCCTCATCCCAGCAGCCCAACCGGGCCAGTGCCTCGCCTAGATGATTCTGCGCTTCTGCGCTCTTTGGGTTCTGTTCCAGGCTCTTGGTGAAAGTTTTTCGGCGCAGGTCGACCCATGCGCGAAAGACGGCTGTTGCCTCTTGCGCCCGATTACTACTTTTGAGCAAACGAATCAGGTTGCCGTAGCACGCATCGGTCAGATCGCGGCGGTCATCCGCGACCAGCTCGCTCGCGGGGAGGCTCGCCAACAGGCCGACTGCTTCGCGGCAAAGCTCCTCGGATTCACGCGCGCGGCCATTTGCCGCAAGCAACGGGCCGAGTTGGTAGGTGCAGGTTCCAATCACATGGACGCGGTACCCGGGATCCGTCGGGTTGTCCACGCTTAACTTGCGCCACGCAGCCTTCGCCAGGCGATAATGCTTTTCCGCTTCGTCGAGTCGGTTTTCCCCTCGCAGCACTTCCGCCAGATCGAAGTGGCTGCTTGCCATCCGGTCACGAAATCCCCCATCGTTCGGCGCTTCGGCGAGCACTTTTTCGCAGACGTCGATCGCGTCTCGATACGGCTTTTCGGCCTCCTTCACACGGCCGAGAAGTCGCAGCACATAGGCAACGGTCTGATTGCTGAAGCATTGTTCCCATCGGTAGTAGCGGTTTTGGGGAAAGTCGACCGTGAGCTTTTCAAACACGGCCAAAGCCTGGCGAACCGGCTTTTCCGCCTTCTCCGCCCGCCCGCTGTCTACGGCGGTGCCGGCCACCTGCCACAGCGTGTGGCCAACACCCACGCGGTAGTTGTCTTTGGATGGGAACTCGCCGGCCAGTTTTTCATAGAGGGCGAGGGCCTGACGGGAGACGTCTTCTGCCTCCTTGGGCCGTTTGTTGCCCCTGAGCAAATCGGCCAAGTCAAAACAAGAATTGGCAAGGTCGAAGCGGTAATCGGGATTCGCGGGCGAGTCGGCAACCAACTTTTCCTTGAGCGCGATCAACTGGCGGTATTCCCGTTCGGCGTCGGCGGGCCGGCCGGTCGACGTCAGCAGCAAGGCAAGATCCCTCTGACATTGGGCCCGCGTGAGCTGGTATTCGGGCTTCTTGCCAGAAGCGGCGATCAGCGCGTCGTAGGCGGCAAGGGCCTGCCGATAATTCGATTCCGCGTCGGGCATTCGGCTGGCGTCGCGAAAGATATTGGCCAGGCTGGAGTGGGCCCGCGCCAGCCATTCGCGACGGACGGCCTTTCCCGGAGAGGCACGCATCAGCGCCTCGATCTGCACATTGAATCGGCGAAGGATCTCCTCGGCATCCTGTGATCGCCCTCTCTGCGCCAGAAAATTAGCACAATCGCGATAGTTGTCCGCCCATTCCTCTTCGTGATAAAGCTGAAGACCAAGCACCTTTTTGGAGGCCGCATCATAAATGTCGACGGAGCGACGAAGCGCTTGCTCGGCTTCCTCCGGACGGTGGAGACCAATGAGCAAATAGGCCAACTCACGATGCGTTGTCGCCAGGAAATGCCAATTCGGGACCTTCTTTGGTTCCAGGACCGTGGCGGTCTGAAAGGCGTCGATTGCCGAACGGTATGCCTGCTCGGCGTCCGGGAGCCGCCCCGGGATTGACCGGAGGGGGCCTACCATCAATTTGAGCGAATGCCCGAGTTGCTCGCGGGACTTGAGATCCTGGGGATGCTCCTGAATCAATTGCCGATAGAGTCGAACGGCCTCTTGAAAGGCCGACAAGGCGGTTGCCGGGTCCCCGGCGTTGTGTAAGCCTTCTGCCAGTAGCTTGAGCGACTGGGCAAGAGCGAAGCGGGAGTCGAGATCTTGGGGAGGATTTCCACCGACCCTTTTCAAATTCGCGAGAACCGAGGCCAGTTCCTGCCGTGACCACTTCGCCGCGTCGACCCCGCTCGCGTTTGAGCAACGAAGGAAATGTTGTGCCGCAGTCGTAGCGTGCAAGACGTACTCGGTAACCGTGGGGAACTCTCTGGAAAGTGCCTTATTCAGCTCGAACTCCCGCCGAAAGGCGGCGGCGGCCTGGCGCGTCTTACCGGCCCTTTCCAGAAAAAGACCTCGAGACCCCAAAGCCTGCTCAAGACGAAGGCGGTACTGAGGCACGTTCGGATGTTCGGCGGCCAATTGCTCGCAGAGCGCCAGATCACGATCGGTGAGCGCCTGCGCCTCCGCGCGGCGACCAGTCGCGTCCAGCCAATAGGCCAATTCATGAATCACCATGGCCAGGCTATCCCGGTACTCGGGTACTTCCGGATGGGATTGGCTGAGCCGATCCCAAATCTCGATCGCCTTCTGGCACGAGTTGAGTCCCGCCTGGGCCTGGTCGCTGGAACCGTAGGCGCGTCCCGCGGCGTTTTGCCAGGTCCCCAGGCTGGCGTGCGCGGCCGCCAGGTCGTTTTGAAACGCAACCACCGCAGGATGCTCGCGCGCGAGGGTTTCCCACAGTTTCACAAACTTCACGAGCGTCCGTTCTGTCTTTGCCGGGTCCCTCGGCATCTCCGTGTGACCCATCGCGTCTCGATTTGCCTTCCAAAACCCGGCGACGCGGCGCTGTTCCTCTTTGGCGTCCGGAAATTTGCTGTGCAACCGCTCAACGAGTTCCAGGCCGGACGCCATGGCGTCGATGGCGTCGTCGTTCCGGTCGACTTCGTGATCGATTTCCGCCAGGCGGAGATCGGCCACGGCCAAATCAGCCAACAGCGCCGGATCATCGCCGCGATCGCTCAGAAGTGTCTGGAAATAACGGGCCGCATCCTGGAGCAGCTCCTTGCGAAGCGGCAATAAGGTCGGCAGGTCGAGTAACTTGCTTTGACTCACGCGCGTGAAGTACTGGTCGACCGCCTGACGGGCGCGCTTCAAGTTCGCTTCCGCCTGCTGCCGCTCTTCTTCGGCGATGTGCCGTTGGGCTGCTTCGGCCTTGCTCGCCCGTTCCGCGTCGGCGCGTGCGGCGGTTTCGGCCAACAAGCGAGATTCGGCGAGGCGCTCGGCATGGGTCGCGCGAATCGCTTGCGTGATGCTGACAATCGTTCCCGCGAGGATCGCCGCCAGCACCACGATCGACGTTGTGAAAGCCACGCGGTTGCGGCGGGCAAACTTGCGAAATTTGTAGAACGCGGAGGGAGGACACGCCTGAACCGGCTCGTCGGCCAGATGCCGCTCGACGTCCATCGCCAGGCCAATGGCCGTTTCGTACCGGCGCGAGCGTTCCTTCTCGAGCGCCTTCATCACGATCCAATCCAGATCACCGCGCACAAGCTGGCTCAAGCCGCGGGGGTCCGCGTGTCGATGAGCCGCCACCACGCCGGACTTCGCCCCCAAGCTGCTGATCCGCGTGCTCGGGGTGGCCGGCTCCTCCTCCCGGATGATGCGGCGGACTTCGTCGTAGGCCGCCTGTTTCAGCCGGTCCTTGTCGAAGGGCGTGGTGCCCGTCAGCAACTCGTACAACAGCACGCCCAGCGAGTAGATGTCGCTCCGCGTGTCGATGTCCAAAGCGGTCATCGCCGCCTGTTCGGGGCTCATGTAGAGCGGCGTGCCGACCATTTCGGCGAAGCGCGTGAACAGCGTCTGTTCGGTGAGCGGCTGGTGGATCGCCTTGGCGACCCCGAAGTCGATGACCTTGGGCACCGGGCGGCCGTCGATCTGCGTGACCAGGATGTTCGTCGGCTTGATGTCGCGGTGGATGACTCCCTTCTGGTGCGCGTGCTGCACGGCCCGGCACACGTCCACAAACAACGCCAGCCGCTCGTGAACGGCCAGATTGTTCTGGTCGCAATAGTCGGTGATCGGCACCCCGCGGACCAACTCCATCACGAAGTAGGGCCGCTCGGAATCGGTGGCGCCGGCGTCGAGCGCCCGGGCGATGTTGGGATGGTCCATCAAAGCCAGTGCCTGCCGCTCGGCATCGAAGCGGGCCAGCACCTCGCGCGTGTCCATGCCCGGCTTGATGATCTTGAGCGCCACGCGACGGCGGACCGGAGCGTGCTGGTCGGCCATGAAGACCACGCCCATGCCCCCTTCGCCGATTCGTTCCAGCAACTTGTAGGGGCCGATCACCATCCCCTCTTCGCCGGAGCCGGCTTCATCGAGACAGGTCACTGCATTGCGGGCCGGTCCCTTCAAAAAGTCGCCGACTTTGAAGTGGGCGCCAAGCAAGCTGTCGATCTCCGCGCAGTTGATCGTTGGAGCCGCAGGCCCGATCCAGGTAGGTGGCCCGCGCGACGCTATCTTCAATTTCAATCGCACGCCCAAAGATGGTCTTGGCGTCGCTGCTCGAGGCGTTCAAGTCGGCGTCTCCGAGAGTTCCGCGCTACAATGCGACAAATGATGGGCGGGGCTGACAGGAATTCTAAGGGCTTTCCTTCCCCGAGTCGTTGAGCTGCTTTGCCAGCCAGGCTCGGGCGAAAGCCCAATCGCGATAAGCAGTTCGGGCGGAGATTTCGAGCACGCTCGCGACCTCTTCGATCGGCAGCCCGGCGAAAAAATGCAGCTTCACCACCTGTGCCGCCTGGGAATCGACGGTCGCCAGACGGTCGAGCGCCGCGTGGACCGACAGCACCTCGTCCTCGGCGTCGGGGACCAGATTGAATTCGCCGGTGGCGATCAGATTCAATTCTCCGCCGACGTCACGTCGCCATTCGCCGCCGTGCTTGATGCGTTTCTTGCGCCGCGCTTGCTCGACCAGAATCCGCCGCATCGCCTCGGCCGCCGCCGCAAAGAAATGCCCGCGGCCATCCCACTTTTGCGGCGATTCGCCGCCGACGAGTCGCAACCAGGCCTCGTGAACCAAGGCCGTCGCCTGCAGCGTCTGGCCCGACTTCTCCTGGGCCATCTTTTGAACGGCCAGTTTGCGGAGTTCGTCGTAAACCAGCGGCAAAAGCTGCTCCGCCGCGAAGCGGTCCCCCTTTTCGGCGGCGGCCAGGATGTGGGTCAATTCACTCATAAGCTGCGATTGCCGGTTTGGCAGTCCCCCGACATCAGCCTATCGCCACGATTACGCAAACACGAGACTCTTCCATTCCCAGAAACGCCAGCCGAACACGGGGCAAGAAACCGCCCGCCGGAATTTTCACAGAGCCTTGTGGCACGGTCTACCCCGGACAGATTTCCCGCCAACCCAATTCTCCTTGCCGCCCTTGCAGATGACGGAATCAGGGGAAAGTTCTGGCCGGGCGGAAACCGTCTAAGTGATTACGCGTGACCGGCGGTGTGTGGGTGCGGGTCGCGGAGCGGAGGCTGAGGGGCCGATTGCCGTACAACGCGCCCCGTATCACACGGTTGGCGTCGTTTCTGACCGCTTGCGTCGTGGGCATGTCCTCGAAGCGATTTGCTCGCGTGCGGTCAGCCACGTGCAAATCGAAACACCATTCCTGCGCGTTGCCCAGCATATCGAACAGACCCAGATCGTTTGGCTTCAGGCTCCCCACCGGCCAGGCCTGGTCCTGAGCGTACCAGCCGTATTCCGGCAACAGCGCTTCACTGAACCCGTAATAGCGGCTGGTCACCGTGCCGGCCCGGCACGCATACTCCCATTCCGCCTCCGTCGGCAGCCGATACCCCGTCAGTTCCCAGAACTTGTCCTTGGCCTTCATGCCTGCCCAATACTTTCCCCGCGTGTTCGGCTCGTAGCACCATTGCTCCTTGGCAATCCCCTCCTCCTCGCTGAGGAAGTTGCAATACGCCGCCGCCTCGTGCCACGACATCATCACCTGGGGCGAGTCCTCCGTCTTGCTCCATTTCTGGACGTTCGTCTCAAGGATGTCGTCGGGATGCTTTCGCCACATCTCGTCAAACTGGCTCGTGGTCACTTCGTGGGTGCTGATCGCAAACCGCCGTCCAATGTGCCAGAGGTGCGCGGATTCGAGATCCGAGCGATCGGGGTCCGATTCGGGCGTCGATCCCATCACGAACTCGCCCTGGCGCACATCCACAATCGTGAACGTTTGGCGCTGCGTGTTGACGTACCATTGCCGAACGTCATGTGGCTTCTTGGCCTGCAACTGCCTCTCGTCGCTCTTGAGCTTGTCGACCACGGCCTCCAGTCGTTTGCCTGCTTTCCATTTCCGCAGCAGCCACTCCACGGCGCCGTGCAGCCCGGCGTCGGGGTCGTTCTCGTAGACGGTCAGCAACTTTTCGACGAGCGGTTGCCGCAAAGCGGTCGGGAGTTGCGCTTCGGTAAACTGGCCCAGCGTGAGCACCAGGGCGCGCCTGATCGTCACGTCGGACTCGGCGTCGAGTCGCTGGAGAATCGTCTGGGGGTCTCCTCCACGCGAACTGAGCCAGTGAATTATGTAGCTGCGAACCCTCGGGTCGGGGCTCTGTTTGAGGATCGGCCACACGCGTTGGGGCGTTCCCAGCCGGAGCAGGGCCACGGCCGCGTTGGCCTGCCGTATCGCCAGGAGTTCTTTCTGGTCCTCGCTCGCTTTTGGCGGCGTTTGTTTACCGAGTTCCTGATCGGCGAAAGCCACGGCCTCGGTTTTGTGCGGCGCCAACTTGTCGAACAGCACCGGGAACTGAAAGTCGGCGGCGTCCGCCAGCAGGTCGAACAATTTCTCGGGCTGGTTGGCAGCGTAATCCGCCAGCGTCTCGGTGGCGAAGCTGCGCGGCTGTTGTTTCGCGTTGGCGTCGCGATAAATCGATTCGAGCGGCTTGATCAATCGCGCCTTGGCGGGACGCAGCGTCTCGCGCCACGCCACGAGCGCCGACGCCTCGAGCGTCACCAGACGACCAGCCACGAAGGCGTTGATTTGGTTCCATCTGCTATCCTTGGGCGCATAAGTTGCCAAAGCACACGCTGCCTGAAACCGCGGCTGAACAGCCCCCTTTGGCTCCAGGGCCACGCTCCAGAGCGCCTCCGCCACGCTGTCCTTGAAGGGCAATAGCGCGTCCCGCACCACCGGAAACGGGCCCGGCGACACGAGCAGCAAGTCGCCTTGCAATTCGGAAAGCTTGCTTTGATCCACCGGCAGGAGCGCCAGTTCCAAATGCAGCCTTTTTTTTGAGGCCAGCGCACCGCCGTCGGCGTCCTCCTGCCGGAGCAGCGGGTCGGCCCAGCGGCGGTAAGCACCCAACTCTTGCACGATGCCGGGCACTTCGCCGGTGTCGGCGGCGGCAAGTCGCTTGACGAGCGACACCGCCTGAAAGTGGCCGTTGATCTCCCACGCACCAAAGACGGCAACAACCGCCACAACGGCAGCGATGCCACAACGAGTGCCTTGGACCCGCCCCGCCTGGCCCATCATCTTTCGCTCTGGATCGGTCCATTTCCTTTTGTCGGTCAACAACCAAATCTTGAGAGAATCCCAGAGTGACGGGAGCAGTCGGCTTTCCGGCTTGGCGTTCCACAAGGCGGCACGATCGGCAAGTCGCAGTTCGGCCCGACCCCGGCGAGTCTCCTTTCGCTTGCGCGTCAGCCAATCCCGCAGCGAGGGCACGAGGTAGTCGTGGGTGAGTTGGTAATATTTGTGACCGGCACCGACCTGGGAATTGGGTCGGTCGGCGTCTTCACTTCCTTCCGGGTCGGTCGGCGTGATCAGCCGGACCTCGCTGTCGAGGATGCGAATCAGCTCCTCGAAGTCCTTCGGGCGATCGCCATAGCCCGAGGCTTCCATTAACTCTTCATACGAGCGCAGGTGCCCCTTGATGTCGGTGCTCGAATCGGGAAGCAGGGCCATCAGGACCGCACGCGCGGCTTTCTGATGCAAGCGGTGCTTGGGATTCGCACTCGGTGAGCTGAAGGTCTCTTCCAAAAAGGTGACGCCAACTCCCTGCGTTCCCCCCACGGCTTCGAGCGAACGGGGAGTCCACGGCTTGCCCTTCATCATTTCGGCGAACAGCGCCAGGCGCACGCAAATGACCTTGCCGTCTTCCGCGAGGCCCGCGATGGCTCGATCCAAGAATCGTTGGTGATCGGCCTTGGCCTCCGTCGCGTTGTCCGGCAGGGCTCCGTAGGCTTGCCCATACGCTTTGAGCGCTCGCCGCGCATGGCGGAGGTCGAACAAATCGACGGCGGCGAAATTCCGGCCCTGCAAGAGTTCAACTTCCAATTCGGCGAGAAATCGCGTCACCACCATCCAGAAATCGTCGCGGACCATCACGATGGCTTGCACCCGCCCACCGTCGCACTGCCGCAGGGCTTGAACCAATTCCGTGTGATCCTGGTCGCGCCGGGCGTGCAGCCATTGCTCGAACTGGTCGAGGACAATCAGCACCTTCGTGCCGCGTGCGAGACCTTCCCCGCGCCGTAAGGCCGTCAGCGTCTCTTTGAGATCGAGATCGCCTCGCAGCGCCGGACAGCGCTTGCGAAGTCCGTGGAGCAGACGTGATTCCGTTTCGTCGGAAGTCGCCTCGACATAGACCGGAAGAACGTGCCGCTCCAACCGGGGCAGCAACCCGGCTTTGACCAGAGAAGATTTGCCGCAGCCTGAAGGGCCGTAGATCAATCCCACAGCAAACGTCTCGTCAGGATCGGTCTCTTCGATACGAGTTTTCCAGAACCGGATGCTGCCGGGCAGCCCGTCCCGATCTCGCGGGCCGGGCAAGAGCTCCAGGAAAAAGTCGGCGTCCTGGGCATCGAAGGACCGCAAGCCTTTGGGAACGATCTTGATTGCCCGGCTGTCGGATACGGGCGTGATGGAGGCCGTGGTGGCTGATCCAAGCGCTGCCTTCGTTGCCGACCGGGCGGATGCAAGAGCTTCCGTTGGAGCGGTGACCGCGGCTTGTGGTTGTTCACTGAGAAAGTGCTTGAGATCCTCGGCGAGATCGTGGGCCGTCGTGTAGCGTTCCCTGGCACGTTTTGACAGAGCCTTGAGGCAAATCCGTTCCAGTTCCTTGGGAATGGCGTCGTCCCATTGACGCGGGGGACGAGGTTCCTGGAGCACGATCTGCTCCAGCACTTCGTCTTGCGTCTCACCTCGAAACGGCGGGCGACCGACGAGCAATTCATAGAGGACGAGTCCCAGGCTGAAAATGTCGCTGCGCCCGTCGACGCGGTGACCTTCGCCTCGGGCCTGCTCGGGGCTCATGTAGGAGGGGGTTCCCGCAAGTCCCGACCCTTTGCCGACGTTCTCTTCTCGCAGTGCCAATCCGAAGTCCACCACATGCGGCTTGCCGTCTTTGTCGATCAGGATATTGCCCGGTTTGATGTCTCGGTGGACCAGTCCTCGCTTGTGGGCGTAGTGCAACGCCTCGGCCACGGTCGCCACAAGTTCCGCCGTCTGCTGCCAAGAAGGCCGAGACTCCTTGAGCCTCATTGCGAGATCGGTCCCCTCGACATACCTCGAGACGACGAAGAACGGAAAGTCTGCCGTGCTGCCGACGTCGTAAACCGGGACGATATGCGGGTGTTCGAGGCTGGCCACGTTTCGGGCTTCGGCCAGATAGAACTCGGCATCGTCGGGGCACGCGATCCGATTCGCGTGGGGCACTTTGACGGCGACGGGGCGATTCAGTTGTTCGTCCCGCGCCAGGTAAACGAGGCCGAAGCCCCCTCGTCCCAACAGCCCTTCAATGCGATAGCGGCCAATTCGTTCCGGCGGCTCTGGGGGAACGACTTCAGCGAACGACGGTTGCGCATCGGAGACGAACGAGGGAGACGGCAGAGGATCGGCTCGGTTCACGCCAGGATTGCGGACTTTCGGGGGCAAGGTCGCGAGCGTCTGGTGTGAGCCGCCACTGAGTTGGACAGCCGCCCGGAAGCCGGTTGTCGTTTCCTCGTCGGACGGTCCCACCGCAGGCTCGCTGTCGAAGGCCTCCAGCACCTCGAACAGGACCTTTAACTGTGGCGCCAGCTCGGGGAAGCGCTCGACGTACTCCGCGAGCGCCGGCGACTCGCCCTGTTCCGCTCGCAGGGAATATTCGGCGCAGATGAAATCCAGCAGGAGCTTTTCGTCCGAGCGAAGCTCGGGATACCGGTCCAGATACGTCTCGACGCGGGCTTTGTCTCCGCGACGCCAGCGTTCCCGCTGGTCCTGGCAGAGCTGTTGCAGCCGCGCCGATGGCATCCAGCTCTCAGCCATCGGCGAACTCCTCCATCCCGAGCTCGCCGGAGACGCGCTTGATGGCCCGCTCATATTGCTTGCGGACGGCTTCGGCGGATTTGCCGGTCGCTGCCGCGATTTCGTCCCATCCATGTCCGGCGCGGCGCTGCTCGAAGAGCGCGCGCTCGACGGGCGTCAGTCGCGCTTCACACTCGTGCAACAGCTCGCGTGCCGCGACGATTTGGCTGGGCGTCCCCTCGCCGCCGGGGAGCGCAAAGTCTTCCACCGCGCCCCCCTCCACGCGGCCGATGTCGCGACGCGCGGCTCGCTGCTTTTGCGCGTGATGGATCAGGCGGTTGCGGCCCATCGTCGCCAGGAGCTTGAGCAGCTCGGTGGGCGACTTGAGGTCGTATTGCCCCAGCGCCGTGCGGACGAAGAAATCGGCGAAAACGGATTGGCAGATGTCGATGGAATCCATCTGCCGTCGCAAGGCCGGCTGCGTCAGTCGGACCCGAATGATCCGTTGCAATTGGTCGGCGTAGGTGGCGTGCAGCTCGAGCGCGGCCATCTCGTCCCCGGCGCAGCCGCTGCATGAGCTCGAGAAATGTCCCTTCGGCCGCCACGGCACCTTCCCTTCCCGGCGGCCCGGCACTTCGGGGGCCGACCCCATTCGATCGATGCCACGCAAGTGATCAAATCGACACGTCTCACACTAACACAATCTCTGGCAGTCCTGCCAGAAGCCACAACGTCCGGCCCCCCTGCCGGGGACGGGAATTGGCCCTCAATCGGAAGGGATACGGGACCGGCGCGACAAAAAATCAAAAAAACCGGGAATTCGTGTCCGGCTTGCTTCGGTTTCCTGCTGGTGACAGTGGATGGACGTGATGAATTCGATCCAAGGCCAAAAGACGGCCTCAACAAACAAAACTTCCAAATGGGGGATTCGACGATGTTTCGCAAATTCACGATTGTTGCGTTACCAGCTTTGATCTTCGCTTTGGCCGCTTGCTCCATGAACGATTCGGCGTTCGCCCGAGGGGGCGGACACGGCGGCGGACATCGCGGCGGACATGGAGGAGGGCACCGAGGAGGGCACCGGGGCGGCGGACATCGCTCCGTCAGTCACCGAGGCGGGCATCGCTCGGGCGGTCACAATCGAAGTCGTGCAAGGAACCACGGCAAAGGCCACCGCCATAACCACCGTCATGATCACCGCTATCGCGGTTACGGATGGGAATATGGGTTCGACGGCGACGGCGACGGCGGCGATGGCGATTACGCACCAGATGGCGTTTACGCCGGTGTGGACGCCTACGTTCCCGATTCCATCACGATATTGAATCCGCAAGAGACACAGAGGACGGTTGGCTACACGCTTGATTCGGCCCAATACTCGCTGGATCCGGCTCAGACTCAGGTTTATGACGGCGGCCCGCGATTGATCGCCTTCGACCGCGGCGGCTCCTTCGGTCAGGCTCAGTACACGCTGCAGCCCGGAACCTACCGCTTCATCGCCACTGATCGCGGATGGGACCTGCGTACGGTAACGGAGCAGGTGGCGTCCAATTGACCCTCGCCCCGGTCGACGTGTTTCCCCTGGGTTCGGTGGCCCCGGCAGCTTGCTGCCGGGGCCACCTTTTTTTGCCAACGTCGCTCTCTTCGACAGGCCGGGGGATGACTTGTTGGCCGGTTGGCAGTCGAAATTCGGCTTGTGGGCGGAAAGCAACCAGCCCCGGAGGGCCTGCTTGAGTCTATAATGGGTACCTCGTCGGGAAGCAGTTAGGCCGCTGGGATTGTGTTTGATACGGATGACCGCCGTCGAGGCTGACCGTCGCGCTCGGATCTGGCCGGGTCTGGTTTGGCGGGGTGACGGAGAGTTGGATGCAGGATCATCCGTCAGGAGTATCGGTTATGCGTTGTCATCACATGCACGGTCTTGTCCCCACTCCCGCCCGCGCAGAGGGATGTGAAGAGTGCCTGAAACAGGGGGCGTCTTGGGTTCATCTTCGGCTTTGCCTCACTTGCGGTCACGTTGGTTGTTGCGACAGCTCGCCCGGCCGTCACGCCACGCGACACTTTCACCAATCGCACCACCCGGTGATGGCTTCCTACGAGCCGGGCGAAGAGTGGGCCTGGTGCTTCGTTGATGAGATCGAGCTGCCCGTGCCGGAACAATTTGTGCCCTACCTGCGTTCGTAGAAAGTCGCATTCGTTCACGACTCGTTAAAGGAAACACGACTGGATTAAAGGAAACCTAAAGCGGCGAATTTCCTGCTGGCGACGGATTGCCGAAACGTTCTTCTCGAAATCAACCACCTTGATGGACGGCCTAGAGAGATGAGCAACGATGAATCTTTCAGTCACCATGCAGCAGGGCTTCTCGAGAGCCCGACGCGGGTTTTTGCGCGACGTGATTACCGGGCTGCGCTCGACGCCCAAGCAGTTGCCCTGCAAGTATTTCTACGATCTCCGCGGCTCTGAGCTGTTCGATCGCATTTGCCTGCTCGACGAGTATTATCTGACGAGAACGGAATTGGCCCTGATGGATCAGTTCGCGCCCGAGATGGGCGCGCAGATCGGCCCGGGCGCGATGTTGGTCGAGTACGGGAGCGGCAGCAGCGTCAAGACGCGATACTTGTTGGACGGCCTGCCCGATCCGATCGCGTACGTGCCTGTCGACATCTCAGGCGACCACTTGCGGCAGACCGCGCGGGAACTGGCCTTCGATTATCCGCGAATCGAGATCCTGCCGGTCTGCGCGGATTTCACGAAAGACTTCGCGTTGCCGCGCTCGCTGCGGACGGTCTCGCATGCCGCGGTCTACTTTCCCGGGTCGACGATCGGCAATTTCTTGCCGGGCGAAGCGGTCGCCTTGCTGCGTCGCATTACGCGGATGTGCGGCACCGGGGGCGGCCTGTTGATCGGCGTCGATCTGAAAAAGGATATTCCGACGGTCGAAGCCGCCTACAACGATCGGCTCGGCGTGACGGCCGAGTTCAATCTCAATCTATTGCGCCGCATCAATCGCGAGCTGGGCGCGGACTTTGATCTGGACCAGTTTTTCCATCAAGCCTGCTACAACGTGGAGCTGGGCGCGTGGAAATGTACCTGATCAGCCGCCAGGCGCAGACGGTGACACTGGGCGGCGAAAGCGTCGAATTTGAGCCGGGCGAAACGATCTGCACCGAGCACTCGCACAAGTATACGGTCGAGGAGTTTGCCGCAGTCGCGGCCGGTGCGGGACTGACGCTTCGCAGGGAATGGACCACCGCCAAGAGAGAGTTCGCGGTCTTGCACTTTGCCGTGCTGCCGCACGCGAGTTGACGTCCGGTGCTTAGCCGACGACTTGAACGCCCTTCCAAAACGCGATGCGTCCGGCAATCTGTTTGGCGGCGTCCTTGGGAGTCGGATAGTACCAGGCTGCGCCCGGATTGGTCTGTCCGTCGACGACCAGGTCGTAGTATTGGGCGGTCCCCTTCCACCCGCAGACCGTCGTGTGGCTGCTGGATTTCAGGTACTCGGCCTTCACGCTCTCGGGTGGAAAATAGTGATTGCCTTCGACGACGACCGTGTTGTCACTTTCGGCAACGACATGCTCGTTCCAGATCGCTTTGGCCATAACTCACTTTTCCTTTCGGTGACATTTCATTCGTAGGTCTCGGCTTGGCGCTTCAAACCGCGCGGCACGACGGCCCATTCGAGTACGTCGATCGATCCTTGCAAAAGCAGGGCCAAGAGAGCTGCGGGGATCGCGCCGGCAAGAATCAGCGACAGGTCGTTGACGCGGATTCCCCGTAGAATCGGCTGGCCCAATCCGCCGGCGCCGATGATGGCCCCCAGTGTTGCGAAGCCCACGTTTTGCACGGCCGACGTGCGAATGCCGGCCAAAAGCGTCGGCAGGGCGATGGGCAGCTCGATCTCGACGAGCCGCGCCGTCGGGCCCAGTCCCAGCACGGTGGCCGACTCGATCGTTCCGCCTGGGATGCCGTCGAGGCCGGTGTAGGTGTTCCTCACGATGGGTAACAGGCAGTAACAGAAGAGGGCCGTCACCGCGGTGACCGAACCTTCGCCGATGCTGCGATAGCCGAGCGCAGCGACCAGCGGCAAGAGCAGCACGAGCAGGGCCAGCGAAGGAATCGTTTGCAGCAGGCCGACGGAGGCCAAGACCACTCGGCCGGTGCGCGGATTTCGCTGGCACAGAATGCCGAGCGCGATGCCGACGACGATTGCCGGCAAGAGCGAGCGCCGCACCAGGTCGAGGTGCTCGAGGATGTGCTTTGTGATCATCTGAGTCCGCGACGTCGTTTGCACTTCGACTTTGAGTCCGAGCTGCTGGGTCAGGAAATCGGCAGCCGCCTGCGTCTCGGTTTTGCGGCCCGCTTCGACCTCGTCGTTGAGCGCTTGCATCGTGGCCTCGGAGACGGTTCCGTCCAGCCGATGCATGGCGGCGGGTAATTCCGGGTACCGCGACGCCGCCTCGAGTCGGTACAGCCACACGGCGTCGTAGCGGGGAAAAAAGGCCGCGTCGTCCTTGAGCAACACGAGATCGCCGCGGCGGATCATGGCGTCGGTCGAGTAAACGTCGATGATGTCGACTTCGCCGGCCAAGAGCTGGCGATACGAGACGTCATGGTCGACGCCGACGACGTTGTGTTGTTGCAGATCGTAGCGGCGCTCGAGCGCGGTCCAGCCGTCGCCGCGGTCGAGGAACTCGTGGGTCAGGGCGAGCTGCAGTTCGGGCAACCGTTTGAGATCGGAGATTTTCGAGAGCCCAAGCTGCGCGGCGCGGCGGCGCGTCATGGCGAGCGCGTAGGTGTCGCTAAAGCCCAGCGACTTGGACATGCCGATGCCCTTTTGACGCAGCAAGTCGCGCACGGCTTTCTCGTCGCTGGCGTTCGGGCCGGCGAAAATCTCCGCGGTGATCGTGCCGGTGTATTCGGGATAGATGTCGATTTCACCGGCGGCCAGCGCGTCGAACACGATGCGAGTTCCGCCGAACTCGCGATAATGGGCCACCTTGAGCCCGGCCTCTTCCGTCAACAGCCGCATCATTTCGCCCAAGATGACCGACTCGGTGAATTTCTTCGATCCCACACGCAGTTGCACCGTGCGCTGGGGCAGGGGCGCCAACCCCGCGATCAAGAGCACCAGGGCCACGGAGATCAGTTTGACGAGGGAGCGGTTTTTCATGCCGTGACGACCTGCGAATTGACGAATTCGCGGACGAAGTCGTCGCCCGGCTTTTCGAGGATTTCGGCGAACGGCCCCTGTTGTACGATGCGGCCGGCGTGCATGACACAGACGCGGTCGGCGAACCGGCCCGCTTCCACCAGGTCGTGCGTGACCAGCACCACGGTTGCTCCCGTTCGCTCGAAAACGTCATTCAGGTCTCGCTGCAGCCCCGCACGAATCAGCGGATCGAGAGCGCCCAACGGTTCGTCCAACAAGAGTACCTGCGGGTTGAGGAACAGGGCCCGCATCAGGCTCAGCCGTTGGCGTTGCCCGCCCGAGAGCTCGTTGGGATAGCGGGTGAGTCCGCTTTCGGGAAACTGGGTCATCTGCACCAATTCAGCCAGCCGTTCGCTGGTCTTTTTTCGGGACCAACCGTCGTGTCGCGGCATGAGCGTGACGTTTTCGACGGCGGTCAAGTGGGGAAACAGGCCCCCTTCCTGAACCACGTATCCCAGCTTCCGCCGCACGGAACTCATGGTCTGGCTCGAAAGCGGAATCGAGTCGACGACGATCTGGCCGCTTGTCGGAGAGACCAGCCCGGCCACCATCCGCAAGATCGTCGTCTTGCCGCAGCCACTGGGGCCGAGCAGGACGACCACTTCGCCCCGTTCGATGACAAGATCGAGCGGCTGGACGACGGTCGTTCCGCCGAACGATTTCGAGACTCCGCGAAACTCGAGCATCTGGGTCTCAGGAACGGGTGAGGCGGGGCGATTCGCCGATGAAAATACCGCTGGCTATTGTTTTACGTCGCGGGACAAGCGGAGACCGGTGAACTGCCACCGCGCGTCGGGCGGAAAGAAATTGCGGTAGGTCGCTCGCAAATGGGTTGCGGGGGAAGCACACGACCCGCCGCGCAGAACATATTGATTGCACATGAACTTGCCGTTGTATTCGCCGAGCGTGCCCGGCAGCGGCGCATATCCGGGATAGGCGGCGTACGGACTGGCCGTCCATTGCCACACCTCTCCAGACAGTTGCGCGAGACCAGTATCGCCGTCGACCGGTGCCGGGTGGTAACGCTCGCTTTCCACGAAGCTGCCTTTCAAGTCGAGTCCCGAAACGGCATGCTCCCATTCGGCTTCCGTCGGCAGCCGAGCCCCCGACCAGCGCGCGAAGGCATCCGCCTCGAAATAGCTGACGTGACACACCGGCTCGTCGAGATTCAACCGGCGCAACCCGCCGAGTGAAAACTCGTGCCAACTGCCGTCCCGCTCGATCCAATACAGCGGGGCCGCCCATTGTTGCTCGCGCAGGGTCGACCAGCCGAGCGACAGCCACAACTCGGGGCGGCGGTAACCGCCATCGTTCATGAATTCGAGAAATTCACCATTCGTCGTCAGCCGATTTCGGATTTCAAAGGGCTGCAGGAACGTTTTGTGACGAGGCCGCTCGTTGTCGAAGGCGAACAGGCGACCCGCGTATCCGATCTCAGCGACGCCTCCGTCGCAGGAAGTCCACCCGCCCGGCTGGGGATTCTTCGGCGCAGGGCAGGCCGGCGCGGGCCGGTAGGCAGGGAGCAGAGGATTGCACGAAAAAGCGTGTTTGATATCCGTGAGCATCAGCTCTTGATGCTGTTGTTCGTGGTTGATTCCCAGTTCGACGACGCTGGCCATTTCCTTTGAGCTGTCGCCGTCGCCGACGCCATGCAGCAGTTTCGCCATGCGCTCGTCGATGGCGTGTCGATATTGAAATACCTCGGCCACCGTTGGCCGCGTCAACAGTCCCCGCCGCGTACGGGGAAAGGCTTCGCCGACGCCGTTGTAATAGGAATTGAAGAGTGTCTGAAAAGCGGTGTTGGCCGGCCGATAATCCGCTTCCCAGCGGGTGAGCACGAACGTCTCAAAAAACCAGGCGGTATGCGCCAAGTGCCACCGCGTGGGACTGGCGTCGGGCATGGATTGCACGACGAAATCCTCGACCGCCAGCGGTTCGCACAAGTGTTCCGTGAACCGGCGAGTTTGCGAGTAGCGTTCGGCAAGATGTGGCAACATCCGCGCCTTTCAGGTGGAGTCCGCCCGCGACTTCTCTTTACAACGCGGGACTCAGGGCGTGCGTCCCATTCGCAGTCTGAATTGTAGCAGGACATCACGCGGGACCCGAAATCGTCGCCTGCGTCCGATCTTAGCCTTCCAACGCGCCCAGCGTCATGCCGCCGTCGCAGACCAGGGTTTGCCCGGTGATGAGCTCCGAGCCTTCGATCAGACTCAGAATCGCGCGGGCGACGTCGATTGGTTCGCACACCTTCTTCAGCGCGGCCCGCGACTCGACCACGGACTTCGTCCGTTCGTAGGCCGGGCCCAGGCCTTGTTCGAGCCAGCGGCCGGTGATGAAGCCGGGGGCGATCGCGTTGACGCGGACGCTCGGCGCCATCACGCGGGCCAGAGCCATCGTCATGTTGATCAGGGCGGCCTTGGAGGCACAGTAGGGAATCGAGCTGCCGGTCGCGTTGACTCCCGCCGTGCTGGCCACGTTGACGATCTGCCCGTGCGCGGCCGTGAGCGATTCTTTCGCGGCTCGTGCCAGTTGGAAGGGACCGATCAGATTGACGGCGAGGATCTGTTGCCAGGCTTCGGTTGTCACCGCGTCGAGGTTTCTGTGCGGAATGAACTGCGTCGTGCCGGCGTTGTTGACCAGGATGTCCAGGCGGCCGAAGCGGGCCAGCGTTTCCGCCACGAGCCGGCGGCAGGCTGCGTCGTCGGCCACGTCGGCTTGCAGGACGAGCGCACGACCGCCCGCCGCTTCGATTTCGCGGCCCGTCGCCTCGGCTTCCGACTTTGAGCGGCTGTAATTAATGGCGACCTGGCACCCCTTATTGGCGAGCAGAAGAGCCGTCTCCCGCCCGACACCCGTTCCACCGCCCGTCACGATCGCCGTTTTGCCGTTAAGTTGCATGTCTTGGTCTCCGCCCCCTGAGGAGCACAAATGCGGGACAAGGATTTCCTCACAAAGGGCCAGAAACGAACGGCAAAGTCAAGGACCCGACGGTTCTGCCGTCGGGGGTCCAGCGTCCGGAGTCGAATTCTCGGCTTCGGTCCCTGGACTCCCGATGCCAGTCTCAAGACTCCGGAGGCACTGCGTGTTATCTTCGGTGAGCGGATCGGTCCAACAGCGCTTGAGTGACGCGGTTCTCAGACGTCGGGAGATGCATCGTGCTTCGGCAACTCGGACTTTCAGTCTTGTTTCTTACGACCGCCGTCTCGCTTCCAGGCGCCGACGATGTGCCGCGGCTTGCCGGCCAGGTGACCATCCATCGCGATGAATGGGGCGTGCCGCATATCGACGGACCCACCGACGAGGCGGTCGTCTTTGGCTTCGGCTATGCGCAGGCCGAGGATTTTTTGTGGCAGGTTGAGGATTCGTTCGTCCTGGCGGCCGGCCGCTATGCGGAACTTTACGGGCCATCGGTCATCGGCATGGACGACATGACGCACCGTTTCGAGATACCTCAGCGAGCCCGACAGGACTTCGAGACGCTTGAGCCCAAACTGAAATCGCTTAACCAGGCTTTTACCGACGGCCTGAATTATTACGTCAAGCAGCATCCGGGCACGAAGCTGAGGTTACTGGAGCGATTCGAGCCTTGGTATCCGATCGCCCTTGATCGGTACGTGCTGTACCGGATGGCCGCGCATTCCAAGCCCGTTGCGCCGGAAATGCTCGCCGCTCACGCATTCGTTCCGAGCGGGGCCGTGGGGAGCAACGCGTGGGCGATCAGCCCATCGAAGACCCGCTCGCACAAGGCGATGCTGTTTTGCAATTCGCACCAGCCGTATTACGGTTTCGGACAATACTACGAAGCCCATCTGCATAGCGGCGAAGGTTGGAGCTTCACCGGCTCGACATTCTTCGGCAGCCCGATGCTGGCCATCGGACACAACGAGAATTTGGGTTGGACCTACACGGTCAACGACGTGAATTGCGGCGACGAGTGGGTGGAGATCTTCGACGATCCCAAACATCCCCTTAACTACCGCTACGGCGAAGGTTATCGCACGGCCGTCGAATGGCACGATACGATTCGCGTGCTGACATCCAAGGGATTCGAGAATCGTGCGGTCACCTACCGCAAGACGCATCACGGACCGATCGTCCGCCCATTGAACGCGACGCGGCAGCTTGCGACCAACGTGGGGCGGATGAACGACGCTCTCTTCGGCCGGCAAATCTATCGCATGGTGCGTTCGCGGAACTATCAGGAATTCCGCGCGGCCCTGGCGACCCTCGATCAGCGGATGTTCAACCTCGTGTATGCCGACAAGGAGGGCAACATCTTTTACCTCTACAACGGCATCGTGCCGCGGCGCGATCCAAAGCTGGACTGGTCAAAAGCCGTCGACGGCAGCCGGCCCGAATCGGACTGGAAGGGAATCCTCACGCTCGACGAGTTGCCGCAGGTGCTGAATCCGATTTCCGGCTACGTGCAGAACTGCAACACGACTCCCTGGACGACGACCGACGATCAAAATCCCGAACCGGGCGACTTGGATCACACAATCGTCGGCGAAACGACTTGGGACAACCGGCGGGCCAAGGTGTCGCGGCACCTGTTGCGGAAGTCGCAAGACGTGACCTTCGACGATTGGCAAAAGCTGGCCTTCGACACGACGATGTATTGGCCTCTGGAAGAGTTGCCGATCTACGAGCGCAAATTCCAGGAGCTCAAGAAGACGGATCCGGTTCTGGCGGCCGAGGTCGAGCCGTACTTTAAACACCTTTTGGATTGGGATCGCCGCTCAAGCATTCACTCCACGCAGGCGACGCTCTGTGTCTTCTGGTACGAGCAGCTCTATGGGCTGTTGACGAGCAGCACCCGCGAGACTCTGCGGCCGGAAATGCTCTCGGATGTTTCTGCGGAGTTTCGTGCGCTGCGTGACGCGGCCGCCAAATTGCAGGGGCTTTACGGCAAGTGGAAAGTGCCCTACGGTGACGTGAATCGCCTGCAGCGGCACGCCAACATTGCCGACTTCTTCGAGAAAATTCCCTTCAACGACAAACTGCCGAGCCTGCCGGTGGCCGGCGTACAGGGGCCGGTCGGTTCCGTCTTCACGATTTACTACACGCCGCCCATTCCCTTCGTGCGACCGATGGTCAAACGCTACGCCGTCGTCGGCAGTTCCTACATGGCCTCAATTGAGTTCGGCGATCGTATCCGCACGGCAAGCCTGCTGCAGTACGGCTCGAGCGGTAACGCCGATTCGCCGCACTTTTTCGACCAGGCCAAACTTCTCTCGGACCGCAAGCTCAAGGAAGCCTGGTTCTACTGGGACGAAGTCTTGTCCCACGCCAAACAGAGCTATCATCCCGGCGAAGAACATTTGCCACAACAGGCGATTTCGACCAATTGAAGCGGAAACGTCGAAGTCGTCGCGCTACTGACGGCCTCTTTGGCCGAGCCGTTGCAACTCCGGTTCAAGCCGCCGCATGCCCTCATCGACCGCCACGGCTGGGTGGTAACCGAAGTCACGTTGCGCTCGACCGACCGCGTAGTAATGCGAGCCGCTGAGTTGTTGCGCAAGGAAGCGGGTCATCGGCGGCTCCTTGCTGAGACCGAACGCGCGATAGATACCTTCGCAAAGCGCACCGGCCGTGTAGGCCGCGCCGGCAGAGATTTTCTTGCGGACCGGCGACAGGCCGGCACGGCCGAGCAGGTCGTCGATCCAACTCCACAGTTTCACCGGTTCAAGCTCGTTGATGAAATAGGCGTGTCCCGCGGTCGGCGAGTTCGGCAAAAGCTTGTCAGCGGCCTGCAAGTGGGCGGCGGCCGCATTCTCGACGTAAGACATTGAAATCAGATTGGCGCCGTCTCCCACGCGCATGAGTCGGCCGGAGCGGGCGCGCTGGATCAATCTGGGGATGAGTTGCGTGTCGCGTGGGCCCCAAATCAAGTGCGGCCGCAGGGCGACAGTCGACAGGCCGTTCTGGCCGTTAGCTGCGAGCACGGCTTTTTCCGCGAGCGCCTTGCTGTGCGGATAGTGACAGAGATAGCTCGTCGGGTAGGGATGGCTTTCGTCGATGCCCAAGTGATCCGCACCGTCGTAAATGACGCTCGGCGAACTGGTGTAAACAAATTGTGGAATGCGCTGCTTCATGCACGCGTCGAGCAGATTGAGCGTGCCGACCGTGTTGGTTTCGTAGAACAATTTCCACGGGCCCCAAATTCCGGGGATGGCGGCCACGTGGAAGACCGTATCGATTCCCGCGCAGGCTCGCTCACAGGCCGTTTTGTCGCGGACGTCGCCTTGCTGCCATTCGACGCCCGGCTCGGCAAGTCGCGGATCGTTGTGCCGCGACATGACGCGGACTTTGTCGCCTCGAGCTGCTAACTGCTCTGTGATGTACAGGCCGAGAAATCCCGCTCCCCCCGTGACGAGCGCGTTCATGATGACGGCTTGAGAGCTTGAGTCGCGGTTGCTGCAGTCCGTCCGCGTCGGGATGTGGCGGCCCAGACAGCCAACCGCTCGCGATTAATTTTCGAGTTATGCCGCACGTCGACCGGTAGCGATCGATGAAACAGAACGGTTTGAATATCGAGCGTAAGCGGGTTGCCCGCTGCCAGCTTCTGCAGCTCCGAGCTGAACTTCTGCCGATCGGCCGAGCGTCGCGGAAATTGTCCTTGCGCCGGTTCGACGATGATGACTGGTGTTTGATTCCCTCGCCGACCAATGCCGACGAGCGCGCTGCGGAAGACGCGCGGGTGCTCGTTGAAGATCGCCTCGCATGGCTCGGAGTAAAGGTGGCCCTTCGACGTGCTCACGATGTGCGATTTGCGGCCGCAGTACCAGAGTCGTTCCTGGTCATCGAGATAGCCGACATCCCCCATCCGATGCCAGAATGGAACCGGGGCGTCCGGATCGGCGCCTTCCGCGGGCTCGGAGATCTTAGCCATCGCGTCCGCATCGGGGCGACGCAGGTAGTGCCGCGTCACGCTGGGCCCCTGGACGATGATCTCGCCGATTTGCCCCATCGCCAGTTCGCGGGCCATCGAAAGCGTGTGAATCGGCGAGTCGGTGATCGCGATGATCTTCACTCGCACGCCCGGAAACGGCCGCCCCACGCACGTTCCGGCCCCAGTCCGGGTCCGCTCGGCCGTGTGTTCGATGACTTCGCGGGCGGAGATTGTGCAAACAGGCAGCGCTTCGGTCGCGCCGTAGGGCGTATTGATGTCGGCGGGCGTCGCAATCGCCGTCGCACAGTCAGGCGACGGGCAGGTCGGCGTTGAAACGACGACTCGCTGCAGGCGTTCCAGCACGCTGACGGGAACCGCGGCCCCGGCCGAAAAGACGCGGCGAATCGATTTGAGTTGGATTTGCCGGTCTTCGCAATGACGCGTCACCCGGTTCCAGAGCGCCGGCGAGCCGAACGACTGCGTGATCGCCTGATCCTGCATGACCTCGACGATTCGTGCCGGGTTGGCTTTGGCCGGTTTGGACGGATTCATCGGCGGGATGATCGTGGTCGTGCCCATCGCCGCGTTGAACAGTCCGAAGAGGGGAAAGCTCGACAAGTCGATTCCACCGGGCTCGATCGCGTACTGACCGCGGATCAGGTCGACCTGTGCGTTGAACATGCCGTGTTCATAGATCACGCCTTTCGCGGGGCCCGTACTGCCGCTGGTGAAGATCACGGCGGCCGGATCGTTTTCCTGCATGTTTGCCGTTTCGATCGGCTGCCAGGGTGCCTTCGCCAGCTCTCGGTAGGTGGGTCCGTCCCAAAACCAGCGGCGGCCAACCGTGAGATGATGGCGCGACTGGCGAAAGCGGCGGCGATTCCACAGGCGCACGGCGTGCACGGGCGGAATCGCGAGAAAGCCTTCGGGCTCAGTGTCTTCGAGGCAATTGAGGACTTGCGAAAGGCCCATTCCCGGGTCGATCAGCACGATGACCGCACCCGCTTTGAACGCGGCGAAGACGAGCGAGACGAATTCGATGCCGAACCGCACCATCAGCACGAGCCGCGTGAAGGGGACCACGCCCATCGACTGCAGGCCACGCGCCAGATTGTCGCTCTCGCGGTCGAGCTGCTGGAACGTGAGATGCGCGTAGGCAATGCGGCCAGACAGATCGCGACCCGCCGGGCAAACAACGGCCCGCTGGTCGGGAATGCGTCTGGCCATCTCGCTCAAACGCAGGGCGATATTTCGCGAAGTGCTCACTTGAATTTTTCGATCGGATGCGAGGACTTGACGAAGCGACTTAAGCGGTTTTCCGCACGAGAATTTCGCCTTTGCCGAGTTGGAGAAGATCGCCGCAGTACCGATGATAATCGGCCGCCAGGTAGTCGTCGCGGACGAAAAAGCCCATTTCCCGCAGCCGCAGCAAATAGAACCGAAGAAAGACGGGACTGTAAATCGTGGCGCGTCGGAACGTGGGGAGCAGGGGGGCGCCGCTCCGAGGAGACCGATCGTGCCGCGGCGCATGCCGGCGCCGGGCGCGGACCGCTCGCGCCGAAGACGAGGATCGTTCCGGCGATCATATTGAAACCGACGCCTTCGCCAGCGTCGCCACCGATCGCAATCAGTCCGCGGCGCATCGTGTATCCGACCTCGCTGCCGGCACTCCCGTCGACGAGGATTTCGCCCCCCGTCATGCCGCGCCGTCCACCACGATAAACCGCTCCCACCAGGTTTCCCGCGTTGCCGCGGACGTGAATGCGGCCGCCGTGCATCTCGGCCCCGACCCAATCGCCGGCATTGCCGTTGACCAGAATTTGGCCGCCCAGCATCTGGGCCCCGAGATGCATTCCCGCGTCACCCTCGACGCGAATTCGGCCTTCCTTCTGACCGGCGCCAATGAGTTTGACGGCCGAGCAATCTCCCTCCCAGATGATTTCGTTATCGCCGGCTGAGCCGGTCACGCCGAAGAAATCACCCAACGGAGCTTGAGCGTTTCCGTATTGAATCAGTGTCCGCGCCGCGGCGACGGTCGATTGTTCGCGGACCGTTTCGAGCTGCACCGTGTCGACTTCAAGCGGGATCGTCGAGCGGGCTTTGAGGCGGAGCACCAGGGGCATCTCGCCACTTCTACGAACTGAGCCTCGGGGCCGCAAGGAAACGCCGCCGCGATCCGTTCGACGGGCCGTTCACGCGTCCTCGGCGAGAGCCGCCCCCTCGATCAGCCGCCGCAAAAGCACCTCGTTGACCCGCCCGCGAAAGCGCACCTTTCCGTCGATTTCGACCACCGGAATGCAGGTCGAAAACCGCTCCAGGAGTGCCGGGTCGGAGTCGATGTCGACGACGACAGTCGGCGGCAGACTCTCGCGGTATTTTTCCAGAACTTCCCAGGCCTCATCGCACAGGCCGCAACCCGTTCGCGAGTACATCACGACGCTTTGGATGCGGCGACCGGGTGCCGGATCGTAGGCCTGATCGCCTCTTGGGTGAGCGTCTCCATTGGTGGATTTCGGGTCGCCCAGCAAGTACCAGCCGGCGCCGAACGAGACAACGCCGATTCCCACCCACAACACGCGATCGGTATACCACGACCGCGGCAGTTTGACGGGCAGGCCGAACGTCCTATCGGCCACCAGCAGGCTCAATAGGCCGATCCCCGCGAAAAGCAGCAGCGATCCCAAGCCCGAGCGCACGCGGTGCTGCAGGGGCTCGTTCGATTCCAAGGCGTCTGTATTTTCGACCATCGCTTGAAGGTGTCCCCCGGGAAATCAATTATACGCGCCGAATTCCAATCAGCGAATTATAGGCCGCAGGCGGGCGTCTTCAGTTATGCTGAACCAAAAATCGACGCTTCGACGCCCGGGTCCGATTCCGATGTCGCTCCATCCCAAAGTTGACGCTTTCTTGAGCTGTCTGCGGCATAGCGGGCTTGTCGACGCGGATCGATTCGCCAAATTGCGGAAAGAGATCGAGAAGCAGGGTCCCAAGGTCAACGATCCGCGACCTGTCGCCGAGGCGCTCGTCCGCGATGAGGCCCTGACCTCGTGGCAGGCCGAGAATTTGCTCCGCGGCAAACGCCGTGGGTTCGTGATCGACAAGTATCGATTGCTCTCTCCGTTGGGCCGCGGCGGAATGAATGCGGTCTATCTCGCCGAGCACGCGCTCATGCGGCGACGGTGCGCGATCAAGATCCTACCCGAGAAACAACTGGGCGATCAGTCGACAGTCGATCGCTTCAACCGCGAGGCGCGGGCCGTGGCGCTGCTCGATCACACGAATATCGTGCGGGCCTACGACTTCGGCAAGGTGATCGACGGCAACCGACCGATTCATTTCTTCGCGATGGAGCTGGTCGAAGGCGAGAGCCTCGAAGAGCGGGTTGCCCGGGACGAGCCGTTGCCGCTGGTTGAAGCGGCCAACTTCATTCGACAAGTGGCCGACGGCTTGGCGACACTGCGCACGCCGCGGGCGTTGTGCACCGGGACATCAAACCGGGAAATCTGCTCGTCGACCGCGACGGCGTCGTCAAGATTCTCGATTTGGGCCTCGCAAAATTTTTCGGCGACGAACCCGTTCAAAAGGCCGAGGGCGGGCAGCAGGTCTTCGGAACGGTGGATTTTCTTTCGCCCGAGCAGGCACTCAATAGCCAGACGGCCGACGCCCGCTCTGACATTTATAGCCTCGGCTGCACGCTGTACTTTCTGCTGGTCGGCCACGCCCCCTTTCCGGAAGGGACGCTGACGGAGCGGCTTGTGGGGCACGTCTCGAAGCAGCCGGCGCCGATCGCAAAGAAGCGTGCCGACGTGCCCGCCGATCTCATTGCAATCGTCGATCGCATGATGGTGAAAAAGCCGGCGGATCGGTTTCAAACCGCAGAGGAGGTGACCGAGCTCTTGCGTCGCTGGCTGGTGCGGCATGCCGACAAGCAGTGGATCCGGAAGAACCCGGCCATTTTGAGCGGTCCGGCCGACGCCGAAAGCGCGACGGCTTCGTTTCCCGCGGTTTCGGAACCGAGCACTCCCGCGCCGCGTTCGCTCGTTCCGGCCGATTCCACGGCGGATATCAAGTTCCAAATGTTCCAGCCTGATCCATCGTCCTTCATGGATTCGAAGATCTTTCGCCCACGTACGGCGCCGAGTTGGTGGCAATTCTTGCAGCGAGCGTGGAGCAATCGCCGCGGTAGAGACCAAAGCGACGAATAACGGCTCGCTTACAGCACGGGCACTTTGTGTGGCAGGCCCGGAATTTCGCGGACGTATTGGGGAACCGCGTACCCCGGCAGCCGTCGCCGCAGCTCGGCGACGATTTCGAGTCCCCGCGTTTCGGCGACTTCAAAGTGGGCCGTCCCGGCGACTCGGTCGAGTTGGTGCAAGTAATACTGCATCACGCCGAGATTGACGAGCCGTTCGCTGAGACCTGCGAGGGCTTCAACGGAATCATTGACGCCCCGCAACAAGACGGCCTGGTTGAGCACGGTGATTCCAGAGCGCACGAGGCGCCGGAGAGTTCGAGCACAATCGTCGACGACTTCGGCAGGATGGTTGGCATGCACGACTACGATCGGCGTCATCCGCGTCGAACGGAGCAGCTCGATGAGAGGCCGCGTCACCCGCGACGGCAAGACGATCGGCAGGCGGGTGTGAATTCGCAGCCGATCGAGATGGCCGATCGCATCGAGACGGCGGATCATCTCGCCGAGTCGCGAGTCGGTCAGCATCAACGGATCGCCGCCGCTCAGGATAATTTCGTGAATCGAGGGGTCGGCTTCGAGCTGGGAGAAGCCGGGCTCCCAATCGGCCATCCGCCGCGGCTCACTGCCGTACGGGAAACTGCGCCGGAAGCAGTAACGGCAATGAATCGCACAGGCGCCCGTGGAAATCACGAGAGCCCGTCCCGCATATTTTTGCAACAGGCCAGGCGCCTTGTGTGCCTCGTGCTCGGCGAGAGGATCGGTCTCGAAGCCGGCGACCGCATTCCCCTCGGAATCCAGCGGCAAGACCTGCAAGAGCAGGGGATCGGCGGGATCGCCGGGCCGCATGCGGCGCAGAAAACTCCGCGTCACCATCAGCGGAAACAGGGCTGCAGCTTGCCGCGCTCCGGAGCGCAACTGATCAGGCAGACCGAGGGCGTCAATCAAGACGTCGGAATCTCGAATCGCCTGGGCGAGCTCTGTTTGCCACGAAGACGGGCGTAAATCGGCACCGAGGATGGAGTCCACGGGACGAATTGTAACGCCTTCACCTCGATTGGAAAGCAGTCAGGCGACGCGCCGCAAACGCGTCGTATCGTGCTCATCGGCCGCCAGGCGGCCCAATCCGCGGGTGACGCCACGGACGACGGTTTCCTGTCGCTCGGCACCCAGTTCGGCAAAAATCGGCAGCGACAGCACCTCGGCGGCGGCCGCCTCAGTTTCAGGCAGGTCGCCCGGCTTGTATCCCAAAAAGCGGAAACAGTCCTGCAGGTGCAGCGGAATCGGGTAATAAACCGCCGCCCCGATTGAATCGCGCTTGAGCGAAGCCAAGAGTGAATCGCGCCGTCCGTCTTTCACGCGAATGGTGAACTGGTTGTAGACGTGCCGGTGGCCGGGCAGTTCGTGCGGAACCGTCACCAGATCGGAAAGGCCGTAATGTGCGAACAGATTTTCATACCGCCGGGCATTCGCACGGCGTGCCTCGGTCCAGCTTTCGAGATGAGCGAGTTTGACCTCGAGCACGGCGGCCTGTAGCGAATCGAGCCGACTGTTAAGCCCGATTTCGGCGTGGCGGTAGCCGCCCTGATCGCCATGAACGCGCAGGCGCCGCAACCGGCGGCTCAAGTCATGATCGTCGGTCGTGAGCATCCCGCCGTCGCCTGCCCCGCCGAGATTCTTCGTCGGAAAGAAACTGAAGCAGCCGATCTCGCCCAGCACGCCGCGCGCCGGCCCTGGTATTCGGCGCCGATTGCTTGGGCGGCGTCCTCGACGATCGAAATCCCGTGCCGCACGGCAATCCGCCACAGCGGTTCCATGTCGGCACATTGCCCGAAGAGATGGACGGGCAGAATGGCCCGCGTTTTCGATGTAATGGCCTGCTCGACCTTGGCGGGATCGAGATTCATACTGACCGGATCGATGTCGACAAAGACCGGTCGTGCGCCAATCCGGTGAATGGTGCTGGCCGTCGCAAAAAACGAAAACGCCGAGGTAATCACCTCGTCGCCCGGGCCGATGTCGAGCGCCATGCAGCGCCAGAATCAGCGCATCGGTGCCCGAAGCACAGCCGATCGCGTCGCGCGCGTCGCAGTAAGCGGCGGCCTTCTCTTCGAATCGCGTGACATTTTCGCCGAGAATGAACGACTGCGAGGCGAAGACGCGGTCGACGGCCTGGTGAATCTCCGAAGCGATTGTTTCATGCTGGGCGACCAGATCGATGAACGGTACGCCCGTGGGGTTCGCGGAATGCGCGGACTGACACCCGGTGACAGCCATGGTGCGGCTCCCGGCAATACGAAGAAGTGAATCTGAAGTGAAAAGAGAAGAGAGAGGAGGCGGGACTTTATTTCTCCGCCTGAAACGTGTCAACGTCAGCATATCAATATTTGGCACAATCCTGCGCCGCTCTATAATGGAGCCGAAACTTCGCTCTTGGCAGCAATTTGCGTCGTTTTTTTGGCGGCCTCTCATCGCATACGCCGGGCATCTGCCGGGCGGGACGGATCACGCTCGATGGACGAATCGGAACGGACGGAAACGGACATCCCGGACGATCAGCCGGTCTCAGGGCCCGGTTTGTTCCCCATCGTTGCAGTGACAGGCGCGCTGCTGATCAGCGGTATCTGCGCGAGCGCCTGGCTCCGCGCACAAAAGCCGGCCGCGGCGCCCGCGATTGAGGCAGTCCCTACCGCGAATGCTACGCCGGGCTCGCTTGCGCCGAATGCGAATCCCGCCGTTGTGACCGCGACGACTTTCGATGATCCACGCAATGCACCTTCGCAAAAAGGCGCCGTGACGCTGGTTGCCGCGAACCAACCCAACGGCAGTGAGTCCTCACCTCGACCGCGGAACGCGAATCAGAAATCGGTGCTCGGCAAAAAGGACGCCGTCGATCAACTCGACGTGCCAGCTTCGCTGCCCAAAGGCATGCTGGCCTTCTTGCGCGGGCTCGATTCTCTCAACGCGTTTCAGCTCGAACGGGCGATCGATGCGTTCAGCGAGGCGATCGAGTCGGAGAGTGAAAATGCGGATTTCTACGCCGCCCGCGGCTCGGCGTATGTCTTCGCGCAAAAAATGGAGCAAGGTCTTCCCGATTTGCAGCGGGCCATACAGCTCAATCCGGACAAGGTCCTCGCCGGCCGTCTGACGCGACTTGCGTATCTGATGATGGGCGATCAATTGAAGGCGTCGAAGTTTTACGGGCACGGCTCAACGCAAAACGTCGATTTTCTGATCACGGAAATCGGCACGGCCTACGGCCAGCGGACGATGAGCCAACGCCGCGGCTATCGCATGGACGTGCGGAGCCAACAAAAGGCGTCGGCCTCGCTCCAAAAGCTCCACACGATGGCTTCGGTCGTCGCCCGGTCGTTCCAGACCGGCGACGCCAAGTCGGCTCAGGCGCTCTTCGCGCTGGGGGTCGAGCAGTTCAGCAAAAAGGACTTCGCCGGCGCCCGTCGCAGTTTTCACAATGTGACGCTGCAAAATCCCAACGACTGGACCGGCCGTTATTATTACGCTCGCGCGCTCTTGGAAACGGGCGACCCGGAGTTGGCGCGCGGCGAACTGACGTACGTGCTCTGTTGGAAACGTTTCCTGCCGCAGGCCTTTGCCGCCCGGGCGATGTGCGCCGCCAGGCAGAACGACCTCAACCGTGCAAAAACCGATCTGGAAACGGCAAAAAGGCTCGATCCGTCAGCGGCGGCCGAGGCCGAATCTGCCATCGTCGAGGCACAGCAACAGTCGCCCCCCGCCGGCGCCGAGAAAGACGCGGCGGCTTGGGATCGGTTGCTGGCAAGTGCCAAGGACAAGCGACCGTTCGAGGAACTGGTGACAGGCTCCCTTGAACTTCGTCACAGCGTCGACGCACGGCGCTTGCGGTGGGATGAAGGTTACCAGGACCGGTTGCATGAATTGGCAGAGGGCGCACGGGCCGAACCGGCTAGCGCCGATCGCCTGGCCGATATGGCCGAGTTCCTCCGCGACAATCAAGAAGTTCTCAGCCTCCGCGTCTGCCCCAACGGCGCGGCTCATTTCCTGCGGCGTCAAACGAAGGAGACCGCGGACGGCGAAATCGCGATCGCCTTTTCGCTGACCGACGAAGGGCTCGCGGCCAATCCGCAGCATGCGCGATCTTGGGCCATTCGGTCGACGATCCTGCTGCACAATTACAACAAGATTGGCGAAGCAGAGCAGGCGGCGAATTCAGCGATTCAATTCGATCCCAGCCTCGTCGCCGGCCACATGGTCCTTTCGGACTGCAACAAGGAATATGCCGTCCGACTTCGCCAACAGGCCATCGCGCTCCGCACGCCCAAGATGGGGACGCGCCGCGTGCGCGTCGTCAATCAAGACGGGAATTTTGTGCGTTACGACAGCGAGCCGTACAGCATTCCTCCCAGCCCGGCCGATCTCGCCAAAGCGGCCGAGTGCGACCGGCAAGCCGCCGAATACGAGCGCAAGGAACAAGACTGCTTGAATACGGCGCTGGCCTGCGCGAAGGGGACCAAGGACGAGCCGTTTTACGAAGCGTTGATGCTGTTTATGAAACGCGATTATGCCGGCGCGCTTCCCTGGCTTGAAAAGGCCGTAGCACATAATTCGGCCGATCCCAAGATGCATCAAAGCCTGGCCAACTGCCTGACCCGCCTCGGACGCGAGGATGAATCGATTGACCAATACGCCCAATCGCTTGCCCTGCGCGAGACGACCGCGGAGGTCTGGCTGAGCGTCGCCTGGGACCGGATCGAACGCACGGCCTGGAAATCGGCCCGCGAGGTTCTTCTGCGCGCCGGCAGGCGGACCCCACGGATGCCCGCACGGCCGCGTACTGGGGCATTGTTGCCGAATCCGATACGACAGCGGGCGGCGATGCCGACGGCGGCCTGCAGATGGCACTGGCTCAAGAAGAGGCCCGCGCTCGGGCGAATCAGACCTCATTTCTTGCGACGGCAAAGCTGGCCACACCGCTCAGTCCGGAAGAGGTCGGGTTGTCAATCATGCTGCGGCTCAAGGCGGCCAAGTCGGTCTTTCGCACGAATCCGGAACAGGCGGCCGACTACTATCTCACCAACGTGTCGGCGGAACCTCGGTTGAGCGAATGGAACCTGGCCAAATCAGTCTTTGCGGCCATGTTGCCTTTGCCGGGCCGCGACGCGAAGCAGCCTGCCAATGCGCCGCCGCTCGTCTCGGTCCTCAAGAATAACCGCGTCTTTGCCGGCCAGGCCCTGCTCGAAGCGGGCCGCACGCAGGACGCCGCGCGGCAGTTTCGAGCGGCCGAGAACTTTGCCAATCGCCTCCCCGCGGGCGGCACCGCGTATCTCGAATTCGAACTCGAACCGCAATACGTGCCGTTCCGCGTGTCGTCGATGCCGATCTACGTCAAACTCCTCAATGCTCAGTCGCTCTTGCAACAAGGCCAACGCGATCAGGCGCGAATGGAACTGCAGCAAGTCCGCTACTATCTCGCCAATCGGACCCAGGAGCAGCGCGAGATGCAGGACGATCCAATCCCCGGACTTTACGAACGCCTGGCTCCGTCGGTGGGACTGCGATAATTTAGTTCGTCGAACCAACCGCCCCGGTGCTGGACGCATTGGCCGGCTTTTTCAGCCGAATGAGCATGTCTTGCACAGTCGCCTTCGGGCCGGTGTGGACGAGGATCGGGGACTCGTTTTTCGTCAGATTGTAGAGCCCTGTGTCGTAGACCGTTGTCTTGTCCGTTCCGACCGTCCAGCACACACGTTGCGTCCTTTTGTCGACGGCCCCCTGCAGGGGCAGCATGTTGCCGTATTGATCGGTCGAATTTCCGCGAACGGTGCCCTGCTTATCGACGGCGAGCTGGAACGTTCGCGAGGGCGTCTTGCTGTCGCCTTCGACCATTCCGAAGATGCCCAGGGGGAGCCATTGGGAGTTGTTGCCGGACGAAGCCGGCGCCGTCGCGGCCAGGTCGCTTGCCGACTGGTAGTACTGCTCGACAGTTCCCGCCGGCTGTGAGTTGTAATAGACGTTGTTCCCATTGTAGGTGATGTTGTCGCCGTAGTCATACGGGTAATAAGTCGAGTCACCCCAGCCGAGCCAATTGTCCAAGGTCGGCCAGCCTGCAGCTCCCCAAGCGCCGGCGGCCCAAAGACCCGCGTCGGCGCCGTAAGGCGACCAAGCCCAATTGCCTTTCGCGTTGTTCCAGGCCTGTGTTGCCTCGGGATGATTGGAAGCCCAGTTCTGGATGTTCTGTCCCTGCGAATGCGCCCAGGTCTGTGAGAAGGGATGCGTGCCGTAGCTGGCAAGCGCTTGCCCCGAGCCCAGTCCACGATTGGCAAATGCGCCCGTCGCGCCGCCAAGGCCTGCGTCGGTTGGCAAACCGAGGAAGTTGTTGACCTGGCTGCGGTTTGCCGATCCGTAGCGGTTCGCGTCCTGGCTCCAATTGCTGTTGCCGAAGTTGCCCCGGTTCCAATCGCCCGAATCGTTTCCGCGAAAGCCGCTTTCGCGCTGGCCGAAGCCGCCGTTTCCGAAATCGGAGCGATTAAAGCCGCCGTCGCCCCCGAAGCCACCGCGATCGAAATCACCACCCCCGAAGCCGCCTCGGTCGAAGCCTCCGTAACCTCCACGATCGAATCCGCCTCCGCCAAAGCCGCGGCCACCAAAGCCGCCCCCGCCAAAGCCTCCGCGGAAACCGCCACCTCCGCCGAATCCGCCGAAGCCACGCCCGTAGGCGTCAGTATCAACCGCGGCGAGTGCCGCGAAGCAAACGAGAGTCGTGAAACAAAACGAGCGATGCATCGCCGTGCCTTTATCAGTTGATGGAACCTGGTGCGAATCTCAGCGAATGGCAAAAGACTTAGTGGCGCGGGCCGGCTGCCTTTGGCACCACGCGATCAAAGACGACTTCTCCGACATCGGGTAATTTGTTTGCCCCAAGCTTACGATCTGCCGAACGCCAGCCGAAGACATTGTCGTTGTCGGGAAGATGAATCAGGCGATCGACCGACGACGTCGACATTCCGTCGGCCGTCATGCCGGCGGACGCCATCCGCCAACCCTCGGGCGTTGCCGTCCAGCGGTTCATGCCGTGTCCGCCGGACGAGTCAAAGGTCCACGAGACGATTTGTTCCAAGCGGGGATCCCAACCCACGATCTGGATGCCGGACGAAACGAGCGCTCCGTCGCGGTGAACCGAAAAATCACGCTGGAGAAAACTCTTGTTGGCGATCCAGCGAATCTGACAGTGAGCCGTCGTCCCCTCGGATTTGTTCTCCCAACTGCCGACAAGCCAGCCCAGCTCCTGCAAATGCGAGAAGTTGGAAGCGACCGGCATCTCCGACTCGCGGACGCTGGCCATGAGCCATTTGCCGTTCTCGAGCACATGCAGCACGGTGTACCGGCTGGCCGCCGGCGGAGCGGTATCCCGGGTGATCACTTGGGCCACGCCGTCTTCAATCGCCGTGGTCGGCGTGGGAAACTCGATCGAGCTGATCGCGATGTGCATGCGAGCCGTGGGATGTGCCTTGAACAGCGAGGCGTATTGTTCTTCGATCGCGGCGCGTCCGCGATACGTCGTTCCGTCCTGGTCGGCGACCGTGCCGTTGGGCGTCCAGAGGCTCGCCACGCCCTTGGCGTCGCCGGCGTTGAAGAATTTGACGAACGCGTCGGCCGTCGCCCGAATGGCCGTCTCTCCCTCTTTGGGAGCCGCGGGCTTGGCCTCGTCGGGTTTTGCTTCACTCGCGGCGGCTGGGGTCGGCGTCTTCTTGTCGGCGCCGCCGAGACAGACGACGCACAGAATCGCGACCGACAGGGTTGCGATCAGAGGCGCCGCCGTCGGCCTCCATTTCGTACTCAGGATGATCCGCATGGTTGTGCTTTCAAAGAGTCAAAACATTAGGAGCCGGTGAGCGAAGCGGTGTCGCCAGAGTGATCGTGGTTTGCAGGTTGCCGCCGCCGCCGCTGGCCTCGGTGTCGCCTAATTTCCAGCTTAAGCAGCGAATTGAGCCAAAGTCGGGGTTTTTTATGAGCATTTTTCGCATTGAGTGTGCCGTCCACGCCGGCCGCAAGGTCCAGAGAACTGTGAAATGGAGATCGGGCGCCCCAAGGATTGGGACGCCCGATCCGGGTTTATGCTATTGCCCCGCGTGATTCCTGATCGCGTCGTCAATCTGCTTTTTGACCGCATCCAGATTGAACGAAGCGGGATCCTGCATCGGCGGATAGCGCATGCGCCGTACGGGCAAGTTCCGCCACTTTCTGCTGCACTAAGACGAACCGCCAGAACTCACGGGCGTAGAATTCGTTGCCGTAGCCGAACGCGCCGTTGAGTGCGCTTTCGCCCCCGATCATCGGGAACCGCTCGAACGGGTCTTGGCGAAGGTTTACCAGACCCGGCATGTCGGTGACGATTTTCGGCCCCGGCCAGCCAGTTGGCTGCAGGAAGAACTGGAACTTCATCTCGTCCAAGCGGACCGCGCCCAGTTTGGGTCCGGCAAAGTAAAACAGTTCATGTCGCTTCGACGGTCCCTTGCCCTCGATCAGCTCAAGCTGGTTGTAACCGTCGAGGTGATTTCGGTAATCCCGATCGCCGAGCTTGACTCCCTTGAGCAGTTGGCTGGTGATGTCGGCATTGCCGGCGGCCGCGCACAAGGTGGGGAACCAGTCGAGGCCGGAGAAGATCCCGTTTTCCACCGTGCCCGGCTTGATGTGACCCGGCCACCGGGCGATGCAGGGGACGCGGAAGCCGCCTTCGAACGCCGTTCCCTTTTGGCCTTTGAAGGGCGTGTTGCCGCCGTCCGGCCATGTGAACGTTTCGGCCCCGTTATCCGTGCTGAAAATGACGATCGTGTTGTCGGCCTCTCCTGTTTCGTCAAGGTGTTTGAGCAACTCACCGATGCTGTCATCCATCTGGGCGACGCCGGCCTCTTCCAAACCATAATTGGTTTTGCTGTTCTGCATCGCCTTATATTTCTGCGACAAGAACGTCCAGACGTGCATCCGCGTGGTGTTGTGCCACACGAAGAACGGTTTGCCGTCCTTCTTGGCCTTGTCCATGAACTCGCACGAATTCTTGACGAGCACTTCGTCGAAGGTCGTCATGTCGTACTTGGCTTTGAGGAACGGAACTTCGTGCATGTTGGCCACGTTTGACATGTCGGGGAACGGCGGCAGCGCTCCCTCGTCGACGATCTTCTGCTTGCCGACTTTGCCCCATCGCGGCATGACCGTGTCGTCATCAGTGTCTGTCGCCCAGCAATGCACGAGGCTCCGCGGACCGTGGGCGTTGTAGTAGGCCTCATCGACCGGGAACGAGTACCAATACGGATCGGACATCGCATCGAGGTGATACAGGTAGCCGAAGAATTCATCGAACCCGTGGATCGTGGGCAAAAACTTGTTAAGGTCGCCGAGATGGTTCTTGCCGAACTGCCCCGTGGAGTAACCTTGCGCTTGAGCGCCGTTGCCAGCGTGCAGGCCTGGGCCGGAATGCCCACGTCGGCACCGGCTTGCCCCACGGTGGTGAGACCGGTGCGGAGCGGAATCTCGCCGGTGATAAAATTGGCGCGGCCGGCCGTGCAGCTTGCTTCCGCGTAGTAATCGGTGAAGCGCATCCCTTCCCGAGCGAGCCGATCGAGGTTCGGCGTCTTGCCCGACATGATGCCCTGGTGATAAGCGCCGATGTTAAACCAACCCACATCGTCGCCCATGATAAACAGGATATTGGGTTTCTTGCCTTCTGCCTGCAGATTGGCGGCGGCAGCGGCCGCCCTGTAGTTGGCCATTGCCAACTGCGATTTGGCCGATCCGTTCGCACAACAGGCGCCCTTGCGGCCCTTAAGTGAACAGCTTTGCCGCACAATGCTCGTTGCGGCCGGTTGCGGCGCAATCGCCGCTTGCGTTTTGACGGCGATTGGCTTGTCGTTGGCAAAGTGCGACGACGGTGCCGCATTCGCGCTGCGGAATACGTCCAATCGAGTTGAAGCGGCTGCGTAGCCGAGCAAACCGCCGATCGCCAAGACGGCGATGATTTGTGCCCTGGTGTTTTTCGTCATCGTTACCTCCAAAGATGTGATTGTCGAGATTTTCGGCCGGGATTGCCTCGGCTCCGTCATCCGTTCTCGTGCGACTTTTTGTTGTCTCCTCGGTTCAGTTCTCGAACGAAAATACCCGCTTCCAATCGCTCTTCATGCTGATCACGAACCAGCCCCGACTCTTCGCCTCGTCATAAAGACCCGCGGTGAACGTGCCCACTTTGGTTTCGGGAAGTCCCTGCGCCGGACCGTAGGCATATTCGCGGGCCGCGTCGTCATGCAGCACGAGCATCATCAACCGGGCCGCCTTGCCAGCCCCCGAGTACTCCAGCATTTCCCGATCACCGGTCGAGTTGCCGAACGCCGCGCAGGGTCGGCGGCCGATCATCAAATGGATTCCCTCCGGCTTGCCGGCGTGGTCGTCGTTGAGCAGCAGCTTCGGCTCTTTGAGGAGTTCCGGTTCTCCGTGCTTGCCGTAGGCGAACTTGGTTCCCCCCATCGTGCCGACGACCTGCTCGGGGGGAATTCCGTAAACTTTTTCCGCGTACGCCCGCACGAAGTCCTGTCCGCCCCCCGTTACGATGTAAGTCTTGAAGCCATTGGCGCGGAAGTACCGCAGCCCTTCGAGCATCGGCTGGAAGGCCAAATCCGTGTAAGGCCGATGCCAACGAGGATCACGCGCAGTCGACAGCCACTTTTTGACGTCGACCGTAAATTCGTCGACCGTCATTCCGGAAAGCGTTGCCGCCAGGATTTCTTCGAGGTCCTTCATCGGCAATTTGGCAATCGCTTCGCGGTCGCCCGAAAGCACCGTCTTGAACGGCTCGATGTCCTTCAATTCCGGCTCTTGTTTCACGACCGCCGGGACTCGCTCGAGGCAGTACATGACCTGCGTGTACATCGGGTGCTCGACCCACAAAGTGCCGTCCTGGTCGAAGGTCACGATGCGGTCATTGGCAGGCACAAACTTGGGACTCGCCTGGTCCGTGGCGTCGTGGACGAAGGAAACGATCGCACTCTTTACCGGACCCTCATTCCAAGATGGCAAGGGATCCGAATTCGTTTGCTGAGCGAACGCGGGCGCAACCAGTGATCCCAGTGCGGTGACGGCGAAGAGGGCCAGCGATGTCGCAAAGCGGCGAAGCATTTTCGTCGATTCCCTTACTTAGAGTTCTTCATGCCCTCGTCGCCCGCGATCACGCAGCGAAAACCGATGTGCGACATGCCCGTGTCGGGCGTGCAGCCGTGCCGTGCGCTCGGCCGATAGCGCGTGCAGTACGAGTCGGCGCAGAGAAACGAGCCGCCTTTCTGCACTCGCAGGGGACTGTACGGCTGGCGGGGGTCAAAACTCTTCTCCGGACCTTTCGGGTTATCGATCACACCGTGGCCGGCGCTGGCGATGCAAGTCGACCTGGTACCAATCGCTGCACCACTGCCAGACGTTGCCCGACATGTCGTAGAGGCCAAAGCCGTTGGGCGGAAACGTCCGCACGGGACTCGTGCGCACGTAACCGTCGGCTCCCGTGTTCTTGTAAGGAAACTCGCCCTGCCAGATGTTGGCGTGAATATTGGTGTCGGAAGGCGGATCGTCGCCCCAGACATAAGGCTTGTTGTCGAGTCCGCCGCGGGCCGCGAATTCCCACTCGGCCTCGGTTGGCAGCCGCTTGCCCGCCCAGTTCGCGTACGCCACCGCGTCGTCCCAAGAAACCTGCACAACGGGATAATCATCCTTGCCGTCGATGTTGCTGCCGGGACCTTCGGGATGCCGCCAGTTGGCGCCCGGAGTCCAGCGCCACCACTGGGAAAAGTCGCGAAAGTCTTTCACCGGCGCGGAAGTTGGCTGGAAGACAAGTGCGGCCGGAACCAGCTTCTCGGCCGGTGGGGCGGGAGTGCCAGGGGGACTTTGCCGCAGGATTTCCTTCACCTCGACGGGTTTCTCTGCCGTCGTCACGTAGTGCGTTACGTCGACGAACGCGCGGAACTGGGCGTTCGTCACGTCGGTCTGGTCCATCCAGAAACCATCGACGCGCACGCGGTGCGCCGGCTTCTCGTCGGCCCAACCGATGGAATCGTCGGTTCCCATAATGAATTCACCGCCAGGAATCCACACCATGCCGATCGGGCCGGCGGCCCGTTTCGATTTGAAGACTGCCGGTGCGTAGCCAAAAGCGAGATAGGAGACGACGAACGCCGCGGCCGCGAGCGCGGCCAGTTGAACGAAATGAAACCTCCGAGACCGATCGGATTTATTCATCGATTTGAATTCGAGTTGGCGAAGAAAGCAGTGCACGCTCGGGCCGAAGGGAGATCGCCACCAAGACCAGCCGCAGTCCCGCGTGCGAGCATCCAATCGGGACTACCGGACTACCGGCGATTGATTAAGAAGCCGAGTGCACGGTACGAAAATTTAACGGTGGACTCATCGCGGGCACGTGCTGAAAGCCAGACTTCGGAGCGAAAGTCCGCTCGTTGAAATGTCGGGCTTGTCGCCAGCGCGACGCGAAAACCGATTCAAGGTCGCCGATGAAGCGGCGACGAACGACCTCGAACTCTGCAGTCCATCCAAAGTGAACGCCCGGAACTCTTCTCCGAACGTGCCCGCAAGTCCGATAACACATTACTAGGAATTAATTATCCGGTCTTAGCATAATCAGGAGCGGGTCCGGTTTCAACCAGACCCTCTGTCGAAATTAATCAAAGACAGGGCAGTTTTTTTCGCCGTGTGCGAAGCCGACACGCACAAGATATAGTGAGAATTCGTGGCGGATCGCGGGCCGTCCGATGTCGGCAATTTCCTTGAAAATCGAAGCCCCGCCGGCTTGGTGACTTCATCAAGGTGGAGGAATTGGGGTGAATCATCCCACAAGCCCGGATCCTCCCGAAAAGCCCTCTCCCGAATCGGCATCCTTCGAGCCGATCATGTTCGAATTCTCGGAGGAGACGTCGAACTCGCAAGAAACTTTTGTGCCCGGCGTGCTCACCGGACCGCCGATCCCGCGCCGGATTCTCGGCCGCCCCGCCACCACCGGCTGCCTTTGGCCGCTATGAGGTGCGAAAGCGGTTGGGAGAGGGGGCGTTCGGCGCGGTCTACTTGGGGCACGACACACAGCTCGACCGGCCTGTTGCTATCAAGGTTTTCCGCGGCGGCGATGGACCGGCCGCGGAAGCCGACCGCTTGCTCCGCGAAGCTCGCCAACTGGCAAGGTTGCGGCACCCGGGAATCGTTGCCGTCCACGACGTCGGCACGCAGGACGGGCAGGTCTTCATCGTCTCCGATTATCTCGACGGCGAGGATCTCGCTCGCTGGCTGAAGCGGCATGCGCCAACCTGGCAACAGACCGCGGCCATCGTCGGCGCGGTGGCCGAGGCGCTGGCTCACGCGCATTCGCAGCTCACCATTCATCGCGACGTGAAACCAGCCAACATCCTGATGACCGCCGACGGCAATCCCGTGCTGGTCGATTTCGGACTGGCCCTCGACGACGCGTCCGCCGGCGCCGACGAACTGGGAGTCATCGCCGGCACGCCGGCCTACATGGCGCCCGAGCAGGTCGCGGGAAAAGCCCATCGTATCGACGGCCGGACCGACATCTACAGCCTCGGCGTCGTGCTTTACGAAATGCTCAGCGGACGCGTGCCGTTCCGAGCGGACAAATCACAGGAACTGATGCGGCAAGTCCGCGACGACGAGCCCCAGCCGCTTCGCCAACTCGCCCGAGGCATTCCCCCCGAGCTGGAACGCATTTGCCATAGGGCGCTCTCCAAGAAGATGCAGGAGCGTTACACGACGGCTGCCGACCTGGCTGCCGATTTGCGGCACGTGATTGCGACCGCGACGGATGCTCCTTCGGTAACTTCGCAGTCGTTCCCGCGCCGACCCGCTGATTTGCCGGCTGCGAGCGCCGTGCTCGATGCTTCCTCGCTTGCGTCGTCCGTCACGTCGTCGTCGCGTCGCCGCCGCGAGGCCGAGCGGCGGCAGGTGACGGTTCTCGTCTGTGCTTCGGAGCTGTTTGAGTCCGACTCGTACCTCGATCTTGTGGACCCCGAGGACCAGGCGAAAGCCTTGCGGTCATTCGGCGAGATCTGCGAACAGACGGTGTCCGAATTCGGCGGCACTGTCGTGCAGTGCAACGAGCAGGGATTTCTGGCCTGCTTCGGCTTTCCGGTCGCCTTCGAGGATTCCGCGCGACGCGCGGCCCGCGCCGGCCTGCGGATGCTCGAACGACTCAAACCGCTCGGCGAGCAGTTCCGCAGCGAGTGCCAAGTCGATCTCGATCCCTGGGTCGGCATCCACACGGGACCGGCGGTCGTCGAGGCGAAAGATGTGGCCATCACGCTGGTCGGCGAAGCGCGCAACGTGGCCCTGCGGCTGGCAAGCGTCTCCGTGCCCGGCCATGTCATCTGCACCGAGGAAACGCAGCGACTCTTTCGCGGCCGATTTCGTTGCCTCGAATTAGGCGAGCAGAAACTCAAAGGCGTGGCTCAATCGGTCCGCCTGTTTCGCGTCGAGGGGATCGCATCGGCCGGCAGCCTGGTCGAAGCTTCGGCGGCGGCCGGCCTCTCGCCGCTCACGGGCCGCGACCACGAAATGAGCCTGCTGACCGACCGTTGGGAACAAGCTCAAGAGGGAATGGGACAAGTCGTGCTCCTGGTCGGCGAGCCGGGCCTGGGCAAATCGCGACTTGTCTACGACCTCAAAGAACACGTTGCCGGCGTCGCGGATTCCGAAAAGGACTCTCCCATCATCGAGTGGCGCTGCTCGCCCCATTTTCAGAACACGGGACTCTACGCAGCCGTCGACTACTTTGAACGCACGCTCGAATTCGACCGCAACGATTCGCGAGAAGCCCGTTTTGAGCGGCTCGTTCAACGCCTGAGCCGCTACGACCTGGCTCGGCAGGAAACGGTGCCGCTGTGGGCCTCGCTCCTTTCACTGCCGGCGATCGAGGGATACCCGTCGCCCGCGCTTTCCCCCGCGCGGCAGCGGGAAGAGACGTTCGCCGCCTTGACCGAGTTCCTGCAGGCACGTGCCGCGCGGCAACCGTTGCTGTTGATCGTCGAGGATTTGCATTGGGTCGATGCATCGACGGTCGAGTTTCTCGCGCAATTCATTGCCGAAAGCCAGCACGGCCCGATCCTCACCGTTTTGACATTCCGTCCCGAATTCAAAGTGCCGTGGCCCGCGGTCGCGCATCAGACGAGCCTCGCCCTCAATCGGCTCACTCGCCGGCAGGCCGCCGACTTGATGCGCAAAAAAGCCGGCGGCGTGCTTTCCGATGCGATCGCCGACCAGATCTACGACCGCACGGGCGGCGTGCCGTTCTTCGTCGAGGAATTCACGAAGATGGTGCAGGAGTCGGGATCGCTCGCGAAGAATCAAGAAGGGGGCCCGGCAGCCGCGCTTCCCGCTCATGAAATTCCCGCAACGCTTCAGGATTTGGTAAACGCTCGGCTCGAAAGGATGGAAGGCGAACAGGAAGTCGCCCACTTGGCCGCCACGCTCGGGCGCGAGTTCAGCCACGAGATGATCGCCGCCGTGGCGGAAATGGACGGCGTTCGACTCGATGACGAACTGGAAAAGCTGGTCCGCGCCGAGATCCTCTTGAAGAAAGGCCGCCCCCCCTCGTGCACTTACACCTTCAAGCACTGCGCTGCTCGAAGATGCGTTGTATAACGCGATGGTCAAATCGAAGCGGCAGGAGTTCCATCGCCGCGTCGGTCAGGCATTCGAGACTCGCTTCCCGCAGACGGTCGAACATCGGCCCGAGTTGCTGGCCCACCATTTCAGCGAGGCGGGGCAGAACGAGAAGGCTGTCGCCTACTGGCTGCAGGCCGGGTTGCGTTCGCGGCACCGCTCCGCGGATGTCGAGGCGATCGGCCACCTCACCAAAGGGCTCGACTTGCTTCGCACGCTCGGCGAATCGACCGAGCGTGACAATCAAGAGCTGCAGTTTCTCACGGCTCTCGGCCCCGCGTACATCGCGGTCCGCGGCTATGCGGCGCCCGAAGTTGGGCCGATCCTGCAGCGGGCACGTGCTCTCTCCGAGCGACTCGGCGATTCCGAACGGCCCTTCGGCATCATGCTGGGATTGTGGGAATGGCGGCTCGTGCGCGGCGAAATCCGCGCGGCGGCCGACCTCGCCAACGACGGGCTTGCCTTCGCGCAAAGCCGGAATGAACCCGGCCTGCTCATGGAAGCCCTCTTCATGCAGGCGGCCACGCGGTTCTATCAGGGACAATTCGCCGAGGCGCGACGCGCGCACGAGCAGGCCATCGGCGCGTACGACGATCGCGAGCGAACAATGTTCTGGACGGCCTTCAGCGGACACAACGCGGGCGTCACGCACCGCAATTATCTGTCGCTGGCCCTGTGGCATCTCGGCGATCCGGATGAGGCCCGCAAGGTGGATCGCGAATCGCGCGAGCTGGCCCGCACGATCGGACACGCATTCAGTCTCGGACATGCCTTGGACTTCACCGGGTATCTCGCGTGCTACTGCCGACTGCCGGCTGAACTGATGACCGCCGCCGAAGAAGAAACGGCCCTTGCCGCCGAGCAGGGTTTCGAGCTCTGGCAGGCGCTGGGCACCATCCACAAAGGGGCCGGCCTGCTCTTAAAGGGGCAGCCGGGCGAAGCACTCCCTGTAATTCTCGCCGGTCTCGGCGCCTTCCGGGCCACGGGTGCCGAGCTGCGCCTGCCGGCCTACCTGGGCCTGTTGGCCGACGCCTACTTGCAGTCGTCACGTTTCGACGAAGCTCAAAAGTCGCTCGGCGAAGGCCTGGCGATCGCCGAGAAGAACGACGACCGCAGCCATGAGGCCGAGCTGAACCGCCTCAAAGGCGAGCTTGCACTCGTTGCCGCGCCACCCGAGCCGAGTGCCGCCGAGGTCTGCTTCCGCCGCGCTCTCGAAATCGCCCGGCAGCAAGAGAGCAGGGGCTGGGAACTTCGCGCAGCGACGAGTCTCGCGCGCCTCTACAAGCAGCACGGTCGAATCGACGAGGCCCGTGCGCTTCTCTCGGCAATTCACGGCTCGTTCAAGAACACGTCAGCGACGCCGGACCTCACCGACGCGGCCGCGCTGCTGGACTCGCTTCCTGCGTAGACGAATATTGCGAGCTTAGCGGGTCAGCGATTCGCTACACCCAAATATCGGACGTGCAGTCGCCGCCCGGGAAGCGGATTTCGTGGGCGCGGACAGGACCCGTCGATTCCTTGCCGAAGTCGACGCAGAAATTCGGATTGATGGTAAGCCCGCCGTCTGCTGCGCAGTCGAGCTGTAACAGCGTCGATCCAGCCTTGGCGAGGTCGGGGTAAAACTGGTTGTCCCATGTGCTGTAGAGCGAATTGGTGACGTAGAGCCGTTTGCCGTCGAGGCTGATCTGCAGCATTTGCGGTCCGCCGTTGAGTGGGCGGCCTTTGACAGTCTCCTTCTTGCCCAGCACGCCGCCGAGCCAGACCTGGGCGGCCAATTTCGGATGGGCCGGATCGCTGACGTCGTAACGGCGAAGGTCGCCGTGCAGCCAGTCCGAAAAATAGAGCCAGCGGTCGTCGAGCGACAGCACCAGATCGGTGATCAAGCCGGGTACGGGAAAGGGCCAGCCCTTTTGAGGCACCGGTTCGACTTGAATCACCTTGTCGGCTTTCCACTTTTTGCCGTCTTGGTGCCAGTGCCAGATCGAGCTGCTGAGCGCCGCCCCGACAAAGCCGTGCGTGCTCGCGGGATCGTGATGGAAGCGGACTTCGAGCGGAATCAGGCCTGCTTCGCCGAGGTCGATCGATTCCACGATCCGCCGGTCGTTCCAGTCCCAGAAATTGAGCTTCCGCCCGTAGCGGCCTTCGGCCACGTCTGGGACCTTGAATCCATCCTTGATCGTGTTCGGAGCGCCCACTCGCTCGACACCATCACATTGTGCCGCGGCTGATACCAGAAATCGTAGTTGAATCGCATGCCGCTTCCCGGCGTCTCCCAGCGACCAGTCACGTCGAATTTGTCATTGAGCAGCAGGAATCCGCCCGGCGCGTTTCCGTTTTTGTCGCCCAACATGGAGACCATGATTTCGCCCGTGGGCAGGCAGTGCACCGTGTGCGGGGCCGTCAGCCCGGTCTTGCCGATGATTTCCTCCGGCGCGATCACCTTGTGCAGCTTTGGCCGGCGGGGATCGGCCACGTCGACGATGTGAATCCGCGTCGAGCGCAGTCCGGGGATGACGAGGTATTGCCGGTGGTGTTTCGGATCGCCGTGGCAACTGCTGCAGGCGTTCCAGCCGAAATGGTGCAGTTCGTCTCCGGCAAAGGGCATCACGATGCGATCGATGACCTGCGAATAGGTCGGCGACTTGGGATCGACGTCGACGATCGCCAGGAAGTCGGGCTCTTTGCGTCCCGTCGCCTCGTACGTCGCGGTGACGAACGCGATCTTTTCCGGCTCCGATTGCATCGCCTGGCGCGGCGACGCGTAGGTGGTGTGGGCCGCGTGGGCGTGCTCGTCGTGGAAAAACGCTCGGGCAATGCCGGTCGGCTCGACGAGAGTCGTCGCGGCGGCAACTTTGAGAAAATCACGGCGGCGCATGTGAAGCCCCCTTTGAAGTGCGGGAAGAGGGCTGAATTTTAGGCGCGGGCAAAATCGCGTGTCAAATTGCTCCGCGTTTGAGCCGCCTGGCCACGTCGACCGCGAAGTACGTCAGCACGCCGTCGGCCCCGGCCCGCTTGAAAGCCAGCAGGCTCTCGACCATCACGCGGTCGCGATCGAGCCAGCCGCGTTCGGCGGCGGCCAAGAGCATGGCGTATTCGCCGCTCACCTGGTAGACGAACGTCGGCAACCCAAACGCTGCTTTCACGCGGTGCACGATGTCGAGGTAGGGCATGCCCGGCTTGACCATCACCATGTCGGCCCCTTCGGCGATGTCGAGGGCCACTTCACGCAGCGCTTCGTCACCGTTGGCCGGATCCATTTGATACGTCTTCTTGTCACCGCCGGCCAGATTTGGGGCCGAGCCGACCGCATCGCGGAACGGGCCGTAAAACGCCGACGCATATTTCGCGGCGTACGCCAGGATCTGCACGTGTTCAAAGCCGTGCCCGTCAAGCGCTTTGCGGATCGCGCCGACGCGGCCGTCCATCATGTCCGAGGGAGCGATCACATCGCAGCCGGCTTTGGCCTGATTGAGGGCCTGCTTGCAGAGCGCTTCGACCGTCTCGTCGTTGACGATATATCCATCTCTCAGGAGCCCGTCGTGACCGTGCGTCGTGTACGGGTCGAGAGCCACATCGCAAATCACACCCAAACCGGGGCACGCCTTTTTCACGGTGCGCACGCTCTGGCAGACGAGATTCTCGGGATTGAACGCTTCCTCGCCGTCCGCCGTCTTCTTCGCCGGATTAGTGGCCGGGAAGATGGCGATCGCGGGGATTCCCAACTCGGCCGCTTCGCCTGCAGCAGCCGTCACGAGATCGACCGTAAGCCGGTCCACGCCGGGCATCGACGGAATCGGCGCGCGTTTGCCCGTTCCCTCGTGCACGAAGATCGGCCAGATCAAGTCGTCGACGCTGAGCCGGTTCTCTGCCACCAGCCGCCGCGACCAGGCCGTGCGGCGATTTCGCCGCATGCGGGTCGCGGGAAATTGGCCGGGATCATCAGGTAAGCGAGGCGTGTTCATCGTTCGTGGGGCAGGCTGCTAGCCTGCCGGTGAAATCTGATTGACAGAACGACATGACGGGCAGGCTAAGCAGCCTGCCCCACGATCAAGTGCGAACCGTCTCTTCCATCAGGTCGGGTGCCTGAAAGTTGCGGCTTTGGCTGAAGAATTCGATCGGATTGTCGTACACCATCCGGCGAATCAGGCTCTCGGGATGTCCGCGGCGGCGCATTTCCAGAATGAAATCGGGCACGGCCGTCGGTTTCGACGGGCCCCAGTCGCCGGCCGAGTTCACCAACAGGCGCTCCGGCCCGTACATTTCCACCATGTCGGCCGCCCGCTGCGGCGTGCACTTCGACACGGGATAGAGCGTCATGCCGGCCCAAAAACCCTCATCGAGCACGTGCCGCACGGTGTGCTCCTCGACATGATCGACGAGCACCCGGTTGCGATCCAGGCGGCTATCGTCGCACAGCATGTCGAGAATCATCATCGTCCCCTGGAATTTGTCTTCCAGATGGGGCGTGTGAATCAGGATCGACTGCTCGTACCGCACGGCCAGATCGACGTGCTCGAGAAAGATGGTCGCTTCGTTCGGCGTGTTCTTGTTGAGCCCGATCTCGCCGATACCGAGCACCGTCGGCTGGTCGAGGAATTCGGGAATCATCGCGATCACTTCGCGCGACAGCTTGACGTTCTCGGCCTCTTTGGCGTTGATGCACAGCCACGTGTAGTGCTTGAGCCCGTACGTCGCGGCCCGCCGCTTCTCAAAATCGGTGAGCTGGCGGAAGTAATCGCGAAAGCTGTCGACGCTCCCCCGATCGAAGCCCGCCCAGAAGGCCGGCTCGCTCATGCCGACGCAGCCCATCTTGGCCAGCATCTCGTAGTCGTCCGTCGTCCGCGAGACCATGTGGATGTGCGGATCGAAATAGTACATTTTTCCTACTCCTCGTCGCTCTTCTCGGCGGCGGGGGCGCCATCCCGAAGGCCTTTTGCCAATCGTCGTCGTACGGACGCGAAAAGATGAGCTGCACCTGCTCGGCCCGGTCGCTCGTTTCATCCATGAGCACTTTCAGCCCTTGTCGGACGAGCTTCAACCGCGTGTCGCCGGTCGGCAAACCGCCGCCGCGTTCCAAGCGGTCGAACGTGGCCGCCAATTCCAGAATCTTGGCGCGAACTTCGAGGTATTCGCGGTCCAGAACCGCCTGAGCGGCCATGGGGGTTCCGATCATCGTTCTCACCTCACCCCGTGGTTTCGACGCCAACCGTCTCTCCATGCGGCTCCCTCCGTGTGCGTCTGGCATCCGGGGGTCCGGCGTCGAAAAGGGGGCCGTTTTTGACCCCCGATGCCGAACTCCGGATGCCAGACTCTTTTCCTACGTCTCAGTTTCCGTCCCAAATTGACCGAAATCAAGCCGGCCCAACCCCTTTGGAACGGCGGGGAAGGGCAACCGACCGCCGGCGCTCGTGTTGTAGGAACGTTGACGGCTGGGCGGGCGAATTTGTCGGCCGAAGCCGCGGCTTAAGCTTGAATCCCAACTGGAATGGTGGCCAGGAGCTTACGGTTTAGAATGGCGACCTCCCGGCCCGGCTTCCACATTCTTCGAAGGACCGCAGCGTGCCCACCACAGAATCAATCCTGGCGGAGCTGACGGCGAAAGGCAGCCCGAAGAATCGGGCGACTTACGTCCGTCACGGAATCTCCGCCGATCGGCTTTTCGGAGTGAGCGTCGCCGACCTCAAATCGATCGCCAAACGGATCAAGGGCGAGCACGAACTGGCCTGTGCGTTGTTCGATACTGGCAACATCGACGCCATGTATCTCGCCGGACTGGTGGCTGACGGTTCGCGCCTGACCGAAAAGCAACTCGACACGTGGGCAAAAGCGGGCGACGGGCTGGTCATGGTTTCGGAATACACCGTTCCCGGATTGGCCGTCGAAAGTCCGCACGCTCTTGTGCTCGCCAAGAAATGGATCAAATCGAAGCTCGAATCGGTCGCCGCGTGCGGCTGGTGCACGTATGCGGCAATCGTCGCCACCACCGCGGACGACGACTTGGACCTGGCCGATATCGAGCAGCGCCTGACCGCAATCACAAACGAAATCCACGAAGCGAAGAACCGCGTGCGCTACACGATGAACGGATTCGTGATCGCGGTCGGGACGTACGTCCGGCCGCTTTCGAACCAGGCAATCGCCATCGCGAAAAAAGTCGGCAAGGTCTCGGTCGACATGGGTGACACGGCCTGCAAAGTCCCGCTGGCCACGGCGTCGATCGAGAAAGCGAAAGCCGCCGGCAAGCTCGGCAAGAAACGCAAGTCGATCCGATAGTCGCTTGCCTCGCCGCGGGTCATCCGAATCGCTCATTTCGCTTGTGGGATGACTTGGGAGCGATTTCCGACTTCAAGTGCCAGTGGCGGCGTCTGCTTCCAGGTCGACCGCAGCTCGAAGCCGCCCGGGTTCTCGCCAAACTCGAAGGCCGTGTGGGTCACCGGATCGGTGTGATTCTTCAGCGCATCGCGGCCGTGGAGTTGAATGTCGATTGCCGTTTCGAGCAAGCCCCGGCGGATGTCGCTTCTCGCCTGGGCCCGTCGCACATTGGTTACGCTCGGGACGATCAAGGGAAGCAGAGGGTTGGCGGAGTTCTGGGCGATGATTCCGTTGATCGCCTTTTCGGATTGAGCGAAGTCGAGATCGAGCTGCTGCGCCAATAATCGGTCAACACCACGCAGAGCCTCGAGGTGCTTGAGAAACCCCTCTTTCGCGCCACCGCAGGCATCAATGACTGCCCGGGCCTTTGCCGATCGATCGCTCCCATTTCCGACGACGCCCATGTTGATGAGCGCGTCGAGCAATTCGTCGATATTCTTGGTCCCGCTCACTTTGGCGGCGATCCAGATCATGAAGTTCTCTTCGGTGTCCTTCATCGCGGTGGCCGGCCGGCCTCCCGGCGGCAAGGCTTTCAATCGCCCTTGCAGGTTGCGGAGCATGTCGGCATTGAGCGAGGTCAGGTTGGCGGCCAGCGTTGCTCCCGCGCGTTCCTCGACGGCATAGCCGACCAGCACTGCGATCAGGCTGCCGTCGAGCGAGACTTGCCGGCCCAAGGCCAGCGCGTCGACGAGATCGTCCACACCCGCCCCCGGGCGCCCTTCTGCGAACTCGATGCGAGCGCGAAGGCCGGCATGCGCCGACAACACGCGGGCCGCACTCAACTGCGGCAGCCGCGTCTCGGCGCCGTCATCCTTGTAACCGATCCCCCAATTGCAGGCCCGCACGGTCGCGGCGCGATGCAACATCCGCAGGGAGTATTCCGCATCTGCCACCAGCTCTTTGGCATGCGCACCGAGGGGCATCGTTGGATAGTCGTTGATCAGCTTCCACTGCTCTTCATCGGCCAGTTTCGGCAGCGTGGCAAACGCCTGCCAGTACTTGAGAGCCGCGTTATCGCCGAGCGAGCCATCATCGGCCGCGGCAATCCCAACGCCGCAGACGAGCATCGACAACATTGCCAGGCCTGTCACGCGCAACATCGAGCGCATCCCTTTCGAGGAGCTTCATTCGGTTTGAGATGGATCAGAGCACTTCGCGAACTCAATCGAGCAAATCGCCGCGGATTGTCGAGGAAGCCTTGGCGGGCCGAGTTTCCTGAATGGGCCAGCGGAACGATGACACGTTGGAAGCTGACAAAATACGTTGGTCAATGGGGGACAGAGCGATCCCCGTCCATTCGTCCGCAGCCGAGATTGAATTCTGCTCCGCCGGCGCCGCGTTGGTCACCGAGACCAATCCGTTGTCGCCGCGGCCCTGCCAGGCAAAGACCGCCAACAAGCCGACGATCGCCAACGCCAGCACCGTGCTGGCCACGGCAAGCCACGCCTGCCGTCGGCTGGCGGAATCTTCGGCGATAGCGGGCGAAACGCGGGCCGGCTGCCCGCTGGCAATCGCCGCGAGCAGGCGGGCCTCGAGATTCGCCGGCACCGGAGGTTCCGGCAAAGCCCGCAGCCTGGCCGCCAGCGCCTCAAGCGACGGGTCTGGTTTCGGATCTTCTTCGGAGTGCATCGTCCTCAACCTCTTCAGGCAACAACTCCCGTAGCCGCTCGAGCGCCAGGTGTGTCCGCCATTTCACGGTTCCGCTCGGTTCGTCCAGTACGACCGACATTTCGCGATAGCTCAGTCCCTGCAAATAGTGCAGCACCAAAATGCCGCGATCCGACTCATCGAGTTGATCAAGGGCCCGATGGAGCTTTTTTGCCTCGTCGTTGGCCGCCGCCGCGTGGAGCGGGTCGACGGGCCGAGCCTGCGTTTGCCCAATTCGATCGCGCAAACCCTCCGCACGCTGCCGCGTCCGCTGCGAGTCGACGAACTTGGTGTACGCGATCCGGTGCAGCCACGTCCCCAGGCTCGACTTCTGCTGAAAGCCGCCGATCTTTTCCCATGCGGTGATAAACGTCTCCTGCGTCAGATCCTCGGCCCGGTGCACGTCCCGCGTCAAATGGGCCAGTAGCCGATAAACGGGCTGATAGTGCACCCGCACCAACTCCGCACTCGCCTCAGGCCGCCCAGCCCGCAAGCCGCGTAGCAGGCACTCTTCGTCATTCGACGTCACAGGCTCTCCGTCGGCTCTTTCGCGGGCTTCGGCAACCGCCGCCGTCATGTTGGACGAATGAGACCGCCCAGGTGTTGGCGCGGAAACGGCACATCTTTTCCGCTTTTTCTACTCGTCCCCAGCAGAGGTTTGGGTACGAGGGAATTCACCGAGGGCTTCCGAACGCAACGGGATCGAGATCCACCGTGAAGGTCGTCACTTGATGCCATGCTTTGCCATCGCGGAGATAAAGCGATCCTCGCACGGGAGTGCCGTAGACGGCGTATAAAAAATGGTTTTGGAAGTCCCACGCAAAGAGATCTCTCTCCTTTGGCCGCTTGCCGAGATCGAACCACAGCCGCAGGTCCTGGTTCGTCTTCGTTCGCAAATTGGTCCTCGCCACGTCGTGAGTGAAAGCCGTCTCTGGCTCGCCGGAGCCGTCTTGAGCGGCGGAGATGGGGCCTTCCCGTCGTACGTCCTCTGACTTCGACTCCATCCAATCAAATTCCGGCGAGCTGTTGTCCCAGCCCTCGAGTGTTTCGCCGCCAGCATCGTTTTCGAGGGTCAGCACCAGATCCTTCAACTTGGGATATTTCTCGCTCGCGGCGCAATGCAGTCGGTACTTGTAATAGCAATGCCCGAGCCGAGCATCTGCAAGGTACGTTCGCAGGGTCTTCTCGCCGAGGGCGTCCGGAGCGTTAACCATGAACTTGGCGAGCAGTGATCCGGACTTCGAGTCCAATGCGTCGACTTGACCCACCAACTGCAGGGGGCGGTTTGCCAGACGCGAATAATCCAGATAGACCCATTTGGTGCGGCCAAGGTATCCGACGCGAACGGTTGGTTCGGCGGGAAAGCCGGCGAGCTTGGGGAGCCCGGTCAGGCGGGCCTGTTTCTTGACCGCGTCATACGTCAGCTTGATTTGTATCCCGCTTGCCTTCCAGGCCGGATTGAGCCGCTGGGGGAACCAAATCGGCCCTTCGATCGAATAGAGCAGCGTTTCATCTTTCAGGTACGTTTTGAGCTGTTTCAGCGTGATCAGCCCGGGAAGAACGAAGTGCATATTCGTGTCATAAAATCCCTCCATTCCGAGCACGTCGGATTCGACCATCTTGCCCGGCGACGGCCGGGCGGTGAATTGCCAAACGCGGTTCTTGTCGAGAAAGGCGATGAACTCACCGGGTGCGCCTCTCGGGTAAGCCTCGAACCCGACCTGCTGTTTGCCGAGCTGCAGATTGCCTTTCAGAACCTGTAAGACGTCGAGTGTCGCCTTCGGCCGCAGTGGAGCGTTTCGATCGGCCCACGGAGGCAGTTCAACCAGCCGCACGATGGCGATCGTCTCGCTGGCTGCGATTGCGTCCTGAAACGAAGTCGAGATCGGTTTCGCGTACACGGGCGACGAAGCGGCGATGCCGAATGCGATGATAAGCCCAGAGAAGGCGCCGAAATGCGCGAGGGTGCGGCGCTCTCTCACCTGAGAATTCGAGGAGCCGTCGTTCTGGACGGGCCGCGGTTGGGGCATGTCGAATGATTCCGAAACGGCAGGCTGGCAGCCTGTCCCACGAAAAATGGCAAGCTGGCAGCTTGCCCTACGCAAGGATCATCACTGCGGCATCGCAAACAGATCTCCGGCACCGATGCGGAAGTCGGCGAAGATTGGCGAGCCCGGGACGGACTGGCTGCCGGAGAAGATCCGTGGCGGGCGGCCGGTTTGCAGGACGTGCACGTTTTTTTCGATCGAGTCGGCCACCCATACGCTGCGGACGCCCCAGGCGAGGTACGATTCGACGCGGTCGCGCATGGCGCGGCGGCGGTCGTTGGTCGACGCGATTTCGAGCACGAGGGCCGGGCGGGTTTCGGTGAGGCGGCTGTCGACTTCGGCGAAGCGGTCGCCCGTTACGAAGAAACTGACCGGCGGGCGGCGGACCGTGTCGGGATTGCGGCCGACGAGCAGGCCCGTCTCGAAACCGGCGTAGCCTTTTTCGTCACTCGCCTTTTGCAGGTAGGCCGCGATCGCCTTGGCGAAGTTGAGCACGACGGCGCCGTGCTCCGGCGGCGGCGGCTCGAATGAGACGAGGCGGCCGGCCAACAGTTCGCTCCAGCGCGGCTCGAGGTCGTCCTCGGTGTCGCCGCGGGTGGCGAATTCGTCGGCTGTCAACAGGCGAAGTGAATCCATGGCCGCACCCCTCACGGAAGGATGAAGGCGGAAGGATGAAGGATGAGCCAGTCCTTGCCGATGGGCGAAATCTGACCCATCTTCCACCTTCATACTTCGCTAAAGTCAGAGCCGCACGCTGGAGCAAATTATACGCGCGGCGAAACGGCGGTTGAACCGTGCGGGCCGTGAGCGATCTGGTGCGGGAACCGCCGGCGGTCACCAGGCGAACTTCGAGCGGCTCCAGTTTCCAGTCACGCGATTGAGGGCAATCTGTCGGATCGTCGCAAAAATGCGAATTTTGCATTTTTCTTTCGCCAGCTGCGCGGAGACGTCGCATGGAAGAGTGGACGGGGCAATGGGACCGGCACTCAATGGACTCGACAACGAACACTCGGTGCAAGGAGTTTTGATCATGCGACGCCTCTGCAATTCAACGACGCTCACCCTCGGGCTGATCACTTTGGCCTTTGTGCCGGTCGCGGTTTCGGCGAGAGGGCCCAGGGCTTCCGGCAAGGCGGCTGGCAAGTCTGCTGGCAAGGCTTCCGCCCAGACTTTCGGCAAGACGCAGTCCGACTCGGGGGTCGCTCAAAAACAGCAGTCCGTGCAGTCACAGCAGTCCGTGCAGTCCAAGGCGACTTCGACTACGACCCGACCGGCGTCAATTACCGTTTTGAGTCAATCCGGGACCGCGTCCGGCTCGGCGACGGCCCGCATCAATGGCATTCCGCCGGTCAAGAACGCCGCGCCGGCACCGACATCAGGCTCGACCGGAATTGCGAGTAAGACCTCGACAAATTCCGGCCGCTCGACCAATCCAGGAACCGGATCGACCACAGATTCGTCAGGCCGCGGCGGGAGCACTTCCGGAATCGCCTCTCGCGGGACATCCGGCCCCGGAAGCAACGACTCGGGAAGAACCAGCTCGGGGAGCACGAGTTCGAGGAGCAATAGTTCGGGGAACAGCAATTCGGAGAGCTTCGCTTCGGGAAGCCGCGATTCGGGAAGCCACGATTCGGGAAGCCACGATTCGGGAAGCCGCGGCTCGGAGAGCTACGGTTCGGAAAGCCATCGTTCGGGAAGCGACCGTTCGGAAAGCTACGGCTCAGGGAGTTCCCGCTCGGAGAACTCCCGCTCAGACAGTTACGGTTCTGGAAGTGGCCGTTCGGACAGCTATGGATCGGGGAGATCCAACTCAGGCAGCTATGGCTCGGGCAATTCCGGCTCAAGGAGTTCCGAGTCGGGGAATTACGGATCGAGCAGCGATCGTTCCGGGAGTTCCAATTCAAGGAGCTACGGTTCGGGGAATTCCAACTCGGGGAACTATGGCTCGGGGAGTTACTCGGGAAGTAGCCGTTCGGACAGCTATGGATCGGGGCGATCCAACTCGGGCAGCTATGGCTCGGGCAATTCCGGCTCAAGGAGTTCCGATTCGGGGAATTACGGATCGAGCAGTGATCGTTCCGGGAGTTCCAATTCAAGGAGCTACGGCTCGGGGAATTCCAACTCGGGGAACTATGGCTCGGGCAGTTACGGTTCACGGAGTTCCGAGTCGGGAAGTTACGGTTCCAGCAGCTATGGCTCCGGGATGTCCCGCTCGAGCAACTACCGCTCGGGAAATTACGGTTCAGGAAGCTACGATTCGAGAAGCTACGGTTCAAGAAGCAACGGCTCGGAGAGTTCCAGCTCAAGGAGTTACAACTCGGGAAATTCGAGCTGGGGTTGGGGAAACTCTGGGTCGGGGAGTAGGGGCTCGGGGGGTTCCGGCATGAGCAATCCTTCTTCTCAGTCCTCGCCGGGGTCGTCGACGCAAACCAGCGGCGGCTCGGGCCCGCTCTCGGGATCGGTCGCGGTTGGGGCGTCGACGGGGGCCTCGACTCCGGTTGGGGTTTCCGCCTTGGTTCCGGCCTCCGCTGCGGCTTCGATTCCGGTCGGACCTGCTGTTCCGGCGGCCGCAAGCTCGGTCGCGGAGCCGGCTGCTGCCGCGGTCGAAGACTTAGCCGGCCTGACAAACGTGCCAGCAGGCGCGACAATCAAACTGGATGCCTCGAATTTGGGCGCTCAGCCGGGCCGTGTCAGTGTGATCGCGGGGAACCTCGTGCTGCCTGCGTCGGTGGTGAGCTGGACGGAAAAGACGGTGAGTATCACGGTGCCGCAGGTCGAACTGACCGGGCCGACGAAAGCCAGGTTCGTCGTGCGTCGTGCCGATGGCTCTGTCGCCAACGAAACTCCGTTCCAACTGTCGGACCGCGCGAAGTGACGAGGAGTCAAAACCCAGGGTGAGTGACGCGCAAATAGACAGATCGCGGCCGAGAGGTCTCACGAACCTCTCGGCCATTTTTGTTTTGGATGCCGTACTAAAAGCCTTGCCGTGCGGACTCACACCTCAATCGCGCACCGAGAGCCGAATGCTGTCGCCGTGGGTTTCAATCTCGGGATTGTACATGTCGAAGGCGCGGGTGGATCTCGCTCGAAACGAGCCTGGCACTTCCGCGCGAAGCTTGTACCGCAGCACGTGGCGTCCCTGGTCAAGCCGTTCCGAAAAGAAAGACGACTTGTTCGTCTCGGAGCTCCAGATTTGCGCAAAGTCCGTTGCCCCACGTGTAACCGCTGTGCAGCTCGACAGGTTCGAAACCCGCCGGTTTCGGATCCTCGAAGGCGAGGAATTCGTAGTCCCGCTCGCCGGAAATGGTCAGCTCGGCCTCCACGATTTCCCCGACCCGGATCGTGTCGCCGTCCTTGAGCGGCGTGCGCGGATTGGCCGACGGAACACGTCGATCCGGCCGTTTCGCCGTCTCGATTGGGTCGCCAACTCGGAAATAGCGCCGTTCCACCAGGAGCCCGCGCCCCGATTTCTCAATTCGCTCCGAGCGGTCGAAGTAGCGCGCGGCGATCGAGTAGTACAACGGGCCCGGCTGTCGTTTCGTCAGCGTCAGCTGATGCCGGCCCGGCTTGAGGCTCTTGCCGTCGACGGTGATGCGACTTTCCGCCAAAAGCGACTTGTTCCAATCGACGTCGGCCTGGGCCACAACACGGCCGTCGAGAGCGATGTCGACATTGAATCGGGCTCCTTCCTGCTTGGCGACGAGCAGGTAATCCGCCATGGCGTGGACCGCCTGGGCCGTGTCGCGCGTGCTATCCCAGTAGGAGCCGTGGCGACGGTTGGCGGCCAGCCAATTTGCAATTTGCGGAGCCAGCGGACTTTTGGGATCGATGGCGACGAGAGCCCGCAGCAGCCAGGCGTTGGTTTCGATGTCGTTGTTGTACCACCGCCAACTCTCGTGGTCGGCCGTCCCAATCCAGGCCAGCGCTCGCGGTTTGTCAGTTTGGATGTTGCGGGTGATTTCGCCGAGGACCGTCCGCGCCTTTTCCTGTTCGTTCTGGTTTTGAAGTGCGAGGGCCACGAGCAACTTGCCGTACGGGTTGAGATTTTCGCGCTCGACGAACGCCCTGTCGAGCGCGCGAGTGATTGCGCGCCTCGCTTGTTCGGTGAAGTGCGGACCGTCGTGGTCCCTGACGGCCTCTTTCGAGCGCTCGAGCGACAGAACATAGTAAATGAAGGCCTTTCCCTCCGGGTTTCCGGGACGCTCTTTTCCGCCTTCCCAAGCGCCAGCGACCGCTCCAGGTATCTGACGCCGCGGTGGTACTCTTGATTCTCGATCTTCACACCGCCGCGGGCGGCCGTGTCGAGCCCGAGCAGCACGTAGGCCGTCATGTAGGGCGTCGAGTCGTCGTGCTCCCACCAGCCCCACCCGCCGTCCTGGTGTTGGAATTTAGAGAGACGTTCGAGGCCGGCCCGCGCCATGCGGTCGAGCTCGGCCGTGTCATGGACCGGCGAAGGTTCCCAGCGATGACGCCGAAGGTGTGAGGGCGCGCCGGAATCCCGAGCCAGCGTCGGGAGATCGAGACCGAGATGCTTGAGCGCCGCCGCCGCGATTGCCGTCGGATAGAAGCGGCTCATCGTCTGTTCGACGCAGCCGTAAGGATAGCCGGCCAAAAACGGGATCGCGTCGAGCATGCTGGCGCTTGCCGTCGGCGCCAACGAGACCTCGATTCGCGTCTTCGACGCCTCGATCGAAGCGGGCAGCTCGAAAGAGAAGGACTGCGGGCCCTTGTTGTCCGCGGCGGAAAAACCGGCCTGTGCCACGGATTGCGGCGTGCCGACGGCCCGAACGGGCACGTTCAGGCGCATGGCATCGCCCCCTTCGTCGCAAACGGCCGTGGCCGTGATCGCCGCGTCGCCGTCTCGCCGTGCGCGGAACGCCCAATCGAAACGATGCGAGCCGTGCGCCTTGATCGCGGCCTGGGCCTTCAAGTGCAACTTGCCGTCCTTGTCCGGTGTGATCGGGAGGGAACCTTTTGCCGGGGGCTCGAATTGAGCCGCTGGAACCGTGAGCTCCGCCGAGACGACTTTCTTTGAACCCAGGTCGTTCTGGACGATGGCCGAGAGGGTGGTTTCATCCCGCTCGACGAGAAATCGCGGGGCCGCAAGTCGCACCAGCAATGGCCTGGTCGTCCGGACTTCGCTCTCGCCTTGGCCGACTTGCGTCTCTTTGGTGACGAGATAGCCGTGGATTCGCCAGGTTGTGGTCGAATCGGGATAGGAGATCTCGGCGACCGCGGTTCCGTTCTTGTCGAGCGTCACGTGCGGAATCCAGGCCGCCGTATCGGCGAAGTTCTCGCGAATCTTCGGCAAGCGGCGCCCGTCGGACGAATCGTCCTTGTTTTGATCTCGGACGCGGCGTGTCGTAAACGTTTCGTCCGGCTCGTCTACGGCGGGATCGCCCGGCGGACCCATCGCGCCGCCGATCGCGCCCATCTGCGGCATAGACCCGTCTTCCAAATGAAACTCGGGACAAACGAGCTTGCCAAAGACGGAGAATTGCCGGGCATTCAGCGTGCTCGTCACGCCGGAGAGCCAATACTTGACCGTGCGCTCGCGGAGAAGTTTCCTCGGGCCTTCGGCAGCCTCGTCCTGGAAGTACAAGAGGGCCCTGTCGTAGGCGGCCAACGCCATCGAACCGCTCACCGGTTTCCCCGCCGCGTCCGCGGCGCGAATCTGGATGCGGCCTTTGTCTCCGGGCTGGTACGACTTCCGATCGGGACGCAATTCAATGTTGACGGAGTCCGAAACCGGCGGGACGAACAATTCGCACTTTTCGCTGTGCATCTGGCCGGCGGCCACGTACGTCGCCTCGATGAAATAATTTGGAACGTGCCTGGCCAAGAGGGGAATTTCCAGCACGCGTGCGCGGCCGGGAACGTCGACGAACCAGTAATGCTGAAAGCTGTCCCACAGCAGGAGCCGCACGTTCGGTTGGATCGTGTGGATCAGCACGCGGGCCGTCTGTCCCTCCTTGTACCAGCGCTTTTCGGGAACGATCTCCAGACCGCCGCCGCTGTACTGTTGGGCGTCGGACTTGGGACCGTGCACCCAGAAATTCACCGCGGCGCGAACGGGCAGGTTCCACGCATCGCGAGACTCGAACACGATTCGATAGGCGCCCTCCTCGCCGACCTCGAAGGGAAATCGAAGGTGGCCGTCGGGGCCGGTCCGCAAGTTCCAGCTTCCGACGAGTTTCTGCTCGACCTTGCCGGACTTCTCGACGATCCGCGACAGCGTCAAAAGGCCCTGCAAATCCACGGGCGCGTTTTGAACCGACCGTGCGCTCAGGTCGATGGCGGCCTTCTTTCCCGGCTCATACCAGCCGCGGTCCAGCTCGGCGAACGCGTAATACGCCTGCCGCGAGGCCACGACGCTCCCTTTTGCCTCAACCGAGTGCCGGCTTTCGTCCTGAACGGAGACTTCGATCGCGTATTCCTGATCGCCGTCGCGGGCATCGCTGGCCGTGTTGATGCGGAGATCGGCCCAGCCCTCGGCACCAAGCTCGGTCATGCCCGAGTCGACCAAGTCGTCGTTTCCGGAATGACGATCTTCCGCCTCCTCCTCTTCGCTCCCCGCTTCCTGCATGTCGCCGACGTCGAACCAGGGATTCGTATATTCGTAGTCCCCGAAGCCGTTGCCGTAGAGCCAATCCCACTCGCGCGGGATCGCGTAGCGCGTGCGGTGCGGGTGGCGACTCACGCGATACTTCACTTTCGCTTTCGTCACCGGTGCGCCGAAATAGTACCGGGCCGCGACCCGCGCGGTGATCACGTCGCCCAATCGCGGCGGCGTCTTCGGCGGCTGGATCGAAATCTCGAATTCAGGTTTTTTGTATTCCTCGACCGTGAAATCGCAAATCGAGCCGTGCAACCAGGGGCTGAATTCGTGGACGCTGATCCGATACTGGCCGAGCGCGGCGTCGCGATCGAGCACGTACGATCCCGTCACGCTCCCCGAATCGTCCGTGGTCCGCTCCAACACCGCCGCCGGCTCCTCCGAATTCGGGCCCAGGATTTCAATTCGCACATTCAGGCCCGCCTCGGCCGGTTTGTATTCGCGATCCACCGCCTCGCGAACCCAAACTCGGAACTTCACCGTTGAGCCCGGCCGATATACGGGCCGGTCGGTGACGGCGAAGGCAGTTTTCGTCGTACCGTCCGGTTCACCGTGAGAGGACCGCTCGGCCTCGCAAACGCAAAATCCGTGAGTCTCGGTTTTCAGCAGGACAAAATTGGCAAAGAACTCCGGCGCGTCGATCGAGAGCAGGCCTTGCTGGTCGGTCTGGTAGCTCGTGTGTTTCTCACGCGTCTGGCCGCTACGGTCCTCGAAATACGTCTCAATCTTTTGGCCGGCGAGCGGCTGACCGGTCCGCGCGTTGACCGCCCATAAGAGCACTTTCTTGGGAAGCGATTTCTTCACGAGGACCGTCTCGGTGAGGATGACGAGCGCCTGAGAGGATTCCTTTGAATTCGGAACCCGCGCCTCGATGACGTAGGCGCCCATCTCGGTGACCGGCGCGTGCGTCGTCCGCGTGGCGACCCGTTCGGTGCGCGGCACCACCTCGCTCCATTTGGCAACTTCCGGTCCCAAGAACGCGGCGCGAGCCCGTGCGGACTCTTGCTCGCGCTCGCTGTGGAAGAACCCTGCGTCGCCAAAGAAGGCAACCTCCCACATCTTGTTCGCCTCGAGCCTGTTCTTGAGATAGCCCATCCAATCGAATCGCCGGGCCACGAATTCGACCTTGGATGTCTCGCGGCAGGCGAACCAAAGCTTCGGCTTCGCGCCGGCCAGATATTGCGCCGTCTTTCCCAACAGCACGCCGGCATGCTCGATCACCGCAAGCTGCGCTTGCGCCGATTTTGCGCGAGGATGCTGGGGAAACCGGGCGATCAGCCGGCGGAATTCGCCTTCCGCCTTGGAGAACTGCGAGAGATCCTTGTAATAAAACCCGCGCTGGTAAATCGCCTCGGGCACAGCCTGGCTGTTGGGGCACTCTTTTTCGATGCGGGCCCAGATCGCAAGCGGGCTTTCCGAGGTGGGGAGAAGGACGACTCGCAGACGGCCGTTGAAGAGCGCGCGGGCCTCGTCGTCCTCGAGCTGCCAGAGTTCCTTGAGATCGCTGCGGCCGCGCTTTTTGTGAAACACGGGCCGCTCGTAGCAGCGATACTCGAAGTCGGCCATTCGCCAGTCCGTGTCGTTCTCCAGGCCGTACAATCGCCGCGCGATGTCGGCACGGTGCAGCAAGGACTTTGCCAATTCGTCGTGATTCGGCGACGAGTCGAGCTTTTGCACTTCGCTCATCAAGAACAGGATCTTGCGCTACGCGGGAGCCTCGGTTCGTATTTGGCCGGCGAGCCGAGCGTCACCGGTTTTCCCTCCGCGGTCAGCGGGATGCTCCGGCGGTCCCACCAGGCCTCCATTTCGCCTCCCTTGTCATCTTCGTCGCGGCCTTTGATCGCGTTGACCCACCATTGCATTCCCGGATAGCGACCGGTCCAGCCCCAGTTGAACGGTGAAGGGATCACGTCCGGATCGAGGATCTTCATCAAGTCGAGGTCGGCAGCGAGCAGGGCCTGGGTCACTTCGGCCGCCAACCGTGCATCGCCACGAACGGCCGGATCGCGGCGGAGATGCTCGATCGATTCACGATATTGTGCTAACGCCGCGACCTCTTCGACCGGACCTTTTTCCTCGCCGTTGCTGTCTGTCGGCCACTCGTACTGACTCTGCCGCTCATCGGCCCCGGGCTGAAAGGGCGTCGCGCGGCGAAGAGCGCCTGCGAAGTCGTGCAGCTTGACCGAGCAGGCGATGGCACGCACTCTGGGCTCCCGCAAATCGGCCGACGTTAAATCGGTCGCCTGGCTCAAAATCTCATCGTAGGCGGCGCGTGCTTCGGCCCATTTTCCCTGCGCAAAAGCGCGGTCGCCGCGCTGGGTCGCGTCCTCGTCCTTCGCCTGGGAATCGCCGTTTGAGGCTCGCGAGCTGGCGTCGCCGCGTTTCGCCTTTGCGTCCCAGGAAAAGACCACCGCCACGCAAAGCACGATTCCGGCGATCGACAGAATCGCTCGGGAGGACACGGTACGCACCATGGAATCCCTCGCTGCAAAAGCGCATCAGCGTCTTGGCCCGCCGATGCGATTCTACAAACCCGTAACGCCACTCGGGCATCCCGGCACAGTTCGGCCGCGCCGAGGCGAAAATTCTGAAGACTCATTTTGGATGCGGATTTTTGACCACAGCCACATTATGCGCTGGATTGGCTTGTCGTTCACGATCGAAATACTAACGGTTAGTACCAGCGGCCGTGCGTCTAAACTGATCCTACCGAGAGTGGTCGGCTTGATCACGATGAGTCATACAACCGTTGTATGATTCGTGAGTTTTTTTGGCCTCTTGCAGTTTTTTCGTGGCAGGGGTTTTTTGGGGTGGGGCCAAAAAAAGTCCCCCTTATCTTTTGGGCCCGAAAGCGTGCCGGGGAGCGGCTTTGCGCAGGGCCCCTTTTGTCGAGGAAGGACTTTTTTGGTGTCCACCCAAAAAAAGTCCCCTTTTTTAGCGCCCAAAAAAGCCAAAAAAGTCCCCCGGGGTTGGGTGCTGGGCCGCTCCAGTAGAGGCGGGCGGGCTTCCCGGTTAGAATCAGGACACTCCCGGTCGGGAGCTTTTCCGAATCGTCACAGGAACCTGCCATGAAGAGTTGCGCTGTTCGGCGGCTGGTTGTCGGCTTGATGGTCTTGGCGAGCGTTGCGGAAGGGGCGTTGGCCGCCACCGCGAGCGTGCCCATCGGTCAAAAAGTGGGCAAGCTGGCGTTCAAGGACATCCGCTTTCTCAACCGGTCGCTGGCCGATTTCTCGGGCAAGAAGGCGTTTGTGATTGTCTGCACGAACACGACCTGCCCCGTCGTGCAGCAGTACCTGCCGAAACTCAAGCGTCTGGACGAAAAATACCGCGGCCGGGGGGTGCAGTTCCTCTCGCTCAACGTGAATCCGGGCGATTCGATCCGCGAGATGGCGGCCCATGCCGTCGGGTTCGATTTGGCCTTTCCGACCGTGAAGGACACCACCGGCGAGTCGGTGGCCGCGCTGGGTGTTTCGCGGACTCCCGAGGCGGTCGTGCTGACTCCCGACTTTGTGCTGAAATATCGCGGCCGGATCGACGACCAGTACCGCGCGGGCGGCGCCGGCCCATCCCCGCAAAATAATGACCTGGAAAACGCCATCGACGCGGTTTTGGCCGGCAAGCCGGTGGCTGTGGCCGAGACGACCGTGGACGGCTGCCTGATCACGCACGCCGCTCCCGCCACGAAAAACGCGAGTCTGACCTATCACAAGGACATCGCCCCGATCCTGCGGAGGCACTGCGTGGAGTGCCATCAACCGGGGACCGAGGCTCCGTTTTCGCTTTTGACCTACGACGAGGCGAAAAAACAGGGGGCCGCGCTGGCCGAAGTGGTCGGCGACCAGGCGATGCCGCCGTGGTACGCCGCCAGCGCCCACGATGATTTCACCAATCACCGCGAAATGTCGGATGCCGAGCGGGAGACGGTGATTTCCTGGGTGCATTCCGGCATGCCAGCGGGCGAAAAAGTCGCCGACGCGACCCCGATTCCTCTGCGGAAAGTGGTCGGCGAAGGCTGGCTGATCGGCAAGCCCGACCTGGTGATCAAGACAAAACAGCACAGCGTGCCGGCGGAAGGCTTTGTGAACTACCGCTATGAGCCGCTGTCGTACGTGTTTCCGCAGGATACGTGGATTGACCGCATCCAAATCCTGCCGGACAACCCCAAGGTCGTGCATCACTGCAACCTGATTTTGGTGCCGGCCTTCGGCGACAAGGCGAAAAATGCCATTTTCGTCACCGGAAAGGTGCCCGGCGGAATTCCCATGGTGCTCGAGGACGGGATCGCGGTTCGGGTGCCGAAGATGTACATCGCCCTGTTGCAGATCCACTTCACGACGGATGGGCACGAGGAGAAGTGCCGGATTTCCGTCGGATTCCGCTATGCACGCGAAAAAGTCCAGAAGGAACTGCACCTCGAGCGGATTTCCAGCCACGACTTCGCGATTGCCCCTGGAGATCCCCACTACAAAGTCACCCAGTCATGGACGACCAAAAAGGACATTGTCGGCACGGGGCTGTTTACGCACATGCACGTCCGCGGGACCGATATGACGTATTTGGCCCACTACCCGGACGGCAAGACCGAGACGCTGCTCTTGGTGCCGAACTACAGTTTCGACTGGCAAATCGGCTACGCCTGGGCGCTGGGAACGCGGAAGTTTCCGGCGGGGACAAAGTTTGAAGTTGTCGCTCATTACGACAATTCGTCGTTCAATCCGTTCAATCCCGACCCAAAAAAGACGGTTCGGGAGGGGGATCAGACGACCGAGGAGATGATGTACGGCTTCCTGTTTTACACGGTGGCCAACGAGCATCTGAACCTCGACATCGATCCCAAGACGGGGTTTGCCATCAAGTCGCCGACGTTGAGCGCCCGCTAGAAGGCTGCCCCTCATGAAGCGATTTGAGGGGAAAGTGGCCGTCGTCACGGGAGGCGGCTCGGGGATTGGCCGCGCGACGTGCCTGCGCTTCGCCGAGGAAGGGGCGGCGGTCGCTGTTGCCGAAATCGACGAGACTGGCGGAAACTCGGTCACGACAGAAATAAGTCGCTCCGGCGGCAAGGCTCTGTTTGTTCGGACCGACGTTTCGGACGAAAAAAGTGTCCAGGCTGCTGTTTCCCGCGTGGCCGAGGCGTTTGGCCGTATCGATATTCTGGTCAACAACGCGGCCGTCTTTGTGCTCAAGGGGATCAATGCGACTGTCGAGGATTGGCGAAAAATCCTCGAGGTCAACGTGATGGGACCGGCCCTGATGTCCAAGCACGTTGTCCCGGTGATGCGGAAGACGGGGGGCGGAGCGATCGTCAATTTGGGCTCGATCTCCAGCTTCATCGGCCAGCCCCAGTTTGTGACTTACAACACGACGAAGTCGGCGATCGTGGGCATGACCCGCTGCATGGCGCTCGATTTGGCCCCGGAAAACATTCGCGTGAACGCGGTCTGTCCGGGTTCGGTTTGGACGCCGCAGGTGGAACGGATGGCGACCGAGCAGGGGCTCGATCGCAAAGCGGCCGACGCCGACCCGCGGTGGGGCGGGGCTCATATGCTCAAGCGGCTGGCGGACACCCGGGAAATCGCGAATGCGATCTTGTTTCTTGCCTCGGACGACGCCTCCTTCATGACAGCCGAATCGATGATGGTTGACGGCGGCTACATTCACCAATGAACGCTCTCGAATACACGTCCGACCTCGTCGCTTTCGGCTCAATCAGCTCGCGCAGCAACGCCGACGTCAGCGATTACGTCGAAAGAGTCCTCAAACGGCTCGAGTTCGAGACGGAGCGGATCGAATACACCGATGCGGCCGGTGTCAAAAAGGTCAACGTCATCGGAAAAAAGGGGGCCGGGAAGGGGGGGCTGGCGTACTTCGGACACACCGACGTCGTTCCGGCCGACCCCTGGTTCAGCACCGACCACGGGCCTTTTTCACCGACGGTGAAGGGGGACCGCTTATACGGTCGCGGTTCTTGCGACATGAAGGGCTCCATCGGCTGCATTCTTGCCGCGGCGGAGCAATTTCCAAAGAAGGCGATCCGCTTTCCGCTCTATGTCACGTGCACGGCCGATGAGGAAGTCGGGTACACAGGGGCGGCCGAAGTCGCCAAACGCTCCGAGTTTTTTCGCGAGATGGTCGCCGGCGACGCGTGCGGAATCGTGGGAGAGCCGACCGAGCTCGAGGTCGTTTACGCCCACAAGGGGACGTTCGGTTTTGAGGCCGTTTCGCACGGACGGGCGGCCCATTCCAGCACGCGGCACGGGCTCAACGCCAACCTGGCGATGATCCCGTTTCTGGCGGAGATGAAGGCGATTCACGACGAGACCGAATCGGACCCCGCCTGGCAGGACGAGCGGTTCGATCCGCCGACGATTAGTTGGAACATTGGCATCAACGATCACACGGCGGCCGTCAACATCACGGCTCCGCAGAGCGTCTGCACGGTCTATTTTCGGCTCATGCCGGGGCAGAAGCCGGACGCTTTGCTCAGCCGGGCCCGGGCGGCGGCGGAAAAAAATGGCCTCGAATTCGCAGTGAAGAGCGCGGCGACTCCGCTTTATCTCGATCCCAAGTCGGAATTCGTCACCGAACTTCTGGCGATCGTCGGGCGGTCGAAACCCACGACGGTGACTTACGGAACGGATGGGACGCAGTTCACGGCACTCAAAAAGCTCGCCGTGTTCGGACCCGGCAGCATCGCCCAGGCGCACACGTTCGACGAGTGGATCCCCCTGGAACAGCTCGAGCGTGGCACGCGTTTCTACGAGCAGGCCATCCGCCGCTGGTGCGTGGGAAGTTAGCGCGGGTTCGGCTGGTTCTGCGAGTTGAACTGTGCCGGATCAAAGGGATCGCTTTGCGGTCCAAGCGGCTTGGGCGACACGCTGGAGTTGTGGAAACCGGCCGCGGCATCGACTCGCGGCGAGGTCCGCTCGGGCGGTACGACGGCGTTTGCCGTATCCCCCATCGTTGCTCCGGCCGGGACGACATTCGGATCGCGCAAAGTCGGTGCGTTTGGGGAACGCGAGAATCGGCCGATGAAATCGCGGCTGGACTGTTCGCGGGCAAGGCGGTTTCGCTCGGGAGCGATCGAATCGACCCAGCGCCTGAGCCGCATCTCCTGCCCCCGGCCGGCTGGTCCATCCAGTGGGTTGTGCAGGACGACTCCGCCGTGCGGTTGCAGCCCCTTCTGGAAGAACGGACTCTGCGACGGAAATTGACCGTCGAGCAGCCTCAACACCGCCTCGAGATTCCGCGCGGTCGCCGCCCGATTGCTGCCTTGTGAAATCCGCACGTGTTCCAAATGGAACGACGTTTCGGACGGCGTCTTCGGGTCGGCCGTGCCGTGGCACTTCACGTTGCCGCACCGTGCCAGAAGGATCGGTTGCACGCCGATGACGAACTCCCGCACGGCGGATCCGGAGAGGCGCGAGAGCGATTCGGGAAATTGCGATTCGGTCGGCGATTTCGCCGCCCGCTCATTGCCGGGCTCTTCGCCCCGACTTTCGTCGAGGCGGGTGAGTGCCTGGCGGGCCTCGCGATTACTTGGTTCGAACGTCAGCACGTTCTGATAATGCTCGGCCGCTTCCGGTCGCATGTCGTTCTCGAGGCACCAGCGCCCCAGGAGGAGATCGCGATGGGCCGATGTTCCGCCGACGGCATGGCAGAGTTTCGTGTACGCCTCAGGGATGTCGGCCGCGACGAATTTCACGTGCGAGAAGGGAAAATACAACGTGGAGCGACGCGACTCGACAAAATAGCCGCGCGAATCGGCACGGATCGCCCCATGCACGACGCGGCCGCTCTTGAGCACAAGCACGGTGGCGGCCGCTGTTTCCGCCTTCGGCTTGGCGCCTGTCTGGTCGAAGAGGTGGTTCGGATCGGACGGATTCGACGCGTCGGAACTGATCGGAATCGCGTTGACGGTGGCAGGCGGTTGGCCCTGATTGATGGACACGCCGACCGCGGCCAAGTCGCGAATAAAGGGTGGCACCGCGCGTTGCTGCAGACTTGCGGAAATGCCTTGCGGGATGTTCGCCGGAAGTCCCTGGGGAATGCTCGCCGGATTACTTTCCTGAGCGTTCGCGGGAAAACGGACCAAGAGCAGAAACAAGAAGACGACGGCGAAAACCGCTCCCCGACACGAAAAACTCATCGCAGGGCGTTCCATAAGAAACCCTCCGCAGATTGCGGCCGGTGAGAAGGAATTGGCAGGTTGGAAAGAGGAGAGAGGAGGGCGGAACGATATCCGCCCCGAGAAATGCGGTCAAGGTGACTCAACGCTCCTGGGGCGCTTCAAGTTGCGACTAAACCGCCCGGCCGACTTCATTCAGAAGGGCCCGCGTTGCCGTCAATTCCCGCGTCAGGCCGCCGACGAGATCGACGGCCTGCGTTTCGGGAAGAACTTCCCACGTATACGTCTCGACCTCGAGGTGCGGTGCGTAGGAGAGACCCTTCACCGCGCTGAGCGCCTTGCGCAGCTCGAATCGCGTCGTTTTGAGCGGTCCCAGGCGTTCGGCGTCGACCGGCACGTGAAAATGCACGCGCCACCGCTCCGCGCGAGAATTCTTGCCGCGGATCGGTCAGGGCCTGGTCGAGATCCAAGGCCGTCAGGACGCGGCCGTCGGCAAGGTGGGCCTTCGTTTGGTGGAGATATCGCTGCTCGACGTAGTGGGCCAGCGCGGCGACCCTCGTCGTTCGATGCGGGGTTTTCCAGCTCGATCGCGCAGGTGATGTGGATCTTATTGATGCGAATACCGGCGCCATCGATTTCGGACACGATTTGCCGCATGTCTTCAAAAGCGACGGCCTGATGACAGACATCGAGACAGAGCCCGATGTGCTTCTTGACGGCGCCGAGAGCGTTTCGTTCGGCGGCGCGCGTCCAGAGCCGGTTTTTGAAGAATTCGATCGCGCTGGGCGTTTCGTCGAGCCAGCAGCAAGGTTCCGGCTCGATGCCAAGGCGAATGATGCGGCCAGACTCCTCTTCGATGCGGTGCAGGACGGTCGCGGTTGCGAGCAGGTTTTCCACACAGTCGCCGAGGAATTCGGGAAAGGAATCGATGTCCGGAAAGCCCAAGGGCACGGTCGAAATGCTTCCCTCGACATTGGGCGGCAGGAGTTGCGCTAAAATTCGCGCGGCGGCAACCGTAAAATCGAACCGCGACCGTTCGGCCCAGCTTGGTTTGTAGACGTTTTCCTTCACGCGCGGACTGTGAAAGTCGCCGTACGGGAAAGCATTCAGCGTGTGGCACGTGAGACCGCGTCGCGCAAGGCCCTCGGCGAATCGGCGGCATTCGGGATCGGTCTCGAGCAGTTCCTCGACCACCGGCGCGGCAAGCCAGAGCCCGGCCGCCAGCGGCGCACCGTAGCCGGCGGCCATGGGCACCGTGTACTGGTCGAGCCCGTGCTCGATTTCAGCAAGCGTGCGTCCGGGATGGACGTTCGAGCAATAACTGAGTGGCAGGTTACTGAGCGACATGGGAATTCAAGGATGAAGGCGGAAGGATGAAGGATGAAACGGATAGCTGCAGTCGGCAGCCATGGTTTTGTTCATCTTTCCGCCTTCATCCTTCATCCTTTTCTTAAATCTGTCCCTCGGCGCGGTTCGACCACCACGGAAGACTCACGCCGCCGTCGATGGCCACTGTGCTGCCTGTCATATATTCGGCGTCGTCGCTGAGAATAAAGGCAATTCCCTTCGCGATTTCGTCGGGCTTGCCGAGGCGGCCCCACGGCAGTCTCGAACCGCCGACGGCCATTTGCTCCTCGCTAAAGAATTTTCGCTCGCCCGGCGTGTCGATCCAGCCGGGATGCACGATATTGACCCGGATCTTGTACTGGACGAGTTCGATCGCCGCCGTGCGTGCCATGTGGTCGATGGCCGCCTTGGACATGTTGTAGGCCATCGCGGTCGGGATCGCCAAAACGGCGTGCGGCGAACTGACGACGACGATCGAACCGCTGCGTCCCTGCTTCACCATTTGCTGGGCCGACGCGCGGACGCCATGAAAGGCGCCCCACATCGAGACGTCGATCGTGCGGCGAAACCCTTCCATATTGGCTTCCAGCATGAGTTGCCGGTCGCTGTAGGCGGCGTTCGACACGAATAAGTCGACGCTGCCAAACTCCGCCACCGTCTTCGCGACCATGCCTTCGACGGACTTGAGATCGGCCACGTCTCCCTGCAAAAGGAGGGCTTTCGCGCCTGCGGCCCGAACTTCCTTGGCGACCTCTTCGGCCTCCTCCGGATGCGAACGGAAATTGATTCCGACATTCGCGCCCTGACGAGCCAGTTCGACGGCGCAGGCACGGCCGATGCCGCGCGAGGCGCCGGTGACCAGCGCATTCCGACCTTTCAATTTCATCGTTGAACCTCAGATAGCGAATTTTAGCGGGATTCGGCGTCGGTTGCCGCGTGGGCAACCTCGCGGGGCGGGGCGGTGGAGGGATGTCCCGGTCGGAAAAATTTCATCGATTCCTTGACGACGCGTCGCCGCGAACCAATGCGGACCAGCATCGTCACAAAGTAATTTCTCCAACCGGGGATGTAATATTGTCTGCGTTTTTCCATGGCCCGCAAGGCGCCGCGAACCACCTTATCGGTCGTGTGCAAGCGCCGCTTCTTCAGCCAACCGGGCACGCCGGCAATTTCAAAGAGTTCTGTCTTGGTCGTTCCCGGGCAAAGCGCGGTCAACGTCACGCCTTGATCGTAGGCCTCGGCCGACAGCGCTTCGGTGAATTGCAGGATGAAAGCTTTGCTCGCGGCATAGGCCGACATATAGGCGACCGGCTGGAAGCCGGCCACGGACGACACGTTCATAATCGCACCGTGTCGCCGCTCGAGCATCCCGGGCAGGAAGCGGTACGTCAATTCGGTCACGGCCATCACATTGAGCCGCAGCATTTGCAGCACGCGGTCGACGTCGGTTTTCTCGACTTCGGAGACCACGGCAAAGCCGGCGTTGTTGACCAACAGCTCGACCGTGATTCCTTTTTGTGTGACATGCTCGAACAGAGCGGTCACTTCGCGGGGGTCGGACAAGTCGCTGCCGATGATTTCGCAGCGCGTGTGATGACGGGCGTACAGTTCGGCCGCCAGATCGTTGAGACGATCGGTGCGACGGGCAACAAGCACAAGGTGCATGCCGAGGGCCGCTAATCGCCTGGCAAACTCCGCGCCGATGCCCGACGAAGCGCCGGTAATCAGCGCCCAGCGATCAGCATATTGATCCAGCACCCGCCATCCCTCCCGCACTCGATGCCGGTCCGAGCGAAAATCGTATCAGATTTCACAAAAAACAAACACCTGCCGGATGTTGGGGGCAATGTCCAAGAGTCCCAAGGTCAAAAGTCAAAAGAGTCGACGATCGGCCCGGAAACTGCCACGGGGCAGTGTTTGGACGATGGATCTGGAAGCGCTTATGCTTACGGCCATGACGCTGCGTTCACTCAGTCGGGATGAAGTCCGCGATATCGATCGCCGGGCCATCGATGAACTTGGTATGCCCGGCATCGTGCTCATGGAGAACGCCGGCCGCGGCGCGGCCGAGTTGCTGATGAGACTTGGCGTCAACGGACGCGTCGTGATCTGCGCAGGACGGGGAAATAACGGCGGCGACGGCTTCGTGATCGCCCGCCACCTCGAAAACCGCGGTGTCGACGCGCGGGTGCTCCTGTTTGCCGATTCGCAGAAGTTGAAAGTCGACGCGGCGACGAATTACCGAATTCTCCGCGCGTCGGGAACGCCCGTGTTCGAGTATCAATCGGCGACAAAGCTTGATACTTGGGCGGCCGACATGCGTTCTTCCGCCTGGATCGTCGACGCTCTGTTGGGGACGGGTATGCAGGGAACCGTACGCGAACCCACCGCGACGGTAATTCATCACATCAATAACTCGGGTGTTCCTGTTCTGGCCGTCGATTTGCCGTCCGGCCTCGATTGCGACACGGGTCAATCGCTGGATGTCTGCGTGCGGGCAACTCATACGGCCACCTTTGTCGCCCGAAAGCGAGGATTCGATGCTCCGGGCGCACAACAGTTTACGGGCGACGTCCACGTCGTCGACATCGGCTTCCCGCAGTCGCTGTTGAGCCAGTTCGCAGTCCCCGTCGCTTGAGCCGAATGTCGACCCGGGAACGCTGCACACCGTCCGCGCCGGCTTGGCGGCAGGGAACCGGGCACGGATAATTGAGCTTGTCCCGAAATTGGCTCCCTACTGAGAGAAACCCGCGTGCACGACGATTCGCAAACGCAGATGGGTTCCAACGACCATGACGCCGTCGAGCGATTGAACCAGGCTTACCGAAAAATCACAGCCGAGTTGGGCAAGGTGATTGTCGGGCAACGGCAGGTAATCGACGAATTGCTGATTGGCATGCTGGCCGGCGGCCATTGTCTGCTGCAGGGAGTTCCCGGACTGGCGAAGACCCTCATGGTGCGGACGCTGGCCGACACCTTGAACTTGTCGTTTAACCGCATCCAGTTCACTCCGGACCTGATGCCGGCCGACATTACGGGGACCGACGTCATTCAGGAGGACCGCGCGACCGGCACCCGCGAATTCCGTTTTATTGGGGGGCCTGTGTTTGCCAACGTGGTGCTGGCGGACGAAATCAATCGAACGCCTCCCAAGACCCAGGCCGCCCTCTTGGAAGCCATGCAGGAGCACCAGGTGACCGCGGGCGGCAAACGGCATCGCCTGCCCGATCCGTTTTTTGTGCTGGCGACGCAAAATCCCATCGAGCAGGAAGGGACCTATCCCTTACCCGAAGCGCAGCTCGACCGGTTCATGTTCGAGATCCTCGTCGACTATCCGTCCGAAGAGGAGGAGTTCGAACTGGTCCGTAAGACGACCGCCGATGCCCCGGCTCCCGTCGAGAAGGCACTCACGCACGCCGAGATCGCTCACTTGCAACACGTCGTGAGGCGCGTGCCGGTGGCCGATCACGTAATTCGGTATGCCATGCAACTGGCCCGGCTGACGCGGCGGCAAAAGGGGGACGTGCCTGACTTTGTTCGCGATTACGTTTCGTGGGGGGCCGGTCCGCGGGCCAGTCAATATCTCGTCCTGGGTGCCAAAGCTCGAGCCATGTTGCACGGCCGGGCGTTTGCGAATACCGATGACGTTCGCGAAGTCGCGGCCCCCGTCCTCCGGCATCGCATCATCACGAATTTCAACGCCGAGGCCGACGGGGTCTCGCCCGACGGAATTGTCCGGCGGCTGACGGAACTGGTTGCGTCCGAATCGTCAAAGGCATCCAAAGGTGGACGACTACCGGAAGTATTTCGATCCGCAGACGCTGGCTAAGCTCAGCGGGCTCGATTTGAAGGCCCGGCTGATCGTCGAAGGATACGTCGCGGGGTTGCACAAAAGCCCGTATTCCGGCTTCTCCGTCGAGTTTGCCGAGCACCGTGAGTATGCGCCCGGCGACGACGTGCGCTACGTCGACTGGAAAGTCTTCGGCAAGACCGACCGCTTTTATCTCAAGCGCTTCGAGGAAGAGACCAATTTTGCCTGCCACCTGTTGGTCGATGCCAGCGAGTCAATGTCCTACCGATCAAAAGGGGCGGCTGTCTCGAAACTCGAATACGCCCAATATGTCGCCGCCGCACTGGCTCACCTTGTCATCCGCCAACAGGATGCGATTGGACTGTCGACCTTCAACACGTCCGTGACGAGGTTTCTTGGTCCGTCCAGCCAGCCCGCGCACCTCAAGCAACTGGTGCACGTGATGGAACACACCCACGCCGGCGGCGAGACGGCCCTGGGACCCATCTTTCACGATCTGGCGGAACGCATTCGCAAACGGGGTCTCGTGATCATTCTCAGTGACCTGTTTGACGACGTTGGGACATTGCTTTCGGGCCTCAAACATTTTCGCCATCGGCGGCACGACGTGAGCGTCATGCAGGTCATCGACCCGGCGGAGCAGGATTTTCCATTCGAGGATCCGACGCGTTTTCGCGGACTCGAGGGACTGCCCGAACAAAATGCAGAGCCCCGCGCTGCGCCGCGCCTACCAGTCGGAATTCGAGAATTTCCTGAAGCAAGTCCGCGGCATGTGCGGCGACTTGCAGATGGATTACGTGCTGCTGCGCACGGACAGGCCGCTTGATATCGCGTTGCGCAGTTTTCTCACGAGGCGGATGCAGTGCGCGGGGAGAACGTGACGTGAGCGCCCCGCTCTTGCACGCCTGTCCGCTGGCCTTCGGGTTTGCCAACCCGTGGCTCCTCTGGGGACTTGCCCTGGGGTCGATTCCCATTTTGATTCATCTGCTCCATCGCCGGACCTACCGCGAGACCGACTGGGCCGCGATGCGATTTCTGCTCGAGGCCAGCCGCAAGAATTCACGGCGAATGCGGCTCGAGCAGCTGATTCTGCTGGCGGTGCGGACGCTGCTCTTGCTGCTTGCCGTGCTGGCCTTTGCCGAGCCTCTCGTGCACGCGGTGACCGCGCAGCGCGGGCGCGAACTCCCATGCAGCGCGTGATCGTGATCGACGCCTCGTTCAGCATCGGCGCGAGATCCGATAACGAAACGCGGTTCGATCGGGCGAAGAAGGCGGCGCAACAAATCGTGTCGGATTCTCTGGCGGGCGACGCGTTCAATTTGCTGCGGATTGCCGCGCACTCGGGGCCGGCGGTCGTTCATGAGCCGGCCTACGAACCGAGCGCAATCCTCTCCGAAATCGACCGCCTGCCATTGACCGACGAACCGGGCGATCTGAGGCCCACACTGGCCGAAGCCGCACAGGTCCTGGCGGATTCGCACGCCCCCGCGGTTAAGGAAGTGATCTTTATCAGCGATTTCCAACGCCACACCTGGGCGGCCGACCCCGCGGGACTGACCGGCCTGCACGACGCGTTGAAAAAGCTGGCGGATCGCGCCGGATTGTCCTCGTCGACGTCGGCGACGGGCACACGGATAACGCGGCCGTCACATCGCTGGCAACGGGCGAGCCCGTCACGCTCCCCGATCGGCCCACGCGCTTACGGGCCGGGATTCGCAACTTCGGCCCGGCGAACCTGGCGGCGGTGCGGGTGGAGTTGTACATCGACGGTTATCTGGCCGGATTTAAGAATGCCGACGTTCCGGCCCGTGAAGAGGCCGTGGTTGAGTTCCCGTACGAGTTCCACGCCGCCGGAGAGCACATGGTTGAAGCTCGCCTACCGGCCGATCGACTTGCGGCGGACAACCAACGCTGGCTCAGCGTGCCCGTCGCACCGCGAATGAACATCCTGGTGGTCAATGGCCGCGAAGGCGGGCGGCCGGCGGAGAACGCCTCGTACTATGTGCAGACCGTCTTGGCGCCGACCACGTCGCGAGTGTCGTGGAGCGGGGCGACCCATCCCAAGGTCGTGAACGAGGCGGATCTCGCCTCGGAAGATCTGTCGCAGTACGACTGCGTGTTCCTATGCAACGTGGCCCTGTTCACACCGACCGAGGCGGCCCTCTTGCGGTCCTACGCCGAGGCGGGGGGCGGAGTGGTGTTCCTGCTCGGCGACCGGGTCAAACCGGAAAACTACAACTCGGTACTTTATCATGACGGCCAGGGCGTTCTGCCGGCCGCTCTCGAAAGTCGGCAAGGGGACGCTCGCGATCCGTCTCCGTCGCAAAAAGGGTTCACTTTCGATACGGCCGACTTGAACCATCCGATCGTTGAGCCGTTTCGGGGTAATCCGAACGCCGGATTGGATCGAGCAGTGACTCTTGAATACTACCGTCTCAAACTGGCTCCCGGTTCGACGTCGCGCGTTGTGCTCCGCTTCGATTCGGGCGATCCCGCGATCGTCGAACGGCCGGTGGGACTGGGCCGCAGCCTGCTGGTGACGACGTCGGCCGACGTCGCTTGGACCACATGGCCCGTGCACCCGACATTTCCGCCCATCATTCACGAAATGGTTCGCTTCGCCGTCAGCGGCCGCTCCCAGGAACGCCAGCGACTCGTCGGGGATCCACTCGTTCGCATGCTCGCACCCCGTGAACTGGCCACACCGGTTGTCGTGAAGAGTCCCGACGGGGCCGAACACACGTTGCGGCCGATGCAGACCGAGAGAATGGCCCAAGTTGTCTTCCCCGAGACAAGCCTTCGCGGCGTCTACGAGATGACAGTGCAATCAGCGGCGACGCTGAAGCAAACCGTGCCGGCCACCCAAGTCCAGTCCCGGCGGGAATTGTTTGCCATCAACGTCGATCCCCGGGAGAGTGATCTCGAATCGCTCGATGAGAAGGCGCTTCATTCCACGACATTCGCCGGTATTCCCTATTTGCACCGCAGCGAGTGGACGGCCGGCCCGCGCGATGTTGGCGATTCGAACGCGGCACGGTCGGGGCTTTCGCTCTGGCTGCTCGCGGCCGTGTTGGCGCTGCTGCTCGTGGAGCCACTCCTGGCTTGGAGCTTTCGGCACGGTTTTGTGCTTTTGTGTACGCTGGTTATCTGCGGGCTTCTCGTCCCCTGGGTTCCGCGAAACGTGTGGGGCGGGGCGATGATTGCCGCCGTGCTGGCCGGGGGAATCGTAACGATTTTGCGATTTGGGCCGGAACGGAAAACGAGATAAGTTCCGGCGAGCCACCGGGAAGCGTCGCGCAAATCGGAGCCTTCTGACACCGCGCCCGATCGGCCCGGGACTTGTCGAACCCCTCCCTCGTCAGATGTGTCGGGGTGGAGTAAACTTACGGGTCTTCCACTGTCCTACCTAGCTACGCCGAAAGAGACGATTCGTGACACCGCGACCCCAATCCAAGCCGGCCAAGACTTCGACGCAACATCAAACGTATAACGGCGCCGAGATTCTGGTTGAAGCGCTTGTCCACCAGGGGGTCGAGTGCATTTTCGCCTATCCCGGCGGGGCCAGCATGCCCCTGCACCAGGCGCTCTTGAAATTCAAGGACAAGATCCGCACCATTCTTCCCCGGCACGAGCAGGGGGGCGGTTTCGCTGCTCAGGGGCTGGCCCGCTCGACGGGGAAAGTCGGCGTTTGCATGGCAACCAGCGGCCCTGGAGCCATGAACCTGGTGACGGCGATTGCCGACGCCAAACTCGACAGCGTGCCCCTCGTCGCCATTACGGGGCAGGTGGCCCAAAGCGTGATCGGCAGCGACGCGTTTCAGGAAACGCCGACGATTTCCATTTGCCAGTCGATCACCAAGCACCACTACATGATCACGCGCATCGAAGACGTGGCCCGCGTGGTGAAAGAGGCGTTCTACGTGGCGGCCTCGGGCCGGCCCGGTCCGGTGCTCATCGACTTCCCCAAAGACGTGCAGCTCGCGCGGCAGGACGAAACGCCCGATTTCGATCCGCCGATGAATCTGCCCGGCTACCATCCCGAATCGCTCAAGCATCGTCCTGAACAAATTCGCCAGATTGTCGCCGCCGTGCGCCGCGCCAAACGCCCCATTCTGTATGTGGGTGGCGGCATCATCAATGCCGAAGCGTCCGAGGAACTGCGGACCTTCGCTCTGCGAACGGGCATTCCCGTCACCTCGACCGTGATGGGACTGGGCGCGTTTCCCGGCGAGCACGCGCAATCGCTGCACATGCTGGGCATGCACGGCACCGTCTATGCCAATTACGCCATCAACGAGGCTGATCTGCTCTTGGCGTTCGGCGTGCGTTTCGATGACCGAGTCACTGGCAAGCTCGAAGAGTTCGCGAAGCACGGCAAGATCGTGCACGTCGACATCGACCCGTCGGAGATGCACAAGAACAAAGAGGCCCACATCCCGATCATGGCCAACGTCAAAGACGTGCTCCGTGATCTCAACCGGGAGCTTAAGGACGAGGATCTGCCCGACCTCAAGGAATGGAACGCCCAAATCGCCGAATGGAAGGAGCGTTATCCGCTGCACTACAAAGAGGCGGGCGACGCGATCTTGCAGCAGTACGCCATCGAGGAATTGTGGCGGCAAACGAAAGAACGCGACGCGTACATCACCGTCGGCGTGGGCCAACACCAGATGTGGGCGGCCCAGTTCTACAAGTTCTCGCGTCCGCGACACTGGCTCAGCAGCTCGGGTCTAGGCACGATGGGCTTCGGCCTTCCCGCCGCGATGGGCGTGCAGGCCGCGCGGCCCGACAACCTCGTGGTCGACATCGACGGCGACGGCTCCATGCTGATGAACGTGCAGGAGCTGGCCACGCTCTTCTGCGAAAAACTGCCGGTCAAGATTCTGCTCCTCAACAACCAACACTTGGGCATGGTCGTGCAGTGGGAGGACCGCTTCCACGGCGGCAGCCGCGCCCACACCTACCTGGGTCCCATCGACGACCCCGAAGCCGTCGGCCAAGGCGATGGATCGCTTGCTGAGACGACCTATCCAAACTTCGTGCGGATTGCCGAAGGTTTCGGCGTGAAGGCAGCCCAGGTCCGCAGCAAGGCAAAATTCCCCGCGGCATTGGCGGAAATGCTGGCTTACCCCGGACCGTACCTGCTCGACGTGATCTGCCCGTACCAGGAACACGTCTTGCCGATGATCCCTAGCGGCCGCACGGTGCGCGACATCATTGTCGAATAAATCGTAGGGCAAGCTGCCAGCTTGCCTTCCTTAAAGGTGCAATCTCGTCTGACGAGGCAAAGGATCAAAGGACGCAATGGCCACTTACGATAAATTCGATCCCCGGCTCGATTCTCTCGTGATGGAAACGCGGACCTTGTGGGATCCCCAGGTCGGCAACCTGACCGCCGAGGATAAGGCCTGGTTGGCCGAGCAAGTGCAGAAGCACCCCGAGCGTGCGGCCAAGATCAATTACGAACGCTCGCACACTGGGTTCGCCCGCGAAATCACCGTCACCGTCGCGGACGTCGAACGCATTTACGACGAGCACATGGCGGCAAGCTGACGGTCCGAGCATGGCACCGCCAAGAAAAAAGATCCTCGCCGCGGGCAGATACCTGCGGATGATAAGCGTCGGCGGCTGGGAATTCGTCGAGCGCGTGGGCTCGAGCGGCGTCGTGGCGGTCGTGGCCGTCACCGACGCGGATGAAATTGTACTCACGGAGCAGTTCCGCCGCTCGGTCGCCGGCCGCGTGATCGATCTGCCCGCGGGTCTCATCGGCGACGGTAACGCGTTCCGAAACGAACAGGCAACGGCCGCCGGACGACGGGAACTAATCGAGGAGACCGGCTACGACGCGACCCGGTTCAAGGTTCTGGGCCAATCGCCGACCTCTCCGGGACTTACTTCCGAGACAGTCGTCTTTGTGCGAGCCACCGGCTTGAAAAAGATCGCCAAAGGGGGCGGCGTGGACGGCGAGGACATCACCGTGCACGTTGTGAAAATTGCGTCGGCGGAGGCTTGGCTCAGGCGTCGAGCACGATTGGGAGCACAAGTCGACTGCAAGGCATTCGCGGGACTTTTTTTCGCTTCCCGCGCCGCCACGCGGCGAAAGAGCACACCCAAGCCCTGATCGACGGTCGTTGCGCGATCCAAGTCGGCGAGTTGCAGGCGGGCGATCAAAAACAGATGCTTGCCGACATCCTCGAAGTTCCCGAGCGACTCGTCGCAAGACGGCGTTACTCGGATTACCATTCGACGCCGAGCATGAGCGCGTTGAGGCCGCTACCGATGCCTAAGAGAGCGACGCGGTCACCCGATTGAATGCGATTCTGCTCCGCCGCCACAGAGAGAGCCGTGGGGAGAGCTGCTGCGCCCGTGTTGCCAAGGTACTCGACCGTGGGCAAGTCGAGGGACAGATCGAGACCGAGCCGCTCGAAGAGCAGCTTGCGGTGTGCGCGGCCGACCTGGTGCGTGACGACTTTTTGCACGTCGCCGTTCGTCCAGCCCAGCATGCGGCGCGTTTCGCACCAGGTGTCGGCGGCCAGGTCGATGCCCGCCACGAGCAGAGCTTCGGAGTCCGTCTGCATGCGGAGCGGATCGCCGGCGGTGGCCGCGTCCCCACCCGTGCACAGCTCGTGATTCTCGGTATCGGTGCGGAATGCCCCGCCGAGCAGGCGGTGCTCGTGCCGGCTGAGTTTGCGATCGCAGAGCACGATCGCGGCCGATCCCGACCCGATCGTGAGCGTGGCGAAATCGGCCTTGATCTCGCGGCGCGTGAGCGAGGGATTGGCAAGCAGCGACTCGATCGTGCCTTCTACAAGCGGCCGGCCGTCTTCAGTGCCGACGATCACGCCTGCGCGAATCTGCCCCAGCTCGATCATGTCGGCCACCAGAATCACGCCGTTGAGGAGCCCCAGGCAGGCGTTGCTCATGTCGCAGACGAACGCACTTGCCGGCAGCCCGGCTTGATGATGCACATAGCTCGCCGTCGCCGGTTCGAGCTGGTCTCGGCAGACCGAGCCGTGAATCAAAGCTCCGAAATGACGCCGATCGATCCCCGACATCTCAACGGCGCGGCGTGCCGTTTCCGCGCTGATCTGGCCCGGCCGGGTGCCGCGGGGGAAGAAGCGGCGTTCGCGAATGCCGGTCATCAATTCGAGCCGGCCCTCGGGCAGGCCGAGGCGCTCGTAGACGGGACGCAGGCGGGCTTCGATTTCCGACGAAGAGACGACGTCCGGGGGAAGCGTGTGGCAGACGGCTTCGAGCGAGACGTGCTGGTAACGCATCCTGAATCAGACGCGGGCGGCGGTACCAGCAGGCCGGGAGCCTTCCAACTGCTCGACGAGCCGGCCGATCTCGCGCACCTGAGCGGCCCGATCCGAGTCGACTTCGGTGCTCGGTTCGCGGACCTCGAGCATCACTGCGCTGCGGACGAACCGCAGACCGCGCAGTAAAAGTTCCCGTTGCGGTTTTGTCAGACCAACGTTCAAAGTTTCGCTCATCGGAACGAAACCTCCTTTTGGAAGTCCCGGCTCGATTCGTCTGGCCGCACTCAGTGGAGGCGGCTTTCGGCCGGTCAAATCATCCTACTCAACCGGGCGTGCGATCTCAACTGGCGCAAGGCCCAGGCCCGTTTCTGGCCACGGCGTAACTTCAACCGGCGCAAAGGGGAACATCGGCAGAGAACCCGACAAAGTTTTGAACCGGTTCCAACCGCCTTTAACTCCGGCATAACAGGAATAGAGGTCAGAGGCTAGAGGTTAGGGAGGAAGAGCCGCGGAAGATCAGAGACCAACCAACAGGAAATAGGGACCGTCTTCCCTAGCCTCTAGTCCCTGACCTCCAGCCCCTATTCAACGGCTTCGCCGTTGTGCGCCGCAGAGTTCCCCGCTGATAGGCCGAGGCCATCGATTTGGGGATCTCCGCTTCGGCCATCACGACGGCCGCCTGGTTTTCTTTCGTCAAGGCGCGCATTTCTTGTTCACGGGCCACGGCGTTGGCGCGGGTCTCTTCCGCCTTGGCACGGGCGATCCGCATATCGGCTTCGGCCTGGTCGGCCTGCAGACGGGCACCGATATTGTCGCCCACGTCGATGTCGGCGATATCGATCGATACGATCTCGTAGGCGGTCTGCGAATCGAGGCCTTTATCCAAGACGGCTTTCGCGATCAGCATTGGGTTGGCCAGGACGTCCTTATGGGACGTGCAGCCGCCGATGGCTGAAACAATGCCTTCGCCGACGCGGGCGATGACGGTCTCTTCCGTCGCACCGCCGACCAGTTGCGCGAGGTTGGTGCGGACGGTGACGCGGGCTCGTGCCTTGAGCTGAATCCCGTCCTTGGCGACGCCGTCGAGCGTGGTGCGGCCCGTGCGGCGGGGATCCGGACAATCGATGACCTTTGGGTCGACGCTCGTTTGCACGGCCTCCAGGACATTCCGACCGGCCAGATCGATGGCGGCAGCCGTGTCCCAGTTGAGGTCGATGCGGGCCCGGTGGGCGGCAATCAAGGCTTGCACGACGCGGCGAATGTTTCCGCCGGCGAGGTAGTGCGCTTCGATCGCGTTGGTGGTGATGTCATCTCCCAGGCCGGCTTGCACGGCCATGATCTTCGTTTCGGCCACGATCGAGGGATTGACCTTCCGCAGCGACATGCCGATGAGCGCGAACGGGCCGATTCGGGCACGCGATACGAAGCACCGCAGCCAAAGCTTGAAGTACCGCGCAAACATGAACAATAGCGCCAGCGCGATGATGAGGACGAAAACAAACACCACGGCGGCGACGACTCTTGACGGCGGTTGATCCATACTCAGCCGAACTCCGAGACCACGGACGGAATCTGCGAGAGAACACTCATTGTACGGTGGGTTTGTACAGGGAGAAAGGGGGGAGGGATTGGCGAGTGGCGAGTGATGAAAATGCGCCCGCGGACGGGCCTCCTTTGTCTCGCCCCTCGCCACTCACCACTCCCTCCGTTATGCTGCCGATCTGCGGCGGATGAACCCGCCCGATGGCGAATCGATTTACCAGGTGCAAAGGTCCATCCATGAGTGCGGACGCCCGCGTCGCGGAATTGAAGTTGCAACTTCCCCCAGCTCCGAAACCGGCCGGCGTGTACAACCCCGTCGTCATTGCGGGGAATATTGCGTACGTTTCGGGCCATGGCCCAAGCCTTCCGGACGGCGCCATGATCTGCGGCAAAGTGGGGGACGACCTGACCGAAGAGCAGGGCAAGCAAGCGGCCCGCCAGGTGGGACTGACGATCCTCGCGACGCTTAAGACTCAACTCGGCACGCTCGACCGCGTCGGGCGCATTCTGAAGGTCCTGGGGATGGTGAACGCCTCGCCCGACTTTCAGAAGCACCCGTCGGTCATCAACGGCTTCAGCGAACTCATGGTCGAAGTCTTCGGCGAATCGGCTCGCGCCGCCCGCAGCGCGGTGGGTATGGGCTCGCTCCCGGGCAACATCGCCGTCGAGATCGAGTGCATTATCGAACTGAAGAGTTAGGTTCTGCCGCCGCCACCTTTGTGGCCAACAGTTCGTCGATCTCCGAGTGCAACGCGGCTTTCAGGTCGGATCGCAGGCCAACGTGGACGAAGCGGACGATGCCCGCCTTGTCGATGAGCACCAGCATCGGAATCGCGTTGGCGTGATACCCTTGGGCCACGACCCCTTGTTCGTCGAGCGCGATCGGCACACTGAGCTTTTCGGCGTTGGCGAATGCGGCGACCTTTTGCTTGTCCTCCTGCAAATTGACGGCGCAGACGACGAGTCCCCGTCCGCGGTATTCGCGCGCGACGTCGGCAACGATCGGCAGTTCGCGGCGGCACGGTCCGCACCACGTGGCCCACATGTCGAGCAGGACCACTTGCTTGCCCACGTGTTCGGCCAGACGGAAGTGCCGGCCATCGAGCAGCGTTAGATCAAATGGCGGAGCCGGTTTGCCGACGAGTGCCGAGCCCGGGCCGCCCGGGCCCCACTCCGTGCACGAGGCGAGACAAGCTAGGGACAGCGCGGCAAACGTCGATCGAATCATGACACGATTGGCACGAGCTTGCATCGATCGGTCCTTCCAAACGGGTCTCGCGACTCTCTCGACGCGATCGTCTGGCTTCGATCGCAGATGCGGCGGGAAGGTCGTTGTTGACCTTCCCGCCGCATGCTACGTACCGGATTGCCGGCAGACAACCATACTTTGCGTATGTTCTTTTGCGATTGGTTGTCTCTTGGAGTGTCCTTTCAGAGAGAAGCCCCCTCGTTTGTCACGTCAGAATGCCCAAATTGCATAAACGGGGTTGCCCGCGCGACTCGCCTTGACCGGTTCGCGAGCCGGTCGTATTCTCCGCCCGTCTGATCCCTTCTCGCCCCTCCTTCCATCTTCGTCGATTCCCTTTTCCCGAGTGAATTTCAACGCAGTTGCCGTCCGTCCGCACTTGGATGCGGGCGGGCTGTGACCCCGTTTTTGTTCGACGTCGTGCGTCTGTTCCGGCCGGCCCGAAAGAGGGCGGCATCAAACCAGTCGTCGCGTGCGGAGAAGTTGCCATGAAACGTCATAGCGGTCTGGCCTGGCTGGCGATGTTGCTGCTGGCCCTGAGTTTTGGCATCGCAGCCACCGCGCAGGCGGGCCTTTGGGGATCGAAAAAATCGAAGGCCGCCAAAAACGATGACGACGAGGATCTCGAAGCCTACGACACCAAAGACAAGGTGCCGCTGGTCGGCCAATTCACGCAGGTCGTCGGGCAAAACGTGATCCGCATTGAAGGGGCCGGGCTGGTCGTCGGCCTGGATGGAACGGGCGAAGACCCGCCGCCGTCCTTGGTGCGTCAGATGGTCATCGCCGACATGAAACGCCGGGGCGTCGTGAATCCCGACAAGCTGCTGAAGTCGCCCAACGTGGCCGTGGTGATCGTGACGGCGTATTTGCCGCCGTTGATCCGCGAAAAGGACACTTTCGACGTCGAAGTCAGTCTACCCGCCGGCAGTAAAGTGAAGAGTCTCAACGGCGGGTACCTGATGGAGACGTATCTCGCCGAGCATGTGATCGTGCCGGGACAGGCCACCGATCACAAAGGCAAGGAGATGGCGACGGCCAAGGGTCCGATCCTGGTTTCGTCGAGCCACGCGAACACCGGGGATCTGGCGGGCGTGCTCAAACGGGGCCGCATCGTTGCCGGCGGCAAATCGAAGATTGACCGGGACCTGGCGCTCTACCTTCGCAACGACTTCCGCAGCGAGCGCAATGCCGTCCGCATCGCGAACGCCATCGGCCACCGTTTCTTCGAATACGACAAGCACGGCCAGCAGCTCGCGCTGGCCGAGGCCAAGACCGATCAGCAAATCAAACTGAAAGTACTTTCCAAGTACCGCGACAATTATCCGCGGTACCTGGACGTGATTCGGAAAATTGCTTTCAAGGAAACCGACGTCGCCCGCCAGGTTCGCATGAAGCGGCTCAAATGGGAACTTCTCGAGCCGGAGACAACCGCAACCGCGGCGCTGGAACTCGAAGCGATCGGTGATCCGGCGATCGCCGTCCTGAAAAACGGGCTCAAGAGCGCCGATCCCGAAGTCCGCTATAACGCCGCGATGGCGTTGGGATATCTCGCGGATCCGTCGTGCTTGGAAGTTCTGGCCGACGCGGCCAGAAACCAATACGCTTTCCGCATCTTCGCCCTGGCGGCGATGGCCAGTTTCGAGGATGCCGAGATCTACACGCAACTGCGGGAATTGCTCGATGTCGACAGTGCCGAGACCCGCTACGGAGCGTTTCGTGCACTCACCACGCTCAACGCGAACGATCCGTTCGTGCGCGGAAAGACGATCAATGACCAGTTCAAGCTGCACGTTCTGACGACGGCGGGACCGCCGATGGTCCATTTGACGAACTGCAAGAAAACGGAGGTCGTGCTCTTCGGCGCGGACCAGACGATCAAGACGCCCCTCTTCGCCCGGGCCGGCACATGTATTCTGGTGACGGCTCCCGCCGGCAGCCGCGAAGTCCATGTCTGTCGCTTCGCCATCGGGCAGGAAGACCAGCGGAAAATCGTCACGACGCGTCTCGAGGATGTGATCCTGGCGATTACCGCATTGGGCGCCACATTTCCCGACGTCGCCCAGTTTCTGAGCGAGGCCAGCGCCCAGCACAATCTGGCCGGTCGCCTGGAAATCGACGCCCTGCCGCGGGCCGGCCGCGTTTTCGACCGCAGCCAGATCGCAGCCGAGGACGCTAAGAAAGGCGGCAAGCGCCGCGTGGGTAGCGAAACGACCGCTCCCAACTTGTTCTCGATCCAATTGGACCCTGGCAAGAAGAGCGACGCTGACGACACGAACACGGACGTGCTCGATGAACCGGCCCGCAAAAAGGGGCGTAAGGGCAAATCGCAGGATGATGCGTTCACGGTCAGCGTGAAAAAGAACCAGGACCCGGATAGCACAAGCAGCCAGTCGAGCGATTCCTCCGCCTCGGACGACACTGCGACAACCGCCACATCGTCGGACGGCAAAGCGGCGCCGTCCGATAAGACGACCACCGGCAAGTCGAACGTCAAACCGGCCCAGGTCGCCAAATCCGAGCCGCTCGACGACGATGACAGCAGCCCCAGCAGTTCATCCACGCCCGCTCAGCCCAGCCGATTCAGCCTCTGGAAATGGTTCGGCTTCGGCGACGGCGGCGTCTCCGGAAACAGCGAACCGTAAGAGGAAGGATGAAGGATGAAGGCGGAAGGATGAGTCAGACACGCGGCCCGCGGCCGCTTTGGTTTTGCTCATCCTTCATTCCGCCACAGGGGCGGATTTAAAACACCGCTTCATCCTTCAGCCTTGATTCCTAATGCTCAAGTCTCTCGAAATCTTTGGTTTCAAGAGCTTTGCCGACCGTCTTCGTTTCGATTTCGCTGCGGGCATTACGGGCGTGGTCGGGCCGAATGGGAGCGGCAAGAGCAACGTCGTTGATTCGATCAAGTGGATCCTGGGGGATCAGAGCGCCAAGAGTCTTCGCGGCAAGGAGATGACCGACGTCATCTTCAACGGCGCCTCCAACCGCAAAGCGAGCGCGTTCGCCGAAGCCACGCTCACGTTCGACAACTCGTCGGGTTTTCTGCCGATTGCCGCACGCGAAGTGCAGATCGGCCGGCGGCTCTACCGCACGGGCGAGGCCGAATACCTCATCAACCGCACGACGGCCCGCCTCAAGGACGTTCGCGATCTGTTGATGGGCACCGGGGCCGGCTCGGCCAATTACTGCATCATCGAGCAGGGGCGCGTCGACCAAATCCTGCAGGCGAACGTCTCGGCCCGGCGGATGGTCTTTGAAGAGGCCGCCGGCATCAGCCGCTTCAAGTCGCGGAAGGTGGATGCCGAACGCAAGCTCGAGCGCGTCGACCAGAACGTCTCGCGGTTGACCGATATCGTCGACGAGGTCGAGGCGCAGCTCAACACAATCCGCAGCCAGGCGGTGAAAGCGGCCAAATACCGCCAGACTTCCGAGCAGCTTCGCGAACTCTGGCTGGGACTGAGTGCCGACCAGCACCGCGAACAAACGGCCGCGCTGGCGACGGTCGAACGGGCACTGGCGGAGGAGCAGACGCAACTCGAGGGTTATAGCGGTCGGCTGGCCGAGATCGAGTCGGTCCTTTCCGGCTTGGATGCGCGGCTTACCGAGGTTGACGATCGGCTGCGCGCGGTCGAGCGCGAGCGGGCGACACACCGCGAAGAAGCGGCCGGCCACGAGGCGACGGCCCGCCATCAGACCAGTCGCATCCGGGAATTGGACGCTGATCTTGTCCGCCTCCGCCGCCAGCGGGCGATGATCAACGGCCGCAAGAGCGAGGCCGCTCGCAGTCGCACGGAGGTCTTCCAGCAGGCATGGAGCTTGAAGATCGAATTGACAACTCGCACCGACGCGCTGGCGGCGCTCGACGCAGAATGCCAGACGCTGACGGGCGTGGTCGAGGCGTGTCGGTTCGAATTGGAAACCCAGCGGCGGGCGCAGCTCGAGAAGATTCGCGCGATCACCGAGGCGGCCCATCGCTTGACCGGGCTGCGTTCGCAGGCCGAGCAGCACCAAAGGTCGCTTGCGGTCAACGAGGAACGCCTGCAGGCGATCGACCAGCAATTGCTCCGCGCGCAAGAAGAGTGTGTCGTCCACGGCGAACGTCTGCAAACGGCGGCCGAGCACGCGGCCCGTCTCGACCAATCGCTCAACGCGCTGCAAGAAGAGCGCCTGCGCATGGCGGGCGTGCACGATCAATTCCACAAAAGTCTCGCCGAGCGCCGCGAGCAACGCAGCGCGGGGCGGGCCCGTAAAGGCGTTTTGGAAGATCTCGAAAGCCGGCAAGAAGGGCTGGGGATCGGGGTCAAAGAGATTCTGCACCGGGCGCGAACGGCCGGCACGGCGCCGTGGGACCATGTGCTCGGCAGCGTCAACGAGCTCTTGGACGTCGATCTCGAACAGGCGGCGCTCGCGGAGATCGCGCTGGGACGCCGTGCTCAGTCCATCGTGATCGACGAACTCGATCCGCTAATCGAGTATCTGAATCAGGCCTCCGTGCCGATTGCCGGCCGCGTCGGCTTCGTTGTGCGTCGCGACACGGGACACGGGACACGGGCCGGTCGCCGAATTCACGGACCGGCGAGCCGGTTTCTTGAAGCGCTCGATCTCGATCCGGCGATCCTGCCTGATCTTCTGGCGCACTCCGGCGTGCAGTGCCGGGCCGATTCGATGCTGCGTTCGTCGGAGCGGGCCCCCGAGCTTGCCGCGCAACTGCTCTGCGATACCTGGGTGGTCGATACGCTCGACGTCGCCTTCGACCTGGCGGCCGGCGCCGGGCGGGGCTGCCGTTTCGTGACGTTGCAGGGGGAACTGCTCGAAGCCGACGGAACATTGACGGTCGGCGCGCTCCGCGGCGAGACCACGCCCGTTTCGCAGAAGAGCGAGTTGCGGCGATTGAAAAACGACCTGACGCGGCTCGATCGGCAGATCCGCGAGGACGAACAAAAGGTCGAGGAACTGCTCGCGAGTCTTGCCGAAACCGACGGCGAACTGGAAGCCGCGAAAAGCGCGCTGCAACAGGCGAACGAGCATCACGGGCAATGCAAGGCCGACGCGGCCGACCGTCAGCGGGAACTCGACCGGCTGACTGCCGACAAAAATGCCGTCGAGACGGAGAGCGGCGATCGGGCACGGCTGCTGCAAGAGACGCTGGCCCAGCACGAACAAGCACAGCTCGATTTTGCGGCCCTCGAAGGCCAGACGCAGTCGGCCAAAGATCGCGAGTCGAATCTCGAGAACAGGCTCGCCGCGTCTGAAGAGCGTCGCGTCGCGGCCGACCACGCGCGAAATGGCGTGCGGCTCGAGTTGGCCAAGCAGGCGGAGCGGCTGCAGGCGCTTTGCGATTCGCACGAGCGGCACATCGATGACTTGCGACAGTTCGCTCAACAGGCCGAGGAGGCCGAACGCCGTCTGCATCAAGTCGTCGGCGATCGCCGGCGGATCGCGATTCACATCCTCAACACCAATTCGAAGTTGGCCGAGTCGCTCCTGGAGTCCGAAGCCGTCGATCGCCGGGTCGTCCAAATCAGCCGCGAAAAGCATGCGCTCCGCGTGCAACGCGGCGAGTTGCTCAAGGAAGAGAACGCCCGCCGCGAGGAACGCCGCCGCTCGAGCGAGCAAGTGCACGCCCTCGACCTCAACGCCCGCGAGTTGCGACAGCAGATGGAATCGCTGGCCCAGAGGATTGAAGAGGAATATCAGCTACGCTTCGCCGACGTCGTCGCCAGTGGCGCCTCTGCCTATCAGCTTTACCTGGCGGAACTCCGCGGCGCGGCCGCCCAAAATCCGAACGTGGCGCCTCCGCCCGAACCGCGCTTCGAGGACGTCCGCGACGAACTCGAATCGCGCGTGGCCCGCTTGCGGCGGCAGCTCAAACTCATGGGAAGCGTCAACACGGAAAGCCTTCGCGACCTCGAGGAACTCGAACGCCGCTTCACGCAGCTCAGCGAGCAACTGGCCGACCTGGTTGAAGCCAAGCGCACGCTCGAGGAAATCCTGCGACGCATCGGCGAGGAGAGCAAACGGCTCTTCAACGAGACTTTCCAACTGATCCGCGGCCACTTCAAAGAACTCTTCCGCAAGTTCTTCGGCGGCGGAGAAGGGGACATCGTGCTCGAAAATGACGACGTCCTCGAATGCGGCATCGACATCGTCGCCCGGCCGCCCGGCAAGGAGCTGCGGAGCATCTCGCTGTTGAGCGGCGGCGAACGCACGCTGACGGCGATCGCCTTGCTCTTGGCGATTTTTAAAAGCCGCCCCAGCCCGTTCTGCATCCTGGACGAAGTCGACGCGGCGCTCGACGAAGCCAACGTCGATCGTTTCGCCGCGGTCATCCGCGAATTCAAAGAACGCACGCAATTCGTGATGATCACCCACAGCAAGCGCTCGATGGCGGCGGCCGACGTGCTCCACGGTGTGACCATGGAAGAATCGGGCGTCTCGAAACGCCTCTCGGTCCGCTTCGAGGATGTCGCCGAAGACGGCCAGATTAGGGGCCGCGTCGCGGCCTGAAGGATGAAGGCGTAAGGATGAAGGATGAGTAATGGCAAACCCAGCCTTTGGCTGGTCTGACTCATCCTTCATCCTTCCGCCTTCATCCTTCCATCTACCCGGCCTGCGGCCGCTGCCTATAATTTAGCAAGCGCGGCCTGCGTGCGGCCGCGGCGCGGGGTAGTTGATGCCTTGCATTTCGCGGCGGCAATTGATGCCGCGCACTTCTTTGTGTTCCGCAGTTGTCGCGGACGCTTTTTTTCCGACGCTTTTTTCCCAGGGAATGGATGGCACCGGGAACGAGCATTTCGCGCGCGAAACGCATTGTCGGAATTAAAGCAGATGCAACAAAAGAACGACCGTCGGACGAACGGATTCGCCCAGTGGTAGCGGTCGTCGTAGGAGAAGGGTTGTCTTGCATTTCGGACAACGGGCCTTTCAGGCACCGTCGTCAAAGAACCTAAAGTCCTCATGCGGGGACGGTCGAAACAATACGTCAGACGTTTTGAGTCTGCCCTTCGCACGCTGGCAACGTGCAGCCGCAAGATGCGGCGGATCGGCTGAGGAAAAACGTCTCGCAAGGGGGGAAGGACATCTCGGATTTCACCTGCCGCTTGAGCCGGACGCTCGTGCGATTGGCCTCCGGTCCAGCCCCTCCTCGACGGCGCTGCCTTTTGCGCGGCGGCTGCTCGAGATCCGATTGATTGACCGAGTATTGCCCCAGCCTAAAGAGGCACGCACCAGTTCGGGTACGGCCCCCGTTTGGACCGTGCGCGCTCCGGTGCAGACCCCGACCCAAGACCGCGGTGGTTCTTGTATGTCACGGACCGAGTGGCTAGGAGAGCCGGCCATCGTGCTAGGGGTGAAGATCCCGAGGGCCCGACGAACCCTCTGAATTGGCCTAGAGCATTTGATTGGAGAGCCCGCAATGAGGACGATCTTCACTACTGGACAAGTAGCAAAGATCTGCAAAGTGGCACCCCGCACCGTGAGCAAGTGGTTTGATTCAGGCCGGCTCCGCGGCTATCGAATCCCCGGTTCGCAAGACCGCCGGATTCCCCGCGAGCACCTGATCCGCTTCCTCAAAGAACACGGGATGCCGCTGGGCGAATTGGAAGACGAGGCGATGGGCAAAATTCTGCTCGTCGGCGCCGACCAAACCGTCCGCAGCAGCTTAAACGAAATGATGGGTTCGGAAGACTTCAAGATCGAATCAGCCATCAGCGGATTCGAGGCCGGCATCCAGGCCGAGTCTCTGCATCCGGATTGCGTTGTCATCGACTTCGCAATGGGCCGCAACGAATCCTTGATGATCGCCCAGAACCTTCGCAAGAACTCTGAGTACCTCGAAACGGTGCTCATCGGCCTCTTGAACGACGACGACAACGCGAGCGGATTCGATCGCACCATGTTCAGCGAGACATTCCGCAAGCCGTTCGACGCGGCGTTGCTTGCCGAACGGATTCGGACGCTGGTCGGACGCAAAAAGCAGCTCGGCTGAGAGCCCTTTAGGCCCTCGATCGAGATGCGAGGGATTCGGCTGTCGGGTCTCATGGATGGACCCGCAGCAGAACTTCCCAAGATTGCCCCCTTGCCGCCGACTGAGCCCCACGAAAAACAAAGACCGGCCCGACGAACTGTTGGGCCGGTTTTTCGTTTTTGGGTCCTCACGTAGGGCAAGCTGCCAGCTTGCCATTTTCCGGCGCGACTGTGACCCCCAAAAAACCGGCAAGCTAGCAGCTTGCCCTACGCTGGACTGTCCCGCGCTTCGGACGCGTCCTAAATTGAAGGGATGCCTTCTCCGAAGCCCGTGACGCACAACGCTCGAAAGTGGCCCCTCTGGGCTGCTCCCGCGCTCATCGCGGCTTTAGTGTTCCTCGCCGTCGTGGCCGCCATCGATCCGGGCGGCGACTATCCCGACGCTCCGCAAGGCCCAGGACTCACGATCGACGAGTCGTTCAACGTCGAGCAAGGGGTGCGGCTCGTCCTGGGCTTGCGGGCCTGGTTCGCGGGCGAAGTTTCGCTCCGCGAGATCTTCGGCGACATCCGCGATAATCCCAACAGCCAGATCGGATTCCACAATCCCGACCATCCGCCGCTCGGCCGGCTTTGGCTCGGCGTCTGGCATCATCTGACGGCCACGATCGTCCCTTCGTCGCAGCACGCGGGCCACCATCCGTTTATCACGGCCTGCGCCCGCGTCGGTTCGGCGGCTGCCTTCGCGATCACTGTTTTCCTCTGCGGCTGGATCACAGCGAGGTGGTACGGAAGGGATGCCGGCATACTTGCCGCAGTTTCGCTCGTCCTGATGCCGCGCGCCTTCGGACACGCGCATCTGGCCGCACTCGAGACCTGCATCGGCCTGGCCTACTTCGTGGCTGTCACCAGCGTCGCCCGTTGGTGGGGTGAAAAGCCGCCGTCGTGGGGCTGGGCGGCTTTGTGTGGTGTCGCGCTCGGCTGCGCCATGCTGACCAAGATCCAGGGGGCTTTGATCCCGATTCCCGTGACAGTCTGGGCGCTCTGGCATTGGCGGTTGCGCGCGATCAGGCCACTGGCCATCTGGGGACTGGTCGGGCTGGCAATCTTCTTTCTCTTGTGGCCTTGGCTGTGGTTTGATCCCGTGCATCGCTTTCTGGAATACGCCGGCCGCACGACCGACCGCATCGTGCTGTACGTCTGGTATTTTGGCCGCCGTTATGCCGATCGCGACGTGCCTTGGCACTATCCGGCGGTGTTGTTCTTCACCACGGTGCCGCTCGGGCTGCAGGCGCTTGGCTTTCTTGGGCTCTTCAAAGGACCATTGCCCCCTTGGAGAGATCGACAAGCCCAACTCATGTTAGGCGCGATGCTCTTCCCGCTGCTGTTGTTCAGCCTGCCACACGTCGCCGTCTACGACGGTGCGAGGCTCTTCCTGGTCGTCTTCCCGCTCTGGGCAATTTTCGTTGGTCGCGGCGGAGCCGTCGCTTGGACGTGGTTGCGGCAAAGGCTGTCGCCGCGCGTCGCTGTGGTGGTCGCGGGGTGTTTTCTGGCGGGGCAGCTCTGGGGAACGGTGTCGACCTGGCCGTGCTTTTTGAGTTATTACAACATTGCAATCGGCGGCCTGCGCGGAGCCGATCGCCTCGGCATGGAGCTCGACTACTGGAGCGAGGCGGTCACCCGCAACTTTCTCGAAGAGGTCGCCCAGACCGTGCCCGAAGGGGCTCACGTCGAGGTATCGCCGATCCTGTTGCCCAACAACATGCAGACCGAGGAAATGCTTTCCCAGTCACCCGTCCTTCGCAGGCGCGGCATCGTCCTCTCGACCTATCAGCCCGATGCCGCGAACCACGCCCCCTATGTGATTGTCTTCATGCGACAGGCCGACCTTTCCCCCCAACTCCAAAAGCGAATCGCAAACGCGCCGCCGATTCTGGCCGTTCGTCGCGAAGGAGTGATCTTGGCCGGTCTCTGGAAGAATTGAAGGATGAACGGCACCGCCGCCGACGAATCCACGTCCGATCCTGAGAGTGCCGTCGCCGAGAGCGCACCCGTTGACGTGCAGCGCCCGAATGAGAACTCTTCGCTCGGATTGTTCTACGGATTGGCCGCGTACACCTACTGGGGCCTGCAGCCGCTCTATTTCAAATACATCAAAACCGTCCCCGCCGCGGCGTTGGTCGCCCATCGCACGATCTCGTGCGCCGTGTTCCTGCTGATTTTCATCACCGTGTTGCGGCGCTGGCCCGCGTTTTGGAAATGCGTTTCGAGCAAACGACTCCTCGCGCTGTTGACGGCGAGCTCGCTGCTCCTCGCCGGCAATTGGCTGATTTACATCGCCAGCGTCCTCAACAATCAATTGGTCGAAACAAGCCTCGGCTACTTCATCAATCCGCTGTTCAGCGTCTGCTTGGGCGTCGTCTTCTTTCGCGAACGGCCCGGGCCCCTGCAAACGGCGGCAATCTTTCTAGCGGCGATCGGCATCGGGTACCTCGTCGTCAGTCTGGCCATCGTTCCTTGGATGGCGCTCGGATTGGCCGGCTGCTGGGGACTCTACGGGCTGGTCCGCAAAGTCGCCGCTGTCGAATCGCTGACCGGGCTCACCGTGGAAACGATGATCCTGGCCGTTCCCGCGGCCGGTTATCTGGCCTGGGAATCGAACCGCGGGCACGACATCTACGGCGGCCTCGCCACGGGAGGAAAAAGCCTGGTGATGGTCAGCGGCCTGGTGACGGCGATTCCCCTGTTGTGGTTCGGGGCCGCCGCGCGGCGATTGCCTTTGTCAACGCTGGGTTTTCTGCAGTTCATCGCCCCCAGCCTGCAACTGCTGTTGGCCGTTCGCGGATACGGCGAGACTTTTACCGGCCACCACGCGGTCACCTTCGGCTTCATCTGGGCCGGCCTGGCTCTGTTTACGGCCGAATCGATCTTCCGTCGCGGCGCCCGGGCCTAGTCTCTCGAAAAATCTTTAAAGCCGCCGCGGACAACGGCTAATATTTCAGATGGCTTGGCGAAGAGCTGGTACAATACCGTCGGTTCCCGCCGGCAGGGGACACCGGGCGGTCCCCGGCCATTTCCAGCGAACGCCGACCCGCCCGCGGGTTCGAGGAGTGCGGCAATGATCGCGACGAACATTCTGGAACAACTGTTGAATCCAGGCATCGTCTGGATCTTCATCCCCTTGGCCGGCATTGCCCTGGGCGGCGTCATTGCGCTCTCCGCTATGTTCATCAAGCACCGCGAACGCATGGCCAAGATCGGCATGGGCATCGACCCAGACGCTCAGGCCAACGCTTGCCGCCCGCAAGACCAGCAGCTCAGCGACTCGACGCCGCGCTTCTAAGTGCGGGAAAAGGGCAATGGGCCGAAAGAACCAGCAAGTCGCCTTCGCGAATCGCCCCTGCTTCTTATGAACACGAGCGAAGTGAACCCGGCAACAGCCGCTCCGTCGACTTCCGCGCCGCGTCGGAGCAGGTTGAGCCGACTGCGGGGCGTGCTCATCCTGTTGGCATTGCTGAGCGTGCTCGGCTGGCTTGTCTACAACTCGCATCCGCGACCGACGATGCTGGTGTCGGCCGGGCTTTGGCTGGTTTACAACGTCATCGTGAGCCTCAGCCTGCGCAAGCGGCCCGACGCCAAGAGTGCCGAATCGATGAAATCCCGCGCCGTGCACGAGCGTTTGCTCCTGGGGGGAATCGTGCTGCTGTTTGCTCCGCTGCCCGGACTGACGGGACGCTTCGTTCCCGACACGCTGACGACGGTGGCCATCGGACTGGGCGTACAGCTGGCGGGCATGCTGTTTTATTTTTGGAGCCGCACGTATCTCGGCCGTTTGTGGAGCGGGCAGATCACCATCATGCAGGGCCATCAACTCGTCCAGACCGGCCCCTATCGCATCTTGCGGCATCCGCTCTACACGGGATTCATCGGCATGTTCGTGGGCACGGCGATCGTGTCGGGGCAGTATCACGCGCTTTTTGGCATCGCGCTGTGCTTGATCGCCTACGCGCGGAAGATTCGCCTGGAAGAGGCCGCTCTCCGCGAGGAATTCGGCGAAGCATTCGACGCCTATCGGCAAAAACGCTGGGCGTTGATTCCTTGGGTGTACTGAGAGGGTAGGGGAGAGGGAACGACAAAAGGCAGCACGCTTCGCCTGCGCCTCGCGGCCAAAGGCCGCTTCGTCTTATCCCTCCGTCCTCAAATCCTTCGTCACTTCGCCGATCACGTGATCCAGGTCAGCCAGGCGAATCGGTTTCGCAATATAGCCGTCCATGCCGGCGGCCAGGCATTCTTCGCGGTCGCCTTTCATCGCGTGGGCCGTCATCGCCACGATGGGCGTGTGCTGATGTTTGCCCGCTTCCCGAGCCCGAATGACGGCGGTCGCCTGGTAGCCGTCCATTTCGGGCATCTGCACGTCCATCAGCACGAGATCGAACGGCTCGCGCTCGAGGGCGACCACCGCCTCTTGACCGTTGTTGGCCACCGTCGTCGTGTGGCCCAGCTTTGAGAGCAGCCCCACCGCGAGTCGTTGATTGGTCGTGCTGTCCTCCGCGAGCAGAATCTTCAAGGGCCGCGTCGTCCGCGCCACGGGCGTGGGAACTTGCGGAGCCGGCCGAACTGCTTCCGCCGTTCCCAGGGAGGCGACAATCGCGTCGAACAGCTCCGATTGCTTGATCGGCTTGATCAGATGAGCCGACCCGCCGACTTTGCGACAGCGCTCGACGTCCCCCGGACCGTCCCCCGACGTCAGCATCAGGATCAACGTGCCCTCGAACTCGGAGTGTGCCTTGATGCTCTCAGCGAGCTGGAACCCGTCCATGCCCGGCATATGCACGTCGGTCAGCACCACGCGGTACGGCGTTCCCGATTGTCGAGCGCGGCGCAGCTCGGCAAGTGCACTTGCCGCGTCCGGGACGGCCGTCGGCCGCATCCGCCAATTGGCGAGCATCTCCCGCAGGATGAGCCGATTCGTCTCGTTGTCGTCGACGACCAGCACGGGCAGGGCGGTGAGCGATTCGACCGTAGCGGCCGGCGCCGCGGGCTGGCCCGTCGATCGCCGTAACTGCACTTCGAAGTGAAACTTGCTCCCCCGTCCGACTTCGCTTTCCACCCACAGCCGCCCGCCCATCAAGCCCACAAGCTTCGACGCGATCGCCAGGCCCAGCCCCGTGCCGCCAAAACGCCGCGTCGTCGACGGATCGGCCTGCGAAAAGGCATCGAAGATCGCCTGCTGCTTGTCGGCCGGAATGCCGATCCCCGTATCCGCGACGCAGAAATGCAGCCGGCTTTGCCCGTCGTTCGACGGCTCTTGGGTCACGTGCAGCACGACCTCGCCGCGCGGCGTGAACTTGATCGCGTTCCCCACGAGGTTGTTGACGATCTGCCGCAGCCGCAGCGGGTCGCCAGCGAGAAACTCCGGCACATCCGGATGGACGTGGCAGGCCACCTCGAGATCCTTGCCCCGAGCGCGAAGGGCCAATCCCTTCATCGCGTCGCCCAGCGTTTCGCGAATCTGAAACGACGTCTTGTCCAACTCGAGCTTGCCCGCGTCGATCTTCGAGAAGTCGAGGATGTCGTTGATCAACACCAGCAACGAATCGGCCGAGTCCTTGACCATCGTCATATATTCGCGCTGCAGCGTGGTCAGCTCGGTCCCCAGGATAAGTTCCGTCAGGCCGATCACGGCATTCATCGGCGTGCGGATCTCGTGGCTCATGTTCGCCAGAAACGTGCTCTTCGCGCGGCTGGCCGCCTCGGCCGCCTCGACGGCCTTCTGCTGCGCCGCCTCGAGCGCCTTCCGCTGCGTGACATCGATGGCGATGCCGAGGACGCCCGGCTTGCCTTCGTACTCGATCTTCGTGGCTGTGAAATCGACCCACATTTCGTGCCCGTCCTTGTGGACGAGCTTGATCTCGTACCGCGAGGGGACCTTCTCGCCGCGCTGGCGGGCCAGGCTCCGCTCTTTGACCAGACCTTGGAAATCGGGATGCACGTAATCGAGAAAGCCGCGGTGCATCAACTCCTCGCGGCTGTACCCCAGCATGTTCAATGCGGCCGCGTTGACGTAGGCATGCCCCGTTCCCTGATAGATGCAGACGGTGGTGGGCATCGCCTCGGCCATCGTGCGAAACCGCCGCTCGTTGTCGCGAAGCGCCGCTTCGGTCCGCTTGCGCTCGGTGATGTCATGAAAGACGACCACGCCGCCATAAATCTGTCCGGCCGGGTCCCGGATCGGCCGGCCGGTGACGTTGATGAACGCCCCGGGCCGCCCCGGTCGGCGGATGTACATTTCGACGAAGTCGACCGACTCGCCTTTCAGCGCCCGCGCCAGCGGCAATTCCTCGACCGGGAACGGCGTCACCATATCGGGCCGATAAATCGAAAAATAATTCGACCACTCCTCGCGGGAATGTCGCTCGACCCGATCCCCAGCAGTTGCTGAGCCATCGGATTGAAGACACGAAAACGCCCGTCGGCATCGGCGACGACCAGACCCTCGCCCATGCTCTCGAGAACGGCTTCGAGAATCGATTGCTGCGAAAGATCCATGAACACTCCCGCCGTTACCGCGCTTGGCCCGCAATCGTGTCACTCTATCCGGAGAGGAAAGACAAACTCCACAGAGCACGGAAGAGAAATGTCCGCAGAGGGGCTAGAGGCTAGAGGCTAGGCCGAAGAGGACGAACGCTTCGCGTTTCGCCTTGATTGGTTCTCCCTGACCTCTAGCCTCTAGTCTCTAGCCCCTAGCAGGAATACCCCAATAGGGAAATTCCCAATTTCGCGAGCCTAAGGGCGGCGATAGTGTTGGACCGTAGCTCGTCTGTAGATGCCCTGGTGAGAGAAATGGCCCATCTCACCGGGGCATCTTTTTTGAAGGATGAAGGATGAAGGATGAAGGATGAAGGATGAAGGATGAACAAAACCCTCGGGGACCGCTCGCCAGCAAATTGTAGGGTGGGACAAGCCCGCTTCGGGCGCCGGCCCACCTTCTTCGTTTGCCGATCACGATTGCGCGGCCGGGGCTCGCCGCCTTCTCTTTTTTCACTCGACGGCGTACGACAATCACTCGCGCGAGCGCCGGCGGGTTCGCCGCCCACTCGGCGTCAGCTTCCGCTCGAGCCGACTCAGCGCCAGCCACACGATGAACACGCCGACTTCGACTCCCGCCAACACGCACGGGATCCAGATCGCCGAATGAATCGCGTGCGCCAGCACGCTGAATGCGTGCGGCAGCTCCACGACGGCGCCGAATAAAAACTCGCCGGGCGTCACGGCCGCCGGTCCGATACGTCGCCCGTCCGCCGGCGGCTGGTGCGTTCGATAGTCGGCCGCCGCGATGCCCCACATCACGACGGCCACAAGAACACCGATCGCCAGACACATCTTGCCCGCCGACCACCATTGATCACTGGCGCTCGACCGCGACGTGTCGCTGCCGCGCTCGACCGGCACGCCGATCAAATGCTGCAGTTGATTCACGAACTGCCGCGACTCGACGGCCTGCGCCCCCGAGACCTGGAAGCGGTTGAAAAAGTCATAGAACGCGTCGGGAATCCACTGCTCGGCCAGACTGTCCCAACCGGTCTGAATCGCCCCCGGCCCGACGAATTGAAACAGCGTCAGCTCGCTGCCGTCGACCAGTCCCAGGCAAACCTGAAAGTCATCGATCGTGTGATGCTCCAACTCGGGCACGGCCAACGGGTGCAAGTCGCACAGTGAATACAGGATCTTTTCAATCCGCGTAAACGGGATCGCCCGCCTCTTGCCGGCGAACCAAAACAACCGATCGGCAATTGTGACCATCCGTTTCTGCGCATCCACGGTCACTGTCCGCCGCATCGAAAACAGGCTGAGCAACCTTCCGCGAAACGAAGTCCGCGCGATCAGCCAACCGGGCCCCTTGTGAATCTCCGGCGAAACTGAAAACAACCACGACCCACTCAAAACGCCGACGAACGCGCCGAGCATCACGAGCAGGCCGACGATTGGAATCAGGCCGCTGATGTCCATGCATGGTCTCTGGCTGCCGCTTGTCGACAGCATTTTGTTACCGCCAAGACACCAAGAAAGACAGAAGGAGATCCGCAGATTACGCAGATTTCGCCGATTTGGATCTCAATAAATCTGCGTCATCGGCGAAATCTGGTGCGTCAGGCAAAGCTTGACGGTTCTTGTCAGTTGAAAGGTACTGACCATGGTAGTTGTTCGTTCGCCATGTAGCCGACCGAGCGGCTGTCGGAGTGATCCGGCGGTCGAAGCCTCGGAAGGCAAAGGCGTCAGCCGTAATGCGAAAGCGTGAACCCGATTCGGCCTCGTTACGCATCTGAGAGTGGCCAGCCCTTCCAGATAGGGTGAAGCCTGACACCGACCGTGAAGCAACGAACGCCTGCAGCGGCCGGGCTCTCCGGGGTGGGAGGGGACAGCGGATGCCGACAGAATCGTCAGGAACCTGAGAGACCCGTTCGAGTGACACTTGGCGCGTAGGCCCTGTGTCAACAAGGTGCGGGAACCCATAACTGCGCTTTGGCTCGATCGGGAGTCGGAGGGGCTCATAGTAGCGATGAAGCGGGGTAATGCCCGCGGAGCGAAGGGGCCCTGCCAAGGATTCGACGTGCAAAAAGGGTGAGGATACACATGGAGCATTGCTCCCAGAAGAGGCTTCGGCCTACCTCACTCTGCGGTAGCGTCTCAGCCCGTCGGCCAAGTCGACGTCGGTCGGCGCATGCCTTCGAGCGAAGTGTTCTTGGGTAAGCCGGATGCGGGAAATCTGCACGTCCGGTTTGAAGAGGGGGGAGGCGGCGCTGGTTCGTTCCAATTGAATGGATCATCGCTCCTCCCCTACTCGACCGGATAACTGCTTTTGAGTCATTGTCTTGGCACCCAGAAAAGGTAACGGCTTCAGCGGCGGCAGCCCCATCGTCTAGCGGACCAGGATCCGGGATTCTCAGTCCCGTGACGAGGGCTAAATTCCCTTTGGACGCACCATTCGAAAAGCGGCAAAGTCCGGCAGCCATCGGATCCGCTTCGCGACCCGGTCTGCAATCCGTGCGAACTCGTGCGGCAGGCGAGGCATGCTACAATCCCGACAGCCCGGGCCGGGCCTCAAACGAGTCGAAATCTCGCCATGGCACTGAAACGGGCTTATGTCATCGTCGTCGTTTCGTTCGGCTGGCTGATCGGCTGCGTGATCCTGGGGGTCATCGCCGGATCGTTGTTCGATGGAGACGCCGCCCCGCTCGCGGCAATTGCGATCGGCGTGACGGGTTGCCAGGTCGGCCTGACGATCGGCATCTCCGAGGCCGCGCTCGCCAAGGGCTACTCCATCTGGCTGGGCATCGTGCTCGGAATCTGCGGCTTACCGGGACTCGTGATCGTCGAACTCTTGCCGGATCGCTGGGAGAGTCCACGCTAATTGTGCGCCCAGCTTCTACGGCGGCCGCCAGTGCTGACGCCGCTTGGCCTGCGAATGAAGACACTGGCGAGCCAAAGCCCTCGGCCGTCTTCATTCATCCAGAGGCACCCGAAAGAAATCTGCGGATCACATTCCTCATCCGCCAAACGAGATCGCCTCGCGGCGGCGCCGCCTCTCTTGGCTTTGCGGTAAAATAGCGGCATGAATCATTCTGACTATGGGCCTTGGATCCTGGCCGTCTTGATGCTTGTCTCTGTCGCGGTCCTGGGCTGGCTCGCATGGAAGTCGATCCGCGAGCATGGGGCGCGCCACGAAGAGGCGATCGCGCTCCAAAAGGAGGCGATCGCGCTTTATCGCCATTCGATCGAGTCTTCTCAATCGAGTGAGCAGCTTCAGCTCGAGTCGAACGCTCTCCTGCGCGAGCTAATCGGCGAGCTGCGCAAGTCGCGCTGCAATTCAGGCAACGTCGCCGCCGGATCGGCCACCCGCCTCAGCGTGATTTTCAGGAATGACGCCCTATCCGGCTGACATTGCACGACGATCGATAAGACTGACAAGTGCTCGAAAAATACGAACGACCATGACGGCAGAGGAGCGGGCGGCCCTGGCCGAGTCGCTCGCGCGGGGCAGTGCGTCGCCGAGTTGGTGGGGAATGGTATGCTGGCTCGCTCTCGGGTTGGTCATGGTTGTGGTCGAAATCCGCGTTTTCGGCGGCGGCCTCGGTTGGTTAGTTGCTTTCGGCGCTCGTCTGCGGAACTGGGGCTTCCCGTTGATCGGCGTCATTCCCCCGGTCGTGATGTTCGGCGGCCCGATCGTCTGGCTGTTCGCCGCCACCGCGTTTTTCACTCGATTGCGCAAGCTCGAGGCCAAGAAGGAATTCGAGCGAACGCGTGCGCCGCAGATCCGGCAGGCGCTCGAGGATGGCCGTGCCGTGGTCTGCCGGGTCGGCGCGGTCGATGTGATCGTCGTCGAGCAGAGCCAGTACGAACTGGGATCGATTGTGATCTACGACTTGGGCGACGGCAGGTCCTTCCTGATGTGGTCACACGATTTCTACGATTCGGACGATCGATACTTCACCCCGCAGTTGCCGCAGCAATTCGACATCATCCGGACGGCCGCACACGGCCTGTGGCTGGGTCTGGCCAACTGCGCAGGCCAACTCGAGGCCGAACTGAAAATCTGGGACGAGGATATGCCCGAGGAGGCGCTGGAACGCCACCACATCCCCGCATCCGAAAGCGTGGTCTTCGGCGGCCCACGGGAGGTGCTGGCGCGATGGGGGTATGTGGAAGACCTTCGTGGGGCAGGCTGCTAGCCTTCCCGTCCTTCACAATTGCGATCCCGGCCGAAGGTACTAGGGTAGGTGGGCAGGCTGGCAGCCCGCCCCACGAGGGTGCGTACGATTCGCCGGGTGGCATGCCCACGGCTTGGCGTCGCAATGCCGCGGGCGTGGCACGCAACAAAGGCTTAAAGGCGTAGGGTCGCGCCGTTGTCACTCCGCGATTCCTCGACGTTCCCAACGACGGATAAAATTGAAACGTGCTCGAAAACTACGAACGACCAATGACGGCCGAAGAACGGGCGGCGTTGGCGGAGTCGCTCTCGCGGCCCCGTCCCTCGCCGAGCTTTGCACACACGTGCCGCTGGCTGACGTTCTGTTTTGCGGCGTTCATCGTCTCGATAGTGATTTTCGGGGGCCTGGCCTGGTTGATTGCGCCGGCGAACGGCGGGTCGGAATGGCGCATGGCTCTATCGATCGCCGCTTTTTTCATACTCGTTTTCCTGTGTCTGCCCGTTTGCCTCCTGGCTGCGCGCGACGTGCTCGGCGACTACCGCCGCGCGCGGCAATCCAAGAGAGATTACGAGCGAACCTACGCGGCGCAAATGAGGGAGGCCCTGGAGAACGGCCGTGCTGCAGTCTGCCGGATTCGTGCGGTCGGCGTGATCGTCGTCGAGCAGAGCAAATACGACTTCGGATCGATCGTGATCTATGACCTGGGCGACGGCACTTCCTTCCTGATGTGGGAACAGGATCTCTACGACCCTGAAGAGGGATACTTCACCGATCAGTTGCCGCAGAAATTCGAGATCGTCCGCACGGCGGCACACGATCTCTGGCTGGGCCTGGCCAACTTTGAAGGCAACTTGGAGCCCGAGCTGAGTATCCTCGATGAGGATCTGCCCGCTGCGCTCTTCTACCGTCGCGACTCGCCCAAATCGGAAAGTGTTCTGCCCGGCCGGCCGCACGAGGTGCTCGCGCGCTGGGGGTATAAGGAAGATCGTCGTGGGGCAGGCTGCTAGCCTGCCCGTCCTTCACAATGGCATACCGACCGAACTTACAAACCTGGCAGGGCAGGCTAGCAGCCCGCCCCACGAGGGTGCGTAAGCGAGTGCGCTCGAAAATCGAGGCGGCTAGTAGAAATCCCAATTTCGCCTCATCGACGGCCGCGTTATTCTTGTTTTCGACCTCTTCCACAAATGCCCTGGCGAGTGCTGTTGGCGCAGCTCACCAGGGTATTTTTTCGTGCGGGGTGGACCCGCAGCGCGAATACGCAATTTGCGCAAGGAAGCCGAGCAGTCGCACAAAGAGGGCTAGGACAAGTCCGCCTTCAAAGCCGGAGGTCGTCAGTCTCGCTCATCCTTCCGCCTTCATCCTTCATCCTTCATCCTTCATCCTTCCACTTAACTCCTTCCGAGGGTGACCGTGCCGCAAAGCTCCCGGAATTTTCTTGCGAGACGTCCCGAATCGCCGCTGCCACGCGCGGGATGGCAATCGCGTATCGGGAAACGCACTGATTTGGCCGGCAACGGTGGGGCCGAGGGCTTTCGGCGTTCGTCACGCGCTAGGGCCGGCGAGCGGCGGGAATGTTCGATTTTCTGTTCCGCTCGCGCGTTCGTCTACTGTTCAGTATAACAGGAATTGGCAGGTAGATCCAGATCTTTTTTGAAGGATGAAGGCGGAAGGATGAAGGATGAAAGCTGAGTCGCGTCCGCCTTTTGTTGCGTCCGCCATTCCGCCAACGGCGCGGATGCAAAGCCACGGTGCGGAGCGACTTTTTTGGTGTGGACGCCAAAAAAGTCCTTTTTTAGCGCCCCAAAAAACCCAAAAAAGTCGTCCCCACGGCGTCCCCGGCACCCCGCAGACCTGCTCGGAGCGGTCAAACGGCTTAGAATATCCGCGGACTGTCGGCGGTTCGGTTTTCCGCATCGGTAAAGACCGGTCTGGCACGAAAAAAGGCAACTTTGAACATGCATCTGTGGAAGTTGGTACGAGACTTGAGCTGCGTTGTGGCGGCGGCGGTCGCCTGGGTTTCTTCGCCAATTGAGGCCGCCGAGCCCTTGCGGGCGGCGATTCGGCAACCGGAGTTTCTCGAGGAGTATGCGCTCACCAACCGGTTCAGCAGCGGGCGACCGGTGGGAATTGAGATCACCCACGCGGGCGATGCCGTGCTGTTTTTTGCGCTCGGGTCCGCGGAGCTTCGAGCGGAATTTGTACGAGTTCAACGTGGCCACCGGGACCGAACGCGTGCTGGCGACGGCCGGAAAAATCCTCGGCGGCGCCAAAGAAAATCTGACGACGGCGGAAAAAGCTCGCCGCGAACGAATGCGGCTGACGGCGCGGGGCATCACGTCGTTCGAGATTTCCCGCGATGGGCGGACGCTCTTGGTGCCCTTGTCGGGGAAGTTGTACCTGGTCGATCGGTCGACCTCGGCCGTTCGCGAGTTGCCCAGCAAGGCCGGTTCGCCGATTGATCCGCATTTTTCGCCCGACGGCACGCTCGTGGCCTGCGTCCGCGACAACGAAATCTTCGTCGTCGACACGAAAAATGCCGCCAAAGAAAAAGCCGCAGAACGCCAGTTGACCCACGGTGCGACGGCAACTCTCACGCATGGGTTGGCGGAGTTTGTCGCCCAGGAGGAAATGGCCCGTATGCACGGTTTCTGGTGGTCGCCGGACAGCCGCCTGATCGTGTATGAGGAGGCGAACACGGCCGACGTGGAAGAACTTTCGATTGCCGATCCGTCCCACCCCGAGCGGCCGCCGCAACTTTGGCGGTATCCCCGTGCCGGAAAAAATAACGCCCAGGTGCGGCTGGGCGTCGTTCCGGCAGCCGGCGGGGAGACAAAGTGGCTGGATTGGGATCGCACCGAGTTCCCCTATCTGGCCCGCGTGATTTGGCAAAAAAACTCGCCCCTGGTGATCCTGGTGCAGAACCGCGAGCAGACGCTTGAAGTGCTGTACGAAGTCGATCCCGCGACGGGAAATAAGAAAGAATTGCTGCGCGAGTCCGACCCCGCCTGGGTCAATCTGGATGGCGAGATGCCCCGCTGGCGGCAGGATGGAAAATCGTTTCTCTGGTCGAGCGAACGGACGGGCCACTGGCAATTGGAACTGCGTCACCGCGACGGAAGCGTGGCCCGGGTACTGACGACTCCGGAGCTCAACTACCGTCATCTCATGGGGGTGGACGAAGCGGAAGACGTGGCATTCGTCGCTGGCGGCGGGGAGCCGACGCAGACGCAGATTTTTCGCGTTTCGCTCGAAAAAGTCGCACCGCCCGTCCAGGTGACGAGCGAGCCGGGTGTCGCCAGCCAGACTGTTTCGGAGGAGAGCGGCGTCACGGTTCGCAACACGCAATCGCTCACGAATGACCTGCGGCAAACGGTTTTTCGACGGGACGGTCACGCGGTCGGCGAACTCAAGAGCGTGGCGGAGAAGCCGGCGTTTGAGCCCAGCGTCGAGCTGACAACCGTCGGCGACGAACCGCAATTGCATGCGGCCGTCGTGCGTCCGGCGGATTATCAGCCCGGAAAACACTATCCGGTGATCGTGAGCGTTTATGCCGGTCCGGGTCCGCAGATGGTGGTCGCCGCCCGGTCGCGGTACTTGCTCGACGGCTGGCTGGCCAATCAGGGGTTTATTGTCGTTTCGGTCGACGGTCGAGGCACGCCGGCACGCGGCCGCGAATGGGAACGGGCCATCAAGGGGAACTTCATCGGCTCCACGTTGGCCGACCAGGTTCGCGGATTGCAGGGTTTGGGCCAAAAATATTCCGAAATGGATCTCACTCGGGTCGGCATTTTCGGCTGGTCGTTTGGCGGCTATTTCACGGCGATGGCCGTCATGCAGCGGCCGGACGTCTTTCATGCCGGCGTGTCGGGCGCCCCGGTGACCGACTGGCGCGACTACGATACGCACTACACGGAACGCTACCTCGGTTTGCCGCAGAAGGATCCGCACGCCTACCAGGTCAGCTCGGTTCTGGAGTCGGCCCACGAGCTGCGGCGACCGTTCCTTCTGATTCACGGAACGGCCGACGACAATGTGTTCTTCGTGCATAGCATGAAGCTGACCGACGCCCTGTTCCACGCGGGTCGCGAGTTCAATTTCCTGCCGCTGGCCGGAAAAACGCACGTCGTGGCCGACCCGCCAACGGTCCGCGAGTTGTACACCCGGATCGGGACGTATTTCTTGGAACAACTGGGAGCGACCCGATAGAGTGCGCCGGGCCGGGATCGAGCAAAATAAGTCCCGGCGATCCGGAATCACCGTAGGCTGTGCACTCCGGAGATACCGTGCTCCTGCAGCAACTGCTCGATGGCGGCGCGGTTTTCGGCAAAGGCTTGCCAGACCGAGACGGTCCACTGGTGAATCTGATCGTCTCGCGCAATTCCCGGTTCAGCGGCAAAGACGGTGGCGGCGGATATCTCGCCTCGGTCGGTGGGAATTTGCAAAGCAGGCCACTGCCGTTTTTTGCGAGCGAGTTTCATGTGGGCCAGTTGCACTTCTCGCCCGGTGAATCCTCTCTCGACGTGTAAATACAAGCCGACTAGGGCAAAAGTCAGCCGGATCGGCTTGTCGTCGGCTCTTGCATCCTGCGCGGCGAAGGCATCGACCACATGCTGATGAATAAAGGCCCGATCGCCGTGGGTCAGCGTGTAGCAACACAGATCATGGTAGGCGGCCGTGTCGGCGTTCATGTCGGCATCCGCCGAGGAATTGGCTTTGGCGGGCTGTCTCGGGCCAAAATAAAGCTTTCCAGACATTGTCGCACGCAATACGCTTGAAGAACGAGTCATGTCGACAATCCCCCAAGTCCTGGCGACGGCCGTTGAATATCATCGCGCCGGTCAGTTGCCGGCCGCCGAGCAGATTTACCGTCAGATTCTCGCCGCCGAGCCGACCCAGGTCGACGCATGGCATTTGTTGGGAGTGCTGGCGCATCAGGTGGGCCAGCACGAAATTGCCGTGCAGTACATCGGGCGAGCGATCCAGCTCAAGGGAAACGAGGCGGCCTTTCACAGCAATCTGGGCAATGCGCTCCGCGACCAGGGCAAGCTCGACGAAGCAGTCGCCAGCTACCGCCGCGCTCTGGGGCTCAAACCGAAATTTGCCGAAGCGCATAACAATTTGGGCGTGGCCTTGGGCGCCGAAAAAGCTCGAGGAGGCAATTGCGGCGTGGCGCCGCGCCCTGAAATTCAAGCCCGACTTTTCCGATGCGCTCTACAACTTGGGCAACGCGCTCAAAGAGCAGGGCAAGACCGACGAGGCCATCGACGCGTGGCGTCGCGTATTGAAGTTCAGGCCCGATCATGCGGAAACGTGGAATAACATCGGCAACGCATTGGCTGAAAACGGCCGATTTGACGACGCGGTTGCCGCGTGGCGAGAGTCCGTGCGGATTAGGCCGTCCTATGCCGAGGCCCATAACAACCTGGGGAATGCCCTCCAGCAGCAGGGCAAGCACGAAGAGGCAATTGCCAGCCATCGGCGGGCGCTCGAAATCAGACCGGATTACGCCGAGGCGTTGAGTAACTTGGGGGCCGCTCTCGAGGCCCAAGACCGCGCGGACGAAGCAATCGCGTGCTATCAACGGGCCCTGGCACTCAAGCCGGACTACGCCGAAGGGCATTACAACCTGGCCAATGCCCTGTTTGGCGAGAAAAAACTCGAAGCCGCCGTCGAGGAATTTCGCCGAGCGCTCGAAATCAAGCCGGACTATGCCGACGCGTACAACAACCTCGGCAATGCCCTCAAGGAACTCCAACAACTCGAACCCGCAATCGCTTCCTGGCGCAAAGCCATCGAATTGAGGCCGAATTATGGGGCGGCCTACAACAATCTCGCCGTGGTGCTCCGCGAGCAGGGCAGACTCGACGAGGCCGTCGCTTGCTCCCAACGTGCGATCGCGCTCAACCCGAATCATGCCGAAGCCCACAACACCCTGGGCAACGCGCTCAAAGATCAACAGAAACTCGAGGAGTCGATCGCCAGCTACCGCCGGGCGTTGGAATTGAAGCCCACCTACGCCGAAGCGCACGTCAATCTGGGGGTCGCGCTTCAGGAATGTAGTGGGCTCGACCAGGCGATGGCCTGCTTTGAGCGCGCGATCGAACTTGAGCCCGAGCTGGCCGAGGCGCACAACAACCTCGCCAACGCGTTTAAGGATCAGGGGCGATTGGACGATGCCGTCCGGCTGTTTCGGCGGGCCGTTGAACGCAAACCGGATTACGCGGCTGCGCAGAGCAATCTGTTGTACACGCTTCAGTATCAGTCGGGGGTCGGGCTCACCGAACTTGCGGCCGCACATGCCGAATACAATCGAATGCATGCCGCGCCGCTGGCGGCGAATGTCAAACCGCATCCAATCGTCCTCGATCCGCGTCGGCGCCTGCGCGTCGGCTTTGTGTCGCCTGATTTTGGTCGACACCCGGTCGCCTATTTCCTGATCCGGGCCTTCGAGCAGCTCGATCGCGAGCAATGGGAGACCTTTTGTTACAGCGACCGACTGAACAAGGACGAACTCACCGCCCGCTTTCAATCCGCGGCGACGACATGGCGGGATATTCTGGGCGTGAGCGACAAAGACGTGGCCGCGAAGATCGCATCGGATCAGGTCGACGTTCTCTTTGATCTGGCCGGACACACGGCCAGAAATCGCCTGCTCGTGATGGCCCGAAAACCGGCGCCCATTCAGATCACGTGGATTGGCTACGAAGGCACGACCGGACTGTCCGCGATCGACTATTTGCTCGCCGACTCGTACACAATCCCCGAGTCTGCCGAGCAACATTACCGTGAACGAATTCTGCGTTTGCCGCACGCCTATGTCTGCTACGAGCCGCCGACTGCCGCGCCGGATCCCGGTCCGTTGCCGGCAAAAAAAAACGGCAACGTTCGGTTCGGCAGCTTCAATAACCAGGCGAAAATAACGCCGAAGGTCGTTGAAGTCTGGTCCAAACTCCTGCACCGGGTCCCCCAATCGACGCTGGTGCTCAAATATCAAGGGCTGGGAATCGAGTCGGTTCGTGACCGGTTTTTGCAATTTTTCGCGGCCCAGGGGGTCGACCCCCAGAGAGTGGAGTTTGCTCCCCGCACGGATTACGCGGGATACCTGTCTGCTTATCGGGAGATCGACATTGCCTTGGACCCGTTCCCCTTCGGCGGCGGCATCACGACCTGCGACGCGCTTTGGATGGGCGTGCCGGTGGTGACTTGCCCGGGCGAGACATTTGCCAGCCGGCACGGGCTGACACACTTGTCGAATATCGGGCTGACGGAAACAATCGCACGAGACCTGGACGACTATGTCGAGATCGCGGCCGAACTCGCCAACGATCTGCCGAAGCTCGCAGCGATACGTGCCGGTTTACGGGAGCGGATGGCACATTCGCCCCTTTGCGACGGAAAACAGTTCGCCGCGGACCTGACGAAAATCGTGCGAGGAGTCTGGGAAGATTGGTGCAGCCGGCCCAGAAGCAATTGAGGGAAAAGTGATGCGACGAAGAAGATTGGCACTCGCACTGATTTCGTTCTTGGCGATCAGCACAGCCGCCCGCGCGCACTTTTTGTTTATCCGCATCGGCGAACCGGCCGAAGCGGGTCGCACGGTCGAGGTCTATTTCAGTGAAAAGGCCGAGGCGGGCGATCCTCGTTTCATTCATAAGACGGCTGGCGCTCATCTGACTCTCCAATCCGCCCCCGGGAAGTTTCAGCCGCTGACAGTTCGCGAAGGCGCCGATCGTCTGCGGGCCACTTTGCCGGCTGCCGGCCCCGTCAGCGTGACCGGTTTCCTCGAATACGGCGTGCTGAAACGCGAGACGTCGTTTCTTCTGCGGTACTACCCCAAAGCCCTGTCCGGCGACCCGGCCTCTCTTCGCGCTTCGCGCCCCGATCCCCACTCGGCACTCGAGATCGACGCGAAATTCGACGGCGATCACGTGATCCTCACACTGCTCCGCGATGGGAAGCCGGTGCCGAACGCTCAATTTACCACCGTCGACGACGACCTGGTGAACGAAGAGGTCAAAGCCGATGCGGCCGGCAAGGCGACTTGGAAGCCGCCGTCGCCTGGTTTTTATTGCATTTACACCAAATCGATCTTGAAGACGCCGGGGGAATGGAAGGGCCAGTCCTATTCCGAAATCCGCGAGTTTGCCACGATCGCGTTTCGCTGGCCGCTTTCGCGAACGGATGCGGATGCGGAAGCCGTCGCCACATTTCAACGCGCATTGGCTGCGCGGGCGACGTGGGAACAGTTTCCCGGTTTTTCCGCGGACGTGGCGGGCAACGTTGATGGCCGGGCCTTCTCGGGAAAAGCCAAGATCGCGGCAAACGGCGAGGTTTCGCTCGAACTGGACGAAGGTGTCGTGAAGCCGTGGGTCGACGAACAGCTGCAGTCGCTGGTCAATCACCGCCTGCCGGCGCCGAAAAGCGGAACTCCGCCCATCCTGCGTTTCGGCGACCAGGACAAAGCCAATCCTTTGGGCCGGCTGCTGATTTTTGACGGCGGCCAGTTTGCGTCGAGCTACCGCGTGCAGGACGATCGAATCACGGTCGTGAATCGGCATCTTGGCCGCCAGAATATGACCATTACCGTGCTGGACGACGCGCGGAATGCCGAGGGCAAACAATTGCCGCGCTCGTACACCGTCCAGTACTGGAATGCCGACGACGGCACCTTGGAACGCACGGAGTCGATCTCGAATCGGTGGACTCGCGTCGGCCGCTACGATTTGCCCGCGTCCGTCATCGTAACGGGGGCCACCAAAGCGGGGCTTTCCGTGCGCTCCATTCAGTTTTCCAATCATCAGCTCGCAAAATGATTTCGACGCGGGTCTGAGTTCCAAAATCAGGCTGTCGGCTCCTTTTCTTTCACGACCTTGTCAGCGTGCTTGACGTCGAGCTCGCCGATCTTTTCGGCCGTGACCAGTCTGAGCAGTGTGCCGATGAGGCCGCCGTCCTGCTCGCCGGAGCTGAAGACCTGGCGCGGCACAATCGGCTGCCGGCTCTTCGAGAGAATCTCCGAGACCTGGGACATGGCATACAGCCGCGGGTCGCCGAACGAGGCCACTTTCTGCAGCAGGACCTGAGCCTCGGCCTGGCCGATTTGCCGCACGCGATCGCTTTCACCTTGTCCTTCCAGCGAGCGGCGTTTGGATTCGGCCTCCGCCAGAATGACGATTTGCTCGGCCTCCTTTTTCGTCTTGGACAAATTGGCCTCGGCCTGATTGGTGATCACGTCGATACGGACTTTCGACTGTGACAAGTGCACTTGCATCTCGGCCTTGGCCTTCGCGTCGTTCAGTTCTTGCAGTTTGCCGGCCGCCTGTTGCTGCCGGGCGAACGTTTCGATCTGCTCGGTGGCCAGCTGCCGTTGACGGAGCTGGTCGAGCAAGGTTTCGATTGCGCCGTCGGCCGACGCCGTTTCCGGCTTGCCGATCAAGACGTCGACGCATTCGATGTCGAAAATCAGAAACTTCCGCCGCAGCTCGTCGCGGGCGTCGACTTGGATGCGATCGCGCTCATGGATCAAGTCGAGCATCGACCGGCGATGCGCGACGTCGCGGAAATAGGCCGAGAGCATCGGATCGAGCGTCTGCGTGATGAGTTGCTTCACATCCCCGAATCGCTGAATCACGCTCGGCGCCTTTTCATAGTCGATATGGACGACGACGCTCAAAGGCAGCGTCGGTTCGTAGGCGTCCTTGGTCACCAGGTCGATCGAGCGCAAACTTTCGTCGTAGCGGTGTCCCTCCGATTTGCCGGTAATCCAGTGCAAAACGAAGTTCGTCGTCGGCACGAGCACGACCGAGCCCGCGTACGTGTTGAATGGGTATTTGCCCGGACCGAGCGGCTTGGCCCACACGCCGCGCTCCCCTTCCTGCACGCGCTCGCCGTGGCGGAAGGCAGTTCCTGAAAGGTCGTGCCCCGCGATGCCGTAATACGAGACGACAACGCCAACGTACCCGATCGGCACGATCTTCTTTTCGATCAGTTCGACGGTGGCGAACCAACGGTTGATGAAATACGTGCCGTCGGTGAGGGGCGGCGTATTGCCGACCGCGGCGTCCACCCGCGCAAGAACGCTTCCGGATTCTGGTAGTTGTTGTGGAAGTTCGGATCGTCTTTGGTCGGACTCACGGGAGGGGCGATGATTTCGCCCGTCTCCAGCGACGGGCCGTCGTGACAGGTCACGATGCCGATGTTGTCCTGCTGCGCGGCAATCACAACGGGCTGAAAGCCGCCGATCTGTTCCAGCGCGTTTTGCCAGCCGGCGAGCGTGTCGTGATGTTGGCCCAGGTGGTAAACACCGTCCTGAGTAATCACATTGAATTGCGCCAGATTGATGGCATACACGCCTTCGCGCAGGATCTGCCGCTGCCGACCCTTCTGGCCGCCGTTCTCCAGGAAGTGTTCGGTGTCCTGAAAGTCATTGCACTCGACGACATGTCCCAACGTCTGTCCCGACTCGAGCGGCGCGCCGTCGCGGGCAAAGACGTAGGCGATGCAGCCTTGTTTCACCATCACCAGCGGCAGCTTGTGGATTTTGTACTGCCAACGCCAATAGCCGACATGCACGCCACCGCTCAGCAGGTGAGCCTGATAACCGGCTTTGCCGTCGGTCGCGATCAATTGGCCCTCTTCGAGAGAGCCGGAGGGAGACCACAGCTTTTCGACGATGCCGACGCGGTTGTTGGGAATGTGGCGAACCGCGCACGTTGCCACAAACAGCGCGGCCGCCGGAACGCCCACAAGCAAACCGACGATCACCCAATTTGCAGTCAACCCGTTCATGAGCAACTCCTGACTCTTAAGTGCGCGCATCAATTGCGCGAATTCGATTCTCAATGAAAACGGAGTAGGCCCGCTCATGGATCAACTCGATCGCAACGCAAGCAAGCGTCTAAGTTTGCGCGGTCGCTTCACGCGACTCCGGCTCCCATTCCCATCCGCCGCCAGAGCCGTTCGAGCACGTCGACCGACTCCCGGGACGGATTGCGACGCGCATAGGCAACCCGCACGTAAAGTTCCGCGGCCGACGTGACGTCTTTCGCCAGGGCCGGATCACGCCGAGCCAGTTCCTGCGCGAACTCCAGCGGTGTTTGCTCGGGGCGCCGTGCGACGACCTGCTCGCGCGACCACGCCTCCAGGGCCTCGAAGGTGTATCGCACAAGTTGAGCGGGCGACATGCGTCCGGCCGCACCGCTGAAGAAGGGATTTTGGTACGCCGAAAAGGCCAACTCGGCGGCCGGCGGGACCGTCCCTGCCGAGGCCCGTTGACTTGTTTCTGGCTTCCGTCCGAATAGTTTGAGCAACTCCGCCCAAACCTGAGCAAGAGCATCGCGAATTTGTGGCCAGTGTCGCCTGGCGAGAATGAAAGCGAAGATCGCGATCGCTCCGTAAACGACCCACTTGAAGAGCCAGGCGAGAAACTGCATCAATTTGCCGATCGCCGAACCGGAAGACTGTGGAGGCGGCGGCGAAGAGCGACTCTGTTCGCGCTCGGCCTGCTTCGGTCGATCCGCGTCCGGCTGCTTCTTGGCGGCCTGATTCTTGTCGTTGGATTCTTTTTGTTGGCGATCGCCGCGTGCCTTTTGTCCGCCGCCGCTTTGTCCTTGATCTTTTTCCTGCGCCTGTCCGTCGTTCGATTTCTTTTCGCCCGGCCCGCCGTCCTTGTTTTTGCCCTCTTGATCGCCGCCGTTTTGTTCGTTCTTTTGGCCGTCACCGCGTTTTTTCGGGGATTGGTCCTTTTGATCGCGCGGCGCCCCGTTGCCCGCTTTTTTTTCGTCCGGATCCTGCTGGCCGATTCTCCGTCCCTCGCCCTTTGCGCGATCGCCGCCGAGGACGGCGAACCGCGACGCATCACGGAGCTTGTTGTCGATCTTGTCGACGAGCGCCGTCACGGAATATTCGCCCTGCGGCTGTGGCAAGAGCAGAGCCAGACACAAAAGGGCCAGTGCGATCACCGTTCCCGTGACGAGCCAGGCTCGGGTCATCTTGGCCGGCATTTGCAGTTTTCGCTGCCGCAAATAACGGCGCAGTCCCAGAAAGCTGGTTGTCAGCAGCAAGCCGAGCGCCGAGGCGACATACAGGGCGAGCAGGCTGAATCCATAGGTGCGGGCCTCGCTGTCGCGAGACGGAATGAACAGCTGGCCGATGCCGAAGATCGGCAGCGCCGCCAGAGAAAAATAGACCAGCCATCTACCGGGAGCGTGCACGGGCCGATTGCCCGGCTGCGAATCGGCATCGGCTTGTTCGGTGGCGGGATCGTTCGCCGGGGACGTCGAATCCGGCGGTGGTTCCTCGCGAAAGCCCGCGGCTTGCAACAGGCCCTCACCGCTGGCGTCTTCGTTGTCATCGATGAGAGTGCAATCCCAGGTGAGTTTCCAGGTGCACCACCAACAGATGGCCAGCAAGAGCCAGGCCAGCAAAAACTGATCGACGAGGCGAATGGCCGCGAGGGCAACAGCGGCGGTGAGCGCGATGCCGAACAGGCTGGCGTATTCCTTGCCCTGCTCGATGGCGATCCGCGCGACCAGGACGGCCGCGGAAATGAACCAGAACAGGATCCATTTCAACCGCCCTTCGTATTCCCCGCGATAGGTCAATTGCAGCAGGAAAAACACCAGGCTCCCCACGAGCGTCATGATCAGCACCGGGCTGATGGCGATGACGACGTAGTCGGCCAATGTCTTCTGTCGCTTTGCTTTCGGCATCACGTCGATCCGGTCATGAAATCAATGCACGGCCTGTGCCGCGCACACGCTGGCAATGGCGGATTCACTGTCCACGCGGCGCACGTCGATCCCCTCGGCAATCAGCCGGCCCATCCCCGCGGGCGCTTCGTCGTCGTCATCATACGTCACCAGAATCGCCGTCACCGCGTAGCCCCGTCGTTTCAGACTTCCCAGCGCAATCGAAGCCTCTTGAGAGACCGACGGCAGAATCGCGACGATTGTGGCATCGCGGGGCAGCCGGCTGGTGGCCTCAACCACCAATTGCGGAAACGTCATGCCTTCGGTCAGCTCCAAGCGGGCCAGCGCCTCGAGAATTCGCATCAACTGTTCCGGCCCGCGGCGGGTTTCCACGATCACGGGACGCAGCCGATCGCTGCCGTCCCGCATCTTCGCCGTCTGGAGCGCGAGCGTTCGCGTGCGAAACTCGTGGCGGAACCCCTCTTGCTGAATGCGATCGGCGGCGTCGCGGCCATTGGTGACCAGTCCGATTTGCTGCCCCATCTGATAAACGGCATTCGCCAGCGAAGCCACGGCCGTGATGGCGAGTTCAGATCGATGCGGCTCGCGGCGGGCCGTGTACAGCTCTTTGTGAAAATCCAACAGCAAGGTGGTCCCCGCGATGCAGGACGGTTCGTACATCTTGCAATGCAGGGCGCCGGTTCGCGCCGTGGCACGCCAGTGGATGCGGTTGAGCGGGTCGCCTTGCTGATATTCGCGAACGCCGGCGATGCGTGTGGGATCCTCGAACAAGCGGTGCGTCAACCGCACTTCGCCAATCGGACGCCGCGAGGCAAGATCGTATCCACGCAGCGGCACGACCTTGGGGAAGACAAGCACAAAATGCGGTTTCGTCTGCAGTCGGAACCGGCGATGCAGGCCGAACAGATCGCCGCTCTCCACGAGCAGAGGGCCGATTTGATAATAGCCCCGCATCAGAAATGTCACCTGATAGAGCAGCGACTTCTGCTCACCGGCCGACAGTTGCACGATTTTGATCCGCTTGCCGTCGAGCGAAATGCGGGGCGGTTTCTGCGTAAGCGCCCCTTTTGGCAGCGAATCTTCCACGATGAGCCAGGGGATCGGCAGCCGGCCTTTGTTCTTGATCTGGACGACGACCGCCACCTTGTCGCCGATTTGCGCCGTGGGGCGGCTGCACTCTCGTTCCGCGGTGATGCGTTCGACCCATTCCCGCGCCAGATAGCGGCTGACGAGCATCACGCCTAAGAGGACGTACATCGCATAGACCAAGAGGCCGAGCTGAAAAACGACGCCGATGATCAGGAGTGCGATCGCGCCGAGCAACCATCTCATGCCAAATCCGCCCCCCGCCCTAAGACGCGTTTTGCCCGGAGGACATCGTGGGAACGGATGTTTCGGCGAGCACCTCGTTGACGACGTTGGCCGCCGTGATTTTCCGCAGGCGGCTTTCCGGCCTCACGATGAGCCGGTGACCGAGCACGGGGCCGGCCATGCGTTTGACGTCGTCGGGAAGGACAAAGTCGTGGCCGCGAATTCCGGCCAGCGCCTGCGCCGCGCGACACAGGGCAATCGAGGCCCGGGGACTTCCGCCGAGCGCGATGTCGTCATGTTCGCGCGTGTTGCGGACAAGCTCGACGACGTAATCCCGGACTTTGGCGTCGACATACACGTCGCGGATCGCGCGCTGGCAGGCAATCACTTCGTCCGCCGAGACCACCGCTTCGAGCGATTCGATGGGATGCTCTTGCCGCAGCATCTCCAGCATTTTTCCCTCTTCCTCTTTGCTCGGGTAACCCAGGCTGAGCCGCACGAGAAAGCGGTCGAGTTGCGCCTCGGGAAGCGGAAAGGTCCCTTCGTGATCGATCGGGTTTTGCGTGGCAATCACGAGGAAGGGGGGCTCGAGGAGATACGTTTGGCCGTCCACGGTCACGCGGCGTTCGGCCATTGCCTCGAGCAGCGCTGCCTGCGTTCGCGGCGTGGTGCGGTTGATTTCGTCGGCCAGGACGATTTGCGCGAAAAGCGGTCCGGCCCGGAATTCGAACTCCGTCGTCTTGGGGTTGAAGATCGAGGCGCCCGTGATGTCGTTCGGCAAAAGATCAGGCGTGCACTGCACACGCTTGAACGAACAGCCGACGCTTGCGGCCAGAGCGCGGGCAAACATGGTCTTCGCCACACCCGGCACGTCCTCGAGCAGAATGTGCCCCTCAGACAGATAGGCGACAAGCCCGATAATGATCTCTTGCCGCTTGCCGATAATCACCTTCTCAATGTTGGTGATGATCTTTTTGGCAATCGGGGTCACCTGCGACATTCAGTTGTTCCTGCTTGGTTGTGCTCAGCTCGGCGCAATGGGTTCGGCTTACCGAAGGGTGTTCCTACTGACGGGTAAAACCGCGGGATTTGTTTAGCCGTTTCCTTCGATCGTACCATTCCGGCGAGGCAGAAGGGTGGGGCCGGACGATCCCGGGGGACCCATTCTTCGAAGATGCGCACTTTTTCGTGCGCATCTTGCAAAAGGGTGCGCATCTTCGAAGAAATCTCCGGGGTTTTCCAAGATGCGCACTTTCGAAAAGTGGTGCGCATCTTCGAAGGAGTTGCGCACCTTCGAAGCAGGGCGTCGCCCTGCACCCGGTGCCGTTGATCCCGGCGCGCCGGGACAGCCACTTGCTGCGGCCTTGCTCGCTTTGTTTGGATTCTATTCTCATTCATGCGCTCATCACCGGTCGATGGGAGGGCGATCCCGGCGCGCCGGGATCGCCCTGCCGAGCGGACCGATTTCTTTGCCGCAGGCGCTTGGCCCACTTGGCCGTTTCGTCTCCATGCGGGAAGGGCCCGCCGGGAAACAAAAAAAGCCGCGCCTTCATTTAGGCACGGCTCCGCATGGGCGAGATTTACAGGTGACCCTGTACCGTATTCGATCGTTGCTAGCCTGATTATCTACTCGAGGGGTGGGGTGCGCCAAGATGAAAATCTTGCGTCGCGAGCCGGACGCAACGCGGGTCGTTCACATCCAAAGATGCACGCGCTCGGCCAAGGAGCGGGGGAACCGGCGTTCGACGGCGTTGCGGACCTGCCGTTCGTGATAGCGCGTGCTGAAATGGGCCAGGATGATCAGCTCGTTCTGAAAGCGGTCAGCCCGCTCGACGATGTCATCCAGGTGCGTGTGCCCGAACTTGTGGATCTTTTCCTTTCGATGTTCGGGCCGGAAGAACGTCATCTCGGTGATCAGGATTTGGGATTCGTAGAGCGGAGGGTATCCGTCGAGTCCCGCCGGGCGCTGTCTCCCACGTAACAGACCAGCGGCATTCGCACTTCCTGCGCGACCTCGTTGCCCGCCAGGCGGACGTCACGAATCTGATCGCCTGTTAGTCCTTGATACTCGGGTTTGAGCTTCTTGCGGCGTTCCCAGACGACGTAACCCAATGAAGGGACCGTGTGCTTGGTCGCAAAGGCGGTGACGACGTGCTCGCGGGACAGTTCGATCTCCTTGCCGTCGTGCATGCCGACCAGCTCGACTGCCATGCGGCCGCGGTCCAGCCGCTGCCAGACGTGCAACAACCGCTGCACATTTTCGAGCGATTCCTCCGGCAGGTAGATCGTGGGCGGCTCCATTTTCATCATCCGCCGCCGCGCCACGAAGACGGGGATCGCGGCCAGGTGATCGAGATGCGAGTGCGTGACGAAGATCGACTGCGTGCCGGTGAACGACCAGGGGCTTCCGCCCAGGTCGAAGCCGAGCTTGAGTTCCTGAATCCGCCAGTAACTCTGCACCGCGGCGCGCGAGTACCCCTCAATGGTCAGACCCTTGAAGGCGAGCGTTTTGACGGGGAGGTTTTCAATCATCAGAGTCTGGCGATGCAGTCAGGCGATCGCGACGGGTTTGCCGCTGGAGATGCTTTTGGCCTCAGCATAGCACAGCTCCAACGCGTCGCGGGCCAGGGCGCCGCCCAAGATCGGCGATTCCTTGCCATCGCGGACGGCCTGCACCGCGGACTGTAGCTCGGCTGTGAAGGGCGCGCACCAACTGGAGCCCGCTTTAAGATTGGGCGTAACGGCCTTTCCGTTGTTCGTGATCAAAGTCAGCGGCCGATCCGCGTGCCACTCGCCGCCGATCGTTCCTGCCGAGTACACAATCGTCGCCTTCTCGAGATACAGCTCGAAGCCATGCGCGAACTGCAGGCCGGTCGCGGCAATTCCGCCGCTCACGCAACTCACGGCGAGGTTCGCATCGGGATAGACGTATTGAGTGTGCACATGGTTCACGAAGCCGTCTGAAACGATGCCCCGCGAGAAGACTTTTTGCGGTCGGCCGCACAGGACGAGGAGGAAATGGTTGTCGTGGATGTGCAGGTCAATCCCCCAACCCCCCAGCTTGCGAAAGTTCTCGATATGGCGCGACCACTTGGGGGGTGTGATGACTCGACGAAAGTGAGCGGCCAAGAGACGGCCGTACTTGCCGCTTTCGACGCAATCGCGGGCGAATTGGAACTCCGGAAAGAAGGGCAGCACGTGTGCGACCAACAGGGGCACGCCCGCCTTCTTGGCCGCCTTCACGATGCGATCGGCGGCCTTCAAATCGACGGCGATCGGTTTCTCGATCAGCGTGGGCTTGCCGGCCGCGATCGATTCGAGTGCGACCGATTCATGCATGTCCGTCGGCAAGCAAATGTCGACCAGGTCGATTTCCGGATCGGCCAGCAGCTCCCTGTAGTCCGCATAGCGTTTCACTTTCGACAGATCGACTTGCCCGCCGCGTGGTCCGAAGTTGCCTTGGATCGTCGTCCAATCGCCGGCGAGCTTTTTCTCGTCTCGCGTGGCGATTGCGGCCACGCGCGCACCCTTGAGGGATCGCGCTCCCTCGAAGTGCGTGTACCCCATGAATCCGATGCCGACGATTCCAATCCGCAACATGGCCTTGCACATCCAAACATCACGAGCTGTTGATCAAAAGGCGTTTTAGCATGGTGGCGGCGTCGACGTCCGTCAAGCTGTGCGAAGTCGATCAGAGATACGATCGAGCGGCCCGCAGGTTGCGTGGGCAGCATGCTTCTCTGCCGCATTTCGCGGCAAGTGCTTCTGCCTAGAAACTAGGCTCGCTTTTTCCTTGCCGCCGCGAGATGTTTGCGTGTGTTTCTTAGATTACCCATTTTGACATATCGGCAATCGGCTGGGCTTGTGTTTCCGCAAGATTCGCTCTGGATTTTTCGGCTTCTTCGTTGTTATCTTTGTGATCACGTATTCGGTTTGATGACAGCCGCGCGAATGTCGAGTGGGCAAAGGCAGCGACTTTTGTCTGACTCAATCTGCCAAGCGAAAGGGTGGAATCTGATCGAAGCACTTGAGCGAGTTTCCTCTTGAGTGTTTTGCTTCGTCGCGGCGAGTGAGGTGCATCAAGGAAGCTGCAAAAAGCCGAACCAAGGAGTCCAGGCCATGCTTGTACTGTCGCGCAAGACGGGCGAACGAATTCGGATCGGTGACAATGTCACGGTCACGATTGTGCGGATCGGCCCAAACAATGTGCGTTTGGGAATCGAAGCTCCGCGTGATTTGAACATCGTTCGCGAAGAGCTTTGCTTGCCCGATCAGCTCGTGAGCGACCCGCGCAAAACCGCCGAGGGTGCCGCGGTCGTTCATCCGTAGTTGGTGCGTTTGCTGAAAGTGAAACCGCGCGCATGTGGTGCGCGGCAATTCGATGACCGCAGGCCGGACTTGTTCCGGCCTTTTTTATTGTCGCGACGGAATGAGGCGATAATGGCGTGCCGGGATGCCGCTTCTTGTGAATGGTCAAACCCAGGGGTAAAATCGTATCAACGAGGGCTTAAGCGTCGGCGTGATGCGTTTGCCGGTGCTGGCCCATGCAACCCCACCCAGTGACGTTCGAGCGCTTCGGAGTCGGTGATCATGTTGCAACTGACGGGTCGCGGACAGGCTCACACCTGTGACGGGCTGACCCGTCGTGACTTCTTGCAAGCGGGCGTGCTCGGCGCGGTGGGATTTTCGCTGGTCGATTATGCCGCCTTGAAGTCACTTGGCGCGGTGTCCAAGGATGCCGATGAACGCGCGGTGATCATGATCTTCAACCTCGGCGCGCCGAGTCAGCTCGACACGTTCGACATGAAGCCCGATGCGCCCAGCGAAATCCGCGGGCCCTTCAAGCAGATTCCCACTGCGTCTTCCGCGATCGGGCTTTCGGAGATTCTGCCCCAGCACGCTCGGTTGGCGGACAAGTTCTCCGTGGTGCGAAGTTGCTACCACACGGCGGCCGCGGTCCACGACACGGGCCACCAGATGCTGCAGACCGGCCGGCTCTTTACCGGCGGAATCAATACGCCGCATGCCGGCTGTGTACTGAGTTATCTTCGCGGCCGTCGCAGCGACTTGCCGGCGCACGTTGTTCTCCCCAAGGTCATGGGACCCACGGGCGGGAACATGCCACACGGGCAGGACGCGGGCTTTTTGGGAAAGGCCCACGATCCGTTCGTGCTGAACGCCGATCCCTCGCAGCCGAATTTCCAGGTGCCCGACCTGTTGCCGCCCAAGCAGATCGGCGAAGTGCGTCTTGCCCGGCGAAGAAAACTGCGGGCGATCGTCGAACAAACGGTCGACCGTTTTGAGAAGAGCCAAAACGAACAATTGCTCGAAAGCGATTTCGACGCCGCCTTTCGCATCATGACCAGCACACAGGCACGCTCGGCCTTCGAGTTATCGAAAGAGCCGGCGGCCGTTCGCGATCGTTATGGTCGCAACCGTTTCGGCCAATGCTGCCTGATGGCCCGCCGCCTGATCGAGGCGGGAGTCCGCTTTGTCACGATCAATACGTTTCTGACGGTTTTCGACGAGATTACTTGGGACATTCACGGGACGAAGCCCTTCACATCGATCGAAGGCATGCGCGACATCGTGGCGCCGATGTACGACCAGGCGTATAGCGCCCTGATCGAGGATTTGAATCAGCGCGGCATGCTCGACAACACGCTCGTCTGTAACCTGGCGGAGTTCGGACGCACACCGCGCGTGAATCCGGCCGGCGGTCGCGACCATTGGCCGCAGTGCTGGTCGATTTATTTCGCGGGGGGCGGCGTGCAGGGTGGCCGGGCCATCGGCCGCAGTGATGCCATCGGCGGCTACCCAGCCGAGCGTCCGATCGCGCCGAACGAAGTCGTCGCGACCATTTTCCAGAGTCTGGGATTGGACTTGGAGACGACCTTGCCGGGACCGGCGGGCCGTCCCTTTGCCTTGGTCGATTCGGGCACGAGGCCCATCACCGAGTTGTTTTGACCTGCCAGAGAATCGGAGCGGCCTCACCGCTCTCCCGCCAGATTGGCCGAAAGGCGTTTGACGCATGTGCGCTGCAAGTCGGCTCCATCAGTTCACTCGCAGGATTTGCCTGGGACTTGCGTTGGCATGGGCGACGCTGTTTGGCGGCGTCGTGTCGGCCCATGCTGCACAGCCGGCGCCGCGAGAGTCTTTGGTCATCCTTCCGTCCTCGATCGTCCTCTACGGTCCGAAAGCGAGACAATCGCTGCTCGTCGAAAAAAGTGAAAACGGTCAATTCAGCGGGCAAGCAGGCAAAGACGTCGAGTTTGAATCGAGCGACCCGAAAGTCGTGCGGATCAGCAACTCGGTCGCGATCCCCGTCTCAGACGGACATGCCGTCATCTTCGCGACGTGGCACGGCCAAAAGGCCAAAGTCGCCGTCACTGTCGAGCAGCACGCGATCGACGCGCCTTGGAGCTTTCGCAATCACGTCCAATCGGTCCTGACGAAGGCGGGCTGCAATTCGGGTGCGTGCCACGGCGCCGCGGCGGGGAAGAACGGCTTCCGGCTTTCGCTGCGAGGCTATGATCCCGAGGCCGACTTTCTGATGATCACTCGCCAATCGCGAGGTCGGCGGATCGTTCCCTCGGATCCCGGACGCAGCCTGATTCTGCTCAAGCCGACCGGAGCGGTTCCTCACAAGGGGGGCGTTCGTATCGCGGTCGATTCGCGCGAGTATCGCGTGTTGGCGGAATGGATCGCGGCCGGACAGCCGGCCCCGCTGGCCGACGATCCGCGGATCGAACGTCTCGAAGTTCTGCCCGAGCACGTCGTCCTCAAGAAGGGCGACATCCAGCAGTATTCCGTGCTCGCTCATTTCTCGGACGGCCATCGCGAGGACGTCACGACCTGGGCCAAGTTCAATTCGACCAACCAAACCGTTTGCCAGGTCGACGATTTGGGAAAGGTCAAAGTCACGGGCAACGGCGAGGGCGCGATCGTCGCGTGGTACTTGAGCAAGAACGTCGTCGCGTCGGTTACCGTTCCCTTCGAAAATCGGCTGGCAAACGACACATTCACCAAGGCCGACCGCCGCAACTTCATCGACGATTACATTCTGGAAAAACTTCGCAATTTAAACGTGCCGCCGTCGTCGATCTGCGCCGACGCTGAATTTTTGCGACGGGCAAGCCTCGACACGATCGGCGTCTTGCCCACGGCCGACGAGGCTCGATCGTTTTTGGCCGACCATTCCGCAGATAAGCGCGAGAAAATGATCGAGCGACTGCTGAAGCAGCCCGAGTTCGTCGATTACTGGTCGTCGAAATGGTCCGACCTGCTGTTGGTCTCTGGAGCAAGACTCCGTCCGAAAGGGGTTGCATCCTTCTCGAAATGGATTCGCAAGCGCGTCGGAGAGAACGAGCCGTGGGACCGCTTCGTGCGGGAACTCGTCACGGCGCGCGGGAGCGCCCTCGAGAATGGTGCGGCCAACTTCTACGCGATCCATGAAGATCCGCAGGACATGGCTGAGACGGTCTCGATGGCCTTTTTGGGCATGTCGATCAATTGCGCGCGCTGTCACGACCATCCGATGGAGAAATGGACGAACGACGACTATTACGGAATGGCGAGCCTGTTCGCGCGTGTCCGCGGCAAAGGTTGGGGCGGCGATATCAATAGCGGGGATGGCGATCGCATCATCTTCGTGGCCGACAGCGGCGAACTGATCCAGCCGCGCACCGGCCGGCCGCGGCGGCCGCGCCCCCTCGATGGAAAGCCTGTTGCGTTCGAGTCGGACGCAGACCGCCGCCAGGCACTCGCTGACTGGCTCACCGATCCGAAAAACCCGTATTTCAGCCGCGCGATCGTGAATCGAGTCTGGGCCAATTTCATGGGCCCGGGATTGGTCGAGGCGGTCGACGACATGCGGCTCACAAATCCCGCGAGCAATTCGCCTCTTCTGACGGCGCTTGCCGACGATCTGGCTGCCAACAAGTTCGACGTCAAATCGCTGATGCATCGCATTCTGAGCTCGGCCGCCTATCAGCGTTCCAGCGCCACGATTCCCGGCAACGAGGGGGACGAGCGCTTTTATTCGCGTGCCTACGCCCGGCGGCTCAAAGCCGAGGTCCTGCTGGATGCCGTTTCTCAGGTGACGGAATCGGCGACCCAGTTCAACGGCCATCCGAGCGGCACGCGGGCGCTGCAGCTTGCCGATGCGGGAACCGATTCGTACTTCCTGAACGTCTTCGGGCGACCCGAGCGGCTCATCACCTGCGAATGTGAGCGATCGAACGAACCGAGCATGTCGCAGGTGTTGCACATCACAAACGGCGATACGTTAAACGCGAAGATCGAAGCCGGGCGAAATCGCATTTCGCGGTTGCTGCAAGGCAAAGCGGACGATCAGACAATCGTGAGGGATCTCTATCTGGCCGCTCTGACGCGGCTGCCGACGCCGGAGGAAGAAAATCGACTTTCGCTCGCCCTCGCGGACGTCGAGACGGGTGAGCAGCAACTCCCGCTTGTCAATCTCCAGAAAGAGATTGCGGAGGCGCTCTCGATGAAAGACGTCGCGCGTCGCAAAGAGGCCCTCGCCCGACTCGACGAGACCATGCGAGAAATTCCCGCAAAGGCGGCGGCCGCGCGCCGGAAGGCGATCGAGGACCTGTATTGGAGCGTGCTCAGCAGCAAGGAATTCCTGTTCAACCACTAGAAGTGCCGAATACCGTGGCTCGACGCTCAATCAACTTTTGGGGCCTGGCTTTTTCACTCGTTGCGAGTTTCGCGATCGCCGACCGCGCCGCGATTGCCGCATCGACGCCGGACTTTGCACGCGACGTCGCGCCCATTTTCCGCAAGTACTGCCTGGGCTGCCACAACTCGCAAGAAGCACAGGGCGGACTCGTCCTCGAAAGCCATGCACAAACCCTGCACGGCGGCGAGCACGGCGCCATCGTCGTCGCCGGCAACGCGGAAAAGAGCCGACTCATTCTCGCGCTCGAGAAGAGAATCGAGCCGGCGATGCCTCCTGAGGGGAACAAGGGACCGTCGAAAGACGAAATCTCGGTCTTGAAAGCGTGGATCCAGGCGGGCGCGCATGGGTCAAAAGCAAGTTCGACGACGCCGACTGAAATCGTCACACCGAAAATCGAGCCGGTCGGCAAACCGCGAAATCCCATTGCGGCCGTTGCCTATTCTCCCGACGGACGATGGCTGGCCGTCGCGCGGTACGGATCGGTCGAAATCCGATCCGCCGCGAAGGCCGACGGCAATCGGCTTGTCGTGACGCTCTCGGGCATCGCGGGAAATGTGAACGGCGTTGGCTTCTCGGCGGACGGATCGATGCTGTTCGCCGCAGCCGGTGAGCCGGGAGTATTTGGGGAGTTGTCTCTCTGGCACACGTCGGATTGGACGCGACGGCGCACGATGCGGGGACATCGCGACGCTCTCTTAGGGGCGGCAATCAGTCCGAACGGAAAAATCGTCGCCACGGCCAGCTACGACCAAATGCTGCGTCTTTGGGACGTCGCAACGGGAAAAGAGCTGCGGGTGCTCAAAGGGCACAACGGCGCAGTGTTCGACGTGGCCTTCGATCCCTCGGGCCGTTTACTGGCGAGCGCCAGCGGCGATCGCACGGTCAAGTTGTGGGACGTCGTCTCCGGGGAGCGGCTGGACACGTTCAGTCAGCCGACGAAGGACCAGTACGCGGTTGTGTTCAGCGCCGATGGCAAAGACGTCATCGCGGGCGGGGTCGACAGCCGCATCCGTGTATGGCGGCTCAGCTCTTCGGCGAAAGAGGGCACGAATGAACTCGTCGAGTCGCTCTTTGCGCATGACGGGCCGATCGTGCGCCTCGCCGTTTCGCAAGACGGTCGCTTGATCGCTTCCTCTTCGGAAGATCGCACGATCAAAGTCTGGGACGCGGCGCATTTCACGCAGGTCGAACAGCTCTCCGGGCAATCCGATTGGTCGACGGCGCTGGCCCTTTCGCCCGACGGCAACACGCTTGCCGCCGGACGGATGGACGGAAGCCTGGCGATTCGCTCGCTCGCTCGCGTCTCGGCGGTCGTGGATTCGGCCCGGCCGCTCGACTATTCGGCGCCGCCGGTGATCGATCCGTCGCTCAAGACTCAGATCAAAACGCAGGCGGAGATTGAACCGAACGACGCGCCCGCTCATCCGATGGACTTGAAGCTGCCGGCGCGAGTCGACGGCGTGCTCGCGCTCGGCAAGGATGGGCATGCCGATGTCGATTACTACCGGTTTCGAGCGAAAGCCGGCCAGACATGGCTGCTCGAAACCGAAGCGGCCCGCAAGAAGTCGCCCGCCGACACTCGCATCGACGTTTTGCACATCGACGGTTCGCCCGTTCTGCGTTGTCTGCTGCGGGCGGTGCGCGATTCGTCGGTCACGTTTCGCCCCATCGATTCGCAGCAGGGGGGACTGCGGGTGGAAAACTGGCAAGAGATGGATCTCGACGAGTTTCTCTACATGTCCGGCGAGGTCTGCCGTCTCTTCCGAGCGCCCGCGGCCCCGACTCGGAATACGGTCTGTATATCGAAAATGGCGCGAGACGCTGTTACTTCGACACGAGTCGCGATGAGCCACACGCTGAACGAGCCGATTTACATCGTCGAGCCGTATGCTCCCGGCACGCGGCTGACCGATAACGGGCTGCCGATTTTTCCCGTCTATTATTCCAACGACGACGATGGCTCGCGGAAGTTCGGTCATGACTCGCGACTGATGTTCACGGCGCCGGCTGAGGGAACGTACCTTGCGCGGGTGACCGACGTCCGTGGCTACGGCGGTCCCGAGTTCAAATACACATTGACCATTCGGGAACCACAGCCCGATTTCCATGTTTCGTTGCAGCCGGACAAGTTGTCGGTCGCCAAAGGCGGCGGACAGCGGTTTGTCGTGGCTCTCGATCGGGTCGACGATTTCGAGGGACCGGTCCGCGTCGAAATGAGCGGTATTCCGGCGGGCTACCGGATCACTTCACCTCTGGTTGTGGAGAAGGGCCACAACGCGGCCGAGGGAACTTTGCACGCGGAGGCTGCCGCGAAGCCGCTCCAACCCGAGGCTTGGAAGGCACTGCGCATCACCGCGACCGCATCGATTGACGGTCATCTAGTCGTCAAACCGGTGAACGGTTTTCGCGAAGTGAACCTGGGTCCGAGTTCCAAAGTGGTCGTCCATCTGCGTCCCGAGCAGACGGGCAGAGAAGTTGTGATCCGGCCCGGCGAATCGGTCACCGCGATGCTCGAAATCGAGCGGCATGGATATGACGGTGAATTGAGATTTGAGGTCGAGAACCTTCCGCATGGCGTGATCGTGGACAACATCGGTCTGAATGGGATCATGGTGCGGGCCGGCGAGACGCAACGGCAGGTCTTTCTAACAGCCGCCAAATGGGTCTCTCCCAGCGTGCGTCTGATTCACGCCGTCGCCGATCGCGAGGGGGGCCAGACATCCTTGCCGCTTCCTTTGCGGGTGACGGCGAAGGCACAATGAACTCAGCCAGGCCGACCCGTTGTCGCCGCCGGATCGTCTTTGCCGGTCGGGTACAGGGAGTTGGGTTCCGCTATACGGCTGCTTCTGCCGCAAGAACCTGTCGCGTCAATGGTTATGTTCGGAATTGCGCCGACGGGACGGTCGAATTGCTGGCGGAGGGAACTGCCGATCACGTTGGGCGACTGCTCCAGAGCCTTGGGGAGAGTTTTCCCGGCAACATCAAGAATCAGACGGTCGAGGAACTCGACCCTCCCGAACAGTTCGACAGCTTTGAAATCCTCCGGTAAACAGGGCCTTCCCATAGACCTCAACGGTCGCAGCGATTCGAGCGGTCTCTGGTGCGATTTCATCGTCGGGAAGCCGTTCAGCCACTTTTCTTAAGGTGTGTGAGCGGCTAAGCTGAGAAACTGGGAATTCCGCGGATCACCGCGGCGTGCGTCCCGTTTTTGCGAGAAACTGGCCGGCCAATGAGAAGGCCCGCCAACGCTCATTGACTGGGCTGCGTAGGAGGGGTGTCTCGGAATCGACGTTTGACGAGCGCAAACGATCGCATTTGCCATTCCTACCGCCATTTTTTGCGAAGCAAGGTCCGAAGATGTTGGAATCGTTGTCGAAAGTCCCGATGCTGGCCGCTGGTATTCCGATCTTGAGCGGCCTGCCCAATAACTGGAAGTTGACGCTGCTGGCCGTCATCGGCGTGATCGCCGCGGGCGCGCTGTTTTGCTACATGACCCGGGCGGGGATTATCGCTCGCGCGACGACGAAGGAAGCGGTCCGCCAGCCTTTGTTCTCGCTCTTGATGGCGATCGCTTTGATCACCCTCGTCATGAATACTTTCCTCCCGTTCTTTTCGTTCGGCGAGGACTTCAAGATGTTGATGGACTGCGGACTGGCGACCATCCTCATCTGCGGATTGCTTTTGGCGGTCTGGACGTCGAGCACGAGCATCGCCGACGAAATCGAAGGCAAGACGGCCATGACGCTGTTGTCGAAGCCGATCAATCGCCGGCAATTCATTGTCGGAAAATACGTCGGGATCATGGTGGCTGTGTTCTGGCTGCTCGTCCCCGTCATGGTCTGTTTCCTGGGCCTGATCTATTACAAAGTCGGCTACGACTTCCGCGAGACGGCCGCTCCGGATCCCGAAACGGCCTACAAGATACTGGTGACGTTCAAGGCGGTGCCGGGCCTGATTCTGATTTTCTGCGAGATCTCGGTGCTTGCCGCCCTCAGCGTCGCGATTTCGACGCGGGTTCCCATGGTGGTGAATATGGTGACCTGCTTCACGATTTTCGTGGTGGGCCACCTGACATCGCTGTTGGTCGAGCGGAATGTCAAAGGACTGGAAATGGTGCAATTCGTCGCCCGGCTGATTGCGACGGGGCTGCCCAACCTGGAACATTTCAATACCCAGGCCGCCGTGGCGACGGGAACGCTCGTCCCTCCGGTTTACCTGGGAAGTGCCGCCCTCTACGCGGCGGCATTTAGCGCGGCTGCGATTCTCCTGGCGTTCATCCTCTTCGAGGATCGCGATCTGGCATGACGGGCGGGCCTCGCGTTGGGCTGCCGTCCACTTTGACAAAACGATGAGGAGCGACGACAAAGACGACTGCGTTCAGGGACGGCAGGTCAACGCGGACGAACGGCACTGACTCGTGGTAGCAACGCATTTCAATTCGCTCGAGCGCGTCTTCCGCAGGCGAGAACTCTTTCAGGGCAAGTCCCTTCAGGCACTCTTATGGGGCGTTCTCGCCTCGTTCGCGTTGTGCCTGTTGCTCGTCGACCTCTTTTTGATCTGCGAACTTCTCGAAACGCGCGGTCGCCTCGCTGAGGAGGGCGAAGCACGGAAGTTCGCTCAGTTGCTGCCCGACGAAGTCCACATCGATTCCGAACCCGACGAATCGAAAACCGGCGCCGCGTCGCGCTCGGCTGCCATCGCACGCCTCCAGCAGGAGGAGGCGGGACTTCGGCCGGCCGTCGTGCGTCAACACGACGTGCCCCTGCTTGGCTCCGTACTGATGCGGGCCTATCGCCGGATTCCGTGGTTTCGCGAGAATATCAAGTGCCTCACGCTGCTGGTTCTGATCGGCGTCATGATCGCCTCGGTCCGCGGCCTCTGCCTGTGGCGGGCAAAAACGGTCAGCACCGGCGTGGCTCTCGATGCGGCCACGCGGTTGCGACGAACGCTGCATCGCCAGACGCTGAGACTGGGGCCCGGCGACCTGACCGATCCGGAGGGAACGCAGGTGATCGCCCTCTTTACCAAGGAGGTCGACCAGGTTCGAGACGCCCTGCAAACGTGGATCTACCGCTTGGGCTGCGATCCGTCGCAGCTGGCGTTCCTGCTGTTGCTCGCGCTCGCCGTGCAATGGCGCGTGGCGCTGCAATGCTTCATTCTCTTGGGCGGCTGCTGGTATCTCGTCCAGCGCCAACGCCTGCGTTTTGCCTCCGCCGAACGAGTGGAAGAGGGCCGGGCGGCTTCCCGTCTGCGTCTCCTGGCCGAGGGCTTGAGAAAGACGCGCATTGTTCGCGGGTACGGCATGGAAGAATTCGAGCACGACCACTTTCAGCATCATCTCGACAGGTTCCGCACGAGCGTGCTGCATGTTCTCAATATGCAGCATTACTTGAGACTGGCCGTCGGGTTCCTGGTGCTGGCCTGCGTGGCGGCCGTCGTCTACCTGGTCGGCAGCAAGGTGCTGCAACCCCCCGACGTGACGCGTCCCGACGTGACGCATCTCTGGTTTTCGACGGCGCTGCTCATGTTCGCCATCGTCGCGGGAATGCCCCGTCCGCTGGAAGAGCTTTGGAAATTGCCCGCACAGCGGCTCCGTGCCTCGCATGCCGCCGACCGCATTTACCGTTATCTCAATCAGATTCCCGCCGTCAGCCAGGCCGTGGGTGCGAAATTCCTCGAGCCGGTTTCGCGGACCCTGGCGTTCGAGGCCGTTTCGTACACGTTGCCGAATAAACGCAAGCTGCTCGATGGAATCGACCTCACGCTTTCCGCGGGCGAGGTCATCTCCTTCGTGGCCTTCGATCCGCTCGAGGCCCGGGCGCTCGCCTGCCTCTTGCCCCGGTTTATCGAACCGCAGTCCGGCCGGATTCTTTACGACGGCGAAGACATCGCCTGGGGAACGCTCGAATCGCTGCGCGCCGAAACGGTCTACGTGGGCGGCAGCGATCCCTTCTTCACCGGCACCGTCGTCGAGAACATCATCTGCAGCCATTCCGGCTACACGATTTCCGACGTGACCGAAGCGTCGAAGACCGCTCACGCGCACAATTTCGTCCTGAAGCTGCCGCAGGGCTACGAGACGGTGATCGGCGAGCACGGCGAGCGCTTGGACGCCGGGCAGGGTTTCCGGCTCGGACTGGCCCGCGCGATCCTGCGGAATCCGTCGCTGTTGATCGTCGAGGAGCCGACCGAAGCGCTCGACGATGACACCAAGCAACTGCTCGACGATTCGTATAACCGCATCGTGCGGGGCCGGACGGTCATCTTCCTTCCCAACCGCCTTTCGACGCTGCGACGCTCGGAGACTGTTGTCTTCCTGCACCGCGGCAAGGTCGAGGCGCACGGAACGTATCACGATCTGGTCAAGAACTCGTCACTGTTCCGGCACTGGGAATACATGCATTTCAACCAGTACCGCCGCGAGTTGGAAACCGTGGGTTAACGGGCCGGCTCGCGGATGGATACCGTGCGCCGGCGACCCGTCACTTGCCGAGCATCTCGCGGGCCTGATCATCGTACGGCGCGATCGTCAGAACGTATCGCAACTCGGCGTTCGCTTCTTCGGTCCGGCCCTGCCGCCGGAGGTTGTCAGCGATCAGGTGGTGTGCGGCGACCAGGTAGTCGTTGACTTTCAGGGCCCCGCGGCAGTAGTTGATCGAGCCCGCGAAATCGTGCGTCTGTTCGCAGACCAACGCCAGATTGAAATAATTGGACTGGTCACCATTGTCGAGCTCGAGCGCTCGCTCGAACTCGCGTTTGGCCGCCGTGATTTGCTTATTTTGCAGATGGAGCCAGCCTAGCCCGGCGTGTGCCGCCGCAATCCCGTCGTCGAGCCCGACGGCAATCTCGTAGGGTCGACGTGCCTGATCCAAGCGATTGAAACGGACGAAGGCCTCTCCCAATTTGCAATAATGTGAGGCGTTCCAAGGCTCCATGAGCATTGGCTTCCGAAATTCCTGCAAAGCATCGTCGACGCGCCCCTCGGCGGCAAGCGCATCACCGAGCGTATAGTGCATGAAGGCGTTGTCGTCGGTGACTTGCAGCGTGTGTTCCGCCAGAGTCAGCGTGTCGCGCCAATAGCCCACCTGGAGGAAGCCCAACACGGCCGCGACGCCGACCACAGTCATCGCCAGACGGCGGGACGTCACAAAACCCGCGAGCGCGAGATAAAGCCCGATAAAGGGAAAATAGGCGTAGCGGTCGGCCAACTGCTGGCTGCCGACTTGCACCAGCCCGATCATTGGCACGAGAGTGCCCAGAAACCAAAACCAGCCGACCGTGACAAACGGATACCGCCGACGCGACCAAACGGCGGCAGCGGTCAAGAGCACGATCGCGGCGATGGAAGCGGCAACTCGTAACAGGCCGACGTCTGTCGAATACGGATAATAGACGCCAAGGTTCCAGGGAATTATCGCCTTTTGCAGATAGCTCGCATAAGCAATCGCGGCCGTAGCCAACCGCAGGGCAATCGGGACCGATTCGAGCGAGCGAACGGCCTGGCCGTTCGCCTGCGCCAAAACGGCGACGACGGAAATGACGGCGGAGATCGCAAAGAAAGGCGCCTTCTCGGCAAGCGTCCGAACGCTCAAGCGACCAAGGGGCCAATAATCCAAGAGCAACAGGACACACGGCAGCGTGACGAGAGTCTGCTTCGCCAACAAGCTGGTGCCAAACAGTGCCAGCGACCCCCAATACCACCACGTGCGTTTTTGCCGCACGTAACTCAGGTAGGCCGAGAGAGACAGCAGGCCAAAAAAGATGCTCAGAACGTCCTTGCGTTCCGAAATCCAGGCGACCGACTCGGCATGAATCGGGTGAACGGCAAAGAGAGCGGCCACAAGCGCACTCATCGATTCGCGGCCGGTGGCCTCTCGGATCACGTGGAACACCAGCAGCACGTTGGCGACGTGCAGGATCACGTTCGTGATGTGGTAACCGCCGGCCCAGGACTGGTAGACCGAGGCGTCGAGCATGAACGAGATCCAGGTCAGCGGCATCCAATTGGCCATGTAGAATTTCGTGAACGCCCACTTGATCCCGGAGAGGGAAAGGCCGTAGAGGACATGCGGGTTAACGGTCGTGTAATTCGGGTCATCGATGGTGATGAAGTCGAAATTCCACACCTGGGCGTAAACGGCGAGCGTTAAAGCGCCGAGCGCGAATCCAAGCACGGTCGTCCGGCTGATTCCCGTTCGTTCGCCGAAATTGAGGGCGGCAGTCTTCAAGTCGACTGCTTGCGGGCCCGTCGTGGCGTCCGGCCCGGATTTGCGCCGAGACGCGAACGACTTTCTTTTCGCCGCCATAATCAGCCCGTCACACGCGGAAATAGAGAGGAGGAAGGATGGATCGATGACCGACCTGGCTCATCCTTCGAGCACGTGGCGGTTATTTGCCGGCTGCGATTGGCTCGATCTGCCCTTTGAAGTGAACCAGCGCATCCGTGGGATTCATGTTGAACAGGGCCCGGCCGCCAGTTCCCCAACGGCCGCGGTGATAATGAAACAGGGCCGCCGCGTCTCGCACCATGCCGACTGCCTCCACCCCCTCCATGTCGCCCCCCTCGAGGGCCTCGAAGCGGATATTCACGCCGACAAAGGCGGTGAGTATTCCCGTTTTTACGTCGCGGCCGAAGGTGACCTGGCTCTGCCAGTCACACTCCAACCAGCGCAGGTCTCGAGGTTTGCCGAGCGAGCTGGCCCGATGGAAGAAATGGGCTTCCAATTGTTCCCGTTGCAAGCGGAACTGTTTGAGGGCACGGTCGGCCCGACGCTGACGGAGCGAGGCGACCACGGGTCGAGCCACCGCCAAAACGACGATCAAGACCAGCACGACGGCCGCCGCGACGGGCCAGGCAAGCGCGATTCCCTGCATCGGACGTACTTCTGCTGAAAAATGAGCGTGAACGATCGGCTGCGGCGTTGGACCCGTTCCATCTCATCTTAGAGCAGGGCCAACGCGAGCGGCAAGGCCGCTCTCACAATGAAACTACGCACGCGGCCGGCCAGTTGCCGGCTTTCTTTTTCGCCGCCTTGGCCCCCGCGGCTGCCTTTTGAATATTTCTGCGAGCGGCCCGTTCTCTCACTGGTCGTGGCCAGGGATTTCGTGTTTCGAAGTGCATGGACGGACGCAGCAAAACCATGCAAGATTCATGCCTGATTTCCTTCGTCGACTTTCAGGCGAGCAATCGATGCCCTTGCTGGGTTCCCACCAATCCATTGCCGGCGGTTATTACAAAGCCGTGGAAACCGCGGCCGAACTGGGCATGGATTGCGTCCAGATTTTCACCAAGAACAACAACCAATGGAAAGGCAAACCGCTCACCGACGTCGACATCAGCCTGTTTCGCGAAGCCGTCGCGCGGACGGGCATTCGCATGCCGTGCGCCCACGACAGTTATCTGATCAATCTCGCCAGCGCGGACGAAACGCTGTGGACGCGATCGCTCGACGCGTTTGTCGTCGAATTGGAACGGGCGGAGGCTCTCGGCCTGGCAGGCGTGGTCATGCACCCGGGAAGTTGCGTGGGCGCCAGCGAAGAGGACAGCATTGCCCGCGTCGTGACCGGGCTCGGCAAGGCCATCGACAGAACGCAGGGCGACTCGGTCGAGGTCTGGATCGAGGCGACGGCAGGACAAGGCTCCTCGCTCGGACATCGATTCGAACATCTGCGGGCCATTCTCGACGGGCTGGAAATGCATCCGCGCGTGGGCATTTGCATCGACAGTTGCCATTTGTTCGCCGCCGGATATCCGCTGAGCCTGCCGACTGATTACGCGGAGACGATGCGCCAGTTCGACGAGATCGTGGGTATCGACCGCATTCGCGCGTTCCATCTCAACGACAGCAAGCGCGAATTGGGCAGCCGAGTCGACCGGCACGAGCACATCGGCAAGGGTCACTTGGGTCGCGAAGCATTTCGCAACATTCTCAACGACAAACGCTTCGCCGGTATCCCGATGTACATGGAGACGCCGAAGGGGACAGAAAACGGGCGATCGTTCGATGCGACCAATCTGGCAACCTTGCGCAGACTCTCAGGTCGAGCGGCCAAGCCAGCGCATAGTCGGAAGAACCGTTAAACTCATTTGATCTCCCGCAATCGAGGCCAGATTTCGTGGCCCGACCGTCAGGCTCGTCGGAAACATTAAAGACTGTCCAATGCAAGAAAGCGAATCACGTCCGTTCTTTGGAACCGTCGAAATGATTGGAAGACGCGGCAATCTCCGCCGCGGGCATTTCGCCAACGGATTCGAGGATGTGGACGATGAGAGCCGACTTTCACCTGTTGCGCAGAAGCGCTTTGGGGGTCTGCGGCGCTGCCTTGCTTGGCTTTTCGCTCGGCGGTTGCGTCTCGACTCACAAGCCTCGTTTTTGGGACCAGCAGGACGTCAAGAACTCGCCCGACGCCGCCACTTCGCCAACAGCGGCCACAGCGTCGACTGACCCAGCGGCGGCCGCCAAGCCGGCGCCAACCGTCGTGGCCGCGGACCACGCGACCACCACCGATGCAAGCGGGCACGTCGAGTCGTCCGATTTTGCCGACTCGACGCCCAGTGCGCCGGGAGCACAGGCTCCCGCCGCAACCAATTCGCAGCCGCCAGCGCCTCCGAAACCGGCTTCGGGCAGCGGCGACGATATCGCTTCCAACAATCCACCGGCGGCCTCGGCCGACGCGTTCGACGATCCGAAACCTGCCGCCGCGCCGGCGCCCACAAAATCGGACGCGATGCCGGGTGCCAGCAACTCCTTGACGGACTCGGCGACGCCCGTTTTTGGTGGGCCGTCCCCCAGAGCGTCAACGCCCGACGCCGGCAGCAAGGCCTCGGGGACCACGTCCATTGTGTCGTCTGCACCGGGTGCGCGAAATGCGAATCCGTTTGCTGATACTGATGACCCCGTCTTCGTGGGCAAGGGGCAAGGGCAACCCGCGACGCCGCCTGCTCCGCCTCAAGCGGCGGCGGTGCCGGATGCTGTTGCCACTTCGCCGCCCGCAACGCCTCAGCAGTCGGATCTCTTCGAGACGGCGCCGCAAGCGGGCCCAACACAAACGCCCAAGAGCAACGTCACCGTGAGTGAGAAGGGCCGCGCTGCCGCGGATCCGTTCGCCGACTCGCAGCCGATCGCCGCATCGCAACCGCCTGTTGCGCCCGCCCCGATGGCAAGCGAAGGTCCAAATTGCGCCGCGCCTGCCCCGACAATGCCGCCCGCGTCGGCCGAGTCGCTGCCGGCAACGCCGGCGCCGAACCAAGCGTTAACGCCAGTCGCGAAGGTTCCCGCACGTGCGCCCGCTTCCACCGAGCAGGCCGTGGACTTCGAGCCCGTTGTCACGATCCCGCAAGCTTCGAGGAATGTCGTGCCGATCTCGAAATCGAGTGTGGCGGCCAAACCGGAATCGACCTCGGGCAATTCCAAGCCGGCGATCCAAGAGACTCCTGACTTGGCGGCGAAGGAACCGGAATGGACACCCGCGACTGGCATCGCGCGGCCCGCCAAGGTTAGCGACGCGATGATTATCGATTCCGGAACTGTCCGTGGACGATTCACGGGGATCGAGCATTCGAAAGCCAAGACATCGCGGACGCCGGCGGCGCGTGTCGACGAAGTTCCGAGCCAGCCGACGATGCAGCCGGTCGCCTCACCGAAGGCGGATGTGGCGCCGCCGACTCCGCCCGCCGCGACACCGGCCCCGCCAACGGAGTCCGTACCGAATTTGGAGACCCAAGGAGCCTTTGCACCCGCTGCCCCGAATGTGCCGGCGGTGGGTCAGACTGCCCACGAACCGGCTCGCCAACCGCTGAGCGGAGTTGTAAACGCTGTGGCCCAGCAGGTAAGCCCGGCGGCCGTCGCCGACCCGTTTGCGCTGGAGCAGGCGGTCGAAACGAGCGCGGCCAGTCCGAGCAAATCTCCGGAACCGCACGCCCTGGCCGGCGTCAGTGCCGCCCAGGAGGTCGACCCGTTTGGTCAGCCCAGTCTCTTGGACTCGCACGAGACTCCGTCGGCTGAATCGACGGCGATCGCACCGATTCCGACTCATCGATGGCCGTCGGCCGGATCAGAGATCGCCTTTATCATTGGATTGACGGTCGGACTGTCGGCCGGTCTGCTCGTCTGGTTGCGCTCGCGGCTGCGGAAAGCCCACGTTCCCACCGTCTAACGGCGCGGCCTCGCCAGTTCTGCCGTTTTTGTCGGCTCTGCCGGCTGGTCAAACAGTGCGAATTTCTCGACCTCGAAGTCTCTTACGCATGGCGTGCACTATAGTTTTTTGTGCTCGAACCCGTGCAAGAGGCCCTCAATTCGAGGTGAGATGCGATGTCCGACAATGATCCGTGGAGCCGGCCGACCATCAAGGATCTCCAAGAGATCCTGGAAAATCTCCACAAGCCGGAGACCGACAACCGGCGCAACGTGGAGCGGCTCGAATTGTCGGTTCCCGCCGAGATCGTGACGTCCCGCGGCAATACCGTGGCCGCGATGACCCGCGAAATCAGCCGCAGCGGCATCGGAATCTTTCACCGCGGATCGCTGTCGCCCGGCGAGGTCACGGTCCGCATGGCCGGCGACTCGCAAACCTTCGAGTACCGCGTGGTGATCGAATGGTGCACGCCGTGCGAGAACGGCATGTTCATGAGCGGCGGCCGCTTTCTCCCCAAAGTGAGCGAAAGCTCGCTCTAATTGAAGGCGGGTCATCGCAGCTTCAAGTTTGAGCCGGATCGGGCGCAGGCTCTTCCGGCTTGTCCTGGCCGCGTTTCTCCGGCGGGATCAGCTTGTCGAGAATGCCGTTGACGAACTGCGGCGACTGGGCCGTGCCAAAACGTTTCGCCAGTTCGATCGTCTCGTCGATCACGACGCGGTGCGGCGTTTCGGTATAAAGCAGCTCAAACGCGCCCAGCCGCAGCGCATTCCGGTCGGTCGCCGCCATGCGGGCCAGGGTCCAGTTCTCGGCGGCGGTCGCAATCCGCGAATCGAGAGCCCCCCGGTTTTCGCGCACGCCGGCAAACAGCGACCAGGCGAAAGCTCGCAAGTCTTCGTCCGGCAGTTGCTCGCGAATCATGTCGCGCACCGCTCCCGCGGCGACGTCAGGATTGACGTCGATCTGATAGAGCATTTGAAGCACGACCTCGCGTGCCTTGCTGCGCCGCGCCATCCTTACACCTTGCGCGAGTCGGCCCGGGCCTGGGCCGCCGGCAATTTCTTCAACAGACTGACCATCTCGATCGCGGCAAGTGCCGCCTCTTTTCCCTTGTTACCCGCGGAGCCTCCCGCCCGCTCCAGCGCCAACTCCATCGTGGGACAGTTCAAGACGCCGTTCAAGACGGGAACGCCGCTCGAAACGGCTGTCTCCATGATCGCCCGCGCAACTTGCTGGTTGATGTATTCGTGGTGCGTCGTCTGGCCCTGAACGACGGCTCCCAGACAGCAAACCGCGGCAAAGCGGCCGCTGCGGACGAGGCGGTCCGCGACGACCGGAATTTCAAATGCCCCCGGAACCCACGCCACCAAAATCTGATCGTCCGAAACGCCGTGCTCTTTGAATGTCGCCAGCGCCCCCTCCAAAAGAGGCCGCGTCACCATTTCATTGTAGCGCGAGACCACGATGGCAAAGGCCTCGCCTTTGGTGGTCAGTTCGCCTTCCAGATCTTTGCGCATAGCGGCACGGCAGGCTTAGCCCAGATTCATGCTCATCAGGAACTCTTCGTTTGTCTTATGCCGACGCATGCGGTTGACGAGCAGTTCCATGGCCTCGACCGGATTCATGTCGTTGAGCACCCGCCGCAAGATCCAGACGCGGCGCAGTTCCTCTTCGTCCATCAACAACTCTTCGCGGCGCGTGCCCGACTTGTTGACGTCGATCGCCGGCCAAACCCGTTTCTCGACCATGCGGCGGTCGAGATGGAGCTCGGTGTTGCCGGTCCCCTTGAACTCTTCAAAGATCACCTCGTCCATCCGGCTTCCCGTGTCGACAAGTGCCGTGGCGATGATCGTCAGGCTGCCGCCTTCCTCGACGGCACGGGCGGCGCCGAAGAACCGCTTGGGATGCTGCAAGGCATTCGCGTCGACACCGCCGGACAGAATCTTGCCCGAGTGTGGCACTTCCGTGTTCCAGGCGCGGGCCAGGCGGGTGATTGAATCGAGAAAGATGATCACATCCTGGCCATATTCGACCATCCGTTTGGCTTTCTCGATCACCATCTCGGAGACTTGGATGTGCCGGCTGGGCGGTTCGTCGAACGTGCTGCTGATCACCTCGCTGTTGCGGCTCTTGACCTGCCGCTCCATTTCGGTGACTTCTTCCGGCCGCTCGTCGATCAAGAGGACGATAACGTAAGCGTCCGGATGGCTCTTGAGCGTGGCCTTGGCCAATTGCGAGAGCAGGATCGTTTTGCCGGCCCGCGGCGGCGAGACGATCAGTCCGCGTTGACCCATGCCGATCGGAGCCACGATATCGACGATCCGCGTGCTCAGTTCCTGCGGATCGGCGGACAGCCGCAGGCGCTTCGATGGGTGCAGCGGAGTCAGGTCATCGAATGAAACCCGCTCGGCCAACAGGTTCGGATCCTGGCCGTTGATCGCCTCCACACGCAGGAGAGCGAAATACCGCTCGTTCTCCTTCGGCGGACGAATCTGACCGGCAACCGTCGCACCCGTTCGCAAACCGAAACGGCGAATCTGGCTGGGGCTGACGTAAATGTCGTCGGGGCAGGGGAGATAGTGGTAATCCGGGCTGCGGAGAAAACCGAACCCGTCCGGCAGGATCTCCAGCGTCCCCTCGCCGAACATCAGGCCGTTCATCTTCGTCCGCTCTTTGAGGATCTTGAAGATGAGGTCCTGCTTCTTGAGGCCTGTATAGTCGCTGACCTGCTCTTTGCGGGCCAACAGCAGCAGGTCCTTCATCGTCAGCCGTTGCAGCTCGGCGATGTGGATATCGCTGCGCTTGATCTCCTCGTAACGATCGTTCCCGGGGAATTCATCAGCGGGAAGTTCCTCGGCGGTTTCCTCGAAACCGGCGCCGTCGTTCTCGAAATTTTCCGGGGCATTTTCCTGGGCGTCGTCCTGTGGAAGGCGCGGGCGAGTCAGTTTGGCCATGGCGGGCTCTTTCTGAAATCCAAGAAACTCAGAAGGAATTCTGGGTCTGGGCGGCGAAGCCGCTGCGAAGAATGATTCGGTTCAATGAAAAGGGACGAGTTGCCGGTGGTGCGACCACCCTGGAATGCGATGTTCGTTTTGCGTGCTTTGCGCGCGAAATCCCACATTGGAACTGTCGGCTTAGATCGGGCGGTGCACTAGTTGCGGAATGGATCGGAAGGTGTTTGCGCATGGATCCGCGTTAGCGTTTTTGAAAGTACTTCTGTTAATTGCCGTCCGGCCTCGTCGACCGAGTGCGCGTTGTCGATGACGAAATTGGCTCGGCTTCGTTTTGTCTCCAAAGAAACCTGACTGGCTTCCCGACGTTCGACTTCTGCTTCATCCCAACCCCGGCCGGCATGCAGCCGACTCAGGCGTTCGCCTCGCGGCACATCAATAAAGACGATGGCGTGGCATAAATCGTTCCATCCCGCCTCAAACAAAACGGCCGCGTCCAACAGCACTGCGTGTTTCTTGGCAGCCTCCGCGTCCGCGATCCGTTTTTCAAACGTCTCCCGAATACGAGGATGCACGATCCCTTCGAGATCGCGCCGGGCGGCGTGGTTTTCGTCGCTCGGCCCGAAAACGATTTGCCCCAACGATCGTCGGTCGATCTGCCCGGCCCCGTCAAACACACCGCCGCCGAAACGCTGTCGGATCGCCTCCTGCACTGCCTTGTGTGTCAACACCTCGTGACCGACTTCGTCTCCATTAATTAACACCACGGCCGGGTCGTGGGTGACGACCCAGCGGGCGACTGAACTTTTTCCTGAACCGATCCCCCCGACGATTCCGAATACGGGGATGTGTGTGTGATCTGGCACGAACCAAACGGCGATGGGCAGGGTGAGGAAATCGACCGATTGAACAATCCGTTGTAACTTAGTCGTTGTGAACTTGGGTTGCCGTGGTGCGTTCCGATCGCACACAGACGAGAGAAATGCGGTGAGGAAAGTCTTGCGCCTTTAATCGTGCCTGATGGAGACGGGCCTGTCAACGATAAACGCTAAAAAAGCGGCCGACGTCTTTGCCCAGTCTTCAGATTTCGTCAATCACAATTGCGGCGTCCGGAAGGCTCTCGAGAAACTGGCGCCCGTACGGTTTTGACTGGACACGTGGATCGAGAATGACAACTTGCCCGGTGTCGTCTTTCCGGCGGATGAGACGGCCGAATCCTTGTTTCAGCTTGATCACCGCTTCAGGTACCTGGTACTCGACGAAAGGGTTTCCACCCCGTGCGCGAATCGCCTCTAACCGTGCTTCAAGCAGCGGATGATCAGGCACGCTGAATGGAAGCTTCGTAATGATCACGTTCTGCAAGGCGTCGCCCGGCACGTCGACGCCTTGCCAAAAACTGTCGGTGCCGAACAGCACGCCGGCCTTGTCTTTGCGAAACTTCTCCAGCATCAGCGAATTCGGCAGACCGTCCGATTGGCAGTAGAGCGAATAGCCGTGCTCGCGGAACCAACCGGCAAGCCGTTCGTTGCAACCTTTGAGCATCTTGTAACTCGTGAACAGCACGAACGCCCGGCCGTGTGTCTGGTCAACGTATTTCTTGATCCGTTCGCAAACGGCCCGCTCGTAATCGGCCGGCTTCTCGCCGGGATCGGGCATGCCTGCGGCAAGAATCAGCTTTGCCTGTTTCTGATAGTCGAAAGGACTTCCCAGTCGTTCTTCGTTCGAGCGAGTGACGCCGAGCCGGTTCTTCACGAAATCGAAGCTGCGCTTGCCGACGGCGAGCGTGGCACTTGTCAACACGGCCGTCTTCACGCGGTCGAACAGTTCCGCCTGCAGGACGGGACCGACTTCGATCGGCGCACAGTGCAATTCGGTGCGTGGCCGTTTGCCTTCTAAAATCTCGATCCAATAGACCGATCCCTCCATCGACTGCTTGATCCACGCCGAAAGTGTTTCACCCAATTCGATGCACCGCACCGAGGCCGCCGTCAACTCGATCGACTGCTCCTCGTTCTGCATGCGTTTGGCGGCCGCCGCGATGCTGGCCGCCAACTCGTGGAGCGCGGGCGTCACCTTGTTCTCGATTCCCAGCGGTTTGCGCAGCCGGCCGTTTTCCTTGCCGCGGACATGCTGCCAGTCGCGAATGTCCTCGAACAGCGACCGCACGGCGTACCGCACCTGATCGACGAGCCGCATCCCCTCCACGAGCTTGTGATGCACGAGCAAGCCGCGCTGCGTGCGATCGTTGTACAGCTTCGAGAGCAGGTAATCGAACTGTCCGCTCGTGAGCGAAAGGCCCAAGTGCTCGCCGGCCACGGCTTCCAGCGTGTGCGCTTCGTCGAGAATCACGACGTCATAATCGGGCAGCAGGCTCGCCCCCGCCCGCCGCAGTCCCAAATCCGAAAAGAACAGGGCGTGATTGACGATCAAAACATCCGCGTTCCAGGCACGCCTGCGGGCCTGATAGTAAAAGCAGTCTTTGTACCTGCCGCATTTCTTCCCCAGGCAGTTTCCGCGATCACTGGCGACTTCGTCCCACACATTGGGCAGCGGACGGAAATTGAGATCGCTGCGGCTGCCGTCGTCGGTGTGTTGCGACCAGTCGAGCAGCGACTGGAGCTGCTCGAACTCCCTCTCCTGAAAAAACGTCGACTTGGCCCGGTCGACGGCGGCCGCCATCCGCCGCAGGCTGATGTAATTCGAACGCCCCTTGGCCAGTACGAACGAAAACTCGACCGGCATCACCGACTTCAAAAAGGGAATATCCCGCGTGAAAAGCTGTTCCTGCAGGCTGATCGTGTGCGTGGAGACGATCAGCGGCTTCTTCGGTTTGTTCTCGAGTTGCTGTTCGCCGGTCACTGCCAGAATGGCCGGCACAAGATAGGCGAAGCTCTTGCCCACGCCGGTTCCGGCCTCGACGACCAGGTGTGTCTCTTCGGCAATGGCCCGCTCGACGGCGGTTGCCATCTCGAGCTGCTGCGGCCTGTGTTCATAAGTCCGCAACCGCTTGGCGATCCGTCCTTCCTCGCCGAGCACCGCTGTCGCATTGAGAGTCAAAATTTCCCGCCGGAAAATTCGCGAATAGAGAAACGAGAGCCAATCAAGGTGGCATTGTACCTGCGCGGCACAATGACGACTAACTCGCCGCAAGCAAACCGCTTGTGGAATAGACGGCGGCGACACGGCCACGCCAGGTTTGTCGGAACTTGGTCCACGCCAGACCGAGTTTGCGTTTTCTCGGTTCAGGCTGGACCAATTCTCGCCGTTCTTGGCGAAAATTTTGCCAGGTTCGCGTAACTCGCCCGGCGACCAGAACTTCGAGTCCTGCGATGCTTCGGGTGCCACGCCCACGGCTTTGCGTGGGCGTGCGAATCCGTTTGACGTTCCCGTATCAAGTTCATGGGCACGCCCACGCAAAGCCGTGGGCGTGGCACACAGAGAGGTGCGAAATTCCGACACCGTTCAGTGCCGACACCTGTATTTTACCGTCCTGATCCCCGATGCCGAAGATCACTTCAGCGTTTGCGCCACAGCCCGCGATAGATCGTTGAGCCGATTTGCCGTTTGCGGCGTTCGAAGCTCGTTTGATAGTCGAGATCGTGCTCGGCCGTTCGCTCGGTCGGAGGCGGCAGTGCCTCGAAGCCCGCGTGATTGTCCATGAGTGCGCGGATCACGCCGAAGTAGTCTTCGACGTCGGTCCACGAATGCAAAAGCCCGCCCGGCTTGAGCACGCGACGGGCAAGATCGACGAACTCATCCGTAAACAGCCGCCGGCGTTTGTGCTTTCGCTTCCACCACGGATCGGGAAAGTACACGTGCACGGCCGCCACCGACTCGGGGCGAATCAATTTCGAGAGTGCGATCCGCGCGTCGCCTCCCAGCACGCGGGCATTTGATTGCGCGCGTTTCCACAACCGTCGCGCGGCCCGTCGCCCTTCCTTGTAGTCGAGTTCGAGGCCCAGATAGTTCGTTTGCGGATGCGACGTCGAGGCGTTGAACAAGAACAGGCCCCGCCCGCAGCCGACGTCGAGCTCGACCGGATTCTCGTTGCCGAAGAACGTGGGCCAGTCGAGACCGTCCCCAACGTCGTCGAGCGTGAGAAAAAACGGCTTGAGGTCGACCGGGGGCTCGCGGCGCATGCGTCAGTCGTTCGACGCCGGTCCGATGTCCGCGCCGACGTGAATGGGAACACCGATCATCGTGCCGCTGAAGACCATCCGGTCCTTCACGAACCCCTGAAACGAGAATTCGGCCCTGCGGCCGGGCCGCTGGTCCGTGAGCTTCGCCACGATAATCAACCGGCAGGGCGGCACCACGGGGACGCGAAAGCGAACAGCTTCCATGCCGCCGAAGCCCAGAAAATCGCCGGCGAGAATATTGAATTTGCGGGCGTAAAAGCTGGCCGTCTGGGCCGCGCACTCGCAGAGGATCACCCCCGGCATGATCGGATAGCCGGGCATGTGCCCCCGCGTCCAGAATTCGCGCTCGGTGACGTCCTTGAAGCCGATGATGCCGTTATTTTCCCGGTCGACGTGGACGATGGCGGTCAGCTGCTCCATCTCCTCGCGCTGCGGATTCACGAGGCGAATATCGTTGATCGTGAAGATCGGCTTGTCGTAGTCGAACTTGGTGTAATCGTAGAGCGGCGGTGCAGGCATCGGTCGAACTCATCTCGAAAGTGGCAAAAGCGCCTTCAGGATCCGGTCATTCAATGGCTCGGCAACGAGCGGGTCGGCAGCCAGTTGGTTTGCAACTCAATGGCCGGCGACGTCGCGAACTTGCGAGAGGCTGGTCAACAGCCGCTCCGGACGCAACTCCGGGTCGGCCAGCTCTTCGCGGGTGGCGGAAAAACTCGTCTGGTCGACGGCCAACAGGGCCGTCCGCATTCCGGCTTGTTTCGCCACCGCCAGATCATCGCGTAAGCGAGTCCCGACATACAAGACCTGGTGAGGGGACACGCCCATCCGCCGAAATCGCTCGAGCGCTCGCTGGTAGAGCGACTTTGACGGTTTGCGAACTCCTTCCCGCCACGAGAGCGTGACGAGCGCCGGATCCAACACGTCATCCAGCGAGGGCAGTGTACCTTGACGCTGAAAAGCCCGCAACATTTGTACCGGAGTGAACCGCTGCCCGTTGCCGATGATTCCCACCCGTTTTCCCACCAGGGGCAGGGTGCGCAACAGTTCGAGGGCCCCCTCTTCCGCCTCCAGTCCCTGCAGGCACGAATGGAAAAAGTAAGCCACCTTTTCGGCAAACCCCTCCAGGTCGCCGTAGATGGAGACTTCGTAAGAATAATCCTTGTGCTGCAAAATGCGGATCAATTTCAGCCACAACTGGGCCGAGTCGACTTCGGGAATTTCGCCCGGCGCGGCGGTGACGGTCATGCGCTGTTCGTCGAGAGACCGCGTGTACCGTGTGACCATGCCTTCCCACGGTGCGCCGGGCCGGCGCGTCATGCTGTTCCACATATTGAATTCTTTGATCGTCTTCTCGAGCGCGATCTCCATCCGCACGGCCTGCGGATGTTGCACGAGCAGCTCGCCGTCGGAAATCCGCAACAGCGTCCCATACACGCTGAACGCCACCGCCCGGATCCCGAAAATGGGATCGGCGGACGGCAGCGCTTTGATCGGCACGCGTTTAAGCGCCGCCGGCCAAATCAGCTTGCGCTCGGCCAGCCATTCCGCATATTCGGTTAACGTCTTGCCCATCGCGCTTTGCTGACAGCCCGCAGGTCCCCGAATCTCGAAGTGTCCCCTCGACCACTTGGCCCTCAATCGTAAAGCAGGCGGCTACCACGTGCGACACCGAAGTTCGACGAATTTCCGCCAGCCGAAGACCATTTGCCAACCTGAGCTGGAGGCCGGGAGACAAGTCGGAACGAATGAATTGTTCGACGCTTGCGCTGCTGATCGGGCAAGTCTGGGATTGGACGCCGTGCCGTCTTTTGAATCGTTAAAATCGCCGAGTATAGTGCTCGCAGATGGTGCGTATGAAAGCGTCGTAATGGAGTTGATCGCCCATCGGCGGGGCTGGCGGAGTGCTCACATATTTCGTCGCGCCGTGGTTCACATTGTCCATATCGACGACGATCGCGCATTTTGCTTCGAGCCCGTATCCCTTCGTCCCGCCGCGAGTCGAGACGGAACGCAACTCGGATACGCAGTGCTCAACGGTGCGAGCCGGTGATCCGTGAATCGTTGGCTCCGACAACAATGGCGATTGGAACGACTCGGACGCATTGAGGACGAAGACACCCCCGGCGATCGTGTTGTTGTTGTAATTGTGTACGTGTTCGTGGTGGGCCTCGAGATCGCGTTTCCGATTCTTGACAGCTTTTCGATGAGCCGTCATCACGGCTTTGATTTCAATTGCGATATCGACGGTGGACGGTTTCTGTTTCGAGATCAGGACACCCTTTGCCGGCCGAGTATTGTCGAGCGGAGGCGGTCCGAGAACGAGATCGACATTCCATTCGGCGGTTCCCGCGATCAACGTGACATTCAGGTCGTAGACGAGGGATCCACGACGGCCCTTTTCCCGAATTTTGGGGCAGTGGCGCACGAGATCTTGCAGGATGGCTTCGGCCAAAGCGTTCGAGTGCTTGTCGGATCGCGAATGATATCCTTCGTCTCGCAAATGTTGGAGGAAGGAATTTGGGTTTGTCATTCCGCCTTTCCTGGAACGACAAATTCCACCGTCGAATCGTCGGAAGGGTCGAGGCGGCGTTTCACAATCTCAAAGTACGAAGGTTCAATCTCAAAGCCGATTGATGATCGGTGCGTCTCCATGGCCGCCAGGCTGGTATTAGCGATTCCGAGAAACGGATCCAGGACCGTATCTCCGACAAACGAAAACATGCTGATCAACCGCTTGGCGAGTTCCTGCGGAAACGGCGCGGGATGCTGTCGTTGGCTTTCGCCGCGAATGTCCGTCCACACTTGTTGGAACCATTTGCGGTGATTTTCTTTGCTGATCAACGACAAGTCGCGCTGCAGCTGTGAAGGGTGGCGGTAGTCTCCCGGCTTGCGAAAGAGGAGAATGAATTCAACGTCATTCTTGATGATTGCGTTGGGTTCGTACGGTTTTCCCAAGAAACCGTTGCCATTGCCCGCCACCTCGGTCTTGGCGTTGGCGATCTTGTTCCAAATAATGGTGCGCAACGGATCGAAGCCAATGTCTTGGCATTGAGCTTGGATATAGGCGTGGAGCGGTTCGACAACGTGCCGTCCATGAGCCCGTCGAGAACGGCACACATCGCCCACGACGACACACATGCGTCCTCCGGGCACGAGTGCGTCGAAACATCGTTTCCAGACCTTCCCCAGTTCGTTCAGAAAGTGTTCACGATCGTCGATATGTCCGAGCTGCGCCCCGTTTCCGTGACCGGCGTACTTTTTTAAATTCCAGTACGGCGGCGAGGTAACCACCAAGTGGACTTGGGTGTCCTTTTTCAGGCCGCAGAACTCGCGGGCATCTCCCAGAATCACCTGGTGATGATTTTTCAGGATTGCCGGCCGTTTCTGCCACGCACGAGCATGCGCGTGCGCTTGTGAGCGAGCGACACCTCGGTTGGGCGTCGTTCCACAGAGATTCCGTTCAACTGCAATTGCCTGGCCATGACAGTTCCTCGAAAGCCGATCCGATTATCCAATCTTAACCTGAGGCGGCAACTCTCTTCCGCTTGCATATCGAGAAATTGACGTCCGTACCCGGTTTTGCGGGGCTGTGCGGGGGCTTTGCGAATCGCGTAAGATGGAACAGTCGGCCACGTAGCACTTGTTGAGGGACTGTCGATGTCGGTTTGCTCAACCCAATCAGACGGAACAGGATCGATGACCACAACCGGAATCGAGCCGGCGCTGGCCGCGCTCAAACGGGGAGGGCTCGTGATCGTCGTCGATGCCCTCGACCGCGAGAACGAGGGGGATTTGATCTCTGCGGCCGAAACGATCACTCCCGAACAGGTCGATTTCATGCTGCGGATCGGCCGCGGCGTGATGTGCGTGCCCCTCACTCAAGAGGCCGCTGATCGGCTGCACTTGAGCCACGCCGTCGCCAACGAACGCAACACGGCTCCGCATCAAACGCAGTTTCTTGTGCAAGTCGATCACCGCGAAAGCGGCACCGGTGTCAGCCCCTCCAGCCGCGCGATGACGATCCGTGCACTGTCCGATCCGCATTCTGCCGCCTCCGACTTTGTGCAGCCGGGCCATGTCTCGCCGCTGTTGGCCAAAGAGGGGGGCGTCCTCCGCCGGGCCGGCCATACCGAGGCGACCGTCGACCTGTTGAAAATGGTCGGCATGCGGCCCGTCGGCGTGTTGATCGAAGTCTGCAGCCAGCGGCACTTCGGCATGGCCTCGATGGCCGAGCTCGAGGATCTGGCCGCCGAACACCAGATTCCGATCATCTCGATCGAAGAACTCATCCGCTACCGCCGCACGCGCGAGCAACTCATCCATCGTGAAGTCGAAGTGGCGATCGAAACGAAAGACTTCGGCAAACCGACCCTCATCGCCTACAGTGTGGCCCACGAAGACCAAGAGCCACTCGCCTTCGTGTGGGGCGACTTGCAGTCCGCCACGAAGCCGCCACTCGTCCGCATGCACTCCTCGTGTTTCACGGGGGACGTGCTCGGCTCGCTGCGCTGCGATTGCGGCGACCAACTCCAGATCGCCATGGAGATGATCTACAAGGAGGGCGTGGGAGCCGTCGTCTACTTGCCTCAAGAAGGCCGGGGCATCGGCCTGATGGCCAAGCTCAAGGCGTACAAACTCCAGGACGAAGGCTTCGACACGGTGGAAGCCAACCATCGACTCGGTTTCAAGGCCGATCAGCGAGACTACATGGTCGGCGCTCAAATCCTCAAAGACCTCGGCCTCACGAAAATCCGCGTGCTGACGAACAATCCCAAGAAGACCGACTCCGCCGTCTTCCACGCGGTCGATCTCGAAATCGTCGAGCAAGTCCCCATCATCGCCCCGCACTTGGATCAGCGCGAAAAGTATCTCGCAACCAAGCGAGACAAGATGGGGCACCTGCTGCCCTGAAGGATGAAGGCGGAAGGATGAAGGATGAGCCAGAGGGAAGAGAAGGATGAAGGCGGAAGGATGAAGGATGAGCCAAGCCAAAATCCAAGAGCCGGCAGAGCTGAAGGGCCGCACGAAACAGTTTGCACTGCGTATCGTTCGTCTTTACTCGGCGTTGCCGAGTTCTGTTGTTGCGCAGGTGTTAGGTAAGCAGCTTCTTCGATGCGGCACATCCGTTGGTGCACATTTTCGTGAGGCAACTCGAAGTCGGTCTGACGTGGAGTTTATCAGCAAGGTCGAAGGCGCTCTGCAGGAACTCGAAGAATCGGTTTACTGGATGGAATTGCTAGTCGAGAGCGAAGTCATGAGCGCGGCCCGGTTGGGCGATCTCATGGAAGAAGCAGACCAACTCATTGCGATCCTGGTCACATGCGTGCGAAACGCTAAATCCAGGCGCGAATAGCAGTCGCCTTTTAGTCTGGCTCATCCTTCAGCCTTCATCCCTCATCCTTCTCTTCCCTCTGGCTCATCCTTCATCCTTCCGCCTTCATCCTTCAAAAAAGCCTCCCCGCGGTGAGAAGGCTGAGAGTTTGCTGCTGCGGTGCGGGCGGGTTCGGGGTCTTGGAAAGCAGCAGACGTCTCAGCCAGTCTCACACGCGGGGAGTGGGTTCAGGGTGTCGATCTAGTAGTCGTTCTCTCGTTGTCCTTACCGAACGGCCTTTACCGATTGCTGGGCCCGCCCGTTCCTCGGCGGTTGCCCGCCGAGCGGGCCATTTCAGCCAAGTCCGGACTGACGGCCGTTTCGATGGCCGCGCTCAGGGCTCGGTCCGTCCCCTGAGACGCGTCCCGGCGGGAGTACCCTCCGTGGCGGTACGCCGCTTCGTGATGTCGCGCTCCGTCGCGCTGGCCGTACAACTCGTGGTCGTAACCCACGTCGTGCCGGTCGGGGCCTCCTTGTTCGTAGTAGGCACGCTCGCCCGCCAGCTCGGCGGTGACGTGCACGTCGGGTTCCACTCCCGCACCGGCCATTTCGCGGCCGTTCGGCGAGTAGAATTTCGCGGTGGTCAGCCGCAGCGTCCCCTGCACGGTCTGCAGCGGAAAATGCGTCTGAACGGTGCCTTTGCCGTACGTGCGACAACCGACGATCATGCCGCGTCCGTTCTCCTGCACGGCCGCCGCGAAGATTTCGCTGGCGCTGGCGCTGTTCTCATCCACCAGCACGACGAGCGGCGTTTTCCAGGTGCGATCGTGATGGGCGCTTTCGACCATGTCGTCACTCGCATCGCGGCCGCGAGTCGAGACGATGGTCCCCGAGGGGACGAACTTGTTCGACAGCTGGATGGCCGTCGTCAACAGTCCTCCCGGATTTCCACGCACGTCAATGATCAGTGACTTCATCCCCTGGCGATACAGGTCCCACAGCGCCTTGTCGCATTCTTCGGAGCTGTTCTGGGCGAACTTCTCGAGCTTGATGTAGCCCACGTTGTCGTCGAGCATTTTCACCTCGCTCACGCTGTGGACTTCCACGCGGCGGCGGACGAGTTTCACTTCGGCAAGCCGTTCGTCGCGGCGGACGCCGAGCGTGATCTGGCTGCCCGGCGGCCCCGTGATCAAATCGACGGCCGAATCGAGGCTCGCCCCCGTGACCTTGTGGCCGTCGATCGACTCGATCATGTCGCCGCTTTGCAGTCCCGCCTCGGCAGCCGGTCCGCCCGGCAGCGCCTTGGAGATCAACATGCCGCGCTCGTCCGCCTTGATTTCAACGCCGATGCCGACGATGTGGTCTTCCAACTCGGCACTCGGCGCGCCTTGCCCAATCGCCGGGACGAAGGCTGAATACTTATCGAGCGAATCGGTCGCACCGAAGATGAACTCCATGACGACGGCCGTGGGCCGCAAGCCGGCGTCGCGGTCGGCCGCTTGCATCGTCCACTGCAGGGCTTGAAAGGCGTCATCGGCATTCCGCACCGGCTGTCCGTCCGCGACGCGCTGCAAGTCGACGCGGAAGGCATCGAGCCGACTCGAATCCCGCCCGAGTCCGTTGGCCTGCAGGAAGACGGGGTTGTCGAGGGCCAGCGTCAGGTTCTTCATCGCCTGCTTCACGCGGGCGTCGTAGGTCGCGGGCTTCAAGTGACGCGCGCGTCGATCAGCCCCGAGATTTCCTGGTAGACCTCCAGGCTTTGCTGCGGCGACCACGATCGCACAAGGCGCACGATCGCCGGGTTGCCGTAGCGGTTGGTCAGCTTCCGCCGGATCAGCTCCGGCTCGGGGAGCTGATCGTCGTGCCGAATGGCCGGCCGATCCTGCTCCTGATGCCGCATCCGATGACGGGGCGTGGACGGAGGCAGCGAAGGGGGCAGTGACGGGGGTAGGGCCGGAGACGGACCCTCGCCGTCAAATTCACGTTCGCGGTGCGAACGGTGACGGCGAGGGGCCGGCGGCGCGGGGTCGTCGCTATTCGGGCTTTCTTGAAACCCGCCCGGGGCCGCAGGCCCGGCGGGGTTGTCGTTAATCTCGATCGGCGGCTGGGGCGGCCGATCGGGAGGCAGCGTGTCCGGTTCGCTCTGAAAATTCGACGAATCGGAACGCCAGGTCGAAGTCGCCGGCTCTGCTGAAACGTAGCCGGCCGTCAGCAATAAAAGGGAGGCGGCGACGTAAATGGCTTTGGTTCGCCAGTCACCGCCGAGTCGCCGCCCTTCGGCGGGTGCGACTCGCCACGCGCGCAGATTGCGAAACATGTTTTCGTCCTCTCTTCCTGGGGCGGAAGGTGCTTCTTGCCATGGGCTTTTGCACTCTTACGGCTTTTGCACTCTTACACGCCTGAGGGCGAAACGATGTGCGTTTGCGGGAATTGGTCCGAGCACGCGTCCTCGTGAGTTTCAGCTGCGACACTTGCCGGCACCGCGATTTCGGTCCCCCCGGTGATCACCAACTCGCCGCGGACGACCCGCACGTTGGCCGGAGCTTCGATCCCAATCTTCACCGTGCTGCGTCCCGTGCGAATCACTTTGACAAAAACGTCGTTGCCGATTCGAATCGCTTCTGATTTCTTCCGTGTGAGTACTAACATGATGAATCCTTTCAGCTCCCTGTTTTTATCTCGATATGGCTCTTCGCGTCGTCGCAATCAAGCCATCATTTGATTATTGAGTCACGTCAGACGACTCAAACTGGTTGGCACATTTGCGAACAGTGTGCCAAAGCGGAGACACGACGCTCGTTTTTATCGCGCAGATGTGTCGTAAACATTTACAAATGAAATATTTGCGATTTAGTTTGACGGTGCTTTGAAAGCCGCGAAACGACCCGATAGTGGACAGGATTGTAAGGCGGGATTGGTAAGGATTGTCAAAGAATCGGGCGCGAAGCAACGGTCATTTCGAGTGTAACGCGCGCCGGAATTTGTAAAAAAGAGACACATGTGTTGCAAGAATGACTCTTCTCGCCGAGGAATCTCAATCGAGCGCATGTCAAAGTTTGAGCAGTCGATAGGAGTCTACCCTTCGTTTGACCGATCGCTGCGTTCCCAGGGCCGGCACGGGTGTTGCGTTATTGATTTTTCGTGATTTCACTCGGATTCGCTGCAGGGAGCGGCTCTGCACGATCCGTTTTTTGGGAGCTCAGTTTTCAACTTGCAGAGGAGGAGCACATGACAAATTTCAAACTGGCGGCGATCGCGGCCTTGGCCCTCACGGCCGCCGTGGTCGGCAGCCAGGTGCAGGCAGGAGCGTACGACTCTCCGTACGCCCCGACGTACAGTAGCTATCCCGTTTACAGCAGCTATCCGGCGTCGAGCTGTCCATCAGGGCAGTGTCCTTCCGGACGGTGCGGCTCCGCGTATGGGGCGCCGTCAAACGCAACGAGCCCGACCTACTCGTACTCGGCAGATGCGCCGTCGGCCGCTTACAGCGTCAACGGCGGTGGTTCGACGGGCAATTGCCCAAACGGCCGCTGCGGGACGGGTTCGTGCAGCGGATGTTCCTGCGGCGCGGGGGGCTGTTGTGCGAATGGACGCTGCGGAACGTGTCCTCCGGGAGCGTGCCAGTCGGGGAATTGCTCGGCCAATTGTCCGAACGGACAGTGCCGCGCGGCTCGCAATCGCGACCGAAGTCTCTCGTATGGCGATGACGACGCCGGTCCGGTTTACCGCCGGTCCGACTCTGCGCCGTCAGCGTCGTCGCGGTATACGCCGACGAGTTGGACATCACGTCCGTCGAACAGTCGCGATTTCGATTCGAGGCCCTCGGATCGGAACGGCCGGGACCGCCAACTCGAGAGTCCTTTCTACGAGTAAGCGAGCTGGTGATCGATGACCCAGCGGGCCGCCGAAAGCGTTTTGGCGGCCCGTTTTATGCCGCTTGCATTCCCCGCCGTTGTCACTACAATTACCCGTTTCGCAAACCGCCGGTGCGACGTGTGCGCTCAGGTTGTCGGCCAAGCTCGCGGCCCGTCCCCGGAATTCGATTCAGTGAGGTCGGCAGATGTCTCGGGAATGTGATGTGTGCGGCAAGAAGGCAGTGCTCGGCAACCAGGTGACCCAGCGCGGCAAGGCCAAGTACCTCGGCGGCAACGGCCGCAAGACGACCGGCATTTCGCGCCGCCAGTTCCGCCCGAACCTGCAGCGGATTCAAGTGCAAGAGGGTGGCTCGGCCGTCACCCGCCGCGTGTGCACGCAGTGCATTCGCAGCGGCCGCATCACCAAGGCCGTCGTGCGGAAACCGTTCACGCTGCCGACCACATTGAAGTAAGACAATGACCGGCCGGCTCACCCGCGACGACGTGGCGAAAGTCGCTCTGCTGGGGCGGCTGAAACTGACGGCCGACGAGATGGACCGCATGACGGTTCAACTGGGCCGCGTCCTCGAATACGTCGACATCCTGAACGAGGTCGACACGCAAAACGTCGAGCCGATGGCCCACGCCATCGAACTGCGTGACGTCTTTCGCGAGGACGTGCCGGTCCCTTCGCTGCCGCGGGAAGACGCACTGGCCAACGCCCCGAAGACAGACGGCCGCTGCTTCGTGGTGCCGGCGATTCTCGAATGACACTGTCTTAAGGACGTGAGCAGGCTGCTCGCCTGCCGCACGTAGGGCAAGCTGCCAGCTTGCCATTCGCATCGAATGACGTGGGACGCTCGGAAGGATTTGGCGAGCAACAGCGCTTGCCAGGAATGACGGGCAGGCTGGCAGCCTGCCCCACGAAAATGGCAAGCTGGCAGCTTGCCCTACGAAAGATGGCAGGCCGAGCCTGCCCTACGAGGTGGGCATGTCGATTGTTGGGAAGACAGCTCCGCAACTGCTGGCCGTGCAGGCAGCGGGAGAGTCTTCTGCCGTCGCTGTGGCGACCGCCTTTCTCGATCAGATCGCGGCCCACGACGACTCGATCAAGGCTTTTCTCAAGGTCGACCGCGACGGTGCCCTGCAACAGGCCGAGGCCGTCGATCGCAAGCGTCGCGAAGGGCAGCCGCTCGGCCGCCTGGCCGGTCTGCCGGTCGCGCTCAAGGATCTCGTTTGCACGCGCGGCCAGATGACGACGTGCGCGAGCCGCATCCTGCAGAATTTCGTTCCACCTTACGATGCCGAGATCGTCCGCCGCCTGCGCGAGGCCGACGCCGTCTTGATCGGCAAGACGAACATGGACGAATTCGCCATGGGTTCGTCCACCGAGAACTCGGCCTTTCAAATCACGCGGAACCCGTGGGACACCGAGCGATCTCCCGGCGGTTCGAGCGGCGGTTCGGCCGCGGCCGTGGCTGCTTCTATGACGCCGCTATCGATCGGCAGCGACACGGGGGGCTCGATTCGCCAACCGGCAGCGTTCTGCGGCGTCGTCGGGATGAAACCGACTTACGGACGCGTCTCGCGGTTCGGCCTGGTGGCGTTTGCCAGTTCGCTCGATCAGCTCGGTCCGTTCGCGAGCGACGTGGCCGGCGCCGCGCTCTTACTCGAAGTCATCGCCGGTTACGATCCATCCGATTCCACATCCGTCGACCGTCCCGTGCCGGCTTACAGCGAGACATTCGAGCAGCCGCTGGCCGGTCTGCGGATCGGTTTGCCGGCCGAGTACTTTGCCGCGGGACTGGATCCGGAGGTGGCGGCAGCTGTCACCGCGGCGGCCGATCTGTATCGGTCACTGGGGGCGAAGCTCGTCGACGTGACGTTGCCGCACTCGAAGTATTCCGTCGCCGCGTATTACCTGATCGCCCCATCGGAGGCGGCCAGCAATCTGGCCCGCTACGACGGCGTGCACTACGGTCATCGGGCCGAGCACTTCGACGGGCTCGTGGATATGTACGCGTCCTCGCGCGGCGAGGGCTTCGGGGCGGAAGTCAAACGCCGCATCATGCTCGGTAATTACGCCCTCTCGGCCGGTTATTACGACGCCTATTATCTCAAGGCACTCAAAGTTCGCCGCCTGATTCGCGGCGACTTCGACCGGGCGTTCGAATCGTGCGATCTGATTCTCGGTCCGGTGGCGCCCACGCCGGCTTTCAAGGTCGGCGAACTGATCGACGATCCGCTGGCGATGTACCTGTCGGACATCTATACCATCAGCGCGAACCTCGCCGGTCTGCCGGCCATCTCGGTGCCGGGCGGCCAGAGCGAAGCGGGTCTGCCCATCGGGATTCAACTGCTCGGGCCGCCGTTTTCGGAAGATCGGCTGCTGCGCGGCCCGCATGTTCGAGCGCGAAACGGACTGGCATACGAAGCGACCCAGCTTGGGGTCTGCCACATGAACTACACGACCGTCATCGGACTGGAAGTGCATGTGCAGCTGCTCACGCAGACCAAGCTCTTCTGCGGCTGCCTCAACCGCTTCAACCCGACGCAGCCCAACGTGCAGACGTGTCCGGTTTGTCTGGGTTTGCCCGGCAGCCTGCCCGTGATGAACCGCTTCGCGTTCGAGCTGGCGCTCAAGACGGGCATGGCCCTCAACTGCGCGATCCCGCCCGTCACCAAATGGGACCGCAAGCAGTATTACTACCCCGACTTGCCGAAGGGCTACCAGATCAGCCAGTACGATTTGCCGTTCAGCTCGGAGGGCTGGCTGGAGATCGCGACCGAAAGCGAGCCGAGCGTGAAGAAACGCATCGGCATCATTCGCGCTCACCTCGAAGAGGACGCCGGCAAGAACTTCCACGATGAATCGGGCCGCGGCGGCGACAGTCTGATCGACCTCAACCGCGCGGGGACGCCGCTGCTGGAAATCGTCTCCCAGCCCGATCTGCGTTCGGGGGCCGAGGCACACGCCTATCTCGACGAGTTGAAACTGCTGCTCACGTACCTCGAAGTCTCCGACTGCAACATGCAGGAGGGGAGCCTGCGCTGCGACGCCAATGTGAATCTGCACGTGCAGGCCGACGATGGAAAAACGATCGCCACGCCGATCGTCGAGATCAAGAACCTCAACAGCTTCCGCGGCGTCGAGGCGGCCATCGAATACGAGGCCAAACGCCAATCCGATGAATTCCAGCGGACCGGCAAAAAATTCGGCGAGGTGGCCAAGGAGACCCGCGGCTGGGACGCCGAACGCGGGGTGACCTTCGCGCAGCGCGGCAAAGAAGAGGCGGCCGATTACCGCTACTTCCCTGATCCCGACCTCGTCCCCGTCACGATCAGCGAAGAACGGAAACGCAAAATCCACGAGGCGTTCTGCGAGTTCCCGGCCGCCAAACGGGTGCGGTTCGAGACCGAGCACCAGCTCTCGCATTACGACGCGTCGGTGATCGTCGCGCAGGGCAAGGCGTTTGCCGACTATTTCGAGAGCGTGGCGAAGGGCTGCGGCGACGCCAAGCAGGCCGCCAACTGGGTCACGCAAGACGTGTTGCGGGAAATGAAGGAGCGAAAAACGTCGATCGAGGATTTTCCGATCCGCGCCGAAGTGCTGGCGTCCATCCTCGGCAAAATCGGCCAGCGAAAGATCACGACCAACAGCGGCCGCACGGTGTTCCTGGAAGTTCTCTCCCGGGACACGGCCGACGGCGGCGTTGAACTCGTCGAAGCGATCATCGCTGAGAAATCGCTCGCCATCACGGCTGACGCGGGCGAGCTGGCGCCGGTGATCGAGGCCGTTCTGGCGAAGAATGCCAAGGTCGTCGCCGACGTCAAAGGGGGCAAGCAGCAGGCGGTTGGCGCACTGATCGGTCAGGTGATGAAGCAAGCCAAAGGAGCCGATCCGCAGGTCGTCCGCGAGATGCTCCTCGCCAAGATCGCCACGCTACCCTGACTGAGCCGGCGAGTCTGTCGCGGCACGTCGCCGCGTGGCGAAGGCGACCAAGACGAAGCCGAATGCCGTGCCAATCGTCGCCGCGGCCAGCCAGCTCTTCGGCAGCGAAGCCGCGTCGACGTTGACCGACTCGTCCAAACCCCAGCCCCAGGCGGCCAGCTCTTTCTGGTAATACGCGGCCAAGAGCAGGAACGCGTTGTGGCAAGCGTGCAGCACCATTCCCGGCAGCGCACTTCCTGAACGGAGGCAGATCCAACCGAGCACGAGTCCCAAACACGTGCTGGGCACCAGCCGCTCGAAATGCAATTGCTCGATGGCGACGAGGTGAAACAGTCCGAACAAAACGGCGGACAGGACGACAGCCCTCGCCCCGGACATCGAGCGCTGGAAGGCGGCCATGAGAAATCCGCGGAAGAAAAATTCTTCGCACACGGCCGGCACGACGGCCAGCGCGAGAATCACGAGGACCGGGGAGATCGCGCGGATCTTGGCCACCAGTTGCTGGGCCGCCTCGAGCGTGCGCGGGTCGAACGACACGAGTTCCCAGCGATTGAGAAAGACGAGCGCCTCATGCGCGAAGGGCCACAATGACAACCCGAGAACAACCGCGCCGACAAACACGAGCGGCGCGGCCGGACGGAGTTGAAAACCGGTCGTCAAATCGACCCGATTCAGCACCGCCGTCGCTAGTGGAATTTGCAGGAAGACCAATATCGTCACCAGCGCCGCCAGCAAAAGCCGCCCTTCGATCGATTCGAGCCCCGACCGCGCCAGCAGGTTCGACGCCAGAAAATACGCTGGGAACATGACGGCCAGGCACAACAGAGCACTCGTCGGCGTGGGGGCGGCCGACGAGCGGTACGGCCGATGCACGAGGTCCGACCACGCCCCCTCGCTCCCGTAGAGGATCGCGTCGGTCCCGAAGATGCGGGCGGCGACGCCGATGGCCGCCACCGCAAACAGGGCCGTCGAAATCACCACCCAAAACACGGTGGCCGGCTCGACGAGCGCGGTCGGTTCGAGCAGGTCGCGGGCCAAGAGCACGATGTTCAAGAGCGGGGTCACGACCAACGGCCCCTGCAGCTTGAGCCCGGGAATCATCGAGAGCATGCCGGGCGTGATCGAGACCAGCATCAAGGGAATCAAGTACGCCTGTGCTTCCTTGAAGCTGCGGGCGAAACTCGTCACCACCAGGAGGACGGCCGAGAAGAATGCCGCGAACAGCACGAGCAACGCGACGATTTGGATAATCGTCCGCAACGATACGCCGGCTTCGCCGAAGAGGACCGTCGTCAGCCCGATGCTGGAGACCGTGGCGAACATGGCGGCCAGGTTCACGAGGGCCGTAAGCAGCGCGACGGTCACGACGGCCGCGTACTTCGCCAAGAGGAGCTGCATGCGGGGCACGGGAGAGGCGATGAGCGTTTCGAGCGTGCCGCGTTCGCGTTCGCCGGCCGTGAGGTCGATCGCCGGATAAACGGCTCCCGTGATCGTCATCAGGATCAAGATCAGCGGCACGAGCGTCGCCAACGTGGGCGTGCCGTGTCGCCGGCCCACGACGACTTCGGTCTCGATGGGTCGCGAAACCATCTGCACGGGGACGACGCGCGATTTCTCCCCTTTTCCGCGCAGTTGTTGCACGAGGCTTTGCTGATTGACCGCCTGCAGACAGCCTTCGAGCCAGCGCAAGGCGTCGCGACTCGTCGGCGATTGAGGGTCGTAATACAGCTCGCAATCGATCGCCCGGTCGAAGCCGCGCGACTTCTTGAACGGCTCGGAATTCGATATCTCGACGGCCAGATCGACCCGGCCATCGAGCACCGCTTGCCGCGGATTCTCGGCGATATCGTACGAAATGGGCCGTAGCTCGGAAGAATTGGCCGGCGGATCGGCCGGCTCCGCTTTGCCCTCTTTTTCACGCGGGGGCGTTTTGGGGTGGGAGGCGTTCGGGCGGTCCTTCTCGCCCGTCGCTTGGCGCGTTTTGAGGAGTGCCGTTCCGCGATAGAGATAAACGCCCAGCCTGTCCGCTTCGGCCTTCGTCCGCAGGCCGAGCACGAAATCGTTGTGGCTCGCAGCCGGTTTGACGCTCGAAAGCAAGAAACGCTGAAAGGCGAGGCTCAGCAGCGGGTACACCAACAGCGGCATCAAGAGCAGCGTGGCGATCGTGCGGCGATCGCGGAGCGTCTCGCGGAGCTCCTTGAGCGCGAGCCGCACGATCCGCGGAGCGGCCGTGCGGCGCTGCGGAGCAATCTTCGCCGGCGGTACGCTCACGGCGAACCTCCCGGCGGCGCGTCGCCGTTGTCGGCGGCAAGAGTCGCTGCCTCGTCACCCGCGCGGGCGAAGTGGATGAACATATCGACCAGCGTCTCGCGGCCGCTGGCTTTGCGCAGCTCTTCCAGCGTCCCTTCGAGCACGAAGCGCCCGCGATGCATGAGGCCGAAGCGGTCGCAGAGCCGCTGTGCTTCGTCGAGGCGATGCGTGGTGACAATCACCGCCCGGCCTTCCTGCCGCAGATGGCTGATGTACTCAAAGATCGCCTGGCTGCCGAAGACGTCGAGCCCGCGCGTTGGCTCGTCGAGCAGCATGATGGGCGGATCGTGAATCAGCGCCCGGGCCAACTGCACCCGCTGTTTTTGCCCCGTGCTCAAAGTCGAGCAGCGCTGATCGAGAAACGGGCCCAGGTCCATCAATTGTGTGAGTTGCCGCAGCCGCTCGTCGGCCCGCTCGGGATCGAGGCCGTAAAGGTCGGCGAAGAAGAGCAGCATCTCGCGCGACGTGAGCCACTGATACAAACCCGCGCTTGTCGAGACGAGCCCCACGCGGCGTTTGACCTCGTCCGGATATTCGGTCGAACGCAGTCCGTCGACTTCGGCGTAACCGCTTGTGGGAGTGAGCAGGCCCAAGATCATCCGCACCGTCGTTGTCTTGCCGGCGCCGTTGGGGCCGAGCAATCCATAAACCTCGCCCGGTCGCACGGTAAACGTGAGATGATCGACGGCGATGATTTCTCGCTGATGATTGACGAACGATTTGGTCAACTCGTGGACGGAAATCATCGTTGTCGATTGTCGCAGACCGCAGGCTCGCCGCCGACCCTCGCGGTGCGAGCATTCTGGTGCTGCGTGGAAAGTCGCATCGCTCGGCGGTCTTGGCCGCGGGATCCGCTCCACCAGGCCTGGATGTGCAGAGAGTTGACGACGGCCCAATGTGATCTTTTCGCCCGCTTACACAGCCTTACTTTATGATTCACATTTCTTTCACAATTTTTTTAATCGATAAGTCCAAATTCGGACCGGGTTTCAGTGTGAGAACACCGGCTGGGTCAAGCCCAGTTCGCAGCCGTTTGTATTGACAAAAAGGCCCGCCGGTTTATAGTGCGACCTGTCGGTCGTCACAATATCTTGCGTATAATTCTTAATAATCCCCTACAAATTGTGGTCGCGAAGTGGCCGGTGGGGCGATATACTTAAGTGTACGCAAGTACAATTCTGGACCTTGTTGGATTGATCGGCCTCCCGGAGCGATCTCTTTAACAGCCGCACGGTTGGCGGCTGCTCGACCGGGGACTTTTCTTCATCCTTGGAGCAGGAGAGTGCACGATGCACGATTCGAAGGGAGTTGTTCAGGATCGCTTGGCCCGGCTTGCTAAGGGCGGTTCCAACGGAAGCTTCGGCCAGCCAACTGGGGCAGGCCCCATGAAAATTCACCCGGAATTCTGTCCTCCCGATACCGACCCGTTCGACACCGTCGAATGGGACAAGCGCACTGCCCAAATCAAGGACGAAGGGGGCGGCGTCCTCTTCGAACAGACCGAGTGCGAAGTCCCCAAGACCTGGAGCGCTCTGGCGACCAACGTCGTCGTCAGTAAGTACTTCTACGGGGAGCCGAATACTCCCGAACGCGAATCGAGCGTCCGGCAGGTGATTTACCGCGTCGCCCGCACGATTGCCGACTGGGGCATCGCCGACGGTTATTTCGAGACGCGCGAGGACGGCGAGAATTTCTATCGCGACCTGGCCTGGATGTGCCTGCATCAATACGGCTCGTTCAATTCGCCGGTCTGGTTCAACGTCGGCCTGTATCAGCAATACGGCATCAAGGGTTCCCGCGGTAATTATCACTGGGATCCCAAGACGGGTGCCATTCACCGCCCCGAGACTCCGTACGAATATCCGCAGGCGTCCGCTTGCTTCATTCAGTCGGTCGAAGACAGCATGGAAGACATTATGCGTCTCGCCACCAGCGAGGCCATGCTCTTCAAGTACGGCTCGGGGACGGGAACCGACCTGTCGACGCTCCGCAGTGCGCGGGAAAAGCTCTCCGGCGGCGGCATTCCCTCCGGACCGCTCTCCTTCATGCGCGTTTACGACCAGATTGCCGCCGTCGTGAAGTCGGGCGGCAAGACGCGCCGCGCGGCGAAGATGCAGAGCCTGAAGGACTGGCATCCCGATATCCTCGAGTTCATTCAGGCCAAGGCCAAGGAAGAGAAGAAAGCCCGCACGCTGATCGAAAGCGGCGAGTACGATTCCAACTTCAACGGCGAGGCCTACAGCTCGATCATGTTCCAGAACGCGAATCTCTCCGTTCGCGTCTCGGACGACTTCATGCAGAGCGCGGTCGACGGCCGCAAGTGGCGGACGCACTGGGTCACCGATCCCAGAACGGCCGGTCCCGAGTACGAGGGCAATTTCCTGCTGCGGCAAATTGCCGAAGGCACGTGGTTCTGCGGCGATCCCGGCGTGCAATATGAAACGACAATCAACCGCTGGCACACGTGCTCGAACTCGGGTCCGATCAATGCGTCGAACCCTTGCTCGGAGTACATGTTCCTCGACGATACGGCCTGCAACCTGTCCAGCCTGAACTTGAAGAAGTTCCAGGAAGCGGACGGCCGCTTCAACGTCGAACGGTTCCGCAAGGCGGCCTCGATCTACATCACGGCTCAGGAAATCCTCGTCGATCACGCGAGCTATCCGACGCCGGCGATCGCGGAAAACAGCCATCTGTACCGCCCGTTGGGACTGGGATACGCCAATCTCGGCAGCCTGTTGATGTCGATGGCCATTCCTTACGACAGCGACGAGGGGCGCGGCATTGCCGGCGCACTCACCGCTCTGCTCAACGGTCAGGCGTACTCCACATCGAGCCGCATCGCCAGCAACTTGGGACCGTTCGGCGGTTACAAGGAGAACGAACGACCCATGCTCCGCGTGATGGAAATGCACCGGAGCGCGACCGACGAGATCGACGAGGCCTGCCCGCACTACCTCCGCGAAGCGGCCCGGCAAGTGTGGGATGAATGCCTCGAAGGCGGACGCCGCTTCGGCTACCGCAATGCCCAGGCGACGGTGCTGGCTCCCACCGGCACGATCGCCTTCATGATGGATTGCGATACGACGGGCATCGAGCCGGATATCGCGCTGGTCAAGTACAAGCAATTGGCCGGCGGCGGCATGATGAAGATCGTCAACCGCACGGTTCCCGAGGCGCTCAAGAAGCTCGGCTACAACACGGCGGCCGTCGATCAGATCGTGGCCCATATCGACCAGCACGACACGATAGAGGGAGCACCGGGCCTCAAAGACGAGGATTTGCCGGTCTTCGATTGTGCCTTCCGGCCGAAGAACGGCAAACGAACGATTCGCTGGGAAGCCCACGTGAAGATGATGGCGGCCGCCCAGCCGTTCCTTTCGGGTGCCATCTCGAAGACGGTCAACATGCCGCAGGAGTCGACCGTCGAAGAGATCGAGAACGCCTACCTCGAAGGCTGGCGGTTGGGCCTTAAGGCGCTCGCCATCTACCGCGACGGCTCGAAGCAGAGCCAGCCGCTAGCCACGTCCAAAGAGGGCGACCGCAAGAAGAAGGGGGGCGAACTGCAGCCGACCCGCCGTCGCCTGCCGGCCACGCGGCAATCGCTCACGCACAAGTTCTCCGTGGGCGGCCACGAAGGCTACATCACCGTGGGCCTGTTCGAGGACGGCCAGCCGGGCGAGCTTTTCATCACGATGGCCAAGGAAGGCAGCACGATCGGCGGCCTGATGGACACGATCGGCACCGAGACTTCGCTCGGCCTGCAATACGGCGTGCCGCTGCGAGTCTTTGTCGACAAGTTCTCCCATACGCGGTTCGAGCCGTCCGGCTGGACCAACAACAAGGAGATCCCGCACGCCAAGAGCGTGGTCGACTATATCTTCCGTTGGCTGGGGATTCAGTTCATTGCCGGCTACCGCGAGGCCAACACGCCGCAGCGGCCGGCCGAGACGGAAACCAAGAACGGCCCGACGACCAACGGCGCCTCGGCCGCCGTGACGACTCCCGTTCCCAAGCCGGGCGTGCACTCGAACGGCAATGGAAACGGGAATGGCAAGGGGAAGCATCACGAGGTCGAGTCCGAACTCGAGTTGAACAGTCCCGCAGTCCGCAGTCAGCAGTTCGCCAATTTCCAGACCGATGCCCCTGCTTGCGACAACTGTGGCGCAATCACGGTCCGCAACGGCAACTGTTACTTGTGTCACAATTGTGGGAACAGCATGGGATGTAGCTGACGGATCAGCATCGTCTCCTGCGATCGCACCCTGGTTCTACGGAGGGACCAGGGTGTTTTTTTTGAAGGATGAAGGCGGAAGGATGAAGGATGAGCCAGACCCAGGCGACCGCAGGTCGCGAGTCTGACTCATCCTTCCGCCTTCATCCTTCCGCCTTCCGAATGCGGCTTGTGATTCGAGAGAATCTCCAGCGTCCGCCGCGCCATCGTGCCGTCGTCGTATTGAGAATGCACGGCCGCGCGGCCGCCGTGGGCGAATTGCATGCGGGCGGCCGGGTCTTTGAGCAGTTCTTCGAGGGCGCGGGCCAGGTCCTCGGGATCGTTCGGTTCGACGAGCAGGCCGCCGCCGGTCGCTTCGAGAAGTTCGGGAAAAGCGCCGTGCCGCGGCTGCACGACGGGAACGCCGTTGGCGAGCGCCTCCAAAACGTAGAGACCCTTGGGCTCCCGATACACGGTCGGCACCGAGAGGACGTCGAGCGATTTGAGGAAGGCCACCTTCTCTTCATGAGTTTTCGGACTGCCGGCGTATTCGAAGGCCGTTCCCAAGTCGCGCGCGTCGTCCTGTAACTTGTCGAAATACGCGCGGTCGCGCGGACCGAGATAGCCGGCGGCCCGCAGCCGCGTGTAGGGGTGGTGCTTGTGGAACAGTCGAAAGCCATCGACGAGCTGATGCAAACCCTTCTCGGGACAGATGCGGGCAAAATAGCCCACCTGAAACTTGTCCGATTTTTTTTCGCTCGGCGCTCCGTCGTGTCCGGCCAGGTCGATGCCCAGGGGGACGATGTGGAATTTTTCACTGGGAACGGCGAGGTAGTCGGCCATGAAGTCGCGGTAGTAGGCCGAGTGCACGAAAAAGCCGTCGAAATCGCGGGCCCGATCGCGGATGGCCGTGAGCGCCTGCGTGCGATGCGGCTCTTTCAGCCCCTCCAGAAAAATGTCGTCTCCCTGCAGGATGCAGAAGATGCGGCCGCTGAACTTTCGCCGCAACGAGCGCACGGCACCGACCAAAAGCGCGTTGCTGAAGAAGACGGCATCGGGCCGCAGCGAATCGGCGAGAAAGGTGGCCAGCTCGTCAATTTCGCGCGACTGGGGACCGGCTTCGCCACCGAGCATGGCCAGCGTCAGGTCGCCCAACTCCTGGGCGTTGTTGCTGACGCCGAATCGCGTGGCGAAATTGATCACGCCGGGCCGATCGAGCCAGCGGGTGAGCGCCCGCGGTATGCTCCGCCAGAATCTCGCGCGGAAGTCGAGGTAAACGTTGATGCCGCCCAAAAAGATGGGCTGCGAGCTCTCGTCCTGCTCATCGAGCGTGAGCGGCGTGTAGGTCGGCAGCAGGGTGACCTGCGTTCCCAGCTTTTTGAGCGACCGCGCCCAAGTGTTGTCATGCATGCACGATCCGCAAAACATCCCGGCCCCGCCGGCGGTCACGATCGCGATATGCATTGGCAACCGATCTCTCAGCGAACTCAATTTTTCTGAAGGATAGGAGCCGTCGGCGCGAACGTTCAAGGCTCGGCACGCGGCAATTCTCACTACCCTTCGCACACGCCGTCCGTTTCCGCGTTTTTTGTGGGTTTTCTCACGAAAGGCCGGTTAATCGCCCGCGACGGACGACGGTACGACTCTTGACGCGTCAAACGGGGTTCTGCCGAGCCGAGGGGTTGACCCCCTCGGTCCGAACGCGCCCTCACGATTTCTGTAGAAGTGTGGATCCGCTCCGCGCACGACCGGGAGGAATAACCCCCCGGCCCGGCAGAACGCGTTCTGCGGTCTTGATATCTGAGCTGTTCTTAGCAGGAAAGGGACTGCGCGATGCGGCAACAAATCCGATTGGGGATTGCACACGTCGGCCGGGCGCTCCGCGAGCCGGAGGACTTCGCCGACCAATGGCGCACGGGCGAGGCGCATTACAGCGGCTGGGTATGGGGCTCGCTCCTGGCGACCGCCATTCTCGGCACGACGACGTATGGAATGACGATGGGACTCTTGTGCGGCCCCGGCGCCGTCTTTGTTAAAGGAATCACCTGCACCTTCGCGGCCGGCATCGCCTGGATGCTGGCGCTCCCCGCACTCTACATCCTCAACAGTCTCGGCGGCTCGAAGCTGTCGATCAGCACGACCGTGCTTGCCGCGCTCGTGACGGTGAGCTGGGGCGGGTTGGCGATGCTGGCCTCGATCCCCATCAACTGGTTCTTCACCACGGCCATTCCCTATCCGCAGATTGTGCTCCTGGTGAATCTCGTGGTTTTTTCCGGCGTGGGCGTTTCGATGGCCGACGTGTTCCGGCGCGTCATGCAGCGGCTCGAGCCGGGCCGCCGAGGCAGCTATCCGGTCTGGTGGTTGTGCCTTGTTGCCGCACTGGGCACGGAGCTGTTCGTGCATCTGGGCCTGTTCAAGTTCACCACCTAAGCCGCCGCTGAAAGGACCGGGAGGAAAATTGCCATGCATGTGCCAACTGCAATCCACGCATCGCCCGAAGTCGACGACCTCGTCCTGGTCGATCCGGCGAACGAGGCCGGCGACACACCTCACCTCGTCGAGTTGATCCTGAAGGACCGCTCCGGGCTCAATCGTCTCTTGGCGATCGACGGCAACAAGGTCGAGCTGGCGACGCGGTTTCTCGGAATCGCGCTCGCGTCGTTTCTCCTGTTCGGTGTCGCCATGTCGGTCGCCTGCGACGCGGCCGGAATTTGGCCCAAGCTCACGCCGCTGGCGCAGTGGCTTGACGATCCGTCGCTTGAATTCGTGACGTATCAGCCGGCCCCCGAACGCGGCCCCTTCGCGCAAAGCTGGCTGACGGGTCAGGCGGAGCGGCTCGTGATCGCGTACGCGTTCGGGCTGGTGGCCGCGTCGTGCGTCTGCCTGCCGAGCTTGTACTTTTACAGCCTACTCGCCGGTTTGCGAATGTCGCTGACCGAAGTCGTCTTGCACACGCTCAAGGCCAAGGCGGTTTCGGCCGTCGCGCTTGTCGGCATCCTGCCGATTTACGCGGCCCTCGTGCTGGGAGCGGTCGTATTCGTGAATGCTCAAATCGTCCAGTCGGCTCTCGGCTTGGGACTGATCCTGCCGTTTGTGGCCGGCCTATGGGGGACTCGGTCGCTGTACGTCGGTTTCGGCGAACTGTGCGACCGGATGCCGAAGGAATTCCAGGCCAATCGCGCCTGCTTTTTGCGTCGAGTGATCCTGGCCTGGTGCGGGTGCTACACGGCCGTCGCTCCGGTCATGATTGCCACGGTGTGGCAGAACTTGGGGAGGCTCTTATGCGTCTGATCAAACGAGTGAATACGATTCTTGCCGCTCAGTTGAACGACATCGTCGACACGTTCGAGAAGCCGGAACGCATGCTTCGGCAGGCGATCCGGGAGATGGAGACGGCCCTCGAACGGGCCGTCGAGTCGACGGCCAAAGCCATCGCCGCCGAAAAACGGCTGCGGCGAGAAGCGGCCGAGTGCCGCGCTCAGGCCCAGTCGTGGCAAGAGCGGGCCGCTCAATTCGTCGCACAGCACGACGAAACCCGGGCACGGCAGGCCCTTTCGCGCCGGCTCGAGAAGGACAAACTTGCCGAAGCGCTCGCGCGAGAATTGGCGCAATCGGAAGAAACGACGGCCCGCTTGCGGCGGCAGCTCGAATCCTTGCGGACTCGCCTGGCCGAAGCGCGTCGGCATCTGGCTTCGCTCATCGCGCGGCAGCGGGCCGCCGAGGCGCGACGGCAGTTCGTGCAGGCCTTGGGCCATTTCGACGCGGATCTGGCGGCGTTCCGGCGATTCGACGAATTGTCGCAGCGCGTCGAGGAGACCGAGGCGCACGTCGACGCCGAATGCGAGTTGTGTGGAACCGATCTCGACGAGCGCAGTCTCGGCGGGCCCGGCCTCGATCCGGAAATCGAAGCCGAGCTGGCGCTGCTCAAGCAAAATCAATCGACCGAATCGGCCACGACAGGGCCCATTCAAGGTGGATGACCATGACATTCGCCACAACATTCGTCTTCTATCTGACGTTCGGAGTGGGGGTGGCCGACGGCCCTTCTGCTGCTGCGCCGGACCGCCGGGCGGGGCGGCAGCTCTTCCGGTCCGTCATGGCCATCTTTTTCTGGCCTCTGTTCATCCCGCTCCTCTTGGAACAAACCGCCGCGGAATCGGCGGGACGGGAATTTGTGCGGACGGACGCGTCCGATTCGCTGGCGCGGGCCATCGCGCAGGTTGAAAGCGAGTTGGACGGCGCGCTCGGCAGTCTCGACGGATGGGCCGAGGGCGTGCTCGTCGACGAGCGGCAGCGCTTGGAGGAGCTGCGCGCCGCGTGGCGGAGCCAGGCCGGACGCGTGCGGGAACTCGACCGGTTTCTGGCCCAGCCCGATGTGATGACGGCGGCGCATGATCGACTTCCGCTCGAGGGGTTGGACGCCTCGTCGAGCGAGCGGCGACAAAAAAGCGAGCAGGGGCGGCTTGAAAACATGCGGCGACTGCGCGTGCTCAGGCAGCGGATGCACGAGGACTTGCTGGCGACGCTGGCCTGGGTCCGCGAGTTGGCGACGATGATTCACCTGGCGAAATTCAGCGGCGCGCCGGCCTCTCGTGCCGAGGAGCTGGTCTCGCAAATCGCCGCAGCCGTCGAAGGACTGAAAGAGGCGTCCAGCTGGAGCGAGCCCCTTCCAAGCGAGCCCCTTCCGAACGACATTGCGTCGCGAGAAATCGCGCGGGAGACGAACCTGCCGCTCAGGGAACCGGCGTGCCGGGCATCGTCAAACCCGCCTGCTTCGGATCGGGCCCAGAGGCGCTCGGCACTTCTGCCATCAGGCGGATCGACGTGAGATCGGCCCCGACGTCGGTATTGTCGGTTGCGCCGGAGACGGCCTGATTGACGTTGGCCAGCTCGAAGTCGGCGACGCGGATCGACGCCGGCTGTTTGGCCTGCCAGGGCTCCTTCCACACGATGCCGCCATTGTTCGATTCGAGTTCCATGTCGCCGAGCAAATGCTTCCACTCCTCGAACGATAGGGCCCGGTTGTTGCCCCCCGTGACCATCGAACCGACCGACCAGTAGGTCGCAATGCGATCGTAAAAATTGCGCGTGCCGTACCAGCGGATGAGCCGGGGGAAGTCGTCGCCGTTCGTTTTGCCGTTCACGGAGATCAGCGACGTGGTCGGCGAACTGGCGGCGAAAATGTTGTTGCGGGCATCGACGAAAATCGGCACGAGCGAGCGCGGCAGGTCGCCGCTGTCCAGCTGGATCAGACCGCCGCCGAGAAAGCCCGTCATGTGCTCCAGCCGCAGGGCCAGCCGCCGATTCTCGCCGGGCGTTTCGTCGTCGCCGAAGTTGGCCAGAAGGGGACCCTGCACGGCAACGACGGATTGCCGCAAATCGATGCGGCCCGCCTCGGTCGTGCGGATCGTGCACAGGTCGCAACTCCCGCGGACGAACGAGTGCTCCATCTCGATTTCGTATTCCTGCGGCGAGCCCATCGGTCCGGCCGGCCGGCGGTCGGCCATCGGATCGCGCGTCAACGAGACGTCGAAGACCTCGGCGGGGTGGTTGCCTGGATTGGTGATCGTGATGTCGATGCCGCGGCAGCGGACGTGATCGGGACCGCCCAAGGAAAACAACGACCAGTGGTCGGACGCGGCCGACTCAGGGACGGTGGCCTGGATGTCGACGTCGACCAGCTCGAGATTGGCGTTGTTGAGCGTGATCATGCGGCTCTCGAAGCCGACCGCCGGCAGCTCGTGCGGCAAAAAGGAGATGATCGGATGGAAGCCCTTTCCGCCGCGAATGGTGATCCGCCGGCCGGAAACGCGAAACGGCTTTTCGGAAGCCGCGCGGCGGCCGTTGAACTTGAGCTCGATGCTGCTGCCGTCCTTGGCGTCGGTCACCGCGGCCTCGAGAGTCGCGTAGGACATGGTAACGCCGCTGTCGGTGATCGAGATTTCCGGTGAGGCGGGCGCCGTTGTCGCGGGATGTTCGACAACCGGCGGCTCGGTCGGGCCCGGCTGCTTGCCGTCAGACCGCTGGGCCGACTGCGTGAGGAACTTTGGGATCGATGGAAAGAGCCCGCGCAGGCTGTTGACCGTGTCGTCGGAAAATGCTTTCGAGAGATCGGCCGGACCGGGGCTGAGATCGGGCGCGGTCTCGACGATTTTCGTCCCCGTCGCATTCGGCGTCTTGGCGATCGCGTCGTTTCCACTCGATTCGCGGTTTGGCTGGGGCGAGGGTCGCGCAGGGCCGGTGGTCGTCGCCGGGGTTTTGGTTTCCGCGGGGGTCGATGCAATCTGCGTCCGGTCGTTCGGCACGACCGTGAGACTGTTGTCGGCGAGGTGCAAGCCGCGCGACCGGTCGGCAAAGTGGTCGAAGAGCACGGCAAAGACGACGAGCGCGGCGGCCGCGACGATCCACGTGACGTTCCGCTCGACAAACGAACGCGCTCCGAGCGGCTGCGTCGTCCACACGAGACCTTCCGGATTGACGCCGCGGAGGCCCATTTCGGCGGCAATCGGCAACAAATCGAGAATCAGATCGTCGGGCGTGGCATAGCGATCGCGCGGATCGGGGGCCATCATGCGGCGAACGATGGCCGAGAGCTCGGGCGGTGTGTGCGGGCTCTTCTGTGCCGGGTCGGGAATGTCCTTGCCTTGATGGTCGAGCAGTTTCTGCAGCACGGTTCCTTCGGGGTAGGGAGGTTCACCCGTCAGCATGTGATAAACCGTGCAGCCCAGCGAATAGATGTCGCTGCGCACATCGACATTCCGCGGGTCTTTGGCCTGCTCGGGGGAGATGTAATCAAATGTGCCGAGCGTGGTGCCCGCGATCGTCAGGTCGCCGAACGTCTCGGAGGCGACCTTTTTCGCCAGGCCCAGGTCGACGAGCTTCACGCGGCCGCGCGGCGTGACGATGAGATTCGACGGTTTGATATCGCGATGGACGACGCCCGCGGCCGAGGTGTGCCTGAGCGCGGAGGCGATTTGCAGCGTGTAATTGACCGCCTGCCGCGCCGAGAGCGGACCTTCGGCACGAATCAGGTCGCGGATATTGCGCCCCGTGACGTACTCGTGCGCGATGAAGTGCAGCCCCTCGTCTTCGCCGACGAAGTAGACGCGGGCTATGTTGTCGTGGTCGAGCCGCGCGGCGGCCCGCGCTTCGTTCACGAACCGCTGGACGGACGCCTGATCGCGCGACAGCGACGGCGAGAGCACCTTGAGCGCGACGACGCGATCGAGCCGCTCGTCCATCGCGCGAAAGACGGCCCCCATGCCGCCGGACCCGATCATCGCTTCGATCAGGAAATGTCCCAACCGGCAGGACGCGGGTCCGGGCGAGAATTCCGGCGCCGACGCGGCGTCCTTGGGAAAGAGGCGGGTCCAAATCGAGGAGCCCGCGGGCCCGGAGCCGCTGGCGCTGCCTGTGCCGCGCCGCTCGGGATTAACGACGGTGGCGGGACCGTCGAATGAAACGGCGCCGTTCCGAAAGCCCGATTGCGAGCCGGATCCTGTCGGTACGGACGAGCCGCTATTACTTGGAACCTGAGTCATTGACGGCTGATCTCGGGCCTTTTGGGAATAACAGGTTTCCGTCCCTGTCCGCGTCCCCCCACAGCGATCTTGCAGGCATTATGCCCTTGCCGGATTGAACGTCAGGCCGATCTTCGGCCGAACGGACAGCAAGCAAAGGCGAACGATCGCTTTCCGCGGCAGCCAACGAGACCCCCTGGCCGCGCCGCCACCCTTTACTCATTCCATTTTCGAGCGCCGACGGCTTTGAGAAAGGCCGGTGTTCGGCACTGCTAAGACAGGAGCTTTTGAGACAGGAGCTTTTCGATTCAAGGCCAACGTGTTCAGAGCACTTTTGGCCTGACTTTAGGGTAGAGTACGCCGGTCCCAAAGACAAGAGGCAAACCGCCCCGACGCCGCAAATGCGTGTACGCCGGTCACCCTGTGCGGGTTAGCCCTCGGAGTTGATTTTTCCGACAGCCGCGTCGATGGCCGTGCAAACCTCGGCGAGTTTGCCGAAGATCGACTCCGCGAAGTTTTCGGTCTCGAGGAGGCGGGCAGCCTGCGTCCGCACCGTGACGTCTTCGAGCGCGTGGATATCGGGAGGCTCGCCGTTGATCGGGCGGACCAGTCGCGTGAGTTCGTGGCACTTGGGAATGAACGATTGGTCGAGATGCTCGGTCAATTCGCGTGTGAGCCGCTCGGCTTCGGTGAGCATCTCGCGCAGCGTCATCTGTTTGGTGGAGCGTTCGACCATTTCGACTTTCCTCGGACCGGAATTCACTTTCATTACATCTGCGCGGCCAAGGGCGGGTCAAGTGCAAGGGCCCGAACAGCGGCGGGGCGCTTGAATCTGGCGTGTTTGGTTCACAGAATTAAGTGGGATTTAGGGGCCTCGATAAGTCCGCATGAAGATTTTGCTGCTGGCCGACATCCACTCGAACTGGCCTGCGCTCGCCGCTATCAACGAGTCGTACGACGCGTGCCTGTTTCTCGGCGATCTGGTCGAGTACGCCACCGATCCGCTCCCATGTATCGACTGGGTGCGGGCCCGCGCGACGGCGGCGATTCGCGGCAACCACGATCACGCCGTGGCCCAGCGCATTCCGGCCAAGGAGGGGGGCGGTTTTCGCGGCCTGGCGGCGGCGACGCGCCTCGTGCACTGGAAGGTGCTCACCCCGTCGCGCGTGAAATACCTCGCCCGGCTGCCCCTCACGCGGCGCATCGTTTTGGGGGGACAGACGCTGTACCTCGTGCACGGAACGCCGCGCGATCCGCTGGATGAATATCTCGCCGCCGAGCCGGAGACCTGGCAGGCGCGCTTGGAAACGATCAACGCGGACTTCGTCTGCGTGGGCCACACGCACATTCAGTTTCATCTCGACCTGGGACGGGTGCAGGTCGTCAATCCCGGCAGCGTGGGACAACCGCGCGACGGCGACCCGCGGTGTGCCTACGCGGTCATCGAAGACGGCAAAGTCTCATTGCGGCGCGTCGCCTACGACATCGACGCGACGGTGCGCCAGATGCGGGATTCGGGCGTAGCGCCCGGCGTTGTGGAACTTGCCGAGAGTGTGCTGCGCCGGCGGCCGCAGCGATCTGCTCGACAAACCGCTTATCTATTGAACAAAAACGCCGGACTGTTGATCAGCGCCCACATCAGGTCCTGCGCGGCGTCCGCGGGATTCTTCACCTCGGCCATGTAGCTGTCGGCCTTTTTCTCTTCCTCGGCCGTGGGAGTTCGGCAGAGGACCGACAGGTAAATGTCCCGCACCAGCTCCTTCGGCTTGGCGCCGGCGGCGACGCGGCGGGCAATCAAGCCGTGCGGATTGGCGATCGCGTTGGCGATCGTCGGCCCGTTGATCAGGTTGAGCGTTTGCCCGAGGCTGACGGCGGTCGTGCGCTCGCATTCGCAGGGGGCCTCGCGCGGAGCGCGGCCGAACATGTCGAGAAAGCTCACGTCGATTTGCGGATCGGGAAGCTGCGCGGCCCGGAACCCGGGAGGGGCGCCGGGAATTTCAAACGGCGAGCCGGTTGCCACCATCGTCGCGTCGTAAAGCTCCTCGGCCGTCAGCCGCCGCGGATAGGCGTGTGAGAAGTTCACCTGGTCGTCGGTGTTCCAGTCATTGGTGCGATAGCTGCGCTGGTAGGTGTGCGACGCGACGATCGTGCGGATCAGATGCTTGAGGTCGAAATGGCGCGCGACAAAGTCGGCCGTGAGCGCGTCGAGCAGTTCGGCGTTCGAGGGAGGGTTGCCCGCGCGGATGTCGTCGACCGGGTCGATGACTCCCCGGCCGAGGAAGTAGCTCCAGTACCGATTGACGAGGCTCTTGGCGAAATACGGGTTGTCCCTGGAAGTGAGCCATTTGGCCAGCTCCTGGCGGCGATCGTCGGACGACACGCTCATGTGCGCGTACGTGAACGGAAAGACCGCCTTGACGGCCGTGTTCGTGCGGGGATTGATCACCGCGTCGGGAGCCTTGAGGCTATAGACGATCTCGTCGTCGGCGCTCTGTCCCTTGGCTCGGCCCACCGCCGAGAAGTAAGCGGAGAGTTCATAGTATTGCTGCTGCGTCCACCGTTCGAACGGATGGTCGTGGCACTTGTTGCAGTTGAAGCGGATGCCGAGAAAGACCTGCGTCATGTTCTCCATCACCACGTTCGGCTCGCGGGCGATGCGGTAGTAGTTGGCGGCCGGGTTTTCCAGCGAGTCGCCGCTGGCCGTCATCAGCTCCAAAACGAACTTGTCGTACGGTTTGTTCTCGGTGATGGCCTGGCGAATCCAGTTGCGGAACGACCAGACGCCTTTTTCCTGCACGTAGGTGCGTTTGTTGAGCAACAGGTCGCTCCACTTGAGCGTCCAATGGTCGACGAACGCCGAACTTGCGAGGAGCTGCTCGGTCCTTTCCATGCGCTTGACGCGGCTGTCGCGGCTATCGGCGCTGAAGGCCTGCGTTTGTTCGATATTCGGCGGCACGCCCGTCAGATCGAGCGAGATGCGTCGCAGGAACTCGGAGTCGGAGCAGAGGTCCGATGCCCAGAGCTTCATCTTCCGCAGCTTGGCGTTCACGTGCCCGTCGACGAAGTTGTATTCGGGGCTTTCTTTCCAGGCGTAGCCCTCGCGCGTGCCGATGACCGTAATCGGCGCGACCGCATATTGCCCTTCGTACCGCACCAGGGCGGCCGCTTCGCCGCGGCGCACCGCTTCGATGCGGCCCGTCGTGCCGACGGTCGCCACCTCGAAATTGCTCGTGTCGAAAATGGCGTCCCGCGTGACGTCGCGCGAGGTGCCATCCGGGAAATGGGCGATCACGATCAACTGCTGCAAGTCCTTGGGGCTCTGGAGCACGGGAGCCAACGGGAAGACTTCGAGCTGCGTCACGCGCGTTGTATCTTTGTAGACGCAGCCTTCGGCAATCCACTGATAGAGCGTCTTGTAATTGCGAGACTCTTCGCTGAAGAGAAAGCCCCCTTCGTGCGGCACGCCCTGCGTCGGTTTGAGCAGCATCAGGCTTTGGGCGGGCAGTGCGCGGTTGAACCGGCGTCCCGAAACGTCGTCGACGAGCGCCCGGTAATCGAACAGCGGGTCATATCCGCGGAGGGACAGCTTGAATCCGGCCCGGCCCGCCTGCGAACCGTGGCACGTCCCCTGATTGCAGCCGATCTTGCCGAGAATGGGGATCACTTCTCGCACGAAATCGACGGATTGGGCGGACGCGTCGGCGATGTGCACCGGCACCTTGGCCGTGAGTCCGTTGGCGGAAACGACGATCTCGGCGTCCCCCTTCGACTTGGGAACCACAAACCCATCGGCGTCGACGGCAATGTGCGGAGAGGTCGCCGCGAACTTAGCTTCGGCGGTGACGTCTTTGTGGATTCCATGCTCGCCGACGGCCGTCACGATGATTCGGCGGCTGTCGCGAATCGAAGAGAGTTCCAGCTTCGCGGGGAAAGCTTCCAGGGCCGTGAACGTGATCGGTGCTGAGGGCGCGGCCGGTTGTTTCTTGGTGGCCGGGCTAGCGGTTGAGGCACAGTGAGCGGCTGAGGCGGCTCCCAGTATGAGAGCGGCTCCCAGCACGAGAGCGACTCGGAAGCCGGACTGAGAAAGGGCGCGCGTTCTCATTCATCCTCTCCTGGCAACGGACTGCTGTCGGGCATCTGGTCTTTAGAAGACCGGGGAAGGAACCTGGCGGGTGTTACCGTGCGGCAAGTTGCCGCAAAACAAGCTACTGTGCGGCAAGTTGCCGCAAAACAAGCTATTGTGCGGCAAGTTGCCGCAAAACAAGCTATTGTGCGGCAGTTTGCTGGGCGGGTGTGATTTTAACCGGAACGAACTCCGTAACCAACTTTCCGTTCTCTGCATCATACAGGCGAACTTTCCCTTCGAACCCGGCGATGGCAACTTGTTTTCCATCCGGCCGGTAAGCGACGGCATAGATCGGGCCGGAAATGCCGGGCAACTCGTGGAGCAGGGCGCCGGTTTCGGTGTTGTAAATTCGGGCCGTGCCGCTCGTTGCCGTGCTTGCGCCGACGACGAAGCGGCTGCCGTCCTTATTGAACTGCAGACTGAAAATCCGTCCCGGCAATGCCGCGTAGCCGCGGATGCGGTTGAAGTCGTCGCCGATGACGCGGGTCTTGGTGCGGAAGATCTGATACAGCATCGGCTCGCCGTCCGCTCCGCCGGTGAGCACTTCCTCCCGCAGGGGATGCCGCTCGACGGCAACCAGTCCCCCCTTGAGAGCGCCGGGGGTGATGCTGGTGATGTTATCGACGAATTGTCCGTTCGCGACGATGACCAGTTTCATCGACATGTCGCGACTGACGGTGATCAGATGGTCCTGCTTCAGCGAAAACGTGGTTCCCAGCACGTAGTCGGAGTGCGCGTCGAACCGCATCACTTCCTTGCCGTCTTTGACACGCAGGATGCGGGCTCGATTGTCCGCGCCGCCGAAGGCGAACAAAGTGCCGTCGTGATTGAACGAAGCGCCATAAAGCGAGTCGAACGTGACCGGAATCTCGCGGATCAGCTTCTTGTCCGCCACGCTCCAGAACTGGGCTTCACCCAGGAGGGCGGGCGTGCCGCCGACGGCTCCGAGAATCTTGCCGTCTGGAGAGAAGGCCAACGATTCGACCCTCTGGGCCTGACCAATCAGCCGCGCGACCAGTCCCGAACCGTCCGCTTTATGCAACAAGACTTCGTGAAAGCCGGCGACCGCCAACAGCGAGCCGTCCGGTGAATAGGCGAGCGCCGGGATCACCGGCGGACTGGAGTACGTTGGCGGGTTTTCGGCCGTCACGGGATCCTGCACGCTGAAGGGCGTGTCGTCCTTGGCTCCCTGGCCGATCCATTTGGTGACGAGTTCGATTTGGAGCGGTTTCAGCGGTTCGCCGTTCTTCGGCATTTCCGGCTTGGGACCCGAAATGTATTGAACGACAAGGCTTTCCTCAGGTTTGCCGGCAACAAATGCGGCTCCGTTTTCGCCACCCGCTTTGAGGCCCTCGTAGGACGTCAAAAGCAGCTTGCCGCCGCGTTTGGCAGGCTGGTGGCAGCCGCTGCACGAACGCTGCAAGATCGGGCGGACCTGGCGGTAGTAGCTGACGGGCCCGGTTTGCTTGACGGGCTTCTGATCGGCCGCACGGGCCCCGGACCAAGCCAGGCCAATGAACGCAAACCCAATTGCCGCCAAGTAAGTCAGGCGACAAACTGGCAAGGCCGATGTCCTCGTCCGCACGCCCAATCCTCGCTGCTTCGGTCAGCCTGAGTCCGTACGCGTTGTCGACGCGCCAACAAATGATGATACATGATTGTTTGAAGCAGCGTCCAGCGCCTCGCAACTTGCGACTGCTCAACGCCACGCGGTACAACAGGTGTGCCGTCTGTTCGAATCATCACCTTGGTGTCGTGGATGAATTTGCATGCCGTCGCCGCCACCGGCCGATGAACCAGGACCGAGCGCCTCTCGAATCGAGACGCCGCAGCCGGCCGAGGGGACAATCCAATCGGGAGGGGTCTCGGTTGCGCCCCCGGAGATGTGGATCAAGACTCTGGGAGAATTCCGCATTATCCGTCCGCTGGGGCGGGGCGGAATGGCGCAAGTCTATCTGGCTGAGCAGACATCGCTGCACCGATCGGTGGCGATCAAGGTGTTGCGGCCGGAACTATTGACCGATAAGACGATCGTAAAGCGGTTCGAGCAGGAAGCCAAGGCGGCCGCCGGCCTGATCCATCCGAACATCGTGCAGGTGTACGCATTCGGACAACAGGACGGGATTTACTATATCGCCCAGGAATATGTGCAGGGGCTCAACCTGCGACAATTCCTCAATCGCAAGGGGCCGCCGGAGCTGCTCATTGCCTACCACATTATGCGGCAAGTCACTTCGGCCCTGGCCGTCGCGGGCGATGCCGGAATCGTGCACCGCGACATCAAGCCCGAAAACATTCTGATCACGCGGAAGGGCGAGGCGAAGGTGACGGACTTCGGGCTCGCGCAGCTGGCCGAATCCGAGCAGAAAGTTCAGCTCACGCAGGTCGGCGTCACGATGGGCACGCCGCTTTACATGAGTCCCGAACAGATCAACGGCGACGTCATCGACCACCGCAGCGACATTTATTCCTTCGGCGTGACGTGTTATCGGATGCTTTCGGGCGCCCGCCTTTCCGCGGTGAAACGTCGCTCACGCTCGCCATGCAGCACCTCACCAAGACGCCCGAGCCTCTCCTGAGTCTGCGCAACGATCTCCCGCCGGTGATGGCAGAAATCGTACACAAAATGATGGCCCGCGCTCCGGCGGATCGCTATCAACACGCGCGCGAGATCACGCAGGATCTCAAACGCGTCGCGCACGCGCTCAAGGAAGATCAAACGGAGGCGGTTGGCAGCGCCAAGCCGCAGAATGCGGCGACGCAAACCGCGCCGGCCGGCAATTGGCGAGAGGCGTTCTTTCAATGGTCGCTGGCGCGTCATGCGATCGTGCTGGCGGTGGCCGCTGCCCTGGTGGCCGGCGGCTCGGCCGCGCTCGGCTGGTGGTTGCGTCCCAGGGATCCGCTCGCGGTCAGCGTCAAGAAGCAGGATCTGGTCCCGAAGCAGGCCACAGCCAAGGAGCAGTTCGATCGGGCGCGCAACGGTTTGCCCACCGACGAGGCGGCGTGGCTTGCGGTGCTCAATTATTTTCCCGAAGACCACACCTACACGCCCGAGGCCAAGGAGCGCCTGGCCGTCCTCTATCTTAAGACTCGTCGCAACGACGAGGCGAAGAAACTGTTCGACGACCTGGAATCGATGGGCCGCGAAAATCCCAACGCCCAAGCCGCGGGAGTCGCCGGGAACGCGGTGGTTGCCACGTTGCAGAAGAACTATCTCGAATCGCAAAGGCTGATCGTCTACAGCCTGAAAGATTTGCCGCACATTCGCGATCAGATCATTCCCGAACTGTGGATGCTATTGCAGCACGCGGGCCGCGAAAACGCCCAACAACTCGGCGAAGAGGCGAACAAGCAGCTCAAAGAGCTGCTTGATGAAGAGTGAATGCGGTTCCTCGGCTGCTTTTAGGCCGCGACGGCTGACCGCTGGAAGTGACGCCGCCCGGCTGGCAAAGCACCACTTTGGCCAACCCGAGTTCACGCGGACAATTCTTGGCCCGATACGGCGAAGGACGATCGTCGTGCCGCATCTCCGCCTGACAAAAGGTGCTTGCGGCTTTGCCGTTTTCCCGCGCTCTCATTGTCCTCACCCGCGCCCTACGCGATTTCATCCGGCGGCATGAAGCGTGCATTTCCTTATTAGTAGACCAGGGCTTTCCCCTGGGAGTCGGGCCCGTCGACGAAAGAAAGACCGAAGGGTGATTTATGTCCGATGTCAAATCGCAATCCAAGGAAAACAAACCTCAGGCGCCGCAGCAAAACCCGCAACGGCCGGATGAAAACCGGCAGGAGCAGGGGCGACGCCAGGGGGATGAAGCTCAGCGCCAGGCGGAGACGCACAAGAATCCGGGTGAAAAGCACGGAGGCCAACAGCACCTGGAGAAGAATCAGGGACAGAAGATGCCGCAGCAGCAGCAGAAGTAGGAGGCCAGGGTACTGTCCTCTGGCAAATTGATGGCGCCCGACCCAACTCGCATTTTGCGGGTGGGCCGGGCTCTTTTTTTGCGCGGCACGAAACTCGACCGACGAGCGAGTCAGCATCAGGTGTGGTGATCTTTTCCGAAAATCTCGGGACCCTTCACGGCAAGCTCATTGCGATGGAGGTCATAGTGCTCGCGCGCGGCATTCAGAATCGCCAGCGCCTCGCCGGGGCCGTGCGGCCGCTCGAGCGATACCTTTTTCCCCTCGAGCACCTTGTAGTCGAGAAAAAATCGTTGAACTTGCAGCAGGAGATGCTGTGGCAGCTCGACGATATGCGCGTAGTCGCGGTAGGCGGCGTCATCGAGATGAACGGCGATCAGTTTGTCGTCTTGCCCTTTCTCGTCGCGCATCGGCATGACTCCGATGGCCTTGGCCCGCAACAGGGCCTGCGGGACGACCGGCTCCTGCCCCAAAACCAGGACGTCCAGAGGGTCGCCGTCTTCACAAAAGGTGCGGGGAACAAATCCGTAATTGGCCGGGTAGTAGACCGCGCTATACAGCACCCGGCTGACGATCAGAAGCCCCGTCGGCTTGTCCAACTCATATTTGACGTTGGAGCCCATGGGGACTTCGACGAACACCGGAAACCATTCGCCGCAATCATCCGGCAAGGCCACATCGTGCCAGGGGTGAACAGGCATCTCTCTCTCGGTCTCCTCGTCGCTTTCAAAGCGAGTTTGGCACCAAGAGTAGCTGAATGCCGCCGTTTGACAAGTGGGCTCGGCGAGGACGGCCCCATCTCGCGCTGGACCTACTGCGAAACAAACTCGACTAGGAAGCTGAGATCCTTCAGATGCGGATGGTTCGTGGTGAGTTTGACATGAACGGCGTTCGGCATAATCCGCGTCATGGGCGGGGCTCCCGGAGGAACCTCGAAAATAAAGCGAACACCTTGTTGTTCGCCGGATCCGATTTCCGAATTGGGTTCGGTCGTGACGCGGACGAAATCGGCATCGCGGTCGATCCCGGTGATCTGGAACTTCTCTTTCGTTCCGTAGACGAGGGCCGGCAGGACCACTTTGCAGCCGGCTTCGCGGGGGAAGCGGCCCATATTGATCAGCGAACGCTCCGGGTTCCAATAGGCTCGCGAGTTGCCGATCGGCGAGAGAAACAGGATCGGACCCGACCGCATGGCGGTCACTTCGACGTCAATCGTCTTATTTCCCTCGAGCGTGGTGTGGATCTTCATGTCACGGCGATAGTGCCCGGCGGGAATGCCCTTGCCGACTTTGACCGTGAATTGATAGCCCGCCTTGAGCGCGTCGCGCATGCGTTCCTTTGCCGTGAGCGGCCGATACGTGACCTTGACGTTGGGATCGGGCATTTCGACGGAGGTGATCTTGAAATCGGGATCAATGGCGGAAGTGATCGATCCCAGCATGACCCCTTCGGTCACATCGGTGATATGGCCGGCATGCCAGACGTGTTCGGGACGCACGATAAACTGCTGAACGACGCGGCCGAAGATCTTGAACTCGATGGACGATGCCTCGGGATCGTTGGTCCAGATCGTGGCCGTCTTGGCGAATGTGGGAGTCGTTTCGCGGGGCGTCCAGCTCATTTCGATTTCCGCCTTGCCCCCGGGTGGAATCGATTTCTGCGAAATCTGGCTGATCGTGCATTTGCAATTCGTGGGCCCCTTGGCCAACAGCAGTGGACCTTCCCCTTTGTTCTCGATGATGAACTTGTTTTTTCTCTCCTCATTGACGCCCATGCTGCCGAAGTCATACGTCTTGTTGCCGGGTATGACCGCCTTGGGGAAGGGGGCCTGGGTGGCGATTTCCGGCTTGTCGGCTTCGAGCGCCTTGACCTTATCCTTTTCGGCGTCGATCGCCTTTTTGATGGCCGAGTTCTGCGAGGCCTTCTCCATCAGCTCCTTCTCTTTGGCCTCGCGCATCCGCAGTTGGGCTTCGCCCGTGCCGCTTTCCCATCGCATGGGAGTGCGCTCGGTTTTGTCGGCGATCGGCGAATAGCGTCCGACCCAAATCGTCGCAGCAATGGCGCCGATCCCGAAGAGGACGGAAGTGATCACGGCAAGGGGGCGCATGGCCTCAGGCTCCGGGCGAAAAGATCAGCAGATCTGAGTGCGGCAAAATTCGTTCGTCCCCCCATTTTAGACGGGCCGGCAGGCGGTTCAATCCGCGCCGGGCCGGCTCATCCAAGAACGACAGAAGAGGTTCCGAACGCAGCAATTATGCACGAGGGACCGATCTCCCCGTTTTGGATACGCCGCAGCCCCAGTTCGCGTTGGATTCCCTGGTCGTTTCCCACGAATTTCGGGGTCGACTCTGGCCCGAAAGTTGCAAAATCGCAACACCGGCCGTGGCATTCCCACGACCGCCGCCTGCCAGGAGTTGCCAAATTCCCACAGGGGGCGATTCGCGTCGAAGAGAACCGTGACAGCGTCCAATCGCTGTTGAAGACACTGCGGAATCGACCTAAACTTTGGAGGTTTCGCACAAAACTGTCGTGGAAAAATGGTGCGATCATGGTCGTGACGAAAGATAAGGTGGCCTCTTTGGCCTTTTTTGCCCTGATCGTGGGGCTGGCGGCCGTTGTGCTGCCTCCGATCGGCGTCCCCGGATTCGGCGTGTTTATCGCGCTGGTGGTCTCCCTGTTCGGACTGATGCTGATCTGGTTTGCCGAGCCCCTGGCGGAGTCGGGCTGTTTTTCGCGGGGAATTGCCCATTCCTCGCCACCGATCATGATTGAAGCGATCGGCTGGCTGATGTTGATCGGGTATCCGCTGCTTTTGGTGTGGCTGATCCGGAACCCGCCGCTCTGAGCGGTTCCTAAGCAGATCCCCTAGGGGATTTCCTTATTGTGGGGCCGATCCGGCCGGTTTATTTTGGGACGCTGGACCAACGCCCAAATGCACACCGGCAGCCTCCGCAATGAGCCAGTCAAAGGCCGAGTTTTTTCGGCTATTGAAGAAGAGCCGGCTCCTGTCCTCCGCCCAGCGCGTCGAGGCGAAGCGGCTCTGTCAGGGGCTTAAAGACGACGCGGCCGCCCAAGAACTCGTCCGGCAAAATCTGCTCACTTCCTGGCAGGCCGAACAACTTTCCAGAGGCCGTACGCGGTTTTTCCTCGGGAAATACAAGCTGCTGAAATTCCGCGGCCGGGGTGCGATGGGCATCGTCTTCAAGGCCCAGCATCCGGATCTGGACCGAATCGTCGCGGTCAAAGTCCTCTCCAGTTCCCTTTTGGGCAACTCCCGATCGGTGTCGCGGTTTATTCGTGAAATCCGCCTGGCGGCCTCGCTCAACCATCCCAATCTGGTCGTCGCCTACGATGCCGACCAGGTCGGCGACACCTATTGCCTGGTGATGGAATACGTCTCCGGCCGCAGCCTGAAGGCGATTTTTCTGGAACGGGGGGCACTGCCGCCCGGCTGGGTCTGCGAGTGCGCCCGCCAGACGGCGATCGCCCTCGATCACGTTCACACCCGTGGACTTGTGCACCGGGACGTGAAACCGTCGAACTTAATCGTCACTCGCCGGGCCTCCGACGATCGGTTGCAGGTCAAACTGCTCGACGTCGGCCTGGCCCGTTTCGTGAGCGAGTTCGAGCAGGACGCGGCCCTCACGCGCGACGGCCAGATCGTGGGGACCGGCGACTTCATGGCCCCCGAGCAGGTGGCCAAAGCCCGTGAGGCGGACATTCGTGCCGACATTTTCAGCCTGGGGGCGACGCTGTTCCAGCTCATCGCCGGCAAAGCGCCGCTCGCCGGCGAGACCCTCCTGCAGACCTACATGAACCGCCTGCAAAAAGATCCGCCTCGACTGTCGTCGCTGGCGGCCGACGTGCCTCGGGGGCTCGACGCGGTCGTGGCCAAAATGCTCAAACGGTCTCCGGACGACCGGTACCAAACGCCGGCCGAAGTCGCCGCCGATCTGGCCGCCGTCCTGGCCGATACGAGTTCCGACCCGGCTCCGCGGGCTGCGACTCAGGTCTCGACAACCGCCGGAACGGAACTTTTTTGGGCCCCCGTCGAGGCTGACGAAGCGGACGGACCCTCCGGCCGCGAGTTTTCCGAACCGGGCGATTCTGCCGCCGACAGTCTGCTTGCCGGTGCGGCAAGCAGTTCGGGCACCGCCAGCTCGAGCGACACCTCGGGCGACACGGCGGTGGAAGGTTCGATCAGCGACTTCTTGAAGATGGTCAGCGAGTCGGCCGGCAGCAGCACGCTCGACTTCGGCCGGCTGACCAAGCCGAAATCCGCCCCCATTCGCAAGATCACGGGCCGCGCCTCGCGAGCCGTCAAGCACCTCGTCGGCAAGCTGGCCCGAAAGAAAGGCCGCAAGCTCAGCGGCGAAGCTCCGAAAAAGGCGGCCCGCAAAAAGGCCCGCCGTTCGAAGGCCAAGCCGCGGCTCGATTCGCCGAACTGACCCTTCAACCTCGTCGGGTCGTTACCGGTCGACTTTTTTGGCTTTTTTGGGGCGCTAAAAAGGGGCCTTTTTTGGGGTCGACCCAAAAAAAGTCCCCTCCGCCGCGATGACGGACGCCATAAAGTCCGCTCCGGCCTCATATTGGACGCAAAAAAACAGAGACGACTTTTTTGGCGTCCACCCAAAAAAAGTCGCCCGCCTCCCGCAAGCCGGCCTGCCGCCGACGGTATGGCAGTCCTTGTCCAAAGAGTCTGTAAAATTGATCTTGAACAAGTCGGATCTCCACGCGCACAATGAAAACTAGGTTCACGCCCTTGAGGCAACGCTCCTGATTTTCGTCCGCTCCCGAAATTTCGCGACTCACCGCCGACTCGCCGCCGAATCGCCCATTGAAATCTCACCGCGCCGACCGCGCGCGTCCGAAATTTTTTGTTCGCAACTCCGCCCGCAAAGTAGTATGTTGAAGAAATATTCCGCCATCCGACCGGCAGGAATTGAATTCCCGTCCCGCGAATTCTCCTGCCTCTCGCCCTGACCCTGCGATTGATTGAAATCCGCTACGCCGCTTCGTCGATGAAGCTGATCTGGGAGGACCTCTCCGTGCCTTCATACCCGCCCGCGCGCCCCCGCCTGCTTCTCGCCGCCTGCAGCCTGATCTTCGCCGCCGTGAACGCCCAGTCGGCCCTTGCCGCCGACACGCGCATCACCGTCACAACGCCGATGGCTCCGCCCGCCTGGGCCGTGCTCGAGCGGGAACTCTTGCGCGAAAACGCCGCCGCCTGCCAGGTCTTCTTCGACAAGTACTTCGACAAGCGCGGCTACCTGCAGTGCGTCGAGCGTTGGGGCGGCGACGACGGCCCCGACGACGCGATCGAAAACCTCAGCGACTGGCCCATCCTGCACGCGCTCGGCGCCTCCGACAGCGTCCTCGAAATGTACAAAAAAGGCTGGGAAGGCCACCTGCGGCAATATACCCAGGCCAAGACGCGAGACGTTCCCTTCGCGCGCAACGGAATGTATTACAAAGAATTCCCTGTGATGTTCGACTGGCTGCACAACGGCGAAGGGCTCACCGTCTTCGACCTGCAGGGCCTGTCGGACCCGAACGACAAAGCCTACCAGGCCCGCGTCCGCCGCTTCGCCGGTTTCTACCTCGACGAAGACCCCGACGCCCCGAACTACGATCCGCACTACAAAATCATACGCAGCATGTTCAACGGCAGCCGCGGACCGCTCCTGCGAAAAGCGACCGCCGTCGATTGGGCCGGCGACCCGATCGAGGTCGAGCATCGCTTCCATCCGCTGCACGGCGAATCAAGCTACAAGCAGATGCTGGCTCACTTCGAGAAGTACAACGACATCGTCGGCGACAACCCGATCAACCTCGAATCGACCTCGCTGGCCTTCAACGCCTTCGCCCTCACGCACGAGCCCAAATACAAGCACTGGCTGACCGAGTACGTCGACGCCTGGGTCGACCGCATGGAGCACAACGGCGGCATCATCCCCTCGAACGTCGGCCTCGACGGCCGCATCGGCAGCGGGGCCGGCGGCAAATGGTACGGCGGCGTCTACGGCTGGGGCTTTACCGTCCTCAACCCGGCCACCGGCAAGCTCTCCGACCGCAACCAGCACCACCTGGCCCTCACCGGCTTCGGCAACGCCTTCCTGCTCACCGGCGACGCCAAATACCTCGACGCCTGGCGCAACCAGATCGACGCGATCAACTCGCATGGCCGCCGCATCAAGGGCGAAATGATGTACCCCACGATGTACGGCGACAAAGGCTGGTACGGCTTCGCGCCGAAGAAGTATTCGCACGGCGCGGAGGAGATGTGGTACTGGTCGATGAACCACACCGACCGCGAACGCCTCCCCGAATCGCCCTGGCTTGCGTTCCTGGACGGCAAGAACGCCGACTACCCCGAACAAGCCCTCGCCTCGGACTTCCTCGCCATCCGCGCCCACATCATGGGACTGCAGTCCGACCGCACAACCCCGACGACGCGCCTCGCCGACGACCCCATGTCCTACAACCCAGCCACGGTCCCCACGCTCGTGCAACTCATGCTCGGCGGCCTCTATCCGGGCCACGTGGGCGCACCGCTCCACTGCCGCGTGCGCTATTTCGATCCCGACCGCCACCGCGCCGGCCTCCCCGAAGACGTGGCCGCCCTCGTCGACCGCCTCACCGACAAAGAAACCGGCATCACCCTGGTCAACATCAGCCCGCTTTTCTCGCGCACGGTGACCATCCAAGGCGGAGCCTACGGCGAACACCGCTTCGCCGACGTCACGCTGAACGGGGAAAAGACGCGCATCAACGGTTCGACGTTCACAGTCGAGCTGGCACCCTGCAGCGGAGCCAACCTTGTTCTCACGACGAAGCGCTACGCCAACGCCCCGACGATGAGCTTCCCGTGGAAGGGCGACACCGTCGCCGCAAAGTAGGTTCCACTTGCCGAGCCGGGATACTTGCCGTTTGGCTGAAGCTCATGAGTTCGGCGGCATTGCTTTGGGGGGCGGTGGCGGGCCCAGCTTGTCGTCTGCGTCTCCCGAGCTACGGACAATCCGCGACTTGCCGATGGGCGGCGGCTCGAGCGGCGGCGAGTCGGCGGGTGGTTTTGCGCTCGCGTCGCCCCAAATCTGGTACAGGCTCATAGGCTCGGGCTTGGGGAACCATTGGGGACGAATGTCGGCAATCCGGCGGCGCTTATGGTTGGCAGCCAGACGCGAGTAGCATTCCTCCCTCGAATCGTAATACCCGTCGTACAACCCCGTCTTCTCATTCCAGAAATAGGTCTTATTCGGGTCATGGAACGACCGGCGAGCGAGATGCTCCCCGTAAAACACGTCCGTCGGCGTCACTTTCTTGAAGAAATAGGTCTGGTAGTATCCCTTCTGCCCGTTGAAGGTCTCATTCGGATGCGAATCCCACTGATTCATCGCGACGCCGTTCGAATAAAATTGCTCCTGTGCGGCGAGGGGAACAGGCGCGATCACGACGAGAGCACACAAAGCCGCGCGGGCTGATCGTTTCATCTCGTGATTTCTTCTATTTGCCTGGCGTCGTCCGATTTCCTGCGTTTGACTTGTTGACGTTCGTGACCTTTCCCGTCTTGGGATCGCGCACGGACATCATCGGCGGGCCGTCGGATGTGACACTGTCGGGCTGCGACGCAATAATTCCCGGAGGCTCGTAGATGATGTGCTTGTAGAGCGAGACACCGATCAACGTCGCACCGAGCAGCGCGAAGAACAGCCCGGGACTGGCGCTTTTCAGGGCGAAGTCGGCCTTTGTCCCTTGGGGGACTTCCGCGTTCAGTTTTACCGAATAGGCGGCTTCGATCCCGAGCCAGGTCATCATCAAGCCGAAGTACATGCAAATGAAGCCGAGATACATGCCCAAGCCGACTTGCATCGATCCCGCCAGCGCCATCCGATCGAGTGTCGCGAGTTCTTTCGCGGACGTTGCGCCTTGCATGTAGAGCATGACCCCAATCAACAGCGGGATCGCAATGATCGCGGGCAAGAACGTCCATTTCAGCGAGTCTGCGATATGCACTCTCACCTTGGCGAGGTCGGCGGGAAGAACCGTTGGTTGGGCTTTGTCAGGACCGGCTTCGGGAGGCGGCGGCGCCGCCTCAGGAGCGGACAGAGACGCAAGTGGGGCACTCATCGTTCTTACTCACGTGGTACGCGAAAGGGCTGCCGAGCAATTGACTGCTCTCCGTGGCGGGCACAAATGGCCCAACAGCTTTGCTCGTTGCGGAGTCGGCGAGCACTCAGCGAATTGCCGTTGCTCGCGACCGCGACCGTTCGGTTGTTGCCATTGAGCCGATATGGAAGGGCCGAGAGGAACCGTGGCTCGATGTGCGCCCGTGATTCTGACCGAGGAGATCCGCAAACGCAATTAAAAAATCGACACTCCGCGGACCAGGGATGGGTAGAGGGAGCACTCCAATCGACCGAGCGCGTGCTAAAGAAGCTTGGGCTGCCTGAGCCGGCCTGGTACGCGGACCACAACGCAGCCAACTTCCGAGCCGCGGTCGCCGCAAGTGGTTGGTAAAATATCGCCATGGTCGAGTTTGAGCGTCCTTTGCCCTTGCTCCGCCGCCGCTTGGTGCTCGCGAGCGTTCTGCTGCTGGTCCTCTGCGTCTCCGGCTGCGGCGGATCGGGCAACGAACCGACCGTTCCCGACGTGGGCGTGCCTTTTGACCTCAAAGCGTTCGAAGCGTACTCTTTGGACGCCGCGGACAACGCCGATTCAGTGTATCTGCTGGCACAGCAATCCCTGGTCAAACTCGACAGCAAAACAGGGACATTCGCTCAAAACCAGGCGACCGAGAAGAGCGCGCGACAGGCGGCTCTCGTCGGTTGGAGCGAAGCGAATGCCGATGCCCGCAAGTGGCTCGACGCAAATGAACGTGCCCTGGATGTCTGGAAGGTGGGCACGGCGCGAGACGAAGCGATCGAGGTTCCGCTCCGCGATTTTGCCTGCGACGTGTTGCTGCCGGTGAGCAACGATGCGCGCGTCTTTGCCAGCCTTGCACTTCTTAAGGCCAGTCGACTCGCGAGTGAAGGTCAGGCGGCACACGCTTGGAACTGGTACCGCGCGACTCTGCGGTATAGCCGGCACCTCGGCATGCACGGCGGCATCATTGAGCGGATGGTCGGAACCGACGTGTATCGGCTTGCGCGGGATCCGATCCTGAATTGGGCCGCGCGCCCGAAGTCAACGCGACGGATCTCCGGCAAGCGGTAGCCGACTTACTCGTCGCTGATTCGATGACGGCACCGACGTCGCGCACTTTCAAGCTCGAATATCTCGCCGTGCGGCAATCAATCCCTCAGGTCCTCGCCAATTTGCGGAACGAGCACCCGTTCGAGGCCTTTACGACGCAACGCAGCGGGCGGCCCGAAAAGTTAGTGTGCGTGGCGAATTTTTGGTTCTCCAACTGGCTCGCCAATGCCGAGCGTCCCCGTTGGCAGCGAAAACCGATGGGCGATAAAAACACCGGCCTGTTCGAACCCGAGCCTGGATCGCCGCCGCTGCCGCCCGCGAGCGAACTCGTCAAGCTGGTCGAAATGCAACTCTCGGGCCTCGAAGGCAACACCGACATGCATCATATCCCGAGCGTCGATTATGGCTTGCCCGCAATGATGCCGCTCTTCGACACCGTGGATCAGGATCGCGCCAATCGAGCCGCCGTGATCGTCGGTCTGGCGCTTGAGCTTTACTTCCGCGAACATGGCCGTTTTCCGGCCTCTCTTTCCGATTTGGTGCAGGGCAGTTATTTGAAATCCATACCGCCCGATCCATTCGGCAAGGGCGAAGCGATTCACTATCGCCTGGTGGGCAAGTCGACCGATCGCGAATCGTCTGGAGCGTCGGCCGGGATGGAGTCAGTCAAGCGGGCCAGCTGCCAGCAGAAAAGCCGTCGGCCGGTGAGGCCGAATCCGAATCGCGGACGAGGACCGTGTTTGAGATCAAAGCCGTTCGGAAGTCGCCCGGCGGAAAGTAAGGGCCGGAAAATAACGAGACGGGTTCCGCATGGCGACAAGCTTCAGCGCGACCGTGAAGATGCGAGGGATCAATCCCTTCGTGCTGGTCAGTGCCGCTCGGGCAACTGCCCTCAAAGCGGGTTGGCGCAAGCCACTGCCGGTGCTGGTGCTGGTGCGCGTCAACGGCAAACCAGCCAAGGCGTGGCGGATCAACATGATGCCCGCGGGTGATGGAAGCTTTTATCTCTATCTGCACGGCGATGTGCGAAACGCGTCCGAGACCGCAGTCGTTGACCGCGTACGCGTGGCGATCGAATTTGACGCGAAGTACCGCGGCGGACGTCAGCCGATGCCGCGATGGTTCAAGGAGGCGCTGGCCGCGAATCCGCGAGCGAAGCAGAACTGGACGGCACTCACCCCAAGCCGGAAAAAAGAGGTGCTTCGCTATCTGTCGCGACTCCGTTCCGAGAAAGCCCGGAATCGCAACCTCGCAAGGGCGCTCGACATGCTTTCAGGCACAAGCGGCCGATTCATGGCACGGTCGTGGAAAGATGGGTCGTAGGCGCGATTCCCGGTGGCGGTCAGCGTTCCGGTTGCTGGAATTCCGTGACGCGTGCGGGGAAACTTCAGCAGCGGTGCGTGGAAAAGAAACTCGAGGCGCCGGCGCTGAATTGGGATGGAAGCTGAAAGGAAGAGGGCCGCAGTGCAATGCAAGACCTGACGATCGAGTTAGAGAATCGTCCCGGTGCGCTGGCGGAGATGGGTGAGACCCTCGGACGTGCCAGTGTGAGCGTGGAAGGCGGCGGCGTGTGGGTGGTCGGCGGCAAGGGGGTGGCCCACTTCCTGGTTGCCGATGGTGACGCGGGTCGCGCGGCGCTGGAACTGCGGGCATCCGCGTGATTGCCGTCCGAGAGGTGCTGGTGCAGCGGCTCAAGCAGGCCGAGCCCGGCCAGTTTGGAAAAATCGCGCGGAAGATGGCCCAGGCCGGCGTGAACATCGAGGTTCAGTACAGCGATCACGATCATCAACTCATTCTCGTGGTGGACGACATGGAAAAAGGCCGCGCGGTTTCAGAAGCCTGGAGGCGACGCACATGAAGCAGCATGCTTACCAAGTGCAGGTTCGCTGGACCGGCAATGACGGGGAAGGTACGAAGACCTACCGCAGTTATCGCCGCGATCACGCCATCGCCTCGGCCGGCAAGCCGGAGATTCCCGCGTCGAGCGATCCCGCATTTCGCGGGGATCGTTCCCGCTACAACCCCGAGGAGCTGCTGGTCGCCAGTCTGTCTTCCTGCCACATGCTCTGGTATCTGCATTTGTGCAGTGCGAACCAAATCGTGGTCCTCGAATACCACGACACGGCCGAGGGCGTGATGCAGGAAAATGCTGACGGTTCGGGCCAGTTCGTACGCGTCACACTGAAACCGGCCGTCAAAATCGCCAAGGGAAACGATCTCTCCAAGGCACGCGCATTACACGCAGAGGCGCATCATCTCTGCTTTATTGCCCGGTCGGTGAATTTCCCCGTGGAGGTGTCTCCGCAGGTGGAAGTGGACCCCATTCGTTGATGCCGCATCAAGGCTCGCTGCGCGGCACCGAAGGGGACGCAGCTGGGGCGCCGCACCTTCTGAAAACAACACGAAATTGACTCCGGGCTTTTCGATGTCGCCCGGAGTCAATTTCGCGGACGGTGTATCAAGACGGGCCCCAACGAGAGACGACAAGCCCCCCGTTGGGGTTTCCGTCCCAGAATGAGTCTCGACTGCGGACAACAGCCGGTTTAGAACTGGCTGTCGGCCACCGGCGCGTGACCACGATAGCTCATGAGCCGGGAAAGAACCGTGAGGCTGACGTTCTCGCTAAACATGTGGGCGGAACCGTCGCACATCACGAAACCACAGGTTCCCGGATGGAAACTGTAGTAGTTCGCGGCCCAAGCGTTGACGCAGTTGATCATGCAAACGGGTGAACCCTTCGGCACCTGCTTCGCTGTGCCTGTAAAGTTCGAGCCGCCCATGCCCATGAAGGCGTTTTCAAAGCACGCCCAGCAACCGCCCCAGTTGATGGTCTGCTTGCGGCAGCAATAGTCGGCCACGTAGAAACAGGGCTTCTGTTTGCCGGCGCGAGTCCACCAGTCTGGGCGACCAGCCATCTCGGCAACCAGGATCGTGGTCGACGTGCCGTCCGTGATGCGATCGACGCCGTTGTTGAATTCAAACAGATTGATCGGGCCGACGCCGCTCTTCTCAGGTATGCAGCCGTTCAAACTGAGGTAAGCGCAAGCCTGCGACGTGCCCGGATCGTAACCGCCATTCGGGACGTAGTCAGAGGCAGCGGCCAACATGCCTTTGGCGTAGTACGCACAGTAGCCACAGTTCCAACCGGGGCATTGGTTTTGACCCTTGTTAATGAACGGGTTCGTGTTTCGCGGAGCCGAGGGGCAGAGGTAGGCGGCAATAATCTGAGCGCCGGGGCTCTTGGCAGCGCACGCGTACTTACAGGGGCAATCGATGTTGTGATAGGTGTACGGCGGGCAGTTAGCCGGGTTGCAGGCCTCAGCGCACGGCGGAGCCATCCAGTTGGTCATGCAAATGCGACCGTAAACCGTATTGCCTTCAATCTCGGGCAGCAACTTTTCAGCCCAGTAGTGGAAATTGGCGCAATAAATGTAAATGCCGTTGCACAGCTGGCACGGGCACGGATGGTATGGGCTGCCCTTCGGATTACATGGCTTGCAGCCAGGGTACGTGCTGGGCCAAGCGTAGGTGACGGCCGGCGTGAAGGAATTGTTGATGTCGTGGTAGTTGTGTTCTGCGATGCCGATCTGGTGGAGGTTGTTACGGCACTGAGTTCGTCGAGCCGCTTCGCGGGCTGCCTGCACGGCGGGCAACAAGAGTGAAATGAGAACCGCAATAATAGCGATGACCACTAACAGCTCGATCAGCGTGAAACCTCGTCTACGTGGCCCTGACATGAAACTCTCCTCAGTCTGGGGACGGAACGGGAAAAATGGTAAAAACGAGGGGGAACCCCCTCCCGAAATGCCCAGATTTGGGATTACTGTGAACGCGCGATCAAACCATTCGAAAGGACGGTTGATTGGCTGATCGCAAATTCAGGCACTCGATCGAGGATGCGCTGCGGGCATCACCCTTCGAGTAAACGCGCGTCGTGGTGTTACACGCGTCAGATTCGAACCCCACTTCGTCTTCAGGTTCGCCTAAGAAAGCACCCTACAGTTGGCTGCACGCAAAAGTCAAATAAAATCTTTACAGGTTTTTCACTAATGATCACATGTATCGTACGACCAGGCTGACCATATACAATGTGGTCAGTTAGAGGAGAGAAAATGAGGAGGCGATCTCTGAAACGGATTCGGGCAAGTTCGTCCGCGTCACGTTGAATCCGGCAATCAGGATGGCCAACGCGATTGCGGCAATCACAAGCCACAAAGGCAGCGATCCGCCTGGCTCGTTCTTCTTCGCTCACGCCCTCATTCCAGCGAACTTCGGCCAAACGTTCGACGAATTCGCAAACGTCGCGGACCAATGTTACCTTGAGGGCTATGCGCTCCCTCTTCGTCATCGTGGTCGCCTTGGTTCTTCGCGACGCCTGCCGGGCCAGCGCTTTGGATGGGCCGCCGGCCGATGCGCCCGTCCTGAAGCGCATCTTCCACAACTGGAAGAACCGCCGCGAGCATGTGACGTCGTTGCATTTTGTTTGGGATCAGCGGCTGACGTTTCGGAGCACGCGTCCTGACCCGAACGCTGCGCGTGGCCCCGGCGGCCGTAAGAGTCGCGAGGAGCGATACACGAAAGAGCTCTGGCTGTCCGGCGACGTTCAGATGTGCCTCGACATGCGGGAAAGTCCCGCGGCCCCGCAGCCGACTGCGGTGCAGAATCGCGGTCTGCTGCGCCGCGAGACGTTTGACGGCACACTCGCCTCGGTATTTTGGCAAACACCGGTATCGAATTTCGTCAGCGTGCCGAAAGCGTGGATCGACCGGGAGAAGGAGCCGGACAGCTTGGGCCTCAACTTCATTCCGATTGTCCTCACTTATCGGACGCAGCGCCCGTGGAGGCCCTGGAGCCCGGAGACATGCCGGCTCGTGACCGAGAACGCGATCATCGACGGTGCCCGCGACGTGAAGATCGAGCGTCCGTTTGACGCCGACGGCGTTCGCGGCGTCGATATTTGCTGGGTCGATCCGAGCCGGGAGGACCTCGTCGTCGCCTGGGAAATGCGTCGCACGGGCGAAGGCGGCTACCCGAATTGCCACGGCAACTGCGAATACAAGCGCGACCCCGCGTGGGGCTGGGTGCCGCACCGCTGGACCAATACGGTCGTCGTGGGGACTCGGGATGCGATTAGCGAAATGGAGGTCGTCCAATACGAGTTGAACAAACCGATCCCCGCGGAAAAATTCGCGCCTCATTTTCCGCCGAACACGTATGTCGCCGATCGGACAAATGATCGACGTTACGTCACACAACCGGACGGTTCCAAACGCATGCTGACGGACGACGAATTCAGCCGGCTGACGAAACCGAGGCCGATTCAGTAGGCCGCGCTTGGACGGCGGCTCTCCCGGCATCTCAAGAGACGCCGACCATCGCGGAATCGCGATGCAACTGCGGGATTTCTGCCATAGAATGGTGGGAACCCGCAAAGAGCGCGTGATGGATGAACGGAGTGTGAATGTGACGCAATTCTCCCAGATACTACAGCGCTATCGCATGGCGACGGGGTTTTTGGCGATTGCCTTGTTGGCGCTTTTGTTCTGGCTGGCGACTTTTGCCTATCGGCGGATCGTCCTTCCCTCGATTTACGGTGATGTCGTCCGAGTCGAAATCATCGACGGTGGCGGAATGACGACGGCGCCGAACGTTGCTGTTCTCAAGACAGACGTGAAGGCCAGCGATCAAACGGCCGCCAACGAGATTCGCGACGCCGCGCTTGTCGCATTCCCGAGCGGATCGTGGCAAAACGTTGGGCCGGACGCTTCCTATCGTTCGATCCGCATCGTTTGCAAGAATGATGAGATTCGCCTGAAATCCTGGCATCCTTTATTCGAAACGAATCCGCGGCTGGTCGTCGGGTCGCGGGGAGTGACGTCGCTCGACGACCAGTCCCGCGCCGAATACTTGCGGTCCGACGATCCATCGTATGTGGCGGCACGAAACGCTTTCGACGACATCGATGGGCGACTCATGAAACGATTCTTCCCGCGTGGGAGCGCTCCCATGGGCAAGGGGTCCGGTTCAGGGCCCGGCCGTTCAGCGGGCGATTGAGACTAACCTGAAAGGGACTGCACTCCATGGGACGGAATTCGATTGCCGCGATTCGCATGTTGGTCGCCGGCCTGGTCATCGTACAGTTCGCCATCTTCGTTCGCGCGGATGATCGTGCGAGCGGCGCGACTGCCGGCAAGCAGCCGCTTCGCGCCGATGTGCGCACCGTGCGTCTCAGCGGTGAAGTACGAAATGACGCGGGTACTCCCATCGCGGGCGCTCGTATTCGCGTGGCGGTGCCTGCGGCCGACATGCGTTTCGTGACGGAGAGCACGGGCCAGAAGTTGTTCGAGACAACAACCGATGAAAAAGGCCAATACTCGCTCTACCTCGGCGACATCGGCAAGCCGACGAAGGTCTCGATTGACGCCATGTTTGCCGGGTATGAAACGCTCTGCGGAACACTTGCGGCCGGGGGCGACGCTCGAGAGGTGGAAGTCGCGCCGGGCCGAGTGAGCGATACGAATTTGAAACTTTCCCGCCCCTCGCTCTATTTTGCCGGCGCGGTCGTTGACGAAGACGGCAATCCCATTGTCGGCGCGCAGATTTATGCCAATAGTGTGTGCCATGTCGCCTCGTTCGGAATCGAACGGACGGCAAGCGGGCCGGACGGTTCGTTCGAGATCTTCAATTACGCGCCGGAGCCCATCTCGATCCCTCAGGCGCGGGAAAACCGGTCACCAAGGGACGGCTCATGATCTTCCACGAAAACTACATTGAGCACGAAGTCGAAGACATCTACAAGCTACCGGCCAACCGGCGGACGGCGTTGCGAATCGTGCTCGCGACGGGCCGAAAGATTGCCGGCACGCTCCTGGACGATGCGGGCAAACCCCGCTCCGGCGTGATGGTCAAGGCCATCGGCCGAAGCGGCACTCGCAAGACGACGCTGACGGACGCGGAAGGCGCTTTCCGCTTGTCGGGCTTACCTAAGGGGGAAATCACACTCAGCGCCTCCGCCCTCAACATCGAGCAGAAGATTCGCCTGCCGATTCAATTGGAATCCGATCAGTCGAGTCTGAAGGTGCGGATGCGGCCGATTGCGATCCCGGCGTATCTCGAAACATTCGAGGTGCTCGGCATGCGGTTGACCGATTTAACGCAGGACTTGAAAGCCGCATATGACATTGGCGTCGAGGGCGGCGCGGTCATTCTCGACCCCGGCAAGAATTCTGATCGCTTGCAGATCGGTGAGCTTGCGAAAGGCTATTGCCTATGGATGGTTGGGAATCGATCGGTGGGGAGCGTTCGCGAGTTTGTCAGCCAGATTCTTGCCGAGGCCGCTCTTCGGGGAGGCGATGAATTCCGCGTGCGCGTGGTCTATACCTTCAGCAACCTCGAAATGGAGGGGACCAATACGCAATATCTCGCCCTCACGAAGGAAGACATCAAAGAGCTCGAAAAGGCCCGCGATCGATTTCGCGCGTCGGAGCAGCGGGTGATCGACGAATTGCGTCAAGTGGGTGCGCAAATCCGCATGCGGGAACCAAGACCGGCGCGTCAGGCTGGCCGTGGCGTCGATGGACCGGAGGTGCGTTACGTCTTCATCGGCCCGCCGTGGAAGGGGACTGACGCCGATTTCTCCAAGTTGTCCCGGATTGCAACGTTCGACAGGAAGTACGTCATGGTTCTCGGTTCCGCGCGCATCGGCGAGAAAGCGATCGCCGAGTTTCAAAAGACCAGCCCGTGGATCCGGGTCGCGCGGACGGCTGAGGCGTCGCTCGGGATCCTCGCGGAGTCTCAGGAAGGGACGGCTGCCGCAAAAATCGACGAGGTTCTCCCCGGCTCGCCTGCCGAGCGGGGCGGTCTGCAAAAGCGGGATCAAATCCTCGAACTGAACGGGAAACCCGTGCACGATTTTGGTGAACTCTCAAAATCAGTGCGTACCCTCAAGCATGGCCAGAAAGCGGCGATTAAACTGCTGCGGGACGGCAAGGAAAAGAACGTCACCGTCGAATTCGGCGATTGGAAGTAGACAGTGAGCCGACGGGTGCCCCGGTCTTCGAAAGACGTAACGATGGTTCGACGGGAGCGGGTGCGTTCCTGCGTGGACCCTTTGCCTTCGTTGTCAATCGCGCTTTGATCCGCGTAGCATGGAAGCGAAACCAGCCAATCGAGGTTAAGCCGATGCGATCGCGAACCGTGCCGTTGATTGTCGCTCTCGTCTGCTCGTGGTGTGCGCCTCCGGCGCAGGCGGCTGTCCCCTATGACGATTCGTCCGCTGCTCCCGTCGGCTACGAGGCGATTTGCGCGATCCCGAAGTACCCGGTCTTCGACGTGAGAACTTACGGTGCGAAAGGGGACGGGAAGACCGATGATACGGTTGCCGTTCGCAGCGCGATCGCGGCCGCTGTCGAGGGCGGGCAGGGCGGGATCATCTTCTTTCCCGCGGGAACGTACGCCGTCTGTCCGCAGCCCGACGATCAGCCGAACGGCTTTTTCCGGCCGATTTTCACTCTCGGTGGGCAGCAAAATCTGGTCCTGCTGGGTGCGGGGCCCGGCCGTTCGATCCTGAAGGGCTATTGCGCCGGCCTGGCCGACCCGGCCAAGAACTGGAAAGTCACCGGCGACGGCTACGTCAAGATCAGCCGCTTCGGCATGTTCCAGCTGGCGGGCTCCAACCGGCCGACGACGGGAATCCAGTTCCGCTCGCTCGTCATCGACGGCAATCTGCCCTACACGGGGAACAGCACCGTCGGCGGGATTCGCGCGACGGGGGACGGCTGGGACATGAGCCACAAGGCGATCACTTGTAACGGGCCGGGGACCGTCGATCAGATTCTCATCTTCAACTGCGCGATCAGGAACTGGCGGGGCGAAGAGGTGTATGCGGGCGGCTCGACGATCGGCCGCATGAATGTGATTAACGGCTCAATTCGCGGCTGCAACGCCAGCGCGATAAGTTGCAGCGCGAACATCAATATCGTCGGCGTGGCGATCGGCGGCACGGCCGCGGGAGACGACGTCTACAACGGCGTCGAGAATTTCGCCTTCGCCCCCGGACAGCAGACGACGCTCGTGAACTGCACGGTCCAGTGCAGCAGCAAGCCGAAGAAGGTTCACGGCAACGGCATCGTGTTGCTCGGCAATCCTCCTTGGAAGGGCGCGCCAGGCACGTCCGCCACGATCAAGGGTTGCACGATCGCCAACAATCACTTCGGGATTTTGTTTTCCGAAACGGACCATGACGTCACGATCAGCGGCAACACGTTCACCAACAACGTCAACGCCATGATCAACTCGGTGCTGTCGCTTTATCACGGCAACCCGACCGGGTTCTCGAACTTCACCATCTCGGGAAACACGTTCAATTCCACGGGCACGGCCTTCATCAACCAGGGGCAGACGATCGACGGCCTGGTGATCAGCAACAACACGCTCAACGGCTTGGGAAGTCGTCTCATCGGCGGAAAATTCCCTAACCGCCAGACCGGTTTCGTGGTGAGCAACAACACGCTGAGCGAGGGGACGACCGACGTGCAGAATCCGCTGCCCGCGGGCGTCAAGACGATCCCTCTCTGGTCGGGCACGTCGCGGCCCGACGGAATCGCGACGGCGGGCTACGAGGTGAACGACTTCTCGAACGCGAGCTCGACGGCGATCATCCCCTGGACCGACCGGACCTGGCTCAACGACAACATGACGCCGGTGGGCTCGCCGCACCTGGCCACGCTCGACGCGTCGGTGAAGGGACTCTATCCGCCGGGCTTTGCCACGACGTTCGTCCTGGCGGCGAAATCCAACTGGGTGCTGCCCGCGGATCCGACCTGGAATACCTGGACCAAACCGTTGACCGTAACGTGCGGACTCAAAGTCGAGGTCAACGCAAAGGGCTTGTTCACGGTGTCGGCCACGCCTTAAGCAAGCGACGGCAATCGACTCTTCGAGATCGACTGCCCGCGCCTTGATTTCACCTCAGGTTTGGCTGTGCTGCGCTCTCATGAAGTCGAACAGCTTGTGCGTCGCTCCCTTCCAATCACCTCCGCGCGCCGTCCCGATCAGGCCGTCGAGATATTCGGCGGTCCGGCGCGGCATTTTCCCCTCGTCCCTGAGTGTGTGTAGCCGCTCTTCGCATTGCGCCAGTCGCGTGGGATTGTGGGACGTGACGGCGGTGTAGAGGGCGTCCACGACCTTCAGGCTGTCTTTGTCCACTCCGACCTGCGGAGTCCGGCCCCACCCGGCATACCAGATCCCAAGCAGCAGGAGGCCGGCGCCTGCGGCCCCGATCGCCACTTTTTTCACGTTCATTTCGTCAAACATTTCTGCGACTCCCGTTGGTGGCCGCTCGATGGCGGCCGTGAATTGGAATTGAATTGCGTGTATTACTCGGCAAGGGTCTGCATGTTCGGCAAGTCGCCGACGTTCATCGTGGACAGGTACCACCACGTGTCGGCGTCGATGAAGCAACTGATGAACCGCACGGAACCATCCCCGAACATCACATTGCAGCCGGTCCAACCGGCGTGCTCCGAGAACATCTCGTCCGTGAGTCCGATGGGATCCGACGGCTGGTGAATGATGAACTGCGGGCGCTCGTGGATGTCGGGGCCGCTGTGGATCTGCACCAGGCATCCGGCGCCGTTGTTGTCGCCCGCGCCGATGGTTGGATTGACGTGAGAGGGCGTGCAAGCGCCGGGCACGACGCCCACCCAGGTTTTGTTGGTCAGGATCGAGTCGGTTTCGCCGGCGAAGACCGTTTGGGACAGGCCGTCGGTGACATCCCGCGGGCGCGTGCGGGAATTCTTATAGAATGGCCCGTTGATCACGTCGTAGTCGATTTCCGAGCCGAAGGGGACCGGTTCCGGAACCGTGAAGTCGATGGAGTACGGCGTCGAGCGATTCCAGGGCGCGTTTTGACCGGCGTTGACGCAGTAATGGCTATGCGCAAAAAAGATGGGCGGGCTGAACGGGGCCGGATTCTGAGGGTCTTGATTGGTGCCAGCGGTGTACTGGGGCACCGAGAATCCGTCGCTGCCGCCCGTGGCCGACGGGCAGAGGAAACCGGGCATCTTGAGCTTGGCAAAGCTCGCGTTTTCCGTCGCCCAACAGGGGAGGTCGAGTCTCAAATCTCTGAAGAGATTGTCCTGCTCCATGAAGGGCAGAATCAGGGCGCCCCACCCCCATCCCGACAGGCCGTTATAGCCCCCGTCGGGGTAGCTGACACCGTAAGCGACGCCGGTTGTGGTTCCCGATCCTTGAATGTAGGCGGGCGGAAAGCAGAGGAAGGTGTCCGCATAGTTATGGAAGGCCAGGCCCATCTGCTTGAGGTTGTTGAGGCACTGCAGCCGCCGCGCGGATTCGCGGGCGGCCTGCACGGCGGGCAACAGCAGGGCCGCCAGAACTCCAATGATCGCAATCACGACCAGCAGCTCAATCATCGTAAAGCCACGGCGTGGCCGGAACAGTTTTCTCGTCACAGTCATCTCCCGAACGAATGCGCTGACAAATTGGCTGAGTCACACACGTGCCAGGTTCGTCGCCGTTGCAGGCGACCAAGTCACGATTTCGACAAGGCGCGGCGGCGATGTGGCGCGACTTCGACAGCGACGCTGAGATTTCCGGGCTGGGACGTGCAGCCGACCGCAATTGGGTCAACCGCAGGGCCCGAGGCGGATCCCGCATCACTCGAAGCGGCGCAACCCTCGTCGGATCAAACGACTTGAGGGCGGGCATCTGCGCGTCGACCGCGAAGAGGCGCCGAGCGAGCGTTCCGTGATCAGCTTACGTTTGCGGAAAGATCAGCGAAACGCGATCAAGCGCAGGGCGGTCCGCGAGAGAAAGGCAGATCCGGCCGAATCGTCGGGGCGAAGAGTGGTTGCTGTTGCTCGACCTGGTGCAGGACCTCGGTCCGCTCGACGACCGCAACAGCGACCGAGACGATCGCTTTGGCGGCCAGGAACCGGCAGGCAAAGCAGTTTCGCTCATGATCGTGCGAACGCGCTGGGAAGCCGCTATGCGCGGATCCATTTGCTGCAAGCGCCGAGTCGCCGTCGTGAGTGTGCAACCCGCAAGAATGTTCCGCATCGCCGACCGCACAAATCGCGTCGCCATCAGAACAACAAGGATCGCCGGCGGAATGGTTGTGCAGCGCATCAATGGCGGTCGTCGCGAACAAATACGCGACGAGCGAGAGGACAACCGAATTCCGCCGCAAACTGCACATCGTTCGAACCCGGGGCAATGCGATCGACGCACGAGGCCACTCACCATTACGCGCGGAAGCCCAAATGATCGCAACTCCAATTTCAACTTTGTCGCAAGAATCTTCAAAATTGTGCTTTGGAGCACATTGCCGACATTGCATCTTAAGCCTGATTGGGGCTGCCGCCGGCTCGAGACGCGTGGTCTGCGTCAGGACTTGCGGCCTTTTGCTGAAACCTTAGCGAATCCCCGCAGTATTCGTTGTGATCAGTGCCGGTTACCGGCCCGGTCCGGCAAGTTGCCGCATGAACCGACAGTGGAGGAGCGTCCGACAATGCTGAGGCTGCTGTTGGTTGGCTGTTTGGTGGCGGGCGTTGCAGGCGCGTTGCGGGCCGCGGAGCCAACGAGAGTGATGGTTGTGGGCGTCGTGCATCTCGATAACCCGGGGCGCGATGTGATCAACTTTGAATTTAAGAATGTGCTTGGCGAGCGGCGTCAGAAGGAGATTCGCGAGGTCGTCGAGCGGCTTAGGGCCTTCCGGCCAACGAAAATTGCCGTCGAGGCACCGCCTGAATCGGCTCCGGTCCTGCAGCGGCGGCTCGATCAATACACGGCGGGCAAGTATGTCCTCAAGGCCGACGAACTTGATCAGATCGGCGTACGACTGGCCAAGGAAGCCGGGCACAAAAAGCTGTACTGCGTCGATTTCCAGATGGACCTCGATTTCGACAAGACGTTCGCTTTCGCCCAGAAGAACGGCCAAGGCGAGGTGCTCGATCGCCTCATTAACGATTTCAAGGCGAAGATGAAGCCGCGGCCGAATGCCGAGTATCTGGAACAACACTCCATCCGCGAAATTCTGCAAGAAGCGAACACGCCCGGCTCGGACTTTCCGTATTTGGCGCTCCTGGCGATCGGCAAGGACAAAGAGTATCCCGGAGCCGACACCGTGGCGCAGTGGTATCGCCGCAACCTGCTGATCGCGACCAATATTTCACGATTGTCGCAGGGATCCGGCGAACGAATCCTGGTGGTGATCGGTGCGGGGCACGCCAAACTGCTGCGCGAGTTCTTGAGCGAAATGCCCGGTTTCGAAGTGGTGGACTGTCTGCGATATCTGAAATAGGAGCTGCGGAACAGTCGGGCTTAAGGGCCCAGCGCGCCCCTCACTGAGATTTCTTTCCAGAAAAAAATTTGTGATTGCGCCGCCGATACGGTAAGACCTTTCGTTGAGGGGAGGTGAATGGCTGACACCTCGCGACGACAAACCGGCGGCGCGCGGCTCTCTCGAAGCCGACTCCTTCTGGCGGCGCGCGCCGTCCTCGCGCACCGGCGCCTGCCGCTAATGGCGGCCTTGCTCTGCGTTGTGCTGGCGTTACCGGCGCTCGGCGTGGGGTTTGTGCTCGATGATTACTATCACCGCGCCGTGCTGCTCGAGTTGCCGCAATTTCGCGAGTTGTTCGGGCCGCCTGCCGAGATGTTCCGTTTCTTTCGCGGCGATCCGGAGCGAACGGGCCGCGTGATGGATCTCGGGTACTTCCCTTGGTGGACATATCCGGGGCTCAAGGCCGAGTTCTGCCAGGTCGTCACCGTGTGGACGCATCGGCTCGATTATTGGCTTTGGCCCGATTCGCCGGCGCTCATGCATTTGCAAAGCCTGCTTTGGCTGGGCGGGTTGGTCGCCGTCGTGGCGGGGCTTTATCAGCGGCTGTTCGATCGGCGGATGGTCGCGGGCCTGGCCGCGATTTTGTTCGCCGTCGACGACGGGCACGGCGCGGTGGTCGGGTTTATCGCCAATCGCAACGTGTTGATCGCCGCTTTCTTCGGCGTGCTGGCGCTCGTCGCACACGACCAGTGGCGGCGGCGAAACGGACGGATTGCAGGCTTGATGGCGCCGCTGCTGCTGGCGATGGGCCTCTTCGCCAAAGAGGAGGGGATCGGGGCGTGCGCCTATCTCGCGGCTTATGGACTCTTACTTGATCCGGCCGGTTGGCTGCGCGGTTGTCTGGCGCTCTGGCGGTATGGGGTGGTGTTCGTCGCGTGGGCCGGCTTGCGAGCGCACTGGGGTTATGGCGTTCGCGACATGGGGCTCTACATCGATCCGCTGACCGATCCGGTGCGCTTCGCCGGCGGCTCGTCGAGCGATTGCCGATCTTGCTTTTGGGGCAATGGGCCGTGCCACCTTCAGACATTACGGCCGTGCTCGGGCCTGCGGGTTTGTTCGTCTTTTGGTGTTTGGCCGTCGCTTTCCTTGTCGTCTTGAGCCTGATCTTCTGGCCCCTCGTGCGGCAGGGTCGGCTCGCTCAATTCTGGACGTTGGGAATGGTCCTGAGCGCAGTCCCTGTTTGTGCGACCTTTCCGATGGATCGGCTGCTCACGTTTCCGGGAATTGGGGCGTGCGGGCTCGTTGCTCAGTTCTTGTACGTCACCTTCGCAGGGACGGCCGACAGACCCGTGACTCGGGCGCGGCGCGTGGCTGGGCTGGGCCTTGCCTGGTTTTTCGTGGGAGTCCATTTGATTCTGGCGCCGCTTGCGTTGCCGATTCGTGCCGCGAATCCGACGGGACCGAAATCGATCCACGACAGCTTTTATGTCAGCCCGTCCTTGCTGCCGGCGAACGGGCGACAGACGGTCGTGATCGTCAACCCGCCGAGCGCATTTCACGCCGGTCTTGTGCCGCTGCAGCAAGCCGATCGCGGTGCCCCGATGCCGACACATACCCGCGTGCTGGCATCGGGCTTCACCCGCGTCTTTGTGCACAGGCTGGACGAGCGGACGATTTCGATCCGTCCCAATAACGGCTACCTGTGCTGGATTCTCGACCAAGTCGTCCGCAGCGAACGCCGCCCGATGCGCGTCGGACAACGCGTCGAGTTAAGCGGGATGACCGCGGAGGTGACCGAGTTGACCGACGACGGCCGGCCCGCCGACGTGCGGTTTCGCTTCGACGTTCCGCTCGAGGACCCGTCGCTGCGCTGGCTGTGCTACCGTTACGACCACTTTGTGCCGTTCACCCCGCCGCCGATCGGGCAGATCGTCGATATCCCCGGGATCTTGCAAAAAAGGTAGCTCATCTCTGCCGGAGAGGACACTCCGGTTGGATGTTGTGGTCTCCGGATGTCGGCAAAGCAAGAGATCGACTGAAGCCGAACCTACTACGGTCGTCGTTGAACTGATACCCTTACGCCGTTGAGTTCGATGCGACATGAAAACCACGTTGCGCGGGACCCGCGCAACCGATCCAACGAGGTGAAACCATGACACAAGCGCGACGGGCGTTGATCCTGATGGGCATCGGTTTGTGTGCAACGCAAGCGGCCGCTCTGGATTGGCCGCAATGGCGGGGGCCGCAGCGCGATGGAATCTCGCAGGAGACGGGGCTTCTCAAGGCGTGGCCTAAAGAGGGGCCGAAGCTTGTGTGGCAGGTCGATACCTTGGGCTTCGGTTATTCGACTCCCGCGGTCTCGGGCGACCGCATCTACGTGCTCGGCAATACAGGAAGCAAAGACGAATTCGTTTTGGCGCTCAATTCGCGCGATGGCCAGCAGGTCTGGAAGAAGCGCATCGGCGAAGTTGGGCCCAATTTCCGAGTGCAATTCCCGGGAGCCCGCGGCACGCCGACTGTCGACGGAGAGTCCCTCTACGCCATCGGCTCGAATGGCGATCTGGTTTGCTTGGAGACCGCCACGGGCAACATCCGTTGGCACAAGGACCTTCGCACCGATTTTGGCGGCAAGCCGGGTTGGTGGGCCTATGCGGAGTCGCCGCTGATTGACGGGGATGTCCTTGTCTGCACGCCGGGCGGCTCAGAGGCGACGATCGTGGCGCTCCACAAACAGACGGGTGAGGTGATTTGGAAAGCGCCCATTTCGGAAGGCGACACGGCCGCCTATTCGTCGGTCACGATTGCCAACGTGGATGGTGTGAAGGAATACGTCCAGTTCCTGCAAAAGGGCGTGGTCGGCGTCGATGCCAAGACCGGCAAGTTTCTGTGGCGCTACGACAAAACGGCCCAGGGAAGCATGGCCAACATTCCCACGCCGCTCATTCACGACAACTATGTTTACAACGCCACCGGACGCGGCGGCGCTGCCTTGGTTGAACTCAAACCCGGCGCCCTGAAGCCCGAACAAATCTATTTCAGCAAGCGGCTTCCCTCGGCCATCGGAGGGACAGTGGAGGTCGGCGGCTCTCTTTACGGCACCAACACGCAAGGCTTGATGTGCGTCGAATTCAAGACAGGCAAGATCAAGTGGCAGGACCGCTCTGTCGGCGCCGGATCCATCCTCTATGCTGACGGGTGTCTCTTTGTCCACGGCGAGGAAAACAACAAGGTCGCGCTGGTGGAAGCGAACTCCGAAGCCTATCACCAAAAAGGCGATTTCACGCCCCCCAAGACGCCGAATCACGCGGGCCGGGCCCCCAAAGCCTGGGCGTATCCCGTCATCGCCAACGGCCATCTCTTCATTCGCGACCTCGATCACCTCTGGTGCTACGACCTCCGCCAGTAGGTCCCGTTTGCCGAGCGGGTTACTCGCCATTTGATGAGCGGATCTCGCAGAGCAGTTTGTCCGCGCTCGCAGCGAGGAACAAATGGACCTGATTCCGATCGTGGCCGTGTTTGTGGGCACTTCGGCCGGTTATGCGATTTTCGTCTATCTGATCATTGAAAGGATCACCCGGCCGAAGCGACGTCCCTTCGATTGGAGGCAGCGGCGTTGATGGCGTCCGCCGGAAATTGAGTAAGCAAAATTGATCCGCGAAGCCGTCTACCTGAGGCAATCGCTCAGTAGGAGGACCTCTATGACGTCTCGTCGCGCATTTACGCTGATCGAACTCTTGGTGACGATCGCCATCATCGGGGTCCTGTGCGCGCTCCTCTTGCCGGCCGTGCAAGCCGCCCGCGAGGCCGCGCGGAGGACGCAGTGCCGCAGCAACTTACGGCATTTCGGCATCGCGCTGCACAACTACGAGGGGGTCTATCGGGTGCTGCCGCCGTCGATTGACGTCATGGGCTACGGCAACGTGAGTTCGGGGAACGGTTGCTGGAGCATTCAGGCCCGGCTCTTGCCCTTTTTCGAGCAGGCCAACCTCTACAAGATCTGCAATTTAACCTTCAACAAGGAAGTACCCCTCAATCAGGCCGCCATCGAGCAAACGATCCCCTTCTACATCTGCCCCGACGAAATTCACACCAATGTGTCTTTGCATCCGTACGGTTACTCGGCGGTGTCGAGTTACGGCTGGTGCACGGGCGACTGGTTCGTGTGGGGCGGTTACAGCGGACCGCAAAACCGCACGACGTTCGGCCCCGATCGCTCCTACAAGCTGGCTGCCGTCACGGATGGCTTGACTCAAACGATCTTCATGTCGGAAGTGAAGACCTATCAGCCGGTCTACATCTGCGACAACGTAGGCCTGAGCCTGATCAACAACCCGAACAACGTCCCGCCCCCGACGGCAGATCCATTTACGGTTGCGCCCGAATACAACGGCGGCTGCCGGCTGTACCTCTTGGGCCATACCGAATGGTCCGACGGGAACAGCCACGCGACCGGCTTCACCACGGCGTGGCCGCCCAACTTCAGGACGATCGGCGCGGCCACCGGCCTCGACATGGATCTCAACGGCATAAACGAAGAGGACGGCGGCCCGACGTTTGCCGCCATCACTTCGCGCAGCTGGCATCCCCTTGGCGTGCAATCGCTGATGGGGGACGGCAGCGTGCAGTTTTTCGCCACCGCGACCGACGGCAACGTCTGGCGGTCTCTCGGCACCGTTAGCGGCGGCGAGTGGGTCAATGCGGTCTCCCCGGAAGGGTGACAAAACTGGTGTCGCATTGCCAGGCGCCCGCCATCAGCCGCGAGACGAGATACAAAGCGTGGGCCGAATATCGCCAAGCGACCGTTCCCAAAAGCGACGATTGGTCGACCGCGACCGCACTCTTGGGCCGGCAATATATGCTGGACGGCGATTATCGCGATGCTCTGCCCCTGCTGCTCGAGTTCGTACAGGTTGAGCCGGACAATGCCTGGGTGCTGCTCGATCTGGCCGAGACCAACCTCGGACTCGGCAAGCTCGACGAGGCCCGCGCAAAGATTCTGGCCGCGGAAACGACCCTTCCGGCGAACCCCGTTCGCCAGGATGAGATCGATCAAAACGCCCGCGTGCGCGCCCGCATCGGCCGGCTCCTCAAAAAATTGCCAAAACAAACCCAATCACCGCCGGCTCGATGAGGTGTTTTCGCGGGCGATCGTAAGCGACGCGGGCATCCTCTGACCTTCGGTCTGGCCATCCGTTGACGCTTTGGCGCTCGCTGCGTATTACAGAAGTCGCCGCGTCACGAAACCCCGTCTTGAGGATGTTGCCATGGCCGGCGTGATCACGCTGCGGGTCAACGGCGTCGCGCATCAGATGGCGGCTGAGCCGGATCGCAATCTGCTGGGCGTCTTGCGGGACGAGTTGGATCTCACCGGCAGCAAGTACGGCTGCGGCGAGGGATTCTGCGGCGCTTGCACGGTCGTCATCGACGGGCGGGCGATTCGCTCTTGCCATACGCAGCTCAGCGAGTGTGCCGGCAAATCGATTACGACGATCGAAGGGCTCGCTCGCGACGGCAAACTGCATCCGCTCCAAGAGGCCTTTCTGAATGTCGGGGCCATGCAGTGCGGTTACTGCACACCCGGCATGATCATGAACGGCTACGCGCTCTTGCGGAGAATTCCTTCGCCCACGGCCGAAGAGATCGTCCGCTCAATGGAAGGGAATGTCTGCCGTTGCGGCACGTATCCCTTGATCATTCAGGCCATCAAGCAGGCCGCCGAGACGATTCGCGGCGATCACAAGGCCAAGCCGGTCACCCAGGCGAAGGACCCGGCCCACGCAAACGCCGCTGCCGCCCCGCAGGGGACGGTGCAGGGGGCTGTTCAATGACGCGCAAGCCGTCGTCTGCCGAGTCCGTTGCCGGCGCGATCGAGCCGGAGCGTTACGAGTTTTTCGAATCGCCGCGGTATCGATTCCAGGCCGATCGCCGCGACTTTTTCAAAATTCTCGGCGCGGGAATCGTCGTCTGTTTCGTGGTGGGCGAGTCGGACGCGTTTCAGCAACAGGCCCGCCGCCGGCGCGGCGGAGGCCGAGGGCTCGGCCGCGCGATGCCGCGGGAACTGGCGCGTGGCTGCACATCAACGAGGCGGGCGAAGTGACGGCGTTCTCCGGCAAGGTGGAGATCGGGCAGAACGCCCGCACGTCGCTCACGCAGGCCGTCGCCGAAGAATTGCGCGTGCCGATCGCCGTCATCCGCTTCGTGATGGCCGACACGGATCTCACGCCGTTCGACGCGGGGACATTCGGCAGCGGAACGACTCCGCGAATGGCGCCGCAACTTCGCCGCGTGGCCGCGACGGCCCGCGAAGTGCTGATCGACATGGCCGCCAAGCGGCTGGCCGTCGACCGTGCGACGCTGACCGTCGACAACGGCAAAGTCGTGCACGCGGCGAGCAAACGCACGATCGGCTTCGGCGAGCTGGCGAAGGACAAGCAATTCACGAAAGCCGTGAGCGGCGGCGACGCGCCTCTGACCGACGTGATCGCCTGGAAGACCGAGGGGCAATCAGTTCCCAAAGTCGACGGCGCGGCGATCGTCACGGGCAAACACCGGTACGCGTCCGATATTCGGCTCCCCGGAATGCTCTTCGGCAAAATCCTGCGGCCGCCAAGCCTCAACGCCACCTTGAAAGCGGTCAACGTGAAAGAGGCCCATGCGATTGCCGGCGTGACGGTGGTGCACGACGGCAGCTTTGTCGGCGTGGCCGCGCCGACAAAGCCCCTTGCCGAGGAGGCGCTGCAGAAGATCCAGGTGGAATGGACGTCTCCCGAAAAACCGGCCTCCGACAAGCATCTCTTCGAGGATTTGAAGAAATCACGCGGCGAGAGCGAGGGCTTCGAGGGGGGCGGACGCGGCAGCTTTAGCCGCGGTGCGATCAAGAAAGGCCTGGCCGCTGCCGATCACACGCTCAAGGCGTCGTACACGATCGCCTACATCGCGCATGCTCCGCTCGAGCCGCGGGCTTCCGTCGCCGAGTGGAAGGACGGCAAGCTGACCGTTTGGACGGGAACGCAGCGTCCATTTGGCGTCCGCGGCGATCTGGCCGACGCCTTCGGCGTGCCGCAGGAGAGAGTCCGCGTGATCGCTCCCGACATGGGCTCAGGCTACGGCGGCAAGCACACGGCCGAGTCGGCGATCGAAGCCGCGCGGCTGGCAAAGGCCGCGGGCAAGCCGGTGAAAGTCACGTGGACGCGGGAAGAGGAATTCACTTGGGCTTATTTTCGTCCGGCCGGCGTGATCGACATCACGAGCGGCGTCGCCAAGAGTGGTTCGATCACCGCGTGGGACGTGCAAAACTACAACTCGGGCCCGTCAGCCCTGCGTCCGCTTTACGATATTCCCCATCAGCGGGCCGCCTTTCACGGCTCGGCGTCTCCGCTGCGGCAAGGCTCCTATCGCGGCCTGGCGGCGACGGCCAATCACTTTGCCCGCGAATCCCACATTGATGACCTCGCCCACGCCGTGCAGAAAGATCCGCTCGCATTCCGCCTGCACAATTTGAAAGACGCGCGGCTGAAGGCCGTCTTGGAGGCGGCCGCCAAACAGTTCGGCTGGACCACGTCGCAGAAGCCGCCAGCCGACCGTGGATTCGGCATCGCCGGCGGCTCGGAGAAGGGGAGCTACGTCGCAAGCTGTGCCGAGATCGTGCACGACAAGAACACAGGCAAAGTCCGCGTCGCGCGGGTCGTCACGGCGTTCGAATGCGGAGCGATCGTCAACCCCGACCACCTCAAGAACCAGGTCGAAGGGGCCGTGATCATGGGCCTGGGCGGAGCACTCTTCGAGGCGATCAAATTCGACAACGACAAAATCACCAACCCGCGTTTCTCGCGCTACCGCGTTCCGCGGTTCAGTGATTTGCCGATCCTGGAAACGGTCCTCGTCGACCGCAAGGATTTGCCCTCCGCCGGCGCGGGCGAAACGCCGATCGTCGCCGTGGCTCCCGCGATCGGCAACGCTATTTTCCAAGCGACGGGCGAGCGCCTCGTCTGTCTGCCGATGGCGCCGAAGGGACTAGTCTAAAGGTCTGACTTCAGACGCTTGCAGGCCAGGGATATTCCATTTGCCCTGCCGTTTTCGTTGCGATTTCGGCACCAGCAAGCCGTTCGACAACGTGCAGACTCATATCGATGCCGGCAGCAACTCCGGCTGAGCAGATGATGCGGCCATTGTCGACATAACGCCGATCCGCGCGGACCGTCGTACTTGGAGCGATTTTCCGCAGCAGATCGATTGCGGCCCAATGAGTCGTCGCTTCGAGGCCGTCAAGAAGTCCTGCTTTCGCCAAAAGCAGAGCGCCCGTGCAGACCGAGAGTACCAGGTCCGCCGTTTTCGATCTGTCACGTATCCAGTCGATGATGGCGACGTTGTTCATTTCGCGGCGAGTCCCCGGGCCGCCCGGTACAAGCACGATTTGTGACTCGGGCGCATCGCTCAACGGGTGATCCGGATTGACGGACAGACCATTGCGGGCCAGCACGGGCCGCATTTTCTCCGCGATCGTGACGATTTTGAAGGGCGCACCCAACTGGCCGGCGACGGAAAAGACTTCGAATGGGCCGCAGAAGTCGAGCACTTCCACATCGTCGAACAGAACAATCGCCACGTTGCTAGTCGATTGCATGGGACGCTTGAAAGCTCATATGGTCGGTTGGTCGATCGGAAAGTCGATCCCTTGCGCCAGCGGCAGATCCGTGCCCCAGTTGACCGTGCACGTTTGCCGCCGCATGTAGGCTTTCCATGAGTCGGAGCCCGCTTCGCGGCCGCCGCCGGTATCCTTTTCGCCGCCGAACGCGCCGCCGATTTCGGCGCCCGAAGTGCCGATATTGACGTTGGCAATGCCGCAATCACTCCCCAGCGGTGAGAGGAATCGCTCGGCTTCCCGCATCCGGTCGGTGAAGACGGCGGAGGACAGACCTTGCGACACGCGATTATGCGAGGCCAGCGCGTCGTCAAAATTCTTGTAGGTCATCACGTACAGGATCGGCGCGAACGTTTCTTCCGAGACGATCGGCATCTCGGGACGGGCACGAACGACAGCCGGCTCGACGAAGAAGCCGGGGCGTGCGAGACGCTTGCCGCCGCAGAGGACTTCGCCCCCTTGCGAGCGGGCATCATCGAGGGCGGACGCCATACGATTGACGGCAGCCTCGTTGACGAGCGGGCCCATCAGCACGCCGTCTTCCCACGGGTTGCCGATTTTCGCGCTGCGAAACACACCGACAAGCTGTTTGGTGAGGCCGTCGGCGATCGATTCGTGCAGGAACAATCGCCGCAGCGTCGTGCAGCGCTGGCCCGTTGTTCCGAGCGAGGCAAACGCAACGGCCCGCAGCGCGAGGTTCAAATCGGCCGATTCCGTAACGATGATGCCGTTATTGCCGCCGAGTTCCAGAAGCGTGCGGCCGAGCCGGCGGGCCACGCGCGGGCCAATCTCGCGGCCCATCACGCAGCTTCCGGTTGCCGAGACGAGCGGCAATCGCCGGTCGTCGGCCATCCAGTGGCCCCCTTCGACTCCGGGTGTGATAAACAGCGTGAAGAGTCCCTCGAATCCGGCTGCTTTCGTCACCCGATCCACGATTTGCTGCACGGCCATCGCACAGAGCGGCGTGTGGGGCGACGGTTTCCAGATGACCGTGTCGCCGCAAACGGCCGCGAGCATCGCGTTCCAAGCCCACACGGCGACGGGAAAATTGAAGGCCGAGAGCACGCCGACCGGACCGAGCGGATGCCATTGCTCGAACATGCGGTGCAGGGGGCGTTCGCTGGCCATGGTCAGACCGTAAAGCTGCCGTGAGAGACCGACGGCGAAATCGCACATGTCGATCATCTCCTGCACTTCGCCCTCGCCCTCCGCGCGGATCTTGCCCATTTCGAGCGTGACCAAGAGGCCCAGATCTTTTTTCTTCTCGCGCAGGGCTTCGCCAATTTGGCGGACGATTTCGCCTCGCTGGGGGGCAGGGACCATTCGCCAGCGCTCAAACGTTTTTTGAGCCGTCGCGACGCATGCGTCGTACTGCTCGCGCGTCGACGCGCGGACGGAGCCCAGCGGCTCACCAGTCGAAGGATTGATCGAGACGAGTGCCCCTGCCGACGATTCGGCCGCGGGCAGGCCCAGACGGCGGAGAAGATCTTCGTGCATGGTCGGTCATCCGATGGCTTGCTTGGACTCGGCCGCGGTGGGGACGCCCTTCGTGCGGTGCGCCGTCCCATGTTCCATCTCGACGAGGGCTTCCTCGATGATCGAGAGGGCGATTTCCGCTTGTTCTTGCGTAATGACCAGGGGCGGACAGAGCCGCACGGCGCTCGCTCCGCACCGCAAGAGGAGCAGGCCTTTCCGAAAGCAGGTTTGCACCAAGAGCTCGGCCGCGTCGGGGTCGAGCGAATGCGCGGCGTCCGCTTTCACCATCTCGATCGCGAGCATCAGCCCTTTGCCGCGCACGTCGCCGATCACCGCGTGGCGCGTCTGCAGACTCTTGAGCTTGCCGACGAGGAATTCGCCCTGGCGGGCGGCGTTGGCCATCAGCTCCTCTTCAATCAGGGCGATCGTCTCAATGGCGGCTGCACAAGCGACGGGATTTCCGCCGAAGGTGCTCGCATGAGCGCCGGGAGGCCAATCCATCACATCGGCCCGCGCCACGATCGCGCCCAGCGGCAGGCCCGAGGCGATGCCTTTCGCGAAACAGAAGATGTCGGGCTCGACGCCCCAATGTTCGATCGCACACATTTTTCCGGTGCGGCCCATGCCGGACTGCACTTCATCCGCGACGAACAAGATGCCGTGCTTCTGAGTGAGGGCACGCAGGTCGCGGTGGAATTCGGGCGGCGGCACAATGTAGCCCCCTTCGCCCTGGATCGGCTCGACGAACAGGGCCGCCACTTCCTCGGGCGCCATCAGCCGGCGGAAGAGCTTGTTCTCGATGGTTGCCACGCACCCGGCATCGTAGTCGACATGCGTCACGCCGGGCACGAGCGGCCCGAACCCGTGCCGTTGCGTGACTTTGCTGGCCGTGAGCGACACCGACCCCATCGTGCGACCGTGAAACGCGCCGAAGAAGGCAATCACCTGCTGCCGCTTGGTATGGTAGCGCGAGAGCTTGAACGCGGCCTCGACCGCTTCGGTGCCCGAATTCGTGAAGAAGACTTTCTTCGGGAACTTGCCGGGCGTGATCTGCGTGAGCTTTTCGGCCAGTTCGAACTGGCTTTGATAATAGAAGTCGGTCCCCGACATGTGCAGCAGGTTCGACGACTGCCGATGGATGGCCTCGACGACGCGGGGATGGCAATGCCCCGTCGAGCAAACCGCGATGCCCGCGTTGAAATCGAGAAACCGGTTTCCGTCGACGTCCTCGAGCATCGCCCCTTCGCCCCGCGCGACGACGAGTGGATACACGCGCGTGTACGAGGGTGAGGTCACCCGTTCATCCCGGGCGATGCACTCGCGCGCGTTCGGGCCGGGCAATTCGGTGCGGATCGAGGGCGCCGACTTGCCGAGTTCAGTGTTTAAACGATTGGCGTTAAGCATGAGCAGCCGCCCCAAAAAGAAAGTCTGGCCGGCAATAGGAATCGTAGGATACCTAAATCGGCTGACAAGGTGAGCCGCCAGAGACGCAAGAGAGCCCATCCGGCCGCGACGGCCGGATGGGCTTGCGATTCAGTCCCTAAAAGTAGCCTTGCCGATTGGCGCCGTCAAAAGAAGCCGCTGTCGAAGCAACACTTCTTGAATGCGTTTGCCCGAGCCGCAGGGGCAAAGGTCGTTGCGGCCGAGCTTTTCGTCAAGCAGCTTGCCGCCGTGGACGACGCGCACGCCCCGTTTGACTTGCGTCTCGGACGGAAAGCCGCGTCGCCGCTTGTTCATCGTCTCGAAAAAAATGGCAAGTCGTCGAATACGTGCGTGCTCACGGGACACCTCGCTCTCTTGGAGCAGGGCACCGCGAAGACACGCGACACGTCGGAAGGTTTGGCTCCGCCGATCGGCAGAGGACTAGCGTGGCGGCCCGCCCGGACCGCCCGTTTCGCCATCCTGGCCCGGAGCACCGCCGCGTCCGCCATCACCGCCACGTCCGCCATCGCCGCCGCGCCCACCGGCCCCATCGCCGCCGCGTCCTCCAGGTCCGCCGGGCCCACCGGCGCCCGGTCTGCGTCCACCTGGTCCGCGACCGAAGCGCGGCCGCATGTCTTTTAGCTGCTGCTTCTGTTCGTCGGTGAGGAGCTTCGAGAGCTTGTCGTCGACTTCCTTCTGCAGTTCGGCGAGCTGCTTCTTTTGATCGTCCGTGAGTTTCAATTCCTCTTGCAGGAAGCGGGGCATGATTTGTCCCGGCTGTGGCGGTCCGAATCCGCCGGGACCACCAGGGCCACCCGGTCCGCCGGGAAAGCCGAAGCGTCGACGCGGGCCGCTACCACCGTCCTCGGAGACCGCTTGTGTCGCCCAAGCCGTGAGTTCTTCCTTGGTGACAACGCCGTCCTTGTTGGCGTCGGCCCGGTCGAACAGCCGCAGCATGCGGCGGTCGGTTACTTCGTCTTTGGTCAGCTTGCCGTCGTTGTTCTTGTCGAACGCCATCATCCGCTTGACGAGCGCATCGACGGCGGCCGCGTTGCCGGCGCCCGCTTTGGGGGCTGGCTGTGCGCCACTGTCGGGTGCATCCTCCGGCGGTTGGGCCACCGCCAGCGTGGTGGCGACGCCGATACTCATCGTGACAAGCATCAGTTTCCAAACGAATCGCATGGCGGGATCCCTTGAGATTGTGCCCGGTGCTCGGCCGGATCGAGTCCAGGCTTTGCAGGTTCAATTGCTCGTTGTGCTAAACTAGATCGAGAATGACTCGTCGACGCCGACTCCTTCCCGAGCGGTCGTCGAGGCGAATGTGAACCGATTTTGATCGCCAAGCAGTGATTCGGCAACGGACTTGGTCACCGATTCAACGGCCGGCAGCGGCGCAGGTTGGCGAACTTTAAGATTGAAACTGGCGACCAGGTTTGCTGGCACGCGAATCGCACATGCATCGATTGGCCGTCTCCGAAAGAAAAAGAGCAACTTATGCAGATGTTGAGTTCGACGTCGGTCGTGCGATTTAGCGGCGGTGAATTCCAGACCCAGACAGACGTGGTCGTTGCCGAAGAGCCGCTGGAAATCCGTGTCGGCGGGCGGCCGATCAGCGTCACCATGCGGACCCCCGAGCACGATACCGAGTTGGCGGCCGGTTTCCTGCTGTCGGAAGGGGTGGTGCGGCAACGGGAAGACATCTTACGAATTCGATCCTGTCCGCGAACGAACTCGGGAAACTCAATCGACGTCGTTTTGGATCCCCACGTGCGTTTCGATTTTGAAAGCCTGACACGTCACGTTTTCGCAGCGTCCAGTTGCGGCCTGTGCGGCAAAGCGACGATCGATGCGATTCGCACGCGACTCGAGCCAATTGCCGAGGTTGATTCGCCACGAGTCTCCGCCGAATTGATCGCGTCCATGCCCGAGACGATGCGTCGCGCCCAGCGGGCCTTCGATCGCACGGGTGGACTGCACGCGGCCGCCCTCTTCGACCAGACGGGCCGACTGCTCGTCGTGCGGGAAGACGTGGGACGTCACAACGCGGTCGACAAAGTTTTGGGACGTGCGTTGCTCGAAGGCTTGTTGCCGTTGGAGCGGCACGTGCTCGTCGTCAGCGGCCGGACCTCGTTCGAGATCATGCAAAAGGCGTTGGCCGGCCGGATTCCCATCGTGGCCGCCGTTTCCGCCCCGTCGAGCCTGGCCGTCGAGTTCGCCCGCGCGAACCAGCAGACGCTGATTGGATTTCTCCGCGAGGGGCGGATGAACATTTACAGCGGCCACGAGCGACTCGGTTGCCAAGCGGGCGTGGAAGTCCACTCGGAAGAAGCGAGTCTGTCCGAGGAAGCCGAGTGATGCTGCAACACGCACACGACGAAAACAGCGCGCCGAACCAGCAAGACGATGAAAAGCCGACCGATCCAAACAGCGCTTCGGCTGAAGGTATTCCCGGCGCCGAGCCGCCGCTGGAAAAAACGGGAGCCTGCGAAGGCCATCGCCACACGACGGCGGCCGGGCTGCGCGGTTTACCAGGCGACCAAAATCGGCTTCAGCGAGATGGGAGTCACTCGCACGTTTAAAACGCTGCTCAAGGTCAACCAGAAAGACGGCTTCGATTGTCCGAGCTGCGCATGGCCCGATCCCGACGGCAAGCGGAAGATGGCCGAGTTCTGCGAGAACGGCGCCAAGGCCGTTGCCTACGAGGCCACGGCGAAACGCTTGACCCCGGAGGTCTTCGCCCGGCATCCGATTTCCGAACTGCTCAAACTCCGCGATATCGACCTCGACGCCTTCGGACGGATCACGCACCCGATGGTCCGTCGCAAAGGGGCCGATTACTACGAGCCGATTTCCTGGGAAGACGCCTTCGAGTTCGTCGGCCGCGAGCTGCGATCGCTGGGCACGCCGGACGAGGCCGCGTTTTACACGTCGGGCCGGGCCAGCAACGAGGCGGCTTTCCTCTACAGTCTCTTTGTCCGGCAGTTCGGGACGAACAATTTGCCCGACTGCTCGAACATGTGCCACGAATCGAGCGGCACCGGCCTGACGCAGTCGATCGGCATCGGCAAGGCGAGCGTTCGCATTGACGACTTCGAGCACGCCGACTCGATTTTCGTGATCGGCCAGAATCCGGGCACGAATCATCCGCGGATGCTGACCGAGCTGCAAAAGGCGGCCCGCAACGGCTGCAAGATTGTCAGCGTCAACCCGCTGATCGAGCCCGGTTTGATGAAGTTCCAGAATCCGCAAGAGCCCGTGCATTGCCTGTTGCCCGGCACCAAGCTGGCGTGTCTCTTCGTGCCGGTCCGCATCAACGGCGACATCGCCGTGCTCAAGGGGATCATGAAGGTGATGCTCGAAGAGGACGAGCGCACGGGCGGGAAGATCCTCGCGCACGACTTCATCGAACAGAATACTGAGGGCTTCGCCGAGTTCGCCGCCGACATTCGCCGCGAGAGCTGGGACCGCATCGTCGCCCAGAGCGGCGTGAGCCGCGAGTTGATTCGCGAAGCCGCCGACATCGCGATCAGATCCGAGCGGATGATCTGCACCTGGGCGATGGGCATCACGCAGCACAAGAACGGCGTGGGCAACGTGCAGACGATCGTCAATTTCGCGCTCTTGCGGGGCAATATCGGCCGCCGCGGCGCGGGGGTCTGCCCGGTCCGCGGTCACAGCAACGTGCAGGGGGATCGCACCGTCGGCATCTGGGAGAAAATGAGCCCGCAATATATGGAAGCGCTCGGCAAGGAGTTCAACTTCTCGCCGCCGGCAAAACACGGCTTCGACGCGGTCCGCTCGATCCAGGCCATGCACGAGCGACGGGTGAAAGTCTTCGTGGCGCTCGGGGGCAATTTCCTGTCGGCCACCCCCGACACGAATTACACCTCCGAAGCGCTGTCCCGCTGCAAATTGACTGTGCAAATCTCGACCAAGCTCAATCGCGGCCATTTGATCACAGGGGACCAGGCTCTGATTCTGCCGTGCCTCGGTCGAACCGAAAAAGACCGGCAAAAATCGGGCTGGCAGTTCGTCACGGTCGAGGACACGACCTGCGTCGTCCACATGTCGCGGGGCGTGCTCGAACCGGCGTCCGAGCACTTGCGCAGCGAACCGGCGATCGTGGCGGGAATGGCCCGCGCGACTTTGCAGGACCGCACGAGCGTCGACTGGGAAGGGCTGATTGCGAACTACGACCGCATCCGCGAGCACATCGAGCATGTGATTCCGGGGTTCAATCAGTACAACGTCCGCGTGCGCGAGCCGGGCGGCTTCTACCTGCCGAATCCGCCGCACGAGGGCAATTTCCACACGCCTTCAAAGCGAGCCCGCTTCATCGCGCATCCGATCCCCGAACACAACGTGCCGCCGGGCCGGCTCATGCTCATGACGATGCGCAGCCACGACCAGTTCAACACGACGATCTATGGCGAGAACGACCGCTATCGGGGGATTGCGAACGGCCGCCGCGTCGTCTTTCTCAACCCCAACGACATCTCGCGGCTGGGCCTGGAAAGGGACCAGTGGGTCGACCTGATCAGCCACTTCGAGTCGGAAACGCGCCGCGCGGATCGCTTCAAAGTCGTTCCGTACGAAATTCCCCTCGGTTGCGCGGCGGCCTACTATCCGGAGACGAACGTCCTCGTCCCACTGCGGAGCACGGCCGACGGCAGTAATCAGCCGGCGTCAAAGTCGGTGGTGATCTCCATCGAGCCGACTCAGACGGCAATTTGACGCTCGATGGGCCTCGAGCCCTTGAGGCGTCTCGAAATTCGCTTTCTAAGCGACTTTTAAGATTTCTGTAGTCTTACGGCCAGATTGCCGATTATTTGGACTGTACGGGGGGTCCGGCGAGATTGCGCTTCGACGCGGGCCGCCGTTCTCGATTTTCGTTCAAGTCTGCGTCCTCAGCAGTCGGTCGAGCCAAGCCCCCGGCGTCGCGGACAGCCTCGCGCTGATCTCGGCCACGGGCGGATTCCATTGGGGTACGGCCCGCTGCGATTTGTCGAAACCTTGTCGCCGGAGTGATCGCGTGCAGTATTGCATCGGCAATATCCGCGTGGCTTTCGCCGGCGATTCGGCCGCCTCGCGCGTCCTGCAGGACACCCTGCGGCCGATCGGCTTGGACGACGCGTCCAGTCCCGAGCTGAGGTTCCAGTTCGTCGATCGCCTGCCCGGCATCGAGGGGGTGCGTCACACGCGGATCGGTCGCGTGCACGTCGGAGACCGGCACGTCCAGATGCACGAGTCTCTCTGGCACTACGACATTTCGCAAGAACACGACACCTTGAACGTGCTTGTCGCGCCCCGGCCCGAGGGGCCGCTTCAATCGCGCATGCGCGATCTCAAAAAATCGTGGCGGTATTTGCACCGCTACGGCCGGAGCAGCTACTTGCACCGCGTCCGCGCGTTTTGCTTCTCGGGGTATGTGCCGATGGTGCAATTGGCACTCCTCAATCATGGGGCCACCTTTTGCCACTCGAGTGCGATCGAGCGCGACGGGCAGGCGATCCTGTTTCCCGCTTGCGGTGGCGTCGGCAAGACGTCGCTCATGAGCCGCTACGTCGAACAGGGCTGGAACTTTCTCGCCGACGACCTGTGCACGCTCGATGCCCGCGGACGCGCGACGATTCACCCGTTGCCCATGCACATCTATAAGTATCACGAGATCCAGGCGGCCGGCCTGGTCCGCAAGATGCTCGAGCGCTCGACGCCTTGGGACCGCCGCCTGTGGAACTTGTGCGGCACCGTCAAAAAGCCCGACGAGATGGTTCGTTGGGTGAAACCGGGACATATCTTCGGCGACCAGCGATTGTCTCGCGGCGGACAGGTCGCCAAGGTTTTCCGCCTGCACCGCAGCCACCGCGCCGACGCGTTCGCGCATGAAGAACTCGAGCCGAGCGACGTCGCGGCAGCGATCGCCAGCAACCTCTTCGACGAGATTCGCTCGCCGCCGCACCTGGCGGTGGCCGTCGGGAGTTGCCTGCGGTTGGACTTCGTCCCCGAGGTGGGAACGATGTACGACCAGATTCGACGGACCTGCGCGGCAGGTCTCGCCAGCGCCGCTTGCTACGCGATCACCATTCCGCAACGGGCAAACGCCGCCGCCGTCGAGTCTTACTTGCACAACCAGCGGCTGATTTAGGCGGCCGAGTCGACTTTTCGCACGGTTTGAACCGACGACCCCTGTTCGAGGACCGCTCGCCATTAAGATCTGTCTCTACACCGAAACGGCGCTCCCAATGGTCGGCGGGCAGGAGCTGGTCGTCGACGCACTGGCGAGGCAATTCACGGACCGGGGCCTCGAGGTTGTCGTATTCGGCGCCCTCAGCGCGGCGGCGGTTCGTGGCCGACGACCGCCGGTTGCCCTATCGCGTGGTCCGCCATCGGCGCTTTGTCTCGACGCGGCGGTTCATCGACTGGTATCAGCATGCACTCCTCAATCTTCATCGGGAATTTCCGTTCGACGTGCTCCATTGCCACAGCGTTCATCCCTGTGGATATCTCGGCGCGTCGTGCCGAGACCGGTTGAATGCGGCGCTCGTCGTCACCAGCCATGGCGGAGATATTCGCGAAGGGGGGCGCGGATCCTCAAGCCTGGAGCACGATCCCGCGCCATCACCGCGCCTCCGGCGGGCGGACGCCGTGGTGTCCATCAGCCGCTTCACCGAGCAGGCGCTGCGGCGTCTCGAGCCGTCCGCCCGAATCGTGACGATTCCGAACGGCGTCGATCTGAGCCCTTTCGACAATCCCCCTTTCGACAATCACGCAGCGCGGCCGCCAGGACTCGATCCTCGGATTCAACCAGGCCGGTACGTCTTGTTTCTGGGGCGACTGCATCCGCGCAAAGGTGTCGACATTTTGCTGAAAGCCTGGGCCGCCAGCCGGCCCAAGACCGACTCGGGCGAGATGCTGGCGATTGCCGGCGATGGCGGCGAGCGCGATGCGCTGTCGAACCAGGCGCGGCAATTGGGGATTCTTCCGAGCGTCTGTTTTGTCGGACGCGTGGCAGGCGCGAGCAAGGTCTGGCTTTTGCAAAATGCTCGATGCGGCTGCATTCCGTCGCGCGATTGGGAGGCATTTCCATTGGTCGTCATGGAAGCCTTCGCCGCCGGCAAGCCGATGATTGGCACCCGAATTCGCGGGCTCGAAGACTTGATCACTCATGGCCGGACGGGCTGGCTCGTCGCCCCGGAATCGCCGGCCGACCTGGCCTCTGCGCTCAGCGAGATGTGGGTCGACGACCGGTCCATGCTCAACTTCGGTGCCAATGCGCGCCGCACGGCTCTGGAACATGGTTGGCCGTCCATCGCGGCCCGGCACATCGCACTGTATCAAACGACGCTTGATCAAATGAGCAGAAGCCGGCCCGCAGCCAAGGCGGCTTGAGCGAGAAATTGTCGAGAGGGGAAAACGTGTGACGCCTGCAGCGACCGCGGAAGCGCTCACGCGGCCCCAGCCGCGGAAAAATGCCACGGAGCGCAAGCTGTTCCGCTGGCGGGGCTGCTCGCGACCATTCCGTTGGAAGGCAAGGGCGTCGCATGGGAAGGAGACAGCCGGATCGTCCGCGAACTGCTGGCTGCGCGAACGGCGGCGAGCGAAGGCTCTGCTCCCGCCGGCCAGGTGACCGTGGTCAAATCGGGGCCGCATCGCGCGGTCTATCGGGTCGAGCTTCCTTCCGGGATCGTTTTTCTTAAGCACTTCAAGATTGCCGACTGGCGTGCGCTGGCCCGCAACGCGCTGCCTGGGCAGCCCGGCCCAGCGCGAAGCCGCGGCCGCCGCGCACGTCGCGCAGGCGGGGATCGAAACAACCGTCTCGGCCGCGGTGGGCACGACGCGCGGTGGTCTCGTCGTCCGCGAAAGCTTTCTCTTCACGCGGGAGATCGCGGACTCCGCTCCGCTTGACAAGGTTGTGCGCGAACGGCTCTTGAGCGCGAAACAGGGGACCTTGCCACCCGATGCGTCCCGCTTCCGCCGCGGCCTGGCCCGCGCGCTCGGGCAGCTGACGGGCCGACTGCATCGGCACGGTCTGACGCACGGAGATCTGCATCGGGCGAACCTCCTGATTCGGACCCGCACCGATGGCGAAGTCTGCTTGTCGCTGATCGATTTGCAACGTGTCCGCCGCCGCTGGGTTCTCCCCTTCCAGAGGGCGCGGCACGATCTGTTCGGACTCTATAACGCGTTCAACGGAATTGCCGGTCAGGCGGACCGCCGCAGGTTCCTGAAAGCCTATTGGCTTGAAGCGGGGGCTTCCGATTCGCGGGTTGTGAGTTTCCGACTGCGTCGCGGTCGGGCGCCCTGGGCCGCATCGCGCGGGGTGTGGAAGCGTTTTGTGCCCGCGCATTGCGACGCGAACAGAACCGGAACGATCGCAAATGGCAGCGCTCGAACCGCCGGCTGATCGTCGCCGACCGGGGCTGGAAGATCGCGCGCGGACTCTCAGCCTTCGGGCCGACAGCAACTCTCAAGTACCGCGACGATCCCGACGCTCTGTTTGAGCCCGGCACGGTCCGGCTCTGGCGGAGCCGCACAAGAGGTAGCCGCGCGGCGCTCGTCGATTTCGTGGTCGGGGGAAAGACGATTGTTTGCGATGTCCGCGAGACGAACCGCCCGCTCGGTTGGCGGGATTTGTTTTTCGTCTCCCGCTGGTCCGAGACCCGCCGCGCCTGGGAAATGGGCCACGCCCTCAGGCGTCGCCAGATCGGGGCGGCCCATCCAATGCTGTACATCCAATCGCGCCGCGCGCGAGCGTGCGCGAGTTCCTCGTCGTCGAAGCGGGCGAGGGGATGGTGACGCTCGGCGGTTTCCTGGCCCATCGTCTCTCGAGCCTGCCTCCCGCCGAGCGCGAGGCCTGGATCGATCAAGTCGCGAGCCGCCTGGCCACGCAGCTTGCCCGATTGCATGCGTTTTCGTTCGTGCACAGCAGGCTTTCGGCGGTGAACATCTGGGTTGGAGCCGAGCAGGACGACAGGCGAGTGCAGTTTGCCGCAGCCGAGCACATCGTGCAAAAAGGCCGAATCAAAGCCCGCGATCTCGTCAACGAGCTGGCGCAGCTCGAGGCAAGCCTGGCGGGCGTCTCCCAAATCGGTCCCGCGCGCCGCGTACGATTCCTGCGGGCCTGCTTGGGGACCCGCTATCGTGCGAAGGCGACCCGTATTTGGAAGGGCATCAAAAAGAGGCTGACGGAGACGCCGGCGCGGGCAGGGCGGGCGCCGGTCGCTCTCGAACTTCGCAAATCAGCAGATCGCTGTTTTGATTGAGTTTTGGTTGACGAAACCCAGCCCGTGTCTGTACGTTCCAAACGTCCCGAAGTGGAACGTTGCGGCAAAGTCCCGTGCGTGCTCTCTGTAAACGGGCCGTCAATCGGCCCGGTTGACCGTGGGGCCGAATCGACGTAACTTGCTGCAGCGAATGATCGGCCGGAGTGGCGGAATTGGCAGACGCGCTGGATTCAAAATCCAGTATCCTTAAACGGGTGTGTGGGTTCGAGTCCCTCCTCCGGCATTACATGCGGCATATGGACTTGCGACAATTAAGTCGCAAGTCACGACGCCGCTAATTGCCCTCAATTGGTAACAGCCTGGTAACGGCGTTGCGGTGACATTGGAGCCGCAATTATGGCCGGCCTTCAAGAGCGAAACGGCAGTTACCGGATTCTCTTTCGTTACCAGGGTAAGCAACACGCTTTCACCCTCGACGGCAACCCCACCGAGGAACTCGCCCGCGCCAAGGTCGGCGAAGTCGATCTGAAGCTGCATCAGCTCAAGCAGCGATTCATTTCCGTCCCGCCCGAGATGGATATATGCGAATTCCTTAAGTACGAGGGGGGTGCTGCCATCGTGCCGCAGATGGCTCCAGGCAAAACGTCGCTTGGCAGCTTTCGCGATCAATACGTCGCCACGCACAAAGCCTCTCTCGAAAAGACGACCCTCGACGGGATCGAACTGCATTTCGGCTACTTCGTCGAAGAATGGGGCGAGAATTTTCCAATCAACGACCTCGGTCTGTTGACGCTGCAAGCGTATGTGGACGGCCGCACCAAAGACGCTGGCATGAACGGCCGGAAGGTCTCCGCAGCCACCATCAAGAAGGAAATCATCACGCTCCGCACCGCATGGAATTGGGCGAAGCGGGCAAAGATCGTCAAGGAGCCTTTCCCCTACGTGGGCCTGCGTTATCCACGCACGACCGAGAAGCCCCCGTTCATGACGAAGGCCGAGGTTGAGCGAAAGATCAGGGCAGGGGGATTGAGCGAGGCGGAGGAGGCCGACCTTTGGGATGCGATGTACCCCACGACCGATGAAACGAAGGCGATCCTCAAGCTCATCAAATCGACGGACCCGCAGCCATTCCTTTACCCGATGGTCAGCTTCGCGGCCTACACGGGAGCCAGGCGTTCCGAAATCATTCGGACGAAGGTTACCGACCTCGACCTTCGAGAAAAGGTCGTGACGATCCACGAGAAGAAGCGCGTGAAGGGAAAGACCACGACGCGACGCGTGCCTGTCTCGCCTGTTCTCGAGAAAATCCTTCGCCAATGGTTGAAGGATCATCCGGGCGGCCCGCATCTCTTCTGCCAAACCGCCGTCGTGACGAGGAGCAAGAAACGAAGCCTGACGACCGGACATCAGAGCAATGGTCGCGCGACGACTCTCGCTGGCAGAGCCGCCACGGTAACACCAAGAGCCACGAAACCCATCGAGCCGCTAACTCCGAGCGAGGCCCATAATCACCTGAAGCGGGCATTGTCCGACACCGACTGGTCGGAAGTGCGGGGATGGCATTTCTTTCGTCACGGCTTCATCAGCGCCTGCGCCACGGCCGGAGTCGATCAGCGGTTCATTGAGGAATTCGCTGGGCACATGTCCGAGGAGATTTCGAGGCGTTACCGACATTTGTATCCCTCGACAAAATACGAGGCGATCAAAAAGGTGTTCGGCTAGCCCAGCGAGCCAGGGCGAGTAGCCGCATTCCGTACCGTCGCTCAACCGCGACGGCGGCGGCAAATCGTCGCGATGAATGTCGCGAGCGCAGTGACAAGCCGCGCAGATGCGTTAAGCACAAATGCGAGATCGATGATTGTCATAGAGGTCTCCTCCTTCTGTCCGCCCTAATAGCGTGACGTGAGCCAGAGAAAAGCCGGCATTGCGGGCAGAGAGTGAAAGGCCGCGAAGCGCCGAGGACGCGGGGCGTATCTGCACAAGCGCCAGCGCGGAAGAAAGCAGCCTTTCGACGCTATGCGTCGCCGGCTACACGCCAGTCACGGTCACGCCGAGGGCGGCAGGAGAGGGGGGCTGACGATTTCAGATGGAAGCGTGTTGCATAACGGGATGCGGCCTGGGAGAGTCAGCAACGAAGACTCCGAGACGCGTGCCGATAAAACGATTGACAACGCGCCCGCATGATTTACAGAGGTAGGCTCAGGAGGGAGGTGGCATGGCATTGGAGTACGTAGAGATCGGCAGCAACTACCGCCGACCCCGCAATCTTGACCGGGAGCTGATCGCGTTTCGCCGCCTAATGCGAAAACGCAACCATAAGAAGCGCCACAGCGTGAATAAGGAAAAGTCCCACGCTGATCGACAGAAGGCTGCCAGGGCCAAAGAGAAGCGTGTCGCACACACCACTAAGATGCAGACTTTCCAGAATTTGGCACGCGCTTACTGGACCGGAGTCGCCGACGAGCATCCGTGAGCCGGCCGAAGCCCGACCGCACCTGCGGCCGTTCGATGGCATCACGCGGCGGTGTGTGCCGAGCATTGAGGTCGCTGATTAGGCGTTCGACAAGGCTGCTATCACGGCTCCTCATCATCATCAGGAACCCACTCATCCTCAGGAACAAAGAATCCCATTAGCTTGGCGTAACGAAGCAGGGCGAGCAGTACCACATTGGTAGCGTCCTTGTAGCCGTCGTCGGCGACTTTCTTAGTGACGAACAGAGCCATCTCGCCAGTCAGCGGAAGCTGCTGTCGGCGGTCACCGCTCCACCGATCCCATGCCGCGAGGTGCGGGTCTATTTTCTCTTCGTTGTTTGCCATCCGATGCTCAGCCATCGCGACGGTGCGCGACCAATCGTCGGCGTGCAACATCGCCAGAGCGTCACGCATGATGACCTGGTGCGTGGTGGATCGTGCTTTCGCCGCCATGTCCAGGAAGTCCGAATACTCCGATGGCAAGTCGACGAGAATGGTAGGCGGACAAGGTGTCACTGGCATGGTGGAATCCTCATGGTCACCGCCATTACCATGCTTTCGTCAGTTTGGCAACGGATTACGGTTATGATCGATGACGTCCTCGATGAAATGTGCCAAAGGGCGAAATGCGAAAGAACAGTCTCCGGCCTATGAAGACGACACGATCGACGTGCCGGGGTTCGGTTGTTAAGAGGCATCCGCGATACGGCGATCATGCTAGAAATCCGTCATCGCGACGGCCACATTACGGCTTTCAGCTACAACGTCTTCGACCGGGCGAAATTCGATCCGTCTGACGGCATCATCCTGAAGTTTGCCGGAGCTCAGGTCCGGATCATCGGCCGCAATCTCAACGCCGAGGCCCGGCCGCACTTGCGGCTCTTCGAGGGCATCACTCGACACCGCGTTTCATGGATTCAGGAGGCCGACGAACCGACCGCGATGGAGGTACTACAGGGCGACGGTCATCGAAAAGGTCGAGGTAAAATAAAAAGTGTCGACGGGAACGATGAACAAGGAACCGAAAGCTCAGCGATAACGCGGAGCTCCGCGCCGCATTCTTAACGTCGCCGGATTCGTCTAAAATGACCGGTGGCAGCCCACGGCCGTCGAGAGCCGAGGCGCGGTACGGATCCTTGTTGCATTGACGTTTAGGAGAGGACGCCATGACTGATCCGAACACGTATGACGTGACGGATTTGGACGGCATTGTGGACCGCGCTCGGACTAAGCTACGCGAGCGTCTTGCATCCGACCCCAATCTCTTTGGCGATGACAAGGGGGTACGGGATCGCATCGCGAACACACTGGTGAAGGATGCGCCCAAAGGCACGCTTGCCGTTCCCGCCGGCGTTGATGCCGAGTCCACGGCGGGGATCATGCGGACGGTGGACCTCACCCTTCTCGACCGAAATGCCAAAACCGACGAAGTCGAGAAGATCGCTCGGCGTGCCGCCAGGGAGCATTGCGCGTCGGTGTGCGTGTACCCCGAGCACGTAGGAATTGTCTCCCGCGTGATGAAGGAAGAAGGCGTGAACGACGTACCGCCTATCGCGGTTGTTGGCTTCCCATCAGTTGCCGCGCCGACGCCGGAGACGACCGCAGCGACCGTCAAGCAGACGCTCGACGCCATCGCGATGGGGGCAAGGGAAATCGACATGGTGTTGCCAACGAACTTCCGCGACGACAAGGACGATTATCAGGATCACTTTAAGTACATCAAAGCGGTGGTCGACGCGGCCCACGCACAATCCACGCCAATCAAGGTGATTCTGGAAACAGGCTATTTGACGGACCAACAGATTGCCGAGGCGGCCATTGTCGCCAAGATCGCAGGCGCTGATTGGATCAAGACCTCTACGGGATTCGCCGAGGAAGCCAATCTCGCCAAGGACAAGAACATAATCCAGCATAAGGGTGCGACGCCGCATGACGTGGCTCTTGTCCGCCACACGATCGGCGCCTTCTCGCTGGACGACGAGGGAAACAGAAAGCCTATGGGCGTGAAGGCGTCGGGGGGTGTGCGGAACCGACAGCAAGCACAGGCAGTGCTCAATGCCGGTGCGGACCGCATTGGCGCAAGTGGCGGACTCGACGTTCGGACAGATGCGGATAGGGCGAAAGACGGTCAGATCGGATCGATCCAAGCGAAGACCGCTAAAGGCCAGGCGTACTGAGATTTGTCCGTGTGGATGTTATACCGGCTTGCCGCACGTATACATGGTCTTAGTTTCTACGTTCCGATCACTGAACCTCCTGAGCATCGGTAGGCCGCTTTTATGAGTTTGCCGAAACTGACTTTCCTGCGAGCGGTCGTGATTTTGGAAGTGCTGCTTCTGATTGTGTGGGTGGAGCTGTATGCGCTTGGTGGCCCGCCTCCTTTCGTGCGAACAGCTGGTATAGCGCTGTCGACACTTACGATCACCTTCATTCTGTTGATGCTTTGTACAAAGGGAGCGCCACCTAAGACTAACACTGAGCATGAGTCGGAGCAAAGCGCGGTCGACGATACATCGGATCAACACACGTCTGATGAACTGCCAGAGCTCGACAGTAGCAAGGGCCAGGAGTTTGAGCGCGAGTGCGAGCTCCATCGAGCAAGGATGACATATGCCTGGGCTTGGTTCCAATATCACGCCGATCAGCGTCTCAAAGCGTTCAATTTCTTCCTCGTCATTTTGGGTATTCTTGTCGTCGCGTATGGAGCAGCGATGAAGGAGGGTTTGACGAACGCGACGACTGCCGCTGCGTCCAAGGCTATTCAGACGTCCACGACGTTGTCGACCACTACGATGGCTCCCACGAATTCCTCAAGTCCCTCGCCTGCCGCTGCTTCCAAGGCTACTCAGACGTCTACGACTTCGTCGAGCACTACGACTTCCACGACTCCTACGACTCCGTCAATTCCTTCGAATGTCGAGGTTGGCACGGCAGCTTATTCGTACTCGATCTTTGCTGTGGTCGTTGCTTTTTGCGGCGTAATCATTTCGATCGGGTTCTTCTTTATTGAAATTAGAAACGTGGAATTGGTCGAGTGCGGCCGGACATCGTTGAACCGGCTCGAAGGCCAGTTAAAGATGTCGCTGAGGCAAGAGGACCGTGAACGCACGCATTTGGCCGAGGTGCTGGGCCGGCTGGTGCCACAAGGCCGATTGGTGCGCGAGAAAACCATAACTCATTGGTTTTGGATGCGGGCCATCTACATTGTGGCGTTTCTTGGATTCGTGTTCGCCTTTAACTACGCACTGTGGGGATTCTAGAGGGGAGAGGCAGCGTTGCGTTGATTTCACGCCTTTAGACCAGCGGGCGGCGGGCTGCTCATCGAATACGTGTGCAGAATGACATAGGAGCGATTGGTGATGTTTAGTCGCTTCGTGGCGGTGGGCACCTGTCTATTTGCGCTTTGTGCTTTGCGCGTTCTTGTCCTGAACGGCCTTGCCGGTCCAATTCGTGGGATGCCTCTTGGCATCGCCCTCGATCGCGTTCGCTAACCGCCTAAGATTTTCCATAATCTCGGGGTCCGCCATGAACTCTTGGATCACGGATGGGTCTTTGACCTGCTCAATAATCCTGTCTGTGACAGCCCGGTCTTTAAGGGCGGTGCTTAATTGCTTCTGAGCAGAGTCAACGTCCTTAGGTAGTGGCTTATTGTTCGCGTTGTAGTCCTTTTGAGTTAAAATGGCATAGCTGCCCATTACGGCCGCCGCGAATATGCCGCCGATTATAAATGGGCCAAAAGTGGCAACAAAGTCATCGCTCTTCTGCCTTTTCTCAGCGCGAGGCCGTGGTTTCTCGGTGCGTTCCGGAATGGTCATAGCATCCTCCTTGACGTGAATTCCTGTGGTGCCGGTTGACGCTGACATATTTCCTGCATTAAGGCAAGGACTTATCGCCGTAGGGTGATGAAGTCGAATCCGAAGACGGGAAGGGAAAGACCGACCGCTGATGAGCACCCCTGATACACACGTAACCCACTGAAAGACAACGATATAATCGTATAATGAACATTATGGAAACTTTGGCCTGATCTATGGTCCGCAGCTCCGGTCGAGGTGAAGGAATCTACGCCGGCCGGAGGTCGGGCAACAAGCCCTCCCGCTGATAGCGAAGCAGCTCCTGGTGGCTGACCACCCAGGCTGGATGGGCGCCCCGGCCGGAATGGCGCTTTTCGGCCCGAATCCTGCCCAGCCGGCACCACTCCCTTACGGTAAACTCGGCCTTCTTAACCAGCTGAGCGACCTGCTCCGTCGTGTACCAGTCCCTGACTTGCTGCCGCTCGACAAGAACGAGGAGCAACTCCTCGATTTTGTCCAGTCTCTCTTCTACTGTCACAACTGTCCCTCCCGGCGGGAACCGGCGGGTTCGCTGTCCCCGCACGGTTCACTTCCGATTCGTTCCCATCAGCTATGTATCAAATGACCGTGGTCGTCGTCATCGTCCTTGGACGTTGCGATTCCCACAGTCGCGGCGGTCGCGGCGATCACAAGCCACACGAAGAAACCCATTGTTGTTCACCTTTCCTGATAAGTTGGAGGCGGGCAAATCCCCGCATCCTAAAGGCCCTTTCTTCTCGACAATCACCAAGAGGAAATCAATCATCTTGGGCGTCGCCACGCGACGTTCGCGATCCCACGGCTTCCTGCATCGCCTTTCCATTCTTGCCCGGCGCCAACCGCTCCGACGATTTCTTTTGCGCCAGCGCCAGGGCGATACCGTTGATGAATTTGGCCACGGCCATACCGTCCGGCCGGCTGCACAGCCAATAGGTGAGGAATCCGAAAAGCCCTATGGCCGCAAGCACTCCGGTCAAAAAACCGAGTATGAAACCCATGTCTTTCCCCTGTTGAACCGTCTTTGTGATGCATCGCTTACTTTTGTTTCAAATGTCCCTGCGCCGGTCTTTCGTTCCGGCTTCCTGCTGAATTGGATGGGCGTCCCGCAGAATATCCTGAAAGGCTTTCACGCCTTCCAATAACCGTTGCGGCGGTTTGCCATCGAGAACGTTGCTGATTCCCTCGAACAACTTTTCCCTCCCCTGGAGTAGTTCCTTTTCTTGCTGTTCCAGGGCCGAGACGTAATCAAGTATTTCCTTAACCTGTTCGACCAACGGTGTAGGTTCGATCCCTCCATCATCAGGCAACAGCTTTGCGATCGCGTGCAGTTTCTTCTGGCCGTCGAATACGACCCGCAGCGCTGCCTCTCCTGCATCGCCGATAGTGTCCTTCACCATTTCGGCAAACGGCTCGAACCCCACGCCGGAAAAGGCGGCATCCCGAGCGATGTATCCCAGCTTGGCCGTAGCAGACAACTCCGCCCACGGAAGGCGGTCGCCGTCCATTTCCTCAAATACACGATTGTCAGGGCTGTGCTTGCTATCCTCGACCATCGCCTTGAAGCCTTCCACCCTCTGCCGCTCTAGCGCGGCCTCATCGAAAACCGGATCACCAGGTTTCAACATGTCCACTCCTTCTTGCCACCACTTTGTAGTTACGCGTCCTCCCATCACAGCAGCCACGCTTTGACGAGCTCGCTTGCCGGCACAATGCCGACCCCGAGGGCGAGCCCAGTCACCAGACGGATCAGCCGGTGGCTGCGGTAAGCGTGGCCGCTGGCGACCTGAGCGACCACGTCGATCAGAGCCGGCAGCCACCAAGCAGCCGTGACCAGAACAAGGTTCACTGCGACCGGTACATCGCTACCGGTTGGAGCGACGATCAGGGCCGAGACCAACCCGAGGGCCATCCCCGAGCAGCGCCAGCACAGCGGGCAGACCAGGCCGCCGAGAATAGGCGCGTCCCTGCGGCACAGGCACGCACGTCCAAGGCGGAACATGGTCAGCCATCCTTGCAGCAGGACGAAAAGATGCACAAGGCGATCACCATGCAGATAATCAAGGTAACGGGGTCCATAATCAGTTCCTTTCGCTTGTCGAATGAGGGGTCAAGGACAGGGTGTGCGGCTGCTTGCGACGGGGCCACGGCACGGCGCTCCGCAGCCAGAACCAGACCAGTGCCAGGGAGCCGCCGATTGCGGCCAGAAACACCAGCGTCCAGTTGGTGCGCTTAACGACTTCCTTGGTCCCTTCCTTGGCCACGGTCAGTGGCACCTCGGTGACGGTCTGGGTAATCCCTTGCGCCGCGTTCAGGAATGGCTCCGGGCTCGCAAGAAATGCGGCCAGTGTGGTGCCCACCGCCAGCGCACCTTTGTTCCTCCAGATAAAACTCATCGCCGGATCGCCATACTTGGCCACGACTCCCAGCAATTCTTCCGTGCGGCCGATCCTGCCCAGGTCGCCCTCGGCCATCATCATGGCCAGTCGCCTGCCGCCTTGCGGCCCGGTCGCCTCCAGCGCCCGGACGGCGCCGGCTCCGAAGCGCTCGACCACCGGCTCGGCAATCCCGCCGGCATGCTTGGCCAGCACCGCCGCCGCTCCGTCACCATGACGGAGCACGAGGTTCATGGCGCTGGGCCGTGACACCACCCAGACAGCCCCGGCCTCGCCGTGCTGCGCCATAATGCGTGCCGCCTGGCTGCCGTGCGCTCCGGCCTCCTCCAGCAGCGGCAATGCCCTGGGACCAACCTTGCGCACGGCCTCAAGCACTTCGTTGCCGTGGCGGGTGGCCGCCACTTCGATCTTCCTGGCCAGGGCCTGCGTGCCTTCCCGCACCGCCTGCCGGCCGAATTTCTGCATCACCAGCTCGGCCACTTCCCTGGCCGCCTGGGTTTTCGCATCGGCCCGGACGGCCTGGCCCGGAACGAGGCCGGCAACCAGCACGACCATCCACGGCAGCATCAATCGCTTAGTTCTCACTTGCCACCTCTTTCTCTTTGGGCGACGCGTTAGCGAATCCTCCTTCAAGGATCAGGTTTTTCAGCGCGCCATCGCGCAACTGCGACCGGGTCTCGCGCAGCCGCTTCAATTTGTCACGAAGGCCCGGTTGACCGCTCGCCTCGGCCTCGTCGCCGTCGAGCAATTGCGATTCGAATGCGCTGAGCGACTCGCTGAGCTTGCCGGCGATATCACTGGTCGGATCGTGACCGAACACCTTGAGAACCCGGTCGAGCAGCGCGTCCAGAATGAATCCCGCGACCAGTCCGACGCCCAATGTCTCGACGCCAACGGCGGCCCCGGTGCCGAGGATGCCTCCGGACAGACCCAGGCGCTCCACCATCGCCGTCGAGAGAGAAATGGTGATATTGGTTGCGATGTCGGCGGCGACCCAGGTCACGGCTTCGCGGCCGATGACGACGCCGAGGTCGTGGCCGATGATCGGGGCGACCTGCTCCAGCGACCTTGAGTACTCCCGGCGGAACGCATCATCGCTGCCCAGCGCCGCTCCGGTTCCCAGTTGCGACGGCTCACCGTCACAGAGGTCGGCGCGGATGGCCACGAGCAATTCGTTCTCGATGCCCTCCAGCTCGCTGGCATAACCATTCACAACCGACCGGATGAGTTCCTCGAGTTCCGGCCCGGAGACGACCATCTCCTCGAATCGCTGGTGCAGGTAGCGCCGGTGCTCATCACCCTGCGCCCAGGGCAGTTTGCTTTTCAGGAAGTTCCATTTGCCCTCCAGGGAGAGCACCTCCTCGGCGAAGGCGCGGCAACGCTCCCTGCGTTCGGCGAAGAATGCCGTCACCAGGCGGCAGTGCCGCTCGGCGGCATCTTTCCCGGCCAGTTCGGCCGCATTCAGCCGCGGCGTGACTTTCTCCCAGGCCTGGACGTGCGCGGCTCGTACACAGGTTGACGAGAACCTTCCCGCAGCAGGCAGTAAGCGGCGGCCCCGGCCATGACGGCAAGGGCTATTAACAATTGGACTCTCCAGTTCCGGCGGCCGCATTTCGGGCGCGCGTTGCTGACAAGACTCACGGTAAACCTCCCTCAATTCGGACCTAAGAAACGACGACACATCACTGCCGCATGTCCTCTGCTGTGGCCGGCCGGCGATTGCTAGACGGGCACGCTTCGATTACATGCTTCTTCCGCCGCGCTCCTGGTGGATCTCCTGTTCCGGCTGCTCAGGCTGGCTCTCAGCCGCCGCCGGCCCATGAACGCCAATGGTCGGCTCGTCGTCCCGCCCTTCTCGCCTCGGGTACATGATGAACCCTGAATTGTCCCGGAATAACGCGGCGGCAATCTCATGCGCGCCGTGTGCTACCTGGTGCTTTAACTCATCGGCTACGTCCGGTATCAGGTTCTTCAGGCCGGGTGCCACAGCCAGCGCCGCTTCCTTGAGGGTCTCCACGACCCCCTTCTGCTCGCCGCCACCAAACAATTGCTCCGCCAGCTTGTTCTCTGTTTCTTTAGTCATTGCAGATCGCTCTTCTCGTAAAAAAGACTGACCTCGAACCACCAGAACGAAATTCCTGGGCCTCACCGGGCCGGTATGTAGACGGACTGCGGAACCGCCGGAGCCAGCCTGCTGCTGCTGGCGGCTGCACTGGTCAGTGAAGCGGCCACCAAAGCCGCACCTGTCAGCAGCAGCGCCGAGGCGATCAATGTGCCGCACGCCGCACGCAGCCGCCCCAGCCGGCCAGGACGCCTGAGCATTCCCGGCTCCTCGAAATATCTGAGCAAGGTCGTGCAGATCGGGGGAACGCCGGGGGTGAAGGTAATCGCAACCCGTGCCGGCAACGCCGCTACTTCCTCCGGCTTCAGTAACTTTCTGGCCTGCTGCGCCCAGTTGCTGTTGCGATTCCACGAACGGGTCCTGCTGCCCTGTGCCGACTGGTGCGACCACTGCTCAGACCCGCCGCTGCTTGTGCCGCCGCTGTCCACGATGATCGTCGCTTCCCCGAGTCTTTTGCTGACAAAATCACATGTCTCAGGGTCATTGGCCCCGAAAAATACTTGCGTCGTATTTGAGAGCAGCGTCTGATCGCGCCCCTGCGGCCAGCAAAGCTTCAATTGGCCGAGCGACTGGTAGTAAAACTGGAGCCGGATGCCATACGACCTGTACTTGTCCAACGCATCGTCCAGCGATTGCAAATGCCCGAGCGTGGCCGCCTCGTCGAGTACGAAATGCACCTTTTTCTTTTCCTGAAGGCCACCACGCACTACCGCCCGCAGCAAGCTGCCGATCCAAACCCTGAGCAGCGGCGAGCAGGCCCGTGCATGTTCTGGCGGCAGGATTAGAAACACCGACATTTTTCCCCGCGTCAACTCCGCCGGATCGAAAGTGCTAGCTTTCGTGCTCTCGGCGATGGCGAGCGTGTCGAGGAAGCGCAGGAATCGGTTGGTGGTCGTCATGGTCGAGCCGAGTTCATCCCCGCGGAAATGCGTGAGCTGGCCGCCCATCCTGGCAAGCATTCCACTCCACGCATCAGACCCGCACATGAGCTTGATGACCATGTCCCACTTCTGCGGGTGGCTCAATAAGTCCCGCACGACCTGTAGTGATCGGCTCCCCTGGTCCTTCAGACCATAATGCACCGTGGTTGCGATCAGCCCGCCAATCACCGCCTCCGCTGAATCCGGCCAGTGCGGATCTTTCTCCTCGCCCGTTCTTATCACCAGCGCTTCCGCCAGATCCCGGCACTCGTCGAGGGACTGGGCCGCACCGGCCTTGATGAAATCGAGCGGGTTATAGGTATCCGGTTGCTGTGTCACGACCTTGAACGGATCGAGCAGGACCACACGGTGTCCCATGCGTCGCCGGGCATCGGCGGCGATCGAAGCCAGCTCTCCTTTGAAATCCACGACCACGCAGCTTTCGTCGGACGAAAGCAAAAATGGGATGACACAAGACACGCCCTTGCCGACGCCGGTCGGGGCAAAGATCGCGGAATGCACGGCATTCGGCAGCTTTACCAGCCGTCCCTTCCGGCCCCGCCGCTTCGATGCCGTCGCGTCCAGGAACTGCCGGCAGGCATCCTCATCCGCAATCCGTCTGCTCAGCAGTGCCTTCATCCCTTTCCCCACCGTCCCCTTGCCATTCCCCGTGATTCGCCCGAGGATCAGCCCTTGCCTGGCATCGAGCATTCCGGCCAAATCGCTTTCATCGGCAAATCGCGCCGTTCCGAACGCCGTGAATAGGCGTGCCCTCTTCTTCACCACCACGGCGATCACCAGCGCCACCACGGCACCGACACCCAGCGGCCCGAACATTACACCGGCCAGGCCGGCCACCAGCGCGAGCGAGTAGTAAAACGACCCAACGGCCAGTACCAGCATCAAACGCGAGAGTTTGTACATGGATTCGTCCGCCCTGCTTTACCCTTCCTCATGCTTCTCAAAATGCCGCAGCCTCATCCCGCGGCCAGCGCCCTGTATTGCTGCAGCCGTTGCAACGAGCGCCGCTACTCGTTCTCCTTGAACGATTTCTTGTCCTTCGCGCGTGAAGCTGGAGGTGCTTCCATTCCAGCAACCATCAGATCGCTGTTAGCGATCACTCTGGTCTTCGCTTTCTCGGCACTTACCCTCTGGATCGTCTTGGCTGTCAAACCCTGCTTCCGGCCGGCCTCCATCAGCTTTCGCGCATCAACCGCGGCCTCTATGCCGTCATCCAGCGTCAGATCAGTGCCGCTGATCGTCACTTTCCTGTCAGACCCAAGATGAATCGTGATTTTGTTTGCCCTCACCGCCGAGGGTCCGTTTGTTCGCTTCTGGCGGCAGAATTCTGCAATCTGGCCAGCGGGCGATCCGGCAAGATGCAGATCGAGCAGCCCAGCTTGATCCGATTGCGGCAGGAGGCTGATTTGATACCATGCCTTCGGACCGACTTTGCCCTCCTCCGCTGCCTTCACCACTGCCGGGATCGTCTTCCACAACGAGTTCAGCCGCGTCAACATGCTCGCGTCGCGGTCAATCTTCTCCGCCAGTTCCTTCGCGGTCGCTCCGGGGTTCTGGTCCATCCACTCCTTGCAGGCCAGGGCCTGGTCGAAGTTGGGCAGGCTGGTTGAGTGCATCGCCGAGATGAGTTGCAGTTCGCAAACCTCGCTGGGCACCAGCTCGCGATCCACGACGATTACGTCCACCTCGAAGTCGGGATTCTCCAGCATCAGGCCGCGATAGCGGCACTCCCCGTCGAGGATCATGTCATCAAGCAAGATGATGAGAGGGTGGACCTGCCGCTTCATCACAGAACGGGCCAGAGAGCGTAATTCCGCCTCTGGGGGAAAGGTCTTGCGAACCTGCGGTCGCGTCTTCAGCACGCGAACGCGCCGTTTCTCAACGGACTTCTTCACGAGTTGTGCCATGACGACCTCTTGTGTAAACGGAGCCTGATCATTGGCGCGTTAGGGCGACACGCACGGCCACCAGTGTGCCGTCCCGCAGTTCCACCGTCACATCACGTACGGGACGCCCGTCATCGCGGCCGTGACGATCGCGATGATGATTAGAATCACTGTCTCGTACACAGCTCTTACCTCCGATTGAAAAGAGGACTGATGTAATCATCCACACTAATACCTGATGATTCGGAGTGAATTCGTTTCACACATTCACGCAGATTTCGGACTGTCAGAGTGAAGTCAGTGACAAGCGGAGCGAACAATCACGTACTCAATGTGTGCAGACGCCAGGGAACGGTATGGAGTAGCGGAAGTAGAAAGGTGCGATGCAGCACGCTGCACAAACTCGTTGACAGCGACGCCTATGTCTGGCAGTTACGAGACGAGAGGACGCAGCCCGATATGGATGAGCCGGTCGAGAAGCATTGGAGCAAGCGCTACAACTGGGCAACGTGTCGCGAGCCTTATAAGACGGACCTCGACGCGATAGGTAGCCAGTGGATCGAGGGCGCACTCTCAAATGAGGAACTAGCCTTCGAGGCGGTGCAGATGTTGTCGGAATTGGAATGGGTTAGCCAACCCGCCGAGACGCACACAAAGATTTGTATGGACGACGTCATCGGTCAGGTGAAGATTCTGGCGGAAGCGATGCTGGCCGTCAGTGAGCGTCCCCGAGAAATGCAAACAGCTGAAAGTCGACACCAGGCGGTGGATTTCATGCGGACAGAAATCGGTAAAGAGGGCGATCTCTCGCGATAGGCACCCTTGAAAGAGTCTCAGTCCGAGTGGTCTGTGCCGGAAGCCTACTCGTAATCCTTCAGAATCTTTTTCAGGCCGCCTCTTGCTCTAGATAAACGTGTCCGTACCGTTGCCTCCGGAACGCCCTGTTGTGCGGCAATCTCAGCAGTACTCCAGCCCAGTTGATTGAGCAAAAACGCTTCTTGCTGTGCAGGTTTGCATTTTTGGATGGCCGCCTGAATCTCGCTCAGGACTACCGGGCAGCCAGCGGCCGGAGCCCATACGGTTGCCTGATCGCGGAGTGATTCGTGGCTTGGCAGGCGGCGATAAAACTCGAACCGGACGTTCCTCGCGATACCGAATAACCGCTTTCCAATCATTTCAAGGATTGCCGGATCCTTCCAGTTGTCCATCGTGAGTTCTCCCATGCGACCGTCGCGCAACTGCTGCCACAACCGCGAGAGCGATTCCTGAACGATGTCGTCGACGTGAGAAGAAAGACAAGTCCCGGTGCAATTCTTATGCACGCACGCGGTCAGTCGGCGGTGGAAATGAGCCACAATCGCCTCACACACCGCTGACAGCTCGTTAGTATCATTCACTTTGCGGATCATCGTTGTTCGCCTAGCGGACAATGCTTCTGGCAAGTCACAGCGCACAACCAGGGCGCAGAATGTCTCAAATGGGGAAATCTCTCGGACCAGAAACTATGTTTCTGATCTACGCGGCATCACTCGCGACGCATGGATCGCGGCTGTTTGCACGTTGTGGCTGAGTCACATCGGCGTCGGCGTCGCGTTTAAACTCTTCTTGGTAAACAAGGCACCGTGCTCTGAAGTCGGCGATCGCGACTCGCACGTTCGTCCCGCATCCGCAGGACCATTTCTTCATCTTTGACTCACCACGGGGCCGCGCTTCGGAGCGACGCTTTCGTGCGCGGGAACGCGAACACCGCTCTCGCGGAGCAAATCCTTGAACGGGCTGTTGGCGGCATACCCGGTTAAGCCGCAACGATCGATGATGAGTCCAAGCTCGCGCACCTTCGCCTGGAACTCAGCGTTATGGTGATTGCGCTTCCCAGGGGTCCCGTGCTCTTCTTGCCAGGCATGAAGCAACTCATGCAAAAGCGTGCCCAGGATCTCCCAAAGGTCGCGTGACAGGTAACGGGCGTTGATTGCGACCTCGCCGCGGAGCCCAAATCCGTTGTGACCCTCCCGGTAATGGCCGTATTGCGTCCTCGGCAGCGGATCGACGCACAGTGCAATATGATTGACCTCGAGTTTAAACTCGTCGATGAACCGCGCCGCCCACGCCTGCAAACCGGCAACGAGTTCTCGGCGATCCCACCCTTCGTTGCGCTGGTGCCTGGCCAGCACGGCGTAGATCGTCTGCGTCGCCGAATCGAGGTCTTCGCTCTTCGAGATTTGAATCAGCGCGTCCATAAAATGTTCCTTTGATCTCGTCTCATTGCCGCATCGAAGGCCGAGCCGATCGCGACCCGCATGAATTCGCCCTCGAAACGTTCTCTTCGCTTTATTGCCCACCCGGTTCTGAGCTAAGCCCTTCATCACCCAACAAAAGCACGAACGATCGAGCCACCAATTGAAGATGCGTGTGCTTGCTTTGCTTCCGATCTTTCGCGACAATTTGCGGCGCGGCTTTGTCTCTTACGCTGGCCCCCACCCTGTGATTTGACATTGATTGCCGGACCGTGCGTCGCAAGTTGGTTGGGCTCCAATTTGGTCCTTCTTTTGGCACGAACCTCGTGTTCACGTAACACTATCCATTCTCCCGCACGTCCCACTTCTGTCGAGTCGTGCATAGTGCGCGACAATGCGCGCACAATTCCAATGGGGCAATACAAAGTTCCGACAAAAGGCCCGCACGCCAAATTCTTGCGAGATAAGCTCGGCCTGAGTATTAACGCCCTGGCCTTGAAAGCTGGCGTCTATCCTCGCGTAATCAGCTCAATTGAGGCTGGACAGGGTGCTAAGCCCCATGAACTCGGCTTGGTTGCGGAGGCTCTGGGCACCACGTACGACGAGCTGGTTGCAGAAGGCCCCCCGCAATCAGCTCGCCCCACGCCGCGCAAAATCGTAGAGGCCACAGCAACATTGCGGCTCAGCGGCCTAAGTAAGAAAGCCGTCGCAGCATTGATTCTCGACATCGAGGAGGCGCTCACCGCCAAATACCGGATCGAGGTAACCGACATCAGATTTAGCAGCGTGATCGTGACATGCAATATTGATAGAAGCGATCTATGGCGGCTGATCAATGCGTTTGGAGATGGTCGTCTCGACGGGTTCGAGCTGGAGTCGGTTTCTTTGTCTACCTATCACCTGGTCAAGTTCATGCTTCCGGCACTTGCGATGGTATCGATTGCCATGTGGTGGTTTCCTCTCGCGGGCGCCGGGACCTTAGCAGCCGCTTTGGCTGCATTTCGTTACCACCTTCCTAGTACGCTGAAGGTCGACGTAACGCTCTCAAGAGTCGTCATCCGTAAACGTCCACCATCTGATCCCGATGGAGACTTGCCTAAAGACCAACCGCGACCGGGAGCGACATGGAAAGACAACCAGTCCTTTTCTCCACACGGACGCTTGGTCGAACACTGATTATTCTCGACATCCCCCGTATTCGACTCGCCCGGACACGTCCACCTATGCTAATGCTAAAGACGTGCCTTTTTCGGCGGAGCGAAGTAGAGCAGCTCGCTCCAGCCGCCTCGTGCGGGGTCGCTCCCGACCTCTGTCGTTAACACTTTGTTAAGTACTTTCAGAGTATCATGCTGCTGTCGCGCGACACTGCGCTGACAATCGCAGACGGAGGTACGAGAATGTCAAGACACGGGAAAGCGAAGACGGCGCGTGTAACCCTTGAGGTGGACCCTGACGACCTCGATCGGATTGTCGCCGCATTCAATGATGGCAAGCTTGCCGACTTCGGTGTCGTGGCGATCGACGTTGCGGAGCGGCCGGACGTCGACGGACGATTTAAGTCCTCTAAGCACGTCGGCAAGCATGCTAAGGATGTCGGACCAAATCCACGTCACCGATGATATTCAACGGCCCGACTTCCACGGCACTAGCGGCTGTTGTCTGAAGAAGTGCCGCTGAGTGCAGTTGTTCCGTAAGCGTCCGGTCTTGACCTAAATCAGCGTTAACCAACGGCTGCTGGAACGCCTACAGGGTGAGGTTCCAAGCCATTCTGCGCCAATAGGAACAGCGTACGCGGATGCAATCCCCCGCGACGCCACCCACAAAGCAGTCGTCACAGTAGCAATAAAGAAGCGGCATGATTCAGAGATCGCGACACCAGTGCCAGAGCCTCGGGAAATCAGCCGGTGAGCCTCAGGGTCCCGCGACGACCGCCTCAAGCTGGCTCAGACTTACAACTGCTTGTCTTTCAGTCCTTTCGCGGGCGCGCCAGCAGAAGCCGCCGCAGAAGGAGACTTGTTTTCATGCGATGCGTGCTCGGGAGCGGTGCCCAGCTGAAGCACCTTATGGTTGCCAGGAGCACCAACAAGCTGCTCGAAAACCTTTATTAGGTCCGGAGCAGTTGCACCGTTTCCCTGCTGGCTTGCCTCTCCCGCCATCGACATGACTGCCGGATTGCCTCCGTCAAGCAGAGAGGTAAGCAGACCGAGCAACATTCTGCCAATGCTCGGCGCCGACACAGCGGCTCCAGGTTCTCTTTCACCCGTATTTGTCGACTGCTGGGCCGGAGTGGTCACGGCCACTGCGGGTGTGGATTTCTTCCCCTCCACATGTGCTCCCAACGCCTCGTTCTTGTTTTTCTTCTCAATCTCGTGTGTGACTGCTGCATCCATCCAGATTTGCATATCGCTTTTTGGTTCCTTTGGCTCAGATGGTTTGGGAACCTCAATCCCATGCGCTCCTTTGTACCTCCGAACGGCACGATCTACGGAAGACGCCAGCACCATTTCATGAGACTCGTCTTGCCAGTCTATTCGGCGCTCTGCCGGGCTGCCGTCACCGTAGTCATATCGCACGTCCGTATTCACAGTACCTTTACGGCCACCTTGGTCGATTTCAGCGATTCCATCAGAGTGTATCCTGACAATCTTAAGCGGCGCATCGGGATCAACATCTTTAGACGCCGGTGCCTGTCGTGCCGGTGCTTGTGGCGTCTGCTGCAGCCCCGTCTTCCAGCGATCCGGAATATCATCCGCACCCGGGGGGAGGGGTTGCTCAGCCCGGGCGTTAAGCGCGGGAAACATTGCGTGTGCCAGCAGCGCTTTCACTTTGGGATCGCCAAAATCCACAAAGCCGTTTTGGTCTATTGGAAGGCCGTCGGGCACAGATGCACCATTTATCAACTTGCCGTCCCGCCCCATAACTGCCACGTCGGTTACGTAGAACTCTTTCTTGTCTTTTCCACCCAAATTCTCTGGAAGATTACCAACCACTACATGGTCTGCACGGTACTTAGCCGCCTTCGATTCCACGCCGGTGCCGTCACGATCATGAACCGTGCGGATCTCGGATCCAACAACGTTGCCATTCTTGTCAAAATAGACATAGACCCGACTGTTGCTGGAAGGACTTGCGTCGCGAATCTCGTCCGGCCCAATTGTGCCGTGTGAATTTAGTTTCACTTCCGGAATAACGAATACTTTATTATCAGCCATAAATGTCCTCCATGCAGTGGTATACTAGCAGCAGTGTACGACAGTATGATGAGATAGTCATGTGAAGATTGTGTTACAGTTGATGTGGCATCAGAGATGTGTATCGCAATCAGATGGTTAGGTTGGCCGAGTGGCTAAAAGAAACGAAAGAGGTCATGAGCCTGGGACCGCTGAGCAGTCTGGATGAGGCGGATGCTTGAGCGTCTTTGATAATGGGAGTCGGATGCTTCGGAAGGCTCTGGGACGCACTAGGCGGCGTCGTCCCTTGTGCGAGCGCTGGTCGGAAAGCGACTGTCAGACGAAGGCGAAATCACCCTAAGATGTTGTTGGGGGAGTGACACGCGATCTGCAGGAAAGCTGGAATGCTGTTTATGAGCGAGCGGGATACGTTGGCTACGCGGCAGACGTTGTTCTTGCGGCTCAACGCGGAAACCCCGGGAAGGGAGATCGCTTGGCGAGACTTTTACGGCCGCTATGCGCCGATTATCAGTGGGTTTGCACGGAAGATTGGGGTCGATTCACATGATGTGCCGGACATTATCCAGGACGTGATGCTCGGTTTCTTTGCCGTCTCACCCAGATTCGTGTACGATCCGGCTCGAGGCCGATTTCGCGGCTATTTGAAGACTTGCGTTTGGCGAGCCTGCCAGGCACATGTGGGGACGCGCCTGCGGTTTGACGGCCGCCCGATCGAGCAAATCGATCCGGCGGAACCCAACATCGAAGCCACCTGGAATGAAGTCTGGGACACCGAAAAACTGCAGCGGGCATTGGAGGTCGTCCGAACGCGATACTTGGCGCGTTCCGACAAGGCGCGGACGTTTCGAGCGTTCGAAATGTACGCCCTTCTCGATTCGTCGGCCGAAGACGTGGCGAAAGAACTCGGGATAAGCGTCGCCAGCGTCCATCAGGCTAAGACACGCGTGACGAAGGCGATCAAGGCAGCGGCGGATGAAATTGACAGCACGAACGGCTAATAGTGAAAGGACGGCTGGGTTGCGGACAGCAGTGCGGCGCGTCGATCGATGCGTCCCGGCTCGAAAACCGCCGCACAAGATCCGGCACGCCAAAATGAAATGTCTGCCGACTCGACTGAACTCTATCCGGACACGCCGGACGAGCTGCTAAATGAGCTGCTTGGGCGGCTGAAGATCAGGATTCCGGGATACACGCTACTCAGCGAGATCTCCCGCGGTGGGCAGGCTATCGTCTTTAAAGCACGGCAAGAATCCACCCAAAATACGGTCGCCGTTAAGCTTTTGCGCGGCGGTCAACTTGCGGACGAGACAGCGCGCGAACGCCTGAAGCGCGAAGCTCGCATTCTGGCGGCCCTAAAGCACCCAAATATCGTGACGATCATCGATTTCGGTCAGACGACCGATCTGCACGATTATTTGGTGATGAACTACATTCCCGGCCGGCCGCTCAAGGACTTGTTCCCCTACAGCCAACAACCGGATATGTGCTTCTCAAGCGCCTCGCACATTCGGCGGGCGTAGGACCGGATGATCCGAATGGAAGCGGCATCGGACAATTTCTCGGTGCTCTGGTTCATTGATCGCGATTTTCGGAAGTCTCAGACCAAACAACACCGTTAGACGACACGGAGCGTCGACGAACTCCAAGACCACATTTGCAAGAATCTACCACGCCAAGCCGGGGCACAGCCATTCTCTCAGTTCGCGAAATTTCGGTCGCGGAATTTGAATGGCCCTGCCAGAAATTTCTTTCGAGACCCTCGCAGGAGCGACGTCCGGCGCAGATGGCCTGGACGGCTGGACGCTTTGACAGTTTGACGCTTTTGACAAGTGTCGTTCTGTCGAGACTTGCGCGAAACGCCGATGACAATCGCGATTGCCGATTCAAAGAATACGCGCTTAATCCGATTGCAGGTTGATTTTCCAGAACGCCAACACGTCGCGGACCTCATCGCGCGGGAAATGCGCAAGGCTCGAATCCGCCAACATTGTCCGAATCAGCCGCTTTCGCTTCCGAATGTCCTCGGCGACGGCTGGCGTGAAGGGCGCCGTGCCTACCGGACGAAGTTTCGGTTTCTTAGGCGACGGCCAGGTCTTGGGATAGCCCTTGGGGATGGCGCCCGAATGAATCGCGTCCGGTTGCTCTTTAACGCTTTCATGCTCGCATGCCCAGCCGTAGAGGTGGAACGCGCACGTGCGAAGCAAGGTCTTGATCTCAGGCAAAGCGTCGGTGAAGCCTTTAAGAGCCTATCCGAATACTTCGCTTCGCCATTGGCACATGGCGTGCAATTTGGGGATCGTTCTTCCTCGAATTGCACGGAGGTGCGTCGATGGCCGATGGATCCGCGTCAAGGTTTCACCAGATCCCCGAGGCCTTGTGGGGGCGGATCGATTTGGTGATCCCGATTTACAAAACCAGTTGTAAAGGTGGGCGTCCGAGGCTGCCCATGCGAAACGTTGTGGGCGGCATTTTGTATGTGTTGTCCACGGGCTGTCAGTGGAAGGCAATGCCCAAACAGTTTGGCTCGGGCAGTGCGATTCATGCGTATTTCCAGGAATGGGTGGAATTGGGCGTGTTCGCGGAGCTCTGGGAGCTCGCCTTGACCGAGTACGACGACCTGAAAGGCATCGACTGGAAATGGCAGACCATGGACGGGGCGATGACGAAGGCGCCGCTGGGTGGGGAAAAAAACCGGGAAAAATCCGACCGATCGCGGCAAACTCGGCGTCAAACGCTCGACGCTGATCGATGGCCGCGGCGTGCCGCTGGCCGTCGCCGTCGAAGGCGCCAATGTGCCTGACCAGAAACTGGTTGCCGCCACACTCGACGCCATCCCGGTCGAGCGTCCCGATTCCACCCCCGAAGAGCCGCAGCATCTTTGCCTCGATAAAGGCTATGCCGGCAAACCGGTTGACCGCCAAGCCCGCAAACGCGGCTATACGCCTCACGTTCCGTGCAAGACCAACCAAATCCCAAAGCCGAAGCATCGTGGGAAACCTCGGCGGTGGAAAGTTGAACGCACTCATTCCTGGCTCAACCGTGCCCGGCGGCTGCTCATCCGCTGGGAAAAAAAGGTGGCCAATTACCTGGGCTTCCTGCATCTTCAGTTCGCCATCGTCGCTCTACGAACCGCGAAGGTTCTCGGATAGGCTCTAAGCGGCGTAGGCAGCCAAATCATGTTGCCCACGCAGGTGTAGTAGCGAGGATCGCGAACGACGGCTCCCTGACTCGCGAACGCCGGGTCGTCGTAGCCCCAAATGTGACAGACGGTCCAATTGGGCGGCTTTGGGTTTGCGACCCCTAGAGCGGCGATTAGTGACTTCGCTGCGTTTTCGTTTCCCTCAAACTTCGGGCTTGTTTGATTCGTGGACCGTTTGGTGTTGGTGTATTGCCGCTTCCAACTCCGATCGTAAAGCGCGCAGCTGCGCGCCGCCCATGGGCACCAGACTGGCAACTCACGAAACGTCTCAGGGTGGACCCAACGCGACGTTCGCGCGATCAAATCGATGATCGACGGGAGCTCAGCGGCGATTTCCGCGTTGCCATCGGGGATTACGTTGGCGCCAGCCACTTTCAAGTCCTCTGTTCAGTGTGACTTACGACCGGACAGTTCTAGCCCAGCGCGATTAGGGGCAACGAAGTCGCGCTGTCCAGCAACCAGTCAAGACCCTGCGAAGAATTCAGGATCGGCTCTAATCCCGAGGGGCGGGTTTTAAGGCGGGAATTCGGCGGAGCTTCCGATCCGTTCGTGGAGGTTGGCCGTACAATCGCGATGCATCTGCGACTTATCTCACATTCACAGGAGACCGATTATGCCCCGTTCAGAATGGACCCAAATTGCCGGCAGACGCGTGCGCGTCTTCACCCGGACGATCCAAAGCGTCAACTTGTGCGATGCCACAAACCGGAATGGAAAGTACGAGCGTCGATTTTATTTTTCCGCCACGCGCCGAATCACCGCCGCGGACCTAGCGCAATTCAGCGATATCGCTTCCGCGGTAGCGTGGCTCGAACGACGGACCTACCGCGAGGCCGCTGCCTGAAAGCTCGGATAAGACGATCCGCCTGGCGATACTGGCTGGTTGGTGCGCCGCGAAATCTATTTCCACAAGTGCCTGTTCACGCATATGTGCCAGTCGTGGAGATGGACTGGCGGCTGAATGCAAGGTCGACCACATGTCGGACAAGAATTGCCGCAGATTGATTCTGTTGGGTCTGTCGATCGGCGGCTTGCGTCTGGGTCCTTCGGATCACAGACGGTAGGAAATGGATCTGTCTTTCGGTAGTTCAATGGAGACTTTTCGCGACTCCCGTTGTGGAATGACTTGTGGTGGCGCGAGCGGTGCTCAAGGCGTTCTCTCATCTCGCTGTTGTCCGCGAAGTCGCTCCAGACGCTCAGGTCGCAGCGGATGGACGATTTGGTGCATGACGGCGCGGGACGATCTGGTCAGACAATTCGCGAACGGACCCGGGAGCCCTTGCCGAAGGCGTCTCTCTCGGGCCTTCGACAAGGACATCCCGGGTCACAACGACCCCTTCCAACCTTGCTTCACAGCGGCGCCTAGCAGGACGCGATTGGGGAATCGCGGGAACTTGATCTAGGCACCGCTTCTGACATTGATGCGAATGCGATTCTTGCCCCGTCGAACGATAAACGCGACCGACTTCCAAGAGGGAGCTTTGGGGATTGGGAGCAATTGAGGACGAACGTCCTTGCAAAGTCCGAACGGCTCTTGGGGAACTCCGATGAGATTCGCGTCCATCTTAGTCAGAATCGAGAAACAACATGTCTTAGCAGCAAAGAACCATTTGGGCGTCATCCTGGAGACTCCTTTTTGATGGACGCCGTTTGCAAAAAGGTCACGCCTCATATCTGCCTCAGCACCTGACGAATGAGACAGAGCCTACGAACCGGAGTTGACAGGAGCGGCGGGAACAGGCGTGAGGCGGCCGACTTTCGACGAATCCGTTCCAGACAATAGCGTTCAATCGGCCACCAACCCTCCACAATACGCTACGGTAGCGTAGCTGCATGAACGCCCCGGGTCAAGCCCTAGCTGGCCAATGCCAATCAATTTAGCTTGAACGATAGAGAGCACTCTGGGAAAAGAAGTGGCTCACACGAGCTTTAGCCTGATTTCTGCGGCTTGACTCAATCCAGAAGACACGATACGGTTCCGTAGCGATAAGCGTTTTCACGTCTATCTGTCGCTTTAGCCCGTCGTGATTCCAGAGTCCGGACCCAATTGGTTTTCGGTGACTTCCCTCGCCTAAGCACGAATCCGGACGCCGGGTAGCGCCCGAGTGGAGGTTACCGCCCGCGCACCGTCAGCACACGTCACAAATGGCGGGAAACTGGCGGGACATCCGCAAGAAACAGGAAAAAAGAATGATCAAGCGCGTACTTTGGCTCTTGGCGATTGTCGCACTTAGTAACGTTGGTTGTTGCACCCCGATGGACCTTGATCGCCTATTCTCACCTCCTGCTCCGGCCAATGCGGGCTACTCCGGGGCGAATGGTCCCGCTGCAAACGGGTCGTCGCCTGCGATGGGCCAGCCTCCGTGCAATTGCCAACCGGTCTACGGGGTTCCAGGAAATGCAGGTGCCCCGCACTGATGAACGAGCGGCCGGAGCGCGGCGGGATCCAGAGAGAGTGGTTCTTGTCAGCTTTGAATACGACAAGGCTCTTCGTTCCCATTCGGGTGGAGTAGCGAATAGGGATGACTGCAGCATCAGTGATGATTCCGAACGCTTGATCCTTCTCGATCACTTATTTTGAAATCGGTTTCGGGTTTCTCCGATGAGCGCTGGTCTCATCAACCAAGGGAAGGGCTATCTTGTGCGGATTGAATCGTCGGTCATGCCGTGCTGGTGGACAGGCACGTATTGGAAGAGATCGAACGATCACACTGAACTGCAATGTTCGCTTTCTTCCCGAAGTGCCAGACGATTGGAAGGCGCGTTTTCCAATCGGGGATCGTGTCGAGCAGGAGACCCATGAGCGCTACGCTGCAACCTTCACGCATCCGGCATCAACGTTTTGGCGCCGCATTTCCACGCGGCGGCAGGAGCACCAGGTCGGCCGCTTCCTCGGCATCCCTGAGAAGCGTCTTGCGCGGCGTGCCTATCAGCGCACGCATGGTAAGGCCACGAGCAAAATCAATGAGCTGGCTTGCGCGGACGGCCACAGGAAAGTCGGACGGAATTTCTCCAGCGATGATTGCGTTCCGGAAACGACCTTCCACCAGCGAGGCGCCGCCGGCGGCCGCGTTTTGCAGGAACCGCCGGACCTCAGCGTCGTTCACAAGCGGCGCGACGCACACGAGAAGACATCCCCGAGCGGAGCCTTTCTCGGTCGCAGTTTTGACGGCGTGCTTCAGGAAGGCGGCGAGCGAGTCGCGAAGCGTCTGCGGCGACAGCAGCGCCTTCGCGGCGAGAGCGCCTTTCTTCTCCGCATAATCCTTGAGGACGCGCAAGAATAACGTCCGCTTGTCGCCGAAGACGGAATACAGTGTCGGTTTTCCCACGCCCATCCCGACGACGAGATCCTCGATCGTCACTCCGTCATAGCCCTTCAACCAGAATACCTGGGTCGCCTTTTCCATCGCGTCCCTCTCGTCGAAGCTGCGCGGCCGTCCACGCGGCCTAGCGGCATTTTGAAACATTTAGTTCACAACTCCTTGACAGTTGCCATCGCACCAATATATAACCGCCCAGTTCGAAATTGGCAAGCTGGCTCTGCCCTCGCAGAGGCCTCACGACTCTACCCTCACCCTTCACCACGGAGACGCCCATGGAACATTCGATCGCACCCGTCACCGGCGCCACCTCCGGGCTCGGTTATGCGGCAGACAGCATGCTCGCCGTAAATGGCTGGCGCGAGATCCTCGTCACTGGGCGCAGCCACTTTGGTGTCAATGAAGTGGTTAATAGATCGGAGACAGAGACCGGAACACACAAACTTACTGGTCTCGCCATCGACATGGATTTGTTTGCCGGCGTGAAGAAAGCTGGCGAGCTAGTTAAGCGAGGCGTGCCCATATTCCGCACGTAAAGCAAGCGCTGTGCCACCTACTAGAAGGCAGAACACATAAGACCTATGATTAATAACACAAGAAGGATAGTGCAAATGAACGAAAGTGTATTGATAACAGGAGCAAATATTGGGCTTGGGAAAGAGACTGCCAGGCAGTTAGCAATGAAAAAAGAAACAAAAAGGGTGATTCTTTTCTGCAGAAATCGAGCGAGGGCGGAGGCAGCACAAAAAGACCTTGAGGAGAAAACGGGGAGAAAGATTTTTGAGATTCTTATCGGGGACGTGACGGATGCAAATGCTGTAAGAAAAGCAGTGGACGAAATAAAGGAACCTATTGATGCAGTTGTTTTAAATGCAGGTGGAGTGGTTGGGAAGACGGCCGCGAACCTCACGCCTTCCGGCATGAATGAATTAGCTGCTACGAATATCTTAGGTAATGTTATCTTAGTGGAGGAATTACTTAAGCGTGACAAGTTAAAGAAAACAGTTCTAGCAATCAGTGCGGAAGCTGTTCCAGGAGTAAAGATGCTCGGAGTAAAGCCAGTTTCAATGAGGACGTCTTCTGTAGATGAGTTTGCGGCAGTTCTTGATGGATCGTATTTTGGTAAAAAGTTCGATGCGTTGCAAGCCTACGCATATGTCAAATATGCGGAAACCATGTGGACGTTATCCATGGCAAGGAAGTATCCTAACATCAAGTGTGTTGTTGTGAGTCCAGGGAACACAAAAGGAACTCAGGCGCAAATGCTCTGCCCCTGCCAATGCGTATCATGTTGAAGTATGTGATGATGCCAATTGTATTCCCATTGATGGGCGGAATGGTGCATAAGCTGGAAGTAGGTGCAAAACGCTTCGTAGATGCCATTTCGGATGAGCGGTATAGGAGCGGCGTGTTTTATGCCAGTAAAGAGGGTAAGTTATCAGGGGACATGGTGGATCAGAGCACTTTTTTTACTGATTTGAAAAATACTTCATTTCAAGATAACGCCAACGAAGCGATTCACCATTTCATAAAATAGGGCCTCGCCGCCCGAGAAGTTCACCGGCCCAATCGAGACGATGCGCCGCCCACATTTTGACGATTGCGCCAGCCAAGAAGCCACGTACCCCAACCTCGCAAGGAGAACACGCATGGAACGTTACAAAGAAAAAAAAGTGGTGATCATCGGTGGCACCAGCGGCATGGGGCTCGCCACGGCGAAGATGCTCCTCGACGGTGGTGCGCGTGTTCTGGTAACGGGTCGCTCGAAGGTCGGACTGGATTCGGCGCAGAACGAGCTTGGAAAGTACGCCCTCGTAGTTTCGAGCGACGCGCGGTCATTGACGGAAATCGACGCCTTGGCCTCACGAGTGAAGGCAGAGTTCGACACGTTCGACCTGCTCTTCGTCAACGCCGGGTTCAGCATCCGAGCGCCTCTTGAGAGCATGACCGAGGCTGTCTACGACGAGATGTTCAATTTGAACGCCAAGGGGCCGCTTTTCGTGATGCAGAAGCTCACGCCGTTAATAAACCGAGGAGGCTCTATCGTCCTCACGACCTCGATCGCCAACGTCAAGGGAATGCCGGGCAACGCCACATACGGAGCCGCCAAGGCCGCGCTGCGATCATTCGCTCGGACGCTGGCCGCCGAGTTGATTCCTCTCGGGATTCGCGTCAACGCGGTGACGCCCGGCCCCATCGACACGCCGATCATCGGCAAAGCGTTTCCCGGTAAAGGCGAGGCCGAACAGATTAGGGAGAAGATGACCGGTATGGTCCCGATGAAGCGCTTCGGGACGTCGGATGAGATCGCCAAGGCTGTCCTCTTCCTCGCGTTCGATGCGACCTTCACGACCGGCGCCGAACTTCCGGTCGATGGCGGTTGGTCGCAACTCTAAAGGCAGTACGCGAAATGCATCGAAAGTTAGTCTGAGGAGCAAGGTGTGACTACTAAAGAACTTCTGGATGACTATTTTCAAGGACTAGCGAAGAAAAGTTGGTTGGCAGCATCTGATTGCTGACGACTTCAGGTTGCTGGGAGAAGCACGGGGTTTTGCTCGAATTGCCTCCCCGCCCGGCCAGCTGCGATGGTTGATCGCGACTACGTGATCACGGGGGTAGTTAATGAACGCCGCAGTTGAACTTTTCGTGCGCAGCCTCGATTCAACGCGCCGCATGATTCAGTATTCGATCGCGGATTTGAACGAGCAAGAGTGCTTGGAAGAGCCTATTGAGGGAGCCGGATGCGCCGCCGCGGTGCTTGGACATGCGATCCTAGCGGACTACAGGGCGTTAGAGACGCTACAAGCGGTCGATGGCAATCTCCCGCGTCTCGACGAGGCGTTTCAGGCGCGCTATTCGGTAAACGATGAAAGCTGTAGCGTTTGGCCCTCGGAGGTCTCCGGACTGTTGGCTCGCTTTACGACATACAGAGCCGCCCTCATCCGCGCGGTCGGCGTTCTTACGGACCAGATGCTTGACGTGCCAGTGACCGGAATCATCCTTCCCGATAACGATCCTTCGATTCCATTTAGCACGACAGCGGAATTGCTGGTCGCGCTCAACAATTACACGTCGATCTTGGCTGGAGAGCTAAGCGCAATCCGAATCGGTCTTGGTCGCCGCTCGTTGTTTGACACCTTTTGAACTCGTACATTTCGAGCCATACCAACTGCCGGTTGTCTTGAGGCCGGGAGTGGTCAGCCCTGCACGTGAAGTCCAGCGTCGGAAGCGGTTGAGATTAAAGGGGCAGCACCCGCGAAAACGTCGGAAACCGAAAAACCCAGAGGGGACCCGCGGAAAGAGAGCACCACTGCTCTCGAGTCCGCTTTTGCGAAAGGCATCGTCCGGTGGTGTCAAGTTGATGTTTGGACTGGCTTAGGTGGTTTTTTGATCGCAGCGCAAGGTACTACTCTCTCGCAAACCGCAACCTCAATGGGGCTGTGCGGCGGCACCGCCCTAGAACGGATGAGACAAACCGAACCAGAATTGCACGGGAGTGTCGTCATTGACCGTCTTCGCAACGTCGAACCGGACGATGCTGCGTTCGATCAAGCTGAACCACGCGATGTCGATGCGCAGGCCGAAGCCGACGGCGTGGGCAATTGGGCCGGTCTGTTTTCCGTTGATGTAGGCGTCCCCCACGTCATAGAAGGGCGCGGCGTAGAGGTTTCGCACGCCGACAAAATGGTCGAGCATGTCCCAGTCGAGCCGCTGGACCAACGGCATCCGCCACTCCAGGCTTCCGATCCAGACGATGCTTCCTTGGCGCTGGTTCAAGTCATAGCCGCGAAACAATTCGCCGCCTCCTAGAGTGAATATCTCGGCGTCATCTGGCTGCGCGACGGCGATGTACGCCCGCGTCGCCAGGCGAGTGTCACCGAGCCAGCCGAGAAAGCCTCTGTCTTCGCCGAGGTGAAAAAGGGCCCTCACCGTTTTCACGAACGACGCCTGTCCGAAAACCTCTTGAAAAGAGCCATGCTCACCCAACACGGGCAAGCCCTCGGCGGCAGTCACGTCCAGAGCCATTCCTCCTTCCGGATCCCAGTACGGCGTCAACAGATTCTTGTGGTAGTGCAGTCCAGCCAGCGTCTGTTGATCGAAGGGGTCGGCTCCCGGTGGCGTGCTGCCCGACGTGGGGAGCGGATTACTCTCGACGGCGCTGAAGGCCTCGACATATTCGAACGGAGGCAGATAGAAGCTGCTCCCGGGCAGCAGGATGTAGCGCCCAAAAAGTACGGCGCGGCTGGCCCTTTCGTCTCCTTCACCGGCCCACGTGGTGAGGCTGCGCTCGGCGTTCAGCCCGACTTGGGTATTGGGCCACGGCCAGTGATCCCACAGAGCATCGACCCCCGCAACGACGTTGCGATCGTTGCTGCGGTACCCGAGATAAGCGCCCCCGCTAAAATCCTGGGTTCGATAGACTCCTGCCCGGAGGCCCGCCATCTCAGAACGCGTGTACCACGGATTCGTGTACGTCGACGCGTACAGCCAGGGACCGAAGATGACGTTCCAGCGATCATAAGCGTTGGTCAGGTCAACCTCGTCAAATTGTGTGTAAACCGGCGTGATGCGCCAGCGAACGCGGGTTTTCCAATGGTTGTTGGTCGGATCGCGATCGAGCAAGACCTGGTCCGGGTCGACCGACACCTGCGTTGGCTCACACGGTAACTCGACTTCCACGCGAACTCGATTGTCTGGCAGGACTTCGACGCGGGCTGGTGGATCCTGAATCTCCAACACCGGAACTTGCGGCACGATCGGGAGGCGAACCTGATACGTCTCACTGGCATCCAAGCAGAACCCAACGACTGTTTGCTCGGTGTACTCGCCGGATTGACGCAGCATGACGGTCACACGGCAAGGTTGCGGGCCGGCGGGTGGCGTCCCGCCGACGGCGGCCAAGAAGGCGCCCTCGGAGCCCGGGAAAATTTGAACCTGTGACTGGGGGTTGGCGTCCAAGTGTTTTTGGACTCGCACCGATTCGATCTTCCAATCGGTCATCCCTTTGCCGTAGAGCCAATTATCGAAGAAGGTCTGCCACGATCGCCCGGTATACGCCTCCAATTCGCGCTGGAAGTCCGCCACGCGCAAAATGCGGTATTGGTACTTGGAGTAAACGACGCTCATGAAATCGAAAAAACCGTCCTCTCCGAGACGGTCCGCGATCATGCCCACGATCTTCCCACCCCGGTCATAGGTCATCGCCATCAACCGGACGAGGTTCTTGAACTTCGGCAAGTCTTGAACAGTAGGGCTGGCTTCACCGCGGGCGACGGCTCCAACCAAAGTCGCATAGCGGTAATCCTCCCGTTGGATGTTGGGCAGCCATTCCAGTCCGCTGGGCCAGTTCAGCAGCGCGTTGTTCCTGCCATACTTCATATCCATGAGTCGGTGGGCGAAATAAGTCGCCAGTCCCTCGTCCATCCATGTTTCAGAGTAACCGTTGGTTCCGACGCAGTTGTACCACCACTGATGGCAGAGCTCGTGCGAGACGAGTTCGTCGACGAATCTTGAAGCCCCGTGCGGCATCGCAAAAATGCGCGCGTCAACCATGACGAGAGCGCCGCACTCGTTTCCGTTCCAGCCGAAGTATGATTCAACGACCGTAAACTCGGGATATGCGTATGGGCCGAACCAGCGGCGGTAAACGGGCAGCGCCTCCGCGACGATGCGGAGCATGTGCAGCGCGTAGAATTCGTGTTCAGGGAACGCCAGGCAGTGCACCCGAACTGGGCCGACCTGATCCGAATACTCTCGAAAACGGGCGCTGCAGATCACGGCGAAGTCCCTTACTCCCAGAGCTCGGACTTCCAGCGTTTTCCAACCGTCGCCGAGATCCGTCTGGTCGACGATAGAACCGGAACAGGCCAATCTCTGGTTGACGGGCAGAACGATCCGCACGGTATAGATTCCGGCCTCGTTAAAGAACGGTTGGTGCCACGGGATAAACGGCGTCGGTTGCCAGCCGCTCTCGTCGTACACGGCCAGCACCGGTAGCCATTGCGCCAGGAATGTGACTCCTTCCCACTGGCCCCATCGCCCTTGCCGTTGCGGCAGCCGAAGCGTAAATGTCAGCTCGACCGTCACGCGCTCGTTCTGGCGAACTTTGCTAGGGAGCCGCACCTCGAGTGCGGTCGAGTTGTCGGAGCGGTAGAGAAATGGCAACGCGACCCCGGAGGCGGGATCATTGGGGACTAGTCCGTTTACTAAGGCAACCTTCTCGACCTGCAAGGGAGGGCCGTTCACATCGATCGAGTCACTGGGCGCCAGACGCAGGATCTCGACCATCTTCGCCAGTTTCCCAACCTCGTCGGCAGGGACGGCGTAGTGGGCGTGCGCGTTAAAGACGAGTTCGGCGGCCGGCCGTGCCTGCCGATTGAACCAGGTCACTCGCTCACAGACGACGACGCGATGCGCATCGACCTCGACGCGCATCTTCAAGTCATAGCGCGGAAGCCAGGACGGCAGGTCTGCGCAAGCTGCGGATCGTCCGACTAATTCAATTACGAGACACGCCAAAATGATGTGACAAGCCAGCCGGCGTCCCCGCATCTTGGGCTCTTTCCGAGTGCGGGGATGTGCCTTCTCCCAGATTGTCGGAGCCGACTTCCGGGAAGGTACCGGCGCCCTTGTTTGGCTTCGGGCTGGCTTTCGCCGCGTCGCACGCGTCGATTCGAAGCGAGGCGCTCGCAACAGTGCGATCATGTTGCCTAGACCACGTGAGCAGCAACCGAGGCGCTTGCACTCTGTTGATTCCCGTGCGGGCTGACGATCGGCTTGTCGCCGGCGACCCTGCGGATGACGGTGTAAAACACCGGGGTAAGAAACAACCCGAATAAGGTGACCCCAATCATTCCATAGAAGACCACGGTGCCAAGAGCTTGCCGAATTTCCGCACCCGCGCCGGCCGCAACCAAGAGCGGCAAGACGCCCAAAATGAAGGCGCAAGTCGTCATAAGAATCGGCCGCAACCGCAATTTCGCCGCAGTGATGGCGGCATCGGCCGATCGCATAGCCATGTCAGCGCTCGATGGACGGACATCGTTTTACGCCAGGATCTGTCTCGACTCGGTGCGAGCCGATCCACCTGCAGCGGACCGTTACTGTCGACAGTCTTCGACCTGAAAGGGCGCGAGCGAGCTCGATTGCCCCGAGGGGCTCAGCGGATCTCGCCGTTCAAACAACAATGCGCTTCCGATACCTCCGACAGCCCATTGCAACCGCTCGCCAGAGGCGATGTCTCTTACTGGGTGAAAGCTGCCCGCGCTTCTGGTCACGCGTGGAAGTCGATTGCCGAGTCATACAGTCGACCATCCGCAGGCAGCGCGTTTTTCAGTGCGGGGTGCCCGGTACGGCATCGATTGGTTTGCAGTCGCACGGGGGCTGGAACGTGGCTGGCGCGAACCCGGCGCCCGCCGGAGCGCTCCCGCCCGAGCTCGCTGAGAATTGGTGCCCAAGGTCCGGAGCACTGCAACCGACGTTTCCAACTGCGATAATCGCGATTAGCCAAACTACGCGCTTGAACATTCCTTTGTTCCCCTTTCCTTGAGGCTGTCCCGCGAGGTTCCGGATTAGCGTCCTTGTGCTGACGGAGCGCGGGTCGCAACTTCCTCCCCCGACGAATTAGCACGCGATCAGGCCGAGGAAGATACCGAAGTTTGATGGGTCAGGATTCCGGAGTTCGCGAACGGATAGAAACACCTGTGCACCGTGACAGACGTGAAAGCGCCTTGATCTGCACGCTACGATACCGTATCGTTTCTTCGGCGGTGAGTCAAGCTCTACAGACTGCCATCGAGAAGCCGATGCCCAACCGCATTCGCCGGCCGCAGAGACTGCGCTAGCCGACACTTGCAGTCGCAGCGCGGAGCGAAGTCGGCGGCAGAGGACGCGCCCGGCCTTGGAAATTTGGATGGGAATTCTTGCTTGTCGACGCCGCTAGAATGACTTGAGCCGAATGAATCGTTGCCATTTTCTCGTTGATCCGTGCGCCACTTTTATAGCCAAAGTGAATGCCGACCTGCCCAAAAGCGACGACGCGACTGCGAAAGTCTCGGCAAATCGTCGCCTGTCGATCCCCAGAGGCCACGATTTTCCGGCCGAATCTCTTCTTTCCTCGGCGAGTGTGATCCGGCCGATTTCCTGATAGAATTGCATGCACGACCGCGCATCCGCGGTCTCGAATGCTTGGTAGTGGCCGAGATCGATGGCTTGGAATCCTGCTTCTGAAAGAACAAATCGCCGCGACAGTGGTCGTGGCGCGGAATCTAAGGTCTCAATGCGAAAACGGACGAAAATCAACGCTGACGCATCCTCGGGTGCCCGCGTCCAGCGGTCCAAGGAAGCCGTTCTAAGAACGACATACGAACTGCTCACCGAAGAGGGATTCAGTGGCGTCAGTGTCGACGCCGTATCGGATCGTTCGGGAGTGGCCAAAACCACGATTTATCGACATTGGCCCTCTCGTTCTGCGCTTTTGATTGCGGCGTGCCGCCAATTGGGATTTCAACCCGCAATGCCGGACACGAGCAGTCTTCGGGGAGACCTGCTCAGGTTCGCCGCGTTTGTGGGGACTCAATTGCATACCGGGCCCTGGGCATCGGCGCTACCGGGGGTCATCGATGCCGCGGAACGCGATCCAGATCTGAGGAAACTATTGTCCGCCATGCACCAGGAGCATAAGGCGATCCTCAGCACGTTATTTGACAGAGCCCAAAATCGCGGCGAATTCCCGCCCCGGCACGATATCGCTGAAATGGCAGCTTCATTCTTCGGGCCTCTTTTCTACCGCCGCTGGTTCTCTCGCGAGCCGTTCACCAAGCGGTTTCTGAAACGCGTGGTGGACGCGACAATCGGTCCCGAAACGGCGACAAAGAAAACGAAGTAGCGGCGATCCGTGCGCCGCCAGTTCCTCAAACCGCGCATAGCGACCTCGCTGCCCACTCCCGATTGGCGGGCGCCACGCTTCTCCGGTGGAATTATCCGCTAAATCGCCGGGCAAGAATCGCCCTTGACCCGGTCTGTCACGACAACTACGATACCGTAGCGTACTGTGAAGAGTTGGTTATCGCCCGCGCGGGCCCAATTCCAACTCGCCCCATATTGTTGAGCTTGGCCTCAGCGAAAGCCGTCCCCACGTGCCTCACCGTACGCCCGCTGCTTCCGACCGGCGTCAAGATGATCCACCGCGTCTCATCTGTCGCGTGCCAAGGAGGTCGCGGGTTGTTTTTGCGAACGCGTCCAATCAAAAAGGAGTTTCTAGGATGACGCCGAAATGGTTCTTCGCCGCTAGTACGTACTGCTTCTCCATTCTGGCTCTCGCCGGCGGGCTTTACTCCAAAGCCGCCGCGCAGTCGCCCGACACCGAAGCGTCGCTCATTGTCGAGGTCGTCGGGTTCACCAATGCGACCGGCAACGCGACGCTCGCCCTGTTCGCCTCGGAAGACGACTTCAAGTCGACCGACATGCGCAAAGAGCGAAAAGATGTGCTGAAGTACTTTCGCGCCCTTCAGGACGCGCAGATCGTGGGTGTCGGCAAGGATATGGTGGCGACGTTCAAAGTCGACAAGCTGAATCCGGGCGTTTACGCCGCGTTCGCGTTTCACGACAAGAACCGAAACGGCAAGGTGGACTCCAACTTCATCGGTGTGCCCGTCGAACCGATCAGCTTCTCGAACGATGTGCGGCCCCAGATATTACCGATCCCCAAATCGCCCACCTGGGAGGCGATCTCGTTCACCGTCAAAGCTGGCGAGAATCGCATTCGCATGCGCATCATAAATTGAACTTCGTCGAATTCCCCGGGTGGCCCCAACCGGGCACTCCTCTCTGGAGCCTCGGTGGGTGTGAAGCGCAGGGTTGGAAGGGGTCGATGTGATCCGGGACGCCCTCGTCGAGGGCACCGAGAGAGACGCCATCGACAAGGGCTCCCGGGTCCGATCCGCCGATCTGATGGGCAAGCACGACGCCAAAATTGTGCGAGACCCTCAGGCCGCCAAAGCACCGAGAGAAAGTTATGTCTGGAAAACTTGAAGGCAACGTGCCATGCGGATTTCAGCCGCCTACTATTCGAACCGTTCGGTTCAAAAATCCCCATCGCAGGGGCTGGCCTTGCTGAAGTGGTAATGGGTTTTCAGCAGGCAGGCTTGGTTCGCCCATGACTGTTTTTTCATCCCTTTAAGGAGGACCTTTCGATGAACCGTTTCGTCACGTTGGCGTTGGTGAGCGCAGTGGCGCTGTCCGGGGCCTCACACGCCTTCGGACAAGAGGAACAGCCCAGTGAAGCCGAGATCACCAAGCTGCTCCCGGGAAAGTGGGTCAGCAAGTTGAACACGCCCAAGGTCGTAGGCAAGCTTGAATCCGCATTCGTCGAGGACGGCACCTACACCATGAAGGGGAAGGTCAAAATGGGGGACAAGGTGATCCAGATCGACGACGAAGGTACGTGGAAGGTGACTGAAAACCGTCTCGTTCTGACGCCCAACAACCCACCTGACGGCAGCCCCAAGACGAAAGAGATGATCATTGGTGAGATCAGCGACACGACCTTCAAGATGAAGGACCACCATCAGATTGTGTCGAACTGGAAGAGAGTCAAGGAGTGACGTGATCGACCTCGGGCCTCTTTCTCGGCGAATGCGTACGTTCGTGTCGCGGCGTACGCATTCGTTTGAATCAGGCCGGCCGCCGATCTGCCGCATCTATTGAATCATCATCTTCTTGGTATTGGGGCGGCGGGTTAGGACTCGTCCCGCCGGTGCATTTATCGTCGCTTGCGGGATCGCACCGGCCAACTCTCCATCGCCATGTCCACCGCGCCGAAAAGTTGCTCCTGCGTCCCCCCGTGCTGAGCCTGAAGCGCGATGCTTTGGATAACCACGGAGTAGAACCGTGCGAGGTCTGGGGCTGAGACGGTGAGGGGCAACTCTCCGGCCTCAATGGCGCGGTTGAACCGCTCTCGCAGGGCCAACTCGATCGCTGCCCGTTACTTGACGACGTATTGGCGAGTATCCATCTCAGCACTCGATGGACGAACACCGTTTTACGCCAGTTTCAACGACACCTCAGCTTCGCGCCAATCTAACCTAAACCGCAAGACATCCTCACGCCGGCCAGGACGCCAGCGCTTGCTTCACCGTGCGATGAAGATCACTTCGCCTTGATTCGCCATCTGAGCAAACGTTGTGTCGCTGCTTGACCTTCAAAGGAGACAACGAAATGAAGATGCGGACCGCCGAAAGCGGGTCGGGCGTGGGCGTGCAGGCGAGTGACCTGCTCGAATCGATCGCCACCAATATCTCGGGATTCGACCAGCTTCCGAACCTGCCGCTGACAGCCAAGCAGCCTGTTTCATCACCTTTCCGGCGATGGGCTGTCCGTATGTTTGCCCTGGGCTCTTTCACTTGTATTCTGGGAGTGGGCGTACTGCGATTTGAGTCGGTTCCGTCGGAGTGCGAGGCTGATCTACTCCTTGAGGGGAACGTCGATGTGCGCCAGGTCAGCCTTTCGTTCATAGTTGCCGGTCGCATCGAGAAACTGGTGGTGGATGAAGGCGACACGGTCAAGGCCGGCCAGGTGCTTGCCACACTGGACAAGCGTTACTTCCAAGATGACCTTCGCTTGGTTCAGGCCCGCCGAGCCAACGCCGCCGCCATGCTGACACGGCTGGAAAACGGTTCGCGGCCTGAGGAGATTGGCCAGGCCCAGGCCCAGCTACAACGAGAAGAGGGAACGCTGAGACTGGCCCAAGCCAATCACAGTCGGGGCGAGTCACTGCTGCCGCGCTTGGCCATCAGCAAGGAGGAGGTCGACCAGCGGCGGCAAGCGCTCATGGTCGCAGAGGCAAACGTTGGCTATGCGCAGCAAACGTTGCGGCTGGCCCAGATCGGCCCGCGTATTGAAGACATTGAAGCCGCCCGGGCTCAGCTGGCCGAGCAGACTGCCGTTGTCACGCAGTCGGAGCGCCGGCTGGCCGACAGCGACCTGATCGCACCGAATGACGGCGTCATCCTCACTCGTGCCCGAGAGAAGGGCGCCATCGTCCAGGCAGGGGAGACCGTTTTCAGCCTGACTTTACTAAAACCCGTCTGGATCCGCACTTACGTGGGGGAACCAGACCTGGGGCTAGTACAGCCAGGCGTGCCCGTAACGGTCACGACCGACGCATCGGCAGGTCGCTCTTTTGTTGGTCATGTCGGCTTTGTCTCGCCGCTCGCTGAATTCACGCCCAAGACGGTTGAGAGCAGAGAATTGCGAACGGACCTGGTGTACCGGTTGCGGATCGTCGTGGAAGATCCGGACGCGTCACTGCGTCAAGGGATGCCGGTGAGTATCAAAGTCAAGGTCCAGGGCCAGCGGCAACGCAGCTATTGGGAGAGATTGAAGGAGGCAGCTTATTTGGACAAGCTCGGCTCTGCGGGGGGTGGGTGACGTATGGACTCCCCGGGGCTAATCGTAGCCGAAAACGTTGTGAAGCATTTCGCGGGTGGCGCCGTCCCGGCCATCGCCGGCCTGACTGCACGCGTCGGCGAGCGCAGGGTAACAGGGGTCGTGGGACCCGACGGGGCCGGGAAGACTACCCTACTGCGGCTGTTCGCTGGGCTGCTGTTACCCACCGAAGGCGCGCTGACCGTGTGCGGTTTTAATACCCGTACCCAGGTAGCCCAGCTCAGGGACGCTGTGAGCTACATGCCACAACGGTTCGGACTCTACGAGGATCTGACCGTTCGAGAAAACCTGGATCTATACGCCGACCTGAGGGGCGTGGTCGGTAAGCACCGCGCCGATGTATACGATCGACTGCTGCAGTTTACCGGACTCCATGCGTTCACGTCCCGGCTGGCCGGCAATCTTTCGGGCGGGATGAAACAGAAACTCGGTCTCGCCTGCGCCCTCGTGCGGACTCCGCAACTGCTTTTGCTCGACGAGCCCAGCGTTGGTGTGGACCCAATTTCTCGACGAGAGCTCTGGAAAATGGTCTACCAGCTGGTGGACGACGGTCTCGGCGTCGTGTGGAGCACCGCGTCTTTGGACGAAGCCGAACGCTGCACGGCCGTCATTGCGATTAGCGATGGGCGTGTATTATTCCAGGGGCACCCACGGGACCTGACTGCGCAGGTCGAGGATCGAACCTTCCTCATTCGGGGAGCGAAATCAAAACGTCAGTTACTCGCGCGGCGCTCAAGCGGCTGGACGTAGTGGATGGCGTGGTTCAGGGCAGTAGCGTCCGTGTGATTATGAGCCCGGGTTCGCGGGCGCTGGTAGCGACGGAACTCGGTGAGGACGGGTGCGAGGTTCAGCGGACGGCGCCGCGCTTTGAGGACGCCTTCGTCGATCTGCTTGGCGGCGCCTGCAAGGACGAATCCCCACTTGGGGGGAGAAAACGAGAATCGAATGAAGACGGAGCAACCGTGGTGGAGGCGGTGAAACTCATCAAGCAATTTGGGACTTTCACCGCCGTGGATCAGGTCAGCTTCCAGATCCGAAGGGGAGAGATCTTTGGTCTTCTCGGACCGAATGGCGCAGGCAAATCGACAACCTTCAAGATGATTTGCGGACTCTTAAGGCCGACCGCAGGGTCGGCGCGGGTGGGAGGGCAAGACCTGTATCGCGTCGGGTCTGCGGCGAGGGCTCAGTTTGGTTACATGGCGCAGAAATTCTCGCTGTGCGGTGATCTGAGTGTGCGTCAGAATCTTCGGTTTTTCGCCGGTGTCTACGGGCTGTCAGGCATCCGATTGCGCGATGCAATTTCACGGCTGAGTCAAGCGCTTGATCTGTCCTCCTACCTGGACGAGAGCGCGGGTTCGCTTCCCCTTGGAATCAAGCAGAGACTCTCGCTTGCTTGTGCTGTGCTCCACGACCCTGCTGTGCTTTTTCTCGACGAACCAACGAGTGGAGTTGACCCAATCAGCCGCCGCCGGTTCTGGTCACACATCAACGCGATGGTCGAAGACGGCGTCACCGTTCTTGTTACTACGCACTTCCTCGACGAAGCCGAGTACTGTGATCGGATTGGCCTTATCTACAGGGGCAAAGTAATCGCCGAAGGAACTCCCGACCACTTAAAGGAACGGGCCAGTTCGGTGAATTGTGCCGAACCAACGTTAGAGGATGCGTTCATCGCTCTTGTGGAGGAATTTGACCGCAAGAGGACCAGCGCATGACCTGTCTCGCTTCGACGTCGGCAAGAATTCGACGTGTCATCGCTTTGATCAGGAAGGAATCTCTGCAGATTTGCCGAGACCCGAGTAGCCTCATTATCGTCGTGTTCTTGCCCTTGCTGCTGCTCTTTATCTTCGGTGTAGGCGTGAGCCTGGACGTTCAGAGGTTGCCCGTAGGCGTCGTCATAGAGCATACGACTCCCGATGCCACGAGCCTGCTGGATGCGTTCCGCAATTCCCGGTATTTCGACGTAACCCCGGCGCGGCGACGATCTGATGTGCAGCCCGATCTTGTGACCGGCCGACTGAAGGGTGTCATCGTGCTCCGCAGCGATTTCTCCCAGCAGCTCGGTCGAGGAGACCCGGCGCCCGTCCAGGTAATCGTCGATGGGACTGATCCGAACACGGCTGGACTCGTGCAAGGCTACGCCGAAGGCGTTTGGAGCAACTGGCTTGAGCAGGAGTCGATCGCAAAAACGAATCTCATCGACCGATCCCATTACCGTCCGCTTCTTGCCACCGAGCCGCGTTACTGGTTTAACCAGGATCTGAAAGGCCAAAACTCCCTCATTCCGGGTGCAGTAGCGATCATCCTGACTCTGATCGGCACCCTCTTGACCTCGCTGGTCGTTGCCAGGGAGTGGGAACGAGGCACGATGGAAGCCATGCTTGCCACACCGGCCACGAAGGGTGAGCTATTGCTGGGGAAATTCCTTCCGTATTTCGCGCTCGGGATGGCGGCAACGGGAATCTCGATGACCGGGGCAGTCTTTATCTTTGGCGTGCCTTTCCGCGGTTCCATCTTCGCGCTCTCCGCATTATCGGCGGCTTATCTATCAAGCATGTTATCACTGGGCCTCCTAATCTCGACACAAACGCGCAATCAATTTGCCGCCAGCCAGGCGGCGCTCGTTGTGGGATTTCTGCCGGCATTTGAACTGTCCGGATTCCTATTTGAGATTGAAGCAATGCCTACTCCGCTGCGCCTCTTCACGTACGCGTTTCCTCCAAGGTATTTCGTGTCGAGCCTGCAGACGCTATTTCTGGTCGGTGATGTGCCATCACAACTATTGGTGCATATCAGCGTGCTGTCCGGCTTCGCCATCGTCTTGTTCGCCGTCCTCGTCTGGGTCACGTCCACCCGCCTGGAGTAAGCCATGCTTAACCGCATCCTTTCACTCGTGATCAGGGAACTGTTAACAATCTGGCGTGATCCAAAAACCCGCTCCCTTCTTTTCATCCCTCCGTTCGCGGACATGCTCATATTCACCTTTGCAGCTACGCTCGAAGTGAAAAACGTTCCGATAGGCGTCTGGAACGAAGATCGAGGGGTCATATCACGCGACCTGGCCGCGAGGCTGGAAGGTTCGCCCAATTTTGCTCGCGTCGTCTACTTCGACGGCCACAAAAGCACAGCCCGCGCCATGGACTTGCGGGAGGTCCTGATGGTGGTGCATATCGGGCCGGACTTTTCACGAAGCGTCGCCTCCGGTCAGCCGGCCAAGGTTCAATTACTGCTGGACGGCCGCAGATCCAACGCCGCGCAGATCGTCGCCGGGTACGGAGGCGAGATTGTGACTCGGTACGAACAAGAACTGGATCACCACGGTAGGTCGTCAGAGCCTCCGAGCGTGGTCGTAACGCGTGCCTGGTTCGTGCCGGATTTGCAAGCCACATGGAGTACCGTGCCGGGACTGCTCGCCGTCCTGAGCCTCGCACTCGGCATGATTATACCTTCACTATCGGTTGCCCGCGAGCGAGAGCTGGGAAGTTTCGAACAGTTGCTTGTGTCACCTCTTTCGTCATGGGAGATCCTCATTGGAAAAGCGGTCCCGGCAATGGTGGTCGGCATCAGCGAAGTGACAATGATGATAATGATCGGGATCGTGATCTACCGTGTTCCGTTTCAGGGCTCAGTGTTTCTGTTGTACTTTAGCGTGATGGTATATTTAGCCGCGGTCATCGGAATGGGCCTTTTCGTATCATCGGTAGCCGCAACACAACAGCAGGCGATTATTGGCGCATTCTGCGTCATTCTCCCAGCGATTCTTCTGTCTGGCTTCGCGAGCCCGATCGAGAACATGCCGCGCTGGTTGCAGCGGCTCACGCTGGCAAATCCCTGCCGCCACTTTCTTGTCATCTCGAAGGGAATTGTTCTGAAGGATATGCCAGCATCGGAAGTGTTCGCCAATATGATCCCGCTTGTCCTGATCGCTGCTGTGACCCTGTCTGCCGCAAGTTGGCTATTTCGAGCGCGAACCGCGTGAAAACGCGGGCAGGCGACCACGATTGCAACGTGAGGCCTTCTCGTGGGGACGGGCTCGTTATTTCCGGACCCCGCGACGCGCACCAGGATGATTGGGATTTGGGGTGCATTTGTCGGCGCGGCGGTTGCGGAGTTCGTTCGCTTCGCTCCAATTGAGCGAGAGCGCTGGCGTTTGGAAGATAAAGCGTTAAGGTTAAATACTGCTTGCAGTACAACGGCGGAGTTCTCACGGTCCGTACGCAAAGGCTGGGGCCTTGTCCTTGAGCCATTTATTCAGGGCGTCATGCGACTCAAACTCTCCGACCTCGATGCTGTCGATGGTCGGACCCGTCTCGCCCACGTCGCGGATTTCGGCAGGCGTCATTTCGCGAATCCACAGCACGTGATGGCGTTGCAGACCGGCGTGAATGAGATCGGTGGCTTTGCCGTCGATTCCGCGGTCGAGGTTGCTTCCGCGGATCAGCACCAGGTACGCCAAGTCGCCGTTGAACTTGAGCAACAGGCCCTCGGAGGGAATATGCCGACAGGCGCCCATCGAGCCGTAGGGGAACCACATACTGTCGCCGCTAAGGAAGCGAAACTCCACGACGCTGAGATGCTCCGGTCCCAGGTGATAGCCGAAGGCTTTGCAGGATGAGACTCCGCGATCCGCTTCCGGCTCCTTGTTCTGCAAAATCCCGCGGAGCCCGGAGGATACCGGTCGGTCCAATCGCTCTTGATGCGTGACGTCATCCGGCATGGTCCAATCCCCGATCCTTGGTCGGATGTTTCGTTATCTTGGCCGGCGGGAAAGTCGGGACGCCGCGCGTCAATGACGGGCGCGTCAGCGGCCGTGACTTCGAGTGGACATTCTGCGGCTGAGCGTCGGCAAGCTCGGTCGCCGAGAGCGGATCGTCGGGACGACTCACCGCCTTAAGCAGAGCTTCACGATCGTCGGTGAAAATCTGCGCCTGCTCCTTTCCGCGCGTGACCGCCACATAGCCCGTTCGCTGATTCGTGGCCCCGAACGATTCGCTCGACATGCCGATGAATACCTTGTCGACGGTGACGCCCTGGCTGGCGTGGCTCGTTACGCAATACCCGTGGGTCAAATGCCCGAAATCGCGATCGATCACCCAGCCGTGATCGACGACGATGTCGCCCCGCTTCGTAAAGCCTTCAACGGTAAACAGCGCGCCGTTGGCGAGCCGATGCTTGCCATCCTTCGTCTTGCCGCCTGCCGTTATTCGGACGCGGTCGCCGACTGCAAGCGCAATTTGCGTCGGCCGATAGAGCTCGAAGCGATTCACCAATTCCGTCGGCGGCGTCATGCCGTCGCCCACAATGATCCGATCGCCTTTCACGTAGCCTTTCGCGTTCTGGTGGAACTGAATGAGATCGCCCGCGTCGTACTGCGTCGAATCGGTTTTCTCGGCGTCGGTCAGATGCGGCGAAATCCAGGCATTGACTACCCGTTCCTTCCCAAGCTTGCCGCGCGACTTGAGTCCGTCGCGAATCGCCTCGGTGATGCGGTTCGCCTCAGCGTGCATCGGGCTCACGATGAGCACGGTCTTCGGCGAACCGTTGCGACGCTTCTCCGCCGCCGCTGCCAGGTACTCATCGGCCAGCAACTGATAGCGATCCTCGTTCGCGACTTCCTTGATCCAGCCGAGCTTATCGAGCTCGGCAATCGCTTCGCCCGTGCGGCCTTCGCTGAGCGCCTTCGCCGCCTTCTGATAATCGCCCTGCTGCCTGACGATCTCATCGACCTGGGCGATCTTGAGGCCTGCTCGTTCCTCCAGGAGCTTAAGCGGCTCGCCCGCCGTGACGCTTCTCGTCTGCCTCCGGTCGCCCACGAGCAGCACGCGGGCTCCGACGGCTTCGGCGATTTCAAAGATGCGCAGCATGTCGCGCGTGCCGAGCTGGCTCGCTTCATCGACCAGGATAACGCCGCCGCGAGCGGCTTGCTGCATGCTCTCGTCCTTGAAGAAGCGCCAACCGTATCGGCATCGGCGAAGCCCGCCTCTTCGCGTAGCGCTTCGCGACTGGCTTTCACCGATTGGGCCAGAGCGACCACCGGCTTGCCGACCTCGGCCAGCGCCTCGCCGATCTCTTGCTCCAACGTAGTCTTCCCAGTTCCCGCCACGCCGCGAATGATCATCACCCTATCGCGGGAGCCAAGTACGTGACGCACGGCCGCCTTTTGCCCTTCGTTGAACCGATCGCGCGAACATGGCCGATTGGGATCGCCCAGTGGCCGCGAGCGTCCCCGTCCGTCCCGCGCGAAGTCGACCAGACGCGACTCGAGCTCGATCATCTCCTGCGTCGTCGCCATCTGACGCCCTTCGAATTCGCTGCGAATCAGCGGACGCCGCGCTACTTCGCCGGCAACGTCTTCGACTGTGACCCCGCCGATGCCCCGTTTTAGGGCTTGGGTGACGAGTGCGCGTTCCGATACGACGGCATCGCGCACATAGCTATGCTCAATCGCGTGATCGACCGAAGCGGCCTCGGCTTTCTCCGGTCGGACGTAACGCTTTTCTCGGCGATGCACGGCGGCCAGCAATCGCCGCTCGTCAACGCTTAACCGTGAGTTCCATTCCTTGCGCAAGCTCTGCCAGCTCATCGCCGGTCCCTTCTTCTCGCGCGTCTCGGCCCCGAGCTCGGCCTTCCGTTTGGGATCGGTGATGCCCTTGTCCTTGGCCGCTTGCTCGATCTGAGCGGTGCGCCGGGAGAATCGCTTCAGCACGTCCGCCGGAATGCCCGCGATCTCGAAGTCATCTCGCTTGCGCTGAACGCCAAAGCCAAGTTCCAGCAGCCGATTCGCCAGCCGGACGCGAAACGCCGCCTGGAAATACGGGGCGTCTCTTTTGAGGTCGCGGAACTGCCCGGCCTTCCAGCGCCGTTCTTCGTCGCAGTAGGTCGCGTTGAAAACGAACACGTGAGCGTGCAACTGCGGATCGGGCAGACCCTCGACCGGCCGTGACGTCGTGTGAATGAATTCGGCCCACGTCATGTTGCCGGTAACGCGATCGGTATCCTGGCCTCTCCGGCGAACGCGCGTCTTCATCTCGGCTTCCATTTCGCGCATCGTCTCGTCGACCGCCGCGCGAAAGGCGTCCATGATGCCTTGATCGCCGCTCATTGCGTAAAGCACGGAGACCGACTTCGGCACGGAAAACGTGAAGTCGTATCCCACCGTCCGCTCGGACCTGGTCCTGACGGTAAGCGGCTCCCCCGTTGTCGGATTGAGATTGTCGCACATGCGCTCGAAGGAATATTTATCGACCGTGCCTTCGAGTCCGAGCCGGGCGGCGCCTTTGCCACCCCAGCGCTCCGACGATTTCCTGTCCTTCGCTGTAATAGTCCGCCGTCGCGTAATAGCGTTTGGCGTCCTTGGCGCTGTCCTGTTGCGTGATGCGGATCATGCCTCCATTTTAGTCTAGTTAATAAAGATTAATTCTTTACTAACGAATCCTCTCTAAGCCGCAGTCACTCTAGTTTTCCCGAGATAGTACCTTTCTCAAATGCCACTGCTGCGCGACCGAAATGCCACCGCCCGGCGTCCAGTTTCTACTCTGAAGCGACGCGAATGTTCGCGTACTGAGGCGACCCTTACTGGACAGCTGGTTTGCCGCCGCTGCTGGTAGCGCAATCCGGGAATCCTGGCCTGCCCCGGAGGCGGTCGATAGGACGGCGATGAAGGCGCGTGTCGTCGCGAGCGGTCTTTGCCGGATGGCTCCGTCAGTCTTCGGACTCCTTCGTTTTCTAAAACCTTGAGTCCGTCCGCCCCCGCGGCCTTTTTCTGGCACTCTAAAGCCGCCGCCGGCCAGGCAAGCGGAAAATCGGTTCCCCCTAAAGGTCTCCCCCAATTTTCAGCTTGCCCGTGCGCTTCGCTCCGGCTTTCGCGGCTTAGGGTGGCGTGCCATCAGGCCGCGATGGTCGCGGCCGGTAACTCAAGAAACGAAGGAGAAATGTAATGACTGACTCAACCACCACAACCAACCAAACCGCCAGCGCGAAAACGCCGAGCCACATCGCCTACCAGGTCCGCGACCGCGAAGGCGGCAAGGGATTCTTCACCCGGATCGGCGCCGCCTGGCAGCACAAGGACGGCAAGGGCTTCAACGTCCAGCTGGATTGCGTGCCGCTCGATGGGCGGATCAGCCTCCGCGTCGCTTCCGAGAAAAAGGAGTAGTTCAACCGCCGGGCGGGGCAAGGACGCTCCGCCCATTTTTTTTGTGAAAGGAATCACCATGAGCAAACGCCTCAAAACCTACCTCGTCACCGTCGAAGTCCGAACCATCGAGCTTTACGAAGTCGACGCCGAATCGCCAGAGAAAGCGATGGAGCTCTGGCAAGACGGCAAGCTACTCAAGCAGAGCCTCTCGCGACTAGAGGCCGACCCGGTATCGGCCAAAGCGAAAGGAGCGTGAGATGGAGCTCGACAAGCAACAACTGAAGTCAGTGGCCAACGACGCCCTCGACGCCTTCTGGGCAGTCATCGTCAGGCATTTTCCCACTGCGGAGACCGGCGATCTTTGTCCCTGGCTCACCATCCAGCTTCAGATCGCTGCCGAGAACGCGATCGAGGAGTGGGCCGACAATAACGTTCCTGCCGCGAAAGGAGACAACGCATGACGATCATCAATCCCTTTTATCGCCGGTCGGGCGTACACCCGATGCTCACTTTACATCTTCCATTGTCGTACCTCTCGTCATTCTGTCGAGCTGCGCATCATGCGCGCACAATGCGGCAAATATCACATGGGCCAATACAAAGTTCCGACAAAAGGACCGCACGCCAAATTTTTGCGGGATAAGCTAGGGCTAAGCATCAACGCCCTGGCGTCCAAAGCTGGCGTCTATCCTCGGGTAGTCAGCTCCATTGAAGACGGAGATGGGGCCAAGCCATATGAACTCGGCTTGGTTGCCGACGCTCTGGGAACAACATACGAGGACTTGGTTGCAGAATCGCCTGCAAAATCATCGCGTCCCAAGGTGCACAAACCGGTAGAAGCCATAGCTACGTTGAGGCTAAACGGTCTAAGCAAGAAAGCTGTTGCGTCCTTGATCCTCGACATTGAGGAGGCCTTCAAAGCCAAATGCCGTATTGAAGTAACGGACATTAGCTTTAGCAGCATTATCGTTACCTTGCGCATTGATCGCGGCGATCTGTGGCGCCTTATCGATGCGTTTGGAGATGGGCGCCTTGACGATTTCGAGTTCGAGTCGCTTGCTTTATCTACCTATTACTTTCTTATGTTCATGGGACCGAGCCTGGCGGTGGGTTCCGTGGTGTTATGGTGGTTTCCTTTGGCAGGGGCCGCAGCCTTGCTAGCTGCTCTGGCTGCCTTTCGTTCCAAAATCCCTGGTACCCTTAAAGTTGAGGTAACACTCACACGAGTCGTCATTAGTAAACGGCGGCCATCTGATCCTGCCGATGGTGTGCCTCAGGACCAGCCACAACCCAAAGCGATATGGAAAGACAGCCAGCCCTTGTCTCCGCGAGGCGCCGGGATCGAACGCTGATTGCTCGCGGCACGCGGGATTACTCAACCGCCTTTGGCCGCGCAGACTCTGATCTTTCTGAAGAGAGCCGCGGTCGCCCACGTGTGACGTCAGACGTCTCGGACCAGCCGCTTCTGCGAGTCGCTCTTGAACTCGCGATCTTTATTAACCATTCCTTAAATGCTTTGGGAGTATCATGCTCCTGTCGGCCATCACTGTGCTGACAATTGGAATGGAGCTACCACGATGACAGATCGACTGAAACCCAAGACCGCGCGTGTTACACTGGAGATGGATCCTGATGACCTCAACCGGTTTCTCGCGGCATTTAATGATGGCAAGCTTGCCGGCTTCGGCGTTGTTGCCATCGAGGTTCCATCCCAGCCAGACGACAGCGTACGATCGAAAACCGCCGCTTACCTTGGCAAGGGTAAAGCGAAGAACGCTGGTCCGGACCGACGTCGTCGATAAGAACCTATCCTAGAACCTTCGCGGTTCGTAGAGCGACGATGGCGTACGTTAGTCACCCTTCCGCGTGGTCCTCTGGTGAGCAGGGAGTGGACAACAGGCCGTCCGTCGAAGAGGACCGAGCAAAGATCAACCCCGGAAACATCCCGTCGACGCCGCTGCGCTAAAATGGCGGTCGAGTGCATGCTGAATACTAACCACCTGACATAGCTCAGGATTCGGAAGATACGGTCGATTGTCACACAATCTTAACTTGTCGGATGCTATACTGTGGTGGATAATGTAATCGCAACGTAACGAAAGGAGTCTAGTCATGGGCGACGATATGAATAACGGTGGCAAGCTATTCGTTTTTGAATCAATCACTCCGGATCCGTTCACAGGAAAGGACACTGGAATTAAATGGAAGCGAAGCTACGGCGATGATAACTTAGTGCGTAGCGTGTTGTTGGACAAGACTTACAACGTCGTGGCGGTGGCGGATGAGTCATACCAGATCGCCACTCGCGATGACCATACGCCCAGCTGGCGGTTCAACGGAATCCCCGCATCAGCAACGTTTGATCTTCGCGTTTATAGCGATCCGAGGAAGCATACACTTGAGGTCAGTGGCGGAAGACTCAAGGGCGCCGATGGCAAGTTCGCTGATGATCATGGCTGGTTCAGCGCAAGCAGCTTCAAGAAGTTTGAGCTGCCAATGGATGAGCACGGGTTCTCAGATTTTAAGACGGCCGATGCCCAAAGCAAAATTCACCGGGCTTTTGAACAGATGGTGCGCAACAAGCCTGAGCTGAGTCCGTCGCGCGATGATTGGCAATCGCAGGGGAACGGAGAACTCTCAAAGCCTCGCGTCGGAGGCGACGAAAAAGCGGCGGATGATTCCGGCAAGGTGTATGTTGCTGGAAATGTCGTTCCCGATCCGTTCACGGGTAAAATGACGGCCAATCAAAGAGTCCTTGGTATCGCTGCCGTTGTGTTAGACAAGGATCTCAATGTCATTGGAGTCATTAACGGGGCAGACGGCTGCGTGTCGTCCGGCAACCGACAATGGCATGATCTGGCGACGGCGGAAAGCCAAAGGGAGATTTTTGGCTCGGCCGCATATTGCCTCTTCGTTGGCAATGGTGACTCCGGGACGCGTACGGTAGGGGTTCACGCGGGAATGCTTAAAGGCCCTGATGGCCATCTATCCGACGATCACGGCTGGTTCAGCGGCAGCAGCTTTAAGCCCTTCGACTTGCAAATTGATGACCACGGCTTCATCGACTTCAAGAGCCAAGAGTCGAAAGCGAAGGTTCAAGGGGCGTTCGAGCAAATGATCCGCAACAAACCTGAGCTTGCACCTCCCCCGACGGATGCTGAGAAGACGACATCGTTGGATCATCTAGGAAAGATGGCGAACGCAGTTGCGCTGGCGCTCGATCCCACGCATTCGCCGAAGGGCATCGACCAAAAAGCCGGTCACGGCTTGTCGGTCGGAAGCCGAAGGGGAGGCCCCCAGATCGCCTAACGCTCGCCAATTCTTCATGTTTCCGAAAGGTGGCGAGCACCACATAAACGGTGTGCGTCGTCCTCGATGCTTGACGCGGAAGTCCAATCAGGGCATTCTGATCGGTTGCCGCGGCGAACCAACAAAGTCATTTTTCTTGGCTTGAGGCTGTTCGATTCTGGCTGTTTCCGCTCAGCCTTGAGTCATCCGTCGACAACACACCGACCCGAGCCGGATTCTTCCGCTCCGAACGATTGCGCCTTACCCGCGTGCTGGAAATAGAACTGAGCGCGGTCGAATTCGGTTTGCAATACGCAATTGCGCATTTTAAACGAGGAGATGTCGAACACTTTCCGTCTATTTAAGGAGGGGGGAGTTCGTCATGACGTTTCCATATAGAAGTCTTGGACCAGATGAGCGTTTCCGCGACCCCAACGCGATCCAGACAGGTGACGTCGGAGGTATTACGGTGTCTCAGTTTCGACCGATTTCGCCGTTTGCCGAAGAACTTGCGGTGCGCCGAATTCTCGTTGTCGGGACATTGGCCAAGCTGAAGCGGGCGGTCCGCGGGGCGGCAATCGACGAGGACTCCGATCTTGTACAGTTCGTAATGGAGCGGGCGTGGAAGTGCCGCGGACAATTCCAAGGTCAGTCGATCGAGGAGTTTGTATCCTGGCTCAACGAGGTCACCCGGGCAGTCTTCTTCGATCGCCTGCGGCACAACGGTGCGGCCAAGCGAGCCGGTGGCCGCCGAAAAAGGGACAATGGCGTCGTAGCCTCGGACGGCGACCCGCTAACGACCTTGATCGCGGTCACAAACTCCACTCCAAGCGCAGCGGCGCAACGCAAGGAGGCTACGGAAGAGTTACTTAGGGCCTTATAATAGAACGCCTCCCCGATGATCAGCGTTTTGTCGTGATACACCGATATCTCGCCGGGCAAACAATCAAGGAGATCTGCGAAGCGTTCACTCATCGTGATCCCTCCATGACCAAAACAGAAAAGGCCGTCGCCAGTCTGATTGAACGGGGTTTGGCCAATCTACGACGTATGATGGCTGGAACCGAGAGCTGAGAGATGGATATTCCGGGCCAAAATAATAAAAGTACCATGATCTTCAAGAACGCGCTCCCCGAGCCGGAGGCGGGTCTTGATACAGTGCTCCATTTTTATGAGCTTGAAAAAGACGCGCTTCCAGAAAATCTAACCAACGGTCTACGAGTCCTCCATGAGGCATTGTTGGCGACATTCCCTCACCACCGAGAAAGGCTGGCGGCGCTTTTCACCAATGAGCGCCAAGTTGTCGAGATCGTTCACCAGTCGTATGAGAGACTGGAAAACCGCCCCGAATTCGCTGAATTGAAGGATTTCCAACAGTACGTTATTCAAGAAAAGGTTGGCAGTGGCGGATTCGGAAAGGTCTTTAAGGCGTACGACAAGACCTTGGGACGTGCGATCGCCGTCAAAATTCCCCGACTGGATGGGCGCGTTGCGCCGGACGAGGCCAAAGCGCGGCTCAAACGGGAAGCGCGGATTTGGGGGGTCCTTGAGCATCCGTCAATTGTCCCGATTCACGAGCTGGGCGTATACGCGGCCGATGGCGACACAGCGCCGTACTTCACGATGAAGTTTGTCGAGGGACACCGTCTCGACAAACTGCTTGCGGAGCGGAAGTCACCCGGTGATAACTTACCTAAGTTCATCTATATCTTTCTCCAAATTGCGCAAGCGATCCGCTACGCGCACGAACACGGCGTCATCCATCGCGACATCAAGCCGGAAAACGTCATGATCGGTCATGCGGGGGAGGTTCACGTCATGGACTGGGGGTTGGCAAAGCGTTTGCCACTTGGCGAATCGCACCCCCCCGATTCCGCTTTTGTCTCCGAAGTTGGCGTAGGTTTCGGAAGCCCACCGTATCTTGCGCCAGAGCAAAGTATTGGCGCCAAGGACGTCGGAAAACCGGCGGATGTGTTTAGCCTCGGCTCGTTGCTCTGCGAGATCCTGACGGGTGTGCCAGCCTATTCTGGTAATCGACGCACCGTAGTACTCTTGAATGCAATATCCGCGTCCTTGGCCGACGCTCACCGTCGCATTGATGCTAGCGAAGCGCCGGAAGCGCTCTGCGCTCTTGCGAAGTCGTGCCTCAAGGCCGCGCCTCATGATCGCCCACAAGATGCTGGTGCGGTGGTGAGGCATGTCGAGAGCTACCTGGAACAATTGCAAAACGAACAGATTCGCATTGAGCGCGAAAGGGCCGTTACCGCGGAGAGGCTGGCAAAGGCCGAGGCCAGGGCGCGCGAAGAGGCAGAGTCGAGAGAGAACGCGGAACGCTCCGCGAAAGTCGTGCTTACGGGGCTGGCCTGCGTGATCGTCGCGCTGATGGGTGTGGTCAGCGTATTGGTATGGCACCGCGCAGAACAGGCGCGAGCGTTGCAGACAGCGCATCTGGCAAATGAACTGAAGCTCATGGAAGCCGTATTGGCGGATCAGGCCACAGTTGCCCGTTCCCTGGCGATCGATCGGCCGAAGGATCTGGACCGGATTGTCGAATCGCTGGGTCAGTGCCGAACCACGATTGAAAAGATTAACGCCTTGGCCGCAGCCTCCGGGGTCACCGTTTCCAACGGCACCAAGTCATTGGCCACCGAAGTCGAAGAAAACTATGAAAGAGAGCTGCGCGTTCGACATTTCCTGCGAGACCTCGTCCACGCGGAGGAAGTGTGTGGCGAACGACAGATCGAATTTCAGGCTGACTTAGCTCGGTCATCGGCTACGTTCGCTAGTGCTTTTAGCGCCTTCGGCGTCGACCCGATCGCCGATACCGACGGCACGAGCCGAGCGATAGAAGAATTGCCATCGGAGCTCCGCGGCCAAGTCATCGATGCCATTGACCTTTGGTCCTTCATCGATCGGGATAAGCGACCAAAGCTGTCGATGTTAGCCCTTAAACTGTCACCGCCAACCGATGCGTGGCGTACGCAACTGCGTGAAGCCATCGATGGCGGCCCGGAGGCGGCTGTCGCGTACGGTCGCACGTTGACGGATGCTTCGACGTACTCCGCTTCCCGAAGTCTTTTGACGGCGATCATGCTTCGTGAGGTGGGGCTGGCTACCCAAACACGCGAACTCCTTACGGTTTCAACCGAGACGCTCGAAAACGCAGTGATCCGCGCACGGATCATTTTCTTCTTAACCTCGAGCTTGGCAACACGCTGGTCAAGTTGCCGGAGTCCCAGTATCGATCGGCAGAAGGATGCTATCGTGCGGCGGCGGCCCTGGTCCCAACGAGTCCCACCGCATTCGCAAATCTCGGGCTCGTCCTGTTGGAGCTTGGAAAGTTGGGCCAGGCCGAAGATTGCTTCACAAAGGCTCGACAACTTCAGGAGGACAACGCGACGGCGCTGCTCGGATCCGCTCTTCTCGACCTTATCTACAAGGGAAGGGCTGATGCAGCCGAACAGCTTTGCAACCGGCTGCTTCGGGTCCAGCCGAAGCAGCCGGACGCGCTAGCGCTCTGTGGTCTCGCCATGTACCTTCAGGGAAATCTGACGGTAAGTCAGACGAACGTCAATGAAGCGCTCAAACTCGGTGGACAGACCGCCATTCCCGTGTTCGCAAAAGCGATCATGCTCGTCTATCAGTCCGAATTTGAGCGCACCACGCGATTGTGCGAGGAATATTCCGCCAGCCATCCATCGTATGCCGGCCTCGATGTCTTGCTGCCGCTCACCCTGTTGTTGAATGGCGATACCTTGAAGGCCGAACAGAAACTGACGGCACTCCATGACCGGCCATACGAGGGCGTCACTCGGCAGTACATCACGATGCTCCTTGCGGCCTCAAAAATTCTGAATGGCGATGCGCCAGCCGGTGAGCGACTGTGCCGCGCCGCGCTCGACCAACCCACATTTAGCCCCGTTTTGCCTCAGTTAGTTTTGCAATTCGCGCTCGTCAAACAGGGGCGCCTGCGCGACGCGTACGAGGTGGCTCAACACTCTAAGGCTGGGCCACCTAACGGCCCGGCACTTGACCGTTTTATCGCGAAGGTGTTGGAAATGGCGCTCGGCCTTGCAGCAAATAAACTCGATCTTGAAGGACGAGTCGACACCTTGACCGCAGCGGTCGCTCAATCCGGCCAGCTAACTGCGCCGGTCAGCGCCGACGAGCTGCTCGTCGCCGAAGTCGCTTTGCTAAAAGGGCGATATCGCACGGCGCGGCTGCTCTATGAGCGAGTACTCGACGCCAAAGGCGAAGCCAGCGTAGTCGACCCGAATCTCCCGAATTGGCTGACGAACATTTTCCCGGCGTCGAGCCGCCGACTGCAATTGGCCGCGATCGGCCAATTTCAGGGCATCACACACCGAGTCAATTATGTCCAGGCACTGGTGATGGACGCATCTGGTTCCGAACGGAATCTCCCGGCCTTGAGCGCGGAAACGAAAACCGAGCTTTTTGCGAGAGCCCGCACATTGTTGGCCACGGAACTTGCCAAAGTCAAAGACGACTCAGCGTCGGCTGCGAAAGTTCACGTCTATCGACGACTCCTGAACTATCTCCTGGCCACGCCCATTTTGGCTCAAGTACGAGAGGCCCCATCGGCCGAGGTCAGCGGCGACCACCCGCACTGGAGGGAGTTATGGTACCAGGCTAACGACATTCTTACGCGTCTGCATCGATAGCATTGCTACAGACTACAGTTACAGCTTGACCTGATCCACCTCGATTGTCATCGAAGGAGGCTAAGTGAAATCAAATTATCTGTTGATTGGGTTGATGGTTGCGATCTTGGTCGCTGTGCTTGCGCTAATCGGCGTCGTGGTCAGTTCGGGACCCGACAACAAAAAGGAGGACAGCCAACAGAATAAACAGGAGGATAACAAGAAAAAGGAGGACACTCGCCACGTTTCGGAGCCGCCAAAGCCGCCAGAGAAACCCATCAACGATCCGGCGTTAATTCGGCAGTCGGCGCAAGAAGGAAAGACCTACGACATCATTCTGAAACTCGGTGTCGAAGGTGAAGGGTCGGCCGAGGACTGGGGAGTCAGGCAAGATTGCTCGATTGTTTTCTACTCGGAAGCCCACATCCTGCGGACGATTGAGAAGAATGATGGCAAACGCATTGTCGAATTGCGTCGGATCGCATCGTGCAAGCAGACGAAATTGCATGCGAAAGTCAAGAACGTACGCATCAACATGGGACTCCCCGGCGTCCTTGTTCTCGGCGCAATCGAAGAAGCGATCCCGGGCACGACGTCAGCCGTAGAATTCTTGCAGCCTTTCGTCGAGAAGATTCTCGCATCCTCGAGCCAAAGTGGGATGGACGAAAAGGTGGCCAACCTGCAGAAGCGGGTCGATTCGCTTTCGGGTAAAACAGTCCGCATTGAATACGTAGACGGTGTTGGCGTCACCGAACCGCCGACACCTATCGGCTGCGAGCTCGATGAGAGCGAAAAGGACTTTCTTATGCGGACGGCAAGTCTATCCGACTGTTATCTCTTTCCCGACCATGCGGTCAAAGTGGGCGATCACTGGTCCGTTAGCGCCTCTCAGTTCGCTGGCTACTTTGATCCCTCACTCCGCCCTACCCGACAGGAAATATCACGATCTTTCGCGCGCCTGATTCGAGATCAAAAGACAACAGAGTTATCGCCAACCTGACAATGCCACCGTCGACTATCGTTCTAGACAACTCGACGCCACAGCGCGCCAGCGTCGGTCGTTTGACTACGACGGAAGACGCAACGATTCACTTCGACCTTGACAACAGTTATGTCACCGACGCGGAGCTTAAAGGGACGATCTATTTGTCTGGTGAATCGAAGGATCATTTCTATTTCAAAGAATCTTTCAATTTCGAACCGACTGTTACGATCCAATACTGGTGCGGGATGAAATAGAGAAAAGTGCTCCGCAAGTCCTACATGGCGTGCTACACATTTCCGGTGACTGGATCGCCAACACACATTGCACAGGCCAGGTCGGCGATAGAAGAGGCCTGAACATGACCGAGACGTCTGGCGACTTACTGGGTTTGAAGCTGTTCATTCCGATTGGGAACGGCAAAGTCGTCGCGGGTCGAGACGAGGGCACGCAGCTGGTGCTCCCTGACGCAAGCGTGTCGCCCCGACATGCGGAGATTGCTCGTCGCGGCGACCATTTTGAGATAAGCGACCTCGATAGTACTCACGGGACGTTTGTCAATAATACGCGAGTGAAGAAGCGATCGGTGACCCCGGGTGATCGCATCAGATTTGGCCCTGACATTTGCTACGACGTACGAAAGGACGGGTTGGAGCTGGTCCAGCGTGGGATGACGATTGTGGCGGAGGATGTGGAGATTCGGGAAAAGGGAAGGCCTTTGTTGCGCAACGTCGGCTTTCGGGTCGAGGCGGAACAGTTTGTCGGCATTCTGGGACCGAGCGGAGTGGGTAAGAGTATTCTTCTGGAATGTCTCGCTGGTTGGTGTCGCAAAAGGCCTGATCATGGAAGGATCGTGTTCGACGGGTCAAAGAGCGCATACGACAACCTGAGCCAGTATCTGCCGTTTATTGGGTACGTCCCGCAGAAGGATGAATTCGTCCCGGGCTTGACAGTACTGGAGACGCTCGAAACGGCGGGCCATCTGATCACAGATGACCGCGATGAAATCAGACTCAAGATTGAAGTTGCCGTGGAGGCAGTCGGGCTTAAGGGGGCGATGGGCACGTCCGTCGACAAATTGAGCGGAGGCCAAAAGAAGCGGCTGGCAGTAGCAGTGGCGCTGCTGCGCAAACCGCGGCTATTGCTGCTCGACGAGCCCACGGCGGGCCTCGATCCGTCGACCGAAACAAAGTTGATGGATCAGTTTAAGCAGTGCGCTCGGCGCGGAACGACAGTGATCTGTACAACGCACGTGCTCGGAAACCTGGACCTATTCGATGGGTTGTTGGTCCTGGGAGCCGTCCCGGAACTACATAATGGAAAGCACATTGAAGTTGGGACGCTTGCCTTCAGCGGGCAGGTACGAGACTTGTTTGGTGCCTTGGATTTGGATCGTCCCGACTATTCCTTGCTTTTTGAACGTCTACACGATCTTTCCGTCGGATTGAGAGATCGCCCGGCCCGCGTCCATTCCAGTCCGTCAAGCGGCGCGGAGTCGAGCAGAGCGGATGCGACAACGGGAGAGGAAGGCGAGGTCGTGGTGCGTTACGCGGCGCGGACTGTCCGAACGGACGGCTCGACGGCTGCGGCGCGCCGAGTATTGCATCAGACTGCCGTGTTGGTCCGTCGAACCGCTACGGCTCTCTCCCGCGACCGCACATTTCTCGCGCTCGCCATCGGTCAGCCGCTGTTGCTCGCCCTTCTGGTGTGCTTTAGCCAATTCTGCCTCGATCCTGATTCTGCCGCCCATCGGCCAACTGCAAGAATACCATTTTTTTACGCGATTCTCACGGCGCTCTGGCTAGGAATGAACAACTCGGCGCGGGAGTTCGTGCGAGAACGGAAATTGTACATTCGCGAGCGCATCATCGGCCTCGATCCGGCATCTTTCTTTTTCTCCAAGGCTGCATTTCTAATGGCCCTCGGCGGTCTCCAGATAGTTCTATTTGTTATTGTATTCAGACTCTTCGGACAGTGGACGATTTTTATTCCAAAGGCTGTGGAGATTTTTGGCCGAGTGCCTGCCGCCGTCCTCTTTGCATTGATGTTACTAACATACTCAACTGGCGTCGCGATCGGACTGATTGTCTCTGCGAAAATGCGAACGCAAGAGGCGGCAGTCGCAATTCTGCCCCTGCTGATCATGCCCCAGCTTTTGTTGAGCGAGGTCGGAACGTCTTTGTTAAAGACGAGAGACGTACAGCGGGTCGCGCTTAGACCAATTGCAACCGGCTTGCGCAATGCGTTTTACGACCTGAAGAACGCCGCGCCGACCGGTACCGATACACCCGAGCGCGGAGTAGCGGCATGGTTCGTCGATCTTGCGTCATTGGCAATGCCATCCAGGCCGGCAACGATTCTGACTGCACCCTACTTGAGCGTCAAAAGCGAATCGGCGGAGGGCACAGATTTTCTTCGGTCTGGCCCCAGGGATCAGATCGCCGATGCGCTGCATCTGACAGCGCTTTTGATCGTCTACTGGTGGGCGGCTTGGTGGGTCTATCGTCGGTCCGAACGGTCGTGGGCAGCGGATCGACGAAATTGGAGCGAATGACTGACGCAAACACTCCGCGACTCGCGTAAATTCGTGGTTGGAGGATAGGCGGATGGTAGAGCAGAGCTCGGAAGGCGAGATTCGTAACGCGCTACTGCTTCGAGTGGTGCGATCAGACGGTGATGAGGTTCTCTATCTGCACGACGGATTCACGATCGGTCGAAGCGTGGCCAACGATGCTGTGCTTCATGCCGATGGGCCGGAAATTGATAATCGACATGCGCGCGCCAATTTGCAATCCGATGGCACCTTCCTTCTGTCGTGCATTTCTCAAGGGTCAACCATTACGCCGCTGTCGGAAACCGGACAGGCGATGACTGCCGTTGCGACGCTTGCGCTGAAGGACGGGGTGCGGTTTCGCATCGGAATGGCGGAGCTGGAGTGCGAAGGGGCCGACGAGCCGGCCCCGCAGACATCCTCCGTTGGCCGCGTAGCTCAGTGCCCTTCTTGCAAAAAAGATATGGCCGACGCGGCGCTTGGCCATCACTCGTGCCCGCATTGCAATAAGGATTTGTTTACCTATATCGCCGACAAGCGAACGACAGCGACAGAAACCGTAGTGGGAACGTATGGCGACTACCGCGTCGATCAATTCATTGCACGGGGCGGAATGGGGGTTGTCTTTCACGCAACTTCGGAGACCGTAGCCGAAACACCTGAGGCTGCGGTCAAGATTATCCGTGACGAGTTAACAAAGGGATCCGGTTCGGCCAGCACACCCGGCCAGGTTGGATCGCTGAAGGAGCGATTCCGCAAAGAGATTCGGGCGATGGAATCCATGATGTCGCTCGGTTCGGAGCACATTGTCAAGCTGTTCGCCAAAGGCAAAGTTGGCGATAAATACTACTTTGTGATGAGTTGGATGAATGGGCTTTCGCTACGAGAGTGGATTGTGAGGGCGAATGCGAACGGCAGCTACATTGCCTTGCACCTAGCGTGTCAGTGGCTAGAGGAGCTGGCGCGAGGACTAAAAGACATTCATAGTGCGGGCTACATTCATCGCGATATCACCCCAGAGAACATTCTGACGGATAAAGAGCGACGACTGCGCATCGCTGACTTTGGAATTGCGAAGGCCGTGGAAGAAGTCGGCAAGCCGGGCGGTTTGACGACTACTCCGGGAGCATTGGGTACGCGGCAATACATGGCGCCCGAACAGATTCGCACGCCGAATAATATTACCGTAAAAGTCGATCAGTTCGCTCTTGGCCTGATCGCTTTGGAACTTCTGACCGGGAAGTTGCCGGCGTCCGAGAAGCTCGACCAATCGCTTCTTAGACGTCGACATATACCCGACGACCTGATCCTTCGGATCAATCAGGTTGTGAGCCGGTTGCTGGCCAAAGATCCGGAGGAACGGTTTGCGCATTGCGGGGTCGTCGCGGACGAGTTCCAGGAAATTGCTGAATTGGCCAGACAAGCGAGGGTCAATGCGTCGGCGACATCGAGGAAAGGAGTGGATAAGTCGGAACCACCAACATCCGACGGCAAAGGAACTGGGGGCAAGCAACGCGGAACTGAAAAGCCGTTTGAACGATTCGACGATTACGAAACTGCCGAGCCGGAGACTGTCAGGGAGCCGACCGGCGTTGCCCCGGTCATTCAGCCACCTAACAGGGTGCCCCTTGCGGCGGCCATCGGCGCTGCCGTCTTTTTCTTTTGCATCGCGGCTTGGCTTTGGTATAGCCAATTGTCGCCTCCGGGGCCACGAATCGACGCAGCGACCCTGCAAGTGGAAGTTGAGACAACGAAAAAGGAACTAAGGGCTGCTCTTGAGCAGTTGAAGAAGCTCCAAAGCAAGAGCGCCGCCCCAGTGATCCCGGTCAAGGAAGTCGCGCCGCCCGCGAACCAGATCATTGAGGCCACAAAGACCATCAACGACCTCAAGGGACAACTAGGGGACGTCGAACGCCAGTTGAGTTCAGAGAGAGCCAAAACGCGCAAACTCGAGGAAGAGTTGAAAGCCGAAAAGCTGCAGACGAGTCGCCGCCGTGAAAATCGCGCATCGCTTGTCGCGGGAATCGAAATTGGGTCGCGTGGGGTAAAAGGTGTAGTTGTTCGGCGTGGCGAAAGCGCTGCGGCGTTCGTTTTGGAACAGGCGCAAATGTGAACTCGTCACTTGTCGGTGGCACAGGCAAGCGATTTAAAGAAGGATCGCTTCGCGATACGGCCGATGCGGTTGATGCAGTGGTCGAGAACCTCCTACGAAGTGATGCCGTCGAAGGTCTGACTGAGTTTTATTTTGTGATCAGCAGCGGTGTCGTTTCGTCAGTCGAAGGCGACCCGGGCGAATTGGATCGTCTGCGCAAATACATCGCGGTGTCACTGCCGGAAGCCGCGAAGCGCGTCAACGACGACCGTCGGACCAGAGGCCTACGTGCCCGCCCTTTTCCGTTCAATGCCAACGAGCTACAGGGGTCCGCCAGGATTCGCGCGATTTCGACGCCTAGCGAAGAGGCCGAATGGACTTTCCGCGGCCTCGTTGCGATGCGGAAGTGGTCGGAGGAGGAGGCAAACGAAACCATCCTCATTGACGTCGGCAGCGGCAATACCAAGGCCGGGTACTGTGAATTTCCTGACGGGCGACCGGATGCCATTCCGTTTCCTCAAATGGTGCGCACTTTTGATGAATCGAACCGGGAAATCGCGATTCCGGGCACAGTAACGCTCGCAGATCAACTCAATGCGCTCAGAGGTCGGGACAAGAAGGAATGGGATGCCTTCATCGCCGAGAAGGTTACTGTGCCATTTCAGGAATCGGTCAGTCGAAAGCCAAGATTAACGAACGCACGGCGTGGCGTGCTGGCTGGAGGAATCGTTTGGGCCATGACAACGATACAATTTCCGAATAAAATCGGAGAGAAATGCGTCGTTTTTACCTCGGATGACATTCGTCAATTTCGAGAACGATTGTCTGCCTCCAGGGGAGTCTTTCCGAGCGTTCCGTCCGAACAGTCGCTTTCCGACGGAGCAAAGAAAGAGCTCAGCCGCGTGCGCGCGACCTTCACTCCCGATCAGCTGTTCGCGGGAGCTGAACTTCTCAACGGCATCTCTACAGCGTGTCGCATGAAGGAACAGAGCATGCGCCTGGAGTTCTATCGGGACTCGCTTTATGCTTGGATCGCATTCTTAGCATCTAAGTCCGGAAGGACGTGAGGTTGCGACAAGTAGAATTGATGTGTTTGTGTCACCACGCCATTTCAAAGAGGCTCGCCGATGAGATCGCGCAACTGCGGACGAACAACGCTCGTGCTCGTGGGATTTTTATTGTCGCTAGGTTCAGCCAGTAAGGCGGCGGCAGACGCCCAGCGATTTGGCGGCATCGAGATCGGCTCCAAAGGGATAAAGTGGCTGGCCGTCGAAATCGATGACGCTCGTGCTGCCAATCCCGTCAAGCTTCTGGGGACCGGCGATGTCAACACCACATTGTCCAGGTTGCGCGGCAATCTTTTCGCCCAGGACGCGCTAGAGGACACTGCCTCGGCCGTTCAAAAGTTTTTTGACAAGCTGGCTTCGCCGCAAGGGTTTGGCGTCCGCCGCGGGCACATCTTTATCGTCGCCAGCAGCGGGCTACCGATTCCCGCAAACATGGACGCGTTGAAAGACCTCATTAGGCAAAAAACTGGTATCGGGTTGGAGGTGTTATCGGTTGAGAACGAAGTCCGACTCGCGATCCGCGGTCTAATCCTGCAAAACGAGCAGAATGTCTCTCTACTGTTGGACATCGGTAGCGGCAATACAAAGGGTGGTTTTCTATCGCAACGACCGGGTCAGACCAGTGTCAGCGTCGTGACCCTCCCTGGAACGGTGACATTCACGACCGAGATCGCCAAGGGGGTGAAACAAAGTAAGAAGGACTTTGCCGCAGTGGCCGCCGACAAGAAAGACTCTTTCCTGATGCCCGCGCTGAAAAAACAGATCTCCGCGACGCCGACACTCAAAGACCGCGATCCGATCTATCTGGCTGGGGGCGTCGTATGGGCGATGGTGACCTTGGCTTATCCTGAAAAGTTTGAAGACGAGCATGTTGATGTTACACCCCATGACATCCGAGGTTTCATAGAATCGCTAACGCAGAAACCCGGGGCGTTTCCCGAGATTCAGCAGAAGAATTTGCCGCCTGGTGCGCTTAAAGAGATCGGACGCGTACGAGACACATTTACTCCCGACAACCTCTTGGCCGGCGGTCAAATCCTCGCCGCCCTTAGCGAGACCTTTGGATTTGCCGAGCATCGCGTTCGATTTGCGCGTAATGGCCGCATCGCCTGGCTACTTGGTTATATTGTCGAAAGAACGGGACTGAAAAAAGACGGTCGGGCCGAAGAGTCGCCGACGCGCCCGCCCGCGCCGAAGCTCGATCCGCTTGTTGCGCCGTCCGGGCTTTCGATGTCACCCGACGAACTTCTCTCAACATGCGGGTTTTCCGGGAGTTGCTATGTTTACGACGACGCAGGGAGCGCCGAACTCGCGCAAGCGTGCATTCGACATGGGCTCGACGCAGACGCTGCAGTGTTGTTGGATCATGCACTCAGGCAGAATTCGTCCAAAGCTTATGTCTGGTATCTTAAAGGCTTTGCGGAGCTCCGGCTGGGGCGGTGCAGCCACGCCGCGGAAACCGCGAAGGGCTTTAAGAAAATGATGGGCCTCGGCCCGGACGCGAATCTTGGATATGTTCAAGAATCGTTCAATGGCCCTGAGACGGGGCGCTTTTACGAATTCGTTCGGGCGGCGCAAACTGACGAAAGGTAAATACAGCTACGAAGTAGGCCGGCGGCGTGAACTAGATGGGACGCTACGCACCTCTTCGGCTCAAACGAACTCGACAACCGCCTGGCGCTCCAGCGTAAGCCGACGCAAACTTGTGAATTTCAGTGCCCAGGGCGCATTCTCGCGACTCCCGTCGCCGTGAAATGCCGCCAGCGTTTCGAAGCCGAACGCTAGGTCGCAGAAAGGAAACGCGAGACCGGACCGCACCCGCTAGTCGGCTCCCCCGATCGCTTCACTTGATCGTTAGGTCTTCGATGACCGTCGCCCCCTTCGTGCCTGCGTAGCCGTCGGTTCGTCCGCGACCCGAAACCACGTTGTCCCGCCGCCGCGTGATGCCTTCGAACAGCGGGGCATTCGGGCGGACCTCATCGTTGAAAGCTCGATTCTGGTCCCTGGGCGTATACCGGGGTGATACTCGACGCTCCGACCATCCTATGTAAAAATACTCCGTCGCAAACCGTCTCAATCCTCGGAGGTAAGGAATGGCAAAGTCAAAGAACGAAGGCGTAAACAAGAGCCAGGCAATCCGTGACGCGCTGCAGGCGCACCCCGACAAGTCACCTTTAGAAATCGCCGAGGCGCTGAAGGCCAAAGGATTGGACGTGAATGCTCAGTACGTATCCACGATCAAAAGCAACGCAAAAGCAAAGGGCCGAAAGACCAAAATCGTGAGACGAAAGCCCATGGGCCGCGCCTCGCGCAATGGGCTCGGTCCGTTTGGAGCAGCTTTGGAGTTCATTCGGGCAGCCGGTGGATTGGAACAGGCGAAACAGGCGTTGCGTACCATCGAGGAGATACAGCGAGCCGTTAGGTAGCGAGCCGAATAAGATTTTCAGTGCCCGTGGTGTATCCGGTGCAGGGTGCAGAAAGAGCGGAATAATGGCAAATCACACGGGAATCTAAGCATACGCTGCGATTCAGTCCCTTCTCACGCCGGCCCCTCCGCAAAGGCAGGGGCCTTTGCCTTGAGCCATTCCGTCAGAGCCTCACGTGTCTCGAAATGTCCCAATTCGATTTTGTCGATGGTGGGCCCTGCGTCTCCCACCTGGCGGATCTCCTCTTGGCTCATCTCCCGAATCCATGACACGCGATGTCTTTGCAGCCCGAAATGCGTGAGGTTGGTGGCGCCGTTATTGATGGATAGGTCGAAATTGGCGCCGTGGATCAGCACGAGATAAACTAGGTCGCCGGTGAATTTCAATAACAGCAGTCCCTGCGACGGGTCATGCTGCCACGGCCCCATCCAGCCGTAAGGGAACCACTTGCTCGTGCCATCCCGGAAGCGGAATTCCACGGATGCAGGCTGCTCTTTGATTCCACGCAGAAACCCGAACGCGCCGCAGGAGATCTCTTCCTCCTCCGGTTCCCGGTCCCTGCCCTCCAGAATGCCGCGAAGCCCCGACGGAGGGTTTTTCTGCAATCGCTCCTGATGGGTGATGTCATCCAGCATGATGATCCATTCCCCTGTCTTTGGTCAGGTCTTCGGTTACGACGGGCGGCATCGAGCCATGCCCGTTCCCGGAAATTGATACGTCGCGGACGAAGGACATCCGCTTCATCAACCGGGCTGGCCGCACGGGTTTCTCCTGAGCACCCGCAAGCTCCGTCGCCGACAACGGATCGTCAGGGCGGCTCACGGCTTTGAGCAGCGCTTCGCGGTCGTCTGTAAAAATCAGTGCCTGTGATTTTGCTCTCGTGATTGCCACATACCCGGTTCGCTGGTTAGTCGCACCGAATGATTCGCTCGACATGCCGATAAAAACCTTGTCGACAGTAACGCCCTGGCTGGCGTGGCTCGTAATGCAAAAACCATACGTTAGGTGCCCCCAATCTTTGTCGATGACCCACCCGTGGTCGACGATGATGTCGCCCCGCTTGGTGAAGCCCTCGACGGTGAGCAGCGCGCCGTTGCTGAGTTTGTGCTTGCCGTCCTTCGTCTTTCCTCCCGCCGTCACCCGAATACGGTCACCTTTGGCAAGTGCCAACTGCGTCGGACGGTAGAGCTCAAATCGGTTTGCGAATTCAACCGGCGGCGTTGTCCCCTCGCCCACAATCACCCGCGCCTTTCGTGTAGCCCTTCGCGTTCTGGTGGAACTGGATCATGTCACCCGCGTCGTACTGCGTCGCGTCTGATTTCTCGGCGTCGGTCAGGTGCGACGGAACCCATGCGTCGATGATGCGTTCCTTGCCGAGCTTGCCCTGCGCCTTGAGTCCATCGCGGATGGCGTCGGTTATACGGTGCGATTCAGCCCACGTCGGCGACACTACGAGCGCCGACTTCGGCGATCCGTCACGCTTCTTTTCATCTGCGGCAGAAAGATATGCAGCGGCCAGTTCCTTGTAGCGCTCCTCATCGTCGACTTCTCTGATCCAACCTAGCTTGTCCAGCTCCGCGATCGCCTCTCCGGCCCGGCCTTCGGAGAGTGCCTTCGCGGCTTTCTTATAGTCACCTTGCTGCCGCAAAATCTCGTTTACTTCCGCCACGCGAAGCCCTGCCTTTTCCTCAAGCAACCTGAGCGGCTCACCTGCCGTGACGCTGCGCGTCTGCCTTCGGTCGCCTACAAGTAAGACGCGGCTGCCCATCGCCTCGGCGATTTCAAAGATTCGGAGCATGTCGCGGGTGCCAAGCTGGCTTGCCTCATCGACGAGGATGACGCCTCCCCTCGCCGCTTCCTGCATTTCCGTGTCTTTGAGAAATCTTGCGACAGTATCGGCCGTGGCAAATCCGGCCTGTTCACGGAGCACCTCGCGGCTGGCCTTCACAGACTGTGCCAGGGCGACGACCGGCTTTCCGGCCTCGGTCAACGCCTCGCCGATCTCTTGCTCCAGCGTCGTCTTGCCGGCACCAGCCACGCCGCGAATTATTAAAACGCGATCACGAAATCCTAAAACGTGGCTTACTGCTGCCTTCTGCCCCTCATTGAACCAGTCACGCGAGCACGGACGTTTCGGATCGCCAAGCGGCCGGCAACGCCCACGGCCATCGCGGGCAAAACGGATGAGCCGCGACTCGAGCGTAAGCATCGCTTGAGTCGTCGCCATCGCCCGCCCTTCGACGTCGCTTCGGATCAAAGGCCGCTTTGAAACTTCGCTCGCAACATCTTCGACCGTCACCGTGCCGAGGCCACGCTTTAAGGCTTCCGTCACGAGCTTGCGTTCTGGCACGACAGCTTCACGCACGTAACTGTGCTCGATAGCGTGATCGACCGCCGCCCCCTCACCTCTCTCCGGTCGTGCGTAACGCTTCTCCCGGCGATGTACGGCCGCGAGTGTATTGCGCTCGTCGTCGGAAAGCCGCGCATCCCATTCCTTCTGGAGTTTCTCCCAGCTGAGCAATTCGCCCTTCTTCTCCCGTGTCTCCGCCCCGAGCTCCGCCTTACGCTTCGGATCAGTGATGCCTTTCTCTTGGGCCACCTTCTCGATCTGCGTCGTTCGGCGCGAGAAGCGTTTCAGCACATCCGGCTTTATTCCCGCGATCTCGAAATCATCGCGTTTACGCTGGATGCCGAAGCCCAGATCCTGGAGCCGGTTGGCAAGCCGCACGCGGAATGCCGCCTGGAAGTACGGCGAATCACGCTTAATTTCTGCGAACTGCCCCGCTTGCCAGCGATTTTCGACATCACAAAAAGTTGCGTTCAGGCAGAATACATGAGCATGCAACTGGGGGTCTGGAACTCCGTCAACAGGCCGTGAGGTCGTGTGAATGAATTCCGCCCACACCATGTTGCCCGTGACACGGTCAGTATCTTGGCCTTTTCTGCGGACCCGTGTCTTAACCTCGGCTTGAATCTCGCGCATCGTTTCATCAATCGCACCGCGGAACGCATCCAGGATGCCTTCGTCGCCGCTCAGGGCGAATAAAACCGAAACCGATTTGGGCACGGAAAATGTGAAATCGTAGCCCACCCTCCGCTCGGTGCGCGTTCGCACCGTCAGTGGTTCTCCGGTCTGTGGATGGATGTTGTCGCACAGCCGCTCGAAGGAGAACTTGTCGACTGTGCCTTCCAGGCCGAGCAGGGCGGCGCCCTTGCCACCCCAGCGCCCGACGATTTCCTGGCCCTGGCTATAGTAGTCCGCCGTCGCGTAGTAGCGTTTGGCGTCACCGGCACTATTCTGCTGCGTAATACGAATCATGCCTCCATTCTAGCATAGCGCGAATTACTAATTCTGTCATCTACTTTCTAGCGCTAAGCCCCTGAATCCGCCACTCTTCAGCGATTCTGCTTTTCCCAATATCACTCCAACGCTACCCATATATCACCGCCCGGCGGTCGACTACTCGCTTAAGTTGCGAAAGGGTTTTTCGGGTTTTTCGCGGCACCCCTTGACGAGTTGCACGACATTGAGAAAAGCCGTCCTTGCCGCCTTTGTCCGTGCGTGTTCAGCACATCCTGCCCGTCGCCGATTCGGCCAGCCGGCGATTACGGGATTTTCTTCGCTTCGGCGAGCGGTCTTAGGCGGATTGCGACGTCCGCAGTTGGTCTCCTTCGTTTCGTGAAGGCTTTAAGACCGTACGCAACCCACGTCCTTTTACTGGCACTCTATAGCCGCCGCCGGTCCGCGCAAGCAGAAAATCGGCTCCCCCAGAGGTTCCCCCAATTTTCAGCTTGCCCGGTCACATACGTTCGCTCCGCAGGCTCCGCACCGGCTTTGGCGGCTAAGGGTGAAGTGCCATCAGGACGCGGGGTGCGTCCGGAAAAACTCAAAAACGAAGGAGAAAACCAATGACTGACGCAACCGCCAAAACCAATGAGACCGCCGGCTCGAAAAGCCCCAGCCACATCGCCTATCACGTTCGCGACCGCGAAGGCAGCAAAGGGTTCTTCACGCGGATAGGCGCCGCATGGCAGCACAAGGACGGCAAGGGCTTCAACGTGCAACTCGATTGCGTGCCGCTCGACGGCCGCATCAGCCTCCGCGTCGCTTCGGAGAAAAAGGAGTAGTTCAACCCGCCGGGGCGGGGCAGCGATGCTCCGCCCCTTTTTGATGAAAGGATTCATCTATGACTGACACAACCATCACGCTCGAATCGCGAGTCCACGAAGCAATCCGGCAACTTCGCGACCTTCCCGGCAGCCTCGAAGCCGAGGACGATCCGGCTTTCACCGTCGAGCAGGTCAACTTCCTGGAGAAACGCCTCTACGAAGTGCGTGCGCTCCTCGAAGGCGAAGACCGGTCGCAGCTCTACGCCGACATCACGCTCTACGTCCACGACTTGCTGGCCAAGCACCGGCAAATCGCCGCCATCTGGTCGATCGAGGACGTGAAAGGCATCCGCCCCCATCTGACCGACGACCAGGCGTGGGAAGTCCTTGAACAACTCGGCGACAACCACGACGCCGAATGGGGCATCAGCTGGACGACGCTCGAAACCGTGGCCGACGACCTGTTTCCAAGGCCAACGAGCCGCAGGAGGCAGCCATGACCCTGAGCAATCAAGAGCCGGCAGCTCGCTGCCGGCAGGCGATAACCGCCTACTCCGACGACGACGCCTACACCAACCTCGTCGATTTCCTCGCCGACGCATTCCACTGGTGCCACGCTAATGGGCACTCCTTCCCGGATGCCATCGACACGGCCGTGATGCATTTCGAGGCCGAAATCACCAGCGACGACATCATCGACGACAACGTACCTGCAACCACCACCAGAGGAGATTAACCATGCAAGCCATCATCAATCCGTTCTATGCAAACCGTCTGAGACGGGTCGCGCCTCGAACAGAGGAGCGTGACCGACCCGTTTATGCCCGGCTGCCACTCGCACCACGAAATGCAAGCCCCGTCCCTCACCTCACCAGCCTCTACCATTTTCACCGGGCCGGCGAATACGGGGACCGGACGTATCCCGGAAACTGTGGCGGCAATCTAATTCGCGACCTGTTGGTGTACTTCAAGCCTCAAGGCATTTGCCTGGACCCCATGTCTGGCAGTGGTACCTGCCGCGACGTGTGTTTCGAGCTTGGCATCCCGTGCATGTCGTGGGACATCCATCAGGGATTCGACGCCTGCGATCCGCAGGGTTTTGCCCCGAACGACATGTTCGCTTTCATCTGGGCTCATCCGCCCTATTGGAGGCAGAAGGTCTATTCGCCTGACGCTCGGGACCTTTCAAGATCAGCGACGCTCGAGGATTTCCTGCGCCGCTATGGCCAATTCATTCGCAACTGCGCCAACGCCCTGAAACCGGAGGGTAAGCTCTGCATCCTAGTCGGCGATTACCAAGACCGCGAAGAGGGCTTCGTCCCCCTGGTCTTTCACACCAAGCGGTTGGCCTTCGCCTGCGGCCTGACGCAGACGTGCACCGACATCATCCGGTTCAGCCACGGGGCCAGCAGTTCGAAGAAGGTCTACCGCTCATCATTCATCCCCGGCCTGCACGATGTCTGCATGATCTTCGAGAAGCAATCGTAACCATCAACCGAAAGGAGTATTGCCCATGACCACAACCTACCTGATACATGCCTGGTGCATGCGTCCGTTTATCACCTACCTCGACCCCGGTCGAGGCTACGACGCCCGACGAGGCCATCGCCATTGCCCGCGGACATCCGAAGCGACTGATCGACGCAGCAGAGGAATGCAACGGCCAATACCCGTGGGACGAATTCGCCGCCTACGACGAAAACGGCAACGAACTGCTGCACGTTCTCGATGACAGTGCCCACCTACGGGATGCCGCCCCGCGAATGCAGGAAACCCTAGTCTACGTTGCACAGATGCTGGCCGACTTCAAGCCGGATTTTCTGCGGCAGCTCGGACTCGACGCCGCACTGGAACACGTCGAAAAGGCTCTGGCAGTTGCAGGGTGCAATCGTCCACGGCAGATGACGGGGAGGTTTAACCATGACGACCGACCTGCAAACGCCGCTCCTCGTCGCCAAGGGCACCGTGCTCATGCCCGGCAAGATGTACCTGAGGCTCTACCACGGCCGCACCGATCCCGATGAGCAAATGGACGACTGGGGCTTCGTTGGCCCGACATTCGGCCCGCTCGCCTGCTACGTGCACACGTACTGCTGCACGTTCCGCATGCATTCCGAATGCAGCGCTGAGGAAATCTAGCTCGACAAGTTCGACGACATGATCCGCTGGGATGGCTGCTTCTACGGCGACATGGAGATATTCATCGCTAAAGCGGCTGACAAAGCGTAGCTGCCACTGCCGTCAGCGACTGACCTCGCTGCGATCTCCACGGCTGCCTGCTCGTGCCCTGGGGTGCAGGCGACGTCGCTCCCCCGGCGGATCGTCCAGGAGGAATCCGCGGTCTCATCCGAGGCGACATGTCGGACGTTCATTCAGCCGCGTTCTCCTTTCCTCTCTCGTGACAGCCGACCCCGCGGCCTGTTTATGCGGGGTCTTAAGCCACCCGCCGGAGCCTGACAAGCTGCCAAGGCCGCTTTCCAAAGGAAGCCTTCGGCCTTTCGCTTGCAGGTAAAGCTCCGCCTGCATGCAGGCTGCGCCTCCGGACTGGGGCGGCTTTTTCTGACCCCGTAAGGCCGCATTGGGTGCGCCTGTAACTCAAGAAGGAGAACGCAAATGAACCGCTATACCGACATCCCACTTTGTGAACCGCTCGACGAATTCGGCTGGGACCCAGACGAGGTACGCGACCTCATCCAGACGACGCCGCTCCGCTTTGGCGACGACGGCCAGCCGGTCGGCTACGAAGCCGAACAGCTCTTCGGCCTGGAAGCCGCCTATCTCGGGAGCCGCTCATTTTGAGCGGTTCCTTCACTCCATCGGAAAGGCTTCAGCTATGCCGCACTTCACCCATGGGGGATTCTCATCCCCGCCGACGAAACCGACATCGACGCATTCGTCGACCGGCAGATCGCCCCTTACGAGACCGGGCAATCCATCACGAGTTCCGTCCCTCGTCTGTCGGCTGCGGCATCAGCGATGAATCTTCGCCGGGAGGAACAAAGGGCTTGAGGAAATTCGGCAGGACTTCCGGATCATCCCAATGGTATGTGTAATCCTGCCCCCCGCGGAATACGACGTGCATCGCTTCTTCGTTTTCGAGGCTCATCAGCACGGTGTACAGTTTGTTGACGATCTGCTTCATCAGCTTCTTCATTTCTTGCTGGCTAATGCGGGATACTTCATTCCAAGGAATCTCGCGATCAGGGGTAACCACCTTGACGTCAGAAAAGTCACCCACCTTGGATACGACAGAGGCACCAGCATGCAAGTCCTCAAGGAACGTGTTCCGCACGCATAGGACGGCCAGTGCCTTGGCAAGCTTGGCGGAGTATTGTTGTTGTGCCTTTTTGTTCATGCGATATGGGTTAGCATATTAGTATTCGGGTCGCAACACAAATCTGCACCGAAGCCAGGCCGAGGTGCCCGTGAGTAGACTAACTGCCGTCAGGCCGCATCCCCGGCCGGGGCTCGAATGCGTCGGCGCCTTCACCACCGATGAGGATGGCAACGAGGCATTTGCCCGCATCACCGACGGTAGCTATACCGAGTCCCTCACGTCGCCAGGACACACGATCCATGGCCACGGCCTCCCCGATTGACATGGCCCTGCTCGGGCGCTATATGGACTCAGAATCATGCGAGAGGCTCCATGCCGGATTCCGGTAGTCCATTTGACGAAATCCAGGTCGGCGACAGTGTCGCTTTCAAGCTGAGCACCGGCGACCCCGTGCACGGGGTCCGGGGCAAAGTGCTTGGCCTGTTCAATACCCAGAACGGGCAAACCCTGGCGGATGTCGAATGGGACAATCTCGGTCTGCCGAAGCGACTGAATGTCGCGAATCTCACCAAAGACTAAACCCTTCTCGCGGAACAGGTCGCCCCCTCGCCCACCACGAACCAATACTGGTATTGCCATCATCGTGTCCAAACGACCGGCTTGGCCGGCGTTTGGCTGCATTGTCCCCAGCTTTGAAACGCGACCGCTGCCGTTGGCGGGCAGCGGATTGCCCGACGGTGACCTGGCATCCGGAAGGGATCGCATCCCCCTGCCACCAGGCCTTGAATTGGGCGTTTTCTACCCATTTACAAGCCGGAGTTCTGTGGTATCCCATCCCTCTGAGACCAAGGATTTCTGAGAGCTTCTGAAAGACTTTCTAGCTACAGGCATCTCCCCTATGCTCTGCATAGGAGAGATGGAACCGTTCCAGCCGTCTGCAAGCCGCCGTCCGTAACCGCCGCAAGCGCCGAAGCTTCACATGTCCCGGAGCCAGGAGCTCTATATCCCGCCAAACGCTACTTCAGCGCCTCATTCGGCACATTCCGCCTTGGCGGGATAGAGCTTCACCGGTTGGCCCTTGATCCTGCTCTCACAGAGGCAGCAGCCATCAAGGGAGCACCACCGGCCAAAGTATCCCCACAACGCCACAGCATTGGCTGCCCAAGCGCGAAATGGCCCTATCCCGCGTTATCTTCACCACCCGCGCCCAACCGCGCCAAAATAGCCGTTTCCGGGGCACCTGGAGCACTATTTTCAGCGGCGGGGCCGCTTTGTCGGGCGCGTCGATGTGTCGGACCGACGCGCGCCGCTCATCTCTTCTTTCTTGAACCGCCGTTGTGGGACCGCATCTTGAACGCCGCAAAGTCCTGCGCCACAATGCTGGGTGCCGTCGTTCACAGCACAATCGGCCTTTCACTGCACCGGCCCTCAATGGATTCCCCTGGAAACCCGAGTTCAGATGGCCTTGCTGGGACGCAATCCAAGTCGCTGGATTCGACGAGACCGATGCTCGCCGAGTTGGCCACAATTGCCCCTCAGCCGAATGGTGCGCCTGCCGCCTCTCCGACAGAAGACCTGCCTGAGCGAATCGGACGCTACCGAATTCATAGGCTGCTGGGCAAAGGAGGATTCGGGCTGGTCTATTTGGCCCATGACGAACAACTGCATCGCTTAGTCGCTATCAAAGTGCCACACTCCAGACTCGTCGCCCGACCCGAAGACGCCGAGCTTTATCTCGCCGAAGCCCGAACGGTAGCTAGCCTCGAACACCCGCACATCGTCCCGGTTTACGACGTGGGCAGCACGGCGGAATGCCCTTTCTTCGTCGTCTCAAAATACGTCCAGGGGACGGATTTGGCGACAAAGCTCAAGGAATCCCGCTTTTCATGCCAAAAGGCAGCGGAACTTGTGGCGACCGTAGCCGAGGGATTGCACTATGCCCACAAGCAAGGGTTGGTTCATCGAGACGTAAAGCCGGGCAATATTTTGATCGACAGTGAGGGTACGCCACATATCGTCGACTTCGGTTTGGCTCTGCGAGAAGAGAACATCGGCAAAGGGCCAAGATATGCGGGAACACCAGCGTACATGAGCCCGGAACAGGCTCGGGGCGAAGGTCACCGGGTCGACGGTCGCAGCGACATCTTTAGTCTTGGAATCGTGTTGTACGAATTGTTAGTCGGTCGTCAGCCGTTTCGAGGTGAGACGCAGATCGAACTTCTGGAACAAATCACCACCCAAGAACCCCGGCCTCCACGCCAGATTGACGACAATATCCCGAAGGAAATGGACCGCATTTGTTTGAAGGCCCTCTCGAAGCGGGCCTCGGACCGTTATTCGGCGGCAAGAGACATGGCCGACGACCTGCGGCACTTTCTCGCCGAGCCGACCCTCAACCAGCAATCCGATGCTATGGGGACAGGCAGCGGCTCGCCTGCGGTCGTGCCGGTCCTGCAACCGCCGTCCACGTCGATTCCATCCGGCCGATCCGATGCAACCTCGGCTACGGCGACAACGCCCTCACCCGATAGCCAGCCGACCAAGATTGTGCCGAAAGGCTTGCGGTCGTTCGACGCTCACGATTCCGACTTTTTCCTCGAACTGTTGCCGGGACCACGGGACCGCGAACGCTTGCCCGACAGTATCCGGTTTTGGAAAACCCGCATTGAGGCGACCGACCCCGACGACACCTTCTCGGTCGGGTTGATCTATGGTCCTTCGGGCTGCGGAAAATCCTCGCTGGTCAAGGCGGGGTTGTTACCTCGTCTGTCCGAAGACGTGATCACCGTGTACGTCGAAGCCACCGCTGAGGAAACGGAGGCACGGGTTCTGAATGGTCTGCGGAAGCGCTGTGCAGCTTTGTCGGATAGCTTGTCGTTGAAAGAAACAATGACTGCCCTACGTCGGGGACAGGGAATCCCCGTGGGCACGAAGGTGCTGATCGTCCTCGACCAGTTCGAGCAATGGCTGCACGCCAAGAAGGAGGAGCAAAACGCTGAACTTGTGCAAGCTCTTCGACAATGCGAGGGCGGTCGGGTCCAGTGCATCGTGATGGTGCGGGACGATTTTTGGATGGCTGCGACTCGGTTCATGCGGGAATTGGAGATTCGCCTGTTGGAGGGTCACAACTCTGCGGCTGTTGATCTTTTCGACATCCGACACGCTGAAAAAGTTTTAGCCGCTTTCGGTCGGGCATTTGGCGTCTTGCCCGAGAGTTCCCGTGAAGTCACGAGGGACCAGAAGCAATTTCTCCAGCAGGCTGTGGCTGGCTTGGCGCAAGACGGCAAGGTCGTCTGCGTTCGTCTCGCACTGTTTGCCGAGATGATGAAAGGCAAACTGTGGACGCCTGCGGTCTTAAAGGAGGTCGGAGGAACCGAAGGCATCGGTGTGACGTTCCTCGAAGAGACCTTCAGTGCGACCACCGCTCCGCCCGAGCGCCGTTATCACCAAAAGGCCGCTCGCGCTGTGCTAAAAGCACTGCTGCCTGAAAGCGGCACGGACATCAAAGGCCATATGCGGTCTTGCGACGATCTTTTGGAAGCTTCTGGATCCGCCAAATCCTTCAAAGAGTTTGAGGATCTCATTCGCATTTTGGACAGCGAAATCAGGCTGATCACGCCGACCGATCCAGCAGGAAATGAACCGGCCACTGAGTCCACACCGAATGTCGAAGCGGGTCAGAAATACTACCAACTGACGCACGACTATTTGGTTCCCTCATTACGGGAATGGCTGACCCGCAAGCAAAAGGACAGTCGGCGCGGTCGGGCTGAACTGCGACTGGTTGACCGGGCGGCCCTGTGGAAGGAGAAGCGGGAGAACCGTCACCTGCCATCGCTGCGGGAGTTCCTCAGCATCTGGTTGTTGACGGACAAAACGAAATGGACAGAGCTGCAGCAGAAGATGATGGGCAAGGCCGGGCGGCTTCATGGCATTCGATCCGCTCTCATCGGCTTGGCGGTCGCGGCGGTGCTTGGTCTGGGATTGGTCATCAGCGCTCGGGTCGAAGAAAAACGTCAAGCCGATTACGCTGATGCCCTTGTGGAACAACTCGCCGCCGCCGACATCACCGAAGTGCCCGGCATTGTCCAGAAGCTGGCTGGCTATCGTCGCTGGGCGGACCGACTGCTCCGGGAGCAGGACGCCGCAGCCCTACGGGGCTCCAAAAAGAAACTGCATTTGGACATCGCACTCCTCCCCGTGGAGGAAAGCAAGATCGCCGAATTGCGGGACGCTTTGCCGCTGCTGTCGCAGAACCAGTTTCCCGTCGTCCGGGACGCCCTGTTGCCTTACAAGAACAGCGTAGCCGAGCCGCTGTGGAATGTGGCATTGGACACGAAGCGGGAGACACAGCAACGGTTTCAGGCAGGTTGTGGCCTGGCGACCTATGCTCCTGACGACCAGCGATGGGGCGAGATCAATGTTTTTGTCGCCGATCATCTGCTGGCAATGGAGGCATCGGCTCTCGTTGCCTGGCGCGAGGTCCTGCGTCCCGCCAAGCAGCAATTGATCAAGCCGCTCGCCCTCATTTATCGAGATACAAAACAGAAAGAACAATCTCGTACCTACGCCACGGAGACGCTGGCGGATTACGCCGCGGACCGGCCGGAGGAATTGTTTGACGTGCTGGCGGACGCCGAATTGTTCCAGTTCCCAGTCCTGTTCGACAAATTGGCTCCGCACAAGGAAAAGTCCGTCGCTTTGGCTCTGTTGGAACTCGGCAAACGACCGCCGGAAAAGGCGACCGAGGACCAAAAGGAATATCTGGCGAAGCGGCAGGCCAACGCCGGCGTGGCCCTGTTCCGGCTCGGAGGCCCGGAACAAGTCTGGCCGCTGCTCAAGTTCAGTCCTGATCCGAGGGTGCGTAGTTACATTGTCAATTGGCTCAGTCCCCTCGGCAGCGACCCGCAGCCGATCCTGCAACGGCTCGATACCGAGCCCGACGTGACGATTCGCCGGTCGATTGTGCTTACCTTGGGCGAGTTTACGGACACGCAATTGTCTCCCGCTCAGCGACAACCCCTGATCGAGGAGCTGCTGGGCATCTACGAGAACGAGCCCGATCCGGGACTGCACGGAGCGGCAGAATGGCTGTTGCGGAAATGGGGGCAAGGAAATCGGCTGGAAGCCGTGGTTGAAAAGGTCAAGTGCGACGAGAGGCAGTTGCAGGCTCGAAAGTCGAGCGAGAAGCGTCGGTGGTACGCCAACACAAAGAAGCAGACATTCGTGGTTGTCGATGCCGGAGAGTTTCTCATGGCGTCGCCCGAGTCCGAACCGGATCATCAATCAAACGAGCCCCAGCACCGTCGCCACATTGGACGGCGGTTCGCCATTGCTGCGCACGAGGTGACAAAGAGCGAGTTTGAAGAGTTCCGGCGGAAGCGTTCCGACATCGTCAAACCGGAGACCGAACAATTTGTCAGGACGGCGGACTCGCCGCAAACGGCGATGACCTGGTATGAGGCGGCAGCGTACTGCGACTGGCTGAGTGAGCAGGAAGGGATAGCCAAAGAGCAGTGGTGCTATCAACCAAACAAGCAAGGCAAGTATGCCGTTGGAATGAAGGCCAAGGAAAACCATCTGACGTTGACCGGCTATCGATTGCCGACGGAGGCGGAATGGGAATATGCCTGCCGAGCGGGAACCGTGACAAGTCGGTACTACGGGCTGAGCGAAAGGCTCTTGCCGCAGTACGCATGGTATCTAACGAACGGACAGAACCGCACATGGCCGATCGGAAGAATGAAGCCCAATGACTTGGGATTGTTCGACATGCTGGGGAACGCGTATGAGTGGTGTTTCGACCTGTTCGTGGACTACCCAAACCAGGCGGACAAGGTCTTCGAGGACACACCAACGACGCAACCGGTTGAATATGGAGAGCGGCGTGTGTTGCGCGGTGGGGCGTTCAATACTCAACCGTCGAACGTCCGTTCCGCCGACCGTGTCGTCATCCAACCCGAGTTCCGTAGCAGCGTCTTCGGATTCCGTGCGGCCAGAACTTACCGCTGAGCGGCTATTGCGCCATTTCCGCCCCTTGGAAAAGTCGAAGCGAATCCCTCAATTGTCGCACGGATGATTGAAGCTCGACCGAAATTGGGACACCGCAGTCCCATTCTTTCCATTTTCGAAGCGTCGTCTGATATTCGGCGCGCGTTCCTCGCGGGGCTCCCGAAACGTAGGAACGCAAGGCCATTGCGCGTGAGACACACCTAAAAGACCGATAGGTGCGCCCGTTACTAGCACCGGAAAGTCATCCGTTTTTCGGCACTCGGTTCCGCGTGCTGGATTCTCATACGTTTTGGCGGCATCGGGCCCCTGACAGCGTCAGGCCACAAAACTCGCCTTAAATCGTAGGCAGAAATCCAACGTTTTTCGGCACATGCATCCGCGTAGTAGTGTGAACCGGCGTTCAGGAGGAGCTGTCCGACCCACAAAACTGCGGCTCGGGGACGGCTCGGAGTCGTTGCGTGAGAGCACAAATCTTTGATTCAGCGACCCGATCGGTGTAGAGGGAACGCCAGAAACGACCGCTTCCGGACTTAGCAGCCGACCTGCCGCGGCTGCTCTTGCGCGTCGGTCACATCGACAGTCACATCGACCGAAGCATGATTCAGCAAATTGCGATCATCAACTCCGAGCTCGTGCCACCATTTCCAATATTCCCCAAACACGCTCTCTACCGGTTAAGGTGAGGATCTTGCGCCTGCAGCCAAGTGCCACTATCATGTGGTTGACCGCCATAGATCATTTAATGATAGGGGTATAAAAGCGGGGTATCAGTCGTGACCGCAGGCCTGAAGAGCGCGTTTAATCAACTCCTTAGCGACGCAATGCGGTGCCGACCCGGGGGCACGTGGGAGCCTATTTCGCACCAACGCCGATTTCCGATCGCCTCCGCAGTGCCCAGCGGTTACGCCGTTTATTGCCCCGTCAATGTGTAGACATAACTTCCCTTGACGATGCAAGCCGCAAAGGCGCCCATGCCAGTCGTGGCCGCCTGCATGACCCACGATGGGATGCTGGGGCTTCCGGAGTTTTGCGTCCAACACCAGTTGTTGCCATTCTGAGGCTCGACAAGGCAATATCGCTGCAGATCCGACGTTAAATCGCAGCTTGGGGCAGTGACGACGTTCATCGCATGCCCAATAACACCCGCGCATGTTGGATCATTGGGGGCCACCACGATCGTCGCTATCCAGCTTTGCTGACCTGCGGCCTGACAGTTCGTCTGAAAGTCGGTCGCAAAGTTAAGGCACGTGTATGCTCCATCCACGTACGCGTGGTTGGGACAGTATTTCGTGACATTTACTACGGCGCCCGCGTCGAAGACACAAGCCACCACAAGGCCAATCCCAGCTGCAAAAAGTACACGACAGCTATGTGACAATCTCCATTTCATACATCCTCCATGATGTGGTTCTCGATTCTTTTTTCCAGTGACGGCCAACCGAATGTTCCGCCCCGTATCTTGGATGCTACAGCAAAATAGTTAACATTTGTTTAAAAAGCTGTCCGACGCTGATCAACCGGGCTGGCGCTCCCCGACCCATACGCCGGCCCTACGAAAAACGTCGAAGCGTTCGTCTGAATCCATTCCTGACGGCCTCGCCCACTTCGCGGTTCTCCTGTCCCAACTTTATATGGACGTGCTTCGGACGGTTGACCGGGGGCTCCGGCTAAGCTCATCGCTTTAGGCCAGGCCGCAACTTCTCTTCGCTTCACGTTCTAATCTTCAATCGCCCGTTTCTCCTCACCCGCCGCTTCCGGCGTGACCGTGACTGGCGTGTAGCCGGCGACGCATAGCGTCCGAAGGCTGTGTGCTTCCGCGCTATCGCTTGTGCAGATTCCCGCATCAGCGGCGCTTTGCGGCCTTTCCCGCTCTGCTGCAATGCCGGCTGTTCCCTTGCTCAGGTCACGCCACATGGGGCGGACAGAAAGAGGAGAACATGACGATCATCGAAGTTGCATTGATGCTAAACGCGATTGCTCGGCTGGTCGCCGCGGTCGCGACGCTCATCACGACGATTTGCCGTCGTCGGTAGGCGACGGCGCGGCTTTGTTGCCTTGCGCTCTTTGCCGTAAGTGTGCCGCGACCGGGAGGCGTCATGCTAAACTCGTCGAGGCGAGTCCGGGACCTTAAAACCGTCGCCGAAAGCATCCCTCATGCACCCCGTCCATTTGGACTCTGTGCTTCGTTACGCGCCCCCGATGGCGGATAACGACCATGGCATTCGGCTTACGAGGACGTTTGAGCTGCCATTCCCTCCGGCAGAGAAGATGGTGGTGTTCAGCAAGGAGTGGGAGGGGCAGGATGATCCAAGGGGCTACGTTCTCAAGAAAGTGACCTGGGATATCGACAGAGGTTGCTTTCTCGCGGAGACGGAATTATCAAGCACCGGCGTACCAATTGGCCTGATTCCACTGGACATTCGCCGCCTCGTGGATTTTGGATGGCAATTTGGCAGTTTCAAAGACCGCTACGAGACCAACCGCCGCCGAGTCAGAAAACGCAAGAAGCTGGCTCGTCTGCGGATCAGCAAATGGGCAGGCTCATCTCGAAGAAGCAATTTCGCCAAGAGCCGAGCTGCCCAACGAGCGATTAACGCTCAGCACTCAGTTCACGAACCGTTCGCTCAGCCGTCACTTTGGCTGCCTGTCGAAGGCGCTTGCTCTCGCTTAGATAGTGGTCGCGCTCCGCCTGGTCCTGCGCGGAAAGACGCCCGCGCGCACGAGCGGCCACTTGCTTGGCCAGAGCATCGAAGTCGTCGGCCGATTTGGCGAGTTGCTGCGTGTTGTTGGGCCACAGCGCGGACCGTGCTGAGATCGCGTCAGCGGCAACCTGCAGGTCGCCCGAGATCGAGTCGTAATGAACCAGGCGGTTGTAGCATTGGCTGAGACTTACGCGGTTTACGTAATGGGACGGTTCTCGCTCAAAAATCCGTTTTTGGATCGCCGCCGATTCCCGGAATGCGGCCAAGGCTTGATCTTGCCGACCCAAGCTCCACCGCGCCTTGGCAATCCGCTCCCACGCGCCGGCGAGCCCCTCGTCCTTGTGCGGATCATCGAACGCAGTACGCATCCACGTCTCGATGATTCCTCGGGCCAATTCGGCTTGCTCTAGTGCCAAGGCCGGGTCTCCGAGTTGGTTGGCGAGCGCGGACGAATCCACCAATATATTCACCAAGTCGCGTCGGGCGCCCGCGTCCTGAGAAAGGTCGAGTGCCAATTGTGAGCAAAGAGCAGCAGCCTGGCGCGCCAGACGCAAGGCGGCGGGCCGCTGTTTGGCCTCCTGGAGCAGATGGCTAAACGTAATCAACTTGATCGCATGCTCCTTCCTAATTTCAGGTTTGCCATGTTCGCCGTCGAGCCGCATCGCGAGCACTTCGGCGCACTCAAGAGCTGCCTGCTCCGCCTTCTCCGTTTGCCCGGCTTTCGCGTGGCACAGCGCCCGGCTGCAATAATCTTCCAAGAGTAAGTCGCGGAGCCAGCCGCTTTTTGGCGACGCGCTCAGGAGTTCCCTGAGGCGCCGATCTGACGCGTCAAGTCGCGCGATTCCGTGAAGGTAGTACGGGTCGGTCCGATCGTGGATGAGCCGGGAACACGAAATTGCCAGCGAGATGTTGTCGAGCAGATCGTCGGGGCGTTCGTCGGTCAGGATTTTGTAATGCTCGTATGACTCCCGCCAGAAGGCGGACGCTTCATCGACCGTCTGGCTTCGAATGTAGGCTTCGCCCAGCAGAAAGCATTGTAGGGCTAGGCGCTTCCGCAATGGCCTGTCGCCAGGATTGCGACCAACGAGCCGCTCGAGCTCAGCCTTGCTCTCTTTAAGTTCGGAAAACCACGCTTCGCCGGCCTTACTGCCGAAATGGGCCGCCATCACAGTGCGGAACGACCAGATTTTGAGCATCAAATCAAGATTCGCAGGTTGCTCTTGGGCCAGTTCCTCCCAGATCGCTTCGGCCTGTTGCCCGGATTGGAAGAATCGCGGAACACTGTCGTCGTCCCAGGAGTACGTAGCAGCTAGCCAATATTTCCACTCTGCCTTGCCAGTCACATTGGCCGGCGGCTCCCAGAGAGCGCGGGCTTGGCGGCGAATTGCTTCCGCCTCGGTTGCCTGTCCCCGTTGGCAATAGAGACGGTTTAAGCGGTCGTAAATCGTGGTGATGCGCAATTCGAATCGGAACTTCGTCAGGGCTTTTCTGCAACAGGTTCTTGCAATGCGTTTCGGCCTTATGAAGCACGTCGATCATGGATGCAACGGATCGAAAGGTCTTGCGTGCATCCAGAGGGTTCGACTCAACCAACTCGGTTAGGAGTTGTTGTGCTTCCACGTCGCTGGCTACGGCACTTTGCCGGGCCGCTTCGGCGTTTCGCCATTCGACCGTAATGCCGACAATTCCTGTCAGAAGCGCCAACAGAAGTGCAGCCACTAGGCTCGCCGTTCCAGGATTGCGGCGACACCACATCCGAAACCGTGGGGCGGGACCGATCGGCCTGGCGTGAATTGGCTGCCCCGCAAGGAAGCGTTCCAGATCGTCAGCTACAGCCGCCGCAGAGCCGTAACGACGACCAGGCTCTTTCTGCAGGCATTTCAAACAAATGGTTTCCAGATCGCGTGGGACAGCAGGATTGAGCAATCGCGGACTGACCGGTTGTGTCTCAACGACTTGCCGCAACGTTTCGCCGATCGAATCGGCCTGGAAGGGCGGCCGGCCCGTGAGCGTTTCGTAAAGAAGCGCGCCTATGCCATAAACGTCAGTGAGATGGCTGACTGCTCCGCATTTTGGACCCACTTGCTCGGGCGTCATGTAACTCGGTGTGCCGAGAAACTGTGTGCCCTCTTGGTCGGTCGCCTGCTCCAGGTCAGCGGCCGCGCCAAAATCCGTCACCTTCGGGATTGGCCTATCGGCCGATCCGGAAAGGAGGATGTTCGCCGGCTTGAGGTCGCGATGAATGATGCCATTCTGGTGTGCGTATTGAATGGCGTGCGCCACAGCCGCGGCGATCATCCCTGCAAGTCGCGGCGCAAGCGGCCTTCCTCCGACGCGCTCGGCAAGGGTCGGTCCTTCCACGAGCTCCAGTGCAATGAACGGTTCTCCGTCGCAATCACCGACAGAGTAGATATGGACAATATTCGGATGATTGAGCCGCGAGACGGCTCTTGCCTCTTTCAGGAATCGTCGAACTGCTTCGTCATCAGCAAGCGCGCCCTTTCGAATTCGCTTGATGGCAACCACCCGGTCCAAGTTGCGCTCGCGCGCCCGGTAGACGATGCCCATCCCGCCTCGCCCGATCTCTTGCAACAGATCGTAGCCGTCAAGTCGCTTCGTCGATCGACCGGAGGGAGCGATGCCGTCCTCGACAATTTGGTCCGCCTCGCGGAATAGCCCTAATGGATCAGCGTATTCAGGAAATTGCCGCAACAGACTGTCCCAATCTGGCGATTCTCCCGCGTTGCGTCGCAAGATGAATTCGTGGTAGATCAACTCCGCAGCCTGTACCGGATCAGCGCTGAGCGCGGCACAGGCCTTCAATCGATCCGCGATCGGGATGCGAATCCCCTTGAGCCAGTCTTCTCGCTGACGCGCAAGCGCCGCGTCTAGCGACTCATTGCAAGGAATCGCCGCCGAATTCGTCGGCGTTGCGTCGCTCTCACCGGCGCCAAGCGGCGGCTCACCCGGCATCGCTGGACTCCCCGTGCCGGATTTCTGCGAGCACCGCTGCGACGGACCGGCGAAGTTGCATTCGCAGAGTGTCGGCGTGACCGCCGATCTCACTCGCGATATCCCGCCACGTTCGCCCCTGTTGCGACAGGTCGAACAAGCGGCGGCCGCCCTCGTCAAGCCGGCTTCGGATGGCGTCGATAAAGTCTCGGTCCTCAGCTTGCTTGCTTGGCGTCGGCTCCGAGCTGACGGGCTCCGCGACGTCATCCAGCTCAGCGGTCCGTCGGCGTTCCTTGCGCGTCTTCGATGAGACTTTGTATTGCGCGGCGGCCGTTAGATAGGCACGAAGCCTCGTAGCGGATGCGTCACCGCCGTCAGTTCCTTTACGGCTCAGATAATCCTTTAGCAACGATTGCAGAATGTCCGAGGTGTCGACAATTCGGCGAGTGCGAGGGTCGAACAGACGCAATCGAATGGCACGCCTTAAGAATGGGTCGAAGTCCGAGAGCAAACGGTCGACGGCCTCCGCGTCGCCATTTCGCAGAATCTCAAAGAATTCTTGAAATCCTGCCTCGCTCATTGTTCGGCTCCGAGCCCCTGGCGGCACTTACCTACAGGGGGGAGTTTTGCGGCAACACCCAGACTGCGACACAACCGTTGATCCTATTGTCGGTTGCGGCAAAATCCCAGCACGAAAGTCCTTCTCCGAACAAGGGCGCCAAAGGAGGCGGGCCAATGACTGAGACGTCCGCCAATTCGATGAATCCCCGAATTGAGGCCGCGTTGCATGAGTACTTCGACCAACTCGACCGTGGCGAGGCCGTCGAGCGTGAAACCTTCCTGGCGCAGTATCCCGAGATCGCCGACACCCTGCGGAATTTTATAGTTGCCGAACAAGAACTACGAAAACTGGCTGGCGACAAGGCGTCTCGCGAAAGCGCCGAGGTCTCTACGCGGTCCTTCGCCGCTCAAGGCCAGGAAACCGTCCCGCCAAAATTGCAGCCCGACCGGTCCCCCGGTGATATGCGAAGCGGTCTCTCCGGACAATTCGGCCGCTATCAGATTCTCCGGGCTCTCGGCAAAGGAGCGATGGGGGCCGTATATCTGGCTGAAGACTCCCAGCTCGAAAGGAAGGTGGCGATCAAAACGCCGCATTTCGAGGACGACCCCTCCGGCGAACTGATCGCGCGCTTCTATCGCGAAGCGCGGGCTGCGGCGACGTTGAGGCAGGCCAATATCTGCCCGGTTTATGACGTCGGCCAGATCGCCGGCAAGCACTTTATCTCGATGGCCTATATTGAAGGGCGGCCGCTGTCTGATGTCATTCGCAGCGGCAAGCAGCAGAACGAGCGCCAGATTTTGATCGCCGTGCAAAAACTGGCTCGCGCCCTGCAAGAGGCGCACGACCACGGGATCGTGCACCGCGATCTCAAGCCGGCCAACATCATGGTGGACAGAAAGGGCGAGCCGATCATCATGGATTTCGGCCTAGCCCGAAGAGCCCGCAAAGAGGGTGAGGCGACCCTCACGCAAAGCGGCGCAATCCTGGGTTCGCCGGCCTACATGTCGCCAGAGCAGATCGAAGGGAACGCCGACAGCGTCGGCCCGGCCTCCGATCAATACAACGTGGGCGTGGTCCTGTACGAAATGCTCACCGGGCAGTTGCCATTTCGCGGCTCAATGGTGAACGTGCTAGCACAGATCATCACCAAGGGCCCGACTCCGCCGGGCGAGTTGCGCCCGGCCTTGATCCGCGGATCGAAGCGGCCTGCCTCAAGATGATGGCGAAAAAAACCTCGGACCGCTTCGCGTCGATGAAAGCGGTTGCCGAAGAGTTGGCCGTCATCGCGAAGAACCCGGCTGCTCCGCCGCCCACTCCCGAAAAGTCGCCGGCACTCAAACCGCCGCCTGCGCCGACTCCCACCGGCGACGACTGCCGCGCCTCGCAGATTCGCAAACCGGCAAAACAAAAGACGCTGACCGAAAGCGACGTCACCTCGCTGGAAGAGCTCGTCGGCAAGTGTGCCAGACGCCACGACTACGAGCAGATGATCCAGATCATCGAGCGGATCCCGGAGAACCGACGGAACGAGGCGCTGCAGACACTGCTGGCGAAGGCCCGTGAGAAACTCGACGAAATCTCCTTCCTGATTTGCGAGATCGACGAGGCGGACCGGCTCAACGACGGCCGAACGGCCGTGCGGAAAGCCGAAGAGCTGCTGAAGATCAAACCGCGCCATCACCGGGCCCGCGCGATCCAGGACAAATACTCGGGGTTCGACGAAGGGGGGGCCGCGCGAATTGGCCCCCTTTGGCAGTTCACTCGGCGCTGGGATGAAGGGGGCTGGATTCCCTGGAGCGTGCTGGCCTTCGGTCTGGCATTGTGCGGCGTGATGTACGGCATCGTGGTGATTTATCTTCGAGAGACAGCCCTCGTGATCGACATCCGCGATCCCGACATCAAAGTCGAGGTGGCGGCCCAAGGAAACGCCGTCACGATCACCGGCCCTAAAGAACAAAAGGTCTCCGTCGAACCCGGCGAGCGGCAGCTCAAAGTCTCCCACGCCGGCCTCGAAACGCTGACGCAGAGCTTCGAGCTGAAGAAGGGTGACAAGAAAGTTCTTGTGGTTCGACTCGTCGACAAAAAGCTCGTCGCCCAATTGGATAAGATCGACCTCATGCCGCAAGAGATTGAACGACCGTCAGAGGTTAACACCGCGCTCCCTACTGCGAGCAAGGCGCCGGAGACTGCGCCGCTCATGAATTTGGCAACCGCGAACAACGAGCGATCAGTATGGCGCGGCCCTATATCGTCATTCACCCAGGTCGCAAGGTCGAAATGGCGAGAGGAAGTAAACGACGGATCAGCATTCTACAACTTCGACGAAGTCGCTCGCACCACCGAGTTCGTGGAACTCATTGACAATACTCGCGCCGTCGGGGGTTGTCGCGTCCGCCTTCGAGACAGCGATTCTCAGGGCATTTGGGGAGGTAGGGACAATGATTGGGTGCCGTTTCAATCGGGTCGTTGGGAGAAAAGCTCGCCACCGGGCATGAACTCGATTCTAGAGCCCCCCAAGGTCTCCAAGACGGATCTTCCACAATCACTCGTGGCACCATTCGACGGCGATTCCGCCAGAAAAGCGCAGGAGAACTGGGCCCGGTACTTGCATTACGAAGCGGAAGTGACGAACACGAGCGGAGTCAAGCTCTTGCTCATCCCGCCGGGTAGATTTGAGATGGGAAGCCGTGACTCGCTCGAGCAACTCCGAAAGGCGTTCCCGGTCGAAATGTCGTCGAACGCAGAATTCTTGCAAGTGCACGGCGAGTGGCCGGTCCACGAAGTCACGATCACCAAACCCTTCTACTTGGGAAAGTATGAGATCACAAAGCGCGAGTTCAAACAATTTGTTGATGAGACGGGATATCGCACCGACGCGGACAATGACGGCACAGCGGGGAACGGCGCCAGGCTGGACGGCGAAAAATATGTCGTCGATTGGCAGCCGGGCCACACTTGGAAGAATTGGGGCCACGCCCAACCCGACGACGCACCGGTCGTCAACGTCAGTTACAACGACGCCGCCAAATTCTGCGATTGGCTCAGCAAGAGGGAAGGAAAGTCGTATCGCTTGCCTACGGAAGCCGAGTGGGAATATGCCTGCCGAGCCGGAACGGTCAGCCGCTACGACAACGGGGATGATCCTGAGCAAGTGACGCAAATCGCGAACGTCCGCGACGCGACATGGACCACGGAATTCGATGAGAGGCCGAGTCTCCAGCCGGCATTGCGTTCATCGGACGGTTATGCGGCCCTTTCACCGGTGGGGAAATTGCAGCCGAACCATTTTGGACTGTATGACATGCTCGGCAACGCGTGGGAGGTTTGCGCGGACTGGTACGGCGAGGACTATTACCTCCACTCGCCGGAACGCGATCCGACGGGCCCCATTGCCCCAACCACGGACAATATGCGAGTGCGACGAGGAGGCTCCTGGTGCGCCGGAGCGATGCAGTGCCGGGCCGCCCGGCGCCAGCCGTGTTCGCAGAATCGCGGCATGTGGAATTACGGTTTTCGCATCGCGCTCACGGTGGACGGCAAGCCGTTTCAGAAATTGCCGACGACCGCCAACATTGAGAAAGTGAAAGATCCCGATCGCCGCGCGGCGAAGGCCATTCTGGCCTTGGGCGGATCGATCAAAATTCACGTCAACGACGAATGGCGTGAGATCGGGTCCGGCCAGGCTTTGCCGGATGAACAATTTCAATTGACGCGGATCGAGCTTCGCGACAAACCGGCCTTGACGGATGCCGATCTGGAGCCCCTCGAAGGGGTCGCGAATTTAGGAGAAGTTGTCCTGAGCGACTTGCCGAACGTGACGGACGCGATCATTACCCACCTACACAATTCGACGGGCCTCGAAAGTTTTTGGTTCGATAACGGCCGCGTTGGGGATGCCGGCATGGCGCGACTGGCACGGTTCACTCGGCTCAAATCGCTAGGACTGCGAGGCACGCAGGTGACGGACGCGGGGTTTGCTCACGTGGAGTCGCTGACCCAACTCGAACTGTTGGCACTGGGCGGAACTCAGATTACGAGCGCCGGAGTTATCCATGTTCGAGGGCTTTCACAGCTGAACGAGCTTTGGCTGGAGAACACAAAAGTCGGCGACTCGGGGCTCATTCATCTCGAACACCTTCCGAAGCTAAAGGGGCTCATCCTCTTTGGCACCCAAGTGACTGGCGCGGGGCTTGGCCATTTAAAAAAGGTAACCAAGCTTCAGCACCTCAGGCTCGGCGGACTCAAGGTCACCAACTCTGATCTCGCCTCTCTCGAAGGCCTGTCGTTGTTCAAAACGCTTTGGTTGGACAACACGCGAATTAGCGATGCCGGCCTGGTCCATCTCCAGCGATTGACCGATCTCGAGGAGATCAACCTGAATGGGACGCGCGTAACGGCTGCCGGTGTGGCAAAGCTCCATAAATGGTTACCCAATTGCAACATCATCACTCAGTGAAGTGAAGATTCACTGGTCGCGTCGCAATTACGAAAGTCTGAGCCACGCTTTTCTCCTCGACGGACGCTACAGGGCTTTCTTGCTTCGACCCTCAAACGGCAGTTTGAGCCGAGCCGTTCTTTCGACGCGACGGCTTCCCCTTCTTCGGACCCAGACCATCCAAAAAGTCGCCCCACCACTGCATCATATCCCGACGCTCCGACAGGTACTGTGCATGGTTGTACGCGGCCCGCACTTTGTCACGTTCACCATGAGCAAGTTGACGTTCGATTACATCGGACCGAAAACCATGCTCATTGAGAACGGTGCTGGCAGTGCTGCGGAATCCATGTCCCGTCGCACGTGAATGGTAGCCCATTCGGTAGAGGGCAAAGAGCATGGTGTTTTCGCTCATGAACGTGCCCGGGTTGTGTTGGTTCGGAAAAATGAACGGCCGGTTGCCCGAGTGCTTCTGCAAATCGCGAAGGACGGCCACGGCTTGCTTCGACAGGGGCACGATGTGGAGTTGCCGCATCTTCATGCGTTCGGCAGGAATTCGCCACTCCCCTTTGGCCCATTCGATTTCTGGCCATTCTGCCGCTCGTAGTTCCGTCGTACGGACAAATGTAAGCAACAGGAGGCGCAGAGCCAGCTTGGTTTGCGGATCCCCGTCGTACGCCTCAAGCTTCTCGAGATAACTCGGCAGTTCATTCTCCTTCAGGTACGAGCGATGTTTGACCACTGGAGCTTTTAGGGCTCCGCGTAAGTCCGGAACAGGATTCCGCTCGGCGCGTCCCGTCGCGATCGCGTACATAAAAATTTGCCCGCACATCTGCATCAACCGCCGAGCCGTGTCCAAGGTCCCCTGATCCTCCACAACGCGGAGCATCGCGAGGACCTCCGGCGGAGTGATTTCGGCGATTGGTCGATTCCCCAGCTTCGGAAAGACGTATCTCTCGAGACGGCCGAGTTTCACTTCGGTGGTGATCGATGCCCATTCATGCTCGCGTTTTTCAAGCCACTCCCGACTAACTGCCTCAAACGTGTTCGCATTCTTGAGAATGGCCGCCCGCTTGGCCTCTTTCTTGGCAGCTCCAGGATCAGTTCCGCCTAGGAGCAGCTTACGCGCCTCGGTGCGGCGCTCGCGGGCGCCCCCGAGCGTGATCCCAGGATAGACGCCCAACGCCAGCAGCTTTTCCTTGCCCCCGAATACGTACTTCAGTCGCCAATATTTGCTGCCGGACGGCATGACGACCAAGAACAGGCCTTCTCCATCAGAGAGCTTATACGGCTTCACTCTTGGCTTGGCGTTGCGGACTGCGGCATCTGAGAGAGCTTTGGGCATCTGGGGTACATGTGTCACCAAGTGGGTTATCTGTTCCGAGATGTACCCCAAAATTGCGGTGAATGTCAACGACTATTGTTGGCCAGCGACAAATGCACTTCCGATGGACAATGGCTGTGAGCGTGGCTTTGGTGGACGATGATAACCGTTAACGACTGTTAAGATGGTGCCCACGGCCGGAACCACAATGACGCGATATCCATTTGATAGTCCACGCTAAATGCAGATCGTCTGACACGACATACCCCGCTTTTATACCCCTTGGTGTGAATGGCGTTGAGAGCGATTGTCGCAGGAGCGTACAGCTGCTCGTTTAGGTCGTCAATGACTCGTGCGTGAGACGCTGGATCAAAGCGCGAATGTCTTCCGCCCGCCAAGCGGTGCATCTGGCCGACAGTTTCACGGGCTTAGGAAAGCGTCCCGATTTCACGCCTTTCCACCAGCTTGTTTTGCCAAGCGGGATCAGGCGAAGTACATCCGGCAAGCGGACAAACCCGGTCTCTGGAAGATTATAAATAGCACTATCTAGCGGTTGCATACATGCTAGTAATATAGCAGAAATGTACAACCTTGTCTCGCGGAAAGTGGCTGTGACAGCCACTTATACGGCTAACATCTTCGCAAACCCTTGAAATCCGCCACTCTACGCGTGTCAAGACGCTGAAACCCGCAGCCAGCCTATTGCGCAACGGCTCGCGTAGTGGTAGAATATTAACACAGGTTAATGATGACCTGCATCACATCAAGGAGGATTACACCATGTCATCGAAGAATAGAACACCCGGCGATGAGCCGCCAGAATCCAGCACTGCCGTCGCCGAGCCAGCGGCTGACAATGCTGGAGGAGATCAACGCAGCTTCGCCGACAGAGTTGGCAGAAGGCAACCAGTATCGACGAGCGACCCTTTTCAAGTCGCAGTTGATGTTGCTGCCGGAGTCCGGCTCTTCGAGAGTAAGCGAGATCGCCAGGTCGCCATCAAGTTTGGCGATGGCAGACCAGAGGACAAGCCCAGCCCGGAAATCATCGGTACGCTGAAGCAGGCCGGATTCCGGTGGAACCGCAACGACAGGATTTGGGCACTCCCGCTTACGCCTGACTCGTCGATGAGTACGCGGATCGAAGCGGAGAGGCTCTATCAGGAAATCCGCGGCATGATCCGCCAGGAAAAGGGCATCGAGAGCGGACCGGAGACTCCCTTCTAACGGGGGAGTCGTCTATGTCCGAGCCGGTCCCCCCTGCCTATCACCTGCGCGACCTTGGGCCGGCGGCTCAAGCCATGTGGAGAGCCTGGGAACACCAGGCTCTGTGCATGACCGGCCATGATGTCGGCCGCGAGTCGATGATTGTCATGGCCGGCTCCGCGGCAGACCGGCTGCTGAAGAGAGTTGTCAACTCGCAGCTCCTCGAGCTCGACGGGCCGCCGCCGGCACGGCCCTCGCGCGAAGTGTCACCCAATGGATAGTGACTATGGGCGCAAACCCCCAGACTGGCGACAACCGCCACTATTCCCACTCGATCCAGGCGACTCGCCTGATTCGGGCCAAAGCCCTAACATTAACCCCAAAGGAGGAAACCACCATGAAGTACAAGACCATCATTCTGGAACTGCTGGAACAGCGACCGAGGATGCGCGAGGAACTCCAGCAGAACCGGAAATTGCTTCCGGCAATGGAGCTCTACGCGACGGAGTTAAGGGAGAGCCACCAAGCCTGGAAGGAACGCCTTCAGCAGTCAAAGCCCCTGAGCGATCCCAGCCAGGTCGCGAGCGAAGCGATGGAGCTGGCACTCAAGGACCTCGAGGATCGTTTGCCCTCCGAGTCGAGTCAGGACGAGAACGACGCCCTCTCCCTCGACAAGGCGATGGCACATATCCGCCATCATTCATCGCGCGTGTAAAGGCATCGCGTAATCAGCGCTCGCTCTTCGACACGCCGCCGAATAAGCCCCCGCCTCAATCAGAACCGCCAAAGCTCGACCCGCCGACACCTGCCGCATCCGACGCCGCCAATGTCTCCGGCGAAACGCCCGACCAGCAATCCCTGATCGCGAGTGGCGAGAAAACCAAGGCTCGCGACATCATCGCGGCTATCCAGACGCTCAAACGCATCGAGACCGAGCACCACTCCGCTAATAAAGAAGACAAGGATGCGCTCGCCCGCTTCTCCGGCTTTGGGCCTGTGGCGCTCTCGATATTCCCCGATCCGGTGACTGGCAAGTACAAGGACGCCGGCTGGCAGAATCTCGGCGAAACGCTGCATGCGCTGCTTACGCCGGAGGAATACGACAGTGCCAAGCGCACGACGTTCAACGCGTTCTACACCTCGCCGATCGTCATAACAGCGATTCATGACGCGGTCGGTCGATTAGGCGTGCCCGACAACGCCACGATACTGGAGCCCGGTTGCGGCACCGGGAACTTCATCAGCCAGGCAAGAGGCAGGCAGCGATTCATTGGCGTGGAGCTCGATTCGATCTCCGGACGGATCGCCAGGGCCCTGCATCCCGACCACGACATCCGCATCGAGAACTTCCGCGACACCAAGCTGCCCGAAGGCGGCATCGACGCGGCGGTCGGCAATGTCCCTTTCGCCGACCTCAAACTCGACTATCGCGGCCAGAAGCTATCGCTGCACGATTTCTTCTTCGCCAAATCGGTTGATGCGTTGAAACCCGGCGGCGTTCTCGCCCTCGTCACCTCGCACTACACGCTCGACAAACAGAACGCCGCCATCCGCGAGTACTTGGCGTCAAAGGCCGATTTCGTCGGAGCGATCCGTCTTCCCTCCGATGCCTTCAAACGCGAAGGCACCGCTGTCGTCACCGACATTCTCTTCCTCCGCAAGCGGGCGCCGGGCGAGCTCGCCCGTCACGTCGATCCTGAATGGGTTGGCGTTGTGCCGCATTCCGTCGACGGCGCAGACGTCGTCATCAATCGTTATTTCCTCAATCACCCCGAAATGGTGCTGGGTAACTGGTCCCGAAAGGACACGCTCTACGGAGGACAAGGCTACAGCGTCACGAGCAACGGCGATCTGAAGAAGCAACTCAAAGACGCAATCGGCCGATTGCCGGAATTCGCCAAGAGCGAGCCCACGCAACGCGAAACAAAACCCCTTCCCGTCTTCACGCCGCCACCGCCCGAGCGACACATCACCGAAGGCAGTTTCTTCGTTGGCGACGACCGTATCATTTACCAGTCGCAGGGCGGTCAGGCGTCGCCCGTCGTCTATGGGGGCGACACTCTTCGGGCTAACGGCACCATGACCGGCAAGCGCATGGCAGCCCTGATCGAACTGCGCGACCGTGCGCGGCACGTCCTGCAATCCCAGAACGAAGACTGGCCCGAAACCAACCGCGACGATGCCCGCCAAGCGTTGACCCGGGCGTATGACTGGTTCGTCCTCTGTTATGGCCCGGTCAACAAAACGACGTTTGGCCAAACGTCCGATGGCAACGTGATCCGCCGCATGCCCAATCTAGTCAAGTTCCGCGAAGACCCTGACGCGATGCTCGTCATGTCGCTCGAAGACTACGACGAAGTGACGGGCAATGCGGCAAAGTCCCAGATCATGACCAGGGATGTGGTCGGCAGGACCAAAACCGTCACGCAAGTGAAGACCGCTGAGGAAGGGTTGCTCGTTTCGCTCAATCAACGCGGCGCAGTCGACCTTCCTTTTATCGCCGAGCTTTATGGCAAACCGCCGCCGCAGATCATCGCAGAGCTGGATGACCTGATCTTCCTCGATCCCGAATCTAAGACCTGGCAGACCGCCGACGCCTATCTCTCCGGCAACGTCAGAGCCAAACTCAAGGCCGCCGAGCACGCTGGCCCCGATTACGTCCGCAACGCCGAGGCACTCCTGCGCGTCCAGCCCGAAGACGTGCTCCCCGGCGACATCGATGCCGGCTTGGGCGCTCCGTGGATTCCCGAATCCGACATCCAGGCCTTCGCCGCCGAATTGTTCCGCGTCGACCCGGCGAGCGTTCCCGTCGCGCATCTCAAAAAAGATGCCGTCTGGAGCCTGGATGCCGGATACGCGGCCAACGCATCCGTCGCCGCTACATCTGACTACGGCACCGGGCGCGCGAATGGCTGCTGGCTTTTGGAACTCGCCCTCAACATGAAATCCCCCACGATCTATGACACCTTCCGCGACGGCGACCGCGAAGAACGCGTCGTGAACCAGGAAGAGACGCTCGCCGCCCGAGAAAAGCAGAAGCTCATCATGGAACGCTTCCGCTCGTGGGTTTTCACAGACCCCGAGCGCACGGAGCGGCTCGTGCGGCTCTACAACGACACCTACAACAATCTGCGCCCGCGGCTCTTCGACGGCGGGCATCTCGATTATCCCGGCATGAATCAGAACATCCGCCTGCGTCCACATCAGAACGATGCGGTCTGGCGGGGCATGAGTTCCGGTAACACGCTGCTTGCCCACACCGTTGGCGCCGGCAAGACGTTCACGATGGCGGCCACTGGCATGAAGATGAAGCAGGCCGGACTCATCAAGAAGCCGATGTACGTCGTCCCCAACCACCTGCTTGAGCAATTTGCCCGCGAGTTCATGCAGCTTTATCCGAACGCCAAGCTGCTCATCGCCTCGAAGGACGACTTAACCCGCGATCGCCGCAAATTCCTCACTGCCAAGATCGCAAGCAACGAGTGGGACGGCATCATCGTGACGCACAGCAGCTTCGAGCGGATCGGCATGTCGCGTGACTACCAGGAGAAATTCCTGCGTGAGCAAATCGCCGAATATGACGAGCTGCTCCGCGACCACGCCGCCGACAAGCGCACAAACCGGAACCTCATCAAATCGATCGAAAAGCAAAAAGCAGCCCGCGAGGAGCGCCTTAAGGATCTGCTCGCCCGGGAAAAGAAAGACGACGGACTCGTGTTCGACGAACTCGGCGTCGATCACGTCTTCATCGACGAGGCGCATTATTTCAAGAACCTGGAGACGCCGACCAAGATGGAGCGCGTCGCGGGCATCCAGACCGGTGGCTCCGAGCGGGCCTTCGACGTCTACATGAAGGCGCGTTACTTAGGCGAGCAGCATCCCGGCCACGGCGTGACCTTCGCCACCGGCACGCCGATTTCCAACACGATGGTCGAGATGTATACGATGCAGCGTTTCCTCGACCCCGAGGGCTTGAGGAGCCGCGGCCTCGAGCATTTTGACGCGTGGGCGGCCACGTTCGGCGAAGTCATCGACACCATGGAAATCTCACCCGATGGCGCGGGCCTGCGCCGCGCAGCCGCTTTGCCCGATTCACGAATTTGCCGGAACTCCAACAGATGTTCCGGGCGTTCTCGGATGTGCAGACCGCCGAGATGTTGGACCTTCCGCGTCCACGCCTCAAAGGTGGCAAGCCCATTGTCGTCGCCTGCCCGATGTCCGACGAGCAGCAGGAGCTGCAGCAGGAACTCGTTGCCCGTTATGAACGGCTGCGGTCGCAGAAGGTTGACCCGAGGGAGGATAACGCGCTTGCGATCACGACCGACGGTCGAAAACTCGCAACCGACGCCCGGATGCTCTCTGCCAAGGCAGAGGATTTCCCCGAGTCAAAGGGCAACCGCCTGGTCCTGAATGTCGCCGAGATCTGGAAGAGCACGGCCGCGACCCGCGGCACTCAGGTGATCTTTGCCGACATGGGCGTGAATCCGACAGCATGGGGTTATTCGGCCTACGAAGACTTCATCAAGAAATTAATCGCTGCCGGCGTTCCGGCCGAGCAGATTGCGGCAATCGGCGACGCCGAGTCCGATGCCAAGAAGCAGGCACTCTTCGAGAAAGTGCGGCAAGGCTCGGTCCGAGTGCTGATCGGCAGCACGCAGAAAATGGGAACCGGCACCAACGTGCAAAAGCGTCTCGTTGCCCTCCACCATCTTGATGCACCGTGGAAGCCGGCCGAGGTTGAGCAGCGAGAAGGCCGCATACTTCGCCAGGGAAATGAAAACGAAGAGGTCGCAGTATACCGCTACGTCACCGAAGGATCATTCGACGCTTACATGTGGCAAGCTTTGGAGACGAAGGCCCGTTTCATCGGCCAGGTCATCACCGGCGACAACGCCGCCCGCAAGGCCGAGGACATCGGCGGCCAGGAACTCTCCTACGCCGAGGTCAAGGCGATCGCGTCCGGCAACCCGGCCGTGCTGACGCTCGCCGAAGCCGACGCCGAATTGCAACGCCTAACCTTGCTCAAGAAAAACCATCTCGACGAGCAATACGTCGCCCGCCGCAACGTCCGCGACTTGCCGAAGACCATCGCCGGAATGTCGGAGCGTCTGGGCAAGCTCAGCGCTGACCAGCAGACGATGACCGAGCACGCTGACGATCCGATCTCGATCGGCAAGCAAACCTATCGTCGCGAGGACATTCCGGCGATCCTCGGCAAGAAGCTCGACGTGATGCCAATCCGCGTCGATGAGACGACCCGAATTCCTATCGGCGTTTATCACGGGCTGCGATTCGGGATCGTCCTGCATCCCGAGTTTCCAACAAGCGTTTTTCTGGAAGGGTCGACTGCCCGTCAATCCCAGCTATCGCGGGACCATCAGGGCCCGCGCGCCGTGCTCAACGCCCTCGAACGGTTGGCCGGCGGCTACGACACCGAATGCACCCGAATCAACCAGGACCTCGCCATCGCCGAATCGCAACTTCGCGATTATCAGGCCCGGTTGGGCAACCCCTTTGTGCACGAGCAGTACCTTGGTGAGTTGACCGCTTTACGCGACCACCTCAAGGCCGGCCTGTCGGCCACGCCCCATCAGCCAGGCGAGCACGAAGGGCCACGCGTTACTGAACTGGCAGACTGCATCAAAGCCCTCAAGGCCGCCAACTCCATCGAAGTTGCACCCCAACGCGTCCGGCAAAGGCAATCGACGGCCGAGGAGCCGGTCACTGCCCGAATCCGCCGGCGAAGTGAAGACCTTCCTGCTGGTCCGGCAACGTCCAACGACCGGTCCGCGGACCAGATGCTAGGCAATGCTTCAGTCGTCGAAACAGAGACGCCTTTCCAAGACCGGCTTGCAATGGAGCGGCGCCAAACCGATGGCCCTGACCGAGCACTGTAAGCCAACACATCCTTGGGCACCGCTGCAACATCGCCTTTGGAGGAGCCAAGGAGCAGCGAAACCCGCTCTCAGCTTGGTTACAGCCTCCGGCCCGTTTTGCGCTTGTACGGGCCATTTCCGGGGCATTTCAGCCGTAAGGGCGCGATAGGCGTTAATTCCACCCCTGTCACACAATCGTCACGAATCAATAGCTGTGCGCGTCGCTGCCGCCCTGTGTCGAGAATCGCAGTCTGACGCAGCTTCAAGAACACTTACGACCCGTGCGACACACGCCGGGGCGTTCTGTTCGACCTGATGTTCCCAAATCCTGATGACCGTCCATCCGAGACGGCGAAGCAGACGAAAATTCCTTTGATCGCGTTTCCGGTTTGCGGCGATTTTCAGTTCCCACTTTTCCGAAAGCTTTTTTCGCCAGAGCGGAAATCGCCAGCCGTGCCAGAAATCCCCATCGATGAAGACCACGATCTTTAGGTCGCGAAACAGAATGTCGGGCCGCCCAGGCAAGTCCTTCGGATGCGATTCAAACTCGAACCCCAACGCTTTCAGCCGCTCGGCGACCTCGCGCTCGGGTGACGTGTCCTTGCCGCGAATGCGCGACATCAAAGTGCTTCGCAGGTCCGGGCTCATCGTGTCGCCTCGATGTCCACCCGTCGCGGCCTGGCTTCGCGGAAGCCACGATCGGTGACCAGCCTTCTTGGGCCTTCGCCGACGGGGGGAAACGGCAGGCATCATGAATTTCCAATAAGCGCCGAGACAATTGCTTGCATTACCGGAGGACACACCGCATTTCCGAGCAGATGAATCCGATCCCTGCGGGCCGCCTCCGGCCACTTGTAGTCGCTCGGGAATCCCATCGCGAGAGCGAGCTCGGGCGGTTGAAGCATCCGCATCTCGTGACCTTTGCCGTTTGGCCGCACTAACGCGAAGCGATCAAGTGTGGTCACGGTTCGCAATGGACGATCCAAGCTCTGCCATCCACCTCCGCCGTCAGTTCCATAGTAGACCATCACGAATTGCTTCCGCTTGCCCAGCGCCTCGATACGCGCGCTTCGCACGCTCAATCGTTGCTTCTGCCCGACCCTCTCGTTCAACGGGCGTGAACGGCCAAGCAATTCCGTCGCCGTCGCCCGATTGCAGGATATCGCGCACGGTCTTCGTCATAGTGGGTGCCACTTTCGGAAGCCCCGGAAGGCCATCGCGATCACCCACAACGAAAAGCCTGCGCCTGCTTTGCGGGACTCCGAAATCCTGGGAGTCCAGCACGATCTCCTTCAGGTTTTCGTAACCGAGTTCCTTGAGCTTCTCGAACCATTCCGCGTAGCGACTCCATCGACGCATCCCGACTACGTTTTCGACCACGATCCAACGAGGCTCAATCTGCCGCGCGTATCGAATGACGTGGAATGCCGTCTCCTGGCTCCGTTCGTCCCGTTCCCCATTGCCCTTCGCAGCGCTATGGTTGGTGCATTCCGGTGACGCCAGGAGAATGTCGATCCGCCCAACTTCTTTCGCGACCTTTTTCGCGGAAAGCGATTCCAGCCGGGCGGTGTACGTCTCCGCTCCCTCGTTGTTCAGCGAGAATGTCTTCGTCGCCAGCGCCCACATGTCGATTCCAGCGACCGGCATCGCTCCGCCGAGTCGGGCTCCGCAAGCGCTCCCCCCTGCGCCGCAAAACAGGTCCAGCGCGCGGATCGTCTTCCGTCGCGAGCGCGCGACGGGCTTCGTTTGACCGAATGATTTGGTATCGCTTCGCTTCTGCTTCAAACGATCGCGCCGGCTTTTGGGCATTCCCTGCACCATGTCGCAAGTATTAATAACGCGAGACGGTCGATTTTGAACTTCGATCGCTTTGCCAAGCGTCTCCTTGCGTTGCGGCGTCATTCATCCTCAATAAGGATGCCACCCTGGTCCGTGACGAATTCCTCCGCCTCGTCTTCGTCCTTCGTGGTCAGCACGTCCCTTTCCGTGCCGTCAGCGGCGATTTCGACGACCGTGTACCAGCACCATCCGTAGGACCGTCCATCGTCATCTGCCCATCGTTCGATGCGGTATTTGGCGGGCGCGTTCATCGCATCAGCTCCTTCAATATTCATCACTACCATTGTTCCAAGCTCAGCGATTACGCATATCGACCGGATATTGAGCGCGTTATAATTTTCGCTCCGAACTCAGCGACGGCCGTCGGTCGCGGGCGAGTGATCGCACCGTGCCGATCTGCACCTTCGCAAAGTCAGCATAGTCGCGTCCAAACGGGCCAGCAATGGGCATCAGGCTGTTTCCGCAGCGATTCCTCAGCGACGAAGCGTGCTTCGGGATCTTCAGAACAGCCGACGGAGAGGCTATTGAACTCCCGGTCACTATCCTGGGCGAAGGGACGGCACCTCTGCATGTGGTCCACTCGGACCCCGACCATCTGGCCGCGCTTGCCGGTATGCTGGTCATGCAAGCGTGGGTCTTCGGAATCGACGAGATTGACTTGCCGCCCATTTCCCGCAGACCATTGCTTGTCATCACCGATCATCCGGGGCGTTTCGCGGAAGCATACCTCAACCTTTATTTGCCCAAAGCCAGCATCGAGAGAATCTGGTCAGAACGCCGAAAGGAACTGTGGGCGAAGCATCAGCGAGCGACCAACCCAGCCGACAAAATCGAATATCTGGACAAGGGAAAGGCGGTACAGCAGTCGACGCACACCAAGCTTCACAATCTATTTCCCGCTAAACAGCTTCTTCACCTGGACGCCAAGCTACGCCCCGTCGCAAGTCGCGAGAACATGGGACGCGGCGATTCCCTGGGGGCTGCGGTCGTAATCGTCAAGGCTTCGCGGCATGCGAACCTTAAGATTCTCGAACAGCGATTTCAGCCGTTCCTGATGCTGATCGACGCGGATGCCGTGGCTGTTTCAGAATCTTGTTGCGACCTTCCGACGCTCGTCTACCATGACTCCATCTTCGCTCCTGAACTCACGACCCACACGAATAGTGGTCAATTGGTCGTTTGTTGTCTGCCCGATGCGAAATTCGAGGCGTTCTGCTCAAAGGCCTCTCTCCGCGTCGTCGAGCCGCATGAGACGGACGATCTGACGAAGCTCTGGCAGGACGCAGACGGAGCTCTCTCGTCACTCATCGAGCAGTCGGACATCCGAAATCATCGGACGCTGAAGGAGGTTTGCCGAGCCGCCTCGCGGCTCCGAACCGCTCTTCTCAGCCTGTTCGTCGGAATCGATTCTTACGAGCAGGCCATGACCATCGCTCAACTGCCGGAAAGCCAGCGTTACCAGTGGATGATAACCGAGCCGCTCGATGCGCTCCGCGGCCGCCTCCCGGAAATTGCCGCGCTGGGCGACTGGGAAGAGTACCTGTTCTCAGAACTTATGAGCAGCCTGACGCAGCTCGTCGCAAGGCTACGCAATGATTCCCCCAAACGCGCGGCCGTGCTCGAAACCATCGCCCAACGCCTCGACGGCGGGCGCCGAGTTGCGCTGGTGGCGCAAAGCCCAGCGTGCGCGGAAACAATGAGATGGCTCGTGCGCTTGCCCGCCCCGACGGGACTCGGATTGGATCAAAGCCGCGTGACCGTCGTCGACACGATACAACTGCAGTCGCTCCAGCCGGACCAGGACTGCATCCTCTCACACGCCTTCGACCCATACGACCTTCTTCCCACTCTTGGGCGCATCGGCCCACGTAGCATCACGGTAATCCTCCTCAAGAACGAGCTTCGTTTTCTGGGCGAAAGATTTCTTCGCACCAGGAATTTGTTTCCCGGCCATCTGTCGCAATCCCATCTCCTTCAACCCATTTACGATCGTGTCGAGCGATTGCCGTCACTGGCCGCGCCCGCGAAGCCTCAACAGCGCTCGTCTCTCTTCACGGACGCCGACTTTGATGTCGTTGCGCGCATGTTTTCCGATGGCTTGACCAACAACGGTTATGAAAGAGTTCTTGAGCACGACCACGACCCATCCACGTATCTGCCCGACGCGAATGTGGACGCCTGTTTGCTCAAGCTGGAAGGCGGTCGTGCCGTCTATCTCGCGACCGACGCTCGGCTCAGCTTTATCGACAGGGACGATACGCTGGTCCACGGTGATCTCACTCGCCTCGAAGAAGGTGATCGTTTGATCCTCATGAAGCCAGAGGCCAGAGAGACCATCGCAGATCGCGTCATTTCGGCACGCCGTGAGGAAGAAGCCCAGGGGCCGGCGCACGACGCCATCGCGACTTGGCGGAGGGAACTGCGGACTGGCATCGAACGAAACGGCCTCACTTACGCCGATATCCTTCGAACCATTCAAGCCAACGGCTCGCGCGTTACGTCGTTATCCGCGATTGCCCAATGGGTCGACGGCCGCGTGCTTGGACCGCAAGACCCTAACGACGTCAAGCGGCTTGGGGAGGTACTGCGGTCGCAATGGCTCATTGACCACTGGCGCAAGGTCGCGGCAGCTCTATTCATGATCCGCGGCGGCCACAGGGTCCTCGGCCGACGGGTAACTCGCATCATCGAAGCAGCGGCGCTGAGGTGAGTACAGCCTTTCGGAAGATGAGGAACAATTTCTGGCGGCCATTGGCGTTAGTTTCCTGCTGTTGCAGGACGCCGTGCTGGTCGCGACTGTCGAAGCGATCGCTGACCAGACGCGATCTGTCCCGGCGTATCAGCTGGGTGTTGTCGCCGCCATGTGAGGAGTGCAAGCCATGCCGGTTGCGGTGCAAGAGGGCATCCGAAACGATCTCTACGAACGGCTAAGGCTGGATCTGCTTGGTCCCGCCGCGCCGGACGAGGCGCTCCGCGAAAACAAGCAAACCCGGGAGGGCGATAACCCTCTTTCGCGATACCTAGTCGGCATCCTCTACCCCGCCAACGCGCTGGTCGGCGCCGAGGACGATGATTTCGCGAATGACGGCACTTCCGACGGCGAAGATGACGCGCCCGAAGAGGCCGTCCCGATCGCAGGCATGCCTAAACTGTCTTCGATCGGCTTATCTTTCGCCGTCACTGATGAAGCACAGCGCCTCAAGGTCGAGTTCCGATACGGCGTTTACCTCCAAACAGTTGAAAAGAAAGGAGGCGTCGAAACAGGCGGGCAAAGTGACGGACACGGAGAAAAGCCGACAATCCTATGGCAGCGCACGCAGATTGCCGTCGACCAGGAACTCGAGCTCTCCGACGAAAGCTCCGCATCCATTGAACTGCCGAGCGGAGCCAGAGGCGAATGGCTTGTGCGCCGGGACGGCCGATTTCGGATCGTCTCCGTCTTTCTGCGCAATAAGAATGAAGCTGATGAGGGACCGGATGACCCCGAGCGATGTCACTTCCAGCCTGAAATCGTCGTGCGCGGGACAGACGCCTCCCTGGAACCGTTCGTGAATCGAGCGCCTGCGCGAAAACGAAACCGTTTATGACCCGGACCTCGAATCCTATCGGTTGCTCTACCGCGACAAGCCTGAGTTCGCCGTTGGCCACGGCTGCGCCGCAACATGGAAATCACCCAGTCCCGGCTCAAACTTCGCCTCACTAATAGCCACCGATCTACTGCCGAATTACATCGTCACCGCGACCGACGCAAAAGGAGGTGTCGGACTACCGGGACTTGCGATGGAAACCTTGGCTGCCGCCCCTTCCGGGGAAGCCATCGAGACAGCCCTTACGCCGCTCCTCGAACAGTATGCCGCCTGGATCGCTGACCGCCGGAAGGAAGTAGACGGCCTGCCGGGCGATTTGCGACCTAAGGCGTCTGAGCATCTCGACGACTGCGACGAGGCGCATCGCCGAATGAAACGCGGTCTTTCCTTGGTCGCTAACGACCGCCTGATTTTCGAGGCCTTTCAGTTTGCCAATCGCGCCATGCAGTTGCAGAGGATCAAATCCATCGAGGCAATCAATTTCCAGAAGGGAAAGGGGCGCGTATTCGACGCTGCACCCCCGGCATGGCACCCATTCCAGGTCGCCTTTCTGCTGCTCAATATTGAGGGAAGCGCGGTGCCTCAATCGTCCGAGCGCGATCTTGTCGATCTGCTTTGGTTCCCGACAGGCGGCGGAAAGACCGAGGCCTATCTCGGTCTCGCCGCTTTCGTCATGGCACTTCGGCGCATCCGCGCTGCGACCAACCCGTCGGCTGACGCGTCCGGCGACGGGGGCGTCACTGTTTTGATGCGGTACACGCTTCGGCTCCTCACGATTCAACAATTCCAGCGTGCGTCAACGATGATCTGCGCTTGCGAAACCCTGCGCCGCAAAAAGCCTGATCACTTAGGCAAACAGACCTTCAGTATCGGTCTTTGGGTGGGAGGAGGCGCAACGCCAAATCACATCGACCAGACGCCCGACCCGCAACACGGACGTGAGCCAGGAGCCCTTCAGGCGCTCGCAAACTTCGACCCGGAGAACGAGCCCGACGAAGGAAATCCTGTCCAGCTTCGTTCATGTCCGTGGTGCGGCGAGCCGCTCGCACACACAGACTATCGGGCGATTAAGGAAATCCTGCATCTCCAGATTCGTTGCCCAAATGCGGCCTGCGAGTTCCACGGCTCGGCTGCCGATCTGCTCTCCGGGATTCCTGCCTTCGTCGTGGATGAGGACATTTATCTCCGCTGTCCGACGCTTCTCGTCGGAACGATGGATAAGGTCGCGAGGCTCCCCTGGGACGAACGCACGAAGGCGCTCTTTGGCCGTGTCGACCGTTATTGCGAGCGGCACAACTTTCTGGCAGCCAGCTTCGACTACGGCAGCACATGCGGCGGGCGCCACAACAGGAAGGGAGATTTGCCGGCGACGAATCCGCCGATTCGGGTGCGTCCGTTTCTTCCGCCGGAGCTCATTATCCAGGACGAACTCCATCTTGTCACTGGGCCACTCGGATCGTTAATGGGGCTGTACGAAAGCGCGGTCGATTTCCTTGCATCTGCGTCGGGACGACGACCCAAGATCGTCGCATCGACGGCCACCATTCGACGATATCGGGATCAAATCCGCGGGATTTTCGACCGCGACTCGCGCCAGTTCCCGCCGCCGGGGCTCATCGCCGGCGACTCGTTTTTCGCCGCTGAAAGCAAAGACAGGCCCGGCAGACTTTATGTCGGGATCTGTACCCCCGGCAAAAGCATGAAGACAGCGGCCATTCGCGCAATGGCGTCGATGATGCACACTGCCGCATTCGCGCGGAAAACCCACGGCGATGACGATGTAGATCCCTACTGGACGCTGGTCAATTATTACAACAGTTTGCGCGAGCTGGGTGGCGCGATTCGAATGATTGACGACGACGTGGACCATCGTCTCAAGTACCTCGCACGTCAGGAAGGCATGGACCCGCGACGCCCTGAGCGGCATGTCGAGCTCACCAGTCGCGTTGCGGCCAAGAAAATCTCGCAGCTGTTGAAAGAGATGGAGCTAACGCTGGCGACAGGTGAGGCCTTGGACGCGCTGCTTGCCACCAACATGATCTCCGTCGGGGTCGACATCCAGCGATTTGGGCTGATGTTCGTCACCGGACAGCCTAAAACGAGCGCCGAGTACATTCAGGCCACCAGCCGCGTCGGAAGGCGATCGCCAGGCTTCATCTGCGTCCTGTCCAACTGGTCTCGCCCCAGAGATTTGTCGCATTACGAGCGATTCCGCACGTTCCATTCGATGATGTACCGTCACGTCGAGGCCGGAAGCGTAACGCCGTATTCGTCTCGTGCCCGCGACAAGGCACTCCACGGAATCTTTATTGGGCTCGTCCGTCTTCTCGATCCGCAGATGTCGGGCAACGACGGCGCCCAGCGCTTCACAGCCAATTCGCCGGTAGTGCAGACCGTTACCGCTTATCTGCTCCAGCGCGTGCAGGCCAATGATCCAGACGAATTGGCCGACGCTCGCGCACAACTTCAGGCCCTGGTCGACGGCTGGCTTGAACAAATCGCGCGACACGGCGGCGACCTGAAATATCGCTCCTCAGGATATGTGTGCGCCGGAGAACCCCGTACATGGCTGATGCAGGCGGCGGAAGAAGAAGTGGTGGGCGAGTTTCCAAAGCCCGTGCTTAATTCACTGCGCGACGTCGAAAAAACCTCCGGCTTGTACTTCAAGAGCTTCACGCGACCTCGGGGGAGATGACCCAGTGAGCAAGCAAAAGCTACGACCGAGCCAAATCATCACCACCTTCGGACCCGGCGCGATTGTGGATCTGCCGGATGATTCGGTCATGCTGGCGGGAATCGAGCACTGGTTTGATGGATTCAAACCCCATCGAAAGATTAGCGAGCCACGATTACAGGCAGCGCTAGGCGTCTCTGAATTTCGTACGCCTCCTGTCGGCTCCTACAACGACCGCGACATCCCATTTGTCCGATTCCCTCGGTGGCGCGTTTGCCCGGGCTGCCAGATGCTGTCGGACCGCTTCCGCTTTCCACAAAGAGGCGACATCCCCCTGCCACCGGTCCCGCGATGCGATCGATGCAATCGAGCAACCTATCCGGCGCGACTCGTCGTCGCCTGCCCAAAGGGACACATTGACGATTTTCCCTGGTACCGGTGGGTGCATCGCGGACAGAATTGCGGCGGCGGAAGTCTTTATCTGCGTGGCGAAGGAAAGTCCGCCGCTATTGGCGATCTCAACGTCACTTGTAGCTGCGGCAAGAGCCGGACGCTTTCGGGAGCACTGTCACGAGACGCGATGGCCGAATTAGGCATAAGGTGCTCCCGCAAACGCCCGTGGCTCAATGACGACGAAGACCCAGATGATTGCAGCGCAGGAAGGGCTCGCCTGTACGCGCTCCAACGAGGGGCGTCAAACGTTTATTTCTCTGTCGTGAGAAGCGCTCTCTCCGTGCCGCCATGGGCCGACCCGCTTCAAGCGGAAGTGGCTTCGTGGTGGGGCGCCTTCAAGACGCCGCTGCCCCCGGAGGTGTGGTCCACCGTGATCCAAGCGAGATTTCCGGACAAGTCCGAGGTCAAGATCAGGGAATGCATAGCGCGACTGGAGGGGCTGAAAACCGAACACCCATCCATACGTCGCGAAGAATACGACGTGTTCAACGCCGACCAGGACCACCACAGCGAATATTTTGAATCCCGCCGCCAGGAAATGTCCCCTTCGACTCGCAAGTTCATTTCAAGGCTGGTCGCGGTTTCCCGTCTCCGCGAAGTCCGCGCCCTTCTCGGATTCACCAGAATCGAACCGACTGAAATGGACCCGACCATGGAGGTCTTCAACGAGGAGCAAGGCATCGCCGTCACTCCGGCGCCGCTCGCGGCGATGCCGCTCGACTGGCTGCCAGCAGTCGAAAACCTCGGCGAAGGAGTCTTCATGGAGTTGGATCAAAATCGGCTCAGGCGCTGGGAGGCAATGCCTGATGTCGCCAAGCGTACCGGCGCGCTTCTACAGGCCTACTCCAGCTGGCGTCAACGCCGCGGGCTTCCGGAACTGAAGCAGCGGCAACCGCGCCTCATTCTGCTGCACACGCTCGCCCATCTTCTTATCCGGCAAATGTCGCTGGAATGCGGCTACTCGTCCGCGTCTCTCCGCGAACGCATTTATTCCGACGCGCACATGGCCGGGGTTCTCATCTACACGTCCTCACCAGACAGCGATGGAAGCCTGGGAGGACTCGTGCGTCAGGCCCGACTGACCCAGAATCCCGATGGCAGCGCACGGGACAACTTCGGAAGATTGGTCGTCGACGTGCTCGACGCGGCCAGGACCTGCTCCAGCGATCCGCTGTGCCGAGAGCACGAACCCCGAATGACGGATCGCCTCAGCGGAGCAGCTTGCCACGCTTGCGCAATGGTGTCTGAAACCTCGTGCGAGTTTGGAAATCGGCTTCTTGATCGCGGGACGATCGTGACTCTCCCCAAGGGCAGGTCCAAAGGTTATTTCGATTTCGATGACTGATGCCCGGATGGATTACTCCTGGATCCATACTCTCCATGAACGCGTCGCGGCGCTGTCCGTTGAACGCCTGACGCAACTGGCAGACCTCGTGGCTACCGATGGCCTCGTCCATTCCGCAGCCCGGCTGCAGCGCGCTCTCTCGCTTTCAACATCAGACGCGGCCAATCTCGCCCGTGCTCTGGCTCAAATCGCGGCCACCGTGCCAGGCAGCGCATCGCCGAGTGCGGCCGCAATCGCCATTCGCGCTTTCGCCGTCAATCGCGAATCGCATCGAGCCGCGTCGCCTTTTATCGAGATCGTGTGCACGGCCCCGCACAGGCTAGGCATCCATCTGCGCACGACATTTGCAACCGCGAGGGAAATGATTGCCAATGCCGAGCGCGAGATCCTCATCGCAGGATACGCGTTCACTGAAGGCGCTGGCGATTTAATCGACGACTTGGCGGTCGCCGTTCGTCAAAGAACCGTCGCCGTGACGTTGATCGGCAATCGGATGCGCGACCGCCTTCCCTTCCTCCGCTCGCGTTGGCCCAGAGATGTCGTGCCGCCGAAAATCTTCAGCCGCGAGGCCGATCCCTATGACGACATGGCCGCTCTCCACGCAAAAATCATTGTTTGCGATCGCGCTCGCGCTCTCGTCACGAGCGCGAATTTCTCGCGCCACGGTCTTCACGACAACATCGAAATCGGTGTAAGTGTAAGGGCGGACGTCGTCGCCCGAATCGCCGATTTCCTACACGCGATGATTGTTCAGCGAGAGGTCGAGCCTGCTCAATGGTAGGTATGACTGTGCCGCTCCGTTACTTCTGCTGACTATTCATTTTGGCGGCGGCCTGCGCCGCGCACGCGCCGACCGATTTTCGCAATGCCCGCTCCCAGGCGACCCAAGAAATGCGGAATACGGACCCCGTGCCGATTGTCAGCTCGCGCCCTTTCGATCATCGCTGCGGCCGCCTCTGAGCCAAGCAGCCGGTTTGCCGTTGCCGCGTCAAAGCCGATTTGCGGTCCGCACTCCCCGTATCCGAAACGCTGGTTTGTTCGGCACGTCGGACAAGCCGGATTCTCTTCCCGTGCCACCGACACAGGGATGATCTTATAGGTGACGGCGTTCTCAGAGATCGTCACCGGCAACGGTTCGCGCAAGAACGGCTGCAGCAGGTGCCGCACGAGCAGAACGCCGTTGCTCGCCGGCCGCATATTGAGATCCATCACTGCCGGCTGCGTCATCAGGAGATCATCGCAGTAACCCAATGCGATCTCCCGTTTTCTTTCCCCCTCGGTCAGCGACTCGAAACGCAGGCGCCTCGAGTTCACAACCCCAACGCAACTCAGGCAGTGTCGGCCGGGAGCCACGTAGTTCACGCGGCTGTCGAGCGACACGATCCCGCGGTCATCGCCTCCAATTTCCGAGCCGACATCGACGTATGGCAACAGGTAACGAAAAGCCAACTCGCTCAGGAGATGTCGAGGCAGAGCCCGGTCGACGCATCCGATCACCAGATCGGCATCGAGTACCCGCCGAAGAATGGCATCGTCAAGAATTGATCCCAAAACCGCCTCGACCTCGCACCCAAGACCCAGCGATTCGATGCCCCGCTTCACCACATGGACCTTTGCAACGCCGAGTCGCGCATCCTCGGCCGTCGCGTAAAGAATTCGATTCAGGTTGATAAGCCGCACGATGTCGTGGTCGATCAGCAGGATGCGTCGGCATCCCGCCCTGGCCAACAATTCGCAGACCAGTGAGCCCGTACCGCTCGCCCCGACAACCGCAATCGTCATCCGCGACAGCAGGCTGAGCGCGCCTGAACCAGTTAGCGCGCGGCCCCGATCAAAAATCTCGGCCGGCGCGGGAGCAGGGGCGCCGGCTCGCCGTTCAGCGGAAGATACAACAACCGGTCGCCGACCACGATCAACTGGCGAAGCGTCTCCGGTAGCCGCCCGCCGGTGAACACGCGACCTTTTTGGGCCTCTCTCCCGAAAACCATGCTCACGAAGCGCGTTCGCGGCTCGAGCTCCATCAGATTCTGGGCCAGAAGCGGATCCTCGCGGTCGTCGTAAGGGGAGAACCCCACGCGCGAAACTGCACCGGGGTGACTGTGCATCGTCGCGATGCCTGCAAGCCCCGTCTTACGCATCGCCAGATGCGCCCGCCGAATGAACGACGAGTCGAAGACCAAAGCACCCGTCGTGGCCAGCTTCAGATCACTTGGCCCCGGCAGCAACACGTCCGCGATGATCAACTCGCGCCTCAGCGGCGTGCGTCGTTCACCAAGCAGCGCAAGCGCCCCGGTCTCCGCGGCGCCTGGGGAACGGAATGAACTTTCAAAATGCTTCTTTAATCGCGACCAGTGGTCGGCCGACACTCGCATATCAAGGGGCATTTGTCGCTCCCCGATTCAGAAAAAAGCCGTGGCAGTGAGCGATGTGGCTCTCCAAGCTGTCGCGCCCGCGCAACCATTTTTTGTCGTCCTCATAATGCCAGGACACCAACCGCCATTGACGCTTCAGCACGTCGATTACCGCTCCTTTAATCCGGCTGTGTTCTCCCCCGTTGAAGGTGTACGGCAACTCGAGATAAAAGCTATCGAGTTCCGCCGCATCGTAAGCGGCCGGGATCGCGATCAGAATGTCGAAGGCGGTTTTGTTCCACGGGGGTGAGGGCGCCTTGATCGCCTCGACCAGCGCGTAGCACTGATCCGTTTCCACCAGCTGCACCTTGGCGCCCCGGCCCACCAGCTCCTCAACTTCGACTCGCGCCCGCTCGGGACACATTACGTTGCACTCCCGTACTTGCCGTCGCGCTGCGCTTCAAAATCCATCCCGCGCTCGATGCGGACTGGCTTATCCAGTGGCAAGGGCACAGTGCTGTCCGGCGGGTACAGCGTGTAATCCTGGTAGGGCAGATTGATTTGAGGCAGCTCCAGGACTTCGCGCGGCGTCAGTTCCTCCTTCGGTGCCACAGCCCACCGGGTCGTTACTCGGAAGGTCGGCTTGAGCTCAACCGCGAAACGCGGCTCTGAGCCATGGTTCCGCAGGTAGTGTTCAACCGTCTGGTGCAAATTCTCGATTACCGGCCCCTCGACGTCACCGTGCAATGAGTGCAGCCGATCAAAAGGGTGCTCCCCCGGCGGAAGCAGCCCAACCCCACTGAGGCGCGCCGTTTCAGCCATCACATCGAATAATGTCGCCTCGGGTCGCACGTCGAATTCCTCGAATCCGCGCCCGTGCACTCGAGAGGATCCGCACATGCGTGTGCCCGTCATGGTGATGCTCGGGCCGTCCCTGCCCGGTCTCGTCATTCCGATTGCCATCGATCATCAGCATTCTCCTGTTCTTGTAAAAAGGACCGCTGCCTCTGGTGCGCAATGGTTCCGATGACCAATTGCTGTGCTCCGGCGCGTAGAAAGCCGCCGCAACGCCAGGAACAGGGTTTCACTTGTCGGCGGCGATTTCGCTGCCGTCCACCCTATCCCTCGCCGGAAAGTCAGCAGCGTGGCAAGAATTCTGGAGAATTTTTCAGTGGTCGATGACCAGCCACGTCAGGACGCGATTCCCGAGTTGCATAGCCTCCTCGTACAAGAGGTTGCGTTTCGGCCAGTCGAACCAGACGTGGGAATCGATTTGGTGACCGACAACCTGATCCGTCGGCCCGCCGTTCAACAGCTTGAGTAGTTTCGCGGTTTCGCTGTCGCACGGGATCGCGCTGCCTGATTTCACGAAGTAACAGCCCAGGTGGCGCATGTCCTCAGACGCATAGGTCCACTGCACGATTCCGTTCTCGGAGAGCACGGCCGTCGCGCCTTCGATGTCGCAATCGCAGTACCGAATCGCCGTGCTCGTAACCGACGTCCCCATGCGAGTCGCCAGCTCACACAGGTTCTTCAAATCGCAAACACTTTGGCGATAGGATTTGACCTGCTTCACGAACAGCTCGCGCGGCATCAGCAGATTTGCCGCGAACCGATCCGCCTCCAGTTCGATCGGATTGCGCGAACGGTAGTCTGATTCGGAATCGTGTGCCTTGCCGCTGAGCAAACGCTCGCGGTGCTCGGGTAGAAAGAAGTGACCGAGCTCGTGGCCAAGCGAAAACCGGATCCGACCCTCCGGTCTTCCAGAATCCCGGTAAAAGATGCCGAATCGCTGAAACTGAGCGTAATATTCAATCCGAGCGTCGAAGCCCTCTCCATAGATGCCAGGGGCGAGCCGGATGCGCTCTTCCTTAGCGATTGCGAACGGATCAACGGGCAGCCGCCACATTCCCAGCGCCCGCAGCACTTCCTCAGCCGCTGCTGCGATCTCGTCGGGCATCCCCTTCTTCCTTCAGCTTATCCAGCAGTTCCTTCCGCTTGCGCTTCAGTTCCTCGTTGGTTTCATCGTCGACCTCTTCGGCGCGGTTCATGCCGCTGCCGCACAGCAATTCGCTGTCCTCGTATTCAGTCTCTTCGGCCTCATCCTCATCCGGATCGTCCGCTTCCGTGTCCGCCCGTTTGATCAGGTCCTGAATGAACCCTGGCTTAAGACACTTAAGAGACGCCTTCTCTTCGTCAGTCAAACCAGGAAGCTTACTTGGATCAACCTCGTCGCCGCACGCCGCCCGCATGCGTGAAACGATCAGAGCTTCCAGAGCCCGCTCTTCACGTTCCTTATCGCTTGTCATGGGTCGATCTCGCTCAAAAAGTCGAAGCCACGCCGTCGCAAATCTTCCGCGATCTTCTTCTTGGCGTCGTGCCAAGCACTCTTTGCCGCAGTTACCGTTATCGGTCTTCCTAACAGCTTCTCCATAGCCTCCGCTAGGGGTCCGTATGAATTCTGCTCCCGAATCTCCTCGTATGTGTCCACGAAGCAAATTGCCGCGTTCTTCTGCATCGAAGGCAGTTTCTCGATCTCTTCCCGCAGTGCGGCGTCAAATTGCTGCCAGTCCAGCTTGATGGCGATCTTTAGCTTAAACTCGAGATCGCTGCCCTTCATGTCGGCAGTCACCTGGTCTTCGTACTCGGTTCCTTCCCGCCGAGCCCGAAAACGCTTTCTTCGCCGTGCATCCAGCGTTCGACACTTCGCGATCTCCTGCGCCAGACGCAGCGGACGATCGGGGTCGAAATCTGGTTTGCGTGCCGCCTTTAGCATTTCGAGCATGGTCTGCGCGTAGATGTCGTCGACATCATGCATTTGCAGACCAAGACCAGTGCCTACGATACACCCTAAAATGACGTGCTTGAAATTGTCATGCAGCATCTCCACGCCGAAGTCGGCGCTGATGCGGAATGCATCTTCAAGTTCCTTTTCCGAATCCTCAGACTGCATATCAGCCTCAGAAACGGTGAGGGCTGTACGGCATTACAGCCCTCGATTGCAATCGCCCAACGTAGTATTAATTCCCGGAAAATTCCCAAGATTTCCCGAGATTCCCGATTGGCCACCAATTATGGCGATGGGAATCGCCAAAAATCGAGCAGAATTTTGCCGGGCCGTCTAACGGCCGTTGATTCTGTTTTCCAGCTCTCGCAGCGTTGATAACACTTCAGCGAACGGGACTGGCTCCGATAGATACATGTCCCGCATGGCCTCGTAGTCGTCCTTGAGGCCCTGCAATCGATGACCATTGGGAACCAACCGGAACGTCCCCGGTTTCGCCAGATCGTATCTGGCCCAGCTGCTGCCGAAGAATTGGCTCTTCCACGCGACGACGCGATCCCTTAAATCGTCCCGCTCGATTGCAGTTGCGGCGGAGGGATGGCGAGCAAGGGCTGCCGTATCCGCATAGTGCCGCGAGAATCGATCGGGCATCGTCCGCTCAACCGGACGATGGCATTCGGCATGGAGAATGGTCGCCTTTTCCCAGAAGCTTCGTTCGACCTCGAGCGCTACGACCTCGCATCGCCAATCCGCAAACGCATCCGGCAGGACGTCTGCGATTAATGGCCGCACAGAGTGTCGGCCCGCCGGCTTCTGATCCGTAAGCGAACCAAACTCGAGTTTTACAGCCCGTTTCAAATACGCAAAGCCGGCCGGCTGCGTCGACGGATAGCGAAACGAGAGCACTGGTGAGTGCGTGGCGACGTCGGTGCCAAACTCAAACCAGCCATTCTCGCGTTTCCCCAACTCTGTCATCACCGCGGTTTCGAGTGCCGGCCCTATCTGCTTTTCAACAGCCACCCCGCATGCAGCTTCCGCAGCCGACATCCATTTATTGGCCTGATTACGGCTGGTTCCCGCTTCCGGCAAGTGCAGAAACTCCGGCGACAGCGACAAATCGATGTCTTCCGAAAATCGCTCAATGACGCCGAACACTTTTGAAAGGGACGTTCCGCCCTTGAAGACCAGCGAGTTGGCGAATTCAGAGTTGAAGAGGACGCCCAACAGCCAGCTCACCCAAAAATCCTTCTCCAGCATGACTGCGGAGACACTTCGCCGGGTCGCCGCCTGTTCAATGTAGAGGTGGCGTTCATCCGCCGGCAGTTGGAGGAAGTCGAGCTTCATCACCTCGCCTCCGCCAATTCCCGAAAGATCGGGTGCATCCACTCCGGAGCCAATTTGATGTCCTTGATCAGCTGGCGTCGCTTTTCTACTGGCAATGCCTTTTTCAGTTGATCAATCCGAGCCCGTGTAATGTGCTCCTTGCCCAACTCGCGAAACGCCTGGATGACAAGCCCACTCAGGCGCCCCGCCGCGGCCATGTTTCGGGGCGTTGTTCGACGAAGCTGTATTGTGATCGGCCCGACCTTCACGGTCCGGCTCGGTCCATCAGTCAAAAACACAACCTTTGCCGGTACCTGTTCCGAAAGGCCAAGTGCGTTTGCTGCATAGGCTCCGGCCGGTTGCAGCCGCGTGCGATCCCGTCCCGCCAATGCGGCCGCAATCTCTTCCGGCGGCGGCGACAAGAGTCCCAACGACGGATGCTGCTTGGGAAAGTCATAAACCCCGCGGGCCAAGCGACGGAGAACGCCCTGCTTTTCTAGCCGGTGAAGGCACTGGGCCACTGCTTCGCGACTGGCGATGTCAAAAAAATCCCGCGGCACATACACCGAACCACGCCCGCCACCGCGTATGCGTGCAAGTACCTTAAAATCAATGCTTTGTGTCGATTTTGTGCGTGCCATTCTGTCACGAATAATGACCATTTTTCGTGACAAGTCAAGCGGCATCTTTCATAACAGCCCGCCAGCCGCCGACATTCAACCGCCGCGTTCCGCCCACGTCACCAACGCCGACGCCGTCACCGACAACCATGACAATCACCAACACGACGACGACGACGACGATGATCATCAACAAGTTCATGAACACTCGACATCCGATCCCGACTTCCGAAATCCTCAATACAGTTCGCTCACCCTCAAACGCCCTCCCCTCCGACGATGACGAAGCCACAACTGATCTATCCCGGAGTTTGGCGAAATGTCACATTTGCTCCCCTAGTCCGATCACGCTTCAACTGTTGATCGAGAAGGTCATGCCTGCAAAGTGCGCAAGGAAAACGTTCGACTATCCAGAATTCGCCGAATACGACATGCGCCACAATCCGGGCCGAGATTTCATTCGTATGCTCGAGTGGTGCGCCGAAGCCGAAAGCTCTGCGTTCGATGCTGTCTTCGCTGCCTACGTGCGCAACCCGATCGCGATCCTCCTCGCCGGTGCCGCGATCGAGGGGTACGTCAATTACGCAGGCCACGCGCTTGTCCCGAATTGGGATGGCTTCGTGAAAACGGCCCGGACGTTTTCCGGCAAGCTCAAACGTGTCTTCGACGAACGTAGCAAAACTGTCGATCTCAACTTGGGCGTTTATCAACGAACGATCGCGCTTCTGACTTTTCGGGGCTCCCTCGCCCATCCCCGATTCACGCAGGTCGTCGAAACGCGGAATTCCCCGCCTCCGACCTTGTTCGACCACATTGACGCCGATTATCCCGCCACGCGTGTCCTGGAAATCGCGACGGCCTTTCGCGATCAGTTCCTCTCTGACGTCGGACTAGAAGATCTCTGGTGGACGCAGGGATACCGGCAGCGTCCACGTCCGACCACCAAATCGCGTGTGCAGCGCAAGAGCTGAACAGCAGCCATTCCCAGAGGAGTCAGCGATGTTCGATGGAATTCCGGAAGACCGCTTCCTCAACAATGACCGACCAGGAGTGCCGATGGCTGAACAATGTGAAGCGAGCGTTTTACAACAGCGATCAGGCCCTCCTCAGCGGAAAACCGGAAGAGAATTGCATGGAAGAGCTCTGCAAGGGGCTCGATGTCGCTAAAACACTCCGCCTTTCGTTACGCGACGAGGACTTCTCATCAAAGAACAACAAGCAGAAGTTCCTGGAATTCATCCATCTGGACGTTCCGGCGCCAAAGGATGGGAAAAACCAAATGCGACTGCTCGATGCCCGAACCGGAAAGATCGAAACGTACTCCTTCGCCGCGCTTGTTTACGCAATCCGCTGCATGGCAGTCCACGAAAACGATAACCTCGATGCCGCTCAGCAGCCCGATTACCACATCCGGCTCGATTGGAATATGCCTACTCCCGAGAATTGGCTTGGCGTCATTGAAGATGGACGAGTGACGATCAATGCCCGGATCTTTAGTCACAGATTGCGTGAAATCTTGGCCGGATTCATTACCGGCATTGAGTCGATGATCTCGTTCGCTCAAGACGGCCGTTTCAACATCAGCAGCGATCCGCCACTCGGGGCGATCCGTCCTGCATAACATCAACATCGGGCAGCCTCGAACCGGACAACCCAGACCAGAACCGCCCTCAGCATCTCCTCCCTCCGACGATGGACTGCTCTTAAGGCCGGCCTCTGGTCGGGATTTTTCGGGCAGCAGCCTTGGTGACCGCCCGAAAGAATCCGACCGACGGCGATGACTCAAATGAGCCAAACACGTTTCGCTTTCATTTCCAATGAGCAGGGTCTAATGCGGGTCATAGACTGATCGAGACAAGCGCGATAGGATAACGGCCGACAATTTGAATCCCCTGATGGGAACCCGGTCAGGCAAAAGAAGCAGGGCGACGGCGGGTGCAACGCAAGCACCTTTCCAGCGCTCTGTTGTTTTTTTGCGCCGAGCGCGAAGGGAGAATTCAGATGGTCGACCAGCACATCGAAAGGCGTTTCGCCGAAGCAGTCGCCGAACTGACAACCAGAGTCCAGACGGCGGGCATCGACGTCGAGGACGACAATACTGATGCAGAAACCAAGAGCTGGCTCAACGGAGCTGGTCCGCCGCTCGACTGGAGCGGAGTCGGCATTTCAGCCGACGAATGGTTCTTCATCACGACGCTGTACGGAACGATGACGCTCGACGGACAGCGAACCCATATCCGCAAGTTCTTCCCTTCGTTCATCCAACAGGCCGAGCGGGACATTAGGAACTTCACGCCAGCACTCCTCGCAAATTGGCGATTACGGCAAGCCTGGATGAAAACTCGCCTGTGCCGAATGGCTGAGGTGCTCCGCGATCAGCGGTTGAGAATGAGCGATTACGTGGCCTCTCTCCGTGAAACCGAAAGTCGTGCAACGCCAGAAAATCCCATGCCCGCCCTCGCCCGTATCATGCGCGATCATCGGGCAGGCGAAGGCAAGACCCTCAGCGTGTTCATCCGCGATTGCGTGAAAGGCAACTGCTTCCCGATCGACAGCCGGGTCGCCAAACAGCTGAATGCCTTCGGATTGCCCGCAAACGAACGGCAACTGGTTAGTCTGTGCCTCCGCCTGTCATTGAATCCGCGCCGGACGGCCCGAATCTTCTATCAAGCCCCGGTCTAGGCGTTGCGTCGTTTCAACGGAACGGAAAGTCGTGACGTCTGTTGGTACATTGGGATCTTGACGTAAATGAATGCTCCCGGCCCGAGGCAGTCCCATCTCCTGTCTCGGCGTCCGGGAGCATCGCTCTTCAGCCTGGCCGCACGCTAGAATTCGGGCATGTGTGGCCGCTTCACTCTGAGAACGCCTGCTCGTGATCTCGTCGAAGTTTTCGAGCTGTTGCGCGAACCCGAATTCTCTCCACGCTACAACATCGCCCCGACGCAGAATGTGGCGGTGATCCGGCAAGATGGCAAAAACCGCCGGCTAACACTGATGCGCTGGGGCCTCGTGCCGGCGTGGTCGAAGGACCCGAAAGCCGGTCCACCGCTGATCAACGCACGTTCCGAGACGATCGCGACCAAGCCTTCATTTCGCACAGCGTTCAAACGGCGGCGTTGCCTGATTCCGGCCGATGGTTTTTATGAGTGGCAGAAGCAAGCCGATTCAAAGACGAAGATTCCGCACTACATCCGGATGGCGAAGGATCGGGCTTTTGCGTTCGCCGGGCTATGGGAAACCTGGCACGCAGCTGACGGCTCAGACCTCGATTTGACGACCGAGGCCAACGACCTGATGCGGCCGCTGCACGACAGAATGCCCGTGATCCTGCCGGAAGAAAACTTCGCCCAGTGGCTCGACCCGAAAAACGAAAACGCGCCAGTACTCGAGGCGCTCTTGCGCCCTGATGCGCCGAATGAAATGACAGCGTTTCCGATCAGCACGCTGGTCAACAGCCCGCGGAACGAACACCCCGAGTGCATCGTGCCGGCGTCCGCGTCCGCCTAGTTCAGGACGTACGAGCGTCCGACGACGGCTTCGCGTCCTCGCGCAGCCCCTGAAAAGTCGGATGCCGGAGCAGACCGTCGCTCGACCGCTCCCGGAACTCGACGCGGGCAACCAGCTCGGGGCGCACCCAGTGCATCCGCTGGCGGCCCTCACGTGGAGGAGCCTTTCCGAACGGAGCTTTCATTGCGCCGATGCGCGCCAGTTTCATTAACAGGTCGGCTTCGACCCTGGCCGAGATGCCTGAGCCGACGCTTCCTTCGTAGACCAGAACTCCATCGGGACCGTAGCTGCCCAGGATCAGACTGCCCAGGCCGCGACGGGAGCTCGGATCGATGTAACCGCAGATCACGAAATCTTCCCGGCAATTGCTCTTCACCTTGATCCAATCCTCACCTCGGCCAGACCGGTGCTCGCGGTCGGCGCGTTTGCAGACCATGCCTTCGAGTCCCATGTTGCGGCATTGCTCGAAAAACTCAGGCCCATGGCCTTCGACGTGATCGACGTACTGCAGGCGACACGGGGGCTTCGAAAGGATCGTCGCAAGAAGTTGTTTGCGATCGGCAAGCCGGCACCGCCTTAAGTCGTAGCCGTCGACATACAGCAGATCGAACACCGAATAGGTCAGCTGGCTCGTCGCCTTTTTGCGAAAGGCGCTCTGCAACGTGCTGAAATCACTCACGCCATCGGCGCGAAGTGCCACGACTTCGCCGTCGAGCCAGGCAGATTTGACCGGCAACTCGAGGAGATCACCTGCAAGGTACGACAGACGCTTTGTCCAATCGAGTTGGCCTCGAGTGATCAATCGGATATCGCCGCCATCGATCCGGCAGAGCATCCGATATCCGTCGAATTTGATTTCATGAAGCCAGCCGACCCCGACTGGGGGGCTTTTTCGGAGCGTCGCGAGTTGCAACTCGATGCCAGGCGGCATTTCCGCCCTTTGGGCACCGGACAATTTGCGTGGCGACAGGGAAACGTTGCGCTTCATGCCTTCATTTTAGTTGTGGTCGGCTTCAGATTGCGCCTTGACCGCCCCTTGCGACATGTGTACAAACGTGCATATCCTGAGGCTGGGCGACATTAATGGACAGCGATGAGCTGACGACCGAGCAGGCTGGCCGGATGCACAAATCGCTGTTTCGGCTGGCCAACTATCTCAGTCGCGTGGTCAAACGCATGGAGCGAACCGGCTTTCCGCCCAATGATCCTCTTTTCAAATCAGCGAGGCGTGCTTATGACGCCGTCTGCAGTTTCTGTGTGGACCTTCACTACCTTTCCTGCAAGAGCGGCGTCGGAAAACCGCCTCAAAAGAGGAAGCATGGACGGCCCGAGACAGACCCTTGAAAGGAATCAAGATGCGACTCAGAGTGGCAATCGCAATCGTGCTGCTGTCCGCTGGCCAGACTCTCGCCGCCAAGCCGCGCTACGAGATCACTGGCCAGGTCGTCGCAGTCGCCGACGGCGACACACTGACTCTCCTCGACGACAACAACACGCAGCACAAGATTCGGCTCGCCGGCATAGACGCTCCCGAGAAGGGTCAGGCTTTCGGGAAAAAAGCCCGCGAGAATCTCGCCGCAAGGGTCTTCCGCCAGAATGTCCGCGTCGAGGTGATCGATGTCGACCGATACAGCCGCGAAGTGGGGCGAATTTATCTCAGTCACAGCTTCATCAACATGGAAATGGTCCGTGAGGGCTTCGCGTGGCGCTACGTCCAATACGACAAGCCCGGGGAATTCACATCGGCGGAGGACGACGCTCGCGAACACCGGCGAGGACTTTGGGTCGATTCGGATCCGGTGCCGCCCTGGGAGTGGCGAAAGGCGAAACGGCAAGCACAGCAGCGCAGGTGATCATGTTTCGAGCACCTGGCTTGGGACGTCGACGGCCGTGGGCGCCCCTCCGAACCCCGATCGCATCATGGGGGTCATTATTGAAAACGACCGCGCTGCGCTAGTGCGGTGGTTTAGGCACTTCCCGATGAACACAATCTTCGATCCCCAAGACCGCCAGCCTAACGAATGGTACGACTTATCGCCGGTCTACTCCGGGCCAACCGTTATCACATTTCCAAGCTCAGACCAAAACGTGAAGGGCACCGCCACATATTCGTGCAGTGCGTCCGGCGGAGCGGAGATCGACTTCGACTGTGACAACGCCGACAGAGATCAATTGCTTCAAGAACTCTGGAGGGGAAACCCGGGCGTGATCGACCCGCGGGGGAAAATGAGCCCGCAGTCAATTTCAATCGCTCACCACGAAGGCACGTTCACAGCAGATTTCAAAGTCTTCTGCCGTGAAACCACGTACTCCACAAATCACAATCACCCGTTTCGCGCGAGATTCTCGGCGATCGGGAGCACATATCGATCGACGGTCAGCGAAAATGCCTCCCATTTCGTCTTGCCTCTGTACAACTTGTTGTCGCCAACCTTTGAAACGTGGCCCAAGCCACAACCGGATTCCATTAACGTCCATCTGTTGCGGATCTTTCCGACGCCCCCGGAGGTGGCGAACGTTGAGGCTGGCTCCCAAGCCGACTTAAATCGCAACTGGCACAATCGCCTAATCACGTTTTTGATCGATGACCAAATTGGCTTTATCGAAGCCCTTCCTGATTATCGCGATCGTGCGAAACAACTCCGCGATGGAACAACGCGACGGCTAATTACAGCAATTCTGGTGTGTGACGCCGGCAACCGAGATTGCACTGCAAGCGACAGAACCAGCTGGTTTCCAATCGACATCTTGAATGTTCTATCGCTTGCAACCGGATACCGTGTCGGCGCTCCTTGGATTGAGTATCGCGATTCTCAAGGACGCTTGATCAAACGGGTCCATGTCGCCTTCGGGTTACCCGAGTTTCGGCCAGGGCATCCTCTTGTTCTGGAGGATCAACAGGCCAACACAGGCTATCTCATCACCCAAGCCTTGAAGTCGCCGGACCTCGCAACGCAGGTGACTCGGCTGCTGATTACGCACCTTGTGAATGCCGGGATGCGACCCAGGACCCTCGAAGACCGATTTCTTAGCCTCAGTCGGGCGTTTGAAGCCATTGCCACGGCGCATGGCCTCTCTGTACAGGACATCAAGAGCAACCTGGGGCTGGCAGAAGGCACGGCGGTTACCGCGCTACTGGATCGAACCTACGGCGATCTTCGCGCCCTTGCGAACACGATGCCCGATCCCAATCAGAAGAAGTCCGTCGAACGAATTGCAGATAAAGTCCGGAGTGCCGACCAGCGTGACAAGAATTTTGGAGATGCGGTGGCAGACGTCTCGGCACGTTTCGGATTTTACGACAAACAAGCGCTGCTGAACGGATTCTGCAGCAAGACCGGTGACAACTGGTGTTCATTTCTTTCGTCTCTTCGTGGCGCCGTGATTCACGAAGGGGGGTTCGATGTGGTGGGGGGAAGCCACGACGCACGCGAAATTATCAGGGTGTGCGATCATCTCCACGATTTATTGATTCGCATTCTTTTGAAGTCGTGGGGCTCTGTTGCGAAGTACTCGTCGCCGATCGTTCCCATACCACTGCTGCGGGAACTTGAGTGGGTCAAAGCCACTACCGCATCGAGTGAGCTGATCGTTCCCAATTGACAGGTGAGTGCGGTACGGACAGTCGCAGCAGGTGGTCCGCGTCGAGATGATGCCAATAAACATGGCTGCCCAGAACGGTCGTTTCCGCCTAAAAAGCGGAACGGCTTCGACGAGGCATGGGCAGGAGCATTTGACAAAACTGCCGCACATCAGCCGACCGATTGGCCGACCGGGTTTTGACAGCTTTTTGACAAATCCGCTTTTGACAAAAGTCCGACAGGCGAAAAGATGCGAAAAACCCTACAAAACAAGGCATTTTGTCACATCGACCAAGTGTCGCGGAGCCGACTGCCGCAGCACTGGAAATGCCGTCCGAAATTGGTAGCGGAATGGTAACAGAACTGGCCGTTTCACCCCAATGCGACTACAATGTAAGCGGCGTCGCGAAATCCTGAAATATCCCGTAAATCACAGTGTTTTTACATCATCCCAACGTCGTCTGAGCGTTACCGCAACGTGGGCAAAACTGGATTCAAAATCCAGTATCCGTAACTGGGTGTGTGGGTTCGAGTCCCTCCTCCGGCAATGCGTTTCGACGTGACCGAGCGAGAAATCGTTGGTGCTACGTCGAAGCTGCGTATCTCCGGCTGCGCTTTGCCCGTGATGCTCCAGCATTTCGGACGGTGGCTTGCCTGGCTCAATGGCGCGTTGCAATTGCGCGGCGTCGCTCTTCTGCCGGGGCGACTCGACGCTGCACGTCCGTCCGGCTTCGTTCCAGCGGCCGGCTGGACATTAACCGCTTTTCACGCCGCCGCGCGATCTTGTGAAAAGAACTCGTCGCGGGCAATTGACTGACTGCGCGTGACCGATAGGATAGGTCCGGTTCTCATTGTTGAAGTGAGGATTGCTCACCAGATGGCCCCATTCCGTGAGGCAACGAGTGCACACGTGGTCATCGTCGCCGCGAGCCAGCACGATGCTTTGCCGAACCGATCGAACCGATTCAACACAATTGAACCGTCAGGTCGTCCATGCGCATCGTTCGACTGGTGTTGCTGCTCGTGTGCGCGTGCGGTATCAGCACGCGGGCTGTCGCCCAGGAGGAAGGTGACAAGGTTGTCGTCGTCTCCCGGCGGGCTCCGCTGCGGTCGTTGTTGGACACGACGGGGAGCGTCGGCCGGGGGGCCATTCTCCCTGTCCGCTATGTCGACGGCGATTGGTACTGGGTCTACTGGTCGAACGGTTCGCAAAGCGTCAAAGGCTGGATCAATCGCAAGGATGTGGTCCCGTATGCCGAGGCGCTCGATTTTTTCAATCGCGAATTGCAGCGGCAGCCCACCGCTCTGTTGTACAGTGAGCGGGGGATGATCTGGAACGAGCGGGGCGAGCACGACCGGGCGATCCGCGACTATGACGAGGCCATTCGTCTCGATCCCGGATTGAAACAGTTTTACAACAATCGCGGCGTCGCTCTGGTCGACAAGCGCAATTTCGACAAGGCGATTGCCGACTTCGATCGGGCCATCGAGATCGACGGGAAATTCGCGCTGGCCTTCAACAACCGCGGCAATGTGTGGGCGGCCCAGGCGGAATACGGGAAGGCGGTTGCCGACTACGATGAGGCCATCCGCCTCGACCCGAAAGACGCGTCGGCTTTCTACAACCGCGGTCACGTCTGGTCCGATCAGGAGGCATACGACCGAGCCATTCCCGACTACAGCCAGGCCATCCGCCTCGATCCGAAGGACGATGCGGCCTATAAGAATCGCGGCGAAGCGTGGAGTGCCAGGGGGCAACTCGACCGGGCGCTTGCCGACTTCAACAAGGCGCTCGAGTTCAATCCCCAATCGGCGACGACGTATCTCGCGCGCGGCAATGTTTGGTGGGCCAAGTGCCAGTATGGCCGGGCGTTTGCCGACTATCGCGAGGCGATGAGGCTGGGCATCCGCAGCCTGGGCCCCGAGCGCGGTCGAGGGACGACGCTGCGAAGCCGCGTCAGTTGACGGGAACATCTCCGAGGAGAGGTCGAGACAATGGATCTGCAACTTGGCGACAAGAGCGTGTTGGTGACCGGTTCGACGGCGGGAATCGGGTTTGCGATCGCCTCCCTCTTCGTCGAGGAGGGGGCCAGCGTGATTCTCAACGGTCGCAGCGAAAATCGCGTGAAAGAAGCGGCCCGGCGAATCAGGGAGGTCCACAAGAACGCGCGGCTGACCGAGGTCGCCGCCGATCTGGGAACCAAGGAGGGGATCGAAACGCTCACGCAAAAGGTCTCGACGATCGATATCCTGATCAATAATCTCGGGATCTACGAAGCCAAGGCGTTTACGAAAATCACCGACGAGGACTGGTTCAAGATTTTCGAGGTCAACGTATTGAGCGGTGTGCGACTGAGCCGCTTTTTTCTGCCGAAGATGCTCTATAAAAACTGGGGGCGAATCGTTTTTATCTCGAGCGAATCGGGGCTCAATATCCCCGTCGAAATGGTGCACTACGGCGTTACAAAGACGGCCCAGATTGCGGTGGCACGCGGACTGGCGGAAATGACGGCCGGCACCGGCGTGACGGTCAATTCGGTGCTCGCCGGCCCGACTCGTTCCGAAGGGGTCGAGAAATTCGTGAGCGATATGGCGACTTCGCGGGGGACCGACGAGGCGCAGGTCGAGACGGAATTCTTCAAGTCCGTTCGCCCGTCGTCGCTCTTGAGGCGCTTTCGAATCGCCGGAAGAAATTGCCGCCATGGTTGTTTATGTTTCGAGCCCGTGCGCCTCGGGCACAAACGGAGCGGCCCTTCGCGTCGAAGGGGGCGTGGTGCGCTCGATCGGATGAGACTCTTTTTGCCAACGCAGATGTTCGGACGAATCTCCGCTCTGATTCTGGGGACAGGCCTGCTGATGAACGTTTCGAGGGTCGATGCAGCCGAGCGACAGGTGACCGTCGATTCGGCCCACGACCATTTGCTTGATAACAACGACAATTTTTCGCCCGACGATCGTTTTCTGGTCTTCGACACGCGTACGCCCGCGGGCATTCACGAATCGCGGCTGATCGCCAAGGTGGAAATCGCCACGAGCCGAATCACGTCGCTTTATCGTCCGGAGCATGCGAGTCACTTCGGGCCAGGCGTCGCCGCGGCAAGCTACGCGCACAAGCATGACGAAGTGATTTTCATTCATGGGCCTCTGCATTCGAGCGGCGTGGAAAACCAATACGAAAAACATCGCCGAGTCGGTTGTATCGTCAGCGGAGCAGGGGACTCGGGCTACCGGTTCGCCGACGCACGCAACACAAAACCGCCTTTCACCGTGGGGGCTTTGCGCGGGGCACGCATCGCCATGAATTTTCAGGCGACGACCAGTGGATCGGTTTCACCTATAACGATGCGGTTGTGCGGACGCACGGAATCCAGATCGGCAAGAATCTCGATCTGCGCACGATCGGCGTGACGAAGCTGGGCCGTGCGGTGCATGTTCCTGAGGCCGGCCAATTCTCGGCCGAGGCCGCCGGCTTCTCAGTGCTCGTCGTGATCGTGACACCCGATCCGAACCCCGGAAGCGACGAAATCTCACACGCCGCCGGCGATAGCTGGGTCGGCCTGTCGGGTTACCGGCAAAGCGATGGTCGCCGTCAGCGGGCCCGCGCATTTATCGGCACAACGCGGGACACTCAGGGCCGACCCGTCGACGAGCTGTATGTTGTCGACATCCCCGAGGACATCACGCGTCCGGGCCCGCTCGGCCCGCTCGAGGGGACCGAAACGGCGTTTCCGATGCCGCCGGCGGGCACCGTCCAGCGAAGACTTACGCACACTGAGAAGGGCCCGTTTCCCGGTTGCCAGGGCATCGCCCGCAGTTCGCCTGATGGGGAGCGGATCTCATTTCGCATGCGAGACGGTGAGGGTGCGTGGCAAATCTTTCTGATCCCGCCGCGCGGCGGCCAACCCCAGCAGGCCACCTTCATCGAGGGCGGCGTCGACACCGATGCGCGCTGGCATCCTTCGGGAAATGCCATCGCCTGCGTCGCCGGGAATCGCATTCTCGTCACCAAGGTGCGTCCCGGTCCTCAATTCGGGCACAGCACGATCGTGAGCGAGCGGTCGCCCAATCCGTTCGCCCTCGTCTGGAGCAACGACGGCAAGACGCTGGCCTGGAATCGCGTGGTCCAGACGGACGGCAAGGAAGTCATTCAGATTTTCGTCGTGCGCGACTCGTTCAGCGAAGAAGCGACGCAATAAGGCGGACGCGGGCGGCTTCTTCAATTCCGCTTTTCCGGACTCACGTACAGCCGTTGCTTCGTTCCGACGCTTGCCGCGTCGTCCGGCCGCTCCTCGATTAGCTCGTGAGCGAGGACGGTTTGAAATGAGACCACCACCCAATTCGCGTCCGGCACGACACATTGATGCCAGACATTGGTCGGAATCGAAATCCATCGTCTGTGCCAGTCCGCATCACGGCTGCTGACAAGCGGGTTCGACTTCCATTGGCCGGGGCCGCCCGTTTGCATGTCGCCGGCGCCGCGGAAGGACATCATTCGCTGGTGGCTGTTCGGGTGCCGCTCGGCCCCGGTTGTCGTTCTCGCACGCAGAATGAAGACCCAACTCGACCGAATGAACGCCGGGAGCGGATTCGAATAGATCGACAAGGGCAGCGGCTCCCATGCCATAACGGCCGAAGGCTCCGCCTCGAGCTTGCCCTCAACGCGTTCCACGACCGGCTGAATCGCGTCGCGCACAATCTCGCGTTGCAGCAGTTCGTCCAACGAGTGCAGGATGTCCCGTTCGGCCGGATTCATCGCGGGCTCTCCACGCCTTCGGTCGGCTGAGCAAGCGTTTCGTCGTCACTTTTCCAGCTCGGGGTTACTGGGCGCAACCGCCGACCTTCTGCCAGCCACAACCCGCCTCCCACGATCAAGATTTCCAAGATCGGAAACTCGACGAACGTGACGATCGAGAACAAATAGCGCTGCACGAAGTACGGCCGCTGCCATTCGCTCGCCTCCCGTAACCACGTGGCGGCCTCCCAAATTCCGACAGAGACGAGTCCCGACAGTCCGAGAACGACGAGCAGTGTTCCCAGCAACCGCACGCGGTGCGGCGGTAAGTGGAGCGCCGTCACGAACGCCGGTGGAGTGAGTAGCACGATCCAGAACACATGGCAGGCCAGCAAGACCGGTAGCGGCGGTCCGCAGCCCCACGGTCCGCAGACCGTGTGTTCGCCGAACGCGGACGAGGGCAGCCGTTGCAAAAGGAGCGACCACCACAGGCAGATACCCCAGCCACAACTCGCCAGGAACCAGATGATTGTCCGGTGCAATTTCGGCCCCTTGTCGCATCGCCGCCGACGGCCCCGCTGGATCAATTCCCTCGATCCCGGATCTTGACTTGGGCGGAGGGCGGCGACAAGTCCGCGAGTGAATTCTAAAGCGGCGACGTTTGGAGCGCCGACGGCCTTATGGGTCCGCATCCTTCGATCGGTTCAAGAAACTTCCCCGATGAACGGCGGCCGATCCGTGTAGTTTGCGGATGGCGTCGATGGTTTCGTCCAGATTCTGTTGCCGAGCACGCTCGCCACCGTCGAACAGGTCGCGTTGCACGATGGGGTCACGGGTCAGGCGGGTGGCGCCGACGCCGAGCAGACGGATGGGAAATAAGTCGTCAGTCAGGCCCCGCTCAAAGAGTTCGCGGGCCGTTTGCCAAAGCTTTTCCGTCTGATTTGTGGCTTCGGGCAGGCTCTGCCCGCGGTGCCGGGTTTGAAAGTCGGACGAGCGGATCTTGAGCTCGACGGTTCTCGCCTTGATGCCCACATGCCGCAGACGGCCGGCGAGATGATCGGTGAGATCGAGCAGCCACATCCTCAGCGTTTCGCGGTCGTCGATGTCCTGCGCGAACGTCGTTTCGCTGCTGATCGATTTGGCGTCGCGATCGGGAACGACTTCGCGGACATCTTGGCCGTGAGCCAGGCGCAGATGTGGCCCCCCAATTCGCCGAAATTTTCGATGACCGCCTGTTCGGGCAGCTGGGCCACCTGGCCGATCGTCTTGATTCCGAATGCGTGCAAACGCTTCTCGGCTTTTGCGCCGACGCCCCAAATGTGGCCGACGGGAAGCGGATGCAGGAACTCGGCAATCCGATCCTGTAAGACAACAACCAGGCCGTCCGGCTTGCCGTGGTCGCTGGCCAGCTTGGCCAGGAACTTGTTGGGGGCCACTCCCACGCTGGCGGTCAAACCCGTTTCGCTCTTGATGGACGTTTTGAGCTTGTAGCCGATCTCCGGCGGCGGGCCGAAGAGACCTTCACAGCCGCGGACGTCCAGAAATGCCTCGTCCAGGCTCAGCGGCTCGACGAGCGGTGTGAATGAGAACATCACCTCGCGAATTTGGCGGCTGATTGCCACGTAATGTTGCATGCGGACGGGCAGAAAGACCGCGTGCGGGCAAAGCCGGCGGGCCGTCGCCGTGGGCATCGCGCTCTTTACGCCGAAGGGTCGTGCTTCGTACGAGGCGGCGCAGACGACTCCGCGGCCGTTCAAGCCGCCGACAATGACCGGCTGACCGCGAAGTTCGGGCCGGTCGCGCTGTTCGACCGACGCGTAAAACGCGTCCATGTCGACGTGAAGAATCGAGGAGGTCAAGTCCGGCATGATGAGTCGCGCTGGTCGGAGCCAGTCGTCGTTCCCGCCCATCATGGCCGGTGGAAACCTGCCCGATCAAGCCGGTCGCGTCTTGTCATGTTCGCGCGAACCCGACCACCGTGGGTGTTGTCATCGCCGGCAGGCTTATCGGCGAGGTCGCGACGACTGGGGGCGAGGTCGCGACGACTGGGGGCGAGGTCGCGACGACTGGGATTGTGCCGTGCGGCTTCGCCGATAAGAATTGATCGTCGGCCTTCGCTCTTCGGTCGATCGCGGACAAAGAAGCCAGGCGCTCGCATCATGCCCGAATCGCGACTCGAAGTCCTCAAAAGTGCCTGTCCACTCGACTGCCCCGACAGTTGCAGTCTCGACGTGACGGTCCGCGACGGTCGAGTCGAATCGCTCGATGGGAACCACACCAACCCGCTGACCGCCGGCTTCATCTGCGGCAAAGTGCGGCACTTTCCCGAGCTCATGTATGGAACGGACCGCGTCCTGTATCCCTCGGTGCGCTCTGGGCCGAAGGGGAGCGGCAAATTCACGCGCGTGAGCTGGGACGAAGCTCTCGACCGCGTCTCGACGCGGCTGGCCGAGATCCGCGATCAATTCGGCGGCGAGGCGATTCTGCCTTATTGCTACGGCGGATCGAACGGCTGGCTGACGCAGAACGGTTTGGATGCCCGCTTTTTTTATCGTTTGGGCACGTCGCAGCTGGCCCGCACGCTCTGCGCGATGCCGGCTTCGACGGCCGCGGCGGGCCTCTACGGAAAGATGCCGGGCGTGGCGTTTGAGGACTATCCGTCGGCGCGGCTGATCGTTTTATGGGGAGTCAATCCGGCCGTCACCGGTATCCATCTGGCGCCGTTTCTTCGCGACGCGCAGGCGAACGGAGCGAGGTTGGCGGTGGTCGATCCGCGGCGCACGCCCTTCGCGCGGCAGGCCGAGCTCCATCTGCCGATTCGTCCGGGCACGGATTTGCCGGTCGCCCTTGCCGTGATTCGATGGCTGTTTGAGAACGAGCGGGCCGATCTCGGTTTTCTCGAGAAACACGCTCGCAATTGGGAACAGCTCCGCAATCGGAGCCAGGAATGGACATTCGAGAGAGCGGCCGAGGTCGCCGGCATTTCAACCGAGCAACTTGCCGCCTTTGCCAGGGTCTACGCCGAAACGCAACCAGCCGTCATTCGCTGTGGTTGGGGTCTCGAGCGAAACGTCAACGGAGGCTCGGCAATTGCGGCCGTGCTGGCGCTGCCCGCCGTCGCAGGGAAGTTCGGCGTGGTCGGTGGCGGATTCACGATGAGTCAGGGGGCCGCCTGGGATGTGGACGCGAATGCGGGTGCCGCGGCTCGCGCTCCGGCGACGCGAATCATCAACATGAACCGGCTAGGCGAAACGCTACGGCCCGAGTTCGATCCGCCGGTTCGCGCCCTGTTTGTTTACAACTGCAATCCGATGGCCACCGTGCCCGAACAAAACAAGATTCGCGCCGGACTGATGCGAGAAGACTTGTTCACGGTCGTCCATGAACAGGTCATGACGGATACGGTTCCGTACGCGGACGTCCTATTGCCGGCGACGACGTTTCTGGAACACGACGAAGCTCGCCGCAGTTACGGGGCCATGATCGCGCAGTACACAGAGCCGGTTGTGCCCCCTGTCGGCGAGGCGCGTTTCGAACCACTGGCTCTTCGGCGAGTTGTGCCGGCGGATGAATCTCACCCGTCCGAACGATCCCGAAACATCGAGGGAATTGCTGCAGGCCATCGTGGCCACGTCGTCGGCCGCAAAACTGCTTTCCGATTCGTTTGCAACCACCGGACGCGCGGTTCCGCCCTGCGGCACCCGGCCTGTTCCCTTTGTCGACGTGTTTCCGGGGACCCCGGACAAACGCATCGACTTGTGTCCGCAGGCCCTCGACCGCGCGACCTCCAAAGGGCTTTATGCCTATCACGCGATTTCCACTCAGGAGCGGTTCCCGCTCACTCTGATTTCGCCTTCGACGTCGAGGGCGATTTCCTCGACGCTGTACCAACTCGTGCGCGACGCCGTTCCCGTAGAAATCCATCCCGAGGATGCCCGCGTGCGTGGCATTGCCGACGGCGACTGCGTGCGGATGTTCAACAACTCCGGCGAAGTGCTCTCTGCGGCGAAACTCAACGCCGACTTGCGGCCAGGCGTGGCCGCTTTGCCCAAGGGCTTATGGGCTCGGCATACGCACAACGGCCAGACCTCAAACGCTCTCGCGCCCGACACGCTTTCCGACTTGGGCGAGGGGGCCTGCTTCAACGACACGCGGGTCGAGATCGAACGGACCAACGGGTCCGCAACTTAATCGCTCGGCCGTGCGACGCGCCCAAAATTGACGGGGCCGCCGCTTCCGATACGATGGGGCCAATTCCCCGTCCCGAGATCGGAGCGATCGCCACATGGACCGCCTCATCGAGCAACTCCGCGAGCACGGCACCAATGTGCTCGTCGGCATGGTTCTGGGTGGTCTCGTTGCGTGGATCGTTGCCCTCCGCAAGCGTCGTCGAGAGCGGCAGAGCATTTTGCGCGGGGATGCGCGCGACACCGTCGTCATCCAACACCATCTGGTGACGGCCGTCGACGTTCCCAAGGAAGGCGGCGGGACCCTCAAGGCGCCCGCCACGCTCCGCATTCGCCCCTTGGGTCAAGCGGAAGTCTCGCGCGTGGTGCCGAACGGGCATCTCGCCTCGGAATTATCGCGCCGGGCCAATCGCGTCACGCCGCTCGAGACCCTGATTTCGATGGAGGGAGCCGAGGGCTCTTATTTGCTCGAAACATTGACCAATTTCGTGTGTGATCGAGTGGCCAATGCGGCTTTTGAGCACAACTTGTTTGTGATGGCCCCGTGTTGCGAGCCGGCCGGCCTTGCCGTGCACCAGCCCATCAGTATTCTCGTGATTTCCATTGAGAATCTGGCGTTGTTCGAGGATTGGGCCGTGTGCCGCAACGTACAGGTCGAGCACGGCACGGACGGGATGCGGGTCCTGACATTGATGGCACTGGCCCGCCGCTTTCTCAAGGAACAGGCCCAGCTTGCCGAATTGCGAAAGGCGGGCAAACGCACGCGTTACGTCGAAACGATGTACATTCTCGATCTGGCCCTCGACCCGCGGACAGCCGCCGTGCCGATCAAAGCCGTTCCCTGGGGCCGATTTGAGGAAATCTTGAAACAGATGAATCTCGAATAGGCCCGGTCAATTTCTGATCAGATTTGCACGGAGTTGGTGAAAACACCTATTTCTTCTGTGTATGACGCGCCCAAGGCACCGTTAATATGTCGCGGACTTTTACGGTCAACGCTTTGTTCGGTCCTCATGAGCTTCGTCATCAAAGCCAACGACGCCGGCCGCATCGGCTGGATCTCGCCCGCGAACCATCGCGGATTTCGCTCGTTGGCGGACCGCGCCGAGGCGGCGACCTTCGCGACCCGCGAAGAAGCTCAACAGGCAATCGACATGCTTCCCGAAGCGTTCACCCGCGCGGGAATCCGTTTTTCAATCGAACCGGCTGATCGTAACGAGTCTGTCTGACCGGTCCCGATTGAAAACGAACCTCAACGAGGAAGCCCGCCCGCGTGTCGACCGCGAAACTGATCTTGTTCGCCCTGCTGGCGGCAGTTGCGGCGGTCTTCGTCGCGATTTGGCTTCGCATCCTGTCGCAGGATGCGGCGCTGCGTCGGCCGACGCCTTATCAGCTGGTCGTCGGCTTCATCACCGACTTTCTCGACACGCTGGGGATCGGATCGTTCGCCACGACAACGTTCCTGTACCGCGTGCGGCGGGTTGTCGCTGACGAAAACATTCCCGGAACGCTCAACGTCGGTCACGCCTTGCCGACGGTCGCGCAGGCGTTGATCTACATCACCATCATTCAAGTCGAGATGAAGACGCTCACGGTCCTGATCGCAGCTTCGGTGGTGGGCGCGATCCTCGGGGCCCGCGTGGTCACTGTGTTGCCCCGGCGAGCGATCCAGACCGGAATGGGCCTGGCCCTGCTGGCCGCGGCCGGATTCATTCTGAGCCGATTGATGCAGGGGACGCCCGAGGGGGGCACGGCAACCGGCCTCGAAGGACCGACGCTCGTCGCCGCCGTCGTGGGAAACTTCGTGTTCGGCGCCCTGATGACCATCGGCGTCGGCGCTTACGCGCCGATCATGATGATGATCGCCCTGGTGGGAATGAACGTAAAGACCGCGTTCCCCATCATGATGGGTTCGTGCGCGTTCCTGATGCCGATTGCGGGGATTCGTTTTGTCCGCACCGGGAAATACGACCCGCGCACGGCCCTCGGTTTGACGATGGCGGGTATTCCCGCCGTGCTGGTCGCCGCATTTATCGTCAAGGAACTGTCGCTCGATGTCGTCCGCTGGTTGGTGATCGCCGTCGTGATTTACACGGCGCTCTCGATGCTCTGGGCTGCCGTCCGGCGACGCTGAGTTGCCGCGATCGAGTTGTCCGTCGGGTATCAACTGGATTGCCGGGGCGGTGGCTGTCGATCCACGTCTTTCCGGTCCGCGTGGCCGCTGCTCTGCGATTGTTTGACAGCGTGTGCGGGCTGCGTTTCCGGAAAAATGACGCCCCCCAAGGCAAACAGACCGGCCGAGAGCAGAATGGCCGCCGGCAGAGTAAGAAGCCAAGCCAGGCCGATCTTGCGAAGCGTGCTGAGCTGAACTCCTGAATGATTGGCGGTCATCGTGCCCGCGACGCCGGACGAAAGCACGTGGGTCGTGCTGACCGGGAGATGGGCCATGTCGGCCAGTCCAATCGTCGCGGCCGCCACGATTTCGGCGGCAGCGCCTTGCGCGTAGGTCAGGTGTTGCTTGCCGATTTTTTCCGCGACGGTCACCACGATCCGCTTGTAGCCGATCGCCGTTCCCGTCCCCAAAGCCAGCGCCACGCCGACCACGACCCAAAACGGCACAAATTCGATTGCCCGGGCGAATTGCCGGTCAGCCGGTTCGAGTGCCCGTTGAGTCTCTTCGCTCAAATTCGCCCGGCTGAGCTTTTGCCGGAAGCGAAAGATCGATTCGCGCACAGTCCATCGCTCGGAGGGGGGCACATCGCGAAGGGAGGACTTGCCGGCGAGCGTTTTCGAGATCGTTTCCATTTCCGGCGCGACCGCGGCGGCCGCGTCCGGCGCATCCGTTCGCAGGATAACTTCGACCGATTTCGCAGCCTTCGCCACATCTGATGCGAGCCCGGCTTGTTGCACGTTCAGCGCGTAGTGCGACGGCAGGAAGCCGATCAACACCAGCAAGATCAGCCCCATGCCTTTTTGTCCGTCGTTCGAGCCGTGCGCGAGGCTTACCCCGCCACAGGTCGTCAGCAGCACCACACGGATCCACCTGGGCGGTTGGTCGCCTTCGCCCGGCGGACGGTAGAGGCTGGGATTCGTGAAGATTCGCTTCATCAAGAGCAGCAGGCCCGCCGCGGCGACGAAACCGAACACCGGTGAAATGAGGAGCGACATCGCCACTTCCACCGCTTTGGACCAGTTGACGCCCGACATGTTGCCTCGCGTGAGCAGGCTGTTCATCAGACCCACGCCGAGGATCGCCCCGATCAACGTATGAGAGCTGGAGACAGGCAACCCATACAACCACGTCGCCAGATTCCAGATCACTCCGGAGAGCAAGAGCGAAATTACCATCACGATCGACCTCAGCGAAGAGCTCTGGATCAAGAGGTCGACGGGAAGCAGATTGACGATGGCAAACGCGACCGCCGTTCCGCCCAACAGGACGCCGAGAAAATTGCAGAATCCCGAATAAATCACAGCCGGCGTCGGCGAAAGCGTCCCGGTGTAAATCACCGTCGTCACGGCGTTGGCCGTGTCGTGAAAGCCGTTGATGAACTCGAACAGAAACGCGACGCCGAGCGCGAACGCGAAGCACAACTGTTGCTGGAGCGAGAGATCGCCGAGTGCTTCCAGGAGAGTACCGCTCATCGCGCAATACCCCGATTCCGTGCGCACGGCTCAAAGCCGCGCATTCGCCTGGAAGCTTTAAGATGGAATGGCGAGTTTCGCAATCGATGTCTCAATCGGCCAACGCCGCCGAAAGGACTGTACCCTCGGCGCCCGTGAGCGTCAGACCAAGCAGTCGCGCGACCGTCGGAGCGACGTCGGTGTTGTGGATCTCGCCAAGTCGAACTCCCGGTTTGATTCCTCGGCCCCAAGCAATGAATATCGCCGACATGCACGGAAGCGTCTCGTCATGACCGTGAGTCCCGCGAAGATCGCGGCGAGGAACGCTGGCGGCGGAACCCGTCGCCGTCTCGTCAAAGCTATAGCCCTCGCGGGCAAAGAGCACGATGTCCGGCGCGTGCGGATCCTCGGTTGGCTCGGCAATCCCGTGTTCGTGGAGTTCTCCCGGACCAATCACCTTGGCGACGCCCTCCAGATCACCGAGCAGGCGGCTCGCGCGTCGAATGGCCGCGTCGCGATTGGTTTTGTCGAGCACGTAGACCAAGGCGGCACCCCCTTGGACAACAATGCGAACCGTGCCCCCGATCGGCTTGCCGCTCTCCACTTTAAGCAGCCCCGCATCGCGCAGGGGAACGTTGGGCAGGATCAGGCGCTCGACCGGAGTAAATCCATGATCGGACACGACCAACAGCGTCGCCCCATTAGGATAGTCGCGTTTGACCTCTTGCCAGACCTGACGCACTTGCTCGTCGGCGCCTTTGATCGCGGTATACGCGTCTGATGTGCGCGGGCCCTTGAGATGCTCCGTCGTATCCAGATGCGTCAGGTGCAGGAGCGCCAGATCGGGATGATGCGCGCGAAGGATATGGTTGAAAACCCGCGTGCACATGTCGTCGGTAACAACCCGAAACTCTCGCGTGCCGTAGCGGACAATCTCGCCGTCCGACCAGACGCCGGCCGTCTTGCACTCGGCCATCAAGGACTGCGTCGAATACTTGTGGAGCAACTCGTCCGAGAAGACGTCGGGGATCGTCCAGTCGAGAGCCCTGGCGTTCCGTGTCGCCGGCCAACGAATGGCGGCCGTCGAAAGCCCCCGACTCTTGGCGATGTCGTAGAGAGTCGGAACGCGCACCAGGTTTTCCTTGTCGATCTCGGGATCCGAGATGAGGATCACGGGCTTTTGGCGTTCTCGATCAAAGTAGTCGTTTCCCACCACGCCGTGCCGTGCCGGCGTGACGCCAGTGATGAGCGTCGTGTGATTCGGCCAGGTGACTGTCGGCGCGACGGTCTTCATTGCGGTGGCACTTGCGCCGGCCTCGGCCAAAGCGCGGATTGTCGGCATACGCGCTTTTGGATCGTCCAGATAAAACGAGGCCAAGCCGTCGACACTGATTATGATGACGGCCGGACGCACTTTCGCGCCTTGGTTTTGTGACGCGCGGTCCGGGGCGGTTTGTCCTACCGCCGGCCACAAACACGCAAAGCCAATTGAAAACAGGCGAACCGCAACGCGCATATCACCAACTCCCCATCTGTTGACGTCTAAACTACGGAAGGTTCGTGAATGACAGATGAGGAACGTGTTGCAGTCCCGTGAAGGTGGCGCCTCCTCATTCGAGTGGCAATCGATCTTTTGGGAGAACCGCGATGATTGTCGAAGTGCGCAGTTACCGCATCAAACCGGGCCGCCGGGAGGAATTCATCGAATTTTTCGAGTCACGATCGATCCCGGCACTCCGTGCAGGCGGCATGAAAGTGTTCGGACCGATGCTCGACATTGAGAATCCCAACAAATTCGTCTGGTTGCGGATTTTTCCGTCGCTCGGGGCGCGGGAGCAGATGCGGGACGCGTTTTATGGCGGGGAGCTGTGGAAGAACGAGCTCGAGGCGATCGCCATGCCGCTGCTCGAAAGCTACGACGTGATTCTGTGTGAGACAACGCCCGGCTGTGTCTTTGATCTTCCGCAATAATCTATTCGTACCGCAGGGCCTCGATCGGGTCCAAACGGCTCGCGCGACGGGCGGGGTAGAAGCCGAAAAACACGCCAACGGCTGCGGCGAAGAAAAAGGCCAAAACCGCGGCGACCCATGAGACCTCGGGCTTCCATTTTTGGCCGCTCGAAACTGCATTGATCAGCGACACGACACCTATCGAGGCGCCGGCTCCGAGCGCAAAGCCAATGAGGCCGCCGATACACGAGAGGAGCACGGCCTCGACGAGGAATTGCCGCAGGATGTCGCCCGTCTTGGCCCCCACGGCCATGCGGATGCCGATCTCGCGAGTCCGTTCGGTCACCGACACGAGCATGATGTTCATGATGCCGACGCCACCCACAATCAGTGAAATTCCCGCCACGGCCGCCAGCATGGCGGTCAGTGTGCCAGTAATCACGCCGAATGTGTTGGCGATCTCGGTGGTATTTTCGACCGTGAAGTCGCGTTTTTCGCCGATGTGGATGCGATGTCGTTCCGTAACCAGATCTTCGATTTCGTGCTGGGCGGCTGTCATCAACAGCATCGAGCGGGCGGACGCCAGAATCGCGTCGACGTTATCAAACTCCGAACCTTTCAGGCGTTTTCGGACCGTCGTCAAAGGCATGAGGACGATGCTGTCCTGATCGTCGCCGACCATATTGGCCCCCTTCGGCGCCAACACGCCGATCACCTTGAACGGGATATTTTTGATCCGCACGCTCTCGCCGATGGGGTTGGTCGTCTGGAAGAGTTTGCCGACGAGCGTGTAGCCGATCACACAGACTTTGCTTGCCGTGTGCACGTCGCGCTCGCTGAAGAATTCGCCGCTGTGCATCGGCCAGTTGCGGACGATCAGGTAATCGCTGTTGACGCCGTGCAACTGTCGCGGGCTGAAATTCGAGCTGCCGTAAATGACCTGCGCGGTGGTGCCGATGATTGGCGAGGACGCCAGGATCGAGGGACACTCGCTGGCGATCGCGTCGGAATCGCGGGCGGTGAGAGTCACCTCGGTCTGCATGACGCCGCTACGGCGGCGGACCTCGGGAACCACGATGATAACGTTGGTGCCGAGGGCCTCGAACTGGCTTTGCACGAGCTGGCTCGCGCTTTGGCCGAGCGAGACCATCGTGGTCACCGCGGCGATGCCGATGACCACGCCGAGCACGGTGAGACCGGCCCGCATCTTGTTTTTGCCGAGTGCCCGAAGGGCGATCCGAACCGTGGTGGGCGAGATCATTTCACTTGGACACTTTGACTTGCACGCCGCCCGATTCAACCTGGTCGGCCGGCTTGATTCCGGTCACCAGCTCGTCGCCCGGCTTGAGGTTGCCTTCGGTCAGTTCGGTGAACTGGCCGTCGGTCATTCCCGTGCTCACCGGAATGGCGCGGAGTTTTTCGCCGTCGGTCACCCAGACGTGCCGCTTTCCGCGTTCTTTTCGCATCCGATTGCGTTCGGTCACCGACACTCCCTGCATCGAGGGCTGGCTATCCTGGTCGGCGTCGGAATTCATCTCGGCACGCCCCTCGAGAATCGGCACATCTTCCGGGCGAACCTGTTTTGCGGTCGGATAGAACCGTAGTGCGGTGTTCGGAACCTTCACCACGTTCGCCCGTTGGTCGACCTGAAACGAAAGGCTCGCCGTCATTCCGGGGAGCAGCTCGAGATTCGGATTCGCAACCGAAACAACAACCGGATACGTCACCACGTTCTGCTCCGTGGTCGAGTTCAAGCGGATTTCCAGAATCGATCCGGTGAAGGTTTTGTCCGGGTAGGCGTCGACCGTGAACGTCACGGGGTAATTTTTCTTCTGGGCCTGCTTGATGAGCCCGATATCGGCTTCGTCGACGGACGCATTGACGTGCATTTCCTTGCGCATGTCGGGAGCCACGATGAAGAGTTCGGGAGTTTGAAACTGGGCGGCCACCGTCTGCCCCAGCTCGATTTTGCGATTGGTGACGATGCCATCCACCGGCGAGCGAATTTCGGTGAAGTGCAGGTTCGCGAGCGACGTGTCCAGAGAAGCTTTGGCCTGGTCGACGGTCGATTGGGAAATCTTCAACTGGGCGTCCAGCGACGCGCGAGAAAGTGTACTTGTCGAGATCGGCCTGAGTGATGATCGATTGGCCGCGCTCTCGCAGGGCGTTGGCTCTTTTTTCGTCGTTAATGGCTTGCTGGAGCTGCGCCTGGACGCGATTGACGTCGGCCTCTTCCATCGCCAAGGTCGCCCGGTCGTGCGCGACCGACGCCATGTAAAGGCGCGGATCGATCTTGGCCATCAGGTCGCCTTTTTTCACTTCCTGATTGAACTCGCAATAGAGTTCCAAAATTGGCCCTGAAATGAACGAACCGACGGTCACTTCGACCCTCGGTTTGACAGTTCCCGTCGAATTGACGTTCGCCACGATCGGTCCCTGTTCGACTTTGGCCGTTCGCCAGGGAGTGCGGTTGTGAGCCGACCAATAATTCATGGCCGGCCGGTAGGCCGCACTGCCCAGGGCACCCACGACCACAATTGAAATGACCAGCGTGTAGACAATTCTCATGCAGGGGCTTTGGTAAATAGGGAAAGCGGGCGTGGAAAACCGGCGAGTTCTGTGCAAGGATACCAAGGATACCGATCGAATGCAGGACGCGTTTCGGGCAATCCCCCGATTCGGGTGCCGTTTTCCGTTATCATTCCAATATTCTTCGCCGCTCGGGCGAAGATCTTTGGTGCAACCTGGCCAATCCGTCGGTTTCCGCAAACCTGGAATTTGACACGTGGCTCTGATTGAAATTCGGGACGTTTGCAAGACTTACGACTTGGGCGAGGTCAAAGTCGAGGCCCTCAAAAACGCCAATTTAACCATCGAACAAGGCGAATACGTCGCCCTGATCGGCCCCTCCGGCTCCGGCAAAAGCACTCTGATGAACACGCTGGGCTGCCTCGACCGGCCCACCAGCGGCAGCTATAAGCTGGCCGGCGAGGAAATCGCCACCATGTCGCGGGACCAGCGGGCCGTCATCCGCAACCAGCGAATTGGCTTCGTGTTCCAGAATTTCAATCTGCTCGGCCGCACGTCGGCCCTGGAAAATGTCGAATTGCCCCTGCTTTATGCCAAGGGGATTTCGCAATCGGAACGTCGCCGCAGGGCCATGGAAAAACTGGAGATGGTCGGCCTCGCCAATCGGCTCGACCATCAACCGACGCAGCTTTCGGGCGGTCAGCAGCAGCGCGTCGCCATTGCCCGGGCCCTGGTCAACAGCCCGTCGATCCTGCTGGGGGACGAGCCGACCGGAAACCTCGATTCCAAGACCAACCGCGAAGTGATCGAACTTTTTCGTGAGCTGAACGAGAGGGCCGGCATCACCGTGCTCTTGGTGACGCACAATCTGGCCGTCGCCCGCAATGCCAAACGCATGATCGTTCTCCGCGACGGTTCGATTGTTTGCGACACGAGCGACTTCCGACTTGCCTCCCACGCCTTGGACGCCGAAATGGAAGACGCGGAAGCCTGACGCACCGTCTGCCGCGACGTCGGAAAATCAATTGATTTTTCGCCCCAGCGGCTCGGCCAGCTTTTGCAGCGACTCCATCAGCCGGCGAAAGCCCGCAAAATCGAGCGACTGGGCCCCGTCGGACATGGCCCGCTCCGGTTCGGGGTGAATCTCGATCAAGAGTCCGTCGGCCCCCGCGGCCAGTGCCGCCAGCGCCATCGCCGGCACATAATCCCGTTTGCCCGTGCCGTGGCTGGGATCGACGAGAATCGGCAAATGCGACAACGCCTTGGCCGGCGGAATCACCGACAAATCGAGCGTGTTGCGGCTGTGGTCCGAAAACGTCCTCACGCCGCGCTCGCACAAAATGACGTCGTAATTCCCACCCGCCATCACATATTCGGCCGCCATCAACCATTCTTCGAGCGTCGCCGCCATGCCCCGCTTGAGCAGCACCGGCTTCCGCGCCCGACTGACACGCTTGAGCAGACTGAAATTCTGCATGTTGCGTGTGCCGATCTGGATGATGTCGGCTACCTGCTCGACGGCGTCCGCGTTCTCGGTGTCCATCAGCTCGGTCACGATGCCGATGCCCGTCTTTTTTCGTGCCGTGGCCAGGATTTCCAGACCCGCTTCACCCATGCCTTGAAAGGCGTACGGGCTCGTCCGCGGCTTGTAGGCACCCGCCCGCAGCAAGTTGACCCCCTGTTCCCGCAGGAACTCGGCCGTCCGCAGAATGACTTCTTCGTTCTCCACCGAACAAGGCCCGGCAATCACGGTGAACGTCCCCGGCCCAACGACCGTCTGCGGAGTTTTGACGAACGTGTCGGCCGCATGCATCTCGCGGCTGGCGAGTTTATAGGGCTTGGTCACCCGGACCAGATCCTCCACGCCCGGCAGCACCTCCAGCGACCGCGCATCGATGGCCGTATTGTTGCCGGTGATGCCGATCGCGGTTCGCGTCGGCCCGGGCATCGGATGCGGATTCAAATTCAGCCGCTGGATGGCCAGAATCACATGCTCGATCTGCTCTGGGGTGGCATGACTGCTCATCACAACCAGCATTTTTTCGCTCCCGACCGACAAAATTGGGCGGCCATTCGCCTCACTTCGATTTGACCGTGCCCGCCTCCCGCTTGTAGGTCATCAACGTCAGCCCGCTCCCGGGAGCCGATCCAAACTCGGTCGGCCGGGTTTTTTTGGCCGGCGCCCGGCAAATCGTCAACACGCCGTCTTCGATTTTGTAGATACCGAGCGAAGTCGTCCCCTTGTAGTCGCCGTCGGTGAAGGTCAGGTCCATGCTCATGGGATCAGTTGATGCGTCAACCTTGATCGAGCTGGCAATGAACACTTTGCCGTCGTTGAGTGCCGTCGAATTCCCCGCCGAGTCGATCACAAGTTGGATTTTCTGCATCTGTTCGGCGGTCGCGTTTTTTCCGTCGAGAGCGTACGAAACCGACTGCCAACGCCCGGCCAACTCCTGCCGAGCCACCGCCTCGAGCGCCTCTTTGTAATCGCGTTTTTCCCGCCGGAAGGCAAAAAAGACCGTTCCCGGCTGACTGCGAACCGTCGCCGGCCGCGTCTTGCCGTCCAGCGGCAGGCAGATCCGGTACGTCTCACCGTCCAACTCGTAAACGCCGCGAGTCACCAGGCCCCTGGCACGTCCGCCGGTCACGGTCACGTCGTAATGCTTGGGCGACGCCGTCGGATCGAGTTGAATCACGCCGTGTGTCACCCGCGGACCCTGCACGATCACATACCGTCCACCCTTGGCGATGATCAACTTATTCGTGTCGAAAGGCGGGGCTGGGTGTTCCGTCCCGTTGACGGCCACCGTGGCGAATCGCCAAACACCTTCCAAACCGGCCAACTCCCGGGCCGCCGCGTCATCCTGACCCGCACCTGCCAACAAAACGGCGGAGAGCACAAACACACTCGTCATCGGCGCACCTCGGGTTGCAGCATCTGATTGGAAAAAGTCAGAGGCCAACCATCATAACCGCCCGCGCCCCGGTCCGTCGCAATCCAGTTGCCGACAGGTACTCGGCGAGCTGTTCAGTTTCTGTACAATTTTTTGGCTTTTTTGGGCGCTAAAAAGGAAAGACTTTTTTGGGGTCCACCCAAAAAAAGTCCGCTCCGCCCCCATGGCGGACGCAAAAAAGTCCCAGCCAATTTTTGAGCGAAAATAGGTCGATCTCATCTTGAACAAGGAACCTGTTCTCGTGTATAATCAGGCTAGCACGCCACAACACGGAACAGTAAGCGGCGAAAGAGCTTACGGCATAATCACCGCAGCCTTTGCGACTGCCAATTTCGCTCACGATGTGCCAGAGAAGCTCATCCCAATCCGAATGGCCCAGGGAGCCTCAGGAACCGCTCGGGAGTTCCAGAAATCCTCTCACTTGTTGGCCGAGATCGGCAAACAAGAGCAAGACGACGTCATCTTAAAATCCGCGTACTGCCACGCCTTTTTGAAGCGCGAGCGCACCAGCGCCGCCTCGCCCTTTTTATTTTGCATTTCCAGACTGCGGAACAATCCGTAAAGCGACCAGCCGTTCTCCAGATTGTGTTTGAGATCTTCGCGGTACACCGCCTCCGCTTCGGTATAGCGGCCGGCGTCCATGAGCGTCGCGCCCAGCGCGTGCCGCACGGGTTGCATCCAAAGAGGAGGATCGGAGTATTCCAGTTTGTCCTCGCAAGCGACCGCCGATTGTAATGCCGTTATTCCCTCGGCCACTCTCCCCTCGCGGTACAAAATTTCTCCCGCCAGCATCTTTTCGGCAATCTCGAGGAGGGGAACCGTGCGGTGGAAGCGAAACAGCTGGCTCTTCGGCACATCCTTGCGAGCCGTCAGAAATTCCCGCTGCGCCGCTTTTGCCTCCGGCACTTTCTTTTTTGCGGCAAAGGCGATGCCCCGGGCGAAGTGTCGAAACGCGCGCGAAAAAGGGAACGAAAACCCGGGCTCGGGGTCCGCCAGGATCGCGTCCCATTGTCCGAAGCGCATGCGAATCTCATAGGGCACACTCTTAAACACGTCGAATGTTCCGGGATCGGCCTTTGCCTCCCATTCGGGGATCAGGCCCAATGCCGCCTCGGCAGCCCGGCTGGCGGTTCGACTCTGTCCCTGCATCATGGCGGCGTAAACCAACATCTGTTCGTTGTGCGCCATGTAGCCCGCATGCGAGCCCCTTTCGGGCAGGGCACGTCGGAAGACATGATCCGCGGCGACGGCCCGTTCGTTAGCGAGAACGGCGTCTTGCCAGCGCCCCAGCCGAATATCGGCGTGAGACGGCATGTGCATCAAGTGGCCGATGCCGGGAGCGAACTGACGGAGTCGGTCCGACTCGCTCCGCGCCCTTTCCGGCTGCCTTAAGTGGTCCATGGCGTGAATCCAAAGGTGCAGCGCGAACGGATGGTCGGGACAATTCTTGAGGATCCGTTCGAGAATCGTCGCAATCTCATTTTTCGGTTCCAGTGTCCGCTTTTCCTTCAGACTGGTTTTGCATTGGACAATCATCAGCGCCTCGGCACCAAGTGCGCCCACATCGGGGTCGCCGGGAAACCTCTTCGCGAGGTCGAGGAGCGCGGTCGCATAGTTGCGTTCGCATTTCAGGGCGTCGTCGGACCCATTTACCGAGTATCGCTTGTCGATCGCCTCGATCAGCCCTTTCTCGACCGCCGTCGCCTTTGCGCTCACATCGCGAGCTGTGGCTACCGCCGTCTTCGCGATCTCCATGTCGCCTGGCAGGATCTCCGGGTTATTGATGTCGGGACCCAATGCCGCCGCAACGCCCCAAAACGCCATTGCGCAATTGGGATCCGCGGAGGCGGCCTCGCGAAATGACCACAAAGCCGCGTCGTGATTGAATCCGTAAAGGAAGGCAAGACCCTGGTCGAAGTAGCGCTGGGCGACGGCCGCGTCCGTGGTCACCTTTCTGCTGTAATTGCCGAGCCCCGCGAGGAACGGCGTGTGGCGCCCGCGATTTGTTGCCGTACTTTGCCGGGAGGTGGCGCGCGTCACAAATCCGAGCGCCGGTACAAGAGTCGCGAGGAGCAAGAAGGCCAGTGCTAATGAGCGGCTTCGCATGCCATCCATCCCTTCTAGGCGCCCGCAAAGCTGACATCGTCGCACATCCTGCATCGCCGGATGCGGGTTGTCAATCGGAAACGTGAAAGGCATTACGAGAGCGCGTGTATGCGCTCTGATGATATGTGTTGGCGAAGTACACACGTGCAAATAGTGACATAGTATGTGTCATGGCGCGAGCAGCCGTTACGCTCGAAAGTGGCCACCCGTCCATAAGATACCTCTGTCCAAATAATAAACTCTCATGCATGCCATATATGTGGCACGCGTGTTCAGGGTGGCACCGACCGATATTTTTATGTGCGAATGGCACAAAAAATTTAGCATTTTAATAATTGACATCACATATGGCCGCTTGTAGGGTGACGCAACCATCTCGGTGGCGCGACATTCTGGTCGCGTCTGCGGGCCGACATTAATCGATCATGCAGAAGACGACTGCGCTAAACAGTCACGGAGGCATCGATCAATGGAAGAGAGCCCTGCTCCCCACGCTGCTATTTCCCCAGTCTCCTCGCTCGATGACTCTTTTCGATTGACGGCGGCAGCCGGCTCCGCGAGCCGCCGCAAAGTCAGTGCGGGCCGGCTCCTCTGGAGGGGCATTCTCGCGACCGCCGGCGCGTTTTGGGTCATCGCCTCGGGCTATGTGCTCCTGGCCGAGATTTGGGAGTCGCGAAAAGCTCCGCTTCCTCCGTTATCGATCGAAGCGGCGTCGTTGGACTTCGGCTCGGTTTGGAATTCCGAAAAATTTGAATGGGCCGTTCCGATCCGTAACGCAAGCGCTTTTCCAATCGACGTGGGTCGCCTCGAAGGATCTTGTACTTGCACGTCGGCCTCTCCCTCGTCGTTCGTGCTGAAGCCGAGCGAGGAGGTCCGCGTCACGCTCAGATACAACCTGTTTTCGCGGACCCGTCAGAACAGCGATGCGACCGTACCCTTCGACGACCTGTTGAGCGCCTTTGTGAGCGGCGATGAGCGGCCGCTGGCAAGATGGCACATCCACGGTCTCGTGAAAAATGCGTTCATTTGCAAGCCGACCCAGCTCGATTTCGGGGACACACTCGTGGCAGGACGAGCTTATCCGTGCGCGGGATCGACGTGACCTGCTTCCAACCGTGCCGGGACCTGGTGGTCTCGGCCGACGAGAGGAATGTGGCCGTGGTCGCCAAGAACCCCAGCGGCGACGGTCTGCATTTCCAGGTTGCCGTCGCGCTCGGGACGACCCTCGAGAGTGGAACGCACAAGTTCAAGCTGTCGCTTGGCGCGGTCCTCGCATCGGGGGAGCGCACGCCTTGCGTTTCGATTCCGGTCGAGGCGCGGATTCTGCCCGATCTGCAGATTTTCCCCTCGCTGGCCCATTTCGGCGATCTCATGGTGGGGCAAAGCCGCGAAGAGACGATTGTGCTTGCGTCCCGCAGCGGCCGTTCGTTCGACGTCCCGAACGTTGATGCGGCCAGCAAGAATCTCGAGATTATTCCGGTCGCCTCTGCTGACGCTGGGTCGAAAGTCTTCCGGGTCCGCCTCACGTCGTCGAAGCTCGGCAGCGAGAACACCCAGGCACGCTTCAAGATTCGATACCGCGGCGACGGAAAACCGGGGGCCTCGCGGTCGGCGGAAACAGCCGTCTTTGATGTTCGCTGTTTTGGCGTTCAATAACACGCGATTTCCGGCGACCGGTGCCTGCGACGACGGTCGAGCGCCCTCACGAATTCGGCCGTAGGATTTGCGTCGCAATTGGAAACCACAACAGAACCGTACGCGGAGAATGCCATGAACGATCGCCCTGTCGCAAAGACGCTGATCGCCCTTGCGGCCCTTCTCGTATTCGAGCCAGAGGGCGCGCAATTGCCGGCGAGCGAGCGTCCTCAAGAACCACAGCCGTCGATCGCGACGATCACCGCAGCGTGGGCCAGGCGGCAGGCCGGATTGACGACCCTCCGCCTCACTTGGCACACCGATCGCACGGCGGCCGGTTTCTACGCCATGGTCAGGGCGTTCAACTCGCCCAAGCCTCCCCGGCGACGCGGAGCACAGCCCGCCAAGACGGCCCCTTCAAATTCGACGCCAAAAGACTTGAGCGTCACGCTTCGTTCTCAAAGCGCGCTGTGCCTTGCGGACGATCGGCTGGCCTACACGAGCGACACCGAAGGGGTCGACAAAATCTGCGGCCCTGACCCCCAATTCCGAATTCCGTCTCACGTCCAAATGATCCTGAGCGGTGGCAATCTGCGAAAGTACAGCGACTCGCGAACGAGTCCGAAGGTGGCGGATGCGAAGACGGCGTGGATCGCGTCGCGCCGTGCCCAAGGTACTTTTGAGATGGGGTTGCCCGAAATCAAACCTCTCGCTCTCGCGCTGCGCCCCTGACGTCGACCGTCGCCCCCAGTGATCTGGCCAGGTACAAGATTTTGCCGATCCGCGGCCGAATCGGCGCCGACTCGTGCCTGATCCTCGAGCCAGGCGGCGACGAACGGAGCGGCACAATTGCGCCATGCGCTTCGTTCTGGGTCGATCCGGCTCGGGACTACGTCATCGTGCGTGCCGTCGTTGAAAACAAAGGCCGTTGTCAGCGCCAAACGGACATCGCCTACGACCGCACGCCCGGCGGCGAGTGGCTGCCGATCACCTGGTCCGTAGTCCTCCTCGGTCAAAAGGGCGGTCTGGACGAACAGTTCAGGTCGACACGCGACGCCGTCTTGCTGGGGGGCACGCTGCCGCCTTCCATCTTCGAACTCGATCGCGCCGATTCTCTTCTGGCGGAAAGCAACCGAGCGCTTGCCGATCAGCCTGAGCGGCCGCCGCGGCGCGCGACTGCCCGAGCGCACAAGCGACCAGGTCCGAGTTTCCTCGCTGTGACGAATGCGGTCTTGGCGGTCTTGGTCACGGGCGGTTACGTGGCGAGCAAATATAAAGCGACGCTTGTCAAGCGGTAGCGTCGGTTGCGAGGGCCTGGTTGTCCAACGAGAAGGAGGAAGAGCATGTTGAAATTCTTGAAACGTCCTCTTGTCCGGTCGTCCGCGGTACTTGCGCTTCTGGGCGGCATGGCGGCCTGGAATTTCAAGTCCACCGCCGATGCGGAATGTTTTACCACGTGTTTTAGTAGCGCGTATGTATGGCTGCGATATAGAAACACCTGTTCTGGCCTTGACGGGTCATATGTCGTGGCCACCTTCCCTGACGGCTTTAGCAAGTGCCATCCCGCCGGGGGAGGGGAAGACCCGTGCGTTTGTTGGTTCAAATACGCGACGGCCGTCAATTGGCAGGCGAAATGTCCTATCTGTCACAGCACGGTTGGCATCGGGTTCGGCAAGATCCCAGTCTGCGTTGGTTTTTTTCCGCCCTGTCGCGGAGCCAGGTGGTGCCCCTGTTCAGGCTGCGAATGCCTTTGCGTCGCCCCACAAAAGACGTGGTATAACGTCAGCAGCCTGGAGTACGTCTACACGCCGAGTGGTTGTGCGCTCGCGTGGGGTCTGTATCACAAAGGACTTTGCCTGAACGATGACTGATGCGGCGAAATCTCCTCGGTGCTGTTGAGTGATGCACTTCGAGTCCCTCGACCGATGCAACCGTCGACGCGGGGAAACCATTGGTCTCCCCGCGTCGACGGCACATACCGATGAATTTTTCACCGACGTCGTCGTGCCCCATCGCCGTTCGTAAGCGCGGGTGATCGCTGATCTCTGCCGCTGGCCACGATTGAGCGCGGGTGTGCCCGCGTCGACGGCTCATTGATATGAGTCTTCACGGACGTGCCGCGCCTCATCGCAGCCTTGTGATCGGGTGACCTTCGTTTGTAGCCGCCGTGTCCACCATGGAGCGGGGAGATGCCATGACCTCCAAGACACTGACGGCGCCCATCGCGGTGCGCAGCGGTCGCTCGAATTGAGGCGCTCGTGTCGGCGATCGAGGGGCAACCGGCCCGCAGGTCGCCGAAGGCCGGCGGCGCGGAATGGCCCGCACCTGCGCCGAGACGCTGGCCGTTGCGGTGGCGGCCGTCGTTGTGCATTGGGTTTTCATCGATCACGCGCTCTTTCGCCCCGAGCCGACCGTCCGCGCCCGCGTTGAATCGGTCGCCACAACCAGCGATTCGGCCGGAAAAGCGGCGCGGTGGATCTTCGCCATGGATCACGGCACGTGGCAACCGCTCGGCCGCTTGTCGCTGATCGCCGAGCTCAAGGCGCATGGCGCTCGGCATGACGATTTCATTCTCGCCAACATCGCCTTGCACGCGGTTGCGGCCGGTCTGCTGTTTCTCGTGATCTTGAGGGCCGCGGGGAGTCATTTGCTGGCTGCCTGCGCGGCCGGAGCGTTCGCGGTTCATCCCGCCGCAACGTCAGCCACCGGCTCGCTCGCGGGCCGGACGGAATTGGTCGCCGCCGTTCTTGGTCTGCTGGCGATCCTGTGGTACCTCGACTTTCGCCGCCGAGGACGCAAACGGAGCATCACGGGTTCGGTCGTCTGCTCAACGGCCGCGGCTCTCGCGAGCCCGACGTTGATCGCATTACCGGTCCTCTTGCCCCTGCTTGACGCGGCGACTTCGCGAAAGCGGGCGACCGCCGCCGCCTCGGTCGGTCCGACGCGGTTCGGCCGGCGGCTCGATTGGCGAATGTGGTCGTTTGTCGCCGCAATGCTCGTCGCGGCAGCCGCCGTGATTTGTGAATTCCGCTACGCCTCGCGCACCGCGACGACGGCCGACACGGTGCGGCACCGGGCGGCATTGGTCCCAACTTCGATCGCCACTCAGCTCGGCCGGGCCGTCGTTCCGCATTTCACCGCGCGGGAATTGCCGCAAGGCTCGCGCTGGACGTGGTGGGTCGCTCTGGGAACGGCGATAGTCCTTGTGGCGGCGTGTCTTGGTTCGATCCTGCTCGTTCGTCGCTTTCCCATGATTTGCGGCGGCTGGCTTTGGTTCGTGGGGGCGGTGATCCCGGCTGCCGGAATCGCGGTGCTTGCCGGCAAAGACGGCCAACATGCGTGTGCTTACGTTCCCCTGATCGGTTCGGTGACGGCCTGCGTTTTTGTCGCATGGACCTTGGTCAATTCTCGAGCCCTGCGAGTCGCCGCAATTCCCTTGATCGCTGCGGCCAATGTCGCGGTTCTCGCGCATGTCTCTGGCCGAGGCCCCCTCGTCCAACGAGGGATGGGCGGCGCTCATTTCGGATTCAGCCGCTTCGACGATGCGTCAGGCGACCGGGCAGACGTTCGCTGAGCCGCTGACGTGCACGGAAACAACCTGGCTGGACGCCATGACTGCAATCGAATCGGCCCTCGACGCAGGGAAGGACACCGCGTTGGTTCAGTGCAAGGCGGGAAATGCCCTCGAAGCCTTAGGAGACACGTCTGGGGCCGTGCTGCACTACCGACGCGCGATCGAACTCGATCCGAACTGCTTTCCGGCCGAATACAACGTTGGCCTGATCGAACTCGAAAATCAGAGATGGTCCGAGGCCGAGCAGCACTTCTGGCGGGCCTTGGAGATCGACCCGACGCAGGGCCGGCCCTGTGTTGCCATCGCCCGGATTTATGAAGAGAGAGGAGCAACGTTCGAGGCGATGGAATACCTCAAGCGCGCGAGGGAGCTTGAACCCGCACTATCAGACTCGGACCCGGGCGCTCGAGCGATTTATCCGGCCGAGTCTGTGAAGCAGGCGATCCTGCGGCTCCAAAAGTCGTTGGAGCGCTCGCATGAGGGATCGGAAGCGGCAATTGAGCTTTCCAAGATTCTGAAGGCTCGGCCCAAATGATCTTGGCTGGCTCCGCAAGCTGCGGAGAAGTCAGCCGCCAGGAGTTCCCGCCAGCCAAACTTGTTCCTGCTGATCGTCGCCCGGTGAAGGGCCTTGCACGAAGGGTGCTCGCACCTGCGGCAGTACCGTCACCTCGAAGATTTCCTCCGCCACCGTCTTGAATTCAAACAGCGAAACAACGTTCCCCGTCGCCAGTTCCACCACAGCCACGCCGCACTTGAGTTGATCCTTCTGTTCCGCAATCGGCACCCCGCTGAACATGGACGTCTGGCGGATTTTCGAGAGACCCACAAACGCATAACCCCCGCACAGACCCAAACCCCGCGCGTAACCCGGCAAGCCCGCCACGGCCTCCGCCACTCCGCTCTCGCGATCGACCTCAACAAGCCGCCCGCGTCCCGAGTCGAGCAGCCACAATCGCCCACCGTACGACGCGTCACCGTACGACGCGTCACTGTGCAATCGCGGCGAGTGCGGCATCGCGAACCCCGTCGCCAGCGTGCGTCCGCGTAGCACGTCGATCACGGAGCCCGTGTTGACCTTATCCGCCCGCCAACCGGTCCGCGTGTCGCTCTGCGAAAGGGTCGTCACATACCGCGGCCGCCCCTCCTCGAGCGCCAGCCCATTCAAATGACACCGATCCTCGGCCGCCAGCGCCGAAATGAACGGCGGCCGCCACCGCGGCACAAAACAAAAATTCCCCCCCAAAGTGCACAGGCACGAGAAGAGCGTATTCACCACCCACAACTCGCCCCCGCCCGCACTCGAACCCCACGCCAGATCGTGCGCCTCGATCTCGCCGGTGTAATGCGCATACCGCGCGAAGAAGCACGCGTCATGTGTCCCCGGCGGATTGATCCCCCGCGCAATCGCCGGAGCCGCTCCCAAGAACCAAACTTCCCGCCGCGAAGCGACCGCCAGACAATCCTCCCGAAAGGCCACCCCCAACGGCCGATTGAACGCATGAAACGTGACCGCCAGCTCATCGTTCCGCGCAGAGAGCACAACGATCTTCCCCGCCTGATACGTCGAAACGACGAGCGAAATGCCAAGCTGCTGCAAAATCGCCGGCAAGTTCGGCGCGTATTCGTAATGAATCTCGCGCGACGCAGTCTCGACTTCGTTGGCCATCGACAAACCGGGGTCTTATTTGGCAATTCTCCCCTCGCCCCGTTTCATGACATCGCAGTGGGAGAGGGGCCGGGGGCGAGGGGGCCGTTTCGCCGACGGAGCAGCGCACGTTCCCTCCGAAAACCTTGGATGGATTCGTTGTAACACGAGCCAGTGGCGCAGTCACGATCACGCCCGAAAGGCCGCCTCCGGCAAATCGGCCAGAATTCTGTGAGACGTTTCGACCCACCGCGTCGCATGGCATGATAGGAGCGCTGCTAGAAAGGGGCGGCCGCATCCGACCGTGGGGCAGGCTGCTAGCCTGCCGGTGCTGCTTTGTTTCTTAAAGACATAAGACGGACAGGCTAGCAGCCTGCCCCACGATGTCGCGATAGGCCGACACTGAGAGCTGACTGATGTCCGACGCTCCTCAAGACGCCAAAAGCATTTTCCTCGCCGCGGTCGAGCTTGGCGACGCGGCCGAGCGGGCCGCTTTCGTCGAGCGCTCCTGCGGCGACGACGCGGTCTTGCGAAAGCGGGTCGATGACTTGCTGCGGGCCTACGGCCAGCCGGATGGGCCGCTCGACAAGCTGGCGGCCGCGTTGGCTTCGACCGAAATCTCCGAGCCGATTCGCGAGCAGGTCGGCGCGACCATCGGGCCGTACAAGCTGATGGAGCAGATCGGCGAAGGCGGCTTTGGCCTGGTGTTCGTCGCCGAGCAGCAACAGCCGATCCGCCGCAAGGTGGCCCTCAAGATCATCAAGCCGGGGATGGACACCCGCGACGTGATCGCCCGCTTCGAGGCCGAGCGACAGGCGCTGGCCCTCATGGACCATCCGAACATCGCCCGCGTGCTCGACGCCGGCACCACCGAGAGCGGCCGGCCGTACTTCGTGATGGAGCTCGTCCGCGGCATCCCGATCACCGACTACTGCGACCAGAACCAGCTCACGCCGCGCGAGCGGCTCACGCTGTTCGTCGACGTGTGCAACGCCGTGCAGCACGCCCACACCAAGGGAATCGTCCATCGCGACGTCAAACCGTCGAACGTGCTGGTGACGCTGCACGACGACCGGCCGGTGGTGAAGGTGATCGACTTCGGCGTGGCCAAGGCCCTCTATCAGCCACTGACCGAAAAGACGATCTACACCCGTTTCGCCCAAATGATCGGCACGCCGCTCTACATGAGCCCCGAGCAGGCCCAAATGAGCGGCCTCGACATCGACACCCGCAGCGACATCTATTCGCTGGGCGTCTTGTTGTACGAACTCCTCACCGGCACGACGCCGCTCGACAAACGCCGCATCGCTCAGGCCGCGTACGACGAGATGCTCAAGCTCATCCGCGAAGAGGAAGCACCAAAACCGAGCGTCCGCCTCAATCAATCGACCGACACCCTGCCGTCGATCGCGGCCCTCCGAAAAACGGAGCCGTCGAATCTGCCGAAGATGTTCAACGGCGACGTCGACTGGATCGCGATGAAGGCTCTCGAAAAAGACCGCACTCGCAGATATGAGACGGCCAATGCGTTTGCGGCCGACGTCTTGCGGTATCTCAATGATGAGCCAGTCGAGGCGTCGCCGCCGTCGACGGTGTACCGAGTACGAAAGTTCGCTCGCAAGCATCGCACGCCGGTACTTGTAATAGCCCTGATCGCCGCATTAATGGTGATCGGAATCTCCGGAACGACTTTGAGTCTGGTTCGCGCGAGGCACGCGGAGCAGGCCGCGCTTACATCGGCTACGGAGGCGCGTGCGGCTGAGCAGGAGGCACTTGAGCAGCGCGAGGCCGCAGAATCCGAGCGAAATCGAGCTCGCGAGGCCGAAGTAAGGGAGGCAAATCAGCGCAAGACAGCCGAGAACGAACGGGACCGCGCCGAGCGTCAAATAGCGATCGGCCTGCTGCGGCCGATCGGGTTCGGTGCCTTCGCTGGTCGCGGAAACGCCAAGAATGCCGCAGAACTGAGAAGTCTGTTCGATTGGTCGCGGCTCCCGGATTCTCGCTTGAAGGTGCGGGTGCTGGAGATCGCGCTCCAAGATCCCGAGACCGCAATGCGCGTCGCTCGCCGAGCGGACGAGGTGATTCAGTCGTGCGTGGGCCTCAGCACGAAACGCCGAGCGCGTGCGATCGAAGTCTGCTCGATCCGGCAGCGCGACAAGACGGCTGATCCAAGGCTTCGCGTTGCCGCCTGCTGGCTCGGAATGGGATTAGGATCGGTCGAACTTCCCTGCTGGGCTGAAAGTTGCGGATTTCTCGCACGTCAACCGGCAGTCAATCAATTTTCAGAATTTGTAGATTTTGCCGCTAATCGCAAAGACCCAAAGCAAGTTGCTCAATTGAGCATGGAACCAGTCCTTTCGGAATTCGAAACATCGAAGGACGCTGGCTTATTCAATGTGGCGTTGAGAGCAATGGTTGGCTCGGCCTCACGACTTGACGCAGCTCAATCGGCACGCGCAATGGATGTTGCGATTACGGGTATCGCGAACGGGCAGATCGCGACTAGAGGCCTCGGCGGGGGCTTCGGCGGGGGCATGGGCATGGGCGGGGGCATGGGCGGGGGCATGGGCGGAGACATTGAACTCGAACCGCTTGTCTCGCGGTTGAAGCCGGACGAACGCGAGCGGATAACCGAACACTTGGCAGTGGCGCTTGATGGACTTCGTCACGGCGGTTCGGACGACTTTAATCGTAATCGAACGCCAGCCCCCACACTCTTGCGCGTGATGCAAGACCTGGTCCCGGCTATCAATTCCGACCAAGCTGCGTGCTTGGCCGACGCCCTGAGTCGTGTTTTCGAACGATCTCAGGATGCTAGATCCGATAGCAGTTCTCGAGAGGCGAACCTTTTTTGGCTTGCGCAGGGACTGACGATTTTGGCACCGCGAGTGGACCCTGCCAGGATCGCACATTTCGCGCACATGTTGATTGCACTCTTAGATAAACTGCGGGAAGGTGACGAGGAATATTTTTCTTCGCACGCGAGTGACCTCCCGGCAATTTCTCTTGCCCTTAGGTCGCTCGCGCCGCGATTGCGGCCGGACCAGGCGTCCCAGATCGCACGCACCCTCACAGCGTTGGTGGATCGACCGCAGGAACAGATTCCTATAGGGGTCAGTGACGCTTTTATGGCGGTGGTGCCGCGACTCGAAGATGCCCAGATGAAACGCTTCGCGACGATCCTAATCGCGAAACTCCCAGCTCCGCTCGCCATGGAAGCACTGCCCGCTCTTGCCACGCGCATTGAGCGTGCGGAATCTGACCGCGCGTGGCAGATCGTCATCAAGCGGGTCAAAAACACGCACCCACCAAACTCCATGTCCGGGCTTCCTGACCCGGCACCTGATGCCCTTAGGGCGCTTGCAGCCCGATTCGACGTACAAGACGCGGCGAAATGGGCGGACAGTTCAATCGCAGACTTGGCGACGTCAACGGACAGCCGGGTGGTGGGACAGGCGCTTATTGGGTTGATCGTCCTCACGCCACGGCTCAACGCAGGTCAGGTCAAACGAGCAGCCGCCGTTCTCATCGTATTGATCAACCAAATGACCAACGACGACTTGGCTGAGGGGAAAATATGGGCACTCGCCACACTGGCGCCGCGGCTCCAGCCTGACGACGCAAGGCTCGCATGGGATGCACTCCTCGAACGCTCGATCGCGCGGAATCTGTATGCCGTTAGCGCTCTCGAACCACTTGTGCCGCGCCTGCAAGCGGCGGATGTTCAGCGAGCCGCAAATCGTCTCGTCGCCCTCTTTGAGAAACAACTGAAGGACAATAATTTTTCGGATTGGGACGTGACGCAGACATTGGCATTGCTAGCCCCGCAACTTGAGTCCGATCCCGCCAAGCGGGCGATCGACGCGCTGACTGAGCATCGAAATCGAGAGCCACGCACGCCTTTGGACGAAAACCTGGTGGCGACTCTTGTATCGCGGTTGAACGAGATGGACCGCTCGCGGCTTGGGGACGCCATGATTGCAGCACTGGAGAATTCGGCCGATTCCCGGCAGGTTCAAGGATCGCTCGCGGGGCTGACGAAGTTGGCAGCGAGGCTGGACGCGCGACGGGTGACACAGGCGTGCAATGTCTTAATGAAGAAAGGTCCAGAGCAAACCCCCTGGGACGCGTTGGAAGCTCTCACGGCGCGCGAAGGACCCGTGGCACGCGACAAGAACGCGACGGCACTGACCTCTTTGCTACTTGACTACTCGTGCTGTAACGGTGGTTCTGGCAGCTCCGCTGAGGCATTTGCCTCGTACATCTCAACGCCTCGCGAGTTGGCGAAACTTCTTTCTCATCCCGGTTGCGTTTCGGAGGAACGGCGGCCCCTGTTGGAGCGTTTTGAAGAACTTGTGCTCCATGAAGGTAAGTCCGTTTGGAAGCATAAAACGCAGACGAATCTTGGTGCATCGTTGCAAGCGGTTAAGGATGACGAACAGGGTCCGCCGCACCAATTTCACGGCCTGTATGACGTTGCGGCCTGGATTCAGAGGAATTGGCCCGATTTCGATCTCGAGACGAATTACCCGGCCACCTGGCGTGGTTCGAATTAATGCCGACTGATGTTACCCACATCCTGAAAGCCGCCGTCGCCGGCGATCAAACCGCGACCGAACAACTGCTGCCGCTCGTTTACGACGAGTTGCGGCGACTGGCCGCGCGTAAGATGTCGGCGGAGAAGCCGGGGCAGACGCTCAATGCGACGGGGCTCGTGCATGAGGCGTATTTGCGGCTTGTCGGGTCAGGGGAGGGCGAGAAGCAGAAATGGGACGGGCGGGGGCATTTTTTTGCGGCGGCGGCGGCGGCGATGCGGCGGATTCTTGTCGAGAATGCGCGGCGGAAGTCGCGGGTGAAGCATGGGGGCGAACTCAACCGCGTGCCGCTCGATGAGGAGGAGGCCGTTTCGCCGCCGACGAGCGAGACGCTGATTGCGCTCGACGAGGCGCTCACGCGGTTTGCGGCGGAGGAGCCCGAGGCGGCGAAGATTGTCGAGCTGCGGTATTTCGCCGGCCTCTCGATCGACGACGCGGCCGACGCGCTCGGCGTCTCCCGCGCGACGGCGAATCGGCATTGGGCTTATGCCAAGGCTTGGCTGCGGTGCGAGCTTGCGGAGTGAATGGCCCAACGTCCGGAGTTCAGAGTCTTAGTCGGGTGCCACTGGCGAGGGCTTTGTCTCGCCAGTGTCTCCGCGGGGAAATCCGACGATGAATCCCGACAGGATGCTCACGATTCGGATCTCAAGCGGCACTCACACTGGCGAGCCAGAGCCCTCGCCAGTGGCACCTCCCACGATGGCCGAGCGTAGGGCACGCTGCCAGCGTGCCATTTTGCGGTGATGCGGGCGTATGACGTCGTCGAACGAGACGTGCTCGCACAGGTCCTGGTGGACTTTGTTCCACGGCCGGCCGACTTGCGAACGCAAGAAGCGCCGCATTGGGCCGAGATGCTCGTTGAGCGATTTCTGCAGGCCGCGCCAGCGGCCAGGAAGCGGTTCCCTTCGCGGCAGTTCGGCGACATCGAATTTCTGCAGCGAGCGGCGATAGCCCTTTTTCTTCGGGGGCAGGTCCGAACCCCAGCGCGGCCGCTCCACGATCACCTTCGCCATGTCGGCCCGCATTGGATTCGCCCCCAGTTCCCTGGAGATTGGGGACACGGGCTGCGGGGAGAAGGTTCATTAGAGGTCAGAGGCCAGAGGTCGGCGAGAGGCAATAAGGCGGACACGCGAAGCGTTTCCTCTCCATTCGCTGACCTCTGACCTCTGACCTCTGGCCCCTTCTTCCGCTACTTGCCCGGTTCGCTGAGTTTCCGGGCTTCGCCTTTCACCTCGCGTGAGAGTTTTTCCGCCTCTTTCTTGGTCAACTCGGTCGCGCGTTCGGTGTCGGCTCTGATCTTGGCCTTGTCGACCTTGAGGCTGTAGTCGACCTTGTCGCTTTCGGGCGACTCGTGCGAGCTGAAAATGAACCAGTTGCGCCAGAAGCCGACCGCGACCAGGCCGATGATGATCAGAATCAGCAGCGTGCGGATGATGTGCCTGTGGGGACGATAGACGCCCACCGGTTGTTTGGGCTCGGGCGGCTTGTTGGGTTTGTTTTCCATGACGGGTTTCCGAAGTGATTTGAATTGAGTCGGCGACGGAGGCGACGGCCATCATAAGCCTTCATACGGATGTTGAGCAGTGTTCAAGGACGAGATTGGGTGGTGGGAGACCCTGTTACCGTCCCCCTCTCCGCCGAAGCGCGAGGGGAGCAGCTCACGAGCCGTGGGGTTGACCCCCACGGACCAACTACGCGGGGGATGGGTTTGAGTCGCGGCGATCCCGTTCGTGCCACGTCCGGGGGGAGGGGTACCCTCTGGGTCCCCCCGGCTCGGCGAACACCTTGTCGCTGTGCGTCACGTTTTGCGGATGAGGTATTTGTCCAAGTATGCGAACAGCTTGTCTCCGTCGGCCGGTTGGGCGCGGTAGCCGATGTAGCTGTCGGGGCGGACGACGAACAGGGCGCGATCGGTGACGCCGAGTTGGTGGTGCAGGTGGCTGGCCGTGTCGATCCAGAGAGAGGCGCCTGCCGGCGCGGTGGCAGTGGCCGGCGCGGCGTGGGCGTCGGGCGGCAGGATGACATGGACGGCGAACACGTCCGGAAAGCAGCGCTGGGTTTCGTCGGCGATCGTCGCGAGTTGCAAAAGCGACTGGGCCTCGCTTGGGCCAGGGAGCAGGAGCAGGTTGTGCTTTGTGCCGTGCGTGGCTTTGAAAAGCGTCGTCGTGCTGCCGTCGTTGGCCGAGGTGAGCGTCGCGTCGGGCAGGCGGTCGCCGGCCGCGACAGTGCTCTTGCCGGAGTGCCAATCCTCCGCCGAGAGGGGACCGTGGCGGTAATTGATTGTGAGTTCGCAGAGAGCGTTCTTGAATTTGTCCTGCACGAAACCGAAGGAGGTGACGACGCCGGCGACGTGATTGCGGATGTATTGCGCGACGGGGTTACGAAGCGTGGCGGCAATGGTCATCCGCTCGGCTCCGCGGAGGACCTGATCGCCGATGACGCTGCGTTCGTGCGAATAGCTGTCGAGCAGGACGTCGGCCTTGCCTTGGCCACGATTGGCGAGGGCCAGCTTCCAGGCGAGATTGAAGGCGTCTTGCATGCCCGTGTTCATCCCCTGGCCGCCGGCGGGGCTGTGGATGTGGGCCGCGTCGCCGGAGAGCGTCACGCGGCCGACGCGATAGTCGGCGACCTTCCGCTCGTTGATGCGAAAGCCGGAGAGCCAGATGGGCTGAGACAGCTTGAGTCCGCCGGGCCCACGCTCGTCGACGATGCGTTGCACATCCTCGATGGTCGGGTCGGCCGGCTTGGAGGTGTTGGCCGCCAGACCCAGGTCGGCGATGACGCGGAAGCGGTCACGAGTGATCGGAAAAGTGACCAGCACCCCCTTTCGATGCCAGTAGACGACGATTTCATCGGGTGCCAGTTGCCCTTCGATGTGGACATCGGCAAGGAACCAGTCGTTTGGTTCCGCGTGGCCCGTGAACGGGACATCGAGCACGTGTCGGACGGCGCTGTGGGCTCCGTCGCAGCCGGCGAGCCATTTCACGGAAAGCTGTTCTTCGCGGCCGTCGGCGTGCCGCAGCGTGCAGGCGACGGCATCGGCCTGTTCGCGGAACGAAATTAACTCGACCTGCCTCTCGACGGTGATTCCCTGTTTCGCCAGATGCTCGGCGAGCAGACGTTCGGTCTCGTTTTGCGGGATCATCAGCGGATAGCCAAAGGGGCTTTCGACCCCGGCGATCTCGACGTGGGCGATCCGCTTGCCGCCGCTATAGACGCTGGCGCCGCGGGCCTTGAGGCCCGTGTGCACGAACGTGTCGGCGAGATCCAGATTGTCGAGCAGCTCGAGCGTGCGGCTCCAGACGACGAGGGCCTTCGATTTGTCGGTCGGCGCGGCGGCCTTGTCGATCAGGCGGCACCGCAGGCCCTGGTGGTGAAGCGCGGCCGCCATCGTCAGTCCGACGGGGCCCGCTCCCACGACGAGAGCATCCACTGTTGAATTGGGCATCGGTGCTCCTCCTGAATGCATCGCGATCAGCCGCTATGATACGCGACCGCACGAATCGCTTTAAGCGAGCGACGGGATCTGCGACGGGGTCGTGGGTTCAGGATTTGCGGCGACGGCGGTGCGATCCGTTGGCCAGCGGTTTGATACTGACAACGAGCAACAGGTCGATGATCTCAATCGTATCGTCGGGCTGCGCGACCGCGATGGTGCGTCCGGTTTTGGATTGCGAAAGCATCTCGGGGTGCTCGACCGTCAGCGTTCGGCTATCGGCAAGATGGATTTCAAATGGCTGAAACGGCTGGGCCAAATGCATCTTGCGGAGCTGTTCAATCGTCATGTCTCGATCCTACGACTCGGCACCGTCGTCAGCAAGACTTTGGAAATCCGCCTCGGGGAGACACGCGTCTCGCGGACGAGGGCGCTGCTACAATCGGCCCCTGTCTGGTGTTGGCGAAAAATGTTGCCGCGAGGAGTTTGAATGCGGGTCGTGACGTTTGGCGAAGTGATGTTGCGGTTGGCTCCGGAGGGTTTCGTGCGGCTCGGGCAGGCTGTGCCCGGGCGGTTGGAGGCGACCTTTGGCGGCGGCGAGCTGAACGTTGCCGTCTCGATTGCCCTGCAAGGCGGGCGGTCGGCCTTTTTGACGGCCGTGCCCGATAATGTCGTGACGGACTGCCTCGTGCAGGAGATGCGGAAGGTCGGCGTCGAGACGGATCTCGTCATGCGGCGGTCGTCGGGGCGGTTTGGAATTTATTTCGTCGAAACCGGCGCGAACCAGCGCGGCGGGACGGTGACCTACGATCGCGAGGGGAGCTCGATTTCCGGCTGTACCGCGCGGGACTTCGATTGGCAGGCGGCTTTTCGCGACGCGAACTGGTTTCACATCACGGGCATCACGCCGGCGATCAGCGCCGGCGCGGCCGAGGCGGCCATCGCGTCTGTGCAGGCGGCGAAAAAGCAGGGGCTCAGCGTCTCGTGCGATTTGAACTTCCGCAAGAAACTGTGGAAGTGGAAGCCGGGCGTGTCGGCTGAGGCGCTGGCCCGCGAAACGATGCCGCAGTTGCTGTCGCATGTCGATCTCGTGATCGCCAACGAAGAGGATGCCGAATTGGCCCTTGGCATTCACGCGGCGGCGACCGATGTCAAAGCGGGCACGCTGAATGTTGCGGAATATACGGACGTCGCAAAGCAGATCGTCGGGCGATTCGCGAATGTCCGCAAGGTGGCGATCACTTTGCGCGAGAGCATTTCGGCCAGTCACAACAATTGGGGCGGGCTGTTGTACGATGTGGCGTCGGGTCAGACGGTCGTCGCGCCGTGTGATGCGAGCGGGAGGTACAAGCCGTACGAGATGCGGAATATCGTCGATCGCGTGGGGGCAGGGGACTCGTTTGGCGGGGCGTTGATCTTCGCGCTCGGCACGGAATACGGTCTCAAAGGGGGCCTCAATTCACCCGAGACGGCCCTGCGTTACGCGGTCGCGGCGAGCTGCCTCAAGCACAGCATTTTGGGCGACTTCAACTACGCATCGCGGGCCGAGATTGAGGCGTTGATGCAGGGCACCGGCTCGGGCCGCGTCCAGCGATAGTCTCGACTCCGGCTTAGCCGGAGCAGCGCCAGCTTGTGGGGCTGGCCCAGGCGAGGTACGATTCTTAACTATCATCGATCGAATAGACGATATTAAGTTGGCTGGCGCATGGGAGCAAACTTTCTTGGAAAAACCGCCCTGCGCCGGATGATGTTAGTTGTTTCAAAAGCGTGCTTTGCAGCCGCAGCGTGCGCGCTGCTGGCCGGGTGCGATTATTCGGCTACGGCCGAGCTGCACACAGGCAATGTCGAGAACAACGAACTGCGAATCGGATATCAGAAGTCGAATGTCCTGTTGAATCTGATGCGTGTTCGCAGGGTCTTGGAGCAGAAGCTCGAACCGGGGGTGCACGTCGTCTGGCAAGAGTTTCCGGCGGGGCCGCAGCTACTCGAAGGGTTGAACATCGGCAGCATCGATTTTGGTTGCACCGGGGAAGTGCCGCCGGTCTTCGCGCAGGCGGCTGATGCACCGCTTCTGTATGTGTTGTCCGAACGGGCCGGACCGGCGACGGAGGCGATCGTCGTGCGGAGCGATTCGCCGATCAAGACGGTGGCCGATTTGAAGGGGAAGCGAGTCGCGCTGAACAAAGCGTCGAACGTGCACTATCTGCTGGTGCGCGATCGAGAAGGTGGGACTCACGTGGAGTGATATCGAGCCCGTGTATCTTACGCCGGCCGACGCGCGGGCGGCGTTCGAAAGCAGCCGTGTCGACGCGTGGGCGATTTGGGATCCGTATTACGCGCAGATCGTCGACGCCGGGCAGGCCCGGTTGCTGGCCGACGGAACGGGGCTGGTTGAGAATCGGGGTTATTACCTCGCAACGCGGCAGTTGGTGAGCGGGCAACCGCAGTCGTTCAGGGTGCTGCTGGCCGAATTGCGGGCCATGAGCAAATGGGGCGATACACATCGGGACGAGTTGTCCGATTTTTTTGCGAAAGTGCTGGAGATGGACCCGCGCGTGATGCGTGTGGTCGGGCACCGGCGGAAATTCGGCATGGAATCGATCGGGCCCGAGATCGTCGCCTACCAGCAACAAATCGCGGACACCTTTTTGCGACTGGGTCTGATTCCACGCGCCGTCGACGTCGATCAGGCCGTGTGGAACGAGGACCGCAAGTAACGGCTTCCACAGATAACGACCCCGCAGATAACGGTTACGGCGGAACGCAGACATGGAAATCTTCTGGTTCATCCCGACGCACGGCGACGGGCGGTATTTGGGCACAAGCCGCGGCGGTCGCGTGACCGATTTGGGCTATCTGCGGCAGGTTGCGCAGGCCGTCGACCGACTCGGCTTTCGCGGCGCCCTTTTGCCGACCGGCCGATCGTGCGAGGATTCGTGGATCGTCGCGACGGCTCTCATGACGGCGACGGAGCGGATGCGTTTTCTGGTCGCGGTTCGTCCGGGTTTGATGTCTCCCAGTGTGGCCGCGCGAATGGCGGGCACCTTCGATCGCCTGTCGAACGGCCGCCTGCTCGTGAATGTGGTGACCGGCGGCGATCCCGTCGAGCTTGCCGGCGACGGGCTGCATCTAAGTCACGATGAGCGCTACGACATCACGGACGAGTTTCTCACCGTGTGGCGGGAAATTGTCGGCGGCGGCGAGGCGAATTTTGAAGGCAAGTATCTGCGGATTCGCGGCGGGAAACTGATTTTCGGCGCGGTGCAGCGGCCCTATCCGCCACTTTATTTCGGCGGCTCGTCGGAGGCGGCGCTTCGCGTCGCGGCCAAGCATGTCGACGTCTATCTCACGTGGGGCGAGCCGCCCGCGCTGGTGGCCGAGAAAATCAGTGCCGCCCGCGCCCTGGCGGAACGCGAGGGGCGGACGCTGAGGTTCGGCATTCGGCTCCATCTGATTGTCCGCGAAACAACGGCCGAGGCGTGGGCCGCCGCCAACCGGCTCATCGCGCATCTGGATGACGCGACGATCGCCGCCGCGCAGCAGGCGCTGTCGCGGCACGATTCGGTCGGCCAGCAGCGGATGCGCCGCTTGCACGCCGGCAGCCGCGATGAATTGGAGGTCAGTCCCAATCTTTGGGCCGGCGTGGGACTGGTCCGCGGGGCGCGGGCACGGCGCTTGTCGGCGATCCCGAGACGGTCGCACAACGCATGCGCGAGTATGCCGACCTGGGGATCGACACGTTCATCTGTTCGGGCTATCCGCATCTCGAAGAGGCCTATCGCGTCGCCGAACTTCTCTTTCCGCACTTGCCGCTGGAACAAGAGGCGGACGCGACCCGGTCGAACGGACACGAGATTCGGGGTGAAGTGATCGGCAATCGCCACGTTCCAGGCGTCAAACAACCGGTGCAGGCGGACGGGTGACGACAGACGTTTCCAAACGGCGCTCCTTATCGCGGCGGCTGGCCAGTTTGGCGGACAGTTTCGTCCCCTGGCTGGTGCCGGTGCTCGTGTTGATTGTTTGGCAAGTCTCGGAGAGCCGCGGCTGGATCTCGACCCGCTTTCTTCCCGCGCCCCTTTCGGTTTTGGCGGCGGCCCGCAGGTTGTCGGCCAGCGGGGAGTTGTGGCACGCGATTGCCGTCAGCTCGGCCCGGGCCTTCGGCGGGCTGGCGATCGGCGGACTGATCGGCTTCGTGCTGGGATTGGCGAACGGATTGTGGGCGCCCGCCGCCCGCCTGCTCGACAGCTCGGTGCAGATGCTGCGGAACATTCCCCATCTCGCGCTGATTCCGCTCGTCATTCTGTGGTTCGGCATCGAGGAGCAGGCGAAGGTGTTTCTCGTCGCGCTCGGCGTGTTCTTCCCGATCTATCTGAACACATTCCACGGCGTGCGCACGGTCGACCGCGGGTTGATCGAGATGGGACGGCTGTACGGCATGTCTTATCCGCGGCTGCTCCGCGAAGTGATTCTTCCCGGCGCTTTGCCGTCGATCCTGGTCGGGCTGCGGTTCGCGTTGGGAACGATGTGGCTGACCTTGATTGTGGCCGAGACGCTCGCCGCCAAGGGGGGCATCGGTTACATGGCGATGAACGCCCGCGAATTCATGCAGACAGACGTCGTCCTGTTGGCGATTATTCTCTACGCTCTCTTGGGAAAAGGGGCCGACCTTTCCGTCGTCGCGCTCGAGCGATGGCTGCTAAGCTGGCATCCGGCGTATCGAGTTCAAGAAAGCGTGCCCGCATGAGCCGCTTGCTCGACTCCGAATCACGCACGGCGCCGAGCGAGGCGAGACCGGGACAGGCCCGCATGGAGACAAACCGTTCGATTCCGCTTGCCGGCGACGGGCTTGGCTCGCAAATCGAACTGGTCGGCGTCTCGAAATCGTTCGGCGAGACCGTCGTTTTGAGTGCGCTCGATCTGCGCGTTTCGGCCGGCGAATTCGTGGCCTTGGTCGGACGTAGCGGCTGCGGCAAGAGCACGCTGTTGCGAATCCTGGCCGGTCTCGAGCGGCCGACTTCTGGCCGCGTCTTGATGGACGGCCGGCCGCTTGCCGGACTCAATGGCCAGGCACGCATGATGTTCCAGGACGCGCGATTGCTTCCCTGGCGGCGCGTCGGCGAGAACGTGGCGGTGGGGCAGGGGGGACGCGACGATGGGGCCGTGCGCGCGGCGCTTGCCCGCGTCAAACTGGAAGAGCGCGCCGGCGATTGGCCTGCCGTGCTGTCGGGGGGACAGCGGCAGCGCGTCGCCTTGGCCCGGGCTCTCGTCGGCAATCCGCCGCTGCTCCTGCTCGATGAACCGCTGGGAGCGTTGGATGCCCTCACGCGAATGGAAATGCAGACGCTGATTCACGAGCTGTGGTGGGGGAGCGGCCGCACGGCGATTCTGGTGACGCACGACATCGAAGAGGCCGTGCTGTTGGCGGACCGGGTGCTGTTTCTCGACGAAGGACGCATCCAGGAGGAAGTCGTCGTCGATTTGCCGCGTCCCCGCGATCGCACCACGAGCGAGTTTCAGACGCTCGTCCGCCGCATTCTGAACCGTGTTTTACTGCGAGATTGATCGAAAATTAACAGGCCTCGATCTGGCCGATTGGCATTCGTGGAACTTAGGATCCGGGCGGGGAAGACCGCCGTATTCGGTTGGGTGATGCTGCCATGCTTTCGACCGGGACTCATCCCGTTGGTGTTCGGTTCGCCACCCAGGTGCGTCGGCTGCAGCAGATTGGGGCCGAGTTTCACGCCCGCGGCTGGTCGCTGGGTACGAGCAGCAATTACAGCACGGTCGTGAATCGCGAGCCGCTGCAGCTCTTGCTCACCGCCAGCGGCAAGGACAAGGGGCGACTCGGCGACGACGATTTTGTGCTCGTCGACGACAAGGGGCGGAGCGTCGAGGCGGACGCACCGCGACCGTCTGCCGAAACGCTCCTGCACTGCGTGCTCGCGCGACAACCCGGCGTCGGCGCCGTGTTGCACACGCATTCGATATGGGGGACCGTGCTTTCGGATGTGTTTCATTCGCGCGGACACTTGCCCATCGAAGGCTACGAGATGCTCAAAGGCCTTGCCGGCGTTGCCACGCACGAATATCGGGCCGAAATCGAGATCTTCGAGAATACGCAAGACATTCCGAGCCTGGCGGCGAATTTGGAACGGCGTCTTGACGACGCCGAGCGCCCGCTGCGGCACGGCTTTCTGATCCGCCGGCACGGACTGTATACGTGGGGACGCGACTTGGAAGAGGCCCGCCGCCACGTCGAAGTGCTGGAGTTCCTGTTTGAAGTCGTCGGGCGAACCTTGAGCGTCGCGGGTTCGACGATTGAGCCGCATTCGCATTGAGCTGCCGGAGTTCGAAAAATGGCCGTGGTCCGCGTTCCGCGTGAGAATCGCCGATTCGAGGCGGCCGATGAAATTCGCGAGTTTCTCGCCCCGTATGGCATCTGCTACGAGCAGTGGGAGTTGACGGCCCGCGTCGATCCCGCGGCTTCGAGCGACGAAATCCTCGCCGCCTACGCGCCCGAAATCGACCGCTTGAAAGAGGCCGGCGGCTACGTGACGGCCGACGTGATCGACGTTACGCCCGAGACGCCGGGCTTGGACGCGATGATCGAAAAGTTCAACAAGGAGCACCGCCACAGCGAAGACGAGGTGCGGTTCATCGTGAAGGGGCGAGGCGTGTTCCACATTCACGCCGACGACGAACGCGTTTTCAGCATTCAACTCGAGGCGGGGGACTGGATCAACGTGCCCCGCGGCACGCGGCACTGGTTCGATCTGTGCGACGACCGCACGATCCGGGCGATCCGCCTGTTCCAGGACAAGGCGGGCTGGACGCCGCATTATGTCGAAGAGGGTGTGCACGCCAATTATCTTCCCGTGTGCTGGGGGCCGGCGTTCGTCGACGCGGCGGCACCGCGCGTCAGGCCGATGGCACTGTGATTCCCAAAAACGTTCGCGGCATCCTCCTCGATATCGAAGGCACCACATCGTCGGTGTCGTATGTCTACGAGGTGTTGTTCCCCTTCGTGCGCGAGCACTTGGACTCCTTCCTGCACGAACGGTGGGAGGTGCCGGGGACCATCCTGCGCACTCAATCAGCTTGCCCGCGACGCGGGTGCCACATCGTTTGTCGATTGGACGAGCGACGACTCGCTGGCAGAGGCCCGTGACCGCGTGCGAAGCGAAGTATTGGGGCTGATGGCCGACGACGTCAAATCGACGGGCCTCAAGGAGTTGCAAGGCCTGATTTGGCGTGGCGGCTTCGAGTCGGGCCAACTGCGGGCGCATGTTTTTCCCGATGTTCCGAGCGCGCTCAAAACGTGGGCCAACCGCGGGCTGGACGTGCGGATTTATTCCTCAGGCAGCGTGGCGGCCCAACAACTGTTCTTCGCGCACACCGAAGTTGGCGATCTCTCGGCGCTTCTTCGCGGATATTACGACACGACGACCGGTCCCAAGCGCGAAGCGACGAGCTATCGCCGCATCGCCGAGGAGATGCACCTGCCGCCCCCAAGCATGTTGTTCCTGAGCGACGTCGTGGCCGAGTTGGATGCGGCTCGCGCAGCGGGGATGCAGACCCGGCTTGTCGTTCGGCCGGGCAACGCACCTGCCCCGGAAGGCCACACTCACGCGCTGATCCGCAGCTTCGACGAGCTGGGATAAAACGTTCGCAATTGGCGCGATCGACACGGGCGTCCGCACGAGTTTATTTCACCCCACCCGCTTTCAGGAAGGCGTGCGGACCGGGCGTTGTCACCGGTTCCTTGCCGGCGATCTCGAGATTCGAACAATGCGCCCGTCTTGCCAGGCGGCGACAGCTCGATCGTGAATCCTGCTCGCGTCGCGTTCTTGTCGGGATCGTTGTAGAGGTTCTGCAAGAGATCGGGGCCGCGGGAGATGCCCGGGCGGCCGTGCGCAGCTCAGCAAAGAGCACGACATAAGATCCGGGCGCAATCGATTCGCCAAATTGAAAGCTGCCGTCGCGCTTGCAGGCCGAATACCGCGCACCGCGTCCCCGTTTGTCCGCATCGGTCTTGGGGTCGTAAAGGAACACCAGCAAGTCGTGGCCCGCAGGTACGTCGGGGGTCTGACCGTCGATCGTCACGGTGCCGGAATATTTTGCCGCGGGTTGATCCTGGACGTTGTATTCCTTTTTGCGTCGCAGAATGGCCTGGTCGGCCGATTCGGAACAGCCACCGGCCAGCAGAGAAAATGCGACGAGGATCGCCGACGCGAACGGGAAAGGAACGCGAATCGAGAGCCACATTGCTCAAACACCTATGTCGACGAGGCTTTTTGTTCAAACGGCCGACGGCCTCGCGCCGCAATTCGAATGCAAAAGGGGGGGCTGCCACGAGCAGCCCCCCAGGGCGAAGGCGACGAAGTGTCCCATGCGGGGATGCTCCGTCAGACGAAGAAGGCTTCTCTTAAAACGCGGAGTCGGTCACGTTGACGCGGCCGTGAAAGGTCACGAGTCGGCAGTACGTAACAAGGCTGATATTCTCGCTGATCATGCGGGACGAGCCATCGCAGAGTGCGATCCCGGCGGCTCCCGGATGGAAGGCGTACAAGCCGCCCCACATCTCGTTGCTGCAATTGATGACGCACGCCAGACCATTCGAGGCCGGTCCACCGTCCCACGTGCCGGACGCAAGCGTCGTTCCGGCAAAGTTCGTGCCCCACTGATAATTCCAACCATTGTCGAGGCACGCCCAGCAGCCACCCGGATTCGAGTTGAGCGCTTTGGCACCGCCGCCGCCGCTGGTCGGAGCGGGAAAGGGCACGTCGGGAAGGGTGAAAAGGTTTCCGCCGCAAAGCATGCTCTTGGCGATCTTTTTGACGCCGCGCTGCCAGAGGTCGGGCCGCCCGGCCAATTCTCCGCAGAAAATCGTCTGCGATGTGCCGTCGGTGATCTGCTCGATCGAGATCGGAAAGTGCTCCATCCGGAACGCATCGAAGGTCAACACTCCCAGTCGCTTATCGTTGTCGATTTGCCCGCCGGAACGCGAGGGGATTCCTTGGGGGTCGCAGGGCTGGACCAAAGCGACGTAGGCGCATTCCAGACCATTGCACACACAGCTCGTTGCGGTGTAGTCGCTGGCGCCCGCCCAATACTGCGGAATCACCCCGCAAGTCTGTGTCGAAAGGGCAGTCGTTTCCAAAAAAGGGTTCGACGCCCGCGGGGCCGATGGGCAGACGTAAGTGGCCACGACCGCGCCGGCCGGCAGTGTGGGACCCAAGGCGGGGCATGCCGAAGCATTCAATCCCGTGTAGGTCGCGCCGTTAAGGGAACCCAAGTTCGCGGGCGAGAACTGCGGGGAATTGAAACAAATCCTGTTATAGATCGTCGTCCCTTCCATGAAGATCAACAGGCGCTCACCCCAGGTGTGGATGTTGAAATCGTTATAGGCGTTGGAGCAACAGTTTGGATCATGCGGATTGCAGCAGCAGGGGCAAAAATACTTGGGCAGACACGACTTCGTCAGCAACCAGGTGAACGCAGGCGGAAAGCAGTTGTTGACGTCGTGGTAGTTGTGGGCTGCCAGCCCGATTTGCTTGAGATTGTTGCGACACTGCGTGCGGCGCGCCGCTTCCCGCGCCGCTTGCACCGCGGGCAGCAAGAGCGAGATCAATACGGCGATGATCGCAATCACCACCAACAGTTCGATCAACGTGAAACCTCGACGTCGAACTCTCATATGCCGTCGCCTTTCAAAACGAGATGGAAAATCAAATTGCCCGCCAGGCGGACTGAAGGACGGCCCGCAGTGTCCCCCCGCCGAGTCGCCGCTCACTCGACCAAGGCGCCCTGGACGCTTTCGCCGCCTTGAATCGTCGACAGGGCCGTGTAGGTGCCCATGTCGATGCTTTCGTTGAAGGAATGGACCGAACCGTCGCACATGAGAAACAACGCGCCTCCCGGATGGTCACTGCGAAAGTTCGACATGCTGCCGTACGCGCCGCCGTAAGCCAGAACGGGTTGTCCTTTCACGTACGACTGCGGCGCGATCCCAGTAAGGGTCCATGTGCTTTGGCAGCTAAAGGCCGTGACACCCGGCCCACCCGCAAAACCGCTGGCCGCGAAATACGAGGCAGTCACGGGATTCTTGTTCAAAGGCTCCATGGTGCAGGCCATTAGGGATCCGGTGCGCAGCTTGACGAGTTGGGGATCAAGACCGCCGTCGATCAAGTCACCCGAGGGAATCACGTTGCAGGCGATGTTCATCGCCGGAACCTGGGCCGTCGTGCTGGTCGCACTCAGCGGGCCGAGCGTCACCCACGGCTGGCCTGCCCCCGACGAGACGAGATCGGCGGCCGTGCAGAAGCGGCCGTCGCACACGGTCCATTTCGGAGTCGTCGTAAAGGATCCCTGGCGCCTTCGCCCATCGCAAACGTATTGGTGGTGCCGTCGGTGATGTCGCGGAGGCGGGTCCAAGTGTTGACGCCGAACGCGCCTTGCTCTGTGGGGGGAATCGGGACGCGGACCGCGACCGCCTGAGTGCCGGGGATCTGCAGTCCGTCGGAGCAGATCGCGTCGTTGACGCCGTGGCTAAAGACATAGTTCGTCGAATAAGACGCTTTACCGTTCGCGTCGTCCGCGGGAACGGCGAAGACATTGATCGGGTCCGGCGGAGCCGTATCCGACGGGCAGCGATAAGCGCCGCTGGCTTTGGCCTGCACGATGAGTTGCAAGACCGCGTTACTCTGATAGAGCGAGGGCTGGCTCCATGCGTACTGGCGGGCCAGATTGGTCTGCTCCATGAACTGCCAGAGCGCCATCGTTCCCGTGGCATAACTCCCGAAGGTCGGATTGCCGCCGACAACTACGACGCCCACCGTGCCTGCTTGGGGAAACGTCTTAAACACATCGTGGTAGCCATGCAGCGCGATGCCGAACTGCTTGAGATTGTTGCGACATTGAGTCCGTCGCGCAGCTTCCCTGGCGGCTTGTACGGCCGGCAGGAGCAGGGCAATCAAGATGGCGATGATGGCGATCACCACCAAGAGTTCGATCAAAGTAAATGCTGATCGGCGAATGTGATTTGGCGACTGGCCAGTCCTGAGCATCAGACGAAATCCTCCCATAAAATAACCAACATTGACGTGGTGATATATTAACGATTGTGTCGTTCTGCCATCACCAAGTTGCGTCCTGGCTTCGCGCTCACCAAGAGAGAACATCCCCGAATAGGTGGAAGCATAAATAACTCCCACCGACTAAGTGATATTTATAGACCGGACAGATCCTAGTCAAGCGAGTCCCCAAAAATTCTGCGGATTCCTCGCACTCGGTTTGCAGGTTTTCAGGCGAAAATCTCTCGCACGACGCGTCCGTGTACGTCGGTCAGCCGGAAGTCACGGCCGGCGTAGCGGTATGTCAGGTGTTCGTGGTCGATCCCCATCAGATGCAAAATCGTGGCGTGGTAGTCGTTCACGTGCACCGGGCCGGAGACGATGTGAATCCCGTGTTCGTCCGTCTGGCCGTGGATCATCCCGCCCTTGACGCCGGCGCCGGCCAACAGGCAGGTGAAGGCGGCGGCATGGTGGCTGCGTCCCTTGGAATTCGGCGTCCCCATCCAGGGCGAGCGGCCGAACTCGGTGCAAATCGCCACGAGCGTTTCGTCAAACAATCCACGTCGTTTGAGGTCGGTGATCAACGCCGCCAGCGGCCGGTCGACGCGGCGTGCCCTCGGCCGGTGTTCGGCCTCCATGTCGTCGTGTGCGTCCCAGTTGATGAGTGTGCCTGTGTCAATCAGTTCCACCGTCCGCACTCCACGCTCGACGAGGCGCCGTGCGACCAGGCATTGCCACCCGATCGAACGGCGGTCGTTGCCACGAATGCCATAGAGGTCCAACGTCTCGCGCGTTTCCCGGGAGAGATCGAAGACCTCCGGGGCCACGCGCATCATTCCGCGAGCGACGTCGAAGCTCGTCTGCCGCGCCAGCAGCCGAAGATCGTTTCGCCGCGCCCCAGCGTGCAGCTCGTTCGCGTCGCGGAGCATTGTCTGTTCGAGATCGCACAACTTGATTGTGGGCGCTTCCGGCGCCAGATTGGGGATCGGGTTCCTCCCCGGCAAAATTCGCACGCCCTGATGCGCGGCCGGAAGGAAATTGCTGTCCCACACCTGCGACCCCGAGTACGGAGGCAACTCGCACAACGCCACGTACGACGGCAAATTGGCGTTCTGCGTCCCCAGCCCGTAGCTCAGCCACGATCCGATGCTTGGCAAAGGAACCGTCGCCGACCCGGTGTGCATCGCCAAGGTGGCCTGAGAGTGCTCGACGATATCGCTGTGCAGTCCGCGCAGCACGCACAGGTCGTCGGCCCTTTGGCCCAGATGCGTAAAGAGTTCGCTGACTTCGAGCCCCGATTCGCCGTAATGCGAGAACGAAAACGGCGACGGCATGAGGGGCCGCTGCTTGATGCCGCGAATGTAGTAGCCGCTGACCGTCTTGCCTTCGTCCGACTTGAGCTTCGGTTTGTGGTCGAACGTGTCGACCTGCGAAAAGCCCCCCGTGAGAAAGATGAAGATCAACTGCTTGGCACGAGCCGGGTGCTGAGTCCGCCGCGGAGCCAGTGGATTGCCCCCGTGCACCTGGGCCGCAAGCGACAGCGATTGATAAAGCCCACTTCCCGTTGCCGCCATTCCGAGCCCGGCCGCTTGCAGGAACCGGCGACGCGGCACGGAGGAAGCGCCCAATTGCGGCAAGGCCCGTCTCGCGGCCTGACGCGCGCCGACATCATGACTCGCCATCGTGACGAACTCCCTCCGCCGTATGCAGTCGATACGGGATTTCAGTCGATATAGAAAAACTCATTGGAAGCCAGCAGCGCGCGGGCCAGACTGGTCCAAGCCTTGTGTTCGGCAGTCGTCCGATCAAGCCCCGACTTGACCGCCTCGTGGGCGAATCGTCTCACGTAATCGCAGTCGCGAGTGATTTCACGCGGGTCGGCGGGCCGCGAATAGGCCAGGAGATAGGCCCGGCCAATGCGCCCGGCTGGATCGTCGGTTGCGTCCGAGATCCGGCCGGCAAAGGCCGCAGCCGTCTCCCGCATGAAATCGCTGTTCATCAGGAACAGGGCCTGCAGCGGAACGGTCGATGTGCCCCGCACATCGGTCGTGGTGTTCGTGTCGGGTTCATCGAAGATTCCCAAGAACGGATGACGGAACTGGCGCTGCGTCATGAGGTAAACGCTGCGGTGCGACGAGGGATAGACGCTCTTGAAGGGGAAATGCTGCGTCCAATTCCAACTTGTGATCGGCGGAAAAGGATGCGGCCCCGGCCGCGTGATGTCGAGCGTGCCGGCGACCGAGAGCATCGCGTCGCGGATCGCCTCGGCGTCGAGTCGTTGCCGGTCGAATCGCCCGTACCACTGGTCCGAAGGGTCGACCGAGTCGCCCGCATCGTCGCCGAGCGAATCGAGCTGATACGTGTTGGACGACAGAATCAGGCGGTGCAGCCACTTGATCGACCAGCCATGTTCGATAAACGATGCGGCCAGCCAGTCGAGCAGCTCCGGATGCGAGGGGGGACTGCCGCGAACTCCGAAGTTCGACGGCGTGGCCACGATGCCGCGACCGAAATGGTGCTGCCAGACGCGGTTGACGATCACGCGGGCGGTGAGTGGGTTTTGCGGCGAAGCCAGCCAGTCGGCCAGTTCAAGCCGGCCGCTTTCCTCTGATTTGGGCAGCGCTCCCTGGAACGCGGTCAGAAAATGGGGCGCGCCGCGTGCGACTTTCGGTCCCAGCCGCAACGGATCGCCGGCCAGTTGAATTTTCGCGTCGGCGACGGTCCCCTCGCTCACGGCGTATGCCACGGGCAGGGAGGCGGGGCTGCCGCGTCGCTCAAGGGCTCGCAAGCGGCGCCGCAGCTCAAAATACTGCTCGAACGAGCCTTTCTGCTTCCGTTTCGTCTGCTCGATGCCGCCGAGGGACGCTTTGATTGAGGCCAATTCGCTCTCGTACGCTTTCACCGCGGCAGCGGCAGTCCGCTTGGGGACAATGGCCGCAAAGCCGCGACGGCCGAATTGCATCGATTCAAACTCTTCCGAACCGGCGTAGGGGAACTGTGTGCTGGAGAAGACGCCGTAGAGCGCGTAATAATCCCGCGTCGGGACTGGGTCGAATTTGTGATCGTGGCACCGTGCGCAACGCAGCGTCATCCCGAGGAACGCGCAGTCCCGTCGTGTCGATCGTGTCCTCGAGCGTGAGGTGCCACAGGTCATAAGGACCCGTGCTGTAACGGCGGGACAGCGCCAGAAAGCCGGTCGCCACGACGCGCTCGGCGTACTTGTCCGCCGGTCCACTCTCGGCCAACAGGTCGCCCGCAATCTGCTCGCGGACAAATTCGTCGTAAGGCTTGTCGGCATTGAACGAGTCGATGATGTAATCGCGGTAAAGATAGGCCTCGGGAATCGGATAGTCGGCGTTGTCGCCCGCAGTGTCCGCGTAGCGCACGACATCCATCCAATATCGGCCCCAGCGCTCTCCGTAGTGCGGCGAACCGAGTAGCCTCTCGACCGCGTCGGCAAACGCGTGCGGCGACGTGTCCGCCAGAAAGGCCTCAACCTCCGCGTGAGTAGGGGGGAGCCCGACCAGGTCGAAAGACGCTCGCCGAAGTAACGTTTGTTTCTTGGCGGGCGCTGAAGGTTTGAGTCCGTGGGCGACGAGTCCCGCATGGATAAACCGGTCGACGGCGTTGGCGGACCAGCCCGAGGCGTCGGGGGGAGGCTCGATCTTCTGGAGCGGCCGAAAGGCCCAATGCTCTTCCTGGCGCGGGCGTTCACGGTTCGGTTCGGGATCTTTGGGCCAGACCGCGCCCTCGCGAATCCAGCGCTCGAAATCGGCGATCACCGTGTCGGCCAGCTTTTGATCCGGTGGCATCTTGAGTTCGTCGCTGGTGTAGCGAATGGCCCGGACGATTAAGCTTTTCTCCGGGTCGCCCGGCAAGAGAGCCGGCCCGGACTGGCCCCCTTTGAGCAGCGCCTCGCGGCGATCGACTCGCAATTCGTTGCCGGCCTTGCGGTCGGAATGGACTTGAAGCACCTCGTCGCCAGCATGGGCCGAATTCGCGACTCGAAGAATGCCTCACGCTCGGCAGTCGATCCGCCCGCAAGCAGGGGCGCGTTTTGGACAAGAAGTCCGGCGTAGAGCAGGCCGGGCAGCCAAGCGCGTGCGCCGCATCCCAGCCAGCGATTGTGGATCGAATTAGGCAACACGCAGTGCGGTCGTTAAATAATCGCTAGTAGATTTGTGATATTTTAGGGATCGTACCCACGCACGCTCGGTCTGGGCAAGCGAAGCACTCGCGACGGCAATCCAAATGCGCCAGCAGCGCGCCCGGTATTAGTTCGCCGTGAAAAGCTGCTGGCCCAGTGTGTCCATGGCCGTTGCCAACGGCGGTCTCAACAGCGGACCCGCCAGAGCATCGTGCAGAAACCTGGAGACAGGATGTTCGGCACGGTACGCGCGGCCGCCGCTCAGCATGGCGGCTTGAGTTGCCGTCTCGACCGCGGTCAGAGCGGCAAATGTCTTCGCCCGGATCGTGCGGTCGCGGGCTGTGGCTGGCAGCGGGATCCGTTCGTCGTTGGCGACCGCTTCGAGCAGTCCGGCCGCCGCCTCGAGATTCAGCGCGCATTTCGCCAAGGTTGCGCGGACGTAGGGCGAGTTGGCGCCGTTCTTGCCAACGCCGTCGATGGCGACGGCCAGGGCGCCCTCACCGACGCCCACAAATACGGCGGCGAACAGCACCGTCGACCAGTGCCGCGCGCTGACTCCTTCCAGGCTGCCGGGATATCCAAGGACGGCGGTCGCCGGAACGTTGTTCAGCGTCAAGCCGACGCCGGCTGTCGGCCGCATGCCAAGGGGATCCCAGGCATCGTCGACCACGAGGCCGTCGGCGTCGCGAGCCACGAAGAAGCCGTCGATCACGTCTTTTCCGCCTGCGCCTTCGCCAACGCGCCTTGCGGCACAGAGGAAATAGTCCGCGTCAGGACCGATCGTGGCGAAGGATTTTTTTCCGCTGAGGCGATACGTCCCGTCGGGTTGGCAGACCGCGATCGTTTGCGTGTGGGCAAGATCGCCGCCCGCGCCCGGCTCGGAATTCGCGACGGCGAGAATACGGCCTGCGAGCGTCTGTTCGGCGATCCACCGGCGGCCGGCGGCAAGTTCGGCGCGAAGGGACTCAGCAACGACTGCGTCCGGGATGCGGGCGGTGGCTGCATTGCCGAGAGGCATGGCTAATGCCAGAGCGGTTGCCGGCGCTTGCCTTGCCAGCGTGCGCACAGCGTGCGCAGTTTCAGCAAGCGACGAGCCCCACCCGCCAAGTTCTCCAGGAACCGGGGCGGCGAGAATCCCACTTTCGCGAAGTTCTCGCAAAGTGTCGCCGGAGACTCGCGTTTGATTCTGCGCATTCTGTTCGTTCTCTCTGCAGGCCCAGTCATCGATCCGCTTTGCCACGGCATCGACGATCGACTCGGGTTTGCCCGCGACAACCGAGCCTGCGGGGGACGCGACCTGTTCCATGAGCCTGCTTCTTGCAGCCTCGAGGGCGGACGCGAGTTCGCTCGGTACGGGCGCCGTCGCGTCCATGGGCGGCGGCGAGAAGGCATGCACCGTGGCGGCATCTTTGAGGCAGTGGAGCCGATGAAAGGCGCCCCGCGGCAAATAGCTTTCCTGCCCCGCGTCGAGTGTCTCGATCTCGTACCGAAACGTGTCCGGCCCGTCCGGAAGATACCGTTCCTCGATCACGGTTCCCGAAAGAATCCGCAGCAGCACCTCGCTCTCCTGGTGTCCGTGAAGGTGGCACGAACGTCCCGCGAGCCAATGCGTGCTCGCCATCTCGTGGAATTCGTTGCGCTCGATCAGCGTCCGAAAGTAATTGCCATTTTGGGGCAATCCGGCCGGTTGGCGCCGGGGCGGGGCAATCCGTCAAGTAAACGAGCCAGTTCAAACCGAGCGCTACCGGCGATTCGTCCAGACGCAATGAGTCGGTTGCCAAAGCGGCCCGCTGATCGTTCGGTTCGGCCGGGGAGAAGTGTGGACATTGTTCAATTGCTCCAAGGACGAGGACGTGCGTCTCGGCACGAAGTTCTGGAACGCAATGAGTGTGCCGCAGCGTTTTGACCCATGTGCGCGGCAGATTCGGCTAGTCTGGCGATCTAGGGGTAGAGATTTTCGACCGAATAGCACGGAAATTCTAGGTGGTCACAGAATTTCTGTTACAATTCAAGGGACGCTTGAATGCCAAGTTCGGTGACGAACATGAATGTCATCTTCGATGTTTGGCGAGAGGTGTGCCGGCACTTGGAGATCGCAGGATCGGTCGAGCGTCTTTTGCCGCGGCTTGCGGAAGAGCTGCCGGTCGAAGCCCTGGCCGTTCGTCGCATCGACCGACTGGGAATCAGCCTGGAGACGGTTGCTTGCGGCATTGTCGGCCAACTATCGCCACTCTTCTCGGGCAAGACGAAGCTAACGGCAAGCGAGTTGGCTCAACTCATCGAGTGGTGTGGTCGCAGCCTCGTCGCGACAAAACGAGTGGGCCAAGACGCGCGCGACGCGTTCGACACGCGGTGGTGCGGGGTCGACACGGCTCGCGACGACGGGATCGCGGCGAGTGAAATGCTCATTGGCCCGCTCTCGAGCGAGGACGGAACGCCGCTCGGGATCGTCCTGGGGGCGGCTGTCGGCACAGGGTCGTTTTCGCAAGAGGACGTCGAACTCTTCCGGCAGTTGCTCGAACCTTTTGCTGCTGCGCTCGAAAACGACTCGAGGCTGCGGGAGTTGCGGTCGCTCCGCGAGGCGCTTGAGGCCGACAAGCAAGCATTACTGACGCGGCTGGATCGGCAGGACATCACCGATTCGATCGTCGGAGCCGAGACGGGGCTGCGGCTGGTCATGGAACGCGCCGAGCAAGTCGCGGCCTCGGACGTGCCGGTGCTCATCTTGGGGGAAACCGGTTCTGGCAAAGAGGTGATCGCCCGCGCCATTCACCATCGCTCGCGGTGCGCCGAAGGACCGATTCTGCGCGTCAATTGCGGCGCGATTCCGCCGGAGCTTGTCGATTCGGAACTCTTCGGCCACGAGCGGGGCAGCTTCACGGGGGCCGAAAGCACGCGTAAGGGCTGGTTCGAGCGGGCCGATGGCGGGACGCTGTTTCTGGATGAGATCGGCGAGCTCCCGCCCGCCGCCCAAGTGCGGTTGCTGCGCGTGCTGCAGGACGGCTCATTCGAGCGCGTGGGCGGCCACACGCCGATCTCGGTCGACGTGCGACTGGTCGCGGCGACCAACGCCGACTTGCACGCATTGATCGCCCAGGGACGATTTCGCGAAGACTTGTGGTATCGCATCAGCGTGTTTCCGATTCACCTGCCTCCACTGCGGCAGCGCCCGGCGGACATTCCGGCCTTCGCGGCGCACTTTGCCGCCCGAGCGGGCAAGCGCCTGGCCGGACGCGCACTCGTGCCGACCGACCGCGACGTTGCGCTTTTGCTCGCGTACCCCTGGCCCGGGAACGTGCGCGAGTTGGCCGCCGTTATCGAGCGGGCCGCGATCCTGGGAAACGGACGCCGACTGGAGATCTCGCAAGCGCTCGGCCCAGCGCCTCCGATTCCCAGCGCCCTGCGCCGACAGTCTCCGAAGAGACGGCCGCGGCAGAGACAGCCACCGTGCCGGCCGGCGAGGCCGCAGCCGGCCAATCGCTCGATCAGGCGATGGTCGAACACATCGAGCGCACGCTTGCCGCAACGCTTGGACGGGTGGAAGGTCCCTTCGGGGCAGCCAAAGCGCTTGGCGTCAACCCGCATACGCTGCGCTCGCGGATGCGAAAACTGGGAATCGATTGGACCCGATTCCGCGTTGACGCCGGGGCCAGGCGGCAGGGCTGACGAAAACGTCGCGGTCCTCTTACGAGAAGATCTCGCTGACCACGTTCCCAGCGACGTCGGTCAGGCGGAAGTCGCGGCCGGCATAGCGATAGATGAGTTGTTCGTGATCGAGGCCCATCAGGGCCAACAACGTCGCGTGCAGGTCGGTCGTGTGCATCGCGCCTTCCACCACGCGCTGGCCGAATTCGTCGGTCGCTCCGTAGGAGTAACCGGGTTTGACGCCGGCACCAGCCAGCCACATCGGGTAGCCCGTAATGTTGTGGTCGCGGCCGTCCGGACCTTGAGCAGTCGGCTGTCGTCCGAACTCGCTGCCAAAGAGAACGAGCGTTTCGTCGAGAAGGCCGCGCTGTTCGAGATCGGTCAAGAGAGCGGCCGTCGGCTGGTCGGTCATGCGGCAGTTCTTGATCAGGCCTTTGTGCAGATTGGAATGGTGGTCCCATCCCGATTGGCAAATCTCGACAAACCGCACACCTGCTTCGCTCAGGCGGCGGGCCATCAGGCACTGGCGGGCGAAACTCCCCTCCGGTCCCGGTTTAACACCGTAGGCGTCCTGCACCGATTGCGGCTCGCGTGAAATGTCGAGCAGCGAGGAGACTTTGCCTTCCATGCGAAATGCCAACTCGAACGATTGGATCACGCCGTCGAGTTCGTCCGGGGCGCCCGACGTCGCGGCCAGATCGCGGTTCATCGCCTGGATCAGGTCGATTTGCCGGCGCTGCAGCGACGGGGCCGTCCGGGCCCGCAGGTTGGGCATGCGGCCCGTGTCGTCGATGCGGGTTCCCTGGAAATGGGCCGGGAGAAAGGCCGTGCCGTAATTGAGAGTGCCGCCAAAATTCGGCGACGGGTTAATTGTGATGTAACCGGGCAAGTCCTGGTTTTCCGAGCCGAGCCCGTATAACAGCCAGGCTCCCATCGAAGGACGCGTCAACGTCGCGTTCATCGCACCCGTGTGCAACTGCACGACGGCCTGCGGATGGGCCGGCGTGTCGGTGTGCAATCCGCGAATGAAACACACCTGATCGACCTTCTTGGCGAGCTGCGGATACAGCTCCGAAACCCAAGTGCCGGTTTCTCCGTGCCTGGCGAATTGGAATTTCGACGCGGTGAGGATTCCGCCCCCCGGGCCAACCTTCCCGTCGGCGGCCTGCAGTTTCGGCTTGTATTCCCACGTGTCGACTTGCGAGGTCGCTCCTTCCATGAAGAGGAAGATGATGCGTTTGGCTCTCACCGGGAAATGCGGCGCCTTCGGAGCCAACAGCGCTTCGGCGGAGGCTCGATCAGTTGCCGCGGCAGCCGCCCGCTTGGCGCGCTTTGACCGATCAAACCGGCCAAAGCGAGGAGCCCAAAACCCGCGCCGGCGTTCCTGAGCGCTTCCCTGCGCGTGAGCGAGGCGAGTCTTGAGCACGTCAGCGAATTGGGCGAATTGATATCAGGCATCGGCCTTCATTCCTGCAGCATCTATTTGAGATACCGAAATTCAGCGGCGTCGAACAGAGCCTGGCAGAAACTGGACCAGGACTCTGCTCGGACGTCCCGTGTCGTCGGCGACTCGCCGCCGCCGGTCCGATCGGATGCGTTGCGGGCATCTTGCGACCGTGTCGACTTGGCCAGCACTGGACGCGTGGGCCGTTTCTGATACTTCGCACGGGGAGATTTGGCCGCCGGGCTATTCGCCGAAGCTGACGCAGGTCGAGCGGCGATGCGCGACTCGTTCGTCGCCGACTGATAATCGGCGAGATAAGCTGCCGCGCGTCCCAATTCCGCCTCGGTCGCATGTCGACCCAGAGTCAGGCGATAAGCCAGGTCGATCCGTTTCTTGTCGCTCAAATGCGCGGCGAGTACGCGTTCGGCCAACGTTCGTGATTGGGACATCACAAATGGGTCATTCAGCAGATAGAGGGCCTGCGGCGCCACGGTCGTCGTGTCGCGATCGCCGGTGACCATGCCTTGCTCGGCAAAGTCGAAGACGGCCAGTGCTTCAGGGGTCAGCCCCCGCAGCAAAGGCAAATAGATGCTACGGTGCTGGCTCGATTGAGCCTCCTTGATCAGGCGTTTGGCTTGGACCCCATTGTTCGTCAATTCGCTCACGACGAGATTCATGGCGGGCGAACCGACGGGCCGCGAGAGGTCCAATTGGCCGGCGGCAGCGAGGGTCGCGTCGCGGATTTCTTCCGCCTCGAGGCGTCGGGGCGCGTGACGCCACAGCAATTCATTGTCCGGATCGACGGCAACGTTTTCAGGAGGCGCCGCGGAGCTGAGCTGGTAGGTGCGCGTGAGGACAATCGTTCGCACCAGCCGTTTGATCGACCAGCCGTCGCGGATGAATCGCCGGGCGAGATGATCGAGCAACTCGGGGTGCGACGGCGCGTTACCGGTCACGCCGAAGTTGTCGACGGTTTTTACGATCCCTTCGCCGAAGAGGTGATGCCAGACCCGATTTACGATCACCCGCGAAGCGAGCGGATTTTGCGGGCTGGTGAGCCAGTCGGCAAGTTCGAGGCGTCCGCTTTGCTTCAGATTGACGGCCGGTTGCCCGGCATAGTGCACGACGCTCAGGAACCCGCGCGGCACCATCGGGCCATGCTTTTCGGCGATGCCTCGGATTCGAATCGCCGTATCGCTGACGACTTTGGCATCGCGGGCGCCAAGTCCTGCGGAGAGTTGCTTCGACCCCGGGGCCGTGGGGAGCCGCAGCATCATTTGCGGGTCGAAGTAATCGAGACCGCCGCCCCCCATCTTGTTACGCAGCGCGGCACACAGATCGGTGCTGTAGAAGATCCCCGCCAAGGCGTAATAGTCGGCGGTCGGAATGGGCTCGAATTTGTGATCGTGGCAGCGGGCGCAACTGGCCGTCAAAGCGAGAGTCGACCGGGTCACCGTATCGATCTGTTCGTCGATATTGTCCATCACGTAGCGGACTTTGAACCGCTGATTGACGTCCTTCACTCCCAGCGCCAGAAATCCGGTGGCGATCAAGTGCTCGGTTTTCTCTGCCTGCGTTGACGACGAAAGCAGGTCGCCGGCGATCTGCTCGCGGATGAACTCGTCGTACGGTTTGTCGTTGTTGAAGGCGTCGATCACGTAATCGCGATAGCGCCAGGCGTGGGGAAAGGGCAGGTTGCGGGCCGAGCCGGTCGATTCCGCGTAGCGAGCCACGTCGAGCCAATGGCGACCCCAGCGCTCGCCGTACGCGGGGGATGCCAGCAGCCGATCGACAACTGCGCTCGAGTGCCAGGCGGGTCGGGGAGTGGTCCGTGACAAAGTTGTCGATGTCGGCAAGCGTGGGGGGCAGTCCCGTCAAATCGAAAGTCGCCCGGCGAATCAGCGGCAGGCGGGCGGCATCGCCCACCGGCTTGAGTCCCTTTGATTTCAATCGGGCTAAAAGAAAGTTGTCGATCGCATCCTTTGGCCACCCGGAATCGGCGACGCGCGGCGGCCGCGGATTTTGCAGCGGTTGCCAGGCCCAGTGCTCCTTGCGGAGTCGTTCGTAATCGGCCGTCACGTGACGATCGGCAGCGACTGATTCGACTTTCGTCCAGAGAGCGCCGCCCTTGACCCATCTCCTAAGAATGGCCACTTCGTTTGCAGCCAAGGGACGCTCGGGGGGCATCTTTAGCTTGTCGCGATAGCTGACCGCCTTCATGAGCAGACTGGCGTCAGGATTGCCGGGAATGATCGCGGGGCCGCGACTTCCTCCGACGAGCAATCCGTTTCGGTCGTCGACGCGCAGCCCGCTCCGCGAGTTCGTTTCGGCCGAGTGGCACGTGTAGCAGTTGGCGACCAGCAGGGGTCGCACTTTCTTCTCGAAGAATTCGATCGCCGCGGAATCGTCACGGGCGATCAGCTTCGTCGGCTCCGTTGCCGACGCGGCAATCAACCAGGCGAACGAGACGATGGCAGCCCATCGAGGAATCAGTCGGAATGCGTCGAGCGGGCGTCCGCGATGCCTCATGGCTCAGGGACCTTGTCGTTAATCGATGTTCTTGATGGCGTTCTTAATCGCTGGGCGGCTATGAGCGTCGAGCTCGGCGAACTCCCGCGGTACTTAGGTAATCGGAAATCCTGATTCGTGCTCTTGTTAGTTTGGCGGGCTCTCGTCTTTGTGGGTCCAACCGATTCTTTACAAGCTGGAATCTGTGAAATAGGCTAATATATTACCAAGTTGGTCGTCGATATTCAACCCTGTTGCTACGAAACAACCCACGACCGGATCCTGAAAAGGAGTAAGCCATGAAGCAGAAAAAAGTTGCGTCAGATCAGCCAAGGGAGCCTGGCTGTGCATGCACTCCAATTAACTCCAGACGCTACTCGGTTTAACCGCTCCGTTTCAAGTGCCTTCTCGACTTGGTCATTCTTTTTCGCGGGAATTCTGCTCTACGTCTGTGCGGTCTCGGTTTACGACGGGTATCTCGTCTTCCGCACGGGCGACATGATCCGCGATTTTGAGATGAATCCGGTCGGCCTGCTGCTGATCGATTGCAACGGCGGCGATCCGTCTCTCTTTCTGGTCGCTAAAACCGTTGGGACGCTGATGGCCATTGGGCTGCTGAGCGCGCTCAACCATCGCTCGCAGCGCCTGGCTCGTCCGGTCGCCTTCACCTTGGCCGCGTTCCAGAGCGGGCTCCTGATCTTTTTGCAGAATTGTTAACGTGAGGGGTATGGCCCGCATCCCCCCACTTCGAGATGAAGAGTTGCCAGAAAAGTCACGAGCCGTGCTCGATGCGCCATGTCGCCGAGCACGGCAGCGTGACCAACATGAAGCGCACGCTCGCGCATTCGCCCGTCGCGCTCCGCGTGTTGCTGGAATGGTATGCCTTGCGAGACGAGGTCGTGCCGTTTCTGGGCGAACGCTTGACCAATCTCTTCGCGCACGCGATTTCATCGCAGACGGATTGCCTGATCTGCTCCACGTTCTTTCGCCGCATCTTGATCGACGCGGGCGAGAATCCCGACGTGCTTGCGCTCGATCAGCGCGAGGGGGTCGTCGTCGAGTTTGGCCGGCAATTGGCCCGCGACCCCAACGAGGTCGGCGACGAGCTGTTCGAGCGGCTGGCCGGTTACTTCAAGCCGGACGAAATCGTCTCGCTGACGGCCTTCGGCGGACTGATGATCGCCACCAACGTCTTCAACAACGCCGTTCAAGTCGATCTGGACGAATACCTGTGGGCCTACCGCAAGCCGTCGCCCGTGGACAACAAGTGGGAGCAGCGAGAGATGTCTAACGGACTTGAAGGGCGCGTGGCGTTCATCACCGGCGCGGCACATGGGCAGGGAAGGGCGACGGCACTGGCTTTGGCGCCGAGGGGGTTCGCATCGCCGCGCTCGACGTCGCCAAGCCGCTGGCCTATCCGGGATATGGGCTGGGTTCGCAAAGCGACCTCGAATCGCTGGCGGCCGAATGTGCGAAGCTCGGCGTCGAGTGTTTGCCACTCGCAGCCGACGTGCGAGACGACGGCGGCGTCAGCAAATCCGTTAAAGAGGCCGCGGAGAAGTTTGGCCGGATCGATATCCTGTTCAACAACGCGGGCATCTGCGCTTATGGACTCGCGCACGAGCTGACCGAAGAGGCCTGGGACGCGATGCTCGATATCAATCTCAAGGGAGCCTGGCTCGTTGCGCGACGGGTGATTCCGCACATGATGTCGCGGCGGGCGGGCGTGATCATCAACAACTCGTCGATCGCCGGTTTGCGTGGGATGGCCCGGTTGAGCCATTATGCCGCCTCGAAGTGGGGCCTGGTCGGCCTGACGAAATCGTGGGCCATCGAGCTGGCGCCGTTTGGCATCCGCGTGGTGTCGCTGCATCCCACGGGCGTCAACACGCCGATGAATGACGGACTGGCCGCTCTCGAAGGAGCGACGCCGCAACAGATCGCCGAACGCTCGGCCGGCAATCTCCTGCCTGTTCCCTGGATCGAGCCGTGCGACGTCGCCGAGGCAGTCGTGTATCTCGCCTCCGACCGCGCGCGCTTCGTCACCGGCTCGCAATTCGTGATCGACGCAGGGCTCTTGAGTCGCTAAGGGATTCGGGCAAAGAGGTGCTGAGCGTCCGGTTATTCAAGCCTGCTTAGTGACCGCCGCACTCCGCGCGGCGATCAGGCCGTTGATTGCGTCATTTGCCGGGCGGATCTCGAATGGCCCTGTCTTCACGCCCGGGTGTTTCGACATCAGCGAGATTGCGTGATTCAAATCGCGGGCTACCAGCGGCAAAATGCCGCCGAGCGTCTCCTTGGTCTCCGCGAAGGGGCCATCGGTGACTTCGACCGCGCCATCCTTCATCTTCAATGTGACCGCCTTATGGGCGGAATCGAGCGCTTCTCCTCCCAGAAAATGCCCGCCACGTCGCAGTTCATCGTCGTAGGCAATGCACTCTTCCATCATTTTCTGTCCCTCTCCCGGCGGAACCTGAGCAAACTTCGTCTCATCGATGAACCCTAAGCAGACGTACTTCATGCAATTTACCTCTCGATCGCGGTTTCTTTGGACTCGCTTGGGCCTTCACCGGCCGCGAGGCTCTCATCTCGTAGTCGAATGGACCAGGCCGTAATCGACATCAAAGACAGAATTTTCACAGAATATTGCGGTGGCTATCGGGTCGCGTGATTCTATCCGGCCAGAAATCGCTTGTCTGGTTCCCGTCGGGACCGCTTCGGCGCGAGCACCAAGGCTTTGCCCAACTGCCGGATCGCTCGTGGCGGTAACGAGCGCGATTGGGGCACCACCTACTGAAAGTTCAAATCCCGCTGGCAGTTGCCATTGCAACCGCTGGCGGGATTTGAAATTCCACAAGAGTCGGGACGACAGGATTTGAACCTGCGACCCGTCGCCGCGGCGACCGTGCTAATCGTGAACGGACGGCCGGCTGCTAGAGTGGGCGACGAGAATCCTGTCCAACTCCTCGCGTCCTTTTCCGGTCTTGAACAACAACTCTCGTCGGATCGCCTCGGCCCGACTTGCAAATGTCTCACAGTACGCGAGTCGCCACGGCACTCCATGCTTCGTGGCCTTCGATCGCCCGCCATTGTGCCGGGAAAGTCGTTCGGCAAGGTCGGCCGCGGACCCGACGTATCGTCGCCCTGTCCTTTCGCTTACCAGGACATAAACGTAATAGCTCACAAATCGGGACGACAGGATTTGAACCTGCGACCTCTTGCACCCCAAGCAAGCGCGCTAATCCAGGCTGCGCCACGTCCCGCAATTCGTTCAACGGACGCGATCAGTTATCGCAATGGATCCGTCTCTTTGCAAGGCCGCATGGGCCGCCGGTCGGGGGCGGTTAGACGAGGTTTCGCGGTGTCTTGCCGGTGATCTTGTAGACGTAGGCCATGATCTCGACGAAGACCTGATACATCTCAAGAGGGATCGCTTGGCCGACCTTCACTGTGCGATAGAGCGAACGGGCGACCTCCTTGCGTTCGATGATCGGGATACGGTGTTCGGCAGCGATGCGGCGGATGCTGGCAGCGATTTCGCCCATGCCCTTGGCGACGACGACCGGGGCAGGCATCTTTGCGGGGTCATATTTGAGGGCAACAGCGATTTCGGTGGGATTGGTGATGATGACATCGGCCGTCTTCACTTGCCGCAGTTCGCGGGCCTGGGCGACCTTGCGGTGGGCCTCGCGGCGGCGCTGCCGCATCATGGGGTTGCCTTCCATCTCTTTGAGTTCGTCGCGGACTTCCTGCTTCGACATCCGCAGGTCCTGCTCGAACTTCCAGCGCTGGTAGAGAAAATCGAGCAGGGCCAGGAAGACGAGGGCCGAAGCGAGTTGAAAGGCCAGCTTGACCACGGCCCCTTCGACGTAAAACAGCGTGACCCGCGGTTCGAGGCTGATGAGCTGCACGAACCAGGGGAACATCGATGAGATGGACCAGACGGCAATTCCAACCACGATCGCCAACTTGGCCAGGCTTCCCGCCAGGCGGATGAGCGCGGCCGTTGAGAAGAGGCGCTGCAGGCCCGTCAGCGGATTCAGCCGGGCGAACTGCGGCATGAGGGCTTCGGGCGCGACCAGGATGCCGACCTGCACCACGTTCCAAACGAAGGCGGCAACCATCATGGTCATCAGTATGCCCAGCACATTGGGCGCGATGATCTGCAGAATCGATCGCAGCCGACTGGCGGCGTCGGCATCGCTGTAGGGGCCGGGGCCGGCGTGCTGGAGGGAGTCGACAGTCAGCGTGGCGAACGTCCGGCAGAGGGGAACGGCCAGGGCATAAAACGCGACCGCTGCGCCGAGCATCAGTCCGGCCGCGGTGAGGTCCACGCTCTTGGCGACGTTTCCCCGCTCGCGGGCCTGTGTGCGGCGTCGCTCGCTTGGTTGTTCTGTCTTTTCGCCTGCGTCGTCCGTGGCCATGGCAAATCGTCAACCGGCGAGGGCGTGGTGCAAAGAATCGATGACTTGCGGGACGAGGTCGGAAACGTGCCGCGCGATCCCTGAGAGTGAGGCGATCAGGATGAAAAGGCTTGTCACAGCACGGACGGGAAAGCCGATCACCATGACGTTGATCTGCGGCACCGAATGGCCGAGAAAGCCCATCGTGAGCGCCACGAGCGACATGGCGGCCATCAGCGGGGCCGCAATCTGTAATCCGAGCACCAGCGACTGGTGGACCAGGTCGCGAAGCAGATCGATCGCCTGCGTCGTCACAAAGGCCTGCCCGAGCGGGATGGTGCGAAACGTCTCCATGAGTGCCGAAAGAATCGTCAGGTGATAGCCGGTGGGCTGCATGACGAGCAGCACCGTCGTGGCAAAGAGAAACAGAAACTGTCCCGTCGCGGAGCCGGTGATGTTAAGTCCCGGATTGGCGATTTCACCCATCGACAGGCCGGTCTGCTGGTCGATCAATTGGCCCGCAATCTGCAAGCCCGACAAAATCGTGAGCATGCCCAGCCCCAGGGCAAAGCCCAGTCCGAGTTCTCCGACCGCGGTCCAGGCATATTCGATCACCGAGCCGGGCGGTTGCAGCGAAACGCGAAAGGTGGCGGGGGTCAGTCCGCGGGCGTTCAAAAGGCCGGCCGATTCCCGCAAGCGGTCGTATCGTTCGAGCATCGATTGAGGAACTTCGTCTCGCGTGAGCACGCCGTCGCGATTGGCGTCGAGCTTGTCGAACACGAGCCGGCTGTAATTCGCCAAGGCCGGCGTGATGATGAACGCCATCGTTACCACGAGCATCACGCGGACGTTACGGGGAACGATCGATTGGCCGAAGAGCGGGCCGACGATCATCAACCCCGACAGGCGGATCACGACGAGCGTAAAGGCATAGAACCGCACGATCGCCGCCGACAGCAGCAGGCCCGTCGCCTGGTCTCGGAGCGGCGCGAATGAGAGTCCTTCAAGCAGGCTTTCCATGGCTAAAGGAGCGAGGGGACGTTGATAAAGATGGTGGCCGCGTAATCGACCATCTGGTGGAGCATCCACGGGAAGAAGAACAATGCAGCCAGCGCCATGGCGATGATCTTGGGCACGAAGCTCAGCGTCTGGTCCTGCAATTGCGTGACAGCTTGCATGACGCTGATGACGAGGCCGACGACCACGGCGATCAGCATGATCGGCGCGCCCATCAACAGCGTCAGCCCGACAGCGGAGCGCGTCATCTCGATGGCTTGTTCGGCGTTCATGGCGTCTCCTTGTTCAACCTTATCCGCTGGCGGCGCGCACGCTTTCGAGCAGCATGCCGACCGTCAGCGCCCAGCCGTCGATCAGCACGAAGAGCAAGAGTTTGAAGGGAAGCGAAATCAAAACAGGGGGCAGCATCATCATGCCCATGCTGATCAGCACGGTGGCAATCACCATGTCGATGACGAGGAATGGCAAATAGATCTGGAAACCGATGACAAAGGCCGTCTTGAGTTCGCTCACCATGAACGCCGGCAGCAAGACGACCGAATCGACGTCCTCGAGCTTCTCCGGGGCGGGCGTATTTTCGTTGGGGTGCTGGAATTCGAGAAATGTGAGGACCGAGTCGGTGTTTCCCGTTCGCTGAATCTGTTCGATCATGAAGCGTCGCACCGGTCCGACCGTGCGATGAAAGGCTTCATCGAGCGAGATCGATTCCTCGCCGGCAGCGGGACTGGTGTAGGGGCGAATGCCCTCGTCGTAGGCCTGCTTCCAGACGGGGGACATCACCAGGAACGTGAGAAACAGTGACAGCGAAATCATCACCTGGTTCGGCGGCAGCTGTTGGGTCCCGAGTGCTTGACGCAACAGGCCGAAGACGATCACGAACCGCATGAAGCACGTCGTCATGATCAAGATTGACGGCGCGAGGCTGATCACCGTCAAAAGTAGCATGATTTTGAGCGTCGACGACATGCCGTTGGGCGACAGCATCTGATCGACGTCGATCGCCGTCCCGCTCGATCCCGGTTGCAGCCGGGCTTCGAGCGGGTTGTTCAGCAGGGGGCTGTTCCTCATTTGCGAGCGCAGCACGCCCAAATCATTCGACTTGGTCGACTGGGTGAGCGGCTGCGGAATGCCCGAGTCGTTGTTGTCTGCGGCGCGACTGTTGCGGCCGGCCGCGGCGATCATTGCGACCACGAGGATTGTTTTCGCGACACGTTTCGGCAGACGGCTGAATTGGCGACCGTTCATCCCAAGCCCTCCCTGCCGCCCGTCGGGACGGTCGCGGGCGGTTTGCGGAGACGGCGCATCAGGTCGTATTCCGGTTGCGAGGTACGCTCTGCTGGCGATTCCAGCGATGCCGTCAGGGGCGGCTCGGTAATCGGCGCTCGGGGCGTGGTTCGTCGCGCGCCGGGGGCCGATTGCGTTCCCGCCTCCCCTTTGAGTAGCTTGAAGAACGACGAGCCGAGAATGCCGGCTTGCGGACCGCGACGACACAGGCCGGCAAGTACGTCGACTTCGACCGCGTCATCGATCTGTCCAAGCGCATTCAATCCGTTCGGGGACGATCCGACGACGAGAATCCGCGATCCGATGCGAACTAACAGGATTGCTTGACGCGGATCGACGACACGACGTCCGAGAATCTCGAGCGCGTCGGTCGGAAGCGATTGCGAAAACATCGGCGTGTGCCGGCGAAGCAGACGCGCGAGAACGAGAATCAGCCCCACGACGATGACGAGTGCGCCCAGTGCCGACCAGGAGGAGGTGATCGCTGTCGGCTTCTCGCCTTTGCCATCGGTCTTTCCGCGCGGCAGATCCTTCCACGATTTGTGGTGCGCGTCGGCGGGTTCCTCAGACGCGAGGATGGCCGACTGCTCGGCCGAGGGCGCGACGGTCCGGACGGGCGAGGCCACGTGCGGTCGCCGCGCGACGTTGGACTTCGAGAGGGCAGTCGCCAGGCCAGTTTGCGCGGCCAACTGTTTGCTCGCCAACGCAAGTAAAAGCGCGGCGGAGAAGAACGGCAAAACGGACGAGCGATTCATGGGGATTCCGTTCCCCGAACTTGTCATGCGGGCGGCTACAGCGTGGGCGCCACGATCTCCGCGACGCGCACACAAAAGTTATCGTTCAAGACCAGCACTTCACCCCGCGCGACCAGTCGTCCGTTGACGAGGATATCGACGGGATCGCCGGCCAGCTTGTTCAAGGGGACGACCGACCCCTCTCTCAATTGCAGCACCTCTTCGATCAACAGTTCAGTGCGGCCCAGTTCGATTCGCAAGTCCAGTTCGACGTCTTGCAGTGCGCTCAAACCGAGGCCCTCGCCCGGCTGGCCGTCCGTTGACTCGAACGAACTGAATTGAAAGGGGGACGCGTTACCGAGATCCTGCGGGATACCCGTCGGGGAATGCAGGCTGGCGCAATGGCCGCGGCCAGGCCCGCTTCGGCCTGTTCCAGCAGACGCTCGGTCGGGCTTTTCGGTTTGGGTTCGGACCTGAGACCGGCCGAACGCGCCGAAGCCTGTGGCTCGGAAGTCGGCAGGCCGCCGGGCACGCCGCCCGTTCCCGCGCCGGACGCGCCGCCGCCGGCTGCTTTGAGCAGGGCTTCGATCTCTTCCGGTTTCAGAAGATCGTCGCTCACGTGTGCCTCGTCACTGCTGCATCGTGCGAATGTCGAAGACGATAATTTCCTGGACGTATCTTTCCGGCAGGACGTTGTTGATTTCGGTTTTCAAGTTCCGCTTGAAGAGATCGAGCTGCGGATCGCGCAGGTCTTCGATGCTCGAACGTCGCACGATTTTGACAACGGCCTGCTTGATGCGCGCTTTGTACCGCTCGCCGACGAGATCCTCGAACTCGCTCTTGGCCTCCTTGGCGACGGTGGCGTAAAGCTTGAAACTGATGTTCCAGAGGATGCCGCTATTTTCTTCGAGCGAGACGCTGAAGCTGCCGATTTCGGCCTCGATGAGGTTATCCGTTTTCTCGGCCTTTTCCCCCTTCGGCTCTTCACCTCCGTGCGAGGCTTCCGCGGATTGACCGGCCGCGGGTGTGGCCTGGCCTTTCGGCAACAAGAGGGCGGCGGCGACGGCTTGCAGGGCCATCACCACCACGACGATCAGAGCAATTTTGACTTTCTTGCTGCCCAGCAATTTCTTCTTGGGAGCAGCTTCTGCCGCCGGCGCATCGGCTTTGGCGGCGGGAGCTTCGTGCGGTGGGGCAGTCATGGCACTCTCGAACGGTTACGATCACGAACGCAAAAAGGCCGCCGTCGATGCGTGAAATCGGCCAATGCCAGGCGCGTGAAGGTGGCAGCGCGGCGGGAATATACGCCCCGATCTCGTTTAGGTCAACACGGCACCGAGTTTCTCGCCAGCTTACCTGGGGTCTTCATCTTCCGGGCCGCCAGTTTGCGGGACTGGGTTACGGCCTTTGTCGAGATACTCATCCAGTGCGAAGATCTCAACTCGCGAGCCGGGCACCCGTTTGTTATCGCCCATATAAAGCGTGTCGGGTTCCAGAGCGCCTTCCTGCGTCAGCCGGAGGCGCTGGGCTGGGATTTGATTGTCGACGAGATACTGACGGACCGTCATCGACCGAGCCCGCGCCAGTTGCCAGGCATCCGCAAACTTACCCCCCGGTGCCACTGGCTTCCGCGGCGCATAGACGCGAATTTCAATCTTGTTCGGTTTGCCGCGTAAGAGTGGAACGATCTCGTCCAATCTCTCCTTCGCGGCGTCGTCGAGAGCGGCCGAGTCATCGGCGAACAGCATGACCGTGCCCAGGCTGTACGTCCGGTTGAAATGGCGAAAGATGATGATGTGCGGGGGCTTCTTGGCGGCGACACCCGCCGCATTTTTTCGCCCCTCGACCCGCTTTTGGGCCATACTCAGACCGCGCGCCGGTCCGCGACCACTTTCAAAATTTCCGGGCGTCGTGGCGTCTTCAGGACCTTCAAGCGACGTTGAGCGCGAGCCTTTGTCGATGCCGAGCGGGTCCTCGAAGTACTGAGCGACGGCCTGCTTGACCGGTTTGTCCTGACCGACGATCCACATCACCAGAAAGAAGGCCATCATGGCGGTCACAAAGTCCGCGTACGCGACCTTCCACGCACCGCCGCCCTTACCTGCCATGGGGGAATCCTATCAAGGAGGAAGGAGGAAGGATGAAGGATGAGTCAGACTGGCGGCCTTCGGCCGTACGATGGTTTGGCTCATCCTCAGCCTTCATCCTTCCGCCTTCCATCACGACGCGTCGACTTCCTTGAAGAGTTCCTCCATCTCGGTGCGCGTGGGACGCACGTCGGTGCCGATGCCGCGGCGGGCTTGCTCGATCACCACCTTTGGGCTTTGACTCTGAGCAGCGCCCATCACGATTGCGGCGATGGCGTGAAAGAATCCCAACTCGGCATGTCCCAGGAATTCCATCCGCGCAGCGAGCGGACCGAAAAAACCGTAGGAAAGCAGAATGCCCAAAAATGTTCCGACGAGCGCGGCACCGACTTTGTGCCCGACCTCCTGCACGGGGCCGTCGATGGCACCCATCGTGATCACGATTCCCAAAACGGCCGCCACGATGCCGAACCCGGGCAGGCCGTCCGCCGTTTTCGACAGAACGCTGACCGGAGCGTGGTGCTCTTCCTCGATGATCTTCAGCTCGGCGTTGAGCAATCCCGTCAGTTGTTCCGGGGTCGCGCCGTCGACGAGGGGGGAGAGCCCGTTGCAGATAAATTCGACCACATGGTGGTTGTGGGCAACCCTCGGATACTTGTTGAAGATTTCACTGTGATGCGGATCGCTCACGTGCCGCTCGAGCATCAGCAGGCCGTCGCGGCGCGCGATGCGCAACAGGTCATACATCAGTTTGAACAGCTCGCGGTAGGTCGCTTTGTCGAAGGGGCTGCCTTTGACGGCCGCCAGCATGCCCTTGGCGAGATCCTTGATGACCTTGATCGGGGACATCATCAGGAAGGCGCCCCCCGCGGCGCCGCCGATGGTCAGCAATTCGGACGGGTGGAAGAGGGCCATCATGTGCCCGCCGGAAAGCGAAAATCCGGCAAGCACCGCGCCGATGACAACCACCGCACCGATAATGACGATCATTGCCGCGCCGCATAGAAGATGGGCCGTCAGCAACCGAATGGACCGCAGCGCGGGCGGTCCGTCGGCGCAGAGTCAGCCGTGGAAGAAGGACGTCCGCAAACAATTTCGGCGCCCATCTTTCGGTCGCTGCAGCCATTCGCCGCGCGTTCGGCTGATCGAGGCGGGACTTGTCAGGCTGGCCGGCAAGGCCCTCACATACGGCTTCCAACCGGCCGGTTACGACGACCACGACGATGCGAGGGGACGCTTGGCTCCGCCTGGAAAAGCCGAGACTGCGGCCTGTAAGGCGCGATCCGTGGCGCTACAGAACCGTGGGCAAAGAGCGAACGGCGCGGTGGTACGAAATGGCCCGCTTGATCACTTCGGCCACCGACTCGCGAACGATCAGGCGGTCGTTGGAGGTCAGCGTGACGTGGGTATCGGGCCGGCTTTCGACGAAGCGGATTAGATCCGCGTTCACGATGACTTCATCACCATTCAGCCGGGTGAGCTTGATCATGGCTCAACTTGTGGCCTCGACGGAGGCGATTTGCATCACGCGAGCTGCTGCATCATCGTCAGCAGGTCGTTGATGAGCTGGTCCGCGACGCTGATGACTCGGGCAGCACCCTGATAGTTCGTCGACACGGTTATGAGATCGACGAGGCTCGACCCGATGTCGGTGTTGGATTGCTCGACGGCTCCGGCTTTGAGAGAGCCGGCTCCCGAACTGTTCGGTTGACTAACGATGGCCGGCCCGGAGTTGGTCCCGACGCTGTACGTGCTGTCGCCGTTTGCGACCAGCCCTTGGTTGTTGGTGAACGTCGCGAGGACGACCTGGCCCAGCGTTTCGATCGCGCCGTTGCTGAACGTGCCGCTGATCACACCGTTCGCGTCGATCGCATAGCTCGACAAAGTTCCAGGGGCCGCACCATTTTGCGAGGCCAGAGTCAGACTGCTTCCCTCCGTCGCCGAAGCAATGCCCGAAATCCCGCTCAAGTTGGCCGTCACGGTCATCGGATTGGTTGCGGCCGTCCCGCTTCGATCGACGGAAAAGGATGCCGTTCCTCCCGACACCACCTGTCCGGAACTGCCGAACACGATCGTGCCCGTTCCCAGCGCGGTGCTCGGGCCGTCGTTGTCGGGGCTGGTGAAGAAGTACCGATAGGTGGTCGCGCCGGGCGCTGTGGACTGCAACACCGCCGTCATGTCGACCGTGATGGCCGTTCCCAGTGAGTCATACACGACGAAATTCGTGCTCGTGCTGGTGCCGTTGGCGCTCTCGGGTTGCGTGAAATTAATGGGAAGGGTGCTCCCATTGTCGGTCAAATCACCCGGTTCGAACGAGATGTTATTGACGGTTCCCATGTTGCCGACGATTTGAATCTGGCCATTCACGACGTTGACGCCCGGTTGACCGGCAGCGGGCTGCTTGTTGGGGTCGTTCGGCACGCCGTTCCCTGACTGAATGCCGAGCGCCTCCATCCATCAACGACGTCAAATCGCCGAGCGTACTGCTGGAGGTGACGTCGAACGTCACCGGCGAGAGCGTCGCGCCGCCGACTTGCGGCGTGAACTGAAGCACGTCGCCCGCTTTGATTCCAAGACTTGTCCCGGGGGGATCTTGCAGGTTCGTCAACAGGGTCGAGGCGGTTGCGTCGGCGCCACTGTTTCCCGCGTCGCCCAAGGTGTCGCTGAGAAGTTGAGCGCCCTGCGTGGCCACAGTGCCTGTCGGAATCAGCGCCCTTGGATGGAAAGATTGGTGGTCTGCTGGGCGACGCTGAGATTGCCCAACGGAATGGTGAGATTCTGCAATTGCGATGTCTTCAGGTTGAAACTGCTGTCGACGCCGTAACCCTGGACGTCGGCCCCTGCGGCGGTGACCAGCTGATTGTTGGCATTGAGCGAGAAGTCACCGTCGCGCGTATAAGACGTGCCGGATGCGGTGTTGAGGACAAAAAAACCGTTGCCTTGAATGGCCAAGTTCGAGGGGTTGTCGGTGTTGGTGATGCCGCCTTGCGTGAAGTCGGCTTCAATCTCCGCGAGACCAGCGCCCAAACCGATTTGCTGCGGATTGGTGCCGCCGTTCGTGCTGGAGGGAGCCGATCCGGAAGAAATCGTCTGGGACAACTGCGTCGCGAAAAGAGCCGTCGAGGCCTTGAAGCCGTCGGTATCGGCGTTGGCGATGTTATTGCCGATCACCGAGATGGCCGTTTCGTTGAGGGCCAGCGCATTGACCGATGTGTTCATCGCGGACGTTAAGCTGCTCATCCCCGCATCCCCCTGACTTCCCCGTGCTGCGAAGAAGCCGAGACAGCCGCCGCCGCGATCGCATACGCGGCTCGGTCTTGTCTTGCCCCCCGAATTGACTGCCCACTTATCTCTTGATATCGGCCGCCGCGCCGTCAAAACCGAAGCATTTCATCCAAACTCTAATTGTGGACTTTTGCTTCGCGCACTGCGTTGGGAGCGGCCAATCGTCCGCTTCCCTTGCGCACACGCCGCTTACGAGCTTGCCGCAACGTTGGTGATGTTGGCGAGCGGCACCTGCGAATTGCCCACAGCCACGTAAGCCGTGCCGTTGGACAGAAATGCCTGAGTGACCACTCCCGACACAGCGCTGCCGCTGGCGTCGGTGCCGGCGATCGCCTTGCCAATGAACAACGCGCCGATCGACAGCTGCTGGTTGCTCGTATTGGATTGCAGCGCGGTGTCGAGGTCGGTGGTCGACTGCAATTGGCTCATTGTCGCCAATTGGCCGAGCAGGTCCTGGCTGCTCATCGGCTGCGTCGGATCCTGGTTTTGCAGCTCGGCAATGAGCATCTGCATGAAGTCGGCAGTCGTCAAACTGCCAAAGCCGGTCGCCGTTGTGCTACTTGACGTCCCGCTCGTGCTCGAACTGTTCGACGTGGAATTGATTGCCGACATGCAGGCCTCCTTGCCTTAGGCGGCGAATACGCCTGCTAACTTTATCGACAAAATGTGCGGCCGAAAATCTTCCCAACTTCGATGCAAATCAACACTCGGCCGATTGCCGATCGGCGAAGAGGCAGAATGGGACGTTTCCGGCGTCGGGGCAAGTCGTGGGCCGGATCCTCGACGAGGCCCACGGCTCGTTTAAATCTCGATATCGAGCTGATCAAGCCCAGACGACTTTCCCCTGGCTTGGTTTCGCTGTTGTGCGTTCTGCTGATTTTGCGAACCACTTTGGGAATTGTCCTGCTGGGACGCCTGCTGTTGGCCGCCGGAGTTCGATTGCTGATCCGTCGGGGCATCGTCTTTCGTCTGAGGCGCCACAACGACCTCGATGCGATTCACCGACGCGCCGGTTTGGGTGATGGCGGTGTGCAATAAAGAGATGTTGTCGAGCAGGGTTTGCCGCGCGGCCGACGACTGCACTTCCAAACGTGCCGTTACGCCGTTATTTCCCGCGGCGACTTCGACCTGCACTTTGCCGATCGCAGGGGGTTCGAGCCGCATCCGCAATTGGCCGCCATTGTCGAAACCGGTACGCAAGCTGTTGGTGACGCGGTCGATTAACTCCTGAGTTCGCTGGAGCGAGTCGCTTGTCGAGCTGCCTGTCATATGGCCGGTGTTCATTGTCGCCGCGCTTGTCGAGTTCTGCGGGACGTTCGACGTCACGCCGGCCGTCGTTTGGTCATCGGTCGAGGACATTTTTGTCGTCGAGCTTTGATCGCTCGTGCCGGTCGCTTTGTTGGGACTGTTTGGTGTCGGCGGCGGTCCGGTCGAATTCGTCGACGGTGCGTTGCCCTGTGCGGCAGTCGTGACTTCGGCGGCCAAGGCTTCGTCATCCGTTTGATTGGCCGACGCGGCGGATGCGTCCGCCGCTTGAGCCGGATCGACATTGGCGGAGGCCGCCGCTCCAACCGTGAATCGGCCTTCGATATTGCCATTTTGGAGGGCTGCGGGATTTGGCGATGATTGCACTGCGGAAGGCGACGTCGGGGCTGCAGCCGCCGCTGCGAGATTGAGCCCGACTGTCGTTTTTGCGGCATCGGTGTCAACGGTCGATCCGGTCGTCGAGCTGCTTCCGGCCGATGGGTTCGTCTGGGAATTCGTTGCCGCGCTGTTGACGACCTGCGAAAGGACGCCGGCAAGCGACGCGGGTGCCGTCGTCTCGGAGTCGTTCGACGATGTCTGTCCGCTCGATTGGGTCGCTTGCGGCAGGCTTTTTTTCGTCGAACTCGAGGTGGTCGCCAGTAATTCGACAACACCGGCTGGAGGAGCCGATGCATTCGCGCTTGTGTCCGTTGCCGGCGCGCTGCCGGTGACCGACGCCGGGACGGCGGCCCCGGTTTGAATCGTGGATGATGAATTGACTGAGGCCGCGTTCTGATCGGACGTGGTTTCGTCGGCTGGCGGCCCGTTTGTGCCGTCGGCGTCGGCCGTTGTCGTGGAGTTGTTGGCTTTCTTGAGATTGCCGGAACCGGCGGTCCTCACAGGCGATGTGGTGGCAATTGTCGGCCCCTTGGGATTCGTTCCGTTGCTTGCAGGGGCCGGCGACTGCGTCTGGGGTTTCGGTTGTGATGTGCCGTTCTCTGCAGTTGAAGGCGCGCCCGCGAGTGAGCGAAAGAACACGCTGCTGCTTTGAACGGGCGACGAGACCGGGCCGTCGGAGGGCACGGTTGCCGACGAGACAATCGACGAGCTGGGAATGCCGACGTTGTTCATCGTCATCGCGATCCTCCTGAATTCACTTTTGAGTGGGAGTCGCCGCGCGGTCGGGCTCGGTCTGCTGCAAGGTGTTGAGTGCCGAGCGGATGATCGATTCGCGAGGCTCGCCCTTGGTGATCCGCTCGAAGATTTCCTTGGCCCGTAGGATGCGGGCACTGCTATCGCGGGCTCCCGCTGCGGTTTCGCCGGCTTCCGGTTGAGTGGCAAATTCCTTGAGCAAGAGCGCGATCTTCGCCTCCGGCATCTCGCGCATGAGCAAGACGTCTTCGTTCACGCTGAGTTGCATCAGCCGGTCGACCGCATCTGGCGCCGGCAATGCCAACAGGACCGAACGCGACTGTTCGCGGGCTTCGACAATGTTCTTTTCCGCAAGTTGCTGGAGCTGCGTGTTGAACGCAACCTTGTCTTTTTGGAACTCGGCGCGCTGCGCAATCTGGCCGTTGCGCTCGTTTTCGATCATCGATTTGAGCAGTCCGGCTTCCGTTTCGAGTGAGCTCAACGACAAGACCCGCAGGCTGCGTTCACGCAGGACATCCTGCGAGGAAGGAAGGGCTGGCTGTGGTTCGGTGTCGAACGTCGCCGTCTCCTTTTCCTGCGGGCCGAAGACGTCGCGGACTTCTCTCAGCCGGCGTGTGTTCAGGAGCCCTTGCGACCAGAGCAAGCCTACCCCAGCCGCTTCGGACAGAAGCACAGTGACGCAGCTCACGCTCACGATGACCCACAGTGTTCGCATCATCGCGACTTCTCCAACAGCCATCGCGACGTCCAGGCGTCTTCGAGCTCATGCTGGGCGCGTCGCTCGGCGCGGTACGCGAATTCGGCCCGCTGCTTTTCCTCCAGTCGCTCGAGGACCTTCACTTCGGCGTCGGCTTTCGTCAGGGCCTGCCGGCACAATTGCAGTTGTTTGGCGACGAGATGCCGCCGTTCGTCGACCCCGCGGACGCCGGCCAAGAGCTGAATGCTGTGGAAGCGGCGGCTGGCTGCGCCGTCGACGGTGACATGCCCCTTGCGGCTGAGGCTGCGAATTTCTTCGAATTGTCGTTGGCGCTCGGCGATCAGTTTTTGCCGCTGTACGGTGAGGCTCGTGTCGTCGGCGAGAACCTGGGCCAAGAGCCGCTGGCAATGGTCGCGGCGGTTCTTGCGGTATTTCAACAGCGCGGCGAGCGAGAAGACGAAACCGTTCACGGTTTAGCTCCCGCTGCCGGGGGACGTGCGGCGGGGCGCGGTGGGGCGGGCTTAGGCGCCGGCTTGGCGGCCGGAGACTGGCGGTCGTCCGGCATAAACATCCCGCTTCGCAAGCGAGCCAACCGCATCAGGCCGTCGACAGAGCTGGCGAACTGTACGTGTTCGGTCGCGGATTGGCGAAGAAATGCGTCGATCGGCTCGCGAAGTTTAATGGCCAGGTCGACCAGCTGGTTCGAGCCCATTTGGTAGGCGCCGATCGTGATCAAGTCTTCGGATTGTTGATAGGCGGCGAGAAGCTGCTTCACGCTTTCCGCAGCGGCACGATGTCCGGGCGCCACGATGTCGTTCATCGAGCGGCTGATGCTGGCGAGCGGATCGATGGCGGGCCAATGGGCCTGATGTGCGAGCTTCCGCGAGAGCATGATGTGTCCGTCGAGCGTGCCGCGGACCGTGTCCGAGATCGGCTCGTTGGCGTCGTCGGCTTCGACGAGAACGTTGTACAGGCCCGTGATACTGCCCGCGGAGGTGCGGCCGCTGCGTTCGAGCAACTTGGGCAAAAGGGAAAATACGCTGGGCGGATAACCGCGCGTCGCGGGCGGTTCGCCCGCGGCCAGCCCGATTTCCCGCTGAGCCAGCGCGAAGCGGGTGACGCTATCCATCATCAACAACACGTCGCGACGCGAGTCGCGAAAGTATTCGGCGATTGCCGTTCCGAGATAGGCCGCATTCAAGCGGACGAGGGCCGGCTCGTCGCTCGTGGCGACCACGACGACCGAACGAGCGAGGCCCTGGGGACCGAGGTCCCGCTCGAGAAATTCGCGCACTTCGCGGCCCCGCTCGCCGACGAGCACAATGACGTTGACGTCGGCTGAGCTGGCTTTCGCCATTTGACCGAGAAGGGTGCTTTTGCCCACTCCGCTGCCGGAAAAAATTCCCAACCGCTGGCCCTTGCCGCAAGTCAAGAGCGCGTCGATCACGCGCACGCCGGTCGTAAGAGGAGCATCGATTCGCGGCCGATCGAGGGGCCGGGTGGGCGTGCCGTGCAGGGGCACACGATGCGGCCGGGCGGGCGCCGGGAGATTGTCGATGAAACGCCCGCGTCCGTCGAGAACCCGGCCCAAAAGACGGTCGCCCGCGCGGGCGGCCGGCACCGATTGCAGCAGCGTGACTCGGTTGCCGCGGCGCACGCCGGCGAGATCTCCATAAGCCAAGAGAAGTGTTTCCTCGCCCTGAAAGCCGACGACCGCCGCGTCGACAGGAATGCCCTGTTCGCGGTGAATGCGGCAAATTGCGCCGAGCGGCGCAGGGAAGCCCGCCGCGGCAACCGTCAGCCCCACGATTCGCACGACCGTCCCATCCAAAGCGAACGGCAGGATCGTCTCGACTTGTTCGGCGACTTCGAGCATGTCAGTCGTGACCCTCCAGCAACTCGGAGACAATGCGATTCAAGAGCGTTTCGAGGCGCGCGTCGATGGTGCCGTGCTTCGTCTGGATCACACAACTTCCCCGCGTGAGCGTGGCATCGGGGACAATTTCCGCGTCTCCCGAAGAGGCGAGCGCTCGGACGACATCCGCGGCGTGCTCGCCGAGCAGGGCCGCATCGTCGCTATGCACTCTCAGCTTGATGTGCGGCGTGCCGGCGGCCAATTGCAGAGCGTCGGTGATCATCTCGCGCACCGCTTCCGGGCGGATTTCGAGGTGCCGCTTGATGAGCTTCTCGGCAATCGTCGCTGCCAGGCGGACGGCGGTTGACTCCCATTCGGCCAGCCAGCGATCGCGTTCGATGACGAGCGCTTGGACGGCGGCTTTCATTGCCGGGAGCGTGGTCGCCAGGCCGTCGCGGGACGCTTTCTCGGCCAACTCGGTGGCCCGTTTCTGGATCTGATCGGCGGCCTGTCGCAGCCCCTCTTGCCGTCCCTGTTCGAGTCCGCGGGCATGAGCCTCGCGGCGGATGCTTTCGACGTCCGTTTCGGCTTTTTGCAGCATCTCGCGGACTTGTTGGCGAATCGTCTCGACATACGCCTCGCCGCGCTCGGCGAGATCCTCGAAGTTGAAGGCCACTTTAGAGCCCAGGCCACGAAGGTCGTTGGCCTTGAGCAACCGAGTCTGAGAGGGGATTTCGATGGGCTGGGACATGGCTAGCTAATGAATTCTTCCTGGTCGCCGCTGGCGACGACGATCTGGCCGGAGTCTTCGAGCCGCCGGACAACTTCGACGATTTGAGCCTGCATGGCCTCGACGTCGCTGACGCGCTGCGGACCGGCGTACTGCATTTCTTCTTTGAGCAGTTCCGCCGCACGTTCGGAAAGATTGCCCAAGACTTTCTGTTTGAGTTCCTCCGACGCGCCCTTGAGGGCGATGGCCCACTGATTGTTGTCGACCTCTTTGAGCACGGATTGGATGGCCTTGTCGTCGAGTTTGAGCAGGTCGTCAAACACGAACATGAGTCGCTTGATTTCGTCGACCAGCTCGGCGTCTTCCTGCTCGAGGCTTTCGAGCACGCCCTTGTTCGTCATGCGGTCGGTGACGTTGAGGATTTGCGCGACGAGCCGCACGCCGCCCGCCTTCTCGAGGTTCGTGTTGAACATCGATTTCATGCGGCGTTCGAGGCTGGCTTCGACGTCTTTGACGACTTCCGGGTTCGTCTGTTCCATGTTGGCGACGCGGCGGATGACCTCGATCTGTTTGTTCGAGGGGAGCCCCGAGAGCACCTCGGCCGCAATGTTCGTCGGCAAATGCGACATGATGAGCGCGATGGTCTGCGGGTGCTCCTCGATGATGAAGGTGAGAATGTTTTCGGCCCCCATCTTGTGCAGAAAGCCGAAGGGGACCGAGTTCATCGAGTTCCGGACGTTTTCCAGGATTTCGCCGGCTCCCTCGGTGCCGAGCGATTGCCTCAGCAGGTCGTTGGCAAATTCGATGCCGCCGCGCTCGATCGGCACGCGCTCGCGGGCCATGCCCCGAAACTCGCGGAGCACGGCTTCGACCTGGTCCTTGGTGATGTCGTCGATCTTGGCGATCTCGAGCGTCACCGATTCAACCAGCTGTTTGGGGAGTTGACTCAACACCTCGGCCGCGATGGGCTTTTCGAGGGTCAGCAACAGAATGGCGGCTTTGCGAACGGCATCCATGCGATGGGGGGAATTCTGGGGCTAGGAGTCAGGGGCAGCGAAATTCAGACGTGATGTGCATCTAACGGGCGCCTTGCAGCCATTTTCCAATGATGGCGACTGCCATTTCGGGGTTGTCTCGGACCATCGTTTGGACGAGATCCCGGTCATTCAAAGTGGGCATGGGTTCTTCTTCGAGGGGCGGTAACTCGGTTCCGGCCGTCGCTTGTTGGGGGGGCTCCGGGGAGTGAGGGGGCCGTTGCCGTTTCGGGTGACGATGCAGTCGGCGGGGCTCCCGCGCTCTTGGGCATCGTGCTTTTGAGCATCCACAACGCCCACAGGGCGAAGATGCCGAGACCAATCGCACTTCCCCATTGGCTGAAGAGCGCGGTGACGGTTTCCATCGTGGAGGTGCGGATCTCGGGAGTCGTTTCCTTGATGCGGACGTACGAACTGACCGTGATCTGCTTTGGATTCGGATTGGCGGGGTCCATGGGGATCGCCCCGGCCACGATATTCTTCACCGCCTGCTCAGTTTCCTCTTTAATCTTTTCGATCGTACGCCCGCCGCCGGATTTCGATTGGCTCTGGGCGCCTTTCTCAAGTTCGACCGCCTTTGTGTAGTAATCTTCAGGGATCAGCACCGAGACGGTGACGACCTTGGGGAGCGCGGGGATCGCCTCGGTGTAAGCCGCCTCGCCGCCGGGGCTGCGAATGGTCGTCGTCGATTCATCTTGAAGCGTGCGGTCCTGACTCGTTCCGGGGCTGGTCGCCAGTGCGCGGGGTTGATTGGATTTGACTCCGGGCTCGGCCTGGACGGGCTGTTGGCGAAAGCGCTCCGTCTTCTTCTGTTCGGTTTGCGTCTGTTCCAAGCTCCGCTTCGGGTCGTACCGCACCGTTTGTGTGACCGATCGCTGCGTCGGATCGACGTCGACGTTGACGGTGACCACGATGTCGGGAGTGATGTGCGCCAGGGCGTCCTTGATTCGTTTTTCGTAAAGCTGCGACGATTCGCGCAAGAGAGCCAGCGTTTTGCCGCTGAGCGGCTCGTTCTCGGAATCGGGCGTGTACGATTCGCCCTTGCGCTGATCGTAGACGGTGACGTCGGTCGGCTTGAGATCGGGAATCGCAAAGGTGACGGCGTCGCGCAGAGCTTGAATCTGCCGGGTCGTCATTTCATGTCCGGCCTTGGGCTTGACCACGATCGTGGCCTTCATGCGGGTGTCTTTTGAGAACCGGGAACGCGACGTGCTCAGCGGCGTCCAGAGAACGTCCGCGTCCTCGAAGTCCGAACTGCCCAAAATCATCCGCACGAGGTGCTTGCCCAAGAGAGCCTCGCGGGTTTGCCGGAGATTCTCGGCGGAACTCATGAAGGGATTGGTGCTCTCGAGTTTCTTCTCGAGTTCCTCGGCCCAGTGCGAGGGGAGGCTGCCCGATTGGAGCAGGGCGGCGTTGTATTTCTCCACGTCGCTTGCCGGAGCCAGGATCTGTCGCCCGTCGCTGCGGAATTTCGTGAGCCCCGCCTCTTTGAGCGCCTGTTCGGCGTTCCGCATTTCATCCAGCGAAAAGACCTTGCCGTAGGAAAGCGCCACCATCGACGAAGACGATCCGTTCCAGGCGAACAGAATAAAACCGACCGGAATCAGGATTGTGATCGCGGCAAAGGTGATCCGCTGACTGGGGGCCAGCGAATTGAAGATCGCCAGGAATTGTTCAAGTGTGCGACGCATGGGAACTTACTCGGTTTCTACATCTGCATCTGCTTGATTTCGCTGTAGGCATCCATGATCTTGTTGCGGACCTGGATCATCAGTCGCAGCGCCAGGTCGGCCTTCTTCATCGCCGTCATGGCTTCGATTTGCGTCGTGTCGTCGCCGGCGAAGCTGCGTTCCACCGCCGCCTGCGCCGATTGCTCGAGGCCGTTGACCTGTCCCAGCGACTTGGCCAGAAGGTCTCCGAAGAGCGACGTATCGCTGCCGGGAGCCGAACCCGGCCCGACTCCAGACGCCGCGGGGGCCGTTGGCGGCAGCGGTATCCCCAGGCCATTGATGGAAGCCGACATGCTTTAAATTCCTCTGCGATAGCCCGTCGCGCGGGTCAGGTTATGCGAGAATCTTGAGGCTCTCGTTGAAACCCTGCTTGGCCATATCGATGGCGACGAGGTTCGCCTCATACGCGCGGCTCGCTTCGACGGCGTTCACGAATTCGTTCATCATGTCGATATTCGGATACGAGACGTAACCCTCCTTGTCCGCATCGGGATGGCCCGGTTCGTAAACGCGACGGGGTGGCGACGTCGTGTCGACGGAGATCTGATACGTGACGCCCGAGGGGGTATCCGGGTTCTCCGATTGGGCCGAGAAGGTCACGAACCTCCTCTGAAACGGCGCCGCCTTGCCATCGGCATCGCGGGTCGTGTTCAGATTGGCCAGGTTGCTGGCAATCGTGTTCATCCGCTGCCGTTCGCCGATCAGGGCGCTCGTACTGATATCGATTGTTCCAAACATGTTTAGCACCTTCCGAGTGACTGCAAATCAAACGTTCAATTTCAGACCTGTTCGCGAATGGCCTCCTGAAGCATGCCGAATTGCGCGTTCATGAGAGTGATGGCGAAGCTCTGCATCATGTTGTTTTTCGTCATTTCCATCATTTCGTGTTCCACGCTGCGATTGTTGTTGTCCTGAAAATTGAGGCTCGGCGATCGTGCCTCGACTGCCTGAAAGAGCTGCTCAGGCAGCGAAGTTGCCGACGTCCGGCCCAACGACGGGCTGCCGTTGGCGGATGAAAGTCCCGGCTCAAGCCGCGATTGGCCCGTCGCAATCGCGTCGCGGAGCGCCTTTTGAAAGGCTTCGAGCGGCAAGTCGAGGCGCTTATAGTTCGGCGTGTCGATGTTGGCGACGTTGGCCGTCAACGCGTCTTGACGCTTGTCCGTGAATCGGGCGACTTTTTCCAACAGCGGCAGCGTCGTGCCATTAAAGATCGAACTCATGCTCGACTCCCGTTGCGATTGATCCTTCAAGACAACAATTCGCCCAAGGTCACGCGGCTTTGGCGAGCCGTCGATTGGAACCCGGCCCGCCGCGCGGCGGATAACCGTACTCGCGGAGCTTCCCGGACAGCGTGCGGATGCCGATCTTGAGCAGTTTCGCCGTTTGTTCACGGTTGCCCTGGCAGCGGGCAAAAGTCGTTTCAATCAGCTTGCGTTCCATTTCCCGCAACGAGAGGGCGGACGGCTCGTGCGGCTCATCTCCAGCGGCGGTTTTGGCGATCCAAGGAGCGATCGCGTCGGCCGTCAGTAATGGCGATTCGTCGAGAGAGCAAGCCCGCCCGATAACATTCTCCAATTCATGGAGATTGCCCGGCCAGTCGTGCGATCGCAGTGCTTTGAGGGCCTCGACACTCAGGCGTTTGACCGGCTTGCCTTCCACCACGGCGAGATGATTGAGCACGTGTTCCGTGAGCAGACCGATATCCTGCAGGCGATCGCGCAGCGGTGGGACAGGGATCGTGCAGGCGGAAAGGCACTCGTAGAGCGCGACGGGGAAGTTGCCTGCCTGGGCTGCGGTTGCCAGATCGATGTGCGTGGAGGCCGTCACGCGAACGTCGAGCGGCCGCGTCTTGCCCGTGACCGGGCACGCGTACGATTTCCTGGCGAGAATGCTTGCCAGTTTCCTTTGTGCCGCCAAGGGGAGCGTCTCCACGTTTTTCAGGAAGATCGTGCCGCCGGCCGCGCTCGACAGGCGGCCTGGCTCCTCGGCCTCGGCCGAGTCAGCCGGTCCCGCCGGTTCGCCCAAAAGCTCGCGTTCGAGGCTCTCGGTCGAGTGCACGGGGCAGTCGATCACCAAAAACGGTCGCAGCGACCGGCGTCCGGCCAGATGGGCGACGCGGGCGGCTTGTTCGTTACCGGCCCCGGCTTCGCCATAAAACAGCACGCAGCCGTCCTGATCCGCGGCGGCCCGGACGGACTCGCGAAGAGCGTTGGCGGCTTCCGTCTGGCCGACGATTTCGTTCAAGACCCGCGCCTGCAGCTGCCGTTTGAGCGATCGATTCTCGGATTGCAACTTGGCCTTTTGCAAGGCCGATCGCAGCAGCCGCCGCACGACGGCGGGCGGCGAAACGAGCGAGACAACTTCCACCGGTTCGGAACCGGTGGCGGTGATTTCCTCGGCGGTTTCCGAGAGTCGCACCACCTGAGTCGATCGGTGTGACGACTGAATTTGTTGCGAGAGGTCGGCCACGGCGGAAGCGTCCCATGTCGCGTCGACCAAGCAGACATCGAACGGCCGCAGACTCAATCGTTCGATCGCCGTGGCGACCGAATTTGCCGTGTCGATTTCGGCCGAGCTGATCTCGAGTCGACGGATCGTCGGCCGCGGCCAGCAGCTCATAGAGCGGCGCTGGCTGTTGACTACAAAGCAGAATGTGCGCGACCGTTGAGAGCGGTCGGTGAACGGAAATGACAGTCATGCGTTTCGACTCAGGTGAGGGGTGAAAATGGCAGGTGAAAGGTTGACGAGAGGAAAGTCTGACGGAGGGGAAGGCTGATTAGCGGTTGATATCGAGGAAGCGGTGGCGATAGGGTGCGACGTTGTCGCGGTAGGTTTCGTTGATGTGGATGCCCTGGGCAATCGATTCGAGTTGGCGGCGAGTCGCGTCGCGCCGCTGGCTGAGTTCGTCGGCGCCGTCCTTCTCGGTCTGCATCAGTTCGGCGAGGATGGCTTCAATTTCCGAAATGACCTCGTCGCACTCGCGACGGAGAGGCGCCGGCCCCGTTTCGCGAAGAATCGGCCACTGCTGCCCGAGTTCGGGATGCCGGCGCTTCAACTCGTCGAGTCGCCCCAGGAGACGCTGTTTGTGTCCGAGGATGTTCAACAAGGTCGAGTAGTCGTTCGCCTCAATCACGCGGTTCTGGCGGCGCGATAAATCGAGGAGCTCTCGGCAGTGGGTGCGCCTCTCCTTGAGAACTTGCAAAATGTCATTGAGGTTGGCGAGGGTCATCACGAACTCTTCGGAACGGTTAAATCATGTTCAACGCCGGACGAAACTTCGCTGCGTCCAGTCGGCGCGTGCGAAGTCCTCGCGGTGGCGGCCGACGGCGCGAGCTGATCGGGGCGGCGCGGTTCCTGGTGCAGCGATCCGGCCCACTCGAGCCAGGTCCGCCATTCGTCACGCGTCATCAGTGTCTTGTCGCGCGTAAAGGCCTTCTCGGTCATGTTCTTGTGGATCAGCATCGCCTGGATCGCGACGCCGCGTGCGTCGAGCGGCTTGCCCAACCGGTCATAACAGTTGGCCATCTGGATATAAGCCAATAAGACGCTCGGATCCTCGGCATAGCGATTGGCGGCATTGGTGTAGGCTTCGATCGCGCGGTCATACTTTTCGAGTGCGAACAGGTTGTGGGCCCGCTCGAAGTAGGCGTCGCGAAACATCCGTTGTTCCAGCGGTTCGAGCATCCCGGCCGAATCCCCCATCTGGAGCGAATCGAGGAGTGCCTCGAGCTGGGTTTGCGCCTCGGTCAACAGTCCTTGAATCTTGGCCTTCAGCTCCTTGCGGGCATTGTCGGTCTCGGCGCGTTTGAGTTGAAACCGGGGAAGCATGGCTCGGTCGCGGAGCGATTTGGCGAGCAGAAAGCGGGCTTCCGCCGCTTCGGGCCGCTTGGGGTAGCGGGAAACGAACTCCTGCAGGCGGCGGATCGCATCGTCAAGACAGTCGTACGCCGCCATCGGCCTGGGTCGCGTCTCCCCCGGGTTGGAATTCGCGGTCGGCGTTGTGTTTGCGGGGGCCGGCATGGTGAGTGCGATTTGGTATTGCAACCGGCCCAAAGCGAACAACGACTGCTGCCATTCATTCGCCGACGGGTCAAGATGCGGATCATGCAACACGCGCTGCCACGCTTGCACGGCCTTGTCCGGATGATTTCGTTCGACCTCACACGCACCGACCAGATACATCGCGGGGTACGACGCGATATCGAGCGGATATTCAACCAGGACCCGCTCGAAGTGATCCATCGCCTCGTCATACCGGCCCAAATCCATGAGTATCTCGCCGCGTCGCACATAAGCGAGCGGCAATCGCTGACGCGGCTGCGTGTTGATAAATCGCGTCATTTCCGCCAGGGCGTCCTGGTAGTCGTGGCCGAGGCGGTAGTGCTCCGCACTGGTCCACAAGACGTCCGGAAAGCGGGGCGATTCGTGCAGCGCTTCGGCCAGATCGGCGAACGCCTTGCCGCTGGTCCGCCAACGCTCCAGTAGTTCGCCGCGACGCTGTTCGCGTGCTCGATAGGGGCGGTCGGCGATCTCGGCGTCCAGTTGCGATGCCAGGAGTTGCGTGGCCGTGGCCACGCGCTCGACGGCTTCGTAGGCCTTGTCGGGGGGAAAGAGGGGCCGCATATGCTTGGCCAATTCGACGGCAAATTCGTAAGCGTGCGTCCGCTTCAAATCGTCCCAGGCAGCCACAACGATCGCACGGAACTCCTCCAGGCGCAACCAACGGTTACTGAAACCAGTCCCTTTGAGCATCTCGAGTGCCCGTACGTACGCGTCGAGTGCCTCCTCCCAACGCTGAGCTTTGCGCAAAAGTTCGGCGCGGCGGACATTGGCGGCCAGCCCCTCAGGGCTATCCGCGTAACCGCGAACCACGTCCGAGTATTTGCGGAGGGCGTTTTCGTAATCCTTCTGGACCTCGTAAGACACGCCGAGCAAGTACAGCGCTTGTCGGGGGTAAAGACTGTCGAGCCCGAAGGCTTTTCCCGCCAGCGGCTCGAGTGCATGCTGTGCTTCCTGAAATCGTTGCTCGGCAATATCGACTTGGGCGCGAATCAGAGCCGTCGCCGGAGTCGCCGCGGCCTCGGCGGAAACGCCTTCGATCGCCTTCTGAGCCTGTTCTCCGTCATGGAGGGCGACGTTGATTTGCGCTCGCCGCAGGAATGCCTGGTCGCGTTCCTTGAGATCCCTTGCCTTTTTCAGCACGAGATCGTTCAGCGCGATGCCTGCCGCAATTGCGACGGACCGCGCAAATCGAGATAGCTTTCTTGGAGTGCGGCGGCGGCTGCGAAAAACTCCGGGGGCGGGTTTGGGACCGCTTGTGAAATATTCACGATCCGCTTGAGTGGCTCTTCGGCCCCAAGGGAGTCGCCGATGGCCGAGCGGCTGATGCCGAGAGCGAACTCGCACTCGAGTCGATGCCCGTCATCCAGGCCGATGCTCGCGGCTTGATCCAGGTGCCGGACGGCCGCACGGAACGACTCGACGCGCTCGCGATCGTTCTGCTTTTGGGCTTTGCGAAAGTCGGTGATTCCCAGGATAAATGGAAGTGCGCCAATAAACTTGGGATCGCGATAATGGAGCGCGTCGAGCTCCGAGGCGATCTTCCGCGCCTCGGACATGGCTTCGGGATTGTCACGCTCCGTGAGGCATTCGATCGCCCGCGCAAAGAGAACGGCTGGTTCGGGGCGCTGTTCCGTGCCAGGTATCCGAAGGTGCCAATCGCCAGTGCGACGACGGCGGCCAACCCGCCCATCGCCGGCCACTTGTAAGCGAGCAGCAACGCCAAGTACCGGCTGCGAGCCGCGGGCGCTTGCGAGACGATTTGCTCCGTGCCCTGCTCGTCGGCGGATTTGGGATTTGGATCGGACATGTGCGTTCGCTCAAACACTCAGCCGCAGGCTGAAACGGCGACTATCGCAAACGCTCGCCGCCTCTGCGGAGGGATGCGTTACGCTTCGAGTCGCCGGAAATGAAATGTGGAAAACGAGGAGTAGGCGCACGCGAAAGTGCGCGGCAATCGTCCGACCCGAAAGTCGGCAATCGGATGAGTCAAACTTTGAAATGCGAATTGGAGAGTTGAGAGAGGCGAGTGTGATACCGCCTGGAGGCCGTTTGTGTCAACACTTTTTCGGCAGAATTGGCCAGTCGCAGTTCGGGAGCACAGGGTGTGCGGCGCACAAACCGCGTGGCTGCGGGGCCTTGGCGTCGATTCGACGGCTCAAGAAGCAAAGCGGCCCCCGGATAAGCATCCGGGGGCCGCGGAGAGTCAGGAATCGGCTCGGCCGTTCCCGTTCGGCTTCAAGTCAAACTAGTTGTTCATGCCGAACAGGTTCGAGAGCCCAGTCGACGAGGAAGGCGTGCTCGTCTGCTGATCTTGCATGCGAGAGGGGAAATACGCCTTCGAGTCTTCCGGAGGAGCCGGGGCCGGAGCAGGAGCCGGCGTGGGGGCCGGAGCCATGCTGGGGGCCGGGGTCGGAGCGGCAGGAGCCGCGTTCATCGGGGCCGACGCACAGCCGGAGGCGCAACCAACCGGGCCACAGCAGCTCGGTTTGCAGCAGCCGTCGACAACTTCGTAACCGCACTGACGCAAGGCCTTTTCCGCGTGACGGCGGACCGAGCGATCGCAGTCGCCCAAGGCGCAGGTCAGGGCCGCCACGACTTCCTTGCTGCAGCAGCAAGGATTGTGGTGGAGGCTGTGGCCGATTCCCTCGGCCGCATTGCGGCGGACGTGTTCATCGGCGTCATTCAGGGAGTAGATCATCGCGCACAAGATCTCGGGATTGCACTGGCAATCGAAAGCGCTCAGCTTGTGGACAGCTTTGGCGCGTTGATGACCGTAGCAAGCCGTCTGCGATGCGTAGATCAAGTTCGCGACCTCGCACGGATCGGCGCAGCAAACCTTGACTGTCGTGCAGTGCGTCTCATAGGAGACGCCCTTCGTATGACAGAACAAGGAAGCGAGCAGACCCGGGCGGGGGCAGCAGTTCTCGCCGCAGCTATTGCAAGTCGGAGCCGGGCAGCAAGTCGGAGCCGGAGCGCAAGTCGGAGCCGGCGCACAGCACTGCGGGGCCCGGCAGCAGTTCGGAGCCGGGCAGCCGCAGGTCGGAGCCGGGCAGCACTTGGGAGCGCAGACCGGAGCCGGCGCACAGCAATGCGGGGCTTCGCAGCACTTCGGAGCACAAGCCGGAGCCGGGCAGCCGCAGGTCGGAGCCGGGCAGCACTTGGGAGCGCAGACCGGAGCCGGCGCACAGCAATGCGGGGCTTCGCAGCACTTCGGAGCACAAGCCGGAGCCGGGCAGCCGCAGGTCGGAGCCGGGCAGCACTTGGGAGCGCAGACCGGGGCCGGCGCACAGCAGTGCGGGGCTTCGCAGCACTTCGGAGCACAAGCCGGAGCCGGGCAGCCGCAGGTCGGAGCCGGGCAGCACTTGGGAGCGCAGCACGGAGCCGGCGCACAGCACTTGGGAGCTTCGCAGCACCGGTTGCAGCACGCCGGTTTCGCACAGGCGCATTGCCGTTGGTAGCAGTGCTGAGTGGGGCAGCAGGGTCGCACAATCACCGGCTTGCAGCAGCAGGGCTGGCACGCGGAGGCGCAGCCGCAGCACTTGTTCGACCCATCCGTGCTCCAGCCGTGGAACAGGTCATACAAGTCGGCCTGTGCCGCCGTGGTCAGACCAAAGGTCACGACCACAGCGCTACACAATTTGAACCATTTCATGACGCAGAGTCTCCTTCCCTTGGGATTCACATCGTGGGTCGTCTGCATCGTGCGCGAGGGGCCGGCAAACATTGTTTCGTAGGCACTTCCAGCACCTGGTTCGGCAGGAACTGGCTGCCCGCGACGCGCGTTGCGTTTCTCCGAGATCACCCGACCGCGGTCGCACGCGTTCAGACGACAAAACGTTTCTCACCACGCGAAGGTCACGCCTCAGGCGGCCTTCGTTTTGGCACGGGTTCCCTACCCATGCCGTCGTTCCAGGCGATACGAGAGGTAGCTCCTTCACGCTCGGTCTGTGAAGGACTGATCCAATCTATCGGACGCACTCGGACGACCGCTTGAGTCGCACGAACCAGTAATTTGCAAAGCGGTTACGTCAAACGAAGGGCCGGATTTCCCGGCCATTCCTCAGGCGGAAAATGGATGCGACCTTAACGTCAAGCCGCTGACCGGGAGCGGTCGGGACGCGCCATCTTGGAGAGAATGCGCGGCATCCGGCGAGACGGGGAAGACTTTTCAGATTTGACGGTCTGGAGCCTCGACGAGCCCCAGCAGGTACTGACCGTACGCGTTGTTCCGCATCGGCTCGGCTAAACGCCTGACCTGTTCGGCGTCGATGTAACCCATGCGAAACGCAATCTCTTCGGGACAGGCAACTTTGAGTCCCTGCCGAGTCTCCAAGACGTGTACGAAGGTCGAGGCTTCCACGAGCGATTCGTGCGTGCCTGTATCGAGCCATGCGGTGCCGCGCCGAAAGATCTCCACCGTAAGCTTGCCCGCCTCGAGGTACTTGCGATTGAGATCCGTGATCTCGAGTTCTCCGCGTGCGGAAGGTTTGAGGCTTTTGGCGATGGAAACGACTTCGGCGTCGTAAAAGTACAAGCCCGTGACGGCGTAGTTGGATCGCGGCCGGGCCGGTTTCTCCTCGATCTCGATGGGCCGATTCTGCTCGTCGAGCACCACGACGCCGTAGCGTTCGGGATCGCGGACGTGATAGGCGAACACGGTCGCCCCGTCGCGGCGATCGTTCGAGCGGCGGAGACTCTCGCTCAATCGCTCGCCGTAAAAGATGTTATCCCCCAGCACCAGGCACGAGGGATGGCGGCCAATGAAACTTTGCCCAATCAGAAAGGCTTGCGCCAATCCGCCGGGATTGGGCTGCTCGGCATATTCGAGTTGCAGCCCCCATTGTGATCCGTCGCCCAGAAGCCGGCGAAACAAAGGAAGATCGAGGGGCGTGCTGATCACCAGGATCTCCCGCATTCCGGCCAGCATGAGGGTCGACAGCGGGTAATAGATCATGGGTTTGTCGTAAACAGGCAACATCTGCTTGCTGACGACGCGGGTAGCCGGATAGAGACGCGTGCCGGCTCCTCCGGCGAGAATGATTCCCTTGCGGGCGGCCGGTCGAGGGGTGCTGCGATCAGGCATGGCGTTCATGAGCGGTCGTCTCTCCCGAGCACCGATCGGTAGTACTCAATGGTGCGCGTCAGGCCCGTCTCCAATGAAACGCGAGGTTCCCAGCCGAGAAATTTTTTGGCTTTGCTGATATCGGGGCAGCGCTGCTTCGGATCATCCTGCGGAAGTGGGACGAATTTCAATTCCGACTTCGAACCGGTCAGCTTGAGCACCGCTTCCGCCAATTGGAGCATCGAATTCTCGACCGGATTGCCGAGATTGACCGGCCCGCACGTTTCCCCCTGGTCCATCATGCGGATCAAGCCGTCGAGCAAATCGTCGACGAAACAGAACGATCGCGTCTGCCTCCCATCGCCATAAATCGTGAGCGGCTTGCCCTGCAGCGCCTGCACGATGAAGTTGGAAATCACCCGGCCGTCATCGCGGGCCATCCGCGGCCCGTAAGTGTTGAAAATGCGCACGAGGCGAACTTCGAGACGGTGGGCCAGGTGATAGTTGATGCACAGCGATTCGGCGACGCGCTTGCCCTCGTCATAGCAGCTCCGCGGGCCGATCGGGTTGACATTTCCCCAATATTCTTCGGTCTGGGGATGTTCCTTCGGATCGCCGTAGACCTCGGACGTCGACGCATGCAGGATGCGGGCCTTACAGCGTTTGGCCAGGCCCAACACGTTGACCATGCCCACGGTCGACGTCTTGATCGTTTTGATCGGATTGGATTGATAGGCCTCCGGCGAGGCGGGGCAGGCGAGGTTATAGACCTGGTCGACCTCGAGGTAGATCGGCCGCACGATATCGTGGCGGATCAACTCGAAATCGCGCCTTTGCAAGAGATGCTCGACGTTGACCCGCGTGCCGGTGAAGAAATTGTCGAGGCACAACACATTGTCGCCCCGCGCGATGAGCCGGTCGCACAAGTGGCTTCCCAAAAAGCCGGCCCCGCCGGTGACAAGAATCGTTCGCATGCGATGAAAGGCCTTTTTTGCAATGGGTCGACCGAGCTTATCACGCGTCCGACAGCAGTGAAAGTTCGCCAGAATGAGTATGGCGCAAGATTTGCGTGGTGAGACTTGTAAGATCTGTCGGGATTGAACGCGCGCGCCAGAGCGCTGGGGATTCGGATGGCCGTGCGCTGTCGACCAGCGATGGTCGGTCGAGCGGTGGATCGGCGAGCGGCTCGATTGTGAAACTCCTGGAGCCGCACCGCAAGTGATTGACGACGCCACAGAGTTCGACGACGGCGACCGGTCTGGCACAGTGGGCACCCGCGGCGTGAGCGGCTCCCTGGAAGCCGAGGTCGAACAAGAGCCGAGCCGAATCCGGCGGTTTCTCAGGATCCTCGGTCCCGGACTGATCACGGGCGCATTGGACGATGACCCCTCCGGGATCGCCACCTATGCAATCACAGGCGCACAGGCGGGATATGCATCGCTTTGGACGGCACTTGTCACCTTTCCGCTGATGGCGTCCGTTCAATTCATCTGTGGGAAAATTGGACTGGTGACAGGCCGCGGTATCGCGGGTTTGCTGCGGCGGCACTACGCCCTCAAACTTGTGTATGCAGTGGTCATCGCATTGATGGTTGCCAACACGATCAATGCCGGGGCGGACATACTGGCGATTGCGGCCGGCTTGAACTTGCTGGTTCCGGTTTCGACCAGGCTCATGCTTGCCCCCGTCGGAATTCTGATTCTCGCGATGCAAATCTGGGGTTCTTATCGCTTGATCGCCAGGACGTTCAAATGGCTGACTCTTGCCTTATTCGGTTACATCGGTTCGGCCTTCTTCGCGCGGCCTGATTGGCACGCCGTGTTGCGGGGGACGCTTGTGCCGACAATCCACTTTGACAGCACGTTTCTCGCCACGCTTGTCGCCATCCTGGGGACGACGATTTCGCCCTACCTCTTTTTCTGGCAAGCAAACCAGGAGGTGGAAGAGGAGATTTGCGCGGCCGGAAGCGGCTTTGGCAGCGGCGCGGTGCCACCGATCGCGAATTGAAATACGCCGCACTCGATATCAACACGGGAATGCTCTTCTCCAACGTCGTGATGTATTTCGTCATTCTGGCGAACGCCGCCACTCTGCATCGCGCCGGTGTCACGAACATCGCGACTGCGACCGAGGCTGCCGCGGCCTTGCGACCGCTCGCCGGAGAGGGGGCGACGGTCTTGATGGCGCTCGGACTCATCGGCACGGGGTTGCTGGCAGTTCCTATTTTGACCGGATCGGCCGCCTATGCAGTCTGCGAGACGTTTGGATGGCGATGCAGTCTCGATGCCAAGCCAGCCAAAGCCAAGGAGTTTTACCTGGTGGTCGCCGCGTCGACGATTGCCGGGCTGTCGATGCATTGGCTGGGCATCAACGAAATGCAGGCCCTGTTTTGGACCGCCGTCATCAACGGTTTTCTGGCTCCGCCCTTGCTCGTGGTGATCATGTTCATCAGCAACAACAAGGCCATCATGGGCGATCGCGTCAATGGTCGCGCGATGAATGTGCTTGGATGGACTACGGCCGTTCTGATGTTTGCCGCTGCTGGCGGGCTTGTTCTTACTTGGTCGAAGGGATAGTCCGCTTCGATAGTCACGTCGATTCGCAAACACCACGTCGGCCTTATCCCTCGTCCCTTGCCATGCGCGATCGGCACTCTGCTCCTCGAATTGTCCGTCGCGATCTTCACACCGCGACGTTAACTGTTCACCGATTCAAGGGCAGAGTGACGAGCGCGAGTTCCCGAGTCTGATTAACGATGGTCGCCAGGGCGTTCGGAGCGACCCGTGCGTCCCTGGGCCGGCGTGCCTTGCGCCGGGTGGGGGCTTGCCTGCCCCTGTTCGCCGCGCGGCATCGGTTGCCGGTTTGTCGCCCCTCGTTCCTGATGCTCGGCGCCGCGATGCATATCCCCGGTTTGGCTGCTGACGCCGCGATAGAACGTGTTCACTCGATCCGAGAATTGTCGATTCGTCAATTCCGTGAACTGGTGGTACATCGGCATTTCATGGATGCGGCCCGGGTCGATGTCGACGAGCAGCACGCGCTGGTCGGCCTGATACATGGCCGCCGCCCAGGGGATCGGGATAAACTGGTCGCCGTACGCGGCCACGGCGTATTCAACGCAGCCTCCATCCCCAACCACGAAATCCTGGATCGTGCCCAGCCGGCTGCCGCCTCGCAGATTCACGGTGGCACCAATAATTTGGCTGCCGCGCAAAATGGAATTCGCCGGAAGCTGTCCTGCCCCATGACCGTTGGCGTCTAAACGGCCCGAAAGGTCATTTGCCGGCCTTGCTCCCGCAGCGGATCCCGCGTTCAGCGGCCGCGCTTGTTGTGCGACCGCCACTCGTGCAACGGGCAAAACCAAGCCACCGGCAAGCAACAGCGAAAGCATGTAGCGACAATTCGTCATAATCGTATCCCCCTGTCAAATGTGGTGATTCTCAAATAGCAGCGAAACAGATCGTGCGCAGGGCCGGATGCACTTCGCGTTCCAACCCAGGGGATCGACGCAGGTGGAATGAGAATTGCGAATCCCACGCCGGAGCCAAAAGTGAATCTGCAACTCGGCCCAACGCTGGGGGTCGGTGGACCTCGAGGTCGTGTGCAGCACGGTCGGTGACAGAACAAGATTCAGATAGCGAACCACGACGGCACGACGGGTGCGACGGAGAGCCGACGGATATTGAGGCACACGGCCGTGTGCGTGTGCCGTCGTGGTATTTGAAAAAGTGGGTCCCGTGATACGCCCCATGACAGCCAAATACGTCGCGCGACTGCGACGAACCTTGGATATTGAAATCGGCCCGGCTCGTACGGTTCGGGGAAGGGCAAAGTTGTCTCTCGAGACGAAAGACAGGCAAGACATTAGCCATTACTCGACGGCACGAATTCGCGCAAGCGAATGCCGGAGAGTAGGCGATCGCAAGATTACGGGACGACGGCCGCCTCTTTATGGTCAGTCACTGTGGGCTTTTTGGGGTCGCCGTTGACCTTCCCAGATTTGGCGTGTCGCAATGTCGTCAGATATTCGACGACATTCACCAAGTCGTCGGCCGTCATGGCTTTCTGCAAGTCGGCCGGCATGAGCGAGATGGACTGTTCTTTGATCTCCTCGACTTCGGACGTTGGATACGTGCGCGTAATGGCATCGGCCCCCTTGATGGCGATCGAGTCGGCCGTGCGATTCGTGAGAATCCCCGTCACGACGTTGCCATTCTGCAGGACGAGCGTGTACGCGGCAAAATTGTGACTGATGCCGGCGCTCGGAAACAAAATGGACTCATAGATGGCCGGCCGGCTCAGTTTGGCGCCGATCTCCGAGAGGTTGGGTCCGACGTCCTTTCCTTCGCCATTCACCAGATGACATTTCGCGCAGGTCCCGTTCGTCGCGAACACGATCCGGCCCTTTTGCGCATCGCCTGTGCGGCGCACGAGCAGGCGGATCGAGGGAAGGGGCTTGGCGTCGGCCGATCGCTGCAACGGAAAGAGTTTGTCGGCTCGAAGACGGATCTGTTCGACAGGCGAACCGTGAAGGGCCGCCGAGGCCGCCTCGCGCAGTCCGTCGTCGAGTTTGCCGGCTTCCACTTTTGCCATCACACGGGCCGCACCCCCTTTGGTGCGAGCGATCGCGCGGATCGCCTGCCGACGAACGTCGATCGGCCGCTGGCGATCATTGGCGATGGGCCAAAGCAACTCGTTCGCACGCGGATCAAGCGCGTTTCCGAGAACGTTCACCGTGTTCTCGACGACAGGTGCGTCGTTCGAGGAAAGCGCGGCAGCGATGGACGTTGTCGCCTTCTGCGATAGCAAGAGTTCGATCGCTCTTACACCCAACTCATTTTCTGCATTAGCTTGAGCGAGGCGCAAAAGCTCCGACTCGTAGCCTGACAGCTGGAATCGTTGCACGAGATCGACGAGCCGACCCGTTCCGCGCGACGCATGGACGACCTGTTTAAGGGCCGCAAAATGTTGTGGATTGTTGACAACTTGCTGCCGATCCAGCCGACTCGAGTGCTCCTGCGACAATGATCGAGAGACGATCGTCGTGCGGACTGCCGCTGTTCGCACGGATGATCACGTATGTGTCATGACTCTTGTTTGCGGGACGCTGCTCGACGGCGGATGTCGAATCGTCAAAAGCCAAACGAACAAGCGTTTGTTCCTTTTCCGGTCCTTTGAGGAAATCGAAGGCTCTCAGGTACCGCGGCAATTCGGCAAGCGGTGTCTTGGAGTTCCTGAGAATGGCCTCAAGAAGCTCGGGCGTCTTCGTTCCGCGCAAGCGCCAGACAATGTCGCGTCCGGTTCCTGTGATGAAGTTCGCATTGACATCTTTCTGCCATGCAGCGAGACAGGCGTCCCAATCACCTTCGGCGCCGATCCCCAGGGCCTCGAGGTACCAACGATCGTGACCGTCATATTGGGCGGCCAACTCGGCCCAAAGCGGACTTCTTTGCGTGATGTCTAAATTTCGCAGACCGATCGCGCACTCGCGGCGAACCTCCGGCGATGAATCGCGGACAAGCAGCTTCAAAACGCCTTCAAGCGGGGCACGCAACTGCCGCGCAACACGGACCGCCGTCGCCCGCATTTCAGGGTCGGCATCTCGGGCCGCTTTGGCGACATAGACTTCAGGTCGCTTGGATTTTGTCCCCAACAGCCACAACGCGCAAGCGCGGATCCGTGAATCTCTCGATTGCTCGAAGACCTGAATCAATGCCGGCTCGGCTTCGTTCTTGCGCGAGGCAAGCGCAGTCCAGGCAAGGTACCGCGTTGCCAGGTTCGGACTCTTCAGGGCATTGATTGCCCCGGAGACGGTCGAGTAATCGCTCTGGGCAATTCGATAGGGCGTTTTCGGCGGAGCGACGCGAAAGATGCGGCCATGATAGATATCACCCATGCGGTGGCCGCCGACGCCCGGGTCGTACCAGTCGGCGACCATCAGCGACCCGTCCGGCGCCACGGCAACGTCCGCCGGGCGGAACCAGTTGTCCCGCGTCCCGCGGAGAATGTCGACGATTCCCGCCCGATAACCGGCGCCTTGTTTCTCGACCGTGTACGCTCGCACGACGTTGACACCCGGGTCGCAGTGAATCAGTTGATTGCGAAAAACCGGCGGCAGCAAATTCCCCTCGTAAACGCAGATACCCGAGGGCGCGCCGGCGCCCGTAATCAGCAGATTCGGCACGACGCCCGGATCATTCTGGTGCCAGTGGCGATCCGGAATTACCGACTCCATGTTCGTGCGCCGCGTCTGCCAGCCGGCTCCGGTCATTTCGTCGCGATAGCCGTAGTTGCCGTACTCGAGCAGAAAGTTGATCCGCACGGACCGGTTGCCGTCGTCGTCGTTATCCGATTGCCAGACACCGCCGAACGAGTCGACCGCCAGCTCATAGTTGTTGCGAAAATTATTCGCGAGCACCTCGAAGTTGCTGCCGTCGAGTCCGCAGCGGAAGGCCATTCCGCCGTGGTAGGGGTGCCCGTCGTCGACAACCGTCCGCCCAAAGATATCGACAACGGGCTTGCCGTTCTTGTCGTGGACGGCCTTTCCCGCGTTGCCGAAGTTCCAATACAGGCGCCCGTCCGGACCAAAGATAAATTTATGGGCCGAGTGGTCGTGCTGTGATTGGCCCGTCTGCGTGAAGAGCACTTCCTTCTTGTCGGCCTTCCCGTCACCATCGGTGTCGGTGAAGACAAAAACGTTTGGCGACGCCGTGACAATCACGCGATTGCCCAAAACACAGATACCCATCGCCGAATCGATATCGCGTCCCTGGTAGAACACGGTCGATTTGTCGGCTCGGCCGTCGCCGTCGGTGTCCTCGAGAATGAGAATGCGATCGCCGCCCGGCCGCTCGCCCGCGCGATGCCGGTAATTGACGACTTCGCAGATCCAGACGCGGCCGCGATCATCGACGTCGATATTCGTCGGGCTGGCCAGCATCGGCTCCGAGGCGAACAGCGTCGCTTCGAGTCCAGGGGCCACGTCGAGACCTGCCACGGCTTTCGAGGCGGGGTGGTCGTCCTGGGCGGCACGGCAGCACGCGTCGGGCCACATTGCACTGCATGCGATCGTCAGCAGGACGCATCCGATCGCGGCGGACGGTGGGCCGGCGCTTGCTGCTTGTCCCACCCTACGGAACTCTTCCCTCCACGTCATGTTCCCGACTCCGCCTGCCACTGCTTGAGCATGGCGCGGGTCCGTTCCGGATTGAAATCCGATTTTTTCGATCGCACTTTGTCCCTGGTAACGTCGAGATTGGCCTCGAGCTCTTCGAGCGTCGGCGTTCGCGACGCGACGCCATTCTCTGGCACCGGCACGTGAGCCGCCCACACGATCGCGTTCAACACAAGCTTGCGGAAATTGTCGTTGCCCCAGTTCCAGTGGAAGTGGGCTCCCGTGACGCCGAAACCGCGGCCGCCGTCCGGCCGTTGGCGGGCCCAGGCCATCGTTTGCGGCTCGCCGTTGGCAACGGCCGCGCGAACGTACTTGTTGCCGCCGTAAGGTCCGTCCGCCCGATCGAGAGAGGACTTGGGCGGCAAATCGGTGAGGATGGGCGTCACGTCGTTGGTGCCGCCCAGAAATCGCATGTGGTAATACCACTCGTCGTTGGTCGTGAAGGGTTTCACACCCTGAGTCACTTCATGCTTGGGAAGCTGCTTGTAGTGGGCCGTCCAGTGCGGATTGACCGACCAACTCGGCTCGAAGTAGCCGCCGGTCCATTCTTCCATTCGCTCGCCCCCTTTTCCGGCGGGAACCTCGGTCGCGTAATGGATGCAAACCAGGCCGACGCCCTTTTTCATCAACGCGTCGAACTCGTCGAGGTGGGCCATGAGCGGATGCCCGGCTCCCCCGTCGGCGAAGACGACGACGCAGTCGGCATCGTCGAGAATGTGCGGGTTCTTCGGAAATCCGTTGTCGACGACGACGGCGTGAACCTGCGGCACGTTTTCGTTGAGGTCGTTGGCCAAAAGCAGGCAGCCGGCGCGGTGCTCATGCTGACCGAAGCCATGGCTCGGATGTCCGGCAATGAACACGATTTTCTTTTGACCCGCTTTGGCCGGCTCATTCGAGCTGAGAGGCTGCTCAGACGCGAGGGGACGGAGCTGGATGTTTTTGTACTGTACCTTCATCACGTAACCGACGTGCAATTGCAGCGCGATCACGCCCGTCGATCGCCGCATCGCCGTATCCTCGTCGTCGCACTCGGCCGTGAGGACGCCGTTGATCCGCTGCTCCATGTGATAGCCGCGGCACGTGATGTGGTAGGTGTTCCAATCCTGATGCTTGATGTGCGACGCGATCTCTTTCGGATCGCCGACCTTGCCGACGACCTTCGGCCTGTGATTGTTTTCGATGACGGTCTTGGCGCCGCGCGGGCAAAGAATGCCGCGATACCGCTCGCCGTAGATGATCCCCGTGTATTGATCGTCGCCGTCCATATCGGCCTGATAGCCGCCGACGACCCATTTCGAGCCGGGAACTTCGAAACTGCGGTACTGGATGCCCGAATTGCCGCCCACGAGCTTGAAATCCGCGGTGAGCTCGAAATCGCCTTTCGTTTCACCCCCCGTCCAAATGAGGAAGGTATTGTGCTTCACCTTGTGGCCCGGCGTCGTTTCGCCCGTGATCGTCCCGTCCTCGACGCGCCAAAAGTCGAGGTCCCCCGTCCAGCCCTTGAGCGTCGTGCCGCCAAACAGAGACACCCACTTGGGCTCATCGGCACTCGCCCGGCAACAAAACGCCGGGCCAAGCACCGCTGCGGACAGGAAAAGACTCAGCCACGCGGTCGCCGGTCGCCGGCATCCCAAAAGCCGCTGCATCTTGGTCTCCATCACGTTGCCTTTTGCTAAAAGATCCGCCCGATCGACCGTCTATTCTGTTCTTTCACCAACCCAAAATCCAACCAGGGCACTGCCCTGGACCCGGTGCCGTTGGCGCGTAAAGTCGCGCAATTGCCGGCTTCGGCTTCGGTCGTTTTGTCGGATTTGGGGACAGGGCTTTGCCCTGGTTCGAAGATGCGCACCGAAAACTGCGCATCTTCGAAAACAGGTGAGCATCTTCGAAGGAATTCTCGGGGTTTTCCAAGATGCTCACTTTTCGAGTTCGCTGCGCATCTTCGAAACAGAGTGCGCACCTTCGAACCAGGGCACGGCCCTGGACCCGGTGCCGTTTGCGCGTAAAGTCGCGCAGCCGCTGGCTTCGGCCTCGGTCGTTTTGTTGGACAAAGGTCTGGGGCTGTGCCCTGGAAGGTCGATTGCATTCATTCGGTGGTCGGTGGGCGGAAGGACAGCCTTAGCCGCAGGCGCTGGGCGCCTTAGCCGTTTTGTTTTCATGCGGGCAGGGCCCGCAAAAGAAGAAGCCGCGCCCTGGTTTTGGGTACGGCTCCGCGTAGGCGAGATTTACAGCTCGTGGCTGTACCGTGTTTTGTGACCGAATCCTGCTGTTTACTACTTTGATCATACACGAAATGCCCGGGTTGGATCAAGATCGAAATTTTTCTGGCACCCAGACAACGAATTCGACCTCGGCCTTGCCTCGATCAGGCGATGACGTCGCGGACGACCGTCCCCTCGACGTCCGTGAGGCGGAAATCGCGTCCGCTATAGCGATAGGTGAGACGCGTGTGCTCGATGCCCAGCAACTTGAGCACGGTCGCGTGCAGATCGTGAACGCCGACCTTGTTCACAACCGCTTTGAAGCCGATCTCGTCGGTTTCGCCGTAGGAGACGCCGCCTTTGGCTCCGCCGCCGGCCATCCAGGTGGTGAAGGCGTGCGGATTGTGGTCGCGGCCCGTTCCGCCCTTCTGCACGATCGGCAGCCGGCCGAATTCGCCGCAGCAGAGCACGAGGGTCGAATCCAGGAGGCCGCGGGCGGCCAGATCGGTGAGCAAGCCGGCGATGGGGGTATCGACCTCACGGGCAAAGCCGGCGTGATTTTTCACGATGTCCTGATGACCATCCCAACTCCGCTCGTTTTCCATGCCGCCGCTGTAGATTTGCACGAAGCGTACGCCGCGCTCGACGAGCCGCCGGGCGATCAGACATTGTTTGGCGAAGTGCGTGCAACGCGGATTGTCGAGGCCGTAAAGCGCTTGCGTCGCCCGCGATTCGCGTTCCAGGTCGAGACATTCGGGGGCCGCCATCTGCATGCGGTAGGCCAGCTCGAAGCTCTCGATGCGGGCCGCCAGCTCGGAATCGTCCGGCGAGTGCTCCAGGTGCCGCTGGTTGAGCTTTTTCAACAGGTCGAGCTGCGATCGCTGCTCCCGATCGCTGACGCCCGGTGCCCGGTACAAGTTGTCGATCGGCGCGCCAGTCGGCTTCAGTACCGTTCCCTGATAAATGCTGGGCAAGAAGCCCGAGCCCCAATTCGACGCATTCCCCTTCGGCAGGCCGCGGCCCAGCGTGTCGTACATCGTGACGAACCCGGGCAGACTCTTGTTCTCGCTTCCCAGGCCATACGTCACCCAAGAACCCATGCAGGGGAAACCCATTCGCGACATGCCCGTGTTGATCATGAACAGGGCGGGCGAATGATTGTTGGACGTCGACCAGCAGGAGTGGATGAAGGCCATCTTGTCGACGTGCTGAGCGAGGTTCGGAAAAATCTCCGAACACCATTTTCCACATTCGCCGTGCTGCGAGAATCGGAACGGCGACTTCATCACCGGGCCGACCTGGTCGGTGAAGAAACCCGTGCTCTTATCGAAGCCCTTGAGCTCCTGACCGTCGCGCTTTGCCAACTGCGGCTTGTAGTCCCAGGTATCGACCTGGCTCGGTCCGCCGTTGAGAAACAGCCAGATGACCGAGCGAGCCGGGGCGTCCATGTGGCCCGGCCGGGGTGCGAGCGGGTTCTTGGCTTGCGTCGTGCGCGCACTGACCCGATTGAGAAGTCCCTGCTCCTGAAAGAGGCCGGCTAGCGCGAGCATGCCGAATCCGTTGCCGGCTCGAGTCAAGAACTGCCGTCTCGACGAGAACGCGGGCCCGGGGGGTGCGAAAAAACGGAGAACGGATTGCATCTGGAACTCCGGCGTCCGCCTCAATCGACAGCCTCAATCGACATAGACGAACTCATTCAGGCACAACAGCACTTGGCAGAAGTCGAGCAAGGCCAACTCGGGTGCATTCGCCTTGAGCGCCGATTCGTGCCGATTCAGTTGACTCGTGATAAACGCGGTCGAGTCTTTCAATTCGTCGGCGTCCGGTTCGCGTCCAAGGGCCAGGCGGTAACCTTCGCGAAGCGCGGCTTCCGGTCCTTTTTCCCACGCCGGCAAGAGCCGACGTGCAAAGGCGCGCGCACTTTTGCGGACATTGGGATTGTTCATTAACAAAAGCGCTTGAGGCGCGATGGTCGTGGACGGCCGATCGCCCATGCTGCTCAGCGCCTCCGGGGCGTCGAAGACCTGCATCATCGGCACAAGCTGGCTGCGCTTGACGGTGAAATAAATGCTGCGGCGGCGATGCGTCTCATCGAGCGAGCCTGGACCGTACATCCGCTCGTCGAGCAGATTTCCACACGCCAGAAGCGCGTCGCGGACGACCTCGCCTTCGAGCCGCCGCTTTTCGTGCCGCCAAAAGAGGCGGTTAACTGGATCGACAGCGGCTTTGGCAGGATCGAACTGCGAATCCTGCAGGTACACCGCACTCGTCAGAATCATCCGCTGAATTGGCTTGAGCCGCCATTTGTGGCGGATGAGCTCGCCTGCCAGCCAATCGAGCAGTTCGGGATGCGAGGGCGCTTCGCCCCGCGCGCCGAAATCGTTCGGGGTGGCGACGATGCCGTGCCCCAACAGGTGTTGCCAGAGTCGATTGACGATCACGCGGGCGACGAGTTGGCCGGCCCCCGATTGCGGATCGGTCATCCAATCCGCGAGTGCCGTGCGGCGAAACGAAGTCCGCGAGCCGGCCGGCGGATGCGCGGACCAGTGTTTTTCCGCGTCGGGCGATCGCATGAGGACCTGCAAATATCCGAGCGGGGCTTCGCCTTGTTTCTGATTCACATCGCCGCGACGCAAAAAGAAGGTCTGCTTGAAGAAATCGTCCCCCTGACTGTGAAGCCGGACGGGGGGCAGTCCTTCGCTCGCCACGAGCACCTTGACGGGTTTGGTCCCTTTCGGACCGAGGGGAAGATCCACCTCACTGCGCACAGTTGTCGTGAAGGCCGAGAGCAGGCGGTAGTAGTCGGCTTGGGGGATCGGATCGAATTTGTGATCGTGACAGCGGGCGCAGCCCACGGAGAGGCCCAGCACGGCGGTCCCCGTCGTGGCCAGCATGTCATCCAGTTCGTCGTAGCGCTGCTTTTCGACTTCGTTCTTGGTGATTTGCGTGCTGTGGACGCCGGCGGCCAGGAAGCCCGTGGCCATCATCGCCAGGCTGTCGTGCGGCGCCAGTTCATCACCGGCCAATTGCCAGCGGACGAACGTGTCGAATGGCAGATCGAGATTGAACGCACGGATGACGAAATCGCGGAAGTGATAGGCGGTGGGCCGGTCGTAGTCGTGCTCAAAGCCGTGGCTCTCGGCGAAACGGGAAAGATCGAGCCAGTGTCGGGCCCACCGGTGCCCGTAGTGCGGACTTGCCAGCAGCCGGTCGAGGAGCGCTTCGTAAGCCAGGGGAGACGGATCGTTCACGAAAGCGTCGACTTCACCCGGCGTCGGCGGCAGCCCGATCAGGTCGAACGACACGCGTCGAATGAGTTTGCGTCGGTCGATTTGCGGATTCAGTCCGATGTTCTTTTTCGCCAGGGCCTTTTCAATAAAGGCGTCGATTGGCGTTTCGCCCCGTTTGCCGGCCAGTCCCGGCACTTTGCCGTGTTTCAGCGGTTGGAACGCCCAGAATTGGCGCGTCTTGGGATCGACCGTTCGACCCGTCCAATTTGGTGCCGGGCTTCGCGATGGAAGGAGCGACTCGTCATACGGTGCGCCGCGGTCGATCCACTCGGCGATGTAGGCGATGTCTCCATCGGAGAGCTTCGGCGCGTCCTGCGGCATGTATGGCTCTTCGGTATGCTTGATCAGCCGACACAGCCGGCTTTCGGCCGCTTTCCCCGGCACGACGGACTTGCCTGACGTTCCGCCGGCCAAAAGCCCCTCGCGCGTCGCCAGATTGAACGCGGATTGGATCTCGGTCTCACCACCGTGACACTTGAGGCAACGCTTGATGAGCAGGGGCCGGACATGCTGCGTGAAGATCGCCAACCCGTCGGCCATCTGGCGGGCATGGTCGGGCGGAACAGTCGCAGCGCTTGTTGCGCCGGCGAGGAGGCGGCGATCCAGTCCGCATGTCAGCAGCAGGGTTAACGCAAAGACCAAAGATTGCCAACGGCACCGAAAGTTCAACATGCGTCCTCGCTCGACGGATAAACGAACTTTGATTCTACTGGGATCCGGAAGGGGCTGCCAACACAGCCGCCGCCTGCACGGGGAAAGGAAGTCGATGCGACGCTCACGAGGTTTTTTTGTTCAGTGGCCGTCCTTGCTCTCGATGGCGCTTGCCATTGTTGCGGGTGGATTGGCCCTCGCTGGCGATTTGCCGGATGCCACGCACGGCAGTCTTCCGGCTGCGCACACGCCCCTTTCGCTGCACATTCGCAAACGGATCGAAACGAAACCGGGCAGCACGCGTTTTCATGCGGTGACGGAGGAGGTTGCGTGGGATCCGGCCAAAACTGCGGTCGTTGTCTGCGACATGTGGAACGAGCACTGGTGTCGCGGAGCCACGCGGCGAGTCGCCGAGATGGCTCCCCGCATGAACGAAGTCCTTACGGCAGCCAGGCAGCAGGGCGTCCTGATCATTCATTGCCCCAGCGACACAATGAAGTACTACGCCGGCACTCCTCAGCGAAAGGTCGCCCAGCAGGCGGCTCACGTCTCGACCAAAAAGCCCTCGACAAAAAAACCCTCGCCAAAAAAGCCATTGAGGAATTCGTGCGGTCTGGATCGGAGCCGGGAGGGGAAACTGCCGATCGACGACTCGGACGGCGGCTGCGACTGCGATCCTCCGTGCAAGCAGCGAAGTCCGTGGCGGCACGAGATCGACACGCTGCAAATCGCTCCAGGCGATGCGATCACCGATAGCATCGAGGCCATTTCTCTCCTGCGCGAGCGCGGCATCGAAAACGTGATCGTGATGGGCGTCCACACGAATATGTGCGTGCTGGGCCGTCCGTTTTCGATCCGCCAGTTGGTCGACCAAGGTTTTAACGTCGTGCTGATGCGCGACATGACCGACACGATGTACAACTCCCGCTCGGCCCCGTTCGTGAGTCATTTCACGGGAACGGACCTCGTTGTCGAACACATCGAAAAACACTGGTGCCCGACGATTACCAGTACCGACTTATTGGGCGGCCGCGAGTTTCGCTTTTCGGAGGATCGGCGGCCGACATTGGCCATGCTGATCGCGGAACCGGAGTACGACACAAGTCGCACGCTGCCGGAATTTGCCGCGAAGGAACTCGGGAAGGATTTTCGCGTCAGCCTGATTCTCGGCAGCGAAACCGATCCCGCCGCCGTGCCCGGGATCGAGGCGTTGAAGGACGCGGATGTCCTGCTCGTCAGCGTGCGGCGTCGGCCTCTCGAGCCGGCACAGATGAAGGTCCTTCGCGATTGGGTTTCGCAGGGTAAGCCGGTCGTCGGCATCCGCACGGCCTGTCACGCTTTTTCGCTGCGTGGCAAACAACCACGTCCGCCGCTTGAAACGTGGGAAGCCTGGGATCCACAGGTCTTCGGCGGTCACTATGTGAACCACCAGGCAAACGGCATCAAGACGACAATTCGCGAATCGCCCTTGGCGAACTCGAACCCCATCCTGCAAGGCGTCGACATTGCGCAGCTCGTGGGGAATGGCTCACTTTATTTGGTCAATCCCTTGAGTGAGAGTGCCCAGCCGCTGCTTGTGGGCACGATTCCTGGAAAGCCGTCTGAGCCGGTCGCCTGGACGTTCGTGCGGGCCGACGGCGGCAAATCGTTCTATACGTCGCTCGGCCACCCGGACGACTTCGCCGAGCCGGCGTTTCGCAAGTTGCTGGTAAACGCCTTGCTGTGGGCTGCCAAGAAGTGAAGTGAGGTCGCACGAGTTTTTCCAATGAGCAAAAAGTTCTTTTTTTCGTTCATCGTGGTTGTCCTGTGTGGTGGTGTCGTCCTCGCGGCCGCGCCGGCAGCCAGGGTGAAGGCGACGACAGCGCTTCGCAAGCCGGCAGTGCTTTCGGGAACGACGAAACCGCTCACTCCCGGCGACGCCCTTCGCGCCTTTCAAGTTCCCCAGGATCTTGAGATTGAGCAGGTGCTGGCTGAACCCGACATTGCTCAGCCTCTCTTCGTCGATTGGGACGAACGGGGCCGCATGTGGGTCGTCGAGTATCGGCAATACCCGTATCCGGCCGGTTTGAAGATGGTCAGCCGCGACGAGTATTGGCGGGCCGTTTATGACAAAGTTCCGTTGCCGCCGCCGCACGGAGATCGCGGACTTGACCGCATCACCATTCACGAAGACACCGACGGCGACGGCCGCTATGACAAGCACACCACCTTCGTCGACGGGTTAAATATCGTCACGTCGTTTGCCATCGCAGCCGACGGCGTGTGGGTCTTGAATCCGCCCTACCTGCTGTTTTACCCCGACCGAAATCATGACGGCGTTCCCGACGGCGACCCCGAAGTGCATCTGCAAGGGTTTGGGCTCGAGGACACGCATTCGGTCGTGAACAGCTTGCAATGGGGACCGGACGGCTGGCTGTATGCTTGTCAGGGCAGCACGGTGACAGGCCACGTCATGCGGCCCGGGCTCGACAAAAATCCGGTCCATTCGATGGGTCAGCTCATCTGTCGGTACCGGCCGAAAACTCGCACCTACGAGGTTTTTGCCGAAGGGGGCGGGAACGCCTTTGGATTGGAGATCGACTCGAAGGGCCGCATTTTTTCCGGCCACAACGGGGGAGACACGCGCGGCTTTCATTACGTGCAAGGCGGCTACTATCTCAAGGGATTTCAAAAGCACGGCCCGCTCTCGAATCCGTACGCCTTCGGGTATTTTCCGGCGATGGCCCATCACGCCGTTCCGCGATTCACGCACAAATTCATCATTTACGATGACATCGAACTTCCGCCGGCCTATCGCGGCGAGTTTTTTGGTGTCGAACCGCTGCAGGGGCGAATTGTCTCCGGTCAAATCGAGCGGGACGGGTCGTCGTTCAAGACGAAAGATCTCGGACGCCCCGTCGCCACCAGTGACTCCTGGTTTCGGCCGGTCAATTTGACCACGGGGCCCGACGGGGCGATTTATTTCTGCGACCTGTACGAACCCAAAATCGCTCACCGCGAGCATTTCGCCGGCACCATCAGCAAAGACACGGGGAGGATTTACCGCCTGCAGGCCAAGGGAGCGGGCCATCGTCCGCCGGTCAACCTTGGAAAACTGTCGACGAACGATTTGATCGCCCGCCTCGAGGATCCCAACCGCTGGACCCGGCGAACCTCCCTGCGATTGCTTGGCGAACGAAAGGACCTCGCCGCCCAGGCTCCGCTTCTCAAACGCCTCTCGCAACCGAATGGGGCCATCGCCCTCGAGGCTCTGTGGGCGCTCCACCGAATGGAATCGCTCGACGAAACGACGGCCCTGGCCGGCCTCGCCCATCCGGATCCCGACGTGCGGCTGTGGACGGTGCGCCTGCTGTGTGACGAACGAGTCGTCTCGAAAAAGATCGCAGCCACGCTCAGCAAAATGTCGGCCGACGAAAAAAACGTGGACGTGCTCAGCCAATTGGCGTCGTCGGCACGGCGTCTTCCGGCAGCCGACGGGCTTCCCATGCTGAAGAACCTCGCCGGCCACGACGAGGTCGCGGGCGACGTGCATCTTCCCCTCTTAATTTGGTGGGGAATCGAGGCCAAAGCCGAGTCGGATCCGGAGGCGGTACTGACTCTGTTCGACTCTCCGACCTTCTGGCGGCAGCCACTGGTCCGCAAGTTTTTGGTCGAGCGGATGCTCCAACGCTACGCGGCCGCCGGTGGCAGAACGAACCTGATGTCGTGTGTCCGACTTTTTCAGCATGCGCCCGATGCCGAATCGACCCGCCTGCTGGTCAGGGGTTTTGAGCAGGCATCGCGTGGTCGATTGCTCGAAGGGCTGCCCAAGGAACTCGTGGATATTTTGGCCAAGGCCGGGGGCGATTCGCTTCCACTCGGTGTTCGGCAGGGCCGGACGGACGCGGTGGCCCGGGCACTTCGCGTCATCGCGGATGGAAAAGCAAAAATTGCGGACCGCCTCCAATTGATCGAAATCTTTGGCGAAATCAATCAGCCGACTTCTATTCCCGTGCTGCTGACGTTGGCCGAAAGGGACTCCGACCAGCGGATCAAAACGGCCTCGCTCGTCGCCCTCACGTTGTACGACGACCCGCGCATTGGAAAAACCGTCGTGGCGCTGTATCCGGGTTTGTCCGACGATTCCCAGAGCGCGGCGGAAACTTTGCTCTCGACCCGCAAATCATGGTCGCGCGATTTGCTCGAGGCGATCGATGCGGGTCACATTGATGCTCGAAAGCTCAAGCCCGAGGTCGTCCGCAAGATGACCGTCCACCGCGACCCGCGAATTGTCGAACTGATCGCCCGGCATTTTCCGCACATCAAGGGGGCCACAACCGCCGAAATGCAGGCCCAAATCGCCCGGCTCTCCAAGGTGCTGAAGCCCAGCGCGGCGGGCGATCCTTATTCGGGCAAGCGGCTGTTTGCCAATTCGTGCGCCAAGTGCCATATGCTCTTCGGAGAAGGGGGGCGAATCGGGCCGGATCTCACCACCTTCAAACGGGACGACTGGCTCAACATGCTGATCAACGTGGTCAATCCAAGTGCGGAAATCCGCGAGGGCTTCGAGCAGGTCATGGTCGTCACTCACGACGGGCGGGCGGTGAGCGGGCTGCGGTTCGACCAGGATCCGCAAGTTCTCGTGCTGCGTGGCGTCGACGGGCAGAACATCACCATCGCCCGCCGCGACATCGAGGAAACCATCCCGCAGCCAAAATCGCTTATGCCCGAAGGGCTGCTCAACGCAATGCAGGATCAGGAAGTCCGCGATCTGTTCGCCTATTTGCGAAGTTCGCAGCCGATCACCGTTCGTGCCCATTAGGCTGCTCGAATCTCAATCATGCGCGCTTGCCCACGAACGCTGGTGATCATTGCCTTTTTTGGGTTGCTACCGGCGTTTGCGCCGAGCCTCGCCAAGTGCGACCGCCCGGCCGTGCTGTCGCAGCTCGCGAAAATGAACCGGGAAGAGCGCGACGCGGCCGCGTGGGACAAGCGACGCAGCGAACTCCGCGAAGGCTTCCTGAAAGGGGCCGGACTCTGGCCGCTGCCCAAGCAGGCGCCGCTGAAAATTCTGCGACACAGTTTGCGAAACCACGATGGCTACTGGGTGGAAAATGTGGCCATCGAAACCTTGCCCGGGTTTTTCTGCACGGGGAACCTCTATCGGCCCCGATCAAACGGCAAATCGGGGCCCGGAATTCTCTGTCCGCACGGGCATTTCCAACCGCTGGGCCGGTTTCGTCCGGACCAGCAAATTCGCTGTGCCCACTTTGCCCGCCTGGGTGCCACCGTTTTTTCTTACAGCATGGTGGGCTGGCAGGATTCGCAGCAGACAACGCATGACGACCCGAACGTCCTGGCACTGCAAACCTGGAACAGCCTCAAAGCGCTCGATTTTTTGTCCGCGCTCGAGGGTGTCGATCCTAAGCGAATCGGCATGACCGGCGCATCCGGCGGCGGCACGCAGACACTGTATTTGGCGCTCCTCGACGATCGAGTCCGCGCCTCCGCACCGGTCGTGATCCTTTATCCCTGGGCGGCCCCGGAAGGCTGCTGCAAGTGCGAAGGGGGACTGCCCATCATGCGGGACACCCACACCAATTGCATCGAATTCTCGGCCGCCGTCGCGCCGCGGCCGCAGCTGATTATTTCGGTCGGTCTCGACCAAACTGCCGATTTTCCGCCGGTCTGTTATCCGTTGATTCGCCAGGCCTACGCGGCCTTGGGCGCGACGGACAACGTGAAAAACGTCCACCTTGCAAACGAGCGGCACGATTTCGGGCCTTCCAAGCGGGCGGCCGTTTATCGTTTTTTTGCCCGTTACCTGAATCTGCCGGATCCGCCCGAGGACCTGTCGCGGATCGCCATCGAAGAACCCTCGCAAATGGAGGTCTTCAACAAGTCCCATCCGCTGCCGCCGGGATCGATTTCGGGAAGCGCGGCCGTCGCCAAGGCCCTGGTGCGGCTGCGAGACGGAAGCTCGCCCTGACTTTCGCTGCCAGTTTGGCAGGCGCGAGGGGGCTTTTTTGGCTTTTTTGGGGCGCTACCGGGGGTCTCGACCACCCCAAAAAAAGCCATTCTGGCACCCGGACCTCCTTTGCCATTTTGGCAGTCGGCATTGCGCCCGTTTGAGATCCGCTTTGCGAAGGCGTAGGCTGAATATTCGGCGGTCAGGTTCCGGTCGGCAAACAGGCAATGGACATTTCATCCGGGGAAGGAAGACCATGCGACCTTTCATCATTTGCGCTTTGATGTTGGCAGTCGTGTCGAGCGGGCTTGCGGAAGATCGCCGGGAGCGCCGCCGTTCGCGCAGGCGAAATCGTCGCCCTATCCCGTCGATCGTGCCCAGCGATACGAGGCTGGACGGTCCCCTTTACACGCGCACTGCGCCGCTCAAGGGCGGCCTGACCGAAGGGCCCGCCGCTGCCCCCGATGGCAGCATTTACTTCTCCGACATTCCGACCGGTTCCGACAAGGCCCTCATCCTGCGGTACGATCCCAAGACGAATAAGACCGAAGTTTTCACCGCCGACAGCGGCAAGGCCAACGGGCTCTTCTTCGACGCCAAGGGATTTCTCATCGCCTGCGAAGGCTCCGACGAAGGGGGCCGCCGCGTCTCGAAATGGAACGTAACCACAAAGGAGCGAACCACGCTGGCCGACCGCTACCAGGGCAAGCACTTCAACGCGCCCAACGATCTCACCATCGATCGAGAGGGCCGCATTTACTTCACCGACCCGCGCTACCTCGGCACCGAGAAGCGCGAGCTCGAGCACCGGGCCGTCTATCGCATCGAGACCGACGGCAAGGTCGTCGAAGTCACGCACGATCTCTCCAAGCCCAACGGCATCGCCCTTTCGCCCGACGAAAAAACGCTCTATGTGCTCGATCACGACAACGGCGCCGACCAGGTCGATCCGAAAGGCCCGGCGGTCAAGCAGGGACGCATGGCGCTCGACGCATTTCCGCTCGGCGACGACGGCCTCGTGCACGGCGAAAAACGCACGCTCATCGATTGGGGCAGCCAAACGGGCGGTGACGGCATGACGGTCGACAGCAAGGGCAACCTCTACATCGCCGACCGCTCGGCAAAACGGCCCGGCGTGCGGATCACCGATCCCCACGGCAAGGAGATCGGCTTCATCCACACCGGCGAGCCCGACCAAAAGATCGACGCCGAACATCCCGGCAAGGGAATCCCCAGCAACGTCGAATTCGGCACGGGCGACGGCAAGCACACCCTGTACGTCACGCTCGACACCAGCCTCTATCGCATCCGACTCAATGCCAGTGGATTCCATCCTCAGTTTGAAAAGCAGTGATTTAGCCCGGCGACATTTGCCGCACGACATCGAAGCCCACGGACAGCCGTCCGTGGGCTTACGTCGCTCCGCCGTCGCTGTTGCGCTCGCTCTCATCGCTCTCAGCGCGACGCAGTCTCGTGCCGATGAGCCCAAAGCCACCCCGCCGCGCGACGCGCTCAAGACGTTCAAGATCGCCGACGGGCTCCAAATGCGGCTCGTCGCCTCCGAGCCGCTGATTCGCCAGCCGTTGTCGATTAGCTTCGACGACCGCGGCCGGATGTGGCTCTTGCAATACATCCAGTATCCGAATCCCGAGGGGCTCAAACCTGTCGCCGTTGATGAGTACCTGCGGACGAAGTACGACCGCCGGCCCGATCCGCCTCCCAAAGGTCCGCGCGGCCACGACATCATCGCCATCCTCGAGGACACCAACGGCGACGGCGTGATGGACCGGGCCAAGCCCTTCCTGACCGGGCTCAATCTGGCCTCGGGCATGGCGCTCGGTTACGGCGGCGTGTTCGTCGTGCAGCCGCCGTACTTGCTCTTCTATCGCGACGCAAACCACGACGACGTTCCCGACGGCGATCCCGAAGTCCTGCTCACCGGCTTCGGCATGGAGGACGCCCACGCCTTCGCTAACTCGCTCACGTGGGGCCCGGACGGCTGGCTCTACGGCGCTCAAGGCAGCACGGTCACCGCCAACATCCGCGGCATCGAGTTTCAACAGGGCATCTGGCGCTATCATCCCCGCACGCACGAGTTTGAGCTCTTCGCCGAAGGGGGCGGCAACACGTGGGGCATCGACTTTGATCGCGTGGGCAACCTCTTCGCCGGCGGCAACACGTACGAGCCGCTTTGCCATCACGTGCAGGGCGCGTACTACGTCAAAGGCTTCGGCAAGCACGGACCGCTGCACAATCCGTACGCCTTCGGCTATTTCGATCCGGTGCAGCACATCGGCCCGTTCGGCGGCGGCCTCACCGGCGGATTCAGCATCTATCAGGGCGGCGCGTTCCCCGCGCGGTTCGACAACGCGGTCATCGCCCCCAACATGCGGCAAAACGCCGTCCGCTGGTACACGTTCGAGAAGCGCGGCTCGACCTTCGCGACGAGGCAAGGGGGGCAGGGGGGCGACTTCGCCGTCTCGAGCGATCGCTGGTTCCGCCCCGTCGACACGACGGTCGGCCCCGACGGCGGCTTCTACATCGCCGACTGGTACGACATCAACCTGAGCCACACGAACCCCAAGAACCGCAGCCAATGGTACACGCCCAGCCGCGACGACGGCCGCATTTGGCGCGTCGCGGCGAAGGGTGAAAAGCCGTTCGACAAACCGCCAACGCCGCTCAATCAACTTGCCTCGGCCGAAGTGGCCGCGCTCCTTAATCATCCGAGCGAATGGTACCGCCGCGAGGCGTGGCGGATTTTGGGCGAACGCCGGGACGGGTCGCTCGTCCCCGCGCTCAAGCAGAAGTTCTTCGCCGCGTCGGACGAGGTCTCGGCCCTCGAAGCGCTCTGGGCGATCCACCTCTCCGGCGGGTTCGACGACGCCTTCGCAAAACGCGCACTCGGCCATCGCGCGGAGTATGTTCGCGCCTGGACGGTCCGTTTGTTGGGCGACGCGAAGCATGTTTCGGAGAACATCTTGGAGGCCCTGTTGGCGCACGCCGACTCCGATCCAAGCGTGATCGTCCGCAGCCAATTGGCCTCGACGGCCAAGCGACTGTCGACGAGTGACGGGATGCCGATCGCCGGGGCGCTGTTGGAACACGATGAAGACGCCGGCGATCCCAACGTGCCGTTGTTGATCTGGTGGGCCATCGAAAGCAAGATTGCCGCCGATTTCGACGTCTTGCGGCCGTTCTTCGAGCGTCCCGAGACCTGGCGGCGTCCGATCGTGCGGAATGTGCTCGTCGAGCGGATCGCCCGCCGATACATGGCGCTCGGGCCTCGCGGCGGTTACAAGTCCTGCGCTTGGCTCTTGCAGCACGCCCCAACATCCGCCGACGCCGAGCGGATCGTCGCCGGGATGGAGGCGCAGCTGGCCGGCCATCGCTTCGCCCGCCCGCCGGAGCCGCTCGATGGGCCGCTGGCGAAACTGCTGAATGCCCCCGCGCCGTCGGCGGCGCTCCTGTGCCTCGCGCTCCGGCTCGGCTCGCCACCTGCATTGCCAAAGCTGCTCGATCGCGCGAAAGACGACAAAACGAATCAGGCCGAGCGGCTGACGGCGATCCGCGCTCTGAGTGAAGCCGGACCGCCACAAGTCGCCGGTGAGTTACTCGCGCTTCTCGACCGCCACGAATCGGACGCGATTGCCGAAGCCGCGCTGACCGCGGTCGGCCGCTTCAAAGACGACTCGCTGGGAACGAAACTGCTCGCCCTGTGGCCGTCGCTCTCGAGCAAGCTCCGCGACCGCGGTCTCGACGTGCTTGTCAGCCGTCAGGCCTGGTCGCGGCAATTGCTCCAGGCGGTCGCCGCCAAGCGCGTCGATCCGAAAAGCCTCTCGACCGACCAACTGCGTCACATGCTCCTGCACGGCGATGCGGAGATCGCCCGCGAAGTCGCCGTCCACTTCGGCTCAATCCGTACGACGACCCCGCGGGAGAAAGAGGGGAAGATCAAAGCCGTCACGATCTATCTCAGCCGCGGCACGGGCGACGCGGCCAGCGGCCATGCGCTCTTCGTGAAGCACTGCGCGATCTGTCACCGCCTTTACGGCGAAGGCAACCAGATCGGCCCCGACCTGACGGCCGCTGACCGCAAGAACCTGACGGTGCTCTTGCCAAATGTCGTCGATCCCAGCGGCGTGATCCGGCCCGAATTTCGGGCCTACAACGTGGTGCTCGACGACGGCCGGATTTTGACCGGTTTACTCGCCGACCAGAACGAATCGACCGTGACGGTGCTCGACGCCAAGAATCAGCGGACGGTCATCAAGCGGTCGAACATCGAAGAGCTGAAAGCGTCCGACACGTCGCTCATGCCCGACAACGTGCTCGAACCGCTCAATGAACAGGACATTCGCGATTTGTTCGCGTACGTCCGCGCAAATGAGCGGGAAAGGTGCGGAATCGCTTCCGAAAACGCCTGAGGACCGGCGCACCTCGCAGCCCTTCGGCACAATTATTCTGCCGAGTTTTTCTCTTTCGGTGAGGGCGCCGGTTTAGGGGCCGCCTCGATCGAAATGGAATTCGGCTCAAGCGCGATCCGCAGGACGCCGTTCTCGATCTTGAAATTCACAGATTTGTCGACTTGTCGCAGGAGTTTTCGCAGCAGCTCTCGGAGTTTGATGCCCGATTCGTCGCACCGGACTTCGACGGTGGTGGCGATCTTTTTTTGCTCAATGGCTTTTTCGTCGATGAGGATTGGGAACTCATAACGCGTTGCGATGAAGTCCAACGCGTCCCTCAGGGGCTCCGGCTCGATCGTGAAGTCAGTCCGGGAATCGAGAAGTTCCTGAATTCTCAGCGACTTGTCCGAGTCGAACCTCAGCACGCTCGTTCTCGAGCCGTCGTCGGCGATCACAGACTGCTCGCGCGTCCGCCTGTCGAACACGACTGTGCGTGGAGCAAAATTCAGGGCGAAAGTTTCGGCAGGGAGCGTCTCGTTGATCGTCAATCCCGTCACCGTATTCACGCTCACCTCCGACGCGTCGTACCGATATCGAGGTGACTTCAACTTCCAACGGACCGGCACCCAGCTCCAATCTCGATCGTGTTGGTACTCAATCTCGAACGCGAACAATTGGGGGTTGACCGGTCGTTGGTACCGGACGGCGAACGCAAAGAACTCCTCGCCGAAAACGATCACGTCGTCGCGAGCCGGATCCACGTAGTAGGTCTCACTCGAGTTCGGATTGGCTGCGATTCGGGCGATTTTCACGTAGTGCACGTTGTCGACGACGGCGTCCTCGGCGATCAAGCGAAAGGCCTCCGGACGCCAGCCCTCGAGATCAAAGGGGCGGAAGATCATCCACGGCGTTCGCATGCGGGGCGTCGTGACTCCCGGCACGAGTCCTTGCAGGATGGAGTCGATGTCGAACCCGAACGCTTCGAAGTCCGGGCGGATTTCGTCCGACCAGATCGTCGCCTTGGGCGGATCACCCGACTCGGAACTCCAGACCCACGTGCTTTTCGTCATGCCGTCGCGCAGGTATCGATAGCCGCGCCCGCGCGTGAACGACTGCTCGATGCGGATTCGCTGGTCCCCATCGAACCACAGTTCGTTATGCAGCACGCGAAACGGGGGGTGCACCTTCGGACGGGCCAAATTCTTCTTGGCGAGCTCATACTGCGACTGGGCCTCTTTGAGACGCTCCCGGGCCTTGGCGAGTTCCTGATCGGGCTGCTTCCCGTCGGGCAGGGGACTGTGCAGTTCCACGGCGCTCGACAGGTCGCGCACCTGGACGCGGGCGGCCGATAGGGCACGGAGTACGCGCGTCAGTTGCTGACCCTCGAGAGTTTCGCCCTTCGGAGGAGCGATTTGTGAATCCCAGGCAAGATGCAGAGATTTCGTGCGATCCTGGCGGGCCTTCCAATTCGCCAGGATCCGCTTGAGGGTCGGCGACTGGGCCGCTGTCTTCAGTCCGGCGATCTCGTTTTCCGCCGAGCTCACCGGCGGAGCGGGCTCTGACGGCGGCGAGTCGGCGGCCTCCAGGCCGAAACTGCCCAGGCCGGCGAGTGCGGCGACCGACAGCAGCACCATAGAGGCGATCTGCCGCCCGGCCAGCGGGGCCGACCAGCCGACCACGGTTTCTTCTGCCAACAGTTCGGCGATCCGCCGTCTGACGCTGCGGCAGTGGAAGAACGGCAACGCCGGTTTCACGGAGGCGTCGCGGCGCGCTGCGGCATGCCCGCGGCTGAAATCAGCCAGGATCTGCGCGAGCGCCGGCGCGGCGATCCCCCGCCGCACGACCGTCGCATCGCAGACCTCTTCGCGGTACGCGTCGATGCGATTGAGCAGCCAATGCACCAAGGGATGAAAGAAAAAGAGAGCGCGAACCAGTTCTTCCGCCACTTTCGCCAGATCGTCCAAACGGGCGACGTGCGCCAATTCGTGCCACAGGACGGCCCTTTGCGCTCGGGTTCGAGCGCGTCCCACTCGGCCGGCACCAGCACAGCCGAGCGCCAGCCGCCGACCACGAGCGGCGCGGAAACGCCGGCGTGAATTCCCAACCGCACGTTCCGCCGCAATCGCATCTCTTGCCGGCATCGTTCGAAGACTTCTTGCGAGCGACCATTCGGGAGGCGCGTGTTGCGACACAGGAGCTTGAGCCAGATCGAAGCGGCAAGCAAACGCAAGAGCTGAATGCCGGCGCCCGCGGCCCACAATCCGGCGGCCACGAGCACAGCCATGCGCCACGGGCCAGGCGACGCGCCGGACCGCAAGGGCGGACGCGACGGCAGCTCACGGGAGAGGGCAAGCTTCGTCGGCCATCCGGCATCCGGCAGCGACGCCAAGTGCCGGGTCGGAGTCGTGCTCGTGGCGACGACCGGCCGAGCCTTGACCCGCTCAGAGAACGCGTCCGCTGGCTCGTAACGCGACTCGGCCGGCAGCAGCCCGCGTGCGGTTTGTGTGACGTCGGCATTCCCGCGTGCCGGCAACCATTGACGTCCCCAACAATGGGGAATCAGCGGCAGCGCGAGGCCGGCCGCGAACGCGAGTTGACACACGGCCAGGCGGAGCGCTGCCGAACGGGGGGACCGGACGGCAAACCACGCGGCGAGGACGGCGATGGGCAGAGACCAACGGAGGGACCAATCACAAGCGAGCCACAGGCCGGGCTCGAGACGGAGGTCGATGAAATCGCTCATGCTTTTTTCCGTTTTCGTTTGGCGGCAAGGGCCTTGGCCTCGCCGGGTGCCGGCTTCGCTGCGGGTCGGCGTTTGCGGGCGAGCTGGTCTTCGATGTGGCGCAAATCCTCGGCGGAAAGCTGGTCGGCATCGACGAGTCCCAGCACGAGCCGTCGCGCCGAGCCGCGAAAGAACCGCGTCACGAAATCGCTGACCACGGTGGCGGTGGCCTTTTCGCGTGAGAGGGCCGCGCGGTAGCGGTGTGCCTGATTTTCGACTTCGTGGCGTGCGAGCCCGGCGTGCTCGAGGTTCTGCAGCAGACCGAGGACGGTGGTGTAGGGGAGCCGCCCGCTGGGGTCCAAGCGGTCGAGCAATTCGCGGACGGTCATCGGACCGTGTTCCCAGAGCAAGTCCAGCACCTCGAATTGCCGCTCCGTGATCGCGAGTTCCTTGCGTCGAGGCATGCGATTGGTCTCTCCCTGATAAACGCGTTAATAGATACGCATTATTGCGTAGTTGAGCCGGGCCGTCAAGCGACACGATCGCGGTGCCGCTGGAAGCGGACGCCGAGTGTCGAAGCGAAATGACGGCAGCGGTGCAGGCGGCGATTGATTCTCTTTCCGGCGGCGGGCGCCCCCGATGCGGTTGCCGCGGCCGAAGGGGATAGATTCGCTAGTCGGCCTGCGGTTATGCTGGCGTGACAATTCCCTAACCGGCCGCGGACCGCGATGGCTGACGTGACGCAAATCCTGGCGGCGATGCAGCGGGGAGAACCCGCCGCAGCCGAACAGCTCTTGCCGCTGGTTTACGAAGAACTGCGGCGACTGGCTGCGCAGAAAATGGCGCAGGAGGTGCCCGGACAAACGCTGCAGGCGACGGCCCTCGTCAACGAAGCCTATCTGCGGCTCGTCGGCGTCGAACAGGCTCAGCGCTGGGATAATCGCGGGCACTTTTTCGTCGCGGCGGCTGAGGCCATGCGTCGGATTCTGATCGACAGGGCACGTCATAAGAAAAGCCAACGGCGCGGCGGTTTGTTGCAGCGGCAAGCGCTGGAACAGGTCGACATCGTGGCCCCTGAGCCGTCCCTCGACATTCTGGCCTTGAACGAAGCGTTAGAGCGATTCGAACAGCTGGACCCTATCAAAGCGGAATTGGTCAAACTTCGCTATTTCGCCGGCCTCCCGATTCCGCAGGCCGCCGCCGCCCTGGGAATCTCATCCACAACGGCGGATCGCTATTGGGCTTATGCGCGGGCCTGGCTGCATGCCGAGCTCAAACGGGCCGATCAAATCCCCGACGAATGAGTTTTCTCGCCGAAATTCGGCAAAATCTGTGGGGTGATTTCCTCACCGATTCCGCATTTGTAAGGGAGAGCAGGAACGGTGCATGGTCGATCCGCCCAAAAATGAAGAGGCGATCTTTCTGGCGGCCCTGGAACAGGCCACGCCGAAAGAACGGGCCGCCTACATCGACCGCGCCTGTGCGGGTAACGCCGAGCTGCGGCAGCGCGTGCTGGAACTTTTGAAGTCCCATGATGCATCCCAGGGCCCTCTCGATGCCTTACCTCCGGGACTGCAGGCCACGGGAATCTTCACGGAATCCGAAATGGTCGGCGCTCAAATCGGGCCCTACCGGTTGCTGGAGCAGATCGGCGAAGGCGGCTTCGGCATCGTCTACATGGCCGACCAACAGGCCCCGGTCCGCCGGCGGGTGGCGCTCAAGATCATCAAGCCCGGCATGGACTCGAAGGCCGTGCTCACCAGGTTCAAGGCCGAGTTGCAGGCCCTCGCGCTCATGGATCACCCGAACATCGCCCGGGCGCTCGACGCCGGGGCGACCGATTCGGGACGGCCTTACTTCGTGATGGAACTTGTCCGCGGCATCCCCATCACGGATTACTGCGATCAGAACAAGTTGGCCGTGCATGAACGCTTGGAGCTGTTCGTGCAGGTTTGCCACGCCGTGCAGCACGCACATCAGAAGGGGATCGTTCACCGCGACATCAAGCCCTCGAACGTGCTGGTGACGATGCACGACGGTCGACCCGTGCCGAAGGTGATCGACTTCGGCGTCGCCAAAGCCATCGATCGTCAACTCACCGAAGAGACGCTATTCACGCGGTTCGCCGAGCTGATCGGCACGCCGTTGTACATGAGTCCCGAACAGGCGGAGTTGACGAGCCTCGATATCGACACGCGGAGCGACATCTATTCGCTGGGAGTGCTCTTGTACGAGCTGCTCACCGGCAGCACGCCGTTCGACAAGCATCGCCTGAAGCAGGCCGCGTTCGACGAGATACGCCGCATCATTCGTGAAGAGGAGCCGCCCAAGCCGAGCACGCGCGTGAGCAGTCTCAGCAAGACCCGCGCCGACGTAGCAGCCTATCGGCACGCCGACCCGGCACGCTTGAGCCAGCTCATCCGCGGCGACCTGGATTGGATCGTGATGAAGGCGCTGGAAAAGGATCGCACGCGACGCTACGAAACGGCGAACAGCTTCGCGATGGACCTGCAGCGCCATCTTGCAGACGAGCCGGTTGAGGCCTGCCCGCCTTCGCGCACCTACCGGATGCGAAAGTTTGTGCGGCGGCATAAAGGTCCCGTGTATGCCGGATCCGCGCTGCTCGTGGCCCTTGTGGCTGGGATGATCGGCACGACTTGGGGCCTGGTCCGCGCAACGCGGGCCGAGATGGACGCCGTCAGACTCGCGACCCAGAAGCAGGCGGAAGCGGCTCAGAAAGAGTTAGCACTCGCGGCGGTGCAAAAGAGCGAGCGGGCCAAATCGGAAGAACTCTGGCATTCGCTCGTCTCGCAGGCGCGGGCCCACCGGCTGAGCCATCGGCCCGGCCAGCGTTTTGAGAGCCTCGCGACACTGCAGCAGGCAACGCAATTAGCGCGGACGTTGAATTTGCCCGAGGCGAACTTCCAGGAACTGCGCGACGCCGTCGCCGCCACTCTCGCCGTTCCGGATCTCTGCCCGACCGAGCCGATTGCCGCCTGGCCGGAGGACGGTGTTGGGCTCGACTTCGACGAAGCTCACGCGACTTATGTCCGCACCAATCGCGCGGGGGAATGCAGCGTTCGGCGTGTTGTCGACGATGCCGAAGTCTCTCTTTTGCCCGGGTTCGCCGGCACTCCCGTGCCTTATTTGAGCCGGGATGGCCATTTCGTCGCGATCGTCTACCAGACCGGCGTTGCGGTCTGGCAATTAAACGGGGCGATGCCTCGCAAGGTGCTGTTTGCGGCAGGCGCCGACTACGCCGCATTCCGTGACTCGGATCAAGTCGCCGTTGGAAATGGCGACGGTTCGATCGGCATCTTCGAATTGCCGGGCGGCAAACAACTCAACCGCCTTGCCGCCGATACGATCACACGCGGGGTCCTCATGGCGTGGCATCCAACGGATCCCCTGTTGGCGATCTGCTCCTATTACAACCCCGTGCTGCAACTTCGCGACTGGCGGACGGGCCAGGTCGTGGCCTCGATGCCGCAATCGATTGCCTGCACGGGTGTCGCCTGGCATCCAAACGGACAGACGATCGCGCTTGCCGACGAAGGCCGTCGCATTCGACTTTATGATCGCTCGACGCGGCAAGCCTATCGCACTCTGACGGCCGAACAAACTGTCACGAGGATCCACTTTGACCGTGCGGGGAGTCGAATGGCCGCCTACGGTTGGAGCGGGATCGTCGAGTTATTTGATGTCGGCACGGGCGAAAGACTGATGTCGACCCCCGCGATTGCGGCTGCTTGCCGGTTCAGCCGAGACGGACTGCGGGTGGGCGGAGGCGTTCAGAATGGCAAGTTGGCACTCTTCCGCGTGGCGGGAGGGTCCGAATTGCGCACTTTCGTCCGTAGCGATCCCGTACCTGGGAGGCCGGAGTACGGAGCTGCGGCCGTCCATCCCGATGGGCAATTGCTGGCCGGTACGCTCTCCGACAGTTTTGGTTTTTGGGATCTCGCTACCGGCAGCGAATTAGCGCGCATCCCGTGCGACGAGGGAACCGCCCGTGTCCTGTTTGAGCCCTCGGGAGCGCTCTTGCGCTTTCCTGCACTCACCTGACCCGCTGGCCGATCCGCATCGGCACGGATGCGGCGACACCGTTGTCGATCGGCCCTCCCGAACGGGTGGAAATTCCGGGAGGCAGCAGTCTCGATCAAAGCCAAGATGGACGGGTCATCGTCACCTGCGCTCGGGCCGTATCGACGCAAGAGCCCAACGCAGGAGGTTGGATTCTGGATGCCGACCGGGGCGGCAAGCCTCGCCATATCGACGCCGGGGTAGATACCGGCGACATTGCGGTCAGCCCGGACGGGCGTTGGGTCGCGACGGACGTGTCCGGCGGGGCGCGGGTCAAGATTTGGGACGCACACGAAGGTCGGCTCGTCAAACAAATTGTCAATCGCGGGGCCTCTTGCCCACACTTCAGCTCCGACGGTCGCTGGCTGGTCACCAGTCTTGACGTCGGCCGCCTGTTTGCCGTCGAGAGCTGGGAGGAGGGCCCGTCACTCGGATTCGGAGGAGGCACGGTGTTTACGCCGGACGCCAAGCTCATCGCCACGCCGACCGCACGCAGTGTGCGTCTCTTCGATTATGCCGCGCGACGGGACGTGGCCGTGCTGGAAGAGCCCAACTTGGATTGGATTCAAAGGGTCGCCTTTTCGCCGGACGGTACGAAACTGATCACGATCAACACGTTCAACGGAATTCGCGTGTGGGACTTGCGGCTCATTCGCCAACAGTTGAAAGACCTGGACCTGGACTGGAAATGGCCCGCGTTTCCGCTGGCGACGTCCCGGCCGCAGTCACTCGAGCCGGCCCGCGTGAAGCTGCGACTTGTCAACGAGTCGACAGCCAAAGCCATCACGAAGCCGCCGCCTGAGCCAAAGGGCAAGCCGCGCCCCTGATTGCTCCCGGTCGAATTCGCGTCTTCGCAGCGTTCGCTTCACAACGACATCGCCCTCGGTGCGCCCGCTCAGCAAGGCGGCGACTGCTCACTCTGATTCGGTTCTCTTCAAAAACTTTGCGACTGTTCTTCGCGTCCTTGTTCCCGCGGCGATGCACTCGCCTGGGAACAATCCTTCAAAGGAGACTGTGCATGTGCAATTGTGACCACGTGGTGAAAGCTTTCGCGGCCATCGCCGCCCTTGTCGCCACGGCGTCTGCGTCGGCCGAAGACGGCAAGGTCCTCCCGGCTTATGCGGCGCCGTACGGCTTCACCCTGTTGGAAATGGCGGAGCTCACTGCCGTCTACAACACGGGAGTATCGAGCGAGAATCCGTCGACACCTGCTCCGCCAGACGTTCCTTTTCAGATCCTCGTGGCCGACGCGACGGTCAATTCCGACACGATCTTGTATGTTCCCGTTTATTACGCCGACGACTCGGGCGGAGTGCCCTCAGGATTTCCCAAGGATGTTTTCGACCAGTGTGAGGATGAGGACTTTCTCCTCAGTTATGTCATTGCGAATTATCAAGTCTCCGCGTTCATCGTGCAGGTGGACGGCAAGACCGCGATCCTCGGTGCTGATTCGATCAGTGGTGTGAGGACTGCGCCGCTGCTGGACGGCACGCCTCCCGGCACGCACTACATCACGTCTGCAGCGTTCATTTCGCCACTGACCAAAGGAAAACACACCGTGGGAATCGGAGGCATGGTTGACGGCAAGCCCGTCGTATTCGCCTCGTACACGGTGAGCGTTCGTTGATGGCCGCGGGCGCTACCTCAAAACGAGCAGCAATCGCAGCGGCAACGGCGCCTGCTCCCCTTTTGGCACTTTCGTTTGGAAATGGACGGCGACTGATGAAACTCATTTTTGCGTTGCTGACGGTGCTGCTGCTCGGGTTGATCGTGTATGGGAGGACGCAGCCGGCGGACGAGCCGATGGTCACAATCGAAGGACACCAGGTGCCCTATCGGCTCGTCCGAGTTTGGAATAAACACGCGCCCAGACGGCGGGCCGTCATTGCGTATTACGATCCGGAATCGCAAATCGATTTCGTCGAAGAGGTTCCGGTTGCTAAAGCCAAGGAGATTCTTGCCTTTCAAGCCTCGCTAACTCGATTCTCGAGCGATCCAGGCAGAGGAACAAACCGGCCCGCGGGGGCCCCGCCTCAAAACGAGCGGCTGAGCGACCCGGAGTGACCGGGGGTGGCGCCGTGACGTTCGCGGGAAATCAGCGAACCTGTCGTGCAATTTTCGTGTCGAGTTGCGACATGGGAAGCGTTGCGCAGGCCCTCGGACTGCTGTCCGTGGGCTGAACTTACGTCAAACGCGCCTTCGCGAAAAAATGGCAAACTTTGCCAAATTGGACTTGTCAGCCGCCGACGAATTGGGAAGGATACCTGTGTGGGTCGTGCAAACGTAGCACGACGGGACAATAGCCGCGAAGGGGCCGGACTTGGCGAGCTGGTCGAAGCGGATTGACCTTATTTATAGAGAGGAGGTGGTCTAGTGAGTTCCGACAGTAGTAGCCAACGAGGTGGAAACGCCTGATGGCAGTCGACGGGCTGTCGACTCGGGCAGCCACCTTCTCTTAAGGGATCAACTGCGAAGTATGATCCTTTGCAAATCTTGATCTCTTAACGAGACCAAAACCGGCTCGGCTCCCCTCGTGGGAGCCGAGCTTTTTTCGAAGGACGGGTTCGGAAGGATGAAGGCGGAAGGATGAAGGATGAGCCAGATTCGCAGCCTTCGGCCGCAATTGTTTGGCTCATCCCTCATCCTTCCGCCTTCATCCTTCCCTCTGTCCTCACCGGGGCATCGGCTTGGCGGTGATCTTGCTCCGTTTGCCGTCGCGTTCGATTTCCAGCTCCACGGGGCCGCCCGTTTGCGTGGCTGTGCCGAGTGACATCCACGGTCGGCTGCCGAGCTCCTCGCCGTTCACTTTGATCAGCACGTCCCCGGCGCGAAGCCCGGCGCTGGCGGCCGCTCCGTTGGGCGTGACGGACCCTAGTTTCACCCGGTCGTTGTCGTCGATTTCAAGCTGCACTCCCAGAACGAATTTGGACGGTTTCTGTTCCAAGACCAGTGCGGCGAAATCGTCGGTCAGTCGTCGCCAGCCGGGCATGCGCTGGGGCGAGCCGACATTGCTCATGACGACCATGGCGGAGCGGTGATTTCCCGCATAGACAATCTCGAATCCGAAGGAATCGCCCCCGGCGGCGGCGTTTTGTCCGTCGCCGTAGCGCCGCAGCGAGGCGGGCGACAGGATTTTGCCGCCATAGAGAGCCTGCCTCCAGCGCCACAAATCGGGGGCCGTCGAAACCTGCCCGCCGCTCCCCATCACCATCCATGACGTCTTTCCCCAGTAGGGAGGAGCGTTGATTTTCCCATCCGTCCGCGTCCCGTAGCCGATCGCCAGCCGCTGCTCGGGGTAAGGCTCGCCGAAGAAACCGGTGTCGTTCATCCCCGCCGGCTTGAAGAGGTGCGCGCGCGTGAATTCGGGATAGGTCTGCCCGCTGGCGATTTCGAGGATCATGGCGAGCAGTCCCCAGGCAGAGTGCGAGTGCTGCTGCCCCTGGCCCGGCGGAAAGAGGAGTTTTTGGGCCAGAATGCGTCGCAGGGCCTCGTCCCGATCGATCCAAGCGTGATCCGGGTCGCGATCGGTGGCCACGTCATGAAAATTGCGCAGTCCCGAGCGACCCGTCATCAAGTGGGCGATGGTGATTCCCTGTTTGTCCGCAGGCACGTCGTGAAAGTACTTGGTGATCGGATCCGAACGCTTGAGCTTCCCCCGTTCGGCCAACAGGAAAATGCCGGCCTTGGTGAAGTCGATCGGAGTCGAGCCGATTCCCAACACGGTGTCGATCCGCATGGGAATCTGCCGTTCGCGATTGGCCATCCCGTACGCCTTGGCAAAGACGATCTTTCTCTCCCGCGCGACCAGCACCACGCCTGAAAAGCCCTGCTCGACCTCCCATTGCATGCGGTTCTCAATCGTCTCCCAACTGAGAGCAGGAGGGCTTTCCGCCGGCGGTGGAAAGGCCGTAAATCCGAGAGCCAGGATGCCGATGTAACTCAAACTCATGTTCGTTCCCCCCTTTTTTCGCGTTGTGCACGCCGCCGCGCGCAATCCGATCGCAAGATCGCCCTTCTCTTAACACACGGCTCGGGCAAGAATCTTTCACGACGTCGCAAGGGGACCGGATCTTCAAGCAAATCCCGGGGCCGACTTTCACCACCAAGGCACGTTGCTTTGAATCCGCCCCAATGGCGGAAAGACACCAAGCAAGGCGAAGGAGATCCGCAGATCACGCCGATTTGAATTTCAAGAATCTGCGTCCTTCTGCGAAATCTGCGGAGAACTGCTTCTTTGTCTTTCTTGGTGTCTTTGTGCCTCGGTGGTACCAATTTGCATTGAATGCCACATGGCTCACTTCGGCCACATGTCGCGGCGGGATCGAAGAAACGAGCCGAGCGAGAGCCACGGGGGGCTCCCGCGTCGGGGTGGGACAAGCGAGAAGGTAGTGTGGGACAAGCGAGGCTCTGCCAGCCCCGGCCCACCTTCTTCTAGAAGGATGAAGGATGAAGGATGAGTCAAACAATTGCGATCGAAGGCCGCGACTCTGACTCATCCTTCATCCTTTGTCTTCACTCCACCGGCCCTTCAACGCCGCCCGCATACTTCTCGCCGTCGAGCGGCGCACCGTGGAGGACTTCGGCCCGGTAGCCGCCTTTGAAGCGGAAGTAGAGGAGCAGGATCAAGTAGCCGAGCGCCATGATCGCCGGGACGATGGCCGTTTTGCGGAGCGCCATCTGTCCGCCGTAGAGGCGGGCTTCTTCAACCGGCTTGACGTCCGCTTCTTCGGCGGGCGTCAGCTTCTGTTTGGCGGCGACTTTGTCCATCAGCTCGCCGACCTTCTTGCCGTCGAGGCCCTTAATCGGCTGGAAGAGGAGAAAGCGGCTCTCGTCCTTCGGATCCGTGACCGAGAATTGGTCGTAGATCGACACGGATTCCTGCTTCAGTTTCTCCGAGGCGTACTTGTCCTGCACATAGCCGATGCCGGGCCCGCCCAGCAAGCCGGCCGAGAGCATGCCGATGCCGCCGACCGTTCCCATCGTGACTGCGCCCCCTTTGGGGAATCGCTCGCCGACGACGCCCAGCATGGTGGCCCAGAAGAACGTCTTGCCCGCGGCGTAAATCGTCCCCGCCGCGAGCACGGCCAGTCCGGCGTTGCCGTAGCCGAGCCCTGTCAGACCGATGCAGGCCACGATCGAGGCCACGAAGAGCAGGCCGATGGGATTGATCCTCTCGACGATCGGCCCGGCGAAGAATCGCAGGACGAACATCAGGGCCGACATGTAGACGAAGAGCAAGAATGCGTTCTCGCCGACCACGTTGTTCATGATGTTCTGGACCCAGCTGTCGGTCCCCAGTTCGACGTAGCCGACCATGCCGTGCAGCACCAGCAGCAACAGCAACAGGGGAGACGCGAATTCGAGGATCATGGTCCCGAACGACACGCCGGCGGCCCGCGCCTCGGAGATGGGGAATTTCTCCTTGAGCACGATCACGCCGTAAATCGCGGTCGGAATCAGAAACAGGCCGATCGCCACTTCCCAGGGGATGTGCGTGATCAACGGCTTCGAGCCGCAAAACAGGTAGGCGATGACACCGCCCAGAATCATGCCCCCCGGCCAGCCGGCGTGCAGCATGTTCAAGTAGTGCGTCTTTTGCCGCTGGTACAGCGTCGCCACGAGCGGATTGATGGCCGTCTCGCAGAGGCCGTTGGCCAGCGAGAACATGAACATGCCCCAATAGAGGCAGTAGTACGTCGCGTTTTTTCCCATCGCCGCGTAAACAGGAGTGGCCGCGAGGGTGACCACGGCCGACAACGCGTGCAGCACAAAGGCGCCGATGAGGATGGCCTTATAGCCGACTTTGTCGGTGATCGTGCTGAACACAATGATCGCAATGCCGCCCCCCGCGAACCCCATCCCCGTGATCGTTCCCAGCTCCAGCTTGGTGAAGCCAAACTGAGTTCCCCAGTCACCGAGAATGGCGCCGCGCACGGCGAAGCCGAAACCGGCGGCAATCAGGGTCAAGAAACTGGCAATAAAGAGCGCACGGTTGTTGTTCATTGCGGAAGGCTTCCCCAGCGTCGAAGGGATTCGTGTCGAACGGACTCGTGTCGTACGGCCAAAACTTGGCATCCTACAGCGGACTGGCACGGTTTTCCATGTGCGAGTCGGACTTTCGTAGGGCAAGCTGCCAGCTTGCCAAAAGTAGCGACAAGCCAAAGGCTGAGCCACGGACGCCGACTAAAGCTCCGCTCTTCTTCGTGTCTTTGCGGTTCAAAACGCCTTTTCAGATATTGAAACGCAAGGGTTTACCACAAAGACACCAAGGCACAAAGAAAGGCAAGGAGAACTTGAATTCGACCAGAGTCGTTCATTGGCCTGCGGGACCTACCACGCGGATTTGAGCTTGGCGACGTTGAGCGAGTACACGATGAGATCGCCGCCTTTGGTGGAGAGTTCGACGTTCCCGTCAGTCGGGTTGGGCGTTGCGCCGGCCGAGATGGTCACGCGGCCGTCGTTGCCGAAGATTTCGATTGAGCCTCTGTCGACGAGGACCCGCAGGCGGATTCGCTCGCCGACCGGTTCGAGCGGGGCGAAGACTTTGCGGCAGGAGAGCTGGTTCTTGCGGAAATCGAACACGACGGGGATGCCGCGGATCGTCAGAGAGGCCGTGGCGTTCGGCGTGCCTTGCATCTCCAGTTCGACGTCGAGGAGTTCGCCGCGGATGTCGGAGCGGAGCGGCGTTTGCGGCGTGATCTGGGTTTCGGTCAGCGCTTTGCTCGTTTCCCGCAGGGACTTGAGTTCGTCGATCGGCTCGGCGAACAAGCGCGGGCCGTCCGGCGTGTTGCGGAGCGTGAGCTGGCAGGGGACCGTCATCTGTTGGTTGAAGGGCATCCCCGGAAAGGTGATTCCCGAGGCCCAGCCGATTTGGATGCGGCGGCCGTCAGGCGTGCCGATAAATGTCTGGGCGGCGTAGAAGTTGCCGTAGCGGACCTGCTGCTTGACGGGCGAGGCGGGCCGGAAGGTGCGGCCGTTGAACTTGCCCACCAGATATTTGGCGTCGCCCGAAGAGAGGATCCATTTTGTTTCATTCGAGTGACCGACCGGCAGCTCGAACAGGTCGGGGCACTCGAAAAAGCCCTCAATGCGGCTGGCGAATTGCCAGAACCTGAGATTGGGCGACGTGTAGAAGGCGATGGAGTCGCTTGCCGATTTGCTCGTCATAGACGGCCATCACCCAGCGCTTGGTCGGCGCGTGCCAGAGCAGGCGCGGATCACGGCCGGCGTGTTTGAGTGCGGGGTTGTTCGTGAACTCATTCCAGGTGCGTCCCCGATCATGACTGTACGCGAGGCATTCGCCGCGCCCCGTGCTGGTGAAGGCGGCGACGAGCGACGGCTCGGGTCCGCGCTGAAAGCCGGCCGAGTTTGCCGTGTCGACGACGGCGCTGCCGGAGAAGACCCAGTCGCCGTACGTCTTCGGGTAAATCGCGATCGGCAATTCGGTCCAGTGGACGAGATCGGGGCTGACCGCGTGGCCCCAGTGCATGTTGCCCCAATTCCAACCGTACGGATTGTGTTGATAGAAGAGGTGGTATTCACCGCCGCTGTACACGAGGCCGTTGGGGTCATTGAGCCAGCCGCACTTCGAGGTGAAATGAAACTGCGGGCGGTCCTGTTCTTTGTAGAGCGTGTCGGGTTTGGCGATCTCGTCTGACTGCGTGATCGAATCCAACACGCGTTGCTCCGTCGCCGGTAGATTCGCGCGGATTTCGAGCGACTTGCCGGTGAAGGGGTTCACGTCGCAGAAGGCCTGGAAATCCGGATGATCGGAGAGCTCGACGTCGAACTCGCGGACGGTCTTGTTGTCGACGAGGAGCTGCAGTCGGCGCATGGGAGCGCCGGTTTTCACGGGAATGTGCAGGTAGTGGTGCTTGACGACGATTTGGCGGTGGAATTCTTCTTTCGCTCGGTCGTCGGCTTGCAGTCGAGGAGCGAAGGCGGCTAACAGAATGAGGGCGATGATTGGCAGAAGCCTCACGGCATGTAGTCCGCAAAGTCCTGGAGGTGCTCTGTATCGTCGGAGATAATGGTTAGGCAGCCGCTCCCGAGGCCCGGTGGCGGACGCAGACCGGGCGTTGGCTTGGTCGTCTCGCTTACCAGCTTCGCGACGGGCTGATCGTTTCTCAGTAATTACCACTTCTCCGCCTGGCATCAAGCCGTGGATTATGTTGAGCAGATTTGCTTGAGCTTCTTGAATCTTGACGCGTGTCATGACCTTCTGCATCGTTGAACGAATGCGAATGGCAAGCTGGCAGCTTGCCCTACGTTCAGGCCAGGATCGGCTTGATGATGCGGGCTTCGTTGGTGGGGCCGATCAGGCGTTGGTCGAGGCCTTGGAACGGGTAGCTCAAACGATACGGGTCGAGGCCGAGGAGATTGAGGACGGTCGCCTGCAGGTCGTGGACCGTCACTTTGTCCTTGGCGATGAAGTAGCCCAGGTCGTCGGTTTCGCCGAGAGTCGTGCCCGGTTTGATGCCGCCGCCGGCCAGCCACATCGAAAAGCAGTGCGGATGATGGTCGCGGCCCAAGAGCGTCGAGCCGTTGCGGGCTTCGTTCATCGAGGTGCGGCCGAATTCGCCGCCCAAAATCACGATGGTTTCGTCCAACAGGCCGCGACTTTTCAGATCACGTAACAGCGCGGCGATCGGCTGGTCGACTTCGCCGCACTTCATCGGCAGGCCGGTGACGATGTCGTTGTCGCGGGCCGTGCCGTGCATGTCCCAGCCCCAGTCGAAGAGCTGCACGTAGCGCACGCCGCGCTCGATGAGCCGCCGGGCCAGGAGGCAGTTGTTGGCGAAGGCCGTCTGGCCGGGCTTGGTGCCGTACGCCTGGTGAATGTGGGCCGGCTCGCGGTTGATGTCCATCACGTCGGGGACCGAGACCTGCATGCGGAAGGCCAGCTCGTACTGGCTGATTCGCGTGACCGTTTCCGGATCGCCGAACTCGGACAGTTCCATTTCGTTGAGCCGGCGGAGCGCGTCGAGGCTGCGGCGGCGGACGTCGCGGCTCATGCCGGCCGGGTCGCTGACATAGAGAATCGGATCGCCCGACGTGCGGCATTGCACGCCTTGATAGACCGACGGCAGAAAGCCGGTGCCCCAGACGCTCTTGCCGCCGGTCGGGTCGGTGCCGCCGCTGATGAGGACGACGAAGCCGGGCAGGTTCTGGTTCTCGGAGCCCAAGCCGTAGGTGATCCAGGAACCCATCGACGCGTTGCCGAAGCGTTGGTTGCCCGTGTGCAGCAACAGCTCGGCCGGGGCGTGATTGAACTGGTCGGTCCACATCGAGCGGATGAGGGCGATGTCGTCGACGACGGAGCCCAAGCCGGGCAGAAGTTCGCTGAGCACGGTGCCGCACTGGCCGTGCGGCCGGAACTCGCCACGGCGTGCCGAGCAGTTTGGGATGGCCCTTGATGAAAGGGAACCTCTGCCCCTTGAGCAGCTCGTCGGGGCAGGGCTGCATGTTGTACTGGACGAGTTTCGGCTTGTAGTCGAACAGGTCCTGCTGCGGCGGCGAGCCCGACATGTGCAGGTAGATGACCGAGCGGGCCTTGGGGGTGGTTTTCGGCTCGCGGAGCGACAGCGCGTTGTCTTCGACGGCGGCGGAGGCTGGTTTCGCGCGGCCGAGCAGGCTGGAGAAGGCCAGCGCGCCCAGCCCGATTTGCGATTGACGGAGGAAGTGCCGCCGCGTGAGGAACCGCACTCGCTCGAGGCGGAGTTGTTCGTCGACTGATTGCAGCGGACCCATCACTTCAACCCTTCGTCAGCACGCCGTCGAGGTTCAAGAGCACGTTGGCCACGACAGTCCAGGCGGCCAGCTCCGGTTCATCGACACCCGGCGGGGTCGGACCGAGCGGCTCGGTCGCCAGTTGGTGCGAGGCTTTCGCGTCCTCGCGATAGTGCTTGCGTTCGGCCAACAGCAGCGAAACCAACTCGTCGACCTGCTTCGGTTTCGGCGGACTGACGAGACAGAGCTTCAGCGCGAAGCGGCAGCGCTCTTCGGGCGATGCGCCCCCTTCATGCACGATGCGGCGGGCGAGCGCCTGGGCTGCTTCGACGTAAACGGGATCGTTGAGTGTCACGAACGCCTGCAGCGGCGTGTTGGTGCGGATGCGGCGGACCGAGCAGACTTCGCGGCTCGGGGCATCGAACGTGGTCATCGACGGATAGGGGACCGTGCGCCGCCAGAACGTGTAGAGCCCGCGGCGATAGCGGTCTTCGCCGGGGCTCGTCGTCCAGGTCCGGTCGCGGCCATTGAAGGCGGCGCTGCCACAGACCGCCCGGTTGCGGCGGAAAGACCGAGGGGCCTTTCATCTTGTCGCTCAACAGGCCGGCGAGCGCCAGCGCCTGGTCGCGGACCATTTCGGCTTCGAGCCGATAACGCGGCGCGTGCGAGAGCAGGCGGTTGCCGGGATCTTTTTGGATGGATTCGGGCGTGATGCGGGAAGATTGGCGATACGTGGCCGACGTGACGAGCAGGCGGACGAGCCATTTCGTGTCCCAGCCATGATCCATGTAGCGGACGGCGAGCCAGTCGAGCAGTTCCGGGTGGCTCGGCGATTTGCCTTGCGTGCCGAAGTCCTCTTCCGTTTCGACGAGACCCTGGCCGAAGAGTTGCGACCAGACCCGGTTGACGGCGACCCGCGCGGTGAGCGGGTTATCGCGGCTCACCAGCCAGCGGGCCATCGCGAGGCGATCCTCGGGGGCATTCTTGGGGAGCGAACCGAAGAACGCCGGCACGCCGGGCCCGACTTCGTCGGCGGTGATCAGAAAGTTGCCCTTGATCATCACGTGCGTCTTGCGATGTTTCGCAGACGGTAGTTCGCGCATGACGGGGACGGTCGGCACTTGCGGCTTGGACCTCTGCAGCTCGGCGATCTGCTTCTTGATCGTCTTCTTGTCTTTCACCGCGCCCAGGCGTTTTTTGAGGGCGGCGATGCGGACATCGATGGCGGCTGATTCGCGGGCCGTCGCGGGAGAGGGGAAGGAGACGGTGGGCGATTCGTCGGGCTGATCGTTATCGGCCGACTGATTGAAGATCGCGAAGAACTGGTAATACTCCTTCTGGGTGATCGGGTCGAACTTGTGGCTGTGGCACTTGGCGCAGCCGATCGTGAGGCCCATCCAGACGTCCATCGTCGTGTCGACGCGATCCTTGACGGCGGCGACGCGGAACTCTTCGTCGTCCGTGCCGCCTTCGGTGTTCGTCATCGTGTTGCGATTGAAGGCGGTCGCGATGAGTTGCTCGGGTGTCGGATGGGACAGCAAGTCGCCGGCGAGCTGCTCGATCGTGAATTCGTCGAATGGCATGTCGGCATTGAAGGCGTCGATGACCCAGTCGCGGTAAAGCCAGATCGTCCGCAGCGGATCGGAGGCGTAACCGGCCGAGTCGGCGTAGCGGGCCAGGTCGAGCCACGGACGGGCCAAGCGCTCACCGAACGCGGGATCCGCCAGAAAGCGATCGACGAGCCGGGTGTAGGCGGCCGGACTCTTGTCGCGCACGAATGCGTCGACTTCCTGCGGGCTCGGCGGCAGGCCGCGGAGATCGAGGCTGAGCCGGCGAATTAACGTATGGCGATCGGCTTGGGTTGACGGTTTCAGTCCGGCTTCGTCGAGCTTGGCCATCACGAAGCGATCGACGGGGCAGGCGTTCCAGCTAGCGTGGCTGACCCGCGGCACGGCCGGCAGCGCGGGTTTCTCGAACGACCAGTGCAGGCTATATTTTGCCCCTTCGCCAACCCAGCGCGTTAAGAGGTCGATTTGTTCTTTAGAGAGCGAGGCGTTCGCATCAGCCGGCGGCATGCGTTCACTGGCGTCGCTCGCGGTGATTCGGCGGACGAGTTCGCTCGATTCGGCGTGACCCGCCACGATGGCCGTCTTGCCGTCTTCGAGTTTTTTGGTCGCCGCGTTACGCAGGTCGAGCCGCAGTCCGCCTTCGCGGTGCTTTTCGTCGGTCCCGTGGCAGGTGAAACAGTTCTTAGCCAGGATCGGCCGAATTTCGCGGGCAAAGTCGATCGGCGCGGGGCTGGCTGCGGCGCAAAATACCGTCGTCGAGACGAAAGCGAGGGCAAAGAGGAGGCCGTTCTTCATGCCGAACTCGGGGCGGGCGGGCGGGGTGGGATCAGCCCCCCATTGTAGCAGATCCGCCCCGAGGTTTGCCGCCAACCGAGTCCGAGGTCCATGGTAGTCTGACCGGACTAATTCTCAGTCGTGCGTCGGACCTCGACGACCAGTCCGAGTTGGGGGCGTTTGACTTCGTCCGTGTTGACGGTCTGGTCGCCCGCGTCGGTCAGCGTGGCGGCTCCGACGAGGACCGGTTCGCCCAGGGGGACTTCGACTGTCGTCGACCATTCCAACGTGCCGACATTCGCGCGGTCGATCGTCGCTACGTTGTTGACCAGCGGCCCGGCCAGCGTTTTTTCCGACGAGCCCGTCGCGGTTTGGCTGGTGACGTGAATGGGCTCGCCTTGCTTGCCCCACTGCGTGACGACGCTGTGCAGATCGAGGGTGGCCGAGCGGCGGTCGCCGGCCGTCATCAAGATCGGCGTGACTTGCAACACGGCCCCGATGTTCAGCACCTCGGTCCACGTCGAATAACCGGCGGCGCCGACACCGACCGTGGGAGTTGCCCCGCTGGGGATGACGCGGCGCTGCCCGGTCGCGAAGTGGACGGTCTGTCCATTGAGGCACGTGATCTGCCCGCGGAAGCTCGTCGTGTCGCGAGCGATTTCGGCCAGCCATTTGCGGTCCAGTTTCAGCGTAGCAACCGGACCATTGCCTTGCGCCGAGTGAAGCGATTCAAGCTTCTGGGCATCGAGCACGATCCAGGTCGCTTCGACCGTCACCGAACGGGCCCCATTGGTGGCTTGCAGGGCTTTCAACAATTCGGCGATCTGTTCGTGGGCATGCGCGTTCGTTCGCACGACGAGATTGGTGCCGAACATCAAACATTGACTGGTCGTGTCGTTTGCAGCTTGCTCGTCTTCCCACTCGACCTTGATCAGCGACTTGATCAAATTGATCAACTGCCCTGCGCGGGGGATGCGTTGTCCCTGGCCGATCACGCCCATGCCTGATTCGCCGCCCGCAGCCTGTGCGGTGCCCGCGGCCTGTCCTCCTCCTCCTCCAAATTGCCGGAGGATTTGCGGCGGGGCTTTCTCGGCCGGGACGGAGAACATGCCGCCGCCCATGCCTCCACCGCCCATTCCGCCTCCCGCTCCGCCGCCAGTTCCGTCGGAACGTCTGCCGAACATGACGCCAGGGCCGCGAGTAGATGCAAACGGTGCGACCGTCGGCATGCCGCTGCGATAGGGGTAATCGCTGGGTTGGTACAGTAAATCCTCGACGGCATAGACGCGGATAAAGCTGGCGTCGCCGCGCGGCTCTTGAATTCTGCCTCGGGTTTGGCGAGCCGGCGGATCGGCGACGGCCGGCACCGTCGCTATGGCGACGCCGACGAGTGCGACGGTCGTGCAAAAGGTGAACGTTCGGATGCAGCGGGAATTCATGATCAGCTCCTGGGCGAATTGGTCGACATGAGAACGCTGGCCGCATGTAGCGCGGCGGCGAGCGGGGGATTTGTACGGGCACTGTTTACGAAGTTGACGGCCTCCTGGCCGCGGCTGGTCAAGAGGGCCACGCAGGCTTCCTGCCGGCTGGTTCCTTCCTCGAGCAGGGCGACAAGCCGCTCGGTTGTTGCGGGGCCGTCGATGCGGCCGAGCACGCGGGCGGCGGCGAGCCGCTCGAGTTCGGACGGACTTCGCAGCACCGCGAAGAGCAGGTCCATCGGCGGGTTCGACGACTGTTCGGCCGCGGCCAGCGCGGTCTCCGCCATCGGCTCGCTAACGACGTTACTCAAGTAAAGTCGTAGCGACTCCACGTCGCCGCGGCCGAGCAGGGCGGCCAGCAGCACGCGCTGCAATTCTTTGCTCGGTTCCTCGTGCGCCAGTTGTTCGATCGTTGCCGAGTCGGCAATTTGCGACAGGGCGCGGATCGCCGCAACGTGCAGGTTGGCATCCGCGGTCGCTCGCAACAGATCGGGAACGACACGCGGGCTGCCGATCTCTCCCAACAGCTTGAGAGACGCCTTTCGCTCCGTGGGAGAGCCGTTCGCGAGGATGGTGACGAGTCCGGATTCGTTGAAGTTTTTGGTTGAGCGGAGCGCCGCCGCGATCTCTGCCGGATCGGCTTTCGGATGAGTTACCAGTCGCGAGACGGCCTGCGCCTCGGGGCTTTCTTTTGCCTTGGTTCGCGTCGCCTTGGCTTGTCGGGAGTTTGACGGACCGACGCGCCGCGACTGCCGGCGCATCTGAACGTTTGGCCGATGGTGTGAGGCGGGCGGCCGTCATTGGAGGCTGGTGCCAACCGCGCACATTGGCCATCACCAGCATTTCTTCGAGCTTCGTCGGTGGCCGGGCGACGATGGGACGTTCCGGGAGTTCCGCGGACGGAACTTTGCGAGCCGCAGCCTGGGCGACGCTTTCGGTCGGTCGCGAAGGGGCCGCAGGTCGTGGCAACGTCCTGCGCGGGCTGCGGCTGTGTTTCACGACGTCTGTCGAATCGTTTTTCACAGGCGGCGCGATCGTTTCGGTTGTTTTCTTTCCGCCTGCGGACAATGTTTCCTGTTGATCGTGGGCCAGGGGCTGCTGCGATGGATTCGCTCCGCGTTTCCACCATGTCCAACCGAGCGCAACGCCCAAAAGCAGCGATGCGGCGATCCCAAACAGGGCGAATCGGAAGGTCGTCCGCTCGTGTCGCCGCTGATCGTGCCAGACTTCGTTCCAGCGCTTCGCAAGGCGGACTTCCCGCGTCGGAGGCGGCGCCGGCCAGCGGGCTTCGTTCAGCAGCCCGTCCAGCGGATCAGGGCTGGTCGGCTGGGGTGAATTTTCCGGTTCGATGTTCATGTCAGCGTTCGATGAAATAAGAGGCCAATTCCTTACGCAACTTTTCCCGGGCGACCGCAAGCGTCGAATGCACATTGGCTTCGGTGACGGAAAGGAGCGTGGCTGTCTGTCTCGGTGAAAATCCCTCGAAAGCGGTCAGCACCATCACTTCCCGCTGTCGAGGGGGCAGGGCGGAGACGCGGGCGGCGATCAGCTCGCCCAATTCGGTCGTTTGCGCCTCGTTGGCCGGGTCGCGGCTGCGGTGATCGGCCAAATCGTCGAGCGGGCTCGGCTCGGCTGGTTTTGCTCGGGCCAGGCGGTCGCGGAAGACGTTGATCACGATGCGAAACAGCCACGTGCGAAACTCCGCCTCTTTCCGAAAAGTCTTCCAACTCTTCGCGACCCGTAGGAGGGCTTCCTGCAACACGTCCTCCGCGGCGTCGAGCGTTCCGGTCAGCCGGGTGGCAAACTGCAGCGCCGCCGACAGATTTTGCGTCACCAGCCGGTCGAGTTCCTGCGCTTCGCTCGATCGGGCCATTATGGCGGTTGCCTCTTCCTGCCCTGATTAGACCGGGGACGGCCGCGAAATCAAAAAGGGATTCTGTGAAATCAAAAAACGATTCCGCGGTAAAAATTCACCAAATGCCGTGAACTTCCCGGCGGCCCGATTCGTCAAAGGGGACCGGTTCGGAACCGGGGGCAAAGGCAGTTCCGCAGGCATTAGACGGGAAGGGAGCCTGGGAATCTGCCGGCAATCCACCAAGTTTTTGTTGCGTTGGGCAGAATATGAGCGATAAAATGAGAGAGCCCCGTAGTTTGCGTGATTTCGAAGTGGCCCAAAGGACCTGTTCCATGTCGCGTTGTAAGTTGGTGTTTCCTGCCGGCCGCGCAGCAATGCTCGCGCTGGGTCTGGCGTTGATTTTGCCCGCGCACTCATGGGCGGACAAAACGGACAGCCCGGACAATCGCCTGAACGACAAGAGCTCGTCGGCGATCAAGCCCGAGAAGAAGGCGACGACGTCCACCAAGAAGCGGAAGAAAAAGCTGCCTCCGATCACCACGCTCAGAGTCGATCCGAAGGCGCAGCACGTCGGTCTCTTCGATGGAGTGGCGGGAGGCACACTCAACGTGAAGCTGGTCCCGCAAAACTCCCTTGGCGGCGCCTGTTCATCGAGAACCATTCGCAAAAGCCGATGACGGTCGAAATGCCCGAGTCGTTCGTCGCCGTGCAAGTGGCGCGGCAATTTGGCGGCGGCGGTGGCGGCGGTCGCGGCGGCGCTGGCGGCGCCGGCGGAATGGCCGGCGGTCAAGCCATGGGCGGGATGGGCGGCGGCATGGGTGGCGGGATGGGCGGCGGCATGGGTGGGATGGGCGGCGGCGGCATGTTTTCGATTCCCCCCGAACGCACCGCCAGAGTGCCGTTCCGTTCGGTCTGCCTCGAGCACGGCAAGAATGATCCGGATCCGACCATGCATTACAAGGTCATCCCGGTCGAGGAGTACACGAAAGACGATCGTTTGCCGGCGCTGCTTTCGCTGATCTCGTCGAAGGGCGTTGATCCGCAGGTCGCACAGGCCGCAGCTTGGAACCTGATGAGCAATCTGAGCTGGGATGAACTGGCCGCCAAGCGGTCGAACGAGCCCGGCGAAACCGATTATCCGTATTTTGCGCCCCAGGCCTTGGGCTTGGCCCAGCAGCTCGTCAGCGAGGCGCGTGGATTGGCCCGCGAACGGGCCGTCGAGCGCCAGAAGAACGGGGACACCAAGAAAAAGCCGGAAACGACGCCGGATCCGCACGTCATTCAGGGTCGCTAGTCCTGGGTATGCGTGGCGAGATTCTTCGCTCGATTCTCTCGATCGTCGATGAAAACGAAAAAGGACTTGTCCGCTGGGACAAGTCCTTTTCGCGTTCCAAGGGATTGGTTGACTCTCGACGTCAATCATTCCAATCGGCCGAAATGGCCGTCGGCACGCAGCCGAACCTCTGCTGCCGAGTGATGATCGCTCGAGTGCCCAGAACGTTGCTTTCGCGAGTCGATTGCGGCGATCGGATCGCCGGCGGTTCGCCCGATTAGAAGTTGAACTCCAGGCCGACCGAAAAGCCGTCAGCGACAAAGTTCTCGTGGGACAGGTTGAGATGAATGTCGTTGGTAAAGACGCCCCCCGACGATTCGTTCACGTTGTAATCGATTTGCGATTGCGGCCGGGAAATGTCGCTTGCGACAAATAGGTTGTATGCCGCGTAGAGCTTGACCCGCTCATGGATCGGAATCTTGACGTAGGCGTCGATCGCGCCCACGGCTGAAAAGCGGGCGGTCGAAATATAATCACTGTTGCCGCCGAGGGTCGGATCGAACGAGTCGACGCTCGAAGCGAACTGATTGACGCCGACCATCACGCGCGGGTCGGCACCGATTGTGAACCATTGAGTCACGAGTTCCAGCCGAAAGCCGACCTGCGGACCGTAAATATTGTTGATCGTGCGCGAGAAGATGGTGGTCGTCGCGACGCCGGGATTCTGGGCCGCGACATTGAAATCTTCCTGGATCCCCATGTAGCGGAAGCCGACCATCGGGCGGAAGAGCAGGCCGTATTCCTTCGGCACGATCGGATTGAAGTAAATGTTGAATTCGCCGCCAAAGACGAGCGAGGAGAATCCCGCTTCGAAGGACTGCGAGTAGAGTCCCAAGGCGGCCGAATTGATTCCGTTCACCTTGACCGGAATGGCGGCGAAGTTTTCATCGGGAGGAAAGTTATCGGCGCTCCCTTGCGGCAAGCCGCCCATGTTCGCCGTCGTGTTTGCGTGCTGCAGGGTAAAGCCGCTCAACTCGGCCGAGCCGAAGGTCATGGGCAGGATCAACGTGGCCTTGATACCCGAGTTTTCGCTCAGTGAAAAAGGCTCGGTGTTGTAGGCGCGGGCAAAGCCGTTATTGACCGGAAAGAACACGTTCGGATTTTTCAACAGCGCGTTCGACGGGAAGAACGGCAGAAAGCCGGCCCCGAAGTTATTCACGATCTGATTCTGCGCCGGATTCAGCGTGGCGAGAGTCGGCATCGCTCCGATCAAATCGTTGCCCGGCCTGCTGAGGGTCCAGTTGATGTAGTCGACGTTGAAAATGACGTTGCGCGAGACGCGGGAGAGAATTTCCTCGAAGGGAGTCTCGCCAACGTCGTCCGAGTCGCTCACCTGCGTGACGCCGCCACAGTCGTTGGAGACGTTCGTCGGTCTCACCGGCGGGCCCGGCGGGGCCTGGTACTGCGGCGGGTAGGCGCTTTGCGGCAGGTAGCCGTGCGGCCCGGCCTGCGGCGGATAGCCGCCGGGCGCGGCGTCCGCATTTCCGGGCCCATAGTTCCCGTACATGTCCGGAGTGCCGACGGATCCGTCGGGTGCGGAACCGAAATAGGCATTCGGGGCTGCAACCGTGGGCGCTGTCGCGGATGCAGGTCCCTGAGCGTACAGGCCTCCTGTCGTCAGGAAGCACGCTGCAACGGCAACGCCAATCGCCAATCGTCCAGCCATGCTCACATTCCTGGCAGTCGAACCGTTCTTGCGAATCGTCGACGACCCCCCACTGATCGTACGCGAATTTACCGACTGTGCCGGTGGCGTCAGTCGTAACAGGAGTATCGGCGATGCGGGTTGTGCCACTTCAAAAAATGCACCGTCGCGGGGAGTTTGTAAGGCCCGTACGGGTTTTAGCGGGGGTAAGATCGGCAGAGTTTTCGAGGCGGAGTGCTAGCGCGGAGAGGATGGGGGAACTTTGCGGCTGCCTCGCGCGGGTCGGGGCACGAGCTTGAGCATCTGCAATTCGCCGTCCCGCTCGGCCAACATTTCGAAGGGGCTTCGTTGGGCCGCGATCAGCGCGGCAAACTCGCGCGGCGTCGAGAAGCTTCTGCGGGCGACGCGCTCGACGCGATCGTTCGCGCGCAATCCTGCGCGCACGGCGGGAGATCCCGGGACCACCTTGAACACAATCGCGGTCCCCGGCTCGGCGTCGTCAAAGCGGCAGAACGCGCCGATTCGATTGGGAGTACCCGGTAGATGCACGGTTAATACGCGCGGCGATTTGAATCCGGCGCGCTCCACGAGCGCTGTTGCCGGCTCATCCGCTGCGGCGACCGCAATCCGCATGTCGTCGGAACTGGCGATGCGGTCCCCATCGAATTCGAGCACATGGTCGCCGGGCTGGAATCCGGCCGACTCCGCAGCCGAACCGGAGTCGATCTCGGTCACTTCGATCCACTTTTGCTTCGCGCGCGCTTCATCCCAGGTGACGCCGAGGCGAACCGGCTGATCGGGCGGGGCATTCTGCGCATCGAACTGGGCCTGGCCGCCTTCCTGAAAGGCGGCCGGGCGAAACGCAGGCAGGCTGTGCTGCTGGGCGGCAGCGTAAACCGTCCGGAATAAAAGCCGCGTGATCCGCTCCATTCCCTCGAAGTTCAGTTTGTCGACGTCATCATAAGGAGTGTGGTACTCGGGGTGCTTGCCGGTGAAGACCATTAAATAGGGGATCTGGTGGGCGAAGAATGAATAGTGATCGCTGTCGCGGCGCGTCTCCCAAATGAAATTCATGGCGACCGGCGACTCGACATTCTGCGACGCAAGAAAGCGGCGCAATCCGGCCGCGCTACGCGTGCCAAAGACCTCCGCCCGGTTTTCGCGGAGGCGGCCGATCATGTCGAGATTAATGACCAGGCGAATCTGCTCCAAAGGAACGGTGGGCGTGCTGATCCAATATTGAGATCCCAGCAGGCCTTTCTCTTCGCCATCCCAAAACACGAATAACAGGGACCGCTTCGGCGCCACATCGAGCGATGTGAACGCATCGACCAATTCGAGCAACGCCGCCGTGCCGCTGGCGTTGTCGTCCGCTCCCTTGTGAATCTGGCCGATCGGTCCGCGGCTATTGCGCGAATTGCCCAATCCGACGTGGTCGTAGTCGGCGCCGATCACAATGTATTCACTTTTGAGATCGGGATCGCTGCCGGGAAGCCGGACGAGAATGTTGCGGCCGTTGGGCAGAAAGGGTTGAAAGTAATCGCCGTCGGGAGCGGAGGGGAGGACACGCGACCTCTTTCGCAGTTCACCCACGAGATAAGCGCCGGCCGCCTCGCCACCGGACGAGCCCATTTCGCGACCTTGGAGTGCATCGCTTGCCAGGAAGCTGCAATACGTCCGCAAGTCTTGCTTATGAATCTTCTCGACGGCCGAAGTGAACGATCCCGCGAAAACCGCGCTGGTCGATGCGACGACAATTGCGGCGAGCGAAACGGCGACGGACCAGGTGTCGATTCGCAAATTCGAGCGGAGGAAAGCACGTTTGGGCATAAGCGATCCGCAAGTCGGTGGGAATGCGAGGCGCAGGCAGGAGCGAGCCGACACCGATTATATCGCCCAGGACGCCAGCATCATGATTGCCGTCACCAGCTTGCCACACAGAGGACTTTCCACACAGTGGACTTGCCAGACTGAGGAAATGAAAACGGTAAGGAAAACAAAAAAACACCCGGGACACATTGAATTGCCCCAGGTGTTTTTGGCGCTCCCGGAGGAGCATTTATAGGAATCGACGATGGTGACCGGCCGATCAACGTCGTCGTGAATTCGGGTTTTCTCTTCCGTTTATTGTTCGCGTCAGACGGTAATAAAGAAAAGCAAGTCGTGTGCCAAAACAATAAACGGGAGCCCGAATCGTGCGCCACACGCTCTAAACCGTTTCTGCGTTCGCCGTTTACGGACAAACAGACGACGATTCCCTCCGCCAAGTCTTCGTCCGGTGCGTGGTCGATTTGAGGACGAGTATCGTCGAATTGAGCGCACTCCGCGCGAGTTTTGAACTTGCCGGGTCGATGTGCGCACACGACCGCCAATTGGGGGCCGTCTCTGAATGCGGTGATCAGGCGTCGTCGCCCGACGGACCATACAGCGACGGAACCGGAATATTGTTCATGCGCAGGTACGAGCAGAGGAAGGCGCGGTGGTGAATCGAGTGACTCATCACAAAACCGCGCAGAACGGCGATCCGGGGCATCGTAAACATGGCCTTGCCGCCGGAAAGCAGCGACCACGGTTTCATGAAGTCGGCATCCGAGGTCGAAGCGATCGCTTCTTGCGCGGCGGCCACGTTCTTGTCGAACACCTCGAGCATCTGCTTCCGGCTCGTGAACTTGGTCAGTTTGTAAGGCTCAGCTCCGACCGGAGCGATGTCGAACGATTCCTTCTTCAAGGTGTCGGGAACCCATCCCGGAATCTCGGCCAAATGGCCGGCCACCCAGCCGATCGAATTGCACTTGGGGTGGGCCTTCCAATCGAGTTTGTCGTCGGGGACGCGTTCGAGTGTCTTGCGCGTACCGGCCGTTTCGTGGTCGAATTCGGGCAGAATTGATCGGGCGATCGCCATGGCATTTTCCTTCCAGATTTCCGGATATCGAAGAGAAGAGCGCCTATTATGTCGCGAGCCGATTCCTCGGTGCAATTCGCGCGACTGGCGACGATTGGATGAAAAAGAGGGCGAGTGACCCGAATCGAGCGCGACTCGACGGCTGGGATGCTCGAAATATCACGTCAGATTACGACCGCCTCGCGGAAGACGGACCGGTGCTCGGGTGAGCGGCTCCCCTCGAATCGAGCGAAAGCCCTTGCAGACTTGTCCCAGTCCCCCCGAAATACCGGTGTCCGCAACGCTTTTCTATTCGTACGGGTCGGTATAGAATGCCGCGCCCGCAGTGCGGTGGCACGAGCCTCGCTCGTAAACGCCGTCGCGGTCCCTAGTTGTCATCAGAGGCCTCCACTGCGCCACGCAAGTGTTTGAGGCCCTTGCCGGGAGAAAAGACCGATGTCAAAGAGCCAACGGATCTGGACTATGCCGAATTGCCTGTACCGAACCAGCCGAGTGACGGGGCGGCGTACCGCTTCAATCATTGCCCCGCTCTTCGTTTTAAGCGTGCTGGCCGGGCGGTCGGCCCCGGTTCGGGCCGCTGACGAAGCGTCAGCGGAAAAGGCGGCTCCCACGGCGTATGTCGTGCTGCCCGGCAGCGACGATCTGACGGCCGATGCGCGCTATCTACTCGATCTCACCACTCCCATCGAACAAAAGCAGTGGCCCATTTTGAAGGACTACTTCGACGTTTTCCTGTTTGGCGTCGATCACAAGCAAGCCACGCGCGTGGCCGTCGTATTTGGCGAGAAGGCGGACCGCTACGTGTGGAGCGTGCCGACGGCCAATTTCGCGAAGTTCAAGAAGGACGTGGTGGCCGCGATCATCACGCCGCGGATCAAGGAGATCGCGCCCAACCTCTATAAGCTGGGAAACGGCAAGCCCAATGACTTCAACGGCTTCATGCTGAACGCGAAGCCGTATGTCCACATCGGCGAAAAGCAGGCCGACGTGACGGAGATCCCCGCCGACCCGCGGTCCCTTCTGCAACCGTTTGTGGCGAAGAATTACTTGGCGGCCGTCGAACTCGAGAATAAGCAGACCGATGCCGCGTCACAGGCCAAGCGGCACGAGTTGTTCCAAATCACGCGGAAGCAATCGCTCGACGGCTTGAAGAAAGACAAGAACGAAAAGCCCGAAGACTTTGAGCTGCGAAAGAAGGCGCTGGAAATCCAGCTCGGCGAGGCGGAGTGGATCTTTACCGAATGCCAGCAGGCCCACATGGGGCTGGCCATCGATCGCAAAGCGGGCACGGGCAAGTTGGATGTCGAACTGACGCCGATTGCCGGCACACCCCTGGCCCAATCGGTCGACCAATTGCAAACCAAGCCGAGCCACTTCGCCAACATCGAAAAGAGCGCGGATCCGATTCTGTCCGTCCGGCTCAACCATCCGTTGAGCGAGGTTCGCAAGAAGACCGCGTCGGCCATGGCGACGCTGGCCAAAGATCGCTTCAAGGTCCGCACGGATGCCAGCGAGAAACTCTCCGCCGACCAGAAGGAGGCGATGAAGCAAATCATCGATCAAAGCTTTGCCCTGGTCGAAGCCAGTTTTCAGGCGGGTCTGGCGGACGGATTTGTCGACGTCCATAAGGGGCCCTCGGGCAAGAACGTCCTCTTGGCCGCGAGCTGGACTCCTGACGGGACAAAGATCAACGAGATACTTGCGCTCTTTCCGAAAGCTCACGCCGGCGAGAACGTCAAGATGAACGTCGCCGAGGAGTCGGGGGTCGCCATCCACTCCGTCGAGTTGACGGAGGAGACTCCCCATTTTCTGAATTTCATCGGCCAAACGACGCTGTACGTCGGCTCGGCGAAAGAGGCGATTTGGGTCGCGGCTGGGGAAGGGGCCTTGGACTCGCTCAAGGCGGCCATCAAGAAGGCGGCTCAACCCGCCGCGGCGGGCGCGGAGAAGGCGCCCTTCGGTGAATTTGTGATCCGGCTCAAACCGTGGGCCGAGGAGATCGCCACCCAACCCTCGAAAAAGAAGGGGGACGACAAGTATCGCAAGATGCTTCTGTCTTCGTTCGAAGGCGAGGACGATACCCTGGCGGGCACCGTGAAGCGGCAAGACAACAAGATCGTCGGCGAGATCACCATGCAGAAGGGCGTCTTGCGATTTGCCGGCAAGGCCGCGTCCGACTTCTCGAGGGAGAATTTGGACGAAAGCTCGCAGAAAAAGACCTCGAAGCAGGCCCGCGAAAACGGTCGCTGACCTGGATGCTGCGCTCGCCTAGCGGGTAAAGGCGCCGGTCAGGGCTCGGACCAATCGTGCTCCCTGCCGCGGATACTGCACGCGGAGGTAGCGGTTCGCCCGGCCGGTTTGCCAGCCGGCGGCGGTGTGGCTCCCCTGACGATCGAAGAGATAACTCTCGTCGCCGCGGCGGAAGCCATCGCAGAGCATGCGCCCAAAAGTGCCCGCTCGGCGGCGATCGCGAATTCACCGGCGCCTCGCAGTCGCTCCACCTCGATCCGCCCGTCACAGCGGTAGTTGTAAGACCATGCGATGAGCCGGCCATCGAGGCGGAGAAGATTCAAGTCGATGCCCGCAATCGAGGCGGCCGTCTTGTGCAGATCGTGCAGGAGGTCTTTTCGCTCGAACTCGTTGCCGAGCTGTCGCTCCGCCTGCTCGATTTCGCCGAAGAGATCCCAGCGCGGATCGTCGTCGTGCAAGACGCTCCCTTCCGGCCGATAGCGGAGGCATTCGAGCCGTCCCTTCGTCTCGAGGAGTCGTTCGGAGTCTTGATATCTCTCGCGGATATGGGTCGGCAAGGCCCGCAAGTAACGAACCCAATCGCCGCGGCATTCGATCAGGACTCGCGAATCTTCGAGCGTGCCCTGCGACTCAGCCGGATCGAAGCGGCGATTGTCCTGCCCGCCTTCGCCGTTGGTCATCTCGACGTGTCGCAACTCGATCCGATCCCACCGGCGGTCGCGTTCGACGTATTGGGTCACCGCCTCGAGCGTTAGCTGCGGATTCGTCCCCAACGGTCCGCGCGAAAGACCCAGGGTGGTGTCACCGTCGGTCAACACGTGCAGACGGCCCATCCGGCCCCGGACGGTTTTCTCAACCCAGGGAGCCAGGCCGACCGGACGCCCGGAAACGCAGACGACGAACAGGCGCGGTCGTTCGCCTTGGGCGGCATGCGTGCAGAGTCGGTCGAATGCCTCGAACGATTGGAAGAACGACGCGTTCGGCGTCTTCCACCACAGGTCGCGCCAAAGATCACGGAGCCGGTCGGGCGCGGGAAGATCGAAATGTTCTGCGACGGTGATCATTCCGCCAGCCCAACGCAAGTGATGTGCCTGAGAGGTGTCCGTGCGAATGTTTTCGCACTTCGTCGCCTCGCACTCGCGTCGCATGAAATGACGCCAATGAGGCTTACGTGCCCGCGCGGGCGTTGAATTGTCCTTGGCGTCGCTCCGGCGACCGACTTGTCGCACGGCTGATTTTGTTGTCATTCGGCAACGGTGTTGTCGTTCGGCATCACTGCATCGCGGCGACGGTATCTGACCAGATTCTGGTCAGCCCGATCAGAAGGTTTTACGCAACATGACTGTCGAGCCTTCCCGCTCTTGTTCGGACATTCGCAATAAGTCGTCTGCCGAACAAAGTTTGCGAACGATCGGCGCTCAGACCGACTGCACTCGGTACGCCGATTGCAAAAAATACACATAGAGTTAGTGAGTGGGAGACGGGCGACTTGCGCTGGCAAGGAACGAATTCACCGCAACCGCTCACTAAGAACTATGAAAAGGGAGGGGCAGTCATGAGTCGTTTTATTCGTGGCCTGATCGTGACAAGTGCGGTCGGCCTGGCGCTGCTCACGGTGAGCGCGTCGCAAAGTAAAGCCGCGCCCTGGCGGGGCTACCGAGGCGGCTATTGGGGCGCTCGTCCGTATGTGGGCGTCGGCGTCGGCGTGTCCCCCGGCTACTACGGGGGTTACTACGGCGGCGGTTACGGCGGCGGGTACGCCTACCCGGCGTACGGCTATTCGTATCCGGCTTATTACGGCGGGTATTCCCCGGGCTATGGCTACGGATATGGCTATCCGGGCGTCTCGGTCGGTTACGGTTACGGCGGCTACGGACGAGGCTACTACGGGCACTATGGCCACTACGGCCGTTACGGACGCTGGCACCGCTAAGCGGACCGTAAAGTACTCGAGCATTCGCTGGGATCACCACTGACGGTGGTCCCTCTTTTTTGCATCAGCGCCGATCCTGTGCGTGGCGCGCTGCTAATGCACGAACAGGAAGTCTTTCGAGTTGATCAGCGCCCATTGCAGGTCTTGATAACACTCGGTGCGGCTCTGGCTCTGCTTGAGGAAGTCGGCCGCGTTGGCCCGCTCCGCGGTCGTCGGATAACGCGAGAGCGTCGCCAGGTACAGCTCGTCGACGATCCGCTCGCCGGAGGCCTTCGCGGAAACGAGCCGCGCGACGCGGGCTTTGGGATCGGCGATCTTGTCCGTCACGATGTCGCCATTGAGCGTGTGCAGTGCCTGAGCCAGACTCTCATCGGGTGAGCGCTCGCATTCGCAGACACTCGCGCGGACCGGCTTGCCGAACGTCTTCAGGAAATAATTCTGGTACTCGGCGTCGGGCAGTTCGACGGCCCGCGTGCCTAGAGGCAGGCTGGTGAACTTCGTCCGCGTACCGGTGGCCTCATCGACGGCGTCCAAGAGCGCCTCGGCCGACAACCGCTTGACGGTGAAATGGCTGAAAAATCGGCGATCCGACGCGTTGGCCGGGCTGGGTTGAGAATCGAGCTGGTAGAGCCGCGAGGTCATGATCACGCGCATGAGCTGCTTGAGGTCGTAGCCGCTGGCCACGAAGTGTTTGGCCAGCGCGTCGAGCAATTCGGCGTTGCTGGCGGGATTCGTGGCCCGGAGATCGTCCACCGGTTCGACCAATCCGTGCCCCAGCAGGTATGAAACGTAGCGATTGACCACCGACTTCGCGAAAAAGGGATTCGATGGCGCGGTGATCCATTTGGCCAGGACAATCCGGCGATCGGACGGGTCGTCGGCTGGCGGTCCATCAAGTGGTTTCGGCTTGAGGACCTTGCCCGTGCGCGGATGGACGACCTCTCCGCCTCCGCGGACGATGACCACCGATTCGCGGCCGAAGAGTCCGAACTCCTGGCTTTGCTTGGAGCCCACCCGCGCGAAGTAGGCGGCGAAGGAGTAATAATCCTCCTGGCCGTATTTCTCGAACGGGTGATGATGGCAGCGTGCGCATTGTAGTCTCACGCCGAGAAAGAGTTGGGCCGTCGCCTCGGCACAGTCGGCCGGGTTCGTGTTGACGCGGAAATAGTTGGCCGGTCCGACGGTGTAGATCGAACCTTTTGCGGTGACCAGTTCCCGCACGAACTGATCGAAGGGCTTGTTCTCGCGGAACGATTCGCTGAGCCAATTGTGGAAGGCCCACATTCCCTGCTCGCCGAGGTCGTTGCTTTGATTGCGGATCAGGTCGGACCATTTGAGGGTCCACCAGGCCGCGTAGGCGTCGTTATGGATGTCGAGCTTCGGATCGCCGGTGAGGCTTAGAAGCCGATCGATCAGATGCCGCCGCTTGTTGGGATCTTTCGAGGCGAGAAAGCTCCGCGTCTCTTCGATGGTTGGAATCTCGCCGAGGGCGTCGACGTAGGCCCGTCGCAGAAAGGCTCCGTCGCTACACAGCGCCGTGGGCTCGATTCCCAGTTCGCGGAATTTGACCGAGGCCAATTCGTCGACGAAGTTCTCGTTCTTCCATTCGGCAAGTTGCGCCTTGCCGAGTACGGGAGGACGAATGTCGCGAGCGCGGCCTGTCCCTCGAACCGCACGAGCGCCGCGGCCTGGCCTTGACCGTTGGTGGTGACGAGTCCGCCGGGAGTGACCGAAAGGACGCCTTCGTCGGTCGAATCGAACTTGGCCAGCGCCGTGACGTCGCGTTTTAAGCCGTCGCTGTAATACGCGTCGACGTGCAATTGCTGACGCATCTTGGGAACCGTGATCCGCCGCGCGGGCGTCACCTCAATTCTTGTGACGGTCGGATCTGATCGGGTCGGGCCCGGAGCGCCGGAGGCGATCCAGGCGGCAAGCGTGTTGTATTCGGTAGAGCCGATTTTTATCCGCCGGCCGCCGCCGTGCGGGACCTGCAGCGTCGGCTTTTTCAACAGCAGACTTTGCTCGGGATCGAGAAAATTCACACGCCGCTCGGACCGGTCGCGGACGATATTGGCGTGATCGGCCGGCGGTTCGAATCCAAAGACGGACAGCTTGAAGCCGGCCTGTCCGTATTGAGCGGCGTGACAGGCTCCCATGTTGCAGCCCGCCTTGCTGAAGATGGGCGCGATATCGCGCGCGTAACCGAGGAGGGGATGCGATTGCACGTCGTGGACATGGACGGGAACGCTTGCCGTCAACGTTCCGCGCAGCGTCTCGACGGAGACGCGAATCTCGCCCGATCCGTTCCCGACGACAGTGACGGATCCGTTGGCCTCCACGCGAACGACTCGCGGGGCACTGGATTCGTACTTCGCCTGCGAGGTCAGGTCGCCGGACTGCGGCGTGACTTTGCCCGCTCGATTCGCGGCGGAAACGACGAGCTGCGCGCGGGCAAAATTCCCCTTCAACTCGAGCCGATCCGGAAAGATGGCGATCGCGACGGCCTCGGGCCGGACGGCCGTCACCAGACGCGCGGCTCGCGATTTTGCGGGCGAGCCCTTCGTCGACGAGATGGCCGCCGCATGAACGTCAGTCCCGCCAATTGAAATTGCCGTGGCAATTGCAATGGCGAGGGAAGTCGTGCGGAGTCGTCCGGGAAGGCAGGGCGGGCGGAAGTGCATGAGTTTGCCCTCTCACAATTTCGGCAGGCGGGCGGAGCAACTCGGAAGATCAAACGGAGCTTTAAGCAGGCGGGCCGGTCATCCTCGCCGAAACATGTGGAACACGTCGCGGAACGAGACGACCGACTTTTCTATCGGTGGGATTACTTCGCTTCATTATGTCGATCTGCGTCGGCCGATTCCAGCTACAGATCGAAATCCGTTGATTCGTCAACTCCGCTTGATACAATGGCTTTCGTGATTTTGCCGGTCATGACACGCCGCTCGAACAAGCGGCCCTTGTCGGGCCGGCTCCCGCCTCAATCGCCTGCCATTTCGACCCTCCCGCCAGGAGATGGCCATGTTCGACGTGCTCTTCGGCAAGTCGCAGACCTGCGAAGGATTGTCTCGCAGAAGTTTCCTGCAGATCGGCGCCTTGGCCGGTTTCGGAATGTCGCTTCCCGCGTTTCTCAAAGCGCGATCGGCACACGCGGCAACGACGTCGAAGGACGTGAACTGCATCTTGATCTGGACGCACGGCGGAACGAGCCATCATGACACGCTCGATCCCAAGCCGAACGCTCCGGTCAGCGTGCGCGGCGAGTTCGGCGCGATCAACACGGCGATTCCCGGAGTGCAGTTCTCCGAGATTTGTCCCAACATGGCCGCCGGGTTGAATCGCTTCGCCGTGCTGCGGGGCTGGAACCCGAAGAACGGCTCGCACGGAATGGCCGAGGCATGGATGATGTCGGGCCGTCAATATAGCCCGGCGGTGACCTATCCTTGTTACGGTTCCGTGATCAGCCACGCCAAAGGGTTTCGCACGGCGCTGCCTCCGTTCGTGCAACTCGGCGATTTCATGGATCACCGGTTCAATGGCGGCACGGCGGGAATTCTCGGGTTGGAGCACAATCCCTTTTTGGTTATGGCCGACCCGAACGCCGCTCGCCTCAATGTGCGCGACATTACGCCGCCAACGGGAATCAGCGCAAAACGCGTCGGTTTTCGCCGGCGCATGCTGGGAGCCATCGATCGCCTCGAGCGGCACGCGACCGTTCAGCCAGCCGCCTATCACGCGCTCGATGAGCACTACAAGACAGCGCTCAACATGATCACGGCCCCCGAGACGAAGCGGGCCTTCGAAATCGAAAGCGAAACGACCGCGCTTCGCGACCGCTATGGCCGCACACGCTTTGGCCAGAGTTGCCTCTTAGCTCGGCGATTGATCGAGGCGGGCGTGCGATTCGTCACCATCACCGATACCGGATGGGACACGCACCAGAACAATTTCACGGCCCTCAAATCGCGGCTCGTCCCGCCGATCGACCAGGGGCTGCCGCAACTCTTGGCGGACTTGGAAGACCGCGGCATGCTCTCGACCACGCTCGTCGTGTGGGTCACCGATTTTGGCCGCACGCCCAATGTGAACTCCGCCAGCGGACGCGATCACTGGGCGTCGAGCGGCTTTGCCGTGATGGCGGGAGCGGGCGTTCCCGGCGGGGCCATTCTCGGCGCGACCGACGACGAGGGGACCAAGGTTGTCCGCGATGAATACTTCACCGAAGACATCGCGGCCACAGTCTACGCCAAACTTGGCTTGCCCGCCGATCTCACCGTGAATTCGCCGGACGGTCGACCGATCCGGCTGGTTGATGGCCGGGTCATCAAACAGTGGGTCTAGGACCGCGACAGTTGATTTGATGTTCGGTCGCAGCGGCGCTTGCGTTTCTGGCTTGCGCAATGAAAATGCCGGGAACCTTCCGCCTGCCCCTCCAAAATGGCCGGAAGGCCCCAGCATTGTTTCGCGTCGTTGTTTCGTTGGCCCGCTTCGTTGCCGTGGCTGTCTTTCCAGGAATCGCAATGCCAATGCCATTCGGCGGTTCGCTGCGCACGATTTTGTAAATCCTTGGTGAGCATGGCTTTCTGCAAAGCCGGTTCGGCGGGGCGGGAAAATCCAGTTGTCGCGATTTCGCGAAATGTGTCGTCCGTTCGATAGCCACATTTTGAAGGAATGACGCCGATCCAACACGGAGAAGCGGTACAACCGGCCCGAATTCGGAACAAGTTCGCGAACCCGGTTTCCGCGTGCTAAAGTGAATGCGAATTAACGACACGCAAGCCTTTTGGAAGATGGTTTCGACTCATGGCCGTGCGAGGAATTCGAGGCGCCACCAGCGTGGCTGCCGATACGCCGGAAGCGATCGCGGCAGCCACCACGGAACTCCTGCAGGAGATCCTCCGCGCCAATCAGATCGAGCAGTTCGACGAGATCGCCTCGGCGATTTTCACCACGACGAGCGACCTGACGTCAAGCTTTCCTGCCGAGGCGGCGCGATCAATCGGCATGAATCAGGTGCCGCTCTTATGCGCGAGCGAAATTCCCGTTCGCAGCAGCTTGGCCCGCTGCATTCGCATCTTGCTGCATCTCAACACGGACAAGAAGCAGGCCGACATCGTCCACGTCTATTTGAACGAAGCCCGGCGGCTCCGGCCGGACGTGAAGAGCGCTCAATAGCCAATTCGGCTGTTCACGGGGCACTACGGCCTGTTGGGCCGCAGCCATGCGACATTATGGTTCGTCTGGCCGATCAGTGCCGCGGAGTGCGTCGCTTTCCTTCCAGTCGATCTCGGCGTCGAGACCTGTCTGTCGTTGTTCCTCGAACGACATGCCCAGTTCCTCGATCTGGTCGGCGATCGAGTCGAACGGGTTGGCCGTGAATTCGGCGGGAAACAGGGTTTTCAGGCGATCGTAGTGCTGTTGGGCCAACGCACGGTTTTCAGGCGGGACCTGCAACAATCGCCGAGCGCGATCGATGCGGGTGATCCACACGGCCGTGGTGAGGACGACATGGCGCTCGTCGGGTTTTAACTGGTTATAGCGGCGCGTTTGGCCCCTCAGCGCTTCCAGTCGTTTCTTTCCCTGCTCGATGATCTTGTGCAAATCCTGGTCGGGCCGCACGGCATTGCGGGTGAGAGCGATGCCGATCGTCTTCACCAGCCCGACGAACTGCGGGAGCGTCAAACGCTGCCGCAGCGCTTTTAAGAGCGCGATCCTTCGCGAGATGGCGGAGGAGGTTGTCGTCGGTCCAGATCTTCTCCAGGTCGTCCGTCTCTTCGCGCATGAGTTCATTGACCGGCAGCGTGCGCAGCTCGTCCCAAGTGGGCGGTTTCTTGAACAAAACGGGCATCTCGGGGAGTTTCTTGTCCGGCAAGTCGTTGACGACTTGCAAGAATGCATCGAGATCGGCATCGGTGACTTTGTCGCCGATATCGCGCGGCTCGAGATACTTCTGCGTGTGGGTGCCACAGCCGGCGTTCAACAGCCCCAGGCCGCACAATAGGGCCAGAAACCGTAGCCTGACGTGCGAGAAAGGCGCGACGTCCGTGGCCTGTGGATTCGGATTGCCGTCGTTGGTCGCCATCGTCTTGCGATCCCTCAGCCCCTCCTTCGTATCGGGCGGGGGAAGCGCGTCGATCAATGCTGCATTGAAGGGACGGCATTTGCGGCGAGGGAGGGCAGTCGGCCCACCTTAAAATCCTCACGGACCGATACCGTCTTCGTATCCGGAACTTCCGGAAAATCGAAACCAGTCACACGGGTCACCGTTCCAATCGCCACGACCATCTGGAAAGCAAAGAGTAGGGCGGCCAGTCGCCGGACACTCGGCCCGTCGCTGCTGTCAGGCGTTGACGGACGAACAAAGAATCCAGAGGCGAGCCACACGGCCCACGGCATGAAGATCAACCACAGCCGGGCCGCTTCACCCATGTTCTTGCCCGTGAGCCACAAGAGGGCCCAGGTCGCCGTCAGGCACCAGTAGGGACCCATCGCCCGCCTGCGCCAACCGCACGATAGTCGATTGCGAAATGCGACGACGACGGCAATCGCCACCGGGGCACCGAGAGCGAAGATGGTTTCCAGCGGATTGACGAGCAGCCATTTCCAGTACGTTCTCGTGTAGTGGTCGTAAAACGCTGCGTGATTTCGCAAATTCCATTGCCAAACGGCAAACAAATTGATGCGGGCCAGCATCCAAAGCAGAGCGATCGGGATCCCGCATCCGGCCGCGGCTGCAGCGACGCGCAGCCCCCAGGCACGATAAAGGGGCGCGACACGCTCGTCGCGGCCGCAAATGAGAGTTTCCCAAGCGGTCAGCAGTACGGCGGCCAGGGCGACGGGCAGAATGGCCAGGCTCAGGCACAACCCCACGAAGAAGACGAGACCTGAGAGTGCACATCGAACCAAGCTGCCGCGGCGAAAGCCTTCGAGCCACAGCCAAAGGAAGAGAATATCGAAAAACGGCAGGAGGGCGTCCGACTTCGGAAGGAAGATGGCCAGCGCGGGCACAAGCGGCCAAAGCGCGGCCGTCCACCAACTCGTCGTTGGAGAATCGGTTCGGTGAACCAGCAGATACAGCGGTATCAGTGTCGCCGCGGCCAGCGCCTGAGTTAGCAGGGCCGCCAGCCAGATCGCCGCCGTATCGGTCGGCGTGATCGGTCGCCGGCCGCGAAGTTCGGTCGTCGCAGTCACGTCCATGGCATCGCGAAACGACCGCGGCTCTGTTTGAAGCAACGATTCACCGAGTGCCGGAAAAGCCGCGCACAAATTGATGCACGCACGGTGAAACAAAATCAATCCGGGCGGATGCGTTCCCAGGTGCAGGTAATCCCCACCAGCCGTCTGTTTTTCGTAGCCCGCGAGGTACGAAGAGACGTCCCGCATCTCGTACCGTGCCTGCTCGAAATAGCCCTCGTGCGCGGGGTAATAAAGAACCCACCCGGACTTGCCCAAGGCATACTGTTGCGCGCAGGGCTCTCTTGCGAGCGCCCAAAGCCATGCGAACGCCATCACGCAAAGGCCAGCCAGCCATGCTGCCGATTCCGTTCGACGCGCCTGCGGCAGGCGAGTTGAACCGACGACGGCAAATCCGATGTACACCGCGCCGACAACAGCGGCGGAAATCCAGCCGAGGATCAGCAGCGTCCATTCCGCGGACGCCGTCGGTATGCGGCTCCACGCCCACTCGCCCGGAACGCCGAGCGGAACGTTCGTCAGCCAGAGTACGCGCCAGTGAGCCGGCGGCGGCGAGCGCCAGGCCGATCCCTGTCCGGCGAATTCTCATTGGCCGCTCAATCCACGTTTTGCAACTGCACCTGCGCGTTCAGCAACTGGTTGATCCTCTTTTGCGAATCCAGCAGGTGCGCCCTCGTGTAGTCGTCGAGCTGGACGTCTTTTTTCTTCAAGATCGCTTCGATCTGCGACTCCACAGTCTGCAGGTGCATGCGGGCCAACGTTCGTGCGTCTTCCGGACCGCTGTAGGGTTCCTGCACGAGATAGGCCAAATCCTTGATCGTCATCCGCTGGAGGTTTCGCCGGAAGGCCGGAATGTAAGGATTGGCGTCGCTGTATTTGCCGCCTTTGGCCTCTTTCCATTCGGAGAAGATCGTGTCGACGAGCGTCCGGAGATGTTCGGCCAATGTGTATGGCTCCTTGTCCGACACGCTCTTCAATTCGTTGTCGTGCAGCCTCTGCATCGTCATGGGATTGAGCAGTTCGTACAAGATCATCGACTGCATCGTGGCGACATATTCCGCGATGGGATAGTCCAGGCGATAGGGCAACGACAGGCCCCAGTGCGTCCAATGCGTCGCCGGCAGGTAGTTGAGCAGCTTTGGATCGTAGCCGGGCGTCTTGAAGACGTGGTCGGAAACCAGCTTCATCCCTTCCCGCTGTTCTTTAGCGGGGACAATGTCGAACGGGGCCCGCGCATTGGGGTCGCCGTCATGATCGCGGTGGACGAAAACGCCGCCCGGGAACTTCGCCGCGAAGAGGGCCGTCCGCCAGTATTCCTGAAAGAGCTTGTTGAAGGCCTGGCGGGCTTTCTGATAGCCCTCTCCCTTTTTGACCGCCCGTTCGAGCAATTTGGGCATCAGCTCGGTCGAGAGCTTCATCTGGCGCGCGGTGAAGTCGATCGGATTGTGGCCCAGGTCGAACAAGTTCACTCGCGGGTCGGATCCGAGGAAAACGTCTTCGTCGGTCGCGTACTGGAGCGCGGGTTCGGCGCCGCGAGCAGCGATCTTGGCCAATTCTTCGGATTCGTTGCCCGAGATATCCTTGTAACCGTATTCGATCGCCCAGTAGTCGTAGGGACCGATCGTCGGCGTGTAATAGTAGCCCTGGGCCGTGCCCGCGGGCGCGATGTTGGTCGGATTGTAGTCCATCACGCTGGCGACGATCGGCTCGTTCGGATGTTTCTTCTTATCGTCGACCTCGGCGAGGTTCTTCCAGGCACTGGCCTTAAAATTGTGTCGCAGGCCGAGCGTGTGGCCCACCTCATGCATCACCGTTTCCTTGAGGGCCTGATGGACAAATTCGGGAGGAAGTTTCCCCTTGTCGTCGGTGAGTCCGCGAGCCATTAGCACCGAAGCGGCAAAGCCCATCTGATGCTGCATCCCCTGGCAGTAGGCGCACTGGTAATCGGCGCCATGCTCGCGGGCGTGATTAATCTCTTCCTGGAGCTTCTGGAACGTTTGCCTCCCGGCCGGTCGTCCGAACAGCTGGGCGACGCTTTGCGGCGTCATGACTTCGTATTCCTGCTTCCAATAGCGCAGGAAGCTGTCGTCAAAGATGATGTCGGCGTCGAGAATTTCGCCTGTCTTCGGATTCACGCGCGAGGGGCCCATAGCGAAGCCGGCCTCGGCGGTGATCCAGCGGAAGAAGTTGTAGTTGATGTCCTCGGGATCGATGTCTTCTTCCCGTGCCTCGTATTCGCCGGGTTGGTAGACGTGGATGGCGTTGTAATATCCGAGCTTCTCAAACGCCTTATTCCATTCCAGGATGCCTTCGGCCACATACGGACGAAGCGCTTTCGGCACTGTTTTTTCGATGTAAAACGTGATCGGCTTGACCGGTGCCGAGATGCTTCCGTCCGAGCTTTCCTTCTTCAGGTTCCAACGGTTGATATGGCGGACGAAGTGCTGGTCGTCCTCCTTGTCCGAAAAGTTCTTGCGGACCGTGAGGAAATAGCCGACGCGGTCGTCCGCCTTCCGCGGCTTGTAATCGGTCGAGGGAAGACGGCTGAGGCCGTAGTGCACGGTCACCTGCACTCCATGCGGATCGATGACGGTGTTCAGGTCCTGCATGCCGCTATAAACGGCGTTCACGCGGAGCTCGACATTCTCCTTGAAGGCCTTGATTTTCCCCCACGTCGAGCGATCGGAGGTGAAGTGGAACGGCATTCCCGGAAAGCCGATCGACCGGCCGATCCCCTGGTCGTCGTTCATAAAGGCCCGCGTGAAGTCGACAACGTGGCCCCCGTCGGCATCGGTGACGATGGGCAACGAATAAAGGACGCTGTCGCTATAGGCCATTGAGACGGCTTCGGCCTCCGGCGTTCCCGGATTGGCCGTAAAGCGCACATTGCGGCGAAGCACATGGATATTGTCGCCGACCTTCTTGAAGACCCAGAGCACGTCGTCGTCGAACCCCCAGGTCATGCCACCGATCACATTGTTGTGACTGATCCCTTTGGCGATCGAGGTGAGGACGATGAATTCCTTGTCGAGGTCGCTTGATTTGAGCAGCACGAGCAGCCGCTGGTCGTTGTACCAGAGCTTGAAAAGTCCGTCGGCGGACTTCATGCCGTCGGTGAGTAAATCGAGCTTGGATTTCTTCTCGGAGGTCGACGAAGACGATGAGCTCGAGGTTGCCTTATGTTGAGCCAGGGCAGTTCCGCCCGTCGCCAAGAGAAGTAAGAGGGCGGTAACGGTTCGCAGACCCGACTTCGACATGGCACAAACTCCGACTTCCAAAATCCACGGTGAAAAAGCACGGCAGACTTGCCCCAGTCGTCAGAGTCGACCGGATTAACCTGCGTTGGCAATCTTACCGCGTGTAAACGAACTCTGCATATGGTGATGATGGGCCGGCTGGGAGATTGGAGGCCGGAAAGAACGGCCTTAGGGGGAGAAGGGGGATTTCAACACGTTGCCAAAACGCATCATCCCACGAAAACGACAAGGCAGGTGATATTATCCTGCGAGCCCCCGGCACGTGCCGCGTCGACGATGGCGTCGGCTGCGGATTGCGGATCCGTGCCCTTTTGCATGATCTCGTTGAGCTGGTCGCGTGAAATGCCCTCGATCACGCCGTCCGAGCAGAGGACGAACCGATCGCCATGTGTGAGCGGGAATTCCCGTAGTTCGGCGCCCGAGCCCCCCTCTTTCGTCCCGATGTAGCGCCAGAGTACGTTTTTGAAGCGATGCGTGAGAGCCTCTGCGGGAGTAATCGTGCCCGCGTCAATGAGCGCCTGGGTGAGGGAATGGTCTTTGGTCAGTTTCTCGAAGCTACCATTACTGAAGCGAAACGCCGGGCTATCTCCCACCCCCCCGATGTAGAAGCGGCCCGCGACGCTGAGCAAAAAGACGATCGTCGTCCCCATTTTGCAAAGCTCGGGGTCCACTTCGCCCAGCGCCATGATTTCGATATTGGCGTGGCGCAGGGATTCGTCGATGGACTTGCGGACCTTTTCGGAACCGTCGTGCTCGAAGTCGACGAGCTTTTCCAGGTCGTCGGCAACGTATTTGACGGCCATTTCACTGGCCTTCTCGCCGGCCGCTTGTCCCCCCATGCCGTCGCAGACGATGAAGAAGCGGCCCTTGGGATCGGCAAAGCCGCGATCCTCGTTATTTTCACGGTAGTCGCCCGTGATGCTTCGCAGGCCCCAGCGCAGTTGCATGTCGTTTACCGAGCCGCTCGTCTGTTGATTTTCATTGATGCGCTGGCGGGAGCCTTCGACTTTACTCGCTGTACGCCACCACAATTGACTGCCGCCTGTTCCGATTGGTGCGTCAGGTTTCGCCCGGCGTTAGCGCCGTGCGAGCGGGCTTGCGTCCCGCCACCGTTTGCACCAGGTCTGTCACACCGACCAACGCCGTGCCGTAGAAAAGTTCCCCCGCCTCAAAACCGGCGCTCTGACCGAACAGCCGGTTATAACCCTCCAACATCGGGAACATACGCTCCTTCTTGGGCGGGAATTGAGTCCGATAGGCGCGAATCGCCTCTAATTTTATCGGGAGCGTGTCCGAAATATCCACGACAAATTGTCCGCCCGAAGGAACTCGCGTCATTTGGAAGCCGAGCGGGAACCAAATTTGACGCCGGATCGTGTGCGGCGGCAGATGATCGAATTTCTCGTCCCACTTGGTTAATCGCGAATAGAACACGCCTGCGTCGGTGATCTGCATCGCCTGCCAATGGTCGGGGGACGCCATCGGCGTCTTGTCGCCGATCCCCAGGACAATTTCCGGACGATACATCCGGAAAACCTTCGCCAGGGCCACCCGCGCCTCGAAGCTGTCGAAGAGCCGGCGATTGGGCAATTCGAGCGTCTTTCGCACCTGGACGCCCAGAATCCGTGCCGCTTCGGCTGCTTCGGCGAGCCGGACGTCGGGACCCGGGCTCTGCGGCGTCGGTTCTCCGTCCGTGAGATCCACGATGCCGACGCGATAGCCCTGCTTGACCAGTTTGGCGAGCGTCCCTCCGCAGGCGATTTCGACATCGTCCGGATGGGCGCCCACCGCAATCACATCCAGTTGCTCCGGCAACTCGTTCGTCATGGTTTTGTTTCAACCCTGTGTCACGAGGGATCGGCTTTTCTGAAAACCTTGATCGGTCGGCCCTGAATTGTCCAGTCAATGCGCCTCGTGGAGGCAAACCGCATCGCCTTCCGCTGGTCGCGCGGGATCGCTGAGAAAGGCTTTTGCCAATTTGACGAGTCGATGCGGATGGGTGAGATGGGCCAACGGCCCTGTCGTATGCAGCATTTCCGTGGTGGCGTGCGGAAGACCGTTTTGAAGCGCCTCGTTGCATGCCGCCGTCACGAGGCCCTCGTGCTCCGAGCGGATCAAGAGGACGGGCTGACGAATGCCATTCAAGCGGCTGCGGTAGTCGAACGCGGCCAGGACTCTCGCTCGTTCCGCGACATCGCGAATCGCCGTGCTGCCCGCGTTGTCGACAAAGAACCCCCAGCGCGTACTGTCGAACGGCGGGAAGTACCGCTGATGATTGGCCCGCTGAAACGCTTTCACAAACGGCAAATTCGCCAGCCTGCCGGGAACATGCCGGCCAATCCTCGCCAGCAAACGCTCCGTCGCACTCAATTTCCTGTGGGCAAATCCCGCTTGCAAAATCGCGCACTTGATTCGCTCTGGCTGCGCAGTGAGTGCGGTGAGCGCGACCGTGGCGCCGAACGAGGTCGCAATCATGGAAAACGTTTGATCGGCGTGCCGATCGGCGGCGGCAAAGAGTCCCGATGCGAGTAACTCATTCGTCAGGGATCGCGATTTTCGGCCCGCCCCCGCCCGGGTCGGATAGTCGAAGACGACGCAGCGAAATTCATCACGCAAGAGCCAGACCATCAGACAAAACAGATCCGACGTCCCCGTCAGGCCGTTGAGAAAATAGAGCGGGGGGCCGACTCCAAGCGTACGGCCGGAAAATCGATGTCCATGGACTTCGACCGACCAGGGCGTGCTTTGAGCGCGGACGGCTTCGAGGACTTGCGCCCAACCGAGCGGGGCCGGACAGCCGTCTGCCGTGGTGACAGCCGTGGGATCGTGCGTCACCACGTCGGGCGAGGAGGCCGCCGGATTGCTGATAAACTCGGTTTGGATGGACATTGGGGATCGCTAGCGGCAGAAACAATGCACGTCGAACACGGCGTGTCGAGCGAACGATGAATTCTATCCCGTGCTGCCGCTGTGAAACAGTCGCCTGCCGGATGGCCGGTGAGGTTATTCGCTTCCCAAGGCCTTATCAGCTTGGGAGATGACGTCGTAGGCGGCCTTGCTCGATTCCGATGCCCGCAGCGAATCCAGAAATCCCGGCGATTGGATCAGTCGCCCGAGCCGGGCCAAGACGTGCAAGTGTGTCCGCGAATCTCGGCACAAAACCAGGAAGAATAAGTCGCTCAGTTGCCGCCGCGGCGCTCCAAAGGGAATTCCCGAGAGCGTCCGCCCGAAGGCGATGATCGACTGGCCCAAGACGTCGGGCAGGGGATTGCGCGGGTGCGGAATGGCGACGCCGTTTTCGAATCCGGTCGAAAAAATCTCTTCGCGCTCCAGAACGGCTTTGAGCACGGTCGCCGGCTCCCAAATCTGCCACGTGCGACCGGCCACTTCGACCAGGCTCTCGAGGACGGAGTGTTTCGTGCGCCCTTGCAGGGGAACTTGCACGGTTTCCGACGAAAGGCGACTGAGAATCGGTGCCGCGTCGTCGGCCTGCTCGGCGCGTTGTCCCTCTTCGAGCGCGGCCAACTCCGAGTCCGAATAACCGCGCATTTCATGCTCGAGCCAGTGGCGAATTTCGGTCGGATGAAATTGCCACACGCCGCCGACCTTTCGACCGGGGATCCGGCCGCGATTGGCGAGCTTCTCGACCTCGCGCCGATCGCGGCCGATTCGGGTGGCAAGCTCTTCGATCGTGATCGACTCGTGTGACATGCGAGTTCCTTGCCGGCTGACATCTTCGGCAAAAGGCGCCTTGTGCGCGCGCTTGCGGAGCGCGTCCACAAAGTTCATCCCCAGCCTGAAAATGAAACAGCCTGAAAATGAAACGGCGACTAGCGGCGAATCGACTGCAAAGGAACTTGCCGGCGGCAAAGAATGTCAAACCGCGCTCGGCATTCGCTCAGCATGTCGGCGTAGTCCGCTTTCCAGAGATCGCGCGACCAGATCGTCAGCTCATAATAGCCGCCGTAACCGGCTTCGTCGAACGCGTGCACGATCGAGGTCAGCGGGATAAGTCCGTCGCCCGGCCGACAGCGATCGTATTGCGAACGGGGCGTGCCTGGCGAGTCGCTGATCTGAACGACGGCGACATGCGGCGCGACTTCGGGAATTCGTTCGAGCAGGCGCGGCTCTTGCCAGAGGTGATACACGTCGAACGCAATGCGGGCCCCGCGACCGCTCTTGTCAATCACGTCGAGGGTTTCATCGAGCGAACTCAAGAACGAGCAAGGAGCACCGACCGCGGGCGACATGGGCAAGAGGGCGAGTGCCACGCCCAACTCGGCGGCGTCTTCCGCAAGCGCCTTCACGGCATCGACGAGCAGTCGCCGCGCGTGGCTTTGAATGTGGCCCCTCCGCGGGCCGCTGGCCAGCACCAGGCACTCGGCTCCCACGGCACTCGCAAGTTGCAATGCCTGCCGTGCATCATCCACGGCGTCAAAAAAGCTCGATCCGTTGAGACCGGTAAATCCGCCGGCAAAGGACAGACTCGAAATCGTCAGCCCCGACTCGCGCACGAGATCGATCGCGCGGTCCTCGTCCTCGAGTCGCGCAAATTTCGGCCGCCACAAACCGGCGGCCTCAAATCCTTCCTCGCGATAAAACCGCAGATCCTGCTCGAGCGACCAGCGGTTGGTCGTGATTTGGTTCACGGCCAACCGCGTCATCGAAGGGCTCTTGATCGAATCATTTTGCACCGAATCGACACTCGTGCGAAGGTCGCCGACCGACACGGCCTGGCTCACTTGGCGCTGTGCGGACGCTGCAAAATGTTCAACCACAATCGACCTCCTTTGGGTTCGCGAGCGGAGAAGAGAACTCACCCGCAAGAGCGAGCGCGTTCGCGACGAGAGACGAAAGCCGTTTCGAAAGATCGGACCCTGCGAAAGGGTGACAGCATAACCGCACGACGAAGCGTCGACAATGCGGATCAACCCGTAGCCGTGATTTTCACCGAAGGATCGTCGGCAACGTTCACCCAGACGTGAACGTGCGGGTTGCCGCGGAAATGCCAGACGAACGAAGGGCCTTCGAGTCGCCAGATATCCCAGACCTTGTCATTTCCCAAATCGCCCGATTGAAAGAAGGCAATCTTGCAAGCATCGAGGCCGCCTTGTGCCTGCAAGCAGCGCAGCACCTCGTCGCGGCTCGACATGCGATAGGGCTCGATCAGCGCTTCGACGACGCCCTTGAGGTGCGCCTTCTGATCGGAAGAAAGTTCCGCCGCGGGCAAACCAGAGATCTGAGCGCGCTCGCGAAACTGTACTTCGCTTTCCTGCGGAGCCTGCGCGATCAGGGCCTCCTTGCGATGCTTGCCGTCCAACATTTCGTAGAGTGCGTTGGCCTTGAGCGCCTGATGCCAGAACACATTGTCCGGATGGTCGGGCTTCTCGTTAAAGCCGTGCGCGGCGTGTCCGTAGAAAACCGGGCCGCCGAATGCGACGTGCTCGGCTGCGTGTCCGTCGCAACGGATCGTCAGGTGACGGCCCGTCATGACGAATTCAAATTTTCCGCTCTCAGGCGTGCCGAAGAGCGCGATCGACTGCGCCTTGCCATAACCGCCCGCGTCGTCGGCGAGTTGCTTGCGAATGCGGTCCTTCCAATCGGGATTGTACAGCCCGAAATAAATCGCCTCGATCATTTGCTGCTGATCGCCGGTGAAAAAGTTGCTGGCGACTTTCTCGCGGGTGATCTGCCAGTTGTTGGCAACGTGCATCCGCAAGAGGCCCCGTTCATCCGTGTAATCCCAGGGGAAGCAGATCTTCTGCCGTTGGTCGGGTGAGAGCGACTGATACAGCTTCTTCGCGAGATTCTCCGACGGCTTTGAGGCGGACGGTGCGGCCGACGATTTTCCCGGCAGCGCAGCCGTCGAAGCGGCGGCCGACGGCGACTCCGACCGTCTTGACGAATTGTCTCCGCGTGACGGACGGGAAGTCGGGCGGAGCGCAGTCGGGACAAGGTTCGAAAGGCTGCATCGTCATCTCCTTTGATTCAGCTTCGGTCGCCTGAGCGTAAAGCAGACCCGGCGGAGCACGACCTCAGTATGCGCGGCTTGTCGAAAAACGCAAACGCCATTCGCGTCACGATGCGGGATGTTCAAAAGCGCGCGAACGATTGCACCGAAGAGATCCCCAGTTCCGCGCAAGCGCGCACCAGCGCGATGGCAGGACGGAATTGCCCGAATGGCCGTTGGCTCGGCCAGCGCGCATTCGGTAGAGTGAGATTTGGGGCCCATCGCGAGCATCTCAGCGGCCGGTTCTGCAGCCTATGGAAATCTGTTCCATTGCCTACTTGCTTATCGTTTGCGGCATCGTGATTGTTTTTCAACTGTTGCCGTTTGCGCGATGGCGGCGGATCTTTTTAGGCGTGACGAACCTCCTGTTCGTCGTCCCATTCGTTCCGAATTCGCAGAGTTGGATTTGGTTCGCCGTTTTCTTGGGCGGGACCTATATCGCGTTGATGCTCGTGCGAGCGCGGCCTGCGCGTTCGGTCGTTTGGGCGGCGATTCTCATCGTTGTTTCGCTGTTCGCTTTTATCAAACGCTATTCTTTCATTCCTTCGATCGCTCCCGTCGAGCTCTTTTGGAAATTTTGGGTCGATCCCCTCGTCGTCGTGGGGATCTCGTACATGCTTTTCAAGTTCATTCACATGCTTGTCGACGAGTCGCAGGGGCAGCTCGCGCCGTTCACTTGTTTCAGTTATCTGAATTATCAGTTGGCGTTTTTTACGCTCGTTGCCGGACCAATTCAGCGCTACAACGACTTCAAGCGATCCTGGGATGAGATGGACCTTGATCCGGCGAACGCGAGCGAAAGCTGGGCCGCGTGGAACCGCATCCTCAACGGTTTGATCAAAATGCGCGTGATCGCCTCCCTGATCGAAGACATCTCAAATCGCGCCCAGGTGACGGCGGCATCGGGCGATCCGAATCATGGCTGGGCGACGCTGATTCTCTTTTACGCCGGTCCGGTGCAGTTGTATTTCAATTTTTCAGGGTATACCGATGTCGCGATCGGCAGCGCCCGGTTGTTGGGATTCAAACTTCCGGAGAATTTCAACCGGCCTTTTCTCGCGCGCAACGTAATCGATTATTGGAACCGCTGGCACATGAGCCTGTCCCGGTGGATCCGCGACTACGTGTTCATGGCGTCTTACAAAACAGCGGCAACGAGTTATCCGCGCTGGTCGCGCATCTGGAGCTACGCGCTTCTTATTGTCGCCCTCTTGATTACAGGCATCTGGCACGGGACGACGGCCGGCTTCGCGGTTTTCGGGATTCTCAATGGCGTCGGCGCGGCTGCCAATCGCGCGTTTGCCGATGTCTTGAAGTCGTTTCTTGGTCGCGCTGGCGTCGAGCGATATTTGCGCAACCGTTTGATCGAATTTCTGGCGATTGTCGCGACATTTCATTACGTCTGCTTTTGCCACCTCGCCTTCGCGAGCGATGTCACAGTCTCTGTCCGGATGGCCTTTCTCGACAGCGTGTACAAGCTAACGGCCGCGGTCCAGGCGATGGTCGGGTGGCCGGGCATTGTCGCCGGGCTATTTTTCCTGGCGTGCGGTGCGCTCTTGGTGACGAGGGCTCAATGGGCGAATGCGTACCAAACGGTCATTCGATGGACCGCCCGTCATATTCCGCGTGCGCCCGGCGTGCCGGCGATGGTGTTGTTTCAGATTCTTATCGTGATCTTCTGCTTTATCTGGGATTGGACGTACCAGCAGCAGCCGCCTCCTGTGGTGTATATGAAGTTCTGACGGCCGTTTTGGGACAAGCTTTCGTGTGGCCGGTGGATCGATGGCAAGCGGCGAAGGGGCTGAACGTGTCGACGGGTATCCCCTTGCGTGCTTGCTGGCACAAGACCTGGCAAAGGCTGGGGCCAACATTGCTTGTGCTCGCGGCAATTTTCGGCGCTGGTGCCGTTTTGTGCGTTATGGCGTTCTGTGTCGGTCGCCGCTATGAGCGATTTCTCAGGCTTTCATCTCCGCCGGACGGATCCGAGGCCGTCGCCGCCATTCCCATGGAGTACGCATTGAATTCGACCGAATACAACGACGTCATTTTTGTGGGGGATAGCGCGCCTCTTTATGGCATCGACCCGAAGTGCTTCCAGGAGCTGACGGGACTCAAGGCCTACAATCTGGCGAGTTTTCGTCCCGTGAGCATTTACGGCTACTTAGTCACGGTGCAGGCGTATCTCTCCCGACATCCCGCACCGCGTTTGATCGTCCTCTGCGTTTCGCCGGAAGTGCCGGGTGAAAGCGATGTGGAGCGGGACATTGCCCGGCGATTCGTGCGGGTCTACGGGAAGCAGATCGCCGACAAAAACCCTGCGGTTAGCGCCATCGTGCGATCGATCGGCGACGAGGACGGCTATGAGGTGCTGATCAAACGGGGAATGTCGATCCTGCAGGACGATTTCGCATGCTGTTTTCGGTTGAGGTCCCGGGATGTCCGCGACGAATTAATTGTGGGTTCCGACAAAGAGACCTACAACACATTCTCGAAAAGGCTTGCCGAGAATCGCGGCTACATTAAGCCGACCGAACCGCACGGGAAGCCAAACCGCCCGGTCAACCCGGGCGTTCGCTTCACGGTCCGCCCGGAGTGGGATCGTGCGGTACGCGCCTTGGTTTCGTTGGCCGACGGGGCCGGGGCGCGTCTGGCAATACGGTTTGCGCCGCCCGCAAGGATGCGGCGGCAGAGATTTTCGACGACGTCGTCAGCGGCATGCACAGCTTGCAGCAGGAATGTCCTCAGATCAGCATTGACCCGACCATTCGCTATTACGATCAGGCGCTTTGCTACGATCTCTGGCATTTGAATGCAGTGGGGGCGCAGAAATACACGCGCCACCTGGCCGGCGATTTAAGATCCCTGATTGACAAGCCGGCCTCAAAGCCGGCGCAGATTCCGGCGGCCCAGCTTTCGCCGTGACGCCATCGGCTAAATTGCTCTTCTGGTCGCCCCCCGCATTCGCCATACTCTCGCGACTCGACCAGGACCACCTATGGATTCGGCGTCGGATTTTGTTCTTCCTTTACGCAATTCGGGGACGGCAGATCCCTCGTCCGGGCACTGTCCATCGGCGCACCTTGTCGGAATCTGCGGCGCGGGAATGAGTGCCCTGGCTTCAATCCTTCTCGATTTGGGATGGACGCTGACCGGATCCGATCTGCAAGTCGACGAACGGCTCCGCGAAGTGTTTCGCCGACGCGGTGTGAGCGTCCACCAAGGCCACGACTCGCACCATTTGCCGCCGCAATCTCGGCTGCTCATCCATAGCGCGGCGATTCCGGCCGACAACCCCGAGCGCGAGGCGGCACGACGACGCAACATTCGAGAGTTGTCCTACAGCCAAATGATCGCGGAATTGATGCAATCTCGCGTGGGCATCTGCATTGCCGGAACGCACGGCAAGTCCACGACTGCTGCCATGGTCGCTGCGATTCTGGTCGAATCGGGCCGCGAGCCGTCGGCATGCCTGGGCGCCGAGATTTGCAGCATGGGTAAAAGCGGCTGGTCTGGCGCGGCGAGCTGTTCGTCGTCGAAAGTTGCGAATACCGCCGCAGCTTTCTGGATTTTTCTCCCGCTTCAGCGGCCATTCTCGGCATCGAGCCAGACCATTTCGATTGCTTTGCCGACTTTGGCGAGACGTGCGAGGCGTTCCGCCAGTTCGCCGCACGCGTCTCGCCTGCGGGCCTTCTGCTCGCCCGCGCGGATTGTCCAGGTGCGATTGCCGCATCCAAAGCAGCGCCGGCACGGGTCGAGACGTTTTCGCTCTTGACGGATGCGGACTGGCAGGCCTCGAATGTGCGAACGACCGCCGATGGCAACGCGTTTTCGGTTTTTTATCGCGGAAGCTGCCTGAACGAGTTCTCGCTACGCCTTCCCGGGCGGCACAACGTTCTCAACGCGTTGGCCGCGATTGCCCTTTGCCATCATCAAGGAGTATCGGCCGCGGAAATTGCGAGTGGACTGGCACATTTTGGCGGAGTCCGCCGTCGGTTCGAGCAAAAGGGGACGTGGCGGGGCGTGACCCTCGTCGATGACTACGCCCACCATCCCACCGAGGTTCGGGCGACACTGCGGGCGGCACGGGATCGCTTTGGCCGACGACGTTTCTGGTGCGTCTTTCAGCCACATCAGGTCTCCCGCACCGAGGCGCTTTTCGGCGAGTTCGCCGGAAGCTTTGCCCTTGCCGATGAGGTGTTGCTGGCACCGATATACGCGGCACGCGAAGTTGCCGATCGTCGTTGTGTTTCGCTTGCCCGCGAGCTGGCCCGTTCGATTGTCGCGGCCGGAGGCCGCGCGGTTTTGTGCCGACCTTGACCGAATCTTGGCCACATTAGACGATGAAGCGCGCCCCGGCGACATCGTGATCACCATGGGGGCCGGGGATATCGACAGAGTTCATCATGAATTCACTCGACGTATTCAAAGATATCGCGCTTCGTGACCAGTCGCTGGCCGCCCACACGTGGATGAAAATCGGGGGCCCCGCGCAATACCTGGTTCGCCCGCGCAACGTCGACGAATTGGGCGATGTCGTGCGCACGTGTCACGATGAACAAATTCCCGTGCGGATTTTGGGGGCCGGGTCGAACGTCCTCGTCCGCGATGAGGGCGTCAGCGGCGCCGTCGTACAACTGGTGGATGACTCGTTCGGGGAAATCTCGATCGACGGATCGACCGTGCGAGTCGGCGCCGGCGCACTGCTTTCCCGATTGATCTCGGACAGTGTCAAAGCCGAACTGGCGGGGCTCGAGACTCTCTCGGGAATACCGGGCACCGTCGGCGGGGCGCTGCGGGGCAATGCCGGCGGTCGTGCGGGCGATATCGGCCAGTTCGTCGAGAGCATCACGGTGATGAATGTCAAAGGCGAAATCGCGTCCCGGAATGGAGATGAACTCTGGTTCGGGTACCGCGAGAGCAACATCGACGAACTGATGATCCTCGAGGCTTCACTCAAGCTGCAGCAGGGGGATTCTGACGAAATCACCCGTCGCATGCGCAAACTGTGGATCATGAAGAAGGCCACGCAGCCGTTGTCGTTCCAGTCGGCCGGTTGCATCTTCAAGAACCCCCGGGGTTTAAGCGCCGGGCGCTCATTGAGCAGGCCGGTTTGAAGGGGATTCGGGTCGGAGAGGCCGAAATCAGCGATCGACACGCCAATTTCATCGTCACCAACCCGGGTGCCAAGTCGGACGATGTCTTGCGGCTCATCGATTTGATTCGCTCCAAGGTCTCCGAGCAATTCGGAGTCGATCTGGAGCTAGAAATCAAAATCTGGTAAGAGGCCGCCAGAAAAGTACGGTCAGGACAGCGATCCGGCCGATTCCAGACCCGCCGATTCCAGACCCTTTGTGCGGCACTCACTTAAGCCTTAACGACTTAAATTGCGCCCTACCGACTGAAAAGGCGCTCAAATGCGAGCGATCCACTTTGTCGAGCCAAGTCGACGGCGCGTTGCCGTTTTGTGCGGCGGAGACTCCCAGGAGCGGGAGATCAGCCTCCAAAGCGGACGCGCTGTGGCGGACGCGCCTGCGCGAGCGGGAGCACGAAGTCGTTTGCCTTGATCCGGCGCTGACTCCGCCGGAGGCAGCTCATTTCCACGATGTCGACGTCGCATTCCTCGCCCTGCACGGACGAAAAGGGGAGGACGGCGAAATCCAAAGCACGCTCGACCGCATGAACGTCCTTTACACAGGAAGCGGCGCCGAAGCCTCGCGGTTGGCGTTCAGCAAGTCGGCCTCGAAAGAACGCCTGTTTCAGCGCGGCATTCCGACTCCGCCCTATGTCCTGGTCCACAAATTCGACGATCCCAAGCGAACGCTCGAGCTTGCCCTGCGCATTGGGTTTCCGCTGATCGTCAAGCCAGACGGCCAAGGGTCGAGTTTGGGCGTTAGTCTTTTGAAATCGGCGGACGAGTTACCGGCCGCCCTGCAGCATTGTTTTCGCTTCGACGATTTTGGCGTCTTGGAACAGGCCGTTCCGGGGACCGAATGGACGGTGAGCCTGCTCGATGACGAGCCGCTGCCACTGATTCAAATCGAAACACCGAGAGCATTTTTCGACTTCCAGGCCAAGTACGAAGACCAGGCGACCGTTTACCGCTTCGACTTCGACGTGCCGTCCCACGTCCGCTCGTCGATCGTCGACGTCGGCCTGCAGGCCGCGGCTGCCATCGACACGCGGGGCCTCGCCCGCGTCGACGTTCGGCTCGACGAGCGCGGACGCCCCTGGGTCTTGGAAATCAATACGATCCCTGGTTTGACCGAACACAGCCTGGTTCCGAAGGCGGCCGCTCACGCGGGCATCAGCCTGGGTGAACTCTGCGAACGGTCGATTAAAACTTGCTTGACGGCTCTCAATGCCCGTCGGGCGCCGCTCCGCGGACCTCATCGGGCAAGGGCATGGCAGGCAAAGCCAAAAAGGGCCTGAGAGACTCCGATTCGGACGTCTTCATTCCCGACGATCGGGAAGAGAATCTCTTCGCGCTGGGTTTTGCGGCCCGTCGTCTTGCTCGCGATCATCGGCGGCATCTCGCTCTATATTGCCGGCCCTGTCGCTTGGAGTTGGCTTCCCGACCTGACGCGGCGCGCCGAGTACCGGCTTCGTGCCGAAAAAATTCGGTTTACGGACCCACCTGCGTGGGTTCCTCCCGGATTCATTCGGGACGTCGTTCGCGAAGGGGAGTTGCCGGAGGAACTCTCGCTCTTGGATGACCGGCTCGTCGACCAGGTCGCCAAGGCTTTTCAAAAGGACGCCTGGGTCGAACGGGTGGTCTCGGTTCGCAAGGATTTCGGCACGGGAGTGACGGCCGTCATCGAGTATCGAAAGCCCGTCGCCTTCGTCGTCACGGAAACCGACCATTATCCGATCGACCGCGAGGCCCGACTGCTGCCACCGCCGAACTTGCCGCCGGGAAGCGACGAACTTCCCGTGATTCGTAACGCGCATGCGACGCCGCAAGTACCACTCGGGACTGCCTGGGGAGATCGTGCCGTTGAAGGGGCTGCCAAGCTCGCGGAAATTCTGGGCCCCCTTTGGAAGAAACTGAGGCTCGCGTCGATCCAGATTCCAGAGGCGCCCGCCAAGAACGATAAGTCAGCCGAGGCGATTTACGAGCTTCGGACGGTCGGTGGTTCGCGCATTATTTGGGGCCGGGCTCCCGGCAGCGATCATCCCGGTGAATTGACCTATCAACAAAAGGTCGGGCGCCTCGAAGATTACGCAGCCCGCAACGGCGGCTTTGGTGACGAGCATGGTCCTTACGAGATCGACATCCGCCATTGGCGGGAAATCACACGACAGCCGCTTTCCGAGCTTCCCGGCTCGACTCGACAGTGAGGGTTGCGCGCCCGATGTGACGTGCGCCGGCGATCCGGCGACCGGCGCTGACTCTTCAATCGCGCGGTGTGACATGAACGGCGCTGCCCGCGCGGTTATGCTATGCCGAGCGGATCGCATTCCTTCCTGTTGAGGCAACACTGACACCGTGAGCCAGAGTTCGCGACACCACGGACTCGTTCCGTTTGCGAATTTTCTGGTTCGCTACCGGATCTGGCTCTTTTTGGCCGCGGTGCTCGTGACCGCGCTCTCGCTGCCGAAGGCGTTGCAACTGACGTTGGAGCATTCGATCGAGTCGCTCTATGCGCTCGACGATCCGCACCTGCTCGATTATCGCGAGAGCAAATCGCTGTTCGGCGGCGACGAGTTTATCATCGTGGCTTATGCCGATCCCGACCTGCTCTCGCCCGACCACCTCGATGCACTGCGCGCATTTGCGGGCCGATTGAGTGAAGCACCCGGAATTCGAAAATCGAGCACCCAAAACCTGGCCGAAGTGCTCACTCCCGTTATGCCGTCGGATCTGAACCGGGTCGAGAGATTTTTGCTCTCTGCCTTGTTTCAACAGCGCCGTTCACAGCTGTTGGAGTTCGCCCGTGGCATTCTCGTCGGCCCTGACAATCAGACGACCGGAATTGTCCTGCGGCTGATTCCGGAGGACGAGACCACGGTCTCGCGAGACGTAACGATCCGCGCCATTCGTCAAATGGCGGCCGAACACAAGCTGCCGCAAGGGGTGGAAACAGAGACCTACGTGGTGGGCGAGCCGGTTCTTGTGCATGACATGTTCGAGTACGTCGAGCAAGATGGGCAGCGACTGTTCTATGCCTCTTTAGCGCTATTGGGCTTCGTGATCTTCGCTCTCTTTCGCAGCGTGCGCTGGGTCGTTTTATCGATTGTGCTGGTCGCGGTGACCGTCATCTGGACCAAAGCGATTCTGGTAGTGTGCGGCATCCGATTGAGCATGGTGAGTTCGATGCTCAATTCGTTGGTGACGATCGTCGGGATCGCCACCGTGATGCGGATGATGGTCTTTTATCGCGAGCAGCGCGCCTCGTTTGATCCCGTCGAGTCGTTTCGCAAGACGGTCATCGAGTTGTCGCCCGCCATTTTTTGGACGACCGTGACGGCAGCGGCCGGGTTCGTCTCGCTCTTGTCTAGCAAGATCACGCCGGTCCGCAGTTTCGGGACGATGATGACACTGGGAACGATGCTGGTTCTGGTCTCGGGGTCCGGCCTGCTACCGGCCGGCATTCTCTACGGCCGTCTCGGAGCCGACATTCCCACCGGCGCGGCCGAACGCCGCCTGGTGGGCCTCTTGGGCGGGATGACCGAATGGGTGGAACGCTACGGAGCTTGGATTATCGGGTCGGTCGTCTTGCTCTCCGTCTGGTCGATCGCGGGTCTTGGCCGATTACAATTGGATACGGATTTCAGTCGAAACCTTCGTGCCAGCAGCCCAATCGTGCAAGCGCTCAATTTTGTCGAGACGCGATTGGGCGGAGCGGGCACACTGGAGGTGAATTTCCCTGCGCCCCTGAATTGACCCCCGAATACTTGAATCGGGTGCGATCGCTGGCGATAAAGCTGCGAAGCTTGCCGGCCGCGCAAGGTGACTCGCCGCAACTCACGAAAGTCGTCGCCATCACCGATCTGATGGACCTCGTCCCTGGAAGCCTCAAGAGTACGGCTGATATCCGCCGGAAGCTCGATTTGATCAAGGCCTTTCAACCGGAGTTCGAGACCAGTTTGTACAACGCGACAGCCGGCCGCATGCGGTTCGTGTTGCGTGCCAAGGAGCGACAGGCGTCCGAGGCCAAACTGAATCTGATCGAATCCGTGGGCGAAGCGGCCCGAGGCGAATTTAAGGAGGCGAAGACGACAGGGATTTACGTGCTGTTGACGTTTTTGATCGAGAGCCTGCTCCGCGATCAGATCATCAGTTTCGGACTGACCGTCGCCATGGTGTTGGTCATCATGGTGCTGGCGTACCGCAGCCTCCGGATCGGCCTGGTCTCCTTGGTTCCGAATATTTTTCCGATCCTGCTCGTCGTCGGCGCCATGGGATGGCTCAATGTGCCGATCAACGTGGGAACCGCGATGATCGCCGCCGTGTCGATGGGACTCACCATCGATGCCAGCATATTTTACTTGTACGGTTATCGCCGCTCGCGGGAGGCGGGCCTTTCGCTCCGCGACGCCCTGCGAACCACGCATCAAGGATTCGGCCGCGCGCTCGTGTTTGGAACCTTGGCTCTGGTCGTCGGGTTCTCGGTTTTGGCCCTGTCACGGTTCATCCCGCTTGTCTATTTCGGCGTGCTTGTCAGCCTGGCCATGCTGGGAGGCTTGATCGGCAATCTCCTCCTCCTTCCGCTGCTGTTACCCTTGGTCGACAAAGATCCGCCGCCCGATGCGCGGTCGACTTCGCGAATCGCCGATCGGGAAAGCGGCGCGGGAGAGCCGACCTATCAGGCCCCGAACTGATCGAGCGCTGAGCCCATGACGACGTCCGCCTCGATCGCCCGTAAACCGAGCACGTCCCAGTTGTGGCTGATCGTTGTCAGCGTGCTCGCGGTCGTTCTGCGCGCGGCGGCCCTGCGCATCGGAACGGCGCACCTCGCAGACGATCGGGATGATTACCTCCTCGTCGCCCAACAGTACGTCGAAAACGGCTTTTGGACTCCGTTCAAGGGAATTCCCAATTCGTTTCGACCACCCTTGTACCCGTTGGTCGTCGCGGCAATTTTGGATGCGGGAGGCGGATCGACGGCGCTGGGAATCTTGCAGCTCGTCCTCGGAGCGGCAACCGTCGCGCTCACCTGGACGATCGGTCGCCGGTTAGGGCTTGGCGGCTTTTCCGTTGTCGCGGCGGGATTCGTGGCGCTTGACCCACTGCTCATCGAATACACAACTTTTCCGATGACCGAAACACTCTTTACGTTTCTGGTCACGCTGCTTGTTGTGATCTCGACGCCGAAGAATCGCGAGGTGGCCTCTCTTCCCGGTAACGCGTTTCGGGCGGCAGTTCTCGGAATCGTTTTTGGCGCTGCGCCCTCTGCCGTCCGACGATCTGGCCGGCGGCTGCCTTTGTGGCCGTCTGGACGTGGTGGCGATCGCCGAGGAACGGAGTGCCTGCCCGCAATTGGTTTGTGCACGCCGCGATCGCGACCATTGCGACGGGAGTCATCGTCACTCCCTGGGTCGTGCGGAATTGGCGGATCCTCGGATCGCCGGTCCTGACCACGACACACGGAGGATACACGCTTCTCTTGGGCAACAACGATGCCTATTTCCAACAGGTCACCGCCCGGCCGCTGTTGGAAGAGTGGCGGGATCGCGCCCGGACCAGTTTCAGCATCGCTGGTTTCAACAACTCGTATCCGAAATGGACCGTGAAATTGGACCCGGAGCAGGGGAGTTGGCGCAAGATCGGTGGATGTATCGCCGCGCCCGGCGCGATATTTCCGCCAATCCGCGGTTGTTTCTCCGCGCATGTCTCTTGCGCTGTGCCGAATTCTGGAACGTCATTCCGCTGTCCCCGTCGCGATCAGGGATTTCCGCAGTCCTCGTCTGGGGCACGTGTGCGGGCTATGCGATCGAACTGAGCCTATTCGTTGTCGGCCTGTTGAGTCTCCTTCGACGCTGGGATGACCGTTGGTTTTTCTTATTGGTGTTAATCCTGAATTTCAGCTTGGTGCACCTGCTCTACTGGTCAAATATGCGAATGCGCGCCCCGCTTATGCCGCTGATTGCGGTGATCGCGAGCCGCGGCGTTGCCGAACTCTGGACTCGCCTCGTTGCTCGTCGGCGGGAGTCGGCGTCGGCGAGCAGCTAGCGTCCCAAAAACGCGATCCGTCCGCTCGACGTAACTCGTTATGTCAAGACCACAAGTTGGGGGTGGGCCGGCAATCAATAAGCCATAGTCCCAATTCATGTTATGGCGAAACATGGGACACGATTTTTCGCGCGCAGCGATTATTGACCCCCCTTCCGCACAGGCCTATAATCCGAGCCCATTTCGCGGGACGAAGTGTGCACAAGTGTCAACTTTGATCAGGTTGGCAGAAAAGCCCATTTCCCGTCGGTCCCAAATTGTTTCCCTGTCGGTCTAGGTACGTCCGTCGATGCTGCTTCCATCAACTCGGGAGTGCGCGTGACGGGCCGAGCGACACATTCGCTGTCTCGGCTTGTCCTCGCGGCGCGGATTCTTGCTATCTCCGCGTTCGCTGCGCTGACGTTCTCGACTCGCCCTCGCGCCGAGTCGATGAATGCCCCGGCCGAAATGGTGCCCATCAAGATCGACGCGACCTTCTCACAGGAATGGGACGACGCGGAAGGGCACATCTCGATTCTCCGCGGGCAGTGCCGCATCGTGCAGGGATCGACTTTGCTCCAGGCCCAACAAATGGTTGTGTGGCGCACCACCCAATCGGTCGGCAGGGGTAAACACCATCGGCTCACCGTGTTCCTGGAAAACGACGTTCGCATCGAGGAACCGGGTTCGACGCACAACGAGTCGCCCACGCTGGTCACGCTGAACACGCGAGCCGGCGTCACCGTCAATGTGAGCAATCCCGTGGTTGCGCAACCGGCTCGGGACGACGCCCTGTTTGTGCGAGCCCAGGAGCATCGCCGTCGCTCGACGGCCATCATTATCCGGACGACGCAGTTGACCGAGCCGGCGCCGGAAATTCCCGAGATGCGCAGCGTCCAGTTGCAGCGCCCGCCTTCGCGGATCCGTCGCATCCGCATTCGTTCCCGCAGCGGCAACGATTTCAACATGACCAGCCATCCGGCGGCCAATCGGACGCCTCCCGAGCAGGTGACGGTTCTCACCGGCGGCGTCACGGTTCTCATCGAGGGGCTCGACCAACGAGTCGGTGGCAAGCCCGTGGGCACGATCGAGCTTTCCGCGGATCGAATGGTCATTTGGTCGCGCGGTGAACTGGCCGGAAGCGCGGGCCGCGAGGACGGCACCGTACAGTCCGAGGATGAACCCTTCGACGTCTACATGGAAGGCAACGTGGTCATCTTCCAGGGCGATCCGACCAATCCTACGCTCATGCGCAAGGTCCGCGCCGAGTCTGCCACGTTCGACGCTCGAGAAAAGAAGGGACTGATTCTGAAGGCGGAAATCGAGGCGTATCTGCCCTCGCTGAAGGGTTCGATCAAGATCGCGGCGGACCGCATCCGGCAGCTCGGTGCCAATGAGTTTCATGCTCAGCAGGCGTGGATCAGTCCCAGCCCGTACGCCAAGCCGGGCTATCGTATTCAGGCGACCGACGCGTTTCTCGAGCAACGTTTTCGCGATGCGACTTTCGGTAGTGAGTCCCCGGCTGTCGATCCGGCGACGGGCGAACAGCAAGAGGAAACCCAGAACTGGATCACATCGCTCAACAACGTCTTCTTCATTGAGGATGTCCCGGTCTTTTATCTCCCCTATCTCAGTGCACCGGCCGACAAGTCACAGTTTCCGCTCGAGAGTGTGATGTTCGCCGAAGACAAAATCTTTGGCGTTCAGGTGCGCACGCAATGGGATCTGGCGAAGCTGCTCGGCGTCACCCAGCCCCGCGGCTCGCAGTGGACGTTGCTGGCCGACTATCTCAGCGATCGGGGGCCGGCGATCGGCATCAACGGGAAATACCACGGCAGCGATCTCTTCGGCATCCCCGGCAAGTACAACGGCACGATGCTCGGATATTTCATCTACGACCACGGTACGGACGACCTCGGCTCGGACCGCATGGCTCTTGTGCCCGCCACAGAGGAGAGAGGCATCATCGATTGGAGGCACATGCAGACGATGCCGGATGGTTTCACGGTCAACGCAGAGCTCGGCTTCTCCTACGACCGCAATTTCTTGGATCAATATTTCCCTTGGGAGTTCGACCGGGGAAAGGACGTCGAAACGCTCGTCTCCGTCAAACAGCAGCAGCAAGATTGGGCTTGGACCGCGATGGTTCAGCCGGAATTGCAGAACTTCGAGTACACGACCGAATGGTTGCCGCGCGGCGATTTCTACACTTTGGGACATCCGCTTCTGGACGGATGGCTCACGTGGAGCAGCCACACCTCCGGCGGATACGCGATTATTCATCAGGCTGCTAACCCGACAGATCCGAACGATCTCTTCGTGCCGATTTCCTATTTTCCCGGCGTCCAGGGCGCCGACTTGATGACGCGACACGAACTCGACGCGCCGTTTAACCTCGGGCCCGTGAAGGTCGTTCCCTTTGCCATGGCCGAAGCGGACTATTGGGGCGAGGGCTTTGACGGCGATCCGCTCAGCCGACTGGCGATCAGCGCCGGAGTGCGCAGCTCGCTGCAAATGTCCCGCGTGTTTCCCGAGGTGCAAAGCGACATTCTCGGCCTCAACGGGATGGCCCATAAGGTTGTCTTCGAGGCCGGTTACCAATACACGAGTGTGTCGCAGAGTATGTCGAATATCCCGCAGTACAATGAAATCGACGACAATGCCCAGGAGCGTTTCCGCGAACGATTGATTGAGAACACCTACGGCGGCGTTCTGCCGATCGGCGTTGATCCGCGTCTCTATGCGTTGCGGACTGGAGCCGGCTTCGACATCACGTCCCCGTACAACGAATTGATCGACGACCAGCAAGTTGTGCGGCTCGCGATGCGTCAAAGATTGCAGACGAAATTCGGACCGCCGGATCACCAGAAAATCCGCGATTGGATGACGCTCGACCTGGAAGCGTCGTACTTTCCCGATCCCGGCCGGGACAATTTCGGCGTCCCTTGGGGTCTGCTGACGGCACGCTACGCCTGGAATATCAGCCAGCGCACGTCGCTCTTGGCCAATGCAATTTACGATTATTATCCGCAGGCGCCCTCGATGTGGAACGTCGGGGTGCTGAGCCAGCGGAGCGAGCGCGGGAGCGTCTACCTGGGTTTGCAAGCGATCCGGGCTGACGACGGAGTGCTCGACAGCGATATCGTCACGGCAAGCTATAGCTATCAGATGAGTTCCAAGTGGATTTCGACGATGGGGACCGCGTACGACTTGGAGGAACATCGCAACGTCGGCCAGTCCTTCACGTTTACTCGCGTCGGTCTCGATTGGTTGTTCCACGTCGCCGGCAGCTACGACGTGAGTACGGGCAATGTCAGCTTTGCCGTTGCCATCGAGCCGCGAATCGGCAATCTGCAGAACTCGATGACTAACTTGAGCAATTTGCTCGGACGGCATTGAAAGGACGAGCCATGTCCGGAACCTTTAGCGTCATTCACCCTCCGGAGCCGACTGCTTCGGATCGCGTCGTCACCGCAAGTTCCGAGCGACCGGCGTGGCGGCGCTGGCTGATTGACGTCGAACGAGGTTTAACGCTCGGCGTACGCGGCGACAGTATTTTCTTTGTCTACTTTTTTCTCACAAGCGCCACGATCGCGGCGTCGCTCGTCCTGCGAATCTCGCTCTTGCAATGGACCGTCGTGATCCTTGCCTTGACCGTCGTCCTCTCCGCAGAGATGTTTAATCAGTCGGTGAAGTCGCTGTTCCTTTCCCTGGGCCGGCCGCTCGATGACTCCGTCAAAGCGGCCCTGCGAATCGGTTCAGCGGCCGTGTTTGTGGCCATCGTCGGGTCGATCCTCACGATCGGATTGATCCTGGGAAAAGCCGCTCTGGAAATGTTTCGCGGGACTTGAACGGTCCGCTCCCATAGACGTGGGTGGGCTGTCGCCAAAGGGGCAAGAGAGTGCGGCCGGAACCGCGCACGTTCGTCGCGACCGCCGACCAATCGGGTCTGACCGTGCTTGCGGCCCTGCGTCAGTGGCTTCCAGGTGCCTCTTGGTCCAGTGTCCGTAAGCTTCTTTCCGATCGCCAGATCGCCGTTAACGGTTCGCTATGCCTGGACGAAGCTCGGCGAATCAGGCCGGGCGAAACCGTCACGCTCTGCGACTCCCAATTGCGGCCCCCGCCTTGCAAGAGCGATGTCCGGATTGTCTGGCTGGATCAGGACGTCATCGTCGTGGACAAACCGTCCGGCATGATCACCCTTCGCCACGCGTCCGAACGCAACTGGGCGGAAGAAAAAAAACGTCGCCAGCCGGCGCTCGATGACCTCATCCCCGAACTGATCGCACGCCACGACGAAGGGGCTTCGGCAGGGGGCAAAAGGCGGCCGGCTGCCATTTTTTCGGTCCACCGCATCGACCGCGACACCAGCGGCCTCGTCGTCTTCGCTCGAAACGTGAAGGCCCGTGACGGGCTGATCGGACAGTTCAAAAAGCACGCGATCGAACGCACGTACCTGGCGATTGCCTGCGGAACAGTCGCTGCCCGCGCGCATCGATCATTCCTGGTAGACGACCGTGGCGACGGCAAGCGAGGAAGCACGACAAATCCGGGAGAGGGCCAGCTCGCCATCACGCATGTCCGCCCGCTGGAGAGGTTCGACGGCTTCACGCTCGTGGAATGTCGGCTGGAAACCGGAAGGACGCATCAGATTCGCATCCACCTTTCTGAGGCCGGAAACCCGGTTTACGGCGACATAAAATATGGATCGTCCGACTCACCGCTCGCTGCTTCAAACGGGCCATCGCCGCGCCTGGCACTGCATGCGTCGACCCTGGGATTCCGACAGCCAACGAGCGCCGAGCTTTTGCGGTTTGACTCTCCGTTGCCGCCCGATTTTTTGGCGATCCTCGATTATTTTCGCCGGCGGCCCGGGAAATAATCCGGAGCCAGGCCAATTCTCTGAATACCCGACGCGTGCGACGGAATTGGTTACGCTCACTCCAGGTGCGTGCTAAACTGCAATCGTCGCTTGTGGTCCCATTTCTCCGAACATTATTGCCAGGATCGTGGTATGGTTTTTCGTCGACCATCCTCACGCGTCGCCCGGGCGGCGTTGATTTTTTCCGTTCTCGCTCCCGCCGTCGGCGCCGGTTTCTACCTTCTGTCGAACCCGTCGCCCGTGCCCGCGGCAAAACCCAAGACGTCGACTCCGCCGGACCTGGGCCAGTATTACGGGTTCAAGCAGGTTGAGGTTTTCAAGCTCGAACCCCGATCCAGCAACCTCCTCACGGGGGATTTCAACAACGACGGTCTCACCGACCTGGCGTTATTCGATAATGGTCACGCGCGAATCGATCTCTTGCTGCAGCGCCGTCATCCGGAAGAGGCCGCGTCCGATTCCGGTCCGTCCAACGTCAATGATGTGAAGGGCGATTGGCGGTTCGAGCACAAAACCATCGCCGTCGATAAACAACTGGCGTCGATGGTCGTGGGAGATTTTAACGGCGACGGCCGCACCGATATCGCCTGCTTCGGGGCGCCCGATCGTTTGCTGATCTATTTCCAACCCGCCTCGGGTGAGTGGAACAAGCGCACGACGATGCGTGTGCCTGATGTCGCCCCGCAACAGTGGAACATGGCGGCAGGCGACCTCAATGGCGACGGTAAAGACGATTTGGTCATTCTCGGGCGTCAGCAAACGTACATTTTTTTGCAAAATGCCAAGGGCGGATTGTCGGCCCCGACCACGTTGATGAATACCTCGGAAAAGCTGTCGCTCGCCCAGATCGCGGACATCGACGGAGACGGACGAAAAGATCTCTGTTACCTGGCGGGCGAAAGTCAGGATCGCATGTTTTGTGCTCGCTTGCAGGATGCCTCCGGACGGCTTGGCGCCGAATTGCAGTACGAGGTTGAGCGACCCCGTTCCGTCGCCTGCGCGCGAATTACCGGCGGTCCCGCCCAGGAAGTGCTGACCATCGACGGCCAAACCGGACGGCTGCGCATTCTCCAGATGAAACATCCCACGGGCGCGAGCGACGAACCGCCCAGTCGCCTGGTCCAGACCGGCTTCGGCCGCCAGGAGTCGGACAGCAACCGCGATTTCGCCCTGGGAGACGTGGATGGCGACGGACTGACCGATCTTGTCGTCACCGATCCTGATGGCGCGGGCATTATTTTGTTCCGGCAGCGGAAAGGCGAAGGCCTCGACCCGGGGCAGACTTTTCCGAGTTTTGCCGGAGACGTCCAGGTCCGCATCGCCCCACTGGGCAAAGGGGGCGAGAAACAAGTTGTCGTGCTGAGCACCAAGGAAAAATCCATCGGCGTCAGCAGCTTTAAAAACGGGCGACTTACATTCCCCGAGGCGCTGCCGATTCCCGACGACGAGCCGCTCCTGTTGGAAGTGGCCGATCTCAACGGTGACAAGCAGCCCGAAATCCTCTTCGTTTCCCGAGTCCGCCAGGCGCGATCCAGCGACTACGTCCTTCACGCTCTCGAGCGCACCAAAGAGGGCAAGTGGCGGCCCTATATGTTCGGGCCGGCAAAAACGCCCCAAATCGCGATCGATATTTCCTCGACGCCCACAGCCCTCATGAAACTCGACGCCAAGGGTGACGGCCGGCCGAGTTTTTTGCTGTTCCAGGGGACCGACCACAGTCCCCTTGTCCTCAGCAACAAGGCGGATGGTTCGCTTGCCGCGCTTCCCGGTGACGGGGGCATGCGTTTGGGCAGCGTGGGCGCCGGCGCGGTCTTTATGACCACGGAAAATGCCGCGGATCCCGCCTCACACAAGAAGGTGCCGACGATTCTCGTCGCTCAGGAGAATTTCGCCCGCAAGCTGCAGCCGGGAAGCGATCAGGAATGGCGCGTGGTCGATCAATACAACGCGGCCGAACCCTCGGCGAAAATCGTCGGTTCCGCGATAATCGATCTCGATGGCAAGGCGGATCGGGAAGTCGTCCTGGTCGACACGGGCATCCGCAAAATCCGCGTGCTCCGGCGGGAAGGGGACTTATTTCGTCCGTGGAAGGAGATTGAACTCGGCTCGTTCCCCTACGAGGCGCTCCGCGTCACCGATCTCAACGGCGACGGGCGGGACGATTTGCTGCTCATCGGCCGACGGCCGGTTTGCCGTGGTCTATGCCGGCCAATCCGTGCCGACGTTGACCGAGGTGGCCACCTACGAGAGCAAGCTCAAGAAGACCTTTTTTTCCGACGTGGTCGCGGGCGATCTCAACGGTGACGGCAAGCCCGACCTGGCCATGACCGATACCGAATCCCATTACATCGAGATTCTCAATCTCGACGCCAAGCACAAACCGCACCATGTCTTCCACTTCAAAGTCTTCGAGGAAAAAAGCTTCGAGGGGGGCCGCGAAGGCGGCACCGAACCGCGCGAGTCGGCCATCGCCGACGTGACGGGCGACGGCCGGGCCGACCTGATCTTGTTGTCCCACGATCGGGTGCTGGTCTATCCGCAGGATGATGGCAAATAAACAGGCGGCAAATAAACGGGTGGCAAATAACGGGCGGGAGGAACATTGTCGAAGGAACTTTGGACCGCGGTCGACCAATATATTTGTGGCCAACTCGTCCCCGCCGATCCCATTTTGGATCAAGTTCTCCAATCCAGTGCCGCCGCCGGCCTGCCGCCCATCGCGGTGACGCCCAATTTGGGCAAGCTGCTCTACCTGCTGGCCAAGATCCAGGGCGCCCGAAGATCCTGGAAATCGGCACCCTGGCCGGATACAGCACCATTTGGCTGGGCCGTGCACTCCCCCCCGGCGGCCGCCTGATCACGCTGGAAGCCGACCCCAAACACGCGGAAATTTCCCGCAACAACATCGCCAAAGCCGGCCTCAGCCAAACGGTCGAAGTCCGGCTCGGCGACGCTCTGGAAGCGCTCCCCAAACTCCAGGCGGAAAATTGCGGCCCCTTCGACCTGATTTTTGTGGACGCCGAGAAGCGGGATAACCCCGACTATTTCGTGTGGTCGCTGAAACTTTCGCGCCCCGGCACCATCCTGGTCTTCGACAATGTGGTGCGGGACGGTGCCGTGATCGATCCGTCGAACACCACCCCCAGCGTCGCAGGCATCCGCCGCTTCAACGAACTCGTGGCTGCCGAGCCGCGGGTCACCGCCACGGCCATTCAAACCGTCGGCAGCAAAGGCTACGACGGTTTTGCCCTCGCCCTCGTCACCAATTAGGGACGCGGCGAGCGAATAACCACTCCGCGGACACTTGGAATTCACGAGCCCATTCGCGGCAAATTCGCCCCTTTTTTTCGCTCGTGGCAGACTTTTTTGGCTTTTTTGGGGCGCAAAAAGGGAACCTGAAGAGGCCAAAAAAGTCGCAATCGAAGATTTTACTTGCCGCGGAATTCAAACCTGCCTACGGTTGCTAATGGGAAGATCGACTTCGAAAAAAGTCGCCCCGACGCGCGCTCCTCAAGGACGCAAAGCAACAACGCGCCCCCTTCCGCAACTTCGTCAAAGCCCAGGCGGAGACGGTTCAAGAATTCGGCTGGTCGAGTATGGTGGGCCGGCACTCGCAAAGACAGCGTTACGCGAAGCAGCCGCGTCCGCGTCCGGCCTTCCTGCTTACTTAATCAAGGTAACGGTGCCGCGAAGGTGACCTATCTTGCGGATCTCAGCCAGAATTAGCTCCAGATTTGCATTCGGACCAGCCGGGTGGCCTTTGGCTCGACCGCGTATCGACAATCCGTCCTGATCGGTCAGCGGCCGCATGTTCGATAGCCCCATCTTCACCAGGGACGACTGCGGGACGTGCCTATCGGCGGCCAGCGCCGGGGCGGAGGAGAGGACGACCAAAGAGGCGAAAACAACGAGAGTTCTCATCGGCGAGTGGCTTTCGTCAAAAAGGAATAAAGCACGGCCTGCAACTCAGTTTCAGCGCCACTCAGCCGACCCCCACGCCTGAACCGGTGGATGCATTCATTCCAGGCACGCATGGCAGGGCGAGTCAAGCACAATCACGACCGATCGCCGCAGATTCGTAGTAGACCGTCTATCGCAAAATGGTGGTATTCGGTGCCACTGGCGAGGGCTCTGGCTCGCCAGTGTCTTCCTTTGGAGATCAAGCGGCATTGGCACCCCGTCGCATCCACAATTTTGAAGTAGACGGCCTAGTAGAGTGGGACAAGTCCGCCGCGGGGCTCGCAAAGTCTCGCTGGCCCTACCCTACGGCTGACGTGGTGGGTGTCATTGAGCGATTCACGTTCGCAGCAGGGGAAGCGATTTCAAACCGCGAAGCACGAGGCCGCGACGCCATTTCAGTGCGGCTGGCGGAACGGCGAGTCGCAGGTCGCCGGTGCGGCGCAATAAGGTGTTGATTGCCGTCTGGCTCTCCGCACGTGCCAGCGAGGCGCCGATGCAGAAATGAATTCCCAACCCGAACGCGAGGTGTCGGTTCGGCTCGCGTGCGATGTCCAGGTCCTCGGGCCGCTCGAAATGCGATTCGTCGCGGTTGGCAGAGGACAGGCCTGCGAACACGAGCGAACCGCGGGGAATGACGACGTCGGCAAGCGAGATGTCTTCGCGGGCGTAGCGCTCGGTCGCCGTATCGACCGGGCCGGCATATCGCAGCAACTCTTCGATAGCCGTCGTGATCAGTTCAGGCGACTCGCGAAGCCTTGCGAGCTCGCGCGGATGCTGCAGCAGGGCCAGCAGCCCGTTGGCGATGAGGTTGACCGTGGTCTCGTGTCCGGCGATCAAGAGCAAGAAGATCATGGCGACCAGTTCGTCCTCATTGAGCTGGTCGCCCGCTTCGCTGGCCTGAATGAGGGCCGAGATCAGGTCGTCGGCGGGCTCAGCTCGGCGGCGCTGGATGAGACGGCGGAGATAGCGGAGGAACTGCCAGACGGAGGGCAGGGCCTTGAGCATGTCCCAATTCGACCAATTCAACGCCACGATGGCACTCGACCAACGGTGGAAGCGGTGCCGATCCTGAATCGGCACGCCGAGGATTTCGGCAATCACGGTGGCCGGCAGCGGAAGAGCGTAGTCGCGGATGAGATCGAAGCGGCGGCGTCCCTCGATGGAATCGAGCAGCTCGTCGGCCAGCGATTGGATGCGAGCCCGCATCTGGTCGACTCGCTGCGGGGTGAACGCTTTCTGCACCAAGGCCCGCAACCGGGTGTGCTGCGGAGGGTCGCTGTCGAGCATGTTGCTGAACAGCGGCTTGAAGATTTTGGGGGCCCAAGGCTGTTTCTTCAGTTGGTCGGCCGAGAGCGTACTGAAGCGGTTCTTGGCAAAACGCTCGCTTTTCAGCACGGCAACGACGTCGTCGTACCGCGTGACGAGCCACGCCGTTTGCCCGGCCGGCATCGGGACCTGGCAGACGGGCATTTCGGCCCGCAGTTTCGCGTAGAGCGGAAACGGATCAGCCTTGTGGGCCGCGCCGGAAATGTCCACGTCCACGAGAGGAGCGACAGTTCGAGTGCCTGCCTCCATCCGCTATCCCTCGCTATGCCCAGGCCGAATGGCCGCCGCACGCCGCGATTGCCGTTGGTCGGTTATTCCGCAATGGCGTGCTGCTCAAGCATAACCTACCAGGTTGACCGGCGATCCGCTCTGGTGTTCGCAAGGACTCGAATGTCCGACCCTTTCGCGCGATGCGATTTGGCGAACCGGACTTAAATCGAGCATTCGTGTCGAGCTGATTGAATTGGCTCTCGGGATTCACCGGTTCCTTCTGCCGAACGATCATTCCGGGAGACGAGAGGTAAGACATCGTGGTCATGTCGTCCTCCATTCAACCGGCGCGCACGTCGAATTGCGAACCGCGTCAATTCGAGGCAACCCCAAAACGGCTCTGTCTCTCGTTTGTAAGCGTTAGGCCCGATCAGCAACGGTCATCCGATTCAACAGTAGAGGGTACGGGTTCCCAGTATGCGGCAATGTCACGCCGAGTTTCGACGATCGGGTTTTTCCGGCCGGTTGATCGGGACGTCGGGGATCGGGCAAACCGAGAATTTTCTGACTGCGTGGGTCAGCTCGCGGATACCACGCTGATTGGCCTTTGGCGCAGTCGTCCCGATTCGTGCTTGCCGTTTCAGGCGATGTGAGTCGGAGCCGAACGGCCTTTCGATGCAACGGGCCGGACATCGGATTAGTAACAAATCTTCTTGCGTTATATGGCAATGATTGGTGCAATAAGGAAGATTACTAATTTCTTGGAGACTGCCAGAATCTCGGACGCGGGTGTTTGAAGTGCGCGAAATTCGATCAGTTAAATTCAAGAGGATTCATATTGGCAGTGAGTTGGCGGCTGATCATGCCGGGCATTGGTGGTTTGAGATCGGAAATCCAACTACGCCGACTTCGGAAAGTTACGGTTGGTGGCCCGCCGAACCAGTGTCCGGTCTTGGGGCCCTATTGGGAGTCCCAGGCGAACTCAATGACGGGGAAAGCGGACGGTCGCCTCCTCACGATCCTCATCATGCGGAACTTGCGGACGAAGAATTCCACCCCGTTGTGAAGGATGATGACCCCCGAAGCGAGGACGAAATTGCCGAATGCCTTCGGCTGTTTGCAGAGCGTTATTCCGGAAAGTGGCAATGGTTGCTCGGATGGGGACAAAACTGCCACAATTTCCAGCGGGACGCCTTGAAGCACTGCCGCCTGTCCGTTCCCGCGGCCGTAAGGACGGCCAAGTTCTAACGAGAGCATCCAACGATGGCCAAAGATAGCCTTCGATATTTTAGCTCATTCTCGGCAGTGTCGCACCCGCTCACACCGCTGACGGAAATTGACGAGAACGCCGCTCGCAAGCTGCCCACCTACTACGATGCGGAATATGATTCCGAAGGCCGTCTTTACCGGTTCACCAAGTACCTGCGATTAAAGGACCCGGAAGACCGATCGGTTTGGCAAGAGTCGTTTACGGAGGAGTATGAATACTTTGCTTCAGGACGCCTCAAGCAGCGTCGGCACTTGATCTCCGGGGGCGCCTCAAAAACATGGAAATTCGCGGACAAGCCAGCGACATCGTTGGAATACCTAGTTCGCTTTGCAAGCGGTCTGTTTCCTGAGCTTCCGACGGAAGGGAACAAGGGAGGGTTTCAGCTCGACACAGAAAACGTCGTCGAGCGACTCGCAGTCTGCCACGAGTTGTTTGGGGAACTTGAGAATAGTGTCTTTGAGACAATCGCTCGTGAGCAAAGATCCACGGAGGTGATTTTGCCTATCCTCTCCGAACAACTTCCGACGTTTAAGTTCGTCCTTCAGTTGCTGTGCCCGGATTCGAATCCGCGCATCATGTTCCTTGCGTCGCGCAGTGAATCTGAGATCGCTGATTCAGAGACCGGAAAGATTACGGAAGCCGATCTGGTAGGATTCGACTCGCTAATGGCTGTTGCCGAACTGGACGATCAACTGGGGCCTTATTTCAATCGCGAGATTACGGCACCCCATCGACTACCTGTCGAAACGATCGAAAACCCTGATACCAAGAGCTGGTTCGAACTAAATGAGGCGGCAACGTGGTTCGTCATTCCGCTCCGCACAAGACACCATCAAGAACTCGAGGTCGCAGGGTTGCTGAATTTGATTCTCAGCAAAGCCTGTGATGATGAGACCGGCACCGCACTCGCCTCCTTATTGAGACGATTCGCGCTGCTTTGCGAGTTCGCCCTCGTCGTAGCGCAGAGCGCGGAACAGATTGAGGAGGAGGAATAAACGCGTTCAGGCGGCAGCGCGTTTCGCCTCTTGCCGCTTTCGTTCTTCGGCTTTTCGGAAGGCTCGTTCCCACCACTTGCGAAAAGCCAACGAGAATCTGCGCTGACGCTCGCGTTCCTCTGCAGTCAACTCGCGTAACATTGGGAGCTTCCTTGCCACGATGGGTTCGGTTTGTGGTTGCGACTTCCAGAATCGCAAGTTCTCACGGGCATTATTGGCACAGAATTGCGGCTCTGCAAGTTGAAGTTGCAGTTCTGAAATGCACATGTGAAAATGGGCATAATGGGTTGTGTCGTGAATTCAAGGGGCGATCTTGGTTGAGTCCAAGCTGCAGCAGCTGCGCACACTGCTTCGCCACCTTGAGAATTCAGGAAATCGGCGGTCCACGATGGCGCGTGAGGCCGGAGTCGATGCGAGCAAGCTCTCGACCTTTCTCGGGTCGAAAGAGCGAACGGAGGAGTCAACTTCACTGCCTGGGCTCAATGCGGAAAACGCACTGAGGCTCTGGGACTATGCCCATTCACGTCTACAAATTCAAAATGACGCGAGCGGCAATTCCCTTAGCGGCAAAGCGGCACAACCCGCACAGGCTTGGACCACAGCCCAGCTTGGACTGTCTGGAACTTGGAGCGCAAATGCGAGGGAGGAGAACAAACTAAGTCTTCCAGCAGACCTAAGCCTGATTGTCAAATGGTTCGATTCGTCGAGGAAGGGCTTGGCATGCCTCGGATTGGTCACAGCCTCTGGCGGCCGCATGCTCATGCCGCGAAGCGGCGGCGTGGGCCGAAAGATCGATCGCTTCGCGAATGCGTTTCGCTCCACGCCCCCGACCACAGAGGAACGGTTTGCGAACACCGACCAAGTCCGGCTAGGACGATACTTGGATACCGCCTGGCTTGCCGAGTTGACATTCAATGACTCAAATCAATACGAACTCGTGGTCATCCGCCCGCAAGGAGCAATAAAGGCGGGCAACGAGTTTGTCATTTGGGCCATCGAGCCCGATGGCCTGGAGATCTTTGGCCCAAAGCGAGCCGAATCAGATCTTGATGCCGAATTGGTTACGGTCGCAAGACAACTCTCGGTTCTTCTGGACAGCTTCGTTTCGGAATAACTGCCCGTGAGACGTGAAGCTATCGTCGCCTTCGCTCGCGCGATAGTGGGTTTCTCTTTCCCCGCCGAAGTGGACCACGCCTGTCGGGCCAAGGAGCCGCCACCACCACAAGGAGCGACTTCCACAGGTCGAGAATGCAGACCGCCCGTCCATCTTCGCTCCTGACGAATGCGAAGCGAAAAACGTCAGGCTGGAATTCCACCCACTCGACTGGAGTCTCGCGAACCAACCGAAATATGCGTTGCACACGCTCCTGGCTTTGTGCTGATTTCATCGTGATGAAGAAGATTGGCTCTCGGACCGGCCAACTCGCAGGCGTTATCGCCGGAAGTTGTTCATCGGTGATGTCGCGAAGCGGCGAGGGACGAACCTGGTCAATAACCTGATCGGCGGTCATGAAACGCTGATCGACGAGCCAGAGCGGTTCAATCTCGGATGCTGAAACGAAACGCTCGTAGAGGCCGAAGAACAGACCTTGAATCGTTTTCCGCATCACTCGGTCGACGCTCACCAGCAATTGGCCGGTCAATTCGTAATTGCCATCGCTATTTCGAGCGCTGTCAATCACACTGCGAAGCCGTCTATCTCGAGCCAAGGCGCGATAGACGCGACCGCCCGGTTCTCGTTGCTTCGCCAACTCAGGGTGAGTGCTCACAAGACTGATGAGTGTTTTAACGACATTCTCGTCAATCGAGAATCCGCAATTGCACTTTTGGCAGGCGCACAGTGTCATCACGTTGGAGGGCAACGGTCGACGCAAAAGACAACGCGGAGGTGAATGGTCATCCGTGTCTGCCTTGCCGCCGCAATAGACGCAGCGGTTCGGCTGCGGCAATGAAGAATTTGCTTGACTAGATCGAGTGCGCATTGAATTGGATGGATCGGGCCGATTGGCCGTACTGCCAGAAATTGTTCGTGTCGAACATTCCGGCCAAGGCCGGAAGGAATTATACGCGTTTCGTTATCGATCAAGGTTTCCACATCGTTCGCGCCAGACGCGCCGAGGCCACGGCCCTAAGTTGACTGAGTCCTCTTGATCTTGGTTAGAATTCGCCCATGGACCCACGAAAATGGTTTCCGACAAACTCGCTCTTTAATGCGACCGCGTGTTGCTATTGCGGCCACGCTGCGGATACATCTGACCACACACCGCCGCGATGCCTCCTGCCGAAACGACTGCCGAATGGATTTCAGGCGATGACGATTCCGGCCTGCTCAGAATGTAATACTGGCTTCTCCGCCGACGAGTTACGTGTTGCTGCCATTGTGTCCACCGTCTCGTTCACTCAATACGACCGAGAAGCCGTCGGTTCGGGAGGGTGGGTGTACTTAGCGATGAACGCCGACCAAACGCTTGGCGACTTCATTCGCAGGCGGATGGGGCGAGATGGCAGTTTTTGTCCAGACGACGCGGTGACGCACTCGATGTCGCGCATTATGACGAAGACAGCAACGGGATTGTTATTTCACGAGTTCGGAAGAGTCGTGCCGCCAGGCCGCATTAACATGATCGCGGTCGAGCACGCGAAAACGATCAATTCGCTCGCCCTAGTCGAACAGTACCGTCGGGATGATTGGGGCTGGGCGGAAGTTACGCCGTCCGGCGCGAACTCGAAAGGCAGGTTCGCGCTCTTTACGGACAAGAGCCACCCAACATGCCCAAATGGCGCGTTTATGTTCCGGAATTCTTCGAGTACGTCTTTATTCGACGATCAACAAACAAACTCCTGACCTGCGTCAAGTTGCATGATGCTCTAACAGTTTTGCTCGATTGTCCCTGGCCCTCGCGTGCCGGACCGCGACGCCACGGACGGCCTCCGAGGTGACGATCCTCGATTCCGGTATCAAAGGACGCTGTGAACGAACCCACTCAAAACGCATTGGTGACGGGCGCCGGATCCGGGATCGGCGAGGCGTGCACGCGGCGGCTTTCGACAATGGGCTGGCGCGTGTTCGCGGGAGTGCTGGACGAATCGCAGCGCACTTACTTGGCACAATCCCGGCTCGCGAACGTGACGCCGATCTTGCTGGATATCACGCGGGCCGATTCGATATCGGCCGCCGCCAAAGCCATCGGGGAGGCCGTCGGCAATCGCGGTCTTTCCGGGCTCGTCAATAACGCCGGCATCGGCGTGTTGGGGCCGGTCGAGTATGTGCCCATCGAGCGGCTCAGGCGGCAGCTTGAAGTGAACTTGATCGGTCACGTGGCCGTTACGCAGGCGTTTTTGCCGCTGCTGAGAGAGAAGATGCCGGGGCAGGAGGCGGGGCGGATTGTCAATATTGCCTCGATTGCCGGCCGGCTCACGCTGCCGCTGTTCATGCCTTACGCAGCGTCGAAACATGGCATCGAAGCGTTGTCCGACGCCTTGCGGCTCGAATTGCGGCCCTGGAAGATGCACGTGTCCTGCATCGAGCCGGGGCTCGTTGCGACGCCGATCATTGCCAGCAGCCAGGCCGAAGCCGATGCGGCACTGGCCGCGATGCCGCCCGAGGGACGCGAGCGATATGGCTTCCTGTTCGAGCTGATGAAAAACGACACGAGATTGCGGGCCGCGGCCCAGCCGCCGGACGTCGTGGCCCGCGCCGTCGCCCACGCGCTCACGGCACGTCGGCCCAAGACGCGGTACGTCGTGGGCGGCATGCGCTGGCGGTTCTTGCTGCTGTCAAAACTGCCCGATCGGCTGCGCGACTGGGTGATCGAGAAGAGTTTTGGCTGATTTCATCCCCGTGAGGCGGACGAAATCTGGGTGCCACGCCCACGGCTTTGCGTGAGGGTGTCCGGGAATTCGGGCGCCGAAAGAACGCAGTGAGGGCAGGTGCCCTCGACTTTCGGCCTATTTGGGATCGGAGACCGATAGGATTGTTCGAAAAACATCTCGACAGACGAGGGCACCCGCCCTCGTAGTATGCGAGCCTTCTCCCAACCCACATTTTCGCAGCACGGAATTCCCGGACGGTCTCACGGCTCGGCGTGGGCGTGCCCTTGAGCTTCAACGGGAGCGTCAAACGGATTCGCACGCCCACGCAAAGCCGTGGGGTCAAAGGGGCACCGCGGCACCCGGAGCAATCCGCCGGGCCGTGTTGCCTATGGGGGGACGATCCCTCCCAAACTCCTGCTCCCCTCGCCCCTCCGAGGGAGAGGGGCCGGCCTGCGACGAGCTCAGTCGAGTCGGGGTGAGGGGGCCGTCACGCGGAGTTTCGATGGGTGGCCTTCTCCGGGACGTTGAGTGGGATCGGATTGTACGAATCAATCCCGCTGGGATGGGGCAGATCGGGCCAGATGGGAGTGCCGGGAGGGTGGGCCCAGTACGTCGCCGCGGTCGTGTTCGGCTTGCGCTCCGGAAGGTAGGGAGACTCGATCGTTGCCCGCTCGAAAAGTTCCTCGAGCATCTGCTCCTTTTTCAGAGACCGGATTTTTTGGCTGATCGAATTTTCAACTTCACTCAGCGAGTTGCGGCCTGCGGGCCGGTGCTCAATGAGGCGGACGATGAAAAAGGAATCCGTGCCTTCGATGATCGGGCTCGTCTCGCCGGGCGCGAGTTGAGCCAAGGCCGTCGCCAGCCTCGGGTCGACGATGCTCGCCGGGTTCGTCCAAGGCTGCATGCCGCCGTCGTCGAAGTATTTCCGCGACGCCTGGTCGTACTTGTCCCGCTTCCGCAAGTTCTCGGCCCCCACCGCAATGACTTCTTGCGGCTCGGGCGGAGTGACCTGTTGTTGGACTTTGAAATTTGCGATCCCGTCTGAGGCGACTTCCAACCGCGTGGAAGGAGCGAGCCGGACCTCGGCCCATTCCGGCACGCCGAAGACGGGGAGAATATCGCCCGTGGCAATCACGCGAATCGCAGTCGCGAGTTCTTTGCTCTGCGGACTATCGAGTTTCGTCCAGGAGAGCGCATCGCCTTCCGGCGGAGGCGGGCCGTCGGAATACTTGCGGACGGCGCTTCCAAAATCGTCGCCTCGTTCCAAAGCGGCGACCGCCTGCCGGGCAATCGCCCGCGCTTTTTCTCGGCCACCTCGCTGCGCGAAACCAACCCGCAAGAGCTGCCAGCGAACCCGCTCGGGAAAGTCGTAGTCGCTCAAATGCTCTTGATAGAAGTTTGCCAGCTCGTTCGTGCCAACCTCCAACGTGCGATTCTGCTGGCGCAGATATTCGTCCGCGAGCAATCTCGAGCGATACTCTTTTCTCAGGCTCGCGATCGAAGTTCCTTGCCGGTCGAGGTGTTGCTCCAGTTCAGATGTCGTGGCCCGCCCGTAATCTTTTTTCAATCTGGGGAGATCTTCTCCAAACCGGAACGCAATCTGTGCGTCGACAAGCCGCTGCTTGTCCTTGCCCAGCATCTCTTGCAGGGCCTGAACCATGAGTCGCGTGTTGACGGCTTCTCGCAAAAAGCGGCGGAGCGCGTTTTCCTGCAACTCGCGGTATTCATCCTCGGGAAGCAGGCCTCTCTGCATTTCCTGCTTGGCGACGAGCAGGCTCATGTGTGCGGGCTCGATCGGCACCTGGCACCACCGCTCGAAAATCTCCGAGGCCAGAATCGGTTCCCCGTTCACGACGGCCACCACTTCGGTGCCCGTGAGCTTCGAGGCGGGATAGAGGGGCGGTCGATCAATCACAAGGTCGGGAAATTGCTCGCAAGAATTTGCAACGGTTCGCGCGGCGGTTGTGGCCACGTCTTTGCACATCGACCGCACCGTGACGCGATACTCAAACGCTTTCGGAAACCACGAAGGCGACTGGTAGCGGCCGCCGGGACCGGTGCGCAGCCGCACGCAGTCGATCGTCTGTCCTGATTGCACCCTTTGGATGAGGACCGCGGCGCCGCTGACGGGCCGACCGCTTCGATCAACGACGCGCCCTGCCATCGAGGCGAAGTCAAGTTGTCCAATTTGCAATTGCAGCGGCTTGTCGTTTGTCGGCTGAAGAAGGAACGGTTCAGCGAGCTGGATGCCGGCATGGACCGGCGTGAACGTTAATTCGACGTCGCAGGGCAAGTCGTCGAAATGGAAGTGGCCGAGCGAGTCCGTTTTCGTCCATTTCCGCGCCGGAACGCCTGCGACAGGCCTTGGCTCTGGGTCGTTGGAGGAGCCTTTCCATTGGGGGTCGCTTCGCAAGATTGCCTTCTTCTCCCGCGCATCGAACGTGGCGCTGTTGACCGCCACCTTTCGCATCAACTGAGGGTTCGTCGGATCCGCCTGGAAGATGATCACATTCCCTTCCAGATCGACGTCGAACGGTTCATCCTCGGATTGCACGATGCCCTCTTCGCGGCCGGCGCTGCCGGCCAGCTCGCCGCGCGACCAAATGATCATTCGATCCGCGGATAGTTCGGTGGTGCCCACGGGCTTGCCGCCAACCGGTTGGTCCAGCCCCTCGATCAGAACTGTCACGCTACCCGTGAGGGTCGTCACCTGCACGGGCGGAGTTCGGTTGGTCGATGGTCGGCTGCTCATGTTGAAGTCATTTCCGATCCGCGACCGAATGCGGATTCTCCGGAAGCGTGAGGGCCGTCGCGGAAACTGGACGCTGCGGTTCTCCGAAAGCTTCTGGGCGGGCTCCGTCAATTGAGTCGTGCGGAAATTGGCGCCGACCCAAACGTCGCCGACCGGTCGGTCCGACGGGTCGATGACGATTCCCTCCACGCGCCGCTCGCGGATCAGTTCGATCGGCTCCAGTTCGCGTTCGCGAGCGCCCGCGTCAACCACGACCTGGCGATCCGCGGTGGGATTTTCTCGGACATAGCCCCGGGGCAGCGTGACGGCGCTGTGGTAGTACACGTTTGGAAGGATCCAGGCGGCGAATCGGCCCTTTTCATCGGTCTTTTTTTGGACGTGAGTTCCGCCGCCCGAGAGTTCCGTCCACAGGACTACCTCGACGCCCGGCAGCGGCTGCCGGGTGTGCGCGTCGCGAACGGTTCGAGAGACGTGCACCCATTGCGCGAGCGATAGGTCGAAATTCAATTTCCCGCCCGGCAGAAGCTTGATTTTTTTGCCGTCCGCATCCTCGACAATTTGCGGCTTTTCGGGTCGATAGTTCCAGTCGTCGGGGACGACGACGACGAATTGGATCGATCCAGAGGGGACCCGATTCGCCCGGAAACGCCCGTCGCGATCGGGATGAATGGCGACACGCTCGCGCCAGGCGGGCCATTCCTGATGGTCGTCTATCGTAATCATGTACACGACCGCCTCGGCGAGACTGGCTTTGCATTCTTTTGGAGCGACAAGGCGACCTTCGACGGTTCCCGTCTTTCGCAGTGTGACCTCGATGGTGGCTGAGCTGGGCCATTCCCAACTGCGAAACTCCCCGCGTTGCACCCCCAATTCGGCCGACTCGAATCGCACTCCCGTCAATTCGTCCGCAGCCAGGCCGGCCAGTTCGACTCGTCCGTCCGCACTGCTGTGAACGGCGAGTTCGTTGGCGATCACTTCTGGAATGTTCACGAAACGATCGTCGCCATAGTGTGCCGTTGCCGGCGCCACGAGGGCATTGCCGCACGGCAAACCATCGGCGTTGCGAAGCCGGAGGCTGCGCGGTGCTTGAGGCCTGAGGCGGATCTCGATCGGATGATCGAGCGCATCGTGGGCGGGACGAAAGCCCAGCGCGAGTCCCGGTTTGCGAACCCAGACCTCGATATCGTGCCGCGGAAAGGCGGCGAGTCGCTCGAGTGCCGGACCGTCGAGTGAAAGATCGAAGTGCCCGTCGCTCGAAGAGCGACCCTTCGCGAGGATCGCCATGCCCTCGAACCAATAGCCCCTGCCGTCCGGTCCGGCGAGCCAGACGGTGGCATCTGCGACCGGTTTTCCGGCGGGATCGATGACGCGGCCGCGAAGCGATTTCGCAGTGGGCTTCTTCGTTGGAACGACGGGCTCGGTTGCATCACCGCTGCGCGTCGCCGTGTTTGTGGCAAACAAGGCAATTGCCGCCGCGGAGGTGAGAACGAGAAGCGGGAAAGGCCAGCCGAGACGCGGTTCGGGGGAGCCGACGCCTGCCAGTCGGGCGATGCGATTCACCAATGAGCCGCCCGTGGCCGCCAGGCCGAAGACGCCGGACGTGTGTCGCAGTTCGGCCAGGGCACTGAGGGCTCGGGCGTAGTCGAGCGCGCTGCCGCAGACGGCGGCGGCCAGGTCGTCGCAGCAGTGTTCTCGCTCGGTGCGGATGTGGCGTGAGACCCACCAGACGGCGGGATGATAGAAGAAGCACGTTTCGACGATATTTTGCAGGAGATTCACCAGATAGTCGTGCCGGCGGATGTGAGCCAGCTCGTGGGCCAGGACCGCTTCGAGTTGGTGCGGCGTCAGCCCGGCAAGCAGGCTGGCCGGCACCAGCACGACGGGCCGCAGCCAGCCGATCACCATCGGCACGGTTGCGCTGGCCGAGCACAACAATCGGACGGATGTCGAGACGCCGAGCCGCACGCGGAGTCGCTCGAGCCGCGCGCTCCACGCGGGATCTTTGGGGGCTTTGCCCTGACGCTTCAATCGTCGGATCATGCCCCAGCCAACGGCCAGCCGCAGGGCCAGCAAGCCAACGCCGCAGGTCCACAGTCCGACAATCCAGGGGAGCCACGCCTGCATCGTCGCGAGCAGTTTGTCCGTGGGACTCCAGACTCCCGCGCGGCGTGCGGCCGGCGAATTGTCGAATTCCGCCGAGATCTCTTCCGGCGCATCATCTGGCGTGCGGAGATCGACGCTCGCCACGGTCGGGCTGTTGAGCACGGGTGCGAGGCAATTTGATTCGTGATTTGCGTCGACGGCTTTTCCAATCCACCGCCCTTCACCCCAGGTTGGTAGAAGAGGTACGGGGGGATCATTCCCGTGAATGAGTTTGTCAGATTGAAGATCTCGGTCGGGCTTAGCGACGACTGTGATCGCTCGGCAGAAGTGGCTTCGAGTGGCGGCCGCACAGATGTCGCGGCCACGGCCGAAGTGGCCGTTGGGCGTGATGGATGCAAATGGATCACTGCCATTTGCCAGGCAAACGTTCCGATCGCAGCCAGCGCCATCATTGCCAAAGCACTGCAGCCGGCCAGATAACGGACGGACGGCGCTGCGCCGCCGTCCGACGGAGAGAAAGCAGGCCAACGCCAGCCCGATGGCGGCTCCCTGCCACACAAAATGCAGCAGAGTCCAGCCGAGCGCTTCGACGGCCGGCGAAAGTTGTGCGAGTCCATTCCCATGTGCCAGAAGCAGAGAAGAAATCATTTCGTTCTCTTTCTTTTTTGCCGGGCTTCCAGGTCGTCGAGCATTTTGCGGATTGTGGCCAGATCGTCGCCCGAGACTTTTTCCTCGGAAAGGGCCTGCACGACCAGCTTGGCCGCCGCGCCGCGGAAGGCGCGTTGCAGCAGGTCGCGAACGAGTTGCCGTTGCGTCTCCTCGGCCTTCCAGACCGCCTCGTAGACGTGCGACCGCTCGCACTCGTCGCGGCGCAGCAGGCCTTTTTCCAGCATTCTCTGCAGGATTTTGAGCGTGGTTGTGTAGCCGGTCGATTTCTGGCCGCTCAACGCCTCATGAATCTGGCGGACGGTGCTCGGCCCGCGGGCCCACAAGATTCCCAACAGTTCCAACTCGGCCTCGGTCGGCTTGGGCAATGATTCGTGCGACATGGCGGGGAGGTATACGACGGCCGTCGTACTGTGTCAACGGCAGTTGTCGTACTTCGGAGGTGGGAAGAGCGCCCCGCCGCGACATATTGCCGAAGTGCGCTGGGTGGCATTCAATGCAAATATTTACCACCAAGGCACAAAGACACCAAGGAAGACAAAGAAACCAGTTATCCGCAGATTTCGCAGAAGGACGCAGATTTTGAAATTCAAATCGGCGAAATCGGCGTAATCTGCGGATCTCCTTCGCCTTTCTTGGTGTCTTTCCGCCATTGGGGCGGATTCAAAGCAACGTGCCTTGGTGGTGAAAAATCTGCCTGGGATTTACGCACCCAGCATTTTGAAATAGACGGTCTACTACAGGCGAATCAAGTCAACTCTTCGGTCGATAACCCTTCTGCCTTTTCGCCGCCGCCTGCCGCTTCGAATCGGCCAGTGCGGCCTCGTGATCGGGGAAGGACTTGGTCAGGCTCTGGCCCCTTGAGCCGATGCGGCCGAAGCGGATGGTTTGTTCGTGGCCGCTGACGCTGATCTCCCAGAACTTCGATGACTTGGCTTCGATGAATTCGAGCTGCTCGGACCATTTGCCGTGCTCGGCGTCCGCCACCACCTCTTTGGCCGCGGCTACTGAGGTCGGCTCGACAGGTTCGGTGGCGCTGGCCGTCGGTGACGGTGACGGTGTCGTTGACGGGGGCGGCGTGTCGTCGGTTTCTGTTGCTGCGTTCGCACTCTTGGGTAAGAGTTCCTCTTCGTCTTCCGGCTCGTCGAGTTCTTCGCCGGCGAGCAGGCGTTCGATGCGTTCGAGCACGCCGGACTGGTCGGCGTACCAATCGCGGGCCAGGACGACGTGGATGCGCCAGCCAAAGGCGGTTAATAGGTCGGGTTTGAGCAGTTCGCGTTCGACCAGGTCGCGCTGGGCGTACCACTCCAGCGTGTCGACCAGAATGCCCAGGCGGTACGTGCGGTCGTCGCCGCGCGAGACGGCCAGATCGCAGCGGAAGTGTGACTGGCCGACGGCGCGTGCGACGGCGTAGCCCCGCTCGCGCAGGGCGTCGGCCAATTGGTCGACCACCGCGTCGCCGGCCTGGTCGGTTTCGTCGGTGGCCGCACGCGGTTGCGAGAGTGTGCGGAGGATCTGCGTCGCGATGGCGGCGTCGCCGATCGAGGCGGCCTCGGCGTAGCGGAGGTAGTTCTTGAGGCAGTTGGCCCCTTCGTTGTAGTCGTTGGTGACGTCGGTCGAGTGCATCGAAGCGACGAGGGCCATCTGGCAGCGGGCCCGCGAGAAGGCCACGTTCAGCCGCTTTTGGCCGCCCGACATGTTGATCGGGCCGAAATTCATGCGGATCTTGCCGTCGCGGGCCGGGCCGTAGCAGACGCTGAGAATGATCACGTCCCGCTCGTCCCCCTGGATGTTCTCCAGGTTCTTGACCAACAGGCCCACGAACTGCTCGTCCTCTTCGCGTTCCTGTTCCAGCTCGAGGCGGCGGGCGAATTCGGAATCCTTTTCGGCCAGGGCGGCGAGGGCGGCTTCGATTTCGGTCTGCTGGGCCTCGGAAAAGGCGATGATGCCGATGCTTTGTCCCTCTTCGCGTTCGAGAATCTGCCGCACGAGGCCGGCGATGTAGGCCGCTTCGGCCGCGTTGCGGCGATTTTCGTAAATGCCCCGCTCGAGAAAGTGGAAGCTGACCGAGCGGTCGAGCAGCTCATCGGCATTATTGGCGGCGTTTTGGGCGGCGTCGGCGGCCGAGTCGACGTTGAGCTCGCGGGCGCCCTTCGCCGGCAGGTGCACGTCGGGCACGGTGAGCAAGCGGCCGTCGTAAAAGGCGTGATTCGAGAAGCTGATCAGCGACTCCGATTGGCTGCGGTAGTGCCAGGCGAGCATGCAGGCGGGCAGGTTGCGGGCGGCCTGGTTCAAAAAGCTGTTGCCGTCGACGCCGAATGTCACCAGCTCGCCGTCCTCCTCGAACGTCAGCTCGTGCTCGTCGTCTGCCTGTTGCGACACAAAGAACGACGTGGGCGGCAATTGCATCTCGTCGCCGACTACGATCGCCTGGCGTGCGCGAAAGATCGACGGGACCGCTTCTTCGAGCGTGATCTGGCTGGCCTCGTCGAAGATCACCACGTCGAAGTGGTCGGTATCGAGGGGCAGCGTGTCCGAGACGGAGAGCGGGCTCATCAGCCATACCGGCTTCAAGTCGCGGATCACCGAGCCCGAGTCGCCGGCCATCAGATCGCGGATCGACTTGTAGCGCATCGTCTTGCCGAACTCGTGCTCCAGCTCGCGCCGGCCCCGGTTGTAGATGTGCTTCACTTCCTTCTGCTGCTGCGTGAGCTGGGAGGCCGGCTTGGCGAAGGCCTGGGCGTTGTCGAGAAACCGCTGTCGGACGAACTCACGGACGCGTTTCGCGTTCTGCTTTTGCCATTCCTCCGCCAGCCTCCGCAGCCGCGAAACCTGGCGGCGTTGGGCCGTCCCGTCGAAACGGCCGACGGTCCGGTCGCGCCACGCCAATTGCAAGCTGCGTTCGGCGGTCGCCGCCTCCATTGCGTCGAGGCTGATCGGAAAAGTGCGGATCGACTCGGCCAGCTTGGGCGGAATCCCGCTGAGCTGTGCCAGGCAATGCAGGTAATCGGGCAATTCGTCGAGCGAGTCTTCCATCTCGCCGAGATCAGTCTCCAACTCGGCCAGGCCGCAGTGGCGGTAGGCTTCGAGAAATTCGTCGCAGTTGGCCTCGAGCCGCCGCAAATCGTCGGCCAGCGCGGCGATGGCGAGGACCATCGCGTCGCCGCCGTTGGCAGCCGCCGCGTGCAGCGAGCGCACTGAGTCGGGCAATTTGTCGATGGTCGTTTGCAGCGTGGCCAATTCGGCTTCGACGCGATCGAAGCCCTCCTCGAATCCGAACGAATGGGAGATCGAGCGGGCGAGTTCCGCGCGGCGGGCCACCGCCTGATGCTCGTCGCGCAGTTGTTCGAGGATGCGGACCCACGACGGATGCACCTTGTGAAAGTGGAAGTCGTACGCGCGATTGAGCACGCCCCGCAGACGCCACCACGCGGGACTGAGAAACGCAAAGAACCTGCCCGCGAACTGGCCGGCCTGGGCGAGGGCCGTCTCGGTGTCGCCGGGGGAGAGCTTCTCCCGCCAGGCTTGTGTTGCTTCGCGCTTCTTGGCGATTTCCTGTTCGGACTGCCGCACGTTACGGGTTTCACTCTGCCAGCGTTTGGACGCGTCGCTCTGTGCATTCAAGATGGCCATCGCGTTGGCGCGGGCGAGAAAGGCGGCCTGCCGCGCGTAGGCGACGGCCGCGGCGAGATTGTCGAGGCTGTTGATCGATCCGGCCGGCATGTCGAGCCCGCGGAGTTTCGTCCGCAATTGATTCAGCTGGGAGCGGCTCTCGCCGAGGCAGCGGCTGACCAGCTCCAGCGGCCGCTCGGAGTCGGCCACCTTGCCGCTGAGCAAGTGCAGCGGGTGATGGGCGAGGATGCCGTCCGGTTGCACGTCCCCCAGCGATTCGGCCAGCTCCGCCAACGGCGCCTGATGGTGGTGCCAGTCGGCATAGAAGGGGATCCGTTCCCATTCGAGCGGCGACAAGTTGGGAGCGTGTTCGGCCAGTCGCACGCGGCGGTCGAGGGCCGAACGCAGCGGCACCGCGGCACGTTTCGGGCACGCCGCGCATGGCCGCGTCGAAGGTTTCGAGCGGCGCCAGGTCGCTCTGGAACTGGTCGACAATCCTGCCGCGTCGTCCGGCGGCGTGGTCGCGGCGCTTGTTGGCGTCGGCAAGGTGGGCCTCGTACGTCGCCTTCAAGTCCATCACGAACTCTTTCTTGTCAGCCTGCGAGTCGTGAATCAGGCAGCAGAGTTCGTTGAGGCCGCGCTGTTTGAGCCGGTGGTAAACAACGTCGATGGCCGCCCGCTTTTCGCAAACGAAGAGCACGCGCTGGCCGCGGACGACGAAGTCGGCAATCAGATTGGTGATCGTCTGCGATTTTCCGGTGCCGGGCGGGCCCTGGATGATGTAGCTGGCGCCGCTGCGGGCCAGGGCGATCGCCTGCGTTTGCGTCGGATCGCAGGAGACGACGTTATAGCGCTCGGCAAGCGGCAGCGTTTCACCTGCGCCGGAGCGGATCTCGCGCGGCGCGACGGCGAAGGTCGCTTCGAAGGCCGGATTCTCGGTGGTCTGGTCGGCCAGTTCGCCGTAATCGCGGACGAGCGACATGCGGCGATATCGCAAATTCGCCAGCGTCACCGAGCAGAGGTCGAATTCCCAGTTGAACGGATTGTCGTCCCCCTCTTTGCGAAGCTGATAGAACTGCCGTTCGGCCTCGGCGACGGGTGGATCGTCTTTTGATTTTGTGCGCGGTGAGGCGGTCGGCGCCGACGTCGGTGCGTTCGTCTGCGGCGTCACTATGTACTGCGGCCGCGGCGGACCACTTGAGATGATCTGTTCGAGATGCGTTTTCGCTGGTCGCACGAACTGATTGAAGATCCGCACGCCGAGCGGGTGAAAGTTGGTCGGGTCGTAGCTGTAGTCGAGGTCGAGATACGACCGAATGCCGCGGCCGGAGAGCCGGGCCTGCCGGCGAAACTGATCGAGCCGCCGCCGGGCTTTTTCCAGGATCAAGTCGATGCGGGGCTTGTCGACTTTCGCCAGCGTGACCGACGGATCGCCGGCCTGGATTCGTGCGTTGAGGTCGGCGTGGAAGGCGTCGATCCCCTCGGGGGTCGGCTCGATTTCCGTCGGCAGATCGATGTTGTACCACTGCTTGAAGAGGTGCCGCACGACCGGGTTGACCTCCGCCTGCGTTTCGAGCGCCGTGAGCACGTAGCGGTCGTGAATTCCTTTTTTCACCGAGAGCCGCACCGGCAGGAGCAAGAGGGGCGACTCGTAGCGGCCCGGCGGTTTGTCCTTGAGGTTGGCCCAGCGCAGGAAACAGATCACGAGCCGCAACTGGGCGAAGCCGTACTCGCGTTCGTCGCGGGCGCACTCGGCCCGAATGCGGTCGAGCGTGCCCGGCAAATAGACGGCTTCGCGGAAGTTCAGGTACTTGTTGAGAGAAACAGCGCGGCCCGAGAGCACGTCGCGGCAGAAAGGCCCGTTCCAGGTGACGAGCTGCTCTTCGCGGACGTTCTTGTAATCGAAGACGAGCGGGATCGATGCCTGTGTGAGGTTCACCGATTGCAGCGTCGGCTTGAAGTCGAGCAGCCGATTGCGGCGGTTGACCTCGAACAGCCGCTCCTGCAGCTTTTCAAGAATGATGCGGCGTTTGGCGGCCGGGCCCTCGCTGCCGAAGCCGCGCTCTTGGGCCAGGTCGGTCTCGAAATCGACCTCGTGGTCGCGGTAGTTTTCCAGGAGCTTGAGCAGCGCCGGCAGATCCTGCGGGCGCTTTTGGCGATCGAGCTCGGTCATCGTCCGAATGGCCTTGGCGAGCACGGGATGCAGGCCGGGCGTCAAATCGAACAGGTTGCTGCGACGGGCGACGAACCGCTGGAGATCCTCCGGATCGGCCAGGTCCAGGCTGCAGGCGAGGCTGGCGAGGATGAGGCCGAGACTGTAGACGTCGGTGAGCGGATCGTGGTGCTCGACGAGATGCTCCCAGCAGACGTAGCCGCGAAGCCACGTCGGCCGCTCGAGCTCGCCGGCGTGTGCGGCCTCGGTCTTCGAGCCGATTTCGTCGCGCGCGGCGTCGAGGTGACGCACGACGGTCGCCCGCTGGACCACCTCGACGGCTTTGGCCTCTGAACGCAGCAGCTTGCGGACGCGTGACAAGTTGTTCCGCGGCGGCCGGCGGTCTTGTTCGTCGAAGCCGATTCGCCCGTCGTCGACTTTGAGCGCGGCGATCCCTTCGAGCGGTGCGCAAAGGCCCGCCTCGTGCGCGGCGATGACTTGCCGCACGAGCGGGAGAAAGGCGGCCAGCGCGTCTTCGGTCGTGAAGCCGCCGTGTTCAATCCGCTCGGCGAGGAATTGGTGGAACGTCGTCATGCGCGGAGTGGGTGTTGATGCGTCAGGACTCAATCGGCTGTCGCTCGGCCTCGGCGACGATCTCGGCGGCGTTCTTGCGGATCGATTCGAATTGCCGCTTCGTCATCCGCAGCTCCTTGCCCGCGATCGCGGTGAAACGGTCCTCGATCTCCAGTTGCCGCGCGAGCAGCAGGGCCGCGGCAAATGAGGCCTCGTCGAGATCGGCGTCGGACGTGGCAAAATCGAGCAGCACGTAACAGAAGTAGTCGCGGAAGGCCTCGTCGCCGGCGGCGAGCACAGTCTTCAACTCGTCGATGTTCCGTACGCCGCACGCGCTCGTGTCGAAATCCTCGAAGAATTGTTTCGCGTGCGCGAGGAGCGTGTCGGTCTGGATCCACGCCGGGGCCAGGAAATGCTCGATGAGGGTCCGCGTCGAATGGGTGACTTGCTTCTGTCGGAGGAGATCGAGTGTGCCGACCGCCAGCGGTCCCTGGATCAGTGATTCGAGGGCCGCGTCGGCCTGTTTCGGATCTTGTTTCCGCAATTCAAGTGCCCGGGCGCGAATGAACATTTCGGGGTGCGTGATTCCCTCGCTCGCTGTCGGGCCGCCCGAGAGGATTTCCGCGGCCTGCTTGAGATAGGCGTCCGCATTCACGTCCTTGAGGCCGGTCTCCATCTTGACCTGCATTGAGACGCAGGCGGCCAGGTCGCCGGTCAACTCGAGCGTCAGCCGATCGCAGAAGAGCTCGGTATAGAGCTTGAAGTGCTTCCACGTGACGGCAAACGCGGGCGACGCGGCCCGGTCGCCGAGCATGGCCGCCAGCACTTGTTCGACCGTCAGGTACGCGCCGTTGTCGATCGAAAACAACAAATGGTGGGCGATTTCATGACCGAAGAGGGCGGTCAACTCCGCTTTGGTGAGCGTCTCCTGCACCGGGCCATGCAGCACGACGTGCACTTCGCCCGGCAGCCACGCCAGCGATGCGTTGAGCGCCGTGGCGTTCTGCGCCTGATAGAGCGTGATCGCGGCGGCGTGTCCCAAGCCGTCGGCCGCCGACTGGGCCGCCTGGTACAGCTCGCCCGACGTGGCCGGGTCGAGCCGGTAGGTAGTTTTCAGCAGTTGCTGCCGAACGGTCTGGGCGTATTCGTCGCGCACCTTCTGCGAGGCGATCCAGTTCCAAAGTTCCTCCTCGTCGGTGCGGAGATAGTCGAGCAGTTCGCGATGGTAGCGGGTCGGCTCGACGACCGGACGGCCTGATGGAAGGGAAGTCGACATCGCGATCCGCGCGCACTGCGATTGAGAAACTCTCCGTCTGGTCCAACAAATCCGGCCGCCCCGACAGTCGGCCTACATCCCGGCGACGATTTCCGAGAGGAACCACGTCCGCCGTTCGGTCTCGTCGATCCAGTTCTCGATCAGGCTGGCGGTCGCGACGTCGTTGTACTCGTCACAGATTTTGTGGGTGGCCCGCAGGAACCGGGTGAGCTGCTGGTTGTCGTCGGACAGCTCGGCCAGCATGTCCTTGGGCGAGACGTTTTCCTCGTTGTTGTCGGCCAGCCGCTGGTGCTTCGTCACGTCGCTGATCGAGCGGAGCGTCGTCCCGCCGATCTTGCGGGCCCGTTCGGCCACGTCATCGGTCATGGCGAAGACCTGGTCCGAATGCTCGTCCAACAGCAGGTGGTAATCGCGGAAGTGGGCGCCGCTCATGTGCCAGTGGAAGTTCTTCGTCTTGAGATAGAGGGCGAAGACGTCGGCCAAGAGCTGCTTCAACGAGGCGGTGATTTCCGCAACCCCTTTGAGGTTGAGATCGGTCGGTGTGGTCGGTGTCTTGAAGCCGTTTGATTCCCGACGGGTCGTCTTGGGTGCCATCGTCTTTGCCATGTTTTGCTCCTTATTGCCCGCAAATGCCTGAATGCGAATGGTCGATCACATTAGCCGAGATCCTACGCCTCGCGTGGCGTTGAATCAACGAGGGGGCGGGCGAAATTCGGGACTGTCATGCCGTGAAGGGCGGCCTGTTGCCAGCGGTGCTCCAACAGCGTCCAATGTGCCCACTGGACCGGATGCCGCCGGATCAGGCATTCCATCGCGACGGAGAGCCGAAGGGCGGCCCGCAGGTGGTCCGGCTTGGTATCGCACAGATCGGCAAAGGGGAGGGGAACGAACACCTCTACGCGGATCCTGCGGCCGGCGAATGGCTGGAGGCGCACGACGCTGGCAGGGTAGACGGGCGCGCGGCTCCGCAGGATGAGTCGCAGCAGCGATCGCGAGAAGAGGACTTGGCGTCCGAACAAACTCCCCGGCACGGCCAGCGTTTCGGGGTAGCTGAAATCGCCGTGCAGCGCCGCAAAGTATCCCGCCTCGAGCGCGCCGAGCAGGCGGCCGGCCCCGGCGATTGTCGCCGGCACGAGCTCGACGTACGGCCCGTAACCGCGTTCGACCCAGCCGGCGGGATAGACTTCCGCATCGGACGGATTTCGCACCACGGTGAAACGAGAGTTCCCCGCCTGGAGATGGCGAAGGCCGAAGGCCGTGTGGGTCTGGTGGCAACTCATGAAGATCGCCCCCGTCCCGGACGACAAGGCTGCTTCGGCGTGCTGTCGTCCCAGGAGCTCGACGCGGGTCATCGCTTCGGCGCGGGCCGCGTCGTCGGCCAGGATGATGGGGTCGAGCAGACTGACGAACAGGAACTCGGCGTGCGACCTCATTCTCTTTTCCAGAGCCGACGCGGTTCTCAGCGAATCGTCGTGCCGCAAGTTGCGCTCGACCTGCGTGCGAACGTTTCCGATATTGGCCACGAACGCGCGGCGTGCAAGGCCGATCAGCGTTATCACCTGCCGCCCCGGCGATCGCCCTTCGATCGCGGCCTGCAGGTCCGGACCGGCCCCCCAACGTCGCAGTTGCTCAATCAAACAATACGGTTGCGGCGCATGATCCGTCTCGCGTCGCAAAAAGAGGCGCAGCGAGTCGAACAACGCATCCGAGACCGACGTCAAGCCGGTTGGTAAGCGCACGGCGAAACTCTCCCGGCAGTCCTCGATCCGCGAGCGGCAGACGACGATGGCCGAATCAGCAGCTGACAATCATCGGTTGCAGGGCGACCTGCATGTCGGTGAGCGTGTTTTGGCTCAGGTCGTTGGCGTTCACGAACGTGATTTGCGAGACGTCGAAATTGACCGCCTTGAACAACTCGGCCACGCCTTCGAGGACGGCACGATCCGCCGCGCTCATGTCCGCGGGCAGGACGACGGTGATCGTCGAAGCGGGAGCCTTTTTCGTCGCCTTCTTGGATTTCTTCGCTTTTTTCTTGGCCATGGTTGCGCCTTTCATCAAGTTGCGGGTCGAAGTCGAACGGCAAACGAGTCACTGCTTTTGAGTTGTCGAAGAACCGGCGTGCGGCGCATCGGCGACCAACAGGGCGACCTCGGCATCGAGTCCCTGCAGATCGTCGATGCCGACGTGCTCCTTCACTTTCCAGGTTTCAGCCTTGTGCAGGTAGTCGCGAGCGGCAGTCTTGTCGCCCAGCTGCCAATTCGTCATGGCGACGAAGTACCAATCCAGCCCGTCGCCGCCATTTTGCAGCAGCATTGAGTTCTTGAGGGATTCGAGCGCGGCGCCTCCATTGACCCGCACGGTATTGGGCGACGCCCAGGGTGTGCCAATACTGAGGATTGCGGGGAGCGATGGAGATGGCCTTGCGCGCGAGTACGATGGCCTGCGCCGGATCGCGCCGCTTGGGATCGCGAAATGATGCCAGGGCCGACGCGGCCTGGTCGAGCGGGCGCGGATTGGTCGGATCGATCGCGGCAGCCCGCTGTTGATTCTTGAGTCCCGTCTCCAGCTCTCCCTCGGCCACCTCGACATCGCCGGAGACACTGTAATATTGCGAAAGCTCCCGTTTGCACGTGCGGTCATCGCGGTGCGCGGCGACGAGCTTGGTCTGAATTTCAATCGCTTTCGCGATCGCCTTGCGGGCTCCCGCCGCATCGCGCTTTGCGCGATAGGAGAGATTCAGAAAGTAATACATGCCCGCCCGATCGTGCTCGAACGTCACGGTCTCCGGGTGGTCGGCTGCCAAACGGTCCCAGATCGCCACCGACCGCTGCGAGAGAGCAAGTCCCCGGCCGGGGTCGTCCGGCGTAATGGCGCCGCGGCGCTGCGCATAACGCGGAAAGCGGTACACGCCGGCCGCCAGCGGAGCCAATTTTTCGGACGACGGAGATCCGGCGAGCAGCTTATCGAGCCGGTTGTGAGCGGCCACGGTGCTGGCCCCGGTGGAGTTCGAATCGCCGATGGCCAATTGCAGTTGGGCCAGGCGGATGTAGGTCGCGGCAACTTCGGCATCCAAATCGGGTCGATTGCCGTACTGCGAGAGGAATTTCTGACAGTCGCGGATGGCATCAGCGAGGATTTCGCGCAACAGCGGCTCGTTGGCGGGCGCATCCAGGAGCGAATTATCGCTGACCAGCGAGTAATACTGATCGAAGGCACGCTGAGCGTTCTGCGAACTGTGTTCGGCCGCCGCGTGTTCCTCTCGCTGACCCTTGTACGCGGTGGACAGCCAGATGCCGCCCGCCGTCGATCCCGCGGCGAGACAAACTAACAGTAAGGCGGCCAGCCCCGTCATCGCCGCCAGTGACGGATTGCGGCGGCACCAGCGCCACGCACGGCCCATCGCGCCGATCCGGCGCAAGGATCGGCTCCGATCGGAGCCAGCGGCGAAGGTCCTGTGCGAAGTCGTCGGACGTTTGGTACCGCCGAGCGGGATCCTTATTGATGGCCTTGAGGCAGATCGTCTCCAGGTCGAGCGGGATACGGTTGTTGAGCGTACGGGGATTGGGCGGATCGTCGTTCAAGACCTGTTGAATCACCATCGGCGCCTGACCGCGAAACGGACATTCCCCGGCCAATAGCTGATAGAGGACCACACCCAGGCTGTAAATGTCGGAACGATGATCGATGCGGCGCGTCTCGCCGGTCGCCTGTTCGGGGCTCATGTAGGCCGGAGTGCCGAGGATCTCACCCTCGTTGGTGAGCGTGGCGTCGGGCTGCGTCCGCCGCGCCAGGCCGAAGTCCAGGATGCGGGGCTGTTCGTCGGTCCCGATCATGATGTTCGAGGGTTTGATGTCGCGATGAATGATCCCCGCATGGTGAGCGTACGCCAAACCGTCGGCGATGACGGCGACCATCCCGGCCGATTCGCGAAACTCGAAATTCCGTAAAGCGATGAGCTTGTCGAGCGACGAGCCGTCGACGAATTCGGCGACGATGTAAGATATCCCGTTCGCGTCGCCAAAATCGAAGATGGGCACAATGGCCGGATGGTGCAGCTGCGAGGCGCTCCGCGCTTCGCGCAGGAAGCGCCGCTGGTCGTCCGAGGTCGGCATCGTTGCCCGGCGTGGCACTTTGAGCGCGACGAACCGGCAGAGTTGCGGATCGTAGGCCTTGTAAACGATCCCGTAACTTCCCAAACCCACCCGGGCCAGAATCTCGAACCGGCCGATGGCGGGCCGCTCTTCGGTCGCCGGTTCCTCGGCAGTGCCGCATGTGGCATCGAGGCCGGCAACGACTGTCTTCGAAGCATCGAGCGAAATGGCAGAGCCACATTTCGGACAGGTGCAGTGAGCGGGATCGGAATCGTCCGGCAGCTCAATCTGGTTCAAACAGATCGGGCAGACTGAGTGCATGGCGCAGACCCGCGGGAAGGTGACCGATGAGATGCTCGGCACGCGCAGCGGCTAGGGCATTATGACTTGCCGACTCGCGTCTCGCCACAACATTCCGGAAACCGGACGTCGCCGCGCGGATCACGCGGGATTACGCGACGACCTTGCGCACGTCGACCAGCTCGGCGATCATCGCTTGCAATTCGAGCGCGTCGGTCAGGCGACGCTTGGCGGTCTTCGCGCGGAATCGATGATGTCGGCGGTATAGCCAGGTTTCCCACGGGCCGTTGGCCGTCATCGCGCGGACCAGGATGTCGTGGTTCAAATTGGGGGCCGATTGAAGCTGGTGCTTCACCGAGTCGGCCCAGTAATCGTGCTTGACCTCGAGAATCGACTCGGCCGGGATCCAGTAGCGTTCGCGATCACCTTCGAAAATCAGCTCGCGGCGGCTCTTGTCGATTTTCAAGAAGCCGATGTCCGAGGCGTTCTCCATCATGTGCTTGCCGCGGTTGATGGGTGGAACGATATCGACGAAGACGAGCTCGGGATCGTTTAGATCGACGGCGGGATTCAAACGGGCGTCGAAGGCGCGACGCGTCTGCCACAGCATGAACCGCATCGTGAAGTACATGGGATAGCTGCCCACGAGCCACACGAGATTGAGCGCGATCATGAGCATCATTGCTACGACTCCCACGCCGACGAGCCAATCCGGCTGCTGGCCGGGAAGGTGAGCGATGACGATGGACGGCACAAACGCCAGGCCAAGTCCGCCAAAGATCAGGATCACGCCAATTGCCGTCTGCAGAAGCGCGTTCGTTCGCGTCAAAACGCGTCCGGCGTCGGCCGGCTCGACCGCATTCACGGTCGCCAGCCGGCCCTTCCATTCGCTGAGACCGCCCGTCGCCGCCGTCCTGGGCGTCGGGGGATTCCACCTCAATTTCGGGGAACGAGGCCGGTTGGGCCGCGATGAGGGCTTTGAGTTTCGAAAAGGCCGGGGCCACCAAAACAACTTCCCGCGGATCGAGCGCGGCGTGGCTGGCGATGTCACGCAATTTCGGCGCATAACGGGGCTTGAATAACCAGGCGACCCTCGTCCGGATCGGCACCCGCGCGCCTGGCAGGGGAACGTCTTGAACCGAGAAAAAGACGTCGGCCGGCAAGCCTTCTGCCGCGCAGGTCGGGCAGCATTCCACGGTGACGCTGCCGGCCGCCGCCTCTTTTCGCGACGTGTTGGCGAGCGCCCGCCGCACGTTCGCAGCGTCACCGCGCTCGAGAGCGCTCCAGAGCTCGGCTCCCTGTCCGGAAGGCAACTTGAGCGTCTCGCGCTCCATCCATTTGCCGCAGCATTCGCAATAGGCTCGCGACGCGCACGTGACACCGGTACCCGCGAACAGCGCGACTACGATGATGAGCTCGCTGCCGAAAAAGAACCAATTGAAAACCTCGTCGACGACGCCGGGCTTTTTCGGTTGCGCGGCTTGCGGCATGTGGGCTTCGCGAAGGACGTCGGTTTTGATTCGCAGGTGAATGTATTGCGGCAACAGGTCGACGCGGTCCGCGTGACGCAGGCCGACGATTTGCAACAGGCCCAAATAGTAGTAGCCAAAGTACAAAAGCAGCGCCAAAGCGACCGAGGCGATGCCTGCGATCCGTTTGTTGCGGCAATGCGCATGGGTCAGCGCCAGATACCAAACTCCGATCGCCGGCAGCGAAGCCAGGATCGGCGCGATCAACATGAAATAAAGTCCCTTCTGGTAGGCGAAGAAGAGGCAGCACGCCATCAAGCCCGCGGTAGCTGCTGAGAGGAGCAGGCCGGTTAGAAACCGAAACCAATTGAGATTGCCGCTGGGAACGTAAACGTTCCGAGCGGTCGTCGCGTTGTCCTGCATGGGCATGCCTCGCTGCCGTCGAGCGCCAAGTCGGTGCCGTCAACAGGCGGAATTTGCGGTTCGAGAGATGATCAGCGCCGCATATTCTGCCCCAAGCCGTCCGGCAAGAGCAAGCAAAATTGCGCAGCATAAAACTCGTCCACATTTGTTCGCAATCCGCATCATCGGAGGGCGAATCGCGATCTCGATCACTTGATTGGCGAAAGTGGCGAACTTTTCAGGCGGCTTTTGCGTCTTACCAGCGTCCATGGTCGGCGAACCGGGACGGGTGGCGGGGAATTTGAAAATCTGAGCGGGAAACTTTTCATGACGCTGAAGCCAAACGGCCAGGCGGCTGCCTGCAAAGCAGCATCACGCGGGTTCGACTCCCGCCTGCGTCTTTTTGAAGGCTTGGTCAATTTGTTGGCGTCCGCCCGGCGGCGCACGGGGCGCCCGGAAGGGTTCGAGTTCGTGCGTTCTGAACAGGGGGTCTGAACGGATGTCATCAACTTGGTTAGCTCAGTGGCAGAGCACCAGACTGATAATCTGGCAGTCACGGGTTCGAATCCCGTACCGACCTCCACGCTGTGAGAAGCGGCGAGGGCATTCGGCTCTCGCCGCCAAGTGCCGGCGGAGGGGGACGTTTTGACGGTCGGCCTCGTCGCCACCTCGGATCTCGTCGAAGCGCCGCGAAAGCGGCTGCGACGGCGCGGTTGAGACCCGGCGGGGCAGCAGGCGAAGAGGCCTTGAAGGACGCGGATTCCGCCGCAGGGGCTCGCTCGACAACGGTGCAATGACGGAATTGCTCGATTTCGGAAGTTCGCTTTCGAACGAGGGCAACTCTCGAACGCCTCGACGTCGATCGAGCCGGCGGCTCAAGCGTCTCTCCGCATTTTCGCGTGTGACCGCGAACGTTTCTCCCTCCGACGGTGTCTTGTCTTTCCAATTTCAAAATTGTTGATTGAAGTGTTTTCCTGTTTGAACCTCCTGGAAGGAGGTGGGTGATGACGATTTTCAAGCGATACAAGATTAAGAGCTACGAGATGGGCCTCTACTTCCGCGATGGCGAGTTCCGCGGTCTGCTCGAGCAGGGGACGCACTGGTTCGTCGATCCGCTACTCAAGGTGCGCGTCGACGTCGTTTCGCAGCGTGAGCCGTGGCTGGTGCACGACAAGCTCGACTTGATCGTCAAGTCGGGTGCGCTCGGCCAGCGCGCGATGGTCCTTGACCTCAAGGACCACGAGCGGGCCCTCGTCTGGATCGAGGAGCGGTTCAGCCACATTCGCGGACCGGGTCTCTACGCCTACTGGACGGGACAGAAGAAGGTCCGCGTCGAGGTGATCGATGCGCGGAAGGTGCGGTTCGAGCATGAGCAGTTCAAGCCGATCGTGCGCGAGGCAAACGCTGCGCGGACGCTCGACATCTGCACGGTTGGCCGCGAGCGGGTGGGAGTGCTGTTCATCAACGGACGGTACGTCGACACGCTTTCGCCGGGCGAGTACGCCTTCTGGAAGGGGCCGGCCGAGGCGCTTGTCGTCGAGGTCGACCTGCGCGAGACGATGGTCGACGTCAGCGGTCAGGAAATCATGACGGCCGACAAGGTCACGCTGCGGCTCAACGCCGTGGTGACGTACAAGATCGTCGACGCGCGGAAGGCCGTCAGCCAGACGGACGACGTGCGGCAGGCGCTCTATCGCGAAACGCAGCTCGTGCTGCGGGGCGTGATCGGCACGCGGGAACTCGACAACTTCCTCACGGACAAGGATGTCGTGGCGAAGGACATTGAGGACAACGTGCGCCGACGGGCGGAGGAGTTGGGTCTGGAGATTGCCTCGGTTGGCATCAAGGATGTGATCCTGCCGGGCGACATGAAGGACCTGATGAACAAGGTCACGGAGGCCAAGAAGGCGGCCGAGGCCAACCTGATCGCGCGCCGCGAAGAGACGGCGGCCATCCGCAGCCAGGCCAACACGGCCAAGCTGTTGGCCGACAACCCGACGTTGATGCGTTTGCGGGAGCTGGAAGTCCTGGAGAAGGTCGCAGTCGCCGGCAAGCTCAACATTGTCGTCGGCGAGAAGGGCCTCGCGGACCGGATTGTGAACCTGCTCTAAGAGAAGGATGAAGGCGGGAGGATGAAGGATGAGTCAGGCGGAAGATTGAAGGGTTTGGCTCATCCTTCATCCTTCCGCCTTCATCCTTTACCCGGGCCGTCAAACGCGATTTGCTGCCGGGACTTCGAAGCCCCTGTTGTGGCCGTCCTGCAGTAAGGCGTTGGCTTCGGCGGCGTGTTCGCCGACGTGGCGTTCGGTTTGCGGATCGAAGGTGAGCCACGGGCCGACGATGTATTCGGCTTTGTCCTCAGGCACTCCAACGCCGTCGTGCATGATGGCGTGCAATTTCATGAAGTGCTCGTGCGCGGCCTTGTCGTCGCCGAAGCGGCCGGCCTTCGCGTTGAAGGGGACCTTCTTTCCCAGGCGGTACGAGTTGTTCATTAGGTGGCCCATCAGGCTGCCGTAGTGGGCGTCGACGGCGTTGCCGTTGGCCATGGCTGGGTTGCCGGCGCGGCAGGCGGCGACGAACGCGCCCCAATTGCCGCCGGGCGTGACTCGGCCGTGCGGGATTTCGATCGCTTCGCCCTGGCTGCTGCCGGCCGGGAAGCGGTGGTACTCTTTGTCCACTTGGGCGATCTTGCTGCCGTCTTCGAAGTAGTACTCGTTCTCGACCTGGTGCTTGTAGCCCTTGTAATTTACGTTACGCACGTTGAAGAAGACGTGCTGCCCGTTGGGGAATTCGGCGATGCCGAACATTGTGTTGGGCGTTTCGCCCTGGTCGTTCCATTTGAATCGTCCGCCGATCGCCATCGCGCGGACAGGGGCCGTCTGATCGACGTCGAGAGCCCAGCGGGCGATATCGAGCTGGTGCGTCCCCTGGTTATTCATGTCGCCGTTGCCCGTCTTCCAGAACCAGTGCCAGTTGTAGTGCACGAAATTCGGGTTGTACTGGGGGATCTTTGCCGGGCCTTTCCACAGCGTCCAATCGAGCTGGGACGGCGGCGGACAATCGTCTTTGATTCCGATCGACGCCCGCGGCTTGCAGCAATAGCCGTAGGAGATCTTGAGTTTGCCGAACTTGCCCGCCTGGATTTCATTGTGCAGTCCGGCAATAGTGGCGTTGCTGCGGCTCTGCGTGCCGTGCTGCACGACGACGCCGTATTTCTTTTGCGCCTCGACGGCCACGCGGCCTTCCACCACGTCGTGGCTCATCGGCTTCTCGACATAGACGTGCTTGCCCGCCTGCGCGGCCCAGATGGTGATCAGCGAGTGCCAGTGATTGGGCGTGGCGACCGAAATCGCATCGAGCGTGCGGTCTTCGAGGACCTTCCGCACGTCGGTGTAGCCCTTGGGTTTCGACTGGCCCTTCGATTTCTCGGCGACCATCTTCAAACGCTGTGAGAGAACCTTGCTGTCCGGGTCGACCAGGGCGACGATCTCGACGTTGTCTTGCGAGAGCCAACCGCCGATGTGGGCCTTTCCACGCCCGTTGACTCCGGCCACTGCGATCCGCAGGCGATCGTTGGCCCCTTTGATTTTGCCCGAGGCGCGCGTCCCCATGATGAGCAGCGATGCACCGGCCGCGGCCGAACCTTGAAGAAACTGTCGTCGAGAAACGTTGCGCATCTGAGGCTCCGGAGGCGGGGTAACGGGAGAGGGCAATTGGCGTCCTTCGATCCTACCCGAATCGTGGTCCACATTCATCTGCGAAGCTCGGTCGATTAAGGTACAACTTGTGCTCAGTCGGGACCGAGATCCTAGTTCGGGTGCCCCGTATGCATTCCGTGATTGTTTATTACGTTTGCCTGATTGTGCTGGTGCTGGCGATGGTCGCGGCCTGGGCGGCCACGCTCTTTGCGTTGCCGGGGAATTGGGTGATTGTCGGGCTGGCCGCTCTTTTTGCTTTGCTCTTTCCGGCGGGAGAGGCGCACGGCCTGCGGTGGCTGGCCGTCGGAATCGCGGCCGGTTTGGCGTTGATTGGTGAAGTCGTCGAATTATCGGCCGGTGCGGCCGGGGCGAGACGGTCGGGAGCGAGCCGCATGTCGGCCGTCTATGCGCTGATTGGGACGGTGCTCGGCAGCATCTTCGGCGCGACGGTCGCCATTCCGATTCCGATTGTCGGTCCGATCATCGGTGCGCTCGGAGGCGGGGCAGTTGGGGCCTTCGCCGGCGCGTTTCTCGGAGAAACGGCCATCGGTCGGGACGTTTCGCAGAGCACGGCGGCAGGGACCGGCGCGATGATCGGTCGGGTGATCGGCGCGGTGGGAAAGCTGGGCATCGGGGCCGTGATGATCGTGGTGATCGTCGTGGGAGCCATCCTGTGAAGGATGAAGGATGAAGGATGAAGGATGAAGGATGAAGGATGAAGGATGAAGGATGAAGGATGAAGGATGAAGGATGAGCCAGAGTATTTGCTGACCTCTAGCCACTGACTCTAGCCACTGACTCTAGCCACTGACCTCTAGCCACTGACCTCTAGCCACTGACCTCTAGCCACTGACCTCTAGCCGATCAGCCGCGAAATCGGATTGCCGCCGCTGAATTTGATCGGGCGGCCAATCGGCGTGATCACCTCGTGCGCGAAGTCGACGCCGCACACTTTGAGAATCGTGGCGAAGAGATCGGCGACTTCGAGCGGATCATTTGGCGCCTTGGTCTTACCTTCCGGATCGGTCGAACCGATGACGAGCCCGCTCTTGAGTCCGCCGCCGCCGAGCAGGCAGGAAAAGCCGCTGGGCCAGTGGTCGCGGCCGTCGAGCGGATTGATTGCCGGGCTGCGGCCGAACTCGCTGATGACCAGCACGACAGTCGATTGCCACAAATCGCGGTCCCGCAGATCGCGGAGCAGGGCGGCCAGTGCCGGATCCAAGACGCGGGCGTTGTCGCGGTGGCCATTGAAGTTGTTCGCGTGCGTGTCGAAGCCTGGCAGCGTGACTTCGACCGCTCGGACTCCGCTTTCCACAAGTCGCCGCGCGAGCAGGCAGCCGCGGCCGAAGATTGCGTCACCGTACGCGTCTCGGACGCGCTTCGGCTCGCCGTCGAGCTGAAATGCTTTGAGCTGATCGGTCGACATCATTTCCAGCGCATGCTCGATCGTGTGCTGGTGCAACGTTTTCTCGACTTGGAGCTGCCGCCGGTGCTCGAAAGCCTTGGAGACGACTCCCAGATTCGCAATTCGCCGATCCTGACGATCGGCGCCGACGGTCGATTTCATATTGGGAATTTCGCGGCCCGGATCATAAACGCGAAAGGCATCATACTGATCGCCGAGAAATCCACCGCGTGCCGGCCACTCCGCGTTGCCGATCGAAATGTGCTGCGGAATGACGATCGCCGGGTCGGAAACCTGATTGGCCAGGATCGCACCGAGTGCCGGATGACGGACTGTCGGATCGGGCCGATAGCCGGTTTTCAGGAAGTACGATCCACGCTCGTGATCCCCCTCCTTGGAAACAAGCGAGCGGATCACCGACAGCGAAGCAATTTCCGCGGCGACGAGCGGAAACGATTCGGCGATTTGCAGCCCGGGAATGGCCGTGGTGATCGAGCGTGTCGGTCCGCCGATCTTCGTGCCGGGATGCGGATCCCATGTCTCCAACTGGCTCGCCCCACCGGCAAGAAAGATCGTGATCAGCGATTTCTGCCGGGCTTTTCCGCGCTCCTTTGCCGCTCGCGCTTCCAAAGCGGGCAACAAGAAGCTGACGCCGAGGGCCCCGGCCGCCCGCAAAACGTCGCGACGAGAGAAGGCGGCTTCCGCCAGACCTTGGACCTTGGACGTTGGGCCTTGGATCATCCGATTTAGTGGTTCCATGAGAACTCCGGCGAGTTATACAAGCTCCAAAAGACGTCCTCGACGGCGTGCGCGTAAGCGTCCTTTTCCTTATCTTTGTCTTTTTCCGCGCAGGCGAGTTGCTGGACAAAATAGTCCGACTCCTCTTTCGTCGGCCGACGACTCAGGGCGACGAGATAGCAAGTTTCGAGACAGGTTTGGTTCGTCCCCGCAAAACCCGCAATGCGGCCTACGGAGCTGAGCGGATCGGCTTTGAGGGCCTCTGCGGCCAATTTGCCGTTCATCCGCAAGAGGGCTTGCGCGATCGTGCCCGAGCGCTCCTCGAGCTCGTTGTCGCCCATGTCGCCATACTGTTTGACGAACTCGTTCTCTTGAAAGTAACGCTTGGCCCGCAAGAGCAAATGGGAATTCTGATCGATCGTCCGCAGCGACGTGCTTTGCAGGATGGCGCCGATCAACTGCTCAGGACGCAACCGCGTCAGGGGAAAGATCGACCAATCGTCGCCTTCGCCGGCGGAGTTCTCGGCCGAATCCTGGTTGTCAGCCCACTCGGATTTCTTGTTTTCCGGTTTGCCCGAAGGTGCGGCCGTGATTTTTTTCGTCGTCGTCGCGGTTTCATCGCGGGCCGAATCGAGTTGGAAGGGTCGCGACGCCACGATCACGCGGATCATGTGTCGCAAATCACAGCCGTGGACGCGGAAGTCGACTCCGACGAGATCCAACACATCTTGATGCCCATCGGCCGGCGGATCGGGCAAGTCGTCGACCGGATGGTGGATGGGCCGCGCATAAAGCAGGCCCCAGATCCGATTGACCGTCGCGCGTTCGAAGCGGTGATTTTGCGGATGCGTGATCCAGGTGGCAAGACGTTCTCGCAGCGACCCCGTGGCCGGCAGCCATTCCGGATGGAAGGGGACGGCGGGCTCGACGACATGTTTTTTCAGCGTCTTGCGGTCCTCGACCTCGAAAACCAGCTTCGCCTTGTCCTCGACCCCGACGAGCGAGCTGTGCGCCTGGCCGAAGAGCGCGGCCAATCCCTGAAATTGCCCCTGCTTCCATTGCGCGAAGGGGTGGTCGTGGCATTGGGCACAGTCGATTCGCTGACCGAGGAAAGCGCAGCCGTGCGTCCGGCCAACTTGTTGCGATCGAGTTCTCCGTCCGCCATGGCCGACGTGATGAAATTCGTAGCCGGGTGATCGGTCCAAAGCCCCGTTTCGGAAATGATTCGCCGCGCCATTTCGTCGTAGGGCGTGTTCTCGGCGAGTTGCTGCCGCAGCCAATCGACAAAGCGATCTCGCCGAAAAACAACAACCTGACCCGCGTCGGTCCCGACGTAGCTTCGCGCCAGGCGTTCCGCGAAATAATCGGCGAACCGATTGTCGGCCATCAGACGGACCGTCCATCGGTCGAGGCGTTCCGATCCGCTGTCCGACTCGAATTCGCGAATCTCCTCGAGCGATGGGATTGTGCCGCACAAGGCGAGCGTGAGCCGTCGGAGAATCTGCAGATCGTCGCGCGCGGTGCCGGAGTCACGCCTGCCTGCTGCCAGTTTTGCTCGAACAGCCGGTCGACCGCGACCACGGCGTTGCGGATGTCCGCCGGCGTCTGCACCTCGGCTCCCTGGAGAGCAGCCGCAGTTTGCTGGCTGTGCTGACGCGCGTCCGGCTGCGACCGAATCGTCCGCCAATCGACAGGACTATGGGCGGCCCAACCGACTACTGCACAAACCGCCACGACCACGAGGACCGGCAGAATGAACGCCTGGATCTGCGACTTTTTTCGGGCGGAAGTGGGCTCGACAGACAACAGCGTTTCTCCTTGGCCCGAAGCAACACCCCTGTCGGCAACGCGCGTCCCAGGCAAGTATACCAATCGCTATTCGCCGCGGTGCCAGAAACCTTAGAAACCGATCTCCGATAAATGTGGTAGTATCGAATAAGTCCGACCTGATGGGCGATTCGGAAAGAACGGATGGCAAGCGATCCGATTGCACTCGCGAGTCCCCCGGCCGTTCGGCCGCGATCCACGGCGGCCAACTTGCCGACCGAGGATTATTTTGGCAGCGGCCGGCTTGCCGAACTCCCATCGCCTCTCCGGCACCCGATTTCTGCCACCGTCTGGGCCGTGCGAGCCGTCTTCGGCATCGTCAGTCTGATCGTCCTGCTGGCCCTTCTGGCCGCAATTCCCCTGGTCAACTTTGTTGTGCTCGGCTACTTGCTGGAGGCGGAGGGACGCCTGGCACGCACCGGCAAGCTACGGGGTGCAGTGCCGCTCTTAAGTATCGCCCCGCGGCTGGGCGCGATCGCCTTGTGCGTTTGGCTATGGGTCTTGCCGCTGCGGCTGCTGACGAATGCCGCTGCCGACGCAAGACTCATTGATCCGGCGGGCCGTGCCGTGGGGCGGCTCGATTTCCTTGTGCGCTTTTTCTCGGTCGCCATCGCCGCGCACATTTGTTTCGCACTGGCCCGCGGGGGCTCCTTTGGCGCATTCTTTCGCCCGATTAAGAACGTTCGCTGGACAATTCAACAATTCCGGAGCGGCGGCTATTTCGAGCGGGCAAGCGCGGAGATCGCATCGTTTGTGCGCGGACTTCGACTGAAACACCATTTTTCGCTCGGATTGCGCGGCTTTTTGGGTGCCTTCGCGTGGCTCATTCTCCCAACCGCGCTTTTTGCCGCCGCGAAAAAGACGGAAGGTCTGCCGATTTTGATCACGGTGCTGGGGGGAATCTTGCTGATCCCCGTCCTGGCGTGGCTTCCATTTTTGCAGGCCCGTTTTGCCACGGAGAATCGACTGCGAGCCATGTTCGAGCTTCGCGCGATCCGCGAACTCTTCTGCCGTGCGCCGTTCGCCTGGTTGCTGGCGATCATCGGCGTGTACCTGTTGTCGTTTCCGCTCTATCTGCTCAAGATCGTGCTCTTGCCACAGGACGCGATGTGGTTTGTGACGCTGGTGTTCATCATCAGCATCTATCCTGCACGCCTGTTGACGGGCTGGGCCTATGGACGGGCGATCCGCAAGGAGCATCGTGCCTGGTTCGGCATCCGCTGGACGGCCCGCACGCTGATGATTCCGTTACTGGCTCTCTATATCGTTCTGCTGTTCTTCACGCAGTTCGTCGGCACGCATGGGAAAGGCGTGCTGTTCGAACACCATGCGTTCCTGCTGCCGAGTCCGTTCTTGCTCCTGGGTCGTTAATCAAACAAGCCGGAATGCTCCGCTGTACAAAGCAGTGGACTTTCGGCGACCCGGCAATTGCGGCAAATTTTGCCGGTGCGGCATGAGCCGTGCTCTCTAGCGCACCCGCCCGCGGCGAACCCTTCGAAAGATCGCCGCGGCGACGGTTCTGCGACGGCAAAAGGTCTTTGCCACTCGCGCGTTGCGGCGAAAGCCGAAGTCGACAGGATGCATGGATCGCACTCCTGGCGAAGTTACAAACGCCTGCGCGGAATTGTCGGATTTACAAAATCAGGCAGGGAGGCCTGGCACGTGCAGCGTCGGATACACGTCTCGCGAGGGGACCAATCGCCGTGTTCCGATCCAAAGACGCCCGTGCTTAACCTGCCCGCGATCGACCCGTCGCGAATCTTCGGCCGCACTTCTTTTGTCCATATCACGGGATTCGTCCAGTCCACAGTCCCCCTCTGCCGTTCGCCCCGGCACTCAGGAGCGTCGTTATGAACGCGTCGCTGTTCATGCTTTCCATCGCGTCGCTGGCCGCTGCCCCCCAGGACGTCATCTACGACTTTTATGGGACCCATTGCAGTTATTGCCAGATGATGCAGCCGACCATCGAAAAGCTCAAAGCCGAGGGATACCCGATTGTTGCCGTGAATGCCGAGCAATATTCGGACTTCGCCGCTCGGTACGGCGTAACGAGTTGGCCGACCTTTATTCTCGTGGTGGGCGGCCGCGAGCAGCAGCGACTGGTCGGTTACCAGGACGAATCGACGATGCGGCAGCTTGTCTCGCAGATCCCGCGGCGCCGCAGGTCGACGCCGGAAGTCGCCGACTCCCCGCGGCCCCGCAAGCCGACGCCGGTGAAGCTCGTCGATGACGATAACACCGGATCCAAATGGAATTTCCATCTGCCGCTGCCTTCGTTCTCCGGTCGCAATCAGAATCAGGCCGTCGTGCAGATCGATCCGCCCAGCTCGGCGACCGGAACAAAGATGTCGACGGCCGATGACGCCGGCCTGCTCAAGAATGCCGTCGCCGACGCCAGCATGACGAATAGCGCCGCCGCATCCGAAGAAGCCCCCCGAGACGACCGCGCCGCCAACGACCGTCCCGCCGGCGACCGCAACGGCGACCCGCATTCGTTCAACAATCCCGAAGTCGCGAAAATGCTCGCCTCGAGCGTTCGCATCCGCGTCAAAGACGCCAGCGGCGCTTATTTTGGCTCGGGAGTGGTGATTGACAGCGTTCCGGGCAAATCGATCGTGCTCACGTGCGGGCACATTCTCCGCGATGTTAGAGAGGGGAGCCGCATCGAAGTCGACGTCTTCGACGGCACACTTTCCCACGCCTATCGTGGACAAGTCCTAAAATTCAATTCCGAAGCGGACCTCGGCCTCATTACCGTCGCCACCCGTTCCGTGATCGCCGTGTCACCGATCGCCACCCTCGAAGGTGCGGTCCGGCCGCGGGATCCCGTCGTCAGCATCGGCTGCAGTCAGGGTGAACTGCCCAGCGTGAAACAAATTCGCGTCACCATGCTCAACCGTTATGTCGGCCCCGACACGATTGAGTGCAGTGGCATTCCCGATCAGGGCCGCTCGGGCGGCGGATTGTTCACGACCAGCGGAGCCGTGGTCGGAATCTGCACGAACGCCGATCCGCAGTACCGCCGCGGAGTTTACGCGGGACTCAAGCCGATCCACGAGTTGCTCAAAGTCGTCGGACTCGAGGACCTGATTCCCGCGGGCCGAACAAGTCGCGACCGGCTGGCCGAAGACGCCGCCGCGAAAACGGACATCGTGAAGAGCGAAGCGACTCCCCCGGCCGAATCACGCCGCTCGAGAGTCGACCCCGACATGGATGCCCCGGCTCCGACCCGATCTCCTCGCGCCTCGGTGAGGACCGAGGAACCGGTCGCATCGACCGAAGGCGAAATCACGCCGAAAATGCTCGAAAACTCGGAAGTCATTTGCATTATTCGTCCGATCAACCAGCCCAAGGGCCAAAGCCGGGTGGTCGTCATCAACCGCGCCAGCCGCCGCTTCATGGCCTATCTCACCAGCGATATGAAAGATCAGTTGCTGCCGGCCATGGGGCACACGCCGGCCAAGCCAGACAGCCAGGCCGTCACGGCGAACGACCCCGTCACGCAGCCCGGCAATCCGGATCCCACCGAGCCCGCACAAACAAACGCCACCTGGAAGCCGACCGCGATCCGCTGATCCAAGACCCTGGTCGAGCCTCGGCTCGACTTTTTCGTGTCAATCGGGACCTTTTGACACGAGACCCAAAAGCGCCGCGAGCCCCGCACTCGCGGCATTTTATTTCTTTTGACGCCGGACCCCGGACGCCAGACCCCAGACGCGCTTCCCTGTTGCACGCCCATACGCGATCTTCAATAATAATCGCGTCACAGAAGCCAGACGCAAGATTGCAGTTTCGCCGGGCGAAGGCAGCTTCTGCACAAGGGAGAAACACACCGCCATGCCAATCTTCAAGGACAATCCGGAGTCAATCGGCCACACGCCGCTGGTGAAAATCAACCGGCTGGCCAAAGGGGCCAAGGCCACGATTTTGGCCAAGATCGAGGGCCGCAACCCGGCCTACAGCGTCAAGTGCCGTATCGGCGCCGCCATGATCTGGGACGCCGAAAAACGCGGCGTGCTCAAATCCGGCATGCACGTGGTCGAACCCACCAGCGGCAACACGGGCATCGCGCTCGCGTACGTCTGTGCGTCCCGCGGTTACCCGCTCACCCTAACCATGCCCGACACGATGTCGATGGAACGCCGCATGATGCTGAAGGCCTACGGGGCCACCCTGATCCTCACGCCGGGGGCCGAGGGGATGAAAGGCGCCATCGCCCGGGCGGAGGAAATCGCCAAAGATCCGACTTTTTTCATCCCACAGCAGTTTAAAAACCCCGCCAACCCGGAAATCCACTTCAAAACCACCGGCCCTGAAATCTGGGAAGACACCGGCGGAAAAGTCGACATCCTCATCTCCGGCGTCGGCACCGGCGGCACCATCACCGGCGTGAGCCGCTACATCAAGAACGAGAAAAAGCACCCGCTGAAATCGATCGCCGTCGAGCCGGTCAACAGCCCAGTCCTCTCCGGCGGAAAGCCGGGCAAGCACCGCATCCAAGGGATCGGCGCCGGCTTCGTCCCCGACGTGCTCGACATGAAGCTCGTCGACGAAGTCGTGCAGGTCACCGACGAAGAGTCCTTCGAAATGGCCCCGCGCCTGGCGAAAGAGGAGGGGATCATCAGCGGCATCAGTTGCGGAGCCGCCATGGCCGCCGCCCTCAAAGTGGCCGCCCGCCCGGAGAGCGAAGGCAAAGTCATGGTCGTGATCCTCCCCGACTCCGGCGAACGCTACCTCTCGACGCCACTGTTCGAGTACGCGAAAAGCTAAGCGACTTTTTTCGCCCACTGTGAGGTTTTGAAGAGCCGGGGAGTTAATCTCCCCGGTTTTTTTATCAGACTCGCCGGCCGAAATCTCCGCCCTCCCCGCTCCGACCCCCGCCCTCATGCCGACTTTTTTGGCTTTTTTGGGGCGCTAAAAAGGGACTTTTTTGGTGTCCACCCCAAAAAAGGCGCAGACGCTACGAACCATGGATCAGGGTCGAAGGCGCAACGCAAAACGCTGCCTGCTTTTCCGTCTCGGCCCTGAGCCGTAACTCCTGGTTGACTTTTTTGGTGTCCACCCCAAAAAACTCGGTTTGCCGTCATGGCGGAGCCCAAAAAAGTCTGTCCGTCCCCCATGGCGAACGCAAAAAAGTCTTCCCGTCCGACGCTCAGACTGAAAAACTTTCCGGCGACCGCCAAAAAAACCGCCGATTGGTATAGGTGAACTAAACGCATCTAGGTACACTTAGGCTAGGAAGGAATTCCGGGGCCTCTGGTGAAATCCAACTCACCCGGCGTCGGCAATTCGTGCTTCCTCAAGCCAACGGTGGCGGCGCATCCGCGAGCCGCTAGGGCCGTTGCCGGCCGCTGCATCCGGACCCGAGAATCCGAGCGACCAGCAACGGGAGCGTGTTATCGCCCCGCCCACTGAGAGCCGCTGTTGGCCTGCCGGGTAAATTCCGCCCGGCAAACAATTTTGGTGCCGACCGCCTCGCACCCGCACGCGGGTACCCGAGCGACCGGCGTCGGCAACCGCCCGAAGAGATCGGGCGTCAAAAGGTCGGCCCTGCGCTCCGCAGTTCGGAGCGTTGAGCTGGGTCCAGATTTTCACGTTCTGCGAGATTCGCTGCGCCGGTTGTACGAAGAGCGGGTCAATGCTCGCTTCGCGCAATCAGGCTCGTTGACGGCGGCGCGGTTACCATTGTTGGGAGACACATGTTGGTTCCTACGTGACACCATGCACACTCGAATCGATCTTTACGCGGTCGATGTTCCAGCTTTCGCTGCACACATCGATCAATCGATTGGCGCGACACTTTGGGCGTATGCTGAGAACGGTTCCGACCGTGCGATTTCGATCGATTGGAATGACGAGACGAGTAATCGCGGTTCAGAAACCTCGAAGATCGCCTTTGTACCAATACGCGTAGGTGAGCGCCTCTCTTAGCGATTGGAGGGCGGCAGCGGCAATTTTCTTGTTTGGGTCGCGGTTTTTGTGGGCGCGAAACTCGCCGTTGAAGGCTGCAGATCAGCGTTGAACAGCGTACTAGGCCCTGGCGAGCCACGTTTGGACGTTGTGGCGAAAGGCATCGGGCAGGTCCGCGGCGTTGGCCGCGAGGGCCGCGTCGATGGCCGGCCGGTCTTCCGGATAGAGAGTGGCAAAGATGCGGTTCGACAGCGGAGGCGAGAACCACGATTCGGCCAGGTTCCGCGCGAGCTCGGCCATCGGTTGGTCGGGGCCGGCCGCGAGACGGATCAGCCATGGCAGGCTGGTCCATTTGCCCTTCTCGGAGAGCAACCGGCAGGCAGTCGAACGGATGTGCCACGGATGATCGCCGGCGGCGAGTGCGTACAGTGACGCCTCCGGCACCAGGTGCAACAACGGTTGGATGGCTTTTCGGGTGTCTCGCACGACAGCGGGGCTGGGGTCGCTTAAGCCGATGACGAGTTCCCCAATGGCGGATTCCTTGCCGAGCGCCGCCACAGTGCGCAGGGCCGCCCTTCTGCGGTTTGCCAGCGGCGACGAAAGGTACGGTCGCAGCCGGTCCACGTCCGAACGGTCGCCCGTTTCGCCCAAGCCGGCAATGGCCGCGAGATTTCCCGGGTGGTCTGCGAGATGGGCGCGGTAAACGGCGGCCGCGTCGAACGAACCGCGTTGATTCAATTCGAATCGTGCCAGCTCGCGGATCGACGGGTGCGGATCCAGCAGCGCGGTTTGCCACACGGCGCTCGCCCGCTCGGGAAAGTGCTCGGCCTCGATGCGGAGCGTCTCTCGCCGGACCGGCTGGAAGCGATCGCGCCTCAATTGCTCGAGCATCCGCGTCAGCTCGTCGCTGGAAAGCACGCCGGGCGTCTTTCGCAGGCACCACAAGCGGATGGTCGCATCGGCCGAAACCAGTCCCCGATCGAGCACGCGGCGTTGAGTCTCGCCGGCGAACTCCAAGCCGATCCGCACGACCTGCCGACGGACGAGACGTTCCGGCCATTGCAGCACGTCGCCGAGCTCGTCCTCATGCTCGGCCTGGCACAGCATGCCGACGACTTTGCGCACCGTGGCGACGTGATCACGGCGACTCATGCCAAGCAAACGCACGACCAGCGGCAACGCGCGGACGAAATGCGGCAGATAGCCGTCGTGGAGCCGCTCTGCGACAGCCTGTCGGGCGCGGACGCTGATCGGCGCCACCCAATCGTTCTGTCGCACGAGTAAATAGGGGAGTTCACTGCCATCGGTGACTTGCGACAACAGTCGGACCGCCTCCTCGCGAACGTAGCCGTTGTGATGATTGGAGAGCACGCCGAGCACCGCGGTGCGGGTCGCCTCATCGCGAGCGATGGATTGCACCTGCTCGGGGCGAATGTTGTAAAACGCGTCATGGCAGTAGTCGGACATTTGGCACCGCAGGTCGCCCAGCTCAAATATAACGCTCGGCGGGGTGCGCGAGAGCAACTCCTGAAGCGTTTTGGCCGCCGCTCTCCGCACGGGCCTGGGTTCCCCGACCAAGAGGCGGGCAACGCTGGTGATCGACGACGGATCACCTTCACGGCCGATCGTCTCGAGCGTGCCGAGCACTTTCCCGATTTGCACAATCTTGGCGAACCAAGACCGTGTCCAATGGAACCGGTCGAGCGAGAACCTCAGGTTGCGTGCTGACACCGAGGGCGGAGACATACAAACGGTCCGGAAAACGACGAACCAATTGAATCGCTGGATGAGACATCATAAGACGGCAATCGGTTCGTTCGGCAATCAGGGAGGCGAATCGTGGGCAGAGCTTCGATCCGAATTGTGGCCATTTTTACGTTCATCGGTTATCAGGTGGACGCGATTGGCCGGCTGCTCGCATGGGGAATTCTCCCAAACGGTCCCGAGCCAGCCTGTGGCGCGGCGCTTCTGCGACGGGGTAGAATGACGGCATGGACCCAGTGGACACGATTTTCGGGTCCTCGTGTGCAAAGCCCGTGAGACGCCGATGGAAGACGGCTTCGGAATCGCTGCAAAATTTCTGCTCTGCGTGCTCGGGTTTTTCATCATCCGGGCGATTTATCGCCGCTGGAACGACTAGTGGCGGTCACCCCACCAACCCCGGGCCGCGGCTCTATGGGCAAACCGATTTCGGCAGTCGGACTTGGTGGGCAAGAGGGGGGTTTATGGGCAAAGCCGGTTGACGCGGTGAATTCCCCTTAATGTCCGATCGGGAGCGGGAAGCACGCCGCGTTGAATTGGGTACGATCGGGGTCATGGCATACTTCGTTCAAGGGATAGGCTGCCCGGGCGAGCCGCTCTGGCTGACTGCCCCAAAAGACAGTGGCGAGCGGACACTGTCGCCCAACAAGGCCAATGCGGACGTCTTCACGACGCGGATGGATGCACACAATGCCATCGGGTGGCTTAGGCGCCCCAGTCTTCCCGCAGACCGGAGACCAGCCGTGCTATACGTCGTCGATGCGGATCAGCCGCGATCGTGACGCTGGCCGATCTCCCTGTGGGGCGGCCGCTTCTGCGACGGTAGAATGAGGGCGTGCGCAACGAACCGAAAAAGCGGACGCGGATAGGGATTTTGTGGGCTGCGGCCATGCTGTTGGTCATGCCCGGTGACTGTTGTCTCGCACAACAGCCGCGGCAGTGGGTGCCGACAAAACCAGATGCCCGTCGCCTGGAAGCTGGCATGCCGCTTGACTGGTGCTCGCGATGTTGCGGACCGACCGCATTGAGTGCCACGAATACTTTATCGCTGCCCGGCGACGGCTCGTTTGATGTGCGGTATTATGTCATCGAATCGAAGAAGTCGCAGGATGCCTTGATGATCACAGCGTACCAGAAAACGAAACAATCTCCGCGAATCATCCGCCACCTCACGTGGTATCGCGATTGGTCAACCCTCAGGCGGCTTGGGGGGTTGGAATTATTGAATGCGCGAGACCGACTCGTAAAGGAGCCGGTCAAGACCGCAGCCCTCGCTGCACTCGCTCGCTTTCAGCGAGAGGGAACCGTTAAGCCGTCCAGGCAATAGGTAAAAGCGGTGTCGTGCAAAATCCCGCTACAATGCCGCCATGGCAGATTCGGAAGAGAAGCCGGGAATATCGCGTGATACAAAGATCGCCATCATCGGGTTGATCTTGATCCTCGCTCTCTTCGCAGGTGCCTTTGTCGCGATCGCCTATCGGGCTGAACTGGCCACGAAGCGGGACATGGAAGAGGTCATCGAAGTAAAGCGGTGGGCGGCTGCGAGGTTGGCTGCGGCGGCCGTCGCCAAACAACACTTGGCGAGGAAACAGAACGCGACCAACGGCAACAGCAATCCAAAGTCCGACTGAACAAAGCCCGTGGCGCGGGTGCTCCTGAGACGGTAAAATCAGGGCATCGGATCAGGAAGACCGCAAATGCTCAAAGCAATCTTGTTTGCAGCGCTGTTCGCCGTCGTGGGCCTGATCCTGTTTAGCCTGATCGCACCGTTGCTGCTTTCCAACGAGCACCTTCGGGCGCCGGCGCAATTGCGTTCCCGCTCATCGTCATCGTCTTCGGCGCAGCCGGCTTCGTTCTGGGTTGGCGCGGTCGCAAGAAATGAACTCGCGTGCCATACGCCAACCATCCGTGTCGCTAGAGCGCGCCTTCGAACAGTCTAGCGCCCTTGGTCAGCGGGCTTAAGCCATCATGACGGCATCGATCTCAACCATGAAGTTAGTCCCCCCGACCGTGATCAAATCGTTGTGAAGAATGACGACTTCGCCATTGCCCGGTCGGATGCAGCGACCATTGACGAAGGTCCCTCTCAGGCTGCCAAGGTCGCGAATCCGGAGCGTGAACTCGTCCTTTAGCAGCATGCAGTTTTGCCGCTGGATCATCGGGGAATCAACGACAATATCGCACTCCGGCCCGCGTCCGATTACGAGCCGCTCCCCGGCCAATTCGAACGCCTGCCCTGATAGCGGACCATCGGTGAAACGAATTCGAGCTTTCATCGGTTGTCAGTTGTACGCGATTGGCCGGCTGCTCGCATCGGGAATTCCAAACGGTCCCGAGCCAGCCTATGGCGCGGCGCTTCTGCGACGGTAGAATCAGGACATGAGCGAACCCGCCGACCTCAAAGGATGACGGCATGAGCCGTCGCACGAAAACAATCTTCTGGGTCGCATTGGCCATTTACGACGTGGTTATCGTCGGAATTCTTGGGCTGATGGTCTGGGCCAACCAGTCCTCAATGGAGGGCTTCCCGTTCTGAAGTATCGTGCCCACTGGAGCGGGGGGCGCGAGGCGGGGATAGAGGGCTGCGGCTGGTGCCATGCCCATGCAGAGCCATCGGCATGGCACGGGGCGCGGCGATCATTTAATTTTTCCAGTACCTCAAGAGGACTCCGCAACGATGTCCGAATCACGCGATGCCGACCGATGTGACTCCGAACACGCGATGCAGTGTATGGAGATCATCGGCGGCAACCGGGCCGTGCGGCAGAGGATTACGGCTCCGGGGCTCGACATCTGGATCGACAGTCGGCCGCTGGCTCCCGGCAAAGGGGGCGGCGACGTGCATTACATCTCGACCTGCGGCGGTGGTTACGTGACGCGGCTGGCGCTCGCCGACGTCGCCGGGCATGGCGAGTCGGTCGACCGGCTGGGAATCGCCCTCCGCAAGCTGATGCGGAAATACATCAACACGCTCGATCAGACCCGTTTTGCCACGGCGCTCAATCGCGAGCTCAACGCCGATGCCGACTTCGGCCGTTTCGCCACGGCGCTTTTGCTCACGTATTTCGCTCCGACCCGGCATTTGATCATTTGCAATGCGGGGCACGGGCATCCGCTGCGCTATTCGGCACGGCGCGGCACGTGGGAGCTGCTCGACCTGGCGGCGGCAGGAGCGTGTCCGTCGCTCAAAGAGTCCCGAGCCCGGTACCACCTCGAGCGATTGTCGAACCTCCCGCTCGGTATTCTTGATCCGATTGAATACGAACAACTGGCGATTGAGCTCGATCAAGATGACGTCGTGCTGCTCTCTACCGACGCCGTTACCGAGGCCGCCGACGAAACCGGCCAAATGCTCGGCGAAGCAGGGTTGCTTGCCCTCATGAATGGGCTCGGCACAAAAGATCATTTGGAGATCGGCGAACGCCTGATCAGAGCTCTCGACGAACGTCGCGGCAAGAATACCGGGGCGGACGATCAGACGGTCATCGTGATCAAGCACAATCAGACGCAGCCGCCGCGTCCGTCGCTGCGCCGGTCGGCCCACACACTGGCCAAAATGATCGGCCTGGAGCCGGTGTAATCGCGGGTGGGGGGTGCGGGGCGGGGGGTGCGGGGCGGGGGGTGCGGGGCGGGGGGTAATGCGTGCGGAGTTCGGGACGCGGTGTCGTGCCACTGCTCGTCTGTTGCCGTCCCCTTTGATTTCGCCAAAGCCGGACGGTCTCTGAAACGCTGGGCTATTGTCGGTCGCCCCGTCCGGGGCTTGGAGCAGTTTCCGCAATCAATTCTTATTGCCGGCGCTTGATGTTCTTGTTTCGGAAATAGTCGTAGATCATCTGATCGGGTTTGTGGCGTTCCCAGGATGCATCCGTCCCGTCGCGGAGCCAGATCACGCGAAATGTTGGTTCCGGCAACTTAGCGGCCGCGGCGAGTTGTTTTGGGTCGGCCTGCCAGTCGACGTCGACGCGTGTTTGCAACTCTTCAAAGGCCCATGGGCGTCCCGAGCGCTTGACGCAGATTTGGTATGGTTGCCGCAACTCGCTCCAGTCGCGAGGCCACGCGTCGTGATTGGCTTGCAGATATTCAATCACCATGTCCGCCACCCACCACTCGGCGTACGAATTGCGCATGGCCTCATTCAGGCTGTAGATGTGATAGCCCGCGTAAGAGAGGCCCAGGCCAACAATCACCAGCGACGCGACGACGAACCGCGCGAACCGTCGCTTGCGGTCTGATTGAGCGGCCATCGGCATTGCTCGGAAACCAACGGATCGAAATTGCCGGCAAAGTGCATTTGATCATCTCTTGCAGCGGCCGTCGCCCGCATCGTCCCTAGTTCTTTTTCTCGGCTGATTTTTTCTTCGGCTTGATTCCTTCCAGATAGCCGCCGTCGCCCGTGTCGATGAAATAGACGTCTTCCGAGCGCGGTTTCAAGGACGTGATCAGGGCCAGCTTGCCGTTGCGGAAGGTGAACGACCAGCCTTGGTGAAAGTAGTAGAGCACCTCGGCACGCAGGCGCGAGCGGACGTCCGGTTTGCCGTAGGCGGCCAGCACGTCGTCGACGGAAGCGCCGAGGCTGATCTGACGGTCGGTCTTGCCCTGGAAGTCGCGGCACGAGTCGAAGGCCCAGAATCGGCCGAAGCAGTTGAAGCCCGTCATGCCCTCCTTGCTGGAAACGAAGATTTCAAAGCCGCGCGAGGCATAATGCAGCTTTTCGTGCACGACCTCGGTTTGTCCTTTGACGGCGGGCCCCCCCGGCGATTCGAAGACTTCGGGGCCGCGGGACAACTCTTCGATCTGATCGGGCGTGCCGAGCGTGGCGATGATTTGCACCTTCGTCGCGTGCATGGCGATGGGGCCAAGCCCCTGCTGCGAGGCGATCCAGGTTCGCGTATCGATCGGCGGTCGGCCGGGCGGCTCTTCGGAGCGTGTCACCGTATATCCGGGCGGAACCTTGAGTTCGAACAGCGATTCGTCCACCGGCGCGTCGAAGACGAAGTCGGTCGTCACCTCGCGAAAGGTCTCGCCCTTGGGGACCCCTTTTTCGATCGTCAACTCCATGCGGATCGGCAGGTGCGTCGTCGGGTCGACCAGAACGATGAATTCTCCCTCGTTCTGCAAGGCAAATCTCAGAACAGTCCTGCCTTCGTATTGGGCCGTGCCGAGGACTTTCGCACCGCTGGCCGGCAAATTGCGCAGCTTCTGAAAGGGGCCGGCGCTGGCTTGGTTATCCGCATAAAGCTGCTGGATGTGCGCCGTGCGCTCCTGATGATCGATCCACATCGACTTAAGTTCTTTGTCATTCCGGATCGAGACAAAGCCGTGCGGCCCCTCGCTGCGCGATCCGACACCGGGAACCGAAACTCCCGCCGTAATGTCCGGATCGCGATTGCCGTGATAGTCGAGCGTTCGGCTTCTCATCGACTTCGTGTTCGAGACGGCCCGTTGAACCTGCGCGAAGGCCGCGCCGGGAGTGCCGGTCGGCCCATGCGGCGCCAAGAGAACGACGAGTGCCGCCAGGGTGGCGGTCGCGATTCCCACAATGGTCCACGCCGTCCACGGCCGATATTGGCGCTGCCCCGAACGGAGGGGGCTCGGCCGCGCCCGACGCAGCGCGGGGGACTCGGGGTTGCTCACGAACGGATCACTGAATTCAGGCACTGGTTCCGCGGCGATCGCGGCCACGATTCGGTCGAGCGATTGTTCGGGATCGGTAAAGTTGATTTCGGACATACATGCTCCATTCACCGTGCGGGGTGTGGCGTTCGTCAATCGTCAATACGGCTCGGATTGAGGTCCGCCAAAAGCTCGCGCAGATGCGCTCGAGCGCGGTGCACGAGTACGGCGACCGTCTCGGGCTCGGTCCCCATTTGTTCGGCCACTTCGGCGTTGGGCAAATGTTCGATGCAACGCAGCCAAAAGGCTTCGGCCTGTCGCTCGGGCAGGCGAGCGACTTCGTGTCGCACGCGCTCGACAAGTTCTCGGAACTCGAGATCGGCAGAGGGATCGACGGTCGTTGCCGGCAAGAGCAACGCGTAGTCGCCGACTTGCCGGGTGGCCCGGCGTTCCTTTCTCAGCCGATCAAGTGCCCGCCGAACGGCCAGCCAGCGCAGAAACGCGGGCCAATTTTGGACGACGCGATCGCCGCACTGCTCGAACGCCTCGAGAAACACTTCTTGGTAACAATCGAGAGCTTGATCGTGCCGTCTCAGGATGCGATAGACAGCGGAGAACACAGCCGTGCCGTACTGTCGCCGAATGTCCTGCCAATCGTGCACTCCGAGCTCCCACGTACGAATCGGCGGTTGTCATCAGATCTGACGATTTGACTTCGCCGATTATTGGCGCGATTTGGACGGGTTTTGTGATTTTTTAGCTGAGTGCGGGGGAAAAGGGGACGCAGCTCGGAGCTGCGTCCCCTTTGATTTTCCGCCGCAACAAGAAAACGAGACGTGTGGTGTGCAAAGTTGGGCGGTGCGACGTTGAGCGCGGCCAACCGCTCTTGCCATACCTCGAACTTTAAGGTATCTCTCCCGCCCGCGAGCTGATCCACTCGTCAGGGAGGCGAAACCGATGGCGAAAAAACGCACCAATCCAGATTTTCTCAACGGCGTGCCCGAGCTGTTGATCCTGCGGCTGTTGGAGAGGCGGCCGATGTACGGCTACGAGTTGGTGCGGCAGATGACCCTGGCGACCAACCGGCAAATGGAGTTTGGCGAAGGATGCATCTATCCGCTGCTGCATCGGCTGGAAGCGGAGGGGAGCCTGGCCAGTCGCCGCGAAAAATGCGACGGCCGGAGTCGAATCGTCTACCGAGTCACCGGCAAGGGCAAAGGAAAGCTGGCCCAGGCGATGGCGCGGTGGGCGCGTGTTGTGGAATCGGTCCAAAACGTTTTGCAGGGAGCGCAAAATGGAGAAGTCCTTCTCACGTAAGCGTCTGATTGTGGATCTGTTGCGGCGCGGCGTGTCGCCCGGTTATGCGTGTCGCGTCACGAAAGAACTGGCCGAGCACGCCCAGGATCTGGCCGAGAGCGGCCTGGACACGCCGGCGGGCGTGGGCGACGTCGATATTCTTGCCGCAGGAATTGCGGAGAGCTATCGCAAGCGAACGTTCGCGGGCCGGCACCCGATCCTGAGCTTTGCCGTGGCTCCTTTTCCCCTGCTGATTGTTGCCATCGTCGGGTTTTGGACCGTCGGCGTGCTGCTCGTTTTCGCGAGCATGTGGCTCACAAATTATTGGGGGTTCGTCGCGCTGTTGTTGCATCCCCTCTCGATGTTCGTGCCGGCGATGGCGATCACGTGGCTCGTCTGCCGGCTGGCGCGGGGAGCCGGCTTAACCTGGCAGAGAGCCGTCTCGGCGTGCCTCCCGATTCTGGCGGTGGTCTTTCTGTTCCACTCGGTGCTGAAATTAGACGATTGGGAAGGCGAGGGACACGGCGCCCTGATGTTCGGGATTAATCTGCCTTTGGGCCCAATTTTCGGACCCGCTTTCGGCAAACCGACCTGGGCGCTGCCGATGGTTTGGACTCCTCTCGCCCGCGTGGCCTTGCCGCTGTGCGTGATGTTGTGGATGTTTCTGCGTGAACGCGCTCTTGCCAACACGGTTCTGTTGGAGAACGGTGAAAGCCGCGACAACGACACGCGCGATCCCGGCCCGCTCGCCGCGCGGGAAGCAGCGTAGGGAAGACACCAAGAAAGGCAAGAAAGATCCGCAGATTACGCCGATTTCGCCGATTTGACTTTCAAAATCTGCGTCCTTCTGCGAAATCTGCGGATCACTGGTTCTTTGTCTTTCTTGGTGTCTTTGTACCTTGATGGTTCAGATTTGCATTGAATGCGAGTTGCTACAATGGCCGCTCGGCCTGGGCCGGCCGATTGAAGCGGGCGAAGCCAGCCGCCGTCGTGATCGTTACGGTTGTGGTCATTTCAGCAACGCGCGGCAGGTCGACTTCCATGCTCCCAGCCAACTACCGCCTCCGTCTCGTGGAACCTTCGGATTACGAAGGCATTATCGACATTTGCCGGGCGGTTTATCCGACGGATCAGCCCTACACGGTTGAACAACTCGACGATCATCGGCAGGTCTTTCCACAAGGTCAGTTCGCGGTCGTTGCCGGCGACGAAAAGACCGTAGCCGGTGTGCACTTCACCCTGCGGCTGCACATGTTCGATTTTCATGCCGATGATTCGTGGGACATTCTCACGGAGGGTGGGACGTTTCTTGATCATGACCCACAGGGGCCGACGCTCTATGGTGCCGACATCATGGTGCATCCCGGCCATCAACATCACGGGATCGCACACGCGCTGACCGATCAGGCCCGTTTCCTCGTGCAGGAAGAACGCCTGTGGCGCATGGTCGGGGCGAGCCGTCTGCCGGGGTATGGCAAGTACGCCTCCGCCATGACCATTGAACAATATCTCGCGGATGTCCTGGGCGGACAGCTTTTCGATCCTGTGTTGAGCATCCACATGAAAGACGGCTGGGCGGTCGTGAAGCCGATCCACGGCTATCTGCAACATGACGAGGACAGCGTCGGCTGGGCCGAGATTATTCAATGGGTGAATCCCGATTGCCCGCCACCCCCGGAATTCGATCTCAGCAAGCTGCCGTTCTACTATTCGGCAGGAGGAAAAGGCGGGGCATGAGCGTGCGGCGAGCGGATGAAGAGGGCGGAAGGGTTGCCGCCAGAATGTCGAGCAAGCTGCCAGCTTGCTGTCGCGGGGTCCAATGTCGCTTTCCTCGGCCTATGGCTTCGCCGTCGAGGCGGTGACGATGCGGCAATTCGCCAGGGCCTTTTGCAGGTCGGCAAGCTGTTTGGGTTCGATCTTGATTTCGGAGAGATCGAGCTCGCGGAGTTGGGTGAGTTGAGCGAGAGTTTTGAAGGCGTGACTCGAGAGAGCGCAGTTCGACAGGCCGAGACGTTCGAGTTGCTTCAATCCGCCGAGTTCGACCAGAAAGAGCTCGTTGACGTTGGGACCGCCCAGGCGGAGGTCGCGGAGCGCGGGAAGCGATCGCAGGTCGAATAGCCCCGAGCCGTGGATCGCCGTGCCGTTGATGTCGAGGTGTTCGAGGGTGTGCCAGCCCTTGAGATACGCCAGGCATTTATCGGTGACATGCGTGCGGGCAATATTCAATTCTCGCAGGGCGGCTGGCGATTGCAGGCGATCGACGTCGCCGTCATCGAGGGGCGTACCGGAGAGATCGATCGAGACCAGCCGGTCGAGTCCTCGGTGTTTCATGGCCAGGATCAGTTGATCAAGCGAGGCACGGGCGCCGGGGAGTTCCACGGAAGCCAGGCGGAATGCCTGCGTGGGAAGTTCGGCGATGGTCTTGATCCGCCGCTTGTCGCCGCCAGTGTCGAGGATCACGTCGGCGGAGCCGCCCGCGGCGAGCACGGCTTTCGCAGCCGCGTCATTCGGCTCGGACCAGTCGATGTGCAGGTTGGGCAGCGCTGCTTTGAGCGAGGCGAACCCGTAGGCGGAGATGTGACAATCGCGGATGTCGAGCTTGAGCAGACTCTGCAGGTGGACCAGCTTGGGGATTGCCAAATCGTCGAGGTGGTGCAACCCTCGCACGCTGAGGATTTTCAGGTCCTTGATCCGCTGCAGGGCGACAAGGCCGTTTTCCGTGACGGCCGTGTTGTCGAGAACGAGCGTGGCGAGACGCGGCAGGTCGGGCAAGGATGCGAGGCCGGCGTCGGTCACACGCGTTTCCGCGAGCCAGAGCGACTGCAGATCGGGCAGGGCGCGAACATTCGCCAGCCCGGCATCGCTGATCGGCAGGCGGCTCAAGTCCAGTTCGCGCAAATGGGAGACGCCGCGAATCTGCTCCAGACCCAGATCGGTGACGCGCGTCCTCTGCAGCAACAGCGATCCGAGCTTGGGCAGACGGACCAACTCGACCAGGGCGGCATCGGTGATGGGCGTGTTGATCAAGTCGAGAAACGTGAGGTTTTTCAGGCTCTTGAGGTGCTCGAGCCCGGCATCGGTGATCGGGGTGCCGTCGAGAAAAAGCCACTCGAGCGTCTGCAGCGTGCCGACCGATTGCAGGCCGGCGTTGGTGACGCGCGTGTTCGAGAGGGCCAGGTTCTTGAGTTCGGGCAAATCCGCGAGGTGGGCGACCCCGGCGTCCGTGACGGGGGCTCCGTTCAAGGCGAATTCGATGAGGTGCGCGAGGCCGTGGAATCGCTTAAGGTCCGCATCAGTCACGGGCCGGCCACCGAGGTTCACGCTGGTCAATTCAAAGCGGCCGGCCGGCAACGCGTGGGCCGCGGTGACTTTGACGGCGTGCGCGCCCGGTTCGGTTCGAAGGTGGACGAAGCCTCCCTGCGAAAGCGTCCACGCGGCTGCGGCGCGGTCCGGGTCCGTCGGCACGGCATGCGAGTCGGGCGGCTTCGGGGACGGATCGCGAGACGCGGCGATGGACGCCGCCGAGTTAGCAGGCTTGGCGATCGACGTCGCGGCGATGCGATCGAGTTCCTTTTGAGCTTGGATGATTTTCTTGCCGCCGCGCTCGAGCGTGAACTTCTCTGTCTCGAAAGAGGAAACTCCGGACGGCTGCGTGAGTGTGACCGTGAGCGCGTGTTCGCCGGCAGACAGGGTGATTTCCGCCTGCCCGCGTCCGTCGTGAAGCACGACCTGATTCTCCGCGATGGTGACGCCGACGGCTGGGTCGTCGATTGTGACGGCGATCGTACCTTTGTTGGTGATGATGCGGATGAGCTGTGCTCCGAACAGAAAATCGACCAGCGGGAACAGCAGTGCGAGCCCGATGACGGCAGCGAGGCCGTTGCGTCGCCGAGCGCTCTTTGTGCCGCGGTCGGCCGACGGAGGGCCGGAGGGGGCCTCGCCGCGGTCGGACCGCCCGCGTTGTTGTTCGATTGCTGTCAGCCGCTCGACAACGGCGAGAGCCGAAACGGGGCGGTCATCCGCGTTTTTCGCCAGAAGCTGTGTGACGAGATCCGAGAGTGATTGGGGAATTTGCGGGTCGAGCTCCGAGAGAGGGATCGGATCTTCGAGCGCGAGCGAGCGGACGACCGCGAGCAGGTCGTCTCCGCCAAAGGGCGGACAGCCGCCGGCCATGCGGTAGAGGACGCAGCCGAGGCTGAACAGATCGGCCCGCGGGTCGACCGTCTTGCCGGTCAACTGTTCGGGAGCCATGTACGCGGGAGTGCCGATGATCAGGCCGGCGTGCGTGATTCCGGATTCGTCGGACCAGAGTTTCGCGCAGCCGAAGTCGAGAATCTTCACCTTGCCCGGAACGGGTTTGCCGTTTGTCTGCGGCGACGTTTCGGCGGCGGTTCGCGATTGCTCGAGCCAGATGTTGGCTGGTTTGATGTCGCGATGGAGCAACCCGTGCGAGTGGGCGACGGCGAGGGCTGCGGCGATCTCGCGGCCAATCCGCAGGACTTCGTCGATGCCCGGACGGCCGTTTTTCAGGCGATCGCCGAGCGATTCGCCGTGGAGCAGTTCCATCGCCAGAAAGGGCGCGGAGCGGTGCATACCGACCTGGTAGACCGTCACGATGTGTTCGTGCTTGAGAGCGGCGGCGCTTTGTGCTTCACGCAGGAAGCGATCGGTGCTGCCGGGCTTGGAGGCAACGGCAGGACGCATCAGCTTGAGGGCGACGTGCCGTTTGAGATGGCAGTCGGCCGCTTCGAAAACGACGGCCATGCCGCCGACGCCCAGGACGCGAAGAATGCGAAAGTCGCCGACGCGGCCGATTTCGTCCGGGGCTCGCGGCGGGTCGAGCAGCCGCTTGATATCGTCGGTCGAAAGCGCCACGCGCGTTTTTCTCCGCGATGGTGCTGTCGTGGGTGCGGATCCACGTCAGAATCGCGCCTCCGAGCCAGTCGGCCGGCAGATAGATCGTTTTGGTCGGATCGGTCGCCGGGCCGCGGCTGGCGCGCACGGCATCGAGTAACTCGTCGGAGGCGAGACATTGTTCGAGGGCGTGCCGACATTTCGCGGCACGTTTCGACATGCCGCTGGATCCGCAGCGCTGCGTCGCCGGGCAGGCGATTGAGAATCAGCTGCTGCAGGTCGTCGCGGCTGGGGCACGCGTGCGGTTCAGCCATGGTCGCCTATTCGTACGGATTCGGTACGGAAGTCGGCGGCAATGGAGTCGGATCGCCCGACGAGGGAACCGCCGGCGGCGCGATTTGCGGCGGAAGCGGTTCGGGCAGTCCGGCCTCCAGCGTATCGCCGTTGTAGACTCCCGTGCCTTGCAAGGCGGTTGGCGCAACCGCGGGCTTCGATCTTGTTTCGGGCGCGGCCATCGTCACACTGACCGGCCTGAGATCGACGAGGAAATAAATGTCGCCAAGTGCAACGATGTCATCGTGCAACAGAATTGTGGGCGCCGTGCCGATGCGGCGTCCGTTCACGATCGTGCCGTTCTTGCTCCCCAGGTCGCGAATGCGGATCGCGTACTCGTCCGTCAACAAGACGCAGTGATGGCCGCTGACGAATTCGCTGGCCACTTGCACGTCGCAGTCATCGGCACGGCCGAGGAGCAGTTTTCCCGTCGAGACCGCGATCGTCTCGAAAGTTGCGGAGCCCGCGATGACGCGAAGCTTGGCTTGCATAATCAAGTCGGCCCTTGCCGGTTGTCGGCGTTGGTGTTCGGGTCCGCACGCGGGAGAGATGCCAGGTACCAGATGACGGCGATGCGGGTCAGCCCCCACCAACGGTCGGCCTGATTACAAACTTTATCACGTCTGACATACGTTGTCCCGTTCTGAGCCGCAGGGTAAGGGATTACACCTAGTAGGCGCGAATGGAGAGGAGAAGTCTTTCGCGAAATGGAGATCTGCCTTGTCGCGTTCGATGTCCTTGTTTGCCGCTTCCGGTCCCCCTAAAATCGCGGCAAATCTCCGAACCTCGAGTGCGGTGCAAAAGTGACGCCAGATTCTGCTGCGAACGTCGGTCGACTCACGCGGCGGAATTTACTCGAGGTCGGTTGTTCGACGGCGCTCGGATTGGGGCTGTCGACGCTGATCGGCGGCCGAACGCTGGCGGCAACGGCCTCCACACCGCGGGCCAAATCGGTGCTGTTCGTGTTCCTTTTCGGCGGGCCGAGTCATCTCGACACGTTCGACCCGAAACCCGAAGCGCCCGACGAGTGTCGCGGCGAGTTCCGGCCGATCGATACCTCGGTGAGCGGCGTGCAAATTTGCGAGCACTTGCCGCTGATGGCCCGGCGGATGCATCACTGGGCGCTGGTCCGCTCGATGACGTGCAATCCGGGGTTTGGCGACCACCGGACCGCCGTGCAGGGAATTCTGGCTGGCGTCGACGAACTGCCGCCGGGCGCGGGTTTGGCTGCCTCGCGGCGCGACTGGCCGTCGTGGTGCGCGGGGGTCGAATATTTTCGCGGAGCGAAGCAAGCAAGCGGTTTGCGGGCGAGCGTTGTGCTGCCGGGAGAGATGGTCGATCCCGGCACCGGTTTGTATCCGGCACAGAACGCGGGCCTGTTGGGGGCGAAGTTCGATCCGTATCAGATCCGCAGCAATCCGGCCGATCGGAATTATCGCGTCGACGAAAGCCTGCGGACGCCGGTCGGCCTGTCGATCAAGCGGATGGCGTCGAAGCGCGATTTGCTGTCCGCCCTCGATCACCAGCGCGCCCATCTCGAAGCGTCGTTCAAAACGGTCAACTATGAGCACGACCGCCAGGCGGCCTTTCGCCTGTTGACGAACGGCCGGTTGTCGCGGGCATTGGCCGTGGAAGACGAGCCGCCCGCGGTGCGAGACCGCTATGGCCGCAACGTCTATGGCCAGCCTCTGCTCATGGCGCGGCGCTTGATCGAGGCGGGCGTGCCGATCGTGCAGGCGAATATCACGAATCACGCGTTTTGGGACACGCACTACAACAACTTCACCAGCCTTCGCAAAGATTTGCTGCCTCAGTTCGACCAGGCGATCTCCGCACTGATGGACGACATGCACTCCCGCGGGCTGCTCGAGGAAACGCTCGTCGTCCTGATGGGCGAATTCGGCCGAACGCCCAAGCTCGTGCAGCCGAATGGATCAATTCCGTATTTCACCAGCGCCGGACGCGATCATTGGATGGACTGCTTCTTCGGCCTGTTCGCCGGCGCGGGCGTCCGCGGCGGACAGGTCATCGGCCGCTCGGACGCGATCGCAGCCCGTCCGATTACGAAGCCTTACCGCCACTCGGACGTCGCGGCAACGGTTTACACGGCGCTTGGCATCGATCCGCTGTCGGAATTCGTCGACATCGAGGGACGGACGCACCGACTCAACAATGGCAATGTGATCGAGGCGTTATACACGGGTGAGGGGTGAGGCTCCTCTCACTCGTTGATCTCGGCGCCGTGTTCCCCGAGCAGCTTCTTCAGAATTGAGCGGTGGCAGCGCGATTCATTTTCGCAATAACAGCCGACGGCCAGGTTCGTGTCGTGTGAGAGGGCGGCGAGCAACTCGATGACGTGGGCCGCTTCGGGTTTCTTCATTTCGGCGCGGTAACCCCGCTCGAAACGCTTCCAAGTTGCGTCGTCCGGCGATTTCTTTAGTCGGGCGATCAACGCGGGGCTCGGTGAGACGACGGGAAGCCAGACGTCGTAGAAGTCGCGCTTGGCGATGTCGGCTTTCTTCACCCCGCGCGGCGGCCGGCGGACCGTGCCCACGCGCAGACCTTCGTTGCGCCCTCGGGGCGAGCCAAGTCTCACGACGGAGATGGACATGGAAGATCTTCCTCGATGGGCGAACTCGAAGGCAACGATCGATTGGGATCTTAACCGACATCCGTGCCACCTTGGTACCAAATATCCCCTCGTCTCGATGCGCTTTGCGGAAGCGAAATTCCGTTTGGATTGACGCCGGTGCATCAAGCTCTGCCTGCCGACACTGGCCCGTTTGCTCGCGGATGGTGGGTGCCACTATCATCCGTTGCTCGCCGCGGATCAAACTCGGAAATTGGTGTCGGGCCGAACCGGAAATGAATGCCGATGGATGTCATGCATTACGTTCAGATCGCCGTGTTGGCCCTGATCCAGGGGGCGGCCGAATTGCTGCCCGTGTCGAGTTCGGCGCACGTGATCCTCGCGCAGCGGGTGATGGGAATGGACCCATCGCGGCCTGAGCAGGTCTTCTTGCTCGTCATGCTGCACACGGGGACGATGTTTGCCGTACTCGTCTACTTCTGGCCGCGCTGGCGGCGGCTGTTGACGGGCGGGGCGGCACCGACTGCGGGCCAAGTGGGGGAAACATCGGGAAGCGCGGAGCATATGTCGCCGCGGCAGTTCTTGCAGGTCTTGATACTGGCCACGATCGTCACCGGTGTCTTGGCACTCGGTCTGAAATTCCTGATCGAGCGGGTGATCATGGTTGGGCTGCTCAAGTATCCCAAGGGCGAAGTTGAAGAGTTGTTCAAGCACTTGCCGATCGTGGCGGCCGGATTGGCGGCGGCCGGTCTGTTTATTCTGGCGACAGGGTCGCGGGACTCGACGAGCAGGGGGCCATTGACGAATCGGTCCAGTTTTTGGATCGGCCTCGTGCAGGGATTCTGCGTGCCGTTTCGCGGCTTTTCCCGCTCGGGAGCCACGATTTCGACGGGCCTGATCTGCGGCGTGTCGCGGACGCTGTGCGAGGATTTCAGTTTCGCCCTCGCCGTCGTGCTGACGCCGCCGGTGCAGGTCTATGCCGTCTACAAATTGCTCAACGCGCACGAGTTGTCATCGAGCATGCTGACGGGGACTCTCGTTCCCGCCGGGGTCGGCATGGCGTTGAGCTTCCTGGCCGGATTGTTGGCCCTGCGGTTTTTGTCGGCCGTGCTCGAGCGGGGACGCTGGAAGTATTTCGGCTTTTATTGCCTGGCGGCGGCGGTGGTGATCTGGATCGCAAATAGCCTGCTGCCGGCGGCTTGAGAACCGTCACGAAGGCGTCCGAGTTGCGAAAAAAAGTCGGCCCAATGAGCAGGGCTTCATTGGGCCGACGGTTCAACGCAATTGGTGAAGTTATCGTGAGAAACTCAGGCCGGGATCTTCGGGCGGGGCTCCCTTCATGCGGAATTTGAAGGAGTCGTTGGCGGTCCGCTCGAGCGTGCCCTCCATCGCATCACCGTCGGCGCGGGTCAGGATCAGCGAATTCGCGCCGATTTGATATTTTCCCGAGAAGCTCTGCAGGTTCCCGCCTGCCGTGAACTTCCAGGTGAACGTCTTGTCATCCTTGAGCGATAACTCGATTTGCACGTCCTTGGCCGGGCTGGCCTTGAACGTTCCTGTGAGCGCACTCGCCGGCGAGGTCGGTGCGGTTTTGGTTGCATCGTTCCCCACAGTGCCGGCCTTCGTGTCGGCGATCGGCGTCGATTTGGCAGTTGGTGTACCCGCTTTGGTATCCGTGTCATCGTCGTCCGAATCCTCGTCGTCTGCGCCCTTCTTGTCGGAAGTTAGTGTCGTCGACGCGGCCGTCGTCGCCACCGGCTTTACGGCTGCGAGCTTTGCGGCCTCAGTCTGCTTTGAAGTTACGGTTTGAGCGTCGGCGTCGGCGGGTGTCGGCTGCCCGTTTGGCCCGGCATTGATCGGTCCAACCGGGGCATTTCCCGTGGAGGGATTCGGTGTCGATGGCGATTCCGCACCGCTGGCGGCGGTCTCCGAATTGCCGTAGGAGCTGTTCCCGTACGAGTTGTTCCCGTACGAGTTGCTGCCGTACGAGTTGTTGTCATAGGAAGTATTGCCGTAGCCATACGGGGAATTCCAGTAACCCCATCCCCACCCGTAGTTGTACCCCGAGGAGCCGTAATAGCTCCAACCGTAGGATCGCCGCGAGAAATTGTTAAACCGGTTACCGGAAAAATTGTGCCCGAAATTGCCCCGATTGAAAGACGAATTGCGGAACGACATCGAGTGGCCGTAGTGGCCCATTCCGCGCGAGGAGTGTCCCGATCCGCGGGCGAATGAGGTCGCGACCATCGTTGACAGCGTCAACGCCAGGCCGCAGGCGATCGATTGAGTGATTTGGCGGTTCATCTGATTGGCTCCCTTGGTTTTAAGGATTGTTCGCTGGCGAAGACGTTGTCCGTCTCTCGCAAGCGAAACCCGGCGGGAGCTGTTACAACCAATTACTCAAGATTCTCAGGGGCCCAATCGTTGATGCGTGGGTCGCCTCGCGGACGGCGAAAATGTCGGCCCAATGAGCATGGCTGCATTGGGCCGACGGTTCAACGGAATTGGTGAAGTTATCGTGAGAAACTCAGGCCGGGGTCGTCGGCTTCGGCATTCTTCATGCGGAACTTGAAGCTGCCGTTTCCGGTCCGCTCGAGCGTTCCCTCCATCGACTCGCCGTCGTCGCGGGTCAATGTCAGCGAATTCGGGCTCATCTTATATTTGCCCGAGAAGCGCTGCGATTTGCCGTTGGCGGTGAACTTCCAAGTAAACGCTTGATCGGCCTCCAGCGTCAACTCGATCTGGATCCCCTCTTCGGGAATGGCCTTGAACGTTCCGACAATCCCGTTCGCAGGCGTGGTTCGCTTGATGAGTTTGGGCCGCACGACCTTAGGCTCCGGCTTGTCAGACTCACTAGTGTCCTTGTCACTGGTGACGACCGTTTCGGTCTTGCTCTCAGCGGACACCTTGGCGGCATTGCGTTTGGCAGAGGCCTCTTTCGCCTTGTTGTTCGCGGCGGGCTGATCTTCTTCCTCATACGTGGATGAATGATCCGCCTTGCCTTTGGTGGCGACCTTGTTGCTCTTGTCGCCGCCTGACGGCTGAACCTGCCCGTCATCCGTAGACGCCTTGTCCGACTTCTCATCGGTCGATGCGTTCTGCTCGTTGCCCTTGGTTACCTTCGCGGACTTGTCGTTGGTGGGCGTTTTATCGTCATCGTCATCGTCATCGTTGGACGCTTTCTCCGACTTGCCCGCAGTGGGTGCCGTATCGGCTTTGTCTTTGGCCGCCACTTTTTCGGACTTGTCGTTGGCAGGCGATTTGTCGGCGTCGTTATCCGTGTCCGCTTTCTCCGAATTGTCCTCGGCGGGCGCCTTGCTGGCTTTGCGTTTGACGACCACCGTCTCTGGCTTGTTGTTGACAGGCGCCTGATCCGCGTCGCCGTCGGGGGACGACTTCTCATCGACAATCGGCGTCACTTTGGCCGGCGTTATTTTGGCCGGCGACGTTTTGGCTTGGATGATGGTTTCCAGCTCGGCCGAGTTGTCGTTGGGCGGCAGGGTATTGTCGGGAGCCGGCTTTCTCACCTCCTCTTTTGCGACCGCGAGTCTGGCCGAAACGGCATTGTTCATGCCGGTGACGATGTTTTGCGCAAGCTTGTCTTTCGGCTGCGTTTCGACGACTTGCTGCATCTGTCGCTGGCCCGCGTCGCCGTGATTGAGCATTAAGTAGTGATAGCCGAGCAAGAAGCGGGCGTTGGCCTCGTCGCGATGGTCATTGACATAGTGCTCGAGCCGTCGCAACTGCTCGGTGTAAATCTCGGACGACGGATAGAAACCTTGCAGCGTGTTCCAACTCCAGCCCGGTCCCTCCTGCAGCACGGCATACGCCACCGTCGCCGACCGGCAGTAGTCGCCCCTGGCGAAGAGCACGAGCGAATGGAACTGATGCACGTCCTGGCTCTGCGGCATCTGGAGCACCGCAACCGAGATGGCGCTTAAGGCTGCGTCGACGTTTCCTTCGAGGAAGGCCTGCCGGGCCGACGCGAACGCGTCGGAATCGTCGCCGGCAACCGTGTTGGCCGGCAGCTTGGAGATCGGAGCCGAGTAATCAACGCCGTCGACCACGGTCCCCGCGCAATCGCAATACGGGTTGTTATAAGCGGCAACCGGCAGCGGGTCGTACCAGCACCAGGCATAGCACCACGGGGAACTCCAGCAACCCCAACCCCAGCCGAAGTCGCAGCCCCAAAATCGGCCGAAGCCCCAGCCGTACTTCTTCCAGTACTTCGACTTCGAATTCGCGAATTTATGCATCGTCTGCTTTTGGAACTTGTTGCTGACGAATTTGTTTTGGGTAATGCCGTTCTTGGTGGTCCCATTCTGGAAGGAGGGGTGGCTCGACATATGTGAGTTCGACGTCCGTGAGGTTGGCGTCGAGAAGTTCGTGGTCGAACGGGAAAAGCTTTGCGGCGTGGACATTGTGTGGCCGGAATAGCTCGACCCGCCCGACGAGTGCCCCGATCCGCCGCCTCCTCCCCCGCCCCCGCGGCCAAAAGCGTTTGTGGCGGGCGTCGACACTGTCAACGCCAAGCTGCAGGCGATCGCGATCAACGAAGTGATGTTGCGGCTCATCTCACTTTGCTCCGAGTGATTCCGTCTTCTGCCTGGCGAGGACAGCATTCATCTATGCGTCTAAAGCGCGGTGGTTGAGGACATGTTACACGGAAAAATTCAGAAATTTCATTTTTTGTAGCCAATCGAGGCACTGCGCCACGGGCAGCGTGAGATGGAAGATCTTTGTCCGTTTAGCTTTAGGAACGGGAATTGCGGTCAAAGAGGGCGAGCCAAGAGTAATTAGGCCCTACGAGCCTGTCAGCAATTCGGAGGTGTCAAGAAATGGCCAAAAAAGTCATGGCAACGAAGGCGAAGCAGACTGGCAAACGGAACGTTGCCAGGAAGCCTTCCAAACCGCATGTTTCCAGCGATGCGGCAAAATCACATCTTTCCAGGGCTGCGTCGGAGTCGAATCGCTCCGAAACCAGTCATCCCGACGTCGAAAATCGGGATGTCGAGCACGAAGGGCCCTTGGATCGTGGAGTGCTCATGGAGCATTTTCGGGGCGAGCGCAGTCGGGGGGAGCGTACCGGTGAAGCGGGCTCCCTCGACGAAGAGACTCTCGATCGCGACGCTCCGTACAACCGCACATACGGGCGGTGACTCGAGTCGAATCCTTCAGGGCCCAATGACGAAAGGCAGGCCGCACCTCGATGCGAGCCTGCCTGCTTTTATTTTGCGACTTGGGCGTCGTCAGCCGGCCAGGACTTTCGCCGGTTCGGATCGGCGAATCGTCGCTGTTTGTGCGACCTTAGTCGACCGCTTGCGTAAGTAGACCTTGGCCGAATCGGACATCGTGACGAGGGCCGCGCCCATCATGATGGCATCTTTGACGACGAGCCGTCCCGCCCCCGAAAGCAGCGGAAAACCATGCTCCGCGCTACCGAGCGCGGGGACCCAGCATTCGGGCGTGGTGATCAAAAACGAGAGCGTCACGCAAGACATCACCAAGACCAAAAAGCTTCCCAAGGTCGCGACTTGCGGTTTCCAAGGGTGGAAGCAGAGCATGAGGCCGTAGAGCACAATCACCGACCCGAGCCCGTAGGCAAAGGCGTACGTGTGGTTTTGCTCGTGCCATTCGCGATTGGAGGGGACGAGTTCGCCCTCTTTGTTCATGTGTTTGCGGTATTCCGGTGCAGGGTGGGCGTAAAAGAACTTCATGAAAGGGCTGTTCGCGACAAAGGGGACGATGCCGTCGGCTTCGTAATGAAACACTTTCAGTCCTCCGATCCACATCAAGACGACAATCAGCCCGAGCCGCGTCACAGTGATGCCCAATCGATCTGTTCGCGCCGCCAGTTCAAAGATTCGTTGGATGTTCATGGCCATACGTCCTTCGCGTTCCGCTCGATTCTCAAACCCTGTTCCCGTGTACCACTTCCGCTAAGAGTAGGCCGGGGACGAGGAGCCAGGAATGGACGACTGACGCAAAGACATGGACAGATTGCTCCCCCCGCGAATGGCCGTTTCGTATTCGCGGAAGAACGTGGGAGCGCAGCCGGTGGCCCGCTTGAAGAGGCGGCTGAAATAGAGTTCGTCGGCAAAACCGACCTCGGCGGCGATCTGCTTGACCGATTTCAGCGTGTGCAACAAGTCCCATTTCGCCTGCTTGAGCACGCGGTCGCGGATCAATTCGGTGAGCGTTTTGTGCAGGTGGGTCTTGACGAGCTTGCCGAGTGCCTTTGGCGTGATGTGCAACCGCCGGGCGTACTCGGCCGGAGTGTGCAGCGTGCGGAAGTTGGCCTCGACGAGTTGCTTCAACTCGTCCAGAACGGCTGGCACGCGTCCGCTGGTCTGCCAATCGATGGGCTGCTGCTCAAGCTTGAGACGCGTGGCTTTGACCAACAGGATTTTGAGATACGACAACAAGAGTTCGACATGCGCTAATCCCTCTTCCTGCATTTCGTGCTCGAGGGAGCCGATCAATCCGGCAATCTCCTGATCGGAGGGGGGCACGAGGGCAATCGACGGCACACCGTAGATGTCGTTGAATAGGACGCCGTTGCACCCGACCTCCTCGTGATAGGTCTCGATGCAGAGAAAGTTCGCGTGAAACTGCAGGGCCAGTCCGCGGACTGGTGCTTCGGCAACCACACGGATCGCCTGGTAGGGTACGAAAAACAACAGCGACCCGGCAGCAAACGGATAAGAACCGAGGTCGGCCCAGAACGTGCCCGATCCCGCCTGGATCCAATAGACGGCAAAAGAATTGAAGCGTTTCGGTCGAGACAACTCCTCTTCGTTCGGAAGACGCTCGATCTTGAGGGCGACGTCGCCATTGCGCGGGTCATAGAGTTCAAGCGCCGCCGATTGGGCCATCAATCGATTCCAGTCCCGGGATTCGTCCGCCAGTCCGCTTTGTGCATCGTATCGGCCGGCGCACGGCCGGGCGAAGTGTGGGAATCGGACCAAACAAAAATCGCTTCTGTCGGGGCGTCTTTGTCGCATTGCCAGACAAAAAGCCCGTCAAATCGGTATCTATATGGGTAGAGGCGGCGTCATTCGGTTGCCTTTCGCAAGACCGACACCTCTGAGTTGACCACGTCGTAGCCGAACCGGTCGTCTGTTCGCAGCCGGATTTGCCGCGCTGAGCCTGTCACTAGCGAGCGGATACTCCCTTTTCTTGGCAATTTTGTCCTCGCGTTTGCGATGGCTTTTTTTCCTTTGGCTCGACTGTCTTGTTGAAGAGGAGATGGTCATGTCTCGGTCCGCTCAGCGTCCTTCCGTGTTGAGGTACCTGTACACTCACAATCCGTTCTATGCCGTGAGCGCCGTGCTCATGCTGTATGCGATCTGGGCCGCCTACTCGCGGCTCGAGTTCGGCGCAGGCAACACGTGGCTGATGACGGGCGTTTTGGGGGGTTACACACTCTTGCTGGCGACGATCGGCGTCTGGATCGTGAGGTGGGGCAAAGTTTGGGAAGACTGCGCGATCGATTCTGCTGTTGCTGTTGGTGTTATTTCTGGCCGTTTCGATCAGTGCCGACAGCCTGTTTGTGAGAGCCGACACGTCGCGGTCGGCGACGTTTCTGTTGATTTGGGGATTTTTGTTTTCGGCGAGCGTTTCGGAAGCCGTGCTGTGGGGGGCAGGGGTCGAGCTAGGGGCGCTCTATCGCGTGCCTTATCACCTGCTGCTCGCACTGTTTTATGTGGCGCCTTGGTGGTACTCGCCCGAGTTGCATCCGCGTTCTGAAGAGTCGCTCGATTGGATGTTGCTCCTGTTTCCGCTGGCGGCCGCGGTTTTGGTTCTGAGCCTGTGGCCGGCCGTGCGCGGCGGAGCTCGGTACGTCGCGGAAAATGGAACGCCCTGGTCTTGGCCCCTGTTTCCCGGAGCAGCGTTCGGCGTAATCGCCGGGGCGGTGGGTCTGCGCTCGTATGCGCTCACGATGACCTTTGGATTGGACGGTTCGATCTGGAAAAAGTATCCCGGCGGCCGTTCGATCGTCTTCGACACGATCTGGGGCCCGTACTTTCTCGTCCCTCTGGCGTTTGCGATCCTCGTCATCTTTCTGGAAGTGGGCCTGGTCTCCGGAAATCGCCGCATCGTTCGGCGGGCGACGAACTTTGCCCCCTTAATGTTGATTTTGGCGTTGCCCTGGACCGACGGGAAGGTCTTTCGCGAGTTCTTCGGCGTGTTTGTGACGACGGTTGGCTCGCCCTTGTGGTGGACGTGCTGGCTGCTCCTGGCGTTTTACGTTTGGGCTTGGATCCGCGGCGTGCGGATGGCGGCGCAGCTCAGCCTCGCGGTCGGCGCGCTCTTTGCAATTGTCGGCCCGCGCACGGTCGACGTGGATTCGTTCGTCCAACCACGCCCCTGGCCGCTGCTGATTATTGGAGCGCTCCTGTTTGCGCATGGCATCCGCGTGCGCTCCTCGGTTGCGTGCACCGCAGCGGCCTGCGTTGGGGCGTTTGGTTTGTGGTGGCTGGCCCCGCAGACGGCACTTGGCTCCTGGCAGACGCCGCTGTGTCTCAATGCGTTGTGGTTCGCCATTTTGGTTGTCGGCATCTCCTTCGCGGATCTCTTTGCCAGGATCCTGCGCGGAATCGCGGCGGCGCTGTTTCCGGCCGCGGCATTTTTTGCGGTGACCGCGTCGGCAGAACGGGCGCCTCGCGAGTGGATTTACCTTTACGTCGCCTTACTGATTGTGGCCTGTCTCGTGATTGCCATATGGCGGCGTAGTCGGCTGTTTTTGTACGGGTTCGGAGGCATGGCGGTCGTCATTCTCTATGCGGGTTTGGTGACCGTTTTCCGGCGGGCGACGGGCGTTCTCGGTCGCGAGGCGATGACCGCGTTCGTTTGGAGTCTGGGGATGCTCCTTCTGGCCTTCTTGATCAGCGCGCAGAAAGCCCGTTGGTTGCCGCGGCGGATTTTCCCGGGGTCGCCCAACGGCAATGTTGATGGAAAGGTGCTCGCCGTCGATCCACCGAAACCGGCCAACGGTTTGTCGCCCGAGGCTGTGCCTTAGCCGATGCGCCCGAGAAGCGGTCACCCGCGGCGCTTGAGATCCGCGTGCCGAAAGCAGTCGACCAGGTGATCGTTGACCATGCCGACCGCCTGCATGAAGGCGTAGCAGATCGTCGTGCCGACGAATTTGAAGCCGCGCCGTTTGAGGTCTTTGCTCATCGCGTCCGACTCAGGCGAGAAGGCGCGAATATCGCTTCGCGATTTCAACGCGTTCTGTTGCGGACGGCCGCCGACGAACGACCAGAGATACCGGTCGAACGTGCCGAATTCCTTTTGCACGTCGAGAAAGGCCTTGGCATTGAGAATGGCGGCATCGATTTTCAGGCGATTGCGCACGATCCCCGCGTTGGCGAGCAGGGCGTCGCGTTTGCGTTTGCCGTAGTTGGCGATCCGTGTCGGCTCGAAGCCGTCGAACGCGTCGCGGTAATTCTGCCGTTTCTTGAGAATCGTTTCCCAACTGAGTCCGGCCTGAGCTCCTTCCAGAATGAGGAACTCGAACAGCAAGCGATCGTCGTGAACCGGCACGCCCCATTCTGTGTCGTGGTACGAAATGTTGGGCTCGGTCGTGGCCCAGAAGCAGCGGCGAATCTCGGTACTCTTTTTTTCCTTTCCCATGGTCAATTTCCGCATTCCTCTTCGCGAAAACGAATATCGTACGGCCTGTTCGAACGGCTTTCCACGGGTTGGCGGGCAGTCGATGACAGTCCCTGCAACTCTACTTACAATTGGGGTTCGCGCAATCTGCCAATAGACCTCACTCCGCGAGCAAAACGCCCATGAATTTCGAGACCCGTTGCGTCCATGTCGGTGTCGACAAGGACTCGGCTTACAGAAGCTGCATCACGCCGATTTATCCGACGTCGACCTTTGCCTGGGACGACCTCGAGACCAATCGCGGTTTTGACTACACCCGTAGCGGCAATCCCACGCGCAAGGCGCTCGAAGAGAATATCGCCTCGCTCGAAGGGGGCATTGACTGCAAGGCGACTTCGACCGGCATGTCGGCCATCACGGCGGCCATGCACTTGTTTCAGCCGGGCGACCACATCATTGCCGGACACGATATCTACGGCGGTACGTATCGTTTGTTCGCGGACATCTACTCCAAATGGGGGTTCAAATTTTCCTTCGTCAATATGCGTGAACCGGAAAACGTGAAGCAGGCGATCACGCCGGCGACCAAGGCGATTTGGCTCGAGACGCCGAGCAACCCCTTGCTGAACCTCGTGGATCTGGCGGCGATGTCCGGCATCGCCCGCGATGCGAAACTCGTCACGATCGCCGACAACACGTTCATGTCTCCCTACTTGCAGCGGCCGTTCGATTTCGGCGTCGACGTCGTGATCCATTCGACGACGAAATACCTCAACGGCCACTCGGACGTCGTCGGGGGCTGCGTCGTCACGCGGCATCAAGAGCACGCGGAGCGGATCGCATACATCGTCAACGCGCTCGGCGTTGCCTGTTCGCCGTTTGATGCCTGGCTCGTGCTGCGCGGCGTAAAAACGCTGGGCCCGCGGATGCAGGCGCACGAGCGGGGGGCGATGGCGGTTGCCAAGATGCTCAGTCAGCATCCGGCGGTCGAGCGCGTCTACTATCCCGGACTTCCCACTCATCCCCAGCACGAGTTGGCCCGCCGGCAGCAAAAGGGATTCGGCGGAATGGTCAGCTTCGACGTCCGCGGCAAACGGGCGGACACTGAGCGCGTCCTCTACGGCACCAAACTGTTTCAACTTGCCGAATCACTGGGCGGCGTCGAATCGCTGATGGCCTTCCCGGTGACGATGAGCCATGCGTCGATTACGGCCGAAGCGCGGCAACGGGCCGGCATCAGCGATCAGACCATCCGTCTCTCGATCGGGATCGAGCATCCGGACGATCTGGTCGCGGATCTTCGACAGGCCCTGGGTGGTTAAACTCTTCCGCATCGGGCTGCCACAAGTCGTTACCTGGCACCGGCTCCCGGTGCGTGTTCCCGACTTGCAGGAAGCCCATCTCGACACGATTGGCAGGAAGGCTTATAGTTCGCCCCCTCCGACTGCTCCCATCCGAAACACGCCTCGTTTGCCCTCCGTTCGCCGTCGTGGCCCCACGACGCTGATTCCCGCGTCTCCAATTCGTTTCAATTTGCCTCCCGCGTCGAGCCGCGTGCAGGATTGTCATGCGCGTCAATCATCGACCCCAACTTCGATTGCTGAAGGATCAGCTTGCTCTGGTCCTGGTTGTTGCAAGTTTGATGTTTTCAGGCTGTCAGACGCCGCCGTTCGAACACGTCGACAACGCGTCGGCCGGATTTAACGCGAATCACATGCCGACGGGCGATCCGCACAATGCGTCGACCGCGAGCACGCCGTCGCCAACGACCACAACGGCGGCCAGTGAGACGAGCGCGTCGTCGGCTTCGACGTCTGCCGGCAGTAACGAGGCGCTGATCGTCGAGAATTTGAATCTGGGCCACCGCGAGGCCGCGCTGAATCGTCTGGATCAAGCGGAGGCCTATTATCGCCGCGTCTTGGAGCTGCAGCCCGATAACTCGGTCGCCAATCATCGTCTGGCAGTGATCGCGGACAAGAAACACGACTACGCGCGTGCCGAGCACTATTATCTGACGGCCTTGCAGCGGGAACCGCGAAATCCCGATCTGCTGAGCGACGTGGGCTATTCGTATCTGTTGCAGGGACGCCGCGAGGACAGTGAGCGATGCCTGATGGCGGCGACGCGGCTCGATCCGTCACACGCCAAGGCGTTACATAACTTGAGCCTGCTCTATGCGGCCAACGGCGATTACGACCGCGCATTCGATGCGCTGCGGCGAGCCCTCGGCGAGAGCGAGGCCCGCATCCAGGTCGCCCGGCTCTTTCCGAATGGTCGCCCGCAATCAAACGACAAAGAGTCCGTGGTTGCCTCGTTCCAACCAATGGAGTCATCGGACCGGAATCCGTCGACGACTCCCGATACTGGCGACGCGACGGCGACGACGGCCAACCAACCGACAACGAGCGCCGCGCCTCCGACTTCACAAGCCTCGAGTTCGCCCAACGCGACCGGGCGTATTCCCGACAACGAGATCAACGACCGCTTTGCGGCGATCGAACGAGAGTCTCCGCCGGCCTCGCCGTCATCGTCGATCCCGATCGCGCCATCGAATGGCGCGTCAACGACGAGTGCCAACGGCACAAATGCCGCGCCGACTCGGGCCGCCGCCGGTGCCGATCCGCTGGCTTCGATGCCGCTTTGGTCTCCCGGTGGATCATCGGCACAGAATGGAAAGGCGCCGTCTGCATTCGAATTCGACGATCCACGACCGGCACCCGCGCAGGGGCGCAACAGCAACGTCCGCGAGTGGTCGCCACCGAAATCAGCCCCGTGGACGACAGTTCAAAATCGCCAATGATTCTGAGCCGCCGCGATGCGCTGACCGCGTTTGATGCCAAACTCCAAAACGAGCAGACGGCAAACGGAGGTCGTGCCGAATTGAATGGCACCGCTGCTCGAGGACCGCTCATCGTCGACGGGAATCAACCGATTTCCGGCGCCGCTGCGAATCCCGGGAAGCCCACCGGCGATGGATCGTCTCCGGCGCCGTTCAGCTCGACGGCGCCGATGCGGATTCAGCCGCGCAGCACCCCGGCGCCTCTCTTTGAACCGCTTGACGATTTTGGCCCCGGCAATGATTTTGGGCCGAACGACAAGGTTGCGGTGCCGGCGTGGCCCGGAACGACCGGACAACAGGCGGCCCCGGCTGCAAACTCCACCGAAGCCGGTCCCGTGATTCGACCCGGCTCGCCGAACTGAGCCACGCTCTCGCGCTTCTGTTCAGGCGGGCCGATCAACCTGTCATCAGTTGCTGCTCCAACGAGCCGACCAGATCACCGAACTTCCAGGTTTGTGCTGCGATCCGCAGCGTCGCCTGGGACGTCAACAGTTCGCGGACGCGTTTCTCGGCTGACATGACCGTGCTGTGATTGCGGCCGCCGAAGTACTCACCAATCTCGCTGTAGGCGGCTTGTGTCAATTTCCGGGCCAGGTACATCGCCAGCATGCGGGGCTGACTGACCGTGCGGCTACGGCGCGGCGAGCGCAGTTCATCCGGATTCACGGCAAAGAAACGGCAGACGGTCTGTTCGACGTCGACCAGCCGCACCACGCGTACGCAATCGCGCTCGAGATCGGCCAGAACGTTCCGCGCGGCGGAAAGCGTGACCGGCTTGCCGGAATTCAGGCCGTGCGCTTCGAGGCAGTTAAGGGCCCCCTCGATCTCGCGCACGCTCGTGCGAAACCGCTGCGCGACGAGTTCCAGCGCCTCGTCGGAAACGCGGGCCGTCAAACGGGCGGCCTTACGGGTCACGATGGCGCGACGGGTCTCCAGGTCGGGAGACTCCATCCGGCACACAATCCCGGCGATAAACCGTGTGACCAATTCTTCGCTCAATTTGGTGAGCAGCCGCGGATGTCGATCGGCGCTCAACACGATTTGGCGATCGTGCGATTCGAGCTGCCGCATGGTGTGCAGAAATTCTTCTTGAATGACCCGCTTGCCGTCGAGGAAATCGACGTCGTCGACAATGAGCACGTCGACGCCGCGAAACCGTTGGCGAAAACTGGGAAGCGTGCGATCGCGCAGCGCCTGCGTGAAATAATTGGCGAACCCTTCTGCGGAGAGAAACAACACATTCATCCCGGCGTGGCCGGCGCGGAGACGCCTGTACGTGGCCTCCAGCAGATGGGTTTTGCCCGTCCCCACGCCGCCGTACAAGACGAGCGGATTGTAGCGCGTGCCGGGCTGTTCGCAGATTTGCAAGACGGCGGTGAACGCCAACTCGTTCCCGGAGCCCTTGATGAAATCGGCCAGATCGGCGAAGCGACGCCCGGCCGATTGTGTTGCGCCGTGTCTCGCCGACGACTGCGCGCGACGTCCGGATTCCGAAACGTTGCGGTTATCCGCCAGCGCTGCCCGCAAGGAAGGCTGCAGGCGCATGCTCGGCGAATTCGAGTGCAATTTTGCGATCGCACCGGTCCGGCCGGGTTCCGCCGCCTCCGGCTTTCGCGCGTCCAATTTGTCATTAGGATCGCCGACAGACGGCTTTTCCTCTTCGCGCGGAGGAGCCGGCGAGGAGGCGTGCCTGGCTGCGCCTGCGCAGGCCTGCGGAAGGATTCACTTTAAAACGAATCTGTGCCGAATCGCCCAGAACGCGGCGCGCGGCTTCGGCCACAGCGGGCCGAAATTTGTGCTGCATCCAGTTAAGCAAGAAGGGATTCGCGACCCCAATCGTCACCTCGTTGTCGGTGATTTCGATCGAGGTCTTGTTGTGAAACCAGTGATCGAACGTTTGCGATCCGACAAGCTTTTTGACCTCCTCGAGCATCCCGCGGTCCGACGGGCTCCGTGATTCCGCAACGATCGTTGCGTTGGGCTGCATCTTGCGACCCTCCTGCGAACGCACCCCTTCCTGCGGCCCGAGAACCTGGCACGGCTCGCTCAGCGCAGACCGCGACCGTACGCCAAGCTCCAAGGACGATCGCGCCTAGTGCGCAGACCGTCCCCGTTCGCTTAACGTGGATTCCCGAAATGACCACAGCACTCCGTTGCCGCGTCAGGCGCGGTTGACGGCGAAAAAAGCGCGATCGGTCCGTTTTGAAAAGCAGATCGAGCCGACGTTTCGTTTGGCACCACGTCCGCCGACTCGAAGATTCACTCAACTCCCAGGGAGACGATCGTATCGGCGCCGCGAGGCATGTCAACCAAGACGAATTCGAATTGTGTTGGCAGGACTTGGTTGTGACCGCGCGACCGCTCCCATCTTCCGGCAGGCTCACCGATTTGGTTGCGATTGGAATTTAGAATTTTTTTTGAAGTCTGCGTGTGAATTGTGAACAGGTTGTCGATTACTGATTGATCGCCCGTGCGAGGGGCTGGCTAGGGAGGTAAAGATGAACTGCGCGCCGATCACATTCGACAAAGCCGAGCTCGTCATAAAGCTTTCCGGCATACTCGTTTCGACAATCGACGGCTAATAAGACCGAAAAGCGTTGCGCGGCGCGCGGCGACAAGTCCTTGGTACAGCATCCGCCGGCCGAGATCGTGGCCGCGGCAGTCGGGGGCAACTCCCAGATAGACAACTTCCCACGAGGACTGCTCAGGATGGTCGTTCATCAGGAGCACGCCCGCATCCTGGCCGTGCCATCGGTAAAGCCTCCAGCGTTCGGGATCGAATTCGCCCGACATCTGATGGCTGACGAGCGCCTGTTCTCCGGTTCGTGTCCCCTCAAGCTCTGGGCAATCGCGCGTCTTGACGTAGGTTCGCTCGATCAATCTCGCGAACCGGGCATCGTTCACGCCGGGCTCGTACGTGACCGCTTCGAGAAGCTCGCCATCTGGTCCTGTGATCGGCGGAGAGCTGGGGAAATGCTCCAGCCGCCGCACGAGGAACCGCAAATCGGTCAGATGTCGAAAACCGTTGCGCTCGAGAATCGCGCGCTCGGTGTGCCGATCGATCTCAAGCAGGCACTGGCCGAGCCAGGCGTCGGCGGCATCGATCCGTCGAATGACCTCGCCCAGGAGGGCGTCATCCCTGGCGGCTACACGTGCTCCCGCGGCGGCGGGGGGCCAGACAAAGGCCGTCCGGTCATGTTGCATCAAATACAGGATCGATCCGACCATTCGGCCCTCGCATTTCGCGGCGAGCACGCCATGATTGGCGATGCGGCCGCGGCGGAGGGCGGTCAAAACATCGGCGATGGCTGCTTTTTGCTCGTTCGGCGGCAGTTGATTGAACAACAGCGTCAGAGCCGCGTCGTATTCGTGAGGTGCCGCCGGGACAATTTCGGTCATTGCAGCCGGCAGCAGCCGGGGCCGCAGGGCGGCGCGTCCGAGGGCGGACAGGCCGAGGACTGTGATCGCGTTCCCGCGGTGCGCGCCGAGACGACACTCAACAGCCGCTCGGGCTTTTTGTTATGACACTCAGGACACTCGGGTGAATTACCGTCGCGTACGAGGGCTTCGAATTGGTGATCACAGCGCGAGCAGCGGTATTCGAACAGCGGCATGGGGGTGTCCCTCTCTGAACCAGGCAAGCGAGCAATCAGCCGAAAGCCCGCCCGGTTTGCCGCCGATCCGTCAATTGTTGGGATCGTTCACCGGCACGAGAGAGTCCGACCCTTGCTCACGGAATCGCATTGTACCCGATTGGTCCTTCGAGGGCTTCTGCACTCGGGGCCGAATCGGGCGGCTGTTCTCGAGAGGCATCACATTCGGACTTTCCGACGGATGCTCGCCCGTTGGATAAACCATGACAGGCGGCGCTGCCGGCTCGACACCGGCCGTCGGCAGCCAATTCTTCGAGGCGACCCAAAACATGGCCGTGCACGCCGCGGCGACGGCAAGAGAGGGGGCCCATCCACTGAGACGATGGGGCTTCTGGCCGGCTGTCGGCGAAGCCAGTCGCACCGAAAGTTTGGGCCAAAGGCTCTCGTCCTCGGGGTTAAATCCACGCGGCGGAGCCTGCAGGACTTCCAAGCAGCTCGACAACTTGTCGAAGTGCTGACGGCACGAAACACATTGGCCGAGATGATGGCGAACGTCGGCCAGCGCCGCCGGTTCCAGATCATTTCCAATGAGCAGAGCAACTCGTGATTTGGCCTGTTTGCAATTCATGACGCCACCTTCTCGTCCGTCGACGGGGCAATTCCCTGGCGTTTGACCCAAAGACGTTGAAACATGTTGCGAGCCTCGGCCAAGCGCCAACGAATCGTCGCTTCCTTGCGATTCATGATGGCGGCGATTTCCGAGGTCGAAAAGTTTTCCATGTCCCGCAAAATGAGGACGGTTCGATATTTCTCTGGCACTTGTTTCAGCACCAATTCGACCTCTTGCCGGGTATCGAGTTCACCGCGAGGATCCGGCGTCTCCGGATCGGGACTGGCGGTCGAATTCCAATAATCGGTAAAGACCGACCATTTGCCTCGCCGACGCTTCCGGCGAAGGTAATCGAAGGTCAAATTCACGCCAATCCGAAACAGCCAAGGCCCGAAACGACGTGAGGGGTCAAATTGGTCGAACCGCACAAACGCCCGCAGGAAGGTTTCCTGCGCAAGGTCTTTCGCCAGTTCAGGATCCGAGACGAATCGAAGGATCACTCGGATCAACCGTCGCTCGTACCGTTGAACCAGGATGCCGAAGGCATCGCGATTCCCGCGTCGCGCGTCCTCAACCAGTCGGGCGTCACTGAGACCGGCCCCTTCTTGTTGAGTACCGCTTATAAAAAGTTCCGGGTCCGACATGCGATTCCTGCCGGACCGGCGTTCTGTGGTTCGCATCTATCTCGTTGTACGGCCCCACAGACGCCGGCGTTGGACGAATTCGGCCACTCCGCGCCCTGGGGCGGAATCGGCCGACCCTAAACTCCAGCAATCTCTCCCAAATTCTATGCGAGCGATTGACCGGCTGACAGGGATTCCCTTTAAGTGCAGGCAGTCACGTCTGAATTGCCCCCTCGATAATCGCATTCGCGAGCCGCCGGGACGGTGAACTGGCATACAACTTGCGAAAATGGGCAGGAACCGAATTTCACGAAGCGGATCCCAGCGGAACACTCGATGCCCGAATCAACAATCGAAGCAACCACCGAACTCCAAACACTCACAGCTCCGGAGAAATCCGGGAAGGCGGACTCCGAACAACCACAACAACAAGACAAGGAGAAGTCGCCCCCCGCGCCGCGTCACATTCTGGCGATCGATCTCGGCGGCTCGAAGCTGAAGGTTCTGGCGACAGGCGAGACGGAGCCTCGCAAGGCTGAGTCGGGACCGCAAATGACACCCGTGAAAATGGTCGAGGCGGTCGCCGAGTTGGCGAAAGGCTGGGAATACGAAGCCGTGTCCCTCGGATATCCGGGATTGTGTGGCGCATCGGGCCCTCGGTCCGAACCTGGCAATCTGGCGGCGGGATGGGTCGGTTTCGACTTCGCGGCCGCGTTCAAAATGCCCGTTCGCATTTTGAACGACGCGGCCATGCAGGCCCTGGGCAGTTACGAAGGCGGCCGCATGCTGTTTCTGGGACTGGGAACGGGCCTGGGTTCGACATTGATCGCGGGCAATGCCATTGTGCCGCTCGAATTGGGCGGACTGCGGTATACGAAGACGCAAAAACTCGGAGACGTGCTGGGCCGTCGTGGGTTGGAACGGATCGGCAAGAAGGCTTGGCGAACGGCCGTTGCCGAGATCGTTCACGATTTTCTCATGGCATTCGAAGTCGACTATGTCGTTCTCGGGGGCGGCAATTCGTCGGAAGTCAAAGACATCCCGGCGGGCGCCCGACTGGGTCACAATCAAACGGCGTTTCGCGGTGGTTTCCGTTTGTGGAATCTCGACGACGTCCGCACGCTGTCTCCCGAAGAAACGCACGAATGCCTGCCGATTCCGCCGCCTTCCGGCTGGCGGATCCTCTGATTCTCACTGTGCCTTGAATTCAAGCGGCCGCGTTGCGCTTGAATCCGGCGAAGGGCTCTCCGAAGATACCGGCGTGCCGTCGTGTTTGCGCGTTCGCTCTCTACCGTCTATGAGGTGAGTCATGCACCGAATACGGCCCTACATGATGTTGGGTGTCGTCGTCGCCGCCTGCTGGGGATGCGACCAGGGAACGGTCCCGACTCCGAAAGAATCGGCGGTTAAGAAAACAACCACCGAGAAATCCGAGGAGTCCGGCGTGCGCGTGCAATCCGAACCCTACGGCGAGACGAAGGAAGGTATCCCAATCACGCGATACCTGCTCGCCAACGATCACGGCATGGCAGTCTCGATCATCAACTACGGGGCAACGGTGACCTCGATCGAGTTTCCCGATCGCTCGAAAAAGATGGCCAACATCGTGTTGGGATTTCCGTCGCTCGACGGGTACCTCGGCAAGGATCCGTATTTCGGTTGTATCGTGGGTCGCTTTGCCAACCGCATTGCCAAGGGCAAATTTACCCTCAACGGTAAGAGCTACACGTTGGCCATCAACGACGGCCCGAATCACATGCATGGGGGGCTGGTATCGTTCAGTGATGTCGTGTGGAGCTCGCGTCCGGCGACTCCCGCTGCCGACGGAAAGTCGGCGGGCGTCGAATTCATGTACGAGAGCCGAGATGGCGAAGAGGGCTATCCTGGGAATGTCAAAACGACGGTCGTCTACACGCTGACCGATGCCAACGAACTGCGCCTTGATTACCGCGCGGTTTCCGACAAGCCGACGATCATCAACCTCACCAGCCACATCTATTGGAATTTGCGTGGAGCCGGATCGGGCGACATCTTCAACGAGATTTTACGGATCGACGCTGATAAGTATCTGCCGGCCGACTCGACGCTCATTCCGACCGGCGAAATGAAATCGGTGAAGGGGACGCCGATGGACTTCACGACGCCAACCGCAATCGGGGCGCGTTTGAAGGAAGTTGACGGAGGAGGAGTGAAGGGCTACGACCAGTGTTACGTGCTCAACGAACGCAGCGAACCGCTGAAACAGGCGGCTGTGCGCGTGGAGGATCCCGATTCGGGCCGCGTTTTGGAGATCTTTACGACGGAGCCCGGTATCCAGCTTTACACCGGCAACCAGTTGACGGGAAAACCCGAGGACGGCGGTTTCCAGCAGTATTCGGCCTTCTGCCTCGAGTGCCAGCACCTTCCCGACTCGCCGAATCGGCCGAATTTTCCGTCGACCGTGCTCGAACCCAACAAGCCCTACACGCAGACGACAATCCACCGTTTCTCGGTGAAGTAACCGTCCTCGTGGGGTGGGCCGGCCCGGCTTTCTCAATTTGCTTCCGCTTGCCCGCGCAAAGAGATACCCTGAAGGCTACTCGGGGTTTAATTTCCATGGACGATGGGCACTAGGGGCAACGTTGAAATCCGTGGCCACCGCCAGCGATGCGGGTTCCGGCAAGTCCAATTCCGGAAAAGTTGAAGCCGGCAAGAACGATCAGGCCGCCTTTCTGCGCGACCCGGACGTGCAGCTCATGATGCGCACCAAGGCCGGAGACGACGATGCGTTTTCGCAACTTGTCGCCAGCTATCAAGACCGTTTGCTGAGCATTTTTTATCATATGATGCGTGATCAGGCCGCCGCGGAAGATCTCGTGCAAGAGGTTTTTCTGCGCATCTACCGCGCCCGCATGGGATACCAGCCGACGGCCAAGTTTTCGACATGGCTGTTCCGCATCGCCAACAACGTCGCCAGCAATGCGCGGCGCACAATCGGTCGCCGCAAAGAGGTCTCGCTCACCACTCAGCAAGAGTCCGGCTCGGTGCCGATCGGCGTGCGGAAGACGATGATGAGCGATCGTTCGTCGCTGCTTCCCACTCGCCAAGTGGTGAAGCGCGAAACCTGCGAAATCGTCCAGTCGGCGGTCGACACGCTGAATGAGCGTCAACGAATGGCCGTCCTTTTGCACAAGTTCGAGGGAATGAGCTACGACGACATTGCCTCGTCGATGGACCTGTCGACGGAAGCGGTGAAATCGCTCTTGGCGCGTGCCCGCGAAAATTTGCGCAGCCAGTTGGAACAGCACCTGAAGCCCTAGAAACGCCGCGGCACGCGAGGCGACCCCCGAGGCCGGCCTATGGAAAAAATCCCTCGACTGAGTTCGGACCAACGGTCGAACCTGGTCGCCTATCTCGATGGCGAATTGCCCGAACCGGCCGCCAAGGAGATCGAGCAGGTCCTCTCGAAAAGTCCGACGGTGCAGCACGATGTCGACATGCTTTCGCGGACGTGGGACCTTCTCGACCAGTTGCCCCGTTTGACCGGCAACGGCGATTTGACCGAGCGCATGGTCATTCAAGTGAAAGCCGCAGATGAGCCCGAGTCCATTTGGTCGACCTCCTGGTTGGAGCGGATTCCTAGGGAACCGCTGCGTCGCGGGGGGATTCTCGCCACGTGGGCGATCGGGCTGTCTCTGGCTGGCGTCGCTGGATTTTTTGTCGCGAACCGATTAATCCCCGATCCGTCCGAGCAACTCTTGCGCGATCTGCCGGTGATCGAAAAACTCGATCTGTACTCGAACGTCGAATCCATCGACTTCTTACGCGAATTGGACAAGCGAGGCGTGTCGTTCAATGATGCCAAATCGAACACGCCTTGAGAGCGGTGCGCGGAGCATCGCTACGATTTTGCTCGGCGCCTCACTTTTGGGCGGTGCGACGACCGAGGATGCCAGTCTCCTCGAATCCCGCCGCCGCTCGATCGAACTGCTGAGCCAGTCCGATCTCAACCAGCTCCGGCGGAACTATGACACGTATCTCAAGCTTTCACCGGAACGCCGCAAGCAACTGGATACTCTGAACGACGAGCTTGAGCAGGACACCAAGAATGGCGGTCACCTGCAAAAACTGCTGGAACGATACAACGCCTGGTTGTTCAAGCTTTCGCCCTTCGATCGCGACAAACTCCTCGGCACGGCCGACGCCGGCGAGCGGGCCGACCAAGTGCAAAAGCTGCTCCAGGAACAGCAAAAGCAGCGCCTGGCGCGGGCCACAAGGGGGCTCAGCATTCCGGTTCTGGGCGGTCGCTTTGATAGTGCGGGGCTGCTGACGTCCAATGACCTGGACGCCGTTTTGACCGCGGTGGAACAGAATTATCTCCGCGGCGACCTGAAAGATCACGCCGAGAAAGAGAAGTCGTCTTCGCCGCGCGAACGCCATCTGCAAATTCTCCGTGCCACAGTTCAACAATTGAAGCGCGAACGCGGACCGGGCTCCCTCATCGCCCCGAGCGAGATGACACTCGTGACCACGATGATCGACGCGATTCCAAACCCGGCGATCAAAGCCCAACTAACGACGGCGAATCCGCTGCGACGACCGAACGAGGTTCGGCGACATTTGGGTCAGATTCTCGGTCGCTCGATCCTGATCGAATGGAAAGACGAAATCGAGGAAGCGCCTGCCACGACTCAACAAATCGATGACATCACGAATCGCTGGCTTTCGAAGGTGGGAACTCCCGAAAAGCGTGCCGCCATGCAGCAGCACCTGCAAACGGAGCACGGCCGCGATCTGGTCGCTGCCGTCGCCGCGATTCAATTCAATCCGCGATTTGAGAAGCAGAGGCAGGTGATCAATTGGCTATTCCGCGGACTTTCGCCCGGACCGCTCAATCGGCCGGGGGCCGCGCAGCGGGCGGGCGCAAAACAAGCCGCGCCGGCCGCGAAGACCTCCGAAGAATCGGAGAAGGAACCCGCGACGGATCAATGAACGAACTTATTGCGAGTCGCGCGGTTGCCGTTGCGGCATGTTCAAAGCGACCAGCGGTTGACTCCCGGGCGCCGTTGAATCCTTCAGGGCACAAGTCTGACATCCGGACGCGCAACCAGGCATCGCCGAGCTCTTCCACCAGCGAGAGGCCCGCCGGACGAGTAAGAAGACGGCGGTTGCGACAAGGCCCAAGGCGATGACTTGTTGCCAATCCCAGGTCATGTGCGTCATCCCAGGTGCATGCCGATCTGATAGGTGAGCAGCGCTCCGACGTAGGCCAAAGTCGTCATGTAGACGAAGGTGAAGACGGGCCAAATCCAGCGATTCGTTTCACGTTTGATGGTCATCAACGTCCCGGCGCATTGAGCGCAGAGCGCGAAGAAAACCATGATCGACAGTGCCACTGGTACATTGTAGACCTTCGTGCCATCCGGGCGCCTGGCATTTCTCAGCGACTCGATGAGTCCCTGATCGCCGGATTCGACGTCGCTGCCCAGGCTGTAAATCGTGCCCAAGGTGGCAATGATGACTTCCCGCGCGGGGAATGAGGCGATCGCACCCACGCCGATTCGCCAATCCCAGCCCAACGGCCTCACCGCAGGCTCGATGGCATGGCCGATTCGCCCGAGGAAACTTTGCTCGATCAGGCGGCTGCTCAGTTCATTTTCGCGTTCGACCAGCTTCGACAGTTCGGCGTTCTGCGACGGATCCTCGGAGGACGCGCTTGCCTTCGCCTGGATCCGCGCCTGCACGCTGTTGAGTTCGCGGTGGTCGCCGGGAAAATAACCGGCAAACCAGACGACGATCGCCGTCGCAAAAATCAGCGTGCCGGCCCGTTGTACGAACGCCCGGCCGCGATCGTATGCTCGGTACAACACCACGCGCGGCGAGGGGATTTTGTACGCCGGCAACTCCATGACGAAGGGGGGCGTCTCGCTGCGAAAGATCGTTTTCTTCATCAGCCAGGCCGCGGGAATCGCCACGAGCGCCCCGACCGATGACATGGCCAAGAGCACGAGCCCCCGCAGCGAAACCCAGCCGCCCAGCCAGGTCGTGGCCGGAATGAAGGCCCCGATCAACAGTAAATAGACCGGCAGACGCGCCGAACAGCTCATGAGCGGAGCGACCAGCATCGTCACCATGCGATCGCGGCGATTCTCGATCACGCGCGTCGCCATCACCCCCGGAATCGCGCAGGCAAACGACGACATGAGCGGAATGAACGATTTGCCGCTGAGCCCCAGCCGCGCCATCAAGCGATCCATCAGGAAGGCGGCCCGCGCCATGTAGCCGCAATCCTCCAGGATCGCGATGAACAGAAATAGAAAGACAATCTGCGGCAAAAATGTGATCACGCTCCCCACGCCGCCGATCACGCCGTCGCAAAGCAAACTTTGCAGGGCGCCGGGAGGCATGCTGGCTGCGACGCCGGCGCGAACGATTTTCTGGCCCGCCTCGATCCAGCTCATGAGCGGGCGGGCGCCCGTGTAGATCAACTGGAAGAGCAGGAACATGACGACCACGAACGCGAGCAGCCCTGAGACCCGGTGCGTCAAGAAGTGATCGATCCGATCGCTGAGCGTCGCCCGGCGTTCCGGCGGATGCCGCACCACGCCCGACAAAAGTTCGCGAATGGCGCCGTATCGAATCTTGGCCTCGGCGACGGGAACTCGAAAACCCGTTTTCGCCAAACGCTCGCGCGCCGCGGCGACGCGCTGGTTGAGATTCACGACGCCCTTTGCCGAGAGCGATCTCTCGACGTGGCCGTTGACGTCCAAAAGCAGCCGTTCGACGAGATACATGGGAACGGCGTTGCCATTTTGGTTGGGCAGCTCCCGCGAGAGCGAGGCGCATTCCTGGTAGAAGTGCGGCGGAAAAAGGGGAGGGTGGCTTGGAGCCGGCGCTAAGGCGGCTCTCGCAATGGCCTGACGGACCTCCTCGATGCCGATCCGGCGATGTGCCTCCGTCGGCACGACGGCAATTCCCATTCGCTGGGCGAGCTGCGAGAGATCGATTTCCGTTCCCCGCTGGCGGGCCACGTCGTACATGTTGAGGACCATGACGGCGGGCAGCCCGAGATCGAGCACCTGGCTGACGAGGAACAAATTCCGTTCGAGATTGGACGCGTCGACGATGCATAAGACGGCATCGATTCGTCCGACATCGGGCTGGCGTCCCAAGAGCACGTCGACCGAGACCATTTCGTCCGGGGAACGGGGGGCCAGACTGTAGGTTCCCGGCAAATCGACGAGCCTCATCGTCGTTTCGCCGACGCGGACACGGCCGATTTTCTTCTCGACCGTCACGCCCGGATAATTCCCTACGTGGGCCTGCATTCCCGCGAGCGCATTGAACAGCGTGCTCTTGCCTGTGTTCGGATTGCCGATCAGTGCGACCGTGATCGTGCGGGGTTCAGTGGCAGGGGGCGCGGGAAGGGACATGCGCTACATCGTTCGAGGATTCTCGTTGGGCAGGCAGTCGAATCGGGACAGATTCACGAGCCGAGTCGCTCAACCTGCAGGCGGCGTGCTTCGTTTGCGCGGAGCGAGAGGCGATAGCCGCGCACCTGAAATTCGATCGGGTCGCCCAATGGAGCAAACCCGATGACCTCGATTTCCTCTCCTTCGGTGAGACCCATCTCCAACAGCCGGATGGCGACGCCGTCTTCGCCGGAGATATCGACAATTGTTGCTCGGTCCCCCACACGCAGTTGATCGAGCGTATTCATCATGGGGGTCAGACCGTGGCGGAGTCATCGGTCTGACCGTCGACTTCGACCAGCACGTGGGCAGCTTCGGCCCCTCGAAAACCAAATCGGTGATTATCGATGGCGACGATACAGGCACCCCCGGAACGCACCATTCGCACATCGCAACCGGGGCGGACGCCCATCTCATGCAATCGGCCAACGACGTCCGGTCTACCGTCAACTTCGACAATTGTCGCGGTTGAGCCGACAGCAAGCAGCCCCAGCGGAATCACCTGCCGTAAGGGGACGTTGTTTGAGCGAGTCGTCACAGAGCAGATTTCCTTACGCGGCAAATTCCCTTGGTGTATCCGACTTCGTTCAGAAGCTCTTGTTGAGATTGAGTCTCAATGTCGCTGACTCCCGTATGATATATCGGCGCAGTGCCCCTGACAACTGACTTTCTCGTCCAAACGGTCGCGATTGGGACCAATCGGGCGATGCGAGCCGGTTCCGTCTGGTCATTGCAACCCCGTTGGGTGCCGCCATTTGCCGACAAATTCGGCGCGGCTTGACCCCTTTTTCGGACCCGCCTATACTCGCGCGGCTGGTCCAAATCTCGCTTTCCCGAGTATTCCCATGAAAAGTGAACATCGCCACGAACTAAAAACGAACGAATTGGAGCGGATCGCCTCGGATTGGGGCCACGCCTCCGAGCGCTATGTGCAGGACCACACCAATCAATTGATCGTGGCGGCGGTCGTTGTTGTGGCGATCATCATCGGAGCAATTTATTGGCGGATGTCGTCAGGCTCTGCGGATCGCCAGGGGTGGCGAGCGCTGTCCGACGCTCAGTCGACGGCCGAATACGGAACGGTTGCCGAGAAGTATGCGGCGACGAAAGTTGCTCCCTGGGCGCGGCTTCGCGAAGGCGAGGCGGAGCTATCAAGTGGAATTCGTCTCCTTTTCAACGACCGTGAGGCGGGGCGTTCGGATCTCGACAAGGCGAAAGAGAGCTTCGAGAAACTGATCAACGATAAGCAGACTCCGGAGGAAATCCGCGAGCGAGCTTTGTTCGGTCTGGGGCGTTGCCGCGAATCCCTGCCAGCGAAAGCTGCGGGCGCCGCGACGATCAACGATCCCGCCATCGAAACCTACGAACGCTTGCTCAAGCAATTCCCCGATTCGGTCTATAAGGACCTCGTCGAGGCGCGTATCGCCGCCTTGCGCACAGGAACGGCTCAGGATTTCAGCGCCTGGTTTGAAACTCAGAATCCGAAGCCCGCGGATCGCGCGATGCCCAAGGATCTGAGTATTCCTCCGCTGCCAGAAGATTTCGGTCCCGGCCAGACGGGCGCGAGCAAGGACAAATCGGCGAAGGACCAGAAGGCGGCGCCAGAGACGGCGAAGCCCGACGCGGGAAAGCCGGCGGCGACCAAGCCGGAAACGAAATCGCCGTCGAGCGGGGGGCCGGCCCTGCCGAATCCGGCCGCGCCCGGCGCGAAGTAACGGATGTCCGACGGCCTCTCGTCCGATCGGCCGATCTTGATCACGGTTGAAGCCCGCGCCCACGGCTGGCGCGTCGATCACTATCTCAGCCGCATCTTTCCGAATTTCAGCCGGGCCCTGTTTCAAAAGGCGATCGACCAACAGTCGATCCTCGTCAACGGCATTCCGGTCAAGGCGTCGCGCCGCTTGCGCGTGAACGACCGCATTTCGGTGCAGCTGCCCGAGTTGCCCGATCGCACGCTGCCGCCGGAGGATATTCCCCTCAACATCGTTCACGAGGACGACGCCATCGTCGTCCTCAACAAGCCTCCCGGGCTGATCGTGCATCCCGGCAAAGGCAACTATCGGGGAACGCTGGCCGGCGCGTTGCAATTTCACTTCGATCGCTTGAGCGACATCGCCGGACAGCTGAGGCCCGGCATCGTGCATCGGCTTGACCGCGACACGAGCGGCATCCTGGTCATCGCCAAGGACAATCAGGTTCATCATCGGCTGAGCGGACAGTTCGAGCGTCGTGAAGTGACCAAGGAGTATTTTGCGCTCGCCCGCGGCGTCGTCGAACTCAATCGAGATGAAATTTCGACCTACATTCGCGTGAATCCAAAGAAGCGCGAAAAGATGATCGTTTCGGAGCCGATCGGCAACGCCCGGCCGGCTGTCACGCAATACGAGGTCTCCCGGCGTTTCAACGGATACACTGCCCTGCGCCTCTTTCCAAAGACGGGCCGAACGCACCAACTGCGGGTCCACATGCAGCACCTCGGCCATTCGATTATCGCCGACCGTTTGTACGGGGGCGGCGCGTCGCTGTCTGTTTCCGATCTGGCCGGATCGCCAACCGTCCCGTCTCAGGATTCAGCGGATGAGACTCCTTTGATCGACCGGCAGGCCTTGCACGCCTATCGCCTGGCCTTTTGTCATCCGCAGAGTGGAAAGCCCGTCGAGTTTGAGGCACCATTACCGGACGACATCCAGCGAACGCTTGCCGCACTCGAACACTATCGGCCGGCGAAATAATCGAAGATCGAAGAGTTCGAGTTCGTGAGAACCGGGAATGGTCCAATGAAACTCGCCAAGATTCGGGTGACCGACGGAACAATTCGTATTGGTGCCCTGAGCGATGATGAACGCAGCTTGCGACTGCTCGACCTGGGCCAGGTCGACAAAGTTCGGACCCTGACGGATATCCTGCAGGCGCCGGAGCCGTTGGGGCTCGCCCGTTTTCTCGTCGATCCGAGAGCCGAGTCGCTTCCGCTCTCGAAGGCGACTCTGTTGGCGCCGATCGATCAGCAGGAAGTGTGGGCCGCGGGCGTGACGTACAAGCGCAGCCAGGTGGCCCGCATGGAGGAATCGAAAGCGGGCGCGAACCACTACGACAAAGTCTACACGGCCGATCGTCCCGAGCTGTTTTTTAAGGCGACTGCGTCGCGGGTTTCCGGACCGGGCGACCCCGTTCGCGTTCGACTCGACAGCGGTTGGTCGGTCCCCGAGCTCGAACTGGCCCTGGTGATCTCCCACAATCGCGGGCTATCGGGTTTCACCATCGGGAACGACATGTCGGCCCGCGATATCGAAGGGGAAAATCCGCTCTACTTGCCCCAGGCCAAGCTCTACCGCCAATCGTGCGCGCTCGGTCCGTGGATCCTGATTCCGGAGGCACCCCTGGACCGGGCGAAGACGCAGCTTACGATGACCGTACAGCGAAAAGGAAAAGAAGTCTTTAAAGGATCCACTGACGTCGGCCAGATGGTGCGATCGTTCGACGACCTTATCGGCTGGCTCTTTCGCGAGAACGAATTTCCAGCCGGCGTCATTTTGCTGACCGGCACGGGCATCGTTCCGCCGGACGATTTCACGCTCGAAGATGGCGACGTCGTCTCGATGGAAGCCACCGGCATCGGTACGCTGACAAATCCGGTGGTCAAGGCGAAGTAACGCGCGATTCGACGAGCCGAAGTCGGCGACTCAGCCACCCATCTTCGGCATGTCGCACGACAGTCCGCCAGCCGCCGGGATATACGTGTGCCGCACGTAATCCATGACCATGCGGTCGGCGTTGAATCGCCAACCCAGTGTGCGGACGGCCCGCTTCATTCGCGCAATCCACTTGAGAGGCAAGTCGTCGGCGTCGCGCTCGTAAAAGAGGGGAATGACCTCGTTCTGCATGACGTCGTACAGGCTCTTCGCGTCGCGCTCGTCCTGAATATTCTGATCGACGTGAACCCTGCCGTTGCCGATGGCAAAGCCGTTGGCTCCGTCGAATGCCTCCGCCCACCAGCCGTCGAGGATCGAGCAGTTGAGTCCGCCGTTGAGAACGACTTTCTGACCGCTGGTGCCCGATGCCTCCAGGGGACGGCGGGGATTGTTCAGCCAGACGTCGACTCCCTGCACGATGTGGCGGCCCAAATTGATGTCGTAGTCCTCGAGGACGACCAGTCGGCCGAGGAAGGGCTCCGTTTGCGAAAGCTTGTAGATTCGCTGCAACATCGCCTTGCCCAGGTCGTCGGCCGGGTGTGCCTTGCCCGCAAAAATGAACTGCACGGGATGTTCGGCGTCGCTGAGGATCTTGCCAATGAGCGCCATGTCTCGCATGATCAGGTCGGCCCGCTTGTAGGGGGCAAACCGCCGGGCAAAACCGATGGTGAGCGCCTCGGGATCGAGGGCCTGCCCCAGTTTCTCGACGACGCCGTCGGAGAGGCCCCGGCGTTGGGCCTGCGCCGCGAGCCGCGTGCGCGAATAGACGATCAGCCGATTCTTGAGCGACTGGTGCGTTTCCCACAATTCGCCCGGTGTCACCTGCTCGAAGCCGGCCCAGACCTCCGGTTCGCCCGTGCGCAGGTACCAGTTGATCGGCAACACGCGGTCGTAAAGCACGCGCATCTGCGCGGCGAGCCAGGTGGGAACGTGGACCCCGTTGGTGATGTGGCCGATCGGGATCTCCTCTTCACTTCGCCAAGGCCAGAGACCCGCCCACATCCGGCGGCTCACAATGCCGTGCAGGCTGGAAACGGCGTTCGCGTGACGGCTGAGCCGGAAGGCCAGCACCGTCATGCAGAACGACTCGTGCGGATTTTGCGGATCGACGCGGCCCAATCCGACGAGGGCGTCGTGAGAAAGTCCCAATTCATCCGCCAGGGGGCCCACGTGCTCTTCAACCATGTGTTGATCGAAGCGATCGTGGCCGGCCGGCACCGGCGTGTGAGTCGTGAAGACGCCCATCGAGGCCGTTTCCCGCAGCGCTTCGTCGAAGCTCAGGCCATCTCCCTTCATCCGCCCACGAATGAATTCGAGTGGGGCGAACGCGGAGTGGCCTTCGTTCATGTGAATTACGCTCGGCTGAATGCCCAGCGCATTGAGCGCGCGAGCCCCGCCAATGCCGAGTATGATTTCCTGCCGAATGCGCGTTCTCTGGTCGCCGCCATAGAGCCGGGCCGTCAGATGGCGATCCTCGTCCTTGTTTTGCGGGATATTGGTGTCGAGCAGGAACAGGGCGATCCGACCCACGTTCACCCGCCACACGCGTGCGAAGATTTTTCCGCTGCGCGTCGTTACGGATACGACCACGGGTTTCCCGTCGGGACCGATTGCCGGGAAGGTCGACAAGTTGGCCGTGTCGATCTCGGTATACGATTCCTGCTGCCAGCCGTTCTCATCGATCCGCTGTGAGAAATAACCCTCGACGTAAAGCAGCCCCACCGCGACGAGCGGGATGCCCAGGTCGGAGGCGCTTTTCAGATGGTCGCCGGCGAGGACGCCGAGACCGCCCGAATAAATCGGCAGCGACTCGTGGATGCCGAACTCGGCCGAAAAATAGGCGGCCGGCCGCTGGCCGAGAATGCCGGCGTGCGTGGAGCCCCATGTTTCCACCGACTCCATGTATTCGAGCCAGCGGCGATAGGCGCCGTTGATGCGGGAGTGCAGCACCTCCTCCCGGCAGCGTTGCTCGACCTGGTCGGGCGTCAGCTCCTTCAGGAGCGCGACGGGGTTATGTACGAGTTGGGACCAGCGGACGGGAGCAATTTCGCGAAAGATCGTGGTGACCTCAGGCTGCCAGCTCCACCAATAATTGCTGGCCAGCTTCGCGAGTTTTTCTTGTACGCTCTGGTGGGTCTTCGACATTCAGCTGCGACTCCATTCGACCGTCGCCGTATCCCAAAATCGACACGTTCCGGCGACCCTGCGACGGACGTCATGCCACCGCATGAAATCAAGGAAAAAAAGCCCGTCGCAGTATAGCGGACAGGCCCCGATTTGCAGAGTCCGCCTGTGAGAGAGCCTACAATTCGGGCATCGTTTCGGTGACGGCGAATTCGCGGTCCGGGTCGCGGCGAAGGCGGGTCGCGGCGAAATCCGGGTCGTGATCGAACAGCGCCAGCCAGCCCCGGTCGGCAATTTCGCCGAGCAACAGGGGCTTGATTCGCCGCGATTGCAACAGATCCATGTCGTACGACATGCACCAAAGCGCCGGCAGATGGCGGGTCGTGGGACACGCGTCGGCCAGGTACACCGCCGTTTCCCCCTCGCTCTGGATGAACAACGCCTGCTGTCCATTCGTGTGTCCGCCGGTGATTCGCCCGAAGATTCCCGGCGTAATTTCGACGTCTCCATCAACCAGACGCAGTTGCCGCGAATTCTCCAGGGGCGCGATGTTTTCGAGCGGATAGGCGGCCCGCAGCTCGGGGTAGCCGGCCATGGCCACCTCCCACTCGAGCCGTTGGACGACATATTCCGCGCGCGGAAACGTCGTCACCAGATTCTCGCCCTCGCGCTTGACCCCGCCGCCGGCGTGGTCGAAATGCAGGTGCGACAGGATAACCAAATCGATGTCCTCGGGCGCAAGGCCTTTCGATTTGAGACTCTCAACGATCGGGTCACCGGGATCCGCGCGGAGCAGAGCCCGCTCCTTGTTGCGCAGCTTTCCGCCGTAACCCGTGTCAATGAGGATGTTTTGCCGGCCTGTCTGCACGAGGACGCAGTTCGTGGCCTGCGCGATGCAGTTGAATTCGTCGACGGCGATCAGCTTGGACCACATGACCTTGGGAACGACGCCGAACATCGTTCCGCCGTCGGGACGAAATCGCCCGCCGGAGACGGTGCTGAGAGTGAATTGGCCGAGTTTCATGGTGACGGATCAGGCGGTTTCGGCCTGTTTCAGTCCGAGTTCTTCGATCATGATTTCCCGCATGCGGAATTTCTGCAGCTTTCCCGTGACGGTTTGCGGGAACTCCCGCACGATGCGGATGTGCCGGGGCACTTTATAGTGGGCCAGGCTCTTTTTGCAAAAGGCACGTAAGTCGTCGGGCGCAACGTCCTGACCGTCGCGAAGCTTGACCCAGGCGGCGACATTCTCGACGAATTTGGGATCGGGCACGCCGAAGACGGCGACGTTTTCGACCGCCGGATGGGTGTAGAGAAACTCCTCGATCTCGCGGGGATAAATGTTTTCGCCTCCGCGACAGATCATCTCCTTGATGCGACCGGTAATACGGTAGCAACCATTGGGCAGCCGCAGCGCGAGATCGCCTGAGTGCAACCATCCTTCGCGATCGATGGCCGCCGCCGTCGCCTCCGGCATTTTGTAGTAACCTAACATCACGCCGTGACCGCGGGTGCAGAGTTCGCCTTGTTCGTTGTCGCCCAATGTTCGACCGCCGGCCGGGTCGACCAGCTTGACTTCGAGCCCGGGGAGAGGGCGTCCGACTGTTTGCACGCGCAGGTCGAGCGGATCGTCGGTGTAAGTTTGCGTGATGACCGGCGACGTCTCGGTCAAACCGTAGGCGATCGTGATCTCTCGGATGCCCATCTGATCGACGGCGTGTTTCATCAATTCGACGGGGCAGGGGCTGCCCGCCATGACACCGGTTCGCAGCGATTTCAAGTCGCGGCCGGCAAACGTCGGGTGCTCCAGCTGTGCAATGAACATCGTGGGGACGCCGTAGAGCGTGGTCGCCCGCTCCGATTCGATCGCGTTGAGCGTGGCCTCCGGATCGAAATGTTCCGCGGGAATGATCATCGCCGCGCCGTAAACGGTGCAACACAGTGTTCCCAGCACGCAACCGAAGCAATGATAAAAGGGGACCGGAATGCAAATCCGATCGGCGGGCGTGAAGCGCTGGCAGACGCCCACATAGTACGCGTTCAATAGCAGATTTCTGTGGGTCAGAATGGCCCCTTTGGGAAAGCCGGTGGTGCCCGACGTGTATTGCACATTGAGCGGGTCGCGCGGCGACAATTGCGCTTCTCGGGACTTGAAATCGCCATCGGCGACCGCTTCGCCCAATTGCGAAAACGCGTTCCAAGACCACATTCCGGCCGCTTGCGTCGGCGACATGGAGACGACGTGACGCAGACGGGGGAATTCGTTTGCACGCATTTGTCCGGGGCGCGAACCGGCGAGTTCCGGAACCACCTGATTGACCATCGCAAAGTAGTCCGAGCCGCGAAATGCATCCACCAGAAAGAGGGCGACAGCGTCCGACTGGTTGAGCACGTACGACAACTCGGCGGTCCGATACGCCGGATTGATGAGTACCATCACCGCGCCGACTCGGGCCGTGGCGAACTGGAGCAAGATCCATTTGGGCCAGTTCGTCGCCCAGACGGCGACATGGTCGCCTTTTTGAATTCCGAGCCCCAACAGGGCCTTTGCCACGCGGTCGACTTGGGCATCGAACTCACGGAACGAAACTCGGAGACAGCCGCGGCGCTCTTCAATCGTTTTGGCGTTGTGCGGCCGTTCGTGCGCATCGAGTCGCGGAAAGACATAGGCATCGCGATCGGGATATCGGGCTGCCGTGCGGCGCAGAGTCTCTCCGATCGTCAAGCCCTCGACCCAAGGCGCACTCTCGGTCGTCATTGTCACCTCGCCCGACTGGCCGGAGGCGGACGCTTGCGGCGAAGCGAGCGTTAAAACGCGCCAGCTCGGCGGATCTTCGTCCTTCCGACCGAGAATCACGGCAAGCCTGCCACGCCCGGACCAGCTTCGGCCTTTATACTATACGGGGTCGCCACTTTGCGCAAAGCCCTCCTGAATGGCCCGATATTTCAAGTTCAAGACGCCCGAAGCCCTGGCCGCGGAGGCGGCGCGACTCGGGGCAGCTCTCAGGCTTTCCCACAAGTTCGAGCCCCTCTTTCGGCCAATCAGGATCGGTTCGAAGGCCTGCGGCAATCGTCTGGCCATTCAGCCGATGGAGGGTTGCGACGGCACGCTTGACGGCCTGCCCGACGAGCTGACATTTCGGCGGTACGACCGCTTTGGCGCGGGCGGAGCAAAATTGATCTGGGGGGAAGCCACCGCGATCAGTGACGAAGGACGGGCGAATCCCCGTCAACTCTGGTTGTACGAAGGCTCCGCGTCGGCGATTGAAGAAATGGTTTCCCGCTGCCGGCAGGCGCATTGCGCCGCATTTGGCAGCGATGGTGATTTGATCTTTGGACTGCAGCTCACGCACTCCGGGCGCTATGGCTACCGCCGAACGCAGATCGCCACTCACGATCCGATCCTTGATCCGCTGACGACCGACAAGTCGACTGGCCGCCGGATTGATGACTCTCATCCGCTGTTGTCCGATGATGACCTCAGGCGCATCGAAGACCAGTACGTCGTCGCGGCACGACTGGCGGTGAAGATCGGGGTCGATTTCATCGATCTCAAACAGTGCCACCGCTATTTGCTCTCGGAACTCTTGGCCGCGAAAAACCGCCCGGGAGCATACGGTGGCAGCCTGGAGAATCGCACCCGGCTCGTCCGGAACGTGATCCAGCGCATCCGCGGCGAATTCCCACAGTTATTGATCGGCAGCCGCTTCAATGCGTACGACGGAATTCCATTTCGAGCAATCGAAAGCGGAGCGACCGGCGAACCGTGTCCGCATGCGCTGCCGCTGGAAACCGCTTTCGGAACCGATCCAAACGATCACACGCGAGAAGACATGGGTGAGCCCCAAATGTTGGTCCGTTGGCTTCGCGATTGGGGCGTCCGGTTGGTGAACGTCACCGCCGGCAATCCCTATTCGAATCCACACGTCGTCCGTCCGGCCGATAGTGCTCCCACGGATGGCTACGATGCGCCCGAATCTCCATTGCTTGGCGTGTTACGGCATTTCCGTTTGGCAGCCTCCATCCAGAAGGCCGCGCCCGACGTGCCGGTGGTCGGCAGCGGATACAGTTGGCTGCAGGAATTCGCTCCTCATGCTGCCGCGGCCAACGTGGCCGACGGGTCGATCGCCTTTGCCGGGATCGGCCGCGGCGCCTTAGCTCAGCCCGATTTTGCCCGCCGCCTGCAAGAGGACGGTCAATTCGACCGTCTGCGCATCTGCCGCACTTTCTCCTATTGCACCAATTTGATGCGCAGTAAAGACCATCCGCTCGGCCAATATCCAACGGGTTGCCCACCCTTTGACAAGGAAGTTTACGCACCTTTGTGGAAGGAAGCCGAAGCGAAACTGCGGCCCGACCGTCCGAATTAGCGTGGGCAAAATGTGCTGTTTGGGCGTTGCTGCAAAAACGTCTTCCGGGCTTCACGGGCTCTCGTTAACATTCGCCGCGCCATCGTCTTCCCTCTTTTTGCGGCGGATCCCATGACACAGGCACTCGCTCGGCCCTCGCTCAAGAATTCCTGGGCCTACCAGTATCGCATGCAGGTGACGGCCGTCGTCATGGGGGCCGCTTGGGGTTACGTGGCTCTGTCGCGACCGTGGTTCGACCCGGGCTCGGCGGTCGATTGGCTAATTGACGGACTGGCTTGGGCCGCCTTCCTTGGCGGCGCGCTTCTCCGCCTTTGGGCGACGCTGTGGATTGCCGGGCGAAAAAAGCAGACTCTCGTCGACGACGGTCCCTATCGCGCCACGCGGAACCCGCTCTACCTGGGAACGTTCGCAATGGGTATCGGCCTGACCCTCTTCTTGAAGAGCCTGGTGTTTGTCGCCGGATTGGGAATTGTGGTCGCACTTTATTTATGGTTTGTCGTGCCGGCCGAAGAGCGCTACATGCGGAGCCGATTCGCCGCCGACTATGACGATTATTGTGCCCGCGTGCCCCGCTGGTTCCCGCGACTCAGTCTGCTTCGCCGTGATGAGGTCTTGCATCAAGCGGCCGACCGCAGCGCGCTCTACCGGGAATGCCGCCGGATGGCCTGTTGGATGTGCCTGGCCGGTTTGGCTGAGATGACCTGCCACCTTCGCGGTTCGGCGTGGTGGATCTGGTAGCCGTCAGTTCCGAGCGATTGCCGCGACGCGAACCGGCAATTCCGCGGACCGTTCGAAAATGAATCGTTAATTTTGGCGCGCGATGCGGGGGCTCGCTCGCTGAGAGTATTCGCGAGTGGCCCGGCGGCGGTATGCTGAGCGCCTGCGAAATTCGAAAACCGATTCTTTGCGCGAGGTATTTCCCGTGTCGCCCGAACGAGCTGTTCCTACCGTGCTGGTCGTCGACGATTCCGCCGCCGACCGCAGACTGGTGGGTGGTTTGCTCGAACGGTCCGGAGGACTGGCGGTCGAGTATGCCAAGGACGGCAAGGAGGCGATCGACCGCTTCCAGTCCGGTTTGCCCGATTTGACCGTCACGGATCTCATCATGCCGGAAATGGACGGCCTCTCGCTCGTGGCGGCCGTCAAAAGCGAGTTTCCGTTGGTCCCGGTCGTGCTCATGACGGCTCGCGGTAACGAGGACATCGCACTCGCGGCGCTTCGCGCCGGAGCGGCCGGCTATGTGCCCAAGCGGATCCTGGCGCAGGATCTCGCCTCGACCGTGAAGCGAATTCTGGCGGCCTCGCGCGAGGATCGCTCGCTTTCGCGACTGATGCATCGGCTGGTGCATAACGAGTCGTCGTTTGTGCTCCACAACGATCCCAGCCTGATTCCGCTGCTCTTGGGCTACCTGCAGCAGGTGCTTCGCTCCCTGCAACTCGAAGACGAATTGGACCGCCTGCGAATTCGCCTCGCCGTCGAGGAGGCGTTGCTGAACTCCCTTTACCGCGGAAATCTCGAAATTAGCCCCCGATTGGAACAATCCGATCGAATGGCTTTCAACCAACTCGTCGAGGAGCGATCAGCCGAGGCCCCGTACTGCGACCGTCGCATCCACGTCTCATGGACGGTCGGGCGGGACGAGATGACGGTCCTGGTGAAGGATGACGGTACAGGCTTCGATCCGGCCGCGACGGGCAACCGCGACGAGAGCGTCGATTTCGATACCGTTTTCGGCCGCGGCACGCTAATCATGCGCACGTTTATGGATGAGGTGCGCTACAACGCCGCCGGCAACGAGGTAACGCTCATCAAGCGAACGCCGCCGCCCGACGAGTCGGAAGCCGTCGCGGATTGATCCGGCGTGTGTTCATTTCCGTCCGCGGCGCGGACAGCCCCGGATAATTGCACCCAACATCGCGAAGCTCGTTGGTGAGCAGGTCGTTTGGCCATCAGGAGGCGTCGCGGTGCACCGAATCCGGAGAAAACGCTGGCAGGCAGACCGCGATGTACTCGGCCCCTTCCGGTTCAGGCGTGCTGTAGCGGACCCATTCGCCGGGTTTGGTGACGATGGCCTGACCGGCACGCACGTCAATCACCCCCGCCGAGTGCTCGACCCGGACAAGTCCCTTGAGGACGACCGTGACTTCCTCGAACTGCGGCGTCTGCCCCGGTTCCCGCCAGCCCGAGGGGGAGGTCATCCGCGCGACGCTCACCTCGGACTGCTTTGTCGCCACGCGGCCGGCAAATTCCTCGATGCGTTTCGGCTTGTTGCCGGCCGCGGCAATGACGATCGGCGCCTCGACAAGCTTGGGCATGGCATTTCGCTCGGAAAAAATGGTTCGGCGGTTTTAGAACAGCGGCGGCTTGCCGAGTTTACGCCGGACGACGGCCCATTGACCGGCGTGCATCAACCAATGGTTCGGATGCAATGCGAAGACTGCGGCGACCGTCGGGCAGAATTTGCGGAGTTTCTCGGGACCGGGTTTGTCGAAATCGGTTTCCTTCATCGAATCGAGGGCTTTGAAGGTTCCGGCACGGACCTCGTCATACAGCTTGAGATACTCGTCCTTCGTGTAGAACGCCTTTGGATCGTCGCTCGTGGCCGTCTGCTTGTTGTGCTTCTCCTTGAATCCAGTCGGCAGTGGCGGTGACGAGCCGGGACAGATTTCTTCGATCGTATCGTGCTCCGTGGCGATCAAGTGACCGAGCTGCCAGGCAATGTTATTGGCACCGGGCACCGGACGGGCCAAAAGCTCCGAATCCGTGAGATCGGCGAGGTAAAGTCGGCAAATATAATCCGGCGTACCATACGACAATTTAATGGCTTCGCGAGCGTTCATCGTTTCATCCCTTCTGCGGCGGCCCGTGCCAGGGGAATTCTTGGGAACCGAAATTCGACTGGGACTGATGTGATCAAGGTCGGCGCGACGTAAATGAATCGATCGTCGCGAGGTGTTCCTTGAACGTCGGCGAAATTGTACTCGACGGCCATCGAGCCGTCACCTTGCCGGCGTGTGGAGATGATCGGTTGTGGGTTGAGCCGTCGACCATTTTTCGTTTCGAGATACGCCTCGTTGTGATACATCCACGTTCTGTACGACTCGAACGCAGGCCCGCCGTGGTCGTAGACAAGACTGATCTCGATCTTCGCGTTTCCAGCCTTTTCACCCACCGGGGGGAATTCCACGTGTTGGAGAGCCACAGTGGCGCCGCCGAATTTGCGAGAATCTTGTCGAGGGGATGCCAGATCGTCGAATACGAATCGCTCGGGTCCGGCGGCCATCTCGACCTCGAACGAGCCGCCAAACGTCACGACCTTTGGCGGGGACTTTGCTGGGATTTCAAAATCCGAATCAAGCTCGAGCGACTGCGATCCTTCGCCCATCGAAAGCTCCCACTTTGCCGTCGGCGTCAAGAGCTTGAACGCCGTTGCATCGGAGGAGGCCGAGAATTGGCGTGCGGCAATCGACGCGTACAAGGGCGCAGTCTCGGCTCGGCCCTCAAGCTCCAGCGAATTCGCAGCAGTTTCGGGGATTCGCTGAATGAGGGCCGCAGGGAAGCAGACAAGATTGCCACGCGAAACGAACCGCTTTCGGCGACCGCCAGTTCGCGTCGGCTCGACGCTTCTCCGATCGGCATCAGCAGGAGACGTTGACTCTTTTGGTCCGATGCGTAGGACAGTCCGGCCTTTTTCGACAGATCGTCGATCGCGTTCCAAAACGGGCGCGATTCGTAGTCGACCTGGAATTCCCGGCTAAGCAATGCCGAATCGATTGCCGCGGTGTCAAAGCGATTGCCAGTTTGCGCCGTCACGCGCTCCAGAATTTCCTTGAGCGGAAATCGGCCCCGCAGCGTCATTCGCGACGCGGCCAATGTGGCGATCGCCGACTCACGCTCTAGCCTCGCACGAATTTCGGCGACGGCGTCGCGCGTGGCCGGGCTGGTAAGCGTGCGCTCCTCCGGCAAGAGCGGCAAGACGCCGGGGCCCAATGCCAGCAGCGACTCGAGTGCGGCCGAACGCACGCTGCGCTTCTCCGCATCCAGCTGTGCCACGAGGCGGGCCACTTTGCGCTGCAATTCGGTCTGCATGCCCGGTGACCCAGGGTCGGCACAAGTGCGGGCCCGACCATTAAGGCGACCGCAACAGAGAGCGTCCAAGCGCAGCGGTTAAGGATGAAACGGCCTGACATCGCGAATTATCCGAGCAATCGGCACAACCGGGCCTCCTTCAGTCTATGTGCGGCCCAATTCGCGGGAAACTCTGCCTCGGCGACGGCCGGCAACACCGGGTGCAAGAGCTATGTTTCCTGGGGCATTGCAAAGCCTTCCGCCGGCGCCCGTTCGGCCCGGTGCATCGTTTCTCGTTCCCATCGACAATTCTCGGGTTCGACGAGGCACTTATGGCACGGTCGATGCAATTCTGGTTCACGCTCGTGGGCTCACTTTTCGTATCGATAGCACCATGCCCGGCCGGGAACGCGCCCAGTCTGATGGAACTGTCCGTTCACGGCCAGAAGCTGCTGGGCAAACTGGAAGCGAAAGGCTCCAATGCCTGCTGGTTCATGGAACGCGACGGCAAACTCTCTTTTCTCGAGATCAACCAGATTGATTCCATTCGCACGGCCGGTCCGCGATTTCGCGAATTCTCGCTGGTCGAGCTGCGGGATCAGCTTCGTCGTTCGTTACCCAAACAATTTCGGATCGACGGCACGGGCCACTTCCTCATCTGCTCCGAGAAAAACAGTCATCGCATCGGAGAAACTTGCGAAGAGACGTACCGCACGTTCTACCGCTATTTCACGGTCCGTGGGTTCAAAATCTCACAGCCGGAGTTTCCGTTGGTTGTGATCGTGTTCCCGGACCACGCGAGTTTTGTGAGTTATTGCCGCAAGGACGGCATCGAGCCTCCATCGGGCCTGTTGGGATATTACATGCGGCTCACCAATCGCGTCGCCCTGTTCGAGGGGGGACAAGACTTGAAAGCCGACATGCAGCCCGCGAAGCCCACAGAGCATCTGGCGTTCTCAAGCCGCGAAACGGCAATCCGTTTCGACGGGATGGTCGAAGGGAATTTGCACGACACGATTGTGCACGAAACGACCCATCAATGTGCATTCAACATGGGCCTGCACTCGCGAATCGGCCCGACCCCGAAATGGGTGATCGAAGGTCTGGCCACGATGTTCAAAGCGCCCGGCATTCGCAACGCGCAGAAAAATTCGGCGTCGAAATCGCGGATCAATCGCGGCCGCTATGTTTGGTTCGGCAACTACCTGCACTCGCGCCGGCAGCCGCATTCGCTCGTCGACTTCGTGGCAAGCGACGATCTGTACTCGTCTGCCACGCTCGACGCCTATTCCGAGGGCTGGGCGCTCACCTTTTTTCTCGCGGAGACCCGGCACAGCTCCTACGGCCGCTATCTGAAACTCATCGTGCAGCGCAATCCGCTCAAGGAGTACCCGGCCGCCGAACGTGTGGCCGATTTCCGCAAGGCTTTCGGCGATATCAAAGCGGTCGAGACCGATTACTTGCGGTTCTTCGAGAAGCTGAAATAGCGGCCTGTTTTCGCCTCTTGCCATGATTGGCACAGCGTTCAGCGGCCGGACTTGGCGTGTGTGACCCGCTCGATAGCCGCAAGATCCACGCTGAGCCGGGTAATCGGTTGGCCGGCGTCGATTCGCAACGGGCGTCGCGCAAGATTCCCCGGCGAGACCGGCGGAATTGGGATTACCGCCATCGTGGATTGAGAGTCCGAACTGGAGCTTGCGTTCCAAAGCCTCTGAAACGGCGGCTTTCCGGACTGCAGCCAGCGCTGGACGATCGAGATAATCGTCAGCAACATGGCAGCTCCTGCCACGGCGGACATGGCCGCCATGATCGCCACGGTGCGGCCGGGATGCGGATCGCTCGGCATGTCGCTTTGGTCTTGGGCAACCATCGGCCGTAAAACGCCAGCCTCGGTCAAGGTCGCCTTTTTTGGAAACAGATGAATGGCTGTTTCCTGATCGACGTGCGGCGCGATATCCAAGGTCTGGTCGGTTGCGTTTGTCGGTGAACGCGGCGCATCGTCGCTTTCGATTGTCAGGTGGACCTTGTGCTGCAGCGGCTGGACTTCGCCTGTCCCTTGCCCCGGCGGATTGGTTTCGCTCGCTTTGAACTCGGGCACTCGCGCCGTTGCGACTTGTCGAGGAGCAGGGGGAGGCGAAACGCCAATTGGTGCGGGCAACGCGGGAAGGCTGGCCATGCGAATCGACGACGCCGAAAAGACGAGAACGGTGCCGGATTCCAACGGCCGCGTCGTTTGGTCGCTCGTCTCCGACTCGCTGGGGCTGATGCCGGCAGGGTTGAAGACGCGAATTTTCGCGGCGCAGTCGCTCGATTGACCGAGCAACTCCGCAATTCGCGACAACGTCGCTTGGTCCGAGGACATTTTCACAATCACCGGCCGGTCGATCAGGTTGATGAACGCGATTTGTACGGCGAACACCGTGGTGGATTCATTTGGCTGCCCGCTCGCATCGATGGCCGCGGCCTGCGGCGCTGCCGAAGTCCGGGCGACGACTATGAGAATCTCCCGGCACAAGCGAGGGATCGGCTCCCGATCCCAAGTACACCTGTCCGGTCGGCACGCCACCGCGATAGACTCGGACGGTCCGATTGGCTCGAAGCGTGACGCCGCCCGCCTTTTTGACGAGTTCTCCGAGGGTTGACGAGGCGGGCGCCTCATAGGTCCCGGGATGCGCCACTTCGCCCATAACGGCGAGGTAGATCTGATGGAGCGATTCGCCGCCAGATGCTGTCCGGCGTTGCTCGGAGGCTGCGGAAGGCCCCTCAGGCCGGGCAGGCGTTTCGGCAGCGGTCGACAGGCCTGGAAATGCTGTCCAACCTGCCAGCACGATCACGAGCGGCCACAGACGCATGGTCGAGGCTTGCTCCATACCTGGGCCGTACGCGGAAAGACCGTATCAATTCCTTTAATCGGCAGAATCCGCTTGCCAAATCACAAAAAAGCGGGTTCTGCGGCCAAAAAGGCCTAATTCTGGCAATGGGCCTTGCGAGCCAATTCGTCGCACCGATTACCGATACAGTTCGTCAACGGCCGCGGTAAACCCAGCCCACTCGGAGTCGTATCTGGCGGATCGGGTCTCGCTCGAGGCCTGGGCCGCGGAGCCCGTCACTGCGTTGAACGTGAGTCCAACGGACCCGGCTCCCGACAGGCCATCGCCCGTGTTCAGAAGCGCGAAACCAAGTGAGGCGTTGCCAACATAGCCGGCGGCGGGCGTAAAGATCAGCCCGTTGAGGGCCGCATTGAGATGGGCGACAGTGCCCGAAATTGTCATCGAACTCGATTTGTTCGCCCCTGCGATGATATGCAGGCCCGAGGTCGTGCCCAACTTAATCGTGCCATTCGCGGCGGTCAGGGTCAGACGATCGGCACTCGTGCCGGCGTTCACGTCCGTCACGGTAATCGCATTGCTGTTGGCCGCGGAGAAAACGACGGCATCCCCTTGATTGACGGCAACCGCTCCAGGAACGGTCACCGCCGGTTGTTGATTGATCGTGAGGGTGAAACTCTGGCTCGCCAAGTTGCCGAACCCGTTCGACGCGGTGAACGTCAAACGGTACGTGCCGCCGGCACCGGGATTTGGCGTGCCGCTCAGCACGCCGGTCGACGTATTGAGCGAGACTCCAGACGGCAATCCGCCGATGACGCCAAAACTCGGTGCCGGGAAACCGCTCGTCTGCACCGAAAATGAGCCCGCCGATCCGACCGTGAAGGCCGTTTTCTTGGCGCTCACAATCGCGGGAGCTGTGCCCACCGTCACCGAGATTGTCGCGGTGGGAGACGTTAATCCGTCTCCCGTGTCCGCCACGGTCGCCGTGATCGAGTCGTTGCCGATGTAGCCCGATTTGGGCGTGTAAACGAGACCCGCCAGGTCGTGATTCAAATTTGCCAGCGTGCCGCTCACGATGATCGCGGACGACTTATTCGCCCCGCCGACGACCCTGAGACCGGCCAAAGACGCGAATTTGAGCGTGCCGTGGCTGGCCTGCAGGGTAAGTTGTTCGGCACTATTGCCCGCGGCTGCGTCGGTGACGCTAATCGCGTTGCCGCCGGAAAGCGCCGCCGAGCCATTTTTCTTCACGCTAATCGAAGCAGGGGCCGTAATGCCCGGCGCCTGCCGGACCGTCAGTCCGACAGAACCGCTGCCGCTCAGATTGTCGCCCGAATCGGTGATCGAAATGTGCAGCGAATCGGCTCCGCTATACCCCGTCGTGGGAGTGTAAGTCAGGCCGTTGAGATCGGCGTTGAGATTGGCCAGCGTGCCGGTCACCGTCATCGAAGATGTGCCGTTGCCGCCGTCCGTAAAACTGAGCCCGCCAGTCGAACCGAGCGTCAGCGTGCCGTCGCTAACGCTCAAGGTGAGCGACTCGGGATTGCTGCCGGCAAACGAATCGCCAAAGCTAATCGCCGTCCCATGGGCCGAGGAAAATACGAGCGAAGAGTTCTCGTTCACCGGTTGGGCGCCCGGCACAGTCACTGTCGGATCGCTCGGAGCGTTCACGGTCAACGCAACGCTGCTCGACCCGGACAGACTGTCGCCCGGATCGGTGACCGACACTTGCAGTGAATCGCCGCCGCTGAATCCGCCGTTCGGTGTGTAAACAAGCCCGTTCAGGGCGGCGTTCAGGTTGGCCAACGTGCCGGACACCGTCATCGAGCCCGAATTATTCGTGCCGGCGCTGAACGTCAGCCCGCTGGTCGAGCCCAGCGTCAACGTGCCGTCGCTCACGCTCAGGGTCAGCGAGTCGGCATTGCTGCCCGCCTGACCGTCGGTGAGCGAGATGGCGTTGCCCTGACCACTCGAGAAAGTGAGCGACGAGTTCTCATTCACCGAGGCCGACGCTGGTCCGCTCACGCTCGGCGGCTGCGGTTGATTCGAATAACCTGCCAGAGCCGGCACCAGCAAATTCGCGATCGGCGTGCCCAGTCCGGTCGTCAGGTCGTATCCGGGGCCGGCTGAATACGTGCCGTTGCTGCCCGTTGTGACGTCGTGGAAGTCGCTGCTGGGCAGGTTGTAAAGCGTTGGCAACGTCTGCGTCAGCCCGTTGAGGGTCGATTGTCCGTCGAGCGCCCGCCCCTGATTGGCGATGGCGACCAAACCGGCCCACATCGGGGACGAAAGGCTCGTTCCGCCGACCTGGTAATAGCCGCCCGCAAAGCTGTCCAACACGTACACGCCCGTATTCGGGTCAGCGTCCATCGAGACGTCGGGAACTGTCCGATGCGTCGAGCTGGTGCCGTTGACTTTTCCGCTCTGATAGCTGGGTTGGGACTCGAACTGGCTGATGCCGCCGCCCCCATCCGACCAGGCACTTTCGCCCAGGTAATCGCCGCTGCTGTCGATGTCGAGCGAAGTTCCGCCGACTGCCACCACGTTCGGCGACAGGGCAGGGTAGCCGGCCGGCGTGCCGTCATCCCCGGTGCTGGCCAGGAAGGTGACTCCCTGATGCCCCGACGGCGTGGTAAAGACGCTGTCGTAACTTGTCTCGCCGGAGAATTCGCCGCCGCCCCAACTCATGGAAACGGCCGACACGCCCGCGTAGTCCGCCGCCGTCTGGACGGCCGTCAGCAAGTCGCCATACGAGGCCGAATTTGCCTCAAACAGGATGATATTCGCCTGCGGAGCGATCGAGTGGGCCCATTCGACGTCGAGCGATTCCTCAATATCCCAGCCACCGGGGCTGGAATTACTCGGCAGCGAAGCGCCGCCCGTCTCGTTGAGCACCTGCAAACTCGGTTCGCCGCTCGCGTTGAACTGCGGCAGTCCAAAGCGGCTGCTGAACGTGTTGGCGTCGGAAATGATGTCCGGATCGTTGTACGCGTCGACGATCGCAATCGTCTGCCCCGCGCCCGTGCCGGCCGTGTTGCCGAACAGGATCGAATTGACGCCGTACGCCGCCCGCATCTGGGCCGGATCAATCGGAGCCACCGACGCGGGCGACACCGAGGGCGAAAGGTTTGATGACGAAAAGTGCCCTGACAAAACGAACGTTGGGCTCGCCGTCGCCGAAAGCAACAGCCGGTCTTCCAGCGTGTCGATCAGCGTGCTGCAGTCCGCCTGGCGTCCGGTCCCTTTTTTTCTGCCGGAACCGAGTTTTTGTCGCCGCCGGCCGTGACTGCCCGCGACGCCGTTCGAGGACTTTGCCAACAACCGCCAGGCTTGAAAGAGCGACATGCAGCGATCCCCCCGGACGAAACCCATCGCCGTGCGAAAGCGATTGGCTTTGCGGTCCTCGCCATTCCTGGCACAACGCGCAGAACTCGTCCGTGAGTCGCGAAATGAAAACTCACGTCTACAATCGAACCGTAGCTCACAAACGGAGCAGCCTAAGGCACACTCCACGGCACAGCTGGAAGAATGGGCACAGTCAAAGAGGCCCAAGGCAACGGTTAGCACCGTCCTGCCGGTCCTGCCGCCAACCGACCCGCCAGCAAAGCCACCTGACCAGTTTCTGTACACTTTTTTGGCTTTTTTGGGCGCTAAAAAGGAAACCTGAAGAAGCCAGAAAAGTCCCCAGTCCTCCAAAAGTCCCCAATCGCAAACCCAATCCCCATAAGCCCACGCTTAGCGAAGCGTGGGCTCTTGAGCGGGACTGATTCCGTCGCGTTCGTCAGATTCATCTTGAACTCGAAAATATACTTTTGTATACTAAGGCTATGCCCGGAAAGCCCCCCAATGCGGGCCCGAAAGGACGCGGTTCGCCCATCGACCCCCCGAACCGCTTCCTCGCCTTCCAGCGGGAGCCGGACCACGAACACGACCCGCCGCCATCCATCACAAGTGATTCACCTGCAGAAACTTGCGACGACGTCATTCCCCCGGAGCCCGACGATTCACAAGACGACCGTAGCCCCCGCACCGAGTTCATCCCCGATCGCTCCGAAAGCATCATCTCGGAGAACGACAGTCCCGATGTCCCGTTCCGCTACAGCCTGAACCCGTACCGCGGTTGCGAGCACGGCTGCAGTTACTGCTACGCCCGCCCCAGCCACGAGTACCTCGGCCTGAGCGCCGGCCTCGATTTCGAGTCAAAAATCTTCGTCAAGCACCGCGCGGCCGACCTCTTCCGCCAATGGCTCAACCGCGACAAATGGCAGCCGGAGATGATCTGCTTCTCCGGCATCACCGACTGCTACCAGCCGGCCGAGCGGAACTTCCGCCTAACCCGCGCCTGCCTCGAAGTGGCCCTCGAAGCCCGCCAACCGGTCGGCATCATCACAAAGAACCACCTCGTCACCCGCGATCTCGACCTGCTCGAGCAAATGGCCCAACTCAAAGTCGCCCACGTCTCGATCAGCATCACGACCCTCGACGAACAACTCGCCCGCCGCCTCGAACCCCGCACCAGCTCCCCCTCCGCCCGCCTCCGCGCGGTCCACGAGCTGACCACCGCCGGCGTACCGACCAGCGTGATGGTCGCCCCGATCATCCCCGGCCTCAACGACAGCGAGATCCCGCAAATCCTGAAAGCCGCCAAGGAAGCCGGCGCCGAATCGGCCGGCCACGTCCTGCTCCGCCTCGCCGGCTCCGTCCGCCCCGTCTTTTTGGACTGGCTCCAGCGCAGCGAACCGACGCGAGCCGCCGGCGTCGAATCAGCCATCCGCCAAACGCGAGACGGCAAACTCAACGACACCCAATTCGGCCGCCGCATGAAAGGCACCGGCGTTCGTGCCGATCAGATCCACGCGACGTTCAAAACCTTCGCCCGCCGCTACGGCCTCGACGGCAAATTCTCGCCATTCGACTTCTCGCAGTTCCACCCGCCCCGCATTGAAGGAGAGCAAATGCGACTGTTTTGACAAAAATGGCACAATTAAACGCGTTATAATCATCTTTTGCGAATTAAGTCCGGTCACAGCAGCAAGAATGGAACAATGAGTCTAACCGCAACCGCAGCGGCTCAGCCAATTCAATCACCAACCATTTATCGGCCGATGCGGGTCGATCCGGCCGACGGTCTGCCCGTCTCGGGTTCAACAAGTTCGGCTGAATTGGTGCGTGCGCCGGGAATGGATGTTACGATTGATGCGGCGGGCCAGGTCGTCCTAGACGGAAGCGGGATGTCTGTAGCGCCGGCGTGGCGGTTGCTTCCCTTTACGCGGATACCGAGGCGACTCCGACCTCTCGTGCCCGGCGCGACTGGTGCAAATAACACTGCATGCTTCAAAATGGGAAATGGGCCGTTTCAGCCTGGCATGGTCGCGAACGGATTAGAGTTGATTCCAGATCAAGGAGTGGGCCCAGTTACGCACGGCGTTGTTGCTCCGACACAAGTCGTTCCTTGGACGCAGTATCAGGCCGATTTGGCCAACACTCGCATCGCTTGGCAGAGTGACGAATCATGACTCAGGTTGAACAGGCGTCTTTCGGCAGCCCGAGCTTCGACCTTGTGGCCAAAGGACTGGTCGAGCTTCACCGGCTAATCAAAGAAGGGCAAGGTGATTCGTCGGAAGCCGAAATGGTTCGCGACGCGATGGACGGCCCAATGAAGGCGCTGAATCCCCTCGAGACGGAACGTGCAAGGTGGCTCTCAGAAGATCTTTACTCGATCAGTGAGCCAAAAACGGCGACTTTGGAACCGGCGATGGGTAGTGCCTCGCAACGCCGACTCAACGAGGCATTTGAGGCGCGCGAAAGCCGGAGCTTGGATCGATCGCTTGAGCTATTTCGAGCATTGCAGGACCAGCTTTCGCCCGATCTATTGAGCTACAACCGAGGATTGATTTGGGAAGAGGCCGGGTATCCAGCGGTCGCAGCCATTTTTTTCGAGCACGCATACTCAATCGATCCTTCAAATGCCCATTACCAAGAGTTGTACATCCATTCTTTGGCAGAGTCTGAGCCCTTAGCCGGCGACTTCCTGGCGCGCCAAATTTTGGCCGACGATTTGAACCACGATCCTCTCGTTGTAGCTCAAGCGGCGTCGATCCGTTTGCGGAGGACAACCTATGCGTCGGACTCTGAAGGTATCCAATCGATCCGAGACTTGATTCCGATCTTGGAAAGGAACCTGGCTAGAATCGAAAAGAATCCAGCGAATCCAACCGAAAGGGCGGCGTACGAGAGTATCGTCGGTAAGCTGGGCATACTGAACGAACTCCTCGGCAATTCGGGTGCGGCGGTCGAGTACTTTACTCGCGGCCTTCGAATGAATCCGAACAATGATGGACTGCTTGCGGTGCGCGGTGTTTTGCTGTACGGAACAAACCCATCCGCGATCGCGGATTTTGAGCGAGCAGTGCAACTCGGTGCTCAATTCGCTTGGCCTTTCCTCTTTTTGGCTCATCACTATCTGGCGACGGCCCGCTTCGAAGAATGCCTAGCGACGAGTCAGGCTGGCTTGAGAATGCGAGGATCGGACGCCGCTAAGAGTCAACTCGAAGAGTGGGCGCGATTTCCCGAGCGGAGCTCGGCTTTCCGGCAGAATTGGTTCGATTCGCTTTCGAAGCCGCCATTCGTTTAGATCCGTCCAATGATGTCGCCAGGCGAAATCTGGACTCGTTTGAAGCCTCGCGTGGCCCTTCCGGTCAACGCCTGCGCACGAAATGGGAACGGAGATCGGAGGCATCCATTCGGCAATTCGGACTAGCCGAGCGAAGGCACAGTATAGCGGCATAGCTGATTCCATCAGAGGTTATCGCGCCCTGAATTGGTCGGTCGCAGCGAGCCGATGCGAGCGGCACGCAGCGAGTCGCCCGCGTCGAATCAGGCATCCGCCAAACGAGAGACGGCAATCGCAACGACACCCAATTCGGCCGCCGCATGAAAGGCACCGGCGTCCGCGCAGGATCAGATCCACGCTACGTTCAGAACCTTTGCCCGCCGCTACGGCCTCGACGGCAAGTCCTCGCCGTTCGATTTCTCGCAGTTCCGCCCGCCGCGAATCGCCACGATTTAAGCATTGTCCGGCTCACTCATCTCCATAAAGGCGTCCCAGATAGATCCCGTAACGCTGCCTCAACGGGTGGTGGCGTTCGAGATGTCGATGCCCCGGCAGGCTTGCAGGCGGGCTTGTCTTGAATTCAATGTAACCGTCCGCCGCTCCGATGAGGGCCACCAGACGGCGCACGGGAGTTAACTTGTCGCAGCAGGCGAGCACTCCGGATACGTCGCCTTCACTGGCTTGAGCCTTCGCCGCGTTGCGGATGTCCCAGTGGTGCTCGTTCATTCTCGCGTCGAATCGAATCGCACCGGTCCGTCGAGTGCGACGCGGCAGCGAACGGCCGACGGCCAAAAGTTCGCCGTCCATTTCGTGGCCGAGGAGGTGGCTCGAAAGCGAATAACCGCGCGAGGACTCGTAGCCCGCGTCCCAGGTCTCGATGTCATCGAATTTGAACCGAGTCCCGGCAGGCTCATCCATCCGGCTGACAACCGGATAGTTCAGCTTGCGCGCGATCGTCCGGGCGAAATCGCGTTTTCCTTGTCGCGCGAAGCCGGCCGCCACTTCCAGGGTTCCCAGCGCCCGATAGAGATCATTTGTGATATGTCCCACCGTCTCGAGCGCATCTCCCTCGGCCCCTCGAGCGCGGGCCTGATCCTTGGCGATCTCGATCAGGACCAAATCGGTCGGCACGCCCGGCGGAGGGGCGAGGATTGTTTTCTTTGCTTCGGCAATTCGTCGCTGGCTCCACAGGTAAATCGCTAGTTCCGCGTAGGCTTCTTGTTGACGATCGCCGCTCTTCGAAGCCGCCGTGCGCGCTTCATCGATGTCTCCGAGCCGGCAAAGACCCTCGGCGATATAAAGCCAACTCCCTTCAAGATTGAGACTGTCGATGTCAGTCGGGTGCTCGTAGTTGATCGTCCCAGGGGCATCTTGCAGCAGGCGGCGACCCGTAGCGACATCTCCGAGTTTCGCGCGAGCGACTGCCAACTGCGTGACCAGAATTGTCCGGTCGATGCCTTTTTGGGGGGCCTTGGCTAGGAGAGCATCGATCCGCTCGCAAGTCTTGCGCACTCCGGTGGCGTCGCCGATTGCCACCTGTCCGAATGCCACGTAGACGAGGCCGTCGGGCAGATCGAAGGCACCCGGCGGACCGCATCGACAGCCGTGGGCCGCTGACAGTTCCTTGGCGGCGATCGCGCACGAGGCGCGCGCTGCATCGCGGTCACCTCGATCGGCTTGGGCTTTGGCAATGTCGAGCCACTGGCCGGATGAAATTCCGTCCTGGCCCTGGTGGCTCTTCAGGACTTCGATCGCCTCGTCCGTCTTGCCGGCGCGCACAAGAGCGGTGCTCAGTCCCTTCAAGAAGTCGTTGTACGCATCCCCACAATTCAGGCATTTGCTTCGGATCGGCAGGGCCTTCGCGGTGATTCGTGCACCCTCCAAATCGCCAAGGTCGACTTGTAATACGCCGATTTCGGCCAGCACGCCGCCGGCTTCCTGGAAGCCGAATCGCCACAGTTCGAAATCTTGCGACGGAGACGTAGTCTCCTTCGGGACCCCAAACCGGGGACGCGTCGCGGCGCTTCGCAGGCGCGCGATTAATTCGGCTTTTTCATCGGCGAGCGCACGAGTCGGCCGCAAAAAGGAAACACTGAGCAGGCCGATCACAAGGAAAACCCAGGTCGCCGCCAGGTTCCGCGAATGGATCGATCGACGGTCTGGCATTGATTCGCCTCCCTGCCTGATTCGTATCCACGAACCGCCGGTCACTCATTTGGGGCGCCCGCGGTTCGTTTTTACGGCGGCAGCCTGGCGGATCTGCCCGAAAGAGAGCCCCCGGCCCTTGTCGCTGGCGAGCACCCCTTTCAGTGATTTCGTGCCAGAATGAACGCGAATCGTGACACTGTCCTCGTCGATCTCGTATTCCAACGTGTCCCCTGGTTTGATCCGCAGTGCTTTGCGGATTGCGCCGGGAATCGTCGTTTGTCCCCTCTTTGTCACGGTGGAATGCAACATTCCGATTCCTTTCGTCGGCAGACGTGCCTTACATCTCAACTCTGGCTTACTTCACGGCGATTGGAAAGAGCAGCCGCACAATCGGCACTCAGACAGGCCCGCTACCGGCTAACGCTTGCGAGTTTTCCTCGACTGTCACAGATCGTACTCCTCGCGAAGCTCTCGCACGGCTGGCGACGATTCGAGACATCGGCGAACGGCTGTGAACAGTGACGACACCGATTCGGCTCTTCGGTTCTTTCCAAAGAGACTCGCCAAGAGTCCACCCTCGGCGAACACAAACAGCTGCCAGTGGTCGGGCCCCTCACCGCTCGCACAGACGACATGCAGGGCGTGAGGTTTTGACTCGATGGGGATACACCAACCAAAGTCCTCGCTGAAGACTGTGCCGGCGGGAACTCCGCTCGCGCGAAGCTGGTCGGCCAGCCAGTGTGCCAGGGCACGGCCGTAGATTCCGGGATTCGTCTCCTCGTCTTCGCCAGTGACGACAGCGAAGGCGGATGACTCGAAGAGAAGCAACGGGCTTTTACTCATTGTGGTTGGTGAGCCAATTCGCACGTCTCTTTGCTGACTTGCAAATCCCTGGATGGCTGGAATGGCAAGCTGGCAGCTTGCCCTACGTTGGGTCATCCAGCAACACCACAAGCCGCTTTCCGAGCGTCTCGCCGGCCGGATTACCGGGCGACAGGAACGACTTCCACGCGTTGCGGTTTCATTTCCAGCGACTTTTGCACGGCGGAGTCGAGTTCGATCAGCTTTTTCATCCGCTTGTCGTAGGCCGCGCGGCGTTTCGCTTCAATCTCGTCGGGACTCAGGTTGAGATCGAGCCAGTTGGGAATCGAAACCGGGGCCAAGACAATGCCGCGGAAGATTTTGTCGTGATGGTATTTGTTTTTTGCCTCGACGGCGGCCTTCACCGCTTGCACCTGTTTCGCGATCGGCCCCGTGGCCAGCGCAGCGGAGGCGAGGTTCACTCCCGCCGCCAGGTCTTGGGCAGAATACTCGGCGACCTTTGTCCCTCCCAACCGGACTTCGAAACCTTCCCCCTTTCAAGCCGGCCACCTTCAATCCATATTCGTTGAGATCCGTGAGGATTGGCGTCCACTTCAGGATGCTGGCCGCCTCGGGAGGAAAGAACGGCAGCGCGGCGTCGAGGCGTTGGAAAGAGATGCCGCCGTCGTTCGCGGTCAGTTCTGTGGCCTGGCAATTCCGCGTGCCGCTCACACGCATCGCCGCCGCGTCGATTTCCACGGCCGACACGAGCGTCGGAAAATACAGGCCGCGGAGGATCGATGCGGCCATCAATGCCTGCCCCGGCGGGCCAGGATGGACCGCGTCGCCGCCCGTGATCCGTTCGTACTCCGGGGCCGCGCCGCGGGCCTTGTCGACAACCGTGAGATAGGGATGAAACTGATCGACGTAGAGCCCGCCATTCTTCTCGGCGGTCATTTTCATTCCTTCGCAGAATCTCTCCAGCGTCTTGTTGTAGCCGGTGAGGGCCGTCGATCCGGGCTCTGGTCCATCCAGCGGCTGCGGCGTGATCCATGCGGCGCGGACCTTCGCGGTCTTGGCCTGGTCGGCCATCCCTTGCAAACCATCGACGTATGGCTTGAAGACTTGATCGCGAAACGGACCGTACTGCCCGTCATTCATGCCAAAGTCGACCGTCATGGCCGTCGGGTGATGGGCCACGACGTCGCGCTGGAACCGGGCGTTGCCGCCGATCGACCGGTCGCCGCCGATGCCGACGTTGCGGAAGGTCAATTTCCACGCCGGAAACCGCGTGACCGTCCACATCTCGACATAATTGCTGTAAAGATGTTGTTCCGTGATGCTGTCGCCAATCATCACGACCCGGTCGCCGTCGCGGAAGAAAAACTCCTGGGCCCGAGCCGAGGGCGCGACGGCCGCGGACGCCGACACCAAGATCAGGAGTGAGCCAAGGGTCGACAATCGATTCTGGTGCATGACGTGTCTCGCTTCGGGGATTTCAGCAGGCAAGCAACTCACGGGGTCACGCATCATAAACAATTTCGACGGGAAGCGCGCCGTCGCTCGCCAAAGGAAGCCAATTGCCGGACCGGATGGGTTGAATCCGTCAATTGCGCAATTTGGTCTGGCGATAGCGCCGAGCGCGTCCAGATGGACGGCCGGGTCTGCCACTTCAACTCCCGGACTGCCGATCAGAGCGGCCAGTGCCTGCGCAATGGCGAGGCGCGGATGACCGTAGAAGGACTCCAAAACGAAGACGCACTCGGCAATGAAGGCGGGCAGCAGCACCAGCTTGAAGTCGCCTTGGTCGCACGCCTCGAACGATCGCGAGGCAATTTGGGCATTTCGGTCATCGTCCTGGACCAGGTGGCGGACGATGAGATTCGTATCAACGATTAAGCGGCCACTCATTTGGGACGCCCGCGGTGGTTCGTTTTTGCAGCCGCAGCCCGGCGGATCTGCCCGAAAGAGAGCCCCCGGCCCTTGTCGCTGGCGAGCACTCCTTTCAGTGATTTCGTGCCGGCATGAACGCGAATCGTGACACTGTCCTCCTCGATCTCGTATTCCAACGTGTCGCCTGGCTCTCAACGCGTCAGTAAGCGCTCAACACGAGCACAAGCAAGCTGGCAGCTTGCCCTACGTTCAGGAAATCTCGCGGCGTCGTCGGCTGCATCAACTCGGCTCCGGAGCGACTCACTCAACGAGAATCCTATTGTCTCGGCGCAACTGCCGGGCGACAATAGCAGCGACTACGTCGGCAAGGCGGGAGACGCCATCCATAACAAAGCGCGGACACGCGCTTGATGCATGAAACTTCGAGCACCGCATGAGCAGGCCAGACTGGCCCGGTTGGTTGAGCGAATCGTTAACAAAGAGCACCGACTGAGGGAACGCGGGCTTCGACTGTTTGTGCAACAGATCGAAGTCTGCGGAAGAGTGCCTCAGCGGATTCGAGCTTGGGCGACGCTGCACTTCACGCTTCATGGCTCGCCGTATTGTTGCGGGGAGCCGAGTTGTCTTCTCTTCGTCGAACCGGGGACCATCAATCCGGTTGAAGTCGAGCTTCGCAAAAGTCTCGGTCTGCGGCAGAGCGTGGCGTTCGATTTCGCCCGCGTTGTGCCCGTGATCCATCGCGGCGTTCTGTTTGACGGAATCTGCGGCGGAACGTTCGTTCCGGCGGACGTCAACGAGACCGATCCGCGTGGTGCGCACGGCTTTGTGGCGTGCGGTTGCCCGGGGATACGACGATCAGGTTGAAGAGTTGCTCGAACGTGGTGCGGATCCCTCAATCCCTGGACCCGACGGCCGAACGGTCTTTGATCTGGTTGATGCCGATCGAGAAAAGGCGGTGATGATCGGCTATCTCTTGAAGTCGGCGGAAAAGAGGAAGCGGTGAGTACGCTGTCTCCGATCTGAGTTAAATCACCCGTCGCTACGGCGACGACGGCAATCTCTCAGGAAATGGGCGGCTCTCCGATGGAAGACGCTGAACAGTTGCTGGCGGAAAAACGACGGCGCACGTGGATCGCGCTCATCCCGTTTGCGATTGCGTTGCTGGCCGTGCCCGCGTGTGTTTTGCTATCGAAGTTCGCACCTCGACACGGTGTGGCTGGGTGGGTGTGGATCGCTCTCTTTGCCATTTTGTTCTGCGACCTGTCGGCATGCCTTTTGGTTGTCGTCGAGTGGTGGAGGAGAGGTGAGCCGCCTGAGATTGTGATGAGCTTATCGCCGCTGTTCCCGTCTCCGGCCGAGCGGGAATTCCGGCGCAGCCTCGCCGAGCGCACTCAATTGAATGACGACGCTTTTTATGACGCGTTCTACGCGAAGTCGGAAATGCCGCGGCAGATCCCCATTCGCATCCGAGAGATGCTGCAAGATGCGATCGGGATCGATTTCGGCGGCTTGCGTCCGGACGATGATCTTGTCGTCGCCAGCGACGAATTGGACTGGGCCGACATCTTCTACCGCGTGCAGCGGGAATTCTCCGTTTCGATTCCCAAAGAAGCCTGGAGCGAATTCGACGGCACCTTCGATTCACTGGTGAAGATGGTCGCCGGACGGATGATGAAAAACCGGCGGCCAACGTAGGGCAAGCTGCCGGCTCGCCATGATGGGATCCAATTCAACCAGCAAAGCTCGAGCGCGCTTCGGCCCGCTGCAGCGGTCCCGCGACGGCAATCCGTGAGGCGGAGTGCGGCTCTCGATGCTTTGTCGAGTGCTTAGCGCGAACGTAAAAGGCAAGCTAGCAGCTTGCCCTACGTTGAGGCGTCCAGCGACACCACAGGCCGCTTTCCAACCGCTTCGGCGCTGGAAGAGTCGGTTGTGATTAGCATAAGGGCTGTGTAACGCTGACCTCGATCGAGGGTGCGAAAATGACCTCCGAGCCACGACCCGATCGGCCGACTGATTCCGGGTGGCTGCCCGCGGTGTTGGCGGTTTTCGCGGTGTACTTCACGATTGGGCTGATTTTCGGGCGACCCGAGTCGATGGAAGAGGTCCGGTTTGTGGAAGCCGCGCCTTGGCTGTTGGTCGGGCCGCTCTGGGGTTCGGTCGTCTATTTTTGCGTGCGGTCTGCGATCAAGGGGCGGCCAAACGGACGGGTGATTGCGCTGGTCCGCGGTCGTCACGTGGGTCGTGGTGGCCATTCCTCTTTTCTGGTGGACCAAAACGAATGCCGAAGCTCGGATCGCCGGGGCAGAGGAGATGGTGCACGCTATAGAAATGCGAGCGTCGCGAGTCTCGCAGCAGGAAGCCCCTCGCGAACGGAGGCGTGAGTATGAAGTGCGGGGCTGGGTCATGGATCCGGACGGAAAGCCGATTGCCGGTGTGCAACTGTTTCTCTCGATCCATTCGCAGAATAAATTCGCCGCAACGGACGAACGGGGCGCGTTCGACTTTTCCGGAATCACGGACGCTGGCACGTGCAGCCTGCGGGCCTACGGGAAGGGCTTCCGCAGCTGGGGCGGAACGGCCCACACCGGGAAGGGATTGACAATCGTGCTAGAACCAAGCGCCGCGACTCCCGTCCCAGCTCCTAAATGAAGCCGCGTTGCAAGCGTAGGGCAAGCTGCCAGCTTGCCATGAAACGATTCAATTCACCCGGACAAACTCGGAGCGTAACCCGGCCCACTGCAGGGGTCCCGCGACGGCAGCCCCCCGATGCGGTGGGCGACGCGGCTGCGGACGGGGCGCATCGATTGATCCCATGGAAGACGCTGAACAGTTGCGGACCGCTTACCTCGATTGGCGATGAGATTGTGCGCCGTTTGAACGTCAACAATGCTGGCGACCGCCAGCCGTGATGACCGCGCAAGACTTCGACGACGATCTATTTCGAGCTGGAAACGAAAATGTCGATCCTCGCGAAAGTGACTTGCCTGCTGACTCCGGATGGCTATCTGCTGCTGGGCGGCTCCGAGATGATATTTCCGCTGAGGGACGATTTCCGCCGTGTCGACCGCCTGAAATCCGGCTTTTACCAGGTGTCGAGCTGATCGCAGGCCGGGATTTCGCTGATCGCCGCTCGTCGGCCGTGTCGCGGGATTCCGGGCCTCCATCGGGAAAACTACCGATCCCAAGCGGGTTTCGCGGGCGGTATGATTTTTCTCTCTCCCTCGAAAAATCGTGCGCTTGGACTGCGCTTGTGACGGCCGTCGTGATCTTTTTTCGGGAGACGCGGGCCGCGATCTGTGCTGGTGCGCGAGCGCCTTTTGTGACGCGTTGACAGTTTTCCATCTCCCGTCGGACTGCCTCGAGTCGCGAGCGCGCCCGAAACGGAGGAATCGCCATGAGCCACTTGAATGATTTTCAGATCGAGGAAATAGACGATGCGATCGTCATCACGCCGGGGCCTCGGATCAGTTCTCTCGACAACAATTATCTCGCGGAGCGGCGGACTGCGTTGGTCGAGGTGATTCGGAACTCGCCCGAGTCGACCGTGATCGTCGATTTCTCGCGCGTGGGGTACTTCGGCTCGCTCTTGCTGGACACGCTGTGCGTGGTGTGGAAACAGGCCCGCGAGCGGTCGGGTACGATGTCCTTGTGCAACCTGACCGACGTCTCGAAGGAAATCCTGAACAAATCGCGGCTGAATTCGCTCTGGCCCGTCTTTTCGTCGCGTCAAGAAGCGATCGATTCGAGCCGGCGCGCGAGAGAACGAGCCGATCGCTGCGTCGGAGAAGTCGACCCTGTCTTACGGTTGTGCGGGCGAAGCACCCAGCCGCGCCAGCAACGCGCCCAGTCGCCTCCGGCTCCAGCCTTCTGGAGATCGCACGATCGTCGGATTCGTCGGCGGCGATGTGCCGCCCGACTATGCGATGAGCCGTGAGCTCAGCCAGTTGACGAAAATGATCGATCAACAATCGTGCCGGGAGTTCGTGTTCGATATGGCCGGCGTCTCCTCGGTCCCGACCGGATTTCTCGGCGTGGTCACGTCGCTCTTGAACCGCGGGGGCCGCATTTCGGTCTCGAATTCGTCGAGCGAGCTCCGCGAGATTCTCGCCATCACGAATCTCGATCGGCGTGTGCGGTACGAGCCGGTGGAGTGAGAACGGCCGACGCTTCGCCCGGCACGACCACTTGCATACGATGGACGACAGCGGTGGCCATGACTGCCGGGTCACGAAGGGTCGAGGAGTCGCCACGGTGTCACTCAATCCGGAAAAGACGACGGAAAGCTTTGCGGATCAGGAATTCGCCGGGAAGTTTTTTGTTCCCACGCCCGTGCCGATCCGGGTGCAGTTCGGCGGCGCCTCGGACGTGGGCCGCGTGCGCAAGAACAACGAGGACCATTTCGCGATCATCCGCCGGCAGCGGTCGCAGGAACTCATGCTCTCGAACCTGCCGGCAAATGTCTTTCCGCCGTCGACCGATACCTCGTACTGCTTCATCGTGGCCGACGGAATGGGGGGACGGGCGGCCGGCGAATGGGCCAGTCGCCTGGCCTTGCAGACGGCCTGGGATCTCGCCGGCCAGGCCAGCAGCTGGGTGATGCGATTTCGCGATCTGTCGGCACAGCAAATCCGCGAGCGGGCCGAGGCTTTTGCATCGGGCATCCACCAAACACTGCTGGAATACGGCCAGGCCGACGCCGAACTGTACGGCATGGGAACCACCTGGACGTCGGCGTATGTGGTCGGTTGGGACGCGCTCTTGATTCAAGTGGGCGATTCGCGTGCGTACGTCTTTCGCCGCGGTGAATTGTGCCAGCTCACGCGCGACCAGACCCTGGCCCAGGAATTGATCGACGGCGGCGTTCCGCCGGAAAAAACGCGGGGCGTGCGGAATATTCTGACCAACACGTTGGGAGGCAAACGGGACTCGGTGACGCCCGAGGTCGAGCATCTCGTGCTCGAGCACGGCGACCGGCTGCTCCTGTGCAGCGACGGATTGACCGAACTCGTTTCCGATCAGGAGATCGGCGAAATTTTGGGGCGTACGTCACCGCCTCAAGCGGCCTGCGACGCGCTCGTTCAAGCGGCACTTGACCACGGTGGAAAGGACAACGTCACCGTCGTGCTGGCGGAGTTTTGTAACGACGACCGCACGTAACTTGCGGCGTAACTTGCGTCGGATAACGAGCCGTGCGACGTCCCGGTGCCGGCGAATCTACGCTCATATGTCGCCGACGGCGACTGCAGGGACCTGCCTGTTTTTGTAGGTCGCGATTCGGTTGTCGAGAAGCTGCTGCATGTCGCTCGGGGCGATCTCTTTGGCGCGGCGGGTGCACGCCGCCGCCCGATCAAAATCGCCGCTGGCCGCGTACGAGATGCCGAGGACGTCGAGGCACCACCACTGGCTCCACGATGCGGTCTTGCAGGCCGTGGTTGCCGCTTCGACGGCGGCGGCCGGGTCGCGCTTCTCCGTTTTGGGAAATGTGGCGAGCAAGAGGGCCAATTCTGCCTGAGGGGTGGGATCGGTGGGATCGCGCTTCGTGGCGGCGGTAAATTTCTGCCGTGCTCCCTCGAAGTTGTTGTGCCACGCGGCCAGAATCCCCTCGCAGACGTCCAGAAAGGCCGGCTTCTTCTTGAGCCGGCGGATGATCCTGAGCGATTTCTCGACGTTTGTATGCTTGCCGGCCCGGTCTTCGGCGATGGCCTGCAGGCCGTAAAGCTCGGGCCAAGTGGGATCGCGTTTGATCGCCAGTTCGATGTCTTCGCGCGCCTTGTCGTAGTTTTTCTGACGGATTTCGGCCAGGCAACGGGCGACGTAGGCCGGCGCAAAATTGTCGTTGTCGAGAATCCAGCGGGTTGAGGTCTCGATCGGGACGGGGAAGTCCTGACGTTTCCACAGGCTGAACGGATGCGTGATTCGCACCCACTCGCCGCGCATTTCGACGGCCCGCGACAAGGTCTGCTTTTGATTCGCGAGGTTCGTGTCGATCCTGCCCAGCGTGGAGTTGAACTCGTTCACCAGATGCGCGGCCTTCGCGTTGAGCCGGCCCATTTCGCCCGCGCAACGTATAGGTCTTCGCCAGGGACTGGTTCCAGCGGGGTGTTTCCGGCGGGGCGAACACGTCGGCATTGTCGGCGTTGTCGTCCCCGATAATTCCGCGGATTTTGCTCATCGTGCGACCCACTGTCTCGGCCCGGTTCTGCAAGTTCTGCAGATTAGTCCCGACCGTAATCAGGTGGTTCGTGAACTTCGTATAGTTTTCACGCTGCTGCTTCCATTTTTCGTGAAGCTTGTTGTGCTCGCCGATAATCCGGTCGAGCTTTTCCCAATCGATTTCGTCGCCGACGTGATTTTGGCCCGGAGTGGGCCAGGGGATGTCGAACGCGTCGCGCGCGTTCGACGCCTTTGAAGCGGCCGCGTCGGGATCGGTTGCATTTTGAGATTCAGCCGCCGCCCGATCGGCGCCCCGCCACGCCCAGCGGACTGAGCAGCATTCCCGCGAGCCAAAGCCCATTCAGAAGTGCGCGACGGATTCCGATCCCGGTCAGCAACCGGGCGGAGCAATTTCGGATCGACGTTCCCTCTCTGGCGTTGATCATGCCTGGCCCTCGCGCAAATCGTGCCTTTGTTCTGTGAATGATTGTCCATTTCGTGGTCGCAAAATCTAGTGGTGCGACCACTCTGGAATGCGATGTTCGTTTTGGGTTAATCGCGGGCGAAACCCAACCATTGAACGCGTCATTTCCGCTTGGGTGTTCCACTAGAGCCTACCGACGATTGCATAGCGAGTGGGTACGAATTCCTCCCTGGCAGACTAAGCCCGGATTTCAGGCGCGTGCGTGTAAGAATCGAAGGGCATTTTGCCCGCTGGTGTCGCCCGGATGCGCGGCAGTGTACCATCGCTGCTGGAATTCGGGGCCTCGAAAGGGGAGCCAATATGTCGCTACGACCGATCAAGCGGCTCATCAAGTCCAAGCCGACCGTTGAGGGGGCCGGCGTGCATTTGAGGCGGGCCTTTGGGTTCGGCAATACGTCCGACTTCGATCCGTTTCTGCTGCTCGATGATTTCCGGAACGACATCCCGCAGGATTACGTGGCCGGGTTTCCTTGGCACCCGCATCGCGGGATCGAGACGATCACCTATGTGCTGGCCGGGACAGTCGAGCACGGCGACAGTCTAGGGAACAGCGGCTCGATTTCGGCCGGCGACATTCAATGGATGACGGCGGGGCGGGGCATCATCCACCAGGAGATGCCCAAAGGCGACGCCCTGGGCCGCATGCACGGTTTTCAATTGTGGGCCAATTTGCCGGGGTCGCTCAAGATGACCGCGCCGCGTTATCAGGAAGTGAAGGCCGCCGCGATTCCGGACGTGGCCGACGACGACGGCACGCGAGCCCGCGTCGTGTGCGGAACGTTTTGGGGGAAGAAGGGGCCCATCGAGGGCGTCGCGGCCGATCCGATTTATCTCGACGTCTCCGTGCCGCCGGGCAGGCGCAAGAGTCTGCCGGTCGAGACGACGCGACAGGCCTTCGCGTATGTGTTTGCCGGCAGCGGCAAGTTCTGCAATGCGTCGGCGCCGCTCTCCGTGCCGACCGAAGGGGTGGGCTGGTTGGACACGACTCCGCCGACGGCGGCCGAGGATCGCTCGCTCGTGCTCTTTGACAGCGGCGACGAAGTCACGGTGCAGGCCGGCGACAATGGCGTTCGGTTCCTCCTGATCTCCGGCCAGCCCTTGCGAGAGCCCGTTGCGTGGTACGGTCCCATCGTGATGAACACTCAGGACGAGCTCCGCCTGGCCTTCGAGGAGTTGCAGGAAGGAACGTTCCTCAAGACTTGAGCGGGCAGGGCTCGAGTCGACAAGTTGGCCGCTGGCCCGACTGCCCTGGAATCAATCGCGTTTGCCTAACGCCGGAAGCATGTCGAGCCATTGGCGGACCGCCGAACGAGCGGCCGGTTCGGGGGACAGGCCCAGGATGGTCCGTGCCAGTGACGTGGTGTCTTTGATGACCGGATGATCGGGGTAAAGCGTCCGCAGAAGTTTGCCGGAGTTCTCTGCCGCTTCGACAGCAACCGAGTCGGCCGCGATCAGAATGACGTTCGGAACGTCGAGAAACCGTTCGATCGCGTCCTTCGACAAGGCGTCGTCGTTCGGTTGGTATTGGTTGATGACGACATAGCGCTTCCCCGCGGTCCCGCGGCGCGCGTAGGTGTCCACAATTGTCCGCAGGCAACGCAGCGAGGGCATCGTCGGCTTGGCCACCAGCACGAGATGCTCGGCGTGCGAGGCGAACTCGAAGTCGACCGCGTCGAAATTGTGCCGGGCGTCGACGATCACCGTTTCCGCCAGTTGCAGCGTGCACGCGAGCACTTTGAAGGCGATTTCGTGCGTGATCGTGACGGGCCGCACCGCGAGATACGAGCCGACGAGCACCGACAAATGATCGTCGATTTTCGTGAGGGCCGTGCGCATCAGCTCGGCGTCGAGGAGATCGGGCTCACTGACCAGATCGTAAAGCGTCAGGTGTGGACTGATTCGCAGCAAGTTGGCCAGCCGCCCGAAGGCGACCGACTGCTCACCCAAGATGCAGTCTCTGTTCTGCAAGCGGGACAGCTCGACGGCCAGATTCACGGCGAGGGTCGTGCATCCGCTTCCTTCGGTGGCGCCGAGAACGACGACCGAGCGGCACCGGGCCGGTGCATTGGGTGTTTGGGGAGCGTTTGACACGAGCAATCCGTCCGTAGCGTGCGTTTGAAGACGACATTCATGCAAGGGTAGTACGCACAGGACCGGCTGCCCTGTTCAATGCGTCATCGCGGAGTGTCGGCGCGGTCCATCCGCAACGATTGTCCGCGTTGTGCGGAGGATAGCTGAATTTTTAGCGTTCCGGCGGTTCAGACGCCGTGCTTTTCGGCGTACTGCCAGCCGGGCTTCAGGTGCCGCCTGAAGAGCCGGTCCAGCCGCCCATGCGCGATGTGCTCTTGGTTGGCAACGCTTTGAGCGATGCGTTCCGCAGCGGCCACAAGCTGCGCTTCGACGCGGCCGGCGATTTTGTGTTTATCCGGACGGACAACGCTGATCATTGCCGTGGTACTCGTGCCGGGGCAATCCCACAGAAACAAAAAACCGGGGTACTTCTCGGAGAGCAGGGTGGCGATCCGCACGATGTGGTCTTCGTGAGCACAGACGAGGCCGCAGGCGTTGCGGCATTGCCAGTAGGCCTCCCATTTTTCCGCGGTGATCTCATGCGATCGAAGACCGCCCGACATCCAATTCATGGCGGAAACCCCTTAACTGGGAACGGTGGCGAGAAGACGCGCAGGCGACGTCCGACATCGTACTCGGTCTCACCGCGGGGTCAAACGTTTTTTTTGTGATTCGAGCCGGCAGTTATTGGGCATGCGAGGGCTCGGTCGATGCGTCACGATTCGTCATCAAAGCTGGGGACGTCGTCGTCCCGCTGATCTCGATCGAGAATCGAATCGTCCTCGGGCGGAGACTCGGAAACTTCAGAGCGACCGCGCGGGCGTCCCTCGCGGAGCGGACCCTTCGACGTGACGGCCGAGACGCGTGCCCGCGGCCGGTCGATCCAGAATCGTTTTCGCTCAAACGGATACGTGGGCAGAATCATGCGCCGCCGGCGGGCCTGGTCGTAAAAGCTTTCCCAGTCAATCTCCAGCCCTGCCATGTAAAGAGCGGAGAGCGTCTTGAGGATTTGCCTTCCGTCGTCGGATTCGTCTCGCAAAGTGCAAAGCCAGCATTCGTCGGCCTGGAACCGGGAATGGGCGCGTAGAGTCTGGCGGACCACCGGGAGCAATGTGGGACGCGGGGCCGGTTCCAGAAAGCGGTCGCACAAGTCGGCAAGTGCCGGAAGATGCTCTGCCAGGCGATCCCTCGCGACAAGTTGCTGGCACCAGTAATCCGAAGTTGTGATCTCGTCGTCGGCCGGCCGCCCCGTCGCACTCGACAGGAGAGGAATCCGCGGCGGCGAAAGCGTCATTCCGTCGAGGACTTTGCGGAACGCGGAGGTGTCGCCGCCTTTCCAGCGGGCGCGGGCCACGACCAACTTCAAACTGTCTTCCAGCGTAAAGACGCCGGCGACCGCTGCCGCCGCATATTCGCCGATGCCTTGTCCCAGGACGACCGAGGGCTCGACGCCCAGTTTTCGCCACATCTCCGCGAGCGCATATTCCACGACGAAGAGGACCGGCTCGGCGATTTGCGACTGATCGCCAAGTGAAAGATCGGCCTCACGCGCGAACAAGATGTCGAGCAGCGGCCGCGGCAGCTCATGGGCGAGCAACGCCGCGCAGCGGTCAACAATGTCGCGAAAGTGCGGCTGCGACTCGTACAACTTCCGGGACAGGCCGGCCAGTTTCGCGTCCAGCCCCGAGAAGAGGAATCCGATGCGCGTCTGATCGTTGTTGCGTGGCGAATGGCCTGCGTTCCCATTCCCGGCCGGCAGCAGGGCCCGCGTGAGGGCTCTTTGAAGTTCGGAGACGGTGCCGCCGACCACCGCGAAGCGTTGCGCCAAGTGGGCCCGCCCGATGGCCGCCGTGTAGCAGAAGTCGGGGAGTGCCGCGTCGCCCAACTCCTCGAGCGCCTCGCGATGGCGGACGAGGAGCTTTCGCAGTGCCGTGGGAGTTCGGGCCGAGATCGGCAAGAGGCAGGGCGTTTGATGCGATTCGCTCGGCCTTTCCGGCCGCGGAGCCTCCTCGAGCACGACATGCGCGTTGGTGCCGCCGATCCCCAGCGAATTGACGCTGGCTCGCAACGGCGACTCGTTCGACGACCACTCCAGCAGGCGGTCGTTCACGTAAAAGGGGCTGTTGGCAAAGTCGATCCGCGGATTGGGCGTCTCGAAGTGCAGCGTGGGCGGGATTTGCTTGTGATACAGAGTCAAAGCCGTCTTGATGAATCCGGCCACTCCCGATGCAATTTGCAGGTGGCCGACGTTGGTCTTCACCGATCCCACGGCACAGTAACCGCTCTCCTCGGTGCCCGAGCGGAAGCCTTCGGTGATGGCGCCGAGCTCGATGGGATCGCCGAGCGAGGTGCCCGTGCCGTGAGCCTCGACGAAACCGATCGTCCGCGGATCGACGCCCGACCGGTCCAACGCCTCGCTGACGACGGCCGCCATTCCGGACTGGCTCGGGGCCATATAGCCGACTTTGCCCGAACCGTCGTTGTTGATCGCGGAGCCCTTGATGACCGCGAAGACGTGGTCGCCGTCGGCAATTGCATCGTCCAGGCGTTTGAGCAGCACAAGGCCGGCGCCGTTGCCGAAGACGGTTCCCTGGGCACGCGCGTCGAAGGCGCGGCAATGCCCGTCGGGCGAAACGATCATGTCTTCGAGAAACAGGTAACCGACCTCTTGCGGAACTTTGATCGACACGCCGCCGGCCAAGGCCATGTCGCACTCGCCATAGCGCACGGCCTGAGCCGCCATGTGAATGGCGACGAGTGTGGTCGAGCAGGCGGTCTGCACGTTGACGCTGGGGCCGCGGAGATTCAGTTTGTAGGAAATCCGCGTGGGCAGGTAGTCCTTGTCGTTGGCCACCATCAAGCGGAAGCCTTGCATCGAGTCGAGCGTGAGAATCTCGGAGGCGTCTTCCGGCGATTGAAAGGACCCGGCGGGGTAGAGATTGTTGAGCAGGTAGGTGTTCATGCCGGCGCCGGCGTAAACACCCACGGTGCCGCGATAAGCGAGCGGGTTGTACCCGGCGACTTCAAACGTCTCCCACGCGCATTCGAGCAGGATCCGCTGTTGGGGATCCATCAGCGCGGCGTTGCGCGGCGTGATGCCGAAAAACCGGGCGTCGAACCACTCGATATCGGGAAGAACGGAGGACACCTTGACGTAGTCGGGGTGATCCAGCAGTCTCGGATCGACGCCGGAACGGAGCAGTTCGTCGTCCGAGAAGAACTGCATGGATTCGATCCCGTCGCAGAGATTCCGCCAGAACTGACGGATATTTGCGGTGCCGGGAAAGCGGCAGCTCATCCCGATGACGGCAACGTCGTTATCTCCGGCCGCCGAATCGCGTCGCTCGGTCGGACGCTTGCGACGTCCCGGACGCGGGGAACCGTTCGAGCCGGCGCTCTTTCCGGCGTCGCCGCCGAGGAATCGGGCCAGAGATTGGATCGTGGGGTACTTGAACATGTCGACCAGCGTGAGCCGCGGGCCGAATTGGCTTTGCAGCCGGCCGTGAATTTGTGTCAGGAGGAGCGAATCGCCCCCCAGGTCGAACAGGTTGTCCTGCACGCCGATCGGCTGCCCGCCGAATGCTTCCTGCAGGATTGCGGTAACCCGGCGTTCGATCTCGTTTTTCGGAAGTTGAACCGCGCGGTTTCGGGTGACGACGCGCTCGATCGGCAGCTGGGCCACGCGCAGCAAGACGTCCGCGAACGCTCCCTCGGCAAACCGTCGACTGAGTTCCCCGCGCTGCACTTTGCCAATTGCCGTCTTGGGGATCGCGGCCTTTGGGACCGGTACGAGGAAATCGGCCTGCAGTCCAATCTGGCGCACCAGCGACTGCTGGATCTCGCGGAGGATTTCGGTCAGCCGCCGATCGTTGTCGGCCGACACGTGAAAAAAGAGGGCCAATTCCTCGCGATCCGCTCCGGTGCGACGGACTGCGCAGGCGGCCGTGAAACCCGGCTCGACGTCCGTCACCGAATTGACGACTTGCTCGATCTCGCCGCAGGAGTAATTCACTCCGCGGACGATGATGCTTTCCTTTGCCCGGCCCGCGACAACCAACTCGCCGTCGACGAGAAAGCCCATGTCCCCCGTCTCGAACCAGCCGTCGTCGCGGAAGACGCGATTTGCCTCCGGATTGCGGAAGTAGCCCGGCGAAACCACCGCGCCCGACACCTGCAAATGCCCCAGCGTGTTTTCGGGAACGACTTCGTTGTCGTCGTTGACGATGCGAATGGCCACGCCGGGGATCGGCGGGCCAAGTCCAGTCAGCGTGGCCGCGACAGGTGAATCCGCGGCGGCCGAATCAGCGTCGCTCGACTGCCGCGGCATCGAATGGAACTTCAGTGGATGCTCGGGCGTTTCGACGTGGTAGGTGATCCCCGAACCGAGCTCCGCCATCCCGAAGGCGGGGCGAATCGCCGTCGACCTGAGCCCGAAGGGGGCGAGTCCTTCGAGGAATTGGCGAACCACATGCGGCGAGACCGGCTCGCCGGCGCTCAACATGCCTTCGACGCAGGACAAATCCCAGCGCGGTGATGCCTCCCGTTTCTCACGCCGCGCGGCGAGCGTGCTGCTCACCAGCGAATAGGCGAAATTCGGCGCCCACGTATGCGTGACCCGATAATGATCGATCAAGTCGAACCAATGCAGAGGACTGGCGAGCACGCTCTCCTTCGGCGCGTAGACCATCGTGCAACCCAGGAGGATACAACGCAGGTGCCAGTCCGAGATGCTGCCGATGTGATTGAAGGGGAGCCAATTCAAGACCACGTCGCGCGGTGAATGGCGACAGAGAAGATTCGCTCCCTGCGCACGGCGAATGATGTTCGCATGCGTGAGCCTGATGCACTTCGGTGTCCCCGTACTTCCGGAGGTCAGGCTAAAGAAAGCCGTCTCATCCGGGGAGGCTCGGTGAAATTCCGTCGCGCGAGGAGCCGTGATCAGCTCGGCGATGTCGACCGTGCGAACCTTTTCGGCACCCAGAATGGAGGACGGCAGGCGAACCGAGTCGATCAGTTCCGCGTTGCAGATCACGAGCGGTCGATCGAGCAGCTTCCACACGTCGCCGAGCTGTTGGAGACTGCGTCCCTCTTCTGCGAAGGTTGGCGGTATTTGGGCAATCGCCGGCCGGACCCCCGCGAGCAGGCAGCCCCAAAAGGCAGGCAACACTTCGCTGCTGCGTTCGAGCAACAGGATCGCACTGTCGCCGTTTTTCAAACCGAGACCGGTTAAACCCCCGCACACTGCCGCCGCCTCGGCAAGCAGCTCGGGCAGCGTCTGACGTTTCTCGTAACCCCCCGGTTGGACGTGGACGATCGTCGTAGCCGGATCGCGCTGGGCGGCCTGGTGCAATGTGTCGGGAAGGCAGCTGGGAAGTTCGGAGAAGTTGGACGGGTCCACTGCGACATTCACCGCTAACCGGCTGCGCAGAGGGAGCGTTCGTCGGCACTACGCGATCCTCCCCTGATTGAAGAAGGCCGGCTCAAGCTTCTTGAGCCCTGCGTCTTCTCGTAACCTGACCACCGCCCACATTATAGGCAGCCCCCCGTTTCTTCAATCGGCAAACTCGATAATCGACGGGGAATACAAAAAACAAAGAAAGCTTTATTTATGGGTTGACACTGCCGGTTCGGGATCATTTCAATCGGCAGCGCAACAGAGCAAATCAAAGGCCAATTCTTTTCCGGTAATGAGTGTCATTGAACGGGTCGGGAGAACGCCAGCAGTTGACCGCTTTGCGGCATTGTTCAAGCGGATCGGGAGGCCAAAAAATGCCGGCTTGGCTCGATTCTTTCCACGAGATGGCCAGGACCAGCGTACGATCTTCGTCTTCAGTTGAATTCGTTTTCCAGCGTTGTCAAGCGCGTTGAATCGCCCGGGACGGGCTGGTAGAGATGCACGATCTGCGAACCTGGGTGCGAGCGCGTGCCCCCTTGGAATTCAAAACGAGAACCGTTCGATGTCCGACCTGACCCGCCGCGGATTTCTTCAAACCGCTTCGCTCCTCGCGGGGGGCGCCTATGCTCATTCGCTGTTCGGCGCAGGCACGCACCCGGCGCCGGCATTTGCGGCCCAGCCGACCTACCAGCCGACGGCCCTCTTCCTGACTTGGCAGAGGGACCCGACGACGACGATGACGATTCAGTGGGTCGGCGAGGAGAAGGACGCCGCCAATCGACCCATCTGGTTCTCCAAGGTGGGAAGCGACGCCTGGCAGCAGTCGGCCGGAAATGCACGCCGCTTTCCGATGACCGACCGCTGGATTCTGCGGACCGAGCTGACGGGGCTCGAGCCCGGCGCCGATTACCGGTTTCGCGTCGGGCTCGATTCGGCCGAAGAGCGGTTTCGCACGATGCCTGCCAAGGCAAACGACACAATCCACTTCGTCTCGGGTGGGGACAGCGGCGTCAGCAAACACGCCGTCGCGACGAATCATGTGGCCGCGGCCCAGTCGCCGATGTTCGTCGTGATGGCAGGGGATATCGCGTACGAGGACGCCAAATCGCCCGAGATCTTTATGCAGTTTTTGAAGAACTATTCACGCGATTTGCGCGACGGCCAGCAGCGGCTGATTCCCCTGTTGGGCGGAATCGGCAATCATGAAGTGCTCGGCCGATTCGGCCGGCCGCGGCACGAGGCGCCCTTCTTCTACTCGGTCTTCGACGGGCTCTATCCGGAAACGGGCTATGCGAGCCTCGAATTCGGCGATTACTTGTCGCTGATCTTTCTCGATACGAATCACACGTCGCCGGTCGCGGGAGCACAGACCGACTGGCTGGAAAAAACGCTCAAGGCGCGCGAGGAATGCCCCACGGTCTTTGCCTTCAATCATGTGCCGGCCTATCCGTCGGTGCGCGCGCCGGACGACAAGAAGCACGTCGATGCGCAGATCGGGGCCGATGCCCGCAAATACTGGGTGCCGCTCTTCGAGCGATACAATATTGATGCCGTCTTCGAGCACCACGACCATACGTTCAAGAGGACGCATCCCCTGTTGGATGGCCGGGTCAATGAGCGGGGAATCGTCTACCTGGGAGACGGTTCGTGGGGCAAGATCGATCATCCGGACACTCCCGCGCATCGTCCGTATCTGGCAGTCGCCGACGAGTCGTATCACGTCTCGCTGCATCGCATCGAAGGACGCGAGCGGTTCCACGTCGCGCTTTCCGACGTCGGCCGAGTCGTCGACGTGTGCGTAACCTCCAAGCGAGATCATCGCCGCACGACCTGAGTCGCCGCGGAACCGCATCTGGCAATCGCCAGACCGGCCGACGCCGCCGCGCGGATCATGATTTTCTGCGAGTTCGACGCGAGTCTATGGTAGGATGCGGCCGTTTCTCGCGCATCCAACTTCGGAAGATCATCCTGGGGAGCCTGTCCATGTCCATTCGTGCCGCAAGCCTGTTCGCTCTTGCTTTGACGATCTCGCCTTTGGTCGCCGTCGCCGGTGAGGGGCACCATTCGGCGGCGCCCGCCTCCGTGGGTTTCGACCGGTTCAAGGAGCTGGCCGGCGAATGGGTGGCCACGTCCGACAAGTCGGAGCACGCTCCGGGTCCTATGCGGGCGATCTTCAAAGTCACGTCGGGCGGCTCTGCCGTTGCCGAAACAATGATGCCGGGAACCGAGCACGAAATGCTCAACGTGATTCATCCCGATGGCGACGGCATCGTGCTCACGCACTACTGTGCGATCGGCAATCAGCCCGAGATGAAGGCGTCCGACAAGATCGACGGAAAAGACTTCGCCTTCAAATTCGTCCGCTGCGGCAACATGAAATCGCCCAACGAGATGCACATGCACTCCGTCACGTACACGTTCGTCGATAAGGACACGCTGCGGACGAAGTGGACGAATTACGATAACGGCAAGCCGGCCGGCGACATGGTGTTCGAGATGAAGCGAAAAAAGTAACCGCACGCGATTTTTGAGCGCGGGCAGCGGACTACTTGGGCGGTGCCGGTGATTCAACGTTCGGAGCGCTCTGTGCGTTTCGAAGCGTCGCCGAGGCGTCCTCGATGTTGTTCGCGCGAATGGCGCGCACATCGGGTGCGTCCAATTTGATCGTCTGTCCCGTATGGGCGCGGATGATGGCTTCGATCCGCTCGCGCGTCAACTTCTCGCCATGCGTGTCGATCCGCGTGAGTGGCCGCGAAGAGGCACGAAAGACCGCGGGGGGCTCGAGGGACGTGAGCGGTTGCGGCGGTGCGCTGGCGCCGGGGGGCGGCCCAATCATTCCCGGCGGATAGACCATCGGCGGCGGATAGGCTCCGGGAGGAGGGATGGGGACCGGGACGTATGGACTGAAATGTTGGTCGGGGAGCCAAATCGCCCCCGTCGAAAAATCGACGATGAAGGCGACGACCCCCGGTACCAAAAAGACCAAAACTCCCAATCCGTCCAGCACCACGATCGAAGGATCAAGAGCGCCGGAATGCGCTCGGCCACAGCGCTCAGGATGGAGGACCGTTCCGCACGAGGCCGACTCGATCGCCAGCGTGACTGCGAGCACGAGGGCAATGCGTCGAGTGACCTTGGGATTGAACCAGCGGTAACCGTGCATACGTCGCCGCTCTCCGAGTTGGCGCAGAGATGACGGAATGGGAACCAGCGAGACAGGACCGTCAAGAAGGGCCCGACAGGGAAATGCGAAAAGGGGCGGGAACGTAGCCCAAAGCCTTCCGAACCACAAGGTCACATCCGAATGGAAGAACCCGAAGCCAGAAAGATAGGCAGATGGCAAAGACAGGGTAGAGGCAGGATGGACTGGTCCGATCGAACCTGGACGGGTTTGCACAAAAAGGGGGACAGACCCCAGACCGTGGTTCGAAAAGCTGGCTCGTCCTTCCGGTAGGGGGTCAGTCCCCCCCTTTTTGTGCAAAGCCAACCTGGACCCACAAATCGGCGAGCGGTCGAGATTCAATAAAACAAGGCCGTTCCCCAATGTTGAGGAACGGCCTTGTCAGAATTCAGCAATCAATCACGATTAAGTGACTGGCAGCATGCGCACTTTTTCTTCCGCGCGGACGAATGAGTTGCGCAAACCGTAAACTGCCATGGCGGCGCCTGCCAGCATGGCGATCTGGGCCGCGCGAGAATTATCCGTCGAGGCGACGGCTACCGGCGCTTCGGCCATTCGATCGAAGATCGATTGGGCCGCATGGTCGGCGAAGACCAGATCGGACACGTTTCCGGAAAGCGCGGCTGGCATCGCCGCATCGATTGAACCTTCGACAAAAGGCTCAACCGTCGCGACCGCAGCGCCGTCGGCATCCGCTCCGAACGAATTGGTCACCGCGTTGGAGGCGAACTCGGTCGTGGTCATGACCGTGCCATGGGAGCCTTCTGCAGTGACGACGACGTTGTCCACTGGCGCCTGACTCGCGGACGAATTGGAGACGGGCGACGCGGACGATGTTGAGACCACGTTGGGCAGAGAGGCGGTTACGCTGGTCTGCGTCACGTTGGTTGTGGCGATGGACGGCAGCGTGCTTTGGACCGACGACGGTGTTGCAACCGTCGACTGGGTCGGAATCGAAGTGACGATCGGCGTTGTCTCGAGGCCGCCGACGTGAACCCCGCCACCACTCCCCGAGCCGTAAATTGGTGTTGAGGCCGCTGGGGCTAAATTGCCGGCGGCGGCCAGAGCCGGGACAAGGGTGTTGGCCTTCGGACTGCCGATGCCTGTCGCCAGATCATAACCAACACCGGCGGCGAAGCCGTTGTTGCCGGTTGTGATATCGTGAAAATCGTTGCCGTAGTTGGCCGAGTTGTAAATACCATAGAGCGTACTTTGAACGGTGCTGGTACTCAGCGACGTTCCTCCGTTGCCAATGCTCGTGCCGTCGGCTAGGTCAATCACTGAGGCCAACATCGGGGAGGCAAGGCTGGTGCCGCCAACTTCGAGAAAATTGGTGGCATTGTCATAAGAGTCGATCACCAGTACGCCGGTATTGGGGTTGGCATCCATGGAAACGTCTGGCGTGGCCCGGGCGCCGTAGTTGACGCCGTTGCTTGACTGGAAGCTCGGGGTCGCTTCGTACTGGCTGACGCCACCACCACCGCCCTCGGGCTCGCCTCGAACGGTGACTTTAGACCAGGCTGTCTCCGAGCCGTAAGCACCGCGAGCCGAAGCCGTGTACAGGCTGGTGCCGCCCGCGGCCACGACGCTTGGCGAGAAGGCGGGATAGGCACCCGGCGCGGCACTGTCACCCGTCGAGAACGTGATCGCCACCGGGTTGTGTCCAGCAGGCTGATTGAATTCGACGTCGTAGTCGGTTTCACCGTTGAACTCGCTGCCGCCCCAGCTGTTGCTGACGACGTCAACTCCTGGGAGACTCTTCGCGTAAGAGGGTCCGTCCTCGAAGGGGTAGCCATCAACCTCCGCTCCGAAGAGATAGTCACCGAAGTCCGTCGTCGTGTCTGCGGCTTCGACCAAATCGATGTTGGCGTAGGGAGCAATCGAATGGGCGTACTCGACGTCGAGCGATTCCTCAACGTCCCAGCCGCCCTTAGTCGCGGGCGTGGGCGTCGGCTGCCCCGTGGGCGTGAGAATTTGAAACGTCCCGTCGCCGCCGACACCATCTAATTGCGGCAGCCCGAAGTCGGTCGAGAACAGCGCCAAGTCGCTTGTAATGTCAGGATCACTGTAGGCGTCGACGATCGCAATCGTCGTGCCCTGCCCCTGGTTGGGAATCGAAGAAACCCCGTAGGCCAAGCGAATCTGTAACGGGGTGTAAACGGCGTTCGCCGTCGTTACGGCTGGCTTGTTGATGGGCATCGCGAGGGGCGTCACAACGAGGTTCGCTGGCTGGAGGGAGGGATGTGCCGCCGGCGCCAGCGCGGTGGCACTGAGCATTTGGCGGGTCTCAAGACTCTCAAGATAGGCGGACAGTTGCGAGCGGCGAGACAGTTGCGTGCGATTGCGACGCGACATGGAGGCAAACTCCTTTTGAGTCAGACGGTTGGACCCGCAGCGGGCGGACGCAGACCGTTGTGATGCAAGATCGTAAGAGCGGTCAACGATTCAAACGCGATAGACCGGAACAAGGCCATTCGGGCCGGCGCAGAAAGCGTTGACCCAAAAAGGCACGCGGCAGTTCAAACTCTCACAGTTGTTTGAACAAACGAGCTTCTCTTGCGGCGGCAGAAGCCAAGCGCTGGCAAGCCAAAACTCGCAGCAAGCATCAACACCATCGAAGACGGTTCGGGCGTAACGATTCCCGTCAAACCCAACGAGTAGTCCCAGGTTCCTGGGCCTTCAAGCGTCGTCGTCGGTATGTAATTGTCGCCGTCGGCGACACTGTTGAAAAACGAGTTGCCGTCATTGCCGGGAGGGGTTCCGACTGCATTGAGTCCGCTCGTGGTGGAAACATAAAAAAACGAATCATCCGCGCCAGTTGTAACCGGCGCGACCGAAAGCCAGTATTTGCCAGGGTAGAGTAGGACGCTCAAGCCCTTGGCCGTAATTGTTACTTGGTTTGCGCTGAATGGAGCGAAAACTACCGATGTGCCGTTTGCGGTCTCGGTCGCATTGGTTCCGGTAGCGGTGCCACTGGCCACCACAGTGCCAGCAACGCCCGCGCTCACACCTGAGTGGATTGACCAAGCGACCGAGCTGACTCTGGGGCTCGTGAAGAACGGGTTCTCCACGTCGTTCGAATACGCGGTTTGAATGGTAAATTTCTGGCCGGCCGGGACGATGAAGTCCTCGTAAATGGCGCCATCAACGCCGGTCGCTACGCTGGCCGTTTGGTTTGAAATGGCATCGCGACCATCCTGGTCGCCGTTGTACCACAGTGTGGCGGCATGCGCCCGCGGGGCACAGCATACGGCCCACACGATGAGCAGGCCGCAAAGATTCCGCAAAACTTTACCTGCGATCACAGTCTCTGGCCCTCCCAATGGAATGAAGACAAATTCGGAAATGAAGTGCAACACAACGCCCCGGAAAAACTCCGGGACACCGCGTATTCGAGTACGTCCTTACTTGGGTACGGTTGTATGGTCTTCGCGTGCGTTACTTCTTCGTCTTCATCGCCAGCACGCCGTGTATTCGCTTCGCTCTATCCTTTCCTATCTTGACGGCAGTAACCTTGGTAATCGTGCCATTTCTAAATGTCAATTTACAATTTCCCAAAATTGACGCTTTCGGGAAAATTAATCATCGAACAAGGATGTTCGCTTTTCCGCACTGCATCGGACGCGGGCCTCGATCGCCTCTTTTTTGTGCTTTTCGGCGAAAAACCAGTCCGAAAAATGGTGCAAACACCTAGCGCATTTCCTGTCACGGTCTCAGCACGCTTGCGTCGAAGCACCGCTGTTCAGAAGCCCGCGCATCAGCCCTGGGTGAACGCCAATAGCTTGAGGACCGTATTCCAGTTCCGCGCGGTTCCGCGGAGGCCGAGTTGTCGCTCGATCGAGGCGCCCGTGAGTTTCGAGGTTCCAATCCCGTCCGGATAGGCGATATAGAGCTCGCTGCCGTGGCTCTTGACCACCTCGCGCCCTTTGATGGTCGCCTGAACCGTTTTGACGCTCGCTGGCGTCGGCGCTGACTTCAGGAACATCACCACGAGATGGCTCGGGTCGCTCTCGGCCTCATCGGGAAAAGGATTGGCGCTGACGACGTTGGCCCATTCGGCCGAACTGCGGACCACGTGGTCGGCCGCCACTCCCAAGCGCGCGGCCGTCTCCTTTTCGAGGAAGTTCTCGAGCGCGCCGGCGGTCTTGCCTTCGCTGCGGAACACGACATTGCCGCTCTGCAGCAGTGTTTTCGCATCCGCGAGTCCGAGTCGAGCCAGGAACTCACGCAGGTCCGCCATGGCAACCTTGTTTTTGCCACCGACATTGATTCCGCGGAGCAAGGCGACGTACGTCGTCATGTGCCCTTCACCTTCACTTACGGGCGGCCGCTCGCAGCATGAGGTCCTCGATGATTTTGGCAACCGTCGACGGCGGCGCCTTTTCGACGAGGTAGGCCTGCCGATGATCTTTGGAATCGCGCCACACATCGCTGCCGTCGTTGGCGACGTCCAGAGAGCCGTGCGATTTGACGGACCAGATGTCCGCCAGGCCGCCGTCGAGACCGCGAACTGCGTAGAGGACGGCCGTCTGATCGTAACTCGGACGCGGAGTCAGGCCATTATAGAGTTCGAAACGCGCGACGCACGGGAGAAACGGCCGCCCCCTTTTTGAGGCCCGGTCCCGTCATGATCACATTGCCGATCTCGTGGCCCGAAAACACGATCGGCGTGGGCCAATGGCGGATGGCGAAGGCCGACGCGGGGCCGTCGCTCACCAGATTGAATTCGCGGCCCTTGGGAAATTTGCCCCCCATGCAGACCCACGCGCGGACCTTTTGCTTGACGAGTTCCACGCCGCTGAGCGGGCTGGATTCGTCAGCCTGCGTCTGCAGCAAATTTCGCAGATTCGTCAGGGTGCCGATGCTGATCATGACGACACTTCCGTCCGGCTGCCGGGCGAGAATCTTGCGATAGAGCAGGGCCGCATCAGGCAGGGAAGCGGCAGTCTGCAAGGTATGCGGATATTCCTGGGCGATCAGCCGTGCGTACTTCGAGGAATCTCGCAACGCCGGACCTTTGACCACTCCCAGTGGAATCTCCGGTCGGTGAAAGTACGCGTTGAGCGCATCCAGGCAAAGTGGCGTCCATTCATTCTTGATGCTGACGCCCATCGCCAGGATTCTCGCTTCGCCGCGATTGGCCAAGGCGTGGAGCACGGCCACTGCTCCCACATCGTCCACGTCGCTGCCCATATCCGTATCGAGGATCACGGGGACCGGCGCGGACTGCGCGGCCGATAACTCGCCGCATGTCATAACCGCAGGACAACTCAAAAGCACAAACATCAAAGTCAGTTTTCTCATCGACGGCACCTTCGTCAGTGGAATTGGGCGCGTCCCATAATACTCGCCGCCTCTGTTCAAGCAGTAACGACCGGGGCGACTCGTGCTGGTTTCCGCCTGGTCAATCGGGGGTCATCGGGCACCAGGGTCTCGACGACTCGACGGTCCGACCTTTTGAGTTGCCCTCCCATCGCGCGAGCGCTTGCGATTGTGGTTTTGATCGTCTTGATTCCGGCGGTCGTCTTCGGCATTGTCTATGTGCCGGGACAAGACGGACGCAGGCGGAACGACATGGAGCTGCGAGACAAAACGATCGCCATCACGGGCGCGTCAGCCGGCATCGGTCGCGAACTGGCCTGCCAGCTTGCCAAACGCGGCGCCAAGCTGGCTTTGGCGGCGCGGAACGCGGAGGCCTTGGAAGCGACGCGACAGGAATGCGTCACAATCGGCGGCGACGCGATCGGCATCGTGACCGACGTGGCGCAACAGCAAGACTGTCGCCGCTTCGTTGAAGAAACCGTGGCCCGCTTCGGCGCGATCGACGTGTTTGTGAACAACGCCGGCATTTCCATGTTTTGTCGTTTCGACGAGATCACCGACCTCGGCCTGTTCGCGCGAATTTTGGAGATCAATTTCTTGGGTGCCGTGTTTTGCACGCATTTCGCGCTGCCGCATTTGAGGCGCGCGGGCGGCCTGCTTGTGGCCGTTTCGTCGCTCCAGGGGAAAACGGGCTTTCCGCATTCGACCGCCTACTCGGCCAGCAAGCACGCCATGCAGGGCTTTTTCGATTCTCTGCGGATTGAACTCTTTGGATCGGGCGTCGACGTGCTAATCGTTTCGCCGGGTCCGGTCGGGACCACCATTCACACGCGTCGTCTCGCCGGTGACGGCAGCCTGTCGGATGAAAGCCTGAAACATCCCAACGACCGCGGGATGCCCGTTGACGAATGCGCGCGGCAAATTGTCCGAGCGATCGAAGGACGGCGTCGCGAGCTGGTGATGACCGCCTCCGGAAAGGCGGGACAGTGGATCAAGCTGATTGCGCCCGGCATGACGGACCGTTTCGTCGCCCGAGCGGTCGAGCGCTTTTATCGCGATCAATAGACGATTCCTCGCGGTTGCCGCGTCAGTTGACCGGTGCCGAGACGAGACGACCCTCAACAGACGAGGTCTTAGTGGCTCGCGTCCACTAGTCGGGCGCGGCTTCCGATCGGCGCGGAATCTTGATCCGCAAAATGCCCGTGCCGCCGACGGCCTTCGCCGGAAGGGCCAGTTTCAGATACTTCACGTACGAAGGGGAAAGATCGAACACCAGAGTCTCCTCAATCGAACTGTTCGGCTCGATCTTCGCCGTCCCCACTTGCCCGATGATCACATCGGCCCACGCGGGCTGACGGTGCTCGCCCCCCGTGTTGTCTTTCATCGTGGCGAGATGATCTTGATGTTTCGGATCGAGGCCCCATCCTGAATACTCGATCGTCTCGGGGGCGAGGTTTTTGATTTCGAGCACGATCTTCGTATACACCTTGGACGTCTTGCGCTTCACCCCCACGCCGGGCCGCACGACATCGATGAGCTGGTCAGTGGCCGCCTTTGCCGTGACGCACACGCGTTCATTCTGATCGGTCTGGCTCACGCCTTCCCAGGGTTCGGGATCGACCGGGCCCTGGCTTTCAACGGCGACCGTTTCCGCCAGATTGGAAGAAATCGCGGCTTTGGCAAACTTGAATGCGATCAGGGCGCCGAGCAAGCCGAGCAGAATTCCCAATGCGGCAAGCGGCCGCCGCGAAATGAAGTCCGAACTACGGGCCCCAAGCTCGCTAAGCCGCAGTCCACCGAACAGGCCGGCAGGTTCGACCTCCTCCGTGGCCACCATCGCCTTGGGGTCGGGAACGCGGATGGCGCTTCCGCAGGCGACGCATTGGATCAGGCGACCCACAGCCTTGTTGGGGATGTTGAGTCTTTGATCGCAAATCGGACAGTCAAGATGAATCGACATGGGCGCTGGTTGTGGGCGATTGCTAAACAGCGGCCCGCTGTTATCAGCCATCCTCGGGACGGCTCAGGTCGATCGACCGTGGCAGTGCCACGTCGGTCTGAACTATATCCAGGCGCGGCCCACTCCGACCAACGTTTCGCGTGTTAATTTTCGCGCTAGATTGCGTGTGGCCGGCGTGGAGTTTGTGAGTCGCGTTTCGCGAGTTACTCCAGCACGTGCGTGCCGTGCGTTACGGCGCCACCGGCTCGCAGCGCGGCCGTGATCAGCGTCGTCTCGGCCAGTTCCTGCTCGCTCGCACCGGCTTTCTTCGCCCGCTTGCCGTGGATTTCGATGCAGTAAGGACACTGAGTGGTGAGCGCCACGGCGACGGCCATCAGTTCCTTGTACTTGAGCGGAATGGCTCCCTCTTTGAAAACGGCCTCGTCGAATGCCATGAAGCCCTTGAAGGCTTCGGGAGCCAGCTCGCCCATCTTCTTGAGTTTGGTCAGGTTCTTCATGTCGTACATGGCGGTCTCCTCAGAAAGAGCGCTGCGGACGGAAGCCGGATGATTTCACAGGCCGGCGCCGCCCGACTTTATCGCCTGCCGCCACCTGGCACAACGAAATCGGTCGATTAGGGCGCTGATCCGGCGCGCTCCTCTCCACGATCGGTGCCGACGGCCGGCAGAAGGCGGATCAGATACTTTCCCAAGCCGGCTTTGGCCGAGCTGATCAGCGCCGCCAGCGCGAGCCACACGAGTCCAATCACGAAAAACGCCGCCCCTTTCCATTGGGCGGTCCGTTCTAATTCCTGTGCGCCCATTTGCAGCATGCGTGCCAAGGAGACGGCCAGCATGCCGACGCCGACGAAGAAATAAATGCGGCTGCGGAGGACGTAGGACAGCAGGATCGTGCCGACGATCAGCACTGCCAGATCTCCCAGTAATAGCCTCGACATCAATCCCGGGGGCGATTCGGCGAGCCACGACGCTCCCAGCAAGACGCTCACGACCAATCCGACCAGCCCCGCTGCCCGCAATCCGCTTCCCCAAGCATCCTTAAACAGGATCCCCAGAAGCACGGCCCAGACCGACATCATTTGTAACGGCACGGCAACCTGCGCGATCCAATGGGCATGCGGCAGCCACAGGAATCGCCCCGCCAAAACGGATGCTGCGACGGCCAGGAATAGCTCGCGAGCGCGACGAGTACGAATCCCCTCGATGCCGAGCACAACGGCGACGATCCAGAGAGGCCAGGCTTGCAAACGCAGAGACGTCCAATCGACGTCGCGCGGACCAATCATTCCCACCAGCATCAAGAGCGCGGTCACTCCCATCGCCGCGTCTTTGACGCGCCTCAGCCAGGCATACGTGAAGAATACCAGTCCGGCCCAGACTGCCAACCAGAGCGGCGCCCCCGCTTGTTCCGTGAATCGTCGCAGAAAGTCGGCTGCCGGGGTCGACGTGTTGGGAAACCAACTCGCCAGTGCGCACACCAGGAGCGGTGCAGCCATTCCAAGCCGCTGTAAGCGCAGATTTCGCGAGACAAGCCCCGCTTCGAGGAGTAACAAGCCGCTGGCGAGAACGAGCGGACCGAGGAAGAAGGGTGAGAAGGCGCTTTGCAGCCGCATCGCCTCCTGCAAGTTCTGTGTGAGGACCGAATCAAACGAGAGCGTGAGGGCATAAGCCCGCACTCCCAGGCACACGCCGAGAAAGCAGAAGAGACCCCAAGGAAACCAGGGCCAACTCCAGGGCGTGCCGTTCTGGCGCACATACTCGGGGCCGCGGCGAATGGCCGGAAGCAGAGTCAGGAGCGCAACGCCGGCCACGGGCGAAAAGGCCCAGATGCGCCAGATTGCCGACACGGTTTCTGTCCGCAGACCCAGCACGATCAAAGGTGGATAAAGAAAGAGCAGCGCCAAAAGCAGGTGATAGGCGCGCGAAAGAAAAACGGCAGCCGGATGCCCAGTCCCCAAAACAGACCCTCGGAGACAGCGACCGCCAGGACCCAGCCCGTGAGCAGCAGCGTCAGCCCCAATTGCGGTTGCCCGACGACCACCGGATCGAAGGTCAACGACAGCTCGACAAACAGCAGCAGCAAGATCAGCAGGATCGATCGGGCGTCATCCCAGGCCTTTGCCAGCCGGATGACCAATCCGCCGACCGTCGCCACCAGCACGATATAACCGCCGATGATGTACATCAGCGGCCAGGGGTCGTAAGGCCACGCGCGGGTGTTGAGCCACAGACGCGTGCTGTGCAGCACAAAGGCGACGCTCAGCAGATAAAACGGATTGTGCGTGTAGAGCAATCCCACCGCGCGCCGCATCCAATTCGCGCGGGGCGGGATATTTTGAGTTGTCGATGCCGCGGGTCGAGGATCTTCGTGCGCAGACACGCGAACGCTCCCGAGGCCCGGAAGTGTGACGTTGAGCGCCTTCCCATGGTGGATGCCTTTCGAGCAGCGGATTTGTTTAGCAAATTGCTGCGAATTTCCAGCGATCGGCTTGTGCCCGACTCCCCCCGCCAAAACGTGTCCAAAGGATTCGGCCGGGAGATTGCAAACAATTCAGCATCGGCGGGGAGTTCGCGTCGGAGCGCCGATCCTGCTGTGCGCTAAGCACTTAGGCGTATCTGGCTGCCGCCGGGGCGGAACAATCGTCTTTTTTCCACCTTCCCGCAGCCACTGGCCCGCGCTTGGAGCGCGCTCTAGAATAGAGTGGGCGGTTCGTTCGTTTCGGGACGATAACTGTTCCGATCGGCCCGCTAAAAGTCGGGCAGGCTTCCTTATTTCTTTCAAGTTATCGAGACGATGCTTCGCAGTTGGGCACACCTGATCGCCGCGTGGTTCGAACGCACGGAGACTCACACGGCAAGACGGCGAGTCCGCTCGCGTCGGCGCGGCCATTGGCGGCGAGAACCGTCCCTCATAAGGCACCTCGAGGTACTCGAATCGCGCGAACTGTTGACGAGCGTCGTCGGCGTTCACGTCAGCGGGAATTCGATCGCGCTTACCGAAGTTCGCGGCGGCAGCACGTCGACCGATTTCGACTTTAGCGTTGCGTACACCAGCTCCCAGGTCGTGCTGACCGGCACAAACGGCACCGAGTTCCGCCAAAACGGCCAGACGCAAGCCACCGATACGGTCAGTATCACCGGTCCGGCTTCGCTCAAGGTGCAACTCAACCAGCACGCCAATGTCGTCAGTATCTCGGGCGACGGCTCGTCGACTCTCGCTGCGCTGAGCCTGAATCTGGGCCGTGGCGAACAAACCAATTCCATTACGCTCGACAGCGTGATCGCCGACAAAGTCAACGTGACCGGCCAGCGCGCGAATGACAGCGTCACGTTCAGCCAATCGACCGTGAACGGCAACCTCAACGCGAACATCGGTCACGCCCCCTCCGCCACGCTCGATCTCGAATCGACGACGGTCGAAGGCGATCTCCGCGACCAGGTCGGCGGCTTGAATTTGAATCAGTCGACGGTCACCGGGAGCTTTCGCGATAGCCAATTGGATAAGAACAGCACGTTGACCACCACCGATACGACGTTCACCGGCGCTGTCGCTGTCCGGATGGGGCAAAGCGGCGTCATCAACCTCGACAGTTCCGACAGCGGATCGAATGCGTTTCAAAGCACCGTGACTGTGATCGGCAACCCCCGGAAAGAAACGACGGTCAACGAGGCCACGGGCGCCGCGACATTCAGCGTCACACCCACTTACCGCCACGCGACAGTCAACAACACGGGCAGTCCGACGCCCCCGACCAATCCGACCCTGGGCACGCCCACGGTCAATTCGCAGACGGTGACCACGAATGCGGCCCCCGTCATTACCGGAACCTTCGACGCCACCAACACGAAGACATTCACGGTCGCGGCGAATGGCAGCACGTACACGTTGGGATCGAGCTCGCAGTTGACGTCGCCGTCCTCGGGCAATTGGTCGTTGAACTTGGGCGGTGCGACGCTCACTTCTCCCGTCTCGACCATCACCGTCACGTCCACGGATAAAGACGGCAATCAAAAGTCGGGCACCGGCACGATCACGGACGGCGCCGGCATCATCAACGAATACCTGACCAACAACAACTTGACGGCCCAATTCACGTCCGACGGCCTGGCTTACGTGATCCAAAGCAAGGGATCCGGCGCCCTGCCGACGAGCGGACAGACGCTGACCGTGAATTACTCCGGCTTCCTGATGAATTCCAACGGAAGCCAAGGGACCGAGTTCGATTCCAACACCGATTCGTCGTTCGGCCACGTGACGCCGTTCACCTTCACGCTGGGAGCCGGGCAAGTCATCCCCGGTTGGGACGAAGCGTTTGCCCTCTTGCCTGTGGGAACAACGGCCCAGTTGATCATTCCGTCCGCCCTCGGTTACGGTACGAGCGGCTCGGGCTCGACGATTCCGCCGAACTCGATTCTGATCTTCGACGTGACGCTGGTTTCCGCGACCTAACTCGCCGCTTTTGCGAGCCGGTCAGCCCAGGTAATTTTTCCACCAGTCGAGGATTTGCCGCAGCCGATGCATGCGCAAATCGGGTGGACCGGAGCGGCTGAGGCCGTGGCTGGTTGACGACGGATAACGCACGAAGCGTGTCGGCACCTTGCGGAGCTTGAGCGCGGCAAAGACTTGCTCGGCCTGCTCGACGTTGCAGCGCAGGTCGCCTTCGCTGTGAATGATCAGCGTCGGCGTCTTCACCTTGCCGAAGTGTTTAAGGGGGCTTTGGTCCCAGATCGCTTCGGTGTCGTCCCAACTGTTGCCGCGCCAGTACTCGCCGGGCACGAGAGGCAAGTCGCTCGAGCCGACCATGCTCACGAGATTCGAGACGCAGCGGTCGGTGATCGCGGCGGCGAACTCGTCGGTGTGCGCGATGATCCAGTTCGTCATGTAGCCGCCGTAACTGCCCCCCATCACGCCCATGCGAGCCGTGTCGACGAAGGGGAGCGCCTTCATGAATGCGATGACGGCCTGCATGTCGCGCCAGTCGGCCTGGCCCCAATTCCCCTTGATGGCCGCACAGTGCGCGTCGCCATAGCCTTTGCTGCCGCGGGGATTGCTGTAGACCACCACATAGCCGGCGGCGGCAAGCACTTGAAATTCGTGGAAGAAGGTTTCGCCGTACTGCGCGTGCGGGCCGCCGTGGATCTCGAGGACGGTGGGATATTTGCGGCCTGGTTTGAATCCGGGCGGCTTGATGACCCACACGTGCACCTGCGTGCCGTCGGCCGATTCGATCCAGTGCGGTTCGGGTTGGGAAATCTCGAGTTCGTCGATCGTCGGCTTATTGAGCCGCGTGAGGACTTTCGGGTTCAACGGGCCGTTTTCTCCGGCAAACGTGCCGACGGCCACTTCCGCCGGCGTAACAGCGTCCCCGAGGACGAGCGCCGCGCGCGAGCCGTCGGCACTGAGTTTTCCCAGACTGAGATTTCCCAGGGAGATGACGGTCCGCCCCTTCGTGTGAAATGTCCAAGAGCCGCCGGCAACAGGGATCGACGCGACGTGCGATTCGCCCTGCCAACCGATGTTCGTGTAAATGCGGCGGCTGTCGGCGCTCCACTCGAGGTGCGCGCCGAAGGCCGGCTCGGCGCTGTCGCTGAGCGTGGCAGCGGCCAGGCAGTAATCCTCGCCACCCGAAAGATCGCGCGTCTGTTTGGTTTTGAGGTCATGGAGGAAGAGTCGCACGTTGTGCACGCCCCACGATTCTTTTCCCACCCGACCGGCGAAAGCGATCAATCGCCCGTCGGGCGACCAGCGGACGGCCTGTTTGGGTCCGACAGGCAGATCGGCAATTTTCTGCGATTTGCCGGTCTTCGCGTCGACGCGCAGCAGATCGTCCTTCCACCAGACCAACAGCGGCTCGCGGTTGACGTTGACGGCCATCACGATTTCGGACGAATCGGGAGACCAGTCGAAGTCGAACGAGCCGGCGCGCTCGGTTCGCAGGAGTCGATGTTCTCCGTCCTTGGCGTCAACGATGTAAAGCTGGAACCGCTGATCGCCAAAGTAGCCGTCGCCGTCGTAGCGGTAGTAAAAATCGTCGATCACATAGGGCGGCGTGCTGGCTCCGGTTTTTTCGCGATCCTTTTTCGCCTCCGACGTGCGCTCGGGGTGCGTCTCGCGAAAGGCGACGGCTAGCATCCGTCCGTTTGGCGACCATTTAAACGTCTTGATCGATCCTTCGGGAAACTTGGTGAGCGGCGTGGCCTCTCCGCCCGTTAACGCCATCACATAGATTTGCGGCTTCTCTTTATCGCGGCCCGAAACGAAGGCGATCTTTTCCCCATCGGGCGACCACCGGCCGTGCGCGTCGCGCTTGCCTGAGGTGAATTGCCGCGGTTCCGTTTGGCGACTTGTGCCTTCGGTCGCGACGACCCACAAATTCGTTTCGTATTCGTTCTTTCCGCCGACATGTTTTTCGGCGAACAGGATCGTTCGCCCGTCGGGCGAGATTTGCGGATCCCCGACGCCGTGGAGCTGCAGCAGTTCCTCGGTCGTGATCGGACGTTTGCTTTGCACACGATGGGACTTTGCGGACGCGGTTTTCATGTGTTGTCAATTCGTTGATCAGGTGTACGATCAAAGATGGCGGCAAACGACGGCGAGAGGGCTCGCTCGGTGAACGTTGTAAACGTGCAGGTGCAAAAAGCAAAGGTCATCGCGCTCGGCGTTGCTGTGGCCGTCGTGTATGGAATCATCCACGACCAAATCACGGTGCGGCTGTGCATCGAGTACTTTTCGCTGGCCCATCCGCCGATCTTTCCAGTCTCCTCGCCGACATTGCTGGGGTTGTGTTGGGGGATCGCCGCCACGAGTGGCGTCGGTTTGATCCTGGGCTTCCTCTTGGCGCAGGCATCGCAGTCGCCGGGACTGCCGCCAATGGCGATCCGCAGCCTGCTGGGGCCATTGCTGGTGGTGATCACAGTGACGGCGGCGGCAGCGCTCGTCGCCGGTTGCACCGGGCTCAGCCTTTCTCGACAGGGGATTGTCTCCCTGCCGAATCTGCTGCCTAATCGGTGGGTCGAGACGCTGTCGCGCGCTCAACAAGACCGTTTTATCGCCGTTTGGTTTGCGCACGCAGCGAGTTATTTGTTCGGAGTCGTGGGGGCGGGCGGCTTGATATTGCGAATCTGGTTCAAACGCGGGCGGCCGCGATTGCTTCCGCTTCTTCCGCGGACGGGCCTGCAAATTCTGCGGTTGCTCGTCCTGCTGGCCGTATTCGTAGTCATCCTGTCATTGCGTTTGTTGCGATCGGCGGAATGAATCCAGGCGAGGCTCTTTTTATATTTGGCGGTGTTCGCTGGGAATACGCACCGATGGCCGGAAAAAGGCGAGAGATCGGCAGATTTCGCAGAAGGACGCAGATTTCAAGAAAGGAATTTCAGGAAGCTAAATCTGCGAAATCGGCGTAATCTGGTGCGTCAGGCGAAGCTTGACGGTTCTTGTCAGTTGAAAGGTACTGACCATGGTAGTTGTTCGTTCGCCATGTAGCCGACCGAGCGGCTGTCGGAGCGATCCGGCGGTCGAAGCCTCGGAAGGCAAAGGCGTCAGCCGTAATGCGAAAGCGTGAACCCGATTCGGCCTCGTTACGCATGTGAGAGTGGCCAGCCCTTCCAGATAGGGTGAAGCCTGACACCGACCGTGAAGCAACGAACGCCTGCAGCGGCCGGGCTCTCCGGGGTGGGAGGGGACAGCGGATGCCGACAGAATCGTCAGGAACCTGAGAGACCCGCTCGAGTGACGCTTGGCGCGTGGGCCCTGTGTCAACAAGGTGCGGGAACCCATAACTGCGCTTTGGCTCGATCGGGAGTCGGAGGGGCTCATAGTAGCGATGAGGCGGGGTAATGCCCGCGGAGCGAAGGGGCCCTGTCGAATGGGTGTTCCCACAAGAGGGGGAGAGCGCCGCTTGGATGAATCTCATCCCACTACGGAACGTAGCACGATCTACGGCCGGAGCGAGCCGCCGGATCAACCGGAGGTGCGCCACGACGTCACGTTCGTACTCGCCGTCTCTCTTCTGAGGTGGAAGCTGTGGCGAAAGGCCAAGCAGGAGCCGAAATTCCGGTTCTACGCCTTGTATGACCGGATTCACCGGCTCGACGTGTTGACGGTGGCGTGGTGGCTGGTGCAGAAGAACGACGGCGCTCCGGGAATCGACGGCATGTCGTGTCGCGACATCATCGACGGTCCGGGAGCCGGCAAGTTCCTCGCGGAGCTCCAAGAGGAACTGCGTTCCAAGCTCTATCGACCGCAACCCGTCAAGCGGGTGATGATCCCCAAGGCCAATGGCGGCGAGCGGCCGCTGGGCATTCCGACCGTCAAGGACCGGATCGTCCAGATGGCGACTCTGCTCGTCTTGGAGCCGATCTTCGAAGCGGACTTCCATGAGTGCTCTTATGGGTTCCGACCGGGGAAATCGGCCCATCAGGCGGTGGACGCGATCCGCGCCCACCTGCAAGCCGGCCTGCGGGAGGTCTACGACGCGGACCTGAAGGGGTACTTCGACACGATCCCGCACGACCAGCTCATCAAGTGTCTCCAGATGCGGATCGCCGATCGCTCGGTGCTGCATCTGATCCGCTCGTGGCTGGAAGCGCCGATTGTGGCACGCGACGAGCAAGGCCGGCCTGCGGCCAAACGCTCGGAGCGAGGGACGCCGCAAGGGGGAGTGATCTCTCCGTTGCTGGCCAACCTGTACCTGCACTGGTTCGAGCATCGGTTCCATCGATCCGACGGCCCCGGCACCTGGCGCAAGCCCGGCTGGTGCGGTACGCGGATGACTTCGTCATCCTGGCCCGCTACCAGAGCCGACGGCTGCAGGAATGGGTGGAATCGACGCTGGAAGGCCGCTTCCAGTTGGCGATCAACCGCGACAAGACGCGTGTGGTGAACCTGAAGGAACCCAGCGCCTCGCTGTCCTTCCTGGGCTTCACGTTCCGGTACGACCGCGACCTCAAAGGCCGCGATCGCCGTTACTTGAACGTGTTCCCATCGGACAACTCGCTGGCACGGGTGCGGACGAAGTTGCGCGAACTCCTCCGTCGCAACCGAGTGACACCGATCCCGACGTTGATTGCGGAGGTGAATCGGATGCTCGGGGGCTGGTCGAGGTACTTCGCGCACGGCTATCCGCGCCAGGCGTTCCACAAGTTCAACAGCTACGTGGTCCTGTCGTTCACGCATCACCTGCACCGCCGGAGTCAACGGCCCTATCGGCCACCGGCCGACCGCTCCTTCTACGCCCAGTTGCAACGCCTTGGCTTGCGACTGTTGTAAGGACCGCCGTGGACTCACTGTGTACGCCTTCGTTGAAACCGTTCGAGGAAGCCGGATGCGGGAAATCTGCACGTCCGGTTTGAAGAGGGGGGCGGAGTTCACACTCCGCCCCTACTCGACCGGATCTCTCTCGCCTTCCTGTCGGAGAAAATCAGGGTTGAAGAAGCGCGGGGTGCCATGCCCCACGGCTTTGCGTGGGCATGCGAACCCGGTTGACGTGCGAAGACATGCCCACGCGGAGCCGTGGGCATGGCACCCGCCCTCGCAGTCCTTGCTGCCAACCCGCAATTTCGCTGGACGCAATTCGCGGACAGTCTCACGCAGAGCCGTGGTTCCCGCCCCACGACCCGAGGGCCATTCGCCTTTCTCTTTTTTTGTTGCCGTTTCACCTTGATCAGACCGCCTACCGTGCGAACAATTTTGTTGACGACGGACGAAATACGGTACAGCACATCGCTGTAAATCTCGCCTACGCGGAGCCGTGCCCGGATCAAAATCCAGGTGCGGCTCTTTTTATTTGTTGGACCGTGTTCGCTCGGAGTGCGCGCGGATCGCAGGGAAAGGCGGGTTATCCGCAGATTTCGCAGAAAGACGCAGATTTCGGAAATTCAAATCTGCGAAATCGGCGTAATCTGGTGCGTCAGGCAAAGCTTGACGGTTCTTGTCAGTTGAAAGGTACTGACCATGGTAGTTGTTCGTTCGCCATGTAGCCGACCGAGCGGCTGTCGGAGTGATCCGGCGGTCGAAGCCTCGGAAGGCAAAGGCGTCAGCCGTAATGCGAAAGCGTGAACCCGATTCGGCCTCGTTACGCATCTGAGAGTGGCCAGCCCTTCCAGATAGGGTGAAGCCTGACACCGACCGTGAAGCAACGAACGCCTGCAGCGGCCGGGCTCTCCGGGGTGGGAGGGGACAGCGGATGCCGACAGAATCGTCAGGAACCTGAGAGACCCGTTCGAGTGACACTTGGCGCGTAGGCCCTGTGTCAACAAGGTGCGGGAACCCATAACTGCGCTTTGGCTCGATCGGGAGTCGGAGGGGCTCATAGTAGCGATGAAGCGGGGTAATGCCCGCGGAGCGAAGGGGCCCTGCCAAGGATTCGACGTGCAAAAAGGGTGAGGATACACATGGAGCATTGCTCCCAGAAGAGGCTTCGGCCTACCTCACTCTGCGGTAGCGTCTCAGCCCGTCGGCCAAGTCGACGTCGGTCGGCGCATGCCTTCGAGCGAAGTGTTCTTGGGTAAGCCGGATGCGGGAAATCTGCACGTCCGGTTTGAAGAGGGGGGAGGCGGCGCTGGTTCGTTCCAATTGAATGGATCATCGCTCCTCCCCTACTCGACCGGATCTCCTTCGCCTTAGGGGCAGCGCACAGATTCAGAACAGGGAAACGATGAGAAATCGACAACGGGACAATGAGAACACGGCGCGGCGAGTGACGAGCTGCACTTCTAGAGTTTCCACTGTTCCCTACTGCACACACGCTTCGAAGGTGCGCACCTCCTTCGAAAGATGCGCAGCTTGTCGAGCAAGTGAGCATCTTGGAAAACCCCGAAGATTCCTTCGAAGGTGCGCAGCCTGCGCCAAGGTGCCCACGAAAACTGAGCACCTTCGTGAAGACGCTTTGTCCGGTCCCCGATTCATTCGTTCGGCCGCGACCGCAGCAGTTTGTTGGCGCCCACCAGCAGCAGAAAGACCATCAGCGCCGCGAAAACGATCGCCGACAGGCAATCGAACCCGCCGGCAAACAGCGTGAAGAAGGGCTCGGACTCGCCGCCCTTGACTTTCACGCCGAAGTCGACGCGCTTCTTGACCCAATCGAAGAAGGGGAGCTCGAGAAACGCGATCAACACGCCGGCCAGCGTGCCGCCGGCAATGTAGCCCGACGACAGCAGGACGCCAGGACCGGTTTCCGCTTCGGCGATCGCGGTCGCCTCGTCCTGCGGTGTGCTCGCCGGTTTGGTCGACATGCGTTCGGCAAAGTAACGAATCAGGCCCCCCAGGAAGATGGGCGTGGTGTATTGCATCGGAATGTAGACGCCCACGGCGAAGGCGAGCGAACCGACGCCGCACAGCTCCAGGCCGATCGCGAGCATCGCGCCGATCAGGATCAGGCCCCAGTTCAGCTTCTGCTTGAGCACGCCGTTGATGATGATGCCGATGACCTGCGTCTTCGGGGCGGCGAACTTCATTTTGACGTCGCTGCCGTCGTCCCGCTGCTTGAGCCGGCCGGTGATCGCCGGATCCTCGAGGACGGCCGGCTTGCGGTCGTCGCCGATCAGGTATTTGCCCGGCTCGACGTCTTTGACGTCGCGCGGCCGCCAGACGCGGTATTCCTTCCCCTCGAAAGTCTGCCGCTCGACGAGCGCGTCGTAGTCGGCGGCGGAGAGCGTGACCTGGGGCAAGTCTTTCTTGCTGTAGACGGTCCCCGCCTGGTTGAAGACGAGCAGGATAAAGCCGATCACGAGCGCCGACGAGAGCGCACCGATGAGGATGGCCCACTGCTGATAGATGGGCGTCGCGCCGACCAGGAAGCCGGTCTTCAAGTCCTGCGACGTCGTGCCGCCGTTGGAAGCGGCGATGCAGACGACGGCGCCGACCGACAGGGCGACGACGCTTTCAATGGGACTCGTCATGTGCAGAGTGAGGAAGATCAAGCACGTGAGCGCCAGCGTCGCCACCGTCATTCCCGAAATGGGATTCGACGACGAACCGATCTCGCCCGTCAGCCGCGAGGAGACCGTGACGAACAAAAACCCGAAGATCAACACCAGGCCGGCCCCCAGCACGCCTTTAATCACGGCGCCGGAGACGCCCGCCGCGCTCAGCTCGTGCACCAAGAACACGGCCAAGAGCGCCAACAAACCGGCCGAGCCGAGCAAGACCACCCGCGGAGACAGATCGCGATCGGTGCGGGAAATCCGGCTGACGGCCGAGCCGCCGCGCAGGCTGCTCAAGCTCGAGCGGAACGAGCGGAAAATGAGCGGCAGCGTGCGGACCATGCTGATGATGCCGGCCGCCGTCACGCAACCCGCGCCGATGAACCGCAGATAATTCTTCTGAATATCGCCCAGGCCCATCTGGCTGATCGGCTTTGTGCCCGGTGCGATTGCGGTCGCCACCTGGTCGCCGAAGAGTGCGATCGCGGGCACGATCACCAGGTTGCCGACAACGGCGCCGGCCATCATCACCGAGGCGATCCGCGCCGATCACGTAGCCCACGCCGAGCAGCTCGGGGGCCATGTCGGTGGCGATCACGGCCACGCGGTTGAAGAACTTGAGAGGAATGTCGACCGTCAAACGCAACAGCGTCATCCCCTCGATGAGGAATTTCACGAGAAAGGCGATGCCGAATCCGACGAAGACGGTGAGGCCGCTCGAGCCGCCTTTCTCGCCGGAAATCAGCACCTCGGCACAGGCGGTGCCTTCGGGATAGAGCAGGGTATTCGGCTCGCCCGCCTTGCCGTGCATGTTGACGATGAACGCGCGGCGGAGCGGGATCATCATCAAAATGCCGAGCAGGCCGCCCAAGAGCGAAACGAAGATCACGCGCGTGACGTCCATTTCAAAACCCAACAGCATCAGCGCGGGCATCGTGACGCCGACGCCGAAGGCAATCGATTCGCCCGCCGAACCGGCCGTCTGCGTGATGTTGTTTTCGAGGATCGTGGCCTTGCGGAGCCCGAACATGATGCTGATCGCGCGAAACAGCGTGATCGAGAGCACAGCCACCGGAATCGATGCCGAGACTGTCAGGCCGACGCGGAGTACGAGATACAGAGACGACGCACCGAAGACGATCCCCAGCAGCGTGCCGGCGAGCACCGACTGGAAGGTGAATTCCGGAATCGATGCCTTATCGGGGATGTACGGCTGATGGGTCGAGGCGGCGGCCAGGCCGGGATCGGTCGGATGCACGGAGCTGACGGACTCGATCTCAGAGACGGGGATCGTGCTGGCTTCAGTCGACTTGGACATTACGTCGGCACCGAATTTTGGATTTTAGACTTTGGATTTTGGATTGGGAATTTGGCATTTAATCCAAAATCGCAAATCCAAAATCCAAAATCGGATCGTAATCGACGTTCACGGGGTCACGGAGAGTTCTTTGAACACGAAACTGAAAATGTCGGCCTGATCGTCGACCTGTTTGTTGATCGGTTTGCCGGCCGAGTGGCCGGTCTTCATGTCGTAGTGCAACAGAACGGGTTTGTCGGATCCAGTCTCCGCCTGCAGCAAAGCGCACATTTTGCGGGCATGCAGAGGGGCGACGCGGGTATCCGAATCGCCGCTGACGAAGAGGACGGCCGGGTATTTTGTTCCCGGTTTCACGTTGTGGTAGGGGGAGTAGGCCAGGAGTGTCTTGAATTGTTTGGCGTTCTCGGCCGAGCCGTATTCGGGAACCCAGAAGCGGGCGACGAGGAAGTTTTGATAGCGGAGCATGTCCAACAGCGGCACGCTGCAGACGACGGCCGCGTACAAATCGGGACGCTGCGTGAGGGCCGCGCCGACCAGCAGACCGCCGTTGCTGCCCCCCGAAATCGCCAGCTTCTGCGGATTGGTGTAACGCTCGGCGATGAGCCATTCGGCAGCCGAAATGAAGTCGTCGAAGACGTTCTGTTTCTTTTCGAGCATGCCGGCGAGGTGCCATTCCTCGCCGAATTCTCCGCCGCCGCGAAGATTGGGCAGGGCAAACACGCCTCCGGATTCAACCCACAAGGCGGCCGTGGCCGAGAAAGCGGGGGTCATGTTGATATTGAAGCCGCCGTAAGCCGTCAGCCACGTGGGATGCGTGCCATCGAGCTTCAGGCCTTTGGCGTGGACCAGAAACATGGGGACTTTCGTCCCGTCCTTCGAGGCGTACCAGACCTGCTTGACCTCATACTTATCGGGAGAGATCGGCACATTCATTTTGGCCCAGATCGAGCGAGCCCCGTCGGCGACGTTGTAGCGATAGATCGTGGGCGGGACGACAAAGGACGTGTACGAGAAGAAGGCCTCGTCGCTGTCCCAACGGCCGCTGACGCCGCTGATGGTGCCGATCCCCGGCAGCTCCAGATCGCCGAGCGGTTTTCCCTCGGGATCGAGGATTTTGATCCGCGATCTGACGTTTTCGAGATAGTCGGCAAACAGCTTTCCGCCGACGGCCGAAAATCCTTGCAGCACGGCCCTTCCGGTCGGGATCACTTCCCGCCAGTGGTTGGGGTCGAGATCGTTCAGAGGAGCTTCGAGCACGCGTTGGTTCGGCGCGTTCCAATTGGTCAGCAGATACAACCGATCTCCGACGAACTGACCGAAGAACCGCGCCTCGATGTGGTTGACCACGGGGACGATTTTCGCCCCGAGGTCGGCCGGTTGATAGTAGACCTCGGTCTTGCGGGCGGCCGAACCGTAGAAGACGGTATAGAGCAAGTGCTTGCCGTTCTCGGAGAGTTGTGCCGAGACGATCTTTTCGGGACCGTAGCCTTTGCCGAACAACAACACGTCCTTGCTCAGGTCGGTTCCCAGGGCGTGATACAAGACGCGCGGGCCTTCCTTGTCGTGAAGGGAGTAATAGACGCCAGTCTTGTCATCCTTGAGCGAAAGGCCCATGTAGCGGGCGCGGGGCAAGTGATCGGCCAGGGGCTTGCGCGTGTCGACATCGAGGAACACGACCGAGACTTCGTCTTCACCGCCACGGCGGACGCCGTACGCCAAAAGTTTGCCGTCCCGCGTGACGTCCTGGATCGCCACGCTGACCATGTGATCGCGGCTCATCGGGTGCGGATCGACCAGCACTTCGTCGCGTCCGTCGATTCCCTGGCGGAGATAGATGACGGAGAGATCCTGGTTGGCGAGCCGCTTGCTGAAAAAGTATCGCCCCTCGCAGGCGACGGGTGCGCTGACCGTGTCGATCTTCAACAGCTCGGCGAATCGTTTGCGGAGCGCTTTTCGCCCGGGAAGGTCGTCGAGGAATTTTTGGGTATAAGCGCTTTCGGCCTCGATCCAGGCACGCGTTTCGGGACTTTTTTGATCTTCCAGCCAGCGGTAAGGATCGGCGATCGAAACGCCGTGAATGGTCTCCCGCAGGTCGTCTCGGCGCGCCTTGGGCGGTCCGCTGAGCCCGCCGGCCAATGCCGCCGGAACGACCGTTCCCAGCAGCACAGTGACGACAATCAAGCGGAGGGCGATTTCACGGCCCAACAGAATTGCCAACGGTCCCATCGGCGGAATCCTCGTGGTGAAGGCAAGTTCGGGATTTCGTCGGCTATTATGAAGGCGGCCAGACTCTGGTCAATGAGCGCGTCAAAAAAAGGGAAATCGCGCCGAAAATTCTGCCGGACGGTGCATCTAATGCAGGGTGTGGAGCTGAATTTGCTCGCTGGCGAGGACGTGAATTTACTGGCGCGCTGCCAGCATGGGGACCGTCTCGCCCAGCGAGCTCTTTATGACCGCTTTCATCGCAAGGTTTACGGACTTGCCTATCGTCTCGTGGGTCATGCCGAGGCGGCGGATCTGACCCAGGAGATTTTTTTGCGGGTCTTTGCCGGGCTCAAGGGCTTTCGGGGAACCGCCTGCTTCTCGACCTGGTTGTATCGCATCGCGGTTAATGAATGTTTGCGGTTTCGTCGCTCGGCCCGACCGACTCCCGATCGGCTGGCGTTTGAGCCGCAGTCGAAAGAGGTGGCGCCTGGGCGCCGTCTCGAAGACTCTGAAGTGCTCGATCACGCGCTCCAACGCATCGACCCATCTCTGCGAGCGCCTCTTTCTGCTGCGTCACGTCGAAGGATTGGACTACAAGCAGATTTCCGAAGTCTTGGGAATTCCGATTAGCACGGCGGCTACCCGGCTCGGTCGCGTTCGCGCCGAGCTGCAACGAATTCTCGAAGGTGTCGTGCAAGGTTCCTGAATATGGATTGTGAGACAGCAAAGGGCCTGCTGAGCTCCTATTTCGATGGGGAGCTTGATCCGGCCAATCGCAAACTTGTGGCGGCGCACGTAGAAAGGTGTTCCGCGTGTGCGCGCGAGCTCGAGTTGTTTACGAAACTCGATCGCGACAGCCGGCTGCTGTACGTTCCTGATCCGCCGCCGGAGATTTGGAACGGCGTCGCACGTCGACTGGCTCGCGAGACGACGCGGCGGGCCATCACCAGCGCGTTCAGCCGGCGCCAACTCCTGGTGGCGACCGGCGCGGTCGCTTTTTCCGCGATCGGCGTCTTTGTGACTTCGACGGTTGCCCGCCGCCGCCAACAGCCGGTCGTTCCGGAGGCTGCCCCGCCAGTGCAACATATCTCGGTCGCCCCGAATGCGGTCCTCGTACACATGGCCGAGCTGACTCCGGCGGATCGGCACCAGGTTGAAGTCCAGGAGCTGTGTGCGAACGACCTATGTAACGAGCGACTGGGGATCGGCAGTGAACCCGTCAAGGTCGTGCTGAAAAACAAAACGGTGTTCGTTTGCTGTCACGAGTGCGAGCTTTGGGTGCAACAGCACCCGCAAGAGGCCCTTGTGAAAGTCCGCTCGCTCGAATACCTGCATCTCCGGAACGTCGGCAAGGGCCCCGGTCGCTAGTCCATCGGCGCGACCGCTGGAAAAGGACCGTGAACATGCTTCGAACGCTTTGTCTTGCGGTGTGTCTCTGCGGCGTGCCTTGTTCGCCCGTCTTGGCCGACGGCACGCCTCAGCCCGCTTTGGCAAAGACGAAGGATGTTTTGGCGCTCACGAAGGAGGCATACGCCGATTTCCGTCACCAGAATTGGGCCAAAGCGGCCGAGGCGTTCGAGCAGCTGGTGCGAACCAATCCCGACGACGGGCAGCATTGGTCGGATTATGGATTTGTCCTGCACTCTCTCAAGCGGCACGACGAGGCGATTCGCGCCTGGAACCGTTCGGTGGAGCTCGGTTTCAATCCGGCCGGCGGGATCTACAACATTTCTTGTGCCCAATGTATGGCGGGCCGCAAGGACGAGGCGATCGCTACGCTGCAAAAGGCGATCGACGCCGGCTACAACGAGGACGAAACGATCCGCACCGACACCGATCTCGATTCGCTGCGATCCGACGCGCGCTTCAAAAAGATCGTCGGCGCGCCCCCTAAAGGGCTGTCCCGCGACGATCGCTGGAAATTCGATCTCGACTTCCTCGTTCGCCGGATGGAGAAGGTGCATTTCAACCTGTACGCGAAAGTTTCGCGCGAGCGATTTCAAGCGGCCGTCGACAAGTTGAAGGCACGCGTGGCGACGCTCAACGACGACGAGGTCGCGGTCGGCGTTCAGGAAATTCTGGCCCTGGTGGGCGACGGCCACACTCTCGTGGCGTTTCGTCCGCGAAACGATGGGCCGCTGCCGCGGTATCCCGTCGAGCTTTACCTCTTCAAAGAGGGACTCTACCTCCGCTCGGTGTATGCGGGGCACGCCGCGATTGTTGGCTCGAAAGTGCTGAAGATCGGCAATGCGACCGTCGAAGAGGCGCTGGCGGCGGTTGGGCCGCTTTGTTCCCGCGATAACACGATGGGCATCAAATCGCAGTCGCCGATCTTTCTCACCAATCCGGCCGCGCTCTCGTATTTGAAGATTGCGAACGACGCGACCGGCGTGGCACTCCACGTCCAAAAGCCCGACGGCACGGAAGCGACGGTTGAACTCAAGCCGGCCCCCGTGAACCGCGCCCTCATGAGCAAATTCATCAAGGCGAATGGGCACGCCAAGACGCCGGAGCCGATCTCGTTCAAACGCAATGAGGTTCCGTTCTGGATGGAGGAAATCCCCGAGCGAAATGCGGCTCTACGTGCAATTCAACGCGGTCGCCGACATGCCGAATGAGACGCTCGAGAAATTCAGCGGCCGACTGTTCCGCGCGATCGACGACAAGCGGATCGAGAGTCTGATCCTCGACATGCGAAACAACGGCGGCGGGAACACCTTCCTTTATCGAGCGCTTGTGCATGGGTTGATCGGCTGCAAGACACTGAACCGGCCGGGTCATCTCTTCGTGCTGGTGGGGCGTCGGACGTTTTCGGCGGCGATGAATTGCACGGTCGACATCGAGCGCAACACGAACGCCATTTTTGTCGGCGAGCCCACGGGCTCCAGTCCGAATTTCGTCGGCGAGAGCACGATGCTGACTTTGCCCTGCAGCCGTTTGCGATTCAGTTGCTCGTCGCTCTACTGGCAGCGGTCGCTGCCCATGGACCACCGGGTGTGGATCGCCCCGCAACTGCCCGCTCCGCCATCGCTCGAAGCCTATGCCGCCAATCGCGATCCCGGGCTCGAGGCGATTTTCGCCTTTCTCGAATCGCGACCGGGAGCCCCTCGGTCGAACGCCGTTGCGAGTCGCACACAGACCCGTCCTTCCGAAGCTGGAGAGTCCGCGAAGAAAGCTGGGACCGATAACGCAATATCTCTGCGCCGAATTGTCGAAGAGTGCAATCGCAAAGTCATCGAAGACTTCAAGAAAGGGGACATGGCGGCCGTGGCCCGCAGCTACGCCGACAATGCGACGATCTATTTCGCACCGGGGAAAAAGGTGCACGGCCGCGAAGCCATCGACCAGTTTTGGAAAGGCCTGAAAGGGGCCAAGGATTGGAAACTCGAAACGATCGAGGTCGATGGAACGGCCGACGCAATTTACGAAATCGGCAAGTCGACTCTCACGACGCAGCTCAACGGGGCGGACAGCACGTACGTCTGCGATTACGTCGTGATCTGGAAGCGTCAAAAGGACGGCTCGTACCGCACCTATACGGATATCTACAACTAGCGGGCCGGGATCGCCTCGCTCTTCTGCGGCGTTGGTGGACCGGGCGTTGGTGGACCGGCCCGGCGCTTTGCCGCTATCATACTCGCGATTTGAAGAGACCGGCCGTCCCGGTTTGCCGGATTCGGACTTTCCGGCGCGAGGCGACGACTGAAACCATCCGCGTGCGAGAGCGACAAGCGAGACCATCGGCATGAAGATTCACGAGTATCAGGCGAAACAACTGCTGTCGGCTGCTGGTGTCGCCGTCCCGCGGGGCAAGATGGTGAAGTCGGCTGAAGAGGCCGCCAAGGCGTTCGAAGAATTAGGCGGGAAGATCGCCGTCGTCAAATCGCAAATTCACGCCGGGGGACGCGGAAAGGGCCGCTTCAAGGAATTTCCCGATCAGGCCGGCGTCGTGCTGGTGAAGTCGGCCGCGGAGGCCAAACAAAACGCGGAACGCATGCTGGGCAAGACGCTTGTCACCAAGCAGACCGGACCAGCCGGAAAGACCGTCAGTACGCTGCTGGTGGAAGAGGGATTGGCGATTGCCCGCGAGCTTTACCTGGGCGTGGTCGTCGATCGCGCGGCCGGGGGCCCGGTCGTGATCATGTCCTCGGAAGGGGGGACGGAAATCGAGGAAGTTGCCGCCCATTCCCCCGACAAGATTCTCAGCGAACCCGTCGATGCGGGCTATGGACTCTTCGGGTATCAGGCGACGAAGTTGGCTTACGAGCTGGGGTTGCCGGCCAACGCCATCAAGAGCGCACAGAAATTCCTGCCGCAGCTGGTGCGGTTCTTTCTCGACAACGACTGCGCGATGGCGGAAATCAATCCGCTGGTCATCACCGAAGCGGGAGACATGCTGGCGCTCGACGCCAAGGTGACGTTCGACGACAACGCGCTCTTTCGCCACAAAACGCTTGAGGCGTTCCGCGACCTCACCGAAGAGGACGAGGCGGAAATCCGCGCGGCCAACGCGGGCTTAAGTTATGTCAAACTCGACGGCAATATCGGCTGCCTGGTGAACGGGGCCGGTCTGGCGATGAGCACGATGGACTTGATCAAGCTGCACGGCGGCGAGCCGGCGAATTTCCTGGACGTCGGCGGCGGAGCGAAGGTCGATCAGGTCACCGAGGCCTTCCGCATCATCCTCGCGGACAAAAACGTGAAGGCCGTCCTGGTCAACATCTTCGGCGGCATCATGAAGTGCGACACAATCGTCGAGGCGCTCTTGGTGGCGTACGAGAAGGTCGGCTTCAATGTGCCGCTGGTGGTGCGTCTCGAAGGGACGAACGTCGAGCTGGCTCGCAAGATGCTCGCCGAGAGTGGTCGTCCGATTATCGCAGGGACCGACCTGACGGATGCCGCCAAGAAGGTGGTCGCCACGCTGGCGTCGTAACTGGGCGAGCGGACTGCGTCGCGCCTATTTGTGACCGAACGGAAACCACATCTTACTCTGCTTCTTCGGCCGCGTGTGGATGTTCGGCGCCTTGGGGTGCAACATCGACGGCGACGACCGCGGAAAGCTGATCGATTTGCGCGGCGGAACTGCGACCGTTTGAATCGGCGTGTCCTTCGACGAGTGAGCGGCGCCAAGCGGCGAGATGAGGCGGTCGAACAGGTTTCCGGAGCTGGCGGATTCAATTGGCCTGAGGCTCGCGCTGGCGCTTCAGCCACGGCCGAACGCGTCTTGATCAGGAAAGCCACCACGAGTACGCCAGAACCAAACCACCCTGTCCAACGACGCATCGACGAGTTCCTGGTTGCCATAGCATCATCCTGAAGCCGACCGTGAGGGTCGCGGCACTAGTTCCTATTCGGCAGGATTTGAGGGAAGACTTGAGCCGATTCCGAGCGATTTTGCGGATTTCGCAAAATTTCGCTCAAGCTTGGATGCCGGGAACTCGTGGCTGGGTTCGCGGCTTGAACGTCGTCGCGTCGTGCGTTACGGTTGCTGGTTGGCCCCTGTCGTCGAGGATTAACCGTTGTTCGCCGGTCCGATTTTCAGCCGCGAGGCACTCACCTCGCCTCGCCAGCTTCGCCATTTTTTGATCCGGTCCGGCTACGTGGCCGCCCTGTTTGTGCTGATGTACACGGCCGGACAGGCAATGTTCGGCTGGCAGCAGGTCCGCAGCATCGGCGACGTGGCCCGCTTCGGCAGCCTCGTCTTTCAGATTTTCTGCCTTGTGCAGCTTTCCCTGGTTCTCTTTTTTGCGATTCTTTTTGGCGCCAGCGGCGTCGCACAGGAGAAGGACCGGCAGACGCTGATTCTGCTGCTGATGACCGACATGCGGGACCATGAACTCGTACTCGGCAAACTGTTTGCCGGCTTGCTGATGGTCATGGTGCTGGTCTTGGCGTCGATGCCTGTGTTGTTTCTCGTCTTGCTGCTGGGCGGGGTCGGGATTGACCAGGTTCTTTGGTCGCTGGCAATTTGCGCCGCCTCGGCCTTCACGGCGGGAAGCTGGGGACTTCTTGTCGCGTATTGGCGCGAGAAGACGTTTCAAACACTGGCGATCAGCGTTTTGGGATTCGTGATTCTGTTGGGCGTTGTCGAGGGGATCGTCGCCGGCTTGGGTGCTCTGCCGCCCGGCACCGCGTGGGCCCAAACGGCCGCGCACTGGATCGGCCTGTTGAATCCGTACCGCGTGCTGCTGGGAGTGCTCAATCCGCTTTCGCGAAGTACGGGATTGGAGCCGGCGCATATTTCGGCCTGGGACTTTTTGCTGGTGATGGCGACCGCCACCGTCGTGATCAACGGCATCACGATGTTGCGTCTGCGGATCTGGAACCTGTTGCGCACGTTTAATGTGCCCCTCGAATGGACGGAAGGCCGGGGAGGCGAGGCGACCGATGCGAACAGCGGGGCGCCTGCGGCAGCCATTGCTCAGGTCGCATCGGTCAATATGCGCCGCATCTGGTCGAACCCGGTGGTCTGGCGGGAAATCTGCACCAAGGCCTACGGACGCAAGATTCTGGTGATCAAGGCCGCCTACGTCGTCGTCGCGGCGCTGATCGCGTTCTCCGTCTCGCAGACTTTGACCTCGACGGATCTCGTCCTTGGCATGATTTCACCGGCCGGCGTTGGACTTGTGGGACTGTGCCTGATCAGCCTGATGTTGATCAATGCCCAAGCGGTGACCGCCCTCACGTCGGAACGCGACGGCAAGACGCTCGAGCTGTTGCTGATGACCGACGTGACGGCCAAAGAATTCATCTACGGCAAGCTCGGCGGCATTTTCTACAACACGAAGGAATTGATCGTCATTCCACTGGCATTGGCGGCGTACGTGCTCTATATGCGATCGAGCGGCGCCGATCAGTTCGGCGAGGCCCTCGTGTACGCGACGGTCGGCTTTCTTGTGCTCGTGGTCTTCGCCGGGACGCTTGGCCTGCATTCGGGCCTGAGCTTCGAGCGATCGCGAACCGCGATCGCCAACAGCTTGGGGACGATCTTTTTCCTGTTCATCGGCATCTTCGTGTTTATGCTGCTCCTGGTCGAAGCGCGGTCGTCCTTTGCGCAGCAGTTCGCCAGCTTCGTGGTGTTCATCCTGGCGGGAAGTATCGCGCTCTATTCGTCGCTGTCGCACAAAAATCCGTCGTCGGCCCTGATGCTCTCGGCGGGCACGTTGCCGTTCTTGACGTTTTACGCAATTACCGAGTTCTTGTTGCAGGGTTCCTTGGGAGTTTGTTTCGCGATCGTCACGGCGTACGGATTTACGACGCTGGCGATGATCGTGCCGGCCGTGAGCGAGTTCGACGTCGCCTTGGGACGCACCACGCTCGATAAGGGATGAGGTTATCGCCGTCTCGATGAGCGATTTCCTGCACTCGACCGAACAATGGCTGCCCGGATTGGTGGCCATGTTGGTTCTGATGGGATTGAGCGCCTTCCTTTCGGCCAGCGAAACGGCGCTGTTCTTTCTTTCGCACGAAGAGATCCGCGGTTTTCGCACGGGTCGCGCGCGGGAACGGGCCGTGGTCGCCCTTTTGTCCGATCCCGACCGCGTACTGACGGGCATCCTCTTTTGGAACCTCGTCGTCAATCTGTTGTTTTTCGCCGTGAGCATCGTCGTCTCACAGCGGCTGATCGCGGCCCATCTGCATTCGGCCGCCGGCGTGTTCGCGTTCGTGGCGATTGTTGCGTTGTTGCTCTTTGGCGAAGTCGTGCCGAAAGTCATTGCCGCGATGGGGCGGCGCGGCTGGCGCCGCTTGTCGCGTTGCCGGTTTTGGGCCTCGTGCGGCTCTTGGACCCGCTGTTGCCCGTCTTTCGCGTGCTGACTTCGATTTCTCGGCGCACCTTTTTGCCGCACATCCATCAAGAGCCCTTCTTGAGCACCGAAGATCTCGAAGACGCCGTCAACGTCTCCGATCTGAGCGCCGAAATGATTCGCCAGGAGAAGGAAATCCTGCGCAACATCCTCGACTTGTCCGAGATTCGCGTCGAGGAGGTGATGCGGCCGCGGGGGAGTTACGCCGCCTTGTCGCCGCCCATTCGGGCGGCCGACTTGGGGAACAAAACGCCTCCGGGCGATTACGTGGCCCTGGTGCGTCCGGGGAGCGACGACGTCGAAGCCGCTATTGCGCTGTCGAGCTTTCCGCTGATGTCGGCCGACCGGCTCGACGAGGCGGCCGCAGACGTCGTGCATGTCCCCTGGTGCGCGTCGCTGGCGACGGTCTTGACGATGTTACGCGAACAGGTGGCCGACGTGGCGTCGGTCGTCAACGAATACGGCGAGACGATCGGCATCGTAACCTATGACGATTTACTGGATACGGTGCTGATTCCAGAGCCCGACCGCTCGGTCCGCTTCTTGAACCGCGAGCCGGTGCTCGAAGTCGCCCCCGGCACCTACCACGTGGAGGGGATCACGCCGTTGCGGCACTTGTGCAGCAAGCTGGGCATGGAATACGAGCCCGAGTCGGACGAACTGGTAACGCTTGCCGGCCTGCTGCACGAAAAGCTGGAGCATATCCCGGCGGTCGGCGACGAGTGCGGCTGGCGAGGATATCGCATTCGCGTGATCGAGGTCTTGAAACGCGGCCGTCTGCGCGGCGCTCACCAAGGAAGAACCCGCGACGGAGCCGGCCACATGAGCGGCATGCTGCCTTACCTGGGGGCGCTGGCCCTGTTCATTGCCTGCCTGCGGCTCTCGGCGTTTTTTAGCGGCGTCGAAACGGGCTTTTACCGGGTCAGCTATCTGCGAGTGAGCATCGATGCGCAGTCTGGCGATCCAATCGCCCGCCGCATCCTGTGGTTCTGCCAGAATCCGAGCGATTTCGTGATCACGGCGCTCATCGGCAACAACGTGGCCCAATACGGGCTCACCGCGGCCGTGGGAATTGCCGCCGTGCGCGCGGGGATCGAAGACCGCATGACCGCGGAGATTCTCTCGACGCTGTTGATCGCCCCCTTCGCCTTCACGTTCGGGGAATTGATTCCCAAGAACCTGTACTACCGGGCGCCGTTGCGGCTTTTGCGACAGAATATCGGTTGGTTCGTCTCCTTTTACCGGGTGTTCTTTCCCATCGCTTTGCCGCTGACGACCATTGCCCGCGTGTTTGCACGATTCAGCGGCAAGGGAACGGAGCGTCCGGGGCAAATCCTCGGACGGGCGCGGCTCGTGCAGGTGCTGAACCAGGGACATGAGGAGGGATTGCTGCACGATGTTCAAGGCCGGCTGCTCGAGGGCTTGATGCACCTGGCCGGTCAGCCGGTCCTGCAGTCGGTCATCCCGAACAGCCGCGTGCTGGGGGTGCCGGACAACGTGGGTCGCGAAGACGTGCTCAATTTCGCCAGGCGCTACGGCGTCCACAGCGTGCCCGTCTGCCGGCCGGGCCAGGTCGATTCGTGGTACGGCTACGTGCGCGTGGTCGATGTGGCGCTCGGGCAAAAACCGTTGGCGTCGCTCGTGCGGCGGATGCCCGTGATTAGCGCGGGCGCGAGCAAACTCGAAGCGCTCTTGAATCTGCGCGCGGCGGCCGCCGTTTATGGAGTCGTAACCTCCAACGGTCATGTGTTGGGACTGGCGAGCGACCACGGACTTGCCGAGCAGCTCTTCCGAGCGCCGCAGTCGAGCGGCGGTCGCGCCGGCGATTGACGCGCTTGGCGGTCGGGCTTCAGGCGAGTCCGCTTATGCCGCCTTCCTCCGCAGCGCCGACCAACGCCAGGCGGGGCGTCGAATTCTCCGCGGGCTGCCAGACATCCAATTGAGAGTCGATTGCCTCCAGCCGCCGCACGATGTCGTCGCGCCGGCCCGCGCAGCGGTTTTGCCACTGGGAATACATCGATTCCATCGCCTTGCCGCGACGAGCGCTCGATCGCAGGCGGCTTTCGAGCCGAATCAGCGCGGACTCGAGGCGGGTTCGACTTCTGGGCGTTTGTTCGTCGCAAAGCGGCATGGACGATTCCGTGGCAATTTCAAATCGACTTCGGGAGGGCTTGGTTAAGATGCGTAAATTAAATCGACACGCGCCCGAAGAGACTTGAGGATCGCGTCTTCGACCCACCAATTCGATCAAGTCCGCTATCTGCTGGCTTTGCGCGACCGTCATAATCGGCGCGTCGGGTTCGTACGGCCGCTAAATTCACTGCCACCGGGCCGCATTGCGACGCGGTTGGATATCACGCCGGCGCGTTCCAGGACACGGTCCAGTGGCGATCCGTCGTCTGTTTGGCGCAACCCGCGGGAAGACCAAAGGGAGCGATCAACTGGCGAACTTCGGCGAGAGTCAATGCCGCGTGAAGCGAGGCCCCGAACATCTCCTGCTGCGAGGGATTGGCATCGCCGGCATATAAGGCGACCAGCCGATCAATTTCCGACTTGCTTTGGGGTCGCAGCAAATCGCGGACAAAGAGGAGGCCACCGGGGCCCACCACGCGGACCATCTCGCCGAAGCAATCCCGCGGGTCGGGAATGTGGTGCAGAATGCTGTTGGTCATGACCACGTCGAAATGCCCGTCCCCGAAGGGCAACTCCTTGGCGTCGAGAAGCTGGGGCTTGATCTTCGCGCCGAGCCCCGCGGTCGCGATGTTGAGCGCGGCCACATTGAGCATCGACTGAGCGAGATCGGCCGCGATCACGTGCCAGCGGCCGGGGCGGCGGCAGAGTTCGATCGGGATCAGGGCCGTTCCCGTGCCGACGTCGAGGATTTGCCAAGGCTCGGTTCTCGAGCCGTCTTGCTTTCGGGAGAGCGCGGCGAGCAGGTCGTCGACGAACACGCGGTTCACTTGCGAGTGATCCATCGTGTTGTAGTCGACCGCCTCGCTTTCGCTGTCCATCACTTCGGGTTCGAGGATGCGCGGAATCATGGGGCGCAGCGTACCGCGCAATGCCTCACGAACTCCAGCTATAGCCGCCTGCGGACGACGAAACCAGAGCCGGCGATTCCTGTTTGAGCTTTTCCGCCAGTGCCAGCCACGTGTCGCGATGCATTTGCAGGATCGATAGCGAATCGGCGACGAGCTGCGGATTTTGTTGCAGATCGGCCTGCATCAGGCTGCGGAGCACGAAGACGAAGATCGCATTCAGCCGGACAACGACCTCGGCCATCCTTTTCTCGTCGAGGCCCGAGAGAATCTCCGCGACAAACTGGCGTGACTGGGCGAGCCTCGCTCGAGCCTCCCGCACGTTTTTCTGCTCGAGTGCGGCCTGTGCCGCGCGGGCATGTCGCATCGCGCCGTCGATGACCATCAAGTGCAGTTGATAGGGCGTGGCCGTCGTCACTTTGGATTCAAGGTATTCGTCGATCATGGCGTGCCTCGTGTCTGTGGGGGTCGAATCGCTGAGTCCGCGGGTCGAGCCGAGTCGGGGGGCGGCCCAGTCCGGCGGGCTAGATCACCTTGCTGCCGGAGCTGGAGCTGGAACTTGAGCTGCTGCCACTGCTGCTGATCGGCTGGATCTCGCCAATCAGGCTTTGCTGCTCTTGCATCTGCGAGATAAACGTTTCAAGGTTGGCGAACGTCTGGCTGAGCTGCTGCTCCTGATTGTTGAGAATCGCGTTGAGATTGGTGATCTGGTTCTGGTAACCGTTGATCGAATCCTGGAGCGCGTTCGAGGCCAGCGTGAACGAGCCCGTGTTGGGATCAGTGATCGACGTGACCGTCGATTGCGCCACCGCGGCAAACCCGGTCGAGGCCGTCGTAAAGAAACTGGCGACGGCCTGAGGATCGTTCTGTAGCACCGATTGCAATTGGGTTTGGTTCAACGAGAGCGAACCGTCCGAATTGACCGTGACGCCCAAATCGACAAGAGTTTGCACCTGGCTGTTCGACGACCCGAACGGCTGGGTAATCAACTGGTCCAGCGCGCTTTCGGCGGTTGCCACGGTGGGTGAGCCCGTCAATGCGGCGGGCGTATCGGTGGTCGTATTGTAGGCCGTGAGCGTCTGGGCCTGGGTTATGAAGTTGTTGTAGTCGCTGACAAAGCTCTGAATGGCTGACGAGATCGACGAAGTGTCCTGGCTCACGGTTGCCGTATCGGACGACGTGCCAACGGATTGAACGTCTACGTCGAGCCCCGGCAGGGCGTTGTTGAACGTGTTCGTGCCCGATGTCTGAATGATCGCATTCGAGCCGGAACCGACCTTCAACAGGGCATTCTGGGCCGTTGTCGTCGTCTGCAAACCCAAATTGACGCCGGATTCCGAGACGAAGAACTGGCCCGTCTGGCCGGGATTGGTCGCCGTCAGGGCCAAGTGGTACGGAGCATAGGGGGAGCCGTCGTCGACCACCGAGGCGCTGACGATTCCGGCCGATCCGATCTTGGTGACCAGGGAATTGAGCGTGTCGGTCGACGAGACGTTGATCACGGTCGCCTCGCGGCCGGTGATTTCCGAATGGCCGTTGACGGTGCTTCCCGTGCCGGAGATCCTCAAGTCGGCCGCCGTGGCGTTTCCGTCGCTTTCCGCGACTTTGAGTTGCCCGGATCCGCCCGCCTCGTCAACGAGGGTGATGCCGTCCCCCGTGCTGTTGAGCTCAGCATGCACGTCGATTCCGCTGGACGAATTGATCTGGTTGATCACGTCGCCGATCGTCTTGGTTCCGCTGCCGACGGTAATCGTCGCCGAATGCCCGGACGAATCGGTGATCGTGAACGATCCGTCCGGCACGGCGCCGCCTCCCGGCGCGTACGTCGACAGGCTGGTCGCGTCGTTGACGTATTGCAGATTCAGGTTGCCGGAATCGACTGAACTGGTCGCCGAGTTGGTGGCAATGCCCAGTTGCGTCGCCAACGTGCTGCTGCCGACGTCTTGGATGACCATGTTGTCGGCCGTCGAACCGGAGGTGTCGGTGACTTGAATTCCGGTGCCCGAAGCATCGATGGAAGCGGTGAGGGCCAGTTTCTGTCCGCCGGTCGTGGTCGCATTATTGATGGCGTCGATCACCTGATCGAGCGAGGTGGCGCCGGTGAGGTCGACCGTCGCCGTCGCTCCCGTGCGGTCTTGCAATTCAATTTGTCCGGTCTGGGTGATACCCTGGCCGCCGTTCAGGTTGCGCAGGAGCACAGAATTGATGCCGCCCAAAAGGGACTGTCCGGTGATCGTGTTGCCGCTGGCGGCGACGTTGAGGCCGAGCGCTTGAACGATCGATGCGCCGTTTTCGTCGGCAACCGACAGCGTGCCGGTGCCGCCGCTATTGTCGGTCAATTGAAGCGCACCGTTGGCGATCGACGCGACCAGGGTTCCGTTGTTCCCTGTCGCGTTATTGATGTCGTTCACGACGTCGCCGACCGTCGAGGCTTTACTCAAATTGACGTTGAGCGTGTTACCGTTCGAAAGGGTGATCTGGAGCCCGGCCGCTGAGCCCGGCGAGTAAATGGTGTTTCCGTTGTTGATTTGCGAGAGAACCGTGTTCGCGGTCGCCTCGTAAACATTCTGCCCGGTCAGGACGCCGTTCGAACTCGATCCGGCGATGCCCAAACCGGTTGCCGTCTGGTCGCCGTTGACATTTGAAACCGTCAAGGTGCCGGAGCCGCCGGACGTGTCGGTCAGTACGAGATGCCCGCCTTCGGTGCTGGCGGTCACGTCCGCGACGCCGTTGCTGTTGATCGCGTTGATGACGTCGTTGACGGTGTACGCGTCCGAGAGGTCGACGGTCGTCGTGTTTCCGGCCGCGTCGGTGATCTTGATCGAACCCCCCTGGACGCCCGTGTCGCCATTCAGGGCATCCAAGAGCGTCGGCGTCGAGAGACCGCCTCCGCTGGCAATCGTGATCGTTCCGGTTCCCAGCGTTTGCGTTCCCGCGTTCGCGAATCCTTGAGACAGCGAAACCTGGGTCGACGCAAGTTGGAGCGCCTGGAACTGGTAGGCTCCGGACGACGCGCCGGTGGCGGCCGTCACGGTCATCTGGGTGGGATCCGACATCTGGACCTGGTAGCTCTGAAACGTCGACGACTGACCAAGCGTCTGCAGCGCGGTCGCCAGCGTCGTGAGGTTGGCGGCGAGCGTTTGGTAGTCGCCTTGCTGCGTCGTATCGGTCTGAATGTCGTTTTGAAAATTGGTGACCTGCAACTGCTGGCTGGCGACCAGTTCACTAATCAACGTTTGATAGTTGATGCCGCTGACCGGTCCGACCGACGCCTGAACCGGAGCGACGGTGCCCGAGGTGCCGGAGGACGTCAACGATGGATTCGAGGCCGTGGACGAAAGCGAGCTCGCCGGCGCTGGTGCTTTGGATGGCCGACATGCAAATCCCTCAACAAACGCAGGTGATCGCGGCGCGCTGTGTCTCTGTGACGAGACGAAGCGTCTTCGAATGGTATCGACAGCCGATTTAGCCCCGCTTGAATTTGGCCCCGTCAGCGGGGCGGGATGGGCAGAGTTTGCGGGCTGTTGTGGAAGGCCGCGATCGATTTCGCCGAACGCTGGGCGAGTTTTGCCGCGATTTGCAAAAAAACGTCGGCCCATTGGCCGGGCCGGTTTTGTCGAAAGAGGCGCAGCGTCGGATACCAGGGGCTATCCTCGCGGCCAAGCAGCCATCGCCATTCCGGGACGCTGGGAACGGCCAACCACGTCTCGACGCCGAGTGCTCCAGCCAGGTGCGCTAAGGAAGTATCGGAGGTGATAACCAAATCGAGACATTTCAAAATGGCGGCTGTGTCGACGAACGGACCGTGAATCTCATCCAGCGAGAGATTCAAGTCGAGGATAGGAAACGGAGCTCCGTTGGCGAGCTGTTCACGGCCGAGTCCCTTTTGCAGGCTGACCAGGCGCACGCCGTCGATCCGCGCTAAAGGCTCGAAATAGCGCAGTGGAATCGAGCGGAAGCGGTCCTTGGGAAAGTCTGGGTTGCCTTGCCAGTGGATGCCGACGCGGAACGGCCGGATCGGCGCCAGCCGCTCCTGCCAGAAACGAATCGCGGTCGGATCCGCCGCCAGGTACGGAACTCGATTGGGAATCGACGCGACGTTCGGCGTGAAGATCAGAGGCAAACTCATCAGAGGCGACCAAAGATCGAAGACGTCGGGCATCTCCTCCTGCGAGATCAAGCGGTCGATTCCCGGCACGCCTGAGAGCAGGCGAACCAGCGGCTTTTGACAGCGCACGACAACCGAGCCGACCCGCTCTTTCACCAAGGGAACGTAACGCACGAACTGCAGAGTGTCGCCGAGTCCCTGTTCGGCTTCGAGCAAGATGGTCGCCCGGGGCTGATGTGTTCCGTCCCAACGTGGCTGCAAAAATGTGGGCGTCTTGACGGTGTCGAGTTTCCAGCGCCACTCGTGTTCGGGCCAGCCGCGCTGGTAATCGCCCGACGCCAGCAGCGCGTGGCTGCGGTTGTAGCGAGCCGCGGCGAACGTCGGCCGCAGGGCGACGGCCTGATCGTAGGCGGCGATCGCTTCGTCGACGCGGCGGGCGTCGTACAACGCCATGCCCAGTCCGTTGTAAAATTCGGCGCTTCGCGGCGACAACTCGGTTGCCTTGCGGGACGCGGTAATCGCATCGTCGAAGCGGCCCAACCGGCCTAGCGCCTGAGCGAAATTGAAGTGGGCCCCCGCGAATTGCGGCTGCACGGTGAAAGCCCGCTCGAAGCAGGCCGCCGCGCCGGCGTCGTCCTTCTGTTCGGTGAGCGTGTTCCCGAGATTGTTCCACGCCTCGGGAAAAGCGGGACACAATTCGACGGCTTTGAGAAAGCAGGTGACCGCCAGATCGAAGCGTTTTTGCGTCTTGTAGGCCGTCCCCAAGCAGCGGTAGGCGGCCGCGTCCGACGGATTGAGAGTCAGCCCCCGCAGATACAGCCGGATCGCCTGATCGATCCGTCCTTGTTTTTGCAAAGCGAGGGCGGCCAGGCGGCAGCGGTCGGCCGACGCCGGCTCCTGTGAGATGCGAATCCCCATTTCCGTCAATCGTTTGGGGGCAGACGTCATCCCGTCCCTTTGCTTCCCGGGCCGTGCAGTCAGGCGGCGTGCGCCCCGATCAATTGGCCCTGCTCATCGCTTCGTCGACAAGCTGCCGGAAAATACGGTCGTATTCTCTGATCGATTCGCTCGATTCGAAGATCGCGTCGCTCGACTCGCTGATCCGGTTCACCACGTGCATCCGCCACTCGCGATCGGTGCCCAAGCGCACGGCTCTTTCGACGTAGTCCTCGACCGATCCGGCCACGCATTCAGTGACGCCCATCGTGCGGTAGAAGCCGAGCGTGTACCGCCCGCGAACGAAAGGGCCGGGGAGCGTGACGATCGGCTTGTTCAAAGAGAGTCCGTCGAACGAGGTCAGGCCGCCGCCGTAATGCAGCGGGTCGAGCAGCACGTCGGCCGCGCTCAGCAGGCGCAGATATCCGTCCATCGATTGATGGGGCACGAAGCGGATTCGCTCAAAGACTTGCGGAATCGCGATCCGCAGCCGATTTTGCAGCTTTCGCGCGGCATAGCCGTGGACGTCCTTGGGAATCAGCAGCACGCCGTCCGGATCGCGCCGCAGGATGTCCCCGATCAGCCCGTCGAAGTCGGGATGAAGCTTTTCGATTTTGTTCGGGCACACATAGAGATGTTGGCTCTCTCCGACGCCGAAGTCGGCCCGAGTTCCCGTGAGTGCCGGAACCTGCATCCGCTGCTGCCAGGTCAAAAGCGACGACGACCGGATGAGCCGCTCGGTGTAATGCGCGTCGGCATGATCCGATTCGCACAAGTCGCTGCTCAGGAAATAATCGACCTGCGAGATTCCCGAGGTTTCAGGCAGACCGGCGCCCGTGCACTGGATCGGGGCCAGCCGAAAGAACGGCAGAAAATAGTTGGTGACGTCCGAACCGATCTCGAAGTAATACAGCACGGCGAACCGGCCCTCGCGGACGCGATCCACGATTTTGTCGAAACCGGTGGGGAGCACGAACGTCTCGACGACGCTTGGGCCCATTTCCGCGCGAATCCGCAGTTCGCCGCCGGCCGAGCAAATAATCACCGGATCGATGGACGTGCGGTCGAGCCGCTCGATCACGCCTCGCAAGTACCGCGAGAAGACGCCTTCGTGTCCGTCGGTGACGACGAATCCGATCCGGGGCTTGTCTTGCAAGACGCGATGGACGGCCCAGTCCGGGTCGCCGACCTGGCAATGTCGAAAGACGCGGGCGTAGGCCTCTTTCAGCGTCCGATTGTCGCGACCGTGAAATTGCAGGAAGTACGGCGGCGGACAGCCGCGGTCGCCGATCTCTTCCGCCGTGATCCGAATTTCCAATTCGGCGATCGCCTTCACTTTCGAGAGCAGCGTCGCGCGATATTGGTCGACTCCGACCGTGCTGTGAAAGACCGCCGGGCAAAGCGTCGCCAACCACAATTCCCACAGCGGCTTGTCCGCCACCCGGTTGATGACCTTCTTGAACGCCGCCCGAGCGCCCATCAGGTCGTCCTGGCTGCGCAGCACGTTGCCCAGGCAAACCAGCGTGGTTAAGTCGCCCGGTTTTCGCTGCAGCACTTTTTCCAGGCAGAGCCGCGCGCTGTCGAGATCGTTCAACTGGCGATAGGCGTTGCCCAGCTGGTACATGGCCGCCGTGTGATCGGGATCCCACTGGAGCGATTTGAGGTACGCCTCGACGGCTTCGTTCAAGCGCTTGAGCGATTTGCAGGCGTTACCCAGATGGTAGGCGGCTTTGGCGTCGCGCGATCCGAGGTCGAGGCATTTCTGATAACAGGGAATGGCCTCGGCAAACCGCTCGCACAGATGCAGCGAGCGGCCCAGTTCATAGTGCGCCTTGATGTTCTTGGGATCGAGGGTCAGGCCTTGCCGATACCACTCGATCGCTTCGCCCGGCTTCTGCTGTTGCTTGAGTGAGTGAGCCAGGTTCAAGAGCAGCTCGGGATTGTCGGGCGCGAAGCTGATGGCCTGCCGGTACGCCCGTTCGGCGTCGACTGCGCGGCCCGACTCGAAGCAGCACGCTGCAAGCTCCTTCCACAGGTCGCCCAAGGCTGTCGCGCCCTGGAGGGCCATCGCTTGCTCAAAGGCGGCGATCGCTTCGTCGCGTCGGCTGAGTCGACGGCGGCAACGTCCCAACTGAACCCAAGCTTGTGCCTGCGTCGCGTCGGCTTCGAGGGCGGATTTCGAAACAGGCCGCCGCCTCCGAATTCTTGCCCGCATCCAACAGGGCCGAACCCAGGTTCATCCAGGCGGGCACATTGCGTTGATCCAGCGAGACGGCTTGCTGAAAGCAGGCGACGGCTCCGCGGCTCTGCTTGCAGTCGGCAAGTGCGATGCCCAGGTTGTTGTAGGCGATCGCGAAGTCGGGCTTGAGTTCGAGCGCCTTGCGAAACGCATCGATCGCTTCCACGGGCCGGCCCAGTGTGCGATAGACGTTTCCCAGGCTATTGTGAAATTCGGGCCGATTGCCGTCCGCGTCGATCGCTTGCCCGATCAGGTCGGCGGCCGCGACTTTTTCGTCGCGCTGAAAGGCGACGACCCCCAGCAAGTGCCAGGCGTCGCCGTGACGCGGGTCGATCCGCAGCAGATCGCGGCAAACCGCCTCGGCCTGGCAGAGGTCTCCAGCGCGGTGGAAATCGAAGGCCGTTTGCAGCGATGGTAATTCAGCGGTTGCCATCAACGGTGCGCCGACGAGTTTGATCCCACGCGGGAGCGCGGGCCTTCGCCGACCCATTCAATTTCTGCCGCACGGAAGCAAAACGGCAGAAACGCCCCCTCTTCATCTCTATCGGCGTTAGAACCTGCGGCGAATAACGCGACTTTACTCAGGAAGCGCGAAATGGTCCGTCTTTAACGGCAGGGCTTGATCGCTTCGGCCCAGAGCGCGAAGGGGGAGAAGCTGATCTGCACTTTCGTGAATCCGGCCCGCTCGAGGTGCCTGCGGAGCGTCTTCTCCGTAAAACCGGTGCGGTGCCCCATGAGCGGATTGCCGCCCGCGATGGCCCGACCCAGACCATAGACGCAATCCAGCGGCGTGATCGGCCCGGCAGGCGACTCGTAGGCCACGTCCTCGAGCTTGTCGGCCACGATGAACTCGGCGACCTGCTGCAAGTCGGGCAATGTGATCAAGGCAAGTCCGTCGGGCTTGAGCACCCGCAAGAATTCGGCCAGCGCGACGGGCACTTCGTGGGCACTGAGGTGTTCCAAGTTGTGCGACGACCAGACCGCGTCCACGGAGCAGTCGGCGATCGGCCGCATGTCGGTGATCGAAGCGAGCACGTCAGGCTGAACGCTTGGATCGAGATCGAGCCGGATCTCGCGCCACTGTGGTCCGCGAAATTTCTGGTGCAGACTCTGACTGTCCGGCGCACCGCAACCCACGTGCAGCACAGTTTGTATTCCGACGGACGGTTGACCGCACGTCGATCGTGATACGGGCACTGCGACGGTCGCCATGCGAGCACCTCTTAAACGGTCGCGAAGACGTAGAGTTGCGATTCCTGTCCGTCGGGGGCCGTGCTGGTGGCGTACGAGAGCGTCTTGAAGCCGGCCAGCGCCAATTTTGCAAACCACCAATTCGGCTTCTGGACCGTCAAATGCAGCGCCTCGCCAATCAGCATTGGTCCGAATGCATCCGGAATCACCGAGATCGAAAAGAAGGCAAACTTCCGCGTGCTCTTCTTCAGATTGGCGAGCACGGCCGGGACGCGATCGGTCGGAATGTGCTCCATCACGTCGCAACAGACGACGGCGTCGTGGAGCGTGGTGAAATCGTCCGGATTCCACAGGCAGCCGACCGTCAACACGCGGTCCTTGATCGGACCGAAGCACGGGTCGAGGCAGTTGTCCGCAATATCGAATCCGTGCACGTCGAATTCGCCCGGAAACTCATTGATCAGCCGCCACATGAGTTTGCCGCTTCCGCAGCCGGCGTCCAGGATCGTCCGCACGCCGTGCTTGCGCAACTCGGCGACGAGTCCCACCTTTTCGATCGAGACCGCGCCCGGCGAAAAGCGGCGATAGTCGTCGTGCTTCCAGATTTCAGCGTATTTCGTGCGTTCCTCGTTCGCCTGCGGATCGCTCGCAATGGAGGCTTGTGCTGTCGCTGTCGGCCGGGTCGCGGCAAGACGCGAGAGAATGGCCGATCGCGGACTCGTGGTCTTCGACGCACGTGAGGTGGCCCATAGACTCAGGCTTTCGGCCACCGATGCAAACACCGGCTCCCATTCTCCGAATTCGAGCTGCCGCACGAGTTGCATCGACGAGTACCACGGAGTGTCGTCGCGATCGAGCAACCATCGCCAGTTCGGTGCGAAATGCAACAACGTCCACACCGGCACACCGAGAGCCCCGGCCAAATGCACCGTCGCACTGTCGACCGAAATCACGAGATCGAGTTCCGCGATCTGGGCGGCGAAGTCGTCGAGATCCTTGAGCGGGTCCGCGTCGTCCCAGTGATGCAGGTGGACACCGAGCGCCGCCTTGACCTCCGCCAGCTCTGTCGAGCAGTCGCCATATTGCAGGTTGACAAACTGCACGCCGGGAACGTTGAACACGGAACTCCACTGGGTCAGCATCGTCGAGCGTCGGCGTTTCGTGAACGGCGTGCCGCCGCCGCGCCAGGCGATTCCGACTTTGAGTCCAGCGCCGAGCTGCGCGAAGCGCTCCCTCCAGCGGGCCCGTTTGTGAGGGCACGCCGCCAGGTACCGCGCCTGCTGCCCAAACGTGGCCAGGTTGCAACGGAGGAATCGCGGCAAGCTGGCTGACGATGTCTGAATGTCGACGCCATACGTCCGCGCGTCCTCGACCGATAGCGAACGCGGGACGACGTCGGCGAGCGGGAAGGATCGGGCAAACAGCGGCACGAGTCGCGGATCGCATTCGATGACGCACTGCGACGCACTCGCAACGACGTCGGGGATGCACGAGGCGAACATAATTTCGTCGCCGACTCCCTGTTCGCCGTAAACGAGGATCGTGCGCTCGGCCAGGCTGTGCCCGCTCCAGGCGAGGAAGGGAAATTCGCGAGGGTTCACGTCGTAGCGGAATCGCCATTCGTATTCGTCCCAGCCCTCTTCCCATTGCCCGGCGACGAGCCAGGTGAACGCGCGGTGCAAATGAGCCTCGGCGTTATCGGAGCGAATTTCGATGGCGCGCGAATGACTGGCGATGGCGTCCGAAATGCGGTGCTGCTCGGTGAGCGTCACGCCGAGATTGATATGGGCCTCGGCCAATTGCGGATCGATGTAGATGGCCCGGCGAAAACAGGCGGCCGCGTCCGTGGGCTGTCCCACTTCCTTGTAGACGTTCCCCATGTTGTAGTGGGCATTGGCGTACGCCGGATCGATTTCCAGCGCCGTTTCGTAGCAGGCGACCGCCTCTTCCCAACGCTCGAGGGCGGTGTAAATCGAACCGAGATTGTTCCAGGCGGCGGCGTTCGCGTCGTCGACGATCAGGCCTTGTTCGTAGTATTTCGCCCCGTCCTCATAAGCTTCCTGAATGAGCAGGCCGTAGCCCAGCCCGAAATAAGCCCCCGCGAAATCCGGATCAATGGCCAGTGCCTGCGTGAAGGCATCGGCCGCTTCGTCGAAGCGTTCAAGATTCTGGAGCTGCGATCCCCGCTCGCACCACTGGGTCGGAGTGGCCGAGACGGGAAGCGGAAGTTCCGGCATCGGCCGATCGGGATCGCATGCGGCCAGTCGCGTTTCGTGGAGCGCCTGCTCGATCGTCACCTGGTTGACCTGTGCCTCGGCGTAATCGGGACGCAGCGCCAAAGCGTGCGTCAACTCGGCCAGCGCCTCTTCGTGGCGCCCAAGCCCGCTCAATGCTGTCGCCAGGTTGTTGTACGCCTCGGGGAGCTGAGAATTGAGATGGATCGATTCGCGATATTCGGCCACCGCCTGCTCGAAGCGTCCGGAGCGTGTCAGCGTGTTGGCCAGGTTGCAGTGGAACTCGGCGGAGTTTGGATTCCGGGCAATCGCCCTGCGAAAGCAGTCGGCCGCGTCCTCGCATCGATCGAGCGACGACAACAGCGATCCCATATTGTTGAGCGCGCCGACGAAGTCGGGATTTGTCCGCAACACCTCGCGATACTCGGCAAGCGCCTCGTCCTTTGAGCCGGTGGCTTCGAGGGCCATCGCCAGGTTATACCGTGCGCCGATGAAGCGCGGCTCCAGGCGAATGGCTTCGCGGAACGCGACAATCGCGTCGGGAATACGGTTCATCGCGCGATAGCACGCGCCCAAGTTGCTGTGATACAGGGCCGACTGGCTTTGCCGCGCGATGGCGCGTCCGATCAGTTCCGCGCCCCGGCGATGGTCGGCCTTTTGATGGGCGGCGACTCCTAACAGATGCAGCGCGTCGGCATGTCCGGGGTCGACGCGAATGATTTCCTGGTAGAGGGCTTCCGCCTGTTCGAGCGCACCGGCCTCATGGTATTTCAAAGCTTGTTGAAGAGATTCTGCGACCGCAGCCACGGGGATTCCTTTCCGCAAGCGAAATGGCGGCAGAGAGTTCGTGCGCAAAGCACCCGTTAGGGGAGAGCTCTCTCGCCACTAAGCACTATCGGTTGGGCAAGCTGTGCGGATTGAGCGGATCACGCCGCCGGCTGGGATTTAGCCGGCGGTGAGTGAGCGGGAAGCGCATTCGCGAAGAACTCCACGAAGTTGCGCCACATGATGCGTTCGACATCGTCAGACGAATAGCCGCGGCGGGAAAGGATTTCGGCAATCTTGGAGAGGTCTGCGATGGTGTCGAGATCGTGCGGAGACTGCTCTTTGCCGAAGCCGCCGTCGAGATCGGTTCCCAGTCCGCAGTGCCGGGCATTGCCGGCAATTTGGCAAATATGGTCGGTGTGGTTGACGATGTCTTCGAGCGTCACGCTTTCGGGGGTCGACACGCCGATCTTCCAGCCCGGCTTGAGCATCCAGTTATCAAACGACGCGCCGATCACTGCTCCGCGCGCGATGAGTGCCTTGATCTGCTCGTCGGCAAGCTGCCGATCGCCGGGGACCAGCGCCCGGCAATTGTGATGGCTGGCCAGCACGGGGCCGCCGTAAATCTCGAGCGCCTGCCAGAACGATTTGTCGGCCAAATGCGTCGCGTCCAAGATCATGCCGACGCGTTCCATCGCGCGGAGCAGGGCGGGTCCTTCTTCCTTCAGTCCTCCGTCACTCCCCGTGCCGTGACAGTAATAATCGGGCCCGTAATGAGCCGGCCCCAGGCGCGAAGTCCGGCGGCGAACCATTCGTCGATTTGGCCCGGCGAGAGGATCGACCAGCTGCCTTCCATGCTGAGGATGAAGCCGATCGGACACGTTTGGGGATTCTTGTGCCATTCGGCCACGTGCCGCTCGAGCGATTCGCGGTCCGGGAGTTCGCGGAGATGTCCCCGGCTCACCATGGCCCGATACCAGGCCAATTGACCGCAGCTGGCGGCGAAGGCGGCCTCGCGCGACTGATAGAAGGTCAGCACCTTTTCCTGCCGCCACAAGCGAGGCAAGAGCGTGACGACGATCGTTCCCACGCCACCTTTTCGCAGCTCGGGCAGAGAGACGACATTCGGACCGGGATAGGCGGCCTTCTCGAGGTGTTTTTCGAACTGGCGAATTTCGGAGACGGGCAACAACTGGTTGCGATTCCATTCGCACGCATTCCAGGCCATGTCGAGGTGGGCGTCGAAAATCATCATCCGCGCAAAATCTCAATCTTGGGTTTTAGAGAACGGCAATGGCGAGCGCAGCCCAGCCGACCAGGAACAACAGGCCGCCGAACGGGGTCACCATGCCCCACCGTGTCTCGCCGGTCAGAGTGAGCACGTAGAGACTGCCCGAAAACAACACGATCCCAAGCAAGAACGACCAGCCGGCAACGTCGAGCGCCCGCGTCCGCCCGCTGCGGGCCGCCAATCCCACAGCCAGCAGTGCCAGTGCGTGATACATTTGGTATTCCGCGCCGGTTTTGAAATCCTGCAAGTACTTCCAGGAGGCCGGCATCTCCCGGCCGGCGACGATTTTCGCGGGCGCGTCGCGATATTTCTCCGCGAACATCTTGTCGAGCCCGTGTGCCGCGAACGCTCCGGTGCCCACGGCGAGGCCACCCAAAATGGCTCCGAGGGGCAACCAGGGAAGCGAAAAAGTCATGGCCGCGGACCTCGTCGGTTATTGTGGGCAATACGGAGCTCATTCTAATCGGGGCGTCATTCTAATGGGACGTGCGCGGTCCCGCGATGACGGCCGAATTCCCCGCCGGTCGACTTTGCGATCCGGTCCGCCGCTCGATTGACGCCGTTCGATGTGCAGGTTAGCCTGCATATTCATCGGGGGCAGCATGACAACGACTCCACTCATGCGCGGCGAGCTGGATGTGATCCGCATCCTGTGGGACCACGGCGAGCTCAAGCCGGCCGAGATCCAGCATCGCTTTCCGCGGCCGATCAAGAACGCCGCTTTGCGTTCGTATCTTTCGATTCTCGTGGAAAAAAGGCACGTCACGCGGCGGGCGGTCGGCAAGGCCTATTTCTACAAGGCGAAGACCAAGCGCGAATCGGCCTTTTTGCGGACGATGAAGGATCTCATCGACGGCTATTGCGCGGGATCGCCGGAGGCGTTGCTCATGGCGCTCATCAAGTCCGAACAGCTCTCGGAGACGGAGCTATTACGGCTCAAGCGGATGGCGGAAGAGGACGCGGCCTCCGCGGAGACGAAACCATGAGTGCGAGTGATTGGTCGGCCGGTTTGGCCGCTCGGTTTGTCGACCTTCCATTTTCGGAACTGGCTCTGCTGAAAATCACGGGGCTCCTTGTCGTCGCTTGGATCGCCCATCGCGCGCTGGCGCGCGCCAACCCGCGTTGGCGCGTGTTGCTCTGGCGGGGAGCCGCGATCGCGGTCGTCTTGGGGCCCGTCTGGATGCGATTCGGGCCGGCGATGATCGTTTCGATCGCCGAGCCGCGGACGCCCGTCGAGAACGCGTCGACGACGGCGGTTCCGCTGATTCCATCGAGGTCCGCGCCGGGTGCAATGGTCGCCGAAGATGCCGACGGTGCGCGCATCGATCGCGGGAAATCGCGACCAGGCAATGGCTCTCCGCGGCCGTCGACGCCGACTGCTGCCGGTCCGGCGAAGGCCAGCCCGGAACCGCTGGCAGTCGCACTTACCGATGCACACCCGACTGTCGCGACAAACCGCTGGGTGACTTTCGGGACGGTGCTGGTCCGCGTCATTTGGTTAATCGGATTTGTGCTCGTGGCCGTACGCACGGTGGTGGGGCATTCGCGCGTGGCGCACTTGCTTTCGACCGCGTTGCCCGCACCCGACTGGATTCTGCAGATCTGCTCGCGCGTCATTCGCGAATTGCCGTGTCGCAACAGGGTCGACCTGGTTGTCTCGTCCCGCGCAGGTTCCGTTCTTGTGCGGGCTGTGGCGGCAGCGAATCGTCGTTCCCGAAAAATTCTGCGATCGACGATTTGAGCACGACCTGCCCGCGATCTTCGCCCACGAACTGGCCCACGCCCGATCGCACGACGTGTGGTGGAACACCGTCCTGCGCATCGAGGCGGCCGCCCTCTGGTTTCACCCGTTGGCCTGGAGAATCCCGTACGCGCATGCCGCCTCGTGTGAAGATGTGGGAGACGCGGTTTCGGCGACCTACGTGGGCGATGCCCGCTTCTACAGTCGCGTGTTGGCCCGCGTCGCGCTCGAGATTCTGTCGCGTCCTTCCGCAACGGCAGTCGCCATGGCGCGGACGGCCGAAATCAGCCGGCGTCTCGACGCGCTCGAGCGCACGGTGCCGCATCGGTCCGTTCCCCTTTGGGCCTTGATTGCCACGGCCTCGGTCTGCGTGGCCGTCGTCCTGGGGGCGGCAAGCCTGCAATTGGCATTGGCCAAGCCGACGCCGGCGCCGAACGCGGCTCCGACGACTGCGGCCACCTCGGTCCCCGCCAAGACCACCGAGCAGGACGCAAAGCACGCGGAGACGCTCAACCGCGTCCTAACGGCCTGGAAAGCGCGACAGGAGCGTCTCAAGACGCTGCACGTGACCTGGAAGAGTCGACTGCTGCTGTCCAAGGGATACGACTATTCGGATCCCCGACAATGGCCGATTGCCGGAATCGATCCGGACGAAGAACGTTTCCGGGTCGCCGACCGCTTCGAGTGCCAAATCCCGCCGTCCGAGCTTTGGGCCGACGAGCGGGGCCGCATGAGAGACGATTTGACCGTGGCCCGCAGCCACGCCTTGAAGGAACCAAAACCCGTCGTCAGCGTGCGGACCGTGACCGACGGGATCACTCACAGCCGGCTCGTCACGCCGCTGTCGAGCGAAGCGCCCTTCATGACCATTTGGCGCGAGGCGACGCCTTCCTCCTACAACGAGGGGGGGATGTATGCCCCAAGCCTACGAGCGGAGAAATCGCCAAGCCGAATTGATGCCACTGATGCTTTCCCTGCGCCCGCAAAGCCCCGCCGCCGGAATCGCTGCACGGGCTTGCCGGGTCGTCCAGGACAATGCCGTTTTGGACAACATGCATTGCATCAAGATTCGCATGGAATCGAGTCAGCCGGTCTTCCCTGGGAAGCGCCGCGACCCGAAGGACGACAACGCCGACATTTTTTGGGTCGATCCGGCCCGAGATTACGCGATCGTGCTGTGGGAAAGAAATTGGCGGAAGGTCCAGCCAGGCTCGTTCGTGATCACGGTCAGGATCGACTACCAGCGGGACGAGCGCTTCGGCTGGATTCCGTCGCATTGGGAATCGCGGATCAAGGGGGGATCGCGAAACAGTGCGTTGGCGATTGTCGATGCCAGCGTGACGCGGGCTTCCATCAACGAGTCATTGCCGCGCGACACGTTCGCGCATGCCGCGCCGCCGCGGACGCGTGTGTACGACTTCACGCTCGATCAGGACTTGACCGCGAAGCTCGCGGCCGAGGCGGCAAAGCCGCCGCAACTGCCCGATGCGTCTATGAACGCGATCGTCGCCGCCTGGACGCGACGCCAGACCCGAATTCAATCGTTCCATTTCACCTGGCAAAAAAACTGGAGCTACTACTATCGGTACGATGACAACAATAAACCTCGGCCGATGGATCACGCGGAGACTCAAGAGTTCCGTTCGAACGACTCCCAGTGGCTCGACGGGCCGCGTTTGGCCATCGAGCAGAGCGTCCTCGAATGTCCCGACCACGTCAACCTGATGCGCACCTTGAAATCCGCCTACGACGGGGAAGCGACTCGCACTTTTTTCGCCGATACCAAGGATGAGCCGGGCGCCGGTAAGGTCCGCAAGGGTTTCGCGCCGCTGTGGTTCAAGACGTCCGATGGGCACCACCTCTTGCTGGCCCTGCGTACGGCGCTCTCCAATCACAGCGACATCAATCCGTCGATCTGTCGCGTGTTGCCGATCACCGCCAAAATCGGCGACGTCGATTGCACGCTGCTCCACACCAAAAATCGGTACGGATATGACGCCTTTTATTGGCTCGACCCTGCGCGACTACCTTGTTCTTCGCGAGCACTCAATGGCCGACGGCCGGGACATCGATCGCACCGATTATTCCTATCGCGCGGACGCGAAGGTGGGTTGGGTCCCCGAAGGATGGACGCGGATGGAACTTTCCAATTACGGTTGCTTTGTGCGTTCGTCGACCTCCAAGGTTACCCAATACGCCGTGAACGAGCCGCTGCCGCCCTCCGCGTTCCAGGTCAAGTTTCCCTCGGGCACGGGAACGTTTCAGGATGGCGGTCCGTGACTGACTGACAGAGTCTACGCCCCCGCCGGACGGCGATCGCGGCCGATCCGCGAGTCCATCCCAGCGCCGACAAGCCGTCCTTCTTGACGGTCCCATTTGCCCATGCCTATAAGGGGTTTGGGGGCAAGACTCATGTTGCAAGTAATTCGGCATCGGATTGGTCAATCGGCGATCGCTCCTAAAACGGCGTCGCCCTTATTTGCGACCAGGCAGCGGCTTTGGGTCGCGGCTTGGTTGTCGCTTCCGGCAATTGCATTGCTCGCTGCCGGATGCGGCGGCGGCTCTGATAAGAAGCCGAAGCAGTCGACGGCACAGGCACAAAACGACAGTCAAGACGAGGAGAAGGACGCGCCGGCCCCCCCTCCCAAGAAGAAACAAAAAGCGGTCGCTGTAAAGGTGGCCGATCCCGAAGCCCCCGCGCCCTCCACGACAGACGTCCGGAGATGGAAAAGCGAGGATTCTGAATGCCGCGTTGATTCGCAAAGACGTGATGTTTGTCGCGGGAGTCCTCTTCTACAGCGCGAGCAAGCCGAACGATGCGAAGCGGGCCGAGGAACTTGACACGCTGGTGAAGAAGGTGGCCCGGCTGAAGGACGACCCCGTGCCGGAAGTCCCGATTCCAGCCGGAGCGCTCGCCGCGGTCGATCCCGATCCACTCGACGACACGCCTGCGAAACCCGGAACCACCGCGGCGGCTGCGACCCCGCCGGCGAAAGCGCCAGGGGGACGGTTGGGCGGGCCGTTTCGTATGGGCGGCGGGGGGCCCCGTCGTGGCGACGGCGGCAAATGAACATGAGGCAGATGAACGCGGACGAGTGATTTCAAATAACAGCGCGGCCGTGAATCGCGCTCTCCTTCAGGCGATTCCGTTGCGGAATAGATAAAGATTAGGACTCAACCATGTCGACTCGCCGGCAATCCTCGGGTAACGCGGCTTTCGGCCCTGTCCGAGCAAACTGGCTCAAAGTTTCGCTCGGTCGACTGGCGGTCGTCGCCGTCGCCGGGTTGGCGCTCTTCAATGTCGCCGGAAAAAGCAATATCGGTCCCGCAGGCGGGCGCCGGGGGCAACAGGCCGCCACGCCGACCGCCAGTCCGGCCGCATCAAACGCGGCTGCTCCCGCGATGCCGACCACGCTGACGAAAAATCTGGCGATCGACGCGATTGTCCAGGCGCTGGCCGTCAACAGTTCCCCCGCTGCCGAAAAAACTCTCGAGCAGATGGTCACGGGCGAGATTCCCTTCGGCGGCCACGCCAAGCAGGCGGCGCAGAAGGCCATGTTGAACATCGTCCTGCGGTCGGCCATGCAGCCGTCGGCGGAAAGCGACGCGTTTCTGGCTCGCATCTTCTCCGATCCCGATGAATCAATCCGTCCGGGCGATCAAGGCGTGTACCCCGCCGCCGAATTGCGGAGCGACACGGCCCTTGTCATCGGTAAAATCGGGTCGCCCGGCGTCCGTTTGGCGCTCGCGAAGATTTACACGCAACCGTCGACGCCGCCGGCCACGCGCGATGCCATCGAAAACGTCATTCGTACGCGCGTCCCCGCGAACTTTGCCGCCCAAGTTGAAATCTTCCGCGGAGCGGAGACTCCCGAACATCTCAAGTCGGCTCTGCAGAAGTCGCTGATCAAGCAAAATGAAGCGGCGGTGAAGGCGGCCCTCAAACTGCAAAGCGAAGGAAAAGCCGCGCCGGCCGCGGCTGGCGGGAACCCGTTTTCTCCCCTGGCGGGGGCGACGAAAAGTAAGACCTCTCCACCCTCGTCGGGGGGCGGCCTGTTCGACGCCGTGGGCAAACTTTTCGGCGGCGGATCGTCGGCCCCTGCGGCGGCCGGCTCGCCGTTTGGCGCGATGGCGACGATGTCTCCGGCTGAAATGAAGGAAATTTTCACCAGCGTTCAGAAGCGGATGGAAGCCGCCGCCGCAAAGGGGCAGAAGCCCGGCGCCGCGGGAGCGCCAGTCATCTCGCCCGACGTGATGACGGTCGAAATCTTCGGTGAAATGCAAAAGAGGCAGCCGACCGATCTTGGACTCGTCGCCAAGAGTCTGTGGAATGCGGAATTCGCCGATTCGGTCGCCAAAGATCTGGCCGACAGCAAGGGAGACGCGGCCCCGATCATTAACGCGTTGGCCTCCCTCCCCATCAAGACGGCTCGCGAGAAACTCAAGGAAATCTTGCACAAACAGAAGTTGAAGGGCCCGGAAGAGCTGGCCAAGATGGAAACGGTCGCCGCGGCCGAAACTCCGGCTGCAGGCGCCGCGGGCAACCGCCGCGGGGGCAAGAATAAAAAGGACGCCGCCGCGCCGACAACGCCCAGTCCGCGCGGCGGAATGCGGTTTGGAATGGGGACACCGAATCGGCTCGATGCCAAGAAGGCCGAGGTGGTCGAATTCGGAACCGAATGGTACGACCCGGGTTCGCTGGTGGTGCTGAAGTCGGTCGTCACTTACAACGAACGTCCGCCGGAAAAGCCGACGCATCACACGATGCGTCCGCAACAGCAACAACAGCGTCGTCTGTCGGCGGCGATGGAAAAGCGGATGCAGGAGAAGGCCGAGAAACAAAAGGCGCTCGACGCCACGTACGACTGGCGCGATGCCATCGAGAAGGCCATCCGCCAATGGGACGAGCGCATGGCTGCCGTTGCCGAAGAGCCGCCGAGCGCCGGCGATAAATCAACCGCAGACGATGACAAGAGCGATGCGGCGGCTGCCAAGCCGGGCAAAGCGAGCTCTTCCTCCGCATCCAGCCTCTCGACATCCTCCGCGACAAAGACCCCGGCCGCCGCGCATCCCCCGGCCCCGGCCGTCAAAATGCCGTTTGCGCTGTACGCCGGCGAAACGATCGCCAAGGAATACCATCAGCGCTGGCCGCAGGATCTCTCGGCGAGCCTAGGCAGCTCGGCCCCGACGTCCGAACCCCTCTCTGTCGACTATCTGCGCTTGGAAGAGAAGGGACAGTCGAGCAAGACGCTGACGCACTATAAGAACGCGCTCGACAATTTGAATGGCTCCAAGCCCAAGATCAAGATCCGGCGCATCGAAAACGGCATTTGGCTCGACGCACTTCAGAAGGACGAAACGAGCCATCGCACGCGGTCGATCGACGTGATCATCTCCAAGGAACAGTCGGACGACGATGCGGCCAAGAAGTCGGGCGATTCCCAGGTCACCGTTGAAATCCTTTTCGTGGAGATCGAGACGCCTGGCGGCGACGAATCGCCCAGTCATCACGGCAAGAAAGAGACCCCCGAAACGACCAGCACGACGCCTCCGTGAGCTGACATCGTGGTCAACCCGCAACGAGATCGCCAGCGAAAGCTCGAGGCGGCCTGCGGCTACCTCGAACTCAACATGCCCGAACACGCTTTGCGCGAATTGGGCCGCATTCCCGATCCGCAAGCGACTCCCCTCGATTTCTACCGGCTGCGCGGCGAGGGGCTGCGGGCCCTCGAGCGGTTTGAAGACGCGCTCGAGGCCTACGGTCGGGCGCTGGCCGTCGATCCCGAAGACATCGGCGTGCTCGCTGGGATGGCCTGGTGCTACAAGCGCACGGGGCAGCTGCCCAAGGCGATCGAGGCGATGGAGCAAGCCTATCAGGCGCATCCCAAGGAATTGATTGTGCTTTACAATCTCGCCTGCTATTTTTCGCTGGCCGGTGAGAAAGCGCCGGCCCTCTCGTGGTTGGGGCGGGCTCTGCGGATGGAGTCCTCCCTGCGCAAGCAGTACCCGGAAGGCGAGGGAGGATTTGCCCGCTGGGGCTTCAGTCAGTTCGAGCCGTCCCTCCGCGAGCGAATTGCCGAAGAGCCCGATTTCGATCCGTTGCGAAACGATCCCGACTTTCAATATTTGACGGGTTGTCGGACGTGAGCGATCCCCTCGAAGTACCCACCGGCCCGCCGATCACCGAGCTGACCAAGGGCCAGCGCCGCGTGCTGGGAACGCTGATCGAAAAAGCGTACACCACCCCCGAAGGCTATCCGCTCACCATCAAGGCGCTCACGACCGGTTGCAACCAGAAGAGCAATCGGTACCCGATGACCGAATACTCGGAGGACGACGTTCTCGATGTCATCGATCAACTGCGCGAGCTGGGTCTCGTCGCCGTCGTCCACACCGAATCGGGCCGCACCGAGCGTTACCGGCACTACATGCGGAAACGCTTCACGCTGACGGAGCCGCAGATCGCCGTCTTGACCGAACTTCTGCTGCGCGGCCGGCAAAGCGTCGGCGATTTGCGGGCCCGTGCGAGCCGCATGGTGGCCGTCGAAAGCTTGGACGACCTCCGCGAGGCGCTGCGAGGACTTGTGGCACTGCGGTATCTGCAAACCAGCGGCTCTCTCGACCGTCGCGGTGTGGAAGTCGACCACAACTTTTACCTGCCGGCCGAAAACAAGAAAATCACGGCGTCCGATCGCGACGAGCCCGAAGCCGACGAACCCGAGCCGCCGCGCACGGCCCCAGCCGCTCGTCCCACGGTTTCCGCGCCAGCGAGCAGCCCGGCAGCCGGCGATTCGCCGGGCGTTTTGGGCGCGCTCAACGCCTTGCGAACCGAACACAACGAACTCGTCGCCCACGTCGAATCACTCGAAGCCGAGCTCCGGCGGCTCAAAGGCGTGGTCGACGACCTCGTGCGCGATCTGCGAGGATGAGGAAGCAACGATGAAGGCGGAAGGATGAAGGACGAGGGATGAGTAAGACGAGGTCTTATTCTGGCTCATCCTTCATCCTTCCGCCTTCATCCTTCAAAATGAGCCACACGTCGAGGTCCGTTTTCCCTGAGCGGTCGAAGTTGTAAATGACATCCGTGTTGGGCAACCAGACTCCTTCGCCCGGTTCCAAGAGGAGTCGAACGAGAGGAGCCTCGGCAAGTTGTGCGGGGCCGAGATTTGAAAAAACCAACGCCGTACGCTCGTCGCCCAAGTTGATCCGCGCGACGACCCGCGAGTTTGCCGCGGCTGCGCTCGACGTTTCCAATAATTCGACCGCAGTGGATGACGTCTGTTGCTCGTCGTGGGGCGACATCAGCGTGACGTCGAAGGCGCATCGGCGGGGCAGGGGAAGGCGCTTGAATTGAGCGAACTCGGCGACGGCCTGGGCGAATGGCTCCATGCCGTCAAGACGCGCGGGCAGCGTCTCAATCTGCCTTGCCGCCAGATCCCACCACTTCGCCCGCAGGTGCTCGGGGATCGAAAAGAGGCAAATGTCCCGCTGCCAGCTTTCGTCGGTCGCATCGTTTGCCACCAGCAGGCCGCATTCGGATTCGCTGGCGGGATGCCAACTCGTCTCCCGGCCCACTTGAAGCCGCTCTCCCCAGGCGAGCGAATTGGCGAAGCGGGGTGCGATGGAAAATCGATAGACCTGTTCCTGTTGCATGCTTCACCTCAGAGCGGCGAAGGCGCTGCGACGGGAACGTGCGGAACGGCCGCTCCGTTTTCGAGCTTGGCCAGCACGACGTCGATCACGGCCTGCTTGCTCAAGCGGCAGAACATCGTTTCGGTCGAATTGAACGAGCCGTTCTCGAAATACTTGTTCACCGGAGCGCCGCCGCCGCAGTACTTGAAGTACGGGCACGTCTGGCGGCACTTCTCGACGCCCGCTTCGATGTCGGCCTGAATCGTCCGAAATTTGTCCGTCCTCGCGGCGGCGCGAAACGCATCGGTCTGCACGCGGCCGAACTCGAAATCGCCGTATTGCTCGCTCTTGAGGCCCAGCAATTCCGGCGAGAAGGAGCTGAAACGCCCTTCGCAGTCGACGCTGATAATGGCCAAAGGTGCGCTCTCGTGGCTGCGGACCGGCATTCCCTCGCCCGCGCCGAAGATCGTCGCGGTCGCTCCATGCAGTTCCCGCACATGCAGGGGCCAGTCGCCGTTCGCCAGGTCGTAGAACCGGTCGAAGAACCGCACGACGCGCTCGTAGCTCGCGCTGTCCTCGAGCGAAGAATGCCGGTGCGGCCCCTCGATTTCCTCGACATTGAAGCCGACGGAACTGATCCCGTATTGACGGTAAAATTCGTAGAGCTCGTCCGGATAATCCAGGCTCGTGCCGGTTAACACCGTAATGACGTGGAAGGGAATGCCTTCGCGGCGAAGCAATTCCATCCCCTCGACGACTCTGGCGTGGGTGCCTTTGCCGCGTCGCGTGCGGCGAAAGCGATCGTGCAGAAAGGCCGGACCATCGACGCTCACGCCGATTCGCGCGTTGTGCGACTTGACGAACGCACACCATGCGGCGTCGATCAGCGTTCCGTTCGTCTGGAACGAATGGTCCACGCGCACGCCGAGCGTGTTGTGCCGCTCCAGAATCGCGATGGCCTCTTCGTAAAACCGCGGCGGCAAGACACATGGCTCGCCGGCGTGCCACACGACGGTAAACGGGTGCTCGATCAGGCCGCTGGCGAAGGTCCGCTCGAAAATGGCTTCCAGGACGTCGCGGGCGATCTGTTTCTTCGACTGCCGGTCGGGCAGATAGCAATAGGAGCAGTCGATGTTACAGAACGGCGTCGGCTGGATGACCAACAAGTCGAGCGGACCGAACTCCGGTTCCGTCGGCAGAGCATCCATGGTGCAGCGCCAGGGTGGTGATGTCGGTCCCGCGTCGGCTTACCACCAATTATGCCAGTTGTGCCAATTGTTCCAACCGTTGTGCCAACCGTTATGCCAGTTGTGCCAGTTGCCCCAGGCGAGCAGCGTCTCCGGGGCGTTCTGGTCGCTTCCGGGCGGTGTCAGTCCCTGCCCGCTTCCGGGCAGTGTCAGCCCCGGATGAGCCGGATTTGGCGTTTCGGTTCGTACCTTGGCGACGCGCTCTTCAATCGAGAGACGGCCCTGATCCTGGGCTCGCGTGAAACTGGCCTGGGCGGTCGGCACACTCAGCGTCGTCGATGCCAGGACAATTCCGGCGGCAGGGGCCGCCTTCAGCAGATTCAACAATTTCTGCTTGAGCTGAACACGTGCTTCCGAGCTGTTGTGTTCCATTGTTCCTTGCCCTCGTTGAATTATTGGCTTCCTTCGTGTTCGCATTTTTATCAATCGGATGGAAATGTTCAACTTTGAAAGTTGGAAAAACTTTGCGGATTGCGTTAAATTATCCGGCGACTTGCGTCGTTGACGGAATCTCGGAATCGACCCCGCTAGGAGGATGCGATGCGTAAGCATGGAGTACTGAAAGCGATCGTTCTGCCGGCTCTCGTGTGGCTCGCCTCGACGGCCACGAGAACGGCCCTGGCCGACGACGCCCGGCCGAATCCGCCTTACAAGAACTGGGCCGCCTTTAACGTCGGAGCCGTTTCGACGCTCAAGTCGGTCTTGATCGATCATTCCAACGACGACCCGAACACGATCGACACCACAGCTCGGCCGGAAGGCGCCTCGGAACAGCTCACCAGCTATAAATTGACCCAGAAAACACCCGAAAAAATCGTGATCGAGCAGACCGATACAGACATCGAAGCGGGAAGCGAAACGGAACACCCGTCGGTCAAAATCACCTATCCGGCGACCGTCAGCACGCCAAAACCCTCAAATGCCAACGTCAGCGGAGTTAAGGAAGGCGAGGAAGAGATCGAGGTTGCCGGCAAGCCGCTGAAAGTCCACTGGGTCGAATCGACGGTCAAAATCGGCGACGAAACCTCGAGCGAAAAGCTGTGGTGGACAGACGCCGTGCCCGGTGGAACCGTCAAGCAGGTGACGACCAAGAAGCAGGGCGACAAAGTCTTTTTCGAGCGCACCTTGACGCTGGTCAGCTTCAAAACCGGCAACGAATAGGTTGCGGCGCGATGCGCTCGTCAGGGGAATTCGCGGTTCTGCCGGAAATTCGGGCGGAGGAGGATCGACTCCGCCCGAACCACGTGAATTTCCCGCCGCGCCCGGTCGCCGCACGACGTTTTCGCCCTATAAAAATAGCGTCGCTGCTTTTGACCAGGAACCGGCTGCGTGGCCCGGTTCGGCAGCCGAAATCGGGGCGGCCCCGCCAGACGGGGCCCTTTTGTCGTCGGCTTTTCATGCACCAGAACCGTTCGTCAGACGTCCGCGTCCATCTTCACACCGAGATCCACAACGCGCTTGCCGGCAATCCGTATTTTGCCGGTCGCAAGGTCCGTATCGAATTGCGCGAGAACGAGGTCGTCCTCTCCGGCGTGCTTGGATCCTACTTCCATAAGCAGATGGCGCAGGAGTCGGTTCGTTCGGTCGACGGCGTGTGCCGCGTGCACAATCAAATCGAGGTCGTCTCGGTCTGAGGCGGCTCGACAGCCCGCGGCCTCCAGTCGCCGTGCGGTCGCGTTTGAACCAAGGCTCGAGCCCGCGCGCTGTGTACTGCCGACCCCCGCGGCGTGCTTCGCGTTGTCAACCCACAACACCTCTCGCATGTCGCACGTTGCACAATCGCAACGTCGCGCATTTTTCCTACTTGCCGCGACCGCGCAATATCCGGCGAGCTAGCTTTGCAAAGAGGTCTTACGGCGCGCAGGGCGCCGGGACCGAGCGACACATCTGCGACATCGAACGCCTCTCGGGGCAGTTAGGGGTGCAACCATGACGAACCTGTCAGCGAAATTCGGATCTCTGCGCTGGCCCTACTCATCACCGTGCCGGTTGGACTCGCGCACGCACAGGGGACCGGCAGCGGCAGCGGAAGTAACGGCGGAAGCTCGGGCGGCACGTCCGGCGGAAGCGGCGGGACAGCGGGCGGCAGCGGCGGGACAGCGGGCGGTTCCGGGAGCGGTTCTGCCGGCAGCTCGGGAAGCGCGGGCACGACCAGCGGAGGTTCAGGAAACCTGGGCCATGTCGTCAATGCCATCGAGCAGGATCGGCACGACATTCGTCACGATCGCCGCGAGATTCGTCACGACGAGGCCAACATCCTCAAGAACCTCGAGGACATGAAGGCACATCCGCAGGACACCGCTCAGGACCTCAAGAACATCCAGAACGATCTGCATGACATTCACCGGGAACGCCGCGACATCCACCACGATCGCGAGAACGTCCGGCACGAGCTCGGCGAGCTGCAAATTGCGCCGTCGCCGAATTCGGGCGTCAAGCAGAGCTCCAACAGTTCGAACAAGTTCCAGCACGACCTGCAAGACCTGCATCACGACCGCCACGACGCGTGGCGCGATCGCCGCGATGCCCGGCACGAGCTGTCTGACATCCGCAAGAATCTCGAGGACATGAAGCAGAACCCGGCCGATGCGGCGCAGGACAAGGCCAACATCCAGAAGGAGCTGAGCCAGCTGCATCACGATTGGAAAGATCTGCGTCATGATCGCCGCGATATCCATCGCGATAAGAAAGATCTCAAACGCGATTGGCACCATCGCAAGTCGGCCAGCAGCAGCGGCGCCAGCGGAGCACACCACTCCTAAGGCAATCGCTCGACGCGGGTTTTCAAGCCCGTATTGACCCCGGAGCCGGGGCGCCCCGTCTCGTGACGAGGAAGGCCCTGGCTCCGACCATTTCGAATAGGTCCAATCCCCGTGTTCGCGCCGTGGCCGCAATTGGGTAGATTCCGCCCCTTGCGGAGTCTGCCATGTTGCCCGGCGTTGCCGTTCATCGAATTCCTTGGTCGGTCCTGCTGTGGACCGTCGGCTTGATGGCGATCGGATTGGCGGCCATCGCCCGCGGTGACGAACTGGCAGGCGGCGGCGAAATCTGGCCGCGGCAGCTCCTGTGGATCGCCTTATCGCTTGGAGCGATGACAGCCGTGCGCTCTGGCACTACCGGGTCTTGCGGCAAGTCAGCTATCCGCTGTTTTTCGGCTGCCTTGTGCTCTTGGCTCTCGTGTACCTCACGCCGGCCCGCAACGGATCGCGTCGCTGGATTCCGCTGGGCCTGTTCGATTTTCAGCCCTCCGAGCTGACCAAGCTGGCCTTCATCATGGCCTTGTCGAATTATCTGATTCACCGCCGGAACTACCGCCAATTGCACGGCCTGTTGGTTCCGTTTCTCATCGCCTTGGTGCCGGTCGGCCTGATTTTGAAAGAGCCCGATCTCGGCACGGCTCTCGTTTTTCTGCCCGTGCTGTTTGCCATGCTTTTCGCGGCCGGCGCCCGGCCTCGTCATCTTGCGCTGATGCTGTTTCTCGGCGTGGCCGTCACGCCTCTCATGTGGATGGGGATGAGCGCGGAGCAGAAGTCGCGGATTGTGACGCTCTTCGTGCAGCGCGACGGCGGACCGGCTCCGACCGGCGACGGCTATCATTTGCATCAGTCGAAGCAAGTGCTGGCCCTGGGCGGAGTGCGCGGCAGCCAATTCAGCGGCACCACGCTCGATGACCCGCAGGCTTATCATCTGCCCGCCTCGCGAACGGACTTCGTTTTCTGCCTGGTCGGCGAGCGGTTCGGCCTGATCGGCGGCTGCGTGACGCTCACGCTTTACCTGTTGCTGTTTGCATCCGGGCTCTACGTCGCGGCCGGAACGCGCGAACCCTTCGGGCGATTGCTGGCGGTCGGCGTCGTCGCGCTCGTTGCCACGCAGACGATCATCAACACGGGCATGACGGTCGGACTGATGCCGGTCACGGGGATCACGCTCCCCTTGATCAGCCACGGCGGCTCGAGCCTGCTGACCACGGCACTCGCCATCGGCTTCCTGCTCAACGTCGGCATGCGTCCCGGCTACGAAATGACAGCCGCCGACCCGTTCCGCTTCGCCCGCGGCAGCTAGCATTTCCGACTGTGCATCTTCCGCCAAAGGAATTTCTGGGTGCCACGTCCACGGCTTTGCGTGGGCGTGTCTTCGGACGTCAAACGGGCTCGCACGCCCACGCAGAGCCGTGGGCGTGGCACCCTGATTCGGCTGCTTCGAAGCGAGCCTTAGTGGAGAATTCTCCCGATCACATCACGACAGTTCGACAAACCGCCGCCTCGGGCCGCCTCGGCCGCTTCTCGTAAGAGCGACACTTGTCTTTCGGTCACAGGCAAGGGCGTGCTTGCTGGAGGACTCTCCGGAACAAGTCGCTTGCTGATCGCTTGGAGGAGTAGATCGACTCCGTCACCCGTCTTCGATGAAACCGGTAGCCATTTCATTGCGGCATCGGCATTCCAGGCGTCCGGCCCGACGCACTGCGGCAGATCGCATTTGTGTGCGACAACGATTGCTGTCGGAAGGGCGGTCAATAAGGCTCGATCCTCATTGCTCGCCGGTTGGCTGATGTCGATCAGGAGAATCGCCAGATCGGCTTGGGCGAGTGCGCCGCGGGCCCGTTCGATCCCCGCGGCTTCGAGCGGCTCTGAGCCTTCGCGCAAACCGGCCGTGTCGGAGAATTCGATCGGCCAGCCGTCGATCGCCGTCGTTGCCGTCACGACGTCGCGCGTCGTTCCCGGTTGATCGAAGACGATCGACCGCGTGTAACCGAGCAGCGCATTCGCCAGGCTCGACTTGCCGACGTTCGGGCGGCCTGCCAACACGACCCTCCACGGCCGCGTCAGATGCAGGCCAAAGTCCGCCCAACGGAGCAGGGCGGCGATTCGCGCGACGAGTTGCTCCCCGTCGCTCTCGTGCGCGAGCGATTCGAGTTCCGCCCGCAACAAACCGTTCGATTGTTCGAGCAGAATCTCCGCCGTTCGCAGCGTCGTGGCTCGGGAGAGCGCTTCGAGCAGCTCGGCTTCGAACTCTCCCTGAGCGAACCGCACCATTTCGTTCCAGGTCACGACATGGCAGCCGGCCTGCGCACATTCGCCAAGAATCCGCGAAGCCGCCGCCTCGCCACCGTGGCAGTGAATTTCGAGCGTCTGGTCGTCGATGAGACAAACCACGATCTCTTCGACCGTGTCGTTTCCCCACCGGCCGAAAACCACGCGACCCGTCGGCTGATCGCGAAGCGGCCGGCCGTTGGCGGCACGGAAAGCGAGCGAGTCGATGCCTTTCCAGCGGCGAACATCCGCTCGCAACCGAATCGTCGCCACCGCTCCACGACCCCGCGCCGTCCAGAGCGCGACAAGCGGTCGTGACTGACCGGCCTCTGCGTCGTCGCGGCTCACCGGCTCGCTCGCGCAAGGTGCTCGACGACGACGGCCAGGCCCTGCAGCGACAGGCACGGTTCCCACCGCGCCTCCGGCAACTCGGGGGCCGCGAGCGGTGCGCCGCCTCCCGTCAGCAGCACGATCGGCGGAGCCGGCCAGCGTTCGCTCAATTTCTTGACGAGTTCGCGAATCCCGCCGATCTGTCCCCACAACAGGCCGCTGCGAAGCGCCTCGCGCGTGTTCGTGCCCAGCGGTTCGTGCGATTCGTTGGTCATCTCGTCGACGGTCACGAACGGCAAGAGGGCCGTGTATTGATGCAGGGCCCGCGCACACAGTTCAAAGCCCGGCAGGATCGAGCCCCCCTCGAACGCGCCTTCGGGGCTGACGGCGTCGACCGTGGTCGCCGTTCCCGTGTCGACGATCACGGCGGGAACGCCGTCGGGGCGAATCGTATTGCAGGCAACCGCGTTCAGAATCCGGTCGATGCCGGCGTGATTCGGATTCTCCAGGCGGATTTCCAGCGGAAACTCCAGCACGTCGTCCAGAAAAGTGGGCTCGGGCCAGTCTTTGGGCCATTCGCCGCGAATGGCGCCCACGGCCTCGGGATTGCTGCCGGTGAGGAAGCCGCGCACGTCGTCGTCGCGATGAATCTCGAACTCGCGGCGAAGCTTGTCCCAGTTCACGAGCTGACCGTGAGGGATCGCCGTCGCCGAACAACAATCGGGGAGTGACTTCGATCGCGGCGGACCAACACCGCGGTTAAACAGGCCGAACTTCGTCCGACTGTTGCCGACGTCGACACACATCACGAATTCCGCCATTGGACGCTTCCCACAAGCCGCTGCGGTTGGCCCTGGCACTAGGAGACAAGCGAACCGAGACGGTCACGAACGACAGGATGAACGAGTTGTCCCGCGCGCGTGACGAGCGTTTCGCGGATGATCTCGTCCTTCAAGTCTAACTCGGGCAGACCGAGCTGCCGCATGTGAATCAAAAAGGCAGTCACGTTCCGCGAGAACATCTGGCTCGCATGACCGGCGACCGTGGAAGCCAGATTCACCGGACCGATGACCGTCACGCCGCCGACGTCGATCGTCTCGCCCGCCTGGGTGACCGCGCAGTTCCCGCCGCGTTCCGCAGCGATATCGACGAGCACCGAACCCGGCGCCATGCCGGCCACCATTTCAGCCGTCACCAGCACCGGCGCCTTCTTGCCGGGGACAGCCGCCGTGGTGATCACCACATCGCTATCGGCGAGAAATTTGCCGAGTGCCGCTTGCTGCCGGCGAATAAAGTCCTCGCCCATCGCCTTGGCGTAGCCCCCTTTGGCCTCGGCATCCGCCGCCTCGACACCCAGATCGACGGGCTTGCCGCCGACGCTTTGAATCTGCTCTTTCGCCGCCGGCCGCACGTCGTAGCCGGAGACGATCGCCCCCAACCGCCTGGCCGTCGAAATGGCCTGCAATCCAGCCACCCCCGCACCGATGACGAACACCTTGGCCGGCGTCAGCGTGCCGGCCGCCGTCATCAGCATGGGAAACATTCGCGGCGACGCATTGGCCGCCAGCATCACGGCCTTATATCCCACGATCGTCGCCATCGACGACAGCACGTCCATCGATTGCGCCCGGCTGATGCGCGGCATCAACTCCAAGGCAAACGTCGTCACCTGCCGCTCGGCCAGCGTGGCCATCGGCTGGGGATCCCACAACGGATCAACCAGCGCGATCAGAGTCTGATTCGCCTGCATCTCCTGCACGACGGCCAAAGGCTGCGACGAATCGGCGGCACCGGCCCGCACGTGAACGATGATGTTCGCCGAATTCAGCTCGGCCCGACTGCCAACGATGCGGGCTCCCAATTGAGTATATTTCGCATCGGGAAACCCGGACAAAAAACCGGCCCCCGTCTCGACGACAACCTCAAAGCCGTGTTTTTTAAGCGCCCGCAGGTCATTCGGCACGAGGGAAACGCGCCGTTCACCGGATGCGGTTTCTTTGGGAACCCCGATTGTCAGCGGCGGTTGATCACCAGGCATGCGGACTCATCTACGCGGCGAATGACGCTTCGGTTTGAAAACGCCGTTATAGCCGATGGCCCGCCAGGCAAACAGTCTTGCCATGCTGGTTGCGGTGATCACCGGACCACGCTTGGTTGGTCTGAAGTCGATAAACTGTGCCCATGACTCGCCAGCAAAGGATCTGCTATTTGCTAATCACTCCGATGGCGGCGAATATCATTTTCTCGCTCTTGCTCTTTCTCAATCCGCGGCTGGGATTCAGTTCCGCGCTGACGCCACTTTTCGTCGCGACGTTTGTCACAAGCGCTGTGGCGGCACTCGGTGGGATTCTTAACTACACAGTGACCGCCAAGTCTCAGCCGAGTTCCGTTTGCTTGATCATCAGCTTGATCTCGCTCGGACTTAACGCATTAGAAATTGTCTTTGGCGCGTGCGTTGTTACGGCGTCTCTCATGTAAGCCACGGATTGCCCAACAGGCGCGACCCGCCGTCCCGTCATTCGTAGAGCGACGGCTGCAATTTGCCTTCGCGTTGCAGGATGCCCTCCGCGATGCCGAGCAAAGCCGCGATCCGCAGGTCTGCTCCAGTTCCAAGAGAGTTGGGATCCTTCGGGCCCTTCAGCTTTAAAGTTCCAATCTCCCGTGCCCAGGCAAGGGCGTCTTGCGCTCGGCCGAGCGCGGTTTGCTCCCGGGCGACGGCAACGACGGTCTCGGGATGACAATCCGCCAGCAACTTGGCGAAAGATTCCGCGTAGCGGAGTTGGAGAAGATGCGACAGTTTAAAGGCAGTGCTTGCGAGCTTGGAGGTTCGTCGAATTGACGCAAAGTACCCCGAGAGGCCGCCGGCGGGTTCTTCGTCGTAAATCACTCCCCAGGTGCGGGGCGCCTGATAATCGAACGCGATCTTTGGCCGCTTAATAAGCCGACTCTGTTCCACGAGCCGAGTCTGGGCCGCTGTGGTCGTCGCGGACTGTCGATCTCCGAGGATCGCGAATTCAATCGCCACGTTGAGTCGAGCGACTGCCTGGTCCAGCGGGTCGTCGATCTTGCTGGCGGTTGCCAAGGCGCCTTTGAGGTCCCGCAGATCGATTTGCCTACTCAAGATCGATGTGAGCGCTTCGTCACGAAAGTGGCGTTCGAGAGGATCCTTGATCGAAAGCGCGACCTGTTGGGCGCGGTCGATTTTCCTGCTTTTGGCAATGGCAACCGCGATGTCGCCAATCGCTTGAGGACGATACCACTCTTCGGCCGGGATCATCTGGGCCGTTTTCAAGGCGTCTTCGCTAAAGCCGAGTTCCGCCTGTGATCTGGCAATCAGGCCGAGTTCGTGCGCCTTATTCGCATCCGCGTAGGGGATCGGTGGCTTAACGGCATCGCGGCACTCGGTGGCTTCAACGAAGAGGCGCTGTGCCGCGTTGCGATCACCGAGCAAGGCTAATCGCCGTGCCGCCTGGTGGAGCGACTGCATTCGGGAGAGGCCGTGTCGTATGGATTGAGCCGCTTTGACGAGTGCGCGCGCCGTCTCGGCCGCGCCCTCCGTGTCATGGACGGCGAGCTGCGCATCGCAAATTTCCCACAAGGCATGCGTGCGCGACCAACCATCGGAATACAATTCGCCGGCAGCCGCCGGTTTCTTGATCGGAATCGTGAGGCTGTTGTCGAGTGCCTCGCGGAACAGCCGTTTGCTTGTCGCGCGGTCTCCGGCTTTCGCGTACGCCACCGCGAGCTCTCGGGCCGCGATCGGTCGTTCAAAAGTCGTCGTGATTTCGCGCTGCACCTTGCCGGCGGCGGGCAGATTGCCGGTAGCGATCTCGTGCTGCAGATAGCCGACGCGCAATTGATCGTCGAGCGTTTTGCGATATTCGACGGGATCACCGCAGCAGCAGCCCTGATCGGCCTTGCGCATCCATTCTTCGGCTTCTTTCCGCCGACCGCTCCGCGCAAGCGCGATCGCCAAGTCAAAATCGATCGGGTTGATATCGAAATTTCGATCGAACTTCAACGTTTCCAGAACGGCATCGATCTCGCCGGCTTTTAGATAGGACTGTTCAATCCTTCTGATTTCGTCGCGCCAGAAAAAACTGATCGGAAGCACTTTGTATCGCGAGCCAAGCTCGTAAGCCTCCTTGAGCACGTCTCTGGCAAGGTTCTCGCCGCGCGGTTCGGCAGCGAAAACGCGTGTCGGCAAAACGTTGGTGGGAATCAGCAGCGCCAGGCTAAGTCCCAACCCGCGCCAGCATCGCAGGGATGGCCTCGCTCGTTTCATCCTCGCGCCCTTCCATGCCCGAGAGCGTTTGAACTGCGTCGCGACGATTCGGTCGTCAGTAGCCGACCGCCGCTCCGTCCTTCCGCGGCTCGGTCGCCCCCTGAATCGTGCCGTGTTCCTGGTCGATCCAGATGGCCTGGTAGCCGCCGAAGCCGTCGCCGCCTTCGTGCATGATGTGGTGGCCGCGGCGTTCGAGTTCGTCGATGGTCGAGCCCGGAATGCTCGATTCGACGGCGACCTTGCCGCCGTTCGCATCCATCGGCCGGCCGGTCGGCGTTTGCGACCCGTCGTGCCGCACGCGGCCCTCGTCGCCGGCCGCCTGCACGTTCAGGCCGAAGTCGATCATGTTGACCAGCACCTGCACGTGTCCCTGCGGCTGCATGTCGCCCCCCATCAGGCCGAAGCAGAGCCACGGCTTGCCGTCCTTCGTGACCATCGCCGGGATGATCGTGTGGAAGGGCCGCTTGTGCGGTTCGAGAGTGTTGAGGTATTTCGGGTCGAGCGAAAATTGCGAGCCGCGATTTTGCATCACGAAACCCACGTTGCCCGGCACGACGCGTGATCCGAAGCCGGCGAAGTTGCTCTGAATGAACGAGCAGCAGTTGCGGTCCTTGTCGACGACGCACAGATAAATCGTGTCGCCGCCTTTGGCGATCAGCGGATCGCCCGGCTCGACCGAGTTGGCCGCGTGCTGCATGTCGATCCGTTTCCGCTGTTTTTTGGCGTAATCCTTCGAGATCAACTCGGCGATGGGCATCTTGGCGAAGGCCGGGTCGGCGTAGTATTTGGCCCGGTCGGCGTAGGCGAGTTTTTTGGCCTCGATGAACAGATGCGTGTAATCGGGGCTGTGCCGGCCCATCTTGGCGACATCGTAACCTTCGAGAATGTTGAGGATCTCGAGGGCGGCGATCCCCTGGCCGTTGGGCGGCAATTCCCACACGTCGTAGCCGCGATAGTTGGTCGAGACCGGCTCGACCCAATCGGACGTGTGGTCCTCGAAGTCTCTCTTGCTGAAATAGCCGCCGTGCGATTGGCTGAAATCGACGATCTGCTCGGCGATTGGTCCGCGATAATAGGCGTCGCGTCCCCCCTCGGCGATCAGCCGCAGACTGTGAGCCAGATTTTCGTTGCGAAACAGCTCGCCCGTCCGCGGCGCCCGGCCGTTGGGATAATACGTGGCCGCCGTCTCGGGATAGTGGGGCGCGATGCGTTCGCCCATCTTCCAATAGCCGGCGATGATCTCGCTCACCGGGAAGCCTTCGTCGGCATACTGAATCGCCGGGGCCAGAAGCTGCGAGAGCTTCATCGTGCCGAACCGCGATCGCAACTGCTCCCAACCATCGACGCATCCGGGAACCGACCACGACAGCACGCCTTCGCCGGGAATGAATTTGAGTCCCTTTTGCGTCAGCACGTCGCGATTGAGGGCGTAGGGACTGCGGCCACTGGCGTTGAGGCCGTAGAGTTTTTGCGTCTCGTTGTCCCAATAGATGACGAACAGATCGCCGCCGATCCCGCAGCTCATCGGCTCGACGAGTCCCATCATGGCGTCGGCGGCAATCGCCGCATCAGCCGCCGTGCCGCCCGCTTTAAGCACGTCGAGGCCAACTTGCGCCGCGAGCGGCTGGCTGGTGCAAACGATGCCGTGCTTGGCGATCACGGCTGAGCGGCTCTGATGCCGGATTTTCGCGGGCCGATCATATTCGGCGACTTGCCGCGCCTGGCCGTGTGCCGCGTCGTCGTGCATCAGAAAGCTCCCGCAGAAAAATCCCGCGATCAGAACCAATCGCTTGCCCGGGGTGAGACGCTGCATGACGGCTCCTTCGATGAATTGGCTGGATGGATTCAGCGTACCCGTCGGCGTTCGGAGACGCGAGTGAAGGGGAGGGCGGAGAGAAGAGTCACATGAGCCGCGCACGATAGTAAGCGGTCTTCGCGTTTGGTGGCCAAATCGCGATACCCACTTACTCCGTGCGCGGCTCTGCATGCGAGGCGATATTTACAGCCTCCGAGGCCGGCCGGATAATACGTCGTAGGGCGAGCTGCCAGCTTGCCATTTCCGTCCGCGGAATCGTCCCAATTGCATGGCACGCCAGCAGCGTGCCCTACGGTTCGCTGATGTCGCCTGCCTGTTCCGATTGTCGGTTGCTTGGTCGCCAGACGCGGCGGGATGTGCTGCGCGGGGGCGCTGAGTCTGTTCGGGATGTCGATGCCGCGGCTGTTGTTTGGCCGCGATGCGGCTGCTGCTAAACCCGCGGCACCGGGTGAATCGTTCGGGCGGGCGAAGTCGTGCATCCTGCTGTTCATGTGGGGTGGGCCGGCGCATCAGGATACTTGGGACTTGAAGCCCGAGGCGCCGGTGGAGGTTCGCGGCGAGTTCCGGCCGATTGCGACTGCGGTCCCAGGGATCGACATCGGCGAGCATTTTCCGCTTCTCTCGCGGCGGACGGACAAGTTGGCCATCGTGCGGTCGATGACGCACGGCGACGTGAATCACACGACGGCCACGCATTATTTGCTCACGGGCCAGCCCTCGCCGCCGCTAAGTGCCGAGCTGCGGCACGACTGGCCTTCGATGGGATCGGTCCTCGCCAAACTTGGTCGCGGTCATGGGCCGCTACCGCCTTACGTGACGATGCGGCCGAAGCTGCAAAACGACGTGCCGCGGTTCGTCGAGGAGAGCCACGGCCAGACCGCCGGCTGGCTGGGGCAGAACTTCGATCCACTGGTGATCGACGCCGATCCGAGCCGCAGCGACTATCGCGTCGGCGATTTCTCACTGCCGGCCGAGATTTCCGCGCGGCGGCTCGAAGATCGCAAGCACTTATTGGCCCACGTCGATCAACAGCGTCGCGCGATGGAGCGGGCGGCGACAGTTGGGGCCCTCGATACGTATTACAATCGGGCGTTTGAACTCTTGCATTCGTCAACCGGCAGTGGAGCGTTCGACCTTTCGCAGGAGCCCGCCGCACTCCGCGATCGGTACGGCCGCAATCCGCACGGGCAGTCGGTGCTGCAAGCCCGTCGGCTTGTCGAGCGAGGCGTGCCGCTCGTGACGGTGTTTTGGCCGAGCGACGGAATTAAGAACGTTTCCGTCTATTGGGACACGCATAGCCGCAACTTCAAAGATCTGAAAACGCGGCTCATGCCCGCCGCCGATCAGGCGTTTTCGACGCTCTTGGACGACCTGGCGGACCGGCGGATGTTGGACGAGACGCTCGTCGTCTGGACGGGCGAATTCGGCCGCACCCCGCGCGTCGGCCAGCGCAACAGCGACGCCGGCGCGGGTCGCGACGGGCGCGATCATTGGCCGAACTGTTTCACGTCGGTGCTGGCCGGCGGCGGCATTCGCGGCGGGCAGGTCTACGGATTATCGGATCGCAGCGCCGCCTATCCGGCGTCGAACGCCGTTCATCCGGTCGATCTGGTGGCGACGGTCAATCATTGCCTCGGCGTGTCGAACGATCTGACGCTTGCCGATCCGCAGGGGCGGCCCGTCGTGTATTGCCCGGGATCGCCGGTCATCGAACTATTTGGTTGACACGCCACCCGTCAGTTCCGGGCTTTCGACGATCAGAAGCTGCCCAATTCGACCGGTTGAGGCTCGGCGGAATCTCGGCGAAGTCGGTTGATTCCGCGGACGGACCAGTCCTTTTCTTCTTCGTTGATGGAGCGGCCGACCTGAAGTCCCGCCTCGCGAAGTTTGAGTCGCAGCGTCTGGCGGGCGATTCCCAAGAGTCGCGCGCCCTGACGAATGTTGCCGCGTGAGTACGTCAAAACTTGAGTCAACAGCAGCCGGTCGATTTGTTGATGCGTTTGGGCATACAGGTCGCTGGCGTCGGACCGCAGTCGGCCGCGGAGGAATTCGTCGAGGCAGAATTCGCTCGCCGACGACTTTTGCGGCCGTTCAGACGGGCGATTGAAAAACTCCGGCAACGATCTCCGCAGCAAAAGGGAACCGGTCGATTGAAGCAGGGCCTGCTTGAGCACGCTCTGCAGTTCGCGGATGTTGCCGGGCCAGGAATGGTTCCGCAAGCACTCGAGCGCGTCGGGGGCGATGTTATGGACGCTGCGCCCGAACTCGAGACTGAATCGGCGAAGATAGTGCTGGACGAGTGCCGGAAGGTCTTCGATTCGCTCACGCAGCGGCGGAAGGCGGATGGGGAAGACGCTCAGCCGGTAATACAAGTCGGGCCGAAAGTTGCCTTGGGCCGACCAGGCAGCCAGATCGCGGTTCGTGGCGGCGATGATGCGGACGTTCGTGTGCACGGTTTGATTGCTCCCGACGCGCTCGAAGGCCTGCTCCTGAAGCACGCGGAGGATTTTCGCCTGTGAGCCCAAGGACATGTCGCCAATTTCGTCCAGGAACAAGGTGCCTCCGTCGCATTCCTCAAATTTTCCGAGCCGCCGCCCGGCCGCGCCGGTGAAGGCCCCTTTCTCGTGTCCGAAGAGCTCCGATTCGAGCAGCGTTTCGGGGATGGCGGCGGCATTGATCGCGACGAGCGAGTGCTCGGCCCGATTCGAATGCTGGTGGATGGCCCGCGCGACGAGTTCTTTTCCCGTCCCGGTCTCGCCCGTGATCAGCACGGGAAAGTCGTGCCCGGCCACCAGTCCAATTTGCTTATACACCTGCTGCATCGCCTTGCTGCTGCCGATCATCAGCCCGTCCGCTTCCCCAGAGCCGCCCGCCTGGGCGACCGCGGCCGCGCCGCGCACACCCCGCGACATTTCCAGTGCTTCGCCGAGGACTCGTCCCAAATGGTCCGGATCGGTCGGCTTGAGAAGGCAGTCAAAGGCGCCTTGCTTCATCGCCTCGATCGCCGCAGACGCTTCGACGTTTCCGGTCACGAAAATCACGGGGATGCGCTCGTCGATTTGACGAATTTCCTGATAAACATCCAAGCCGCTCTGATCCGGGAGCCGCAAGCTCAGAAGGACCACGTCCGGCGGATCGTCGCGAACTTGCGCGAGCCCGGCCGCGCCGGAAGCAGCCAGCGCGATGCGCGTGACCTCGTCAAGGAAGGCTTGCCGAACTTGCGCGAGAATCGGAGTTGGGTCGTCGTCGATGAGCAGCAGATGGTTCATGGCTTAGTCGACTCCTTGGGGCGAGGCCCGCCGATCGGGGTCAATGCGTCCACGCACAGTATCCGTTTCGTTAAGATGCTGTGCGTCCGCTGGCTGGGTTGCCTTTCTAAGGGGAAGGCCGGGACATTAGATTTTTCGGACGAGGACGGCATTCCGATGAGCCTCGGTCGACACGAGCCGGTACAATGGCGTCCCACGAAGCGGAAACGTTGCTCGGCTACGGGCATTGCACGCGACTCGCGACCAAAGATGTCTCGCCCAAGTTACGCCGGAATCGGGTGATACCTAACGGTAAAAATCGGACTTGTTGACTGCCGCGACGGCACGTCATTTCCAGAATTTTCTCTCCGCAGGCGTTAGGTCGACGTGCTGTGAGCAGTAACAGTAACGGCGGGACTTCCAATGCGGGCGACGCCCCCAAAACGCGTTTGACGCTTTTGGGAAGACTGCGTTTGATCCCCTCGGATTCGGGCGCCTGGTCCGAGTTCGTCGAGTGGTATGGGTCGAAAATCTACGTTTGGTGCCGGAACTGGGGGCTCCAGGAAGCGGACGCGGAGGACGTGACGCAGGAGGTTTTTCTCAAGCTGTCGTCGCGGATGCAGGACTTTCGTTACGACCCAGAAGGGAGCTTTCACGCGTGGCTCAAGACGGTGAGCCACCACACCTGGCAAGATTACCTCGCCCGGCAGAGAAAGCCGGGGCAGGGGAGCGGAGGTGACGGGGCCCGGGTGCGCCTGTCGAGCGTCGAGGCCCGTGACGACCTGGAAAAATGGGTTGCCGCGGCGGGGGATGAGGAACTTTTGAAGGAGGCGGCCGCTCGCGTGCAACTGCGGGTCGAGCCGCGAACGTGGGACGCGTTTCGCCTCTTGGCCCTGGAAGGACGGTCGGGAGCGGAAGCGGCGGAGATTCTGGGTATGAAGGTGGCCACATTGTTCGTCGCACGCAGCAAGGTGCAGCGAATGCTGCGGGAGGAGCTCGCGCGCTTGGATCCGCAATAGCGCCGCGGTTCCTCAGGAACGAGCAGTGATGACAGTCTGCCCGACGAAGGACGAGCTCGAACGCTTGCTCGGCGAGTCGCTGAGCGATCCTGAACTCGCGAGGATCCTCGCCCACGTCGAGGATTGCGCCGCGTGCCAGGAAACTCTGCAGACGCTGGCGGCTAGCGTTCCCGGGCCCTCCGCCGAGTCTCTCATGTCCGCGCTTGGCCGCACGAAAGACGTGGAGAGCACCTCGCACGCGGACGCCTTCTTGCGACAGCTCAAACAGCGCCTGCCCGCGCCCGCCGGTCCGAAGCCCGAAGTGGACGGCTATGAAATCTTCGAAGAGCTGGGACGCGGCGCCGCGAGCGTCGTGTATCGCGCGCGACGATCCGACCTGAATCGGTTTGTCGCGCTCAAGATCATCGCGGCGGGACCGCAAATGCCGCCGCAAACGCGCGAGCGCTTTCGCCGCGAGGTCGAGGCGATTGCCCGGCTCACGCACGCCAACGTCGTCCGGGTGTACGACGTCGGCCAGCAGCGGGACTTCCTTTACCTGGCGATGGAGCTGATCGACGCGGGCAACCTCACTTCTTTTTTGGGCGTCCCGCAGCCGGCGAGCGAAGCAGCTCGTTTGATTGCCACGTTGTCCGCCGCAATCGACTACGCCCATCGACAGGGGGTCGTGCACCGCGATCTCAAACCAGCGAATATCTTGCTGCAAAATGCGGAAGGCGAATCCGCGAGTGGGCCGGCGCGTCCGCGACCGCAGAGTCCCTCGGCCAACGCGACGCTTCAAGGCGCGATTCCGAAGATCACGGATTTCGGACTCGCCAAGCTCTTGCCCGGCAGCGGCCTGGCTGACGAGGGGATGACGCAGTCCGGCGCGATTCTCGGTACGCCGGCGTACGCGGCGCCGGAACAGGCCAGCGGCCACGCCGCGGAGGCCGGTCCCACGTCCGACGTCTTCTCGTTGGGGGTCATCCTGTATGAATTGCTCACGGGCCGCGCACCGTTTCAGGGGGCCAATGCCATGGAGACACTGGTGCAGGTGGCCCACCAGGATCCCGTTCCGCCCATGCGCCTGGTCCCGAAAATCCCCCGCGACTTGCAAACCATTTGCTTGAAATGCCTGGAGAAGGATCCTCGCAAACGCTACGCGACTGCCGGCGAACTGAACGAGGATCTGGAGCGGTTTCTTCACGACCGGCCCATCTTGGCCCGCCCCGTCGGCTGGGGAGGGCAGACTCTCCGTTGGATGCGTCGGAACAAGGCGACCGCGGCCGCGCTTGCCGGACTTCTGCTCCTCCTGTTGCTCCTCGTCATTGGGGCCCTCGTGGCAGCCGCCTACTTTCGACGGCAGGAGGCGGTGCAAAAAAATCTGGCCAGCGAAAAGACTGCGCCTGGCAAGCGAAAACGAAGTGGAACGTCAAAATGCCGTGCGGGCACAAAGACGCGAAGCCGGCCTGCGCCAACTCGCCGAGAAGCAGGGAGACGCACTCGACTACAACTTGTATATCGCGCAAATGAACATGGCCGGTCAGGCGGCAACCTCTGCCGGAGGGATCGGCAGGGTTCTCGAACTCCTCTCGCTTGCGGAAAAGCACCGGACCGACCTGCGGAACTGGGAATGGTACTATCTCGACGGCCTATGCCATCGCGAACTCTTGACGCTCCGCGGGTATCAACAAGGCGTGGCGGCGGTGGCTTGGAGTCCCGATGGCGGGCGCCTGGCGTCGTCGGGCAACGCGGGCGAGGTCCTGATCTGGGACGCGAATCGCGGCGAGGCGCTGTGCACGTGGCGAGCGTCTCTCCGCGCCATCCGATCGATCGCTTGGAGCCCCGACGGCACGCGCCTCGCCACGGTCAGTTGGGATGGAGCCGTCAAGGTTTGGGAGGTTGCGAGCGGCAAGGAAGCGCTGGTCCTGAGCCACGAAAACTCCGCCAAATCCCCTGATGGGACCGTGCCGCTTTGGGCTGTGTTTGCCGTGGCTTGGAGTCCCGATGGAAAACAACTCGCGTCGGGAGGCGAGGACGCCGTCGTTCACATTTGGGATGCCGCAAAGGGCAAGGAAATCCGCGTCCTGCCCTGTCCGAACCAGCAGATCCTCAGCCTCGCGTGGAGTCCGGACGCAAAGCGACTCGCCTCGGCCCTCACCGATTCGACCGTTCGTATTTGGGACGCGACGACGGGCAAGGAGATCCTTCTATTGCGAGGTCATCACAATTGGGTGAATTCGATCGCCTGGAGCCCAAAGGGGACCGAGCTGGCCTCAGCCAGTACGGACCGCACGATTAAGGTTTGGGCTGCAACAGACGGCAAAGAACTCCGCTCCTTGCGGGGCCATTCGCAAAGCGTGTCGGCCATCGCGTGGAGTCCCGACGGCGAGCACATTGCGACCGCCAGCGATGATCGGACCGTCAAGATCTGGCCTTCGGCCGGCGGGTCGGAGACTTCCACCTTGCGGGGGCACCTGGAGCGCGTGACGGCTGTTGTCTGGAGTCCGGATGGCAAGCGCCTGGCCTCGGCGTCGGGCGATATGACGGTCAAGATTTGGGACGCGGGAGCCGTGCCGGAGCCACGTGTGCTGCACTTCGAGGAAGGTCCGATCAAATGCACGGCCTGGAGCCCGGACAGCGAGCAATTCGCGTGTGCCTGTAACAACGGAATCATCAGCATCTGGGACAAGAAGGGAGATCGGCAACGGGCTGCCCTGAGCGGGCATCGGAAGACGGTGTATTCTGTTTGTTGGAGTCCCGACGGACGTCGGCTGGCCTCGGCCGGCAGTGATCGCACCGTCCGCATCTGGGACGTCGCCGCGGCGAAGCAAGTCAACGTCCTCGAGGGGCACACGGCGGAGGTGACCTCGGTCTCGTGGAGCCCCGACGGCACGCGTCTGGCCTCGACCGGCCTCGATCGAACGATCCGCATTTGGGACGCTCTCTCCGGCAAGCCGAAGCAGACCGCGCTCGGACACCGGCATTTGGTGCGGAGCATCGCTTGGAGTCCGGACGGGAGGCGTTTGGCGAGCGGCTCCGCAGATTTGACCGTCAGGGTCTGGGACGCCGAGTCAGGCCGCGAAATTCGCACTCTGCCGGGGCACCTCGACGAAGTAAACAGTGTGGCTTGGAATCCGAATGGCCGATCGATTGCGTCGTCAAGCGGGGATGGAACAATCAAGATCTGGGACGCGACGGCGGGCAAGGTCCTGCTGACGTTGCGCGGTCACAACGCCCAAGTGAAAGCCGTCGCGTGGAGTCCCGACGGCACGCGTTTGACCTCCGCGAGTTGGGACGAGACTGTCAAGATTTGGGATGCGCGGACGGGCATGCAAACGCTGACACTCGGCGGCCATGAGCGTCCTATCAATACGGTTGCCTGGAGTCCGGATGGGCTGGTGATCGTTTCGGGGGCGGAAGACCAGTCTGTCGTGATCCATGACGCGACAGCCGGACATCGCTCTGGTTTGGCTCCGCGATATCTGCCCGTCGTGACCCGCAGACTCGCCGCCGATCCCAAGAGTGCCGAGGACTGGCGGCTGGCCGGCGAAATCGAAGCCAGGAGGGGCAATTGGAAAGCCGCCGCGGCGGATTTCGACCAATACCTGGCACTCGACCGGCACGCGCCGTGGGTCAACTTGGGCTACTGGGTGGCGGGACCTTACCCCGACGACTTGAACGAGAGCTACCCACCCGAGCGGGACGTCGATCCGCTTGCTCGCGTCGCGGCCACCGGAGATGACGAACAAACACCAAGATGGGAGCGCGTCCCCACCAACGCGTCCGGCTTCGTCAATTTCTCGCTCCTCTATGGCCGGGCCGAACACATCTCCGCTTATGCACTCATGCGGATCTATTCGCCGGTCAGTCGTCCCGCCACACTTTGGCTGGGGTCCGACGACCAGGCGCGGGTGTGGCTCAACGGCAAGCAAATCCACGAGTTTGGCGGCCAACGAGCGGCGATCCCCGACTCGGACGCCGTCGCGACGACGCTGAATGCGGGCTGGAATACGCTCTTGATTCGCGTGACCAATCAGGTCCGCGAACATGCGCTATACGCCCGTCTCGCGGAGGTCCCCTCCGCTCAACCGCAGCCTTAGGAGCGACTCACGAAAACTTGATAGGCGTCGCTCCGATACCGGGACAACTTTGAGGCAAGTGACTCAAGATTTGCCACGAGCGAAATCGCGCCGAACACCGAACACGGTTCACCCACAAGACAAACATCAATCAGAGCAGCAGCTTCTGATTATGTTGAGGCCAAAGGGCGTCGACAACGTCGAGAGGCCGCGGCAATTTTAGGCTTGAAGAATTCCGCTGGCTGTCCTCGCGGCGGCGTGTGCCGCACGAGGGAATTTCGACAGGGCGAGATCAAAGAAGATGTGGCTCCAGGAGGCCGCGAAGAGCCTGGCGCGCGCGGTGAAGACGTGTTTTCACCGTCCCGGGAGCCGCCCCTAAGGCCGTGGCCGCTTCGTCGGTGCTCAATTCTTCGATGTCCCGAAGCATGAGCACCTTGCGGTAATCGTCAGGCAGCCGGTCGATGCAGGATCGGACGAGTGATCGTGTCTCCTCGCGCGTCAGTCGCTCGTCCGGCGGATTGTTTCGCCGACGGATCGACCGTCCCCGGTGACCCGACTCGTCAAACTGGGACAAGAGTTCCTCGATCGAAATCCGGGCGCCGCGCCTCCGAGTTCGCAGCTTCATGAGGCAGGCGTTCACGACGATCCGATGCAGCCAGGTACCGATCGTCGACCTTCCCTCGAACTTCCCAATGCCTTGAAGGGCCGACACATAGCAGTCTTGCACCGCGTCGGTCAGGTCCTCTTCGGACCGCAAGAAGCGGCGCGCTACCAGGTGCATGCGGCCGCCGAAGCGTCGCTCGAATTCCTCCCACGCGTTCCGGTCCGCGGCCCGCAGTCTCGCGATCAAACGAAGTTCTTGGGTTTTGTCGCCCGCGTGCGGTTCCATTTCGCCGAAGGGTCTCATGACGGTCCAATCACGGTTGTTTTGTTTCGTTCAGATGCAGAAGCGCCGCGACGAATGCCGAGCAGGACTCAATCGGCACGCCTTCCCGTAACAGGTCTCGGAGCAGATCGGTGCCGGGACCGTCGACAAATGTGACACCGCACAGGTCGAGGGCCGGGAACGGCCCAGCTTGGGTCGGCTTGAACAAGGAACGCACCTCGGCAACCCAAGGCTGAAGGAGCTTACCCTCGAGTTTCACGACCGCATCACCTTGCTCACTCCTCGTCAAAGTAATCCTCAACATGACTCTCGCCTTCTCTCAATTGAGTGCGAGACCCCAATGCGAAGCGCGTTCCGAAGCCAAGACGCAATCAAAGGAACCTGCTAACCCCAGGCTTCGTAACAGGCTGCGACGCGTGGAAAAACTTGCGCGATCGCTTGAGAGTCACCGCCCCGTGCCTCGCGACTCCGAGATTTCGTGGGGGCCACGAAACTTCGTGGAAATGCCTGGCGAGCCCGCGCGCGGACTGAGACCTCGCGTGCTTCATCCGGGATCTAAATTGGGTATTATGAAACCGCTGGATGCCTATGTGCGCGCGGTGGGCCCGGTCGTCGAGTTGAGATGTGCGAACTGCGAAGCGACGAGCAAAGGCGACTCTCTAGATGACACAGCCGCCACCGCCTGTTTACCACCGCGCGGATGCGGAACCTGCTGCCTCCGGCTGCCCGAGCCCAACCGTCTCCGGGCCGCTCGATCCGGAAGAAATGACGGCGCTGTGCTCAATCGCCGAGGGAACGGCCCATGCGTCCGGAGTCGAGTTTTTCGAGACGCTCGTCAAGCATCTCGCGACGGCCCTTGGGACGCGGTACGCATTCGTTGCGGAATTTGCCGGCTCGAACTTGCGGGCGCGCACAATCGCGTATTACGGCGACGGCCAGATTCTCCAAAACATCGAGTGGGATCTGGCGGGCACACCCTGCGAAGACGTCGTCAAGGGAAGCATCTGTCATCACCCGACGGGGGTCAGCCGGAGCTTCCCCCGCGACAAGGGTTTGGCCGAGATGGGAATCGAAAGCTACCGCGGCGTGCCGCTGGTTGGCCCCGATGGTCAGCATCTAGGGCATCTGGCCGTCTTCGATAACCGGCCGATGCCCGAGGAACCGCGGAACGTGGCGATTTTTCGGATCTTTGCCGCCCGGGCGACCGCCGAGCTGGCACGGTTGCGTCTCGAACAGACCCTGGCGGCCAGTGACGCGCGGTATCGCGATTTGTTCGAAGAAGCGCCCATCGCGTACGTGCACGAGGATCTCGACTCACGTTTTGTGCGGGCCAATCGCGAGGCCCTTCGAGTTCTGGGCCTCGAGCCCGCAGAGGTCGCCGGCACGGTCGGCATGTCGCTCGTCGCAGAGGATCCCGAGAGCCAGCGGCGAGTGCACGCAGCGTTTGCATCGATCAGGCGAGGCACGGACACAGGCGGAGTCGTGCTCGAGCTCCGTCGAAAGGACAACGGGAAGCCCGTTTGGGTGCAATGGTGGTCCCGGCCCGAGCCCGACGGCAAGTTGACGCGCACGATGATTGTGGACATCACCGAACGCGTTCTGATGGAGCGGGAGCAAGCCCGACTCAAGGCCGAAAATCTTTACCTGCAGGAGGAAATCAAGGCGGACCACAACTTTGAAGAGATTGTCGGGCAGAGCCCGCTCATTCTGAGGGTCTTGGAGAACGTCTCCAGGGTCGCGCCCGCCGACACGACCGTGCTGATTTCCGGGGAAACGGGGACGGGGAAAGAGCTGATCGCGAGGGCCATTCACTTTAACAGCAAGCGCCGTGACAAGCCGCTGATCAAAATCAATTGTGCCGCGCTTCCGACCGGGCTCGTCGAGAGCGAACTTTTCGGCCATGAAAAGGGGGCCTTCACGGGAGCCATTGCCAGGCGAATCGGCCGTTTCGAGCTGGCCGACGGGGGGACAATCTTCCTCGACGAGATCGGCGACATCCCCCTGGAAGTGCAGGCAAAATTGCTGCGCGTCCTCCAGGAAAAGGAGTTCGATCGACTCGGCGGAAAATCAACGATTTCCGTCGACGTCCGGGTGATTGCCGCGACCAACCGCGACTTGCTGGCGGCCGTGCGTGAAAAGGCCTTCCGCGAAGATTTGTATTACCGTCTCAACGTGTTTCAGATCCACGTTCCGAGTTTGCGTGAACGCAAGGAGGACATCCCGCTCTTGCGCAGTTTCTGGTCAGGAAATTCGCGCCGAAAATCGGCAAATCGGTCGCGGAAATCGACAACAAGGCCATCTCGCGGCTTTGCGGCTACCACTGGCCCGGAAATATTCGCGAACTGGAAAACGTCATCGAGCGGGCGTTGATCGTTTCGACCGGCCCGTCGCTGCACATCGATTCGGAGCTGCTTTTCGCTGCCGCGCAGACTTCGCACGCCGCGGAGAGTTCTCTCGTCGCGGTTGAGCGCGAGCACATTCTTTGGGTGCTCGAACAGACCGGCGGCGTCATTGAGGGGCCCCGTGGTGCTGCCCGAATCCTCGACATGCACCCCAACACGCTGCGCAGCCGGATGAAGAGGTTGGGTATCGGGCGGACCAGTCCCTAACTGCCCGTTGAAGTATTCGGTTTGATGCTTAGCAGCCTGTTGAAGTATGGGAGGGCGAAGCTCCTGCTGAGCCGTCTTCATCGGTTTTTGGGCAGAAAACGGCTCGGCGGGAGCCTCGCCCTCCCGCCACATCACCTCGCTTTGTTCGCGCCGGCTGACGTGCCAAGCCATTTTCTTGGTGAAATTCTGTAACCGTCTGTCCTTTCGCTCATCCAACTAATAAGCGCGGGGATTGCTCGGCTCCTTGAGATTCCTCGCCGTTACCGCGGCGGTTGTTTTGCCGCATTTTCGATCGGGGAAGAGCAGGAACCGGAGGGAATGATGCGTCGCTACTTATGTGCTTTGGCCTTTGCGTCTCTCGTCGCTTTGGTTGGGTTGGGCGTTTCCGGATGCTCATCGGAGTCGGGGACGGGGGGAAAAGCGGAAGGCCAGAAAATGGGCTCCGAAAAGATGTCTTCCGACAAAATGGGCTCCGACAAAATGGGTTCGGACAAGATGGGCTCGGACAAGATGGGTTCGGACAAAATGGGCTCGGACAAAATGGGTACCGACAAGATGGGGGGTGGCAAGTAGTCAGCGAATCGTGCTCCCATGAAACAGCTGGAACCAAAACATCCGCGGGCCATTCGTTGGTTTCATTGGATCAATGCACCGCTTTTGGCGGGCATGGTCTGGAGCGGTCTGCTGATTTACTGGGCCAACGACGTGTATCGCATCGGCTGGGGTGGATTCACGTTGTTCCACTTCTTCCCGGACTGGTTTTACCGCGCGCTCCATTTGCGATTCCGGCTGGCCGAGGGGATGGCCTGGCATTTCTTCTTGATGTGGTTCTTTGCCGTGAACGGCGCGCTTTACGTCACCTACACGTTCGCCTCCGGAGAATGGAGGCAATTGCTGCCGAATCGCCGCACGTTCCGCGAGGCAATCCAAGTCGTTTTGCACGACTTGATGCTCGTCAAAAACTTGCCGCCGCAGGGAAAGTTCAACGCGGCGCAGCGAATCGCCTATACGGGGGTCGTCGCGATGGGGGCGGCGTCTTTGGCAACGGGCCTGGCGATTTACAAGCCGGTCCAAGTCAGCTGGTTGACGTGGATGCTCGGCGGTTATGAGGCCGCTCGCGCCGAGCATTTTGCGCTCACGGTCGGCTACGTGTTGTTCTTCATTGTGCACATCTCGCAAGTGATCCGGGCCGGTTGGAACAACTTTCGCGCAATGGTCACCGGATTCGAGGTCGTCTGTGCGCCGGCGGCTCCGCTTTTGGCTCCGGCGATCCCATTACCCCTGACGGCTGTGGTGCCCCAGACGGTCGTGGTGCCCCCAACGGTCGAGCGGCCTCAGGCGGAGACGTTGCCGCCCGATGGAATTGCGAAATGAACGAGTCCGTCGTTGTGCCGGCTGCGGAACGGAATGACCGCGAGGTCGAGCAGCGGATGCGAAGGCTGACGCGTCGCGGCTTCGCCACCGGCGGGATGGGGGCGTTGGCGGGGCTCCTGGCATGGGGCTGGGTGAGAACGCGGCCCCAGGACCAGGGCATCCCGTGGCCTTTGCGCAGAATGCTCGAATGGAACGCCACGCTCGCTCAGTCGTATTTTCGGCCAACTCGCTTGGCTCCGACTTTTTCGATGAACGTCGCGCGCTGGCCTCGAGCCAATGGGAATCTCGGACTGCAAAATGCATTCGATCCCGCCGCCTGGTCGCTGCGTCTGGAGAATGCGACCGAGAAGCGACCCCTGATCCTGACGCTGGCGCAAATCAAGTCGTTGCCGCGAGTCGACATGGTCACCGAGCTTAAATGTATCGAGGGCTGGAGCGATCCCGTGCGCTGGACGGGCGTCCGCCTGGCCGACCTGGCTATACGATGGGGCAAGGCGACCCGATCGGGGAAAGCGGCCGACCTCGAACGTTTCCCCTCCGACCTGTTGCGCTACGTATCAATCTCGACGCCGGATATGGGCTACTACGTCGGGCTCGATATTGAAAGTGCCCTGCACCCACAAACATTGCTGTGCTACGCGATGAACGGCCGGTCGCTGACCGTCGAGCACGGTGCGCCGCTTCGCCTTGTCATCCCGGTGAAATACGGGATCAAGAACATCAAGCGGATCGGAACGATTCGTTTTACGGATGAGCGCCCTGCTGACTACTGGGCCGAGCGGGGGTACGATTGGTACGCCGGCCACTGAGCCTATGTACCGAATTCCGCTCGTCCGCACAGATACTGAGAGGGAGGCGTCATCATGGCAGTCGAGACATGTCAAAACCTGGTCATCGGCACCGGTGTCGGGGGTAAACTGATTTCTTGGACCCTGGCAAAGCAGGGGCAAAAGACCGTCGCTGTCGAACGATCGATGGTCGGCGGAGCCTGCCCCAATGTGGCCTGTCTGCCCAGGCAAAAATGTGCTCTATAGCGCCAAGGCGGTTTCGCTCGTCGATCCAAAAACGGGGTTGGGAGTAACCACGGGGCAGGTGCACGTCGACATGCCCGCCGTCGCGCGGCGGAAGCGACGAATGGTTCAACAACTGGTCGACGTGCATCTCGCCAATTTCAAGTCCAGCGGGACGGAACTGGTGATGGGCGAGGCGAAGTTCACCGAACCGAAGACGGTGCAAATCACTTTGAATTCCGGCGGCACGCGGATGCTGCGCGGCGAACGCGTTTTCATCAACGTCGGCACGCATGCCGCGATCCCCGCCGTGCCTGGACTTGCGGACAGCCGCCCGCTGACGCATGTCGAGGCCCTGAATCTCGAACGGGTGCCCAGCCACCTCGTCGTTCTCGGCGGCGGCTATGTCGGTCTTGAATTTGCGCAGGGGATGCGGCGATTTGGCAGCCGCGTCACGGTGATCCAGCGGGGGCCGCGGCTCCTCGAGCGAGAAGACCCGGACGTCACCGAATCGCTTCAGGAATTGCTCACAGACGAGGGAATCGAAGTCCTGGTCCACTCCGAAGTTCTCGGCGTCACGGGAAATTCCGGGACGGGAGTTTCGCTCCGCGTGCGCTCCGGAGCGACGGAGAAAACGATTGAAGCCTCGGACATTCTGGTGGCGGTCGGCCGAACACCGAACACCGACCGGCTGGACTTGGCCCGGGCTGGTATCGAACTCGATTCGCGGGGTTACATCCGCGTGAACGAGCGGCTGCAAACCACCGCCCCGGATGTTTGGGCGTTGGGGGAATGCGCCGGCAGCCCGCAATTCACACATGTGAGCGAGGACGATTTCCGGGTCGTCTTTTCCAGCCTGTCGGGCGGCAACCGCACCACGCGCGGGCGGCTCATTCCATACTGCCTGTTCACCGATCCGGAACTCGCGCACGTCGGCTTGTCGGAATCCGAAGCAAAAGAGAAGGGCGTTTCCTACCGGATCGCGCGGATGCCGATGGCGATGGTGTTCCGGGCAATGACGCTTTCCGAGACGCGCGGGTTCATCAAGGCACTGATTGGAGACGACGACCGCATCCTGGGATTCACGGCATTCGGGGTCGAGGCGAGCGAGATGATGGTCATCGCCCAGACCGCGATCCTCGCGGGAGTGCCGTACACCGTGTTGCGAGACACGATCTGGACTCATCCCACGGCCGCCGAAGGATTGAGCGGCCTGTTCTCACAACCGCTCGTGCCACCCGAACCCAAAGCGGCTCGTTAGTCGTCTTTTTTAGGAGCAACGGCCTCGGTTTCGAAGTGGGGGTGCCACGTCCCACGGCTTTGCGTGGGCGTGCGAATTCGTTTGACGTTCGAAGAAATGCTCGGGCCGAGCCGGAGTGGGCCGAAATCGCTGAATGAACGGCATCGACTGCGTCCGCATCGTCAGGTCCTGCCCCGAGAAGGAGAATTCCGATGTCGAAATCAGTTGCCATCGTCACGGGGGCCAGCCAGGGAATTGGTCAGGCGACGGCGATCCGCCTGGCCCTCGATTTCTCGGCGCTCGCCTTGGTGGCGCGAAACCGCGCCAATTTGGAGCAGACCGCCGAAGCCGTGAAGGCCGCCGGCGCCGAGGCGCTCGTGATCGATCTCGATCTCGCGCAGCCTTCGGCCGCCCGGACCGTGGTCGATCAGACGCTCCAGGCGTTTGGCCGGATCGACGCGCTGCTCAATATCTCCGGTGCCGTGCCGCAGATCGATCTGTTCGAGATGACGGACGAGCAGTGGGACGCGGGACTCGCGCCGAAGCTGCACGGTGCGCGGCGCCTGACGATCGCCGCCTGGCCGTGCTCTAAGCAGGCGAAGGGCTCGGTGGTGCTGATGTCGGGCAATTCGGCCATCTTTCCGAAGGCGCCCTACGCCGCCGTGGGCACGATCAATGCGGCAATTATCGCGTTGGCGAAGGCCTTTTCCGATCGCGGAATTACTGACGGCGTGCAGGTCAATAGCGTGCTGCCCGGGGCCGTGATGACAGGGCGCCGCCGCTCGTATCTCGAACATTGGGTGCCGCTGCATCAAATGACCGTCGAGGAGGCGACGGCCAAGTTTCCCAAGGAGGCTGGTATCGGTCGCTACGGCAAGCCCGAGGAGATCGCCGAGCTGATGGCCTTTCTGGTGTCGCCGGGCGCCCGCTGGATGACAGGTGCGACGCTGCGGATGGATGGCGGGGAGGTGAAGTCGATTTGACGGTCGATTGAAGTATGGGAGGGCGAGGCTCCTGCCGAGCCGATCGTGTGAAAGGCGCGGAAGACGGCTCAGCAGGAGCTTCGCCCTCCCGCTGTCAGTCGACGGTGGAAGGGGGGGCGGTGATGTCTTCGCGTCATGTGAACGTTGTGCTGGCCCATGGGGCTTGGGCCGACGGATCAAGTTGGGCAAAGGTGATCGCGCCGCTCGTGGCGGAAGGGGTCAAGGTGGTCGCGGCACCGTTGCCGCTGACCTCATTTCGCGAGGATGTGGCAGCCCTCGATCGCACGCTCGAGCGCCTGACGGGGCCGGTCGTTCTTGCCGGCCATGCTTATGCCGGCGCCGTGATCGGGGCCACGCGAGACAAGCGTGTGCAGGCGCTCGTCTATGTGTCTGCCTTGGCGCCCGACGAGGGGGAAACGGTGGCGGATGTTTTCTATCGCGGCCAACCGCACTCGCTGGCGCCGAAGCTGGCTCCCGACCAGCACGGGTTGATCTATCTGCCCGAGTCGGCGTTCGCCACGGCCTTTGCCCAGAATGCCGAGGCGCAGGAGCTGGCGATCTTGGCGGCAGTGCAGCGACCGATCTCGACGAACTGCATCAATGTCGCCGTCGAGCGACCGCTGTGGAGGGACCGTCCGACCTGGTACCTCGTGGCCGAAGATGACCGCATGATTATCCACGACAACCAGCGTTTCATGTCCCAGCGGATGCAGGCGCGGGTGCATTCACATCCGGTCGATCACACATCGATGGTGTCCGCGCCGTCCGTCGTGGTGAATATTATTCGAGAGGCAATTGCCGAAACAGACGCGGGCTGAGATCAATTGGTCACGTTTTCTAAAGGAGGCGCCATGACCGCCATCAAGTATCGCACGGCCGATTCCGACGGCTCAAAGGTCTTTTACCGCGAGGCCGGCGCGGCCAGTGCCCCGAAGCTGCTGTTGCTGCATGGATTTCCGAGCTCGAGCCACATGTTCCGGGATCTGATCCCGCTGTTGGCCGACCGCTTTCACATCGTCGCCCCCGATTTGCCGGGGTTCGGAAAGTCCGACCCGCCGCGCGTGCATACTTTCGATCGGCTGGCCGAGACCATCGATCGTTTCACCGAGGTCATCGGCTTCGATCGTTACGCCGTTTATGTCTTCGATTACGGTGCGCCGACCGGCTTTCGCCTGGCCGTAAAGCACCCGGACCGGATCACGGCGATCATCTCCCAAAACGGCAACGCCTACGAGGAAGGTCTCAGCGAAGGGTGGAACCCGATCCGGGCGTATTGGCAGGACGCGTCGCAGACCAACCGCGACGCGCTCCGCGCGTTCCTGAAACCCGAAACAACCGTTTGGCAATACACGCACGGCGTCCCCGACACGACGGCCGTCTCTCCGGATGGATACTCACTCGATAACTTCTACCTGAGCCGGCCGGGCTCGCCCGAGCTGCAGCTTGACCTGTTCGGAGACTACAAAAACAACGTGGCGCTCTATCCGACTTTTCAAAAGTACTTCCGCACGCACAAGCCGCCGCTTTTGGCCGTGTGGGGCAAGAACGACCCGTTCTTCCTGCCGCCTGGAGCCGAGGCGTTCAAACGCGACATCCCCAACGCGGTCGTCCGCTTCTTCGACACGGGACATTTCGCACTCGAGACGCATGCCGCGGAGATCGCGGCAGAAATCCGCGAATTCCTTGCTCGCTGAATCGGCAAGAGGGCGACAAGGCGGTTGTTCTCGGGCCTGATAACTGGCAGCCGCTCGGATCCCGAGCCTTCAATGCGTGCCACCGATGGCGTAGAGCATGCCCGTCGATTGGATGTAGAGCGTGCCGTTTGCAAAAACGGGCGACGCGACCAGGTGATCCAAAACATTTTCTTCGACGCTCGTGTCTCGCTTCGTCACGCGAACGCGATTCATGCGGTGCGTTGCCACGACTCCCAATGTCTTTGAGAGCTGCAAAATCGTGACGAGTCCCTCATCGTTGGTGACGTAAACTTTGCCGTCGACGATCAAGGCATCGCCGAAATGCGCTGAGCCAGTGTCGTAAGTCCAATGACGCTTGCCGCTCGCGGCATCGAAGCAATGGACGTGTCCGGCTCCGTCGGGCAGGATGGCGAGACCTTGATGAACGGCCACGCACGAGGTCGTTTCAGCAAGGCCATCTTCGGCGAAGCTCCAGACCAGACCCGAGTTCGGGTTGGCCTGGCCTCGGCCGTTTCCGTCGTCAAGCTCGGGGCTGATGTCGCCCGTGCGGTTTGGATCGACGCAAAACAGGCGTCCGTGTGTGCCGGCGAATTCCGGATCGCGGCCTGCGGCGAAGTAGATTCGGCCCTCGGCAAAGACGGGCGTGGCGACCACGACATGCTTTGAGTTTCCGCCGCGATCGGGCCAATTCCATTTCGCGCCTTTGCGGTTGATGTCGAATTTCCAGAGCAGGCGGCCGGATCTGGCGGCGAATGAGCGCACCCAGCCGTCGGCTTGCGGATGAATCACCTGAGACTGGCCGGCAATCTCCACAACCAACGGGCTCGACGTGTGACCGCCGAAGATCTCGTGGCCGGCGGAATGGTCCCGCCAAACCACGGTTCCGTCATCCTTCCGCAGGCATAACAGAGTCGGTGCGTTCGGCGCCCTGACTTGGGTCGCTTCAGGATGGTCAACACCCACACCATTGCCGGTCGGAACAAACAAGAGATCGTGATCGATCGCGGGAGAGCCAAGGTTGTTGTGGCTGGGGATCATGGGCGAATTTGGTGAGACGCCCTCTTGTTTGACGAGGTCGTATTTCCACAGTTCTCGCGCGGGGCCTCGGCCGCGAGTCAGGGGGCTGGTGTCGAGGCAGACGACTTCGCGGCGGTTGGTGATGAACCAGAGCCGCTCTTTTCCCGCGACGGGAGAGCCGCTGAGCCCCTGATGCGGCCAGTCGGCCGTCCTCTCGTCCATCCGGGGCGAGGAATATTGATACAGAAATTTGCCGTCGGATTCGCGAAAACAAGCCAGGACGCCACGATCGCCACGCACGGTCCGATCGAGGGGCTGGTCGTTGTTCGCTCCGATCCAGATCAGGCCGTTCGCGACAACGGGCCCGCCGATGGCTCCCGCGATCGCGGGGGTCGACCAGCGGATATTCCGAGTGGGCTGCTCATTCGTTTTGACTTGCCAATCGGTGGGAGCGCCGTGTTCCGCGCTGACGGGATTGCGGGTAGCGTCTCGCCCACCTATCGGCCAGTCGGCGGCGAAACTCACGCAGGGGATGCCCAGAATTATCGCGAGGTAAAGCCGTGTCATCAGAAACCTCAGAGTGCAATCCGAGTCGCCAAGAGCCGATTGATCACCATTGGATCTGCTCAAGTAATCTAGCAGCGTCAGCTTCGATTGCAAAAGGCGGGTTTCCGCGGAGGTAAAAACTTGGCAGCATCGCGACGGCTGACATCGGCCGCGACGAATGCGCGAAGTGAGAGCGCGACAGGCCTTTCCCGGGCGGCTCCGTGATAAAAAGCACGCGGGCTGCCTTGAGCGAAAATTCGGCCATTGATCACAGTTGAATCTGCTCAATAATTGAAAGGGGTCACATTCGATCGCGAAAGGCGGTTGCCATGCGTCGAGTTGCCATGCGTCGAGTTGCCATTGTTTCGATCGCGCTCCTGGGGGATCTTGGCCGGCCGTGGCGTTCACTCAGGAAATTGCGGAGGGGGAACGCATTGTCACGATTCACCCGGCCGATCTGCGCTCCGGCAACGACACGAGGGGCACCGTGCCCGTGGGGAACGTGCTCGACGTGAAGCACGTCAACGGCGACTGGTTTTGGGTCTCGTGGTCCCTGCACAAAACGGTCAAAGGTTGGATCAGCCGCTCGGATGTGATCCCGTTCTCCCAGGCGGAGGATTATTTCGAGGAGGAGTTGAAGCGGAATCCGAAGGCGGCGGACGCGTACAACACGCGGGGGCGCTGCGGATCGAAAAGGGCGATCTCGATCTGGCGATCGAGGATTTCAACCAGGCCGTTCGTCTCAATCCGAAAATGGCCGTCGCCTTCGATAACAGGGGACTGGCCTGGGGTCGAAAGAAGGAATACGACAAGGCGATCGCCGACTACAACGAGGCCATCCGCCTCGATCCGAAGCTGGTGAACGCCTGGAACAATCGGGCCTGGGAGGAGGCGACGGCCCAGGAAGACCGGACTCGCAACGGAAAGAAGGCGGTCGCCGATGCGAGCAAAGCGCTCGAGCTGGCCGGCGCGGAGGACGATCCGACGATTCTGACCACGCTTGCCGCCGCCAATGCCGAAGCGGGAGATTTTGCGAACGCCGTCAAATGGCAAACCCGAGCGGTCGAGCTGGCTTCGTCAGCCGCTCAAAAGTCAGACTGGCTCGCTCGACTGGAGCTTTATCGCAATCGCCAGGCTTATCGCGACAATTAGAACGGCGAGCGCAACCACTGAGCCGATGGCGCCTTCGAGCAACCTGGTGTCATTCGCACCATGTTTGGGCGAAGTTGGCGAGAGCTGGACCAGGTTTCGGCAAACCTGGTCTGGACTTCGCCAGGTTTCTGGCAACTTGGCGTGCGCGTATCAGTGGCTCTCGATTCCAAACGGCTGTCGAACACCGCCTTAGGTTGAATTGTACGCGGAACGCGGCGACCGAGTAGCTCGGTCTCGTCGGTTTTTTTTCGCCGTTTTTCGGCGGGGATTTTTGCTTTTGCAGCGAGATGCCGATTCACAAAAAAAAGCCCGCTGGAGGGCTCCAGCGGGCTTCGAGGGTGAGAGCGACAGGTGTATTTGCCGCCCGATTCAAATTAGCGCGTCCCCACGGACGGATTGCCCGGCCGCAGATTGCGCTGTCATTTGGGCATCAGCGTGATACCGATGCCGCGAGGGAAACGGAACCAGACAGGGGAAGGCTTGGGGTCGCAAATCACAGTCATTGGCCGAGGCGAAGGTGAGGCTTCGTGTCGGCCGGTCGGTTCCGCTTAACCTCGCACTGAGTCGCCTCGCGGCGGCTCAGTCTCATCTCTGAGTCGCCCAAGGGCGGCTCAGTCTCAACTCCGAGTCGCCCGAAGGCGGCTCAGTCGACGACCGGAACACCCGAGGGCGGTCCGGTCCAACCAACTACTGCTTGGCGTCGGCGACGGAGACGCTCACCGGGGCTTGCGGTGCCGCGGCATTCGCCATTCCGTTCCGAGCCATCCAACCATTTACTAACACGGCAGACGGAACCCGCTGCGAAACTTGCTGCGGGCCCGAGTTATCACTGGTTCGCTGGGGAATCGTCATCTGGGAGCGCTGGCCATCGAGGCTACGGGGGGCTCCGTCGAAGCTGTCGCCGGTGCCCTGCTGACGTTCGATCTTGTCACGCTCGTAACGCTTTCCTTCTTTAAAGCCTTTGTCCTCGCCGGCACGCTCGGCTTCGCGGATATCACGGCGAATGACTTTGCCCAATTTATCCGTCGACGGGCCGAGGGCCGTGGCCGTGCCGCCGCCGTAGATAGATCCCTGCGGCACCCAGGCGACGCTCGTGCCGATCGGAACCGTGCGATAGACGGTGACGGGGCGTTGGACGGTGATTTCTTCGGGCACCATCACGACGCGGTTCACCGGAATCTTCTGCACGGTGTGGAACTGCTCGTACCGCGTGACGTTGTAGGTCACGGTGCGGACTTGTTGCGTGGCGACCATGCGCGTAACGGGAACGCTCGTGGTGATGTAGTTCGGTACCCACTGGCGGTGATAGGTGACTTGCGGCTGGAAGGCCATCCGCATCTCGTAGCCAGTGCGGTTCATCCAGCCGACGAGACCCGGGTTCGGGTCATACTGGCACGGGGACATCCGCGGGCAGCATTGCTGATAAGTCCGCCAACAACCCGCGTCGCGGGTCTGCTGCACGAAGGTGGTGACCGGTTGATAGGCGCAGTACGGGACCTGGGCGGTCTTCGTCTCGCAAATGGGACGGCACTCGGTGATCGGTTGTTCGATGATGTCCGTGTGCACCACGGGCTTCATCACCGTGCAGCGACGGGGCTCGTAGGTCGTGACGGGGACCGTTTGATAACAGGGGACGCTCACCGGCTGCATGCAAGTGACGGGGGCAGGGCAGCAAGTGGGCTGGGCCTGACAGGTTGGGCAACAATCGTTGCCGAACCCCTGGGCGTTGGCGGCCACTGCCTGGGCGAGCAGTAGCGACAAAGCGCCCAACGAAGGGACGACGCGAGACATGTTTGGGGACATGTGCACCTTCCTACACGAGAGTCGATTTGGGAGAGGCAGATGTGAGAGTGACGGGACACTCACAGCGGGGGCTTGCAGTTGAGGCCCGCGTACCCCGCCGCGTGAGGCGGAGGTTTATCGAAATCGATTTTTTTGGTCAAGTGCGGTGGCAAGAAATGCCGATACGGGGGGCCGAACGGGTGCGGCTGGTCGTAAGTCATTGGTGTCAACAGGGAATGCGACCACGGCGAGGAAAGGTGGGAGGAGGGGGGCGAAATGCAGGCGAGGTGGTATGAGTCCGGCCTAAGTGCTCCAACTACCCCCGTGTCGCACGTAAAATCCCCAAGCCGAATCGCAGCCAGTGCGAGAATCCGGTTCCGCTCTGACGCACCTGATCCACGGCGACGGCAGTCACGATCACGATTCCCAGCACGACGTCCTGAACGGGGTTGCTGAGGCCAAGCAGGGTGCAGCCGTTGTCGATCACTCCCATCACGGCGGCGCCGGCGAGTGTTCCTAGAATTGTGCCGCGTCCTCCGTTGAGACTGGCGCCGCCGATCACAACGGCAGCGATCACTTTGAGTTCCATCCCAACGCCCGATACGGGGCTGCCGACGCTCAAACGCGAAAACTGGTAGACGCCGGCGATGCCAAAAAAAAGGCCTGCCAGCGTGTAGACGGCGATCTTCATGCCGCGCACGCTGATGCCGCACAAACGGGCGGCCATTTCGTTCGAGCCCATCGCAAAGAGATGCCGGCCGAATACGGTGTAATGCAGGATTGCCGCGGTCACCGCGGCAAGAACGAGCGCGAACCAGACTCCTTTGGGGAAATAGAACACAAGCGCCTCTTCGCGAATACTCAGCAGATCTTTCAGCCAACCCGGCACCTGCGTTGTGCGGTCGGGCCGCACGGTAGTTTCCTTCGCCAGCATGTTGGCGACGCCCAGATAGAGCCGCATCGTGCCGAGCGTGACGATGAAGGGCACCACGCGGAGCGAACTGACGACCGCTCCGTTGATAAACCCGCAGAGGGCTCCGGCCCCCAGCGTAATCAAGATGGCCGCTCGCGGATTGAAGGGCTTTAGCCGATCGCTCATGAGTGCGGTTGCCAGGACTGTGGCGCAGAGAGCCAGGGCAGTTCCGGCCGAGAGATCGATGCCGCCGGCGATGATAATCAATGTCATGCCGAGCGCCGCGACGACGATGGTCGCGGTTGGTGCGGCAATCGTCCGCGCGTTCTCCGCGGTAAAGAAAGTCGCCTCGCTACCATTTTTTAATTGATTCGCGACGCCAAAGCAGACAATCACGATCGCGAGCGCCAGCAGCGGTCCGAGCATACGGCTCACCGATCGGACGCGCCGGAATCGGGGCATTGGACCGCCGCGCTCGTTGTCCGGTGACGCCGGCGATGAGCGAAGCGGAGATTCTGACGGCGGGTCGGGCGGGGGCGGCTCTTGCGCGGGAGTCTCGGACTTCACTCGTGCGTCAATCCTGGAACTGTTGCGGATTCAGCAACTTCTGGATGCGAGGCTCGTTCATATTTTCCGGCGTCGCCACGGTTTCGCCCGTGTCGATCCGCGGGCCGACCTTTTCTCCCTTCATGTGCTTGTGCAGAGCCATCACAGCCTCGTAGCCGATTTTCACGGGATCCTGCAGCACAATTCCGGAGACCTTTTTGGATTCTAAGCCGCGGATGAGATCGGGATTGGGATCGAAGGCGATAAAGGCGACCTTGCCGTCGAGCTGCGTCTCCTCGAGCGCCCGAAACGTGCCGGTCGCGTTGGGCTCGCACACGGAGAAAATCCCGTTGACCTCTTTCTTGTACTGATTGAGGATTTGCGTGGCCTTGTTGAGCGAGTCTTCGGGGGTCGTTCCCGAGTATTGATCCGACGAAAGGATGCGGATTGTGGGAAACTCTTTTTTGAGCGTGTCGAGGAAACCGGCTTCGCGTTTTTCCGTGCTTTCGCTCCCCTGGTAATACCGCAGCAGGATCACGTTCCCTTTGCCGTGCAGCACTTCAGCCATGCGGCGGGCCGCGAGGGCTCCCCCCTGATAGTTGTCGGTGGCGACGTAACTGACGATCTTCGACTGGTCATCGAGGCCGCTATCGAAAATCACGACGGGGATTTTGGCTTGGACCGCCTGGTCCACGTATTCGATGAGGGCTTGCGAATCGTTGGGGGCGAGGCAAATGCCGTCGACTCGCGTGGTGATGAAATCTTGCATGACCTGGATTTGCGTTTCGCGATCGCTTTCCAAGAGCGAGCCCTTCCACAAAACTTCAACGTCGCCCAATTCCTTGGCCGCGTTGGCCGCCCCGGCGTGGACCGACTTCCAGAACTCGTGCGTTGTTCCCTTGGGAATGACGGCGATACGCAGTTTTTTCGGACCGCCGGCGGCAGCCGCTCCTCCTGTTGCAGAGGATGTTTGCGCGGCATTTTGGGAGGAGTTCCCTCCCTCCTGGCATCCTGCCGCCAAGAGCAGAACGAGGCTTGCGCACAACAATCGAAACCGCATTTCGCACCCCTGAAAAGCGCGCCGGGGGATTGCGAGTTTTCGTCAACCCGCATGAAAAATTCATCCTAGCAGGGGCCTTGCCGGGGTCCAAGTGGATCGGTCGAATCGGAACGACTGGGCTCATCAAGCGATCGGTCGACGGTCTGGCGACCTGGTTCTTCACTGGCCCTTCACGAAAAAAGGCCAGACACTACTGCGTGACATTGCAGGCGCAAGGACGCCTTGTTTCGGAGTACCATACGAACTCGTTCCGAGCTTCTTTTGCCGAAGGCCCACCGAATGGTCCCGACCGTACCGGCCGACTTACCTGCCGCACTGCCCGACGACCCGCGTCCGACGCTTTGGCGCGATCCCGCTTATCACGGGATGAACTTCACGCAGTTCTTCGGGGCCTTCAACGACAATCTGTTCAAACAACTGGTGCTGTTGATCTGCGTGACGGAGGCGGTTGGGGGCAAGGACTATCAGGATTTCGCGGCCGCCCTGTTCGCCCTTCCCTTTGTGCTCTTCTCCGGTTTTGCGGGCTATTTGGCCGACCGCATCAGCAAGCAGCGAATTGTCGTGGCGATGAAGGTGGCGGAGATCGTCGTGATGACGGCCGGCTATTTCGCGTTTCACACCCCGCACGGCCGCCTGGCCTGGTTGATGTGCGTCGTGTTCTTGATGGGGATGCACAGCGCGTTCTTTGGCCCCCCGAAGTATGGAATCCTTCCCGAGCTGTTTCGTGAAAGCGATTTGCCCCGGGTCAACGGGATGATCCAAATGACGACTTTTCTGGCGATCATCTGCGGGGCGGCGACCGCCGGAATTCTCAAGCAAGGTTTCCGGGAGCAACTGTGGGTCGGTAGCGCCGCGTGCATCGGGATTGCCGTCGTCGGCACGCTGACGTCCTTGCTGGTGCGACCCACGCCGATCGCCAGGCCAGGGTTGCAGTTCACTCCGGGCGCGCTGTTCATCAGTGCCGACACTTGGCGGATGCTGCGGGCCGACCGGCCGCTCTTTCGCGTGCTCTTGGTGTCGACCCTGTTCTGGTTTCTGGGCGGCGTGATTCAACCAGCCTCCAATGCCTTTGGAGTCCGGCAACTCCAATACGGCGAAGCGCGAACCAGCGCCATGGTGGTCTGCATGGCGATCGGGATCATGGTCGGTTGCATCTTGGCCGGTCGCGCGTCCCGAGGGCAGATCCGATCGGGATTGGTCACTCTCGGAGCATGGGGGATAGTCGCGTGCTTGACCGCCGTGGCGCTGGTGAGTGCCCGGGAGGGAGTTGTGGTCACGGCAAAGAGCGCCTCCGGCGACGGCGAGCGCGACGACCGAATCACAAGTTGCTGGCAAATCGACGACTCAGAAGGACTCGCAAGAGTCCGAAGAGGAATCGATCCTCGACGTGGTCATGCCGCGAAACGGCTTCGAGTGGATTGCCCGCGCGCTCTTGATCGGCGTGGGGGTCTCGGCCGGCTTTTTCTACGTGCCTCTCGCCGTCTTTATGCAGGTGCGTCCTCCGGCGGAACTGAAGGGGCGGATGATCGGAGCCATGAATCTGTTCAACTGGATCGGCATCGTGCTGGCCGCAATCTTCTTCGGTCGCGTGGAATATCTCTGCGATTTCGTATTGAAAGTGCGCGTCTGCCTGGGTGTTCGCGATTTGCGCCTGGTCATGCTTCCGGTCGCGCTTTTTTACCGGCCGCACATCGAAACAAGTGTCAGCCCGCTCGAGGCGTGATTTGCCGGATCGGGTGCCACTTGGTGCCACGGCCGGCAGCTTCGGTCCGCCGGCGTCTTCCACCAGGTTCAAGTCGAACCACTACTTAGTGGCGCGTCGCCAGCCCGTCGAGGATCAGGTCGACGATTTGAACAGCCACGTCGCGGGTGATCTCCGCCCCGTGCTTGACCGTCGCGATGACCCACAGGTTGATCATGCCGTTGAGGGCGGTCAAGAGGGCCTCGAGCCGTTCCGGCTTCACGAGGCCGGCGGCGGCCGTCTTTTGACAGGCCTCAATGAGCAAGTCCTGCACTTCGCGGGTCGCGCTCATGAGCGAGACGGCCAGCGCGCTTTCATCGGGTCCAAAAAAAACGGCGTAGAAAAACTTGGCAAAGTCACGGTTGTCGTGGAAATAATCCAAGTGGGCCCACACAACTTCGACGAGATAATCCCGTGGCTCCCGCGGCTCGTCGACCACTGTTTTCAGTCGGGCGGAGAACTGCGAAAGAAACCGGGTGAGAACGGCCTCGTACAGCCCTTCCTTGTTCTTGAAGTAGTAGTAGATCATGGGCTTTGTGACGCCCGCAGCCTCGACGATCTCGCGCGTCGACGTCGCCTCGTAGCCCTTGCGGGCGAAGAGTCGAACGGCGGCCTGCAAAATTCCTTCGGCAATCGTCGAAGAGACTTCCGCCGACATCGAAGCACATCCTAGCGCTGGCCCAATCGGGGCAACGGCTTTCGGACCGGGACACCGTCTGACCGTAAATCCATGACCATCCGTATTTTTAGGCTGGCATTTTGAAAATCGGAAGCCCGACATACACTTGACGCATCAATTGCCTTTGGAAATTGTGCTGCTACCTACCGGTAGGTAGGCCCGAATCGGTCACAAAAGCGAGCGCACCATCGATGAACAGACGGCGGCATTGGTTGGCTCCGGCCCTCCTGGTGGGAATTGCCACCTTGGGCGCGGGTGGGCGCTCAGCTATGGCGGTTATCTCGGCGCAGGCGCGAGTCGCTTCCCGCCGAAGACCCGAAAGCCGGGCGTGCCTCGGGTGAAATTCCGGTCACAGTCGCGTCGCTGCAAATGCGGCCCATCCGGCGGACAGTGACCTGCGTGGGAACGCTGCACGCGTTCGAGCAGGTTACCCTGAGCGCCAAAGTGGAAGGCCGCGTGCTCAAGATCCTGCACGACGTGGGCGATCGCGTTAAGCCGGGGGATCTGCTGCTGCAAATCGATCCAACCGACTTCAAATTATCCGAGCGGCAGGCCCAGAGTGCCCTCGACGTCGAAATGGCCAAGCTCGGACTGACTCCGGCGACGATCTCATCCTTTGATATCGCCCAATTGCCCAGCGTGATTGAGGCCAGCGCCAAGATGGAGCGCATGAGCGAGCGCATGAATCGAGTGAAAACGCTCGTGGAACGCGGCGCCATGTTGCGCGACGAACTCAGCAATCTGACGAGCGATTTCCGCTCGCTGCAAGCCGAGCACCACAACCAGGTGCTCCTTGCCAAAAGCGGATTGGCCACGATTCAAATGAAACAAGAGGCACTCGCCATCACGCGTCAGCAAATCAAGGACACGCAAATCGTCGTTCCGCTGCCGACGATGGTCCCCGACGAAGGCCAGGAGGCGGCCTACGCGGTCACCGGCCGCACAGGGGCGGAAGGCTCCCTGCTGCGGGCTGGGACCGAGGTCTTCAAACTGGTGATGGACCGCACGCTCAAACTCAAAGTGCCGGTGCCCGATCGATTCGTCGCCGAGGTTCAAGTCGGAGAGAAGGCCAAGGTTTCGACCGCGGCCTACGACTGTACGTTCGAGGGAACGATCACGCGGATCAACCCGTCGGTCGATCCTTCCACACGGACGTTCGAAGTCGAAATCCAGCTGCCAAACACGAACGGTGCGCTCAAGTCGGGCAGCTTCGCCAAGGCGGCGATCGAAACACGCAACGACCCGAGCATCCCGACTGTTCCCCTGGAATCGATCGTGCGGTTCGCGGGAATTACGAAAATCTTTGTCGTCGAAGACGGACACGCGCGCGAGGTGAAAGTCTCGACCGGCGTGGCGAGCGACCAGTGGGTTGAAATCGACGGGGCTCGGCTGCCGGCTGGAGCACAAGTGGTTACGAGCGGTCAAACCGTGCTCGCCGACGGCGCGGCGGTTTTCATTCGCTCGCCGGAGGCGTCGGTCAAGGGATTGCAGCAAGTCGGCGCGGGTTTGAGATGACGATCTCCGAAGTTTGCATCCGACGCCCGGTCTTCACCTGGGTTCTGGTGTCGATTCCCGTCGTTTTGGGCATCGTTTCGTACGTGCTCCTCGGCGTCGACTTGTTTCCCAAGGTCGACGTTCCCGTTGTCTCCGTAACGGCGACCCTGCCGGGCGCCAGCACCGAGGAACTGGAAACCACGGTGACGCGGCCGATCGAAGAGGCGATCAACACGGTCTCCGGCGTCGACGAGCTGCGCTCCGTCGTCCGCGAGGGTGTCACGACGGTCGTCGTGCTGTTCGTTTTGGACAAAAATGGCGACGTTGCCGCGCAGGAAGTTCGGGACAAAGTCTCGGCGATCGTCGACAAGCTGCCGCAGGGAATGCAGCCGCCGCTCATCGATACGTTCGACCTCGATGCCAGTCCGATCATTACGGTCGGCGTATCGGGGCGTCGCGACGTGCGGGAAGTGACCGAAATCGCCAAATACCGCATCCAGGAAGTCCTGCAGACCGTCCCCGGCGTGGGGGCCGTCTTTCTTTCCGGCGGCCGCACGCGGGCCATCAATGTGATGGTGAATACCGATCAGCTCGCGTCGTACGACCTGTCAATCGAAGACGTTCGACAGTCAATTTTGCGGCAGAACCTCGAAGTGCCCGGAGGAATCGTCGAACAGGGCTCGCGCGAACTCGTGTTGCGGACCTTGGGGCGCGTGGAAAGTGCGGAGAAGTTCAACGACCTGATTGTCGCCAACCGAAACGGTTATCCGATCCGCATCCGGGACGTCGGCCGGGCCGAAGATTCGGTCGAAGAGCCGCGGAGCCTCACCCGGCTCGACGGCGCGAATGCCGTCAGCCTGTTCATTCAAAAGCAATCGGGGACGAACACGGTTCAAGTCTCCGATGCCGTTCAGGAACGCCTGACGGAGCTCAGTGCCGGGCTGCCGCCCGACATTCTTGTCGAAGTCATCCAGGATCAAGTCGCGGTTCGTGCGGAATTCGATGCACGAAGTGAAACTGCACCTGTTGCTGGCTGCCGTCCTGGTGTCGCTCACGATCTTGCTGTTCATCCGCGATTGGCGGACGACGCTGATCGCGACCCTGGCGATTCCCACATCGATCGTGCCGACCTTCCTGTTCATGTATGCGATGGGCTTTTCGCTCAATAACATCACGATGCTCGGGCTGATTCTGGCCATCGGCATCGTGATCGACGACGCTGTCGTCGTCCACGAGAACATCTTCCGCCACATGGAGGAGGGGGGCCTCGACGCGATGAGCGCGGCCCGCAAGGGGACGCGGGAAATTGTGCTGGCCGTGCTTGCCACCAGTCTGTCGCTGGTGGTGATCTTCGTGCCGGTGGCTTTCATGGGCGGGCTCGTCGGCCGTTTCTTTCGCAGTTTCGGGCTGACGGTCGCATTCGCCGTGCTTGATGAGTCTCTTCGTCTCGTTCACGCTGACGCCCATGCTTTGCGCCGACTTCCTCAAGATCGACCCGGAGGAGGCCGGTAAGGGAAGCTCGAAGTCGGGTTGGATCTACCGCGCCGTGGACGGGGTTTACGGGCGCATGCTGGCCTGGTCGCTGCGGCATCGGCTCATCCTGGTGGCCGTTTGTCTGCTTGTCGTGGCCTCGACCGTCCCCTTGGCAATGAGTCTCGGCGCCAACCTGGTCCCGCGCGATGATCAGAGCGAGTTCCAGATTTCGATCCGCACTCCGGAAGGTTATACGCTCGAGCGGACGGACCGGGTCGTGAACGAAATCGAGCAGCGGCTGGCAAAACTGCCCGGGGTCCAGCAGCGGTTTACGACGATTGGTAAGAAAACGGGACGCGGCCAAGGCGATGTGACCCGCGCTTCGGTTTATCTGCGGATCAAAGACTTGGGCGAGCGCAGCTACAGCCAGTTCGACGTGATGAAACGCGCCCGCTCGATTCTCAAGGATTACCCGGATCTGCGGACCGCGGTGAACGACGTCTCGGCGATCGGCGGCGGGCGGTCCTCCGAAAACAGCGACACGCGGAACTTCAATCTCCTGCTGAAGGGGCCCGGGATCGCCAAGCTGGCCGAGTGCTCAGAGACGCTCAAGCGGCGGCTCTCGCAGATCCCCGGTTTGCTCGATGTTGATTCAACCCTGTCCTTGCGCAAACCCGAACTGCAAGTCGCCATCGATCGTGACCGGGCCAGCGACCTGGGCATTCCGGTCGAGACGATCGCCACCACGCTGCGCGTGCTCGTCGGCGGCGAGGTTGTCTCGCGCTACAAGGAGGGGATCGAGCAGTACGACATCTGGCTCCGTGCCGCGAAGCCCTTCCGCACGTTGCCGCAGACACTTTCGCAGCTGTCGATCCCGTCGCCGAATGCCGGCCTCGTGCAATTGACGAATCTGGCCCGCATCGACGAGGAACAGGGGCCGAGCGAAATCGAGCGCGTCAACCGCCAGCGGACGGTCACGATTCTGGGCAGCGCCGACGGGCTCTCATTGAACGAAGCCGTCCAGAAGGCACGCGGAATCATCGACGAAATGGGCCTGCCGCCCGGATATCAATACGAATTCGCCGGCGAGGCCAAGAACCTTCGCGATACGGGCTTTTACTTCATCGTGGCCCTGGCGCTGAGTATCGTCTTCATGTACCTGATTCTGGCCGCGCAGTTCGAGAGCTGGCTCAACCCGATTGCCATCCTGAGTGCGTTGCCCGTCACGATTCCTTTTGCCTTGATATCGCTGTTGCTCTTCCGGCAGCCGATCGATCTCTACGCCATGTTCGGCCTGTTCATGCTGATCGGCATCGTGAAAAAGAATGGCATTCTGCAGGTCGATAAGACCAACGAACTGCGTCGCGCCGGTCTCCCGCGTGAACAGGCCATTCTGGAAGCCAATCACACGCGGCTGCGGCCCATTCTGATGACGACCGTGATGCTGATTGCCGCCATGATTCCGATTGCGTTGGGGCAGGGCCCCGGGGCGGGCGCTCGGGCGAGCATGGCCAAAGTCATCATCGGCGGCCAGCTGCTGAGTCTGCTGCTCGCGCTCTTGGTGACGCCGGTGACCTATTCGCTGTTTGACGGTCTCAGCCGTCGAATTCGCCGCACGTGGAGGAAGGAACAGGAGCCCGAGCCAGTGCCTTCCACCGTATTGCCTTGACGGGGTCGCCTTGACGGGAAACGCTAACTGGTCGCGTGCGGCCCACTCTTAAGCAGCCGGACAAGCTGTGGAATCAGCCGCTCGAAAGCCCGGCCGCGGTGGCTGAGATGCCGCTTCACAATTGGGCTCAACTCGCCGAACGTGCGGTGATATTCCGGAATCAAAAAGTACGGGTCGTATCCGAATCCGTTTGTCCCGCGGGCTTCCATCGTAATCCGCCCGTGGCACTCGGCTTCAAGCTGCAAGCGAATTGTCCCGGCCGGATCAGCGACGGCAACATTGCAAACGTAATGGGCGGCGCGTCGCTCGTTGGGGACCGCCGTCAGTTCCTGCATCAGTTTGGCGTTGTTCGATTCCTCGGTCGCGCCGGGATCGCTGTAGCGCGCCGAGAAAATCCCCGGAGCCCCGCCCAACGCGTCGACCTCTAGCCCGCTGTCCTCCCCCAGCACCCATTCCGATAACCGGAGGGCCGGCTCGCGCGCCTTCTTGGCCGCGTTTTCCGCAAACGAATTGCCGTCTTCGACGACTTCCGGCACATCGGGAAAACGGTCGATGCTGACGACCGAAACACCGTGAATTGCCAGCAGATCGCCGATCTCCCGCAGCTTTCCCGAGTTTCGACTGGCGACGACCAGACGCAACGGATCATGTGCTTTCATGATCCAAAGTCTTGCGCGGTGTCGGCAAAGTGTCAACGATCAGAACGGTCGTACCACTAGCGGGGGACGTCGATCACCTGGGGAAACGGATCGAAGATCCACGTTTTCATGGCCTCGCCCTGAGTCGGCTTTTTCGGAACGGCGAACGCTTCGGCCCCGAGCGTCGGAGATCCGTCGGCATGCACGGCCGCCACCTTGGCGCCGAACAAGTTCTGCGTGGCGATGATCCGCGGATCTTCCTTGGACTCGAATGAGCCCACCGTCACGATCGACGAATAACGATCGTGGAAGATCCAAGCTTCGTAATCGCGGTCGTAGCCGTACGACTTGGCGCGGCGGAGTGCCGTGCACAGCTCCCAGGCGCGTTCGGCCGCATTGCTCAGGTTCGAGCTGACGGGCTGCACTTTGTGTTCAGCGCCCTCGTTATAAATCTCGGACTTTCCCTGGAACGTCGCGACCACGACCGTGAATTTCGCCGGGTTCTGCAGCAGCGAGTAATCGGAACCGGTGTTGAGCCGCAGGATGAACGGATCGCGCTTGCGAAGTGCGAGATCTTCATCGGTCAGAATCGGGTTCGTGGTCATGAACGCGCCGCTCAGCGGTCCGGGCCGATTGGCCGAGGTGCGAAAGACGCCGCCGCTTTGCGACCGCGTGATCATCTGACCCGGTCCGGCTTGTGCTTGGGCATCCACGTCGCGGAGGAATTGCGGCTGATACCCCTTGATGAATTTCAGCGTCCTCTGTGCCACGGAGTCGTTGCTTGTCCGATAATTCCCGGCAAGCACGCAAATTCCGCCGGCCCAGTTCCGCGTCTTGGCCTTGTGTTCATTCTGTGCGCGGCGATCGACGGTCATGAGGTTTCCGTATTCCTCCTCCTGCTCGTAGATATAAGCCGGAATCGCCTTGCGGCGCAGCTCGAAAACGAGTTCTTCGGCCGCCTGCATCGGCGACATGCCGTCGGTTTTCTCGAGTTCCGGCGGCTTGTTGAAACTGGCCACCATGATCATCCAGGGACCGTGCCGTTTCGTCAGCCGGTAATGCTTGCCGTGGACGGCTTCGATTTGCGCCGCATTCGACGACGAAACCAGAATCAACGTCGTGACGCCAGCCAGCACCAACAGGCGGCTGGAGAGAATTGTGGTTCGCACAGCAGACTCCGTTCTGATCTGAATGCGGAACACGTCCCGACGGCCAGGACGAATCGAAGGGCGGACTTGAATGTTTTTTGACAAAATGGAAGCCGGACTGGGGCGGGGATGCTAGCAACTCGTCCGAAACGAGTCTAGTGGTACAACCACTCTGGAATGCGATGTTCGTTTCGGCGTTAATCGCCGACGAAATCCCACATTGGATCGTTCATTTCAGCTTGGGCGGTCCACGAGAGGCCATTTTTCGCCGAGAATCTCTCGTTGCAGGGCCGTCAACCGGGCAATGGCGCGCGGGCGGCGCTGATCTGCTGCTCCAAGAGGGCGGGGCCAAACGTGCGCCCCTCTGCAGTCCCTTGCACTTCGATGAATTCACCCGCGCCGGTCATCACGACGTTGAAATCGACGTCGGCCCGAACATCCTCGCTGTAGTCGAGATCGACCAGGACAGAACCGTCGATGATGCCGACACTTATTGCCGCGACGCTGTTGACGATCACGGGCCGGTTTGCAGGCAGTTTTTCGCGAATCGAGGCGATCGCATCGCAAAGTGCGATGAAGCCTCCCGTCACGCTTGCCGTGCGCGTTCCGCCGTCAGCCTGCAGCACGTCGCAATCGACGGTGATCGTGCGGGGACCCAAGGCGGCGACGTCCACCGCGGCCCGCAGGCTGCGTCCGACGAGCCTTTGGATTTCCTGGCTGCGGCCGTCAATTTGGCCCCGCTCCCGCTTTTTCCGCGGCGAAGTACTGCCGGGGAGCATGCTGTACTCAGCCGTCACCCAGCCCGTGGGGTTTTCGTCTTTGGCCTTCCAGGGAGGGACCCCCTCGTCCACGCTGGCCGTGCACAACACGGTGGTGCCACCGGCTTGATAAAGGACGCTTCCCGGCGCACCCGAAGTGAAGGGGCGGCGGACCACGACCGGGCGATAATCGTCGGCAGACCGGCCGTCAGCCCGCATGGTCGACTCCCAAGAGCCAAACCAAGAGCCCCTTGGCGAGGTGCATGCGGTTCTCCGCCTGCTGGAACACGATGCTTTGGGGGCCGTCCATTACGTCGTCGGTCACTTCCAGGCCGCGCTTTGCCGGCAAGTCATGCATGAATCGAGCGGCTTTCGGCGCTTTGGCCATCAGTTTGGCGTTCACCTGGAACGGAGCGAAGACTTTGCGACGTTCCTCGGCTTGGGACTCCTGACCCATGCTGGCCCAGACGTCGGTATACACGATATCCGCCTGCTTCACGGCGGCGGCCGGATCGGCGACCAACTTGAGGTTGGCGGAGGGTACGTGACTGCGCACGCTGGACAGAAATTCGTCCGACAGGCGGTATCCATCGGGCGAGCAGAAGGTGATGGGCATGCCGGCATAGGCGGCCGCCACCGCCAGCGACATGGCCACATTGTTGCCGTCGCCGATGTAAACCAAATGCAGGCCGGCCAACTGCCCGAAGGTCTCGCGGATGGTGAACAGATCCGTCAGCGCCTGGCAGGGATGCAAATCGTCCGAAAGCCCATTCACGACCGGACACTGCGAGAGCCGCGCGAAGTCCTCGATCAGGGATTGCGAAAACGTACGCATCACAATCACGTCGGAATACGAGCTCAGCACGCGGGCGATGTCGGCGAGCGACTCGCGGCCGTTGAGGCCCGCGTCCTGCGTCGTCAGGAAGACGCTGCCGCCGCCGAGCTGAATGGCGGCCGCCTCGAAGCTGTTTCGCGTCCGCAGCGACGGTTTTTCAAAAATCAGCGTGAGGACGCGGCCCTGCAGCAGGTTGGGACGATCGCCTCGCTTCATCCGCTCCTTGAGGTCGGCGGAAACCGCCAGGATGTGCTCCACGTCGTCCGGGGTGACGTCGTAAAGCGTGGTCAACTGTCGCCGTTTCCGTTCAGCAGACTTCGCGACGCTCCGAGAGACTTTGCGCCGAGGCACGGGCCGGTGATCGCGTTGGCCCATTCACTGGCCCATTGGATGGAAAGTGCCCTTGGCGGGACGGCCGGTCAGTTCTCATCGGCCATCTCCCGCAACACCTCGGCCAGCACGTCGCAGCCCGCATCGACTTGTTCCTGCGTCACGTTGAGCGGCGGCAAGAGCCGCACCACGGTTTCGTGCGTCGCGTTGAGCAGCACGCCGCGCCGCATGCATTTTTCGACGGCCGGCCCGGCCGGAATCGTCAGATCGATGCCGACCATCATCCCCTTGATCCGCAGTTCGCCGATGATGGGCAATTCTTCCTTGAGGGCCTCGAGCCGCTCGCGGAAGCGGTCGGACATCCGCTGGCAATTCTGCAGCAAATTCTCCTCCTCGATCATGCGGACGGTCGCGCAGCCCGCCGCCATCGCCAAGGGATTTCCGCCGAATGTACTCGCGTGTGTCCCCGGTCGCAGGCTCTTTGCGACCTCCTCGCGGGCGATCATCGCACCGCAGGCGACGCCGCCGGCCAGCCCCTTGGCGAGAGTCATAATGTCGGGCTGAACGGGAGTTTGCTGATAGGCATACCAGCTTCCGGTACGCCCCATTCCCGTTTGAACCTCGTCGAAAATCAGCAGGCATTGATGCTCGTCGGCCAGTTGCCGCAGGCCGCTGAGAAACTCGTTCTCCGCAACGTTGATGCCGCCTTCGCCCTGAACGGGCTCGAGCAGCATCGCGCACGTCTCGTCGTCGATGAGGTCGCGCACGGCGTCCAAATCATTCAGCGGCGCATAGCGAAACCCGGCAACGAGCGGGCCGAGACCTTCGTGATATTTGGGCTGCGCCGTGGCGGTCAGCGCGCCCAGCGTGCGGCCGTGAAAGCTGTTTTCGAACGTGATCATCTTGTAGCGCTTGCCCCCGCCGTGCAGACGGGCCAGCTTGATCGCCGCTTCGATTGCTTCCGCCCCGCTGTTGCAGAAAAAGGCCTGGCCGAAGCCGCGCGTGCAAAGCAGTTCGGCGAATTGGCCCTGTGCTTCCGTGTACCACGTATTGGGAACGTGGATGAGTTCCGCAACCTGCGACTGGATTGCCTGCACGACGGCCGGGGGAGAGTATCCCAGGATATTGCAGCCCCAGCCGGGAAACAGGTCGAGATAGCGGTTGCCTTCCGCGTCCCAGACGTACGACCCCTCGCCGCGGACCAGGCAGACGGGGTATCGCTTGTAATTCGGGATCACGAATCGTTCAAAGCACTCGATCACCTGAGCGCTGCTGGTCGCATCAATACGATTCACGCGTTGTTCCTCAACCATAAGGGGAACGAACAGCAGGAATTTACGGAACGATTTCCGTTCCGACTCCCTTGTCCGAATAGAACTCCAGCAATACCGTGTGCGGCATCGACGCGTCCACGATATGGACTTTTTTCACGCCCGCCTGCAGGGCATCGAGGGCCGCCTCGACCTTGGGAACCATTCCCGCCTCGATGATGCCTTCGACAATCAATCCCCGGCAAAGGCTCGCGGGAAGGTTCGAAATCAACGTCGCAGGGTCCTTGCGATCGCGGAAAATGCCCGGCACATCACTCAAAAACACCAGCTTTTCGGCCCCCAGAAACTTGGCGACGGCCGCCGCCGCCGTGTCGGCATTCACATTCAGCTTTCCACCCGATTCGTCGAGCGCGATCGAGGGAATGACGGGGATGGCTCCCGCACGCAGAGGTTCCTCGATAGCCGCTCGGTCAATCGCGACCACTTCTCCCACCCGACCCAGATCGATCTTTTCTCCCTGTGGCCCTGCGAGTGAGAGTTTGCGGCCAATCAGGCAGTTGCGTCCCAAATAGCTCAGCCCGACGGCGTCGGCGCCCTGGCGGCGCAGCTCCGTCAGCAGCGATCCGCAGATCTCAGCCAGCGAATTGGCCACGATCTCCAGCGTGCGGTCATCCGTGTAGCGCCGGCCTTGGACAAACCGGGGCTGGATGCCGGCCGCGGTCATGGCATGGGAGATCGCCTTGCCACCCCCGTGCACGAGCACCGGCTTCATGCCCACCGAGGAGAGGAAAATCACGTCGGTCAAAAAGCTGCGGACCGCGTCGGTCTCGTCGAGAACGCTCCCCCCAGCTTGATGACGACGTACCGCCCGCGAAACTGGCGAATCCAACCCAGCACCTCGACCAAAATCTCAGCTTTACGAACGGCCTCTTCCAAACCGGCTCTCCGCGCCCAACAGAGCGAAACCCCTGATTTTATAGGGACTTGTGAAACTGTCAACGCGCTCGTGAGCCGCTCGGACGTCCGGCCCTGATACACTTTCGGCATGACCGACGGGCCAGCCCCCGGACCCCCGCCGAGACGGTCCCCCGAGTCAAACTGACCCACTCCGATCGTCCGGGTAGTCGTTCTGAGGGGTCGCTCTTCGAAGATCCGCAGTTTCACGTGCGCACCTTCGAAAAGGCTCTGCATCTTCGAAGGAATCTCCGGGGTTTTCCAAGATGCTCACTTTCGAAAACCGTGAGCATCTTCGAAGGGGGTTGCGCACCTTCGAAGAAAGGAGTGAGTCGAAAGCAGATCGCGGGCGAGCCGCACGGCACTCCCCGGCCGCAAGCCTTTCTTGTGCTTTTGTTTCTGTCTCGCCTTTCACCTTTCTCCATCTCCTGCGACACCCGGAAGGCCAGGCGATCCGCAGATGACGCAGATTTCGCCGATTTGAATTCCAAAATCTGCGTCCTCTGCGAAATCCGCGGATCCCTGCCCTGAACACGGATCACACCGACTCCACGGATCAGACAAAACGTCGACTCCGCCCTGATCCGTGTCACCCGCGAAATCCTTGATCTGGTTTTTTTTCTTGACCGGCCCAAGACCCTGGACGACCGAGCGCAACAAAAAAGCCGCACCCTGATTCGACGGGCACGGCTCCGCTTAAGCGAGATTTACAGCTATCGCTGTACCGTATTTTGTTGATCGCTAGTTTTATTATCCTCGATGAAGTCGACTCGTTCAATATCAAAATTTTTTTAGCACTCTCCCGGAGGAGGAGCGTGCGAGGTTGCCGCCGGATTGCCGGGCGACGCGGCCGGAGGCCGCTGATCCAATTCTCCGGCGTCCGCTCCGGGCGCCAAATGACGCGGGTCGATCTGGCGAATTCGCCCGCCCTCCAACAACAGGACCACATCCGCCAGGCATGCGGCTTCGGCCCGGTTGTGGGTGATGTGCAGCGTCGTGATCGGAGCGATCCGGCGGACGGCAGAGACGAGCGCATACATCTCCTCGCGCGTCGCGTCGTCGAGAGCACTCAGGGGCTCGTCGAGGCAGAGGACGCCCGGGTTGGCCGCCAGCGCCCGCCCGAGGGCGACGCGCTGCCGTTCGCCGCCGCTCAGGCCGGGCGGTTTGCGTCGCAGCAAGTGGCTGATCGAAAGCATCTCCGCCAGCTCTTTCACGCGCCGCTCGATCTCGACGCGCGGTCGCCGACGGACGGACAGGGCGAACCCAAGTTGTTCGCGGACCGTCATGGAGTCGAAGAGAGCGCCCTCCTGTGGCACGAATCCGATTCCACGGGCGGACGGCTTGAGTGCTGTCACTTCGCGATCGTGAAGCCAAACACGGCCGGCCGAGATGCGCCGCAGGCCGCAGATTGATTCCAGGAGCGTCGTCTTGCCCACGCCCGTTCGGCCCATCAAGACGGCGTACTTTCCCGAGGCGATTTCAAAGGAAATCGAGTCGAGTGAGAACGTGCCCACATGAACACTCAGGTTTTCGACTCGAATCAAAGAACGGCTGCCTCAAAGCGAGAGATTTCGGCTTAATCCACGTTAACTGACGGAGTTATGCCACGGCAATCGGCCCCCGGTTGAGGGAAGGAGGAAGGATGAAGGCGGAAGGATGAGTAAACCAGTTGCGACCTGGCTAGGAGTGCCAGTCTGGCTCATCCTTCATCCTTCCTATTTCATCCTTCGAAAAGTGGATGCAAGCTCCCCGAACTGCCGGATCGGTCCAATCGTCAGCGCCCGCACAGCAGGAATCACAGAAACCGGCATTGAAATCGATCCCATTCGGAGACCTTGTCCGCTTCAGTCGCCTCTGAAACCGCTCCGATACGAAGAAGCAGCAGAATCGGCATGACCGGCCGGTTGGCCAGGTGAGCATCTCGGGGACCGACTCAAAGCACCCCGTGTCATCCGGCGACCGGTCAGGCAGACGAAGGATCATCAATGAGCGCTGGCAACCTTGAGCAGATCGAACACGAAATCGACCGGCTGCGGGCGGAGAACGAAGAACTCCGCCGACAGTTGGTGCAGATGCAGAAAATGAGCGCCGTCGGATCGCTGGCCTCTTCGATCACCCACGAGTTCAACAACGTCCTGACGACGATCATCAACTACGCCAAGATGGGACTGCGTCACAAGGATGTGGGCACCCGCGAAAAGGCGTTCGACAAAATTCTGTCGGCCGGACACCGCGCCTCGAAGATCACGACGGGGATGCTTTCCTACGCCCGCGCACAAGGCGAGCGGCGCGAGTTGGCCGACCTCGTTGCCGTCGTTGAGGACGTGCTGGTGCTGGTCGAAAAAGACCTGCAAATGCATCGCGTGCGGCTGCAGACTGACTTCGTCGGCCGACCCTGCGCGATGGTGAACGCCAACCAGATTCAGCAGGTCGTGCTCAACCTGATCGTCAACGCCCGGCAAGCCATGGAGAACGGTGGGACGCTGTACCTTGCGGTCCGGCCCAACGAAGAATCGAACATGGCCGAGATCGCGATCCGCGATACGGGTTGCGGAATTCCGGCTGACAAGCTTCGGGAAATCTTCGAGCCGTTCTACACCACGAAGCAGGCCGACAAGCAAGGGCAGGGGGGCACCGGCCTGGGCCTTGCGCTCTGTCGCGAAATTATCGAAGCCCATAAAGGGCGGATTCGCGTGGAAAGCGCAGTGGGTAAGGGAACGACCTTCACGCTCAAACTCGCGCTGGCCCAGGCTCCGGCCGGTTCAGCGCCCGTCGCACCGCTTCCCGCGACGAAAGCCAGCTAGCAGGCTGGGAGGGCGAAGCTCCTGCTGAGCCGCACTTAACCCGAATCTCGCTTAAGCGGCTCGGCAGGAGCCTCGCCCCACTGCTGTAAACATCTGGGCTTGCCGGAAGCTCGCTCTTTGTTAAGTCTTGCATCTCCTTAAACCAAGGAGTGCAAGCCATGGATGGCTTTCAAAAGGAACTCTTGGATCGCTTGCCGCTGGCGGAGGCGGTGTGGACGTTGTTTCGGTTCGTGGCCGGGCCCGAAGTGCTGGACGATCTTTTTGAGCGCCATCGAGGGAGGGCGTATCAGGATGCAATTTCGTTCTCGCTGTTGGTGAGCCTGGTGAGCGATGCCCTGTTGATTCATTCGGGCAGCGGCCGACGGAGCTTTCAGCAGGCCCGCAACGAGGGAGTGCTGGAGGTGACCGACGCGGCGGCCTATGGCAAATTGCGACGGCTTCCCATTGCGGTGTCGGAAGCATTTCTCTCGGAAGCCGGGGATCGGCTGCGGGAGATGCAGCCGGCGGTCAAGGCGCGAAGTCTCCCTGTCTCTGTGCAGGACTACGCCGTGCTGCACATCGACGGGAAGAAGATTAAGAAGTTGGCCAAACGGCTGAAGCCCTTGCGGGGAGTGAGCGGTTCGATGCTTGGGGGTAAAGTGTTGGTGGCCTTGGACGGGCGGACGGCGATTGCCGTGGCCATGGCGGCCACGGCCGATGGGGAAGCGAATGACGCCCCCTTGGTCCCTCCGCTGATTCCCCAAGTACGCTCTCGGATCCCCGGTCCGCGACTGTGGGTGGCGGACCGACAGTTCAGTGACTTGAAGATTCCAGCACTGCTGAGCGAAGACCATGACGCGTTCTTGATTCGCCACTGTTTGAAGCTCAATTTCCATCAAGATCACAGCGTTCCCGTGCAGGAATCGCGTGATGCACAAGACCGGCTGATCTGCGAAGAAGAGGGGTGGATCGGCGGTTCGCGAGACCCGCGGCGGATGCGCGTGCGACGGATCACGCTGGAACGTCCCGGCGAGGAGGCGGTGATCCTGCTGACGAACCTGATGGACCGGGATCGTTGGCCGGCGGAGGACCTGTTGCTGGTGTATCGCGAACGCTGGCAGATCGAGCGAGTTTTCCAGCAGGTTACCGAGGTGTTTCAACTGCAGCGGCTGATCGGCTCTTCGCCCCAGGCAGCAGTGTTTCAAGCCGCGTTTTGCCTGCTGCTCTACAATCTCCTGCAAACGATTCGGGGCCATGTTGCCGAAGCACAAACCAGGGCCGCCGAGACGATCTCGATCGAGCTCCTCTTTCGCGACGTTCAGCGGCAGTTGCTGTGTTGGACCGAATTGGGAGACGTCCCTGTGCCGGTGCGCGTCCTCCATCTTCCCCCTGACAAAGAGACGACGCTCATTCATTTGCGGTGCCTCTTGAAGGACCAATGGTCGGACGGATGGAAAAAGTCCCCGGCCAAGACACGTTGGCCCGCCACAACACAAACGAGAGTCGCGGGTGGCCACTCATCAGCCTGGAAACTCTTGCAGCAACACAGAAAAACGAAACCCTAAGATGTTTACAGCAGGAGCCTCGCCCTCCCATCGCGCCGCTCGCCTCGGTTCTTACCTCAGGATCCACGTGAAGAGGATCAGGGACAAGAGCACGAGAGCCACCACGACGACAAACGTCCGCTTGCCGCGGCTTCCCGAATACTCGGTTCCCGTAATCCACTCGCCGCAGCGCGGGCACTGCTCGATATCGTCGTAAACGCTGGCACCGCACTTCGGACATTCAGCCAGAGTTTCGTCGATCTCGTCGTCGGAATCGTACATCGAATTTAGGACTTCGCTCGCGAAAAAACACCCGGCTACTTTGGATTGCCGATTTTGGATTGGGATTTTTCAATCCAAAATCCAAAATCGAAAATCCAAAATTGTCAGATCAGCCGAAAAGACGGTTTAACCTTGCCTGATGATAGGCGAGTCGTTCTTTCGACGTCATCTTCGCGAAATCGACAGCCGACGACAACTTCTTTGAGTCGCCTGTTTTGATGGTTGTCGATTGGCCGCCGTAGCTCGCGGCCGCACCGCCGAGGACAAGGTCGTCTTGCAGCGAACGATGCGGCTCGAGTCCGAGTTTGCCGAGGACCGCGTGATAGGCCTTCACCGCTTCAACGGGCTCGATCACGCCTTCGACAATGTGCCGCAAAAACTCGATGAACGCCAGCTGGCTTTCGGCCTGATTGATTTTGCGGCCGAAGAGGGCCGCGCGACCGCCGTATTTGCGAACGTCGTGGATCAGTTGGAATGCATCGAGCGTCGTCCCGCGCTGCCGCCGAGCACACCCACGACCAGGTGCGGGTCGTAGCTGACGAGTTCTTCCAAGGCCCGCGGGCCGTGATACACCATCTTGAGAAACACGGGCCGCCCGGCGGCGGAAACTCCGGCGAGAGTCCGCGCGACCAGGTCGTTCACGAATCCAGGTACAAGTTCCGGCGCCACAGTGTTCGGCAGATTCGGGTCGAAGACCTCCAGAAAATGCCGAAATCCGACGCGCTCGGCCTCTTCGCGAAAAAGTTTGTACTGCTCGAGCGTCTCACGATCGAGCTCGCAATGGTTATTGAACGTGACCGAATACAGTCCCAAGTCCACGCCCCGCGTCCGTTCTTCGGGACGGCAGTCGAGATGGCCGCATTGGATGTGGTCGAGATTCGCTGTGCGAAACGGCCGGGCCGCGTCCAGGTACGACTTGCCGCCGCGGGGAATGTGGACGTCAGTCGCATCATTGGCCCGTGCGGCCGGCGTGACAGGCGATTTGTCGAACAGCCGCTCGTTCAGGCACAGCACTTCACTCGTGCTGGCCGACATGAGCACGATATCGACGATCTGCTGGCTAATGACTTCTCGAATCTGTTGCCGATACGCAGCCAGAGATCTGAACTGCAGTTCGCCGTCGTGCCGCTCCGGCGACCGGCCCGGAGCGCCCAGCCCGAACGCCATGTCGGCGTCCTTCGCATCGGCGATGATGAACTCTTTCGACCCATGCGGATCCGCATGAATCGAGCGGAGCTTACGGTCGAGGGACTTTTCCATGCTGACGCAGAAGGATGAAGGCGGAGGGATGAAGGATGAGCCAGACAAAGGCACGCGCAGCGTGCGATTCTGGCTCATCCTTCCGCCTTCATCCTTCATCCTTCACTTCAAAACCTTGTCGATTGTCTCGCGGAGTACTTTCGCCGAGTTCTGCAATCCCATTCGCTCTTTGGGCCAGAGCTCGACTTCGACGTGTCCGAGAATGCCTGCCGCGCCGACGACGGTCGGCACGGAGAGGCAGACGTCGCGAATCTGGTAGGTGCCGGTTTGCAGCGTCGAGACGGGCAAGATTCGCCGCCGGTCGAGGGCGATGCTGTGCACGACTTCGGCAATCGAGACGCCGACCGCGAAGCCGGCACCGGTCTTCTTCTTGATCACCTCGGCCCCGCTGCCGCGCGTGCGCTTCTCGACGTCCTGAATCACGGCCGGCGTCACGCCGGGCCACTTGTCGAGCGGCAGGCCGGCGACTTGTGCGGCCGACCAGATGGCGACCATGCTGTCGCCGTGTTCGCCGAGCATCATGGCGGAGACTTGCGTCGCGGGGACGTTGAGTTGCTTGGCGAGAATTCCCTGCAGCCGCGTGGTGTCGAGCATCGTGCCCAGCCCGAAGACCCGTTGCGGTCCCAGCGACAACTCCTTCACGGCCAAATACGTCAGCACGTCGACCGGATTGGAGACGACGAAGACCATTGCGTCTTTTTTCAATCCGTGCTTTTTCAGGTCGGCGAGAATGCCGCGGAAAAGTTCGACGTTGCGATTGATCAGGTCGAGCCGGCTTTCGTCCGGCTTACGGCGCAGGCCCGCGGTGATCACGACGATATCCGCGTCGGTCGCCAGTTCGGTCCCGCCTCCCGTGATTCGCTGATCGGCGACGAGCGAGCTGCCGTGCATCAGGTCAAGCGCCTGGCCGTCGGCCAGATCGCGGTTGACGTCGACCAAAGCAATTTCGCGAACGATGCCGCCCGCCTGGAGCGCAAAACCCGCGCAGGAACCGACCAGTCCGCCGCCGCCAATAATTGCGACCTTCATCCGTCGATATTCTTTCGTTTTTGTGTGGTCACTTCGAGAGGGCCTGCATCACCTGATCGGTGATCGCCTTGACGAGATTCTCGGTGTCCCCGTTCCCTTTGGCGGCTGATTTCGTTTCGAGATGGCCCGGATAGTTCGGGACGTCCGCGAAAGCCTGCGGCTGCGGCAACTTCTCCTTGTAGCCCTCGCGAAACGCGCTGTTGCCGCACAGGTCGCAGTTTTCGGCATGGAACCGCGGATCGTCGAAGCCCAATCGCTTCTTCAGTTCCAACAGTTCGTTCGTCTGTTGCTGCGTGAAGTACTCGACGCGACCGAGCTGGCGGGCCAGCATCAGAATGCGGCAGTAAGAATCGAGGATCTCCGTCTTCCAAAACGCCTCTTCGATCGTCTTGCCGAAGCTCACCGTGCCGTGATTCTTCAGAATGACGCAGCTCGTCCCCTTGAGGAACGGCAACACCGTATCGGCGAACTTTTGCGTGCCCGGCGTTTCATAGGGCGCGAGCGGAATCTCACCCATGAAGACTTCGACTTCAGGCAGCACGCACTGCGGAATCGGTTCACCGGCCACGGCGAACGCTGTCGCGTGCGGGGGATGGCAATGGACGACGGCCTGAACGTCGGGCCGCGCCTTCATGATCGACAGGTGCAGCAGGATCTCGCTCGTCCGCTTCTTCTTGCCGGCAATCTGATTGCCATCGAGGTCGACCGCGCAGATGTCGTCGGGCGTCATGTAGCCCTTGCAGATCATCGTGGGCGAGCAGAGGACCTCGTTCTGCCCAACGCGGATCGACAGGTTTCCGTCGTTGGCCGCGGCGAAGCCCTTCTGATAGACGCGCCGGCCGATCTCGCAGATCTGTTCCTTCAGCTTCCGATCATTGATCCCGCTGTTCCAACTGGCTGCTGGGCGGGTTCCGTTGCTGGTTGTCGATTTCACCATCGCTGGTCTTCACTTTCCTCTTTGTTAAGTAACGTCAACCACGTCCAGAATGGCCGCGTTGTAGGCGTCGATCGGCTTTTGTTCCGGATGGAACGGGGCCGACGCTTCGGCCCCTTCGCTGATCGCCACAAGCGACCCAAGTCCGGCGCCAAGTTCATCATAGGTCACAAACGCTTCCTCGCGGCCGGTTTGCGAACCCCTCAATCCGTCCCGATTGAGGGGCACACAGACCCGCCACGCGGCCCCCGTGAGCGAGGGGTGCCACCGCGAAAGCGTGATCGATCCAATCACCTCGACAATCCGCATGACCGCTTCACTCCTTCCAATCGGACGGGGGTGAGGGTTTGCCGCCGGAGCCGATCTCCCGCAGCAGATTGCGCAGCTCAAACGCCGAGCGATCGGTCGGATCGACGGCAAACAGGTTCGCCCCGAGTTGTGCTTTGATCGCTTTGACTCGCGCGGCCGTTGCGACCACTGCCCCCCGCACATTCGGATTGCGGTTGGCCCGACAGACGGCCGCCTCGGGCTTGCGGGTAATGATCACGACAGCGTCGCACTCGCTACGACAAATCGCGCCGACGGATCGGGTGGCCGCCTCACGATGGCAGCCGCTCAGTTCGCGACTCCACTGCGCGGCCGCGTCCTTGGCGATCAAATCGAGCGCTGCCGTGACTGCCGGCGTCGAGCGCGTGACTATGGCCAGCCATTTTGCGGACGCACTGTTGCTGTGGCCGGAAGCTGAGTCGGCCCGCCGCCAATCGAGCTTGCGAGTCGCGAGGAACTCGCGAGCCGAGGGGGTTAGCACCGAATTGCGGCCGAACACAATTGGTCCGGAGATCACGCCGCGCTCTTCCAGCAGCGTGCCCGTGATCACGCTGTCGCCGATTTCAACAATGCTTGCTTTCGGGGCAGGGGACGACTCGACCGGGCGCGGAGCCGCGGCGGACGGGAGCCGGAGTTGTTCCAGCACTCCCGCGACGATGCGGTCGATCACGTCCGGTTCGGTCATCTTTGTGGTTTCGGCCATTCGTAGGGCAAGCTGCCAGCTTGCCTTTTCACACCCGGATTAGTTCTTGGATGGCAAGCTGGCAGCTTGCCCTACGTTGTCGGCGACCCCGATGATGCTGTAGCGGGCCGGGCTGTCGTCGGCCCCCGTCATTTCGCGGGCCGCCTTGCCGTCGCTGGAAATCAACACGTGATCGCCGCGACCGCTCCCCAAGGCGTCCAGCGCAATGATCGGCACGCCGTCCGATTGTCCTCGCGCGTCCAGCGGTTGCACGATCAGCATTCGCCAGCCCTTCAGGCTGGCGTGCTTGACCGTCGAAGTCGCATGTCCGATCACTTGGGCCAACTGCATTCGTTCCCGTTCAATTCGCTAGATGATTCGCAGGTCATCGACCAAGGCACAGCGCCGCTGCCGAGTGAACGTGAGCGGGTTCGTCACTCCCTCGCCCGTGGGCGTGGCGATGCTGTACGAGAGATAACCCTGACCTCCGAGTCCCAGTCCGGCCATGCAGGGGCCGTTTTTCACGAAGAGCGTCGTGTCCATCTCGCGGCCCATCGTGGTCATCGTCCGCACGTTGCGGGAGTGGATGATGCTCGTGTGTTTGAAGTTGTGCTCGAACTCCAGCGACAGATCGATGGCGTGCATCGCGTCGCGAGCGCGGATGAAAGGGACGAAGGGCATCATTTGCTCTTCCGGCACAAACGGGTTGTTCACGTCCGTTTCGCCGTACAAAATCTGCGTCCCCGCCGGCACCCGGACGTTGATCAGCGCCGCCAGCACGCTGGCGTCTTTGCCGACCAGGTCGCGATTGAGGACCGCGTGTCCCCCCGCTTTCTCCGGCGGCGAGAAGGCGAGCTTTGTTAGCTGGTCGATTTGCGACGCATTGAGGCGATAACCGCCGTGCCGGCCGATCGCCTCGAGCAGCGGATCGAAAATCCGCTCGACGGCGAAGACCTCTTTTTCCCCGATGCACAACAAGTTGTTGTCGTAGGCGGCGCCTTTTACGATCGATTGGGCCGCGTTCTCGATGTCGGCCGTTTCGTCGACGACCACCGGAGGATTGCCCGGCCCGGCGACGATTGCCCGTTTCTTGCTGGCCAACGCGGCCCGCGCGACGCCCGGTCCGCCCGTCACGACGAGCAGCCGAATGCCGCGGTGTTCAAAGATCTCGTTGGCCGTCTCGAGCGTCGGCTCGCCGACGATCGTGATCAGATTCTCGAGGCCCGTGGCTTCGTAGATCGCCTTATTGAACCGTCGCACGCCTTCGCAGGCGATTCGCGCCCCCGAGGGATGCGGATTGAAGACGACCGTGTTGCCCGAGGCCACCATGCTCACCACGTTGCCGGCCAAGGTCGGCAGCGAATGTGTGACCGGCGTGATGGCGCCGATCGCGCCGAACGGAGCATATTCCGTCACCGTCAATCCGTGGTCGCCGCTCGACGCGTCGCACTTGAGGAACTCGATGCCGGGGACCAGTTTGACGATGTGCAGCTTCTCGATCTTGTGATCGAGCCGGCCAATCTTTGTTTCTTCGAGTTCAAGCCGCCCCAATTCGTCGGCCTGCTCGTCGCAGATGCGATACACGCAGGCGATGGCTTTGGCCCGATCGGCCAGCGACGCGTCGCGGAGCTTTTTGAACCCCTCGTTCGCGGCCGCCACGGCGTCGTCGACCGTCTTGAAGACGCCCCAATCGCCGCTTCGGGCCGAGCCGTTCTGGCCCGATCCGCCGGGCCGTCGGCCCAATTGAGCGAGCACTTCTTGCACGACTTGCCGAATGGCTTGTTCGTTCGCTTGGATCATCGACGTCCCTTTTATTGTTCGAGTCTGAGTCGTTGTTGTTCGAGTGGTTGTGTTCGAGGTCTTCACACCCGCAGGACGAGGTGCTCGCTTGAGGCTGGCGATCTCAGGAGAATCCGCCCCCTCGGTCGAGCCCGGAGAGTTCCCGCTGGTCGCGGACCCACGCGTCGAAGCCGGACCGCGTGGGAAACAGGAGGAGCATCACGGCGAGCAGTCCTAGCACTATCCCCATCGACCACCACAAGTGGCTGACCATGTAGCCGATGCAGTTGAAAAACGCGGCCCCCTCCAGCATCGCGGCCCGCACGATGACCCGCGTTTGTAAAACCTGGAAATAATCCAGGTTGCTCAACGGCTTTCCTCCGGCCTGCAGTTCCCGCACCTTCGCGTTCCCAACGACCTTCGAGGCCACCAGACTGCCGCAGAGGAGCACGACCGCGAAGCCGGCGCCGATATAAGCGATCGTCGGATCGTTCGGCGGTTGCCCTTGCGTCGAAACGAACGCAATGACGAGGAAAAACAGCGGCCCCAGCACGAGCGCAGCGGCAATGATCTGCACCGTTTTGAAGGGGACTGTTTCGCTCGGTAATCGATCGTCGGTTTCCAACACGGCTTCCTCAATCGCGTCGCTTCAGCGTCCCGATGCCGTCCGGGCGCTGAACACGGTTTTTGAACCGACCTGGACCTGATCAACGATGCCGATCACGGCGGCGTCGATGGGGAGCTGCTTTGTCTCCGGGGTGAAGCGGGCACTCGATCCCTGCACGCACAGCACGATCTCGCCTTCGCCCGCCCCGACGGTGTCGACCGCGACAAACGTCCGACCGGTCGGCGACAATTCGCTCTGATCTTTTTCGTTGACGCGCAAAGGTTCGATGACGAGCAACTTTTGCCCGACCATCGACTCGACTTTCTGCGTCGCGACCAGAGTTCCGGTGATTCGCCCGACAAACATGGGCTTGCTCCGCTTCTTTATTGGCCGATCAACTCGGCAGCTTGCCGTGCCACGACCAGCTCTTCGTTGGTCGGAACGACCCAAACTTCGATCCGGCTGTCGTCCGCTGAAATCCGTGCCTCACCCCGTGCCGTTTCATTCCGCTCGGCGTCGAGCCGCAAGCCGGCCCATTCCATGTCCCGACAGACGCCGCTGCGCACGCGGCGGCTGTTCTCCCCGATGCCTCCCGTGAACACGATTGCGTCGGCTCCGCCGAGCAGCACCATGTAGGCCCCGATGTAGTGGCGAATCGCTGCTACAAAGACGTTGAGCGCCAGATCCGCTCGGGCATGCCCTTTCGCAGCCGCTTCCTCCAAATCGCGAACGTCACCGCTTAAGCCGCTGACTCCCAAAAGTCCGCTCTGTTCGGCCAACTCCTCGAGCAGCGTTTCCAGATTTTTTCCGGTGGCCTTCATCAGTACGGGCAGCGCGAAAGGATCAAAATCACCCACGCGATTGTTGTGCGGCAAGCCCGTCTGCGGGCTCATCCCCATGCTTGTGGCGAGCGACTGACCGTTGCGAATCGCGCACAGCGAGTTGCTCCCTCCCAAGTGGCAGGAGATGACCTTCAAATCCGCACGGCCCAGAATCTCGTTGGTCCGTCCGCCGATAAACCGATGGCTGGCTCCATGAAATCCCCAGCGCTGAACTTCGTGTTCGAGCTTCCATTCGTAGGGGATCGCGTAGATCCGGTTCTCCTCGGCCACCGTCTCGTGAAATCCTGTTTCGAGCGCGGCCACCAGCGGAATTTCCGGAAAGGCGTGCGTCAATTCCCGCATCGCACGCGCGTAGGGCGGATTGTGTGCGGGCGCAACGTCGGCGAGCGCTTCCATCGTCGTCAGCAGATTCTCATCGACGAGTCGCACGCCGCTCAGCTTTCCCGCGAAGACCGCCTTGAACCCAATGGCTCCCACCTCCGCGACCGAATGCATGCAGCCCCAGTCCGGATTCGTGAGCTGGCCGAGGCAGATGCGAACCGCCTCGGCGTGATCGGCCACGCGAGTTTTCGTCTCCTCGCGATGAGTTTCCCCCGCCGTTTCGATCTCCACGAAACAGTTGCTCTGCGGTTGGCCGATGCGATCGATCCCGCCGCGCGCAAGCTGCTTTTCGCTCGGCAAATCGAACAGCCGATACTTGAAACTCGTCGAACCCAGATTGGCGACCAGAACTTTCATGACGCCTCCGTCCGCCCTCATGGCGGACGCCAAAAACTCCGTGCAAGCGCTTAGATGAAATTCTCCAGCAAGCTCTGCTCCGGCCGCGGAATCAGGTGAGCGCTCACCAACTCGCCCACTTGTGACGCAGCCGCCGCACCGGCGTCGACCGCAGCTCGCACCGAGCCGACGTCGCCGCGCACGACCGTCGTGACGTACGCGCCGCCGATTTGAATCTGCTTCACCAGGCTGACGTTGGCCGCCTTCAGCATGGCGTCGGCCGCCTCGATCTGGGCGACCAGTCCCTTCGTCTCGATCAATCCAATGGCATCGTTCATGGTTTCTCCGAACGGTTTGAAATTACTTGCCCGATGGGCGATTCGCCCGGACTACTTCGCGGCCTTGGGCTTGGGAAGCACGCCGGCCAGCTCTTCGTGCGGACGCGGAATCACCTGCACGCTGACGACTTCGCCGATCTTGCCGGCCGCACCGGCGCCCGCGTCAACCGCCGCTTTGACGGCCGCCACGTCGCCGACGACAAACGCCGTCACGAGGCCGCTGCCGACCTTTTCCCAGCCGACCATCTGCACGTTGGCCGCTTTCAGCATCGCATCAGCGGCTTCGATCAATGCCACGAGCCCCTTGGTTTCGATCATTCCCAGGGCTTCCATCGATTTCGCCATGAACGTTCTCCCGATGAAAAAAGTGAACTTGAACTTGCTGTAACAGAATCAGAAACAAGCCCACGGACTGCTGTCCGTGGGCTTAGTGTTGACATTGACATCCGTGAGTTTTGACGAGCTCGACGGATGTTGCTGCGTCGAGATTGATTGCGTTTCCCTCGTCCGTGTCGAGATGGACTTCGAGCTTGATGTTGTCGCCGGCGCGGATCACCAGATCCTCCAGAACCGTCGTGCAGCCCGCGGAGACGACCCGCAGGTTCATCGATTCGCCGTTCTTGACGCCGTAATAGGCCAGGTCCGCCGGCCCCATGTGGACGTGCCGCATTGCGCGGATCACGCCTTTTTTCAATTCGACGACGCCCGAGGGGCCCACGAGGACGCAACCCGGCGTGTCGTGCAGGTCGCCGCTGATTCGCACCGGAAGGTTGATGCCCAGCGAGATCCCGTCGGTGAATGCCAACTCGACTTGAGAGTCGCCGCGGCACGGACCCAGCACGCGGACCTGCGGAATCATTCGCAACCGGGGCCCGATGACGGCGACCGTCTCCTTGGCGGCGTAGAAACCGTCCTGATAGAGCGGTTTCATCGGCTCGAGCTCGGGCTTACCAAACAGGATGCGGACGTGTTCGTCCGTGAGATGAACGTGCCGGGCCGAGCTGTTGACGACAAGCGGATTGGCCTTCGGCTTTTGGCCGTTGCCGCCTAAACGCTTCGCCAGGATATCGCGAACGGCTCGCTCGACCTGCGTTCGATCCAAAGTGGCTGTCACCGCGTTAGCCCTCCACCACGGTCAACTCAATTTCGGCCGCTGCGACAATCTCCCGCCATTCATCCGTGATGCCCGCATCGGTGATCAGCCGATCCACCGTCTCCAGCGGGCAGAGCTTCGCCAGGGCCGAATGACCGAGCTTCGAGCTGTCGGAAACAACGATCACTTCCTCGGCCGCCTCAATCATTTGCCGCTCGGTCTCGACCAACAGGGCATTGCTGTTGAACAAACTGTTTGCCGTCATCCCGCCGACGCTGATGAACAGCCGCCGGGCGTGGATACTCTTCAATGCGTCCACCGCGAGCGGGCCCAGGTTGACCCCCGTCTTGGGGTACAGGAATCCGCCGATCACAATCAGCTCGGTCTCCGGCGAATTGATGAGGGCGTTCACGATGGGAATCGAATTCGTCACGACTTGGAGCGACCGTCCCACGAGCTCGCGGGCAACTTCCACCGTCGTCGTGCCGCCATCGAGAATCACCGTCTCTCCGATTTGCACCAACGCCGCCGCCGCCTCGGCGATGCGCTCCTTTTGTTTGCGAGCCCTGGTCCTTCGCACATCGAAAGACGTCAGCGACTCGCCGACGTATGTCGCACCGCCGCGCGTCCTGCGGATCTGGCCGTTTCCGTCAAGAACCTCCAAATCCCGTCGGATGGTCGAATCGCTGGCGCCGACGAGTTCCATGAGCTGGTTTAGCGTCACAAACCCTTTTTTTTCAATGACTTGCAGAATTGTTTGTCGTCGCTCATCGACCAGCACGCCAAACGGCCTCCTGCGATTCGACAGAGATTAGTCACGCAAAATCGTCACAATCGATCACTTCACTACATATTATGTCATTGTAATATTCACTTCAATCAACTTCTTTCATAATCAGTCAATAAGTGTCACATTTGCGCAACTTACGAGGGTTGCAGAGGTTGCGATGAAGAAGTTTGGCCCCATGCGAGCCGAATGAAGCCCGATTGCGCGATTTCGCGCTCGCCGACTCATCAGGCCAAGAGCGCCGGCCGTGCTATTGAGGACGGTTGCGAACGGGACGCGCAACCGAATCGAAGTGGGGCGGGGCGACCGGCGTATATTGCCCGACCTGCAGAGCCTCAGGGATATTCTGCGGCTCGTCCTTCACTCGCGCGATGTCCGCGCCCAGCTGCCGGAGCTTGACCTCGAGACGCTCGTAGCCGCGATCGAGGTGATAAATCCGCCGGACGACGGTGGGGCCGGTTGCCGCGACGCCCGCAAGAACCAAAGCGGCGCTGGCCCGCAGGTCCGACGCCATGACGCAAGCGCCGCTCAGTTTTTCGGCTCCGCTGACGATCGCGCTGTTTCCCTCGCGGCGGATACGGGCGCCCATCCGCACGAGCTCCGGCGCGTGCAGGAAACGGTCCGGAAAAACCTTGTCGATCACGATGCTCATGCCCGGCACGGTCGACAAGAGAGCCGTCAGCTGAGCTTGGACGTCTGTCGGAATCGCGGGGTAGGGAAGGGCGATGCACTCCACCGGTCGTAATGCAACGTCGGTCCTGACTTGCACGGAGTCCGCACCGACCACGATCCGCAAACCGATCTCGCGGAGTTTTTCCAGGATGGCCGTCATGTGCTCGGGACAGATGTTCGTGAGCGTGACGTCTCCCCGAGTGATCGCGGCCGCCATCATCAGGGTGGCTGCTTCGATCCGGTCGGGAATGACGCGATGCGTGACGCCGAACAGCCGCTCGACGCCGTCGATGCGGAGCGTCGGCGTGCCGAGTCCCGTGATCCGAGCCCCCATCGCGTTGAGCAAGTTGCCGAGATCGACGACTTCGGGCTCGCAGGCGCCGGCCTCGATTGTCGTGACGCCTTCGGCGAGTGCGGCCGCAACCATCACGTTGCAGGTTCCCGTAACCGTGCTACCGAAAGGTCCGCCGAGATAGATATGCGTTCCCCGCAGCCGGCCGGCGCGGGCCACGACGTAGCCGCGTTCAATTCGAATTTCCGCTCCGAGGGCCCGCAAGCCCTTCAAATGCAGATCAATCGGCCGATCGCCAATATTGCAGCCGCCGGGAAGGGAAACGCATGCCTTGCTCCGCCGAGCGAGGAGTGGTCCCAAAACGCAGAAGCCGGCCCGCATCCGCCGCACGAGTTCGTAATCGGCGATGTAAGGCCGTTCGTTGACGACCGTGACCGAGAGTTCATCTCCGACGCCGCGTGTGACTTGGGCGCCGAGCGATTCCAGCAGCGCCGACAGCGTGTCGACATCGACGAGTCGAGGCACACCTCGAAGGACCGTTTCGCCTTCGGCAGCCAGAGCCGCCGCCATCAGGGGCAGAGCGGAGTTCTTGGCTCCGCCGACTTCGACCGTTCCGTGAAGCGGCTTGCCACCCTGAATGACGAACATGTCCATCCGTGGACCCTTTGCTTGGCTCGCTGAATAATCCTCAAGCGGCCGTTTCGGTCTCCGACAATTGTGCACGGACAACGCGAGCCAGTCCCGGAACGTCCTTCACCACGCGAATATCCCGGTATTTGGCGCTCGCTTCCATCCGTCCGACGACGGCGGACGCCTGCTCGGGGGAAATCTCCAGCAAGAGCGTCCCGCCCGCATTCAAAAAATCGTGGGCCTGGTCGACAATCCGGAATAGCGTCTCCAGCCCGGTGGGACCCGAGAAGAGCGCCTCGTGCGGCTCGTACTTGCGCACGTCATTTTGCAGGGTTTCTTTCTCGTGATCCGCGATATACGGCGGATTGCTGGCCACGATGTCGAATCGCTCAATCGGCTCGAGCGGGCGAAACAGATCGCCGGAGAGAAAACGAATTCGCTCGGCGACTTTGTGGTTTGCGGCGTTTTCCCGGGCGACGGCAAGGGCCGCTTCGCTCGCGTCGGTGGCCGTGATTTGTGCGTTCGGCAGGTTCACGGCCGCCGCGATCGCGATGCAACCGGAGCCCGTGCCGATATCGAGAATTCGCGGAGCGGCAAGCGGCTTGGCGACGTCGAGCAACTCGACGACCAGCGTCTCGGTATCGGGACGCGGGATCAAGACGGCCGGCGTCACCCGGAAGTCCAGGCCGAAGAATTCCCGGTGCCCGACCAGGTAGGCGACCGGTTCCGACTGCGCCCGGCGGCGGACGAGGTCCCGCATCGTCGAGCGTTCCTTCTCGCTCAACACTTCGTCGAACCGCGTGTAAAGCTCGATGCGGCGGCAACCGCGGGCGTGAGCCAGGAGAATCTCGGTTTCGAGCCGCGGCGTGTCGCTGCCGTGTTTTTTGAGATGGGCCGTCGTCCAGTCGATGATGCGGCGGACCGTCCACTCATCGCTCATTGTGGCTCCGCCGGATCCTGTCATGGCTCTCACGAATTCACGAAAGAAATCAGTTCGCGGCGCCGTTGCCTCCGCTTTGCAGACGCTCCTGCCGGTCGAATTCCACCAGCGCTCCGATCAGCTCATCCAGTTCGCCCTGCATCACCTGGTCGATCTTGTGCACGGTGAGATTGATGCGGTGGTCGGTGATGCGGCCTTGCGGGAAATTATACGTGCGAATCCGCTCGTTGCGGCCGCCACCGCCGATGAGCGAGCGCCGCTGCTCCGACCGCTCTTGATCGACCTGCTGCTGCTTCTGCTCGAAGATGCGGCTGCGGAGCTGACGGAGCGCCTTGGCTTTGTTCTTGTGCTGACTCTTTTCGTCCTGGCACTTCACGACGATGCCCGTGGGCAAGTGCGTGATGCGGATGGCGCTTTCCGTCTTGTTGACCTTTTGACCGCCCGGGCCGCCGGCCCGCATCGTGTCGATTTGCAGGTCTTCAGTGCGAATGTCGACTTCGACCTCGGTCACTTCCGGCAGGACGGCGACGGTGGCCGTGCTGGTGTGGATGCGGCCTTGGGCCTCCGTCTCGGGCACGCGCTGCACGCGATGCCCGCCGCTCTCGAATTGAAGCTGCTGGAAGGCCCCTTCGCCCGAAATGGAAAAGCTCACTTCCTTGAGGCCGCCCAATTCGGTCGAATTGAAGTCGAGCAGCTCGTACTTCCAACCCCGCCTGTCGGCAAACCGTTTGTACATATCGAACAGCTCGCCCGCGAAGAGGGCCGCCTCGTCCCCGCCGGTCCCCGCGCGAATTTCCATGATCAGGCTACCGCGCGTCGCCGCGTCGCCGGCCGTCGCCAGATCCTCGAGCTCGGCTTGCGATGCCTTTAACTGCTCGACGAGCTGATCGAGTTCCGACTTGGCGTATTCGCGGGCCTTGTGATCTTTTTCCTCATCGAGCATCGCGCGGGCGGCGTCCACGTCGTCCTTGAGCGCGTGATACCGCTTCATCGCGCGGGCCACGCGGACCAGCCCGCCTTGTTCGCGCTGCAACGGCAGGAACTTGGCCGGATCCGACGAGATTTCGGGATCCTGGAGCATCTGCTCCAGTTGCTCGTAGCGCTTCAGCTTGGTTTCGAGGCTGGGATACATGGCTGGCCGATTGGAAAAGGGCGAACCGAAGGAACGAAAAATCCACCGAACGGAAGCACGAAAGAGCTAATGACGGAACGCAACAGATACCCGTCGCGCGTGCGGCCTCGTCGTGGTGTGGATTTTGTGGAACATTCCCGTTTCGCGCCTTCCTGCCAGATCCCGCGGCGTGCGTCGCTGCCCGCCGATCGCGGTGCTCGAGGCACTCGCGTCTTACTTTTTTTCGGCCGGCTTTTCCTCGGCCGCTTCCTTCCGCTTGGCCCAGTTGTATTTTTTCTGGAACTTCTCGACCCGGCCAGCGGCGTCGACGTATTTCATCTTTCCCGTGAAGTACGGGTGCGAGTAGGCGCTGATGTCGACGCGAATCAGCGGGTAATCCTTGCCGTCCTCCCACTTGACCGTCTCTTTCGACGACATCGTGGTGCGGGTCAAGAACTTATGGCCGGTCGACGTGTCGATAAACACGGCCTCTTTGTACTCGGGGTGAATTCCAGTTTTCATCGCAAACCGCCCTGCAATTGAACCTTCAGCGAACCTTTTGTGTTTTCGAGTTTGAATCCGCCAGTTTAGAAATCGCCTCAGCCAACGGCAAGGTTAAATGGGCCTTCGGCAGACGAACGGGCGGTTTGCGGCCGTCTTTCGCCGGCTAATGGCCCTCAACCCGCCGGACCAATCGTTCGACCGCCGCCGAAATGGTCTCTTCGATCGATTCGCTCCACCGTTCGGCCGGCATGCCGTAGATGATCATCGACGTGTTTCCCTCGTAGCCGCCTTCGCGGAGCACCCGCAGCGAGGGAATATAGGCCATCACGTCGTTGGCGTAACTCGTCACCCAGGTTTCGGCACCGAAGCGGCCTTTGAACCGCAGGTCGTAGTCGACGACGACTTCGCCCCCCAGCGCGATCCAAAGCTGCTTGCCGCCCAGCCGCCAGACCTCGACCGGATACGGATAGGTCCGCTCGAAGGGCCGGCCCTCGTCCAATTGTTTGAGCAAGCGGCCGGCCCAACGCTTGTAATAGGCGGCGGCATTCTTGCTCGCGGCGAGCGTCTGCAATCGTTCGCGGGTGGGGGCCGCGCCGAATTCCAACGGCACGCTCTCGAATTCGGTTCGCAACGTGGCCGGCAAGGGATCCATCGGCCTGGTGATCACCGCTTCCACCGCGGCGGACATCATTCGCCCATACTGGCGACAAAGCTCCACCTTGCGGCGAGGAACGGGGTTCTGATCGGCCCCGCAGCCCATGCAGAACAGGGCGACCGCGTCGGGATGCGATTGTTCGAGATTCGTCTCGGCAAAGCCGGCGTAATCGCCGCTCCATTGCTGAATGTCGAGCGTCGTGTTGTGGCAGGCGTACGCGAAGACGACAGCCAACAGTTTTCCTGCCGCACCCCGCACGGCAAGCACGGGGACCGAATGATCCGTAGGTCCGCGAAGTGCGTGTTGCGCTCGCAATGCGGGCACATCCGGTTCGCGATTGTTCCGCCGGTTGACGGCAAAATCGGTCGAGCCTTCCCCCCGCGACACGTTGGCCGGCACCATTCGTCCCAGCGCCTCACCGACGGTGCGGACGATCGTCGCCTCGAGCGACGCGGAGTAGTCCTCGATCAACTTGAGCTGCGTCCGATCAAGCGGATAAATGTCGTAAAGCGCTCCCCGCAGCACGGGGCCGGAGTGCGTGTGCGACGCATTGAGCATGATCTCATCGCGGGAAATTCCGAATTTCGCGTGCAGGGCGGCCGTGACGTTTTCCGACACGGACCGCGATATTCCCAACAGATCGCTGCTAAGAATCACGGCCCGTTTTCCACGGCTGTCCTCGAGGGCCAGGACGCGAATGTAAAGATCGTGCAGCGTCCCGTCGGGCGGCCGCGTGCGGGCCGCGTAGCCCGCCATCCACATTGGTTCCTTGGGCGTGATGAGCGCTTTTGCCGTTCCTGCTTTCCAAGCGAGGTCACCGGCCGTCGCCCGCATGCCAGCCAATGAAGCTCCCACAAATAGGATGGCGACGATCCGGCGATTCATTTTGAATTCTCCCCATTCGGACGCATTCGGGGCCGCGGCCACGGACGAGACCTATCGAATTTAACAGCAAGGGGATTGGTTTTTCGCAATTCGAGGCCAAGTTTCTCCGGTCCGCCACGAATAACCCGTGGGGCAGTCCGCGCGTTCGGTACCTTAAGAGACGAAAACGATGAAATGGTTCGCAATTCGCGCTGTCGTCGCATTTGGAATCCCATTCGCCGTTTCCGGATTGCTTGCGGCGGATGATCGGCCACTCCCGAAGCTGACAGCCGCCCAATGGCGGGACGATCTGCAGTTTTTCGCACGCGAGTTGCCGAAAAGGCACGCCAACGCATTTCATTACATTTCTCGCGAGCGATTTCAGGCGGAAGTCGGCCGGCTCGACTCCCGCCTGGATCGATTGGGCGCCGATGAAATCTATGCCGGCCTGGATCGGATCGCTTGTTTGATTGGCGATGGGCATACCTACGTCCAATTTCCCGACGACACGGCCGATCTGCCGCTCACGATCGGCCGATTCGGAACCGAGTTCCGCGTGACGCGTGTTGCACCGGGATTGGAAAGGGCGCTCGGCGCCCGCGTTGTGAGAATTCAGGGCAAAGCCGTCGAAGATGTCGAGAAAATCGTCCTGTCTCTCACGCCACAAGACGAGTTGCCCTCGCTCACCCGGGTCCAGGCGACGAACTGGATGACGACCGGGATTGTCCTGCACGGATTAGGGATTACTCCCACGCGTGACACGGCGCGGTACACCCTGGCGGACGATACGGGACACGAATTCGAGACTGACGTCCACGCACTTCGGCCGAACGAGACGCCTCATTGGATCACCGCGTTCCAGGAGCCGCCGCTCTTTCGCCAAAATCCGGGAGAGGCGTTCTGGTTCAAATCGCTCCCCAAGTCGCGGACGGTTTACTGCTGTTTTCGCGGTTATAAGAACCTCCGCCAAAACGCGGCCGGGCTCTTCAAACGGGTCGACGAGGAGCGGCCCGACAAATTGGTGATTGACCTCCGCCAAAACGGCGGGGGTGATTACGAGGTCGGCGTGCGAAACCTGATCTGGCCGTTGCGCGATCGGCCACTCATCAACAAGCGAGGCCATTTGTTCGTCCTCATCGGCCCGACGACGTTCTCGGCTGCGATGTCGAACTCGGCCCATTTCCGCTATCAAACGGCGGCGACTCTCGTTGGGCAAACCATCGGAGAAAAGCCGAACAGCTATCAAGAGTCGCGACAGATGAAGCTGCCGAATTCGGGTTGGGTGGTCCGCTATTCCGTGCGGTTTTATAAGTTCGTCGAAAATGGCGAAAATGCCATCCGGCCGGATCACGAAGTCATTCCGTCGTGGGCCGAATACAAAGCCGGCCGCGATCCGGTCCTGGAGTGGGTGTTGCGTTACCCGAAGAATTAATCTGGGTGCCACGCCCACGGCTTTGCGTGGGCATGCCCACGAACTTAAGACGGGAACGTCCAACCGATTCGCACACCCACGCAGAGCCGCGCAGAGCCGTGGGCGTGGCACCCACCGTAGCTTCGCCCCTATCACCCTTCAGCGAGCCGCTAGGCCAGAATCTCGCGAATGACATTGCCGCTGACGTCGGTCAGGCGACGGTTGATGCCGTTGTGGCGGACGGTCAACCGCTCGTGGTCGATGCCCAGCAGTTGCAACATCGTGGCGTGCACGTCGTGACATGTCGTCGGCCGCTCGCGGTCGGCCGGTTTGTAACCCCATTCGTCGCTGGGACCGAAGGTCGTCCCGCCGCGGATGCCGCCGCCGGCCAGCCAGTTCGTGAAACCAAACGGATTGTGGTCGCGGCCTTTGCCCCCTTGGGCACACGGCATGCGGCCGAACTCCGTCGTCCAATGGATGAGCGTGTCGTCCAGGAGTCCGCGCTGTTTGAGGTCGAGAATCAGCGCGGCCGTGGCGCGGGCCATGCCGAGGGCCATCGGCCCGTGGTCGCGGGCGATGTCTTCGTGCGAGTCCCAATTCCGACGCGGAAAACCGTTGTCGCAGCCCGACCAGATCTGCACGAATCGCACTCCCCGTTCGAGCAGACGGCGGGCGACCAGGCATTTGCGGCCGAAATGCACGGTTTCTTCCTGAGCATTGATCTCGGCAGGAAAGGTCGCCGACGGATCGTCGAGCCCGTACATCGCCAGCACGTGCTTCGGCTCGCCGGAAATGTCGAGAGCCTCAGGTGCGCTCAGCTGCATGCGGGCTGCCAGCTCGTAGCTGTGGATGCGTGCCTCCAAGCGCGAATCGCCCGGCCGTCTCGCCAGGTGTTCCCGGTTCAATTCGGCCAGCAGGCGAATCGTCCGCTGGCGGAGCCGTGGATTTTCATGGCCGGCCGGGGGATGCAAATCGGCGATGGGGTTCGGCGTGCCGGGCCGGAGGATGGTCCCCTGATGTTCGGCCGGGAGGAAGCCAGGGCCCCAATTCTTGGGACCGTTGGAGGCAAAGCCGCGATGATCGGGGAGCACGATGAACGTCGGCAGATTCTCATTCGCTGAGCCGAGCGCGTAACTCACCCAGGCGCCGGCGCCGGGAAATCCGGGCGTGTCGAATCCGGTCGCTTGCAAGTACGTGCCCTGGCTGTGCACGCCCGTCTTGCCGGCCATCGAATGGATAAATGCCATCTCGTCGACGCAGGCACCCAGCGGCGCCACGATCTCGCTGAGGCTCTTGCCGCAGTCGCCGTAGCGAGACCATTTCCAAGGCGAACAGAACGTCGCCCCGAGACCGTCCTGGAAGAGCTCGACTTTTTCGCCCGGGTCCCACTTTTGCCCGTGTCGCTTGTTGAGAAGCGGCTTGTGGTCGAATGTGTCGACATGACTGGCCCCGCCCGCCATGAAGAGTTGCACCACGCGTTTGGCCTTCGCCGGGTGATGCAGGGGCCCAATGGCGCCCGATCCCATTGACGACGAGGCGGTACCGGCCAAGACGCGGTCGTTCGCGAGAAGACTGGCGAGTGCAACGCCGCCAAGTCCGCCGCCGGTCTGCCAGAGGAACTGGCGGCGATCAATCGGGTGGTTGTGCAGCTCGCGGAAAGGCATGGGGTTGGTCAATCGGGGGTTGGTCAATCGATGAAAACAAACTCGTTGAGATTGAACAAGAGGCGGCAGGTTTCACTCAGGCCGAAGGTTTGCGTGTAGCCGGAGAGTTTTTGCAGCTCGTCGACCGTCGGCGGACGATCGAGCGTGAGCCGGATCGCGGAGGCGACCTGGCTTTGAGTCGCGTGATTGCAGTTCGTAATTCGCTCTGCGGCGTGCTCGGACATTCGCACCAGGAAGCGGTCATTCAGCAATGCCAGCGCCTGCAGGGCCGTGATCGATTCGTCGCGTTTTTCGACGATCTGCGACGGGTCGGCGCAATCCAGGGTCTGCATCAGCGGATCGGGCTGCGAGCGGACCAGAAACCGATAGACCGTGCGCCGGAACGTGCGCGGGTCATCGGGGTCTGCTTTGTCGTACTCGTAGTGGGGCGAGTGTTCGGGTTTTTCGACCACGAACGTCTGGAACGACGGGCCGTACATCTGCTCGCGAAGATGGCCGCTGGCCGCGAGCACGCTGTCGCGGATCGACTCAGCGTCCAACTTGCGGCGATTCATCCGCCAGAGCAGGGTATTGCCGGCGTCTTTGGTGACTCCGTCGGCGTTCGAGGTCGAAACCTGGCGATAAGCCGCGCTCGTGACGATCATGCGATGCAGCGCCTTGAGCGAGCGGCCGCCTTCGTGTGAACCGTCACGAAGCTCGCAGGCGAGCCAATCGAGTAGCTCCGGGTGCGACGGCAGTTGTCCCATCCGGCCGAAGTCCGTTGGCGAATCCACGATTCCCCGGCCGAAATGATCGAGCCACACACGGTTCGCGATCGATCGCCAGGTGAGCGGATTGCGATCGCTCGTGATCCAGTGCGCTAATGCGACACGGCGATCGCCTTCGCCGGCGTTTTGCGGCAGGTCGAAGCGCCAGGCAGATCCCTCGATGATTGGCACTGTCCCCGGGCCCACGAGCGGACCGAGATTCCGCACGTCGCCGCGCTTGAGCACGTGGATCGCGCGCGGCCGCCCCCCCTCGAAACCGGTGCCGCGAAAGGCGCCAGTCCCCTGATAGACGGCGCCGCAATACACCACATTTTCGGCCGGCAACCTGGCCAACTCGGCACGAATCCGGGCCAACTCGTTCTGGGCCGAGCGATCGACTTGGCGATTCGCCCGCAAGAGATCCCGCTGGCGCGACTCCAGACTCCGACGAGTTCTGGCCACGGTCGGGTCGAAGTCGTACCTCCGGTCGGCCCGGTCGAGCGCGGCGAAGACTGCCTGCAGACTGTAGTAATGCTCCTGAGTCACGGGATCGAATTTGTGATCGTGGCAGCGAGCGCACTGCACGGTGAGGCTGCAGAACGTGTTGAGAGTCGTCGTGACCATGTCGTCGCGGTCGAGATTGCGGGCGATGCGGCCGTCGATCTTGGTCTCGGGCACTTCCGCATGGCCGATGAAGTCCCATGGCCCGGCCGCGATGAAACCGGTCGCTTCGAGACCGTCCCGCGTGTCGGGTTCGAGCACGTCGCCGGCCAGTTGTTCCTCGACGAATTGCCGGTAGGGTCGATCGTCGTTAAAGGCGCGAATCAGGTAATCGCGATACGGCCACGCGTTGGGCCGCGGCTTGTCCTTGTCGTAGCCGTGCGTTTCACCGTAATGGACAATGTCCATCCAGTGGCGCGCCCACCGCTCGCCATAGTGCGGCGAGGCGAGCAGGCGGTCGACCAGTTTTTCATAAGCCAGCGGATCGCTGTCGTTGACGAATCGATCGACTTCATCCGGACTCGGCGGCAGTCCGAGCAGATCGTACGAGAGCCGCCGAAACAGCGTGCGCCGATCGGCCTCCGGAGAAGCTGTGAGACCCGCGGCCTCGAGTGCCTGCAGCAGGAAGGCGTCAATCGGTGTTCTCGTCGAGGTTGCACTGGATTGAGGCGCGAGCGGCACGGCGGGCCGTTCGAGTGGACGCAACGACCACCAGTCGAGCGGATCGTTCTTGAGGACGACTCCCTCCGGCCATTTTGCGCCGCCGGCGACCCAGTCACGCAGCGTGCGGATTTCTTTGGACGAAAGGGGCTTGCCGTTCTTGGGCATTTCCGGATGTTCGCCGGAGATGGCCTCGATCAGTCGACTTTCCTCAGGCTTTCCCGGAACGACGACCGCCGCACCTTCGGCGCCGGCGAGAACACCTTTTGCGGTCGACAGATCCAGACCGCCTTTCGCGCGTTTTCCCTCGTGGCAGCGGAGGCAGTGACGCGTCAGGATCGGTGCGACGTGCTCACGAAAGGAACCGTCGTCTCCGTGAACGATCGCCTGGCAAATCAGCACGATCGCGATTGCCAGCAGAATGTAGGGTGGGACCAGCGAGCAAAGCGAGCGCCGGCCCACCGATAGGAACGCGGACGAATGGTGGGCCGGCGGCCAGAAGCTGGCCTTGTCCCACCGTACGAACGTCGGGTCGCGAATTGACGACGAGTGATGTGCTTTCATCTCTGTCATTTGCTGCGCGAACTTGCGTGAGGCCAATTCCTGTCTCAAGCGGCAATCGCACTGGCGAGCCAAAGCCCTCGCCAGTGGCACCCTCCAAAGATCAAGAGACACTCGGTGCGCTGATGACGATAGATTCCGTCGAGTGTTGATGGCGTTGTTCGTCATTTTTCGCCGCAAAAGGTATGCTGATGCCTCGTTTGAGTCTTGTCCAGTCGTTTGGAGAATCGAGTTCGTCATGCCAGTTGCATTGGTCACGCCCGAAGAGATGATCCGCACCCCGGGGCCCGAAGCCCAAATTCTGCGCGACGGGGGCTTCGAGGTCCGTTATCCGACTGATACGACATTTACGCGAGGATTGGGAACCGAAGAGGAATCGATTCGCGTGCTCGCGGGAGTGACCGCGCTGATCGCCGGCGGAGAGCATCTTACGGCCAAGGTCTTGGCCGCGCTGCCGGAATTGCGCGTCGTCGCGCGGGCCGGCGTCGGTTTCGACCGGGTCGACGTGCCGGCGGCAACGAAACACAACGTGGTCGTCACGATTACGGCGACCGCCAACCATGCTGCGGTGGCCGAACACACGCTGGCTTTGATGTTCGGCGTCGCCCGGTCGGTCGCGCTCAACGATCGCGTGTTGCGCTCCGGAAAGTGGATCCGCCGGACCCTGATGCCCCTCCGCGGACGAACGATCGGACTCGTCGGCTTGGGCCGGATCGGGCGCAGCACGGCGGTTCGCTGTGCTGCACTCGGGATGAAGGTCATCGCCTACGAGCTTTACCCGGACAAGGACTTTGTCGCGAAAAACGGCATCGAGCTGGTCGATTTCGACACACTGCTCAAACGGTCGGACTTCGTCAGCCTGCACTGCCCGCTAAGCGACGAGACGCGCGGGCTGATGAACGCGGCCGCGTTTGCGAAGATGAAGCCGGGCAGCGTGTTCATTAATACCGCTCGCGGTGGATTAGTGGTCGAGACGGCGCTGATTGCCGCTCTGCAATCGGGCCATCTCGGGGGAGCAGGGCTCGACGTCTTCGAGCAGGAACCGACCGATCCCGGCAACCCCCTGTTCAAGATGGACAACGTCGTCGTCTGCCCGCATCTGGGCGGCGGCGATTCACAGTCGATTGCCGACATGGGTGCCGAGGCAGCCCAGTCGATTGTGACGCTCTTTCAGGGCCACTGGCCGCCCTACGCCGCAGTGCTCAATGGATCGCTCAAGGCAGGCTGGCGCTGGGTGCGGTGAGCTGGACGTTTGCGGCTGCCGTTGAGGCTCACCTCTCGACGGCAACCGCCACCTGATCCATTTTGGCCCAATCCTGGAGCGCCCGCACTCGCGGCACGGGGTCTTTGACATACGCCTCGAGCGCTTTGACGATCGCCAGGCAGCCCGGAATGGTCGTCACGCAGGGAACGCCATACGCGACCGCCGCGGCGCGGATGCGGCCTTCGTCGGTGCGGGCGCCTTTGCCGCTGGGCGTGTTGAAAATGAATTGAATCTCGCCGTTGGCCATCTTGTCGAGCAGATTGGGGCGGCCTTCCTGCACCTTGCGGATCGATTCGACTTCGAGCCCCGCGTCGGCCAGCACGCGGGCCGTGCCCGATGTGCAAACGATCTTGAAACCGAGGGCCTGCAACCGCCGGGCGGGTTCGATCATGAGGTGTTTGCGATCGCGGGTCATGCTGATGAAGACGGTCCCCTCGGTCGGCAGCGAGATGCCGGCGGCGATCTGGCTTTTGGCGAAGGCCGGTGCGAATTTCTCGTCAATGCCCATCACCTCGCCGGTCGAACGCATCTCCGGCCCCAGAATGATGTCGACGCCGGTAAACCGCGAGAACGGGAACACGCTTTCTTTCACCGACGTGTGACGCGGCCAGAGTTCCTCGACGACGCCCTGTTCGACGAGCGAGACGCCGGCCATGACTTTGGCGGCGATTTTCGCCAGCGGTCGGCCGGTGGCTTTTGAGACAAACGGGCTGGTGCGGCTGGCGCGCGGATTCACTTCCAGCACGTAGACCACGTGATGGCCGTCGATGGCTTTGACGGCGAACTGAATGTTCATCAGGCCGCGAACCGACAGCTCACGGGCCAGGGCATAGGTCGCCTGCTTGATTTCGTCGACGACCGACGTCGGCAGCGAATAGGGGGGCAACGAGCAGGCCGAATCGCCCGAGTGGACGCCGGCTTCCTCGATGTGTTCCATCACGCCGCCGATGATCGTCGTCTTGCCGTCGGCAATCGCGTCGACGTCGACTTCGATCGCGTCCTCGAGAAACTTGTCGATCAGCACGGGCCGATCGGGCGACGCATCGACGGCTTCGTCCATATATCGGACCAGCGAGGCCTCGTCGTCGCAAATCTCCATCGCCCGGCCGCCGAGCACGTAGCTGGGTCGCACGAGGACCGGATACCCGATTTGCCGCGCGATCGCCTGCGCCCCTCGACATCCGTCGCGACGCCGTTGGGCGGTTGGCGGAGGCCCACCTTTTGCAGCATCACCTGGAACCGCTCGCGGTCTTCGGCCACGTCGATCATGTCGGTGCTCGTGCCGATGATTTTGACGCCCGCTGCTTCCAGGCCGCGGGCCAGGTTGAGCGGCGTCTGCCCGCCGAACTGCACGATCACGCCGTCGGGTTGCATGCGGTCGCAGATGTTGAGCACGTCTTCGGTCGTCAGCGGTTCGAAGAACAGCAAATCGGACGTGTCGTAATCGGTTGAAACCGTTTCCGGATTCGAGTTGACCATGATGCTTTCGATATCGAGTTCCGCCAACGCGAAGGCGGCGTGGCAGCAGCAATAGTCGAACTCGATTCCTTGTCCGATGCGGTTGGGACCGCCCCCCAGAATCATGATCCGTTTGCGGCCCGGAGCCTTGGCCGGCGTTTCGTCCTCTTGCTCGTAGGTCGAGTAGTAGTAGGGCGTGTACGCCTCGAATTCGGCCGCGCACGTGTCGACCTGTTTGAACGTCGCCTCGATGCCCAGGCTCTTGCGGCGTCGGCGAACTTCGGTCTCCGACGTGTTCCACCAGAAGCCGAGCTGATGATCGGAGAAGCCGTTGCGCTTGGCCCTGCGGATCAGGTCCGCGCTGGCATCACCCAGGCGTTTTACCTGGCGAATCTCATCCTCGAGGTCAACCAGATCGCGGATGTTACGCAGGAACCACGGGTCGATTTCGGTCAGCTCGTGGATTTCCTCGACCGTCATGCCGGCCTTGAGGGCGTAGCGGACGAAGAAGACCCGCTCCTCGTTGGGGACCGAGAGCCGACGGCGGATTTCATGCATGCTGGGCTGTTTGGCTGTCCCCCAGCGATCTTTTTTGCCGCCGCCCAAGCCGAAATGGCCGATTTCCAGGCCGCGGAGAGCTTTTTGGAGCGATTCCTTGAACGTCCGCCCGATGGCCATCGTCTCGCCGACCGATTTCATCTGCACCGTGAGCGTGGGATCGGCATCGGCAAACTTTTCAAACGTCCACCGCGGCACTTTCGTGACGACGTAATCGATGGTCGGCTCGAAACAGGCGAACGTCTCGCGAGTGATGTCGTTGGGAATCTCGTCCAGCCGATAACCCACGGCCAGCTTGGCCGCGATTTTGGCGATCGGGAATCCCGTGGCCTTCGAGGCCAGGGCGCTCGAACGGCTGACGCGGGGGTTCATTTCGATAATCACCATCCGCCCGTCGTCGGGATTGATGGCGAACTGCACGTTGGAGCCGCCCGTTTCGACGCCGATCTCGCGGATGCAGGCGATCGTCGCGTCCCGCATCCGCTGATATTCCTTGTCGGTAAGCGTCTGGGCCGGGGCCACGGTGATCGAGTCGCCCGTGTGCACGCCCATCGGATCGAAGTTCTCGATCGAGCAGACGATGACGACGTTGTCGGCCACGTCGCGCATCACCTCCATCTCGAACTCTTTCCATCCGATGATCGATTCCTCGATCAGCACTTCGTGCACCGGCGACATCATCAGTCCGTGGCGGACCTTGGATTCGAATTCCTCCTTGTTGTAGGCGATGCCGCCCCCCGTGCCGCCCAGCGTGAAGCTGGCACGGATGATCATCGGCAGGCCGATCTCACGGAGGGAGTCGCGGGCCTCGTCGATTGAATGCACGATGCGGCTCTTGGGCACCTCGAGCCCGATTTTCAGCATCGCCTTCTTGAACGAGTCGCGCGCTTCAGCCTTGGCGATGACCTCTTCCTTGGCGCCGATCAATTCCACGCCGAGTTGCTGCAAAATGCCGCGGCTGACCAGCTCCATGGCGACATTGAGGCCGGTCTGTCCGCCGAGCGTCGGCAAGAGTGCGTCGGGGCGTTCGACTTCGATGATTTTTTGGACGTATTGCCAGGTGATCGGCTCGACGTACGTGCGATCGGCCGTCTCCGGGTCGGTCATGATCGTCGCCGGATTCGAGTTGATCAGCACGACCTCGTAGCCGTCTTCTCGAAGGGCCTTACAGGCTTGGGTGCCGGAATAGTCGAATTCGCAGGCCTGGCCAATCACGATGGGGCCTGAGCCGATGATTAGGATTTTGTGGATGTCGCTGCGGCGCGGCACGGCTGTTCCGAAGGGGTTTGCGGGAGGAAACGTCTAAACCGTACCAGGAACAATACGATTATCAAGACAGCCGATCGGGTACGGAAGCGATCTGCTGCCAGACGTCGCCCGCGAAGAGATCAATCACGTGCGCAAGTCCCGCATCGGCCAGCTCTTGCCCGCTGACAAAGCGGCCGGGCCGCGTCCACTGCGTCAGCAATTGGAGCGAACAGCCGAACATCTTGGCAAGGAGTTCGTCGAGCTCACCTTCGAGCTGCTGGAAATGGCGGGCCCATTCGGAGGCCTCTTCGAGCCGCACATTCTCCTCACTTTGCCAGCGGATCGGGTGAAACAGCAGGGTGGAATGTTTCGTCACGAAGCGCCGCTGGCAGGCGGCAAAGGGCATGATGGCTGCCGACGAGCACTCGCCGGCAATGACGGCATCGGCTTTGAGGCCGCGGAGGCGGATCAAACTGGCCAGAGCGAGTCCGACGTAGGCACTGCCGCCGCACGAGTCGAAAAAGATAGTCCCGCGGCTGCGGCGGGGAACTTCGAGCATGCGGGCGACGAGATCGGATTCTTTGTCCGTCAGATCGCCGTGAATGGCCAGCTCCCAATCGCGATGGCCGGGTTCGCCCGCGGGGCGACCGGGATTGGCGACGGCCGGATACGGCTTCAGGGGGCGAATGGGGGGCATTGCGGGGGATTGCTCGAACTTGTCCGTGGATGCTATGTGGCACCGCTTTTACCTGCGTTCTGACTCGACTGCAAGCGCGGCGAGCCGCACAATGGAGCGCCGCGTTGGGAACGAATTAAATTCCCACGGACTGCTGTCCGTGGGCTTTGAAGCGACAACTTGCGAGGGTTTTGCTGTGCGAGCGCTTTCCAACTGTCTCTGCGTCGTTTGTCTCTTTGTCTGCGTTGCATCGAGTGAAACACGCGTGCGCGGGGCTGAAAAGACCGTGCAGCTCACGCTCAAGGGGGATTCGCTCGACATCACGGTGGGGGGCGAGTCGTTCACCGTGTATCACTTCGCCAAGACGCAGAAAAAACCCTACTTCTGGCCCGTGCGTTCTCCCGAAGGACTGATCATGACCCGGTCCCTCGAGAAGACGAAGGACCATCCGCATCATAAAGGGCTGTGGTTCTCGGTCGACGAGGTCAACGGGATCCGGTTTTGGGCGGAGCGCGGCAAGATTGAGAACGTCTCGGTCGAACCGATCATCGCCAGCGGCAACCCGGCTCGCTTCAAGGTCGTTAACCATTGGCTCGGCAAAGACGACCAGCCGATTCTCATTGAGACGACGACGATCAGCGTCGACGCGAATCGAGTGATCGCTTACGACGCCAATCTCGCCGCCGCGAAGGGGCCGGTCACCTTCCATGACACCAAGGAGGGGCTGTTTGGCTTTCGCGTGGCGCCGTCGATGACCGGTGCGAAAGGTGGAAAAATCCAAAATGCCGAAGGGCTGCACGGCGAAGAGCCTGGCTGCTGGGGTAAAACTTCGGCCTGGGTCGAGTACGACGGAAACGTCGAGGGAAAGACGGTCGGTGTGGCGATCTTCGATAATCCGCACAACTTTCGCCCGTCCCGGTATCACGTGCGGAATTACGGCCTGTTCGCCATCAGTCCCTTCGGCGAGAAAGCGTACACCAACGGCAAGAATGCCGCGGCTCCGTACGTGCTCAAGCCCGGCGCGAACCTGCGACTGCGGTACGGGCTCTACATTCACGACGGCGATGCGCAGGCGGCCGACGTCGCCGGCGTCTATCGCAAGTACCTCGCCTCGGCCGGCGACTGAATTCACTCTGCCAATCGGAGCGATTTGATGAGCCGCGAATTAATCGACCAATACGTCGCGGGAGCGGACGTCCCTGCCAAAGCGATTGCCGGACTCGAAAAGGCCGAGTTGCTCGCGTTTCCCGTGCCCGGAACGTGGAGCATCCAGCAGATTATTCTGCACCTGATGGATAGCGACCTGATCGCGTCGGATCGCATGAAACGGGTCGCCGCCGAGGATCGGCCGCCCACTCTGATTGGGTATGACGAGACGGCGTTTGCGAAGAATCTCGCCTACGATCACGTGTCCGCCCGCGACGCGGCCGAAGTCTTCCGCCTCAACCGGCTGATTACGGCCGAGTTGCTCCGCCGACTGCCGGCAAGCGCCTTCAAACGGGTCGGCCATCACAACGAACGCGGTGACGTCACGCTCGAGGGGCTACTCGAGACGTACGTCGGGCACGTCGACCATCATCTCAAGTTCATCCGCGAGAAGCGCAAGCTTTTGGGCAAACCGCTGACGACGTAAGCAGCGGCATTCGCTGACTCTGAGTGCCACGCCCACGGCTCAACGTGAGGGCGTCCGGGGATTCGCTGCGGCGAATCTGCAGCCGTAGGGTGGGACCAGCGAGGCTTTGCGAGCGCCGGCCCACCTTCTTTACGATCCGCATGAGACTAAGAAACAGTTCTCCGCAGATTTCGCAGAAGGACGCAGATTGTGAAATTCCAATCGGCGAAATCGGCGTCATCGGCGGATCTCTCTTGCCTTTCTTGGTGTCTTTCCGCCATTGGGGCGGATTCAAAGAAACGTGCCTTTGTGGTGAAAAATCAGCCTGGGATTTGCCCACGCACCATTTTGAAATAGATGGCCTACTACGGTTCTTTGCCATACCGCTTACGACCTAGCGGCAACGTGGCAACTTAGCCGCCGAAAGCCCCGTACCGCCGCACGCCTCGGGCGAAGGCAAACCGGTTCGCGGCGAAAAGTGCGATCACCCAGCCGAGCTCGATCAACAGCTCTCGCGCCAGTTGCGCGTGCGAATAGCGGTGCAGCATGATGGCCGCCGGGAAATAGGCCAGGTATTTGAAGGGCAGGTACTGCACCGGCTGGCTGATGGCCGGCGGCAGCCAGTCGAGCGGGATCATGTGCCCCGAGAGGAAAAAGTTGATCATCATGTAGATGAAGACGAGCGAACTCACCTCGAGGAACCAGAACCCGATCAGGCCGATCAGCGCCTCGAGCAGAAAGCCGACGAGAAACGACAAGAGCAGCGACGCCACCCACGCGGCGATCGTCCAGCCGTCCGGCCAGCCGCTGAAATAACTGCGGCAGAGCCAGAACACGATGGCAAACGGCACGGTCGCCATCACGTAATACACCAGCTTGTGCGCGACGCGGTACCAGAACAAATAACCCAGCATGTCGATCGGTTGGGTGAGATATTTCTTGATCGTGCCATCGCGAATGTCGTTGGCGATCCCCTCGGAAAGCCCCGGCATGCTCGAGAAGGCGCGGCTGACCATCACGAGCAGGTAATAGGCCACCATGTCGCGATAGGTGTAGCCGTTCATCCGCCGGTTGGGATCGTTCGTCGAGTAGATCGCCCCCCACAGAAAAATCTGCGTGACGATCGGCAGGAAGCGGACGAACGTGCCGAAAGCGAAGTCGGCCCGGTAAACGAGCCGCTCTTCGAGACACGTCTTCAAAATCGTCCACTGAATCCGCAGGCTGGTGAGCATCAGTTCGAAAGGAACACCAAACGGAGAATCGGTTCGACAATCCGGAACCGGATTGTGAGCGGCAGACAGCGTCCCACGCAACCGTGGCAGCGGCTCGTCATCGAGTTGCGCCGTCGGAGACGGCCCGCGGCGGGGCCGAGGCGAACATTTCGGCGATCACGTCTTCGAGCGGACGCTCCTGCACGCCGACGTCTTCGATGTTGTAGTTCGCCAACAGGGCCGTGAGAATTTCGGGGATCCGCTGGCGGGAGACTTCCAACCGCACGCGCGGCGGTTTCACCTCGACCACCTGGCCGTAGCGATCCAGGTCGGTCGGCACGTCGCCGGCGAACTGCAGGTCCATGATCTTGTGGCGGCCGAAGCGGTCGACGATATCGGCCAGCGGCCCGTCGTGATTGATGCGGCCGTGATTGATGATGATGGCCCGCTTGCAGAGCGCCTCGACGTCCTTCATGTAGTGGCTGGTCAACAGCACGGTGATCTTGCGCTCGGCCTGATAAAAGCGCAAAAAGTCCTGAACGCGGCGCTGCGAGACGACGTCGAGGCCGATGGTCGGCTCGTCGAGCAGGAGCACCTCGGGACCGTGGAGCAAAGCGGCGATCAGCTCCATCCGCATGCGTTCGCCCAGCGACAGTTCGCGCACCGGCTGGCCGACGAGCGATCGCACTTCCAACAGGCCCGTCAGCTCGTCGATCCGCCTTTGGAAGACGCCGGCATCAATGCGATAGATTTCGCGATGCAGGCGAAACGACTCCTGGGCGGGCAGGTCCCACCAGAGTTGGTTCTTCTGCCCCATCACGAGGGAAAAGCGACGGCGGAAGGCGTTATCGCGCTTCCAGGGAACATAATCCAGCACGCGGGCCTCGCCGGCGCTGGGAAAAATCAGCCCCGAAAGGAGCTTGAGCGTCGTCGTCTTGCCCGCGCCGTTGGGACCGAGGAAGGCCACAATCTCGCCGGCCTCGACCGTAAACGTGACGCGGTCGACGGCGACGACGCTTTGATACGTGCGGCGAAAGAGCCCGCCGATCGAGGCGGCGAGCCCTTCCCGCTTCCGAAAGACGCGATACGTCTTCGCCAGGCCGCGGACTTCGATCGCCGGCATCAGTTGCCGGCGGTCGTCATAACACGCACCAACTGCACGTAATCCGTGGCGATCCGCAGAACCTCGTCGTTATACGCGGTTGTGGGGAAGATCGGACCTTCCGGAGTCTCCTCCGAAGTCACTTCCTCGGCCTTCTTTTCCTCGATCTTGTCCTGGATGCGTTCCTTCTTGCGCGTCTCGTAGTTCAGCGAGACCTGCTTGCGCTTCTTCCGCTGCTCGAACGTGACGATCTCCTTGTTGATCTTCTGGAACTCAGGCGAAGCATCGAGGCGCTTCCCACTCTGTTCCTGCAGGAAGCTGACCATGCTCGGATTCACGCGGTGCCACGGCGTGTAGTCGGCCGGTTCGATGTGATCGGGCTTGAGGGCGTTGTCGAGCGACGACTCGCCCAGGTCCATATGGTCCAAGAGCGAGGGGAGCACGACGTCGGAAGCGACGCCCAGGAACTGCGTGCTGTCGCCGTTGACGCGGTAGAACTGGCTGATCGTGAGCTTGAGAGCCCCGAGATCCTCGGGAGCAAACGCGCTCAAGAGCCCGGTCTGGCCGACATTCATGACGTTTTGCACCGTCCCTTTGCCGTGGGTCGAGCTGTCGCCCACGATAATGCCGCGGCGATAGTCCTTGATCACGCCGGCAAAAATCTCCGAGGCGGAAGCCGACAGGCGGTTCGTGAGCACGACCATCGGCCCGTCGTACGAGATGCTCGGGTTGGCGTCCTTATGAACTTCTTTCTCATCACCCGGCTGCTTCACCTGGACAACCGGTCCCGTTTCGATGAAGAGGCCAGAGACTTCGATGGCTTCGCTCAGGGCGCCGCCGCCGTTGTTTCGCAGGTCGACGACGAGCAGGTCGATGCCGCCCTTGTCTTTGAACTTCTTGAGCACTTTATCCACGTCGCGCGACGTACTCTTGAAGTCCTGCTCGCCGTTGGAGGCGCCGTTGAAATCGCGATAGAACGAGGGGATGTTGAGCACGCCCACGCGGACATTCCGCTGGCTCTTGAGCCGCGCCCCCGTCTCGATGATCTCTCCTTTGACTTCCTGCCCGGTCAACTCAACCGTTTGCCGCGTGAGCGAGTAGACGTTGACCTGGCTCTTCTTGTTCTTCGCGGGATTCTTGAGATCAATGTGCTCGGCCGTTTTGATCTGCAGGCGGACCTTCGTCCCCTCGGGACCGCGGATCAGGTGCACGACCTTGGTGAGCTTCATTTCGACGACCGACTGGATCGGCCCGTCGCCCTTGCTGTCGACGCCGACGATCTTGTCGCCGACCTTGAGCCGCCCGTCCTTCTCGGCCGCGCCGCCGGGAACGATCTTCTGCACGACGGTGAAACCGTCTTCCTGCCGCAGCGCCGCGCCGATGCCCTGCAACCGCAATTCCATCGAAATGCGGAACTCATCCCGGGTCTGTGGCGACATGTAGCTGGAGTGCGGGTCGAGGCAGTGGGTCAGTGCCGACAGATAGATTTCGAGCTTCTCGCCGTCCTCCATCTGCTCCCAGTTTTCAATGTTGAGGCGATAGCGCTTCTTGAGGCGGGTCTTGGCTTCGGCGTCCGCCGTGTCCTCGAGTTTGAGCGCGAGCAGGTCGTACTTCACCTGCTTCCGCCAGCGCTCCCGCAGTTCCGCATCGCTTTTGGCCCAGGGGAGCTTTTCGGCATCGATGACCATGCCTTCATCGACGGTGAAATCGTGCTTCGCATCGACCAACTGGGTGGCGACTGCGTTGTGGTCCTTCACCCGCTGCAAAAAGAGATCGAACGCCCGGTAGGCGAAGTCGACATTGCCGGCCTTCATCTTCTCGCCGAGCTTGGCGCGGTCGACGCCCAACGTGTCGACATCGGCCTGGGAGAAATACAGCTTGCGGGGATCAAGCAGATCGAGATACCGGTTGAACAGCTTCACCGAGATCTCGTCGTTGATTCTCACATGGCTGATGTGACCCTGCTCGATCATCTTGCAGACGAGCATCGCGGTCTTCGATTCCGCCGCACGCGGTTCTGCCGCCTGATGAGCGAAAATCGTCGAGGCCACAAGAGTGACCATCACGGCGGTCAATGTACTCCAGCGCACGAACGAACTGAGAACCGCATAGAGAGTTATCCCATGGGTCAAGAAAAGGTGGGCATTTCGCTAGAATTCGGCGAATTCAGCGCCAGCCGAATCCTATCGGAACGGGCGAAATGTGACAAGATGCAGTGTTGGGGGCGCGGGACGGGGAATGGGGGGCGCGGGGCGGGGGAAAAAAGAGAATTTTTCGCGTTTCCCCCACCCCGCGCCCGCAGCCCCTGCCTCCCGCCGCCAGGCGCTTGCCCCTCGCCGTCAGGCGCTTGCCGCCGCGCAGTGGACCACGGAGCTTCCTTCCGCCAGATGCAACTGATTGCGGCCGCGTTGTGCCGAGCGAGCCAAGGCTTCGCCGGCGCGGGAGAGGACGACTTCGGGATGATCGGCCGGCGCGCACGTCGTATAGCCAAAGCTGGCCGTCACCAACACCTCGGGGCCGACGCCGTTTGAGCGAAACGTGTGGAAGCGAACGGCATTCCGCACGGCCTGCGCCAGCTTGTGGCCCGCCTCGCCGTCGACACTTGGGAACAGGAGGCCGAAGGTGTCCTCCGTCAGCCGACAGGCCAGATCCTGCTCGCGCAGCGAATGGCTGATCACGAAGGCCACGCCTTTGTCGAATTCCTCGGCTCCACGGAGGCCAAACCGCGACTTGAGCCCGTCCCGCCGGTCAATCTTCACCAGCAACACTCCGCTTGGCAGGTCGGTCTGCGAGCCGGCCTGCAGCATGGCCCGCAAGTTCGCATCAAACATCGAGCGGTCCGGAAGACCGGTCGCCGGGTCGAGCGACGTTCGCTCCCATTCGAGCGGCAGGGGCAGCGGTTTGGGCTTGAGCTTGGCTTCGAGCTGTTTGGCCATCCCTTCGCGCTGCTTGGTCACCAGGCGACTGACCGTTTCCACGAGCGAGCCGCGCTTGGAATCGAGGCGGTCCACCTGATCGACCGTCAGCGAGGCTCCGGGATAGTTCTCGAGCAGGCTCGACAGATGCTGGGCCTTGTCCAGCGATTCGAGAGCCAGCGTATAAAGCGACGAGATTGCCCGGAGTGCCTTACGGAACCCGCGATCGGCCGAGCGGTTCGCGTACATCGCCCCCGCCGCAAAACCGAGGGCCGAGGCCAGCAACAGCGAAGCGATCGCCCAGCTCCAAATGAGCATCGGCGGAGCGGACGTCTGCAAATCGAAGGGAAGTAACGACGACACTGAGGCCTCCTTGAACCCGGCGCCCGGACCGACTGGGAACCGCCAGCCCAAGCGCACAGTCGATCCCACCGTTCAGAATCGACGGCTGTCAAACCTTACTTCCAAATCGAAAGGGACAGGAGGAGCGGAGCGAAGAGGTTCGCGGCGGGAGAAAAGGGTGGTAACGATTATGCGAAGGATGAAGGCGGAACGACGGAACCAAAGGATGAAGGATGAAGGCGGAAGGATGAGTCAGACTCGCACGCTACGCGTGCCTATTTCTGGCTCATCCTTCATCCTTCCGCCTTCATCCTTCATTTCCTCGCCTCTGTCGGCTTCGGTTGCTCCACGAACCTCAGGCTCTTCAGCATCTCCAGGTCGCGGTTGCCGAGTTTTTCGCGGAGGGATGTTTCCACGGCGAAGACGAACGAGGTCTGCAGCCCGCTCGGCGCGGCGCACAGATAATAAATCCACGTGATGGGCGTCTTGTTGGATTCGCCCGTTGCCGTCACGCGATAGAGGAAGCGATCATCGCCGCTGGGGATCGTCTCCGCTTTTTCGATCTTCTTGAGCCGCGTTCCCAGACTGGTGCGAATGTCGTTCTGGAATTGATTTTCGGGGACGTGTTCACCGCGATTGGCGGCCCGCACGGGGGCCAGGTTGCACTGCGCCACGAATTCTCCCAGCTCCATCAGCCGCAAAACGGCAACCTGCTCCGACTGCTGAAAGACGTGCCACTCGCGATCGTGGCGAAACTCGATGTTCCACGCCGCGTGGAACATCAACTGCGTGAGCCCGCTGGGCGGTTCAAGCGGCACGGCGGCAGCCGCCTCTTTCGTGAGGCTTCCCTCATCGGTGGCCGGCGTGCGGGTGACGACGGCCGTCGCCTTCACCTTGAGTCCCGGCGAAATCGGACCGACGCTGCGATCCTCGGTCTGTTCCAGCTCGGCCCGCGTAATCTGCTGGGGCTTGATGTCGTAGAGAAAGAAGCCGTGCAGCTCGATCTTGCCCGACGAACCGGCCGTGGCCCCCTCCAGCGTGCCGTCGAACTTCACTTTCGCCTGGCCGTCGGTCACGGATTCGAGCGTGCAGGTGAGGTCGGACTTGGCGGCCGCCTCCGTGTCGGTCAGCATTTGGCCGGCCCAACTCGGGGGCGACCATTTCTCGCCGACGGCCACGGGCTTCGAGGGGAGCAAGCCCAAAAGCCCCAGGCTGTCACCCGGGGCACGGAGCAGCTCCAGCTCGAGCGCCGTGAGCGGACCCTGCGGGCTGTAGAACAAGATTCCGTCGCGCCGGCCCTCGGCCACGAGCAACCGCCGATTGTCGGCAAGCTGCGGACTGGTCTCATGGTCGGCGACGCGGATCTTGGCGTCGATCGCGTCGTAATACCGCAATGCGCGGAGCGTCTGTGCCTCGCGACCCGAGCCGGGCAGGGCCCGTTCGCGGTACTTGAGCGTCGCCTGGGCCGAAAGCGGATGAGCCAGCGACTGGTTCTTCTCGATGGCAAACTCAGCCGTCCCCGAGACCTGAAAATGGATCTCGACCGCCTGCACGGCCGACTGGGGCGCAGGCGGGGCCAGCGTGTATTGCTCGGCGGCTTCGGCGGTCGGCAGGACGAACAACCACAAGCCGGCGAAAGCAAACGCGAGCGAACGGCTCAAGCGTGAAGCTGCGATCATCCTTGATTCCGCCCAATGTAGGGCAAGCTGCCAGCTTGCCATCCAATGCGGCATCGAACCTAACCAAATGGCAAGCTGGCAGCTTGCCTACGAAGACTCAGTCGTTGACGACCGTCGCCCCGCCGGTGAGAGCACGCGCCGCAGCAACGATGCCGTCCACGTCGAGGCCCAGGTCGGCCAGCAGTTCGTCGCGCTCGCCGTGTTCGATGAAGCGATCGGGAAGCCCCAGGCAGCGGATATTGGCCGTGCCCGCGCCGGCTGCTGCCGCCGCTTCGAGAACTGCCGAACCGAATCCGCCCGCCAGCGGCGTTTTCTTCCACCGTGAGCACGAAGCCCGACTGCTCGATGGCGCGGACGACCATGTCGGTGTCGAGCGGCTTCACGAAGCGGGCGTTGACAACGCCCACGTCAAGACCCTCTTGCCGCAAGCGGCGCGAGGCCTCGATGCAGCGTGGCAGGAGCGCCCCATAGGCGATGATCGTGCCGTCCGAGCCCCAATCGATGACTTCGGCGCGGCCCAATTCGATCGGCGCGACGGCCCGCTCGACCCGCTCCGCATTCGCTTTGGGATAGCGGATGGAAACGGGTCCGTTGTACTCCAGCGCAAAGTCGAGCATCGGCCCCATGTCGAGCGCATCGCCGGGAGCCGTCACGACCATGTTTGGGAAAATGCGCATGTATGAGTTGTCGAACACGCCATGATGCGTCGGCCCGTCGGGACCGCACAGGCCGGCCCGGTCGAGCATGAAGGTCACGGGCAGGTTCTGCAGGGCCACTTCCTGGAAGATCTGGTCGTAACTCCGCTGCAAAAACGTGCTGTAGATGTCGACGATCGGCCGCAGGCCCGACTTGGCCATGCCGCCGGCAAACGCGACCGCGTGCCCTTCGCAAATGCCCGTGTCGAAGAAGCGGTCCGGGAACTCGTCGCGGACTTTTTGCAGCTTGTTCCCCTCGCACATGGCGGCCGTCATCACGGTCACCTTGGGATTCTTGGCCATGGCCGTATGGATCGCGTCGCTGGCGACGTCGGTATAGGCGGGCGTTGAGCTCTTCTTGACCAACTCGATCTCGCCGCTGGCGTTCCGCTGAAAGACGGGCGGCGTATGGAACCGCACCGGGTCTTCACAGGCAGGCTTGAAGCCGTGCCCCTTTTCCGTGAACACATGCAGCAGGACCGGGCCTTTGACCTCTTTGACCAATTCGAGGTAGGTCCGCAGCGATCGCAAGTCGTGTCCGTCGACGGGGCCGATATAGCGGAAGCCCATCTCTTCGAACAGCATGCCGCCGTGCAGGAAGGTCTTCACGGCGTCCTTGAATTGGCCGAGCATGTGCTCGGCCGACTCGCCGACCACGGGGACCTTGTTGAGCAGCCAGGCAATGTCCCGCTTGAGGCCGTCATAAAACGGCGCGACGCGGGCCTTGTCGAGGTACTGGGCCAATCCGCCGACGCGGGGACAGATGCCCATCTTATTGTCGTTGAGGATGACCAGCAGGTCTTTTTTCAGCCCTGCCGCGTTGTTCATCGCCTCGAACACGATGCCGGAGGGCAGGGCCCCGTCACCGATGACGGCCACCGAGCGGCGATCTTCGTCGAGCGACGCGTCGCGCAACAGATCGTCGGCCGCCTTGAGGCCGAGCACGGTGGAGACGCTCGAGCCGGCGTGTCCCGTCATGAACAGGTCATAGGCGCTCTCGTCGGGATTCGGGTATCCCATGAGGCCGCCCTTGGTGCGGATCGTGTTGAACTCGCGGAACCGGCCCGTGAGCAGTTTGTGCGGATAGATCTGGTGGCCCGTGTCCCAGATGAGGCGGTCTTTCGAGAAGTCGAAGACCAGGTGCAGGGCGACGGCCAGTTCGACCACGCCCAGGTTGCTGGCGAAGTGGGCCGAGCGCGTCGAAACGACGCCGCACAGGGCTTCGCGAATTTCGTCAGTGAGCTGAACTAACTGCTCATCCGTGAGCGCCCGCAAGTTTTTCGGGGACTCAATTCCGGGAAGAATCTCGAAATTGATCAATGGTCTCTCTCCACTACGAAGCGCGCAAGCGCTTCTAGGTGCCGCTTCCGCTCGCCGAAGGCGGCCACCGAACAGCAGGCCTGTGCGACAAGCGCACGAGCCCGTTCACGGCTTTCCTCCACGCCCAAGAGTGACGGGTAGGTGAGCTTGCCGTGTGTGGCGTCCTTGCGGACACCCTTTCCCATTTTGCTTTGTTCGCCCACGATATCCAACAGATCATCGACGATTTGAAATGCCAACCCAACATTTGTTCCGTATCGCTCGAGGTGGGCCAGTGCCTCGGCATCGGCCCCGCCAATGCGGCCGCCCATGGTGAGCGCGGCGCACAGCAGGCGTCCCGTCTTGCGGCGATGGATGGCCTCGAGTTCCTCGACGTTCGCCACGCCCGTGTCTTCCGCCGCGAGATCGGCCTCTTGTCCGCCCACCATGCCCACGGCCCCGGCCGCGTTGGCCAGATCGACGCAACAGGCGGCTGCCGTCGCCGGCGGGTTTACGTCGCGGGCGACGATCTCAAAGGCCAGCGTCAACAGCGCGTCGCCGGCAAGAATGGCCCGCGCCTCGCCGAACTTCACATGGCAGGTGGGAATTCCGCGGCGCAGGTCGTCGTCATCCATCGCGGGCAGATCGTCGTGGATCAGCGAATAGGTGTGGATCATCTCGATCGCACACGCGGCGGGCATCGCCGCCTCGATTGATCCGCCGGCCGCCTCGCACGCCAACAAGGTCAGCAGGGGGCGCAGTCGCTTGCCGCCGGCCAGCAGGCTATACGACATGGCGTCCCGCAGCGCCTCGGGACAGTCTGAGTCGAGCTGCCTGAGATAACCGTCGAGCTGTCGATTGACCTGCAAACGAAGAGAATCGAGTGTGTGTTCCAGAAGTCCAACTTCTGCCATTCGCGGCGCTCACCCAAGGAGAACACCAGGCCCAAAAGCGAATCGACCCCGCATTCTATTTGTTGCGGCTTACTCAGAAAATAGAAACTTGCCAAGTTTGCCGAGTATTTTGTGTTTGGTTTGCACCGTAAACGCCGTTGGCGACGATTTGGCAAGGCTTATCAACTGAAACCGATTTACCGACCGACAGGTAAGCTGCTTAAGGTCGGCTAGCGCACATGCGGCCATGAGCGCGACTTAAGGTTGCATCAAAATGCATCCGCGCAGGACCCGCCACAGGCGCCGGTCGTCGTTGTTCCCAAGGCAAGGCGCACGAAGAATGAGCTCGTTTTTGCCTATTTCGATGGGGGATTTTGCTTGAACGTGTCGCAAGGAATTGCGTCGCACGTTGTTTCACGTCGACCGGCTACCGGTGCGCGGGAGATTTACGCGGCGCGGGTCGAGCAATTTCGTCTCGAAGCCAAGCGCTTTCGCTGGCGTTTTGCCCTCCTTTGGACGGTTCTCTCGATCGCCGGAATCGTTCTGGTGGGAGCGGTCCTGGCCCACATTGGGCTGGGCGTCGCGCTCGGTCTCTGCGCTTTCGCCGCCGGGCTTGGCGTGTTGGTCGCGTTTTTGGCGACGCCCCTCTTGCTCAAGACGCAACACGACGTCGAATTCGCCGAGCGACTGGCGGAGATTAATTCGCAATCCATCGCCCGCGTGGATCGCCAATGGCGCCAGGTCCCAGTGCCGAACACCGTCCCGCCGGATGATCGACGCGCGCTGTGCGATGATCTCGATCTGTTCGGAGAAGCGTCGCTCTGCCAACTCGTCTGCCGGGCGCGAACGCCGTGGGGATTGGCCCGCGTCGCCAGTTGGCTCACCGAGCCGGCTGACGCCGAGACGATCGCGGAGCGGCAGACGGCGATTCGCGAATTGGCTCCGCGACTTGACGAGCGGCAACGGTTGGAAGCGGCCGCTTCGTTCATCGAGAGACTCGGAGATCGGTCCGCGCGATTTGCCGCATGGATCAAGGATCGGGGCGACGAGCGGTGGCTCGCGCCGTCGTTGTGGGCGGCCCGCGTGCTCACGGCGCTGGCCGTCGCGAGCATAATTTGGTTCGCGTTTTCCACCGGCACGCGAATGGCAGCCGGCTTCACTCTGGCCGGCGTGGTGCTCGTCAACGTGCTCTTTTCGATCGTCCTGTTGGGCCGCGTGCACAATGTGTTTGCCATTGTCAGTGAAGGGTCGGACGACGTGGCCCGGTATCGCGAGCTGGTCGACCGGGCGGCCGAACTGCCGCACGATGCGGTGCCGACGGCGCCTCTGTTGGCCGCGCTGCATGCCGAGGTGACGCGGGCCAGGCAGGGAATTCGCTGGCTGGGGCGGCTGACCTGGCTCAGCCGTTTTCAAAACTTGCGGTTTGCCTTGGTCTTCGTAGCGTCGTTGCCGCTGTTCTTTCTGTTCATGATCTATGTCTTTCTGCAGTTCGTGCTGTTATGGGATTTTCATGTGGCCGGCGCCCTGTCGACGTGGCGCCGCCGCTTTGGCTCCGCCGTGGACGGAGCCCTCGAGGCGGTGGGCGACTTGGAGGCGCTGGCCTCGTTTGCGGCGGTCGCCGACGAGCATCCCGACTGGACCTTCGCGACCATGCGGACCGACGGCGAGCGCCGCCTCGAGGCCGAGGCACTCGGTCACCCGCTCTTGCCGCCGGAGGCCTGCGTGCGGAACGACGTGACGGTGGGGCCGCCGGGCACGGTATTGTTGGTGACCGGTTCGAACATGTCGGGCAAGAGCACGCTCTTGCGGGCGCTCGGCACAAACGTGGTGCTGGCACAGGCGGGAGCACCGGTCTGTGCGCGGTCGCTGCTGCTGCCGCCAGTGCGCGTGGCGACGGTGATGCGTGTCACCGATTCGCTCGAGGCGGGAATTTCGCTCTTCATGGCCGAACTCTTGGGCATCCGCCGCGTGGTCGACGCGGCCGACCAGATCGATGGCAATCGGGAACACGTGCTGTTGTATCTGCTCGACGAAATTCTCCTGGGCACGAACAACGCCGAGCGTCAAATGGCGGCGGCCGCCGTGTTGAGTTACCTGATGACCAGGCACGCGATCGGGGCCGTCTCGACGCACGACCTTGATCTCGTGAAGCATCCGTCGATCGCGGCCGGCTGCCAGCCCGTGTATTTCCGCGAATCGTTCGTCACCGACGCGGGCAAATCGGGGACGGAAACTCGGATGGTCTTCGACTACCTGATGCGCGAAGGCGTCGCACCGACGACGAATGTCCCGTTCCTGCTCAAGGCGGTGGGTCTGCCGACCGCAGCAGCGACGCTTCGATAGCTCCTGCCCTCAGTCGCCGCGTGGCGACCGTCCTCCCGCAGGGATACTATCGAGAGGGAGAAGAACAGGAACAATGAGACGGCAAACATTGAGAGTCGGTGTAATCGTGGCGTCGGCCCTTGCGATGGCTTGCTGCGGCGCTCCGGCGACTTTGGCAGCCGAAGCGCCGCTGTATCGCGAAGAACTCGTCTTCCCGTTACGGCCGGACCACAATCACGCGCCGGGTCTCGTCGAGTGCCCCAATGGGGATCTGGTTGCCTCCTGGTACCGGGGAAGCGGAGAACGCAGCGCGGACAACGTGGCCGTCTTCGGTGCCCGTCTGCGAAAGGGGCAAACCAAGTGGAGTGACGCGTTCCTGCTGGCGGATTTTCCGGGCTTTCCGGACTGCAACACGTGCATGATGATCGATCCGGAAGGCCGCCTCTGGCTTTTCTGGCCGCTGATCCTGGCCAATTCCTGGGAATCGGCCCTCACGAACTACCTCGTCTCGCGCGACTATCTGGGCGACGGACCGCCGAAGTGGGAGCGATTCGGGATCATTCCGCTCAAACCGGCGGATTTCAGCGACCGGATTGCCAAGCACCTCGAAGAGCTGACCAAGCGAGTCGCCGATGCCGAGAAGGGCACCGACGAGCGGATTTCAAAATTGCCCGTCGCGCAACGTGCCGCGGCAATCACCAGGCTCAAGAGAGGAATCGAAGGCGCGAAGGCTCGTCTCGGCGACAAGCTCTCTCAGCGGCTGGGCTGGCAGACGCGGTGCAAGCCGACCGTCTTGCCAGCGAGTGAACGGCACCCAAACGGCCGCATCCTGCTGCCGCTCTATACCGACACGTTTTCCTTGGGGATCATGGCTGTCAGCGACGACAAAGGGAAAACGTGGTTCGCCAGCCAGCCGATCTTCGGCTGGGGCGGAATCCAACCGACCGTTTTGCCCAAGAGAGACGGCACGCTGGTCGCGTACATGCGCGATAACGGCGGCTCCGGCCATATCAAGGTCAGCGAATCGAAAGACGACGGACTGACCTGGGGCCCCGTGACCTTGTCCGACTTGCCCAATCCGGGCGCCGGGATCGACGGTGTGCGACTGGCAAATGGCCACTTCTGTCTCGTCTATAACGACCGGTCGCGCGGACGGAACTCTCTGGCGGTCGCGATCTCCGCCGACGAGGGCAAGACCTGGAAACGAACCCGTCATCTGGAAAATCATGCCGACGGCTCCTACCACTATCCGTGCGTGATCCAGGGCCGCGACGGGACGATCCATGCGATCTATAGCTACTTCGTCCCCAAGGCACTCAAGGGCCGCCAAGGCAAAAGCATGAAGCACGCCGCCTTCAGTGAAAGCTGGGTGCAACAGGGCGACCGTTGAGCGGCTGCGGAACTCCAAGAAGGACATCGATGAACGTGCGAGTCACGAGAAGAACTGCTCATCGCGCGTCGTTGATGTTTTTTGTGGTTTTCGCCGGGGCTCGCGCGTTTGCCGGCGACCCTGATTCCCATTCGTCGCCAACCTATCTTCGGTTCAAACACCAGCTCGATGCCGTGCCCGCGATTGACACGCACGATCACCTGTTCCCGTTTGATCGTCTGCCGTCGATCAACGAAACGAAGCAGGGGAGAGGCGTCAATTTGGCCGGCTTGTGGCAGAACAGCTACTACCGCCGTTTCAATCCGTTGACCCCATGGAAGGCCGGCATGGATTTCGACGACTGGTGGAAGTCCGCGAAGCACGATTTCAAAGATGCGCGCGCCACGAGCTTTTATCGGTACCAGCTCCCCGCCTTCCGGGATCTCTACGGCGTCGATTTTGATCAGATCACCGATGCACAGGCTCGGGAGCTCGATCGGCAGATCTTTGAGCACTACCAGGATCAACGCTGGCTCTATCACGTCGTGACCGAACGGGCAAATATCGAACTGATGTTCAACGACCCCTACTGGGCTCGCTATGCCTTCACGACGTCGTATCCGTGGGAGGTACTCGTCTTCAACGTGACGCCCCTCGTTCGCGGGTATCACGCCTCGGAGTTCACGCAACCGCTCGACAGTCCGTATGAGTTTGCCAAAAAACACGGTCTGCCCGTCGATTCGCTCGACGATTACTTGAAGGTGCTCGATCGGTTGTACCTCGAGGCCAAAGACCGCGGTGCCGTCTGTCTCAAGACGACGCTCGCCTATGAGCGAACACTCCTCTTCGACAACATCCCCCGCGAACGGGCCGAGGCCGCTTTCGGAAAACGACGGGCGGCGCTCAGCGCGACACAGATCAAGGAGTTCGAGGATTTCATCATGTGGAGGCTCTGCGAGCTCGGCGCCAAGTACGAGCTTCCCTTCCAAATCCACACGGGAGATGCCCGCATCCAGGGATCGAATCCGATGCTCCTGGTCGATCTGATCGCCGCCAATCCGAAGACGAAGTTCATCCTGTTCCACGGCGGCTACCCCTGGATCGGCGAAACGGGGGCCATCGCGATGCATCACGCGTCGCACGTCTGGATCGATTCCTGTTGGCTCCCCACGATCAGCTACACGATGGCCAAGCGAGCATTCCATGAATGGCTCGAGGTCATGCCCTCGAACCGAATCATGTGGGGAGCGGATTGCAATCACGCAGAGGGGATCTACGGGGCCACGGAATTTACGCGGCGCTGCCTGGCCGAAGTCCTTGCGGAGAAGGTTGACCGCGGTGAGCTGCTCGAAGAACACGCCGCACGGATCGGTCGGCAGATCCTCCGCGAGAATGCGCTCGAACTGTTTCCGCAACTTCGCCCGCGATTGTGGAAGCAAACAGGCAAACGGCTCACGCCCGGCGGACCGGCTCCGCGGTAACGAGCCCCGGAGGCATCGCCGACTCAGGGCCTCAATCGCGGCGAACTTGAAACGTGCGAGGCCTGCCGTCCCCTCCGACCTGCACCGTGTAGCTATTCCCATCCGGGGCGACCGACGCCTTGATGAACGTGCCGCGGCACTGCGCGGTCGGCTCGACATTGGCGATGTATTCCGCCGCCGCTTGCGCTTCGGCCCCGAGCGCGAGATTCTTGTGAAGTTGGTACAGAGCCTCGAGCGATTTGACCTTGCGCAAAGTCTCGATCGTTTGGGCGGCGCCGCCTTTGACGGGACCGTTGCACATGACGGCCACGTGCGGATCGATCGCCAGCACGAGTGTCGGATTGTTGCTGGCCGGCAGACCGTGGTGCGTGACCATGAAGAGGTCGATCTTGCCGATCGGATTGTTCGGCGTCATCAGCTTCGCCTCCATGTTCCAGGTCAGATCGCCGCAAACCAGGAACTTGAAATGGCCGAATTGCAGCAGCAGGCTCAAGCTGGCGGCGTTGTCCGTGAGGTCTTCGGGCTGAGGCTTGTTGAGCGCGGCGAAGGCGTTCGGCGGACCGACGTTCGAAATCACTTCGCGGCTGCCGGTCACGACCTTCACGGAGAGAGGAGTGCCGCCGGACTTCAACGGCAGGCTGTCGCCGACCCGCAACGTCTTGGAACGGTTCTGCGTCGCCAGCCGATACGGAGCAAGACGCTCCTCGAACTTGGGATCGTCATTGGGCAGGGCGTCGGGAAGTCCGCGGTCCCAGAACGTGCCGATCTTGATTTGCGAGCTGAGGTCGGCGTGATTTCCATAGTGGTCTTCGTGCCAGTGAGTGACCACCGCGTGGTCGATCCGCTTGAGGCCGGCGACCTGACGGGCGACTTTCAGCACCCGATCGCGGTCCCGGCCGCCATTGTCATGCGAACCCGAATCGACGAGCAGAGACTCGCCCGACGGCGTCACGAAGAGGGTGGAGGCTCCCCCCTCGACGTCGATGAAATAAATGTCGAGTCTGCCATTGGCCGCGTTGGCTTCCGCCGTCCGGCCTGTCAGAACGCACATCAGGACGAATGTTGCAAGTGAGATTCGCATCTCGATCTTCCCGGCTGATGAACCGCGCGAAAAACTCGTTTCGCGACAGCATAACGCTCCGGCGGTCGGAGCACACGGGGCGCACGCCCAGAAACGGACCGCGGTTTGCATGTCTGATCCGTTGTGTTCGCCGCCTCTTTGCCAGAGGATAATCCTTTCCACTTGATTGGCGGGTGAACGGACCAAATGCAAACCTCTCGATGGATTTCTGCCAAATTACTGCTGCTGGTGATCTTGTTGCGCGGCCCCTCTGGGCGGCCGAACTCCCTTGGCCGAATCGAAACGGCCCCTTTCAGAACGGCTCTGCCGCCGCATGCGATGCCCGCGGCGTGCCCCTTGAATGGGACGAGTCCAGCGGCAAGAACATCGCCTGGAAGCTCGACCTCGAAGGGCTCGGCCATTCGACCCCTGTCATCGGTCACGGCAAGCTGTGGTTCACCGCCGCCACGGCCGACGGCAAGCGGCAATTCGTGTACGCAATCGACGGCCGCACAGGAAGTGTCATTCACCACAAGCTCCTGTTCGAGAACAGAGCGCCGGAAAAATTGGGAAACAAGGTCAACACCTATGCTTCGCCAAGCTGCGTGCTGGAAGACGACGCGGTTTATGTCCACTTTGGAAGCTACGGCACCGCCCGGGTCGACCCGCAAACCGCCGCCGTCATCTGGCAACGCCGTGACCTTCCCTGCCGCCACTTTCGCGGACCCGGTTCCTCGCCGATCGTCTGGCAGAACCTCTTGATTCTCACATTTGACGGCATCGACCAGCAGTACGTCACGGCGCTCGACAAACGCACGGGAAAAACCGTCTGGCGCACCGACCGCTCGACTGATTATCACGACCTCGGCCCGGACGGCACCCCCGAGCGCGACGGCGACATTCGCAAAGCCTACGGCACTCCGGCAGCAATGGATGTCAACGGGCGCACCCAAATCGTTTCGATCGGTTCGCGGGCCGCCTTCGGCTATGACGCGGCGACCGGCCGGGAAATCTGGACCGTGATCCACGATGACTTCAACGCCGCGGCGCCTCCGCTGCATTTCCAGAATCTGGCGATCATCCACACCGGATCCGGGGGCACGAATCTCATGGCGGTGCGGCTCGACGATTCAACGCACGGAAATGTCACCGACACGCACCTCGCCTGGAACCGCACCAAGCGAAACTCACGGCTCTGCGCCCCGGTGCTCGATCGCGGCCGAATCTGGATGCTGACCGAGAACGGCGTCTTGTTCACGGTCGACGCCAAGACGGGCGAAGAACGGGCCGTCCTGCGACTGGGAGGCTCGTTTGTGGCCTCGCCCGTGATCGCCGGCGATCATCTCTATGCCTGCGACGAAGACGGACTGATCACCGTGGTCCGCGCAAGTCTGCCGCCGACAGTGGTGGCCAAGAATCAGTTCCACGAGGGAATGCGTGCGTCGCCAGCCGTAGCGGACGGGGCGATCTATCTGCGCACTTTTCACAGCTTGTACAAGATTGCCGCAGCCGGGGCGAAATAGCCGTCTCTCGCCAACGAATTTCGTCAGGCCATGATTTCATGAATCGGCCGGCCGAATTCCAGTTCGAGACGCTTGTGCCCGGGAACTTCCAACTTGTGCGGCGACAGGCCCAGGAGCGTCAAAAGCGTGGCGTGCACGTCGGTGACATAGTGCGGGTTCTCCACCGCATGGAAGCCGATTTCATCGGTGGCTCCGTGAACGATTCCCCGCTTGAGGCCGCCGCCCGCCATCCAGATCGAAAAACCATAAGGATGATGATCGCGGCCGTCGCGGCTCTGCGAGCCGGGTGTCCGCCCGAATTCGGTCGCGAAGACGATTATCGTCTCGTCGAGCAAGCCGCGGCGTTTGAGGTCGGTCAGCAGCCCGGCCACGGGACGGTCCACCTGTCGGCCGAGGCCCGTGTGGTTGTACTTGAGCGCGCTATGCGCGTCCCACGTGCCGGCCGCCCCGTCGCCGTGCATGATCTGCACGAATCGCACGCCCTGTTCAACCAATCGGCGGGCCGCAAGAAGCTGCATGCCGAACGGACGCGTCGCGTCTTCGTCAAATCCGTATAAAGCCTGCGTCTCCCGCGTCTCGCTGTCAAAGTTGAGGATCCGCGGGATGGCGGTCTGCATGCGGAAGGCCAGTTCGTACGCCTTGATGCGGGCCGCAAGCGCCGCGTCGTCCGGATGTTGGGCCGCGCTCAGGCGGTTCAACTTCCCCACGAGACCGAACATCTCCCGGTGCAGCGCGGGCGGAGTATCGATTTCCGGCCGCGAAAACATCAACGGTTCTTTCCGATCGACCTCGAGAGGCACAGCGTCGAACGCCGGGCCCAGATAGTGGCCGTCGCGCGTATCGAAAAACCGCGGCCCCATCGTGATGAACTTCGGCAAGTTTTCGTTGAGCGTGCCCAAGCCCCACGAGGTCCATGCGCCGATCGTGGGAAAACTGCCGTCGAGCATGTGCCGCCCCGAGTGGAATTGGACCTGGGCGCCGTGATTGTCGTCGGTCGTCCACATCGAGCGGATGATGGCCAGGTCGTCGACGCAGCGGCCCACGTGCGGGAAGAAATCGCTGACAGGGATGCCGCTGGCCCCGCACCGCCGAAACCGCGTCTGCAGCGGCAAAATCGTGTTTCGCTGCTGGCCGTTGGCGTCGCCCACCACGACCACCCGCACTTTCCGCAGCCGTTCCGCGTCTTGCACGCTGCGATAGGGGCTCTCGGCGATTGTCTTGCCCGCGTAGCGGTCGATCTCCGGCTTGGGATCGAACGTCTCCAGATGGCTGAATCCGCCGCGCATGAAGAGCCAGATGACGTTCTTCGCGCGGGGCGGTCGATCGGGCAAGCCGGTCCTCGCGAGGGCCGTCTCCTCGGCACGCAGCATGCCTTCCAAGGCCATCGCGCCGAAGCCCAGCCCCGACCAAAGGAAATGCCGGCGCGACAAACCGCAGCGAACACGCGCAGCCAAGTCGAGGTTCGTTCGTCTGCCAACGCTCCTTCCGCTCATTCCCGAGTTTGGCGTCATGGGCAAGGTCCCCGCGTGTTTCAGCGAACGGTGAGGAAATCGTTGTGATTGAACAGGGCCACGATCAACGACTCGAACGCCCGCCGATCGCCATCCGCTGTGGCGGGCGACACTGTTTTCGCCCGCTGCAGAAAGTCCAGGCACGCAACTTGTTCATCGGGCGTCGCCTCTCGCGAGAGGAGCGAGCGGAATGCGGTCTGAATCAGCAACTCCACGCGCGCCGCCTTCGGAGAGACTGTTATTTGACGTTCGAGCCCAGCCGCAAGTTTGGCGGCCATTTGCAGCGTGACCCGGCTGTTGGCCAGCGCCAGCGCCTGCTGCGGAAGCACGCTTTCGTCACGCCGGTAGCATTGCAGGACGTCGGCCGCGTCGAACGTCGATAAGAACCGCTCATGAAGGTCCATCGATTGCGTGAAATACAGGCTTCGCCGCGGGGACATTTCCAGGGCCGGATCGATCGTCGGCCCACCGAGCCGTTCGTCGAGCGCGCCGGCGAGGTAGAAGATACCGTCGCGAATCTGCTCGGCTTCCAGCCGTGACGCCGCAAATTTCCAGAAGAAGACATTTTCGGGATCGCTGTGCCGCGTCGCCGCGTCGGCACGGTCCCCGTTGCTGGAACGGCGATAGGCCTGCGACGTGACGATCAATCGATGCAGCCGCTTGAGGTTCCACCCGTGGTCCATGAAATCGTTCGCCAGCCAGTCGAGCAATTCCTTCTCCGGCGGGGACGGGCCGCGCAGTCCAAAATCGGCCACGGATTCGATCAAGGGGTGGTTCATGTGCCGCATCCACACGTGATTGACGGCCACCCGCGCCGTCAAAGGATTCTGCCGATCGACAATCCACCGCGCGAGCGCCGTACGGCGACCCGTGCTCGTGTGCGGAAAGGGCGTCCGGCGGGACGCTTCCGTTTCCGTCGGCCCTTCCGGCGCTTTGAGCGCGGCCAGGCTGGCGAGGTCGAGCGGCTCTCCCGCGCGGCTGCGTTTTCGAACTCGGGCGAGCCTCTTCCGGGCAGCATCGAGTGAACTTGCAGTCCCCGGCGACGACTCGGCCTTGGGCAAAGCGAGCGCCAGTTCGAGCCTAGCGACGTTTGCCTCGGCCTCCGCGATCGAGTCGGTCCGCTCCAAGGCGGCCGCGGCCGCGACAAGCGGCTTTTCGTCGGTAGTGATGCCGTTCCGCGGTGCGCGGTCGAGATCGAACGACGCCTGCAACAGTGACCGGTGCGCTTCGGCAGCGGCCAGCGATTTTTCAGCGGCGTTTACACGCAAGCGAGCGACGTGGAGCGAGGTTTTGCGGTGCTTCGACGAAGTCGCCGTTGCCGCGACTGTCTCAAACTCGTTTTCCTTGAGTCGTGCGCGAGCGGCCTCCAAATCGCCCACCGCCTTTTGCAACTGCCGTTCGGCTTGGGCGAGGTAAGTGCTGCGAACATAGGGTCGCAACGAGGGTGACCACGCCCTGTCGGGCAGGCTGACAGAAGAAACCGCGAAGGCCGATGACGCCAGCACCGCCGGCACGCCTGGACTCAGCGCCTGGGATCGATCGGGCTGTTTCTCGTCCCCCCGCCGCAGCAGGTAGGTTGGGGCGTCGGGGTGCGCGTCGAAAACCGTTGGCAGGCCGTCCCGCTCGAGATTGGTCTCGCCGGGGAGCATTTCCATCCGCACCTGGTGCGGCTCGAAAATCGCGCGGAAGCGATAGTAATCGACCTGCGAGAACGGATCGAACTTGTGGTCGTGGCATTTCGCGCAGTTCAAGGTGACGCCGAGAAAGGCCTTCGACGTGTGCTCGACCGTGGTATCGAGCCACGTCGTGCGATTGAACAGATAGTAGTTGCGGACAAGAAAGCCCGTAGCCCGCAGAGCGTCGGCATCAAGCGGCGCGATCTCGTCGGCGGCCAGCATTTCCTGGATCATCCGGTCGTAGCCCTTCGACTCGTTCAGCGACTCGACGATCCAGTCCCGCCAGTGCCACATGTGCTTTTGAGCGTTGCGAACCTGCTCGCCCAATCCGTACCAGTCGCTGTAGCGCCAAACGTCCATCCAATGCCGGCCCCACCGCTCGCCGTAGTGGGGATTGGCCAACAGCCCATCGACGACGCGCTCGAAGGCATCGGGTCGCGTGTCGTGCAAAAAGGCCCGCAATTGCGCGACCGTCGGAGGCAGGCCGATCAAATCCCAATACACGCGCCGCAGCAAGAGCGGCTTTTCCGCCTCCGACAACGGCGTGAGACCATGCCGCCGCTGTTGGTCGGCCAGAAACGCGTCGACCGGGTTGCGCGACTCCGCTCCGGCCACAATCGGCGGACTGTGCCTTGCCGGCGGTTGAAACGCCCAGTGCCGCCGCGGATCTTCGGCCGGCTTTTCCTCCGCTGGACCGGCCGCGCCGGCGGCGATCCACCGGGAAAGGACGCCGATCTGGCCGCTCGTGAGAGGTTGCCCCTCGGGAGGCATGCGCCCCTCGTCCTCTTTCGCCGACACTCGCCGAATGAGTTCGCTGCCTTTGACGTCTCCGGGAATCAGCACGCGCCCCTCTTGACCCCCTTTGCGGGCCAGTTCGGCCGTGTCGAGCCGCAGCCCGGCCTCTTGCTTGAGCGCACCATGGCACGCGTAACAACGCGCCTTCAAGAGCGGCTTGACGTCGTGCGAGTAGTCGAACCGGTCTTCCGCATTTCCAGCGGCGGCCGGAATCACGACCAACCACAGAACGAGCCAGTAAGGGCGGGTGAGGGCCTTCACGGTTTTCGCATTGGCCAACGAGGAGGGAGGCAGGGAGCGAGCGGGCACGCTCCGAAAAAACAGGCGGGAAGCACAAGTCATTCTAAGGCGCGGTCATCACGCCAAACAACTGAATTGACTGGAAGCCGAATCCGCCCGGCACCGCCGCCGCGGCGGCAGCTTCACGAATCGCCCGGTGTTCGATAATGTGGCGCGTTCATTAGCGCGATGGATAGGCGGCATGAACCAGTCGGCCAACGAGCTCGTCAAAACATTTTTGCTGGTCTACGCGGGATTGTTCCCGATCGTCAACCCGATTGGCGGTGCGCCGATTTTCTTGGGTCTGACCCGCGAGTGCACCGAGGATCAACGCAATTCCCTCGCGCTGCAGGTCTCGCTCAACAGTTTCGCGTTGCTGCTCGGCTCGCTGTTCGTCGGCTCGTACGTGCTCGAGTTCTTTGGCATCACGCTGCCCATCGTGCGCGTGGCCGGCGGCCTCGTCGTCGCGGTGACCGGCTGGAAACTTCTCCAAACAGGTGTTGAGCCGCAGGAGCGGACGGGCCATCCCGCGGTCATCCCCACAGACGCGTTTTATCCCCTGACGATGCCGATCACCGTGGGCCCGGGCTCGATCGCGGTGGCCATCACCTTGGGCAGCCAGCGGCCGCGCGCACCTCTCGCCGAAGTGACGCTGATCGGCATCGCGGCCGTCGTGGGCCTGCTCGCGATCACGGCCACCATCTACGTCTGCTACCGATTCGCCAAGCGGACGGTCGGAGGCGCTCGGTGCGCATGGCACGAACGTCTTGGTGCGGCTCTCCGCATTCATTCTGTTCTGCATCGGCATCGAAATTATTTGGGACGGCTACAGCACGCTCATCCAGGGTCTGGGCTAGCAGCCCGTGAAGTATTCGGTCCGATGGGAGGGCGAGGCTCCCGCCGAGCCGTTTCCTTGCAGCGGATTCGGCCGATTTCGTGTCGACGTGGCCGGCTGCGTCAATGAGCTTGCATGAGCGGCACGCCGACCATCCAGTACACGTCATACAGAAAGTGCAGGACGATCGGTGCCAGCAGGCTGCCGGTGACCAGGTACAGGCCGGCAAAGATGAGCCCCATGATGGCAACGACTCCCATTCCCGCGGTCCCCAGGTGATTGTGTGCCAGTGCAAACAGTAGCGTCGAGAGGACGACGGCAACGGGCAGGCTGCCCGTAACCTCCTTGATGCGCAAGATCAGATAGCCGCGAAACACCGTTTCTTCGCCCACCGCGATGACGGTGATCAGCACCACAGCCAGCGGAATTTGCGACAAGCTTCTGACGCCCAGCCCCTCCGGCACCGGGCCCTGAAGACTCGAGAGGCCCATCTGCATGAAGGACCGGGAGGCGAAGAACACAACGCTCAGCACGAGAGGCAGTGTCACGACGCCAATCACCGCTCGCAACGGCCAGAACCGGAACGACCAGCCGAGCCGACGCAAGGGCTCGCCATTCTGGTGCAGGAAATACCAGATGAGCGTCACGAGCGAAGCCTGGCGAATGATGCTGGCGATGGACGTTGCGTTGAAGCCCTGATGTATCCACAAAGGGGCGACAAAGAAGGAGAAGATCGTCCCCGGGACAATCAACATCAGGAACACGCCCAACTCCAATGCCTGACTTGCCCGCGAACGCGTGTGGACCGCCGGCGTGACCGTCGGCATCGGATTGAAGTCGTCGGGCAGGCTGTTCGAATCGAGCATGAGTGGCCCCGCATTGTCCGTCGGTTGTCGTCTCTCCTTTATATCGCCAACACTACGCGCTGGCCGTTCGAACCTCGGCAAAGAACGTCGTCGAGACGTCGTGTGGCCCGGCTGCCGCGATACGTTCCAAGGCTTGTTCAGGGCTCGTCGCTTCGATCACGGCCAGCGCCGCGGCAGCGATTGCCGGCGAGCGGCTCATCCCCCCGCCGCATGCCACGAGTGTGGGAACTTTACCCCGGATCAAGCTGGCGGTGGTTTCAACTGCCGCCTCGAGGACGGCCGGCGTGTTGCCTGCCCCGTCCAGGAGGGGATAACGGCAGTACGTCACTTCCCTCGGAAACAAAATCGGTGTCTCCTCAATCGCAAGGTCAACGACGGCACTGATTCCAAGCCCCAGGACAGCCTTCACGTCTCGAGCATCGCGCGCATTGCCAATCCACAGGATCCCGGGAATCACTTCTCGCATTTCGTCACTCGACGATGTCCTGTGGCATTTACCCCAGGTCGATGTCCAACTGACCGTCACCAGCAATTGTAGCAGGACATCGGCGTGTGCCGTCTTACGTTGCGCCACACAGCGAAAAGGGGCGGCAGTGCCATTCGTGCCAGGAACCGGCGCGGTTCAGGCGTTCCGTTCAAGCGTCAACGAAAGCTGCCTCCACGCTGAGGACATCTCGCCGCCGTGCAACGTCTGCAGAATATTTTGAAGATGATTTGCTGCTTGCTGTCGGAGGAAACCTTCGGGGTCGGATTTTCGACGACTTTGCTCCTCCCGATCGATTTCCTTGCCTAACCGGATCAGTTCGCGGCCCGACGCGGTAAATAATCGGCGGCCGAATCCCTCCATTACCGGGTCGGGCGGAACGTCGGAAGGGATTGGCGGAAGCCGCGCTTGGATTCTCTCGTGATCGACAACGATCCTCCGCCATTCGACAGGGTACCGCTGGTTCGCCAATTGCATCAGTTCCAATTCAAGCGACGCCGCCTCCCTAGTCGAATTCAATAGCTCCCAGGCAAAGGATTCGAGTTCAAAGCAGACGGGCGGCAATTGAGCGTGAACGTGATCAGTCCGCTCCTCGAGAATGATTCGCTCGCCCTTACGCGAGGCACGCATGCCGGACTCCTCCCAGGCCCAGATGAATGCGGTCGTCGCTCCATTGAGCAGCGTCCTCACGGCGTCAAGCCATTGGGCAACGTGATCAAACAATTCCGAATCTTCCGGCGAGTTCCAGGGCGTGCCGTCGGCATGCACCCAGATAGCCGCCGCGAACACTTCCTCGGGATTGGTGGCGGGATTGAAGTAATGATCCAACAGAAGAGACGCCGTCGCACCTTGCTCGGCCAGCGTGCCCCAGACGCCGTTGATCGGAACGAGGAATCGAACAGTGGGCACACAGACCGGTAGGTCCTGCGCAACGAGTGGGCGCGTCAATTCACCAGGCGTCGAGCTGATCAGATCGCGGTACCACTGCCGAATTCCCAGGAACCGTTTTTTTGCAGTCATGTCACGAGCCGCGCAGACGTTGAGGTGTCGATAACCAATTGCACATTTGGTTTCTGACACATTACCTGTGCCCAGACCGTGTATCACAGCAACCTGTATCCGTCGCACATCTTATTGCCGGCCATTCCGCATGGGGAACGCAAGGGAGCGGAAATAACCTGCCGCGAGTCCCACTTGGTCCGCGCAATTTGGCAGAAGCCGAGGTGCGAGCCCGCCGGCGGAAGTCCGCGCAAGCGATGCCCGCCCGTGGAATCCCAGAATTCCACTCAGAGGAAAGCAGAATTTTTTCGTTGACTTGGCCTCGGTTTTCCGCCAAGTTGATGTTGCCTCGACGCGCGGCTTGATTTTCAAGCTCCCATCTACGCCGTCTTCGCATCGACCCAGCGCGAAAGCTTTGCGGCCGTTAAGCATTCCACGGAAGGACGTTCCGAAGGGCGATTTGCCCCGTTTGGAATCACGCGTCTCCGAGGAGACGATTGAAAAGCCGACGTCAAGCGACATCGAATTCGACAGTCGTCGAAAACTGATGGTGGCGAGGGGCCAGTCTTTGGATTCGGCTGTTCGTCTGGCTGAGACTCTTGAAACAAATTGGGAGCGACTTGATGATCGCGGCATTCAAGAGAGTCGTATTTGCCTTGCTGTTTGTCACTCTCTTCATTCGAGCGGCGCACGGCTGGGGCAAAACGGGGCATCGTGTCGTGGCACGGATCGCCGAGAATCACCTTTCGCCACAGGCGCGGGCGGCGATCAAGGAGTTGCTGGGAACGGAAACACTGGTCGTGGCTGCCAATTGGCCGGACGAGATTCGGTCGGATCCGAAGTGGGACCATTCTCCGCCTTGGCACTACGTCAGCATTGAAGACGGTCAGACCTACGCCACGAGCGCCAAGAACAAGAAGGGTGACGCGATCGAAGCGCTCGGCCGTTTCCTGGCCGACTTGCAGAATCCCACGCTCCCCAAAGAGAAGAGAATCGAAGCCCTGCGCTGGGTGGTCCATCTCGTCGGCGATCTGCACCAGCCGTTGCATGTGGGCCGTGCCGGCGACATCGGGGGGAATGCGATTAAGACGGTTTGGTTCGGCGAACCGACCAATCTCCACTCGATCTGGGATGACGGGCTGATCGACCATACGAAGCTCAGCTTCAGCGAGTTGGCCGCGTCGATTGATACCGCGTCGGAACAAGACATCTCCAAGTGGCAGTCATCCTCTCTGATGGACTGGGTCAACGAATCGTTGGCCGACCGGACGGCCGCCTACACGGTGCCTGGGACCGATCTCGCTGCAAGCTACCGCTACGAATATGAGAACACGGCATTGCTGCAGAGGCGCCTGCTCCAGGGGGGCCTCCGGCTGGCGGGGTTGCTGAATCGGCTCTACGCCCATGGCGACCCGGGTCAAACCGTCCTGCCTTTTGCCAACGTCGCCGCGAAGGGGCAGGGCGTGTCTGCCGCGGCGAAGCCGTGCAAGGACGACTTTTGCGTTCGGGACAGTCTCGACAGCCTGATCTGGATGCAGACGAGCGTCGAGTATCGAGCCCTCGCCGAATCGGCCTATCGCCAGGCGCGCGCGATGCTCGATCACGGACTGGCGGATCCCGAATGGTCCGCAATTCCGCGGCAGGCGGAGCGGTTGATGACCGTACGAGACCGAAATCCGCTCCGTCTCCCGCCAGCAGTCATTCTCGACATCGACGAGACCGTTCTCAACAACTCGGCCTACCAGGCGTGGCTGGTGAAGGAGCATCGTACTTACGAACCGACCACCTGGAATCGGTGGACGGCTGACGAAAAGGCCCAAGCGATTCCCGGGGCCTTGGAGTTCATTGATTATGCGCGGCAACGCGGCGTGAAGGTCCTTTATGTCACGAATCGTGAGTATCGAGGCGATCTCGACCTGAATCGCGACGGAACGATCGATCCCAACGAGAAGCAGGTTGTCTTGAAACCCTACACCATCCGCAACCTCCGCAAAGTCGGTCTGTTGCCGCAGGAAGGCCTGACAGACGACAACTCCGTGCTGATGGCTGATGAACAAAGCAACTGGACATCGGATAAAACGACGCGACGCGAGTACATTGCCCAAAGATATCGCGTGCTGCTGTTGATCGGCGACATGCTGGGCGATTTCTCCGGCTATCGGGGCGCCGACTACTACCACGCTTTGGGCTCGGCGGATCGCCTGCAGGAGATTCGCAAAGACAAAGCCCGCTGGAGCCGGACATGGATCATTCTTCCCAATCCGAGCTACGGCAACTGGGAAGCGGTCCATTACGGCTTTCAAGCGGCCCCCTGCGTGCGGGAGCAGAAGAAATTGGACGCGCTCAGCGTCTGGGAGGGGACGGCGAAACCCTGATGAAGAGGCGTCATTCACGATTGATTCCCCAGTGTTGACGAAGGAATACTCCGATGAACAACTCGAAGCGAATGCTGTTCGCCGCCGCGATCGTGTTTCAACTCCTGCAGGCGTTCGACGCGGACGCCGCGCCCCCCAACAGGAACCAGGAGGGTCCAACCGCGGTGCAGGGGGCTTTGTCGCCGCATGCGAAGACGTCCGTGGTTTTCGTCCACGACGCCGCCATCGACGAGTACATGGCGACCGTTCTGCTGACGACAATGCCCGAAGTCGATCTTCGTGCCATCGTGATCGTCAACGCCGATTGTATTGCGGGACCGGCGATGAATGCGGCCTGGAAGATTCAATCCTTCCTCAAGCGACCGAAGATGCCGCTCGGACTCAGCGACGCGCGCGGCTGGAACCAATTTCCTTGGCCCTATCGGAGCGACTGCATCAAGCTGGGAAATATTGCTCAGCTCAAGAACGTCAGCGTTCCTCCCAACTGGCCGTACTATCCTCCGACTCCTGAAGATGCTCCGACAGGTCCCCCCACGGCATCCTCATCCACGTCACTTGGATATCCATCCGGCGACGCCTTGCTTCGAGACAAGCTGGCCGAAGCCGCGGACACGAAGACTCCCGTCACTCTTCTCATGACCTGTCCGCTGACTCCACTGAGCAACCTCTTACGGACCAAGCCGTCCTTGGCGTTCGGCATCCGGGAGGTGATCTGGATGGGAGGCGCGGTGAACGGAAGCAATGGAAACCTCGACCCCTCCACGATTCCCGCGGAGGTCGCCAACGGCTACGCCGAATGGAATGCATTCTGGGATCCCTGGGCCGTGGATTGGATCCTGAAAAATACACAGTTCCCCCTCACCGTCTTCCCGCTCAACGTCACGGACCAGGCGGCGATCACTCATGCTTTCTTGGATCAGCTCAAACTCCAGAGTGCTCGCTTTCAGTATTCGAAGCTCGCCTATGACAGCTACAGTCTCGTCAAGAATGTCCCCACATACGAAATGTGGGACGTGGTCACGACGTGTTACCTCGCGCGACCGGCCTTTTTTGACAAGCCTCAGTCCATGCGGCTCAAGATCATTACCGAAGGCTACTTTCAGGGATCACTTGTTCCCGACCCAGGCGCCCCTCGCAACGTGCAAGTGGTCCTGAGCTTGGCCGACCCTGCGGGCTTCTACAAATATGTGCTCCACCAGTTTCAAAAGTAGCCTCTTCGCGGCGGAGTTAATTTCACGGCATCAAACACGATCTGATCGGTGAGTAAGTCGATCAAGAACATCTTTGCCCCACGGATTCAAAACCGCACCTCTTTGGTTTCGCCGGGCTTGAGGTGGATCGGCTGGCTCGCGATCGCCTCGATGCTGAACCCTCCATCCTTGAAGGACGGCCTGCCGAAGACGTGGAGATCGTAGTCACCCGGCGCCGAATCCTTGATCTCGACTTTCGTCTGACGGAGCTCGAGATCGATCTGCATCGGCATCGCGTCCGAGCCGTGCCGTTGCGCGGCCACTTGCGAGATCTCGGGGTACTTGACGCGGTCGATCGTGACGACCACACGGGCCGGTTGGGGCGGTCTAATCGTCAGAGGCGGCGCGGGGCCGGGCGCCGTTTGACTTGTTCCCAAGACCCGGTTTCGAGGAACGCCCGAGCCCCAATATGCCAGTTGCCAATGCTTCTGGGGCAGCACGTCGTGTGTCCGACCGCGATGACGCTCACTTCAGCGGCCATCTTGTTCGTCAAATCGGAGAGAGTGAACGTGCCGTCGCTCGAAGTGAACTTTCTCCCCGGATAGCCGCAGGCACCGTCGTAGGCGCCCGGGTTGTATCCGCCAAAACTGTCCCCCGTGCGAGGCGGGTTCAACCAGACGGTGAAATGATCAAGCGGTTTGCCGCTCTCGGCGTCGACGACACGACCGCGAATAAAGCCCATCGGTTGCAGAACCACCGTGACCCGTCCGGAAGAGTCGAGCCGGAGTGGCACATTGAAGAGTTTCGTGTATCCGGCCTTGAACACCTGAAATCTCGCGTCCGCCGAGAGTGAATCGATCTCGAAGCGTCCATCTTTGTCGCTTTGCGTGGCCGCCTCGCCCAGCCGGAGGGTGATCAGCGATGCAACCAGAGCGCCGAAGATCGGCTTTCCGTTTTCACCCACGACGCGGCCGTGCAGAACATGCCCTGGCAACAGCGTGAAATCGACTCGCGCTCGTTTTCCGGCCGTGCCGGGTACCACCTCCTGCTCCAAAGGGCTGCGGCCGGCTGCCCGCACCAGGACTCGAAAGCCGAACGACGAGCCGCCAATGAGATCATCGAGCGCATAATGGCCGTTCTTGTCCGTCAACGTTTTGCGAGCTTCACGGGCCTGGTGTCCGGGACTTTCCACCCGAGCGCCGGCAATCGGCCGACCCCTTTCGTCCTTCACGACGCCTTCGATCCCGCCGTCGCGCGGCCGCGACGCAATGACGTTGCCGCCTGGCTGCGGCTGAGCGGTCGCGGCGGAGATGACGGCGCCCTGGATCGTCTTCTTGGAATCGGCACCGGCGATGCGTTCGTCGAACTGCCCCATTGCTAGGATCAATGCCCCGGCAATGATCTCCGGAACAAATCGGATCAAGCATCCGCGCCTTGGCTCATGACGTCCCAGCAATGGCGATCCTCCATGATGGTGATCCGCGGCTCCTGTTCACCGCTTCGTTTGGCCACTTTTTAGATGTGTTTGATCTCGCGCCGGCTATTTGTTTTGCGATTCCGCGCTTTGGTTTTTGCGTTCTTGTCAATTTTGTCGAGAAGCTTTTCGCCCTTCGATTTGCGGCGATGTGCCTGCAGCCATCGCGGAACTTCGCCAAGCGTTCTCGGCGGTACGAATCCAACATCGCAGCCGCAACCGTGAAACGTGAATCCATTCTGTGCGAGAGTTGCCAGAATCTTCCAAGCTTCCACGTCGCTCTTGCGCGGCGCTTGAAGTCGAGACCCATATCGGTCATCGGCCGCGAGCAATCCGGGCACACGATTTGACGCGGCACATGTTCGAGGTGCTGCTCGGCTTGAAACGCTTTCTGGTCGCACTCTTCCCATTGCCAGTACTTAAATGCCTTGCGGCAAGCGAAGCAGGCGAAATGGTCTCGGTAATTGTGCCATGCGTAGCGGCACATTGTACGATTTCCTTGCAGTCTTCTTCCTGCCCGCCGGTTCGGCGACGCTAATCGCGGGCGCGAACTCTTTTCGGCCGGCGTTGGCCCGAATCGGTGCACTCATTTCTTAGAGACGATGTCCCGTGCGACTTCGAGTTCGTCAGCGGGCAATTCGATTTGGGACGGAGACGTCGAGTCGTGATCAAGAAGGAATTCGATCAGATACAAACGCCGGCCGTTGACACCGATCGGCCCCCGGTCCTCTTTAATTTCTCCCTGCAGGGCGCGAGTCGTCAAGCGGAACGTGACGAGATCGCCCTTTTGGAATTGGGATTTGGGCATAACTTTTCCTAACTCGGACTGGACCTTTTTGTGGTAAGCCAAATGCCGAAAAATGTCATCCCGCCAAGTGCGGCGGCGCCAAGCAGGAGGCCGGCAAATTGGAGCCAGCCTTTGCTGGCTCCGAGGGAGTCCTCGATCTGTTGCTTGACGACAACTTGAATCACGATGTCGTCGCCGGGCGGCTGAGATTCGCTGTTGCGGCCTCCATCGTCCTTGCCGTTTTCCCCCGTGCTCGAGAGCACGTAGCCCTCCGCTTGCGGTCGATAGAGCAGGGGCTTGGCCGTAAACCGGTCCGCAGGCAGCTCCGCCTCGAGACAATATTTGGGAGCAAGCGCCTTGAGGGTCGGAGGAAAGGTTCCGGTATCGGCTTTATACGCTGCCAGCGCGAAGCCGAGCTGCACCAGCTCGAGGCGCATCCGCACGCGATCTTCAATCAGCAGGTCCTGTTTGAAGGCCGGCATCAGGCGGTCGGCCAGCATCCGTCCCATCCAGCGGCCTCGCTCAACCAAGGGCGCATTGCTGTATGCCTCCGGTGTCTCTTTGAGGAGCGGGCGAACTTCCTGCTCGAGTTTCTCGAGCTGTTGCAGGCGGCCGGAAAGGAGCGGCGTCGCGGCGACGGCTACCCAGCGGTCCCACTCTTTGTTCAACGACCGCATCCCCTCGCTCCAGATGATGGTCATCTGATCGGTGAGTAAGTCGGTCAAGAACTCCGGGTTCGCAAAGGGGGCGATCGACAGCACCATGTCTTCCAACTTGGGCTGCTGCTTTTGGGCCAGTTCGGTCGCAAAACCAAGAATCAACATGCGGTCGCCGTGACCGAGGTGGTGGGCGACGCTGGGGAGCGGCGGCAGTTTTTGGAGCTGGGCTCGATAGGCGAGTGCGTCGGCCGCCGACAGCTTGCCGTATTGCAAGAGGGCGGCTTCGGCCAGACAGGTTTTGATTTCGATGGCCCGTCCCACCGCTCCGTGAAGCAGAAACGGGCCGCCGGCCACCAGTCGCGCCAGGCGGTGGCAGGCGAGGAAATCGTGCTCGGCCGCGGCGATGTTGCCGTCATGGATGCGGAGCAGGGCCCGGGCCGCGAGCGCCCGCGCGATCTCGTTGGTGGCTTGGAGGCCATACAGAGGCACATCCCAGAGTTCGCCCGGTTCGGAGCCCGTGACCGGAGGCCTGATCAACGGAATATAAAAACGCGGCCGCAGCGTGGCTTCGATGGCGAGATCGAGTGCCTGTTCGTGATTCTTGAGCCATTTTGCACGCGGCGCAAAGTCGGTCGGCGACCAAGGGGCCATCGAACTGATCGTCTCGCCAAACCGATCGCCTTGGTTGGTGAGGAACGAAGCGCTTTCCTGGAACAGCCCCGCGGAGCCTTGAGAGGGCTTGATGCCGAGCGTCTTGCACAGACGATCGCGCTCGGAGGCCGGAATTGACGACAGATCGATGGCGCGCAGCAACAAGACGGCCGCATTGTTCTCGGCCGTCACCCCCTCACTCGCCGCCGCGTTCATGGCGGCCAGGTAGTCGATGTAGCCGTCGTCGCCGACCGGCGCGGTGACGCGAGTCGTCTCTTTGCCGACGGGAATCCAGGGATGCGGATCGCGGATTTTCGAGATCAGTCGCGGAACTGTGGGCGCACGGATGGGGGCCGGGAAGCGGGCAACGGCGAAGTTGCCGAGCGCAAATAAACAGGCGACAAGCAGCGCGGCGTCTCGGACGCGTGAAAAAAGGCAATTGCACATCGGGAGCTTTTGTGCGGGCGTTTTGTGCGGCGGGACCGCCAACAGGTACCGGCACGACGGGCGACGAACGGGCGTGATTTGAAAGTGCGGAAAACTCACTGCCTAGCCCGAGTATACCGTGTCGGGTTAAATTCTCCAAACAGAAAACGGCCTTTTCTGCGACGCAAGTCAAAGCGCTGAAGCAACTTGAGAAAAATTTGCGGGAAAAGACGCGGGGGAATTGTTTGTTGAGGTGGACTTTTTTTGGGTCCAGCCCAAAAAAGTCCCCCCTTTTTTAGCGCCCCAAAAAAGCCAAAAAATTGTACAGAAATTGGTCACTCGACCAAAAAAGGCGCGGCTTCGGCTGGGTCAAATACCCGTCGCGAGCAACAGTCCGATGCGACAGGCGTTCAAGAAACTGTCGATGTCGAGACTTTCTTTCACGGTGTGAACATCCTGCTGCCCGCAACCCAGCGTGACCGTGGGCAGTCCGTTGGCGGTGAGCCAATTGGCATCGAGACCGCCGTTGGTGAGTCGGAGGCCTGGTTTCAAACCGACGGCGGCGATGGCCCGCTGGGCCACTTCCACGGCCGGATCATTTTCGGCAAGGCGGAAGGACTCGTATTTGAGGTCGGCGTCGAACCGGACTTTTCCGGCGGCACCCGCCTCGTTTTTCACGCTGCTGACGGCTCTTTCGAAGGCGGTGCGGAAGGCGTCGACGATTTGCTGGCGGAATTTGGGGTCGTGACTGCGAGCTTCGGCCCGCAGGGTGAGTTTGGAGGTCACCACGTTGGTGGCGTCGCCGCCGCTAATGATGCCGATGTTGCTGGTGCCCGTTTTTTCCCCTTTCACCACGAGCCCGTGCCAGCCGTCGCGGACCAGTTCGGCAATCGCCACACCGGCGATGCCGATCGCGCTGATTCCCTGTTCCGGATGGGCACCGGCGTGGCTGGCGAGGCCGTCGATTTCGATTTGCAGGTCAAAGCCGCCAGTTGCCCCGATGGTGGCCGCGTCGGCCGGGCCGCCGTCCCAGTTGAAGCAGAGTTTGGGGCCGCCAAGTTTCTTCCGGTCCACGAATCGGGCCCCCAACAGGCCGACTTCCTCCTGGATGGGCCAAAAAAAAGTCAGCGGGGGGTGGGGGAGCTTTCGCTTTTGAATCTCCGTCAGCGTGTTTAACAGGACTGTGGCGCCGGCCCGATCGTCGGCACCCAGAGCGGTCGCGGGATTTTTCGAGACGATTTTGTCACCGCGACGGATCGGCTGACATCCGACGCACAGGGGAACCGTATCGACATGGGCGGCCAAAAGTCTCCGCGGCCCGCGGATTGTGCCCGGTAATTTGACGATTAAGTTTCCCACCTCACCGCCGAGCGGACTGCGTTTGTGGGCGGTGTCTTCGGTAATCGCCGAAGCCGGGACGCCGATTTTCCGCAGATGCGACTTGATGGCCGTAATGATGGCCCGTTCTTCGCCGCTCTTGCCGGGGATCGCCATCAGTTCGGTGACCAGCTTGAGGGCCGTGCGTTCGTCGATTTTGGGAAGGCCGTTGGTGGGCGATGCTGTCTTGATCATCTTGGTCCGCCGGGTTTTGACGCGAATTATGATCGAGCCCGCCCGACATGCCAACCGTGCCGTTTGAACTGGCACCCGCTTGAACCTGCAGCGGTTCGTAAGTGTCGATTTGAGAGCGGGTTGTTGGGGTTTTTGATCGGTCCTATAATACGCCGCTTTTCATTTCCCGCTGTCTGCAAGGATTTTCGAGTGCTACGGACAAAAACCTGCGGCGAGCTGCGCGCTTCCAACGTGGGCGAAACGGCCACCCTGTGCGGTTGGGTGGAAGGGTACCGCGACCACGGCGGGCTCGTGTTTATTGACCTCCGCGACCGGTACGGGAAGACGCAAGTCGTGTTCAATCCGGCCGAGGGGGCCGAGATGCACGAAATGGCCCGCGGACTTCGCAGCGAGGACGTGATCCGGGCCGTGGGAAAAGTCGTCGCCCGCCCCGCGGACATGCTCAACCCAAAGCTCGAAACGGGCGAAATCGACCTGCGTGCGACCAGCCTCGAAATCCTCAACAAGAGCAAGACGCCGCCGTTTGAGCCCAGCTCGACCGAATTGCCGGCCGAGGAGCTGCGGTTGCGATACCGGTTCATCGACCTCCGCCGGCCGAGCCTGCAGCAGGCACTCATCCTGCGGCACAAAATCACGCTGTTGACGCGAGAATATTTCGACAAGCAGGGGTTTCTCGAAATCGAAACCCCTATGCTGGGGAAAAGCACGCCGGAAGGGGCCCGGGATTACCTGGTGCCGAGCCGAGTGCATCCCGGTTCGTTCTACGCCTTGCCGCAGTCGCCGCAGATCTACAAACAGATTTTGATGGTGGCCGGCTACGACCGCTACATGCAGATCGCCCGCTGCTTCCGGGACGAGGACCTGAGGGCCGATCGGCAACCGGAATTCACGCAGATCGACGTCGAGATGGCATTCGTCGAACGGGAGGACATTCTGAGCGTCATCGACGGCCTGGTTGCGTCCGTAGCCGAAAAAATTACCGGTCAGAAGGTCCAGTTGCCGCTGCCGCGCTACAGCTATCACGATGTGATGGAACGTTACGGGAGCGACAAACCCGACCTGCGGTATGGCATGGAACTGGTCGACATTAGCGACTTGGCGAGAACCTGCGGTTTCAACGCCTTCAAAGCGGCCGTTGAAAAGCCGCAGGGAAGGGTCCGCGGGCTCAACGTGAAGGCCGGAGCGGAGAAATACAGCCGAAAGACCATCGACGAGTTGACGCAGTTCGTCGGCCAATACGGTGCCAAGGGATTGGCCTTCTTCCGTGTGAAGGAAGGGTCACTCGACTCGCCGATCGCCAAGTTCTTCAACGAGACCGAACAGCGGGAAATCATCAAGCGGTTCGGCGGCGAATCCGGCGACCTGCTATTTCTCGTTGCCGACGCGAATAAGTCGGTCACTTCGGCCGCGTTGGCCGCGCTGCGGAGCCGTTTGGGTAAGGAACTCAAGCTCTTCGATCCGAAGGAATTGAAGGCCGCGTGGGTGCTCGATTTTCCGCTGGTCACGTACAACGAAGAGGAAAAACGCTGGGACGCGGAACACCATCCGTTCTGCTACCCGCTGAAAGAGGACGTTCCGTACCTCGAATCCGACCCCGGTCGTGTGCGGGCGCAGTCGTATGACCTGATCGTCAACGGTTACGAAGCGGCCAGCGGCAGCGTTCGTATCCATGACGCGGCGACACAGCAAAAAGTCTTCAGCCTGTTGGGCGTCGCCCCGGAAGAGGCTGAGCGGCGTTTCGGTTTTCTGCTCGAGGCGCTGCGTTATGGGGCACCGCCGCACGCGGGAATTGCGTTGGGGCTCGACCGGTGGGTGATGATGTTCTGCGGCAATGAAAACATTCGCGAAGTGATCGCGTTCCCGAAAACGCAAAAGGCCGCCGACCTCTTGAGCGGCGCTCCGTCGCCCGTCGACGACAAGCAACTCCGCGAATTGCGAATTCGCGTCGACTTGCCGAAATAACTCGGCCGATTGCAAACCCGGGCTACACGTAGCCGAGGTCGTGCAGCGTCGCGACGGTCCCGATGAAGAGGAAAAAGCACCCTGACAGGGTCAGGGCGACCGTTGGGAAGAGTCCGGGACGCAGTTCCTTCGGCAACAGCAGCTTGTTGACGAAGATCGTGTGCAGGCAGCTGAAACCGAGCGCGAAGTTGTAGACCATTCCGGCCAGTAGTAGGAGCCGCGTGGGCTCGTTGAGCGACAGCATCACGAGGCCGAAGATGGTCAGGACCGTGAGGGTGCCAAAATACACATAGCGGATATTGCCCGGATCCATGGCGCGGAGCCGCTTGCTGGCCGTCCAAAAGACGTCGACCCAGCGGCGGACGATTCCATCGGCGGAAGCCGACATCGTTGGCGCCAGCACCAGGAAGCCGCAGAACAGCGTCAGATACCACGTCAGGTTTCCCATCGAGCCGCCGATGCGGTCTCGAACGGCCCCCGCCGTGAATCCGGCTGCAACCCAACCGCTGCCCATCGTTTGACCGCGTCGCAGGAACTCGACGGACAACATGCTGGGAAGTGCCAAGCCAATGAAACACGCCGGCATCCAGACGGCCATCTGGTCACGGACGACGTGACGATACCAGCGCCTCCAGCGGGGAAGCGCCTTGTCGGTCACCAAAAAAACGCTGCCGACGTGCGAGAGTTGAATGTTTTGCCCGCCGAAAACGCTCGGGATGGCCCCCACGTGGCGGCCCATGCCCCAGCCTTGGTCACGCGTGTAATTGCTGATCGGCGTGTTGGTCAATCCGCCGTTGCCTGAGATGGCGACGAGCGCGGAAAGAAAGGCAATCATCGTCCAATCGATTTTTGGCAAGCCGCGACCCGAAAAGAACGACACGAATATGTTCTCGACGTTGTCGCCATCGCGAATCCCGTCCTTGTCGATGTCGATAAACTCGTCGAGCTTGCCGTCATGGTTTGCGTCGACGGGATAAAGTCCATCCGGCTTGCCATCGCCGTCGACGTCGACCGGAACGAATTCATCGGGTTTTCCGTCGCGGTTTAGATCGGGCCACCAGATGGGTTCCTTGGAGGTGCCGATATTCACCATGGGATCCGGCTTCCCCGTGCCGTTGATGTCGGTCGCGTCGGGCTTGCCGTCGCCATCCGTGTCGAACACGAGAGCGAGCGACGGTTCGATGACGTCGAGCTTGCCGTCGCCATCCCAGTCCTCGCCCGGATCCAGCTTGCCATTGTGGTTGCGGTCCTCGATCGAGCGGATCGGCACGCTGCCAAATTTGACAAAGCCGCTGGCGATTTCGGCCCAAGTCCGCCAATGCGATTGAAAGATCGCCAGAATCAGCAGGAAACCCATCACGGTGACGATCTTGAAAGTCATGATCGCCTTGAGTGCGTTATAGATCTTTCCCCCGAAAATCAGCGGAATGAGGCAGCCCAGAAAAATGACATAAGCCAGGAAACGGATCATCTGCTGATGCGAAAAAACCATCGTCGCCCCAAAGAGGTGCAGCGACGCGTGGCCCGTATCGGGGTTGGGTATTTGGCCCAGAATCACCGCAGCTAAGGGAGTGGCCGCGTTGGCGGCCAAATAGGGGAAAACCGAGCCAAAATCGAGTACCAAATAGACGCACAGCCAGAAGGCCGGGCCGGGAAGGGTGCGAAATTTTCCGGTGAAGATCGGCTCGCCCGTGTAGAGCGTGTAGCGGGAGATCTCGATGTTATAGATCACCTGTCCCAGGATGCTGAGAGTTGCCAGCCAGAGCAGGTTGCCTCCGAAGCGGGCGGTGACGATCGGCCCCATCAGCCATTCGCCCCCGCCAATCGCAGCCCCGCCGGCGAGCAATCCCGGCCCGAGCATCGCCAGCCAATTGCGGCCCGTGAAGTGCGGCGCGTCGGCAAGTTCCCCGACATTCCATCGAGGCATCTGCTTGGAGCCGGGGTAGGGCACTTCGGCCCCGTCGATGGGCGCGGCCGTTACCTCTGAGGGCATATCTGTTTTCCACTGCGGTGCGCAAAAAAAGTCGATCGGCCGTCCGCAACGCGGGCCTCTTCCGTTGTGACGACCCCGCTGCGCTGCGTCAAACGTGAACCGGCGCGTGGAGGTCGGATGCTTGTCGGATCGGATTCACCAGTGCATCACGAACCCGCCATCGACGTTGATCGTCTGGCCGGTCACATGAGCCGCCCGATCCGACGACAAAAATACGATCATGTCGGCAATCGCTTCGGGAGTCTGCCATTTTCCCAGCGGCACGACGGAGCGGATTTTTCGGCGCCCCATTCTTCGTAGCTGATCCGCTCTTCGGGCGGACTTTGATCGTGCCACGCCTGCCAGGTGCCGCGGTTGAGCGCGGTTTGCACCATCCCCGGACAGACCGTATTCACGCGCACGTTGTGCGGAGCGAGGTCTTTCGCCAGGCACTGGGCGAAGTTGATGTTGGCTGCCTTCGACGCGCTGTAGGGCGGGTCCGTCTGCGAACCGATTTGCCCCGCGACGGAGGCGATAAACACGAAGGTCCCGTTTTTACGTTCGCTCAGGTGCGGCGCCAGGACGTGCGCGACCTGCACCATGCCCATCACGTTCACGTGGATCACGCGCGGCCAGTCTCCGGGATCGAGATTGGTAAAGGGAAAACCAAACTTTCCCGAGCCGATGGCCGCAGCGTGCACGACATGGTTGACCTGACCGAGATGCTCGACCGTCCGCGCGAACGCCCTCTGAACGGCGGCACCGTCAGTCACGTCAACTTGGACGCCCACAGACTTCACCACATATTTGCCGGCCAATTCGTCGGCAACCCGCTGTGTCTGATCGCCCCTATCCCAAATCGCAACATGCGCGCCTTCGCCTGCAAAAGCCGAGGCCGTTGCGAGTCCAATACCGCTCGCGCCGCCCGTTATGACTGCGATACGATTCGTCAGCCCCAGATCCATTTGGTACTCGCCTCGCAACGGGTCTTAGTTCGCGCGAAAGAGGTCAATCGCCTTGATTTTGCGATTGATCCACTCGACCCGCAACGACGCCGATCGTCGCCAACATTTCGGACGGCTCGATCGGCCGCTGGCTTTATCCCAATCAGGCCCCAGATAGGTCTTCGCCGCGACCGGCCGCATTGGTCCGGGGCCGTGGTGGCTTCGTATGGACGGGTTCTCACAACACGCGCGACTTCTTACAATCCGTCGTCCTCCGATTCAACGCCCGTCAGGAATCATGCGTACACTCTGTTATGCTTTGGCTTAACCTCTTGATTCTGGCTTTCGCGGCCGTCGGACATGCCGAGTTGATGGTTATTCTGGTCAATCGGCTCGACGCACTCCCAATCTCGCGGCCGGCCCTGAAGCGGATTCGGATGGCGGTCGATTTTTCCATTCTGTCCTTTCCGCTCTTGCTGCTTTGGTTTGTGGGATTCCACGGCCCCGCAGTTCTCTTGAACGGATCCTGGTCGAATCTCGCCACGCCTTGGACCGTCTATCTTGTCCTTTGCGGCGCTGGCCTAGTCGCGTTTAGCGCGTCAGTGATTCGTTGGAAGACGCGACAGACGCCTGTCGTGCAGATCTCGAATCATTCGCGCACCATTGATGTCACAGAAAGACTTGGTTTCAAACCGATTGGGAACGGGAAACACCGCTTTCTCGCAACATTGCCGCTGAATGAGGCATTTACAGTTCAGGTCTCGGACAAGCGTTACATCCTTCCGCGACTCCCCATTGAATGGCAAGGGCTGTCCATTTTGCATCTGACCGACTCCCATTTCATCGGGAACGTCGATCGCCCATTTTTTGAGGAAATTGCACGCCTCTCAGAAGAAATGCGACCCGATCTGGTCGTCTTTACCGGCGACCTGCTGGATGATCTCGATCTACTGCATTGGCTGCCGGCCACCTTTGGACGGCTCAAGGCGCCCCTGGGCTGCTACTATTCCCTGGGGAATCACGATTGGTTTTATGGGGCCGACGAAATTCGCGCGGAATTCGATCGGTGCGGCTGGCAAAATACGGCCGGCCGCTCCATTGTCGTAGAACACCGCGGTCATCGGCTCGAGATTGCCGGCACGGAACGTCCGTGGATGGGACAGCATCCGGAATTCGGAGCGGAGCCGAGCGCCTTTCGACTCGTGTTGAGTCATACGCCCGACCATATTGCCTGGGCCCGCTCGAATAGCGTCGATCTGATGCTGTCGGGGCATAACCACGGCGGACAGATCATTTTGCCCGTGATTGGCCCGGTCTTCGCGCCGAGCAAGTATGGCGTGCGTTATGCCGGGGGAGCTTTCTGGACCGATCCGACGCTGCTTTACGTTTCGCGAGGCCTGGCGGGGCGACATCCGCTGCGATTGAACTGCCCCCCTGAGCTGACGCGGCTGATTCTCGAATCGCCCAATGCTCAGCCGTTGGATCGGACATGACCGGCCGGCGCTTGACGCTGGTTGTCCCGTCGCTGGAACTGGGCGGGGCGGAACATGTGGTTGCCGAAATGGCGAATCACTGGGCCACGTTAGGCGACCGGGTGACGGTCATTACGCTGTCGAACGCAGAATCCGACACATATTCTCTCGACGGCGCCGTGACGCGAATTGCCCTGAACGCGATGCGCGAATCGCGTGGAGCAATTGAGGCGATCAGGCAGAATTTGATTCGGGTGCGTTTGCTCCGCCATGCGATCGCCCGTTCGGAACCGCAGTCGTTGATCAGCTTCACCGACCGCATGAACGTCTTGACGGTACTCGCCTGTCGGCCTCTGGGAATTGATATAGTCATTTCCGAGCGCATCGACCCGTCGCGCTACGCGATCGGACGAGCCTGGTCCTGGCTGCGTCGGCGGGTTTATCCGTCGGCACGGGCGCTCGTCGTTCAGACAGACCGCGTTCGCAATCAAATGCTCGGCGTCATGCGCGGTCGTCCGATCTATGTCATTCCGAATGCCGTTTTCGCGCAGCCCACGGTATCGGGTATCGCGCGCGACGGCGGCGCCCCGCGGTGGATTATCGCCGTTGGTCGGCTCACGTCGCAGAAGGGTTTCGATTTACTGATCGAAGCCTTCTCGCAGATCGCCGAGCGACATTCGGACTGGTCGCTCAAGATTCTTGGGGAGGGTCCGGCGCGCGCGGCGCTCGAACAATTGATCGCATCCAAACGGCTTGCCGGGCGAGTGATTCTGGCGGGCTGGCAGAAGGATCCCACGACCGTTTTGCGGCAGGGGGAATTATTCGTCCTTTCGTCGCGGTTCGAAGGTTTTCCGAATGCCTTGCTCGAGGCGATGGCCTGCGGTCTGGCTTCGATCAGTTTCGATTGTGCGTCGGGGCCCGCCGAAATTATCCGCGACGGCGTCGACGGACTGTTAATTCCCCCGGAGGAGACCGCTGCGCTCGCGGCGGCGATGGAGCGCTTGATCACCGACGATGCGCTGCGACAGCGCCTCGGATCCGAGGCCCGCCGCGTCATCGAACGCTTCGGAGTCGAGCAGTACTTTGCCCGATGGGAGGCCGTGCTGCGCCGCGAGCCGGCGGAGTCTTTGATCTGATTCGAGAATGACCCTCGAGGTCCTGTGCTGCCTTCGCGGGCTCGTCGCCCGGCTTGCTCGGAGCACTAAAAGTCCCGACGCGTGATATAAACGCAAGTGATCGTCAACATGACGATCAAAAACGCGAGATTGCTCCAAATCGGTCGCCAGATATCGATCGGTTTACGTTCGACGTTGACCTGATCGCGCGGCAATCGGCTTTGTTCGAAGAGATCGACCGGATCGCCGACGACCAGTTGCGTCACGACGCCATCCATCTCGCCCGGCTTGGGAAAGACCGTATAAAGCGGCATCACGACATACCGGTAAAGAACTTCGAGCGTCTCCGGCGGCGGAGCGAAAATCTCGCCGCGCTGGAGAGATGGCATATCGTACGATGTCACGCGGCCGAAGCCGTTCGAGACGAGCAGCTGATTCGCCGGCGAAATTGCTGCCGCGGAAATGTCTCCCTGGCCGCTGAGCGACGTATCAATCGGTCGGTTCTGGTCGAGATCGTAGAGCCCGAGGCGATTGTCGTCATTAAGAATCCCGACAATACGGCCATCCGGCGACGAGACGGCGCTGCGCGGTCGCACTTTCGAGGATCCTTGAAACGACGCTTGTTCGATCAATGCGGAGCCCTTCGCCGGAGTCTGATCGGCAAACACCCGAATGCTGCCGTCGCCGAGGGCGACGACAATTCGCGGCCCAGCGAACGTGAGAACGGCGCCTTTGTCGGTCTTGAGATCAATTTGTCCGCGAATGGTGTATTTTTTGTCGCCCTCGGGCGTCAGTAACGCCAGGTTCCCGTGGGAAAAGATCGCCAGACTGCCGTCCGTTTTGTTGATCGCGGCAGCGAACGGGCGCTGCCATTTCTGTTCCGGCGTGACTGCCATGCGAATGAAGTGATCGGATCCGTCATGCGGGGCCAGGTCGAATCCCAGGACATTGAGCGGGTGGTGCTCATGCGCGCCGGTCCCCTCGAAGCGAAAGATGCCCGCCAGGCTGACAACGATGATCTGCCCTTTGGGGTCCACGAAGAGCGCTTGAGGGCCGCTCGGCGTTCCCGCGCTATCGATGCGCCGCCAGTCTTCCTTGCGGGGACCCATCAGGAGCTTGCCGGCGGCTCCGAAAAACTCGAAACGCGTCGGTTTCGATTCGATGGCGACGAGCCGGTCGCCGACCGGATCATAGATTGGCCCCAGCAGCCGATCACGAAAGAAGAATACCGGCCCACTCGCGTCCTGTCCGCGAAAGATCTCTTCCCAGTTCTTGCGTGTTTCCGACCATTCAAACGTCTGTCCCGATTTATTGACGGCCAGCAGCTTATCGCCGGCCGGAATGACGGCCGACAACCGCGTGGGATCGAGAAACGTGTTTTCGGCCACACTCTTGGCCGTCCCGACCAAGAAACAGACACCCCAGAACACGATCGTGCAGCAAACGGAAACGATCGCATTCCGCCAGATAACCCCCGTTAATGCGGAAACGGAATAGTAGATCACGAACAAAAACAAAAACACCGGTATGCACAACAGCAGCCGCCCGCTCCAGATGTCGAACCGCAGACCGGCGATCAGCCACATTCCGCCGATGAGGTAGATCGAATTGAGCAGAATGAACGTCGATGCCCCGAAAAACTTTGTCAGGAAGAGCAGGGACCGCGACACGGGCTTGCTCAACAGCAAGTCGATGGCGCCCGGCTCGAATGTTTGCGGCACGGTCGGGGCCGTCACGAGGATCGCAATCAGCACGCCGAGAATTCCCGCCAAGAATGTCGTCAACGTGGCCAGAGCGAAATTGACCAACAGCGAAAGTTGCTTTGGTTCAAAGGGCAGGGGCGTTCCCAGGCGATAACCGAACCAGGTTGCGTAAAGCACCTTGGCAGGCGCCGGCAGAATGTAGTCCGGAAAGGCGGCGTCGATCAGCAGTCGGTTGAAGCGGCGGCGTTCTTCCTCCGACAGGTTGTCGATACCCCGTTCTTGCAGACGCTTCGCTTCCGCGGTCAGCATCTTCGGCGTCCAGATCTTTGGATCATAAAGGTCGTTGTTGTTGAGCATGCCGTTCAGCTCGCCGCGAACGGCAAACAGGATCTCGACCTGCTCGTTGACGTTCTCGCTCGCCGCGTCATGCAACCGATGCCGCACGGCATCGGGAAGTCGCGACCAGACGCGGTGTGCCGCCGTTTCTTCTTTCGACGTCTCCTGAGCGGCGAGGAACTTGAGGAACTCCGGACCGTTCTTGAATTCGTTGCGTTGAAATCGGGCGGCGGATTCCTCGAGCAGCGTGAAGGGCGCGAGGCCCACAAACAAAATCAGCGTGATGATTCCGGTAAGCAGCCACAAAATTCGCGACGCGAGCGCCTCGCGAAAGCAATCTTTCAGCACGGCCAGGTAGGGCGTCATTGGGGCTTATTGTCTCCGAGCACAAGCTCCAAGAAGGCCTGCTCCAGCGTTAATTGCCGGCGAGCGACCGTGGCAATACTGATACCGTTTTGACGCAGCGCATCAATGCACGCGTCGAGCGATGTCTGATCCGGAGCGTCGACCGTAACACGAACGTGATCCGCGTCGACGCGTTGCGAGTCGACAATCGTCCGCCCGTTCAACACGTCGCGAACGGTCGCATCGCCGGCCCGCAGAGTCAGGACCGCCTCGGGCGATGTGAGGTGGCGGATCGCCTCAACGGAATCCATCCGCCGCAGCTTGCCCTGACCCAAGATGGCGACGCGGTCGCAAACTAGTTCGATTTCCTGCAGGAGGTGGCTGTTCAGGAAGATGGTTTTCCCCTGGCTCTTCAAGCGTCCGAGGATGTCCCGAATTTCGGCGCGGCCGACCGGGTCAACACCGTCGGTGGGCTCATCGAGAATCAACAGATCGGGATCGTGCATCATGGCCTGCGCCAGGCCGAGCCGTTGCATCATGCCCTTGGAATACTTGCGGACCAAAGTGCGACCCCAACGCCTGAGGCCGACTAGCTCCAACAACTCCGGCTTCCGCCGGCGGACGTCAGACATCGACATGTTGCTCAGGCGCCCGTAATACTCCAGTGCCGTATTGCCGGTGAGGTGGTGGGGAATGCGGTGCTGTTCCGGCAGATATCCAATGTGCCTGCGGGCCTCGATGTCGCCGGCCGGGCGGCCCAACAACTCGGCATCGCCGGAAGATTTGTGAACGAGCCCCAGCAGAACTTTGATCAGCGTCGTCTTGCCGGCGCCGTTTGGTCCGAGCAGCCCGAAAATTTCGCCCCGGGACACGGTGAGCGACACGCCGGCAAGTGCCGGCACGCGACGACGGCCAAACCAACCGTCGCGATAGGTTTTACAGAGCTCTCGAGTCTCGATGGCAAGCGCACCGTTCATGGCGATCCCGTCAAATAGTTCCATTATGATAGTCGCCGGGACGCGGATCGGATGAGTGAAACGAAAAAACTGGCTTCTCGGCCGGGCGCATCGGCGGCGCAGATTCGCCGTTAACTCCTCCCATTTCTTACTTTGAGCCGTCACGACGTCTCGGTTGGACAGGATTTTTTCATGCCTCGCCGATCTTTGCTTTTGACGTTTCGCGACGCGTTTCGCGGTATTGGCCACGTGATCCGCACCCAGCGCAATGCGAAGATTCAGATCGCAATCGGTCTCGTAACCCTAGTTACGGCTGGACTCTTGAGAGTGCCGCTCGGCGGCTGTGCGCTTTTGGCCATCACGGTCGCCGTCGTACTGGCCGCAGAGGCTGCCAACACGGCCCTGGAAGAGATCGTCAACGTCGTTTCGCCTGAATTGAGCGAGACGGCGCGGATTGCGAAAGACGCGGCGGCTGGCGCGGTCCTGATTGTCGCGATGGGGGCGGTCGCGGTCGGACTTTGCGTCCTGGGTCCGCCACTTTGGCAGGCCTTCCATTAATCGGTCGGACCGCGCGCAAAAAAAAGCGGCCCGCAAACTCGGGCCGCTCGGATCAGATTCGATAGGTTCGCTTCGCGTCAGTCCGCGTAGAACTTGGAAATTTCGTCGCTCACCAACGCTTCTTTAATCGAGTCGGCAGTCAGACGCACCCGGAATCGGTGGTTGCCAGGTTTGTTGCCGCGGACATAGACGCGGTAGATGGCCGTCTTGCCCGGCTCGATACGCGCAATCGGATGGAACGCCAACAGTCCTTTTTCCGTCGTCGACAACGTCCCGGTCGAAGCCCCCTCGGCTCGCAGAATCTCGATGGCCTCCGGAAGCTCGCAACCGATGCTGACGTTCTCGGCCGCCTTTGTGCCGTCGTTGCGGATGTGAATCTCGTACGCCGTCTCGACGCCGATGGCGACCGGGTTGTTCTGAGGAATAATCTCAATTTCCGGTGAGGCCATTCCGTCCACCACCGTTTCCACCTTCGCGTCGGAACGGGCGCCCTGTTCGGCAACCGCCACAAACTTGTGCGCGTGCTTGCCGATTTCGGTCGTGGTCAGTTCAACTTTGAGGCGAGCCGACTCTTTGGCTTCGAGATGGCTGACGAACCAGTTCACCGTTCGGGTGGTCTCGTCGTATTCGCCCCCTTTGTCGGCGCGGACGAAGCGGAAGCCGTCCGGCACCGTGTGCGTCACGTGCACATTGTTCGAGGCGCCCCCTTCGCTGGCCACGTTGAGCACGTAAGCCGCCTTGCAGCCCACATAGCGAAAGCTGGGGCCTTCCGCCGTCACCTTCACGCTGGGGGCCGCCACGGTGATTTTCGTGGTAATTTCCCGTCGCAAGTCGCCCGCGGCCCAGGCGTGAACTTGGATCGCTTGCGGACCTCCGGCAATCGCCACCAATGGCAGCCGAACCTGACGCGTCTCGCCCGGATTGAGTGATCCGACCTGAACCGTCAGGCGTTCACCGTGCGGATGCTCGAGCCCTTTCGTGAGCCGGGCTTCGATCATCACATTGTGGGCGACGCCCGTTCCCGGATTGCCGATGGTGATCGACTGCGTGGCCGGATCGCCGATCATCAATTCCTTGGGACCGCGTACCGACAAACTAAGCAGCGGTTCCTCGACGACGAAGACACTCGACGACTGTGCCGAAAATCGCACGAGGGCTGTTGTTGCCAGGTCTCCGCGTTTGCCCGGCACCATCGTGACATGCACGACCTTTTCTTCGCCCCCCGCCAACGATGAGAACGTCCAGGTCACGTGATCCTGATTATCCGAGGGCATCGGCTCCGAGTGGGTCAATCGCACGGTTCCGGGGAAATACGCTTCGACCGACACGTCGCTGGCCGCGAGTTTGCCGGTATTCTTGATCACCAGATCGCAATGGCACTCCTGACCCACGGCAAGGGGGGATTTTTTCTCCCAATGCACGGTGACGAGCGGGGCCTGAGTGGCATCGTGTTCGCCCGAATTCGCGGCGTCGCTTAACGCGGCCCGCGTGGAGCGAGATGAATGCGGATTGGCTTCCGCAGGCGTCGCCGCGATCGTGGCAGACGGCGTGGCCGGCGGTGCCGATTTCGCAGGCGCGGACGCGGGTTTTTCGATCTTCGCCGTCGAATCAATGGGATCTTCGAACGGATTCGCTTCGGCAGTTCCGCCAACGAGCCGCACTTTGGTTCGGTCGCCCGTGCCAGCTTGCGTGCTATATTCGGCGTGAATCAGTTTGGGCCCTTTGGCGCTCGTCGCCGCGGCGTCAGGACCCTCGAAAACTTGATCCGCGTTGACGACTCTTGAACTTGCAGCGGCCGGTTTGACCGTCGGCTGTTTCGCGACGGCGGGCTTTGCATCATCTTTCGGACTGGTGGCGACTGGGTCCGTCAGGCTCGAGGCCGCAAAATCGTCGGCCGGATTCGCCGGTGGAGCGTCGGCAGCCGCCAACCCAAAACCCATTCCCACAATGCCGCAAGATGCGAGGAGCCAAATCCTTTTTCGCATCCCATCCCCCTCCTTGACGGCCTGTCAGTTCGCGACCGAAGCACCGGCCGACTACTTCAACTGCAGGTCAAATGCCTGAGAAATCCATGCGGAAACGCAACCGTAGAGCCGCCGCACTAATGACGCCGTCCTAATGACGCCGTCCTGACGACGCTGTCAATCTGTATCGGCTTTGACGGCCATAGCGCATGAGAGGAGTTCGCCGGCCACGGGGAGTCAGCCGTTCAGCTTGGCTTTAACCTCGGCCATCGTCTCGACGGCGATCTTTCGCAGGAGCTGGTAATCGGCCCCCATCAGCATCCATTGGACGCCCCGGTTCGCCCAATTGCGAATCTCCGCCGGCTCGACGCCGCAGCCAATCCCCACGAATTTTTTCGCCGCACGGGCCTTTGTGATCACCGAATCAATGGCCCGTCCGACTTCCGGATGACCGGGCCGCCCCGTGTGGCCCATCGACCCGGCCAGGTCATTCGGCCCGATCACAATGCCCGAAACGCCCTCGGTCGCGAGAATCGCGTCCGCATTTTTTACGGCCTCAGCGTGTTCGATCTGCACGTTGACCATGATCGATTCGTTCGCGTTTCGGCAGTACTCGGGACCACTGTCGCGCCCGTAGCGGCTCGCCCGGCGTGGCCCAAAACCGCGAATTCCCTCGGGCGGATACCGGCAGGCGGACACGGCTAATTTCGCATCCTCGGCGGTGCGAATCAGCGGAATCACCACGCCCGGGGCACCAATATCCAGCACCGGTTTCAGCAGCACGGGATCATTCCAGGCCACGCGAACGACGGGAAACGTCGACGTCCCGCGGACCGCCATCAGGTGCAGCTGAATCGTCTCCAGCGAATGGGCGTTGTGCTCGCCGTCGATCCACACGAAATCGAGGTCGCCCGCCAGACACTCGCTGATCGCCGGGTCGGAAAACGTGATCATCGTGCCCAGGCAGATCTCGCCGCGGGACATTTTTTCGCGAAATGGCTCGAATTTCGACATGCGGCACTTACACGGCGACCGTCTTGGTCGCCGTTCCACAAACGGCCTTGTTCAGGGCCGGCATCAACTCGTTCTGGAACAATTCCATGCTCCGCAGCCACGCGTCCTTGTCGTCCCAGTCGTAGCTCATCATGACCAACTTGCCGAACGGCCCCGTCTCCTCGATCAGAATCAGCAGCCGCCGCAAAACCTCGTCCACGTCGCCGGCGATGATCTGCTCAGTCATCAAATAGTCGAGATTGCAGTCGGCGTCGCTCATGTTCGGGTCGCGCTTGTAGAGGCGACGGCCCAAGCCCTTGTCAAACAGCCGGCCAATGTACTGATAATTTTTCCCGACGGAGTTCGTCCGTGCCCGTTCTTGAGCCTCGCGTGTGGTATCAGCCAAAAAGATCGACCGTGAAACGCGGAACAGCGACCGGTCGGCCGGCCGATCCGCCTCGTGGGCCGCCGCCTCGTAAGTCTTCCACAAGTCGGCCACGACATTGCCCGCGATCAGGCAGTGGGCAAACGGGCTGAACCCCTTTTTTCCGGCGTACTGCATGCCGTACGAATTCCGGTTCATGCCGGGAATGGCGATCGGCGGATGCGGTTTCTGATACGGCTTGTGGATGTAGCCGATCCCCGTCTCCTCATCGACCGTCTTTTTGAGGCGAATCGTCCAGTATTTTCCCTCCAGCTCGTAGGGCGGATCGCTCTCCCACAGCTTGAGAATCATCTCGGCCGCCTCGAAGCACATCGCACCGCCGTCCTTCGGGTCGACGCCGTACAACTCCTGGTCGGACGTCACGCTCCCCGGCCCAAAGCACAAGTTGAGCCGCCCCTTGGCCAGGTGATCCAAAAACGCCAGCCGGCTCGCCACGCTGGCCGGATGATGCTGTTGCAGACAAACCGGGGCCGGCCCCATGCGAATATTTTGGGTCTCTCCCAGGGCCCGGGCGATGAAAATCTCGGGACTGACGATCGGCTCGTACTTCATCGTGTGATGCTCGCCGATCCAGAACTCGTCGAATCCCAGCTCGTCGGCCCGGATGATGAGTTCCAAATCCTCGTCGAAGCACCGATCCAGCGGCTTGCCCGGATCATGAAACGGCATGATGAAAACGCCCGACCCGATCCGATCGACGTGCTCACTCATCGCAACGGCCTTTCGCGCTTTGGCAGTGGCGGAACCGACCCGAGGCGCTCCTTTTTTCGCCCGCGGTCGAGGAAATTCACTCTATCAAGCCGCGGGACGGGGGGCGAGGGGCGCGGGGCGGGGGAGGGGATAAGGCTCAAACCCGTTCGGGCTTTTCGTAACTTGTCTTCACCCCCACCCCGCCCCCCGTCCCCCACCCCGCGCCAGGTGCCACTGGCGAGGGCCTTGGCTCGCCAGTGCGTCGCAACTTGGCAGACAACGAAGCAGCAACTCTCTTCTCGCGGTGGGCGTCACTCCGTCACCCCCACCCCGCCCCCCCAACCCCAGTCCCGCGCTGCCGACTTTTTTGGCTTTTTTGGGGCGCTAAAAAGGGGAGGCTTTTTTGGCGCGCCCAAAAAAGTCGCGCGGGTGCAACAGGGCCAAGGGACGGCGGATGGAATCCAGCATGGTGCGGAGTCTTCTAACTCCTTCACCCCTCGCCCCTTGCGGGAGAGGGGCCGGGGGTGAGGGGGCCGGCGCTCGAAAAGACGGCGAGGAACGGAGCAAGCATTCGCCGACTTTTTTGGTGCCCACCCCAAAAAACTCTTTCCGCGGATTTTGTGGCTGGATTGATCTTCGTGATTCGAACCGAGGATGGTACAATGCGGCTAAAGGGCCCATGGATGCCCCGCAGATTCGAAAGCCCTCGAATTCCGCGGCAAATTGGCCCGTACGACCGCCGGCTCGCCGTCGCATTTCGGAAGTTCTTCTTCCGAGGAAAAACACAAACATCACCCGCGTTCGCGGTGCGCGCCGACCCAATTTTCTGGGTGCCACATCCCACGGCTCTGCGTGGGCGTGCGACGACGTTTGGAGTTCCGAAAAGATATCGGTTAAGAATTCCACGCCGAACCGTGTGTGCCGGTGCAGGTTGGAGGGTTCGCTAGAATGACCGCATGAGCGACCGCGACAAGCCGAACGTGAAGCGACTTGCTCGCCGATTGTGCTTGGCGATCGCCGCCATTCCCGCGGCGTATGTCGCATCGTATTTCGTCCTCGGCACGCACCGGACTGGCGAGACGTTCGTCGGTGGACATCCCGTCACGGGGCAATACCGGTATCACGACCGCGAGTTCCCGTTCGATCCCTGGATTTATCGACCGCTTGCCCGATTTGAATATTGGCTCCGCGGAAAACAGACGCAGATCGTCATCGAAGAGGATTATCGCGGCGGGCAGCCGCACTACGATTACGGGCCGTTTGAATGAAAGGCGATTACTCGAACGCCAGAGCCTGCCGCCCCGGCGATTTTCACAGACAATTCCGAGCGGCTCGCGCGTCGATTCATGGAAAGTGGTTGGACTTCTGGAGCGACGAGATGAGCCTGACCTCCTTCGTGTTGCGACGACTCTTGCTGAGCCTGCTCCTCATCGGCGTCGGCAGAGCCGCCGCCGCTGAAAAGATCTGGACGCTGCGCGGCCGCGTGCTCGATCAAGAGGGCCACCCCGTCGCCGGCGCCTCGATCGCGACCGTCTGGGGCGCCAACGGCGTCACCCTCGCGCAATTGCGAAACTTTGAAGACGACAAGATGCATCCGGAGCTGATGGCCAACGAAGGGCGGATGGAACCGTGGGGAAACACTCCTGCGCAGAGCGGCCCCGACGGCCGATTTACGATCGAACTTCGCAACGAGTGCAAGCTGCTGGCCATCGACCGGGAACGAAAACGGGGCGCTCTGATTCTTTTCGATCCGCGGCGTCCGCCGCCCGAGGTCCAGTGCAAGGTTGTTCCGCTTGTGCGCGTCTTCGGCCGCCTCCGCGTGGCGGCCACGGGCAAGCCAACGCGCGACGTCATCGTGTTCCTGTGCCTGCCGGCGAACGCCGAATTGCCCTCGGGCCGTCGCCTCGGGGTTTGCTCGTCTTTGAAATCCCGCTTCGAGTACTGGCTGCCTCCGGGCGACTACCAGTTCGAAGCATTCAGCCATGATCCGCCCCGTCTCGAATTGACCGACCCGCACCCAATCAGGCTCACGACCAGCCAGCGGGAATTCGATTGCGGCCTTTTCGAATTGGTACCGGTCCTCCATTTGTTTGATCGACTCGCCGACGCCAAGCAGGCGGCAACCTGGCGCGATCTCGCCAAGCGCTACGGCGAGCCGAGTCCCACCTGGCACGCCGTCGACGTCCGCGGACTCCCCAAAGCCACGCAGCCGTCTGATTTCCGGGGCAAATGGGTCCTGGTCCACTTCTGGGGTCCGTCTTGCGGACCCTGCGTGGGAACGACGCTGCCCAAACTCCGCCAGTTTTACGAAGCTCATCAAAGCCAACGCGACCGCTTCGAGCTCGTGTCGATCTGCAGCGAGCTCGATTCCAAGTGGCACACGATGGCGGATTCGACCGCGCGCTGAAGCCGATCGTGGAAACGCGCTGGGCCGGAAAAGAACTCCCGTTCCCGATCATTTTGGACAATACGTCCACGAGCATGGAAAACTTCGGCGTGGAAGTTTTCGGAGCCACGGTGCTGATCAACCCGGCCGGCCGACTGGTGCAGGGGGACGAATCGACGCTCGCGAAAATCTTGGAACGGTAGTAAGGCGAGACCCTCCGAACAAAGCGCGGCTTTTTACCACGGAGACACCAAGACACGAAGGAAAGACCAAGCAGGGATTGAACAGGAGGCAACAGAGATAACAGAGTCAGGAAAATTCAATCCTCCGATTCCTCGGCTCGACTAAGCTGTTGTCCAAATTCGTCCTTCCTTGGTGTCTCTGTGACTTTGTGGTGAAATCTTCCCATGGACCTGACTTCTGCCGGCGATCACGCGCCGGGTGCCGCGCTACGCCGTTAACACTTTTCTGGGTGGCATGCCCCACGGCTATGCGTGGGCATGCCCACGAACTTAAGACGGGAACGTCCAACCGATTCGCATGCCCACACAAAGCCGTGGGCATGGCACCCCGACTTGACCGCTTGCCCTTTTTTGGCCGAAAACGAGGGTTAACGGCGTACGGTGCCACTGGCGACAGCTTTGGGTCGCGACTCAACTGAACTCGCCGAAGTCCAGTGCGGTCGCCGTTTGACGAGCGAATCCGAATCTCGGCAGATTCACGCGAGAAATCGTGCGGAATATGATGGCGCATTGTTACTCGTCATCAACGTGCGATTCGAAGACACTGGCGAGCCAAGGCCCTCGCCAGTGGCACCCAAGCCAAGGCCGTGCCATTCTGGCTCATCCGTCCTCCAGAAGCCGCCCATGCGTCTCCGAATTCCTCTGCTGATTGCCGTCGCCCTGGCGCCCAACCGTGCCGTCTTCGCCACAGACGATCCGGCCGAATCGCGGGCGATCCGCGGTCTCGAGCGGTTGGGCGCGATTGTCGAGCGGGATCACAAGCGGCCGGGCAGTCCGGTCACCGGCATCCGTTTCGCGAGAACAGTCGTTTTGCGGACGAAGATGTTCCGTTGCTCAAACCCCTCACAAATCTGACGACGCTTGACCTCAGCAAGACCCAGGTCTGCGGCACCCACATCCGGGGCGCCGGCTTGAGGGAACTCAGAACACTCACAAGCCTGAGAAGTCTCAACCTGTGCCCGTCCAAAATCACGGACGCCGGCATGGATCAGTTGGCGGAGCTGCGCGGGCTCACGAGCCTCAACCTCGGTGCCTGCGAGATCGCGGACGAGGGCTTAAAGCACATCGGGCAGCTTGAGAACCTGACGTCGCTCGACGTCGGCAGTAGCAAGATCACGGACGCTGGTTTACCAGTCATCAAGCGCTTCAGGAAGCTGAGACACCTCAATTTGAACTATGCGGGGATTACGGCCGCCGGGATGAGGCAACTCGGCGGGCTCGAGGACCTCGAGGAGCTCTGGCTCAGCAAGACCAAGATCGCGGACGCGGGGCTCAAGGAACTCAGGGGGCACAAGAAACTGAAAATATTGGCACTCTACTCAGCCGGAGTTACTGATGCCGGGCTGGCTGAAATCAAAGAGCTCAAGAACCTGACGGTTCTCAACCTCGAGAGTAATCGCATCACGGACGTAGGATTGAAGGAACTCAAAGACCTCGAGGACCTCGAGCGGCTCTTTCTTAACTGGACCCAAGTCACGGACGCCGGGTTGAGCCATCTCAAGTCGCTTAAGAACCTGCGGATGCTGCTGCTTGGCCAGGCTCACATCAAGGACGCCGGCCTCCGCGAGCTCAACGGGCTGACAAGCCTCACGACGCTCCGGCTCAGCAATACCGAGGTCACGGACGCCGGTTTAAAGGCGGTGAGCGCCCTCACGAATCTCGAGGATCTCGATCTGGGCGGAACGCAGATTCTCGGATGCCGGGCTGAAGGAACTCGGCGGTCTCACAAAGCTGACGGGCCTCAACCTGAGCTCGCTGGCGGTCACCGATGCCGGATTGAAGCACCTCAAGGGACTCAAGAACCTGACAACGCTGGGGCTCATGCAGACCCATATCAGCGACGCCGGACTAAAGGAATTGGGCGGCTTCAAGAAACTGGCGTCTCTCAACCTCATGGAGACGCAAATTACGGACGCCGGCCTCAAGGAGCTCGCGAAGATCGAGTCTCTCGAGACGCTCAACCTCGGCGACACAAAGGTTACCTACGCCGGTGTCGCGCAGCTCACGCAGCTCAAGTCGCTGACGAATCTCGACCTCGGCGGCACGCTGGTTACGGACCGCGGGATCGCGGCCCTCAAGAAATCACTGCCGGACGTGGAAATTGCACGTTGACTCGCGAAGGATGAAGGCGGAAGCGTTGCTGTCGGTCGCTAACAACTCAATCGAGGCCGTGGTGCTGCCATGAGAACACGAATTCTCGCTTCTGCCGCGTTCCTCGGCATGCTGCTCCCGGTCGCCAGCCTACGCTCTTGCGCAGCCGCGCAAACGGACGACGCGTTTCGTGGGTCGAAAGCGGGACGGGAGCGGCGAGTTTTGAGCATCAAGCTGTGTTGGTGTCCGCCGGGTCGATTCACGATGGGCAGTCCGCGCAGCGAGCCCGAGCGGCGTCCCGACGAACACCAGGCGGAGGTGACTCTCACGAAGGGATTCTGGACGGGCAAATACGAGCTCACGCAGAGTGAATGGAGACGGATCGCCGGTCCGCTGCCAGGGCCGCTGACGGCCGCCGGCGGCGAAGGGGACGACTTCGCCGTCTACAACGTCAATTTTCCCGAGGCTGAGGACTTCTGCAGCAAGCTGACCGCAAAAGCCCGGGCCGCCGGCGAGCTGCCTGCGGGCTGGGAATTTCGCTTGCCGACCGAGGCCCAATGGGAATACGCGTGCCGCGCGGGGACGACGACGGCCACCGCCTTCGGCGACAAGCTCAGCAGCAATCAGGCCAATTTCCAGGGCCAGCCCTACAACGGGGCCCAGCCCGGTCCGTCGCTCAAGCGTGCGAGCAAAGTCGGCAGTTATCCGCCCAATCCCTGGGGCCTGTGCGACATGCACGGCAACATGTTCGAGTGGTGTCGCGATTGGTACCACCCCCGCTATCCGGGCGGAACCGATCCCGATTTGCACGACGCCAGGCGGATGTCGCGATCGCGACGCGGCGGCGGCTTCACCGACGACGGTTGGGCCTGCCGCTCCGCCTTCCGCCTCCGCTTCGAGCCCGAGCGCCGCTTTGACCACATCGGCTTTCGCGTGGTGGCGGTGCAGAGGTAGAAGGAAGGATGAAGGCGGAAGGATTAAGGATGAGCCAGACAGACGGCAGCCGGGTGCCACTGGCGACAGCTTTGGGTCGCCAGTGCGAATGCCGTTTGACAAACCTTTCGGGAACAGAGCGAATTCACTCAAGGGATCCTCGGGAGGTTCGCCTGGTCGTTGTTCGCATCCGCTCGCGAACAGAAGACACTGGCGAGCCAAGGCCCTCGCCAGTGGCACCCAATTCAAGGCGGTGCCATTCTGGCTCATCGTCCCGCCTTCATCCCTCTACAATGCCCTCTCATGAACGCGACATCCGCCGAAGATAGCGAACTTCTGCGAGTTCTGAACCGCCAATTCGACACCGCGTGGGCGTTGACCCAGTACCACTTGAGTGGCCTGACGACTGAGGAGTGTCTGTGGCGGCCGCGGGAAGTCGGGCCGCACGTGCGGCAGCGGGCGGACGGTCGTTGGGTGGCCGATTGGCCGGAGCGGGAAGACTACGCAGCCGGCCCGCCGAGCATCGGCTGGATCTCGTGGCACATCGGCTTCTGGTGGTCGATGGTGCTCGATCACTCGTTCGGCCCGGCCCAACTGACCAAGGACGAAATCTTCTGGCCCGGCGACGCCGACGGCGTCCGCGCTTGGTTCGAGCGCCTGCAGCAAGAATGGCGCACGGCCCTCAAACTACTGACGGCCGCCGACCTGGCCACCAGCGAACGCACGCGCTGGCCGATGCGCGACCGCCCGTTTGCCGATGTGATTGCCTGGGTAAGCGTGGAATTGACAAAGAATGCCGCCGAGATCGGCTACGCGCGGTTCTTGTTCGCGACGCGAACGGGATGACGCGGCGATTAATGCGTGGCCTCAGGGAACTTCAAACCCAGGCCCGATTCACGGCTTTAGCCAGTCTTCGAGCCGAAGGCCGGGGACGTATTGGTAATCCGCCCTATTGTGCGTCACAAGCGTCAGGTCATGAACGAGAGCGACCGACGCAATCATCAAGTCACTGGTGGGAATTGAGATGCCCTGCTGAAGCAATGTGCCGCGGACTCGCCCAAATTGTTCAGCACACTTTGCATCGAAACTCAAAACCTGGACTTCTTGCAAGAGATCGGCAATTGAGCTCAACAACCGGTTTGTCTGGGAATGCTTGTACGCTCCGGCGTAGAGCTCAGCCAGATAGATTGCTATTTGACCGGCGTGCTGGATCAAGCGATGCGCTAATTTTGCGGGACGCCGCATGTGGGCTGAGCAGATATCCGTGTCGAGCAGGAACTTCATTCCGGAACGTCCCGGCGACGATCGCGTTTTCGATCCCGATAGATTTCCTCCATGATCGCGTCCCACTCTTGGTCGTCAGCCAAAACGCCTTCCGTGCGCAATAATCCTGCGCCGGATTGAGGATTCGTTCCCGATTCAATGGCCCGAACGGTAATTTCGACCTCTTGCCCCTCGGCGAGGCCGGGATCTTGATCGAGTTCGATCAGTTTGCCGTGAACTTTGCCGTGAAGTGTTTTTGTCATCATCATTGGTCCTCGAATTCAGTCGATTGTACGTCATTCCGGAGTCGGTGTGAGGTTGAAAGCGGCGGCTCGAGCGTCAGTTTGAAGCAGAGGTACAAGGCGATGGAAGAATGCGGCGGACGTTCGGATCCGCGCAGACGTGAAGCTATTCGCCTGGGGAGAAGTCGAGCAGATACCAGCCCCAACGACTGGCCAGTCCACGCAGCGGGCCGAGTGCGATGCCGCCCCCGCGCGTGCAAACCATGAAAGACTCGATGGTTTCTTCCTCCCCCATTGTGAACATGAACCAGAATCCCTCGCCGTCAACAATCCCAATGGCTGGGTCGCTCCAATCGATGGTCGGAAAGCACGCCGAGATTTTTCGCCGCACCTCCTCGGCGCTGCCCAAGTCTTGCGGCTTCCCGCCGTCGCCCGGGGACGGTGGCGACTTGAACAGGAATGCCGACGCTGGCTGACCCATGGCGTTTTTCTCCGAGCGGCGCAAGCAGGTTTGCGGCCCGTTTTTTCCTCGTGCCCAAGCTCCCGCTTTGACACGCATCCCGGCGCGCGGGACTCTGCTTTCCGTCTTTTGACGGTGCGGCGTCTCGCGAAGCGGAGCTTCGGGAAAATGTTTTCCCATGGAGACCTCGGGAACAAGAACCGGGCGGGACTTATTACTGCGCCTGCCGCTTGTGGCTCAGGAGCCAGTCGTAGATTTCGGGGTTGTCGTAGGTGGCCGTCCAGGAGTCGTGGAGGGCGTCGGGGTAGATCGTGAGTTTCGCTTCGGGATTTGTCTTCTTGAGGGCGTCGATCAGGTCTTGCGAGCGTTTCACCGGCACGATTGGGTCCTTGCCGCCGTGGAAGGCCCAGACGGGCATGGTTTTTAAAACGCGGGCCAGCAAAGGCTCGCCGCCGCCGCAGATGGGGATGATGGCCGCGAAGCGCTCGGGGCTGTAGGCGGCCAGGGCCCAGGTGCCGAAGCCGCCCATGCTCAGGCCGGTGAGATAGACGCGGTCGCGGTCGACCTTGTACTTGGATTCGATGTCGTCCAAGAGGGCCGTGAGGGGCAAGAGTTCGTTGTTCCACCAATGGCCGTTGGGGCATTGCGGGCTGACGATGATGAACGGGAACTCTTTGCCCTTGTCGATGAGCTTCGGCGGGCCGTGCCTTTTCACCGCGTCGAGGTTGTCGCCGCGCTCGCCGGCGCCGTGCAGAAACAGCACGAGGGGCCACTTGTCCTGCTTGTCGTAGCCTGGCGGCAGGTAGAGCAGGTAGTTGAGCGTCACGTGCACTTGCGCGTCGAGCCTGGCGGGAACTTGTTTGCCCGCGGCAGCAGCGGCGTCGTCGGCGCGGAGATTGGCCGCAAAGAGGCCGTAGCAGGCGGCACACGTCAGAAGAGTGGCGGCGATGTTTCGCATGGGAGGCGCTCCATGTGGTTTTTGTTCGTTGGAGAGACGAGGCGGGATTTGATTGTAATCGCTTTCGGCGTAGGGTGGGACGTCTGAAGGATGAAGGATGAACAAAACCAAGGTGACCGAGGGCCGCGAGGCTGACTCATCCCTCTGCCTTCATCCTTCCGCCTTTAAGGAGGTGGGCCGGCGCCCGAAGCGGGCTTGTCCTACCCTACTGGACCGTTTATCTCAAAAAGGTGGATCTATCGCGACGCTCTGGCTCTGCAATCGACTTCAACTCAGCCGGCTTCTGCATCATCTCCGCCAAGTTCTTCTTCGACGCGCGATCCCCGTGGCTCTCGCTCGAGCAGTTTCTTCGATTCCGCTGACCTCGACACGTGGCCGAAGTGAGCTGCGTGGCATTCAATGCAAATCTGCACCACAAATGCACAAAGACAACAAGAAAGACAAAAAAGCAGTTCTCCGCAGATTTCGCAGAAGGACGCAGATTTTGAAATTCAAATCGGCGCAATCGGCGTCATCTGCGGATCTCTCTTGCCTTTCTTGGTGTCTTTGTGCCTTTGTGGTGAAAAATCTGCCTGGGATTCGCCCACCCACCATTTTGAAGTAGACGGTCTACTACGGCTACGGCGTTGCGTGCCAGGGAAAGCCTATTTGCTGTCGGTTGGAATCGAGCCGCCGAATCCGCCGCGTTGATCGCGGACCGTGGCCGCGTTGGCTTCATCGACCGTCATTCCAGGGAGAGGTTGCTGGCTCGCCCAATAGTGCGGTCGGATCTTCCGGTCTAAGTACGAAAGCGGTCGGAAGGCGATTTCTGCCGCCGTGCCGCCAACCCGGTAGCGTGGCGCGCAGGTGCATCTGAAAGTGCGAGTTTAAAGAGCAGGGAATGAAAATGTCCGGCTGCAACAGCGAGACGTAGAGCCCGACATAGGTGGCGAGGACAAAAACGATCCCCCGCTCCGCCCATTTGAGACGCATGCCGTGTTCCCCGTGGACACAAAGCGCGAATGTTTACCTGGAAATCCTAACCGGGACCAGATCGAGTCCGACTGCCGAGCAACTGTCGCGCGAACGGAAGACACTGGCGAGCCAAGGCCCTCGCCAGTGGCACCCGATGCGTAATGTGCCCTCGCGTTGAATGGCCCTTCGTCATCACCTACCCTGAAGACATTCAATGTCGTGGCGAGAGGCAGGAGTGACATCATGGCGGTACAGAAAAATCCAGCGCAAAAAATTCTGATCGACGGAGCCTGGGTCGACTCGGTGGGGCGGGAGACGTTTCAGGCCGTCAATCCGCAGACCGGGCAGGCGATCAACGAACAATATCCCGTAAGTCCGTGGGCCGAGGTTGAGCGAGCCCTGAAGTCGGCTTCCGCTGCCGCTTGGCGGGTGCGGGGTTGGTCCGGCGATCGGTTCGCGGCTTTTTTGGAGGCGTTTGCCGGGCGGCTCGAGAAGCGGGGCGAAGAGCTGGTCGCGATGGCGCATGCCGAGACGGGGCTGGCCGTCGCGCCGCGGCTCAAGGATGTCGAGTTGCCGCGGACGGTGAGTCAGTTGCGGCAGGCTGCGGCTGCGGCCCGCGAGGGGTCGTGGGTGCAGGCGACGATCGACTCGAAGGCGAATATCCGGTCGATGTATGGGCCGATCGGGCCCGTGGTCGTGTTCGGGCCGAACAATTTTCCATTTGCGTTCAACGGGGCGGCGGGCGGCGATTTTGCGGCGGCCGTGGCGGCGGGGAACCCCGTGATCGCCAAGGGGCACTCGTCGCATCCGGGGACGTCGCGGATGCTGTCCGAAGAGGCGCATCTGGCCGCGCAGGAGACCGACATGCCGGCCGGGTTTGTGCAGTTGGTCTATCGCACGAATCACTCCGACGGCGAGAAGCTTGTGTCGCATCCGCTCGTGGGGGCGATCGGCTACACCGGCGCCGGGGTGCGGGGCTGACGCTCAAAACGGCGGCCGACCGGGCGGGAAAGCCGATTTATCTCGAGCTGTCGAGCATCAATCCGGTCTTTGTGCTTCCCGGCGCTCTCGAGGAGCGGCTCGAGGATCTGGCCCAGGAATTCACCACGAGCTGCCTGATGGGGACGGGGCAATTTTGCACGAATCCGGGACTGGTCGTGCTGGCCCGCGGCGCGACGAGCGAGGCGTTCGTGGCGGCGGTCGCCAAGCGGTTTCAGGAGTCGCCTGCCGGCACGATGCTGGGCGAAGGCGTGCGCAAGAATCTGGCCGAGGGGGTCAAGACGCTCGTTGCCGCCGGGGCGAAGGTCCTCGCGGGCGGCAAACCGGCGGACGGGCCGGCCATCCGCTATCAGAATACGCTACTCCGCGTCGACGGTGACACGTTTCTCGCACACGCGGAGAAGCTGCAGACCGAGGCGTTCGGCAACGAGTCGCTGTTCGTCGTCGCGAAGAATGTCGAGCAGATGCTCGAAATCGCCGGGCATCTCGAGGGCAATCTCACCGGCTGCATTTATAGTCACCGCGGCGGCAACGACGATTCGCTGTACGAGCGGGTGGCGGCCGTGTTGCGGACCAAAGTCGGTCGGCTGCTCAACGACAAGATGCCGACCGGCGTGGCGGTGAGCCCCGCCATGAACCACGGCGGCCCGTTCCCGGCGACCGGGCATCCGGGCTTCACGGCGGTTGGCATCCCGGCCTCGATCAAGCGGTTCGCGGTACTCGAGTGCTACGACAACGTCCGCCCGCACCGGTTGCCTGCCGCGCTCCGCGACGAGAATCCGAGCGGGATGTGGCGGTCTGTGGATGGGAACTGGACGACAAAATAGTGTCGACTGGCGAGCGGCGAGGCGAAGATGGACGCAACGAGAGGGGATGACGCCAGCCGACGCGATTCGGTCCCGCCGCCCGCGGCGGAACAAGCTGCGGCGCGCGAGGCCAAGCGGCGGGCGGCCCTGGAGGATTTCAACAAGCGGACCCAGCGCACCCTCGCGGTGATTCTCTTGATCTTCGGCGCGGTCGGGCTGATTTCGTTCACCATCATTTCCAATCGAGCACCTCGGCCGCGGTCCGGCGAATCTCCTCGCGAAATTAATCAGGCACTGTACAAGGCCAGTGTCGAGTATTTGGGGAAACTCGATCGGCAAAAAACACAGCTGCAGGCCGAAGCGAAGCGGCGCCCGAAGGAGAACGCCGCACAACTCCATGACGTGGACGAGAAAATTGAGATGACCAAGGCTCTGCTTGAAAACCTGGAGCAAGATCTCAAGGGCGCGAAATGATAGAAACGGCGCGGCTCAGGCCAAAAGTTCTTTGACGATGCGGGCCGGTTCGACGCCGGTGAGTTTCTGTTCAAGTCCCTGGTAGCGGTACGTGAGCCGTTCGTGGTCGAAGCCGAGCAGGTGGAGGACCGTGGCGTGGAAGTCGCGGACGCGGACCGGGTCTTTCACGATATTGTAGGAGAAGTCGTCCGTTTCGCCGTAGATCGTGCCCCCTTTGGTGCCGCCGCCGGCCATCCACATCGTGAAGCAGCGCGGGTGATGGTCGCGGCCGTAGTTGGTCGTTGACAGGCCGCCCTGCGAGTAGATCGTGCGGCCGAATTCGCCCCCCCAGATCACGAGCGTATCGTCGAACAGGCCGCGGCGTTTGAGGTCGTTGATGAGGCCGTAGCAGGCCTGGTCGACGTCGCGGCACTGATCGGGGAGCCGGCCGGCGACGTTGGCGTGCGTGTCCCAGTTGTTGTGGTAGATCTGCACGAACCGCACGCCGCGTTCGACCATCCGCCGGGCCATGAGGGCCGTGTTGGCGAAGGTGCCGGGCTTTTTGGACGCTTCGCCGTAGAGGCGGAAGGTCTCTTCGGTTTCGGAGGCGAGGTTGGTGAGCTCGGGGACGCTGGTCTGCATGCGGTAGGCCAGTTCGTACTCTTGAATGCGGGTGGCCGTCTCGGGGTCGTTGAGCTGGCGGTAATTCATTTCGTTCAGGCTTTTGACGGCGTCGAGCGTGGTGCGGCGGACGCTCGAGCCGACGCCTTGCGGATTGTTGATGTAGAGAATCGGATCGCCGCTGCTGCGGAAGCTCACGCCCGCGTGGGCGCCGGGCAGGTAACCGGCGGACCACAATTTGGCCGAGATGGCCTGCACCTGTTCGGTGTTGGAGGGCTTGGCGACCATCACCACGAACGTGGGCAAGTTGTCGTTGAGCGAGCCCAGGCCATACGACGTCCAGGCGCCCAAGCAGGGGCGACCGGTGATCTGGTTACCCGTTTCCATCATGCTGATGGCCGGCTCGTGGTTGATCGCCTCGGTGTTCATGCTGCGGATGAAGACCATGTCGTCGACGGTCTTCCTCGTCCAGGGCAAAAGTTCGGTGACCCACATGCCGCACTGGCCCACGCGCTGGAATTTGAACTTCGAGGGGGCGATGGGGAAGCGGGCCTGGCCGGAGGTCATCGTCGTCAGCCGCTGGCCCATTCGCACTGATTCGGGCAGGTCTTTGTCGTACCACTTTTGCATGACGGGCTTGTAGTCGTACATGTCGAGCTGCGGCGGTCCGCCGACCATGTGCAGCGAGATCACGTGCTTGGCCTTCGCGGGGAAATGCGGGAGCGTGGGGGCGACCGTGCTCGTCGCGCCCGTCGCGCCGAGCAGGTTACGGCCCAGCAGCGTGGCGAGGGCCGCCGAGCCGAGGACGTGCGAGCCCTGCGCGAAGAAATGGCGCCGCGTGATTTGCTGCTTGAATTGATCGAATGCATCCACGAGGACGGTCCTTCCGGCAATCACTTGTTCAAGACTTCGTCGAGATTCATGAGTTCGTTGCAGACCATGGTCCACGCGGCCAACTCGGCCGGCGGCAAGGGGCCGGTCTGCTTGGAGTCGCCCACAGCCAGGAGCTTCGCCGCCTCGTCGGGATGGTTACGGTAGTACGTTTGCAGCTTCTCGAGCGAGGCACTGACGACGGCGGATTCTTGCGGCCGCAGATCGCGGGCGAGCAGTCGGCGGGAAATTGTGTTCAAGCGGCCGGCCGTCGACGGGCCACCATCTGTGGCGGCTTTTTGGGCCAGGTTGCGGGCCGCCTCGATGAACTGCTCGTCGTTGAGCGTGACGAGTGCCTGCAGCGGCGTGTTGGTTCGCTCGCGGCGGACGATGCAGAATTCTCGGGTGGGGGCGTTGAAGATCTCCATCGAGGCGGGCGGGGCAAACCGCTTCCAGAACGAGTACAAACTGCGGCGGTAGAGATTTTCGCCCATGTCGCGCTGGTAGGTCCGCGTGTTGCTGACGTCCATGGCGATCGACTCCCACACGCCGGGCGGCTGGTACGGCTTGACGCTCGGGCCGCCGATTTTTTCCACGAGCAGACCGCTGGCAGCCAAAGCTGCGTCGCGGATCATCTCGGCATCCATGCGGAAGCGGGGGCCGCGCGACAACAGGATATTCTGCGGGTCCTTTTCGATCTTCTCTGGCGTGGCCAGGGCCGACTGCCGGTACGCGGCCGAGGTGACCATGAGCTTGAAGAGCCGCTTGACGTCCCAACCCGATTCGCGGAAGTCGACGGCCAGCCAGTCAAGCAATTCGGGATGCGAGGGCAGCTCGCCCGCGATGCCGAAGTCGCCGCTGGTGCGGACGATGCCGGTGCCGAAGACTTCCTGCCAGAAGCGGTTGACGACGACGCGCGCGGTGAGCGGGTTTTCGGGTGCGAGCAGCCAACGGGCGAAGCCGAGGCGGTTCCGCGGGGCGTCTTTCGGGAAGGGGGGCAGGGCGACCGGCGTGTCGGCGTTCACCTGGTCGCGGCGCTTGTCGTAGTCGCCGCGAAACAGGACGTAGGCCGTCGCCGGGTCGGTGCGCTCTTGCATCACCCAGGCGATTTCGCCGCGGGCCTTGATCTCTTTTTGTTCGCGCTCGAGACGGGCGACTTCGGCCGACAGGGTGCGGAATTGGGAATCGGACGTGCCCACCCACCATTCGAAGAGTTCGTTCGATTCGGCCAGGGTGCGCTGCTTGGCGGATTTCTGCACGATGGCCGAGAGACGGGCGCTTTGCGCGAGGGTGTCGACTTCGCCGGACGCGAGGACGCGTTTGTAAATCTTGAGGTCGCTGATGCCGCCCGCGCTCAACGGATCGCCGCCGCTGCGCTGGCCGATGGTGAAGGGGACTTGCGTGCGAATCGAGCCGTTCAGGCGGTCGCTTTCGACCTCGGTCGGCTGTTCGCGACCGTTGTAATAGACGTGCACGCCGGCCGCCTTGCCCGACCCGTCGTAGGTGACGGCGACGTGCACCCATTCGTTCGCATGGACGCGCGACTGCGAGACGACCTTGATTGCCGCGTCGGGCCACGAGTTGATGATGTGCGTGCCGATCCGCCGTTGTTGGGACCACATATCCCAGCCGCGGTATTGGGGCGGGCTCGCCATGCGGGCGCAGATCGCGCCGTAACTGTCGTTGGCGGGGATCTTCACCCAGGCCGTGCTACTGAAGGACTGGCTGGCGTCGAAATCGCCGACGTCGGCCAGCTCACAGGCGGTTCCCTGGACCTGCAGCGATTGTTGGTTGGGCAGCGGACCGGCTTGCCACGACGCCGAAGGACTCAGCTTGACTTGCCGTTTTTGACCCTCGACTTGCAAAGTGATCATTCCCGCTGCCGACGCGTCGAGCGGAGCCGAGAGGTGCAGCCGGGACTTGGGGACCGCTGCGCCGATCGAGTCGGCCGTGGCGGCGGCGACCCACTTGTCGAAGTCGACACGTGCGGTGGTGCGGCGTTCTTCGCGGTTTTGAATTGTGCGTGCGAGAGCCGGCCCGATCGCGGCCCAACGCGCGCGGTCGGCCGTTTTGGGGATGACTTCGGTCGGCGGCGTGTCTTTCACGTTGCCGTCCATGCCGCTTTGCGTCGTGTTATTAAAAAAGGCGGCCAGCTTGTAGAACTCGCGCTGGCTGAGCGGGTCAAACTTATGGTCGTGGCACACGGCGCAATTTGCGGTGAGGCCGAGCCACACGCGGGACGTGGTCTCGGTTCGATCACGGGCGTAAAGCACGAGGTATTCCTCGTTGATCGCGCCCCCTTCATTGGTCGTGATGTGGCAGCGATTGAATCCCGAACCGACGAGTTGTTCCTCGGTGCGATGCGGCAAAAGGTCGCCCGCAAGGCATTCGATCGTGAACTCGTCGAAGTGCATGTTCTGGTTGAAGGCGTTGATCACCCAGTCGCGATAGGTCCACATTTCGCGATAGTTGTCCATGTGAATGCCGTGCGTGTCGGCGTAACGCGCGTAGTCGAGCCAGTAGCGGCCCCGGTGTTCGCCCCAGCGCTCGGACTGCAGCAGCTTGTCGACGAAGGTGTCGTACGCTTTGGGCGACGTGTCCTTGACGAATTCCTCGACCGACTCAGGCTTCGGCGGCAGGCCCGTGAGGTCGAAGCTCACGCGACGGGCGAGCGTCCGCCGATCGGCTTCGGGTGCCGGCTCCAAGCCGGCTGCATCGAGCCGGGCGAGGATAAAGGCGTCGATCGGATTGTGGACCCAGTTCGCGTTTTTGACAGTGTTGTTGACGGGGGGCGTCGCCGGCCGCGTGGGCGGAATGAACGACCAATGCGGTTGATACGCGGCCCCCTCGCGAATCCAGCGGGCGAGCATTTCCTTCTGAGCCGCCGACAGCACTTTCTTCGTCGCCTTGGGTGGCATCGACTCGTCGGCATCCTTTGAGCAGATGCGGCGGATCATTTCGCTCTCATCGGGCTTGCCGGGTTTGACGGCCCCGTGCTGGACGGCGTCGTCGCGCTTGTCGAGACGCAGGCTCGCCTTGCGGGCCGCACTGTCGGCTCCGTGGCAGGTAAAACAGTTCTCGACGAGGATCGGCCGAATGTCGCGGTTGTACTGCAATTTCTCGGCGGCTTGGGCGCGACTCGAAACGACGGCGACGGCGGCCAAGGTTAGGACGGCGAGTGTGAATTGCCGGGCTGAGCGTGTCATGCTTTCGCTCTTTGCTTCTCAGTACGATTCAATGCGAGCCTTGCCGAAAACGCAGGCGATGCGTTGTCGGAGGGGGCCGCTGGTTCGGATGTTCAGAGTCGACCGGCGTTTGCCGATCGAGATTCGGGTGCGATCAGCCTTCGCCGATCGATATTCGGGTGCGATCGGCCTTCGCCGATCGGTGGGCGTGGGACAACCAAGGGTAGGTCATCCAGGCGGGACAGAAGTCGCCACGTCGCGAACAACTTCTGCATGGCTTCCAGGATACCCGACCGAAATAGCGACCTCAATAGCGACAATTGGACAGTGCCCGCGAATCCGCACCCGCCGTTCAGTGTCGGCCGTTCCGCCAGCGATGTTCAAAGATTGAGCCGCGGCCGGCGGTGACGCCTGGCCACTCGGGACGGTGCCAATTTGGATGTTGGCCGTCCACATTTTCACCGGCGTAGTGGAAGAGCTGGTCTGCCGATTGCCAAGTGTCGACCGGTTCTTCGGGGTCGTAGTCGGGGATGCCCAACAGGCGTTTGGTGACCTGCATCAGTTGCAGGCTGAGGAAGAGCAGCACGCACATCACGATGCCCATCGCGGGGACGAACAGGCCCAGCGCGAAGACCCGCTCCGCCGGCGGCCAGATGTGTTTCCAGCCCACGATCACGATCAGTGTGGCCAGGCTGAGGTAGGGCCCGTAGGGGATTTCGCGTTCACGGCGGAAGATGAGCATCACGGCCACGACGGCGAGCGCGCAGACCGGGGCGATGAAGAACACGACGAGCGTCGGCTGCCAGCCGAGGAAGCTGCCGATCGTGGCCATCAAAATCACGTCGCCGAAGCCCATCGCCTCGCGCTTGATGACAAAGTGCCCGATGATCCGCACGATCCAGATCGAGCCTCCTCCGACGACGAGGCCCGCCAGGCTCGCGGCCAGGCCGTGCAGGTGCGGATGGTCGGCGATCCAATGCGGCACCGGCGAGCTGGGAATGAGCGGGCGGATGCGGGTGCTCGAGAGTGAGGCGAGCGCGTCGAGGACGTTGATGTCCTGAAACCAGACCGGCACGATGTACACGCAACCGAGGAGGGCGGCGCCCAAAACTCCGACAGCCATGGCGGGCAGCGTCGCGCCGTCGGGGATGATCCGCAGGTCGAAGTCGATGAACGTCGCCACGACGAGCGATTCGATCAACACCATGTGGTATAGCCACCGCCAGAAGCAGAGCATGATCGGCGAGAACAGCGTCGACGACGGGTCGCCGTGCGGGCCCATGGGCGAGAAGAGGCAGCTGTCCTGGACCGTGGGGTTCCAGTTCGTGGGCACTTCGCAGAAGAAAACCAGCACGAATAAAAGACCGTTGGCCGCCTCGATCAGCGGATAGCGGGGCGAAATGCGGAGCCGGCAGAAGCGGCAGCGGCCGCCGAGCATCAGCCAGCCGATCACGGGCAGGTTATCTTTTCGCAAGAGGCGTTTTTTGCAGCGCGGGCAGTGCGAGGGGGGCGTGGTGATGCCGCGGAGCTGGTCCCACAACCGGTCGTGTAGCGGAAGGCGGTAGATGCAGACGTTGAGAAAGCTGCCGATCACCGCGCCGACGGCGAATAAATAGGGGATCAGAAAGACGAGCGGCAAGTCGAAACGCATCACGCCTCCCGCGTTGCAGGAGGCAGGCAGAGCAAGATTTCCTCGACGATGGCGGGGATCGAACGGCCGTCGATATCGACGGTGATCGTGGCGACGTCGTGGTAAATCGGCTCGCGGAGCTTGAGCATCTCTTCGATTTCGCCGCGTCCGCCGCCAGCCGTCAAGTTCGGGCGGCGTTGGCGCGTGGTGGCGTCGGCAGCGATCTGCCGTTCGATCGTGTCGACCGAGGCCCGCAGCCAGACGACCGATCCGGCGGCCCGCATCGCGGTGCGCGTGTCGGGATTGAGCACGGCTCCGCCGCCGGCGGCGATCACGAGCCGGGATTTGGCCAGGTATTCGGCCATCACGTCGCGTTCACGAGCACGGAAGGCGGCTTCGCCTTCGTCGGCAAAGATTTCGCGAATCGTGCGGCCGGCTCGGCGTTCGATCTCGGCGTCGGCATCGATCACGTCAAATCCGAGCCGCGAGGCAAGCGGCGGAGCGACGCTCGTTTTACCGGTGCCTCGGTAGCCGATGAGCGTGACGATCATGGCGCAAAACCGAAGGATGAAGGATGAAGGATGAAGGATGAGCCAGACAGGCGGCCTGCGGCAGCGATCATGGTCTTGCCTCGTTCCCAAGCTCTGCTTGGGAATGCCCCTCCGCGAAGCTCTGCTTCGCTTCGCTCGACGCTTACTCGCTCGATCGGGTTCGAAGCAGAGTTTCCAGAAAACGCGTTCCCAAGCAGAGCTTGGGAACGAGGGCACGCGAAGGATGAGTCAGAAAGGCGGTCTACGACCGTAACAATGGTTTTACTCATCCTTCATCCTTTCGCCTTCATCCTTCTCTCACGTCCGTACGGCGGAGATCCCCTGGCGGAGGACGTCGCGCATGACGTCGATCGGGGCTCCGCGGCCGGTGAAGAGTTCGTATTGCAGGGCCGCCTGGCGGACGAACATTTCGATGCCGGAGATGGTGCGGCAGGAGTGCTGGCGGGCCTCTTTCAGGAAGAGCGTGTTTTCCGGGTTGTAGACCGTGTCGAACACGATCATGTCGTCGCGGAACCAGTTCATGGGGAAGGGGGTCTCGTCGACATCGGGGAACATGCCGATCGGCGTGCAGTTCACCAGGATGTCGGCAAAGACGGCGCCGCGGTTTTCCCATTGAATTTGCTGGCAGCCGAGGCGCTCGGCCAGCGCGACGGTGCGCGAATGCGTGCGGCCCGAGACGGTGACGCCGCAGCCGGCCCGGACGAGTCCCAGGCCGATGGCGCGGGCCACACCGCCTGCTCCCAGGATGAGCACCTTCTTGCCGCGGAGGTCGCTCGCCCCGCCGCCGTGCTCTTCGATAGTCGCGCGGAGGACGGCCAGGGCGCTTTCGTAATCGGTGTTGGCGGCCCGCCAATGGAGTCGCGCGTCGCGATAGAGCGTGTTGGCGGCGCCGATCAAATCCACCATTTCGTCGTGGTGCGGAATTTCCTCGAGGACCGTCTCCTTGTGCGGGATCGTCACGCTGTAGCCGCGGATCTCGAGCCACTTGAACTCTTCGAGCGTCTCGGGGAGGGCTTGCTTGAAGACGCGCAAGGGAAGGTAGACGCCGTTGTAATTGTCGGCGGCGAAGGCGGCGTTCTGTACGAGCGGGCTCATCGTCTGTTTGATGGGGTCGCCCAGAACGCCGAAGATGTGCGTGTTGCGGTCGATGCGGTCGTAGTGATAGACGCTCGACATCTCTTCGAACGAGATCTGCCCGGGGGCGAATTCGCGCTCTGCGCTGAACGTGCAGTACGTGAAGGGCGACCCGTAGCGGCCGCAGAGCACGCGGCTGATGAGGCCCATTTCGCCCATGCAAAAGCCCAGCGTGGGGACTTTGGAGTGCGCGACGAGCTGCAGCATCTGCACCGAGTCGATCGGCGAATTGGCCATCGTGACGATTTTCACGATGTCGGGATCGAGCTTGGTGAGCCGTTCGTGGATTTCTTCGAGATCGTGCGGCGTCTCCTCGAAGTTGTGGTAGCTGACGATGCGTTTCGTCGTGCCGTAGCGGCGAATGTTGCCCGCGATGTCAGCCTCGAGGTCGACATAGTCCGCCCCGGCGACGATGGCCGCGCGGAGCAGGGCTTGCCGCTGTTCCTCGGTGCCGCGCCAGCGGCCCTGGTCTTCGGCACGTCGGCAGGTGCAGATGACGGGGGTGGGCCGCTCGTCGAGCAAAAATCGCAGGTCGGGCGGATTCTTGAGCCAGTCGAGGCGGAGCTCGACGAGTTGGGCCCCGCGTTCGGCCAGCGCACGGTGCTCCGCAACGACCATCTTGTGCCGGGTACGACCGATAATGACGCAGATCATGTCGTGAAACTATCCGAGCCTGCCGAATTGTCGGTCCAACTCGGTGCGGGTCAAGACGAGGGCCGTGGGCCGTCCGTGTGGACAGTGATGGGCATCGTCGATGAGATGGCGCTGAGCCAAAAGACTCTCCATTTCCTCGGGTTTGAGCCGCTGGCCCGCTTTGACGGCCGCTTTGCAGGACATCAAATGTAGCAGACTGTCCAATATATCGCGCCGCGAAGGCTTCTGCCCGGCTGATGCGAGTTGTTCGGCCAAATCCGCGAGAATTCGCGGGTGATCGGCCTGGGCCAGCATGGCGGGATACGCGGTGAGCAGGATCGTGGTGCCGCCGAATTCCTCGATTCCGTACCCAAGCTGGCCGAGCACATCGGTATTTTCCCGGAGGGCGGCCGCCTCGCGGGCGCCAAATTCGAGTGGCTGAGGGACGAGTGTCCGCTGCGACTCGACGGCCCCTTCGATGACGCGGGCCCGCAGGTGCTCGTACATCACCCGCTCGTGGAGCGCGTGCTGATCGATGACCGTGATCCCCTCGTCGGTCTCGACGACCAGATAACAGTCGTGGACCTGCATGATCTGTCGGGCAGGGGCGCCGGCGGGCGACGGGGCTTGGTCGATCGGGGTTTGTCCCGAGTTCGGCGGTCCGACATTGCGAGAACCGAAGTCGGACGAGTTGGTCGATCCTTCGGAAGAGGGGGGCGTCGCGGACGTTGCAAACGCAGGCATCGAGAGACCGAATCGCTCGCCAACGGACGGAAACGAAACAGAGGTTTGCCAATCGCTTGGCTGCAGAGTGGGCTCTGCCGACGGCGTCCAGTTCGCGAGACCGTTTTTGGCCCACGCGGCTAAATCGAGTTGCAGGTCGAGCTGCTGTTTCGGATCGACGGCCGGTTGTGGGGCGGTCAGTTGCAGTCGACCGGGCACGGAGACCGTCGATTCCAAATCGGCCGTCAGGAACTTCGTGCGGAGTGTCGAGAGCATTTGACGGTACAGACTCTGCGAATCGCGGAAGCGAACCTCGGCTTTTGTCGGATGGATGTTGACGTCGACCTGATCGGGCGCGAGCTCCAGAAACAGAAACGCGACCGGATACCGGCCCGTCATCAAAAGTCCGCGATACGCCTCGCCGAGCGCGTGCTGCAGCGAGCGGTCCTGAATGTAGCGGCCATTGAGGAATAGATACTGGCCCTTCCGCGTCGAACGGTTTTCGCTGGGATGGCCGACGTAACCCCACAATCGGGACGAGTCGGTCTGCGATTCGACCCACATCAGGCGGTCGGCCAGATCGGAGCCGAAGAACAACTTGAGCCGCTCGAGCACCTGGTCGGTCGGCGGCAGCTCGTAGACCATCCGCTCGTTGTGCCGCAAGACGGCGGCCAGCCGCGGGCAAGCCAGCGCGATCCGCGTGAATTGCTCGCTGATGTGGCCAAACTCGGTCGGCACCGAGCGGAGGAACTTTCGCCGTACGGGCGTGTTGAAGAACAGGTTCCGGACTTCGATGACTGTTCCGAGGGGCATGCCGCATGGCTGCAGCGGCGCGATCGTGCCGCCGTCGACCGCGATCTCGGTGCCATGCTCGCGCTCGGCCTGGCGGCTGCGAATTTTGAGCCGGCTGATCGACGCGATCGATGCCAGCGCCTCGCCGCGAAAGCCCATCGTGCGGACGCGAAACAGATCGTCCGCTCCGCGAATTTTGCTGGTGGCGTGGCTCGTGACGGCCAGCGTCAAGTCGTCGGGATGAATGCCCTGGCCGTCGTCGGCGATGCGGATCAGTTCGGTCCCGCCGTCGACAATATCGACATCGACGCGGGTCGCTAGTGCGTCGAGACTGTTCTCGAGCAGCTCCTTGACGACGCTGCCCGGGCGTTCGACGACTTCGCCGGCCGCAATCTTGTTGACGACGAGGGTCTCGAGCGCTTGAATCCGCGACATAGTACGGGCCGGGAAATCGATCCGGTCAGTGTGGCCCGGCGATCGTGCCGGGGGCCTGGCAATCCTTGCTCAGCCGCGGCAGCAGGAGGCACACCGTGCGCCGAGTGCGAGAGTCATTTGATTGATAGCCGGAGGGGGGCGGTTTGGCAACCGCTGCGAGGGGGGAGGGGGCGGGGTACGGGGGACGGGGGAAGGGGAAAACAAAGCCGAACTTTGCCCGGCGCGCGACCGTGGGCGGCTTCCCCGCCTACGGCCTCTTCATCTCGAACAGGTCGCTCGTGTGGCAGTAATAATCGCCGCCCAAGCGGGCGATCGTGCGGACCTTGTGCGGATCGATCTTGCCTTGGTTGTCCAGAACGCGATCGGCGATGTGGAACATCACGATTTCGCCGATGACCAGATTGGCGGAGAGTGGGTTGTCGCCGATCCGCACAACCTGGCGCAACTGGCACTCCATGTTGATCGGCGACTCGGCCAAGCGCGGTGGTTTGACTTTCGTGGAGGGGACGACGCTCAACCCGGTCAGTTCGACTTCGCTTTCACCCGGCGGCAGCTCCCTTGATGAAAGATTCACCTGCTCGGCGAACTCGGCGACCGCCGCGTTCACGACGAACTCCTTCGTCGTCTCGATATTGTTGAGGGTGTCCTTCTTCGAGCCGTCGCGCTTGCGATTGGGCGCGATCACCACCACCGGCGGATCGGCTCCGAAAGTATTGAAGAAACTGAACGGCGCGAGATTCACGCGTCCTTCCGTGTCGATGCTCGTCACCCAGGCAATCGGCCACGGCGTAACGACGGAGATGAGCAAGCGATAAATGTCGAGCGCCGATGTCGTCCCAACGTCGATCACCACGTGAAATTCCTCAAAAAGTTAGTGTTCTCGGTGGAGTTTGCCTGCTGCCGTCGCCCCTCGAACTCAATCTCCACAGGGAGTCTCCTCCGTCGTCTCGGTCAGCTCATGTTGAAAAAGTTCTTCGTGGCGGGCGAATTCGTTAATCACGCCGAACTGACGCATCAACTCGCGGCGCCGCACCGCCATTTGCTCGTCGAAGAGGAGAAGCACGTTGATGGCTCGCGTCCGCGACGTGGCCAGCCCGATGATCAAGTATTGGACAATGGCAAAACCATAACAGACCCAGCCGACCTTCCCGGTGAAAATCACCGCGAGAATGGCGAAGACGGGGGACGACCGACTCAAGTGCTGGCAGAGAAGCCCGATACTGATTGGCCTCCAGCACGCGAGAATTTGCCGCCACATTGAGCAGTGGTGATTGAAGTGCGGTAGACGCGGGCCCGGGTGGATGATTGTGAAGAGTTCCTGGTCGGGCATGAGCTGTGAGACGCCGATGGCCAGCATGATCCGCAGTCCCAGGCCCAGCCAGCCGTGCTTGTCCAACAGATCGGGGAGCGGAATCACGTTGTGCCACAAGGCTGCCTCGACGTTGGCCGTCACCAACAGGAGCAAGAACGATCCCCGAAACCACTCGGCCAGGTCTTTTTCGACCTCGTCGTCCAAACGCTCGATGCTCTGGACGTGGCGGAAAATGAAATGCAGCGCGGGGACGGCCGCCAGGCTCACGATGAACCGAGTCAGCGGCCGGGCGAGCGGGCGGAAAATGTAAGTCAGCAGGATGTCGCGCATGGCTAGCGCTTCCAGTCGATGCGCTTGTAGAGGGCGAGCAACTTCTCGCCCCGGGCCGCATTGAGTTGGTTGACGTAGGCGATGCGGCCGCGCAAGTGATGCGCGAATCGCGGATGGGAGCCGCGATTCTGCGACGAGGGCCCGTGTAGCACGCAATTGTGCAAGACGGCCTTGAGGCGATCGTACTGCCGCCGGCGGATATTCAGTTTCCGATTGACCACGATTCCGGTGACAACGAGCACCGGTTCGCGCGGATCACCTTGCGTTTTGCCTTGTTCACCCGAAAGCGTTCCTGCCGGATGATTTGCGAGACCAGAGGAATAAAATCTCGGAGCGAACTGCTGAACGCTTCGGGCCCGGAGAAGGTCAAGTCGTCGGCATACCGCGTGTAGGTCGCTCCGAAGGCGCGAGCCAGACCGGAGAGCCGCACGTCGAGCGAATAAGCGGACAGATTCGCCAAAGCCGGCGAGGTCGGCACGCCTTGGGGCAAGTGCCGTCGCAGGTAGGGCAACACGGCCGACGGCTCTTTCTTCAAGAACGGAATATTGGCGGGCAGGGCCGACGTGGTGAGCCGCGCGAGCCAAATGGCCGCCTCGCGGCTGTAGCCCATCGCGCGAAAAATGGCCGTCACGCGGCCGAAGGTGACGCTCGGGTAAAAGTCGGCCAGATCAAACTTGAGCACGATTGCCGCTTCGACGTGTGGAGTCGCGTTGGTCACGGTCGAGCGGCCCGGTGCGAATCCGTGGGCCGCGGGATGCGGGGCGAGTTGGTTGAGGATCTCGGCGAGAATCTTCCGCTGCACGGCCTTCAGCGTGCGCTTGGGCGATTCGATCAGCCGATGGCCCCCCTTGCGCTTGGCCAGCCAGCGAAAATGATAATGGGCCTCGGCCTCGGTCGCCGGTTTCGAGTTGTCGGAAAAGCGATGCACGAGCCAGGCCAGCCGGCCCAGGGGGATTTCCAGCCAGTTGGCCAATTGTTCGGGAGTATGGAACAGGGGGAGCGCGAAGTTGGCCAGCCGTCCTGCGTCGCCGTCTTGCGACAAGTCGAGAAAGCGGCCCGTGCCGATGCCGAGGCGCGCGAAAGCGTAGGGGGGCTCCTTGACGTCGAGCGTGGCATTGCGGGTCCACGTTTTTGACGCCGTGGCCCGCAGCGGGACGAGACGGGGCCGACGCCGCGGTTTCTTGGGCGTTGGTGTGACCGCCTCTTCGACCGGGCGCGCTGGTTTCGGGAAAAAGAGGCGGATCAGAAAATCGAACAGACCCATGCAGGGCGGTTCCAGAGAGGTGGCCGGTGGGCCGCACAACTGGTCCTGTGCCGAATGTGTGACTCGGAATCGTCTTCCGAGGCGGACATTCACGCCACGAGATGCAAACAATGATCCGACCGCGGGGTAACCCCGCGGCGTTCGGGCTCGCCGGTAAGGGAAAGCGCGAACTAGGCTTGTGCGACCGACCGGCCACGTTCCGAATATCCTAGTCACCCGCCCGGACGGGTCAATCCACGGATTGGTGAGCAAATTCGCCAATTGTCAATGTGAGCGGCCGGCGATAGAGTCGTCGGCATGTATGCGCCCGTCCCCACGACGCCCTTCGATTTGCGATTTCGGCTGTTCGGGGTGCCGGTCACCGTCACGCCGTGGTTTTGGGCGCTCGGCGTGTTTCTGGAATGGAGGGTGGTGACCGAGCGGCGTTTCGACCTGCTTTTGATCTGGCTTGCCTGCGTATTTGTGTCGATTCTCGTGCACGAATACGGGCACGCCTTTCTGGCCGAGTCGTTCGGCTGCTGGCCGTCGATCTATCTGTACCAATTTGGCGGCCTGGCAGTCTTCCAGCCGAATAGCCGCTTTACGACCTGGCGATCGATCGCCGTTTCGTTTGCCGGCCCGGCGGCCGGCTTTGTGCTTTGCGGTTTCATCTTCGTAATCTCCCTGTTCGTCGGTTGGAGTGGGTGGCTCGACAGTCTCGGTCCGATGACGCAGGAGCGCGTGAGCTATTTCTTCGGCAGCATGCTTTGGATCAACATCGGTTGGGGCATTCTCAATCTCTTGCCGATTTTGCCCCTCGACGGCGGCCGGATTGCCGAGGCGCTCTTGATTCGCTTTCGCCGCCGAGACGGACAGCGCTGGGCCTTCATTCTGGGGGCCGTGGTCGCCGGCGGGATTGCCGCGTTTTTCGGACTCTTGCACGAGAGCTACAACGCGATCCTGTTCGGGTTCCTGTGCATCACCAACGTGCAGTCGCTGCAGCGGCGAAATCCGTGGTGATATCGTGGGGCAGGCTGTTAGCCTGCCGTGACGAAGACGGGCAGGCTAGCAGCCTGCCCCACGATCGCGTGTCTTAAAATCCCAAGCCGATCTTATTCAGCGCGCCGGTGGCGACTTCGCCGTCCGTCACCTTGAACAGGTTGGGATATTTCTTCGCCCAGGGTTTGCTGGCCGCCGGGCAATATTGTCGGGCGTTCCCTTCGACGGCGGCCGTGCTGGGAATGCGCGCGGCCAGAGACGCGGACTGCAGGAACGAAGCTCCCGGGCAGGTGAGATCCTGCACGCAGAGGAACAAGCCGAACTTCTGCGCGGCGGCGGCCAACAGCAGCGAATCGGTCTGTCCCTTGCACGCCTTGAGGGCGGCCCCGCTGTAGCCCTGTTCGCGGGCCAAGAGGAGCGTTTCATAGTCGACCAGCGATTCGTCGATCACGATCGGCTTGAGCTTGGCCGCGTCGTGCATTTTTTCCGGATGCGCCTTGAGGTCGCGATGCGTGGGCTGCTCGATGTACTGGATGCGGTCGTACGCGGCGGCGTTCTTTTTCTTGATGCGGGTCAGAAAATCAACCACGTAGTTCGCACTCGCGCACTTCTCGTTGAAGTCGCACGAATAAAACCACGCTTTCACACCACGGGCAGCGTTGGCCTCGGCGGCCACTTTGTCGATGGCCAGCACGCGGTCGATATCCCAGTCCAGATTGTCGCCGGCCAGCTTGATCTTGAGGTGCGTCAGACCGTCGGCCTTGATCCAGGCGGCGAGCGATTCGGGCAGTCCGTCGCCGATGTGCGTCTTGACTTCCGCATCCGTCAGCGGGTCGAGCGCGCCGACGAGATGGTACAGGGGCATTTTATCCTTGGGTTTTCGTAGCGTGTACTTGTCGAGAAATTCGCCCTTGAATTGCGCGTCGAGATAAATCGACAGATCGTCGTTCATCTGCTTGCTCGACAGCAGGTCGTACGAGTTGGCGTCGTTCGCCCGCCCGTAGGCATCGTGCAAGGCCGCGTCGAAGGCGCTGGCCGCCACGAGCTGAGCCAGAAGGGGAATCTCCTCGGCGAGTTTGAGCCGCTGCGACAGGGACTTGGCCTGGTGCGGATACTCGGCCGAGATCTGGTAGGCGATTTCGATGGGATGGCCGAAATCGGGATAGCCGTTGGCTAGCTCGACGACCTCTTCCGCGAATTTTTTCATCGCGTCTTCGGTCTGTTCGGGCGAAACCTTCTCGGAAGGCCAGGCCCAGACGTTGCCCACCGGCATGCTGCCGAAGCCCGACGCTCCGTGACCTCGGCGGCCTTCGACCGAGACCTCGACATTGACCAGAGTAGAGCGATCGATCGTGCGACCGCCAAACTTCAGAGGAGCGCGATACGGAACAGCCTCGAAGCTCAGAGCAGCTTCAACAATGCGGATGTCGGACGGCTTCGGCATGGCCTCGCGTAACGTTGATGGCCGGAGGAAAAATCCGGTTGGGGGAATGGCTTCCTTCGTTATCGTTCGAGATTTTACCGGCGATCGATTGGGCCAGCAAGAACCAACGGGAATTGAAGTTTGTTGATCAAGTCTTCGAGCTTGGACTTTGGACCTTGGACCCGGGACGAATTCGTGCAAACTCGACGGCCAGGGCCGCTAGGGCTCGCTGAAAAGAGTCCAGTCCGGGCTGGTCGGTTCGCTCCGCAATGAGCGTGCAAATCGGGGTTCCTTCGGTAACCGGCGAATCGACGGCGGGGCGGTCGGCAATTTTGATCCCCGTGGAGGCGAAATCGTCGGACTTTTCCAGGGTCACGAGATCGGGCGTGCGGAGACTAAAGGGGGCGTAAACAATGGCTTTTGCGGCTTTCCGACCAAGAGTGGTCGAGCGTCCTTCGGAGATGGTTTTGCGGAATTGCTCGGCCAAACTGGAGGATTTCTCCGGATCGGGATGGGCTTCGCAGGCCCGGATATGCCAATCGAGCAAAGCGAGGTCCAGAGTTCGTTCATAAATCTCGACCGAGGCCGCGTAACGCGGATTGACCTCGGTCGGCCAGGCGACAGCGTTTTCCCGGAGGAAATCGACGCCAAACAGCCCCCGGAGGTCGAATTCGGACGCGATTTTGGCGCCGGTTTCGGCGATTTGGCCGGCCACATCTTCGGGCAAATCGAGCGGGCCGATCGACCCGCAATAAAGGAATGGTTTCGCGGATAACTCCGGCCGACCGATCCACTGTTCGGTCGCTCCGATGAGCGTTGTCGCGCCACCTGTCGCCAGAAACAGGCCGGAAATGGGCTCACCGCTGGCTCGCTGCTGGAAGTAATAGGGCTCGTTCAGGTCGTGGAGATTGGGAGCGTCGGCGTCCCAAAGGCAAATTCCGCGACCGGCCGAGCCACGCCAGGGTTTGAGCATCCATCGGCCGTCTTTCGGGGCCGGCTCGTTGGTTCGACGAACGGCCAATGCGGGAAGTCGGTGCCGGGACAGCGAGTCGTAAAGTCGAAACGGGTCGCGAACCGCGCGAACCACGTCCGCCGGATTGCCCAATAGGGGACGTAGCGTGGCCAGCTGCTCGAGCAGCGCGGGTCGGTTTTCGAGGGCCCCGGTATAGATCCAGGGGCAGGGGGGCGAATGGTTGATGATTTTGGCGAGGTCGCCGGGGTAGCGATCCACGACCACAACGTCGGCGACTTCGCGCAGATCCTCGTCGGCGAACTGGTCGGCACACATCGGGCGAAGCCCCGCGCAGAGCGCCGATTGGGCCGCCGCGCGGGTGCTTGCGCCGAAAATCAAGAGCGGCCGCTGTGCGTTCAGGGGACGTCCCTTCGTCGGATGATCGTCTGCAATCGCTGCCGTCGTGCTTGAGCGAACTGGAATTCCGCGAGGCGGCGCGTTATCAATTGGCGACACACCGCCGGACGCTCGGCGGTCCCACCATGCACCGAGACCGATCTGCCGGCAAGCGTGGCGGATCGAAAATCATCGAACTGGAACGAGACGAGGAGTCTATCGATATGTCCATGTACATCGGGGAAGCACTCGACGGCGACGGAAACGAAATCGCTCATATCGACCTTCTCATCGGCGATAAGTCGGGGCCGGTTGGGATCGCGTTCGCCAATGCGTTGGCCAATCAGAGCGCCGGTCACAGCAACCTGCTGGCCGTGTTGACGCCGAACCTGCTCGCCAAGCCGGCCACGGTTATGATCACCAAGGTGACGATCAAGGGGGCCAAGCAGGCCGTGCAGATGTTCGGTCCGGCCCAGTACGCGGTCGCCAAGGCCGTGGCCGACAGCGTCGAGGCGGGAGTGATTCCCAAAGATCAGTGCGACACCCTCGTGATTGTCTGCGGTGTCTTCATTCACTGGGAGGCCAACGACGACAAGAAAATCTTCCAGTACAACTACAACGCCACCAAACTCGCCATCGCCCGCGCGATGAAAAACGAGCCGAGCGCCAGCGAAATGCTCTCGAAGAAGGAAACCGCCAAGCACCCGTACTCTGGAGTCTGAAAGAGAGACTAGAGGTCAGAGGCTGGAGGTCAGGGCTCGTGTCGAACGCGGGCACTGTCTCGGGCCGGTTCCTGGATTTGAATTCGCTAGCCTCTAGTCTCCAGCCTCTAACCCCTACTTATGCGTCGCATCCTGGTGCATTTCGATACCGACACTTTGCCCAGCGTGTTCGATCGCGTTGTGGCCCTTGATGCCGGTGTCGACGAATTGCTCAGTTACGGCGCAATCGAGCCGGCCAACGTCGAGTCGCTTGTGCACGGCGCGATCTTTACGCGCGGACCGGCCGATTTGAAAAACACGGCGATCTTTATCGGCGGCAGCCGCGTCGAGGAAGGGGAGCAACTGCTCGACAAAGTGCGCGGGAGCTTTTTCGGCCCGATGCGCGTTTCGATCATGATGGACTCCAACGGCTCGAACACGACGGCCGCGGCCGCCGTGTTGGCCGCGAAAAAACACGTCGACTTGAGCGGCCGACTGGCCCTGGTATTGGGCGGGACGGGGCCGGTGGGACAGCGGGCGGCCCAGCTTCTGGCACGCGAAGGGGCGCGCGTGCGACTGGCTTCGCGGTCGTTGGAGCGGGCCGACGTCGCCGCCGCAGCAATTCGTAAAGCCGTGCCGAATGCCGCTGTTTCCGCCGTCACGGCCGGTTCCGCGGCCGATCTCGAGGCAGCGACCGAGGGGGTCGAGGTGCTGATTGCCGCCGGGGCCGCCGGAGCGGAGTTACTCACCGCGGCCCAGCGCGAGGCGATCGTCGGCTTGCGAGTGGCCATTGATCTCAATGCGGTTCCACCGGCCGGACTGGGCGGAATCGGCGTGACCGACAAGTCGGTCGACCGCAATGGCACGCTGTGCTACGGAGCCATCGGCGTCGGCGGCACGAAGATGAAAATCCACAAGGCGTGCCTCGAACGGCTCTTCGAGTCCAACGACCAGGTGCTCGACACCGAGCGGATCTACGAGATCGGTAAAGCTCTGGTCGCCGGCAAGTAACGCTCGGCCGTCGCCGGCGGCGTTTGCCTCCTTGTACGCGTTCCGCGAGGGGCTGATAATAGCCGTCTTGGGGTCGAGCCGGAATAAGGTCTGCGCGTGAGTTCAGACGACAGCCAATTGATGCGGCAGGTGCAAGCGGGCGACGTGCGCTCGTTCGATCTGCTCGTCGAGCGCTATCGTCCGGCTCTGTTGCGCGTCGCCTCGGGAATGCTGGGAGACGCGGCGCTTGCGGAAGACGTCGTGCAGGAGACGTTTCTGGCCGTCTTTGCCGCGCGGCAGACGTTCGATCCAGCCTTTCATTTTCGCACCTGGCTGTGGACGATTCTGCTCAACTTTTGCCGCCGGCACGGTGCGCGAATGATCCGCCAGCCGCAACAATTGATCCACAGCTCGCTCGCAAATGGTGAGCGGTCGCGGATGCCCGAGATCGAGTCGCCGGAGACGGCCTTGAGCGGGCTGCTCGAGCGCGAGCGGAACGAAGAGGTGCAGCGGCTCTTGAACCGATTGCCCGACGTGCAGGCCGACGCAATCCGTCTGCGATTTTTTGCCGCCCTCACGTATCATGAAATCGCCAAATCGATGGGAATCAGCCTTGGGGGCGCGAAGCTCCGCGTCCGCACGGGGCTCGAGAAATTGTCCCTGGAACTTCGCCGGGACAAGGAGAGTGGCCATGAATTGTGACGACGTTTTCGATGCCCTGACCGATCCGGCTCTCTCCCCGAGCGGCACTGCCGAACTCGACGCCCACCTGACCCTTTGTCCGCGGTGCCGCCAATTGCGCGAAGTTCTCGAACCGGCACGGTCGCTGTTATGCGGAGAACTCCCGCTTGAGCGGATTCCCGGGCAGGAATCGGCGAGCGAAACCAGCGCGGCCGTCGGCGCGAAGTCGCTGCTGACGGTCGAATCGCTCGGCATGGCCGAGGCGATCGCAGCGCAACTTGCCACCCGCTCGCGTTTGAATCGGCCACGTCGGTGGTCATTGGCCAATCCCAGGTTGCTGGCCGCCGTTCGCGGCACGGCACTCGTCTTGTTCGGCGCGATGGCGGTTTATTGCCTCGAGCCCCGCGATCGCGAGAGCGATTTGCATGCGAACCCAGCCGCTGCTCCCGCTCCGCAGCCGGCAAAAGCCTGTACCCGCATGGAATTTCAACGGAGGAGCTCGATTTCGCGCAATCCGCAGCAAGTCGTATTGACGTGCGTCGCCTGCCATATGAAAGACGGCGGACCGCAACGACCTACGTCGACGACAAGCGAATTCTGGCCGTACCGTCGCCCGGCGCCGTCGATTCGCCTCGCGAGCGGCGAAATGGGCCGCCTCCGTTCGTTCCGAGCCGATCGAATCGCGACGACTGAGAGACGGATGGCGTAGTCCGGCCCACGACTCCGGCGATTCCTGCTGAAACTTTGGCAAGACGTCCCGCCAGCCCTCCCAGTTTCGCGCATCGATTCCAATTTCTGGAATTCGTCTTGCCGCCATTTCATGATTCCGGTATTCCTTCGCCGCCCATGAATGTCGGGGTGCGACCGTTCGGAGGCTGGGATTGTCTTCCGCGTTGTCTCACCATGCAGACTGACCTGGTTCCGAAGTGCGTGTCCGTCGCCTTCCCCGGGGATCCTGCAGCCGGCAGGGCGTGACGCCACATCGCGATCGTCGTTTCACCCACCGAATCGAAAGCAACTTGGCATGAGAGGTGTCGCCTCGGGCACCCCCGGTCGTCCGACCGCTCGCGGATTCTTCCGCGATTTGCTCTGCGCCGTTTTGGCGTGGGCCACGCTCATGCCAAATCCGGCGTTGCTGCGGGCGGACGACGACGGCACGATCGTTCCGCAGCCCGCGATGAGCAATCGCGATTTCCTGCAGAACGGCCAACAGAATACTCCCATGAAAAAGAACGCCGCCGACAGCTCGAGCGGACGTTCGGAAGAGGCCCGCATCGCGGATCTGATTGCCAAGCGCCAACAGGAGCGCGAAGGCGAGAAGATCGAGGCGATCGTGGTCGAGGGGAACATCACAATTCCCACGGCGGCCATCTTGCAAAAGCTGAAAACCCAGGCCGGCCGCAAGGCGACGCCCGCCCAGATTCAAGAGGATCTGCGCACGCTGCTTCGCACGCGGTGGTTTTTCACCGTCGAACCGAAGTACCGCCGCACCGATAAGGGCCTGACGCTCGTGCTCACGGTGATCGAGCGTCCCATCGTTCGCAGCATCAAGTATCTCGGCGCATCGGAGATCAAGCCCAAGAAGCTCGCGGAGGAGACGGGCCTCAAGGTGGGCAGTCCCTACGATATGAGCGCCAATAAAGAGTCGGCCAAACGCCTCGAGAGCTATTATCACGACCAGGGCTATACCGAAGCCACGGTCGATCTGATTTCGGGCGACAAACCCGAGCAGCGCGATGTGGTGTTCCGCGTTCACGAGGGCGTCAGCCAGAAAGTCGTCTGGCGGTATTTCGTGGGGAACACGTCGGTGAGCAGCGAACGTCTGGCGATGGAGCTCAAGACCACGCCGGCCTACGTGTTCATCGGCGGCAAGTTCGACCCGACCAATCTGGCCGAAGACGTCGCCGGGGTCCGCAAGTATTACGAGAACCTGGGCTTTTTCGACGCGAAGGTGCAGCCGGCCGTCGAATACTCAAAAGATCGCAAGTGGATTTACCTGCGCTATACGGTACAGGAAGGTCTGCAGTACAGGATTCGCAATTTCAGCATGATGGGCAACAGGCAGTTCAAGACCGACGAGTTGCTCAAGGCGATCAAAACGCACGAGGGACAGTTCTACAACGCCTTCACGATCAAAAAGGACATCGAGAAAATCAAGAAAAAGTACGATGTCTTGGGCTACACCTACATGACCGTGGAAGTCGTGCCGCGGTACTTGGAGCAGCCCGGCATGATCGATCTGGTCCTGCGGGTGGACGAGGACAAACCGTACTATATTCGCCGCATCACGATTCATATCGAAGGGGACCACCCGCGGACAAAGCGGGCGCTGGCCTATAACTACCTGCGTGTCGCGCCCGGCGATCTGGCCGACCCCTCGCAGATCCAAAATACGAGAAAATACCTCAGCGGCGCCCAGGTCTTCAAAGCCGACGAAACGACAAAGAGCCCCGTCAAGATCGTGATGAAACGGGTGACCGACGAACAGGACGCGGCCAACCTCGCTGTCCGCGGCCAGAGCGGCGACGATCCGGTCCCGTCGCTGTTGGGGCCTCCCGGCAGCCCGCGCGTTCCCGTTCCCGACATGCACGTCGTCCAAAAAGCCGTGCTCGCGGAGGATTCGGCCCCACGAAATCCGGAACCGGCCGAGACGCCTCCGCCCGCGCCTGCCGTGCCGGACGATGCTTTCAACCCTTTCAACCGCGCCCCGACGGCCGAACAGACCTGGACAGAAGACCTGGTGATCCGCGGACAAAACCCGCAGGATCCCTTCCTGCCGGGAAATCCGCTCTTTGATCCCAGTCCGCAAGGCGACCCGTTCACCCAAGTCCATCGCACGCCGACCGGCGAGATCGATCTCGATTACTACCTGACCGAAGATCGCACGGGCCGGCTGATGTTTGGCGTTGGCGTCAACAGCAGCTCAGGCCTCGTCGGCTCGATCGTTTTGCAGGAGCAGAACTTCGACATCATGCGCCCGCCGACCAGTTGGGACGACATTTGGAACGGCACGGCGTGGCGTGGGGCCGGACAGCGGTTTCGTATTGAATTGGTTCCCGGTACCGAGGTCAGCCGCTACACCGTGAGCTGGCAAGATCCGTACTTCATGAATACGAACAACAGCGTCGGCGTGAGTGCGTTCTACTTCCAACGCTACTACCTCGACTGGGACGAAGACCGGGTCGGCGGCCGCATCAACTTGGGCCGCCAACTCACGCAGCAGTGGACGGTGAACGCCGCGCTCCGCCTGGAAGGCGTGCGCGTTTCTGACGTTTATGTGCCCACTCCGCAAATCTTGCGCGAGGCCGAGGGTGACAACTTCCTGAGCACGGTCCGCCTTTCGGCCGTCCACGACACGCGCGACATGCCATTCATGCCGGGCGAGGGACACCGCCTGGAATTCGGTTACGAACAAGCCTTTGGCGAATATGTCTATCCGCGATTCGATGTCGACGCCCGGCAGTACTTCACCCTGTATCAGCGGCCGGACGGCGGCGGACGGCAAATCCTCACCGTCGGCGGACAGGCGGGGTGGACCGGAAACGACACGCCCATCTTCGAGCGGTATTTTGCCGGCGGTTTCCAGAGCTTTCGCGGCTTCGCCTTCCGCGGTGTCAGCCCGGAACAATTGGGTTGCTATATCGGCGGTCAGTTCCAAGCGATCGGCACGGTCGAATACTCGATCCCGCTGTTGGCAAACGACATGATTCGCCTGGTCACGTTCAGCGATTTTGGAACGGTCGACGACGGAATCACGTTCGGCGCCTTCCGAGCCAGCGTCGGGGCCGGCTTCCGCATCCAGTTGCCAATGATGGGACCTGTGCCGCTCGCCTTCGACTTCGGCGTTCCCGTTGTCCGTCAACAGACCGATATCACGCAGGTCTTCAGCTTCTACGTGGGCCTGACGCGCTAATCGTGGGGCGGGCCTCTAGCCGGCCCGTGGAATTCTTTGGGGAATGCGAGCACGGCACGCCAGCACGACCTCCGCAATTGACTGGCAGGCTGGCAGCCTGCTCCACGAGGTCCGCGCCCGCTCCGCTGCAGGCTGCGGGAGGCGGCTTTGGCCACGCGCCGAGCGCTATTCGGCAGCATTACGTGTCGACTGACTTGGACACCGCATGGCGCGTAAGATCCCGGCACAACTACCCTTATTTCGGCGCCGGCTTCAACAGCGAATCGATCACGTACCTCACGATTTCATCAGGTACTTTTTCGATTAAGTCGCCGGTCCTGGAAGCTCCCAGGACGGTCCCATATGCGGCCGTTTTGCCGCCGAAATAACTCACGCCGCTTAACGAACGCCGCTGGTCGTCTACAAAGCCGGTCGTGTTCCAGCCTCGCATGACGACCCGCTTTCCGGAACTTTCCGGTGAAAACCCCTCGGCCACAAATTCGTTTGGTCCTGTCACTTCGATCACATGGATGGGGACGCCTTCCAGGCACGTGTAAGGCCCCTGCCACATCCGGAACAGATCGATCCATTCCTTGGGGCAACCGATCGTACCGTTCCTAAAGTCGTCCACTTCCTTAACGAGGGAGGCGTAGTTTGCCGCGCTGCGTTGTCGCCTGAGTTTCAGCATCCGACTTGCGGCAACTCCGCTTCTCGCCACTGCTGCCAAATCTCGAAGCTCGTCTACTTTGTACGCCGAGTTGGCAGCGGCCGGCAGAGTTTGGGCGGCCTCCGTTCGTGGGCAATCGGCGATCGAGTCTCGGCCCGAAGCGACGAACCCGTTGCGGGACATCCAGCAGAACAGAAGAACAAGTCCAAAGGCGCAAGCACCGCCAATGAGAATTCGCCTGGGTGCGAGAGCCCGGCCTGCTTGGGGCTGCTCGATGCCTGCAATCTCGGCATCTAAGGCCGCAATTTGTCGAAGATGTTCGGCGATCGCGGACGTGAAGTGCGCGGGTCCGCTCGATGGTCCGTCCTGCTCGTAGGCTGCCTTGCCGAGTGCACGGAACTGGTCGGCCAATTTGGCGAAGACCGCTTGGATGCATGCCGCATTCCGAGCGGTCGCGGGAACCAGCTTCGTGCGCCGGCGCACGCTCTTGTTGGCGGGTCTTCCCTGCTTCAATTGGCGGATGCGTTGGAAGCTCTCATCGATTTTCGCGTGCAGGTCGGGGAACGTGTGTCGATACTGCTGAGTCGAGTGAATGGCCTTGCCGAGGTCGAGATACGCTTGCGGCAGAAAGACTTGGGATATCCCAAGTCGCTCCGTCCGCATTGCGGACAACGGAGCCGCCTCCCGAACGGGCGGCTCTGCGACCGATGCTTCGTCGGCGACCAGCGTTGGCGGCGCAGGCTTTGCAGGCGCCTCGTCTGAGCGAGTCGGCATGGAAGGGAACAATCCCTGCACCCTCGATCGTTTCGGAATGAGCTGACTGCTCTTGGCAACAGGTCAAGGCGAATCGATGGAGTAATTCACCGAGTAATCATCGAGGCCGCGGCCCGTCCACAGCGCATTGTTGGCAACGACGGTCCCGTTCGGATTCGTTCCGGCGGGCAGACCGCTCGTATTTGGGCTGACCGTCCCATTCAGGACGGCCAATGGCACGGCCGTGGTCTGACACTGGGGAACTCCGTTGACGAGCACGTATCCCAGATCCTGCAAACTCAAACTTTCCGCATGCCCGTCGAGATAGACCACGTTGGCGCGGCCGGAATGACGAGCGGCGGCGGGCGAAAACGGCACCGTGATATCGGGCGTCCCCTCGTCGGGACCGTACGGATTGACGCCCGCGGGCCCGACGCCGCTGGGATATGCGTTGTTGAAGAACGTCTGCTGCCAGTACGGCGAGTTCACCGATTGGGTGTCGTTTCGCTTCACCATGTGCGGCGGATCAAGAGTCATCGAGTGGCCGCCCATTGGAATGCCGCCGCCACGACTGTCGCCAAACGCGATCGTGCGGGTTGGCTCTTTGACGCTCTTAATCGGGTAATTCAGCGTCGGCGTCGTACTGTCTCCGTCGACCAGCGTGCGATTGTTGCCGAGGTAACCGAAGTTGTAGCCGTAGGAGCCGTTGCGGACGCTTTGCGCGTCGGGAAACGGATTGCCCGGGGCGATGAAGCTCGAGTCCATCGCGGGGCAGAGCAAGACCGTGTTATCCAGCGGCAGCAGCGTGAACGTCACGTCGAAACCCGTGTAGGTGTCGCCGTTGCCGCCAGTAATCGCTTGATAATTGCCGACATAGTTGTTGTTGGTGATTGTGCCGGCCGGCGCGTTGGCGATTGCGTACGCATTGATCGCGTCCGGGTTTTGAGCCCAGCCTCCGAGTTGCGAGGCCATGAGCCATTGCCAGCGAGGACGCCAGACCCCGTAATTGTTGAAAACAGGCGGGTACTCTTGCCGGTACTGCGGATAAGCATGGTTGACTTCGTAGAACTCGGTGATTGCCAGCCCGAGTTGCCTCAGGTTCGACATACATTGCGTCGCCCGCGCCGCGGAGCGAGCCGCCTGCACGGCGGGAAGCAAGAGCGAAACGAGAACAACAATGATCGCGATCACGACCAGCATTTCAATGAGCGTGAATCCACGGCGTTGCCCGGCACCAGATCGGCAAGAGCATGGTGTGCGGATCCTCATCGAGACCTCTCCTCTGGGGTTGACGCTCCGGAACACTCGCGGCAATCTCCGCGCGTTTCGCTCTGCGATGGCACTCGCCGTGCCGAAAGTGCATCGAAGAGGCGAACGAGAGCACAATTCGCACGCCGCGGTCGCAAATCAGCGGCACTTTTTCGTGCAGTATTTTTTTGCGGCGTTGTGAATTCGGTGGATAATTCCAGATCGAGGCCAATCGACGACTGAAAATCTGCCGTCGGCGGCCAATCGTTCGCCATCGGGCGGGAGAAGGTGCCGTCTGCAAAGCGCTACCAGGCGATTTTGTCAAAGACTCGTTGCAGTTTCTCCCCCCGCTCTCGATGGGTCATGCGCACGTAGTTGATCTTCCCCTGGATGTGCTCTCGAAAACGGGGATGCCCGGTTCGGTTTTGTGATTCCGGACCGAATCGGCGGCAATTGTGCAAGGTTGCCTTTAACCGCTCGTATTTGGCACGCGACACATTGATCCGACGGTTTACGACAAGGCCGGTAATCGATTGCTGGGTGCCGGAGCGCATGACTCGCGTCTTGCGATACCGAATCACGAACCTCTCATTCAGCACGATGGCGCACACGAAGACGCGAAAGCGAGACAGATTGCGCTCGAAATCATGGCCGCCCGAGAAGACCAAATCGTCGGCATAGCGCGTGTAATTCGCGCCGGCGGCGCACGCCAGCCCGCTGAGGCGGCAATCGAGCCGATACGCACACAGGTTCGCCAGAGCTGGCGAGGTGGGCGCACCTTGGGGCAGATGCGGCTGGCCGAAGGTCTGCCAAAGCGCGTCCCGGCGATCGTTCGAGTCGTGCGTTGGCAAGACGTCGTAGCCAATCGCGTTTGTACAAAGTCCCGCCAGCAACCGGGCGACTCCATCGGGATATCCCAGCGCGTGAAACACTGCGTGAATTCGCGAACTGCGAATCCTCGGAAAGAAGTCTCGCAAGTCGATTCGCAGGACGACTCGCTGGCCCACATGCGGCGAGGCGCAGGTGACTGTTGAATGCTGCGATCGGAAGGCATTTGCCGCGCGATGCGGGGGAATCACGTCTAGGATCTCACTGAGAATCTGACGCTGAATCTCCTTCAGTCGCGGCTTGGGGGATTCCACCAGCCGCTTCCGTCCACCCGACTTGTCGATCCAACGGTAGTTGTAGTGCCGCAGTTTGCCGGGCGCGACGTGCCGTCCGCGAACGTGGCAGGCCGCGAACCAGTCCAGCTCTTCGAGACTGATCCCCAACCAGTCGGCCAACTCGCCCGAGGTGACCAGGGCCGGCAGCCGGTCCGTTCCGGCGATCGCCGGTGCAGGAGCCATCTCCGGGCGAGGGAGGCAGAGCACATTTGTCAGCGCAGGCGAACCGAGTGGTTCCAACGGTTCCTGCCCCTCGGCTGGCGAGCGCAGGCGCCCGATGGCGCGGCTGAACCCCGGGTCGGCAGCCAGAAAATTGGCCAATACGGCGTGCCGCGGCGTCGGCGGATGCAGGCCAAAACGCCTGACAACACGGGTGGCGAGCGTTTCGGTCCACTTCCGGCGGCGGGACAGGTCGAAAACCTGCATCAGTCGCGCGGCCATGCCGTCGACGGTCCAATGACCGGCGAGCAGGGCCTTCGCCGCATCGCGTGCCAGAGAGTCCGATGGGTTCATAAACACGGGGAACGGAGCGCCTCGCGAAGTCTCGTGAGGTGTGAGCAATTCTGCGCAGTTGCGCAGTGACGCTCACACGGCGAATTGGTCGAAGTTGAACGGGTTCGTCGAGGTAACCTCGACAAGGCAGACACAACCGATTGCCAGGTCGGGTCGCCAACCAGAGACGCGCCGCCCCCGCGAAATTTACGCTAAGCGGGCACTCCGCAGCGGTCAAGCGCCGCCGAGATGAATCGGAAAAGTGGACTTAGCTCGCACCCGCAATTTCCGTGATCGGCCTCAGTTAAAAGCCCTTCGTATCGCCAAGGGAAAACAAATCGGAGCAGGTGTGATCGACCGCTCGGGCAGGTCAACGCGGGATCTCATCTGCCGCGTTTCAAGTATCCCAGGACGTCCGCTCGCGAATGCACGTCGAGCTTGCGATAGATGCTGTTGACTTGCGTGCGAACGGTGTTCGGGCTGCGAAAGAGCCTGCCTCCCAATTCGACGTCGTCGAGATACCCCCGACCCATCCAAAGCAGGATTTCCAACTCGGCCCGCGAGAGCTGGGAGAGCACGCTGCGAACGGGCTCCACCACGTAGGGCACTTCGGTGCTCTTCGTGACAAGCGGATCGTGGGTTGCGGCCCCCACACTCTCCAACTGGCGCTTCCCGATGAGGCCGCTTTCGGCCAGCACCTGCGCCAAGAGCGGGACGTCGCCGACGACTTCCAGCTCGATCCCTCCGATCCAGATCCGATCCCCGACCGCTAGCGAGGTGTCGCAATTCGCCTTGAGCCAGACGCCGTTGATTCGCGTTCCGGACCTGGAGCCGAGATCGCGAATACCCAGTGACGGCGTGCCCGCCCAGATCTCCGCGTGTCGGCGCGAAACTCGAGCGCGGCGGAACGGGACGTCGGCCGTGTGATCGCGGCCGATCAGTTTCCGCCGCTGGGAAAACGCGGCACACCAGTCCTCCGGGTCGACGTTCGTCATGGTGAGGAACGCGGGAGGCCCTTTGTCGCACTTGAGCATGGCCCGCTCCCGTGGTTCGAAGATTCGTCTCATCCTACCACGAATCGAGCCGTTTTACGCAATCGTGCCGACCGGGCCCCTTGGAAGGACGCCTTAGGCATACGCGCCGGCGCGTAATTTGTGTGAATTCGTGGCGCGGCCGACAATTCCCAGGCGCGTTTCCACTTCGCTTTGGGCAGGATGGGCCAGCCTGTTTTTTAAACCGGCCTTGGGAACCTTTGATTTGTCGCCAACACGTTCGAATCGAGGAGATGGCTTATGAGAATGATTACCTTTGCGATTGTCACGCTCGGTCTACTTTATGCCGCGTTCGGCGGCCGCCCGGCGCTTGCCGGAACGTTTACAACGCTTGTCGAACCCAACGACAATTACGCCTACACCGAGGCCACGGGCATCTCCGGCAATAACATTGTGGGAACGTACCAGGCGGCCACTGGCTATCAAGGCTTTATCTACAACGGTTCGACTTACACGACCATCTCGGCACCGTCGCCTTCAAGTGAGACGTTTGTGACCGGCATTTCCGGAAATACTGTTGTCGGATCTTACGCGCCGAATTCGGGGCCGTCGTTTCAAGGCTTTTTGTTCAACGGAACAAACTATACGACGATCAACGACCCGCTGTCCGCGGGCGTCTTTGGCACGCGGGCTACTGGAATATCGGGCAACAACGTCGTTGGTTTCTATGGCACCGCGATGGCTGGCGCGCCTCAGGGCTTTCTCTATAACGGATCGTCCTACACCACGATCAGCGATCCCTTGGGCCCCGTGACCGAAGCGTGGGGGATCTCCGGCAATAACATTGTCGGTTCCTACCAGCTCGCGGGCACCTACCAGAATATCGGCTTCCTATACAACGGCACCAACTTTACGACGATCAGCGATCCACTCGGCGCAGAGGGCACGACGGCTCTGGGGATCGATGGCAACAACATCGTCGGAGATTACGTCGACGCCGCGGACGTCACGCACGGCTTCCTGTACAACGGCACGACCTATACGACAATCGACGACCCCTTGGGAACTGACGGAACGATTCTCGAGGGCATTCAGGGAAATACCATCGTGGGACAGTACATCGTGCCGAATATGTACGGCACTTCGACCCTCGGATTCGTGTATGACGATACGCCAAGCGCGACTCCTGAGCCCGCGACAATCGTCCTGGCCACGCTCGGCTTCGGCGGTCTCGTCACATTCGGTCGGAAACGCCGATCGACCGGCTGACGCCGGAAGGCAAACGCGACTTTTGCCGACATTCACATCTCCGAAGGGTCCCGATGCCGAGTTCGGCACGCGGGACTCTTCGTTTTGGTGAGGGGCTGGCAGCCCATTTTCGGCCCGGAAGAGCCGCGTTCCGAATGGCACTTGAACTCCTCGGCCGTGATGCCAAGATGAGATTTCCGGGCATCAATGAATCCCTTCCACACGAGTAAGCACCCTCTCATGATTCTCGATCTCTTCAAGCTCGACGGCCGCGTTGCCCTCGTCACGGGCGCCCGGCGCGGGCTCGGGCAAGCGATGGCGTGGGCTCTCGCGCAGGCGGGGGCCGACGTGGCGTGCATTTCCAAGACGGGAAAAGCCGATGAGATCCGGTCGCTCGTCGAAGCAGAGGGCAAACGGTTCGTCGACATTCAGGCGAATCTCGCCGAGCCGGCGCAACGTCGCGGGCTGATTGATCGCGTCGCGGACACTCTCGGCGGCGTCGATATCCTGGTCAATAACGCCGGCATTTCGACGCGACACCCTCCGGAGCAGTATCCCGAAGCGGATTGGCGGGAACTGATCGAGACGCACCTCAACGCGACCTTCGATCTTTCGCAACAGGCGGCTCCGGGCATGTTTGCCCGAGGACGCGGGAAGATCATCAACATCGGCTCGATCATGACCTTCGAGGGGGGGCTCAATATTCCCGCTTACGCGGCGGCCAAGCACGGCATCGCCGGGCTCACGAAAGCTTTGGCGGTCGCCTGGAGTTCTCGCGGCATCAATGTGAATTGCATCGCCCCGGGCTACTTCGACACCGACGGCCCGCTGTCACTGCGAAACGACCCCGTCCGTGCTCCGCAGATTCTGGATCGCATTCCCTGCGGACGCTGGGGACAGCCCGACGAGCTTGGTGGGCTGTGCGTGTTCCTCGCCTCGGACGCTTCGAATTACATGCACGGCAGCATCATTCCGATCGACGGCGGCTGGCTGGCGAGGTAGTCATCAAAATTGGATCGCGGCGCCCGTATTGAGCGGTGCGGCGATCTGCACTCGGCACCCTCTCCAGCGCGGTTCTGCCAGGATTCGAGCACGCAAGGATTCGGCTGCTTGCAGATTGTGGCAGCAAACAGCGATCGTGGGTCCCCACGAGGTCTGGGCGACGCCGCGGACGCCTTCGGAACGAAGCCAATCGACGAGTGCGGCCATCTGGGGATCCGCATAGCATCCTCCCTGCACCGGGCGAAAATACTCTCCGACCATGCGGCCGAATTGAAACAAGGCCTCGCCGAACCAGTCGCAATCCGACCGAGCCACGGCGGGCAACATTTCCAACAACGCCACCCGGCACAGCCGTTCGGTGAGCGACGGCGACATTCCCGGCAACTTTTCGAGTGCCGCTACCTCCTCTTGTCCGGCGAGTCCCGTACTGGCTGAGGCTGCAGGCATGACGAGGAGCAGTCGCCAATCGTCCGGGAGGTCGGCCCGGCCGACGAGTTGACCGATCTCGTCCTCGAATCGTTTGCCGCCGTCGACGAGCAGTCCGCCGCGGGCAAACCCGTGAATGCCGATCGCGGAGCGTTTGCCACGTCCGACACGCCGGGCCAGCGTGGGCGCGTCTGCTTGCCCGTCGCCTCCCAGCAGCGCCAGGGCCTGTGCGACAGTCATCGCCAATTGCGTTCCCGATCCGAGGCCACAGTGATTTGGAATGACCCGCCGCACCACCATCGTGCATGGCGGCGGCTGGCGTTCGGCCGGACAGGCGCTGCGGAATTGCGAGACCGCGCGGGCGACGGCCGGCTCGACCCACGCCTCGCGCGGCGTTAATTCCGGGCCGATCACGCTGTCGTGATCGCTTTTCGATGCCGCCACGACGAACGAGGGCGAATCGATCATCAGGCCGATCCCGCCGTAGTTGCTCCGAGAAAGCAATTGGTCAGCCGGTCGAGCGCCGGCGGCAGCCGCATGATGGGCAAAGAATCCAAAGTGCAGGCGGGCACCCGTGGTGACGACGATCGAATCGGGCATAGCTTACATCATACGAAAACTGAACGATGAACGATGAAGGCGGAAGGATGAGTCAGGCGGGGCGGCCGATGGTCGGCTTAGATTTGCTCATCCTTCCGCCTTCATCCTTCATCCTTTCTTCACATGCTGCTCCAACAGGGCGAACGCCTCGGTCTCACGAGGGCCGGCCGTCTTGTCGACCGGCACCTTCAGTCGGGCGAATTCGGCGAGGATTTCGTCGCGTGGTATGAGGCCGACCCGCGTGGCTAGAATGGCCGCCTCAACGACGGCGTGTTTGGCCCGATTGAAGCCGAAAACATCGCGAATGCGCCCGGTATGGATGACCCGCGCCCTGATCTCCGCCCGCGCTTGGGAATCGTCCAGTGTGTCGACGAGGAACTCGTACCAGCGACAAGACTCGGCAAGCACGACGCCCGTGACTTTCTCGGCAGGAAACGTGGGAAGAACCGCCGGCAATCGGCCGATGGCGGCTTGGGCCAGCAGCAACACGTCATCCACGACGTGAAACACGCCGCTCGGCACGGCCTTGAGGTTGCGGAACGTCTGCGACGTCTGAAAGGGCCGCAACCGCAGCATGCCCATCGTCTCGTCGACAATCGGCCCCATCGGGGCCACGTTGACGACTCCGGCCGAATCCTGCGTCGTGACGATTCCTTCGAGAATCATTCTCGCAGTCTAAAGGACCGATCTGCCGTGGGGCAGGCTAGCAGCCCACTCCGCGGTCGTGCACGCGCGGACCGAAGGCATTGGCGACGCGCCCTTCGCCCGCGCCGTCGATCCACCGAATTGGATGAAGCGATGTCTTGCTTCGGCGCGGCCGAATTGGCCCGCACCCACCGCGTACCACCCCCCGAAAGACCCAAGGTACAATCTGATTCTAGAGCCCCGGGACCGGAAGGCCGTCTTCTTCGCGAAGAGGGCGAGAAACCCGTGGCGCTTTACGGAGCTTTACTCAACGGCCTCTTTTTCCCGCACAGGATTTGCGATCGCAGCGGCTGACAGAAGGAGAGAGCGTGTCATCGTGTCGCAGCAGATTATTTGCGGTGTTCATGGGCTGTGTCGCGTTGGCCGGGACGGTCATCGTGGAACTTCCGCGGAACGCGTTCGCGGACGAGCGTGACAAACTGCAAGCGCCTCCACGAAGGGCACGCACGACGGATCGCAAATTGCTTTCACCCGAACAATGGAGCCGCCTCGACCGCGCGGTCGATCGCGGCCTGGCCTTCATCTCGAAGGGTCAACAGCCCAACGGATCGTTTCTGACGGCCCTCGAGGGACAACCGGGAGTGACGAGTCTGTGCATCATGGCCCTGTTGGCCCGCGGTCATCAGCCCGGAAAGGGGCCCTACGGTGCGCAGATCGATCGCGCGATTGATTATGTCCTCGACATGCAGCATCCGATCGACGGCTCAATCATGTCGACTCCCGCGGACGAGATCGCGGGAAACTACAGCCACGCCATTTCGGGCGTGATGCTGGCCGAAGTCTACGGCATGACCGATGCCAAACGGCACGAGCGCATTCGCACGGCCGTCATGAAGGCTCTCGACTATACTCGCAAGCAGCAACTTCGGCCCAAAAAACCCGCGGACCGCGGAGGTTGGCGTTATTTGCACCGCAGTTCATCGGGAAACGATTCCGACTTGTCCGTCACCGCCTGGCAACTCATGTTTCTGCGATCGGCCCGCAATGCGGAATTCAACGTCCCCGCGGAATGGGTCAAGGAGGCGATGGGTTATGTCCATCGGACCTTCGATGCGAACGAACGGGGGTTCGTGTACGCGCTGGCCGGCTTCCGACATTACTGCACCCGCGGGATGGTGGGTGCGGGAGTGGTCTGCCTGGCTCTCGGGGGCGAGCATGAATCCGAGACCGCGCACATCGCCGGGGATTGGATCCTCCGTGCCTCATTCAACCCCTACAACCGAGGCAGCCGGGGAGAAGACCGCTACCATTTCGGAGCATTTTATTGCAGCCAGGCCATGTTCCAACTTGGCGGGGACTATTGGCATCAGTTCTTTCCGCGACTTTTGTCGACTCTGGCGGACGCTCAGCACGCCGACGGTTCGTGGGACCCCGAATGGGCCGACGACGACAGCAAGTTTGGCAGCCTGCTCAGCACGGCCTTCACCGTCCTGGCATTGACCCCGCCCTATCAGATGCTTCCCGTTTACCAGCGGTGAGAGGATGCCCGCCTTTATCCGGCAATTGGGTTTGCTGTGTCTGGAGCGCGGATTCTGAGCAACTGGGTCCGCCATAGGGGCGGATTCCGAACAACAGTTCCCGCGCGGAAAGACTGCGTTACCGTGGCAGGCGCAGCGTGACTTTCAGCTTCACCGGCTTACCTGCACGGGTGACGGTCACATCGATCGTGTCGCCGGCGCTGACGAGACGGAGGGCCAGGTCGAAATCGTCGAGGCCGGTGATTTTTCGCCCGGCGAATTCGATCAGCATATCGCCCGCTTTGAGGCCTCCCATGTCGGCCGGGCTGCCGGGGGTCACGCCTTGGAGGACGTAGCCTTTGGCTTCGCTGCCGAAGTCGGGGATGCTGCCGAAATAGGGGCGGTTGCCCTGGCGTTCGACGCGGGCCCGGTCCTTGATCTCAAGGTATTGCGGTGGGGCGGGCGTTTCGTCGGTGTCGGCGACAATCTGCTCGACCAGGTCGACGATGCGGTCCATCCCTTCGACGTTGATCTTGTTCCACTTATCGCCCGGGCGGTGATAGTCGGGATGCGTCCCCGTGAAGAAGTGCAGCACGGGGATTTTCTTGCCATAGAACGACGACTGATCGCTGGGTCCGAATCCCTCCGGCTTGAGGACCAGTTGCAGCTGGTGCGACGGCGCCAATTTCTTCAAAAGCTTTTCCCAATGGGGGCTGGTGCCGACGCCGTAGACGGTCAGCTTGTCGTCCTTGAGGCGGCCGACCATGTCAAGGTTGATCATGGCGATTGTCTTGGCGAGCGGGAAGACGGGGTTCTTGACGTACCAGGCGGAGCCCACGAGGCCCTCTTCCTCACCTGAGAACGTCATGAACACGAGCTTGCGCGGCAGCTTTTTGCCGCGATGGCCGAAGCGGCGCGCCAGCTCGATCACGCTGACGGTGCCCGAAGCGTTGTCGTCGGCTCCGTTGTGGATTTCGTTCGAGCCGGGCGTGAGCGAGCCCATGCCGCCGCGGCCCAGATGGTCGTAGTGGGCGCCAACGACGACGATTTCATCCGCGTGCGGACCTTCGCCCTCGAGCACGCCGATGACGTTCTTGACCTCGGAAGGAGTGCGGTCGATCGTGGTGATGCCATCGGCCTTCCAGCCGGCAAGTGCCGCCGTGCGGGGCTTCATGTCTTCGTCGATGTCGGCTTCGAGCTGGGCGAGCGTCTTGCCGAGCGTCGACTTGAGCAGCCGATCGGCGGCGGCATCGCTGATCTGCACGACCGGTATGCTGGTGTTGCTGCCGGCGCCGCCGTAACCGAACTTCATCAAGGCGTCGCCGTCGGCGCTCTTGAGATCGGCCTTGGCCTTCTTGTACTTGGCGACGTCGTCGCGGACTTTCTTGACCGCCTTTTCAGCCTCCACCTCATCCTTGGAGGCCTTGCTGAGTTTCTCATCGAGCTCGATGGCCGAATCGACGATGTGGTTGGTCGCGCGGCGGACACGGGACTCGGCGTCTTTGACCGCCTTGCGGACGCTGTACGGATCGTTGGCGATGATCACCGCGCTTGCGCCGGCGGCAATCGCGTTCGTGAGCTTCGTGCGCAGGTCGCCGAATCGTCCCCGCGGACGACGCCCGGGTCCGGCACCGGGTCCGGCATTTGGGCCCATGTCAGGCGTGCCGAATCCTCCCTCTTCTTCGTCCGACTGGCGCGGATTGCGCCGCATGACGAGTACGATCTTGCCTTTGACGTTGGCGCCCTTGAAGTCTTTGTAATTGGCCTCATCGAGGCCGTAGCCGGCGAAAACGAGGTCGCCGCTGATCTTGCCGCCGCCGCCGAACGAGCAGGGCACCCAATCGACATCCCGCTTGAGCTCGGTGATCTTGCCATCGGACCCGACGAACTCGAGCGTGTTGGGCGAGCCGAGGATGGCCTTCGTCGTCATCTTGAAGAACTGGAAGGCGCCGCGGTTGACCTGCGTGACATCGAGGCCGGCGTCTTGAAATTGCCCGCGGATGTAGTCAGCGGCCCTGTCCAACCCTTTGGTGCCGATGCCGCGACCCTCGAGCTCGTCGGAGGCGAGATATTTGATGTCGCTGAGCAGATGTGTCTGGCTCTCGTTATGCGCGTTGGCCGCCACACGCACGCCAGCGGCAATGACAACCGTCAATCCTGTGGCGACGAACAAAATCCGGCGGGCGTTGAAGCAACGGAACGGCATTGGAGTTCATCCCGGATGAATTTGATTGGGAATGCGGGGCGCGCGTTCCCGACTCGGAGGTTCATCGATTCTAAACAGAACGCATCGGCGGTCGCCAGCAGCCCCGACGCGATCCGTAGGTCCAAAAGCCTCTTGATGGTAGCCTATCAACTCATGGAAATGTGGCCGGACAAACAGGAAACGAATCGCAATGTTCGGAAGTCCCTGGCCGCCGAGTTTTGCCTTGCTAAGAGATCAGCACATGGAAATTACTTCGGGCGCAGGTTTCGCGAAATTCATGGCGAACGTCCGCAAGAGGACGCTGGACGTAGCGCACGCGATTCCACCAGACAAGGAAGGTTGGCGATTGAGCGAAGAGAGCTGGTCACCGATTGAAGTTCTCGCTCACATCGGATCGATCGAACACGCACTTTGGGGTGCCTCGCTACGGGCGGGCGCGCCTGCCGAACCTGTCGAAAACTTTTCGAGTTTCGCAACAATCGCATCAGCGATTGACTACCTGAAGGTGACACGCAGAGATTCCGAGGACTACTGGACTTCCCTCACCCCGGAGCAACTCGATACCCAGATCAAAACGCCGACGGGACACAGCATGTTGCTCCGTCGCTGGCTTGCGCTTGCGCCCGAGCACGAGATCCATCATCGATCGTTTTTGCACGCATATCGCAAGATCTGGGGGTTACCGAGTCTTCCGCTCTACGGACTGACGTTTCAACAACTCAAGGAACTGACGTCGTCCAAAACATAGTCACTGTTCGTCAAGACCCGGGTCTCGTCGACGGACAGAAAGTCGAAATCACGTCCGGGCTGTTGAATCACGGCCGGCCTTCAACTGGGTGAGGGACTTCGGGGGGAACGGTGTTCCGTGCCCTTCGCTGCGAGCGGAATGAGTTTCGGCATTCGTGAACTCCAGCAGCGCCGAGAGTAAACCCTTCGGACGGCCCGATCAATGAATTTCCGTTCTCAGAGACGGCCTTCGAATCTTGGACTAAAGACCGAGCCGAGTCCATTGAACGCCGGTGCCGGAAAAGACAATTGTTGATCGCGAAAGCGGGACATCGCATTTTGGCGCAGGCGATTCGGCCGAACAAGATGCCAAATCAACGCGGGAGAGCACGGTTCCCAAGAAGCCACCGCGGGAGGCGAAAGTCGCCCAAGCGACGTCTCGCGTGTTACGGATTCCGGCGTCGCCCACCTCGTCCGAAAACGTTCCGGCCGTCCTTCATGTCGACACGTGGGGCGTCGACGGGTATATCCGCGGTATCGTTGCCAGCGGGGGTCGCGAGCGCCCTGAGGATTTTCGGATCGGTGGTCCGGCTCAACCACCGCACGCTGCCGTCGCACATCACGAAGCCGACGATCGGCGGAAAATGGGGGCGCCCGAATGAGTCCGGCCCGGTATCGATGCCGTTGCCGGGATCACGGCAATTTTCCGGGTGTCCCCACGGTTGGAAATTGCCGGCCGCTTCGCCGGCCAAAATCGTGTTGGATGTTCCGTCCTTAATCTCGGAAATGGGAAACGCGCGATTCTTGAGAAACAAATGGCTGTTGCCGGCGTAATGCGTCAACGCGTATCCGTCCGCGTCCTTGATCTGGCTGATGCCGGGCGACGCATAGCTGGCAATTTGAGTCTGCATCGGCACGCGATTCTTGGGATCGTCCCAAGGCACGTTGAAATCGATGTGGTTGTAGACTTCCATCTGCTCGACGTACGGCAAGAGCTGCGCTTGCCAACCATGGTGCTCCCGACCGGCCTTGTCGGCAATCGCGCCGGGCGGGAAGCCCTGATTTACACTATGGTAGTTCTGGACCGCGAGACCGATCGCTTTCAGATTGTTGCCCGATTGCAGACGCCAGGCCGCTTCTCGTTTGACCTGAACCGCCGGATAGATGAGTACGAACGCCAATGCGTACACCAACGCCGGGGCGAGGCTGCCGAATGCGATGCCGGTGATGGCCATGCCGGCGCCCTGAATGCGGCCGTGGCTGCGGTGAATCCTGACGAGCGCAATGATTCCCAACACGACCGCCGGCAGCCCTGTCAAATACGAAAGGAGAATCGACCAAAGTCCCAGCACGCGGCTGACGCTGGCCAGCTCGCTAAGCACGTACCGCTCGCTCGCGGCCGACGTCTTCTTTTTGCGGCGCGCCGGCGTCTTCTGCGGACTGCTGGCGGGGACGGGAGGCAGCGACGGCTCTCCAAAGTCGGCCGCCGCCTCGTCGAGATTGCTGGCGAAGTCGTCCTCGTCGGCAACGACCTCTGGAACGCTGATCTCTTGACCGCAATCCGCGTTCTGGCAACGCACACTTTGCCCGGCGGCGCCTCCGGGACGCGATACTTCGCTCCGCAACCGGGACACCGCACGACAATCGACATCGAGAGGCTCCGCGAATTCGCATCTTCCAGAACGGCAAAGAGGATTTCGATTAAACAGGTGACCAGGCGCGGAAGCAAGCGCCTGACTTGCTCTCGGACAGGACGAGGGCCAAGCGAAAGCCCAGGTGGCGGTTCCGGTGGTGAAAGCCCCGCCAAACCCGGTCTTGGAGAAACTCCGGGCTCGGGGCGCAGGGAAGTCGACGCGGTTCAGATTCCCGTCGGGTCGGTCGTGTGAGCCGCGTTGTCGATCCAGGTGTTGTCCGTGCCGTCGGTGCCGGTCCCCGTGGACTCGTCCTGGAGATCGTAAACGCTGTTGTCGAAGGCCGTGTTGTGGCTGAACACATTGTCCGTGGAGTTCGAGTCCGCCTGGATGCCGTCGTTCAGATTGCCGCGGGTCGTGTTGTGACTGATCGTGTCGTTGATGGCCTCAAACGCCTCGATGCCGTCGTACTTGTTGCCGTTGGCCACGTTGCCGGAACACACGGCGTGGGCGAGTTCAAACAGAATAATCCCGTCGTTTGCGTTGCCCGAGGCCGTGTTGTTCGTGATGGTGGGGCCCTTCGCCTGGATGCCATTCGCGATGAAGAGTCCCGCAGCGAAACCGCCGCCTCCGGTGTTGTCATTGGTCGTGTTGCCGCTGATCGTGCCGGGGCCGCCCTGAAGCTGAAGACCATTCGCCGCATTGGAATTGGCTGTGTTGCCGGTGATGGTCTCAGAGCCGGTCACGATAAAATACCCGTGGCCCCCGTTACCGTTCGACACGTTGCACGAGAGGATCAAGGACGTCATGCCCAGATCCACTCCGGTAAGAACGTTGTTGTTGGTTGAATTGTTCTTGAGGGTCGCCGTCGCGCCGCCGAAGACGAAGAGTCCGAAACCATTATTGTCGTCGGCCGTATTGCTGATGACCGTTGCTGTCGATGCATCCACGACAATGCCACCGCCCTGATTGCCGTCCGTCACGTTGCCTGTGACCGTGGCCGTCAAGGCCGACTGAATCAAGATGCCGTTGACCATGTTGCTTGGCACTTTGTTCTGTTGGATGACGACATTGCCTGTGCTGTCTGTGATGTCGATTCCCGTTCCCTGATTGTTCTCGACCGTGTTGCCGGTCACTGTGGTCGTGCTGCCGGAGGTGATCACGATTCCCTCGGCGGCGCCGTCTTCGACCGTGTTCTGGCCGACCGTGGTCGAGCCGGTGGTGTCGACCGAGATCCCGTCACCGCTCGACGCGTCGACAAGATTGCTCGTAATTGAGTTGGCCGATCCCGTGACGGAAATGCCGACGGAGCAGTCTTGCAGCTCGTTGCTCAAAATGGTGTTGCTGGCCGTGGCCACTGTGATGCCCACGCTCTCCGATTCGATCAGGCTGTTCTGCACCGTGTCGCCAGAGCCGGCGGTGATCTGGACACCGCCTGAGCCAAGCGAGTTGCCGGGGGGCAGGATCGTGAAGCGACCGAGCAAGATGTTGTTGGCCTCGAGCGTGAACGCCACGCCGCTGGTCTCGACAATCGAAGGACCTGTCTCGCCGCGGACATGTATCTGACCGCCACGAATGGTGAGCCCCTTCGTCGAAACGGTCACCGCCTCGGGGTAGATGCCGGGTGCGACCAGGATCGTGCTGCCCGCAGTGGCCGCGTTGACGGCGGCTTGAATCGTCTGGTAGGCCGACGGCGTGGCATGATCGACCCAAAGGGTGGCCGACAGCATCACGCGCGACTCCAACACTTCCGCACTCGACTGGCGCACGAAACGCGTCCGACGCGAAGCGCCGGCAGTCCGGAAATGTTGAAATGCTTTGAATGATGTCAGCAGCATGTAAAGGTTCCACGCGGCAAAGAAGCGTCGCCACTCGACCAAGGGAGAGCCGGTAGAGCCTTCTCCGAGGCGTTGCCCGCAGGGCCGCGGAAAGGTCCTCACAGGGCCGCTAGACTACCCAAGCGCGCCAAAGAACTCAAACCGCTCCCGCGGACGCCGGGGGCAGGCCAGGTGCGAGCCGGGAAGTGCGGGGACGAGCATCAGCTCGCCGGGCGGAAGGCATTGGCTGAAAAGCCAAATTCATGAGCCGGCCCCATGGCTTTGCATCCACCCCAATGAAGGAATGGCCGGTTTTGGCCAGTGCCAGCGATCCACGAACTTAAAGTCGAGCCGAGTGAGAATCTGGACGACCGACAAGGGCGAGGATGTCGCCGACTTGCAGCGGGAGGGCTCGAGGTCGGAAGACAAAATTCGCTTCTCTCCCGACGGTAAGAGACTCGCTTTGGGTGCTGCCTGAAGATCGCCCCGGCTATCCGCCTGGCCGATCATCACCGCATTCTGACCACTTCACGAGTTTTTGTGCAGACCGCGGATTTTTGTGACGGAACGGCGTTAGAATTACGGGCATGGCATTCCGTGCTGCTCTCTGGCGATGCTTTATGATTGTGGCCGTGGTGGCTGCGACATTGGTCTTTCTCGCGACGATGCGGCCGGATCGGGCCAACGACGAGGGGATCAGCTATTTCGCTAGCCCGGGGCATTTCGAGCGATGAGCGAATTCGAGCTGCCGAAGGGAAGCGGATGGGAGACGGTCGATCGTTGGCTCAAGGAATCTGAGGCGACCCCTCCGAAACCGCGACTGCTGCAAAGCGCGATGGCCAGGTGGGGCACCCGCGGTTTCGTTGCAGGACTCTGCGCCGGAGTTTTCGCCCTGATCGTCGGGCAGATGATCACCGATGACTGGGTCCTCGACAGCAAAGCACTTCTGGCTTATCCGATGGCGGACGCGCTGGTCGCCGTTCCCGGCGCGTTGGTCGGTATGTCTGTCGGATTCTTGATCTGGTTCTGCCAGCGGTGGGGCCGCGCAGCGCGTCGTGGTCAAATTGTGCAGTGAGGTGCCAGGAACCAATTAGAATTTGGTTCCTGACACCTTTGTTTGCCCCCACCTTTGTTTGCCCCAAGTTGAAAAGTGCCTTCCAAAAACGACCGCCGATCCAGTTTCCCGAACGGACTCGAAGACGCTGACTGGCTTTTCACTCGCATGACAGGCTCCTTGCGCTGGAGGTTGGTGAGGAGTGACCAATTCGCGGAGGGGATCTCCCGAGACGCCGGCGAACACCGACCCCGCCGAGGCTACCCGAGTCGGATCGGTCGATCAAGAAGCTTGTGCCTCTTGAAGGGCCGGCTGGATTGCGTCCTTCGACGCCTCACGGATTTTGCGGACGACACTGACGGGAAGGCCGGTCCGCGAGGTTCAGGGCGCTCGCAAGGCGGACTCGCGAAAGAGCGGCAGTCATGGGCGGATGCTCAGCTCCAGAAGACGAGTTTTGCTCGTCAATCAAGTGCATTCGTGATACACTGATTCGCTGGGGAGACTAAATAAAGGGCAGTCCGGCAACGCCGGAACGCTCGTTACAGAGTAAACCGACGTGGAGGAACATCTGAAAGTGTTCGTCGACGTCGGTTTTTTATTTGCGGTGTGTTTGCAACGCGTCGAGACGAACGATCATGTCGAACAACCTTATCCAGCTCCAGCAATGCGAGGACTTTCTCACGGTCGCTCCGCATTGTGCTGAAAACATCCTTGCCACCTTTGTGCCCACGTCGCACCTTGCCCTTATCAATCGGAGTGCTCCATGAACCGCTCTCGAACAGTCATCGGAAGTTTGGTCATGTTGTCGGTCGCAGGCTTTGTGGTCGTTCTCACGACCCGCAATGCAAGTCGTGCCGACATTGGTGACAATGCCCAAAGTCATCGGCCCTACTTCCAATCGGATTCGATCATCCTCGTCGTTTCGCCGACCGACGACGCCGTGTTCGGGTTCAGCAAACACACCGGGAAATGGCAAAAGCAAGCGGTAAAGATCGCTCCGAGCCAAACGATTACGCCGGTGCTCTCGCAGAACGTCGCCTATTTTCAGGTCGGAAATCGCCTTTACGGCTTTAGCGGCCGACATGGAAACTGGGACTCAATCGAATTGGAAGCCGGCTCAAAGCCGGAAATGCGTATGACGTCGGATGTGGTCGTTGGCATGACGAAAGACCGGATCTACGCCTTTAGCGCCCTTGCACCGGCATGGAGCTTTGTGCCGGTCGAAAGTGGGACGAAAGGCTAATCCATTGGCCGCATCTTCACGGAAGTTCGGAATCGGCTGGATGAGTTTGTCTCGGGCCCTCTGGGTCACCGTCCACCCGCGAAAAGAACGCGAAAGGATTCCTGACACGTTCCTGATTTACAATCTCGTGGCCCAGTCGCTGGGTGGATTTGAATTCGAATTCAAGAGCGTCGACTCGTCGCAATGAGCAGCTTTCAATCGTCCGAGGAAGAACGGCACGACCAAGAAACCGACTCGACAAGGGTCTTTGGCCCGACTGTCGAGCGGCTTCCGCTCATGCTCGTCGGTTTTGGGATCGTCGTCATTGTCGGCACGGCTTTTACGTTCGGCGGGGCGGCGGGCGTCATGGCCTCTCTGCTGATCGACGCTCTCTTCCTACTCGTCACCATCCCGCTGACGCTGCTGTTGGTGCTCGGCATCGCCCGGATGACGAACCTCTATTTTGGGACGCTCGGTCAAGCGATCGTCCGACTCACGTCATTTTTCGTTGCATCGGAGGCGCTGCTGATCCTGGCCGTTTTGGGCCTCGGACATCTCGGCGATTTTTCCGTGGCGATCGTGGTGCTGCTGGTCTGCCTGGGCATCTTGTTCTGGTTGTTCGTGGCCCTTTTTGACCTGGATCCCGTCGAGGCGCTCGGCACGTTCAAGGTGCTCGTCGTGTTCTCTTGTGCGCTCGCATTTCAGTCGCTCGTGATCTGGGCCCTTTGCGTGCTTCGCCGAATGACGATGTTCGGGTTCCCGTTTTAGGGTCCTCACTGGCGTCGACGGTTCATTGTCGTCTTCCGATCAGTGAGTTTCCTTTTCTTTACGGAAGCACGCCCAGTACAGTGGTGTCCCCGACGCCGTTTCGTAACCGCCCCACGACCGTGACAGCGCCGCCTCGCCAAGGTCCAAGGTGTCAGGCAAGGTCCAACGTGTCAGGAACCAATTAGAATTTGGTTCCTGACACGTTCCTGACACCTTTGTTTGCCCACCTCGTCGCCGGACTTGTGATCTCGCATCTGGGCCTGAACGCCGGCACGTTGCCGGGCGGCCTTCTCAGTGCTGGTCCTTGGTTCGCCTGGCGCCTGGCCGCAATCGAAGGCTGTGCCGAGGCGCTTGCATTCACATTCGGTTGGTGGTCCAATTCATGCCCGAATCGCGGGAAGCGGCTTTTACAAAAGGCAAAGCAATGGCATTGATCGTTGCAACCGGCTCATTTGACGACAATTGTCAGTTTCAGGGCGGCGGCGTCAACGTCGGCGGCACTCTCATCCCCAATGTCACCATATCTGCCCAATCCAATGGGCAGGGCGAGATAGTTGTCGAGATCAACCCGACACCGTTTACCAAGATTCCGCAAGTTGCGGTGACGCCGCACGTGCCTCCTAACCAGACCAATCATGCCATGTCGCTGATAAATATCTCGAAAGGCGGCTTCTCTATCTTCTGTACGACACTCGCAAGCTACCCTGCTACGATCGGATTCGACTTCACCGCGAGTCAACCGTGACAGATGCCAACGTTCACGGGATACAGTTCCGACACTAGCCATCCAAGTCCTGACCCGCTCCTGTTCGTTTTGCAAGATTAAGCAAAATTTCTTGCCACGCTGAACCGCGCCTCCATATTGACAGAGCCTTGAGACCCCGATTCAAAAAGCTCGCCAGACTAATCAGCACTCCTTCGCCGAGAAAGGGTGTCGCCTGAATCCGGTGGCGGACGACCATTGGGCTCACTGGGCCGTCGAAGCCCTTTCCGTGATGTCGTCAATTGAATCACTATTGCCGCTCGAAAGGACGCTTTCGAGCCTCCGGCGATGCGACGGCTCACCTTCCTCTGATTGTTAGTTGGGACGCGTGGCGGAGTTTGCGGATTACCAGCGGAAACAGCGCAAGCGAGATCGCCAGAGTGCCGGCCCAGGCGACGAAATTCGCGTCGACGCCGGTCTCGAAGATCGGGCGCTTGTCGTAATGCCCCAGGAGCTGCCACCACCAGTAGCCGAAGTTGAACACGTCCATCAACGTGTGACCAATCATGCTCGGGATCAGCGAGCGCGAGGCGTAAGCCAGGAGGCACAGAAGCACGCTGGCCAGAATCGCGGGCACGCAGAGCGCGCCGATCCAAGCCTGATCGAAATGAATTCCCACGAAGAACAGCGTGGTGATCGCGATCGCGGGGACCGCTCCATACCGCGCTTCGAGCGGCCGCTGCATGTACCCGCGAAATCCCGTCTCCTCGCAGATTCCCGCGACCAGCGAAGCCAGCACGACATAAGGCCAGCGGAAAGCCGGAGGAATTGCCGCGACGTACGGCGGCTGCGTGAATTGCGCGGCTGGGTAGGGGAAGAGTCGAAAGAGGGTAAAGACCGAAGAGTGGAACACGACAACGAACAAGAGTCCCCCCGCCAGCCCCCAACCCCACCGGGCCGGCGATAGCGAAGTCTCGCGGAAGTTCTCGCGCCGTGCTTCCTGCGTCGCCGGCCAAATTCCCGCCCCACGACCCAGTCGGGCACCGCTGAAGAAGAGCCAATAGACGACCAGAATCACAGGCCCGGCCACCAGCGGAATCGCCGGCTGTCCTGCTCGCAAGGCGAACATCGCCACGGCATTCCAGGTTTGAACGCCGACGCCCATCACCAAGAGGCCAATCGCCACCGCCCGAATCGCCAGCGGCACGCGCTGCCAGAGAGCCGGGCGGAGGTCGGGCGATGAGCTCTGCGCCATAAGGGTTCGTATTCCTCGAGCCTCGTCAATTTGGGCGACGAGGCCTGGCCGGTCACTTGATGATGCGTTATGGGCTGATCACGCGAAAACGGTGCGGCTCGAAGATCGGGAACGGCGTTCCGTGCCCTTCGGTGCGCGGAATGAGTTTCGGCATTCGTGAACTCCAGCAGCGCCGAGAGTAAACCGTTGGGACGGCCCGATCAATGAATTTCCGTCTCGGAGAGACTGCCTTCGAATCTTGGACTTCAGACGTTGGACCAGATCGGTCGTTGGCCGTTGCTCCGCGTCGAGAGCTCGGCCGTCCAAGCATCAATTCGCGAAGCGATCGCTCTGGCGAAAAGCCCGCCTTATGAGCCGGCCCCAATGGCCGGTTTTCGCCCGTGCCAGCGATCCACAAACTTGATGCCGGCGATCCGTTCGTGCTCTCGAGCCCGTCGCTGTCGAGCCGAGTGAGCCCTCGCGCGCTGGGGCACACATCGCTCGCCAGAGACGAGAAGCCATCGAAAAGACAACGACAGCGAACCCCACCGTGCGACCGCGTCAGAGGTTGTCAAACGTGGCCACATTTGCACGCATAAAACTTCGCTTGGCAGCCATTCAAGAGTTGCCTTAGTAGCCACAAGACATCCTTTGGATCGGGCGAACCACACAGGCAAAAACTTCCCACGTCGCAACACGGTGGCTGGACTGTCAAACCGTGGCAAGCATGCGATCTGAGTCTTGTCGATTATTTGAACAACGAATTGGTCGCCTCGACAAGTTTATGGAGATCACGCCCGCCTGAGAGCGTTTCCCACCACTAACGCCGGCCCGGCACCGATCGTCTTTGTGCCGTGTCTCAAGAATGGAGTACCCATCATGAAGATGACCGTTATGATCGCACATTTTTTATTGGTTGTTTCGCACATAACCGACGCAGTCGCCGCGCAACCACCTGCCGAACGCATCGCACGAGCGCTCATCGCAGCCGCCGCAACGCTGCTCTTGTGGGTGAATTTCCTCGAGCACCATCGAACCCCCCCGTCCGAGCCCGAACGCTTGATCGAAAAGGACGCCGACCGGTCAGAATGACACTCGGGTTGAGACGAGTCGCACGTCGCGACGACCGCTCGCTTCGCAGGGCGCTTCACGTGAGCGTCATTAAGGTGCGTGCTTCCACGCGAGTCAGACGGCTCGCCGCGCGACCCGTCGTCCATTGAGTGAGGCAATGCAGGAACCACTCATTCGTAGGACGCTTTGAGGAATGGCGGCAGGCGGTCACCGTCAAGTTTGACCATCTTGCGAGCGTATTCGAGGCCGCACCTTCGAAAGCGCTCCGGAATTGGTTTGCCGTCCTCGAAATGCCCCACCAAGTAAGCGAGCGATCGTGGAAATGCCTCAGAATACGACGCCCGGACACTCTTCAGGAGCCGGTCGACGGTTTGTTGGCTTGACGCATTGACACGGAGCAGGTCGAGCAAAGTCAAGACCGTGCGACCCTCGGCATACTCAGTCTCGTTTGCCAGCATTTCTAAGTAGGTGCAGACGACTGTGGCGAAGGCAAGATCCGCGTGACTGGGCGGGCGCTTTGATCGTCGGCCGGCAATCGTTTGCTTGAGCGTATCCAAGAACACGCCGCCTCCCGGGTCGGCCTCTTCGAGCGACGCCACGCACTCACAGGCGTGTTCGTAAAGCCCTTCCTGCGTTTCTGAATACAAATTCGCGAGATCTAGCAGCTCCGGAATGATGTGGTCCTCGAGATCCTTTTTCGAGAAATCGCGATGATCTCCGAAAAGAGACCCCAACCGAATCGCATCCCGCCGGCTGCCCGCAAGCAAGAGGAGACCCTCGTCGCGCAGCCTTTTGCCGTCGCCGGACTCGACCGCTTGGCGACATTTGTCGATCAAGAGCAGCAGGTTGTCCTCGTAGTCAATGCCGCCGGTTGTCGCAACGAACTCACGCAAGCGTCGGCGATATCCGACAAGCAACCTTGCCTGCACCCCCTGAAAACCGTCTGCCGGCACCTCGCCGAGCATCGCGCTGACGACTTGGCAGACGTTCCCATCTGTACAGAGAGCGGAAAACTGGTGACCCTCGATTGCCTTCAGGATGCCGTAACAAGCAATCGCGACAGGATCATCCTTCACGGATTTCGCGTTGAAGCTGTGAACAGCAAAGGCAAACGGCAACTGGCGATCCCAGCACATTGCGGCTGCTGCCATGCCGTAGACGAGCCCCATCGGGTTAATTCGATCCGCGTCGGAGATGCCTTGCACATATTCGTAGAAGTAGGGCGGGTCCGAGTCGTCGTCATGAAACAACACATCGATGCTGAGAAGATCGAATTCAAGGGAACGGAGTCGTGCCAGCATTTCCAAGAGTTGCACCCAGCGTGAGACATAGGGCACGGTGTACGTGCCATCGCGATCGGGCACAAATACGAGCTCGATATTTGAGAAGAGCTTGGTTGGATCTCGCTCACTATCATCGATGATCAGCAGCCGGAGATTGCGAGGAATGATCTCTTCGGACTCCCGCAACCCGCTGTCTTTAGCGTCCTTCATCTCCATCATCCTCGAAGCGAAATCGCATGGGAAGTAATTCGTAAATGCTCTCCACGTAGATCAATTCGGAGCGGCCGCCGGGCGGCGTTTCGCAGCGTTTGGGCTGGATTAACCGGATGCAGCCCAAGTTTTCCGCAATCTCCTGCAGCATCAAGATCGACTTGCTCGTGAGCTCGGTGAACGTCGAGACATTGCACAGGCGCGCTCTGACAGATTGCGTCCCAACATCGACAGACACGTCATACCAGGCGTGCATGTCGCGGCGGGTACCATTCGAAAACTGATGGCGATTGGTCCAGGTTGCCTGAAATGCGTTGCGACTCAATTCATGCAAACCGGCCATAACCGCTAGTGACGCTTGATATTGTTCATCTTCTCTCAGCCTCGGGATATTGATGCGCGACAACGTGGTTAAGGCGACGGGGGCGCCATCCTCGAGTCGGCGCAGCGAAAACGACGCTCGAGGGGCGTCTTCCATCGGGTCTTTGCTCATTCGCAGCACTTTTCGCGCGAAACTGTCCGCGATCTTCAGAATCGTGCCTTCGATAGCCTCTGCCGTGGCTCGCAGAATCTCCTGGCAACTCAGTTGCCCGTTTTTTTCCACCCTGCGCCACTCTCTGGGAAAGATGCCTTTAGACAGCTGGTCCAGGCACCTGAACATTTCGGCGGGTCCTACGAGCTCATCTGTGGATCGCAGCAGTTCAATGAGCGAATACACATCGTCTCGACCAATCGCGACTGGGTCTTGCGATCCCTCTAATCGTTCTTCCAGCGCTTCCGCAAGGTCTAACGAGCCGGGCGGCTTGCAAGCATGCTTGATTTGGTGCCCAATCGTTCGCACGACCTGGGACATCATACGATGGCGGGTCGCGAAGAAAGTGGATAGCACACCTCGAAAGCGCTCCTCGATCATCCATTTGCTGTGCTCGAAGGCACCTCTGTCGTTGATGCGAAAAGCCCGGCAGACTACCGTGTCAAAGTCCAACAATCGGACGACTTCGTGTGCCTTGATTGGCGAGTCCGGTCCGTCTTTGCAAAGGTCGCAAATCCGGAGTGTGACGTCGGATCCTTTCTTATTGACGCTGGGTCGATACGAGACGGCGTCCGCATTCGGGTCGGTGTTCTCTTGCACAGAACTCGTCAGTTCGGGGTATTCCACGCGTCCCTCGCGGCAGCGGGCCACGATTTGACGCTTGCGGATAAACTGCACCTCGTACGACCAGAAAAGATAGCCAAACGCCTCCGCCAAACGGGCGTAGTACGCCGTTAGGTCGTCGCGCTGATTGAGAGCGTCGGACAGACAGACGCGAAAGCTTTCCAAGAGCGCGTATGTGAAATGTTCGGACAATAACTGTTGACACGAGTCGTCCAACTTCTGCACGATCAGCGCGCATTTGAGCGGATGGCGGCCCGTGTGGGATAACCAGCAGACCGACCCCCGGAATTGCCCGAGAGCAGCCAAGGGCAAATGCGTTTGTCGCAAATTCTCGATCCGGATTCCCGTGGACGTCTCAAGCCCAGGCCGTCCGTCGCGATCGTACAGGCCGATGGAATAAATACACTCCGCAACAAAGGCGCGCAATGTTTCATGCGCCTCGTCGGGGTCCACTTTGATGTATTGATTCCAGGTCAGATAACCGTCTGTGCTGAAGATGGTGTTGGCGATTTTCCCGGACTTTGCATCGTCGGGGATACGCACGCCATCGAAATAGTTGCGATTGCTGGTAAAGTTGAAGTAGGGGCTGGTCACGGAACGCATTTTCGCGTTTAACCTAGCTAGTTCGGCTTCTGTCTGGTCGTCCGGCGTGTGCGCGAAGTCGAGCGCGTAGTCCATCAGCGTCAGGTAATCGGATCGTTCGCCTGGGCCCTCGGGAGTTATCGCAAACGTGCCGATGGAGACCGAAGCGTCCAATAACACATGCCACGCCGCGGCCTCGGCGAAATCCTCGACCTTGGCGCCGAAACGAGGCGCCGCCTCCTCAAGACGATGGCGAAGGACCGGAAGGAACGCTCTAAGGCGCTCCCAGCGCACCGGTCCACGCGCCTCGTAATCCTCGGAGAAGAAAGTGGCAACGGCCTCTTTGAACAATTCGGCCGCCGCTTCGGACGCCTCGCGCGAAAGCATCGTTCGCATGCCGTAGTAATGGACATACTCGCGCTTGTGGCGATCGATGAACGGGGGCGAAAGGAAGAAGAAGCTGCGGCAATCGACCATTTGGTCGATCGGGCCCGTCAGCCGACCGAGGATACGCTGAAGCGTTTTACGAGGTTCTGAAGGCAGGTGTGACTGGCTCAGAGAGGCAAATGGTACGTCCGTGTTGCGGCTCATCGTCCGATTTTCTCTGCGGCACCGTGAACAGAGGCCCGGCACCCCTCGATTAACACCCAAAGATGTCCATGAGATTCATAAATCCACGGCCCATGTGGGGATTGTCAGGCTCGTGCGGCGGAACGGAAGAGCAGTGCTGCCGAAACAGGGCATCGCAACTTTCCATCGAAAACCAAGCCGGTGGTCCGTCGGGCCATAAAGCCGGCCATATCGGATGCAATAAAGGATGGATAGGAGACCCAAGCATCGGCGTAGAATCGGTCCCCAGCTTATCGAGTGCTGACCTGTCATTCAACAAAGAAGTTGCGATTGTGGGGCAAGATAATAATGTTGCAATACGTGAGGTTGACGCCGTGATAGCAGTAAGCACGCGCTCATATAAGAGGAGCATATGGTCTGTGCTGACCAGGCAGTCGCAAAGGAGGATCAACGAGGCCGCGTCATTCCGCACGCAATCGCACGTCGCAGGTGCCGGTTGCCGCGCAAACGGCAACCGTGAGCGTGACGGTCGGTCGGATAACGGAGAGGCGAGGGCGAAGGCATGGCTGATTGCATCTTGAACCGTCTCACTGGCGCCCTGGGACGCCATGATAGATGCAATTAACGTCGTCCCGACTTGACGGTTAATTACCTCCGGCACCAAGCCAAACCAGCAGCGATTGATCGTCGCGGTGTCGGGATGGTTTTCTAAACCGGCGTCACGGGGCACGACGAGCGGATGGACTCGGAGTGCGGCACGCGCCAGAAGTGCGGCAAGCCTTCGCGGCGGAATTGTCAATTGCCCGTTGTGATCCATTTGAGTGTCCTGTTAAGACAAATTGTTGAGGCTGCGGCCTAAGACTTCGGAACGGCCATTGCACGGCTTTAAATTGTAAGCAAGCTGGAGACGTTCAAATTTGACAGAGTTTGACAATGAGCGAGGCGCGGGACGATTGCCTCAGGGAATCGCGACGCGAGTGCGTTAGGTCCTGAATTAGAGGGCGGTGAGTTGAGAGCGCGATCAATGCAGTCTAGATTTCTGCGCTGGTCGACCGAACGGGCGTTAGGCCACAAGCGGTGCCCGTAGCCACGACGGACTGCTGAGTTAGGCTGGGACGTCTAGGCGGGGTGGGGCTGGTGGCTCACGTCGACGTCGGTGACGTGGCCCTTTCGCGGTCCAGCGTGATTTCGTCGGGTTTGGACTGCAGGCTTAGATCCGTCGACGGCGACGAAGATTTATCAAACATCAGCTCGCGGACCGAGAGCGCTGACGAAAAGCCCTTCGCCTGTGCCACCGATCCGCGAACGTGATGTCGGCGGTCCGCTCGTGCTCCCAAGCCCGTCGCTGCCGAGTCGAGTGAGCCTTCGCGCGCAAAGGCACACGTCGCTCGGCGTGCACGAGCTCATCAGCGAAATTGAAGACACTGAAATCGAAGACAATGGCGAGCCAAGGCCCTCGCCAGTGGCACCAAGTGCCACTCGATCATGAACTCATCCACAACCGCGCCGCCGCCGCCAAGGGTCGGGAGGCACCGAAAAAAAAACAGAGGTCAAGGAAACGCGTCGTAACGGTTGCGTCAGTCGGAGCCGTGACTTCGAGCGGCTTCCCGCTGCCGACCGTCACATAAACGTCGGAGTCATATCCCTTCGCCTCTGATCCCCGATGCCTGCCCGGCTCTCGCCAGTCGACTCGATGCGCGGGATTCGCTGCGCACCTGGACCACACAGACGTGCGCAAAGCGATGCCTTGCGCAAGGCTGTCACTTACGAAAATGGGTTCGGGGCTTCGAACCCGCTTCAAACTTAGGGGCTGCGGAGGATTTTCCAACTCCCGGCACGCGTTCCACGCGCGACGCAACCCATGCTCAACGCATAGCCTGATCTTAGCAGAAATTTGCTTGTAGGGGAAGACGAGTTTTCCAGTTTGTTGCAACATCTTGCGATGCCGCGAGTTGCGAATTGGGGGCGCGGGGCGGGGGGTGCGGGGTGGGGGTTTCGTAGATTGGCGAGTCGAAAAACTCGTGAGGGCCCCTCATCCCCGGCCCTTCTCCCACTGCGATGAAAAGAAGCGGGGCGAAGGGAGAAAGATTGTCCTCCTTCGTTCCCCCCACGCTCCTGCTGCGGACTTTTTTGGGCGCGCCCCAAAAAAGTCCCCGTGTTTCTCTCGGTCAGAAGCTCCCGATCGAGACGCCAAGCGTTGACCGTTTCCCTTTGGGTTTTGTCGACTCGCCGTAACTCGCACGCGAAGCGGAGCTTCGGGAAAGTGCGTTCCCAAGCAGAGCTCGGGAACGAGGGAGGCTCGCGGAAACACAGCTTGTTGAGGGATACTTTTTTTGGGCCGAGCCCAAAAAAGTCCCCCCTTTTTCAGCGCCCAAAAAAGCCAAAAAAGTCGGACTGCGACGGAAAAAAGTCTTGGGGGAGGGCGGGAAGGGTCCACGAAACGACAGTAGCCGCGAGTCGGTTGACCGCGGCTACTGAAATTGAGCGAGGCCGACGGGATTCGAACCCGCAACCCCCGGATCGACAGTCCGGTGCGCTAACCAATTGCGCCACGGCCCCAATTTAATGTCGCTCGAATGTTACTTAAGACTGTGTTCACGCCGAACATGCGTCGTCGGGCGACGTTAGGGCACGTTCCTTCGCGAAAACGAGTGCGTTCGTGATTCTAGCCCATCCGAAGTCATCGTCAAGCGTCGGATTTCTCAGGCGGTTTCCACGACGGCCCGCATTTTTGCGAGGCCCGTGCGGGCCACTTCGGCGGGGTTTTGGGCCCATAAATCGGGCCGGAACAACTCCAGCGACAGCCAGCGGTTGTAGCCGAGCTGTTTGAGCAGACGCACCATCTTCCGCAGATCGAGATGCCCGTCGCCGGGGTAAACCCGGTCTTTGTCGTGCTGCTGGATTCGGGGGGCTGGGCCGGGGCGTCGTTGAAATGGCAGATGGCGATTTTCTCGGCAGGGACCTTCGGCAAGGATTCAAATGAGCCGCCGCCGCGGAAGATATGGAACGGATCGTGGATCACCGTGCCTTGGGGATGGCCGGCTTTTTCGACGATTTCGGCCGCCGCCTCGATTGTGTTGATATCGTCGACGAATCCCAGGTACTCCATGGCCGGCTTCACACCGATCGACAGGCCGAGTTCCAGCAGTTCGCGGTAATTGCGGGCTCCCAGGTCATGATCGGCCATTCCCCCGGGAGGACCGGAAATAATGTGGATGGCACCGACCTCGACCGCCTGGTGCATGCGGCGTTTAGCCTCTTCCAGGGCGCGGGCATGGTCGGGGCCAGTCGTGTCGAACCAGCCCTTGAGGTAAATCGACGTGGGCACGGATAACCCATGGTCGGAGAGGGCCTTGGTGATGTCGGTGAGCTTGCCGCCGCCGGCCAAGTGCGTGTCGATATCATCGTGCCACAATTCGATGGCGGAGTAGCCGGTTTCACCGGCAATGCGAATCTTGTCCAGGATCGGCGTCGGCCGGATCGTGCTCGAATTCAGGCAGTAAATAAAGTCGGCCATTATTGGTTCCGATCGAGGTCGGGAAGTTACCCGGTGCCGAAAGGCCGGACATCGATTGTCACGACATGTTCAGCGCCAGCCACGTTTCCGCCCGGCAAGGATAATCGCTCGCCGGGCGAGTCGCGAGCAACCGCGGAAGCCTGAATCTGTCGCTTTTCCAGGGATGCAATCGGCCGATGAGTTGCTAAAGTGGAGTGTGGGCCATGTGCGAGATGGTCTGGAGCCGACCGAGATGCCCGTCAAAGTGCGTTGTCCGGAATGTGAAAAGGTCCTGAATGCGCCCGACCGCGCACGAGGGAAAGCCATCAAGTGCCCCGCTTGCGGCAGCGCCGTGCGTGTTCCGGCCGAAACAGCGTCCGCGGCCAAACCCGCCGCCCGCAAACCGGCCAAAAAAGTCGCGGCGCCGCCTCCCAGCAGCAGCGGCATGATCGTCAATCTCGATCTCGACCAGATCGAGGATGCGCAGACCCGAATTTGTCCCAAATGCGGCACGGAGGTGGACGCCGAGGATTCCGAGTGCCCCTCCTGCCACGTCAATTTGGGCACCGGTCTGCTGAGTGCTGAGAGGAAGGCCGACCTCGGCCGCAAGGGACCGAATCCCAAGCTGTACTACAAGGAGTTTTTCAAGGACGGCATCGAGTTTTGGAAGAAAGAGAGAAAACTCTCGATTCGGCTCACAATCACTTGGGTCATTTATTGCTTTCTGTTCGCGTGCAGCATTGATATGTCGCTGTGGTCGGTGAAACCGCTCGTGCGCGTCTTTTGGATTTTCATTGGTACGATTGAACTGTTGATTCCGCCGGGGCTCACGTGGAATTTGCACACAACGATCATCGACGCGACGCTGCGTAAGAAAAAGAAAATCGGCAAATACACGTTCGACCGGTTCCTGGGCGCGGCGCTCAGTCTCAAGTTGATCTTTTGGTTCGTAGATGTCGCGGCCCCCCTGCACATTGTCGCGCTGGTCTTTCTGGTCCTCGGAGCGCGGGGAATGCCGGTTGCTCCGATGGTTGCCGGCGCGCTGGAAGTGGCGGCATTTGTCTTTGCGTCGCTGTTGTTTCCGATTGCATCGACGCATATGGCGATGCCGATCACGACTCGCGGGTGGCTCGTGAATAAGATGTCGAGACCGTTCTTCCGCACGATGCCGGCCGTGCTGTATTGGTGCTTCTCCTTTTATCTCACGCTGCTTGTCCCGATCGCCTGCATGGCGGTCATTGCCGTGTTTTCGGGCAATCGGATCGTCGAACAATTCCAGAATGCAAACGTGCGAAGCGCGATTTTCGACGCTAAGGCGAAGATCGCGATGATTCCAAGAGGAAAGGATGTCCCGGAAGAGTTACAGGACATCGCCAAGATCACCGAGCCACCGCTCGAACTGAGTGTGCTGTACCTGCCGACCGGTCTGCTGCTGGTGGCGGCGGCGGCGTTCGGAATGACAGCCGTGTTTTCGATGCGGACGAACGGCCAGTATGCTCGGTACTTTTTGGATCAGCTCGATCTGGAGGCGATGGCCGCCGAGGTGACCTACGTCCCGAAAGCGAAAAACCTGGAAGAATTCGAAGCCAAACAAGCCGGGCTTTCCTGGAAACCGGTGCTGATCGGGCTGGGGCTGGGCTTCGCCGCTGCAGTCTTTTTGGGTGGGTCGATCGGTATGAGCTTTTTCACGGGCATGATGCAGGGCATTACGTACGCGCTCATGCTCGTGGGCGGCGTGTTCTTGCTCGTCGGCTTCGTTTGGCTGATCATTGCTGTGATAAAGGGGGTCGGCAAGGAAGATTCGCCCCTCAAGTTTGCCGTCGCAGTCCTGCTTTCGGGCGTGATCGCTTCGGGCATCGGCAGCGCGATTTTCGCCACCACGGAATTCCGCAGCGGTCCGGCGGATCCCGAAAAAGAGGTGATGGCAAAACCCGGGAAGTAACTCGTCCTTGGAGCGGTTGGTTATCGCTCGGAGATGGGGATTTCGAGTCGGCAACAGCCCAGGTCGATGTGCTGTTTGCCCTGATACTCCGCCGTGGTAGCCAAGATTCCTTCCTTGAGCCGATACACTTTGAACCGACCGTGTTTCTCGCGTTCGAGCAGCCCGGCGGTGTGCAAGATGCCGAGGTGATGTGAGACGGTCGCAATTTCGGTGTGGAGCAATTCCGCCAGGTCGCCGACGTTTTTTGCTCCGGTTCGCAGTGCGTCGATAATCCGCAGCCGGATTGGGTCGCCGATCGCTTTGAGCATCTCGGCGCAGTGCGCCGATTCCAACGAGCCGGTGACGGAGGGTCGACTCGACTTTGGCTCTTCGTCGAGACGGATGAAGAATTCTTCGAGTGGACCGGACTGAATGGTATTCCAGAGTTCCGCCCGGATGCCGACCCGTTCCCCGCGGCGAAACACGCGTCCCGAATCGTCGATCAAGTTGCGGAACGGGCCCTTATAGACCACCGTGACCTCGTCGGTGTTGACTTCCTCGGCCGGCTTTCGCGCTTCGACGATCATTTCGCGGAGCGTGACGCCGTCGAACTCGAACGTCGGCGCGCTGCTGAACTTGATGAGACGGATCTGGTCGAAGCCCACCTCCTCGGCCCAGCCGAGCACGTCCCGATCAACGGGAATGTAACGCACCACGGCCGCCGGGCCTGGCAGCGAGGGGACGCCGTCCGACAAGGGCTGGTCCGCCGTTAACTGATGCAGGACGACCCGCCCCTTGGGAGCAAGCACCCGATAGACCTCCGCGAACATCGCTTCCCGGGTCGCCGTGTTGATCGGCACATTGAACGTTCCACGAAGGCGGACTTCGGTCAGCGATTCGTCGTCGATGGGGAGCGGAATGGGAAACTCGCGATCTAGCAAGTGTTCCCAATCGTTTCGAGCCGTGGAGGCCAGACTTGCCGGGTTGGGATGGCTCTTGGGAACCTCAACGTGAGGAGGGGGTTGTGGAAGCGCGGGGCGGGTGCTCGCGGACGCCGCATCGCCCGAGCATTCGCCGTCCACTTCGAGGACGTAGAATTCCCACAGTGTTTGATCGGGATCGCGGAGCCAGAATTTCGTCTGCCGCGAGTAACAGCACTCGACGCCGTGCTCGCGCTGACTGGCCAGGCCGGCCATTTCGAGCCGCTGTTGCAGATCGACCAGCTCGGTCGAGCTGGCCAGGCGAAAACCGATGTGATTGAGTGCTCCTCCGAATCCGACGCCGCCTGCCGGCTCAAGCGACAGCGTCAGCGGCGGATTTTTCAGCTCGAACTTCGCGTAGTCCGCGCGTTCCTGCGACGGGTTCGCGCCGAAGACTTTGCGGTAGAACTCGACCGACCGTCCTAGATCGGAGACGTTCAGCGAGACATGAAAACTGACCGAGCTTTGGCCGATGGCCGTCTCCATCGCGGGCGACTCCGCTTTCAATCTGATGACTGACCGAGCGACGCTGCGGTCGACAAGCCTTCCTGGCGGGGCAGGGGAACAAACCACGTGATGACCCCCGCAACCAGAGCGGCAATGGCCATTGTTGTCAGGATGGCGAGATACGATCCAGTGCGATCCTTCACTTCCGCAAAAAGCAGCGGTCCGAGCGCGGAGGCGAAGACGGTGAGCATCTGGGCCGCGCCCTGAATCTTACCCAGGTGCCGCCGGCCATAAAGGGCATTCCAGACCGCGAAAAACACGACCGTAATCACACCTCCCACGGCGCCATTTACCACTGTCCAGCAAACGACTTGCCAATAGGTGTGCAGTGCGGCGAGCGCGACGAGGGAGCCGGCAAGGACGAGCAGGGCCGCTGCGGTGACTTTGGCGATCCGCTGGCGCGCGATCACCCAGCCCGCCGCCACATTTCCCAACAAGCCCGCAAAAGTGCCGATCGCCATCGCCACGTAATAAGTTTCGGCGGGGAAGCCGCGCTCGGCGAGAATCGACTCGTTGAAGAGCAGCACGCCGGACGAGATGAGATTAAAGAGTGACGTCCCAATCCCGAAGATCCAAAACGCCGGCGTCGCCAGCGCCTGGGCCAGCGTCATTCCCGTCTCGGGCTCCTTGGCCGCACCGGACGCTGTGCGCGACTCCTCGCCTTCGATGGCGAGCCCGCACGCCTCGGGCGAATCTCGCGTGACGAGCCAAACCAAAGGGACCAGGACGAAGAGAATCCAAGCAATGCCGCCCCACACAGTTCGCCAATCGGCCTTCGCATACTGCTCGGCGACGACAAATGCCGTGATGAATCCGATGCTGAGCAGCAACGCGTAAACTGCCATCGCCCATTTCAGTCGCCGCTCGAACCACTTTCCGACGATCGAGAGACTCACCACGGAAAGCGCGCTTTGACCGAAACCTCGCGTGAGCGTGACGGCACAGAAAAAAAGCAGCACGCCGCCGCTGTAGTCCATCGTCAGAACGCTCAAGCCCAAAGCCGCGAGCACCGCCGGCAGAAGCAGACGGACGCCATAGCGATCGATGAGCCTCCCGACGCCAAGACAGAACAATGCGCCGACCAGCGTGGCCCAGAGGTTGATCTGGCCGAACGACGTGCGCGTGAGTTTTAACGTCGGATCGTTGAGCAGCCGTTCGGTGATGATGCCCAGTCCGAACGTCCGGCCCGGAAAAGTCGCCACCATGGCCGCTGCCGCCACGGGGACCATGATCCAGCCGTAATAGAATCGCGAACGCCGTGCGACGGATTGATTGAGTGGATCCGCGGAGGAGGGGAGCGAAAGGGCCTCGGGCGATGCGGCATCGGGGCTCATCGTTCGATCATGCTCCGAGCCCGGTTCAGAGAAAGTACGTATCGGTGAGGCCGTAGTCGACGTATTTGCGTCGAAGGAAGCGGTGAAAGTCGCGATAATGCTTGGGTCGTTGCTGACCACCGTCAGAGGCCGCGTTGTAACTTAGATAAAGCTGCCTTCGCGGGCCGTTTGAATTGTTCGGCCCAGCGCGGTGCGGAAGGAAGGCGCCGAAAATCGCAATGTCGCCCGGTTCGAGGATCAGCTTGACGGTGCGAGCGTCGGCGACGAGGCCCGTCGGTAGTTCGTGGTATTCGCCGTCTTCTGGCGACAGGCAGCCCCTCTTGTGAATCCCCGGGAAGACTTCCGTACAGCCGTTCTCTTCAGTAGCGGCGTCAATCGGTACCACGACAGTCATGAAGCTCTTGGGAAATCCGGACCAGGCGATGTAATCCTGGTGAAGTCCGCAACCCATGGCACCTGCCGGCTTGTAGATCAGCTTGTCTTTGAAAAGGCACGCTGCCTCTCCGTAAATCTCTTCCAAAGATCGCATCACTCTCGTGTCGAGTGCGATTTCTTTGCAGCGCGGGGCGATATCGACGACCGGGTCGAAGGTCTCGAAAACGCATCCGCCGGCCGCACAATTCGATTGGAATCGGCAGCGCAGATTGAGCTTGTCGATCAGGTCCGTTCGCTGCCAGAGGGCGTCCGCCTCTTCTGCCAGGCTGGCGATCTCGTCGCGAGAAAAGACGTTGCGACAAACGACAAATCCATCGTCCTCGACGGTCCGGCGCAAATCGGCCGACCGTCGGCCGACCGTTTCGACGCTATTGGTTGCGACCACGAACTATCCTTTGTGGCACAGAAAGCTGTTCTTGAATGCTCGACGTTGCTCGCAAACACATCCGATTCGCCGCTAACCCCCCTTCACGATTCCGGTGGCAGCGTGCAGGCCAGGCGTCGTAACTGGGTCTTTGCCGGCGACGGTCAGGTCAAACGCCGCGTCCGTTTTTCCCGGCGCTTTCAGGTCGAGGCGATAGTCAGGAATTTTGTCGTTCTTGTCGGGATCGTTGTAGAGATTCTTCAATCCGTCGGGCCCACGGAAGCCACCCTTGGCCGCCTTCAGCACCGCGAACAGGATGATGTAATTGCCGACCGGCGCCCCATCATCCGTGCCGTACGTATTGAACGTAAAGCTGCCATCGGGACGACAACGGGCCGCACGGGGCATGAGCTGCCGATCTGCCGGCGGCTTTTGAGGGTCGTAGAGCATCACGACAAGCGACTGGCCGCGTCCCAAAGCCGGCTTCTGTCCGTCGATCGTAACCTTGCCCGCGAATTTGGCAGTCGCGTCACGAGTCCGATTTGATTCCTGCAGCGCCCGGTCCAGTGATTGATCCGCATTTTCGCGTCCACTGCAACCGGCAATCGTCAGCGCGAACACGAACAGGATTGCCGCCACTCCAATTCGGCGGATTTCGCGAAATTCGATTGACGTCACCTTTCAGCCCTCGGCATGCAAAATCTGGGGCACCGCATCCGCAGTGCCCCAGAATTTTTCTCGAAACCAAATCACGGGAATCTCGACACGGTCAGAATTGGCTGTCCGTCACCGGTGCCCGACCACTGTAGGTGACGAGGCGACAAAACGTGACGACGCTCAGATTCTCGCTGACCATGTGTGCCGATCCATCACACATCAGAAGACCGCAGGTTCCCGGGTGGAAACTGTACAAATTCATCTTGGCTTGATTGGTGCAGTTGACGAAGCACACTGGCGCCGTGTTTCCATTCGGAATCGTGGCTCCCGTGAACGTCGAGCCATACAGCTGGCTATAGGCGTTATCGAGGCAGCCCCAGCAACCCCCGGCATTGGCCGGAGGGGCGGGAAATCCGCTAGCATTGACCGGTTGGAGGTTGCCCCCCTGGCAGCCACACTTGGCAATCAGCTTTTTGCCGCGGACCCACAGATCGGGGCGCCCGGCCAATTCGGCGCAGAAGATCGTGGTCGAGGTTCCGTCGACGATCTGTTCGATCGAAATTGGCGGAGTCCCCGCTCGCATGGTTCGCCAGTTGAGCACGCCCGTGCGGCGGACACAGCCGCCGCAGCTAAACGAACCCACGCCTTGAGGACAAGCGGGTGGAACCATGCTGTCATAAAAATTGGCCAGACCGCAGCAGTAACAGTTAATGGCCGTATAGTCGCTTCCGCCTGCGTAATATGGGGGAGCACCACCGGCGCAGCCGCCTGTGAATTCCTGGATCAGGCCGAATTCCTTGAAAGGATTCGTATTCCGTGGCGCGGACGGGCAAAGGTACGCGGCGATAATTTGCGCCGCCGGACGAGTCGGGCCAAGCGAACAACAAGAGCCGGAGTTCGGCGCACAATATTTCGCCGCGCCAAAAGCCGCTAAACAAGCCGGTGAAAAGATCGGGGCGTTCTGGCAGATTTTGCTGTAAACGGTGTTGCCTTCCATGAACGGGAGGAGTCGCTCGGCCCAAACGTGAATGTTCGCGTCGGTATAGCAATAGCCGACGCCGGGCGCCGGACAAAACTCACACATCGGGGGTACGCAGCGCTGTAACAGCAGGTCGAAGGCGGGAGGGAACGTATTATTGACGTCATGGTAGTTGTGTGCAGCCAAGCCGATCTGATGCAGGTTGTTACGGCACTGGGTGCGACGGGCCGCTTCGCGAGCCGCCTGCACGGCCGGCATCAAAAGTGAGATCAAGACGGCGATAATTGCGATGACGACCAGCAATTCAATCAGCGTGAACCCGGAGCGACGGCGGTCGCCTTGAAGGAACGGAACGCTTCGACTTGAAGGATTCACAGGCGGGACTCCTCGGTTGGTGGGCACGCGCTTTGTGCCACATCGACTCATCTGCTTGCGGCAAAGCAGCTCTAGCGAAAACCTCACAGCCCGGATACGCAACGGGCAGCGACGCTTGCAGGAAAAATACCTACGAACATAATGACGGAGATTCATTCATCGGAACATTCTTACGAACCTTTGAATAAATAGCCCGTCGCTCGCTCCGATTCAAGTGTGACCGGTTGGCACTTGTTCACAGTCAGCCGACTCAGCGCGGAGGGAAAACACTCGTCCCCCCAAAAAACCGGTTTGGTTGACCGCCGCGGCACCAAGACTAGAATGAAACTTGATTCTGCCGCTCATCTCTCCTGCCAATTGCGAAGCGGGCGAACCGAGTGGTGACGGTCGTCGGTACGGTGCCCAGCGCCGGCCGGGATCGCCTCCGTCCGCTGGCACGGTTCTCCATTTGGGGGAGCCGGCATGAGAGAGCAAACTCTTTGCGGTGCGCTTGTGCATGCATACGGCAAACTGCGCCCAGCGAAAACTCTGGCGATTTCGAGCTGTTGAGCGAACTGGTGCCGCGCACCACGAACTCCCAACCCCTCGAAACGTGAAGGGCGACGGCGATGCCAAAATCAAGAGACCTGTTCGACGACACCACGATGACATTCGGCGAGCACCTCGAGGCGCTGCGAATGCATTTATTCAAGGCCATCCTCGGTCTGGTCGTCGCGCTCGTGATCACGCTGATGTACGGCAACTGGTTCGTTGATCTGATCCGTCGTCCGATCGACGCGGCTCTCACGCGCAACAAGCTGTTCAATCAGGAGGAAGTGACAAGTTTTTGGGGACAGGTGACCGATCGGTTCAAAAAGTCGCCGACGAGTGAAGCCAAGGCGGCGCCGGTCACGCCTGAGAAGGAAAATCTGCCCAATGCGACCCCGGACCAGAGGACGATTCTGGTCCACGTCAAACCGTCGGAATTGTTGCGCGTGCTGCACAGCGCCGATCCGCGCACTTTCCCGAACCCAAGACGCCGGAGGGCGAGAAGGCGGTGCCGATTCCGCTCTCTGCCGGCGAATTTCGCGAATTCCGTGAGACAACCCTGGCATCGAACCGGCCGATCACGCTCAACGTGCAAGAGGCGTTCATGATGTACATCAAGGTGGCCTTCGTAGCCGGTTTCATCATTGCGAGTCCGTGGATCTTTTATCAGATGTGGTTGTTCGTGGCGGCCGGTCTCTATCCGCACGAACGACGTTACGTGCACGTCTATTTGCCGTTGAGCATCGGCCTGTTTCTGCTCGGCGTGTTCTTCGCGTTCTATCTGGCTTTGCCGCTGGTGCTCGACTTTCTGTTGAGCTTCAACCGCTGGCTGGGGGTCGTGCCGCAAATTCGGCTTTCTGAATGGGTCAGTTTTGTTATTCTTCTGCCCGTGATGTTCGGCATCAGTTTTCAGCTTCCCATAGTGATGCTGTTTCTCGAGCGAATTGGGATTTTCGGCATCGACGATTACCGTTCGCGCCGCCGTCTGGCCGTCTTCGCGATTGCGGTCGCGTCCATGATGCTCAGTCCCGGTGGCGACGTGGGGACGATGATGCTGATGTTCGTTCCACTCGTGATCCTGTACGAGTTTGGCATTATTCTCTGCGGCTATTGGAAGCCCGACCGACCGTTTGAAGAGGCGGCAATGGGTTAACGTCAATCGAGCGATATCGTCAAATCGTGTCAAAGTCCAGGTGCGCATGGTTGGCGATAAACCGTTGAAATTGAACGATTTAACGTGTTCAAGCCCGCCACGATTATTACTTGCCGGTAGAATTGTCAGATTGAGCGAATCTTCCGAATTTGCTGGCCAAATTGACCTAACGGGTTCCGCGTAGGGCTAAGATATGGGAATCGGGCGAATTAAAAGGTCAGCGGCGGAGGGGAAATATAAGCTGAATCATTAAGGAGTGAGGATGAAGCCCGTTGTTGCAGACGGCGATTCGCTCCGTCGACTTTTCGCCGCCACGACCGAACATACCTTCGAGGTCGATTTAGGGGTCGCCGATCCACCGCTGATCGAGTACCTCGTGGATCTTCTCATTCGCTTCATCCGCATGGATGCCATCTTCAAGGTGCGCAACACGGTTGGCTGCCGACTCGAAGATGTGGCCGAAATGATGATCGAGGCCGAGCAACGTCAGGCCAATCCCCGACGGGAGATCTACCGGCACATCGGCGATTTCACATTGTTTTGGACCGGCGTTTATCCCGAAGTCCTTTCCAGCATGCAGGCGCCCGACCGGCGCGACCATCTGGTCGACTACTTCCAGCAGGGCAAGCGGTCGTATTACCTGGCCAGCACATTCGACCAAAAACCATATGACCAGGAAGCACCGATTCTTCGCCGGCTGAGCGATGAATTCGAGCTGTGTACCTACGGCCTCAATCGCGTCCGCAACTTGTGGCAACAAGAAGTGAGCGCTCGGCGCAGGCCGGAACCGTCCGATCAGGACGAGGTCTAACCGGGATCCTTCCCATTCGCCGGATTCCGGCGTAGGCTAAAGCCGCGCGTCGCCGCATTCCGGGGTAAGTGGCCGGTTCGTCTCGGTGCTTGCCTCTGATTTCGCGGGCCATCCGAATTGGTCGTCCAACAGAGACTTCTGCCGAGTGCATACAACCCTCAAATGCGCGGCGTGCGGCCATCTGCATGCCGTCGACTCACCGCAAAACTTGTGCGTCAAATGCGGTCGGCCGCTCTTGGCCGAATATCCGCTGCAAGACCTGGCCGAACGCTTCACTCCCGCGCGCGTTCGGGCACGGCGCGAGCGCTCGCTGTGGCGATTTGCCGAGGTGCTTCCGGTTGATCGGCTTGAAGACGCCGTTTCGATGGGCGAGGGGATGACTCCGCTCGTCGGCGTGCGGGGACGCGGACCCCTCGCTGACTTTCAACGGCTGTTCGTCAAGGATGAGTCGTTCAATCCCACGGGAAGTTTCAAGGCGCGCGGCATGTCGGCCGCGATCACCCGCGCCAAAGCTTTGGGGACGCGAACGGTGGTGCTGCCTTCCGCGGGAAACGCCGGCGGAGCGGCCGCAGCGTATGCCGCGCGGGCGGAAATGGATTGTTTCGTGTTCATGCCCGAGGACACGCCGACTTCCAATGTGGTCGAAGCGACGGTGGCGGGAGCCCGCGTCGTGCTGGTTAAGGGATTGATCAACGACTGCGGGAAGCTCGTTCGACAGGCGGTCGAGCGGTTCGGATGGTTTGACCTGTCGACTTTGAAAGAACCGTTCCGTGTCGAAGGCAAAAAGACGATGGGCTACGAGCTCGCCTTTGATTTTGCCGAACCGGGGGAGAACGGGCGATTAGCGCTTCCCGACGTCATCTTTTATCCCACCGGGGGCGGCACTGGTCTCATTGGCATGTGGAAGGCCTTTGACGAAATGGAGCAGCTCGGCTGGATTGACGGACGCCGGCCACGGATGGTGGCCGTGCAGGCCGAGAATTGCGCACCAATCGTTCGCGCCTATAAGCTTGGACAACCGCACGCCGAAGTTTTTCCAAACGCCAGCACCGTGGCGTCAGGATTGCGCGTGCCCGCGGCGATCGGCGATTTTCTGATGCTGCATGCGATCCGTGCGAGTCAGGGAACTGCACTTGCGGTCTCCGATCGCGACTTGATGGCTGGAACCACGGAGATGTCCCAGGCGTTGGGCAATTTTGTTTGTCCGGAAGCGGGGGCGGTCTGGTCGGCGGCCCGGCGGCTGGCCGAGGAGGGGTGGATCACTCCTGAAGAAAGAATTGTTTTATTCAACACGGGAACCGGGTTAAAATACGGGCACCTCTTCCCGACTGGGAATCTGACCGTGCTCGATCCGGCGAAGGGGGACGGATTCGAGCGTTGGGCGCATGAGGTGGCGACATGTCACTCGGCGAAGGCGTAAGCCGACTGGCCGATTCGGAGCTGATGCATTTGCGGCAGCTCGTCGAGTCGCTTGATCAGATTTCCTTTCTCGTCGCCGGCGACATGAGCCGAGTGTATTACGTGAGTCCCGCTTATGAGCGAGTCACCGGCTACACCTGCGAGAGTCTGTATCAAAACCCGCGCGGGTGGACGAAGCTCATCTACGGGGAAGACAAATCCTACGTGCTGGGGACGTTGGCCAAGCGGCTCGAAGGCGTGGAGGCACAGGGCCGCACCGAGCTCGAGTATCGCATTAAGCGGGCGGATGGCGAGATTCGCTGGCTGCGGGTCATTCAGTCGCCGGTCTTCGATGAACCGGCCGGCTTCGAGCGCTTAGCCGGAATTGCGGAAGACGTCACGGCACGCAAACAGACGGAGTTGGCGCTGAGCCAGGTTCATTCCGATCTCGTTCAGCAGATTGACGCGCGGACCGAGGAATTATCGCAGACTGTGGCGAAATTCGAGCGGGAAATCGCTCGCGCAAAGAGGTCGAGGCCGAGCTCAGACGCAGCGAAGCTCGCTTCCGCAGGCTCTTTGAAGCCAACATCATCGGCGTGATGTTCAGCGATATTTACGGGAATATCACCGACGCCAACGGCGCCTTCCTGCAGATGACCGGCTACAGCCGCGACGAGTTGCCCCTCCGCTGGGACAAGATGACCCCGCCGGAATGGTTCCATCTTTCCCAGTTGGCTCTCGAGCAACTCGTGCGAAACAGCACCGTCAAGCCGATGGAAAAGGAATACATCAAAAAGGATGGGACTCGCGTTCCCGTCTTGCTCGGCGGCGCCCTTTTGGACCGCGAGAATTGGCGGTGCGTCTTCTTCGTTCTCGATCTCACCCAACGTCGGCTGGCCGAGGAGCAGGTCCGCCAGGTGAGCTTGCAGCTCGAGCATGCCTCGCGATTGAGCGTCATGGGGGAACTGTTGGCCGACATGGCCCACGAGATTCATCAGCCGCTGGGAGTGATTGCCAATTACGCGAATGGCAGCCTGAGGCGGCTCAAGAAAAAGCAGTTGACCGTCCGGGCGCTGAAAGAGCGTTTGCAGGAGATCGCCGCCGAGTCGATGCGCGTGGCCGAAGTTCTGCGCCGCATTCGCGAGTTCATCCGCCGTCGCGAGCCTGATCGCAAGCCTGTGAATTTGAACACGATCGTCATGGACGCGATGCAGTTCACGCGGTTCGAACGACGCGAACACCATGTTGCCGTGATGGTGCGGCCAGACCGCGATTTGCCGATGGTCCAGGCCGATCCGGTGCAGATCACGCAAGTTCTCGTAAACCTGCTGTCCAATGCGATTCACTCGGTGTCGAGTCCGCGTTGCGAGTATCCCAAAATCCTCGTTTCCACTTTCGTGAACGATGACGGCATGGCGGAGGTCGCGGTCGCCGACAACGGCCCCGGCATCGGAGCGGCTGACTTGCCCCGAATTTTCGATCGTTTCTATACGACGAAGTCGGGCGGATTGGGATTGGGGCTGCCCATTAGCCGCTCGATCATCGAATCCCATAGCGGGCGGCTTTTGTGCGATTCGCAGCCCGGCGAATCGACCGTCTTCCGCGTCACGTTGCCTGCCTACAAGCCGCCCGGTGAGGGGGCTCAACCGGCGGCAATACGGCAGCAGACTGCGGCCGCGGAGGCGCGCTAGCGCTTGACACGCAGTAGTAGCCGCGGAAGCAGCGAAACCGGTCGATCAGGCGCAGGACCCGTTCCGGCCGGCCGAGGGCGTGTAACACATTTTCTGCAGCAAGATAGCCGCTGCGCACCGCGCCCTCCATCGTGGCTGGCCAGCCCGTGCGGGTCCAGTCGCCTGCCAATTGCAGATTGGCGACCGGCGACTGCTGGGCTGCGCGGCAATCGCTTGCCCCAGGCTGATTGGAGAAGACGGCCCGATGCTCGGTCACCAAGCGCGAATGAAGAAGCTGCGCCTCCCGCATTCGGGGAAAGATCTGGGCTAGCTCCTCGCAGACCTTGCCGATCGTCTCGTGCTGGGACCAATCCGCGATGTTTCGACTGGCGCTGATCACGACCTGGTAGCTAGAGCCAGTTCCGGCTGTCGACTGTAGCAGGCCGCGATTGAAGACCCATTGACTGAGCCGACCGATCAACACGGCGTGGGGCAATTCGCAATCGCGAACGCTGCTGCCGCGATTTTCGGGTCGTGCCGGAAACAGAATCGGCCGGTCGAACCAGAGATGAATGCTCGAAATCGGCGCTGATTCCAGCCCGCCGATTTTGGCGAGTTGCGGCGCCTCGCGTAACTCGTTTGGCAACAGCTCGAGGACAAGCCAATGCGGAACGGCGAGAATCACGTGGTCCGCCGGCACGACTTCGCCCGAGCGCAAGACGGCACCCGTAGCCCGGCCATTTTCAAAGTTCAGGTGTTCCACTCCCGCTTGCAGGCGAACGGCCGCGCCGCGCGCCGCGAGCCAATTGTGCAGCCGCTCACCGTAAAGCTGGTCGAGCGGCACGGTGGGAATCTGCACGAGCCAACCCTCGCGGTTGGATAGAAATGCGTCGATAAAAACCTTTCTTGCGCTCGCGATGTCGATCCGGTCCAGCGTTTCGCTGAGGGCGCTGACCAGAACTGGCGTCCAAAAGAGTTCCACGACCGAGTCCGACTGCCGGTGCGTGCGCAACCAGTCCAAAATCGTCTTCGTATCACTTGACTTGGCGGCTGCGAGGCGATGGAGTCCGTAAGCAATCGAGATGAGATCGCCGTAAGTCAGGTAGCTTAGGCGGGCGAATGAGCCCGCACAATGAAAGGGCGCCGGGAGGGGACCGGCCGAAAGGCGATTCACCTTGTTATCCGGACCGATAAAGAATAGCTCCGATTCGGTCCGGAACAGATCAGCCAGGCCCAGGGTGTGGCAAAAGTGCTGGAAGTTCGTACAACATCCGAGATTGACGTGTTGGCAATTGTCGATCTGCGTACCGCTCGTCTTGTCCGCGAACGAGCTGGCACGCCCTCCCAGACGGGGCCGAGATTCGAGAACCGTGATTGAGACGCCGCGCTCGGCCAGAGCGACGGCCGCTGCCAGGCCCGCGAGTCCTCCGCCGACGATCACGGCGCGTTGCGACATGCCGCTCACGCAGGAATGACGGCGACGGGGCGCTGGTCCGCTCGAGGACCCCCGACGACGAAGTTGACGAGTGCTGCGGAGAAAGACGGCGACTCGATGCGAATTTCGTCGCCCGCTTGAAATTGCCACTTGCGCGTTTTGTAGCTGAGCTGGCTCGTGCCGAAGAAATGCAGGTGAATGTCCCCTGGACGGCAGTGTTGCGCGTATTTGAAGTGATGGTCTTCCAGATTTCGCAGCGAATGGCACATCCAGTTTTCGCCGCTCTGCAGCTGGCCGCTGTCGTAGATCGTCTGTCCGTGGCGTTTGACCGTGCAGTGCAATTCGATGTCTTGAAAAGCCGCATCGGCCAGCAGCGTCGGACCGATTGCGCAGGTCCGCAATTTGGAGGGGGCCAGGTGAAGATAGCTGATGGCTTCGGTCGCGTGATCCGACCATTCGTTGCCCAGAGCGAACCCGAGCCGCCGCGGTTGGCCCGCGTTATCGATGATGTAGCAGCCGACGAGTTCGGGCTCCTCCCCCCCGTCGAGGGCGTACGCCGGGATATCGAGCGACTCGCGGTGGCCCCGGACGATGTCGCCGTCCCCCTTGTAGAACCACTCCGGCGCGGTACCGCGGCAACCCGGCAGGGGCTTGCCTCCTTTCACACCCGCTGCAAACATTCGAGCCGAATCGGTCTGCGGAGACTGCGAGGCTGGGCCATCGTGTTTTTGGTCCGCGTGCATCTGATCGCGCGACTCCATGCTGCCTGTGTGCGTCAAGCCGGTTCCCGAAACCAAAACCCGGTGCGGGTCGGCATGGTCGAGCGGTGGAACGACAAAGGGCCTCGTTCCGCCGGGCATGGCCTCAAACAACTCGCGCCGGCTCAGTGCGGGTGTTGAATCGGATGGAACGAGCGAGCGGACAAAGTCGGGCAGGGGGTGCTCGGCAAGCAAAGCAGCTTGGAAGGCGTCGTAGAGATATGCCAAATCCGGGCGGTACGCGGTGACATCGTAAACGGAATTGCCTTCGACAAAGCCGAACCGCCGGCTTTGTCCCGGTACTTCAAATTGCACGTACTCCACACCGCACTCCGTCGAGGGGCCGACTGCACCCGTAACCAGTTCGTCGATTATCGGTTGGCGTCAGTCCCGATCGCAACGCTTGGCGGCAAACGATCATCGCAGGAACAAAAAAGGCTCTGTCCGAATCGGGGACAGAGCTTGGAAGCGGTCGGTTTCAGAAGATTCTGATGTTCTATTTCGAACTCGCAGAGGCAAAACCTCCCGAGAACAATCCGCCACCCACGGACACCGTGGCCGAAATCGCGAAGTGCTGGCCAATCGGGTTGTTAATGATCGTATACGTCGTGCCCTTGGTGTTGAACGATGAGCTGTAGGCGATGGCCAATTGGCCTCGGATGGCCATACCATCGTGGTCGGAAAGTGTCTTCATTCCGGCCAGGCCCATTCGCGAAAGAGAGCTTTGATCCAGCGATCCGTCACCGGCAAAAGCCGGGGCGACCGACAGGAACAGGGCCGACAAAGACGCCAGGAAGAATTTCATCGCAATGCCTCCGTTCTCTGTGCCGCGTACGACATCAACGCCGTTTGGTCGCTTGGCTCGCACACTTGCGCGAATTAACCGCTGTCGCGCACTTTCGTTCAGCTCATCAAGTCTGCATTCCGATCAAAGCGCGGGTGCCGTCGCCGCTTGAGAAACCACCGGATCGCCGGCTGCAAGTTGCAGACCTCAGTAATTGCGGTTCCGGATTCTAACATTCCCTGCGAGCGTGGAGGCCACTCTACGCCCCGGGCACAATTGAAGTCAAGAAGCCGGCAAAGTCAGCCCAAAGCGCGGCGATAGCGTGCGTTTCGAAATGACGAACGCCCTGCCGCGGGACAGGGCGTTGCTTGAGGGGGATCGTCAAAATGCTGCCGGGCGCGGGTCAGCACTGACAGGCGGACCGAGATTTTTGCGATCGACTTAGTGCGAATGAGCACTCGAGAGGCCGCCGGCGGCGATGACATCGACATAGGTGTGGCTGCCGTAATTCGACGTCGTCGAACTGAGAGCGCCGGAAACGCTGAGGTTCGCGGTGGAAGCGCTATGCTGGTCGGCGGCATAAGCGTAGTTCGTCGAGCTGGTGGCGCCGCCCACGGCGATCAACGTGGTGCTGCTCCATCCGCCCGCTTGGGCCGCCAGGCCGCGAACCTGCATGCCTTGAGCGTCGGACAAGGACTTCATGGCGGCCAGTCCCATTCTCGCGAGAGACTGATTAGAGAGATTTCCCTCGCCTGCCACGACCGGGCTCAGACCGAGGGCGATGACCGAAACTGCGCCGAAAAGAGTTTTCATTCCAGGTGCCTCTCAATGAAGATGCGGAAAACGATACACACGCGTTCGGGTCCTGACTCCTTTCGGGGACGAAGGCCAGCGGTTCGCCTTCGAGATATCGATCTTCCATGATAATCAGCCAATCGATCCGCGTTTCATGTCTTCCGAAAATTAACGATTGTTTTCGAGTTTGGTTTCTTAAACCGGCCAGTGCAAGCGATTTAACCGGACGTGGGGGGACGTGCTTGAAAGGACAAGACGGCATACTGCTTAAACAGCATGCCGTCTTGTGAGAAGCACATATCAGACGGCTCCGACCGAAGGATGGCCGAAGACTTCGACTCCAAATTACTTGCCAGCCTTCGCGCTGGAGAACCCACCCGAGCCGATCACGTTGACCGTCGTGGTGGTGCTGACGTGGCTGCCGTGGGTCGTAATCGTGGTGGTGGCGTCGCCCGAGATGGCGGCGTTGTCGCCAGAGGCGCTGGCGCCCTTCTTGCCCGAGTCGGCGGCACCGTAGAAGGTCAATTCGCCGGTCGATCCACCGACGCCGCTGATCGTCGAGTAGCCGACGCCGCCGGCGACCGCGACCGCCAAGCCGCGAATCTGGGAGCCCTGGCTGTCGGCCATGGCCTTCATCCCGGACAGGCCCATATTGGCCAAAGCCTTGTGAGAAACGTGGCCCTCGGCGGCGAACGCCGGGGAAACCGACAATGCAACGACCGAAGCGAGTGCGATCAGGCTCTTCATCTCAAGTGTCTCCACTCATCAAAAATAAAGGGTGCGGATTCAGGATTCAGACTGAGACTTGCTGTGTAGCTACAAGCAAAATCCATTGCTTGGGTCCCAATCTAAACGGAGCCGTGAGCACCTGTCAACGAAATATTTACCCATATTTTCCATTTTCTCTGATCTGCAGAAGCCATCCATCCAGCCATGAGCTATGCGCGCCGGAACTGCGGAGATGAGGTTTTCCGGCAGCATCGGCCTGAGCGCCGCAAGAATCGCTGTAAGTTTTTATCTTACAAAGAGATGCGGAGAAGATGGGCTCAAACGGCGAAACCAGCAACGACACCGTCTTGCTAGTTTGGGCCGGAGCTCGATTAGGGATGAATTGTGGGAAAGACGGCTATCGGAGCCGCCACTTGCTTTTGAATGACGACCCGGCTCAGCTTGCCCAGGTAGCTTTCCTCGGGGCGCAAGCTCAGGGGGGCGTTATCGCGCAGATCCTGGTCTTTCTTGGCGACGACGAGAATCGCGTTTTTTTGCCACTGCTTTTCGAATTCGTCGATTCGCGTCCGCACATTTCCTCGAGCCGGGTCAGCCAAATAGACGTAGAGATCGTCGCTCCCCCGAAAAACGACGAAATGGTTGAACTTGCCGATTGTCAGCGGGACGATCACCGGAATCTTCGATTTGGAAAGCTGCTCAAAGGAAAGCGTTCCAATACTCGACAGGTAACCGAGCTTGACCGAGACACGACGCAAGTCGGTCAACGACAGTCCGTTCTTGATGCGTTCTTTGCGATCCTCGGGCTTGAGCATGCCGTCGACCGTATCGAGGACCTTTTGTTCGCCGACCTTGTCCCCCCAGTAGTATTGAAGCAACGTGCACAGTGAAGCAGCGCCGCACGAATAATCGCGGTTTTGCTTGACGACGTTGCGGTCACGAATATCCTTCCAGCTCCAAGTGAAATTCAACGTGATGTGATCCGGATCGCGGACGGGAGCGCGCACCTCGGTCCAGGGCTTATCGGAGTTGTCGACCACCTTTCCCGAAGGCGGAACGCCCCACGAACTGCTGGACAGCGGCCACAGAACGGCCAAGATCGCCAACGTGGCACTAACCGCCGCGATTCCTCGATCATTTCGATGGATCATGCCCAGCTCCGGCACATGCCGTCTCGCGATGAGATCCCGACCTGGTCTACCGCACGGGAGCCCCACTTGCGTCGATACTGCATTTAATACGTGAACGTGATTCCGACACGCGAGGGCGAGTCGGGGGTCATTCCGATTTCGCCATAAGGCTCGATGATGTGCTTATCTTTGACCATCGTGACGGAGACTCGGAATCGCATCAAATCGAGATCGCTTCCCGGCAAACTCACGCCGTTGACGCCGTATCGCGTCAGATAGTTGCCGATAAACGTGCCGCTGATCACGACCCACGGATTGGCGGCAAAACCGACACCGAATACATAGTCGAACTCTTGTCCGGGATCGACATCCAGGTTGTTGCCAAAACTGGCGTCAAAGCGGTGCACGTAGCCGGCACCGTAATAGAAGATCACCGGATCAATCGTGTGAACGGCCAAGATGCTGGCGGTGATGTCCCAGAATCCCTGGCCCAGCGCGCTATTGGGAGCCAAGAGCGAGGTGGCAAACGTTGCATGGCCGGTCGGCGCGATGAAACCCAGCGAGGCAATCACATCGGGCACGTAGGCACCGCAGCCCTTCATGATCTGGTAGTTTAAGCCCGCCGAGATGTCTCCCATGCTGACGAAGTTGTTGGTACGGCTGTCGCCGGTATCGGTCGTTTGTTCGTCGTTCGACCAGCCGAGCGGCAAGTTCACATAGGCCTGCAGGCCGTCGCAAAGACCGTAACGCACGGCAAATGGAATCGTCATCAGCTGCAATCGGATTCGTTCATTGGCGACGCCGACGATGTCTCCACTTTTGTTCACGACCGGGAGCGCCGCATTGAGGTTGTAGACACTGTAACTCAGGCCCCAGTCAACTTGGTGTTCACCGGGTTTCAAGAGAATCGCTTCCTGTCTCAGAAATTCGAGCGTGCTGCTTGTCGGAGCGTCTCCTAGCTTTTCGACGGCACCAAATGAGCCCGCCGCACCAGACTGCGCCGCGGCTGCCGACGCGTCGACACCCGGGGCAGGCGGCGGAGGTTGGTCCACCACGGCACCGATCGTGATGTTGAGCGGGTCGGCCGTCGAGCTGAAGGCCGGCACATCCGGAACCATGTCAGCCGTTGGCGGAGCGGGGATCGTCAACGACGGCGACTCGGCCGGCGTCATCACGACCGGAATTGGAGCCGCCATGTGAGGAGGAAGCTGGACCGGCATATAGCCGCCGACAGGTTGTGACTGCGGCATGCGCGGCAAAAGGAATACAGGCGGCTCTCCATCCGAGAACCGGACCGGCGGCGCGGACACGTCGTCCGAGGGCGACGAAGCCATAACGACGCGGCCCGCGGCGGGCTGAGGCGATGTCGTAGCGCGACCTTGAAGCTTGGTCGACTCTGTGGCGGTGGCGACGACCACTGTACGCTGCTCGGCAGGTGTTTGCGGGGTCGCAGCGACTGGAGTTTGCATTGCTTGGGCGGGTGTCGCTGCCTCGTCAGGCTGTGCAACCGGCTGCGGCTGGATCCGGACGACGACCTGCGGCGGCCGCTGCGCGGAGAGCGGGAACGGGCGCTGATAGCTTTGTGGCGGCGTCGCGACCGGACTTTGAGTGGCCAGAGCCGGCCCCGTCGCTTCGTCAGTTGGTTCAATTGGCTGCGGCTTGAACTGCACCATGACGTCCGCCGGCCGTTGCGCAGAGAGCGGGAACGGGCGCTGATAGCTTTGTGGCGGTGTCGCGGCCGGAGTTGCAGCCGGTTGAGCTGGAGCGGCGGTGTTGTAGGTCTGTTCAACTGGTTGCGGCTGAAGACGAACGACGAGATCCGCCGGTCGCTGTGAAGTCAGCGGGAACGGCCGTTGATAATTCTGCGACGGCGGCGGCGAAGGTGGCCGTTGATCGCTCGGTTGTGCGGCCGCTGCGACGGGATGCGGCTCGTTTTGGGGCGGCTGCGGAATCTTCCGAGACGGTGCTGATGACGGCGTCAATAGCGTCGGCGCGGCCTCGGCGGCCTCGAATCGATAGTGGGCCGGGTGGGCGCTGCTCACGAATGCGGGCGGCTCGTCCATCGCGAACCGAATCGGCGGAGTTGCCGGTGGTGGGACGCGGAAGCTCTTCTCGGCGACCACCACTTGCTTGAACTCGATATTTGCCTCTTCGGCTTCGAAGAGCTGCGCGGGATCGGCATAGCGCCGAGCCAACGGCCGTAAAGCAGCTGCGTCGTCGGCAATGGCCCAGTTCGCCGCCAGGCTTAAGAGTGATGACGCGGCCAAAGCGAACATTCGCCGGCTACGGCAAATCCCGAGCTTGGGGAACCGGGGAGCGTATCCACCTTCCATGGTGCACTCCGTTGCGGGTCCACGGCATCCTCCTGACACCGTGTTGCATCCTGAAGCATCGATCGTCGATGCCTTCGGCATGTCAGATCAATTCGGCAAATGTCGTCTTTCCGGCAAAGCCGTTATGACTGGCCCCGCAGGGTCAACGCAGCCGGAAGAGTTCGCCAAATGGCTGCTCGACTTTGCCGAACATGCCGAATTTCAAGGCGTTACGTTTGTTGCCCCAGGCGTGGTTGATTCAGATCGCAAATCGTGATTGACCGGAAGTATCGGTTCGACGGTCGCCAGGGCTCGCCCATGAATCTCGGTCATAAATTGCGGCCATTGCACTGGTTACGGGTGACTCGACTGCGAACGAGTTTTTGTCCTCTATTAAGCAGTGCCAGTTGAGAGGCTTTGTTTGCCGCTGGCGTCGATTTCTGCCCCGAGGAACCCACGCCATCTCGGCCTCGGTAGTTCTGCTGAGACGGTTCTTTGCCGCTTGATCACCCTCGAGAGAATCGACCCAACCGCGCGGATCCGGAAGTTGAGTCAAACGCGCTCGCATCGCGGAGATTTCAAGAAGTCACTGCGGTGCGTACCGATTTTCCACGTCGTGCCGAACTCAAGGGTTCTATCGCCTGTGACGCCGTCCGCCCTATTCGTGAACAAGCCGCCACAACGCGGACGATTGTCACGATACTCAAATTGCGTGGAATCCAACCGTTCGGATTCCGCGTTGCAACCGGAATGGAAGCCGCTGGGAGAGCCATTGCCGTCGGAAGCGAAGACTGTTTGCTGCGTCATTCGTTCTCCGGCTCATCGCGATGCGGAGCAAACCTCATTGCGGCAATCCAGTTGCGACAATGTTACGGGTCAGCGAACAACGGAGTGGAAGAAATGACGCAAGGACTGCTCAAGAAACTGGCGCTGGCCGCCCCATTTGTGGTGTGCCTGCCCCTCTGCGCTTTCGGGGCCGACGGACCCGCCGCCGAGAGCGACGACAACCCGAGAATCTTTGAAGAGTTTTCACTAACGGCCGCCACGGTCGAGGCGCCCAACGCGCCGGCCCCGCTCGCCCCCCCGCCGGCCCCAGGCATGGCGTCGGTCAATGGCAACGGCTGCGGTTGCGGCACCGGTTCGTGCTGCCAGAACAACTGCGGCAATACGTGCTGCGGCAATACGTGCTGCGGCGATCCCTGCGGCAGCTCGTGCCAGCACCAAACGGGCATCCTCGATTCCTGCTCGGGCGGTTTGCACAACTTTTTCAGTTGCGGTGATAACTGCTGCCCGCAGTTCTTCACCGGTGTCGAGGCGACGCTGTTCTGGGCCAACGTGCACGGCCTGCACGCCGACGCTGCCGTCGAGAACACGATCACCGGCAATACCGAGGAACTCTCGAACGGCGAAGGCTTCGACCGGTTCACGTTCTCACCGCGGATCTGGGCCGGCGTTCAGGACGGCTGTTGGGCCGTCCTCGGCCGGTTCTGGTACTTGAGCGATTCGTACGGTGGTCTCGATCCGATCTTCCCGGCGCCGGGCCAGACCGTCGGCACTTACGACGCCGTCCGGCTCAAGGCTTACACGGCTGACCTCGAGGTTCGCCGCTCCTTCTGCTGCGGCCTGTCGAAGGTCGATTTCTTCCTGGGTGGCCGGTATGCCTCATTTGAGGCGGGCCAGGGCCTAGACGTCACGCGGCTCACCAGCCCAACGGACATTGGCTACTCGAACGCCTTCACCGACTTCAACTTTAACGGCCTGGGTATCACGACCGGTTTCTTCGGTCGCACTCCGATCGGCTGCGACACCTGTATCAGCCTGATCTGGGGTCTCCGCGGGTCGGTGCTGTGGGGCGATGCCTATCGCGCGGCTCAGACGACCGACACCGCCTACGACGGGGGAATCTCAACCGCCACGGGCTTCAACTCAGCTGAATCGGATCAGTGCGCCACGGCCTTCATCATCGAAGCTCAGGTCGGTGCGCAATGGGACCACGAGTTGCGTTGCTTGCCGATGTCGGCCTTCTTCCGTATTGCCGGCGAATACCAGTACTGGGATCTCGGCAGCAGTGGAAGTGTTTCGGCCACGACGGCCTCGCTCAACGCGCCAGCTTCGCGCATTCGAGCGCGTCGATCGGCAGTGTGGACATGAACCTCGTCGGCTTCAACGTCGGCTGCGGTTTCAACTGGTAGTCTGTTTGCTCCGCTCGTGAATGAGTAATCGTCGGCAGGACTGCTTTGTCGCGGTCCTGCCGACGTTGTTTTTTTTGCTCTCGTGTTACGCGATTCGCCACCGGTTCCTCGCACGTGTTCGTTTTGTGTATCCTGGCAAGACCCTGCGTTCGAGCCGCCGACCGCTCGATCGTGCGGGCACACGGAGACACGACGATGTCCGGCGACTCTCAGCGCATTCGACGCATCTTGGCAGGCACAGCCGTCTTTTCAATTGGACTGTGGACGGGACTGTTGGCGCATGCGGATCGCCCGGCAAGGGTCTATCACAACCGGTTGACGCGTCTCACAAATCCGGCTCCGCTTCTGGCCGATTATCCGGAATTCGTCCAGCCGGTGATCGAGAAGATTCGCTATGAGGCGCCTGTGTTGATCGATGAGCCGGGGGCCGACCTTCACGTCCGCGCTTGGCGCTATAGCTACAACGCCCGCGGCATCATCGAGTTGCCCAATCACCTCCGCGGCGATCACACGGCGGCCATCATGGTGCATCCCTGGGGCATCGATGACGGGCAGGGCTGGCGAACGCCCGAGCCGGCCGGAGTCGCCGATTTCTGCACTCCCGATAAAAATCACCTTGCCGGTCGGCACACGCGCGAAGTGGTCAATCCCCTGTTAAACCGCTTGCGCAGGCCGGGTCTCGCTCATGCTCTTTAGCCTGCGCAGTCGCCAGTATCCGGCTCAAGCCAAGATCTATCGCAGCATTCGCCACCGACCGAGCGAAGCCGAACGCGCCGAAGGACGCCGCGAATTGGCGTCGATCTTGAATGGCTTTCCGTACCGAGGAGAAAATGTCCCGCAACAGTTGACGATTTCGGAAGAGCATCCGCTGCGCGACTACTTTCAGCAGTTCCCCGGCCTCGACGCCGGCGCCCGTTTTAATCACGCCGGCTTTTGGGACCTGCCAATTCCCGTGACGAAGGACGTCGAGGTCCTTCCCGACGACGTCGTCTACTACGATGACGAGGGCTACCCGGCGCTTCGCGACTTTCTCAAGGCGCAGGGGATTCGGCACGTGCTTTTGACCGGCTATGCGACCGACATGTGTTTCTGCCGCACGACGGCCGGATACGAGAATCTCTCGAAGGACTTCAACGTCTTTTTGGTAGGCGATGCCACTTTGGCAACGTACCCCGCCAACGAAACGCCGCGGTATGCGACGAACGCGCATATCTCATTTGCGTCTCTCAACCAGTTGATCACGCAGTGTTCGTGGATTCGTTTTCGATCCGACGCGCCGGCAAGCACAAAGCGGGACTGACGGCGGACTTCGTCCGTAAGGTTTCTCATAATCCGGTGGCTTCTTCGTAGACGCTACGCGCTTCTCCGTAGCCGAATTAGACTGGAGACGGGTGATGTCGCGACGGGGAATACTCGATTGCCCAATGCCATGATTGCGCCAATGCCGGCCGCCGTCGCGTTGATTGAAGAACACAGAAAATAAGGGTTGGACCCACGAATTCGGTCCCTTTTGACGTACGTTTTGCTGGGCTAGTTCCCCGATATCGGTATCGCGACAAAGTCGGTTTTTTCGTCCCCAAAATCGTTCCCCTATGAACCGCCGTGGAATCAGTCGCCGAAGTTTCATCGCCTCGTCGGTCGTCGCGGCCGGCCTGGCGGGAGCCGGCTACTGGTACTGGAATAGCGACGACAGTCAATCCTCTGATCAGGAGCCGAACGAGTCGGGCATCGTTCCTTCGAAGGAACCGCTGGCCCTCGTAGACGGCAAATTGCTCGATACCGATTTCCCTGATCCCTTCGCCGGGGGCCAGCTTCTGGGATTCGTGCCGTTCCAGCTCGAAGGAGAAGGATCGTCGGCGATTGGACGCAAGGGAGGGCAGGGGCACAACTCGCGGCGGATTATCGACGTCGCATCGCTTTTGATGCCCCAATCGCGGGTCACGCCGGCGGGCAATTTTTACATCCGCACCGAGTATCCGGATCTGCTCAACGCGCCCGACGATTGGAAGATCAAAATCAGCGGCCATGCCAAGAACCCGCTCGATTTGTCGCTCGCAAAGCTCGATCCGGCAATTGATACGAAAGGTCCGGTGCTCCTCGAGTGTTCGGGAAATCACCGATCGTTGCGTTACGGCTTGTTGAGCGTTGCCAATTGGGACGGCGTAGCGATCGAAAAGGTCCTCGACTTTGCGGGACCCACGAACAAGGCGACATCGGTCTTGATCAACGGATTCGACGACGATTCCACCATGCCCGACATGGGGCCGCCGTATCACGAGCATTCGATGCCAACTTGCAGTTGGGTCTTCACCCGCGAGCAGCTGCATCAAACGGGCGCTTTTTTGGCGACGCGGCTCAACGGCCAATCGCTTCCCAAGGATCAAGGTGCCCCCGTTCGCCTGGTCGTCCCTGGCTGGTTTGGCTGCACCGAAGTCAAATGGGTCAATGAGATCAAACTGGTCGACAACACTGCACTCGCGACGTTGCAGATGTTTGAATTCTCCGATCGCACGGGGCAAGACCTACATCCCGACCCGGCGATCTCCGATTTTCCCGGACGCCAGATCGGGCCGAAATTTGCCCGTGATTACAAACCGGCGGAAATCGGTCCGTCGCTCCTGCCCGTGCGCGTGGAGCAGTGGAGACTCGGGCACAAGCTGTCCTATCGCATCGTCGGCATTACGTGGGGCGATACAAGTCGCGCGGACAAATTGAAGATCCGTTTTCGTCCCCAAGGCCGACAAGCGCCGTATGTACCAGTACTCTTCTGCAAACCGAGCACGTCGATTTCCGCGTACGGGATCTGGGTCCACAAGTTCGATCCTCCCAGTAAGGGAAACTATGTCATCGATGTGCGATTCGCTTCTGCCGGGGTTCGGTCGCGCCGGTTGACCAGGCACGAATCTCTGGCGAGGGGAATTTCCACACAGGTCGGTTTCTTCGAGCGCGCTGTGACAATTCCCACGGTTTGAACAATAAGTCCCGATCGGCTTCGATCGATCCGCGCAGCTTACGGGCAAGTTCGCGCCACTCGAAAGCCCTCGTCGAGTCCCGACGGCGTCGACGGACCGGCAAAATGGACCGAGCGGAGAGTCGGATTCGCGCTCTCGAATGTGCCTCCGCGCTGCGCACGGAGGACGTCATTCTGGACCGTTTCGGGCGTCCCGAGTTTTGATCGGTCGACCGTTGTGTCTTTCGCTTCCTGGCACCATTCGGACGCGTTGCCCAGCATGTCAAACAGCCCGAATCGATTGGGTTTGAGAAGACCTACCGGCCAGGGGTGACCCTGCGAGTTGGACGCAACCCAGGCGTAGCGGTCGAGCAACTCTTTCGCGTCGCCGAAGGGATAGACGGTCTCGGTTTCCGCAAGCAATGCGTATTCCCATTCCAATTGCGTGGGGAGTCGGTATCCGGTTCGTTTGAGAACGTCGGCAGGAATCTTCATCCCCTGCGAATAGACGTGCCGCTCATTGGGCTCGTAGCACCATTGCTCTTTGGGAATGCCTTCCTGCTTGCTGAGCCAGTTGCAGTAGGCGGCCGCGCGGTACCACGAAACGAGCAATGCGGGAGCCTCGGGTTCCGGCGAGCCCCGCATCGTAGCCACCGATTCCACCGCCGCATTCAAATCGGCTCCCGGCATGGTCGACGCCTTTTGGTGTTTCGCAAACTCGCTCAATTGCCGGGCGGTCACTTCCTTGGTCGCAAGGGCGAATCGGTAGGGGATAATGCCCCTCTTCGCGGCCGCTCCGCCGAATCGCTCGGCGGCCGGCGTGATGGAGAATTCGACCGGTCCGTCAAACAGGGCAAACGTTTGGCCCTGCGAATTGACAAACCAATGCCGGCTTTCGCGATCGATCTTTGGGTGCGCCTGCCGCATTTGGCCGTCGAGCTGGTCGAGTGCCGACTTCATCTGCAGCTGTCGCAAGGTCCATCCTGCCGCCGAATGCACGCCGGAATCTGGATCCGCCGTGTAAAGGCCGGCTAACTTCGCGGCCAGTTTCTGCCGGTCGGCGCTCGAGAATTTGCGGACGTCGTATTCGCCCAAAGCCAGCGTGAGAGCTTGTCGAACGGACGGATCGCTTTCTTGCTCGAGCCGGCTCGTCAGGACCGCGTAATCGGCGCCGAGGCGGGCCAGCCGGTCAATGAGGAAGCTTCGTGGGGACTCGTTGGGGGAATGTTTGAGCAGGGGCCACACGGCCTCGAAATCGTTGAGTCCCACCAGCACGCAGGCTGCATTGGCTTGTCTTTTCCAGAACCAATCCGCGGAGCCGGCCAGCGCGACCGGAGGCGGCGTCTCTCCGAGAATTCCGCGAAATTCGGCGGCGACCGTTTTTCGACGGGGCCGCAGCGCCTCGAGAAAGGGCGCAAACTCCTGCTCGTTGTCGGCCAGCAGGATCAGCTCTGCCAAAGCATTCGGCTTGTCCTGTAAATAATCGGCAAGGGCGGCGGCAGCCATCGGCCGCTCCAAATCCCGTTTGGCACTGCGATCCCGATACCGCGTCTGCAGCCGCTCGACAAGCTGCGGTCCGACCGGCCGCAGGAGATTGATCCACAGCTTCGCATCACCGAGAGGCACCGAAAGCAGACTGTCGGCGATGTCGGAGGCGCAATCCGCCCATTGCGGATCGCGTTCATCGTAAGCGGCAAGCGCCGCCGCAGCGCGGAGCCGCACGCCGCTCGTGCCGGTCTTCACGGTCTTCCAGAGTTCGGGCCGCAGCCGCGCGATCTGGCCCGCCAGAGAGGTCATGATGACCGGCAAGTCTTCCACCGGCGCATCGGGCAACCGACTGACCACGAAATCGGCTTGCGACGGATCGTCATTAAGGAGGGCGAGGCTGGCATTCAGCTTTTGCCGGGGCGTGCTCTCGCGCGCTTCGATGACGTTCTTCAGGAGCGGGTCGGCCCAGGGGCGGTATTCGTCAATTTGCGGGATCAGGCTGTCGACTTGGGCCGTGTTTGTGACGAGCAGTGTCTGCACCAAAGCGTCGGCGGCGTTCTTGTTCTTCCGTTCGATCGCCTCGCGATTGCCCGAATTGAGCTTGAACGCGAGAAACGCGAAAGCCAGGGCGCTCAAGGCCACGCGACGGCTGTAGCCCCAACCGGCCTTGGCCATCATTTTTCGTTGCGGCGGCGTCCATTTCTTCCGGTTCGTCAACAACAGGAAACTGAAATATTCCCAGAGCGGCGGCAAGTGCCGCCTCTGCGGCATCGCATTCCAGACGGCCGATCGGTCGATCAGCCGCAATTCGGCCCGGCCGCGGAACGTCTCCCGCTGCTTCCGTGTGAGCCATTCTCGCAAGGCTGGAACAAGATAGTCGTGCGTCAATTGATAATAGCGCGAGGGCAGGGGCGTCGCGGACGTTTGCGACGCTCCGAGCGAAGCGGATGGAACTTCGGCGACGTTCTTGACGTTCTTGTCAGGCGCGCCTTCGGGATCCGTCGGCGTGATCAGCCGCAGCGTGCCGTCGAGGATGCGGATCAGATCGTCGAAGTCCTTCGCATCCCGATAGCCCGAAGCTTCCATCAACACGGCGGCGGCACGCATGTTTCCTTTGATGTCGCTTCCCGAATCGGGCAACAGCGACTTGAGCACGGCCCGCGCCGCCTTTTGATGGTAGCGGTGTTCGGGAGGGGCCGTGGACGAGCTGAATGTCTCTTCGAGAAAGGTGACGCCGATCCCTTCGGTCCCGCCGACTTCCTTTAAAGCGCCGGGCGTCCAGGCGCGGTTCTTCATCATCTCGGCAAAGAGGGCCACGCGAACGCAAATTACCTTGCCGTCCTCTGCCAGTCCGCCGACGGCTTGCCGGAGAAAGTGTTTTTGGTCCTCCGAGAGTTCGCGCATCGTCTCGGGCAGAATGCCGAAGGCCCGGCCGAACGCCGCGAGCACTTTTTCGGCATGCCGCATGTCGAAGAGATCGACGGCCGCCGAGTTTTGATCTTCGACGAGGCGAATCTCGAGTTCCCGCAGGAACCGCGTGACGGCCATCCAGAAATCGTCCCGCACCATGACGACGCACTGCACGCGCCCGCCGTCGCATTGCCGCAGCGCCTGCACGAGCTCCGCGTTCTCCTGGGTGCCTTTTGCGTGCAGCCACTGCTCGAACTGATCGATCACAACCAGCAGTTTCGTGCCCGGCACGGCGCCTTGGCCGCGGCGGAGCGCGGCCAGCGTCTCGCGAAGGTCAAGATTTTGCGGCACGAGCGGACATCGCTTGCGCAAGCCGTGCAGCAGGCGGCTTTCCGTCTCCTCGGCCGTGGCTTCGATGTGCACCGTCAATACGTGCGTCGCCAGCCTGGGCAAGAGGCCGGCCTTCACCAGCGACGACTTTCCGCAGCCCGACGGACCATAAATCAGGCCGATGCGAAACGTTTCGTCGGCGTCGGTCTCTTCGATCCGCTTTTTCCAGAAATGAATGCTCTCGGGAAGGCCGTCGCGGTCGCGCGGGCCCGGCAAAAGTTCCAGGAAGAAATCGGCATCGTCGGCGTCAAACGACCGCAGGCCTTTCGGCACGATTCTGATCGTCCGACTGCCCGACGAAGGCGTGGCGAGGGCCGCCGATGGGGCAACTTCGGCCGCCGCGAGCACCGGCGTTGCCACGGATTTTGCTTCGGGGGCGAGTCCGCTAAGAAAGTGCCGCAGGTCGTCTGCAAAATCCTTCGCGGTCGTAAAGCGGTCGGTCGCCCTTTTTGAGAGCGCCTTGAGACAGATTCGCTCGAGTTCCTTCGGGATGTTGTCGTTCATCTGCCGCGGCGGCTTGGCCTCGACCGTCGTGATCTGAAAAATCGAGCCCGACCAGTTCGCCGCCCGAAAGGGATTGTGTCCCGTCAACAGCTCGTAAAACACGACACCCAGGCTGAACACATCCGAGCGGCCGTCGACTAGATGAGCCTCTCCGCGGGCTTGCTCAGGGCTCATGTAGGCCGGCGTGCCGACGAGCTCGTCTTCGGACCCTCTGCCGAAATCCTCGTCCCGCAAGGCAATGCCGAAGTCGGCCACGTAAGGCTTGCCGCGTTCATCGAGCAGGATATTTTCCGGCTTGATGTCGCGATGCACGAGCCCCTTGGTGTGGGCGTAATGCAGCGCCTCGGCGACGGCGGCAACGATCTCCGCCGACTCGGCGGGCGAAATCCGCCGCGATTGCAGCCGCTGCCGCAGATCGCTGCCTTCGATGAATTTTGAGACGACGTAGCACATCCCGTCGTCTGTCCGTCCGACGTCGTAGACCGGAACGATCCCCGGATGATCGAGACTCGCCACGATTCGGGCCTCGGTCAGGTACGTGTCCGCGTCGATCAGTCGGTGCGGAAGCGGCACCTTGAGGGAGACGCGGCGCCTCAGTTCCTCGTCGTAGCCGAGATAAACGGTCGCGAAGCCGCCCGAACCGAGGATGCGCTCGATCGAATAGCGGCCAATGCGGCGCGGCGGTTCGAGGGCCCGCGCTTCGTCGGCCGAGAGCGGCGCAATGGTGGCCATTTCAGCCAGAGGCGCGTGCGTGGAATCCACCGAGTCCAGCGGAATCGACGGTCGGCCTTTCGGCTCGTTCGTGGTCGGCGTCGGGGAATCCATCAAGCAAGGCTGCCCGCAAAGAGGCGATCGGACGTGAAATGTCTGCAGGCTGCATTGTGACTCGTCGAACGAGGGCTTTTCAAGAACGGTGGCCCGGTCGAGGCCGATCTTGCGTTTCAGCCCTCGACAGAATCGCATTGCCGCCGGTCCGGCCTTAAGATGGGAGCCTGGGATTTCTATTCCGTCGCGCACCGCGAATAGTCCTCGACCATGATCAAAACGGCCGCATCTCAGATCGATACCGTCGCCGCGGTCTTGGCCGGGTATGCCGAACGGCGCGTGTTCCGCGGTTTCAGCCGCGGTCCCGGATCGGGCGGAAAGGTGAGCTTTCAGTTTGCCTGGCATCGCGGCCGGGTCTTCGAGCTCACCTTCGACGCCCGCCAGAAGACGCTGCGTCTGCCCGAACTCTTGATCGATGTTCCGGCAGACATCACGATGCACCAGGACTTGAAGTCCTTTATCCGTTCTCGACAGTCGGGCGACTTGCCCGATCACCGCCGGCTCGACACTCGCAAAGTTCAGATTCGCACGTACAACCGCGGCGGAAGCATCCTGCTGACGTTCAAGTTCAAGGACCGCGACGTCGAGTACGCGGTCCGAAAGCTCATCCACCTGGTCAACGAGGTTTATCTGACGTTTCTTGCCGACGGCAAATACTTCGACTACCTCGTGGAAACCTTCAACCTCGATCCCGATCGAATGTAATCCATGTTCCAACGCCTCGGTGCACAGCTCTTCCTGATCGCCACGACGATGGCTCTTGCGATCGCGGCAAACTCCGCGCTCAGGTCCGACGACAAGCCGGCCGACAAAAGCGCAGGCGCCCTACTCACAAGGGACGAGGCGCGCAAGCTGAAATCCCCCGTGTCGTTCAGCAAGGCGTCCATCGCCCGCGGCAAGGTCCTTTACAAACGGGCCTGCACCGAGTGTCACGGCGCTGACGGCAAGTCGCAGGTGGACGTCATTGCGAACGCGACCGATCTGACGAATCCCAAGGCGTTTCACAGCGGCGTCTCCGCGGGCGAAATTTATCGCAGCATCCGCGACGGCGCCGGCGAATCGATGCCCCCCTTTGTGGAAAAGGTGACCAAGGAACAGGACCTTTGGGACATGGTCAATTACCTCGAAAGTCTCTGGCCCGAAGCGGCCCGCCCGAAATTGACTGAGAGCACGGCCCATTAACCGTTTCATTCGCCCACGAAAGGCCTCATTCGTCATGAACAACTCGCGAAGCGCTCAAGCAGTTGAAAAAAACGAAAAGCCAGCCGTCGATTCTTCCCGCCGCTCGTTCTTGCTGTCCTCGGCCGTGCTCGGCGCGGGCGCGGTCGCCGGCATCGTCAACAAATCGGAGGCGGGCGCCAGCTCAACCAGCATCCCCTCGATCACGATCCCCAAAGACGTCACCGATTCGCTCGGCCAGTCGCCGAAGCCCGGATCGTTCGACGGGCAGGGAATGAGCGGGGCCGAGGTCTTCGCCAAGCTGTGTCACGAGGAGGAGCTGGCCGCCCTCTTTTGCTGTCCGGGCAACTACACCGTGATTAACGCCATCGCGGCGGCGGGCATCCCGGCCTACGGCGGACGCTGCGAAGGCTCGATGTGCGCCGCGGCCGACGGATTTTCGCGGGCGACCGGCGAAGTCACCGCCTGCTCGGGAACCGAGGGGCCGGGCTTTACCAACATGATCATGAACATCGCGGCGGCCGCCGCTGCGCGGACGCCCCTCTTGGTCCTGGCGAGCAACATGCAAATCGCCGGCGACGACCGCGAGGCGTTCATCCAGACCGGTTATCAGCAGCCGACGACGACCGGCATGAAAAAATACGGCAAACGCCTGATCGCCCCGGACCGCGTCTGGGAATACGGCGGTTGCGCGTTTCGCAATCTGAAATCGGGCGTCCCCGGCCCGGTGCATCTCGACTTTCCCGGCGAAGTCGCCCGCGCCCGTTTCACCGATCCGTCGAAACTCACCGACTTTTACGGCAAGGACAAATACCGCACCGAGTCGCGTCCCAGCCCTTCGGCCAAAGAGGTCAAAAAGGCGCTCGACCTGATCAGCAGTTCCGAGCGTCCGTTGATCATCGCCGGGCAGGGTGTCTTTCAGAACAAGGCCTGGGAGGCGCTCCTTACGGCGGCCGAGAGGAACGACATCGCCGTCGTCACCTCCGGCCCTACGCGCGGCCATTTCCCCGACGACCATCGCCTCTCGATCGCGCTCGCGCCCGAGGCGGCGATGAGTGCCGACCTCGTGATCTTCATCGGCCAGTACTGCATGCCCAGCCCGGGCGAATATCGTTTCAATCCGGACATCAAAACGATTCGCGTCCATCCGGTCCAAGAGGAGCTGGGACGCAACTGGCCCCTCGACTTGGGCATCGTCAGCTGCGAAAAGCCGTTCCTCGAGGCCCTGGCCGACTTGCTGCCAACGCGTAAACGCGACAAATGGGTCAACGAGATTCACGGTGCGAAGCACGGCTATGAGAAAATGCTCAATCGCCAGTACGAGCAGGGAGTCAAGTACAGCAAGGACACGAACCATCTGCATCCTGCCGCCTTGTGCAAGGAAGTGCACGATTTCTTCCACAAGGGGGACATCGATCCCAAGCAAACGGTATTGGGGGGCGGCGGTTGGACGATCGGCGTGCACTTCGGCCGCTGGCAGCGGGCCTTTCGACCGGGGCAAGGCATCGTCTGCCCCTATCAATACGGGGCGATCGGACCGGACCTCGCGATGATGATCGGAGCGAGCGCCGCCGTGCAGCGCGGTGTCGGACCGCAAGCCGCCCATAAAGGCGCGCCCACCGTCTGCGTGAGCAGCGACGCGGGCATCGCCTACAGTCTGTTCGAGCTCGATACGGCGGCCAAGTACAAGCTGCCCGTGATCGGCATCATCTACAACAACGATTGCTGGGGCATGTGGCCGGCCGCCGTCTCGTCGGCCCGCTCGATGCACCTGTATCTCTTCCAGCAGAACCTGCGCTATGACCAGATGGCGGAGGGCGTCGGAGCCCACGGCGAATATGTCCGCACGCCCGAAGAACTTCGTGAAGCTCTCAAGCGCAGCTACCAACTCGCGTCGAAAGAGGGCGTTTCGTCGTTGATCAACTGCCAGGGAATGAAGGACTTCACGTCAGCCAGGAAGTATCCGCCCGGCGTGGCCATGAATGCCGAACCGAGCTGCGGGTCTGTCGCACACTGACGCGGGGTGAGCGGTCCGGATTACTCGTAGCGCAGCGCCTCGATCGGATCGAGGCGCGACGCCTTCCAGGCGGGATAGTAGCCGAAGATGATCCCGACGCTCGTGGCCACCGCGACGCTGATCAGCACGGCGGACAGCGACGGGATCGTCGGCCAGCCCAGAAACGCACTCAACAGGAACGACGAACCGCGGCCGAGCAGGATGCCGGCGAGCCCGCCGCCTAGGCAGAGCATGATGGCCTCGGCGAGGAATTGACGGCGGATGTCGATGGCCCGCGCGCCCATGGCACGGCGGATGCCGATCTCATGCGTGCGTTCGGTCACCGAAACCAGCATCATGTTCATGATGCCGATCCCTCCGACCAAGAGCGAAATCGGCGCGATGCATAACAGCAGGTTGGTCATCAACTGGCTGGTCTTGCCGAGCATTTTGTAGAACTCGGTCCAGTCGTGAACCTGAAAGTCGTCGGCTTGCCCCTCGCGCAGGTTGTGACGCCGGCGGAGTAACTCCGTAATGCTCTCGACCGTCTCGGGAATTTCGTGCTCGGAAGTGACCGACAGATAAATGTCGTCGATGTCGGCAAAGCGGACGGGCTGAGGTGAATCGGCTGTTTGTGCGGTCGAGCGCACGGGATAAAGCTGCGTTTGCTGGGTCGGATACAGGTTGCTGAGCGAATTCACCTGGCTCGTGGCCGTCGTTCCCAGCGCCGCCGTGACGTCGCTCAAGGCGTACTTTGCGCTGTTGATGCGGAATTTGACGGTGGTCCAGGGGGCAATCACAACGTCGTCCTGATCCATGCCCATCATGCTGGCCCCCTTGCGGTCGAGCACGCCGATCACCTTCAAGTTGACTCCGCGGACGCGGACTTCCTTGCCGATGGGCGATTCGTCGGGGAACAACTCCCGCGCGGGCGTGTGGCCCAGGACGCACACGAGCGCGACGTTCCGCACATCGGCGTCGGTGAAGACATTTCCCTCCTCGATGTCCCAATTGCGGATGGCGAGGTAATCGGAAGTGGTGCCCAGAAGTCTCCAAGGAACCCAATTGCGGTTGCCGGCAACCAGCTGCACGCGGCAATCGACGCCCGGAGCGACCCGCACCACGGCGCTGCATTCACGGGCGATCGCGTCGCAGTCGCTGGGCGTCAGGCTCAGGCCGGTGCCGGCCCCCCAACCGACGCCGCTGGATGAGGCGGCGCCCGGCTCGACCTGCAGCACATTCGCGCCCAAGGCGGCAATCCCCTTGTGAATGGCGACCGCGCTGCCTTCGCCAATCTCCATCATGGCGATGACGGCCCCGATGCCGATGACAATGCCCAGGCATGTCATTGTGGAACGCAACAAGTTTCTACGGAGGGCCCGCGTTGAAACCGCGATCACGAGTCTCAAACAGCGCGCGGCGGCCGACGGCGACAAATGCGACGCGCCGCGCGACGGCATCCGCGCCGGCTGCTCCGGGAGTTTTGTTTCAGGTTCCGGTCTCGGGCTCGCGATGACGTGTGGTGGCGGCGCAATTTTGCTCATGTCTCCTATCGACTCTACTCGCACTTTGCTCATGCGAGAAGTCACCCGTGACCGCTAAAGCTGTTTTCATCGGGATTGAAGACGCGTCTGACAGCCAGGCCACGAAAGCATCACGGCGGCGAGGGACTGCCGCTTCGCAAGTGCCCACTAGGCAACCTTTTGCGCTCTGAGGGCGGCGCGCTCCCGCAACAGGCTTAGCGCCGCCTCGATCGCCCGGCCCATGCTGGCGCGGCGGTAATCCCACTGCGGTGCGGCGTCGGGCGGATGCATGACCATCGTGGCATTGGCTTCAAAGAAAAGCACTTCGCCGCTGAGGCCGAGTGCGAAATCAATCCCGCCGTAATCGAGACCGAGAATTGCGCTGATTTGTTCGAGCGCCCGCATCGCCTGGGGACCGAGGACCCGCGGCATGTCGTTCAAGAAGGCCGCCTCTTCGGCCTGATGCTCCGCGCTTTTCGACATTTCCGCGCTGAAATAATGCACCTTCCACTGGCTGGATATCGCCAGATGCCAGGGATAGAGCCGGCCTCCGATCATCATCACGCGGTATTTGCGTGCCTTGCCGTCGGGACCGCGCGCGTCGAGATACCGAATCGCGATCACTTCCTTGCCCGGCAGACCGGCGGCCGCGGCCGGAAGCTCGTCGGGCGATGCGACGAGAACGAAGTGCTCTCCCGTATGAAAACCGGGGCGGCGCAACAGCAGCGGAAAGGAGAGTCCCTGATGCGCGATGGCGGCCGCGCCGTCGGGCCCTGCCAGCAGCCGCCGCGGCAAGCGGACCATCCGCGGCGTCACCACGCCCGGCACCCGGCCGAAGCGCTCGGCGTTGGACATGCGGCCCGTCGCCAGCACGGCCGAGGGCGAATTCACGACGGGCGCGGTTGTGCCTTTCAAAAGCGTCGCAGCCGCCTCGAGGGCATCCCGGCAGATGTCGGCATCGCCGATCGTGTTGAAAATCAGGCGATGCGCCGGCAAGGATTTCGAGGAATCGAAATACTCGGGCGCAAGAGTAATGATCAAGAACGCGCGGCTGTCGATCAGATCGCGCCAGGGCAGATTCCCTCCACGCGCGGCCATGAGCACGAGGATCGGAACCGGCTCGCCCGTCCCCAAGTACGGAAGCATCTCGACGGGCCGGTCTCTGTATTGAATGTCCCGGTGGCGCCGCGCTTGTTCCTCATCGCCCAATTCCCAGAAAACGATGGCCAGTCCACGATGTGCATCGCGGTATCCGGGATCAATCCGCAAGGCCGCTTGGTAATGGGTCCGGGCCTCGTCGAATTTTCGGTCGTACACGGCCAGGTCGGCGAAATGCGTTTGAGCCTTCGGATTGCCGGGGTGAAAGGCGACGGCCGCGGTGGCGGCCGTGCGCGCCGCGGTGGTGAAGCCCGTGTGATAGAGCAAGTGCGAGAAATCGATCAACGTGGCGAGGTGCCGCGGATCGCGCTGCAAAATCTCCAGGTATTGGCGCTTCGCCCGATCGGTTTGACCTAGTTCGGTCAAGAGGCGGGCACGGTCGGCCAAGAGATCGAGCGAGTCGGACTCGAAGCCCAGCCGCGTTTCGATCGCCGCCAAAGCCGCCTCGAGGCGCTGCCGAGTGATGACTCTCATAAGCCGCCGGACAATTGTGGAAAGGACATCCAGGTCCGAACGCTCCCCGCCGGACGGCGGAGCGGGCGCGCGGCAGTCCGTTCTTCTTTCGCCGCCGGCTATGTCGTCGATTTGAGCTTTTGCGCGAAGATCAGTCACGTTGCAGCGGTGTTAAATGCTTGAAATGTTGACAATTTTCGCCGGTTTTTTGTCGCAATCGTCAGGCCGCGCACAAACACGCAGGTGAACATACGCAGGCTTGCCCGGCGTCTCGGCCTCCTTCAGACTTACCCCCTCAAAACTTCTTGAGCACCGCGGGCCGCAATTTACGGAGATGTTTGTGATGGTTGGAAGGATGTTATTCGTCGCGATCGCATTCTCCTTTCTCAGCACGCCGCTGCGTGCAGGGGCAGATGCGCTCTCCGAAGTGAACGCCGCCCGCGCCGCGCGCGGATTGCGGCCGTTCATCAAGGACGCGCGCTTGACGGCCGGCGCCGTCAACGTGGCCGACTTCCGCGCGAAATACCTGATCCAGGGCCATACGGCCAACGATTTCAACGGATTGCCGCCCGGAACAACGGCATCGGCCGCCGGCTGCGCCGCGTGGGAACCCTCGTGGGGTTGGGGCGCGTGCTGCACCTACGAGAACTACACCTACGCCGGAGCCGCCTGGTCCCAAGGCAAAGACGGCAGACGTTATATGCATCTCTTTGTGAGGTGATCTGGCGCGCATCCGGCGCGGCATTTGGACAATCCCCCAATCGGTCAATGCGACCCGCGTCCAAATCGCAGCGCTCGAGGCAACGCCTCCCCGCTTTGCCTCGAGCGCTGCCGCCATTTTCTGGCGGAACAGTCGACGGCCTCGAGCGGACGCGGCTTTACTTTGCATTCGACGTTCGTGTCGCCGTGATGCCGGCGGTCGCCGGTTCGCGGTTCAGATAGGAGGCGAGGTGGCGATCGAGCGCGGCAAACGCGTCGGCGTTCGTGCCGGGAAATCGGAAGCCAACGTGGCCGTCCGGACGGACGAGGACCGTGCCTCCCGCGGGAATACCGGCCCGCTCGGGATCGACGTCCGGGTTTTGCGAGATCTCGACGAGGTCCGACCAGCGCCGGCCAAATCGTTCGAACGCTTCCGCATCCGCGCCCTCTCCAAAGACGAGCACGCGATGGGATGTTCCGCCAAAGCGTGCCCAATCGGAATACCACTGACCCGGCCGCGGCCCCTTGGCGTTTGCCGCGCCCGCTCCATAATCGACGACGAGCGGGCTGCCGCAGTAGTCGACGTCGATCATGGCCCGCGAATTCCGTACGAGGGCGGCCGTGATCGGGTCGGCGACGGCAGGTTGGATCTCGCGGCGTTCTCGTGCGGCGGTCGCCACGTCGACGATCGAGAGGTGGACCTGGTCCGAGACGTCGAGCACGTGATGGTCAGCCATCCGGCGCTCGATCCGATAGCCGTCGAGCAGGGCGGGACCCGCGTGGCCGCGGCGCACGAGCGCGAGTTTCCAGGCAAGGTCGTAGCCGTCGTGCAGGCCGGCGTTCAGTCCTTCTCCGCCGAACGGGCTCGAAAGATGCGCCGCGTCGCCGATCAAGAAGCGTCGATCGTCGGCCAATCGGGCGACAATTCGGCGGTGCATGCGAAAAGGAGTGTGCCACGCGACGTCGGTCGGCCGATAATTTGAGCCGAGCCGGCGTTCAACCCGGGCGATCACCTCCTCCTCGGAGACGCTTTCGATCCCCTCTTCCAAATCCTGAAAACTGATCCAGCGTCCGCCGGGAAGGGGAGCGAGCAAGAGCAGGCCGTACGGGCTGCAAATGACACCCGCCTCGTCGCGGGGAAACGGGGCCGGCATCGCGATGTCGGCCACGAGAAAACTGCCGCGGTAGGTCGTGCCGTCGAGCGGTTCGCTCATCGAATGCCGCGTGACGCTGTGAGCGCCTCCCGCGCCGATGACGATGCTCGGCCGCACCGTCTCGGTTTTGCCTCCGTCGTGAGTAAGCTGGACGAAGACTCCGTCCGCGTCTTCTTCCACCTTCGTCGCGGTGATGCCGCGTTCGACGACACCGCCCAGTGACTCGAGATGTTCCTCGAGGATTCGCTGAGTCTCATATTGCGGGAGGCTGCACTGAAACTCGCAAACGCAGCCGATGCCGTCGTGAGTCATCGAACCGACCACGCTCATGCCCGGGCCGTACAAGCGCGAGCAATGGACGTGTTCGGAGGCTTCCAAAAACGGCGACAAGAGGCCGACGCTTTTGAGGATTTCGAGCGTGCCCGGCTGGATCGCGGTCGCCCGTGCCTCGCGGTGCGGCTGCGGGTCCCGTTCGACGAGCCGCGCTTCCACGCCGTGGCGGGCCAGCTCGGCAGCCGCGAATAGCCCCGAAGGCCCAGCGCCGATGATTAAGACGTCATTACGTGACACAAGATTTCTCTCAACGACAGACTGAACTTCGCATTACGCCTTCGCGTACTCGAACAGCGGCGTCGACAGGTAACGTTCGCCCGAGTCAGGGAGGATGACGACGATCGTCTTGCCGGCACTCTCCGGGCGGCATCGTGTGACTGCTGAGAAACTTGGCCATGATCGTTCCCCTTCTTTCGTTTGAAGTTCTGGGACGCCTGTCATCGATCAAGCCGAAAACAGGCCGCGATCGGCGCCAACTTTTTTGAAAAAAACGTTCGCCATCGAAAATCTCCCCGTCGGCCGCGCCGCACCTGTCCGCCGTAGGTGCTCACTTTTCGTGCGGACCTTCGAAAAAGGGTGAGCATCTTCGAAGGAATCTTCGGGGTTTTCCAAGATGCTCACCTTTACAAAATGGTGAGCATCTTCGAAGGGGGTGAGCACCTTCGAAGGGCCGTGGCCCTCGGGTACCCGCTGGCTTCGGCATCGATCGTCTGGCTTCGAAACGAACACATGGCATGAGTTGATCACCGACAAAGGCGAAAATGGACCGACCCCTATGCCGCAGGCGCAGCGTCGGCTGAGCCGTTTCGCCCGCATGCGGGAAGGGCCCGCAGGAAAAGCCCCGCAGGAAAAAAAAGAGCCGTGCCTGGGTTTGGCACGGCTCCGCATGAGCGAGATTTACAGCTGATCGCTGTACCGTATTTCCTTCTTGCTAGCCCTATTATCCGCGCGACAGTCGAGTCGTTCAAGGTCAAAATTTTGGAGAACGTGATAAAGAGATTCATTGGGCCGGCCAATCGCCTATGCCTTCACACCGAGTCCGGCGGCCATCTTCTGGTGGACCAGGTTGACGGCCTTCAGCGGTCGCAGCAGGACTTTGAATTCGACGATTTGGCCGGCGTCGTTCCATTTGATCAGGTCGACCCCGTTCACCTGGATGCCGTCGATCTCCACCTCGAACTCGAGCATGGCATCCCGTTCGCCCGTCAGCTCGCGGACGTAGCGAAATGTCTCATTGAAAAAGACCTGGAAGGCCGCGGCGAGATACTTGGTCGTGATGGCCTTGCCGACCTGGGGCGTGAAGACGACCGGCGAGAGAAAGACCGCCTCATCGGCCAAAAGGGTGTCCAACCCGCGGACATCGCGGGCCTTCGCGACCTGGTGCCACCGGGCGACCGGGTTGTTTGACGTCGGGTTGTTGTTCGTCAGGTTGTTTGACATCGAGTTCCTCCCGCGGATTCAACCGGAGACTCGTCCGTTCAAGGGACCAACCGCCCAACTGTCTCCCCGGCTATTGACCCGTTTTTTCGGCCCGCCAGGCGGCTAGTCAATCTTATTGCGACATGCCGCGAAAAGGGATCCTGCCTCATCCCCGGAATGGGCCAGTTCAGCCTGCCGGAGCTGATTGTTCGAGATCGGCTCCGCGCCGCACCGTATTTTCACTCAGCGCGCGGACCAAGGGATGCCGAACGAAGGAGCAGAAAAAACCGGGATTGACACCCCGAAACAACCCTTGCGAAGATTGTGGTAACGAGACCCGCCATGAATCGGCGATTTCCACCGGCAATGAACGCCTCTCGCGCCTGACAAAAGGCTCGGGGGGCTTGTTTTTTGCGCTCGGCGAGAATCGTTGGAAACAGCGACTTGTGGCCGCGAAGAGACGATCAGATGGCTGCGACAAGTTTCGAGACGCTGAAGGCCCATTGGCCGGGATCGCTGGCATTTCCGGGGACGGCCGGTGGATTGGCCGTTCCGTCCCGGCTCTTTACGTGGACGCTGCGAATACTCTCTGGTATCGCGCTGGCAATTACCGGTTATCTGGCAATCACCGCGCTCCGCATGGAGGATGTTGCGGGTTGTAGCGGAACCTATTGGGATTGCAGCCACGTGTTGCACAGCCGCTGGTCGAAAGTCCTGACGCTCCCCGTCAGCGTTCCCGCGTTCGCGATGTACACGGTCGTCCTGGCCTCGCTAGTCGTCTGCCGGCAGCCGGGTCCGCGCTCGCGCTGGGCGTGGGGAATCATCACCGTCGGATCAATCGCCGCCGGATTGGCAGCAATTTGGTTTATCAGCCTGCAGGTCTTTGCCCTCGGCCATCTTTGCGCCTATTGCCTGGGTGCCCACGCCTGCGGGCTCCTGCTGATGCTGGCCATCGTCTGGAAGGCGCCATTGGGTGCACGAATGACGGCGAAGCTCGCCAGCCTGAGCGTTCTGGGGGTCGGCGCTGATCGCCTCGCAGGCCCTCGCGGCGCCTCCGCAAACGTACAAGATCGAGCACTTTCCCGCGCCCGCGCCGCAGCCAAAAGCGCCCCGGTGGCGCCGACAGCGAGCACCGCCGCTTCCAAGGCAAGCCGCCCCGAAAAAAGCCCCAAACCCGAAGTCTTTGAGCCCCCCTCCGCGGACTGAGATGACCAACCGAGAACGGACCATGACGATGTCGCGACCGCTTTTGAAAACGCACACCGGCTCCACGGCCTTTGCGACGGCGTTGACTCTCGCCACGCTGGGGATTCCAGTCTTGGCGAACGCCGAACCACCCGCCCAGCCGGTGTCGAACACGGTCGTCGGCCAGCAAACCGTCAAAAAAGTGACTTCCACCCAGTCATCCGCTGCGGCAGCCTCCGACCAGAAGGCGGCCCCGGCAAAGCCGAACAAGCCCAAGGAGATCAAACGCCGGCTGATTAATGTCAGTGGAGGTCAGTTCTCCCTCGACATTCGGCAGTGGCCCTTGATCGGCAAACCGGATGCGAAATACGTCTTCGTGGAAATGTTCGATTACACCTGCCCCTATTGCCGGGCGACGCACCAGGCGGTGCGCGGGGCGATGGAGCATTTCGGCGACGACCTGGCGATTATCGCATTGCCCGTGCCGTTGGATGCCGCATGCAACAGAACGGTGACCCAAACGAATCCCGAGCATGCCGACGCCTGCGAAATCGCGCGAATCTCGGTCGCCGTGTGGCGCGTCAACCGGGCGAAATTCGCCGAGTTTCATTCCTGGCTGTTTGATCCCTCGTTTCGACCGTCGGCCGCCGACGCTTATCAGCGTGCGATCCAGCTCCTGGGCGAAAAAGCCATTCACGATGAGCTCACCAAAACGACCGCGGGAAGCTACGTGACCAGGCACGTCGACTTGTACGAGCGCGTGGCGCAGGCAGCCTGCCCAAGATCCTGTTTTCGACGACGTCGGTTTCCGGCTCCGTCGAGTCGGCCAGCACGCTCATCGACATGATCAACCAGAACGGATTGGCGCCGCAGTAACGCGGTGAAACGGCAAGCGACCGCTTCCAGGAACTCGTCCTGGCACAAGCGGGTCACGCGCGACAGCTCACAAATGAGCCGGTCGGTGAACGAGCCAAATCGCGGCTGAAATGACCGCGGCTTGTGGCGGGTACTCGGAGCGCGCGTCGGCAGACTTCTTGTTGTCGAACCGCTTTCTCTTCGCGCGAAGCGTTCCGGCGATTTGCCGGCGAGCGCCCGGCGGCGACGCTCGACCGAACGGCAAATCCGGCGAAATCAATCGCCCAGTGCGTTGAAGCGGCGCGGCTTGAGACATTGCGGAAGTTCCACAACAGGGCCGTCCGCGAATCTGCCGACCCAAAGGTCGTCACACATCCACAGGCCGCGCGGATCCTGTCGCCGCGGCGAACTCTCCCGAGATCGTCAATCATGCTTGGATTCTTCGCTGGCCGTTCGAGAAAGCCCCGCAGACAGACAGGCAACGCGCGCCTCACGCGCGCGGTCGAACGCCTCGAGGATCGCACGCTGCTCACGACATTGAACGTCTTGAACCTCAATGACGGCGGTGCCGGTTCGTTGCGTCAGGCAATTCTTGCCGCGAACAGCGCCGCCGGCGCCGATGTCATCGACTTCCAAGTCGCGGGAACCATCTCGCTGGCGAGCGCTCTTCCGACTGTGACCGGCTCCGTGAACATCGACGGCACGAGCGCGCCGGGCTTCGCGGGAACGCCGAAGATCGAGGTCAATTTCAACAACCACACGGGTTTGAAGTTCGGACCGGGTTCGTCCGGCTCCGAGGTCCAATCGCTCGCACTCTTCAACGCGTCGGGCAGCGGCCTGACGTTGAGTGGCGTAGCGAACATGACGATCGTCGGCAACGACATCGGCCTGCGCGCCGACGGCACCACGGCCGCCGCCAACCGCGGCAACGGGCTCGAACTCGATAATTCGTCGAGCAACACCATCGGCGGGAGCTCCGCCGTAGACCGAAACGTCATTTCAGCCAATACCAAAAACGGGATCCTGCTCAACGGCTCGTCGTCCAACGTGCTTGTCGGCAATGACATCGGCACGGATGCGACCGGCTCACTCGCCCGCGGCAACGGCGGCGACGGCATTTTGATCTCGGGCGCTTCAACCCAGAACAGCATCGCCGGTACGCCCGGAAACGTGATTTCCGCCAACGGCCAATATGGCGTGCTCATCAGCGGCCATACGGCGACAAGCAATACGGTCAGCGGCAACCTGATCGGAGTTACGGCCGCTGGAAACGCGGCCCTGGGCAATCATCTTGACGGCGTTCGCATCGATGGGTCGAGCTCGAACACCGTCGGCAACACGAACCCGGTGAGCAGCGTTTCGTACTACAACGCCGATCAGGTCCCCACGCAGCCGGTGAGCGGTTGGCAGGGCATCCGCGGCGGCGACACGAGCGGCCAATACCTCATCTCCGGCACGTCGGGCCTGAACGGCCTGTTGTTCGAGGGAACACTTCAGGGAGCGGGAACAAGCTACTCGGTCATGTATCCGAGCTCGTATGCCACCAGCGTGTATGGTCCCGACGACCTGGGCGGCGGCCAGTTGCGCCTCGTGGGAAGTTACCGGAATTCGGACTACGCCACGGCCCCCGTCACCATCAACAGCTTCATCTTCCAAGGCACCACGGCCGACCTTTCCGATTCCAGCGACTATCGCCAGGTCGATTATCCGGGGGCCAAGTACACGTACGTCCACAGCACCATGGGCGATCTGGCGGTCGGCAACTACGACAGCCCGACCGACCACGGCCAAGACGGGCTGCCGCTCGGTCCAGGTCACGCCTTCATTTACAACGTCGTCACCAACACGTTCGTCACCGACATCGCCTTCCCCAGCGCATTGAGCAACACGGCCTACGGCATCTGGTACAACGGCGGCACGAGCTACACGATCTGCGGCGGATATTCGCTCAGCGCGGTCAACAATTTCGCCAACCAGGACCAGCCGATCGGCAAGGCGTACCTCGTCGATTACGACACGGCGACGGGCCTGTTCACCAACTGGAAATCGTTTTCGTACCCCGGCGGCACGAACTACGTGACCCACTTCGAGGGCATCAGCAGCGTGGAGAAGGGGGTCTACACGCTCAATGCCGATTCGGTCCAGTCGGGCAGCTCGAATCCGACGCAGGGCTCGTTTGTGAGCGTCGTCCGCAACGCCGACGGCACGTTCGGCAATGCACAGTGGCAAAACCTGAACTACACCGGCATCGATCCCACCACGCACATCACGAGCTCCAATTCGGTTTACGGAGACGCGGTGGTGGGCATTGTGATCGGCGGCGGATCGGGCGTCTCCTACCAGGCGACCGTGAACTCTGACTTCCAATTGTCGAACGTGATCAGCGGCAACGGCGGCAACGGCATCAGCCTGAACGCGGCCAGCAACAACCAGATCGCGATGAACGAAATCGGCACCGACGAGTCCGGCACCGTCGGCCTGGCCAACGCGCAGAACGGCATTGTGCTGACAAGCGGCTCGGCCAATAACACGATCGGCGGGGAGGCGACCGGCGGGAACGATCCGACCAACGGCGTCTTCGTCCGCCCGCCCGAAGGAAACCTGATCTCCGGCAACAATGCCGACGGCGTGCTGATCACCGGCAAGTCCACAGGGAATCAACTGAGCGGCAACTGGATCGGCACCTCTGCCACCGGCGACTCGGCCCTCGGCAACGCGCTCGACGGCGTCGCGATCGTCGAGCGCGAACAACAATACGCTGCTGGGCTGCACGGCCCGGCAGAATCCGTTCGTGTTCTATAACGTGATCAGCGGCAACGGCGGCAATGGGCTGACCGTCGACAATTCCAACGGCACGACGATTCAAGCCAACTTCTTCGGCGTCGGGGCCGACAACGCAACCGCGTCGGCAACGCGAAGAACGGCGTGCTGGTCGAGGGAACGTCGAGCCAGACGACGATGGGCGGCCCGATACCGCTCGGCAACGTCGACGCCGCCAACGGGCAAAACGGCATCTTCGTCAAAGACAAAGCCTCGTACTTCACCAGCTACAACACGTTCTGTGGCCTGGCCGCCTTTAGCGACAGCACGACGCTGGGCAACGGGGCCGACGGCATGCTGGTCACTTCGACCGGCGGCAACATCCTGCTTCGCACGAATGTGATCACCGAAAACCACAACGACGGCGTCGAGATCGGCGGAGCGGCCCAAGGCGTTCGCGTGATGGGCAACATCATTGGACTCAACACCAACGGCTTTGTGGCGATGGGGAACGCCAATAACGGCGTCGAAGTCGACGGCACCGCTCACAACATCATCATCGGCGGACCGCAGCCGACGTTTAACGTCGTCCCGCGCAACGCCATTTCGGCCAACGGCAACGACGGCGTCGCCATCGACGGCAAGGCCCACAACATCACGGTCACCAACGGATATATTGGAACGAACATCTCCGGGAGCCAGGCCTTTGGTAATCACAACGCGGGTGTTTACGTCGGTGCGGGGACCTCGGCGAACGTGATCGGTTCGACCGATCCGACCCAGGCCACGGTGATCAGCGGCAACCTGGGCGACGGCATCGAGCTGCAGAGCACGACCGGCAACACAGTGCAAGGCGCCTGGATCGGCACTGACGCCACCGGCAAGGCTCCGCTCGCCAATGCCGGGAACGGGATCCACCTGATTGGCGCCTCGAAAAACACGATCGGCGGCGTGATCCCCGGTGCCTGGGGTGGCAGCGGCGGACCGGCTAACACCATCTCGTTCAACGATCTCGACGGCGTCTTCGTCGCCTCGGGTTCGGGCAACAGCATCCGCGGGAACTCGATTTACTCGAACGGTCCGTTGGGCATCGCCCTCGGCAGCGGGGCCAACGCCAATCAGGCGGCCCCCGTGTTGAGTTCCGCCCAATCGTCGACTCAGCAATTGCTGGTGACCGGAACGCTTACCAGCACGCCGTCGGCATCGTTTACGGTCGATTTCTTCGCCAACGACGCGAGTGCACCGTCAGGACGCGTCTTCCTGGGTTCGCAGACGGTCAAGACGAACTCGTCGGGCCTGGCCACGTTCAGCTTCAATAGCCTGCTTCCGCCGGCCGGCGCGAACTTCATCACCGCCACAGCTACCAACGCCGCCAAGAGCACGTCCGAATTCTCGGCCGCACTGTCGTAACGATTCCGCTCGTGGGGCAGGCTGCCAGCCTGCCCGTCACTTTAGAGTTGTTACGGCTCCAGCGAGAATTCGTCGGACGGAACATGACGCGGGTATTCCCAGCGTCCCACGTTGTCCCGCACCCATTCGTAATAGAAACGCACTCCGCGGTCGTTCGGGCCGGTCCCGTGTCCGCCCATCTCGCCGTGCGGAGCCGTCCCGCTGAAGTTCGTGATCCCCTGCGTGAACGCCGAGTGAAACATCAACACGGCGTTCGGCGCGTCGAGGTACTTGCGGCAATCGGCATAGACGGCGTCGCGGCTCGACTGATTGAAGATGCCGTCGTTCTGATAGTAGTCTTCGCGGATCGGCTCGACGTTGACGACAAATCCCTGCTTGGGAATCGGCATCCCTTTCTCAATGATGCGAACGTCCATCGTCGGGTACGTGTCGGCCGTCCCTGTTTTCCAGTAAGGGCCGATGCCGGCGGGGATCCGCGGTGCGATGGCCTTGAACCAGGCGGTGATCAGCGCCTTTTTCTGCTCGCCGTCGGGCTCGCGGATCAAGAGTTTGTCGGCGAGCGTCGGATCGTTGAACTCGTCGACGAGATTCACGAAGACGTTATTCAGTTTCTTGTCGGTCAAGAACCGCGCGGTCTCTTCCACGGCCCTCCGCATGGCCGCCTCGTCGTAAAAGTCCTGGTCCTTCCGCGGCGTGATCACGCCGATCATCACCACCATGCCGCGCTTGTCGGCTTCGCGGATGAACCATTCGGCACGCCGCGCCACCTCAAGTAAAAGCGCGCCGCGGCGGGTGAAACCGTTGAGCCCCGCGTCGCCATTCGGGAACCCGGCGTTGACGCCTTGCAGGTACGCGCCGACGAGATTGATCCCGTGGGCGTTCATGTTGTCGAAGTTGCGGATGAAGCGCTCGGTGACGGCGTCGCTCACGAAGGCGTTGCCGCAGCGCAGCCCCCACAGGTCGACTTCGTGCCCGCCGAGAACGGGCCGATCCCCCTTGATCTCGAAGACCTTGGTCTCCCGCACCGGCTCGGCCGGCTTCGGGACGATGGCCGTTCCGCTCGCGGCCAGATCGTCGAAATAGGACTGCGCGTCCGACTTCGTCCAGAGCCCGATGCGGCCATAGCCGCGAATTGTGTTGTCCTCGAGGTTGATGTGAATCTCGTCGTCCAGCACCGCATCAATCACGGCCCCCTGCATCGAGACGCGGAGCGTATGCCAATTCCTATTTCCCGGCGTCCGCACGCTGCCGAGTTGAAAACGCTTGCCGTCGAGCACCTTGTAGACGCGGAAGGAATCCTCGAGCGGGTTGTACCGCGCGAGGTAGTAGGATTTCGCATTTTTCAACCGCCAGATCACGCCGCCCCCTTGGTCCACGACGCCTTTGACGGCCTTGAGACGCACGCTGACCACCACGTCCGAGTAGAGAATGTCGGAACGAATGGTCACGTTGAAAGCGGAATCTTCATTTCGCGCCGTTTGGGCCAGCACATGCTTGCCACAGTCGTCGGCGACAGTCCATTGGCCGAAGCCGGTGCGGAAGCCGGCGGCGGCACCGCCCACGCGATCGGCCTCAAAATCCCATTTCCGCTGGCCGGCGGAGGGTGCATCGCCGCGCGACAACCCGCCGCAAGAAATTCCGATCAAGAGCGTGATCAACAGACGTCGCATGCCGTTCGTTCCTCTGAGAGTTGCTCAGGCGGTCTGAGTGCAAGTCGGAAGGCGGAGACGCGAACCAAGTTCGGACGCGTGCGATATTTTTGGCGAACACGTCCTTTCAGACTAAGGATCACCAAGAAGCGGATCAATTCTGTTCGCAAGCGCGCTCTGCCCCGTGCCGCGTAACATGACGGATCTTTCGCTCCGCAGGAGACTCACGCGAATCGTGAAAATCGGCAGTGCCGCTACACTCTGCCGCCGTTTTGCGATCCGACCTTCGGCCTCGGCCATTCGCGAACCGGCGGCCGTCGCGCACTTGGAAAGATGAAGAATCCGCAGCGCAGCGCGCCGTCCGGTGGAACTCCGCTCGACGCGAGCGCCGATATCAATAACGCCTGGGACGAGAAGTTTCGCGTTTGAACGGCCTGTCCGCACCCCGCCGATCAGGCTGTCTTGTTTGGCATGCTTAGCGACCGAAGGATTCGAGCGCTTTGCCAGGCGAAGCAATTGTCCCGAGTTGGAGCCGCGACAGGGTCGGGACCGAGTCGCACATTCTGACCAGCCCGGCGGACGCTGCTGAATGCTGAATGCCCTGCTTCTCGGAACGGCTGTGATTCTCGCCGCACAATTGCCTCTCGCAACAGATCCGCCGCCCGGTGCAGCTCCGGTCGAAGCGAGCCCTTTCGATTTCGAGGCAACTTACCTTCTTCCCGCGCCGATCGTTCCGAGCGGCGCCGCGTCGTCGGCTGCCTCTCCGTCGGGTGATCGCTGGCTGCTCATGCAGGCCCTGCAGGGAACGTGGGAAGGGGCCCAGTTGGACGAGAACCGCCTGTCGATCTCAGGTTGGATCGATGCGTCGTTCACCGGCAGCACCGATCATGGCTCGAACCTCCCCATGGGTTTCAACTACCTGCCGAACGACTTCGCTCTGCAGCAGGCCTGGTTCCGCTTCGACCGGTCGGTCGTCACCAGCGGCACGACGGACCCGACCTTCGGCTTTCGCAGCGACTGGGTTGTCGGCATCGACTATCGTTTCATCCTCGCGCGGGGCCTGTTCAGCAATCAGCTGACGGCCGACCACGGCAACCCGGACACCTACGGCGTCGATCCCGTGCAGTTCTATGGCGAGGCGTACTTTCCCACGGTCGCGCAGGGCCTGGACGTGAAGGTGGGCCGCTTCTTCGCGCTCTACGGCGTCGAGACCATTGATGCTCCCAGCAACTACTTCCTCTCGCACTCGTACACCGACATCTACGATCCCTATACGCACACGGGCATCGTGGCCACCACGAAATTGTCCGACGCGTGGACTGTCCAGGCCGGTCTCGTTTTGGGAAGCGACGACTTCATCGACCCGGTCGACAACCCCACTTTCGTCGGCAGCGTGAAATGGACCGCCTCGGACCAACGCGACAGCGTTCTGTTCAACGCCATTCTGGATGACGGCCGGTTCAACCAAGCCCAGGATTTCCACAACCCCGAGCTGTTCGACCTGATCTACACCCACAAATTCAGCGACCGCTTTACCTGGCTGTCCGAGGCCCTGTTCGGGTTCACAACGAACGTGCCGTCGATCGGAACGGCCGAGTGGTTCGGTTTGCCGAACTATTTGAACTATCAGTTGACGCCCCGACTGGCCACGAACCTGCGCTTGGAAATCTTCGACGACATCCAGGGCCAGCGGACCGGCTTTCCCGGACTTTATGAAGACGTGACGGCCGGCGTCAGCTTTCAACCGATCAAAGCCGTCGCGATCCGCCCGGAACTGCGCTTCGACTATCAGGACGAATCCGCCCCGTTTGAAGGCAAACATTGGCTGTTCACCGCCTCCACGGACATCATTCTCCGCTGGTAGGTGGGTGGAGCAGGCACGCAAGGAGGCCCGCACATGATCCGCAAGCAATCCCTCTTGTCTCGCTCGGCCGTGTCGCTCGCGTTTGTGCTGATCATCGCTGTGTCCGGGCAGCCGATTCCCGCCGCCGATCCGGCGCCCGTTCCCATTCCGCCCGGAACGCCCGTGACGATCACGGTCGTCCCGGCCAGCACGCCCAGTCCGCCGGCTTCGATCGTTCTCGGATCCCGCCACGGCCACGTCACGCCGCAGCGCTCCGGATTCACGCATACCGGAGGAGGCAACATCGACGTCGCTCAACCGACCTCCGACGTCGTCGTGATCACGATGACAGGCGTGGCCGTCGCCGGCGCCCATCCGTTCTCGGATTCGACCGCCGGCATGCACTTCGACTTGACCCAGAACTTCGAGATCAGCTTCGACAATCCCAAGTTGAAGCGCGCCAAACTGGTCCTGGAAGGCCGCGTGATCGGCCTGTTACGCAGCCACGAAAAAGGGGGCGGCACGGCCGGCGAAGGCCCCGGATGCGCGAGCGTGCTCCGCGACAGCAAGTCGCTCGTCACCCTGTGCGTGCCCGAACACGCCGTCGCCTGCGGCGAAAATCTGTCGATCAACGATCACGAAGGTCCGGTCGAAATCCCGATCGTGCCGGGCAAGTACACGTTGGCTCAAACCTTTGTCATCGCGGCGTCCCACCCGGGCACCCTTCGCCCCTGCAAGGCGGCCTCCGCCGAATTCGCCCCCGACCCGGCCCTCGATCCGCTGTGGATCAGCTACTGGGAACCGTTCCACGGCGCGAACAAAAAAGATTTCGGTCTTCAGATCACCGTGAAAGTCGTGGAAGACACGGCTTCCGCCTCGCGCTGACCGATCGATCCCTGCTACTTCGCCTGCGCGGCGCGATCGAGTTCCCGCATTATTTTGTCGGTCAGTTTCAGGCCCGCTGCAGCGACATTTTCTTCGAGGTGCGCGACGCTGGAAGTTCCCGGGATCGGAAGCATCACGGGAGATCGCCACAGCAGCCACGCGAGAGCCAGCTGCGACGGCGTCGCTTTCCATCGCGCGGCCGCCTCGCTGATCGGATTGTCCGCACCGGAGAGTTTGCCGGCCGCCAGGGGGAACCACGGAATAAAACCGAGCTTTTGCTCTTCGCAATATTGCAGCACGTCGTCTGATCCGCGGTCCGTCAGGCTGTAGCGGTTCTGGACGCTGACGATCGGCACGATCTTTTGCGCGTGTTGGATTTGCTTCACGCTCACTTCCGATAAGCCGATGTGCTTGATCTTGCCTTGCCGCTGCAGATCCTTGAGCGCGCCGAGTTGGTCGTCGGCCGGAACCTTGGGATCGATGCGATGCAATTGATAAAGATCGATCCGATCCAATCGCAAGCGGCGCAGGCTGCCTTCGCAGGCGGCTCTCAAGTGCTCCGGCGTCCCGTTTTCGACCCATTTTCCGGGACCCGGCCGCTCGAAGCCCCCTTTCGTGGCAATCACAAGGCCGGTCGGATACGGGTGCAGGGCCTCGGCAATGATCTCTTCGCTCACGCTGGGGCCGTAGGAATCCGCCGTGTCGATGAAATCAATTCCCAACTCGACGGCCCGCCGCAGCACCCGGACGGCCCCGGCCCGATCCGCGGGCTCGCCCCAAATTCCCTTCCCCGTAACTCGCATCGCGCCGAATCCCAAGCGCGTCACCGGCAAGTTATTTCCGATCAGGAATTCGCCGGCTTGACCGGCCAGTTCTTGTTGCGGCTGTGTTTTGGATTTGTTGTCTGCCATTGTGCCTTGTCCTTCCACCACTCAGTCGGGATGAGCTCAAAGGGCACTCTCAACGGTTGTTGGTAGAGCTTCCGTTGATTGATCGTATCGTCGAGCAATCCACAGCGTGACCCTTCGGGACTTTTGGCTACACTCACGGATGACAGACGAATGCCCGCAACATTTGGAGGGCAACCGCATGAGCGACTCGAACTGCGATCGTCGATCGGCGGCGTCCCGTCGCGAGTTTCTCGTCGCGGCGGGAGTGGCCGGGCTTTCGCTCGCGTGGCGTGGTGCGCACGCCGCCGGTGATCGGGTCCTTGCTCCGCCGCGTTTTTTGTTGCAGTGGGGACGCCGGGGGCAGCGGGACGGGGAGTTCTCCGCGTGCATCGGCGTCGCCATCGGGAAGGACGACGTTGTCTATACCTCCGAGTTTCGCAATCACCGCGTGCAGCGGTTCACGACGGAAGGGAAATTTCTCGGCGGCTTCACGGTTCAGCCATTTGCGGGCGGGCTTGCCGTGGGGCCGGACGGAACCGTTTACGTCGGTCACTGGAACAGCAACAAGGTCGCCGCCTACTCGGCATCGGGCAGGCTCTTGCGGGACTGGGGCAAGAAAGGGACGGCGGACGGCGAGTTTCAACTTCCGGGCTCGGTGGCCCTTGGCCCTGACGGATTGCTGTACGTGCCCGATCAGGGAAATAGCCGCGTGCAGAAGTTCACGACGGAAGGCCGGTTCGTTGGGAAGTTCGGCAAGCACGGTAGCGAACCGGGCGAATTCGGCGGCGGCCAGCCGGCCGGCGGCCGCTTTGCCGGGCCGCAATTTGTGACCTTCGATCGGGCCGGCCACGTGTATACGACCGACGCGGCACTCGGCCGCGTGCAGAAATTCACGCCCGAGGGAAAGCTCCTCGCGCATTGGGGATCAAAAAGCGACGGCCCGGGCGGCTTCGGCGGCCCGCCCCCCGTGGGCAAAAACGGCGTGGCCGGCCTGGGCGGACCGATCGCGATCTGCGTCGACCAACAGGATCGCGTGTGGGTGAGCGGCACCAACAACAAAGTCCAGCAATTCACAAACGCCGGCCAGTTCTTGCGCTCAGTCGGAAGCCGCGGCGAAGGCCCGGGCCAATTCCACACACCGCACGGCCTGGCCCTCGACAGCCGCGAGTGCCTGTACGTGGCGGACACGATGAATTCGCGAATCCAGAAATTCGCCACGCGGTGATGCGAGCGATCGCATGCTTGTGGAACGGGGCCGTCCGGGAATTGATCTGCCGAGGAGGCTGGCGGGTAGATTCCCTGAGGGTGACTGAGGCAATCGTCGTGGGGCAGGCTGCTAGCCTGCCCGTCATTTGAGTTCCTGTTTCGGTCAATGGCAGGCTAGCAGCCTGCCCCACGAAACTTCGAGATCCCCGCTCCGAATCACTTGGTCCATTGTTCGCTCACAGTTTCTCGGACTTGTCGCCACTGAAATTACCGGACACCCTCAAGCAGAGCTTGGGTACGAGGGAACAGATCGCTCGCGAGACGCTGTTAATCGGGCGAGCCGAATACGGTTGATACAAAGGTGTGCTTTTGGGCGAATCGTGTCGAGGCCTTTGCGATGAGCGTTGCCGATCAATCCAGGCCGATAGTCATTGCCGGCGGGAGCGGATTTTTGGGTGTCTCGCTGGCGACGCACCTGGCGAGTTCCGGAGATGCGGTCGTCGTCCTGTCGAGGCATCGGCCGAAAGTCACCGGTCCGTGGCGGCATGTCGTTTGGGATGCGCGCACGCTGGGCGACTGGCGGCGCGAACTCGAGGGCGCGGGCGGGTTGGTCAACCTGGTGGGACGCAGCGTCGATTGTGTGAAGACGCCCGCGCATTGCGACGAGATCCTCCGCTCGCGGACCGAGGCGACGCGCGTGTTGGGGTTGGCTGTCCGGTCAGTCGACGCGCCGCCGCCGGTCTGGGTGCAGATGAGCACGGCCCACATTTATGGCGATCCGCCGGAGGTGACGTGCACGGAGGATTCGCCCTTCGGTTACGGCCTCGCCCCCTTTGTCGGGCGCGCCTGGGAGGAAGCATTCGAGCGAAGTCGTTTGTCCTCGCAGCGCGGCGTGATTCTGCGAACGGGTTTCGTGCTGGGCCGCGACCGCGGAGCGGGGGGCGGCGCGCTCGCCCGCTTGCGAACGGTCGTCAGAATGGGGCTGGGCGGCCGCGTGGGATCAGGCCGGCAAGGGATGAGTTGGATTCACGAGGCCGACCTCAATCGGCTCTTCGAACGGGCGCTCGTCGACGATCGCATGCAGGGTGCGTATATCGCCTCGTCGCCAAATCCGCTTTCGCAGCAGGACTTCATGCGGGCCCTTCGTCGCGTGTTGAGAATCCCCATCGGCCTGCCCGCCGCCGAGTGGATGGTCCGCTTCGGCGCCCGCTGGCTGCTCAACACCGATCCGGAACTCGCTCTTTACGGGCGCTACGTGGTCTCCAAGCGGCTCGCGGAAGAGAAGTTCGAGTTTCAGTTTCCAGCGTTAGCGGATGCGCTTGCCGCCTGTTGTAGGGCAAGCTGCTAGCTTGCCATTCTCCACGCGGGCCGTCTGAGTTCGGTAGTAGACCGTCTATCGCAAAATGGTGGTATTCGGTGCCACTGGCGAGGCCCGGCCATCGGGGCCGGCTCATGACGCCGGGGGCTCGCCAGTGTCTTCCTTCGGAGATCAAGCGGCATTGGCACTGGCGAGCCAAAGCCCTCGCCAGTGGCACCCCGTGGCATCCACAATTTTGAAGTAGACGGACTAGGCCCACCTTCTTCGTGATCGCTACATGAACAAGGTGGGCCGGCGGCCGAGGCGGCCTTCTCCACATTTGCGCCCAAGCGATCATCTCGCGACGTTGTCTCGGTACTAGACCGATGCGGCAAGCTGGCAGCTTGCCCTACGTCGCGATTGGCGCCGTTCCGAGCACGACTCCTCTTAATAATTCGCGCGAATGAAGCTCTCCGGGGTGCCATCCTCGGGATTGACGAAAATGATGTCTTTGGGATCGCGGCGCGGAGTATCGACCGAGAGGAACACGATCGGCTCCTCCAGCAGGTCCGGCATCGCATGAATGGTCCCTTTCTGGAAGAACAAGAGCTGCCCCGGTCGGAACTCCGCCTTCGTGGCCGGGTCTCCCATCCAGAAAGTGCCGCGGCCGGAGAAGACATACAGATATTCGTCGCAAGTGGCGTGATAGTGCGGCGGCGTCGGCCGGTAAACGCGAAAGACCCGCGCGCTGGCCTCGGTCCGGTTGGTCAGGTACTGATCCACCAGCAGCGTCTCCGCGCTGGCGGGAAACGTCGCGGCGACCTGAGCAATATCAAAACGGCCGGATGTGATTGCCTGAGCGTTCGTCATTTCACGGTCTCCTCATCGGACGGCGGACTTCGCCGGGCCCGCTGGTCTCGTAGGGCATGCGATGCATGCGGCCCACGAACCCGGTCGATTGCCCTTACCCAACGCTGCTGATCAGCACCACGATCGTTGCCAAAATTGCCACGGCCCAAAGCGTCCCGCCCAGCCAAGGACGCTCCAGCAGTTTGATGCGACGGCTGGCGAAGCCGAGCGCGGCAAAGCCAATCGACGCAGACACCTCGACTCCCATGATCAACCACAGCGTCCGCTCGGCACGCGGAACAACGGTGATGGCGCTGGAACAGATCGCGGCGACCGCAAACACCACGCACAGCAGCCAGCAAGCGCGGGCCGTCGTCATGACGCGAGTCTCCAAGAGATCTTCGCCGAACAATCTGCCAGATGTTCCGCGATTGTGGCCTTGTCGACGTTATCGGAACAAGCATCAGTCAGTGTAATGGCTCGTGCGGGCAGCGCCTGCCTGGTCGAAGTCCCTTGCGTTTGTGGATTCCCAAGTTCGCTCCCTCAAGTTAGCATTGCGGCGCGGGCTCGTCCCGGTGTGCGTTGCCGGCCCGCTTCGTGCATCGGGGCGTCTTATTGATGTCGCCTCTCTCTGGCTGGACGCTCTGAAGTCGCGCCGCTGGTGCGGAATGCCGGCATGCCATTTATCGTGAAGGCGACCAATAAGAAAACGGGGAACGAGGCCTGGCTGGCCATTGCCGATGAGCGCGGCTTCCACATGCTGGCGACCCGCGAGATGGCCGCGACGTTCCAGTCGGTCGAAGACGCGAAAACCGTGATCAAGGAAACGCGGAAAGCCTTGTTGGCCAACGAACATTTGTTCGTGATCAAAGCACTGAAATGACCCCCCGCGGCACAGTGTTTACCCCACATAGGGTAGTTCCCAATTTCGCACGACAGCGAGCGGTGATTAGCATCGGTTCGTCTACCATGCGGGCTTTGCCCCGGTGCTCGTAATGGCCCACGCTGCGCCGGGGCGATTTTCGTTTCGGCGAAGTTCGCTCGACGCGCGTCGTTAGGGTTCTCCGACAGACGGCTGCGAACGATTTGTCGATCGGCCGCCTTCAATGTTGCCCTGAGAGCGTGCGACCATGTTAAGAGTTTATCGAGCCTTTCGGCTTTCGTTTCTGGCGATCGTTTTCGTCGGCGCATTGGCACTCGCGCTCTCGCGCGAGCCCTTTTTGATGCTCCCGATCGTCGTCGGCGCCTTCGCGTTATTCTTTTTCTTGTCGTGGCTCGTGGCACCGAAAAGGGTCCCGTGGTCGACCCCAACGAATGAGCCGACACGTCTGGTCTCTGCGGTGCTCGCGGCGGAAGACCCGCCGAAATGAGAAACGATTCGGTTTGCCACTCTCAGTTGGGATAATCTCAACGGGCACTCTCCTGCCGTAGTAGTCCGTCCCGTTCAAATTGGTGGATCGGGTGCCACGCCCACGGCTTTGCGTGGGCGTGCGAATCCGTTTGACGTTCGAAGACACGCCCACGCAGAGCCGTGGGAGTGGCACCCACCAATTTGAAGTAGACGGACTAGTAGGGTGGGACCAGCGAGGCTTTGCGAGCGCCGGCCCACCTTCTTGAAGGCGGAAGGATGAATCAGGCCCGCGGCCGTTGGTTGCCTTAGTTTTGTTCATCCTGCATCCTTCCGACTGCAAGAAGAAGGTGGGCCGGCGGCCCCTGTATTTTTGAAGTCGGGGCCTTGTCCCATCTATGGGAAGCGGATTGTCAAACCAATGGCGTTAAGTTTGTTTTCTTTTTTCGGAGAACCGCTGCCGTGAGCCCCGTCCGTCTCACCGTCGCCTCGGCCTTTCGCCCTCAAGTGAAGGCTGAGGCGACGGGGAGACGGACGGGGCGGCTCCCGTCCGTTGAGCCCGAGCTGAGGTCCGGGAGTGATGATTCCGGCTGGTTTTCCGATGCATTTGGAGCGACGAACATTCCGCGGCGCGTGCCTCTCGAGTTCCGTACGTGAACTCAACCATCTATTCGGTGATCGCCCGCACGCGGACGTCACCAAGAAAAAACCATTCGAAGAGCGCCTCCATTCACCCTAACGTCGCTCGACAAGCCGTCGTCGACATGGGACAAGCCGGAGGTCGCCCGGTGTTCGCGTCACGGAAGGATCGTCACAAAGTCCTTTCACAGCTCAAGTCAAGAATTGGTCTCTTCTCTTTTAACGATCGATCTTCGTTCAAACGGCGGCCGCCCGATACGCGGCGCCGTCGCGGAGCATGGCGTACATCACGCACAGCACCCGGCGGGCCACCCCCACGATGGCTTTCTTTTTGTGTCCTGTGGTCACTCGCAGCCGATCGAACAGTCGCCGCCAGCGGGCCGATTTCCCCACCAGCCGCCAGGCGGTCTCGATCAGGGCCCACCGCAAGAGCCGCGAGCCTTCCTTGCTGATGTGCAGCTGTTTGCCTTTTCCCGCACTCTCCCGGAAGCAGGGATCCATCCCCGCGTAGGCGACCACCCGCTTGGCGCTGCGGAACCGCCGCACGTCTCCCGTTTCGCTGAGCACGACGTCGATCGTGACCGGTCCCACTTCGGGCATGGTGTCCAGCACCTCGCGGGCTTCGCGTTCGGCGGCAGGGGCCGTCTGGGCAAACGCCTTGAGTTCCTTGTCAGCCGCGGCCAGTTGCTTGTGCAACAGGGACAACTGTTCCCACAGCGCGTCGCACTCGAAGCGATCCGCGTAACTCATGGCCAGCTTGGCCAGGTGCTCCTGGCCCCGCGCCGTGAACAAGCTGGCGATATCCGCGTTGTAAAAGGCCAGCTTGTGACGCAGCTTGCACTTGATCCGCGTGATGCCCCGCTGCACGGCGTGGCGATGCCGCACCAGCACCCGGTACTGCCGGAGCCGCGGGCTGGGCCGATGGGCTTCCGGGATCATGTCCAGAAGCAGAAACTCAGCCAGCACCTTCGCGTCGATTTTGTCCGATTTTTGCGTGCTCTCCGCGATCACCCGCAGCTTCTTGGGGTGCGCCAGCACGCAGCGGTCGGCCAGATCCTCGATCAACAAGAACAGCCATTCGTAGCTGCTGGTGGCTTCCACGACCATGCGGAACGACCCGAGCCGCTCGAAAAAGCGACGGATCGATTCGGTGTCGCCGCAACGCAAGCTGCGACGCTGTTCGACCACCCGCTTTTCCTCCGCTTTCACCATCACGCACACGCTGATAGTCTGCTTGTGGAGATCGACGCCGACATACTTCATGACAAACTCCTTGTGTGGAAACCAACGGTTTTAAACACACCACCGGTTTACCACGTCTCCAAGGTTGTCAGGAGCGGCGCGGTCTCCTTCTCATAGTTTCACCCTACGACTACTTTTTCGGATCTGGATGTCGGTCAACCCCACGTTGAAGCGTGGGCCATCGTCTTACGTCCCTACCAGGACTCGGACATGTAGCCCTGTGCCCAAGCGTGTGACGTCGGCGTCATCATCGACCACAATCAGGTATAATTGGGGGAGCCGATTGCTCAGCAACGGCAGAATCGGGCCGGGCCTGAATCAGGCAGATCCTAGATCTCATTGCAAGGATTCCGAACCACGATGACAAGCGCGGAGCTGCAAAGCCGGCTCAGTGAAAATGCCCGGCAGCACATGACCGACGACTGCCTGGCCTTCGACGCGCTGCTTCGCGTGACGCTCAACTCCCTAAAAACTCTGCAAGAGGTTGAGACGACCTGGCGCAGAGAGTTGCGGGAGAGAGCAACACCGTTCGATCCTGAATCAGACGCCGTGCTGCTTGACGGTTACCGCAAGTGGTTCGGGGAGGCGCAGGTCCGTAAGGAGCAATTGGCAAAACAGGAGAGCCTTGGCTGCAAACCTCCCTCTTCACTCGAATTTCTTCAGTCGCTGGAAGCTGTCGAAGACCAGTTGAGGATGCGTGGCCGTGTTAACCTCGGTGTGGAAGCACGACGACGACTGTCCGCATCGGCCGAGGCGATTGTGGATCTCGCGACCAACGCGCCGTAGGGCAAGCTGCTAGCTTGCCATTCTCAGAGTCCCGCAGGGACGTCAGACGGTCCCTAAGTTTCAACCGGGGGCAAGGCGCCGAACGATCGGAGAGAGCAGGGGACGGGGCGGCAGCGCCTTTGAGACAGCTCAGACCCGACAGCGGAGCCACAACGGCCGCCGGGACTCGATCGGACCGATCGAGACCCTTTCCTGTGGACATTTTTCGGCTCGCGATCGACCGCGATAGGCTACCTCGTCGCGCCTGTTGATCTGGTCGCTCGCGAAAACGACTCCCGACCCCTTTAATTCGATCTTTCGATCGGACCGATCGAGACCCTTTCCTGTGGACATTTTTCGGCTCGCGATCGACCGCGATAGGCTACCTCGTCGCGCCTGTTGATCTGGTCGCTCGCGAAAACGACTCCCGACCCCTTTAATTCGATCTTTCGACAAGGAACCGGCGAATCACGACAGCGCACCGTAACAGGGACCAGAACGGCAGCATTCAGTCCTTGGCCTTTTCAAACCCCGCCTGGAGCAAATCCTTGTAGCCCGGTTTGAGCGGCCTGATCTGGTAGCCGTTCTTTTGCAGCAGGCTTGCCGCCGTAAGGCAGCGGCCGCCGCGGGCGCAATGGGCGTAGATGATCTTGTCTTTGGGCAAAAGGCGAGCGAGCTTTTCCGCGTCGATGCCTTGCTGGATGTCGCTTAAGGGCAGGAACACGGCCCCTTCGATGTGCCCCCGGTCCCACTCCCGTTTTTCCCGCACGTCGATGAGCACGGCCTTTTTCGCCTGCACCTCCTGCTTGACGGTTTCCAAGGGCACCTTGGTGTGCTCGATCCGATCGGTCGCACGGGTGACTGTGCAGAGTAACGCCGTGATCGACGCGAGCAAAAACGCATTTCTCATCCGGTTCATCTTTTCTCCCATGCATGGACACGCAGCCGCGCACGGCTCGTTTGTCATACCATCGGGCAGTCTTCTGGCGAAAGGATCGGCCCCATGTAGGGCAAGCTGCCAGCTTGCCATTCGCGGACAACCCAACGCCGGGACTGCGCGCGATGCGATCGTTGCCTGCCGGCGTTCGCTCAATTGGCGCGCCGCAAGCTCTTGTACTGCGGACGGATTCGGCAAGCTGGCAGCTTGCCCTACGTTGGACTGGCAAGCCGTTGGCAAGTCTCGACGGTCTCCCCGCCGAAGAGCTCGCGTGGCCGCCTCGAAGAGGGTGGCCCGGCTTTTTGTTCGAGACTGGGAACATTCCGTCGCGAAGCGTGCCGGCCTACCGTGCCTGCTTCGTCGAACGTGCCGCCGCTCTCCGGGAAGCCGGATTGCGTCGTCTCGAAATGCGGAATTCACCGCGGAGAAAAGCCTCGCTGCGGAAAATTCACCGCACAGCCGCAACATACCCGAAAAGGGCGTGGTACTTCAAGATGAAAAATGAGCGTGTTTTTGGCGTAAGATTGTGTGGCTAAACGGTTTGTGGGTGCGATTTTTTCTTCTCGTCCCCGAGCTCTGCTTGGGAACGCACCCCGGCGCACGGGGCTCCTGCTTCGAGGGAGCAGGGAGAAGCAGGGGATGAAAAAATGGCAGTCGGCGGGGCGGCTGCCATTTTGGCGTTTTTTGGGGTGGACCCCAAAAAACTCCTCTTTTTCAGCGCCCCAAAAAACCCAAAAAAGTCGGGGGGAGGGTCGTCCGGGAATGACAAACTGGCATGGCCGCTTGCCCGATGTGGGCTTAGTTGGTCTTCAACAGGCCGTTCATCAGTGAGATGGCGGCGGGACCCACAAGGACCACGAAGATGCCGGGGAAGATGAACAGCACCAGCGGGAAGATCATCTTCACGGCTGTTTGCGCGGCACGCTCTTCGGCAAGCTGGCGGCGTTTAACTCGCATGCTGTCGGATTGCACGCGGAGGGCCTGGGCGATCGACGAGCCGAATTTGTCGGCTTGGATCAGGATGGCGGCGAGGGCCCGCATGTCGTCGACACCGGTGCGGACGCCCAGGTCGTGCAACACGTCACGCCGCGGACGGCCCATTTGCAGGTGCTTGTTGGCCAATCCGAATTCGGAGGTGAGTTCGGGGGCCGTGTCGGTCAGTTCATCGCAGACACGACGTATGCCGGCGTCGAAGCCGAGACCGGCTTCCACGCAGACGACGAGCAGGTCCAAAGCATCGGGAAGTTGCAAAAAAATTCGTTCTTGGCGGGTCCTGGTGACCCACCAAAGGTAGGCCTGGGGTAGATAAAAGCCCAGTCCGGCACCGACGACGATTGAGGTCCAGCCCTTCTGAGTCAGGCCCCAAGACACGAGTCCGAAGGCGCCGCCCATGATCGCGCCCACGACCATCAGGGCGAATTTGAAGGCAAGAAAGACCTGAGGGGCCGTCGGCGAGTTGTAACCCGCGTTGGCCAACCGCGTTTTCAGCACGCTCTGTTCGAGGTCCGTTTTGGGCTGCAGCGCCTTGGACAGGGCAGGGGCCGCCATGTCGACCATCGCGCCCATGCCGGTCTTGGCGTGTTGGTCCTTGTTGCGGAGGGTCGGATCCCGCAGCTCTTCGAGCCGCTCGAGCGCTCGCGACGAACGGTTGGAAAACGCGTTGATCGCGGCCCAAGCGCCGAAGGAGATCACGCCAAAAATGGCCCACGGGAGAATTTGTGCGAAGTCCATGGAAAACCTGCCTGATCGGTCCGTCAGATTTTAATGTTGACGATTTTCTTGATCGTGATCGCGCCCAAAATCTGCAGCACCACGGCCACGGCGATCATTTTGCGGCCGATGGCCTCGGTGAAGAGGAGCATCACATAGGTCGGATTGAGGTAATACACGGCGAAAAACAGGGCGATCGGCAAGGCCATCAGGACGACGCCGCTGATACGGCCTTCGCCGGTGAGGGCCTGCACCTGTCCCATGATTTTGAACCGCTCGCGGATGATGTAGCCGATCTTGTCGAGGATTTCGGCCATGTCGCCGCCGGCCTGCTTCTGGATGGCCACCGCGGTCACGAAAAACTTCAAGTCCAGGTTGGGCATCCGCACGAGCATGCTCTTGAGGGCCTGCTCGACGCCGACGCCGAGGTTTTGTTCCTCGTAGACCTGTGCGAATTCCATGGCGATGGGATCGGGCATTTCCTCGCCCACCACGTGCAAGGCGGCCGCAAGGCTGTGTCCCGACCGCAAGGCACGGGCGATGAGTTCCAGAGCGTCGGGCAGTTGTTTGGAGAATTTCTTGAAACGGCTGCGGCGGCGGAAGAGGAGCCAGCCCCAGGGTAACGCCGCACCGACGACGGCGCCCAACGGATACAGGGGGATGGGCGCGTGGCCGACCATCGTGCCGACCACTCCCAGGAATCCACATCCGGCGCAGATACCGTAAAAAGTCTCGGGTTTGATGGGGCAATCGGCCTGGTCGAAGAGCCGGCTGACTTTGCCGATGCGTTCGAGCAGGCTATTGATGGCGCCTGTCAAGCCGGCTTTGGCCTCGGGGAAGAGCTCGTCGAGAATGATGCCTTCGGCCTCGTTCTCGGCTTTTTTTCCCCGGGTCATGACGGCCAACCGGTCTTCGGCCTTCGACGAATCGAAAGCCCCGGACATCGCGGCAATGCCCACGATGAGCGCTGTCACCCCAAAAAAGGCCGCCACCATGATGATAAGTGAAGTCATAGCTCGCTATCCGCAAACGAATGAACTCAGGCCTGCACTTAGCGACCGAGCTTACGTGCCGCAAACAAGTTCGCCGGCAGCTTGATGCCTGCCGATTCCAACCGGTCCATAAACGCAGGGCGAACGCCGGTCGCTTGAAAATGGCCGAAAGCACGGCCGTTTTCGTCGATTCCGTCCTGAACGAACAGGAAAATGTCCTGCATGATCACCGTCTCCTGCTCCATGTTGAGCACCTCGGTGATGTGCGTGACCTTTCGCGGGCCGCCCTGCAGACGGTTGGCCTGAATGATCAGGTCGACGGCCGAGGCGAACTGATGACGCAGCGCCTTGAGCGGAATATCGATGCCGCCCATGCTGATCATCGTTTCGAGACGGGAGACGGCGTCGCGAGGCGCGTTGGCGTGAATTGTGGTGAGCGATCCTTCGTGGCCCGTGTTCATGGCCTGCAGCATGTCGAGCGCTTCGGGACCACGGCACTCGCCGATGATGATTCGGTCGGGCCGCATACGCAGGGCGTTACGGACCAGGTCGGTCGCGTTGACGCGTCCCTTGCCTTCGATGTTGGAAGGCCGGGTTTCCAGCCGCAGGACGTGCTCCTGTTGGAGCTGCAATTCGGCCGCGTCCTCGATGGTGATGATTCGTTGATCGGGCTGAATGAAGCTCGACAGGGTATTGAGCAGGGTGGTTTTACCGCTACCCGTACCGCCGCTGACGATCATGTTGAGCCGGGCTTTGATCGCTCCCTCCAGAAGCATGACCATTTCGGGCGTGAAGGCCCCGAACCGCAGCAAGTCCTCGAGGGTGAGCGGATTGGCACCGAAGCGCCGGATGGTGATGGACGGTCCATCGAGGGCCAGCGGCGGGATGATCGCGTTGACACGCGAGCCGTCCGGAAGACGGGCGTCGCACATCGGCGTCGTTTCGTCGATTCGGCGGCCGACCTTCGACACGATTCGGTCGAGGATCTGCATCAGGTGGTCGTTATCGCGGAACGTGATCTTCGACCGTTGAATACGCCCCTGTTTTTCCAGGAAGACGTGTTTGGGGCCGTTGATCATGATATCGGCGACTCCCTCTTCCTTTAGGAGCGCTTCGAGCGGACCGAAGCCGAAGGTTTCGTCCAGCACCTCTTCGATCAGCTTTTCGCGCTCCGAGCGGTTGAGGAGCGGGTTTTCGGTGTCGCAGAGGTGTTCGACGACAAGGCGAATTTCGCGCCGCAGCGTTTCCCCTTCGAGGTCACCCAGCCGGGTCAAGTCGAGTTTGTCGACCAGCTTGCCGTGAATGAGGCGCTTGAGCTCCTCGAAGTCGGTTTGGCCGGCGTCGGCCGGACGTCCTGGGCGTGGCGGGACGAATTTCGCGTTGACCATCGGAAGCATCTCTCCGTGAAATACGTGGGCGTGCGTATTCGATTGCGAGGTCTGAACTGTCCTTGTCGACGCGCGAAGGTCGCGCGGCGCCGGTTCAGACAACGAAAACGTAGCTCACGTTTTGAGCGGGAGACGCGGAAAAAACGAAACAGTTGCCGCCAATCAACATCGGGCAGGTTGGTCACGACGGGGCGGTTGCACGGGCTTTTGCCGTGGCGATGGGCGTGCCGGATTTGACGATCGGCGGGCGGCCAGAGGAGGGCCGGTCGGAAGGTTTAATCCCACCCGGTGAGGGTGATCGGGACCGTCTTCATCTCGTCGTCACGAATGATCACGGTTTCGACGACCTCGCCCGGCCGGTAATTTCGCAACAGGTCGACCAGGGAGTAAAAATCCTCAACCTCGTGGTCGCCGAATCGCAAAATCCGATCCTGGGGGTGCAGGCCGGCATTCGCGGCGGCCTCACCCTCTTGAATTTCGGTAATGACGCAGCCTTTTTCATTGCCCAAGGAACCGGCGTACGTAATGCCCAGCTTGGCGGCACCACGGACCACAACCTCCAGGCCGGGGATCGCGGCACGCAAACGAGTAATCCCCTCATCGCTGACGGGACAGCCTTGAATGCGATAGACCGCATGCAATCGCTTGAGTCGCGCGACTTGCTTCAAACCCTCGTCACCGCCGGTCCATTTCGGGCCGAGAATCACCCACGTCAAATCGCCCTTTTCCTTGGAACCGTCGCCCGTGCGGTCCATCGGGGCGGGGGCCGGGTTGAATCGCGGATTCCAGCCGTTGCCAGGTTCGCCTGGCAGTCCGTATTTGGGCACCCCATGCAGCCGCTTAATCTCGGCGACAACTCGGCGTTCGCGGACATCGTAGTGACTCTCGAGGATCACGTCGGCACGTTCGGCAACGGACGGTCGCCCCGACCGCGCGAGCTCATCCAGGGCTAATTCCGCTCCGTCGACCGTTGCACCGTCCCGTTTCGAGTCGGCGGAGATGTAAATGGCCTCGAGGATTCCGACGGCACGCACGGCGGCTTCGAGATTGCCTTCCTTCGCGACTGAAAGCATGACCGGCACGGCGGAAGCATGGGCGCTGATGAGCTGTTCGGAAGTCGCCTCGCGGATATTGAATGTGGGGCTTTCCAGGCCGCGCGCCAACTCTCTCAAGGCGATTTTTAGCGCGACTGGAGCATCATTCTCGCCGGCAGCTGCTGTGCCGGGAATGGCCCAAAAAACGATCGTCGAGGCAACGCAAATGGCGGGCAAAACAATTCGTCGAACGGACATGAAAGGCTCGCTCTGGCGGGATGTTGTCGAGGAGGGACCCGGCCTACCTGCCAACCTCCTCATTCGGGCCAACGGACTCGTGTAATCGTCGGCGATCCGATTCATTCTTGGAGTCGTCCGACATACGCCCATGACCCGTTATTGTGACGCGTGTTGAAGGCGTCCTCGAAAATACTCCTTGAGAACTCCTGGTCGATTCGTTGTGATGCCGTCAATGCCGGCCTGCTCTAACCGACCGGCTTCCTTTGTCGTATTCACGGTCCAGGTGTAGACACCCAAACCGGCTTGTTTCACTTTGGCGATGAATTCGCGGTCGATAACGGGCGCGTCACCGAAGTCGATGCCGTCCAAGCCTGCTGCTTTTGTCTTGCGAATGATCTCTGCCAGAGGAGGGGACCAGGCGGATGTCTTTTTACTTCGCCGTAACTGAACGATCCAATAGCACTTGAGCTCAGGCAGTTCCTTTTTGACGCGCTCCATCACCTCGTACGAGAAACTGATCAGACACGTTTGTTCCGGCCGTTTCTTGGCCGCGCGCAAAACCTGGGCGAGTCGGGGAGCAATTTCGGGGCCGCACTTGATCTCGATAAACAGCCGTTTGCCTTCCGGAATGATCGCCAACAGCTCGGCCAACGTCGGGATTCGCTCGTTGGCCCATTGGTCGCCTTTCCAGCGGCCGATGTCGAGCTGTTTAAGCTCGGCGAGTGTTTGATCGACCACTTTTTGGTTCCGCCCACCAACGCGACGGGTGTTGGCATCATGAATAACGACGATTTCGCCGTCTTTTGAGAGATAAACGTCAGTCTCGGCAGCGTCGGCATTTTGAGTCCACGCCAGCCGAAACGATGCCAACGTATTCTCCGGCGCATCTTCCGACGCGCCTCGATGTCCAATGATTTCCACGGCGTCACTCCGAGACGTCGCGAACGCAATCGCGAGCAGGATGGCGAGATCACGCAAGCATCGGATCCAAGCGGACGCGGGCATTTCAGACCGCCTCCGCCAGGCGCGATAAAACGCGCAGCACACCTGCCATGAATTCGGGCAGGTCGGCCGGCTTGCGACTCGACACGAAATGGCGGTCGACCACCAGCGGCGCGTCTTCCCAGATGGCACCCGCGTTCACGAGGTCATCCTTGATACCGGGCGAGCCTGTCACTTTGACGCCGGAATAAACTCCGGCCGAAATCGGAATCCATCCTCCGTGACAGATCGCCGCGACCAGCTTTCGCGACCCGGCAAAAGCTCGAACCAATTCGAGCACCTTGGGGTCTCGGCGGATTTTATCGGGCATCCATCCACCTGGACAGACAACTCCGTGAAAATCGCTGGCTTCCATGTCGGCGATGGCCGCATCGCTGGGGCAGGGATATCCGTTCTTGCCCCGATAGAGTTTTCCTCCCTGCAGCCCGGCCAATGTGACATGCACGCCGCCTTCCTCAAGTCGCAACTTGGGATACCACAGCTCGAGATCTTCGTATTCGTCACCGACGAAGATCAAGATTCGCGTGCCGTCCAATGGCTTGCGCGTCGACATCGAATGGCCCTCGCTCGTTCTTGGAGCTTACGACCCGACCCGAGTTACCACCCATCAAGGATACTCGATCTGACGGGGACTTAAAACTCCATTCTTGAAGAGAGCAGGGAGTAGCGTTGTCCGGACGATGCTCGATCGCGTCGAGAAATGAGCGTCTTAATCGCCGACCGGGTGCTACCGACTGGATGACGTGTTTTCCGGTTCAGTCGCGGCCGCAGGAGAATGCTTGACCACGCCCGGGCGCAGGAAGTAGACGCCGCCGCCACCGATCAACACTCCGACGGCGACCGCTGCCGCGGCGATGATGCCGACCGAACGCCGCTGGCCCTGAGGCGGTGAAACTTCGGCCACGGAGGCGACCGCCGGTTCTTCGGGCGTGATCTCGACGGCGGGGGCCAACTCCAGCACCATGGCGTCTTCGCGCTCGAACTTGCGACGCAGTTCTTCAATCTTTTGCAAATGCTGATTGAGGGCGTCGATGGAGGCGTCGCTGCCCGGTTGAGTCTTCGACTCGGCCCTCGTTGGTTTGTCGCCGGCGCAGGCGCCGCATCGACCGCCAGGATGAAGGACGGATGCTCCCGCGAGGCTGCTTCTGACAACTCGAAATAGTTCGCTTGCCCCGCGTCGAGCCGCATCACCATGAACAGACTGGCCGTGAAGCGATCCCAGTGTGCGGCGTTCGTCTTGGAGTCCGCTTGGGGGCTGGTTTTCGGAATGGCATAGATTTCAACGAAGGACCGGTCGCTGTTCGATGCCTTTGCCGAGTCGTTGCTCGCAGTGGCGGAGGCGCTTGCAGACCCGGCTAACTGCCAGGTTCGGCACTCGTTGACGAGGAATTCGACCCCCGGTCCGCCCAAGCGGCGGTTCAGGCTGGAGAGTTCTCCCAGCAATTCTGCAACGTCGCCTGACGATGCCGTGCCGACTTCCAGGATCATTCTCAGTCGCGAGCCTTCGAGCGGCTTGCTCTGGCCGTCCTCCGCGATTCGCTTTGGCGCCTTCGGTTTGCCCTTACGTCCCCCGCGGCTGATGAGCGAAAAAACTTCGGCCAATTGTTCGCGTTCGATCTTGAGCCGATGACGCTCGTCGTGCAGACGGGTCATCAAAAGCTGCAGGTCGGCGACGGTCTCTTTGGGAGTATGTTGTAGACTCCACGATTTGAGCGAATCGTCCTCCGATTGAACCTCTTTGCGCTCGTCCCGCAGTTGCTTGAGCGCCCGATGGATATCGGCCTCTTTCTTGGCGACCTGCGCCCGATCCTCCATGAAGGCGACGCGGGCGGCCTCAAATTTCTCGTTTTGCTGCCGCAGTTCCGACCGCGCGGTCTCGGCCTCCTCGCGGGCGACTTTCAGGGCCCGCTGATCGGTTTCGTATTGGGTGTGCAGCTCGGCGCATTTCTTTTTGTCTCGTTCGACCGCCTTTGCGGCCTCGCGGCTCTTCTGTCGATCGTGCTCCAAGTGCTGGCGCGCGGATTCCAAGGCGACTCGCTGATCGCGGAGGTCCTCCTGAGCCGCTTGAAGTTCCTCTTTCTCAGTCTGGATCCGGGCCAGATCCGCCTGCACGCGAACCGTCTGGGCCTTGATTTCCGCCGTCTCTTTGTCGAGTTGTCGCCGGCGTTCTTCCAACTCACGCTGCAGCTTGTCGATTTCAGACCGCTCTTTGGAGAGGGCCGTCTCTTGCTGATGCTGCCGCTCGAGCGCCGCTTCAACCTGCTTCTGACGCTCGGCAATCGCCGTTTCGCGCGGCTGGATTTGCGATTCGCGCTTTTGCAGTTCCTGCATGCGGCGCTGCAGATCGGCCCGATTTGCGACCAATTGCTCGCTCTCCTGAGCGAACTGGTCCGCCTCTTTCCGGAATGCCTTGCGCTCCTCCTCGAGCGCTTCCTCCTGTTTGATGCATTCCTCTCGCCGACTCCGCAATTCTTCCTGCTGCGTGCGGAGCAAGGTCCGTTCTTCCTTGACGCGGTCCGTCGATTCGCGGAGTTCGGCCGCCGATTTTTCGGCTTCCTCCCTCCTGGCCAGCAGGGTGGCTCGATCTCCCTCGAGCTCGGTTTGCTGGGTCCGCAGGTGTTCCTCGCGATCGGCAACTTTGGCGAAGCGATCCTTCAATTGCGCTTCCAGAGTTTCGACACGCACTCGCTCGGTCGAGAGACGTTCCCATTCGTCGTCGTTGGTCTGCTTGCGCTTTTGAATCTCCGCTTCGATTTCAGCCCGCCCGGCGATTTGCTGCTCGACGTGTTTACGGTCTTCGTCGACTTGGGCGCGCTGCGCGGTGAGGGCCGACTTTTCGGCTTGGAGCTTCTCGACGGCGGCCTCGAGTTCTTCACGCTCGGCCCGCGACCGATTCCGCTCGCCTTCGAGTTCGGCGTGTTGCGATTTCAGATCGGATTCGCGTTGGGCGAGTTGCTCGACAAGGTCCTTCAATTGCGCGTCTTGCGACTCCAGCCTCGCGCGCTCGGCTTCGATCCGCTCCGATTGGGCCTCGACCTCCCGTTTTCGATTTTGAATTTCCGTTTCGATCGTGGAGCGCTGCGCCGAGAGCCGGTCGAGTTCCTCCCGCACCTGGGCAATCGCCGCTTTTTCCGCTTGTTGTTGGGCGATTTCGGCCAGGAATTTTTCGCGTTCCGACTGGAGCCGGGTTCGCTCGGCGACGACGTCGGTCTCTTTCTTCTCGAGTTCCTGCTGGCGCTCGAGCAATTTGGAGGCGGCCTCGGCCGCCTTGGCGTCGTTGGTGCCCCGCGCGCGTTCCAAATCGAGGCGTGCCGCGTCGCGTTCGACCTCGACCCGACGACGCTCCATCTCGTCGTTGACCGTCTTGAGCGCGTTGCGATCAGCTTCGAGTGCCTCGCACTGCTGTTCGAGTTCCTGCTCGCGGGCCTGCAGGGCCTCCCGTTCTTCGCGTAACCGATCAAACGCCTGTTTGATTTCCTCGGATGTCGGGCCTTGTTCGGCCGCCGGTTGTTGGGCCGGTTTTGCCGGCTCGGACGGTTTTTTCGCCGGTCCCTTCGCCGCGGCCGCTTTCTTCGCCGAAGCGCCGTCCGCGCGGCGGAAAAGCGGGCCCAGGATGCCCGTTTCCGAGGGATTGATCGGCTCGCCGACGCCGGGGAATTTCCCCAGGTGCATGCGGTGGAGCATCTCGAAGTCGAGCTTGGCGGGACGGACGATGTCGTCGCGAATTGCGGTCGCCGCGTCGTAGGCGACCGCGACGGCATCGGCGACTTTCTCCGCGGCTGCCAGCGAATCGGCCGCTGAGAGCGCCGCAACTCCCGCGGTTGCAGCGTCGATGGTGGCGTAGACCACGTTCGCAGCATAGGCGGCGACCGGGTTCCCGTTATCATCGCCGCTCACGAGCAGGATCGCGCGAACCGTCGCTTCCTCGGCCTGCGCGATGCTTTCCGCGCTCGGTTCCTCGCCCGAAGCGAATTGTTCGGCGACTCGAATCGCCGCATCGAGCGCCGCCTGGCATTCCGCGGCCTCCGGGTGTCCCTCGGGCGGCGCGTACAGCGATTGCACCCTTCGCGCACAGTGCGCCGCATATGCGACAAGCGCCCGCAAGGGAAGTTGTTTTAGATCCGTTGCATTTTCCGCGACGGATGCTCCCATCCGCGCTTTCCTCAATGAAAGGCTGGCGGCGCATTTTCGGCGCCGCCAGAGCTCAGATGCCGGCCAGACCCGCAGAGCAAGCGTAGCTCACGAAGACGATTTGTTGATCGCCGGCAGCGCAAAATTGGTGAACGTCAAAATCGGAAGAACCCGCGCCGGCGGAGCGGTTCAAGCGGCCGGGAAGACGATTGGCCTTCACGCTCGAGTTGCTGGCAAACGGTGAATTTCGTCAGGCCGTGTCCAGAAATGCGAAAACCCGGCAGCAGCAGCCGGGTTTCGTATGAAATCCGCCGAGCGAGCGGCGGGCTGATCTCGAGTGTCGGCAGACGGCGGGGCATGCGCCGCGACCGCTGTCGACGCCGGCAAAAGACTGAATCCGCTACGAGCGAAGGAGACTGCGAGTTGAAGACGGCCAGAAAGAATTCGGTGAACATCGAATCCGGCCAACAAAACTCTAGCTCACGAGAAGCGCGACGACTTCAGTTTTGCATTTTTTAATTCGGCCGATTCGAGAATCAATTGCCAGTCGCCGTCTCTCCACGTGGCCTTCTTCGTGGGGGCACAAGCCAGAGGGTTAAAACAACGAGGGCTCCGAAGGCGCTATAGCAAACGGTGAACACCCAGGGCGGACAAGTGAAGAAGAGGATTTGATGCATCCACTCGGCGATGAAATCGCCCTCGTACGTCATCTGGCCGGCTTTCTCCCGTAGCGAGTTTTCCCAGGTGGTGAGCGGGCAAGTAATCCCGAACCAGGCTTCAAGAACGACGACCAGAATGGCTGCGAGGTGGGCCGCGCGAAAGGCGATGTTCTGCACCCAGGGCCAGCCGCGAAGCCAGCCAAGAAGAATGGCGAACTGGCCGAGGATCACGAAAGCGACGTAGCTCACGTGCAGCACGACCACGACGTCCGCCAATATGCGGTAGACGATCTCCATACTCTTAGGAGACGTCGGCCGTGCAGTTTATTCCCGCGTGGATGATTACGGAGCGTTGTGCGAGGTTTGTCGGGAGAGCAACTCGGGCAAGGCCTGCTCGAGACAGCCGCCCGGCGGCGGAACGTGCAAAAGAGCGGCGAGCGTCGGCGCGATCGAGGCCGGACTCACGAGGCGATTGAACCGGCCATGCGGCATTCGGCCTTCCGCCGGCTGATTTCCAAATTCGTCTACCAAAAGCGGAACGTGCGTATCGTAATCCCAGGGGCTGCCATGCGTGGCCGTCGTCGAACCTTCGATGTCGTAGGGTTCCAGACAATAGAGGACATCGCCGGAACGCCTGGGATGAAACGATCGACGGAGAGCGGCCTCCAATGGACCGGTGGTTCCCCCAGAAAGAATCTGTTCGCGGGTCACTGCCGCCGCCACATTGTTTTGAGAGAGCAGCCAATCCCGCGTCAGTCGCTGGGCTCGTTGGAAGTTGTCCCCCATGAGAGCCGGGTGGTCAGCCCGCAGGTAGACCTGGCTCTCGATGACGGCCATTACGAGTCCGGGTTTCTGGTACCCGACACCGAGTCTTTTCTGCAAGTAGGCCTCGAGCATCTGGTCGCGCGCTTCCGGGCTGGCTCTTCGAGTCGAGCACGAGGGCGTTGCGTTTTGCCGCAATCTTCCGCTGGGCGACTCGCTCCGGGATCGGCGCGACGCCGTGGTCGGCCGTGAGCACAAAAATCCAGCGGCGCCCCGCAAGCCTCTCGTTGACAAAGTCGACGAACTCGCCCAGAAGCTGGTCCGTGCGGTAGGTGATGTCTTCGACTTCGAGGCTCTCGGGGCCGAAGCAGTGGCCGACATAATCGTTTGAGGCCAGATTGATTCCGAGGATATCCGGGAATTCATCCTTGCCGAGATCTTCATCGGCGACGATCAATCGAGCCGCCTCGAGAGTCAGGTCGTTTCCGAAGGGAGACACTTCCATTTGCCGCAGGAAATTCTTCGTCCCCGCCTCGGCCAGTTGATGGGGAAAGTCGGCCTTCATTCCGGCGGGCGGACCTTCGGCGAAGCTGTCCTCTGTCGCCGGGTGTTGATAGTGGCTGCGCTCGTAGAGCAGATTCCACGTTTTGCCGGAAAACCGGGCTGCGGGACCCAACGGATTCGCACTCCGCAGATAAGCGGGCACGTCCGTTCGATAGGCATCGCTTGTGATCCAGTGGCCCGCTTTGCTCAACCAGAACGCGCCGTCGGCGGCGTGGCCTGCCAGCAGAATGGCGGCCCGGTCTTTGAGCGACACGCTGAAGACTTTCGATCGGCCGTCGGTCACGATTTTGAGCCGGTCGCCCAACGTGTCAGAGAGCAGGTTTCGCGGCGAAACGGGCTCGTCACCCGCCTGTTGGCCGACGAGCTTCGCGTGCGGATCGGCCATGCAATAGACCTCTTTGCCGGTGGCCCGGTCGATCCATCCGTTGTCGACGATGCCGTTGGTTTCCGGATAGGCACCCGTCAATTGGACCGAATGTCCGGGGGCGGTTGTGGTCACGCCGTGCCGGTGATGACAGTTGGTAAACCAGGCCCCGTCGCGATCACAGCGACGGAAAACGCCGCCCCAACCAAAGCCGGCCCGAAAGCGTTCGAGGTACTCGTAAGCGAATTGATCGACGCTGACGACAACAACCAGGCTCGGCGTTTCGTCGGCTGCGCGGGCCGCTCCGTTCTTTGCGCCGAAACTGAAAACGGACCCAAGACTGCAAACGATGACAAAGAAGCCCCGCATCCGCATGAATTGCTCCACTCGATGATCGTTCCTGGTGCCGTGGGGCCATTTTGGCAGAAGGGTCTTTCGAGCGGTAGAATCGGGCGATGACTTCGCCCCTTCAACGGCGCTACGTGCTCGGCTCACGGTCGCCGCGCCGACTCGAACTGTTGCAGCAAATCGTGCCGCCGCGGCAGATCGAAGTCCGACCGCCTCGCTCTCCGGCGGAGGACGACTTCGTCGGGCTCACAGATTGGTCCGCGATCGAAACGCGTTTGCTGGAGATTGCCCGAGCGAAGTGTGCCGACGTATGCGATCAAGTTCGCGAGTCGAAATCTGACGGCCAATCCATCGTCATCACGGCCGACACGGTTGTCGTCGCGGGCCACGGGGATGACCGTTTACAAGTGCTCGGCCAGCCACCGGACGGCCCCGCGTGGCCCTCGGTCGTACGGCGTTGGTTTGAGGAAGAGTACGCAGGTCGGACGCATGTTGTCGCAACGGCCTTTTGCGTCGCGGCTCCCGGCGGCCCAGTTATCGAGCGAGTCGTCCAGTCGCACGTGACGTTCCACGACGATGTCAAACGCTGGCTCGGCTGGTACTTGTCGACCGGGGAGCCCCTCGGCAAGGCCGGCGGTTACGCCGTGCAGGGAGCCGGGAGCGTTTTCGTGTCCCGCGTCGACGGGAGTCTTAGCAACGTAATCGGTTTGCCCCTACGAGAATTGCTCGAAGTGCTGACCGATCACATTGCTTGATGATTCGCGGGCTGTAGCCGGCGTCCCGGCGGCCCCGCCAAAAGTCTTGGCGGTTCGCGCGTGTTTGAGCCCATGTTGAGGGACTGTTAAGATCGAGTGAATTGGTCTCGTGTCGGGTGATTCATCCACTCTCAAGCAGCCTTTCAGCATGCAGGACACAAGCGCTTATGGCCAAACATCCAGTTGCAGACATCCGGAACGTGGCATTTGTCGGGCACGGAGCAGTCGGAAAGACAACGCTTTCGGACCTGATGCTGTTTAAGGCGGGAGCCGTCACCCGGGCCGGTTCGGTCGACGAGGGGAGCAGCGTTTTAGACTCGGACGAAGACGCCAAACATCACAAGCACTCGATCACCTCGACCCTGATTCATTTCAAGCAAGCCGGCAAGCACATCAATGTGATCGACACGCCCGGCTACCCGGACTTCATCGGCCAGGTCATCGGTGCCTTACGAGCCGTCGAAACCGCCTGCGTCACGCTCAGTGCGGTCTCGGGAATCGAGGTGAATACGCGGCGGACCTTCAATCTGGCCGGCGCAGAGGGGCTGGGCCGGATGGTCGTGGTCAACAAGTGCGACCTCGACAACATCGATCTCGACGGCCTCTTGGATTCGATTCGTACGACGTTCGGCAATGCCTGCGTTCCCATTAATCTTCCGGTCGGCACCGGACCAAAATTCACCGGCGTGGTGAGCACGCTCGATCCCGGTTCTGCTCCGGCCGGCGCCGCCGATCCCGCGGAATGGAACCAGGCGCTGATGGACGCCATCGTCGAAGCCGACGAGGCGTTGATGGAGCGCTTCCTCAACGGCGAACAGCTTTCAGCCGAAGAGGTCTCGGCCGGGATGTCGAAGGCCATCGCCGCCGGAACGCTGATCCCGATCTTGTTCGTCTGCTCGAAGACGGGGGCGGGCGTGCCGGAATTGATGGATGCCTTGGCCCATTTCGCCGTTTCGCCGCTCGAATCGAAGCGCAAGATCAAAAACGCGACCGGCCAAGAAGTGCCGATCGTCGCCGCACCGGATGGGCCGCTGATCGCTCAGGTCTTCAAGACGCGGATCGACCCCTTTGTCGCCAAGATGAGCTTCCTCCGCGTCTTCTCGGGCACGCTGAAGAAGGACATGCAGATCCACGGCTCGCACGCGGCCAAGGCGATCAAGGTTCCGCAACTCCTCGAAATGCAGGGGCACCAGCATACGACCTTGGAGGAGGCGACGGCCGGGGATATCGCCGTCGTCGTCAAGGTGGAGGATCTGGCCGTCAGCGACACGGTGACCAAGGACGTCGGCACTTTTACCTTGCCGCCGATCAAGTTCCCGACTCCGATGATCGGCCTGGCGGTCGAGCCAAAGAGCCGCGCCGACCAGCAGAAAATTTCCGGCGCCCTGCAGAAGGTCGCCGAAGAGGACCAGACGTTCGTCTTGAGCCGCGAATCGCAGACCAAGGAGATGGTGATCCACGGCATGAGCGAACTGCACCTGCACATCATGCAGGAGCGCGTCCACAAGCGCGACAAAGTGGACATGATCTCGAAGCCACCGAAAATTCCGTACCGCGAAACGGTCGCCGGGCACGCCGAGGGTTTCTACCGGCACAAAAAGCAGTCGGGCGGATCCGGCCAGTTCGCCGAAGTTCATTTCCGCATCGCTCCCATCCCGCACGGGATCAAGCCGGAGGAGTTTTTCACGAAGGACCGCTTCGTGAGCATGCGGTCCTATCACTACGATCCGGCCCTCAATTACGCTTTTATCGACCGGGTGACCGGCGGCTCGGTCCCCAACAACTTCATTCCCGCCGTCGAAAAGGGGATCAAGGAACGGATGGAGCAGGGGGTGATCGCCGGTTACCAGGTGCAGGACGTCTCCTGCGAGCTGTTTTTCGGCAAGGACCACCCCGTCGATAGCAACGAAACGGCCTTCCGCACGGCGGCGAGAATGGCCTTTCGCAATGTCTTCCGCGAGGCCAGGCCCGTGCTTCTCGAACCGATCGTGACGGCAGAAATCACGGTTCCGGCCGAGAAACTGGGCGACATTACCAGCGACTTGAACGGTCGTCGCGGCCGCGTCGAGGGCATGGATAACGCCCCCGGCGGTTTTCAGGTGATTCGCGCCAAAGCCCCGCTGCACGAAATGATGACCTACGCCCGCTCGCTCTCGAGCATGACGGGCGGCCAGGGATCATTCACGATCGAGTTCAGCCACTACGATATCGTTCCGCCGAACGAGCAGGCCAAGATCGTCGCGGCCGCCCAGAAGCACGAGGAAGAGGAGGAGTAGCCAGCGCCGACCTGTTGCGTCTGCCGGCGCGACCCTCAAGGTCGCGGCAATCGCACTCATTCAGAAATTTTATTGGCGTTTTTACCTCCCGAGCCGATACGTTAATGGAGAATTGAACAGCGGCAGACAATTTCGTCGCGCGAGAATTTCGGGGTCGTTCGCAACATGTGGGCGACCCCGTTTTTGTATCACTCACCAAGCGGGGCAGGACATGGCGGTATGAAGCAGGCAACTTGCGAGCAATGCCACAAGTTGGTCCCCGTCAACGAGACGCTCAGTCTCTTGGGTCGCCAATTGTGCCGGCCGTGCGCGGCCGACGAGGTATCGCGGCATCCCGAAGGGAAGATCACGGCCGACTCGATCACGCGGCACGTGGATTCGACCGTCTGCGCCCAATGCGGAACCGACAACGGCGAGGCCGATTTGCCGACGCTCGCCAATGTGCCCCTGTGCGGCTCGTGTGAGAACCATTTCCGCAACCGACCCTATCCGGCGTGGCTCAAGTTGTCCTTCGTCGCGTTGGTGGCGCTCGCCGTATTTTCCTTCGGCTGGAATTGGCGGTTCCTGGCCGCCTATCGCGAAATGCGACAGGTCGAGCGGGCGCTCACCAAGGGGGATATCGACAAGGCGGCCCAGCTCAGCGAGTCGGCCGCGCGGAATGTGCCCGAATCGACCGACCTGGCCGCGGCGGCCAGCATGTATCGGGGCCTCTCGCTGTTGAAGGACGACAAAAACGCGGAAGCGCTCAAATGTTTTCAAACGGCGGCTTTCCATCCGGCGACGCAAGGCCCGATGCTGAGCCAATTCACTCTCATGGCGGAGGCCGCCGTCGCCTTTGACGCGAAAAATTACGACGAGTTTCTGAAAAAAGAAGAGGCACTCGTCAAACTGTTGCCCACGGAAAGTCACGCCGTCGCCGGAGTTGCCTCGGCTTACGCCTGCAAATACGCCCTCACCGGCAACGAGAAATACCGCAAGGAATCGTTGAAACGCCTGGACCAGGCCCGCAAGCTGGCCGGCCCGAACAATCCTGAAATGCAGGAATTCGTACAACGGATTCAGCATCGATTGGACACGCGGCAAATCCTCAAGCGGGAGGAATTCCAGAAGCGCTATCCGTCCGGATATCATCCCGAGGGCAAAAAGTGATCATAATTCCCGGCTGGTTGATCGGACTCGTGACCTTTCCCGGCGTGATCGTTCACGAAGCGGCCCATCTGTTCTTCTGCAAAGTGCGCCGGGTCGCCGTGTTCGACGTCTGCTTCTTTCGCGTCGGCAATCCGGCGGGCTACGTCATTCACGAGCCGCCCGCCAGTTTCACCTCGTCCTTTCTGATCGCAGTGGGGCCGTTCATCATCAACTCGCTGTTGTGCGTCTTGTTCTGTTTCCCCGCCTTCGTGCCCGTCAAAGTCTTCGGGCATGCCGACCCGATTTCGTATTTTTTGATCTGGCTGGGCGTCTCGATCGGCATGCACGCCTTTCCCTCGACGCAGGATGCGAAGGTCCTCTGGCAGCAGGCCAAGATTGCGGCCGGAAGGTGGAATCCGCTGGCCCTCGTCAGCTTTCCGCTTGTGGTGGTGATTTACGCGGCCAATTTTCTGCGCTTCTTCTGGCTCGACTATCTGTACGGCTTTGCCTTGGGCTTTCTCTTGCCTGAACTGCTGCTCAAGCAGATTGTCTGATCGCGGAAAACGACGAACGCTCGGGATGTGCGTTTATCGAAATCTACGAGGACTATGTGCCGATCAGGCCGGCGTCGCCGGAGCCTTGGCACTTCGATCACCGACGGCGACCTAGCTGAGTTTGCCATCCGTCGAACGGGACAGCAGGTCGGTCGTCTCAGCCGCATAGCGCGCCCACGCGGCCACGACGAGCAGCACGTTGGCAACCACGCCGGTCACGACGTAACCGAGGCCTCCCGAACCGACGGCATAGGCGTGCAGGCCGACCTCCGTCGGCATGTTCGTGCCGTTGAGCCAGCCGTGGACCATCGGCAGCACGAAGTTTACGCCGTACCACGAAAACAGAATCGCGGTAAACGCCAGCACGCCGCCGCAGTTGGTGCCAAAGGTTCCCACCCAACCGGCGAAGCGGCCGTGCAACACGACGAGGTACGCCAGAAGCGAAATCAGGGCCCAGACCTCTTTCGGGTCCCAGTCCCAGAAACGGCCCCAGGAAACGTCGGCCCACAATCCGCCGAGAATCGTTCCCGTTGCCAACAGCAGCACCGCCACCTGCTGCGCCTTGTAGGTGTAGCTCGCCAGCGTGGCGACTTCCTTCGGCGGCCGCACCTTGGCCGCGTCGAGATGCTCGTCGCCCGTGCCGAAGTCTTGAAAGCCGGCCTTGATCGTGCGCGGCAGCACGCTCGGCTTGAGGGCCTTGCCCGCTGTCTTCAACCTCGCGGCGATCGACGGCTCCTTGCTGCCGTAGACGGCCTCCAGATCGAAGCTGGGTCCACCGGCGGCCGCGGAAGACGGGCCTGGCGAGGGCGTGTCGGCTGTGACCGCGAGTGCCGAGTGGCCTTCGGAGCGGTACTTGCCGAAGAGATAGAACAGCATGGCGAGGTTCCCCAGCCCCCACGCCAAGCCGCCGGCGCCGTAGCTGGAAACGATCGTCAGCACGTGAATCGTGAGCCAATAGTTGTTCCGCAAGACGGCCGTGATCGAGCCGATCCGCGGATTCATGATGTCCGGGCTTTTGTTGCCGACTTGATAAGCCAGAAGCATTCCGAAGCTGACAACAGGCAATGCGCCTAACAGGAAATACCGCCTTTGAAACGTCTGCTCCCAGAGCTTGGCCGCCTGGCGACGAGCTGCGGGAATCGCCGTGAATGGAAAGAGGGCAAGTGCCACGGCTGCCCGCGAGCCAAACCAGCCCGAGCCGACGATCACCGCCATGCCAACCAGCCATGTGCCGAGCGACGACCACGCGACGGCCTTGCCGTAAATCGGCGGTACGAACTCGATGATGCGGAACGACGTGCCGCTACGGGTGAAGAACCAGACGACGCCCGCGAATGCCGCCAGGCGCACGATCGACGCCAGGCACTGCACGGGCAACAAGGCACGCGCCGCGAGCCCGCCGCCGTTGTCTTCGGTGGTCGGTCGATCGAGTTCGACCGTTGGACTTGGGGACGATCCACCCGAGCGCCGGGGCAGCGGCAAGCCGGCCAGCCGCCAGGCCCATGTCAGGCCGGGCCACGTGAAAGGAAGCACGCAGAACCAAAAGCCCAAGACCGAAACGATAAAGGAAGCCCAGATCACCGTCTCGTACATATTCGTGACCGGTGGCCGCCCGGCGATGCGAATTCGCAGCGCAAACCCCCAGGCCGAATAGCAAATGGCCGCCAGAGTGATCAACAGTCCTGTGGCGTAGATCGACCGCGTCGACTTCATCATGCCTGCGAGGACAATCACGACGAGCCCAGTTAGAAAGTAGGCGCCGGCCCATTCAAACGGTTTTTGCCGGTTATACAGAATCTCGGTGTCGGTGTAATTCGGCGCGGGATAGGCTGAGAACTGCATCTGGGCCTCGTCGAGTTTTTGAGGCTCGTAACGGCTCCAAATAATCTCGTTGAGCCGGTCGCCGGGCTCCTTGCCGAAGTCGATCGAGTTCTTGGCCGGTGGCGTCATCTGCTTACGGGCCGACTCCATGGCATGGGCCAGTCGCCGGACCTGTTCGACGAACGCATGCATCGAGGAGGCGAATGCCGGCGCGTCGTTCGCATCGTAGGCGTCGCGCGTTTTCTCGAGCGCTTGCTTGAGCGCGCGGAGTTCCGTCTGCAGTTCGCCTTTGACCTTCTGGGCCTGCGCGAGTTGCGGCAGAATGCCGACCAGACTTTTCGGGTGGTTCGGATGATTTTCCGCGTACCGCACATCGCGATCCGGATTGAGCAGTTCACCGGCCAGGTCGCGAGAGTCGTCAGCCATGAGGGCGGAGATCGTGAGGTCGTCGCCGGTCCGCCACTTGTCCGTGTCCAAGATCGATCCGAGCGAGACCCAGGCGTTCAAACGATCGTCTGGATCGGTTTGCCGGGCCAGTGCGCGGGGGTCGAGGCCCGGGACGACAAACACGGTGTTTCCGTGCCGCAGGGCCAGAAAAGACTCCATGTGGCGGAAGAGTTCGGCGACCTTGGCGTTGGTCGCCCGCTCATCGGCCGTATCGCCGACGCTGTCGGGCGACTTGTTAGGCGAGCGCTGCAGTGCGTCGAGGCTTTTTTCGAATTCCTTCGACCAATAGACGGGGCGCCCCGATTCGTTCGACTTCTTCCAATCGAGAATCTGGCCGATTGCGACGTGCGATCCCTCGATCGGGATGTTGATTTTGTCCGTGTTGAGCAGCTTCCGCAGGGGACGGTATTCGCAGCGGAGAATGGGCCGGTCGATCCATTCTTCCGGCCGGGTGACCCAGCCATAGAGGAGCTCGGGCGCCGTATACGTGACGGGTGTCTTGGCATCGGGATCGACCCAATATCCCCGGCCCGTGACCAGACTGACCAATTCGTCCGCCAGCGTGTCGAGCGGCTTGATTCGCCCGTCGCTCTGCACGGGCAGTCGTTGCCACTCGGACCAATCAAAGTTCGGATGAGCCGTGGCCGGCTTGGCCGCCGAAGCGGTCGCCGGTTGCTCGGCGGCGAACGCGGGTGTGGCCACAAATGAGCCGGCAACGAGGAGGGCCGCAAAAAAGACGAAGAAACGGTTCATGCTACGGCTCCTGAAGCAGGCCGCTTGAAGAAATACGCCCGCATGTAAAACATCAAGAAGATCCCAAACACGATCAATCCCGAGCCGAGGTATTTCACCGGCCGGCCCGGATCGTAGTTGACGCGAAACACCGACCCCAGCTCCGTGCCGTTTGCCTTGTCGGGCGCGAGGTAATTTTCCTGAAAGAACCGCAATTGGCGCCCCGCGGGATCGGGATAGTCGAGCGGCCGGTTCATGGTGATCACGAAGTCAGCCAGCGCGTCTTTGCTCTCGGCAATTTTGTGCTGCTCGCTTTCCGACTTTCCCTTGAGGCTTGCGAGATACTCGTCGGTCTGTTTCCGGATCGTTTGATCGAGCTCGTCGCGGACCGCTTGCTTCTGCGCGGCGTCGTTAGCCGTGCCGAGCTTTTCGCGGAGCCGCACGACTTCGGGGTCGTTGCGGACGTCGATCTGGATCACGCGACTCGTGTAATTCCCGGCGGTCTTCGTCCCGGGATCGACCTCCAGGTCGAAGTCGACCAGTTTGAGCGCGAAGCCGACTTCCGTTTGCTTCACGTTATAAGAGGACTTGATCGGCCGATCGCTGCCGACGTTTGTGTCGTGCACCTGGCGCCGTCGCGCACTCTCCCACGGTTCGGGAAGGTTCTGCTTGAGCCAGAAGGCGTCATCAATCTTGCGGCCGGAAGCCGGATCGGTCGAACTCACGCGAAGCCGCACGCATTTCGAGTCGCCGCGGTCTCCCTTGTCGAACGGCCGGGGCAGCACCACTTCGGTCGGCGTGATCGCACTCGAGGTGCCGTCGGCGCTCGGGACAAATTGCGTGGCGGTCATCCGCATCACATTCTCGCCGCCCCCCATCGAGAAGGTATCGACCGTCTTGCCGATTTCCAGATCGCCCGCCGCGACGACGCGTCCCAGTTTCTGTTGCCAGGCGCGGTAGGCCAGTTTGTTCTGGGGGCCAATCAGGATGTCGACTTGCCCACGGACCTGCGGATGGAAAAACTCGGCATGGAACCCGGGCGGATGTTTGCCTTCCGGCAAATAGGGGAGCTGTGCGAAACGCACGATGCGGTACTTCGTCTCTTCGGACCCCGCCTTGTCATGGAGCACAATCTCGACCGTCGGGCCGACGCCGTGTCCTTCCGAGCCGGAGCTGTCCGGAATCAGACCCTTGCCGTGCACCAGAGCCGAAAGATCGGGCGAGTCGACATAGCCACCCAGCTCGACCGATAACTGCTCGTTGAGCGGCAACAGTTTTCCCTGGTCCTTGAGCTTCTGCAGTTCCTTCACCGTGGCAGAGTACGATTCGCCCTTCCACCAAAAGGCGACCAGCCCATTCCCCTCGACCGTCCGGTCGGGCTTGCACTGCGTGAACGCAGCCAGCGCGTCATCCTCGTTCGACTTCCACATCAAGACTTCGCCGACGCCCATCAACGGCGCCTTGGCGACGGGCAAATCCTGACGCCGTTCCTCCATCTCCAGCTCGATGGGAATCTGCACTTTCAGCATCGGCTGATAGAAGTCGAGCGCGAGATATGGGGTGGCGCGGACGATGCTTTTGGAATAATAGTCGACCACTTCGACCTTCGTGCGGCCGTCGTCGTAGATCACCTGCGGCGGATGGACCCAAGGCTTTGTCGGATCCGGACCGCCGAACCACGATTTGATCCGCCGCACGATGGGGTAGGGGGCCAGATCGCTCCAATTGAACGGCCCGGGGTGAAACCGCACCTGCAGCGGCTCCGGCCGACCCGGAATGTCGGACACGTTGATCGTTGACTGGTCCATGTCGATCGCCACGTGGTTCGACTGGCCCAGAAAGACCAGCATCTGCGAGTTCACGCTGCCGCGGTCGCTGATGGCCGAGCCGGCCAACAGCGTCAGCAGGCCCACGTGCGTGACCACGAATCCCGTCTGGTGCCGCTTCCAGGGAAAGCGGATCGACGCCGCGCAAAAGATGTTGATCGCCAATAGGGCCAAAAGCGCGGCAAAGAACCAGGTCTGGTAGACCAAGAAGGCGACCGCCGCCGTGCCGAAATTCGCCTCGACGAAGGTGGCCAATCCCAGCAGGATCGCCAACAGCAGAATCAGAATGACTGCCAGCTTGAGCGAGGCGAGAAACTCGTAGATCGCCAGCACCGCCCGGATGTAAATCGGTTGGCTCGGGTTACTTAGCTTCAGACGGGCCATTCTGCGAGTCTCAACCGAAATGCAGCCGTGCCATTCACGGGGAGGGCGCCGCGCCGGAACTGAACATCCGTTTCAACAACACGGGCGCAGTGCGATAAGGCGGGATATTCATTATAGCGCCGCCGAGCCCAGAAAGTACACAAGGCCGACTGCCATCAGCCGGTCGTCGCCCGTTGCCGCAGTCGCAACAGCGTGGCGTTGTATTGGGCCGATCCCAAACCGAGAGTCGCGTAAAACACGGGCGGCGCCAGCAACAGACCCAGCGTGTAGGCGACCCCTTTGCCGAAGTTCTTGGCCACCTCGAAAGTGACGATGGTGTAGATCACCAGATTCAGAAACGGCACGAACAGCCAGATGGCCCACCAACCGGGCTTCCCGCCCAGACGCATCCACAGCACCAGATTGTAGACCGGAATCAGCCCTCCCCAACCCGGCAGACCGGCTTTCGCATACACGCGCCAAATCCCCGCGCAAAACACGCCGACCAGCGCGAGATTGAAGAGCGTGGAAAAGTCCAGCCAGCCCGATTTCTCCGGCGAACGGTTCGCCGCAGATGCGCTCTGCCCCTCGTCGCCGCTCTCGTCCGCGGTTCGCGCGTCGTCCTCCTTGGCCCCCTCGCGGATCAGGTCGGCGAGCGACTTTTGCGGGACGGCTGCTGCCAGCGTCGTTGGCTGTGCCGGACCGGTGGCTTTGAAATAAGTTCTCAAGAAGTCGTCGGTATTCGCGTCGTCGGACGTCCGCGCGAGCAAGAGGCGATCGGCCGTCCAGATGAACGAACCGATCCGCAATTTTCCCGCAAACTTGTACGAGTAATGCACGGACGTGTCGGCCGTAACGTGCAGGGGCTCGTCATTGAAAGCCGAGCCGACGCGCTCGAGGATCTTGCGGCACTCCTTGCGTTTGACGCGGAACACGAACATTTCGATCGTTGCTTGCGCTGACTTATAGGTCGCCTTCCAAGAGGGTTGATCGAGACGGAACTCCGGCAGCATCACGTCCTTCTCGTGTCCGGAAAGCGTGAACGCACCCACGCTCGGCGGGAACAGGGCCCCGGTTTTTGACTCGTTCGCTGGCGGGTGCCACGCCGCGGCAAGCTCCTGCAGTTCGATATTGTTTTGCACCGTCGATCGGATCGTCTCGAACGTGTTGCCCAGCCGCTGCACCAACGAGTTGGGCCGATCGGCATGCTTTTTGGGGATCCACCAACTGAAAAACAAGAGCGGCCCGCCGCAACAAAAGAGCAGACAAGCCAGCGCCGCTTCCCAGCACGATCCGTGGCATCAGCGCCTTCTCCGTCGCGCCGGCCAGCGTCTCCTGGCCCAGTTCGAATCGCGACAGATCGTCTGCCAAGGCGCTCGCCGACCGGTAACGCCGATGCGGATCTTTTTCGAGACACTTGAGGCAAATCAGTTCGAGCGCCCGGGGCACGCGACGATTGAGCCGCCGAATGCTCGGCGGCGGGGCTTGCAGCACCTTGAGCATCGTGTCGCGGGCCGTGTTCGCCTGAAACGGCGGCCGGCCGGTGAGCAACTCATAAAGCACCGCACCGAGAGCATATACGTCGCACGGCGAGCCAAGTTCCGAGGGATCCGCATCGATCTGCTCCGGCGACATGTAGCTCGGCGTGCCCAGCACTTCGCCGGCAGTCGTCAATCCCGGCTTCGATGATTTCGACGCTGAGGACGGAGCACAATCTCCGCCGGCAACCTCCTGCGAGCCGATGCGTTTGGCAATTCCAAAATCGGTCACGCGCGGCTGGTCGAAGCGATCGATGAGAATATTGGACGGTTTGAGATCGCGGTGCAAAATCCCGTGCTGGTGCGCGTAATGGATCGCATCGGCAATCGCCCGCAGATAGGTCACCGCCTTCTCGACGGGCAGGGGACCCGCGGCGACGACCGACGCCAGGCTCTGACCCTCGACGTAATCCATCGTGAAGTAGAGCTGCCCCTCGTGCTCGCCGAATTCGTGGATCGCGACAATATTCGGGTGCTGCAAATTGGCCGCGGCCCGCGCTTCGGTGTAGAAACGCTCGACGTCGCATTCCGAGGCAGTCTGGCCGGCGAGGATCGTCTTAAGCGCGACCGTGCGGTCGAGGTTGGTTTGCCGCGCCTTGTAAACCACTCCCATTCCGCCGCGGGCAATTTCTTCGAGAATCTCATAGTCGCCGAAATAGCGCTGCTCGACGGGCGCCCCCGACTGCTGCGGACTGGTCGTCCGCGGCGCCAGTGTCGGTTCGCTCGCCGCTCGGGGAGTCCAGGCAATCGTGCCGGGGCCGTGCTCCCCGAGGCACCGCGCAGAGCGGACCGGCCGCATGAGCCGGCAACTCGGCGCCGCATTTTGGACAACGTTGCGGTTCGGTCATTTGTCTTCGATCATTTTGATGAACTCGTCTTCCGAGATCACGGCCACGCCGAGTTTTTCCGCCTTTTCGAGCTTGCTTCCCGCGTTTTCGCCGGCGATGAGGAAGTTCGTCTTTTTCGAGACGCTGCCGGCCGCCTTGCCACCGTGCTTTTGAATCAGCTCGGTGATCTCTTCGCGTGTGTAGCGGGTCAGTGTCCCCGTGACGACCAGCGTCTTGCCTTCGAGCTTGCCGCCTTCCTTCTTCGGACGCTCCTTCTTCGGTTCACCGAAGTTGAGGCCGAAGCCGCGGAGTTCTTCGACCAGCTTGCGGCCGACCTCCGAACTAAAGAACGAGTGGACCGAATGGGCGATCACCGGCCCGATGTCTTCGACCTCCGCCAGCGATTCGGCCGACTGGGCCGTGATCGCGTCGAGCATGCCGAAATGCTCCGCCAGCACTTGGGCGTTGCGCGTGCCGACGTGGCGGATGTTGAGCCCGGTAACCAGCCGCCACAGTGGCCGAGTCTTTGATTCCTCGATGCCCGTCAACAGGTTGTCGACGGATTTCTCGCCCATCCGCTCCAGCTCGAGCAACTCATCGCGCCGGTCCTTGAGCCGGTAGACGTCCGAAAGAGTCTTCACGAGCCCCGTCGCCGTGAGTTGCTCGATCAATTTGATCCCCAACCCTTCGACGTCCATCGCGCCGCGGGACGCGAAATAGTGCAGGCTCTCCCTCAGTTGGGCCGGACAATTCGGGTTCTGGCAGCGGACGTAAACTCCGTCTTCGTCGCGGACGACGGGCGTATGGCACTCGGGACATTTTTTTGGAAAGTGGTACGGACGCTGCGTCCCGTCGCGGCGATGCAGCTCGACTCGCACTACGTGCGGAATGACTTTGCCCGCCTTCTCGACGACGACCCAGTCGCCGATCTGGATCCCGAGCCGCTCGATCTCATCGACATTATGCAGGCTGGCCTTCGAGATCGTGCTGCCGGCGATCAGTACCGGTTTGAAAAAGGCCACCGGCGTGAGCGCGCCGGTCTTGCCGACGTGCACGCCCATGTCCTCGACGAGCGTCGTCGCCTCATATTTCTCCCACTTGTAGGCAATCAACCACCGCGGGGCCTTGCTCGTGCGGCCCATCCGCTCGCGCTGGGCGAAGTCGTTCACCTTGAGCACGATGCCGTCGACCTCGAAATCGAGCGTGTGCACATTTTCGGCCAGGTGATTGGCGTAATCGCGGGCCGATTCAATATCCGGGCAGACTTTGACGTTCGGCGTCGTCGGGATGCCCCATTCGCGGACCTTGTGCAGGAATTCCATGTGATTCTTGAACTCGATCCCCTCGACGTAGCCGCTGCCGTGCGTCAGAAAGCGCACCTTGCGGGCCGCGCACAGCCGCGGATCCAAAAGCTTGAGCGCGCCGGCGGCCGTGTTCCGCGAGTTGGCGAAGGCCTCCTTTCCCGCTTCCTTTTGCCGCGCGAGCAGGGCCGCGAAATCGGAATTCGAGATATACGCTTCGCCGCGGATCTCGACGACGGCCGGCGGTGATTTGGCGTGCAACCGCAGCGGCACTCCGCCGATCGTGTGCGCGTTGCTGGTGACATCGTCGCCCCGCGTGCCGTCGCCGCGCGTGACCGCCTGTACCATCACGCCGTTTTCGTAGGTAACCGACATGGCCACGCCGTCGACTTTGTACTCGACGGTGTATTCGATGCTCTCATTCGGCACGAGTTTCTTGATCCGTGCGTCAAACTCGAGCAGGGCCGCCTCGTCGTAGCAGTTGTCGATCGACAACATCGGAATGCGATGGACGACCGTGTTAAAACCTTCGACCGGCTCGCCACCCACTTGCTTCGACGGGCTGTCGGGCGCGTCGAATTCCGGATGCTCAGCCTCGAGCTGCTGCAGCCGCTTCATCAACTTGTCAAATTCGAGGTCCGAAATCTCCGGCTTCGCCTCGACGAAATACAACCGGTTATGCCGGCGAATTTCCTCGCGCAGCCGCTCGATCTCAACCTTAACCGACTTGTTCATCAACGCGTCTCGTAGGGCGAGCTGCCAGCTTGCCGTAACCGTAGGGTGGGACAAACGAGCGAAGCGAGCGCCGGCCCACCTTCTTTCGATCGCCGCACGAAGAAGGTAGGCCGGCGGCCGCCCGTATTCTCTTGAAGGGGGCGGCCTTGTCCCACGTTACGGTTGTCTTGCTCATCCTTCATCCTTCCGCCTTCATCCTTCCCTTAGTCTACCTCGGCTCCAACTCCTCCGACTCACGTTTTTCTTCCGCTTCTGTCTCCGCCTCCGCCAGGAGCTGCCGTTCGCGCTTCTCGATTTGCCGCCGAGTTTCCCGCCGTTCGGTGGTCAGCACGATGACCGTCACGGCCAGAACGACGCCGACTTCGATTCCCAGCACCAGTATTCCATGGCGGTCGAACACGCGGGCCAGCGCCCCGCCATTTGCGTTGAAGGCGCTCGCGACCATCAGAAATACGGTGAAGATAAACGCCGCGCAGCACGCCACCAACAAGTGGGTCCACGGATTGCGGCGATTCGGGGGCGTGGGTGCTTCGCTCATTGTTGCTGCTGTTGGTGCTCTTGTTTTTGAACCGCGCGGAGCCGTTCGAGATCGTCGTCTGCCATCATGCGGACCAGCTCAAAAAACGTCACGCGCGGACGCCAACCCAAGTTGCGATCAGCCTTCGAGGCGTCGCCGCAGACGCTTTCGAGCTCGGTCGGGCGAAACAGGGCCGGATCGCTGACGACGTGCGTGGCCCAGTCGAGCCCATGGTGGGCGAAGACGGCTTCGCCAAATTCGCGGACCGAATGCGTCTCGCCCGTGGCGATCACATAGTCTTCCGGCCGGTCCTGCTGCAGCATGAGCCACATCGCTTCGACGTAATCGCCGGCAAAGCCCCAATCGCGGCGAACGTCGATATTGCCGAGTGCGAGTCGCTCCCGCGAACCGAGCTTGATCCGCGCCGCGGCCGACGTGATTTTGCGGGTCACAAAGTGCTCCGGCCGTCGCGGTGATTCGTGGTTGAACATGATGCCGCAGCAGGCAAACAGGCCGTACGCCTCGCGATAATTGATCGTTTGCAGATGGGCCAGAATTTTGGAACAGGCGTACGGACTTCGCGGGTGGTACGCGCTCGCCTCGGTCTGGGGCAGGGTGCCGGTCGAGCCGAACATCTCGCTTGTCGACGCCTGATAAAAGCGGATTTCGCGTCCCGTGCGATCGCGGTGCGACCGAATCGCCTCCAAGAGCCGGATCGCCCCCACGCCATTGGTGAGCGCGAACTCGATCGGATGCTCGAACGAGTCACTCACGCGGCTCATGCCGGCCAGGTTGTAGACTTCATCCGGCCCCGCCTCAGCCAGAATCTGGCTCAATCCGGACTCGGTGCCGATGTCGGCCGCATACACCTTTTTGCAAAGGCCCGGCGGAACAGGTCGGCCGGGCAATTCGACGCCGTGGACTTCATAGCCCTTGGATCGCAGTAAGTTCGACAGGTAATAGCCGTCCTGACCGGCGATTCCAGTGACAAGCGCAATCCTGGCCAAGCATCCCCCCCAACAGCCACAATGGAGATTCGCGGAACTGCAAGCGAGACGAATCTCTCCATCGATTTTAACAGGCCTCGTGTGTCGACGACACAAGCGGAATTGACTCCCAAACGGTCGGATTGGCCGTTTTTGATCGCCCAGATCGCGGCGTACGCCGTCGGCCTGCTGATTGCTGTGATTCCCGAACTGGCCCGCCTGAAAGCGGACTCGGAAACGCCGCTCGGCGTGCTGGCGTGGATCTTTGACATCAACCTCGACACGACGCTGCCGTTGATTCTGCTCGCGATTTGCCCCGTTGTTTGGTTCGTGCGCCGTCGGTCGCGGGAAGACGTTTCGGTATCGCACGGCAAGTCGTTCTCGTCGTTGACTGCTGCGTGGACGATGGCCGTCGCCTGTTTACTGACGTCGATCATCGCCAGCGCGTGGATCGCTTCAACCGAAGTCGGCGCCAAACCGGCGATGCGCTTCGGCGACTTGCCCCCCGCGTACCACGACGAATTCAGCTACACACTCCAGGCGAAGACCTTCCTGGCCGGCCGGCTTTCGTTCCCGAGCGAACCGCATCTGCCGGAACTCTTCGACCAGATGCACGTGTTGAACGAGGGCCGCTTCGCCAGCCGTTATTTCCCCGGCGTCGGTCTGTGGCTCGCACCGTTTCTGGCAATGGGCCATCCATATTGGGGACAGTGGCTGGCCGGTGGTTTGACGGCGTTTTTCATCTTCTGGGCTGGCCGCGAGCTGGCCGGCAACCGCGTCGGATTGGCCGCCGGGCTCTTGACGGCGCTCTCACCGGGGATGGCCCTGTTCAGCAATTTGCTCCTGTCGCACGAACCGACGATGGCGGCGCTAGCCCTCTTTCTGTTCGCCTTCGTGCGTTTCATGCGGACGGGCCGCGCCGGCGACGCGTTTTGGGCCGGCTGCGGACTGACCTTCGCCATGCTCTGCCGTCCCATGACGGCGGCCGGCTTCGGATTGCCGTTCGGATTGTGGTTTGCCTGGCGCCTCGTGGGGCAGGCTGCCAGCTTGCCAAGACCTAACGTAGGGCAAGCTGCCAGCTTGCCAAAACGGACGCCGACCAAAGCGGGCGGATCGAGCGCAATCGCCAACGTCGGCTCGCGCGAAGGTCAGCCAAGGCAAGCTAGCAGCTTGCCCTACGAGAAACCTAGCCCCCGCCTGTGGCAGGTCGCCGCCCTCGCCGTGCCGCTGCTGTTCGGCCTGGCCGTACTCTTCCTCGATAACCGAGCCATTACAGGTGACGGATTCGTCTCACCCTATCAGCTCTACACCGACATCTACACGCCCCGGCACGTCTACGGCTTCAACAATGTGAAGCGGGGCGAGCAGCACCTCGGTCCCAAGGTGCTCGACAACTACGACCGCTGGGCCAATGACTTGACCCCGCGCTTGGCCCTGGCGAACGTCAAGCTGCGGACGGCGGCGACCGCTCGCTGGACACTCGGCCCGGTGCCCCTGGCGATGGCGGGGGTTGTGTTCGTTTTGGCGGCATTGTGGCGACTTGATCCGCGCTGGCGTCTCGTCGCGGCCGCCGTCCTCACGCTGCACGCGGTCCACGTGCCGTATTGGTTCACCGGCATCATGAACTGGCATTACGTCTTCGAGACGGGGCCGCTGCTCCTGTTGATCTTCGCGGTCACGTCGCAGCAGTTATTGCTCGTCTGGAAGCAATCCGGCCGCAGCGCCATGCCCGCCTGGTGGGCCGCACTTGTCGCGACGGCAGTCATCACGAACTGGCTCCCGTTCGACCCATTCTGGTCGCTCTCACGGATCGAACGTGGCGTCGTGGAGGTCGCTTTTTCGCGGCTACACTACGCGGGCTTTCAGCGGATGGTCGACGCGGCCGTGACGGACCGTCCCGCGCTCCTCTTGATCGAGCCCGACCCGGCCGACCGCAGCATCGACTACGTCTACAACGACCCCGACCTCTCCGGCCTGGTCATTCGCGGCCGCTACGTCCCCGGCAAGACGGACCTGGCTCGAGTGCGCGCCGCCTTTCCGAACCGCGCCTTGTACGTCTATCACGTCAAGGCGCAACGGCTCGAGAAGATGGGGGCGCGGGGCGGAGGATGAGGTCGTAGGGTGGGACAAGCGAGACTTTGCGAGCGCCGGCCCACCTTATTTTATGAGGTCGGGGCCTTGTCCCACCCGACACCAATCACCGACACGCCTCTCCAGTATCCCTTCAAATTGCTGTGCCCTTCATCTTGACATCTACTGGCCAACCAGTAATATGACGGCCAGTGCTACTGGTGAACCAGTAGATGTGATCGTACTAGTTTGCCATTGATTCGATGTTCCAAAGCTGAAAAGGCAAGCTGGCAGCTTGCCCTACGAGGGTGCAATGACGGATCTCATGCCCACGGGCCGCGAGCTCGAGGCCCTGAAAGTCTTGTGGCAGCGCGGCGAGGCGACGGTCCGCGACATTTGGGAAACGATGACCCAGGCCGAGAACGATCTGGCCTACACCACGGTCTTGAGCCTGCTGCAGGTGATGGAGCAGAAGGGCCTCGTGGGCCACAAACGAATCGGCAAGGCCTACGCCTACTGCGCCCGCATCCGCCGCGAGCCGACCGTCCGCAAACTGGCCGGCGGCTTTCTCGAGCGCGTGTTCGACGGCGCGGTCGACGAGTATCTGGTCCATGTGCTCGATTCGCGCAAGCTGAATGATGACGAACTCGCCCGGCTCGAGGCCATGATCGCGCAGGCGCAAAAAAGCCCGATCCCCCCGAAAAAGGGGGACCCAGTCATGAATACCTGGCTCGAATTCTGTGGTCTGTGGCTGGCCGATTTCTATCTTGCGGCCACGATCGTGCTTGCGATCGCCGCTCTCCTGTTCGCCGTCCTCCGGCAGCCCGCGCCGCGAATGGCCGTCGCTTGGGGGAGCTTAATCGGATTGCTCGTCGCATCCGGTCTGTGCCTCGCACCGTCTCGCCCCCGGTTCGACTTGCCTCTATTTTTGACACGTCCGGAAATTCGAGTTGCCGAGAGCCAACCGGCGAAAGCCCCGGCTGCACCCCTGCTGGCCGTCGAACCGCCGCTGCGGGCCGAGGGAGCAGAGTCGGTCGTCGACGGTTTCGAGCCCCCGCAGGCGCCCTCCGAACAATCGACGCAGACCGAGGCGCGGCCGACCGAGCCTGTCGCCCTCGCGCCGGTCCCAGCTGTCGCAGAATGGGGCCCGCGGTTCGTGGCTTTTGCCGTCGGGTCGTTCCTCGCGGGCGGGTTCGCGATGGCGAACTGGCTGATCATCGGCGTGGTGCGTGCATCGAGACTCGTGCGTCGCAGCGCCCCCGCGTCGGGCGCCTGCTGTGAAGAACTGCGAGAAATCGCCGGCCCCGCAGCCCGCTTGCCCCGGCTACGGATCAATCCACGGCTGGCGATGCCCGTCGCGACCGGCACACTGCGGCCGGCGATCCTGCTCCCCAAAGGATTCTCCGAAACAGGATCGCGGGACGCCTTAAAAGCCGTGCTGGCCCACGAATGGACCCACATCAAAAATGGCGACCTGTGGCTGCTGGCCCTCGACCGCGTGATTTTGACTTTGCTGTGGGCTCATCCGCTCTATTGGTGGGCTCGACGGCGAATTCGCACGAATCAAGAACTCCTTGCCGACGCCGCGGCCGCCTCACAAATCGGCCCGGCCGACTACGCGGCCCTCCTCGTCGAGTGGGCCCGCAAGCTGGCCACTCACCGCGGCCTGACAGCATTCACCGCCGTCGGCATCTGGGAACGCCCGGCGGCCCTCGAACAACGCGTGACGGAAATCCTCAATCACAATCACGCGGCAGAGCGTTGCTCGGATCGAGTGCGCGCAGCACTCCTCGCGTGCCTGGCGGGCTTGGGTCTCCTCGCGACGTCGCTCTCGCTGCGACCTACGCTGGCGAAGTCTGCATCGCCGTACATGCCGTTGGCAGCGACGAAGTCTCAGAGTCCGCCTAAATCTTCCCCGGGTGAAGCGGCACTCAAAGATGATCCGCAGCCACCGTCTGCGAAAGCTGAAAAGATCATCGATTATCACGTCAACAAGGACGAGATCGGCGGATTGTGCATCGAACGAGGGGAAAAGCGAGTTCCGGGAATCGAGGTCTCGCTTTATCTCGACCGATTCGGGCGCCCCGACAATCCTGACAGAAGTCTCTTGGATCGAACGACGAGCAACGCGGCGGGGCAGTTCCTGTTCCGGCACGTGCCCGAGCTGCGTCCTCACGCCGAGCGATTCCTGCTGATTGCCCAGAAGCAGGGGCGGCAAACCGCCATTGAGGAACTCGACCACCGCCACGATTGGATCGATCTCGGCGTGCCACCGGCCGTCCCCTTGAAAGGGTTGGTCAAAGATCAAGATGGACGCCCAATCGCCGGCGCATTGGTTCGCTGCGATCAGCGCGGCTTTTACGGATTGCCCGAAAGTATCCGTTCGGCGCGGACCAACGCTCGCGGGGAATTTGAGATCGACGATGTTTGCGGGGTCGGAACTTCCGTCATCGAGCATTCTCAATACGCACGCCGGACTTTGTTTCGCACGAATCCCAGCGCCCTCGCGGAGGTCAGGCTCGTTAAGGTTCTCGATAGTGGGACGGGCAAACCCGTCGCCGGAGTGTTGGTCGGAATGCAATGTATTGACCGATCCTACCGCGGCGCCTTGAAGGATTTGGACGACGCCGCCTTCTTCTTCGGCCAGTCGAAGACGAATGAAAACGGCCGCTATCAGATTGGGCAGATCCCGGCGGGCACGTTTAATGTCTATCTCACGAGCACGGTAGCGGGCCGGGCGTCGGTGGCAATCGACTCATTGAAAGTCGCTGTTGGGCAGACGGTCCAGGCACCTCCCATTCGGCTCGTCAAAGGCGGCATGGTGAAAGGGCGGCTGATCGACAGCGCCACCGGCAAGCCGGCGATCGTGGGACAGGACGAACAAGCAACGATCGGTGTGCATGGCCCAGCGAGGCCCACGAGCGGCGCCTCGATCCAAGGCGCTCCGGTGAGCGAGGCTGGCAGCTTCGAGATTCGTCTGCCTCCGGGTAAGAACTCCCTGTATCTTTCGGGCGGCCCGTTTTACGCGATTGATCCCAATAGTCGGTACACGAATCAGTACAAACGCGAGATTGACGTGAAAGAGGGGCAGGAGTACGCGATCGATTTCCGCGTGATCCGAATGACGCCGATGAAGAAGCCGGTCTCGAGCGACCAATCGCAGCCACAGGTGGCCCCTGGCAAGGGGTCAGAGAATGACGTGCCGCGTTCGACGATGCTGGCCGAAGCGCTGAAGATCGTCGATCCTCACTTTGCCCCGGGCGACATCGGCGGATTGTGCTCGAGCGCGGACGAGTCGCGAGTTTCCGGTGTTGAGCTTTCGCTGTATATCCAGCACACCGAAGGCGAGAACCGGAGCCATCGCTTTGTCGGGCGGACAACAAGCAATGAGGAGGGACGGTTCGTCTTTCGGCACGTGCCGCCGCTGCAACGCACATTCGACCGTTATTGTCTCGTCGCGCGGCGTCAAGGTCTTGCGACTGCAATGGGCGTTCTCAATGCGCAACACGATTGGCTGGATTTGAAGTTTCATCAACCCGTCGTAAGGAGGGGGATCGTCAAAGACGAGCAGGGGAATCCGATTGCAGACGCGGTCGTTTGCCGCTATCGAATCGAAAACACATATCCAGAGGGCCTGTTTACGACTCGCACCAACGTGCGTGGCGAGTTTGAAATCGATGACGTCGCCGGAGGTAGGTTCTGGTTCGTGAATCATCCGGATTACTTGAGCGAGTCGTTCAAGGCCCAGAATTCGGCTGAAGTGAGGCTTCGGAGAGCAGGCGTGCTCGAAGGTCAGGTCGTTGTTGGCGACACGGACCAGCCGGCCGCCGGCGTGCTGGTCGGGTGGCAAGAGCTTGGGTACTTCGGCGAAGAACGTCCTTTGGCGCGCCGCCGATCCCGTCTTCACACGACTGCGACCGACGCCAACGGAAGATACCGGATTCGCCAGTTGCCGACCGGCAAAATTAACGTCTGGTTTCGCGGCGGGCCGAGCGGTTTTGCCACGGCGGGAATTGGCTGGATTGACGTCCGTCAGGGCCAGTCCGTTCAAGCACCCGTCATTCGTCTGACCAAAGGCGGGCTCTTGAGCGGAAAGCTCATCGACAACCTCAGGAACAAGCCCGAATCGGTGGATGAGGACGTGACGATTCCGGTCGCCGTGGTGCGGGGCGCGGCGGCAGACGCGAAGCCGGTCATCGAGAACGTCCACGTGCGGCGTGACGGCGCGTTTCACGTGTGGCTGCCACCGGGAAAGAATTCGGTCTACTTGGCGGGTGGTTCTTTCTTCGCGGTGGGCGACGCGGCCCAAGGCATCGGTCACGATCGCCGCGAACTCGACGTAGAGGCCGGGCTGGAGTACACCGTCGAATTTCGAGTCGTGCGGATCGGGCACGTGCAGGATGTGCACAGCCCCGCTGAGGTTTCCGCGGCGTCAACGACCACCAACCTCGTAAGTGAAGCGAAACCATCGTCGGCCGCCGAGGACAAGTCATCCGCTCACGCCGTCGTGGGCCGCTTGACTGGAACGGTGCGCCTGGACGCGGCCGCCAACGATCTTGACTTAGGCAACAAAAAGTCGATTCGCGACGAGTCGCTGAGAATCAATCGCACCGAGGACAATGGAATCGCGAATGTTTACGTGTATCTCGCGGAATCGCCCGACGGACGACCGTTTGCCACTCCAGCACAAGCCTTTTGTCTGCGGACAGATGATAAGGCCTTCTCTCCGCGCACGGCGATCATCCGCGTGGGACAGGCGCTGACGTTGCGCAACGACAGCCAGAAGCCGTCGAACTTCCATCTCTTTCCGAACCGAAATGAGCCGATCAATCACCTGCGGCCGGGAGAGCAAGCCAACCTGCGGATGCGATTCGCGGTGCCGGAACGCACCCCTTTCGAGGTCCGCAGCGATCGGTATTCATGGATGCGTGCGAACTTGCTGGTCCTCGACCATCCGTTCGCGGCGGTGACCGACGAGTTGGGCGCCTTCGAGATCGCCAACCTGCCGCCGGGCAAGTATGCCTTTCGCGTCTGGCACGAGCGCGCCGGTTTTTTGGAGCGAGCCCTGCCGATTGAAATCAAACCGGGCGAGACGGCGAAGGCCAGACTGTCGTACAAACTCGACCGCTTCGAACGCTAGTGGACCGCCCGATCTGAATGAGTCCGCCCCTTTAATTCCGCCCAGCCGTCGCAACCTCGCTCATGAGCGACAACTGATTGCCGTCGGGGTCCATGAATTCGGCCAGCCACAGCTCGGACGTCGGCGTGCGATGGACGATGTGCGGTTCGGCGCGAATGGTCACTCCCTTTGCCTTGAGCGTCGCGTGGACTGCCTTGATGTCGGCAACCTGGAAGTAGATCGCCGAGCCTCGTTGCGGTTTTTCGCCCGGCGGCAGAACGCCGACAAGCAGACGAATTCCGCCGCAGTTGAAGAACGCCATTTGCGGAGGCGCCGCGAACAGAAACGGAATGCCCAGCACGTCGCGATAAAAGGCGACGCCTTTCTCGAAGTCGTCCACGGGGATCAGAATCTGCCCGATTTTGGCGTCCGCGAGGTTCATTGGCGGGCTCTCTTATTTCACGCTTGGCACCGGAGTTCCAGAATTTGCTCAACCGAAATTCTAGTCCCATCTGCACCGCCAGACCAATGTCCATCCTCGGCGGCGCGACCGAAGGACGCGAGTCTGACTCATCCTTCCGCCTTTAATTCGTCCCTGAATCGTGCGGCGCGACTGTTATGGGGCTCGCGTCACCGCTCGTTGCGACCGGTTGTCCCGCGTCTTGGGGCGCAGGCGATTGAGTTGTCTGCGTGGCGCCGGAAAGATGTCCGACGATTGCTCCGCCAATCGGGAACAGGATGCCCGCTCCGACAACGCTGGCCACCGCACCGCCCAATTGCGAGCCATAGTACGGATACAGAATCTTGATGCCTTCGGCCTGTTGCTCTTGGTTGCCGGTGGCCTGCAAGTAGCCGAGAGCATCCTGCGTGTTGACCGTGTCATGCCACAAGGACACCACGGGCAATTGATTGACGGCCGCGTAGGTTCCGGGATACTCCCGGCCATGCACGTCCTTGGCATAAGCCGCCGATTCCACGCCAAGGGCGGGGACATCCGAATAGATGTAGACACTGTTCGTGTACGGATTGTAGTGATCGCCACCGAACAACCGCCCGGGAAACAGCGTGTAGCCGACGAGGCTCAGCGTGCCAAGCGTGTACCGCCAACCGGCGCCCACTTCGCGGTTTGTCGTCAACCGCACCCATTCGTCGCCGGGCGCGTACTGATTGATTCGCAAACAAGCGTCTTTGAGTTGATTCTGCTCGGCATAGCGTGCGACGGCTTCTGTCGTCTCCGGCGTGATGCAGTGATTGTTGACGCGGCGATCCCACAGCAGCAGCTTGCCCGGAATCCCAATCACCCACCCCACGCTGTCAACGAACTTGTTCGGCCGTCCCTCGGCAATTTCCAACTGCGGAGGTGCATCCTGCGGCGAGCAGCTTGCAAGACCGTCCGGCCAGCCGCGACCGAATTGATAAGGGCCCGACGCACACCCGCCGCCGAGTGTCGTTCCGATTCCGCAGATGACGAATACGATCCCGAAGCGTTGCGACATGATCCTCAATCTCAATCTTGCAGGCGCGGCGTCAGATCGGCGGAGACCTCCGCGTTCGGGTCCGCTTGATAGGAAATATCGACGCTTCCCCCGGGATCTCTTCTGGAATTCCCAAACCGCCAAAGGCAGCCCGAGCTCCGGGTCGCCGCATCCTGCCGAAATCTGGGTAAGCTCGGTTTGCGTCGCAACGTTCGGCGGGATAGGGTGACGGAAGATCGCATCCTCCCGGGTGGCTCTTCCATGCGAACGCAATTCAGAACGCTCCACGGGTCTCTTGTTTCCAGTGTCATTTTCGCGGCGTGCGCGGTGCTGATTTGTGCCGCGGCCGTCTCGGCAATCGCGGCGGAAACGCACGCCTTGCGTTTGATTCCCGGCTCGTGCAATGCCGTCGCCATCGTCGAGACGCAGAAACTGGTCAACAGTCCGCTCGGCCGGCACGAAAAATGGTCGGACGTGGTTCGACGTGCTTACGCGGAGGGCCTGCTTTCCAGCCCGCCCTGGGTGAAGGAGATGATTCAAGGGACCACCGTCGGATCCCCGGCTGCCGGGCCGCCTCTGACTTATTCGGTTTATGTGACCGGTCAGCTCATGACGGTCGCCGACATCGCCAAGCATGAACTCTCCCACGCGGAAAACCTTGGCGGACATCAGGCCGTCCTCTCGCCGCGAAACGTCTATTTCGTGCAGTTTTCGCCCGGCTTGATCGGCGCCTTGCAGCCGGCCGACCGCCAGGCCGCTTCGCACTGGTTGCAATCGGACGGCCAGAGCAGGGCGCCTGCGATCAGCAGCGATCTCGTCGCTGCACTCTCTGCCGACGACAAGGCCCAGGTCGTCGTGGCCGTCGACCTGAAAGACATGCTCAATCCCCGGCACATTCACAACTGGATCATGGGCACGCCCAAGCTGAAAAACGGCGGCGACGTTGATGCCCTGGTCACGCTCTTGTCGGGACTCAAAATGGCCCGCTTGTCGGTGCACGTTACCGATTCGATCGTCGCGCGGCTCCGTCTGGATTTCGACGCACCGGTCGGCCAGAACGCGCCGCGCGTGGAGCAGGCAGTCGCCCAGTGGCTCGATGACGCGGGCGCCCGGCCGCAAATGTTGGCTTCGGCCAAAGCCCAGGTGTCCGGCAATTCCGTCACGTTCGAGGCGCCTCTCGACGAAGTGGGCCTGCGCCGTCTGCTCGGCCTGATCCGGTCGCCGCATCTCACACCCAAGGAGGCCGCCGCGGAGGGTACTGCACCGAACGCGGTCGCGTCGCAGGCGTACTACAACAAGGTGTGCAGCCTGTTGAACGCGCTGATTTCCCGGAATCGCGACGCGACCGGATATCGAAAGACGGCCTCATGGCACGAAGAATTTGCCCGCAAGATCGCGGCGCTCTCGCCGACGGCGGTCGACCCGTCGCTCCTCCGCTGGGGCCGGGACGTGAGCAAAGAATTGATGGCGCTCGCGTCATCGCTGCGAGGCGAGAAGGTGCGTTTGCAGGATCTGGAACAATCGATCCGCGTCGACGACACGACGATGTATAACTGGACCGGCGCCGGGCCCTACGGAGAACCCCTGGGCTTCCCCGTTTGGGTGTATTCGGACAGCAACCTCGATCTGGTTCGCGCGCAGCAGGACTCGGCCGTCGAGAAATCGTCCGGCGACCGCGACGCCATCTGGAACATGCTCCGCGACGAGACGACGGCCGTCGCCAAACAGATGGAACACAGGTACGGCATCAAGTTCAAGCTGCCGGACTGATCCACCATCCCGCAGCCTGGTAGCCTGGTAGGGTGGGACAAGGCCGCCTCGGCCGCCGGCCCACCTTCTTCACTCGCCGTTTCGTTGCAACGATCAAGAAGAAGGTGGGCCGGCGCTCGCAGAGCCTCGCTGGTCCCATCTATGGGAAGCGGATTGTCAAACCAATGGCGTTAAGTTTTTTTTCTTTTTTCGGAGAACCGCTGCCGTGAGCCCCGTCCGTCTCACCGTCGCCTCGGCCTTTCGCCCTCAAGTGAAGGCTGAGGCGACGGGGAGACGGACGGGGCGGCTCCCGTCTGTTGAGCCCGAGCTGAGGTCCGGGAGTGATGATTCCGGCTGGTTTTCCGATGCATTTGGAGCGACGAACATTCCGCGGCGCGTGCCTCTCGAGTTCCGTACGTGAACTCAACCATCTATTCGGTGATCGCCCGCACGCGGACGTCACCAAGAAAAAACCATTCGAAGAGCGCCTCCATTCACCCTAACGTCGCTCGACAAGCCGTCGTCGACATGGGACAAGCCGGAGGTCGCCCGGTGTTCGCGTCACGGAAGGATCGTCACAAAGTCCTTTCACAGCTCAAGTCAAGAATTGGTCTCTTCTCTTTTAACGATCGATCTTCGTTCAAACGGCGGCCGCCCGATACGCGGCGCCGTCGCGGAGCATGGCGTACATCACGCACAGCACCCGGCGGGCCACCCCCACGATGGCTTTCTTTTTGTGTCCTGTGGTCACTCGCAGCCGATCGAACAGTCGCCGCCAGCGGGCCGATTTCCCCACCAGCCGCCAGGCGGTCTCGATCAGGGCCCACCGCAAGAGCCGCGAGCCTTCCTTGCTGATGTGCAGCTGTTTGCCTTTTCCCGCACTCTCCCGGAAGCAGGGATCCATCCCCGCGTAGGCGACCACCCGCTTGGCGCTGCGGAACCGCCGCACGTCTCCCGTTTCGCTGAGCACGACGTCGATCGTGACCGGTCCCACTTCGGGCATGGTGTCCAGCACCTCGCGGGCTTCGCGTTCGGCGGCAGGGGCCGTCTGGGCAAACGCCTTGAGTTCCTTGTCAGCCGCGGCCAGTTGCTTGTGCAACAGGGACAACTGTTCCCACAGCGCGTCGCACTCGAAGCGATCCGCGTGACTCATGGCCAGCTTGGCCAGGTGCTCCTGGCCCCGCGCCGTGAACAAGCTGGCGATATCCGCGTTGTAAAAGGCCAGCTTGTGACGCAGCTTGCACTTGATCCGCGTGATGCCCCGCTGCACGGCGTGGCGATGCCGCACCAGCACCCGGTACTGCCGGAGCCGCGGGCTGGGCCGATGGGCTTCCGGGATCATGTCCAGAAGCAGAAACTCAGCCAGCACCTTCGCGTCGATTTTGTCCGATTTTTGCGTGCTCTCCGCGATCACCCGCAGCTTCTTGGGGTGCGCCAGCACGCAGCGGTCGGCCAGATCCTCGATCAACAAGAACAGCCATTCGTAGCTGCTGGTGGCTTCCACGACCATGCGGAACGACCCGAGCCGCTCGAAAAAGCGACGGATCGATTCGGTGTCGCCGCAACGCAAGCTGCGACGCTGTTCGACCACCCGCTTTTCCTCCGCTTTCACCATCACGCACACGCTGATAGTCTGCTTGTGGAGATCGACGCCGACATACTTCATGACAAACTCCTTGTGTGGAAACCAACGGTTTTAAACACACCACCGGTTTACCACGTCTCCAAGGTTGTCAGGAGCGGCGCGGTCTCCTTCTCATAGTTTCACCCTACGAGACCGTCTCTCTCAAAAAAGTCGATCTCGTGCGCCGTCCTGGCTCTGCAATCGACTTCAACTCCGCCGGTTTCCGCGTGATCTCCGCCACCTTCATCTTCGACGTGCGCCCAAGAAAGACCGAGAGGCAGTTCTCCGCAGAAGGACGCAGATTTTGAAATTCAAATCGGCGAAATCGGCGTAATCTGCGGATCTCTCTTGCCTTTCTTTGTGTCTTTGTGACTTTGTGGTGAAAAATCTGTCCGAGATTTGCCTACCACCAATTTGAAGTCGACGGCCTACTACGGATGACGGCCGGACGCACAGAAGTGCGTCCGGCCGCCGTGTTTCTTGTGCCAGCGACAGCAGCGCGTGTCGCCGCGACCAGGCTATTGCAAGAAGATGCCACCCTCGGTCGGAATCGCTTCGTTCCGCGTGCAGAGGTGGCGAAGTGTGATCGGGTCGATCAATTCGCTCAGGAAGTGAACCGACCCGTCGCACATCAGCACGTTCGCGCCCGCATTATGGAAGCTGAACAATTCAGAGTTCGGGCCGCAGTTGTTCCAGTACCAACCGCACGGATTGCCGGCCGGCGGGGCGGCTGTGTAGTTGCCGGTCGCCGCGGCGCTTGGATTGACAAGCTGATAGGGCTCAGATATTGCCGAACCGTAGCCGCCGGGTCCGCCCTGCGGATAACCGTTTCCGTTGATGAGTTTCGGAATGAATGTTCCCGCGCTGCCGTTATACGCGTTCGCCTGACCCGAGACGCCGTTCGCGTTGTCCGGTTCCGCCCAGCGGGGCAGGCCGCGGTTGCCGCTGGGAGTCGCGACGTCGCCTGTGCCGACAATCGCGCCGGGTTGCAGGCTGGAATACAAGACCGAAGCGGGGGGATTTGCGTTATTGTTCCAGACATAACCTTTCGCCGTGTTGTAAACCGGATCCGAGTAGATCGACTCGGTGCCGTATTGGCCGTTGGCCGAAAGCGTCTCGAACATGGCCCCGACATCTTCTCCGAGCATGATCGTGTGGCTGGTGCCGTCGGAGATCTTCGAGATCGGCTGGCCGTTCACGACAAGTCCGCCGTCCATCCGCGTGAGCTTATTGCGGACGCCCAACACCGGGTCGATGTCGGTGTAGGGGACCACCATGTAGTCGGTCGTGCCGAAGCCGTACGGGTCGGCCTGGTAGAGCGAGTTGCTCGGGCACAAGAACCAGGGGATGAGCGTTCTGGCCACTTGCTGGTTGATGGGGGCGTTGCCGTCGTTATAGACGTGTGTGTAGTCGTACTGCAGTGAGAGGGTCTGCTCTTCCGCATACGGCAGAATCGCCGTGTAGAACGAGTACAGGGAAAAGGTATTGAATGGAGGGGTCGTCGTTCCGCCGGGCTGTTGGGCGGTCGTCCAGTCGGTTCCTTCGCCCGAAGGTGGCATCTGCCTCTGGGCGCTCTCGAAATTGAGGGCGGCGATGCCGAGCTGTCGCATGTTGTTCTTGCATTGTGTGCGGCGAGCCGCTTCACGCGCCGCCTGGACGGCGGGCATCAGCAAGCTGACTAAAATGGCGATGATGGCAATGACTACCAATAACTCGATGAGGGTAAAGCCCGCCCGGGGACGGCGCTTGCCTCGGTAAACGGAAGGTCTCATTTCACAAGGCTCCTTTGGAAGAATTTGCATCAATCACTTCTGAACGCACCTTAAAGAGCGCGGTTTTCTGCCTAAGTCACAGCGGCCTCAACTTCGGATAACTATTCACGAGGCAATTGATGTTGTTTAAATAAATGCTATTAAGTAGGTGATATTTATCCGGTCAGAAATAAAGTGCAACGGGCTTCAAGCAAAAGTCTCCACCGTTGATCGAAAAACTCGATTTCTTCTTGTGATCTTCTCGCAACATCCAGCGATCGCTCATAGGAGTCGCTGGGCACAGGCATTACGGCGTCACAGGGATTGAGACGCAGCCTGGTAGTTAGTGCGTCCAGTTCAAATTGGTGGATCGGGTGACCACGCCCACGGCTTTGCGATCGGCTTTGCGTGGGCGTGCGAATCCGTTTGACGTTCGAAGACACGCCCACGCAGAGCCGTCGCAGAGCCGTGGGCGTGGCACCCACCAATTTGAAATAGACGGTCTAGTGCTCTGTCACACCTAGATTTCTGGGTGGCACTGGCGGCTTGTCCGCCAGTGCGAACGACTTACGATGCAGGTCATCCTAATTCTTGGACTTGACGCAGCACTAGTAGGGCGGGACAGCGCGGGACAGGGCCGTGTCTCAAAGAGAATACGGTGGCCGCCGGCCCACCTTGTTCACTCGCCGTTTCGTTGCAACGATCAACAAGAGGTTGGGCTGGCGCTCGCAAAGCCTCGCCAGTCTCACTTACGCATCTCGGAAACGATTCCCGTCCCCGTTCTCGTCATTCTTCTTCTGCCGGTATCGCTTTGCGTTTTCGGTCTGCTGTTTCTTTTGCTCGGCCTTGAATTTCTTGTAATCCATCACGCGGCACACGGGGGGATGCACGTTCGGCGCGACTTCCACCAAATCCAGCCCGGCCTCGAGGGCCATTTTCAGGGCGTCAGCCGTCGGCACAACGCCCAAGACTTTGCCGTCCGCGCTCACCAGTCGGACCGGTGTGGCGCGAATTTGATCGTTGATGCGATGCGTTGGTTCGATCGGTTACGTCCTTAGGGTTTCGTCGTCCTCAGTCATTTGGGTTTCTTAAAAACAAGTCCCCACAGAAAGTTGCCGGCGAACGCTCCACCGATCAACGCAAGGACCGTCACCCTGAACGGCCATGACCCGCTTTGCGTGATGTCAACGGATGAGAACACGATCGCAGCAGCGATGCCCATGCAGGCAAATGCACCGATGAGCCCTCCGGGATTTAGGTTGATGTTCTTCATTGAGAGTGTCCGTCGGGAAGGTTTTGCACGGCATCGGTCCGCACATTGTGTCCGCTAGAGAATACTCGATCGCCACAAATCGAAAAGATCGGCGTCGCTATTTTCGAGGAGATCCTCAAAGGCGCGCCAACCTTGCGTCTGCACAAATGCGGCCTCGCGCGTCGTAATCGGGATCAGCCAGGCGAAAATCCGGTCGGTCCCATCTTCCCCAAGAGCATGTTGCGAATTCGTCGGGCAGCAAGGACGGAGCCGACGCGTAGATGGCCGTCATTTCGCTGCCGTCGATCAATGGCACCGTTAGCGATGGACTTTCGTATTGGGGAGTGCTTTGCAGAGCTTGTCGAAGGCGGCGCCGCTGAAGGGAGCCTTGTCGAGCAGCAGGTTTGTGAGGCTCGTCAGCCTGGTCAAATCGTTCAGGCCGGCATCGGTCACCTGCGTTTCGCTGAGGTCGAGCACGGTCAAATTCCGGAGGTCTCGCAGCGCCTTCAGGCCGTCATTGGTGACATTGGTGCTCCTGAGTTCGAGCACGGTCAATCTCGGTAGCTCCCGAAGTGTCTTCAAGTCGGCATCACCGATTTCGGTCGAGCTGAGCCGGAGCGTCGTCAGCCTTTTGAGTGCTCCGATTGTCTGCAATCCGACACCGGTGATCTGCGTAGAACTGAAGTCGGCCGTTGCGAGATTCTTTAGCTCCCGGAATTCCTTGATCGTCTCGTCAGTGAGAGGGGTCTCTCTGAGATCGAGACTTGTGAGATTCTTCAGTTTGCCGAGTTGCTTCAGGCCGGTCTCCGTGATCTGGCCGCAATCGCCGAGGTCGAGCTCCCTCAGATTGGTGAGTTTGCCGATCTCTTCAAGGCCAGTGTCCGTAAGTTCGGTAAAGCTCACGTCGAGTTTCGTCAGATTCTTGAGTCCTCCGATTCCCTTCAGATGTGAGTCCGAAATCTGGGCGAAGTAAAGGTCGAGGGCGGTCAGTTTTTTGAGTGCCCCGAGTTGCCCGCAGCGAGCGTCGGTCACCTTCGTGAAGCTGAGTGTGAGCGTCGTGAGGTCGGCCAATTGCCCGATCTCAGCGAAACCATTGTCCGTAAGTCGCGTCTTACCGACGTTGAGCGTCGTGAGACCTTTCAGCCGTTTCAAGCCCGCCCCCGTGATTTGCGTTGCGTAGAGATCCAGGCTCCGCAGATTCTTGAGCTCCCACAGCTTCCTCAGGCCGGCGTCAGTGATCGACGTGTTGCAGAGACTCAGCGTCGTCAGCCTGGTGAGAAGCCTGAGGTCAGCCAATCCGACGTCACCGACTTGTGTTCCCTGAAGCTCGAGCGTGTTCAAATCCTTGAGCGTTTTGAGGACGCGGAGATTTTTGTCCGTTAATTCGTGGCAAAGGCGAAAATCGACCTTTGTCACCGGGCGTCCAGGCGACCGGCTGTCTCGCTCGACTTTGCCTCCCAGGCGTTCGATCTCCCGAATCGCAAGCGATTCGCCTGGTTCGTCTGCGGCGAGTAGGGCACTGTGCGGTGCCAGAGCGATGACAAGCACAAAGAGAGAACGAAGGACTTGTCGAACGATGTCGAGAAGATCATTCATCGCTGAACGGTTCTTGCCAGTTTGTCTGAGTTGAATTCGATCAGTTCCATGCTTGCCCGATTGCTATGGCGTTTTGTTCGCAACCGTTGGCGTCGGGACTTCGAGCTGAGCGTAGGATTCAGGCTGCGTTCGATCGTGGGGCAGGCTGCCAGCCTGCCCGTCCCGGACCTTTGCAAGGCGATTCAACGGGCAGGCTGGCAGCCTGCCCCACGAGGGTCGCGTCGTCGCCTTCGAGATCACCAAAATTTCCACCTCCGTTTTTTCGGAAATACCCCTGGTTGTGTCGAGGCGTCCGCTTCGCGGTCGAGTTCTGCGTTGGATCGGGCGTTACGCAGGGCAAGCTGCCCGCTTGCCTACGTTCCACTCGCTGACCGTATCGTGTCGGCCTTCACTTGCCACAGAGCGCCAGCCTCGAAGTCACCGGCGGCCGCGTAAGCCGCGGCCAGGGCGGACAGGCAATCGGCCTTCTTCCAACACGTCAACTCGCACGCCCGCGTGGCGTCATCGATGGCCTGCCGGCCGTCACGAAATCGCCGATCGAGGCACATCGCCAGCGTCCATGCTCGGCTCTCAAAAGCGGTCGCGAGTCGCGGTTTCAAGCGGATCGCCTCGGCAAAGTCCGCCAGGGCTTTTTCGCAGTCGCGCTTGCCGTTCCAGGCCACGCCGCGGTTTTTGAAGGCGTTTGCCAGTTGCGGATCGAGGCGAAGTGCCTCGTTGCAGTCGGTTAAAGCGCGGTCGAATTGTCCCAGTTTGTTCAACACCAACGCTCGATTGCTGAATGCCAGCGCCGAGTGCGGGTCGAGCTGGATCGCTGCATCGCAGTCGGCGATGGCTTTGTCGAACTCGCCCTTTTCAAACCAGACGAGAGCACGGAAGTTGATTGGGCGGGCGCTGCGGGGAGCAAGCCGGATCCCTTCGTCGGCATCCGCAAGCGCCAGGTCATACTGCCCCAGATGCCGGCGCACGGCACTGCGGTTGCCCCAATAGAGCGAGTTCTGCGGATTGAGCCGGATCGCCTCGTTGAAGTCGGCCAGCGCCGCGTCATATTCGCAGAGCTCCGACCGGATCGTGGCGCGGTTGTTCAATGCCTCGAAGAGTTGGGGATCGAGCCGCAGCGCTTCGTTGCAATCGGCCAGGGCCTTGTCGTGCTCGCCTTTTCGTTTCCACGATGCTGATCGGCTGCTGAATGCCTTGGCGAGCCGCGGTTCAAGCCGGATCGCTTCGCTGAAATCGTCGATGGCTTTGTCGTATTCTCGCTTTCCATTCCAAGCGATCGCGCGATTGTTAAACGCGGCTGCCAGCGTCGGCTTGAGCCGGATCGCCTCGGCGCAGTCCGCCAGGGCTTTGTCGAACTCTCGCTGGTGAATTCGCGCCGTTGCGCGATTGTTGAAAGCTTCCGCCGACTGGGGATTCAGTTGCAGCGCCTGCGTGCAATCGGCGATCGCCCGCTCATACTCCCCCTGAGCGTCCCAGGCGACGGCTCGATTGCTGAACAGGAGGGCAAGCGACGGATCCAGACGAATTGCCGCGGTATAGTCGGCAATCGCTTTGTCGTACTGGCCCATCTCTTTCCACGCCACGCCCCTGTTGCCCAACGCCTTCGGGAAGTTCGGCCGGAGGCGGATCGCCTCGTCGCAGTCGGCAATCGCCTTGTCGAATTGCCGCATGGCACGCCAAACTGCGCTTCGTCCATGAAAAAACTCAGCATTCCCGGGCGCGAGCCGGATCGCTTCGGTGAAGTCGGACAAAGCGCTGCCGAGTTCCGCTTTTTTCAGCCAGGCATGGCCGCGATTGTTGAATGCGGCCGCGAGCTTGGGATTGATACGGATCGCTTCGGTGTAGCGTTCGATGGCCTGGTCGATCTCGCCTCATTTGATGTGATCAACGCCGCGGCTGTAGGCGCGAATGGCGCGTGTCGACCAGTGCAAAATCGCGAGAAAGCCACCACCCGCGCCAATAATCAGCAGAAACGAGAGCCCCAACAGGCTGAAGACGAACGCCGGCAAGTAGGTCGTAAACGAATGCATGGTTCGCGTCTCGATACTCACCACACGCCTGGCCGGCAACGCGGGCCACACAGCGAGCTGCGCATACGCACTAAGAGATTAAATCAAAGCGGGGTGGCAGCACTCCAGCTTAATTGACGCCGCTTCGCAAGAGACAGATTTTGAACAGGAGGCAACAGAGGAAACAGCGGGGCTCACCGGTCTTTCTCTGTTGCCTCAGTTACCTCAGGTTAGATTCTGCGTCTTGTTGCTCGGCAGCTCTTGGATTCGGCTTGGATGAGATTAAGACAACGGTGACTCATATTGCTCACCAACGCCGCGCAGGCGTACGATCAACGCAGGTCCAGTGAGCAGCCATGCCGGCTCCGCCAGGCCCGTGAAAAACATCCGGCACCCGAGAAAGCAATACCGCCGACAATCGAACAGAAATCAGGCGGGCCGGAGCGACAGCAGGGTTCGTGACAGCTTCCCGCGAGACGACAACCTGGCCAAGAGGGGGCAAGCGATTCAAGAAACGTGGAACCGGCAGGACGCGGTCGTCCTCATCGCGGTTGGCGTGCTTCTACTGGCGTATGGTGCCGTCGGCGCCCGCGGTTACATTCCCTTCCGCAAAATGGCCGTTCGACAGTACCGCCTGCTCCGGGAGAAGATTCCACAGGTCTACCACGGCGTTTCCCTCGCACGGTTCTACCAGTGGCAGTCTTGGGCCTTCATCTGCCTCGGATCGCTCGTCACGGGGACGGGAATTCTGTTGCTCTTGGGGCGACCCTAGTTGAATTCGAAATAAATCGTGGGAAGTCGCCCAGTGCCACCCTACTAGACTGTCTACTTCAAAATGGTGGGCGGCGAATCCCAGGCAGATCTTGCACCACAAAGGCACAAAGACACCAAGAAAGGCAAGAGAGATCCGCAGATGACGCCGATTTCGCCGATTTGAATTTCAAAATCTGCGTCCTTCTGCGAAATCTGCGGAGAACTACTTTTTTGTCTTTCTTGTGTCTTTGTGCCCTCATGGTCCAGATTTGCATTGAATGCCACGTAGCTCACTTCGGCCACGTGTCGAAGTCAGCGGGAGCGAAGAAACTGGTCGAGCGAGAGCCACGGGGATCGCGCGTTGAAGAAGTACGTGGCGGAGATGATGCAGAAGCCGGCTGAGTTGAAGTCGATTGCAGAGCCAGAGCGTCGCGATAGATCCACCTTTTTGAGATAGACGGTCTCTACTGCGCCGTTAACCCTCGTCTCGGCTACGAAGGGGCAGACCGATCAATGTGGGCGTGCCACCCATCGGCCGAAAGGCGAGGGCACCTGTCCTCGCTTCATTGAGACGTGCGAGGGCGGGTGCCCTCGCCTATCGAGCGGTTCGGTGCCCTCGCTCGTGTCTCAAAGGGTTAACGGCGTAGAGTGCCACCCACCATTCAAGGTTTCCTACAACCATTCCTGCAAGGCCAAGGTGCAAAACCGCAGCTGTGGCGTCCCGTCGGTGGCTGAGAAGGATTCGATGTACGCGCCGAAGATGGTGGCACCGAAGACATACACGTTGCCGTCGCGGCCCATCTTCGGTTCCACGATGTGCTCCCTACCGAAGCTAGGGCCTGAAAGCGAAATGCCTGTCAACTCGCCGCCCGTCCAGATTCTGCGTTCCCAGAGCACCTTTCCGACTCGACGGCTGACCTTGGCGAGAATCTCCGAACGGTAGGGATCACCTGTTCCGATCACGATGAACACCGAGTCACCATCGCTCACAGTGCTGAGCATGCCCCAATACTCAACTGTCGTCGGCCAACCGGAGGCATCCTTCGGAATGGACGTGGGAATGACGACCCGCGTCCCCGGCATTTGCAGTTCCACACCTTTGGCAACTTTGTTTGCGGACCAGCCTTGTGGCAGGGCGATGAATTCCGGAATCTCTGGCCGTGGAATGTCGGCACCCAGCGCGAGCGACTTGGGATGGCAAGGGATCATGACGGAATCGCCGTCGTTGCCCATCAACTTCGCGCCGGCAACGATCCGCTCCCACCATTCCGGAGGCTGGACGGGCAGTCGTCCTTCGACGAATCCGACAAATCGCGAGAACGCAAACGCTGCTCGACTCGGCGACTTGCGATCGTCCGCGCAGGATTGCAAGGCGGCTCTCCAAGCGGCGCCCAGCGACAACGGCAGACTCTTCGCTTCTCTCAGCTCGCGCAGCTTGCCCTCCGATGCATGCTCGAAGATGGTCCGGTAGGCATCTTTCAGGTCGACTGGTCGACGCGGCCGTTCGATGGCGGCCAACGCGTGTTCGACGTCGATCGGTTCTGCTGCAACCTCGCCCGCTGCGATGCACCCGGCGGTGATCGTCTGGGCAACGCAGCAGAAGGCGATAAATAGGTCTTTCAGTTGTTTCATCCTGAGCGTTTCGCAATATGCCGGAGGCGTTCCTGAGTACGAGCGCTGTTGTTCGTCACGCGGCGCTCCGCACGCCGGGCTCCATCATCAAGAGGCAGCAGAAAAATGCTAAGACAAGGATGAGCCAGAACTGTGGTTCTCTGAGAAGAGCGACGCGCCAATGGTACGTGAAATAGTACCACCAAAAGGCGATGGCCGGTGTAAGCACAACCGTCGCGAGGAGCGGGTCGAGATGCGGCCACTGACTGTGAATCGGAAAGGGGTCCTTCCAGGCGATGAACACCGCTGATACGCAAACGCAAACGACTGCGAGCAATCCCGCGCCTGTCAGACCGCGTATCCGCTGCTTCCAGGTCGGCTTGTCAGGCATAGGCCTTTCCTCAGCAACCGTCGGCTCGGCCGACGCGCCGTCTATCGCAATTCCAGCATGAGCACGAACGCCCACTCGACGCGAGCAGCCTTCTGCTCGATGGTTTCACCACCGGACATGGTTGACGCGCCGCTGCCTTCGAACCAGCCCAAAACTGCGACCGGATGGTTCGGCGTCAGGTCTTCCGGCACCGTGAGAGTCTGGACCGTGCGCATCGAGCTTCCCGAAAGGGGCGGAACGGTGACGTCTGTTGTCAAAGTGGTCCGATTCATCGAAGTCTTGCGGACGGGCACGAAACCGAACAGCCAGTCCGTAGAACGGTGTTCCCTCTGTTCCGCGACGACAACTCGATATTTTTTTTGCTTCGCATTCACATCGGTCACCGGCCTCAGCGTCACGCTGATTTCATTCGGCTCGTCCTGGGCCGATTCGCTTCCCCCAAGCTCACGGGGCTTACCGTTGTTGAATTCTTCGAGCGTCACATGGAGCGTCATCGGAGGGCCTGTCGCATGCAGCTTGACGCAAGCCGCGTTCATTTCCAGGTGAGGCTCAAGCCGCTTGAGTTCGCCAGTGAAGAATTCTTCGGGCGTGACGTGGATCACTGTCGCCGCCGTGTTCCCGGAGCCGCAGCCTGCCGCGACAATCGCCGCAAATCCGGCCAGTAGCGCAATGATACAGCGTTTCGTTCGCAACGGTCGGCCTCACGACTTCGAGCTGAGCGTAGGACTGGGCTGCATTCTACCGTGGGGCCGGCTGCTAGCCTGCCCGTCCCGGCCGATTGCAAGGCGATTCAAAAGGGCAGGCTAGCAGCCCGCCCCACGAGGGTCATGGCGTCGCCGTTGAGATCACCAAAATCTTCATCTCCCTTGTTTCGCGGTTACGCCAAGCTCCACGTAGGGCAAGCTGCCAGCTTGCCATTCGCTCAACGGTGACGATCGAACTCCGCGCGCACCGGGAGCCTCGCCCGCCGGCGATTGCTTGGTTTGTGTGCCGCTCAATTCGTCAGCGGGGCACACGACGGAAATGGCAAGCTGGCAGCTTGCCCTACGTTGGATGCTCGCCGTTGGGCGGTGGCTCGACGGACTCCCCGCCGCAGACTTCGCCCCTGGCCGCCTCAAACATGCGGCCCGGCTTTTTTCGAGACTGAGGTCGTTCCGTTACGAAGCGTGCCGGCCTGCCATGCCTGCTTCGCCGAACGTGCCGCCACTTTCCGGTTCGTGCTCTTTGCTGCCAGGTCGCGGGAAGTCGGGAATTTGACAATTCCCCCGCTTTGATTGCCCGCCCTGGGCCTGCTCCGTTGCGGTTCGGGAGCAGAGGTGAGCCGGATTGGGTGGAAGCCTCGAAGTGCGAGAAGATCACCGCACCAGAACGATGCGATGCGGAAAAATTACCGCACAGCCAGAGTCTACCAGAAATGGGTCGGTCACTTCAAGAGGAATTTGATTGGCTAATGATTTAAACTCAACACGGCAGGAGACGGGAACCGAGTTTTTTGGGGTCCGACCCAAAAAAGTCGCCTCGCTGGCGTTCGCCATTCCGCCTGTGGCGGATGTAAAACCTGAGGCGGACCGGACTTTGTTGCGTCCGGGATGAGAGGCGGGGGGACTTTTTTTGGGTGGACCCCAAAAAAGGCGCCCCTTTTGCGCCCAAAAAAGCCAAAAAAGTCCGAAATGGGGGACGCGGGGTGGGGGGTGGGGGGCGCGGGCGGAGAGAGGGGCGGGCCTTTGGTCCGCGTGGATATCCCGTGGGGGAAGACGTTGGCAGTTGGCGAAAAAAGTCACCCCTCACGCCGACTGAGCTCGTCGCAGGCCGGCCTCTCTCCCACTGCGATTTAAAGACGCGGGGCGAGGGGAGAATGCGGCTTGGCATTCTGGCCGAGGACTTCCGCATAGACGTCGCGGATGCGGCGGGTCATGGTTTCGTGGCGGAACTGCTCGGTGAAGCGTTCGCGGCCCGTGCGGCCCAGCCGTTCGCGAAGGGCCGGATTGCCGGCGAGTTCGCAGAGGGCGGCTGCCAATTCGTCGACGGATTGCGGCGGCAGCAGGTAGCCCGTTTCTCCGGGGATGGCGACTTCGCGGGCTCCGTCGACGTCGTAACTGACCACCGGTTTGCCGGCGACGAGGGCCTGCGGCAGCACACGGGCCAGGCCTTCCCAGAGGCTGGTGTGGACGATGATGTCTGAGGCGTTGACCAGCTCGGGCACTTTGGAGGGCGGGACCAGTCCGGCGAAAACGAACGCCTGCGTCAGTCCGCCGCGGGCGATTTGCTCTTCAAATTGGCCGCGGAGCAGTCCGTCGCCGACAAACAGAAATCGCACGTTGGGGTTTTCGCGGACGACTCGACCGGCGGCGGCGATGACGAATTCATGGCCTTTGAGATGAAAAAGTCGGGCGACTTTGGTGATCACGACGTGCTCGGGCCGCAGACCCAGTTCGGCGCGGACGGTTTCTCTGGAGCGCGGCGGATTCAAAAACGGCTCCACTTCCATGCCGCTGTAGATCGTGACGAACCGTTCCCGCGGGGCGATGCCGGCCTGCACGTAGTGGTCGGTCATGGCGTCGCAGACGCTGATCAGTCGCTGGCAGCGCGGGGCGGCCCATTTCTCGGCGGCGATGTAGACGCGATGGGCCAGCGGGCTTTGGCCGTAGTGGAAGGCGGCGCCGTGGATCGTGTGGACCGCGGGGATGCCGAGGCGGGAGGCGGCCGCCCGGCCCAGGATGCCGGCCTTCGAGCTGTGGGTGTGGACGATTTGCGGCCGAATCTCGGCGAGGAGGCGAAAAAGTCGGCGGTAGCTCTGCCAATCCCGCCAGGGATGGATGCTGCGACGCATCTCGGGGACGACGCGTAAATCGAGTCCGCCGGCCCGGGCACGGTCTTCGAGGCTGCCTTCGGGCCCGAGTCCAGGTCCCGTGATGAGCGTCACCTCGTCGCCGTGGAGCCGATGCTGGTCTTCGACGTTGAGCAGCGTGTTTTCCTGGGCTCCGCCGATGATGAGCCGCGTAATGACGTGGGCGACGCGAAATTTCACGGGCGCGCCCCGTCTTTGACGGCGTCTTCGCGGGCGGTCGAGGTTTCGACCGCGGCTGCGGCTTCGGCTGCGGCGGTGAGCGGGGCGGCTTCGTATTCCACATTGACCAGATACAGTCCGCAGGCCGGGGCCGTTGGGCCGGCGTTGCGGCGGTTGCGGCTCTCGAGAATGCGGCGGAGGTCGCCGGCGTTCCATTTGTGCTCGCCGACACGAATTAATGTCCCGGCGATCGTGCGGACCATGTTGTAGAGAAATCCGTCCGCAACGATGTCGAACCACACGAATTCGCCCGTGGTCGGGCTGTCTTCTCCGACGGCGGTCGTGTTCCAGGCGGGCCAACCGCCGAAGCGGTCGACGCTCGCCTCGAAGACCGTCCGCACGCTGGTGGCCGTGTTGGGATGTTGAGTCTCGAAAGAGCAAAAGTCGTGTGTTCCGACGAGGACTTGTGCCGCCTCGTGCATGGCCCGCTCGTCGAGCGGAGCATGGAATTCGTGTGCGTAGCGGCCCAAAAAAGGATGGGCGGGCCGCGCGTTCAGGATCACGTAGCGGTAGCGCTTCCGCTTGGCGGCGTAGGTGGCGTGAAAGTCGAGCGGCACCTCGTCGGCACGACGGACCAGGATGTCATTGGGGAGAAACGGCTGCAGTCCGGCGACGAACCCGCGGCAGGGGATGGGCGACTCGGTGTGAAAATTGGCGACCTGGCCCAGGGCGTGGACGCCGGCATCCGTCCGTCCGGCGGAAATGAGTGACGCCTCGCATCCGGAAAACTCGCGGATGGCGGCCTCAAGAACCGATTGCACGGAGACGCCGTTGGGTTGCATCTGCCAGCCCACATAACGTGTGCCGTCGTAAGCCAGCGTGAGCCGGATGTTACGCATGCCGACCGAACTTCGCCTTCCACCGCGCGAGCTGCTCGGCCACCGGTTCGCGGCCGCCGGAACCGTAACTCGTCAAAACGCTGACGGCATTTGAGACGCCCAGAACGCCAAAAACGTCGGCCTCGATCTTGTCGCAGGCGGCTTGCAGCTGCTCGAGAGGAAGCTCCGCCAGACGCTTGCCTTCCTGCTCGCAAGTGGCGACGAGCCGGCCGACGGTTTCGTGGGCCGTCCGCATCGGCACGCCGCGGCGAATGAGATACTCCATGAGGGCCGTTGCGTCGAGAAAGCCCTCTTCAAGCCGAGCGGCGATCCGGTCCCGTCGCAGCTCGGCCCCTTCGACCAGCTTGGCGGCCAGCTCCAGGCATCCCGAAATCGTGTCGCAGGCCTCGAACAGGGGGGGCTTGTCCTCCTGCAGGTCGCGATTGTAGGCCAGCGGCAGGTCTTTGAGCAAAAAAAGGACTTGCGAGAGGGCGCCCACCACGCGGGCCGACTTGCCGCGGATGAGCTCGAGCACGTCGGGATTGCGTTTCTGCGGCATAATCGACGAGCCGGTCGTCAGGGCATCGGGCAGCTTGAGGAAACCAAACTCGGTGGAGAACCAAAGAATCCACTCCTGCGCCCAGCCGCTTAAATGGATGGCGATGAGCGAGAGGCAGAAAAGAAACTCCACCAAGAAATCCCGATCGTGCGAGACGTCGAGGCTGTTGGCCGCGGGGGTTGAGAAGCCGAGCAGATCCGCGGTCAATTTCCGGTCAATGGGGAGCGACGTGCCGGCAAGTGCCCCGGCGCCAAGCGGCGAGATCTCGACGCGCTTCAAGCAGTCGGCAAGCCGGGCCCGGTCGCGATCAAACATTTCGCAGTAGGCGAGCCAATAGTGGACGGCCATCACCGGTTGAGCACGCTGCAGGTGCGTGTATCCGGGCATAATCACATCGAGGTCGCGATCGCCTCGCGCGACGAACGCACGCTGAAGGTGGTCGAGCAACGCGTCCATGTGTTCGATCGCGGCACGAACAAAGAGCTTGAGATCGGTGGCAACCTGGTCGTTGCGGCTGCGGGCCGTGTGCAGCTTGCGTCCGACGTCTCCGATCCGTGCCACGAGGGCACTTTCGACATGCATGTGGATGTCTTCGAGCTCGATGCGAAAGGGCAGTTTGCCCTCATCGATCTCGCGGCCGATCTCGTCGAGGGTCGTCACAATTTGCCGGCATTCCTCGTCGGTGATCAAACCGACGTGTGCCAGCATCCTGGCATGTGCCTTTGAAGCACGAATATCGACGGACGCCAGCCGGCGGTCGAAACTGATCGACTCCGTAAACCATTCGACGCGCGGATCGGTGGAATGCTGGAAGCGGCCGCCCCAGGCCTTTGCCGTCAAGTGAAAGTCCCCCAAGGGGTTTCGACGTTTAACAAATTATTGACTGCGGTCTGGAGGGGTATGTAAATTGGAAAAAGTGCTTGGATTTGTAGCAGAAGAACCTCAACCGGACTTACTTCGATGATAACGGCCTCACACAACGCGCTTCCAGTCCGCCAGACGGCCACCGCGAGCCCAAAAGCTTGTTGGCGGCACGTCGGGCGGATTTCGGCGGGACTGGCCCTTTGTGGCACGTTCTTGGGGGCCATCGCGGCATGCTCCGCCGCTGACACGAAAAAAGACGACGGACCGCGGATCGTCCCTGCGACGAAATCCCACGTCGGGATGCAAACGCCCTCGTACGAGGAATCAAAACCTCGCCGGGTTGGGAAACCCGACAGCCAAGTTCCGCCGCTGCCGGCGGATCCGATGGCTGCAAATGGGCCGCGTCAAGCACCTCAAATGCGGATCATCCCGGACCGCGACCGTTCTGCCGCTCCCGACTTCCAACGCTTCGAGCGGATATATCGGTCGATTCCGTATCGCCGTCTGGCCTATCAGGCCAATCCCCGGTATCGAGAGGAGCTCGCGATGGCGCTCCTGTTCAACCAATTTCCGCCGCCACCCACCTATGTGATGCCGAACGATTCCGGAATGGGGCAGGGCGGATCGATGCCTTCCCGTGGGGGCCAGCCGCCGATCGGTGATCCGCTACGATGGATGTTGACGGTTCCGCCGCAGTGGTTGTTCTAGGCAGACTGGCCTGCGGGACTTGTCCTTGCTCGCGCGTGCCCGATTTGCAGCCTGCCAAGCATCGTGATAGCTTCCGAAGACGGATTTAATACCTTCGGAAGCGGCATGACCCAAGATTCGAAACGCGCCGTCGTGCTTGTCAGCGGCGGGCTGGACTCGGCAACGACGCTGGCGATCGCCCGCCGCGACGGCTTTGAGCCGTTCGCACTCTCGTTTGACTACGGTCAGCGGCACCGGTTTGAGCTGGAGGCCGCGCGTCGGGTTTGCGAAGCGACGGGTGTGATGCGGCACCTGATCTTCAAGCTCGATCTGCGCTCGATTGGCGGTTCGTCTTTGACTTCCGACTTGCCGGTGCCGAAGGACCGATCCGAAAGTGAGATGACTGCCGGCATTCCGACCACCTATGTGCCGGCGCAACACGATTTTTCTCTCCGTGGCGTTAGGCTGGGGGGAAACGTTGGGGGCGTACGATGTCTATCTCGGTGTGAATGCCATCGACTATAGCGGCTATCCGGACTGTCGACCTGAGTACATCGCAGCGTTCGAACGCCTGGCGAATCTCGCGACAAAAGTGGGAGTCGAAGGGACAGGGGTCTGGAAAATCCATACTCCCTTGATCCGCATGAGCAAGGCCGAGATCATCAAAACCGGGATCGAGCTCGGCGTCGATTATTCCTTGACTCACAGTTGCTACGATCCCGACCCGACCGGCCGGCCTTGTGGACGCTGCGATTCGTGCGAATTGCGGCTGAAGGGCTTCGCCGACGCGGGATTGCGGGATCCGTTGGCGTATTGATCTGTGCTCCATGCGAATTGCCGAGTTTTTTCAGTCGATTCAAGGGGAGGGTGAGTTCGCCGGAACGCCGTCTGTCTTTGTGCGGACAACGGGCTGCAATCTTCGCTGCTCATTCTGCGACACGCCGCATACGTCTTGGGCGCCGGAAGGAACGCATGAACCGTGGCAGGGACTTCTCGAGCGGATTCTGACGCATGATTGCCGCCACGTGGTGCTCACCGGTGGCGAGCCGATGCTCCAACCCGACCTGGTGTCGCTGTCTCACGCGCTGGGTAAGGCGGGGCGATTTGTGACGATCGAGACGGCAGGGACTCTCCTGCGACCGGTGCATGCCGACTTGATGTCCATCAGCCCCAAAAGGGCGAACTCGACTCCACACGATCCGGTCTGGACGACGCGTCACGAAGAACGGCGCGAACGGCCCGAAGTCGTGGCTCAGATGACGCGCGATTACCGCTACCAGCTAAAATATGTGATCGACACTCCGGACGATGTGGAGGACGTCGATCAGCATGTGCAGTCGCTCGGGGGGATTGCTCCGTCGCGCGTCTTTCTGATGCCACAAGGTACGCGGGCTGATGAAGTCCGTGAAAAGAACGGCTGGCTGAGTTTGGCGGCCTCGAAGCGAGGATACAGCGTCTCACCCCGGCTCCACATCGAACTTTTCGGAAATCGGCGCGGCACGTGAAGCGACTGATCGAAGCCGACCAGATCCAGGCGAAAGTGGCGCAACTCGGACGCCAAATCACCGACGATTATCGCGATCGACCACTGACCATTGTGGGTGTGCTCACGGGAAGCATGGTGCTTGTCTCGGATTTGATCCGCAGCATCGACCTTCCGCTTCGCGTCGGCATGATTCAAGCATCGAGCTATCGTGGAAAAACGACCGTCGCGGAAAACTTGGCGCTCAACGTCGCGCAACTGCCCGATGTCCGCAGACGACACGTTCTCGTCGTGGATGATATTTTCGACACGGGCAATACGCTCGCGGCTGTGATGAGACACCTCGAATCCGCTCAAGCGTCAAGCGTCCGGGGTGCGGTCCTTCTTTGGAAAGAACGAAGCCGAGAAGGGGACTGGATTCCCGACTATTTCGGTTTCAAGATTCCCGACGTCTTCGTGGTCGGCTACGGGCTCGACTATAACGACGAGTTTCGGTCGTTGCCGTTTATCGCCGCATTGGACGAGAGCGACCTCTGAGGCAGCGGACGCACAAAAAGTCTTGCGAACGGGCAAGAAATGCTGCTTCGCAAATCATTGGCCTGCAATGCACTTGTGTCGTTCGTGGAACATCCGCCCTCGTCCGCGTTTTTGGCAGACAGTGCGGCTCTGTCAAAGTGGCATGAACTTGTTGATGCCAAAATGGCGTTTTGGTGGGTTCTCGCGAGATTTCATGCCGATTGATGGGACCGGACAATCTGTCCCGGCTACGAGACGATGCTTTCCGCGATCGACGCGATTCGACAGAAAACGGAACCCTGTCGAGTCTCTCTGTTGCCGATCATTTCGATGCGGGACTTCCGGATCGTGTGCTTTGACGGAACGAAGCGGCACCGATGACACAGTTTGCGGGCTCGCGTTCTCTCGATGAACGCAGGCGACGGCGTCTAGCGACGGAATCGGATGACGCGTCGGCGGAACCCGCCGCTCCTCCCGTTTCGCGACGCGTGACGGCGTTTAAACCCCCCGAAAAGTCACGAGGTCCGGGGCATTTCCCGCTCCGTAAGATCATCTCGGCAAGGCTCTGGAAGCACACGGCGGTCGGCCTTTGCGGGATGTTACTAGCGTCTGCAATTGCATTCGCCGGTTGGGCGGCCGAAGTTCACCCGGCTCGCCTCGGGCCAGGCTTTGTGTCTTTGTTCGATTTGTCCGCGGCGCGACTTGTCCGCTGGTATTTATCAACGGCGATCTTCCTCTCCAGTCAGCTCGCGATCCTGATTTGGTGGTTGCGGTCGCAAAGTCTGCAAGATTTCAAGGGGCGCTATCGCGGCTGGGCCGGCTGCGCGGCAATCGGAATGATTGCCGCCTTTGCGGTCGAAACCAATGCCGTACGCACCTTGAGCGACACGGCCCGTTGGCTCTGGCACATCGACGACGGCCGACAAAGTTTGAGCTGTTTGGCGGCGCTCATTCTCTTTGGCCTCGTGGCCTGGCGATTTCTCTATCGCGAAATGCGAGATTGTTTGGCCGGTCTGGCGCTCTTGTGGCTGACCGGCCTCTTCTGTGCCGCGGCAGTCGTGCCGATGATTTGCGGCACGTTGCCAATTCCCGCATTTTCGCTACGGCTGTTCCAGTGCGGCGCGGCCATGCTGGCGACCCTCTGCCTGTTCATGAGTTTCCTGCTGCAGGCACGCCATGCGATCTATGTGACGGTTGAGCCTCCCGCGGATGGGCCTGCGTGGTTCGTTGCGCTGTGGAAGCGCTATCGCGGAAATCGGAAAGAGCCGACCTCACGCAAATCGGACACGAATCTCAAGGAAACCGTTGCCTTGGAATCGCGTCCGAAACGCAGGAAGCGGAGCGAGACATCGAAGCGGTCTGCCGAGGAAGCAACGAAACAAGTTCCGGCCGATGTCGAAGAGAAGCCGGTGCCGCAGGACACTCAGCAATCGAAGCACACCGTGCGCCGGAGCGGCGCGCGATGCGGCGCTCGGCCTGAACGGCAATTTTATGGGTCTCTGAAGGCGAAAAAGGCGAAAACCGGTTGACGGAGTGAAAGACTCGGCCACAGAATGCTGCCTGCGACGAATGTCCTCTTGGGACGCGCGGCTTTGCACAAAAAGGGGGACTGACCCCCTACCAGAAGGACGAGCCAGCTTTCGAACCACCACCGGTCTGGGGTCTGTTCCCCTTTTTGTGCAAAGCCGGGACGCGCCGCTGGCGGCCCGCGTCAACTGTTTGGCTTCTGTTTGAGGTACAGCCATGGCGGAAAATCAATGGAACGACGAATTCCGGGAGCCCAACCAGCCTTCCCGCCGGCCCGACCCTGCGCCGGAGCAATGGGGGGGTGAGGCGCCGCCGCCGCCGAAGAGCGGGATGAGCGGTGGAATGAAGGCGTTTCTGATTATCGTGGCGATCCTGGGAACGTGCTGCGTGCTCTGCTGCGGGGTCGTCGGGTTCTTCGCGTACCAGATGTTCCCCAAGGTCTCGCAAGTGCCTGCCGACGTGAACGCCGCCCGCGACGAAATCGCCAAGATCGATCTGCCTGCCGGATTCGAGCCCGAACAGCTCGTCAAGATGGACAATTTCTTCATGACGATGACGCTCGTCGTGTATCGCGCTCCTGCCATTAACGGCACGTTGGCGATGTGCGAGATGCAAATCAAATTTGGCCAAGCGGCGCAGCGGGATCAGTTGATGCGGCAGCAGTTTGACAAACAGGGAGTCGGCGCTCCCAAAAACATCAGGAATGCCAAAACTGAGACAAAAAAGATCAAGATCAAGGGGCAGGAATGCACCTTCGCCTTCAAGGTAGGCGAGGATCCGGGCGCAGGGCAGAAGAAGATGCGTCAAGTGGCAGGAGTCTTTGAGGGAAAGCACGGGCCGGTCCTGCTTTCAATTGAGATGGATGCGTCCGCACTCAAGGACGACGCGATCGTCAAGATGCTGGAGGGCATCAAATAGCGGAAGTTACCCGCAGAGGCGGCTCTCTTCCGGAACCCGAAATCCGCCGTCGAAGCCGGCAAGCGCCCGCACGAACTGGCCGCCGCTTTGATAGAGTCCGTCGCGACGGAAGCGGCACCATTTCAAAAGCGTCAGCACCGTTTCCCAGGTAGTCTCATCGACTTGGAAGGCGATGGCCACTTTCCTGGCCGCGAGCGGCTGGCTGTGGATGAACGACAAACCGGCCAGCGAGATATCATGGCCGACCACCGCCAAGGGGGCTCCCGCGGGCAACTCAGTTTGATCGTCGAGCGGGGTCACGCGGAGGGGCTTGTCGAATTTCGCCCGGTGCCAGCGCCGCGACTGCAGCGACGCCAGGCTCGAATGCCAACTTGCGACCACCCCGTCTGCGAGCGCTCGCACTTCGGGAATCTGCCCGAGCACGTGCAGCGGGTCGGCGGCGCGTTCTCGCACGTTCCGGCCCGCAAACGCGTTCCTCGAAACGGCGGCCTCGAGCGTCGCAAAGGTCATGTGAAAACCTACGTCATGGCGGCAACTCGTCAAAAAAAGGCCCAAAAAAAATGCCCGGCCGCGTTGCCGAAAAGCAACGCGGAGATCGGGGATGCTGCCGGTGCGGATCACTCTTGCAGACATCGTCGACTCCCGACAGACTGAACCCGAGGAAGGCCGCTGCCCGTCGTCTCCCGGAGTTTGCCGAGTGACACCGCCAGAGATCTCATGCAACGAACTGGCACGATGGCTTGCCGAACTCGAGAGCTTGAGCCTCGCGCGTCCGGCGACGGCTTCGATGCCCGAATACCTGGAGGCGTTCGCATCCGAAGACGTGATCGATGCAAGAACCGCCGCTCTCGTCGGCGCGGTCTACAATCGACTCCGCTACGCCGGTCTGGCGCCGGGCGATCTCGAAGTATGCGAAGCTTCCGACCGTCTCCGGGCGTCGATCACAAGTTTTGCGGCCCGCTCCGCTGAGGAACGAAGGCTTGTCTCGGAGCGGATTCGGCAACGATTCGCGACGGCAACTTCAGGGGAACAACTGCAGCCGGCGACGAATGACGCAGAATCCTCCGAGATTGCGGCCCGTTTCGATTCTCGCGCCTTCTCGACGAACGGGGACTCATCCAGCCAATTTGCCGGCGGCACGCAGGCGCCGCCAAATTTCGCGGCCGACCCGGATCCGGAAATACAGCAGTCCAAAAGGCGTCGAGAAATTCGGATCAGCTCGGTGCCCCTGGAGACGGCGACCCTGGTTGTCGTGGGGCTGGTCGTCGCGGGCTATATCTTGCGCGGAGGCACCGATCAGGCTGTTTCCTCCGGCGGAGCCGAAGCGAGCGGATCGAAGCGGCCGAAAGTTTTCGCCACCGACGTCTGGAGAAACGATGATTATTGGGCGGCCAATTTGCGACGGCGGGCGCAGACGGATGCCGCCCGCAAAAAAGAACGCACGGCCCGACTGGGCTTTGAATTGCTCATTAGCGAAATGCCGAAGGACGCGGGCGCTCTCAATGCTCTCGCGTGGCTCTATTTGACGTCGGACGACTTGTCGCTCCGCGATCCGCAGCGCGGCCTTGACCTGGCGCTGCGGGCGGTGGCGATCAGCCGCGCTCCCGCGATCCTCGATACGTTGGCCGAGGCGCGGTTTCAGACCGGGAGCCCCGACGAGGCGGTCAAGCTGGAACAGGAGGCGTTGGACTTGCTTCCACGGCTATCGGGATTTCAAGAGCCGCAGCTTGTGTCGACCCTGCGCCGCCAACTCGAGAAGTTCCAGAATGCCGCGAAATCGAATGCTTCCCAGGCAAACACCCACGCTCAGTGAAGCCGCGCGGGACCAATCTGCCGGCGTTGCTCGTGGTGCGACCACTCTGGAATGCGATGTTCGTTTTGGGTTAATCGCGGGCCAAATGCCACATTGAACCCGCCCTTTCAGCTCGGGCGTTCCACTAGACGCAGAGTTCCACGGTCCGAAACTTATACGGGTTGACCTGAAACTCCTTGGCCAGGTACTTCAACGTGACCCACCGGGTCGCGTGGCTGGGGCTCTCGAATTTGGGCTCGGATTCGGGAAGTTTCTCCAATAATTCCTTTTGAATCAGCATCGCGCGGATCTTTCGCGTGTCGCACTTCGCCTGCCGATTCGCTGGTCAGACAAATGAGATAGGTGGCGGCGGTCACCGGCAAACCCATGTCGCGGCGGATCTGACCTTCCCCGAATTTCTCGCTGAGCTCGTTCAACACGGCATTCAAATAAAACCAGTAGTCGTGCTCGGGCAGAGCGATGAGCGGATTGTCCGGCGTTGTCTGACGCGCGGCGTTCATCACGAAGGCGGTGGCGACGGAATTCAGGAAGACGTCGGAGCAGTGTCGTTCGGCGATCGTGCGAATGCGGAGCGTGCCTTCGCGGATTGCGTTCAGGGAAATATTGACGCGGTTATAGAACTCGCGCTTCCGCCATTCCGCTCGCGCGCGCCGTTTACCAAAGAGCCAGCCGATCGCCATGAAGAGCCCGGCGGTCGCGAGCTTGGTCCAATGATCGTGCAGGTAGTCCGTGGCGACGTCCAACACCTGGTGGAAATTCCAATGCATCGACGGCTCTCGGCAGCTTGGGAGGAAATGTCGGGGTTACCGCCCAACCGATGACCGGCGGGGTGAGCGCATTTTGACTGCCGAGCGACCGCAACGCACGCGCGAATATCAGGAATTAGGGGCCGCCCCTCGAAACTTGCCGGGCGTCCATAAGACGTCGTTTTTCCCGCTGTCGTTGCAGAGCCGCGCCCAAACGAAAAGCAGGTCGGAAAGGCGATTGAGATAGATCAGCGCTTGCGGGTTGATTGGCTCGACCTCGGCCAGTCGCAAGACGCCGATCTCCACGCGTCGACAGACCGTCCGTGCCAGGTGCAAATGGGCCGACGGCAACGCGCCTCCGGGAAGGACGAAGCTCTTCAAAGGCTCGAGCTGCGCAGTCGCCTCGTCAATCCAGTTTTCGAGGGTCGCCACTTGAGCGCCAATGACTCTCAGCCGCTCGGGGCCGGCCGCGGGCGTCTCGGGAACGCAAAGATCGGCTCCGAGATCGAAGAGATCGTTTTGAATATGCACCAGTTTTGGGGCAATGGTCTGTGGGACGCTCGAGGCCACGGCAAGACCGATGACCGAGTTGAGTTCGTCGACACCGCCGTAGGCGACGATCCGCAAATCGGTTTTGGGTACGCGACGACCGTCCCCCAAGGACGTTTTGCCCTCGTCGCCACTCTTCGTATAGATGCGGTCGAGATAGACCATGCTAAGCCACGTGGCAGAAGTGGGAGGACTCACGGACATCGGTCCGTCGCATGCGACCGCTTACGGTCGCGCGTTTTCAAACAACAGGTCCGACTTGAGCGAATCGAAGTTGGACGTTCCTCCGCGAATCGCATTCGTCCCCTCTTTCGGCCTGACTTTACCGGGACGAGCGGCGCCTTTGCCTGTCTTGTCGGGCACGCGGTGTTCATCGGATGACGCGTCTTGCGAGACGATCTTCTTGAACTCCGGCACGTCATGCAACGAGTCAAGGTCCGCATCCTTCTTCATCCAATCGAGATCGGGAAATCCCAGCTTGATGGAACGGCGCAAGTCGGCAATCGACTGGGCACGATAGGCATCCACTTGTTGGTCGCGCTCGGGCGTGTGGGGCTGCTTGAGCAGGCGTTCGAGGGCGCGGCCGTACACGCACGCGGCATTGTAGGTGTAGATGTAATCTTCATTCATCGCATTGCGGGATTTTTCGATCAGTTGGATTCCGCCGTCCACGTTCCCCTCTTGAACCAGGCAGATTCCCAGTCCGGTGACGGCTTCGGAACTAAACGACTCGAGCTTCACCGCTTTCGCAAAGTCCTTGTGGGCCTCGGCGACGTTTTTCTTTTGCAATTGGGCGTGCCCGCGGCCGGCATACGCCTCCGCGAGTTCCGGATCGATTTCGATGGCGGAGTTGTACCTGGCGATCGCTTCGTCCCAGCGTTCCCCTTGGGCCGACTGGCGGCCCTGCATGCAGTAGGGATATCCCGGCGATCGCTGGCTGATCGCATGCAAGGCCTCGATGGCTTTTTGACGTTTGGCCGGGTTGTCGGACTCGGCAGCCTTGTTCAGCGCGGCTTTGGATTCGCGAGTGCCCAAATTTCCCAATGCGGTGGTGATATAGGCCCAGACGGTCGGGTTGTTGGACGCGTCCAGCGCGGTGACGAGCAGCTTCACGGCCTGCGGGCTTCCGTCGCTTTGTAATCCGTTTACGGCCGCGCTGACCAGGGAACTGTCGTGGCGCACGAGCGCCTCACCCGCCAGCTTGCGAAACTGCGGCGACTTGAGCAGCTGCATGGCGTTGAGAGCGGCGGTCTTCTCCCGATCGGAGAATCCGGCATATTTCACAGCCAGGGTGTCAGCCACGCGCTGATCGCCGATTTGCGCCAGCGTGTTGATGATTTGGGACCGGTTCCCGTTCGAGCGATCCAGGTCGGCCAGCAGGAGGGTAACAGCGCGGGGATCCTTGGTGCGATTGAGCAGGCCGAACATCGCAGTCGTCGGAGGACCGCTCTTCATCGTAGCGAGGCTATAGTCGAGCGCCAGTTCTTCGCTCTGTCGATCGCTTCGCGCGGCGAGCAATTGGAAGGCCTCGTCCCGGATCGGCGCAGGGCCGCGGGCCAGCGCGTCTTTCAGCACGACGAGCAAACGGGGATGGCCCGTCTGGACCAGCGCCCGCAGCGCCTCGGCTGCGACCTCGGGATCGGAATCGCTGACGAAGGAATAGATCGTATCGGCCCAGATCGGACGCGGGTATTTCGCCAAGACGCGCACGATCAGCCGGCGGGAGGCCGGGTGTTCGTTCCTCAAAACGTCCAGGAGGGCCTGATTGGCCGCGGCATAGCGCGAGGCAGCCAGGCTTTCGATCGCCAAAGAGGCCATTGGCTCGACGTTTCGCCGCGCGTAGCCCAGCAGCTTGTCGATTGCCGATTTATCGCCAAAATGCCTGAGCGCGGCGAGCGCGGCAAGCTGCATTTGCGGGTCGTTGCCGTCGGCATACTTGAGGACGAGGGGCAGATCGTCGACGGCCAGACGGCTGCCTCCGTCCGCCAAGGCGGCCACGCGGGTTAGGGGATGGCCCGACTCGATCTCGGCCAGCAACTCCTCGCGCGGCAGCACCTCGACGGCCGTTTTCAAAGCGGCCCGTACCGCCTCGGCGTCGGTCGCATGAATTCGAGGATCGGGTCCCGAGGTGCCGTCGAGATTCGCCGCGGAGCGATTGGGGATTGCCGCAAGGTGCAGTTCACGCAGCGCGGCCGGAAAGACGGGCATTTGCTGGTTGGTGCTTTCGCTGCGGCCAGCCGTTTCCGCCCCCTGTTGAAGCCAGCTGAGCACCGTTCCCTCGAGCGAGGGAGCGGATTCACTGAAGCGAATGACTGCCCGGACGACCTTTTGCGCGACCAGGGTTTCCAGCGCGCCCGTCAGGCTGCCGATATTCACGGTGTTGAGCTCGCCGGCAACGGTCAACAGCGCCAGGCTGCCGCGGGGACCGATGCGCTCGACCTTCATTTTCATGGCGCGGCGAGCCGCGTCGTTCACATTAATCTCGACTTCCTTACCGGCGAGTGGAAAATGCACGATCATCGTGGGGATTTGAACGCCGGGAGGAATGCCGTTGAAGACGAGCCATTTTCCCGCCGTCGCGCCCGGCGCCACCGAGAGGTCGGCCAGCGGTTTGATTTTGGAAAGTTCAATGAGCTGGGAACCGGCCTGGATCGTTTGATTCCGCAGGCTATTCACAACCTCTTTCATTCGCAGTTCCGTCCCCTCGACGCGCAGCGAGATTTCGCTTGCCGGGACAACAAGTGTCTCCGAACTGGAATTGAGCACGACGAGACGCGTCGCCAGAAATCGTGCGCCGTTGGCCGGCCCATAATAGGAAAACGTGAAACCGAGATACGGCGCCTCGACGGCGGCAGCGATCGGACCGGTTGCCGGCGTGGTTGTCGTGACTTTGGGCCGCGCCGCGTCGTCAGCAGCAAGCCCGGATTGCACGTGCCACGAGGTGATCCCAATCACGGCCATCAGAAATGGAAACAAGGTCGCGGGGCGTCTCATAGAGTCCACATTCCGGTTCATCTGCCGGTCCGTAAATGACTGGTCGTACCGATTGAATTCTATCACATCGCGGCACCGGCATCTGTGCTCGCAGTGATGTGAGCAGGCGGCCGCAGTCCCGATTCGGCCGCTCACCAAACCCCGCTGCCCGCGTCAGGCGATCACTTCGGAGGCGGTAATTTCGATCCAAGTGCGAAATTCGGCACGTGGTTCGAGAACACGCCAGCCGGCGTCAATTCCCCGCGGCTGAAGGTTGACGGCGTCCGTCGCGCAGGTATAGGGCTCGAGGCAGACGGCATTGCGATTCGGGGGAGTGTAAACAACCAACTCGCGAAAGGCCGGGCCCGCTTGTTGAATCAATTGATAGCCGCAGGCCTCATCCATGATGGCGCAATCGACCGAGACGAATCCCGAGGGCAATCCCGTGAGCACGTCATCCATTTTGAGCACGTCGAAGTAGGCGCCTTCCCGCAAGTCCTTCGCTTCGCTGATCGGCAGACGGCGACCCGTCGGCAGACAGTCGACAAGCTCCCATTCTTCGCTGGCAGGCGCCTGAACGAGACAATGCGTCGGACGGCTCTTGGCCCCCAAGGGCAGCCTGAAGTAAGGATGAGTCCCGAAACCCCACGGCAGATGAACGCCCGAAGGGTTCATGAGCCGAATGTCGGCGCGCAGTTTCGGGCCACGCACCTGGTAGCGCACCTCGATGCGGAAATCGGCCGGCCAGAATGCCAGGCGATCCGGCGCGTCTTTCCCCAACTCGAATTGACCGACGGCAAAGTCCGCTCCGCGCGAGGTCACGCGCCAGGGGCGGTCCAGGCAAAAACCGTGAATGGCGTTGCCCGTCGCATCATGAGACGCATGCGACGGCGGGATTTCGTAGTCGCGTCCGTCCCAGGTGAAGCGGCCGCCGCGAATCCGGTTGGGAAACGGAAAGAGCAGGGGGATGCCGTGTCCGCTCGGCTTCTCGTGACCGGACGCGAATTGCGGCGACGCATCGATGACGTCGACGGGTTGGCCGGCAACCTGTGTCCGGAATTCGAAGCAGTTGAAGCCGAGTTCGGGGAGAATACGGGCCGTCGAGCCGGTGCGAGTGTCGGTTAAGACGATCACTTCCATCCGCGTCAATTCCATTCAGGGTTGCCGGTGGGCTGGGGCAGGATTCGGTTTGATTCATACACCTTGGCGATCATGTTGTCCCAGACGGCGTAGGGATCATCGCCGAAAATTGAGCGCATCTGGGCGGGAAGGCTGTGCCAATCGCCGCGGGCGATTTCCCCTTCCAATTGATTCGGCGCCCAGCCGGCACAACCCGAATAGATGCGAAACTGCAGGTCGGGATTGCCCTCTGCGGACGATCGCACGATCTCCTCAAAGACGTCGGTACTGCTGCCGACGAACACCCCGGGGACCAGCGGCAACTCGTTGCGGTCGAGCTCGGCCGAGTTGTGCAAGATAAAGAGGGCCGAGGGTTCGACAGGACCACCGACATAGACCAGGTCGTCCGTCTCGGGCAGTTTGAAGTGCTCCGAGAGAGCATGGGCGACAGTGACCGACGAGGGGCGATTGATGACCAGGCCCATCGCGCCGTCTGCGCCGTGTTCCACCATCAAGACGACGGTTTTATAAAAATTCGGATCGCGTAGCCGCTTGGCGGCGATTAAACAGTGTCCGCGAAGAGACTCAGACATCGGGCGGCCAGAATTTTCCGTGTCAACGGCTCACAACGGGGCAGTTTCACCGGCGAAATCGCCCTCATTATAGGGACCCCGCGCAGGCCGCGACAAGCAGGCAATTGAGGCTTGAATTTCCCGCGACGTGGACGGTTTTCAGCGCTGGTTTGAGGCCGGTTCGGGTTCGGCGTTGAAACGACCCCATGAGTTTCCGGACGTTGTTGCAATCGAGTTGGGCGGCAGAAGACCTGATGTTGGTTCCGGCCCGTCAGGATTCAACCCCATGCCAATGCGCGCGATTCGTTCCCGGTGCCGCGTCGCGATCCGCGTGACTGACACGACCCCAGCCACGATAATCCCGATCGCAACGAGCCCGCCGACAATCGAAAATAGCACGAGAAATACTGTTGCGTCGTTGGGCCCCAGACCATGCGGTTGCATCGGCCGACTCCGAAAGCGAGCTTGTGCCCCGGAACGGCTGATGAGCAGAAATGCTCAGCCCGGCTCGTGGTTATTTCCGAGGCATTCTCTCTCGCAACCGCAATTCTCGACGATTCAGGTGCCGGTTTCAAGAACGTGTCCGCTCGGCAATTTGCCGTCGCGGTGGAGGCCGGCTTGGGCCTCCAGCTTCCGCGACGGGCCTGCGAGACAAGAGAGGACTAGTTTGCCTTCACTTCGATCGGCATTTCCAAGGAGACGCTTCGGCCACTTTCGGGGATAGCCGTCACCTCCACGTGGGTCTTGCCGACAGGGGCGTCCTTTGTCGATTGAACGGTGACGCTCACTTTGTCCTGGCCCGCCGGGATCACGGGTTCGGCCGGCGTCATCGTCACGCCCTTGGGAGAGCGAAACTGGATTTTTACGCTCTCCTTGAATGCGCTGCCCCGGCTAATGGAGATCGTGAGCTCTTCTGTCTTCCCCGGGCGGACGGTGGTCGTCATCTCGGGCACCTTGAGCGTAAATGTATTCTCCTTGTCGGTAACCACCGGCTTGTTCGCCGTCGTGGTGACCGACGTCGAACTCGTCGGTGTGGTGGTTGTCGATGTGTTCATCTTTGTCGCGTTGGACGCCCCTGGGCCCCCCGGCGTGCTTTCCTGGCTGCATCCGGCAAACGCGACAACCATCCCAAACAAAGCGGCTGCTGAGGCAAGTCTCATCTCTAATTCCCCCCGTGTGAAATGAATTCGGTCGAAGCGGATCTCTCCGCGGAGGAGGGTGCAAGTGATATGCCAAATAGACGCCCTCCCGAAATGAAGCCACGTCAGAGGTCACAGCGCGGTCAGTCTGGTCGTCGAGATGACAACGAGACCAAGGCTGCGTTACGGAAGGCCCGCTCTACTCGAGTTCCGACGCACGCTTCGAGTCCCGCACATGGGCGAGAAGCTGGCGCAGTTGCTCTAAATCCACCGGTTTCGCCAAATGAGCATGGAAGCCGGAAGAGAGCGCGCGTTGACGGTCGGCTGGCAGGCTGTAGCCCGTCAAGGCGACGAGAAAGACATCCTCGCACTGCGGATTACTACGAATTCTTCGCGCGAGATCGTAGCCGTTGAGACCGGGCAGGCCGATATCGACAAGCGCGACGTCAGGCGGCTGCCGGGAGATCATCTCCACTCCCTGGAGCCCGTCGCCGGCGATTTCCACGCGATGTCCTGCGAACTCGAGCAGGGTTTTGAGCATCGAGCGGACATCCGCGTTGTCTTCGATGATCAAAATACCCAGCGGACCTTCCGTCCGCGGAACGACGCGTGTTCGCTCGTTGATCGGTACCGACGAAGAAAGGGGGAGGCGCACGGAGAACTCGCTTCCCTTGCCTTTTCCGTCGCTGGCGGCGCGGACCACGCCACCGTGCAAGCGCACGAGTCCGTCGACGATCGCCAGGCCCAGTCCCAGCCCGCCTTCGGCTCGGTCGAGAGACGAGTGCAATTGCACGAACGGTTCAAACACGGCTTCGAGCATTTCGGGGGAGAGTCCGATGCCGTGATCGCGGACGCGAATCACCGCCACGTCGTTCTCGAAGTCGGCGAAGAGTTCGATGGAATCCTCGGCCTGCGAGTATTTCGAGGCGTTTGAGAGCAGATTGACGACGATCTGCTGCAAACGGACCGGGTCACCGTCGACGGCGATCGGCGCCGCCGCCGCTTTAACGACCAGCGATTGCCGAGCGGCGTCGATCTGCGGACGAACGACGTCAACCGCATCGGCAATGACGCTCCGCAGATCGAGACATTCTTTGCGCAGTTCGATCTTGCGGCGTGTCACGCGCGAGACATCGAGAAGGTCTTCGAGCAGCCGCGAAATCTGCCCGGATTGGCGCTCGATCACCGAGCGTGCCTTTTCGAACAAGCGGCCGTCGAGCTTGCCGCTGCCCAGCACGCCGACCGCATTGGCGATCGCCGCCAGCGGATTTCGCAGCTCGTGCGACAGGATGGCAAGAAACTCGTCGCGGCGGCGCACGGCCTCGCGGGCCTTGTTCTCCGCCTGTTTGCGCTCGGTCACATCCCGCAGCGTCGCCAGGAAGGCCGGGTTTCCCTGCCACCAGGTGGAGACGACGCGCATCTCCGCAATTCGCGGAGCGGATCCCTTTTTGAAGAAGTCGATCTCCGAAGTGTTGCCAGGCACGACGGGAATCGTGAAACGTTCGCCCAAGAGTTCGCCGGTCGAGCGCCCGAGCATCGACTCAGCCGCGGTGTTCGTGAAGCAGATGATTCCCTGTTCATCGACGACGATCACACCGTCGGAGCTTTTGTCGACGATGGCATCGAAGGCGGCCTCGCACACTTCCAGCGCGCGTTTCAGGCTGTCGCTGACGTCGACGCCGTCGGTGTTCCAGTGGCGGGTTATGACCTCGTAGGGAGAGTTCAGAGGCATCTCTGCGGCCTTCGTGACAGGACCGGGAAATTTCCGGCCGGGAGAGCGGTGCGCGTGCCGTTGTCCTCGCACGGGCCGGCTTCCGCGGGCTTCGCGGGTGGCTGCATGACAGTTCTTCCACGCGAGCCCGCTTTGGAAATTGCTACTGCTTTCTAGTTCGGCCGTCTTCTGCCGACGATGTCGTGGACATCAGAGAGCCGCATTTTGTTTGCGGTCAAGCAACGGGCTCATTCCCTCGTATGCAGGGCGGCCAATTCGGAATCGATTTGGCGCACGAGCTCGCGCGGATCGACCGGCTTGGTGAACCAGCGGTCAACGCCGCCGGGGCCCGTTTGCAAGTCGAATCGCTTTTGCGAAGTTCCGCTGACCGCGTAAATCTTCATGCCTTCAAGATGCGGATCGCGGCGGATGCGGCCCACCGTTGTCGGCCCATCGCAGCGCGGCATCAACATGTCGAGCAGAACGACGTCGGGCATGTCGTGCGAATGGAGGTAGTCCAACGCGTCAGCGCCGTCGCCCGCCGTCTCGACCTCGAAACCGGTCATTCGCAGGTAGCCGGCCAACAGGTTGCTCTCGTTGGCGTTGTCCTCGACGAGCAGGGCCCGCCACGGACGTCGCGTCTTCGCGGTCGTCTTCGTCGGGGTCGGCGACGACTCGGATTCCAATAACGCCTTGAGCCCGTCGAGCTCTTCCCCAACTTTATCGAGTGGCAGAAGCGCGCCGGCTGCGTTGCCGGCCTCGAGGTGCAATCGCAGCATCTCGAGAGCAAAGCCGGCGCTGTTCAACTTATTCCGCATCTCATGTGCGAAATCGCGCGAGAGCGATCCCCGGGCGGCCGCTTCTTGAATCTGTCGTCCGTTGTTGGCGACCTCTTCGCGAAGAATACGAACGCTTTTCGGGGCGCTAATTCCCAGACGGGCGCGGTTGCCTGAGACCGACATCAACTCGACGGTCACACCCAAATCGGGCAGAAGTATTTTCTCGGTCTCGCGGCGTGTCAGAACTAACATCTTGGGGCCTCCTTTCCGGCGCGGGTCACATCCTTGTTCGTGATCGAAAATGATCCTTCCTTCGGGCCTGATTTTTTTAGTAGATCCCCCTAGAAAACGCAATAGGAGCATTGCAATTTGCGTTCATCGCCCCCCACCGCAAAAGCCGCGCCATGGCAGTCGATCGACCCGAGAAATGGTCACCGTTCGAAGAGCCAGCCGGTGTCCTCTGCCAGCGCGCCGTCGACGTTGACGGACCCTGCCAAGGCGTCGAACTCGAAGACGGTGTGGAAGGCGGCCGCAAAATGGCCCAATAGCGACTCTCGGTTCAAAATCCAAGCAGGATAAGAGGTTGCGAATCCGTAAATCGATGCCGGCACCGTTTGCACCGTCGCGCGGTCGGGCAGTCCCGTCCAGACCGGAGTCCGGTCGATGATCACAGCCGGCAGGTTTTGAGCGACGGACTCCAACAGAGTGTGGGGCTCTGCGACATAGGGCAGAACGCTTGAAAGAATGGCGATCTCATGCACCTGCGACCGCAGGCACGTTTCGAGATCGTCGAAGAATCGCAGTTGCTCCGTCTCGAAATGTTGACGCCCGCAGTTCGCAAATAAGGGCTGTTCGACCACAGACCAGTGAATCTGCACCGCCGGCTCGAGCACCTGGCGGCACTGGAAAAACGTGCTGCCCAGCGAGCCGCCCACGTCGACGACGTTCAATCGCCCGCCATTGCGGAGCGCGGCACGCAGCAGTGCGGCCAACAGCGGAAACGAATATTCGACACGATCGAAGGGGACGGAGTCGCGTTCATAAGCCGCTTCGCCGCGTTGCACTTTGAGCGCGGCCTGCTTCACGCGCTCCAAGATTGCGGGCGCGTTGTAGCCCTGCGAATGCTGACGCGCTTCGTCCCAAGTCGCGAAGTTGCCCGAATAGCGAACCGCACCGTCGGGCGAGCTGCCGCGCAAGAGTCGTCGCAAATGAGGCGGTACGCAATCCGCGATCCAGCGCTTCAAACCGGAATTCACAACAGCGCCTCGACCAAAGCGACCAATTGGGCCATTCGTTGTCGGTAGGTGTGTTCGCGGAGCGTTCGTTCCTGGCCGGCGCGGGCGAGACGGCTCCGTTCGTCTTCCTCGCGGAGATAGTGGCCGATCTTTTCGACGCAATCTTGGGCCGAGCGGTAGACGGCGAGCTCCGCCACAGGGTCGAACATCTCCGGCAGATTCTCTTTCCAATCGGTCAAGAGCAGGGTTCCGACTCCCGTCGTTTCGTACAACCGCATGTTATTGGCGTACGGTCCCGAGATCTCAATATGGTGATTGAGCGAAAGCCGGGAGCGGCGAAGAATGTCGAACATTTCGATCCCCCACGCCGTGCCCCGGTATCGGGCGCGAATCGGAGAATCTTTCGGCAAACACTCGACGCCTTGTCCCCAAACCTCGACAGAAATCTGACGGCAAATCGATTCGAGCCATTCCAATCGGCCCGCGTGATGGGGCGACAAACTGCCGACGAATGAGACATCGATCGGCGCTTCGTCCGGTTTATGCTCGGCCAGCCGTTGCACCACGATCGGATCAAACGCCAGGCGAAAAAGCTCCGCCCGCAATCCGCCCGCACGAAAACGCTCGACGAAATTCGGCAGCGACGAAAGCATCAGGTCGAAGGGGCGCAAATCGATATCGGGCGAGAGGGGGGACGCGATTTGCCCGACCAGCAGGCGGTAATGGCCGCGCATCCGCTTCCAAAAATCGGGCCGCAGGTCGCTCAGCGAGTGGGAGACGATCACGTCCGGCCGGAAATCTTCCATCTGAGCCGCCAGAACGTGTTCCATCCACGCGCTGTCGTCTCGAACGACCCACGGCACAAATCCGCGGCGCAAGACGAAACGCGAAGAAGCGCCGTCCGACAAACCAAGTCCATGCTCGCGGGCCCACGTCTCCTGCAGCCGTCGGTTATTGATCGAAATCTCGACCGCCGGATGACCGAGTTCAGCGAGGTTCCGCGGGTAGAAGTCCGAGACGCCGAACAGGCTGGCATTTCGAGCCGCTGTTTGGCGCTGGTAACTTTCCTGCTCGAGACCCGGCTGCGCGGCGTACAGCGAATCGAGAAACGCCGGATAATCGGTATTCACGATCAGGAACCGGGTCATTGCCGGCCACCCACCGACAGGGGCTCTTGCGACTCGCTGCCGCACAACAAGGCGAGGCGCGCGGCCATCGGCGAGGAGCGCCGATAAACAGTCTCTCCGTCGTGATACGTGACGAGATGTCCGTCGATCTCGATGGCACGTCTCGATCCCGGCGCGACGACTCCCACCGTCAATGGGATATCGTCTTGCGAGTCTTCGCCCGTCATGAGGAAGTGGACGAGCCTCCGCATCTGGCGGAGCAATTCCTCCAACTCCTGCTCGTCGCAGTCGGCGCTTTGAGCGGCCCGCAACCGTTCGATGTTGAGATCGCAGATATCCTTGCCGCCGACCACGATTTGCTCGATCGCAGCAGCCTCCCGGGGCGTTCGGTAAGGGGGCAAACCGGCGAAATCGCTGCGCGGAATCAGATCCGTCAGGTCGAGAGTCGTGCCTAAGGTCAGCAGGCTATACCAGCGGTACGCGCGGGCAATTTGCTCCGCCGAGACCGGCCGATCGAGCAGCGCCCGCAGCTTGTCGAAGTATTCCGCCGGCGTCGGCTCCCATTCGTAGAAATCGTCGCGCGGGATCGGCACGCCGGCGCCGTTGAAAGCGACCAGCACGGGAGCGCCGAGTCGCGCCATTTCCAGGCCAATCGTGCTCCAACTTGTGAGGACCAGATCCGCCGCCTCGCCCAGGTCATAACTCGAAACGGGATCCGCCGGCCAAACGAAACGGCAGTTTGCGAACGTGCCACCGAATGCGGCCCGCAATCGCGACAAATGCTGGGACGCCACCGATTCGCGCTTGTTGACGCCTTCGCGCGGATGAATGCGCACAATGAGTGCCAGATCCTCGCTCTTCTCCACAGCGTCGACGAGTGCCTGCAACCACTCGATCTGATCCTTGAAAGGCTGAGACCGATCGGGAATCTCGATTCCCAGGGCCTCGGTCCCCATTCGCGAGGCGATCAATTCGTCGAGACTGCTTGTATAGGCCACGAGCAGCCGCCGATCGGGCTCCAGTCCAAATCGCTGGCGTACGTCCGTTTCCTGGACTGTCTTGCCGGGAGAATAGAGGTGGGAGCCGACGCCGCGAAGCCGCACCAACAGATCCTCGGTGACCTCGGACACGCGTGACGGATCGAGGGCCAACGTGCGGCACGCCGGCCAGGCGGCAAGCAGTTTGAACCCGGAGGCTCGCCAAACATTCGGCAAGATCATGTAGCGCCGCAAGTCGACGTTGCGATGGCCGGGAAACGCGAGCCCGAAACAGGGAACTCTCTGTTTGCGAGCTGCCGTGCGGGCGCCGAGCAACAGCGAGTAATCGTTGCAATGCACGATCCGGCCGACGCCGAACTCGCGGCAACAGCGGTCCACGATGAGGTAACTCAACAGGCAACTGCGCAGGTACTGCAGCCAAACGCGGCGGTCGCTTTCCACTAGTTCGCTGAAGTCGGAAACTTTGAGGGCCAACACGAGGTCCATCACACTCAAGGCGCCGAACCGCAGCCCTTCGAACTCGAACTGCAATAAATCGCGAGGTGCTTGGGAGAGAGCGGCATCGATTCGGGCCGCCATTTCCGGCGTTACCAACGGCCGGAGATCGACGGCATCCAAACCGTATTCGGCCAGCATCGAGAGCGAGTTGTCCCCGCAGTGCAGGCAGCTCTCGAGCTTTTCGTCGTCCGCGGCCTCGTACGGCACGCGTTGCATGTCCATGACCGGGCAACGCTCGAAAAGCCGAAAACAGCGGGCGAACACTACCGAGTGCCCGCGTTCTTTCAGCGTTTGTGCGACGACGCAGGCCTGCGAGAACATCGGGGTCACGCCGGCATAAGGGACGAAGAACAAACTCGCCCCGCGGAGCCTCTCGGCAGTCGCGACGTCGGTAACGGTTTGCATGGCCTGCGCCACCTGCCGCTTGCGGAACTGCCAGGCGAGATCGTTTTTGGCTCGTCGCGCGCGATCCCGCAGCGAACGCGCAACTCGACGAAATAGCGAAGGGGAGGTCGATCTCAAGGGATTGGCCATTAGAAACCAGCAGCGCGGAACCTATTTCGATCATAGGCGACACCGTCCGGCACGGAAAAGACCAAGGCTGACTTGCGATGTGCCCGCGATACCGTGGTGCAGCCCACGTTTACCCTTCCTGCTGCCATCCATTAAAAAGGAGCTTACGCACCGCGAGGATCTCCTTTGGATTTTATTGATCGCGTCTTATCTCGGCCGGAATTTGCGGCCGAGCCCCCGGTATTGGTCGAAATCGGCGCCTCGGGCGGAACCCACGCCGCGTGGCGGGCGCTGGCCCGGTATTCGATTGGGATCGCTTTCGATCCCGACAGCCGCCAGATGCAGGTCGTGCATGATGAATCATCCGGGTACCGCAAGCTGCATATTTTTCCGGCCGCGGCCGTTCCGGATGAAACTGCCGAGGCCGACTTTCATTTGACGCGTTCGCCCTATTGTTCGAGCCTCTTACGGCCGGACGGGGCGGCGCTAGCCGACTGGGACTTTGCCCGCCTGTTCGACGTCGAACGGTCGGTCCGTGTCCCGTGCATCAATATTTTGAAGGCCCTGCGCGAGGCCGGCGTGACGCGGGTCGATTGGTTCAAGACGGACTCTCAGGGAACCGACCTCCGGCTGTTCCAGAGTCTTGGCGAAGCCCTTTGCCTGCGGGCGCTGGCCGTCGAATTCGAGCCGGGGATCATCGACGCCTACGAGGGGGAGGACAAACTCTCCACCGTGCTCGCGACCATGGATCGATCGGAGTTTTGGCTGTCCGACCTCAAGCTTCGTGGTACGCTGAGAATGTCGCCCGAAGACGCTGTGCGGCTGGCCGGCCAGGAGACGACGCGGCTTTCGGCCGTCTTGCCCGCGGCTCCCGGGTGGGGCGAAATGCGATATTTGAACACCTTTCGAGGGGCCGGACCTTTCTCAAAACGGGATTGGCTGCTGGGATGGGTCATCGCCTGCGTGAACGACCAATTTGGCTTCGCCCTCGATCTTTGCCGACGAGCCGCGCTGGCGGCGCCCGACCCGATTTTCCGGACACTGACGGCAGACACGGAGAGCATGATTCACGAAAAGCTCCGCAGCGGACGCACGGCCGCCCTCGTCCGCGGTTCGATCCGCGGAGTACGCTCATTCGGACGGTGGCTCTTGAAGCCGGGGAAATGAGTGCAATCAAAGCCCGCCACTCGAATGACTGAATCCCAGGCATCCTCACCCCGTCCCGACTTCAGTCAGTTTGCCGGGGCAAACGTGCTGATTACCGGCGGGCTGGGGTTCATCGGCTCGAATCTCGCTCGCCGGTTGGTCGACTTGAGTGCGCAAGTGACTCTCGTCGACAGCCTTGTTCCCGAATACGGGGGCAACCGCTTCAATCTTGAGGGAATTGAGGATCGCGTCCGGGTGAATATTTCCGACGTTCGCGACCGCTATAGCCTGCGGAGCCATCTTGCGGGGCAGAGTTTCTTGTTTAACCTGGCCGGCCAGACGAGCCACCTCGATTCGATGGCGGACCCGTTTACCGACTTGGACATCAATTGCAGCGCCCAGCTTTCGATTCTCGAGACGTGCCGGCAAGTTAACCCGCGGATTCGCGTGGTGTTTGCCAGCACGCGGCAGGTTTACGGTCGCCCTGAGAAGCTGCCCGTGGATGAGCGGCACCGGCTCAGTCCGGTCGACGTCAACGGGATCAACAAAATGGCGGGCGAGTTTTATCACATCCTTTACAACGACGTGTACGACCTGGCCGCGTCGGCCCTGCGCCTGACGAACACCTATGGTCCCCGCATGCGAATCAAGGACGCCCGGCAAACCTTTGTGGGCGTTTGGATTCGCCGCCTGCTCGAAGGGCAGCCGATTGAAGTTTGGGGCGGCGGACAACAGCGGGACTTCACCTATGTCGACGATTGTGTCGAAGCCCTGCTGCTGGCCGCCGTGCGTCCCGAGGTGCGCGGCCGAGTCTTCAACTTGGGTGGCAACGAGGTCGTGACGCTGGCCGAGCTTGCCAAGCTTCTGGTCGAACTCAACGGTAGCGGGGAATACGTGCAAAAGGATTTTCCCGCTGACCGCAAGCGGATCGATATCGGCGACTACTACGCCGACGACTCGTTGATTCGGAGCACTCTCGGTTGGCAGCCGCGAGTTTCGTTGCGGGACGGTCTGTCTCGAACGCTCGATTTCTTCCGCGCCAATTTAGACCATTATCGTTGATTCGATGACAGACGAACCCTTCGTACCGCAGGCCAATCCCGGCGCGACTTACCTCGCACAACGCGAGGAGATCGACGAAGCGATTGCCCGCGTGCTGGCCCGGGGCCGATACATTCTCGGCGATGAAGTGGCCGCATTCGAGGCGGAATTTGCCGCTTACCTGGGTGCGGCACACGCCGTTGGCGTCGCGAGCGGAACCGACGCGGTCGAATTGGCACTGCGGGCCTGCCGGATCGGAGCAGGGCACGCCGTGATCGCTCCGTCCCATACGGCGGTCGCCACGATCGCCGCCATCGAGCGGACCGGCGCGCGGCCCGTGCTGATCGACGTCGATCCGTCGACGTATACCATGACCGCAGCGGACCTCGAAGCCGTTTTGACGGCGCACCGCGATTTTGACGGCGCTCGCGCCGCCGCTGTCATTCCGGTCCATCTTTACGGGAACCCGGCCGGCCTGCCGGCGATCCTCGAGGTTGCTTCGCGCCACGGCTTACGAGTTATTGAAGACTGTGCGCAGTCGATCGGTGCAACGCTCGGCGGGCGCCCTACGGGAACATTCGGCGACGTGGCGGCTTTCAGTTTTTATCCGACGAAAAACCTGGGAGCCTTCGGTGACGGCGGGATCGTCACGACCAACGATGCCGAGCTGGCGGCGCGGCTCAAAGCCGTTCGTGAATATGGTTGGCAGGAACGATTCGTCAGTGCGTTTTCGGGAGTGAACTCGCGACTCGACGAAATCCAGGCGGCCATCTTGCGGGTGAAGTTGACGCGACTCGACGCCGACAACGCACGCCGCATCGAGATTGCCCGACGATACTCGGCAGCACTCAGGCGACCAGGACTCGTGACTCCCGCGTGTGCTCCGGAAGCCAAACACGTCTTTCACCAGTTCGTGATCCGCACCGCCGACCGCGACGACCTCCGCCGTTTCTTGGACGCGCGGCGAATCGGGACGGCCATCCATTACCCGGTTCCCGTTCACCGGCAGCCCGCCTACCAGGGCCGCATCGGCAGCGACTCTTTGCCGAACACCGAAAAGCTCTGCGGTGAAATCGTGAGCTTGCCGATGTTCCCGCAACTGACCGATGCGGACGTCGACCGAGTCAGCTCGGCGATCGGAGAATGGCTCGAGCAACGCAGGCTGGCACAAGGGTCCTCGCAGTGAACGCTGCGGACCAATCGAATCGCTTGTCTGTCGTCACACAGAATGCCGGCTGCGAGCACTTTGTCACTCTCTTCGACGCGTCATTTCTTCCCATCGGTTTGGCGCTTTACGGCTCGCTGAAAGGACACGCCCGGCCGTTTCGATTGTGGGTCCTGGCGATCGACGAGGAAGTGGAGCGGCATCTCGCGCGTCTCGGGCTTCCTGACCTGACGGTGATTCCACTCCGCTCATTCGAAACTCCCGAGCTCTTGGCCGTCAAACCGGGCCGGACGCGGGCCGAATATTGCTGGACGATGACGCCTTTTACCTGTCAGGCCGTGTTCGATCGGGATCCGTCGGCCAGGCGGGTCACCTATGTCGACGCGGACGTCTTCTTCTTTCGCGACCCGCGGATCTTGCTCAAAGAGCTTGACGAATCCGGCAAGCAAGTGCTGATCACCGAGCACGCTTACGCTCCCGAATACGACCGCTCGCACGACAGCGGCCGGTTTTGCGTGCAGTTCCTCACCTTCGATCGCAGCGAGGCGGCCCGCGAGGTGATGCGGTGGTGGCAGGAGCGGTGCCTCGAATGGTGCTTTGCCCGCTATGAAGACGGCAAATTCGGCGATCAGGCCTATCTCGATCAATGGCCGGAGCTATTCGGCAACCGCGTGCAGATTGTGCGGCAAGTCGAGCACACGCTGGCGCCCTGGAACGTCCGCTATCTCGCCAAGGACGTGACTCAGGACCCCGTGATGTACCACTTCCACAATCTGCGGCTGCTTCCGGGCCGTCGCGTGCGGCTGTTCAAGTTCTACGATGTGGGCAGGGCGGGACGGACAATTTACCGGCGGTATCTCGCTGCCCTGGCGCAATCGTTCGCGGTTTTGGACAAAGTCGGCATCCAAGTGCCAACTCACGTTCTCCCCGGCGAGCGTTTCGGCTGGCTCAAGGGCCTCACGCGGCGGTGGCAGGGAACCGAGCGATTCGCGGACATCCCGCAGTTGCCCTGACTCCGAAGCCGCAGACCGAACCGCGCTTTGCGACAAATCGCGCGGACGCTACAATACCGAATCCCAAATCGAGCCGTGCTTTTTATCGGAACCGAGCCAAGTCATGTCCAAGACGCAGCGTAAGCTCAAAAAGGCCAATCATGGCCGTCGCCCCGCCAGCTCCAAGGCCCGCCGGCTGAAACGGCGGAAGTTCCGCACCTGAAAACCGCGCTCTGCCGCGGCGGTCGTCCTGCGCTTGTTCCCGTTCGGAATTCGAGCGCCTCGCGATTTTGACGACGCTCCGCCCATCGAGCGCGCCGAATCCGGCACGCCAGTCGCTCGTCGATCTCGGCCAGTGGCGTGCACGAGCGTGGAGTTTTCTTCATAATGGGCTCCTTGCAAGAGGAGGAGCATGCCAGAGGATTTGGCGCAGCTGCTGCGAGCCGAGACAGGAGCCGGCGACCGATTTCAAATCGCGGTCGTGGGAAACGGTGAGACTGCGCCGAAAGTGCATGAATTCAAGTTCCCGTACGCCGTCGTCGGTCGCGGCGAAGGGTGCGACATCGTCCTGCCGGCCCATCAGGTCAGCTTTCGGCACGCGTACTTTCAAGTCATCGAGGGACAGGTCTTCTGCGTCGATCTGGCCAGCCGCAACGGCGTCGCGTGGCCCGACGGTCCGCGAAAGTACGGCTGGGTGCGTCCCAACGTGCCGATCGAGATTGGGCCCTATCGGCTGACGATTCTCAGCGAAAATGGGGCCGCCGAGCGAGTGAACGACGCGCTGGCCGATCTCAATCCGCTCGAGCGCTACCGCGGCGAGTTCGGGTTGCTTCCCAAGGTCGATCTCGAATTCCATTACGAAGAGGCGAACCAACCGACCTGGTCGGTCAATCGCATTCTCACGCTGCTGGGCGCAGCCCGGTCTGCCGGCTGCGGCTCGATTCCTCGTCAGTTTCGGGAGTGCACTGCAGCCTGTTGCTCACGCGGCGCCAACTGTGGGTGATCGACCTGTTGGGCCGAGGAGGGACCAAGGTCGACGGGCAGAACGTGCGGGCCATCCCCTTGGAGAGCGGCAACGAGTTTACGGTTTCGGCCTATCGCATCGGCGTGTTTTACGAAGAGCCGTTTGATATCGCTTCGGCCGATCGGCTGACGGACAACGCGGCCGAATCGGAAACGTCGATGGACGAACTGGAATCGCCCTTTTTACAGGACGTGCCGCTGACGTCCACGGCGCCCGCCCGTCCGCCCGAAAAACCAGAAAAGGCTCCGGATCCGGCGAAGCTCGACTGGAGCGGCAAGATATTTGCGGTCGATTCCGATGGCCCGACGCTGGTGGTGATTCCGCAAGTGGAAGGCTCCGGATTTCGTTATCAGCAATTACACATCGAAGCCAACTCACTGCAACGCAAGTTCGAGATGAAACAGTTCTCGCATCTGGTCGTCGATTTGGGCAGCTTGAACTATTTCGGCTCAGAGCTGATCGGCGTGCTGATTCGGCTGGCGCGGACGGTCACAAACGGTAGCGGGCATGCGGCCATGTGCGGGCCCTCACCCAAGATGCTGGAAGTTCTCGACGGCATGCGGCTCAGGAAGCTGTGGCCGATTTTTGCTTCGCGCGACGAAGCTTTGAAGCACGTGAAGCAGTAGCTCTTTTCCGTCCTTTGGCAAAAGGAGCCAAGCCATGTTTCGAACAATCACCGCCATTGCGGTTTTTGTAATAATCGCCGCGAACTGTGTCCCGGCACGGGACGCGCGGGCCGGCGACGACGGCCCGGCGATTCCGCCTCCCCCGGCGCCGGCCGTCGATCAGGCGCCGTCCAAACCGGCTCAATCGCCCGCACCGAAGACGAAGCCCAAACCAGCGAAGCCGGCTGCCGCACGTTCCCCAAACGGCACGCGAGCCGCAAACAGCACTCGAGGCAGTGTGATCGCACCGGTCGAGGGACCGGACGAGACTCGAGATGACTCACCGCCTGGACCGGCGGCCCGACGAGAGATTCCGGGGCTGCAACAGTTCCGACAACCGGACGGCACCTTCGCACTTCCGGGAGGCGTGGGGATCATCGATCCCAAAGAAGACCACGTCGGAGTTCAGATCAACACGCCGGCAGGGGTGTTTCAAATCAACGTTCCTCGCCGCCAGCGCGAGGCCGGACCGGATGGACCGCCCTCTCCCGACGGACAAGGGCCGCCCGGCCCGGACCGACGAGATTCGACGGCGATGCGGGCCTCGCGCGAATTTGCGATCGCCTCTCGAACGTTCGCGGCGCGGAACTACTCGGCCGCCCTGCGGCGTCTCAATCGTTATCTCGAGCGCGACGGCGGCGATCACGAGCTTTTGCAGCTGCGGTCGCTCACGAACTTCATGTTGAGCGATTACAAGGCCGCTTATCGCGACGCACTGGCCGCGGCCGCAATCGGCGACGTCTGGGATTGGCCGACCTTGAGCTCGTTGTACCCATCAGTCGACGAGTATTCGGCCCAATTCCACGCGTTGGGAAAGCATGTCTCCGCGAATCCGGGCGCGTCGCAGGCCACCTTCCTGCTCGCCTACCATAATCTCATGCTCGGGCACAGCGACGTGGCCCGACGGGAATTCGCGCGCGTCGCCGAGATCGATCCCTCGAACGAGACGGCGCGACGTTTGGCCGCCGGTCAAAGGTCTCCTCAATCCGGGCCAACCCCGGCAAACTCCGACGCCGGTTCGCCGCCGTCGGGCGGCGCGCCCGTCCCGCAAGGTCCGCCGCAAGCCAAGCCCAGCGGCGGTCCCGCCGTCGACTTGGGCCAACCGGCGCCGCTGGCAACGCAAAAGACGCAGCCCGAGAAATAACGCTCAGGCTGCCTGCAAATGCGGTCTTCCACGCGCTGTTAGACCGTCTACTTCAAAATGGTGGGTGCCACGCCCACGGCTTTGCGTGGGCGTGCGAACCCGTTTGACGTGCGAAGACACGCCCACGCAGAGTCATCATGTGGAGTGGGCGCACTTGAATGAAAATGGCCAGTACACTCGCCGGATCAATTGCTTGTTTCCGAACTCAGCGAGGACTGGCCATGTGCAAGGTTATCATGATTGGTTGCGATCTGCATGATGCGACGATGGTATTGAAGGTCGCGGACGGCCCGGGGGCGACGGTGCGCAAGGGGTTTGCCACGTCGAATCGGCCGGGGATGATCGAGTGGGTTAAGGATTTCGCCTCCCAACACGGGGCAGGGGTTTGGCCTGTACGACGATTTGACGGAGGCCGGCATCGAATGCCATGTGCTGGCGCCGACGCATCTGCCGCACACCACGCACTCGCGCAAGAACAAGACCGACGACAAGGACGCCCTGATGATCCTGGACGAAGTCCGGGCGCACGTCTTGGCGGGACGGACGCTGCCGAACGTGTGGGTCCCCGATCACCAGACGCGCGATGATCGGGAAATCGTTCGGTTGCGGCTGGAGGTGGCCACTCAACGGACGCGGCTCAAAAACCAGATTCGCAATCTTGTGAAGCGATCGCGGCTGGGCTTCCCGGACGACTTCACTTCCTCGGGGGACTGGTCGAAACGGAGCGTCGAGTGGCTGCGCGAGGTCGCGGCGGGGAGCACCGGCGCATTGCGCGAGGGGGTGCGGACCGCGTTGGCGAGCCTGGTGGAGCTTTACCAGGCGCTGTCCGTGCAGATCCAGGCCCTCGATCGGGCGATCACACGCCTGAGCCGGACCGAACGCTATGCTCGGCCATATCGCAAACTGAAGCTCCTCTCCGGAGTGGGGACGCTGACGGCGATGGTCTTCCTGACGGAATTGGGAGACTTGGCCCGGTTCGCGAATCGTCGGCAGTTGGCCGCCTATTTGGGGCTGGCCCCGTCGGCCTTCGAGTCGGGGGAGCGGGAGGATCGCAAGGGGCACATCACCAAGCAAGGTCCGGCGCGCGTGCGGCACGTGTTGTGCCAGGCGGCCTGGGCGGCGCTGCGGGTCTCGCCCGAATGGCGAGCGAAGTACGATCGCATCCGTCGCGGATCCAAGAGTCGTGGCCGAATCGCCATCGTGGCCGTCATGAGACAACTGGGAGTGGAGATGTGGCACACCGCTCGTTCGCCGGAACTCGGGACGCTGCTGGATGAGCATGATGCACTGGCGTCCGAGAAGACCAAGAAGGAGACCTCCGCTCGGGCTCCACAGAAGGGGGCCGCCCCTTCCACGTCACCATCGCCTCGGCCCAGACGGGGTGAGGCCGAGGCGACGGCGACGCGGAAGGGGCTCGCGAGACGCCCTGGATGAATCTCTTGAACGCAAACCAACCTTGAACTCCGTAAACCGTCGAACAGAGAAAGGAACCTGCCCGCGTGAGCTGCCTGGGAAGACGGCTCAACGAAGTCCACCGGAACCGCCATCGCCCCCGAACCACGAAGGCGAGATCGTCGCACGGCTGGAACCATCCGTCGCAGAGTGTGATCCGCCTTCAACCCATACCATCGCAATTGCGAACGACGAGATAGTCTTCCTGACAACAGGAACGACTGAATAACAGGTTGCATCGGCGAAACTGGCCAGCTGACGTTGACACCGCTCCACATAACAGCCGTGGGCGTGGCACCCAATCCACCAATTTGAACTGGACGGTGTACTAGATGCGTGACTTGCGAACGGCCTCGATCGCTTCCTTGCGCGTGGGGAAGTAGGGCATGACGGAGTCGATCTTCATGATCTGCAGCATGTCGAGCATCCCCTCCGACGCGTTGCAGAACGCGGCGGTGCCCCCGCGGTCGTTCGCCTTTTTGCAAAGAGCCATCAACGCGCCGATGATCAGCGACCCGAAATGCGGCGCATGACCGACGTCGACCACGACGTTGATGACGCCGGGGGTGTCCATCAGTTTATGGAGCCCCTCGACCTCCCGGCCGAGTTCCGATTCCATGACGTCCAGGCTGTCACGGGCCGGCGTGACGATCAGGATGTCTTGCTGCCGTTCGACCTGAAAGACTTTCGAGGAACGCATGACATGCCATTATGGCAAACCGTGGACGGAATTCCAGTGCTGCTTTTCCCGCACTGAAGAACCGCGGATCCGACACGAAGAAGAAACTCAGCGCCGCGTATCAAGCAGCGGTTCGGCCGGTGCGAGCGGGGCGTTTTCTCCGTTCGCCCGTGTTACCCGTGCCGCGGCAAGGTCGCGCGTGCTGGCAACCTGATTGCGGCCCGACCGCTTGGCGTAAAACAGGGCCTCGTCGGCCGCCTTGAGCAGACCCTCGGCGCTCCGCGTGTGTTCGTTGCGGACCGCGACGCCGATACTCACCGTCACCGGCTCTTCGATCGAATTGACTTCCGTCACGACCTGCAACTCGATTGCCGAGCGCAGCCGCTCGGCACACCGCATTGCCGATTCGAAGTCCGACGTGCTGACGACGACAAATTCCTCGCCGCCCAGACGACACACAACGTCGCTTCCCCGGACTTCCTGCTGCAGAACCCGTGCGACGGCTCGCAAGACGGCGTCGCCGATGTCGTGCCCCCACGTGTCATTGACCAATTTGAAATGGTCGATATCGACGACCATACAGGCCAGCGGCGTGCCACCGCGCCGCGCCGCGGCCCAGTCGTGCGCGAGGCGGTCGATCAAGTAGCGGCGATTCGGCAGCCCCGTGAGCACGTCGGTGAGCGCGTCCTGCTCGAGCCGGCGATGGGCGACGGCAAGTTCGGCGTGAATCCGCTGGATTTCGTCGCGGTCCTGACTGACCTGTTCCTGCAGTCCCAGCACCCGCAGGCTCGCGCGAATGCGGGCGAACAGCGGCCGGGCCGAAAAAGGCTTCGTGATAAAGTCGTCGACGCCGGCATCGAACAGTCGAATGAGCGTTTCATCGTCGCCGGCGGGCGTCAGCATGATCAAGTAGGCCTGGCGACCGGCCGCCGTCTGACGCACGCGCCGGCAGAATTCGAGACCGCTGATCTCCGGCAATCTCGTGTCCACGATCACGAGCTGCGGGGCCGTCTCGAAGAAGGCCTCGAGCGCTTCGTGTCCCCCCGCCGCGCAGCGCACGCGATAACCCGAGAGGACCAGGCATTTCTCCAGAAACCGTAACGACGCGACATCCGCGTCGGCCACGAGCACCAGCAGCTCCGAGGCGTGATCGGCCGCCTCGGGCTCGGTCCCGCTTTCGCTCCCGCTCTCGTTCTCTTGGGCCGTCTGCTCCAGTCCGGGAATCGTTGGCTGCGGAACGTCCGTCGCTGGTGTGGGCAGGCGCGGGCGTGCGGGGCGTGTTCGAGCCGTCTCGATCAACTCCGAGAGCTTGCGAGGCATTTGCGTCGAAATGTCGAGCACGCGGCCCCATTCGGCCCATTGAAAGAAGACGCCGTCGAAGAGCGAGAGCGTCGTCTGCGAGTCGATGCCGATCGTCTCGCAGCGGGCGATCACGTCTTCGGCATGGGACGCGGCCTCCGAATCGGTCGGAGCCAGGCAAACGTCCGCGATCCGCGATGCCGCGAACAGGATCAGTGCGAGCTTCCGCGAGAGCGAACCCTCGGGCAGTTCCGCGTCGGCGGGCTCCTCTTGATACAGCACCGCGTCGCAGACTGGTTTGGGCAGGCCCCAGTCGGCCATCATCGCCGCGCTCAGCTCATTATGGTTCGTGACGAAGGCCTGCATCTCGAGCCGCACGAGCTCGGCAGGCAGCCCGTTCGCCCATTCCGTCAGGACGGCCGTGTATTGTTCGGGGTGAATGCTTGCGATGCCAAACGGCCGATTTGGGCCAAGAGTCCCGCCGTGAAACCGTCCGCGCCGGCCGATGTCCGCGTGTGCGAACAGAGGACTTGGGAGGCGACTGCATAGGCCAGCGAATGCGCCCAAAGCCGTTGGTAGTCGAATCCGCGGCACTTGCCGCTGCGATTGCCCGCGAGCACCGTAAAGCCGAGCGCCACGGCGCTTACGGTCCGCGTGCCCAGGCGGGAAACGCCTTCGGCGACGTTTGTGACTCGACGCGAAGCCGCCGCGTTGCCCGTGTTGGCCAATCGCAGGGTGCGGCCTGTGAGGGCGGGATCGGCCTGGATCACTCGGGCGAGGTCGCCGGCCGATGCCTGGTCGTCGCGCGCCAGCCGCAGGATCTCCAGCCCGACACCCGTTGGGGTGGGGAGAGATCCAGTCGCTTTCAGCTCCTCAAACCGCTTGGCTTGCATCATCTTGGGGCTTGCTCACGGACGTCACAACGAGTTCCCTCAAGGATAGTCCAGAATGCAGATTGCACATCTGGCGCAAGGCTGACCAGAGTCCGTCCGGTGATCGGAAATGCCGCGGATGCGGCCGGTACCGGTTGCGCGGGCGGTACGAAACCGCTATTCTTGATTGCGCCGATCATTCTGTCCCTGACCAAGGCGCCGTCCGGATCGTGCGCGTGCGGAAAAGCCTGGGTTTTGCGCAAAATACGCATCCGATGACCGACACCCAATTGCCGGAACGCCTGCGGCAAAACCGCTTCGCCCGCCATCCCAAGACCACTCTCGCGATCACGGTCTTGGTGCTCTTGGCATTGATTGAAGCGGCCTCGTACGTCGTGGTCCTGGTCAAAGGACACCGCGAGTTACGGTTTCAGTACCGCTACAACCGAATCCTGTCCGGGTACACCGTCTTTCAAAACGTGCCCAACCATTCGTTCCGGACGAGCGCCATCAAGCGCGATTCAACCGAGCCGGATCCCGTTCTCGACGAGCACGGTTTTCTATCAGACGCTCCCGTGAGCCGCGCGAAGCCAAAGGGAACCTTTCGAATCTTCCTGGTCGGCGGATCGACGGCGTTTGGGGCAGGGCAGAATGTCCGCTATCACGACGTGCATCCGTATCCCGACGGCCTGTATGCGTATCCGTCGAGCATCGCCGGGCGGCTCAAAGCCGTGCTCGAGCGCGAGAATCCGCACACGCGATACGAAGTCATCAATGCGGCCGGCTTCGAGCGGCGAATTCACCAGTCGTTCCTGCAGTACTTGGAAAGCCTCTCGCAGTACGACCCCGATCTGATCATTAACTTTGAAGGCATGAACGACGTCTATAGCGTCGCTTCGGGAACGCCGTTCGCCGATGTGGCACAGCACCTGCCCTTCTATGCCGACTTGTACGAGAAGCCGAACTCGCTCTTGAACTACTCGGCGACGTACTACGTACTCTCCACGGCCTACGAAAAATGGATCAACAGCCGCCGCTCGGCCGAGCCGGCTCCAAGCGAAACCGCGCCTGCCGCCGCGAGCGACACGCGAGCTTTGACGCAAAAGTCAGGCGGCGCGGTCGGCCGGGATGCCTACGAGAAGAACAAAGCCCGCTACGAGCACAATTCCGAGCGGTTGCTGCAGATCCTGCGGCAGTATTTCGCCGTCCTCAAAACCGATAAACAGCGCACGCTGTTTGTGCTGCAACCGCTCTTGGGCCGCACCAAGCTGAATAAGCAGCTTTCGGAAACCGAGCGCAAATTCGCGGCCGTAATGGTACCGGCGGCCGCCGACTCGCGAACGCCGATCGATGAGAATGCGCTGTTGCTCGCGTATTTCTACGACGATTATCTCTCGGACGCGTTCCGCAAAACCGCGGAGCAATTCGGCGTTCCGTACATCGATCTGAACGCCGAGATCAGCGCCCTTGGCCCCGATTTCGAGTTCTATACGGACTATTGCCACCTGACGCCGCAGGGCAACCAGCGAGTCGCGGAGATTCTCGCGCGCCGGATTCTCTCCAAACAATAGCGTCGAACAGGTTCGAAGATGTCGATCAGTCGTTTCACTGGCCGCCTGCGGACCCGAAATTCGCTTCCCGTCCTGACGTTCATCATAAGTGCATTCGGAGGCGCGATTTGGTTTGTCGGAGTAGGAACTTTCGGGCCTTGGACCCTCGGGGGGCACCCAGCGACTCCCACTGCCTACGGTTTCTTGGCTTTGGCCGTGACTGGGGCGATGATCGGGTTATTCGCCGGCAGTCTTGCGACGCTGTTTGTGGCCCTGTTCGTCCGCCCGGCGAGTCCTCGGCCGATTCACTTCCAGATCGCGATTCTGTTGGGACTCGTTGCGGGGCTGGTCGGTTCCGCGATTTCGTTGCCGTTGCTTATCCATTTTCCCATCGAGCTGCGGCAAAGATAAAAGCGAATCCGGATTGCTAACCGGCCACGTGCACCGCCGTTCGCCCGGCGATCTCGCCCGCCAGGATTTTGCGAACCGGCGCGTCGACGTCCTTGAGCTCGACCGTCTGCGAAAGTTCGGCGAGCCCCTCGGGCTTCCAGTCGCTGGCGAGATGCTTCCAGATTTCGAGTCGTTTCTCACGGCGGGTCCAGCCAGTGTCGATACCGGAAAGCGTCACGCCGCGGAGAATGAACGGAAAGACGGTCATTTGCAATTCGTGACCGCCGACCAGGCCGCAGGCCGTGACGCAGCCGCCGATGTCGGTGGAACGCAAAATTGTGGCGAGCGTGTTTCCGCCGACGGTATCAACGGCCCCCGCCCAAACGGCTTTAAGCAGCGGATTGCCGCCTTGAACGTCGACGTCCTGCCGCGTGATCACCCGTTTGGCGCCGAGTTTCCGCAGCCAATCGTGCTGGCTCGCCTTTCCGGTCACGGCGACCACGGAATATCCGAGTTTGGCTAGGATCAACACCGCCAAACAGCCAACGCCGCCGGTTGAACCGGTAACAACAATTTCGCCTGAAGTCGGTTTGATCCCATGGTGCAGCAGGGCGTCGACCGAAAGCGCGGCGGTGAAGCCGGCCGTCCCCAATCGCATTGAATCGAGTGTCGTCATTCCTTCTGGCAACGGAATGACCCATTCAGCCGGTACGCGGGCGTATTCCGACCAACCGCCCCAACGGCCCGCGCCCAACTCGTAGCCGGTGACCAGCACCTTCTGTCCGACCTTAACCTGCGGCGAAGTGCTTTCAGCCACTTCGCCTGCCGCGTCGATTCCCGGAATGTGCGGATATTTCTTGGCGACGCCGGGACGTCCGCTCGCGGCGAGCGCGTCTTTATAATTCAGCGATGACCAGGCCACGCGAATCAGCACTTCGCCCTCGGGCAAGTCCGCCACCTCGCGGTGGTTCATGCCGGCCGTGACCTGCTTATCCTCTCCCTTGCTGACGACGTAGCAGTTAAACTGGCTCATGGGCGTGGACTCTCTCTGAACTGACTCTCTTCGAACGGGCGAAGGACGCAAACCGATGGCCGACCAAATCGACTTTCATGTCGCCGACGGCGTGGCTCATATTGTCATCAATCGGCCCGAGAAAAAAAATGCCCTGACGGCCGCGATGTACGCCGGCCTTGGCGGCGCGTTCCAGGAGGCCGAGTCGGCCAAAGCGGTTCGCGTGACGTTGATCAGCGGAACAAACGACTGCTTCACCGCGGGGAATGACCTGCAGGACTTCATGAACGCCCCACCGACGGACGATTCCAGTCCGACGGTCCGCTTTCTCAAGACGGTGCACGCGGCCAAGAAGCCGATCGTGGCCGCCGTCGCCGGCCCGGCTGTCGGCATCGGCACGACGCTGCTCTTTCACTGCGATCTGATTTACGCCGACCCCAAATCCCGGTTCCAACTGCCGTTCGTGAATCTCGGATTGTGCCCTGAGTTCGGCTCGAGTTTTCTCTTGCCGCAATTCATCGGCCACGCCCGGGCGGCGGAACTGTTGCTCCTGGGCGAAACATTCTCCGCGGAGACGGCCTTGGAATTAGGCCTGATCAACGCGGTCACTGCGGAAAGCCAGGTCATCCCAACGGCCACCGAAAAAGCCAAACAACTCGCCCAGCGGCCGGCCGCCGCGCTTTTGCTGACGAAGCAACTGCTCAAGAAAGCGCATTCTCGCGTCGTTGCCGAGACGATCGACGAGGAACTGGTCGAGTTCGGCAAGCGTCTCAAATCGCCAGAAGCTGCCGAGGCGTTTCGGGCTTTCTTTGAGCGGAGGAAGCCGGATTTCTCGAAGTTCGCGTAAGGAGCTGGCGACCGTTACGAGGCGCTGATTACGGTTCGATGGCAACGCTCCATGGAGAAAATGGTGGGCGTTCGCTTCCTGACATTCTGCGTGGTCTTCTTGTTCGTCGGCGTCGTTCGTGCCGAGGACCACTCGGCCGAATCCTGGGCGATCAAGGCGATCGAAAGGCGCGGCGGCGTCGTCTTGCGGGACGACAAGTCGCCTGGCCGACCGGTGATTGCCGTGCGGTTTCCCGAATCCGGGGGCTTTGCCGACGAGGACATGTGGCTGTTTGAGGCCTTCCCCAAGCTGGCCGCCATCGATTTGCGGAGGACGGCCGTCAGCGGGACGCACACCCGCGACAACGGCCTGCGATTGCTGAAATCATTTCCGGCGCTGCGGTCGCTCAACCTTCGGCGGACCAGGTTTACGAATGACGGAATCCGCGAGATCAATGAGTTGACCCAGCTCACGTCGCTCGATCTGAGCGGCACCGCGATCAACAATTGGGCAATCAATCAGCTCGACGGCCTGTCAAACCTCGAGCGTCTCGATCTCTCAGACACCGGGATCACCGGGTACTGCCTCGAGCGGCTGAGCCACCACGCGAAGCTCACGCATCTGCGTCTCAAGGGATTGAACATCCTGGAGTTCGACTTGCCGAAGTTGAAGAACTTCAAAGGACTGCGGCACCTGGCGATCGTATCGCCGTGCCTGAACGACCAGTTCATGAAGCCGCTTGCCGACCTTCGAAAACTCGAAGGCCTCAATTTGAGTTCGGCTCGCATTTCGGACGCCGGGTTTGCTCAGATCGCCGAGCTTCACGAGTTGACGGCGCTCAATCTCGAAGGATCGCACATCACAAGCGCCGGCCTCAAATCGCTCGGGAAACTCCCGAAGCTGACGCGGCTGCATCTCGGCGACACGCGAATCAGTAATGCCGGCCTGAGCGAAATTGGCCGGCTCCAGCAGCTCACCTGGCTCAGTTTACGGGACACGCGAATCACGGGCTCGGGGCTGAAACAGCTCGAGACATTGGCACGTTTGAAATACCTCGACATCTCCGGAACAAACGTTTCGACCGCCGCACTCAAGGCTTTGTCGAGTCTTAAAGCTCTCGACGAAATTGATTACACCGACACGCCCGCCGCCTCGGCCAGTTTGCAGGAGCGTCGCGAGATCGGCGACTCGAAGGTGATTTTCGTCTCCGATCAATCGGGCATCCGCTCTAGTTGGACCGACGAATAATTGCTGGCGCCCCACACGATTCGATGAGCTCAGTGAGATCAAAGAACTCAACTTTGATCTTGAACCAAGTCGAATCACTTCGCGTAAACTACAGTTGACGACAAAAAACGGTACAGCGATAAGCTGTAAATCTCGCTGATGCGGAGCCGTGCCTAAACGAGGGCGCGGCTCTTTTTCTTTTCCTGCGGGCCCTTCCCGGATGGAGACGAAACGGCCGAGTGGGCCCAGCGCCTGCGGCGAAGAATGTCGAGAGGGAGGGCGATCCCGGCGCGCCGGGATCGCCCTCCCAGTCCTGCCAGCCTGTGGTTCGTTTCCAAACAAGCAATCGAGGCCGAGACCAGTGGCAACACGACTTTGTTTCAACGGCACCGGGTCCAGGGCACCGCCCTGGTTTCGAAGGTGCTCAACCCCTTCGAAGATGCTCACCCTTTTCCAAGGTGCTCACGAAAAAGTGAGCACCTTCGAGAAAACCCAGTCACGACCGGTGTTCACGCCAAGCGATCGAGGCCGAAGCAAGTGGCTGCGCGACTTTACGCCCCAACGGCACTGGGTCCAGGGCAGTGCCCTGGTGGCACTGGGTCCAGGGCAGTGCCCTGGTACAATCAGGCCATCGTGGCGGAAAATGAATTTGGGCCGTGATGTACGGCGACACGCGACGCACCTCTGAGAGACGAAAATGAAGCGCTTGTTTTCGTTCGGCCTGACGGCCCTGTTGTTGGCGACCTGCGCACCCTCTGTCGGTGCAGCGGACAAGGTCGACCTTTCGAACCTGCTCCCGCAGATGACCGATCTGTCGTTGTTGGCGGAGTACCCCGATCCGCCTTTCGTCACCAAACAGTTCAGCAGCTACGACCGGGGAAGCGAGGCGCCCGGCAAGGAGAGTTGGTTCGCCAACGGCGATTGTGGCTTCATGCTCTACGACGGAGTGCTGGGTGTCGAAACGCCGTATTACAAATCCATTCCCAAGCAGGGACAGGCGGCCGAGGGGCATTTCGCGGCGGGAACGCGTGTGGGCATTTCGCCCACTCATAAAAAAGTCGGCGGTTACGTCTGGGTGTACGCCACCGCCGCTGACGGCCGGCCCGAGGGAAACAAGACCATCCAGGGCTACATCGCCAACTCGGCCCTCACCAAGGACCCCCAGGGGCACGTGCTCGCGGAAATGAACGGGCCCGGCTGCGTCGTCCGCATCTGGTCGGCCAATCCCAGGGACGCCGGCAACGTGCGGATCTATCTCGACGGCGCGGAAAAGCCGGTGATTGAGGCGTCGCTCGAAAAGCTGCTCGGCGGCAAATGGTCGACGACGATTGACGGCAAGGAAACGGTGCCGTTTCCCGACCCGATTGCCTGCGAGCGTTCACGCGGTTTCAACCTCTATTTTCCGATCGCGTACTCCCGCCACTGCAAGATCACCATCGACCGGTCCAACATTTACTACCACGTCGATTACCGCACGTATCCCGCCGGCACGGACGTCGCGACGTTTACCTGGAAGGAGTTTGCCGGTGTGGCGAAAGAGGTCAGCGGCGTCGCCGCGGGGCTGCGGCCGCCGCTTCGCCGTTCTGGACTCCGCACGAATGACAACGAGATGACGAGCGACATCATAAAAACTACGCTCGATCCGGGGAAATCCGCCCGCTGGGATTTCAATGGCTCGTGGGCGATCAATTACCTGTCGGCGCAAGTGGGGGGAGACGCCTCGCCCGGATCGACCGACGAGGCGTGGCGCAGCCTGGTTTTGGTGGCCACCTTCGACGGCGCATCGCAACCGCAGATCTGGTGTCCGCTGGGCGACTTTTTTGGTTCGAGCCCCGGATTCCATCCGTACGACTCGCTTCCCTTCGACGTCGGCGGCTCGGCCGGCGAGCAGAAGATGGAGTCGTGGTGGTATATGCCGTTCGAAAAAACGGCCGTTATCGAAGTTCGCAACATGGGCAAGCGGCCGTATCAGGTGAGCTTGCGTCAGAAAGCCGTTCCACACACCTGGTCCGTTCGCTCGATGCATTTCTACGCCAAGTGGCGGGCCGAAACGCTCAAGAGCCGTCCCTTCAGCGACTGGACCTATTGCGACGTGAAAGGCAAGGGAGTCTTCGTCGGCGACATGCTGAGTCTCACCAATCCTGTTTCAGCCTGGTGGGGCGAAGGAGATGAAAAGATCTCTGTCGACGGGGAATCCTTCCCCAGCTGGTTTGGCACGGGAAGCGAGGATTATTACGGCTACGCCTGGAGCGATCCGAAGCCCTTTCAGCACGCCTATCACAATCAAACGCTCTGCGACGGCCCGGGAACCAAGGGCCGCACGAGCGTGAATCGCTTCCATATCTTGGACTCGATCCCGTTCACCACGTCGTTCAAATTCGACATGGAGTTCTGGCACTGGACGCCGAAAATCGACGTGCCTCACGCCGCCACGAGTTACTGGTACGCACGGCCCGGTGCGACGGACGACTTCAAGGAACCCGACATTGTCACGGTGCAGTCCGTTCCCGCCGCCCCCGCTCCGTATCGCATCATCGGGGGTCTCGAAGGAGAAAATCTGCGGATCGTGCAAAAGAGCGGTGACTTCGACGCCAGCCCGCAGGACATGGCTGCGTTCGGCGACGGCGAGTGGAGCGGCTCAAGCCATCTTTGGGTGCGGCCGTCCAAGGCCGGGGAATGGGTCGACCTGGAATTGCCCGTGGCGGTGCAAGGCCGTTATCACGTCATTGTCTACCTCACCAAGGCCCGCGATTATGGGACCGTGCGATTTTCCGTCAACGGGCAGCAGCTCGGGCCGACGATCGACTGCTTTCATCCCGACACGGTTGTCAGCACGGGCGCGATCGACTTGGGTTCCGTGCGCCTGCAAAAGGGGATGGCCACGCTGCGCGGCGAAGTCGTGGGGACCAATCCCAAATCGGACGGAACGCGGTACATGTGGGGGCTCGATGCCGTCGTGCTGAAGCCCACGCCCGGCACGAAAATTCCCCGCCGCAAATCGTGAGTTCCACGTTCTCCGTCAACGTTCACATCCCCTCCGAGATTCGCGAAAAAACGAGAACGGTGGATACGACAACCCTTGTGGTGCTGGGCGTTCTGTGTCTGGCGACCGTGGTCCGCTCGGCGCTGGGATTCGGCGAGGCGCTCGTTGCCGTGCCGCTGCTTGCGCTGACGATGCCGGTTGAAGTGGCCGCTCCCTTGGCGGTTCTCGTGTCGGTTACTGTCGCCGGTGTCATTCTCCTTCAGGACTGGCGGCACGTGCATTTCGGCGGAGCCTGGCGGCTCGTGCTTTCAACGCTCGTGGGCATTCCCTTCGGCCTGCTGCTCTTGACGCACGTCGCCGAACCCGTCGTGAAAGGATTGTTGGCGGCGGTAATCATTTCGTTTTCGATCTACCGCCTGACGAATCACACGCACATGGAGCTCAACGACGATCGATTCGCCTGGGTCTTCGGGTTTGGGGCCGGCGTTTTGGGAGGCGCGTACGGAATGAATGGTCCGCCGCTGGCCGTGTATGGCGCCCTGCGGCGGTGGACGCAAGAACGCTTTCGCGCGACATTGCAGGGTTATTTCTTTCCGGCGAGCTTTGTGGGAATGGTCGGTTATTGGCTGACCGGGCTTTGGACGGCTTCGGTCACGAAATACTATTTCGTTTCGCTCCCCTTGGTAGTGGTCGCGGTTTTCGTTGGCCGAGTGCTCAATCGGCGTCTCGAGCCTCGGCGATTCGTGGTGTGCGTCGACGTGTGTCTGCTGGCGATCGGCGGGCTGCTTTTGGTGCAATCCGTTTGGGCCACGGTGCGCTCGTGAAGGTGGTGCCCATCGGCTCGAAGGTCGTAGAATTGTTCGCTGACGAACCGCAAGGCACATCAGGCACGGCAGCAAGGGGAAGAATGATGCACGAGTGGACCGAGTTTGGCCGTCGCGATTTCGGAAAACTGGCCTTGGCCGCACTGGCAGGAATCTCCGCCGGGGCGACTGGCTTGGGGGCTGACGAAAAGAAAGTTGCCGCGGAGAAGAGTCCCTTGCTCAACGACCCGCATGCCTGCCGCGGGCTCAACACGTGCAAGGGGAAGGGGGCGGACAAAAAGAACTCGTGCGCCGGCACCGGCCAATGTGCGACCGCCGCGCACCATGGTTGTGGCTCGCAGAATGAGTGCAAAGGTCAAGGGGGCTGCGGCGCTCACCCGGGCGAGAATGCCTGCAAAGAAAAGGGCGAGTGCAGCGTTCCCATGCATGCCTCGGCCTGGAAGAAAGCCCGAGCCCGCTACGAAGAGGTCATGAAGTCGGCCGGCAAGAAATTTGGCAAAGCGCCGTCACCCAAAAAAACCGCGAGCGCCAGTTGACGCTCGCAATTTGATCGATCGCGGAGTTATTCCTGAGTCTGCTCGGTTCCAGATTCTGTAAAGAACTCGCGCAACGCCTGGGACAACATGGGCAGCGGCACGAAGGCCACTCGCACCACCGTCTTCGGCCGGTCTTCCGCCTGCATCACAACCGCGTTCACGACGAGATCGGCGATTTCCGCCAGTTCGTCGCGACCCGAGTTCCGGTAGCACTCAGAAATTGATCGCCACGCCCGCTTGTTGAGCGGGGAGGGAATCATCGTCGCAGCCCGCTTCAAGGGCACAAGTGCCTCGTCGTAACGCTCCTGCGTCTTGAGCGCCTCACCCTGCAAAAGGGCGATCGCCGCCTCGAAAGGCCCCTGATCTTGTATAGAGGAAAGTTCGGTCAGAGCCCGACCGGGAAGGTTCAATTCCAAGTAACCTTCCGCAGTCTGCAGCCGCCGAATCGTCTTTGAAACAGTTTTGGCGTCCATGGGTTTGTCGCCGCTGCAAGTTGTCAAAACGTGCAAAATTCAAACGCGTTGGGCGGAAACCGCAAAACGTGTACCAATCTAATGGGGCGTGAATGACGTCACTTGTAGCGTGTTTGCACGGCATGGATTACGCGTTTTTGAATTCGTCCAGGGGGAGAAGTGCTTCCCGGCAAAATGGCGCCCATCGCTCAGAAATGTGTCCATTGCCGTCAACAAGAGACAGAAGCGCGTCCAGGCGGCGACAGTTTTTGCGCGCTATGGAAAGAGAGCGGTACGGCCAACGGCTTGAACTCACATCGCGCGCTGCCGATGATGGCGCACCGCCCTCTGAGTTTCCAAGAAAAGGCTTCTCGAATATGACTGCCGAGTCGCACGCGGGCTGGCGCCGGATCTTCGTCTGTCATCTCGCCGCGTTCGTCGCGGCCTCGTCGTTTCTGGCGCTGCCCGTGATCGCCGCCGCACCTGATCGGCGGCCGAACATCCTCTTCATTTTCTCCGACGACCACGCGGCCCATGCGATGAGCTGTTACGGGTCGCGGATCAACAAGACGCCCAACCTCGACCGCATCGCCGCCGGCGGCATGCTCTTTCACAATTGCTTTTGCACCAACTCGGTCTGCGGTCCGAGCCGGGCCGTCGTGCTCACGGGAAAATACAGCCACTTGAACGGCTTTTACCGCAATGGCGACCGCTTCGACGGCGGCCAGCCGACGTTCCCGACGCTGTTGCAAAAGGCTGGTTACCAGACGGCCATCATCGGCAAATGGCATCTGGCTAGCGACCCGACCGGTTTCGACGTCTGGAAAATCCTCATCGGCCTCGGAACGTACTACAACCCCGTCCTCATCGAGAACGGGAAACGGGTCGAGCACACGGGCTACGCCACCGATCTCCTGGCCGACGAGACCATCAACCATTTAAAGGCCCGCGACCCCAATCGGCCGTTTGCCTTGATGTATCACCAAAAGGCGCCGCACCGCGAATTCGATCCGAACCTCAAGGACCTGCAGCTCTACGACGACGTCACGATCCCCGAACCGGAAAACCTGTTCGACGACTACAGCGGTCGCGGCACCGCCGCCCACGTCCAGCAGATGGAAGTTGTGCGCGATCTCAATCCGCGCGACCTGAAACTTGTCCCGCCGAAAGAGCTGAACGCCCAACAGCTCAAGATGTGGAACGCCGCCTACGAACCCAAGAACGAGGCCTTCCGCAACTCCCACCTCGCCGGGGCAAAACTCGCCCACTGGAAGTACCAGCGGTTCATCAAGGATTACCTGCGTTGCGTCGCCTCGGTGGATGAAAACGTGGGCCGCGTGCTCGACTACCTCGAACAGAGTGGTCTGGCGAAGAACACGGTCGTCATCTATTCGTCCGACCAGGGTTTCTTTCTCGGCGACCACGGCTGGTTCGACAAGCGGTTCATGTACGAAGAGTCCTACCGCATGCCGCTCTTGGTTCGCTGGCCCGGCGTCGTTCAGGCCGGCTCACGCTCCGACGCGTTGGTCTCAAATCTCGATTTCGCCGAGACGTTCCTTGAGATGGCCGGCCTACCCGTGCCGCCCGAGATGCAGGGTCACAGCCTGCTGCCGATTTTGGCCGGCCGCAAACCGTCCGACTGGCGGACCAGCCTGTACTACCACTATTACGAGTATCCGGCCGTGCACATGGTCCACAAGCACGAGGGTGTCCGCAACGAGCGGTATAAGTTGATCCACTTCTACGATCTGGGCCAATGGGAACTCTACGACCTCAAGAAAGACCCGCACGAGATGCGCAGCGTCTTCGACGATCCCGAGTACGCGGCGACGGCGCGGAGCTTGAAAGTGGAACTGGACCGGCTCCGCGACGTCTACCATGTGCCGCCGAAATGAGCCGCAACCCGTGCGAGCCTCGCGCGCCGAGGACGGATTTTGTTCCGAGAACCCATCCGTCGTCGGCTGTATCCTTGGGAATTCGATCTCGATTGGGTAAAATGGGATAACTTTGCCAGGGGCAATCGTTTGCAAACGGGACCTGAATCAGTAATCTCCTAGTGGTGCGACCACTTGGGAGTGCGATGTTCGTTTTGCGTTAACGCGGGCGAACCCCACATTGCCTCCGTCATTTCAGCTCGGGCGGTCCTCGAGATTCGGCAACCTGAACAGGAGCGATCAAGCGCATGCATACCTCCGACGCGACGAAAGAGTTTTCCACCACTGCCAGCGAGCAATTCCTAGGGCGGGCCAAGCGGGCGATTGCCGGAGGCGACAGCAGCACGATGCGCGTGCTGCCGTACCACCTTCCGCTCGTCGCCACAAAGGGGCAGGGGTGCCGCGTTTGGGATATGGATGGCAATGAATACATCGATCTCAACATGGCCTTCGGCCCGCTGATCTTCGGGCACTGCCCCGAATTGATCGTGTCCCGCGTCGAAGACCAGATCCGCAACCGCGGCAGCCAGCTCGGTTTTCCGACCGAAATCACGGTCCGCGTCGCCGAGAAAGTGCAAAAGCTCTTTCCCTCGATGGAACTGATGCGGTTCGCCAATTCGGGGACCGAGGCCTGCATGTCGGCGGCCCGCCTGGCCCGTACGTTCACCGAGCGGCCAAAAATCATCCAGTTCGAGGGGCATTATCACGGCTGGAGCGACACGCTGTTTAACCGCTATCACGCTCCGCTCGAGGAACTGCCCAAAGGTGCTTACGGCCCGACCACTCCCGGAACAAAGGGCCTCAACGGGGCTCCGCACCACAATCTGCTGTGCCGCTGGAACGATCTCGAGTCGCTCGAAAAGTGCCTCAACGATCACCCGGGCCAGATTGCCGCGGTGCTGATGGAGCCGGTGATGGGCAACGGCGGGGTCATTGCCCCCAAGGCCGATTACCTCGAAACCGTTCGCTCGCTCACCAAGGAGCACGAATCGCTGTTGATCTTCGATGAAGTCATCAGCGGCCTTCGCGTGGCCCGTGGCGGCGCCCAGGAACACTACGGCGTCCGGCCCGATATCACGGTGATCTCGAAGTCGGTCGGCGGCGGTTACCCCGTCGCCGCCTTCGGCGCGTCGAAGGAGATCATGCAAGTCGTCGTCGACGGCAGCATGTTCCACGGGGGCGTCTTCTCCGGCAATGCGATCGTGATGGCGGCCGCCGAAGCCGTGCTGGACGAGTTGCTGGCTCGCGGCGAGTCGATCTACCGCCACATGTACGCCGTCTCCGACGAGCTGTGCCGCGGCGTCGACGACATCCTCACCCGCGCCAAGGTTCCGCACCTGCTGCAGAACGTCGGGCCGATGATTTCGATCTACCTGACGAACGGCGCCGTCGACGGCATTTACGAGTACCGCGACGTCCGCCAGCACTGCGATTTCGCCAAGTACATCCGCCTGCAGCACATGATGCAGCGCTCGGGCGTGTACTATCACCCGAACCAGTTCGAGCCGCTGTTCCTCTCGGCCGCCCACACCCGCGACGACATCGCCACCGTGCTCGACCGCTTCGAACAGGCCGTGGCCCGCCTGGAGGAATAGAACCGCACGCCGGTTTCTCGGAATCAACAAATTCGCCAGACCCTCCCGGCGCACATGTCGCATGGCTATCCAGCGGATTTGCGCTCGATGAGTGCGTCGCAAACGAGCGTTTCCGGCCCGTTCTCGGTGCAAACGGCATACTTGGGGCCCGGAAGAAGCGCGACGCCCGCATAACGGCTCTTGGCATCGAGAACGTAGAAGACGACGTTGAAATTCGGATTGCCGCGCCCGTCGAGCAGTCGTTTTTCGACCGTGTTGGCCTTGATGCGCTGACACGCCTCGATGGCCGCGTCTTTCGGGTGCATCCCCCGTCGCAGGGACTCGACGATCAGGAAGGACGAGAGATTGAAAAGATTCGCCTCGCCGCGCCCCGTCGAGCCGGCTGCTCCGACGCTGCCGTCGACGTACAGACCGGCGCCCAGGATCGGCGAGTCTCCGACCCGGCCGGGAATCTTCCAAGCCAGTCCGCTTGTCGTGGTCACGCCGCAAATCTCCCCCTTGGAGTTGATGCCGTTGCAGTTGATCGTGCCGGTCACATGATTGATGTCGAGCAAACCCTCCTCGACCATCTTCAAGGTGGCTCTGCGTCCGGCCTCGGACCGGGTCTTGGGATCCAGATAGTGTGCCGGGTCGGCGCGCCGCTTCCATTCGAGCCAAAGTTTGCGCGATTTCTCGGTATTCAGGTCGGGCTCGATCTTGAAGCCCATCTGCCGGGCGAAGGTCTGTGCGTCCCTGCCCACCAACAGGTGATGGTCGGTGTTCTCCATCACCGCCTTTGCGACCAGTGACGGGGTTCGCACGCCCTCGATGGCCGCGACCGCGCCCGCCCGCTTTTTGGGACCGTGCATGACCGAGGCGTCTAATTGCACCACGCCATCGGCATTGGGCAGGCCGCCGTAGCCGACACTCGTCTCTTCGGGATCAAGCTCGAGGATGTTGACGCCGGCGATCAGGGCATCCAGCACGTCAGCCCCCTCGGTGATCATGGCAAAGGCCTTCTCGACGCACGTCACCTTGCCGCCGTTCTTGAACTGATTGCCGTTGGCCGCGGAAATGACCACCGGTTTCACGCGCGTCCGCCGACCCTGTCTGGCTGCCGCAGGCCCCGGGTCCAGGGCCGTGCCCTGGTGTTTCATCCCTGTGCCCGCGGCCACGATGGCCGCCCCGCTCATGACAAATTTGCGACGCGACAGATTTTCGCTCACGAGGAACTCCTGCGACCTGAGGGCCTGTGCCACGAATCATTGAGAAGACGAGAACCGTGCTAACTTCGATGTTTTCGACGCGATCCCATTCTGAATCCTCGCCATTCAGTTTGCCAACGTTAGCAAGGTGACAGATCGGAAAGGCTGTCCGATCGCCACGAACTCGAAAAGGGTCCGACCGGGCTCATTCATTCGTCGCTCTGGGACAAGCCCCATTGGTTTAAGCAAGCCAACCTGATAGAATAATTGTGCGGCGGATGAGCCCGGCTCTCGGGGAACGCCGCAAAAATTTTTTTAGAAAATGGATCAAATGTCAGAAGGCACGATCAAGCGGAAGACGGACAAGGGTTTCGGATTCATCGCGACCGAAGGCGGCAAGGACATGTTCTTCCACTCGTCGAACGTGGAAGGCGCGGGCTACGAGTCACTTCGTGAAGGTCAAAAGGTGTCGTTTACCGAAGGGCGCGGTCCGAAAGGACCGCGAGCGGAGAATGTAAAGGCGATCTGAAACGAACACATCAGATCGATACGAAAGCCGACGGTTTCCGTCGGCTTTTTTTGGGTCGCGGCCGGATTCTGCCGACGGAGCAAGACCATGGATCAAGCGGATCTTCTCGTTCGTGCCATGGCAGAACGATGCCTGAACATCCTCCAGGACAAACCGGAGGACGCGCGGTTTGCCTTGCCGGCCACTCTTCGACCCGAACATCTGCGCGGGATGTGCAAAAAGATTGTTGAGCATGCCGAAGACTGGCCCGCGAGCAAATTACATCGCTGGATCGGTTTCGTTCAAGCCGGCATGATTGCGAATTTGCTGCTTGATCTCGAGGGAGCGAAAATCATGTTCAACAAAGTCAAAGAGCAGTACGGCGCGGTCGCCAAGGATCGAGACCTGCTCGATCACCTCGATCCGATGACATCATTCGAGATGGAATTCGGCGGTCAAGGTTAAAGCGGCGCTGACTTCGGTTTCAACGGGGGACTCGAACGATTGTGGTTTCCATGAAGACGCAAGGTGAGATTGAAGCCACCGTCTGCGAGGGAATCACTCGTTTCGAGCAGGATTACATGGGCCGCGGCCCAAAGGACATCCATACTCACCTTGTCGGCGATCTCGTCATCGTCCGCCTCAAAGGCGTCTTGACGGCGGCCGAGCAGCAACTGGTCCGAACGCTCCCGGCCGAGAAGGGAAGAGACCTTCTGAAACAAGTCCGCACCCATCTCGTCGAAACGGCGCGGCCCGTGATGGAAGCCATGATCGAGAAGGCCACCGGCGTCAAGATCGTGAGCCTGCATCACGACATCAGCACGGTCACCGGCGAAGAAATTATGATCTTCACGTTGGCGGCCTCACCCGCGTTCCGTGACGTCAAGAAATAAGCTGGTTTTTGCATTTTCGTCTGCGACGGGGTGCCGATCGATGCGTTTTGTGCAGCAGGTCGTGGCTAGAAATACGAGCGGCGGGGATTCGGATTGCGCATCCTCCACCTGCTCGTAACGAAGTGATATTCGGCCCCGAGGCTCAACTCGTTCGACGAGCAGGCGACGCAATGCCGAGGGGCCTTCGGCGTGGTGTTCCAACTGCCGCACCTCTTGCAGAAACTGGCCACGAGCGTGTTCTCGCCGCACGTACATCGCGCAGGATGAAACCGGCTTACCGAGACGACCCGCTTGCAGCGGCGACACGACCAGCGATACACGGGCATTCGCATCCAAACAAAAATCAGCCCCAGCACGGCGGCCACGCAGGCCGCGCCCATGCCGATCCAAACCTCTTGTGTCATATCAACATTCTCATTGATTTATGTTCGTCGGCAGTTCGTGGAGTGCGTGCCATCGCAGGCGGTCGGTGCAAGCACGCTCAGACTCCGAGCAGCCGTCGATAACCGAACAATGCCACCGCGGCGCCGACGACAGCGAAGATCAGTCCGTAAAGGCTGAACGTCGTCCCGTTGCCGAGGACGGCAATCTGGCCGCACAACCCGCCGACGAGACCGCCCGCACAGCCGACGGAAAGAGTCAGAACGATGAGGCCTTTGTCCTTCGCGGAGATCGCTTCGCCGAAGCCGTAACCGACAAGCAAGCCGCAGGCGATCCAGGAAAGTGCGCCAAGCACGGGTCGTTTCCTTACAAGTTGAGTTATTTCGATCAGGTCTCAGTCGACGGCGGTGTGCGGTGGTCTGTGTATTTGAGTCTTTGCGCGCGTCATGCCATCCACACAGGTCTCCCGACGCCGCGTTTTCTCGTGCCAGGAAACAAAAAAGCCGACGTGGTCGACGCCTTCCCAGAAGGCATCGACCACGTCGGCATACTCTTCAACGGGCTCCCCGCGAACGGGTCGCCCCTTTTTTAGTCATCCGACCGACTGTTGGGAGACCAGGACGAGTCTCCACTTGCCATTGGACAGTCTATCACGATCGCTGATCCGAACAAAGGCACGTACACGCGTTGCGTTTCAGAGATCAGTGCCGAGCCTATCCATCTCGACGCGAGCTGGCGATCTGATCCGAGAGGGGCGCAATAGGATTCGCCCGGCAAGCACGTGATTGACCCACGCCAACGTGGCGACAATCGCCGCAAGCACGCCGCAATGGATCAGCACGTAGAACCCCGAATGGCGGCTTTCCGCGTCTCCCAGGCCCAGCGAATTGTTCACCTCGACGAACTCATTTGCCAGCAGGCCGCTGATCGGGCTGAAATACAAAACCGGGTCGGTCGCAAACGTAAAGCGACGCACAATCAGCGGAAGAAAGCACCAGGCCGCGAAGACTCCGAGAGCCGCCGTCAACGCCCGCCCCTGCGTCTTCGCCAAAAGGCCCAGAAGAAATGCCAGCTGGGCGGCGAGCCCCAGGACAAGCACCAGATTCGCCATCTCCATGACGACATAGAGCTGTGCGCTTTGGCTAGAATCGAATCCCTGCCGCCGGTAGTAAGACCAGCGCCGTCCGCCATACGAATACGAAGCCTGAAGATAGCCTCGCAAAAGCGCCTGCAAAAATATCGGTATCGAGACGACCAACACCACGCGCCACAGCGCGCGCATCTTTCCGCCGACCAGTGCTGCAAGGGGCAGGGGGGTCGCCAGCAAGACGTCGAGCGTTTGACGGGATTTTTCGGCGGCGAACAATCCTGACGATCGGGCCAGCACGACCAAGAGCGCGATCGCCCACAAGAGCAGTGCGGGAGTTTCCAGTCCGCTGAACGTCAGATCCTTCGTTGTCAGCACGTAATAGGTGGTGGGAAGAAGAATGGGCAATTCGAGAACGAGCAGAAATCGGACGAGGTAATTGATCTGTCCGAAATTCCCCCGCCGGCTTTCGCGCCAGACAACCGGATTTTCCTTGGGAAGATCGACGCCGGGTCGACCAAATACGACACCTCGGGCAACGCGATCATTGACGCGTCCGAAACCGCGGTCAAGCCATTGCAGGAAGCGGCGAATGCGGTATTTCGGCTGCGGCGCTGCCCTGCGCACGATGACCAGCCGCGCCAACACAAAAAAAATCCCGCCGCTGCCCGAAATGATCAGTAACGGTAGCCGGCTTGTATGGAAAGGCCGGAACGCAAACATGGGATTATAAAACCAGGGCGTGATGCCTGTCGTGCAATTGATCCAGACATGCCAACCCGATCCCAAAAAGGGGGTGACGAGAGACGGATCAACCAGGTAAACGGCGGCGTAGGTCAGGGCGGGAAAGAGGTACACGAATCCCAACAGGAAGTAGGACATGAGGAACGCGGATGACGAGGTCGCGCAGAATGCCGAGCAAAACAGCGAGAGACAGCCCACTTGAAACGCCGTCACTGACAGACCCAAGGACGCGAACTCGATGTCCCTTTGCCTAACTCCCCCCAATGCATAAGCGACGAATAAGGGCGGGATGGAAACGAGCAGAAAGGTGGCCACGGGCACGAATCGCGACAGCAACTTCTCGGTCAGGATCGTCCAGGGTCCCAGCCGCGTGAGAAACAAGAGTTGCAGCGTGTCTCGCTCCTTTTCCGCCGCCAGTGCTCCGCTGACAACGGCGGGCACAAACAGGCACACGCCGAACCACTCGACGACGTACAAGTCGTAGAGGAGCATGGCTCCCTGTCCCAGGATGCCCCGCGGCGAGCGTTGAGCCAGGTAGTAGACCGGCACAAAGAGGACGACCGACATCGAGAAGACGAGCAGGGCAAACGCCACACGCACGGCGTACGTCCGCCGCCGCTGAGCCATCTCGCGCAAATCTTTGGCGAGCATCGGCAGACCGAGGTTCGACAGGCGAAAAGGCATGGCGGATTCAGTATGAGGTGCTGAATAATGCGCGGCAAGCGGATGTCTCTGACGGGGGGGAATTGTTTAGGCATCAGCCCGGGATGCTCTCGGCACGCAGGGTGTCGCTCACTCGAGCGGCGGGAGAATGTCCGGCTCAATTTGATAGCCGTCGGCAATCGCGTTCGTACTGTTGAACAGGCCGATGATGCCCATCACTTCGCCGAGTGATTCTGTACTGAGCCCAAGCTTTCGCAGCGCGGCGGTGTGGGAATTGACGCAATAGGCACAACCGTTTGTCGCCGACACGGCAAGGGCAATGATCTCGCGCGTCGTCGCATCGAGCTTCGGTTGCCGCCCGACGGCCTCCGGATGCATCAACGCCTTGAGCCTGGTCCAAACCAGGTCGAGGTGGTCGGCGTTCGTTGCCAGAACACGCCACAAATTCGGCACAAAGGCGATATTTTTCGTCCGCTTGATGTCGGCAAATATTTCGGCCACCTTGCCTGTCGCGTCCTCTTCCGCGACGGGAACAACCGTCGCAATTCTTTCCGCAGCCATGACCGAACCTTTCTTTGAGCGTCCCGGACCACACCGGCACCGATTCTACAAACCGTTTTCAGCAATCGGCGAACGTTGTCGCCAAGCTACGAGGAGCCCATTTGGGCGCGATCGAAATACAAGGGACGCGTTTTTGTCGAACGGTTCACTCGCATTGACTCCCGCCCGCTTTCATTTACCATCGCCGGGAGCCGTCAAAAGACAAACGCAGCAAGGTCTCTGCTCCATGCAGATTTGGGTTGACGCGGACGGGTGTCCCGGTGAAATCAAGGACATGCTATATCGTGCCGCCAAGCGGCGCAAGATGCTGGTGACGCTTGTCGCCAATCAACCGATGCGGACGCCGGCATCGCCGTTCATCAGCAGCGTTCGCGTCGGCGAGGGGATGAATGTCGCCGATCGTTACATTGTCAGCGTGGTTGCACAGGGCGACCTGGTGATTACGGCCGATATCCCGCTGGCCGCGGACGTGGTCGCGAAGGGGGGCCAGGCCCTCGATCCGCGCGGTGAACTGTATACCGAGGCAAACGTCGGCCAGCGACTCGCCTCGCGGAATCTGTTGGACGGACTCCGCGGCGAGGGGCTGATTGTGGGCGGGCCGGCCAACTTTGGAGCGCGAGAGCGGCAGGCATTCGCCAACCAGCTCGATCGCTGGCTGACCAAAGCCAAATGAGGAGACGGCAAATGCCGCGGACGGATCGCCATGCGCCTATCCGTCCGGCTGGTCCTCAATCTCCTGAGCCGCTCGCGGAGCTTGTTAGTTAGCGGAGCTGTGAGCTATCTGTCGAGCGCCTTGAGGAGCGCGGTGGCATTCGCCACGCTGCCGGTGGCCTTCAAGAGGGTACGGCCCGTCTTAATGGCGTCGATCCACAGAGCGGCCGTCGTCAGCGGGCTATCCTTTGGGGAGTTCTTTGTCCTCCTCTGCCTGCCGTCGGATGCCATGTTGCTCTTTGTCTTCACCATGTAAATCATGTTCTGGCCGACCTTGTGTCCAAATTCCTGATGGACGGCGGCGGCCACGTCTTTCGCTTTCGCACCGGGCATCTTCTTCAGCACTGTGCGAATCGCAAGGCTCTTATTCTTGCGCGGATCTGATCGATCAACCTTTCCCATCCGTGAATTCTTAGCCATTGTTCACCTCTATCGAGCGGTTACGTGACATTCTTTTACCCTTTCCTTTTGGGAAGAGTACTTTCGAAGTGTAACGCATACCAACGGAGAGTGCGACATCAATAAGATGTTGCCTAAGCCCAAGAAAGGTTGCAATTCTTGATCGGCAGGTCGCGGATCCGCTTACCGGTCGCCGCAAAGATCGCGTTGCAGAGAGCAGGGGCCGTCGACGGAACACCCGTTTCGCCCACCCCGGCCGGCGCCGCTTCGCTCGGAACGATATCCACAACGATGTCTCGAGGCGCCTCGCTCAATTTGGCGACGTGGAAGGAATCGAAATTCGTCTGCACGGTGCGGCCCTGCTTGAAGGTCACTTCGCCAAACATGGCGTGGGAGCAAGCCATGATGGCCGCGCCCTGGACTTGCGCCTTGACCCGGTCGGGATTGACGATCGTTCCGGAATCGATCGAACACCAAATTCGATCGACGGTCAGCTTTCCATCGCGAGTGACCGTGATTTCCGCCACGTGGCCGGTGTAGCCCAGGAACGAGCGGCAGCACGCGATGCCCAAACCGTGCCCTTTCGGCAGCGATTTGTGGCGCGCCCAGTCGGCATTCTTCGCGACGCGTTTGACCACGTTTTTCAGTCGGCCGATATCGTAGGCGTAGTCTCGACCCTTCGCGCCCCGATTTGATGACGCGACCACTCGATCGTCGCCCAAAGCGTCGAGCAGGTACTCGTACGAATCGCGACCGGCGGCATGGGCCAGTTCGTCGACGAACGACCCCACGGCGAAGTTCTGCTGGATATGGCACACCGAGCGCAACCAGCCGATCCGCGTGTGGGCCTTGGCACGGCAAACCTCCAACTGAATGTTGGGAACGTCGTAAGGTAAATCGGTCAGCCCCATCTCGACTTCAAAGCCCGCCGGACGGTCTGCCCCCTTTGAAAACGTGGAACCGATCGTCGGATAGGCGACGCGTTGCAACCACGCCACCGGGCGTCCGTTTTCGCCCAGCGCCGCTTCGCAATGAATGGACGAAATGGCGTGATAGTAGTCGTGCTGCAAGTCGTCTTCTCGGGTCCATGTCATGTGCACGGGCCGTTTCAATTCCCGCGAAAGCATCGCCGCCTCGACGCAATAGTCGGGCTTGCTCTTGCGGCCGAAACCCGAGCCGAGCAACGTGACGTCGACTTCAACTGTGTCGTTGGGGACTCCCATGGCCGGCCCCACCGATTGTTGCACCGCCTGCGGGTTTTGGGTCGCGCACAGCACGTAGCACTTGGTGACTTTGCCGCTCGCGTCTGTCTGTACGTCCGCCACCGCGCAGGTGGTCTCCATCGAGGCATGTGCCAGATGCGGGACCGAGTAATCGGCTTTGACGACCTTGGCCGCGCCGGCAATCGCGTCCGCCGCATGTCCGGCGGTCCGCACCGCGGTCCCGGGTTTATTCACCGTTTGCTTGAGCGACTTGGCGAATTGTTCCGTATCGTAGACCGCGTTCGCTCCGTGCTCCCATTCGATCTTGAGTGCGTCGCGACCTTGCCACGCAGCCCAAGTGTTGGTCGCGCACACGGCCACGCCGCCCAATGGTTGAAAGGTCGGCGCCCCCTCGAAGCCGGGCAGCTTGACGATCGCGACGACGCCAGGCACCGCCTTGGCGGCCGAATCGTCGACAGACTTCACTTTGCCGCCGACGACCGGAGGACGTGCGGCGACCGCGAACAGTTGATTCGGCAGTCGGGCGTCGATGCCATACACCGCGCGGCCCGTAACGATTTTGTTCAAATCGGTAATCGGCGTGTCCTTGCCGATATATCGCCATTTGTCTCGCGGCTTGAATTTCACGCTTTCTTTTGCGGGAACCTCCAGCTTCCGCGCCACAGCGACCAGCTCGCCAAACCCGAGCGTTTTGCCAGTTCCCTTGTGTTTGACCTGATGCATCTCGGCATAACACTCGCTCGGATCGACTTTCCACTGTTGGGCCGCCGCCCGCTCCAACATGGTCCTCGCGATCGCGCCCGTCGTTCGCATCGTGTCGAAGAAGAAGCGAATGCTGTTGGAGCCGTCGGTGTTTTGATCGCCCAGCCGCCGGTCGCCTTGCGCCTGTTTGATCACGACCCGCGACCAGTCTGCCTCCATCTCGTCGGCCAGAACGGTCGGCAGACCCGTTCGACACCCCGTACCCATCTCCGATCGACTCGCGAGAATGGTGACCGTCCCATCGGGGGCGATAGAGACCCACAAATCCGGCGCAAACGCATCGGCATTCACCTTGGCAGGGTCGGCAATTTCCGCGGTATTGCCCAGACCCACGCGACACATCAGCAAGAGTGAGCCGGCGGAGAGACCCGCCAGGAAACCGCGACGCGTGACCGGACCGAAGACCGCCGGATTGAGCTCCGCAGAATCGTCGACGGTCGTCGCGGCCGGGCTGATTTCCGTCTCGAGACGATTTCGCTCGATCATTTCGCGAAGCGTCATTTCGGATGTTGGCTTGTTCATGAGCGCATGTCCTTTGCCGCAGCTTTGATCGCAGCGCGAATGCGTGGATAGGTTCCGCAACGACAGATATTCCACATCTGGGCTTCGATGTCTTTATCTGACGGATTGTTGTTCTTTTTGAGGAGCGCGGCCGCCATCATCATTTGGCCAACCTGGCAGTAACCGCACTGAGGCACGTTGTGCTCCATCCAGGCCTTTTGGACCGGATGATCCCCATGCTGCGAGAGCCCCTCGATGGTGACGACTTTGGAATCCCCCACATCGGCAAGCGAAGTCACACAGGACTGAACGGCGGCACCGTCGAGATGAACCGTACAAGCCCCGCACTCGGAGATTCCACATCCGTACTTGGTACCAGTCATGCCCAAGTGATCGCGGAGCACCCATAAGAGCGGAGTCTCGCCGGGCACGTTCTTCAACTCGTGGACTTTTCCATTGACGTTGATTTTTGTCGTTGGGGCGTTTTTCACGGTCGCTTTTGTCGGGAGCGCATTGATCACGGGCTCAATCTCCAAAGGGAGTCACGAAATGTTCGAGATCCCGAATCCGGAAAATGACCGAGGCAGAGTGGACTCTATTTTAGAAACCGCCGAAGCAGACGGATACCGGTGAACCCCTGATTGCCGGCGGGCCGCCTGCAGGGGATCCGTGGGGAACACGGCCGTCGCTCGATCAAAAGCCTGCGATCGCAGTTGCCGACTCTTTGGAATCGACCGCGTTGGAGCCAGCGGCGCGAACTTCAAACGGCTATTTCGGCAATTCCAGCGGTGCGTAATAGGGCTTTTTCAGCTTGCCGACCTTCATCACCCAGTTGCGGTTCTGGGCCTTCTTATCGGTCAATGCCCAGTCCTGGCGGTGAATGTTCCAGTTGTTCGGATCGAGCGCCTCGGCCAGGGCGAAGTACTTCTTCGCTTTCTTGAGGTCCTGCTGTTTCGAGAAATAGACGCCCAACTCGAACAGAGCCAGCGCCCGTTCTTCGTCGTTGGTCCGCGGTTTGACATGTTTGGCCAGCTCGGCGTCGGACCAGACGAATTTGCTCTGCGCACCGTTTCGCACCCAGTCCTCGACTGCGGGCGCGTAATCATTGCTGCCGAACGTGATCATTCCCAGGCTGTGCTTCTTCGCGTACGTCCCTTCATTGATCCGCACGATATGCCCCTGTTCGTCGATCCAGGCGGCGGAGGGGACATTGACGAAATTGAACAGGCCGCTGATCGTGTGATCCGGATCGACGATCGTCACGAAGCTGACGTGCGCGGAGTCGAAGGTCGGCCCGGCGGCCTTCTCGCCCCCCGAGTCTTCCGCCACCGAGATGATCTCGAATCCACGATCCTTCAGACGTTGGTAGATCGGCTCCCACTCGCGAACGTCAAATCGGCAGCCGCACCACGAGGCCCACGTGATCAACAGCACCTTCTTGCCGCGATAATCCGACAGCCGGATGATTTTCCCCTTGCGGTCCGGCAGCTCGAAGTTCGGCGCGACGGCGGATTTCAAGAACGGCGTCCGCGTCTCGGGGATCGCACCGAAGCTCCAGGTCTTGCTTTCCGCATCGGCGGCAAACGGCTGCCCGATCCGGGTCGCCAACCCCGTCACGTTAATCCAATCCTGGCCGTCGCGCTTCCGCAACAGGGCGGTCGCCCCTTTCTGACCCAGATTAATGCAGACGTCTCCCAGGCAGAGCACGCCCGGCGGCTTGAGAGCGAGCCCATTGATGCGCTCGACGTCCTTCGCAGTCACCCAAAGGTCTCCCCCTTCGACCAGGGGATGCTCGACGCTGACCGCGGTCCCGTTGCTGAGCACCGTGTCGGCCTGAACGAGCCGTGCCGTGGAGCAAACGGTCGCACACAGCACAACCACAATGGCCATCGCTCTCTCGAAACGGACCATCCGGAGCCTCCCGTTCGCAGTTGAAGAAGATGCAGTTGAAGAAAATGATGTCGGATCATCGCGACCGCAACGCCGATCAACGGCACATTCTATTTGACGGACACCGTATTTTGCGAGCACGTGTCGGGTCCAGTGTCGATCGCAGTGGTTTAATTCACCCCGCCAGCTTCCGCCGCGGACCCGAGTTTGTCCGAACGGGATCACCGAGTCCTTAGAAGATCACTGAGTCCCCAGAAGATCACTGCCGTCCAGCGACTCCCATTCCCGAGCAGCCGCCTCACAGTGCTCAAGGTCGTGCGCACGTTCCTGTTTATAAAACTTCCACAACTTGAACTCGCGGCGAGCCAAATCAGTCAGCGCCACGATCACGACCAGCGCCTCCGCAATCACGAGCCCGCGTGGAATTCCGAAGAGGAAGGCAACACAAAGCAGAATGACTCCGAGTGTGCAAATGCAGCAGACGAGATGGTCGACCATCAGTTCGATGAAGGGCGTAATCGGGATCCAGCGCCGTTTGAACAAGTAACGCAGGGGAATGAATTGGCGCACCGAGATCCAAAGGACGCCCGTCACCGCCAACCAAAACAAAATTTCCGCCCAGTCGCCGGGAAACCGAAATCCGACAAGCCACCAATGCCCGACCGCGTACGCAAGTTGGGCCATCGACAACGCTCCGAGCACCCGGTCAAACTGCCTGCGGGCGAAGACCACGTCCCGTCGTCTTGCGTCACCGGCCGGGTTCCGCAGGGGGATCGCAACTCTGAGACAAAACCGATCCCAGTTGGTCTGCATCGGCGCCGGCACGGTCTGCCGGACAAGTTGGACAATCCGAACCGACGCCTCGGGCGAATAGCGTACGAAAAGGATCCGCAATTGGTCGAAATTCGTCTTCAGCACGACGCCGCCCGGCTCGTGGTGGTACCACGCGACGTCGGTCACGTCCAACAGCCGGATCTCAGTCTCTCCAAGCAAGCCCCGGCTGACAATTTGCCCGTTGCCGGCTTGCAGCCGATGCCGCCAACAAAACAGCAAGTGCACCACGAGCGATACGCCGATCAACGCGCACCAGGCCACAAGCGCCGATAGAAAAACTCCGCCCCGCGCGCCGGCTGCCGGCAAGAACCGCCACACCAATAGGCCAGGTAGAACGCCAAGGGTCAGTACGGCCCCTGCGAAGAGGTTGCGATACAAACGCCGCACGGTGAGGGTTTCGTTCATCTCCTCTGAATTATGTCCGGAACGCTGAGCCGAAGCCTGCCTGAAATGGTTCTGGGCATCGCGGCTGGGGTCCGCCGGACAGCTTCGCGGGCGCCTAATCCGCAGCCGCCGTCGGGCGATGCCCACCGCGGCCGGGATGTTTGCCGGAGCTGGCTTCGTCGAACAGCAGCGCGGCCCTCCTGCCGACTTTCTTGAGAGATTCCTCGAGCCGTCGCCGTTCGGCGGGCGAGAGATCGGCGAACGCTTGATCCAGCATCGCGACGTGCTCGCGGAACACGGGCTCGATCAGTTTTCGGCCTTTGGCGGTGAGGGCCACGATGCGGACCCGGCGATCGTCGGCGCTTTCGACGCGGCTCACCAGCCCCTTGGCGTGCAATCGCTCGACGGCCACGCTGATTGATCCCGGCGTCAGGTTCACCTTGGGTCCAATCGTGTTGACCGGCAGCGGGCCTTTGTGGAGCAGCACTTCGAGGACGCGAAAATCCGAGTCGCCCAGGCCGCGCGCCTCGATCCCGGTCAGTGCATAGCGGCCGACGGCCTGCATCGCCTTCAGCATCACGAGCCAGACATGGACGCTCGGCGGATCTTCCTGCTTCATCGGACACCTTCGTTCATCCGGTTCCTCGCCCTCGAGCGGCCATCGTACCAGACGTTCGGCACACATTGAAGTCAATTATATTGACATCAATGTGTCTGGGGCGTACAATCGGGCCGGGACGGAGAATTCGCACGCGGGGCGGCCCGCGACTTTTCCCGAAAAATTTGCCAAGACGCACGGAGACCGGCCATGAGAATTGCCTCGACGATCGCGCGTTACCTGTTGGGAGTGATCTTTGTGGTGTTCGGGCTGAACGGCTTTTTGCACTTCCTTCCCATGCCGGCCCCCACGGGCATGGCCGGCCAATTTATGGGGGCGCTCTTCCAATCGCATTACCTCGTGGTCGTCTTCCTGGTGCAATTCATCGGCGGCGCGCTCTTGCTCTCGGGGTTCTACGTCCCGCTCGGCTTGACGCTCTTGGCGCCCGTGATCGTCAACATCGTGTGCTTCCATGCCTTCATGGAACCCAGTGGGTTGCCGATGGCGATCGTGGTCGCCGTGTTGTGGTTCGTCGCCTACCTCGGCGTGCGGCCCGCCTTCGCCGGCCTCCTGCAGCCGCGCAACGCCGCGCGTTTGAAGTGCGTAGCCGACACGCTGGACCCCACTCGACGCGCGTCACGGCTCGGGAACGGGCTCGACCTGGGGTTTGCCAGCCGCCACCGTGATCCGGTAGGTCTGGCCCTGCGGCGGACAATTCAGCTCGGCAGTAATGGGCTTGCCCTGCGCGTCGGCGAGTTCGATCCGTGCTTTCACCGCAACCTTGTCCTGGGTGAAGGCGCGGACGATTGCCGTGTCGCCGAGCTGACGGCCTGACCAGATCGGCCCATCCTCTTCCGCCTTGGGCTTGGCGGTGTTCATCACGCGGCCCCGGTCGAGGATCGGGCGAAACGCGAGCATCTCGTCGTAAACGGCGACGGCATCCTCGATCTCCTCGGTCACGATGGCGACGCGTTCGGGCCGGTTCGGGAACCAGTTCGGATTGAAGATTTGCATTCCGTCAGCCCCGCGCAGCCAGCAGTGCCGCAGGATCTCGCGGTATCGGCTGCGGGTGAGGATTGGAATTTTTTCATCGCGGTCGTCGGCGCAGAAACGGTCAACCCAGGGGATGCACTGCTTTTCAGGCGCGGCGAGGCCGGCGTTGGCGGCCTGGTCGGAGATCTGCGCCAGCATGACTTGCGTGTAGATCCGGTCCATGTGGGCCGCGTCCAGGGGCCATTTTCGCTCCGCCTTCCAGTGCAGGCTGTACCAGGCGGTGTTTCCATACGCCACGGGGTTCGCGGCGGTAAACAGACCGATGCCGACGGGTGGTTTGACGGCCGAGTCGCTCCAATAAGCGGTCGGTCGCTGTGCCGTGGAGATCACCTCTTCCCAATTGGTGACCGAGCAAGTCGGATAAATCTCCAGGATCGGAGCGACGGCATAGGCGCTCAACAGTTCGACACGCAGCCGCCAGATGAAACCCTGATATCGACGAAAGTCATCGAGGATTTCCAGCGGAATCATTTTCCGGCAGCGTGCGCAGGCCTTGGCCTCGCGCCATTGCGATTTTCCGGGAAGGGGTTCAATCTCCCAATCGAGCCAAACCGCATCGACGTTGACGCCGGCCGCCTTGAATTTCCGAAAAGTCGCTCGTAATTCGTCAGCCTTTTTCCGCCAACCTTCCAGAAGGCGAGGACAGGGAAAGCGAGGCTGCTGGCCCGGCTGGTCCGGATCGCGCTTGAAGTCGGCCGGCAGTTGATGCAGTCCGTCGGGAACTTCTCCGGCCGGACCGTTGAACGCGTTGCCTTCAACCATGATCACCCGGGCGCCCTGCGCTGCAGTGCCAGAGCGAAAGGGATGTATTTTTCGTTTGGCGGAATGAACTGGGTGAGGCCGCGCTTCACAAGGTCCCGGATCGTCTCGGCGGGAAAGGGTTTGGCCTCCGCGAACGATTTATCCTCCGGCGAGAGCTTGAAAGGCTCGATGCAGATCAGGGGCAATCGCCCAACGGCGTCGTGTCTGAGTGGCGGAACCTTTTTGAACAGCGTCGGCAGAGTCCAGGGCACATCCTCCGCGGCCCCGGCCACCAAGCTGCCACCCAGGCCAAAAGCGCTCGCGGCAACAAACAGGCGCACAGCGACGAGTCGAAACGGAGGCCGATGCAGCTTGAATGGTTGAGTCATTTCCCGAGGCTCCGGCGCAATCTCAGGTGGCGGACGAGGATAACAGCAAAAGGGCAGCAAGAGTTTATCAATCGGCTGGCGGACCTGTCCCGTTTTCGGATCGGTCGCGGAGACGGCCGCGAACGACAGGACGACGATCCGGCTCATACCAAGCTCGTCTAATGGGCTGACGCCTGCCCCGCTCCGTCATTCTCCCCTCGCCCCTCGAGGGAGAGGGGCCGGGGGTGAGGGGGCGACGCGCGTGACAGTCCTTCTTTCACGAGGCGGATATCGCGCCTTCCTTTTCCCTGGCTTACGCGATTCGTAGCGTAAGTAGAAACACGTGCACCCGGCGTAGCGACACATCCGATTCGTTGAAAACTTAAGATCCCCCGCAGATTTTGCTTGAACGTGCGCGTTGCGCTCGGGAGAATCGACTGCACCCTTCGAGCTCTCGGCCTCTGTGTGAGGGCGATCCATCTCAGCTCGCGTTTTTGCAATCCCGCGCTCTTTTCGCATCGTGTTGATGCGGGTCTCCATTGTGATCAGGCACGGCCGCGAAACTTTGCCAGGAGAGGATCGATGTGTGATTCAAACGTCGGAGTCGCGAAGCGTATCGAGATCGAAAAAATCTCCAAGAGGGTGGCCGCGCTCGCCAAGACTCTTGATGAAGAAGTGAAGATCGACGTGCACGAGGTGAAGAAGATCGAGGCGGAGATTCAGAAAATGGTCAGCAAAAAGCCATAACTTTGCGGATGTTTGAAGATCTCCGATTGCCGGAAAACGAGGTCACCTAGGCTCTCGAGGGCCGTTCGGCATGCTCAGGCAAGTTCCTTGGCCGCACCTCGTCTTCGACAATTTTTTGTCGGAGGAAGTGCTGCAACAGTCCCACGCCGAGTTGTCGTCGGAATTGTACGAATACGACATCGAAGCCCGGGGATCGGGGCGCATCGAATACAGCCTGCTCAAGAGCGAAACGCTCTGGCGGGCGATCTATTCGAAGCGAACTCTCGCATTGCTGACCGCCGTGTTTCGCGTCAACGTGTCGCTCAACAAGCATAACATGCTGCAGCTGCGACGCATGAACGACCTCACGCCGGATTTCCCCCGGCACAACGACTTCTCGTCGAACGGCGATTCGATCGCGTCGTTTCTCTATCTCAGCCGTGGATGGACCAGTCACTGCGGCGGTTACCTTCATCTGTTCCGCTCCGAAAGCGAGCCCTCGCCGTCGGCGTCGATTGAGCCCATTGAGAACAGATTGATGGCCTTCCGCACGGACGCCGCCCACTGGCACTCCGTGGAGAGGGTCCACGGCTGGGAACGAGTAAGCGTCCTTGCCTTGTGGGATATCAGTGGACCGCTGACTTTGGATGAGCCTGAGTCCTCCACCAGCGGGCTGACCTCTTCGTTGTTGTCGTAGCCACCGATCCTGCGCCTTTTACGCTCTCGAGTTGGCATTCGCAGATTTCAGGCATTCCGCGCGATGGGCGCATCTTCTTCGGAGCGCGAGAGCGTCAGGCATTCGCCAATCAACTCGATCGCTGGCTGACCAAAGCGAAATGAGTCATGGCTCACCGAATTGTTCATCGATCATTCTCCCCTCGCCCCTCGAGGGAGAGGGGTCGGGGGTGAGGGGCGGTGCAGACAAGACGGCCGAATCGTGCCCGAGCCTCAAAGCGCTGCTCAAAAGCCCCAATCGGGGCGAAATGCTAAAGCCCGGGGCGGAGGCTTTGCGCAGCCCCGGGATCCATGGCATTTAAATCGTTTTCAAGCCCTGAATGGGCGACACTCTGCTCGTTGACGAGCGGTTCAATTTCCCACGGTCCATGCGCCGGCAAACACCAAGAAAGGCAAGAATAGAAAAGCATTTTTGAACAGGAGGGAACAGAGAGAACGGAGTGGATTTTGCGACTGCACTTCTGTTTCCTCGGCGATCTCCTCGGCCATTAGTCGGCTTGAGTCACGCAGGCGGGGCTTTGCCTCCGATCGGCTCCGCAGCGGTACAATAAGTGGGAGCCTGTCCAGCACTACGAGACCGTCTATCGCAGAATTGTGGTACTTGGGTGCCACTGGCGAGGCCCGGCCATCGGGGCCGGCTTATGAAGCCGGGGGCTCGCCAGTGTCTTTTCTTTGGAGATCAAGCGGCATCGGCACTGGCGGCCCAAAGCCGCCGCCAGTGGCACACCCGTGACATCCACAATTTTGAACGAGACGGTCTAACTACTCACAAGGCGGATCCGTGGACAAGCCAATCGAGCCGCTAGCGAAACCCACCCGAGCGCGTCGGAGCTGGCGCTGGCGGGTGCTGCGAGGCGTCGTCCTTTACATCGGCATTCCGTACGCGTCGCTCGTGATCCTGATGGGCGTCTTCCAGCGGCGACTGATTTATCATCCGACGCATTACGCACGCCTGCTCGCCGCTCAATCGACCTTCGCGCAGGGCACCGTGTTCGATGTTGCGACGACGGCGGCCGACGGCGTGACCTTGAATGGCTGGCATTTTCTGCCGACCGGCTCAACCGCGAAAACTTCAGCGGAGGTCGATCGGCAATTGGCCGCCGCACCGTTTGTGGTCATCTATTTCTACGGCAACGCCGGCAGCCGGCCGGTGAATGCGGCCGACTGTCGCGACCTGGCCAACGTCGCGGCCCACGTGTTTCTCTTCGATTACCGCGGCTACGGCGACAACGCCGGCTCCCCTTCGGAAGAGTCCTTTTTGGCGGACGCCCGCGCCATCTGGACCTACGTCACGCGCGAACGCAAAGTTCCGCCCGAGCGGGTGCTGATCTTCGGCCAATCGTTGGGCGGCGGGGTCGCGACCGGCCTGGCCGCGTACGCCTGCGGCGAAGGCACGCCGCCTGCCGGGTTGATCCTCGAATCGACATTTTCGTCGATCGCCGATGCCGCGGCCTGGCACTATCCGTTTCTGCCGGTCTCGTTGCTGCTTCTCGATCGCTTCCCTTCGGCCGATCGGGCCAAATCCATCACGTGCCCGATCCTGCTCTTCCACGGAACGGCCGACGAGATCGTGCCCATCGAACTCGGCCGCCGCCTGTTTGACGCCTTCCCGGCAAGTTCCTCGAACGGAATCCCCAAGCAGTTCGTCGAGGTGCCCGGCGCAGGGCACAACGACGTCCCGGCGCCGAAATTACAAACCGCGCTCAAAGCGTTTATGACAACACTCGGAGCGACGAAGGCCGACAGATCAAAACATCCGTAAACCGCGCTGTCGTGGTCGTCGTGTGAGAAAGGCCGCTCCAAAGCCCCAATCGGGGCGAAATGCTAAAGCCCGGGGCGAAGGTTTTGCGCAGCCCCGGGATCCCATGGCATTCAAAAGGTTTTCAAGCCCTGAATGGGCGACACGATTGTCGGCTCGGCGCGTGCGGACAAAACCGACATCCTACGAGGCGAATCGCGCCCTTACTGGGTTTCTGACGATCAATTGGTGATCTCAGACCCAGGGCTACGCAAAGCGTCCACCGCTCGGCTATAGGATCAGTCCCCGTTGGGGCCAACACTGACCATGGACAGAGTTAAAGGGCTACGAAACCGAGATCAGACACATTGGACATTCTTGGGGAAGGTCACCTTTGATTCCTGAGCTCTTTCGCTTTCCCCTCCCTTATTACTCTAGATCTAGACGTTGAACGTCAGGCTTGACAAGGCTAATCGTTGCGCGGCATACGTAAGGTCTTTGCGACGCCTTAGGCACGTCGCGACGGTCCATTGAACCGTACTACAGCCCGCCTTGTCAGCCGCATTCGTTGCTCGATCTGAGGAATAAGAATCACAAATTCATCCAGGACCATATCTATGGCTCGCATCCTCACAACTCTCGGGCGCTGCACTCATTATGCGGCCGCAGGTTCTCGCAGACTCGCCGAAGGCGCCCGCAAATGCGCCGGTCGCAACTATCTCTTTACTCTTGTTGCTGCCACTTTATGCTTCGTGACGTACCGCTGCTACATCCGAGCCGGCGACAACGCATCAGTCTATGATCGATTGATAAACCTCGCCCGAGAAGAATTGCGGAACGGAGCAGTGCCGTTTAAACCAGGCATGATCTACGGTCGACCGGGCGACTATCACAAGGACGATAGCTTGGACATGCTCGACAAGGTTTATCCGACATTTTTCATCCAGGGTCGATCCCGACCTACCATCGCGTTGATTTATCTCAATGAAGCGCTGCGGCTCAATGGAGGCGGCATTGTGCCCAGCGAGTTTGTTAAGCCGTACACTGACGAGGTCGCTAAGCTCCTCAGGAGTCGCCTATCAGAAACGCTTGGTCTTGACAATCACGACGACGGGAAAGACGCGCGCTTGGTGAATGAGGCCTTTGACATCTACAACCGCGCGAGAAGTGACTTCGCAGCGCAACACGGAATTGTGTTGAAGGCGGATACAAGAGCTAGCCTGGCCTTCTGGCCCGTCAATATTCCGAACATCGATGGCGACCTGTATCTAATGCCTTTGTCGACATATTATCAATACAGCATTGTGCTAAAAGCACGCCCCCCGCAAAACGAGTGGCATCGCTACAGGTCGGGGGACCGTGCCTACCTAGCTGGCTCTTATGCATACTATATCGTGAAGGGCAACGGCTGGCCGAACGAGGCTGCGCGACAGACCGAGCCTATTCGCCGCTCAACGAAGGAGCTCAAACTCCTGTGACACGGTCTTATTACCTCGATTCTTTTACTGGTGCGAGGGACGTTCTCTTATCGTACTTGCGTGCACTCCGCGCACTCCTGCTATTGGTAATCGGGCTGTCAAGTATTCCGGCGATCATTGTCTTCTTTACACGATTCGGGCCGGTGTATCCGGGCGATCGTGTACTGACAATTGGCAGCGCGGTACTTGGCCTCGGAATTGCCTCGTTATGGTGCTACGTTGCCGCGGCTGGCGCGGCGAGGGCAAAGCTACGCACGGTGACTACAAGGTGCGGGGCGGGAGGCATGTTTGCGATCATCGTCTTCGCCCTCTCTCTTCTGTTCTACATCGATGGAGGGGGGGCGGAGAATCAAGACATCCGTGGGTGGACATATTCGCGAGAATATACCACAGTGAGAGACGCGGCGGCAAAGGAGGGGCGTGTAATAACCTGGCGCAGCTATTACGAGGGTGCCGGGTACGATGCGTGCGCTGTGTGGGGATCGGTAGGAGTATACGTTAACCGAGCAATCAATCTGCTTAGCTGGATCGCAGCATTTGTGTTGCTAGGAGCGGTGTCTGGATGCGCTCTAATGCTGGTTAAGAGATTTGAAATCGGCGAGAACCGATTGGCGGGTGAGTCAATAATGATTCTTGGGCTTTCTCGCTACGCGAGGAATGCCCTTGGGCGCAACGGACTCGGGACGATTGGTGATGTGACTGCCTTAAGTCCTTCTCGCTTGCGCGAGCTTCCCGGAGTCGGAGAGCAGTTGGCGACCGAGATCGAGAGTTGCATACGGCGCTCGGGTTTGCGTCTTGCTGCCGAAGCCCTAAACGAGAATTGAGAACGGATGCAGCCCAATGAAAGTTCAAGAGGCTGCAGCGGCTTGATGTTGGTAGCAGTGACGGGAGTCGCCTGCGAGCAAAATTTTGCGCCGGAAGCCGAGTCAAAGGGAGCGGCAGCGGCCCCGCTGGCAGCGCCAACGGCGACATTCGAATTGACTCGACGTGCTGGAGGGGCAATAATACTGCATCGCAATCGGGTGCCTGGATTCAGAATCCGAACTCGAAAGCAATCCGAGGGCACGGCACGGTGGGTGAAAAGGGTTTGGACCCCCTCCTCAGGGCTTTGGACGCTCACACTCGACAGAGGTGGCAACCTCTTGGCGAGCACCAGTCGGATTTATCCCATCCATGATGAGCTTCGTCACCCATTCCGTGCGTGCGCTCACTTTTCGTTTGCCTTGAATCACATCACTGTGACGCGCGGCCGCTCGGAGTCACAGTGCTCACTTGGTGCCATCCTTTACGCCTTGATGGCGTCATTTATCTTCGGCCCGCGCCGCCACCTGCGAACATCATTCACGCGGGCCTGATCGATGACGTCAGCGAAGGACAGATCGAGCGATCTTAAGACTTTCTCCATCTGGGTCCGATACATCCCTAAGCCGGCAGGATTGGCAATTCCTAGCGCTCGTGCGAGTTCGGCGCCCGCAAGCCCATTGGGATCGGCGTCGCGAACGGCAGACAGCAGGACAAGCGAACGTTTTACGTGTTCCGTCCGGCGATCATTGTCGGGAATTGTGCTTGCCTTCACCCCGCCGACGTCATTCGCGCGGAGCGTTAAAGTAAGCACATCGGCTGCTGAATCGCACTGAACGTCGAAGCCATTAATCTTGACTCGGTACGCCATCCCGTGATCTTATGCCGGCGGCGGGGGCTGGTCAAGCGCGCGGCTCGCGGACGCCGGCTGCAGCCGGCGCAGTGCCGGCGCCGAGAGCAGCGCCGGAAGCAGCGCTGCGCCTGGGCGCCAATGGCCAGGATGCTGATTTCGGAGCCGAATCTCCGAAATGTCAAATCAGTATCGATTCCAAAGATCGGCGACGACCGCAATAAAAAGGATTGTTGACGCAGCGCGGGCCGCGCGTCTCGCAAAGGACACAAGCCAAGAGAGGAGATTTCGGTCACGGAACGGCCGCGTCGGGCCGCTCAAGGCGGTTATGCACGTGCCCAGTCGGGCCAATGCGCGGATGCGTGCGTCTTCGAGCGACGAGTCTCTCGCGGCCGGCCCAAAAACGTTACTGACGCGGTTACTAACCCCTTTTTCTTCCTACGCGTCGTCATCGTCGTCTTCATCGCCCGCGAATTTCATGTAGACAGACGATAAGTTCTTAATCTCTTTCCGGATCGCCGCCTTTCCCTCCTTTGTAACCGCGGTACCAGCGACCGATAAGGTCCGCAGATCCCAGAGACGGTAGAGGTGCTTCAGGCCCGCGTCCGTCACCTTAGTGTTGGTCAGCAGGAGACGTTGAACTATGTCCACCGTCTCGAAATGCGCCAAACCGGCATCGCCTACCTCGGTATTGGATAGATCCAAGATCTGAAGGTTTTGAACCTTGTCGAGCGATACCAGTCCAGCGTTGGTAATTTTCGTGCCGCCGAGGAAGACGAACCGCAGCGTCTCGTTCCCTTCGAGGTAACTTAGTCCTTTGTCCGTGATCTTAGTACGGTCGAGCGACAGCCATTTGAGATTGGGCACCTCGGCAACCGATTTCAGAAGGGCGTCGTCTGCGTTTGTATATGCAAGATCGATGTGGACGCCTCCGTCAAAGTCACTAATCCGCCGCCCTGCCCGAAGTTCATCAATAAGATCGGACGACATCTGGCAGTAACCTCGCGCGTACTTTGCGGCATTTCTCTTCATGCCATTCTGCCTGACTATGAGTGCTGGCTCAACACCGCCGACGTTGCGGATCCGTTCGCTTTTGCAAATCTCCGCGCCACGTAAAACGCCTTGTTTGGTTGTTCGGTTCTCAAGGCGGAATCGAGGGATCGGCGGTCGTTTGCCTAACCGCGTCGGTCAGGGGCTTGCGACGCATGTGATCGCTGAATCGGGTCTTTTGCATAACGCTGAAGTCGGCTAACAAGGACGAAATACGAAATACAGCGGGAAAGGCAAAAACATTTTGGACAGGAGCGAACCAAGGTACCCTGACGTTCCCCAAGAATGGTGGCGCGCGGGAGGGAGAGCATAATGCTGTTGGAAGGAGATGCCCGTGCCCAAACGGAAGTACACGCGAGAGTTCAAAGAGTCGGCGGCCAAGCTGGTCAGCGAGCAGGGATACACGGTCGTTGAGGCGGCCAAGAGTCTCGGCGTTGATCCCAATTCGATTCGATATTGGGTCAAGCAGTTTCCCGGCAACGGGGGAGGCGCTGCCGCTGGCGAGGGGGCGCTGCGGGCCGAGCTGCGACGGCTGCGCGAGGAGAATAAGCGGCTCCTCATGGAACGCGAGATTTTAAAAAAAGCGACGGCCTTCTTCGCAAAGCAGCACCAGTGAGATTTGCCTTTATTGCCCGTCATGCCGGAGAGTTTGCGGTGGATGTGATGTGCCAAGTGCTCCACGTCTCGCGGAGCGGTTATTACTCCTGGAAGCGGCGCCCCGCGAGTGCCCAGGCTCAGCGTCGGAGTCGGCTCTTGGAGCACATTCAGACGGCGCATGCCGAGAGTCGCAAAACGTACGGCTCTCCCCGCGTGCATGCCGAACTGCAAGCCCAAGGCGTGGCCTGCAGCGAGAACACGGTTGCCAAGCTGATGCGGCAACCCACGATTCGCTCGAAGATGCGGACGTCGCTTCGTGGTGCGGACCACCGACAGTCGCCATGAGCATCCTGTCTTCGAGAATCGGCTCGACCGCCAGTTCGATCAGCCGTCGACCGACCGGGTCTGGGCTGCCGACATCACCTACATCCCAACGGCCGAGGGCTGGTTGTACCTGGCCGCCATGATCGATCTGTGTTCTCGCAAAATCGTGGGCTGGGCAACAGCCGATCATCTGCGAGCCGACCTTCCCTGTCAGGCTCTCCAGAGAGCTCTGGACCAACGAGAGCCGACGGGTGACTTGATGCATCATAGCGATCGGGGGGTGCAGTACGCGTGCGACCAATACCAGCAGCTGCTGGACGAGCGCGGCATTACGCCCAGCATGAGCCGGACCGGCAACTGCTACGACAATGCCGTCATGGAAAGCTTCTTCGGCACACTGAAAACCGAACTGACCCATCACGAGACGTACGACTCACGAGCGACCGCCCACCAGGCGTTGTTCGAATACATCGAAGTGTTCTATAACCGAAAGCGTCGTCACTCAGCCTTGGGCTATCGGAGCCCAACGGAGTACGAAGCAAGTCTCAACTAATCCTCTCCGCGCACCCACCGTTCTTGGGGAACGTCAACCCGAGTTTCCTCAGTTACCTCATGCTCAATTCTTCCGCCTTTCTCGGTGCCTTGAGACAATTCAAATCTTCGTAACACGCTGACGATGGCTGCGAGCGAGGGGATCTTTTCGCAGGCGACAGCCGAACCGCTCCGAGTCGCTTACTCGTCAAAGAGCGATTCAATTTCCCGCCCGCTCGGGGTGCCGGCGGCGAGGTTGAAGGTGCCGTCGTTGCGGAGTTCGGTGGCGGCTTTCAATAAGGCTCCGAAGGCGACGCGCGGCCAGGCCGACTCCCCTCATTTCGCTTCCTTTCCCGAGGGGCTTCCGGTTTCTTTGAGGAGATCGCTGAACCGCAGCTTTCGTTGCCGCTGGAGTTCGAGTTCCTGATTCGTGACAGGACGCTTCGATCCGTCGGCGCGAACGAGGTAATGCTCGTTCAAGACAGCGTCCGTGACGAACGTTCGCGGTGGAAATGCGAGATCGAATGTGCCGGGCGGGATCCGTTGATTGATGGAAGACTCGACGACTGTCGTTTCCCAAATCATCTGGGGAGTTCCGGCAAGGTTCGACCTGACAGTCCAGCCCGTGGGGACCCAGCCCGCCGCCTGGTCGGACCGATACTCGATTGAAGTCACGGTCAGTACGTCACCCGCCTTTGAGTCGCGTTGCACGATCACATCGTCGCGGCGGGGATCGATCCAAAGATCCTCGTAAGCATCCCCTTGGCGTGAGCGTCTTTGGATTTTTACGTAATGACTGTGGTCGATGATGGCGTTCGTGGTCACCACGCGCCATTTGATGGGTGTCGGGTCGTTCCATGCTGGAAACGAGCGGTAGAGGGCCAGCACCGGATGACTCACGCCGCGCACGCGACGCGTGCTGTCGCGCTCTGATCCGTTGAAAACCCGGCCAAGCGCGATCTCGTTTGAATTCGGGAACGTTGTCAACTGCCTTTCGTTCTCGCCGCTGATCACTCGGCTGTCGCGAGGACCCTGGCTGAGAACCGAATGATTGGTCGACCCTGGGACGTTCGGATTGAATTTCATGCCGTCGGTGCGCATTTTGTCGTTGCCATCGACCCAGAGTTCATGTCGCGGCGTTTCGTAGTGCTCGTCCTTGAACTCGGTTCGGCCGTTTTCCCGGCGATGCTGTTTGAAGAATTCTTTCGGAATCGTGATCCGCGTGCTCATGGCGAAATGAAACGATTTCACCCGTTCCTGCCGGGCTCGCCAGTTACGCTCGATGCGCTCGAGGATGCGGGATTCTTCCGCCGAAGCGCCAGCGGGTTCAGAAGCCGATTTTCCAGCGGGCAACTTTGGCGGAAAGAGCAGAAGGCCCCATCCAAACGCCACGAAAATTAAACGGGCGAATGTCGAAGTTCTCATCAGGTTCGACTTCATGACGACGCGGCGAGGGAAGCTAAATTTTTACCACAAAGGCACTAAGACACCAAGAAAGGCCGGAATACAAAGGCCTTGAACAGGAGGGAACGGAGTTAACGGAGAAGGGTTTCCGAATGCACCTCTGTTTCCTCTGCGAGCTCCTGTTCAAATTCTGGTCTTCTTTGTGTCTTCGTGCCTTTGTGGTGCTTCAAATCCTTCGAGGGTGCCGACGATGGCTGCGCCGGCTATCGTCGAAGAACGATTCGATCTCCCGAACGCTCTCGGCGCACCGGCGGCAAGGTTGAAGGTGCCGTCGTTGCGGAGTTCGGTGGAGGCTTTCAAAAAGGCTCCGAACGCGACGCGGGCCAGGCTGCTGCCGATGCTGTCGTTTTCCCTACCTCACCCAAAAAAAGACCCAGAAACGACCCTTGCTGACGCAGCCGACGCCGAAGCCGAACAACGCGAAAGCCCACAACCCGCCGCCCGCCAGAATGCCAAAGAACCCAATGACGAGCATGAGCACCCCGAGAGCCGTCCAGGCCGAAGAGCCGCCGGAGGTCTGCGTTTTCCCGCCCGGTGCGGTGAATGTGCCGTGGCAGTTTGGGCAGAGGATCGTTTGACCAAGCCACTTCGCATCCTGGACGACGGTCGTGTCGCAAAACCCACAAACAATCGGACCGTGTGTCGGCTTCTGTGCTGCGAGAGCTTTTGCGGTTCTTGTCTCGGCCTGCTTGAGCCGCGCACCAAACATAATCAACCACACCATCCAGGCAGCACCGACGAGCAGCAAGACGGCGAACAGCGGCGAATCGGCAGGACTGTCCGCCGCCTCGGGCTGGCCGACGCCCGGCAGGTTCATCCGCCAGTCGGCATTCGGCGTCGGCGCCGGCGTTGGGCGTGAAGTCATGACGACGGTGGTGCCGACAGCAACGCAAGTCACCACAATGAGGATAATGGTCGCGATGTGGAAGGAGTTTTGCCGCCGCACGCGCCGATTTTCGGACGTTTTGCCCGCCGAAGAGCGGCTGAAGATGGGAGCTTCTGCGGATTCGAGCGGCTCAAAATCCGCCTGGTCGATCGAGGGGGCGTCGACGAGAAACGTTTGCCCACAGCTCGCGCATTTCGCTTTCTTTCCGACGAATTCGTCCCGGGCTTTGATTTTCTGTGAGCAATGTGGGCAGGAGACGACAACCATCGCGGGCCCTCGCGGATTGCTGAATTCGGACAACGGCCTCGGTGTGGGCCGGGATTCGGCGAAGGGACTTCCATTAATTACTACACGCTTTTCTCAATGTTCGGAAGATCTCGGTGGGTTGTGAGCAACTTCCGAGCGAGGGGCGACCACTTAACCTCTAACTGCTATCCGGGAGGGGCGAGGGGAACAGGAAATCTCGAAGATATGGCACTTCAGCTGCCCTTGACGCTTTGTAGCGTCTACTCGTCGAAGAAGGATTCGATCTCCCGCACGCTCGGCGCACCGGCGGCGAGGTTGAAGGTGCCGTCGTTGCGGAGTTCGGTGGAGGCTCGCAAAAAGGCCCCGAAGGCGACGCGGGCCAGGCCGCTGCCGATGCTGACCCGTTTGACGCCAAGCTCTGAGAGCTCGGCGACGTTGAGGCTGCATTCTCGGAAACGCATGAGTACGTTCACCGGGCGGTCGACAGATTGCACGACGGCGGAGATGTCTTCGCGCGTCGAGAGGCCGGGGGCGTAGAGGACGTTGGCGCCGGCTTCCTGGAAGGCTTGCAGGCGGCGGATGGTGTCGGCCAGATCCGGCCGGCCGTGGAGGTAGTTTTCCGCGCGGGCTGTGAGCGTGAAGGGGTAGGGAAGTTTGGCGACGACGGCTGCCGCGGCGCGGACGCGGTCGACGGCGAGCTGGAGGTCGTAAATCGGGTCTTCCGGGCGGTCGGTAGAGTCTTCGATCGAGCAGCCGGCCAGTCCCGCGGCGGCTGCTTGGCGCACCGTCTCAGCGACGGTTTCCGGATCGTCGCCGAAGCCGTTTTCGAGGTCGGCACTGACCGGCAGACAGGTGGCGCCGACGATTTCGCGGCAGTGAGCGAGAACCGCGTCGCGGCCCATTCCGTAATCGCGGTGGCCCCGCGAAAAGGCAAAGCCGGAGCTGGTGGTGGCCAGAGCCTCGAAACCGAGCCGCTCAAGGATGCGGGCGGTGCCAAGGTCCCATGGGTTGGGGATCAAGAAGGCTTGCGGTCGCTCGTGCAGGGCACGGAACAGTTGGGCTTTTTGGGCCTGGGCTTTGTCAGCCTGGCTGGTGGCAGGCACGTTTGGCTCTGGTTCAATTTTGGATTTTGGATTTTCGATTTTGGATTCGGTGGCGTTGGACCAATTTGGGATTGGTGGTGTGGGTGGAACGATTGCCGACGACTGAGCAAGGAGGACGAGGCGATTGCGGCGGTTGGGCTTCGAGCCTGCTGGACGGGCGTCTAATTTTCATTATGCCAAGAAATCCGTTCGAGTTCAAGCGAAATTGGCGAAAAGTTTCGTTGTAAATCTTTTGGCAATAGTGACTTGTGAACAATCCGTCGCAAAAATGGATGGGAGCTGGCGGACTTTTTTTGGGTGGAGCCCAAAAAAGTCGGTCCTTTTTTACGCCCCAAAAAAGCCAAAAAAGTGTACAGAAACTGATCAGCGGCGGGCGAAACGGGGGTCCGGGGGCACGGTCGAAAAGCCCAACGGGGGGCGGCGAGAGGTCGTAACGGGTGTGGCCTGCAATGGATTGGGCGCGGCCGAGTCGGTCCGGTGGTCGATGAATCTTGGGGCGGAGTGGATTTCCGGCCTTCCGCGTGCTCGGATCCCTCTGAGAGACTGAATTTTGGCCGCTCGTTCGGGCACGACGGGCGTTTTTTCGCCTCCTGATTTCGCCCGTGGTCGATGACGCAATTCATTCTGGCTTGCATCATTCCGTCGTTTCTCATTTCGCTGTGCGTCACGGCGGCGATGCGGTCGATTGCGCCGCGGATCGGGCTGCTCGACTTTCCCGCGGCCCGCAAGGTGCACAAAAAACCCACTCCCTTGGGGGGTGGGATCGGCATCGTTTGCGGGGTGGTGATTCCTTTGGCACTGGCGGAGCTGGCGGCCAAGTACCTGGTTACCCACGAGGATCTCCAACAAAGCCTTCTCGGGGACGTGACCTTGTCCCCGGAAGGCGTGTTGGAACACCGCTTTCAGCTGTGGTGGATTTTGGGCTGCGGCATACTGCTTTCGGTCATGGGCTTCGTCGACGACAAAAAAAACCTGCACTGGCTACCGCGGTTGGTGGTGCAGATCGGCGTGGCCTGTGTTTTGGTGTTTGTTGCGAAAGTGCAAGCGACATTGTTCATCCCGCATTCGCTCGATTTCTTGGCCAAGCTGTTGAGCGTCTTGTGGATTCTGATTCTGGTGAATGCGTTCAATTTTCTCGACAACATGGATGGACTGTCGTCGGGGATCGCCCTGATTGCGGCCGTGGTTTTTGCGACGGTGATGCTGAGTTTGACCGGACAACCGCGATGGCTGGTGGCCGGTTTGATGCTGGTTTTGATCGGCTCGCTGACCGGATTTTTGTGCCACAACTGGCACCCGGCCCGGATCTTCATGGGGGACACGGGGAGTTACTTTATCGGCCTGGTGATGGCCTGCGCGACGTTGCTGGGGACTTATTATGATGCCGGTAGCCGGCACGTGGTTTTGGCTCCGTTGTGCATCCTGGCCGTTCCGCTGTACGACTTTTGCTCGGTGATTGTGATTCGCACTTTTCAGGGCGCAGCCCGTTCCATGCGGATAAGAGCCATTTTTCGCATCGGCTGGTGGAGTTGGGCTTGCGTCCGCGGAACGCCGTCTTGACCATTCATTTGGCGACGTTGACCACGGGATTGGCCGCTCTTCTGCTGTATCGGGTTTCGGATTGGTCTGGAGCATTTTTGGTCGTCTCCCTGGTGACGTGCACTTTGGCGATCATTGCGATTCTGGAAACGGTCGGCCGGACGAAAAACGGAAATGGGAGCCACTGAGGGGGGAGCCATTGACCGCCAAAAAATTCCGGTCGGCGAGGCGGCATGAGTAGAGCCCGGCGGAAAACTGCGGCTGGGAAGACGGTGGGAGAGCCGACGGCCGGCCAGGCTTCGATCCCGCGGTCGCAAGTCCGTCCCTCGGCGGCTGATGGTCCGGACATTTCCGAAATCATCGGCACAGCGGTGGTTCTGGCCCTGGTGATCGTGCGCTGGCTCGTTCCGGCCGAGTCGGCACCGGAGGGAGACACGCTGTGGATTGTGCAGCTTTGGTTTGCCGCACTGGCCATTTGGGTTTGGGGCCGGTTCCGCACGAAAAATTGGTCCGTGCGGCTGAATGCCTTCGATGCCGCGCTTTGGACGGTCATCGCCGGGCATCTTCTGTCGACGGCGTTCGTGTTCTGGCACGGTGGCAACCGGCGGGCGGCCATCGACATGTCCTGGGAGTGGATCGGCCTCGGGGTAACGTTTTTCCTGCTGCGGCAATTTATCCCCGGTCCCGTGGGTGGTTCGCCGGGCCGGCTTGCCACGGTCGTGGCGACGTTGGGTATCGTCCTTGCCGGGCTGGGGATTTGGCAGCACTACGTTTATTACCCGCGTGCCTACGAGGAATACCGCAGCCTCGAGGCTGAGCTGGAAAAACTCCGCGAGCACCCCGCCGAAAACGGCGTCCGAATCGGCGAATTGGAGTTCAAGTTGCAGGCGCAAGGAGTGCCGAGCGATAAGGCCGCCTTGCGACAGTTCGAGAATCGCCTGCATTTCAGCAACGAACCGTTCGGTCCGTTCGCGCTCGCCAATACGTTCGCCGGCTTTTTGATCGTCGCCATTATTTTGTGCGGGGACTTGTTTCGCGGCGCCAAGCGTCCGTTCACTCTGGCGAGCGCCCTGATTTGGGCAGCGGCCTTTTTGTTGTTGGTCTATTGTCTTGTTTTGACGAAGAGCCGCACCGCATGGATTGCGATTATCGTGGCTCTCGGTTTTTGGGGAACGTGCTCGCTTGTCAGCGGTCGGGGGAAATTCGGCCGTCGGACGCTGTTGATTGCCGCCGGAGTTTTGGGTGTGCTCGCATTACTTTTCGCTGTGGCGGCCTTAAAAGGGGGATTCGACTTTCAAGTGATTTCCGAGGCTCCCAAATCGCTCGAATACCGTTTGCAGTATTGGAAAGGTGCGATGGGTGTCCTCCGCGACCACCCAATTCTGGGAGTCGGGCCGGGCAACTTTCGGCAGCATTACTTGCATTTCAAAGTGCCGGAATCGAGCGAAGAAATCGCCGATCCGCACAACTTCGTCCTGGATCTTTGGTCGGGAGGCGGACTTCTCGCACTGGCCGGGTTCGCCGGCTGCGTGAGTTCGGCAATCGCCCCGTTTTTGCGGCGCAGAAAAGTCGAGGAATCACCAAATGACTCGTTCGGCACGGACGACCGTCGCGCGTGGACAACGATCGTTGCGGGAGTTGCCGGCGGTTTTCTACTGGCGGTGGTCGCTCCGCTTCTGACATTTAGCGGAGACTTCGATGTTTGGGCGATTCTTCTGTTCGCCGCCTGGGCGGTGGCGTTTGCTTCACTCTCGAGGGGGCTCGGCGCGGTCAGGCTCTCGGCGGCAGCCCTGGGAGGAGCGGCGCTTGGGCTTTGTGTGCATCTTCTGGGCGCCGGCGGAATCGAAATGCCGGCAGTCATCCAATTGTTCCTGTTGATCGCGGTCTTGCTGTTCGCAATTGGCCCGAACGGAATCAAACTCATCCAATCGCCGAAATTCGTTTTTGCGGTCGGCGTGGCCGCGGTCACGCTGTTTCTTTGTTGCCTCGTCACGGCCACACTTCCCGTATTCAACCGTCGCGCGCGAGTGATTTCCGGCGAGCAGGCATTCGTGGCGCAAGGCGACGTAAATCGTGCGATTCTCGACTTTGGCGCCGCCGCCGTGAGCGATCCATTCAGCCCGGAACCGCACGAAAAACTCGCAGAGGCCTTCTTTTCCCGTTGGCAAGGGGGGCGAAAGGATCGGCGTGAGGACGAGGACTTTAAAAAATCCCGCGATTCGTTGCAGGCGGCAATCCACTTGGACCCCGAACACCCCGGGCCTCATCGCCGTTTGGCAGAAATGTATTCCGCGAAATTTGCGCGCAGCCACGACGCACGGGACGCCGCGGCGGCTGCCGACGCGTTGACTGAGGCGATCGATCGGTATCCGAACGACGCATCGCTGCGCACGGCGCGGTCAACGGCGTTTTTCGATGCGGGACGTGCGGTCGAGTCCAAGACCGAGGCCGAGTACGCGTTACGGCTGGACGAGATCAACCGCAAAAACGGCCACACCGACCGCTACTTGCCGGACTCGACCGTCGTTCAACTTCGCCGCCTGGCTGCGGGATCGGCGAAATAATCCCGTCGAGTGCTTGCTTGAGAGGCCCCTGAGAGGCGGTTCCAACGCAGCGATTCGCGGTGGCGTAGTTTCTGCAGGGGAGGGTGCGCACCAGCGTCCTTTGGCGGATCCTGTGGTCGACTTGGCATCCCGATTCTCTCGGGAATCAGCTATTATCGCAGCCCCGAGCGACCTGCGAGCTTGGGAGCGGGCTTTTCACCCTTTGAATGGATTTCGTCCAGATGCATTTGAATAAGCAGGGGATGCCGCAAGAACTTTGGAAAGCCGCTCCGGTCGGCCTGGGCATTCTGATCATTGCCTTGGTGGCGAGCTGTCCGTCCGGCTGTTCCGACGCGCCGCCGACCGCCAGCGTGAATTCGAGCGGGACAGCCGTCGCTGAAAAGCCCGCCGAGCATCACGTGCCGGGCGTCAAACCGATGCTCGACGGCTGGTCCAAGCCCGCGTTTGCGATCGTTTTGTCCGGCGAACAGCATGGTTATATGGAACCATGCGGCTGCTCGATCACGCAGTCGGGCGGACTCTCGCGGCGAGCCGATTGTTTTCGTCAAATCGCCAAAGAGAAGGACTGGCCGGTTACGGCGCTCGATCTCGGCGGGCTCGTCAAGAAGGAGAACGAGCAAAATAAACTCAAATTCCAGGTAATGCTCTCGGCCTTAAGTCAGCTCGGTTACAAGGCAATGGCCTTGGGGGCCGAGGAGTTGCAGCTCGAGCATCTGACTCCGACGTTCTTGTTTTCGCAGATCAGCTCGTTGAACGACAACAAATCGCTGTTGTTCGTGAACAACAATGTCGAGTTCGCGCTCTTCAAGGGCGTCGAAGGCGGCGTGGCGGTCCCGATTCGCATCGTCACCGTCGGCGGCCACAAGTTCGGCGTGACGGGCATCGTCGGCAAGCATGTGAGGTCCACGCTGTTCGGCAACAATGCCGATTCGCAAATTTCGATCAAGGATCCCGGGGAGGCGCTGCCGGCAGCAATTGCCGCGTTGAAGAAGGAGCAGCCCGAGTTCCTCGTGCTGCTGGCACACGCCGAACGCGACGAAGCCGTGGCTTTGGCGAAAAAATTCCCGGAATTCGACCTGGTTGTCGGTTCAGGCCCCGAGGACGGCACCGATACGCCGCAGCAAATCGGCAAAACGCTGTTGCTGGAAGTTGGTCAGAAGGGCAAACATGTCGGCGTCGTGGGCTATTATCCGGACAACAAAACGACGCCCTTCCGCTTCGAGCTCGTCGATTTGGACAAGGAGCGATTCAAGGACACTCCGGCCATGCTCGACCGCATGCGCGAGTACCAGCAGATGCTCGCGGCCAATTACGACTCTGTGATGCAAGACCTTCCCAAAGCTCCCGCGCCCGGCGGCGACACCTATGCGGGCGTCGAGAGTTGCAAGGATTGCCATAAAAAGGCCTATGCCGTGTGGAAGGACTCGAAGCATGCTCACGCGTATGAAAGCCTGATCACGGGGCGAGAAGGAACCAAAAATCCGATTTCTCGCATTAACGATCCCGAATGTCTCTGCTGCCATACGACCGGTTGGGAAACGCAGCAGATGTATCGGTACGATTCGGGATTTTACAGCGTTCGCAAAACGCCCCATCTCAAGGGGCAGCAGTGCGAGAACTGTCACGGTCCGGCGGCTCACCACAACGAATTGGAGGCCAAGTGGAAGAAGGATCCCAAGTCCGTGAAGAATGAGGAACTCGTTGCGTCTCGCCACCGGCTGCATCGCACGGTCGAAGAGGCACAAAAAACGCTGTGTTATCGCTGCCACGACGGGGATAACGATCCGAATTTCACCGACAAGACGTTTCAAGAGTACTGGCTGCAAGTCGAACATCACGGCATGGACTGAGTGGAAACTGCGGGATTCGATGGCGAGCGAGTCTCCCAAGTCAATCAAGGCGTACCGCGAGCAGCGTGTGCTGGAAGTCGGTTGGAACGACGGCAGCGTGCAGCGAATTGCCTTCAAGACATTGCGGTCAGAGTGCCCTTGTGCTGGCTGCGTTGACGAGCTGACCGGAGTTCGCATCCTCGACATCGATGCGATCCCAGCGGATATTGCCCCGGCTCAAATCGAACTCTGTGGAAATTACGCGCTGCGGGTCGAGTGGAGCGACGGACATTCGACCGGTCTCTATACTTGGCAGCGCCTCGCGGAGATCGGCGCAGACCCGTCTTGAAACCATCAACGGGGCGCGAATCGCACGCCATGACCTACGAAGTCGAGCTGAAATTTCCGATCGCCGACCCGTCGGACCTGTCACTCCAATTGCTGGCCCACGGCGCTGTGCAAGGCTGCGTTGTCCATCAATATGATCTTTATTTTCGACATCCCGCGCACGATTTCCGGCAGACGCACGAGGCGTTTCGCCTTCGACGTTGCGACGGCGAGTCGTTCGTGACCTACAAAGGGCCGGTGGTCGATGAAAAAACGAAAATGCGACGGGAGATCGAGATCGCCATCGGTCGCACCCCCGACGACTTCGACCGCATGCGCGAATTGTTGGTGATTCTCGGATTCGAACCGGTCCGTCCCGTCGAAAAAACTCGTGCCTTGTTCCATCTTTTATGGGAAGGCCGGCAACTCGAGCTGGCCGTTGATTCAGTTGACCCGCTGGGCGCCTTCTTGGAAATTGAAGCATTGGCCGAAGAGGGCGACCGCAACCAAGCTCGGGATTCCGTGTTGCGACTTGCACAGCGCCTCGGATTGGAAAACCCGGAGCGGCGGTCGTACCTGACACTCCTTTTAGAACACGACCAGCGGCCGATTTGAATGACGCTTTCCCGCGTCGATATCCTTCTATTTCCCTGAATTTTGCCTTGCCAAAAGCCGATCACTTTAATACTATCTTTTTGTACACTAATGGTGCCGAGGCCGAATCAGGACGTTTTTCCCAATTCACCGATCAACCCGTCGAGGATGATCCCCAATGACGACAAAAATCTCGAAGAATAACAGCGTGCCCACCGCAAAGGATCGCGCTAAGAAATCCGAACCTTCGCAGGCGAAAAACGAATCGCAGATTCTGTTGGCCAATGCCTTGGGTCAGATCGAAAAGACCTTCGGCAAAGGCTCGATCATGAAACTGTCGGAGGAGGGCGCCGGTCTCAGCGTTCAAGGAATCTCAAGCGGCGCGTTGTCGCTCGATATCGCTTTGGGCGGACACGGATTCCCGCGGGGCCGAGTGATCGAAGTCTTTGGTCCGGAATCGAGCGGTAAGACGACTTTGGCACTCCACGCCATCGCAAGTGCCCAGCGCGAGGGGGGAATCGCCGCGTTTATCGACGCCGAACATGCTCTCGATCCGGCATGGGCCAAGCGATTGGGGGTGAATCTCGAAGACCTGCTCGTCAGTCAGCCCTCGTACGGCGAAGAGGGACTTCAGATTGCCGAGATGCTCATTAAATCGAATTCGGTTGACATCATCGTGGTCGACTCCGTCGCGGCTTTGGTCCCGAAGGCGGAGTTGGACGGCGAAATTGGCGATACACACGTTGGGCTGCAGGCGCGAATGATGAGCCAGGCGATGCGAAAGCTCACCGGCGCCATTTCCAAATCACGCACCACGGTCATCTTCATCAATCAGATCCGTGAAAAGATCGGCGTGATGTTCGGCAGCCCGGAGACGACGCCCGGCGGTCGTGCGCTGAAGTTCTACTCATCGTGCCGCGTCGATGTGCGCCGCGTGAGTACCTTGAAGGAGGGGGACAACACGATCGGTATTCGGATGAAGGTCAAGATCGTGAAGAACAAAGTGGCTCCTCCCTTCCGACAGGCCGAGTTCGACATGCTGGGACACTGCGGCATTAGTTTGGCCGGGGACGTGCTCGATCTGGCGGCGGAGGATCGGGTCGTCGACCGCAGCGGCACCTGGTTCAGCTTTGGCGAGACGCGGCTCGGTCAGGGACGGGACAAAGCGCGGATCTTCCTCGAAGAAAATCCCGAAGTTCTGGCGAAGATTCGGCAGAAGGTGCTTGAAGCCCGTGGACTGGCGGCCGTCCCGCCGAAGGAAGAATCCAACGGCCATGCGGCCGAGTAATCGCCGGTCTTGAAGCCAATTCTTTTCCAGGTGGGACCGTTGTGGCCGTCGCGCGCGACGCTTACGCGTCGCCTGATCGACGGCTACCATTACGGGATGAGGCGTCTCCAGGCGATCGGAAATCGGCGTCTGACTCTCGAACTCTGCGCACTCTGCGTCGCAGTCTGCTGCTTTTGTTCACGGCCCGCCGAACTCTGCGGCGATGAGATCAATGGCCTGGCCGCCGCATCGGCCATTGAGCGTGTCTTTGTCGACGTCATCCATCGGGTCGAGCCGTCGGTGGTGAGCGTCGCACGCGTACGGCCCGGTCCGTCTTTGAATCTCAATCTGTTCGAGACGGAATTGCTACGGTCTCGTGAATTGGACAAGCCCGATTCGCCTGATTTCGTTCCCAACGAATTCGGCACCGGCATTATCGTCGCTCCGCTTGCCGGCTCGAATGAACGATTCGTCCTCACGAACTATCACCTCGTCCACGGGGGACCTGCCGCATCGGGAAATTACAAGCCGGTCGAGAGTCAGATTTACGTGCGGTTGAATGACCGCCGCGGCTATCACGCGCGCATCATCGCCGCCGATCCCCGCAGTGACCTGGCCGTGCTCGCCATCGACTATGCCGCGCTGGGAATGAAGCCGGAAGAGATCAAGCCGATTCCTCTGCGCACAGACGCGACCCCCCTGCAGAAGGGGCAGTTGGTCCTTTCCCTGGGTAATCCTTACGCGATTGCCCGGGATGGATCACCGAGCGTCAGCTGGGGGATGATTGGCAATATTTCTCGTCGCCCGGCGCCGGCCCGGCAGCGGGACCTCGCTTCGCTCGACGCCAAGACAATCCACCAGTACGGCACGTTGTTGCAGGTTGACACGCGTTTGGACCTGGGCACGAGCGGCGGTGCACTCGTGAACATGCGCGGTCAACTCGTCGGTATCACCACGTCATTGGCGGCCCTCGAGGGCTATGAAAAGTCGGTCGGATTCGCCATTCCCATCGATGCATTTTCGAGGGCGTCATTGAAACGTTGTGCCGCGGATACGAAGTCGAATACGGCTTCCTCGGATTGACTCCGTTACCGATCCGGGCGGACCAACTGCGGCGTCCCGGCAACCTCAAACAAGTGTCAGCGGTCCACGTCGAACAAGTGATCCCCAATTCGCCCGCGGCATTTGCGGGTGTCGAGCCGAACGACGTCATCCTGCAAATTGAAGGGCATCGTTTGCTCGACCATTACGATTTAATGCGGTTCGTCGGAACGTTCGCTCCCGACTCGACGGTGCATATGACCGTCTGGCGGCCGCACGAGGAACGCGAGTTGACTCTCACCGCAAAACTCGGAAAATGGCCCGTCAAGGAAGATGAGGCGATTATCGCCACGGCACAGCGCTTCCCGGCCTGGCGGGGAATGACTGTCGAGTATCCGACCGGACGCAACAAGTACATCGGGTGGCCGTTTCAGTTCAAGGAGGCCGTATTGGTCACGAGCGTCGCGTCGCACAGCCCCGCCCAAGCGGCCGGCGTGGTCGATGGCGACTTCATTTCCAGCGTTGGCGGAACGCCCGTCCGAACGCCGACCGAGTTCTATGAGGCTGTGCGGAGGTTCGACGGCGACGTCTCGCTCGAATTGGCCGATCATCGGCGGGTCACCGTCTCGAAATGATTCCGCTCGAAATGATTCTGCTCGAAATGATGCCGCTCGAAGTGATCCCGTTTAGCAGCGAAACCGCATAAAGAGCGCTCATGAAAACCGACGAGCTTCGTGAAAGTTATTTGAGTTTCTTTGAATCCAAAGGCTGCGTCCGCAAGCCCAGCGACGTGCTGGTTCCCCGTGACGATCCGACGGTCTTGTTCACTCCCGCGGGAATGAACCAGTTCAAGGCCCAGTTCCTCGGCGTCGGCAAGCTCGAGTTCACGCGGGCGACGACCTGTCAGATGTGCCTGCGCACGGGCGACATTCAGAACGTCGGCGTCACGGCTTATCACCACACCTTTTTCGAGATGCTCGGCAATTTCTCCTTCGGAGACTACTTCAAAGAGGAAGCCATTCACTGGGCCTGGGAATATCTCACCGATAAGAATTGGCTCGGTTTGGCGCCCGACCGGCTGTCGGTAACCGTTTATCTCGACGACGACGAAGCCTTCAACATCTGGACGAAGAAAATCGGCCTTCCCGCCAATCGGGTCCGTCGCGAGGACGAGAATGAAAACTTCTGGCCCGCAGGCGCCCCTCAAACGGCCCCGACGGCGTCTGTGGTCCGTGCAGCGAGATCTATTATCAGGCTCCCGGCAGCCCAAAATCGGTCGAAATCTGGAATCTCGTCTTCACACAGTTTAACCGCGTGGCGCTCCGCCGAACAACTTACGGCCGTTGCCGAAGAAGAACATCGATACGGGCATGGGGCTCGAGCGAACGGCATCGGTGCTCCAGGGCGTCCCGAGCAATTTTGAAATCGACATCTTGAGGCCTTTGTGCCTGGCGGCCGCCGAGGCAGTCGGCATCAAGTACGAATTTGCCGGCACGCACGGCCGGCCCATCCGCCGGATCGCCGACCATGTCCGCGCGATCACCTTCTGCGTCCACGAAGGCGTCTCGCCCGGCAGCGAGAAAGAAAGCTACGTCGTCCGCCAACTGCTGCGGCGCGCCCTGCTCGAGGGATACTTGCTCGGGCGGCATGAGCCCTTCTTGCACAAACTTGTGCCGGCCGTCGTCCGCGCCATGCAGGCAGCGTATCCGGAGATCGCCAAGACCGAAAAAACAGTCGCCGAGGTGATCGAACAGGAGGAACGTCAATTCCTCGGGGTCGTCGAAAAGGGGCTGGCAAAATTCGAGCGATGCGTGGAGAAGGCTCGCTCGTCGGGCTCCGGCAAGATCTCCGGCGACGAAGCGTTCGACCTGCACCAGACGGACGGTTTTCTGATCGAACTGACCGAGGCCATGGCGGCACAGAAGAATCTGGCCGTCGATCTCGAGCGGTTCAAGTACCGGATGAACGAGCATAAGATCGGCAGCGGCAGCGGCGCCTTCCTCGATTCCGTGATGGCGGAAGGCCCGTTGGATGCCGTTCGCAAAAGCGCCGGCGCGACGGAATTCCTCGGTTACGACGCGGTGGAGGGCGAGGGAGAGGTCGTCGGGATCATCGCCGAAAAGCAGCTCGTCGATCAACTGGAAGAATTGAGCCACGCAACTCCGGTCGCCATCGTCCTCGATCGCACGCCTTTCTACGGCGAAGCAGGGGGGCAGGTCGGCGACGTGGGAACGTTGATCGCCGAAGGCTGTCGATTCGACGTCATCGATACGCAGCGGGATGGCTCGCTGATTTTGCATATCGGGCATCTGCAAAAAGGCCGGCTGCAAGTCGGGCAGAAGCTCACAGCGAAAGTCGACGTTGAGCGGCGCGCCGCCATTCGCCGCGCGCACTCGGCGACGCACTTACTCCACTTCGCCTTGCGAAAGACGCTTGGTGAAACGGCGACCCAGCGCGGATCCAAGGTCGAAAAAGACCATTTCCGCTTCGACTTCGCCCATAAACGTGCACTGACTCCTGAGGAGATTCTCGCGGTCGAGGATGAGATCAACGCACGGATTGCCGAAGGTGCGCCCGTGTCGACGCGGATCCTCCGCCTGGACGAGGCCAAAAAGCTCGGCGCAATGGCTCTCTTTGGAGAAAAATATCCCGATCCCGTTCGCGTCGTCAGCATGGGCCAATTCAGCATTGAACTCTGCGGCGGCACGCACCTCTCGAACACGGGACAAGTCGGCATTTGCAAAGTTGTTTCCGAGGAATCGGTCGCGACGGGCGTGCGCCGCGTGGTTGCGCTCACCGGCCCGCGCGCTCTGCAGCGGATTCGCGACACCGAGAATCTGCTCAAGGAGCTAATGGGCCATTTAAAGACGACGCAGGCCGAGGATTTGCCCCGACGGCTTGTCGCCCTTCAGGACGAACTCCGCGAGGCGAAAAAGCAGCTCGAAGCAGAGACCAGTAAATCGGTCGCAGAGGATGCCGAGGAGCTGTTCACCAAGGCTGAGGAGGTTGGGGGCGTCAAAATCATCGCGCAAAAGACCGATCTGACAAATCGCGACACGCTCCGCGAGTTCATCGATCGCCTGCGCGGCAAGGGACGCTCCGTCGCGATCGTGCTGGGCTCTGCCAACGACGGCAAAGTAGCCCTGACGGCGGCCGTCAGCAAGGATCTCGTACAGCGGGGCATTTCCGCCGCCGACTGCGTTCGCACAGCGGCCAAAATTGTCGGGGGCGGGGGCGGCGGCCGGCCCGACTTGGCCGAGGCCGGCGGCAAGCATCCCGAAAAACTGATCGAGGCCATTGCCGAAGGCGCGAAATTCTATCGACTCAAGCTCGGCGCTTAACTTGATCTCGAGTCCCGAGGGATTGCCGCAGGCACCGTCCCCCAATTGGACTGTCGCGCCCTCGTCGAGTCGATCGTGTTGAGTCGTTCCGATCTCTCTGACTCGGCCTTGGGGTAGACGTCGATCCGACGCAGCTTGTGCGATTTGTCGAATTCAAAGCTGAAATTGACAATCCAAACCTTGCGCTGCGGCCGGTTCCAGAAACTGGCAACGAAGCGGTCCGGATCAGGTTGTTCGCGCGGGCTGAATGGCACGGTCAATCTTGATTCCCGCGTCGGTCAGTTTGCGCAAGGCCTCTGTTCGTGAAGTCCCCAAGGGAACCAGCGCCAAAAGGTCTCGGCGCAGTTCGTCGGGCACAGGCGGCGGGGCAACGTCGCGCGGAAATGGCCATGCCAGTCCGTACTCGTAAACCGATTCTGGAACATTCTTGCCGTCCAGCGCCACGTTCACAATCATCGGATCGCAGCCAGCAAAGGCGATACTCGCGGCCAATCCAATCAACACATCCGTCATCGACGTGCGCACGATCAGCTCGCGCTCTTGGCCGGTTTCAACCCTGAGTCGGCATTGGGCATATCGAGCGTTTCGACGAAATTGCCCGACTTGTCGAAATGCAAAAGCATGCTAATCCGCCAGACTTCGCCGCCGGGCCGTCGCCAGGTCTGGCAGCAGAAGTAGTCTTTGCCCATGGTCGACTTGTCGGGTGCAAATGACCCGTCGATCCCGGCAGCTCTGAGCTTGGCGATCGTTTCGTCGCGAGGCGTTCCCTTCGGTGCGATCTCAAAAATGTTCTTGGAGAGATCGGCATCGACCATCGGGCAACGGACCATTTGCGGCACCACGCAGCCCGAGATGAGGAGAAGGAGCATCAAAAGCAACGTGAAGCGGTGATTTCGATGCGGTGGTCTTGAAAGGGCTGGCATCGCGAACCCTCGAAGGAGGCGTGGGCTGGGAACGGGGAGGTGGGGCGATGGTGATAATCGAGCCCGCGGATTGCGGCAACGCGAACCCGGTCGCTGGAGCGGGGAAATCCCTTGATTTTCGAGTCCGGAGCGAAAGAATCGGCCGGAATTGCCGATTGGATTTCTACATCAGCCCGCGGCGATGCAATTCGGCGACGACTGTTTGAACGATCTCGCTGACCTGCCCGGCATCGAAGCCGTTGGCTCCCTTGCCCGCCGGGCATCCGTCGATCGGTTCATTCGCGAAGCCGTGTTCGGCCAGCAGGCATTGCAGCGTCTTGCTGAGCGTCGAGAGATCGGTTCGTTGCTCGGGGGATAGGGGCTGCCTGCCGATTCCCATGCGAAAACCGCGAAGCTCGACCGCGGCGCGAAATCCCTCGGGAAACTCGGCGGAATAAATCATCGTGTCGAAAAGCGTGATCAGGTCATATTGAATTCTTCGTGCCTGGTCGAGTTGGCCCGCGAGCGTAAGATCGTAGAGCCTCCGCGTAAGTTCGGGCACGACGCCCGAGCTGGCGTTGGTGCCGCCATCGCATCCGACCAAGAGCATCGGCATGAGCGCCGCGTCCCAACCCGTGAGGAAGGCGAAGTCGGGCCGGTTCGGTCGGACCGACTTGATCATGCGAATCATGTGCGGAATATCGCCAGACGAATCCTTGATCGCCACGATCCGTTCGCACTCCTCCGACAGCCGCTGCACGGTCGGCACGTCGATGGGACTCGCGAACATTGGGATGTTGTAGAGCGTCACGTCGATCGGCGTGTTGCGTCCGATTTCGTGAAAGTAGGCGTAAACGGAAGCCGGACTGAGCTTGTAATAGAACGGAGCGACGATGGCGACGGCCCGAATTCCAAGTCCGGCGTAGTGCTCGCAGGCCGCGAGTGTTTCGCGAACGTTGGCCTCGGCGGCGCCGGCGAGAATCGGCACGCGTCCCTTTGTCTGGTCCGCGACGATCTCCGTGATCCGGCGGCGTTCATCGGCGCGAAATCGGGTGAATTCACCAGTGGACCCGTTCGGATATAAGCCGTGCACGCCGCGTGCAATCAGCCAATCGACGTAGCGGCGCAGTTCGGGCTCATTGATTTCGCCCGAGTTGTCCTGCGGGACAAGGTTGGGCGTGAAAATACCCCGCAGCCGTTCCTGTTGCGCCATTGCCGATAATCACTTTCGGAATCAATAACAACGAAAACGAAAAGTCGCGTCGTATTATACCTCCCAGAACCCGGCTCTTCCCTGTCTCCCCGCGATTCAACCCATGCGGAATTTTCCAGACCAGGTGAATGAAACGGATCTGCCGTTTATAGCGCGTTTGTGAACACGAGCGCCGCTCGATTACGAGCGCGCTGCCTCGGCCGCGTGGCTCGCCGCAGCGGCCGGCGCTCGAGCTTCGGCGCCGTCTGATTTTGAAGCCGCGTCCGCGCTGGCGGCGGTCGCCGCCTCAGGAACCGACGGGCGGCCCCCAAATTGCAGAATCACGTACAGGATTGTCGTGGCGATCGGCAGCAAAACGACGGGCGAATGGCCGAATGCGACCGGCACATAACCAAAAAGTGCGACGACGGCTGCCACCGTTAATGCATAGGGCAACTGTGTCAGCACGTGATCCAGGTGACTGCACGAACTTGACGCCGACGAGAGAACGACCGTCTCGGAAATGGGCGAACAATGACGGCCGAAAACCGTGCCGCCGATCACCGCGCCAATTGTCGCGAGCAACAATGGGTGAGTCGGACTGGCTTCATTCAAGTCGGTCAGCAGCGCATAGGTCATAGACATGAACAGGGGAAGCGCGAACGGAAGAGCGGCCCAGGAACTTCCCACGAGGAATGAGGTCAGGCCGACGGCGAGAAAAGCGGCAAGCGGCATCCATTCCACGGTGACCCGCGGCTGGCCGACTTCCATCAAAAAGCCGGCTGTGTTCAAGTGATCGGCGTCACATATCCGCTGGAAGGACCAAGACAAAATCAGAATCAAAGCCGCCGGAACCATGCGTTGGAGCCCGGACACCCAGGCACTCAACCCTCGCTGCAACGTAAATGAACGCGACCAGACACCAAGGGCGATGGCGCCTGCGGAGGCGAGGAATGCTGAAAAGAGCAAGACGCGCGGCACTTTTGCATGTTCCATGCAGTCGAGCCAGGTAGCAGTCTCAACTTGCTGGATGGAAGTAGGCGTCGGGCTGTTCGCACGCGACGCAAGTTCCTCGCTTCCCGTCCACCAGAGACCTAAGGCAATCAGTGCGAAAAGCAGCAGGATGGGAAGGCATGCATTGCGAGCCAATTTGCGCCCCTCGTGACCTTCGCCGTCGACATCTGGAAGAACCTGAGGATCAGCCACCTCTGAGCGACTTGATTGATCGTGTTCACTCGCCCGTAATTCGGCCCGGAGCATTGGCCCGAAATCCTGTCCGACGAAGATCGTGAGAGCGGCGAAAATCAGCATCAAGATCGGATAGAAGCAGTAAGGCAGACTCGCCAAGAGAGTCGCCGTCGCGCCGCCGCTGGCGCCCAGCGATGCAAACGTGTCCCGAATCGTTCCGCGTTCCGCTGCCAGCCAGGTCGAGACGATCGCTAGGGCCACCACGGGAGCGCAGGTCGTGTCGACCAGGAAGGCGAACTTTTCTCGCGAGACCTTCAGCCGGTCCGAGAGCGGGCGCAGGGTTTTGCCGACGATCAGGGCGTGCGCGTAGTCGTCGAAAAAAGCGCAAAATCCGAAGAGAAGCGTCAATAATTGCCCGTGTTCGCGGGTCTTCGCCCAGCGGCCCAAGCGATCACTGAGAGCCGCCAGGCCCCCGCTGGCCGCGAGAACCGAAAACAGCGATCCAAAAAAGAGCATGACCGTGAGGGTCGTGATGTGCACCGCACCCGTCCCGGCGGTTGCCGAGGACTCGACCAACACAAACGAGTCGATGGTTTGCACGAAGGCGTGAAACAAATTCCCCTGATCCAGGATGGCCGCGCCGCACAGAATGGCAACGAACATGGCCAGCACAAAGTTGCGCGGCCAAAGGCAGAGCAGGAGTGCGACGAACGCCGGAGCCAAAGCGAGCCAGCGATTGATGCGCGGCACCTCCAGGCGTGCCGATCGACGGTCGCGGCCGTCGACGACGATCTGGGGTTCGGACACGTAGACTTTGCGTCCCGCGTGCAAGTCGGTCGAGAGTTCTAGAACCCCGTCATGAAATGGACCGAGCTTCGCGTCGTCGGTTTGCGGAACGGCCACTCGGATTCCGGTGATCAGAGGCTGTTCGTTGTACGTCGTATCCGGCTTCCCATTCGCATCGAAGGCGCGAATGACAATCTTACGGACGGGAACGTCCGTCAGAACGGTTGCCGGAACCTCGATGCGAAATCGTTCGTGTTCGACCAACGGCTCCTCGTGCGCGGCACCTCCGGCGGCCGTGACCGCGATGAGCAGCGTCAAGAGAGGAGCAGTCGCGAGCATTTCAAAAATGCCGAGTTACGAAATCGTGCGTGGCGATTCGCTCGAGCCATCCGATCGATCGACCGTCGCATCGGGCAAAAAGACGCGAAAAGTGGTGCCGCCGCCAGGAACGGAATCAACCTCGATCCGACCCCCATGACCGCTCACAATTCTCCAGCATTTGCACAGGCCGAAACCGAGCCCGCGGCCGGCTTCCCGCCCCGAATAGTAGGGGTCGAATAAATGCACGCGGTCCTTATCGCTCAAGCCCGGGCCGTTGTCGGTCACCGAGACGATTGCGGCAGAACTCCCGGTCAAATCCGATCGGTCCAATCGGATGACAATTTGTCCGTCGTTGCCGTGGCTTGCTCCGTCGACGGCTTCGAGACCATTGCGGACGAGTTCGCCGAGGACGATTTCGAGTTGTGCGGGGTCGGCGGTTGCGAATACGGGGCCGTCCGTCGCGAGCTCGAGGTTGACATCGCGGGTTGTAAGTTGCATTTTGCGAAAGCGCTCGACGACGGATTGGGCGAGGTCGTTCAACAGAAGCCGTTTCGGGACCGGCGCGGGCGGCCGCCCGAAGAGCATCAGGTCTCCAATCATGTCGCGGATGCGAAGCGACTGCGCGCCGATCGTCGCAAGGTCCTGCCGGCGATTGAAATTGGATTCATCGCGCAACAGCATTTGCACGCGACCGGCGATCGTGGCCAGCGGGTTATTGATCTCATGGCCGGCCCCGGCTGCGAATTCAGCGATGGCTTCGGCTTTCGCGACCTCGAGGGCGCGACGACCACCGAGACCGGCTTCAACGACTTCAGCCTGATCGACGAGCTTGCTGCTCAATGCGGCGAACGATTCGCATGCTTGTGCCGGCAAGTCGAGATCGCACGCGGAGCAAAGTAGAACGCCACCGATCGCGTCGAGCTTGGTGGAGAAGGGGAGCACGGCGGCGATCTTGGGATCGCCCGGAAGCGTGCTTGCCCTGACACAGTCTGGAAACCCGGCTTTGGCCTGCTCGCGATCAAAAGTGGATTCGGCAACCTCCGGCAGCTTGCCGCTTTCGGATCGCGCGATCCACTTCCGTCCAAGATGCGTGAAGCCCAAGGCGACAATGGCGACTTGCGCGCCCGACCAGTCTTGCCACTGGCGGGCGAGCCCAACTGCCAACTCTCGGCCACTTCGCACGGGAAGCAAGGCGAGATGCAAATCGTGCGTGGGACGAAACCGCTCCACTCGCGATGACGGAGCCGACGTGCACGATCCTTGGCCCGCGCAGGCGCGGCTACTCGGTCGATCGTCTGCTCCATGACCCGCCTCCTTGCTGAGTCCTGGAAGAAATCGATCAAGCGCCCGTCAGCGAGCGACCTGCGCCGGCTCCATGTCGAGCAGGTGGCACATGCGTTCCACGAGCTTCTCGACCTCAAATGGCTTTTGCAGGAAATCGTTCGCGCCGGCCTGTCGCAACTCGGCGATCTTGTCCGTCTCGACCATGCCGCTGATGCAGATGATTTTGACGTCGTCCAGGTTCGAGTCGCTGCGGACGCGCTGGCAGACTTCCTTGCCGTTGATGTCCGGCAGCATAACGTCGAGAACAATGACGTCGGGATGATACTCCTTGACCATCATGCCGGCGTCGAACCCGTTGTTTGCGACGCGAACCTCGAATCGCCCGTCCGATTCAAGCACATCCCGAATCAGTTCGACCAGTTCCTCGTCATCGTCCACGATCAACGCTTTGCGCTTACCACTTTCCAAAGCGTCCGTCGGGATGCTGTTTTCTTTCATGAACTTGTAAAGGATGTCGCGGGGAATCCGCCGAAACCGCGAACCAGGAACGCGAAAGCCTTTGAGCTGTCCGGAGTCGAAGCACCGGATGATCGTTTGCTGGCTGACCTTACAGATCTTGGCCGCTTCACCCGTCGTAAAGACCGTTTTCATGAGGCTCGTCCCATTCCTTCGATTCTGAGCACGTATGTTGTGAGCAGGAGATGAAACCAGTCATCCCGGAAATCCTTCGACAAGAAAGGATTCCTCCGTGGTGGCAAACTTATCCGCGTTCACCACTCCATTGATTGCTCACAAATCCCGGAAATCGGCCCTCGCAGGAGAAAAGATGGGGAAACTGGTCGCTCCTCCGTTCGCACTGGAGGCCGACGGCCGGAAACCGGCTGCCGGCATCGGGGGATTAAAGCCCCCGAACACAAGCAACTCCATTCATACGACTTGCTTAATTGATATTGTTTAGCGCGTCAAGACAAATTGCCAGCCTTATCCCGGACCCCGCCGATGGCCAATTTGCGAAGTCGTTGCCCGGCATCGACTTTCACCGATGCTTCGATGGCCCGGCGGGCCTCAGACCGGCGGCGACACCAAGGCGATGATCTGCCAGAAACTACCTGGCTGCCCAAAAGGGCCCATTCTCAAGCCAATCTGAGCGATTGGGCCGCAGGTTGGCTTCAAGATGCCAAGCGATCGGGTTCCCTCAGGTAAAGGGCGAGCACCGCTAAATCGACGGGGGTAATCCCGCTGATCCTGCCTGCTTGGCCCAGATTCCCCGGGCGGACGGTGCTAAACTTCTCTTTGGCCTCGGCCCGCAGTTGAGGGACGGCTTGGAAGTCGAACGTTTCGGGAATCCGCATCTGTTGGACTTTGGACTGTCGCTCGATTTCCGCCGCCTGGCGGCGAATGTAGCCCCAATACCTGGCTTCGATCACAAGCTGATCGCTGGCTCGCTTCGAGAGTGCCAATTCGGCCGCCTCCGGCACCGTTCGACAGAGGTCGTCCCAACCCATTTCCGGCTGTCGCAGGCATTCCTCAAGTGTGCGGCCTTGGTGGAAGACGCCTTGGATCACTTGGGTGCCGCGGATTAGCTCGGCTTCGTACGCCTCGTAGGAATGGGCTCGTTGCCGATCGATCAGCCCGATCTTTTTTCCGGTCGGCGTCAGCCGGCGGTCGGCATTGTCGTGTCGCAGCAGCAACCGATATTCGGCTCGGGAAGTAAACATCCGGTAGGGCTCGTCGACGCCTTTGGTCACAAGATCGTCGAGCAGCACTCCCAGATAGGCCTGGCTTCGATCCAAAACGAGCGGCGGCTGTTTGGAGAGTTTGAGCGCGGCGTTAATCCCCGCCATGAGTCCCTGGCCGGCAGCCTCTTCGTATCCGGTTGTTCCGTTAATCTGGCCGGCGAAGAAGAGGCCCTCGACGAGTTTCGTTTCCAATGTCGGCTTGAGCTGGGTGGGAGGAGCGAAATCATATTCGACAGCGTAGCCGTAGCGAATGATCTCCGCGCGTGCGAGTCCATGAATAGCGCGGATCATCAAGTCCTGCACATCGCGCGGCAGGCTGGTCGAAATCCCGTTGCAATAAACCTCGCAAGTATTTCGCCCCTCGGGCTCGAGAAAGATCTGATGCGAGGATTTGTCGGAAAATCGGACGACCTTGTCTTCGATCGAGGGGCAATAGCGCGGTCCGGTCGAGCGGATTTGTCCGCTGTACATCGGAGCACGATCCAAATTGTTTCGGATCAGCTCGTGGACAATTTCGTTCGTTTGCGTGAGATAGCAGGGGATCTGGGGTTGTGTGATCCGCTCGGTCAGAAACGAAAACGGCTGCGGATCGGCGTCACCGGGCTGAACTTGCAGTTGGGAGAAGTCGATGGTTCGACCGTTCAGGCGGCAGGGCGTGCCCGTTTTGAAGCGATTCAGTTCAAAGCCCAGATCAAGCAAGGACTGCGAAAGTCCATTTGTTGTTCCTTCGCCAGCGCGTCCTCCCGCGGTCTTTGATTCGCCGGTGTGCATCATTGCCTGGAGAAATGTACCCGTGGTCAGGACAACCGCGTTCGCTCGATAGACCGCATCTCCCCGCACGCGTATGCCGCAAAGATGGCCGGCGCGCATTTCCAATTGCTCGACGATTTCCTGACGCACGCTCAGGTTTTCTTGCTCCTCGATGCGGCGCTTCATCGAGAATTGATAGGCCTTTTTGTCGGCCTGGGCTCGCGGGCTGTGCATCGCCGGGCCCTTCGTGCGATTGAGCATGCGAAATTGGATGCCGGTCTCATCGATGACGCGTCCCATCTCGCCGCCGAGCGCATCGATCTCGCGCACGATTTGCCCCTTGGCGACTCCGCCGATCGCGGGGTTGCAGCTCATTTGGCCGATCGTGTCGAGATTCATCGTCAACAGGGCCGTTTTGGCGCCGAGGCGGGCGGCCGCGAGCGCGGCCTCGCACCCGGCATGGCCTGCACCGACGACGACGATGTCGAAATCGTAAAATGACGTGCTCACGCGCAATTCTCCCGGCCGTCATTTATACGTAGGCCGAACAAAATCGGGGAGCATCGGACGCATTCACTCCCAGACTTGAATCTCGGAAACAATCCGCAATACTGCTGGCAGCAAATGACCAACAGACGAATGCGTGTACATTTCTCTTTCAGACGGGATGCAAGATCATGACGGCGACTCGAAGCGGTGCAGTCACGTTCAAGGGGGGCCCGGTTACGCTGGCGGGCGCGGAGCTCAAAGCGGGCGGACAGGCTCCCGATTTCAAGTTGCAAGATAATGCGTTGCAAGAGGTTACGCTGGCAAAGGGGAAGACCACCCTCCTGGCCACCGTTCCTTCCCTCGACACGGGAGTTTGCAGCGCGGAGACCAAGAAATTCAACGATCTTGCCAAGTCGCTGCCCAATGCCGAAATCCTGGCGGTCAGCATGGATTTGCCCTTTGCCCAGAAACGGTGGTGTGGGGCCGAAGGGGTCACGAACGTCAAAACGCTCAGCTCGCACCAGTGCCCGAAGTTCGGCGAAGAGTACGGGGTGCTGATTCAGGGCGGTCCGCTCAATCGGATCCTGACGCGTGCCGTGTTCGTGATCGATGGGAGCGGGAAGCTCAAGCACGTCGAATACGTGAAAGAGATCACGGAGCATCCGAACTACGATGCGGCGCTCGCGGCGGCGAAGTAACTTCGCTCGCTCGTCGCCATCCTTCGTGATCGCTCAAAAACCTGCGCATCGAGCCACCGGTCTTTGACGGCAGTCGTCGTCTGAAAGAACCACGGTCCTCGCGCGAACACGCGGAAGCGTTCCGTCCTTTTGAGCGTCAGTCCCAACTGCGGGTAATAGTCCGCGTAAATGTAGATCGGGTGCAACGCGCACAGACCCACCGTCCAATAGGCGACATTGGCGGCGCGGTAATAGATGCGGTGGGCTGCGCGGAGGAATGCGTTGCCCTGATGAGCCGGAGCAAAGTCCGCAATCACCAGTTTGCCGCCCGGCCGCACGAGCGATACGACCCGGGTCAGCACTTCTTGCATGACCGAGGGACTGAAAATGTTCAGGAAGAAATTGCAGGCGACGGCGTCAAAAGGCTGCTCTGTGGCGTAGTGCATCAAGTCCGCACTGACAAAGTCGGCCGTCAAACCGGCCCTTTGAAATCGTTGCGCGCGCCCTCTCGATCATCGAAGACGACAGATCCAGACACGTAACTTGGATTCCTCGTCGCGCGGCCTCGATCGCGTCTTCGCCGGAACCGACGCCGACATAGAGCACACGGTCGCCGGGCGCCATGTCATCGAGTTGCGCGAGCCGGGTTCGGAGGTTTTGGCCGCCGGTGCACAGGGCAATCGTCCAGTCGTACTGTGACGAGATCCATTCATAGCTGCGACTGCCCGTTTCCTCGGGAGCAGGAATCGGTTTGTTGATGCGCCGGATCATGAATTATCCAATGCAAACGGGGGTTGCCAGTGCGTGTGCCTCGATTCATTAGACGGGCGCTCTTGGGTGCCTGTCGACAGGGACGCGGCCGGAAATTGCGAGCGAAATCGGCGCTACGGCCGGCTAGGCCGAGGCAATCAAGAATGGCGATTTTCGCGGCTGATGACGAAATGCAACAGCAGTCCGCGGCATGCTAGAACAGCCGGCCCTGGCCGCTGTCAGGGCGCGTGATGGTGAGATTGAGGTGGGCGAGCGCCGCGTCGGTGATCATGCGGCCGCGTTGGGTTCGCAAGACAAAGCCCAGCCTCAATAAGAACGGTTCGACCGCGTCCTCGAGGGTGTCGGCCGGAACGCTGAGGCTGTGAGCCAGGGCTTGGATGCCCGCTGGGCCGCCGACGTAGACTTTTGCCAATGTCGTCAAGTAGCGCCGGTCTTGTGCTTCCAGGCCAAGTTCGTCGACTTCCTGGAGCAGAAAGGCGTCTCTCGTGACGTCGGTCGTGATGCGTCCGTCCGCTTTGCTTTGCGCATAATCGCGGGCCCAGCGCAGCAGGTTATTGGCTTTGCGTGGCGTGCCGCGGCTTCGCCGGGCGATTTCGCTGACGCCCTCTTCGTCAATCTGGGTTCGCAGCTTGACCGCGCTGCGGCGGAGAATCTCGGCAATTTCCGCATCCTCGTAGAAGTCGAAGTGCAGGTGATTGACGAACCGGTCACGCAATGGCCCGGTGAGCAATCCCGAGCGCGTCGTCGCTCCGATGACCGTGAATCGCTGCAGCTTGATATTGACGGCTCGGCGCTGAGACCGTCTCCCAGCGTAATGTCGATGCGGTAATCTTCCATCGCCGGGTAGATGTATTCTTCCACCGCGGCCGGCATGCGGTGAATTTCGTCGATAAACAGCACCGAGCCGTAGCTGGCATTCGTGAGGTACGGCAACAGATCCTTTGGAGCACTCAGCGACGGCCCGGAGGCGATCTGCACTTCCGTGCCCAACTCCTTGGGGATGACCGTGGCCAGCGTCGTTTTACCCAGTCCGGGAGGCCCGTCGAAGAGCAAATGGCCGAGCGGCTCTTTGCGCTTCTTGGCCGCATCCAGCATGATTTCGAGGCGGGCGATCGCCTTGCGCTGTCCCACGACGTCGGATAAACGCTGAGGCCGCAGCTCATCGTCGTAGCGTGTGTCGTCGAGATTCGCGGCGGGCCCATCCAGGTAATTTGGCGAATTTCCGACGTCCGACGGACGGGCGCGTTTTTTTTCTCCCTCTTTGTCGCCGCGGAAGACCGGTTCTCGCGCCATCGAACGTTCGCTTCCTGCAGGTTACTTTTCGACCACGATGGTATCGGTGAGCTTGTCGTGGAGCGCCTGCTTCCAAGGCGTGAGCAGAGGCATGATGAAGCCGACGCCGCACGTCAACAGCGACAAGGCTTTTGCCAGCGTGCGAATGGCCGCACGTCGCACCGTGAGTCGGCGGCCATCTGCGCCGCAAACGATGATTCCCATGATCCGCTTCCCGAGCGTTGCCTGCTCGGAGGAACTTTCGAAGAAGGTGAAGTACAGAAACAAGAAAATCAGCGTGACGTTGCCTTCGACCCAAATTCGGCTTTGCAGCACGTACGCGAACGCTTTTGCGGCCACGATGGCGATGACGAAGTCGATCAAAGCGGCCACAGACCGTCGCCAAAAGGCCGCATATCGAGGCGATTGCCCCATGGATTGCAGCGGAAGACCACAAGTCGGGCAGTAGGCCGAATCGGCGTCGATTGAGCTCTGACAGTTCGGACAAATGCCCGATGATGCGGGGACCGGCGCCGGCGCTTGGGCGGGGGCGGGGGCGGGGGCGGGGGCGGAAGTCGGGCTAACGGCAGGCTCCAAAGGAACCATCGAGACCATCGAATCGGACGTTGCCGGGTGGGCTGAGGTCATTGGCGTCAGGTCCGCCGACCAGGCCGCGGTCGCGGCCAGCGCCGCTGACGGCACGCCGCCGGCGAAAGTCGATAGCGACGCCGGGCCAGCGGCGGGGACGGTGATCAACTGATCGCACGACGGGCATTTCGCTTGAGCACCGGCACGCGCATCCGATGTTGTGAGCAGCCGGCCGCATTGCGGGCAATTGAACTCGATTGCCAAAACTCAGGTTCCGCTGGTCGCCTCTTCCATGATCTCGTCGGGAATATTGTAATTGGCCGTCACGCTTTGGACATCATCCTGATCCTCGAGTTCTTCGATCAGTTTGAGAATGCGACGGCTGTTGTCGAGATCCAGGTCGACGGTGCTCGAGGGAACGCGCTGAATTTCGGCGACGTCCGTCGGGATTTTCGCCTTTTCGAGCGATTCGCTCACTTTCTGAAACGCCTCGGGCGAACAGGTGACTTCGTAACTCTCGCCCGAGAGTTTGACGTCGTCGGCTCCCGCATCGATGGCGCTCGCGTAGAGCGCGTCTTCGTCAACATGGCGCGAGGGGATCAGGAAGACCCCCTTGCGCTCGAACATCCAGGCGACGCAACCCGCGCTCCCCAAGCGGCCGCCATTGCCATCAAAAATCTGCCGGATTTCGCCAGCCGTGCGGTTGCGGTTTTCGGTGAGGATATCGCACAACACGGCCACGCCGCCGGGGCCGTAACCCTCATAGACCACCTCGGAATACGACTCGAGCGAACCGCCGCCGCAACCTTTCTTGACGGCCCGATCGATGTTGTCCTTGGGCATGCTCGCCTTGCGGGCCTTGTCGATGGCATACCGCAGGGCGAGGTTACCGGACGGGTCGCCGCCGCCATGTTGAGCGGCGACGATGATCGCCCGGCTCAACTTGCCGAAGAGCTTACCCTTCTTTTTGTCGGCTCTTCCCTTCTTGATCGAGATGTTCGCCCAATGCGAATGGCCGGCCATGAATCTGCTCGCTTGCCTTCACGAACACGCGATTGTGGAAGATCCTGTTGGAGTCAATCGCGCGATTATATCGCGCGACGACGCCGGCGCGACACTGACAGTCCGGCCGCGGGATCGGTTCTAGAGCCCGAACGATCAGGCGAGTGCCGCGGCTCCGGCGGCGACCTCGTTCCTTAGGAGCCGGCCTTCTTGAGCTTGTCCTTCAGCCGCTCAATCAATTTGCTGTCGGGGAACGAGTCCTCTTCCGAGTCTTTCAGACCCTTTTTCCAGGCATCGACGGCCTTGTCATGGTTCTTCATGGCCGCGTAGCAGTCGCCCAGATGCTCCCAGATCGTGCCATCGGAGCCGCCGGGAGTGGCGACGGCCTTCTGCAGAAAGGTGCGGGCCTCTTCGAGCTTGCCTTGTTTGAAGAGCACCCAGCCCATGCTGTCAAGATAGGCCACATTGTCCGGTTCAAGTTTAAGGGCCAGGCGAATCATCTTCTCGGCCTGAGGCAGATTCTTCCCCTGATCGGCGTATAAGTAGCCCAGGTCGTTATTGGCCTGCGAATCTTCGGGCTGTTCGACCAGCACGCCCTCGAGGAGTTTTTCGCCTTTGGCCATGTTGCCCTGTTGCACATAACAGTTCGAGAGGGACATTTGGCACTGGCGGACGATTTTCTTTTCCTTTGCGTATTTCTTCGCCATCTCTTCGTATCTCTTGATGGCCTCGGACCACTGATGGCTGTGCGAGTAGACCCAGGCTTCCCAGAAATGAATTTCCGGGTCCTCCGAGTCGAGTTTTTCGGCCTCACGGAACGCCTGCAGTGCCTCCTTGGTCTTGCCGGCCAGCTCTTGCGCGCGGGCGAGCCAGACATAGAGATCGAGTTTAATTCGCTCACCTTCGGCGTTCGGGGGAAAAACAGGCTGGGCCACCGCCTTTTTCAACACCTCGATCGCCTGCCCGTAGCGTTTGGCCAGGACCAACTCTCTGGCGAGCTCATCGGCCAGCTGCCCCTGCAGTTCCCGGCGGGCACTCATCGCTTGCGTGTAGAACTCAACCGCCGCATCCATCTTCTGCGCACGGCCGGCCAACCGGGCCACGAGGTACGCGGTGAAAAAGTCGACCTTTGATTTGTCCGTCGCGTCCAACTTGCGACCCGCCGCGATGATCGCATCGACCAGCTTGTGGTCGTCCTGAATCTCGACCAGAAGATGATCGAGGCGGTTCGTTCCGCGCTGACCTTTGAGTCCCTTGGCAAGCGCATCGAGCAGTTTTTCGGCGTTGTTCGCCTTGCGATAGATGGCGGCCAGGCTCACCCAGCCTTCTTGATCGTGTGATTCCGTGATCACCCGATGGATGAGTTCCTCGGCCTCTTTGAGTTTCCCTGCCGCGACATATTGGTCCGCCAGAAAATACTGCAAAGTGGCGTTACGCGGATCGGCTTTCGAGATCTCTTGCACGCGCGAAAGCAGCTCGCCACCTTTGCCCGTCGCTTTGAGGATCCTTCCCAAGAGCTCATAAGGCTGCCGGCCTTTGCCCTGCAGTTGAGCATCGAGATAGACCTGCAGGTTCTGAAGCGCCAGGTCGTATTGTTTGGACTGGAAATAGGCCTGCGCCAGACTGAAACTGAGCGAACCGGGATGGTCGTGGTTCGCCTTGACGGCCTCCTCAAAGGCCACGATGGCCTGGGCCGTGCGGTGCGCGACCATCAGTACGTCGCCCATGATCTCGTAACCGGCGAGGGGCTGGCGTTCGAGATTCGAGCGCGTCTGGAAGTCGAGGTTGTACTTCGTGGGATTGCGCCGCGCGTCGAGCACCACGATGTAGGCGTCGGCCGCCTTCTCCACGATGGACGGATCGGTGCTCCCTTTGTCCTGCTTGGTCATTTCCATATAGATCGCCGCGAGCTGCAAGTTGAACATCACGTACATCGGCGAGTCTTTTTTCACCTTCGGCGAATTGGCGGCCCGAGTCAGATATTCGGCGGCTTTGCCCAGCTGTTGCTGCTCATGAAGCTGCTCGGCGAGCATCCGCAGGATCTCGAGGTCCTGCGGATCGAGCTCGATGGCTTTTTGCGCGTATTGCAATCCCTTCTCGGTTTCGCCAAGTGCGAAGGCGAGCGGCACAAGGGCCCGATAGACTTCGACCGAACTCGGGTCGAGTTTGATGGACATTTGATAATCGCTGAGCGCCTCGGCGAAGCGGCTCTCGGACTGCTTCAACCGGCCCGACATGAACCAGGCCATGGCGTCCTTGTGGGTCTTCTCCTGCTTCGACTCGGTCTTGGTCGACTTGAGCGGCTGCAGCGGCTCACCATCCTGGTCCGTCAACACTCCCCGGGCATGGGGGGCCGTCGCCGTGCGAGGCGGTTGCGGCTTGGGTGGTGCGGCGGGTTCGTCGGACCCGAAACCGACTGTCGGCGTCATCGCGACCAATCCAAGAATCAAGGCGCCATTCGCCAAAAGCGCCGCATGTCTGTGAACGTTGACCATTCTCCAATCCTTCCTCGAGTGGTTGCGGAAGACGTCGGGTCGATCCAAGCTGGTCGATGCAATGAGGATCGCCCCCCAGCCCAAGACCGCGGTTGCCTCCATTTTACTCGGCGCCGTTCCGACCACCAAGATGGGTTTGAACAGTGCCAATCCCGGTCGCGCTTTCGCGGCGAATGACGCGCGCAGGACCAAGTCCCGCGCCGTGCAATTTCACTTTCGCTTCTTGGCCGAGGCGGCGCCGCGGCTGTCTCGCGGATGGGCCGACTTCGATCGCTCTCGGCCGTCGGTCGCACGCACCGGCCCGCGGCCCGGCGGCTGCTTCTTTCCGGCTTTTCTTGCGGCCGAATCGGCCTCTTTAAAGAGCGTTTCGAGCCGCTCGACCATCGTTTGCGGGTCGGCGGCGTGGGCCGCCGCTTGTTTGCCCGGCTCGAAGGCCTTCACCAGCCGAGGATCGACGGACAGGCACCGCAAGTAGTGCGCGAAAACCGGCACGTCTGCCTTGCGCACGGCCGATTTCAGCGTTTCGGCGGCTTGCTCCGGCGTCTCTCCCGGGGGGGACAGACCCATCCAAATGGCGGCATTCGTCATCAATCGGTCGGCCGGGACGACATGCGTTCCGAGGGCCGATTGCAGCGTGTAGTTGCGGTCGAAGGGGGACAGATCGCGGATCTTGAACAGCTGCTTGGTGGCCAGCTCGAGCGTTTTGCGCCGGAGACCTTCGAACGCAAACTCGAAATTCTTTTCAAAAACGTAATGCAACACGTTGCGGACACGGTGCGCCCGCCAGTCGGCACTCAGCATTCCGTCAAAGACCGTCGACAGCTCGGTGATCGAACTCACGCGCAGCTCATTGAGGTCGTGAAATGCGTGCAACAACTTCTCGAAGGCTGCGTCGGCCTGCTCGACCGAGGCGTCTTCGAGACAGATTGCGTATAAAAGCGTCTCCAAGACGGGCCGCTCCTGGTGGGAGGGGGGGCTCGGATACCGCTTCTTCAACAGAGACACGAGCTTCTTGCCCAGCGTCAGTTTGTCAACCATCTTGGTCTTCTATGTGGCGCTCATACGGTGATTTGGGGATTGGTACGGCCGGACTCACGGGGCCGGCACACCCTTCATCGAACAGAGTGCTCTCGGGGAGATCGTCTTCGATCTCGGCCTGCTCTTCTTCAACACAGTCTTCGACATCGTCTTCTGCGACATCGTCTTCTACGACAGCTTCTTTTGCGACGAAAGCCGATTCCTCCGTCGAGGGGGGCAAGACTTCGCGCAAAATGCGCGAGGCCTCGATACTGCGTTTCACGCCTTGATCAAGTTGGAATTGAAGAATCGGCGTCCAACGGAGCTGCAGGTGCTCGGCGATCTTGGCCTGCAAAAAGCCGCGCGGATCGCAGCCCCTGCAGCGTGAGCCGCTGCGTCTTTTCGTCACCCATCACCGAGACGTGCACTTTCGCACTCCGCAGGTCGGGACTGACCTCGACCCCCGTGACGGTGACATATTTCACGCGCGGGTCCTTCATCTCGAACAGGATCGAGGTGCTCACCTGCTCGCGGACGGCCTCGGCAACTTTGGCAATACGGCGTGATGACATCAGTCGAGCGTCCGTTTGACTTCGTCCACGCGGAAGGCCTCCAAAATGTCCCCCTGCTTAATGTCGTTAAAGCCCTCCAAACGAATGCCGCACTCCATGCCTTCTCGCACTTCGCGGGCGTCGTCCTTCACGCGCTTGAGCGAGGCAATGTCGTAGGAGTTGAGGATTGTCTGGTCGCGGATGACGTTGATCCGGCTGGAGCGTTCGATGGTGCCGGAAAGAACGCGGCACCCGGCGATCGTTCCCAATCGGCTGATTTGAAACGTCTGGATCACGAAGGCGCGGCCCGTCATGACCTGCTTGCGCTCCGGCGGCAAGAGGCCTTCGAGGCTGCGCTTGATCGTCTCCGTGACTTCGTAAATGATCTCGAACCGCCGCACGTCGACGCCGACCCGTTCGGCCAGCGCTCGAGCCCGTTCTTCGGGCACGACGTGGAACGCGATGATGATCGCTCCCGACGCTTCGGCCAACGCCACGTCGCTCTCGTTGACGCCGCCCACTCCTTCGTGAACGACCGTCACACGCACCTCCGGGTGCGAGAACTTCTGCATCTCGCTGCGAAGCGCCTCGATCGAGCCTTGCGAGTCGGCCTTGATGATGAGGGGCAGATCCTGAACGGCTCCCTCGCGGGCAGCCGACAAAATATCGTCGAGCGAGCGGGGGCGGGCCCGACCGCCCAAGACGGCGGCCCGTCCTTTGACGCGGCGGCTGACGGCGACTTCACGCGCCTTTTCGATACTTTCCATCACCCAGAACGTATCGCCCGCACCGGGCATCGTGTCGAGGCCGGCGACTTTGACCGGCGTCGACGGACCGGCCGCTTCGAGCGGACGGTCGTGATCGTCGTAGATGGCCCGAATGCGACCGTCGGCTTCGCCGCACAAAATCGCGTCCCCGACGTGCAGAGTTCCATTTTGCACGACGAGCCAGGCGATGACGCCGCGGCCCTCGTCGCGGAAGGCCTCGAGGCAGACGCCGACCGCCGGCCGTTTCGGATTGGCCTTGAGCTCCCGCAATTCGGCTCCGACCTGGATGGTTTCCAGGAGTTCGTCGATGCCTGTCCCGGTTGAGCCGGACGTGCGGATCACGTCGGTATCGCCGCCCCATTCGGTCGCCAGCACTTCGTGCGCGGCCAAATCCTGCAGCACGCGCTGTTCATTGCGCCCGGGCAGGTCGAACTTGTTCATGGCGACGACCATCGGCACCTTTGCCGCGCGGGCATGGCTGATCGACTCGACCGTTTGCGGCATCACTCCGTCGTCGGCCGCGACGACCAGCACCACGAAGTCGGTCAGATTCGCGCCGCGGGCACGCATTTCCGAAAAGGCCGCGTGGCCCGGCGTGTCGACAAACGTGATCTTCTTGCCCTTGTGTTCCACCTGGTAGGCGGCGATGTGCTGGGTGATCCCTCCCGCCTCGCCGGCCGCCACATTCGCCGTGCGGATCTTGTCCAACAGCGTGGTCTTGCCGTGATCGACGTGTCCCAAAATCGTGACGATCGGTGGACGCTCGATCAAATCGTCGGGCGAATCGTTGACTTCCATCGTATCCGCCAATTCCTGCTCGACGTCCTTGGCCCTGCGGATGGAGAGTTCGACTCCCAGCTCCATGGCCAATTCCATTGCGGTCTCTTCCGTGAGCGTCGTATTGATCGTCGCTCCTTCACCGCGATCGAAGAGAATGCGCAGCAAGTCCTTTGCGGGACGACCCAGCGATTCGGAAAGCGAGCGGACGGTGATCGGCGCCGACAATTCGGCGGCCGTCTTGAGTGCAGCGGGTTCGGCCCGGTTTCGTTGTCGGAAGCGGACGGTGCGCCGTTTGCGCTCGGACGCGTCCGACGAGTCCTGGCCGGACCGCTTCCAATTTTCGCGCCGATCGGGGCGGGCGGGGGTCGCCTTGCGAGCGGCATCCTCATCCTCGCCGATGAAGGTCGTCGAGCTGATCGCTTCGAGACCTCCTTCGCCTTCACCCTTTTTCCGCTTTTTCTTTTGCTCGACGTTTTTCTTGAGATGCGCCCGCAACGGGTTGTTGGGGCTGAACGTTTCGGGGGAAAGGGGGATGTCCGGCTTCTGGGCCGGGGCCTCCTCCTTTTTTGTCTCCCGGATCATCGGGCCTTTGTAGGTCGGCGGCGCGGCGACGGCCGGCAATGCGGGCTTGGCCTTCGGCTTGGGGCGCCGCTGCTGGGCCTGTTCGCTCTCGATGATGGTGCCGCGCGGCTTCATTTCGCGAATCGAAGACGAGCTGCGCACGCCACCGGGCGGAACATATTCGTCCGGACGGAGCGGTGCGGTGGGCCGCACGGGCGCTTCCGCGCTGCCGTCGCCTGGCTTTTCCGGACGCCGTGAAAGCGGACTTGCGCGGGAACGGGGGCGTTCGCCGGGGCAGGAACCGGAACCGCAGCAGGGGATTCGGCGGCTGGCGGCTCGCTGGCGACAATTGTCGGCGGCGCCGGCTCGGCGTCAGGCGCTTCGTCCTCGACAATAGCCGGCGACGGAATGTCCTGTGGCTCTTCCGGCTCGGCTTCGACTGCCGACGCGGGTTTTTCGCGCTGGAGCGTGGGCCGTGAAACAACAGGCCGAATGCTGCGCACCTTTCCGCCCGCGTCGCGAGTGGACGGCGCCGCGAAGGGAGTCATTTGCGCTTCTTCCGGCGGAGCCGTGGCGACGGAGGAGCCGGCATGCTTCATATGACTCAAAACGAGATCGCGTTCCTCGGGCGAGATGCTCGCCAAAGGGGAGTTCTTGACCTTGATCCCTGCCGAATTGCAGTGCTCGATCAAGTCTTTACTGTCGATCCCCAGCTCCTTGGCCAGGGCGAACAGTCGAATCTTCAAATCCATCGGTATTAACAGTCCTTCCGGCAGACCGAACGGCCTGCCGCTCAGTCAGCCTGTGCGCATGGTGTTCATTCTTCCGCCTGTTCGTCGAGTGCGGCCGTTTTCAAAGTGGGCGACTGCTCTCCATGAGCTCCGTTCGGGCCGCCGGCGGCCTCGGTCTCGACGTCCTGACTCTGTATTTCGTGTTCCTCGCCAACGGACTCTTCAGCCGGCGTCTCCATCGTCGCCGGTTCGCCGGTGGCTGTTTCCGTCTCTGCCGGTTCACCTCCCGATTCGTGGCTGACCGATGCTTCCTCGCCCGATGCACCATTACCCACGGCAGCGTCCTGAACTACCGTCTCTGTCACAATGTGTTCTTGAATCGCCGCAGGCACTTCGGGAACTTCCACCGGTGCAGGGGGCCTGAGGCGCCCCTCGGCGATCGCTCTGCGTTCTTCCTCTTCGGCCTTGGCCGCCGCTACGTCCGCGTAGGCGATGATCGATTCGCACTGCTCGGCCGTCAGCCCGCCCAGCTCGGCAAGCTGGTCCGGTTCGATCACCGACAGATCGTCAAACGTAAAGAACCCCTGCTCGACGAGGCTTTCGGCCAATTCCTCGCTCACTTCGGGAATGACCGAGAACATCCCGACCGACTTGTTGAGCTGCTCGTCGAGCTTCTTCTGGTTCATCACATGGATGTCCCAGCCGACGAGCTTCGACGCCAGCCGCACGTTCTGGCCCTTCTTGCCGATGGCCAGCGAAAGTTGATCGTCCTGCACCAGCACGATCACCTTGCCGAGCATCGGGCACAAAATGACCTCTTCGACTTCCGCCGGTTGCAGGGCATTCGGCACGAGGACCTGCAGCGAATCGTTCCAACGCACGATGTCGATCCGCTCGCCGGCGAGTTCCTCGACCACGTTCTTGATCCGCGAGCCGCGAACGCCGACGCACGCGCCGACGCAATCGATCTTGTTGTCGTAGCAGGAGACGGCCACCTTCGAGCGATAACCGGCTTCCCGCGCCAACGAACGCACTTCGATAATGCGTTCCTGCACCTCGGGAATCTCGATCTCGAAAAGTCGGCGGACCATTTCCGGATGCGTTCGCGAAAGGATGATGCGCACGCGGCTGCCTGCTTTGCGAACGTCAATCACGACGGCCCGCACGCGCTCGCCGACGCGATGCGATTCGCCCGGAATCTGTTCGCCGCGCGGAAGCAGGCCTTCGACTTTGCCAAGATTGACCGTCGCCGTGCCACCTTCGAGCCGCGTGATCACGCCGGTGACGATGTTGCCGCGCAGGGCTTCATATTCGTCGTAGAGTGCGTCGCGTTCGGCTTCGCGGATCTTCTGAATGATGACTTGTTTGGCGGTTTGAGCGGCGATGCGTCCCAACAGGTCGCCGATTTCGTCCTTCTCCAGCGATTGTCCGTTAACGGCGGCGGCGGGTTCTCCGTTATCCCGATCGATGTGGACGTCGATTTGGCTCTCTTCACCGAAGTGTTTACGTGCCGCGGAGACAATCGCCTGTTCGATCCCTTCGAACACGATCTCCTTGTCGATGTTCTTATCGCGATGGATCGCATCGACGATTCTCAGGACCTCGCTGCCGTTCATGGTATTCCTTCCGATTTGGTCCGGCGGCCGACCCTCCGCCATCCCAATGACCCGTCCGAATTCTTCGCCTGCAAAGGTCGTCACTCGTTGGGGTCACCCCTCAGAGGACAACTGATCTAACCGATCTCTGTTCTCTCGTCCGCCTGCACTCTTCCGCCAAAACCCATTCAGGAACAAAAAAAGCGGGCACCGAGTCCCACTTTCTGGCCTGCCGTCCTGGGAGCAGCCGGCCTTCTTCCAGACCTGACCCTTCAGGCCGGAAGACAACCACGTTTGTGAAGAACGATCGCTCGGTCTTCGCTTTCGTGCACGCTTACATCTCTGATGCCCTTTTCAAATCTCGCACCAGCTCACTTGCCTGCACCTAGCAAAAATCCGTTCCCGACCGGCCCTCACAAACGCCACGTAAGGATAACACGAGCCCAATTGGACCTGTGCCATTCTATACTCCGCCCCACGGCGGACATTCGGGACGTCCGTCAAGAGTCAAAAAGACCCTCCATGAGCGTACTGTCACCCTACCAAACTGTCAAGCTGCCAAGGCCTTCCTACGATGTTGCTCGCTCGTGCGGCTCCCCATGACGAACTGCATCATGGTGACTCGTCATTTGGTTCGGATTCTCTCCCAAGCTCCCAGGTCCAAACTCCAGCGTCAATCCGATGACAAATCGGCGCCTCTCGACTGAGGATGAGCAGGCTTTGGATTTCGACCGCCGACTTTGGCCCCTTCAACTCTGACCTTGGCGGATGGACTTTGGTAAAGTCGATGTTCGCAAAGGGAATCAGCCGCCGTTGCCTCGCTTTCTCCTCCCGGTTGATTCCGTCGTCGACCTTCAGGAAGTCCAATTTATGGCCAACCGCCGTTTCGCCTTTTCGTTGCTCTTGATTCTTCCCTTGTTCATCACGCCGGCCGCCGCCCAGCAGACGCCTTTCGGTCAGTTTGGCGATTCACCCTTCTTTCGCCGCCGCGGCATGGAGGGCAACGGAAACGAAGGCAACCCGGCCCGCAATCAGAAAATGGTCGAAGCCGACAAAGCCCAACAAGCCGGCGACTTCCCGCACGTGATCGAGATTACCAACGAGCTTCTGCGGCAAAACCCGCAGGATGCCGCCGCCTACTACCTGCGGGGCAGCGCCAAGGTCGAGCTGGGCGTCCGAGAAGGGGACGGCAAATCGATTCGTGACGGCGTCGCCGATGCGCGGGAAGCGATCCGCTTCGATACGCAGCACACCGCCATGTATTACTTGCCCTACCTGCACGGCATGAAAAATCTGGCCCTGCTTGAAAATCGCAAGGACCACGCCGAAACAGCCGTCACGATCGCGACCCAAATTCTCGGCGTGAACGGCATCTCCAATGACGATAAGGCCAATCTCTTGTTTCAGCGGGCCCAGGCCGAAGGCTGGCTCACCAAAACCGATCCGGCCATTGCCGACTACGAAGAGGCCCTGCGGCTCGTTCCCACGCATTTCGGTGCCCGGGCGGCTCTCGCCGAACTCTACGCCGCCGCCGGCAAGAACGATCAGGCACTCGCCGCTTACAACAAAGTTGTCGAGTCGTTCCCCGAGAGTCCGCTGAGCTACAACAACCGCGGCATGTTCCTCCAGCGACAAGGCAAATACGACGAGGCGGTCGCCGATTTCACCCGCGCGGTCGAACGCGATCCGAATTACTTCTACTCGTACACCAATCGCGGCTTCACGCTGTTGCAGATGGACAACCCGGCCGCCGCCCAGGGCGACTTCACGCAGTCGCTCAAGCTCAACCCGCAACAGGCCTTCGCGTACAACCTCCGCGGCCTGGCGAAATTGGCCCAGGCCGATCTCGCGGGGGCGATCCAGGATCAACGCGCGGCCGTCGAAATGAATCCCAAGGATCCCGTCGCTCGGGGCGATCTCGGTTTTCTGTTGTCATTCAGCGATGACTACGCGGCGGCTCTTCCCGAATTCGATGCCGCCTTGCAGCTCGATCCGCAGTTCCGCTACATGAGCCCGTGGCGGATCGTCGCCTTGCAGCGGGTGGGCAGGACGAACGACCTCAAGGAGCAGTTCGCGGAGAGCCTGAAGAAGGATCCCAAGCAACGCGACTGGATCGACCATCTCGTCGTCTATCTGCTCGGCAGCGAAACCGAAGCGAACCTGTTGGCCGCCGCGAGCGAGGCCAAAGATCCCTTGAAGAACGACGAAACGTGCGAAGCCGAGTACTTCATCGCGGTCACCAAGGCGGGCGCCGGCAAGCCGGCCGAGGCCCGTGAAGCCTATGAGAAAGCCGTCGGGAGCAAGGCGCGCCAGCTCTCCGCCTTCCGCGGCGCCCAGTACGCGCTCAAAAAAGCGGCCGGTGGTTCCGGAGGAAGCGTCGCCATTCCGACGACGGGGAGCGGAAGCTCGCCGCCGCCGAAGTAATCCGGACGCGCCGATCGCACTCTGTGCCGGTAACCCCTTTCCGGGGTGCCACGCCCACGGCTCGGCGTGGGCGTGTCTTCGAGCGTCAAACGGATTCGCACGCCCACGCAAAGCCGTGGGCGTGGCACCCCGATTTGATCGTTTTTGCGGCTCAAGCCGAAAAAGTAGGGTTACCTCTCATTACTGAAGAAATCCCCGCAGCCGCTCGACCTCGGCGTCAAATTCAACGGAAAAGCTCGCGTCCGTCGGCCGTTCTTTTCGAAAGCCCGGCACCACGCTGAGTTCGCCCTTCCGGTTCGACACATTCACCCAGCCGATCACGTCGTCGCGCCAGAGCAGGGGCAGGGCGTAATACCCAAGCTGCCGTTTCGCGGCCGGGACGTACGCCTCAAAGCGATACGCCCAGCCCCAGAAGTGCTCAAACCGCGGGCGGTCCCAGACGACCGGATCAAAGGGGGCCAGAAACCGCACCATTTCGTGCGGTTTGCTTCGGGTCTTCTGGTCGGCTCGCGACAAGTAACGCACGCCGTCGACCGTCGTTTCGACCAACTCCCCCGATTTCACGATCGTCGGCAGTGTGCTTCGCGCCGCTTTCAGCGCGGGCGAACGGCGAGTCACGCGGCACAGCGCCCCCCGCAGCGTGCCTTCGCGAATCGGCCCCAATTGGCCGGCAATCAACAGCGCCAGTTGCCGAAACCTTTCGGCCGGATCGAGGGGCTCATAATCCTGAGGGACGGCCTCGTAAACGCGAATGCCTTTTTCCCGGCCGACAACCCGCAAGAAACCGAATCGATGCAAACGATGCAGGGCCAGCGTCGTCAACTTCGATCGCCCGCCCCAATCGTTGGCCGCCCGCTTGCGGCCGAAATGCGCTTCGAGGTCCGCCGGATGAATCCGCTTCCGAGAGGCCGCAAACTCCAGCACGCGCTTTTCGAGGGTGCTCAGCCGCTTCGCGACCCGTGGATGCAACAATCGCCATGTGCTCCGCGGCATGAATCCATGCACGTAGAGGAAGTCCTCCTCGAGTCCGAGCCGGTGATAGTGCCGCTCGAGATCGCCCGCCCGATAGCCCTTCACTCGATGGCGCAGAATCAGATCCTGCGCCTGCGCCGGAGCCCGAATCGGATCGGCCTGCACGAATCCCAACCGCTCGACAGCTTGCCGCAGCGTGCCGGGGCGAAAAAGCGAAGTCGAGATCGCCTGCCGGCGCAGCTCGTTCAACATGAAAATCGTTCAACCACGGATTGCGCGGACAACACGGATGGGAGCCATGGAAATTCATTCTTATTGATCCGCGTTCTCCGTGTCATCCGTGGTGGAACTGGCAATGGCCTTGTTCGCAGGATCGTGCAGCAGGACTCAGCTGTGGAAACCGCGGCAACGGTCTGGTGAAATGTCGTTTGCCATTCCGCGAAAACAAAACCCTCTTCGGAGCGACCACCATGACTCAACCGCTGCACGATCACGTCTTGAATGCGTACGACTGGACGCAGACCGCGCTGAAAACGGTCTTTGGCACAATTCCGGCCGAGCAGTTTATGTATCAGCCGTTTCCCGGCGCCAACCACGCGCTGTGGACGATGGGCCACTTGGCGACGGTCGATCAATATTTCTTGAAAATGCTCGCCGGCCGCGATGGCGCCGTCTTTGACAAAAACAAGGCGACCTTTTTCGCCAAATCGCAGCCGAGCACGAATCCGAGCGATTATCCGTCGCTCGACGAAGTCCGCGGGTACTTCGATTCCTCGCGGGCCGAATTTCGGGCCTGGATCGACAGCCTCGACGACGCAAAACTCGCCGCGCCCTTGCCGGAGGCTTTCAAGCAGTTCGCCAATTCCCACGCCGGCATGGTCTTCCGCCTGTGCTGGCACGAGGGCATGCACTACGGCCAGTTGGCCGTGATCCGCAAGAGCCTGGGCCTCGCGCCGACGCGAATTTAGTAGGTCCCCTCCGCCGGAGGGGAGACTCACGATTGGCGACGTGGTACGAGGATGCCGCAGCGCGAGGCGATCCTACAGCCGGGATCCTCTTCCAGAATGGCAAGTGTTGGACCACAGGCTCAAACGCACGAGTATCCCACTCCGCCACATGCGGATTCAAAGCAATCGGCAATCGGGACCTATTGGTCCAACTCTAGCGCCAATCGCCGTTCGCCATCCACTCGACCTTCGTGACGTCCTTGAGCTGGAGGACTCCGCGCGACGTCCCGTCGGCGGCGATAATTTCCAGCCGCTCGTTGCCTAAGCCCGCCACATAGGTCCGTTCATGTGTCGGATTGGCGACTCCCGGAACCTCGGTTTGCCAGTCAAAACGGACGACGGCGAGCCAGTTGCCGTCCGGCGACCAGCAGCACGCGTCCTGCGGAGCGCCGGCTCCGTTCTTGTCGCTTGTGAGCAGTTGTTTGCGATTTGTGCCGTCGAGATTGACCAACCAGAGACTGTCGAAATCGTGGGTCTGGTGATGGTAGGAGATTTGGTTCGTTCGCGGGCGCAAGCGGGGATAGCAGTTGAGGCCGTGGCCGTCGGTGATACGTCGCTCATGCGTGCCGTCCGGATGCATCACGTACAACTGGTAGCCGCGTCCGAACGGAGGTTGGCGATTCGACACCGTGACGACCCATTCGCCGTCGCGCGTCCAGTCGTCGACTTCGTCGGTTTCCGGGATCGGCAGTTTCTTTACTTGTTTGTCGGCCAGATCGAGCACCCAAGCGGAATTCTGGGAATGATCGTCCTTCGTGGGTGTCCCGCGGCTAAAAAGCAGTCGCTTTCCGTCGGGCGACCAAATCGGCAGGCGGGCATCTTTGGCCACTTCAACCACGTTTCTGGCGCAAATCCGATGTGAGGATTCGGGTGATTGCTTGGCTCCTGGCGGCCATGCCCGAGATTTGGCTAAACGCCAGTCGATCGCCTTGCGGCGCAACGCGAACTGCAAAGCCGTCCGCGTCGAGCCGCTCCCATTCCCCCGAGTTGGGATCGACGGCCATGATGCCCGAGTATTTTCCGGTCGCGCCGTGCTCCGTTTTCACCTCGACGCTCGCCCGCAGGTAGAGTTTTCCGGGGAGGATGACGGCCGTGGTGCCCGAGCTGCTTGTGCCGTCCGACGAGACGCTGCCCGTAAAGGAGTACGTCGTCACCGAGCCGTTCTGCGTCCTGCGCGATGTTGAGCGGTGTTCCAATCGGAGCACTGCGCACCACCGGCCGAGCGGGCTCCTGGGCCACAAGCCGCCAGGGGATCACGCCGCCGGCCACGATCAGCAGCGCGGCCGCCGCCGCCGCGGCCAGTTTCGGCTTCGAATGCGGTTTGACACGTGTCATGGCAAGAATCCTTTGTTCGAGTTGGCGATACGTCCCCGAGATGCCGGCCGCGACCAGCGCGTTTTGTCGTTCGTCCGGCCAACGGGTGGACATTTTCAGAAGCAGACGGCCATACGTTGCGCGGCGGTTGACGGCGCTTTGAATCACGAGTTCGTCGCACGCGGCTTCCTGAGCCTGGCACCAGCCGCGCACCAGGACCCAGACCAGCGGATGGAAGAAAAACAGGCAGCGAGCGACGGCGGGAAGCCAGTTCCACGCGAGATCGCGGCGTTGGCAATGGGCCAATTCATGCGCCAGGACGAGCCGCCGCTCCTCGTCGCTCAACGCTTCGAGCGAGCCCTCGGGCAGAATGATCGCTGGCCGCCGGATCCCCACGAGTTGCACATTGTCCGCTTGCCTCGAGAAACAGAGTTGTGGCAGCCGGCCGAAGTCCATCCGTTCGGCCTCGTCGCACAGATCCCGCAGCCACGCGGCGCTTAACACAGGCTCGGTCCGGCTGCGAAGGCGAACAATCGCGTGCCAGCGCTTGGCGGTCCGAAACATTCCGTAGGCCACTCCCGATCCCCAAAGCAGGAACAGGACCGTGGTCAGAGAGATTTCAGTCCCGCCCGCCTCGGCCTCCCGCACGATCGGCGGGTTTGCGACGTTGGTCAGTTCGTAGGAGCCGACTTGCGAGGCAACCCGCGGCTGCGGGCTGGTTGGCACAACGGCGACGTTGGCTGGTTGGGCGGCTGCTCGGACCGGCAAAACGGCCAACGCCAGCGGCTGGTTCCAAACGAACGCCACAAGCAGCTTGAGGCAGGCCAAGCGCCAGATCCAGCACCGCACGCGGGCAGACAAGAATCGGCACCCATGCACGATCGCCCAGGCCGCGGCAATCGCGATGCCCCCTTGCAGCGAAGCCCGCCAAAGACTCTCGCTCCAGAAGCCGGACCACTGGTCGAGTCGCATGAGGAAATCGCTCATGGTTCATTCCTTGTCGATTCTTGGGCCAGCCCTCATCGGCGCTTCAGTCGTTCTTCTCGCGAGCCTCAATGCGTTTGAGCAGGTTCTCGAGTTTCCGCATTTCGTCCGCGTTCAAATGGGCCGAGCGCGTGAGGTAAGCGACGAAGGGCGAGACCGAGCCGTCGAGCACCTCATCGACGAAATCGCCGACGAGTTGCTGCAGCAGCTCGGCCTTGGAGAGCGTGGCCGTGTATTGATGCGCGCGGCCGCCTTCTTGCGTTTGAGGTACGCCTTGGAGCGCAATCGCTCCATGACGGTCAGCAGCGTGGTCCTCGCCAGGCCCGACGTTTCGGCGAAGTGGGCGGCCACCTCGCGGACCGTGATCGACGGATGGTCGGCCACATACTGCAAGACGCTGAGTTCCAAATGCCCCAGCGGTTCCTTCGGCGGCGTCATCAGCGGCTCCTTGACTACGCGTGTCGTCATAGTAGAATGGACTACAGCGGTAGTCAATAGCCAACAGGGCATTTTTTGGCGTCGCTCGCCTCGTGCTCAACCTTTGCTTGGGAACGCAACCGCGGCGGACGCCTAATCCGGCGAGACACGGCCTGACCCCGGTACCTTTGCAATCCCAAGTAGCCCGCGCGGCCGGAAGAAAAACTCGACCGAGAACGTTAGACAATCTGCCTGTCAAAAAGCGTCTAAAAGATGCGGGCGCTCTGGCGTGCTGGAGGATCACGACCGAGGGGAGGCGGCCCTTCGGCCGCCGGAGGGACTGTGCGGACGAGCGTCAACATACGCCGTTGAGAAATTAACTTTGCAATGCAAAGTTTGTTTCGCTATAACGGTTGACAAACCTGTTCACGAGTCAAAACGCCATGGATGCTGAAAATCGGCCCGGATTCACTTCGGAGCTGGAGGCTCCACAGGCCGCCGAGAATGGGCCGGTCGCCCTCGAGCATGTCGCCCGCCGATCCGCCGCCGCGTCTTGCCGAGCTGGCGAGTCTGATCGGCATGCTGATCCTGGCCGACCTGGCCGTTTATCGTGGTTCAGGCGCCGCGTACGCCGGCTGGGCCGCGCTCTTCGGCGGGGCTCCCATCCTGCTCTCGTTCGCGGGCGCGCGACGCCGGCCGAATGTCGGCGTGCCGCTGCTGGGGGCGATGCTCATCCTGTTGGCGGCGCGGCTCGCGTGGTGCGGATCGCTGGTGGAGCAGGGGGTTGGGCTCGTCTTGCTCCCCTGTTTCGCCGTCGCCTTGGCAGGCTTTGTGCCGTATCTGACCGATGCCTTCACCTTGACTCTGCAGATTCCCTACCACGGTGCTCGTGCGCTCGCGGTCTACCTGCGGGGTTTGCTGAAGATCGTCCGCTTTGCTCCGGCGACGGCGCTTGCCGTCGTAATCCCGCTGGCGATCGCAGCCGCCTTCTGCCTGTTGTTTGTCTTGGCCAATCCGGATCTCGTGAAGTCGGTGAGCGAGACGCTGTCGCGATTCCTGGAACAACTGAGGGACTGGCTGGTCGAGTTCTCGCTGGGCGAGTCCGCGTTTCTGGCAGGCGTCGGCTGGATCACGCTGGCGCTCCTGCGTGGACGCGTGGCCGCTTCTCGCAGGGCCCGCCAACCGGACGCCTTGTCCCACATGGGGCTCGCTGCCTCCGACAACTCTGTGCCCCAACAAGCGGAGACCGCGCCACGGCCTTTGTATCTCGCCTGGCGGAACACGCTGGCGCTGGTCGTCGCGATCTATGCCGTCTACCTCGTGTTCGAGTTGCGGACTCTGTGGTTCCGCCAGTTTCCCAAAGGCTTTTACTACTCCGGCTACGCCCATGAAGGGGCCGCCTGGCTGACGGTCGCGCTCGCACTGGCGACGTCGATCCTCTCACTGATCTTCCGCGGGCGCATGCTTGCCGTGCCCCGCCTGGATCGGCTCAAGCGGCTGGCCTGGATCTGGTCGGTGGAAAATCTCGTGCTGGCGGCGGCCGTCTACAACCGGCTCTTGATCTACGTCGGCTTCAACGGCATGACGCCGATGCGCATTCTCGGTTTGTACGGAGTTTCGGCCGTCGTGTGCGGATTCCTGCTCGTCATGGTGAAGATCGCCCGCGGACACGATTTGGGTTGGCTTGTCCAACGGCATTTGTGGACGCTGGGCCTGGCGATCTATCTCTACGCGATCACGCCGCTCGATTATCTGGCGATGCGGTACAACGTCGCGCGGATCCTGCGCGGCGACTCGGCCCCCTCGGTGCAGATCAGCGAGCACCCGATTTCAACCGAAGGACTCATCGCGCTATTACCCCTGCTTGACGTGCGCGATTCGCTCGTGAAAAGCGGCGTGGCGGCGCTGCTCGATGAGCGCCGGGCCGAACTCGAATCCCAACGCGCGGCATCCGATCATTGGACCGCGTACCAGATGGCGGACCGACTGTTCCTGGACTGGATGAATCGCTTGCCCCCCTCGACAACCCGGTTTGCCGACAAAAATTCGCGACGGGCCGCGTGGCTGCAATTCAAAACGTATGCGTATCAGTGGTACTGATCGACGCGTGTTGTGATCTTGCGCCGCGTTCTCGCGATCTGCTTGGGAACGAGGGGAAAGCTCAGAGAGACCTAAATGCAATGATTCGCAGATTCCGCCGATGGACGCAGATTTGAAAATTAAATCGGCGAAATCGGCGTAATCTGCGGATCTCTCTTGCCTTGCTTGGTGCCTTTGTGCCTTCGTGGCAAAAATCTGCCCGTGCTTGGGCGTCGTTGAGGCAAGCTGGACGCGGCCCGGCGGGCCTGATCCCAGGATTTGCCCTCGTTCCTAAGCTCTGCTCGGGAACGCGGATTTGCGGTCCCAAGCAGGAGCTTGGGGCCGAGTGGGTCTACCTGCAGCTAGAGCGAGCTTGAAATCCGCGGCCGCAACTTGTATGGTTGTACTAATACAAGATTGGCGAGCGGCCTGATGCAGATTCACATCTCCTCCAGCGACGGCGTGCCGATCTACTTGCAGATCGTCAACCAGGTGAAGTACCTGGTGGCGTCCGGCCGGCTTACCGCCGGCGTCGAGTTGCCGCCCATACGGGTGCTCGCAGAACGGTTGCTCATCAACCCGAGCACCGTGGCACGGGCCTATCGCGAACTGGAGATGGCCGGCATCGTCGAGAAGCGGCGGACGGCCGGCACGTACGTGTCCGATCAGGGGTCGCCTTTGCGCGGCGCGAGCGGATCAAGATTCTCGCCGAGCGGATCGACGCGCTGTTGGCCGAGGCCCGCCAGATGAACGTGGACGTGGAAGACGTATTGAAACTTGTCGAGCAACGGCACCGCATCCTGCAACCGGCCGATACTGAGGAATAAACCATGGACAGCCCTTTGCCTGCCTCCGCTTTGCTCTCGGCGTCGCCTCCAGTGGTCGAACTGCGCAGCGTGACGCGACAGTTCGGCGCGAAAAAGGCCCTCGATGAGGTTTCGCTGTCGATTCCCCGCGGCGGCGTCTTCGGCCTGATCGGCGGCAACGGAGCCGGGAAGACGACCGTGATCAAGCACATTCTCGGGCTGCTCAAGGCCCAGACAGGGTCCGTTCGCGTCTTTGGTCTCGATCCCGTGCAGAATCCCGTCGGCACTCTCGGCCGCATCGGTTACCTGTCCGAAGACCGCGATCTGCCCGACTGGATGTCGGTCGGCGAACTCATGCGGTACACGCAGGCGTTTTTCCCCTCTTGGGACGAGGCGTATGCGGCCGACTTGCGCGAGACCTTCGATCTCGATCCACACGCCAAGATCAAGAACCTGTCGCGCGGCCAGCGGGCCAGGGCAGGGCTCTTGGCGGCGCTGGCCCACCGGCCGGAGCTGCTCGTCCTCGACGAGCCCTCTTCGGGCCTCGATCCGGTCGTCCGCCGCGACATTCTGGGGGCCATCATCCGCACCATTGCTGATGAAGGGCGGACCGTTTTGTTCTCGTCGCATCTGCTCGACGAGGTCGAGCGGGTGGCCGACCGCGTGGCCATCATTCATGGGGGGCGGATCCTGCTGTCAGAGGCGCTCGACGAAATCAAGGAGACGCACCGCCGCATGACGCTGCGGTTCGGCCAGCCGCAGCATCGGGCTCCCGCCCTCGTCGGCGCGTTGTCGTTTGAGGGAGAGGGAGCCGATTGGACGTACGTCTGCAGCGGCGAGAGCGGCCAATTGCGACGGGCGGCCGAGGCGTTGGGAGCGGTCGTGCTGGACGACGCGCCGCTGTCGCTCGATGAGATCTTTGTGACCCGGGTGAAATAAGGCGGCGAGCGGAGTGCGAGGAATGGAGCCCAAGAACCAGGGGTTTTCAGGTTTCAGTTTTCGGTTTTCAGTTTTCAGCCGAAAACCGAAAACTGAAAACTGAAAACCTTAACCCTCAACCCTCTCCGCCCTCGCGATTCGTGAGGAAGACATGCGTTCGATTCCAGCGGCGATGATCTGGGAAACGTTCCGTCGGGGGTGGTGGAGCCTCATTACGTTCGGCCTGGCGGTGAACCTTTTCCCCTGCGCGCGTATACGGCGCTGGGCGCTACGTGGTGATTGATCCGCTCGACAAGGCCCAGCTCCTGACGCACCTCATCTTCGTGCAGATCTATCCGCTCGGATTCGGGGTTGTCGCGATCGCGGCGGTCGGAGCGCCTGCGCGGTTGTATGCCTTGCCGATCCGCACGTCGACGCTCGTCGCACTGCAATTGCTGCAGGTTAGTTTGCTGGTCGCGGCGGAGATCCTGGTGAGCACGGCGGCGCTCAACGCGCTTTATGGCCTGCGCTGGCCGCTGTGCGGGCCGGCCCTCTTCGGTGCGGTTGCCGTCGCCGGGCTGCAAGCAGTCGTGTGGCTGGGTGATTGCTCGTTTTGGGTCATGCCCGCGATTGTTATTCCGGGGGCCGCACTGGGGCTGTGGTACAAGTCCCATTACGGGCCGGTCTTTCTGACGCACTACTGGGATGTGGTGACGCCGCTGGATGTGGCGACGCTGGCTCTGGTCGCGGCGATGCTTATGGCGTGGGCGTGGTGGGAGTGGGCCGCAATCGCCGCGGTGAGAAGCCGCTTTCGATCGGATTCGTCGATTGGATTCGCCGCCTGTTCGCGGCATGGCCGATGCGCGACGCGGCGTTCCGCACGCCGGCCGAGGCCCAACTGTGGTTTGAGTGGCGGTTAAAGGGCCGGGTGATGCCGGGGATGGCCGTCGTGATTCTCGTGATGGGGCTCGGCATGTGGCTGCTTGCCTCCCGCGACGCCCAGGCGCGTGTACGAGGCGCTTTAGGCGTCGGAGCGACCTTTGTGCTGGTCACATTTATGTGTGGATTCATTTTGGGGTGGGTGGGCACCCGCGACTTTCGCCTCGGCGCATTTCTGGCGACCCGGCCGATGACGACCACGGACATGGCCTGGACGATCCTCAAGTGCGCGGCCAAGAGCCTGTTTTTCGGCTGGCTGATTTGGGCTGCGTCGCTCCTGGCCCTGATGGGCGTGCTCAGGGCGATCGGCGTCAGCTTCGCGCTCGAACTGCCGGAAGCGTTTGGCTGGTGGTATTTGCCGGCGATACTTGTCGGCGCGTGGTCCGGCTTCGCCTTTTTAGGGCCGCTTGGGCTGGGAGGCATGAGAAGACTGCTGGTCGGGCTGATCTTTGGCGGAGCGGCGCTGTTGATCGGCCTGTTGCTCCTTTCGGAGTTTGTGCTCTCGATCGAAGGACAGGTCGAGTTCGTTCGTTGGGGGCTGGCCGTTTTGGCAACTCTGCTCGTCGCGGGGTCGGCGGCCGCATTCGTGATCGCATATCGCCGCTCCCTCATCGGGACGCGGACGGTTCTCGCGGCGGCGACCGTTTGGGCGCTGGTCAGCCTGATCGCGGCCGTGGGTCTGCGTGGCGCTTCCCGGCGGCGCGGTGGCCATTTCGTTCTACGCGGCCGGTACGCTGGCACTCGCCGTGTCTCCGCTGGCGACGGCTCCGCTGGCGCTCGCGTGGAACCGGAATCGCTAGTGGTGCTCGACGAAGATGGCATTATTCGCGGGATGGCTTGAAGGTAACAGCGCCTCCATGAGCGGTCAGCACCGCGATTGGTGAGGAACAGATGCGATCGATTCCTGTGGCGATGATCTGGGAAACGCTGCGTCGGGGACGGTGGAACCTGACCACGTCGGCCTTGGCGGCCAACGTCCTGCCTTGTCTGCTTTTTAGCGTGCTCGGCCACGAAGGAGCGCTCGATGCGGCCGATCCGAATCAGATCGGGATGCACGTTGCCTTCGTGCAGATTTATCCGTTCCTGTTCGGAATCGCCGCGCTCTCGGCGATCGGATCGCCCGCGCGGTTGTACGCTCTGCCGATCCGCACGTCGACCTTGGTCGCTCTGCAAATGCTGCCGGCGATGCTGCTCGTGGCGGCGGAGATGCTGGCTAGCACGGCGGCGCTCAATGCGGTTTTCGACCTCCGCTGGCCGTTGTGGGGGCCGGCCCTTTTCGGGGCGGTCGCCGTGGTCGCGATTCAAGCGGCCATGTGGCTGGCCGACCGGTCGTGGTGGCTCGCCGCTGCGATTATGTTGCCGGGAGGGGCGCTGGGGCTGTGGTTCAAGGCCCGTTACGGACCGGTCTTATCGAAACCGACGCACTATTGGGACGTGGTGACGCCGGTTGACGTGGCGACGCTGGCTCTGATCGCGGTGGCCGCTTATGGCGTGGCCGTCGTGGGCGTGGCCCGCAATCGCCGGGGGGAGCGGCCGCTTTCGATCGGATTGGTCGACTGGCTGAGCGGAGTTTTCGCAGGGTCGCCCAGTCGCCAGGTTGCGTTTCGTACGCCGAAGGGCGCCCAACTGTGGTTTGAATGGCGGAAAAAGGGCTGGTCGATACCGGCGATTGTCATCATGGGCCTCATCATGGGGCTCGGCATTTGGCTGATCGCTGTCCGCGATGCCAAGTCGCTCTACGAGGGCTTCGTGGCCGGCGGGTGCTCTTCGTCACGGCCATGTTTCTGGGAGGATTTGTGTTGGGGCATGTGGGCGGCCGCGACATTCGGATCGGCCCGTTCCTGGCCACCCGGCCGATGACGACTACGGACATGGCTCGCACGATTCTCAAGTGCGCCGCCAAGAGCGTGTTGATCGGCTGGTCGATCTGGGCCGTGTCGTTCCTGGCGATCGCCGGCGTCTTGCGGGCGGTCGGAGTCGGCTTTCCGCTCGATCTGCCGGCGCTGTTCGGCTGGTGGTACGTGCCGGCGACGCTCGTGGGAGCCTGGGCCGCGTTCGGCGTGCTAGGGCCGTTGGTACTGGCGGGAAGGGAAAGACTGCTGGTTGGGCTGATCTTCGGCGGAGTCTCGCTCTTGATCGGCCTGTTGCTCTTCTCGAAGCTCGTGTTCACTCGCGAAGGTCAGGAGCAATTCTTTCGCTGGGAGTTGGCCGCCTTGGCGATGCTCATTGTCGCAGGCACGGGGACTGCCTTCGCCGCCGCGCGCCGCCGTTCGCTGATCGGCACGCCGACGGCTGTGACGGCTGCGAGCTTGTGGGCGCTGGCAAGCGCGATCGTTGCGCTCGGTTGGATCTCTACTGGGGGCGACCGATTGGTCATTTCGCTCTGCGCAGCCGGCGTACTGGCGCTTGCCGTTTCGCCTCTGGCGACGGTGCCGCTTGCGCTCGCGTGGAATCGGAATCGCTAAAGCGAGCGCGCAACGGCTTGGCTCATCCAACGTCCTTTGCGGACGCTGGGTCTGGCGATCAATCTCTACGCGATGACACCGCTCGATGATCTGTCTATGCGGTGCGTACCGAATGTGGAATTGCTCGAAGATTGTTTCGGCCCTTCATTTCCGCCATGCCACAAGCATCTCGGAAGTGAGCGGCCTGGTAAAAAAAATGGCCCTGGCAGCTTGCTGCCAGGGCCACTCAACGCCAGGGGAAACACGTCGACCGGGGGCGAAGCTCAGTTGGCCAAGGCTTGCCCCGTCACGCTACGCAGGTCCCACCCGCGGTCGGTGGCGGTGAAGCGGTAGGTTCCCGGTTGCAGCGTGTACTGAGCCTGACCGAAGGAGCCGCCGCGGTCGAAGACGATCGTTCGCGGGCCGCCGTCATAGACCTGGGTCTGAGCAGAATCCAGCGAGTATTGGGCGGAACCAAGCGTGTAGCCAACCGACTTATGCGTCTCTTGCGGATTCACCAGCGTGATGGAATCCACGACGCTCGCGTCCGCGGGCGAAGCCGTATCCGACGGGACACCGCTGTCCGGCGTGGAATCACTGTCCGGAGCGAAATCGCCATCGACGCCGCCGTCGACTCCAACGCCAAAGCCGAAACTTCCATGGCCGTGATCATGGCCGTGACCAGGGTGTCCTTTGCCGTGGTTGCTCGCATGACCGCCCTTGTGACCGCCCGAGTGATGCCCGCCGCCTTTGTGATGACTGACGGAGTGATGTCCGCCGCCTTTGTGCCCGCCGCCGCCTTTGTGTCCGCCGCTATGTCCGCCGCCGTGTCCGCCCTTGGCGACGGCCTGGGACGCCAAATCGTTCGTGGAGAAAGTGGCCAGAACGAACATCAAGGCCGGCACCACAGCCATCGTGAATTTGCGAGACATCGTCGAATCCCCCGGTTTGAGTTGATTTGCTTCTCGAGGCCGTCTTTTGGTCTTGGATCGCGTTCGCCACGGCCATCCACTGTCACCAGCAGGAAACTGAAGCAAGTCGGACACGAAATTCTCAGTTTTTTTGTTTTTTTCGCGCCGAACCCGTTTCCCCTCCGATCTGGGGCCGATTTCAACTCCTGGCAGGCGAGCCATAAGTTGTGTTAGCGTGACGCGTTCCGATTTGATCACTTGCGTGGCATCGAGCGAATGGGTCAACCCCCCCGGAGTGCGGGGCCGCCTGGGAAGGGAAGATGCCGTGGCCGCCGAAGGGACATTTCTCGTGCTCGGGCAGCGGCTGCGCGCGGGGACGAGACGGCGGCGCCGGAGCTGCACGCCACCTACGCCGACCGGTTGCGGCGGATGATTCGAGTCCCCATTCAGCGCATCTCGGGCGCGCCGGGGATGGAGGTGTTCGCCGATGGCTGAAAGCTGGATGCCATCGGCGCGGCTGCAGGAACTATGCCAGGACCAGAGGGAGCGCTGGCAACACGGAGACAAACCGCGTGTCGAGACGTATCTCGACCGGTATCCCGAGCTTCGCTCCGACGAAAAGCTCCTGCTGGATTTCATCTGCGCCGAATATTCCCTGCGAGCGGAACTGGGGGAGTCGCCGGCGCTCGCGGAGTACGTCGAGCGCTTCCCCCAGCTCGCCCCGCAGCTCAAGGTCCTGTTCGAATTGCTGACGGCCATCGACGGCGAGCCCTCGCTCCCACCGTCCGAACAGGAAGTGACAAGCGGCTCTGGGGACGCTGTTTCGCCGAACGTCCCACAACGCGCGTTTCAGCGATCGCCGAAGGTGCTGTCGACTGTCATCGGTGAGATGCCGCCCGAAAACGTCAACAGCGTCATTGGTCCCTACAAGCTCCTGCAGAAGCTTGGCGAAGGGGGCATGGGCACCGTCTGGGTCGCCGACCAGTCCGAACCGGTGAAGCGCCGCGTCGCGCTCAAGCTGATCAAAATCGGCTTGGATACGACGGCTGTCCTGCGGCGTTTTGAAGCCGAGCGGCAGGCGCTCGCCCTGATGGATCATCAGAACATCGCCAAGGTGCTCGACGCCGGCACCACTTCTCAGGGCCGTCCCTACTTCGCGATGGAGCTGATCAAGGGCCTCCCGATCACCAAATACTGCGACCACGAGCATCTCACCCCCCGCGAACGGCTGGAGCTCTTCATCCCCATCTGCCAGGCGGTGCAACACGCCCATCAAAAGGGGGTGATCCACCGCGACCTGAAGCCGTCGAATGTGTTGATCGCCCTCTACGACGGCAAGCCGGTGCCCAAGATCATCGACTTCGGGGTCGCGAAGGCGACCAGCCAGAAGCTCACCGAGCGGACGCTGTACACGGAGGTGGGGCAGATCGTCGGCACGCTGGAGTATATGGCCCCTGAGCAGGCGGAGTTGAACAACCTCGACATCGACACGCGGGCCGACATTTATTCGCTCGGCGTGATCCTGTACGAACTGCTCGCCGGCTCCCCGCCGTTCACCGCGAATCAACTTCGCGGCGCCGCCTTCACCGAGATGCTGCGGATGATTCGCGATGTCGAGCCGCCCAGGCCCAGCACGCGGCTCTCTTCGTCGGACGATTTGCCCTCGATCGCTGCCAACCGCAAGCTGGAGCCGAACCGGCTGACGCGCATCGTCCACGGCGATCTCGACTGGATCGTGATGAAGGCGCTGGAGAAGGACCGCGCACGGCGCTACGAGACGGCCAATGGTTTCGCGATGGACATCCAGCGTTACCTCGCCGACGAGCCGGTCTCGGCCGGGCCGCCGGGCGCGGGTTATCGGTTGCGGAAACTGGTGCGACGGAACAAGGGGCCGGTGCTGGCCGCGGTCGCCATCGCTCTGGCGATCTTTGCAGGCGTGACCTCGGTGGTGGTCGTGCAGGACCGGGCCAACCGCGCGCTTGCGGCAAAGAACGAAGAACTGGCTGCCAAGAACACCGAGCTAGCCGCCGAGCAGGCCAAAGTGCAGGCCCGCTTCGAGACGGCCCAGAAAGCGATTGCCTTATTCCACACTGGCGTCAGCGAGGATATGCTGCTCAAGAACGAGCAGTTCAAAGAGCTGCGAACGAAGCTGCTCAAGGAAGCGGCCGGCTTCTACGCCGACCTGGAAAAACTGCTGGCGGGCGAGACCGACGCCAAGTCGCGGCGGTTGCTGGCAGCCGGCTACGATCAGCTCGCCGAGCTGACGGAGAAGATCGGCTCGCAGCCGGAGGCGCTGGCGGTTCACCGCCAGGCGCTGGCGATGCGGCGGACGCTGGCCGCGGCGGCGGGTGCGAATGTCGAGACGCGGCTGGACGTGGCCCGCAGCCTGTGGAAGGTGGGCAAGCTGCTGGACGCGACGGGCGACAAGTCGGGGGCGCTGGCGGCCTTCGAGGAGCAGCGGGAACTGTGCGAGCGGCTGGCCCAAGAGGACCCCGGCGACGCCGTCCGCGCCGTCCTGGCCCGGAGCCACAGCAACATGGGTCGCTTACTGTCGGAGACGGGGAAGCCGGCCGAGGCGCTGGCGGCGTACGAGAAGGCCCAGGCCATCCAGCAGAAGCTGGCCGACTCCAATCCCGCCGGCCATGAGTTCCAAATCGACCTGGCCGCGAACCACAGCTACATCGGCCGCCTGCTTTTTCCGATGGGGAAGCCGGCAGAGTCGCTGGCGGCGTTCCAGAACGGACTGGCCATCCGGCAACGACTGGCTGACGCGAACCCCATGGTCACAGGGTTCCAGCGTGACCTGGCCTCGAGCCACAACAACATCGGCGTCGTGCTGCAGGCGACGGGTAAACCGGGAGAGGCGCTGGTGTCGTACGAGAAGGCCGTGGCCATCCAGCAGAAGCTGGCCGACGCCAACCCCGCTGTCGCTCAGTTCCAACAAGACCTGGCCTTGTACCACAACAACATCGGCACCCAGCTTTCCGACACGGGTAAACCGGAACAGGCGCTGGCGTCGTACGAGAAGGCGCTGGCCATCCAGCAGAAGCTGGCCGACGCCAACCCAGCCGTCACCCTGCTCCAGACCGACGTAGCCCGAAGCCACAACAACATCGGCATCGCGCTGACGCAGATGTCGAAGATGGGAGAGGCGCTGACGTCTTACGAGAAGGCGCTGGCCATCCGGCAGAAGTTGGCCGACGCCAACCCCTCTGTCACTCAGTTCCAAGAACACGTGGCCACGAGCCACAACGCCATCGGCCGCGTCCTGTTGAGGACGGCGAAGCGGCAAGAGGCGCTCGCGGCGTTTCAGAGGGCGTTGGCCGCGCGGCAGAAGCTGGCCGACGCCAACCCCTCTGTCATTGAGTTCCAACAAAGCGTGGCCGAGAGTCAGACCGACATCGCCGGCGTGTTGGGGGAGACGGGAAAGCCGGCCGAGTCGCTGGCGGCGCACCAGCAGGCACTCGCCCTGCGGCAGAAGCTGGCCGATGCCAACCCCACGGTTCTCCTATTCCTGAGGGATCTGGCGGAAAGTCTGGGATCGATCGGCACCCTGTTCGCGGAGGCCGGAAAGAACGACGAGGCGATCGAATACTACACCCGGGAAGAGAGGATTCTGCAGAAGCTTGCCACCGCCGGGTCGGCTCTCCCCACCGACAGGGGTGGGCTCGCGATCTGTCAGATGAACACCGCCGATCTGCTGCGCAAGCTCGGGAGGCGGGTCGAGGCGCAAGCGGCGTGCCAACGGGCTCTGGCGCTCGAGGAGCCGCTTCTCAAGGAACACCCCGAGATCACGGCATATCGGGGCATTCTCGCGGCGAATTGCTTACGAACCGGGCAGGTACAATTCGACGCGAAAGACCTGGCCGCTGCGGCCGCGACGTGGAGACGGGCCATCGCGCTCTACGAGGGGCTCAAGTCGCCTTACGACGAGCAAATGTTCTTTCGGGCCTGCTGCCACGCGGGTCTGGCGGACCTCGGCAACCGCCCGGGCTCCGGCGTGTCGGCCGCCGAGGGCCGGGCCGAGACGGAACAAGCCATGAATTGGTTGCGCAAGGCCGCGACTGCCGGCTACAGCAACCCCGACTCGTTCCGAATCGAGTCGGCCCTCGACCCACTCCGTGGCCGCGAGGACTTCAAGAAGCTGATGGCGGAGTTAGAGGCGAAGTCGAAGGCCGGGACGAAGTAACGGCGGTCAGCCCGTTGTGCGATGACAATTGCACTTGTCAAAAAAACAACGCTGCGAAACAGCGAGGGGGACGATCTACTCCGCAATTCTCATTCAAGAAATTCAGGGACCACATCGCAGACAGGCGAGGCTGTTCAGGAGCGATTGGGAAAAACGATCGACCTGACCGTCTCGACCAAATGCAGCCGATCGGGTTCGTTGTGACTGAGCAGCTCATGACTCCACAGGCGAACAGTTCCCTGATAGCAGTCCTCCGCCAGCGATCCTCCAATCTTTTCAAAGTTCATTTTCAAGGCCTGCTTGAGAGCTTCTGGCGTCTCTTTCGCGCCAACTACGAATACGCGATTCTTCAAATCGGCCGGAATCGCGTCGTCGAATCGCTTTCGCCGGCCTTCGTACTGTGCGTCGAAATCGATCAGCAGGACCACGTGGGCGACGGGCCATTTACGCAGATAGGGGATGTACTCAATCTCGAATTTTTCGAGGACATCGCCCCAACCATTACGCGCACTGCAAGACTCGGATTTGTCGCGTGTCGATTTGGTCGTGCAGGACGAAACCGTTAGCGATCTGCTCGTCGGCACGATCCTCTGGAATGACATAGACGTGCGGCTGAAATTTGTTCACGCTCATCCGATGACTTCATCCCTTATGAGTGCATCGATCAGATTGCCATCGTAATGAAAATCCGTGAGCACCTTGGGAAGCGTCGGGTCGAGATGCGAGTTCCGGGTGAGGACGAAGGTAGTCTCGTCAGAGAACTTTCGAACCACTTCCGGGTGGTGACTCGTCGCGATGAATTGGCCTCCACGGCGGGCCATTTGCCGCAGCGAAATGATGAACTGGCCGACGTCCGAAAGTGAAAGATGGTTGTCGGGCTCATCCCACACGCAGACGACGGGAAAGCCCGCGGCGGTCGAGGCAACCACGTATGCGCTGAGAAAATAGCATTTTTCGCCATCGGAAAGCGCATCGAACTCAACCGTGAAGGGCTCAGAGTTCGGCGTTTTGAAGGTCACCATCATCTGCTTGCCATCCTTGCCGCGATCCTCGTGTTCAAACGCCGAGAAATCAGGAATCACCGATTGGATGAATTTCACAAAATCGAAATATGCGGCCGGCTTTTTCTCAAGGAGCCCTCGGAGGCAGGATGCGTAGTTTGATGCATCTTCATTCAGTTCGGCCGTTGTTTTCCGCGAGAAGCCTTTCATGTTTGTAGGAACGGGCGCGATTAAGACGAGCGAAGCAAGGTACGCCTTGAGATCTTGGATTGAGCGCGCGGGGGGCTTTTCGTTAACGACGGAAATGGCAAACACATGCCAGTCGAGTCCGAAATTGGCACCGCCAGCAAGATCAACTTGGCTCTGAGCGCGGGCGAAGATCGCAATTCCGTCGACATTCAAGCGCTCTTCGAGAATGTGCGCTTCACGAAAATCCGCAGGCCAATCGAAAGAGATCGCATATTCAAAGCGTTTCCCGTCCTTGATCACATCGATTTCGAATCGCATCGGGCGGTCGGTGCGACCAAAAGCGAAATCGTCCGGCGAAACAAGGGTCCCAACTCGGCCCGAGCCACGGCAGATCGTTTGAAAGATCTCGAGCGCCTTCCGCGTTGTGGTTTTTCCGGTGCCGTTCTTTCCGATAATTAATGCGGATGTCTCACTCCCAAGCCTGAGCGTGAAACTTTCCAGACATCGGAAGTTCTGAATGTAGATGCGTTCGATCATGCGACGTCCTGAAATGGCCGCGAAGAAGGGAATTCGCATTTTTCATTGGTACCGGTCTCTTCCCCGACGCGGCGGAGCCACAATTATATGCGAACGTTTTTCGTCCGCCACCGGCGCTACCGATCGAGGGAGTGGCCAGCACGCGATTATGCGCTCGCCGGTGCTGCGTGTTTTGCCGTGTTTCTACCTTGCATTCAAGTCTCGCGGCCGCGACGTGGAGACGGGCCATCGCGCTCTACGAGGGGCTCAAGTCGCCTTACGACGAGCAAATGTTTTTTCGGGCCTGCTGCCACGCGGGTCTGGGGGACCTCGGCAACCGGCCGGGCTCCGGCGTGTCGGCCGCCGAGGGCCGGGCCGAGACGGAACAAGCCATGAATTGGTTGCGCAAGGCCGCGACGGCCGGCTACAGTAACCCCGACTCGTTCCGAATCGAGTCGGCCCTCGACCCACTCCGCGGCCGCGAGGACTTCAAGAAGCTGATGGCGGAGTTGGAGGCGAAGTCGAAGGCCGGGACGAAATAACGGCGGTCAGCCCGTTGTGCGATGCCAATTGCACTTCGCTCGCAAGCGGGCAATTCGCCCAAAAATTGCGCATTGATTCCCAAGCGGCGTGCGGCACTTGGAAGAGCGATCTTGGTCAGCCCGCGTCGACCACGAGAGCGCTGGCCTGGCCCATCGACGTGACATTCACGTTCAGGAAGATGCGGCTGGAGACCGCGCGTGGTTTGTCCGACACGATGTTGAGCCGGCACTCGGGATCGGGAACGCGGTAGTTCAGCGTGGGCGGAACGACGCCTTCCTTCATGCCGGCCAGCGACCCGGCGATTTCGATCGTGCCGCAGCTGGCGCCCGAATTTCCCAGCGAGCTTTTGAGGGCGGTCACCGGAGTCTTCTCGGCGAGAGAGCCGAAGACTTCGTGGATGGCGTCGGCTTCGTCTTTGTCCATCTGCGGAGTGCCGAGGCCGTGCGCGTTGATGTGGCCAATCTGATCCGGCGTCAGCCCGGAATCGCGAAGGGCGGCCTTCATGGCATTCACCAACGCTCTGGTGACGCAGACGTGTCCGTTACGGTCGAAGGCACAGGATGAGCCAGCACCGAGAATGCGGCCCAAAATCACGGCGCCGCGCTTCTTGGCATGCTCCTCCTCTTCGAGAATCAGCGAGCAGGCCCCTTCGGCAATGACTTCTCCGGTTCGCGATTTGTCGAACGGCCGCGACCATGTGGCCGGCGGGTCATTGCCGTGTTCGGCCAGAATATCCCACAGCGCGGCGTGCATCGACTTCACCGCGTGAATCTTGGTTCCCGTCGTGCCGGCGATCATGACGTCGGCAAGATCTCGCTGGATCACGTGATAGGCCTCGGAAACCGCCAGATTTCCGGATGCCTCATTGAGCGTAATCGAGTTGCTGGGACCACGGGCGTCGGCATAAATGCCGATATGGCAGGCCGGCATATTTGGCAGATATCGCAGCAGCCAGAGGGGCTCGAGACTGCGAAGTCCCTTGCCGCCCCAGTCCTCGTACTGGAACGAAAAAGACGGGTCGTCCGTGGAAACGCAGGTCCAGGCGGCGTCTTTGAGCACTTGCGGCGGACTGAACATCAGATTCGCGCCAAAGCCGACGCCGAATCTCTCGTGGTTGATGTTGTCCAAGTCGAGTTTCGAATTTTCGATCGCCAGCGACGCCGAAGCCACGCCGAACTGAATCTCGCGGCACATCACCTTGATGCTCTTGCGCTGCGCCTTGAGGTATTGGTTCTTGGCCGTTGTTTCGTTGAAGTCCTTGATTTCAGCGCCGACGTTGTGCGGGGCGCCTGAAAAGGGCGTGCACTCGAGCTGTCCAACCCCACTCTTGCCCGAAAGGAGATTGACCGCGAACGTGTCGAAACCGATTCCCAGAGGGCACACGATTCCGACGCCGGTAATCACAACTTGTCTTGGAGACTCGTTCGGGCGTGTCATGGCATTTACGCGAAAAAGGGCGACTTGAGAGCTATAGCAAAGATAAAATGGGCAGTTTTTGCAAGCTTAATGGGGCATAGGACGCCAAGCCTGGCCGCCTGCCGCCCCCGACGGATCGAGAGCAGGAGAGGCGAGCGATGGATCGGTCGTCGTTGCGGCTTGAATTTGGCCCATCTCCGGTTGTGCCGCCGGATAACCGGCCGGCATCACGCCCGACGGCTGAGACGGATTGAAAACGGGCCTCGATTGATTCGGGTTGCCGCCAAACTGTGTCTGCGGATCGTTCATCGCGACCTGGCTGCCGTAGGAAGCAGGGAAGCCGGCAGGCTGTCCGGTTGCTCCAGCGGGTCCCGATCCCTGTCCCAACACGGCCGGGTTGACGCCGTTTTGAGCCAGGAATTGGTTCATGCCTGGAGTCGCCCGAAGAGCCGCGCCACGCTGCTGAATGGCCATCGCGATCTGCTGATCAGGCACACCGCTGCGTTGCATGGCGACAACGTCCTGGGCCGACAGATTCTGCTGCGTTCCCAGTCGCTGCGTTTCAGTCATGAGAGCTTGCTGATTTTGGGGCGACCAGCTGTTAGCCGGTCCGCCGGCAGAAGCCATTTGTGGAGACGAGCCGTAGGGCGAAGATGCTTGTCCGTTCGGCGCCCCGGCGAATTGATTGCCATTGTATTGGCCGTAGGGTCCGCTTTGGGCCTGGCTTGTCGGACTGCTCTGACAGCCGACAAATGTCGCGGCAAGCAGTGATGCACCGACGACGCCGGCGGCGACGACGAGATTCACGCGTAGTTGTGAGTAGCTCATTGGCTCGGATCTCCCCCGCTCGGAACCGGGCCCCAATTGGCGAGAATGGGAATGGGACCGGATCGCAGCGAGACCGGACTCGGCAAAGGGATATGTTGGATTGGGAGAATTCAGGAGAGAGGCGGGCGGGAATCTTAGAGATTCGCCCCATTGGGTCAAGAGGGCTTTTGCGGACTCGATTTCGGTGATTGATCGACCGCAAGAATCAGGCAGGCGTGCCAAAAACGAGGCACGCGTTATGTCCGCCGAAGCCAAAGCTGTTCTTGAGGATGCGGCGAATCTTCATCGGCCGTGCCTCGTGGGGGACATAATTCAGATCGCAGTCGGGATCCGGATGATCAAGATTGATCGTGGGCGGCGCGACCTGATGCTCGAGAGCGAGAAGGGAAGCAATGAATTCGACCCCGCCCGATGCGCCGAGCAAATGGCCGAGCTGGCTCTTTGTGCTGGACATGGCGAGCTGCTTCGCGTGATCGGCGAAGACCGATTTGACGGCAATCGTCTCGGCCTTGTCGCCGAGCGGAGTGCTCGTGCCATGCGCGTTGATGTAATCGATTTCGGTCGGATTGAGTCGCGCGTCGCGTAGGCTCGTTGCCATGGCGCGCCCGGCCGACCTTCCCTCGGGATCGGGGGCCGTCATATGCGTCGCGTCGGCCGTCATGCCGTAGCCGAAAACTTCGGCCATGATGTTCGCGCCGCGGGCCTTGGCGTGCTCGAATTCTTCGAGCACGACGATGCCGGCGCCTTCGGACAGCACAAAACCATCGCGTTCCGCGTCGAAGGGCCGGCTGGCCTTCTCCGGTTCGGCATTGCGGGTGGAAAGCGCGTTCATCCGCGCAAACCCCGACAGGCACATCGGCGTGATCGCTGCTTCGCTTCCGCCGGCAAGCATGATGTCGGCACAGTCATGCTGAATCAGACGGAAGGCGTCGCCGATCGCATTCGTTCCCGTCGCACAGGCGGTCGCCACGGCGCTATTGGGCCCGTGGAGTTTCCAATGAATCGACACGTTTCCGCTGGCGGCGTTGACGATCAATTTCGGAATCATGAACGGTGAGACGCGAGACGGGCCGCGCTCGTAGAGCTTCGAATGTTGCTCTTCAATTTCGTGCAGACCGCCGATGCCGCTGCCGATGAGGGTGCCGTGGCGGTAGGGATCGCCTTGACTCAAATCGACGCCGGAGGATTGGACCGCCTTGTTCGCGGCGACCATCGCAAACTGGACGAAGCGGTCAAGTCGGCGAAATTCCTTGTCTTCGAGATCGATGTGCTCTTCGGCGGCAAAATCGCGAATCTCACCGCCGAAGGTGACCTTGAAGTCGGTCGTCTCGAAACGCTTCAGGGGGCCGACGCCGCTTTTGCCGGCGCAGATCCTCTCCCAGAAGTCAGCCAACTCGTAGCCGAGCGCGGTGACCACCCCAGCGCCGGTCACAACGACGCGCCGTGTCATGCACTATCTCTTCGATTCGATATAGCGGATGGCGTCGCCGACGGTCCGCAGTTTTTCGTAATCGTCGTCCGGAATCGTGATATCGAATTCGTCTTCGAGTTCCATCACCAGCTCGACCACGTCGAGCGAGTCGGCCTTGAGATCCTCGATAATGGAACTCTCCAAGGTGACCTCTTCCTTGGGCACCCCCAGTTGCTCGGCGACGATGCTGATCACTTTTTCTTCAACGCTCGACGACACTTGATCCCCTCCCGCAACTATTGGCGCTGCAAGTCCGAATGACGTGCGAAGATATAGCGGCTCGGCGGCCTCCTGTAAACCGCAAACCCATTTCGCCGGTTGCTTTTACCACATCGAATTCCGACCGTTCAAGCTCCTTCACAAACCGGGCCACTGCTGCGTCCGCCAATCGAACAAATTGTAATTTCTCGGCGTAATTCTTCGGCGTCCGTCCTCAGGGCGAATCGTTGACCGTATGGCAGGTGGCTTTTCGGTCGATTCGCTTCATGAGGCCGCGCAAGACGCGCCCGGGACCCACTTCGTAGAACTCGTCGACCCCCTGACCGAGCATGGCCCGCATCGAGTCTTCCCACAGGACCGGGCTGACGACTTGTCGCACGAGATTTCTGCGAATCTCCTCGGGATTGTCGTGCGATTTCGCGTCGACATTCGACAAGACGGGAATCCGCGGCTTGGCGATCGCCGCTTTCGCGACCGCTTCGGCCAGCCGCTCATCGGCCGGCTTCATCAGATGGGTGTGAAAGGCGCCGGCGACGGCCAGCGGGACAGCCCGGCCGCCCTCTTGATTGACGATTTCTTCGGCTTTCGCGCAGGCGGCCTTTTTTCCGGAGAGGACCAGGTTCCCCGGGCACAAGAAATTTGCAAATTCCAAATCGCCGGCTTCGGAGGCGCGCTGACGAACCGACTCGACCTTGTCCCGCTCCATGAGCAAGACGCTGACCATTCCGGAGGGAGTGGCGTCCGCCGCCTCCTGCATCGCCTCGCCGCGGCGTTTGACGACCCGCAGGGCGTCCGCAAATCCCAACGCACCCGCGAAGACCAATGCCGTGTATTCACCTAGACTGAGCCCGGCGGTGATTACGCAGGATTCGGCGGCCTGGGGATTCTCAGCCCGTAGCATCTCGAGCGCGGCCAGGCTGGTCACGAAAATCGCAGGTTGGCTGACGACTGTCGTGTCCAGCTTCGCCGTGGGGCCCTCGAAACAGACCTGGGCGAGGTCGTATCCGAGGATTTCGGCGGCCTGATCGTACAGAGCGCGCGCCGCCGGATATTTCTCGGCGATCGTTCGCCCCATGCCGACGTGTTGCGCTCCCTGACCGGGAAACAGAAGCGCGACTTTCGCCACGGCGTCATGCCTCCACGCCGACCGCCAGCTCCTCGACAAATTGCGAGTTGATATGGCGATGGTTCATCGTCGTCACCGCGCGGAGTGCGTTGGCGATCGAGCGCGCGTTGCTCGATCCGTGGCAGATCATGCAGATCCCGTCGATCCCGAGCAGGGGGGCGCCGCCGTGCTCGTGATATTGATACCGGCGGCCCAAGTCGGTCAGCAGTCGGCCCGCCATTTCGCGGTCTTGATCGAGCCGTCCCACGACCTCCTGTCCGAACGTTCGCAGGAAATACTCGGCAATTCCCTCGCTGACTTTGAGGATGACGTTCCCCACGAAGCCTTCGCAGATGAGAACGTCGGCCTCGCCTTGATACAGGCCGCGACCTTCCACGTTGCCAACGTAGCGGTCCTTGAGGCGGCTTTGTTGCAAATAGGCGTGCGTTTCGCGGTAGAGATCGGTCCCCTTGCCGTCTTCGCTGCCGATGTTGATCAGGCCAATCCGCGGATCCTCGATGCCGAGCATGTTCCGGGCATAAATGGCGCCCATCAGGGCATACTGATAAAGGTGCTCCGGCCGAGCGGCGGGATTCGCACCCACATCCATCAGCACGGATTTGCCGCGCAGGTTGGGCAAAACGACCGCAATCCCCGGACGCTTGACGCCCTTGAGATACAGCCGGGTGCGCATACCGGCCGCGACGACCGCACCCGTGTTCCCAGCGCTGACAATCGCGTCGACGGACCGTTCTGCCATGAGCTTCCAGCAGACGGCGATCGAGCAATTCGGCTTCTTACGCAGGGCGTCGGTCGGCTTTTCGTCCATGCCGACGAATCCCTCCGCGGGAACCGTGTGCAAGCGCGGGCAGTGACTGCCGCGCTTCTCGAGCAGTGGCGTAATCAAACTCGGATCGCCGACCAGGTCGACTTCGAGATCCGGATTTGCTTCTAGAGCCGCAATCGCACCATCGATATTCGGATCGGGTGCGTAATCGCCCCCGAGGGCGTCTAACGCAATCCGCATGGCAGGCTTTTCCTTCGCCGACTATTCCGGGGTCGCGACCAGTGTCCGACCTTGGTAATAGCCGCAGTTGGGACAGACCATGTGGCTCGGAGCCGGGGTCTGGCATTGTGGACAATAAACCAACTGAATCGGCTTGACCGCGTTGTGACTGCGTCGTTTGCGTGTGCGGGAGTGCGAATGCCGCCTCTTGGGAAGGGCCATTTGACCTAGCTATTCCTAAATGAAATCCCAGAAAGAAGTAACGCACTACGCCCGCGGGTCGCAAACCGACACAATACCCCAGCCTGCGCGGACGGCACCCAGTGGTGCCTTAGCATCGACATCCTATGAGAGCGGTTTCTGACTGTCAAGCACGTGAATTGAGCCGATTGAATCGACCGAACGTCGGCCGCTTCCAGCTAGTCAGTCGTCATTCCGCGGCAAATATCACGCGAAATCGCTTCGCAAGTCGGCAAGTTTTCTAGGTCGTGGCGACTTGTATTTTCGCGGAATGAACGGCGCCGACAGTCGCGCTTCGAGAGGCCGATCGATCGCGTGGAATCATCTGGACCCCGTCGCGCGGACGCATGGTGACCGACGGGACCAGATGCAATTCCTGGCCTTTGACCAGTTCCAGCCGATAGCGCTGGACGATTGTCGCCAAGAGCAGGATCGCTTCCATCATGGCGAAGCTGCTGCCGATGCAAATTCGGGGGCCGTCGCCAAACGGAAAATAAGCGCAGCGCGGCAGATTCTTGGTGGCCTCCTCGCCCCAGCGATCCGGGTGGAAGCGATCCGGTTCGTTCCAAAACCGCGGATCGCGGTGCACGACCCATTGCGACATCAGGAGCTGCGTCCCTTTGCGGACCTGGTAACCGCCGATCTCGCAGTCTTCGAGCGCCTCGCGGCCGATCGTCCAGGCGGGCGGATAGAGCCGCATGGATTCCTTGATGACCCATTCCGCAAAGGTCAGTTTTGCGACGTCGTCTGACGTCGGCGGACGGTCGCCCAGCACGCGATCAATTTCGGCGTGTAACTTGGCTTCGGCGGCGGCGTCCTGGGCGAGAAGATAAAACGTGAAGGTCAACGTCAGCGCCGTCGTCTCGTGTCCCGCCAGAAACAGCGTCATCAACTGGTCGCGAAGCTCCGTGTCTGACATCTTCTTCCCGTCTTCGTCGGCCGCTTCGAGCAGCCGCGACAGCAGGTCGGTGCGACCGGCGGTCCCGGTCGCGCGTCGTTCGCCGATTAGCTGGTAGATGATCGCGTTGAGACGTTTCAAGGTCCTCGTGAAGCGTAGATTTGTTGGCGTCGGCACGTAGCGCCAGGCCGGCCACATCGCCAGCGGGTTCGCATAAAACGTCATGGCGATTTCCAGGTCTTTGCCGATGCTCCCTTCATCATCGTTCACGTCGGCATCGAACAGCGTCTTGGTCACGATCTGCGCCGTCAGTCGCATCATTTCGTGGTGGAGATCGGCGGATTGATCGGGTTTCCAAGTTGCGAGCATTTTCTGTGTGAAAGCGACCATCGTGGCCGCGTATTGCTGAATTTGCTTGGCCTGAAACGCCGGTTGCGCCATCGCCCGTTGTCGGCGCCATTCCTCTCCTTCGCTGGTCAGCAAGCCGTTTCCCAACAGCGGCCGCAGGGATTCGATGAAGAAGTCCTTCTTGAAGAAGCGGTGCTGCCGCCGAGTAATCTCCTCGATGTGATCGGGGTGATTGAACATATAGAACGGCATGCCGAAGCTCTGCAGCAGGACGACGTCGCCGTACTCACGGGCGAGCCGCCTGAGGTAGGTGAGCGGGTCGCGGGAGTATTCGAGAAAGCGTTTGGGATAGGACAAGAACCCGGCGGGCCCCGGCGGCTGTTTGAGTGGCGGCCGACTTGTCGGGACGGAGCGTGTCTCAGTGATGCTCATGGCGGCCCTCATTTCAGCGATTTCAGCAGCCGGTCGATTTCGTCGTCCGTCGATGAATGAAGGGTCGACTGGTAATACAGCGAAATCGCGCCTTGTTTTGTTTCCATGCTCTCGAGGCCGAGAATTCGGACCTCTTTGTGATCGTCCGTGCGAAACGACGACGCAATCTTAACACGCTGCGGCGCGCCCCCAATGATGACTTCGCGTTCCTCGGTGCCGGTCCAGCGTTCGCTATTGAACTGGGGACAGTATTGCTCGAGCGTGGATTGCAACAATCGCTCGGGACGGTTGCCTTTTTCGTGGGCCCAAGTTGGCTCGCACGAAAGGATCGCCAAGCAGCTGTCGTCGCTTTTGGACGCATAGACGACCATCTTCATCACATCGGGGCGAGTCACAGAAATGCGGGGCCAGAGCCGATCGGGCACCTCGATCTTAAGGAGCTCTTTGGTCGTTTCCTGGATCGCGCGGTAATTCGTGGTCGTTCGGTCGCCGTAGCGGAAATGGTAGGCCGCGCCAGCGGCCCCGCAGGCGACGACCAGACCGACGACAATCACGACCTGAATCGCCTTTTTTGTCCGAGGCGACCCTTTCGCGAGCTGCGTTTCTTCACCGGGCGCTGACATGGCCAATCCGCTTCGCGGCCCGTCTTCCGGAAATGATCCACTGCGAGTCTAAACTGCGAGTCTAACGCCGGCCGGAGAACCCGACAAACGGCGGGGGCGTGTCTCATGCACGCCAAATGTTCCTTACCGGCAATGAATTTCGGGGTCTGGACGGGCCATCTTTCCTTCCAACTCCGGGAAACGGTCGCTATAATCCGCGGTTTCCCTCGCTACAGGACGCAGTAATGCCCAAGCAAAAAACCCATAAGGGAATTCGTAAACGGTTCAAGGTGACCGCCAACGGCAAGGTCAAGCACAAAAAGGCGTTCCGCGGCCACAAGCTGGGGAAAAAGACCGCCAAGCGCAACCGCCAGGCACGGGCGGACCGGGTCATTGAGGGCAAGCAGGTGGCGATGATCCTCCACGCCCTGAACCCGGTCCTTTAAACTGAATTGACGGCGGCGGTAAGTGATCCGCTTCGGCCATCGAATATTTTTTTCCAAGAAACTGACTGAAGACTGCCATGAGAGTTCGAGCGGGAAAAGCGCGGCACCGATCCAAGAAGCGGTTATTCAAGGAAGCACGCGGGAATTTCCTGGGGCGGCGGAAACTGCTCCGCAGCATGAAGGAAACCGTCCTTCGCGCCCGCGCGTTTGCGTTCATCCACCGGAAACTGAAGAAGCGCGAATATCGCGCTTTGTGGATCACGCGATTGACGGCCGCCTGCCGAGCCCGCGGTCTGTCCTATTCGAACTTCATCCACGGGTTGACGGTGGCGAAAGTCGAACTCAATCGCAAGACGTTGAGCGAATTGGCCATCCACGAACCGGCCATTTTTGACGAGATTGTCGAATTGGCCAAGAAGTCGATTCCCAAAAAGCCGGCTGCCAAGAAGCCCGTCGCGCAGACGGCCTCCGCGTAACGGACCCGCGGGATCGCGCGTTCCCTTGAGCCCAACTTTGGACCCAATCGGCGAACTGCAGGCGTACGAACAAGCCGCTTTGGCGGCCATTGCTGCCGCCCAGGATGCGGCGTCACTGGAAACCGTCCGGATCGAGTTTCTTGGTCGCAAGCACGGCCGGCTGCGCGAACTGCAAGCCTTGTTGGGCCAGGTCGAACCGGCGCAGCGTCCCGTCGTCGGCAAGCAGTTCAACGAGGCCAAGTCCAAGGTCGAAGGCGCCTTCGAGGCCAGAAAACAGGAACTTTCCCGTCCGAAATCGGTCGCGGGCGGCATCGACGTCACGCTTCCTGGTCCGCATCTTCAGCTCGGCCAAAAACACCCGCTCACCCAAACCATGGACGATCTCAAGGAGATCATGGGGCGGTTCGGCTTTTCGGTGGTCGACGGACCAGAACTGGAAGACGAGTGGCACAACTTCGAGGCCCTCAATATCCCCGAAGCGCATCCGGCACGTGACCCGCTCGATAACTTCTATGTGGCGACCGCGACCGTCGGGACTTCCGAGCACGATGCGCCGCCAAGTGAGGGCCGCTCGCCGATCTTGCTGCGCAGCCAAACCTCGACTGTGCAAATCCGCGTGATGGAGGGCCGAAAGCCGCCCGTCCGCATCGTTTGCCTGGGCCGCGTCTACCGACCCGACACAATCGACGCGACGCATGGGTGCATGTTCCACCAGATGGAAGGCCTGATGGTCGGACGCGGCGTCACGATGGCCCAGTTGAAGACCGTGATCCGCATGCTCTTCTCGGCCTATTTGGAACACGACGTCTCGATCCGCTTCCGGCCGTCATTCTTCCCCTTCACGGAGCCGTCCGTCGAAGTCGACATCCCCTGGGAAGGGCGGTGGATGGAAATCGGCGGGGCAGGGATGGTCGATCCGCACGTCCTCGGATCGGTCGGCTACGATCCCGAGGAATTCACAGGCTTTGCCTTCGGCCTGGGCATCGAGCGGCTGTGCATGAAGCGGCATGGGATCACGGATATCCGCCGCTTCTACGAGAACGATCTCCGCTTCCTGCGCCAGTTCTAATTGGCCGCATCACTGACCGCGGTCAAACAGACCGGGCGAGTGCTGAAAAAATTTTGGGATTGAACTAGGTGGCTCGTTTCGTGCAAAATAGGAATTAGGAACGACAAATACGGTACAGCGATCGCTGTAAAATCTCGCTTATGCGGAGCCGTGCCTGAATGGAGGCGCGGCTCTTCTGCTTTTGGTGGATGCCGCGGTGATCGAACTGCGGCGAGCAAGGCCTTGCCACCTCGCACTCCGCGCTGTTGCGCCTCCGCCTCTCATTCAGGTCGCCTCATCGGATGCAAGCTTTCGGCGCCCGGCGGCGAAGACATCCCTGAGAAGAGTCATCCGCAGATTTCGCAGTTGACGCCGATTTTTTGAATTTCAAATCGGCGAAATCGGCGAAATCGGCGGATCCTTTCGCTTTGTCTTTCCTTGGTGTCGTGGTGATTGTGAATTCGGCGGAAGGAATTGATGAACGAACTCGATCGACTGGCTGCGAGCATTCTCAATGACGCGCAAAGATGGCTCGGCACACCGGCGTCCTCGGGGGCGATCCAGCCGGCGGGTCGGCTGCGGACGGTGCGGCTGTGTGACGTGTCGGCCCGGCCGGTGGAGTGGCTGTGGCCGGGCCGCATTCCATTGGGTCAGCTGACCTTGCTCTGCGGCCAGAGCGGGCTGGGCAAGTCTTTCCTGAGCTTGGATTCTGGCGGCCCGCACCAGCGGCGGCGTTCCGTTTCCGGGTCGAGAGACAGCGAGCGAGCCGCCGGCGACCGTGATCCTCGTCGCCGGAAAAGACGAGGTCGCCACGGTCGTCAGGCCCCGACTGGAAGACGCGGGCGCGGATTTGGAGCGCATCCTGCTGGTCGACCGCGTCGAGGTGGGCCGTCCCGATTTTGGCTTGGGAGAAGCAGAGCAGGGGACGCGAGGTTTTTCGCTGGAGACGGATCTGCCGGCGTTGACCGACCTCTTGGAGGAACATCCCGAAACGCGGCTGGTGGTGATCGATCCGGTTGGGGCTCGCGGTGGGCCTTTGGAACCGTCGTCGCACGTGCCGACGGGCTCGACGCTGGCCCGCCTGGCCGCGGTGGCGGCTGCCCACCGCGTGGCGATTGTGGCTGTGACCGGCTTACCGACAGGCCTCGGCGCTCGGGCCTTCGAACGCTGGCTGGGTTCTGCCGAACTCGCCGCCGGTGCGGTTTGGCTCGTGGCCAAGGATCGGGACGATCGCGGTCGGCGGCTCTTGTTACCCGCAAAGCTGAACCTGTGCTCTCCTCCGAACGGTCTGGCGTACCGCATCAAGCAGGGCCGCCTCGAATGGGAACGCCGGGCGGTGCGGATGACGGCCGCTGAGATGATCGCCGCCGAGTGTGAACGCAAGGGTGGCGATTGGACCGAGCGGCAGCTCGCGGCGCAATGGCTCCGGGAGCTTTTGGCCGACGGACCGTTGGCCGCGCGCGACGTGAAACAGCAAGCTTGGGAATGCGGCTTCTCGAGCGGCACCGTGCGGCGGGCGATGAAGCTCGCCGGCATCAAGCCGGTGAGGTCGGGCTATGAGAAAGGGGCGAAGTGGATCTGGATGGCGACCGACGGGCGTAACTAGGGGTGCGACAAATGTTCCATTTTGGATTTTCGATTTTTGATTTTGGATTGGGAATCGCGAGCGGTGTTCGAAGGTGCGCAACTTGTTCGAAGGTGCGCACCCCGTTTCGAAAAGTGCGCATCTGGAAAACCCCCGAGATTTGTTCGAAGGTGCGCAGCCTTTTCGAAGGTGCGCACTGAAAAGTGCGCATCTACGTGCAAGCCTCTGCCGGTTGAAGGGGGGCGACCGTTTGGCTAGCCTTATCGCCGGACTAACCTCAACAGACATTGCCCCGCCTTCGTCCGACCCGCCCTTACTCCATCCGCATCGGCTGACACGCATGGTGTCCAAACGCCGTCGCATCGACCACGCCGCAAAGTGCCGACTCAAGCGTTTATCTAAAAATGGTGAACGCCACGGGTGTGCCACTGGCGGCAGCTTTGGGCCGCCAGTGCCGATGCCGTTTGATGGGCAAACGAAGACACTGGCGAGCCCCCGGCTTCATGAGCCGGCCCCGATGGCCGGGCCTGGTCAGTGGCACCAAAAATACCAGCATTTGAGGAGAGTCTGTGCGCCTTTGGCGGTGATGTGTTGCGTTGCCGTCGTGGCCGCGCAGACACTCGCCGACAACGCGGGACCGGTTTTGCCGCCCGCTGCGACGCGGCACGTCGATTTCGAGAAGGAGATTCAACCGCTCCTCGCCAAGAATTGCCTGCGATGCCACGGCGCCGATGCGCAGGAAGGGGGCCTCCGCCTTGATCAAAAGGCCTCCGCCTTCGCCGGAGGACAACGCGGGCCTGCCTTGATCCGCGGGCAGAGCGGGCGGAGCCGGATTGTGCAATTCGCCGCCGGAGCCGACGACGAACACATCGTCATGCCGCCGGAGGGAGAGCGATTAACCCGCGAAGAGATCGGACGCTTGCGGGCTTGGATTGACCAGGGAGCGGTTTGGCCGGCGACGACGGTGCCCGCAAAATCGAAATCGGTCGACCATTGGGCCTTCAAACCACCCGTGCGTCCGAAACTTCCGGTGGTCAAGAACCGCGGCTGGATCCGGAACGAAATCGACACGTTCGTTCTGGCTCAACTCGAGAAGCGAGGATTGCAACCGGCTGCCGAAGCCGATCGTACAACACTTATTCGCCGCGTCTGGTTGGATCTCGTGGGGCTCTTGCCACCGGTGGACGAGGTCGCCCGTTTTGTCGCCGACCCGGCTCCCGATGCTTACGAGCGGCTTGTCGACCGGCTGCTGGCGTCGCCTCATTTCGGCGAGCGCTGGGGCCGCCACTGGCTCGATTTGGCCCGGTACGCCGACAGTTCCGGATACGAGTCGGATACGCCGCGGAGCGTTTGGCGCTATCGCGACTGGGTGATCCGTGCGATCAACGGCGACTTGCCCTTCGATGAATTTACCATCGAGCAGATCGCCGGCGATTTGTTGCCCGGCGCTTCGGCCGAGCAAACGATCGCGAGCGCCTTTCATTGCAACGCCATGTACGATCCCGGCGTGCGTTGGGAAGCCGTCCTCGACCAGGTCAACACGACCGGGACCGTGTTTTTGGGGCTGACGGTCGGCTGCGCTCAGTGTCACAGCCACAAGTTCGATCCGCTCACACAGCGCGAGTATTACCAGCTTTACGCCTTTTTTGACGGCGCGAGCATCGGCTCCTTGGAACTGGCGTCGCCGGCTGAAAAGGCGGCCCGCGACGCGGCCCAGGCACAAGTCAACCAGACAAAAACCGTTCGCGATGCCTACGAGTCCAAGCTGAAAGCCAGCGTCGAGTCCTGGCTGGCCCGTCTGTCCGCGGACGAACGGGCGCGCATGCCGTCCGACGTCCAGTCCGCGGCGTCGCAGGGCACCGGGCGATCGCCCGATCAGCTCGCGGCGCTGGTCACCTGGCGAACTTCAGAGGACGCTCGTTATCAGGAACTCACGAAAGAAATCGAACGTCGTGAACAGTGCGTGCCGCAACTGCCCGCCACGATGGCGATGCAGGCCGATCCGCGGGAGACACGCATGTTCGTGCGGGGAAACCCCGAGCGTCCGGGAGACGTGGTGCGGCCGGGCGTGCCCGCGTTTTTGCACCCGCTGAAAGCGGCCGGGACGCCGACGCGTCTCGAGTTGGCGCGGTGGCTGGTGGCTCCCGAAAATCCACTCGTCGGACGGGTGACGGTCAATCGCATCTGGCAGCAGTATTTCGGCCGGGGAATCGTCGAGACGGCGGACAATTTCGGCGTCCGGACTCCGCAGCCGTTGCAACGTGATTTGCTCGATTGGCTGGCGACGGAATTTGCCGCGCGGTCATGGAGTGTCAAAGCGATTCACCGCGGGATCGTGTGCTCGGCCACGTACCGGCAAAGCGCGCGGGCCCGGTCCGACGTGGATTCGATCGATCCGACGAATCGTCTGTTGAGCCATCAAAAGAGATTGCGCGTCGAGGCGGAGGTCATTCGCGATCTGGCCCTCGATGCCGGCGGATTGCTGTCGGAAAAGTTGGCGGGACCCGCGGCTTATCCGCTGCAGCCGCCCGGCGTGCTCGACGGACGGGCCGTGCCGGCGACGTGGACCACCAGTCCCGGACCGGATCGTTACCGGCGCGGCCTGTATACGTGGGTTTGGCGATTGACGCCTTATCCGATGCTGCGGCTGTTCGATGCGCCCGATGCCGCGTCCGCCTGCACGCGACGAGACCGGTCCAATACGCCCGTCCAAGCACTGACCTTGCTCAATGACCCGACTTTTTTTGAATCCGCACAAGGTTTGGCCCGCCGCGCGATCGGGGGCGGACGCTCGGACGAAGAGCGTTTGAATTGCGCTTTTCGGATCTGTCTGGGCCGGTCGACGCGCCCCTCCGAGGCCGGATTGTTGTTGGGGCTGCTCCACGAGCAATCGGTCAAGCTGGCGGCCGACAAATTGGCTGCGGGGAAGATCGCGGGGGGAAGCATCGCGACCGGAGGCGACCCCGTTCAGCAGGCGGCCTGGACGATTGTGTGCCGGGCACTTTTGAGCCTTGATGAGTTCATGACGCGGGAATGAGCGCGATGCATCAACCGTGCTGCGATTTTCATCAGACGCGGCGGCAATTCTTCGGCCGGACCGCGCTCGGTCTGGCACCGCTGGCTTTGGCCTCGCTCATGGACGACGAGCGGTCCGCGCAAGCCGCGACTTCGAATGAGGCAATGGCCATTCGAAAACCCCATTTCCAGCCGCGGGCCAAGCGCGTGATCTTTCTCGACATGATCGGCGGTCCCAGCCAACTCGATCTGTTCGATCCGAAACCGGAATTGACCCGGCGTGACGGACAATTCATCCCGGAAACGTTTCTGAAGAAAATCAAGTTCGCTCAAATTCAGGAGAAGCGGCCCAGGCTGATGGCCAGTCCGTGGCGATTCACGCAGCACGGCGATTGCGGGACGGCCGTCTCGGAACTCTTGCCGCATACGGCTCAAATTGTCGATCAACTCTCGGTCATTCGCACCCTGCGGACCGACGACACGAACCACATGTTCGCGGAGTTACAGCTCAACACCGGCTGGCGACAATTCGGCCGGCCGAGCATGGGATCGTGGATTACCTACGGACTGGGGAGCGAATCCCGCGACTTGCCGGGCTTCGTCGTGCTGCAGTCCGGCCTGGCCCCGCGCTCGAAAGCGCGAACTATGGAAACGGCTTTCTGCCGTCGGCCTACCAGGGAGTTCCCTTCCGCTCTTCCGGCGAGCCGATCCTGAATCTGTCGAGTCCCAGCGGGATCAGTCCGACACAACAACGGCGAACGATTGAGGTCGTCAACGCCCTCAATGCCGGCCATCTGGCCGAGACCGGAGACGGTGAAATCGCCGCTCGCATCTCCGCTTTCGAGATGGCCTTCCGCATGCAAACCAGCGCTCCCGAGCTGCTCGACCTGAGCGGCGAGACGGCGGCGACTTTGCGAATGTACGGGATCGACGACGTCAATCAGCCGTCGTTCGCCCGAAATTGCCTGTTGGCGCGCCGCATGGTCGAGCGGGACGTGCGTTTCGTGCAACTGTTTCACGGCGATTGGGACCATCATTCGCATCTGGCCACGGGACTGCCTCACGAATGCCACTGGACGGATCAGCCCTCGGCGGCGCTGGTCCTTGACCTGGCGGCTCGAGGGTTGCTCGACGAGACGCTCGTGATTTGGGGAGGCGAATTTGGCCGCTCGTCGGTCGCGCAATCGGTGACGCAGGGGGCCCGCGATGCAAGTGTCGGGCGGGACCATAATATCGACGCGTTTACGATGTGGATGGCCGGCGGCGGGGTTCGGCGCGGACAGACGATCGGCACGACGGACGATTTCGGCTGCTTTGCGGTCAGCGAGTCCTATTCGCTCTACGATCTGCAGGCGACCATCCTGCATCTCCTCGGCCTGGACCACAAGCGGCTCACGTACCGTTTCCAGGGCCGTGATTTTCGGTTGACCGACGTCGAGGGCAATGTGATCAGGAAATTGTTGGCCTGAATCGGCCGAGACATCCGATCGGTCTCAATCGCACGTCCCAACCAGGACGGAAGCGTTGTTCCCGCCGAATGCAAACGAATTGGACATCGCGTAGCGGACAGAATGATCGCGGCCTTCGCCTTGAACGTAATCGAGACCGACCTCCGGATCGGGATCGTCGCAATTGATCGTGGGGGGCACGAAGCGGTCGCGGATGGTTTGGACGCAAATGGCAAATTCCATGGCACCGCTGGCTCCGACGGCATGACCCAACGTCGACTTGGTCGAGCTGGCAGGCATGCGGGAGCCGCGCGGGCCGAAAACTTTCGCAACGGCCCGGGCCTCCGTTTCGTCGTTCGCCCGGGTCGCCGTGCCGTGCAGGTTGAGATAGTCGACCCGGCCCGGTTCGACGTTCGCGTCCCGCAGGCAGGCTTGCATCGCCCGCACCTGGCCATCGACGCACGGCGTCGTGATGTGTTGCGCGTCGCTCGACGAACCAAAGCCGGCGACGCGGGCCAGGGGGGTGACGCCCCGGCGCTCGGCGCTTTCCAGAGACTCGAGAATCGTGATCGCCGCTCCCTCACCCAACACGAGGCCGTTGCGATGCCGGTCAAACGGACGGGAGGCCTGCTTGGGGTCTTCATGCTCGGCCAGCACGCGGAGTTTGGTCCAACTGCTGAACAAGGGGGACGTCAAGGGAGCGTCGGCGCCGCCGCACAGCACGACGTCGGCATAGCCGTGCCGGATCAGCAGCAAACCGAGTCCGATGGCCGTCGTCGCCGACGAGCAGGCCGAGGCGATGACATGGTTGGAACCGGTCAGCCCGAAATGAATGGAGATGTTGCTCGACAGCGAATTGAACATACACATGGGAATGGTCGTGGGGCGGACGGCGGCCGGTCCATGTTGAAAGAAAGCGCCGTAACCGATTTCGGTCTCCTGGGAGGGGCCATGCGCGCTCCCCATGATGGCGGAAATCGGCGTCCCGATATCGATGGCCTGCTCGTTCTCGTCTAGGAGTTTCGCCTGGGCGAGCGCCTCGCGGGCGGCGACCAGTCCCAATTGGACGCTTTTTCCCAACCGTGGACCGGGGAGCTGTTTCAGGTAATCGGCGACCGAAAACCCTTTCACCTCTGCGGCATAGCGCACAGGGTAAAGTTCGGGATCGAGTTCACCCAGCGTCTCGATCCAATCGACACCGCTCCGCCCTTGGCGGACGTTGCGCCAAAGAACGTCGACCCCTCCTCCAAACGGAGAAACGGCCCCTAAACCCGTAACGACAACGTCACGGAAAAACTGATTCATTGACGCGGCCTCCCCCTGAGCGTGCGTATTCTGGTTGTCCCGGCCGGAATACCGAGCAGTCAGCTTATCGAGTCTCAGGCGGAATGGCCAATCTGCGGGCAATTGGAAAGCTGGCCGGTCTTTAACGTCGTCCCCGACAAGGGTCTTCGCCCTGCTCGTTAAGCCGGGGTTAAGGCCTTGTTTGCCTTTCCCCACTGACCGTCCTTCCTGGAACTTGAGATGCACGAACCGGCATTGACGCAATAGGAATCGCCCAGTAGAAGCGCCTTTCCAACCATTCCCCCAGCCTCAAGTCACCCACACGCTTCCGCGACGCGATTCGCTTCCGAATCCGTACTCCTCCCAATCAATCGTGTTTCGCCTTCTCCTCTCCGGCACAATTGCCGATCTGGAGCCGTCGGCTTATGCAAACGGTATACCTCAGGTGGACCGCCGCCAGTTTGATTGCCTTGAGCATGGCCGGCTGCGTCAGCCTGAACCGGGCCATTATGCCATGTCCGCTCACATATTCCGAGCAAGAGAAGGAAATCCTGGCCGTTGTGCCGAAGGGGACTCAACGGGGAGAGGCCCTGCGCCGCCTTGCGGCCGCCGGCATCGAGGGGAGCTTCGGGGTCAGCCAACGAGTTTATTACTGTGACCTTTGGAATCGAAAGAACGGCGAACGTTGGCACGTGAACGTCGCCCTCTTATTCGACGACAGCGACAAGCTTTACCGGACACAAGTGGCCGATTGCGCCGTGTTTGCTTCTCCCGATGTTAAAGGCGGGAGGGGAGCGACGGCATCAGGCTCAGCGGCGACGTCCGCCAATACGGCCGCTGACGCCAGTCCCTTTAGTCCGGCAAACTGAGCCAGAAGTTTGAATGCCATCCGCCCGCGCGATTTCTCTGCGGCAGCAGGCAGAAGACGGACCGGTCCGTCTCAACCCGTCTGGTCGACGAGATGAATCTTCCCGCCACAGTGCTTGCAGGCGACTTTCATTCCCAGGTACTTCGGTGCCGCCCGAAGTTCCTGTTTGCAATGCGGGCAAATGGAATAAAAGGCTTGCATCTTGAGCTTCGGGTTTGAGAAATCCATCGTAAACTGCGATTCGCAGAACTTGCACTGCACGTTTTCGTCGACGTATTTGCCGGCGACGCGCAACTCCCGTTTGCAGTGCGGGCAAGCGACGTAATAGCCCCCCAGTTCGACCTCGACCATGCTGACGATCTCCTGCAACGGAACGAATTCGGGAGCCTCGATGAAATCGGGCTCCAGGTCGCTATTGAGCAAGGTGCGGCAACTCTGACAGTGAACGACGTTCTCTGGCATGACGTCGCCGCACGAAGGACACGGACCACCCGGCCAGGCTGGCATGATTGCTCTTGTTCGTATGGAACGAGTGGATGGCCCGCACTCATTGTGGCAACCGGGGCGGAGTCGTTTCGAGTCGTAACATCCATCCTCGGCCCCTCCATTCTATGGCCGGGTGCCAGCGCAAGCCAGATGGTGAAAGGTCCGGAAATAAAGTCGGCCATTGGCGACCGCCGGGGTCGAATGACACGGATCACCGAGCGGAATTGTGCCGACGAGCCGGAATTCGCGGGAGGCCGCCAGGACGACGATATTTCCCGACTCGTCGACATTCAGCAGCAGATTCCCCGCGCAAATGGGAGACGAGCTAAAATCGGCCCCGACGCGCTTGGTCCAAATGTCCTTGCCTGTTGCCGGGTTGACGCAGCAGACGACGCCGTGATCGCTCCACAGGAAGAGGTTGTCGCCGCAGGCAATTGGCGTCGGCACATAGGGTAAAAGCCGCGTTCTCGTATAGCGAATGTGCGTCTTGGAGACGTCGCCGTGTCCGCTCGGGTCGATTGCGACCATCAACATTCCTTGGCCTGCGGCACCGCAGCATTGAAAGAGGAGGCCGCCGGCGAGAACGGGCGAACCGACAGTCCGCTGCGGCATCGATTTCGTCGTCCAGATTGTCTGACCGGTATGCGGGTCGAGCCCCGAAACGCCTGAGAGACTGCTCGAGCAGATCAGTTGCGGCGGACCGTCTTTCGGGCGGTAAATAAAAGGCGTGGAATACGAAGTCGCCTGCGGGCCCGCTTTGCGGGGCGCGGTCCAGATCGTGTGTCCGGTGTGCTTGTCGCAGGCAACGATTGAACTTGGGCCGTCCTGGTCATTGGCCAGGATGACCATGTCCTCGAACACGATCGGAGAAGTTCCCTGGGCATGCTGGCTCTTGAAGCTTCCCAAATTCTTTTCCCAGACGGGGTTTCCATCGAAATCATAGGCGGAGAAAATCTGTCGATCGGAGTCCGCGAAGACGAAGTAAATTCGTTCTCCATCGATTGCCGGCGTGCTCGATGCCCAACTGTTCTTGGGATGTTTGTGACTGGGGCTAAAAGTCAGCTGCCGCGACCAAATCTTCTTTCCACTGTCGGCGTTAAGACAGAGGATGTATCGCGTGGTTCCCGTTTCGCTCGCCGAAGTCAGGAACAGGCGGTTCCCCCAAATCACCGGAGACGAATGTCCCACCCCAGGCACGTCCACGGTCCAGAGAAGTTGATCCGCACTCCACCGCGTGGGAACCCGCAGGTTTCCGCTCACTCCCGTCAAGTCGTCGCCGCGAAACTGCGACCAGTTTCCCGCCGTGCAGGGTAGGGCAATCAGGACCGATGCCAGCAACACGATCACTCGGAAGACGTTACGCGAGACACTGCTTCGCTGCATAAAAAAACTCCTACGGATCGCGGCACGTTTTCCAGGATGACGACTTGGCGGACGACCCGCAAGCAGCGTGAGATGCGCCACCGCGTCATTGCCGAAAGCTTGCACAACCTCGTGATTGCGTTTGGGAATCACACTTTGAGGATTCACCCTTAGTTGTCGCGCCGTTAGAAACCCCTTCTTGTGTTACCGGTCAAAAGTGGTTTATTCTCCTTGAATGGAGCCTGATCAGGCGACGCAAAAGCCCTCCGACATTCGCGATGCTTTTCTTGTCGTTCGCGAGGGCAGCTCCTGGCGGGATGTTTTCCGTCTCTCCCCCGCCCAAGTGATGACAATTGGACGGGCCACGACGAACCGCATCGTGGTGCGCGACGAGTTGTGCAGTCGCAATCACTGCGAACTCTATCGGAACGGGACGACGTGGATTCTGAGGGATCTCGGAAGCCGTAATGGCACAATGGTCAACCACGGACCCGTCGTCGGCGAACGGGAACTTGAGTCGGGCGACCTGATTCAGATCGGTCATTACGAGCTCGGTTTCACTTTCGATCTTTCGCAGCCGTTTGGCGCGCCCGAGGTGACGGCTGATGTGAACGGCTCGGACACCGCGTTCGCCGTCGAGGTCATCGGCGAGCAAGCCCAGGCGGCGCCCGAAATCATCCATCGCGCCCGGAACTCACCGTATCGGACGCCGCAGCCTGATTCAGGCCATGTCCGGGACCGGGCCCACCAGGAACTGGCATCGCTCTACCGCTTGGCACTCGACATGGGGGCGGCGCCGGCCGCCAAGGAGCTGGCGGAGGTGATTCTCGCGGGCCTCAACGGCGCCATCAACTTCGACATCGGCGCCGTGTTGCTCTTGCCGAAAGCCGTCCAACAGGATGCCAAGGCTTCTCAACTCACAGTCGTCGCCTACACCGCCAAAGGCGAGAGCCCTTATCACAAGGTTTCGAGTTACCTTTCCACCCAGGTCCTCTCGACTCGGGAGGCCATCCTGGCTCGTGACGTGCGCAAAGACACCCGATTGGCACAGCGTGACGACCTGGGTGAAATGCAAGCGGAAAGCGTCATCTGCGCACCCATCCAGCTTGGGTCGCTCGTGCACGGACTCATCCACCTCTACTCAACAAATCCCAACCGGCCCTTTCAGCCTGAGGATTTGGAATTCACCATCGCGGTGGCGGATCAGATGGCCGTTGCCTTGCGCAATTTGAAGGAGAAAGAATCGCTGGCGAGCGGTCTCGACCGCATTCGCACCGATTACGAAACGCTGCGCCAACAATTGGTGACCGAGAGCGAGATCATCGGCCAAAGTCCCGAAGTCGATGATTTGCGGCAAACAATTGTCCGAATCGCACCGACGGATGCGACGGTGCTTATCCGGGGCGAAAGTGGCGTCGGCAAGGAACTCGTCGCCCGGGCCATCCATTTCAAGAGCGATCGCCACAGCCGCCCGTTTTCCACCATGAACTGCGCGGCGCTCGCCGAATCCCTGCTTGAAAGCGAGCTCTTTGGCCACGAGAAGGGGTCTTTTACGGGGGCGACGGAGCGCAAACTCGGGAAGTTCGAGCAAGCGCACCGAGGCACGCTGTTTCTCGACGAAGTCGGTGAGATGAGCCTCCCCATTCAAGCCAAATTCCTGCGTGTGCTTGAAGGACACCCGTTCGAGCGAGTGGGCGGCAGGAGCCCGGTAAAAGTCGACGTGCGCGTCGTCGCCGCAACCAATCGGAATCTCGAACGCGAGGTCGAACGGGGCACATTCCGTAAGGACCTCTATTTTCGCTTGCACGTCGTCGAACTCCTGGTGACGCCGCTGCGTAAGCGACGAACCGACATCCCCATTCTGGCCGACTTCTTTCTGACGAGTTCGGCGCGCAAAACTGGACGCCAGGTCGGCAGCTTTTCCCGGGGGGCTCTCGACGCCATGATGGCTTACGATTGGCCCGGCAACGTGCGCGAGTTACAGAATGTCGTCGAGCGGGCTGTGATCTTGTGTCCAGGCGATCAGGTTCGCGAGGAGGACATTCGACTGACCGCCCTCAGAACGCCTCCGTCGGACCCGACCATAGGCGTCATGGACAACCAGTACGGCACCTATCGTGAAGTCTCCTTGATCGCCCTCGAGAAGGAGCACATCTTGGCGACGTTGGAGCACACGAACGGAAATATGACGCGTACGGCCGAGATCTTGGGGATTGAGCGTTCGACTCTCTACCAGAAGCTCAAGCGGTTCGATGCTCAGCGTCGCAGCCGTTAGTTTGGCGTCGGCACTCTCCGCGGAGCAGCTTCTTCGCGTCGGTAAGCAGAACGCTCTAAGAATCGCAGAGACCCGCGCCGATTCGCTTTTTGTGAATTTTTTAGTTGACATTGGGGTCGCTCAACCCAAGAATCGGGTTAATGGACCAGCCTGAGTTCCGGCCCGCCCGGCGCGTCGCCGCGCCTTGAGTATTCGCCGTCGATGGTGTGAATGCCCGTACATGCGATTTGTTACGGGAGAGCGGGCAATGTTGTTCTCCGAAGCCGCGGGAAGCATCAACCGGTCGTATTCAGGTAAGCCTTCATTTTTTGAGATTGATCCCCTTAAGAAAGTTGGAGTGCGACGAATGGCGTTCGATTTCGAGGATGACGACTTCGAGCTCGACTCGGCAGAGAATGCCGTGGCAGAAGAGCAAGAGACCGTCTACGGAGAGGAAGGCGAAGAAGTGAGTTACTACACCGAGGCCGAGTTTCGGGCGCGCGGAGTTGATCCGGTGAGCCCCACCGCAGCGAAGCCCGGTTCCGAAGCCAAGGTCTTGATGTTAGCAGCACGCTACGCAGCCGGCCTCCCGCTGTGGCATGACAAAGACTGCTACGACCACGCACCGCACGTCGATCACAATGCCTGAAGTACGGGCGAACCCATAGCCTGAGAGGCGTCTCAGGCTGGGGCCCTGATCAAGTTGTTTTCGAGAAGACAGGGGCTTGGGAAGCCTGTGAGGCCTCCGGCCCCTTTTTCGTTGCCTTGCGCACTCGCCACTTCGCAGTCTGAGTTCGCGCGTGAAGTGGTCTGCGGCATCGAACTTATGTGCTACCAAGCTCTTCAATCAGTGCCTAGATTCGCACCACTCGTCTCGATTTCGTTCGTCGCTCCTCAGGGGGCGAGCCCTCGAAATCGTGTTCAAGAAGACTCAGCCCCGAGACTGGAATTGCGGTGAGATCAGGCGCAAATTCTCTTCGCTATATGACTTACGAGTTTGGCTGCCGATCGGAACCACGCCCTAGCCATTTTTAGTCGGAGAGGGCAGGGCGTGCGTAATTTGCTTTTCGTGATTCTGGCACATAATTAGCTATTTCCGCGCCGTCCCCGCGCTGCGATTCAGACGGCACTTAAGGAAGGACAATGCTCAGCGTGACGCTTACGGAGAACGCGACGATTTCGCAAAGTTCTAGTGACCTGCGAGTCTTGATCGATTTTGTTAATCGCGAGACTCAGCAACAGGTTCGCAATCTTTCAATCCGGCGGCGAGACGGCGGCTTGATCGTGACGGGAAGCAGCAGAAGTTATTACGTCAAGCAATTGGTCACTCAGGCCATACTCGTCTCAATTCCAGCCGTGCGACTCGTGAACGAGATCTGCGTGGGCTGAGCGCTCCGCCGAGCAATTTGGCGGAGTCACCGGACGCTGCTGTTGTCAGCGAATTTGTGCGCCGACGGTGCATTCGTTCGGCCTGAGTTTTCGCCGCCTTTCTGAGAAGGCGTGGGCGCTAGCGGCCTTCGATTCGGTAGAGGGCCGAAGCCGTTCGGATAAGCAAGTCGTGATCAATCACGCCTGGCGTCGCCAGCGTGGGTTCATTCAGGTTGTTGGCGCAACTTCGCTGAAATGCTCCCGATCGGGGCGAACGATCGTGGTTTCGCCCGTTTCGCTTTGGAGATAAATCTTTCCGTCGGCGAAGAGGGGTGACGCGGAAAACTTGCCTCCCACGCGATGGGTCCAGTGCGGCTTGCCGGTCTTGGCGTCGAGGCACGATGCGATTCCGGCGTCGTTGACAATAAACAGGTCTTTGCCAAGGAGCAGGGGAGACGGAGTCGACGGAATGGAACGGGTTTGCGTCCAAGCCACTTTCGTAGCGGTGACGTCTCCTTCGCCGTCCGGGTGGATCGCCAGCATCACGGACCGATCGAAACTTGTCTCAACATAGAGCAGACCGTCGGCGTAGACCGGCCTCGGTGCGATGGAGTAACCGTCATAGCGCACGGTCCATATTTCGGACCCGGTTTTCGGTTTGTAAGCGATCACCATGTGCGCCCCAGGGCTGACGATTTGCTTTCGGCCGTTCACTTCAATGACGAGCGGCGTGGCAAACGCGAATCGCTTGGCTTCCTCGCACGGGGGACGCTCCTTTTTCCAGCGGATTTTGCCCGTGGCAGCGTCAAGCGCAACGACAAACTGCAAGTCGGCCCCGTCGCAATTAAAGACAAGCAGTCCGTCGACCAGTACGGGGGACCCGCCGCTGCCATGCTGGGGCTGATATTTGAGCGCACGCGTCTTCCAAACGATGCTGCCTTCGGTGGTGAGGCAGGCGGTCCCGTGTGCGCCGAAATGCACATAGACATGCTGACCGTCGATCAGCGGCGTCGGGCTCGCATGGGAATTCTTGGCGTGAATCCTGTTTGCGACGCTGGGAACCAGAGCGTCGAAGACCGTAACGTCCCAGAGGATTTTGCCGGTTGACGCATCCAGGCACACCGCGTGGAGCGAATGTGTCTTTCCCGTCGGAACGGCCGTCGTCAAATAGATTTGATTGCCGCAGGCCACCGGAGACGACCAGGCCTTGCCGGGAATCGGCGTCTTCCATCGCACATGTTCGCTCGTGGACCAATGCGTCGGCAGGCCGACGGCTGTGGAATGACCCTGTCCGTCCGGACCGCGAAATTGAGTCCAATCTTCCGCAATGAGGCGCATGGGCGCGATTGAACCAAACAACAGCAGCGTCGCCGCGACGCGGGCATGGTCGCGCAATAAGGCAGGCATCAGATTGTTCCAGCTAACGGGCAAGCGGAGGGATCAACAAGCGCGGATGATCGGAAAGTCTCAAAGTCAGGCAGGTCAAGTTCGGGGACGGGTGTCAGCGTCCTCCGACGCTCCAAAAAATGGCAAAAATTCAGGGGTCGGCGATTTCGACGATCTCCATCCGTAGTTTCCCGCGGGGGACTGACACCTCGACCGAGTCGCCGACTTTTTTCCCCAAAAGCCCCTGCGCGATCGGGCTGCTTGTGAGAATCTTCATAATTTCGCCGTCGTAATTCTCTTCGCCGGGACCGACTAACTCGTACTTCTCCAGTGAGCCATCGGACAGGTCTTTGATCGTGACCGTCGAGCCGAATCCGATCACGCCTTTGGGCATCTGCGCCTTGTCGGCGATAAAGCAATTGGCAAGTTTGCTTTTGAGCTGATTGATCTTGGCCTGCATCAGCCCCTGCGCTTCTCGCTGCCCGTGATACTCGGCGTTTTCGCTGAGGTCGCCTTCAGCCGCGCCGCGGCGATTTGCGCGGCGATCTTGGGCATTTCCTCATCTTCGAGCCGGCGGATTTCTTCCCGGAGTTTCTCGTATCCTTCGCGCGAAATCGGCTGCATTTCCATGGTCGAAATCTCGTTGAGCGGTCTGGATTATACGGCGGCTAATAGGTGATGGCTACGCAATCCGGGCCCAGCGCCCCTCCCGGGCACTTTCCAGGACGGCATCGCAAACCTTTTGCGTTTCCAGCGCGCTTTTGAAGGTGGGCTCGGCCGGAATGCCGGTCGAGAGGCCCGTTAAAAAGTCGGCGACTTGGTGCACGAAGGAATGCTCGTAGCCAATTTGAAGTCCGGGCACCCACCATTTGTCCATATAAGGATGGTCTCCACCGTGGTCGGTCACGTGGATCGACTTCCAGCCCCGAAGTTTTCCCTCGTCCTTGTGGTCAAAATACTCGAGCCGATGGAGATCGTGGAGATCCCACTTGAGTGAAGCCTTCTCTCCATTTACTTCAAACGTGTAGAGCGCTTTGTGCCCGCGCGCATAACGTGTCGACTCGAAGGTTGCCAACGATCCGTTCGCAAACCGAGCCAGGAACGCGCAGGCATCGTCGATTTCGACCTTTTCCACCTTGCCGGTCAGATTGTGAGGACGCTCTTTGATAAACGTCTCGGTCATGGCCGTGACACTGTCGATCTTTCCGTTGAGCCAGAGCGCCGTATCGATGCAGTGAGCCAGCAAGTCGCCCGTCACGCCGCTGCCGGCTGCCTTCGCGTCGAGCCGCCACAGGGCGGTTCCACCTTGCGGCAGATCGGCGGAGATTGTCCAGTCCTGCAAAAAGACCGCCCGGTAATGAAAGATTTTTCCGAGTCGGCCTTCTTCGATCAATTTTTTCGCGAAAGTGACGGCGGGAACGCGGCGGTAGTTGTACCAAACCATATTCGGTACACCGGCCTTTTCCACCGCCGCGACCATTTTGGCCCCTTCGGGAGCATTCATCGACAAAGGCTTCTCGCACAGCACCATCTTCCCGGCCTGTGCCGCGGCGACCGAAATGTCGTGATGGAGATTGTTCGGCACGCAAATGTCGACTGCGTCGATGTCTTTCCGCGCGACGAGTTTTCGCCAGTCGGTATCAACCGATTCGTAGCCCCACTTGTCGGCAAACGCCTGGGCGGCATTCGCGTCCCGGGCACAAACCGCCTTCAGGACAGGCGTGTAAGCGAGATCGAAGAAATTGTTGACCCGCCGGTACGCATTCGAGTGCGCCCGGCCCATGAAGCCGTATCCGATCAGGCCGATATTGAGTGGTTTCGTCATGGGAGTCCTCGATTCAATGCTGCGACATTTCGCCGCTGCTTATTCGTTCCAGCCATGTGCGTCGCGGACGGAAATCATCGCTTTCAGGATGTCATTCCATGTCTGGGGCTTCATCATCGTTTCGTTGGGGAACATGCAGCCGTCCCAGCAAATGTGGCCGAACTTTTTGGTTGGATTGCCGTAGCTATCTCGCATCCAGAAGCCCGCGTGATGGGCAATGTTGAGCTTGCCATTGGGGTCGTTCGGCAGACAGTGCCGACCCGTTTTATCGTGGGAGCCCGACCCTTTGACGGTCGCGTCGTTTTGTGCCACGTGGAAGTCGATGGTCCAAGGACGCAGGGCTGATGTCAGCGACGCGAGTGCGCTGTCGAGTTTTGCCGGCTCCCTCCAATCCCAGTTTTCCGGCAGGATGCGGTCTTCAGCAGCGTTGTATCCCAGGGTATAGAGCAGGGTGTGCGCCATATCGGCCTGGAAGCCGAGTGTTCCGGGCCGATCGGTCAATTCGAGAAGTTGGACCATCCGCTTCCAACTGTGCATGCCGCCCCAACAGATTTCGCCTTCGGCGGCGAGTCGTTCTCCACAATCGGCAGCGATCTTGCAGGCCTGCCGAAAGGTCTGTGCGATCTTTTTTTGGTTCCCTTCCGGATCCTTGAGCCAGTCGCCCGGTCCGCAGGCGGAATCGATCCGCACGACGCCGTACGGTCGCACGCCCATTTCGCGAAGGCGCTTGGCAATACGGCAGCCTTTGCGGACTTGCTCGAGAAACTGCTTTCGCTCCTGCTCCGTGCCCATGGCCGATCCGCCGCCGGTCGGCGGCCAAACTGGGGCAACCACAGAACCGATCATCAGCTTGCGGGCCCGGACTTTGTCGGCCAACTGCTTCAAGTCATCATCCGTCGCGTCGATTTCAACATGAGGCGCGAACAGAAACAAATCGACGCCGTCGAATTTGACTCCATTCACCTCGGCTGCCGCGGTGAGGTCAAGCATTGTGTCGAGGCTGATGGGCGGTTCCGAGTCCGGGCCTTTTCCCACGACGCCCGGCCACGCCGCATTGTGCAGCTTCGGAAAATTGTTGGATTTCGTGTTGGTCATAAACCAGTTCACTCCGCGCAGAGGGAAACGACGACAGGTTCACCGAGCCTATTCTTGACTGACGAGGCGGCTCGTCGATTGAGATCAACGCTTCTTGTGATCGCCGACATTCGGCGCCGCCGGCTGAGCATCCGGCCCGAAATACCGCAGACTGACCAGCGGCTCGGATCCCGTGTTTTCGACGACAACGCCCTCTTTGGCCGCCTTGGCGCTCACAAACACTTCGTCCTCGGTCATTTGGCCAAAGCGAATCATGGCGGGCGTTTGCAATCGCAGTTTGCCGATGCGACCCTCTCCCTGGACCGTGATCCAACCGTAGGCGCCTCCGTCGCGAATCGTGCACTTCGCACCGGGCTCGACCGTCAATTCCTTGGCCGTGAAGAGCTGCTTTCCAGCGAATTTTCCGTAAACAATCCAGCGGTCGACATAGCCCTCTTTTGCGGTGTCCGCGACGGCAATCGGCTCGAGATAGTGGGAGTCCTTGAAACTCGGATTCACATTTCCTTCCCAGTCGAGCGCGTCAACCAGGTACTGCACATCTGCGTGCTTTTCCTGCGGAAAATCCTTGGTTAGCAGCGATCGCGGGACGGCTCGGCCCTCGACCATCGATTGATACATGCCGAAGACGTCGCTTCCCCATTGCGGCTCGTATGTGACGAGGCTTCCCGGAGCGTGCAACACGCAGGGGGGAACAAGCCAGCCAGTTCCCGGTTTCAGACGATAGGCCTTCGAGAGGTCGAGAATGCCGTTATCCCCGTCGTTCCACCGCTCCAATGAACGGACGACGTCTTTTTTCGTCGTTCCCGGCTCCAGCCCAAAAAACGTATAGGGAAAGTTGTTGCCAATGGCATTGAGCTGCGGCGGGAAATAGTACGACTCGGGCTTTCCCTCTTGCCGCACCAGCTTGGCCTGAGCGTCATTCTGATGCATGTGGTGCGGAATCGGCCCCATGTTGTCGAAAAACTTCGAATAAACGGGCCAGCGATGGTATGTATTCCAAATGGGTTCGCCGACAATCTCGGCCCCGATCTCGGCGACCGCATCCCGGAGCGTGAAACGGTCCTTTCCGAAGACCGCATAGCTCAAACCCTCGTCTGGGGGAGCCCCTTCGTTCGTTGCCGGCGTCGTCGAGCCGAACCACCGTTCGTCGATTCCGCCGCGGTGCGTTCCCAAGGCATAGTAGTCGGCCGGATGCAGTTTGATGCGCTTTCCCGGCTGCAAGAAGGAGCGAGGCACCCAGTTCGGTGCCAACCGCAAGATTCCCGCCCCTTCGTTCAACGCTGCCGTCGCCAGTTGTTTCACGTTCGCCATGGATTCCTCGTTCTACTCGTTTCGCCCGTCGAAAGCTCCCATTCTGACTGCTTCTGCCGCGATTTCAAACCATCGCGCAACATGCCGCAAGGTCGAGTCTTAGAGGGCTCGCGACCGAACCTCCCTGGCGCAGCATTTGTCGAATTCGAATCGACACCTAAAATAGACGCTTGGTTGTTCGCCGAGAAAAATGTTCGGATACGAGCCGTGAATTTCGTCCCGAGAAAGGGGCCCCGCACGAGATGGTGAAGGTGGCAATTGTCGGTGCCACGGGCTATACGGCCCTGGAACTGATCAAAATTCTGTTGAACCATCCGCAAGCGGAAATCGCCGCTCTCTGCACACGGCAAGAAGGCTCTCCGGCGATCGAGACGATTCACCCCTCGCTTTCCGGCCGGCTGAATCTGGCTTGTGAAAACCTGACGCCGACGCAGATTGCCGAGCGGGCCCGGTTCGTTTTTTTGGCGCTGCCGCATGTGGCCTCGATGGCGGTCGTTCCCGATCTCCTCAAGGCGGGTTGCCGAATCGTCGACCTGAGTGCGGACTACCGGTTCAATCATCCAGCCGTTTACGAAAAATGGTACGGTCACACGCATACGGACCCCGGCCGACTTGGCAAAACGGTCTATGGTCTGCCGGAGTTATTCGGCGATCGGATCCCGACCGCAAACCTCGTGGCGAATCCCGGTTGTTACACGAGCACATCGATCCTGGGATTGGCCCCTTTTTTGTGCCAGGGGCTTATCGATCCCAAGGACATCATTATCGACGGCAAAAGCGGCGTTTCCGGTGCCGGCCGGACTCCGAAGCTCAACCTACTTTATGCGGAATGCAACGAAAGCATCGCGGCCTATTCCGTCGGCAATCACCGCCACGAACCGGAAATCGACCAGGTGCTTTCGGACGCCAGCGGCACACAGGTCGAGGTGACGTTCACGCCGCATATGGTCCCGATGGACCGCGGCATCCTCTGCACAATGTACGCCCGGCCGACACGCAATCTCACGGAGGCCGACGCCCTCGAAACCATGCAGCGGTTTTACGAAGGCAAGCCGTTTGTCCGTGTCGTGAAGCAGCTTCCCTCGACCAAAGATGTAATTCATACGAATTACTGCCACATGACAGCCCGCATTTCGCGCGGCCGGCTCGTGGTTCTGTCGGTGACGGACAATTTGATCAAAGGGGCGGCCGGCGTGGCCGTTCAGAACTTGAATTTGATGAATCGTTTGCCCGAAACCACCGGATTGCCGCGGTAAAGCAACATGGATGAAGCATCGCAATTCAATTTGCCGGCCGGCTTTCGTGCCGCCGGCGTGCATTGCGGAATCAAGAACGATCCGGCGAAGCTCGATCTGGCATTATTTGTCGCCGACGGCCCGGCGACGGCGACCGGAGTGTTCACGACGAATCTCGTCTGCGGGGCTCCCGTCAAAATCTCCCGCGCCCGACTTCCGCGAGCGACCGCCCGTGCGGTGATCATGAATTCCGGAAACGCCAATGCGTGCACGGGATCTCGCGGCGACGATGACGCCCGTTGGATGACGGCGCAAGTCGCCGGATCACTCGGATGCGCGGAAGACGATGTGCTTGTGTGTTCTACCGGCGTCATCGGCCGTTTTTTGCCGCGACCGAAATTGGCGGACGGAATTCCGGCCGCGATCGGCCGACTGGCATCGTCCCCAGCCTCCTTCCGGGACGCGGCGACGGCCATGATGACCACCGATACGTTTCCCAAACTCGTTTCCCGCTCCCGGGAAATTGCCGGATCCCGCTTCACGGTCAGCGGAGCGGCCAAAGGGGCCGCCATGATTGCCCCCAACATGGCCACGATGCTCGCGGTGATCATGACCGACGCTCCGCTCGGCCCACAACGTGCCGGTGCCGCCTTGAAACATGCCGTCGAACGCAGTTTCAACTGCATCAGCGTCGACGGCCACATGAGCACGAGCGACACGGTGCTCCTTTTTTCGACCAACACCCGCGATATCGGATTGCTCAGCCCTGCCGATCATGTGCAAATCCAGGAAATGATCGATGAGGCAACGACGGACCTCGCCCAGGCCATCATTCGTGACGCGGAGGGCGCGAGCCATTTTGTGACCCTCGAAGTCCGCGGACTTCGCACCCGTGAAGACGCCTATCGCATCGCCAAGTCGATCGCCGACTCGCCGCTTGTGAAAACGGCAATCGCCGGCGGTGATCCAAACTGGGGCCGAATTATTTCGGCAGCGGGCTACGCAGGCGTTCCCCTTCGTGAGGAGGACATGACCCTCCGGCTCAACGGCACGCTGCTCTACAAGTCCGGCGCCCCCGTCGAATTCGACGCCAAACGCATCTCCGAATCCATTCGGGCCAATCGCGACGTCTCGATCGAGCTCGATTTCACGCTGGGTGACCAAGCGGTCCGATTCTGGACCAGCGATCTCACCGCCGAATACGTCCGGCTCAACGCCGATTACACGACGTAAGGCCGACTTTTTTTGTCATTTGACGAGTAATTTGGCGATCGCCTCGGCATGTGTCTCCGCGTCGCGTTCGCCCAGGCACAGCAGCTCTTCGATGTAATCCTTGTGGAACATCACCGTGCTGATCAAATCCTGCTCCTCCGTCTCTTTCGTCCCGAAACGCCGCATGAAATAGCGGAATGTCCGCGGCAGTTTCGACTCGAACTTGTTCGCCATGGCCCCCAAATCGGCCGAGGGGCGAATGACCACGGTCTCGATCTCCCGCAATTCCCGCCGGTCTTGCGGCTGCAGCTTGCGGAGCAAATTATTGATCCGCTCGATCTGCAAGGCGTCGTGGTCGAGCTGGTCGAGAAAAATCGCGTCGTAAAGCGCACCCAGCACGACCGCGGGCGACGGCGGGCCCTCCACCTTTTTTCGGAGTTTGCAGTACGGAGGAAATTCGTAGTGCGTCGAAATGACCAGCAGGCGGTCGGCACCCAAGTGCACGGCGGGCGAGAGGGGGGCCACCAGCCGAATGCCCCCGTCCCCGTACCAATCGTTGCCGATCCGCACCGGCGAAAAGAGCAGGGGAAGCGCCGCCGAGGCCATGATGTGCTCGACGCTGAGCTGCGTATTCACGCCTTTCCGCAGCGGTCGCTCCCAGTCTCTGATCTCTTTCCCCTCGACAAACGTGACCGTTTCGCCCGTGTCGTAGTTGAGTGCCGTCAGGGCAGCCGCCGACAGTTGCCCGGCGGCGATATTTTTCGCGATTCCGCCGAGATTTTCGGTCTCAATGTTCAGCTTCTCGAACAGAAACCGCCGCAGCGGCTTTGTGTCCACCATGCTGTTGGCCCGGGCGATTCCGGGGGGCATCCCGACCGACAGTCGCAAACCAATCCGTGTGACGCGCCAGATCAAGGGGAAGGGTTCGATCGCAAAAACGTCGTCGAAACGCAGCGCCTGCCACAATTTCGCGAGATCGTCGACTTTTTGCCGAAACGTCCCGGTGTGATTGGCCAAATGGGCGACATTGATCGCCCCCGCCGAAACCCCGGTCAACAGCGGTGCCCGAAACTCCGGAAAACGCCGGGCAATTCCCCGCAGCACCCCCGCCTGGTAGGCGGCCCGCGCCCCGCCGCCCCCGAGCGCCAAAGCCAGTTGCGGCTCGCCACAGCCATTGGAATTATTTTCCGCCATCAACCAACACCCACCGAATTCTCGAAAGACACTCTAAGGCCGAATGGTAGCGGCCGAGTCGATCGCCTGTCAGCAGTGCCGATTTTCCATCGCGATTGCCTCTTGAATCGATCCGAACGCGCCCCTATACCAGACAGGCATGAAGTCGATCTCTCAGATTTTTCGTGCCCGCCGCCAGCAAGAATTGAGCGATTTTTTCGTCTATATCCTGGAGGACGGCCCGGCCGACGGTCAGGCAACCGTGCGTTGTGTGGCTTTGGATGGCAAGGAAAATGTCCTCCGCTGCGGCTTTTTATCGGTGAATGCCGAGACGTCCGAATACGCATTAACGGTTCTGCTGGACGTTTACGGCCCGCTGCGGTCGACCGAGTTCGACATGCAGGGGACGGTCGGCGGACTGAAATGCGTGATCGGCATTTTCGACCACGAGTTCCTCAAGGTAACCGGTACCCCCGACGCCAACATCTTCCGCACCGACCGCCAAAAAGCCATGCACTTCGGGCGGATCGCCTAGGCCCGTTCCCGGACTTTTTTGGCTTTTTTAGGGCGCTACGCTCACCAAAAAAATCAGCAGCACGCCAAAAAAAGTCCGCACTGCCATTTCGACTGCCTGCAAATGCATCAGCAGGTGCTTTTTGACCGTGCTCCAAAGGCTAAATTGCGGATAATGGAAGTGAGGGGCTGCGAAACGCCGCACTCGCCGACGAACCGAACTCCGGCCGGGCCTGTCGGCGGCAGTCGCGACCGAGCGGCACCGCAAGGGGGAACCGCATCGACGGTGCAAAGTCGGTTTTCAGTTTTCGGTTTTCAGTTTTCGGTTTTCAGTTTTCGGTTTTCGGAAAACTGAACACTGAAAACTGAAAACCCTTCCATTCGGATCGCCCAACCGAATTCGCGCCGACGTGCGCGATTACTCCTTGCCCTTCTGCGGCGTGGGGCGGTTTTGAGTTACGGGCTTCTTTTTTCCGAAGTGCGGCGTCGCCGTGATTTCGACGCGATCGACTTTCCCCTTCTCGGGGATGGTGAATTCCACGCGGCCCTGGAAATCCGATGAAGTGGACGCCTGCTGTTCCGGCTGCGACGAGAGCACGGCAAAGAGTTCGAACTCGTAGGTGCCGGGAGGCATCTGGTCCGTTTGGAAATGGCCGTCGGCCGTGATCGGGATGACGTCGAAATACGTCAGCATTCGAGAGCGGCTCCCGTCTGCGCGGCTCCTCCGGAGGGCCCCAGTAGCCGATCGACACCGTTGCATAACGCAAATCGCTCCCTTCGAGCCCTTTCACGATGCCGTCGACAACAACGCCCGCGTCGTGCGCGAAGCGCACCGCGTAATCCTTGCCGCTTTTCACGCGCACCAACTTCCGCTCGCAATCCGTCATGAGAACGCTGTGTTCGCCGGTCTTCGTTTCGTTGGACCGTTCGACCGCGTAGGTCGCCGGCGGGAGGTGGTCGAATCGCCGCTTTCCCGGGTTGTCGACGCGGAAGGTCGACATATGAAACCGCAAGATGTCCGGCTTCCAATTCAACTCGTCGAAAGTCAGCAGCTGGATGTGCACGGCATGCTTCCGCGGTTTTTCGGGGAGATCGAATTGAACCACAATCGCGCCCGGCTTCGGCAGCCGAATCGTCACGTCGTTGGGATTCGTGACGGCCTTGTGTGGAACTTCCCAGAGCTGCACGTCCTCCGAAATGACGGCGATGCGGTCGGCAAACTGTCCGCCGGTCGACAGATCGAATTCGCCGTGCTCATCTGTCGCGGCTGCAGGCACCGTGCGGTCACGGTCGCCTTCGAACACAAACCAATTGCGCCGTTCGGCATCGACAATGATTCGTTCATTTCCCAGCAACAGCACCTGGGCCCCCACGCACGGCCGGCCGGCAGGGTCGACGACCCGGCCCCGCAGACGCGTTCCGGCGGGCCAACCAAAGTCGATCTTGGTCGCTTTTGAACTCGCGGCCCCCTCATCGGCCGCGTGCACGTCGTGCACGAAAGCGAAGTAGAGAGCGAAAGACGCCGCAGCCACGAGCGATCGTATGAAGCCAAGAACAAAACGAGTTCGCAGAATCATCTCGAGCTCCTGTTCGCCGCGAATGAGATTGCCGCCAATCAACCGAATGGCAGCATCGGGCATACGCTGCGGAGCTTCAAGCGCGTCAAGTCTTCAATCGTTCCGACGAAGAGTCCTCGCCCGATTTAGTGCCGCGAGCGCGCACAGACAGTGCAAAATCGGTTTTCAGTGTTCAGTTTTCCGAAAACCGAAAACTCTTCCATTAGGATCGCTCCACCGAATTTGCGTCAAAACTCGGGACGGGCATACGCTGCGGATCTTCAAACGAGTGACGCCTTCAGGCCCCGCTTCAAGCACTCGCGCGAAGCCAGCTCGCTCGAGGCCATTCCTCCGTAATTCGGCCATTCCTCCGTAATATAGACACACAACCCGAGCCTGAATTTACCGAATGCAGAGCATGTGAGAAAATCGGCCCAGTTTCGGAGGGCAGCTGGGTGAGCTATTTCGTCAATTCACGGGCGATCCGACTCTGGGCGGATCATATCGGTGCCCGATTCACGCTTCCTCAGGTAATCAGGCGACTGGCCCATGCAACTCTGCGCGACGCCTCCCTCGTCGACTTCCCGGCAAATGAGTCCGCACAGCGATCGGGTTTTGACGGCAAGATCGTTTGCGCAACGGGGAACGCCTGGGTCCCGGCCGGGAGCTCAGTGTGGGAACTTGGCGTAAATCACGGCGTCAAGGGAAAGGCCGATGATGACTTCGCGAAGAGGTTGGAGGAAACCGAATTCCAAACGAGGCAAACGACAGCATACGTATTCCTCACCCCAAGACATTGGGAGCATAAGAAACAATGGGCGGAAGACCGAAAGGGCGATTGGAAAGAGGTCCACGCGTACGACGCTGACGATCTGGAACAGTGGCTTGAAGTCGCGCCGACAGTTGCAGCGTGGTTCGGGCGGTTAATCGGAACACGTCCCCCTGGAGTTGATGACATTGCCGCGCGTTGGGATGCACTCAGCCGCTGTGCGACACGTCCACTCATTCCGAAGGTTTTTCTTGCGGGGCGCCGGGGAACAATCGACGAGTTGAGGGCTTGGATCGGCCGGCCCCCCGATCATCTCTGCATCCAATCGCGTTCGCCCGGCGAAGTAATCGACTTCTTTTGCGCCGCCACTGCAGAAATGGCCGAGCCTGAACGCCTGATGGTCGAGGCTCGGTCAATCGTCGTTGAGCAGCTCGATGCTTGGAAAATGCTGCGCGACGCACATACGCCGGCGATCCTCGTAGTTGACCCCGCCGTTACGGTATCAAGCGAAGAGGTCGCCCGCGCGATCTCCAACGGCCACCATGTCCTCCTCGGAGTTGAGCCCGGTCAATTTACGACCTCGAAAGTGGTGGCGCTCGACGCCCGGGGCAATTCGAACTCACTCAAGCACTCGAAGAGTGTGGATACGAACCCGTCCCTGCCGAGCAGTTTGCCCGTGCCAGCGGGGGAAGCCTCGCCGTGCTCAAGCACCTCCTTGCGCGCGTTCAAGCATCGACGATTCCGGTTTGGAGCACAGCTATACCCTCCGGCGTGCTCTCGTCATGTCTACTTCTCGGGGGATGGGATGGCGCGAACGAGGCGGATCGAGCCGCGTTCGAAGCCGTCGCATGTCAAACCTACGGTGCCTGTGAAGCAGATCTGCACACTCTGGCGACATCGCGTGACCCGTTGCTCTTGCACGTCCCAGGTAAGTGGCGACTCATTTCCAAGGACCACGCCTGGGCTTTGTTCGGAAGTCGGATCCCAGCATCAGCCATCAAGACTTTTGAAACACTCGCGACCGCGATCCTTGCCGACGATGACCCGCGATACCTATTGCCGGAAACCCAGCGGCCGTATGCGCAGCTGCACGGACACGTCGCGAAATACTCCGAAACGATTAGGAAACACGTCGCCGAAACGCTCGCGCTGCTCGGCAGCTTCCACGAGTTTCTGGAAACATCGTTATCAGTCAACATCATTGCGACCGTTGATCGCATCGTTGCGACGGTGCTCGCGCCAACTGCGACTTGGCATAGGTGGGCGTCCCTTGAATCCCGTCTCGCCCTACTCGCGGAGGCGAGCCCACACTCGTTCCTGCGCGCTTCGGGAAGACCTACAAAGGTCGACTCCAGAAACCGTGAAACTGATGCATGAAGAGCAAGATGGATTCTTCGGCCGATGTAACCATTCGGGCCTATTGTGGGCTTTAGAGGGACTTGCTTGGTCGAAGCAGTATCTTCCTGAAGTATCGCAATTGTTACTAATGCTCTCTGCACAGGATCCCGGGGGTCGGGCGGCAAATCGGCCGAAAAATAGCCTGTGTGAGATCCTCTCATATTGGATGCCGTACACGACGGCGAGCGTCGAGGAGCGAATCCAAGTTCTCGATCTGCTGATTCGATGCAATCGTGAGGCAGCATGGCCGGTTCTGATGAACCTCTTGCCATCGCTGGGGCGTGGGATGTCGATGCCGACGCACACACCCTATTGGCGAGATTGGGCGAATGAGTGGCATCGAGGAGCGACGAATGCAGACTCGATCGCCTTCGTGACTGCAACGAGCGTACGTGTAGTCACTGAGGCCGGCCTGGATGCCGATCGGTGGCACGAAGTATTCGCAAACCTCGGCGACTTCTACTTCTCTGTTCACGATCAACTTCTCGAGGGTGCCGATGCTCTCTCGGGTTCCGATATTCCCGAGACTCAACGGAAGCGCCTGACAGACGAGCTATCCAAGCAAATCCATCGGCATCGGTCCCATCCAAATGCGGATTTTAGATTGCCCACTGAATTCCTCGATAAGCTCGAAGTGGTGCTCGGCCGTCTTCAGCCCCAGGCTACCTCCCTGCGACATGCTTGGCTATTTCAAGCTCATCCCGAACAATTTATGGATCGTGAAGGGTCGGTTGCCGAGAAGGAGGCAGCCCTCGAAGCTGCTCGACAAGGCGCCATTGAAGACATCATTGTCGCCGAGGGATTTACCGGGATCGATACACTGCTGGCATACGCGAAGCATCCGGCATTCGTCGGTTCGTCGCTAGCCCTGCATGACGGCGATCGCTTTCTCAAGTCGATCATCCCCGTCTGTCTCGACGACGATGATGCAAGGCGTGGTTTCGCTCTAGGGTTCATTCGACAGCGATTTCACAGTGACGGATGGAAATGGGCTGATGAGGCGGTACGTTTGTGCAAGTCCGCCAGAGCCAAGGGACGCTTCCTTTCCGTCCTTCCTTTCAACGCGGACACTTGGAATCGTGTCGACGCGGCCGGAGACGAGGTTCGACAACTCTTTTGGGAATCTTGTCGCGCCTTCAACCCAAGCCTGGAATCGGGAGATGTTGAGCGCACCGTCCAATGTCTAGTGGCGCACAACCGCCCAATGTCGGCAATCGACGTGCTTTCCATGGCAGTGCATCAGAATCGGCCGATAACCACATCAATTCTTTTCCTGCCGTTGGAGTCTCTCTTGCGATCCGGTCCCGGCGACCTAAAGGAGGACTTCCAGGATGACTCTGGGTACGGAATTCAACAGATCATTGGAGTATTGCAGGAGCGAAACGACATCGAAGCCAAGCGATTAGCAGGAATCGAGTTTGGATACCTTCGACTGCTCGACGGGCATAGCGGAGGTTCACCGAAAATCCTTCACACCGAACTGGCGACGTCACCGGAATTCTTTGTTGAGGTTCTTAGTCTCTGTTATCGCGCCCACATGGAGGGCGCAGAGGAAGAGAAGACGCCCCCTACGGATGAGCAGAGACGCTTTGGAGAACGGGCGATTCGCCTGCTACTGGACTGGGCGCGGGTCCCTGGGTCGACGGCGGACGGTAAAGTCGATGAAGCTGGGCTAAGAGCCTGGTGTCTTGAGGCAAGGCGCCTCGCTAAGGAATCGGGACGACTGGAAGTTTGTGACGACCACATTGGCCAAGTGTTCGCCAATGCGCCCTCTGATGAAAATGGGTGTTGGCCGTGCAAGCAAGTTCGTGCGGTTATCGAAGAGATCCACACAGATTCGCTTCTCTCGGGCTGGTTTTGCGGGATCCGAAACTCACGTGGTGCCGGCTTCAGGGCTCGTGGCGGCAACCAAGAGCGAAATCTCGCGGGGAAGTATAGAAAGCACGCCGAAGAGCTCCGCTTTGAATCGCCAATCGTCGCAAAAATACTAGATGAGGTCGCGGACAGTTACGAGCGGGAAGGAAAACGTTGGGATGCGCGGGGCGACTGGGAGCATTAAGTTACGTTAGAGCGTTCTTGCTCGTCAAACGCCACGTCCCGTCGATTGCAGAGTTTGACGAGACGTCGCCCGGAGTTCCGGGCTAGTTATTTTGCCGGCGAATATTTCCAGACGGTGTTCAGGCCGCCGACCAGGAAGTCGTCGAGCCCCTGTGCGCCCCCGGCGACAACGGAAATTGTGCCGCATTTGCCGGCGAGGTCTTCCTGATAGACGACCTCGCGCTGTGCATTGAAGAGATAGAGAGTCGTCGAGGCGAACAACGGGTTGCCTTCGGTCGTCAACACGGCCAGGTAGGGCTGTTCGTCCCGCTTGACGCGGACCACGGCCGCCCGGGCGCCGCCGAACTGCTTGCCCGGCGGTACCGGATATCGGCTGGCGATCCCACCGAGCAGGTCGACAAGTGCCAGCCTTCCTCCCTCGCGGACAAGCAATTTCGGCGCACTTTTGCTCGTCGGCCAGCGGCACAGGGAGAAGTCGGAACAATAAACGGACGTTTGGAAGCGACGGATGATGTTTCCATCGGGGTCGCGGATTGTGATTTCCCCCTTCGCGTTGGTGTGGACGATTTCGGGCTTGCCGTCGCCATCGGCGTCGACGATCTCCACGTGCCACACGTTGCCGTCTGCCTTCTGCCAGCGGGTCTTGCCCGCGACATCGACACGGCGGACGCCGGCGCCGCCGTTAAAACCGATGACGAAATCGGCCACGCCGTCGCCGTCCAAGTCGCCGCTGGCGGTGTCGTCGACCGCGGGGTCGCCGCCGATGCTCCACAGAGTTTTACCGTCTGCCCCCATGAGCGAACTGTCCTGCCAACCTTCGCCGCCCCGATTGAGAAATCCCCAGGTGCCTCGCTTGTCGATCCGCACGAACTGCACGTGCGTCGGCATGAAGGGCCGCGCAAACAGCGCGTCCAGGCCGCGGCGCTGCGCCGTGGCAAATTGCACCCGCGAGGCGACGGATCGGTCGGCTTTGAGGAAGACCGCCCCGCCCAGTCCCGCCACACCCAGTCCCGCCACGCCCATTTTCGCCGCGTCCTGTTTCGTTGCGGGCTTTGGATCGAAAATGAGATCGGTGACGGTCCCCAGGCTCTTGTCATGAAAGAGCACCGACCTGGCGAGCAGCCCCTTTCCCAACTTGATGGTCTGACGATTGAGCGACGGCGGCACGTTCGTCTGTGCGAGAAGCCGCGATGCGCCAAGCGGCGGGGCAAGCAGACCCGCCGCAGCGACGACGATGCTCAAAGACAGGATCAGCCGACTTGTGTCCCGGCGCATCAAATTCATTCCTCTTGCCCTGGCGTCGCGCAGCACCCGTTATAACGCGCGTTCGGTTGCGGTGCCGCTTGTGCCCGCCAGGGCGACCCCTCACCCCCGGCCCCTCTCCCACTGCGATGTAAAGAGGCGGGGCGAGGGGAGAATGAGCGCGGGCGACGGCAGGTCTACTCCTCGTGTCGGAGCTCGCGCTTGGGCACGCGCGTCCTCAAAGTTCCGCTTCGCGTCCGCGGTCTGCTCGGTGTGCCGCCGAGGCGAAGCGGAGTCCCGGCGCGCCGGAATGCGGGCCCAAGCGGAGCCTGGGTCCAAGGGGACCCGTCCAGATTCAAGCGGCATGCACCCCTGATCCGCCCCCACTTGCGTATCAGCCCTTCATATTCCGATCGTGCTCGACCGGTCGCGGTTGCTAGTGTAGTGTCTCACGCAAATGGGAGCTTTTGGGTTTAGCAGCTTGTTGAAGTATTCGATGGGATGGGAGGGCGAGGCTCCTGCCGAGCCGCTTAAGCAAGTCTGGTGTTCCGTGCGGCTCGGCAGGAGCCTCGCCCTCCCATTCTTCAACCGGCTGTTAGGCCGCCGGCTTTGCGTGCGGATGTCGGCCACGGATTCTGAAGTCTGCAAAACAGTCCAGAGCGGTAGCCACGGCACCCTAGTCATCGTATCTTGCGCAATAAGTGAAACCAATTCGGCGACACTACACTAGAGTGAATGTTACAACGGTTGTACGACTGAGCTTGGTCGACAGACCAATCCCGGAGAACTGCGTGCTTTTGATCGCTAAGTCACCGTGCACGATTTTGCGACAAGAATGCGAAAGCATCGGCGTCTGCCGAGCCGGGGGGTTGATCCCTCGTTGTAACACACAAGTCGAGGTCCGTCTTGGAGGATTGAGTGAGATAAGCGATGCTGTTGGTCCAGTGAAAGGAAGTGAATCAAGTGGGCGAGCCAAAGGAGTGGCTCATGATGGCACCTTGGGCGGTTGAGGAAATGAAGACAGCGGACCTCGGAGATGAGCGGCTGAACAAACGCCTCACCGCCGTGCTCTCCGCGTTTGGGGAGCGGCCGACGGCGAGTATTCCCGCCGCGTGCGGAGGGCGGGACGAGATGGTCGCCGCCTATCGTTTCTTCGATAACGAAAAGGTCGGGTACGAAGAGGTGCTCGCCCCGCATTATGAATCCACGCTCAAGCGGATTGCAGCCCAGCCGCTGGTGTTGCTCATCGAGGACACGAGCGAACTGGACTTCACGCGGCCGCATGAGCAGGTGCAGGGGGCCGGCTGGCTCGACGGCTCGTCGCGACGCGGCGCGTACCTGCATCCGCTGATCGGTTTTACTCTGGACGGCACTCCCTTGGGCAGCTGCTGGGCCAGGATGTGGACGCGAGACGAACCCCCGGCGGAAGAGACGCGCAGCCAGAAGGAAAAACGCCGCAAATCCACAGCGATTGAAGACAAAGAAAGCCAGCGGTGGATCGACGGCTTGCGACAGGCGCACGAGGTTGCTCGGCAGGCGCCTGCGACTCGATGCGTCCTTGTCGCCGACAGCGAAGCGGATATCTATGAGTTGTTCCTGGAACCGCGTCCGGAGGGAGGTGCCGACTGGCTCATCCGTGCTTGCCAAGATCGAGCAATCCTGAAGGGAGGAGAAAACGACGCGGCCCGCCATCTCCGTGAATCCGTCGAGTCTCAGCCGGTTGTGTTCACGCACACGATCTCGGTTCGTGGTCGCCCCGAGGCACTCGTCGCTTGCGAGACGCGAGGACGGCGCCAACCCCGCGAGAGCCGCACGGCGGAGGTCGCAGTGCGCGCGGCCACGGTGACCCTTCGCGGGCCCCAACGGCCCGGCGGCAATCTCTCTCCCGTGACAGTTAATGTGGTGCAAGTTCGCGAGGTCGACCCACCGCCCGATGATGAGCCTGTGGAATGGCTGCTGGTCACCACGCTGCCCATCGCGACCGCCGAACAAGTCCGGGAGATGGTTCAGTATTATGCCGTGCGGTTTATGGTGGAGGTGCTCTTCCGCATCCTCAAGTCGGGCTGTCGCGTGGAAGAGCGGCGCTTCGAGCACATCGACCGAATGCTCCCCTGCGTCGCGGTGTATCTCATTGTCGCCTGGCGAACGCTGATGGTCTGCCGTCTGGCGCGCAGTGCGCCCGATCTGGACTGCGAAGCGATTTTTGACCCGGCAGAATGGAAGTCCGTCTGGATGGCTGTTCGACGAAAGAAACCGCCCCGCCGGCCTCCCAAACTGGGAGAATTCCTGCCGCTGGTCGCTCAATTGGGGGGTTATGTGAATTACCCAAATCGTAAGGATCCGCCCGGCCCGCAAACAGTCTGGCTCGGTCTTCAGCGGATGTACGACCTCTCGCTTGCCTGGAACCTCTTCGGACCCGGTGCCAATGATGACGCTCCTGATTAAGGAGAGCGACTTGTGTGTTACAACGAGGGGTTGATCCCCCCGGTCCCAGCGCGCCGCAGCGCGGAGTGCTCCAAATTGCCCGTAGCGCGCCCGACGATTCGCGAGAACGAGGCTCAGGTTGCGACTGTGAATTCCGTTCGCGCTCGGACCGGGGGGGACCCAGAGGGTGCCCCACCCCCCGGCTCGTCTCAGAATCGCGCACGTTGATTTAGGGAAATGCAAATCTGTCCGCGGAGATTTGGCATGCCGCGAAACATCGTGCTGGCCGCGTCGCTGCCGGCGTCGCCCGATCGGCTGTACGACATGTACCTCGATCCCACGCTCCATGGCGCGTTCACCGGCTTCCCGGTGACGATCGCCCCGCGAGCCGGCGCCGAATTCCGCGCCTTCGGCGGGGCAATTAGCGGCACGATCCTGCGCGTGGAGCCCAAGCGGCTCATCGTGCAGACGTGGCGCTCGAAGAATTTCCCCGCGTCGGCCATCGATTCGATTCTCGTCCTCTCGTTCTGGCCCGAAGGGCAGGGGGGACGGATCGAACTGGTGCACGCCAACGTGGCCGACGAGGATTTCGCCGGCGTCAGCGAGGGCTGGACGAAGTTCTATTGGAACCCCTGGCGAACGTACTTGACCATAGCGCCGACCGCCTGACGCACCGTGAAGCCCCCGAATCAACGCCGGCGCAGGTTCCCCTGTTCTCTGTCGACTTGCGAATGGGCCCGCTGTCGACCGGCCAGAGTTTCACCGAGGCCGGTGACCCACATTGATGTGCGAAGTCGACTTGGTCGTCGAAAGAGGGGCCGATTCAGTAAGGGTTTTCACGTAGTAGGCACCCCCACATTACCGGTTGGATTTCTTGCCATGGAAAAAACCTGAGGTTTGGGGCGAATTTGCTTGCATTTAGCAGTTCGAGCCGCAAAAAATGGCGGGGTCTTGCTGAGGAAGCGCCGAATTGACGCGGCGCTCTCCATCTCACTCAGCTATTCGAGGCTACGAGCTACTATTGTTGAGACTTGCCCGCTCGCGGAGCGATCTGCGTGCGCTGATTGGCAATCGCACTCCGTTGTTACGTCGTCGCTCGCCCTCGATAAATCGGCCAAGTTGTAATCTGCAGTCGAGTCACTGATCGATCGGGAGAGCCGCCATTCCATCCCTCGCTGCCTATTCGCGGCATGGCCTAAGCCCCCGTTGCGGCGCGGCCAACTCTTCGCCGGTGGGCCACACACTGCTGTCGCTCCCGGCGACTTGTTGGGATTTCAATTGCATTCGACCTCCAGTCGCGACGCCACTCTATCAGACGCTCAGCATTCCACTCTCGATGTACCCGAGTGAGGAGCACCATTTGACGACCGGTGGCCCATAAGTGGGCGCCCCTGCGCTTGAAGGACCTTCCATGTTTATCGTCAAAGATTACAAGTTCTACGCGGCTCACAGGAATGAACAACTCGACGACAAATGCCGCCACATCCATGGTCACCGCTACAGCATTCGCTGCCATTTCCGCGTCCGCCGTACTGGCGCGTTGTCCACATTGTTCTCCGATTTCGATCGAAAGGTACAACCTTACATCAATGAGACTTACGACCATGCGATGCTCATCAATGTGAACGATCCACTTTGCAGGTCGCTCCAGCAACATTCGGCTCGAACTGCCGAATCCTTCAAGCTTGTGCCCTTCGACGCTCCGACAACGGTTGAAAACCTGGCCTTCCGTCTGTTTACGGATATCACCGGCATGGGCCTACCTCTCTTCCGGCTTGACGTCCAGGAAACCGACACATCAACCGTCCTCTACACGCGCCGCGACTGGCTCGCCGACAAGGCCCATCAAGACTTGATGAAAGGCGTTGCGACCGTCGCCTCAATGGATAGCATCTGATCGACATCCCTTCGACCACCTACTATTCCGGGGCGGCCCCAATGAATTCGACTTTCCGCGTAAATGAGATCTTTTACAGCCTTCAGGGAGAGGGGGTTCGAGCCGGCATCCCCAATCTCTTTCTGCGGTTTTCGGGCTGCAATTTAACGTGCTCTCTCGAGACCCATGGGTTCGACTGCGACACGGAATTCACCTCGGGACGTGACATGTCGTTGCAGCAGATTATCGAGTCGCTGCGCAACCGCGCCGGCAACGGATTGGGTCATCCTGACAGGCGGTGAGCCATCACTCCAAGTCGACGAGCACTTTATTGACGCGATGCACACCGCGGGCTTCAAACTGGCGATCGAGACGAACGGAAGCCGCGAACTTCCGCCGGGCATCGACTGGATCACAGTTAGCCCCAAAGTCGCCGAACATGCGGTCCGGCAGCGCGTCGCCGATGAAGTAAAATATGTGCGCGGTTACGGACAAGCACTCCCTAAGACGGTCATCCAAGCCAAGCACTATTTAATTTCACCCGCATTTGACGGAACCACCGTCGAGCCGAAAACTCTCAGATGGTGCATCGACCTTGTGAAGAGCGATCCGCGCTGGAGGTTGTCACTGCAGCTCCATAAGGTTCTTTCGATTCGATAAATCTCGGGTGGATCCCATGAAGCTGACCTGGACCGATGTCGACACCGCAGTGCGGCACGTGGTGCGGGAGGTCCGGGCCGCTCAGATCGACTACATCGTCGGTGTGGCGCGATCGGGGCTGATCCCGGCAGTCCATGTCGCCCATTTGCTCAACATTGCGTCCTTTGGCGTCATTTGGGTCTCGCGCACGATCAGTGACGCTAAGGACGCACCAAAAACCGCTCCGCGGGTAGGGCCGATCATATTACCCGCGGACGTTGACGGACGGTCCGTTTTGGTCGTCGATGACATCGTCGGGGAGGGCGCGACGATCGTCGCCGCCAGGCGAGAACTTGAGTCGCGAGGCGGCCATGTGACGACCTGCGCTCTTGCAGTGAATTTGAACAATTTGAAGGGAGTGAGTCCGGAGCACCTTCTGGACTCCTTTGCGATTGCTTCTCATGGCTGGGTGGAATTCCCGTGGTGCGATTAGGAAGGCACTGTGACGCAGTTCTACGATAATTTGGTCGACATCGAGCGTTGCGAGGAACCGATGTCCGTCGACCTGGATATCCCTCGCTGGCTCGCGAAGGAAGAGGCCCGTCGAGGACGGCGCCCCACAACTCTCTTCACGCAGATCACCGAGCACCCGGGTTGCCAGGTTCTCGGCAATCCATACCGAAGGTCGGCTCTCTTGGCGGCGTTAGGTGCAACCGAGTCAACCTGGCTTTCGGTCATGCACGACCGCCTCCAAAAGGCCGCCCACCCGGTTTGTGAGATCGCCCCGCCCTGGGACGTGCTCTCCGGTCTCAACGCACTCCCAATACTTAGGCATCGTCCCGGCGATGCCGGACGGTATATCACGTCCGGAGTTGGCGTGACCCAGTGTCCGGAGAGCGGAAGAGTCAATCTTGGAGTCTATCGGATTCAGGTCTGTGGAGAGCAACGCGGTCGCATCTTCTTCGATCCTCGAACCGACGCCTACCGGCATTGGAAGTGGTGCACCACACGCGGTCGCCCCTTACCCATCGCGATTTTTATCGGCGCCAATCCGATCTACATGTTGGTCGCTGCCTCGCGGTTGCCATCTGAGGTGAGCGACTACGACATTGCCTCACAGTTGCTGAATACTCCCGTGCTCGTCTCAGGCAGCCCGCCGGTCCCAGCAGACTCTTCCTACGTCATCCGCGGGCTCGTTACCGCAGAGCTCGAATACGAAGGGCCATTCGCGGAATTTAAAGGCTATTATGTAGACAAACTGCTCAACCCGGTGCTTGAAGTCACCTCGGTAGTCGGTTGCAAGCAGGCTGTGTACCCCGCGATCGTAACGGGCAATGAATCTGGCTTAACGTTGATGGCAATGCAGAATGAGTACCTGTTGTACACGCACCTTCGATCGCAGGGTGCGCGGATCGCTTCAATAAGTTATCCATTGAGCGCCAGAGCCGAATTTCTGGCAATCGTCGAGGCCGATCACCCGACCCTCGATCTTGTCATCGCGGCGATGGAGTTCGATCAACGCGCGAAACTCGTGATCGCGACACCGAACGCAGAGCGTGTCTGGGACTGTCTTGCATCCTCTGGAATCTCGGCGATCAAGCAGGGGTACGTGCGCAAAGGCGTCTCCTACGGGGACAGGGTCGGCATCGCTTTGGACAAGGCGCCAACAGGTACTCCGGTCGAATATTAGGCACTCAACCGGCAGGCTTCACCGCTGCTGTTCCATCGATAAGGAGTGACTTACCGTGAGGCAAGGGCTTACCTTTGATGATGTTTGCTTGATTCCCCGGAAGACTCGCGCGGTGAGCCGCCGTGATGTCGATGTGTCGTCCCGGATCACGCGTGCGATCTCATTGCGCGTGCCGATCGTTTCCGCGAATACACCATGGTGCACCGAGTCGCGAATGGCGATCGCAATGGCACTTTGTGGCGGAATGGGATTCATCCACCGCATGACCAGCGTCGAAAAGGAAGCGGAGGAGGTCAGACGAGTCAAGGCTGCCCGCGTTGATCGGGTGGCCTTTCCCGCCGCGAGCGTCGACGATAACAACCGCCTTCGCGTCGGGGCTGCCATTGGCATAAAACGCGACCACATCGAGCGGGCGGCCGCACTGCTCGAGGCCGGCGCAGACGTTTTGGTTGTCGATGTGGCCCACGGCCATTCCGAAGAAGCGCTGCGTGCGATCGAAATGATCAAACGTCGCTATGCGGATACAGAAGTGATTGGAGGCAACGTTGCTACCCCCGAGGGGACAACGGATCTCATCAACGCGGGTGCTGACGCGGTGAAAGTCGGCATTGGGCCGGGAGCCGTCTGCACCACTCGGATCAAGACCGGCTGCGGCGTGCCGCAACTGACGGCGATCATGGATTGTGTGGAGCGCGCGCGACCTAGCGGCATTCCAGTCATTGCCGACGGGGGCTTTCGCTATTCGGGTGACATCACCAAAGGACTTGCGGCCGGGGCATCGGCCGTGATGCTCGGGAGTATGCTTGCCGGCGCTGAGGAGAGTGCGGCCGTCGTAGTGAACGGCGACGGTGCCAAACAGAAAGCGACGACGGGTTTCGCGTCGATCGGAGTTGAATTGACGTTAAAGAAGGTGCACGGCTTGCCAATAACCGACGACGAACTCAAGCACTATGTTCCGGAGGGCGTCGAAGTGACATTCGACTGCTCCGGAACCGTCAGCGATCTGTTGATCCAGTACTTGGGAGGACTGCGCTCGGGAATGAGTTATTGCGGCGCTCTGACCATTCAGGAATTATGGGACAAGGCGGAGTTCATTCAGGTCTCAGCCGCAGGCTTTGCAGAAGGTCACCCACATGGCCTGAAAACGCACCACCGAGCAAAGACGGAAAGCCGGGATGTCAGCTACCAAAGGCCGGTCGAATTGCAGGGTCGACTGCCGAGCTAATGCTCCCCGGCTTCATGGCTCGGAGCGCACCAATTCAATCTCTTTGGCAACGATCTGAACGGCTTCCATCAAATCGCTCGAATTATCGACCCGGCAGACATCCGGGGTGTGGGCAAGTAGGTCGATGTACTCTTTTTGCATTCGTCGGAGTCTCTTCAAAAGAGCTGCTGTCACGTCGCCGCTGTCAAGCCTGTTTGCGGGCTCTTGCTCCAGCATCATCTGCCCCTCGCACTCGACGTCGCGGGCGCCCGACTCAAAATAGGTAACTGGCCTGTCCCGCATCAGAATGCGCTCGCAGCAAATCACTGGGTCGCAATCGACAAAGAAGATGCGTCGCGGACGCGGCACATAGGAGGCGAGTATCTCCATGAAGCCCGTTGAAAGGCCTTCAATGATGCCCCGAATGCGAATCGTCGCCGTATAGCGATCGAACAAAAATATTTCTGACGTATTGAGCCGGTCCTTTAGACTGGTCAGCTGGTCGAAGACGCTTACCCAATTCAACAGGTTGAACGTAACCGGGTCGGCGTTCACCCACTTTGCTCGCTTCAAAGCATGTCGAGTGATCTGAGAGTCGCTCAGCCGCAGGACTGTCACTCTGAGACCACGGCTCTGAAACCGCTCCGTCAACGCGTTGAGTAGTGCCGTCTTGCCGGCGCCATCAATCCCCTCGACGGAAAAGAAGTTTTTGGGAGAGAGTTCTTGGTCCGAACGGAGAAGGTTGATCGGCGGGTTTTTAGGATAAGGCTTGACCGAAGTGTCGTTTTCGGGTGTATCGTCCTGAAGAAGCATCCGTCGACATTCCTAAGATTCGTTTCGGGATCGTGCACTTGCGGCGCGGACCGCCGAGCGGCGGCGAGACAACGCGAGGTCTTGACGCTAGCAGCGTGGAAAGGCACTGGGGACGCGCTCTGCCAAAAGCATCGGAATGAAGTCACCCAAATCCGTCTTAGGTCGATGTGCGCTATCATCCCCTGCGATGCGAAAGTCGCACCCGCGAAACGGAATCGCCCTCCATGACTCCAGCAGCTCTCTCGGCACCACGGGTCTCCCAATTATGTTCTCGGCGGCCGATACTGTGTAGAACATAACTGCCTCGAGCTGGTGGCGCGCGGTGATGCGAGCCACGAAGTCCCAGTCCCACTGAGTCACGGCGGGCTGGCTGAGAAGTGCGACGAGATCAACGAGCTTATGAAGCCCCTTGCCAGGTTCGTCAAAGGCCTCGAAGTAGAGCTTGTAACTCGTGTAAATCAACTGCCACTCAGGCGAAAGAGCGGGAATCGTATACCGTCCATCCGCAGTCGTCATCGAAGAGATCGTCTCCAGAGGTGCGTCGTCGACAAATGCGAAGTGTAATGCCCAGTGGATGTCGAACACGGAATGAAGGACGGGACCCTCGGGTAACCGTTCAAAAGCAAATGGGGCGTTTCTCGCGAATTCCGGTCCCATGAGCCATTCCGGGCCGTTTTTCAGGCGATATCGGCGTGCAAATTGAACGAGCTCGAAGTGCCATTGCTCGAGATCTTCGATCTCGCGGCGTGTCGCCGGCCTGAAATCACGGAAATCCGCGGAGCGAGACGCCTGAATGAAGCCAGCTCGACGCATCGCGGCCTTTGCGGCAGGAATGTCGCGACTGTTGATCAGGATATCGACATCGGATCCCGGCCGAATCCAGTATGGGTCATAAAGCGATTCGCGAAAAACGAACCCTTTCAGGAACGCGTGACGAATTCCGGATCGCTGGAATTCGCTCGTCACTTCGATCGCGTCCGCCCGCTGCAAATCGCACTGGATCTGCGAGTGGTTCGCATCGGATTGCCACGCAGCCGCGGTCTCGGCGTCCAGGAGATCAATGCCTCCGAGCTCCGTGAGGCGTTGATAAAAAAGATGTCCGATGCCATGGTCCCGAAGACTCTGTGCAATCTCGCGCCAGTTGTAAGTCTTGAGCTTTGACCTGTCGATCGGGTCACGGACGGTCGCCGTGCTGACAGGCGTCGGTGCTAATAATCGCTGGATCAAGTCACGAGGCAAACACGAAAGAGACTGACAAACGGCGTCATTCATGAGCATGTGGACTTTCTTCTACGCCGGGTTGACGACCTCCATTCCTAAGTCTTGATGGCTTGTTGGCTCGCAAGGTCGACTTCTCGCTCCGGGACCTCATTTGGTGGCCCGTGGGTCACCTCAGCCTGGCCGGTCATCTCCTCCGTGATCGCTGCCGCAATCTGGTCGGCAAGTTTGTCCAGATGTGCGACATCCCCAAGATCGTCGAGTTCGTCATCCGTCGTTGTCGAATTCAGTTGACGAGCAATTTCGCCGGCCAGCAAGCCGACGTACTTGCTTGACGTCAGGTGCCGCACGACCTGGGCGGCAATTTCGCCTGCGAACTCGGAAGCGGTCTCAGCGGACAGGGTGTCCAGTTGTCGGACGACTTCTTCCCTTACCGCCGCGGCATAAGCAGACGGCATTTTCATTGGATGTTCCCTCTGAGAGTCGAAGTTTCAAAAATCTGTGTGGCTCTCCCGTTTGTCCGTGAACGGCTTTGAGCGACTCGCGTCATTCCCTAAGTTGCCTCGCCTTGAGAGCATCTTTCTCTCATCAAGGCTGCCGGAGGATCCGCGCGACTTCGCTTGCGACGCGCCTTGCCAGGAGTGGCGTCCCGGTCTGACGGATCGATGCCAATTGTCGTTGGCGGCTGGCAAGTTGCGGTGCTCGAGAGCTTGCGCTCGGTCGGGACGATGAGGCCACTCGACGAGATATGGCGCTTGCGAGCTGGCTCACGGACGAGGGACGGGTCGCGCTCGCCGCAAGTCGAACGGCCGATGCGCCGGCCCGCGGTGGGGCAGCGAGTCGAGCCGCGACGGCGCTTGCGAGCTGTTTCGCGGACGAGGGACGGGTCGCGCTTGCCGCAAGTCGAACGGCCGATGCGCCGGCCCGGGCTGGGGTAGCGAGTCGAGCCGCGACGGCGCTTGCCAGCTGCTTCGCGGACGAGGGACGGGTCGCACTCGCCGCAAGTCGAACGGCCGATGCGCCGGCCCTGGCTGGGGTAGCGAGTCGCGCCGCGACGGTGCTTGCGAGCTGTTTCGCGGACGAGGGACGGGTCGCGCTTGCCGCAAGTCGAACGGCCGATGCGCCGGCCCGGGGTGGGGTAGCGAGCCGCGCCGCGACGGCGCTTGCGAGCTGTTTCGCGGACGAGGGACGGGTCGCGCTTGCCGCAAGTCGAACGGCCGATGCGCCGGCCCGGGGTGGGGTAGCGAGTCGCGCCGCGACGGCGCTTGCGAGCTGTTTCGCGGACGAGGGACGGGTCGCGCTTGCCGCAAGTCGAACGGCCGATGCGCCGGCCCGGGGTGGGGCAGCGAGTCGAGCCGCGACGGCGCTTGCGAGCTGCTTCGCGGACGAGGGACGGGTCGCACTTGCCGCAAGTCGAACGGCCGACGCACCCTTTCGAGGTGAAACAGACAATCGTTGAGCAACTGCACTTGCAAGAGCTCGCTCGGACGCCGAGAGTTGCGCCATCTTAGTATCTCCTACGTACAAGTGAATCGAACGATTACAAGACCTTATCATTGAGGACTGGTTGATAGCACGATTCGTGTCACTTCTTGCTGCAGCCATGCCTGCAACTTCCGTGAACGATAGGCAGGCCGGTCGGTATCGACGAGCAATAGCTTGGTTCGAGGAGCGGCGCACGCGACTCGCCCAAGAAAATCGATCGCTTTGGTACCGTTGAGTTGCCCCTCGATCGCCATGAACATGACTTGGCCCTTTTTCGAGGAGACTCCAAGAATACTCTTGCCAGCAAAATCGGGCCCGCCTGTCGAAACCGTCGGCGGTGATAAGCGGTGAAGGTGAACGCGAAAAACTTCGCGACGATCGCGACCCGCCGACATGGGGCCTGATTGAAACGGCACAATCGTGTCGACGTCATGTTCAGTGACCATCGGCAATATACCCCATCTCCGCAGTAGTCGCATGATGGTCCACCGTGAGACCACGCCGCCGTCGCCATTTTGGATGTACCGCTGTATTGTCCGCCATGTCCACAGCGGATCTGCAAGTCCGATCTGGTCAGGACAGCCTCTCAGTATTGATGGCAATAAGGAATCCGGGATGCGACGCGCGCGGCCTCGAGGTCTCGATTGCAAGCCATCGGCGCCCTGAGTCCTGTAGACGCCAACCCATGCATTCACAATCGCTCGTGAAACACCGAACCGCCTGGCCGCTTCGCTTTGGGCAGTTCCCGCGCACACCGCATCGATTACGCGAATGCGAAGTTCCTGTTGCTTTGCCGGATGCAACCGCCGCGCGTCATTGGTTACCATAATCTCAGCATAGCCAGCTCGGCGAGCCCTGTCAACTATTTTCGCACCGATGCAGCGAGGTCGAGAAAGCAGCACTGGCGGGTACGTCAGACGCAGCTTCGATGAGAACGCAGACTCTCATGCTCTCGCTCGACCGCAGAAGGGTAGGGAGGACGGATCGAACTGGTGCACGCCAACGTGGCCGACGAGGATTTTGCCGACGTCAGTGAAGGCTGGACGAAGTTTTATTGGAACCCGTGGAAAGCGTATTTGTCCGCGGCCGGCGCATGACGCCGAATAATAGAGAATTCCCGGCGCATGACGCCGGGCATTGAGAGGGCAAAAACATTCCATGAGCACGCCCGTTCGAGCGCTTGAGTCCCCGTTGCCCAGCGATCAACAGCGATGGAAGGATGAGGAGCACTTACGACTGCTCTCGGTCTTCCATTTCGTCGTGGGCGGGCTCGCGACGTGCGTTTTGCCGTTTCTGGTCATCCATTTTCTGATTTTCATGACGTTTTTCGCCAACGCCGCCGCATTCCCGGGATTGAAGGAAGAGGCGTTTCCCCGGGAAATGATTCCCATTTTCATCGCGTTCTACTGCTTCGCAGGGCTGGTCACGTCGGTCTACGCCGGCGGGAATCTGCTCTCCGGCTGGTTTCTGCGTCGCAAGACTCATCGAGTCTTTTCGTTTGTCGTCGCCGGCCTCGACTGCCTGTCGATCCCTTGGGGAACCGTTCTGGGAGTCTTCACGATCGTCGTCCTCACGCGGCCTTCGGTGCGGAGAATGTACGAATCGCACTGAATGTCTGTTCGCGGGTCGCGATTCTGCTTCGTGGCTCGCGATTCTGCTTCGTGGCTCGCGTTCGATTCCATCAATTGCCAAGGATTCGGGCCAACATCTCGTCGGCGTGGGATTGCGGGCCATTCAAGTCGTTGGCCGTATCAGCAAACGTCCGGGAGCCACTCGCTATTTTTCAACAAGCGCGATGCGGAAGCCCACATTGTCCAGCCGACTTCCCGGATCGTCGCCGCTACGGCGCGCCGTGCGGCAATAGCCCGCGGAGTCGCTCCATCCGCCACCGCGGTAAACGCGAAACGGACCCACGCTTGGCCCCACCGGGTCGGGGCCAGGGGACAAGTGGTCTGCGTACTTGTCGCGGCACCATTCCCAGACGTTGCCGTGCATGTCATACAGACCCCATTCGTTCGGTGCCTTTTGCGCCACGGCATGTGCGTAGTGCTCGGCCATCGCGCTGCCGCGACCGACAAGACCGCCCCACCAGGCATAACGGCTGAGAACGGACGGATCGTCGCCAAAGCTGAAGATCGACGTCTTGCCGGCTCGACAGGCGTATTCCCATTGAGCCTCGGTCGGCAGCGTGTACACCCAGCCCACTGGCAATCGTCCGGCTTCGTGCTCGCTTTGAGTCAACTTTCCGCAAAACGTCATCGCGTCTTGCCAGGTCACGTGCGTCGCGGCGTAATTGTTGCCCTCTTCAATATTCTTCATTCCACTCCAGGGCATGGTCCGCATCACGCGTTTCCATTCGCCTTGAGTCACTTCGTGCTGACCCAGCCAAAAGCCCTTCGTGAGAATGACAAACACCTCGTTCTCGTTGTCGTAACGCACTGGCTCGCTGGTCGGACTGCCCATTTCAAACTGGCCCGGTGGCGCCCACACGAATTTGGTCTCCAGGCCGTTGTCATTGCGCACCTGGCCCGGGTACTTTGCGGCCTCGGTGGTCTTTGCGACCTCTGTCTTGGCCGCCACCGTGCTTGATCCGTCCTTCAGGCCAACAATTTGCTTGAGCCAGGCAGCCCGGTCGGCGAGGGCTTGCGGGTCGTTCAAGTCGTGGCCCGTGTCGTACCAGCGAACTTCCTTCGGGCATTCGGCGGCGTCCGCGTAGCGATTCATGGCCGCCTTGTCGAATAAACGCTCGAAGCGGGCGAATTGAAAGAACAGCGGAATGGAGCTGTGCGCGACATAAACGATGGGATCCGTCCGCTGGCTGGTTTTCAAATAGGCTTCCAGGCGGCCCTTGGGGAGGGCCGCTCGAACTTCGACGATGTCGGGGTCGTTGCTGTCGCGCCAGATGGCCGCCTGGTCCGGAATGCCACCCATCAGAATGGCTCCCTTGAGGCGTCCATCGACCGCCGCGAGGATCGCACCCCACTGCGCACCGAAGCTGTGCCCGACGTAGGCCAGGCGACTCGGATCCACATCCGTGCGGGCCGCCAAAAGATCGAGTCCTCGTCGCAGTTCGACGACCGTCTGCACGCGCGTCTGGTAGTCGGACTCGGGATCGGCGACTTCCTTGAGCTTCTTTCGCCACTGGGCGGGCCGGACCCAGGGGTAATCGATCAAGAGCGAAACGGCACCGGCCCGGGCGTAAAGCGTGGCCTCCGGTAAGAACTCCGTCTTGTCGCCGGCGCCCCAGTGCCCGAAGAGAAGGCCTGCGTGCCGTCCTTTGGTTGTGGGTACGACCAGGTAGGCTGTGACGCGTCCGCCTTTGGGGCTGACGTAGCTCACGTCGTAGACGTTCACGCCGTCTCGTTCGTGGAGCAGAGCCTGCTCGACATGGAGAGGCTGCGACGCATCGTAGGCAAATTGCTTCTTGAGAGCGTCGAAGCCGTGCTCCCCACCTCGAACCGGCCCGGCCAAGGCCGACAGCATGACAACGACGGCAAACAGGCGTAACATCGTTCGTCCTCATTCAAAGCGACGCGAAGTCGCTTTGCGTTTTGTGGCAACGAAGTTGGAATCGCGGTCACTCGCCGCAAACTTGCTCGAGTTCCACGTCGATTCGACCTGTTCTCTCAAATCTCGAACCGGAAATCTACTAGCACCCTTTCAAAGCTCGCTGCCGTTTTTCCTCAGTAGACCATCTGGGTCTCGCCGCTCGTTTGCAACACGCTTTTCTTGGCAGCCCTCATTCCGAAGCTCGTCGTCGCGGCTCGTCCCACCGGCGATCGGCTGATCATGGGGGCGGGTTTGGGCGAGACCATCGGTTTCCGCTCACTCGCACTAACGGAGCGATCGTTGGAATCTTGCGAGATCAAGAGCAGTTGCGGCCCTTGTTCCGAGCGCTCCGGCAGGCTCGCCGCGGCTTGAACGACGCTGATCGATGTCGGAGTCGCTTTTGGCGAAGCCACCAACCGCGTTGGTGAAGCGGAAGTCCGCTTTGGCGAAGCCGCCACGCGCCGCGTCGCGGCCGAGGATGTCAAACGCAAGCGGGACGTCGGCGCACTCGACCGGGCAAGCTGGCTGGTGGTTGACGGCTTCGCGCCGAACCAGGGCCAGTAATACGCGGGGTAGTAGTAGCTTGTGGAGCACGATCCGCACCCGCAGCCACTTCCGCATGAGCTACAGCCTCCGCAGCTTGAGCCACAGCCGGCGGAGCAAGAGCTGCAACTGCTACACGTTCCGCAGCTCCCACAGGTTCCGCAGGCGCTACACCCCGATCCGCATCCCCCGTAGCAAGCCGTGGTCGGCGCGTACCAGGCAACGTAAGGCACGTAATAGCTGGCGTACGTTCCGCAACATTGGGCGTGGCCGACTCGCGGAGTTGCAGCGACAAGGCCTGCGGCACAGGCGAAAACAAGGATGGTCAATCGAAGGGTTGGTTTCATGGGAGGGCTCTTTCCTGAGGTGCTGGTTGCGACGGTTCCCTCCATTCGATCGTAGAACTCATCCGCGGCCATCCGCAAATAGATCGTGCTGCGATTGCCGCGTTTTCTCGCAATTACACGGAGCCGCTCCGCAGGTTGCGCAGAACAGAAACTCTCCGCCTATTCAACGCCGTTTTGGCAGGTGATACGCTCGGCAATCAATTGGCAGTTTTCGTCGGCATTCCTGCTGACTGCGACCGTCGGGCACGCGAAACCTCGCCGACGGGCCATCCGTTCAGTCCCCACAGAGTCCCCACGGGCGAATTCTCAAGAAGAATTCGCGATTGACAGTAAACACGGTTTCTTCGATGCTCTGCCCCTCACGGAGCGTCCGATTCAGCCCGCGTGAACGCGGACTCGTCTCGCCGCGGACAACCCCTGCCGCTCCGTCATGCGAGATACTCGATGACTGGGAGAGCGATGAGCGTCCATCCGACTGCGATCATCGACCCTTTGGCGACTGTTGATTCCACTGCGAGTATCGGGCCGTTTGCTGTGATCAGCGGTCCCGTGCAGATTGGAGCCGACTGTCGCATCGCGGCATCGGCCATCATTCTCGGAGACACCGAGATCGGTGCCGGATGTGCGATTCATTCGCACGCCGTGATCGGCGACCTCCCCCAGGATCGGGCGTATGACGGTGGACCGAGCTATTGCCGCGTGGGAGAGAATTGCACGATCCGCGAGGGCGTCACCATCCACCGCGGGTCAATGGCCGACACGGGAACGGTGATCGGCGACGATTGCATGTTGATGACCAACTCACACGTCGGCCACAACTGCGAACTCGGCTGCGGCGTGACGCTCGTGAGCGGAGCGCTGCTGGCGGGTCACGTGCACGTCGGTTCGCGAGCGATGATCTCGGGCAACGCGGCCATTCACCAGTTCGTGCGCATCGGCGAACTGGCGATGGTGAGCGGATTAGCCAAGGTCGTTCAGGACGTGCCCCCTTTTTTTATGACCGATCGAGACGGTGCGGTCGTCGCCGAAAATCGCGTCGGCTTGATGCGGGCCGGTTTGACCTCGCTCGAACGGCAGGAAATCAAGGCCGCCTTTCGCGTGATTTACCGTTGCGGGATGAGTCACCAGGCAGCCGTCGAGTATCTTGCCAGCTACGTCTCGAGCGATGCCGGCCATCGCCTGCTGGCCTTCCTCAAACACAAATCGAAACGCGGCCTTTCTCGGGATTCGGCTCGCCTGAAGCGCGCGGCTTAAGGGCTTGATGCCCGATCGACGTGGAGCGTGCCAAGACACGGGCGCAGCCACAAATGACCCGACGCCCGTGCCATCCATCGATTTGGCAACGGTCCGCCGCCTGTCAGCTTGCCGATCGCGAACGAGATCGTGCGCGATTGGCGTTGTGCCGACCATGGCCTTGGAAGGGTTGCCTGGTTTGTCCACGTCGAAAGCGTGGTCGCCCGCGTCGGGCGTTCGGCGTCGCCTGATCCGCTCGCTGCGTGTTGTGCGAAACGTGCACGGGGGCTTGATTCGAGGGGTCTTCGGCCAAGGGTTCGCGGGGCACCGGATCCGTCGAAACCGGGGCCTCGACGGTCAGTGCCGTGCGGGTTAACCGCTCGATGGCCTTCAAGAATTTCCGTTCCGCGCTATCGCAGAACGATACGGCGATTCCGGAGGCTCCGGCGCGTCCCGTCCGGCCGATGCGGTGCACGTAGGTTTCGGGCTCGTGCGGCAAATCGTAGTTGAGGACGTGCGAGATGCCCTCAACGTCGATGCCTCTGGCGGCGATGTCCGTCGCGATCAGGATCGGCGTGTGGCGGGACTTGAAATTGGCGAGCGCCCGCTGGCGGTTCGCCTGGCTCTTATTGCCGTGGATGGCAGTGGCCCGAATTCCGGATTTCGCGAGATCGCTCACAACACGGTCGGCGCCTCGCTTGGTGCGCGTGAAGACCAGGGCCCGCTCGATGGACCGGCTCTTGAAGAACCGCGCCAGGACCCGCGCTTTGTACCGCGTCTCGACAAAACAGACCGACTGTTCGATCAAGTTCGTGGTCGCCGCGACCGGGGCGATGCGAACTCGGGTGGGGTTGTTGAGCAGCGAATCGGCCAGCTCGGCAATCGGCTGCGGCATGGTCGCCGAGAGCAGAATTGTCTGCCGCCGGGCGGGAATGTGACGAACGATGTGCCGGACATTGGGCAGGAAGCCCATATCGAGCATGCGATCGGCCTCGTCCAGGACCAGAATCTCGACATGCTTGAGATCAACGAGTCCTTGTTCCATGAGATCGAGCAGACGGCCGGGCGTGGCGACGAGAATGTCGACGCCGTGGCGCAGTGCGCGGACCTGCGGTCCCTGTCCGACTCCGCCGAAGATCGTCGTGTGTTGCAAGTGTGTTTCGCGGCCGTACGCCTGAAAACTGTCGGCAATTTGACAGGCGAGTTCTCGCGTCGGCGAGAGTACGAGAGCGCGGATCACCGGCCTGGCCGACTGATGCGGCGTCGCCGTCAGCAACCGGTGCAGGATGGGCAGCGCAAAGGCCGCCGTTTTGCCGGTTCCCGTTTGGGCGGTGCCCAGCAGGTCTCGTCCGGCAAGGAGAGGAGGAATTGAAGCGGATTGAATTGGGGTCGGAGTCGCGTAGCCTTCAGCATCGACTGCGCAGGACAGGCTCGGCCAGGCCGAGTTCACGGAAAGACATTCAAGGTCCCAGGTAGAAGGGAGGCGTCCAGGACCAAAAGCGAAGGACGCACGCTGCGTCATCAGAGAACCAATGGATCCCGGCAGTGATCCATTGGGCAACGGCCTCGTGGGAGCACCGAAGGAACTATAGCATGTTTCACCACGATAACAATAGGGCAACACCGCCACGCCGTCTGCACCCGCCACCCAAGAGGCTAACCGGGGGTTGAGCCGGAGGTGATCGCCAGGAAGCGAATCTCGTCAGTGCACGCCAGGACGCGAATCTCGTCAGTGCACGCCGGCCGGCTGGGGCCGGAACCGCTTGACGGCGAGAACTCCCAGGACCAGGAAGGCCACCGTCGCGACGATCTGGGCGATCAAGACCGGCGGCTCATTTTCCAGCGGGGCCAGAGCGTGGAGCGCAGGCACCTTCCGGAAGGATTGCACGATCAGCACGACGAAGTTCAGGTAGAACGCAAACACCGCACCGATGACGTAGACCAAACGCCAGCCGCCCGCGACGTGGCGCCCATAGAGCGCGTAAATCGTGGGGGCCAGGACCACCAGCGAAATGATGCCGAATGCCAGGCCGGGCGTCATCCCCTTGATCGGAAAGCCGAAGCCCGTGACGCTCGTGGCGACCGTGGTTGCCAGAAAAAAAGCGGTCCAGCCTTTGAGCGACTTGTTGGCAATCATCCCAAACAAGACGACGAACCCGGACGCGATCCCGGCCAGGCTGATCGCGACATGAATGATCGTGTAGGCCGGAATGGCCGACTCTGGAATAAGCATGGGGGCGGACTCCAGTGACTATCGAGGTGTTGGGGGATTTCGCCAGAGTCTATCACGTTTCACGCGAGCACAGAGGGCACACGCCTCTTCGCCGTCATTTTGGCAATTCGATGACTTGCTGAGTCGAGACGCGGAAAAGATAAAGCGTGCGTTCGGGAAATGCCGCCCGGACTTTTTTGAGGTCGGTTTTCCCCGGTTGATAGCGACCGCGAAGCAGGGGGGCCGAGAGGGCCGGGTCGTTTACGACAAAATCCACGTGAATGTCTTTCGGATCGCCGTCGATCAGCACCAGTGCGGGAAGGTGCGTCACCGAGTGCTCGAAGAGGCGATCGACTTTTTCGTACGGCACCCGTGCGAGTGCGAGTTCCGCGACGCCTGCGTCGATCCGCGTCGACCAGAACGGTTCAAAGGGGAGCCAATTGATGACGACGGCCGAGGCGATGAGGGCGGCCCACCAGGCAGGCATCAGGACTTGTCCGCGGCTGCTCCACCAATTGATGAGCTCGTGAGACGTGATTGCGAAAAGCAGCAGCAGAAGCGGCGACGTCTCGAAAACGTAACTCCAATTCATGATGCCGGCCGGCCAAAACGGAACGTGGACCGCGTGCAGCGAGACGATCGATGCGGCAATGAGTTTCCAACGCCATTCAACTTGCCACACGACGGCGATGACGAAGATGAGGGCCGCCATCGCGATCGGAACCGGGCCGAGCGTCCATTCGGCCGACCCCTCCGCCCGTTTCCGCACATTCTGGACGGCCACTCGAGGTGTGAGGTTGGTCGCCCAGCGGTCGTAGTTTTCGAGGACCTTCGGTCCGAGATGCTGCTCGCCGCGCGTCACGTTATTGAATCCGTAGACGTGCCGCGGTGTGTAGACGTCCGTGTAAAGCTGATAGGGCGAGACGAATCCGCTGCCCGTGATGGCTCGATTGTAAAGACAGAGAGTGACGAGGCCGACCAAAAGCGGTGAGGCGAGGGCGGCAATTCTGTAGGGCCTGCTGCTCGCTTGGATGGGCCGACCGTCGGGGATGCCGCGCGCATTGGGGACCGAAGGTTTCGGCAAGCCGGCAGCTCGCCCCCCGATGAGCCGACACGCGAACCAGACGCCGAACGGCAGACCGAAGCCGGCCGCGGTCATCGGTCGGCAGAGCATGGCGAAGCTCAGTCCGCAGCCGGCCCAAAAGGCGTCACTGGCGCGGCCCGTTCGCATGAATCGCAGCATGCAAAAAAGGAAGACCGACAGTGCGGCCATCGTTGGGCCATGCGACAGCAGCAAATTGCCAAAAATTGCCAGGCCCGGCGACAATGCCGTCAGCAGCCCGGCAGCGAACGCGACCCGATTACCGGCGAGTTCTCGCCCGGCCCAAAAAACGAAAAAAGCCGTAAGTCCACCGGCCAGCCACTGGCCCCAATACGGATGGCCCACCGCAAGAAACGGGGCGATCCACAGGCCGACACCAGGAAAATAACGGCTGGCGAAGCGGCCCTCGTTCAACACGTGCATCTGATTGAACAACTCGGGCATCGCGGTCGCGCTCGGAAACGACAAGCGGCCGGCGAGGAAAGTCTTCGCCTGAAAGAGATAGCTGAACTCGTCGTGAATGGCCGGCGGCAGGTTGCCAAATCGCACCGGGGCCGATCCCGCATCGACAGCCACGTCGGTCGACGCCACCCAGGCACTGGCGGCGATGGACGTGAGAAAGCAGGCAACGGCCATCGTCCACGCGCGCGTGTCAAACGACCCCGCTTGATCGCTGGCCGGATCGCCGCGCCGCCCGCTCTTGCGGCCCACGCGCGAATTCGGGACTGGCTTTCGTTGGGCGCCTTCGCCAAGAGGATCGGCCGCTCGGCGACGCACGAACCACGCGAAAGGGACAACGGCCAGCAGGATGAAGGGAAACGTCGTGTCGATGTCGGTCAGATAGAACCAGGCCCAGAACCCGATCTTTGTGGCAGAGGCTGCGCGGAATTTGACGATCTCAGCCGGGATCGTCATCCAAAGGGCGACCGCGAACCCGATCAGCTGAGCCACGACGAAGCGGCAGGCCGCGGACCGTTGAACATTGGGAGGGCTCAGGTGTGCGCGTTGAGCATCATCCATCGATCTGCATCTTGGAGCAGAGCAGTTCGCCTAACTGCCCGTTGAGGTATTCGGTCCGATGGGAGGGCGAGGCTCCCGCCGAGCCGTTTCCTGCGAGAAAACGGACGAAGCCGGCTCAGCAGGAGCTTCGCCCTCCCATACTTCAACGGGCCGCTAAGCGGAGACGCACTGCAATGGTTTTGAAGACATCACGGTCATGGAGCTAAAAAAAGAGCACAATTCGATCGTGTCGTAAGAACTCGCCGTCCGCCAGGCAATCGGCTGGCCGGATGTTTTTGGAGGCTCAACCTCCGGGAGAACGGATCGCCGTTGCCGATAGAAGAGGTGAGAGCACGCCGTTTTCGTTGCCGCGTTTGATCGTTGAACCCTCCTGTGGCGACTCCATCGCAAATGTGTAGAAGCCGATCGCCAGGAACAGCGCACTGTAGGTCGCCACAAGCGTTTCCCGCGCTCCGGTGGGCCACTGGAAGTGTGCGGCCAATGTCTTGCAGCCGATCCAAGCGAAACAGGCGACAAGCGGCAGCACGGGCGCCCAGAATCTCGGCATGTAATACGGCCACACCGCGAGGATCGCAAAATAACTTGCAAGGTAGATCGCAGCCGGCAAGCGTCGATACTTCCAGGCGCCGAGAGCTGCCGCGAGCACGAAGGCCATGCCCAGGCAGAAGCCGGCCGGCCGGGCTCGGGCGGGCCAGCCGGCGCTATAACCGACATTGGCCACGATCTCCGATGCTTCCTCCCACCGCGTGCCGAGCGTTTCCAGGATTCCGCTGAGATATCCGGTCGCATGATAGACGGCCCGCGGCGGCTGGGCCTCGGGACCCGAAGCCTCGCGAAACAGGCCAAAATTGATCAACGAGATCGCTGCCGCTCCTGAGACGCCGGTGATTGCAACCAGCAAAAGGGTCCGCGGCGCGAGGTTCCAACCGCGGCTCACGACCGTACCCGTCCAGATTGCCGCGGGGATCAGCGCGATCCCGACATTGCGCAAAGAGATCGACGCGAGCAGACACAGCACGCCCACAGACAGCCAGGCGACTGAAGACTGTGTGCGCTCGGCGGCTCGGCACAGGCACCCAACGGCAAGCGTCGTCGTCAGCAGGAAGGCCATTTCCGGCTGGCCGATCGTTGCCAGGTCGAGCGTCACCCGCGAAGCGAGAGTCCAGGCGCAAAGCCACGCCAATTCGAGTCTCGACAGGCACAGATATCGACGGCCGATCGCAACGGTGGCTACCAGACCGGCAGTCAGACAGATGAGGTTAAAGGCCACGACCGTTGAATTTCCCGAGAGCCCGGCCCGCCAGGAGCAGATGAGCACGATCGGATAGCCGATCGGCCATTGGTGATTGTCGTAGTGTTCTCCGCGCTCGATGGCCTTGGCGATTTTCACATATTCGTGGACGTCGTAACCGGCCCGCGGAGGACGGAATGCGCGCGAGACATAGATGGGAGCAAGCGCAACGAAGACTGTCGCTGCCAGGATCCAAACGAGCGTTCGGAGCAAGTTTGAGTTTTTGGCGCCAGCCCCGCCCGAGGAACTTGTCCCGCTTTCACAATTCGAAATGACGCACACCGAATTCAATCTTCTCTGGGACGTGTTGTCGCCGGCAGCGGACGATAGAAGGACAGACGTCCCGTTTGCAGGTCGGCCAGACGAATCCGGTCGCTGGTGACGCCTTTATGGCCGTTGAAGTTTTGCTGGTAAATTTTGAGGACACCCTCGTCCTTATCGACGCCGAAGACGATGGCCGAATGGTGCTGGGCCTGGGCGGTGTAGGTGCCGAATTCGGTGAATCCTTCGAGTTGCACATTCCGGAACTGCAGGACATCACCTGGGCGGATCTCTTGAAACTTACCGGTCGTCTTGAAATCGGTGCCGTCCCGTTCCACCGTGAAGACCAATTTGCCCCAATTCAATTCACCCCGACGCGGAGGCGTTCGCCGATCGCCCCAACCATGCGGTTTGGCGCCTGCCGCCAGCAACGCGGCCGTGACCATCGACGTGCATTGGCCGTTCCCGACGCGCTTCCCGCGGTGCTCTTTGCAAAAGGCGACGATGCGATCGCCCAGTTCGTTCGGCTCATTCGCGCAGCGTGCCATTGCCGGTACGAAGAGTTGGGCAGCGAGGACTGCCGCGACGAATTTGCCGCGTGTCACAGCAATCCTCCGACAAAGAAAAAGCCGCCGATCGCGCCCAAGGCAAGGCTCAGCAACCAGAGAGGTCGCTTCTTGGTAAGCACAGCAATCGCCGAAAGGGCAATCGCGATCTGGAACAGGGTCACCGATCGGGCGAGTGTGACGTGGTGCTTCATGTGACTGGCGGATTCGGCCTCCTTGGCCTCCGCCTCCTTTTTAATATCTTCCATCTCGGTTTTGTACTCTGGCAGCTTTTTGGCGTCGGCCCCGTCGATCGTCCTGCCCATGGCGACGATCAGGGCCAGTTTGGTCGAAAGCACATTCTCCTTGATGCTCTTCGACTGGTAAAAGCTCCACAGGTCCGACGCCTTGATCTGTTCGAGCAGGGCCTCATTGGCCGCATGCCCGGCCAAGAGAGCGGCAATGGCCGCCACCACGGCCAGAAGGGCCGTGCTGAGAGCGACCTGCATGTTGAAACCGCTCGGATGATGGTGTCCTTCGGCGGCCTCGTGAATCTGCTCGTGCAAATGCTCCGTCGGGACCTCAATTTCCTCAGGCATTTTTTGTAGCCTCCGGCAGGGATTTTTTGTTGCCTCCGGCAGGGAGAAAGATGGGCGGTGAAGCTTTGTTTTGGATCCGCCTCCCCCTGGCAGGATAGCAGGAATGAGCTAGACGTTTGAGCATAACGACTCCTGTCTTCGAAGGTGCGCACTTTTCGGTGCGCACCTTGGAAAAGGGTGAGCATCTTCGAAGAAATCTCCGGGGTTTTCCAAGATGCTCACTTTTCGAATCTGGTGAGCATCTTCGAAGAAGCTGCGCACCTTCGAACCAGGGCGTTGCCCTGGACCCGGTGCCGTTGAGGCGTAAAGTCGCGCAGTCACTTGTTTCGGCCTTGATTGCTTTGTTTGAACACCAATCATGGCTTGGTCTTTGCAGCAGGCGCTGGGCGCAGTTGGCCGTTTCGCTTCCATGCGGGAAGGGCCCGCAGGAAAAAGACCAGGGCGTTGCCCTGGACCCGGTGCCGTTGGGGCGTAAAGTCGCGCAGTCACTTGCTTCGGCCTCGATTGCTTTGTTTGGACACCAATCATGGCTTGGTCTTTGCCCCAGGCGCTGGGCGCATTTGGCCGTTTCGTCTCCATGCGGGAAGGGCCCGCAAGAAAAAGTCGAGGCGAGTGGGCCCGGCGCGCACGGGCACACATCGCTCGACAGAGACGAGCGCATCATCGAACTCACTGGTGAGCCGTCTCGGCCTGAGCGCCAGGAGTGAGGGATCACGTTTCGTGGCGGTTACGTCAGCTGGAGCCGTGACTTCGGGCGGCTTCCAGGCTGTTAACCGTCACGTTCACGTCGAAGTCAGATCCCGATCACCTCTGATTCCCTCAGGCCTGTCCGGCTCTGTCGGCTCGACTCAGTCTCGCCGAAATTCAACGAACTCGATGCGCACTCGGACCGCACAGCTTGCGCGAGGCAATGCCTGACGCAAGCTGTCAGCTACGGGGATGGATTCGGGCTTCGAAGTGAGCGTTGAGAAGGTTTTTTCCTTCTCCAGGCGCTCGGCAATCTTCGATGCCCAAAACCCAACAAGACGACCCGAAGGAGCGGACAATAAAACCAGCCGGCCGCAGGGCCGGCGCACAAAAACCAGGCCGGCGCAAAAAAAACAGCCGCGCCTTCATTCAGGCACGGCTCCGCATCAGCGAGATTTACAGGTGACCCTGTACCGTATGTCGTCGTTAGCCCCATCATACCATAGATGGGTCGGGCAGGACAATCCCAAAATCCTTGCGTCGCGCGAGCGCACGATGACGATTTTTGGAAAAATCTGCGATCCGTTTTCAGAGATCCGAGTTGCGCATGGGTGAACCAGATCTTCTTTGCACAACGCCTACGCGCCATGTCACCGCCGCGAATGCTAGTGTAGTGTCTCACGCAAATGGGAGTTTTTGGGCTTAGCAGCTTGTTGAAGTATTCGATGGGATGGGAGGGCGAGGCTCCTGCCGAGCCGCTTAAGCAAGTCTGGTGTTCCGTGCGGCTCGGCAGGAGCCTCGCCCTCCCATTCTTCAACCGGCTGTTAGGCCGCCGGCTTTGCGTGCGGATGTCGGCAACGGATTCTGAAGTTCGCAAGACAGTCCAGAGCGGTAGCCACGGCACCCCAGTCATCGTAATCTTGCGCAATAAGTGAAACCAATTCAGCGACACCACACTAGAATGACGGCATGACAGACAGGAACCGTGAAAAAAGATGGCTGGTGACCGGGCGAGACCACGTATTTCTGATCGGGGTGTGGCTTTGCTTTTTCGGCGGGTTTATCTTCTGGGCAAAAGGCTGCTGAGCGGCTCCCCGCCGAACCCCGCTCCCTTCCGTTGTGCAGACCTCGGACCCCTTGCGATGGATGCTACCGGCTGGATTGAGAAACTGGTGCTGCGGAGGCATCCCGAGGGCGGGTTTTTCCGCGAGTCCTACCGCGCGGCCGAGACGGTTCGGCGCGAGCACCTGCCGCCGCGATTCACAGGGGATCGCGCGTTCTCAACGGCGATCTATTTTCTGTTGGAGTGGCCCGATTTCTCGGCGCTGCACCGGATCAAGCAGGACGAAGTCTGGCACTTCTACGACGGCGTGCCATTGTGTGTGACGAGCATCGCGCCGGACGGAGTGCTGACGACGGTGACCTTGGGCCGAGATGTCGCGGCCGGCGAAGTCCCGCAGGCCGTCGTGCCGGCCGGTCACATTTTCGGCTCGCGGCCGCGCGATGCGGGCACGTTTTCGCTGGTCGGCTGCACCGTCGCGCCAGGCTTCGATTTCGCCGACTTCGAGATTCCCACGCGAAAAGAGCTGCTCGCCCAATTTCCGCAACACTCGACAATGATCGGGGCGTTGACGAGGTGAGGGCCCCAAGGGTTGAGGTTTTCAGTTTTCGGTTTTCAGTTTTCAGTCAGAACCGAACACCGAAAACTGAAAACCTCCTCCCGGCCTCAAAACGAAAAGAGCTGCTCGCTCAATTTCCGCAACACGCGACAATCATCGGGGCGTTGACGAGGTGAGGGTCTCAAGAGTTGAGGTTTTCAGTTTTCAGTTTTCAGTCAGAACCGAACACTAAAAACTGAAAACCTCCTCCCGGCCTCAAAACCTCCTCCCCCGTTTTGTTTTCTGCACCGGCCCACTAGTCATCACGGCACTGACGCGGTGATTTCTGCAAAAACCGAGGCCGTGGCCTGGAAGCCGCCGCCGGAGAGGCCAAGATCAAAGGTTTTCGGTTTTGCAGTTTTCAGTTTTCAGCCAGAACCGAAAACTGAAAACTGAAAACTGAAAACTTCGTCCCCTCCTTTTGGTCTACGCACGGTCCCTAACCTCTCTTCAAGATTTCCCGCACCACGCGGCACTTGGCTCCGTCGGTCAGCGTGTGGCCTTGGCCGTTTGAGAAATACGTGAGGCGGTCGTGGTCGATGCCGAAGAGATGGAGCAGGGTGGCGTGGTAGTCGTTGGGACTCACCGGATTGACGACGGCGCGGTGGCCGACGTCGTCGGTGGCGCCGTAAGTCATGCCCCCTTTGATGCCGCCGCCGGCGAGCCAGATGCTGAAACCTTGTCCATTGTGATCGCGGCCTGCTTGCGTGGGATCGCCGGCCGTTTGCGTGACGGGCAGGCGGCCGATTTCGCCGCCCCAATGGACGAGCGTCGTGTCGAGCAGGCCGCGCTGCTTGAGATCGGTGACGAGCGCGGCCGCCGGTTTGTCGGTCTTTTCGCAGCACGCCGCGAGACCGCCTTTGAGATTGGCGTGCAGGTCCCAGATCTGGCCGGCGATGAAGATCTGCACGAACCGCACGCCGCGCTCGACGAGCCGGCGGGCGATCAACAGCCGCGTGCCGTATTCGCGCGTTTCGGGCCGGTCGAGGCCGTACATGTCCTGCGTGAATTTCGTTTCCTGTGAGATGTCGAGCGCGTCCTTGGCGGCCGACTGCATGCGGGCCGCCAGCTCGTAGCTGGCGATGCGGGCCTCGAGATCGGCCTCGCCGGGATGGCGTTCGAGGTGCCGGCGGTTGAGGCGGGCGAGGAAGTCGAGATTCTCGCGCTGCAAGTCTCCCTTGAGGTGCGGCGGCGGATCGAGATTGAGAATTCGCGGCTCTTGAGCGCGGATGACGGTCGCCTGGAACAGGGGCGGCATCCAGCCATTCGACCAGTTGCGGACGCCGTCGACCGGGTGTCCGCCCGGATCGGGCATGGCGATGTAGGCCGGCAGGTTCTGGCTTTCGGAGCCGAGGCCGTAGGTGATCCACGAACCGAGCGCCGGTCGGCCGGGCTGCGGCTTGCCTGTGTTCATGAACCAGATCGACGGTTCGTGGCCGTTGATGTCGGTGTGCATCGAGCGGACGACGCAGATGTCGTCGACGATCTTGGCCGTGTGCGGCAAGACCTCCGACAACTCCGTGCCGCACTCGCCGTGCTTGCGGAAACGGAACGGGCTCCCCAGGAGTTTTTTGCTGGCCGCGGCGACGAAGCTATAGGTCACGTCTCCCGAGTAGTTGGTGCCGCTGAATTTGCTCAAGAGCGGCTTGGGCTCGGTGAGGTCCATGTGCGGCGGCCCGCCGTGCATGAAGAGCGAAATCATCGCGTTCGCCTGCGGCTCCTTTTGCGCCGCTTTTGGCTTGAGGTCGAACGACGGCGCCTTCTTCGGTACATTGGCCGGCATGCCGAGCAGGCGTTCCTCCTTCAACAGCCAGGCGAGCGCCACGCTGCCGATGCCGAGCGCGTTACGGGAGAGAAACTCACGGCGGGAAGTCGGGGGCATGTTGCCGAAGTTCATGAAATCCTCAAGACGTTCAGGCAGGTGCAATCAAAGGCCGGAGGAATCCGCAGATTACGCCGATTTCGCAGATCAAAAAACCTGGAATTCAAATCTGCGTAATCTGCGGATAAAGCTCTTCTATTTTTCAGTCTACGTACAAAAACTCGTTCGAGCTCAGGAGGGTCTGGCAAAAGTCGGTCAGTGGTTGGAGGGAAGGTTCGGCGGCGGTGGAGCGCTGCATCGTTTCGTATTTCGGTCGGCGGTTCTTTTTGGCTGGTCGCGCGGCTTTCGCGTGCTTCTGCGGCTTGAGCGGGGCGGCGTGCGTTTTCAACTCGTCATTTTGCATTTGGAGGAAGGCGAGCGACTGCTCCAGCTCCGGGCCGTCGGGCGGCCGGCAGAAGGTCAGCTCGAAGGCGAGCGTCACTTGTTTTCGCGGATCGGCGCCGGCGTCGCGCTTCAAGCGCGCGGCAAAGCGGCCGGCCTCTTTAAGGGTGAATTCGCTATTCATCATCATCAGGGCTTGCGGAGCGGCTGTCGACGCGATGCGACGGTCGCAGTTGGTTTCCATGACCGGCGCGTCGAAGGCCCGCAGAATGGCGAGAGGCTTGCTGCGGCGAACTTCGATGTAGAGGCTGCGGCGGAACTCTTCGCCGCCGATCGGCACTTCCGCGCCCGGCTCGTTGGCGCCGACTTTCGTGTCGACGCCGACGACGATTTGACCCACGGCGTCTTCCCGCACGGGGACCGGCGGACCGAACATGCGGCCGAACGCCGTGCCGCTGGCCGCCAGGACCGAGTCGCGGATGATCTCGGCGTCGAGGCGGCGGACGTTCATTCGCGAGAGGAGCAGATTGTCGGGATCGGCCGCGTCGCGCTCGGGCGTGCGGGCCGAAGTTTGACGATAGGCGGTCGAAGTCACGATCAGCCGCTGCAGCCGCTTGAGGTTCCATCCCGTCGACGCAAATTCGTCGGCCAGCCAATCGAGCAGTTCGGCATTCGTGGGCCGTTCGCCCAAGCGGCCGAAGTCGGCCGGCGTGCCGACAATCCCGCGGCCAAAATGATGCAGCCAGATACGGTTGACGAGCACGCGGCCCACGAGCGGATGTTTGCCGGACATCAGCCGGCGACGTACGCCAGGCGGCGGCCCGTGGTCGGCAGATGCGCATCGTGTTTGGCGATGCCGCCGTTTTGTCCCTCGGCCACGCAGACGGTCAGATCGCCGGGCGCGATCTCCTGGAGCGGCTGCTGGTAGTCGCCGCGATTGAAGAGGAAGGTCGCGGGCGTCTCGCCCGGATTCTCGGAAAGCACGCGGAGGAACTCTTCGGCAGGCACGCGGGCCCGGATGGCGGCGATCGCGGCGGCGTCCCGTTTCAGTTCGTCGGCGGCCGGCTGATCATATTGATACAGCAGGCCGGGCGTGATGTTGACGCTCGGGTAGCGGCTCAACAGGGCCTTCTGGTCGGCCGTGCGTTTGGCTTCGGGCGCGTCGAAGGCGGCTTTGAGCTGCTTCGCCAGCGCGGGATCGAACTTGGCCACAAGTTCCTTGTCGACCGCGCGGGTGATGTACTTGTGCTCTTTTTCGGCATAGGCGGCGGCCGCCCTATTGATCTCGGCTCCGAGCGCGGCCACTTTCGCGCGATCGGCATCGCTGTAGAGCGAGACGCGGCGCTGCTCGGGCACGCGCCAGTTCTTCCAGTTGAGGGCCGGCTCGAAGACGGCCCGCATCCGGTAGTAATCGTCCTGCAGGATCGGATCGTAGCGGTGGTCGTGGCACTGGGCGCAGCCGACCGAAAGACCCAAGAGCGAGGTCGAGACGATCTTGATCGTGTCGGCCATGACCTGGTTGCTGGCGACGGGGTGCGCACGGCGGTGGCCGTGCCGTCGGCCGCCATCCGCAGGAACCCGGTGGCCGTGAGCTTTTCGATCGCGTCGGGCGAGAGGTTCTTGTGGGGCAGGGGAACGAGTTCGTCACCGGCGAGTTGCTCGATCACGAACTGATCGAAGGGCGTGTTTTTGTTGAAGGCGTTGACGACATAGTCGCGATAGCGGTACGCCTCGGGGCGGCTGCGATCTTGCTCGTCATAGCCCTCGGAATCCGCGTACCCCGCCACATCGAGCCAATGGCGGCCCCAGCGTTCGCCGTAATGGGCGCTCGCAAGCAGTCGGTCGACAAGGCGTTCGTAGGCATCGGGCGCCTTGTCGGCAACAAAGGCGTCCACTTCAGCCGGCGTCGGCGGCAGGCCGACAAGATCGAGCGACACGCGGCGAATCAGCGTCCGCCTGTCGGCGTCCGAGGCGAACGAGAGTTTCTTCGGCTGCATGGCGGCAAGCAGCAGGGCATCGATCGGCGTGCGGACGCGGTCGTTTTGACCGAACGCGGGCACTTTCGCTCGATGGATGGGGCGAAACGCCCAATACTCGCGGTCTTCCTCGGTAATCAGTGTGCCTGGTCCGACATCGGGCGGTTCCTGGCGAGCATTGGGAGCACCGGCTGCGATCCAGGCCTCGATCGTGGCGATTTCTTTCGCGGAAAGTTTCTGTTCGCCGGGCGGCATTTCGCCGGCTTTGAGCCGGTCGACGAGATAACTCTGGTCGGAATGTCCGGGGACAATCGCTTCACCCGACTCGCCCCCTTTGACCATCAGGCGTTTTAAGCGGAGGTCCAAGCCCCCCTTGCGCACGTTCTGACTGCCGTGGCAATCGAAGCAGTGCGTCCGCAGGATCGGGCGGATGTCCTTCTCGAAAGTGAGCGACGCGGCCGCCGCCGGGTGCGAGGCGGCAGATACGGTCCACGGCACCGCAAAACCGACAAACAATACGGAAAGGCCAATCCATCCAAGTTTGTACATGTTTGCATTATTGAGACCGATCGACCAACGCACAAGATTGATCGACCCGATATCCCGGCCTTCGGAGGCAGTCGCCAGTTGATCAACTGTGCACATCAATTGCCGTCGCCGATCTCCAAAATCGATCTCGGACGGTTCTGGCGGCCGCTGAACCCAACTTCAATTGTCGTACGCCAAAAGAGGAGATTTGACTGGCTCTCATAGCCTTGGTACTTTGGGGCACGTGCTAATTTCGTTACACTTCATTTGTGGGAAGGGAGTGGCTGAATGAGCGGTCTACAAGGGGGGGCCAAGATTTGATGTCATCACGAAAATCGCAGTTATATCTGGCGCGTCGCGAACGCCAGATCTTGGACACGCTGTACCGGCTGGGTGAGGCGACGGTCACGGGAGTTCTGGCGAACATGCCGGACCCGCCCAGCTATTCCTGCGTCCGCAGCCTGCTTCGCATTCTCGAACGCAAGGGGCATGTGAAGCACAAGCGGCAGGGTGCTCAGTACGTGTATGTGCCGGCACAAACTCGGGAAAAAGCCCGAAAAACGGTGCTGGAGCACGTGGTGAAGACCTATTTCGACGGCTCGATGGAACACGCCGTCGCGGCTCTGATCGATATCTCGGGAGTGGACGTCTCCACCGACGGACTCGACCGCATCGCGCACCTGGTCGAGGAGGCGCGTAAGGACGGCAAGTAACGACCGACGTCGAATCCTCGGCTTCGGGTAGGACGACCTGGGCTGGATCTTCGCGAGAACGATCGAAACGGACGGCGACAGCCGCCGGTCGATTGAGAAGAGGAAGGGAATGTCCGGACGATCCAGGCCCGGCATCGCGCACGGTCTCCGCACGGAGCAATGGCTTCGCCTATTCAACTGGGCGGGAAGCCTGCTGTCGGCGGCCGCGCTTCTGGTTTTCTCTTTGCTTCTTTTCTGCTGGAACCCGGCCCCGGTCGCGGCCCAAAAGGCGCCGCGCGGCGCCAATGTGGCGACCGAACAGGGCTTCAGCATCCCCTTCGACGATCGCTTGAGCGAATCGCTCGCGAAGTTTGACGAGTTCGTGAAAACGCGTGCGTGGGAAAAGGCGTTCCGCATTCTGGCGGACGTCTCCGACGACAAATGGTCGTCGATGCTGCCGGATCGCGAGGGGTTCATTCGGCCGGCTTCGGCACACCTGCGAGAGTCGATTCTCGATCTCCCCGCCGACGGGCGTGAAGCGTATCGGCTCTATTTCGACGCCAAGGCGCGGCGCTTGTTCGCCTCGATGGCGACGGCCGGAAAGGAAGAGGACGTCAAGATCGCCCGCACGATCTACGACCGCTATTTCATCACGTCGGTGGGAGACGACGCGGCCGACCGGCTGGCCGAGGATTCCTTCGAGCGCGGCCAGTTTGCCGAGGCGGCCCGCTATTGGAAATCGATCTTCGACTATCACCCGGATACGAATCTCAACGAGACGAAAATTCTCGTGAAGCGGGCCATCGCCCTGTTTCGCGCCAGCCTCGACGCGGACTACAAGAGCGTCCGTCAACAATTGGATCAGCAGTTCCCCGGTGCGAAAGTCACCCTCGGCGGTCGCGAGACGGCCGCGGACGAGTACTTCAAAGGTTTGGATGCCGAGACAAAGGCCAAACCGGCTGCGCCGAACAAGGCCGCCTCGGAAACGGCCTTTCGCGGTTTTGCTCCCGCGGACGGCGCAAAACCCGTGTGGCAATTTCGCTTTCTCGAAGAAAAAGATCTGACATCGATCGAAGAATCGATGCGGAATTGGTACGGGGCCGCCTCGTTCACCTCGTTCCTGCCGGCGGCCGCGACCGACGGAGAGCGGATCTACGCCAACTGGATGGGAGCCTGTTTTGCGATCGACGTGGCGACGGGCAAAACGGTCTGGTCGACGGAACCGAGCGTCAAAAAGATCGTCGCCAATCTGCGAGGCAACTACCAACGTCTGATCTCGTACTCCGCGAATCCGGGGCAATTCGGACTGACAATTGCGCAGATTGGCGAGGGGACGCGCGTGATCCTCGCGGTTTCGGCCTCGCAGACGGAGGTCCACCGCTTTCATCTCGTCGCTTATGACGCCCAGACCGGCAAGCAACTTTGGACCAGCGACCGGGCAACGAAGGAGGCGACCAAAGCCTCGTATATCGGCACGCCGCTGGTCGAGGGGGACTCGCTTTACGCCCTCAGTCACCAGGTCGCACCGGAGACCGATCAGCAGAATAACAACGGTGAGAACGGCCCTACGGCGAGCGCGATCTCGTTAAAGCGTCTCGATCTGCGGACGGGGACCGAATTGTGGTCGTTGACGCTGGGAACGCCGCAACTTGTGGGCAACGGTTTCGGACAGCAGTTCCTGCCGACGCCGGCCCTGCTGCTTTCCGCGGGGCGCCTGTATGTCCTGACCAACGACGGGGCCCTGTTGTCGGTGAGCATCGACCGCAAGCAGATCGACTGGGTCTACAAATATCCGCGGCCGAACTTCGGGCAGAATCGATCGCAGCTGTTCGTCGCGGCCCGCACGCCGGGCCTTCAGCCGCGCACGACCGGCCCGATCGTCGTCCGCGACGGCGTGATTTATTTCAAGGAATCGATGGGGGCCACGCTGTACGCGCTCGAGGAGAGCGGCCCGCGGCTGCGCTGGAAATGGGAAGACTCCGAATTGACCAACCTCGTCGGCGTCGACGACACCGACGTGTACCTGTTTTACGGCGAACTGTCGGCAATTTCGCGCACCAAGCCGGAAACGCGCTGGTCGAACCGTTTGACCGTCGAGTTGCCCGGTGTCGGCGCCCAAATCGGCAGCCAGGCGATCCTCGTCTTCACGCCGCGGGGACTATTCGAATTGTCGAAAGAGACGGGCGACGTGCGGCGCATCTTCCGCGGAGCCGACCTGGGGGCGGCCGGCGGCTATGTGCTTTCCGCGGGAAAACGGCTCGTCTCGGTCTCGAACCTGGCGGTGACTGCTTATCCGGATTCGGCAAACAACTGAACGGCAATTGAATCGACATCGAGGGACAACCATGCGCACCGTGATCTTTTCCCTGACTCTGATACTTGTCGGTCTCGCGGTGGCGGGCGCCGCGGACGACGTCGACCGCATCACTGTCACCGCCTCGGGAACGGCGTCCGTCAAGCCGGACGTCGCCGAGGTGCGCGCCTCGGTCTCGGGAAACGCGGCGCTGGCGGCCGACGCGCTGCGGAAATTTCAGGACAATCGTCGGCGGGCAATCGAGTCAATCAAGAAACTGAAGCTCGAGAATCTCACGATCGAGGGGGGTGGCGTTTCGATGTCGTCCGCGGGCCAGGCGAACAGGATGGCGATGATGATGGGCAACAATCAAAACGCGGGAACGCCCGGCCACGTGACAGTCACCGAGAAGCTGGTTCTCCGCCTGTCGTCGATCGATCGGCTGAAAGAGGGCGAGCCGGCCAAGGCCGTCACGACGGTGATCGATGCCGCGAAAGACGCGGGCCTGACCATTGGCGGTTCCGGGCTGCAGTCCGAGTTGGTTCGCTTCCGCTCGACGAAGCTTGAAGACACGCGGAGGGCCGCGGTTGAAAGCGCGATGCAAACCGCTCGTCGCAAAGCGGAGACGCTGGCCGCCTTGTCGAAGGCGCATCTGACGCGCATTCTCACGTCCCGGGAAGTTTCGTTGCCCGTTGCCGCCAGTAATAACGCGGGGGCGCAGAATATGTTCGTGCAGATGGCGTTCGCCGAAATGGGCATGTCCGGCGGCGGCGATCCGGATGAATCGAGCTCGGGCGAATTCAAGCCGATCCCGGTCAGCGTCACGATCGAAGTGCAATTTGGCGCAACGGGAGGACAATAGCATGCGCCGTCGAGAGTCCCCCTCGCTTTGGCCGGCGATGGCTTGCTTTCTGTTCGCTGTCGCCGCGCTTTGCGATCCGGTCGTTGCCGCCGAAGCACCGCGCGGCAAGATCACGGTGAACGGGACGGGGACCACGGAGGTAAAGCCCGACGTCGCCGAGATTCATACGTCCGTGACCGCGAATGCCACGCTGGCGGCCGATACCGTCAGAAAATTTCGCGACAACCGCCGCCGCGCCTTTGAATTGCTGCACAAGCTGGAGATCAAAGACCTCCACGTCGAGGGGAAAGGTCCGATCATCACGTCGGTCTCGGCCAACAACAACCAACAAATGGGACAAGTGTTTTTCAACTTCAACGTCGCGGGGGGACAGGCGAACCAGCAAGCTTCGGGCTTGAACTGCATCGAGTCGCTCGTCATACGCGTGCCGCGCATCGACCGCATGAAGGACGAGGACGCGATCAACACCGTCGTGCGGGTCCTCGACGTGTGCAAGGACGCGGGAATGACCGTTGCCAGCGTGCAATTCAAGTCGACGCAAATGGAAGCGAACAAGGCGACCGCGATTCGAGCCGCCGTCGATGCGGCGCGGCGAAAGGCGGAGCTGTTGGCCAACCTCTCGCACGCTCGGGTCGGCCCGGTCATTTCGATTCAAGAGACGTCCGTCGTTCCCGGCGGATTCGAGAACCTGGCCCAGGCGGCCTCGGATTCAGACGTCGAGACCGTCGCTGCGAACGGATTGAACATCCAAGTGACCGGCTCGACCCCACTCTCGTTGATCACGGTGCGCGCCGTCGTCAATGTGGAATTCTCGCTGGATAAGGGCAATTGAATGACCCGTTCCACATGGACGCCCGCATGTGTTGCTGCCGTTATTGGGTTGTTGCTGCCGATCGCAGGCGGGGCGAAAACGCAGGCAATCGCCGGGCCGCCCAAGGACATTCGGCCCAAGCACGTCACCGACGGTTCGCTGCGAGCCGTCAATAATGGGCTCGAGTATCTCGCGCGGATGCAGGCGCCCAACGGGAGCTGGCAGACCACGCAGGACGGCAGCTCGTATCCGACGGCGATGACGTCGCTGGCCGGCATGGCGTTTCTGGCCAACGGCAACACGACCAGCCGCGGGCCGTATTCCGAATCCGTTCGCAAAGCGGTGCGATTTGTCGTGGCGCAACAGACACCCTCGGGGCTGATCACGGTCGGCGAGGAGTTGGGGCGTCCCATGTACGGCCACGGTTTTTCGTTGTTGTTCCTGTCGTGTGCGTACGGCATGGAGACCGACGGCAAGGTCCGCGAGCAAATCAAGCAAGTGCTCACCAAAGGCATCGCGCTCACGGCGTCGGGTCAGAGCGACGCCGGCGGTTGGATTTACTGGCCCGGCGGCGGCGACGAAGGCAGCGTCACCGTGACGCAGATGCAGGGACTGCGCGCCGCCCACGAAGCGGGACTCACCGTTCCCAAGCAGACGATCGCCAAGGCGGTGCATTATCTGGAAATGTGCAAGCAGCCCAACGGCGGGATCTGCTATTCGCTGGCCACGCAGGGGGAGGCACGGCCGCCGATTTCCGCGGCGGCGATCTGCTGTCTGTATTCGGCCGGTGAATATGAGTCGCCGCTGGCCAAGGCGTGCCTCAATTATGTGTGGAAAGAGATGAAGCCCCACTTGGGGTCGCAGCTGGGCGGCAACTGGGGGCACGATTTTTACATGAACCTCTACGCGGCCCAGGCGTTTTACCAGGCAGGCGACAAATACTGGGACGAATATTTCCCGCCGACCCGCGACGAACTTGCGAAAACTCAAAAATCGGACGGAAGTTGGAACGCCGACGGCATCGGTCCGGTGTTTGATACAAGCGTCGCCCTGATCATGCTGCAACTGCCGTACAAATTTCTGCCGATTTATCAGCGTTGAAAAATGGGCCCGCGGATTGACCCCGCCAGCTTGTCCGGTCATGCTAATTTTCTAGCGGTACGAACGGGAGCACAGGCGCGACCCGTGCGAGGAGGACGACTTGGACCCTCATGAGACTGTGCCCGACCTGGCGGCCCTGGAGAAGCTTCGCGACTGCGCATGCCCGCGTCCGCCAGCAAATCCACGCCGTGGTGGTCGGGCAGGACAATGTGATCGACGAATTGATGGCCGGAATCTTTGCCGGCGGGCACTGCATCCTCGAAGGCGTACCCGGTCTGGCAAAGACGCTCTTGGTGCAGACGCTCGCCAAGAGCCTCTCGCTCGAATTCGGCCGCATTCAATTCACGCCCGACCTGATGCCGGCTGACATCACGGGGACGGAAGTCATCTACGACGACCGCCAGTCGGGGCATCGGGAATTCCGCTTCGTGCAGGGGCCGATCTTCACGAACCTGCTGCTGGCCGACGAGATCAACCGCACGCCCCCCAAGACTCAGGCCGCCCTGTTGGAAGCCATGCAGGAGCGGCAGGTTTCGAGCGGCACGAAACGGTATCCGCTGCCGGAGCCGTTCTTCGTGCTGGCGACGCAGAACCCGATCGAACAGGAAGGGACTTACCCGCTTCCCGAAGCGCAGCTCGACCGTTTCGTGATGAAGATTCTGGTGAATTACCCGACGCCCGAAGAGGAGCGGCGGATTTACCGCGTGACCACGGGAGCCGATCACACCGAACCGACGCGCGTGCTCGACGGCCGCGAAGTGATCGAGCTGCAGCGGCTCGTTCGGCGGATACCGATCAGCGATCTGTTGATCGACTATACGATGGCCTTGATTCGCGCCACGCGGCCAAACGCCGACAAGCCCATCGATTTCGTCAAGCGGTGGATCCTGTGGGGCGTCGGTCCCCGCGGCGGCCAGTGGCTGATTCTGGCTGCCAAGGCGCGGGCCGCCCTCGAGGGCCGTCCCGAAGTCGGCGTCGAGGATTTGCAGGCAATGGCTCCCTCGGTGCTCAGGCACCGCATCGTGCTCAATTATTCGGCCGAGGCCGAAGGGCAAACGCCCGACACGGTGGTCAAGCGGCTTTTGGATACGATCCCACTCCAAGGAACGAGCAACCGCGTCGATGGCCAGCTGGAGCGAGTACTTAAAGCCTGAGGTGATTGCCCGGTTCGCGGCGGTCGGCCTGCATTCGCATACGGCCGTCGAGGGGACTGTCTCCGGACTGCACCGCAGCCCGCTCAAAGGCGTTTCCCCCGAGTTCGATGACTACCGGGAATATTCCTTCGGCGACGATCTCAAGAACCTCGACTGGCGTGCCTACGCCCGGTCCGATCGGTTCTATATCAAGCGCTACGAAGAGGAGTCGAACCTTCGCGCGTGGCTCTTGGTCGACGCGTCGGCATCGATGAAATATGGCCGCAAGGGGCCGACCAAGTTCGCGCAGGCCGCCACGATTGCCGCCTGCCTGTCGGCCATGCTGATCAAGCAGCGCGACGCCGCCGGGCTCAGCCTGTTCGACACGGCCGGCCGCCTCGACGTGCGGCCCAGCGCCCGCCGGTCGCAGCTCCTCAAAATCGTCGAAGTGTTGGAAGGGGCGACGCTCGGCGGCAAGACCGACCTCGGCGCGGTTCTTTCGGCGACGGCCGACCAGATGCATCGCCGCGGCGTTGTGATCGTGCTTTCCGACCTGCTGACAAATCTCGAAAGCTTTTACGTCGCGTTGGGAAAGCTGCAACATGCGGGACACGACGTGTTGGTTTTCCATCTACTCGACCGAGACGAATTGGAGTTCCCCTTCGACGGCTCGGTGATTTTTCGCGACATCGAGGGAGACGAAGAGATCTTCGCCGAGCCGCGTGCGTTTCGCAGCGCCTACCAGAAGGCGATGCAGGATTTCGTCGGCGAAGCGGAGCGGCGGTTGCGCGTCTGCGGCATCGACTACTTGCGGATTCTGACGGAGGAGGACGTCGGCGAAGTCATCAGCCGCCACCTCTACGATCGCATGCGCCGCGCGCCCCTGCAGCACAAAGGTCGGATGGCAGCACTGTAGGAAGGATGAAGGCGGAAGGATGAAGGATGAGCCGGAGTGGAAGGATGAAGGAGGAAGGATGAAGGATGAGCCAAACAAGAGACATTCGATGATTACCGCGACTGGGCGCTTACGCGCTTTTCTGACTCATCCTTCCGCCTTCCTCCTTCATCCTTAAATTCGTCATGAGCTTTCTTTCGCCACTTTTGCTCGGCGGTCTGGCACTGGCTTCGGTGCCGGTCGTCATTCATTTGCTCAATCGCCGGCGGTTTGTCCGCATCGATTGGGCGCCGATGGAGTACCTCAAGCTCACGATTCGCAAGAACCGCAAGCGGATTCAGCTCGAGCAGTGGCTGCTGTTGGCGGTGCGCGTGCTGGCGGTGGCGGCCCTCTTCTTCGCCGTCGCTCGGCCGACGATGTCGAACAACGCTCTGGCGCAGTTTCTGGCCGCGCAGGGCCGGGCGGCCCGGTTCATCGTGATCGACGACAGCCTGAGTATGGGCGGGCTCTCGGCCGGCAAATCGGCCCTTTCGCGGGCGAAGGATGCGACGCTCGAAATCCTGAAGCGCGTCCAGCCGCAGGATACGGTGACCGTGATGACGGCCCTCGGGGCCGAGACGCCCCTCGTTCACGACGCCCATCTGGATCAGACCGACGCCGTCGCCGCGCTTGTGAAATCTCTGGAAGTGACGCACGCCTACGGACAATGGGCGGGAATCTTCGAGAAGATCGACGCGCAGGTCCAGAAGTCTTCGCAGCCGGTGCGCGAGGTTGTGCTCGTCACCGATCTCCGCGCGGCGGGTTGGGATGCCGGCGTGAGCGCCGTCGTCGACCGCTGGTCGGCCGGCAATGTCTCGCTCCGGTTGATCGACGTCGGCAGTGGCGTCACGGGAAACGTCCTGCTCAAATCGCTCGAGCAGACCTCTCCGATCGCGCTCGTGCACACCCCGGTCAGTTTTTTGGCCCGCATCCATAACGACGGGACCGAGCGCGTCCCTTCTCAGGAGGCGACGCTCACAGTCGACGGCAAACCGCAATCGTTGCAGCTCCCCGATTTGCCGCCGAAGGCCGACGTCGACCTGCCGGTCACGGTGACCTTCGATTCAGCCGGCATGCATGGGATTGAGTTGACGCTGCCTCGCGACAACCTGCCCGAGGACAACATTCGTTACGCCTCGGTCGACGTGCGGAACACGCTCGCCATTGAAGTCGTCGACGGCGAGCCCGATCCGCGGCCGTTTGAGAGCGAGACCGATTTTCTCGAACTTTCCTATTCCGTTGGCCGCGCTCCGTGGCAGATCACCCGGTTGACCGACTCGCAATGGGCGGCCAACCCGCTGAGTGCGCCCGACGTGATGGTCCTCGCCAACGTCGGTTCGGTGAGCGAACAACGGGCCGCCGAGCTGTACGCGCGGGTCGAGGCTGGACTCGGTCTCATGATTTTCCTGGGCGAGCAGGTCGACCCCACTGCTTATAACCGCGTGCTCTACCGCGAAGGGCGGGGCCTCTTGCCGGCCGAAATTGTGCGCTACCGCGAGGAAGAAGCGGCCGGACTCGTTATCGACAATTTCAGCGACTCTCCGCTGGCTCCGCTCACCAAGCTCAAGAGCGATGCGCTCTCGAAGATTCGGCCCAAGCGGTTTGCCGAAGTTTCGGTGCCTACGGAGGCTGGTGACGGCGTGCGCGTGCTGGCTCGCTGGAACGATTCGCGGCAATCGCCGGCCATCGTCGAGAAGCGGATCGGCGAGGGCCGCGTCTTGCTCTGGACGATCACCGCCGACAAGAAGTGGAGCGATTGGCCGACCGATGGCTCCTATGTCTTGGCGACGCGCCAGGCGGCGATGGCGATCGCTGCCCAATCGCTTGATCGCGACAACGTCACGGCCGGGCAGCCGCTGCGGTATCGCCTCGACAAAAAGGGAATCCCGCTGCAGGCCGGCATCAAGGCGCCGGGACGCGACGATCCGCAGGTCGTGCCGGTCGACAAGTCGAACCCAAAATTCCCGCAACTGCGTTTCGACAAGACAGCCCGCGCCGGCTTCTACCGGATGGAGTGGAAGGATCCCGTCATGGGCAACCTGTCGCGGCTGTTTGCCGCCAGCCCCGACGTGCGCGAAAGCAATCTCGCCCCGATTCAGACGGCCGAATTGAAAAACTTCGTCGGCAAGCTCAATCCTCAAGTCGTCCGGCTGGGCGAAAAGCGGGCCGATGCCAGCGGCGCAGGAACGGAACTGTGGCGCTCGGCGATTTGGGCCCTCTTGGCGCTCGTGGTGGTCGAGAGCTGTCTTGCGGCCTGGGTGGGAAGGGAGTCGAGATAGCCGACCATGAACCGGTTGCTGCAAATCCTCTTCGGACTCGGGAATGCACCGCTCACCTCGGGCGGCCGCTGGCGGTTCGAATGGGGATCGGTCCCGTCGGGCGATCGGGCCCTCCTGTGGATCGTGGCGATCGGCGTGGCCGCGGTCGGAATCTGGTGGCTCTACCGGATCGAGGCCAGGAGCCAGCGGCCCCGCGTGCGGATGCTCTTGGGAGCCATTCGTCTGGCCGTGCTGGCCCTCGTGGCGGTGATGCTGTTGGAGCCGATCCTGATTTTCAGCCACGTCGAGCGCGAGCAATCGAACATGATCGTGCTCCTGGACAATTCGCGTTCGATGGGACTTCGCGACGCGTGGCAGGCGCAAAGTGCGGGGCAGGCGCTGGCGGATACGCTGCGTCTGCCGGACGGCGTTCGCGATCTCCGTAAATTGACGCGGCTCGAACAGGCACAGCGGCTGCTTGACCGCAGCTTGTTGAAGGAACTCGACGCGGGCGGCGATCGGCTCGTGCACGTGCACCCTTTTTCCGACCGCCTGATGGAACCGATGGAAACCGATTCCGAGGCGCGCAAGCCGCTGGCGACCGACGGGCAGTCGACGGCCATCGGCTCGGCCGTGCGGCAGGCGGCGCTCGCGTACCGCGGCAAACCGATTGCCGGCGTTCTGCTGATGACCGACGGCCAGTCGAACGTGGGCGAATCGGCCGTCGAGGCGGCCCGTTTCGCCGCGGAGGAGCGAATTCCGTTTGTGGCGCTCGGAGCCGGCACCGAAGAGGGGCCGCGGAACGTCGCCATCAAGTCGATCGAGACGAGTCCGGTTGTTTTCGAGAAGGATCACAACAACGTCACGGTGCTCGTCGAATCGAGCGGCATGCCCGAGTCGCCGGCCACGGTCGTCTTGGAAAAACGCCGGCTCGGCGAGCAGTGGCAAGAGGTGGGCCGCGAAGACGTCACCCTGCGCCGCGACGGCCGGATGCAGTCGGCTTCGTTCCGCTACGCCGAAGAATTGCCGGGCAAGATCGAACTGCGGGCCAAAGTCTTGGACGTCGGTCCCGAGCTGACGCAGGACGACAACGTGCGCGTGTCGGAAGTGAGCGTGGTGCGGCAGAAACTTCGCGTGCTGTTGATCGCGGGGTCGACTTTTCCCGAGATCCAGTTCCTCCGCAACACGCTCTTGCGCGACAAGACGATGGAGCTCTCGACCTGGCTGCAAGCGGCCGACACGACCTACGAGCATCCCGGCTCGGTCCCGATCCAGCGATTGCCGACGACCCAGCAGGAAATGAATCAGCTCGACTGCGTGATCCTTTACGATCCCGACCCGGAGAAATGGCCGGAGAATTTCCCCGACCTGTTGAAGAAATTCGTCGTGCAAGCGGGCGGCGGCCTGATTTACGTGGCCGGCGAAATGCAGACTCTGCACAGTTACGAGCGACAATCCGAACCGGGGATGAGTTGGCTTTCACTGCTGCCCGTCGTGCGTGAGCCCGGCCTGTTTCAGACCGAAGTCATGATGAAGCTTTCGGCCCAGACGCCGTGGTCGCTCGAAACGACGCCGGACGGCCGCCGCGATCCGATCTTCACGTTTGCCGAGGATGCCGACGAAAATCAGCGGATCATCGACAGCCTGCCCGGCATGTTTTGGCACTTTCCCGTGTCACGGGCCAAGCCCGGGGCGACCGTGCTGGCGCATCACGGCGATCCCCGCATGCGGAACGAGTACGGGCCCGACGTGCTCTTGGCCACGCACCTGGCTGGGCCGGGCCGCACGTTCTTTGTCGGGTTCGACAGCACGTACCGCTGGCGGTATCTCGACGACAAATATTACGACGGTTTCTGGACGCGGATGGTCGACCGGGCCGGCCGCAACAAGCAACTCGGCGGCAATTATCCGTTCCGCCTGGCGCTCGATTTCCCCAGCCCGCATCCCGGCACGAAAACAACGCTGACCGCGCGCTTCAACGATCCGTCCGACGTCGATCCGGCGCTGTCGACACTCACCGGCGAGGTCGAGCATGGCGACGAGCCGCCGCAGCCGTTGACGCTGCTGCCCGGCAAGATTCCCGGAACATTCGAATCGTCAGTGACCTTCACGCAGTCAGGGCCGCATGTAATCCGCGTTTGGACAGGTGAATCGCGTGAAGAGCAAAACGCGAAAGCCGCGACGCTCACTGTCGACGTGGAATTGCCCAATCTCGAATTCGAGACGCCCACCCTCGACCGCGGCCGCCTCGAAGCGATGGCCGCCGCCGCCCACGGCGTCGCCGCGCCGTTGGCCCAGGCGTCCGAGGCGGTGAAGTCGTTCAAGATTGGTCGCATCGACCATGTCTACGAACAACGCAAAGAAATTTGGGATTCGCCCCTGTTTTTCGGTTCGATTTTTCTGCTGTTGTGCGCCGAATGGATTTTGCGGAAACGTTACCGGCTAATTTGAAATTGTCGCACCACCAATGGCCGTAGCAATCACCACACACGATTCGGAACTCGACGCCCTGCGTCATCGTCTGACGGCGCGGCTGGAGGCGCTGCGCGGCCAGGTGCGGTGGCGGTTGTGCCTGGATGTCGCTTCGCGGATCGTCGTCGGGATCGCCGCGCTCGTGATTGTTTCGTTCGTCATCGATTGGTGGCTCGACATCAGCCGGACCGCGCGGATTGCGTATACCGTGTTGGCGGTGGGGCTGCTCGCGTGGCCCACAACAAAATCGGCACTGTCGATTGTGAGGTTGCGGCTGGAGCCGATCGAATTGGCGGGCGAACTCGACAAAGCCGGCCGGCACCCGCCGTCGCAGTGGATTGCCCCGCGCGTGGCGACCGTGTTGCAGCTGTCCGATGCGCGCATCCGCGAAGCTGGCTATTCGGCGCCGATGGTCGATCGCGCGGTGCGTCATAGTTCGCAGACATTGGACGGCATCGACTTCACTCGCCGTTTGGACGAGCGGCACCTGCGACAATGTGCCGTTCTCTTGGCCGCGGCCGTGCTCGCTCCGCTTTTGTTCGCTGCCGTTCTTCCCGGCGAACTGTCGTCGATCTGGGCGCGGCGCTGGCTCCTGGGGTCGAATGCAAGTTGGCCTCGCGATACGGCGATCGAGGTGCTCGGCCTTTCGGACGGCCGTTTGATCGTGCCGCGCGGCGAGCCGGCCTCGGTCCGGGTGGCCGTGCGCGATCGGGGCCGCCCGACTGAAGTCGTCTGGATCCGCCTGGTTACGCCGGACGCGGCGCCGGAGACCGCGACCCTGGTGAAATTCGCGGCGGGTGACTTCCGCTTCGAGTTGCCGCCGCAGCAACAGGCGGTCACGGTCGATTTCTGGGGTGGCGATGGACGGGCGGGACCGGTCGAAATCGTGCCGGTCGACCGTCCCCGCATTGCCCAGTTGAAGCTTGTCTACAAGCATCCGCGCGACAAGTCGCCGCAGACGTTTTCATTCACGGGGGAAGAGGGAAATGTGCGGTTATTGAAGCAAACGGAGGCGGAGTTGACCCTGTGGGCCAACGTACCCGTCTCGACGCTCGACGTCTCAGCCGACGGTTATGGCATGTCCGGCGCCAGCGTGCCCAAATTCGAGCGCGTCGACGAAAAGACCTTCCGTGCCAAATGGATTCACCAAGGCGGCCTGCAATTGAAGGTGGGAATGGTCGCCCGCGATTCCGAGCTGGCCTCGCGGCCTGAACCGATCGCAATTGGCTTCAAGGAAGACCGGCCGCCCCGAGTTACGCTGACTCATAGCGGTATCGGCGCGCGGATCACGCCGTCGGCCATCATTCCGTTCAAGGTTGCCGTGCGGGACGACTTCGCGGTCGCCCGTGCGATGCTCTCGTTCAAGGTCGTGCCAAATACCGTCGGCGGCGAGCGGCCGGAAGGCGATCGGCCGAAAGTGGCCGCCCCCGCGCCCGTCGTGCTCTTGGACGGCAAGACGCTGCCGCTCGAACCGACGTTCGACGGCGGTCACGAATGGGATTTGGAACCGCTCAAGCTGGCCCCGGGCGATACGGTGAGTGCGACGGCCGAGGCGACGGATGATTGCTACACCGGAGCGCAGACTGCGACCTCGCGGACGCTGACCTTTCGCATCGTGTCGCGGACGGAGCTTTTCCGCGAGATTCTGCTCAAACAGCAGCAATTGCGGGCCCGCTTGCGAAAAGCGATGGAGCAGGCGGAGGCACTGCATCAGTCGCTGCGATCGGCTTCGCTCACCGACGATGCCCAGGAGCTGTTGCGGCGGCACAACCTGGTCCAGCGGGAAGTCTGGCAAGTGATGCACGGGATCGAGGATTCGGCGACGGAAATGCGGCTGAACCGGCTCGGGGGGGCGGAGACGCACGAGATCATCGTCCGCACGGTCATCGCCCCGATGGAACGGCTGCACGACGACTTGCTCACCCGTCAGCGGCAGGGGCTCGAAACGGTCCGCCAACCCGGTGCCGATACACAGGATCAGCTCGCCAGCCGGCAGCAGGAAATCGTCGAGGCGATGTCGAAGGTCCTCAAGAACATGTCGCAGTGGGACAGTTTTATCGACGTGATCAACCAGCTCACCGAGGTGATCAACATCGAGAACCTGGTCCGCAACAAAACCGAGGAACTCAAAAAGAAGCAGTTTGATTCGATCTTTGATAGCAAGTAGCCGGGCCGGTATGATGGGATGCGGTTAAAAAAACAGCCGCAATCCCAGCGACACGTGCGAGGGCCGGTGCCCTCGCCTTTCGGGACTCTCAATTCGCAGTCTTTGTGGGGGGCCGACATGGCAAGGTTCGCCGAGTCGAAACGGTCGAGAATGAAGAGACGGCGAGAAATCGGGACGGTTCTTGTGGCCGGCGCAGTCTTCGCATTGGCGTCGTGGCAGGCCGTCGCCTCCGATTCCGAGCGATCGGCCGTTGTCGCCGTGCGGCCGGCCCCGGCAGAGCAGGGTGGAGAAACCGCCCTCAATCCCGCGGCCCGCTCCGACCGGCCGGTCACGCCGGAAGAAAAAATCAAATTCGAGCAAGACAAGGCCCACGCCCACATGCGCGAATTGGAAGGGCGCATGTTCCGCGTGGCCGAACTTCTGCGGCAAACGCAGCCCGACGATTCGGCCCGCCTGCTGATGGGCGTCGCCCGCTCGCGCGAGCAGCTCATCGTCGAGGAGATGCGCGAAGCGGCCGAACTGATCGGCAGCCTCGACCTGAACAAAGCGACCGCCGAGGAAAAGGAGCTGATCGCCAAGCTCGAGGAACTCAAGCGGCTGTTGCTCACGAACGATCTCGATCTGGAGCTCAAGCTCGAGCAGTTGCGCAAGATTCGCGAAGCGCAAGACTCGCTGGCCAAGCTGACAGCCAGAGAACGGCAGCAACACGCCCAAACGAAGCCGTTGGCCTCCAACCCGAAGAACAATCCCAACACGCTGGCCGGCCTCAAGAACAATGAGCAGCGCAATCAGCGCTCGGGAGAGGACCTCGAGCAGTTGGTCAAGCGGATCGGCCCGACTGCGGCCCCCGCGGCCGGTGCGATGGGCGCCGCGTGCCTGTCGATGGGTGGGGCCTGTGCCGGCTTGGGAAGCGGCCAGTGCAAGGGTGCATCCGAATGCCAGGGAAAAGCGGTCGAGAAGCTCAACCAGGCCGCCGTGGCCCTGCGCGGGGCCGAGGCCCAGTTGAAGAAAGAGATCGAATCCCTGGCCCGCCAGCGGGTGATCGAGAACCTCACCAAGATGATCGCCCAGCAAAAGCAGGTCCGCGAGGCAACCCGCCGGCTGGTGCCGCGCATCGCCGAAAAGCAGCGGCAGGCTTTTCTGGCCGTTCGACAGCTTGCGCCGCTCGAGGAATCGATTGCCGGACTGTGCCGTTCGTCGATCGAACTGGTCGAAGTCACGCAATTCAGTGTTGTCTTGCCCAGTGCGCTCGGGGCGATCGAGGCGGACATGAACACCGTCGCCGACGCCCTCCGCGACGGAAAGGCGGACGACGAGCTCGTCGCGACACAGAAGAAGATCGAGGCTGACCTGCAGGCCCTGCTGGATGCACTCAAGGACGCGGCCAACGCGTCGAGCAATCCAGCGAACTGCAAGGCTTGCAAATGCGACAAGAACAAGCTGCTCGCGGAAGTTCGCATGCTGCGCTGGATGGAATCGGTGCTCAATCGAGACACATTGACGGTCGACCGGTCAAAGCTCGCCAGCAAAATCGGCACGAGTGAAGCGACGTCGCGAACGCATGATCTCGGCCGCCGGCAGGAAGAGATTCGCAGGATCACGGCTCGTCTGCACGCCATGACCTGTCCGCATTGCCTGGAAGAGGGAGACGGGACATGAGGAACAAGGGCAGAGGGCAGAGGGCAGAGGGCAGAGGGACAGGCATGGCTCGCCTTGTGTGCCGTGCGGTGATTATTGCTGTGTTGATCGGCGGTCCGGTCGCTTTGGTGACCGGCGCCGACACGGATGCTGGGCATTCTTCGGGCGGGAAAGCGGGACTTAGCAATATAGTCCCGCCGGCGTTTTTGAAGACTCCGTTGGTGCCGGCGGCAACCAAATCCGCCCGATTGCAACAATTGCAGGGGCTGGTCGACTCGAACGATTGGCTGAAGGATCCTTTTCGCCACCTGCAGACCGATATGGTCGACGTGATCGACGATCTGGCCAATGGGGAGACGCATACGCCGGCGCACGTGACGGAGCCCAAAATCCTCTCGCGTCTGGATGTGTTGATCAAAGTCCTCGAGAAACAGTGCAAAGGCGGTAAGCCAGGGGGCAATCCCAATTCGCCGCTGCGAAGATCGGTTCTGGCGGGCGGTCCCGGTGGAATGGGCGACATGAATGCGCCGCGCAGCAGCCGCCGAAAATGGGCCGAGCTGACGCCGAAAGAGCGCGAACGCATCCTCCAATCGAGGACCGAGGGCTTCCCTGCGGGATATGAAGAGATTCTCGGCGAGTACTATCGAAGACTAGCGACCGAGGACTCGGTCCTGCGCCATCGCGCCGTCCGCCGCGAAGGCGGCTGCCGGAAAATCGCCGTGACCGCGGTGGCGACCCAGTCCAGAAAGCGTCTCGCGCCTGCGCATTGGCTTCGCTACCTCCTGATAGCGAACTTCCTCGCGGTCCCGCTCTTTGGCAATCGAAATCGGGCCGCGGCGGATACCGTCGAATTGGTGACCGGAAAATCCGTTCACGGCGTCGTCCGCGGTATCGCCGACGGAAAGGTGACGCTCGACGTCACTCCACCGGCTCCGGCGTCCGTCGTTGAAGACAAGCTCTTTCGCGATCTTGACCGAATCGGGCAATAAGTCGCACTCGACGCCTGACAAGCCCGCTCCCAAGCCGGCCAAACTCCTGCAGTTTCCGCTGATCGACGTCGTGCAAATTAAGTTCGAGGCAATGTACGACCGGGCCAATGACGTGCACCCGCTGATCGACAACGACCAGGCGCGTCGCGGCGTGTCCGGTTCGATCAAGCTGCGCGAAGGTTATCACCGCTTCCAACTCGTCTATTGGCACCATTCCGGTGGGCCCTACCTCCGCCTGGCGTACAGCCGGATCGAAAGACCGAACGAGGAGCGACAGCGCTTCGTCTCCGCGGACATGCTGGCGCATCTCGGTCGCGGGGGGACCGAATCTCCCTCGCCCGGCGTCGACAAGGAGGGGTTTCGGCTTCCGGAAAAACTCTCGGGTGAGGTCGCGGACAACTGCAGTTACTCGCTCCGCCGCCGCTCGGACGGAAAGCCGATCGAGAAGATCAATGATGTGCTCGAGGCAAATTCGAGCGTCGGCGAGGGAACTCTCGAGAAGATCTCGACGGGGCCGTTTCCGAACGAAAGCGACAATCTCGCCATGCTGCTCGCAGGCTACCTGCATATCAAACAGGATGGTCTGTACAAGTTCTCTCTGTCCTCGGATGGCGGCAGCCAGTTGTTCGTGGGCGACATTCCGGCAGTGCTGCGATCGATGGATGCGGGACAGGCCTTGCCCCCGTGGAGCGTGTCGCTTGTCGAGGGAGGCACGCTCAAAGGAGCGATCGAGAGTTGGGCCGACTCCAAAATTACGCTCCGAGTGTCGGCCGGTCGATCGCCTGTTTCGCTTTCGATCCCGTGTTCGCAGATCGCCAAGATTCTGGTCGACGAAGCCCGCCGAGAAAGAACCGGCCGGCAACGAAGCGAAGAAGGACGACTCTGCCGACCGGTCGAGTCCGTCGCCCGTCCAGGACGTGGTTTACGCACATTCTGCCTCGGGGGCAGTTCAGCGCGTTCCCTGCCGCGTGCTGGGGATTCGCGGTGATTCCCTCGCGATCCAGTTCGGCGGCCAGGATCGAAAGGTTGCCTTATCCAAGCTCAGCGGCGTCGAGCTGTTCGCCGATCGTGCGGCAACCGAAAGCGAGCAGACGTTTCATCAAATTGTGGAGACGCAGGGAGGGATCAATTTTCCGGGCCAACTCGTTTCGCTCGACGCGGCCGCGACAAAGGTTCGCACGCAGTGGGGCGAAACGCTGACTTTGAAGACCGAGGATCTGACCGGCATCTCGATGAAGAACGGCAAGGCCATTTCGCTCACCGAAATGAAGCCCGGCGAAGTTACGCAAGTTCCCTTTTTCGAGCGAACGATCGGCTATCGCGTGAACGAATCGCTCTCCGGCGGGCCAATTCTGCTGCGGGACGGTCCGCACAGCCGCGGGGTCAGCGTGCACGCCAAGACGGTGCTGCGGTATCCGATCGGCGGCCGATTTCAACGCTTCCGCGCCAAGCTGGGCTTTCAGTTGCCCGAAGGCGAGCTGGGCGATGCGGCAATTCGCGTGCTGGGCGACGACAAAGTGTTGTTTGAGCGGCCCAGCTTTCGCGCAGACGAGCCGATCGAATCGCTCGATCTGGATGTCTCGGGAGTCGGCACGCTCACGCTGTCGGTCGATTTCGGTCCTCGCGAGGACGTGGGCGACCGTGTCGTCTGGGCGGATCCGATGTTGATTCGCGGCGCAACCGGTTCGGTGGGCGGATCGTCCGCGAGCCCACAAAACTGACGAGTGCTCCGTCTGACGGGTCAGCACACTTGCGGTTGTGCGTGGATCAGTTGCCGTTTGCCGTCGCGTGCTTGATCACGAAATCCACCAGTTCCTGACACTCGAAGAAGCCTCGCCACATGTTGTGGCCTTGCCCCTTGGGGACGATCAGTTCCATCTTTCCTCCGAGCGCGGAATAGCGTCTGGCCATTTCGCCGGAATTCTGTGCAAGCGGAACGACGGTGTCGACGTCGCCATGGATGGCGAACAACGGAACTCTGGCTTTGGCCAGCGAATCGAGGCGGTCGAGCGGATTGTGGCGGCGAAGCTGCCCCTTGAAATCCGCGGCCGTCAATCGATAGGCCCCAGCCGCTCGTTCGATTCCGGGGTAGCTCTCGATATTGCACACGGGATAGATGCCCGCAATTGCCGCCACCCGATCCGGGTTCTCGCATGCCCAGGCATACAGCATCAACCCGCCACGGCTTCGCGCCAGCAGCACGGGCTTGCGGGACATGCCCCGCTTGTCGACCAGTGTTCGATAGAACGCCGTATACTTCGATCGCCCGTTCGGACTCCCGTACGACTCTCCGACGTCAACTCCGCCGATGGCAATACCTGCGCCGGTGAATCGCTCAAACATCCACTTCTCGGCATCGTCGGGCAGGCCGGGGAGCGTCGGCGCGTACCAGACCCAGGGAGTCGGCTTCTCGGGGAATGGGTGTGTCGGCGGGATCAGAAAAGCGGGGCAGCGGTCGACGAGGAACACTTCGCCGGAAAGCGGGAGCGTCTTTTGGGGCGTTTCGTCTTTCGTTGTTTCCGACTGCTGATTCCCCGCGAAGAGATCGTCTGCGGCGGCTGTCAGCGCGACGACGAAGAAGAACACCAGGAATCGGCGAAGCATGGATACTTCCGAGATGCAAGGGAAATCGAGTCACCGATTGCCGACGATAAACCGGTGGCACCGGAGCGGGACGTAATTTAGCCGGAGGGCGCGCTGTCGAGTTCTTTCACGCCGAAGGCGCACGCGAGCGCATTGTACCGAGAGAGCGTGAAGCTTTTGCTCACCGACGCGTTCGGCACCAATCCATCGAATCCGTGATAGGCGCCGGCAACGACGAAGAGGTCCGTGCGCACACCGGCGTCCACCAGCCGCCTGGCGTATTCGATGTCCTCGTTCACGAACAGGTCGAGCGATCCGGTCCCGATCCACGCGGGCGGGAGCCCGGCCAGGTTCTCCACTCGCGCCGGGACGGCGCCGGCCGGAGCGCGCGGGCCGCCGGGCTCGATTCCGAGAAAGGCTTTCCAGCCGCGCCGGTTGTAGTCGGCCGTCCAAATGAAGGTGCCAATGTAGGGCGGAACCCTCCGCGAGCTGCCGGTGCGGTCATCCAGCATCGGATAAACGAGCGACTGGAACACAACAGGGACTTCGCCTCGATCGCGGGCCGCGATGGCGAGGATGGCCGCATGTCCGCCGCCGGCGCTTTCGCCCGCCACCGCGATGCGCGGGGTCGACGCCGAGCGATTCCGCTTCCGCATGCAGCCACTTGAGCGCCGCGTAGTTATCTTCAAGCGACCCCGGAAAAGGAGTCTCCGGCGCCAGCCGGTATTCCACGCTGACGATCACGCAGCCCAGCGCCCGGGCCACCACTTGGAGCATGGGCACGTCGTTCGCGGCCGAACCCAGAAAATAACCGCCGCCATGAGTATGCAGCACGGCCGGCCGGTGTTCTCCGGGCTTCGCATTGACGACGAACACCTTCACATCCGGCGATCCCTGACGCCCCGGCACGGTACGCTCGGCGACAGACGGTGTGGGCTGCCGTCGTAGATTCGTAAAGGGCATCTTACGAAACGCGGCGAGTTGAGCCGGCGAAAGTTCCTTCGGCAGCTTGAACGCCGGCATCGCCTTCAGCGGGGCTCGCAGCTCCGGATCGACGAGCTGCATGGGATCGATCCCAGGGCCGACAAGCTGTGGTTGGTCCTTTGCGGCGACCGTGGACGCCGCCACCATGGCCATCGCGGCCGCGCCGGGCACGGAGAGTACGAAATCTCGACGGGAAATGGCACGCAGATCAGTCATGAGTCACCTTCGTGGTTTCCAGGCGATTGCCGCCGGATAGGCTAACCCGTCCTCCGTCGTGTGGACAACTGACCGAGCGGTGTCGGTCAACGTCGGTCGGGGTCGAGCGATTTGCGCTGACGGCCGACGCTATCGTTAGAGACGGCAAAGTCTCAGTAACCCGAATCCCCGGTGGCCTGTACCATTCCTCTCCATGCCCGCTCTCTTGGCGTGCGTGCGGATTTGGATTGTCGTATCACTTGTGACGCCAAAAAGGGCAGAGCGGGAATTCGCGGGGGCCACTTTCGTTGGTGTTTGTCGGCGGATCCGGACGAATGAGGAGAATGAGAATGATCCGCGCACACCTGGCGATATGGTCAGCACGGAGCCCTCCCGCTTATTGAACGTTTCAATTGAATTGTCGCCACGTGTTTGGGTGAGAAGCTCGTCGATCGATTCTGGAGAAGAAAAATGAAGACGCTCGGCGCGAGAAGTGTGGTTTTTGGAGCTGCGATTCTGTTGCTCGGAGCTTCCGCCCGCCAGGCGTCTGCCGGGGAAATTCATAGTTGGGGCTACGGCGGATACGAATATGGCGACGGCGGATCCTGCGGGTACGGAGGATGCGGGCCCGGCGGTTACGGCTTCGGTGCCGGGTGCGGTTGTTGCGGCTGGCCGCCGACTGACTATGCCCGGTACATCGTCGGCCATGGGCCGATGTTTCCCGGCGCAGGTTTGACCCCCGCTTATTCTTACATGAACCCGCCCGCGTCCAATACCCCGGCCGCGCCGAACACTTCACCCGCACCCAATACGTCGCCCGCGCCGAATACATCGGCTGCGCCCAGCCATCCGTAAACGACGGATGGCTCGGTCATCGTTCGGTGAAGCCCAGAACAAGCGATGCGCGGCCATTCGCCAAGAGGGCCGCGCACCTCTGGTGATCGTCAAGAGTTGACGAGCACGCGGCCGTCCGTTTGATCCAGACCGCCTCATCATCAATCTGGCGCGCAGTTCATCTCCAATCGTGGTCCCACTCGCCACGCTCGGTGTTCCCACTCCAGCGGTCCGCGGCTTCTGGGTCGGGCCAGTGCCCGTCTTTGATGCAGCTAATTACGTCTTCCGCCTCCGCGGACATCGGCCACCAATACCCCGGTGCCAGCCGGTTGTCATGTCCCGCAAACTTGCGTAACCGGGGCAACGCAGCGTCGAAGTCTCCGGACGCCGAAGGTCGCAGTGCTGTTCTGCGGCTGCACAGGGCGCCGATGAGAGACATGCTTCCGAATTGGACGTAAATCGAGGCGTCCGCCAGACCGCGAATCGCGGCGTCGCGACAACGCCGGAAGAGGCGTGTGCGGCGGTCGCAGACGAATCCGCAACAGCCAAGTTTGTCAGCCGCCTCCCCGCGGAGCGGACCAGGCAAATCGGTCCGTTCGAAGATCGTGACCAGCAGCTCCACGCCATTTTGGTCGTTCGAGAACCCGAGCCCATGAACCACCGCGTCGAGCCAATGCGGGTCGGCCTTGTGGGAGGCTAACTCACGGTGGCCGATTCCAACGAAGAATTGCGTTGCTTTCCCGCGTGGCTTGAGGAAGGACAGTGTGGTGGCACACAGCAAGCGCACGCCGGGTTCGGAAATCATGTCCAGCAATACGGGAATGGCCTGACGAATCCTCAGAAGGGCAATCAACTCGATCCCGACTTGTTTGAGGTCAGGCGAAAGACGAGGTAATCGATCCAGCAAATCGCCGACGGTTGAGACACCCTGCTTCCCGAGTCGGTCAATCTTCCGAACCCAGTCGGGGTTCACGAGGGCTCGGGACGTAAGTTGTTCGGCGGACCGCCGCGTCAACCGCTGCGAATACAAAGCGGCCAAGTCATCAGTGGGCCTCTTGCGATGGGCGCTCATCCGCGCATTGTACGGCGAGGCGGGCGAACCGGTCCTATCCGCCAAGGGCATTTGCCCATCAAACGTTCCTTTTCCGCTTTTCTGCAGGGCCGGCGGATCGTCCGCGAGCGCCCAATACTGATAAGTGCTCCGTCCTCGGAGCGCCGCCGGTCGACGGTCGCCACTCATTGGAGTCGATCCGACGACGCGAACGCGGCCGTTTCCTCGCAAGCAGTCAGCCGGGTTGTCATCCTGAAATCGCTGGGACAAGATTAAGGTGAGATCGCAGCGTCGCTGTGTTTTCTGGCAACGGATTCGATATGCGGCAGTTTCTTACGGGCCTTCTCGTTCTCGGTCTGATCTGCGCCTCTTTGGCGGCCGACAAGAGCGAACAGGCCCGCTTCAACGTCGGCGATACCGTGCGGGTCATGTGGGACGGGCAGCTGCTGACCGGCACGGTGGTCGAGCAGCCGCGCAGCGGATGGTTCAAGGTCAAGCTCAACTCTTACGAGATGGAGCTGTCCCCAGTTTTTGCTTCCGACAGAATGCAGCTGATCAAACGGAGCAGCTCCGCTGTCTCGAAAGAGAAAGCCGTTTCGCCCGGCCAGGCGAATGCCGAATCGGAGGCCGCACAACGTACTGAAGAGAACGCGCACCGAAGAGACCGTAAAGGTCTCGAATTCCGACTGGTCGGTGGTCAATATCCTGTCGTGGGGAGAGGTCGCCGGCTGGTCGCTCAAGACCGATCCGGCCCCGACGCCCCCCGGGGGGCCGGCGCTGACGTCCCGTCCCGTGATCTTGCACTCAACAGTCCGGTCGAAGGGCAAAGAGCCGCTTGATTCTTGGAACAAAGACGGTTCGCTCTTACTTGCGCCCGCGAGCCGGCTGGCATTCGTCGTCACCAGCGAAGCGGGTCCACGGGCGTTTCCCACGGTCCGAGTGCAGCGAGTCGATCTCGTCAAGGGACAGGCGACGGAGCCGATCTCGTTGCCAGTTCAAATGATGCCGATTGACGTCGATCCGACGGGAAAGCGAATCTTGGTCGCAACCGATTCGCAGGTGGGGGTCTGGGAATTCAACGGCCGGACCCTGCACATGGTCCGAACGTGGACCCCGGGGCTGGCCGCACACGCCGGCCTGCCGTCTCAGCCAGCCGAGAAAACACGACGTCGGAGGCGGTCTTTCGGAGCGGCCGTGCTTTTCGCCAGGTTCATCGACGCCGATCATGTTTTGACGACTGCTTCTTCGCAGCTGGTGATGTGGGAGGTGAACCGATGCCGGGCGATCTACAAGATTCCGGCGCCGATGGCCGCTGTGACGCTGAGCCCCGGCCACAAATATTTTGCCGCCTCGCTCGACGAAGGGCTTTATGCCTTCGACGCACTCACAGGCAAAGCCGAGGGCAAGTTTCAGGGCGACGCGGTTCGGGCAAGTTGCCTGGCCTTCCATCCTGGCGGTCATCGTTTGGCTGGACTGGAGCACGGCCGGCTCATCGTCTGGAATTTCGACACCGGCGAGCAGGAGCGCGAAATCGATCCGATCTCCACTCTCTCGCCGCTCAACAGCATGGACTGGGTCTCCGATAACGATCTGCTGGTCGGGGGCCGCGACTTGGTCGATCTCAAACGGCGAATCGTGTTGTGGCGCTATCGACTGGCCGATCTCCCGCCAAACGGAGCGAAATCGTACGGCCAATCTGGCGGCTCGTTCTGGTACGTCGCGACGAGCCGCGATCGGGACACGCGGGGACTGTTCCCGGTTGTCCTGCCCCACGAAGAAGCGCGGCAGAGGGCGACGACTCTGCTGACGCGTTATGTCGCCGCTCCCATTGCCGGAGGCGTTTATGGCGAAAGCGCGCTGACGGCCCAGGGAATCGAGAACATGCCCCTCAAAAGCCCCGCGGACGACGGCGATTCACCGACAACGCCCCGAAAGGAACCGCGGCGAAACCAATAACCAAGTTTCACCGCCGGCTGGCAAATCATACAAGCTCGGCGATGGGGGCGCCGTTCTCCACGATGTAGCGCGGGCGGCCGCGCGGATCGCGGTAGTTGGCGTTCGTGGGAACGCCCATCAGGTGATAAATCGTCGCCGCCAGGTCGCCGGGAGTGACGGGGCGCTCTTTGATCTGGCCGCCGTCCGCTTCCGTCGCTCCGATCAACTGCCCGTGCCGAAATCCGCCGCCGGCCAGAAGCATCGACATGCAGACCGGCCAATGATCGCGGCCATCGGTGCTGCCTTGCGTTCCCATATTCGGCGTGCGGCCGAATTCGCCCATGGCGATCACCAGCACATCCTTGAGCAGGCCATGCTCCTCGAGATCGAGCACGAGCGTCGTGAGCAGGTGGTCGAATAAGGGAAGCAGGGGCTTAAGACCGCGCGAGATTCCGCCGTACGGGGGCACGTTATCGCCGTGCGTATCCCAGGTGCCCGACGCTCCGTGGTAGCTCAGATCGAGAGTGACGAAGGCCACGCCCGCCTGAACCAATCGGCGAGCCAACAGCGCTTGCTGGCACCACAGGTGCTTTCCGTATCGCTGCCGAGTTTTTTCGGATTCCTTGGAGAGATCGAGGGCGTCTTGCGCGCGGCGACCCAAGAGCAGGTCAGCCGCCTGTTGCTGATAAGCGTCGAGCGCGTCCATCGAACCGCCGGCGTCCAGTCCCGCACGCAGACGATCGAAGCCGTGCAACAATTCCTGCCGCCGATGAATGCGGTCGGCATTCAGCGATCCGGGCATGCGAAACAGGTTGCCGCCGCGTGAAACGCCCGTATCGACGCCAACGTCGGTATAGACCGGCAGGCGGGCTCCGGCATTGGCGACAAAGGGATCGAACTCCTTTCCGAGCCAGCCGCCCCAGCCGATGTGCGTCGGCGCCTTCATGAATGCGACGTACGGCGGCATGGCGGGATGATTGGATCCGCGGAGCTTGGCGATGAGGGAAGCGATCGCCGGATACTTGTCACCTTCTCGATTGAGGCGCGGCTCCGCTTCGAGATTTCCGGTTTGAAAGACCCGGTTGGGCTCGTGATTGCTTTTGCGTGCGTCGACCGAGCGGATGAGAGTGAAGCGATCGAAAATCGCCGCCTGCTTGGGCAGATGCTCGCAAATCGCCACGCCCGGCAGCCTGGTGGCGATCGTCGCAAACGGGCCGCGGTTCTCATACGGCCGATTGGGTTTGACGTCCCAGGTATCGATGTGGCTCGGGCCGCCCGCCATCCACAGCAGGATCACGCTCTTGCCGTTTTTCGCACCGCTTCCGGCGGCCACGGCTTTGGAACGGGCACGCAGCAGATCGGGCAGGGTGAGGCCCGCCATTCCGGCCAGCCCCGCCTTGAGCATGCCCCGCCTGCCGGCAAAGACGAGACCCTCGTTCTGCCGGGCGTTCATAAAGTTGAACGCGTGGCCGTGGTCATGCTTCGGCGGGTGTGCGTGATCTTTGCTCATGCGGGCGGCTTGCGGTCTGGAGGAGACACGGTCGCGTGGAGAATCGGGCAGGGCGATCGCAGGCAGGTTCAAGCCACCCCAGGATAACCGAGTCGGCGTGCCGAAGGAAATGTTCCACCGTGCCGTTGGCCGGAATCTCTGCGGAGAGGGAGTGCGAACGTGCCGAACGTCGGCCCTGGTGGGCTAGCGGAACACGCGCGCCACATCGAAGTCACCACGAGCAGAAGAAAAATACACGGCTCGTTACACTTGAAACGGCTTGGAGAATCAACATGAACAATCTCGATCGCATGTTAGAGCGGAACAGAGACTTTGCTGCTCAACAGTCAGCCGCAGGCGGACTGTTGCCTTCGCTTCCACGAACGCTGCCCAACGTCAAGGCGATCATCATCGGTTGCGCTGACATGCGCGTGGATCCTGAGGCGATACTTGGCATCACACTGGGTGATGCCGTGGTCCTCCGCAATATCGGTGGCCGCGTCACGCCTGGATTGTTGGAGCAGTTGGGCTTGCTCGGGCGAGTCGGTCAGGTTGCCAGAGAAGTTCCCGGGGGCGGTGGGGAGTTCCACCTGATCGTGCTGCATCACACCGATTGCGGCATCACTCGCCTTGCCGGTGACCCGGCCTTGCTCGCGCACTATTTTCAACTCAAGGAAAGCGAACTCAAGGCAAAAGCAGTCTCCGACCCCCACGCGGCGGTCGCCGTGGACGTTGCGTTACTCCGGACGATCCCCGCATTGCCGAGCCACTGGCTGATCTCCGGCCTCGTCTATGACGTGGCGACGGGACTCGTTGAGGTCGTTGTGCCACCGACGCCGATCCGCGCTGCCTGAGCAGTTTTGCTCAACCTTCGGCTTGTGCCGGCGCACGCTGACACCCTTTCTGAATCACCGACCGCGATTCCGCGGCGCCGCTGGTTGGCGACTTTGTGGTGCGGGCGTCCCGCCTGCACGTGCAGCCGGGACGGCCGCACCACAAACAGTGCGCCCCCGAAACCTGACACCCGAATATCTTTCGTGAGGGCACAAAATAATTCGATACCTGCCTACCTGGCTGGTGTTCAATGTAAGGCCTTAAATGGCTCGCCCCCGGCCCGCAACTCGTGGCAGTCCATAGCCACTCAATCGCCACTCCATAGCCAACGGGCCGAGGCGGCACAAGCATCCCACCGACAACTCGGTTGTTAGCGCTCGGACTTCCGCATGATCGGCGCGGAAGTCCGGCAATGAAGATATTGCCCAATTCTCGCGCTTCTCGGCAAAAAGTAATCGAAGTCTGATTTCGGCGCCACCCGAAGGTCGCCGGCAAGACGCTCAGAACGCCCAACGACGACACGACTCGCGCGGCCGAGAAGCAGGCCGCCAGTGCAGGCAGCCGCCGTGCCAGGCGCCCCGAGAGGTCGATCCGCGGTGCGCGCCGAGCACCGGTCGTCACAGGGACTCAATCCGTTTTTTTTCGTTATTTTCTGATGTCCTTTAAAAAGGGGTGCTTTATGTCATCGCGGATGATGTTCTTGGGGGTCTCGTTTGTCGGGTCTGCGTTGCTCGCATTTTCACCGTCGTTTGCGCCATCGTTGCGAGCCGACACTCTTGTTCCGCTGGCGACGACAACCGGCACGCAGGTGTTCACTCCGTCGGTTTCGGCCTTCCCGAACTACTACACCCAATCCGAGGTCGGCGGGGGCAACACGAATGGCGCTGCGCTGAGCTTTCAGCGCGCCCTTCAATACCCTTTTCGGCGACGTCGGGCAGTACGGGCTCACCAGCGTCTATGTGCCGCCAGGTGGCAGTCCTCCGCCTCCTCCCACGGACACGGCTTGGAATAACACGGTTTCCGGACCGGTCGCCGCGGGGACGGTCGCTTGGGCGATCGACTCTTACGGGCCCGCGCCCGGTGGACCGGCCAATCCGTCCAGTGTCCCGATCGAAAGCGTCTTGCGTGGTCCCAGCATCGTCATTACCTCGTCGCCGGACACATTTATCGACGGCATCCTCACGCTGACGCTTGCGGGCGATATCTACAGCGACGGTTACATCTATTCGAGCGACCCCTCCGTGGCCCCGACTTCGCTGGCGAGCCTGGGGATCAGCAACGTTATTCCGTTTACGGGAACTTTTACCGACAACTACTTTACCGACCCCACCCTATCGAACCTTACGGGCTCATTCACGTTTTATGCCGACTACGTCAACACGCCGGCGCCGGCGCCCCTCGTGCTCTTGGTGAGCGGACTTGTCGCTCCGATCGGGCTCTGGTTTTACCGCAAACGGTTCCGCACGCTCGCCGCGAGTTGACAGCCGGATGACGGTCGGGGCGAAGTTCAAATTGCTCGCCCACAATACGTTCGAAGACGACTCGAGCCGGTCCAACGCGTCGCTCGCCGCGGTCAACGGCGAACTGTTGCTGCGGACTGACCAGGCGCTGGTCGGCGGGCGCTACGCCGGTCCCGCGGCCGCGAGACAACACCCCAATTGCACCCTTGTTGCACCGAGATCGCGCCTTGTTAGGCCTCGCTGTTATCGCCATGCTGTAGCTCAAGATGGTCCATGCACGCGCAATTTTTCGCCGGCACGACTTCAATCGAGGGAGGCCAACGGAAATGATGGCAATACCGCTGGTGATCCCAATCATCTTCCTCGCGATCACAGCGACTGCGTCCGAGAGCGGTCACTTGAATGCGCAGCACGACGTCCTCGCCATGGAACAACAATGGGCAAAGGCCGTCGAACGGAACGACGTCAACGCCATCGGCAGCTTTTTGCACGCTGACTTACCTTTGTCAACCCGCGCGGCGTATTGCTGCGGAAAAACGAGCACCTGGACGACTTCCGCCAGCGGCGGACCGTCTTTTCGAGGGTGGAGCTATCCGAGATACGCATTCGCATTTATGGCGACGCCGCCGTCGTAACCAGTCGGCCGAAGATCACCGGCTTCGCCCTCACGCCCGCCGGCAAGATGACCTTCGATGCCCAGCCTGCTCGTTTCACGGATACCCTGATTCGCCGCGATAACAAGTGGCTGAGCGTGGCACGGCACATGGGTCTTGTCGCGGAATGATCTGGCCGCGCACTCAAAGGATGGGCGATGATCACATTCTCTTTGATCAAGAGGGTCCTGGCCGTTGCGGTCTGCCTGCTGGCGGCCGTGTGCTCCCTGCGAGGAGACACACGCGATGAGCGGGACACGCTCCTCAGGCTGGAGCTGAACTGGGCCAACGCCGTGGAGCGCAACGATGTGCCGGCAATCGCACGCTACCTCCATCCGGACTTCACGTTCACCTCGCCGACCGGCGACCTTGCCAACCGCGAAGACCACCTGAGGGACTTCCGGACAGGGGCCGCCAGGTTCCCTCTTGTCGCGTTGTCCGACGTGGAGGTTCGTCTCTTTGGCACGATCGCTGTCGTTACCAGCCGCCCCACCATTGACGGAACGGTGAAAGTCAACGGCCGAACCATCATCTTGAAGTGCCAGGCGGCGCGCTGGACCGACACTCTGGTGCGGCAAGACGGCGTCTGGACGTGCGTGGCCCGACAGCAAAGCAACATCGCACCAGCGGCGACGAAAGTGACTCCCGTGCTGGAACAATTGCTTCGGGAAAAAGTGGACGGCAGGCAGTCCAAGCTCACCGTCCTGGAACTGGAGTATGCACCTGGCGCCGGCACGCCGCCGCATAGCCACCCCGGCCCGGTGGCCGTCTATGTGCTCGACGGAGCGATCCAATCGCAGGTCGATGACGGCCCGTTGACGACGTACCGGCACGGCGAATCCTTTTTCGAGCCGGCGCACGGCAAGCATCGGGTTTCGCGCAATGCCAGCCCCGACGTCTCGGCTCGGTTCCTGGCGTATTTCCTGACACACCCGGACGAACCGCTGACGACGCCGGCAAGCGACAAGGCGACCGCGGCACCGGAATACGACGAGAAAGGAAACCTCAAATTGCCGCGCGGCTTCGAGTCATGGGTTTTTGTCGGAGCCAATCTCGGCCTGCGGTACCCCACCAACATGCCGGAAACGACCCCGCGCGAAAAGGACCGAGGTCGAGGGGCCAACGTCGGCGAATTTCACAATGTTTACATCAATCCCGAGTCCTATACCGCCTACTTGAAGACCGGCAAGTTCCCAGACCGGACCGTGCTGGTCATGGACGTCTACGAGGCCAAGAACAAGGAACCACAATCCATCGTGATCGGCGGACACTTCCCGGGAAAGCGGACTTCAATCGAAGTCGCAGTCAAGAACTCCAATCGCCCCGACGGCTCCAAGACCGACTGGGCCTATTACGCCTTCCAACTGCCCGACGCCGCGCCCGTCCCCGCCTTCCCGGACTCGAGCTGTTATGACTGCCATCGTAAGCATGCCTCCGATGACAACGTCTGGGTTCAGTTTTACCCGATCCTGCAACGAACACGGAAAAGCGGTCGATGAGATCTTTACTACGTACCCTCAATTGCAAGGGAGTGAGCGCCCATTCTTGCTCTTGATAAGCCTCTCGACCTGAGTTCGCTTGAAGCGGCAGCATTCCTGGCGAATATTCAGGGCAACATTCTGAAGAGCCACGGTCGCGATCATGCTGCGCATATTTTTGTCCGGTTCGGTACCGACGCACGTGCCGTGAGAGTTTGGCTCGGCACTTTTGCCGCCTCGAACGTGACCTCTGCCGCACGACAGAACGCCCAGAGCGCGGATTGGAAGGTTCGCGGCGGACCGGGTGAGATGTTCGCTTCGGTCCTCCTTTCCTATTCCGGCTACATAGCCGCCGGCGTGCCGCCGGCATCCATTCCACTCGAGGCCGGCCGCACGTACTTCCAGCGCGGCATGAAGAACCAGGCCGCCGCCGAACGAACTTTCAACGACCCTCCTCAGGGACGTTGGGAGCCGGCATTTCAAGAGGATCTCCATGCCTTGGTGATACTCGCTCATGACGATCCGAGCGAGCTGAGCCGGCGCACGAAAGCTGTGTGCGATTCCCTCGCACCGGCCGCGGCCTTTACTTGGGTAGAACCTGGCAGCCGACTCAAATTCACATTTCCCAGGGGCGAGTTGACGATCGAGCACTTCGGCTTCGAGGACGGGATCAGCAACCCGAACTTCATCTTGCAAGACGCGGACCTGGAACGAGCCCAACGCGGATCCGACAAGTGGGACCCCACTGCTCCCCTGTCGTTGGTCTTGGCAACCGAACCCGGATCGACCGACCGTTTCGGCAGCTATTTGGTGTTCCGCAAGCTGGAGCAAAACGTTCGTGGCTTCAAGGCTGCTCTGGCCCAGCTCAGTGCGGTGCTTGGCCCAAAAGCAGATTTGGATCGGGCCGGAGCGATGGCGGTCGGGCGCTTTCGCGACGGAACGCCAATGATCCCCACAACCGCGCCAATGGCTGGGGCGGAGCGAAACAATTTCAACTTTGCCGCGGACGATCCCGGCGGGCGGACGTGCCCCTTTCACGCGCACATTCGAAAGACGAACCCCCGAGGCGATTCTCCCCTGGGTCTGTCCGGCGAGCGCGCCTTCCGCATCGCCCGCCGTGGAATCACCTACGGTAGTCGACCGGACTTGCCACCTGGCGCGAAGTTGCCGCCCCCGGAGACGGGCGTCGGTCTTCTGTTCATGTCCTACCAAGCGAAGCTCGACCAGTTCGCGATTCAGCAAGAGGGTTCAGACAGTAACGATTTCGTGCGCCCCGGCGTGGGGGTGGACCCGGTGATCGGCCAAAACGTCGCGCCCGCTGCCCAGGAATGGCCTGCCGGCAGCGGCATCAAATTTACCATGGCCAATTTCGTCAAACTGCTTGGAGGGGAGTACTTCTTCGCTCCGAGCATTCCGTTCCTCCGGGAGCTGACATCAACAGGGAACTCGGAATGAGCGTCGCCGGAATTGTCATCTACGAGATCAACCCGGACGGCTCACTTGACGGGCGCTGGACCCACGCTGCAACGGGCGGTCGCGCGGCCACAGAGCATGCCTCCGGTGGGACACCGGGGATGCTCCAGGGCACCTATCAAGTCGTGGTCAAGAACGTGGATAAGACGCTGTTGTTCGATGGGAGCTTGACCATCAAGCAGCTTGGCGAGGCCTATTCACTGGACTGGTCGGGCAACCTGGTGAGCCCAAATCGCCGACCGGCGCAATTCACGGGAATCGGCCTCCTGCAGGGCCGCGATACGCTTGCGGCCACCTTTCAGGAGACAGCGGAGGGCGATGTGCGCCAGAAAATCGAGCAAGCCAACGCGGAATTTGGACGCGCGTTTGCCAACGGGGACGCGAAGGCCGTGGCGGGGTTGTACACCCCAACGGCCGAGCTCTTCCCTCCCAACGCCGCAATTGTTCAGGGCCGGGACGCCATCCAGGCATTCTGGCAAGCGGCGATCGCGTCCGGGATGACACAAGTAACGCTCTCGACGGCTGAGGTCGAGTCCTTGGGAGACACGGCGGTCGAGACGGGCACCGCGATCCTGGAGTCATCGCACCCTGCGAATGTCGGTCACGGAAAATACGTCGTCATTTGGAAACAGGCGGGCGGAGCGTGGCTGCTTCATCGCGACTGTTGGAACTCGAGCGACCCGTCCTCACTAGCCACCAGCTAAAGGAAATTCCGCGATGAGCTACCTGAGTCCGCTGCGAATTCACTTTGCCGGCCGGTTCACCGCTGCGCCGTCGACCGTGAATAACGACGAACGCCACTACGACAACGCCCATTTCAACCCGAGCTTCCAGCTTCCTCAGGGTGCCGGCAATCAATGGAACGGCTGGTGGAACCCGGAGGGCGACCACCGCTTCGACTTTCTCTCTCCCGTGACCGCCGTGCGTTACACGGATGGCACGGCCGCGACAGCCGGCTCGGATCCCGCTCTCACGTTCACGGTGCAAAGCGCCCGCGGCCTGGGAAAGCCTCCCGGCAAGATCGTCGACCTGGACCCACAGCAACAAGGGGTGTCGATGATTTTCGGCTTGGAGGTGACCATCGTCGCGGCTGCTGGTGCGGCGCCCCTGCTGCGCGGCACCTTCCGCCCGGCCGCATTCACCGACTTGTGGTCGCGTTGGCCCGGGGGCCCGGGGGACGAGAGCCTGTCCGTCATGTATCAATCGATTCTGGAATCCCTCACCTGGGGTGACGTTTCGGCCTCGCGCTTTTTGACGGAGTTGAAGACGGTGGCCTCCGACGGCATTCTCTCCATCCGCTTCAACCTGGACGGGTATTCGATGACCCCGCCGACGGCCGCCAACCCGAACCCCAAGTTCACGACGGGCCGGTTGGTCGGCACCATCGGACCCGGAAGCGGCGCCGAACCTCGCCATTTCGTGCGCGGTCGTCAAGTGGCCGGGCAACCGGATCCCTCGAGCCCGGGCTCCAACCCGACACTGAACTTCTCGGTCGCGCTGGTGGACGAAACGGCCAAGAAGGTGCGCCTCGACTTGGGCAACGCCCTGCCAGTGGGTGGCGCCAGCGGCGACATGCTGGATGTCGGCCGCCTGTCCTTGGTCTGCCGTCCGGCGGGCGCGCCCGAAGTCGCGTTGGGCGAAATCCCCTACACGGCGGCGAACTGGTACGAGAACACGGCAGGCGTTGTCGACCTGCCTGATGGCCGCGCGTTGACGGCCACCGAGCTCGCTGCCGTCCAAGCGAACCCGCTCGTGCTCGTCCTGAAATCCACGAGCGGCGCGGCGATCGACGCGGCGACGGAGGTGAATGGCGGCGTGCACGTGCGCGCCGACCAATTCGTCAAACGCCTCAACCCGGGGGACACGTTCTCGGCGGAATTTTACGCAACACGCCTCGGCCGACCCTTCGGCGGCGCCCAAATCGACTTGCAGCTTCAACAATTCGGCCCACCGCCGCCTGCCGACCAGCCGACGCCCAACCCGAACACGCCTCACCCGCCGATGGGGGTGCCGCCAACTGCACTCAACTTCCCGGCGACGGTCTCGTGCGACGCCAATGGTCGCGTCACGGTCCCGCTAAAGGCCTCGGACCCGGGCAACCCGCGCGGCTACATGGATGGCCAGGTCTATTTCGTGCTCTACGCGCCGGACGGACTTGGCATCACCAACTCCTCCGACTTCCTGAGCGTCCTGGTTTGGAACGCCTTCGCCCCGGACAATCCGCCGACCTGGTATGGATCGATGAAGGACATCTTCCAGCTCTACGGCAACCTGTACCCTGTCATGCGCGACAACCCCGACCTCGGCATCGACCTCGGCAGCTACGACGCCGTCTGCGCGAATGCCGACGCGATATTGCGCGTGCTCAAGCTCGACGTTAAGGACCCGGGTTACATGCCCGTCTCCAGAGACCTCTCGGCGGCCAAGAGCCAGGCGATGAAGCAATGGCTGTCCAACAAAGGTCCGGACGGCAAGCCGCTCTTGGGCGCTCCGCCGGCGCTGGCCCAGGCCGCTGCGACGCGCCCCGCTGTGATCGGCTCGAAAACACAAGCTGCGCGCGAACTGGGTCGCTTGCGCCTGCCCAGCAAGCTTGATCGTAAACGTTAATTGAGGACCGACCGATGCTCTATATGAATCCCGAGTTATTTCGCCTGCTTGACACAGGCCTCGTCGAAGACGTGCGGTTCGTTGTGCAAAAGGCGATTGAGCTCGAACACGCGACCATGCCGCCGTACCTGTACGCGCTTTACTGGCTCGGCGCGTCCAATCCCGCAATCCGAACCATTCTTCGCTCGATCGTGCAGGAAGAGATGCTGCACATGTTGCTGGCCTGCAACTTGCTCAACGCCATCGGAGGGGCGCCCAGCATCGACACGCCCGCCTTCGTGCCGACCTACCCGACGCACCTCCCCGGCACCGTCAACACGGGGCTGGTCGTCCCGCTCAAACCCTTTTCCAAGGATCTTGTCGAGACTGTGTTCATGGAAATTGAGGAGCCCGAGATGCCATTGAATTTTCCGGTCATGGCGCTCAACGCTGTTAACCTCCCTCCCTCCCGGACGATCGGCCAGTTCTATTCTCGACTCAAAGATCGACTTCAGACTTTGGGACCAGCCGTGTTTACCGGCGACTTGGCCCGCCAGGTGAGCACTCCCGAGTTCGACCTTGCTGAGGCCAGCCAGAAGGTCACGGATTTGCCTTCGGCGATCACGGCGATCGATTACATCGTTCAGCAGGGAGAAGGGACTTCTGAGTCTCCCAATCTCAACGGCGAGTTGGCTCACTACTACAAGTTTGCGGAAATCGCCAAGGGGCGTACGCTCATCGCCAATCCGAACGCCACACCGACGACACCGCCGGCCGAGCGCTATATCTATGGAGGCGATCGCATCACGATTGGGCCGGGAATCCTCCCGGTCATCGAGAATCCCCGGTCCGCCAACTACCCTGCGGGATCGCCGGCGAGGCAGGCGTCGGACACGTTCAACAAGCTCTACACCAAGATACTCGGCCTGCTCCAAACCTCCTTCAACGGCACGCCGGCAGACTTGCCGACCGCGATCAGCTCCATGAGAGCGGACCTTCGTCCCGCCGCTCGACAGGTGATGTCGATCACGCTCGCTGACGGCCGCAGAGCAGGGCCAACGTTTGAATACCTGCCCTAAGGAAGCGGTGCTTCCTTGAACCGCGTGCCCAAGTGGAGCTTGGGACCGCAAATCCGCGAAGCTCCGCTTCGCCACTCGAAGCAGAGCCCCGGTGCGCGGGGTGCGTTCCCAAGCAGAGCTTGGGAACGAGGCTGGCCACCTCGCACGCGGCTCGACTGAGCTTGCCGAAGTCCGAACGTTGCACGCTCTGTCAATCAATCCGTCCGAGGGGACCGGCGCCGCGAAGCTCCCAAAAACTTACTCAGTGAGCCATCTGGCTTTTGTCCGCAACAGGCGAATCGGCCTCATCGGCGCGCCCTCGCAGGAACATTCCTCGCACTCTTCCGGGACCGAACGCGCGTTCGATTTCCTTCATCGCGAAAAACGGCAGGAAGGCGGCGAGAATCAGCACGCACCAGGCAAGCACTTCGTCGATCCCCTTGTTTGTGATCTCGGCAATGCCGTCCGCAGCCGTCTTTCCGTGAAACATTGCGCCGACAATGTGCTCCAAAAAGGAGAACAGCACCACTAAGGCAGTGAACGCGACGGTGCGATAGACGGTGATGACCGCTAACGGTTTATTCCGCAAGCGTTGTCCGATGCGCAAAACGTCCCCGATCATGATCACCTTGGCGAGAACGGCGGCCTCGATGAGCGGCGCCCAATAGCCCAGATATTGGATGTGGTAGGCGGCAAGAATCAAACGGCGATACCAGGCAAAGGCGACCAGAAAGAGGGCCAAAAAGGCAAAGTTGAAGAAATACTCGAACGTTTCATGGACGAGTATCACCCGCCATTTGTGGGCCCGGCTCTCAGCTTGGTTTTCAGTTGCCATCGGAGTGTGCCGACGTCCGCTTGAGTTCGTCGGCCAGGATCGGCACGCCGATGTTGCACGCCTCCACCCCTTCGGCCACGCAAATTTTGAGGACCTCCATGATCTCTTCCAGCGTGGCACCGTGTTTGAGGGCCGCTTTGATGTGCCTGCGCGTGCCCGGTGCGTACATGTGGGTGATGGAGGCGTCGAAGGCGATGCTCAAGAGTTCCGCGAGTTTGGGGGACAGCAGGCCGCCAATGTAGACCGGTGCCCCCGCGGCGATGAACTGCTCCGTCCACGCCGGGTCCAGCTCGAAAAACGGGTCCCACGCCGTATTCCATTGCCCCAGGGCTTTCATCTTGTCGCAAATTGGCGTCGCCACCGGCTCCTTCGGAGCCGGATGCACACCGGCCGCAATCGCTTCCTCCAAAAGAATTGGAGCGGCCAGGCTGCAAGTATGGATCGACAACAGCGACGCCATCTTGAGGACCATCAAGATCTCTTGCGGCATCGCGCCCGCCTCAATCGCTCCGCGGATGTGGCGGCGGGTCCCGTCCGCATTCAGGTTCGTGCAGGCGGCATTCACCGCCAGGGCGATCAGCTCGACCGTCTTACGCGGCAGGACGCGGCTGGTCCACGGGTTCGCCGACATTTGGACGCATTGGTCCGCCCACGCGGAATCCCACTCGCGCAGTTGGTTGACGGCTGCGAAGTCCCAGGGACCTGCGGGGATGTCGGAAGTTTCGTTTGTCATGGTCTCCGAATGCTGAGTTTTGGAGAAGCCCCGCCCTCCGATCGCACGAGAGGGCGGGGCACTCGAGATGGGCCGGCACTCGATTATTCCGATGCGGCATTCCGCCAGCCTTGAGAGTCCGACTTTATTTCGCCGTCTTCACTTTACGGTGACGGCCGATCGCACGCGGACCGCTTCTTCCTCCCACTCGCCGGCGTGGATGTGCCCGCAGCCACCCTGCGCAGCCGGATGGAAACACCCGTCGGTCTGATGCACCAGGAAGCCCATGCTGCCCTTCTCGCGGTTCGGGGGCAGGCCGAGATTGGCGAGGGTTTCCTCGGTGGTTTTGTAGGTGACGCCGATCTTCAGCATCTGTCGCGCCTGCTCCGGCGTGGCAATCGAACGGCCGACCAGTTTCGCCATGGCGACCTGTTTCTCGATCATCTGCAGGGTTGTCGTGCGCACACCCTTTTTGTTGTCCCACACGTTTTCCTCGATGCCGGCGCGGGTGTGCTGACCGAGGGCGATCATCATCATCGAGATGGGGTAGGTGAGTCGGAACGTGCTCTGGTAAGTGAAGCACGAACCGTGCGGGGTGCGCCGCACCAGCTCCATCAGGTCGAAGGGATTGACGCCGCAAACTCCGCCGGCACCCGTACTGAAGAAGCCGTTGACCGGCCCCTTGTAGTAGCCCCTGCGAATCAGGCGTTCGACGAGCTCCAGGCCATGGATGTGCGGAAGCGCGAAGTACGGCTGAATGCCGTTCTCGACGCAGCGCTTGATGTTCTCCAGATAAAAGTCGGGCGTGGCATCCATCACCAGGTTGGCCATCGCGTGGGCCATCGCCGGATCGGTGAAACGCGTTCCCTCAAAGGCTTCCAGGGGATGAATCGCCGTCTGATCGTACAGGGTCGAGCCGCACATGACCGTGATCTGGTCGGGCGCGGGTTTGATGGTGCAGAGCTTGTGCCGTGTGTCGTAGTTCGCGGCGTGCGCTTCTTCGCCCGGTGACGGAGCAAACGAGATGGACCCGCCCATTCAATTGTTGCCGATGTTGCCACGTAGCGAGCAGAAGGGCGAACACGCCAATGCCCATGATGCACAGGCCGTAAACGCGTGCTCCGAAAATCTGTTCACCGTGCGGGGCAGGTTTCTCCTGGTGCAAATAGAAGAAGAACTTGTAGAGGGCGAACCCGAACGTGATCATCGAAGTCGACGTGCGAATCCAGGCCATCAGCGTCCGTTCGTAGGCCAGGAACGTGCGATCCATGGCCAGCTTCAATTGATCGGCTGGAGTTGCCTTGACCGGGCTCGCTTCCTCCACGTTTACACTCGATCTTCTTCTTCGCTCTGCCTGTAAGAGTCCGCCAGCGCGGCGGGCTCTTCACCGCAGATCTCAAACCGTGTGACGGAACTCGTCATGGACCGTAACCGGCGTCGGTCGGGAAGCCCCATTGCGCCGCGTTGTTGTTGTAGACAGCAGCGTCCGCCGCGAGAGCCGCCGAGCCGGCACCGACCGCAGCGGCTCCGGCTCCGGCTCCGGGAAATCCACCGGCAGCGGCCCCACCGACGTTGACTGTATTACCCCCGGCGGGGTGGTAACCGCCAGCGCCGTACGCTCCGCCGTAGGCTCCTGGGTGATAGGCACCAGCAGCGCCGTAGCCACCCGGGTGGTAGGCACCCGCGGCCCCGTACGCGCCGCCGTGATAGGCTCCGCCACCGCTGTAGCCATAACCACCGGGTCGAGCCTGCGCGCCCTCTTGTCCGCCGTGGTACTGACCACCCTGTTCGCCGTGGTACTGACCACCGCCCTGTCCGCCGTAGTGACCGGCTTGTCCGTATTGCCCGTGGTTGCCCTCGCCGCCGTAGCCGCCACGTTGCATCCCACCGCCACCGCCGTGATACCCACCGCCGCCGTAGCCGCCGGGTCGCGCACCACCCATGCCGCGGGCGAGTGCGAATTCGGGCGCGATTGCCATCAGCGAGACTGCCATCGTGAACGCAAATGCTCTTGCCATCGATTTATTCCTTGCACGTTTCATGAGTGATTGTGATCGGACGTTCGAGAAACGGGCCGACTATTACTTCGCCGCTTGAGCCTGAACTCGCGTGACTTTGACGGGAGCGGTGCCGGGGAGGCGCACGCCATCGAGCACGCGTTCGCTCGACTGCCAGGTGAACGAGTTCGCGTTGATTGGCGTGATCGTGTTGACGGCCGTGGTGTCGCTGCCGTCCCGAAAGACGCCGGTGGCATCGATGACCCACTTCGATCCGTCCTTCGTCCAGACGTCATGGCCAAAGCCCCCTTCGGCCGCAAAGTGCCAGGAGACAATGCTTCCGAGTTTCGGATCCCAACCGATGATCTGGCCGCCGGTGAGGGTCTGCTTGCCGTCCTTGACGCTGGTGTATGTGTTCTTGATGAAGTTCTTCTGGGCCATCCACTCGAAATGAATCAAGAGCTCTTGTCCTTTCCCTTCGACCTTCCAGTCGCCGATGAGAAAGCTGAGATCCCGCAAATAGTCGTCATCGGCGACCGAGACGTACGGGACGTCGTGACCGACGGCCATCAGCCATTTGCCGTTGCGCCGCGCGTGCACCACCGTGTATCGCGAAGCCGACGGGGTCGGGTCGCCGGGCAACGTGACTTTGGCGATGCCCTTTTCAATGGCCACATCGGGACCGAACAAGCGAACCGATTCGACCGTCACGGCAATCTTTGCGCCCTTATTGGCCGCCAACATCGCCGCGTATTCCTTTTCAATCGCGTCGCGGCCGTGAAACGAGACGCCGTACTCATCGGTGTACTCGGCTTCGGGGGCCCACATCGCGCCGATCGCCTTGGCATCGGCCTTGTTGAACGCCTTGACGAACTCGTCCGCCGTGGCGCGGATCGTCTTTTCTTCCACGGCCGCGTTCGGTTTGGACGCCGCGTCGGCGGCGCGGACATTTGCGGGGGCGGCAAAGTGCCAGAGTCCCAAAGTCATCGCCGCAAGGCTTAGGATTTCGCGAGTCTGCATAACGTGTCTCAGCCTGTTCATACGATTTCTCCTGCAAAATCGGGTTCAGTAAGTAAGCTCAGTGTCTTTGGATTCGTTGATCGATCAGCGTTGTGGATCCTGTCGGACGCCCGCCCGGCTCAGGAATTGCGCGGTCGCCTCACTTTGACGGACCCGCCGCTCTGTTTCGCCGAAACGTTGCGAACGCCGGGCGGATTCCAGGTGCCGTCGAGGATTGATGGGTTCTTCTCTTTCGGCCAGTACATCCGCAACATGAGGATGAATTTCCCTTCGGGGGCCGGCAGCCAGTTGGCCTCTTTTTCGGTTCCCGGTGATTGATGTTGGATGTAGAGGTCCAGGGAGCCGTCCGCGTTGTATTTGAGGTCGTTGCGCGGACTGACCGTGTATTTGTTGAGTTCGTTCGAGACGAAAAAGAAATTGGAGTCGTACATCGTCACCGACCAGAACGCGTCGGCCGGCGGAGTTTCACCCTTCTCGAAGTGCATCACGTAATTGCTCGCGCCGCTGTACGGCTTGCCGTTCGCGTTGACGATCGAAGTCGGATAGATCGCATCCTGCGGGCGGTTCGCCCCGAGACCGATGGCCGTGACCAGCGCACGATTGGCATAGTCGGTGCCGTAAATCCCCGTCTTCGTCAGGACTTCCCAACCGTTTACGTTCTTCGGACTGACCTTGAACTCGGCGATGATCGCCGCAATGCCGGCTTTCGGCACGTCGGCGAGCGCCTGAGCAATGCCCGAGTCGAGCGTGCTGATATCGAAATCCTTGCCCGGCACCAGGCCGATTTTCGCCATCCGGGCCACGAAAGGCGCGTCCTCTTGAATCGGCGGGTTGTCCTTCATCAGCGTCGCCAGCAGCTTGAAGTACGCGCCGGCATCCAGCTTGTCGACTTGATCCCGCACGGGGGTCTTCATGTCGATCTCGGGATCAACATGTCCCGCTGGCGGCGTATACGGTTTGCCATAGGCGCTTAAGGGGACGAGCGAATATTTGTCCTGCAGTGCGTGCACCGCCTTGTAATCGTCCGCGGTGCCCGTGCAGTAGGTCCGCCCCAGGATCCAAACCATCGCGGTGGGCGACTTGTATTCGACGACGCCCGGAGGCAACGTCCCTGTCCAGTTCGGGCCGGTGATCGCATAGGTTTGTGCGCCGGTTCCCGTGGTCCGTTTGCCGGGCACCTGAAACACCGTTGTCCAACCGTCGAGCATCGGCATCAGGTAGTAGCGGTCTCCTTGGTCGGGCAGGCTCAGGACGTAAGGCTCCTTGGAGACGTCGAGCCAGGCTGTTGAATACAGCGTGTCGGCGTTGGGAGCCGTCACGTCCCGAAACGAGGCATTGGGGTAGGTCCGAGCGAAATGGAACTGGCCCATGGGAGCATGGTTGTCTTTCGGCTCGGCGGCGTTCGTCATCACGCGCCGGGTGAATTCCATCGTGACCAGAGGGTAACCGAAGACGTACGCCTCCTTGCCGATCGCGGCGGCCTCCTCTTTGGTCAGTGAGGAGTTTTGTCCAGCGACGGCCGGGACAATCATCCCGCCGACAATTGCGGCTGTGAAAAGTAGAGTCCGGTGGTTCATTCGAATGTGCTCCTCAGGAGAGAGATGTTTCAGGTCTTCGTGTAACGCTTCTCTTCTCAAAGCCTTCGTCATTAATGCGAAAAGACGAGCCCCGGGTCATTCGCCGGCCCGCCGACCAGGCGGAGTCGAAAACCCCCGCCGTCGATCGCCGTGACGTGTGCCATCAGGGCGTTGCCGTTGGTTTGCTGCAGGGCCAAGAGCCCATTCACATCGCCCGCCGTGCCGGACAACGTCTGCGTCTTGCCGTTGGCCGTATAGATCCACGTGAACTTCGAGTCGTTTGTGACTTTGAGCTCGATTGTCGAACCGTCGTCACGACGCGACGTCCAGTCGCCAACCAAGGCGCTCGCGGTGAGCGGTTTCTCGGTCGAGGTTGCCGGCGGCTGGGCGCTGCCGCATTCTTCGGCTTTGTGATCGTCGCCAGCAGTTGCGGGGCCAGCGGGTCCTTGGGAGTGAGTTCAATGACCTTCTTGAGCTGACCGGCGGCCGCGTCGGTCTCGTTGCAGCAGAGATACTGATAGGCCAACAGGAAGTGGTCGGCACTCGAATCGGGATTGGCCGTGACGTTGGCTTCCAAGGCCCGGAGCTGCTGCGTATAGGTCTTCGTGTCGTCGCCATACAGGCCGATCATCGTCGTCCAGTTCCAACCGGGCCCGACGGCCAGGATCGAATAAACGGCGGCAGCCGCCTTTTGGTAATGGCCGAGTGCAAACAGCGTCTGAGCGCGGAACTCGTGCAGCGCGGGATCGCCGGGCATTTGCTTGAGAGCGGTCGTGGAGGCGTTGAGTGCTCCGGTGTAATCCTCGTCGCGAAACGCGAGTCGCGCCCGTTGCGCCAATCGCAACGCCTCATCGGAGGGGGTGGGCCAGTTTCCACCGGGCCCGCCTGCTGCGGGGCCATTGGCGCCGGGCCCGCCTGCTGCGGGGCCATTGGCGCCGGGGCCTTGAGGCCCGTTTGGCGCACTGCCGTCGCCTTGAGGTGCCTGTGAAGGCGCGTGTACTGCACCGCTTGCACGGGCTGCGAGTAATCGTAGCCTGATGAGCCGTCGTCGCCGCTGTAATACGGGTTGGAATACGATCCGTAGCCGCTGTCGTAATACGCGGATCCCATTCCCCAGCCAGGGACGGCCGCTGCCGCCGCTCCCAAGTCTGCCGCGCCCAGGCCGGCGGCGGCACCCAGACCCGAGCCCGCCCAGTTGCCCGCGGTATTCGTATTGCCCCAGTTCCCGTGGCCTTGATACCAGTTGTTCCACGGCTGCTGTTGCTGCAGGTGGCTGCCGTTGAAATTGCTGGGGTTCAGATTGTTCGGATTGAGGTTCTTGCCAGCTCCCTGCAGATTCGAGAGGTTCGAGGGGTTGACGTTCGAGAGGTTATGTCCGGCGGCCTGTGAACCGAAGTTGCCGGCCGTCGGCGACTGTCCGCCGAAGCTTCCCGGGTGCTGACCATTGCCGCCATACCCGCCGTGGTATCCCTCTTCGCCGCCGTGAAATCCATCCGAGTAGTTCCCGTGGCCCTCTTCGCCGCCATGGTATCCGCCGTAGCCGCCACGCCCGCCCATTTCTCCGCCGTGGTAGCCGCCCCCGCCGTATCCTCCGCGGCCTCCGCCCCCGTAGCCACCACGACCGCCGCCGTAGCCGCCGCCTCCGAAACCTCGCGCCCAAACCGGCGCTGCCAGAACCAGGCCGATGATTGCGGCCGAACTTGCCAACAAGAGTGTGCGTTTCATTTCTGTCTTCTCGTGTGCTGTGATCGTGTATTCGTGGATTTAACGCTTACTGCCGGCCTCGACCGCTTTCGCTTGCGGCGGGCGACGGACGATGTGGGCAAACAGGTTCGGCGCGGGCTCGCCGTCGATGATGCGGTGGATCGATTCGTAATCGAACGAATCCTTGGTCACCGGCGTGAAGGCCGACGTCGCGCTGTCGGTCGAACCGTCGGCCGACGCTCCGCTGACCTTCACGATCCAACGCTTGCCGTCCCAGGCCCAGGTTCCCACGGCGTGTCCGCCGTCGTCCTCGAAGATCCACGACTTGATCGCTTTGGCCTGCGCGTCCCAGCCGATTCTCTGTGATCCATACAGGACTTTGGCATCGTTCACGCGCACCGAAAACTTCTGGTCGATGAATTTGTGTCCGGCGGCCCAGCGATACGACGAAGTCACAACCGACCCGGACGATTCGTCGACCCAGTCGCCGATCAGGAATTCGAGCGGCTTCAACCGTTCGGCAACGGGAATCGCCCGCCCCTCCGGATCGAGGTCGCGAGCCGACGCCATCATCCAGCGCCCGTCGATCTTCGCGTGCGTCACGCAATAACGGTTGAGCACCGGCGGTGCGCCGGGCGACGCTGTGGTCTTGGTGATTCCGTCCTCGATGGCGACACCGGGGGCGACGAAGCGAATGGACTCGATCTCCACCTTCGTCCTGGCCTGCGGATTGTTCGCGAAGAGTCCGGCAAAGGCCGCGGCAATCGCATCGCGTCCATGCACGACGACGCCGTTGTCCTGGACGACTTCACTCTCGGGCGCGAACAGCTCGCCGACGGCCTTCGCATTCTTGGCGTTGCAGGCCGCTTCGTAGTCGCGGGCAAGTCCTCGAATGGCCTCTTCATCTGCAGAGGGTTGAGACGTCGCGGCGCTCAAGTCGGCTCCGCGGACAACCTGCCCAGTCGGCAGCAAAATCGTGCCGGCGAGAAGCGCCAGCCCCAAAGACGCGAGACGAGGTCCGGAACGATCCGATTGGAAGGCCATACGATTCGAGAGCATGCTGATTTCCCTGTTTGACTTCGGAAGGGGCCGCCGGATTCTCACGTTGTTTGCCGCTCCGCAGGCCGTGCCGCAAAGATTGAAGCGCCTTCAGATCTCACCGAGACGGAGCGCCTGTTTGACCGTTGACACCAGTTGTCGATTGTTGAACGGCTTCCGGAAGAAACCGACGGCCCCGGCCGCGAGGGCCCGATCCTGCAATTGAGCGTCCTCCTGCGCCGTAATTAATAGCGACGGCATGGATTCGGCCCCCAGCCGATGCAATAAATCGAGCCCGCTCATTCCCGGTAAACGCAAATCGATGATCAGACATTCGATGCCCGTCCGCTCCGGGCTCGACAGATACTCTTCTGCCGACGAAAACAGCGACACCTCCAGCCCTGCCGTCCGGAAGAGGCGTAGCAAAGCTCCACGGACCGATTGATCGTCGTCGATAACGCCGACGATGTGGCGGAGGGCTGTCACTGTGTTAACCCAATTGCGGGGCCGCCATCAGAACTCACGGCAAGCCACTCTAAACGCCCGCGCGCCGGTCAGACATTAGACCTTGGTCTAATCTGGGATCACGTTTCGGAGAAATCGGAGCCGGCTTTCTCCGCCAGCCGCACGAGATCGGCCACGGACTTGAGCTCTAATTTCTGCATCACCCGCGAGCGGTAAAGCTTGATCGTCTGCAGGGATAAGTCCAAGTTCGACGCGATGAGTTTGTTTGCCAGTCCCGCCGCGACGAGATCAAACACCTCCCGTTCGCGGGGGGTCAACGAGGCCAGACGCGTTGCCGTTTCCTGCTTCTCGTCTTGCTCGGCGCGGAATTGGCGCTGCGATTCGAGGGCCCGTTGGATGGCATCGAGCAACGCGCGATTCTCAAACGGCTTTTGCAGGAAGTTCACTGCGCCGGCCTGCATCGCTTCCACCGCCGTCGGGATGTCGCCGTGCCCCGAGATGAACACGATGGAAAGTCCCGGGCTGCGGTCGTTCAACTTCTTTTGCAAGTCGAGCCCGCTTTGATCGGGCAACTGCAGGTCGAGAACCAGGCAGGACGAATTTTCAATCTGCGGCTCGTCCAAAAAATCCTGCGCCGACGCAAACGTCGCAAACCGCAGGCCGGCCGCCTGGAAGAGCCTGGCGAGCGCCTTCGTGACGGACGGGTCGTCGTCGACCAGGTAGACGATGGGCGCGCTGCTCATACCCAATTCTTTCAAGCGCCCGCGGGGATTCGGAATTCGGGGAGTCGGAATCGAACGATGCTGCCGCCGCCGGAGCCGCGCGTGGCCCAGATGCGGCCGCCATGGGCGACGAGAATCGAGCGGCTCATGGTCAGCCCCAATCCCAGGCCCTCGGTCTTGGTCGTGAAGAAGGGGGTGAAAATCCGCTCGCATTCCTCCGGCGAGAGCCCGTCGCCGGAGTCCTCGACGCAAACGTGAACGCCGTCCTGCTCGGAACCGACTCGAATGCGAACCTCGGACGGATCGCGTTTCGACGTCCTGGCGGCCTCGACCGCGTTGAGCACGAGATTGAGCACCACCTGTTGGATTTGGACGCGGTCGCAGACGACCTGGGGATCGGTCGCATCGAGTTCGATGATCAGAGCGACGCCCCTCGAGGCCGATTCCCGTCGCAGAATCGGTTCGATTTCGCCGATCAGCGAACCCATGCAACAAGCGTCTCGCCTGGGTTCGCCCTTCTTGGCCAGATTGCGAAGACTGGCGATGACGTCGCTGGCTCTGCGGGCGTCGCTGCAAATATCCCGCAATGCCAACTTGAGTTCCTCGGTGTCGCCGATCGCCAACAGGTCGAGCGCCGTCTGAGCATTACTGGCGATCGCGCACAGGGGCTGGTTCACTTCGTGAGCCACGGTTGCCGTGAGTTGATTGGCCAGCTCCATTCTCGCGGCGCGGGCCAGCTCATCGCGAAACTTGCCGGCTTGCTCCTCCGCCAATTTGATCGCCTCGTCAGCCTGTTTGCGGGCCAGGGCATTCGTGAAGATGTCGCCGATCAGCCGCAGCCGCTGCACGAGTTCGTCAGGCCACTCGCGGTACACGCGGAAAGAACCAAACCCGAGGCCCCCCACGACGACTCCCATCACCTTGAGCGGGATGGCCAGATTGGATTTGAAGCCCGATTGCACGCAATACATGCGCTCGGTACTGGCTTCCTCCGGCAGATCATCGGGCAGTCGCTCCAGCCGGATCACCTCTCCTTCGCGGATCATTCTGGCGTACCAAGGGAACCGTTCATCGATCAGCACGCGCGGTGAGGGAGGCACTCCGGGCACCTGGTAGGAATGCGTGATCAAGAGTTCGGTTCGATCGGCCGACATTTCGCCCAATCCGCTCCGGTCAATGCCCAAGATCTCGACAATCTGCCTCAAAGCGGATTCGATGGTCGAATCGACGTCGCTCGCGGGAACGTTGATAAACGTCGCCGAAAGTTGCATCAGCAGCACTTCAAAACGCGCTCGCTCGTCATTCGCGGAGCCTGGTGAGCCATCGTCGCGGAGAGTGGGACCGAGCTCGCTTTGCGGCCCAGGCAGCGTCGCCAGCCGCCGCAGCAGATCGGAATTTGATCGATCGCGCGTGTGATTGCTACTCGTGGGCGGCTCGATGGGGATTTGGCGCGAATTCGGCATTGGCGGTCAGATCTGTTGTGCTCGTCTGTGGTAGCGGAACCCATACACGATCGCAAGAAGGAGCGGCACCTGGGCCACAAAATAGGCCGTTCCGAATGCCGCGAACTCGATACGGCCTAGCGCCGTGACGGCGATTGCCGTGGCGATGCCGACGTTCCGCACGACAAAGACCATTCCCACGGCAAATCGATCGGCCGGCTGACCCGCGTGTCCGAAGAGGCGGCCCGCCCAGCTCACCGCCCAGCCCGCCCCGAACGCCAGCACGGTGAGAAATACGGTCGCCAGAACGAGCTCACCCAAGCCGCTCGTAAGATGGTCCGCCTCGTGGACGATGACGGACCCCAAAAGGGCCGCGAGGGCCAGCACGTTGAAACCGAGCAACGGACGCTTGTATCGGGCGACCAGACCCGGCCAGTGATGACGAACGCCCATGCCGATGAGAATCGGCAAGACGAGCAGGACCAGGAGCTGCCGCGCCAGCACGGCGTAAGGAACCGGAAAGCCGTTCACCCCTCCGTCGCCTTGCTGCAAAATGGCCAGTGCCAGCGGCATCGTCACCATGGCCGCCAGGCAGGTCACACCGGTCAGGGCCACGGACAAAGCCACGTTCGCCCCGCCCAGATGCGTGTAGATATTCGCCATCGCCCCGCTGGGACAGGCGACGACCAGCAGCAGACCTTGCGCGATTGTCCGTTGCAACGAGACGCATCGCACAAGAACCCAACCGATCACCGGCAGCAACAACGCCTGGCCGATCGTGGCGAACGCGACAAACAGCGGCTGACGGGCGACGCGTCGGAAATCCGCCGCGGTCAACTCCATCCCCACGATCACCATCGCCAAAAAAACCAGAACCGGCACACCGGCATCGATCAGCGTCTTCAAGCAACCACCACTCCAAGGCACCGGCCCGATGCAGCGTGCACGTCTCTGCCGACGCGCCTCGCACTCCACACCAGTCTGATCGTGGTGAAGACCGAGATCAAGGACTTCGTGGTGCTATCGCTTCAAAGTTTGTAAGTACTTTCACCACAAATCGTTTCCCCGTGACGAATAGCGGGCTCGCAGAGCGTGCCCTCAGCGGGCCCTGGCTTGTCGAGGGGATTTCAGTGTGCGGAAAGCTCTGCATGCGAGGTCGAAATTCGAGTTGGTGGGAATTCCATCCGACGTCGACCGGGCCGCAAGGCTCCGAGAATTTCACTCGGTCGTTTGACCGGGAAAATCTTGCGGTCGCCCCGAGTCGTCGGCGTGACGTGCAGGAAAATCACGCGGCGTGTCGGGGAACGCACTGCTTTGGCCGGGCGGCAGTCGGGTTGGATTGGTGTCCGATTCGGCGATCGCATTTGCGATTCGACCGATCCGCACTTGCCGGAGCCGGCGAGCGGCGGGAATGTTTGATTTTGCGTTCCGCTCGTGCGATGTCTCTAGCCGGATCTTACCAGAAAATCGCGCGTACTTCCAGCATTTTTTTCAGGCAAAAAGGGGAGGCGGGCGCGGGCGGAGAGAGTTTTTTGGGGTGGACCCAAAAAAAGTCGGCGCGTTCGCTCGGTCGCGAGCGGTCGGCTTTCGCCGGGAAGATCCGATTTGGCTTCCGCAGCCGAGCGTAAGCCGGCCTCCTGGCGGAAGTTCGGAAACCTTACGTTCCCAAGAACAGAACTCGCGACCAGGCACTGGACTTGTTGAGCAATACTTTTTTTGGGTGGACACCAAAAAAGTCCCCCTTTTTCAGCGCCCCAAAAAACCCAAAAAAGTCCCCCGCGGAGTCCGGGAATCGAGCACATTCGCGACTCGGTGTGCGACACGTGGCCCGGACCGTTATGCTCTAAACAGTCGTCTGCGCAAGAAAAACGGAGAGAAAATGCCATGAGCGCCGGCACATCGTCCCGACGCATCGCCTCGATGGATCAGTTCCGCGGTTACACGGTTGCCGGGATGTTTCTCGTCAATTTTCTGGGGGGATACGCCGCCATCCATCCGGTGCTCAAGCACAACAACAACTATTTCAGCTATGCCGACTCGATCATGCCGAGCTTCATGTTCGCGGTCGGCTTTTCGTTCCGGCTGACGTATTTGCGGCGACGCTCACAATCGAGTGCGCTGTCGACCGTTTGGACTTACGTGAGGCGGAGCCTGGCACTGATCGTCGTCTCGCTGGTGATGTATGGGGTCGGCACCGACTTCCACAATTGGGCCGATTTCGACAAAATGCCGCGCGAATTCGAGCCGTTTCGCGCCAAGCCTCCGCAGACGAAAGTGATCGAAGCGGCAACTTCGACGGAGCAAAAGCCGGATTCGACGTCTCCGGCGAGCCAGGACCGCAAGACCGGCTCCGAGACGATGGACGAAATCGGAGACTTCATTCAGCCGGCCGTCGAGCAGAATGCGGACTGGGATGCGTTAAGCCACGCCCGCAAGATGCTCGTCCATTGGCAGATTTTCGCGGGAAAACTGCTCAAGTCGGACCTTTGGGAGACGCTGGCCATCATCGGCGTCACGCAAATCGTCGTGCTGCCGTTTATCGGCTGCAGCTTCCTGACACGGTTCCTGGCCATGATTGGACTGGGGATCACGCACTGCCTGCTGTCGTACTGGTTTAATTGGGACTTCGTGTACGCGATCAACGACACGTGGCTTTCCAAAGTGCTGATGACGGGCGACAGCCGCAGTTGGGACGGCGGACTGTTTGGTCCGATTTCGTGGGGCGTCGCCATGATGGCGGGAACGTTGGCCTACGATCTTGTGGTGCTCTCGGGCTCCAATGCCGGGGCCGCGGGGCGGCTGTTGGCGTGGGGCATCGTCCTCATGGCGATTGGATACGGGATGTCGTGCCTCACGCGGCTCTACGAATTGTCTCCGTCGGAGCTGGCTGCAAGAAAGCAGCAAATCCTGCACGTTCAGGCGAAAAAAGCCGCCCTTGAGCGAAGTCTCAAGCCCTTGATCAAAGAGCAGGCCGCGAAACGCGAAGCGGGGGAGAAGGGGCCTGCCGTCGATCGCCTCGACGCGACGATCGCCGTGTTGCAGGAAAAACGTCACGGTTGGCCGGATCTGGAGCTGGCGGAAAGCCCTGTTTGGCCTCCGTGGGAACGGCTCAAGGGACGCACGCTGTCTCAACTGCTCGTGGAGCCGCCCTTCGTCGCGCCGCCGATAGATGATCCCGGCGTGGATCCAGCGCCTCACATCGAGCACCGGCCGTGGAACTATTGGATGATGGGCAAGCGCATGCCGAGTCTCTCGTTCATCACGTTTGCCACCGGCTTTGCGTTCGCGCTTTACGGGGTATTTGTCGTGATGTGCGACGTGTTCGGACTGCGGCTGGGGATCTTCACGACTTTCGGGACGAATGCGGCTCGCCGCCTACTTTCTGCACCATCTAGTCGAGGAGGCCGTGCATCCGCTGGTCCCCCATGACGGGCCGCTTTGGTACTGCCTGGCGGGCCTGGGCTTATTCTTGGTGCTGACGTACGGGTTGGTGCGCTTTCTCGAGAAGCGAAACATTTACATCAAATTGTGACCGTCTGGGTTCGTCACAACTGACGCAATCGGCAGGATCCTCACCGGCCCAGGCTCAGTCTTTGCGTTTTCCCACTCGTCCGGACCGCCGGATTGGGAGGCGACCTAAAGTTCACGTGCGCCCACCTGCGCCTTGTTTACGGCGAGGATTGGGTCCGGCTCCGGCGATTGATGTGACGCGCGAAGTCGAAAGTTGCGAGGAGCAGGCGGCATGAAGACGCAGGTACGACGAAATTCGACAGAAGCCAAGCGTGCCGAAGCCCAAGAGGTGATCGACATCCTCAACCGCTGGGACGCGCGGATGAACGGTCATCAAACGCAAAAGCGGTCGAACGATCGGGTTCCTTATTCCAGTCGGGTCTGTTTGTATCCTGATGCCCGCAACGGGGCGAACGAGCAGGGCCAGGAGGGGCTGACGGTTTGGTCGCGCAATGTCTCCGCCAGGGGGATCGCCTTTATTTACAAAGGGCAGATCGAATGGAGGCGCGTCCTGTTATGCCTCGATCCCGACTCGGGAGAGTTGACCTGGTTGCACGCGGAAATCGTCCGATCTCGCAGCGTCCACAACGAATTTTGGGATTACGGAGCTCGATTCATCCGCCGCGCACCGACCGAAAACGCGCCCTCGGTCGTGGCAAACGGAAATGGCTGACGCACCGTGTCGCGTGGTTGCCAAAACGCGAAAATCAACCGACAATAGCCCCCGATTCACGGTCGTCGAGGAGTGAGCGGTGACGAATGCGCGGCTGACGATTGACGGGCACGACTACAACTTTCCGATTGTTGTCGGCAGCGAAGACGAGCGGGGAGTCGACATCTCCTCACTTCGCTCACAGTCCGGAGCAATCACGCTCGATTCCGGCTACGGAAATACAGGCGCCTGTGAAAGCGCGATCACTTTCATCGATGGTGAAAAGGGAATTCTCCGCTACCGCGGCTATCCCATCGAGCAGCTGGCCGAACACGCTCAATTCTCGGAAGTGGCGTATCTGCTGATCCACGGCGACTTGCCCAACCGCCAGCAGTACACCGATTTCCGCCATAGCCTCACCTACCACAGCCTGATCCATGAGGACATGAAGAAGTTTTACGAGGGGTTCCCGGCTGGCGCGCATCCGATGGCCATCCTCTCGTCGATGATCGCCTCGCTTTCGACCTATTATCCGGACGCGGCCAATAACAGCGACGACCTGAACATCGTGCGGGTCTTGGCCAAGGCCAAGACGATTGCCGCCTATGCGTACAAAAAATCGGTCGGGCAGCCGTTCATTTATCCGCGCAATGATCTTTCGTACTGCGCGAACTTCCTGCACATGATGTTTGCGTTCCCGACGGAGCCGTACATCGTTCCCAAGACGGTCGAAAACGCGCTCAATAAGCTGCTGATCCTGCATGCCGATCATGAGCAGAACTGCAGCACGTCGACGGTTCGCCTGGTCGGCAGCAGCCAGGCCAACCTGTTTGCCTCGCTATCAGCGGGAATTTGTGCGCTGTGGGGGCCGCTTCACGGCGGGGCGAATCAGGCCGTGATCGAAATGCTGGAAACGATCCAGGCCGACGGCTGCGACTACAAGAAATACATCGACCTCGCGAAGGCGAAGGACTCGAACTTCCGCCTGATGGGTTTCGGGCACCGCGTCTACAAGAATTTCGATCCCCGGGCCATCATCTTGAAGAAGGCGGCCGACGAAGTGCTGGCCCAAATGGGGATCAATGATCCTCTCCTGGACATCGCCAAACATCTCGAGGAGGCAGCGCCTGCGCGACAGCTATTTCGTCGAGCGCAAGCTTTATCCCAACGTGGATTTCTATAGCGGCATCCTGTATCGGGCCATGGGCATTCCCACGAACATGTTCACGGTGATGTTCGCACTCGGACGCCTCCCGGGCTGGATCGCTCATTGGAAAGAGCAAAAACTCGATGTCGGACGCATCGGACGGCCGCGTCAAATCTATGTTGGGCCAAAAGAACGCAAGCTGGTGCCGCTGGCTGAGCGCTAGTGCTGCGTCACATCCAAAAATTAGGATGACCTGCCTCGTAAGTCGTTCGCACTAGCGGACAAGCCGCCAGTGCGACCCGAAAATCAAGGTGTGACAGAGCACTAGTGCCGCGGGCAGCGTGGTGCTGCGGCGACCGCCTTGTCTGGCTGCGACGCTGAATGCGTCCAAGCCGCTCGATTCGGATGGCAACCGAACGAATTATTTGCGTTCATACGTGCCGATCAGTTCTCCGACTCCCAGAATGTGACCGTCAATCGTTTTGAGCAGGGCGCTCTTGGTGAGTCCCGGGCTCAACTTCGATTCGCTGTCGAGCGCATAGAGCTTGAAATGGTAGTGGTGCTTCCCGTGGCCCTTGTGAGGGGCTGGACCGCGGTAGCCGACAGTCCGACCGGTGGGCCAGGAGTTTTTGCCTTGCATGGTCCCCTTGGGCTCGCTGAGTTGTGCGGACGTTTTGACGCCTTCGGGCAATGAACGGGCGGTTGCGGGAAGCCCATAAATCGCCCAGTGAACCCAAGGTTCGTCGGACGGCGCGTCGGGATCGTCGCAAATCAGCGCCCATTGTTTGGTGCCGGTTGGTGCATCATTCCAGGCCAAGGGGGGAGAAACATCCTGGCCGTCGCCCGTGTATTTAATGGGAATCGGCTTTCCGTTGCCGAAAGCCGTGCTGGTGACTTCGATCCCATGCGTGGCAGATTTCATCGATTCAACTCCTTCTGACGATGCCTTGCGAGATGAAACCGGCGCGCCCTTATTCGGTTCGCAATTCTCTTGCTCCGTCTCCAGCGAAGTGGCAGGAAGCCCGTGCAAGCACAGCGGCAAGGGAAGGCAATCAGCACCAAGCGCTGGCTGAAGTGGTTTGTAGCAATCATCGGTCCACCTTCCGTATCATTGTAGCGACGACGCCAATTGACCCCTCGCCCTTCGATGAGCGCGGCGATTTCTCGGAGCGACGATCATGATCTCGTTGAAGCGCATTTTGTTGCCAACCGACTTTAGCGAATACTCGGCGGCCGCGAGGAACTACGCCTGCGCTTTCTGCGACCAGTTCCACTCCGAGCTACATCTTTTGCACGTCATTCAGGATCTGGCGCCGCTGGCGCCCGAACCGGGCGTGATGCTGCCGCCGCCCGCCGACTATCTGAAAGAGATCGAGGATAACGCCACATTGATGCTCCAGCGTGTGATCGACGCTCCATGGGCCGCCGGCAAGACAATTACGCGCGTCGTTCGCCAAGGTCCGCCTTTTTTGGAGATTGTGCGGTACGCGAAGGAAAATGAGATTGATCTCATCGTGATCGGAACGCACGGTCGCACGGGACTTGCTCACGTTTTCATGGGGAGCGTGGCGGAAAAGGTCGTCAGAAAATCTCCGTGCCCGGTTCTCACGGTCCGTCATCCGGAGCATGAATTCATCGCACCGTAACGTCTTCCAATGCGAGCGCGCCGATGAAAGCGATGGTGCTTGATCAGCATGGGGACATCGGCCGGTCCCCACTTTCACTTCGGGACGTTCCCGATCCGGCGCCGGGCGAGGGGGAAGTGCTCGTACGAGTGCGGTGTTGTGCTTGCTGTCGGACGGATTTGCATGTCATCGAAGGCGATCTTCCGCCGCACAAGCGGCCGGTGATCGTCGGCCACCAGGTCGTGGGAGTGGTGGAGCAGCTTGGGCCCGGCTGCCAGGTGTTGAAGGTTGGACAGCGCGTCGGCATCGCCTGGCTGCGGAAAACGTGTCAGGTATGCGAATATTGCCGCAGCGGCCGCGAAAATCTCTGCGTGCGGCCGCTTTTTACAGGATACGACGCGGACGGCGGGTACGCGGAGCTGGCCGTCGTGGATGAAAACTACGCCTATTCGATTCCCGATTTGTTCGACGACGTACATGCCTCGCCGCTGTTGTGTGCGGGAATTATCGGTTATCGGTCGCTTAAGCGGGCCAACTTGCCGCCAGGCGGTCGCCTGGCGATGTACGGTTTTGGATCAAGTGCCCATATCGTGCTACAAACTGTGCTCGCGCGGGTCCGAGGTTTACGTGGTGACTCGAGGCGAATCGCATCGAAAACTGGCCCGAGAAATGGGAGCGACCTGGGTCGGTGAAAAGGCACAAGATATGCCGCGCAAAGCCCATAGCGGCATTATGTTTGCTCCTGCCGGGCAACTGGTTCCTGGTGCGCTGGCTCAACTGGAAAAGGGGGGCACGCTGGCGATCGCCGGGATCTACATGTCGCCCATCCCCGCGCTCGACTACCAGGCCGACCTCTTCCACGAAAAGTGCCTGCAATCGGTGACGGCCAATACCCGCGACGACGGTCGGGAACTTTTCGCCGAAGCTGCGTCGATTTCACTGCGACCGTACGTGACCACTTATGACCTGGCTGACGCCAACCGGGCTCTCCAGGACCTGAAGGGAGACCGTGTCAACGGCACGGCTGTGCTCATATTTTGACTTTTTTGCATCCCGGCCGCGAACTGGAGATAATCAACTGTAGCGATTCTAATACCGGTTCCGTGCGGTTGCCGCTGATCGACGCCGTGGTTGCATCCCGCGGAACAGGGCTATTGAACGGCGGATCCCGTTCGCCGTACCTTTGGAGGAAAGTCGAACCGAACGACGTGTTTGCGGTACGGACCGATTGACAACTTGTGCACGCTGCTGACGGAGAGGTTATGAACTCCATTTCCTTCCAATCCACCAGTCGTGAATCGACAGGCCAACTTCCCACGACAACGGCCGAAGTGGGTACGTTGACTCTCGATGTCCCGCAAAAGGGTTCCAAGCAGAAAGCGACGCGACTCGAAAAGTGGCTACTGCGGCAACTTCTGCAGGCGGTCGGTAATCCGCCAGCAATCGCCGTCCTTTGGTCAGGCGAGGAACTCCGTCCGAGCACCGCGGCGGGGACCGATTTGACCGTAAACCCGATTCGCTTTCACGTCGGGGACCGTGCCACACTGTGGCGGATCTTGGTCGATCCCTTTTTCCAGTTTCCCGATGCGTACTGCAACGGCCGGATGCAGGTCGACGGCGACTTGGAAACGCTGATGGGAATCGTCGCGGAAAGCTCGACCCGCGCACCCAAGGCATCGATGTGGTTTACATACATCGCCAAATTACTCCATTGGGGCGGCCGCAACACGCTTGCCGGCTCCCAAAAGCACATCCATCATCACTACGACATCGGCAACGACTTTTATCGTCTCTGGCTCGATGAAAGCCTGCTCTATACGTGCGCCTACTTCGAGGAACTGACCGCTTCGCTCGAACAGGCTCAGTTGTCGAAAATGGACCACGTCTGCCGCAAGCTGGAATTAAAGCCAGGCGAAAACGTCATCGAGGCGGGCTGCGGCTGGGGCGGCTTTGCCATTCATATGGCCAAGCACTACGGCGTGCGGGTCAAGGCGTATAACATCTCGCGCGAACAAGTGGCCGAGGCACGCCGCCGCGCTCAGGCCGAGGGAGTCGGCGACCGAGTCGAATTCGTGCTTGAGGACTGGCGCAAGATCGCGGACAAGTGCGACGTGTTTGTCTCGATCGGAATGCTGGAACATGTCGGAACGGCAAATTACAAGCACCTCGGTGACGTGATCGACCGTTGCCTCACTGCGGAGGGCCGTGGGCTGATTCACACGATCGGCCGCAATCGCCGCCAGCCGCTCGACGCATGGATCGAACGCCGCATCTTCCCGGGCGCCTATCCGCCGTCGCTGGGGCAGATGTCTCCCATCTTCGAACCGCACGATCTCTCTGTACTGGACGTCGAAAATATTCGCCTGCATTATGCCGAAACGTTGCGGCACTGGCTCGTGCGTTACGAGCAGTCGATTGAAACGATCCGAGGTATGTATGACGAGCGGTTCGTGCGGATGTGGCGCATGTACCTGACCGGATCGATTGCGGCCTTCCAATTCGGCAGCCTGCAGCTTTTTCAGGTCTTGTTTGCCCGCCCGACGCGGAATCGCCTGCCGCTGACACGCGCGCACGAATACGCGCATTGCTTCGAGGCGCCCGCGGGGAACGGCCAGACAAAGCCCCTTGAAGCGGTCTTTTGGGGCCAGCGATGAATCGCCGGTGCGAAGTCTTGGTCGTCGGTGGCGGACCGGGCGGTTCGACATGCGCCGGCCGACTGGCCCGAGCGGGCGTCGACGTGCTGGTGATCGACCGCAAGACTTTCCCGCGCGATAAAATCTGCGCCGGATGGGTCACGCCGCAGGTGTTCGACGTTCTCAACATCGACCCTGCCGACTACGGCCGCGCCCACGTCTGTCAGCCGATCACCGGCTTTCGCACCGGACTGATCGGCCAGGACGAAATTGACACGGATTACGGGAGCGTCGTCAGCTATGGTATCCGCCGCTGCGAGTTTGATCACTTTCTCCTCGAGCGCGCAGGAGTCGAATGCATCTTGGGAGAAGCGGTGACCGACCTGCGACGCGACGGCGACGGTTGGATCGTCAACGATCACATCCGCGCTTCGGTCATCGTCGGAGCCGGAGGACACTTTTGTCCCATCGCGCGGGTGTTAGGCGGACGCGAGGGCGACCAGATCGTCACGGTCGCTGCTCAGGAGCTCGAATTCCCCATCGACCCCGAGCAGGAATCGCAAATTCAACTGCGAGGCGAGATCCCGGAACTCTATTTCTGCCAGGATCTGGCGGGCTACGGCTGGTGCTTCCGCAAGGGCAACTTCCTGAACATCGGCCTGGGCCGTTTGAATTCACCCGGCGTTTCGGCACACGTGCAATCGTTCTGCCGGTTCCTCAGCGATCGAGGTAAAGTGCGCTGCGAAATGCCGTCGCGTTTCCACGGCCATGCCTACCGCATCTATGAACGGATCGCGCCGAAGTTAGTGGCCGACGGGGCATTGTTCATCGGAGACGCGGCGGGATTGGCTTATCCGCAAAGCGGGGAGGGGATTCGGCCCGCCGTCGAATCGGGATTGATGGCGGCCGACGTGCTCATCGAGGCTCGCGGCAAATACCGCGGCCACGACCTCGAGCCCTACTCGCGGGCAATCGCCGACCGATTTGGCACGCCGCGGCAGGGGGCAATTTCCGATCGGCTGCCGATGGCTTTTTTGCAATTCGCAGCCCGGCGGCTGCTGACCAACCGCTGGTTCACGCGTCATGTGGTCCTCGATCGCTGGTTCCTGCATGCGGAAACTCCGGCCCTCTCGATTTCCCAAGGGGCGCCCGATTCGTGTGGAGTCGCATGAGACGCCACCGGGGCACCGTGCCATGAACGGTCCGTCGCAAACGGTCGACGCAGGGCACGAAGAACAGGTCGTCGACATCGCCTTGACGACGCTCGATGATCGGCTGAAATCCGTTCTCAAGAGGTTCTCGCAAGCCAGACGACATGGTGCAACCAATCTAGAACGGATCCATCAACTCCGCGTCGCGACGCGACGGGCCTCGGCCGCAATCGATTTCTACGAAGATTTCATCACGCGCAAGTCGGCCAACAAAATGGCTCGCTGCCTCAAGCGGATCCGCGGCACCGCCGGCAAGGTTCGCGATTGCGACTTGTTGCTTGCGCGGTTCTCCGGAGAAGAGGCGCAAGCGGAAGCCGCTTCGTTCATCAAACGCGTGCAGGCTTCGCGAGCCATGCTTTTCGCGACTTCCGCCGTCTGCACCGACGGCACGACGACTCGAATCGCCTGAAGCGTCGCGCGCGGAAGCTCCTGGCCAAGACGCGTCGGAAAGCCGAGCGCCGCCCTCATTTGGCGGTGCAGAAGTTCAAAGACTGGGCGCCGGAACGGCTGCGAGTTTTCGTCAGCGAGTTTTTTCAGGCGGCCAACCCCGACTTGCACGACTTCACACAGCTTCACCAGTTCCGTATCCGTTCCAAGGCCCTGCGTTACGCGATGGAGTTGGTCGCTTCGACCTTTCCTCCTTCGTTCAGCGCGGAACTCTATCCGGTGATTGAGCGGCTGCAATCCTTGCTGGGCGATATCAATGACGAGGCAAACTTCATTCGCAGCATTGGCCGGCGGCTCACCAATCAGGCCAAGCTATCGGATATCGACGGATTGAAACACCGGATGGCCCAGGAGCAGCACACGCTCGACGAGCTCGAACGCGAGTTTTCGCAATGGTGGACCGCCGATCGTCGGGATGCCCTGCGAGGGGGGTTCGACGCGGTCATCATCCAACGCTCGACATGAATTCACTTCGAGACGCTGGACTGCAACGCGGCCGTGCGGGACTCGGGCGTCGAGTAGACCGGGTCGATTCGCGACATATTCGAGAGCCGCACTACGAGCAGCCGTTGCACTGGGCCCTTCCCCGCGTCTTCGCGAATAAAGGCGTGGTGGCCGAACGAGCGAGAATCGGCGGGGGCGGCCGTCATCACCGCCATTTCACCCACGTGCAGCTTGAGTGAGAAGCGTTGCGGGAGCGTGTCGACCTCTTGCGACTCTTTTGGCTGCCAACCGCCATTGACGACCATCGGTCGCACACGATCGATCCCGTGATGAATTTCGGGGGCGAATTCGAGCTTCGCCCAGCCGTCCTGTAAACGCACGGCCGTCAGCCGCAGGATACTCTTGAAGTTGTCGTATTTCTTCTCGCGCGGGCCGGTGAAGAGCGGTAAGTCGAGCGTGCAGTGCGGCTCCGCATTCGTCTCGATCGACGACGTTTCGGAGCTACGCAGACAAAAGGTCTGCTTTTTCAGCCGCAGGCAATTCTTGGCGTCGGCGTCGTCGAGCGGATCCGCACTATCACGTAGCATTCGTTCGAGTGCGGGGCAGGGGTTAGCGCCGGCGTTTCCGATCAGAAATCCTAACTGCTTCACCGCATCCAATTCGGTCGATTCAAAGCCAGCGACCTGATCGATATCGTTCCAAAGTGTTTTGCCGAACAGCGGATCTCCAAGCGGACGTTCAACGAAGACGACGTCGATCTGCAATGCGTCGCGCGCCGGTCGCAGAGGGGTGAGCAAGTTCTGCGTGCCGCCCGATCCGGAGCGAAAAACGAAGACGTCCGACATCGGCGTCAGCAGCGTGCAACCGCAGACGGCCGCTGCGCATGCAGCCGGGACCGCAATCGCGGCAGTAAAGCGCGAACGGAGCATGAATTTGTCGGCCGGATGACTGGAGACTTGTCCGAGACCAGGAGAGGGCGGAAATCTACGCCAGCCCGCGAAATCTGTCAATTTGAGCCTGTTTGGGCCCGTTGTCAGGCAATCTGTCGCTCGCTATGATCCGCCTTGTTATTGGCGAATCAACCTGTCTTACCCACCTTTCCGCTCTGCAAGGAGATAGCAGCATTGGACTTGCGGGTCGGGCACGGGCACGACACTCACCGGCTCTCACGCGGACGGAAGCTGATTCTCGGCGGCGTGCCGATCGACTTCGAACGGGGACTCATCGGTCATAGCGATGCCGATGTCCTGTTGCACGCGATCACCGATGCGTTGCTCGGAGCCGCCAGCCTGGGTGACATCGGCGAATGGTTTTCGGATCGCGATCCGAAATGGGCGGGAGCCGATTCGGCCGTTTTGTTAACGACGGCGGTCAAAGAGGTCGCCGCGCGGCGCTGGAAGATCGTGAACCTGGACTGCACGATTTCCGCTGAGGAGCCGCGGCTTTCGCCTTACAAGAAGGCCATTCGCGAGCGAGTGGCTCAGTTGCTGAAAATTCCCCCGGAAAATGTCAACGTGAAAGCCAAAACCGGGGAGGGGGTGGGACCGGTAGGGCGACAGGAAGTTATCGAGGCCGAAGCCGTCGTGCTTTTGTGCCGTGAGCCATCGGGAGCGGTGACGAAATGACTTTGCGAGTTTACAACACGCTGACCCGCCAGAAAGAGGACTTTCAGACGATCGTCCCCGGCCAGGTGCGGATGTACCTGTGCGGACCGACGGTCTACAAGCCGGCCCACATCGGCCACATGGTCGGTCCCATCATCTTCGACACCGTCAAGCGCTATCTCTCGTACAACGGCTACAAGGTCAAATTCGTCATCAATATTACCGATGTCGACGACAAGCTCATCAATCGAGCGCGAGAAAATAAAACGACGGTCGAAGCACTCGCCAAGCAAATGACTCAGGATTACTTCGACAACCTCAGCACGATGGGCGTCGACACCGTCGATGAGTTTCCGTATGCGACAAAGCACATCGGAGGCATGCAGAACATCATCAGCCGGTTGATCGAAAAGGGCTTCGCGTATCCGCTCGACGGCGACGTTTATTTCGAGGTGACCAAGGACTCCGATTACGGGAAACTCAGCCGCCGTAGCGTCGAAGAAATGCTTGCCGGCACGCGGGTCGAAGCCAACGACCGCAAACGCAACCCTGCCGACTTTGCGCTTTGGAAGAAATCGAAGCCGGGCGAGCCCGCTTGGGATAGCCCGTGGGGACCGGGCCGGCCCGGCTGGCACATCGAGTGTTCGGCGATGAGCATGGAGCTTTTGGGCGACTCGATCGACATCCATGGCGGTGGGCTCGATCTGATGTTTCCGCATCACGAAAACGAGCTGGCCCAATCGGAATCGTGCACGGGCAAACCTTTCTCGCGGTATTGGCTGCACAACGGTCTGATGCAATCGGGCTCGGCCGCAGGCAAAGTTGGCGGCGGCCACGATCGTCACGGTGACGTCGGCCTCTCGCAGGCCGAACAAGAGGCGAACAAACTCGCCGGATCCAAAGGCGCCGCCTCAGTGAAGGAGCTATTCGCGGTCTTTCCGCCGGAAACCGTTCGCTTCTTCCTGCTTTCGACGCATTACCGCAGCCCGATCGATTTCAGCGACGCGCAGATCGCCCAGAAGGGTGAGAGTCTCGATCGCTTCTACCGCCTCTTCGAGGCGTTCCAGCGGATTACAGGGACCGATTTCTACTCACTCTCGGCTCCGACATCGCGCACGTCGTCGACGAAGCTCGTCGGCGAGCCCGCGGATCTCTTGCGCGAACTGGGACAATTGCGGGACCGTTTCCTGACGGCGATGGACGACGACTTCAACACGGGCGGCGCTGTCGGCGTTCTTTTCGACATGTCCCGGGCGATCAACGGTTTTATTGGTCAGAAAAAGCTCGATGCCGGCGGCGCAGCCGATGCATCGGCGAAAGCACCACTTACGACCGCGATGACCCTGCTCAAGGAACTGAGTGGAGTTTTGGGTCTTTTCCGCAAACCGATCGCCAAACCGGCTGCCGCCAGTGATGGGCTCACCGACCAGCTGATGAAGCTCGTCATCGAGCTGCGTGCCGAGGCCCGTCGCACCAAGAACTTCGGTATCGCCGACAAGATCCGCGACGGCCTGGCAGCGCTTCGAAATCACGCTCGAAGACCGGCCAGACGGAACGAATTGGAGGCGGGAAGGATGACAGGGCGAAGACCGAGTCGAAAATCCAAAGCTCAAAGTCCAAAGTCAAAGCGGGGCATTGCAACGATGGACTCCGGACGTTGGACCTTGGACCAATCCGTATGACGGTCGAGCTCCAACGGGAAACCGGATCATCACTCAAAACGGCGTCCTATCTCGGCGTCGATCCCGGACTCCGGCGAACGGGTTACGCCTTATTGGAACGATCGACGGGAGGTCCAGTATTGAGAGAGGCGGGTGTGATCCGTTCCAAGCCTGGAATTTCGCTAGCAGCCCGCGTGCTCGAGATTGGGACGGGATTGCGCGAGGTCATTCAGGAGTTCAAACCTGATTCGATGGCCATTGAGCAGGTCTTTTCGCTTGGCCGGAATCCAAAATCAGCACTCTTGATGGCCCATGCCCGAGGCGCAATTCTGATGGTCTCTGCCGAGCTGGAACTTCCGATCATCCATTTCACGCCGACGCAGGTAAAGCGGCTCTTGACCGGCAGCGGTAAGGCGTCGAAGGAGCAGATGCAACACGCTGTCACGCGCGAGCTGGGGCTCGATCGGCTGCTTGAGCCCAACGATGTCGCCGACGCGTCGGCCGTTGCCTTGTGCCTGTACCATCGTCTGCGCTTCGCCGCCCGAGAGTAAGCCCGCCGAGAATTTGGGAAACGGCGTGTCGCGGTGGGTGCAGTTGAGAATCTGTAGCATGATTACGAAAATCACGGGAAAACTGGTTCGTCTCGGCGATAACGAGGCCATCCTTGAAGTCGGCCCGCTCGAGTACGAAGTCTTCGTGCCCGAATTTGTGCGGCGGCAGCTCCAGGCGTCAATCGGACAGTCGGTCAGCCTGCGGACGATTCAATACATCGAGGGAAATCCGCAGCAAGGGCGTCTAACGCCGCGGCTCGTTGGCTTTATGAACGAGGCGGAAGTCGAGTTTTTTGAGCTGATCTGCTCGGTCGACGGAGTCGGCGTGCGGAAAGCGCTGCGGGCCATCGTGCGGCCCGTGCGTGAGGTCGCGGCCGCGATCGAGGAGCAGGATATCGAACAGCTCGTGGCCTTGCCGGGTGTCGGACCGGCCGTGGCCGAGCGCATCATCGCGAAGCTGCGGCGTAAAATGGCCCGGTTCGCTCTGATGGTCGCACGCGACACTCCGGCGGCCGAAGGAACTGATCGCGACGTCGTGCAAGAAACCTATGAGGCACTCTTGCGCGTGGGCCACAGCGCGGCCGATGCCCATAAGCTCGTCGAATCTGTGACATCTGCCAAAAAGAAATTCAAATCGACCGACGAGATGCTCGTCGAGATTTATCAGCGAGCGAAATGAGTTGCGTCCCCTCTTCAGCCGACGGAGCCTGTTCCGAGCGGAGTGGCAGCCAGAACCGTATACCGTGAACCGTCCGGCCCCGGCTCGGAACGGATGAATTCGACGTGTTCGATCTTGGCTTTCCCAAACGACGTCCTCGCATGATGGGACAATAAGGCGTGAAGAGACTCGGGGGGACGCGCTTTAACGCGAGCCAGTGTCAAATGCGGCACGAACGGGCGATTCTCCCGCGGAAATCCATGCGGCTCAAGGCCCGCTTCCAAATCCGCGGCGAGTGACGCCAGCGTGTCGGCTCCTTGCAGCCCGGCCCAGACCACGTTTGGCCGCTGTACATGCGGAAAAACGCCGATCCCCGCAATTGATAATTCGCAGGACGCGCGGGACAGGGCCGCATGCTCGATGAGCGCGCGAACTTCCGGAACGAACTCGACGTCAGTCTGTCCAAGAAACTTGAGGGTGACGTGCAAATTGTCGGGATCGACGACCTTGAGCGCGCGACCCATCGCGGCAAGTTCCTTCAAGACGCGGCGCAAGGGATCGAGGCTCGGAATTTTAATTGCGATAAAAGTGCGAATGGAACCCGTCATGAAAGTATCTGACCGTGCGACTTTCGGACTCGCATTATAGCCGCCTCTGGCAGAAGATGCCGGCGCTCGTTTGGCCGACCCTGTCAAGCTCTGTCCGTTGCAAATCGGCTTCTGACGTTGCGGTTCGCGGTTTCGATGAAGTCTTCCCAAGCCGTCCGTCGATACTCGATGGAGACGTTTCACCGGTCGAGGCGTCCACAGGGAAGGATTTCCACGATCGCCTTGCGATCGAGTCCACAGGGAAGGGACATCCATGCGGCCACGGTTGCGGTTATTCACGGGCGAAGATCTCGACGACTCGCCCTCGACGGACGAGCAGGTCAGCGTGCGGTTTGGGGAAATCAGACGGGCGCTGACCGATGCAGTCCGCTGGGACCGAACCTGGTTGCGCGACTTCGAGGATGATCAAGTCAGCGTCTCCAGCGACCTCTACGAAGTCATCGCCAGCTTCACTCGCCTGCGCCCGAGTGCCTGAGCGTCCGTCGTATCGACGCCGTCTGCCTAGACTGCCCGTCGCTCGCCCTGAAGCGATCATCGGCCGATAATGCCGATATCCACAGGGGAGTAACAATTTTGAGCGAACGGGGAGAGGGGCTGCGACAAGACGCGATCGCCATTTGGCGGGCTGGCGTCGCCGCCGTCGATTCCCAACGGTTGGTGCGCGATCGAGTCCGCTTTGCTGAGGGATGCCTCGAAGTCGCGGGGCATCCGTTCGCATTGAATTCGACGGGCCGGATCGTCGCTGTCGGCGCAGGAAAAGCAGGGGCAGGGATGGCAGCCGGCCTCGAGGAGGCGCTTGCCGGAACGCCTGCGGCCGAACGCCTGAGCGGTTGGATCAACGTGCCCGCAGATTGCGTGCGCGCGTTGCCGCACATTCATCTCCATGCGGCCCGTCCGGCCGCACTCAACGAGCCGACCGAAGAGGGCGTGGCGGGTTCGCGCGAAATCCTGCGACTCGTTCGCCAGCTTTCGGAGCGAGACGTCTGCATCGTGCTCCTTTCCGGAGGCGGCAGCGCGCTTTTGCCGGCGCCAATCGCAGGCGTTTCTCTCGCGGACAAGCAAAATGTGACTCGCTTCCTGATGTCCGCGGGTGCAACGATCAACGAACTCAACTGCGTTCGCAAGCACCTTTCCGAGATCAAGGGGGGTAACCTGGCGAGGGCCGCTCGCGACACTCGACTGATCGCACTCGTAATCTCGGACGTCATCGGAGATCCGCTGGATGTGATCGCTTCCGGACCGACGGTCGCCGACCGTACTTCGGCCGCGGATGCCTGGGGTGTTCTCGCGAAATTTGCGCGAGATCGCAGCTGGATTCCTCAATCTGTCTGGTCCGCGCTCGAAACCAAAAGCAGAGGCCCAGCGGAAGGGCCGGTTCCCGAGAGCGTCGTGAACGTTGTCATTGGCAACAATCAACAGGCTCTCGCGGCGGCCGCCGACGAAGCAGGCCGGCTAGGTTACGCGGTCCAGTCACTCGGCAGCAGCCAGCAGGGCATTGCCCGGAAAGTCGGCCGGGAATTGTCCGAACTTGCGCGAAAAATACGGGATACTCGGCCGCCTGCACTGTCGACCAGCACGTGTCTATTGAGTGGCGGGGAGACAATTGTCCCGCTCGTCGCGACGGACAAACCTCGAAAGGGGGGCCGCAATCAAGAGTTAGTCTTGGGTGCGGTTGATGCGCTCTGGGGCGATGGAATGCGCGACCTAGCCGTCCTTTCGGGGGGGACGGATGGCGAAGACGGCCCGACTGACGCGGCAGGCGCCGTGGCGAATGCGGATCTCATTCGTGAGGCCAAAAGGCGCGGGCTGACGCCCGAGCCGTACTTGGCAATCAATAACGCATATGCTTTTTTCCAGGAAATCGGCGGGCTACTTAAGACAGGGCCGACCCACACCAACGTCATGGACCTGCAAGTCATTGTCGTTGATCGGCTGTGACAAGTGGTGGCTCCGGGCGGACGATTCCCCAAACGTACCGCAGACCCAACCCGCCGATAATGAACGCCCCGCCGATCCAGGTGCTTGCCGGGACGGTTTCACCCCAGAGCAAAAAGACCCAGACCGGATTCGTGATCGGCTCAATCAGAGTCAGCAACGCGGCTTCCTGGGTTGAAACGTAGCGAAGAGACCGGGCGAAGATCACGTACGGCAAGCCCATCTGCAACACGCCCAAGAGCACGATCAGCGTCCATTGCAGCGGGCTGAACGACAAGGGCCCGGTCAGGACGCTTGGCAATAAGATGAGTCCAGCGGTCCCGTGGCAAAGGGCGACGAGCCAGGCCGAATCCTCGTCGCGAAGAATTTTCAGCGAGACGATGACGCCGCCGTACCCGGCGCCACTCGCCAAGGCGAGCCAATTGCCGCCGAAATTCTGCGTGGTCCAATCGCCCGCGACGATCCACCAGATCCCGACCATGGCGCACGCCAGGGCCACGAAATTCCGTCGTCCGATGTGTTCTCCCAGAAAAAGCTGCGCTGGCCAGAAAGGCCCACCCGGTCCCTGTGTACTGCAGAAAGACTGCCGCGGCCGCGGTCGTTCGCGTCATGGCGGTGACATACAGCAGATTCATCGAAGCGAAACAGATTACGAATGGCACGAGCATGGGCCGCCAACGGATGTGCCTCGGCCGGACAAACAGAGCCAGCACAACCGCCGCCGAGAGGGCCCGAAAGCAGGCCAACAGTGGACCTCGCGCGTCCTGCGGGATGGCAGCCAGCGGCGGACTTTTCACGAACGCGCCGCTCGTGCTCCACAGCAAGGCCGACGTGATGACCATCAGCCGGCCCCGCCGCAATTGAGACTGCTCGAGATTGGATGGGACTTCGTTCATCGCTTGGGACGACTTTATAGAGGATGCGTACGGATGGTTGAAGGATGCGCAATACGTGCGCGATTTGACTGTCTCATTCGGGCTGGGCTTATTCGGCGATTCGGGGAGATTGAAGGCAACGCGTCGCCCTTCCGCTTTCATTCTTCCCTGTGGTTTGCCACTTGTCTCGGGTCGCAAGCCGGGTATTCTGGATGAGAATGCGCATTTCAATAGCCTGACTTCTAACGCTTGTCGTTCTTCTTTTTTTGATTCGCACCCTGATGTCGATTGCTGAGGAAATCATGCTGCGCGCGACCCCTCTTGCCATCCTGTTGACGATCGCCACCTTGGCTCCGCCTGTGCATGGGCAACAGCTCGTGAACAAAGGCGTCCTTGTTTCACAGATTCTGGCCCGCACACGGTTCGGGGTCTTCGAGCGGGGCGATCTCGTGCATCTCACCGTGCGGCAGCCGGCCGGGAATAAGGGATTCACGCTGTCGGTGCATGCCGAGTACACCGATCCCTCTGGCAAATGGAAGCAAGTTCCACCACCGACGAATATGCTGGCCGCGCTCTACACTTCGGGGAATTACGGTGGACTCCGCGACTACGTCGATATCAACGGGGTCTCCGCGGCGACCGAGCGCAACATCGCGCTCTTCATGCCGTTCAACGGCTACGCGCTGGAGCAAGGCAAGGAGTATACGTTTCGCTACGTGGCCCGCATTTGGGCACCGAGACCGGAAGGTCAGGAAGAGGATAAGGAAATCGCCCATCTGGCACTGGAACCCTACCGCATTCACGTGGGACACGATGCCGAGGGAGTCCTCGTCTCAGCCGTCGACGTTAAACCGTGCTCCTTCCTCATCACGGAGAAGGGCGCGCCGGCCGCGCAGTGCGCGGGGCTGATTCGCTTTTTCGACACGGCGACCGGCAAATGGGACTGCCCGCCGTCGAGCGCGCCGGCTGATCAGGCCGCAGTGAAGCCCTGACTTCTCGGGCGTTTTCGGACGACTTAATCCTTCGAGTCGGGCGTGCTGTGGATGCTGTCGTGAACCGGGAACACGGCGGATGTCTGCGACCGACTCGATTTGATGCCGAGACAACAACTCGAAGAAACGCTCGATGCAATGATTTGAGGTGCCCAATGGTGAAGGTCACCATTTGTTCACTCCCCGGTCATGGCCGGACATGGCGCAGGCGATACGCGCGAACGAATCGTTAGCGGACGAAAATCGCCTAAAGTCGGCATTTCCACTATAGGCCGTCAAACCGCGTAAAGTGGGATATTTTATCACCCGCCTTAAGGTCTTGTGATAAAGGGGGCTGCGCGGGGTCGATAGTACCGAGGGCCCAAATCTAGAAAGAAGGGAAGGCCATGAGCAAAGGATTGCTCGCCGCCATTGCAGTACTGTCGGCTAGCGCCAGCGCGGCGTTGGCACAGACGCCTGCCGCTCCGGTAGTGACTGCCAGCCCTCCCGCGGCCGGCGCACCGGCTGCCTCGAGCGCCATCATGACAACCCCGGCGATCGACGGCCCGGGTTTCAATGGTGGTATCTACGGCAACAACTACGCCGGCACCGGCGCCTATTCTGGCGCGTATGGCTTTCCCGGCGGCTGCGGAACGGGAGACTGTGCGAACGAGTGCGATAGTCGCTGGTATGGCCGAGCGGAATACCTGCTTTGGTGGACCAAGGACATGCCGAACCAGACGCCGCTCGCGACGAGCGTCGCGCCTGGTACGCCGACCGGCGGCACGCCGGTCCCCGGAGCGGTGGGTGGCGCGGGGACCACGGTCATCATGGGCGGCAACGACACGGACCTGGGCGTTCGGCAGGGTGGCCGCTTCACCTTAGGCGGCTGGTTCGATCCGCAACAAACGATCGCCTTTGAAGGCAATTACTTTTTCTTGGGATCAGCCTCGGACAGCCAGAGTGCGATTTCTCTCGGCGGGCCCGCCGCCCCTACGCTCATGCTGCCGATCCTTGACGTCACAGGTACGTTGACGGGGGGCACGCCCGGCCAAAGCTGCGCTTTTGCCGGCGCTCGGCCACATCTTCAATGTTCCCGGCGGATTGACCGGACCGTTCATCACGCACGACAGCCTCTATCAGCAGAGCGAAATGCAGGGGGCCTCCGGCTACGGCGTGTTCAATGTGACCAAGTCGGGTCGCTTCCGCTTCGACACGCTGTTTGGGTTCCGCTGGCTGAACCTCGACGAAAAGGAAGAATTCACGACCACAAACGAAACGGTATCCTCGGCGCCGCAGCACGTCGTTTTCAACGCGGCGGACTCCTTTGGGACGACCAACAACTTCTACGGTGCACTACTCGGATTGCGAGCCGAATATGCGCCAGACGATGGTTCGGGCGGCTGGCGCGAAGGCTTTTGCTATCGGGGCGCGTTTCTCCTGGGCCTGGGCGACACGGTTGAGCGAATCAACATCAATGGCGGCAGCCAAACCAACCTCGGCTCAAACAACACAACCATCAATTATCCGGGCGGCGTCTTCGCCCAGCCGAGCAACATGGGCAACTTCGACGCCAATCACTTCGCCGTTGTGCCGGAAGGCGACCTCAGCGTGGGCTATGCCTTCTGCTCGTGGGCTCGCATCATGATCGGTTACGACGTCCTCTACATTAGTGACGTTGCTCGTCCCGGCAGCCAGATCGATTCGGGCGTCAACCCTTACCGCACGGCCGTCGTCCAAGCGGCGCAGCCGCCAATCGCGCCGCCGGCCACCGACCCGAACCGCCCGAGCGCCGGCGCCAACCAATCGTCCTTCTGGGCCCAAGGCCTGACGCTCGGCGTAGAGATCCACTTCTAAGTGAGTGCGGTTGTCGGGCGAAGGATGCAACGTGGTCGATTCAAGAGCAGAGCATGTCTCTGCTCTTTTTTATTTCTTTCCCGTTTCTCTTTCGGTCCTCTCGTAGACATGGGCGCGATCAATCCGACTCCCGAGCAGGTTGCCGGTCTTCTCGACGCAGGTGCCCGATGGCCGGCGGCTGGTGATGATCAATCTCCTGCGGTTTTGCGAGTGGGCAGCCGACTAGCCACCGGGCACGCGGGCCGAAAAGCACACCGGCCGCGAGGCGTACGCGGATCGCGACAGTAGCGCCGCAGCGTATCGGGCGGATTGCTTAGTGGTTTCTGCGACTTTCCCTGATCCGGCGCTAAGAATTCGCGAAGAAAACGGAGTTTGGGCCGAAAAGCAGGACGAGCCCGGTCTCTAAATCAGAAATAGCGCCGCGTTACTGGCATCTGTACACTCAGTCAGTTGCGGCATCGGACACTACAATTCCTGTCGACCGGAGGCGGGCGAAATGTGGGGACCTCGTGCAGCGCCGATTATCGCTCAGAAAGAAGATTGCGTTTTCGGTCATCTTTTCGCTCGCACTCTACGGAGTTACCGAGGCCGTGCTGACGGCCACCATGCCAATCCCGATCGGCGCTATCGGCGGGGACACCTTCTGGCTCGTCGAACGTGGCGGCTGCTTTAAGTTCGACCCGATTCGCGGATACGCCGTTTCGCGCAAGCCCGTTAGATTTACACGAGTTACCGACGGTCAGATCGAGTACGTGGGTCGCTTCCAGGGTAATGCACAAGGCTTTCAGGGGGACAAGGACTTTACCCTCAAAAAGCCGGCTGGCGTCCAATGGCGGTCGATGGTCTTCGGCGACTCTTTCTCGAGTGCCGCCTTTCTCAAAACGCCCTGGCCAAAGCGCGCATTAGGCAAGCTGCCCAATTGGGAACTCTACAATTTCTCGATCGACGGGGCCGGATTGGCCAATTGGTGGAGCGTGCTCACGCGGCTGGTGCTCACCGACGGCTACGAGTTCGACCAGGTGATCTTTGCGTCAATTCCCAACGATCTCAATCGACCTTTCGTGATCGGCACACAAAACGAAGGAGCGATTGTCCTCGGCTATGTGGGCTGGAATCCTGATTGTTTCCCGCATAACTACGAAGAGGCGGCCAAACGTCTCGACCGGCCCACTTTCTACGCGGTGAGCAGTATCGAGTTGGAGGCCAGCATCCGCGAGAGACGCCGCTGTTGGGGAACCAATCCACACCACCAGATCCGACCGTGGATTGCCTCACACGTCTCTCAGGTCTTCAATGACCTGTTCAAACACGACCGGGACGAAGTTTTTGAGGAATTGGCCCTCGCCGGCAGTCCCCCCGTTTCGACGTCGCTGCCCCAAGCGAAAGCGACGCGATTCTTCAATGGCGAACAAATGGCGATGATTTACGATATGCGGAACCGGCTTGCCGCCCGGCACATTCCTGTTGTCGTGATGCATGTCCCGGGACGCGACGAGCTGCTCAACCGCCGCGACGATTCCGAGATCGTCCGGGCGTTCGCGGGCCTATTAGGAGCCAGTTTCATCGACGGATCGGGATCGTTTCGCGGCCTGAGTGCCGACGAAGTTCGAGCGAATTATCTTCCCAATGACGGTCATTGGAACCAGGCCGGGTCCGACCGATTCGCCGACTCGGTCGCCCTCCGCCTGCGCGACCTCTTGCCCTCGATTCGCGGCGCGCACACGGTTGGCGCCGCACATGCCGACGTGCGCCTGCATTTGAATCGGGGCGAACCAGGTTCGAGCATTCCTGGCACCGGGAACCTCGCTGCGCCGCTCGCACGACCCGCCGTCCTTACGGTGCGCCCGGTTGGCTGACGCCCGCTTGACGTGGCTGCCGAAATCCCACTGTGTATGCCCTCGGATCTTGATGACAGAGGGCTTGTGACAGCGACAGCAGTTATGATGGCGTCCGCGGGTCGCGAATCTTTCATCCTGTATGACTTTGGAGCAACACTCATGCTGCGCTGCTTGTGTTCGACTGCTCTCGTGTTTGCAATTTCGACCGGCTCCGTTTTGGCTGCGGATCGGAACGAATCCGATTGGTCCCAACAGCAGATCGCCAAATTGCCGGCCGGAGAGAAACCGATTCATCTCTTCAACGGCACCGATCTGACTGGCTGGGAGGGGCAGGTCGGCAAATACTTCTCCGTCGACGATCGCGAAATCGTGGGCCGCAATACCAAGGAAAATGCCCCCGCCGCCAGCACCTATCTGGTCACCAAGGAGAAGTACCGCAATTTCCGGTTGATCTTCGAGGCCAAGCTTGTGCAGGGCGAAGTGCACTCGGGCATCGCCCTGTGGGGAAAGACAGTTGAGAAAGCAGGGGATCCGTACAGCTACATGGGGCACTTGGTGATGTTCCCGTCTGGCTACGGCTATCACGATCTCTACCGTCGCAATTCGATCTACCAGGACAAGCAGGGCGTCGCCAGGAAGGCGGGCAAGCAGCACGACTGGAACCGCATGGAGATCCTGGCGATCGGGAACCGCATCCGTCACGTCGTCAACGGCAAACTCGTCGCCGACTGGAGCGACCCCAAGCCAGAACTCTGTCAGGCCGGCCCCCTCGGCCTGCAGCTACACAAAAACGAGGTGCCCGAGGAAGTGCGCTTCCGTGGCCTCATTCTCACGGCCGAGCCAGACGACCGACTTGTGACGGTTGACTCCGACAGGAACTAGAGAGGATCGCGGGCACCCGCAAGGAGCGGTCGTCTCACGGCGACGGACGGATACGGAGGGGGGCCAGCCGACGTAACGCGCTGTGCGGTGACAATTATTTCGCGCCCAATGGGGGTCGGGGCCGCTACAGCCGACCGAGCACCGTTGGCAGCCACGATTAGTTTGGCGCCGAAGGCACGCGGTTTTTGCCAGCTAGCCAATTTGATCGAAGGCGTAACGTCGTCGGTCGGCGAGGAAAGAACGGGACGCCATGGGCCCGGCGGGTCAAACACAGGTCCATGGCGCCGCGAAGGAAAGTATTGTGCATATATCGGTTCACTGACGCAGTGCCGCGTAGGGGATTTCACTAAGAGGCGGTGGCGATTCGCGAACGCCGGGCGACTTTCGCGTCTCTCTCAGAGTCCTCAACAATCGGCTCGGTTCTTGCGGATCGCGTCGCTTCGCGCGCGTGCTCAATAAATTGGACCCGAACGGGCTCCAAAAGAAGGCGGGTCGCTTTGATCATTTCGACAGCAAAGCGTGCGTAACGTCCCAGCGAACCCCCGCTGCCGATTCGCGGTCCGTTTTGAATAGGGTTGGCTTTGCAAGGGATTTGCCGACGGCGGGTGAAGTCGTTGACAGCCTCCCGGCCCACGTGCTATGGTTGGCCGCGCGGCGGAAGCCGTTAAATGCCGGGGGATTAGCTCAGTTGGGAGAGCGTCTGGCTGGCAGCCAGAAGGTCAGGGGTTCAAGTCCCCTATCCTCCACTTGAAGCCACTTGTGATCGATCGCAAGTGGCCCTCTTTTTCTCAAAGCGCCTCGAGGGCCGATTCCATCAAGAATTGATGAAGTTTCGAGGCGTTCGCTGTTTCTGGTTTATGCTGGTTCCCTCACTGAGCGAACGAGGGACCGCAATCAGCGATGTCCAATTCGATTGGAACTATTCGATTCACTTCGCGAGTCGCGGCGTGGAGTGCCTTTACAATTCTGGCGGTGCTGATCGGCGCCATTTATGGACGGGCCGCCCGCGCACCGTTCGTGCACGACGATAACATTTCCGTATTGGGCAATCCTTCGATCACGCGCCTCTGGCCGGCCTTCGGCACTGCTGACCGACCCGGTCCACTCAATCCGCCGCGCGACGCGGTGACGTCCGGACGGCCGCTGGTCAATCTCTCGCTGGCTGTCAATTACCGTCTCGGTGGCTTTGACCCGTGGGGATATCACGTCGTCAACATGGCGCTGCACGTGCTGTCGGCGATTTTCCTCTATGGCATCGTACGGCGAGCGCTTTTGCTCAATCGGTTCCGAGCCCGGTTGGGCACGGCGTCCACACCGCTGGCGATCGCGGTGGCCGTAATTTGGGCGATTCATCCGCTGTTGACGGACGCCGTCGAATACGTCTCGCAGCGCACCGAACTCATGATGGGGATGTTTTACCTTGCCACCTTGTATGCCAGCCTGCGGTGCATGACGGCCGAATCGCGGTGGGGCAGGTCGGCCGCCGCTGTCGGAGCGATGCTGGCATGTTCTTGCGGGATGGCGTGTAAGGAAGTCATGGTTACGGCGCCGCTGATAACGCTGTTGTTTGACCGGTCTTTCGTCTCCGGATCACTGAGCGGCGCTCTCAAGAAATCATGGCCTCTTTACGCCGGCCTGTTCGGAAGTTGGCTTGTACTCCTGGCGCTCAACATTGATGCGCCGCGTTCCCATGCCGCCGGGTTTCAGGCCGGTTTGCCAGCCTACGTGTGGTGGTTCACTCAGGCGAAGGTCTTGCTGCTTTATCTCAAGCTGTCGATTTGGCCATGGCCGCTGATCATCCATCGCGAAACGGCACTGCTTTGGACGCTCACTGCGGCACTCCCATGGCTGTTGCCCGTGGCCATCGCCGTGGGCGGAACGCTCATTTTGCTTTGGCGAGGCAATTCGATCGGTTTTCTGGGGGCGTGGTTCTTTACCATTTTGCTGCCGACGAGTGTGATGCCGATGCCGTCGGAAGCCGTCGCCGAGCGGAGGATGTATCTCCCCCTGGCCGCTGTCGTCGCGTTCGTTTTCGTCGGTGGTTATGCCGTTCTCCGTCGGCAAATCGAGGTGCGCAGGCCGAACGAGGGACTGGGCACGGATCCCTCGCTCTCGCTGCGGATGATGACGATCGGCACGATTATGGTTGTACTTGTCTTCGCGGTCGTCACGAGTTACCGACTGCAAGCCTACGGCGACGTGATCACCATCTGGCGTGACGCAGTCGCTCGTCAGCCCGAAAACGTGCGGGCGACGATTAACCTGGGCTGCGCGCTGCAGGATACCGGTCGTTATCAGGAAGCCGTCGCGCAATTCGAGCGCGCGATCTCAATCGATCCAGGGCGACCCGACGCGGGACTGGCGCACCGCAGCCTTGGTCTGACTTGGGCCCGCCTTGGCCAACCTGAAAAGGCGATCCACCATTTGGAGGTCGCCATGCGGCTGCGCCCCGACGCCGCCAACGATCATGGCGCATTGGGTTCCTTGTTGGTGGACGTGCACCGATTCTCGGAAGCGGTTCCGCACCTTGAAATGGCCGTCCGCCAGCAGCCTGCCGACGTTCTGGCTCTCGCCAACCTCGCCTCGGCTTACGCCAACTTGGGACGCGGGCCCGATGCGGTTGCCGCGGCCGAGAAAGCACGGGTTTTGGCCCTCCAACAAGGTGCTGCCAACTGGGTGACCCAACTCGATTCCTGGCTGGCGACGTTCCGCGGACGACTCACGCGAAGGTAACGATGCTCGGGTTTGCACGCGATCAGAATGTGGCGACATCTCCGCAGTTTGTCGAACGGCGCACGACGCTCGCCAGTTGCTTCCCGCGAGAACGATCCGCACTCATGCAAGTTTGAGACGGATCCAATAACCTTGGGTTTTGCTGAATGCCCTGACGTTTTGTCCGTACGCGAAGCCTCTCGACAATGAATCGCCGATCGTCGACCCGTCGAACTCCGCACGATCCTGTGCCGCAGACGGTCGCGCCGCGTCGAATTTCGCGAGAGGCCGCTCCAGCATTTGGCGAGACGGACCGATTCGCGGATCAATCGCGACTCGGCTTGCCGAGATCCTTGCGACGCAATCGCCCATTGATTGCCGCGCTGATGACGGCAGGCATCGTCGTCGGCACGTTGGCGATATTCACACCACGCTTTGAGACCAACGACGACGCGGGGATGAATGCGATCGCCGCCGGCCGGATGTACGGCGATCGGCCGGATGAGCACCTGATTTTCTCGAATGTCCTGATTGGAATGGGGCTCAAGGGACTGTACCAGGCTGCTCCAAATGTTCCCTGGTACGGCGGTTATCTCTTTCTCACGGCGTCGTTGTCGCTTGCTGCCGTGGCCTGTGTTTGTTTGGGGTCGAAAATTTCGACGCTCGACGTCTGCCTGACCGCGGTAATTTTGTGTCTGGTGGGCGCTCCGTTCCTGATCGTGCTGCAATTCACACGGGTGGCCTCTCTCGCGACGTTGGCGGGTTTGCTGCTGCTTGCCGGAACCGTCCGAGATGGCAAGGCCGCACTTCATGCCCTCTGGGCGCTTCCGTTTCTCTTAGCGGGGGCACTCATCCGGTTTGAATCGTTCCTCTTGGCCCTCGTCGTTTTGATGCCATTGGCGGGCTGGATCATGTGGCAGGCTCGATTTCAGGCCGGCGCACGTGCCGCAATCGGCGTGATTGCCGTCGCGATTGCCGTCGGTTTCGCTCTTGTTGGGTTGAACAATTGGTACTACGCAAAGGACGAGGCGTGGCGCAGACTTTTACAGGTTCAATGCGCTGCGTGTGGCGTTCACGGATTATGGGCGTGCGGAGTACAACAAAGTCACGGCCCCCGTTTTCGCGAAAGTCGGCTGGACGCGCGCGGACGTCGACCTGCTCAGGGAATGGTGCTTCCTGGATCGCAAACGTTTCAACATCCAAACCTTGCAGGCAGTTTCGGACGGACTGGCATCGCGGGAGCGGGCGACGGAGCCGAGATCGTGGAGCGAATTCGCCGAAATCCTTTTTGGCGACACCGAAGTCCTCGCTCTGTGGGCCTGCGGAGCGATCTTTCTCTGCGCCTTGAGGAGCATTGGCTCGGCCCGTTTTATTGGCACCGGGTGTTATTTGGTGGCGTGCGTATTGTGCATCTACCTGTACCACGACCTTCACTTGCCGGCACGCGTGTTTTGTCCCGCTTTTGCAGCGTGCGCCGTTGTGATCGTCGCACTTTCGGCCGGGCCGCGATCGATCGCGAGTGCGTCGCCGTGGACGAGGTCGGTCGTCGCACGGACGGCAATCGCGATCCTCATTGCCGCGCTTCTGGGCTGGCGCGGCACGGTCACGCTCCTGGAAAATAGCAACTTTATTCGGCTTCACCGCGAGGCCGAGGATCTGATGCGACGTCTCAATCCGCGCCGCGATCAACTGTTCATCGTGTGGGGAGCCGAATTTCCTTACGAACACGTGATTCTTCCCTTGAAATCGGAGGGGCGCGACACGAATTTCAAAGTCTTGGGCCTTGGCGTGCTCACCGCGACTCCCTTCACCTCGAAGCGCCTGGAGGAATTCAACGTTTCGGACCTCTACTCGATCCTTCGGCGACATCGGGGCTTATTTTTCATCTCTAACAAGGCAGAGAATGGCACGCTTGCGAGCTACTTCCGCGACCACTATCGGCTCAAGATCGGTGGAGCGATCGCGTCGGCGCACCCCGCGCTGGAGCCGGCGGCAGTCTACTCATTGGCCATCACGGGAAATGCACCCGTAAGGCCCAAGACATCGCCGGAAACGCATCCCGCGAACTAATGCCACCAGCGGCGATTGCCAAGAATGGCCGACTCACATCGATTCTTCATGCAGACTTCATACTCCAGCGGTCCGAAACGCAGCGGTCGTAGGCGAAATACCCGATTGCGGAAAACTGGCTTTTGATAAAATGAGAACATCACGTCAACGACCTCGAAGCGCGCTGACGTGGTTTGGGTTCCGCAAGGCTTGGTCGACACGGATTGGTGGTTCATGTTGCGAAAAAATAGAGCGGCATTCTCGATCGTTGAGCTTTTGGTCGTGACCGCGATCATTGCGATTTTGATCGGCCTGCTGCTCCCGGCGGTGCAAGCGGCTCGAGAATCAGCGCGGCGGGCACAGTGCAAGAACAACATCAAACAGCTCGCGCTCGCGCACTTGAACTATGTTGACGCTCACGTGTGCTTGCCACCCGGTTGGCATGGCGGGAACGGTGTCGCGTGGGGAATGCAGTTGCAGCCGTTTATCGAGAACCAACTGAATTACGAACTTGTCGATTTCAACAGCGTCATGACGTCCACGAACGGTACCGCCCCGAACAGAAATTACGATCAGATCAATATCGTGATCGGTCTTTTCAAGTGCCCGTCAGCGTCCGATCTCCAGACCGTTTCGAATAGCCGCTGCAACGGCACCGGCATCGACTTTCTGCCACGGACGACAATCGCGGCAGTGGCGAACTACCTGGGCAACGGCGGAACGCTGCTGACCGATGGTGGCGGTCCCTTCGTTCCGACCGGGGTGGGGACGCCTCCTGTAATCGATGGCGGTGCCGCTGGGAGTGCCAACCCCGGAACTCTCGAAGTGCAGGTCTCATCGCAGACGGGCGGGCAGGGTGTGCTGGATAACGGCGGCGTTCTGTTCGAGGACAGCCACATAAGAATGTCCGACATCATGGACGGCACCACGAATACGATCCTCATCGCCGAGCACTATGGTGCGACGTGCCAAACGGGGACCGGCAATACAAATTGCAACGGGAACGGCCGGAACATGTGCTTTGCCTATTGGGCCAATGCCGACAGCTTTCCGGGCGGGAACGGTGCCACGGTGGCTTCCGACGTCTGTTTCAGTCCCGTGATCGGTGTGAACGGCAATGCAAATGGCGGCATCGGCGGCAATGGGGACATTAGCTCACAACATATCTCCGGCGCTCAAATGGCATTGTGCGACGGATCCGTCAGATATTTGAGTAACAACACCGACAACATGCTGCTCACTTTCATGTGCGATCGTCGCGACCAGAGGATGATCAGTCTGCCGCAGAATTAGCGAGTCCGGCACGCCGGAGTGTTGCGATGGCTCTCTCGCCAGCCCCATCAAATCTTCGGCCGGAAACCAGCGCGCAACAATCGGCCCCGCGGCCAAAGCCGCGACTCGAGTAAGAGCCAGGAGTTCAGCGGTCGATGCCACGAGCAGGACAGTGGGGCCGCGTGAACCGCCGCGTCACCAGTGATCGCGAGAGGTGCCGGATTTTCTCGCAGCCCGGGAAGCGTCCCTTACTACTTTGGACCGCCATCTTTGGCGCCCTGGCGATCCTGACAACGCTGCGTGCCCGCGAGTTGGCCGCCGATCCGCGCGCCTATTTTTTGAGCAACGAGGGTGGCGCCGAGTGGATTCGGGCCGATGTGCCCTTCTGGCTCAAGGCCTATTCGGCCGCCACGACGACGACGGCATTCCAATATTCCTGGGAAACGCTGGCCCCCGTCGAGCATGCCAGCCTGACGGTCCGCGCGTTTCGACGAGCGACGGTGACATTGGACGATCATCCGCTTGATCAAGGCGCTCGAGAGTTGGACCAATGGAAAGAGGCACGCACGATCTTGCTCCCCAGCCCCTTGAAGGCAGGTCGTCATACTCTGCGGATCATGGTCTTCAACCGCAATGCGCACTGTTGTCTGTTGGCGTATTCCAATGAATTAGGCGTCGGCACGTCTCGCGCTTGGGAGGCGGCCCCGCTCCCACAATCTTTCCGACCGGCGATTGCCGCCGCCGAGGCGCGACCGCCGGAGTTGGTCGGAGAATACGAGGCTGCGTGGAAAGGGATTGCCGCCCTGTCGCCCTGGTTGGCCGGAGTCTTTGCTGTTGTGTTCGTCGGGGCCTGCTGGGCACCGGCTGCGAAACAAAGCGCGAACCGGTGGCGAGTGACGCCGCCGCGCGTGCGCTGGGTGCTTGCGGCCGCATGGGTGATCCTCGCCGCGAATGACCTGGGGCGGATTCCGCCGCATCTCGGCTTCGACGTTGACCGGCACTTCGATTACGTGAAGTACATCGCGACGCAGCACTCGCTCCCGTTGGCAAGCGACGGTTGGCAGATGTTTCAGCCGCCGTTGTTTTATCTGCTGGCCGCGCCAGGGTACGCCGCTCTGAGCCCGTTTTTCGGCGACGATGTGGTCATCAAGATCCTGCGAATTCTTCCCATGCTTTGTGGGCTGGCGCAGATCGAAATCGTCTATCGAACGGCCTGCGCGGTCTTTCCTGACAAGGAAGACTTGCAGATCGTCGCCACGATGGTCGGCGGACTGTTGCCGATGCAGCTCTATATCTCGCTGGTCATCGGCAACGAACCGCTGGCCGGTTGTCTGACGGCGGTGCTGATCTTGATGTGCTTCCGGCTTCTGGCAGAGCCGGCTCAGCCGCGGCGCACGCGGTTCTTTGTCTGCATGGGCGTCGTATGGGGACTGGCCATTTTGTCTAAAGTCACGCCGTTGTTGCTGACTCCGTTGATCGCGTTTGCCGTCACTTGGCACGCTCGATTGCGCAGGCGAGTTTGCCTCAGACGTCCGCCAGGACGCGCGGAGCGAATACGACGCCCACGCGGCTCGGGGAACGTGGAAAACCGGACTGACGCAACTCGGCTGGGTGTTCGGCGCTTGTTTAGTGGCATCGGGTTGGTTCTTTCTGCGGAATTGGCTCGCGCTCGGTAAGCCGCTGATTCTCGGTGGCGGAGATGCAGCGAACGAGCATGAATGGTGGCAAGACCCAAGTTACCGCACGTGGGGCCAGCTCCTTTCCTTTGGCACGTCGCTCGAGCGCCCCGTCTATTCGGGTGCTTGGAGCCTGTGGGACGCGCTTTACTCGACGATGTGGTTGGACGGCTTAGTGATGGGATCGATTTCGACTCCCACTCGGGTCCCCTGGAATCTTCGTTGGATGGAAGCGGGGGCGTGGCTGGCTGTTGTGCCCATGACGTTGTTGCTTTCGGGCGCACTTTCGCCTTTCCGAAAGGAATTGCGCTCGTCTCGAGCGGTTGTGGGTTTTGCCCTTACCGCGATCGCCGTCTATCTGGCCGCGATGGTCGACGTTTATCTGCGAATGCCGATCTACAGCACGGCGAAAGCGACGTACACCGTGGGTCTAATTCCGTGCTACGGGGTGCTTGCGGCTTTCGGCGCTGCACCGCTCATGCGCTTTCGCTGGCTTCGCGCCCTGGTCTTCGCCGCGCTGGCGTGTTGGGCCGTGGCTGCTTATGCCGCCTATTTCATTTGGTGAAAGCGGTTCCGGACGGCTCTGCCGGCGCGCTTCATCATTTCTGAACTTGAAATTCACACGCTCCTGCGCATTGCGACCCAACCAAGACGGTAGAAACAGGGCAAATGCCTGATGAGAGTCTTGATCATCCCTCCCATGAACGGAAGGGGAAGGGGCGCGCCGGCCGTCGGCCGGCGGCAGAGCGAATCGCAGCAGACGTGCGGCAGCGACGCAGTCTCCAACGAGAGCGCGAACTTCAAGGTTCGGACCGTTCGCGGCACTCTCGAACCAACGTCGCTCGTCCAAAATCGAGTGTCGCCAACCCGCCGCCGGGCGCGCCCGGCGATGGACGGACAGCGATCCCTGAGCCGGCTCTCAACCGCGTCGCCGCGGCATATCGCATGTCGAACAAGGATTGGATTGCCGCGGCAGTTTTGGTGGTCGCGACTCTTGCCCTGTATTGGCCGGCCGTTCGCTGCGAATTCGTCAAATGGGACGACGACATTTATGCCAGCGAAAACGATCATGTCACCTCCGGATTGCTTCCGGGTAACATCGCCTGGGCATGGACGGCAATCGACGGGTCCAACTGGCATCCGTTCACTTGGCTCTCCCTCCAGCTCGACGCGACGTTATTTGGCCCCGGTCCCTTCGGTTTTCACCTCGACAACATCGTTCAGCACGCGCTGAATACGGCCGTACTGTTCTGGTTCTTGTGTCGGCTCACGGGCGCACGCGTGCCCAGCTTTGCCGTCGCCGCTTTGTTCGCGTGCCATCCTTTGCATGTGGAATCGGTCGCCTGGGTCTCTGAACGCAAGGACACGCTCAGCACGCTCTTCTGGTTTCTGACGCTAGGGACCTATGTGAGTTATGCCCGCGCCCCGTCCCTTTGGAGATATCTTCTCGTCGCCGGGCTGTTTGGCCTGGGATTATTGTCCAAGCCCATGCTGGTCACTGTTCCCGTTGTGCTGCTGCTGTTGGACTACTGGCCCTTGGCCCGATTGAAGAGAAGCCCGGGACGGGCGGGCGAGTCGCGCGAAACGGCAGTGAGCCCGGCAGACGGGCTAACGATCGCACAAGCGGTGCGCGAAAAACTGCCCCTGTTTGCCATGGCGCTCGCCGCATCGCTCGGAGTCATCCTGGCGCAGCGTGCAACTGGCGCTCTCAAATCGCTGGCGAATTTGTCGCTGAGCGAGCGAATCGCCCTCAGTGCGACAGCCTATGTCGACTATCTTCGGCAAACGGCCTGGCCGCTCGACTTGGCGTGCTTGTATCCGGCTGTCAGGCACTCATTGCTGGAGCCGGCTATCTGGCTGAGTTTTGGCTTTTTGATCGCGCTGACCGGGCTCGCCGTCTACTTGCGGCGCGGCCGTCCGTATTTGATTGTCGGATGGCTTTGGTACCTGGTGACGCTCTTACCGGTGATTGGCTTGGTTGCCGTCGGCGATCAGGCACGTGCGGATCGTTACACGTACGTGCCACTGACAGGCATCTTCATCATCCTCGCCTGGGGAGCTTTCGATTTTGTCCGGCGGCTGCCGGCGTCGCGCTCGATCGTCGCGGGACTATCACTTTGCGTCTTGCTGCTCAGCGGGCAATTGACGCGAGACCAGATTCAATATTGGCAGACCAACTCGAAACTCTGGCAACACTGCGCGACCCTCTACCCCTCCGCAAAATCGCTGGAGAACGTGATTCTGGCCCTCGGTCTCGCGCACTTGGAACGCAACGAACTGGACCGAGCGGCGGAGTTTTTTCAAAAACTCCTTTCGGCGAACCCGAACGATGGGATCGCGAACTATCATCTGGGATTGGTCTCAGACCGCAGGGGCAACTCCATGGAGGCCGAAAAATATTATTCCTCGACCATTCGGGCCATGCCCACCTATTGGAAAGCGCATATCAAATTGGCTTTGGACTTGCTCCGAGATGGTGACCTGGCAAGTGCACGTGCCCATCTCGAAACGGCCGAGCGCTTGCAGCCCGGACGAGCCGCAATAGAGCGCGGACTCGGTGACATTTGTGCCGCCGAGGGCCGCGTGGACGAAGCAATACGGTACTGGCAGGCGGCTCTTCGCATCCAACCGAGCGACCCGGAAACGCTTGAACGGCTCGACCGCAGCACGCGCTAACTTGTTCCTTCGGCGACTGTTCCTACGGCGCTCCTTGAGTCTTTTTCGCGCCTTCCGTTGATTGCCGGCGGAGGTCGATGCGAATGCGGGCCAGAAGACCGTTCGCCGCGATCGACCGCGGTTCCGACTCGACGACGTGCAAACACTCCGCTTCCGCCTCGCGAAAGCGGCCCTGCCGCGCAAGCACCTTCGCCAGATCGAGCCGAGGCACGGTTGCGGCCGCGTCGAGATCGAGGGAAGCACGATATTCCCTTTCGGCGTCACCCAACTTGCCTGCGGCCGCGAGTGCGTTCGCAAAATTGGCATGGATGATCGGACTGTCCGGCCGCTTTTCCAGCGCGTGGCGATACAGGTCGAACGCCGCCGGATATTGGCGTCGCTGCGATATGACATTCGCGAGACCATTGAGTGCCTCGGGGTAATCGGGCTTGCGGTCGAGCGCATTTTGAAATTCCACCGCGGCCTCGTCCAAACGTTTCTGCCCGGACAGAGCATGGGCCAGATTCGTCTCGAACTCGTGCGTTTCGAGATCGTCCGTGCGATAGCGCAGGCCGTCGCGCAGGTAACGTTCGGCGACGACAAAGGCGCCCCGGCGACTCGCCAAACGCCCCAATTGGATATTCGCAGCCATGCTGGTCGGGTTCTTCTGTAGAACGTCCGACCACAAGGATTCGGGATCCTTGAATGCGCTTTGTCGCTGCCAGGTCAGGGTCGCCAGCGCCACCAGCACGACAATCGACACCGCGATGCGCGGGCGCATGGCAATGGTCGGCAGCCAACGGTTCGCGCTCGTTATTTGCTCATCGGGCATGGGCGGATGGAGCCACCAGGCCGCAATCAACGTGAGGATGCCCAGGCTGGCGAGATACTGGAAGTGATCGGCGACGAACGAATATCGCATGGGAAACAAATTGAAGAAGCCAAGTGCGGGAAGGAGCGTTCCGCCGAAGTAGAGCAGGGCGACCAGGGGCCCCGACATGCGCCGTGAGAGCACGGCAATCACGGCGGGGATCGCAAACGCGCTGATGGCGATCAACCACTGCAACCAGGAGTCGCTGCGAATCTGCCAGCGCGGAGACATGAAGGAAAGATTCACGGGCCAGACGAGTTCAAGCGCGTAGGTCCACACGGCTCGACCTGCAATCAAGAGCCGTTCGGCCGGCGTCCAAGCGAAGACGGATCCGGTCGCGCCGACGTGGATGCGCTCCAACCAACTCGTATGCCACGCAAAGGCGGCGCCAACAAGAAAAAAGGGGATCAAGGGCCAAATCGCGCGCGGCGTCAGCCGACCGTTCTTCCACCACGCCAAAAGCAGCAACACGGCCGGCAGCGAACAAGTCACCGATTTGCACAAGAGCGCCGCGATGAACAGCGCGAAGCCGACCGCATATCTCAGCCAGTAACGGCGAATTTCCCATTTGGGCACATTCCACGGCCGCCCCGTTGGGATCTCGATCAATGTCAGCAAGGCAAGCAGGTAGAACAGTCCTGACACCACGTTTTTGCGTTCGCTGATCCACGAGACCGACTCGACATGAACCGGATGCAGCCCGAACGCAAGTGCGGCCAGCCACGCCCCCGGCACCGAAAGACGGCGTAAGATCAGCCAGACCAGCACGCCATTCGCCGCGTGGAAGACCGCATTGACGAGGTGATACCCGGCTGGATGTAATCCCCAGAGATGGTATTCGATCCAGAAGCTCGTGAAGACCAAAGGGTAATATTGCGGCGTGGCTTGCGGATCGAACCAGATTTGCCTCAAGCCCTCGATCGTGCGGAGCGTCGCGTTCTGGGTAACGTAGTCGTCGTCATCCCAAATGAAGCCGGACGACAACGAGGGGACGTAAACCAAGAAGATCACACACCAGATCGCCAGGGCGAGAAACCACTGCCGGTTTGCGATGTGTGTGCCGGCCGCAGTCGCCGCTGTGGCCCTGCCACTTGGCACGGACGATCGAATTGCCCTGGCGCGTGACATGTTCAGACCGCGGTGCAGCCTATCTCGGTGGCCGATACGCATCGAGGAGGGTCGGCCAGTAAATCGTAATGGATGGAAGGATGAGTGTCTGATCGGGATCGTGAAGCGAGGCGTTCAGGAAGCCGGTCGTGACCATAAGCAGCAACGTAACCCCTCCTAAACCCCAGATGCTCCACTTGATCCACTCTCGCAGTGGGCTGAGTCGCAGGAGATAGGGCCAGCAGACATGCATGAACGGCGTCACCGCGGCGAAGTATCGCACTTGCTTGTAGGCAAAGGCGAGCTGCGTCACGAACAGGAAGGCGAAGATAAACACGAACCACACCGGCCATTTCCGCGCCTGCCAATCGCCCCAATAGCGACGGACCGTCCAAGGGGCCACGAACAGCACGGCGAGTGGAAACATGGCCGCCAGCTCCCAACACACCCAAGATCGCGTCATTCTCTCGACGATGGCCAGAAATGAACTGAACTTGGCGACATCGCCAATGGGTTGAACAAAGGCCCCTGGCCAAAGGGTGCCGTAGGTCACGATCAGCCGGTAATAGTGCTGCATTCCCAGCGTGAAAACTGCGCCGAGGACAATCGCTGGTGCGACCCAACCTGGTCGCGAGGGCGCGGATTCGACCGGGCCGACTCGATTCTCGGAATCGCCTTTCGGGGCAGGGGACCGTGGCCGCGTCGAGGCATAGAGGGGCATGAACAGCAAGGGAGGGAGGGCCGCGATTGCGTTGAAACGCACGTTCATCGCCGCCACGAGCCAGCAAGCCGCCTCGAGCGCCGGAATGATTGCGCGGCGTTCGAGCGACTCGGCAAAGGCGATAAATCCGCAGAGGAGGAGCAAGCCGGCCAGGCCGTCGTGGTGAATTCGCACCGTTGAGAACAGCACGAGGGGGCAAAGAGTGATACCGACGAGGGCTGCGGCGCCGTATTGCGGCTTGATTTCGCACAGCACTAGCAGCCGACAGACGTACCACAGGGCGGCGACGGACACGAAGACATTAAAGAGAAAGACGGCGGCGACCGGCGCCGGCGTCACATAATCGGCCGAGTCGCCGCTTCGCGATCGCGGCGGGACGGTCCGTGTGAATTGCAACAATGGATTTGCCGTGAAATGTGTCCCGGCCCTCAAGACGAGAGGCAAGAGAGGCGGATGATGGAAGACGGGATTGCGGTAGATCGTGTACGGGAACTTGTTGATCCGCGGATCGTCCTTTGTCGTGTAATTCGAAAGGTCCCATCCCATCCGCTGGGACAAGACAAAATAGGCGAGTTCATCCCCCTCGGAATGGGGCTTAAAGAGCATCGGACAGTGCAGCAAGATGGTGACGGCCGCACACCACAGGAAGAGGAAGAGATAGGATCGAAGCGTCGGCGGGGGAACCGACTGTTCCCGAAGCTCGACAGACCGCTCGGCCTTTCGGCTCTTGCCGCCGCCGCTGTTCATCGGCGTGAAGAAATCTGTCTGAAGCGTCCAACGCGCGGGTCGGCGGCAATCGCAATTTCTGGCAGGTCCATCAGCAACGGCCGGTGATTAGGTGGGTCCGATTCTGAGACTTCACACCAAGCTAACCGGCGACGAATGCGACTGTAAAGTCGATCTCGCGAAGGCTTGGATGATTGGTCGTGACCGTGACGTGGATCGGGTCGCGAACCATGTGCGTCGCGGCTGGAGCATTGGGCGGAATCTCGAACACGAATCGCACTCCTTGTGCCCGTCCGCTGGCGATTCCCGCTTCCCGCTCCAGGGAGACTTTAATGAACGGGTAGCTCGCTGAACTCACCGTAAGGATGCGAAACTCGTCCTTCATCGAGCTGACGATGGCTGGCACCACCGCCTTGCTGCCTCGCTCCCGCGGAAAACGTTCCAAATTCAACTGCATTTTTTCCGAGTCGAAATGCGCGGAGCCATTGATCGCAATGGCCGGTAGAAACATCACGGGTCCCGACCTCTTGGCCGTGAGTTGGACTTCGATCGGATTGGCCTCTTTCATCGTCGTGAAGATCCGGACGAGCGAACGCCAGGGGCCCAGTTGAATTCCCTTGCCGACCGTCGCCGTAAACTCATAACCTCCGCGGATCCCCGAGCGCTTAAGCACGTCGCTCGCAATCGGTTTGAAGACGACCCGCACGTTCGGATCAGCCGGCTGCACCGACACGATCTTAAACTGGTCGTAAACCTCGGAAGTCAGCGTGCCGACCGCCTTGCCTTCGCGCTCGTCCGTCACAACGCCCGCGTACCACGTGCCGGGTGCAATCACGGCAGGCGGGGGAACTCGCCCATCGACGCTCAAGCGAATCATGGATCGCTTTGGATCGTTGGTCCAAAAGATGGCCGATTTGTGGAACTCCGAATCGGCGGCGGGCGGCTTCCAGGTCAACTCGACCTCGGCAAACCCGCCGGGAGGAACCTCGCGGGCGGAAAGCGAGCTGACGAGGCAACTACACGCCACTGGTCCCTTGGCGATGAGCAATGGCCCCGCGCCCTTGTTTTCAATGCGCCAGGTATGGCGTCCTTCGTTATTGATCATCATCGTGCCGAAGTCGTAACCAGTTCGTCCGGTTTCGACCTTTGGGAACGGCTCTTGCGTCGCCACCGTCGGAGGCGTCTCAATGTCCCCCGCCTGCGACTTGTCCAGTGTCTCCGGCAGAACGCCGGATTTCAGTTCCTTCACCTCTTCGGCCGCCCGCAGCTTCCTCTCGATTCGAGAATCGGTCCGCCGGCTCTGCGCGATCCACGGAGCGTAGCGGGCCGACCAGACCGTCGCGGAGATGGCGCAAATCGCAAACGCAATTGCTCCGAGAATTCTTAGCGGTTTCATCTTCGCACTCCGGCACAACATCGGTGCATTCACCGACCGACGGACTTCAATCGCGGGGATCCCGAAAACGGTAACCGACGCTGCGAACCGTCTCGATGGCCACTCGATTCGAGTTCAATTTGCGACGCAGGCTCTTCACGTGGCAATCGATCGTACGCTCAAGGACCAGATTTCCTTTGGAAATTGCGCTATCCAAAAGCTGAGAACGGCTAAACGCCCGCCCGGGCTGTCTCAGAAAGCACTCCAGCAACCGGAATTCCGTCGGCGTCAGGTCGATTTTCGTCCCGTTCGAATAGGCCTGATGCTGCATCAGGTCGATCCGCACCCCGCGGTACTCGAGCACCTGCGTCTGGTTGGCCGGCGGCCGCCGCTTATTGCGTAATGCAGTGAGTCGCAGAGCAAGCGGATCGCTCGGCGCGAATCTCGCGGATTCCTCGTTAAAGGCGAGCCCGGCGCCCGAAACCGCAACCGCCGCATCGTCTTGAGCCAGCATGAAAACGGGAATCTCTCGCGTGCTCTCCAGGTCGCCCAGTCTCCAACACATGTCCAGACAATCGGCGATCGGCATGTCGAGAACAATTCGGTCGGGAAGCACGGACCTTGCGAGCCGCATGCCTTCCTCGCTGTTGCGGGCAATGAGCATCTCGTGCCCGTCGCGATCGAACTCCGCCGAAAGCTCGTCGGCACGACCGCCCTCTTCTTCGATGATCAGGATCCGCTGCCGTGTCATCTGAATTCCTTTGCCCGGAACATCAAACACGGCATTTACGAAGTTTTAATCTACGAATTGTGAAATTGAAGCGCAGGTTGTGTGGAGATTGCTTGGAGACTCTTGCGTCAAACTTGTCGCTCGATTCACGAATCATTCACGAAACGCGGATAGCTGTATTACACGTAATCGACTTTCGAATCTCTCGGGCGCCACGCTGACGTTCCGTTGCGTCAGTGGCGACCGGCAAATCCCACTTCGTAACAGACGAGCAGTCGCGGCTGAGCAGGAGCGAAACCGCGATTCAGGCCGGGGCTTTGGCCGCCCTTGCGTTTCCAGGCAGGACATCCACGGACGGAATCTTTGAACGCGTACTCGAGGTGCGTCGGCAGGCATTCCAGAATTCGAGCCACGGGAGGGAAGCCATGTAGCGTCGAATTGAGCTGAGGTCTTGCGAGTGCACGACACCAACACATGGTCTGAGACGAATTTTCTTCTTTTTTGAATTGGAGCAGTACGAATGAGATCCCCTGTTTACCGAGGCAAGTCCCGCTCTCGTGCGGGCTTTACCCTCATCGAGTTGCTGGTTGTCATTGCCATCATCGCGATTTTAGTGAGCTTACTGATGCCGGCCGTTCAGGCGGCACGCGAAGCCGCCCGCCGCACGCAGTGCAAGAACAACATGCGGCAACTCGGCATCGCCGCGCTCAACTTTGAGAGCGCCCAACGGCAGATGCCGCCTTCGGGCGAAGGAACCGACTGGACGACGACCCAGGACCCCGGTAAGACGAGCGCACAGGCGCCCCCGTTCACGACCTTCGCCATGTATTCGTTCTACACGGCCATTTTGCCGTATGCGGAAGAGGTCACGCTCTCGCTGCAATACGACTATACCCACGTCTACAACGACGGTAACGCGCCGATCAACCAGCAAGTGGCCCGGACGGTCATTCCTTGGTTCTTGTGCCCGAGCAACTCGATTTACAACGCCGATCCGTACGGCTTCGGCACGACCGACTACATGGTGGTCAACTACACCGACATCGACCCGGTGCTGGGCGTCCGCAACAAGCTTTCGCGGGCGGATGGCGGACTTGTCGTAAACGGCCAGCCGATCTCGAAGATCTCCGATGGTACGAGCCACACGATCATGATCGGCGAAGACGTGGGACGAATGTACGAGACGCTGTCGGGCGGCACCGCATACGGCAGCGAGTCGTTGTATCCGGATCCGGTCTACAACACGACCCTGGGGTACGTCTGGAACAATAACGCAAATCCCCCCGCGTCGGTTTTGTATTCGAGCCTCCAACCCGGTGCCATTGTCGGCACGGGTGACGTCGCGACTCCCAGCGGCAACCGTGGTCTACCCCGATGGGCCGAACCCGATAACTCCAACGGCGTTTCGGGCCAGGCGAACGCTTATAACGGCACTGCGGGAACATTCATTCCCAAGTTGATCAACGGCAATGGATATCCGCAGGGTGGGCCCGGCGGATACGGCTCAACGATTGCCGAGCCCTATCAGCTCGTCAATCCAAGCGCGGCCTCGACGGGCGTTTACACGGCCGCACCGCCGGCCGGCAACCCGTGCGGTTGGTATTGGAACAACTGCGGCCCGAATGACGAATTGTTCAGCTTCCATAACGCAGGCACGAACGTGCTGATGTGCGACGGCTCGGTTCACTTCCTCAGTGAATTGATCGACCCGATCACTCTCCGTTACATGTGCACCCGTAACGAATCCATCCCGACCGAGGGAGGCATCTTCCTGCAATAGTGCGATTCGTCGCCGCATCGAGGTGACGAAAGTGCTATCAAGTTGCAACACGGCAGCCGGACGCGACTTTTTGTTGCGTCCGGCCGCCGGTCTTTGACCGGAGTTCCCCGGGTCGACAAAGCCACAGATTTTCCGACCGTTTCAAAACTGACCAGATTTGACTTTCTTCTCGCGCAAGGACGTCGGCGTGCATCATCGATTCACTCAGCGTTTACAAGTTCCGGTCGTTCTCGGCTCAATCCTGCTCCTCGGCTTGTCGGGGTGCTCGATGAAGGAGGCAGCCGAGCTGCCGGCATCTCCGGCGCATGCCGCGGGCGGAGGCGGCAAGACCCCGGCCAGCCCGTCGAAAGCCGGCGCGGACTCTGAAATTGCCGGCAAGATCGAGATCGACGGTTCGAGCACTGTCTACCCGATTTCGCAGGCGGTCGCCGAAGAGTTCATGAAAGAGCACCCGAAAGCCACCGTGCGAGTGAACATCTCGGGGACGGGGGGCGGATTCAAGCGGTTTAAGGACGGCGACCTCGATATTTGCGACGCCTCGCGGCCGATCGAAAAGAACGAATTTGAGGCATGTCAAAACAACAACGTCGCGTTCGTCGAATTGAAAATCGGCATCGACGGAATTTCCGTCGTCGTCAACCCGCAGAACATCTGGTGCAAATCGCTCACGGTCGAGCAGCTCAAAACGCTCTGGCAGGCCGGGAGCAAGCTCAAGACTTGGAACGAACTCGATCCGAGCTTTCCCAATCAAAAGATTATTCTTTACGGCCCCGATACCGACTCGGGCACGTTCGACTATTTCACTGAAGTCATTTGTGGCAAGCGCGGCAACAGTCGCACGGACTACACGCCGAATTCAAATGACAATGTGCTCATTCAGGGAGTGCAGGGGGATGCCGGCGCGCTCGGCTATTTTGGCTTCGCCTACTACGTCCTTAACAAAGAGACGATTCGCGCCGTTCCGATTGCCGCCAAGGATGGAGCGCCGGTCGCTCCCAGCGATGAAACGATCTTGAGCGGCCAATACAAGCCACTCTCCCGCCCCCTGTTCCTTTACGTGAACAAAAAGGCTCTCTCCCGCCCAGAAGCAGTTGCCTTCGTAAAGTTTTACCTCGACCGCGGTCCGTCGCTCGTGAAAGAGGTGCACTACATCCCGCTCCCGGCCAAGGAATACGAAGTGAGTCGAGCGCGGCTCAAGGCCGCGATCAACGAGTGACGAGCAGGGTTACGAGCTGAAAGAGAAGTCGACTTCAATGGCAGCGAAATCGCGTTCCTCGGGCGGTCAGTCCACGCTGAGCAAACGGATCACGCTCCCCTGGTTGCGCGAACAGGCGATCCGGTTTGTCCTGCTGGCCTGTGCGTTGGCCTCGGTGGCCACCACGCTTGGGATCATCTTCGTTCTCGTCGAAGAGACGCTGTTTGCCATCCCGCCGAACACGTCGTTCTTCCAGCACGTCTCGTTTAGCGAGTTCTTCACCGGCACGAGTTGGACGCCACAATACGCCGAGAAGCACTTCGGCATTCTTCCTCTCTTGACCGGAACGGCCCTGGTGGCTGGAATCGCCGCATTGATCGGATTGCCGATCGGTTTGGCGAGTTCCATCTACCTCAGCGAATATGCCTCACCCCAAACAAGGAACGTAATCAAGCCGATTCTCGAGGTTCTGGCAGGCGTCCCGACGGTCATTTTCGGCTACTTCGCTCTTGTCTTCATCACGCCGTACGTCCTGCGGCCCGTTTTTCAACGGCTGCTCGGTTTCGAAGTCAATGTGTTCAATGCAGCCAGTGCGGGGATCGTCGTCGGCATCATGATCATTCCGATCGTGACGTCTCTGAGCGAGGACGCCCTGCGCTCCGTCCCGCAAGCGCTCCGCGAGGCGGCTTACGCCCTCGGTTCGACAAAACATCAGGTATCGGTGCGCGTGATTGTTCCCGCGGCGCTTTCGGGAATTTTGGCCTCTTTCCTGTTGGCCATTTCGCGGGCCGTGGGAGAGACGATGGCCGTCGCGATTGCCGCCGGACAAACGCCAGCCCTCACCTTCAATCCGTTCTTGAGCGTCGAGACCATGACGGCGTACATCGTCAATGTCAGTTTCGGAGATCAGCCGCATCAAAGTCTCGAATTCAAGGCGCTCTTCGCCGTGGCCTTGACTCTCTTCACAACCACCTTGGCGATGAACATCCTGTCGCAAATCATCATGCGGCGATTCCGCCAAAGGTACGAATGAAACGACCCACGAGCTTGGACGCAATCAATGCGATCGTTGGCAACTCAAGGCGCGTCGCCCGTCCCAGGGGCGGCGCTCGATATTTCTCAAACGCAAGTGTGGAGACCAGACCGTGAAGCGATTCGCTTTTGTTTTCATTGCCGGCTGCACAGTATTGGTGACCGGTTGTTCTCGCAGCAACGAGCCTTTGAAGTTTCAAACCCAGGCAAGCCCGCCGACACGCGTTCCGACTCGCTCGCAACAGACCCAATTGACTCCCGAGTTCGTAGCCTCTCACATGGAATCCGCGCAAGAGACGGCCAATTACCTCAAGGGTCTGGTCAAGGATCCGAGCTTCAACCCCAAGGAACATGAGGACATGCTGAAACAATATTCCAGCGATCCGAATCCGCAGATCGCATCGGCAGCCAAGGATCTGTCCAACAAGGTTGCTCAATAGCTCGTTGCCTCACCGAACGGGGAACGCGGGCCCAGGCGGATCTCGCCTGAAACGCTTGAGCGCGGCGGTAGCGAGAGTGCGCACGCGGGAGCCGGCTGCCCGACGCTCACGAGTTTCGCCGTAGGCACGCGAACGATGGGTCGCGATTACGCGGGGCGCAGGGCGCTCCATGGACTCGCCGTACAAACCCGCGGGAAGTCGCTTCCGGGGTTGATCAGCCTGCGCGAACAGTCATGTCGCGCTCGATCTTCGATTCGTGGTACTCCTGTTCGGTGTTGACGTCCCAAACCTTGGTCTTGTCGCTGCCGCCGGCCACGATCTGATCGACGGCCACCATGGCCGTCAGCATCGAATGGTCCTGGTTGTTGTAGCGGTGCATTCCGTTGCGGCCCAGGGGGAACAGGTTCTCGAAGCCATCCAGCCAGGTCCTCAACTTGGGGAATTGATCGTAGGAGCCAAAATAGGCCGGATACGCCTTCGGAACGCGGATGACCGTCGAGTCAAGAACTTTCGAGCGGTCGATGATCCCGATTTTCGACAACTCGTCGATCCCCAGCCGGCTCACGGCTTCATCTGCAAGCGACCAAAGCGGGTCCCCCGTGTTGCAGATGTACTCCAAGCCGAGCCAGACTGTGCCCGGGTCGGCGACCATGTACGGACTCCAGTTGTTGAAAATCTGCAGTCGGGCGACCCGCACGTCGGGTTCCTGGATGTAAATCCAGTTGTCCGAGGGGCAGGCGTTTTGCCGCCCGCTGTTGCGATCGCGGATCGCCAGCTCCTTCATCAGAAGTCCAACCGTCACGAAATCGCGGTAGACCAGTCCGTCGGCAATCGTGCGAATCTCGTCGGGAACGTCGGCGTCGACGGCCCGCACCACGTTTCGGATTGGCATCGTGGAGAAGAAAAAGTCGCCCTGATAAACCCTTTGCTCACCGGTAAGCCGATCGCGGGCCGTCACTGCGGCGATGCGATTGCCCTCGGTGCAAATCTGCTCGACGCGTTGGTTGAGCAACACTTTGCCCCCCAGGCTTTCCACCCGCCGCGCGCAGGTCTCCCACATTTGTCCGGGGCCGAACTTCGGATACAGGAATTGTTCAATCAGTGAAGTCTCGACGTGCTTCTGATGGCCGTTGCCATTGCCGCGAAACGACCTGGTCAGCGCGTTCAGCACCACTTTGCTGATGGAGAGCCCCTTGATCCGCTGAGCGCCCCATTCAGCGCTGATCTCGTCGCAGGGCACCCCCCAGACCTTCTCGGTGTACGACTTGAAGAAGGTGAGATACAGCTCGCGGCCGAAGCGATTGATCAGAAACTGCTCGAGATTGGCTTCCGGCCGCCGCGGGGCCAGTCGCGCTTTCATGTAGCTCACGCCGATGCGGGCCGTGTGCAACAGTCCCAAATTCGAGATCGTTCTGGAGCTGAGCGAGACCGGATAGTCGAAGAATTTGCGGTGGTAGTAAATCCTGCTCTTGCGAGGGCGGACGAGCATCACCTCATCGGTGGTCTCGGGATCCGGTCCTTCGCCTCCGGCCACTTCGCGGGACTGTCCCTGATAACAGAGCGGCGTTTGGCCAGCGGGGGTGCGCTGCATCGGCAGGATCCGCAGCCACCAGTCCATGACCCGGTCGGACTTGGAGAAAAATCGATGTCCGCCGATATCGATCCGATTCCCCTTATAGTTGACCGTCCGCGAGATGCCGCCCACCAGATCGTCCTGCTCGAGGACGACAGGCACCACATCGCTCCGCGTGAGCAATTCATAAGCGGCGGTCAGGCCCGCGGGTCCGGCGCCAATGATGACGGCTCGGCGGCTCATCAGTCCCTCGATGTGCGGAGAGCATCCCCGCGTTCCGCTCAACGCACTACGGTCAACGAGTTACGCTCAAATCGTTTCGCAAACGAACCCCTGATCGTCGCGCTTTCTGAAACGGCCTTCAATGCACTCCCTCGACGCCCTTCGGAAATTAACGCAGTACTCACCAAACCTGAACTTGGACTTTTCGCGAGCCTCGATCGGATGAAGCGCGCTCGCTAGCGTGAGACGCTGCTGCACGTGACAATTTTAGGAGTGGGCCGCGCACGATGCGAGGCGTCTACAATGTAAGTTTCGGGAGAGAGGCCTGCGCCGGCCGCCGTCGACTGAAGCCACCGACATCAATTGAGCGGAATCCATGCCAAGTGGCATCGCACAGGCCGAGCGGCCGAGCGCGAGTCGAGACATCAGTCCAGCAACTGCGACCGGCGGCGCTCGGCGCTGGTTCGAGTGCCTTCCGTTGTGCGCCGTGGCGCTGCTGATCGTTTTGCTCGGCTGTCACGAAATGGCCGATAGCGACCTGTGGTGGCATCTTCGTACAGGCCAGCTCATCCTCGCGCGGAGCGGTGCCCAAGACAGACTGGTTCACGTACAGCAGTCCCAACGCTCCCTGGATCAACCTCAATTGGTTTTGGGAGCTGCTCGCGGCCGGAATTTGGCAAATGGCCGGAGTTCCCGGATTGATCATCGCCACGAGCTGTCTCGGCGTCGCGACGTTCTTCGTGCTGCTCGTCGACCGCGGGCGCGTTTCTGCGTCGTGGGCGGCACTCCTCGCCTTGCCGCCGATCCTGCTTTTTGCGATTCGATTCCCCGTGCGGCCAGAATCGATCGCCTTCTTTTTTCTGAGCGCGACTCTTCTCATCTGCCATCGCGCACGCCAACAGCCAAGGCTGCTTTGGTTGCTGCCGGCGATCCAAGTTCTCTGGGTCAACTGCCACGGCTCCTTCGTCCTCGAAATCGTGGTCGTGGGCTGTTTCGCGATCGAGTCCGTGGCGATGACCCTGTGGAATCGCGGGAAAGGCGAACCCCGCGGCCCCTCCTGGCGGGCGTGGATGCTCGCATCCGCAGCCTGTCTCGGGGCCTGCCTGATCAATCCGTATGGGATCGGCGCCTTGAAAATGATCCTGATCCTCAACAGCCGCATGGGTTCCAGCGAGACAGCCCAGTTCTACCAGCGGCTCGTCAACGAAATTCACGGTTACGGACAGCTTGTCGCGCGACACGGCTTGCAGGGGCTGGAAAGCCCCGCTGCATTCCTGCTGCTGGCAGTGACATTCCTGGTTGCCGCCAGCTTTGTGCCGCCCTTGTGGATGCGGAAGCGAATTGAGTTCTCGCGCTTGCTGCTGGCGATTCTCTTCGCTTATTTGGGATGGCAGACCTTCAAAAACATGCCCTTCGTCGCGCTGGCCGGGTTGGCCGTCGCTGTCTGGAACTTGGACGATTGCTGGAACGCTCTGCCGCTCTGGCTGACAAGGGAAACGCGGTTGCGGGCGGCGGCGATCACTTCGCTCGTGCTTCTGCTGGCCCTCTCCGTGCCGACGAATGCGTATTACGCGCTCGTGGAGAAAGACATGCGGCCGCGGTTGCAGAGAAAGTTCGGCTTGGGAGAGCTTCCCGCCGACAGCCCTCATGCCGAGGCGCTCTTTCTCGGAAAGCCCGACATGCCGCAGCGAGTATTCGCCAATGACCACACTCTGGCGGCCGCGTACCTCTTTCATAACGGCCCCGAGCGGAAAGTGTACGTGGACGGGCGCCTCGAAGTCAGCACGCGCGAGAGTTACGAGCGTTACTTGGAAATCACGGACCGGCTCGTGATGCACGACGTACAGGCCGAAAAGATGCTGCTTGCCGACGTGCCCCCGGATGCGGCCGGCAAACGCGAGATGCCCGCGGTCATGCTGCAGATCGACGGCTTCCTGGGTGCCATCGAGAATCTTGTGGACCATCCCCGCTGGCGGCCCGTGTTTTACGGCGACGCGGCCATCGTCTTTCTCTACGAGCCCGATGCCGCCCGACGCGGAGTGCCCGCCGTCGATCGCGAAAAGCTGCGGATCGATCTCTGGCGGCGGGCGCTCGAGGTGCGACCGAACTCCGCCAACGTCGAGTTCAAACTGGGGCTCGCCCTCCTTCGCTCGCGCCCCGCTGAGGCGGCCCAACACTTTCGCCGCGCATTGGAACTCGATCCTGGATTCGAATCGGCCCGCCGCAGCCTGGCGTTAGCGGCAGCAAAATCCGCCCACCAACCGCTGCAGCAACGTCCCTAGATGGGCTCGAACTTCCACCGGTCGGATACTACCGAGACGCTCGAGCAGCCCCGATGTCGCGCTCCTCGACTTTCCTGCGGCCGATGCGAAGAATTCAGGCCTTGAACCCTGTCTTGCCCGCACGTGTCTCTTCTTGGTCCGTCTTCTTACCAGGAGGTTCAGGCATGGCCGTCGCATTTCCGCAGGTCCGCATTGGCGAACCGGTCTGTTTCAAGACCCTCTCCGTATTTCCCCTGTTTACTGAGCCCAACGGCTCGGTCGACTACGTTCTGGCTGACGAAGCGATCCGAGACCAACTGCTGACGGTGCAGGAAGTTTCAGAATGTGGCTCGGTGCCCGAACTGTTGGTCGAGAACAAAGGCGATGTCCGCGTGCTCTTTATCGAGGGGGAAGAACTCGTCGGCGCCAAGCAGAATCGCATCCTCAACACATCGATTCTCGTGGCTCCCAAGAGTCGAACAAAAATCCCCGTCAGCTGCGTGGAGCAGGGGCGCTGGGGCTACAAATCCAAATTCTTCGGGTCGAGCGGCTCGCATTCCCCCTCGAAGCTGCGCTACGCCCTGAAAAAGTCGGTCTCGTCGTCGCTGCAAGACTTCGGAACGCGCACCTCGGACCAGGGACAAGTGTGGCACGAGGTCGGTACCATGCAGGCCGCCTGCTTCGTCGAATCGCCAACCCTTGCTATGTCCGACACCTTCGACGCCTACAAGGATCAGGTAACCGAGTTCCGCGACAGGCTGCAGTACGTCGAGGGGGCCACCGGGATGGCTGTTGTCATCGGCGGCAAGGTCGTCGGTTGCGATCTGTTCGACAAGCCGTCGACGTGCCGCAAGGTGTGGGACCGCTTGCTCTCCGGCTTGGTCTTCGACGCGCTGGCTGCCCGCGAAGCCGAACAGCCGGCGGACCGCTCGAACGTCGATCAACTTCTCGAAACGACGAGCCACGCGGCCTGGCAACCAACCGAGCCCATCGGTGAAGGGGACGAGTACCGGGCCGTGTTGACCCACGGCGAAGAGGCCTCGGCCCTCACGTTCCACAATTCGCTCGTCCACGGCAGCGTGCTCGTGGGTGAGTAATCCGACTTCGCCGTACTGTGTTTCGCCGCACCGTGTTTCGCCGGCCAGTCTTATGTCTTGCTCGCCTCGCGCAAGGTGCGCAGGGATGAAGGCGGAAGGATGAGTCAGGTCCGGGCCATTGTTCTCCTAGGTCTTGTTCATCCTTCATCCTTCCGCCTTCAAGAGGAGGCTGCGAATAACTGCGTTCCAAGCCTGGAAAGGGCACGCAGTTGGTTTTTTGGGGCAGCGACGCGTTGCCGAAATGCAACAAGCCATGAGCGCGGCACAGAGCGCATTTGGCGTGCGAATTGTGAGCTACGCTTGAACTGACGCAGGGACGCGCATCTCTAGAGCCCCTCGTGATTCCATCCATCTATGTGGAGACGAGCCGATGACCGACAAGTCGGACACCAAGACGTGGGCCTCGACGAGTAATCTGCTGATCGTTGTCTCCGAGTGCGTGATTATCGCGCTCATGACACTGGACTACCTACATCCCGCCGCCGCCGCGGTCGCGATCGTGTTGATCTTGGCCGGCTATCTGGTCTCCGTTTTCGGCTTCGGGCTGAATCGATCGCACCTCGCTAACACAACCGGCCCGGCGGGCAATTCTGTCGTTTAAGCGTTTCTCCCGCTCCACGTAGGGCGCCCTACTCTTTTTCCAGTCCGCCTAGAACGACTAGCGCGGCCTTGCGAGCGCCATTCGACTGCGCTCGACGAAGCATTGGCCCATCTCACCGTGCGCCAGTTCGCCTCCATTTTGGCGGACCTTTATTGCAGCGGCAACGTGACGAGCGCGGCGTCCGCACGGAAGCAGATCTCGTTCAAGACGTCATGGTCCGCGAATGCTTCAAGCCGGCCGACCGCGAATGACTTGTGTGGGCGTCGTCAGAAATTCGTTCAATCTCTTCTCCGTTCCGATGAATCGCGCGGTCGAAGAGTCGGGAGGGGCACGCAGCTGGGGGCGGTGCAGATTCAGCGTTTGCAACGGTTTCCCCAACGCGATACATTCATCGACGTTGATGCGTTAACCTGCCGACTCTTCCCGCCTTCTGGATCCCCGCCGATGCTCACCGTACTCGGTCAGCCATCCAACGCCTGCGACGGCCTGACGCGTCGTCGGCTGTTGGAAGTCACCGGGGCAGGGCTCTTGGGTGCGTCGTTTGGCAAACTCGCCGCGGCCGAAACGCGCTCGTCCATACGCGGGCCGCGAGCCCGCTCCGTCATTTTTATCTTCTTGTATGGCGGTCCAAGTCAGCTCGAAACGTTTGATATGAAGCCAGAGGCCGCGGATGCGATTCGCGGGCCCTTCAAACCGATCGCTTCTCGCACACCCGATTTGCGGATCTGCGAGCACTTGCCGAAGACGGCCGCCGTTTCCGACAAGCTCTGCGTCCTCCGCACGTTGACCCATCCGTACAACGACCACAGCACGGCCGGCCACTATCTGCAGACGGGCCATCCGTGGCACATTCCCATCGGCGGAGGCTTCAACTCCACGCCGAGCGATTGGCCGTCGATGGGATCGGTTGCCCAATACACTCAACAGACTCTCCGAGGCGGGCGCCGTACGGACGGTCCTCCTGGCCGCATGCCCGGCTATGTCGTGCTGCCGAACTATCTGGGACGTCTGGAAGAGGGCTTGGTGTTGCGGCGGCCAGGCGAGTACGCCGGCTGGCTGGGCCCGAAGTATGAACCGCTGACGACGGTCATCGACAAGCGGCACGACAAAGACAACCCCTATTGGCGCGACTGCAAAGACGACGAATTGCGGTTTGAAATCCAGGGGCTCGCCGCTGGCAAGGGCCTCGCCCTCGATCGCATGAGTCGCCGGCGGTCGCTCGTCGAACAGTTCGACCTCGGCCGGCGCACGCTGGACGGTAGCCGCGCGGTCGACGGCTATCACGACTTTGAAAAGCGGGCCTTGGCCTTGGTCACCTCCGGAGACGCGCGGCGGGCTCTCGATATTCGCCAGGAATCGGCCGCGACGCGCGACCGTTACGGGCGGCATTTGTTCGGCCAGGCGACGTTAATGGCCCGCCGGCTGATCGAAGCCGGCGTCCGCTTCGCCACCGTGCATTACGATTGCGTCGATGGATATAGCTGGGACTCGCACCTCTCCAGCCTGGACGTCAAGGCTCATTTGCTGCCGACGTTCGACCAGGCCTACGCCGCTCTGCTGACCGATCTCGAAGAGCGCGGCCTGCTTTCAGAGACACTCGTGGTCGCGATCGGCGAAATGGGTCGTACGCCGCGGGCCAATCCGACCTGGGGCCGCAACCACTGGAGCACGCTCTTTTCGGCCCTCATTGCCGGAGCAGGCGTTCGCGGCGGCACGATGTACGGCACGAGCGACGCTCAAGCCGCCTATCCGACCGATCACCCGATCCGCCCCGAAGATCTCGCGGCGACAATCTTCGACGCCCTGGGCATCGATCCCGAACTCCGGATCCCCAACTCACAGGGCCGACCAGTGTCGCTCGTCGAAAACGCCAAGAAGATCGACGTTTTCGGTTGAGCTGCGGCGGGTCTGCTCTGTCACGGCGTGGCGCCCCGTGGTTATCAGGGTTGCGAGTGTTTGCACTCGGCCCCCTCACCCCCAACCCCTCTCCCTCGAGGGGAGAGGGGAGTAGGACAAAAAGGCATGGCTCGACGGCGAAGACTCGCACGGCCTCCACAACTCATTCTCCCCTCTCCCCTTGAGGGAGAGGGGCCGGGGGTGAGGGGGCACTTCACGCTCGCCTGCCATCGCGCACCGTCGACATTGAACGATAATCCACCAATTTGAAGTAGACGATCGACTACGACGCCTCGTAAGCCTGCTTGAGCCAGCCGAGAAGCTCTTTGTCGATTTCCGCGGCCTTTGACAGCCGCACACGGTGGCTGACCATGGTGTTGAAGCTTCCGGACGCCTCCAGCCGCTCCGTCGGCTTCGTCCCTTTCAGGTTGATTCCCACATCCAGCCGTGTCGCCGTGGATGGCTGCACGAGGGCGAATTGCTTGTTTCGCCGCAGGCTGACGTAGGCCTTCTTCGGCGAAACGTCGACATCCTTGCCAAATTTCTGAATGGCCGCCAGCAACTGGTCGTAAAGCGGCCGCAGCCCCGCCTTGGCTCCGGCATATTGCGCATCGACGAGCGCATCCGTATTGCCGGCGGTGTGACTGTCGGACTGCAGCGATTGCAAGGCCACCAGGTTGGCGAAACCGTGCGTCAGGCCGTGCTTTTCCTTGAGCAGCGTCATGAATTCCTTGTGTTTCGAGAGCTTGGTGGCGCGGACGATCGCCAGCCATTCCTCGAGTGATTTTCCCGTCTTCTCCGCCATCCCCGCGATCATCGAGGCTTTCATTTCTTCCGGTGATTTTGCCATCGGTCAACTCTCACGAAGGTTTCAGAACGCATTTGACGCACGGACTCGAAGCGCTGGCGACCGTCGTCGACGCCGAGACTACACCGGTCAATGCGGTGAATCAACGAAATCTCGTTTCTGGAGACGGCCCAGGGGTGACGTGGGTCTCGCGGTTTTCAGTCTGAATGTCAGCGGCGAGCAAGCCGAAGGTGAACGCAACAAGACGATGCCTCCGATCGACCCGCCCAGCAAAACCCTTTCGGCGCAGGGGGGGCGCAGCTTTTGTCCAGAAAGGAGCTGCGGCTTCTTTCGGCTCCTCGCTCGATTTAGGCGCTAGGGCCTCACTTCCGGCTGAGAATCACCACGCTCCACTTCGGCAGATTGATATAGAGCCTGCCGTCGGCTTGGGTCCAGGGCTCGTAGTAGGCATTGCCCGCGCCGTCCCAGCCGCCGAACGTGGCATCCTGCGTGCAGAGGACCTGAGTCCACTGGCCGGCGCGGCCTCCGGTGAAAACGCCGTAGCTGTGGTTGCCGAAGTTCTGCTCGCTCAGGTTCACGACCACGAGCACCGAGTTCCCGTAAAGCTCGCGGACGAATCCGAGCACCTGGTTGTTTGGATCCTCGTGGGGGATCGTCAGGTTGTCGGCCCGTAGGGCCGGGTTGTTCCAGCGAACCGCGTTGCAGGCGGCCACGAGCCGCCGCATTTCCATCCCGGTCGGGTCGCCGGCGGCGTCCCAGTTGAAGCGGTGGTCGCCGTTGGCGTCTGGCCCGTCGTCCCAGTAACCCCAGGAAACGTAGGGAGAGGCCATGAGGCACTCCGAACCCATGAATAGCATCGGCGTGCCGGGCATGGCGACATTGAGCGCCCAGGCCAGCCGGCACTTCGCCCGCGCCCACCAGTTCGTGCGACCGCCGAGTTTGTCGACCAGGTAGCGGTGCGCCGCGTCCCAATCGGTCTCGCCGTTCTGGGCGTTGCCGCCGTCCATGTCCCCAACGTCGTCCTGGGACCCGAGGGTGTACTTCACCAGATTCCAGGCGTGGTCATAGCCGTCCCAGCCGAGGAAGCCCTTCACATTATTCAGCGGGTCTTGGCTGTTGAGGGCGCGCTGGCACCCGAAGTGCGACTGCGAAGTCCACGTCGCGCAGAAGTTTCCCTGGTCGATGATCCACGGATTGTCGGGCAAATGCTCCGCGAAGAAATATTTGTCGGGAAAGTCCTGCCGGAGGCGTGCCATGACCAGCTTCAAGTAGTTGCCGTTGATTTGCGTCGTCGCATCGAAGCGCAGCCCGTCGGCGTTGTAGTACTCGAAGTACATCCGCGCGTTCTGATAAAAGTAGTCCTGCACCTGGGTTTTCTGCCAGGCGGGGCCGGGGCCCCACCACGTCGATTGACCCTGCTCGAAGTAGATGCCGCCATTGTTGTTTGGGTCGCCATCGTATTGCCACAGGGCATTGTCGTCGGGACCTGTGTGGTTGTAGACCACGTCGAAAAAGACGGCGAGTCCCTGCCGGTGGGCCGCATCGACGAAATTCCGGAGGTTGTCCGGCGAACCGTACAGCGTCTCGGGCGAGAAGTACGAAGCCGGGTCGTAGCCCCAGGAGCGGCCCCCGGAAAATTCCTGCACGGGGAGCGGCTCGATGCAGTTGAACCCCATCTCGCGAACGTAGCCCAACTTGCTCTCGACGTCCGCAAAGCTCGCCCAGGATTCGTTGAACTGGTCGTTCCACCCGGCAAAGGTCCCAATGTGGCACTGGTAGACGATGTAGTTCTCGAAGCGGGGCGTGGTGAAGGGCGTCCAGGGGAAGGGGTCGTTGCCGAGAACGATCGCAGCGTTGCGACTGCTCGGGTCGTCCCGGGTCAGGTCGGAGCTGATGACGGATCGGGCGGCCGCGTCGAGCCGCTCCAGCAGCGTCCCATCCGGCTTCTTGATTTCAAACCGGTACAGTTGGCCCGCGTGGATGCCTGGCACCGTCGCGGAATAGTAGCCGCCGACGTTCGTGAGGGCGTATCGGTCGGCCGCGGCGGCGGCATTCCAGTTTGGGCCGTTCTGGACGAGGACAGTGACCTGGACGGCGTTTGGTGCCCAGACTCGAAAGAAGCAGCCCCCTGAAGTCAGCCAGGCCCCAATCCGGTCTTTCAGGTCCATTTTGTGAGTCCCATCTTTTTGTTGGACGCGAAATTTGCGGAAGGCGACGCAGCTCGAGCCGAATAAGAGCTTGCGCCTGTCTGCCACTCGCGCAGGATCGCAGTTCTCGCACTGAAGGATGATGGCTATCCGACGTCGTGACGCGCGGCGAGTGAGATGGGACGGCGCGAACGCCCGCGTTCCCTGAGATCGGCAGCGGTCGTCCATGATACTCGCGGGGCCGCCTGTCGCAATTGGTTATTCGCCGTGCCGGCGAGATTCGCCCTTTCGCGACGCGGCATGGCACAAATGCCGCGAACCCGAAATCCGCTCGGATCCTGACGACGCCGGTCTTCCCGAGGGGACGTGCGGGAGCATAGACTGATTCGATCCGCGAATGCGCCAATGTGGGTCCGGTCATTTTTGAGGAGGCGTTCGATGTTCGCAGCCGGGACTTCGTCGCTGTTGGCAGCTCTGCTTTTGACCGCGACCGTGGACGGCGCGAAGCCGCCGGTGGGCAATCGGATCGATCCTTTCGTCCTCAAGGATGTCTTGGGCACCACGCGTTCGCTGGACGACTGGAAGGACAAGCGGGCGATCGTCATCGTGTTCCTCGGCGCGGAATGCCCCCTGGCCAGGCAGTATGGGCCCAAGCTGTCGCAGCTCGCCGAGCGCTACCGGGACAAACACGTCCAGTTCGTGGGGATCGACTCCAATCAGCAGGATTCTCTTGCCGAAATCGGGCGGTACGTCCGCGTCTCCAAGATCGGGTTCCCGGTCCTCAAGGACCTGGGCAACAAGATTGCCGACCGGTTCGGCGCGGTGCGCACCCCGGAAGTCTTTCTGCTCGATCAATCGCGCGTGGTCCGTTATTGGGGACAGATCGACGACCAATTCGCCGTGGGTGTTGCCCGCGGCAAGGCGGTGCATCACTACCTGCAGGATGCGCTCGACGACGTGTTGGCTGGAAAGCCGGCGCGCCTGGCGTCCAAGGATTCGGTCGGTTGCCGCATCGGCCGCGTCAACCAGCGGCCCGCGACGGGTGACGTGACGTATACCAACCAGATCTCGCGGATCCTGCAGGCCCGTTGCGTGGGTTGCCATCAAAACGGCGAAATCGCCCCGTTTTCGTTGACCTCCTACGGCGACGCGGTCGGCTGGGCGGAGACGATTCGCGAGGTAGTCCGCGACCAACGGATGCCGCCCTGGTTCGCGAACCCCAAATATGGAAAGTTCCAGAATGATTGCCGGTTGTCGGACGACGAGAAGCGGCTGTTGAACGCCTGGATCGACAACGGCGTGCCCGAGGGCGATCCGTCGCAGTTGCCGAAACCGACCGAGTTGGCGGAAGGCTGGCGAATTCCCAAGCCGGATCTGATCGTCAAGATGCCCAAGCCTTACAAGGTGGCCGCCAAAGGGACCATTGAATATCAGTACTTCATCGTCGATCCCGGCTTCAAGCACGACATGTGGATCCGCGCCGCGGAAAACAGACCCGGCAACCGCAGCGTAGTGCATCACATGGCGCTGTTTTACATGCCGCCGGGCCAGGTCGAGCTGGAGCCGGCGGATTTGCTGACCCGCACGGTCGCCGAGTTCACTCCGGGGACGCCGCCGATGATCCCGCCCGAAGGCATCGCGCGGCGCGTGCCGGCCGGGGCCAGGCTCGTGTTCCAGATGCACTACACGCCCAACGGCACCGAACAATACGACCAGAGCGAGATCGCCTTTGTCTTCGACGAGCCGAAGACCATTCGCAAGGAGCTGACGATGGGCGTGATCGTCAACTTTCGGCTCTTGATCCCTCCCGGCGAGGCGAACTACCGCGTCGACGCTTCTGAATCGTTCGACGAGGACCGGGTCGTTTATGCCTTCCTGCCGCACATGCACTTGCGGGGCAAGTCGTTCCGGTTCACCGCGGTTTATCCCGGCGGCCGCAAGGAAGTCCTGCTGGACGTGCCGCGGTACGACTTCAACTGGCAGAACGTCTATTGGCTGGCCGAGCCCAAACTCCTGCCGGCCGGCTCTCGGCTGGTGTGCGACGCCGCCTATGACAACTCGGAAAACAACCTGGCCAATCCCGACCCGGCTCAACAAGTCCACTGGGGAGACCAGACGTCCGACGAGATGTTTGTGGGGTCGTACTACTCCGTCGCGGCGGAACAGGATTTGTCGCTGGGCCCGCCGCGGATCACGCGGCTTGGCGACCATCGATACGAAGCGGCCTTCCGCTTTCGACCCGCCAAGTCGGCCACGACGGTGTCCCTCGCGGGAACGTTCAACGACTGGAAGAAGGACCAACGCATGGCGGGACCGGATCGCGACGGCTGGTTCGCCACCACGCTGACGCTTCCCGAAGGCTACAACGAATACAAGTACCTCGTTGACGGCAAGTCCTGGAAAACCGACCCGGGCAACAGCCAGCAGACCGATTCCGACCACAACAGCGTGATCTCAGTCGGCGCGATCACTCCGCCGAGCGCCGCGCGAACGGCCGGCGGAGAGTACGAGGTCGTCTTCCGCTACCGTCCGGCAACCGCCGCCAAAGAGGTTTATCTGGCCGGTAGCTTCAACAAGTGGAAACCGACCGAGCACAAGATGCAGGGGCCCGACTCGGACGGCTACTATTCAGCGACGCTCAAGCTCCCCGAAGGCCGACACGAGTACAAGTTCGTCCTCAACGGCAAAGTGTGGAAGTCCGACCCCAGCAATCCGCTTCAAGACGGCAAGTCGCACAACAGCGTGCTCGCGCTCAAACCGTGAAAAATGCGGATCTCGCGAGCGTAGATGCGCGAGCGACGCAGACCTCCGTGCCTATGGAATTTGCGTCTCCGTCAGGTGCGGGAAGCGGTCGCTGTTTTTGGCCCACCAGTTCTCCCACGCGGCGGCGGCCGGTCGCCACGCCGTGGGCGGGCCGCGCCATTTGTCCGGCGTGACGCCCTGCGTTTGTTGCGTGAGCCGGAGGAGGGCGGCTGCGGCGAAAGCACGGACGTCGGCGTCGGCGTGCTTGAGCAGGCCGACCAGATCGCCGATCGCCCAGGCGGGGGCCAAATCCGAGATGATCCGCATCGCCGCCGTCCGCCGCCAGGGATTGGAATCGGAGCGCGGCGACTCGACGTAACGCAGCAAGGGCAACACGCTGTACTCGCCCAGGCTGCGGATTTCGGTTTCGTAGAGTTCCGGCTGCTTCGTTTCGCCGACGCGGGCCAGAAGATCGTTCACGCGCTCGGCCAGCTCGCGGTTGGCGTGCCCCTTGCGAATCAGCAGAGGTTGCATCCACCTTGTGTCGAGCAGGGCATCGGACGCGTGATCGCGGCGGACTCGCTCGCCCGTGATGGTTGCCGACTCCCTCGCCCCCAACTCCAAATTCGTGTCGTGTGCCTTCACGTCGACTCTTCCCGTCTCGGCCGTCACGGAGACTTCGTCTCCCTTCGCGGCGATCCTCAGGAAGCAGGCGGCGTCCGACGCCGTGCAGGTCATCACCGGCACGCTCGGCGAAGCGGGCTTGACGACCGCCGACGACAACGCGGGAATCACCTCGAGCGGCGCGGCCGCCGTCGACCGGCACCAGATCTCTCCCCGCCGCAATTCGATGCGAGCAGGGGAGTGCACCACGATTTCCGTGCCGCTATTCATGCGAACCACGCAGCCTTCGGACGTGACAAGTTCGCAACGCGAACCGGAGCTCGTGCGGACCGAGCCCTCCGAGGGGCATTGAAACTCGGAGATTGCGGCAACGCTTTGCCAGTTCTTTCGCACGCGGTCGTTGACCTCGACGCCGCCGGCCTGGGTGGCCACGACAAGACGGGCGATCGACGGATCGGCCGGTGCTCGCGCTGGACGTTCCGGCACGCCTTCGACGGGCGGCTTCGGCGTCCCGTCGGCCGCGCCGGTGACCAGGACCGGCGATTTCCAGGGTCGAAAGATCAACACGGCCAGCAGAAAACCGATCGCCATCGCCAAGGCGAGCGGGAGCAGATTGGCCCAGCGCGATTGCGCCGATACCCTCATCCGTTTGGAAACAAGAGGCAAGGCGGCGAGGGCTTGTTCCACGGCGACGGCGGCCGCCGGCGCGGCGTCGCAAATGTGCGAACGAGCTGCGCGTCAAGCGCGCGAAGCTTTCCAACTCTGCGCGACACTCCGTGCAGTTTGCAAGATGCCTTTCAAGCTCCGCCACTTCGGCCGGCTCGAGTTGTCCGTCGACCCAGGCGCCCATTTGGACGCGGGCCGTTTCACAGTTCATGTGTTGCCTTTTGCGAGCGGTTTTGTGTCTGGGTGAGCCGTCTGCGGAGCAGGGCGCGGGCTTCGGTCAGGCGGGCGTTGATCGTGGCCGTCGAGACGCCGAGCAGCTCCGCCATTTCCTGGTAGGTCATTTCGCTGTAATAGAACAACATCAACGCCTCGCGCTGACTCTCCGGAAGCGCTTCGACTTCCGCCATCAGTTTCTTGATTTCATCGGCTTGCTCGAGAGCGGCGCCGACGCCGTCGCCCGCTGCCGGAATCGTCGGCGGATCGTTGCCAAGCCGCGTAAAGGGGACCTGGGTTTGCTGTTTCGATTTGAGCCAATCGAGACAGACACGTTCGGCGATGCCCCGCAGCCACGCCCCGAACTTTTCGGCGGACTTCAATGTCCCCAGGTCGCGAAAGCCGCGAAGCAGGGTCTCCTGCGCGAGGTCGGCCGCCGAGGCCTGGCAGCGGACGCGGGCATGGCACACCGCCATCACGCGCGGCGCCCAGCAGCGCGCAAGCTCTCCATAGGCGTCGGACCGTCCGCCAACGGCCTCTCGCACGAGTTCGGCGTCGGGTGCTGTCTCGTCCCGCGTGCCGCGCACCAGAGCCTCCGGTTCCTTCTTACGTTAGTAGAACGAGCCGGCACGGGTAATAGTCCGTCGTGACGCCTTTTTTGGAAAATTTCCCACCGGCGGATCAAAAAGCCGCTATTAAGCGGCGAGCTTCGTACTACTTGTATGTGGCGGTTGGCCCCGGACGTGAACCGCTTCGAGGTGGAGAGTTGGGCCGACAGGCCGACAATCGGCGAGGGACTCGGGTGCCACGCCCACGGCTCTGCGTGGGCGTGCGAATCCGTTTGACGTTCCCGTCTTATGTTCATGGGCACGCCCACGCAGAGCCGTGGGCGTGGCACCCCAATTGACGCTTTTGTTCGACACTCGACTCGCGTCGCGAAGGAGCCTCTCCCATGCGGTACGCCACGATTTCAGTCGCCATCGTTCTCGTTGCCGCCGGTGTTTGGTGTGCGAGCCGGCAATTGACGCCCGAGGTTGCCGCCAATTCCTCCTCGATCCGTGCCGGGCATGCGGCCGCGGAGCAATCGGGAGCGGGGCTGGTGGTGCACGAATGGGGCACCTTCACGAGTTTTTCCGGCTCGGACGGCGTGCGGCTCGAGTTTCGACCGCTTGCGGACGAAGATCTGCCGCCGTTTGTGCTCGATCGGTTTCTCCAGTCGGGCGGCGTGGTCAATCCCGTTTCGAAAGTCCAGCTTCGGGTTCGCCTGCGGATGGAAACGCCCGTCACGTATTTCTACACGACCCGCGAGCGGCACGTGCAGGCGCGAGTCCGTTTTCCGGACGGCTTATTGACCGAATTCTATCCGCCCGTTGCGCGGATAGAGCCGCCCTTTAAACTGGGAGAACAGCTGCCCCTCAAACAATCGATGCTCGACTGGGGCGACATTCATCTCGTTCCGATTGACGGATCGGAGTCAGAGGCCATCGCTCGCACCCGCCTCCGACTGCCCCAATCGGACGCCCGGTTTCACTATGGTCATGCACGCGAGACCGATTCGGCCCTCGTGCACGTGCGCCTCTCGAAGCCGGACCAGACGACGCCCTTGGCTCCTTCGGGCGATTTCTGCGAAAAGTTCCTGTTTTACCGCGGCGTGGGTAATTTCGAGCTGCCCGTCACACTCACCGCGGCAGGCGGAGGATTCTTCGAGTTGATCAATTCCGGACGCGACGCGCTGCGGTCGTTGTTTCTGGTCGACGTCGACGGACCGACCGTGCGATATGCCAGGTACGACGACCTCGCGCCCGGCCGTCGTCTGAATCTGGCCAGCTCGGCCAAAGTGACGACGATCGACGCGCTGGCGGAGGCGGTGAAGGCTGCACTCGTCCGGGAGGGACTGTTCGAGAAGGAAGCCGTGGCGATGGTGAAGACGTGGCGCTCGTCGTGGTTCGGCGAGAACGGAACGCGGCTCCTCTATCTCGTGCCGCGATCCGTCACCGACGTGCTTTTGCCGCTGGAAATCAACCCCAAGCCCGAGGCGCTGGTGCGCATCCTGGTGGGCCGGATGGAGATCATGACGCCGGAAGACGAGTCTCGGGTCGCGTCGCTGGTTCGTGAAAGTTGGCGGGCGCGATCGCTGAGCAGGGATGCTTCGGGCGCGACCGACAAATACAGGCCCCCGGCGCAGCTTGCAAATCTGGGGCGACTGGCCGAACCGGCACTCTGCCGCGTGGCAGCAATCAACAAGAATCCTGAGATCCGATCCGAGGCGAGACTTCTGCTTCAATGGTTGGCAAGTCACAAGCGCGAAGGGGACAACCGAGGATAAGAGCGCCGAGTCCGGCCGGCGGCGTCCTTTTGCGTGGTTGTGCGACGAATTCCGCATCGTGCGAAGCTTGCGCTCGCCGAAATTACTGGACTTACGCCATGAGCTTAATGAGTGGGACGAAGATCGCCCATCCAATGAGCAGCAAGACGAAGAAAGGGATTAGCGCCGTGAAAAGCGAGAACCGATTCCGCATGGATGGCGCGACGTTGCTTCGCCACAGCAGTGAATAAATCATTGCATCGGCCGCAAGCAGGCCCGCCGCGACGATCAGCATCACCACCGGGTTCGCCATCAAGTCCGCGACTTGGATGATGAGCATCGAGAGACTGGACAGCTCGATTCCAAAGTCCTGAAGGATCTTTCGGGCCCGCGGGATCCAGATCGCCGCATAGACGAAAACCGCGATCCAGCCGGCGGCGTGTGCGGCGATTTCTGCCGCCACTGCCGCGCCGAGCGTTCGCTGACGCAAGGGCAGAATGCCGGCGACGAGGATCACCCCCAAGAAAAGGACCAGCGGAACGAAAAACGACGCGATAAACGAAGCCGTCGAGCCCAGCGGCATGGTCGATCCTCGAATTGCCCTTCAAACTCGCGCGAGACACGGATGATGGCCATTGCAGCATTCACGATACCAACTCACGGCCACAAAAGGCCGCGAGCTTCAAGTGATTCGCCAATTCGATCGGCCGAACGCGGAATAAGAGAGAGTTGGCCGGAACAATTGCGAGAGTGGATCGGTACAATCCAGTTGGAGCAATTCCGCTCGCGAGTTGTGCGCAGTCGTGGAGGCCGGAGCAGAAAGAGGCCGCGATGCGAAGTCAATTGCATTCATTCACGCCTCTCGGGAGTCACGGTCACCTTCACGCCCGGTTGCCTGCGAATCGGCGACTGTACCACGCTTGCCGACTCGCGTGTCTGTGCCTGGTCCAACTCGGGCTGCTCGTCGCGGGTTCCAAGGCGACCGCCGAAGATCGACTGGACATCAAGAAGCTCGTCAACATGGCGAATCGCTATCAGGTTCCCATGCCGCCCAAAGACGCTCCCGTCGTCTTCGCCTCGAGCCGATGGTGGACTCGGGTCACCGACGACCTTTCTCTGCACGTTTATTCGCCGGCCTTCCTCCTCGAGAAACGACCGGATGGCAGCGTCGTGATTCTCCGAGGACTCAAACGCGAAGTCCTTGCTCAATGGAAGCCGACGGAACCGTTGACCACAAAGACGTTTTCAGCCAAGAAGGTTGACCCGCAAGTGGCGCGATTCGTCGCCGATTTCCACGACCGGCCTGCATTGGTGTGCGCCGTTCAATTGGCGGCGCGGGGCGACGAGGCGACGGCCCAATACGTCTGGCAGCAAGTCGCGACCACAAAAAAGTGGACCTCCGAATATCACCGGATGCGCGGTCTGCACACAGAAGACGACGTGCCCGACGCTGAGCAGGAAATTCGAAATCCCCCGCTGATTCTCGCCGAGTGCATTTTCGACGATCTCGAGAGTCGACTGACGCAAAAAGGCGCCGATTGGCAGGCCATCTACGATCGGATGCAGGCGCTCGTCAAAGAGGTGCCCGAGTTGAGCAAGGGAAATCGTAAGACGCTGTTCGAGGATCTCGGCACGACGCTTAAGGCCAAGCCCGCAGCACCGGCTCGATTGAAGCCAGGCTACTCGAATGGTCGCGTCAACCGTATGAACTTCCGATCCTTGGTCTGTTCGAGCGCGGCTGCAAACCGGACCCGCAGCGCAGCGCGCCCGCGCGCGCGATTGTCGTGCAAGGCTTCGACGCGATTCCCCCCTTACTCGCGTTGCTGCGGGACAATCGGCTGACGGCTCACCGCGAGAATCCTGAGGCCGGAGATGGCCTGCTGCGGCTCCGCCATCTGGCGGCGTACCTGTTGAGCGAAATGACAGGAGCGCCCGATTGCCGCCACGGTTGTGACAGCGGAGAAGGCGACGCGGCTGCCCAGCGCGACTGGTGGGAACACGCCCGTCTGAAAAAGGAATTCGACGTCTTCCGAGCAGCAATCGCCGAGCGAGAAAACGAGGGCGACCAAGCTTGTCCGGCACACATTTTGGCGGCCAAATATCCCTCAACTTTGCGGAACCTCTTGGAACGGTCCCTCAAAGCGAAAAAGGAGCGCACGGTGTGGGAAATCGCGCAAGCGTTGGCCGATTCACCGTTTCCCAAAGAGACCCGGGTTCGTGCATTGGCCGATGCCGTGGCGCAGGCAGCTGGCGGGAATCGACGCAGCCTGCTGCAAATCCTCGCAGGACTCGACGCGCGCAAAGCCGCCGAGTTGGTGCTTCCGCTCTTGAAAAAGCCGCCGGACGATTCCGACGGTTCCGCCGCCAGCCTCAGGTCCGTCATTGTGGAATTGGCGGATGACGACGTCTGGCACGAATTTCAGCGCGCCGCCCAGCGCGAGCATCGGCGTGCGGCTCGAGATGATCAGCCCGGGATGCTCCTGCGGCATCCCGGAAAGAAACCGCGGCCGCGCCATCGCCTTCTTCGCTTCATTTCTAGACGATGCCGGCGTGAGGATCGCATCGGGCCAAGATAAGTCGTGCGCCGGCTTGTCCGAAATCCGCAACGCCGCCGCAAAGGAACTTGCCGACCTGTTCGACCTCGATGAAAAGCCGCAGGATTCCTGGACGGACAAGGAATGGAGAGCCTTTCGCGAGAAGGTGCGAAAGCGCGTTGCGACCGAAAAAGTTTCGAACCCATAGCCGAACAAGTAAATCTCCTCATCTCGCAGGGATTGCTAATCTACGGTGCACGTGCAAGGCAGGAGACCATCCGGATGTCACGGGGTGCCACCCTACGCCGTTAACCTTTTTGGATTGTTAGGGTGCCACGCCCACGGCTCTGCGTGGGCGTGCGAATCCGTTTGACGTTCGAAGACACGCCCACGCAAAGCCGTGGGCGTGGCACCCAGATTTCGCTATTTTCCCTCTTTGTCGCAGAAAAAAGGGTTAACGGCGTAGGGTGCCACCTGACGTCGGCTACGTCCCGGCGAGCCCCTCGGGGTCGCCGACCCAGACGACGAAATACGGCTCAGCGGCGCCAACTTCCTGCATCATGAGCAGGAAAGGGCGGTCGAAAACAAAGGCGCGCTGCGTCGGGAGGGACGTCCGTGTTGTGCTCTTAGCTGAGAGATTGGCCTGCGACTCGAGCCGCGCTCCCGTTTCGTCCAAACGGAAAAAGATATCCTGCAGTGCGATATCAATCGTCAGGTCCTGCGATTTGATACCCTTGCCGGTGAGCTCGGCATATTCGCGACGCACGTTGAAGCCGAGTAATGGGATCGCCAGCGGCTCTTGCCGGCAATCCCACTCGGTGTCCGCCGGCTCTGCCGGGCGCTTTTCGATCCGTTCGCGGACGGCGGCAATTGTCGCGGCCAAGGTGGTGCCCGGCGGGATCTTTGCCAAGATCAGCTCGTCTTGCTGGGACTTTGTTTTGAGCTCGAGCACGAAGTCGTCGACGCTGTGATAAGACAGGATTTTGACTTGCTGCTCGAGGGCGCTCTCGTGCTGGTGTTGAGGGGCGGAATCTCGCCGGAATCCGAAGCTGGCGATTTTCACGCTGCGTCTGCCGTTATGAAACTCGAGGGGCTTGGGAAGTCGGTCGAAGGTCTCCCTAAACGCGAGGGTCTTGACCAGATAGGCGTAGGCAACCAAAGCGGTGCCCGCCGGAAAATCGGGAAGGGTCGTTCGGGCGTGGGGAAAGCGATCGCTCATTTCTCTGCGAATGCGATCGATGACGCCGTCCTGGACCCGGCCCGCCGCCGCCAGATAACTCGCCGGCGACAGCCCCCGCTTTTCAAAGTGTCCGCGACCGAGCGCGACGGCCAGCGGCGGGTCGCCTTCGATCTCGAGCTTGCCGCCGACCAGTTCCCGCATTTGATCCCAGGCGATCTGAAACGTGGCGCAGTACACGTAGTTTTTGTCCGGCTGCAGCGCGCCTTGCGTATATGGCAGGACCTCGGTCTCTTTGAGCGTGCCCGCGTCAACGAGCGGAGGCGGATCCGCGGAAGACAGCCGGCTACAGCCGGCGACGATTGCCGGGATTACCATGAGCGCCAAACGACTTGCGGCCCACGGTTTTAGTCGGTGCATGGCAGGTCTCCTGGTTGATTTTCGCACGCTTTTTTAGACGAGCGAAGCCGATCGATTTGTCTATCTGGCATGGAGACTCATCATGTCCCGGCTCTTGCTCAGACTTGCTGCTGTGGTATTGATCTTGACGCTAACCGCCGGCTGCGGGCATTCCGAGAAGCCGGTCGAGGCGATGACGCTCTATTCCCTCGACGGTGGATATGTGTCGGACGAGGGAAAAGTCTGGAAGGGAGAAAAGTTCGGCGGGTTTCCCGTCCTTGCAAAAACCGAGGTTGAGTCGGCATCCGACCGGATGGCGATCCTGACGGCCGTCAAGAAGGGGTTCACCAAATACGACGGCACGATGGCCTGCTTCTGGCCGCACCACGGCGTCAGCCTGGTGCAAAATGGAAAACGCATCGACTATACGATCTGCTTCCGCTGTTTGAAGCTTGTACAATTCACGGATGGGGCTGACGAGTTCAAGCAGATTGACAACTCCGCTGAGAAGGTGCTCAACGCCCAGCTCGCCAAAGCCGGCATCTTCGTGAAGGAGTAAAGCGGGTTCGGCACCGGACACGATCGGCGTCCACGGTCGCTCGCGGCAAGCCCGAAGCTGTCAGAAGTTGATGCGGGTGGAAAGTTGTTGTCCTCACGCCTAGCGCTGCCGTCCTTCCGTCTTTTGATGCGACGCTCCGCTTCGGGCCGTCGCAGCGTCAGTCAACAGGGAGCAAGGCGGAGGGCGTAGCCCTGTTTGCCGTTCGGACCTTCGCGGACCACTTGCGATATTCCTCGCGGCAGTCATCGGGGCTGACGAATTTCTTCCAGATCAGGCGGCCGCGGAAACCATACTCCTTTTTTGCCGCGACTTTGTGGATTACGTATTGGAAGTCCCAGGCCGGGCGGGGTTGTTTGGGGAGCTTGAATTTGAACAAGCTGAAACGAATCTCGTCGTCGGCCGCGTACGCGCGGTCGAACATCAAAATCAGCGTCATGCCGTGCGCGGCCCGGCCGAAGTAGACCGGCTCGGTATAGCGCGGCCATTCGTAGCTCCACGAATTGAGGCGGAACTCCAGGTCCTTGTCGTATTCCAAAGCGGGCGCGTTGCGCTGGCGGTAGGTGCCGCCGCTGTTCCAGTCGCGCGGTCCCGGGGGCGCATCGGCGGCAATCCACCGCTCGGCACCGCCGGCTTCCGCAACGCCCCGAAAGTGGAGCGCGACGTCGGCCACGTCGTTCATGTAATTGGCGAAGAACAAGATGGCGTACTGCCGAGCGCCGAACATCTCCGGCCGATGACACACGCAGCGGAACGCGAAGTCGACGGCGTTCGGCGGAGAGGCCCGGTATTCCAGCGTGCTCGACACGCCCCACGGATCATCAGCCTCCTTTCGCACCAGCACGGCCCCTTTTTCGTCCTCTGGCAGGGCAAAGAGCGAATAGCGGCCCGCACGCGGAGTGAACGCGTTCTTGCGATCGCGGTGGCCCGAGATGATGTGCTCGAAGTTCAGTCCGGCCGAAGCGCCCTTGCCGTCGGGGTCGTAGGCGTCGAACTTCGTGCGTCGCGGAGATTGAAGAGCGAGTCGATTCCCGACAGGACGCGGGGGGACCGCGAGTTGTCGCGGACGACAAACCCCAGGTCGCCGGCGCGGATCTCCACCGTCTCCCGCGGCGAACCGGGAGGCCCGCCTGCGGCCAGAGCGCACGCAGGCACGGCGATCGCGAAGATCTGGTTGATCGCGAAGAGCAGGGCGGGGGGCAACTTGCCAATCATGAGCCGGCCGAATTGACGGACAAAGGGTGCGAACGGAGTGTGTCTGGCGACTTCTCGGCTACGATCAGCCGGAAGTGAGCAGCCAGAAGTGCGGCTTAACGGGGAAGACCGTTGTGCAACGTCTCGACGAACTCCCCGCCGAGGGCTTTGCGCGTGGCCGCTTCGAGCGAAGCGACCCGGCTCTTCGAGACTCGCGAGTTGCAGGCGAAGCGTGCCGGCCTACCGTGCCTGCTTCGCGAAACGTCGCGACATCGTCCGGTTCGTGCAGTTGGGCCAGGGCTTTGGCACCGTTGCGGATCACGCGCTGAGCCGAATCGGATTACGTTGTCTCGAGTGCGGCATTTTCGCGTGCGAAAATATCACCACACAGCTGGACTGTACCAGAAATGGGTGGGGCACTTCAAGATCAAAATCGCGGACCGACGCAAATCGTTTGGCGAGCCCGACTTTTTTGGGGTGGACCGCAAAAACGTCGCCTGCCTGAGTGTGCCTGGCGTCTTGGGTTCGGAGTCCTGCTTCAACGCGTCTGATGGAAGAGGGTGCGGCGCGATGCTTTGGGGATCGCATTTTTTGCGTGTCGTTCCCAAGCTCCCGCTTGGGAACGAGCGACGGCGCTTCCGCTCTGAGGACAAGCTTCTGCTCCGAGCTAGGAAAAAATGGCAGGAATGGTCGGCTGCCATTTTGGCATTTTTTGGGCGCACCCCAAAAAAGTCCCGTTCGGAATGCGTCTGGAGTCTGGGGTCCGGTGTCCGGTGTCGAAGACTCCGATGGAAGAGGCTGCGGCACAATGCTTTGCGCTTCGCAGTTTTCCGACTCCCGCCCAGTCCCCAGCCCACGTCCGACTTCTTTTGGGTCGAGCCCAAAAAAGTCCCCCCTTTTTTCAGCGCCCCAAAAAAGCCAAAAAAGTCGGCCAGGAGCCAAAAAAGTCGGTCGGCGTCAGGTCGCCTGGTGGGCCGGAGTCGGGCTGGCGGGCAGGTTGGCCGTTTTGTCCAGGGCCATTTGCTTGAGCGCCCGCAAGTCGAGCTTGCCCGTGCCGAGGACGGGGATTTCGGGCACCTCGATAAAACTGTCGGAGGAGGGGAGCCAGAGGTTGGGGATGCCCGACTTCGAGAGTTCCTTGACGATTTCGTCGACCGATTTCGGCAGCGGTTTGTGCAGGACGATCAGCCGTTCGCCTTTTTCCGCATCGGGGACTGCCGTCACGGCGATGCGGACTTCGCCCTCTTCGTCGTTGGGATCTTCGACGATGCGGGTTAACAGCTCCTCGACACGAATATGGGGGATCATTTCCCCGGCGATCTTCGAAAAACGACTCTGCCGGCCCGTGATGTGGATGAAACCGTCCTCGTCGATCTTGCCGATGTCCCCCGTGTTGTACCAGCCGTCTTTGAGCACCTCGGCGGTCTTCTCCGGCTGGTTGAGGTAACCCTTCATCACGATGGGGCCTTTGATCCAGACCAGGCCTTCCTGGTTGGTGCCGAGGTCGGCTTTGGTGTCGGGATCGACGATTTTCGCGCTGGAGTTGGGGATCACGCGGCCAATTGTTCCTTTGCGTTCGCCGTCGCTCGTACCGGTGAGGGAGCGGCTTTTCGGAATGTTGGCAGCGCCCAGCGGACACAGCTCGGTAGTGCCGTAGCCTTCTGTCGGGAAGATGCCAAATTTCTCTTCGAATTCGTGAGCGAGATCCTGCGGCAGTTTCTCGGCGCCGGTAATGACCAAATTAACGGTGCGGAACTGCTCTTTGGTGCAGCGCTTGAGATAGCGTTTGATGAAGGTCGGGGTGGCGGCGATCACGGTCACGCCGTATTGCTCGCTGAGCTTGCCAATGACCTTGGCTTCAACCGGATTGAAGTGGTAAACGGCACTCGGCCCGCTGGTCAGAATCAACCACAGCGGAAAGGTGTACCCGAACGAGTGAAAGAAGGGCAGGACGCCCATCAGCACGTCGTCGGTGCGGAATCGAAGCAGGCGGTTGGCCGCTTCGATATTGGCGGCGATATTCAAGTGGGTTTGCATCACTCCCTTCGGTTTGCCCGTGGAACCGGACGAAAAAATGACAGTGATCACGTCGTCCGGCTGGATGCGAGTGAGTCCGAGTGCAGCGCTCGAGTACGAAGGCGGGGACGGCATACGCCTCGACGGCCGCCATGAATTTCATGACGGGCGTGACTTTTCGCCAGAATGTCTTCGAGGTAGACGACTTCACAATCGAGGTCGAAGGGCCGTTTCTCGAGGAATCGTTTGCTGGTGAGAACGTGCTTGATTCCTGCTTCGTGAATGCAGAAATTCACGTCCTCATTGGACAGCGTGTAGTTGAGGTTGACGGCAATTCGCGGCAGCAACGAAACCGCGAGATTTGCCAGCACTCCTCCAGCTGACGGCGGCAAGAGGATGCCGATCATTTTCTCGTCGGGTTTGACGACATCCCGCTGCAAGAGGTGCCGCAGGATCAGGCTGCCGGCGAGCGTTTTGCCGCCGGTCATGTCGCGGCCGCTGGAATCGGAGATTTTGAGCTTAAAGCGAGTCTTTTTGAGTCGCCGCAGAGCTTGCCGCTGCGGCACCAGAATTCGGTCTTTGCGCGCCTCCACGGATTGGACTCCCAGACATTGAACGGCCTGCCGCACCTGATCGATGTTATCGGGATCAGAAAGCGGTTCGCCGAAGCTGACTGAAATGGGATAAGGCCATTTTCTCGGCCACTTCCAAAAAAACCGCCCGCCGCTGAAACTGAATATGCTGCCCCAAAGTTCGTCGAGGTAGACGGGAATCACCGGGCAATCGGTTCCGTCGACAATCCGCATTAATCCGCGTTGGAAGGGTTGCAGCCCCCCGTCGCGGGTGATGCCCCCTTCGGCGAAGATGCAGACCAGATCGCCTTCGACAATGGCCTCTTTGGCGACCCGCAAAGACTGGACCAGCGCCTTGGGACCGTCGGTATTGCGGATGGGGATCACGGCCCACATCGTCGAGAGCCAATTGATCCACCAGCCGGTCACGTAATCGGACCAAGCCAGCATCCGAATGGGGCGGGTGGCCACTAGCAGCAACAGAACGCCGTCGAGCCAGGAGACGTGATTGGCAACGAGCAGGGCACCGCCTTTCTGCGGCAGGTTTTCGAGACCCCGCACACGCACCCGGTAAAGAATCTTGCTGATAATCCAGACGATGCATCGGACGGTCGCCTGCGGAATGAGGCAAACAACGTAAATGGCAACGGGAACCGTTCCCACTCCCGCCGCCAGAAAGATTGTGCTTGCGCTCCAGCCGAGCCTGGTCCGCATCAGCCAGAACAACCCGGCAGCGGCCAACATACAGCTGTAAGAAATGAAATTGTTGGCGGCCAGGATCGATCCGCGGACGCGATCGTCGCTTCTCAACTGGAGGTAGGCCTCCAAGGGAATATCGAACAGCCCGGCCGAAATCCCGAGCAAAAAGAGCCAGACGCACGACCAGCCGAACGCCTGCCGCGAGGCCTCGACAAGTCCCGGCACAACCGAATCGCCCGTCACATACAGCAAAAATGCACTCAGGCAAATGCCGGCGGCGCCGAGCGGCACGATCCCCAGTTCGACGCCCGAACCCGACCAGAGCCCGGCCAAAAGGCTCCCCAGGCCGACGCCCGCAACTAGCATCGCCAAGAGCGGCCCGACTTTGTCTTGCGTCAGTCTGAGATCGACCGTGCCGAAGGAATCGATATTTATGTTGGCCAGCGACGCCAGGAACCAAAAAAAGGCGATTCCGAGAGCCGTGCGGAGCAGGGCGCGGCTGCCGGTGATGAGTCGCAGGCTGCGGACGGTTTCGGCGACGGCATTTTTCGGATAGAGCCGCGACGGATCGGCCGCTTCCAACGGGCGGATCATCAGGCTGGCGGCCAGGCCGAGGGCAGCCACACCAAGGAGGGCGACGGCTGCGGGCAGAATCAACGAAAAGCCGATGTGCGAGATGACGACGACGTCTTCGGGGATCGCGTGTCTCAAGCCTGCGTACAACTCGTTCCCCGCGACGCAGCCCATCGCGGAGGAAACGATCATGATCATGCCCATCCAGCCGTTGCCCTTGGCGAGGCGTGCGGGGTGCACGATTTCGGCGATCGCACCGTATCGTGAGGGCGAAAACAGAGCGCTCTGCGCACCCATCAATCCCACCACGACAAAAAGAAATGTCACGTTCCCGCTGAGCACCGCGACGATGCCCAAGAGCATCAGCAGCACTTCGGCGACTTTGCACCAGACGATGACAGTCCGTTTGCTAAAACGGTCAGCCAGGTATCCGGCGGGGGTGGCCAGAGGCAGATAGGGGAGGAAGAAGCAAATCGCTCCCAAAGAGAGAGCCAGCGAAGGATCGATGACTTCCTTCCCGAGCGGCACCGCAAGCCAGCGGAACATGTTGTCGTTGAAAACGCCGAAGAATTGCGTCAGCAACAAGGCGACGAAACTGCGCGAAGTCAGACCGTCGTCGCGCTTCGTCGCTAAGGTGGGTCGCTTCGTGGCTTGCATGTTGGCAGGGCTCGAATCATCCGGATTGCGATGGCCCGGCGATCGGACGCTTTCTACGGTTTGCGTGCTCATCTCTGGCAGGCGTAACGAACTCGAATATATCACGCTGTCGGGAGAGTAGGGATTAGGGGGCTGGTGTCCTAGTTCAGGTGGGACAAGAAATCCGCATCTGCGGGAAAATGCCGATCCCATCTCTCACGGCACGAAGGCGAACCGTCCTCCGTTTCTCATGGCGAGCGGTTTGAGTGATTTTTCCGCCTTGATGTCCCCAAATGCGATCGTGTTGATCTGCACGGATTGCTGTTTCAGTTTTGAGAGGTCGCTTTGGACATCGCGTGGGAACGCTCCGTCGGTCAGGAAATAGACAACATCCGGATTGAGGCTCAGCGCCAGCGAAATCGACGGTCGCGGGTCGGTCAGTCCAGTTGCCGGAACGCTTGCCATCCACGTCAGGTATTGCTGTTGGTTCTCGCCGATGGCGTTGGCCATTCCGTTTGCTGGCATCGGTATCGGGTGTTCATTGAAGAAAACAATGAAAAACTGCTGCTCCGGTTTCAGACTGAGGATTGATTTGGCCAGCTCGAGTTTCATTTGTCCAAAACGAGTTTTCGCTTCGCCGTCATAGGGGCGATTCATGCTGGTCGAGGCGTCGACGACATACACCACGCGCCGTGCGTCGGCATGGATTCCAAAGAAGTTCGACTTCATTCCGCCGCCGCTGCCACCACCCGACCCGCCGCCGCCGCTTCCGCCGCCCCCTCCCGTCCCCTCCGGTCGACCATCCGCCCCGTAGACGACTGGTCCTACGAGGTCGGTAAGACCTTTGCCAGAACGCGACTCGGCCAGCCACTGATTGGTCAATGACCGGGAATCGTGCGGAATCTTCACGGCCAGTGGTGCCGGTTGGCCGACTTGATTCCCCGGCGTGGGCGCCTCAAGCGAGGGCTGTCCGGGAGCGGTTGGGTTCTGGTCGGTTCCTCCCGGACCCGGGGGGAGTTCAACAACTCGTAAGGCTGGTGGAGCAATCGTTTCGGCAACTTCGCCTTCGACCCAGGCCGCTTCCAGGTCGACCGGCCGCACCGCAGCCTTTGCATCGATTAAGATCCATCCCGCGACGGCAATTAAAGCGAGATGAAGGCCGCTCGACGCTGCGACGGCGAAATACCAAGGTCGTTCGCTGGGCGTGCCAACCAAGTTAAGTCTCGGTAAGTCCTGGGCTTCCGCCCCCGCTAACAATTCGCTCCCTCGCAATCGTACATTTTGGCTAAGTTCCCTATTCTCTAGCCTAACAAGGAAATCCTGACGCTGCAAAACGTCTTCCACCGGGATGATCGACTGGGCCGAAAGTCCGAAACAGCGAGCCGAATCGTTACCACTGTTAATCCCTTGAACTGGGTCCGGTTATGATGAATGGAGCGATTCGTGGCTGCGCACCTCGGCCGCCCCTTACGGAGCAGGAGTCAATGATGATCGACCGCGAAGCGTCTGCCCCAGCCGGCATTGCGAAGGGCGATCGGGGCGAATCGGCCGCGGCGACGGCCGTTATGGGTTCGCCATCCGCGGCCATTAACGCGTCCAACGCGAAAATCTCGCAGCCGGTCATCTTTTTTGACGGTGTCTGCGGGCTTTGTGACCGCTTTGTGGACTTCGTGCTCCGGCGGGACCCCAATGGTCTCTTTCTTTTTTCTCCCCTGCAGGGACAAACGGCGGCCAAACGGCTAAATGCGGCCGACATCGCCGATCTGAAGACAGTGGTCGTTGTCGACGGCGATCAGGCGTACCGCAAGTCGGCGGCGGTCATTCGCGTGCTTGGGCGGCTGGGTGGATTCTGCGCACCGCCGCGGGCCTGTTGTGGATCGTGCCCCGTCCCATTCGCGATCTGGGATACTCCTGGATTGCCAATACCCGGTATGCGATCTTCGGCAAAAAAGAGACCTGTCGGTTGCCCACTGCCGAAGAACGCTCCCGGTTTCTTCCGTGAAGCGCGGCAAAACCGTACAGTTACCGCCGTGGGACGCTCGAAAGGCAAGCCGTTCGCTTGCCCCGCCGTGCACTTGTTGAGGATCGGGGAGGGGAGTGGTGCCGATGTCGAAGGGACCAAGTCAGGCGAATCAGACGACAGCAGCGGTCGCACCAATTCGCGACGCCGTGCCACCAGCCGCCAAATCGCCGCCGCGGGCATCGCGAAAAAAAGCCTGGCTGCCAGCCTGGCTGCGTTACGGCATTTTGCTGGTCATCGTCGCCGGCGGTGCGACGCTCGAGACGCTCGCTTGGACTCGCAATGCGGGCGACTCCACCTGGCAGGTCATGCTCACCTGGTACATCGTCCCGACGACCGTGTTTCTCGTGGTCCTGTGGTGGCTTTTTTTGTCCGGGACCGGATGGATCTTGCGGCTGGGTGTCTTTGGATTGTTCGTGGCCGCGTTCGTCGGCTTCTTTGCTTGCTTTCGAATCAAAGAATTCAGCGGCGACATGGTGCCGTATGTGACTTGGCGTTGGCAAAAGTCGGCCGAGCAGAAAGCCGCTGAGTATTGGAAAAGCCAGGCGTCGCCGACATCTGCCAGCAACAAGACTGCTTCGACTGCCGCTCCCTCACAAAAGGTGGCCGATTTCCCAGTCCAGCCGGGCGATTGGGCACAGTTTGAAGGCCCCAACCGTGATGGCATCGCACACGGAGTTCGCATCAGTGCCGATTGGGAGCACCAGCCGCCGCGCCAGATTTGGAAACACCCGGTCGGCGCCGCCTGGTCGTCATTCGCTGTCGCCGGGGGTCGCATTTTCACGCAGGAACAACGCGGCACGGGCGAAACCGTCGCCTGTTATGACGCCAATTCCGGCAAGCAAATTTGGGAACACACCGATTCCAACCAGCGGTTCTCAAATCCCATGGGCGGCATTGGGCCTCGGGCGACGCCGACCGTGGCTGCGTCGCGAGTTTACACATACGGCGCCACGGGAATTTTGAATTGCCTCGACCCGCACGACGGCCGCGTGCTTTGGTCGCACAACACGGTCGAAGAGGCGGGAGTGCCCGCGCTTCAATTCGGCATGTCCTGTTCGCCCCTGGTCTACGACAACCTGGTCGTCGTGAATCCTGGCGGTCACCGCACGAAACCGGATGGCGCCGAAACGAGCGGCCACGCGCTCGTGGCCTACGACCGCATCACCGGCAAGGAAGTTTGGGCCGGCGGTGACTACCAGGCGGCATACGCCTCACCCATCTTGACCACCATCGACGGAGTGCGGCAGATTGTGATTTACGACGCAGTCGGAGCCGGCGGCTATGACGCAAGCACCGGCAAGGAACTGTGGCGGTCTCCCGAGTGGACGAACCAGTTCGACAACAACTGTGCTCAGCCGATTATTTTGGCCGATGGCTCGATATTTCTCAGCAGCGGCTACGGCACGGGCAGCATGCTCCTGGACGTGAAGAAATCGGGTTCCACCTGGTCGGCCACGCCGCGCTGGACGACCCCCAACAAATTCAAACTCAAGTTCAACACGGGCGTGATGCGGGACGGTTTTGTGTACGGGCTCGACGAAGGCATTCTCGCCTGCCTCGACCTGAAAACGGGCCGCATCAAATGGAAAGCCGGCCACTACGAGTACGGCCAGGTCCTGCTTTTGGACAACGTGCTGTTGGTGATTGCCGAAAACGGCGACCTGGCCCTCGTGGAAATCTCCCCGGGAGGCGGCCACGAAATTGCCCGCGTCCACGCCATCGACGGCAAGACCTGGAACCACCCGGCGATCAGCGGCAGCCGACTCTTCGTCCGCAACGGCGAAGAGGCCGCCTGCTATGACCTCGGCCCGCTCCAAACCGCGTCCCGCTGACCCAGCAGCGGGACTTTTTTGGCTTTTTTGGGGCGCTAAAAAAGGGGTACTTTTTTGGGGTCCGGCCAAAAAAAGTCGGACGTGGGCGGGGGCCGGGGCGTGCATCGGAAAATGTGCGAAGCGCAAGGCATTGTGCCGCAGCCTCTTCCATCGCAGTCTTCGACCCCGGACACCGCACCCCAGATTCCAGACGCATTCCGAGGGGGACTTTTTTGCGGTGCGCCCCAAAAAAAGCCAAAATGGCAGCCGCTCGCCGCCTGCCATTTTGTCCGCATTCCTCGTTCTCTCGTTCCCAAGCTTGTGCTTGGGAACGCATTCTCCCGCGAAGCTCCCGCTTCGCCTTCGCAGGTCCGGTGTGCAAGCCACCCCGCACGCTGATCGCGCCGTAAGAAGCGGAGCTTCGAGACCTTGCGATCCCAAGCGGGAGCTTGGGAACGAGACGCAAGCGTTGGTCCGCCCCCATGGCGGACCCAAGAAAGTCCCGCTGATCTTCCTGCCACTTTGTAATGCAAAGTACCCCTCCAAAATCTTTTGTCGCAACTTCCTTTCGTCTCACCGGTTGCAACAAACTGGGAAAATTTTCCGTCGGGATTCGAGCCCACCTTGCTATACTCGGGCTAGGAAGGAATTCCGGGACATCTGGTGACTTTCAACCCACCCGGCCGACACAGCGGTCGCGGAAGTTCTTTCCTGAGCGAATCTCGAAGTTGCGGGCGCCGACCGTTTCGGTCGAAGCGACCGGCGTCGGCGATTCGTTCGCCTGAAACCAACGGTGGCGGCGAATCCGCGAGCCGCTTAGCGGGTGCCGGTTGCGATCTCGAAGCAACCGGGACCGGAAGTGCGTTATCGCTCCGCCCACTGAGAGCTGCTGTTGGTCCGATGCCAAGCTCGGTCGGGCACTTCCTGCTTGGCGGTGTTTGTTTGGGCCAACCGCTCCGCACCCGCGAGCGGGTACCCGACCGACCAGCGTTGGCAGCGTTGTCGGTACCGACGCGACCGGCGCCGGCGCCTTCGTTCCGCAAAATCCAAAATCCAAAATCCAAAATCCAAAATCGCAAATCCAAAATCGAAAATCTGATCGCCCCGCCCACTGAGAGCTGCCGTTGGCCCGAAACGCCGAACTCGGTCCGGCATTCTGGTTTTTCTAGATTCAATTTCCCACCCGCCGCCGCGGCAGGTGAACGGGGTCGTTAGCCCCTTTGAGGTGATGCGCTTGCATCGTTATGCCCGCCGTCTTCGAATTTGGGAGACCAACTACGGCCGCGACTGTGGTTGGGTGATCGAACGTCAAGGAAAGGCGATCGCCATCTTGACCGAACCGCGGTGGGAAGAAATGTTCTGGGACAGCTATCGAATGGAAATCGTTGCTGGAGATGGCGAGCTGCTGCGCAGATGCTCACAAAGGAATTTTGGGCCAGAGCGGAATCCGAGGGGCTGCTCTGGCGCAATCGGGAATTCGCGGAAATTGCCGAATATGCTTTTCCGGCTCTTTCGCCGTTTCCTGAACCAGGTCGACTCATGACTGCGCGGCTTGTCTCTTGCGATTGGCGACCCGTACCCGTGGGACCGGATTGTGCTATGGATTTCGAAGTTGGTTCCGCCGCTGGCGGGGCTAAATCGCCGACAGCGATTCTGCGGCGCTGCTCATTGTCGAATTTGTGGTGCAGGCGTCCCGCCTGCATGTGCAGCCGAGACGGCCGCACCACAAACACGTGCGGCCCTTGATGGCCGCACCACAAACAAGGCGCCTGTCCCAGAATCGCGGTCGGTGATTTAGCACTCCGTTGAAGTATTCGTCGGCAGTCGTTTCGTGACGCGTGTTACGCCATCCGTCTGCCGACGTGAGTGTTTGGAGCCTCGTTCCCAAGCTGAGCTTGAGGGTGTCCGAGAATTCTGTACGACGAATCTGCAGTCCGCCGAGCCGAGGGGTTGATCCCCTCGGTCCGATCGCGCCCGCCGCATGGAATAGTCGACAAGGCGCTTACCGTGAGTACGATGACCCGAATTTGAGTCTGGGTTGGGAGAAGTGAACGTGTCGCGCAGGACCGGGGGGATCAACCCCCCGGCTCGGCAGACCAATTCCCGGACACCTCAAGCAGATCTTGGGTACGAGGAGCAAAGCACGATGACCCGCGCACACAGACTTTTTATCCATCGCATCGGGCGACACTCAATTTGCCCGCTCGTCCTTGGGTTCCTTGTTTTCCTCGGCGGACTTGGCGAATCGACGGGGTGGGCTCAGATCGGCCCGTTGTCGAAGACGAGCCTCGAATGGATGGTCGTCTCTGCCGATGTCGTCGCCAAGGCCACCGTCTCGGAGATCGCGTACGGCAAGCCGATCCGCTTTAGCGAAGTCCTCGACTTGTTCCCAGTGACGGTGACACTGAAGGTGAGCAAAACCTGGAAAGGCGACCCGCACGAGACTGTTCAATTCTGCTTCGAGCAATTCCGCGAAACGGCCGACATGCAAAATTTGACTCGGCTAAAGGCGGCCGGCCAACCGGCAATCTGGTTCCTCCGAAAGACGCGGCGTCCGAAGGAGCCCCTGCGCATGTCGCAGGGTCCGATCGAACGCGTGCAATCATCCCTGCCGGAGCCGATCAGCTGGATCGAACTGGGCTCCGCGAAAACGAAGCAAATCATCGAGGGAGAGTTTTCGCCGCGAGGCGTGCTTTCGTTGAATTCTCACTTGTTCGAGCTGCTCGATGACGAGGACAAAATCGTGCGTGCCGTGCAGGCGGAACTTTCCCGGCCGCACCTAAAACCGTTTCGGGACATGCAATTTCCCATCCCACTCGTATTAGGCGGCGGCCCCACGGGAGACGGCACCTTCCTGATCGTGCCGGTCACCCCGCACCTCGCCGAGCTGTGCAAGGTTGGCTGACTTCGAAGGAGGACTGGGTTCGCCTCGCCGGCGTACTGGCGTTAGGCGAATTCAAGTCGCCCGCGAACGCCGCGACCCTGACCAAGATGCTGCACGACCCGGGCTGGCGCATCGAGCAGAACCCAGACAACACCGAAAAACGCCTCTACAGAGTTCGAGAGGCCGCCTGGAAGATTCTCCAGAAGTGGAAAGTCCCTTTGCCTCCCGCCCCGGTCATCCGGGGACCGCTGCCGCCGAATCTAAAAACCAATGGCCGCTGAGAGTGTCGGGCCGTGCGCATTTTAAAATGCGCCTGTCGCCTTTCTCATTCGCCCACTCAGAAGCTGATCGCGGAAGTTTCTTTCCTGGGCGACTCTCGAGTCGTTCTGTTTTCGGCCGACGCTGGCGGCGAATCTGCGAACCGCTTGGGCCAGTATTTCGTCGGCTATTGATGGACCGCTGCGCGGCGCCGTCTGCAAAGTCCAAACCCGCCGATCGCAAAGCAGCCACTGGTCAAGATCGCCAAACTTGCTGGTTCCGGGAGGATGTTGGCCTGATCGAGTGAGACGACCAACTCGCTGGGTTGGTTATTGGGGCTGGGGGCATTGTAGAACAAGAAATCGTAGGTATAGGATTGCCCGACTGAGGTGGAGAACGTCTGCGCAAACGTGTCGAAGTAGCCTGCCACGGTTCCGTCCAAATCGAGGCCGTTGACGCCGGTTCCATAGAAGTCGTTACCCTGGAAAGCCTCGGAGCCCAACGGAGCCGGCGTGAAGGTCCAGGTTTCACCAAGTAAGTTCGGTCCGCCGCCCGTAACCGTCAATGTGTTGTCGACGACGTTAAAAAACGCCGGGACTTGATAGCCGGCGACGGACAACGTCGTCGTTGCCATTGTTGCGGTAAAGTTTAACGAAATCGGCGTGAAGCTCTGCGCGGGCGGGTCCTTCAGGTCCAAGAGAATGGTGGACGCCCGCGCTTGGGTCGCAAACGCGAGGAGCGCGCAGCCGGCAATGGTCACCAGCCACAAAGGGGATCGGGCCCGCATTGTCATCTCCAATTTGCTTGTCCGCGTTGTCCCGGTTTCTTCAACTTGGGGACACACCCAACTCAAGTGGGCCGTCTGCAGAATGCCACCCCCCTCGTGCCCAAATCAATGACCGAAGTAAGGGTTTGTGCGTAGCTGGCCCAAAAGAGATGCTGTCGGCATTTCGCGGCGGTAAGACCGTCTCGGGGCGAGCCGCGCCACCCGTTGGTAAACTCGCGAAATGAGATCTGGCGAGATGACGCCCCCCGGTGAGGAAAGAGGACGCAGCGAGGAGGAAGTGCGCCGTGAGGAGGGAACGGGCAATTCCGTGACGGTCTGGCACGAGGTCGAGTCAGAGGTCTACATTCCGAATCGATGGCCAGCTTTTGCCGTCGGCTGCCTGTTCCTGTTTGTGGGGACAGTCGGCGGCGGAATCGCCTGGCCTTCCGTGCGACCAGGAGCGTGGCTTTGGGGCTTCTGGTCCGGCGCGATCTTGTTTTCGGTAGCCGGAGCCGCGGTCGTCCTGTCGTCGATCCGCCGGATTTTCTGGCCGACTCGAATTCGCCATGCGGGCCCCGACGTTCTGCCCGAAGTGCCGAATGAGCCGATTCTGTTCGACGGTTTATGCGTGCATTCTCGGCTCAAGTTGAAACTGGTCGAGACGGCTGATGGTTGGCTCTTGGAACCTTCCAGAGATCTCTCGGGACGTGACAAGGCCTCGCTCGCCGCCGCCGCAGGCGTCGTGCTGACCGCGTGCGCCGGCACCCTCAGCTGCATTTTGCATGAGCAGCGCGTGGGGACCTGGCCCCTCTGCATCTCGGCTTCCATCACGGCGACGCTGTTATTTGGCGTCCCAGTGATGGTCATGATTGGCATGCTGAACCGACTGAGTTATCGGCGTCTTTCCCGCATGCACATTCCCCGTGACGGAGATGAGCTTTCGCTCGAGCTTCCTGAGTCGCCGGATGTGACCAGAACGGATTTGAAAGCGGCCTTGAACTGGGCTTTCGCGGAAGACGATCCGCATCGAATCCTGGTCGTTTCGCGTGCGTCGCTGCGGGCCGTACAGCTCTGCCCGTGTAAGTACGTGTGCGGAACATCGGGCGGCTCAACAATCGACTGGGCCGTTCAGGGGCTGATCGTGCTGCAGGGCTCGTCGCCGGGGGAGTCTCTGCGACTGCCACTCTTGCTGACGGGCGATTTCGACGGCGCCGCTCGCTTGATGCAGCAACTGGCCGTGATCCTCCGCGTCCCGTATCTTTTCAGCGCCGATGCGCAGGGCTGGAAGGTTGAGACGAATCGCGCGCGCCAGCGCCCGCCGCTGAAAGTCGGCGGATCGCTGACGTGAGGGCTCACGGCAATTTTGGGTGGCAGGCCCAACGGCTTTGCGTGGCATGCGAAGCGGTTGGACATTCCTTTCTTCGGGGAGAAAACCTCAAAGGGTTCATATCGGGGTGCCACGCCCACGGCTTTGCGTGGGCGTGCGAATCCGTTTGACGTTCCCGCATTAAGTTCATCGGCATGCCCACGCCGAGCCGTTGGGCATGGCACCCAGAAAAGGGTTAACGGCGTCGAGTGCGACGGGCGGGGATCGGCCATTGGGGCCGAGATTGATGCGACGCTTTTCTTGGCCGGCGACCACGGCACGAGAGGCCGAGCCACAACATTCCCAAAGTCCGCTGACGGATTCCGCGCCGCCCTGAAAGGGTCAAACGTGACAGCCCAGGGCAGCGCCAGGGTAAATCAAAGGTTCCAGGAACCTTTGGCACGCCTAAAAGAGGTCTAACGGACCCTGCCATTGCGCTGTTTCTCCCCCGAACACGACTTTCGCCGTGTCCTCGCCGATATCTGCGAGGCGCCGCTCAAAGCTGGACACCAACTCAGCCTTGGCTTCGCTCGCGACGAAAATGCCCCCGTCCCATTCGGTCCAAGTCCAAATAGCCGGGCAAGCCCAACCCAAGTCCGCAATAAGTTGCGCTATGGCGTCGAGGTGCCCTTCCCAGTTTTCCTGTCCCGGCGCCAGCCCCTCAAGTCGCTCTAAGGTTCGTACGGGCGTATTCGCATCGAGAAGCGCAAATACGCCGATCAAGGTAAACCGCTGCTTGAATTCGCGCGCGGCGCGTTGGTACTTCGGCTCGGTCCAGAGGTGGAAGTTCACGGTCAGTCGCCAGCTTTCCAGACAATCGTGCTCGTCTTCATCAGGAAGCAGCGCATTCCACACTCCGAGAGGGCAATTTACCGTGTCGTAGAGCGCCCGCAGTGTCGCGTTTCCCATCCGAAAGATGCAATGCGGACTGCGCGCAACCTCGGCGATTCGCTCCGAAATATGCCACTGATCAACTCTGCACCAGAATACCGATGCATTCTCAACCCCACTTGCTCCAAATACGCCATCGGCAGTTCGTTTCACATCGGCACGGGCCTTGTTGGAGCCCAGATAAAGTAGTGCTCCGAGCTTCCCTGGACCTGATAGTGTAGCTGAAGCGTTCCACCCCCAATGTCGTCAACGCGGCTCACCTGAGTTTTCAAATCTTCTTGTCTGCTCAGGCGTCAAATTGACCTGCTTCATGTTTTTCGGACACTGCTGGTGCTTATTCTGGAGGGTTCCAGGAGAGCCCGCCGATGTCGAAGGCGAAGCAGGGAAGGGCGGAGGAAAAGCCGGCAAGGAAGCGGCGGCGGTTCACGGAGGAGTTCAAGGCCGAGGCGGTGCAGATGCTCCTGGACGGACATGCGGCCGTGTCGATCTGCGAGCGACTGGGTCTCTCCAGTCCAAATTTGCTTTATCGCTGGAAGCGGAGGCGATCCGCCGGGGAGGCAGCGGCGATTGGTTTGGAAGGTCGGGTGCGGGAGCTTGAAGCTGAACTGCGCCGCGTGGAACGAGAGCGTGGGAGAATCAAAAAGGGAGAATCAAAAAGGGACGGGAGTCAAATCGGACCTCGGATTCGACTCCCGTCTCCTTTGCTTAAGCCCCGTAATCAGTCGCCCCGGTTTACCGACAAAACCGTGACGGGGAGAAATGCGACGCAGCTCGCTTCGAAGAGAGCTGCGTCCAAGTGCGTCCCTATTTCTGGCCTCACTCGCGAGGGCTCCGGTAGGCGTCTTTGCGTTATCAAGCGGAAACGGATAGACTAAGGTGCGTGTGGAGAACGGGAATCATTCCTGGTCTCCAAAGAATCAGTCGGATGACTAGATAAGGGGCGACCCGTTCGCGGGGAGTCCGTTGAAGAGTATGCCGACGTGGTCGATGCCTTCCAGGAAGGCGTCGACCACGTCGGCTTTTTTTGTTTCCTGCCGCGAGAAATCGCGCGTCGAGAGATAGGTGAGCGTTTCTTGACCTACGCAAAAACTCAATCACACCGGCCACGGAAGGATTGTAACCTTTGAACAACAGACGCTTTGCGACACGGAAGTTGACCGGTTTGTCGCCGATGCGGATTCCGATCTGCGACCCCAACCAATCGCTACGGATCGTCTGCCGGAACAGCTTGCGGGAAGGGATCGCGGTCGTCACGACGACAAGCACGTTGGCAGTCGCAGTTCGGATGCTCGATGTCGAACGCAACCTGCTCAGAATGTACTTGCCGACGCGGGAAGAGATTGCCCGCGAGTGTTCGGCGATCCGCAAGCAATGGAGTCCCGCCGAGAGAGCAAGACGCTGGCGAGGCCGTTCGACGAATGGCGGGTAACGAATCCTACATCCTGAGTCGCACACCGGGCCGACCAGGACCTGATCGCTTTAGGGAGAAAACATCGTGCAGACCGTCAGGCCTCTGTTTGTATCGACCTTTCCGCCGGAAGAGTGCGGCCTCGCAACTTTCACCCGGGATTCCGCGGATGCTGTAGACCTTGCGGCAGGCAAGGGGGTCTCTGCGTTGGCGGCGATCCTGAAAACCCCATCGCTCAACTACGATGATCCGCGCGTGGTCCACATCATCGACAACAGCCGCAAAGGTGCCTATCGCCTGGCGGCCGAAATGGCCAACCACGGCCCGTGCGATGTGGTGAGCTTGCAACACGAGTTCGGCCTTTACCCCGGCGAATGGGGCGATCGCGTGCTGGAATTTGTTCGTGGTTGTCGCAAGCCGATTGTCACCACGTTCCACACGCTGATGACGCAGCCGGCTCCGCTGCCGCGTCGTCTCATCCAGACGCTGGGAGCCAGCAGCCAAAGCATCGTTGTCATGACGAAAATTGCCGCCGGGCTGCTTGACCGCGTTTATGGAGTGTCGGGGCCGCATGTGCATGTCATCCCGCACGGCGTTCCGGTTGTGCCGCGCGAACGCGAGAATTCCCAAAAGGACCAACTCGGGCTGGCCGGCCGGCGGGTGATTTGCACCTTCGGACTGATCAACCGCGGCAAAGGCCTCGAATACATGATCGAGGCCATGCCCCAGATCGTGCGGGCCTGCCCGGAAGCCCTGTATTTGGTTGTCGGTGCCACGCACCCCCAGGTGAAGCGCTGGGAGGGGGAAGTTTATCGCGAGAGCCTGGTCGAGAGAGCCAACGCACTGGGTGTCGGCGAGCACGTGCGCTTCGTGAACAAGTTTCTCGAGCTAGGTGAACTTCTGAAGTACTTGCAGGCCTGCGATGTTTACGTAACCCCATACCCCGGGAAAGATCAAATTTCCAGCGGCACATTGGCCTATGCGATGGCCGCGGGACGGGCCATCGTGAGCACGCCCTATCTCTATGCCGAAGAGGTCCTGGCTGATGGCCGCGGCCTGATCGTGCCCTTTGCAAAAAGCGATGCTCTCGCCGATGCGACGCTGCGATTCCTGAGTGACGCGGCATTCCAGGCCGAAACCAAACTCCGGGCGTACGAATACGCGAAGCCCATGTTTTGGCCGAATGTGGGCCGGGAGTATTTGGAAGTCTTCAGCCAGGCTGCGTCTGCAAAGGCGGAGGCGAAGGCGCAGGCGCCGGAACGAGCTCGGCGAATTGGATTCGCGACACCAAGCGCCAAATCCCGGCCGGTGAAGCTGATGCAGGGAGGCGTGTAATGTCCGTTGGCGATGCAATGACGTTGAATCACCTGGACCGCATGACGGACTCGACGGGCCTGATTCAACATGCCATCTATAGCCTTCCGCGGCGCGAGAGCGGCTACACGACCGACGATAACGCACGGGCCCTGCGGCTTTGTACCCGCCTTTGGAATCGGCACCCGGACGACCGCATGCTCGGCCGGGTCTCGTGCTATTTGAGCTTTTTGGAGCACGCCCAGTCCCGCGTTCACGGGTTCCACAATTTCCTGAGTTACCAGCGGGACTGGCTCGATGTGCAAGGCACCGGCGACTGCCAGGGCCAGGCCGTCGTTGCGCTGGCCGAAGCGCTGGGCAGCAATCTTCCGGACGGATTTCGCCTGATGGCGAGGGAGTTGATTACTTCGGTGCTGCCCGCGTTGGCCGAACTGCGCAGCGTGCGCGCCGAAGCGTACGTGATCCTGGCTTGGGGTCATCTTTCGGCTCAAGGCGTCATCGATATCGAAGGCATGGCTGATCTCGCGCAGTCCGCGGCGGCGCGGCTGGTCGAATGCTTCTACCGGTCGATGCGACCGGATTGGCCCTGGTTCGAATCGCGCATGACGTACGCCAACGCCATCTTGCCGCATGCCCTGTTTGTCGCCGCGCGGCATTGGCCCGAGGGGCAGTTTTTGGACGTGGCGTCAACTTCATTTGCATTTCTCGACCGGGAGACAACGACCGAGGACGTTTTCTGGCCGATCGGAAACAGCGATTGGTATCCGCACGGCGAGGAGAAGGCGCTTTACGACCAGCAACCTGTCGAGGCCACGACGATGGCCGATGCGGCACTGACGGCATTTGAGCTGCTCGGCCATGAAAGCTACCTCGCGACCTTCCGGCGGGCACACCGCTGGTTTCATGGCGAGAACAGTTTGAAACAGCCTCTTGCCGACGCGACGTGCGGCGCCTGCTGCGACGGTCTCGAAGCAACCGGTGTGAATTGGAATCAGGGAGCCGAATCGACGCTGAGTTATTTGTGGACAGAGTTGCGCAATTCGGAAACTCAGCCGGAGATGCACACAAAGGACGACGCTTTTGTTGTCAGTGCGTGACCCTGCAGGGAGGCAACCGTCCGGCGAGGGATCCGGGAGTTGCTTGTATCCAAGTCAGAAATCCCAACGAGAAATTAAGGGTAAGCGGAGTAATTTTGGCTTGTGGGGATGGAACTGCAGAAGCGTCATCGGTGTGAGGTGAATCGATGCCTGGGTTTGAGATGCAACGCATTGGCGGGGTGATGTACACGGCGTTTCGCAAGATGCTCTCGAACGGGAGAACGCGGGAGCAGGGGGATAGTCACTGTGCCAACGATCGCAAATGAATCGGACGTGCGGACCCCGCGTTCGACGCCACCCATCGGAAACGGAACCGACATCAAGTTGGCCTCAGTTCTCTCCAAAGACAAGTCGCCGCCTGCAAACGTCGAAACAGGTCTCACAAGCGAGGAGGCTCGCTGCCGGCTGAAACAGTTGGGCCCAAACGCCGTTCCTGACACGTCCCCGCATCCATTGCGTATGGCGTTGGACAAATTCTGGGCGCCCGTTCCTTGGATGCTCGAAGCGGCGATCGTGCTTCAGGTGATGCTTGGCGAGTATGTCGAGGCCGCGATCATCGGGGCGCTTTTGGTGTTCAATGCCGTTCTCGGCTTTTTTCAGGAGGGGCGGGCGCAGACAACACTTGCGGCGCTCAAGTCGCGGCTCGCGCTGACTGCGGCCGTGCGACGTGACGGCGTCTGGACAAATCGACCCGCTGCCGAGCTGGTGCCCGGCGACGTCGTGAAGCTTCCCCTGGGCGCCGTGGTCGCCGCCGACGTGCGCCTGGTCCAGGGGGAGATTCTGCTCGATCAATCCATGCTCACCGGCGAATCCATCCCCATGGAGGCGAGTCCCGGCTTCCAAACCTTTGCCGGGGCGCTGGTGCGGCGAGGCGAGGCGGTTGCGGAGGTGACGGCGACCGGGACGCGCACGAAGTTTGGTCGAACGGCCGAGCTTGTTCTCAGCGCCCACGTCGTGAGTTCCCAGCAGAAAGCTGTTTTGCGCGTGGTGCGCAATCTGGCCCTCTTTAACGGTAGTCTGATCGTCCTCCTGGTGGCGTATGCCGCCGCTCACGCCATGCCGGTTGCCGAAATCATACCGCTCGTGCTCACTGCCGTTCTTGCATCGATTCCCGTCGCGCTGCCGGCCACGTTTACCCTGGCTGCGGCGGTCGGCGCACGGTCGCTTGCGCACTTGGGTGTTCTGCCGACGCGTCTCTCCGCGGTGGATGAGGCAGCATCGATGGATGTCCTGTGCGTGGACAAGACGGGCACGCTGACGTGCAACGAGTGACGGTGAACGCCGTCCGTCCCTCGACCGGCTTCGACGAGGCGCACGTCCTGGGGCTTGCTGCGCTAGCCGGCTCGGACGGCGGGCAGGACCCTGTCGATGCCGCGATTCGCGCTGCTGCGGCACACAAGGTTGCCACCAATCTGCCGAAAGGGGTGGCGTTCGTGCCGTTCGATCCGGCGACGAGGATGTCCGAGGCGACGGTGGTGGATGCGAACGGCGCCCATCTGTGCGTCGTGAAGGGGGCGTTTGCCGTCGTCGCCGGTCTCATTCAATCGTCGCCAACTGACTCCACCGCCGCAAATGAACTTGAATCGCAGGGATTCAGAGTCCTAGCGGTCGCCGTCGGTCCGCCGCAGGCGTTGCGACTCGCGGGAATCATCGCGCTGAGTGACCCGCCTCGGACCGACTCGGCGAAACTCGTCGCGGAGCTGCGCACGTTGGGCGTGCGGACCGTGATGGCGACGGGTGATGCGCCCGTGACGGCGGCGATCGTGGCTCGCGCCGTGGGACTCGAGGGCGCCGTCTGTCCCTCTAGATCGAGACTCGACAGTGTGCGTCCGGAGGATTTCGCGGTTTTTGCCGGCATCCTTCCGGAAGACAAATATCACCTCGTCAAGGCGTTTCAGAACGAGGGTCACATCGTCGGCATGTGCGGCGACGGTGCCAACGACGCGCCCGCATTGCGCCAGGCACAAATGGGAATCGCCGTCTCGACCGCGACCGACGTCGCCAAATCGGCAGCCAGCATTGTGCTGACCGAACCTGGACTCGGGGGCATCGTTGTCGCTGTCAAGGAAGGGCGGGTGACGTTCCAGCGCATCCTGACCTACACGCTCAACTCCGTGAACAAGAAAGTCGTCCAGGTCCTGTTCCTGGCGGCCGGCCTGATCATGACGGGGCACGCGATCCTGACTCCCATGCTGATGGTGATCGTGATGATCACCGGCGACTTCCTGGGAATGTCGTTGACCACGGACAATGTGCGACCCTCTCCGCTGCCCAACGCGTGGCGTATCGGCAAATTGACGATCGCGGGCGTCTTTATGGGAATTAGCGAACTCGTCTTTTGCAGCGCCGTTTTGGCCGTCGGTGAATTCGGTTTGGAGTTTAATCTCGGCGCGCTGAGAACCCTCGCCTTTCTGCTCATCGTGTTCGGCAATCAGGCGGCGACGTATGCCATTCGCGAACGGCGGCGGCTGTGGTCGTCTCGCCCGAGCTTCTGGGTCGTTCTGTCATCGGTCGCCGATCTCATGATCGCCTCTACGTTGGCCCTGTGTGGGGTCTTCATGACACCTCTGCCGATTTCTGTGGTGGCCGGCACGTTTGCCGCGACGATCGCTTTCGCATTTCTCGTGGATGAGGCCAAGAGGCCGGTCTTCAGGCGACTCGGGATCGCATGATGACAATTCACCCTGATCCATTCCGACAAAGGCTGGGCCATGGCCTCTGAAACCAAAATCAATCTCTCGGCGCAAGAAATGGGAGAGCGCTTTGACCTCCTGGCAACCGATGCCAAAGAGTACGCCCTCTTCTTGATCGGACTTGGCGGACAAGTCATCTGCTGGAACCCTGGCGCAGAACGCCTGTTCGGCTACCTGTCCAGTGAAATTGTCGGGCAGCACTTTTCGCGGTTCTTTACGCCCGAAGACGTGGTCACGGGCGAGCCCGAGCATGAACTCAAGACGGCGCTGGCGGACGGCCATGCGGAAAATAATTGCTGGCAGATTCGGAAGGACGGCACGCGGTTCTGGTGTCGGGCAACCGTCACGCCGCTGCTCGACGAGCACAAACAGGCTCGGTCGTTCGCCTGTGTGATGCACGACCTGACCGAAAGCGAAGCCCTAGAAGACCAACGCAAGCGGGCGGACGGTTTGGCGGAAGCCAACCGGAACAAAGAAGAATTCATGGCCTTGCTCTCGCATGAACTCCGCAGCCCCCTCTCGCCGATTCGAAACGCCTTGGACATTCTGCGACAGATGAAGACGAATGACCCGATCATCGCGCAAGCCGGCAACATCATCGGCCGGCAAGTTGCCGTGATGGTGAGACTGGTCGACGACCTGTTGGACATCAGCCGAATCACGAAAGGGAAATTGCGTCTGACCAAGGAGCAGGTCGAACTCCGCAAGGTCACCAACGACGCTGCCGAGGCGGCCCGTCCCTTCATGGACGCACGCAAACACGACTTTTCGGTGTCGCTGCCGACTGTGCCGATCTGGGTCGAGGCGGATCCGGCTCGCATTGAGCAGGTCGTGGTCAACCTGCTCAACAATGCGGCCAAGTACACCGAACCGGGCGGACTCATTCGAATGACCGTCAGCCAGGAAGGCACCGAGGCCGTGATCCGCGTGCGGGACAACGGCGTGGGCATCGCGCCGGAACTTCTGCCGCACGTCTTCGAGCTATTCACCCAGGTCGATGGCTCGCTCGGCCGGTCTTACGGCGGATTGGGCATCGGTCTGGCGCTCGCTCGCAACCTGGTGGAGATGCACGAAGGTCGGCTGCAAGCGTCGAGTGCCGGTTTGGGAAAGGGCTGCGAATTCACGATCAGACTACCGCTGCTTTCGGACGCGGCGATCCCCGTCTCGAAAACCGTGCTGGAACCGGCGACGCAGATCGGACGATCTCTGCATGTGTTGGTGGTGGAAGATAACGTCGACACAGGCGACAGCCTGAGCATGTTGCTGCGGCTGCACGGACACGACGTCCAAGTGGCTCGCACTGGCCCGACTGCCATAGAAATGGCCTTGGCTTCTCGGCCCGACGTGGTGCTCTTGGATATTGGGTTGCCGGGACTCGACGGCTACCAGGTTGCCAGGCGTCTGCGGGAGCGTCCCGAATTCAAGGATGTGATGATGTGCGCGTTGACCGGCTATACGCCCAGTGAAGCCGATCGGCAGCGTCAACAAGAGACAGGGTTCGACCACTACTATGTCAAACCCGTGCAACTCGCAAAACTGCTCGAGCTGTTCAAGACGGTCGGGAATCAGGAACCGTGATTACTCAACAGTTAGGGAGAAAATGCCTCGATGACGCAAGAACCGCTGGTCGAGGATATCCAAACCTACGCCCAGAACATCGTCGATACGGTGCGCGAGCCGCTGCTGATTCTCGACACGACGTTGCGAGTCCAGTCCGCGAATCGCGCCTTCTATCAGGCCTTCCAGGTCTCACCCGCGGAGACCGAGGGCCGTCTGATTTACGAGCTGGGTAACGGCCAGTGGGACATCCCCGACTTGCGGACTCTGCTGGAGGACATCGTCCCTAAAAGTTCGGTCTTCGACGACTTTGAGCTCGAACACACCTTCCCCGTCATCGGACGCAGGGTCATGCTGCTCAATGCCCGTAAGCTACAGGCGGGTCACCACGGGGAACTGCTCGTGCTGGCGATGGAAGATGTGACCGAGCGAAGGCGCTCCGAGGCCGATTTGAAGGCCATCGAAACGTACGCCCAAAACATTGTCGACACGGTGCGTGAGCCCCTGTTGATCCTCGACACCACCTTGCGCGTCCGGTCCGCCAACCGGGCTTTCTATCAGACATTTCACGTCTCTTCCGAGGAGACGGAGCACCGCCTCATCTACGAGTTGGGCAACGGTCAATGGGACATCCCCGATCTGCGGACATTGCTCGAGGATGTTGTCCCCAAGAGCTCCGTCTTCAACGACTTCGAGCTCGAGCACACTTTCCCGGTCATCGGCCGCAGGGTGATGCTGCTCAATGCCCGCAAGCTTCAGGCGGGCCACCATGGGGAGTTGCTGGTCCTGGCCATGGAGGACGTGACCGAGCGCAAGCGGGCGGAAGAAGCGCTGCTCAAAGCCGGAGCGCTTGCAGAGCGCGATTTTCAACAGCGCCAACTTCTCCAGCATCGCCACCGACGAGAAGGGCGTCATTCAAATCTTCAACGTCGGCGCCGAGCGCATGCTGGGCTATACGGCCGCCGAAGTGATCGAACAAGATTACGCCGGCCGATATTTCCGATCCGCAGGAGGTGATCACGCGCGCCAAAGCCTTGAGCGCCGAGCTGGGAACCACGATCACGCCGGGCTTCGAGGCGTTGGTTTTCAAGGCTTCGCGAGGGATCGAGGACATCTACGAGTTAACCTACATCCGCAAGGATGGCAGCCGCTTTCCGGCCATCGTGTCGGTCACGGCGCTCCGCGACGCGCAAGGCGGCATCATCGGTTATCTCTTGATTGGCACCGACAATACCGCACGGAAACAGGTCGAGGCCGAGCGAATGCTGCTCGATCAACGCGTCCGGGACCAACAATTCTACACCCGCTCACTGATCGAATCGAACATTGATGCCCTGATCACCACCGATCCTCGCGGCATCATCACCGACGTCAACAAGCAGATGGAGGCGCTCACCGGATGCACGCGCGACGAACTGATCGGCGCGCCGTTCAAGGACTATTTCACCGACTCCGGAGCGGGCCGAGGCCGGCATCAAGCTGGTGCTGGGTGAAAGCAAACTCACCGACTACGAACTCACCGCGCGCGCCAGGGACGGCAAGGAAACCGTGGTCTCCTACAACGCGACGACTTTCCACGACCGCGACCGGAAATTGCAGGGAGTGTTCGCCGCCGCCCGCGACGTCACCGAACGCAAACGCTACGAGCAATCACTGCAGCAGGCCAACCGCGCCAAGAGCGTCTTCCTGGCCAACATGTCGCACGAAATCCGCACGCCCATGAACGCCATCCTCGGTTTCTCCCAGCTGATGCTCCGCGACCAGGACCTCACCCCCCGGCAATGCCAGTATCTGGGAACCATCAATCGGAGCGGCGAGCATCTCCTGGCCCTGATCAACGACATCCTGGAGATGTCCAAGATCGAGGCCGGCCGCACGACTCTGAACCCCTCCACGTTCGACCTGCCCGCCCTGCTCAACGACCTGGAGATGATGTTCCGCGTCCGCACGGACGAGAAAAAATTATCGTTCTCGGTGGAAATGATCGGCGACGTCCCCCGATACATCGTGACCGATATCAACAAGCTGCGTCAGGTGTTCATCAACGTGCTGGGCAATGCCGTCAAGTTTACCGAACAGGGGGGCATCGGCTTGCGCGTGCGCGCGGACCGCGAGGTGCGCGACGGGGCCTTTTCTCCGGGTCGAAATCGAAGACACGGGTCCGGGCATTTCGTCCGACGACCAAGACAAGTTGTTCCGGCATTTCGAGCAAACCAAGACCGGGCAGCAGGCGGGCAACCGGAACGGGGCTGGGCCTGGCGATCAGCCGGGAGTTTGTGCGACTGATGGGTGGCGACATCACAGTCAACAGCCAGGTTGGCAAAGGCAGCTGTTTTCGTCATTCACCTGCCGTTGAAGGAGGGAGAGGCCCAGGCAGTTCAAGCGAAAGATACACCCCGGCAGGTCCTGAAGCTCCAGCCCGGGCAAGCGACGTGCCGAGTGCTGATTGCCGACGACATCGAGGATAACCGCCAGCTGCTGGCGCAGTTCTCGGCTCCGGTCGGTTTCGAGATTCGGCTGGCGACCAATGGAGCCGAAGCCGTCCAGGAGTTCGAGCATTGGCGGCCCCATCTGATCCTGATGGATTTCCGCATGCCGGTGATGGACGGCCATGAGGCGATCCGCCGGATCCGGGCCATGGCCGGCGGCAAGGAGATCAAGATCATCGCCGTGACTGCCAGCGCGATGGACGAAAACCGTCAGGAGCTGCTGGAGATCGGCGCCGACGATTTCATCAGCAAGCCGTTCAGGGAAGTCGAGCTCTTCCAGAAGATTCACACGCACCTGGGGGTGGAGTACGTGTACGCCGAGCAGCCCACAGCGGCAGCCCAGGAAGAAGCGGCCGAGCTCGCGCCCGAGTGCCTGGCGGGCTGGCCGCAAGACCTCATCGACCCGATGCGCGAAGCCGTCATCACTGCGGATCTGGACCAGCTGCTGGCAAAGATCCAGGAGGTTGAAGCCCGCGATCCCCGCATTGCTCAGGCGCTGCGCCGCCTGGCCGAAGGCTTCCAATACCAGAAACTGCTCGATTTGTTGAGCAGGAGCGGGGACCATTGAATCCGGAGAAGTCTCAATATCACGCCGGGCAACCCGCCAGCATCTTGGTCGTGGACGACACGCCCGCCAATCTGCAGGTGCTGGCCGGCATGCTCAAGGACCGCGGGTACAAAGTCCGCCCCGTTCCCAGCGGCAAGCTGGCGCTGCTGGCCGCGCAACGCGATCCCCCGGACTTGATTCTGCTGGACATCAATATGCCGGAGATGAACGGTTACGAGGTGTGCGAACACCTCAAAGCCGACGATCAGCTCAGGGGAATTCCCGTCATCTTCATCAGCGCTCTCACCGAGCAGCTGGACAAGGTGAAAGCCTTTGCCATCGGCGGCGTCGATTACCTCACCAAGCCGTTTCAGATGGAAGAATTGCACGCGCGTGTGGAAACGCATCTGAAGCTTCGCCGGCTGCAGGTCGAGGTGGAAGAGAGCAACTTGCGATTGGAGCGAGTCAACGTCAGGATGTCGCGAGATCTGGAGGCGGCGGCGAAGATCCAGAAGACGTTCCTGCCCGCGGCCGCACCGCGCATCCCGGGCACGGAGTTCGCCTGGTGCTACCGGCCTTGCGACGAACTAGCCGGCGACGGCCTGAACATTGTCCCGCTCGGCGATGGAAAGGTTGGCCTCTACATCCTGGATGTCAGCGGCCATGGCGTCGCGTCGGCCCTGTTGTCGGTGACGCTCAGCCGTCTGCTCTCGCCGCCGTCGGACCCGTCCTCGATTCTCATGCGGGATCGAAACGTTCCCGATTGTCTCGAAGTCACGCCGCCCGCTGAGGTCGCCGATCGCCTGAACCGGCTCTTTCCCTACGACACCACAACGGAGCAGTTCGCGACGCTGATGTACGGAGTCCTCGACGTTTGGAGCGGCGATTTCCGCTACGTCTCGGCAGGGCATCCCGGCCCGATTTATGTTCCTGTAGGCGGGCCCCTTGTAATCCTCCAAAGCCCAGGTTTTCCGATCGGCTTGGCGAATGAGATCTATGGCGAGGGCCGTGTCCAATTGAAGGCAGGAGATCGCTTGTATCTTTACTCCGACGGACTCCCCGATGCGATGAACCTCGGCGGCGAACGGTTTGGCGACGCCCGGCTCCTTGACTCAATCGGCCAAACAAGGATCGAACCACTTCGCGACGGGATTGCCATTCTGCTGGAGGCTCTTTCGCAATGGCAAGAAGGCGAAAAACCTCAAGACGACATTTCCATTCTGGCCGTCGAGGTCACGACCGCGGCAAACCGCCATGGGCCGGTCAGGTAAGCACACACGCCTGCAGACGCGGCGCCGGCGAACTGCTGAGCTGCGTCGATTTCGACGTTTTATGTCGCGTCCTTGAGGTCGTAACAGAATAAGAGGTCCTGATCGCTCAGGAAGAGTCGCCCGTCCGCCACGTGACGCCGAACACTTGACCCGAGTTCAATCGACCGCCGGCTTGTCCTCGTTCCGAAGCTCCCGCTTGAGGGCGTCCGGGAATTCGATTCTTTCCCAGCCCCTCGCTGACGCGTCGGGTTGGTAGGTTGTGTTCACTAACCCGGGGGTAAATCAAAGGTTCCAGGAACGAATGGCACGCCTCATTACACCCGCGGATTCGGATCACTCCCGCTGAGATTGTTTCAAAGAACTCGCATCGTGTGCAGAAGGCTTGCTCGCACGGTTGCAATCGACGCGGGACGCTCGGCCGGCTCCTTGCGGAGGCAGCTCAGGATCAAACGATTGAGGTCTTCGGGCATGTCAGGCCTCAAATGAATCGGCGAGACCGGCTCGCTTGAGGAAACGATGCGCGCCAACACTTCCGGCACGCCGCCGACAAAGGGCGGACGGCCGGTCGTGAGTGCATAAAGGAGGCCGCCGAAGCCGTACACGTCGGTCCGTTCTCCAACCGATCCGAACGCGTCGGAGATTTGTTCGGGCGACAGGAAACCAAGTGTGCCTCCAAACTGCGGCCGCCGTGGATCGCCGAGCCATTGCGAGAAGCCAAAATCACTGAGGATCGATGTGCCGTCTCTCCTTCGCAAGACATTCGCAGGTGAAAGGTCGCCATGAATGATCCCAACTGCGTGAGCGGCCATGAGCGCGTCCGCGATGTCGGTGCCGCACTCGATCACGTCGGCGATCGACGGCGTGCACGTTTGTCGCCAACGTGCGGCATCATTCCCATCGATCCATTCCATCACCAGGAAGGGAGCGCCGGAGGGCGAAAGCCCCCAGCCAAAATGGCGAATGATTTTCGGATGAGAGAGACGCTTGCGCGCGTCGTCTCATCCAGCATGCTTTGGACGCAGCGATGGTCTCTCCAGAATCTCTTTTTAAGAAACTTGGCCGCCACCGTCATTTCGTCGGACGTTTTCACGGCGCGGTAGACCTTGCCAAACCCCCCTTGTCCGACGAGCTTTTGCAATCGAAACTCGTGATATTCGAGAGTGGGGGCGAGGCGGGTTCGAGGAGGCGCCACCGAAGCGGTCATCGACTCGTGAAGAAAGGGCTTGGGAGCACGAGCGGCAGCGCTTCGAGCAGAGACGAAGATCGGCTCGTCGGCCTCCGCCTGCCGGCTCGCCAGTGATTCGCAAAGGCCCTGCAGTTTCCGCCGGATCGTTCGTTCGGACACGCTCATGGCTTCGGCAATGTCGGCCGGGTCTTGCCCTTGAAGTCGACGAGAGAGGATCTCTCTGTCGGAGCAATCGAGCGAGGCCATCAGCGACTCCAGTTCGTCCGCGACCATCGCCGCGTGTTCGGGAGAGGGCTCGCGCGAAACGATGGCCTGCCACGCTCGGATTTGGTCGAGGCTCTGTTCGTCGTCCACGGCGCGCCGTTGCGCGGTGTGCCGGGCCGCGTGTCGAGCGAGTTTGCGAAGAGTCAGAGTCAACAACAGCGGCCACAGATTGTCATCGGCGGGAACGGTGATGCGACCGTCTTCGACAGCGACAAAGAAGCTTCGCCACGCCGACAGCACGGCGTCTTCGCCGTCGATCCGCCGTGCCAGCTTCCGCGAAAGCCGGCTGCGGGCCAGGGCGGTCAAGCGAATCATATAGCGGCGGACGAGCAGTGCGGCCGCATCGTGATTGCCTCGCCGCCAGGCGTCCAGAAGTTCTTGATTCGACGCATCTTCCAGCATGGCGCACGGCAGGGAAAACCCGAGACTCGCGAATTTTTCGAGATTTTTTGTCCGAAGTGGACCGCTCGATCGCATTCACTCCACGATAGTTCCCAACTCAGTTTTGAGGAGCGAATGATGGCGATGGTCGTGACCGAGCCTTGCTTCGGATGCAAGTATACCGATTGCGTCGTGGTCTGCCCCGTGGACTGCTTCTACGAAGGCCAGTCGATGGTCTTCATCCACCCGGACGAATGCACCGATTGCGGCGCGTGCGTGCCCGAATGTCCCGTCGAGGCCATCTTTTATCAGGACGACGTCCCTGAAAAATGGAAGGAATACGTCGATCTCAACCGCGAGATGGCTCCCCAGTGTCCGCGCATCACGGAGAAAAAAGCGCCGCTCTGCGGCTAAACAGCCACGCTCGATCCTGAATCGAGAAATCGAACCCTATGTCACCTGCCTGTGCCTTGCCGCTGAGCGACGAGTTCGCCGGGCCGCTTTTCGTGATAAGCCGCACACCCACGGGCCTCAGCGGCCGGCAAAGCTGCAGAAAACGGTAATTGAATCACGAATTTTCATGCGATAGACTCGCAGGAGCGCTCGAAGCGAGCGGCGCAACCGGCTTTGCGGCGCCGACTTGATGCACTCGCGTTCGCGCTTTGGGACCTCCGGCAGAGCCTCTGGAAACGCTACGCCGATGGCAGCCGAAGCGCATGATCAACTCCAGGGGCTGACGGCCCAGCAGCGTGCCGAGTTCGCGGACCGGGTCAAAGCCTTCGAGCGAGCTTGGGAGCGCGGCGAGCGCCCGCGAATTGCCGACCATCTTCCGCAAGCAGGCGCGTTCCGCTTGCCTCTGCTCCAAGAACTCGTCCAGATCGACAGCGAACGGCGCAGCATGCGGGGCGAGCCTGCGGCTCTCGACTCCTATCGGCAGGAATTTCCCGAATTGGCCGAGTCGCCCGGCCTCAAGCGGGAAACGCCGGGCGGCCGGGATTTGCCGGCCACCGTAATCGTTGCCTCCATCGCGGAAGAGCCCGGCAGCACAATCGGCAATTACAAACTGCTCGAACAGGTCGGCGAAGGCGGATTTGGGCTGGTCTTCGTCGCCGAACAGGAGCGGCCCGTCCGCCGGAAGGTGGCCCTCAAGATCATCAAGCCGGGCATGGACACCCGCGAGGTGGTGGCCCGGTTCGAGGCGGAACGGCAGGCGCTGGCATTGATGGACCACCCGAACATCGCGCGGGTGCTCGACGGCGGAGCGACCAGCTCGGGCCGCCCGTACTTCGTGATGGAATTGGTGCGCGGCGTCCCGATCACCGACTATTGCGATCAACACCACCTGGACCCGCGCGAGCGGCTGGAGCTGTTTGTCACAGTCTGCAATGCCGTGCAGCACGCCCACCAGAAGGGGATCATCCATCGAGACATCAAGCCGTCGAATGTGCTGGTGATGCTGCAGGACGGCCAGCCGCTGGTGAAGGTGATCGACTTCGGGGTCGCCAAGGCCCTCCATCAGTCGCTGACCGAGAAGACGCTCCATACCCGCTTCGCGCAGATGATCGGCACGCCGCTCTACATGAGCCCCGAGCAGGCAGAAATGGGCGGCCTCGATATCGACACGCGGAGCGATGTCTATTCGCTGGGCGTGCTGCTCTACGAGCTTTTGACGGGGGCCACGCCTTTCGACAAAAAACGGCTGGCGCGGGCGGCGTACGAAGAATTGCTGCGGATTCTTTGCAAAGAAGAACCTCCGCGGCCGAGCACCCGGCTGTCGTCGTTGGGAGACACGGCGACGACTGTGGCGAACAACCGCGGCCTGGAGGTGAAGCGCCTGTCGCAGCTCTTGGCGGGCGACCTCGGCTGGGTGGTGATGAAGGCCTTGGAAAAGGACCGCCGCCGCCGCTATGACACGGCCACCAGCTTCGCCGAGGACATCCAGCATTACCTGCGTGACGAGGCGGTGACCGCCCGGCCGCCGTCGACGGCCTACCGGTTGAAGAAAGCCATTCAGCGAAACCGTGCGGCCGTGTTGACGGTCGCCGCCGTGGCCGTCGCCCTCGTCATGGGAACGGCCGTCGCGACCTGGCAGGCGTTGCGAGCGACTCATGCCGAGAGTGCCGCCCTGTTGGCAAAGGACGAAGCCCTCGTCGCGGCCGAAGCGGAGAAGAAGGCCAAGGACGACGCGCTGGCCCGCGAGGCCGAGACGAAAGCCGTGCTGGGATTCGTCGAGAACCGGGTGTTTGCGGCCGCGCGGCCGGAGAGGCAAGAAGGAGGGCTCGGCAGCAACGTCTCCCTGCGCAAGGCGATCGAAGCGGCCCTCGAATACGTGAACGAGGGCTTCGCCACGCAGCCTTTGATCGAAGCCCGGCTGCGTTTGACGCTGGGCGCGTCGTTTTTCTACTTGGGCGACGGGAAGACGGCCGCCGAACAGGAAGAGGCGGCGCTGGCGATTTACACGCGGCTTCGCGGTCCCGACGACCCCGACACGCTCTCGGCGATGAACGCTCTGGCCATGGCCTACGACCTCTTGGGCCGACAGGATCAGGCCCTCAAGCTGCGCGAGGCAACGTTCGCCAAACGCAAGGTGGTCCTTGGGCCTAACGATCCCGACACAATTGCCAGCATGAACAGGCTGGCAGTCAGCTACGGTCACGTGGGCCGGTATGCGGACAAACTCAAGATCGAACAGGAGGTCTTGTCGCGGGCTAAGGCGGCGCTCGGAAAGAACCATCCCGAGACGCTCTTGGCCATGAACGAACTGGCAAATGCGTATTACTTTCTCGGTCGCTACGACAATGCCCGCAAGCTGCGCGAGGAAACGCTGGCCCTTTATCAGGAGAAGGTCGGCCCAGACCATCCTGACACGCTGCGCGCCATGTCAAATCTGGCCAGCAGCCTCGACATGGTCGGGCGGAAGGATGAAGCGCTCAAGCTCCGCGAGGAGAATCTCGCTCTGCGACGCGCCAAGCTCGGTCCCGAGCACTATACCACGTTGTTCAGCATGAACGCGCTGGGCGAAAGCTATGCGAATCTCGGCCGGAATGCGGAGGCCCTCAAGGTTCGCGAAGAGGCGCTGGCCCTGCGCAAGGCCAAACTCGGACCCAACCATCCCGACACGCTGCAAAGCATGAGCGATCTGGCCGAGACCTACGCGGCGCTTGACCGTCACGCCGATGCGCTCAAGCTGCGGCAGGAAACACACGCCCTCCGAAAGGCCAAGCTGGGAGCGGACCACCCTGATACGGTGTATTCCTTGGCGGCGCTGGCCGCGAGTCTGCTCAAAGTGGGTCGTGATGCCGAAGCGATGCCGCTGCTGGACGAATGCATGGCTGTGGCCGAAACGAAGAACGTCGATCCGTACGTCGTCCCGATGGTCTTCGATACCCGCCTGCACCATTACAAGAAAGCAAAGGATCTCGCCGCCTATCGGCGAACGATCGAAGAGTGGGAGAAGCGGAAACAGACCGAAGCCGACTTCCTCTACATGGGAGCCTGTTTTCGCGCGATGAAGGCGGCCCTCGTTCGGGCGACGGACAAATCGCCAGGAGCGATCCGCGAGGCGGACGCCGACTGCGACCGCGCAATGGAGATTCTCAAAAAAGCCGTCGCCGCCGGCTTCGGCAACCTGCCGCAAATGCAAACGGACCCCGATCTCGACGCGCTCCGCAATCGCGACGACTTCAAGCAGCAGCTTGCCCAACTGAAAGCCAACAAGGGGAAGTCAAATCCTTAGGGCGCGTGCTTGCCGGCAAAAACCGTCCGAGTCTGGGCGACGGCTCACTCGTCGCCCTTTTGGGCCGCTGCGTTCCCGGGGTCGAGCGCGAGGGCTTTCTTGAAGCATACGCGCGCTTCGCCTTTCCGGTTCAGGAAGGCGAGGCATTCGCCCCGCAAAACGAGCAGATTGACCTGGTTCTTGATCAGATTCTCCCGTGTGGCGGGCATCCCCTTGGGAACTCCCTTCTTCCACTCGTCAGGATGATCGAGCAGCCGGGCCATCATCGCCGCCCCCACGCCGAGCTCGCGCTGCTGTTGTTCAGCGGCATCCGGCATGATTTCCTGACCATTGATCTTCAAGCCATGCAGCTTCGGAAGCACGCTCGAAAAAATGGCGTGCGAACCAACGTCGTCCGGCGCGAGCCGCAATCGCTGCAGGGAGAGAAAATATCCGGCCAGGGGGTCGAGCTCGGCGAGTCTTGCGCCGCCTTGCAGGTCGGCGGCCGAGTATTGCCGTCCAAGCCTGTCGGCGCAATAAACTTCCGCGCGGTTCACTTTCGAGTTCGACTGCCAGGCAATGACCCGCACGGCGTGCAACTCCGCGCAGCCGGGATCGATCATCAACCCGCGCAGCGCGATGCGATCGGCCAGTTGCGAATCATAGAAGACGGCTTCGACGCGCGACCAAAGGTAATAGATTCGCGGGTCGAGCGGATCGAGTTTGAGGGCCAAGTCCTCAACATTCGCAATGCGCGGCGCCTCGGTGAGCCGGGCCACCGCATCGAGTCGATCCGCGGCGGCCAGCTCACTTGCCGTCGGCGGCCGTGTGAAGATCGTCGTCGTCACTTCGACCACTCCGTTCCCGATCCCGCGACGCGACGACGTCGTCCACGTTTTCGGCAGGCGCAGCCGCTCGGCGCTCAACAAATTCTCGCTGCCGCGTACGCGGTTGTACTCGGAATAAATCATCAGTTGCAGCGGGTCGATGGGATTGAGCGAGTCGTCGTTTCCCAAGGCGGCCCCATTTCCCCCGACAAGCCAATTGAGCCGCGTGGTTTGACGTTCGAGGTCGAAGTCGCGTTGCTTGGATTCGCCGGCCGACTTGAGAATCTCGAGCGCCGGCCGCAGATACTTCGAGAAGATCCGCGTATGCGGGGGGTCCGCCATCTTGTAGCGCCATTCTCCCGAACGCAGATCGAGGACCATGTGCGTTTGATTGCGCGTGCCGAGCCCTTCGGCTGTGACTTCGAATTGCCGAGGCAGCCAAAACTCGCTCAACTTGTTGGCGCTGATCTTGGTGACGAGGGGGCTGGCGAGCGCTCGCTTTTTATCCCGCTCGATCTCGTCCACGTAGCGCTTGAACAGGGCCGCTCGACGTCGAATGTCATCGGGTTTGTCGCGGGCGGCCCGCTCGAGCACCGCGATCCCGTCGGCCGCATCTTCGGCTCGCACCTGTTCGATCTGCCGCGCCCATTCGGCCAGTTTGTCGATGGCGGCTCGGATTTCCTCATCGCTGCGGTTGTCGCGGACCATGGCCCGCAGCCCCAGGTCGATGCTCTCGGCCTTTTGGGCGACCGCGAGTGCGCTGATACGTCCCGACTTGCTCTGCGGGCGAATCGAGCGGGATTGGTCCATCGGGGAACTGGAAGGCCTCGATCGGCGAGGGGGGCGTCTGCTGGTAGCGCATGTAGAGTTGCACGCCGAGTGCCGGCGCCCGTTTCGACAGCGCGGCTCCATTCAGGGCGTCGACGGCGATGAAGGCCCCATGCGGAAGATCCATGACCGCGTCGTGATCGCGAATCGCGAACATCCGCCAAACAAGCCGGCCCTTCGTCGCGTCCGTTTCCTGATCCTTGAGCGGCGCCCGAAAGTTTTTCAGAAAACTATTCAAGGGATACGAAGTCGGCTCACCGTCGCCGTCCGCGAGCACCGGCTTCTCGACTCCCGGCCGGATCAATTGCAGATACACCTGGTCGGGATGGACCGTCGGGGCCAAATCCCAAAGACGGCGGATCGCCTCATCAGGTAGAAGGACCGTATCGGGAACGGCGACCGGCGCGTCGGCAGTTTCGAGGCGATAGGCGTTGGTCTGGAGCGTGTCGTGCTCGATCCGAACTTCGAGCCCGTTTCCTGCGCCGGCAGGGCTGAAGAACAGGAATCGTGCGCCTGTGGGCCGCATGCGAGAGCCGCCATAGCGCCCCACAAGTCGACGCGAAAGAGTTCCGCCGCGGAATTCCAGCCGACGGCCGCCGCGCGGGTTTGCTTGCGAAGTTCCACGAAATCTTCCAGGATGCCCGGTCCGACAGGAGCGCTGGTCGAAGTCGCCGACGGATTTCCCGTGGTTGCCGGCATCGTTTGGCCGGACGGCTGTGCCGCCTTCATCGGCGCCGCATTGCCCCGGCCTCCTTTTGCGCGCTTCCAAATGACTTCCTGGCCCGCCTTTCCCGTCATTGAAATCGTGTCGGCGTCGATAAAATGAAACGGCCCTTCGTCGAGCGGGCCGGCCGCCGTCGTGGTCTTCCAATGCCCGTTCGCGGCCTCAAACGTCCCGCTAATAAAGGGAGCCGGCTGTCCTTCGATGGAGGTCGACCACGTTCGGCCGTCCGTGACCCACACGAAATCCGCGCCGTTGATTTTCCCTCGCCAGGTGCCTGCGAATTCCTTATTCGACGCCGGCTCTGCAGGGGGCTCGGCATTTGCCGGGGTCAGCGAATGCGCCGCGATCCAGAACAGCAACGTCAGGCAGATCGCCTGCCATGAGCGCGTGGAGGAGATTCGTGCCGTGTTCATGATCTCTCCTGGGTATGAGTCAAATTAGCGACATCGCAATTTTGATCCTCGTTCCCAAGCTCCGGCTTGGGAATGCATTCGTCCGCGAAGCTCCGCTTCGCCTTTGCAGGTGCGGTGTGCGATCTATTCACGCCGATCGCGCAGTCAGAAGCGGAGCTTCGAGCATTTGCGTGCCCAAGCGGGAGCTTGGGAACGAGACGAAGGCGTCTCCATCCACCCATTTCGAGCCGGTAACGGTGAGCGGCATCCGGGAGCGCCGCAGGCGAAGTGGCCGGCGCGGCGTTCGCAATGCAGCAAGGGACGACGAACAGAAGCAGCGGAATGAGTGCGCAGGTTGATCGAACCCAATTCGATACCTCCTTACGACGGCGACAGTGCCAACGATCGGAGAGCATCCCCGGTCACTCGGTGAATCGTCCAATCGGTCATCGGGATTGCACCCAAGGACTTGTAAAATTCGAGCGCCGGCTTGTTCCAATCCAGCACCGACCATTCCAGGCGTCCACAATCGCGCCCGACCGCGATTCTCGCGAGGCGTCGCAGGATCGCTCGGCCGATCCCCAAACCACGCGCCGCCGGTTTGACGTATAAATCTTCCAGATAGAGCCCGGGTCTGCCGAGAAACGTCGAGAAGTTGTGAAAGTAAACCGCAAAGGCGACCGGCTCTTCGCGGAGTTCGCCGATGAGCGCTTCGGCGTAGGGCCGCTCTCCGAAGAGATTCCGCCGCAGCACTTCTTCGGTCGCCTCGACCTCATGCGAAAGCCGCTCGTATTCGGCTAAGTCTCGAATCAGCGACAGAATGACCGGCACATCCGCCGGCCCCGCCGATCGAATTGCAAAGTCACACAGCGGGCGCTCGGCCATACCGGGATCTTTCCAGGCAAAGAGTTGGATCGACAGCATCAAGTAGGCTACCGGAAGTCGCCGTTTGCGATCGCCAGTCGATTCAATTTCGAAATCAGTCGCCCCAGTTTACCGACAAAACCGTGAGGGGGAGCAAGGCCACGCAGCTCTTTTCGAGAAGAATGGCGTCCCCTCTCCGATCGTGTCGCTTGAATCGAGCCCCTGAGATCGCGGGCCGTCACCGCTACTCGCCTCCGACGTGAGCGCCCTTCTCGGCGACCGAGCGCTTCATGAGCAGCACCAGAATGACGAGTCCCACCCCCAGGGCGGCGCACAGCCAGAAGACGTCGAAGTAGGCCAGCGATGCGGCCTGCTGCTGGCGGAGGTTGGCGAGCACCTGCACGGTCCTCTCCCGCGAACCCGCGGGGTCGCCCGTGCGTTGCATGAAGAATGCCTGCCCCCTCTGCAGGAAGGCGTAGACGTGGGGGTTCAACGGGTTGAGGTTGTAGTCCAGACGCGACAGGTGGAACTGCTCGCGCCGCTCCTGCATGGTCTGGGCCATCGATGTGCCGACGCTGCCCCCTTCGTTGCGGAGCAGGGCGAACAGGCCGACCGCCGCCCCGCGCAAGTGTGCGGGAGTGTATTTGAAGGCGGCGACGTTGAGCGGGGCGAAGATCATCGACAGACCGACGATCATCACGATCGCGCGGCCAGACCACCTGCCACGGGCTGATGTACAGGTTCATCAGCGCCATCCAGTAGCAGCCGGCCGCCATGACCAGCAGCCCCGCCGCGATCAGCCAGCGGGCGTCGACGCCGCGACCGATGAGCGTGCCGACGACCAGCATGCACCAGCACGAGAACGAGGCCGGAGGGGGACTGCACCAGTCCCGAGACGTAGGCGTCGTAGCCGAATAGAGACTGAAGCAGCCCCGGCAGCGACGTGCTGGCGCCGTACAGCACCGCGTACGCGCAGAAGATGATCACGCAGCAGGCCGCAAAGTTGCGCTCGCCGAGCGACCGGAAGTTGACCACCGGATTGCTCGATCCGCATCTCGCGGAAGAGCAGGCAGCCCAGCCCCACCACGAACAGCATCAGCAGTGTCTGCACCCGCCAGAAGGGGTCGCCCAGCCAGTCCCACTCCTGCCCCTTGCTGAGCATGATTTCCCAGCAGGACATGACCAGCGCCAGCAGCCCCAGGCCGATGTAGTCGAAGTTCAGCGGCCGGCGACGCAGTTCGGCCCGCTGCTTCTTCAGGTAATCCGGGTCATCGACGACGAAGTAGCACATCACCAAGGCCAGCACGCCCACGGGCAGGTTGATGTAGAAGATCCACCGCCAGTCGTACTGGACCGTGAGATAGCCGCCCAGCGTCGGGCCGACGACCGGCGCCAGCAGGGCCGCGACGCCGAACATCGTCTGGGCGGTCCCCTGCTTCTCGGGCGGGAAAGCGTCGAGCAGCACGCCCTGGCTGGAGGGCTGCAAGCCGCCGCCGGCCAGCCCCTGAATCACCCGGAACAGGATGATCTGCCCCAGGCTGGTGGCCATGCCGCACAGCCCCGAGGCGATGGTGAAGACGGCGATCGACAGGAGAAAGTAGTTGCGGCGGCCCAGGCGGGCCGAGATCCAGCCGGAGATCGGCAGGATGGTGGCGTTGGCCGCCAGGTAGCTGGTGAGCACCCACTCGCTGTCGATGACCGCCGCCGACAGGCCGCCGGCAATGTACGCGCAGTGCGACGTTGGCGATGGTGGTATCCAGCACCTCCATGAACGTGGGGATGACCACGGCGACGGCGACGATCCAAGGGTTGATCGCCCTTGCCTGGGCTCGAACGGGAGCAAGTGCCGTGGTCGTCATGATTGCTCGGGCCAATTTTGGATTTTGGATTTTGGATTGAAAACCAGATGGCGCCACCTCCTAAATCCAAAATCGAAAATCTAAAATTCTCAAGGTTTCGGATTCGTGGGCGCTTGCGGCAGGGTGTAGAGCGGTTGCAAGATGTCCCCGGCGTGCGGACCCGTGGGCGGCTCCTTGTAGTACACGTACGGCGTAACCGACAGGCCGACGAACAGAGGAACCTGATCGGGGTTGTAATCCGTCAGTTCGATGCGGACCGGCAGCCTTTGCACGATCTTAACGAAGTTTCCGGTTGCGTTCTGCGGCGGCAAGAGCGCAAGCGTCTCGCCGGTGCCCATCGTGAAGCCGGTGATGCGGGCCTCGAACTCCTTATGGCTGCCGTACATGTCCACCTCGCAGCGCACCCGCTGGCCGATGCGCAGATACGACAACTGGGTCTCCTTGAAGTTGCCGTTGATCCAGATTTGGGTCAGGGAGCGGACGGCCATCAGGCTTTGTCCCACCGAGACGTTGTTGCCGGGATTGACGGTGCGGGTGGTGACGACCCCGTCGATCTCGCTGACGATGTCGCAATAGCGGAGATTCAGCAGGGCGTTGTCCAGATCGGCTTGCGCCTGCAGGAGCTTGGCTGCGGCCTGCTTCACGACCGGAGCCTTGCGAACAAGGTTAGCCATGATTTCATCCAAATTCCCCTTGGCCTGCTTATAGAAGTCCTCCCGGGCCTGGTTGGGTGTCGAGTTCCACGAGGTCGGGAAGTAGCCGAGCAGCGCGGCGCTTTGCAGCGTATCGGCCAGGGCCTGGCGGACACGGGAGAAGTTCTGGTCGAGATCGGCCGGCACCTCCGTGAGCGGGCGGCCCTCTGGCGGCCGCTCCGCCAGGCCCAAACCGGCGCGGATCGCGTAGATCTGCGCGAGGGCCTGCTCCACGCCCGCCTGACTGGCTTTGACCGATCGGTTGAGCACATCGACGTCTTGCTTGCTGATCGCGTTTGATGGCAATTCCTGCTGGCCGCGTTTGAGGTTGGCCTGCGCCAGCTCGAGGTCCGCCTTCCTGGCGTTGAGCGTCGCCACCGCGGCCGCGAGGTTGGCGATCTGATTTTTGACGTCCTCGATGGAGTGTTGCATCTTGAAGACGTTGGATCGGGTCTGGGCCACGTCGCCGCTTGCCTCGGCCTGGGCGGCCGTCAAGTTCGCCTGAGCCACCTCCAGGGCGGCCTTCTTGATGGCGACTTGAACCTTGTAGGGTTCCGGATCGAGTCGCACCAGGACGTCGCCCTTCTTCACGCGGTAGTTGTCATCGACAAGGACTTCGGTCACCTGGCCTAACACGCGGGGGGCCACCAAAGTCACGTGGCCGTCGACGTAGGCATCGTCGGTGCTCACCGTGTTCAAGGCCGTAATCACCCACGGGACCAGGAACCACGCCACTAAGACCAAGCCGACTGCGACCCCCGCGAAGACCAACCGTTTTCGCCAGGGGTGCGCCGGCGAGCGGTTTTCGGGGGCTGGAGGTGTGGCGCCGGACTGGCTTGGAGTTGCTTGGCTCGACGGTTCAGAGCGAGGCTGATTTGTGTCCGCCATGCTGGTTTTCCCCTGGCATCGCTTAGGATCGAACCAAACTCGTGCGACTCGCCCCTTCATTCCAGATCTGAAGCGGCACTAGAACACGGAATTCGCCGAATGGCCCTTATCGGGTGGAGGGGCCGACGGTGCGAAGGCGGGTTGCGTTGGCGAAGACGGATCCGTGCTCTCAACCTTTTGCGATGCGCCGCTGGCGCCTTGCGGTAATTCACTCGGCATTATGGCCCCTCATGGTTACGAATGGCCCGATGTCATGCCGGTCCCGCGGCGGACTCGCCGCCGGCTTGTGCCGGCGCACCCTCGTCCCCATTTCATCCCCATCATGGCGAAAGTCGTGTGGCCGCGCAGAATACAGGCCGTTTTCGCGAATGGCAAGTTTGACGTCGACAATGCGCGAGGTCACTCTGTCTCGCACGTGCTGCTCGACTCGCTGACTTGCTCTCCCGATCGGGAGGTCGTTGAATGTTGCCGGATTTCGGTGAGGCGCGCGATCAGAATATTGATCCGCTAATCAGACCGAGCACGGAAGGGGAGCCACGACGATGCCGCCCCGAGTGCAACCGTTTCTCATGATTCAGGGGAGCGCCGAAGAGGCGATGAGATTTTACGCGTCGTTGTTCGCCGATGGGGTACGTGATCGCAATTAAGCGCGACGGCCCAGGCGAGGCGGGGGCCGAAGGTTCCGCGTGCCCAGCGGTCAATCACGAATCGAGCATAACGCCCAAGAAGTTCTTCTTGTTCGACGCTTCGCGGACTTTCTGCTGGATGCGGTTGAGAACTTGTTGAGCTTTGCGTTCGCCGTCGAGGGAGGCAAATGCGTAGGCGTTGTTCATGTCGCCGTGGAGCGTAGTGATCGTCTTGCGGTGCGACTCGAAAGCGCGGGCGGTGGTCATGAATTCCTTGAACGGTCTTCGCGGAGCGATGTACTTGCGGAAGACTTCCTCGAACATCACCCGCTTGCCCGCGTTGCTCGTGTCGCCGATGTCGTGGGCCTTGAGGTATTTCCAGACGCGGTTGGTGGCGTCTCGCAGGCAGCGGCGGGCGTCTTGCCAGTCCTTTTTGTCCTGGTTATTCGAGTGCACGCGCTCCGGGCCGTTGAGATCCCGATTCAAGGTCTTGAGCCGGCCGAGAACGTCCACGAGCTGCTTTCGCAGCCGCGTGAGATCCTTCTCGATTTCGTTGCTCGAGTTCCAGTCGGCTTCGATCCGCTCGTAAATGTCGACGGTCGCCGCATCGAGCGGCTGCGTCGCGTCCATCGGCGTGAAGCTCGCACCGAGGGGCATTCCGCTGACTGGCTGCGGATTGAACATCGGCTGTCCCGGCATCGCCGCAGCGCCATTTCACCAAGGGACATCGCACCCATTGCCATCTGTGGCGCCATCGGCATCGCGGGAACCATCGGTGGCCCGGCGACGACGGGGAAACCGCTGACGTATTGCGGCGGCATGCCGGCGACCGGCGCCGCGGGCATCGGGGCAACGGCGGCGAGCAGATAGACGACGATGTCGGGACTCATCCCGGGCATCGGAGGAGGCAGTGGGGCGTCGAAGTACGGATTGGCTCCGTTCATTCCCGGAATCGAAACGCCGTTGATCAGCCAGGCCGCCACTGCCGGCGGGGCAATTCCGGCCGCGTGGAGCAATCTTCGCATTGTCAGTTGGGCGGCCAAATCGGGAGTATTGCGATACAGTTCGTCCGGCACGCGCAAAATCAGCCCAAGCGGGGCGGTCGCAGGTTTGAACCAGGCCCAAATGTACGCCTGCGGAGCATCCGCAAGGTCAAGTCGCTCCCAATTTTGCGACGGGAGAAGCCCGGCAAACGCGGTGCGAGATTCCGGAGAGGCCGAATCGATCGGGAGGGCGGATTGTGGCTTCGATTGCATGCGTTATGAACCGGCTTGGTTCCTGTGCCAAAAAGTTGGCGTAATCATATCAGGGCGGGCGCCCTATTGCGCAGCAGGAAGGCGTCCATTATTATAGCCGGCTGTCGAACGGGCTCCAGACCACTGACCGAATTCCATGCAGCCGCAAGCACTTGCGGGAGTGAAATGATGAAAAAAGGTTCAGACGACTCCGACATCATCGACGGGCCTGATGCGGCCTTCCTGCGGCACGCGCTCTGTCAGGCGGTCGAGCAGGGGGCTTCGGACGTGCACATCGTCGCCGGGTATCCGCCGACGCTACGGCTGCACGGTCGTCTGCAGCAATTGCCCGTGAAGCCGCTCACCGACGATTGTGTGAAGGGGGGGCTCATCGAAATTTGCCCCGAGTGTTCGCGCGACCAGTTTCGCCAGGACCACAACGCCGACTTCGCCCTGGATCTCAATATCGGCGGCCAGCCCCGCCGTTTTCGAGCAAATTACTTCATGAGCGGGCGGAACCCGGGCGCCTGCTTTCGGGTCATTCCGTCGGAAATTCCCAATTTTGATTGGGCCAGCTTTCCGGCCGATTTGGCCATCCAGTTGGCCCATTTTCGCAATGGGCTGGTGCTGATCAGCGGAGTCTCCGGCGCCGGCAAGACGACGACGCTGGCCATGATCATCAACTTGCTCGCGCGGGAGGGGGATTACCGCATCATCACCATCGAAGAGCCGATCGAATATGTCTTTCCGCGCTGCGGCAATTCGATCGTGACGCAGCGCGAGGTGGGCCGCGACGTCGCCACGTTCGCCGACGGTTTGAAATACGGATTGCGGCAAGACCCGGATGTGATTCTGGTCGGCGAAATTCGCGACCGCGACACGGCTCAGATGGCGCTCTCCGCAGCCGAAACGGGGCACCTGGTCTTTTCGAGCTTGCATTCGCGCGACGCCAAAGGGGCCATCTCCCGCTATGCGGACCTCTTTCCGCAAAACGTGCAGTCGGAAATCCGGGCCCAATTGGCGATGAGCCTGCGCGCCGTCGTCTGCCAGCATCTCCTGCCGAGCAAGACGGGCGGCAAACGCGAGCTGGCCCTCGAGATCCTGTTCAACAACTCACCGATCGCTAGCGCGATCCGCAGCGGCCGGGACGAGACGATCGACCGCAACATCCTCACCAGCCGGGCCGAGGGGATGATCCCTCTCGACGAATCGGTGCGGCGGCTGTTCCAGGCGGGCAAGATCACGCAGGAGACGGCGGAGGAAAACGTTTCGGACAAGACGGTGCTTGCGCGGTAGCGGTAGACAGATGACTGGACTCGTGGGGCGGGCTGCTATGCTAGCCTGCCCGTCTTTCCGAAGTAATAACGATAGTACGGCAGGCTAGCATAGCAGCCTGCCCCACGATTCTACTTCTTCACTTGAGCGTCGGCCGTGTTGGCTTCAGCGGCTTTCCTGGAGGCCTCGGCCGCTCGCATGGCGGCCTCTTCGGCCTTCTTTGCCGCTTGGGCGGCTGCCATCTTGGCCTTGTCGGCCTGGGTGGCGAGGGCTTCGGCGTGCGTCTTGGCGTCTTCGGCCGCTTTCTTGGCTGCGGTCGCCTGCTTAGCCGCCTTGGCGGCCGCCTTGTTGAGATCGACGTCCTCGAGCCGCGTCACGGCCGCTGCGAACGCTTGTGTTGACTCGGCGAGTTTCTTATTGGCTTCGTCGATTGCCTTTTTGGCTTCGTCGGCCTTCTTGGCGGCCATTTCCTGAGCGGCTTTTTTCCCGGCCACCTCTTTGGCGAGTGCTTCGAGCTGTTTGTTCGCCGCGTCGAAGGCGGCTTTGGCGGCGGCTGCGGCGGCGGCCGGGGATTCGGCCGCCTTTTTGGCTTCGGCGACTTTCTTCGTGGCTTCCTCTTCGGCCTTTTGCGAATCGACGATGGCTAACTTGGCGTCGTCGACGCTGCGGCGATATTCGAGGTGGGCCCGGCGAGCTTCCAACTCGAAGTCGGGGGTCACTTCCACGCCGGCGACCGCCTTCTTGAGCCCGTTAATCCCAGTCTGCGTGACTTTCGTTCCGGTGACGTAGACCTTCTTGAGCTTCTTGAGCCCGTCGAGCTTTGCGAGCCCGGCGTCGGTGACGGCCGTATCGTAAACGTTGAGATATTCGAGATTCATCAAGCCCGTGAGCTGGGCCAGGCCGGCGTCGGTGATCTTGGTCCGCTCCAGATGCAGGCGAATCAGCGATTTAAGCTTGCCGATGGTCGCCATGCCGGCGTCCGTCACGTCGGTGCCGCGGAGATTGAGGTTTACCAGGTCCTTGAGCTCAACGAGCGGTTTGAGAATCTCGTCGGTAATTTTGCCCCCCGTCAGGTGCAGCGAAACTTCCAACCGGGGGTCGCTCTGGGCCAGCTCCATGACCTGGCCGCCGGCCTCTTTAATCTTGGCGATGGCTTTCTGCTCGGTCTCGGAGCGTTTCGTTTTTTCCTCGTCAGCCTGAACGCGCAGGGCCGTCCCAAAAATCGCCAGGGCCAGAACCAGATAAGCAGCTTTACGAATCACCGAGCCGTCTCCCATCATTTCCGACGAATCCAGCGCAAATCCGCCGTCCTGGCATCAACGTTTCCTTATTCATCCAGTCTAACACGCGGGGAGGGCAAGGATGAAGGATGAAGGCGGAAAACGAAGGATGAAGGCGGAAGGATGAAGGATGAGTCAGAATCGCACGCTGCGCGTGCCATTGCTTGGCCCATCCTTCCCCAAATCCCCCTCGCCCTAATTTGACGAATTGAGTAAGGTTCCGCCGCGAAGTCGGGCTTACGGACGGGCCGAGGCTTCTGGAGGGGGGATTTTCATGGCGAGTTCTTCCGCGGCGGTGCGCCTTCCGGCGAAGCCGCCTGCCGAAACGCCGATTCATTTCGTGGGGCGGATCTGCCTGTCGGCGGTCTCGACCGTGGGCGATCTGAGCGTGTTCAGCACGCGGATGGCCCGCGGCATGATGGTGCGATTGCCGCGGCGAATGGTGCTGTTGCAATCGTTCTACCAGATCGGCGTGCTGAGCGTGCCGGTCGTGGTCGTGACGGGCGCTTTCATCGGCATGGTGCTGGCCGCCCAAACGTTCGACCAATTACGGATCATGCGGCTCGAAACGCAGCTCGGTGCGGTAATCAATGTCTCGCTGGTGCAGGAGCTGGGCCCTGTGCTGGCGGCCACGATGCTCGCCGGCCGCGTCGGCAGTTCCATCGCTGCCGAACTCGGAACGATGCGCGTGACCGAGCAGATCGACGCGCTGCGCTCGCTGGGCGCCGATCCGATTCAATATCTCGTCGTGCCCCGGTTCCTGGCGTGCTGCCTGCTGATTCCGCTGCTTACCGCACTGGGAGATTCGACCGGAATCTTGAGCGGTTGGGTGATGGCGACGCAGTTGTTTCACATCAACAATTTTCACTACTGGTACCACTCGCAGATGTTCGTCTCGGCCTATGACGTCTTTTGCGGGTTGTTCAAAAGCGTGTTTTTTGGGGCGGCGATTGCCGTGATCTCGTGTCATCGCGGTTTTCGCTGTGGGGCGGGGGCTCAGGGTGTGGGGCAAGCGGCGACGCAGGCCTTCGTGCTGTCGTTCGCGGCGATTCTGGCCCTCGATTTCTTCTTGGGGATCTTTCTCAGTTCGTTCTATTATGTGTTGTGGCCGTCGCAGGGGGGAACGCCGTGACGGAGCCGGCCGACGAGCAGGGGATCGAAGCAGCGTCAATCGCGCCGCCGGTGATCGAAATGGCCGGCGTGTCGCAGTGGTTCGGCTCGCAAATGGTGCTGCGCGACATTTCGCTGTCGATCAAGGAGGGAGAAACGCTCGTCATCATCGGCGAGAGCGGCTGCGGCAAGAGCGTCACGCTCAAATTGATGATGGCGCTGATCGAACCTTCGCGGGGCCGCCTTTCGTGGCGCGGCCGTTCGCTGAAAACTCGCCGCGAGTCGGAGCTGGCCAAGGAGCGGCTGCGGTTCGGCTTCCTGTTTCAGGGGGCTGCGCTCTTCGACAGCATGTCAGTCTACGACAACGTAGCCTTCGGGCTCAGGCAGAACACCGATCTTTCCGAGCAGCGCATCCGTGCGATCGTGCAGGACCGCATCAAAGAGGTCGGCCTGAAGCCCGGCGTCTGCGAGCGCAAACCGGCCGATCTTTCAGGCGGCATGAAAAAACGGGTCGCCTTGGCTCGCGCCCTGGCGATGGAGCCCGAGGTGATGTTCTATGACGAGCCGACGACCGGCCTCGACCCCGTGATGAGCGACGTGATCAACGAGCTGATCCTCCGCACACACGACCGCGGCCACGTGACGAGCATCGTCGTCACGCATGACATGCGGACGGTCGATCGCGTCGCCGATCGCGTCGTCATGCTCTGTCCCGTGGCGCAGGTGCCGGAGAACGAATCGCAAATCCTCTTTGAGGGAACCGCCGCAGAATTGATGGCCTCAACCGATCCGCGCGTCGACCAATTCGTATACGGCAAGGCCGGGGAACGAATCGAAGAACTGTCGAACTGAAAGGAGTGGTGAGTGGTGAGTGGCGAGTGGCGAGTAAATGCATCCGCACGCTGACCGTGCCTGGGATTTTCACTCGCCACTCGCCACTCGTCACTCGTCACTATTCTCCATGTCTGAACGTCAATTGCAGTTTCGCGTCGGCGTGTTCGTGATCCTGGCCATGGTCGCGATGATCGTGATGGTGTTTGAGTTCGGCAATCTGCAGAACCGGCTGAGGCCCAAGTACAAAGTCGCGATCCGCTTCAAGTCGGCGGTCGGCATCGCTGTGGGGACCCCCGTGCGGCGCAACGGCGTGTTGATCGGCTCGGTGACCGGCGTCGATTTCGACGACAAGAGCGGCGGCTTGATCGTGCACACCGAAATCCGCGACGGCATCCGTCTCTGGCCGGACGGTCACGTGCGGCTCGTCAGCTCGCTTCTGGGCGATTCGGCCGTCGAGTTCCTGCCGGGCCGCAGCGCGAAATCGCTCAAGGACGGCGACACGGTGGAGGGGGAATCGGCGATCGATCCGCTCAATATGGTAGGCCGTATGGAGCAAAACGTGTCGACCGTGATCGAATCGTTCGAGAAGACGAGCCAGGAATGGCAAACGGTCGGGCACAATCTCAATCAGATGCTCGAGACCAATCAGGGGAGTCTGCACGACGTGGTCGCGCGGGCCGCCGATGCGCTCACGCAGGTCACCCACACGATGAAGGCCATGGACGAAACGCTCGAAGCGACGAGCAAAATCGTCGGTGACCCGCGGACGCAACAGAACCTGCAACGGACGCTGGCCTCGTTGCCCTACCTGACTGCCGAGACGCAAAAGACGCTGACCGTCGTCCGCAGCGCCGTGCAGAAGATGGATGACAACCTGGCGAACCTGGAACAACTGACGGGCCCGCTCTCAAAACGGGGCGTGACGCTGGCCACCCATCTCGAGAACACACTCTCCAATATGGATCTGCTGACCGATCAGCTCGCCCAGTTCTCGAAAGTGCTGAACACCGGAGACGGATCGATCCGCAAGCTGGCGACGGACCCCGATCTCTACGTGAATCTCGATCGCTCTGCCCAGTCGGCCGCGCTCCTCTTGCACAACCTCGAGCCGATTATTCGCGACCTGCGCGTGTTTAGCGACAAGGTCGCGCGGCATCCCGAATTGATCGGGGTCAGCGGCGCGCTGCGGGGTAGCTCGGGACTGAAATACCCCGAGGATGCCGAGCCCGCACGGAGCGGCAACAATCAGCGCACGCAGCAGCCGTAGGGCGACTCGCGGTTTTTTTAAGGGTTGGACGGACCGTTGGGTCCGGTCCGTCCAACCACAGTCCTCTCGCAGGCGCTGCTTCAGCATAACGCTTCGCCCCCAGCCCTTGCGTTGCGCCGGGTTGTTATGCTGAAGCGGGGCCTGCGATGCGGACGTCTCGAATCAACCGGCGGCGCGGTGTGCTTGCTCCAACATCGGCAAGGCTGCGTGACCCATTGGCAGGATGGCCGGATCTTGTCTCATGGCCTCGGCCGATAGGGGGGCGGCGACCTCCATCATCAGCTTGGAGCTGAATTCCAAGTCGGGCACCAGGCAGGGATGCTTGTATTGTTCAACAGTGCCACCCGATTTGGCTCGGCGGAGTTGGCCGAAGGCCGTCCAGGTTCCCTGCGGGAGTGGGACCCATTTGATCGGGGCGAGCCGGCCTGACGATCGCTTGTCGCGGTATTCGCAATTGATCGACTTCAGGTGGTTATCGACCAGATTGGCGAGCGGCTCGCCCAGGTGCGGTGCCGCGAGGTCGGCGTGCTCGAAGTGCAGGTGGTACTTCGGCGGATTGCCCCACACCGGGCTCAGCGTGAAGTTCGACAGGCAGACCTGCATTTCGTCGCTGGCCGCGCGAACGGCCGAGACCACCTGCGATTCGGAGATCTTTTCGCCCGTCAAGCTGGCGATGTGCGCCCCCTTGTGCAGAAACTCGACCATCGGCGTTGAATGGTAGAAACCGGTGCAGCGGACTACGTCACAAATGTTGTAGCGGTAGAGTCCCGACGACGTGGTCAAGAGAATGTAGTAGTTCTTGCCTTCCTCGAGTTCGTGCGCCTCGAGCACGGTCGCGTCTGCGCTGCCGTATTCGCGTTCGGGAATGAACTCGAAGAAGTGGGTCGTGACGTCGAGTATTCCGGACGGCGTGCCGTTCGCGATGGGGATCGTCATGCGGCCTTCGCTGGCCGAGAGTCCGTGATCGCGAATGGGAAGCTCGCCGTAATCGTCCGCCAGACCGGGGAGATAAGCCCCGGCGCTGCCGCCGGTCCAGAGGGCCAAGAGCTTGATTTCGGGCCAGTAATCGCGGGGGACGAGCCGTCCCGTGCGATCAACGATGGCTTCGAGCTCGGCAGCGCGGACCTTGTCTTTGCGCGAGAGGCGGCGACCGATGGCGGCGTGCAATTCGGCCGGCACATGCTCAGCTTCCGCCAGCGTGCCGTCGGCGATGTCGCGAATGAGATCCTCTTTCCGTGCGTCGCTGAGCTTGGCGAGCTGGATCAGCGTGCTCGGGTTGGCCGTCATGACCATGCCGATGTCGCGATCGGCAACGGCGAGACGCATGGTGGTGTAGAGCTTCGCCTCGGAGTTGCGAATCTTGGCGACGGCTCCCGGCACTGTGTACATCGTGCGGACGATCCGCTTTTGGCAGGCGGCGACCAGTCCGCTGATGTTGCCGCAGGGCGTGCCGCCCGGCGTGCGGAACAGGTCATAATCGCTGCTGAGCTGCAAGATCATGCGGTTGTTGATTCCGGGATGCGCATCGATGGCCTGAATGCCCCAGGCCTGCCAACCGCTGCGATAGTCGGCGAGGAAACGGTCGGTGATCGGGATGTATTTTGCCTGCGCGGTCGTTCCGCTGGTGAGCGAGAACATCAACAGGCGATTCTTCGCGCCGAAGAGCGCGTCGTGCTGTCCGGCCTTCACCTCTTCGATGTAGGGTCGGAAGTATTCGTAATCGGCCACGGGCACGCGGCGGCGATATTGCGTGGCGTTCCGCACGCCGTCCAGTTTGTGCTGGCGGGAAAAGCGGGAGCCGGCGTTGAGAGCGAGCAGGTCGATGAGGACCTGGCTCTGGGCGCTGCGGCAATTCTTGGCCGCGTTGAGGAAGCGGGCGGCCTCGCGACGGATCCGCGCGCGGGGGATTGCGCCAAGGCGGGCGCGCAGTTCACTTGTGATGCGCATCTGATGGGGCTCGCAGCAGGGGCCTACTGTGCTGTCGCGAGGTCGGTCTGACTTGCGACAGTGGAACAGCGGCGCTTCCCGTGCGGCTCCACGATGACGCCAGGGCTCTTGCGTGATCGACCTCAAGCCGATTGCTCGAGCCCTGTCGCTGCTGTCCCTACTTTTTGCCGGCGGGCTTTTTTGCCGCTGCTGCGGGTTTGGCCGCTCCTGCGGATTTTCCCGCAGGTGCTGCCTTTGCTCCCGCCGCAGGGGCGGTGCCCTCCGCGGCAGCAGTAGTATCGGCCTCTTCCTTGGTCTTCTTTTTCTTCTTTTTGCCTACTGTCGAAATGACCACGCGTACCTTTGGTAGGCCCAACGGACTGCGTCCCTCTTGCCACAGGTCATCCGCCTTCAGCACGGCCATGCGCTCTTCGCGCTTGAGCACGTTGCGGGTACGGGCCAGGCGTCCTTTGCCCCTCAAACTCTTGTCGATCGTCACTTCATGACTCCTAACCGGTGGCGGTTCTCGGCGTTTTGCGGATTTTGCAAGCAGACAATGTATGCGATCGATCCGGACAGTTTCAACCGATCAAAAACGGGTCCTAGCGGTTACTCCAACAGGACTCTGCGGCCGGGTTGATTGGCCTGTGGCGGCCGTATGGATTGCCCCTAGCAAAGCCGTTGGTCGTAGGATACGCTTTATTGCGCGATTTCGGGTCGATCCGGCTCGAAGACGCGTTGCTCGATGACGGCCGGGGGCTGACGACGGCCATCCCGGTTGGTTGGTTTACGTTCTGCGAGGCATCGGTTTCACATGATGTGCCCGTTTTGCCGAAACGGGGAGACCAAGGTCATTGATTCGCGCCAGCGAGGACTTCGTCATTCGCCGGCGGCGGGAATGCCTGATTTGTGAGCGGCGGTTTACAACCTACGAGAAAATCGAGGAATCGCCCCTCAAGGTGATTAAGAAGGACGGGACCCGCGTCCCCTTCGACCGGGAGAAGATCCGGCTCGGCCTCGAGAAGGCCTGCTACAAGCGGCCCGTGAGCGAAAGCCAAATCGAGGCCATCATTTGCGACGTCGAGGCGGACGTCTATCAGAACTTCGACCGCGAAGTTCCCTCCCGCCACATCGGCGAGAAAGTGTTCGATCGGCTGCGAACGATCGACCAGGTGGCCTTCGTCCGTTTCGCCTCGGTTTACCGCGAGTTCAAAGACGTCAACGACTTCGTCGAAGAACTCGAACCAATCCTTCGCGCGAATCGGCATTGACCGAATTCGGCCGGCAGACCATCATTTCGACCCCCACGGACGGGGAGATTGCGCTTTCGTTCCGTCGACGGTTCGATCCAAGGCATCGAAGGGAGTCGTCCACAGTCCGAACTCCAAGGTCCCAAGTTATTAGCGACTGAGCGACCTTGAATTTTGGACCTTGGACCTTGGACCAATGTCTTACCACCTGATCAATCTGCTGCAAAAGCTCGGCCGCCCGCGCGTGCTCGTGCTGGGCGACCTGATTCTCGACCGCTACACCTGGGGTGACGCCGAGCGCGTGAGCCAGGAAGCGCCGGTCATCTTGCTCCGCGAAGAACGCCGTGAGGCGCGACTGGGAGGAGCGGCCAACGTGGCGAATATGCTCCGCGGCCTCGAGGCCGACGTGACGCTTGCCGGCGTCGTCGGAGACGACTTCGACGGACGCGAACTGCGGCATCAGGTCGAGCAGGCCGGCGTCGACTGCTCCTGTCTATCGGTCGACAACGAACGCCCGACGACGGTGAAGGAACGGTTTATCGGCCGCGCCGAACAGCGGCATCCGCATCAGATCCTTCGCGTCGACCGGGAAGTACGCATGCCCCTTGGTGCGACGCAAACGAATCGACTGCTGCAGCAAATGCTCGAGGTGCTACCCCAGCATCAATCGGTGCTGATCTCCGAATATGGCAAGGGGGTTTGTACGCCGGAAATTTGTCGCCGGCTGATCGAGGCGGCCCGCAAAGCGCGGATTCCGGTGATCGTCGATCCGTCTTCGTCGGGCGATTGTCGCAACTTTGTCGGGGCGACGGCTGTCACTCCGAATCGACTCGAAACGCGGCGCGCGACCGGGCGTGCGATCAACACGATTGACGACGCAATCGCCGCCGGACGCCGTCTGTGTGCCGAGGTGGCACTCGATCACGCCTATATCACGCTCGACAGCGACGGGATCGTCGTTGCACGATCGGATGGGTCTGCCGAGCATTTGCCCACGCGCAAACGCGAGGTTTACGACATCACCGGGGCAGGGGACATGGTGCTCGCCACCATCGGACTCGGTGCCGCCGCCGGGATCGCGCCCTTCGACCTGGCTCGCCTCGCCAACGTGGCGGGCGGGTTGGAAGTGGAACAAATCGGCGTGGTGCCTATCACGCGGCAGCAGATGCTGGCCGACCTCTTCGGCGGCGATCGATCGAGTGCCGACAAGATCTGCTCGCTCGACGTTCTGGAGCGCCACGTCGCAGCGCGGCGACGCCTCGGCAAACGCATCGTGCTCAGCAACGGCTGCTTCGACCTCTTGCATGTGGGACACGTCACCTATCTGCAACAGGCCGCCCGCGAGGGGGACTGCCTGATCGTCGCCATCAACAGCGATGAAAGCGTCCGCCAGCTCGGCAAAGGCGCAGATCGGCCGATCTTCAATGAAGAACAGCGAGCTACGATGCTGGCCGCGTTGGAAGCCGTGGATTATGTGACGGTCTTCGGCGAGGCGACGCCGCACGCACTTTTGTCGCGGCTCAAGCCCGATCTACTCGTCAAAGGCGGAACGTACGCGCCGCATGAAATTGTCGGACGCGAATTGGTCGAAGCGTACGGCGGACAAGTCAAAGCGCTGGGAGAGGTTCCCGGCATCTCCACCACCCTCGTGCTGAAGCAGGTGCGAGGAACGAAAGCAGCCTGATCGGAAGGCGGGATGAAAGTTGCCCTCTTTCTTCCGAATTGGATCGGTGACGCAGTGATGGCGACGCCGGCGTTGCGGGCAATTCGCACGAGGTTTGCACAAGCGGAAATCGTGGCCGTCCTGCGACCCTACGTGGCCGATGCGATCTCGGGGCTCGATCTCGTCGACCGCTCGATCGTGCACAACCCGAAGGGTCAATCGCGAGACGATCGCGGTTGGCGATTCGTACGGCAATTGAAACGCGAGCAGTTCGACCTCGCCGTGCTCTTTCCCAACTCGCTACGGACTGCCTTCATCGCCTGGTGCTCGGGAGCCAAATGCCGCGTGGGATTTGCCCGCGACGGCCGGCATCACTTGCTCACCGATCCGCTTGAACCAATGCCCAGAGCGGTGCCCAATCCGGTCCTTGGCGAGTATTTGCGGCTTGCCGAGCATTTGGGCTGCGACATCTCTGACAACCGGACCGAAGCCCGCGTCTTGCCGCACCACGAGCGCGAGTTGGCCCGCTTTTGGAAACAATTCGACCCGCGCTTCACGGCCGACGGCGTGATTTGTCTCAATCCGGGCGGGGCCTTCGGCTCTTCTAAGCACTGGCCAACCGAAAACTTCGCCGACCTGGCCCGCCGCATTGTCGACCAACTGGGTCGCACGGTGCTCGTCCTCTGCGGACCAGCGGAGCGGGACGAAGCTCGGCAAATCGTGCACCAAGCAGGGCGGAAGCGCGTCGTCAGCTTTGCCGACTTTCCGACGAGCATCGGGCTCACCAAGGCGGCGGTTCGCGCTTCGGAGCTACTTGTGACCACAGATTCGGGTCCGCGGCATTTCGCACAGCCGTTCGGTATTCCCGCCGTGACGCTCTTTGGACCCACACACCAGGCCTGGAGCGATACGGCCGACGCACACGCCGTCCATCTGCAGGTCAAAGTCGACTGCGGTCCCTGTCAGCTTCGTCAGTGCCCTATGAAGCACCACCGTTGTATGCGCGAGTTATCGAGCGACTGGGTCTTCGACGCGATTGTCCTGCAGCTCTTGCGGCATCGCCGGCAGCTAGTCGCGTAACCGAGTAAGCAACAAGAGACGAGGAATCAGATGCGGATCGCTTTAGTGAAACGGCGTTACTCGCTCAAAGTCGGTGGGGCCGAACGGTACTGCGTCAATCTGGCTCGGCGTCTTCGGGCGTTTGGCCACGATGTCACCTTTATCGGCGAGTCCGTCGACCCCGATCTTTGCAACGAAGTGAATTTCGTCCCGGTGACGATCAATCGGCTCACGTCGTGGACCAAGAACCAATCCTTTGCCGAAAACACCGGCCGGGCGGCCCGCGAGGGAAAATTCGACATCGTTTATGGCCTCGGCCGCGCGTTCGGTCTCGACGCGTTTCGCATCACCGACCGATTGCATCCGCATTGGCTCAACGTGTATTACCGCAATCCGGCCTATCGCACGCTCCAGCGTCTCAATCCGCGTCACCGCACACTCATCGGGCTGGAACGGACGATTTTTCACTCGGCGCACGTTCGGCGGATCGTCACCCAGTCGCGTCTCGATCGCCAACTGGTCCGCGATTACTACGGAATTCCCGAAGAAAAAATCTGCACGATCTATAACGGCGTGGATACGACCGTGTTCAATCCAAGCGCGCGAGCCGACAGCCTGCGCGTTCGCGAGGAATTGGGCATCGAGGCCGACCGCCCGTTTCTCGTCTACGCGTCGATGGATTTTCGCGGTAAGGGGCTGCGATCCATTCTGCGGGCTTTTCAAATCAGCCGCATCGCCCGCGTCGCCCGCCTGGCGGTAGTCGGTAAGGGCTCAATCGGTCGCTTTCGACGCATTGCGGAGTCCTACGGCGTGGGAAAATCGATTCTGTTCGTCGGACACCGTTCCGACATTCATCGCTTTTACGGAGCGGCCGATTTGTCACTCATGCCCACACCGTACGAACCGTTTCCCAATGTGAATCTCGAGTCGATCGCCTGCGGCACGCCGGCCCTCACGACTTCGACGGCGGGGGGCGCCGACCTCATCGAAGACGGCAAGACCGGTTACCTCGTCTCCAATGTGCACGCAATTGCCGAGATTGCGGACCGGCTCGACACCCATTTCTCGCTTTCATCTGCCGAGCGCAGCCGCATGTCGGTCTTGTGCTGGGAGAAGGCCCGCCAAATGCCTGTCGAGCAAAATGCGCGGCAAACGGTTGAGTTGTTTGAAGAGGTGCTCCGTGAAAAGTTTCGCGTTTGACGTCTGGGACGGCGGCCGTCTCACGGTCAACCGTGATTTCTCGCCCCTCCTCGCGCGCGACAGTCTGACGACCTTCGACTCGCTGATGGAATATTCCGCGGGCCAGTTCGCCAAAAACGTGCTCCGCGAGCGAACAACGACGCGCCTGGAACTGACCTCCGCATCGGGCGATCAAGAGATCTTTTTTCTCAAACGCCACCGCCGTCCGCCCCTCGTCGAGTACGTGAAACCGTGGCTCAGCTTACAGCGGCCCATCCTCGGAGCGCGGAATGAATGGGAGGCCATTCTGAGATTCCACGAGGTTGGCATCGCGACAATGACTCCGGTCGCCCTCGGCCAGTCGCGTGGTCGCTCGTGTCTCATGACCGCCGCGATCGATGGTTGCTGCAAACTGAGCGAATGGATGCACGCACAGCAGGGATCGCTGCGCAACGGCCAGCGGCAAACCTGGCATCACGCGATCGCTGGCGTGGCGGATGTCGCCCGCGCCATGCACGCCGCCGGTCTGCATCACCAGGATTTCTATCTCACGCACCTGATGCTGCCGCTCGATGAAGGGGATGAGCATCCGCGGAAGATCCATGTGCTTGACCTGGGCCGAGTTCGCTCACACCGCCGTCTGTCGAGCCGCTGGATCGTCAAGGATTTGGGCCAGCTCGACTATTCGGCATCACGCGCCACAAGCAGCGACCGGCTTCGGTTTTTGACGACTTATTTCGGCCGACGCCCGCAAAATGCCGACCGCCGGCTGATCCGCCGCATTTTGAGAAAGTCGCGGGCGATTGCCCGGCATTCGGTGAAAAACGGTCTTTGATGCGTCGATCCGCAAGGCGCTTCGCGGTATTTTGCTGCTAGCCGGACCCGTGCCGGCCTATGCGGAACAGTCGCGATGTCCGAATCTCGTCGTCCAATTCATGAGCAGGCCTCGATCGGCTTCGAGCGGGCGGCCGACGCCTACGAGCGCGGACGCCCCGAATACCCGGCAGCGGCCGTTGAGCACCTGATTAAAACGCTGAACATCGCCTGCGGCACGCGAATCGTCGAACTGGGTGCGGGGACCGGCAAGTTCACACGCAGGCTTGTGCCGACCGGCGCCGAAATTCTTGCGGTCGAACCAGTCGACGCCATGCGGCGGAAGTTGTCGGACTTATTGCCCGGCCTAAACGTGGTCGACGGGACCGCCGAGGCGATCCCGCTTCCCGATGCAAGCGCCGATGCCGTTGTCGTCGCCCAGGCGTTCCACTGGTTCGATGGCGAAAAGGCCTTGGCCGAGATCCATCGAGTGCTGAAGCCGGGCAGGGGACTGGGTCTCATTTGGAACGTCCGCGACGATTCCCTCGCGTGGATTAGCGAATTGACCCGAATCATCGAACCGTACGAGGGCGATGTGCCGCGGTACAAGTCGCTGGCTTGGATGTCCGCCTTCCAATCGAGCCGACTTTTTTCGCCGCTGGTCGAGGCGGAATTTCCGCATGTGCAAACGCTCCCCCTCGATGCCGTGGAGGACCGCGTCACCTCCATCAGTTTCATCGCCGCCTTGCCCGATGCGAAACGCGAAGCCGTCAGGCAAGAAGTCCGCGAACTGGTTCGGACGGAGGCCAAAAACCGCGGACTGGCCGAGATCGATTTTCCCTACCGGACCCACGTCTACACTTGCCGCCGACTCTGAGCCTCCGGTCGCGTCCGACTGTACAATTTCTGCACAATTATTTGGCTTTTTTGGGGCGCTATCGGGGTTTTGCGGTCGGCCAAAAAAATTCCCCATCGGCCCGAGCCGCTTTGCCGCAAGTCGCCTTCTCAGGCCGAGATCCGCCAAGAATTCCGCCTCAGCCCCAAGACGTCCGGACGTCGGGACGTCATGATGTCTCTCACGGATCGCCAGTTTTCCCTCTGTGGCCCCCGAACGGGGAGCGTGGCGTCCCCGAGGCGAAGCAACGCGCTGCGTTTGTTTACCATTTGCTGCGTTTGTTTACCCATTTGAGGCTCCGCGGCAAGAGGCCGCGCAAAGCGGCCCCGCCGCCCGCAGGAAAAAATGCAATCGACATCCTTTTGGCTCGACACGTCCGACGGGGTCAGCCTCTTCGTTTACCGCTGGGTGCCGGAAGGCCCGCCGAAGGCCGTCGTGCAGATTGTGCATGGATGGGCGGAGCACGCCGCCCGTTATGCCAGGCTGGCCGAAGCACTGTGCCGCGAAGGTTTCGCCGTCTATACCGAAGACCATCGGGGCCACGGGCGCACGGCACGAACGCCTGCCGAGCTCGGCTACTTCGCCGACCGCGATGGGTGGAATCGGGTTGTCGAGGATCTTTGGCAACTGCATCAGAGGCTTCAGAGCGACCATCCGCAAACGCCGCTCGTGATTTTTGGCCATTCCCTCGGAGCGTTTCTGGTGCAACAATTCATCAGCGAGCACGGCGACTCGATCGTGGCCGCGGTGCTGTCCGGCACCAACGGCAAACCGCCCGCTGTCGCGCGGCTGGGACGGCTCATTGCACTTTTTGAGCGGCTGCGGCACGGTCGGCACGGGAAAAGTCGCCTCCTGCAGTCGATCTTTTTCGGCCCGTTCAACAAGCGGTTCGAGCCGGCGCGGACGCCGTTCGACTGGCTTTCGCGCGACACGGCCGAGGTCGACAAATACGTCGCCGATCCGCTCTGCGGTTTCGACTCGCGGGTGCAGCTTTTTGCCGACATCCTCGGGGGCTTGTTGGAAATCTCGAAGCCCGCCCGCCTCGCGCAGGATTCCGAAAACGCTTCCGATCTACATCTTCCGCGGCAGCAGGGACCCGGTCGGCAACAACATCGGCCAATTGCTCACGGCCTTCCGCGCGGCGGGCCTTGGGGCCGTCACGTACAGGGAGTATCCCGACGCGCGCCACGAGACTCTGAACGAAATCAACCGAGACGAGGTCACCAGGGATTTGATCGCCTGGCTCAACGCCGTGATTTGAGTGGGCCACAAGATCGGACATCCGAGCGTGCGCCAATGGTCTGCCGAGCCGAGGGGTTGACCCCCTCGGTCTGAGCGCGCCCGCGGCGTGGAAGGGGTCGAATCGTCCTCGCCGCGTCGCAGGATTCCGCAGATTGCAGCTTGCGCTACGACAAGTGAATCTTGTCCGCGCACGTTCGGGGGGATTAACCCCGGATTAACCTCTCCGGCTCGGCAGAACGCCGTCATTTGCCGCCGCCGGCTCTCTCGCGTTCGGCCAGCAGGCGACCCACCGAGTTGGCTAGCAGTCTTTCGTCCCCCTCGTCGAAGCCCAGGCGATAGTCGATGATCGTCCCGTTGTGGTCGACCAGCCAGGTCACGGGGTACGAGCCGACCGTGTATTGTTCGGCGACTTTTCCTCCCATCAGCGCGATCGGGTGGGTGAGATGCTTGGCGCGGGCGAAGCGGTCGACCTTCGGCTTCGTTTCGTCATAGCCGTTGACGCCGACCACGACCAGACCCTTGTCTTTATAGCGGTCGTAAAGCGCGGAGAGGTGCGGCGCCTCCTCGCAGCACGCGCCGCAGGCGACTCCCCAGAAGGCGATCAGGGCGACGCGCCCCCGAATCATTTCGCGCAGGCGAATCTTGCCGCCGTTGAGCGCATCCAGGGTGAAATCGGGGGCCGGCTTGCCCAGCAGTTCTTCCGGGCTGACCCGCATCGGACAGGTCACGTTGCGGCACATTCGAAAGCCGAGCTTTTTGGCAAACCGATCGGCGCGGGACTCCCATTTGTCGCCGCCGGGCTGGAAATAGCGTTGGGCAGTCTCCTGGCCGGCCGTGGTCGTCATGCAATACACGACGACGCTCCGCCTCTGTTCCAGGTTGAGTTTCTCGATGAGTTCGCTGATGGCCAGGCGCGTTTCCAGCGAAAAATCCTTGAAGTTCTTTTCGATCGGCTGCTTGACGATCAGGTAGCAATCGCAGTCGGCCGCGCCGAGCGTAAACCGCGAAAGCTTCGTTCGCACGGGAAAAGCCCGGACAAAGTCGTTTTGCAGGGCCGACTCGCCGGCCTCCGCGTCGCCGTCGGGGCCCGAGAAGGGTGCGATTTTCTCCTGCCACGACCCGCCTTCGCCGAGCATGCTCCATCTGCCGTCGCCGAAGCCGGCCTCGCGGCAGACTGCGCGGATCGCCTTCTCAACCGCCTCCCGCTCGCCGCTCTCCCCGTACGTATTCGAATATCGATAACCGATGGACAACCGCGGTTTCGGTTTGCCGATCTTTTTGGCCAACTCGGCGAGCGTCTTTTTGAGCCCGTCGCGGTCGATGCGAGTTTCATCGAACTTGCGGTCGTGCGCGCACGATTCCATGTCGAACTGCAAGTAGGCGTCGGCCCGCGAACCGAGCAACTCGCGCTCGAGATCGGTCTTGACGGGAAAGGCAAGGAATGCGGCCTCTTTTGAGCCGTCGGCACGGGCCCGCGCGACGAGAGCGGAAACGACCAGAGCGACGGCCAGCACGAGTCGACGTTTCATGTTCGCGTTCATTCGGTTCATCCCGCGCTGCGATTCAAGCGTGCCCAACGTTGTTCAAGAATTGTACTGGAGCGAACCGCTCACGTCCGCTCCCGCCGGTGAAGGCACGCCGACCTTTGAGTCGTGACCGCGCATTCCCCGGCGACGAGACTTCATCGCCCATCTGTCGGCGGCATCTTTCCATCGAGGCCCCGAAACGGCGCCGGGCTTTCGTTCACAGGGGCCGTGAATGCCAGAATGAAAAGCACGGCTGCTGCGCCGAGCAGCACGACGCCAACTGATGCCCCCCAAACGGAAGCAAACGGGCCGCACGAAGAAGACGGAGCGGCTATCTCTTCACCCGCTCACGCCAGAAGACGCGCTCAGAATAGCGCTCGGCGCATCACCGGAGAAAACGCCTCAAGACATGGTGCCGCGAGCAAAGTCGAAGCCTGAGAAGGGAAAGTAGCGCGTCCGGTGCCGTTTGCTACAATGATGGTATGAGCGAAGCGCTAGGCGGACCACTTTTCGGATTCGTCATTACATTCGTCGACTCAAGCGGCAAAAGGAGTTGGCTGCAACCCGCCCTGCTGAATGGCGACAGAATTCCGACCCGGCACCGCGAAACGGCCGAGATCTTCGCGACGCGCTCAGAAGCGCACATCGCGATTGGCACACTGTCGCGCCGGCACAAATTCAAGGGCGCGACGTACAGCGTGGAGCCAGTTACGTATCCAACCCATGACCGGGTTCTCCCTCAATTCTGGGGAAATTCGCTGATTGACCTTGATCCGAACGACGATGACCCCTGAACTTCCGCGTCAATCGCCACAACCAATTCCTTACCAATCCGGTCGGCTTTGTTAAGTGCATAATTCCGAAAAAATGAGGACGCCACGGGGTGCCACTGGCGGCAGCTTTGGGCCGCCAGTGCCGATGCCGCTTGGTCTGCGAATGAAGACACTGGCGGGTCAGTGCCCCCGCCAGTGGCACCCAATCGCCTATTCGGCCGAATATGCGCCTGCCCCTTTCGGTTCCTCCTACGACACGCGCCCAATCACGCCTCGGGCGTCGCCTGCGGCGGAGGGACGCCCAGCATCGATCTGGCCGAGCAGGCCAGGCCGATGAAGAAGAGGGTCGCGCCGGTGACGGCCGGTGCGAGGTGGAACGGATCGACGTAGCCAATGGCCGGATGGACGCCGACCGCCGTCGTCCAGCCGGCGATTCCTCCCAAGAGCAGAGCCTGCCAGAGGGATCGCGACGGAGCGCCCCACCACACGCAGGCAAACGTCAAGAGCCCGGCCGTGGCGGTCGCGCCGCCGAACCCGGCCCGGTCGTGCGCAATGAGCGGGATCAGGCGCGGATTGATGAGGCGAAGCTGGTCGCGGTCCAGTCGCATGAACTCGAGGTCGGTATCGACAAAGACCCGCGTCATGCCGACGAATTGGATCGTCAAGCCGGCGCCGATCATGCCCAGCGCCGTCGCCAGCAGGCAGACCCGACCCACGCCCTCGACCGAGCGCCACGGCACGCCGACGCTGGGTGCCAGCACGATTCGCCACGAGCGTTTTGCAAAGCCCGACTCGCGGACTGGGCTTGATGCGCTCGCTCCCGCGGGCGGTCTCAGCGCGCCCCGGGTCAACCACAGGCCGCCGGCGAAACAGGGTAGCAAGGCAAGGGTCGCGGCCGCGTGCCACGTGTCGAGATAGCCGTAGCCCAGGTAGGTGAGAAAGCTGCCGAAGCCGACGACGCCGCTTGCCGCCAACGTCCACCAGGCCCACGGTTGGCCGGCGGCCAGCGGGAACTCGGCCAACCAGAGATAGAGAACGGCGATGGCGATCAATCCCCCGCCGAAGCTCACCCGGTCGTGGATCATGAAGTGCACGATGCGGCACTCGTCGACGCCGCAAAGGTCGGCCGCTGTCATGCCGAGAAAACCGACATCCTGCGGCAAGAAATGGCCGGTCGCCGATTGAAATAAGGCAAACGCCCCCGAGAGCGCAAGGCACAGTCCCGTGAAGACAATCAGCGGCCGCCCATCCCCGATCAGCGCCTCAAAAAAGCCGCGCGAACTCGACATCATGACAAGAGATTACCTCATTGCCTTACAATCTACCGAATCCAACGCTGCTGGTGCTTGAGCGATATTCCGAATCGAAAAAACAGGACACGGGCAAATTCGGCCGAATATGCGCCGGTCCCGTTTCTTTCCGTCTTTCTGCAAACGCGACCGTTCAAGCCGAATAAGGGCGTGGGGGCCGCGTCACCGTGCGAGGTTTCTCTCGATTGATTTCGAGTTCGGCGTAGGCGTCGAGGGCCGAATTGAACCGCCGCTTGAAACGCTCGCGGGTGACCCACACGATCCCGGTCAAGCCGAATGCTGCGCCAATCAGAATCATTTCCATGGTCCACTCCGATGTTTCAGCCGACATTCCCGCCTGACGGATTCCACCGCGAGACGTGCTGCGGTTTTTCGGTTTGACGCTGTCCGGCGAGTTGTGATTGGTTCCTCTCAATAAGGACGAACGAACCGGCCAAGAATGGACACAAATCGCGTCAATTTTTCGTCTCCTCAGCGACCAGTCATTTGCTCCAGCTGCTCCGGGTAACGCTCTCCCCGCACCTCGATCTTGGACGCCGCTGTTTCGATGTCACTGAGATCCTGCGGCGTTAGTTCTAAATCGGCTGCACCGAGGTTCTCGTCGAGCCGATGAAGCTTGGTGGTGCCGGGAATCGGCACGATCCAGGGTCTTTGCGCGAGCAGCCACGCGAGCGCGATCTGAGCCGGCGTTGACTTTTTCCGCGTGGCAATTTGGCCGAGCAGGTTGATCAAGGCTTGATTGGCCTTGAGTGCCTCCGGCGTAAAGCGGGGTAGCTTGCTGCGAAAATCGGAGCTGCCGAAGGTCGTCGATTCGTCCATCTTGCCCGTCAGGAAGCCCTTGCCGAGCGGGCTATAGGCAACCAGGCCGATGCCAAGTTCGTCGAGCATCGGCAGCACCTCTGCCTCCGGCTTTCGCCACCAGAGCGAGTACTCGTTCTGCAGTGCGGTGACCGGCTGAACCGCATGCGCCGGCGGATCGTTTTCACTCCGGCCTCGGAGAGGCCGAAGTGCTTCACCTTGCCCGCGCGAATCAGTTCCTTCACCGCGCCGGCCACGTCTTCGATCGGCACGGCGGGATCGACACGGTGTTGATAGAACAAATCGATGACATCGGTCTTGAGCCGTTTGAGCGATGCGTCGGCCACCTGTTTGATGTGCTCGGGTCGGCTATTGAGGCCCAGCCAGCCCGGCTGCCCGTCCGGATGAAGCTCGAAACCGAACTTGGTGGCGATCACGACCCGGTCGCGAACGGGGGACAATGCCTCGCCGACGAGTTCTTCGTTCGTGAACGGACCGTAGACCTCGGCCGTGTCGAAGAACGTGACACCGCGATCCACGGCCGTCCGCAGCAGAGAAGTCATCTCTTTCTTGTCCTTGGGCAGACCGTAGGAAAAACTCATTCCCATGCAGCCGAGGCCGAGGGCCGACACTTCCAGGTTGCTCTTGCCAAGTTTGCGCTTTTGCATCTCTTTCTCCTTGTGACGGGTCGACAGAATTATTTCGGGCGTCGCCGCCGGTTCACTTGCCGTATTGCTGGTCGGTGACCTGTTCCAGCCACTCGACCAGATTGCCGTCGAGTTGTTCCTGGATGGCGATGTGCGTCATGGCCGTCGTCGGTGCGGCGCCGTGCCAGTGCTTTTCACCCGATGGGAACCAGACCACGTCGCCCGGGCGAATTTCTTCGATCGGGCCGCCCCAGCGCTGCGCCCGCCCGCAGCCGGCCGTCACGATCAGGGTCTGACCCAGCGGGTGAGTGTGCCAGGCGGTGCGAGCGCCCGGTTCGAAAGTCACGCAGGCGCCGGCGGCCCGGGCTGGACCGTTTGGTTGGAACAAAGGATCGATGCGGACGGTGCCGGCAAACCAGTCGGCCGGCCCCTTGTTCGATGGCTGCGATCCATTGCGTTTGATGTCCATGTTCAGCTCCCGTGCTTCGTGGAATCGCAGGTTGCTTTTGTCTAAGGGATTTTCGGTCGCACGACCCGCAACCCGGTAGCCCGATTGTCGCGGACTCTTGCCTAATCCTCCACGAGCGCCGGATCCGCCGGTAGCCGCGAGCGTTCGGAATGCTAAACTGATAGCGGAAGAAGGGGCCGAGGATGGGGGTGACACGAATGCCAACCGACGAGTTGGAAAGATTCGCATCCGCGATTGAGCGACACGCGGCCGTCGACGGGTCGCACAATACGGCGATGCCGAGTGTGAAGCTGTCGCGGTTCTCGGCACCGACCGAACTCGCCGTTTTGATGTATGAGCCGTGTCTGTGCGTTGTCGCCCGGGGCGCGAAGGAAGTGCTGCTCGCGGATGAAGCGTATCGTCTGAACCCTGCGCAGTTCCTTCTGGTTTCCGTCGATCTCCCGGTCGCGGCCCGCGTCGTTGTTGCATCACCGGATCGTCCGTACCTGGCCGTTCGCATTTCGCTCGACACGGCCCTCGTCGGCGAGCTGTTGGCGGACGGATTGCCGGCCCCCTCGCTTGGCTCGCCCGAGCGCGGACTCGGCGTGACACCCGTCGATGACACGCTTCTCGATGCGGTCACGCGCCTCGTGGCCCTGCTCGATTCGCCGCGGGACATTGGACCGCTGGCGCCGCTGGTGCTTCGCGAGATTACGTATCGGCTGCTCACCGGCCCGCAAGGTCCGCGATTGCGGCAGATGGCCTCGGCCGGCGCTCCGGCCCACCGCATCGCCAGGGCAGTGCGCTGGCTGAAAGACAACTTTGCAGATCCGCTGCGGATCGAATCCCTGGCAAAGCTGGTGAGGATGAGCCCGTCGGCGTTTCATCTTCACTTCAAAGCCGTGACAGCGATGAGCCCGCTGCAGTACCAGAAGCGCCTCCGCCTGCAGGAGGCCCGTCGGTTGATGCTGGGCGACGGACTGGACGCGGCCGAGGCGGCGTTTCGCGTGGGGTACGAAAGCCCGTCGCAATTCAGCCGCGAATACCGCCGGATGTTTGGCGCTCCGCCGCGTCAGGATGTGAGCGCGATCAGGCTTGAGGTGCAAACGGTTCATTGAAACCGGAGGACTGCTCTCAGGAAAAGAGAGAGAGTTGTGTGCTCGAAGCCCGAATTGCATTAGCCGAATTCACAACGGGAGGGACGAATGGCAGGTCAACTCAAGACGGCGATCGTGACGGGAGCCTCGCAGGGGATCGGGGCGGGCTTGGTGAATGCTTTTCTCGAGCGCGGCTATCGCGTCGTTGCGAATTCTCGCAAGATCACGAAGTCGGGTGCGTTTCGCGAGGCGGAGAACCTGGCTCTCGTCGACGGTGACATCAGTGATCCGGCCACGGCGGCCAAGATTGCCGAGACGGCCGTGGGTCGGTTTGGCACGATCGACGCCGTCGTCAACAATGCGGGAATCTTCCTCAGCAAGTCGTTCCTCGATTACTCGATCGAGGATTTCCGGTCGCTCGCCGCCACGAATCTCGAAGGTTTCATTTACCTGACGCAGCGGGCGATCCGGCAAATGCTGCTGCAGAAGAGGGGAGGTAGCGTGACCGCAATCAGTTCGTCGATGGTCGAAAATCCGATCGCCGGCGTCCCGTCCTCCATCCCGATGATCACCAAGGGCGGACTCGAGGCCGTGACTCGCTGCCTTGCCATTGAGTACGCGAAAGACGGGATTCGCGTGAACGCGGTGGCCCCCGGCGTGGTCGAAACTCCCATGCACGAGAACGACCCGCAGGACGTTCTGAAAAGCCTTTCGCCGATGGGCCGCATCTCGAGTATCGGTGACATCGTCGAGGCCGTGCTCTATGTCACCGAGGCCGCCAATGTGACCGGCGAAATCCTGCACGTCGACGGCGGTTCGCACGTGGGCAAGTGGTGAATTGACGAAAAGGGCGGCCAAATTGCGACGAGGAGACGCCTCAGCAGTGCGTCAACGGATCCTCGGCGTGTCAAAGGCGAGTCTGTGCCGCCAGGTTCGCTTGCTTCACGGTTGAGTCCATCGCGAGCGAACCAGGTCGACGATCGCGTGCTGGGCCAGCGATTGAGCGCATCGGGCAGATATTGAGCCCGCTTCGTTTTCTGAGCATCGGTCGCCCGAAAGACACAACTTCCATGCAGCGAACCACTTGCTGCTTTGTGGCGAAACTTCAACGCTCCGGCATGAGCTATGCTTTTCGTGCGGCGGAGAAATTGAATCACTGTCAACTCGAGGAGAGAGCCATGTCAAAGTTCGTTGCGCTCAGCTTTGTGGCGGCCGCAATTTGGTTTGCCGGGGTGAAGCCGGTCAATGCCGGTGACTGCCAGTACTATGGCTGGTCCTACTACCCGTCCAACTCTTATTACGGCTGGTACTATGCTCCGTCGGCCCCGGTGGCGGTAACGCCCGCGGCTCCGTCGGCCGGACAGACCGCCCGTTCCGACATCGGTGCGTATCAAAGCTTCTCGGCCGAGCCCGGTGCGTCGGCTCAGGCAGCGGCGTCGCCGACACTGCAATCGGCACCCGCATTGAGCGCGGGAGGCGGGGGCGTGGAATACTCGCAGAATAATCCGGCCGGAGTCTCGATGGCTCCAAGCGTGACATTCGGCGGCTTTGGAGGCGGCACAAACGTGGGATCGACGCAGAATAATCCGACGGGCGCCAGCTCGTCCGTGTCGCCGTTCTTCGGCGGCAGCGGAGGTAACACGAGCGGTGGCACCGCTGGACGTCCTTACTGAGAGACGTCGTATTGCGGTCGGTCGGACGCTTGCAACTGATGAGTTGTCGCCCAGCGGCCGGCGGAGTTTTCCGCCGGCCGCGATTGTTTTCGAAGTGCGCGCTCGGCACGTCATCTGTCGACGCGGGTGAAGCCGTCGGCGCTCCACTCCTCGCTGCCGACGCCGTGATGGACGAAAAATAGCCCTTCGGGGTCGTACGTCTTCTTCGCCGCCGCCAGTCGCGGGTAGTTCGAGCCCCAAAAGGAGTGCTGCCAATCACGCTCGAAGTAATCGCTTTCAGAGACGTACGAACCGGGCTGCTGCACCACCTTCAACAATTCGTTCATCGCCGCGTTGACGGCCTTGGCGCTGCGGCGGGCCGCGGCAAGATTCGGTGCGTGTCCGGGCACACCGGGAAACGCCGGCTCGCTGCCGCCGGCCACGATCGCCAGCGCAAAGGCGTCGAGAGCGGCCGGATTCATCGCCGCGTCTTTCGCGGCCGCTACCTCTTCGGGCGGGGCGCCGGCGAGCCCTTTGTTGAAATGGAGCGAGACCGTCCAGTGCTGACTCGCGGCAAAGACCGCATTGCAGAAGTCGCTTTGGTTCTCTTTTTCCAAGAGCCGCTTCGGCAGCCAGGCCGAGCGGTATGCGTGGAGGAACTGGCCTGCCTCCTCGCGATTACCCGCCCAGAAGAAGTTGCCCCCCGGTGCGTTCGGACGATCGTCGTGGCCGATCGCTCTCGAGCGAACGAGGTCGTAGAGTTTGGGATTCCAAAATTGCCGCGCGGGAATGACGGCAATTTGTGGTTTGGCGAGGAGGGTAAAGTCCTTCGGCCGGCTGGCGACCCAATCGAGAAAGGGCCGCCACACGGCCTCGGCTGAGTTGCGGTCCAGTCCCTGCAGGAGCATCTGCAGCTCGACCGTATTTTTCCGCCGGAATCGGACTTGTTCGCCCCAATTCGGGTTGAAGAGCCGTTCGCGGTAGAAATCGATGATGCGCGCGATCAACTCGCGATACGCGTCGTCCGAGCGGGCAGCAATGGTTCCGAAGACGACGCCAAAGTACTCGGGCAGGCGCGAGTTCGCAGGGTGAGCTTCGTCACGACGCCGAGACTTCCGCCGCCGCCTCCCTTGAGCGCCCAGAAAAGCTCCGCATGCGTGCAGGCGTTTGCGATTTTGACGGAGCCGTCGGCAAGCACGACTTCCGCTTCCAACAGCCCGGCCGCGGCCGCACCGTACTTCTTGGAAAAACTCCCAAAGCCGCCACTCTGGATCAACCCCGCGACGCCAACGGTCGTGCAGCCGCCGCCTTGGACATAGCGGCCGCCCCGGGTCGTAACCGCTTCATAAAGATGCCCCCAGATCGTGCCGGCGCCCACCGTGACGGCCGGCTGCGGCGCGACTTTTCCGGCACCTCCATTTGGGACAAAGGCATCGTGCAACACGATGTCGTTCATCTTCCGCGTCCAGATCAAAAGGGAATCGGGCGCGTTCGACGTTCCCTGGTAGCTATGCCCGCCGCCTTTGACGACCAACCGCAAATTATGCGCGCGGGCGAAGTTGACGGCCGCCGCGACGTCGGCCGTGTTCGCTGCCGCCACCGCGTACACACTTGGCGCCGATGTCCAGGCGTCGAGCCAGCCGGAAGTCTGCGTGAGGGCCGGCTCATCGCCGATGAAATACGGATTCTTGAGTTCCTGAAAGAACTTCGCGCATGCCGCCCCGTCAGGCGTTTTTCGACACGCGGCCAGCGGTGAGTGCAACTCGATCAATCGGCCGTGGACAGCCTGTTTCAACTTCTCCCAACTGGCAGGGGAGGGCCAGCCGGGATCGCCGGGGCGGACTCGGGAGGAAAGCGGCGCGAGGGGACCTGCGGCAGCACGGGTCGCTTGCGAACAGCCGCTCCACACGACGGGAATGGCGGCCGCCGTTTTTAAGAAATGTCTTCTCTTCATGTCAGCTCACCTCGGTTGGTTGTTCGCTCGGTCCACCCGGGGATTCGATCAGACGATGACGATTTCGGCGGGATTTGCAAATTCGAACGAAAAGCCGAGGACTCGAAAGTCCGCCTCCGCTCGGCAGGCGGCTCACGCCGCAAGCCGACAGTGACCGAGCCGTTGAGCCTTCTTCACCGAAATGCCAAAACTCTTGCCTTGGTCTTGGTGTTGCGCAATCAGCGCGCCATTATCACGCTCGGCAGAATTGTGATTCAAGCGGTGCGCGGTAGGACGCCTCGAGGTGGGGCGTGGGGAGCCGCTCGTGGCCGCGGAGTTTTGAATCGAGGCAACTTTCCAGAATGCCGCAAACGATGAGCGTCCGCTCGACCGGGTAGGGGGGATGGCCGGTCGCGAACATGTGTTCGATCTTTGAGCCCAAACTCGCGGAGTACGTGACGTTCGGCGTCGGCGTCAGGAAGAACTGTGTCGAGAGAATTTCATCGCTGCCTTTCAGCCGGCAGGCGAATGTGTAGTCGGCGACGGCGCCGTTGAGCATGAGCAGCGTGGAGCGAACGCCGTCGCGGCGTTCAATAAAATAGGCGGCCGGATGTGGGACGATTTTGGGCAACGCACCGCTGCCGACGAGATCTTGCGGCCGGGCGTCTTCGAGCGTTTTACCCAGCAGCAGATCCGAGCGCGAGAGGGCGGCCGACAACAGGGCTTTGGACCAGCGGCCCTCTTCTCCCGCTTTCCAAACAGCATTCCCTTCGATGAGCTGCACCGATTTGATGCCCGTCTCGCCGCCGTGGCGTCGTTCGACCATGCATTGCATGGCTTCGAGCGCGTGATAGTCCATCGGGTCGGAACCGCCCACACCGACCATCAGGGCGTCTTCGATGTGGCAATCGAGGGGCAATTCGAGTTCGGGCAGCCGCCAGGTGACCGGCAGCGAGGAGCCGGCCAGCATTGGGAAGCCGAGCCGCTTGGAGTCGGCAACCATCTCCTTGGCTTTGGCGAAGCTGTAGGAGAGATGCTTGTCATTGTAGACGGGAACCGCGCGGCCCGATCGCTCGAAAACGGCCACGCACTTTTTGAAGAAATCGTAGCGCGGGTAGAGGATTTGCCCTTTTTCGTTATGCGGATAATTGCCGTGCTCGCCGATGATCAGTACGGCGTCGACCGCGAGCTTGTCACCGCCGCAGCACAGGGCTTCTGCGATTGTCGGATAGACTTTGAAGCCGAACGAGCGGGCCCGCTCGCCGCTCAGATCGCCGGTCGGCTTCTGGTCGACGTACGCGGAGACGACGTCCATCTCGGGCCGATGCCATGTGCCTTGATGGGGATAGCCGACGAGGAAGCGGTCGCCGATGTGTTGCGTGTGTGACTGATACGTCCACACCGTGGAGATCAGGGCGATCCGTTTGCGACCGGATTTCGCGGCAGTCGACGAACCTTGCGCGAGGCCCGCGGTGGCCAGGACCGCGCCGGATGTGCCGAGAAATTCACGACGTGTGAGCATCATGTTCTCCAGAAGGTCGACTCGTGGTCGACTTGATAGCGAATGTCGACTTGATAGCGAATGTTGAGGTGCGGCGTCGCGATCCGCTGTTGCCCTTTCCACAGGGATTCGACGCCGGCCGCGGTGAGGCCGGTCGTGAGAAGTGTTCGCTCGATGGGCCGCGGCGACTTGCCGGTGAGGAACAATGTCTCAATTTGGTTGACGAGCGGGCTAAAGAAGTTGCACACCTCGCGGTGCGGCAAGTACATCAGGCAGGAGAGGACGTCACCGCTCGGCTTCATCCGGGCGGCGAACGTCATATCGGTAACCAGACCGTTGAGCAACAGCATCGTCGCTTTGAGCCCGTCGGTGTACTCGATGCGATAGGCGACTGGTTTTTTGACGAGCTTGCGGATGTCGCCCGACGTGGGAAACACATCGCTGTAGCTCGGGCGCGCGGATTCGAGCCGGATGCTGCGGCAGACACAGGCGTCGAAAAGCCGCGGATCCCAACCGCCGGCCTGCCAGGAACCGGCTTGCATCCGCCGCCAGACGTCGTCGCCGCGGATGGCCTGAATCGCGGCCACGCCTGTCTCGCCGCCGCCACGGCGCTCGACCATGCACTGAATTGTTTCCAGCGCGTGAAAATCGTAGCTGTCGACGTTGCCGTAACCGATGGAGAGCACTTCGCTCGCCTGGCCGCCGAAGTGGAAGTCGAGTTCCGGCAAGCGCCGCGTGACGGGGAGCGACGAACCGGCCATCAGTGGGAAGCGCAGTGCGCGGGACGTGTCGACCATTTCGCGGGCCCAGTCCCAATTCCATGACAGGTGCTTGTCGTTAAAGACCGGCACGCTACGGCCACTCTTTTTGAAGACGTCGACAATTTGCTTAAAGAACTCGTAGCGCGGGTATTGCGTCTGGCCTTTTTCGTTTCGTGGATAATTGCCGTGCTCGCCGATCAACAGCACGCCATCGACGGCAAGTTTGCCCGTGCCGAGCGTGAGTGCGTCGGCGATCGTGTGGGCGATCCGGAGTGCAGGGAATTCCTTGAAGCGCGAGGCGCTCAATTCGCAGGCCGGCCGCTGGTCGACGTACATCGAAACCAATTCCATCGGCGGCCGATGGTGGCTGCCGTTCCAGCCGTAGCCGTAGAGGAAGCGGTCGACGATGTGCTGGGCGTGCGAGTACTTGTGATAAACGGTCGTGACGGCGGCAATGCGTGGTGAGGAGTTCAAGGCGGGGCCTTTGGCTCGGAATTTGCGGGGTATGGCGGGGGGAACTTTCAAGCCAGGCGGGCAAACGAACTCATGATACCCGGTTTCCTGACCGTTGTCGTAGCTCCAAATAGGCGCGGCGGCGTGTTGGCCGTGCCGGTCGAGATTCTTTGTTGTTCAAGCCAGTTGCTGAGTTATGGCTGAAAACAAGAACCGATAAAAGCATCGGCCGTTCGCTTATCGAGGTCGGGAACCGTAGAATCAACCGGTGTCAGAGTGGTTCATTTGGTCGAGGAATGACCAGGCCTGCGCATACGACGCCACGATTCTGGGGACGGACGTGCGCGAGTGGTAGGATTAAAGGGGACGATCAAATGTTGCATCCAACGAAGTGTCTGCTTTTCACAGTGGTCGTAGTGGCCGCAGCGGCAATGATGATGCCCGCGCATGTCGAAGCGCGTGGAGGCGGTGGCGGTGGTCGAGGAGGCGGCGGTGGAGGCGGTGGACGTGGCTTTGGCGGTGGCGGCGGAATGGGATCGTTCAGCCGCGGCGGCACGGGCAGTTTTTCCACCGGTTCCGGCTATCGTGGTTTTAGCGGAACAACGGGTACCGCCCGCTCGTTCACGCCCGGAAATCCCGGCTCCGGAGCCTGGCGCGGCAACAACGGCTACGGCGGGTACGGCCGCTGGGGCAACCGTGGGTGGGGTTATGGCTGGGGGATCGGCGGCGGTTACTGGGGTTTCGGCGGTCCGTTTTGGTACGGCGGATGGCCGTTCTGGTACAGCACGCTCGCTTATGGAGCCTATATCAACCCGTACTACGTGAACGGCTACGACTACGGCGGGTATGACTATGCCGTTCCGATTCAGCCAAGCCAGAACGAAACGCCGCAGGACAACGATTCGTACGCACAAGCCCGCGCGGCTTTTTACGCCGGCAACTATCAAGAGGCTCTGCAGAACATCAACCAGGCTGCGATGGCGATGCCGGGAGACGAGGACGTGCATCAGTTCCACGCGCTCGTTTTCTTCGCCATGGGCAACTACCAGGCGGCGGCGGCGGTGGCGCACACCGTGCTCGACAGCGGGCGGGGTTGGAATTGGAGTGTGCTCCAGTCGTTTTATCCGTCGCCCGATGTGTATACGAACCAGCTTCGTGCGCTCGAGCACAGTATCTCCGAAAATCCCAATCGGGCGGCGAACCGGTTCCTGCTTGGGTATGAATATCTGATGCTCGGACACTACAAGGCCGCCAGCCGGCAGTTTACCAAGATCGTCGCCCTCGAGCCGCGGGACACGCTCTCGCAGAATATCCTCAAGGGACTCGGTAGCTCGGCGGTGGTGAATGACAACGGGCCCTCGACTGCGGGGCCGTCGACCGCGGGGCCGCCGGGCTCGTCGGCTTCATCGGGGCAGCCGGCGAACTTGGCGCCGCAAACGCCGAGTGGACCGCCCAATGGTCCTTCGAATCTGCCGCCGGTCCCGCCGGGACCGACCACCGCTCCGTCAAATCCGAGCGGTCCGGCCCCGGCGATCACGGGAAGCTGGAAGGCTTCGCCGGCACCGGGAGTCAGCATCGAGGCGACTCTCCAACCGGATAAGCACTTCACGTGGAAGTTCACCGAGAACGGCCAGAACGCCCAGTTCACGGGGACCTACGAGCAGCAAGGCAACGAGCTGATTTTGACCCGTGATCAGGACGGACAAAAGATGGACGGCACCGTCACGACGAACCAAAACGGCGGCTTCCAGTTCCGCCTGAAGAACACGGATCCGAACGACGTCGGTCTGCAGTTTACGAAATAGCACGGGCCGGCGCTCGTCGCCTCACCGCGACAACGTGTCGTCAAATTGCCGACAGTCTGGAACGAGGCGTCCTTAATCGGACGCCTCGTTTGCTTTTGCGCCGAAGAATTCTTCACGCAATTCGGAGAACCACGTGCGGATCTTCGAATCCAGGGATTCGATGCTCGGTCGTCCAAGCACTTCGACGAGTGATGCGTGGTCGTCGGTCCACAGAACGCGACGATTGTCGGCCTCGGCCGAGGAAGCCTCGCGGATTGGACCCTTATCGAGCGCTTTGGGATCCTTGGCGACCAGGATCCAATAGCTCGAATAGCCGCCAAACTGAGTGTTTTCGCAATGAATGAACGCCGTGGCGAGATGGTCGTGCTCGGCGATCGCTTCGACGACGGGTTGCAGATCAAAATGGCGGTTGGAGATGTGAACCGCGATCACACCCTCTGGCGCCATGTGCTTGAGATAAATCTGAAACGCCTCGACGGTGAGCAGGTGCACGGGAATCGCGTCGCCGGAGAACGCATCGAGCACGAGCACGTCGAACTGCTGCGAAGGCTGGCGTTCGAGGCTCAGCCGGGCGTCGCCACGCACGACCTCGGCCCTGCCTTCGCAGTTGGCGAGGTAGTGGAAGTATTCGCGAGCGAGCCGCTCGTCCATGGGATTGATTTCGTAAAACTGGTAGTAATCTCCGGGACGGGCGTAAGTCGCCAGCGTGCCGATGCCCAAACCGACGAGTCCGACTTTGCGCGGCTTGGTGGGCTTGTCCTTCAGCAAGAGGCCGATCGCCGATTCGGGGCTGTAGTACGTGGTCGGCGTTGAGCGCAGAGCGGGATTCTCGTACTCGAACCCGTGCGCGATGCGGCCGTTCACCAGTCGCACGATCCGCTCGTCATCGACGTCGCCATACTCGGCCGTGTCGCGCGAGACGCGAAGCACGCCGTAGAAGTTGCGCCGCACGGCCAAGACCGCGTCATCCTTGTTATCCTTCTGGGCCGCTTCCGCAGCCAGCATCACGCCGAAGCCGCTCAGCGCCGTGAAAAACACGAGCCAGACCGTGCGCGGTTTGCAGCCGTAAAAGCGGCTTTGCTTGTCGGTCCCCAAAACGATCAGCATGAGTGCCGCGAACACCCACAGGCCCAGATGCAGCTCGTAATAACCCCGAAAGAGCAGGGGAGCGACTACGCCGACGAAGATGCCCCCCGCTGCGCCTCCGGCCGAGATCAGGAGGTAAAACGCGGTCAGATACCGGGCGTCGGGCTTCCGCCGCACGAGTTCGCCGTGACAAACCATCGCACTCAGGAAGAACGCGGCGAAATAACTGAGCAGTTGCATCGCGAAGGGGACGCCCGCACCGGAACGAAGCACGGGATAAAGCGCGGCGAGCGACAACACAGCCGCCGGCATCATAATCTTCCGCGAGTACCACCAGTCGCTATCGAAACAGAGGATGAACGACAAAAGATATAGCGTCAAAGGCAGCACCCACAGAAAGGGTACGCTGGCGACGTCGAGGCAAACCTGGTTCGTCGTCGCCAGTAGCAAAACTGAAGGAACCATCGCTAAAGCAAACCACAAGATTTGGGTTCGCCAGGCCGGTTTGACGCTCGACATCGGTTTCGGTTCGGCTGCCGGCAATGGATTCGGGAGCCCGACCGGCGGCGTGCGTCGGGCGGCAACCCACGCACAACCGGCACAGAGAATCGCAAAGAGGATGAAGCTTCCCGACCAGAAGTAGGCCAAAGTCTTTGCGGGAAGAGCCCACTCGAACACGACGGGAAACGAAATAAGCGCTAAGAGCGAGCCAACGTTCGAGAGCGCGTACAGCCGGTACGGCGAGCGTCCCGCGTGCACGCGGCTGAACCAGCCCTGGAGCAGCGGGCCCGTCGACGAAAGCACAAAAAAAGGAATTCCCACCGTCGCGGCCAGTAGCACGATGATCCGCGAGATCGGTTCCACGTCGCCAGCGGGCTTCCAAGTGAGGTTGGGAACAATCGGCAGGGCGCAAATCGCCGCGATCAACAACGCCGCGTGAAGCATTCCCTGGGCTTTCGGCGAGAGCCGGCTTGTCGTCAGATGGGCGTAGGCGTACCCGCCGAAGAGCAGCACCTGGAAGACGAGCATGCATGTCGTCCAGACGCCGGGAGTGCCGCCGAACCAGGGGAGGATGAATTTGCCGATCAAAGGTTGAATTTGAAAGAGCAGAAACGCGCTTAAGAAAATCGCCAGCGAAAACAGTAGCGTCGTGCCCCCGCCATCGTCTTTGTCCTTGGTGGCGGGCATGTTCGTCGCGGTCGAATTCGGAATCGGTTCGCGGAGCGCGGCAGCGGACGCCGGCGAATCGTCGGGGAGCTGAGCCTGCAAGCGTAAATCCCTTCGCTGGCGCGGGCGGCGGTCAGTCGCGGAGGATGCCGCAGTTTGGCAAGAATCTCTGTAAGGCGTTTACTCCGTCTTCCAGAACGCTCGTTCCCCGCAGGTCGAGCCGTTTCAATCTATACAGCCCGCGCAAAAACAACAGGCCCGAATTGGAAATACCGCGACATAGCGGCAAACTCAGGTTTTCCAACGTCGGTATCTTGGCGATCTGCTCGAGGCCGACATTCGTGATCTTCGGCCCGCTCAGAAACAGGCTTTTGAGATTCGGCAGGTTGAGCAGCTTGCGCAGGCTCGAATCGGTGACTTTGGTGCCGCGCAAATCGAGCCAGCCAAGTTTCGGCAATTCAGGCATCGAGTCTCGCCAGGCGTCGCTGATTTTTGTGTTGCACAAGTCGAGCACTTCGAGCTTCGTCAGTCCGCCAAGGTGGGCCAGCCCGGCGTCGGTGACATTGCCACCGTTGAGACTCAACTGTTTGAGGTCGATCATCCATTTGAGGTGCTCGATCTCCTTGTCGGTGATCACTACGCCTTTGCCGAGACTGACGGCGAGCGCGTCGCCATTCTCGTCGAGTCGGATCCGCACGCCGAGCCGCTCGAGTTCGGCCCGTGCCTTGAGTTCGGAATCGACCACATCGGCCGTCCCGGCGTCGGTCTTTACCACGCACCGCGGGATCGCCCGCTTGAGCTTGCTCAAGCCTCCCTCGGTCACTTTTGTGCCGACGATGGAAAGAGCCCGCAGCCGGCGCAACGCAATTAAATGGCTCATACCGACGTTCGTCACCGGCGTGCTGGCGATCGACAGGCTGTCGAGCATCGCCAGGCGGGCGAGATGCTCGCAACCCACGTCGGTAATCCGGGTGAAGGCCAGGCTTAGACTCTTGAGCTGCGCAAGTCCACGCAGATGGGCGATGCCTTCATCGCCGACGTTCGTGCCGCTCAAAAACAGGACCTGCAGATTCTTGAGGCCGGCGAGATGTGCCATCCCCGCATCGGTTACGCGTGTGCTTTCGAGCGACAGGCGGTTGAGCCGTTTGAGCCCTGCGAGATAAGCCAGACCCGAATCGCCCACGCCGGTGAACGCCAATCCGAGATTCTCGAGTCTCGTAAGTTGCTCGAGATACGTCATCGCCTTGCTGGTCACGCGGGTTCCGCTCAAGAAGAGGACGCGGAGATTCTTGAGATTTTGCAGGTGTTCCAATCCGGCGTCCGTGATGCGGATGCTGACCAAGGTCAGCTTCGCCATCTCGGGCATTTTGCCAATGGATTCCATCCCAGCGTCGGTCACGGCGGTATTGGCGAGTCCGAGTTGCTTGAGCGCTGTGAGCGATTCCAGTTTTGCCAGTCCCTCGTCGCTCACGCTTGTCTTGGCCAGCGACAGGTTGGTCAGTTTTGTCAACTTGGCGACGGCCTCCATTCCCTGATCGGTGACCTTGGTGCGGGCAAGAAACAGGTCCGTCAGATTGCTCAGCCCCTGGATGTGATTGAGCCCGGCATCGGTGACGCGCGTCGCCCGCAAGTCGAGAACTTGCAGCTTTTTGAGCTCCTTCATGTGGATCATGCCCGCGTCGGTGACCCGCGTGCCGGAAAGTCCCAGAGAGATCAGTCCGGTCAGCCCACGGAGGTGGGCCAGGCCGCCGTTGTCGACACGCGTCTGACTCGCGAGCAGAGTTTTCAGGTTCACGAGCCGCATTAAGCGAGCCAGGCCGGCTCCGGTGATCCGCGTCCCGGAAAGCCAAATCTGCTCGAGGTCGGTCATCTCCTTGAGATGTTCCAAGCCCGCATCAGTAATCGAGGTTCCCCGCAGATCGACGCGTTTGACCCCCGGGACGTGGCGGACAAAATCGAGCGAACGATCGTCGACCTTCGAGCCGGTGAACTGAACGGAGCGGCCTCCGGATTCGTCGTAAGGCGAAAAGGCGGCCCCCAATTGTTCCAGAGCGACAATCGCGTCGCGGGGGGCAAGGACCGGAATTTGGCTCACTCGCGGCCTCTATTCGTGCGATCGGTAACCTACGGGCAATGTCGTTAAGGCGAATGCCTCGCTTCCAGAATAATCGCTTATTGGGGACTGGGCAAATCTTTGGGGAGAGACCGTCGTCGTTTGCTTCACATTTGGATACCGTGAGAACAACGCGAATCCGAGGATCGCCGGACACTCCGAGCCGTTTCGGCCGTGCGTCGAACGACTCTTCCGGTTTGCTGAAGTGCGATTCATGACTGCCGTAATGGAACCAAAACGGCTGCGGCATCCACTGGTCCCGGTGGCGATCGCACTCGGCACCGGCATTTTGTCGGACCGATGCTGGCCATTGTCGTTGGCAGCCTGGATGTCTTTGGCGGCGTTCTCGGCCGTTGCGTGGGCCATCTTGACGTGGCGGCGATCAAGTGCCTGGTTGGCCGGCGGATTTCTCTTGTGTTGGGTGATGAGCCTGGGCGGAGCCCGGCAGCATCTCGCCTGGTCGACGGTCGAGCGGGACGACCTGTCGCTATTCGCGAACGATGAGCCACAATTGGTGCGCCTTTCGGCTACCCTCGTCGATGAGCCGGAAATCATCTCGCCAATGGTTCGCGCTTTGCGCTCGGCTTGGGCCCAGCACGACACGAGTGCGGCGACCCTTTTGTGCAGCAGCATCGCTTCCGAGGGGCGTGAACTGTCGGTCTCAGGACGGGCGGCCCTTCGAGTGGGCGGCCATTTGCTGCACGTTCATGTCGGCGATGAGATCGAAGTCTGCGGCTGGCTGATCCGGCCGCAACCCGCGCCAATCCGGGTGCCTTCGACGCGTCTGGCTTTTATCGACGACAGGGAATCCGCAGCTTGATCACGGCAGACCATCCGGATGCAGTCCGCCGAATCCGCGCGGGATCGCCGCTCTCGGTCTCACGGCTGGCCGCGCGCTTGCGGCGCGAATCCGAAGCGCAGTTCAACCGCGATCTTTCGTCACGCAATGCGCCGGTCGCCGCGGCGCTGATGTTCGGGAGCCGTACGGGGATGGACGAGGAAATTCGCGACGCATTCGCGCAAAGTGGCACGCTGCACGTCCTGGCGATCTCCGGCACCCACGTCGCCATCCTGGCAGTTTTGATTTTGGGGATTTGTCGACTGCTCGACCTTCCTCTACGGGCCACGGCGCTCACAACGATTACTGGAATCCTGGCATACACGCTTCTCACCGATTGCCGGCCGCCGGTGATTCGCGCGACCTTGCTGGTCTGTCTTTTCGCATCGGCCCGCCTCCTTTATCGACGGCCCTCGTTGGCAAGCGGGCTTGCCCTCGCGGCCATCGCAATCCTTTTATGGAATCCGTCCGATTTGTTCGACGTCGGGGCCCAGCTCTCGTTTCTCGGGGTTTTGGCAGTCGCCTGGGCCAGCCGGGCAATTGCTGGAATCCAACGCCGGCTCAGTGTTGAGAGCACGATCCGACGTCACGCGCACCGTACACTCATCGGCGGCGCAAGATCCGCGCTTTGGAAATTCACCTGGGAAGCGGCTCTTGTCTCCTTGGCGGCGGCGCTGTTCACGACGCCGCTCATCGCGGCTCGCTTTCACATGGTCTCGCCGATCAGCGTCGTTGTGAATTTAGTGCTGGCTCCGCTTTCCACGTTCCTGCTCTGGACCGGCTATCTCGATACGGCGGTCGGGATCGTTGCTCCATGGGGCTCGCGGGGATTCGCCTTCCTTTTCGATGGCTCGCTGACGGCGTTTCTCGGCCTGGTCGAGAGGGCGGCCCACGTGCGGTTCTCGCACGCCTACGTGCCCGGTCCGCCTGAATGGTGGCTCGCGGGGTATTACGCCCTCTTGCTCTGTATGGCCTTCGTACGTCCCTTTTGTCGCTGGGCGCGCAGACGCTGGTCCATCCTGGCCGTGTGGTTGATCGTCGGACTCGGTTGGGGATTGCGGCCCGTCGGTCAGGAGTCGCTGCGCTGCACCTTTCTCTCGGTCGGACACGGCTGCGCGATCCTGATCGAAACACCTTCCGGCCACACGCTGCTTTACGACGCCGGATCGATGCAGGACGGACGCATCGCCGAACGTGCCGTGCAAGCAACTCTTTGGGAAAGGCGCTACGCGGGCCTCGACGCGATCATGATCTCGCATGCCGACATCGACCACTTCAACGGGGTGGCCGGCTTGATGCAATCCGTGCCGGTCGGCAAGGTTCTCGTCTCACAGCAATTCCTCGACTTCCGGCAATCGGCCGTCAAGGCGGTTTGCGAATCGAGCCGCGAATGCGGCGTGCCGATGGAACTCGTTTGCCAGGGGGACTGCCTGCGGCTCGACGATCGGGTCACGATGCGCGTGCTACACCCCGGATTCGGCCGACCGCATTCAGACGATAATGCAAACAGCATCGTGCTCTTAATCGAATTTGGCGGCAGACGCATTCTGCTGACGGGAGATTTGGACGGCTCGGGCCAAACGGCATTGTTGGAACAGCAACCGATGCACATCGATATCCTGCTGTCGCCGCATCACGGCAGTCGCAAGGCAAATCCCGAAACGCTCGCGAATTGGGCCACGCCGGGGCAACTTGTCGTCAGCGCGGATCGGCGCGTCGATTTTCGCTCGCTGCGAAGCGCGTACGGCCCGCAGTGCGAAATCCTGTCGACGCACGAAATGGGGGCGGTGACCTTTGAGATCGATCCAGACGGATCGCTGCGCCGCACCAGCGTGCTTCGAAAGACAGAAGGTGCGAATCCTGCACGTCGTCCGACAAGGCAGCCCGAAACGTCAACCGCCACTCTTTGAGCTGCGCGAGGCCGTCATTCCCACTTTTGCAATTCCATCTGCAGGCGGTTCCAACTGAGCGTCGCGCCCGGATGAAAACGGCCGGTTTCCACGGCTTCGAACGAGACGGAGCCGTCGTCGAGAAGACGGTCGATCTCCCGTTCGAGGGTGCGCAGCCAGGCGGGAACGTCGATGCCGGAACCATTGGTCGTGTTCAAGTATTCGTCAATCTCGGCCCGCAGGGCGACGAAAGCGGGGGATGCCACGCGTCCCAGGCGCGAATCGCGGAGGACTTCCGGCAACAAGGCCCGCATGCGATTCACCGCCAGTGGTTTCACGAACTGTTCCGCGAGCCGATCGGAGATCGACGGCAAGCGCATTCCGTATTTCTTTTCCAGCGACCGCAGCCGAATGAGATGCTTGTTGGCAACGGCGGCCGAGCGGGCGCGAAAGTCCTCTTCCCAGGCGCGGGCGGCCGCGTGCCGGCCGCATTCCGAAAAGAGCTCGTGGCAAACGCCGATCGGGCTTAAGTTCCAGGCGTCACGCTCGTAGGCCGATTCGGCACGCAGGAAGTCGAGCAGGCAATAAAACTTCTCGCCGTAATCAGAGTGCGTCGTCGTCGTGTTGTATTCGACGTAGCGGTCGAATTTATCAACCACGCTTTCGTAAATCATCTCGAGATAGGTCATGGCCTTCTCGGAATCGATCTGGCCGGAATACATGTCGTCGAGCAGCTTGATCGGGTGTAGCTCGTCGTTCGTATCATCCAGGTAATCGAGAAAACCTTCGATGCCCGCGTCGAGGATCGTGCGAACATTGCCCAGGGTCAGCAGCTTGGCATGGAACAAGTCGGCGCCGTAGGACTCGACGAACGTGCGCACGTGTTTCCAGACGTTGGCTTCGGCCATCTCCTCGACGCTCGAAAGCCGCATCGACCGGCTGTGCGTGAGCCACAGTTTCATGTAGCGCTGCACGACGTCGCTGGCCATGGTGACGATCTGATTGTTGCGCCAGGAGGCACGCTGCGAAGTGCGGAAGTTGCCTGCGGCTTGCACGGCATCGGCGTACCAGGCGGCCGCCCGCGACGTTTTTCCGGAGACGAGACGCGAGGAACCCGGTCGCAGTCGCCAAGGACGCCGACGGTCGGGCGGGGCCGCGGCGTCGAACGTGGCCGAAGGTGGGGCCAAGGGATCGCGACGGCCGCGCGGCGCAAGACTGGTCAGTGCCGCCGCGTCATTGGGATCGATCTTCCAACGGCTCGCCGAGCGAACGATGCATTCGAGCGTACTCTTGAGCGCGGTGCGAAACAGCTGATCGAACTCGCTGACGACCATTCCCTGCGGGCGCGAGCCGCGCTCCATCTCGTAGCCCGTTTGCAAGAGTTGCCACGTTTCCCGCAGGCAGCCGGCCCGTGGCAACTGCGAGAGCAAGAATCGCAGCGTGGCTTGCAGCAGCTTGGCTTGCCGAAATGGGCCCGGTTTGCCCCCGGCATCGAGAGACACATACAAGAGCGGCTTGGTCGCCAACTGCTTACGCAGGGCCGGAAGCAGTCGCCGGATCGTCACGGCATCGCGAAGCAAGACGGCCCGAAAGACGTCGATGATCCGCGTTTCGGCCTCCGGATGTTCCGGGCGTCGGGCGGCCGGCAGGCTGGCGCTCAACAGCCTTTCGGCCATTCGCAGGCGAACTTGCGTCAACACGACCGTATGCATGAGGTAAAGCTGAGCGTGCCGTTGATAATCGTATTCGACGTTTTCGTCGTGATCGCCGGACGGAAGCTCGATCTCGTATTGCGCGAGTTCGTCGGCAAGGCGTGACAAATCGCGAGACAACGTACGGGCCTTACGGCGCCATCCGGAGATGACCTCTTCGCGCGAGGGCTGGGGGCCCGACGGATTGGGACGACCGGCCGCCGCGCCCGCGGCGCGGCGGCAAGACGCAGGGCGGCCATCAGCCAGGCTTGGGCCAGCGTGTTGATGAAGCGCAGCCGCGGTTCGAAAAAGCGGGTGAGGGCGTCGACTTCGGCTGTCTCGCGACTGGGGCCGCTCTCCAGCGTGTCCCCCTCGCGTCCGTCGCGGGTGCTGTCCCGGTAGACGACCCCCTCATAGGCGGCCTCGAAGAGCTTGTCGTCGTCGGTCGTTTCCTCCTCGATCGGTCCGTCCTCGGCTTCGCTTTGCGGCGCGTCGCTGGTCCGAGCCTTTGCCACGCCGCCCTCCGCCTCCGCCAAGGTGGGAACGCTCCAATAGCTGCCCGCGTTGGCTTCGAGGAAATCAAACAGCCGCCGCACCGCGGGCCACGAGTCGTTGGGCTGCGTGCCGTTCTCCTCCGAACCCAGCACGCCCTGCATCCAGCGGATCAACAAGGTGTGAAACGAATAACCTTCCGCCTCGAGCGGAACGCTCTCGCTGTTGCTCAGCCACTGGATCAACAAACCCATCGCGGCCACGTAATCGCGGCGACGCAGCAGGACATCGACGACAAGCGCGTAGGACTTCACCGATTGGAATTGCTCGACGTGTGTCCGCCAAAACGAAATATCGCCGGACGCCTCGCCGGCCTCGCGCCAGGCGCGAAGGGTGGATGCGACCCGGACGGCCGACTGCCAACTTTCTTGGCCCAGGACTTTCGGCAAATCCTCGACCGTCGACGCGCCGAATTTATCCCACCACTGGGTGCGCCGCTCGAAGGCCGACGACAACGCGGCGAACGTTTCCGGGTCGGATACCGCGGCGGCTTCGCCGAGCGCGAGCGAGTAGATGCCGAACAGGCTCTCCACAATCTCGATCAAGTCGGCAATCCGCTGGTCGGGTACGACGTCTTCGCGCGACGAGAACAGCGGAAACATTCCCTGAAAACCGATGATATTCCAGGGATCCGCCAGCGCCCCGCAGCCGATGCCTCGATCGAGTTGATCTTCGACCTCGGCAAGCAGCCGCTTGACGTCGGGCACTTCGCCACGCAGGAGACCGCGATGGGCCGCGACCAGCCGCCACTCGATTTCGGTCTCGAAACGGGCCGAGGCGGCCGGGACCAGCGCGCTTTGCTCGCGAGAGGCCTCTGGATAACCGAGCTGGGCGTAAAGCCGTGACACGTGCCGATCCTGCACTTGCCGCGCACCGTACCGTGCAAGAGTGATGTTCAAATGCTGTCGAATGTGGCCGAACGGCTGCTGCGTCAGCTTGGCTTCCTTACGCAGTCGCGTGCGGCGTGCACCCTTGGCGCCGTTCATCAACCGCTCGTAGAAGGCGTCGCGCTGGCGTGCGACTTTCGGCAACAGGGTCACGAGATTGACGTTCGAGTCAAACGTTTGCGGGCCCGAGCCGCTGATCGAGGAAGCCATCAGCATGGTCCCGCTCAAAACGGCGGACGCGTCGTAAAGGCGTTCGTCGGCGCTGAGTTTCTTTTGATCGACCATCCAGGACAAAAGCGAATCGAGCACAATCTTGCGGACGATGAACCGGGAGTAGAATCCCTTCGTGTCGATGCGGTGCGGATCCCATTCGCCGAACGTGTAATTCGTCCGCTTCGTGACGGGATGCGTGTGGTCATGCGCCCGCACGTCGATGGCCAACTCCTCGAGCCGTTCGAGATCGAAGTGCGAGTCGCGGAGGATTCTCCGCGGGCGTTTCGCGGAGAAAGGCAATTGTCCGCTCGACCAGATCGTGATACGGGCCGTTTGGCGTCTCGGCCTCTCGAATATAGACGGGGATCGGGCGAAATCGCTCGTGCGGATAGGGCTCCATCTGCCGCCCGTTTTCCAGCACGGCAACAGGGCGATAGCCGACGAAGTCGTTCAGGCGGTCGAGCGTGCCGCGGATAATCCTCTCGCGCTCCTCCCAGGGCGCTCCCTGTTCGAGGACGGCTTCGATGATCCGCACCAAAAAGAACGGCTGCCGAAAATCGGCCGCCTGCAGATGAAACAACAGATCAGCATGGTGCCGCCGATAGGCCGGCAGGCAATCCTCGAATACGAGCTTGACCGCGGCCGTCGCCTGGGTTGCATCCGCAAGTGCCGGCACACTCGGCTGCAGGCGGGCGAGCTGGTCCAGGAGGAAGTCGGGGAGGGCCGAGTCGAGTTGGAAAAACTCCGGCCGCACAAAGAGTGCGTTCCAATTGCGTTGGAAGGCGGAGTCCGGTTTTCCGCCGGAGAAATTCAGATATCCCAGGATTTCGCGAAGCAGCCGTTCATCCGGCTCGGGCGTCCCTGCACGCGGAGCATTCCGTCTGGCATTCATGTTTTCAGTAAAACAACCTCGTTCTCAATTTGAAAGCGGAATCTCCTGATGGAAGGATGGCTCTCCCTATCCTTATTATTCTTACGCCTCGGCTCATCAGGACCAAGGGCGGACAGTCTGGAAAATGGGTTACCCGAACCTGAGTGAATGCGTTCGCGATTTGGAGCGGAGCGGACAGCTTGTGCGCATCGAGGGCGAAATCGATCCGCACCTCGAAGCGGCGGAAATCCAGCGACGCGTCTACCAGGCGGGCGGACCGGCCGTCTATTACTCCCAGGTCCGCGGCTGCCGGTTTCCGATGGTGAGCAATCTCTTCGGTACGAGAGAACGCACGCGGTTTCTGTTTCGCGACACTTTGGCGACCGTGCGCCGGTTGGCCGAACTCAAAATCGATCCGACTCTGGCTCTTCGGAGAGCCTGGCGGTATCGGGACGTTCCTCGATCGATGTGGCGGATGCGGCCGAAGCCGGTCGGCGTCGGCAACGTCCTCAAGAACAAAACGGCGGTCGACAAGTTGCCGCAGGTGACAAGCTGGCCCAGAGACGGCGGGGCATTCATTACGCTGCCCGAAGTTTACACGGAAGATCCGGACCGACCGGGTTTCCCGCGGTCAAACCTCGGCATGTACCGGATTCAGCTCTCAGGCTGCCCATATGTGCCCAATCGAGAAGTCGGCCTGCACTACCAGATCCACCGCTCGATCGGCGTGCACCACGCGGCCGCCATTCGCCGCGGCGAGCGACTGCGCGTAAACGTGTTTGTGGGAGGAACGCCGGCGATGATCCTCGCCGCCGTCATGCCGCTGCCGGATGGCCTCTCGGAGCTGGCGTTTGCCGGCGCTCTGGCCGGGCATCGCATTCCAATGGTGACCCGCTCCGGTAATTTGCCCATTTACGCCGAGGCCGACTTCTGCATTTGCGGGACCGTCGATCCGCAGAAACTACGAATCGAAGGTCCCTTCGGCGATCATTTGGGTTATTACAGCCTCGCGCACGATTTCCCCGTCCTCGACGTCGAAGCGGTCTTTCATCGCGACAACGCCATTTGGCCCTTTACGACCGTCGGGCGGCCGCCTCAAGAGGACACGTCTTTCGGCGAAATCATTCACGAAATTACGGGACCGATCATTCCGACGGTAATTTCCGGTGTGCACGCGGTGCATGCCGTCGACGCAGCCGGCGTCCATCCGCTGCTCTTGGCGATCGGAAGCGAACGCTACGTGCCGTACGCTGGCCAGCGGAGGCCACAGGAGTTGCTGACCAATGCCAACGCGATCTTAGGACAGGGACAGCTATCGCTGGCAAAGTACTTGTTGATCGTTGCGCACGAAGATGACCCGCAGCTCGACATCCATGACATTTCGCGATTTTTCCGGCATCTTCTGTTGCGGATCGATTGGCAGACCGATTTGCATTTCCAGACGCAGACGACCATGGACACTCTCGACTACTCGGGGTCCGGGTTGAACACGGGCTCGAAGGTCGTGATCGCGGCCGCTGGCCCAACCAGGCGCGAATTGCCCATCGTGTTGCCGTCCGGCTTGATCTTGCCGGACGGATTTCGCGAACCGCGACTGTGCCTGCCGGGCGTCGTCGCGGTCACAGGGCCGCTGTTTTCACTGGGCTCTGCGGACAGGGAACCGGCGATGGAACGATTTTGCAGCGTGATCGATACCAATCATCCGCTCAACTCGTTTCCCCTCATCGTCATCGTGGATGACAGCGAATTCACCAGTCGCACGCTCAACAATTTCTTGTGGACGACATTCACCCGTTCGAACCCGGCCGCCGACATCCACGGCATCGGTGAATTTATCCGCGAGAAACACTGGGGTTGCCGGGGCTCGCTAGTGATCGACGCGCGGATCAAGCCGCACCATGCGCCGCCGCTCGTCGAGGATCCCGAAGTGTCGAAACGCGTCGATCGACTCGGCGCACCCGGCGGCACCGCTCCACGGCATCATCTGAGTGCCAACTCAAAGGACGGCGCCCTACGATTCAAAGTCAACGTACCGATGAGGAGGTGAAACAATGTCCACAATGACCCCAGCCGAATGGAACGAGCGTTACGTCGCGAACGAGCTTCCCTGGGATTCCGGCGTCGCGTCCAAGGAGCTGATGCGAGTTCTCGATGAGGAAAAAATCACGCCGTGCCGCGCCGTCGAACTCGGCTGTGGCACCGGGACGAATTCGGTCTATTTGGCTTCACGCGGCTTCGACATCACCGGTATGGACTGTTCGCCCGTGGCACTCGAACAAGCCCGAAAGAAAGCCGCCGCGGCAGGCTCCGATGCGAAATTCTTGGAAGCCGATCTGTGCCGCGTTAACCTGCAGCTTGAGCCGTTCGATTTTATTTTCGATCGCGGCTGTTATCACTCGGTCCGCCGCGTGGATATCGCCGGTTTTCTGGAAGCGCTGCGCCAGCTCTCGAAACCTGGCACGCGATACCTGATGCTGGCGGGCAACGCGAACGAAGAAGGGCCGGGCCCGCCGCGCGTGCATGAGCACGAAATCCGCATCGACCTCGAAGGGCTCTTCGAGATTCAATTCATCCGCGAATTCCGTTTCGAGGTGACCGATCCGCCCGAAGGCTTTCTCGCCTGGTCGTGCCTGATGACGCGGCGCACCTCGTGACACTCATTTCGGCTTTCTGCCGCCGGTGAGCTCGCTGTAGACGAACTCGATATTTTCCGCCCGGCTCTTCACATCGACGCCGGTCCATTCCTTGTACGACGGCACTTCGATCTGTTCTTTGATCTCCGCCAGCGTACGGTCTTTGTCGATGAGTTGCTGCACGGCTTGGCGAAGCTCCACGAAGTAGCGTTTTTGTTTTTCGAGAACGTCCGGGCCCCCCATTTCGCCGTGTCCCGGGCAAACCTGCTTGACCGGCAGCTTTTGCATTTCCGAGACGACGCGAATCCAACTCGCCGTGTTGCCGTCTCCTGTGTAATTGAAGGGCCCGTTGACGCAGGCGTCGCCCGTGAAGAGCAGACCCGCTTTCGGCAGCCAGGCGACTGCATCGCCCGGCGTGTGTGCGTGCCCGAAGTGGATCAACTCCACGCATTGCGTTCCGTCGTCGACCACAAGATTCTTCGGGAAGTAGAGCACGGGTTTCTGATATTCGAGATGGTCGTACACCTTCGGATTTTCTTTCTTCGCCTTCTCGAAACCGGCGATCCCCTTGGTGTCGAACTGCGAGCGGCTGTCTTCCGAAGCGATCGGAGTCGCGCCGATTGCGGAAAACTTCTGATTTCCGTCGGCGTGATCGCCGTGGTAGTGCGTGTCGAAGACGTAGCGGATCGGCTTATCCGTTGACTTGCGGATCAGGCGAATCACCTCATCGGCCTGATTGGGAAAGTTGGCGTCAATCACCAGTACAAAATCCTTGAAGATCACCCAACCCTGGTTGCAGCCGATGAAATTGGGCTGAGTCATCGTCTTGCGGAAGAACACGCCCGGGGCCACTTCGGTCACCGTCGTTTCGGTCGGTACGAACCAGCCCGATGCCAAACCGGCCGCCACGGTGAGGATCAAGAATGTCGATCCGACGACGAGAACCTGTTTCGACCGGGACATGGCTCACTCCATCAACGCAGCCAAAAGGGGATGAACAGCCAGGGGACAAAGACAACAAGAATCGACAACCGAGTCAAGTCGCCGGCACCGCGTGCCTGCGGCCCAAATCGCTGCCAAAAAAATCGTTGCTTGGTCGGGGGGCCTCTTGTAACGTGGAATTTCGCCCTTAACGACCTCTATTCCCTCCCTGCTTGCGCGATTTCATTTCGGGGGCCTTCATGGCGAATGGTTATCAATACCAGTCTGCAAAACCGCTCGTGATCACGCTGACGATTCTGTTCGGCATTCTGCTGGTTCTCTCGCTGGTGCTTGGCGCCTGTTTGTTGCTCAATTGCGTGGCTTTGCAAAAGAACCTGAATCCCGCCGGCGATCCGGAACCGCCCGATACCGCGGTCGCGTTGATGCAGTTTGGAGGCGGCGTCCTCTGGTTCCTGTTTTATTTGATCACAGGCATTGTGTTCCTGGTGTGGATTTCTCGCGCAACGCCAATGCCCATGCGCTGGGCGCCAACGACATGTCAATCACGCCCGGCTGGTCGGTGGGCTGGTTTTTCATTCCCTTTGCGAACCTCGTGAAACCGTTCATTAACGTGCGCGAGATTTGGAACGCGAGCGATTCGGACCCGCGGGACGTCTCCGCCTCGGGCAGCGCTCCGCTGATCGTCAGCGCGTGGTGGTGTTTGTGGATCCTCTCGAATATCTGCGGACGGGCGAGTGGCCGAGCGACATGGAATGCCAGCACACCGGAACAGCGTCTGTTCGCCAACTATCTCAATCTCGCCGACGACATCCTTTCCGTTGGGGCGTTGATCCTCGTCGTGGGAGTGATTCACGGCATCCACGAGCGGCAGGAACGGCTCTACGAGGGACTCCGGAAGGCGCGAAAAAAACAAGCCGTCGCCGCGGCGCCCGAACCGCAAACGTATCAATCGCCCTGGTAGTCGGACGATGGATCGCGTGGGGCGTCGGACTCCTGACAGGAATTGGCATGCATATCGGTGGACAGGGGTATGGCGATGGCCGCTCGGGATGACTGGCGGTCGGCATCGCCATGTTCAACATCGTGGTGGGCGATTCGTGACATTTTTGTTATTCACCGGAGACGTCGTCATCGCGCTGGCGGTCGCGATCGGATTCCTTTTCACAACGCTCTCCCTCATTTTAGGGCGGCCTTGCCGGCTTCGCGGCAAATCGCATCGGATCGGGTTCGCAATTTGATTAGTGCAGCGAACATGGGGCGAGGTTCTCAGTGCTGAGAAAGCGCTGGCGCGCGATTCCTGGATATGGGAAATCTTTTCGCGCCACGCTCGGCGGTGTGGACAGGCGAAACGAGCGCTGACAGAATTCTCCCGATGCGGCACGCGCTGCCGGCCGGGTATCTCCGCGCACACTCGAACGCCGGGAGCCCTCCGCTCACGTCTCGCTCGTGATTCCTGGTGAAAGAGAATATGGCAAAGAAGCTCTCGACCGAGGAGATCCTGAAGGCGGCTCGAGCGCAATCGCCGAAGACCAGCGGCACGCCCGAAACGCCGCACGCGGAAGCGGCGCCGAGCAAGTCCGCGGCCCCAGCGGAGCCGGCTGCCGCTAGTCCTCCGGCCCCCGCAGCGGCAAAGGCGTCGGGCGCACCCAAATCAACGAAAGACATTCTCGCGGCGGCCCGCGCCCAATCGGCGAGCGGTGCACCGGCCGCGTCGGCGTCAGCACCTAAGGCCGCGCCGGCGGCAGCTCCGGTCGCGGGTGACGGTGCTCCGAAGTCGACAAAAGACATTCTTGCGGCCGCTCGTGCTCAGACGAAGCCCGGTGGAGCGGCTCCCGCGCCGGCCGGTGAAAACCCCGCTGCTGCGAAAGCGGCTCCCGCCAAGACTGCGGCGGCCGCAGCGCCCAAGTCTGCCGGAAACCGCCCCTCCGTTCAAGAAATGCTGAAAGCGGCCCGCGAAGGTCGTTCGACAGAAGTGCTGGCAGCCGGGCAGGGGGCTTCGGCCGCCGCCGCAACGGCCAAGCCGGCGGCCGCCGCGCCAGTCATCCCGCAAAAGCCGGCCCCTGTCGCCAAGAAGGCGGAGGTCGACGAGGCAACCCGCCGCGGATTTTTGGCCGGACTGCTGGCCGGCGCGGGCGGTGTTTGGTTCTTACTGTTTGGAACGTGGTTCCGCGCTGCGTGGACCGCGTTCTCGGCAACCTCGGGTCTCGGCGGGCTGGCGATGGCGCGGTTCATGATGCCCAACGTACTGGTCGAGCCGCCGAGCAAGTTTAAAGTCGGCCCGACTTCGGACTATCCGCCCGCTTCGGTCACCACCAAGTGGACCGCCCAGTACGGCGTATGGCTGGTTCACAACGAATACAAAGGCAAGGACGTAATCTACGCACTCCAGACGGTCTGCACCCACTTGGGCTGCACGCCTAACTGGCTCGAGGGAGAGCGCAAGTTCAAGTGTCCGTGTCACGGATCCGGTTTTTACATCACAGGTGTCAACTTCGAGGGACCCGCGCCTCGGCCGTTGGAGCGAATGGCGATCCGCATCTCGGAAGACGGTTCTCTCGAAGTCGACAAGAGTCGCAAATTTAAGGAAGAACTCGGGCAGTGGAACGATCCGGCGAGCTTCGTTCCCGTTGCCTGATCGCAATTGGGTTCCCGGTGGACCGGGAGCCAATCTTCGAAACTTACCTCTCGCAAGGCTGGCTCTAGACCGATGTCTGTCGGCGATTACATTCGCGATTCGCAAATCTGGAAGAGCATCTTTCGACACCCGGCTCCGTACGACCGGCGGAACCGCGTGGTCGTCATGCTCACCAATTTCTTCCTGCATTTGCACCCGGTTTCGATCAAACAGCAGGGGATCGCCCTCTCCTACACCTGGTGCATGGGGGGCATCACCTTCTTTCTGTTCCTGGTCGAGACGATCACCGGCGTGCTGTTGATGTTTTACTATCGGCCGACGCTGGAATGGGCGTTCAACGACATTCTTGCTCTGCGAGACGTCACCACGCTGGGCATCATGCGGGAAATCCACCGCTGGGGCGCCCACGCGATGGTGATCACCGTCTGGCTGCACATGTACCGCGTATTCCTCACCGGAAGCTACAAGCCGCCGCGCGAGTTCAACTGGGTCGTCGGCGTGTTGTTGCTCGTGCTCACGCTGCTGCTGTCGTTTACCGGATATCTGCTGCCCTGGGACCAATTGGCGATTTGGGCCATCACAGTCGGCTCGAACATGGCTCGTGCGACGCCGTTCCTGGGGCATGAGGGGCCTGGCGCTCAATTATTAAATATCGGCGGCTTCGACCTGATCACCAACGGGAGCGATGCGCGCTTTTTGCTCCTGGGCGGGCGATTTGTGGGCGAAGCGACACTCAACCGATTTTACATTCTGCACTGCGTGGCGATTCCGCTTGTGGCGGCCGGGTTGATCGCGATTCATTTCTGGCGCGTGCGCAAGGACGGAGGCATCAGCCAGCCGCTCTGACCGATTGGCTGCTCTCGATAGATGAGAAGGGTTGGGAGACGGAACGCGGATGCTTGAACCTCATCCGGATTTAACGCTTGACGTTATCCACGGCTTGGGCTGGATCTACCTGATCCTGGCCGCGATGAATTTTGCCTGGGCGGTCCACGTCTTTCGGAAGGGTTCGCACTTCCGCACGGGACTGGGCGGGTTGCTGAATGCGCCGCAAGACGTGCCGAGCGCTGCGCCGTGGGCACTCTACGCGACGATGTTGTTCCTGATCGCAATCGTGCACATCGTTTCCAACAGCGATCCCTCGGCATTCATGATCAAGTTGCCGGTCATCTTTAAGACGTCCGTCGACAGGCTGATCGCGAGCCCCGTGGTCTATTTCATTATTTCGATCGCGCTCTTCGGGCTCGTGGTCATTTGCCGGCGCTGGCTGGTCAAGTCGACCGTCGCCTGGACGCTGCTCAATGCGATCCTGCTCTTCGTGACGTTGAGCCTGACCGACTACAACTTCCGGCAGATTGTCGGCAAGCCCGATAATGTGCCCATCGTCTCGATGCTGTTTATTGTCGCGTTCTTCACGTGGCTCTACTTCAAGCGGGCCGTCGAGAACGACGAGCGGATCGAGCAGGGCCGGCCTCTGTTGGAAAGTGAGAACAACGAAAAAGTCCTGGTCTGGCCCGACCTGGTCTACACCGAACTCATTTGCATGGTCGTGTTGACGGTGGTGCTTGTGGCCTGGGGCATCGTGCTGCAGGCTCCCCTGGAAGAGCCGGCCTCTTCCGTGAGAACGCCCAACCCGTCGAAGGCCCCGTGGTACTTCCTCGGCCTGCAGGAAATGCTCGTTTACTACGACCCGTGGCTGGCCGGCGTGGTCTTTCCCAGCCTGATCGTCGTGGGTTTGATGGCCATTCCGTACATCGACTTCAACAAGCGGGGGAACGGCTACTACTCGTTCAAAGAGCGGTCCTTCGCCGTCTTGACGTTCATGTTCGGCTTCTTGCCGCTGTGGATTGCCATGATCATTCTGGGGACGTTTCTCCGCGGCCCCAACTGGAACATCTTCGGCATTTACGAGTTCTGGGACGTACATAAGCTCGAGGTGCTCAACAACGTCAACCTGTCCGAAATGTTCTGGCTGAATTGGATGCACTCCTCACTGCCGGTGGCGCAGGCGGGGGCCTCCGGCTTCCAGAAGGTCGAATACATCTTCGGCCGGGAGTGGCTTGGGTTTGCGGTCGTGCTCGCCTACTTCTTTCTTCTGCCGCCGGTCATGGCCCGCATGCCCTACTTCTCGAAGTTCTTCGCCCGGATGGGATTCATCCGCTACATGGTGTTTGCCAACTTGATGCTCTGGATGGCGGCCTTGCCGATCAAGATGGTTTTGCGGTGGGCGTTCAACCTGAAATACATTGTCGCCATTCCCGAATGGTTTTTTAATATCTGACGCTAACGGGCCGGGCCGTCGTCCCGGCGGAGTTTGATCGCCGATGCCGGCCACGGAAGAGTATTCACGCGACGTCAAGAAAGTGCACGTCGTTTTCGCGCTCACTTCGATCGCCCTGCTTGCGGTGACGGTCTGGATGCTCAGCGCCGATCATGCCCGCGAATGGCACGGATTCCAGCGAACCTTCGACGAGGTGCAGACCGCCAAGCAGAAGCTGGCGATCAACGACATCGAAAAGAGCCCGCAATACGAAACGTCGAAAGAGGACTTGCAGGCCAAGCTCAAAGCGGCCGACGAGAATTTGAAATCGATCGCGCCGGAAATCGATCGGCTCAAAAAAGAATTGGCCGAGGCGGAACGCCAATTCGATGCGTCCAGCCGCGACGTCCGCGGCGTCCGCGCGTTTCGCGATAAGGCGCGGGCCGACTTCGACTTGGCCGTTCGCGACGGTGTTTCGGGTGCGGCGCTGGCCCGGTTTCAGGACGATTTCAACGCCAATCAGGCCAAGGTCGACAAGGCAGAACTCGACGTTCAGCAAAAGCAGACGGCCCGCGACAAGCTGCAAAACAAACTCAAGGACCTGACCAAGTCCCAGGACGATACAACGGTCGCGCTGACCAAGCTCAACGACAACCTCGATCTCCGCGAGAAGGCGCTAGCCAAGCTCGATCCGGAAGGCTTCTCCAAGTACAAGAAGGAGTTCATGGAGTGGCCGATCATCGACGGCTTCAACTCCCCGCTGAAGATCACGCAAGACTGGCTGCCCAATTTGACGATCCAGCTCGGAATGGCCCGCACGGCCCGTTTCGATCGCTGCCGCACCTGCCACGGAGCCATCGACCGCGTCGAAGCGGGCAACATTCCCAGCTTCCCGTTCGGACATCCCGGCACCACACAGGTCTCCGACTGGGTGCTGCAGAACAAGTTTCCGCATCCGTATTCGACCCATCCGAATCCGGACCTGTATTTGACTTCGGCCAGCCCCCATCCGGTGGGCAAATTCGGCTGCACGATTTGCCACGACGGGCAGGGTTCGGCGACGTCGTTCAAGGACGCGTCCCACACCCCCAACGACCCCTACGAATACGAAGTCTGGCACGACAAGCAGCATTACAACTCGAACCACTACTGGGAATACCCGATGCAGCCGGAGCGGCTGCGTGAGTCGACCTGCATCAAGTGCCATCACTCAGTCGTCGAACTCGGCGTGCATCCCAAATTTGGGGCCAGCGCGCCGAAGGTCTTCCGCGGCTACAACCTCATCAAAGAATACGGCTGCTTCGGCTGCCACGAAATTCAGGGATTCGACGGAACGCGGCCGATCGGTCCTGATTTGCGGCTCGAGCCGTCGACCGAGGCCGAAGCCGAAAAGATCGCCAAAGATCCGACACAAATCGCCGGAACGATGCGGAAAGTCGGCCCGTCGCTGCGGCACATCAAGTCGAAACTGTCGCCGCAGTTTGTCAGCTATTGGATCGAGGATCCCCAGCGGTTCCGTCCCACCACGCGGATGCCGAAGTTTTTCTACAAGCCCGAACCGAAGGACCACATGGCGATTAGTCTCCAACCCCTGGAGATTTTGGGGGTCGCCCACTACCTGCGAGATCGTTCCGAAAGATTCGACTACATGGAGCCGGCCGCCGACTACAAGGCCGACGCCAAGCGCGGCAAGGACCTGTTCTCGAAGCGCGGCTGCCTGGCCTGCCACAGCCACCAGGCATTCCCCGGTGCCAATCAGACCTTTGGTCCTGAATTGAGCAAAGTGCACTCGAAGATCGATCCGGGCAAAGACGGCCGCGACAACTTCCGCTGGCTCTACAGTTGGATCCGCGATCCGCAGCGGTATCACAAGCGGTCGAAGATGCCCAACTTGTTCCTCGAGCCGTATGAGGAAGGGGGCAAGCCGATCGATCCCGCCGCCGATATCGCCGCGTTCCTGTTGGAAGGCGGCGTGGAAAAATTCCCCACGCCGAGATTTGACAGCAAAGCGCTCGACGATCTCGTCACGCTCTTCTTGTCGAAGGCCCTGCGGGCCGAACAGGTCGCCGGCATCATGGATGCCGAAAGCGAGCCCCACAAGCGCCATCGGTATCCGCTCGTTCCCGCCGACGTGAAGGGGGACGAGGTCGAGCTGTTGGCCGAGACGGGCAAGCCGATCACGGAAGACCAGTGGCGCGGGATGAAGCTCAATTACATCGGCCGCAAGACGATCGGCCGATACGGCTGCTACGGCTGTCACGACATCCCGAACTTCGAGAATGCCCGCCCGATCGGCACGACGCTCCAAGACTGGGGCCGCAAGGACACCAGCCGTCTCGCGCCCGAGCACATCGAAGAGTATCTGGAGAAGCACATAGAGGCCAACGGGATTCTCGATGCACGAGCGGATCGTCGCCGCGATGAAGGCGGCACGCGCCGGCGGCGCGAAAACGGGCGAGTTCAAGGAGGACGAGCAAAAGACCGAGATGCGGGCCGCCTACTACTACAACGATTTGTTGCACCACGGGCGGGCCGGTTTCCTCTGGCAAAAGCTCCGCGATCCCCGCAGTTACGATTTCTTGAAGACCGAGACCAAAGGCTACGACGAACGCCTGCGGATGCCCAAGTTCCCCTTCAACGAAGAAGATATCGAGGCGATCGAAACCTTCGTGCTCGGCCTCGTCGCCGATCCGCCGGCCAAGGAATACCTCTACCGTCCGGAAGGCGCGGCCAAGGCGCGGATCGAAGGCGAGCGGATGCTCGACCGCTACAACTGCGGCGGTTGTCACATGCTGCAGCTTCCCGAGATCAAATACGCGGTCGATCCCAAGGAGCTGGCGGCAACGCAGATCACTCCGTCCGACCATCCCGCGGGCATCGAACTCTTGCTCAATCTCAAGCCGCCCGAAAAGGGAGAAACGGGCCGCACCCAAAAGGTAAAGACTGACGCCGGTGAGAAGGAACTGCCGGTGATCGCCTTCCATGGCCTGATTTACAGTCGGCCCGAAGCGGATGCCGCACCGGACGAACGCGAATTCACCTACGACTTGTGGGCCACTCTCGACGTCGGCGGCAAGAAGATCCTGCCGCAGGCGAGAATGCTGGTCTCCGCGTCACGGTTGGTGCCCGGCGCCACGGCCAAAGACGGCTACAGCACGCCGCCGCGCGGCGGCACGTTCGCCGAGTGGCTCGTGGAATCGTTGATCAAGCAGGGCCAGGCACGATCGATGGCCTGGCAGATGTCACCCCCTCCATTGTACAAGGAGGGGATCAAGGTCCAGACTCCGTGGCTCTACCAGTTCCTCCGCGATCCGTATCGCCTGCGGCACACGACCCTGCTGCGGATGCCGCGGTTCAATATGAGTCCGGACGAGGCCCAAATTCTCGCGAACTATTTCGCGGCGGTTGAGAACGAGCCGTTCCCGTATCAACGCGTTCCCGAGCGTGAGCCGGCCTATCTGTCGGCGAAGAATCAGGAATTGAAACGGTTCCTCGAGCCCAAGAAGACGCAATACCTGGCCGAATCGTGGAAGGTGCTCAACGCGCCTTTGTGCGTGAAGTGCCACTCGGTCGGCGGACGCGAATTCAAGGCCCTCGATCCAACCAAGGATATTCGCGGTCCGAACCTCGAGTACGTTTCCGACCGGTTGCGGCCCGATTGGCTCATGCTCTGGCTGTACAAGCCGGCCTGGATTACGCCGTATACGTCCATGCCGCAGCCGCTGCCCAAAGACGCCAAGAACTTTGAGGACCTGTTCGGCGGAGACGCGGGGGTGCAAACGGTCGCCCTGCGCGATGCACTCATGAACTATCACCGGCTGATGGAGCAGGAAGGCAAAGCCGTCGCGGAAAACGAGGCTCCCTCCAAGCCGCCGGTCGTATCGTCTACGTCTACAACGAGGAGAGGTCAATGATTTCGCGACGAATCGGCTTCGCGGCAGCGCTTGCCGCAAGCGCGAGTTTTGTCACATACATAGTCGGTTGCGGCGGAAGCGAAGGCGTCGATTCCGGCGCTTCGAGCCGCACGACGGTCGTGGTGAAGCACGAGAAGTCCGGCGGAGCCGCGGCCTCGGGCACGCAGGCAGCAGCCGAAAAGTCCAGCACGCCGGCCGTCGTGGCGGGCGGGTTTGGCACACTGAAGGGCAAGGTCGTCTTTGTCGGCACACCGCCGACGTTGCCGGCGCTCATCCGCAAGGGCCAAGACATTAAGGACGCCGTCTGCGCCAAAGAAACGATTCCCGATCAGAAGCTGGTCGTCGATGCAGGGGGTGGCGTCGAAAATGTGGTCATCTTCTTGCCGAAGGCTCCGCCCGGCGCCGTGCCGGCTCCTCCCCCCAGCGAACCAGCCGTGCTTGACAACAAGGGGTGTCACTTCTTGCCGCATGTGTTGCTGTGTGCGTCGGGCAAACGGTCAAAGTGGAGAATGACGACGCACCGCTGCAGCACAATACGCACATCTATTCGCAGCGCACCGATGCGTTTAATTCGACCATTCCCAAAGAGGGAAAGGAAATCGTCTACAAGCGCCCCGAACCCGAGCCGTGCGAGGTCAAGTGTGATATCCACGCGTGGATGCGGGGCTATTTGTTTCCCGTCGATCATCCGTTCGCCGCGGTGACCGGACCGAACGGCGAATTCGAGATCAAAAACCTTCCCGCCGGCGAACACTCGTTCCGCGTCTGGGCCGAGGGGGCGAATCAACACTACCTGAGCCGTGGTCAGGTTGTGACGATCAAGCCGGGCGAGACCACGAACATTGAAATCAAGTACGACGCCAGCAACTTTGCCGGCTAGCGGAGGTTCGTGACTGTGAATGCCCGTTGGTTTATGAGCCTGGCGGCGCCGGGCGCCGTGGCGGTCGCCGGGTGCGGAGAAGGGCCCTCGGCCCGATTCGTCGTGAGCGAGCGGACCAAGAAGCTCACGCCCACCGCCCGCACGGCCGTCGAAGGCGAGCTGCAAAAGAGCTTCGGCGATCCGAATCATCTTGTGGCTTGGCCGAAGCTGCCGGTCGACTTTGGCGAGTTCGAAGGCGTCGTCGAGGCCGATCCGCAAAACTCCACGGACGCCTTTAAAGTCAAACTCACCCAGAAACCAAAGTCCGTTGTCGACTATCAGCCGGAGCATCTCTCAGGGGCCGCCTTGGTCTGGAGCAGCGGCGAGTACGCCGGCAACGATCTTGTCACGCCGCTCCGGGGCAAAGACGTCCCGTTCAGCTTCCAGGTCAGCAGTTACGACCCGAAAACCTCGGAGTTGAAGGTTCGCGTGCTCCCGTCCGAATTGACCGGCGGGATCACGCCGCCGAAAAAGGGGGACAAGTTCACCGTCCTGGGACCTGTCTTGCAGCACGGCCGCAAGCTCTACATGCAGAACTGCGAACACTGCCACGGCGTGAGCGGCGATGGCGCCGGCCCGACCGCCGAATACTTCGACATCAAGCCCCGCGACTATCGACAGGGGCTATTCAAATTCACGTCGACCCGCAACATGGACAAGGCTCGCCGCGACGATCTCGATCGGACCGTTCGCTACGGCATCCCCGGCACGTATATGCCGTCATTCTTGCTCTTTAAGGATGACGAACTGGGGGCCATTGTCGAGTACATTCGCTGGCTGTCGATGCGGGGCGAGTTCGAGCAGAAGGTCGACATCGAATTCGAGGCCGAGCAATACACTTCCGACGCCATCACCCAGCGGAAAAGGGGGGTGAGGACCAGGCGAAGATCGACTCGGCCCTGGCCACATTCATCACAAACGACCTGCCACGGATCTCGAGCGACAAATCGGACGACCTGGTCACTTCGTGGAATACGGCGGAGCAGCCCGATGCCCTGGTCGTGCCCAAGAAATCGCGGACTCCCGATAGCCCCGAGTCCCGCGAGCGCGGCCGCAAGCTCTTCGTCTCGGACGTCGCCAAGTGGCGCAGTGCCACGGCCCGGCGGGCAAAGGGGACGGTCCGCAGACTGAGGATTATCAGTTGATCCCCGGCAGCACCAAGAAATTCTCAAAGCCCGGCCTGTTCGATGCGTGGGACCATCCGATCAAGCCCCGCGACCTGACGACGGGCATTTATCGCGGCGGTCGCCGGCCGCTCGACATTTATCGCCGTGTTTATTCGGGCATCAAGGGAACGCCGATGCCCCCCTTTGGCTCGGCCCTTAAGGATGAAGAGATCTGGGATCTGGTCAACTATGCGATGAGCCTGCCGTATCAGAAGGGTGCGGCCTCCCCCGAACCGCCGCAGCAGAACAAGATCGCCGCAACCGAAGCCGCGCACCGCGATCCAGCCGGAAATTGAGTTAGGGAAATTGACGTGAAGAAGTTCTGGGTTTTCGTCTTCATCCTCTGGCCGATCATCGCGGTGGCTTCGTGCGTGATTGCACCGAGCCAGCGGTGGTGGTTCCCCGGCGCCGCCGAATCGCCGATCGGCAAGCAGATCGACGACTTGTTCTACATGATCCTGATCATCGTCACGATCGTTTTCGTCGGCGTCGAAGTGGCTTTGGGCTACGTCCTTTGGCGGGGTGCCCGCGACACCGAGGCTCCGGGCCGGGCGATGTTTACCCACGGCAGCCACAGCCTCGAAGTGATCTGGACGATTGTGCCCGCCGGCGTTTTGCTCTTTATCGCGCTCTACCAGCTCGACACGTGGGCCGCTTATCGCGTCAAAGAGACCTATCCGATGGAGTCTCGGTTGAACCCGATTGCCGAGATTACGGCGCGGCAGTTCGAGTGGCGGCTCCGCTATCCGGCCCGCACCCGCAAGTTCAAGAGCCTGGCCGACGTCGACAACTGGCTCAAAAAACCCGAGCCGGGCGATCTCTACGCGGTGAACGAACTGCATGTTCCGACGGGGCGAACGATCGTCGTGCACCTGCGTTCGAGCGATGTGCAGCACGCCTTTTTCGTCCCCAACCTCCGCGTGAAGCAAGACGCGGTTCCCGGCCTCGTGATCCCCATCATGTTCGAGGTGCTGAGCCCCGGCCCGTACGAATGGGTGTGTGCGGAACTGTGCGGCTGGGGTCACTACAAGATGAAGGCCCGCGTCATCGCGCAGCCGCCGGATGATTACGACGCCTTTTTGAAACAGCTCGAACGGGAACAGTTCGACGACGGCGTGACCAACCGCGTCGTCGCCGCCAAAGGTCCGACCGAAAAATAGGGCCGTCCGAAAAATAGCAGCGAAACAAATGGCGAAACCGGCCCGGACGCCGGTCCTCGCGCTTTATTTGACTGAGGTGTTTTCGTGGCAACCTTGAATCCATCCCTGGGGGCCGTCGGTCACGTCGATCCCCACGCGCACGCCGGCCATCACGAAATCAGTTTCGTGCGCAAGTATGTTTTCTCGACCGACCATAAGGTCATCGGCATTCAGTTCCTGTTTACGACCATGATCATGCTCATGGTCGGCGGTGCGCTGGCCCTGGCCGTGCGGTGGCAGCTGGCCTTCCCCTGGTCGAACATGCCGATCGTGGGCAGACTGCTCTTTGCCGACCAGGGGGGACAGATCTCGCCCGAGTTCTACACGATGCTCTTTACCATGCACGCCACGGTGATGATCTTCCTGGTCATCATCCCGATTCTGGCGGGGGCGTTCGGCAACTATTGCATCCCGCTGATGATCGGTGCCGACGACATGGCTTTCCCGGCCCTCAATATGTTGTCGTACTGGTTCATGTGGCCGGCGATTGCCTGCTTCATGGGGAGCTTTTTCGCTTACGGCGGTGGTCCCTCGGCCGGTTGGACCGTTTACCCCGTATTGGCCGACTTAAAGCAGGCGGCCCCTGGCTCGGGATTCGCCCAAACGCTCTGGTTGCTGGGGCTTACCTTTGTCGGCGTGTCGTCAATGATGGGCTCGGTCAACTACATGACCACCATCATCAACATGCGGGCCCCCGGCATGACCCTCTTCCGCATGCCGATGACGATCTGGGCCTTGTTCATCACCGCCATTCTGCAAGCCTTCGCTCTTCCCGTGCTCACCGCGGCCGGCTTCATGCAATTGGCCGACCGGGAACTCGGCACTTGCTTCTTTCTTCCATCTGGACTGATTGTCAACGACCACCCGGCGACGGTCGGCGGTGGACAACCGCTGCTCTGGCAGCACCTGTTCTGGTTCTACTCGCATCCGGCCGTTTACATCATGCTGCTCCCCGCCATGGGCATGGTGTCGGACATGCTGGCCACCATGTGCCGCAAGCCGATCTTCGGCTACAAGCCGATGGTCTACTCGATCGCTGCGATCGCCGGTCTGGGCTTCATCGTGTGGGGCCACCACATGTTCACGAGCGGCATGAACCCGGCGCTCGGCATGACGTTCATGATCTCGACGATGATGATCGCCTTGCCCTCGGCGATCAAAACGTTCAACTGGATCGGCACCCTCTGGGGCGGCCGGCCCAAGTTCAACACGGTCTTTCTCAACTGTGTGGGCTTCTTGTCGATGTTCATTGTCGGCGGATTGAGCGGCTTGTTCATGGCGGCCGTCCCAGTCGACATCTACTTCCACGACACGTATTTCATCGTCGCCCACTTTCACTACATCCTCTTCGGCTCGACGCTGTTTGCCGTCTTCGGCGGCATCACGTATTGGTTCCCGAAGATGTTCGGCCGCATGATGAACGAAGGGGTGGGCAAGCTGCATTTCCTGCTCACGTTCATCGGCTTTAACGGCACGTTTTTCCCCATGCACCTGTTGGGCATCGCCGGCATGCCGCGGCGGTATGCCGATCCCTATCTGCATCCGTACCTCGAGCACCTGCTCCCGATGAACCAGTTCATGACGTGCTCGGCCATTCTCATGGGATTCGCCCAGTTTCTGATCCTGGGGAACATGTTCTACAGCGTGTTCTTCGGGAAGAAATGCGGCCGCAATCCGTGGGAAGCCAATTCGCTCGAGTGGGCCGCTCCCACGCCGCCGCCTCACGGAAATTTCGACGTGCCGCCCGTGGTCTACCGCGGGCCTTACGAATACTCGTCCCCGTCCCACCCAGAAAGCGATTTCTGGCCCCAATGGGATCCGCCCGGCAAGGACGAGCGCGAGGACGTCCTTGCACCAGATTCCACGCATGGCCCATCGGGGATCGGTGTCGGAGCCCATTGATGCGGTCGAATCGCTATCACGCCGCGTTGTTCTGGCTGGCGATCGCCACCGCCGTGACGGCTTTGTTGCCGATCGCGGTCGGTTCGCTCGTCACCACGCTCGACGCGGGGATGGCGTTTAACGACTGGCCCACGTCGGACGGGCAGGGGATGCTCTCATATCCGTGGCTGCGCTCGGCCGGCGACAAGTTCGTCGAGCACGGCCATCGCCTGGCCGGCATGCTGATCGGCTGCATGAGCATCGTGTTTGCCGCTTCAGTCTGGCTGCTCGAGTTGCGCCGTTGGGTTCGTTGGTGCGCCCTTGGGGTACTGCTTGCAGTGATCGTGCAGGGCCTGTTGGGCGGTGGCCGCGTGCTGGCAGACGAGCGACTGTACGCCATGTTTCACGGCGCCCTCGCTGCCGCAGTGTTCGCCTTCATGTCGTCGATGGCCCTGGTCTTGAGCCGCACCTGGATCGATCCGCCGCCACTCGCATCCGCAAGCGGACCGACGAACGCCACGCCCACCAGTGTTCGTGTCCTGACAGTGGCCACGCCGATCGTGATCCTTGTGCAATATTCACTCGGCGGACTGGTGCGGCATCTGGGTCGCGCGCTTTATGAACATGTCGGCACGGCGATGGTCGTGCTTGTCGTCGTGGCAGCAACCGTGATCGCCGTCAGTCGGACAAGGTGTGGTTGGCTGCGGCGTCCGGCGTACTTGATGGGACTCGTCGCCCTCGCGCAGGTCCTGCTCGGCGGCGGTGCCTGGCTCACGAAATACGGATTCGCGCCGCTCGGCTACGTGGCCGTGCAGCGCACGCTGATGCAAACGGTGGTCCGCACATCCCATACGGTCGTGGGGATGCTGCTGTTGATGACTTCCGTGATCCTGCTCATCCGCGTCCTGCGGATCGCTTCGACGCAGCGAACCGTACCGCGGCCGATCGAAATACCAATTTCGCCGCTGACGGCCGGCTTGAAGGGGGCCTCATGACGACTGGTCCCTCCGTTTCGAGCTACGTCCCCATCGAAGCCGTTCCGGCCGAGCGGCTGGCTGTCTCCGCGCGTCTCGCCGACTACATGGAACTGGTGAAGCCGCGGATTGCGGCAATGGTGCTCCTTACCGTCACGGTCGGCTTCACGCTGGGAAGCGTCGGTGCCTGGCACATGGCGGAACTGGCGAGCGCGCTGGTTGGCGTGGCGCTCGTCGCGGCGGCGGGCGGTGCGTTCAACCAACTGATCGAACGGCGGACCGACGCCCTCATGGCCCGGACGGCCAATCGGCCGTTGCCGGCCGGCCGGCTCACCCCCTGGGAGGTGGCTGGTTTCGGCTGTGTGTGTGCGCTGGCCGGACTGTGCGTGCTCTTTGTCGAAGTCAACGCGACGACAGCTCTTTTGTCGCTCGTCACGCTCGCGCTCTACGTGCTCGCTTACACGCCGCTCAAGCGGCATTCGGCGCTCGAGCACGGCCGTCGGTGCGATTCCCGGAGCGCTGCCTCCCGTGCTGGGCTGGACCGCAGCGGGCGGGACGCTGGGTTGGGAGGCGTTTTCGCTCTTTGCGATTTTGTTCCTCTGGCAGTTCCCGCACTTTCTCGCCATCGCTTGGCTCTATCGGCAGGATTACGCGGCGGCCGGCTTGCGGATGCTTCCCGGCACCTTGCCGCGAAAAGGCCTCACGGGCATCGCGGCCTCGGTTTATGCGGCCGTCCTCATCCCGGTGAGCGTGATGCCCGGCCAAGTGGCGCTTGCCGGCGGTTCGTATCGCGTGGCCGCCGTGCTGTTGGGATTGGGTTATCTCGCGGCCGCCCTGCGCTTTTTTGTGAGTGAATCGCGGGAGACGGCCCGCGGCTTGTTGTATGTGTCGCTCGTTTATCTGCCCGTTTTGCTTTCGGTCCTCACGTGGGACCATTTCCGCCTGTTGAGTTGAAAATGTCATCACACGCGCATGCCGCTTCGCCCCCACTCAAGATGGGCCTTCCCATTCCCAACTCGAAGTTGGGGATGTGGCTCTTCCTCGGCACCGAGATCATGTTTTTCACGGCCTTCATCGGCACCTACATCGTGCTTCGCCTCGGGTCCGACGGCTGGCCGTCCGATCCCGAGGTGACGCACATCCGCATCTGGGCCGGCGGCGTCAACACGTTCGTGCTGCTGGCGTCGAGCTATCTCGTCGTCGTCGCCCACGAGTCGATCGCCAAACGGAATTTCGCCAAGACGAAGCGGTACCTGACGGGCGCGTTCGCTCTGGCATGTCTCTTTTTGGGCATCAAGAGCTACGAATATTACGGCAAGTGGGAGCACGATATTCTCCCGGGCCACATCGCCGAGGATGATCAGCAGGCGCTCGCAAAACTGTCCAACGACTTCGAAAAAACGCTCACCCGCGATTTCGGTCGCTTCGTTCCCGCGGCCGAAGCCGGTCGCCTCGCCGACCAGCGAAATTTGATCGACGCCAAGACGAAGGACTCGCCGCCGGAAGAGCAAAAGGAAGTGGCCGCCCTGAAGGCCGTCGACAAGGAGTACCTGGCGATCCGGGCCGACATCATCGCGCGGACGGCCACCTTCGACGGCGTGCAAAAAAAGCTCGAGGAACTCAAGAAGAATCCTGAATACGCCGGAATTCTGCAGCACGTCGAGCTGCATTTTCCGATCAAGTACGGCAACATTTTCGCATCGACGTACTTCCTGATGACGGGCTTCCATGCGATCCACGTGATCGTGGGCATGATCCTGTTCGCGATCCCGGTCTGGTTCGTTCACAAGCTCGACGAAAATTGGGCCGACTACGTCGAAAACTCCGGCCTGTATTGGCACTTCGTCGACCTGGTCTGGATCTTCCTGTTCCCGCTGATCTATATCATCTGAAGGGAAGGATGAAGGATGAAGGATGAGTCAGAGACGCGGCCTTCAACCACCTTGGCTTGTTCATCCTTCATCCTTCATCCTTCCGCCTTCATCCTTTTGATCGGAACGATCAATGACTGATTTTCATCATCACGACGAACACACTTCCGGACACCACGTCTGGTATTTCGGCGTGTTCTTGGCGCTGTGCGTTTTGACTTTGGTCTCCGTCGCCTGCGATCTGGTGCACATTCCCGTGCACAAGATTCGCGGGATCAATCCCCTGTTGGCGGCGCTCGTCTTGTCGGTGGCGGCCGCGAAGGCGTTTTTTGTCATGACGCGGTTCATGCACCTCAAGTTCGAGGGCAAGTGGAAGTATCTGTTGTTGAGCCCGACCATCATTCTGGCAATGGGTTTGCCGCTGGCCCTCTTGCCCGATATCGGCGTGCACTATTACACGACCGATTTTGCCCAAACCACGTCAAAAATCTCGCAGGAAGCACCCGGCGTGAGCGAAAAGACGGCCGCCGAACACCCACGGGAATTAAATCCGTAGCGGCAGGGTTCGGCGCCGATCGTGGGGCAGGCTGCCATGCCAGCCCGCCCTGAAGGATTTCGAGGACGCCGAATCGCCGGCCGCGGTTTGCCGATATGGATGCGACGCACGGGCAGGCTGGCTGCCTGCCTTACGATTGAGAGAGTGTCGACCTCCTATGCGTCCTGCGATTGAAGTCCGCGGACTGGCTTACAACTACGGCGCTCGCCGCGCGCTCGACGGCGTCGATTTTGCCGTGACACCGGGGTCGATCTTTGGTCTCTTGGGCCCCAACGGCGGCGGCAAGACGACGCTCTTTCGCATCCTGAGCACGCTTGTGCCGATTCAAACCGGCAGTGCGGATGTGCTCGGTTTCGATCTGGCCCGCCAGCCCAACGAGATTCGCCGGCACATCGGCGTCACGTTTCAGTCACCGAGCATCGATCCCAAACTCACCGTGGCCGAAAATCTGCGGCACCAGGGCCATCTGTACGGACTCTCGGGCCGACCGCTTGCCGATCGCATCGGCCTGTTGACCGCCAAGCTAGGATTAGAGGAGAGGCTCAGCGAACTGGCCGAGACGCTCTCGGGCGGACTCAAAAGGCGCGTCGAGATCGCCAAGGGGCTTCTGCATCGGCCGCGGGCCCTGTTTCTCGACGAGCCGAGCACGGGGCTCGATCCCGGCGCCCGCCACGATTTGTGGCGCTACTTGCGGGGACTCAAAGAAGAGGAGGGGGTCACGGTGCTCGTGACCACGCACCTGATGGAAGAGGCCGAACGCTGCGATCAGCTGGGCATTCTCGACCACGGCCGCTTGGTCGCCCTTGACACGCCGCACGCCCTGCGGGCGACCTTGGGGGGCGATTACGTGACGGTGCACTGCGACTCGCCCGAGGTGCTGGCCGAGCGGATTCGCGAGCGCTTCGGCGTTACGCCGCAGAAGATCGGCGGGGCGCTACGGATCGGCAAGGATCGCGGTCACGAATTTGTTCGCGACCTGGTCGAGGCCTTTCCCAACGACGTAGAGACCGTGTCGCTGGGCAAGCCGACGCTCGAGGACGTCTTCATCGAACGCACCGGCCACCGCTTCTGGGACGAGGAGGCGACGCCATGAACATTCTCTTGGCATGGCACGCGAAGTGTAACCCGAATTGGGTGGCCCGATGACGACGACGGCCCCCATTGTGAAGCGCGCCCGAACCCGCGCTCGCCGCTCACGTCGAGCCGGGCTTCTGGCTGCCGGCCGGGTCGCTTTGCGTGCGCGAACTGGTGCGATTCGTCCGTCAGCGAACGCGGATCGTCGGCGCGCTTTTGCAGCCGTTCTTGTTCTGGATTCTGTTTGGCGCGGGTCTGGGCGGCACGTTCAAGCCGCCGGCTTGGGCTCCGCAGGGGATGACGTATCAGGAATATTTCCTGCCGGGCGTCGCCGTGTTGATTCTGCTGTTTACGGCTATCTTCTCCACGATCTCGATCATCGAGGATCGCCGCGAGGGCTTTCTGCAGGCGGTGCTCGTTTCGCCCATTCCGCGCGCGTCGCTCGTGTTGGGCAAAGTCGGCGGCGGAACGTTCCTGGCCGTCGCGCAGGCGGTGATCTTCCTGTTGATCGGGCCGGCCCTGCGGTTCGTGGGGCTTGCGCCGCACATGAATCTGGCCCTCTCGCCGGGCGACGCCGTCGCGGTGGGGCTGTTTCTGGTTCTCGAAGGCTTCGCGCTCACGTCGATCGGCTACGTGATGGCCTGGCCCCTCGATTCGACGCAGGGCTATCATGCCTTGATGAGCGTCATCTTGATGCCGATGTGGCTCTTGTCCGGCTCGTTTTTCCCCGTGCCGGCCTCGGGCTGGCTGTCGTGGGTGATGCGGGCCAATCCGCTCACGTACGGCGTGATCGGCCTGCAGCGGTTTTTGTTTGCCCATTCTTACGGACCCGGTCAGTCCGCGCCGGAAGCGACAGCATCCTTCCCCAGCGTGGCGACTTGCGTCACGGTGACGATCCTTTTTTCCGCGATCGCGTTTGCACTGGCGGTCCGGATGACCACGAGCCGGTCCGTGCGGAACGCGCGGTAGTGAATTCCCATGTCCGATAATACCCTGACCGATCCGCCCCAGTCCGCCGCCTCGCATCGCTCGACCTTCCGTCGCATTTGGCTGATTTCGGGCCTCGTGCTGTGGGGCCTTGTCATCGCCGCGCTGTGGGCTTTGGGCGTGATCCGCCAAAACCAACAGACCGCGAAGGATGCCAACGCGCCTGCAGCACTCGTGCTCTCCGAGGAGGAAAATCCGAGCGCCAAGCCCACGCAGCAGCTCACAATTCCCGCGGCCCCTTGGAATCCGGAGGGCATCGCCGACTTCACCTTCACCGAGCGCAGCGGCAAGCAAGTCACCAAGGCCGACCTCTTGGGCCATCCGTGGCTGATCTCGTTCATCTTCACGCGGTGCGCCGGCCCGTGTCCCAAAGTGTCGACGCAGATGAGCGAGCTGCAGTCGCTCCTCAAGGGGTCGGACGTGCGGCTCGTCACGCTCACCGTTGACCCCGACTTCGACACCACGAGCGTCCTCTCGCGTTATGCCGACAACTATCGGGCCGATCCCAAGTGCTGGCTCTATCTCACCGGCGACAAGCGGAAGACGTACGAGCTGATCAACAACAGCTTCCTGATGCCGGTGAAGGAATACACCGGCAAGGACCGCGAGCCGGGCTACGAAGTGATGCACTCGACCAATATCCTGCTCGTGAACGCGAAAGGCGTCGTGGTCGGCAAGTACAACGCCGTCGACGCGGAGGACTTGAGCCGCCTGCGGCACGACCTCAAGCCGTATCTGACGGCCGGCCGCGGCGAACTTCCGGAGAAGAAACCGGCGGCGGACGCCAAGGCAGGGGGGTCGCATTGAACGTTCCCGGTTGGGTGTATGTGCTGCCGCATGTGAACGCCAGTCTGAACGGGCTGTCGTGCCTGATGCTGGTCACGGGACTCGTGCTCATTCGGCGGGGCCGCGTGAAGGCCCATGCGACGGTCATGATCTCGACTTTTTTCGTCTCGTCGGCATTTCTCGTCTGTTACCTCGTGTATCACCAGGCGCTGTTGCATTACACGGGCAGCGGATCGCGGGGTTTTCCCGGAACGGGTGCACTGCGGTACGCCTATTTGACGATGTTGCTCACGCACACGGTGCTTGCCGCGTTCGTGCCCGTGCTGGCGATTGCCATGATGGGACTCGCCTGGAAGGGCCGCTTTCGCACGCACAAGAGACTGGGCAAAATCACGTTCCCAGTTTGGCTTTACGTATCGGCCACGGGCGTTATCATTTACTTCGTGCTGTACCATTTGCCGGTCGGATAGGGGATATTGACGTGCGAAACCGGATCTCGAAGCTCGTCGCGGCCGCAGTGATATCGCTGGCGCTGGCCGCCCCCGTTTCAGCCTGTCCGATGTGCAAACTGGCGACCGAATCGTCGTTGCGGCAACCGCGGGCCTACATGTTCAGCATCCTCTTCATGATGGGCATGCCCATGATGCTGACGACCGGCTTCGGCATCGCCTTCTACCGCCTCTCCCGCCAGGGCGACCGCATGCGGCAAGAAGAAGCCGAACGCCTCGCGGCGGAATCCAACGAAGTCCCCACCGACGACGTCGTCTGAGCGCGAGTTCGTAGGGTGGGACAAGCCCGGCTTTGCGGTGCCGGCCCACCTTCTTCGCGCCGTGATCAACGAGAAATCTGCAGAGAAGATCAATCCGCAGATTACGCAGATTTCGCCGATTTGAATTCAAAAATCTACGTCATCAGCGAATCTGCGGATAACTGTCTTCAGGCTTTTCTTGATCGTCCATTGCTTCTTCGCAGGCTTGATCAATAAGAAGGTGGGCCGTGCGCTCGCAAAGCCTCGCTGGTCCCACCCTACTTCGGCCGCATGTCGAAGCTAGACGGATCGAAGAAGCAGTCAAGGCAAATCCACAGCGCCCGCGCGTAGCGGAAGAAGAACGTGGCGAAGACGATGCAAAATCCGACGAGCGGGGCGGCCAGTTGGCGGTTGGTGAAGCCCAAGATGGCGTGCAGAAAGAGATAACCGATCGTCATGGCGACGGCCGTGAAGCCGTAGTTGACGTAAATTGACCCCAAGAAATAGCCCGGCGCCCGTTCGTATTTCAGATGGCAGCTCGAGCATTCCTCGTGCATGTTGAGCAACCCGGAGAAGAGCCGGCCGTCGCCGCAGCGCGGGCACCGCAGCCGAAATGCGCGCGACAGCAGTTGCCCCAGGCTGGCTCGCGGATATTGGCTGGTCGTGCTCATGCGTTTGGAGGTTATAGAACGGCAGCACGCGGGAATTCAAGACGCCCGCTGCCGAGCTCGAGTCTCCGTAGGGTGGGCCCGCGCTCGCCGAGCCTCGCCGGTCCCACCCTACTAGACCGTCTACTTCAAATTAGTGGAACTGGTGCCACTCAACGCTGATAGCCCTGTTTCTGGGTGCCACGCCCACGGCTCTGCGTGGGCGTGTCTTCGAACGTCAAGCGGATTCGCACGCCCACGCAAAGCCGTGGGCGTGGCACCCGATCCATCCACCATTTTGAAGTAGACAGTCTACTACTTTACTTTCGGAACGTAGCCGCTTGCCGTCGAGAAGAATCTGGGCCGGGTTCTTCTGGCCGGCGTGGAGCGACACGTTGCGGAATTCGATGTGGTGATGGATTGTGTGCGCCTGGAAGCGGAACTCTTTGACGCGGGCGAGTGGAAGTCGCGGAAAGACCGCGGTCGTCAGGCACAGATTCCCCGTCACGCGGCATTGGCCGAGTCTTGAAATGCATTCCCCGCCGCGCTCGTCGATGGCGATGATTCGCCCCTTCTTCAAATGAATGCGGCACGCAGCCGAAATTGTGGCGGCGCCGTCTTCCTCCGCGGCCGGGCCCCACACGATGTCATCTGTCGGCGTAGGTCCTGGACGGATCGCATCGGGTTGGAACCGGAATCGGCGATCGGTCCCATGCGTCCAGAGACGATACTCGCTGACTGGTTTCAGCCGAAGATCGGGAAAGCGCGCCGTCCGAATCAATACGTGGCCGCACTCGAGTTCGGAACCATCCTGCGACGCATGGAGGACGTTTTCGTTGTCGACGGCGACCAGCCACAGGTGCTCGGCATCGAGGTCGAGATTGTGCGCCACCCAAATCTCGGGCACCAAAGGGTCGGTCAACGGGTTATCCCACAGGATCTGCGGCCGGTTGTCGCGACCCGCGAACTTGCCTGCGTGGCCGTCGGTCGTCGCGACGGTTCGCCAGGGGCCGTTGTCATAGTCGACCGCCAGGTTGATGCGGGCCGCCCGATTGATCGCGACCAGCAGTTGTCGCTGAGACAACGAGCCGTCGGCTTCGCTGGCGCAGACGTAAATGCGGTGACGGTCACACTCGTCCTTCGGCCCGTTTGGTCCGTCGACCTCCGCTTGACCATTGGTCAGGAAGGTGAACAGGAAGAGGCGCATCAGTCGATTCTCGACAGGTGTTTCGAAGGGAAACACTCCCGACATCGGCGGCTTTGGCAGAGGCGTCCCGTCGGCGCGCCACCAACTGTCCGGGCGCGTCGGATACTCGGAAACACCGGCGAGCTCGATCGTCGCTCCATCCGACAGGGTGACGCAGTCTGCGGTCGCACGCGTCTCAATGGCGGACGCGGCGGCCGTCCGCGTTGCACGCGAAAGGAAGAGCAGGCACGCCGCCAAGACGAGCAGGCGCAGGCAAACCGGTCGACTTCGAGTGATTGTGCTCATTTCGTTTCGCAGTTCGTTGACTGCCCGAGGCATACGTCGGCAGTGACTTCACAGTCGACGGGAGGTGAAGTCAAATATTTACCACCAAGGCACAAAGACACCAAGAAAGGCAGGAGAGATCCGCAGATTACGCCGATTTGAATTTCAAAATCTGCGTCTTTCTGCGAAATCTGCAGAGAACTGCTTCTTAGTCTCTCTGTGCCTGAGTGGTAAATATCCGCCTTCGCCTGCATTCGATCGCTCATCGCGATGGTGTGTTATTGGCTATTGTGTCGGCAGAGTTGAAGCCGGCGTGAGGAGCAGCTCGCCCTTCTTTTCGATGAGGTGCATCGGTTTCGGCAACGCGGCCGACATCCAGCGGAGTTGCTCGCGCATCGTCATGTGTTCGATGTCGCATTGGCACTCGGCATCACCGCGGAGACCGGCCTTCTCGAAGGCCGGGCGGTCCAAGTCGATCGGCAGCTTGTGATGGATGGAAAGGAAGAGGATCGCGTCCTGGACTGGCTCGGGCTCGATTATGAAGGGCTCGACCGTGTCCAAGGCCTTCCGGAACTCGGGCGACGAGACCGAATCGAAGGGCGGTGCCAGAGCGCGTGTACCGTCGCGGGCGATCACGTATTCCTTGTGGGCCGGCACGTCGACGACGAGTGCGCCCGGTGGAAAATCGATTCGGAAAACGTCGGCCGGCAGTTGTTCGTTGACGGCTGACGTTGTGGCCTGGCACGCGAATTCGAATTCTCGGAAATCGTCCTTGCAGCTCCACCGCTCCGGCAGCCAGCCCGATTGTGGGGAGGCACGATAATTGATGGCGACGCGCCATCTCGGAACTTTGTTCACGGTTTGTTCCCAGCACACAACCAGGTCGTCCCGCTTTGGATCGACCCAGCAGGTCTCCGTTGCTCCGTCTCCCGGCCGCTGCAGCTTGATGCACGGCACACCGTCAACGACCGCGTTTTGCGTGTCGATGTGAAACGGCGGGTCCTGCCCGTTGAGGAAGGGGGTCAACGGTCGAAACGCGATGTAGAGCGGCTTGCACTCGAGATGATCGAATTCGCGCGTCTCTCGGCCCGGGCGGATGGCTCCCTGTGGGACGTCGGACTGGTCGCGGACCCATTCCAGGACATAGCGCTGGGAACCGTCGCACGCCCGAAATTCTCGGGCGTAGCGGTCCCAGCGGGGCCATTGATCGCGGCTGCCGACGTACGCGCGCTCGAAGCGAAACCGGTCGTCGTTCAGCACCCACAGCGTGCGACGCAGGTTATGCACTCGAAATCCTCGGCCGCCCATTTCTAGCATCCGGGTGTTCCACGCGAAACGGAATGACTTCGTGCGGTCTTGCCGGGCGCGCCAGTTGGCGAGGATGCGCTTGAGAATCGTTCCCTCCGTGGCCGTTTGGGCGTGGGCGGGCGTCTCGGCGGAGGAGACTTTGACCGGGTTGCTCGGCTCGCTCGCGGTCGTGGTCTTGGGCAAGTAGCGAAAGCCGTCGAGATACATCCGCACCGGATTTCTCTGGCCGGCGTGCAGTGAGACGTAGCGGAATTCGATCTCGTGATCGAAAGTGCGGCTCTGGAAGCGGAACGCCTTGACGCGGGCGATCGGCAGGCCGGGGAACCGCGCACTCTGCAGACGAACGTTGTTCGCCGTGCCGCCCATCCGCGGTTCGGATTCGTGTTCTTCCCCGCGCTCATCGACCGCCACAATTCGCGTGAGCGGATCTTCGACGTGATAGGCGGCCGCGATCCGCGCGGCGCCGTCTTCGTCCGAGGCACTGTCCCAAACGACACCCGCGCCATGCTCAAATCCGAAACTGGCCGCGCCCTTTGGCCCCACCGACGCCAGCGTCTTCCAAGGACCCCCAGCGTACTTCACGACGATCGACGTGCGTGAGTCCGGGGGCATCGCGGCGATGAATTGGCGCTTCTCCAGAATCTTGTTGCCGACGCGCTCCTTCGTTGTCGGACCGGAGGACTGTGCATACCAGACGACGTCGGGACCTTGCGGCCCGGGTTCGTTCACGTCGGCTTTGCCGTCCGTCACCACGGACACGGCAAACCGCCGCACGATCGAGTTTTCAAACGGCTGGAGCGTGGACACGCCATTGCCGCCGGGGACGTTCGCCAGGGGCGATCCATCGGGCCGCCACCAACCGCGCTCGCCGGGCGGCGGCTCGCTGACGCCGACCAGCTCGACCGACGCGCCGTCGGGCAGCTCGACGCGAAACGGGCCGTCCTTGCTCGCGGCAGGCGAATCGGCGGCTGCGATCGGCCGGCAAGCGACCAAGAGCAGGCAAGCAGCCACTAAGTGCGGGACAAAACGCTGCGACATTCAAGGTCTCCGGTAACCGGGAAATCGACCTGTCGCGACGGCACAACGACGGAAGAGTTGGAAGAGCGAACATTCAGAGTATGCAGAGTGGCAAGACAAAGGATCAAGGATGAAGGATGAAGGCGGAAGGATGAGCCAGACTCGCGGCCTTCGGCCGCAATTGTTTTTGCTTATCCTTCATCCTTCCGCCTTGTCCTCGATGGACATGGCTTGCCGTCCAGGTAAATCTGCACCGGGCTTTTCTGGCCGCGGTGCAGCGAAATGTTGCGGAATTCGACCTGGTGTTTGGGCGCCCGTGTCTCCAGGCGGAATTCCTTCACGCTCGCGAGCGGAAGTTCGAAAAAGTGCACGATCAGTCGCGTCGTCTCCGCGTCCGTCTTGCACTCGTCGTGTTCCGGAAAATGCAGTCGGCTGTTGTCGTCGAGGGCACGGATTCGCGCCACGTCGACCGCGAGGCGGCAGGAGACCGAGATGCGAAAGCCGCCGTAGTCTTTGACCGGTTTGTCCCAGACGACGCGTCCGGACAAAGAATTATGCGTGATCGTTCGGCCCTGCTGATCCGCGGTCGAGACGGTTTTCCAGCGGTGATCGATGTAATCGCGAACAATTGTGACGCGCGCATCGTGCCACATGGCCGCGCTGAAGATGAAATAGTCGTCCTCCCGAATTTTTTCGCCAATCTTGCCCTTTTCATTGTGGCCACTCGAGAGGAGCCACCAATTTTGGATTGGGTCATTCGAGCCGGGAGGCGTGAATGAGCTTCCGTCGGTCAAGGTGCGAAAAACGAAGGCCCGCACGAGCGTGTTCGGCTCCACGGGCGGGGAATCGTGCACGTCGCGCGTGGGGGCCTGTTCGAAGGGGATTCCATCCGGTTGCCACCAGCTTTTTTCGCCGGTCGGAACATCGCCGACGGCAAGCAACTCAATTTGGGATCCGTCTGGAAGAACGGCGCAAAGCCCGCTTTCGGCCTTCGGGAGTGCGCGCTCGTCGGCGGCCGCACGGTTCGTCACGACGAGAGCGCAAAACAGTGCCGGCAAGACGGCGCGGGCGTTTAGCATCGAATTTCTGCGCATCGGAAACGGGGATGGGCGGTCCGTCAGAGTATGAACGCTGGCAAAGAATTGGTCCACCAGACGATCAAGGATGAAGGATGAAGGATGAAGGATGAAGGATGAAGGATGAAGGATGAAGGATGAAGGCTGAGCAAAACAGTTGGGCTCGAGGGCGAGCGTCTGGTTCATCCTTCCGCCTTCATCCTTCCTAAAAAATCTGCGTCATCGGCGAAATCTGCGGATCTTGGTTTTCTTCTGCGTCACTTCTGTTTTGCCCGCTCCGCCGCGATGTGGTCGCTCAAGGCATGCAGCGACTTCAGAAGTTCCTTTCGTCGAGCGGTGAGCGGTTGCGGCTTGCCTTCGTCTTCGGATCGCGAACCGTCGTCAATCTTCGACTGCAGCTTGTCCTCCGCTTCCTTGCGGTACAAATAAGCGATAGGCGGCCCTTCGGGAATCGCTTGCAGATAGCTCACGAAACGAGCCAGCTCGTCGTCGGGGACGTTCAAGACCCGAAAAAAGCTCCGCCGGTAATCCCAGCCATAGTCGTAAGGTTGTCCGAAGCGGTCAAATTGCGCCATCAGTTTTGCGGCGAAGATCTTGCGAAACGGCGGCGACAGATCGGGTGATGCGACGATTGAGAGAACGTCGATCAGGCTGGGCTTGTCCTCGCCGTAGCCCAGTTGCGGCGGCGGTTCCCAGAGCGGCGGAAAACCCTGGCGCGAGTGCCGCGAAAGGAACGCGATCGCCTCGGCAATTTGTCCGTGACGCAGTTGGCTCTCGACGATGCGGCGATTGATTTGTTCCGGCTGCGTGAAGGGCAGGATCGGCGCCCAAATCAGCACCGACGCGATCGCCGTGCCCCAGAGCCCGGGCGAGGGGGAGCGGCTCGGCATCGCCAGCTCGTCGGGTCGCGGTTGCTGCGGTTCACGCTTTTCTGGGAAATGCTCGCCCGAAGCGACCATAGCGGTTCCGAGCAGCCCGACCAGCCACGACAAATAGGCCCCCACACTGATGACAAGGATCGCCTCCTGGATGAACAATTCGCGCTCACTCAACCGCACGCCCCCCATTACGTCGAAGACCGGATGGGGAACGAGATTGACTGCGGCAATGGCCACGCTGTCGGCAAACAGCATCACCGTCCAGAACGCCGCGACGGGATTCATGTTCCACAACACGGAGATCACGCGCGTCATCAAGCTCACGCGCCAGACCGAGACGATCGCCAGAAAGAGAAAATTCGCCCGGGTCGCGTTACCGGGCGTCATGAAACGCTCGACAGGAATGGCATAAATCCAGGCTAAGGGAGCGGTCGCCCAATACAGGCCCAAGAACTTCCAATACCAGACCCAGAAAGGGCGCGGAGCCTCCGGCGATTTGGGCGAAGGGACCACGACGCGGACGAGCGAATAGAGCAAGAACGACGTGGCCAGCGAAGCGGCCACGGGGACGAGCGCAATCCCCGGGTTGTGGACCAGGTCGGCCCCGTCGTACTCGCGGGCGAGCCCAGCGGAGAGGACGAAGATCAGTCCGACCCAAACGGCCCCGCGGCAATTGGCGATCCGTAGAATCGCGTCGCGGTTGCACAAGAGATATTTCACCAAGGTCGAGACAGTCACGCGCGCAAATACTTTCGTTGAAAATTGTCCCGACGCGCCCGTGTCACCGGCTCGCTGTAGAGTCGCGTGACCAGTTGCCGGAATCCGCCTTCGAGCTCCTCGACCGTCATGCCGCGCGGTTCGTAGTTGACGTCGAACAGCGTGCACCGCCGCCAATCGCCGTCGAACCGCAGGCGGCCCTCGCGCTTCAGGCGATCGTAAAGCGGCGTGCCGGGAAAGGGGGTTTGAATCGTCACCTGCACGTCAAACAGCTCTGAATCGACGGCAAACTCGTAGACCTCGTCGAAAATCTCCGGGGTGTGCCCGTCGAGGCCGAGAATGAAGCAACCGTTGACCCGGATCCCGTGCGCCTGGATGCGTGCGATGGCCGCTTTGTATTCGCGATAGCGCCGCCGCTTCCAGTCGCAGTTGAGCTCGAGCCCCGCCAGCCCCGTTTCCACGGGACTCTCGAAGCCGATCAACACCTCGGCACAGCCGCTGTCGCGCATCAGGGCGAGCAGTTCGGCATCCTGGTAGACCGAGAGGTCGCATTCGGTGAACCAGCGAATGCGGCGGCTTTTGAGTTTGCCGAGCAGCTCTTTCCAATACCGCCGATTGACGAACGAGTTGTCGTCGGCAAACTCGATGAAGGGGCGTCGCCAGATCGCACGGATGCGATCGATCTCGGCCAGAACCTTGGCGATCGGCTTTTGCTTGTAGCGGCGTGTGAGCAGAATCGATCCGCGCAGAACTCGCAACGAAACGGACAGCCGCGGCTCGTCTGCACGGTGAGCCGGTTGTAACGCTCGGGGTCGAGCAGCTCGAACGCCGGGAGGGGCGCGTGGTCGAGACAAAAGTCTGTTTGTGCCTGGTACCGCGGCCGCAGGCGTCCGGACTCGGCGTCGGCCAGCAATTCGTTCCAGACCGGTTCGGCCTCTCCGACGACGACCGCGTCGGCGTGGCAAGCGGCCTCGTCGGGCAGCGACGTGACATGCAAACCGCCCAAGACGACGCGCGTTCCCGCGGCCCGATAACGGTCGGCAAGTTCGTACGCTTCGTCGATTTGCGCGCTAAAGCTGGATATGGCGACAAGGTCGACGTCCTGCGGAATTTCCGGCTGCTTTCGCAGGTCGGCGGTCTCGAAGTATTCGCAGCGGTGCCGCGCGGGGGTCAGGCCGGCAAGCGTCAACAGGCCCAGACTGGGTAGCGAGGCGATGGTGCGTCCGCGTTCGAGGAATCCGGGGAGCGTCAGCCCCAGCTCCAACAGTTGCGGGTCGCAAGCCCGCACTCCACTCATGGCGATCAAGCCGATTTTCACGCATGCCTCTCACCGGGGACGGAAACTACCTATCCGTGAGACGCGCCGAGTCTGCGATTTTGCTGACAAAAATGACAATCGCGCTCGCATTTTTTCTGTCGGGAGTGCGTGTACTCATTTCGGATGAGCAGTATCCGGACCGGCAGCTTCATTTGGCTTCGAGTTCAAAGCCGGCACGAGGACGAGCTTACCGTCCTTCTCGATAAGGCGGATCGGCTTGGGAAACTGCGCCGTCAGCCAGCGGAGTTTCTCGCGCAAGGACAGTCCGTCGATGTCGGATTGGCATTCAGTTTTATCGACGCTGAGGCCGGCTTCGCGGAAAGCCCGCTCGTCGAGCTCGAGCGGGAGCGCGGTGAAATGGCGCAGATGGTCGAACACTCCCCTGAACGACTCAGGCTGGAAGCGAGCATTTTCGTCCGCGTCGAGGGCACGCCGGAAAGCGGGGGAGGTGACCGAATCGAATGGAGGTGCAGCCGCTCGGGAACCGTCGGCGGCGACGACGTATTGGTTGTGCGCGGCCACGTCGAAGACGAGCGTTCCTGGCGGAAAGTCGATTTTGAAGACATCCTTTGGGAACTGCTCGTTCACGGCAGATCTTGTGGCCACGCAATCGAGTTCAGTCTTCTCGCCGTAGCCGTAGTAGTCGTCGCTCAAGCGGTGGCAGTTCCAACGCGACGGAAACCAGCCACCCTCTGGGGAATGCTGATATTCAATGCTCCATCGCCAACCAATTTTTTTGCAAAATACTTGCTCGCGCAGCAGGATCAAATCGTCGCGATTCGGATCGACCCAGATGGTTTCCATTGCGCTCCATGACCGCACAATCTTGATGCAGTGAACGTTGTCGAGGACGGCGTTACGTGTAACGATGCGAAATTGCGGGTCCTGGGGACCGACCAAGTAGCCGAATGGTCGAAAAGTGAGGTAAAGGGGAGCCGACTCAACTTCATCAGGTCGTCGCGTCTCTGGGTCCGACCGAATCGCTGCCTGCGGTGGATCTGATGGCTCTCGCAGCCACTCCAAGAAGAAGCTTGTGACACCGTCATAAGCGCATTGATCTCGCACGTGCCGATCCCAGAAGTTGTCTCCGCTGCCGACCAGCGCACGTTCGAAGCGAAATCGATCGTTGCCCTCGAGCCAGAGTGCGCGACGAAGGTGTCGGATCTGAGTGCGCCGCATCTTTTGTGTAAGCCGGGCGTTCCACGCGAAGTGAAGCGATTTTGTGCGGTCTTGCCGTGCGCGCCAATTCGCGAGTATGCGTTTGAGAATGTCATCGTCGGTTTCCGTCCGCGCCTTGCTCTGGGAAGGTCCACTCTGAGCAACCGCCATCGGCGACGAAGCAGCCATCAGCAGCCCGGCCGCGAACAAAATAAGCAGGGACTCACGATGCGACATTTGCTGACGCCAGTGGCAGGAAGTATTCAAGACTAGGAAGGGGCCGAAGAGGAAATCCGCAGCTGACGCCGATTTCGCCACCTACTTGCCCTGCAGAATGGAAACGGTATTGTCACCGCTATTGGCGACGACAATCTCCGCTTTGCCATCGCCGTTGAGATCGCCGAGAGCGAGGCCCTGAGGGCTGTTGCCGACGGAGATCGTCGCGGTGGGCGTAAACGATTTTTTGTCGCCACGAAGGACCGTGACGCTGCGGCTCAGATAGTTCGCCACGACGAGATCGGGTGTGCCGTCGCCGTCCACGTCGCCGATCGCGACGCGGCCCGGGCCGTCACCGGTTGGAAATGGTGACCCGGCCATGGCTGCAAATCGGCCGGTCCCGTCGTTCAGCAGCACGGTGACGCCTTCTCCGACGCGCTTACCGGGCTGGCCGGCCCAGTTGCCGACTGCCAGATCCGGCTTGCCGTCGCCGTTCAAGTCGCCGACCGCCAGGCCGAACGGATATCGGCCGCTCGGAATAGGCGAGCCCGGCGCGGGTGAAAGCCTCCCTTGCCGTCACTCAAGAGCACCGTGACGTTGTGGCCGCGCAAGTTGGTCGTGAGAATGTCGGCGATGCCGTCGCCGTTCACGTCGGCAGCACGCAGCCGCTGATAAGGCATGCGGCCGACGGGAAACTGGACGCCCGGACTTGCGAACCGGCCGCGGCCGTCGCCAAACACGACGGTGACCTTGTCCTCCTCCCAGCTTTCCGTGACGAGATCGAGCTTGCCGTCGTTGTTGAAGTCGCCCGCCGCCACGCCGTGCGTGTGCGGCCGGCTCAGGACCGGGACCGGCGAACCGGGAGCTGGTGCGAAGCCTCCGCGGCCGTCGCCCAGAAGCACGGTGAGATGCCGCTCGTCATGGTTGGCGAAGGCCAGGTCGGGCTTGCCGTCGCCGTTGAAATCGCCCGCGCACAGATCGTTGGGCGATTTGCCGGCTGCAAAGGGCGAGCCGGCGCTTGCACGAAGCCTCCTTTGCCGTCTCCGAGCAGGATGGTCACGTTGTGGCTGCCGCTGTTGGCGACAGCCAGATCGAGCCTGGCATCGCCGTTGAAATCGGCGATCACGACGCCGCAGGGCGCGGTGCCGACGGCAATTATCGTTTGCGTGCCCGGTCCGGAATTCGTTTGCGACGATTGAAGATCGCAACCGAGGGCCGCGAGCACGAACGCAACGGCGACGGCGAACAGGTTTGACATCAGGACACCTCGACGTTTCCGGCGCCTCTCCGACTTGAATCAAAGTCCTTCTTCCGCGAGGTTAACGCGCATTGTGGCCGCACATCGTCGCGAATTGCGAGCGATCTCGGCGCGCAGTGAGGCACAGGGAGTTACCAAAAAGCTTGATTTTGGATCCTGTGAGGCTCCGGATTCGGGAAGTCACACGCGACTACCGAATGGCAAGCTGGCAGCTTGCCCTACGTTGGACTGCCGTTTGGCGATTGTCTCGACGGCTCCCCGCCGAAGACCTGGCCTGCGGCCGCTTCTCGAAAAGCGACCCGGCGTTTTTGAGACGGGGGATGTTCGGGCGAAGCGTGCCGGCCTACCGTGCCTGCTTCGCGGACCGTCCCGTCACCTTCCGAGTGAATCGGACTGGGTCGGAGTCTCAAAGCGCGGACTTCACCGCACCCACGATGCGATGCGGAAAAAGTAGCCGCACAGCCTGAGCATACCCGAAAGAGGCGGGGTACTTCAAGATGAAAAAATGATGTTTTGTGCGATGTAAGTTGAGCTTTAGGAATGGCTTAGGAAAAGATGCCCTGAGAAAGTGGCGGGTTTTTTTAGCGTAATTTCCTCGTTCCCAAGCTCCCGCTTGGGAATGCATCCCGGCGCGCCGGGGCTCCGCTTCGAGCTGTGCGCGATCAGCGGGCCGAGAGGATTGCTCATTGGACTTGCGAAGGCGAAGCGGGAGCTTCGCGGGGGGCGCGTTCCCAAGCAGGAGCTTGGGAACGAGGCTGGGCCAAAATGGCAGGAGGTGGAGCGGCTGCCATTTTGGCGTTTTTTGGGGTGGAGCCCAAAAAAGTCCCCCTTTTTTAGCGCCCAAAAAAGCCAAAAAAGTCGGTTCCGGCCCAAAAAATCGGTCGGGGTTAGAGGGACTCGCCGCTGGCGGTGGCTTTTTTGGGCTGGCTGACCGCGGGTGATGTTGCTGGTGGCGTGTCAGTTGGCGGTGCGGCTGCCGAGACGGGCGTGGGGCGGAGGTTGTTGGCTTCGCGTTTCTTGCTGTCCCAGTTGTCGCCGACTTTGAATTTGATGTTGAGGACCCGCTGGCCGCCGATCTGCTCGGCACGCAGTTGCAATTCCTGGCCGCGGAGCGATTCGGCACCGGGGACCACGTAAATTTGCGTGTCGCGGCCGTTGGTCAGTTTGGTGACGACCCGCTGCATGCGTTTTCGCATGGGGACGTAGAGGTTGCACTCGAAATTCAGTTTTTCCTCGGGCTTGGTGTGGTTGTCGATGAGCTGTTTGATCTGCAGGTCGCCGTTTTCGAGCTTGTTGTCGACCACGGACAAAACAACATCGCCCAGGCCGACCTCGTAGTCGCGATAAACGCGGAAGGAATATTGCGACATCGTGAATTCGAGGACGAGCCGCTGATTTCCCTGGCTGGTGTTGGAGGGGAGTTCCAGGGTGATGGGGATATCGAGTTTCTCGCCGGCACCGAGGGCAAAACGGGTTTCGGCAGGTTCGACTTTCCAATCCTTGGGGACGAGGATTCGCACCTGGCCGCTGACCCCTTGTTTGAACGTGTTGACTCCGCGGATGGCTTCGCGCTGTTTGCCCGTCCTGCTGGGCAGCCGGCCTTTTTCAAACTTGAGGGCGGCCATCCAGCGGGCGACAGGCTCGGGAAAATGCCGGACGAGCAGGGGACTGGGCCCCACGTGCAGCTTGGACCGCTGTCCGGATTCCGAAATGGGGACTTGGATGCGGCGGCCGAGGACATCGGTCACGACCGACTCTTCACCCAAATAAAGGTCTTCGTCAACCGGTTCGTTGTTCCAAATGACGACGGCGACTTCCCCCTTGCGGGAGAAGGCGTAGTTGCGACTGCCGCCGGGAAGCAGGAACGACCCAATAAAGTCGGCCCCCTGCAAGGCCATGGCCGTGGTTCGCCAGGGGAGAAATAGCAGCGACGGCGAACCCCCGCGGTTGAGCAGGCCGGTTTCTTCGTCCAAAACGTCGTCGGCGAAGATTTTGTCCGCCCCGCCGATTTTGGCTTCGACCATGGTTTTCACGAGGTCGGTGCCGCGTTCCTCCGGCGTGTGGCCGGTGATGGGGAGCGGTTTGATCAGCACCCACCGGTCGGGGACGTCGGCGTTGCCCGTTTTGAGCTTGTGGCCCAGTTCGTTCTCGGCGAGCCGCTGGCGGCTGGACATGGACAAAAAAACTCCGCGGGCGAACTCCCGGCGGGGCAGGGGCGTTTCCCAGTTCCAATGGACGCCGATGTGGGCGTCGCGGCCGATGCGGTCGAACTCGGCTTTGACGCGGGCAATTGTTTCCGCCAGGTTGCGGCTGGACATGCCGACAAAGCTCTCGTCTTCCTCCTCGCCGAGCTGCCAATAACGGACATGCGACGAATAACGGGCGATGACTTTCTCGATCGACTCCCGCCAAAACTCCGCTCGGACCGTAAAAATCTCGCTGATGCCGGTCCAGTCGCGGGCGAACTGGTTGCGGAGTTCGGCCGGCGGATCGTTGAGCAGGCCGATCGCCGTGATCTTGCTTTGGGCCAGCTCCTCGAAGAAGGCTGAGATTTGGGAGGGGACGCTGGAGTTCCCCTCGGAAACGGAATTCCACAGGGGGTATTTGAGCCAATTAATGCCCGACTGGGAGGCGATTTCCGCCAGTCCCTTGAGGGCCGCCATGTCCTCGGGCCGTTTGATGGTCCAGCCGAATTCGCCCGAGTCGGCACTGTCGGACAGCGAGTCCATCACGGCGAACGAAGTCCGCTTGGTGAGAACGGGTTTGGCATCGCGGCTCAAAACGGCCTCGACGGCGTAAAAACCGGGAGGCTGTGGATTGAGCGTCCAGCCGATGGGCTTTTCTCGCTCTTGCGTCGGCTCGCCCTTTTGCTCGGCCCGCGGATCGAATGAAGTCGACGCCACCGGGTGCCCCTGGCCATCGACCATTTGCAGATCGAGCCGGTAGGAGTGCTTGGGATCGAGTCCGTTCACCTGCGAAGTGATCACGACTTTCGCATCGCGTTCGTGAAAATGCGTTTGAAAGTTGCTCTGGAGCGAAAAAAGTGGGAGTTCGCCCATCCAAAGGTCATCGAACCAGGCGCTGCCGCGGATATCCATGCGGCTGCCCGGCACGAGGTGGCAGCCGACCACGACGAAATGGACGTCTTCGTGGGGCACGATCGGGCCGATGGTGACCTGGACCCAATCTTTGAACGTGCCCGTCACCGGGCGCGTGAGAAACCGTTGGACACGCTGCCGCTTGTGGTTGAGCAGGGAGACGGAAATGAGGGCGGCGTCGTTTTCGAGTGCCTGTGTGCGGACGAACGCACGAAAAATGTAGGAATGATACGGGTCGATGACGACCGGTTTGGAATAGAGGATCACGCGGCCGCCGTTGGCCTTGAGTCGCAGGCTCTGGCCTTTGCCGCCATTTCCGCGTTCGCGGTCGATGGCAGCCTCGACGTAACCGGGAAAGTCGCTCCCCTTGCGGCGGATCCAACCGTCCGGCAATTGGTCGAAATTGCGGTCCTCGGTGGATTCGAAGCCGTAGTGAAAAACTTCGACGGCGCCTTCAAAGGGGTCTTCGGCCGCGGCGTTTTTCGTGGCAGGTTCGGTGGCCCGGTGCGATGCCTCGGCTTGCCTGGTGGCGTTGGCCGCACTGTTGTCGCCGTCAGCGGCGGCAACGGCGATCGCCGTCAAAAGGAGAGCCGTGGTAACCATAGAAACCTGAACGGGATGGCGGGGCTTTGCCTCCGCTCAAGATCGACCGCATCGCCCAGGCTGCTCAATTACCTTTCCGGCAGGGCCGATGACATCGGTTGCGTCGGATATAATGCCGCCTGACCGATCGTCTCGCGGCGGGACGAGCTTCTCTCTTTTTTGACCAATTGGACCTTTGAGGAATGACAAGACAGTTGCAATTGGCCCTGGCAACACACTGCCTGGGCCAGGAATTGAAGCCTTCGCTGCAATTGGCGTCGAGAATGGGCGCAAACGGGGTTCAATTGGACGCGAGAAATGAAATCAGGCCGGCTGAAATGTCGGACACTGGGAGGCGGCAATTTACGCATCTCCTGGCGGAAATTGGTTTGCAGCTTGCGTCTCTCGACTTTCCCATTCGCCGGCCACTTTGGGATTCCGAGCGCCTAGGTGCGCGGATTGAAGCACTCAAGCAAACGATGGAATTCGCTTACGAGTTGAAGGCTCGCGTCGTCACCGTGCGGCTCGGTGGGCTTCCTGGTGAGTCGGATGCGGCGGGACAAAGCCTTTTGATGGACGTCCTAAACGATCTGGCCCGGCACGGAAATCATGTCGGTGTCACGCTTGCCCTTGGTTCCGGACGCGAGGCGGCGGCGCGCATGGTGGAGACGCTGAGATCCGTTACCGCCGGCCCAATCGGCGTCAATTTCGACCCGGCCGCGACTGTGATGGCGGGTGCATCGCCCAGCGACGCGGTTCAGCTCTTGAGGGAGTTTGTTGCACATGTGACTGTGCGCGACGCGATTGCGGGCGCCGACGACAGCGGAAGCGAGGTGCCGGTCGGTCGCGGAGAGGTTCCCTGGGACGAACTCCTGTTTCTGTTGCAGGAAACGGACTACCGAGGCTGGCTCACCGTCGATCGGACGCAGGGGGGTGACCGGGCGGGCGACGCGGCGCGTGCCGTGCAATATATGCAGTCGATCTACCGCGGATGAGCGGCCGGCAAGGTCAACGGATGGACGAACACGAAATCGTTTCAGTCACGGAACTGACGCAGCAGCTCAAGGCGCTCGTCGAAACCGGCTTTCCACAAGTCTACGTGGAGGGCGAGATCTCCAACTTCTCGCGGGCTACGTCGGGTCACATTTACTTAACGCTGAAAGACGAGACCGCGCAGATTCGCGCAGTCCTGTGGCGGAGTGCCGCGGCCCGCATCCGTTTCGAGTTGCATGACGGCCTGCACGTGGTCGCGGTCGGGCCGATCGAGGTTTACGCGGCTCGCGGGACTTATCAGCTGGTGATCGAACGGCTTGCTCCGCAGGGAATCGGACCGCTGGAGCTGGCATTCCGACAACGGTACGAAAAACTCGCTGCCGAAGGTTTGTTTCGGGCCGAACGGAAGCGCCCTTTGCCGCGATTTCCAAGGCGGATCGCCCTCGTCACCAGTCCGATGGGCGCCGCGGTTCGCGACATGCTGCAGGTCATCACGCGCCGCTGGCCGGCCTGCGACGTGGTTATTTTGCCTGTGGCCGTACAAGGGGCGGCCGCGGCCGGCGAAATTGCGGCTGCACTGCGATCCGTCCATCGCCTGCCGGGCGTCGACGTGGTGATTGCCGGTCGGGGAGGGGGCAGTCTCGAGGATTTATGGGCGTTCAACGAAGAAATTGTCGCCCGTGCGATCTTTGACTGCCCAATTCCCGTCGTCAGCGCGGTGGGGCATGAGGTCGATGTCACGATCGCCGACTTGATCGCGGACAAACGGGCACTGACGCCGAGCGAAGCTGGGGAAATCGTCGTTCCCGATCGCGATGACGTTGTTTCCGACCTTCAGCATTTGTCGCGTCGTTTAGAGTCAGCCCTGCGGAATCAATTGCATCGCCGCAATCTGCAACTCGAAGGAGTGGCCCGGTCGCGAGCCTTGGCGCGGCCGTTGGAGCTCGTGCATGATCGCGAACGGATGGTCGACGAACTTTCGGAACGCTTGCGACGCGCGATCGGCCGCCAAATTGAACGTGCCCGTCACCGGCTCGAAGGGGCAGGTTGCACGATCGACGCGCTCAGTCCGCTCAAGGTGCTCAATCGAGGTTATTCGCTCACTCGAAGTACGTCGACGGGAAAGATTCTGCGAGTCGCCACGGAGGTTTCCGCCGGAGAGCGAATCGAAACGCGACTCGCACAAGGACGGGTGACGAGCATTGTCGAGGCAGTGGAAAACTAGGGACGAAACAGAGTTGAAGATGTCCGATCCGTCGAAAACAGATCCGTGCGGCGACGAGCCCAAATTTGAAGCCGGTCTGGCCGAACTGCAGAATCTCGTCCGCGAACTCGAAGAGGGATCGCTCGGACTGGATGAATCGATCGCTCGATTCGAGCGGGGGATCTCCATTCTCCGGCGGTGCTATCAAGTCCTCGAACAGGCTGAGCAGAAAATCGAACTGTTAACCGGCTTTGATCGCGAAGGCAATCCGGTGACGGCTCCCTTTGACGGAACGGCGACGCTCGATGCGGCCAACGGCGTGCCCGCGAAGCGTCCGGCGAAAACGGCTCGCAAAAAAGCCGAACCTGATGCCCAAGCCGGATTGTCTCTGCCGGAGGAGCGCGATCGTAGCCTTCCGCTGTCTTGAGCATTTGGGAGAGCCATCGGTCGCGAAGCCAGCCTTGTCCAACTTGGCGAATCTTTCGAGAATCGTGCCAGAAATCGCCGTCAGCACCGGAGCTTTGTCGCGTTGAGTACGTCCGACCGCAGCCTGTTCCGCCCCGACATCGACCGCATCGAAGGCTATACGCCTGGCGAGCAGCCGCAGGAATCCGGATGGATCAAACTCAATACCAACGAGAATCCTTATCCTCCGTCGCCCGCAGTGCGTGCAGCGATTGTCGCGGCCGCCGAGGGGCGTCTCAATGTCTACCCGGATCCGCTGGGAACGGCATTCCGCAAGAAGGCAGCGGCGATCTACGGGGTCGAACCGGATTGGATCCTGCCAGCCAACGGCAGCGATGAGTGCCTCACGCTGATTACGCGGGGATTTGTCAATCCGGGGGAGACGATTTGCTTTCCGTACCCGAGCTACATCCTGTACGAAACCTTGGCAGACCTGCAGGGAGGCCGACACGAACGGCTGCTGCTGAATCGCGATTGGTCATGGAACCACACAGCGATTGAAGCGCAACTCGCGCGCTGCAAACTGCTGTTTGTTCCGAATCCCAACTCCCCTTCGGGCAACGCCTGGCCTCGGGAGGAAATCGAGCCGCTTGTTCCACCGGCCGGCATGTTGGTGCTTGATGGCGCCTACACGGATTTTGCAGACAGACCCGATGGAGCCGACCTTCTCAACGGTCAAAATGGGCGGCACGTGATTTTGACGCGGACATTCAGCAAGTCGTACAGCATGGCGGGCGTGCGGTTTGGGTTCGCAATCGCCCACCCGGACATCATTCGCGGACTGCGCAAGGTGAAGGACAGTTACAACTGCAACACGCTGTCGCTCGCGGCCGCGCTCGCCGCGATCGAAGACCAGGCTTGGATGCGCCAAAACGTGGATCGCATTCGAGTCACGCGCGGCCGACTGACTCAGTCTCTTCGGTCGTGCGGCTTCGACGTCGTCGAAAGCCAGGCGAATTTCGTGTGGGCGACGCGGAAGGCAGGAGAGCACCGCGGGATCTACGAAAAACTCAAGCGGCGCAAGATTCTCGTTCGTTATATGCGGTTTCCGAATCCCGGCGATGACGGATCCGAAGAACTCGATGGACTTCGCATCACGGTCGGCACGGATGCAGAAGTCGACGGATTAATTGCAGCCCTCAAGGACTTGCTGGCATGAAGCGTTCCGCCAACGTGAAGCGCAAGACGGCCGAGACCGATGTGGCACTCGAAGTGGCACTCGACGGAGCGGGAACGCCCACGATTGAGACCGGAGTGGGATTCTTTGATCACATGTTGACGCTGCTGGCGCGTCATTCACTGATTGATTTGACGGTCAAGGCGAAAGGCGATTTGCACGTCGATCATCACCACACGGTCGAAGACGTGGGGATCTGTTTCGGAAAGGCACTCGCTGATGCACTGGGAGACAAGCGTGGGATCGCGCGTTACGGCAGTGTAACGTTGCCGATGGAAGAGACGCTTGTCACGGCCGCTGTTGATCTGAGTGGTCGCTCTTGGTTCGTGTACGATGTCGTCATTCCGACGCAGAAGATCGGCGAATTTGATTCACAACTCGTCGAGGTTTTCTGGCAGGCCGTCGCTGCCAACGCCTTGATGAATTTGCACTTCGTGCTGCATCACGGCAGCAACGGGCACCATATCGCAGAAGGTGTCTTCAAAGGAGCGGCACGCGCGCTGCGGCAGGCCATTGCCATCGATCCGCGACAGGGCGGCGTGCCATCGTCCAAAGGGACGTTGACCGACTGATCGCAGGTTTTTCTTGACGATCTTACTTTGGCATTCGTTTTCAATCGCAGGGGCCGTTGACAAGCGCGCGCGAGCGAGTAGGTTAGGCTTCTTGATTTCGATTGGCAGATGGATCGATTGAGTTCTCTCTGCCCGCTGCGATCGAATCTGCTTTTTCACTCGAAGATCCGGCGGGGACCTCCAGACATTCCCGGCTTTTGCCAATAAGGACGGCACCAAAGGTTGTTTCGACAGCCCGTCAGCGGCATTTGATACGCTGCGGGTTGCCCAAGGACCAATGGCTTAGTACGGATTCAAAGGAGCGCGGGCTAAGCGTGCAAATAACGGCAAAAATGTCCGGCGGTTCCCCGCCCTGTTTTTCTTGACCATTCTGCGTGGCTTGACAGTCGTCTGCTGTCGGTTCAGCCCGAGCGCGCAAAGTTTATCGGTTAGGCTAAAGAATCCGGCCTCCGGTGATCGATGAACCCACTTGGTGGGGGGCGTCTTCGGATGAGCTGCGGGGATGCTCTACGGGCTTTATCAATCCGCGCAGGGGATCCAGGCGCAATCGTCGCGTGTGGACGTCATCGCCAATAATCTGGCGAACGCAGGGACGTCCGGCTTTAAGCGCGATCTGGCGATCTTTCAAAGCAACCGCCCCTACGACCTCGACCATGGCGGCGGCTACGATCCGCCGAGCAATCAAAACGCCTTGAGCGGGGGTGTCACCACGGCGCAAGTCGCTACGGATTTCAGCGCCGGCCCATTGATTAAGACCGGAAGTTCTTACGACGTTGCGCTAACCGGTCGCGGCTTTTTTCAGGTCAATGACGGCCGACAGAACTTCCTGACTCGAAACGGTCAGTTCGCGGTATCGCCAACCGGTGAACTGGTTTCGCAGGGTTCGGGGATGCGGGTTCAATCCAGCGCGGGCCAGCCCCTCATCATCCCGCTCGAAGCGACGCGGGTCGAAATCGGGGATGAGGGCACGGTGAGCGCGATCGGCCCCGATGGCGACCGAACGCAAATTGCCAAGCTCGCCGTCGTTCAGCCCCCCTCCGAAAGCCAGCTTCAGAAGTCTGGCAACAGCCTTTACCGCTACAGCGGCAATGCGTTGCCGGCCGGCCCCGACGTCCAAGTGAAGCAAGGGTATGTCGAGGGATCGGGTGTCAAGCCGGTCAGCGAAATGGTGGAGATGATCCAGGCGTCACGTGCCGTCGAAGCGAACGTCAACATGATCAAGTTCCAGGACGATGCGCTGGACCGGCTGTTGCAGGCGGCGACGCCTCACTAATCGAACAATCGATGTTGCTGGAGATAAGCGATAGATGACCATCCGAGCGCTTTATACCGCCACGAGCGGAATGCAGGTGCAACAGTCGAGCCTCGACACCATTGCGAATAACATCGCCAATGCCAGCACGACGGCCTACAAGCGTACGCGCTGCAATTTCGAGGATCTCTACTATCAGTACGACAAGCTGCCTGGCACGGTCGATTCCAACGGCCAGCCGACGCCCATCGGCATCGAGTACGGACTCGGCGCTCGCGTCTCCGGCACGGAGGTCGATCAGACGCAAGGCACATTCACGCAGACCGGCGGGCAACTCGATCTTGCGATCTCCGGTCAGGGATTCTTCCAGGTCCAGGATCCGCAAACCGGGCAGACGCTGTACACCCGGGCCGGAACCTTCTCGATCAATGCGAACGGCCAGATCGTTTTGGCCTCGGCCGATCTTGGCCGGCCACTGCAGCCGGCCATTTCGATTCCGCCGGGAGCGACGCAGATCACGATATCGGGCGACGGAGTTTTTTCCGTGCTCGAGCCCCCGAACGTAAATCCGACAAACATCGGCCAAATCCAGACCGTCACGTTCATTAATCCCCAGGGCCTCATCCAAATGGGGCAAAACCTCTATGGACAAAGCCAAGGCAGTGGCAGCCCGCTGGTCGGAACGCCGGGTCAGGAAAATCGCGGCCTGCTTCAGCAGGGATACCTCGAAGCGTCGAACGTTGACGCCACGACCGAGCTGGTCAACCTGATCAATACGCAGCGGACCTACGAACTGAACAGCCAGGTCGTGCAGGCCAGCGATCAGATTCTGCAACTGCTGACGAACCTGCGACGGTTCTAACAGAGCATAAGTTCCATGCATTTGAGCGATCAAAAAAACACGTTCCGAAATTGGACCGCGCCGGTCACCACCGTGCGCGTCGTCATCGTCGCGGCGTCCATCGTGGCCGTCTTCAATGACGCGTGGGCGGCCGATATCTGTTTTCAGCCGACGGCTTTCGTTTCCACGTCGACCGTGCGGCTGAAAGACGTCGCCATTGTCAGTGCCAGTGACGCCGCCTTGATGACGCGGCTTGAGAATGTTGCTCTGGCGCCGGCTCCAGCGCCCGGTCGACGCATGCGTCTCGACTTCGCGGAGATCCGCTCTCGCTTGGAGGCCACGGGAATTCCGACCGTCGAGCTAAACTACTCGGGATCGTCCGTGATCGTCGTCGCCGCTGCGGACGCGATGCCCGCCGTAAAAACAAAGCCGAGGCGTGGGACGGCGGCAAAGCCGGTGGTCCCCGCCGGACAAATCAAGCGGGCCGAACAAATCGTCGCCGAGGCAGTCCGGCGGTCAATGCGCGAAAAGCATAAGGACTCGCCGGCCATGTTCATTGACGTCACCGTCGACCCGTCAGACGCGCGCGTCGTCCTGGCGAACGCCGCGCAGGGATTTGAAATTGGATCTGTGAACCTCAAAAACGCCGAACCGCAGGCCATCCAGGTGGCCTATCAGGACGTCGAGGGGCAACCGGCCCATCTTCAAGTGCGGTGCGTCGTCTCGGAACGGCCGCAGGTTCCTGTTCTCGCCCACTCGGTTTCCACCGGCGACGTAATCCATGAGTCGGATCTGGTCTGGCGGCTTGTTGATAGCACCGAGGGATTACTGACACGCATCGACGAGATTGTCGACAGAGAGGCCAAAAAAACGCTGCACGCCGAGAGCCCAATTCATGTTGACGACGTGCGAAAAGTCCCCTTGGTTCGCAACAACGATATTGTCACGGGGATTTGGCAAAGCGGCGGGATCCGGATCACTGCACAATTCAAGGCGAAGAGCGATGGTGGTCTGGGCGACGTCATCACGCTCGTCAAACTATCCGGCCGCGATCAGGTCAACGCCCGCGTGACCGACGTGCACGAAGCCATCATCATCGTCGGCGGCGACGGGGCGAAATCAGCCGCTCGTGAGTCGGAAGGGGACATCTCACGAGGCGAAGCGGCCGTTCATAGGACTGTGGCTTATCGTATGCCGACGGTCCAAACGGCGCAGCGGACGCAGCCGGCAACGAGTGGTATCGTCCCAGCTGTCGCGCCGGCCGCTTCCGCTGCAGGTCAATGAGCGAAATCTTTCGGGGGGAGGGGAAATGAGGAGTTTGCTGTTGGCGTTCGTCTGTTTCACGTTTTTGCAACCGGCAGTGCAGGGGGCGGACCGAGGCATCGAACCGCTTCTTCCGCCGCCGGGAGTGGCTCCTCCGCTGGTCGGCGGTCCTCCGCCGGTCGAGGGACCGCCCGACTTTTACGCGCCTCAGCCGCCGCTGCTGATGGCCGACTTTGCCTGGTCGTATGTCGATGCTCCGAAGCCGCACGAAATCAAGGTGCACGACATCATTACCGTCACGGTCAAAGAGAACGCATCGACGAATGCGAAATCCGTGTATAACCGCCAACGCAACGGGCAATACACGGCCCAGTTATCGCAATTCATTCGCATTAACAACCAAGGCAATCTCGATACCGCCGCGACCAACTCTCCCGAGGTGAACGGCTCGCTACAAAGCCAGTTGCAGTCGACCGGTCAAGTCACGGAAACCGAACAGATGACTTACCGCATCGCGGCCACGATCGTCGATGTGCTGCCCAACGGGGTACTCGTCCTCGAAGCACGCAAGTCGATTCTCGACAATAAGGACTTGTGGGAATACACGCTGACGGGAAAAATCCGGCCGCAGGACATCACGCCCGACAATCGCGCCTTGAGCGAACGCATTGCCGATCTGCAAATCACGAAAGTGCAGCATGGCAAGTTGCCCGATTCGACGAAGCGGGCCTGGTTCATTCGTCTGTATGACTGGATTGGTCCGTTCTGAGCGACTCCGGAGTTGGCCGTATGACACGACGCAGACATCAATTGATCGCCACCCTGGCAGTGCTGGGACTTCTCGTGTCCTCGCTGCCCCGCGCGGCCGTTGCCAGAACGCAGGTCGGCAACATTTGCACGGTTTACGGCCAGAAAGAGATGCCGATCATCGGCATCGGCCTGATCGTCGGCCTGAATCGCACGGGTGACGGAAGCAAGAACGCGCCTGCCATGCGGGCGCTGGCTTCGACGCTGCGTTATTTGAACAATCCGATTGAAAGCGCGAAGGATCTTTCCGACGCGACGAATGTCGCGATGGTGGCCATTTCAGCGACGATACCCAAAGAGGGTGCCAGTCGCGGCCAGCGGTTAGATTGTTACGTGACGTCGACGTTCGGCGCGAAGAGCCTGAAGGGCGGCCGGCTGCTGATTTCGCCCGTTCGCGGACCGAACGTGCGCGATACGGCCGTTGTGGGACTGGCTTCCGGTCCGGTGGTCATTGAAGATCCCGATGTGTTGACGTCGGGCCGAGTGCCCGGAGGGATCATCCTCGAGCGAGACTTTCGCACGAGCTTCATCGATCGCACGCACGGGAACAAGGTGACGCTCGTTGTCGATCCGGCACACGCTACGTTCGGCGTCGCTTGGCATATTGCCGAACAGATCAACAACGACGTGTACACGGTTCTGCATACCAAGCCTGCCACGGCACTGGGCCCCGACCGCATCGAGGTTCTCGTCCCCGACTTGTATCGCGACGATCCGGTGGCCTTTTTGGCCTGGCTGCTTAAGATCGACGTTATGAGCCCGCAAACGGAGGCACGGGTCTCCGTCAACACGAAATCGAAGACGATCGTGATCCATGGCGACGTGCAAATCAGCCCGGTCGTCATTTCCCAGAAGAGCATCAAGGTAGAGGTCTCAGCCGGGACCGAGGAACGCGCCCCGTTCGTCACGATCAATTCGCAAGGCCAGGACAATCCGCAACAGCTCGACGAATTGATGAAAGGGTTGCACGAACTCAAGGTTCCGAACGAAGACGTGATTAGCATCGTCCGCGAATTGTATTACTCGGGTAACCTGCACGCCGTTTACGAGGAGCACTGATTCGCCTCGTGTCCGCCTGCCTTAAATCGCTCCCCTCTCGAACCGCGCCCGCCTCCCGCCGCCTCCTAAGCACCCTCCTCACAAATCGAACAGTCGGAGAACCGCGATGCCCACCATTTCACCGGTGCAATCGTCGACGAACAGTGCCCATCTGGTCGCCGATGCGCGCGAAGCGGCAGGCTCGAAGTTGCTCACGCAGTCGCCGGCTGACAAGGAAAAGTTGAAATCGACATTCCAAGATTTCGCGGCGGGGACGTTCTACAAAGAGATGCTCAAATCGCTCCGCAAAATGCATAACAAGCCCGCCTACATGTATGGCGGCCATGCGGAGGAGGTCTTCCAAGGGCAGATGGATCAACAAGTGGCGGAGACCTTGGCGCGCACGCAAGGCAGCCAAATCTCCGAACCGCTGTTCCAGGGCGTTCTGAACCGCGTCGGCGCTCAGTGATCCGCGCCGTTCGCGAACTGAGAATGCCGCACCGACCGCAGGGCGGAGTCATTCTGCGCCGCGGATGCCTTTTCCCGCCGGCAACTCTGCGAGTTGACGAAGTCTCGCCGCCTCTCCACTCCGGGGGTCGGGCTGTCTGCGTAGACGGCGCGGAGTATTCCGGCAGAGCCGGAAAAATGGGGCAGAAGAGCCGCCGCTGATTCTACCGATTATATGAAGTGCGGTACCTCTGGACTCGTCACGGACGACACGATGCTTGCAGAAGCCGAGTTGAGCAACGAGATCGACCAACTCCTGAGCGCCATCATCACGCTTCAGGGAGAGCTGGCTGGCGTCTACCGGGCAAAGAGAGACGCCGTCCGCAGGGCGAGCGCCGCGGATATCGACCGGCTGACGGTGCGCGAAGAGCGACTGATCGACCTATTGAAAGTGCATCTGCGTCAGCGGCATCAGATTCTGCAGCGCGTCAATCCGATGGTTGGGCCAGGGGACACATTGGAAAAACTGGTGCGGACGTTTGCCGAACCCTTGCGCGGCAGGCTGCTGGCGCGGATGGAAGAAATTCGGCGTCTCGTCGAGGCAAACCGGCGGGAGAGCTGGGTGTTGTGGATCGTCTCGAAGCAATCGCTCCGGTTGTTTGCCGATATGCTCGAACTGATCGCCAACGGCGGCCGGAAATCGCCGGTCTATTTCGCCGGTTTGGGCAACGAAATCTCATTCGGTGGAGCGATTCTCGACGCGTCCGCCTAGGGTTGTGGGCGTGCGCAGAAAAAGGATTTCCAGATCATGGGACTCAGCGGGGCGCTCGGAATCGCATCCAACGCTCTCGAGGTGTTCTCCACCGGAATCCAGGTGGCCGGTCAGAATATCGCCAATGCGAACACGCCCGGCTACGTTCAAGAGCAACTCAACATCACGCCGGGTCCGAGCTATCAGGCCGGCGGGGTCATCTTGGGAACCGGCTCCGATGCGACCGGAGTCACGCAGCAAATCGATCAGTACCTCCAGGGTGAGATTTATTCGGCGAATTCGAGCTATAGCGCCTCGAACCAGCTCAACACGGTTTACACGACCCTGCAACAGCAACTGCAGGCGTTGGGCAGCAACAGCCTTTCGTCGCAAATGAGCGATTTTTCGGCGGCGCTGAACAGCTTGGCGAACCAGCCCGGTTCGGCGACTCTCTCCTCACAGGCCGTCGTTGCGGGAACCCAGCTCGCCAGCGCGATTACTTCGCTGCGGGCGTCGATCGACGAGCAACGTCAGCAGGCCAATGTCAACGTTCAACAGCTGACCACGCAGGCCAACTCGTTGATTACGCAAATTGCCCAGCTGAATCCACAGATCACGCAGATGGAAAGCGCCGGCCAGTCGCAAAGCCAGGCCGGCTCGCTTCGAGATCAGCGCTATCAGGATTTGAGTCAGCTTTCTCAGATCCTTCCCATCACGTACACCAACAACCCCGATGGCAGCGTGACCGTTTACACGGGCTCGAACTACCTCGTGATGGGCCAACAAACTCAACAGTTGGAGACGGTTCCCAGCACGAGTGAGGGCTTGGGAACGCTCAACGTGCAGTTGTCGGTTTCGGGACAACAACTCAATGCCAGCTCCAGCGGTTCGGGAGAGCTGATCGCGACGATGCAGGGACGCGACACGGTGCTCGGTGGATTTGAGCAAAACCTGGATACGCTGACGTCGAATTTGATCTCGCAATTCAATCAGGTTTATGCTTCGGGGCAAGGGATCGCCGCGTACACATCGGTCACTTCGACCAACACGGTCAGCGATCCGACCGCCGCTCTGAACCAGGCGGGGCTGGCCTCTACGCCGCAGAACGGGACGTTCCAGATTGAGGTCACGAACGCGACGACCGGTCAAACGACGACATCGACGATTGACGTGAATCTCAACGGCACGGGCAACGACACCACGCTCAACAGTCTGGCAAGCGCCATCAACGGTGTCGCAAACGTCGCCGCGTCAGTCACTCCGGAAGGCCAGCTTCAGATCAATGCCGGAACGAATTACCAAATTCAATTTGCCAACGATTCGAGCAATACGCTTGCCGACTTGGGGATTAACACGTTCTTTACGGGCAGCGACTCGACCAATATCGGCGTGAATTCGGCGGTGTCGCAGAATCCACAGCTGTTCGCCAGCGCGCAGGGCGGCGGACCTTCGGACGGCAGCAACGCTTTGGCGCTCTCCCAGTTCGCCTCCAATCCCGTCAGCTCGCTCAACGGCCAGAGCCTCAACGACTATTACAACTCGATCGTCACGGATGTTGGCAACCACGCGTCTGCCGAGACGGCCATGTCGACGAGCCTGAACGACTACAGCCAGTCGCTGACTGCGCAGCAACAACAAATCTCCGGCGTCAGCCTCGACCAAGAGGCGATTCAGCTGATGCAGTATCAGCAGTCGTATACCGCGTCGGCCAAGATGGTCACCACGATCAACCAGTTGTTTCAAACCCTGCTGAACATGTAAGTCGACGGGAGATCCGATCGATGACGCTGATTCCGATTACAACCGGGCGGATCCCCAACAGCCTGATGGCGTCGCAGGCCGCTAACAACATCAATTCGGTCGAAGACCAACTCAACCAGGTCGAGCAGGAGATCGAAACTGGTCAACAGCTCTTCACTCCCGGGCAAAATCCGACGGCGACCGCCATCGTGCTGCCTTTGCAGCAGCAACTGGCCGCTCAAACGCAATATCAGGCGAACCTCACGACGGACCAGTCGTTCTTGCAAAACACAGACACGGCGCTACAGACCGTATCGACGGGAGTCAGCCAGGCCAATTCGCTCCTGTTGAGCGGTATCGGGGCCACGAGCACGCCGACTGAGAACCAGGCCTTGGCGGGACAGGTCAGCACGATCATTCAGAGCCTCGTCAACACGGCCAATACCACGTTCGACGGGCAGTACTTGTTCGGCGGGAGCAACACTCAAACGCCTCCGTTCCAGGTGCTGGCCAACGGAGCGGTGCTCTACAACGGCAACCAAGCCAGTATCAACTCGAATATCGGTTCCGGCCTCGTTGCGCCCAACAACATCGACGGCATCACCGCCTTCGGAGCGATTTCGACGCCCGTCGGGAGCGACATCGATCCTGCCCTGACGTCAGAGACGAGTCTCTCGGATCTGAACAACGGCCAGGGTGTCCAGGCCGGATCGATTCAGGTGACCGTCAACACGGGCACGCCGGTCAGCGAAACGGTCGACTTGTCGCACGCGAAGACGATCGGCGACGTTGAGCAATTGATCGAGAACGCCTTTCCGCCGGGCACGCTCAATGTCGGCATCGTCTCCGGGGTCCCGCAGGATGCGCTGCAAATCACGCCGTCGAGCGGAACGGTTTCCGTCTCCGATATCGCCGGCGGCCAGACAGCGGCGGACCTCGGCATCGCCAGCAATGCCTCCGCGACGATCACCGGCACGAATCTCAATCCTCAATTAACTCTCGAGACGCCGTTGTCTGCGCTGAACGGGGGAGCCGGAGTCGATACGACGGATGGACTCGTCATCAACGACGGCTCGACGCAGGCGACCGTCAATATTTCAAAAGACGGCACGGTGCAGGATCTGTTGAACACCCTGACTTCCGCGGATCCCAACCTCGACGTTGGGATTAACGCCGCTGGTAATGGGCTGGCCATTTCGACGCGTTTGAGCGGCGTGAACTTTTCCATCGGAGAGAACGGCGGAACGACCGCGACCGACCTGGGCATCCGCACGATGACCGGCTCGACATTGCTCAGCAGTTTGAACTCGGGGCAGGGGGTCCCCCTGAGCACAACCGACTCCAACGGAAATCCGGTCACGCCGCAAATCACCATCGATCTGCGCGACGGCACATCCGTCAACGTCAATTTGACAGGCGCGACCACCGTCCAGGACGTGATCAATGACATAAACGGGGTCCAGCCCGGCGTGCTGACTGCCTCGCTGAACTCTGTCGGAAACGGGATTTCGATTACCGATAACGACGGCACCAGCACTGGGCCGCTGACGGTCGAGACCAATTCAATTTCAACCGCCCTGGGAATTGCCGGCACGCAGTCGAGCACCGACCCCACTCAGCCCCTGGTGGGCACCGACGTCAATCCGATTCAAGCCAACGGCGTTTTCAACCTGTTGGTGCAACTGCAGTCGGCCCTGAGCACGAGCAACAATGCGGAATTGACCCAACTGCAGCCCTCGTTGCAGAACGAGTTAAGCCGCATCGGGGTCGTGCAAGCCGACCTCGGTTCGAGGGAGCAGATGCTGAGCCAGGTCCAAACACAACTCTCGACATCCCAAACGAACGTGCAATCGGCTTTGTCCAACCAAATGGACGTCAATATGGCGTCGGCCTTGACGCAGCTTACGCAACTGCAGACTTCGCTGCAGGCGGCCTTGCAAACCACCGCCACCACCATGCAAATGAGCATTTTCAACTATCTGTAGGCCGATTTCCGCAGCCAATTTGAGCCGTGTGGGCCGTCCGCTCGGATTTCCGGCCGCTTAGCGTTGAACCGAATTCCGGAAGTCGTTAACCTTTTCGTTTCCCGGAGTTGAAACCGGCTTGGCCGGTTCTCTGCGCAGGCTGTCGCCTGCCGCCACCCGCGTTAGACAGCCGGTTTGCTGTTTTGATTTGTAATTTGAGGCTTGCGATGAAGCCCACGGGCTCGAGTCGAAATCCGACGCATACGACGACCCTGGTTCGGAAGGAAGATGTCGCTCCGAAGTGGTACGTCGTCGATGCAGATTCCCAACTTGTTGGCCGATTGGCGACCCGTTTGGCGACCGTGCTAATGGGTAAGCATAAACCGGATTACACGCCGCACGTCAATTGCGGCGATTTTGTGATCGTGCTCAACGCAAACAAGGTGCGATTTAGCGGCAAAGCCCTTGCCCACGATGAGCACCCCGGCTTCACTGTGAAGATGGCCAAGAAGATCTACGAGCGATACACGGGCTACCCCGGCGGACGCAAATTCATTTCCGGGCGCGAAATGCTGAATCGCCATCCCGAACGGATCATTACGGAGGCTGTCCGGCGCATGCTGCCGAAAAATATTTTGGGCCAGCACATGCTGAAGCAGCTAAAAGTGTACGCCGGGACCGAGCATCCACATCAGTCGCAACAGCCGCTGGACTTCCCGAAATACCTGTTGCCGTAAGACATCATTCAAAAATGGGCGAGATCGCCCAGCAGAAGATCGAAATAGACGAACGAGAGACACATGGATAGCTCCGCCACGAGCGCACTGACCGAAACGCCGGTTCATACAACCGCCGCTACCGAGGCGCACACGCCCGAATTGACTTTGGGAAGCGGTGCTCCCGCCGAAGCGTCCGCGGAACCCAAGGCGGCGCCACGAGTCCGCGGTCGAATCGATCGCTTTGGTGCAGCCATGGGGACGGGGCGACGCAAGACGGCCGTGGCTCGCGTGCGAATTCAGCGGGGCAGCGGGAAGCTGACGATCAACAATCGCCAGCTGGAAGACTATTTCCGCGTTGAACGCAATCGGGCTCTCGTCGAAGGACCGCTGTTGGCGACCGATACCCTCGGAAAAGTCGATATCTGGGTCCGCACGCAAGGCGGCGGAACGACAGGGCAGGTGGGAGCAATCGTTTTGGGGATCGCGCGGGCTTTGCAAGCGATGGATCCCAGTCTGCACGGAAAGCTGAGCGAAGGCGGATTGCTCACGCGTGACGGCCGGATGGTTGAACGCAAGAAATATGGCCGCAAGAAGGCCCGCCGGAGCTTCCAGTTCTCAAAGCGTTGACCTCGATCGGCAAAGCGGGTTACACTCCGCCGCCTAGCAGGGGGTCAGCCGTGGGTTATGCTGCCGCATAATGCTGCGCTCCGGCGTGTCCGGAGGCGAAAGTGCATGCGCTCGAGCAGAACCGACAGACGAGGCGAGGGAACGCCACGTGAGAACTTGCACGGATGTGCATCCGCTCAACCGGCTTGCGCTACGGTGCGCGACTTTCGGTCTGCTCAGTCTGTGCGTCGGCTCTGCGGCCACGCTCACATTTGCTCAAACCGCAACCGCACCGCCGTCAAGCTCGCCGAAGACGGAGAAGGTCACGTCCGACGTGATCACAGCCCGTCAAAAGGACGCGACGCAGTCGAAAGATCTCGACGACTCGACGCGCTCCAAAGCTCTTGAGTTCTACCACCAGGCGGCCGAGGTCGTGACCGCGGCAGAAGGCTTCGCCAAGCAGGCGAGCAAATCGAAACGCCTAACGTCCGAGGCAGTCCAAAACGCCGCGGACATGAAGGCCGAGCAGAAACGGGTGCGGGAGCTCGTGCAACTTTCTGAAGCTGCGGGCCGGCCGAAACAACCCGACGGTCGCACCGTCGGAGCGTTGGAGAACGAGTTGCTCGGATCTCGCACGGCGCTCGAGCCGCTTCTCAAGCAGCAAATCGCATATGAGAAGGAGCCCAATCGCCGCGCGAACCGACGAAAAGAGATTCGCGAATTGCTCTTGGCCGCTCAAACGGACCGCCGGGATTTGCGAAAACAGCTCAATGTGGAGGCTCCCAAGGACGAACCGGGGGCCGTAACACTCGCGCGCAGGACGTCGCTTCAAGCGCGCCAACAATGCATCGACGAGGAAGTTCCCGCTTTGCAGGCCGAACTCGCGCTTTACGAAGCGGAGGACGCCGTCGAGCTCGTCCGCCTTCGACGCGATCTGCAGACCCAAAGAATCGCTCTCGAACAGCAGCATATCAAGCAGTTAACTCAAGCCGTCGACGAAGCCCGACGCGTGGAAGCGGAGCGTGCAGTCGAGGGCGCGCAGATCGCGCAGCAGAGCGCCCATCCGTTGCTGAGTAAGTTGGCGGACGAGAACATGGGCTTGGCCAAGGACTTGCAAAAGCTCACGAAGCCCATCGAGGTGGCCGAGCGCGAGCTCAAAGAGTCGGGCGATCTGTGGGACAAGCTCCGCGATCAGTTCAGCAAGACGAGAGATAAAGCGGACGGCGTCGGCTTGACCGAGACGATCGGCCAACTCTTGCGCAAGCAGCGCGTTGCGCTCGAGAGATCCCGCCGATTTTCAGCGCGGCGTCGAGGTCAACAGCCGGGCCATCGACGACACGCAGTTCAGGCTGTATGAGCTGGACGAAATCCGATCCAGCCTCGCCAATCCCGATCCGATCATCCAGGAGATCCTGGCCGCAGCTCCAGCCAGTCTCGGCGAGGCGGACCGCAAAGCCCTCGAGAAGGCCGCCCGCGACATCTTGGAAACGAAGCAGCATCTCGTTGATCAACTGAGCCGCAATCTGACCAATTATTGCGATACCTTGCTTGACGTGGTCATGAACGAGCGGAAGTTGATCGGCTTGATCAACGCCTACGCGGAATACATCGATGAACGTGTCTTATGGATCCGCAGCAGCCGGCCGTTGGCGATTTCGCAACTGTATACCGGCCGGGCGCTCCACTGGTTAGTCAAACCTAAGAACTGGAGACAGGTGGGCGATGCATTGGCGGCCGATGCCGGTTCCAATCCGTTGGGGCCCATCGGGCTGCTGTTGTTGATCCCGATTTTCTGGTACACGCGGCGTCGGTTTCATTCCGAGATCGGCAATCTCGGACAAGAGGCTCATCGCTCCAACTACACGAGATTTCTCCCAACGTCGCGTGCGTTCGTGCTAACGCTGTCGACCTCGGCGCTTGCCGGCGGCATCGTGTGGTATTTCGCCTGGCGCCTGGCGACGGCGGCGTACGACGTCGATTTTCCCTCCGCAGTCTCCGACGGGCTGTTCGCCGCCACTTTGCTGTTCATCCCTCTCGATCTGGTGCGCCGCTCCTGCCGCTGCGACGGTCTTGCGGCCTCCCATTTCGGTTGGTCGCAGGACGTCGTTCGGACATTGGCCGGCAACGCGCGGTGGTTGATGGTCGTCGGACTTCCGATCACGTTCGTGACGGAATTGCTGCATTCGTCCGACCCGGACCAATACCGTAACGCACTCGAACGCATGCTGATGGTCGCTGGACTGGTGTCGATCTCCGTCTTCCATTTCCGCGTGCTGCGGCCGCGATCGCAATTAATGCGGCAGGTTCTTCCGCACGGGCACGACGATTGGGTCATGCGGCTGCAACGGGCCTGGCGGGCCTTTGGCGTGAGCGCGCCGTTGTTTCTCGCGCTGCTTGTCGTGACCGGCTACGACTACACCGCGCGGCAATTCATTTGGCGGCTCTATCTCACCATGACCGCGCTCCTCGCTTGCTATTACACGCGGGCCCTCTTGATGCGGTGGATTCTGATCCATCGACGTTTGATGGGCATTCAGCAAGTGAAGGAACGTCGCGTCACCGAACTGCGGTCGACCGTTTCGAGCGATGCCTCGATCCAGGCGGCCGTTCACGCCGAGCCGGAGGAAAAAATCGATTTGGCGACGCTCAGCGCCCAAACACGCACGCTGATGAACGTCGGCGTCTTGAGCGCCTTGTTCGTCGGCCTCTGGCGGATCTGGCTGGATGTCTTTCCCTCGATGGGCATTCTCAATCATGTTGAGCTGCCTTGGACGACGACGGTCGGCGATCATATCGTGCCCATCACTTTGGCGAACCTGCTCGTCTCGATCTTCATCGTCGTCATTACGTGGATTTCCGTTCGCAACATTCCCGGCCTCCTCGAGATGACGGTGCTCGAGCGGCTGCGCATGGACGCGGCCGGCCGTTTCGCCATCAGCACGCTCGCGCGATATGCCATTGTGATCGTGGGTCTGGTATCGGCCAGCAGCACAATTGGGATTGGATGGGCCAAGGTCCAATGGCTGGCTACGGCCCTGACCTTCGGGCTGGCGTTCGGCTTGCAGGAGATATTCGCGAACTTCATCGCCGGCCTGATCATTCTCTTCGAGCGCCCGGTGCGAGTCGGCGACATGGTCACGATTGAAAACGTCACGGGCGTCGTCAGCCGGATTCGCATCCGGGCGACGACGATCACCGATAGCGACCGCAAGGAATTCATCGTTCCGAACAAGGAGTTCATCACGGGCCGCACCCTGAACTGGACGCTCTCGGACACGATCAACCGCGTCGTGATCCACGTCGGCGTGGCCTACGGCTCGGACACGGAATTAGCGCGGGAGATTCTTCAGAGGGCGGCTCATGAACATCCGGCGGTCTTGCGAGACCCGCCGCCTTCGGCCTCGTTCGAGGAATTCGGCAATTCGAGTCTGAAACTCGTGCTGCGGTGCTTCCTCCCAAATTTGAGCGAGCGCACTCGCGTGATCCACGAGCTGCACACGGCAATCAATCGTGAACTGACCGTTCACGGGATTGAAATTACTCCGCCCGCGGGCACCGAGACAAAGTCGACGCTCCCCTTGGTCGCTTCCCGTGCAACCGAATCGACCCCCACCGACCAACCGGCGCGAGTCGCGGGTTAAAGATCGGGATCGAATCAAACATCGAGGCCCAAGAGTCGCATCAATTCGAGCGCATTGCTTTTCCGGACGACTCCGGGACGGATGTGGTAGTCGAAGCTCATTTTGCCGTCGACGAGCACGTCCTCGAAATGGACGTTCACGCCCCGCGCCGAGACGTTGGACGATCTCGGTGAGAGCCAGATCGTGTGTTGTCGTGAGGCCAACTGCCCCACGGTCGACCAGCGCGCGAAGAACACCCTCGGAACCGACCAACCGATCGTGGGAATTGGTCCCCTGCAGAATTTCATCGAAGAGAAAGAGCAGGGGCCTTCCATTGCGGGCGCAGTCGACGACGGCTTTCAGCCGGCTGACGGCGGCGTAGAACAGCGATTCGCCGCTTTGGAGCGAATCGCGAATCCGCATGGCGGTGCCGAGTTGAAAAACAGACGCCGTGAGCGAGCGCGCACACACGGGAGCGCCTGCCTGAGCCAGCACGAGATTGGTGCCGACGGTGCGCAACATCGTGCTCTTGCCGGACATGTTCGACCCGCTGATCAGGACGAGCCGCACCTGGTCATCGAGCCGAAGGTCATTGCGAACGCAGTGTGCGGCTGGAATGAGCGGATGACCGATTTCGCTCGCCTCGAAGCACGCCCCCGCATCGGCGATTTGCGGAAACGGATATTGCGGATGGTCGAAGGCAAACGCGGAGATGCAGGCCAGGGCCTCGAACTCGCCAACTGCTTTGAGCCAGTCCGGAATGTGCGGTCCAACCTCCGCCCGCCAGCGTTCGATCGCATGAACCAAATGGACAGGGAGCCGCAACACGAAGGCGATCGGGATGAAGAACTGATTCCGCAAGCTGTTGTTGAGCCATTCGATCAACGTTTCGAGCCGGCCGATGTGTCGCGAGGGGGGCGCCCCTGGGTGTCGAGCCGACGGCGAATATCAGCCAGCATGGCCGAGCGGAAATTCTCGCGTTCGATGATCGCAAGCACCTGGGCGAGAATGGCCAGACCGGATGCGGCCTCCCCCGCCCGCCGCGCCATCCTGCGGATCGTTCGGCCATAGGAAAGCGTCACGACTCCGTCGACGATGATCGTCAGCAGAAAGGGCGCGATGCCGATGTCCGTTGTCGACGCGGCGATCAAAGCGGCCACGGACAACGTCGCCAGAATCAATGCACCAACTCGAATGAGCGGCCGCACGGGTCTTGCCGGTTCTCGAGACCAATCGACCAAACGGTTTTGATCCAGATCGTCGTGGATCTCGGCATTGAGCAAGGCAATCTGCTCGCGGAGATCGATATTGTGGCGAAGTTCCTCGACGGCTTCCTGGCGCCGACGAATTGTCGACCGGTCGGTTGGCTGTCCCAGCCACTCGGCGAGTGCATCCTCGCCGAGACGCGTCCGCGCTTGACAGAGAAGTTCAAACAGCGAGCCGCGGCCGAACAAGTCGAGGTCGTCGGCGTAAAGATGGGAACCGTTGGCGTAACGCTGGCCGGTCGTTCCACGACCCGACCAACGGTCGGCCAGGCGATCGAGAGCGCGTTTGTAGTATTCGACGGCGTTCCGCGCGATCGAGTCGATCCGACGCAGGTCCGTGGGCGACGACCAGACCGACGAATGTCACCACCAACAAGCCGAACGGCCAGAAGGGAAGGGCGCGATTGAAGTACCACAAGAGGCAGTAGCCGACGGCACCCAAAAATGTCAAACCGCGCCTGTGGCAATCCCGTCGTTCAGCCGCTGGAGTTTGGCCAGTGCAGCCTGTCGCTCCCCGAGCCGGCGTTGATATTCAGTCGCCGGATCGTAGGCGGGGGGCAGGGTCATGGAGCGAAAAGTGGCAAGTGGTGAGAGGCGCGAGAAGACCAAAGCACGCGAGGCGTGCGCCCGCCGTCACGTGCCGCTCACGACGTGGTTCCGCCCAATTCCGCAGCGACGCGTTCCAGCAAATGCTTGGTCGCCTTGATTCCCTCAGGCTCGCTGAGGTGCGTCCCCTCGTATTCGATCCCGACGCGCCCGTGATACCCCGAATCGAGCACGATCTTCATCATCCGGCGGTAGTCGGTTTCCACGCAGTTGCCGTGGCGATCGAAATCGTGCGTCTTGGCACTCACGCCCTTGGCGTAGGGCATCATTTCAGCCACTGCCTTATAGCGGTCGTAATCCTTGAAATTGCCGAAGTCCGGAAGCGTTCCGCAGCGGGGATTGTTGACCAGCCGCATGACGCCCGTGAGCCACGCTCCATTCGAGGAGAGGCCGCCGTGATTTTCGACAATCACATTCAGACCGTGCCTGTCGCCGTATTCCACGAGACGCCCCAGGCCATCGGCGACGAGCTTCATTTGCTCGTCAGGCGATCCGTGGCTGTGCGCGTTGACGCGAATTGAATGGCAGCCGAGGACCTTGGCCGCATCAACCCACTTGTGATGATTGTGGACGGCCTGAGTCCGCCGCTCGGGGTTGGGATCGCCGAGCGCCCCTTCATCATCGATCATGATGAGGACGTTCTGGACGCCCTCGCCGGCGGCTCGGCGATTCAACTCGGCGAGATATTTCTCGTCGTGGGCCTTGTCCTTGAAGAACTGGTTCACATATTCGCAGGCGCCGATGCCGTATTGGCGTTTCGCGATTTCCGGGAAGTCGAGATTGGTCACTTCGTGACGAAAGAGGGCCCGGTGCAATGACCATTCGGCGAGCGAGATGCGAAACAGTGGTTCGCCTCGGCGGCGCGGCGGCTCCGCAAAAGCCGATTGCGTGGCGAGGGTGGCCGTCGCCACGGCCACCGTGCCCAGAAAGTCCCGCCGAGTTACGTTGTCAGCCATGGTGAAGTTCCAAAACAGGCAAATCGATTCATCAATATCGGTAGTAATCGGGTTTGAAAGGTCCATCGACCGGCACGCCCACGTATTGTGCCTGCTTGGGATTCAGCTTCGTGAGCTTTACTCCCAGTTTCTGCAGATGCAGCCGGGCCACCTCTTCGTCGAGCTTCTTGGGCAACATATGGATGCCGATCGGATACTTGCCCGTTTCCGTCCAGAGGGCAAGCTGGCCCAGCACCTGATTGGTGAAACTGTTTGACATCACGAACGAGGGATGCCCCGTCGCGCACCCGAGATTTACGAGCCGGCCTTCCGCGAGCACGACGATCGCCTTGCCGTCCGGGTAGACGAATTTGTCGACCTGCGGCTTGACGTTCACCCGACGGATGTCTTTGCGATTCTTGAGGTACGCTACCTCGATCTCGGAATCGAAATGGCCGATGTTGCACACGATCACCTCGTGTTTCATGACATCGAGGTGTTCGCGGCGGATGACATCGCAGCAGCCGGTGGCGGTGACGAAGATGTCGCCCTGCGGCGCCGCCTCTTCCATCGTCGTGACCTGGTAGCCTTCCATCGCCGCCTGCAGGGCGCAAATCGGGTCGATTTCCGTGATGATCACGCGCGCTCCGAGTCCGCCCATTGCGTCCGCGCAACCCTTACCCACGTCGCCGTAGCCGGCGATGACGACGATCTTGCCGGCAACCATCACATCGGTGGCCCGCTTGATGCCGTCGCCCAGCGACTCGCGGCAGCCGTAGAGGTTGTCGAATTTGCTCTTGGTGACCGAGTCGTTCACATTAATCGCCGGAACGGCGAGACGTCCCTGCTCCAGCATGCGGTGCAGCCGATGGATGCCGGTTGTCGTCTCCTCGGTCAGCCCCCGGATTCCCTTGAGCAGATCCGGAAAGCGGTCGTGAATCATGGCCGTCAGGTCGCCGCCGTCGTCGAGGATCATGTTGAGCGGCTGACCGTCCGCGAAGAAGAGCGTCTGTTCGATGCACCAGTCGAACTCTTCTTCGGACATCCCTTTCCAGGCGAAGACGGGAACGCCGGTCGCAGCGATGGCTGCCGCGGCATGGTCCTGCGTCGAAAAAATGTTGCAGCTCGACCAACGCACGTCGGCGCCGAGCTCCTTGAGCGTCTCAATGAGAACGGCCGTTTGAATTGTCATGTGCAGGCAGCCGGCGATGCGGGCTCCCTTGAGCGGTTGCGACGATCCGTACTCTTGCCGCACGGACATCAGACCGGGCATCTCGTTCTCGGCCATCTCGATTTCTTTGCGGCCCCAGTCGGCCAGCGAGAGATCGGCGACTTTGTAAGGGACGTTAGCGACGGCCGACATCGAAATCTCCTTTTCGTGACGCTTGGCTGCCGTCGCGACTTGTCACGTGCCGTCTCGATCTCGTGAAAGGAATCGAGACAGGCGAGGGCAGCGGAGCACGTAGCCTTTCGGACGGAACAACGACAGAACAACGAATCGAGAACCAACAAACACGTAACATAGGGTCTCGCTTCGCATCCGGCAACCTCGTTGACACCCCTCCGGAGGGCTCATACCTTACAATTTCAGCCGGCTTCGTGAAGCGAGCAGGGGAGATAGCGAAAGATGGTCATCCGGCAATTTTCGGCAGTTCACCTGGCGGCTTTAGCCGTTGCTTTTGCTTTTGTGACCGCGCTCGCCGCGTCCGAACCGAAAACGTCGAGCCGGCGCGGGGCTGGCGCGAAAAGCTCTTCGAAATCGGGCGAAGAGGCGACCGGCGCGGAGTCGAATTCGGGACCAACGGAAATCGTGATTCATCGTCGACGAATTCACTTGCGGACTCCGGAAAAATACCAGCTGTCGATGCACTTGGATCCCGTGCGCACAGTGAGACTTGCTGCTCCGTTCGATGGTTCGGTGAAGTCGATCTTGCACAAAGCCGGCGACCGACTGGAGTCGGGCGGCGAAGTCGTCCGCATGGACACGACCGAAAAACAATTGCGACTCGACCGAGCGAAGGCTCTGTTCAAAGTTGCACAGATCGAGGAGAAAGTCGCCGACGCCGACAAAGGCAGCGCCAAACAGTTGGCCGTCGGCCAGGCTGGAGGCCGCGAAGGCGGATCTCGATCTGGCAGTTTATTGGGTGGAGCAGGGGGCGGTTCGCGCACCGTTTAATTGCGAAATCCTGCGAGTCGACGTGCCTGAGGGTCAGATCGTGCGCCTGGGCGATCCGCTGGCGACCGTCGGAGACACGAGCGCTTTGCTGGTTGAAATCCCCGTTGACCGAAACGCCACCAAGGCCGGACAGCCCCTGGAAATCAAAGTCGAGGATCGTGCGGTTCCAGGGACGGTCGACTCGATCCTGCCTTTGGGCTCGCGGTTTGAGTCGCTGCGCGATTTGCTCCCGTCCGCGGCCTCGGCGATTGTGATTGTGCCCAATCCGGACGGGCGGTTGCGGGCCGGTCAGACGGTCTATTCACCGTTGATTCCCCGAGAATTCGTTGCCGATGTGCCCAACAGTTGCATCGCGAATTTGCCCGATGGGAATCACAGGGTGCAGGTCCTGCGGAACAACGTGGTCCGCGATGTGCCGATCGCCACCTTGGCGGCCGTGGGACCTGATCGCAGTTTTGTCAGCGGGGCTTTCGATCCGAACGACGAGGTGATCGAATCGGCGACGCCGGAGCTTGCCGACGGAACGGTGGTGCGCGCATCTGCGCCGACGGTTCAGCCCGTGACTCCCGGGAAACCCGGAGCGGCGGCGACGCGGACGCCAAGCGCCGAGCGCCGGCAGAGACGCCGACCAAACCATCAGGGATCTGAGACGGGCAATAATCGCAAATTCGGCGGAGATCGCTCGGCCCTCGGTGGCCATCGCGATGTCCCATCCGCTGGCTGGCGCCGCTATAATTTAGGAACGCGGACCGCAGTCCGTCCGCGACTCAAGGCCGGCCCTAGTTCGTCCCGAGGTTTGCCGTGTCCGACGAAATCATTATCGACGAATTTACGCTGCTCAATCACATCGCGACCGGCAGCTCGACGCAGGTTTGGGAGGCGGTCGAGAAGGGGGGCGGCGACCGGCATTATGCCATGAAGCTGATGCTTCCCGAGGCGCTCTCCCAGTCCGAGCACCGGAGCGTCTTGAAGCATGAAGCCAAGCTCTCGGAGCGCTTCGACCACCCGAATCTGGTGCGCTTCAATAAGCTGGTGATGAACAAGAAGCGCGGCTACATGGTCGTCGACTATTTCCGGGCTCCCAATCTCAAAATGCAGCTGCAAGCGGACGGCATTTCTCTCCAAGTTCGTTTGGGTCGTCTCTTCGAGCAGTTGTGCCAGGTGCTGGGATATCTGCACGACCTCGGTTGGGTTCATCGCGACGTGAAGCCCGACAACATTCTGTTCAATAAGGCGTCCGAATTGCGGCTCATCGATTTTTCGTTGACCACGAAGGCCGCAGGCGCGGTGTCCAAGCTCATGGGGAGCAAGGAAAAGGTCATTCAGGGGACTCGCACCTACATTTCACCGGAAACGATTCTCAAAGCACCCCCCGCGCCGCAGTCGGACATCTACAGCTTGGGGATTACCGTGTTCGAGGTTTTAACCGGGGAACCGCCGTTTCGTGGTACCAGCCCGGATGACCTCTTGAAGAAGCACTTGACGAGCCCTGTGCCTCCGCCGTCGTCTTTCAATCCAAACGTGACGCCGGAGATGGACAAGTTCGTCATGAAGATGCTTTCCAAAAGGGTCAAGGACCGACATAAGAACACCAACGAATTGATGGCTGAGTTTCGCAATATCAAGCCCTTCAAAGAGGATGCCGGCGAACATGACCGGCGGTTGAAGGCGGAGCTGGAAGAAAAATACAAACACACGCTCGACAAGTCGGGACGGTTGGACAGCCGGGCCGACCACCTCCAGCAGAAGCTGTTCAAAGAGAATCCTGAACTCGCCAAATTAGCGGCCGAGAAAAGAAAGAAAGAGGCGGCCGAAGACGCGGAAAAGAAGAAGACCATTGCCGCCAAGCTGGCCAAGAAAGCGGCGGAAGAAAAACTCGCGCTCGCGAAGCCGAAGGGTGGTCGGTCGGCAGCGGCCAGTCCACCTCCACCTCCGCCTCAAGTCGCAATGCCGCCTCAACCGCCGCCGATGCCCAGCTACCCGCGCCGTACGGATATCCCGGCCATATGCCGCCCTCATATCCCGTGGCGGGCTACGGACCAAGTCCCGGCTACCCACAGATGCCTCCTGGTTATTACCAGCCGGCTGGCTATCCCGGAGCGCCAGCCTATCCCGCAGCCGGCCACCCGGCGCCCGGATATCCACAGGGCGGCTATCCCGGCGCCCCGTCACCTTTACCGCAGCCTCCGGCTCCGCCCCAAATGCCGGGGCAGACGGTGCCGGGACAACGCCCCACGGCGCCCAACTACCCCGCGGGGCCTGCCGGACCGCAACCTGGAATTCCGTACGGAAGCCAAATGCGCTTGCCGGCGGGACCGCCGCCCGTCGCGCCCGGTCCACCACCAGCCCAACGGCCGGCTGTGGGCAGTCCGCCCGTCAATGCCGTGCCCGCGCAGGCGATCACGGACCAGCAGCAGCTACTGCAACAAATGATGGGACAGCCCGCCGCAGCACCGCCTGGTTCACCCCTGCCCGGCAATCGACCGGCGGCGGTTGCTCCCGGCCAGCGGCCCGTGCCACAGACGACCGGACAGGAATTGCCGTTGATGGATCAACTCCCTCCCGTTAAATGACGGTTTTGATCGCTCGTTGAAAGGAGTCACGTGTCCACGAAAATGACCTTCGACCTTCCCTTCGAAAAGGCGATCCGCGAACTCGAGCGACAGCTCGAGGCCCTCGAAGCCGATCTGAATCCCACGGCCGCCACCAAGGAAGCCATCCGCAATCTGCGCCTGCAGATCAATCAACAGCGTCGGCAGACGTACGAGAATCTCGATCCGTGGAACATCGTCAAATACATCGCGCGGAACGAGAAGCGTCCGCAGACGCTGGACTACATCGAACTGGTCTTCGACGAGTTTATCGAGCTGCACGGCGACCGGTCGTTCGGCGATGACCATGCAATGGTGACGGGTTTCGCCAAACTCGAGGACCAGAAAGTTCTCGTGGTCGGGCAGCACAAGGGACGCTCGCTCAAAGAACGCGAGAAGTGTTACTACGGCTGCGCACATCCCGAAGGGTATCGTAAGGCGCTCCAGAAGATGACGATGGCGGCCAAGTACCGGTTGCCGATCATTTGCCTCATCGATACGCCGGGAGCCTACCCGGGCATCGGTGCCGAGGAGCGTGGCCAGGCCTACAACATTGCCCTCAACCTTCGCGAGCTGTCGCAGCTGCCCACGCCGATGGTTTGCGTGGTGATCGGCGAGGGGGGGTCGGGCGGGGCTCTCGGGATCGGGATGGGCGACCATGTGGCCATGCTGCAGTTCGCCTATTACTCGGTGATCAGTCCAGAGGGGTGTGCCGGCATCTTGTGGAAGGACGGCAAGCGGGCCGAGCAGGCCGCCCGAGCACTCAAGCTCACCAGCAGCGACCTCTTGCGGTTGAAGGTCGTCGACGAAGTCATCCCCGAGCCTTTGGGTGGGGCACACCGCGATCATCGGGCCATGGCGGCGACTCTCAAGCAAGCGCTGTCGCGGGCGACCCAGCGGCTGTCACTGATGCCCATACCGGCACTCTTGGAACGCCGGTATGAGAAGTTCCGCCGGATGGGGGTCTACGAGGAGTTGGCCATCGAGGCGGCGAAGGCCGCCGGCGGCGAGGGCGACTCGCAAGACTCCAGTTCCGGGGAGACCTGGAAGGGGAACGGATCGCACTAGAGCGCTCCCTCGCGAAGGCCGAAAAAAGCCCCCCCGACAACGTCCGATAATGTCTGTTATGTTTAGTTCAGCCTGGAAAAACTCCGGGAAAACGGGCCTTTTTCGTTGCGGCGGACTTTTGGAGACTGCCGGTTCCAAAAGCTGCCGAAACTCGGCCAATCGGCTCCCCTTTCCTTGCGGGCCACGATCGGCAAACCGCGAGTCTTGGGTCGAGCCGGCCGAGATTCCAAATCGTTCCTTTAGCGTTGATCCGAGCCCCGCAGCCGGTCTCTCGTGGCGGCGTCGAGGGTCCGCAGCGAGATGCCCGACTTGTCCAATTGCTTGAGGATGCGATCGTTCAAGCTCGAGCGATCGGTCGTCCGCGGATCGGCGTTGGAGTTCGTGTCCGAAAGGTCGGCCTTCCAATCGCGGAGCACGTTGAGGGCGACGTCGTTCGGAACGCCCTTGAGCTGGGCTTCGATGTCATCGATGGCCGCCGGGCGGTCCGCTCGGGTGGGAACCAAGGACCGGGCGACGGCCCTCTCCAGTTCGGCCCGCTCATCGTCCGACCCCCCCGCCGAGGCCGGCGGTCCGTCGATCCATTCCTGCAGCGTCTTGCGAATCAAGTCGGGAACGCTTCCGGACGAAATGCGACGGGTCAATTCACGGCGGCGCTCGGGCCGCGTCTTGCGCCAGGCCTTGAGCGCGAGTTGTCGCAGTTCGTCGGTCAACGATGGCAGCGAAGACAGCCATTGGTTCTCGTCGATCGTCGACTGAGCCAGGTCGTCGGTCGAATCGGAGGCCGGTCGCAGGTCGGATCGATCGTCGGAACGACGGCGGTCCCTGCGGCGAGGAGCGGAATCGTTGTCGGCCGGCGAGAACGGATCTTCTCCCGTCCGGCGGTCGCCGCGATTGTCGTCCGCGCGGCGTTGATTGCCGTCGCCATCCAGGGCCATGTCCTGACGATCGCGCGGACGATCGCCGTCCAGGCGATTCCGATCGCGATCGATGCGTGCGTCGGGACCGACGCCGTTATCCAACGGCTTGCGATCGTCGAGGTCGCCGCGATCGTCGGCAATCGGTCGTCGCGAGCGATCTTGATCGAGGCGATCACCATCGACACGGGCCCGATCGCCGTTCCCGCGATCCCGATCAAGGCGGTCGCGGCGGTCGTCGTCGCCGTCGGCCGGACCGCGGCGGCGGTCGAGCGAGCCGCGGTAATCGTCGCGGTCTTGGCGAGCCAACCGTTCTTCGTGGTGTTCTCGTTCGATCTCAGGCGCATCGAGACGGCGGATGTAGGGCTCCAACAAGGCGTGTAAGTCGCCGGGGATCACCGGGTCGAGGCGATCGATGACCACGGCAGCCACGTAGCCGCTCTCCGAGTTGATGATTGATTCGCGGGCGGTGTGCGACAGCGTCACGAGAAAGAAGGTGAGAAAGAGGCTGAACATGCCCCCTTTCACGAGCCCCAAGATCGCGCCGAGATGCCGATCGAGCGCCTCGATCCTCATCGTTTCGATCATCTCATGAGCGACGCGGGCCACGCCGAACGAGACGAACGAAAAGCCGAGATACAAGATGAGCATGGCGATCCATTGATTCAGCGGGGGCTCGACTCGAATAAAGGGAGCCACCACTGCCGACAATGATCCCGAAAAGAAGAAGCACATCAGCAGTGCGGCGATTGTCGCCAATTGCCAGACGACGCCTTTCATCGCACCGCGAAACATCGCGTACATGAGAATGACGAGCGTGAGAAGGTCGTACCACATGAGCGGCTTCCTGCCTTGTGGGGGAATGAGGACGGCGAATCAGTTCGCGAGCTCCGGCCCGGTTTCAAGAGGCCTCGGCCCGCCCTCGAAAATGGGGGGCGGAGTATAGTCAATGGGGGAAAGACGGGGAAAGACCAGTCTTTCGAGGGCGGGCAGGGCGAGTTTTGGCACGATTTTCTCCCGTCTCATGATCTCCGTTCGAAGATGTGCAAGTTTTCGTGCGCATCTTCGAAAAGGGGTGAGCATCTTCGAAGGAATCTCCGAGGTTTTCCAAGATGCTCACTTTCGAAGAATGGTGAGCATCTTCGAAGGAGGTGCGCACCTTCGAAGCAGGGCCTTGGCCCTGCACCCGGGGCCGTTGAGGCGTAAAGTCGCGCAGCCGCCGGCTTCGGCCTCGGTCGGGCTTGCCGCACCTGGTTCCGATGACGCGTTCGATCGCGCTCCGTTGGTTTCTGCCTGGGTTCCGTCCACTTCAAATGAGTTTCATGCATGCGTTCACCACCAGATCAGGCGCAGGTCTACGCAACTTTGTCGCAGACGCTGCGCCGACTTAGCCGTTTCGCTCCCCGCGGGAAGGGCCCGCAGGAAAAGCCCCGCACGAAAAAAAAGCCGTGCCTGGATCTTTCGTCCGGGCACGGCTCCGCTTAAGCGAGATTTACAGCTCGTGGCTGTACCGTTTGTGGCTGTACCGTATTTTTTCGTTCGTTAGCCTTATTATCCGCGATCAGGTCGAGCCGTTCAAGGTCAAAATTTTTTGAGCGCTCTCCCGCGCGAGGCGCGCCGGCGACCGTCACTCGGCCGTCGCCTGGCGCGTGTCGAGGATCAGCGTCACCGGGCCGTCGTTGACGAGCTCCACGTCCATGTGCTCTTGAAAGCGGCCCGTTTCGACTTCAATCCCCTGCCCCCTCACCTCGGCAACGAATCCGCGGTACAGCTCGGCGGCGCGCTCAGGCCGGGCGGCTTCGATGAAACTCGGTCGGCGGCCCTTGCGGCAATCGCCCAACAGGGTGAACTGGCTGACGACCAGCATTCGTCCGCCCACGTCGACGAGAGAGCGATTCATCTTCCCTTCGTCGTCCGGAAAAATCCTCAGGCCGGCGATCTTGCCAGACAGATAGATCACGTCGTCTTGAGTGTCTGCCTCCGCGACGCCTAAGAGGACTAAGAGCCCTTTTTCGATGCGGCCGACGATTTCGCCGCCGACCGCGACGCTTGCCCGAGAGACTCGCTGAACGACGGCCCGCACGCGATTTTCCTTGAGGGACAACGAATTCAGAGGCTCAATGCGCTCCGGCCGCGCTCGCACGAAAAGGGCTCGAGTTCGAAGTCGGTCTCTTGATCCAAGAGAGCCTGCCGCATCAGCCGCGCCGTTCCCGGAGACATTTGCAGGCCGCTGCGGAAATGGCCGGCTGCGATGAACAGGTTTTCGTGTCCATTCACTTGCCCGAGGTAAGGCAGCCCATCGGCCGAGCCCGGGCGAAGTCCGGACCAAGCGCGCTCGAAACTCGCCGCGGAAAGCCCGGGCACCAGGCTCGTTCCAAACGCGACCAAGTCGCGGACGGCCGACGCGGTGTTGGCTTTCCGAAATCCGACGTCCTCTTCCGTCGCACCGATCAGCACCCGGCCGTCCGCGCGCGGCACGACATAGCGCGGGCCGACTTGCAGCACGCGGGTGAACAAGCGTGGAAGCTGCGAGAGCAACACGATCTGGCCGCGCACCGGGTGGACGGGGAGTTGCACGCCGAGCGAATCAAGAACGGTCCGCGACCAAGGGCCCGCTGCCACACAATAACGCCCAGCTGCCATTGAGCCGTTCTGCGTGCGCAGAGCCGTTATTCGCCCCTCCCGCTCCTCGAAGCCGATGACCGGCGTCCCGGGCAGCAAGCGCACTCCGCGTTCGGCACAGACCGCCACGAGCGCCTTGAGCAATCGCGGATTTCGCACCTGCCCCAGGTCCGGCAGATGGTACGCGGCACCGATTTCGGGCTCGAGCCGGGGTCGAGTTCCCGAGCGTCGCCGGCAGAAAGCTCTTGGACGCGCACCTCTTCGCTGCGCCAGGCACGAATTTCCTCAGCAAGCTCGTCGTTTGTTCGTCCAACTCGCAATTCCAGGCCGCCACAGCGCGAGTAACCGATCTCGATGCCTGACTCGGCCTCGAGCGATTCGGCCCAATCCGGCCAGAGCGAATGACTCAGTCCACGCAGTCGGGCCTCGGGTGTGCGGGCCGCCTGCAAGTTGCCGGGGGGCAGGATGCCGGCTCCGGCCCACGACGCCTCGCGCCCAAAATCGCCTTGTTCGACGATGGCGACGGCCACGCCCTGCCCGGCCAACTCGACGGCGATCGAGAGCCCGATGACTCCCCCGCCCACGATGATGACGTCTTCCATTCGATCAATCGCATTCGGTCAGTTAGTTGTTTTTCCGGCGGACTTCGCGGCACGGGCCAGAAACACTTCCGCCGCTCCTCGCAAATCGGCGCCATAAACGTCGCGTAAGGCATCCGCCTGCGAGGTTCCATGTTCGAGCGCTTTGACGAACTTCACGAACTGCCCCTTATCGTGACCTTCCAAGAGCGACGAGACGACCGCTGCCCCCACTTCGCGAGCCGCCGAGGGCGAGAACGTGCCGTCGGTCAACAGATCCTCGGGCTTCTCCAACGATGCGACCAACCGATAAACCTGCGGCCATTGCGAAGTCGGGATGGCCGACGCTCCACTCGGCAGCGCCAGCATGCGGCCGCTGCCCACAATCAGCCATTCGGGCAGCTTGGGCTCGAACCGCCTCAGAAATGCGTCGCCGATTTGTTCCAAGAGTTCCGCTCGGGTGGAGGTGCTGCCGGCTGCGTCCCCGCCGTCCTGGACGACAACATAGGCATCCTTCAGATCAGGCGTGACGACCGCATGACCGTGAATTGCAGCCTGCGGTTCGCGGCGCTCGACGGCCTGGCAGAACTCCTCGTAAGAAAAACGGTCCTTCATCACGAAGACGGCCAGACCCCCTTTGAACGGCTGCGAATGATCGTCGAAGAAGGTCTGAGCCGACTGGAGCGCCGCGGCCGCCCACTTGGCAACCTGCTCGATCCGCTCGGCGGGAACATTTCCGTACACGAGGAACGCATCGTTTTCCACCGTCTGGGGTGCGTCCTTGGGCATTGCGCGGCGCCACTGCTCTTCGCTGCGTTGCCGGCGCCTTTCGTGAAACTCCTGGGGCGACGTGTGGGCCAGCTCGGCCGTCCGCCGTTCCGATTCGGTGGGCACCAGATCGCGCAACGGCTTTTTCGCGTCGCCGCCGTCGTACTTGGCCCCCTCGAGGATCCATGTTCGCAGACTGTTCCAGTGAGCCCGTTTGATGAACGCGTCGCCGGGGGGCATCTTGAACGGTTTTTGCTCGCCGACGAGAGCCCAGAGGCGGCTCTTTTCGAGACTGCCGGGCACGATCTCCGCCCCCGTTTTGCCGCCGCTCAACAGCGACTCAAACGTCTCCAGCGACAGTTTGCCCTTCGGATCGTTTCCGCTGTGACACCGCAAGCAGCGTTCGACCATGAAGGGCGCGATCTCTTTCGTGAACGACACGGTTTCATTGCCGGTTGGCCGAGGGACGAAAATCTTCACCGACACGGTTTTGCTTGAACGATCGACGGCAGCCGTCAATTGACCGAGGGGCTTTTGGGGATCGTCGCCGTCGAATTTGGCGCCGCGATTGATCCACTCGGCGATTTTCTTGCATTCCGCCTCGCTGAGCGGTTCGCCCCCTTTCGGCATGCGTGCGTCGTCTGCCGCCGTCAGCCGCGCCATGAGCAGGCTGTTCGCGGCATCGCCAATCTGCAACAGCGGTCCGCTCTTGCCCCCCTTCTCCATTCCGGCATAAGTGTCGAGCCGCAAACCGCCCTTCGCATCCATCCCATGACAATCGAGACAATGCTTGACGAAGATCGGCGCGACCTGGAGGACGAAACCGCCCCCCTTCTCTTTCGCAGTCGGCTTTTTCGGCCGCGGCTCCCCCTCGCCCGATTCCTTCTTTTGGGCCTCTTTGGTTCGGGCTTTTTCGATCGCCGTTTTGCGAGCGGCGATCAGCTTGCGGATCGAAATAATGTGAGAGTCGCTGTCGCCGATCCCCGCGTCCTTCACAAAGGTGTCCAGCCGCTGTTCGGCCTCGTTGACCTTTTTCTCGGACTGGTCGATCAGGTCATGCCGAATCGGCGTATGCACGCGGGTCAGATCGCCGCGGATCGCCGACAATTCCTTCTTCTGAGCCGGCGTCAGCGGCGAAGCGGCGCGGGCGATTACGCCGGCGATCAAGAACACTGCCATTCCGAATGTGGCAATCCCAGTCAATCGAAACTTCATTCGCTCGTCCTGTTCTCTGCGGCCTGCACTTCGAGTCTACTCGAAAGGAAAACCGTCGCCCACGCACGGCCTGGTTGCCTGAATTGCGAGCGGTGGGTCAGTTTGATGCCAGTCGGTACAATCGTGGGATGCGCGACAATAAGACAATCACCTTCGATAGGATGCGCCCGGCCGCGCGAGTCGCTTATTTGTGCCTCTTAGGGGTCGTCTTTGCGATCCCCTGGATAACCATCAATCTGTTTGTCCGTATGCCGAATCGCATGTGGGCGATCTTCGCTGCCCAGTTTGTTGCGTGGGGCGCGGTTTGGTTTGCGACTCGCGCTTTTCAGCGGAGCGCCCGAACTGAGAGTCAATCCCCACCATCCTTGTCCGAAAAAAATTCAAACTGACCCACCACCGAATTGCGGTTTCGCCGAGAAGGCCGTGGATGGTCAGACGCTCAGGGGATATAGTTGCAGTATGGGCGACGTCGACGCTGTCCTTGAGCAAAAGCGAGACCGGCTGCTGGCCATTCTGGGCAGCTGCGGCCGCGTGGCGGTCGCCTTCTCGGGCGGTGTCGACAGTGCTGTTGTCGCCAAGGCCGCGCACGTTGCCTGCGGCGAGAACGCCGTGGCGGTGACCGCCGTCAGTGCCAGCCTGGCGTCCGGCGAGCGGGAAGCAGCCGAGAAGCTCGCGAAGCAGATTGGCATTCGTCACCGCGTGATCGAAACTCAGGAATTCGAGAATCCCGACTATCTCAAGAACGCGCCGGACCGGTGTTACTTCTGCAAGACCGAGTTGTATACGCGGCTCGAACGGTTGCTGGTGCCCGTCGGAGAGAGTCTGGGCATCGATTCTGGTCTGGAATTCGACGTGCTCGTGAATGGCGCGAATCTCGACGACAAGGGCGATTACCGACCGGGAATGAAGGCGGCGCGCGAGCACGCCGTCCGCAGCCCGTTGATTGAAGCCGACTTCACGAAAGCCGACGTCCGGCAACTGGCCGCCCACTGGGAATTGCCGGTGTGGGACAAGCCGGCCACCCCCTGCCTTTCCAGCCGCATTGCGTACGGCCTATCGGTCACACCGGAACGCGTCCGCCGCGTCGACGAAGCGGAACAGTTTTTGCGCAAGAATTCGGCCTGCGCGAATTCCGCGTCCGTCACGAAGCCGGCGATTTGGCGCGACTTGAAGTTCCACTCTCGGAGTTGGAACGGCTGATCGCACCGGCCGCACGGCAGGCGATCACCCAACGCCTGCGCCAGCTCGGCTTCAAATTCGTGACGCTCGATCTGGACGGGTTTCGATCAGGCAGTATGAACGCCGTCGTGCCGATCGAGAGCCTGATCGCCGCGAAACGCCCGGCCGGCAGCTAACGGCCCGTTCAACTCTTCGGTGCGATGGGAGGGCGAGGGTCCTGCCGAGCCGCTTAAGCAAGCCGTGCGTGGAGTGCGGCTCGGCAGGAGCCTCGCCCTCCCAGTCATCAACAGGCGGCTCAGTCCTCAAGGGATTCCGGGCACGGGGAACGCTTTGGTGAATTCGGCGATCTCGTTCCGCACGCGGTTGAGCAGGTTCGAGTCGTCCGGCGTTCGCAGGACTTGCAGAATCCAGGCGCCGACTCGCTTCATCTCGCTCTCCTTCATCCCGCGCGTCGTCAGGGCCGCCGTGCCAATGCGGATGCCGCTGGGATCGAGCGGCTTGCGCTGGTCGTAGGGAATCATGTTCTTGTTGACGGTGATCGCCGCCCGGTCGAGCGCCTCTTCGGCAATTTTCCCGGTGAGGCCGACGGCCGTGACGTCGCAGAGCATGAGGTGGTTATCGGTCCCGCCCGACGCCAGTCGAATCCCCCCCTGCATCAGGACTTCGGCCAGGGTCTTGGAATTCGCGACAATCTGCCGCCCATAGTCCTTGAAGGCCGGCTGCATGGCTTCGCGAAAGCAAACCGCTTTTGCGGCAATGATGTGCTCGAGCGGCCCCCCCTGCATGCCCGGGAAGATGGTTTTGTCGATCGCCTTGGCGTGGGCCTCCTTGCAGAGTACGAATCCCGAACGCGGACCACGGAGCGTTTTGTGCGAGGTCGACGTGACGAAGTCGGCGACGGGAACCGGGCTGTTATGAACTCCCGCCGCCACCAGCCCTGCGTAGTGGGCCATGTCGACCATCAACATCGCGCCGATCGATTTGGCGATGTCGGCGAACTTGGCGTGATCGATCTCGCGCGGATAGGCGCTCGCGCCGGCGACGATTAGTTTCGGTTTGTGCTCCTGGGCCATTTTCACGACGTGATCGAAGTCGATCCGGTGATCGCTCTCGCGGACTCCGTACGCAACGACGTTATAAAGTTGACCCGAGAAATTGACGGGGCTGCCATGCGTCAGGTGTCCTCCATGCGCCAGGTTCATCGCCAGATAGGTGTCGCCCGGCTTGAGCACGGTGAGATAGACCGACATGTTGGCCTGTGAACCGGCGTGCGGTTGGACGTTGGCGTGATCGCAGCCAAAGAGCGATCGGGCCCGCTGCCTGGCCAACTCTTCGACGCTGTCGATGAATTCGCAGCCACCGTAATAGCGGCGGCCCGGATAGCCTTCGGCGTATTTATTGGTGAGGATCGTGCCGGCGGCCTCGAGAATGGCGGCACTCGTATAGTTTTCCGAGGCGATTAGTTCGAGCCCCGACGTCTGCCGGCCCCGTTCGCGCTCGATCGCGCTCCAAATCTCCGGATCCGTCCGTTCCAACGCCGACATCCGCGTCTCCTTCGTCGCTGACTCGTTCGATTCGCCTAGACCTGCCCTAGTAGAGCGTCCACTTCAATCTTGTGGATGTCACAGTGGCACCCGAAGATCACCATTTTGCGATAGACAGTCTACTAGCTCGTGATTGTCTCGAAGCGCTTGCTGTCACGCAAACGATGCTCGCTGCGCGGCTACCAAACGTCGCGCGGGCGGGTTATGCTCGCCGAGGCACCTTACGCGAGAGCCGTCTGGATGTCAGCCAACACCGATTTGCCAACCGAAAGTCCGCCCGTCGCGAGCTCACCCTGTCTGACCGGCGAAAAAGTGTCGTTTACGGGCACGCTCGCCTCGATGACTCACCAGCAAGCGCACGAGTTGGTCGAACAGCACGGTGGAACGGCCACGCATAGTGTCAGCCGGCAAACCACGATGCTTGTCGTGGGCGAAGAGGGCTGGCCTCTCGAGGCGGACGGGCATCCGTCGATCAAGCTGCAACAGGTCACGCAATGGCAGCAGGAAGGCGTGGCTGTCCGGATTGTCAGCGAGTCCGATTGGCTCCGGCTCATGGGGCTCGACGGCCGTCGCCAGGAGGTGCATTCGCTCTACACGCCCGCCATGCTGTGCCAATCGCTGAACGTGCCCATTGGCACGATTCGCCGCTGGGAGCGGCTTGGCCTGATTCGGGCCGTGCGCAAGGTCTATCGGCTGCCCTATTTTGATTTCTCGGAAGCGGCGGGCGTGCGGCGATTGAGCGACCTGTTGGCGGACGGCGTTCCGCCGCATCAGCTCGAATCGAGCTTGATCAAACTCCGCTCGATGCTTCCCGGCCTCGACCGTCCGCTGACTCAGCTCAATCTCCTGGCCCAGGACGCACGGCTCTTGGTGCGGGATTCCCACGGGCTCGTGGAACCGACGACGGGCCAGCGTTGCTTCGACTTTGTCCCCCCCTCCCCTGCCCCGCACGGCGAGGTGATTGCCATCGATCCGTCTCAATCCGCAGCCTCGCCTGAGCGGTCAAATGGAAAGCGGCCGATCTTCGTCGATCAACAACGGTCGGCCGAGCAATGGTTCGAAGAGGGCTGCCGGTTGTTGGACGCTCAGGAGTCGGCAGCCGCCATCGAGGCGTTTCGTGCCGCCTTGATGAGCCGACCGGCCAGCCCCGAAATTAATTTTCATCTGGCCGAGGCCTTGTATCGCGGCGGCAATCATGCGGGCGCCCTCGAGCGGTATTACGCGGCGGTCGAAGCCGACCATGATTACTTGGAAGCCTGGACGCAAATCGGCTGTCTGCATGCGGCGCAAGCCGAGCTGCCGTCAGCACTCGACGCGTTTTCGATCGCCCTTTCGGTCCATGCCGACTACCCCGACGCCCATTGGCACATTGCCGATGTGCTCGTGCAGCTCGGGCGGGCGAAAGAAGCCGTCGCCCATTGGCGGAAGTATCTGGAATACGATCGCCGCGGACCGTGGGCCGATCAGGCGCGGCAGCGCTTGGGTGAATCGGGCGATCCGGTGAGCTAACGGGGCGACCCGGTCGGCTAAAGGGCGCTTATTCGGCCGCAGCCTATTCGGCCTCTTGTGCGGCTGCTTCGGCTTTCGCGGTTTCCCCGTGTTTGGCCGCCGACTGGGCCGCCTCGCGGGCAGACGTTCTGAAGAAGGTCCAATACGCGACTAGCGACATCACGATCACGGTGTACAGAAAGAAGAGGGCGAGCATCTTGCCGATCGCGCGGCCCGCGTCACGATCGTCGTCGTCGAATTGGTCGATCTGCCGCGCGGTAAACGGCAACTCGGGAATCGCCGCTGCCGTGGAGGGCGGATGCAGTTCCGCCGTGGCAGCACCGTGGCTTCCGGCGGCCGTCTGGCTTTCGGAAGCCGCTTGGCTACCGGCGGCATGTTCGCCTGCGTGACCCGAATCCGACATCGACGCGACTCCTGCGAATGAATTGCAAAGCCGGGGACAATCCCCGCACTTTCTGCCACCCAATTTTGCCTCACTCGAATTTCCCTGTCGAGAGAGGCACGGGCGCTTATTTGGTTTTTGGCTTTTTCAAGAGTTCGCCGAGCCGCAAGAGTTCGCCGAGCCGATTGTCGCCCGGATAGGGATGGCCCGTGTGCTGGCGAAAGGCCTCACCATACTTGGCGCCGATTTCCCGCCCCCGGGCAGCCGCCCAGCGTTCCGATTTTTCCAGGTATTCGTCAATTCCGTGCTGCTTGCGGAGCCAGTTCCGCTGGCTCTCGTGGCAGGAGAGCATCTTTTGCTTGAGGTCGAATGTCGACGTGACATCGATCACGAAATCGGGTTTGAGCGGATTGCCGAAGTAATCGATCCCCTCAATCGCATCGACGTAATAGAGATAGGGAATACTCCCTAATGGCGGTGCGGGATCCCATTGCCGGGTTGAATAGTTCGGCACCGACGCCGAAAAACACGCCTCGCGGACCAGGACGCTCGTAATTTCGTGGTCGGTCATATAGTCGACGGGCGGAGCGGTGAGCACAATATCGGGCCGAGCGCGGCGGAGTGCCTCGACGACCTTTCCCCGGCTCGGATTATCGACGACAATCGACAGGTCGCGAAACTCGAGGCACATGTAGTCCGCCCCGAGGAGTTCCGCCGATTTTCGGGCCTCCGCCCGGCGGATTTCGGCGATTTCGTCCGCTGTGTGTTCGGCGCTGCCGCAGTCACCGGGAGTCATCGTGGCGATGGTGATCGGGCAGCCCTGCTGCTTCAACAGGGCCAGTGTGCCGGCACATTGAAACTCGACGTCGTCGGGATGCGCATGGATCGCCAAAATGCGGGGCGGACCGGAGGGGACTGGCATTGAATTCACTCAGGGAACGTAGGTCTAATGTCGAATGACTAAGAACGGTTGCAATCCGCAAGGCAGGCTTGTGGGTTGACCTCTCGAGCCCAAGATGTCTTGCCTGGGCGGGCTGCCGGGTCGTCAGCACGAACCGAGGCCAGCTTACCCGACCGACACGATAGGAACCATCGTTAGAATATGCCCATCGAAATGGCTGCTACCAAAACGCCTTCCTCGACTCCCGCCCCTGGTTCTTCCCGCACTCCCACGGCGCAATTCATGCGCCAGACGAAGGTCCCCACCCTTGCCTTCAAGAACGCGCGAGAGGTGGATCGGCACGTGGCGCTCGTCGTCGAGAGCCTGATTCGCGAGAACAACTCGGCCGGATTGCGGACCGTCTTGGGATTGCCCACCGGCTCGACGCCGATCGGCGTGTATCGCGAATTAATCCGTTTGCACCGCGAGGAGGGGCTCGATTTTTCGAGCGTCGTGACCTTCAATCTCGACGAATATTGGCCCATGGACGAGGTCTCGATCCACAGTTATCGCCGGTTCATGCGGGAGACGTTTTTCGATCACGTCAACATTCCCGCCGAAAACATCCATATTCCGGACGGGACCATTCCCCTTCGCGAGGTGGAGAGCTTTTGTGACGCCTACGAAAGGGACATCGAGAAGGCCGGTGGGATCGACCTGCAGATTTTGGGGATCGGCCGCACGGGCCATATCGGGTTTAACGAGCCGGGAAGCCCGCGGGATAGCCGTACGCGCATGGTCACCCTGGATCCGGTCACCCGCCAGGACGCGGCCAGTGACTTTTTTGGCGATGAAAATGTGCCGCTGCAGGCCCTCACGATGGGCGTGGGGACGATTCTCGAAGCTCGGAAAATCGTGATTATCGCCCTGGGCGAGCATAAGGCGAAAATCGTCCGCCGCGCGGTGGAAGAGCCGATTTCGGAAGAAGTGACGGCCAGCTGCTTGCAGGCACACCGCAACGTCACCTTCGCCCTCGACCTGGCGGCGTCCTCCGAATTGACGGCCATGCGAACGCCGTGGCTCGTCGGACCGGTACGCTGGAACCCGCAGCTTGAAAAACGGGCCGTGATCTGGCTCAGTCAGACGGTCAACAAGCCGCTGCTCAAGCTCGAGGCCCGGGATTTCGTCGAACATCGTTTGCACGACCTCGTTCGCGAATCCGGGCCGATCGACGCCATTCGCCAGCGGATCTTCGGCGACCTGCTCGGCGGAATTTGCACGCGGCCCTGCGGCGACGAACGGCAGAAAATCATCGTGTTCAGCCCCCATCCGGACGACGACGTGATTTCGATGGGCGGCACTTTATGCACCCTGAACGATCAGGGGCATGACGTCCATATTGCCTACATGACAAGCGGCAATATCGCGGTTTTCGATCACGACGCCCTGCGGCACATCGATTACGTCAGCGAGTTTCACAAGATCTTCGGCCTCAACACCGAATCGGCGCAGGCCCTGTGCCAGAAACTTCACGACGCGATCGCCAGAAAGCAATCGGGCGACTTCGACACGGAAGAGGTCTTGAACGTCAAGACGTTGATCCGCAAGACGGAAGCGACGGCGGCGGCAATGAGCGTGGGCGTCGGAGAAGAGAAGCTGCACTTTCTCGAGCTCCCCTTTTATCGCACCGGGAAAGTCTCCAAGCGGCCGATCTGCGATGCGGACGTGGCGATCATCGCCAAGCTGTTGCGCGAACAGAAGCCGGGACAGATTTACGTCGCCGGCGATCTTTCCGATCCGCACGGCACGCACCGCGTGTGTGCTCAGGCAATCATTCAGGCCCTGGAAGTGGTAAAAGCCGAGGGAATCGTCCCGGAAGTCTGGCTGTACCGCGGGGCCTGGCAGGAGTACGAACCGCACGAAATCGAACGCGCCGTGCCGCTGAGCCCGGAAGTGATGCTGCGAAAGAAGCTCGCCATCTTCAAGCACGAGTCGCAAAAGGATAAGGCCCTCTTCCCCGGACACGACGAACGCGAGTTCTGGGTCCGGGCCGAAGAACGGACCAAAAAGACGGCCCGCATCTACAACGACTTGGGACTTCCCGAGTACTACGGGCTTGAAGGCTTTGTGCGGCTGTCCGGGCAGCTCTGACGGCCGACCGCGCGTAGCCGTTTTCGAACTTCGGTTATTCCTCTTCTCAAATCGCCCCAGATAACCTAGAAGTGCTCACCGAATCCGCGAGTGGAGCGCATGGAGTGTGCGCGTCGTAGTCCGCGGGTTCATTTGGGGGGACCTCGGTCCCGCATCTCTCAACGGATGGAGAGACCATGGTGATTTCAGCGCGTCTCAATGGGTTCGCGGCGGCGAGCCTGGCCTCGGTGGCCGTCCTGGGCGTCTTGTGCATCTCGGGCTGTGGTGATTCGAGTTCGCCTTCAAGCGGGGCCAATTCCTCGGCAAAAACCGCTCAAGCGGGCGAAAACTCGGCCTCGCTTCCGACGGCTTCAATCGCGAATGCGTCGCAGGCAGCCCCAGACGGGAATGTGGAGCCCGCGAGCAATGTGACCGCGGCCTCGGTTGAGGCGCAAGCCTCCAACGGAGGAAGCCCCGAGGCCACTCTGCAAGAAATGATCACGCTTTTCGGGAAACCGCTCCCGCAAGGCACACCCGAAGCGCAGGCCGACCGCTTGCGCCGACGTAACCAGCAGCTCATCGACATGGCCCACCAGGTCATTGCCAAAACGCACTCGGATAAGGCCCGGGAACCTCTGTTCAACAAGGCCGTCCAGTTCTTGGCGGAGGCCCGCTTAAAGCTGGCGACCAACGGCAGCCAGGAAGATGCCAAGGCCCTCTCTGACGACGCACAGGCCCTTTATCGCCGCGACCCGAACTCAGTCGCGGCGGCCGACGGGGCTTTCGCCGTGGCCCGGCTGGCCCATACGAATGCCCAACTTTCGCGAACCGAACCGAAATTCATCCAGCAATTCGCCATTCAGGCGCGGCTCTTCGCCACGCGATTTCCCAGGGATGCCCGGGCCTTGCAACTGCTGTCCGCGGCCGGCCAGACCTGCGAGCTCTATCACATGGATTCCGAGGCGGTCAGTTGTTTCAGCCTGTTGAAAGAGAACTTCGCTAAGAGTCCGCAGGCTGCGCAAGCGAACGCCGTCCTGCGTCGGCTCGAACTCAAAGGCAAACCGCTCGATCTGGGGGGCGAGACCCGGGACGGTGGCTTCGCGAAAATCGACGATTTTCGAGGTAAACCGACGTTGATTGTGTTCTGGGCCAGTGATTCGGAATCCTGCCAGGAAATGCTGCCGCAGTTGCAACGCGTCCTGCGCCCATACGGAAAGGCGTCATTGGCCGTCATCGGCGTTTGTCTTGATGAAAACGACAAAGCGATGGACGAGTTCATCGAGAAAAATGGCCTGTCTTGGACTCAGATCTTCTATTCCGATCCGAATCGCCGCCACTGGGACCATCCGCTGGTACAAGCCTATGGAGTGCATGACATTCCGACGATCTGGCTGGTCAATTCGGAGGGCGTCGTGGTCGATACGCATGTGACGCCGAACTCGCTCGATGGCCAGCTCAAATACCTGCAGGCCTCCGCCGGCCAGACGACCCGTCAATAGGCCGTTTCTTCGCGGCGATTCTTTGCTAAACGCGCATTTGGCCGAATGTCTGTGACATTCGGGCTTTTTTCGCGCTTGCCAAACCTTACAAATCGTTTATCTGAACGGATGCACCGCGATTGCGGGTTGCTGAATGCACAGCCGTATATTAGGATGGTTACTAGCTGTCGATAGTTCAGTAAAGTGCCGCAATCGGATTTTGGCCCGCTAGGAGAGAGTGATGTCAGTTGTCGACGCAAAACCTGCCCTGACCAGCCGCCAGAAGCAGATTTACGATTTCCTGAAAGACAAAATCCGAAACCGCGGCTATGGCCCAACAGTTCGGGAAATCGGCGCACACTTCGGAATCCGCTCACCCAACGGCGTCATGTGCCATTTGAAGGCCCTCGAGCGCAAGGGACTGATTACTCGCGAATCGCATATGTCCCGAGCGATCCAGTTGTCCGAATCCCCGCAGCTGCGGACAAGTCTTCCCCTGGCAGGCCAGATCGCCGCCGGCAGCCCTGTTTTGGCGGTGGAAGAGTCCGACCGGGTCGATTTCGGGCGACTCTTCGATCCCGAGGACCATTATTGTCTGCGAGTCAAAGGCGACTCGATGGTTGAAGACCAGATCGCCAGCGGCGATTACGTGGTGGTGCGGAAGCAGGATACCTGTCGAGAGGGGGAGATTGTCGTCGCCTTGGTGGATGGCCACGAAGCGACTCTCAAGCGATTTTATCGCGAACGCGACCGAGTCCGCCTCGAACCGGCCAACTCGACGATGAAGCCGATTTATTCCAACAACGTCAAGGTGTTGGGGGTCGTCGTCGGCGTCGTGCGGCAGTATTGAACGCTCCGACGCGGCTAAGCGGCCGAAATAGCCCCAGTACCGGACTTAGCCCGCGGCTGAATTCGCCTGGTACTGATTCAGCTTATTGTAGAGCGTCTTAAGAGCGATACCGAGTTCCAAGGCGGCTTTCGGCTTGTCTCCGCCATGTTTATCCAGGACGTGATGAATCACGTCCATTTCGATTTCGCGGAGCGTCTTCGAATGGCTGCTCATGTAGCCGGTTGCGGAGCCCGCGCGCACGGTCGGTCCCGTGACACTGACCGGAAGGTGTTCGGGAAGGATCGTATGGCCATCCGAGAGAATGACCGCGTGCTCGAGAGCATTGGCCAACTCCCGCACGTTTCCGCACCATTCGTGGCTGATCAGCGCTTCCAATGCGGCTGGTGAAAGAATGTCCGTGGGGGCCTGGGGCCGCTTTAAATGGCGGGCGAGCAGGAATCTCGCCAAGCCCGGGATGTCCTCTTTGCGTTCGCGCAGAGCCGGCAGATGAATCTCGAACGTGTTGACCCGGAAGAAGAGGTCCTCACGGAACGTCCCTTCGGCCACCATGTCTTGCAGGTCGCGGTTGGTGGCGCAGACGATCCGCACGTCGACATGGAAGGAGTCGTTCTCTCCCACGCGCCGGATTTCGCCCGATTCGAGGAACCGTAACACTTTGACCTGCATGGACTTATCGAGCTCGCCCAGCTCATCGAGAAAGAGCGTGCCGCTATGTGCAACTTCAAAGAGGCCTTTCCGGGGCGAGTCGGCACCCGTAAAGGCACCCTTGCGATGGCCAAAGAACTCGCTTTCCACGAGGTTTTCCGGCAGTGCACCGCAATTGACGGCCACAAACGGTGCAGAGGCTCGACGGCTGAGGTCGTGGATGCGGCGAGCAACCAACTCTTTTCCGGTGCCTGTTTCGCCTAAAATCAACACGGTCGAGTCGGTCGGGGCGATCTTGTCGATCAGCTGTTTGACCCGCCGCATCGAGTTCGTTTCGCCCACAAGGCTCGAATCTCCTTCGACCGATTCGAGACGTCGCTCGAGCGATTCGGTTTTACGGGTCAGGGCCAGCTTCTCGCCCACCCGTTTGAGCACGTTGGCGATTTCGAAGAGTTTGCACGGCTTCGGCAGGAAGTCATAGGCCCCGCGGCGGAGCGCCTGAATGGCCTCCTCCATACTGCCGTGGCCCGTGCTGATGATCACTTCGGTGTCGGGAGAGACTCTTTTGAGATGGTCGACCACGTCCCACCCGCTCAGGCCCGGCATCCGCAAATCGACGATGGCAACATCGAATGAGTGCTTGTCGATGGCGGCGATGGCCGCCGCGCCGTCCTCGCAAAGCGTCGCCTCGTGACCCATGCGAGGCAGTTCGATCCTCATCACGTCACGAATTGGTGGTTCGTCGTCGACGAACAGCACGCGCAACTTGTTTGCGGGCAATGTGTTCAAGCCGCCCTCTCCTTGGTGCACCCGACCCGAATCCATTCGGTTTCAGACGTGATGGGAGGCGGGGTGATAACAGATTAGATGAGATGTCGCAATCGAATTCTGCGGACCGATTTCCAACTTCTTTTTGACTCGATACGCCCACTTTTCTTGGGGTCTCGGCGACCGCCTTTCCACCCCAAAAAAGCCAAGAAAAGCCCGGTTATGAACGGGCTGTATCAAGCGGCGGCTTCGCTTTTGACCGCGCGGCGCGGCAATTTCACGCGAAATGTGCTGCCTTGCCCGGGGCCTGGGCTTTCGACGTCGATCGTTCCGCCATGATCGGCCACGATGCGGTGGCTAATCGACAAACCCAGCCCCGTTCCACGGCCGTCTCGCCGCTGAGTAAAGAAGGGCTCAAACAAATTCTCAATCACCTCGGCGGTCATGCCGCATCCGTCGTCCGTGACGGACAGCGTGGCCTGATCAGCCTGTTCTGTGATTTCGATCGTCATCACGCCGCCAGTATCCATCGCCTCCAAACCGTTGGCGACGAGGTTCATGACGACCTGCTGAATTTCGGGGCCGTTGATTTCCAGGACACACGGGGCCGTCGGCGTGAAGCGGACCGTGCGATCGCTGTAACGGCTCATGTGGCGGAGGACTCCCAGCACGTCATTCACGATTGTTGTCAAATCGTGGAAGGCAGAGGTGTCGCCGTTGCCGCGGGCAAAATCGAGCAGTTTTCGCGTAATCCGCTGGCAGCGCCCCGCCTCGCGGTCGATCATTTTCAGATATTGCCGGGCAATCTCGGTTTCCGTCGGGTCGGAGCCGTTCAATTCCGATTCGCGTTCGGCAAGCGATTCCGCCGCCATGGCGATGGCCGAGAGCGGATTATTGATCTCGTGCGCGACGCCAGCCGCCAAGAATCCGATGCCGGCGAGCCGTTCCGACCGAATCAATTGCTTGATTCGTTCACGGACCTGCCGGTCGAGATCCCCGCGGATTTCCTGAAACCGGCTGGTCATGCTGTTGAAGGCGTCGGCCAGCTCCTTCATTTCGTCCTGGCGGGTGAATTGCAGCCGATAGTTGAAGTCCCCCTGCGCGACGCGTAGTGCCCCCTGGTGCAGCTTGCGCAGCGGCGAAAACACCCAAATGTAGCCGTACACAATCAATCCCAGGAAAAACAGAACCGCGATCGCGCCGGAACCGATGTCCAGCCAGAGGCCGCGGCTATTGAGGTCTCGGGCTTCGTCCAGCGTCTGCTGAACCCGCTGAAAATCGGGAACTTTGTCGGCAACGATTTGGAGGTGGATGATTTTTTGTCGAATCAATTCCAGAGCTGCTCGACTTCGTTGGGGATCGGCGAGGTCGTTGGCGAGTTTGTCAAGCTCGTCGAGCTTCTGCCGGATGAGCACCGTTTGGCCTTTCGCAACGGACTGCATCGACGGATCGATCTCGGCTGAGGGCTTCAGGTTCTCGAGACTCTGAATAAAGATGTCCGTCTCTTTCTGCGCTTTTATGACAGCGGCGCGGAAATTCTTGCATCGAATCCGGTGTCCCTCGGCATGCTCGCCGGCGGTCGATCCGCGAACGTTGTCGAGCAACGGGAACTGCAGGTTGGTGAGCGAGCCGGCCAGGGCCGGCTTCTGCGGACATTCTCGGAATGCGAAATCGAACCGGCGGATAATATTGCGGTAGGAATAGTGGCTGTAAATCGCGCTGACCAACAGCCCGATCATCATGCAAAGAACCATCGCCAGGCCGCAAACCATGGTGCGGCGGATGGTGCGCGTAAAGAGCACGGCAACCTCCCTGTTGCTGCAACGCAACGCCGAGCGGCGAAGTCTATCGAGGGCCGAAATCATCGGCAAGACCGGCAGTCGCGGTCAGTTTTGCGACATCAGCCAAGACGCCGTCAGCCGCCGGATTTTTCGACCTGGGGACTCGGCGGTTTGCCCCATTTCGATTGTCGCTGCATTTGCTTGCGGTACTGCATGAGGCCGGCCATCAGGATTTCCAGCACTTTGGCGAGTTCCGCCAGCGCCTTGGAGTAGTCTTGTGCCTCGAGTGACGCGCGGGCAACCGCGTAGGCGGCTTCGTAAGCGGGCCAGTCGATCGACCAATGCTCTTCCGTTGCCGCGCGTTGCAGCTCGATCTGCAGGCTGGCCAGATGGTTCAAGAAGGCGACGCTCGACCGGGCCGACGCCGTTCGATAGGGCTTCCAAACCGTCGTTTCGGTGCCGTCCAGGTCAGGATCGCGTGGTTTTTGCCGCGGCCGCGTCTCAAGCCAGTAAGCAAAGGCGCCGACCGCACCAAAAGCGGCAAAGGCGACGAGGTAGACCCCTTCGATGAACTTGTTGAAGAGGATCCCCGTTACTCCCGCGACAAACACGAGGGCCAGAAACCAAACGGCCAGCAACCATCCCCACCCCATTCCGCGCGGCGGGGTCGACTGCTCCTCTTCCAGTTCCGCGTCGCTCCCCGCGCTGCCCACTTGCGCGGCGACAACCGAGATGTTGTCCGAACCGCCGCGCAAATTCGCCAGATTGACGAGGAGTCGGCAAGCCTCCTGCGGCGGCAGCTCGCGGGCGATGATGCCGATTTCCGCGTCCTGCACATGTCCGGTCAGTCCGTCGGAACAGAGCAAATAGACGTCACCAGGAAAAATCGGATAGGGGCCTTCGATATCGATCTGCACGGCGGGCTCGGGACCCAGCGATCGGGTAATCACGTGGCGTGATTCGTGCATGAAGACGTCGTCCGGGCGCATGCGGCCCTGACGCATCAATTCCCAATGCAAGCTGTGGTCGAACGTCAGTTGGTCGATCCGATCGCCGCGAATGCGATAGGCGCGGCTGTCGCCGACATGGCCGATCACCGCGCCTTGCGAACACAGGACGAGCGACGTGCATGTCGTACCCATGCGGGCAAAGTCGCGGTTGAGCGAGCCTCGTTCGTTGATCGTGGCATTGGCCGTTTCGAGCGATCGGCGGAGGGCAGCGACCACGTCGAGATCGCGGACTTTGAAAAAGGTGTGGCAGACCGTATCGGCGGCGATTTTGCTCGCCAGTTCGCCGACCGCGTGTCCCCCCATCCCGTCGGCGACCATCAGAAGATGGCCGTGTTCCCGCCACGTCTGCTGATCGGAGCAGATTCGGATCGCACAGGAGTCTTGGTTATTGCGTCTGCGAAAGCCGATGTCGCTAACGGACGCGTAACGGATCGACTGCTCCCAGCGCATTCCCTCTCCCGGCAGGCCCGACTAGCCGCAGACCGCACCAGCGGTCGGGCGTCGAACTAGGACCCCGGATTGTCGCAGCGGCAGCACAGCCGCGTTGCCGGAGACTCGATAAACGGGCGTCACAGCCGTAGGGAACGAGTCTCCGCGAACCTTCCTCGCCGCTCGAAGGACCTCCGGATCTATCTTATCCCGTTGGAAATGAACAAGTAAAGTCCTCATCCGACGCGAAGTGCGCGTTCCGGCGGAAGTGAGCGATCTAGGCAGATTTCCAGCAGAAGCCTAGAATCCGACCCCTTTTGCAGTCATTTCGCGGCCTGCGCACTGTCGCTCGAAGCGTCCAGCATGACCCGAGAATACGGCCATTCGTTGGCAGACCTTCCGTTCAGTCGGTTGGCCCTCGTTGCGCTCGTGGCTGCCCTGTTAATGAGCAGCGGCTGTGTCTATCGCCGTCTGATCGTTCGCTCCGATCCGCCCGGGGCGCGCGTGTTGATCGACGGTCAGGAAGTTGGCTATACACCCACCGGCATTCCTTTTACGTATTACGGAACGCGCCGTCTGACGCTCGTCAAACCGGGGTTCGAAACGCATTCGGAATTGGTGACGATTCCGCCCCCCTGGTATCAGTATGAGCCTCTCGATTTCATCAGCGACAATTTTCTGCCCGGGCACGTCGCCGATCGTCACGACATCAATTGGCAACTCAGCCCGCAAACCGTCGTACCGCTGGACCAGTTGCAACAGCGTGCCGACTCGCTGCGTTCGGAAGCCCACATGGGGCAATGACAAATTCGATTCGGCGAATTTGTGGTGCGGGCGTCCCGCCTGCACGCCGCTATTGGAGCGGCCCAATGCCGCTGCAGCCGAGACGGCCGCACCACAAACACTTGCGGCCCAATGGCCGCATCACAAACACTTGCGGCCCCAATGGCCGCATCACAAACAGGGCGCCCGTCCCAGAATCGCGATCCGCGATTCAATCGAAGAGATAGCTCACCGATTCGTTGCGGTGAATTCGCCGAATCGCCTCGCCCAAGAGAGCGCGACGCTGATCACTTTCATATTCGGCAATCGCTGTTCGGGTGAAAGCGGCAGCGAATTGGTGACGACCAGTTCGCGAATGGGCGACTCGCCCAGCCGCTTGGGCGCCGGCCCGCACAAGACGGGATGCGTCGTGCCGACATAAACGTCCCCTGCCCCGTGCGATTTGACGACGTTCACGGCCCCGACGATCGACCCCGCCGTCGAGATCATGTCGTCGAAGAGCAAGGCCGTCTTGCCGCGGATCGGGCCGCCGATCAAATTCGCTTGCTGGGTGTTCATCGCGCTTGAGCGGCGTTTGTCGACGATCGCCAAAGCGCCCCCCAGCCGTTCGACGTGTTGCAAGGCCCGTTTGATACTCCCCTCATCGGGACTGACGACGACGATGTCCTTACCGGAGAGTTTCAAACTCACGAAGTACTCATCGAGAATCGGAGCGGCGAACAGGTGATCCACGGGCAGGTCGAAAAAGCCCTGGATCTGCGCGGCATGCAAGTCCATTGTCAGGACACGGTCGGCCCCCGCCGTCGTGATCAGGTTGGCGACGAGCTTCGCCGTAATCGGCACGCGGCCCGAATCTTTGCGGTCTTGCCGCGCGTAGCCAAAGTACGGAATGACCGCCGTGATCCGCGCCGCACTCGCCCGGCGGCAGGCATCGATCAGAATCAACAGCTCGACGATGTTGCTGTTTACGGGCGGTCCGGTGGGCTGGATGATGAAGACATCGCAGCCGCGAATGTTTTGGTTCAGCTTGACCCCGATCTCACCGTCCGGAAAGTCGGCGATTTCGACGGCGGCCAGCGCGATCCCGAGATACTCGGCAATTTCCGCAGCCAGCGCCGGATGCGCTCGTCCGCTGATGATGGTGAGATGATCGTAGAGCATGTGCGAATAGGGCCTCGCCGCGGACTTTCAGTCTGTCGTTTGGCACTCGCAAGTCAAGTCGCTACGAAACGGCCCCAAATGCGGGGATGATCGTATTGTCGGCGAGTTGCACGGAGCCATGGATGAGCGCGTGCGGACCGATGCGGCAATTGCGGCCAATGGTCGCGGCGCCGGTTATCGACGTGAATGGATAAATCACCGTTTCCGCGCCGATTTGAGCCCGCGGATCGATGTAGGTCATTGCCGGCGCCACGATCGTCACGCCGGCGAGCATGAGCAATTCCAGGGCGCGGGACTGAATGGATCGCTCGACGTCCGCGAGTTGCACGCGCGTGTTGACCCCCTGGGCCTCGACGATGTCGAACCGAGGCGCGGCCACGACCCGTTTGCCCGCTTCCTTGAGGATTGCCGGGCAGTCGGTCAGATAGTACTCGTTTTGCTGATTGTTCGGCCGAATCCGCTCGAGGGCCCACAGCAGCGACGGTCCGTCAAAGGCATAGCAACCCGTGTTGATTTCCCTGATTTTTCGCTCGTCCTCGCCGGCGTCTTTCTGCTCGACGATTCGCAGAAAGTCGCCTGCCTGATTGCGGACGATGCGGCCCAATCCCTCGTTGGCATCCGTGACGGCCGTTCCGATCACGCAACCGGCCCGATTGCGCGTCAAATCGTCGAGCAGGCCGGTCAGCGATTCGCTGCGCAACAACGGGGTATCGCCATTGAGCACAAAAACCGGACCCTGATGTCCCGAAAGATGCTCGCGGGCCATCATCGCGGCGTGCCCAGTCCCCTTTTGTTCCGCTTGAACCGCAAACTCGACGTCGGGTTCGGCCGAGAGCAGGCTGCGGACGATATCGGCCCCGTGGCCGACGATCATTATTGTCCGTTTCACCCCGGCTTGCCGGGCGGCTGCCAGCACGTATTCGACCATCGGCCGGCCGCAAATTTCATGGGCGACTTTCGGCAAAACGGACTTCATCCGGGTGCTTTTTCCGGCGGCCAACACGACCGCCACGGCCTCCGCGGCTGGAATGTCTCCCTCGCTCGTCATGGGTCCTCCGGCAAGGATTTCTCCACTCGACTTTTCCTAAGGGCGAAGCCTATCATAACTTATGTGCGGGCAGCAGTGTCGCGGCCGGGGCTAGCTGCGAATTATGGCCATTCCCCGAAAAATTGCGGCGAACATACTGCGTCTGTCGCCGGTAAAGATGGTGCAGGAGCGGCGATGTTGAATCCGCGTACCACTGGCGACCGACGACGCATGATCCGCTTGAGCCGTCTCACCGCTTTCAGCCTGGCCATCGTGGCGGCTGGTCCCGCATTTTGTTTTTCTGCGGGGGACGTCGTTCGCAGCCATACCGCCAAAAAGCCGCTGCCGGCCCCGATTCGCACCAACGACCCGGTCGTCTCGTTCATCGATCAGCAAATCCGCCAGGGCTGGACCGAGAACGACGTCGTCCCCTCCCCCGCCGCCGACGATGAAGAGTGGCTTCGCCGCGTGCACCTCGACCTGGTTGGCCACATTCCGGCCTGGAACGAAATCGATCGCTTCCACCATGACAAGAGTCCGGCCAAGCGTGCCGCGCTCGTCGACAAGCTCCTCGATAGCCCCTCCTACGTCCGCAATTGGACGACCCTTTGGACGAACCTGACGATCGGCCGCAAGTCGGTGCGTTTCGTCAACCGTGCGGGGATGGAGCGATTTTTCCGCGAGGCGTTCGCCCAGAACCGTCCCTGGAAAGAGATCGTGCACGACCTGGTCGCGGCGGAAGGCCGTGCCGACGAGAACGGAGCCGTCAACTACCTGCTCGCCCAGATGACCAATAATGACGAAGCCGTGCAGGCCACCGCCAAGACGACGCGGCTCTTCATGGGCATTCAGGTGCAGTGCACCCAATGTCACGACCACCCGTTCAACGAGTGGAAGCAGAACCGCTTCTGGGAAATCAACAGCTTCCTGCGGCAGACGCGGCGGGTCACGCACCGCAAATTCGATCCGGTCAGCGGCCGGCAAATCGACGATTATGCCGAGCTGATTCCGACCAATTACTCGGGGCCGGTCTATTACGAGAAGCGCAGCGGCGAGATGCAGGTCGCCTATCCGATTTTCTTCGACGATAAGGTCGATGCCGGTTCCGAGACGAACCGCCGCAAAGAGTTGGCCAAACTGATGACGAGCGGTGAAACGCCCCTCATCGCGCGGGCCATGATCAACCGCACGTGGGCGCATTTCATGGGGTGCGGCTTTACGACGCCGGTGGACGACATGGGTCGCCACAAGCCCGCCTCGCATCCGGAATTGCTCGATCGACTCTCTCTGGAATTCGTTAAAAACGGTTACGATGTCAAAAAACTGATCCGCTGGATCTGCGATTCCGAGGCGTACAGCCTCACGAGCAAGGGAAACAAGAAGAACGCGGTCGACGATCCGGCCCGCGGCAATACGCCGCTCTTTAGCCGCATGTATCCCAAGCCGCTCGAAGCCGAACAGCTATATGACTCGCTCTTGATCGCGACCACGGCCCAAAACTCCGGTGAGACGAATTGGTCCGATGCGCAAAAGCAGCGGGATGACTGGCTGCAGCAATTCATTATCGCCTTCGGCACCGACGAAAACGATGAAACCAACACCTTCAACGGCACGATCCCGCAGGCCCTGTTGATGATGAACGGTCCGCTCGTGCAAAAGGCGATCAGCGCGGACAAAGGCAGCTTTCTCAACTCGGTTCTCGAGTCCGACACGTCCGACGAGAAAAAACTTCAGCGGCTGTACCTCGCCACGCTTTCCCGCCATCCGCATGGCCGGGAGGAGTCGGCGGCGGCCGCTCTGCTCGAATCGGACCGCGACAGATTAACCGGGTTCCAGGACCTGTTTTGGGCCTTGCTCAACTCGAACGAATTCATCATTAACCACTAGTGACCCCATGAAGATCAGTATTCCCTCCGGGATGACGCGGCGGCACTTCCTGAATCACGCTCTGTCGAGCGCCGCGGCCGTGCCGGCGCTCGACTTCCTCATGCACCTGGAAGCCAACGCGGCAACCGTGCGGAAGAACCAGAAGGCGTGCATCCTGCTGTGGCTGGGGGGCGGGCCTCCCACGATCGACATGTGGGACCTCAAGCCCGACTCGAAAAACGGCGGGGAATTCAAGCCGATTTCCACGGCCGCCCATTTTCAAGTCTCCGAGCATCTGCCGAAGGTCGCCAAGATCGCCTCGAAGATCTCGATCGTGCGCTCGATGAGCACGCGCGAGGCCGATCATGGCCGCGGACGCTACTACCTGCATACGTCGTACGTGCCGAATCCGACCGTGATTCACCCGTCGTTTGGATCGATCGTCAGCAAAGAGTTAGGCTCCAAGCGGCCGTGGCTCGAGATTCCCGCGTTCGTTTCCATCGGTGGCGCCAGCGAAGGTCCGGGCTTCCTGGGAATGGCAAACGCTCCATTTGTCGTCGACGGGAGCGGCCAGATTCGCAACGCCCAGTGCGACAATGTCGATGCCGATCGATTCCATCACCGGCTCGCCATGCTCGACGTCGTCGAGACGGGTTTCATCAACTCGAAGCGTGGTGAAGCTCCCCAAGCGCACAAGGACATCTACAAGAAGGCCGTCAACCTGATGACGTCCCAGCAGATGGCCGCCTTCCGCTGTCAAGATGAACGGCCCGAGCTGCTCGCCTCCTACGGAAACAACAACTTCGGCAAGGGCCTCGTGATGGCCCGCCGACTGGTCGAAATTGGCGTGCCGTTCGTCGAAGTCACCCTCGACGGTTGGGACCTGCATCAACGCGTCTTCGACGGACTCAAGACGCGACTTCTGCCGAATCTCGACCAGGGGCTCTCCGCTCTGGTCAACGACCTTTCCGCCCGCGGCATGTTGGAACATACGGTGATCGTCTGCATGGGCGAATTCGGCCGAACTCCGCGGATTAACCAAGACGTGGGACGCGACCACTGGGCGCAAAGTTGGTCGGTCGTGATGGCCGGGGGTGGACTTAAATCCGGACAAGTGATCGGCGGCACGGATAAGGAAGGCGTGGCCGTCGAGGGCAAGAGCTATCTCCCGGGCGACGTGTGGGCGACCGTGGCCCACGCGTTGGGCATCCCGCTCAATGTCGTATACACGTCCAAGCTCGGTCGTCCCATGAAGATCGTCAACGGTGGCACTCCGATTCAGGAGCTCATCGGCTGAGGTAACATGGGGCAGCGCGACGATCAATCCGACTCGGCTCTCAAATTGCCGGTCGCGCCGGCCGAGGACTTTGTCCAGCTATTTACCAAGTGGCAACGGCGTCTGTTTCTCTTCATCCTCGCCCAGGTACCGAACCTGGTCGACGCGGAAGAGATCCTTCAGGAAACCAACCTCGTGATCTGGCGGAAGTCCCACACCTTTCAGCCGGGGACCAACTTTTACGGCTGGTGCTGCCGCATCGCCGTGCTCGAGGTTTTGAAGCATCGTGAGCGGCACCGCCGCACGGCCGTTGCATTGAGCGACAGTTTTCTCGAAGTCATCGCGGCCGAGGCCCGTGAAAGTGCCGACGACCTTGAAGATCGCCGCAACGCCTTGCTGATGTGTCTGGCACGCCTGGCTCCCGCCGATCGCGAGCTAATCCGCTTGCGATATGCGCCCGCGGAAACGGGCAAAAGCCTGGCGCAAAAGCTCGGCCGCCCGGCCAATTCGGTTTATCAATCCCTCTCACGCATCCGCCGTGCCTTGCTGGAATGCGTGAAGCGCCGCCTCGCCGCGGAGGCGCACTGATGCATCCTGCGGACGACCAATTCGCCGCATTGCGGGAAATCCTCGAGGCGCTGGTCGAGGAGCGGATCACCGGCGAACAAAGCACGCGGTTCGTCGAACTGACGCGCCACGATCCCGCGGCCCGGCGCTATTACCTTGAATACATCGAGCTGCACGGCAATTTGCACTGGGACGCCGCGCAATCCGAAATTGGCGTGGAGCGCGCTGCGACATCATCGGCGGACGATGCCGCCCGGCCGGCTTCCTTCTCACGGTCGGCGGCGACCGGCGTTTCGACGGCGAACCGTCCCGCAAAGCGTCGATCGCGGCTTCCCTTCGCGATGACCGTGGCCGTCGGTTCCTTGCTGGCCGTCGCGTTCCTCGTCGTGGCCTGGATCTCATCGGGCCACAAGACGGCGGAGTCCAAACCGCCTGTTGTCGCAGGGGGTGACGATCGTGCCCGGCCGCAAGAACGAGTGTCGCCCAATAATGATCGCGGACGGCCTCCGAAGCTCGTTCCAGCGTCCAAAGGCGATACCGCAGCGCTCAAAGCGAATTCCGCCCCGAAACGGACCGCCAGCTCGATCGCGGCAGCCCGCCGCCGCTCGAGCCAGGCCCGCTTCCCGGTGACAGCGCAAAGCGCCAAGCCTCTCAAGCCGACGCGACCTTCCGCAGATTTGAAAGTCGACAACAGTCTGGCCGCCGGTCGAATCAATGGAATGCATACGCCGCCGGCGACATCGAACCAAAGTTCGCAAGAGCTGGTCGCATTTGTCGACGAGCACATTCGCGGCGGTTGGAAAAGCGCCGGTCTCGAGCCGTCGCCGGTCGCCACCGATGCCGAATGGATCCGCCGCGTGTATCTCGACGTCATCGGGCACATTCCCCCGGAGGAAGCGGTCGATGCGTTCCTCGATCCGCGCGGCGAACGAAATCAGGCTGCCGTCGTCGAACATCTGCTGCAAGATCCGGGCTACGCGCGCAATTGGGCCACCGTGTGGGCGAATTTGCTCGTGGGACGGGATCCGCGAACGCCCGGAGTTCACCGCGACGAACTCGAGAAATACCTCCGCGACAGTTTCGCCGCGAATGTTCCCTGGAACGAGATCGTGTATTCCCTCGTTGCGGCAGAGGGAACGGCCGAGCAAAACCCTGCCGCCAACTTTCTCTTGGCGCATCTCAATCAGGACGCGGTCCCGGCGACGGGCCTCACCGCGCGACTGTTCCTCGGCATTCAGGTCCAGTGCACGCAGTGCCACGATCATCCCTTCACGAAGGACAAACAGGACCGTTTCTGGGAACTCAACTGCTTTTTTCAGCAAACCGAAGTCGTCTCTCGCGCCCCACTTCCGAACGAATCATCCCCGGCCGCTGGAGGCTCAGCGGAAAGTCGTGGCATGGCGACCCGTTCGGTTTCCCTGCCGGCGATCGTGACGCGTGAGGTTGGCGGACCGATGTATTACGAAACGCTGCGCGGCGAAATGCGGGCGGCCTTCCCGGTTTATGCAGGCCACAAGATCGACGCGGGCCCGACCGTCAATCGGCGGCGCGAGTTGGCTCGCTTGATCTCGCAAGGCGACGATCGGCAACTCGCTCGAGCGATGGTCAACCGGACCTGGCAGCACTTCTTCGGACACGGTTTCACGCGGCCCGTTGACGACATGGGACCGCACAACGTGCCGAACAATCCCGAAGTCTTAGATCGCCTTGCCCGCGAGTTTGCCGCTTCGGGCTACAACCTGAAGCAACTCATCCGCTGGATCTGCGCGACCGACGCTTATCAGCGGGCAAGCATTCTCGAGCGGGCAAACGCGTCCGACGACCCGGCGAGCGGCGCGGCTCCCCTGTTTAGCCGCTTGTACCTGAAGCCCCTCTCGGCAGAGGAGCTTTACGATTCGCTGATGGTCGCGACGCGCAGCCAAGGCTTCGGCCCGCACCGACTGGAACGACGTCGGCCGTCGACGCGAGGATTGGGTGCGGCAGTTTGTGTTCAACTACGCGACCGAGGATCGTGACGAGGCGGCCCTCCCGGCCGGTTCGGTCACGCAGGCCTTGACGATGATGAACGACCGCATTGTCGACGGGGCGCTCGCCATCGAGCCGGGCACCTTGCTCTTCGACGTCGTCCACGACACGCTCGACGACGCGGCCAAGGTTCGCAGGCTTTCCCGCTCGGCCCTTTCCCGGAATCCGACCCAGACCGAGCTGCACGCGGCCCTGGCCCATCTGCGTGAGGCGCGAGAGAACGCGGAGTCCGATAAAGGCCAAAACCAGGCCGCGGGCCGGGCTCTGGCCGATATCTTCTGGGCCTATCTCAACTCGAACGAGTTTGCACTCGTCCATTGAGCCACGGGCTTAACGTCTCGCGGATCGACACGGACGCTGTTAGACTTCGCCCAGCCTTCGGATGAACCCGGGCGATCGAATTGTGTCCAAGTTCCTTGCGGTGGGGAATCTTGTTTCACATGCGCGACAGAAGTTCTTTCGGATGATCAAGATTGTCGACTACGGCATGGGCAATCTGCGAAGCGTGCAGAAAGCCTTTGAAAAACTGGGGGCGCACGCGGAAATCTGCGCAAATCCCGCTGAGTTGAGTGGCGCCGAGAAACTTGTGCTGCCCGGCGTCGGCGCCTTTCGCGACGCGATCCATGAGCTTCGCCGAACGGGGCTCGACCAGCCGGTTCTGGATCATCTTGCCGCCGGGCGTCCCTTCCTGGGAATTTGTCTGGGGCTCCAGCTCCTCTTCGACGTGAGCTACGAAGACGGTGAATGGGAAGGGCTCGGCGTCATTCGGGGCAAAGTCGTGCGGTTCCAGGACCAACCCGATCTCAAGATTCCCCACATGGGCTGGAATACGCTCGAGATCGCCGGCTCGCATCGGCTGTTTGAAGGGATCGCAAACGGGTCTTCTGTTTATTTCGTGCACAGTTATTACGTCGTGCCCGACGACGCTTCGCTTATCGCCGCCCGGAGCGAGCACGGGACCCTTTTCGCCGCGGCGGTTGCCCGCGAAAATCTCTTCGCGACGCAGTTCCATCCGGAAAAGAGCCAGGCCGTGGGGCTCACACTCCTCTCGAACTTCGCCAAAATCAAACCCGGCAACTGACGCATGGAAATCATCCCGGCGATCGACCTTCGCGACGGCAAATGCGTGCGTCTGCGGCAAGGCGATTACAAGCAAGAGACGATTTTCAGCAAGGACCCGGTGATTGTCGCAAAGCGCTGGGTCGCCGAAGGCGCCGCGCGGCTGCATCTGGTCGATCTCGACGGTGCGCGGGCCGGCAAACCGGTGAATCACGAGGTGATGCGTTCGATCGTCGAGGCCGCGGGTGTTCCCTGCCAGGCGGGGGGCGGCGTTCGCGACGAGGAGGCAATCCGCCTCTTGCTCGCATCGGTGGGCGTCGATCGGGTGATCGTCGGCACGCAGGCCCTCAAACAGCCCGACTGGTTCCGCTCGATGGTGAACATGTTCCCGAAGCAAATCGCTCTGGGTATCGACGCACGCGATTCGATGGTGGCGACCGAAGGCTGGCTCGACGTTTCCAAAACCCCGGCACTCGAATTGGCGCGGAACTACGCCGGCCTCGAGATCGCCGCCCTCATCTACACCAACATCGCCAACGACGGCATGCTCAAGGGCATCGACGACGCGACGATTGCCGACCTCGTTCAACTCGCCGGCTTGGGTTTTTCGGTGATCGCCTCGGGTGGCGTGACGACGGCCGACGATGTCCGCCGGCTCGTCCTCGCTGCGAAACGCCAGCCGAACCTGGTCGGGGCGATCGTCGGCCGAGCGCTCTATGAAGGCACGCTGACGGTTGCGGACGCCGTCGCGGCCGGCCGGGCGAATTGAAGGATCGCCATCAACCGCCGCCAATTGCCGGCAGGAAGTGAACCTCGCTTTCGGGCTCCACTTTCTGCAAGAGGCCCCGCGGACTGACGTCGGCGTCGATCACGACCGTGAGCCCGCCGCGAAGCGCATCGCCGTCGCGAAAATGGCGCCCGATGCCCGGAAACATCGCGTCAAGCGCGTCGATCACTTCGCGGACCGTCTCGCCCGACACGTCGACCGTTTCCGCTCCCCCGGCCAGCGTGCGCAATTGCGGCGGAATGAAGACTCGCGGCATCGACCGATTCAACCGGGGGTGTTGTTCTGTTTCGCCAAGATTTCGTGCAACAGCCGCGGCGGTGACATGGGGAGTCGAAACATCCGCACACCGACCGCCTGATAGATCGCGTTGGCGATCGCGGCCGGCGGCGGCACGATCGGGACCTCGCCCACGCCGCGAACACCGAACGGGTGTCCCGGATTGGGAACTTCGACGAGAATCGGGTCGATGGGCGGCACGTCGTAACACGTGGGCATGCGGTAATCGAGAAAGCTGGCGTTTCGCATGCGGCCCGAAGCGTCGTAGACGTATTCTTCGTTGAGCGCCCAGCCGATCCCCTGCACCACGCCCCCCTGCACCTGGCCTTCCACGTACGAAGGATGAATTGCCGTGCCGACGTCCTGGGCCGCGCTATAACGCAGAATCGTGACCTTGCCGGTTTCCGGATCGATTTCAACGTCGACAAGATGCGTCGCAAACGCGCCGCCCGGTTGATTGTGGGTCGAAATGCCGCGGCCCGTCACTGGACCTCCCGTCTTAGCGAGTTTGGCGGCCAATTCGCGGAATGTGATGCGACGCTCGTCCGGCCCGTGAAGCGTGCCGTCGGCCTCGTACGTGACTTGTGCGGGGGTCACGTCCCACAAGACGGCGGCGCGCTCGATCATTTGCCGGCGGATGTCCTGACCCGCTTCGTACGCGGCCCAACCGGTCGCGTAGGTCACCCGGCTGCCGCCGGTCACGTCCGTGTAGCCGACGCCGTCCGTGTCGGCGACCGTCGGAGTCACGTCTTCGGCAGAAATGCCCAGCGTCTCGGCCAGCTGCATCGCGATGCCGGTCCGGCTGCCGCCGATGTCGGTCGAGCCTTCGACCAGCGAAACCCGGCCGTCTGTATTCACGGTGGCCGTCGCCGACGATTGCAGTCCGGCATTGAACCAAAAGCCGGAGGCGACGCCCCGTCCGCGATGCGGTCCGCCGAGCGGCGACTTCCAGTGCTCGCTCTCGCGGATGGCTGTCACCGTCTCGGCCATTCCGATTCGCGAGAACACTGGGCCGTCGATCCGCCGGGTCCCTTCTCTGGCGGCGTTTTTCGCCCGGAAGTCGAGCGGGTCGATTTGGAGTTGTTCGCAGATTTCGTCGATCACCGTTTCGGTTGCCATCGCGGCGTTCGTGGCGCCCGGCGCCCGATAGGCATTGGTTCGCGGTTTGTTGACGACGACGTCGTACCCGTCGACGCGGCCGTGGGGGACGTCGTAGCAGGCAAAGACGCACATGCAGCCCGGATTGATCGGCGAGCCGGGGAAGGCGCCCGCCTCGTAGGCCAGCCAGGCTTCCGCGGCCGTGATCCGGCCCGACTCGTCCGCTCCGATTTTGACGCGAACGTGCGAAGCCGGCGTGGGACCGGTGGCTTCGAAGACGCTCGTGCGGTCCATCACGAGCTTCACCGGCCTCCCGGACTTTCGTGACAGGACCGCGGCGAGCGGTTCGAGGTAAACGGCAATTTTGCCGCCGAATCCGCCGCCGATCTCCATCGGTACGACTTTGATTCGCGAAACGGGCATGCCGAGGAGCCCCGCGACCTGATCGCGGGCGACAAACGCCCCTTGCGTGCTGGTCCAAATCGTGACGTGGCCGTCGGCGTTCCACTGGGCGGTCGCGTTGTGGGGTTCGATGTAGCCTTGATGCACGGTCGCCGTGTCGAAACTGCGTTCGATCACAACCTTCGCCTTGGCGAAGCCTTCGGCCACGTTGCCTTTTTCATAACGAAAGTGGCGGGCGATATTGGTCGGGCGGTCCGACTTCGCGCCGCCGATCGACTGCGTGCGGAGGCTGTCGAGCAGAATCGGCGCGTCGTCCCTCATGCCGTCGAGGACCGAGAGCACGGGCGGCAAGACTTCGCATTCGACGCGGATCAAACGGGCGGCCTCTTCCGCAGTATTAATGTCGTCGGCGGCCACCGCGGCCACGACATGTCCACGGTAGAGAGCCTTCTCGCGCGCCATCACGTTGCGGCTCAAGTGCGCGATGTCGACCGCGCCTTCCCCCAGTTCCTCCGTCCGATGGTGAGGATCGGGGAGATCTTCCCGCGTGATTACGGCTCGAACGCCGGGCAACGCCGCGGCCGCCGTCGTGTCGATCGAGAGAATTTTCGCATGAGCGTGGGGGCTGCGGAGCGTGGCGCCAAACAGCATCCCGGACAACTGCACGTCGGCGCCGTACTTGGCCTGGCCGGTGACTTTGTCGACGCCGTCGTGACGGATCGGCCGCGTGCCGATGACCCGGTATTTCTTCGTGGCGGGAGCCGGAACGGACGGCGTATCAGGTTTTTTTCTGGGGATCGTCGTCACACCTGCGCTCCTGCGGTCGAGGTCACGCTGCGAATTTCGGCCGCCTGCTGAACCGCGCGGACGATTTTGTCGTAGCCCGTGCAGCGGCAGAGATTGCCCGCCAGGCCGAAGCGAATCGTCTCCTCGTCGGGTTCGGGATGAGATTCCAGCAGGGCCTTGGCCGACATGATGAAGCCGGGCGTGCAAATTCCGCATTGCAGACCGGCCTCTTCCAGAAAGGCTTGCTGCAGCGGATGCAAATGCTCGGCTTCCGCAAGGCCCTCGATCGTTTCCACGCGGCAGCCTTCGATCTCGACCGCCAAGACGAGACAGCTATCCACGGGCCGGTCGTCGAGCAGGACCGTGCAGGCTCCGCAGTTGCCGTTCGAGCAGCCTTCCTTCGTGCCGGTCAGTTGCAACACGTCGCGCAGGACTTCGAGCAGCGTTTGTCGCGGCGTGCAGAGGAACTCTTCGGAGCGGCCGTTAATTATCGCCGCAACCACCCGTTTACGCGCCATTCGACTCGGCTCCTAACATTTTGCCGGATGGATCGTGACCGGCGACGACGTGCCGCGCGCTCGGGCGATGGCCTCGCCAAGCACGCGGCGGACCAGCACCTCGGTGACGTGCAGGCGAAATTCCACCGTGCCGCGCATGTCGTCGATCGGCCTGGCGAGCGCTCGAGCCGAGCGGGCCGCTTCGGCGATCGAATTCTCGTCGGCCGGCCGACCGGCAAGCGCGGCGCTCGCCTCGGCGGCAAAGAGCGGCTTTGGCGCCACCGCTCCCAAAGCGATGCGCGCGGTGGCGATCTTTGTCCCCGTTTCGTCGAGACGCACGTCAGCCGCGACGCCGACGACGGCAATGTCCATTTCATTTCGCGGGATGAAGCGGCGATAGTGCGATCCGCTTTTTGGACTGCGAAGTGGAAAGCGCAGCTCGACCACGATTTCGCCCGATTGCAACACGTTCGTGCTCGGCCCCGTGCAGAAGTCCTCCGCGGGCACCTCGCGCGAGCCGCCCAGCCCCGCGATCACACAGACGGCGTTGAGCGCAATCAGCGACGGGATCGAATCGGCTGCCGGCCCGGAATTGCACAAGTTGCCGCCGACGCTGGCGCGGTTTTGTATCTGGATGCCGCCGATGATGCGGCAACTCTCGGCCAGCGCCGAGAATTCGCGGCAGATCTGCTCGTCCTCATAGATTCGATAACACGGCACGGCCGCGCCGATATGGAGTGCCTCCGCGGTGAATTCGATGCGATCGAGCTCGGGGATCTTCTTCAGATCGACGATCAGATCGGGAGTGAGCCGGCCGGTGCGAACGTGATCGATGAGATCCGTGCCGCCGGCGAGCGGCCGGGCGCGGCCGTTCGATCGCGACAAAAGGGCGATCGCTTCCGTGAGCGAGCGGGGCGCCTCGTATTCGAAATCTCGCATGAGGGATTCTGGCCGGGACGCTTCCTGGTTCTCATGGCCGGCCGCTCTTCGCCGGCCGTTATTTCCCGGCAGGCGGTTTTGCAGAAGCACCCGGCCGATTGACCGCGATCAAGCGCAGCCGCTGGTTGTACGACCGGAGTTCAATGTACCTGTCGGCCATATTGAGTTCCAGGGTGCGGAAATTCGACGCAGCCATGTCCGACGTGGAGAGCACTTCTCGGCCGGTTCGCTTGTCGATCACCAGGATGTGCACGCTCCAGTGTCCAAATTCTTTGTTAGTCACCAGGGTGCGCCACACGAACGTCAACATGGGCGAGTCGTGGATCGAATCGAGAACGAGGCTATGCGGCGACACCTTGCGCTGCCACAACAGCGTACCTTCGTGGGCGTCAAAGGCGAGGACTTCATTTCCCACCGTCAGGGTCGAACGAAATCCCTCTGGGTATTCCAGCGGTCGCCGCCGGTTGGGGCTTCTCAACAGGAACAGGCGGTCGCGGTCGGCGATGGCGAAGATGTCGCCGGGAGCCCGCAAGGCGGCCACCGGATACTTTTCGCGAAACTTCAAAATGGTGCCGTCCGTCAGATCGATGCGTTCGATATCGCCTGCGGCCGAGATGGCCAGAATCCGCGCGTCATCCAGCAGCGAAAGCTTCGTGCCGCCGGGATAGTCGACCTTCCAAAACTCTTTGCGGGCCACCGGATCGACGAGGCGAATCACGGTCCGCGGCGCCTCGAGCCCGAGGATGCCGCCGGAGACTCCGTCCACCGTCACCAACCCGCGGGGTGACGGCAACCGCGGTCAGCAAGAGATCGCCCAACTTGTCGACGTCGAGGCGTTTCCCGTCCGAAGCCCGGAATGCAGCCGCATTCGTTCGATCGGGCGGGATCATATACACCGCGTCTTCATTGCCGAAAATGTTCGTATGTTGCGGGACGTTCGAGCACTTCCAGCGAACTTCGCCCGTCTCGGCATCGAGCACGACGAACTCGCGGCGCCCGTAGATGCAGACATATTCGGTGTTCGCAGCGGCCAGCATGCCCCGCTGGGTCGAGCGGCTGAGCAGCGAGTAGCGTGCGGCAAACTGGCTTCCGGGACGCAGAGGCTGGGCAGGCACGTTGTGCGGAGCCCGGTACTCGCCGCCGAAGCCGGTGGCGACATCCAGGGGACGCGTCCACACGACACGCCGCTCGACCGGCGCCAGGAAATGAATCACGTCGCCGTGCAGCAGCACCAATTCGTGGCCGGTCGGCACGCCCACGGTGTATTCGCCCTGCCGATTGCGACCGCTCGCCGTTCGCAGCGGCAAGAGCCAATGCTGCGAGTCATCACCGGCCCGCACGACTTCCAGCCGCTGGCGGCGCTCGTCGATGGCAAACCGGTGATCGCGGAAGAAGGGCGTGCCGGGCTGCCCGAGCGCCAAATCTTCCACATGCTGCGACACGAAGTTGGTGCCGAAGCGGTAAACTGTGAGATCGACGTCGCCCCAATCGCTCGACGGCGGGCGCGTCGAAGTGAGGAGACCGGCGTCGCGCCGATCGGCCACGACGCTCGCGGCCGTCGCACCGGAGGCAAGCGTCGCCCGCGGGAAGGCGCGGGCCAGCTCGCGGTAGGCCGCTTCGGCATCGTTGGCCAATCCGAATTCGTCGTACAGCCGGGCCAGCCGCAATTGGGCGGCGGCGGCCGTATTGGTGTCGGCCCTGCGAACTTGGCGCAGCAAGAGTCGCTCGGCGTGAAACAGATCGGCGCGTGTGCGAAATCATCAACGAGCCTGGCGATCACTCGTAGCGACGCGGGATGAAACCCGTAAATCCGCGCGAACCGCTCCTGGAACGTTCGCTCCCCGCGCGAAACGCGGTCGGCATCACCCTGCAGCACGAGGTCGATCCGCGCGCGTTGGTCCGCGGACATTTTGCGCCACGTCTCGGCCAACTGGCCGGCGACCCATTGGTCGAAATCGACGGTCACATGCGGATTGTCCGGCCGGGGAAAGATCAGCCCCTGGCGATCGGCAATCGCCAAACGTCGGAACGCGTTGAAGGCGGCGGCAACTTCTCCTTTGGCGAGCGCCTGTTCCGCTGCCAATCGCTCGACGAGGAGTTGTTCATCTCCTGTTCGCGCAACATTGGCCAGTCGTTTGAGAGCCTGATCGCTCGAGGCGCCATTTTCACGCACAGAGGCGGTCAGCGCGTTGAACAAGACAGTCCGGTAGGAACCGGACAGGCTTGGCTCAATTTGCTCGGGCTCGACGCGATCGAGCGACGCCAGCGCGGTATTCGGTTCGTGATTCAAGAGGGAGATTTCGGCCTGCTTGACCGAGGCCCATGTGTCGTGCGGATTAGCCGCCTGCCGATCGGCGATTTGCCGCTTGATCGCTTCTCGCTGCTCGAAGGCGGTGAGCCCCGAATCGTTGAGTGACAGCACGAGGCCGTGGTACATCGCCAGGTTGCCCAACGCCTTGGAGCCGGGAGGCAACTGCGACGTCTCAACAACTTTGCCATCCGCGAGAGAGACAGCCCACAACGATCCGTTCCTGAGCGGCAAATAGAAAATGCCTTTGGCCGTCACGCCCCGTCCGCTGGGCGGACCCTGCGATTCTTCGATCGCCGCCGTCCATTGAACCGCGCCGCTGTCGAGCGAGAGGGCCGTCACTGCCGCCTTGCCCACGACGAGCACGCGTTCGTCATCCACACCGGCCAGGTAGAGCTGGTCTTCCGCCTTCTGTACCTGCCAGCGCGTGACGCCGGTGGCGAGGTCGAGGCAGATCAGCACGGCCTCTTCGGCGGGCGTGTAAATCACGTCGTTGCCGGCGATCACCGGGGCCGAGGGGGACCATTGATCATTGAGAGGCAGCGGCGGAACGAGGGCCAACCCGTCCCCCTGCTCGCGCTCGTGACGTTCTGTGCCGGGACGCGGCGGCGCATAACGGTTCATCCACAACACCGAATGATCGAGACGATCGACGGCCACCAGCCAGCCGACGGTTGTCGGGCAAATCAGAATGCCGTTCGAATAGGCCACTTGTGCCGTCCACCAGCGCCGGCCCAAGTCCTGTTCGATCTTCGTGTCGGAATGGGCCAAAAGCTGCGACCAGCGGACGTGCCCCGTTTGCGGATCGAGGGCATACAGCCGGATGTCCAGATTGTGCTCGCCGACGACAAACAACTCGCCGCCGTCGATCAGCGGGGCCCCGAAAAAGAAGCTTCCCGCCAGCGGCAGGTCGAACGATTCGCCGTTAGCGGGCCCGCCGATCGCCCATGCTTCGCGCCCCGTCGCCAGGTCGTAGGCCGCCAGCCGGTTCCCCGGCGTGCGCCGCGGGTTCTCGTAACTTTCACCCACAAGTTGGAAGCCTGTTCCGGCAGGCCCGTGCATCACGACCGAATCGTCTTCGATCACGAACAGCCGCGCGCCGTCGCTGGCCAACAGGCCGAAATTGGCATTGCGGTAAAACAGGCCCGTCAGCGGGTGTCCGTCGGCGGCCGACTCGCTTCCCGAGAAATCGGTCCGCCACATTCCACCCCGCATCCGGCGAAAAGCGAAGCCGTTGTCGAAGTCGAAGGGCGATCGATAGCCGGCAATCAATGATTCTTCGGAGAATTCGCCCGGTGTCTCCCACAACAAAGTGCCCGACTTCGCGTCGACGACTTGTACCCCACGCAGCGTGCGAAAGGCGACGCGGTCCTTCACCATCAGGGGAAACCCAACCGGGATCGGCGCACGGCCGCTGTCGGCCAGATCCTGCGAAAGCGAAGCCAATTGGTCGAGAACCGGCTTATTCTGGGTCGTGGGCTGGAACCAGCGGGACAAAAGCAGCGGATCGCCCCCCGCGGCGGTCCCCGTGCGGCGCGAGCTGCCAAAGAACTGCAGCCATTCCTGCAGCACCGGGATCGTGGACTGATCGATACCTGTGAACCGATGCAGCCACGCTTCGGGCTTGACCGAGTCGCCACCCACGTCGACTTGCGAGTCGGCACCATTTGGCTGCAGCCGGTGGAGCAATTCGTCGCTGTCCTTCGTCTTGCCCGACTGCCTCAAGGCCAGCGCCGCTTTGAGGCTCCACTTGGGGTCTTGGGCCACAGCCGGCGTCGCACCGAGCACCCGCGCATACCACAACGACGCGAGGCCGAATTCGCCCCGGTCGAAGTGGAAATTGCCGATGGCATTGGCCGCCTGCTTGCCGGTCTGCGTGTGAAAATACCGGGTGGCGACGTCCATGATCTGGTCCCAGTTGCCCGTTTTCTGGGCGTCATCAAATAACTGGGCCGCCTGCGCTTCGTGACGTAGGCGATAGGTGTCCAACGCATTGGGAGGGAGCCGTCCGAGCAATCGGTTGGTCTCCCAGGCCACAAGTCCCGGTCGCCCGTCGGCCGTGCGGATCGTGGCGCGGTCGGAATTCGCCAGCAGAAACTCCAGGCGTTCGAGCGCCTGGTCGGCATGTCCGCCGGCGATCAGTTGTTCGGCGTGCTCGAGCTGCTTGGCTTGCGACGGGTTATGCGGCACACGGCCGTCGATCATGTCGCGCGGGCCGTGATGGTCCGCCGCGCCGTGTGTCTCGTCAACCGAGGACGTCTCGCGGCCGTTGTTGCCGATCCAGCTCTGGAAGAGTTTCGAGAGCGGATTGGGCGCCACGTTACCGGGCGCCGGAGCAGTTCGACGCGGTTGCGAGCGGCGTCCAGAGGTTCGTCGGGCGGGACCTTCAGTTTGCGCGAAGCTCGTGGCGTCCAGACCGAGGAGCGCTGCGACCAGGACTGCCGGCAAAATCCGCAGTGCGGCGCGAACCACGCTCATCGGCCAACTTTCGCCAGAAGGAATCGTGGGCAAACACAGTCTCATCGGGACAGTCGGGTCTGTCTCAAGTATAACGCCCGGAAAACATACGGACATCAGGCAAGGTCGGATTTCCAGCCGCCTCAAGCGAAGTCCGACGGGCTCGGCAGGGCCTTTGACGCATAAATTGGTCCGTTTGACCCGGCTGACGCGGATTTTTTAGCCCATAGGGGCAATGGGGCCGCCTCCCATCGGCCGAAAGGCGAGGGCACCTGCCCTCGCCGCACTTAGACGTGCGAGGGCGGGTGCCCTCGCCTTTCGAGATTGGACTTAGGGGCAACGCCGCGAAGGATTTTCGGGTGGCACTCTACGCCGCCAACCCTCGTTTTCGGCCGCAAAAGGGCAAAACGGTCAATTTGGGGTGCCACCAATCGGCCGAAAGGCGAAGGCACCTGCCCACGCGGCAATGAGACATGCGAGGGCGGGTGCCCTCGCCTATCGAGCGGTTCGATGCGTCGTTCGCGTCTCAAAGGGTTAACGGCGTAGAGTGCCACCCCTAGATTGGCGCACGCCCCGACAGTCGTTATCCTTGCTCGTTTCTTGCATTTGGAGGTTTTTCGGCGATGGCAGTCGAGATGAAACTGTCGGTGGCTAAGCGCACCCAGCACGGGTCGACCGCTTGCCGCCGCATGCGGCGCGAAGGACGAATTCCCGGCGTGGTTTACGGGCACCATCAGGACCCGATTCCCTTTGTCGTGGAGTGGGACACGCTGGCACCGGTTTTGAAGGCCGGCACGCGGGTCGTCGATTTGGATGTCGAAGGCCATGTCGAAAAGGCCATGTTCCGCGACATTCAATGGGACACATTTGGGATCGCGGTGAGGCACATCGACTTACTGCGCATCGACCCGAACGAGCGCGTCGAAGTCGAAGTTCCCGTCATCCTCAAGGGGATCGCGGCCGGTGCCTTGGCGGGCGGCATCCTGGACCACCACTTGCACAGCATCACACTCGAGTGCCTGGCCATTCAGATTCCGGACGGCATCACCGTCAAGATTGCCGAATTGCAAATCGGGCAGGCGATCCACGTCAGCGAGTTGGAGCTCCCTCCCAATACAACGGTGAAGAACGAGCCGGAAACGGTCGTCGTGCAAGTCAAGCAGCCGATCGAAGAAGAGGAACCAGGCGCGGAGGCGGCCGAGGGCGGACCGGCCCAACCCGAGATCGTGGGCCGCAAGGTGAAAGAGGTAGAGGAGGAAGGCGAGGAGAAGAAAGAGAAGAAATAGTTCGGGGGGCAAGCTTCGAGACTCGCGACCGCTTTGGCCCGCTGCTCTTAATCGTCGAGTTCTCAACCGGCGCAGGAAGGTTGCGGCGTGAAGGTTGTGGTGGGTCTGGGAAATCCCGGGCCGAAGTACGATCGGACGCGGCACAATGTGGGATTCGTGGTCGTCGACGAGTTGGCCACGCGACTCGGTGCCGGCAAGCCTCGTCTGCGCTTCGAAGCGAATCTGGCGGAAGGTTCGCTCGGGACGGAAAAAGTTCTGTTGGCTGCCCCGCAAACATACATGAATGCCTGCGGCCGTTCGGTTCGGCAAATTGTCGACTTCTACGGCCTGCCCCTCAGCGATCTGATAGTGGTGTGTGACGATTTCAATTTGGAGCTGGCCCGCTTGCGGATGCGGTCGGGTGGATCGGCAGGAGGTCAGAAAGGACTGGCGGACACGATTCGGCATTTGGCGACGGAAGAGTTTTCGCGTCTGCGGATCGGCATCGGTCGCCCGCCGGAGCAAATGGATGCCGCCGACTTTGTGCTCAGCCGGTTTCGTCGGAACGAAGAGAAACAAATGGAAGAGGCGGTGATTCGGGCGGCCGAAGGAATTGAGATCTGGGTCCGGTCCGGACTCAATCGGGCAATGAATCAGGTGAATGCCCCCTGCGGCGACTGAGCCGGCAAACGTCTGAGCCGGCGTTGAAAAAGCGGCCGAAGTCGATACAACGAGGCATGCGGCAAAAAACGGGAGACGAGCGTGGCAGAAACGACGGTGGCAGAAAAAACAACGGTCGAAAAACTGTACGAGGGGATGTTCCTGCTCGACAGCGGTCGCTTCGCGACCGACGTGAAGGGATCGGCCGATCAGATTCTGGCAATGATTGAAAAGAGCGGCGGTTCGATCGTCGCGCACCGACCCTGGCAGGACGGCCGGCTGGCCTACGCCATCAAGGGCCATCGCAAGGGACTGCACTACCTTGTGTATTTCAAGATGCCCGGCTCGGGTGTCAAGGATTTGAAGCGGGCCTGCAGCCTCAACGACCTGGTGCTCCGGCACGTCCTGGTGAACCATCCGCAGGTGCTGTTCGACGCGATGGTGCAGGCGATTTCCGGCGAATGGCATCCCGAGGCGGCGGCTCACGCGGAAGAGTCGGAGCGTCCCCGCGGCCGCGACCGAGACAGGGACCGCGACCGGGACCGGGGTCGCGACGGTGATGTCGAAGAAATTCCGGACGCAATCGAATAGATTCCCGGCCGGCTCCGCGGACGGGGGAGCGGGGAGCGGACAATGGCAAGCTTCAATCGGGTAATTTTGCTCGGCAATTTGACGCGCGATCCGCAGGTCCGCTATACGCCCGGCGGCACGGCGGTTTCGGAGATCGGATTGGCCGTCAATCGCACCTGGTTCGACCAAAAAACAAATTCGCGCCGCGAAGAAGTCACATTTGTCGACGTGACTCTTTGGGGCCGGCAAGCCGAGGTGGCCGGCGAATACCTGTCGAAGGGCCGTCAGGTCTTGATCGAAGGTCGCTTGCAGCTGGATACATGGGACGACAAGGAATCGGGACAGAAACGCTCGAAGCTCCGCGTCGTCGGCGAGAGCATGACCATGGTCGGTTCGCGAACCGACGGTGGAGGCGGCGGTGGCGGACGTGCGGAAGGTTCGCGCGGCGACACGGGACGCGGCGAAGCGCCACGGGGTGGCCGCGGGCAGGCGTCCGAGAGCCAGGCCCCGGCGGAAGAGTATCACGACGGACTGCCTGAGGGCTCCGCCGGCGGGGCGCCCGAAGACGAAGTTCCGTTTTAGAGATCAATGGGCCGTAGCCAACCATGGACCGGCCCCGCCAAAACGAAAAATAAACGAATTCGAGTAGACCGAGGAAAGTGATCGTCATGACCAAACGGACCAAGACCGCAGGTGTCTCCGGATCCAGCCGCTCGTCAGTTGACGTCCTGCTCACCGAGGACGTCACCAGCCTGGGCAAACAAGGTGACATCGTCCGCGTGAAACCGGGCTACGCCCGCAACTTTCTCTTGCCGCAGGGGCTGGCGGCAGTCGCGTCGGATCACAACAAGCGGATGGTCGATCGGCACAAGCTTCGCGTGGCCGAGCTACAAGCGCAGCGCATCAAGGAGCTGCGGGGAAAGGCCGACGCGGTCAGCAAGTACAGCGTCACGCTCGAAGCCAACGCCAACAAAGAGGGACACCTCTACGGTTCGATCGTCGCCAACGACATCAGCAAGGCTCTCAAGTCAGCCGGCTACCAGGTTGATGCCGACCATATCCGACTGGATGGTCCGCTCAAGGAACTCGGCATGTACACCGTGAAGGTCGAGCTCCATGCCGACGTGAAAACCGAAGTCAAGGTTTGGGTCGTCCCGGCGGCGAGCGCCTAAACCGACCTCTGCGATCGCGGTCTCATTTTCCAGGCGACGGACGGAGGCAGGGATGGCCCCCAGCGAAGATTTCACAGCCAAACTCCCTCCGCAAAACCTCGTCGCGGAGCGCAGCGTGCTCGGCAGCATGCTGCTTTCCAACGACGCGATCGACGAAGTTGGCTCGTTCCTAAAGGCGGCCCATTTCTATCTCGATGCGCACCAGCGGCTCTACGAGATGATTTGCCGCATGCGCGATCGCGGGCTCTCCGCGATCGATCCCGTCACGCTGGCCGAGGAATTGGCACGCGAGAAACTCCTCGAAGAGACCGGTGGCGTCGCCTACCTGCACGAGATTCTCGAAACCGTCCCCCACGCGGCGCATGTCCGCTATTACGCCGATATCGTCCACGACAAGTACATCCAGCGCACGCTGATCGGCACGTGCACCGAAGTGCTCAAAAGCTGCTACGACTCGAGCCGCACCTCCGACGAAGTCCTGCGCGAGGCCGAGCAGAAGGTCTTCGCCATCCTCGAGCAGCAAGAGAGCGACGCCAAACTTTCGATCGGCGAGATCCTGCTCGAGACCTTTTCCCGGATCAGCGACCGCATGCAGAGCCCCGGCAACATCAGCGGGTTGGGGACGTCCTTTGTCGATATCGATCATTTGACCACCGGTTTTCAACCGGCCGAGTTGATCATCCTTGCGGCGCGGCCCAGCATGGGCAAGACGGCTCTCATCTGCAACTGGGCCGACGGGATCGCCCGCTCCGGCAGCGGCGTGTTGCTCTTCAGCCTCGAACAGTCGAAGCTCGAGCTGGCCGAGCGGTTTTTGTGCATGGCCGCTCAGATCGACGGCCATAAGCTCCGTTCGGGCGACATCGACGAGGAGCAGCGGCAAAAACTGCTCGATGCGTCTCACGAATTGAGCGAAATCCCCATTTTCATCGACGACCATCCGGCCCGAAACACAGCGCAAATCGGCGCCATTGCGCGGCGGCTTCGCCGGCAGCATCAGATCGGGCTCATCGTTATCGACTATCTGCAGCTCATCGAGCCGGATGACCGGCGTGCCCCGCGCGAACAACAGATCGCCCAGATCACGCGGCGTTTGAAGCAGCTCTCCAAGGAGCTGAACGTCCCGCTGATTGCTTTGGCCCAGCTCAACCGGGGCGTCGAGCTGCGGGAGGAAAAGAGGCCGCGCCTGGCCGACCTGCGGGAAAGTGGTGCGATCGAACAGGATGCCGACCTGGTGATGTTTCTGCACCGGCCTGACATGTACGATCCTGCCGACAGACCGGGCGAGGCGGAGGTCATCATCGCCAAACACCGCAGCGGTCCCACCGGCATCGTGACGCTCACCTGGCGTAAAGAGTGCATGCGGTTCGAGAACTTTAGCCACGTTGCCGAGCCGGCAGGCGGCTACTTTGGCAACGATGGATTCTGATATCCTGGCGCTGTGAACAGTAATCGAACCGGCGACCGCAATGCACTCCGCCCTGCCCCGCCGTGCGCCGGTGTGAATGTCGCCAATCGGCTGCCAATTGGCCCGCTCTTGGCCTTAATTGTCACGGTCGTGGCCACCGCGGCCATTCGCCTGCGGCTCCTCGCGCTGCCGCTTGAGCGCGATGAAGGCGAATACGCCTACGCAGGGCAGCGCATTCTCGAGGGGCATCCGCCCTACGAGCGGCTTTACAACATGAAATGGCCCGGCACGTACTACTGCTACGCGCTGTTCGAGGCGCTTTTTGGTCAAACGATCGAAGGAGTGCACCTGGGCGTGCTGATTGTGAATGTCGTCGCCATCGTGCTGGTCTTCTCGATTTGCCGGCGTGCGTTGGACGCCACTGCAGCGGCCGCGGCGGCCGTGGCCTATGCCATGCTGTCATTGAGCCCTTGGACGCTTGGATTTGCCGGCCACGCGACGCATTTTGTCGTCGTCTTTGCGCTGGCGGCCATCCTCTGCTTGCAGCAGGCCTTCGAGCGCCGGCGACTGGGTTTGTATTTCGTGGCCGGTGTCTTTGCCGGCTTGGCATCGCTCATGAAGCAGCCGGGCCTTGTCTTCACGGCGTTTGTCGCAGCTTATTGGGCGTGGCACGAGATGACTTCGGCTGCAGTCGATTTGAGCCGATTGCCGGCATCCGATCGGATCTTCGTCACGGGTTGGGGCGGATGGTGGCGATACACGCTCGCACCTTTCTGGTCGAGCGCCAGCGAATGGCGGCAAATGGTGTGGAGAGGCGCGATCCTCATCGCCGGGATTCTCGTGCCCTTCATCGTCCTGTTCGTCTCGCTGGCGGTGACGCGCACTTGGGACGCATTTTGGCTGTGGACGGTTTCTTACGCCCGTTACTACGGCGAGCCGCTCAACGCGAAGGTCGTCAAAAACTTTTGGGACGGATTCAAATTGGTGGTCGGCGACGGCGTGCTGTTTTGGATTGTTGCGGGATTCGGGCTCCTGGCCGTTCCGCTCACCTCTCGGACCCGCTCCGCATCTCCTTTCTTGGTTTGGCTCCTGCTCTTCTCAGTCGTCGGCCTGCTGCCGGGATTCACGTTTCGCGAGCACTATTTCATTCTTGTGCTTCCGGTCGTCGCCTGTCTGTTCGGCGCGGCCGTGTCAGTGGCGCGCGAGCGCGTGGGCCGGCGTTTTCCCAAGTTGGCAACGGCCGCGGCGGTGGCCCTGGTTCTGATTCCGCTTTCGACCGCCTTCGCGATGGAAGGACCGTTTTACCTGTGGCGCACTCCCGAGGAGGCATGCCGCAATGTGTACCAGGAAAATCCCTTCATCGAAGCGGTCGGGGTCGCCGATTTCATCCGGGCTCGCACGAATCCGGACGACGCCATCGCCGTTATCGGCTCGGAACCCGAGCTCTATTTTTACTCACGCCGTCCCTCGGCCACCGGGTTCATCTATATGTATCCCTTGATCGAGAAGCAGCCGTACGCGCGGCAATTCCAAAAACAGATGATCGAGGAGGTCGAAGCCGCCCGCCCGAAATACGTCGTCTTCGTGAATCTCAAGGCCTCGTGGCTGCCCCCGCCCGAGCCCGACATGACCGTGGCGAAGTGGTTCATCGATTATCAAAGTCGGCAGCTCAAACTTGTGGGACTGGTTGAGGTCGACGCCGCCAAGCGCGTCACATACCGCTGGGCACCAGACGATCTCACGCCGCATCCAAATGTCCGGACCGTGATGACGGTCTACGAGCGTCGGGTACGGGATTGAACGGACGGCCACTGGTGGCGGCCTTTTCCTTTGACGTGCCCCCATCGATGCCACTATCATGTCGATGCATCAACACGTGCAGACACGTGTAAGTGTTCCCGCCCGAACGCCCCGCCCCGAGAGACCCGCCGCGTGAAACGCGCCCCGCGCTATCGCCTGGTCGTTTTTGCTGTTGCCGTTTTGGCATTGGCGGGTTTCGATGCGTCCGCTGTGCATGCGCAAGCGCCTGCAATTTCAGCGATTTCGCCGCTCAGTCTTCGTCCCGGACAGACGCAAGAGATCACGCTACGCGGCGGCGGACTCGCCGGAGCGAGCCACCTCTGGACAAGCTTTCACGGGAAGGCCGTGCTGTCGCCCAAGCCGAACAATGGCAAGAACGCGGGCGAAGTTTCGTTCCGGGTCAGCCTTCCTGCCGACACGCCGCCGGGCATCTACGGCCTGCGGGTCGCTACGAACCAGGGCATTTCGCCGCTGCGGCTGATGCTCGTCGACGATCTTTCGGTGATCTCCCAGCAGGCCGGCAACACGACTCCGTCGACCGCGCAGCACGTCAGCCTGCCGGCGGTGATCGACGGGACGCTCGACCCCCTGACGAGCCACTTCTACAAATTCCACATCGAAGCCGGCCAGCGGCTGTCGATGGAGATTCTCGCCCGCCGCATCGGTTCAGCCCTCGACCCCACGTTGCGGTTATTCGACGCCAAGGGCCGCGAGATCGCCTACTGCGACGACCTCCCCGGCCTCAGCGAAGATGCGGCAATCGATCACACCTTCGCCAAGGCCGGCGATTACATCCTGGCCGTCGAAGACAATCTCAATCAGGGGGGCGGCAACTACTACTATCACCTGCGTATCGGCGACTTTCCCGCGGCCGTCGTCGCGCTGCCCCTGGGAGCGACGCGCGGGAGCCAACTGGCGTTTCATTTCGCGGACAAGGCCAGCTCCCAGATCGAGCCTCTGCTCGTGCATGTTCCCTCCGATCCGCAGCGCGTTGCGATCAACGTTCCGGCGCGGTTTGCCGGCGGATCGTCGCGAAGTTTTGCAACCATTCTCTTGTCGGATCGTCATGAATCAAACGAAGTCGAGCCGAATGACGATCGCAAGACGGCGACGCGGGTCGAATTTGGCCAGAACGTCAACGGCCGGCTGCAAACGCCGGGCGATGTCGATCATTTCGTATTTCACGCCAGGTCCGGTCAGAGCGCCCGCTTCACGGCCTTCGCGCGGCGGCTCGGTTCGCCGGCCGACGTCGTCTTGCGGGTGACCCAGCCCGACGGCAATCAGCTCGCCTATGTCGAGGGGGCGGCCGCGAACGAAGCCACGCTGACGACCTCTTTCCCCAAAGACGGTGATTACCTGCTCGAGGTGGCGGACCTCAATCGCCGCGGCGGCTCGCGATACGCGTACCACGTCGATTTCATTCCGTCCGACGCCGGCTTTGCGTTGGAAGCCGCCGCAGAAACTCTCAACATCCCATCCGGTGGGACCGCGCTCGTCAAAGTCACCGCGACGCGCTCGCGATACATCGGAGCTATTGCGGTCAAAGCCGTCGACCTGCCCAAAGGCGTTTCGAGCGCTGCGACCGTGATCGGTCCCGGCCTGGACAGCGTCGTGCTCACGCTGCATGCGAACGCAACCGCGACCGCGGCGCGAGTGAATCCCATTCGCATCATCGGCACGGGCCGTGTTCGAGGCGCCGAATTCCAGACGGTCGCCACGATCAGCGAAGTGCTCAAAACAGAACTGAGCGGAATGCCCTACCCGCCGGAGTCGCTGGCGACGGCAGCTGCTTTCGGCATCGCCCCGCCCGCCCCCTTCACCCTGCGAACCGAGCCCGCCGAGTTGGTTTTCGGCCGTCACTTGTCCGCCACGGTCAAAGTGCTCGCCGAGCGGCAAAAAGGTTTCGACGAAGAGATCGCTTTGGCGATCGTCCCTTCGGAGAAAGAAACCACGCCGCCCTCGCCCCCCAAGCATCTGCTTCCCACGGGCATTACTGCGGTCCTCAAGCCGATCCCCAAAGGTGCCTCTTCGGTCGCGATCGTGTTTTCCGCTGACAATCAGCCGGCGCTGGCTGAGTTCACGACCGTCTTCGAAGGCACGCTGAAAAAAGCCAATCAGACGCACACGCAGCCGGCTCCCGGCGTGGCGTTGAAATTGGAAGACCCGTATCAAATTTCGGTCGCCGCCGCCTCCGGCAAACTGCCGCGGAAGGGGCAGCTGCGGCTCAAAGTCTCCGCCAAACGCAATCCCGCCTTTCCGGGCGAGATCACGCTGGCCTGTTCGCAACTTCCCAAGGGAATCACCGCATCGACGGCCAAGCTGGCCGCGGGCAAGACCGAGCAAGAACTCGTCTTGTCGGCGACGGCAGAGGCGGCCGCCGGCGCGATCAAGAATGTAAAGCTCGTCGCTCAAGCGAATGTCGGCAACGGCAAGTTTTCGTCCAAGGTCCCGCTTCCCGGGATCGCCGTCGAATAACCAGCGCCGACAAAAAAGGGGAGGCCGGCGAAACGATTTCGCTCGCCAGACAGTGCCATCCTGATGAAGGAAACTGCGATGAAGGCAATAGCCACAGGATATGACATCCGACACACGGCTCCCGCCCGGCGAAGATTGGTCGCCTGCCTGATTCTCGGCGGAACTCTCGCCACGGCGATCGCGTCCCCCACGCTCACTCACACAGTGTCGTGCGCCGCGGAAGCCAAGCCGGCCAAAGCGTCGAAGAAGTCGACTGCCGTCGCCAAAACAGCCAAGTCCCCCCTGCCCGTCCCACAGGCCCTGGTGCTCGAGCCCGCGAAATTCGAGCTGCGCGGACACCGCAGCAGCCTGCAACTCGTAACGACGGGCCAGTACGCAGCCAATCAACTCCTCGATCTCACCGGCGACGCCAAGTACACGTCGTCCGATCCGCAGGTCGTTCGGGTCGAGGGTTCGACGGTGCGCCCCGTCGCCGACGGCACAGCCACGATCACCGCCACATTCGGCGTTCGCACCGCAAAGACCGCCATCGTCGTGAGCGCGATGGAGAAACCCGCCTACGCCAGCTTCAAGAACGAAACGCTTCCCGCTCTCACCAAGGCCGGCTGCAACATGGGCGCCTGCCACGGTTCGCCGTCGGGCAAGGCCGGTTTTCGCCTGTCGCTCCGCGGTTTCGATCCTCCGCTCGACGTGCTCACGCTCCGCACCGAGTACTTCAATCGCCGCACGAACATCATGGATCCGGGCCAAAGCCTGATTCTCAAAAAGCCCCTGATGGAAGTCGCCCACGGCGGCGGCCGCCGGCTGCACAAGGGAGACGCCTGCTATCACGTGCTCTACGACTGGATTTCCGAAGGTCTCAAACTCGACGCCGCCGACGCTCCCGATCTCGTCAAAATCGAAGTCCAGCCGTCGCTCCGCGTGTTCCACGCGCAGGGCAAGCGGCAGCAGCTTCGCGTCAACGGCTACTTTAGCGACGGCTCGGTCCGCGACCTGACCCCGCTTGCCGTGTTCAGTTCGTCGAACGAATCAGTCGCCTCGGTGAGCGCCAATGGCCTCGTCGAAAAAACGGGCCGTGGCGAAACGGCCATCCTCGCCCGCCTGCTCGACAAAATGTCCACGGGCTACATGACCTTCCTTGAAGACGTGAAAGGCTTCGCCTGGGACAACGCGCCGGCCAACAACTTCGTCGACAACCTGGTCTTCGAAAAGCTGAAACAGCTGCAGATTCTTCCCTCCGAAATCTGCAGCGATGAAGAGTTCGTCCGCCGCGCCTACCTCGACGCGACGGGTCGCCTGCCTCACCCCGACGAGGCGCTCGCCTTTTTGACGTCGAAGTCCGGCGACAAGCGGGCCAAACTTGTCGACGAACTCGTCGACAGCCCCGACGCGGCCGAATTCTGGACCCTAAAGTGGTGCGACGTCCTTCGCGCGAACAGCAAGAAGCTGGAGCCGTCGGGCGTCCGCAAGTTCCACCGCTGGGTCTACGAGGGGGTTCTCGCCGACAAACCCCTCGACCAGTTCGCTCGCGAGTTGCTCACCGCCCGCGGCAGCGTCTTCGAGAACCCGGCCGCCAATTACTGGCGCGCGAGCCGCGATCCGCAGGACGCCACCGAGACGACGGCCCAGCTCTTCCTCGGCATCCGCATCCAGTGTGCCAAGTGCCACAACCACCCCTTCGAGCGCTGGTCGCAGGACAACTATTACGGCATCGCAGCCGCCTTCGCCCGCGTCGGCCGCAAGCCCGGCGGCAATGCGACGGATGAAGAAGTCGTCTTCGCCGAGCACTCGGGCGAAATCCAGCAGCCGCGCACTGGCCAGACGATGAAAGTGCACCTCCTGCTCAAGGGCGATGTCACCGTTCCCGACGCGGTTGACCGCCGCGAAGTCTTCGCCAAGTGGCTCACCGATCCGGCCAATCCGTTCTTCGCCAAAACGTGCGTCAACCGCATCTGGGGCCAGCTCATGGGCCGCGGGATCGTCGATCCGGTCGATGACTTCCGTGATTCCAACCCGCCGTCAAACGCCCCGCTCCTCGACGAACTCACCCGTCAATTCGTGCAGCACGGCTACAGCCAGAAGTGGGTGATCCGCACGGTGATGCAAAGCCGCGCCTATCAGCTCAGCTCGCGCAAGAACGATTACAACAAGGACGACGAGATCTATTTTTCGCACGCCAACACGCGCATGCTCACGGCCGAGCAGCTCTTGGACGCGATCTGCGACGTGACCGGCGTCTGCGAGCCGTACACCGGCCAGCCCAAGGGGACGCGGGCCGTCGATCTGCCCGATCCGCCGACCGACAACTACTTCCTCAAGATCTTCGGCCAGCCGCAGCGCGAGATGTCGTGCCAGTGCGAGCGCTCGACCGAATCGAACCTCTCACAGGCCTTGCAGATGATCAACGGCCCCGTCGTCCACAACAAGCTCCGCGACGAATCGGGCCGCATTCCGCAGATGATCAAAACGGGCAAGAGCAACGACGCGATCATCCAGTCGCTCTACCTGACAGCCCTCGCCCGGCTGCCGGCCACTGAGGAAGTCGCTGTCTCCAAGGCTCACATTGCCCGCTCGACCGATCGCCGCCAGGCCCTCGAAGACATCGGCTGGGCGATCCTGAACTGCAAGGAATTTCTCTTCCAGCATTGAGCGCCGCTCAAAGCCCACGGACTGCTGTTCGTGGGCTTTCGCGCAAAAAAAATGGCCCCCGCCACATGGAGAGGGCGAGGGCCGCACTTACATTCGAGAGAGCCGGGCTGTTTCACCGCGACGCACCGCCAGAAGCTCGGGTCGTGCATGGCCTTTCACAGGCCTTCCTCGGATTACCGTTGCTCACGTTTCCGTGGAACGGCATGACGAGTGACGGAAATCGCAGGACGGAACTCTGGTTCAATTGCTCGGGTTGAGGCAGCACCTCTACGCCGCTTGAGAGCGACTCAGCGGCAAGCTCTCTCTTCAATTATGCCCGGTGGTTCTTGCATTCATGCCTCCCAAAAGAGGGAAAACACAGCAGAAAAACACTCGGGAACGAAGGCTGCTTTGAGGATTCGTTCCCCTAACCCAATCCTACCGCTCGCAATTTGATTTTCAAGTACTTTCTTCTGAACCATTTCCGACCGCGCCGCCAGTTCAAAGTCCAAAGTCAACCTGGGAAGCTACGGTTAAACAAATTCGTCGAGTGCGGTTATCCATAGCAGAGACCGCAACATCTTGGCGAGTCTGTTATGTCGACCGTGACTTTACCCACCACCGCCAGCCGCTCGCGCGAAATTCTCGCATGGGCGCCGCTTGCCGTGCTACCAACTGCTGCGCTAATTCTTGGCTCGGCTCTACCCGCGTGGCAGTTAATGTGGTCTCTGGCCTTTTCGATTTATGCCGGGCTGAAGTGGCTCACCTTCGTCGATCGGGTGCCGGCGGATGAGACGCTTTCGCTTCGCGCGCTGGGTTACTTGCTCCTCTGGCCCGGCATGGACGCGCCGACTTTTTTCTCGAGGCGACGCCGCGTCTCCGCGCCGACGCGGGCCGAGTGGATCTTTGCGGTCGCGAAAATCGCGTTCGGCATCCTGTTACTCAATCTCGCCCTCGCCAATCTGAGTTCAACGCCGTACGCCGTGGCCTGGGCCGGTCTCGCAGGGCTGACCTTTGTCCTGCATTTTGGCCTGTTCGATCTTTTGTCGCTCTCCTGGCGGCATGCCGGCGTCGATGCCCGTCCCATCATGCGGGCGCCGATCAATGCCACGACGCTTGCCGAATTCTGGAGCGAGCGCTGGAACCTCGCCTTTCGCGACCTGGCCCACGTCTACATCTTTCGGCCGCTCGCACCGCGCATCGGCCTGCGCGGAGCCACAATGGCGACCTTTCTCGCCTCCGGCCTGATTCACGACTTCGTGATCTCGATCCCTGCCGGCGGCGGTTACGGGCTGCCGACGTTGTATTTCGTCCTGCAGGGCTGCGGAGTGTGCTTCGAGCGCACCCGCCTCGGCCGCCGACTCGGTTTCGACCGCGGCGAAATCGGCTGGTTTTATTGCCTCGCGATGACGACGCTGCCGGTGGGGCTCCTTTTCCACGGGCCGTTTATCGACCGCGTCGTGCTCCCCATGTTGTCGCTTACGCCCATCTGATGGGAGGACTCGCCATGCAAGCGGAACGCTTCATCTTCGCCGGCGGCATCCTGCACTTCGGCATTCTCCTGGCAAGCGCCCTCGTCCCGCGCGTGCTCAACTGGCGGAGTTCCCTGCAAAAGCTCGACCCACTCTCGCGGCAACTGATTTGGGTCCACGGTGCCTTCATCGTGCTCGTGATCGTCGCCTTCGGAGCCCTGTCAATCGGCTTCGCCGGCGAGCTCACGAACGGCACGCGCCTCGCCCGGGCGGTCTGCGCGATGATCGCCCTCTTTTGGGCTTGCCGGCTGGCCGTGCAGTTCACGGTCTTCGACGCGCGACCGTACCTGAGGACGCTGCTCCTGAAACTCGGCTACCGAGGGCTGACCGTCGTCTTCAGTTACCTTGTCGTCGTCTATTCCTGGGCGGCCCTTTCGCCATAGCAGGCGGCGAGGTTAAAGCAGGCAGGTTAGTACCCGAAAGCAGCCCGCGGCGAACTCAATCGTTCGAAATGGCTCCCCGTTGTCCTTTTCGGGCGGCCGGTTTGCGCAGCCTCTCGGGCGAGCTTTTTCGCGTCCTGGTATCCGTCCAACACAACCGTGAGCTCGCGCTTCGCGGGATGGAGGTCGATCCGCTCAAAAATCATGATTCGATGTTGAGTGCCCGAGGCACTCACCATTTCCCAGCGCTTCGGAAGATTCGTCCGCCGGTCGATGAAGAGCGCGTGCCTCGTCGCCTCGACGCGCTCCTCGTAAACTCGGCGAAAATCGCGGTCTTTCGGTCTTGGTCTTTTTGAGAACTCAATCACGAACTCGGATTCGTTTGATCGCGCCTGTTTGATCTTGTACCGCGATTTCAGCTCCGTCCAATCCACCGACGGGTCGAGCCACGGAGGAATGAATTGACGAGGCAACGATTTGATTGGAGCCAGCCAGCTCATCTGCCTCACGCTCCCGACGTCGTAGGTCCGATCGATCTCGCGAAATGCGGTGCAGGTGTCGCCTTTGCAGACCCAGGTTTCCGAATCTTTGGTCGACAATTCGCAGCGCCCGCCGGACGTTGTTTCGCGCGCGGTCATGTGTTTCAGGTCAACAGAACGCATTTCTACCCGAAAGCCAGTCCCCTCTTCTGCGTAAACGCGCAGACGCCATCGTTCGTCCTTCGCGAAGGTGTTGTCGACCTGGCTGATGAGGCACTCGACTTCGAAGCGATCGAGCTTGGAAGCAGCCGATCGCATTTTTTCCAATTGACGCTCAGCGGCTTCGGGCGACTCGTCCTTCCATTGATCCGTGCCCGCGGGCAACGCCGACGACAACAGCTCGAGCGAGAGGATCAGTCCGGCTCCCGCGATCGCGAGCGTGCGTCGTAACATGGTCACACTCCATCTATAACGGGATCGCCACAAGCGCGACGGAGCCTATCAAATTCGCCGTGGCGAACATACGGCAATCCACATCGCTTTGCCGACGAAAGTCTTAGCCGATTAGCCGACGAACACGCGATTGGTGAGCAGCTCGCCGGCGACTTGCGCTCCGGTGACGGCGGGGTCGGTGAGGCTTTCGTCGCGACCTTGATGCGGAAACGTGAGCTTCGTGTGGTCGATGCCGAGTTGGTGCATGAGCGTGGCCAATAGAGTCGGACAGGTGACGATCTTTTCGACCGACTTGTAGCCGAACTCGTCGGTCGCGCCGTGGATGTGGCCGGGGCGGAAGCCGCCGCCGGCTAAGAACGTGCTGAAGGCGTAGCGGTTGTGGTCGCGGCCCGTGCCGCCTTGGGTGATCGGCAGGCGGCCGAATTCGCCCGTCCACCAGACGATCGTGCTGTCGAGAAGTCCGCGCTGCTTGAGGTCCGTGATCAGGGCGGCCGTCGGCCGGTCGACTTGCGGGCAGACCTGCTTCAAACCCTTCACGATTTCGTTGTGGTGATCCCAGGGCATCGTGCTGCTGGCGATCGGAGCCGTCACCTGCACGTAGCGCACGCCCGCTTCGACGAGGCGGCGGGCCATCAGGCAGCGGGTGCCGAAGTTTGCCGTCGTCGGGTGGTCGAGGCCGTACAGCCGGCGCGTGGACGGCGTTTCGTGCGAGAGGTCGAGCAGGTGCTCGGCGTGCAGCTGCATGCGGGCGGCCAGCTCGTAGCTCTTGATGCGGGCCTCGAGTTCGGTGTCGACCGGATAGAGCTTGCGGCGTTCTTCGTTGAGGTCGGCCAGCAGCGCGAGGTTGTTTTGCGCGACCTGGCTCGGCAGGTGTTGCGACGGGTGCAGGTTGAGGACGGCGGCACCGCGGGATTGGATCTCGGTTCCGCCGAAGAGGGCCGGCAGCCAGCCGTTTTCCCAGAGCGTGGTGCCGCCGTTGTTGTAGCCGTCGGGATCGCGCAGCACGACGTAGGCCGGCAGGTTCTGATTGAGCGTCCCCAGGCCGTAGCTCACCCACGCACCAAACGTCGGCCGGCCGGGGAAGATTTTTCCGGTGTTGATGCAGCGCAGCCCCTGCGGATGGTTGTTGTTGTCGCCCACCATCGAGCGGACGAGGCAGATATCGTCGGCGACCGAGCCGATGTGCGGCAACAGCTCGGAGAGTTCCATGCCGCAGTCGCCGTACTTGCGGAAGCGGAAGGCCGAACCCATGAGCAAATTGGCCTGGCTTCCCGGCTGAAAGCTCTCGACATGCTGCGGATGCCGCTGGCCGCTGCGTTTTTGCAACTCGGGCTTGGGATCGAACAGATCCACCTGGCTCGGCCCACCGTTCTGCATGAGCAAAATGACGGACTTGGCCCGCGCCGGAAAATGCCCGAAGCGCGGCGAAAGATCACTCCCGCCCGGCCCCTGCTCTCCCGAATCGCCGTCCGAAGCAAAGACCTCTCGTCCAAGCAAATGCGCCAGCGCAAGAGTTCCGAATCCTAATGCGGATCGCTCAAGAAACTGACGGCGTGAAAAGGCGAGTGCGTCGAACATCACTTGTCGATTCGCGTATCTGGATGGCGAATTCAAAGACAAAGCAGTTGTCCGCAGATTTCGCAGATTGGTCAAGAATTCCTTCTCAAATCTGCGGATGCTCTTCTTGATTTATCTTCGAATACTTCATTCGGCATACAGAAATTCGCTGGTGTTAAGCAGAGTGTGGCAAAGCTCGGTGAGTGCGTGTCGGTAGGCGTCGCACGGGTTGTCACCGGATTTTTGGAAGGCATCGCTTTGCTGGCGGAAGTAGCTCTTGCAGCGGGCGAGTTCACGATCGTCAGGTTGGCGGCAGAGGGCGAGGGTGAAGGCTTCCTTGATCGTACCGTCGCTCGTCTGCGGTACGAGGGCGGCGACCCGGCCGGCGAAGTGGGCGGATTCTTCGGCCACGATTTGGTCGTTGAGCATGGTCAGCGATTGCAGCGGGATCACCGAGGTGTCGCGCTTCGGGCAATTGACCGCAAACAGCGGGCGATCGAAGACCGTGAGCATCGAGAGGTTGTAGGCGCGGCGCGAAAGCAGATAGACGCTGCGCTTGTTGGCATCGGCCGGGCGCTGGAGTTTTGATTCGTCGACGACGACCAGGCCGTCGGGTCGAGCGAGGAGCCGGATGGGCGGGCCGCCCATCACCGAGTCGAGCCGGCCGCTGATGGAGAGGATCGAGTCGCGGATGACTTCGGCTTCGAGGCGCTTCGTGGGCATGCGCCAGAGGAGCTTATTTTCCGGGTCGAGCTTCGCGGCTCTTTCGTAGGGCAAGCTGCTAGCTTGCCATTTGTTGACGGGATGGGAAGCAGGTGCGGGGGACGACGGCAGGCTGGCAGCCTGCCCCACGGAAAATGGCAAGCTGGCAGCGATGGTGGAGGACTGCTGATAAGCTCCCGAGAGCATGATTTCCCGGATGAGCGGCTTCACCTGCCAGTGGGCATTGGTCATGAACTCGGCGGAGAGCCATTCGAGGAGTTCGGGATGCGTCGGTGATTCGCCTTGAGCGCCGAAGTTTTCCGGCGTGCGCACAAGGCCCTGGCCGAAGAGGTGCTGCCAGATGCGGTTGACCATCACGCGGGCCACGAGGCTGGCCGCGCGGGAGCGGGGCTTGGTGATCCATCGTGCGAATGCGGCTCGTCGTCCGCTATCGGGGCCGCTTTCGGAACCAGTGGATTTGGGCTGGCCAACAACCGCGTCTCGCTCCGTGTCGCACAGCACGCTCAAAAATCCCGGCTCGACTTCGGAGCCCGGCGTCTCGAATTGGCCGCGTTTGAGAAGATACGTCACCGGGGCCGGGCCGACATCGTACAGGGACTGAATGCGGCCGACGCGGCGGCGTTGGGCCGTGCGCTCGGCGATGCGGCGTTTGAGTTTTTTCTTGAGGTCGGGCGTGCACTTGGGTTGCGACATGCGGGTCTGCATGTCGGCCACTTCGCGATCGATCGAGAAGTTCGCGCGTTCGATATCGGCCTGGTCGGCCGGCGAGACGTCGGGGATGGCCCGGTCTTTGATCTCGGGTTTCCAGGGGAAAACGGGCTTCCAGTTGTGCGGATTGTAGGCCGGCGTCAACAGGGCCATCAGGCGGTAATAGTCGCGCTGCGGGATCGGGTCGAACTTGTGCGAGTGACAGCGGGCGCAATTCACCGTGAGCGCGAAAAGGCTGCTCCCCATCATCTCGACCGTGTCGTTGAGCACGCCGTAGTAGCTCAGTGGGATATTGCTCTCCGGCTCGTGCGAGTGATCGCTGGCCGTGCGGAGGAAACCGGTCGCGATCAGGTCGTCGCGGATTTCTTGGGTGAAATGCGGGGCGTGCCGCCAGTCGACGAGTTCGTCGCCGGCGAGCTGCTCGGTGAGGAAGCGATCGTACGGCTTGTCGGCATTGAAGGCGGCAATCACGTAATCGCGGTACTTCCACTTGCCTTCGCTCATGATGATATTGTTCGCATCGCCGTCGAAGCCGACCGTGTCGGCGTAGCCCACGACGTCCAGCCAATGCCGGCCCCAGCGCTCGCCGAACCACGGCGACGCGAGCAGCCGATCAACCTGGCGGGCAAACGCGTTTGGCGAGCTGTCGGCGGCGAAAGCCGTGCAATCGTCAGGCGTCGGCGGAAGTCCGGCCAGGTCGAGGAAAGCCCGCCGCAGAAGCGTGTGCCTGTCGGCCGGCGAGGCGAAGGTCAGGTTTTTTTCTTGGAGACGCGCGAGCAGGAAGGCGTCGATCGACGTCTGGGCGAATCCTTCGTCGCGAAGAGTCGGGACCCTCGGCCGATGGACTTTCTGAAAGGCCCAGTGTTCGCGGTCCTGATCGGGGACCTGCGCGGTCGGGTCGGCAGCGTTCCTTGGCGGCGACGCTGACGCGCAAGGTAAGATCGATGCGAGTGCAAAAGCGGCAAAGACCGCGAGGCACAAGGTGGGAGTGCGCATGACCGCACCTATCAGTCACAGGTGCGATGACCGCACCTGTCAGTCGCAGTTCGTTCGGGCGGGTTTGGACGTGCGACGTCCGTGTCAGCCAGGATGTCGACAAATCAATATACGTTCATGCATGACGGGATGCCAGAGTGCGACTCGGCGTGGGAAGCGGTGTTGCGCCGGGTTGGAGTGCGACCTCACCGAGATCAATCGCCTGGTAATTCCCGTTCGGTGACGCACTCCACGGCGTCCGTCGCTCCCCGTGTGTGGATCGAATCCATATTCGCGTACGCGTACCTCTTGCCCGGCACCTCCTCGGCGACCGCGGCACGTTCGGCCGGATGTGAAGTGTGGTCCATGCGGCCAAGTTGCGAATTTCGCTTCGAAATATTGACAGTTGTCTTAATAGCATTGACAATATCGACAGTAGTCAATATTTTGCAAGCGGCCGTTGCAGCGCGCTGCTCCGCCCGATCCCCGTACGGCTGAACTCGTAACAAAGGCTGAAGCCACATGGCCGACCTCGATCTGCCTGATGCGGAATTGGACGTCATGCTCTGCCTGTGGAGCAATGGGCCCCAGACCGCGGCCGCGATCCGGGAAATGCTTGCCGCCGGCCGCCCCATGACACACGCGTCGGTTTCCACCCTCTTGGGCCGCCTGACGCACAAGGGCCTCGTGACGCGCGAGAAGGGAACCGTCGGAAAGGCCTTCGTTTTTCGGGCGACGGTCGAACGCAATCCCATTCAACGGCAACTGGTGGGCGACCTCTTGGATCGCGTCTTTGGCGGGAGCGGCATCGCCCTGATCTCCACGCTTTTGGAGTCGCGCCGCCCGAGCGCTCGGGAGCTTGACGAACTCTCGATCCTCGTCCAAGAGCTTCGCAGTCGCAAGAGCCGCTCCGCATCCGGCACGGCCCGATCGAAACGCAAGGAAGAAGGAGCAAACTGATGCACGCGTTGCTCGAACCGCTCCGCAACCCGATCGATCTCACGTGGCTCTATCTTTTCCATGCGAGTTGGCAGTCAGCCGCCGCGGGAACTGTCGTTTTAGCGCTCGTGCTCGTGGGAAAGCGGTGGTCGGCTCCCTTCCGCTATGGACTGTTGCTGGTGGCCTTGCTCAAGTTCGTCGCTCCTCCGTTTCTGGCGGCCCCTTCCGGAGTCTTCACCCATTGGGGACCTGCCGTCGCCTCATCTCAGAGGACACCTTTGTCAGTCGCGATGGACGACGGGCCCGCAACAGCGGTGGGCCCGCAAGCGACAGCCGATCCGACGGATCCCCGCGGCCAACCCGTCGCCAATTCGCGGGCGGAATCGCAATCTCCGGGAGACCTCGTGCGTCTTCCCGAGGTCCACGTCCGCAAGGAGCCGCGCGACGCCGGTTCAAAGGGGGTAGCGACAGCCGAAAGCGTGACTTCAAGGCTGTCCCAGACTGCGATATCCCCCGTTGTCGTCAGACCGTCGTCGGTCACTTCCGACCTGATCGATGGTCGATTCGTTGCCTTGGCGGCATGGTTGGTCGGGGCCGCCTTGGCGACCGTCTGGTTGCTGGGTCAGCAGCGCCGACTGAGCAGAATTCTCGGCCGAGCGCGGCCGATCACCGACGAGTCCGTCTCCCGACGATTCCACGAGCTGGCGACCACACTGCGGCTGAAACGGCCGCCGCACCTCTTGCGCAGCGACTCGGCCACGGTTCCCTTCGCATGCGGCCTGATCAGCCGCACGGTTGTCGTGCCCGGCGAATTGATCGACCAGCTTCCAGCCGCACAACTTGACGTCGTGCTCGCGCACGAGCTGGCCCATCATCGTCGGCGCGATCTCTGGGTCAACGCGGTTCAGACGCTCACATTCGTTGCCTTTTGGTTCCACCCCGTCTACTGGTGGTTGACCCGAGCAATTCGGCAAGTTCGCGAGCAGTGTTGCGACGATTTGCTCCTGGCAACGCGGCTGACATCGGCCGACATCTGCTGCGAGACCCTGTTGACGGTTGTGCGCCGGCCGGCCTCTCCTCGAACCGCGCCCGTCGCGATCCCGATGGCACATCCGCTGGCATCGCGGCTTAAGCGGCTCTTCGACGAGTCGCAAAAGCGAACCTCCCGACTGTCCGTCAGCGGATGGATTCTGACAGGCGCCGCCGCTGTCTTGATCTGGCCCGGATTGCGATTGGCCACGCCGACGGCGCTCTTGGCCGCCGACGGCCGAGGAACAACGGTTCAACCAACCCCCTCGACGCCAGCTGAGATTTCCGGAACGCTGATGGACGACAGCGGCTCGCCGATCCCGAACGCGGACGTTTATCTCGTCCGCCGCAATCCGTTCTGGCACCATCTGGAAGACCGGGACACACTGCTTCGGCACGGTCAGACCGATCGAACGGGCCACTTTCAGATGACCGTTGCGGACGACGAACTGGACGGCCCGATGCGTTGGGGCACAGAAATCTGGGCATTCAAAGACGGCTTTGCCGTCGTGGCGGCGCGCGAGTCTCCGTTGAAGACGCGCTCGCCGGTCAAGCTGACGGCGCGGCGCTCAACGGCAGAATTCGTCGTGGTTGGACCGGACGGCCATCCGGTGGCAGACGCGCTCGTCTCGCCCGGATACGTTCAGTGTGACACGGGATCAAGCGAAGTCCCGGCGCCGCTTCGCGCTCGCTTGAGCCGCAAGACCGACGCCGCCGGGCGCGTCACTCTGCCCGTTGAAACTCGGAACAATTTCCATTCGCTGACCGTCGCCTCCCCGCGGTTCGGAATCCAAGAAACGACGTTCGTCGATCGGCAGCGACGTTTCGTCAACGCCCCCGAGAAGGTCTCGCTTGGCGACGTCGGCAAGATCATCGGTCACGTGACATCGGACGATCCGGCCGCGGTCGCCGACCTTGAGGTTCGCTGCATCGCCAGTGGGCCCCGAGGCCAGCGCATGAGTTATCACCAGGTGGGGTCCTTCACGACACACACGAATGCGAAGGGCGAGTTCCAGGTTCCGCTCCTTCTAACGGGCACCTTGCGGATCGAAGTCAGCGAAAACCAACGCTTCTCCAGGCTGGCCGTTCCGCCGCGCGATCTGGTGGTCGCGGCCGGGCGCACGACACTGGTCGAGGTTCCGCTTCGAAAGGCGGTCCGCGTCAAGGGACGCGCCCTCGATCGGCAGACGAGGCAACCCGTCTCCGGCGTTGTTGTGGCGTGGAATCGAGACAATCACGAAAGATCGACCACGACCGATGCCCAGGGCGACTTTGCCTTCCTCGCCCACTCGGGCCAGATGCATCTGCGGATCTCGCTCCCGCAACCGTATGTGCCGCTCGCCGATTTGCAACGCGTGACCATTCCAAATGCCGATTCCGACGAGTTGCCGCCCCTCCTCCTGACAAAGGGGCAGACGCTTCGCGGCCGCGCGGTCGACGCCGCGGGCAAACCGGTCGACGATGTTAAAGTCGAAGTCTCCTGGTCGGACAACGAAGGGGAAAATCCGCCCTGGGACGGCGAAACCCATTCCCGCATTGCCCGGTCCGGAATCTCGGGCGAGGACGGAAGCTTCGCCATTCCCGCCATTCCCACGGATCGCGAACTTGAGATCGTCCTGCGGACCAAGGGAGTGGAAGTTGCCGAACCGCAGCGTCTCATCCCGCGAGCGGATCAGCCGCTCCAATTGATCGTGCGCCGTTTGGACTTGATCGACTTGTCGGGAACCGTCCTCGACGCGCGTCAACATCCGCTGCGAGGCGCCACGGCGCAAATCGACCAGCAGTCCAACGCGGGGCCCAACGCAATCACGATGGGCATCGTCGACAAAGTCACGACCGACGAGCAGGGGCAGTTCCGTTCGAGCCGGAAATTCGATCGGCAAGGTCTCTACCGAGCGCAGAATCCTCGTCGGCGGACGCAAGGTTGCCGAATCGGAGTGGATCAAGCCGGCGAACCAATCCGGAAACCAGTTTCCGGCGCTGCGCGTGAGTGCGATCACCGTTGACTCGTCCACCCCTTCTCCGCGTGAGCCGATCAAATCGCCGTCGCAGAACGCCGGCTCGATCGCGCTGGCAACGTCCAAGCTCGACGGGACCGTAGTCGACAGCAAGAACAGGCCCGTCGCCAATGCCGCCGTCATCGTCTGGTCGATGGCCCAGCGCAGGCGTCAGCAAACAAACGACGATGGACGGTTTACCTGGCCGGATCTCCCGACGGAAGGTGCGTTTCTGTTCGTCGAGGCCAAAGATTTTCGGTTCCACGGCCAATGGATCGTGCCCGGCAAGTCTGCCGCAAGAATCAGCTTGCTGCGGCGGAACGAGCCGGCGGCGCCGCTGCATGCGATAGCCAACCCGCCGATCTCGCAGGCGCTTCGTGAGCGGAGCTGGCGCACTTTCCAGCCGACCTTGCAGCAATTGCTCAAGCAGCTCGCCGAGCAGGGAACGGTGGTGGAAAAAATCTGGAATACCGACACCTTCGACGACTTCAGGCTGCTGGAACTTTATGCCGAGTTCGATCGGCCCGCCGCGCTGCGGTTCATCGACGGGCACCGCTTCAAGTACACCTGGCTTCCCGACTTCGTGCGCTCCCACGTCGCAGAGAACCTCGCCGAGTCGACGCCTGACGAATCGCTCCGCCTCATCGACCAGATCAAGGACTCACACCAAAGGTTTTACGCACTTTGCCGCGCGGCCACTTTGGCGACGAATCGTGATGCCGCCTATCGCGGACAACTTCTCGCGCGGGCCCGCAACGAGCTGGCCCATGTCGCCCCACAATGGCAACTCGAATCGCTGCTTTTCCTCGCCCAGACAAACCGGGAGATGGGAAACGCCGCCGCAGCCGCGGAATTCCTCAAGCAGGCCGAAAGCCGCCTGCAACATCCTGGTTCCGACGAAAATCGCGATCGACGCAGCTTCTCCCAGGGCTGGTTTGCGATCGAGAAAGCGACGGCCACGGGAACGGATACGACCGGGCTCTTGGGCCCTGCCGATGACAACGTCGACTTCAACCGCTACCGCGGCGCAATCGCCAAAACCATTGCCGCGCAGCACCCGGCCGCCGCCGAACACATCCTCAGCACGTTACGCCAACCCGAGCACTGGACCGCGAGGATTTGCTATGCGATGGCCAAGTCGGATCCCGAACGGGCCGCACGCCTGGCTCGCTCAGCCGCGCAACCCGCCTATCGTGCCTATGCATTGGGCCTGGTGGCGCTCGTGACGGCCCCCAAAGACAGGGAGAGCGCCCTCCGCCAGCTCGACGAGGCCTATTCCGTGCTCCAGCAGGCCGTCGAGGCCGGAGAGTCGTCAACGCTTGCCCAAACACCGGTGGGCACGGCGTTGGGAATGCTCGAAATCGTCGAGCAAATTGATCCGACCCTCGTGCGAGAGTTTCTCTGGCGGGCCGTTTCGCTGCGGAACAACACGACCTTTGGCAGCGAGAGCATGGCACTCGGCCCCTACGGGCCAGAGGGCCGCCAGCGGCTATCCGACCCCGTCTTGGCCGCGTGCCTCGCACGCTACGACGACGAGGCGGCTCTGCACGCCCTGCGACCGCCGGGAGACGAATCGGTGGCCGAGGGGGTGGAACGATACCCTCACTGGTATTTCTTTTCATCGGCAATCCTCGACCCCGCGGGAACGATCGACATCGTCGCCCGCTTGCCACGCGAGACCCGGACTCAACGCATCGCCGCCGAAACAGCCTGGCGCGAGTTGTTCGCATCGCTCGAACACCGAGGCGAAGCCCGCTGGGACTTGATCCGCGAAAAACAAATGTATCTCTGGAAACCCGGTCACAACGATCTTTGATGGCAACGCGAGCGCACCGGGATTGGCTGCCGCTGTAGGAGGCGCTTGGTGTGCGGCAAAATTGGCCTTCGGATGAGATGCCGCTCGCCGTTGCCTTCGCGGGGAATTCTTGTTGACACGGAAAATTCCCTCCTGCAAGATAAGTGCACGCGATTTAGGGAGGGCTCTGGATGGCTCTTTATCGACATGGCGATCTGCTCATCGCAAAAATCGACGAGATTCCGGCCGATGCGCGGCCCGTGCAGCACCTCGTGCTGGCCGAGGGGGAATTAACCGGGCATTCGCATCGCATTGCCGAAAAGGACGCGGCCCGGCTCTTCCACTCCTCCTCGGGGATGTACCTGCGGATCACCGATGAATTGGCCACACTGATCCATCAGGAACATGGGCCCATCCAGTTGCCTCGCGGGCAGTACCGCGTGTGGCGTCAGCGGGAATACTCGCCGCAAGAAATTCGTTCGGTGCGCGATTAAGAGCTCCTCGAGCGGAAAGCGCACCGATCATGGTCGTGCCCGGAGTTTCCGCAGATGAAGCCTATCGGCTGCTCGCATCCAACAGTCCACCGGCCGGAATGACGGTGACCGGGCTGCTGGATTACTCGGACAAGCCGCATCGTCCGCCACCGCCGCCGAGCTTTCCCGAGCGGATTTCCGTCGACGTGCTGGATCTCAGCGGACGCCTGGTCTCGGCCCTGCCCTCCCGACTCGCGTGCTTCGAGTTGAATCTCTCGCGCACGCCGGTCGTCTCGCTCCCGGAGAACCTGCAAGTCGTCTCGCGCCTGGATCTCAGCGGCTGCGAGCGCCTCGAGCGCTTGCCGGAGGGGCTCACGGTCGGAACTTTGATCCTCCGCGGTTGCACTTCGCTGAAGCGGCTTCCGGAAGGATTGGACGTCTGGTTCCTGGATCTGAGGGGCTGTTGGGCGTTCGAGGAATGGCCGCAATCGGCACTCATTCGGGGCGGCCGCTTGGAGCTCCGCGGTTGCACCGCGCTGAGGCCTTTGCCGACGTATCTCAACCGGCTCGCGGCACTCAATGTCCGGGATTGTCCGAATCTCACCACACTGCCGCCGGACCTGTCGATCAGCGGCTGGCTGGACCTCGGTCACAGCGGCTTGACCGACGAAGCCCTGCTGCCCCGCGGGGTGCACTCAACTCAGCTTCGTTGGGCTGGAATAAACGTTGACCGGCGGATTGCCTTTCATCCGGAGCAGATTGGCGTCAAAGAAGTGCTCGGCGAGCGGAATACCGAGCGCCGCCGCGTGCTTTTGGACCGTTATGGTTACGGGCGGTTTCTGCAGGATGCCCGCGCCAAAATTGTGGACCGCGACGTCGATCCCGGCGGACCGCGGCAGTTGATGCGCGTCAAGCTTGACGGAGACGAGGATCTCGTGGCACTGTCATGCTTCTGTCCGTCGACCGGCCGGCAGTACATAATCCGCGTGCCCCCGACAACGCCGTCCTGCCGGCATGCCGCCGCGTGGATTGCCGGCTTCGACAACCCGGACGATTACCAACCCATCCAGGAAACGTAATCTCAAACCGCTCCCCCAAACCGCTCCCCTAGACATCACAGGTCTCGGCATGGCTTACAGCGACCACCTCGAAGAATTTCATGGGGCCACCGTAGTCGAATTCAATGATGCCGGCGACTGGGAAGGGCCGCAGGCCGCCTATCGGCTGCGCGAAGACTACGAAGATGAAGGGAAGATCGAAGCGCATTTGTCCGCGCTCTTGGAACAGCCGCAATCCGCTCAGTTGCGGGCCTTGATCATCGGCTCCTGGAGCGGATCCTTCGAGGGGGAGAATTCCGCGGAAATGGTCGCCGCCCTGGTGAAAGCGGCACCCCGCTTGCCGGAGCTGCGGCACCTGTTTTTTGGCGAAATGGTCTTTGAAGAGTGCGAAATCTCCTGGATCAAGCTGTCCGACATGTCTCCGTTGCTCAACGCGTTCCCCAAGCTGGAATCACTCCGCGTGCGCGGCGGCGAGGGGCTGGCGTTCTCGAAAATGAAGCACGACAGCCTTCGCGAACTGGCCGTGGAATCGGGCGGGCTGCCGCGTGCAGCCATTCGAGATATTTTTCTCTGCCAATTCCCGGCGCTCGAGCACCTCGAATTATTGCTCGGCGAAGCCAACTACGGTTTCGACGGCGGCGCGGAGGATCTGCAACCCCTGCTTTCCGGACAGCTTTTCCCCAAGCTCAAATGGCTGGGGCTGATGAACAGCGAAATCGCCAACGACGTCGCCGCGGTGATCGTCAATGCGCCGATCGTCTCCCGCTTGGAGACGCTCGATCTCTCGCTCGGCAATCTCGATGGCGAAGGGGTGCAATCGCTGGCCGGTCTGGCGGCCTATCCCGATCTGAAAACCTTGAATATTTCCCATCACTTTGCCGGCGATCGGGAAATCGCCGCGTTGCGAAAAGCGTTGAAATGCGCGGTCATCGCGGACCACCATCAGGAGCCCGACGAGGATTGGAGACCGATTGTGCATGCGGAATGAGGACGGCCGACCACTGCCGGCGCTCGTGATCGTCGGGCCACCCGATTCCCGCCGGGTAACGGCGTTTGCCGACTCCGCTCGCCGGCTGGCTGTTGGCGGCGTGACGGTCGTTTCCTATCTCGACGCGATCGAAGGCAACTCCCCTCACCTCCGGCCCGGAACGCTGGTGCGCCTGGAATCCCCCGGAGGCTGTCCGGCGACAACGCGGGCACTAATCAAGGCAGGCATCCCGGCCATGGAGGCCGAGGGGGGCGTGCCGCTTCGAGCCCGGGAAGTCGACAGCCTGGCCTGCGAGCGCGGCGAGGTGCTCCATCCGCGGCAATGGTTCCTCGGTCTGCGAGAGGTTTTGCATGCGATCCGCTCGAAATGGTCCGGCCCCCAAATTCGCTGGATGTCGACGCCCGAATCCATCATCACGGCCTTCGACAAGGACGCGTGTTTGAATCGTTGGTCACGCCGCGGGCTGCCGATTCCGCCGCGCCATTCCGGGATCTCGACCTACGCCGAACTTCGCCGCCTGATCCCCCGACGGCATGCCCGCGTCTTCATCAAGTTGCGGTACGGATATTCCGCCATGGGAGCGGTGGCCTTGGAGTGGCGCGACGAGCGGGTGCGGGCCATCACGACCGTGGAAACCGCGTGGGCGAACGGCCGGCCGCGGCTGTTTGTGACCAAACGCCCGCGGCAACTGCTGCGGGAATTCGAGATCGCCTGGCTGATTGACACGCTGGGCATGGAACAGATCATCGTCGAAGACTGGCTTCCGAAGGCCCGCTGGCAAGGACGGCCGTATGACCTGCGGATCGTCATGATCGGCGGCCGGATGTGCCACGTCGTTGGACGCGCAATTCGTCGCCGTTCACCAATTTGAATCTCGATGCGCGACGCGTGCCCCGCGATGTCGTGCGGCAACAGCTAGGGGACGCTTGGAATTCGCTTGAAGGGCTTTGCGAGCAGGCCGTCTCGGAATTGCCGGGCGCCGCAATGCTCGCGCTCGATGTGCTGGTTCGTCCGAATCGCAGGAAATTTGCGCTGCTGGAGGCCAACGCGTTCGGAGACTATCTCCCTGGTTTATTGCACGAAGGACTCTCGACGTACGAAGCTCAGTTGAAAGCCGTGGATCTGAATGCGCGGAAGTCGACCCACCAACGGCGCGTGCCGGTCTGATGCGCCCGACATCTTGATGATCACGTTCGACGCGTTGCGATTTGACGTCGCCGAGTCGGCCTGGCAGGAAAATCGTACCCCGTTTCTGCGCGGCCTCGTCCCGAGCGGATGGGAACCGCGGTACTCACCGGGGAATTTTACGTATTCCGCTCACGCCGCCCTCTTTGCCGGCTTCTGGCCGACACGCACGACGCCTCGGCACGACGTGCGGCCGTTCGCGCTTCAATTTCCCGGCAGCCGCACCGTGGGAAGGGAAACGCTCCGCTTGAAGGGCTCGGACATCGTCTCCGGACTGTCCGAGCGAGGTTTCCACACGGTTTGCATCGGCGGCGTGGGATTTTTTAACCCGGCGACGCCGCTGGGGGCCGTGTTCCCGGCGCTCTTTCGCGAGAGTCATTGGAGACCCGAATTCAGCGTGACCGAACGAAACTCGACTCGCGACCAGGTGCGGCAGGCGTGCCGCAGCGTCGAGGGCACTTCCCCCGGGCAGCCGCTGTTTCTTTTCGTGAATATTTCCGCCACACATCCGCCCACGCGCGGTTACCTCGCCAAGGCGCGGCAGGAATCCGCGGCGACCCAAGTCGCCGCGTTGGAATACGTCGACCGGCAGCTACCGCCGCTGTTCGAGGCGTTCAAAAGGCGCGGACGCCGCGGAAAGGCCTATTTGATGTCCGACCATGGCACGCTGTTCGGCGAGGACGGCTGGACCGGCCACCGCACCGGCCATTGCGCCGTTTGGACCGTGCCCTATGCCGAGGCGGCCTGGGAGAGCGCGCCATGACCGGTTTGCCAGTGCTCGAGGAAACCACGCAGGAACTTGCGGCATACGCGTATTCGTATCCGCACAAGTCATCGTATCGCTCATTGTCCCCGCCCGTTCCGATCGCCGAGGCGTGGCGCGGAGAAGATGTGAGCCGGTTGTCGCTGTATCTTCACATCCCGTTCTGCGAAATGCGGTGCGGGTTCTGCAACCTGTTCACGCAGTCGCAGCCGGAGGAGGCTTTTGCAGACGTCTACCTGGCGGCCTTGTGCCGCCAGATGCGCGTGGTTCACGCCGCCGTGCCGAGAACGGTCTTGAGCCAATTCGCGATCGGCGGAGGCACTCCGACGTTTCTCAGCGCACGGCAATTAGAGGGCTTGCTGACCTCGGTCGAGTCCGTGTTCGGCCAGCCAATTTCCCGACTGCCCACGTCAGTGGAAACATCCCCGAGAACGGCGACACGGGATCGGTTGAGCGTCCTGGCCCGATTTGGAGTGCGGCGGATCAGCCTGGGAGTGCAATCCTTCTCGCAAACCGAGAGCCGGCTCTTCGGGCGACCGCAGCAGGCGCACGAAGTCCACGGCGCGATCGAAACCATTCGCCGGGCGGGCGACTTCGATCTCAACCTCGACTTGATCTACGGCCATCCCGATCAGACGCGAGAATCGTGGCGATCTTCGTTGCGCGAGGCCCTGCGCTACCGGCCGGAAGAGCTCTATCTCTACCCGTTGTACGTTCGCCCGCAGACCGGACTGGCGCGCCAAGGGCTGCCCGCGCTGCAACATCAATCCGACTTCTACGGCGAAGCCCGCGATTGCCTCACCGATGAGGGATACGAGCAGGTCTCGCTGCGTTGCTTTCGCTTGCCGCGCGAGGGAGAGCCGACCGCGTACGCCTGTCAGCGGGACGGCATGATCGGGTTGGGCTGCGGCGCCCGTTCGTATACGCGACGGCTGCACTATGCGACGCGGTTCGCGGTGACTCAACCGGGCATTCGGGCCATCTTGCAGGAATGGGTCGGCCAATCCGATCACGAGTTTGCCCTGGCGACGCATGGTGTGTGGCTCTCAGAGGATGAGCAGCTCCGCCGCTACGCGATCATGAGTCTGTTGCAACTCGAGGGACTGTCGCTGCGAGAGTTGACGCAGCACTTTCCCGCAGTCGACGTCGAGTCCCTGGCCGGTGTCTCCGAATTGCGCGCTCGAGGCTGGCTGCGGCGCACCGAGGAGCGGATTCTGCTGACGCCGCTCGGCGTGGAGTACTCGGACCAGGTCGGCCCGATGCTGTACTCGCCCGCCGTGCGGGACCGCTTGCGGGAATTCACGGCCGGGCGAAATCAAGGCGGGCCGTCATGAAGTTGTCGGTGCTCTATCGCGGGCCGCTCTCGAGTTGCAATTACGCCTGCGGCTACTGCCCATTTTCCAAGCGGAAGGACAGCGCCAGCCAACTGGAACGAGATCGCGCGGCCCTGTCCCGATTCACCGACTGGCTCGGTCGACAAGACGGTCACGAGTGGAAAGTCCTGTTCACGCCCTGGGGCGAAGCCCTGGTGCGGGGCTGGTATCGCGATGCGATGGCGGAACTCTCGCAAATGCCGCATCTCGATACCGTGGCCGTGCAGACAAATCTATCGTGTGGATTGCGGTGGCTCGACAAGTGTCGCGTCGACCGCGTGTCGCTGTGGGCGACCTACCATCCCACGGAAACGACCTGCGGGGCGTTCGTGCGCAAAGTCGAGCAAGTCCGCGAGCGGGGAGTCCGCATCTGCGTCGGCGTCGTCGGGGTTCCGGAATTCATGGACGAGATCGTGCGCTTACATCAGCAATTGCCCCACGGCGTCTATCTGTGGATCAACGCGCAGCAGCCTCGCTCCCGGCCTTATACCCCTGAGGAAACCAGCCGCTTTCAGGCGATCGATCCGCAATTCCTGCTGAGCGCGCACGGCAACCCTCCTTCGGTCGACACTGCCCGACGGGCGAACTCAGCTTCACCGTCGACGGCGCCGGCGACATGCGGCGCTGCCATTTCGTCGAACATGTGATCGGCAACTGCTACGAGCCTGACTGGGAACAGACGCTCCGCGCACGCACCTGTCCTAACCGGTTTTGCGACTGCTTCCTCGGGAAGTCGCAATTCCTGGCGAAGGAGCTGATCCCGTTTTTCGGGTCGACGTCGCTGGAACGCTTGCCGGCGCCGGCTGGCAAACTGTATGCCCGCGTGCCGAGAAATTCTGACGAAAAAGGCGTCGAGTTCAAAAAATAAAACCGCGGGCCCGCTCTTTTGAAAGCTCGGGTCCCGCGGTAGCACATTTTTGAATCGAATTAGTTGAGCGGCACTTTGCTCGTCCGTTGAGCGTTCGTCCGCGAGTACCTGATGTGTTTCCGTTCGAGTTGCTGGCCCCACGCCAGCAGGAAATTGCTCGCCGCCGCATCGGCTTGAGCGTCCGTTGCCGCGACCACACCGTAACTGGTTGTGGAGAGCGGTCGGTTTTCGCCGAACGCGTAGGCAGTGCAGACGTACTGATAACCGAATAGTTTCTGGGCGACGGCCGCATGCGAAGGTGACGGATTGACCGCGATCGAACCGATTGCCACGGCTGCAACGACGGCGGCTGCGATGACTGTTCTCATCTCAATACTCCTATTGGCTTGGCGATTGGATCGACAAACGAAAGGAACCGCTCCTCGTCGTCGATGCCGGTTGCTCTCGCCAACAAGACTAAAGAGCTCGCGGCTTCGATCGCGCGACGGGAATTTCGAAGAAGTTGGCGATTTTGGTCGAAGTTATTCAGGCAACGCGGCCGCAGCCGCGCCGTCGGGTAAGGCCGCCTGCGGCACTCGCACGGCAAGAGGGCAAGTCGCTACCAGACGGCCGGCGTAGAACGACCGGCGGGACGCATTCGACCACGCGTTCGTCAGCGTAAGCACAACTTGAGCGCGATCAGGCCGCGGCGCAAGGCCCACCGTGCCGGCGCCACGTTTCGCCGCCGACACCCGGTCAGATGTCGGCGCCCTGCGAGTCGCAATTCGTCGCGGAATCGACGAGTCCGCCGCCGCTGGCGAAGTCGCCGCTCCCTGCGTCGGACGCCGAATCCTCAAGTAATACGGAAGGGCGTTCGACAGCCTTAAACCCGGTCGCCGCACTCGCATGATGATCGACATCGGGTTGGACCGATCGGCGTTCTCCGTTCTCGCCCGCATCGCGGCCGTCATGGTCACGCTCGTCATGAAACGCGGCGATCCAACTGGATAATGTCTCTTTCTCGCTATGATCGGGAGAAAACGCGGTCATCCATTGGTTGGACGATCGTGAAACGATGAGCGTGCGCGGACTACCTTCGCGTTCGTAAAGGGCAAAGACCATAATCGACGACAGGAACTCCCCGGCCCATCTGGTCTCCTGATTCCAGCCGCGGATTTCGTCCGGATTGATCCGCACCAAAACCAGATTGCTGAGGTGGTGGGGAGAGTCGGCGAGCCTTTCCCGGGCGAACATTTCGAAGCTTTCCGCGGAATTGGCCGCCTGATTCTCCTTCGACCGCGTGTTTGGAAACATGTAGACGACCTGCACGCCGGCCTTCAAACACTCGATCGTCAACTCGCCGGTCGGGGTGAGCTTGCGGCAATCGTCCGTCACCTGCTTGAAGCCGCTCCGCCCCGAAACACGGGTGATTCGGCAACTTTTCTTGCGCACGCTGCAATCATAGGCCAACGAGCGTAGCTCGGCGGCAGCGTCACGCGACGTCGCCGGGATTGACATATTGCTGACGGATTCGCTGAAGAACCACACGTTGTCGGGCGCGATGTCCGGTGGTTCGCGCAATTGCTCGGGATGTTCCTGGGGAAAGAAAAACGACACGATGCGCTGGGCGACCAGATGAGCCATCGCAGCTTCCGCCTGGCGGCCACTTGGCGACGCAGCCGGCGACTTCCCGTCGCTCGCGATTCCAGAGTTCAATTCGGTCCCGAGCAAAATGTATTGGAGCGCGGCACGGGCGACTGAGAACCAACGATCTCCGGGCGGGCGCCCGCTAAGAAATTGGCTTAACGATGCTTTGTTAATCGACCGAAGCCGAACGCGGTTCTTCGGATGCGTCCGAAGGCATTTTAGCAGATCGGCCTGCTTGAACTCCTTGAAATTGTCGCCTTGGCGTTCGTGATCGATCTGCGAGCGTTGGTCGAGGAAATGCTTGACCATCTGCCCGAGGCATCCTTTGGAGCCCTTTGCACCCTCCCACCAGGCATTCCGCATCAGGGCTCGACAGAAGTCCGCCTCGAGCATTTCCAGGTCCGGTAACGCCAGCCGAGCAATGGCCGGGCGAACGATTGGGCGGGACGAATCAGGCACCATGCGCTCCTTCCAATGAAGTCTGGTGTTCGTCAGTTCGACCGATTCGGGCGGCACGAAACTCCCGTGCCGCTCCATCATCCATCAACGTACGTACAAATGCAATCGCCAGAAACGTTTCTGAATTGCAAAACCAATGCTAGCAAGGATTTCCGGCGTTACGGCGGTTGATTTTTCATTTCTCAGCCGGAAAGAATGGAACCCCCCTGACGCTGGGGTCCAACGGCGACCGAGTCACGGCGGTATGGGGGCTTCGGCAAGGCATTTTGGCCCGCCTCGGGCCAATCTCTTCCAGATCCGCAAGATGAAACGCGCTTTTTAGGGAATTCCACAAAAATTTCCAATTTTGACGATTCGGAACCGGCGCGCCGCGACTCTGTGTACCCACGACGCCCCGCTTCATACTCCATCGAACCGTTGTTGTCCGACAGAGGGAGACCCTCGGATGTTTATGTCAATCCCCGACTTCCCCACGCTCGAGGCATTGTTCGGATTCCTCCGAATGCTGTTCCGGCGGTGGAACCCTTCCCGCCCGAGCATTGAGAACGAGGACCTGGTGCAAGAAACCTGCAGGGCGCTGCACCAGTACGGTGTCTTGGACACGTGGACGTGTGACGGAGAGAAAATCCACCACCCCAAAGCGTTTGTTGAGAATTGCGCGTGGCACCAGTTCTGCGGGGCATTGCGCGAATCGTCCCGGCGAAACGAGATCAGGCTGGACTTGATCCGCGAAATGGCCAAAGAGATGTCCTCTTCGCGCCAAGACGCTCTTTTGGAGCGCGTCCTCGAGGACCTGAATGGACGCGACCGGAGGACACTTGAGGCCTTCATCGCGGCCTACCAAGAGACAACGGCGGCGATCCCGGCCGGCGCTTGCCGCGAGGGCCGCGCCGAGGGAGCGCCGGAATCCCCGAAGACTCGTCCGGCATCGACGTTGTCTTACCGCCCTTCGAAGACGCGTTGCCAACCGGTCCGAGCGACAGTAGCCCGGAGGGGGAACGAATTCGCAATGTTCCCGATTACGTCGCGATCGCGGCGGCCAAAAGGCTTGCCGCGACGCGCCTCGGTGTGAGCGACTACCAATTCAAAAAACGTTGGAAAGAGGCGATTACGTCTCTGATACGCCTTTATCGGCGACGCGACGACGACGATCCGGAACCCAACGGCAGTAGGCCCGAGGGCCCCGAGGGGCCCGATCGTCCGCCGGGCGGCTCATCAATCGGCGGCAGCGGCCCGCGATCTTCCAAGCCTGATCGGGCACCCGATGGGACGGCTTGTAATGGCACTCACTCATCGCCCAGCAGTTCAGGTAGGAGACAAGTATTTCTGTTCAATGCCATTGGTCAACCACGACTTTCAGAACGATTTGGCGGGTCATTTAACGGGACCTCATCCATGCGGGACCAATCCGGCGACCCAGAGCCAAGTCTCCTCGAGTTGCTCGCGGCCATTTATAAGCTCAATCCCAATCCGGCCGATTGGGAGTTTCTTGCATCCTTAGACGATGTTTTTGGCGATGTTCCCGACGATGTTGTTGGCGACTGCACCTTGGATTCGACGGGAAAAGAAGGCGCCGAGCAAAGCGATGGAAACCTATTCGCAGATTTCCGTTCAACCGATCTACCGCTCTTTGAAGCGGCCAGTACTGAGTCGACTGCAGATGCCGATTTGCATTCCGGTCAAGTTGCCAACGATTTGATTCTGATGGTAGCACCAAACTGGTGCGAGCCGTCGAGTCAATCCGATTTGCCGGAGTCGATTGGCATACGAGGGTATCGATCAGGCAACCGGGTCGTGGTCACTGTCGAGGGTCTCGATGACTTCTTGGCTGTGCGATACCAGGTCGTGCCAATCCCCGACGCCGCTGAAATAGCAGTACCGTCGGCGACATCTTGGAGTACTTCACCCACGTATGTATTGCACCTTGCAATCGCGACTACTAACGGAGTCCGCGTGGATCGATTCTGTTTGTTTCTTGCGGAGCAAAAAGGCGATCAATGTGTCGCCCTGATTGAAGCTCCGATTGTTTTTGGTCTCTAGGCCGTTTTTTACCATTCGTCTAGTTGGAGGAGGAGAATCATGAGACGACGGAAGTATTCGTTAAGCTGCCGCCTGTCGGCCGCGCTGCTTACCTGCTTGATGCCGCTGTCGGCATTGGCCGACCAGACCCAGCGAATGCTTGTGGTCGCCGGAACGGCAATTGTGATCCGCGACGGCGACACGACGGTCGAGGTTCCGACATTCTGCCTTGATTACAGGCGGAAAGCGCCGGGTGAAAATGTCAGCCTGGCACAATTCGTCGGGACCGCGGTTGTGGAGAGACAGTATGCCGGCCACAGGTGGGTCACGATCGGGTCGCTGCCGCAAGTGATTCAAAGCCACCTGCTCGAGTTCGCTGGAGTCGACCATGTCAACCTTCTGACCGGAGAGACCATCGGTCGGTATAGTGTCATTCAGCTCCGCCACGGCGTGAACTGGGTTCCTGGGACCTATCGTGTCCGATTCCAAGAAAGCACGGTCTGCGGCCCCGTCGATCTCGACTTGTCGGGAGCGGCCGGCGACGTTCAGAAGATGGAAGCGCTTGCGGAGTATGCGAGAACTCATTCTCTGTCGCGCCGTGTGGCACAGTCGGCGTATTGGGTCCTTTCAGAGACCGGGTCGCTGTCGCGAATCGACGAGCTCACCGCGCTCCCGGCGGACGAATTCTTGGCACAGCTTCGACCACTGGCAAAGTTGGTACCACCATTGACTGGGCGAGGCCAATGACCGCGTCCATTCGATTGAATGAGGGGCCGGTGGGATGATTGAAGACCGTGCCCCTGGCAATTCTGAACGCTCTCGCATTTCCAGTCACCGCGCCTCGGGTGGAGACCGGATGTGCGGGGGCTCTTCATTGCATGCCGACATCGAGGAGGCACTCCGCGACGCAGAAATCGCGCTTTCCAAGGGAGATTGGCGCTGGGCCGAAATCGCCATTCTCAGCGGGCTGGGAATTAAACCGCATTCATTTGCCACCGTGATTGGACGATGGAATTGCGACCGTGACATCCTCCCGCCGCCGTTGCGCGCAGGTGCTTCGAGTTGTTACTGCAATGCGCCCGACTGGGCGGAAATATCGACATTGCAATCGCGATCGCGCGACCGCTGCTCAAAGTCCCGGGGGATGCGCGAAGCACGGATTGGGCCGATGCGCTCCGATTTTTTGACGACGCCCGAGCCTATGCAGCCGATCTTGGAACATGGGCCCGCGAAGGGATCACGCAGCTGCAAGGGGTCGATGCTTCGGAGTTGATCCGGAAAGTCGTAGGCGATGATGAACTATCTGATTGGCTCAAACGACCGTCCCGATACTGCGAGGCGTCCTCCGCCAACCGCCGTTGCCTGTCACTGTATTTGATGTCCACACCCAAACCGATCTCGTTTGAGACGCTGCAACCTTTGCGCGAATGGCTGATCGATCGCCTCATTCATAATCAGGCGCTGAAAGCCGATGAAGCCAGGCTCGCCTTAAGCGTGGCCCAAAGCGACTGGTCGAACGGCCGGACTCAGGAGGCATTTCAACTGGTGGAAGCGATCTCGCTCCAACAGATCCCATTACCAAGCAGCCCGGGGTTCGATACTCATCGTCAAATCCCAGTGGCGGACGTTGCAGAGCTGATTATCTTTTGGCTCCGGAATGTGAGCAACGTCGGCAGCCAGGATCGAGTTCAAGTGGCAGCCAAGTTGGATGATTTTCTCGATTGCTGCCCAATAACGGGCCTTTCATTTCGCGAACGACTGCTTGATCTGTGGCTCGATTGGACCGGTGCTGAGCCGACGGTCGAAGTGACCGAATCTGACCCTCTCTTCAAGCTGTTGATACGGATCCACCGCTTTCCGACCGTCCAGCCATCCGCCCTTGCGGAAGGGGGCGACTCTCGTGGGGCCAACGATTGCCCCTTGGCGAGCGACGATTTGCCGAAGGTTCCGTGCGACGAGGCTTCGGCGGATCCCAAAGTCGTCGCGCGGATGCAACAATTAGACTTGATACTCGACGGGTGGCCGCTACCGAATACGCGACTGCTGCTGCAAGCAGCGAGCGCCGCACCCACCGCGTCGGCCGCAGGAATCGACGCAATTGGTAATGAAGCCCTTCCCATCTCCTGTGTCGAAGTGATCTCATCGTCGGACTCGAGAATGGGCATCGGGGCAGCGACCGCCCAGATGGATGCTGAACTCGATCTACAAGACGCGGTGAACGTCTCCGGCTGCTGGGCCGTCGAGCGCAGCTTCGCGGGCACACCCTTGGATGGTTGCCCGGAAGCCGGCCCAAAGGGCTCCGAGCCGACGATTCGTTCGGTTGTTGAAGTCGAAGCACAGAAGATCCGTTCGATTCTCGAGCCGTTCAGATCGGATTCGGACGGATCCCAATCCGTCGTGCTGCTGGGATTCCAGCCGACGGCGCGCCGACTCGCCGTCTATGCAATCGAAATGTCGCCCGACGGAAAAATCCGGAGACATTTTCCCAAGAGCGCTGGCACCGTTCCAGCTCTCGCTGAAGTCTCGAACGCAATTCGTCAATTCGAAGAAGCGCAAAATGAGGCTTGGAAGCTCGCGCGACGCACGAGTCGGCGCGAATGTGCCGCTCGCGAGCGAACTGCTGCACGCGTTGAAGGAATTCTTGGCGTGGACGGATGAGAATCTCGGCGACGCGGTCTCGAGTGTCTTGCAACAATGCGAGGATCCACACCCCGATCTTCTTATCTGCGCGGACGGATTGGCTCAACGGTTGCTGCTCGATCTGACGCAAGTCCGGCATCGAAGCAATCGTCTGATCCGATACGGCAAGACGGTTCGCTGGATTCCGGGACTGTCCTTGCAGCAGCGAATGAATGCCGCGGCTCATGAATTTCAATCGTTCCGCGACTGGAGCCTGGACCATCTTACGTGCGCCTATTTGCCAACCCGCAGGGAGGATAAGAGCGCTCAAGGCTATTACGGCGTCGGCGGCGAGAGCGGACCGGCTTCTGACTGGTTGAAACACCGTTCGCGATGCGGATGGGGAGACGGGCGGCCGGACTGTACGGGGCCCAGGCTTGTGCCAGGATGGTCGCTGCTCTCGCCGCCGGCCGATGCCGGGATATCTTACTGTTAGTCCACGGTTGTCCGGAGCGGCGCGCCGTTTTGCTGTGCGATGAGCTTCTCGATAATTTCGGTCGATTCCCGCGACTTGAAACCCTTATGCTCGTTTCCTGCGACATGGGCCAACTCGATGAGCGGGCCCACGCCTGTTCCGTCAGCCACAATCTGCTGGCCGAAATTCTGACAAAGGGCGACGTGGCCCACCTGGGAGCCTTCCGGTATAAAATCCCCGATTTGTCCGGCGCGCACTTCGCAATGGATTTGTTGGACAATTTTCGTCGCCGAACCAACCCAACGGCCCCGGATGAGGATCTCGCGTTGATTCGGAGCCGATTGTTGGGCGAATTGTTTGGGGACCCCGCCGTGGCTGGCAGCGGCGACAGAGGGGTCGACCCATTCACGATGCAACTCGATGAGTCTCATGTGCCGCTCGCGCTGCGACGGTGGGTCGCTGCCGTTTCCATCGCGTACTCTGGAAAGCCGCATTTCACGCGGTAGTGCGGCCGCCGACGCGACCGTACACCGATTTGGGCGGACGGCGCGGCATGCCGCTCGTGGTTCTGCGCGGCGCACGTCACCGGAGAGACGGGCCAAAGAGCGCATCACACTCGCGGATTGGTCGGACCAACGGTCATGCATGCTGCGAGCGAACCGTGCTCAGTCGCCGGAAGGCTCGAGTGATAGGTGGCAAGGCTCGATTTTGGAAGAGGCAGCTTTTGAGGTATCCGGATTTTTCTGGAAATTCATCAAATTTCCTTCACGCGCATGGGCGTTTTCGGCTCTTAGGAAATGAGCGAGAAACGAGGTGGTTGTGCCATCCGTTGATCGCCCGACCTGAAACCCAAGAGATAGGAGCAAAGCCATGCAGAAACTCGTACTCGCGACTGCATTGTTCGTCGCGGGCAGTGCGGCCGTTTCCTCGTCGTCCGGAGAGTGTCGGGCGGCAGGTTCGTTGCCGGCCGCACCCGAAGTCGCGATCGAACCGTCGCTGGAAGTTTACGCCACCGGCATTTGCCGCTGTGTCGACGGCTCATGCAAGCAAGTCAGTTGCTCCGCGGAGGCCGGCGTCAGCCTCGAAGCGAGCAAACAGCAGTTGCGCCTGGAATTGGAAGCTCAGGCCCAGTCGCAGAATGGGACGCTCGACCAGGCGTCGGTTCGCTTTACGATCCGGAAGAAGTTCTGATCGCGCCGTCCTCACGGCTTCCGTGAGCGGATAAATCGCTCTTGAAGATGTGCCCCGTCGGTCTAGGCCGGCGGGGCTCATTTTGCGCGCCACGGCGGAACGCCAGCGAGGTGAAATTTCTGAAATTCGTTCGAATTGCTCCCGTGTATGGCGGTGTTTTCGACTCATTAAGAATGAACGAGAAACGAGGCAGTTGTAGCCATGCGTTGATCTCGCCAACACACGGGCCGGTCAAAGGAGCCAAAGTCATGCAGAATTTGATTCTCGCGGCCGCGCTGCTCGTCAGGAGCAATGCGGATGTCTCGTGCGGAAACGGCGTGTGCCGGGCAGCCGAGGCACGCTCGTCTGTGCGGCTGGCAGTGCGCACGACGGGCAATTGCCACTGCCGCGACGGTTCCGTCAAGCAGGTGAGTTGTTCCACTGTCGTCGTGGTTCGGAGTCAAAAAGACGATCCATCCGATCCATCGACAATTTTGGCACTTCTCGAAACGACGAAGCAGAAGTTGCTCTCTGAATTGAGGGACCAGGCGCGCGCACAGAATGGGACATTGGACGAATCGTCGGTCCGCTTTACCATTCAAGGCACTGATCTCTTTTCCTCACAGCGCTTCTGAGCGGGCGCCCAATCACACTTGAATAATGGCCCCGTCGCCTTCGCCGGCGGGGTTCATTTTGCGCGCCATGCGACCTGTTGGCGCGCCCAATTCCATCCCCAGGCGCCGGCCGACGGGCACAATGACTACCGCTACGACGGCCTCCAGGAATCTTGGACGTTTTTCGACTTTTCCCGCCCATAGCGGCGTTGTCGATTTCTCTAGAGAGTGTGGAGAGAACCGTTGGTTCCTTCGTTCCCGGCGTTCCGCGAAGGACGAAGCTCCTTCCCCGAAGCTTGCGAAGACCACGGCGTAGTGGCTCTCGCAACCATGTCCGCCATGGGCGGGGCCGGCCGCCGGGTGGCCCCTAACCCGAAGAGAAACGTAATGACAACCACAACTCAAACGCGCTTCCATCGATACATGCGTCGGCGTATCGCCGCAGCACTTCTGGTCTTCGCCTCCAACGGCAACATCCTCGCTTTCCGCAGCGCGATCGGACGAGCGCACCGCGGGGGTGAGCAAGAGTTCTTCGCGTTCTGCTTGCGCTACCTCGGAATTCCGTCGTGACCAAAGAACAGCAAAAATCCGTCCGGGGTGGACCGTGCCGCAAGGTTCCGTGAAATTTCACCGGGAATATCCCGGCGAAATTCTTGCGGACGCTCCGAGTCGTCGGCGTGACGTGCAAGGGATCACGCGGCGTATCGGGGATCGCACTGCTTTGGCCGGGCGGCGGGAACGTGTGCGAGGTGCGGAGTACGGAATTCAGTCGAGTTCCGCAACACGCAATTCGCGTAAGCCCACATGCACACAATCGGCCGTCGCCTGGGCGAGCTGTCAAGTTTGCGACGGGCGATCTGCACTGGCCGGAGCCGGCGAGCGGCGGGAATGGTTGGTTTTGGTTTCCGCTCGTGCGTGTCCAGCCTGATTCTATCCAGCTTTGCTCAAATCTCGATGAGGAATTTGGATGTTTTTTGGCAGTCGAAGGAAATTTTTTCCGTCCACGGTTTCCGCGACTTGGGCAGTGCGGACTTTTTTCCGGTGGACCCCAAAAAAGTCGCCGGGGATTTACGACGACAACGACTGACCGAACCGTGCCGAGAGACACGACTTACGATTTTCGACGCGGACCTTCGCCCATCAGGCGCCGGACTTTTTTGGCGTGGACCCAAAAAAAGTCCCTTTTTCAGCGCCCAAAAAAGCCAAAAAAGTCGGCGGCGAGCCAAAAAAGTCGGTGTTACTTTGCTTTGGCGGGGGGCGGCGGGGCGAAGCCGCGGCGGAGCGTGTTTTCGGTGACGTTGATCGGAATCAGGAATTGCAGCAGGTAGTCGGGCCCGCCCGCCTTCGATCCGATTCCCGAGAGCTTGTACCCGCCGAACGGTTGGCGTTCGACGAGAGCGCCCGTGATGCCGCGGTTGAGGTAGAGGTTGCCCACCTGCATTTCCTGGCGGGCCCGGCGGAGGTTGGCCGGGCTGCGGCTGAAAATGCCGCCGGTGAGCGCATAGGCCGAATCGTTGGCGATGTCGAAGGCCTGGTCGAGGTTTTTGGCTCTGATCACGGCCAGCACCGGGCCAAAAATCTCCTCCCGGGCCAACTTCGAGGCGGGGTCGACGTTGCCGAAAATATGCGGCGGAATGTAGTAGCCTTCGTTTGCCAGCTCCTTCACGTCGCCCGTCACCAGTGCGGGGTACACTTCGTTCGCCTGCCGGATGGAGGCCAGAATTCGCTGGTAGGCTTCCTCGTCGATCACGGGACCGACTGTGGTTTCGGGCCGTTCGGCTGGGCCGACGACCAGGTCGCGCGTGGCTTGGACGAGCTTTTCGACAAATAAGTCGTGGACCGAATCCAGCACGATCACGCGGGAACAGGCGGAGCACTTTTGCCCCGCGTAACCGAAGGCGCTGTAGGTCGTCGCCAGGACGGCTTCGTCGAGGTCGGCATCGTTGTCGATGATGATCGCGTTTTTGCCGCCCATTTCGGCGATCACGCGTTTCACGAAGCCCTGCTGATACTCGGCCTGCGACGCGGCCTGATTGATGGCAAGGCCCACGTGCCGCGAACCGGTGAAAGCGACCAGGTGGACGTCGGGGCTGGAAACGAGGGCCGGCCCGACTTCTTCCCCGATCCCGGGCAAAAAATTCACGACGCCGTCCGGGATGCCGACGTTTTGCAGGACTTCCATCAGCCGGTAACCGACGACCGACGACTGCTCGGCCGGTTTCATGATCACCGTGTTGCCGGTGGCCAGTGCCGCGGCAGTCATGCCGGTGAGAATGGCCAGCGGGAAATTCCAGGGGGCGATGATGGCGGCGACGCCGCGGGGGCGGTAGGAGTAGACGTTTTCTTCACCCGGGCGGTCGACACGGTGCCCGCCGGCGAGTTTGCGGATTTGGTCCGCGTAATACATGCAAAAATCGATGGCTTCGGCCACGTCGGCATCGGCTTCCGCCCACGGTTTGCCGCATTCGTGGACTTCCCAGGCGGACAACTCGAAGCGGTGGTTCCGCATTTCGGCGGCGGCCAATTCGAGGTATTCGGCCCGGTAACCCGGTTCGGTGCGGGACCAGTGTTTGAACGCCCGGCGGGCCGCCTCGATGGCCATCGCCGCTTCTTCGGGACCGGCGGAAGAAACTCGCCCCACGATTTGAGATTTGTGCGACGGGTTCCGCGAGGCGATGGAGTTCTTGCTCTCGACGGCCCGGCCGTTGATGACCAGCGGATATTCCTTGCCGAACTGGGCGGCCATTTCGCTGACCGCTCGTTCCATCCCCCGACGTGCGTCGGCCCGGCTGAAATCGGTGGGCGGCTCGTTTTTGAACGAAAGCACGGGTTCCGGCTCGACCGGCGCGGCATGAGCGGCGGCATCAGTGGGTTTCATCAACAGCTCCTCAATCGCAACATTCTCGGTGAAGCTTTGCCGCAAGAACGAATCGTTCGAGGTGTTTTCCAACAGCCGCCGGACGAGATAGGCCATTCCGGGAATTAATTCGCCGAACGGCGTGTAAATTCGCACGCGATGGCCGCGCGCGGAAAAAGCTGGGCCTGCTCGGTCCCCATGCCGTAGAGCATCTGCAGCTCGTAGGCGTGGTCGGGGACGCCGAGTTGATGGGCACAGGCGATGCCGTACGAGAGACTTCGCAGGTTGTGGCTGCCGAGTGCCGGCCGCAGCCAGCGGTAGTTTTCCATCAGGAATCGCGTCAGCCGCTCGAAATTCGCATCGGATTCCCATTTCTGCTGATAGACGGGGATCGGCCAATCGCGGGCTTTGCAAATAACCGTTTCGTAGTCCCAATAGGCCCCTTTGACGAGCCGAATCCAGACCGGTGTGCCGCGTTTTTTCGCCCATTCGAGCAGGTCGGCGGCATCGCGCTCGGCTTCCGGAAGGTACGCCTGCAAGACAATTCCGACGTCCGGAAAGTCGCGGAACTCGTCCTCCATCAGGACGTCTTTGAAGATTTCGATCGTCAGGTCTTTGTAGGAGTACTGCTCCATGTCGACGTGAATATACGCGTCGTGTTTGCGGGCGGAACGCAGGAGAGGCCGCAGACGTTTCTTGACGGCCGCCGCCGTGCCGACCGGATCGATCGGGCGAAACTGGCTGTAAAGAGCCGAAAGCTTGACCGAGACGTTGACGCGTGGGATCGGCCCTTCGTGGTCGCGGTCGAGTGCGAGAGATTCCGGCCACCCATTAACCTCGCCGGAAAGTCCGTCGATCAGTTTGAGGTAGGCGTGTTGATAGGCGTCGGCGTCGCGCTCGCTGGTCGTGGCCTCGCCCAATAAGTCGAGGGTAAAGGCAAATCCCTGCTTGCGGAGTCGGGCGACCGCCTGCAAAACCTCTTCGACCTTGGCTCCCGCGATAAACCGCTGGGACATCCGCATGGCGTTGCGGCGGGCATTGAGGGCCAGAGCCTTCCCGAGCACGGTATTGGGCTGCGAGATCTCGAGGGCCAGCCGTGCGGCCCACGGCAGATGGCCGCGAACTTCGTCGAAATACTCCTGCAGGTGCTGGGTGATCGATTCGTGACTGTGCAGCATGGGCAGCACATCGACGAAGCGAAACATCTGCACTTTGACCGATTCATCGGCCATGGCCCAAGAAAGGATGCGATCGTCCCACCAGCGGCGGTCGAACATGGACGGCGCGGTGCCGGCCAATTGCGACCAGAGGCGACGGCCCAGTTCCTGAGTTTCGGCCTCGATGGCCGCGTTGATATCGGCTGGGGGCGCGGCTGTTTTGACCGCCGTCGCCGTGGCGGCTTTCGATCGGCCTTTCCCCTGCCCTTTTTTTGAGGTCGACATCCGGGGCAATCCCTGCACTCTTCCCGGGGGGAAGTGCGGCAGCGTCCGAACAGAGCACGGCCGCCCACGGACTGCGGTCCGCGGGCTCACGAAGAATGGTCTACCAACGCAGCGTCGGAGGCAAGTATTCGGCGATCAATTCTTCGCAGTACGGCCGCAATTCGTCGACGTTGGGACGTTCGGCACTTTTCGAATACAGGTCGAAGGGGCTGAACTTCTTGACCCAGCGGAACAACTCCCGGTCCCGGTCGGTCATCAGGTATTGGTATTCGCCTTCCCGATGGCCGGGGTAAAACGAGTGGTAGCGGATCATATAGAGCGCTTCGTCGGGCAGATAGTCTTTCACCACGTGATACAAGTACTCGTCGTGTCCCCACGACATGAGCACGTTGTCCAGGCCGCAGCCCTTTTCGTAAATGCCCAATTCGGTGCGGTATTCGGGCGACTGACTGTCCGGGTTCGCCGCGAAATATTCTGGAAGGACGATCTTTTCCGAAAACCGGCAGCCCACGGGAAACGTGTCTCCGACAACCGCCCATTGCGGCTCGTCGAACAGACACAGAACCTTGCCCAGATCGTGGATCAGGCCGACCAACTGAAACCATCGCGGATGACCGGCGTCGCGAATGGCCATCAGGGTCTGCAGCGAGTGCTCGATCTGCGGCAAGTCGGTATCCGGATCGCTGTCGTCGGTGAGACGGTTGAGGTAGTCCATCGCATCCCAGGTGCTCATTTCGCGCTTGCGGCGCGGCAAGTACTCGGCTTGTTTCTGTCGCACGAAATCGACCGTTTGATGCGTGTGGTTCAGCCGGTAAAATTCGCGGACGCTCGGCCGAACTGAGCTCTCGTGATCCCGGAAAGCGGCAGCCCTTTTTGCCGGCGTGGATTCCTCTTGTCCTGGCTTGGGATACCGCCTGAGCAGATCGTCCTCCCACTCGTCGAGGCTCTCGAGCGGTGCGTTCACGGAAGGGTTATTCCGGTCTTTATCGGTCGAATCGATCATCGGCGAATTTCCGGTGGATGGATCGGTCATGACGTTCAGACGGGTGTGCCGTGTATGCTAGTGTCGGCTGTTTGGGCTGGCAATTGCAACCTATTGGGCCGGCTCGGCCCGGTTGCCTGCATTGAACGCGTCCACTACGCTCAGCCGCTTGTGGCCCGATTCTTCCCGAAATGCGCGGCTCGAATGTTGACCGCTGATCCGAAACGTGATTTTGCCGTCGAGGTCGTGCGCCGACTGCAGGAGGCCGGGTTTCGCGCATTGTGGGCCGGCGGATGCGTGCGAGACTTTCTGATGGGCCGCATCCCGAAAGATTACGACGTTGCCACGGATGCGCGTCCGGAGAATGTCCGCGAACTCTTCTCCCGCCGCCGCACGCTCGAGGTCGGAGTCAGTTTTGGCGTGATTGTCGTCGTGGGGACGAAAAAGTCCGGGAATGTCGAGGTCGCCACATTTCGGACCGAGGGGCCGTACGCCGATGGCCGTCGGCCGGACCACGTTGCCTACAGCACGCCGGAAGAGGACGCTCTGCGGCGGGATTTCACGATCAACGGCATGTTCTACGACCCGATTGCCGAGAAAGTCTTCGATTACGTCGGCGGCGAGAAAGATCTGGCGGCCGGCGTGATCCGCGCTATTGGCAATCCGGCGGATCGAATGTCGGAAGACAAGCTTCGCATGCTCCGGGCGGTCCGCTTCACGGCTTCACTCGACTTTGCGTTGGACACCGGCACCGCCGACGCTGTCCGAGCTTCGGCCACTGAGATCCGCGTCGTCAGCGCGGAGCGGATCACGCAAGAATTGCGAAAAATGATCGTCGATTCCCATCGCCGCCGTGCGATGGAACTCGTGATGGAATTGGCGTTGCTCGAAGAGATCATTCCTGAACTGATGCCCGCGATCCGTACCGGGGGCGAGACGAGCGCCGAGTGGACGCACGCTCTTCGGCGGCTGCAGTTACTCAATGAACCCGGTTTCGAGTTGGCGACAGCGGCTGTCTTGCTCTCCTTGCCCGATCGCCACCCGCAGGCTTATACGATCTGCAAGCGATTGCGGATGTCGAATAACGAACTCGACGCGATTGGCTGGATGTTACAGCACTTCGAGGACGTCACGAGTTCCAAGACCAAGTCGCTGGCGGAGCTCAAACGACTGCTTGTTCATCCAAGTGCGCCCGATCTTTTGGAACTGGCCCGAGCCGACGCGTTGGCCGGCGACCGCGACTTGTCGCCGGTCATGCATTGTGAGGAGCTGCTGCGACAGACTCCGCGAGAACAGCTCGATCCGCCGCCTTTGATCAGCGGGGCGGATTTGATCGCCATGGGCCTCCAGCCGGGCAAGCTGTTCCGCGAAGTTCTCGATGCCGTCCGCGATGCCCAACTCAATGAAGTCATTTCTACGAAAGACGCAGCGTTGAAGCTCGTGACAACGCTGATCAACCGAGACAAAACAGAGTGAAAGAAACGCATGTCATCAAAGGTCAAGATTGCCATCATCGGAGCGGGTGCCGTTTCGGATTACCACCATGTGCCGGGGATTCGCCTCGATCCGCGAGCCGAGCTGGTGGCGGCTTGCGACCCGAATGACGAACTTTTGGCCAAACGCTTGAAGGATTGGGGACCGATTCGGACGACGACCTCGTACGAGCAGATCGCCGCCGATCCCCAGATCGACGCCGTCATCATCGCCACGCCCAACGACACACATCTGCCCATCGCCCTCGCGTGTATTTCGGGTGGCAAACATGTGATGTGCGAAAAGCCGCTGGGTCTCAATTTCGACGAGTCGCGGCAGATGTATCTGGCGGCCCGCGAGAAAAATGTGCGGCACATGACGGCATTTACGTACCGCTTCGCACCATCCATGCGCTATCTCAAGCATCTGATTTCGTCCGGGTCGCTAGGGACGCCACGCCACTTTCGCAGTCAGCGGTTTCTCGATTTGCCGGAAACGAGCTGGGGCTGGCGGCAACTTAAACGACGGGCGGGCGCGGGCGACCTCTTTGACATGACCATTCATCGCATCGACTTTGCCCAGGATTTGATGGGACCGATCGAGTCGCTGTGCGGCGCTGTGGCACAGTTTGTTCCCCGCGACCGCACGACCGACGGCACCCCGTGTGAGCCCTCCGACGTCGATGATTGGTCGGCATTGATCGGGCGCTTCAAGAATGGTGCCGTGGGCGTCTGGGAGGGAAGCACGTTGATGAAGGGGCACTACAACGACGGCTTTGGATTCGAATGGGCCGAGGTGAACGGCAGCGAAGGCTCGGCCGTTTATCGTCTGACCGAGCCGAACACGATCCTCATGGGACGGCATGGCGAATCGCTGAATTCGGTGCCGGTCCCCAATGAATTCCTCGTTGCCAAGGGGAGCCCCCGCAACCCTCGCGAGGGAGTGGCGAGCACCGTCTTCCGCTACGACCTGGTTTGGGAATTCGTCTCGGCGATCGTCGAGCGCCACGATGCGGTCCCGGGATTCGACGCGGGCGCGTCGGCCCAACTCGTCGCCGACAAGGTTCTCGAGTCGTTCGAAAAACAGACGTGGGTCCGCGTTGACGGCTTCGGCTGAGGTTCCGAAGAGGCGTTCGAGCTCCCGTCAGCCAGTCACGTGATTCGAGACGGCCGGCAGCTCGAAGCCGTGTCGCCGGGGACGATCGAGATATGAGTTGGCTTGATCATCGCCCTCGAACTCCTCGCGAGCCGGATCCCAGTGCAGTGGACGGCCGACGTTTCTCGCAATGTTGGCCAAATGACACACGCTGATCGAACGGTGGCCGATTTCGACGTCCGCGACCGGCAGCTTGCGCGAGCGGATGCAGTCGAGCCAGTTTTGCATGTGCCAGCGAGCCTGCCAAAGGGCGGTGTTGTCGTCCCACTTGCGCTCCTCTTCGGCCACGTTGAGCTGCTTGAGCAGTTCGACCGCGATCTCTTTCGGATTTGACGCGAACTTGTTGCGGTTGATTTCGAGCTTGCCTTTTTCGCAGATAAACACAGCCCCACCCATCGGCCCGTGCTTTTTGACGCCCGGACCGGGCTGCTGCAGCACGAAGTTGACCTTCACACCATTCGCATATCGCAACGTCACCGCGCCATTCGTCCCAGAGCTTAGGGGCGTGATTTCCGCAGGGCCCGTGCCGTCCATACCCAGCGCCCACTGAATTTGGTCGACGCCGTGGGCTCCCCAGTTCGTCATCTCGCCGCCGGAGAAATCTCGCCACGCCATCCAGCCCAGCCAGTGCGGGTTGAACTCGCGCCACGCGGCTTGATTCAGCCACACGTTCCAATCGAGACCTTTCGGCACTGGTTCCCCGGGGAATTGATGGGCGGGCGCCGACTGAGGACCGCTGTAATTCACGGCTCGCACTTCCAGGATTTTACCCAGCCCGCCATTGCGGATGAGTTCGCAGGCGACGCGATTCATCTCCATAGATCGCTGCTGCGACCCAACCTGCAGGATGCGGTTGTATTGTCGCACGGCGTTGACGAGTGCCCTTCCCTCGCGGATGTAGAGCGTGAGCGGTTTCTCGGCATAGACGTCTTTGCCCGCCTGGCAGGCATGAATGCAGGGGACGACGCGCTGAAATTCGCCCGTGGCCACGATCACCGCGTCGATATCCTTGCGATCGAGAATCTTGCGGTAATCCTGATAGATGGGCCAATTGCCCTTGTGATTGGCTTTGAAAGCTTCCGCCCGAGGCACATTGCAATCACTCAAGGCAACAATCTCTGCCGATTCGGGTAATTGCTGCAACAGCAGAGTCGCACGACCGCCGACGCCGATGGCGCCCACCCGAATCCGGTCGTTCGCTCCCGGTTTGCCCGGAGCGGAAAAAACGCGACGCGGCACGATCAAAGGTGCGCCGAACGCCCCGGCAGCGACTGTTGCGGCCGCGGTGCCAAGAAATTGTCTGCGAGTTGCTTTCTGCGAAGCAGGCGGGCGCTTTTCGGTCATGTCGGCGGGCTTTCCTGTTCGGTGGGAGTGACCAAGGGGCCAGCCTCATTATGGCGAATGCGGAATTCGCTCGGCAAGCAATGGGAAAACGCGGATTGACGCCCCACGCCTTTGTCGAGACACTTCCGGCCTTCGTCGCGGAAGTCGCCGATGGGTCGCAAGCGGAAATTCGTGAACCTCGAGCCGGCACGGCATATCGTCGAATATGTCGCGTTTCGCGTCGTCGTCTGTCTGGTCGACATGCTTCCGTTGGCGGCGTCCGTTCGATTGGCCGAGACGTTGGCCTTCATCATCCATCGCCTGCTGCCGCGCAAGCTCACTCGCTACAACGTCGCCCGCGACAACATTCGCCAGGCGTTTGGATCGCAGATCCGTGACTCCCAAGTGGACGAGATTATTTACCGCATGTGGGTGCATCTCTTCCGGCTGATTGCCGAGATCGTCCAAGTGCGGCGGAAGATGCGACTCTACAACTGTGCGGACGTCGTCCAATTCAACGCGCGGGACGAAAACACCCGGCTGCTGTGCAGCGGCCGTCCGGTGATCATTGTCAGCGGCCATTATGGAAATTGGGAGGTAGCGGTCGGAACCTTCGGGATGTTCGGATTCCCCTTGGGTGTCGTGGCCCGCGATCTCGACAATCCCTACTTGCACCGCTGGTTCGTCAAGTTCCGCGAACAGACCGGGCACCGGCTCATCTCTAAAAAAGGAGGCGGTGCCGACATGCTGGCCACGCTCGAGCGTCGCGGCCATCTGGCGCTGATGAGCGATCAGGATGCCGGTTCGAGCGGGCTGTTTGTCGACTTCTTTGGCAAACCGGCCTCGACCTTCAAGTCGATTGCGCTGGTCGCACTCGAATACCGGGCGTATCTCACCGTTGGATATGCCGTTCGCCTGAAAGACGATTTCGAGAACAATCGCTGGGTGCGGTACGAGGTCGGTAACGCTGACATCATCGACTGCGAGCAATACACCGGACCCGACGCGGTCCGCGAGATCACGCAACGCTTTACCACGGCGCTCGAGAACGCGATCCGACGCGCCGCCGAGCAATACTTTTGGCTGCACCGCCGCTGGAAGAGCGTGCCCCGCGCACGAAAAAAAGCCGGCGCTCTCGAACGAGCCGCGTGAGTCGGGTCTTTGCCCGACGAACCGAGGGGCCGCCCGAAAGCTTGCCGCGCGAATTGTGCCTCGCTAGAACCGAGCCGGAGGACGGATCTCGTTGTCCGGCGGAAAGAGGCTTGCTCGATGGCCGAATGGCACAAAGTGGCGTCGCTTGCAGAGATGTCGCCCGGCACAGCGCGCGAACTGACTGCGAGCGGGCGCATCATCGCACTCTTTAATGTTGACGGAACTCTGTTCGCGCTGGACGGGATTTGTCCGCACGCCGGCGGTCCGTTGGGCGAAGGCGATCTGTCAGGGCCCGTCGTGACATGCCCCTGGCATGGATGGCAATTTGATGTCACCACGGGACGTCACGCCCTCAATCCGCGCATCGAACAGGCTCGTTTTCCGGTGAAAATCGAGGGGGACGAGGTTTGGGTCGAACTCCCCTGAACCGAGCTTCTCGGGGGAGTTTTCGACCCGGCCAGATTCGCTCTTCGGCACGCCCCTCAGATCGGGAAGCAGTTGCCGATTCGGTTTTCCCGTTATGACCGCTCGGGTGCCCTGCCGATAGTAAGAAAACGGCGCTGTCATCGGCCGAGGGGCCATGGGCCGACGACGCGCCGCTTCCGGGGGCGATTGGACACCGGAGGCCGGCCCTGGGGCCGTTCTCATTCTCGGGGGGGATCACATGCTTGTAGTCGCACGCCGTGTGGCGTTGTCGCTTCTCTGTTTTTCCGTGGTGTGCGCTTCCGCATCGGTCGCGCTTGCTCAGGATCCGGCGGCGTGCCCTCCCCCCGAGCCGCGCTGGCACACGGAAGCCTGGTATCGGATGAGGGCGCAGGAACCGGTCGGTGCTCGACAGGTGGAATACGACGGCAAGCTCTGGCCGCCCTATGCGCGACCGGTCGGGCCGAAAATGGCCTGCGTGAACGTGTACCATGCCGAACATTACTGGCCGTGGCCCTACATGTGCACCGATCGGCAAGTGATTCTCGACATGACGCACATTCAGGAAGCCAACGGCTGGCTCTCTGAGACAACCCTTTACGACTATCACTTCCATCCGGAAACACACGAATTGACGGTTCCCGGCAAGCTGCAGTTGAAGTGGATTCTGGAAAACGTGCCGAGCAACTATCGAGCCGTGTGGGTGCAACCTGCCGAAGATCCGGCCATCAGCCAGCAACGGATCGATAGCGTTCGCGCCGTGGCGGGTCGCCTGATCAATCAGGCGAACCTGCCCACGATTGCATTCCGCCCGGCGACCGCACCGGGACGGCCCGCGATCGAAGTCGACACGATACGCCGCAAGGAATTGGAAACGATGCCGAGTCCACGTGTCGCGTTTGAAGCGGGCGCCGCGAACTCGTCTCAGGGCGGTGGCGGCGGCAGCAGCCAGAGCCATTAATGCTTGCTGAGGCCAATTACGTGCCGCTACGACCAATGACCTTCGACGGCGAAACGGAGAGCCCGTCGGCTGCACGATCGGGGAACTTGATCTGATGATCGATCGCAGCCGAAACGAGCAGCCGAACTTGCAGCCGTCTATGGGAATTCCAATTCCCGGGCTGGCCGAACCGGAACCGCAAGGCGGTGCGAGCGTCGCCGACTTGTACGACAAGTTGTTCAGCGACGGGGGAGATTCGTCCGGCGAAGCCGGCGGGGAATACGGCGATCACGAAGTCCCGCACGACGCACCGGCGGCGACCGCTCCGCCCGCACCGCTGACCCTGCGTCAAACAGGGTTGTCGCTGGGAACGATCACCGACCTCATCCTTAAACAACTCTACCTGCAAGGGAATCTGCTGGGGATTCAATTCGCCCGGCAGATGCGGCTTCCGTTCACGGTCGTCGAGGAAGGCTTGAAGTTCCTCAAGGACGATAAGTGCATCGAAGTCGCCTCGGGCGATCTCGTCGGTCCCGTCTCGTACCGTTTCAATCTGACCGACCTGGGCCGAAAGCGGGCGCGCGAGGCGTTCGAGCAGTGCCGCTACGTCGGTCCGGCTCCGGTTCCGCTCGAGGCCTATGTCCCTCAGTGTCGCCGCCAAACGGTGACGGGAACCGAATGCAGTGCCGAGGCGCTGCAGCGCGCCTTCGGAAACATGATCATTCGCAACAACCTGTTGCACGAACTCGGCCCGGCCGTTTGCAGCGGAAAATCGATTTTCGTCTACGGTCCACCCGGCAACGGCAAGACGATGATCGCCAAGGCTCTGGGCAATTTCCTGAATATGTACGGCGGCGATATCTATGTGCCGTACGCCATCTTCGCCGAGAGCAGCATCATCACGATCTTCGATCCGACGATCCATCGACCGACCGACAACGCGGACGTGCTGGATCAAATCTCGAGCGAGAACGAGGGCGGCTCGATCACTGATCCCTTTTTCTCGCGCGAGTCCGCCGTTCGACCTGCGTTGGCGCCGCGTGCGACGGCCGGTGGTGATCACGGCGGGCGAACTGACGCTCGATATGCTCGACCTAAGATATCATTCCTCGAGCAATTTCTACACGGCGCCTTTGCACATCAAAGCCAACTGCGGCGTCTTTTTGATCGACGACTTCGGCCGGCAAATTGTCAGTCCGCGGGACCTGTTGAACCGGTGGATTCTTCCGCTGGAAGAACGCGTCGATTTCTTGACGCTGGCGACCGGGCGTAAATTCTCCGTCCCGTTCGAGCAACTGATCATCTTTTCGACGAACCTCGATCCCCGCGAATTGGTGGACGAAGCCTTCCTGCGTCGGATCCAGCACAAGATCGAGGTCGGTCCGCCGGATCGCGGTTTGTTCACCGAGATTTTCAAACTTTGCTGCGCTCAGCGAACGATCGAATTTAACCCAAAATGCCTCGCTTATCTGTACGAGACCTTCTACGACAAGGGCAAGCTGCCCCGGTCGAGTGATCCGCGCGATTTGCTGGAGATCGTGCGCTCGATCTGCCGATTCAGAAGGCAGGACGTTGTCATTACTGAAGAGCTGATTGCCGAAGCTGCACATCGGTTTTTTGTGCAGATGTGAGATCGGCACGTCGGTACTTTGTGCAGATGTGAGATCTGCACGTCGGTACTTTGTGCAGATGTAACAGCTCAGATGTGACAAGCCCCATCGACTCCCCTCTCTCGCTCCGATCTCAACAAGCAATCATCTGTGTGCCACGGCGACCCACCGCGCGGTTCCACAAATCGCGCAGGCCGATCGCCGCGGCACACGTCTCGGTCAACGACAGATCGTTTCATCGCATCGGCACAGGGAGGTGCGGTATGTCGGCGCGCTATGCCATGACCATCGGTCGCTTTGCAATGGCAGTCTGCTTGCTGGCAGTCTGCCTGCTGGCAGTCGCCGGCTGCGCGACCGAGGACATGCAGTCCGGCATGCGAAAAGTCACGCCGTCGTTCATGCTTTCGGACCAGGAAAAGGCCGAACGCAACTTGAAGGATCCGGCGGCCCTCCACCTCGCTTACGGCAAGTTCCAGGAACAGACCGGTCAGCCGGGTGAGGCTCGAAAATCGTACGATGCGGCGATCCGCGATAATCCGCAATCGACCGACGCGATTCTTGGCCTGGCCCGGCTCGATCAGCTTGCCGACAAACCGAAGGACGCGGAGGCGGGTTTCCAAAAAGCCCTCCGCATCAAACCGGGTGACGGCAAGTGCCTGGCCTCTTTGGGCCAATTCTATGTCTCGCAGAAACGCTGGCCCGAAGCATTTGAATCGCTCAACGCCGCCATCGCGGCGTCGCCCAAGGACATCTTCTACAAACACCAACTCGCTGTTGCGAAGACGGCCTCCGGGGACATCGAAGCCGGCCTGGCTCTGTTCTCGCAGTTAGTGGGACCGGAAAAGGCACACTACAACGTCGCGTTCTTGCTCAAACAACAAGGCAAGACGCAGGCGGCGGTCCAGGAATGCCAGGTGGCACTGCGGTTCAATTCTAACTTTGAGCCCGCAAAGGTCATGCTGACGCAAATTCACGACCAGCAACTGGCCGATTCGCGCTTCGGCACGAACGGCAAGCCACCTGCCGTGCCGTCGGTTTCGCCGATTCAGACTTCGCTTGGACCTTCGCCGCAATTCGGTCCGGGTATCGGTACAACCAACCAGCCCGCCGCGGGTGCAAGCCAGGCCTCGTGGCAACCTCCCGTGCGAGCACAAAGCGGATTGCCGGTGACGAGCGGCGACGCCACGTTCGACGCGGCCGCATCGCAGCCGGCGGGGCCTCCGGGCCAGCGGCCCGGTACGCCTGCCACCGCGGGCGATCCCTGGGCGAATTTTTCTCCTTAATGTCGCATTGCGGTCGCGACGGCAACTCAGCCGACGCCAGTTGGACGTTGGCGGCGTGGGCCTGTTATCGTGCGTGAAGCACTGCTCTTCGTCTGAGCGCGCTTCAACACCGGATCTCCCGCACGATTTTGTCATCGCATGACCTGCCCAATTGGGACCGACGTCGAGCGAGCGGCCCGCCTGCTGGTGGGCGGCGGACTTGTTGCCTTCGCGACCGAAACCGTTTATGGATTGGGCGCTAGCTCGCTCGACACGCGGGCCGTGGCTCGCATCTTTGAGGTCAAGGGGCGACCCCGCTTCGATCCGCTCATTGTGCATGTGGCCGATTCGAAGTGGCTGGGGCGACTCGTCACCGCGATCCCAGACGTCGCGACAGCGCTGATGGACCGATTTTGGCCGGGGCCGTTGACCCTCGTGCTTCCCAAGACGGCGATCGTTCCCGACCTCGTGACGGCCGGCCTGCCGACCGTCGCGGTGAGAATGCCGGCGCACCCGCTGGCTTTGGAACTCCTCGAACGGGCCGCAACTCCCGTCGCGGCGCCCAGCGCGAATCTCTTCGGCCACGTTAGTCCGACAACGGCCCAACATGTGGCTGATCAACTGGGAACGCAAATTGATTACATCCTCGACGGAGGGCCTTGCTCCGTCGGCCTGGAGTCGACCGTTTTGAACTTGTCGGGCGCCGTTCCCACCCTGCTTCGACCCGGGGGAATCAGCCGCGAACAGATCGAAGAAGTCGTCGGAGCCGTCGAGTCAATCGGCCTCGTCTTCGATCATGCCGAACCGCAACTGGGCCCCGGCCTGCTGGCGACGCATTACGCCACGCGAACGCCTCTCATTCTCGCGAAACCCGAAGATCGATTGCCGCTTGCACCGCGCGTTGGCCTGCTGGCGTTCCAGCCTGAAGCGTCGTTGCAGCAGTTCGCGGCCGCTGAGATTCTTTCGCCGCGTGGCGACCTGGCTGAGGCCGCGGCCAACTTGTTTGCCGCGATGCGCAGGCTCGATGCGCTGAATCTCGACTTGATTGTCGCTCGACCCGTCCCGGAACTGGGGTTGGGAAGGGCCATCAACGATCGCCTGCGGCGCGCGGCAAGTCGGTCGCACCATTAGGCGGCCCTGACTTCGACAAGGTCGACGACCGCGCGAACGCCGGTAACGCGTCGGCAGCATTCCCAGCACGCCCGCTTGGCGAAGACCGTTTCGGCCCGTCCACAGACCGTGGCGGTTCCGCGATCGACATGCACGTTGCCCACGCAGAGCCCCGCGATCTGCCGTTGCTTCAGGAATTCCACAATTCCGCGCTCGATGTTTTGATCCGACATGACTGTCCCCTTCTCTCGATGTTTCTCTCTGTTAAAGATCCAACAGTTACTCAGGCGCAGAATCGCGGCGGATGCAACGTGGTCTTTTCGGTTGTTCGGGGAGTCGGCAACAAAAAACCACGGCCGACTTGTCGTCGGCCGTGGCTCTATGAAGAACGATGGTCGGACCATCGGTTCAAAGGCGATCCAGGGGGCTGCCCAGGAAACGACGCGAAAAACGCTGTGCGCGATGGTGTGCATACCATTGTTGCTTCGCGCGGTTGGCTGAATGCCTTCGTTTGCGGCTTCCGTCTGGCATGGCTTTCCCCTTCTCGTCTTGGTTCGATCGTTTGATCGATCTCTGCCTTTTCGAGCGAAAGGCGGCCGCGGTTGTTACAGCGTTTTGGCCGATTCTCGGGCAAAAAAAGCATGCGGACGTCCGGGGAGGCGCAAAAGGAAAACCGGGGGGACGAGTTTGGCTCGTCCTCCCGGTTCTTGTCGTGATTTCTCGATTCTTTAGCGGTGACCTCCCCGGCTGTTTCCCCCGAAGTGGTTGAAATTGTGGCTGAAATCGTGGTTGTAGCCGTGGTTGAAATTGTAGCCGTAGTGACCGTAGCCCCAGCCGTACGACGGGTAGCTGTAGCTGTAGTACGACGGGTAGCTGTACCCGGAATAGGACGGCGAGCAGTAGCTGCAGTACGAGGGGTAGCTGTAGCCGTAGGAATACGACGGGTAGCTGTAGCTGTAGCCGTAGGACGGATATCCCCAGCCGTAGCCGCGATAGCCGCCCCAATATCCGGAGTGGTTGTAGTGGCCGAAATTATGCGAAGAAAAATGCCCGCCGCCGCCGTTTCCCCGGGCGAAAGCCCGTGAGGCCGAATCACCGGTGGCACAGAGCATCAAGGCAAACGCCGCGGTCGGCACGGCAATCATGGCGATTTTGCGAAACATGGTTGGCTCCTCGAATCAAATGGCAGCTGTATTTTGAACGGTATTCTCGGTCCTGCCTTTTCCGAGTCCCGTTGTTTATCACCGCATTGCCAAGCGGAGTCGGAGCCAATTTGTGACGCGCAAAACAGGGAAAATTCGCCGGCCGGCTGCAAAGCGGCTCTCGCTCGACCGGCAGGGAGCGTGCGTCGGCCGCGAGCGAACCGCTATTTGGCCGCCATCACGTCCGCAAGCGTGGCCAAATCGCCACGGATGGAATGGGAGAGCCAGAACAGGCACGGCAGTCCGAGCAGGCCGACCGCGCTAAAGACGGCCATCGATTGCTCGGCGCCCGTCGGAAGGACATTATCGTTGATCAAACTGTCCGCAATCAGGGCGGCAATTCCCAGAAACGGAGCCAATGCCGCCACCACGAGATAGATCGAGTTTCGCTGATTGATTTGCTTCAAAATTTGTGCGTCGGCACTCGCGCCCTCCAGATCGGCCAGCAGATAGACCGGGTAAAGCGATTTCAAGGAAAAGAAGGTAATCACAAAGAACGGATACGCGGCGGCCACCAGTCCGCACAATAAGAGCGAAAAGAAAAAGCGGAGCATGGCGGAGAGGGGCATCTCGGCATGCACGAGCCGCAAGGAGATCGGATACACGCACGCGGCCGTCGACCACTCGACGACGCTAATCATCGCCGTCAGCCGTCCCAAATCGAGGCAGCGTTGCCGAAGGCGCGAGAAGTCGTCCGATGGCAATTGGCCGGTCTGCACGCGGCGCACGCCCTTGTAGACAGAAAAGGCCAGGTACCAGAAGAGTGCCGCGCCGAGGGGATACGCGATTCCGTTGATGATCGCCTGCGTGCGCTGGAAATCGGGTTCCAGCGGCCCGAGCTTGGCGACAATCTCCGACAGGTTGTGGTCGTAATTGAACACTCCCGCCAAAACGTTCGGAAGCCCGGCAGCCACGAAGACAATCAGCACCGTATACCGCCGCAGGCGAACGGCCAGACTCTTCTTAGGCGGAAACAAAAGCGCACAGGCCTTGGGATTGGTGCACAGTTCCAGCCGTCGCGCCATCTCCAGGCCGCTTGACCACCGTTTCGACGCATTCGCGGACAGCGCCGTCTCGATGATCTGTGGCAAGCCCTCCGGGCATCCCGGCACGTGCAGGAGATCCCAGGTATCGACGGGCGCGTTTCGCCGCGCGATCATGGCCTCCAAGGTCGGCGACCAGCCCCCTTCGGCCGTTTCGTCGTGAAACGGGCGGGCTCCCGTCATGAGCTCCCAAAGCACGATCCCCAGCGAATAAAGGTCGCTGCGGCCATCCAACTCCTCCGGAGACCGAGCGTGGCCCGGGTGACACGCCTCGAGTTGCTCGGGCGACATATAGGCGAGGCTGCCGCCAAAATAAGCCGCGGGAGTTGCGCCCGCGACCTTGGCGCTAAAGCTGATATTGAAGTCGGCCAGTTTGGGAGAGCCCTCCGCAGTGATCAGGATATTGGCGGGCTTCACGTCGCGGTGCAGAACGGCCAGCCGGTGGGCGTAATCCAACGCCCGCGCGATTTTCGCCCCCAGCCAGCAAACGGCTTCCGGCCACGACGCCTTGGCGAGCCAGGCCCGTAGCGACGACTCGCTCGGCCGCGATTCACCCCGTCGTGCGAGCGATTCATCGATGACATCGAGGATCAGTTTTCCGCTGCGTTCCGCCGGTGGAGTCTGCCGCACGCGTTGAATCACGGCCTGCAGCGTTCCGCCGGCGATGTACTGCATATAGAGCAGCCGCAATTTGCGGTCGGGCAGACTCCGCTGATCGTACACGCGCACGATGTGATCGTGATCGAGCTGAGCGAGCGTTTGCGGCTCGTCGCTCGTGTCCGTGGCAATTTTCAGGGCGACGAGCCGCTGCATCGAGCGCTGCCGGGCGAGGAACACTTTCGCGAAGGCTCCGCTGCCCAACTCGACGAGCAAGTCGAAATCGTCGAGGGTTTCGCCCGGCTGCACGGCGGCCAGACGCTCCCGCTTGTTGGTCTTGTGAAAGGACGAGGACTCGTAAGGCTGCTCGACCCCCAGAATCGAAACAATTTCCGCGGCCTGAGCGGGAAAGGCGTGCAAATACTCGTCGGCCGTGACCATCTGGCCGCTCTGTTTGCGAATATGGAATTCTTCGTAGATCAAATCGCAGGGGACGCGCCCCTGCGCCAATTCGGCAAACTCGGCGAGATACTCCGCAAGCCGCTTCGGGCAGCCTTTATTGAGCCAGCGGTATTCGAGATCGACCTTGATCAGCTCGACAAGCGTGAGCCGGCGGATTTCGCCCGATCCGGGCAAAAAGGTCTTCAAATCGGGAGGCGCGGTCGACGACTCCCAGGCCGCGACGAACTTGTCGAGAAAACCCGCGAGCACCTCCATCGATTGGCGCGCCTCGTCGAGCAACAAGCTGCCAGTCGTCGTCGACACGACAACCTCCGTTCGAGGGGCGATCTCCCAGGAAAAACGGCCGAAGTCAATCGCCGGGCTTTCTATGATATTCCCGGTCCGGAACCGTGCAAACCCGCTGCCACGGGCCGCGCTCTTCGAAGGTGCGCACTTTTCGGTGCGCACCTTGCAATCGGCTGCGCACCTTCGAAGAAAACTTCGGGGTTTTCCAAGATGCTCACTTCTTCGAAAGGGTGAGCACCTTCGAACCGCGTGAGCATCTTCGAACGGGGAAAGGTTGTTGTCCAAAGCGGAGCGCGAGTTGAATCGAGACCGCAAGAGACCGAGGTTCACGACCAACGGACCCGTACGGCCTTGCGCGGGTTCGCTCCCCCTGCTCTTTTTTCCGCTCGCCTGTTTGGCGGCCCTTGGTCGCTCGGCAGCGCGGATCCGAATTGTCGAGATCAACAGAAAGCCACATGGCACCCGTCCCGCTGGGCAACGTCGAAAAAGACGTCCCGTGAAGGGAAAAAACGCCGCGGCGAAGAGGCAGAGGCAGGGGCCGGGTGCGGATGGGCTCGGGAAGAGATATTCCCCCGCGAAAGCGCAAAAGCCGCGCCTCGGCTCAGGCACGGCTCCGCATCAGCGAGATTTACAGCAAAGTGCTGTACCGTTTTTCTTCTTACCTAGCCGGATTCTACACAGACAAAGCCTCCGTTGTCAAGATCAACCGGTTTATGACACTTGTGGTCGGCGTGCCGCGTCGAGCAATAAGTCTCCACTCGCCCGTCGAGTCTGGCTCACTTCTCGACCGGTTCGCACCGAGCCAGTATAGTGAGCGCCGGTAGATTGAGCCCGCTCGCCGAAATTCACCGCAGAACCCGCATCAATCGGGGAGTCCTTGATGGATGACGCCGCCGCGACACTTGCCGCCAGGATCCGCAAAAAGGATCAGCAGGCCCTCGTCGAATTCATCGAGTTGCGACGGCCGCAGTTGGTGGCCTTTATCGAACGCAATCTGAGCACGTCGCTGGGACGCAAGCTCGAGGCGGCCGACATCCTGCAAGACGTGAGCTTAAGCGCGGTCACTTCGCTCGGCACGTTCGAGTTGGGAGACCGCGACCCGTTTTCCTGGCTGTGTCAACTGGCCGAACACCGCATCATCGACGCCCATCGCAAACTGGTCGCTGCGCAAAGCGCTCCGCCGACCGCGAGATTCAGGGTTCGCCCCAGTCTGCGGACACGCAGCGCGGCGGATTCATCGATCTCATCGTGGCGAGCATGACGACTCCCAGCGGCGCCCTGTCGCGCGACCAGCGGGAATTTCGCCTGATGGAGGTGCTCAAAAGCCTTCCCGAGGAATCCCAGAAGGCCCTGAGGCTGCGCTACGTCGAAGGGCTGCCCTCGAAAGAGATTGCCAATCAATTGGGCCGAACTGACGGCGCGACGCGGGTGCTGCTGACACGCTCGTTGGCCAAGCTGCAGGAGCTTCTGCGCCACGACACCGACTTCGCCAGCTTCATCGCGCCGCAGAAGGGGCGCAGAGTATTGCCAGAGGAAGGCGGAAGGATGGAGGCGGAAGGATGAAGGATGAGGGCGGAAGGATGAGCCAAACAAGGCGGCCGCCGGCCGCGAGTCTGGTTCATCCTTCATCCTTCCGCCTTCATCCTTCAGCCCTTGTTGACATTGCGCGCTCGGCTGTTACGATGGCCTGCGACATGGGTGTCTCCCGGGACTCGGCGTTTCGGGAGGAGAATAGGGAAGACGGTGCGAATCCGTCGCGGTCCCGCCGCTGTAACCGGGGACGAAAGCCGCAATTGACCACTGCAACGCGGTTGCCGAGTTCACTCGGCGGCCATCGGAGCGGGAAGGTGCGGCCGGTAGCTTGATCCGGAAGCCAGAAGACCTGCCCATTCGTCGGTTTGCAATCGGGTCTTTCGAGGAACGAAGACGCTGCTTTCTTGCGCCGCTGCGTGCCGTGACCGGCGCGCTTGACGGCTGGCGCCCGGTCCGCCCCTCGACGATTTCGGTTTGCGCCCCTCCGGCGCGTGAAGCGTCGATTGTCATGACCGGCCCAGGACAGCATGCGCCTCTTCGCGCCCGCTTGCCCCGTTTGCTGTTGCGGGCCGCTGCGTTTTACGCGGCCCAGAGACAACGGGGACTTGTCATGCCCAGAGGCAAACGCTTTGCGAAGGCACCGCGCGGTTTCACGCTGATCGAACTTTTGGTGGTGATCGCCATCATCGCCGTGTTGATCTCGCTTTTGATGCCGGCCGTGCAGGCGGCACGCGAGGCGGCGCGACGCACTCAATGTCGCAACAACCTCAAGCAGATCGCGCTGGCGGCCCAAAATTATCATGACGTCAGCAATCAATTCCCGCCGGCGTCGACCGTGCTCTACAACGCCGCCACCTACTGCGGCCCGTTCCCCTATGTGTGCACCTACGGGGTGCCGACCGGCTCGGCGCAGTATTGCTTCTGCGGCACGTCGTACTCACTGGGGACTCCCGGGAGCGCTCCCCGCAACGATTACAACCTGCACACCTGGCCGGAACGGCTGTTGCCGTTCGCCGAAGGCACGACCGTTTACAACCGCATTTGCATGAACGCGCCGATCTTCTCCCCGATTTGCCTCTCGGGCATGCCCTGCGGGACGAACTACACTGCTGCAAATTCCGGCTGTCCCTGCACCGACCCCAACGCCGCCAGCAAGCCGGCGGCCGCCGTCATCGCGACCTACGTCTGCCCCTCGTGCCCGCGAACGGCAAATCCCTTTGTTGAGGGAAACGCGAGTTATGAATTCTGCTCCCTCAGCACCTGTTTCGGCTTTAAGCGACTCCACGGTGCTCTCGATTATCAGGGCCTGTGCGATTTCGGGGGGTCTGCCACCGCATTTTACGCGGCATTACGCGGCGTTCCCGGCGGCGAAACCATTAGCACACTCGCCGTGTTTCACAACTTTCTGACAAATGCTTGCGGCATGTCGATTGAGCAGATCACCGACGGGACGTCCACGACACTTTTTTGCACCGAGATGGCGGGCAGGCCGGATTACTGGGTGAGGGGCGGGAAGAGGACTTTGCCCACGGCCCTGGCGAATTACCCTTTTAACTCAGGTGGCGCCTGGGCGTCTCCGCAGGCTGTCTGCTATGTCCTGGGCTCGGATTTTACCGGCCTCACGCAGCCAAACTGTTTCTCGAGCACAAACTGCCAGACTCCTGTCTGCATCATTAACTGCACGAACGAGCTTGGTTACAACGCCATTTTCAGTTTCCACCCGGGCGCAGGCGGAGTCGCCATGTGCGACGGATCCGCGCGCATGGTGAGCGAGGATCTTTCGATCGTCGTCTTCGGCGGGCTGATGACGCCACGCGGGCGCGAAGCCATAACGGACCAGTTCTGAATTCCTCGGACAGGTCAACGTCGAGGATGCGCCGATGAAGTCTCGTCTGAAGTGCCCCCTCACCCCCGGCCCCTCTCCCTCAAGGGGAGAGGGGAGGAAGACTTCGGGGCGGGGGCGGGGAATTCTTTGTGCCAATTGTGGTCCCAAGCCATCCACAAGAAGCCAACGGCCGCTCCCGTCTGCACCTTCTCCCCTCTCTCCTCGCGGGAGAGGGGCCGGGGGTGAGGGGGCTGAGTCCGACGACGCCGCAACTCGTCGTTTGGCGCACATCATCTCCGGACACGCTCACGCCGAGTGGTGGGCGTGGCACCCGGTGTGGGGTGTCGCGGCGACGCTGATCTTCATTCTGTCTCTCGGGTGTGAAGGGCGCCAGTCAACGACAGAGCGAGTCGAGAAAGCCTCGAAAAGCGCCGGATTGAACCCGCAGGCGGTTTATGCTTTGGGCGGAAAAATAACAGTCGACGGCCAGCCTCCGGCGGCAAAGGCCGGAAGATCGCGATTCGTGGCCGTCGCCTACGACGCGGCGAAGCCGGATGCGAACGCAAACCGCAACGCGCGCGCCTTCGTTCAGCCCGATGGATCATTCGAATTGCCAGCACTTCCGCCCGGCAAATACGTGATGCTCTTTGCCCAGCTCGACCACGACTCGCGGCTGGGTTTCTTCGGACGCGATGGACTCGAAAATCTCTACAACGACCCCGAGGTCAATGCGAAAAAGACGGATTTCGTCATTGATCATCAAGCCCCCGGCACGAAGGACTACACGTTCAATTTGTCGGTCGCCGGCGAAACTCCACCTGCCGCACCGGGACCGAAGGCGTTCGTCGGTTCCGTGCGCGGGCCCAGATAGTGGAGTTGGTTGAAAGATGCCGGACAAATCAAACTCGGAACATTCGGCCGCTTGGTTTGGCTCATCCTTCATCCTTCCGCCTTCATCCTTCGTCTTGGGGGTTGCAACCAAACATCCGCGTCTGATATCAGAGGAGCGTCTACCGAGGAGTTGAAATGCGCCTTCCGCGTTCGCTGGTCGTCGGCTTGCTGACTGTCATCCCCGCCGTAATGCGGCTCCTGCCTGATGAGCGCGCCTGAGACGGGGCTCCGCCGTGGCTGAACCGCGGATCGTTTCCCTGATTGCCAGCGCGACGGAAATCGTCGCCGCCCTGGATTTCGGCCACTGCCTCGTCGGCCGGTCGCACGAGTGCGACTATCCGCCGGGCGTTCTGGCACTCCCCCCCTGCTCCGAGCCCAAGATCAACGTTCACGGGACGAGCCGTGAAATCGACGAGCGCGTGAAATCGCTCGCGGGCGACGCGATCTCGATTTACCGTGTTTTTCCCGAGGTCCTCCGCCGTCTCGAACCGACGCACATCATGACGCAAACTCAGTGTGAAGTCTGTGCGGTCAGTCTGAAAGACGTCGAAGCGGCGATGGCCCAAATGATCGGTCAGCGACCGCAAATCGTGGCGCTTGCTCCGATGTGTCTTGAGGACGTCTGGAGCGACATTCGCCTCGTCGGCCGATCGCTCGGCGTCGACGATCGGGCGGCAGACGTCGTGCGACGACTGCGGAGCGAGCTGGATGGGTTATCCGCCCGGGTGCCTCGGTCCGCTCGGCATCCGTCGATCGCCTGTCTCGAATGGATTGACCCGCTGATGTCGGCCGGCAACTGGGTGCCCGAACTTGTGGAGATTGCCGGTGGCAAGAATCTTCTCGGGCAGCCCGGCCGGCACTCGCCTTGGCTTTCGTGGGAGGAACTAAGCGCCTGCGATCCCGATGTGATCGCCGTCATGCCCTGCGGTTTCGACATCGCCCGCGCGCGGAGCGAAATGCCCGCATTGACGCAAGATCCCCGCTGGCACGCGTTGCGGGCCGTCCGCGAGGAGCGCGTCTTCCTGACTGACGGCAATCAATTTTTCAACCGCCCGGGACCCCGGCTGGTGGAATCGGCCCGGATTCTGGCCGAGATTCTCCATCCAGAGCACTTCGCCAATTCCATGCACGGCGCGGGCTGGGTCACGTTTGAGAGTCCTCCGCTTCAGGCCGCGCCCATCGAAGCGCGCTGATCAGCCCGAGCCACGGTGAATTTTTGCGCCAGGGCAGCCTTGCGTGAAGTGCCCCCTCACCCCCGGCCCTCTCCCTCAAGGGGCGAGGGCAGGAGAAGACGGAGAATGTCGTCCGCGAAAATTCGCACCGCCCGTTACAGGCCTTTCTCCCCTCTCCCCTCGAGGGAGAGGGGCCGGGGGTGAGGGGGCTGAGTGCAAGACGCCCGCAACTCGTGGTTGGTTTTTCTCGCAGAAAAACGGGTTAACGGCATAGAGTGGCACCCAAGATCGAACGACGTGTCTCACAATCGCGCACGGCTATTTAGGGCCGACTCGTCGCAAACTGGCCGGTCAAATCCGCCATCGCTAGCATGGACGTAACAATCCGCGGCGTCCGCACGCCGCAAAATCACCGCCGTCGGGCTGCATGCCACCTTCCGGAGAGAAATCGTGTTGTATCAGTCGCTGAGCGCTTGGGCCTGCCTGGTTGTCCTTGCATTCACCCCACTGCACGCCGCCGATGTGCAGTGGCAGCGGATCAATCTCGATAAGGCGTTTCGTTCGGAAGGAGTGGCCGCTTTCGACGTGAACCATGACGGGCAGGTCGACGTCGCGGCGGGCGAAGTCTGGTACGAGGCGCCGCATTGGAAGATGCACGAAATTAAAACACCCGGCAAATACATCGCCGGCCAAGGTTACAGCAACACCTTTTGCAACTTTGGCTACGACGTGAATGGCGACGGTTGGGTCGACTTGATCGAGATCGGCTTTCCCGGCGCGGATTGCCACTGGTACGAGAACCCCAAGAACGAGCCCGGCCCTTGGAAGGAGCATCTGATCTGGCACAGCGCCTGTAACGAGACACCGAACTTTCTCGACCTCACTGGTTCTGGCAAACCGCAGTTGATTCTCGGTTCGCAACCGGAGGATCAGACGGGTTACCTGCCGATCCCTTCGGGCGCCGAGGTGAATTCGAAGTGGACGTTCCACCCCGTCAGCCTGCCGGGTGATCCGAAAAAACAGGGCCTCGATAACGGCTCTCATCGCTTTTACCACGGTCTCGGCGTAGGCGATTTCAACAAAGACGGACGCAACGACGTGCTGATCCGCGACGGCTGGTGGGAGGCTCCCGAAGATCGCACGCAGAGCCCCTGGACGTTTCATCCCTACACCATGGAACGGACCGATAAAACCTGGGGCACCGAGTGCGCGAATATCTTCGCGGAGGACCTCGATGGGGATGGTGACATCGATTTGATCAGCAGCTCGGCCCACGCGTACGGCGTTTGGTGGTGGGAGAATATTGACGGCAAGACGCTCAAGCAGCACGTGATCGATAAGTCGTTCTCTCAAACCCACGCCATGCACTATGTGGACATCAACGGCGACGGCCAGCGCGACATCGTTACGGGCAAGCGCTACTTCGCACACAACGGTCACGACCCGGGGGCTTACGAACCGGTTGTCATGGTCTGGTACGAGGTCAAACGCGGCAAAGGCAGCCCGCCGCAGTTCATTCGACACGAGATTGTCGAGGGCCGCGACACGGGAAACGGCACGCAATTCGATATCGCCGACATGAACGGCGACGGACGGCCGGACATTGTCTTGTCGAACAAGAAGGGCGTGAACATCCTGATCCAGAAGGGACCGTAGGGCCCCTACTCGTCGGCGCCAATCGATTCGGCCGTGTAGCATTCGGCGCGAATCGTGTTCGACCAGTAGCCCTCCGCCAATCCCGCCTTGCGCTTGAGATGCGCGAGGAATTCGCGCGGCTCCCGGATCGAATCCCAAACGGCGGGCAGTAGTGTGGCGCGGCGATTGCCCTCGATCAACGTCACTCCGTGGACGCCGGGCTGAATTTGCGCGAGCAAGTCCCCTTCCGATTCAAAGCGGAGCGGCTCGGGACGGCTCAACAGCGAGAGATGAATTCCGATCCCCGCGAATTCCTCGCGCCAGCGGAGCGAATCGCGGATCGCGGAAGGCGGCCGAATACGCATTTTTCGCCACGTTGACCACCAGGGGTTCGGTGGCCTCGAGCGAACCCATGCAGCCCCGCAGCCTCTCGCCGATCCGCAGAGTCACAAACGAGGCCCGCGGCTGTTGCAGCCGTTCGGGATAGTCCTGGGGAATCACCGGCAGCGCCGTTCGCTCCGCCAGGCCGTGGTCGATTGAGGCCGACGCGAGGGAAATCAGCGTGCGGTGATTTTCCGGCGAGAATTCGCTGCTCGCCTCATTCGACGACATAAGCACCGTACCCGACGACGCGATCACGCGGCCCGGCCGTGTCGCCCGAATTTCGCAGATCGAGAGTGCGGGCATGCAATCCCCGCGACCGCGCCGCTTGCAGCAAGCCGCCGATCGCCTTGAAGCCGCAACACTTGTCGCCGGTCAGGTCCTCGAAACGCAAGGACTCGATCAGATGGGAGGTGTCTGTATCCAGGCGGTTCGCCGTGTCGTGATCGTGGAAGTGGCTTAAATCGGAACTGACGACCAGGAACGTCTCGGGGCCTCCCCACAATAATTCCATCACTTGGGCAACTTGCTCCGGCGTCGCGTCGCCAACCGCAAACGGAACGAGCTTGAACGAGCCCAGCACCTCCTGCAGAAAGGGCACGTGCACCTCGAGACTGTGCTCGCGTGCGTGGGCCGCGTCGTTCACCACAACTTGCCGCAGCGTGAGCGCTTGCCGCACCGCCTCGGTGTCGATCGGCACGCGACCCAGCGGTGTGACGAAGCTGTCGCTGCTGGGAACAGCCAGTCCCGCGACGCGGACAAAATGAGACGGACCAAACAGGATCACCCGCTCGATGCGGCCCCGCAAACTTCGCAGCAGACCATGCGCCATTCCCGCAATCGGACCCGAGTAGACGTAGCCGGCATGCGGCGCGATAATTCCCTTGGGCACGGCCTGGGACGTCGGCGCGGATTGTAAATAGCTCTGCACGGCTGCACGCAGCGCTTCGGCGCTTGCCGGATAGAATCGACCGGCGACCGCCGGTTCTCGCATGCCACTCATCGCGGTTTCCTCAAAAGCTCGTCTCAGCCCGTAATCGTATTCGTGCATCCGTCACGGAGGCAAGACGTGGGTTTCTCGGATCCCTCCATCGTTTCCACGAAGTATTGGCATCGGCTGGAAGACGGCCGCGTGCAGTGCGACGTCTGTCCGCGTTACTGCAAGCTGCACGAAGGGCAGCGCGGTTTCTGTTTTGTCCGTGCGTGTCAGGATAACCAGGTCGTGCTGACGACCTACGGCCGCTCCAGCGGATATTGCATCGACCCGATCGAAAAGAAGCCGCTCAATCATTTTCTTCCCGGCACACCGGTCCTTTCCTTCGGAACAGCCGGCTGCAATTTGGGCTGCAAGTTCTGTCAAAACTGGGATATCAGCAAGAGCCGCCAGGTCGACACTCTGGCTGACGCCGCGTCCCCCGAACTGATCGCCAAGGCCGCAAAGCAGCTTGGTTGCCGCAGCGTGGCCTTCACGTACAACGACCCGGTCATCTTCATGGAGTACGCGATCGACGTGGCGAAAGCCTGTCATGCCGTCGGCATCAAAGCCGTGGCCGTGACCGCGGGCGAGATGTGCGAGGAGCCGCGGGCCGAGTTTTACTCCCACATGGATGCGGCCAACGTCGACCTCAAGGGATTCACCGAAGAGTTCTATCACGAGGTGTGCGCCGGCCACCTGCAACCGGTGCTCGACCTGTTGGTCTACCTCAAGCACCACACGCGGGTCTGGTTCGAAATCACGACCTTATTGATCCCCGGCGAAAACGATTCCGACGCGGAAATCGACGCCGAGACCAAATGGATCGCCCAGAACCTCGGCCCCGACGTGCCGCTGCACTTTACGGCGTTTCATCCCGACTTCCGCATGCTCGACAAGTCGCACACGCCGCCAGCCACTCTGACACGAGCCCGCTTGATCGCGCTGGCCAACGGCCTGCGGTACGTCTACACCGGCAATGTCCACGACAGCGACGGCGGCAGCACCTGGTGCCCCGGCTGCGGGAAGCTGCTGATCGAACGCGATTGGTATGTTTTGGGAGCGTGGAATTTAACCCCCGAAGGCCGCTGTAATGGATGCGGCACCGCAATTCCCGGCCATTTCGAGCGCCGTCCGGGAAACTGGGGCGCCCGGCGGACGCCGGTTCGGCTCAGCGAGTTTGCCGCGCGAGTTTGATCGTCTCCGAGGAAGAAACGTCGCCGAAACTTGCCGACATGCGGCGAACTCTATATTTTCTGGTTGCGAAGTCTCGCGGACGTGGCGGAATTGGCAGACGCGCAGGTCTCAGGAACCTGTTCCCGTAAGGGAGTGGAGGTTCGATCCCTCTCGTCCGCAGTGTTTGCTGAAAACTGTCTCATTCCTGAAATGACGAAGACCGCGCGAGCCGGCTATGCCTGGCTCTGGCGCGGTCTTCGCATTTGAGGCCGAAGCGTTCCGGGCTCGACGAGCTAACTCAGTTGATCGACGATCTTGGCGAACTCAGACGGCGCAAAGGCCGAATCGAGCATCCAATCCGTTGCAGGCGGCGATCCGGCGCCGTGCGCCGAGGAGCCTGCGGCACCCGTCGTCGCGGCGCGTCCCAACGACTCCAAATACGTAACGAGCGATGCAGGCGTCAATTCGCCGGATTTCGCCGTCGGGGAGGCCGTCGCCGTTGTTGTGTCGGCACTCGCTTGCACTGCCGAGCCGGACGACAGGCTCGTTGAGGTCGCGGGCGTCGCCGTAGTACGGCCGGCCGCACCCGTGCTTTCAACCCGAGTTGCCGACACAAGGCTGGCGAGGTTGGCGGCGGCCGTCTGTGCGTCCGGCGTCGTGGTGAGGTCGTTCCAATTGATGCCGATGTTGAAGTTCACTCCGGTGACATTCTGGCCGCCGCGGGTGATCGTGACGGCGCCGGGACTCGAGCCGGTCTGTTCGAGCCAGGACGGCAGCGACAACACGATCTCGTACGTGCCCGTTCCGCTCACGCCTGAGGCGTTCTCCACGTTGGTTGCCGGGCCGCTTAGTTGGTTGAAGCTGTATTGGCCGTTTCGGCCCGTCGTCGTCGTGGCGAGAATGTCGCCGCTCGTGTCTTCCAGTTGCACGGTGATGCCGGGGATGCCCAATTGTCGTCCGCCGCCTCCCAAACTCATCGAAACCGATCCCCCAATCGACGCCTGGAAGATGAAGGCGTCGCTTTGCAGATTGGTGATATTCGTGTTGGCTTCGATGACTTTCGTCAGCGTGTTGCCCTGGTTGAAAGATCGCCTGCTCCTGCGGGGTGAATGTCTCATTGAAGTAGAAGAAGCGGTCGCCGTCTCTGAGCCGCGTGAATTGGTTCGACCATGATCGCCTGGAACAGCGGCCCCACGTCGGAACCCGCAACGGGATCTTCGGCCAGGCCGCCCTCGAAAGCGTCGATATTGTTGACGTTCCCGTAGGCCGCCTGCAGCTCCTTCTGCACTGGTCACGTTGCTCGTGATCTGCGAGAAGCTGGTGACGGCCGGCAGCCCCAGAGACTCGCGGACCTGGTTGTACGAACCGATGCCGTTGACCCGGCCCCTTTGGATGTCGAGCGCGATCAAGTCCTGGCCGTAGCCCACGCCCGGCACGACCTCGTTGAAGAGTTCGTCCCGCACTTCGTTGATGACCTGCGTGTCCTCGGCCTGGGCGTCCCCATCGGCGTCGCCTTTTAGCACGGCGCCGATGCTGGTGGTCGCCAGTCCGGTGACGGGATCGATCGTCGGACGGCTGACCTTCGCCGTTAATGATCGTCGGATCGAAGAAGTCTTCCGCCAAGCGGCACGTCGGCGGCAACGGCCTGACCGTTGTTCCCCTGGCGCTCCACATCCCCGCTGAGCAGGCTGTGGCCGAAGCGGAATGCGACCGTCGAAAATTCGTTCGCGATGCTGGCGTTGACGTTGGGGTTGTAGCCCTGGTAAGCGGGCAGCGCATTGGTCCCCAGCACGGCGGGAATCCACTCGTTGTAGATGATCGACTGGTACTGCGCGATATTGACCTTGCGGGCCGCATCGAACAGCTGCTCGATCGGTCCAGGTCGGGTTCTCCTCCTGCAATTCGGCGGCGATCCGGTTGTGATTATCCAGAAAGAGCGTCTGCAGCACGGTCAGTTCGACATTCTCGTTGCCGCGGCTGTCGCCGGTGACGAACATTTGCGACGGCGGCGCGGGCCCGTCGTCCGCCATGCCGCCGACCGACGCGTTGATCGCGGCCAATTGCGCGGATGTGAAATAGGTCGAGTTATCGAGCGGCGGCAATCCTCCCGGGCTCGTCTTCATCTGACCGCCGACAAATGTCCGCAGGGCATTGTCGGTCCCCAGGTCGGATCCATAGACCTGCGACAGATCGAAATACGAGGTGATGGAATTGATCTCCTGCGCCGGATTGCCGAGTCCGGTCCCCGTGGCCGGATCGGTATTCGAGAGAGCAAACGCGAGCGGCGTGTCGTTCGGACCGCCGATGGGATCGCCGACAGGCACGGGGATCGGATCCGAAGCGCCGTTGCCCAGCGTCAAATCCATGTCGTGGTCCATGAACTGACCGAAGCTGTAAGCGAAGTCGGACAGCGACTGCTGGTTCACCGTGGCGATGTCTTGCGACGGATTCGCCGGGTCGGCCTGATTGTTGACGATGTTCGAGATGAGCCGCGGGCTGGGATCCTGCGGCAGCGAGGGCGTGCTGTAGCCGTTCGCGTACTGCGCCGGGGTCAGACGGATGAGATCATTTCCGGCGGCCCCCCACGTCGGATTCTCGACGTTGTTCCCGGTGCCGCCGATCGGCTCGACCGCGCCGGCCGGCAGGACGGTGCTTGCCGAGAGCAACTGGCGCTCTTCCAGAACGTCGGCGGAATGGAACGAGAATTTCTTCAACAAACGACGGACAGCACGTCTCGGGACCGATTTGCGTTTGGGATTCACGGAAAGCTCCCCTTTGAAAACGGCCCGCCCAGTGCGAATTCGAAACGGACCTTCATCGCGGCGACCGTTCGACGAAGCTGCGCATGGCGCGCACTTTCATCGCAACGGTCGGCTACGACGCGCGAAGGCGAGGATCAAAACGGCCCGAGGAATTGGCCGGCGCCGGATGGCTCGCAGTGTGGCGCCGAATCGAAGGACTCGACAGGAATCCAGGCAAGTCCGAACGGATTGCCTCACCAAGAAACTTGCATACCAACGCGCCTCCGCGGCGGCGGTCCGCGGGCCTGAGCTCCGCTCAGTCGCAGCCAGGCCGGCGCTGAGTCAGCTCGGTTGCGGACGCGAAGGTCTGCCGTGCAAGTTACGGCAGAGCAATTGCTTAACAGCCCGCCGTTGCGACGTCGGAAGCAAGCACTCGCCGCTCTCTGAACCGCACAGCGGCGACTCGACGAATTTCTGGTGACGAGCGCGGCAGAAGACCGGCGCGGCGCATCCTTGGAAAGAATTACCAACTCAATTCCATTGAGGCCCGCGCCCTGGTGAATCGCGCGATACTGCCACGAAGTGGCCAGCCGCGATCGCGGCAAACATTTGGCCGGACAATGTGCCCGCTGTTAAGGAAAAATTTGCATCGACATAATCGGGCGACGCCGAAAAAGATCCACGCCGAATTTCCAAAAATTGGAAACTCGATCGAAAAAAAACTCGGCAAAAAAGTTTCCTGATTGCCGATCCGCGGCTATCTGCGATTGCAATACTCAATCTCGCGAACGATAAATCGCGTCGCGTTGAAGCCCCGCCAGCCGGCTTTTGATTCAACGGTCAGCATGGACAACCAATTGCGGAGATTGTGGGCTCGGGCCGATCGGTTTCTCGCGTTTCGCTGGCTGCTCGTGCTCACGCAGGCCCTGACAATCTGGGTCACCTGGCCGCTCTGGGAGACACGCGCCTCGCCACCGATGCTGCCTCTTCTGGCTCTGCCGCAATTCGGCTACGGACCTCTTCTGTTGGCGTCCCTGGCCGTCGTGATCTTTCACGGCCTCACGGGCATCGTTCTGTACTCGGCCTTGTTGGCCGCAGCCATGCTGTCGGATCAGATGAGGTTGCAGCCGGAATTCATTTCACAGGCCATCCTGCTCTGGGGCACGTTGCACTGGCCGGCGGCACGAACGATCGCCCGCGCGCACTTGATCGCGCTCTGGTTCTATTCCGGATTTCAAAAGCTGACTTGTCCTTATTTTTATCAGGGCGACGCGCACTGGCTGGTGACCTCGCTGTTTCCGCACGTGGATGCCGCACTGGCGACGCCGATTGGTGTTTTTCTCGCTCTCTGGGAAATCGGCCTCGCGGCGTGCGCGGTGGTTCCGCGAACGCGACTCGCGGCTGTCTGGATGGCCTATGTCTTTCATCTGGGAATCGTCGGCACTCTCGCGCTGGGGATTGCCTGGGACGAGGCGGTCTGGCCTTGGAATCTCGCGCTGGCTCGCCGGCGCCGTGCTCATCGGTTCCTGGAAGGAGACGCCAGCCGAGCAGTTCCGCAAACTCGGCCTTGCGATGCGTATTGCCGTCGGGCTCGTCCTGCTCGTGCCCCTGGCATACGACGCAGGCTGCATCGATACCTATTTGTGTCACGTCCTCTATTCGAGCCACGCGCCGTTGGGCTGGATTCGGACGGCCGACGGCCGGAGGGAACTGATCGACACGCGGCCCCAGCTCAAAGTCCCGGTCCCGCAAATCGAGCGATTCTACGCCGCCTACTTTGCCGCCGTGGCCCACCCGGGAGACGAATTGGAGATCTTCGACCCACGCTGGATCAGTCGACTGCGATCGCGGGAGCACCGTGTCTTCGCTTACGAACAAGTGCTCAAAAGCGAGTTGTGAGACGGCGCCGGCGAGCGGCTCGCTCTCATTTTTCCGCCACGGCACGGGCTCGAATTCCAAAATGCGTCGCCACGGGGCGCCAGCCTCCGATCAGCACGCCGGGCCGAACGCCGCGTACTTTGCTGTCGAGCGCCATGCTGGTGGAATGCCCGCCGTCGAGCAACATGCCGTCGACGGCGCCGAGTTTCCGCAGTTCGTCCATCGCCCGCCGTTCGGACGCGTTCTCGAAGACCGCGAGAAACAGCAACCGCTTGTCCCGATCGATGCCGACGGCCGTGCGTGCATCCGTCGGCTTTTGCGAGGCGGCCGAATAGACCTTTCCCCGTTTGAGTAAAGGCCCACCCTGGCCGCCGAGTCCCCAGCGGTATTTGTGCTGCATGAAATCATCTTTCGGCCAGAAAGGTTCAATCTGCGGCACAAGATGCTCGTCGAAGCAGAGCATGTACGTCGACTCGGGCACATGGCTCACTCTGTAATCGGCGATCGTGGCCTCGCTCGAACGGGCCAAATCTCCCGACCTCGGAATCCAGCCGGAATCGGCGGTGAAATACACGGCGTTCACGACCACGGCGAGCTCCGCCTGATCGAGAACCGTCGCCGTCCGCTGCAGCCGATATTGCCATCCGCGTTCCACCGCAGAGGGATCGAGCGGCGTCACATAGAGTTCGATGCCGGGTGCCGTCAAATCGACGCCCACCCAATGCATCAGTCCACTCCCCTGCTCGTCCGTCGCGAGTCGTTCGCAGCCGTAGGTGACACCTTGAAAGATCTCAGTCGGCGGAACGGGACCCCGTCGGGTCCACGGCGAAATGCACACGACGCCCGCGACCACCGCGGCGAGGCCAACCATCAATAGCCGGCGACGTGTCATCGATCGCAAGTATCGCGCGAAGGCAATCTCATGCACAATCGATCTGTCGGCTTCAAACGAAAAAATGCCGACACCCCTCGCCAGCCTACCTTGCGTGCTCTGCCTCCTCGGGGCTCAACAAGCCGTCGTGATCGGTATCGAGCTGGTCGAAGGCTTTGCGGGAACCGAGGAATTCGCGCCGCGAGACGTCACCGTCATAGTTGCGGTCCATTCGGCAGAACCATTCTGGTCCGCTGTCGCGGGGGGCGGCAATCGTCGATTGGCTTGGCGGTCGGACGACGGCCATCGTCCGACGGGGTTCAGCCGGGCGTTTGACCTCGGCTTCGACACGAATTTGTGTCCGCAGCTCTCCCAGCGTGAGTTTGCCATCGTGATTGCGGTCGAGGGCTCCCAACCGATCAGCGGCCGCGTTTAATTCGCGGGGACTCAAGCGTCCGTCGGGCCGCGTGTCGAGAAATTCAAACAGCGACTGGCTTTCGTCCTCGATTGCGATCACGACCTGGTTGTCGTAAACGTTCGCCCGCTTTTGGAGAAAATCGGTCAGTTCGGCCGGCACGATCTGCCCGTCGCCGTTGGCATCGACAGCGGCGAAATCCGCGTCGGGCAGGCCCAGTGCGGCGAACTCCTGCCGATCGAGGTAGTTGTTCTTGTCCTGGTCGACAAGATGGAAGCGCAGCGCGTAAAAGCTCGACAGATCGCCGGTTGCACCACGCGTCCGTTTGGCGGCAAGCGCCAGCTTGAGGCCGTTCACAATGAGCAGGCCGGCGTCGCCCGATGTCTGCTGCCATTCGAACGCCGTCTGACGATTGAGCGGGACGACCGCCACGCGCGGCCGGCCGTGCTGCTGGTCGAAAAGCTCAAAGAAGATTTCAAGTTCGGGCGGCGTTTCGACAATCAATCGGGCCAGTTCACGAATCCCCGGCTCGTCCGTTCTCCCGCCGGAGGACAAGAGACTGTGCGCGGCTGCCGCGCCGTATTCGCGAAGAAGCACTGACGCGATTGCCTCGGCGGGCACATCGGGGCCGAGTATCATCAAGGGGCTGCGGTCAAAATTTGCGCGAAGGGTCCCCGCGTCCTTTGATTGGCCGGGCCCCGGGAGATTTCGGTTTGTCGTCGGGCCGGCGGCTCTGCGTTGATGGGCAACGGCGAGCAGTTCGGCCGTGCTGATCGTTTCATCGTCATCGGAATCGAGCGGGGCCAAAGCGGATTTCGCGTTGCGCAATTCCGCGATTGAGAGCTGTCCGTCCCCGTTGAGATCCAAGTGCCGGAAGAGACTGGCGTCGACCGCGCCACCATTCTCCGTGCGGACGGAAATTGCCAACGGCGGCCCGAGTTGCCGATTGACAAACACACCAAACGATCGCGGCGAAAGCTTGCCGTTTACCGCATCGGCAGCGACATTTTCCCAACTTGGACCGCCGCCGCCTGCCTGCCCCGCAAGCGCCCGCAGGAACACGGAGGTCTCGGCTTTGTCGAGGAAATTGTCGTGGTTGCGATCAAGCTGACGGAACCATTGGCCGATCGCCCGCTCTCGATAGCGGCCCACGCTCTGGCCGTCCACCCGGACGCGCAACCGCAGAAAAACGGGTGCGCGGGCGCAAAGAGCACGGCGACCGCGGCAGCCGATTCGCCGCTTGCCGGCGGACGACTTTCGCCATCAGCGGCCCACGCGGAGCCGACCAGCAGAAGCCAAGCGACGAGCCAGCGGAAGTTCGGCCGCACTTTCGACCCCGTTATGCCAGAATTTCGCGAATGGGCTTTCCCTCCGCGACCTTGATTGGTCGCCCCATTGCCGTGATATTTTCCGTGGTGGGGGCAACTCCCAGGGATTGAGCCAGCGTGGCCAACACGTCGCCCACTTCGACTTTGCCGCCGGCCACCGACATTCCGTCGGCCGTGGTTTGGCCGAACGCCTGACCGCCGCGAATGCCGCCGCCCGCGAAGACGCACGACCAGGCACTCGGAAAATGGTCGCGTCCCGCGTTGCCGTTGATTTTGGGCGTTCGGCCGAATTCGCCCAGCCAGAGCACGGTGGTCGTTTCGAGCAAGCCCCGTTGTTCAAGCTCGGTCAGCAGGGTCGACCAGCCGTGATCGAGTTCCTGCGAGAGTTGTTTGACGCTGGGGAAGTTGGCGGTATGGGTGTCCCAGCTCGAGCCCCCGCCGAACGAGCCCAGCGAAACCTCGACGAAAGCGACCCCCTGTTCGACCAGCCGTCGTGCCATGAGGCAGCCTTGCCCGAATGTCCCGCGCCCATAGGCCGAGCGCACGGCATCGGGCTCTTCAGAGAGATCGAACGCGCGGGCGGCCGAACTGTTCATCATGTCGAGCGCCCGGCGGTAAACCGTGTCTTGTGCGACGGGCGCGTGCGGCTTGCCCTTGCGAGCCAAGAAATCGCTCTGCAGCGCGTTCCACAATTCCAGCCGATCATGGACCGCCTCGGAATTTAAATGCGCGGGTGCGGTGAGGTCGTCGACGCGCAATTCGGCATAGCCGGCGTCGGCATTCTGGCCCCGCGGCCGATAGCGATTTGCCGAGGCGACGGTGAGCGGGCCAAACCGCGGACCGAGAAATCCCGGGCCAAACGCCAACGGGCTGATCGATTGATAAGGGGCGATGCTCACATAATTCGGAAACGAATCGGTTGGTTGCCCAAGTTCCTTTCCGAGCGATGCGCCGATCGCGGGATATTGAATCGGTCCTTGGGGGCGTTGGCCGGTGCGCATGAGGTACGTGCCGCGGCCGTGATCGCCCTCTTTGGTGCTCAGGCTGCGCACGACGGCGAGGTTTTTGGCGTGCCGAGCCAGGCCGGGCAAATGCTCGCTGAAACGCACGCCGGGCGCCGCGGTCTGGATCTCGCGGAACAAGCCGCCGTTGGCGTGTCCCGGTTTCATGTCGAACGTGTCGGTCTGGCTCGGCCCGCCGGTCATCCAGAGCAAAATGCAATGGCGGCGGCGTTCGGACCGCGCGCCAATCCGCTCAGCAAAGGCGGGAAACCAGCCACTGGCGCTCCAGCCGAGCGCGCTCAACAGGCAGGATCGGGTGAGAAAACTTCGACGATCGATCCGCGACATGGAACACCTTCCTTAACGGGATGAGGTCGACACTCTCATTAGTGATTGATCGCAAATTCCGCGCTGTTCAACAAGGCCCACAAGATATTGCCCAACGCGCGGCGTTTCGCCTCGGTCTCAGGATGGGCCGCCACGTACGCCTCGAATTTCTGCGCAATTTCCGGGGAGGGCGCCCTCGAGAGGGTCGCCAAAAAGAGGGTCTCGACGCGGTCCCGATCGGTCAGGAACGGAGCTTCGAGCGCGGCCAGAATATCGCTGCGTTCGAGGTCGGTCGCATCGTCCACGAGCCGCCCATTCAACAGCTTGAGTGCCTGTGGGATGCCGGCGAGATATTCGGTCGGGCCCGTCGAGGGGGCCCGAAACGAATTGACGAAAGCGGCCCGATTTGTCATGGCACGCCGGGCCCCGCTCGAAGGCACGCTCGCCAGGATTTTGTCGTACGGCCGGCACGTCGCAATGGAGACGCAGGTGTAAAGTTGCTCCGCGGTGAGCACCTTGAGCGGCATGGCGGCGAACAGGTCGGGCGGACGTTGACTCGAATCCTCCTCGCTGGTCAATTGGTAGGCCGCCGTCGTCGCCAGCACTCGATAGAGTCTGCGGACATCGTAGTTTGTGCGATCGAAATAGGCCGCCAGTTCGCTCAACAGCCTGGGCACGTGGGTTGGCTGATCGTCACGCAGGTCGTCGGGCGGGTCGACAATGCCCCGGCCAAAGAGCTGCGACCAGACCCGGTTGACGGCGGCCCGCGCGAAATACGGATTGGAGGGCGACGTCATCCATTCAGCCAGCAGCATTCGCCGGCTGCGTCCGTGCTTGTCGTCGGCCAGGTTTCCCAAGAGGAACCGGGCCGGCACGATTTCGCGGCTATTCGGGAGGGTCACCTCTCCGGTTTCGCGATCGCGCACCAAGCCGGCGGTCATCGCCCGGCCGCCGCCCTGCGAGACGCGTGCGAAAAACGCCGCGTAGCCCCAAAAATCGCGCTTCGTCCATTTGTCGAAAGGATGGTTGTGGCACTCGGCACATTGAATCTGAATTCCGAGAAACGCGCGGGACGTGCTGGCGGCGAGCTTTTCCGGCTTGAGTTCGAGCGCGGTGTAAAAAAGCGCCGGTCCCGAGTCGCTTGCCTGTCCAGTGGCCAAGATCAGCTCGCGAGCCAACTCGACGTACGAGCGGTTCTCGGCGAAGGCGCTACGAAGCCAGGTCTCGAACCCATCGCTCGCGCCGGCATCGTCGGCCGCGGGAGTGTCAGTCAGCAGGATTTGTCGCCAGACGTCGGCAAGGTGGCTGGAGTAGCCGGGGCTCGCCAAAAGCGCGTCGATTAATCGAGCTCTTTTGTCAGGCAGGGAATCGTCCAGAAAAGCGCGGGCTTCACTGACCCGCGGGATCTGCCCCGTCAGGTCGAGATACGCTCGCCTGAGAAATTCCGCATCCGAGGCCCGCGGAGCCGGCTTGACCGATGCGTCTTTCCAGGCGGCTGCCAGCAACGAGTCGACTCGCTGGGACATCTGCTGGTCTGCGGCCGCGGCCTCATGGGACGGATCGCGGGGCTTGTCCGCGGCGGACAGTGCTGGAATCGCCGTCACGAAGTAGAGGACGAGTGTCAGGCCGAAGAGTGTGCCTGATCGACGAGTCCCTTCCGCCGAAAGTTGCGAACGCACTGTTGTTCTCCTCCGACACGTGCCGGTGAAATTGAAATCGCGTACCGAATTAACGGTTGTTGCCCGAATTGGCGGGCGGCGTCCCGACGTTCTGCTGTCCATTATCCTTTGCGGGGGCGGCCGGTGCAGCGCTCTCGGTGGAATTTTTGGCACCCGAAATCAACTCGAAGTAGCGTTCAATCGCCCGGCGATATTGGCGCGGAGGCGTGTTTCCGCGTCCTTGACGCACGGTATCTTCCAAGCGAGATCCCAGGGTGTTCCAATGGGCGGCCGTCGCCATCGGCCGTGCCCGGGTGCCCGGATTTGCAGCCTCGCGCGCCGCACGCAGGGCGTCTCGCCGGGCCTGATCGATGAGCCGAGTACGGTCCCGCGCCCCCGACATCATGCCTTTTCCCGAATTGCCCTGATTGCTGGGGAGCCAGCCCCGCAGCGGATCAAGGTTGGTTGGCCGATCGGGAATTCCCAGCAGCTCGGCGAGATCGTTCTCGCTCTCGAGGCGCCCAGGAGCTCTTCGAGAGTGGGGAGCTGTACGTTATCGAGATCGGGAACTTGCGGCGGCGCCTTATCTTGCTCCGCGATGACGCGATCGATCAGCTTATTGAACCGCTCTTCGGCCCGCGTAAGTCCCTCGATGGCCTTCTTTTGATGGGATTTCGCAGCGGCGAGGTCGCCATCGCGAAGACCCAGCTCGGCCGACATTTGCTCGACGAGCACGTCGTAGCGAATGCCGTCCTTGATCTCGTCTGCCAAATTGAGGATATCGTCGGGCAGTCCGGCTAACTGGGCGCCGGCGTTCTCCAGCTTGCCGTTGAATTCGAGGGTCTCTTCGGACAATCGATGCTGGTCCATTTCAAGCGCCAGGTTGAAACGGCGTGCCTCCACGTGTGCATTCTTTTGAGTCCACGCCTGTGTGAGTTGTTCGAGCTTGCGAACTCGGGCGAGCCGCCGATTGACGGGGAGCACCAATTGCTGATCGTCACTTTCGGCCAATTTCGCCAAAGCGCCTTCAAAGGACTTCAACTGGGCGGCGAGTGTCTCGACTTGTCGCGCGGCCGCTGCCGCCTTCGCCGCGGTTGGTTTGCCGGCGGCCGTCCCGGCGATGGTCGCGAGCGTCGCAATCCTCGCCCCTTGATTCTTGAGCGGAGCGAGTGCCGCTTCCGCCTTGCCATTTTGCGGCGACCAGGTCCTGAGGTCTTCTTCAACGCTCATCGTTCCGGAGGCAATCTCGCCGAGGTCGCGTAAAAGACCGGCGCGGACGGTTTTGGCGGCGACCGAATCCCGCGGTGCCGTAACGGTCCCCTCGCCCAACAGTTGCTGCACGGGGACCACAAGTTCCTGTTGCCGATTGTTCAGGAGGGTGAGTTGGTCGCGCAAAGAGTCGGCACGCCGGCGCGAGAGGCTCATGTACCTTGCCAAGAGCCGAGGGTCCTTGGAGAGCGCCTTGGCGAGTTCCGCCAGGGTCTTCTCCCATTCCTGCTGCAGCTCTCGGTATTGCTTGAGGAACTCTTCATCGAGTTCGAACTGGGCCATTTTGCGGTCTTTGGGATTCAGACTGGGCCGATTCGACGCGAGAAAGGCCATCGCATCCTCGACGAAGACCTGGTACATGGTCTTGATTCGCTGCATGTCATCGGCCAGTTGCAAGTCGCGTTTCACGCTTTGGTACGTGCGCGTGAGATCGGCCAACATCTCTCGGGCGCGGGTCAAATGGACCTCGGCCTGTTGGACGCGATCCTTTCGATCCGGCGAATCCGCCTTCGCCGCCTTCACGTCGAGACGCGCCGGCGAAATGTGCAACTCCGTAATATCGACGAGCGTCAGGCCAATGAAGGCGTAGGGCGTGCCGTCGGACTTCTGAACCAGGTCGGCAACCAGGGATTGTCCGCGAGCAATTTGAGTATCGGCCGCGCGCAGCGGTTTTTTGAAGTCGTCGCTCGGCTTCTTTCCGTCGGCGAGCGCGTCGGAAACGGGTCGCAACTCGTCAAGCGCCTTGGCGAGGGCCGCGTCGAGCTCCTTGAGAACCGGGTCGATCACGATTTCCAATTTCCGACGCTCTTGTCCGTCGAAGGAGCCGGCCCATTTATCGATGTGAATCTTCATTGTCGAACTGGCGGTCGATTGCGACTCGACATCGAGTTGCCGGCCTGTCATGGCGTCGGGGGGGCGTTGCGCACCCGTCGTCTGGCCTTGCGGCGCCTCGTCAGCCGCGGTCGCATTTTTCGCGGACTCCTGTGGATTGGGAGACGGCGGAGCAGCGGAAACGGGCTGATTTTTCGTGTCGGCGGATCTGATTTTTGCGGCAGTCGTCTTCCCAGCAGTTGCCTTCGCCAGGCGCTTGTCCTGTCGGGCCGCCGGCTTTCCGCTCTGAGGCGGCGGTGGTGTCTTGGCAATCTTCGCGGAGGGTGATTTGCTCGCCGGTTCTTTCTGCGGCGCGGGCGCGGCGTTCGGGTCGGTCGCCTGGCGTTGCGATTCTGGCCCGCTCGCCATCGAGTCGCGCGAGTTGTTCGCGTCGCCGTAAGACTGACCATTCGAGCGGGCACTGCGCGAGTCGTAGACTCGCACCATGTATTGCAGCTGCTGTCCCTGCTTGAGCTGGAATTTTCGCAGATCGAGTTTGATTTTGGCCCGCACGGTCTTCTCGCCGGATTGAGCTCCCAGCGGAATCGGCATTACAATTGTTTGAGGAGGTGTTGTCGTGCTGTGCCGCGCTTCGGGCGTCTTCTCGGCCCCATCGCGGGACTTTGCTGCCGCTGGCGACGGGCTGGACGCCTTTTCCGAACTGGCGCCCCTTGCGTCGCTTGTCTCTTGTTTTGAGCCGGCTTGTTCCGGCCGGGCTTGGGTTGCAGCCGCCGCGCCATTTGGGGCGGAAGCAGTCTTGGCGTCTTTGTTTTCATTTGGCGATTGGGGCGGCAGGACGAGTGCGTTCTGCAAATCCGGTTGATCGCCGACAAAGGCCACGAGTTCGGCCCGCACGACGCCGAAGTCGTCGCGAGCGGCGAATTCGATCGTCGCCTCGTCATTCGGGCCCAGCGAAATTTCGCGGTCCGGCGAAACGATCGCCACGACGGGTGGCCTGTCCGGGTAAACGATGATTTGGCAAGTCGGAGGCCGCAGGTTCGACAGACCGTGCGGACTGACAAAAGCGGGCGTCAGCCGCAGCGTTTTGTCGAGCCTCGTTCTGAAGACATAGCGCTGGGGCTCGCCTTCGCTGGGAGCAAGCTGCCGCGCTGAATCGGTCCCCAATTGAAGGTCGAAGCGGCTGAGAAGCTGATCCACGGTAAAACTGACATCAAGCTGAGTTCCTTCGACGGCGCGGAGGGAAGTCGGCAATTCTGATTTCGTCACCGCGGGCAAGCGCGTGTACTCAGGTGGCGTGAGCCTGAGTTCGACATTCGTCAGTCTGGGACGTTCATAAATGGCCACTTCGTGCCAGGCGGTCTGGCCGTCGCCGGCGCGAAAACGGTACGCGAAGGCTTCGCCCGCGGCGTCGATTGCGCGGACGAACCGCGTGCCGCCGGCGTCACTGGCAGTGAGGGGCACGCTCGTGAGTTGACCCTGGGAATCACGGAGCAAGAGCTCGGCCTTGTCTCGCGGCCTGCCGGCAAGCGTTGCCTCGAGCCTGATCGGCTCTCCCTTCGCGACAGCAAGGTCGCCTGAAACAGCCGTGACTTGCGTCAGACTGATGGAATCCGTGGGAGCGCAGTATCGGCGCAGCAAGACCCACGCTTGAGCGGGATCGATCAAGAACAGCGCGAGATTCACCGCGATGGCGGCCGCTAAGAACGACTGGTGCTTTCGCAGCTTTCGAGCGGGAAGTACGCTGGCGGGCTCGACCTGAGGAATTCGCTGAATCGATTCCGCAACCACCTGGTCAAACAGGACTCGAGAGCCCGTGATCGCCTCCGGTTCTGACGCGGCATTGATCCCGGTTACCGTCTCCCAACGTTCCTCGAGGCCCGGAACGGATCGGTCGACCTTGGTCGCCAACTCGGCCAAGGTTCGACGTTGAAACCGTGGAACGATGGCGAGCAACAGCACGCCGGCGGCGCCTGCGACCAAGGTGACAGACGTCACGACGGCACGCACCGAAGTGCTGAATAGAGTCAGCGACCAATCAAGCACGAGCGCGACAAAGAGTGCCGCCAAGAACAGGGCCAGCGCATCCATGAGGCCCGCGGAGAATCGCAACGACGACTCGCGGCGGCGGAGATCGTCCAATCGCGCGGCCATGATGGGAGGGAGAGCGGCCTTTCGCGCGGAGGTGTTGACGATCGCCATCGCGGACTCCAGGAAAACGGTGGTCGCTACTCAGGGGAGCCCGGTCGCCTTGCGAAGGGCCCATTCAAAACTGAGAAAGCCGCAAAAGAGCCAGAGCAGGCCCCAACGGTTCCAAATCGGTTGACGGATTTTCTCTTCATGCACGGTCGGTTCGAGGTCGGTCAGCTCTACAAGCTGGCTCACGGCGGCCGGCGGCACAATTTGTCCCCCGGTCAATTCGGCAATCTGCTTGAGCAAGGGAACATTTGACCGCGTGTCTTGCATTTCCACCGAAGGCGTCGACTCAACGATGACTGTCGTCGTGATTGGCTTTGTCACGCCTTCACTGGCCAAGAGCTGGGCAACGTCCGCCCCGAAAGCCTGCAGCGAAAGAGTCCCCTCCTCCTTCGGCGAAAACTCGCCGAGGTATCGGCCGGGGATTTTGGGATCGGGGCGCAATTCGATCAACGAGGCCGCCTGGCCGTTTGTCGAAGCTTGGACGCGCACTTCCGCGCTCGCGAGCGGACGGTTGCCGAGATCGCTGAGATTGGCGATGACCTGGACATTGTCGCCTACGACGGCCCGTGATCGGTCGGTTGCCAGCTTGACGGTTTTCGATCCCTGCGAAAGATCGCGTGCGACCGCCCAGCGCACCAACTGACCCCAAAAACGGTAGTGGTAGCGGTCGCCGAATTTCATGCGAAGCTGGTACACAGCCGGGGCCGCGAGGTAGATGATTCGCCCGCGACCGACCGTTTGCCAACACAAAAAAGCCTTGTTCTCGCTATCGGAGCCGGCCTGTTTCGTCGCATTGATCAGCGTGCGAGCCGTCGGCTTGGGAGTGCAATATTGCGACAGGGAATAGATGGGCAATTGCCGCGTCATTTCCTTCCAGATGTCGTCCGACGACTCGGGCGGATCGGCAATCTGCATTGCCGGACTCTGCAACCCCTCGGCAGAGAGTGCCAGATCGTATCCTTGCGAGGGATCCTGCACTTCCGAGGCCGACACCGGCAGGAAATCGAGCAGCGGCATCCCCAAAAATGCGTGCGGCATGGCCTGGTCACCCGCAATAAGAATGACCGTGCCTCCGCGATCGACGAGATACTCCTTGAGTGCCTTCTGCTTTCCCGGATCGAGTTCGGACGTATTCAAGTCGCCGAGAATCACCAAACGATATCGGGACCATTCGTCGACATCACGGGGAAGGTGCGCCGGCGAGCCGTTCTCGCCCGGTCCGTTGTTCGTGGGATTGAATAGGACCTGGTCGTACTGAACGCGCTTGTCCCGCTCAAAGAGGCGGACAAGATAACGGAATTCCCACCGCGGGACGTCGTCCGCCACGAGAATGCGAAGCGTGGCATCAATGATGTCGACCCCGAAATCGGCCGAGTTATTGGTGGCCACGGTCTCGCCCTTCACGGGAAGAACTTTTAGCGAATACTCGTGCCGGCCCGTCCCCTTGGACGAAGCCGTCAGGCGAACGCGAAAGTCGCGTCGCGCCGAATCAATTTGGAATTCGTGCCGGTCGACCACGGAGTCCCGTTCCGACAGCTCAACCACGCACTTCTCCCCGGCACAATCGCTGGCGGTGACAATGGCTTCGACCGTCATTTGGTCGCCTTCCACGACGGCTCGAGGGGCGTCGATATGGTGTAAAATCAAATTGCGCGGCGTGTGGCTGCTTCCGACGGGGACCACGAAAACCGGAATCTCGCTCAGCGACTTCGCGGCGTCGCGAGGGTCGTGCGCCGCCGGATCGTTGTGCCGCCCATCCGTAAGCAAGAGAACAGCCTTGATGCCGGCCTGGCTCGCGTCGCGATTGATCGCTTCCAGAGCCGACGACAGGTTCGTGCCGCCGTCCGCCTTCTTTGCACGTTCGTCGGTGGAAGAAAAACTCGGGTCTTTGTTCACGGATTTATCGCCGCCGCTCGTCGCTTCCTTGTCATCGCCGACAGCGACGGTCTGTTGATCGAACGTGTAGCGACGAATGCGGCGCGTGCCACGGCGGTCTGACTGCCAGGTCGGATCCGCCTCTTTGATGAAACGGTCAACCTTCTCACGGCGCGAAAGGATTTCCGAGCCATGCGACGGGGCAACCGGCGTTCCGGAGTTTCCCTCGGCGACGCGGTGGGCGACACGGTCGGCGATTTGTCCCAGAACGCGAACGCTCTGCACAAGTTGGCGGTGCCACTTTTCCAGGCGGTCAAGCGCGTCTCGATCCAACACAGGTGCTCGTGAAACGTCCTGCGGCACGAGTGAGCCGATTCGATCGACGCCGGAGCCGGCGAGGATTGACGCGACCTCTTTCGCTCGAGAGGCAAGCTCGGAGCCCATGCTCGTCTGGCTTTCGTCGAGCAGCTGGCTGCATTTCTCGGCGAGGCGCACAGCGGCCGCGGCGGCGCGACCCGCTGTTTCGAGACAAGTGCGGACGCGCACTGACGCTGTTGTCCGGTCGCCGTTACGCAGGATCGACGCCAATTGGTCGCGTGCCAGCGCTCCCGCGATGACAGCCTGATCGCAAACCGATAAGAGTGACGGGTTCGTAGCGGTTGTTGACTCTCTTTGCCAGCGGAGGTCGGCCAATTTGTCGGGAGGATCAACGACATTCATGCTCTGGCTCACATCGGTGACGACCGCCAGTGACTTGGGCGTCAAATGGCGAATAGCCGTTTCGTCCACCGGGCCAAGCAACAGCCAGACGAGGACTGCGACGGCCCCCACCCGCAAAGCGAAGAGAATGGCACGCAGCTTGTAGCGCGCGTCTTTGCGAATCCCAAAGAGCGTCCAGAAAGTGATCGCGGCCAAAACGCAGCCGCCGGCAATCCCCTGCCAGGCCGCCAGCGGGCCGTCGAATGACAGCGATTGCAGGGTTTCGGTTTGTCCGATCATGACGCAAACCGCCGTTTTGTCAGCACCGACGTCCAAACAAGCTCGGTCAGGAATAAGAGCGCCAGCAGGACCAACACGTAACTCCAAAACGGCTGATATCGAACCGGATTCTTGTCACCTTCCGGCAAGGTCAATCCATTCGAGAGGAATCGCGCGCCGCCCGATTGCGATAGGGCGGCAATTTGTTCCGCCGACAGCGGCACGAGCCGCGACTCTTCCGGGTCGCGACGCACGACAAACGGAATCCGCTGGCCCGGTCCCGCGGTTGCCGCGGTCGTGACGAAATAGTTTCCCGGAAAGGCCGTCTCACGAAACCGAGATTCGCCCTCGCCAGTTCGGTTCACGTCGATTGTTTGCTCCAGCGGAGTTTGAACCCGAGATTGCGACCGCCCTGCTCCCGTCGAAGCGGAAACGACGATCGGTTGCCCGGGATCGAGATTGTGGCTGACCGCCGTAGCCTCCGTGAGATACCAAATCCACTCGTGAACGAGCGGGACGAAGACCTGGCACAACGGCAGGTTGCTCCAACCGGTTCCGGTGGGCAGGGCTTGAACGATGATTCGTCCATCTCCGGCAAGATGCTCGACGGCCAATGGGGCTCCGTCACCCGTTTCCAACAAGACCGCCAGATCGTCAGCCGCTTCGGGAATCGTGAGTTGCCAATGTTGACTGATGCGGACGTCGTCAATATCCAGGCGCTCGGTGTCTCCCAAGAGGAGCGTCGCGGGATGTGGTCCTTCGGGCGGATGGATCGAAAAGAAGCGATTGTGGTCGTCGCCTGCTTTGACGCGCGATCCCAACGCCAGCGGCAGCAGCCCGCCGCCGTCGCGAAACACGAGCGAATTGAATTGTTCGCTGGTCACGTTCTCGCCCAGGATCAGCCACAGGCCGCCGCCGTGAGCCGTGTAATCGAAGAGTCGATCGACCATATCGGCCGACGTCGGCAGAACGTCGTCCAGCACGATGCAGCGATATTGGGACAGATCGCTGGTAGCGAGGGCATCGATCCCCACCAATGTCGGATCGAAGACCGAGGCGGAGAAATCGCCGTGGGAGCCCTCCGGGCTACGGCCGAGGGCCGCTTTCAGAAAGTCCGGCTGCGCCCCGGGCGGTTGCAGGTCCGCCCCGCCGCGGCAAACCAGAATCGGCAGACGATCGAGCGACTCCACGACGAGAGAGGCCGTGTTGTCGCCGGACAAGTCATCTTCGCGAGTCAGCCGGCTCGAGACCAAGAACACCCCCGCTCGCTCGCAGGCCGTCTCGAAGACGACGTCGCTCGATTGTCCGGGTTCCAGCGCCGCAATTTGGGATTCGCCGGAGGGTTGGCCGTCGATTTCCCACCTGAGCGAGGTTGGCTCCCGCGGCACATCGCCCGTATTGCGCACACGAGCCGTCACGCCGAACGTCTCGCCGACCGCGAGGCGGGTGCGGCCCATGCTGAGTTTTTCAATCGACAGATTGCTAAAGGGCGAAGGCTTGCCGGCGATAACGACGTTCAAAGCCGTCGGGACCGAGGCGTGCGACACCAAGTCGTGGATGGCCTGCCATCGAGGAGCGGATTCGGCCCCCCATCCGTGAGCGGCCCCATCTGTCACAATCACGATCAGGCGACTAGTTGTGTCTGACGGTGTTTCGGAGGACAACGCCGCGTGCACGCATGCCGGCATGTCGGCCGTCGCCAAGGTCGGTTTGAGAGCGGCGAGGCGCTCGCCGATCCGCCGATCCCTCGCCGGTTGCCCGGAGGGGTTGTCGTCGAGCCAGTGCGGTGTCGAGGCCGCAAGCATCAGTCGGACACGGTCCGAGGCGTGCAAGCGGTCGAGCATTTCGCGCGCTCGGTCGCGGATCTGTTCGATGACAGGAACACCCGCCTGGAGGCGACCCGTGGAAAGCGAGGTATCGAGGATCAAAATGACGTCACGGCCCGGCGCTCGACCTGTAATCAGTCCGGAACGAATTTGAGGAAGAGCAAAAGCCAGCACCAGGGCGGCCACCACCAAGGCTCGCACAAGCATCAGCAAAAAATCATTCAGATGCCAGATTCGCCGTCTGGTCGGCACACTCTCCAATAAGAGCTGCATCGCTCCCCAGGGAACGACCTGCCTGCGCCGGCGATGAAGCAGGTGAATCACAATCGGAATCGCGGCCAGCGGTAGAGCCCACAGAAAGAGGCTGCTCAGAAAGCTCACGACGCACGTCCTTTGGCCGAGAATCTGCTATAAAATTAACCGGAAGAGAACTCCGATTCAACCTGGCCTTGCTTCGCGCAAATTGTGTCGCCTGAACGGATTTCACCCATGCTTACTTTTCCGCGGCCGGCATGCTCTCAGGCGGAGACGAATCCTCAGTTGGTGCGCGTGCGGCGCCTCAAATAATGGGCGAGAGCGTCTCCCAAGTGCTGTTCCGTTGAAAGTGGCACCAGGTCGCATCGGACGCGCAGGCATTCCCGTTTCAGTTCATCGAGAAACTTCTTCAGCCGCTCGAGATACCGACTGCGGACCGAGGACGGATCGAGGTCGATGTGCAGGCCGGCCTTTTCCAAGCACTCGAAACGCGACCAGCGATCGAAGGAGAACGTCAACTCTTCGGGCGCCAAGACATGAAACAACAGCACGTCGTGTCCACGCAGACGCAAAAGGCGCAGAGACTGCGTCAGGCGCGCGACGTCGTCAAAGCAATCCGAAAAGATGACGACCAGGCCGCGACGCTTGAGGCGTTTGCCGGCCCGATGCAGCACCGAGGCCAACGACGCGGCACCGCCCGGACGCGCACGCACCAAAGCGTCGGCAATGGCCCGCAGGTGATGGGGATTCGAGCGCGGGGGGACAAAGGACTGCCCATCGTTCGCCGTCGAGATCAATCCGACGGCGTCGCGTTGCCGAAGCATCAAGCGCGACAGGCAGGCACACGCCAGTCGCGCGTAGTCGTACTTGGAGACGGTCGACGCCGCGAATTGCATCGAGCCGCTGCCGTCGACCACCATCAAGGCCTGGAGATTCGTCTCCTCTTCGAATTGCTTCACATAGTAGCGGTCGCTGCGGGCGAAGACCCGCCAGTCGATGAGACGGGTTTCGTCGCCTGCGGCGTAGGCGCGATGTTCGGCAAACTCGAAACAACCCCCTTTGTGCGTGGAGCGGTGAGCCCCGGAAAGGAAGCCGTCGACGACTCGTCGAGAAAGAAGTTCGAGCGGTCCGATCGACGCCAGCGCCGCGGGGCACATCAATTCGCGGACGTCGAGATCGGTCGGCATTCGTGAAGGCTTTCTCTGTTCGCGGCCAGGCGGAACGGACCTTCAAACGGTCGCCGACCGTACCAGTTCCAAGAGGCGGCGAACGATATCGTCCGTGCTGACGCCCGCGGCTTCCGCATTGAAGGTGGCGATAATCCGATGCCGCAAGACAGGCAGCGCCACCGCCCGCACGTCGTCCGTGGTGGCGTGATGGCGCTTGTGAAGCAGGGCCCGCGCCTTGGCAGCCAGGAGCAGGTAGATGCTGCGCGCGGGCCGGCCCCCCACTGCACCATCTCCTTCAGCTCCTTGGGCAGCTTGCCCTCTTCGGGACGAGTCATACGAGCCAGCGTGACCGCGTACTGGTAAACGTGGTCACCGACAGGAACCCTGCGGACGAGCGCTTGCAGCTGGGCGATTTCGTCTCCGGTCAACACGGGTTTAACTGCGAACTGGTACTGCGTCGTGGCTCGCTTGCAGATGGCGATCTCATCGGCCGCGCTCGGGTAGTTCAAATGGATGCGGAACAGGAACCGATCGAGTTGCGCCTCGGGAAGAGCGTAAGTCCCCTCTTGTTCGATGGGATTCTGCGTCGCCAATACAAAGAAGGGATCGGGCAGCCGATGCGTCTCGCCCCCGATCGTCAGTTGCCGTTCCTGCATGGCTTCCAACAAGGCGCTTTGCGTCTTCGGGGGCGTACGGTTGATCTCGTCCGCCAAGATGACGTTGCCGAAGAGCGGCCCCTTAATGAATCGGAACTGCGCGCTTGCCCGTGGTGCGGTCCTCCTCGAGGACGTCGGTTCCGGTGATGTCGGCCGGCATCAGATCGGGGGTGAACTGCACGCGGCGAAATTGAAGCTGCATCAGCGATGCCAGCGTCGAAATCAAGAGGGTCTTCGCCAGGCCGGGCATGCCCTGCAAAATGCAGTGTCCCCGGCACAAAAGCGCGATGACCAGCTCTTCGATGACGTCGTCCAACCCGACGATCACGCCGCCGATTTGCTCGCGGAGCATCAAGTATTTGCGATGGATCTGTTCAACCGCGGCCAGCTCATCGTTGCTGGGCCTTGAATCCGCTGCCTGCTGGCTCAAGATTCGGCTCCCTTGCGGCCGTTTTTCAGAATGAGACCAATCCGTCGATTCGATGCTGGACGCGATTCCCAGGCTAATGCTACGGTTTTAGCACCGCAAGTCAGACGGAAGCGGCTCGACACGGCAGTCGAACATGAACTCGGTTCCATCCGCAAGAGGCAACACGTCGATGAGTAACTCCCGGGATTCGCGGAAGGATGACCGTGTCCCGCCGCAGAAGACGCGTCCTGAGCTGCGTCTGATCGTATATTGCCTCGTGATCGGCCTGCTCTCCCGGACACTGATCCTACCGGCTCAAACACCCGTCGATGCCGGCGCCGCGAAAAAAGAGCGACGTGAGCGGAAGGTCGTCCGACCGTGCGCTGCTTGCGCCGCAAGAGTGGAGCCGGCTGGATCTCGCGGTGAATCGTGGAATCGCCTTTATCGCCAAGAGCCAGGTCCGCGACGGATCTTTTCCAACCGCAGACGACGGGCAGCCTGGAGTGACGGGTCTTTGCATCCTTGCGTTGCTCGCGCGCGGACATCAGCCGGGAAAAGGACCCTATGGCGCACAACTCGATCGAGCGATCGATTACGTCCTTGATGTCCAAGACCCGGCAGTCGGTAACATCTTTCGCGAACGATTTGTCGGCGGGCGGCCGCCGAAATCCTATGCCGGCAACTACTGCCATGGCATTTGCGGATTGATGCTGGCCGAAGTCTTCGGAATGACCGATGCACGGCGCCACGAGCGCATCCGCGAGGCGATTAACCGCGCGCTGCAATATTCCCGCTCGCAGCAGTTGCGTCCCAAGGCGAATCCGGAGGAAAACGGCGGCTGGCGCTACGTGCACGACCGGCCCGGGAACGAAGCCGATCTTTCGGTGACTGCCTGGCAACTGATGTTTCTTCGATCGGCACGCAACGCCGAATTCAACGTGCCGGAAGAGTGGATTAAGGGGGCCATGACTTACGTTCATCATTGCTTCGACGTGAACGAGCGCGGCTTTGTCTACGCGCTGTCGGGAGACGAACGGTATTGCAGCCGGGGCATGGTGGGGGCCGGTATCGTCTGCCTGGAGCTGGGCGGCGAGCACCGCTCGGAGACGGGCCTCGAAGCGGCGAAATGGATTCATCGTCACAAATTCGAACCCTACAACAATTCCTGGCATCCGGAAGACCGTTACCATTACAGTGTTTTCTACTGCAGCCAGGCCATGTTCCAACTCGGCGGAGACGATTGGCACCGTTTCTTTCCGCGCTTGCTGAATGTTCTTGCCGAAGCCCAGCACGCCGACGGCTCATGGGATCCGGAGACGGCCAACGGCTACAAGGGAGACGGCAAGTACGGCAACGTCTACACAACCGCACTGGCGGTTCTCGCTCTTTCGACACCGTACCAATTACTGCCGATCTATCAGCGCTAGGCACGCGAAAGTTCGTCAGCGACTGCGGCTGGGCCAAAACGATGGTGCGCTGCGTTGCTGAATGTCCGGCATGTCGATTCGATGCCCGGCGCGAAGTGAAAGTTGCAGTGGTATGCCATTTTGTTGCATTCCGCTACGAAACGTCCGTGCAACTCTGTACAGGATTGTGTCGAAGCGCCGATAGCAATCGGGGAAGCCAATGAACTCGACGGGTTCGATTTTCTCTCGGTCCGCGAGTTGATGTCGGTCGGCGATCATTTGTCCGCCTGGATGCAAACTGGCGATGATCAGTCGCAACGATTGGTATCGAGCAGATCTTGAACAGACGCTGAAATGCACGGAGTCCGCGGGTCGCTCCGATGGCATATCCCGCAATTGGAACATCCTGCTCGTCTCCAATGTGGGCGACGGCAATTCGAGTCTGCTGCGATCGCTCTTCTCGCATATTTCGCCGCCGCACGTCACGCGGACGCCGGCCGTCGGCCAGGCGAAGACCTGTATCGCCAACGAGATCTACGATGCCATCGTCGTCTTTCTGGAGCCGATGGCAACCTTGGGTCTCGAGGCTTGTCGCCAACTCTCTGCCGCGTACCGCGAGATTCCCATCGTGTTGTTGGCCCGTGATCTCGACGACGACCTTCTCGGGCGATGCATCGAGTCCGGAGCGCAAGATTGCCTTGCCCACAACCAGGCCATTCGCAACGAACTGCGGCGTGCCATTCGTCTGGCGATTGATCGCATGACGACGCGGCGCGGAACGTCCGATCCGAACGGGGCGGCCGCCGCGAAGGACGTGAACGCCGCGACGCGGGTGGCCCAACTGACCGCCCGTCAACGCCAGGTGCTGGACCTGCTTGTCCAGGGAAAGCCGCTCAAGCAGATTGCCGCCCAACTCGAAATCGGCGTGCAAACGGCGACGAAGCATCGCGCACAAATCCTGAAGAAATGCGAGGTCGACAGCGTGGCCCAGCTGGTGCGTCTCACCTTCGCCGCCGGACTCTCCATGGTTTGATCTCAATGCGGACGTTCGCGCGTCTTCAGTCGCGGACTATCGCCGATATTCAATAAGCTGCCCCGCTCCGACGGTTCGGGCTTCGATCGATTGAAGACGAGCAAGTCCGGATTAAAGCCGAGCTCTTTCTGTCCCGGCTTGGGAATGATGCGGACGATGTTCAGCCTCTTGGATGACGGATCGAACGTATTCGCATCGTGTCGCGGCATGCGCAATTTGCGCCTGTTTGGCATCGTGTTTGACGGCGATAAATAGGGGGAATGAAGCGATGCGACCGCACCGGCTCTCAGGGGCGATCTCTCCCAACTCCCGGCGATCGCAGGGAGGATTGCCTTCCACGTTGAGCGGCCGTGCTTAGGGAAGCATCGCACGATTGAAGAGGACATCGTCAAGGAATTTCTCGCCGAGAGCGGCGAGAATCTGGCGCGGCTCGATGTGGAAATCGTCGAACTCGAGAAACGTCCCGACGACGAAAACCTGCTGGCGCGCATCTTCCGCACGATTCACGCCATCAAGGGCTCCTGCGGCTTCATCGGGCTGCCGGTTTTGTCCGCCGTCGCACATGCGGCCGAAAACGTCCCCGGACAAATGCGCGAAGGAGCGATCCGCGCAAACCCGAGAGTATTTCACCCGTCCTCGAGGCCGTCGACACCATTAAAGACTTGCTCAGAGGACTCGATGAGACGGGGCAAGAGCATGCGCAATCGGGAACCTGTCCGGGAGTCCGCACGGCAGTGTGCGAAATCACACCGCCTGCGGTTGGCGCCTTTCCACAGAATCGCAATTGCGCGATCGGCACGCGTCCGGGCAGAGAATTCCACCTCGATGCGCCAATTGCGAACAAGAGGATCGAGGTCATGATTTCGACGCCGATGATTGCCCTACCGTCGCGCGCAAAGCCCGGTAACGAATTCTGCTTCTCAATGCAGCCCCACGGTGACGACAAATTCGTAATCGTGATCGACACCGACGACGAGATGCGTGCGGCGCTCTCGCTGGCGCTCGGATCCCCAGGTCGGATCGTTCGCTCGTTCGGTTCCGCCGAGGACTATCTCGCCTCGAAGATGGTCTACAACCGGCCCACGTGCGTGGTGACAGAGGTTCGATTACGGGCGATGAGCGGATTGGCGCTGCAGAAGCGGCTTCAAAGCGAAGGCTGTCGGGTCCCTGTGATCTTCCTGAGCGGCTCCGCCGACGTTGCGATCGCCGTTCAAGCCATTCACGACGGAGGGTTCGATTACCTGGAGAAGCCCGTGCATCGCCAACTGTTGCTGGAACGGATCGAACGGGCACTCGACGAGCACGCCCGCCAACTGCGCGAGGACGAAAAGAGACACGAATTCGAAAGCACTGTCGCGTCCTTGTCACGACGCCAGCGGGACGTGTATTTCCTGCTCATTCAAGGTAAGAGCAACAAGCAGATCGCGGCCGAACTTCAAATCGGTTTGCCGACGGTCACCAGGCACCGAGCCAAAATTCTGGCGAAGTTTGGGGTCTCCAATCCGTTTCGACTCGTCGCGCGAGTCGCCGAATTCGGCATGCCGGACCGCCCTCGACATGAGTAGAAGTACCGACGTCGAATCGATCGGTTGCCGCAGCCGTTCGTTTGCAAACTCCCGCTGCCTTGACGATCGACTGCGGTCTTGGAAGGTGCAAGGACGCAATCGCACCTAAATCACCGACCGCGATTCTGGGACGAGCGCCCTGTTTGTGGTGCGGCCGTCCCGGCTGCACGTGCAGGCGGGACGCCCGCACCACAAATTCGCGACCGGTTCGGAAGATTTGACACGCGGATTCAATCAGGCGAAGGGATTCGACTAGTTTCGCAGCGGATCCGGCGTTCCGAAGCGCACCGATGCACTCGGCGCACTTTGAATTTCGGTGGAGTCGGGATTCGCATCTTTGCAGTTGAGCCATCGCTCCGAGCCGTTGCCTTGGCCGTGAACGTGCGCCTGCGATGTCAAACCGACCAACTCAAAGACGTTGCGTACTCCCATTTTGCGAAGCACCCGCGTCCGATGCTTTGTCACGGTCGGCATTCCGATCTCCAGGCTCCGAGCAATCTCTTTGTTGGATTTGCCCTCGACCAACATGAAGAACACCTCCCGTTCACGCCTCGAAAGCGTTTCAATCCGCCTTTCGATGGTGGCCGTTTTACGCTCCTCCAAGAGAACCTGCGCGTCGAGATCCAAGGCGCGAAAAATCCGATCGAGCAGCATGTCGCGGTGGAGAGGTTTTTCCAGGAAATCGAAGCCCCCCGAGCGAATTGCCTGCACGGCCGTGCTCACATCGGCAAATCCGGTCAGGAAGATGATCGGTATTCGCACGCCCTGCTGTGTCAGACGCTTTTGTAGACCGAGTCCACTCAGACCGCGCATTCGCACGTCAAGGATCAAGCATTTCGGACAGTCGTGCCGAGAGGGCGCTTCGAGGAATTCCTCCGCACTCGAGAATGCCTCAACCTGAAGACCTGCCGATTCGAGCATGAGCCTTATGGCTTCGCGCATCTCAGGCTCGTCGTCTACCACGATCACGATCCGCCTGGAAGCAATTTCTGCCACGGCCATTCCTCCGGAATCGCCATTAGGGCGGATGCCTACACGGAGAGGATTAAGTGCTCTTAATCTCCCTGGTCAGGCGCGGCCCCAAAACGCCAACTGCTACTGTAATGTCAAGCGGAGTTTGCCGACTCAAGATCCGCGAAAATTCAATACCCGGAAGAGATGAACCAATCGCAGCCGAAAGTGCGTGAAATGTTCACGAGAGGCTAACAAATACCTGGCATTCGTCAACTCTGAGGCGCGTCAATCATCGGCGAACATGGCAAATGTCTGAAAAAGAAGGTGGACTCTTAGTTAAAAGCTGGTTTATGTTTGCGGTTACTGTGTCTTCGTCGTCCGGACCGAGTCGGGCGCGGCTGGCGGATGCTCTTCACGCGGGAAATGGACATTCACGGTAGTGCCCGTGCCGGGAAGTGATTCGACGTCGATCGATGCCCGGTGACGCTGTGCGATCCGATTGACGATGCCTAATCCCAACCCCGTTCCCCCCGAATTCTGCCGCGTCGTGATAAATGGCTCGAAAATGTGGGCGATTTGGTTTTCCGGGATTCCCGCACCATTGTCGCTCACGGAGAAATCCACGGTGGCCTCATTGAAAGTCGAAGTGATCCGCACGACGGCTCCCGGCTCTCTCGACTCGATTGCGTTGCGCACCAGATTCCCGATCATCATTTCGACTTCGAGAGGATCCGCGCAGGCGCGGAATGTTCGCCCGAGCCGTAACGTTGATCACGGCCCGATGCGCGGCGGCATAAGACTCCAACAAACCCTCGACGTGCCAAATCCGTTCATTCAAGTCGCATTCCGTTTGGTCGCTCGGGTCGTTCCGCGAAAACTTCAAAATGTTTTGCACGATCTTGCCGCACCGTTCCATCGAAGAAACGATATTGCGGAGACAAGGAACGATTTGGTCCAGCGGTTTGTCGGCTAAAGTCGACGCAAGAGCGACTTCGGCAGTCAGCAGGGCCGCCCCGACAGGGCCGTTGATCTCGTGTGCGATGCCCGCTGCCAGGTTTCCCAAGGAAGCCATGCGTTCGGCGCGCCAAACGGCCGTTTCGATTTGCTTGAATTCCGTCATGTCGCGCACCGCCACAATCACCTGAAACTGCGCTTTCGAGAAGAGCGGACTGAGCGACACCGCGACGGGAAACTCCGTTCCGCCCTTGCGACGTCCGAAGAGCGCTTGAGCGGCCGCCATCGGACGAGTCGACGGATGTTCGCGATACCTGCGGCGGTGTTCGGCATGCACCTCCCGCAGTCGATCGGGCACCAAGATGTCGACCGACTCACCGATGAGTTCGGTCCGGCTGTAGCCGAAGAGCGATTCTGTCATCCGGTTGATGAAGAGCAAGCGACCCGATTGATCCGTGACAATCATCGCATCAGGAGCCGTCTCCAGAATCTCCTGAGGCGAGAACGCTACCTGCTTGTCGCTAAAAGAAGCAACGTCGGACCGGTTAACTGGAATTCGCTTCCTTGGCACCACAATCCTCTTGCCACAGATTGTCAGTCAGTAGGCCAAGTTCTCCTCGGATGCGATTACGTGTGATTGGTTGAGGCATGCCCCTCAGCCGCGGCGACTGGCGTGCGCGAAAAACCGCGACCGGAAATGATTCAATGACAGCAGAGGTGAATCGGAGATATCACACGTGCTCTCTTGAGTTCGACATCGTACCCTCCTCGCCTCGTCAACTGCAACGAGTCATTTCAAAGTGACGACGCTTTGCACGTCCTATTAAGTAGTTGTACTAAGTGTCCCTCTCGCCCATTTTGCGTTGGTCAACATGGCCTCAAAGTTAACGCCATTTCGCGCTTCTCGTAATCCGTGTTGGCACTGAATAATCCGGCAAAATTCTCACGGGTCTGCCTCGACCACGGGAGCGCGTTCTCTTGCGCTTAAATCGCGCCCGCGGTTCAACAGCCGCCACCCAAAATCGACTCAATGCAAAAAAGTTGCATTGGCGTGAAATTCTTATTGCATTGCGACGTGCGCTCGCGCTCCCGAACTCCGCACGGACTACGGTTGAGGGCTGAGGGACGCCCCGGCGTCCGATCGAGCCTCCAAACGTGCGGTTTTCATGATCATCGTCCTCGTCAGCGAATGCCCGAACGCCGTCAACCAATTGCGGCACCTGTTGAGCCAATGCGGCCACGAGTGCCCGATTGCGCACGTCGCAACGTATGGGACCGCGAAAGACATGGTCGTGGAGGCCCATCCGAAGCCGGATCTCATCCTCTACGTCGTTTCCGGGGCGGCGGATCGCGCAATTGAAAGCCTGCGAGAGCTGCGAGATGCCACGACTGTGCAGATCCTGGCCATCGGGCCGCGCGATCCGAGCCTGATCCTCGGGGCGGTTCGGGCGGGGGCTCACGACTACCTCGAACAAGAGGGAGACCTTTCGGTCGGGCTTTCGGCCGCGTTGGTCCGGATTTCCAACTCTGTCCGCCGCGCGACCGCAGTGGGCCAGGTGACGACGGTCATCTCAGCGAGCGGAGGAACGGGCAGCACGACGGTCGCCGCCAATCTGGCCGTCGCCTTGGCGAAATCCCATGGCCGATGCGGCCTGTTCGACTTCGATCTCAAAGGCAGCGACGTTGCGACCTATCTGGGACTGAAACCCCGGCACACCGTCGCCGACTTGTGCCGCAGCGTCGACAAGCTTGACCAAAGAATGTGGGAGCAGTCGCTCCTGGAGCACGACAGCGGTGCGAGCATTCTGGCGGGGCCGGAGTCTTGGGACGATACGAAATACATCACGGGCGAAAATCTGCAGAAAATTGTCCGCTTCGGACGCGGAATGTTGCCGCAGATCGTCGCCGATCTCGACCCCTTCTGGCTGAACGATCGCGCGGGCCTGCTCGTCGAAAGCACCCGCATCGTGCTCTTGTTCCGACTCGACTTTGCCTCGATTCGCAATGCGACGCGCGGTGCAGCATCTGCAAAGAATCGGCGTCGCGACCGACGGCCTGCACCTTGCGGTCAGCTGTTACGGAAAGCAACGGGATATCAGCCCGGCACAGGCCGAAGCCGCGTTGGGCGTGAAGATTCGGCACTTCGTGCCCGAGGATTTCCGGATCGTGAACGCGTCGCTGGATTGCGGCGTGCCGGTGGTCCTGGAAGCTCCGCGCTCGCCGTTTTCAAGAGCGATCGTGTCGCTCGCCGAAGCTCTGGTTCCCGAAGAGGCGAAAACAAACGGCTCGCCGATCGAACCCATGCCGTCGGCGGCACGGACCGGAACGCTGCGTTCGTTTCTCAAGCTCAGCATTCGAGAATGCACGCTCAGGCCAGCGCAGATCGTCTGACACAAAGCGGCCCGCGGAGGGCCGCAAAGAAAATAACTTTGTTCGTTGCTCAAGGAGATCAAGACCGTGTTGCAGCCACTTGGACGTCAATCGTCGTCGAACCTCCCGGGACGTGAGACCGACGAAGAGCGGTTTGTCCGCGTGAAGAAGGAAATTCACAAGCAATTGGTAACGGGATTACGAATTCCGGCCATGAGCGGGGTGAACGACTATGAGCTGCGCCAGGAACTCAGACGGGGCGTCGACCAGCTCTGTCAGGGACGCGGCGAACTCATGAACCAGGAGGAGCGGGAGAGACTGGCCGACGAAATCATCGACGAGACGCTGGGGCTCGGACCGATCGATCCCTTGCTGCGCGATCCGACCATCACCGACATCCTGATCAATGGACCCGCGCGATCTATGTCGAGCGGCGCGGTCGACTGGAGCGGACGAGCGTCACCTTCCACGACGATCAGCACGTGCTCGAGATCGTACAACGCATCGCGAGCCGCGTGGGACGCCGGCTGGACGAGTCGAGTCCCATGGTCGACGCCCGCCTGCCCGACGGCAGCCGCGTCAACGCGGTGATCCGGCCCCTCGCGTTGGAGGGGGCCCTGGTGTCGATTCGGCGGTTTTCCAATCGGCCCCTTCTGGCGAGCGACCTGATCGCCCGCAAATCCATCACCGCGGAAATGGTCGAATTCCTGGCGGCCTGCATCCGGGCCCGGCTCAACATCGTGATCTCCGGAGGAACGGGAAGCGGCAAGACGACTTTCTTGAACATGCTCTCAGGCTACATTCCGGACGACGAACGCGTCGCGACCATCGAAGACGCGGCCGAGCTGCAGCTGCAGCAGCCGCACGTGGCGCGAATGGAAACACGCCCCGCCAACCTCGAAGGAAAGGGCGAGGTCACCACGCGCGATCTCGTGCGGAACGCGCTGCGGATGCGGCCCGACCGAATTGTGGTGGGCGAATGCCGCGGCAGCGAAGCGTTCGACATGCTGCAGGCAATGACGACCGGGCACGACGGCAGCCTGACCACGATTCACGCCAACAACACGCGCGACGCGATCAGCCGTCTCGAGATGCTGGTGGGCATGGCGGGTTTCGATTTGCCGATTTGGTTCATTCACCGTCACATCGCGTCTGCGATCGACATCGTTGTGCAATGCGCGCGAATGGCGGGCGGAGCGCGAAAGGTCGTGCAAATCTCGGAGGTGACGGGCGCGGAAGGTGACGTCGTCAACATGCACGATCTGTTCGTCTTCGAGCAGACGGGCGTCGACGAGACCAAATCGGCCCAAGGCGTGTTTCGGGCGACGGGGCTTCGCCCGCGGTGCCTCGATCGCCTCGTCTCATCGGGTCAATCGATCAGCATGAGTCTCTTCGAGCGACGAATTCTCGAGCCGAATCGAATCGACGGAATCGCCCAAGCGAGTATGCGGTTATGAACCTTACCGTTATCAAATTAACGACGTTTGCGACGGCCGCATTGGCGGTGATCGCCATTTATTCGATCCTCGCCGACGTCCTCTTGCGCAAGAAATCTCGAATTCGGCAGCGTTTTCGAGAAGAGCTTGGCCTGGGTGCGCCGGATTCGTCGAACCGCTCCGAGATTCTTAAGGACTTGAAGCTCTTTCAGGCGGAGACGGCAGGAAAGGCTCCTACGTTCTGGAAGCGATTCTCGACCATGCTGGCGCAATCGGGCCTGGATGTCGGCCCCGAACGGATTGTGCAACTGACGGCCACGATCACGGTCGTCGGACTCGTCGCGATCGCGGCCTGGCCGAGGTTCTGGTTCGTCGGTCTCGGGGTGGTCGGCCTCGGTCTGTTCGGGCCCGTGGCGTACATTGCCCGGGCTCGTCGAGTCCGCATCCACACCTTGTGCATGCAATTGCCCGAAGCCTTTGAGCTGATGAGCCGTGCCGTTCGCGCCGGACAAACCACATCGGGCGCGATGGCTCTGATTGGTACACAGCTCAAGGCTCCGCTTGCCGAAGAGTTCGCGGTCTGCTGCGAACAACAAAACCTGGGCCTTCCCCAAGACGTCGCGCTTGCGGAGCTTGCTCGACGCACCGGCGTGATGGAATTGCAGCTCTTCGTTGTCGCGATGTTGGTTCATCGCACGGCTGGAGGAAACCCCGTCGAAATTCTCGACAACTTGTCGGAGACGATCCGCAAACGCGTGCGGCTGGTCGGCAAAGCTCGCGCGGCGACAAGCGAAGGGCGCCTGCAGGCGATCGTGCTCACGGTGTTGCCGATCGGAGCGTTCGTCGCCCTGTTCGTTCTCAATCGACCGTATGCCCAGGTCTTGCTCGATCGTCCATCGCTGCTCGCCGCGGTGCTGGTCTCCGAAGTGGTCGGCGGCTTGTGGATTCGACGGATCGTGAACTTTGACTTTTAAAAGCGGAAGAGGAGTTCGGACATGAGCTGGAGCGTCCTTCTCGTGCAATCCTGCACGTTCACAGCGGTCAGCCTGGTGACCTTTCTGGTCTTTCGCGGAATTTGGTCGCTCGACCGGCGACTTCGAAGTCGTTTGCAGGACCTTTCGGGACGACATGTCGCTTTCGACATCCCGAAAGTTCCGCGGCGCGATCCGAAAGCCGCGCAAAGCGTCCGCTCCCGGCTTGTGGCGCTCGCCGGGCGGCTGACGCCAAACGATCAACGGGAGGCGGCCCAAATCCGCACGCGTTTGCAGCAGGCGGGGATCTACGCGCCCTGGGCTCCATCGGTTTTTGTTTCCGTCAAATTATTCCTGATTGTGACGCCACCTCTCGTGGGATTTGCGATTGGGGAGAGCCGCCTCTTCAACCCGACTCTGGCCACGTTTTATGGCGCGATCGCCGGCGGAATCGGGATCGTCGCCCCGAGTATCTGGCTCGAACGCCGCAAGGCCCGCCGGCATGCCATTCTCCTGCGATCACTGCCCGACTTTCTGGATTTGATGGCCACCTGCGTGCAGAGCGGTCTCAGTCTCGAGGCAAGCCTGCAACGCGTGGCCGACGAGTTGGAAGTCGCCCATCCCGTGCTTGCCCGGGAGATCGCCATCGTTGAGCAACAAATGGAACTCGGCGCAACGACGGATGCGGCCCTTCGCAATTTCGCCGAGCGATCGGACCTCGGTGCCCTGTACAGCCTGAGCTCGCTGATCGAGCAGGCCCGACGTTTCGGCACCAGCGTCACCGATGCGCTGCGAACTCAGGCGGAGATGTTGCGTTATCAGCGCGAACAAGCGGCCGAGGAACTCGCGCAAAAGGCCTCGGTCAAAATCCTGTTCCCGACGCTCTTGTTCATTTTCCCGGCCATCTTCGTGGTGCTGGTCGGGCCGGCCGCCGTGCAGCTTCACGAGAAGTTCGGTGCCCAGCAATCCAGCGTCGTTCGCGCGAATTGATCGAGACCGTGGCACGACCAACAAGAGTGTGGACGCACGAACCATGAAATCATCACCAACCCAAGCATTTCGCAAGCGGCCGCGGCGCGGCGTGGCGGCCGTTGAATTCGCCGTCGCGGTTCCGGTGCTCTTTCTGCTGGCGCTGGGTTGTGCCGATCTGGGCCGCGCGTTTGCCGCCTATTTGATCGTCTCGAACGCGGCCCGCGTCGGGGCCGAATACGGGGCAACACACGGCTATACCAGCTACACGTACTCCTCGTGGCAGAGTCAGGTGATTCAGCAAGCCGCCAATGAGATGCAGGGCAGCCTCGCATTCAACCAGAGCGAATTGACGACCGTTGTCTCGACGACACCACTGATGACCAATCTGTACGAGGTGACCGTCACGACGACGTATCCGTTCACGATGATCTCAGCCTGGCCTGGGCTGCCGCAGCAGTTCAACGTCAGCCATTCGGTCACGATGCAGAGATTTCGCTAGAGAGTCAGGAACCGTTCGATGAAACGTCTCGTGCGAAATCGAGTGCGGCAAAAGCGACCCGGCCGGCGCCTGGGGGCGACGGCCGTCGAATGTGCCGTCGTCTTGAGCGCGTTCTTTGTCATCCTCTTCGGGATGCTGGACCTTGGCCTGGCCGTGCTCGATTACAACACCTTGACCGAAGCCTCGCGCCGCCTGTGTCGACAAGCGATCGTGCATGGACAGTTGGCTGCGCCCCAAATGACGGTTTGGGGACCGACGACGGTCACCGGCACGGCCGCTGACGGCACGGCGTACGCTCAAGCCCTGAGTCCGGAATTGGCGACGTTCGACTTAAATAACGTGCAATACACGATCGCCTGGCCGGACGGCACGAACTCGGTCGATTCGCGGGTCCAGGTGGCTGTCACCTACAAATATGAAACGATGATGCCGCTGATCCTGGGGACGTCGCAAATCTCGCTGCAAGCCGAGACGACGATGGACGTCCAGCATTGATGTCCGGGTTCAGTCGATCGGTGATCTCGAAAGGTTCGATCCCAATGCAACGACAGATCGCTACAAACGCGGCCGCGCGACGTTACCGCGGGGCGCAATCATCAAGTCAAAATCGTCACGGAAAGATCCTGGTCTTCCTCGTGATCCTCTTGCCGGTGCTGATCGGCTTCGTCGGGCTCGTCATCGACAGCAGCGTGCTGATGTCCGACTACCGCGATCTCCAGCACGCCAGTGACGCGGCCGCGACAGCCGCCGCCATGAGTCTGCTCAGCGGCGGGACTTCGGGCGATGCGACGGCGGCCGCGGTGAACTGCGTTCAAAATTACAACGGGCTGAGCACCGCGAACGTCGTCGTCAACATCCCGCCGCAAAGCGGACCCAACGTCGGCAGCTCGAGCTATGCGGAAGTTCTCGTCAGCCGGCAGGCGACAACCAACTTTATCCAGGTGCTAGGCGTTAACGCTCAGCAAACGGTGAGCGTGCGTTCGGTGGCCGGAGCACTCAATTCGACCGCGGGGAGCGCAATCGACATCCTCAACCCGAATCCGCAGGGGATCACTCTCAACCTCTCGCCTCTGGTCTCGTTGTCGGTCTCGCTGCCTCCTCTCATGCTCGGCGGTCTGGAGGTGCTGGGACTCGGGCAATTGAGCGTCAACGGAGCCATTCTCGACAACAATCAATGGGGCGGTGTCGACCAGAACGGCAATCCCGCCGGGACATCATCGGGTCCGCCGTATGGTGCGGACTGCATGCCGTTGCTTCCGCTGACCACGGTGGCTGCTCGCGACATTCGCGTGGTGGGAGGCGTCGACAACCCCAAGTGCTACGGAAATTACGTGTCGGGGCAGGCGAGCCCTTTGCACTGCAACATGCTGCCGGTCGCCGATCCGTACGCCAATTTGCCGAGTCCGACGGTGAGCAACGACCCGAGTAATGTTGTGGCCACGAATTACGGCGGAGTCGACATCATTTCGATTCCGCTGATCTTGGCGCCGACGGTGCTCAATCCCGGAGTCTATGACTGGATCCAGGTGACCTCCGGCTCGGTCGTTTTCAATCCGGGGGTTTACATCATTCGCAACGTGAACCCGCTGACGCAGATTTCGCTCGCCGTCATTGCCGGCCAGGTCACCGCGAAGGGGGTCACGTTTTATATCACCAATTCATCGAATTACTCGGCGACGACGGGCGCACCCGACTCGGGGGACGGCAACTCGTCGCCACCGACAGGGTCGCTTGGCTCACTCTTGCCGAGCGTCGTCATCGCGTCGCTGCTCGGCAGCACGTACACGCCGATCAGCAGTTCCAGCAGCCCGTTTAACGGCCTCTTGATTTACCAGCGGCGCGTCGACCAAAGACCGATCATTTTGGCGGATGAGACCATCATCCTGGGCGGGTCTTTGAGCGGCACGGTCTACGCGAAGTACGCGCAGGCCGTCTTTGCAGCGTACGGCACTTACGATCTCAAGTTCGTCGTGGGTTCGATGGCGTTCGCCAACATCCTGCAGTGCACATTGAACCCCTCTCAGTTGCTGCCGCCGGCTCAGGATGTGTTCCTCGTCGAATGACCACGGAATTTCCGCAGCTCACCGCCTCCAAAACTTCGACCGCCATCAATCGCGAATCACGACAACGGGCCATCATGAACACGCTCGAACACCCGCCGACCGCCAATCGGACGATTTCTTCGGAAATTTCGCCGCTACTCGCTCCCTCCCCGATACCGAGCGACCTGTTCGCCGACTTGGGGCGAGAGCTGCGTGAGCTCTTCCAATCCGACGAACTCGCTATTTGGTCAACGGAAAGTGAAGCGCACGACGCGGTGCTTCGCACGTACGCCTGTCGAGCAGGCTTGGAAATTGCGCCGTTCACGGAACTCGCCGGCCTTGACGAGGCCGTTCAGTTTGTTGCGTCCGTGCGCGGCACGTCACCCATGCTTTGGAGTGAGCAAAGTAAGGCGGCTGTCGACGCGTCGTGTGCGATCGACGGGGCCGCTGATGAGGATGTCCTTTTATGTTCCATCCAAACCTCCGACCGGCGAAGTTACGGCGTGCTGGCTGTGCGTCCGGCGCCGCCGGCCGAAAGCGTGCTGCGCGAGTCCTTCGCCACAATCATCGAGAATCTGGCCCACGCTCTGCGCGGTGATCGCCAGATGGACCGCATGCGGCGTGCCGAGCGCGCGCATGACGCGCTTATTTACGGGGCGCCGATCGTCGTCTGCTGTCTCGATTCGCAATGCAATCTGACATTGTGGAATCCGGCCGCCGAGCAATTGTTCGGCTGCGCGCGCGCCCGAGGTGCTGGGTCGGCGACTTCCCTTTGTTCCTCAGGCCGAGCGCGAGGTCGTCGATCTCTGCTGCCGCGGCGCGCTGGCTGGCGATGCAACGCAAAAAATCGAGATGCAGTGCGTGACCCGGTCGGGATCCGAACTTTTTGTCGCACTTTCGGCCGTGCCGCTCTACGAACAAAGCCGCTCGGTCAATCGGATCCTGATCGTGGCAACCGATATCACCGACCGCAAGCTGGCCGAGACTCGAGATCGACTGCAAATGCGCGTCGCGGAAACGTTCTCGCGAGCCCACTCGTTGGACGAATCGCTCGAATCGATTCTGACGTACTTGTGCGAGGTCAACCATTGGGAGGCCGGCGAATACTGGACCTTCGACGCCTCAATGCGGCGTTTGATTTGGCGGGCCGGTTCGCGACCGCGTTCGGCGATCGCCGATCAATATCTGACGGCAATTCGAGGAGGAGGCGACCAGCAAGTCGACGATTTGCCGGGCCGGGTTGCCGACACGCCGGAGCCCGTTTGGCTGCCGGCCTTCTCCGCGGACCGTTCGAGCGATCGGGCCCTTCTCGCGGTGCGCTGCGGCTTGAATGACGCGATCGGTTTTCGCGTCGTGCATGCAAATACGACGCTCGGGGTGATCGTGTTCACGGCTGACCGAATCGACCGTCCTGATCCGCGGCTTCTGCGCTGCCTGCAATCGATCGGGGAGCAGGTCGGGAGTTTCGTTCAACAGCAAGCGATGATTTCCCGATTGCGGTTGGCCGAGGAGAAACAACTTCAATTCAAGAAGCTCGACACGATTACATCTTTGGTCGGCGGATTCGTGCATGACTTCAACAATCTGATGACGGTGATCCTGGGCTACGGCGATTTGCTGCGGGGGGAGGACGTCGATCACGAGTTTTCGCGAGAAGCGGCACTCGAAATGTTCGAAGCGGCGAAGCAGGCATCGCTGTTGACCCGGCGGCTCCTGGCGATTTCCCGCAAGACAAATGTCGAGCCCGTTTCCGTCGACCTGAATTCCGTGGTTGAGCAGTTGCAACCCATGATCCAGCGGACGCTCGGAAAGGGCGTCGAGAATCGCTGCGACTTGGCGCCACGGCTGGGGCCTTTCGCCGCTCCACAGGGCCAGATCGAACAACTGATCATGAATCTCACGACGAATGCGCGTGATGCGATGGAATCATCGGGGCATTTCACAATCACCACGCGCGAGGTCGAACTCGACCCGTCGCGGCGGCGGGAGTTTCCCAACCTGACGCCCGGACCCTATATCTCGCTGACCGTGGAAGACACGGGGTGTGGGATGAACGACGCCGTCAAAGAGCGGATGTTCGACCCATTCTTCACCACAAAGCCGGCCGAAAAAGGGACGGGAATTGGGTTGGCGACGGTACGCGAAATTGTCGACGGGTGTGGCGGACACATTCGCGTCCAAAGCCAGCCCGGTGAGGGAACCAAATTTGAGATCTTGTTTCCTCCGCTCAAGGACGGTTTGCGATGTTGGGTCGTCGAGTCGCCGCCGCGGCGGCTGGCAAATGGAACAGAGAGCATTTTCGTCGTTGACGACGACGCAGCCGTTTGCCGACTCGCGCGGATGGTGTTGTCGGCTCAAGGCTATTCGGTCGTCGCCTGCGACAATGTGAAAACAGCAGCTTCCACCTTCGCACGGCATCGCGGCAGAGTCGATCTGCTCGTCATTGACCTGATGTCCGCCGGCTCGCACGGTTTGGACCTCGTGCGGCGCGTCTCTTCCGCAAATCGGCAGCTTCGAGTTCTCTGTGTGGGCGATCAGGGAAACGAGACCGAGAAATGGCCCGTGCTGGAGAAACCTTTTACGTCGCACGAATTGTCGGCCAAAGTGCGCGAGATTCTCGACGCGACTTGATCAGGACGGTTTTATGCAAGCGGCCTCGACTCGACTCGACGAATTCAAGGCAATCTCGGCGCTCCCCTCGCCTGCGGGGCTCGCATCGGAGCTTCTGGCCGTATCGCGACGAGCGAACGTGACGCTGGACGACCTGGTCCGGCTGGCCCAGTCGGACCCGGCGACGGCCGGCCGCGTGATCAAATTGGCGAACGCGGCGACTGCACGCCGGCCGACGGCGTCCATTTCGGATGCGATCACTCGTCTGGGACTCGAGCGCGCGCGAGCCGCCTGTGTGTCGTTTTCCGTTCTCCCGCCAACGCAGGACAGCGTGGGCGCCGGTGCCGCATACCGCCTGTTCTGGTCGCGATCATTCGCGCGCGCCGTCGCGCTGCGGGAGCTCAGCCGCGGCGTTCCGATTATTTCCTCGGAAGAGGCGTTCGGCTGCGGCCTGGTTGCGACGGTGGGAGAGCTTGCTCTCGCCACGGCCCATCCGGACGAATGCGCAACATTATTCGCGGAACGACAACAAAGCCAAGGCGAGGACTCGGCACGATCCGCGGCCGAGACGCATCGATTCGGCATCAGTTCGATTCAGATCACCGCCGCTCTATTGAAAGATTGGCAATTTCCCGCGTTCTTTGTCGATGCCGTGCTGCGTTCGAGCGCGCCGTCGGACCTTCCCTGGAGCGCGCTACCGCGTGACAGGCAATTGGGCGAACTGCTCCGGTACGCCGATCGACTCGGCTTTCATTGCCTCCAGAGCGCGGATTCGGCGACAGTCGCGTGGCCACAGCTTCCCCGGACGCTGGAATGCCTGCAAATCGGCAACCGAGAGCTGAGTCACCTCTGCGAAACGGTGACCCACGAATTGGCGATGTGGAAAGAGCTCGTTGAAGGTTCACGCAGTGCGTTCGCAACACCAATTGCAAACAGATCGGGCATCGAACCGCCGGGAGCGTTTCGCGAGGCCGGACGTGCTCCTCTGAAAGTCCTCGTCGCGGAAGACAATGTCGTGCAACGCAAGCTGATTTCACGGGCCCTGCAATCCGCCGGGCACGAGGTTTTGACTGCCGAGGATGGCGAAGCCGCGCTTCGGTTGACTCTGCAGCATCAGCCGCAAATCCTGATCGCCGATTGGCAAATGCCCCGTATGGACGGGCTGGCCCTCTGTGCGGCGCTTCGCCGCGCGAAAGTTTGCGACGGAGTTTACTTCATCCTCGTGACGGGTGACACGGACGAAGACGTCCTCATCCGCGCGTTTGAGAGCGGCGTCGACGATTTTATTACCAAACCGTTGCTGCCGCGGGCACTCCAAGCGCGAATGAAGGCCGCTCAGCGTCTGATCGAGGTCGAGGCGGAGATTCGCCGTGAGCGAGCCGAGCTGCGACGTCTCTCGTCCGAGCTGGGGGTTGCCAATCGAAAGCTCGAAATGGCCTCGCTCACCGATTTCCTGACAGATCTCCCGAATCGCCGCTACTTGACGCAACAACTCGAACGGCATTGGGTCGAAGCGACTCACAAGAAGCAGGAATTCTCTTTCCTCTTAGTCGATGCCGATCGCTTCAAGTCGGTCAACGACCGCTACGGGCACGCGGTGGGTGACGAGGTGCTCAAGTATCTGGCCGCCAACCTCAAGCAATGGAAGCGCGACGGCGACGTTGTTTGCCGATACGGCGGAGAGGAATTTGCCGTCCTGTTACCGGGCGCCGATTCCGCGCAAGCGTACCAGCTTGCCGAGCGGCTGCGAATCGCCGTCGAAGGCGACGTTGCCAATCGCCCGACGGTTCTCACGAGCCCGGTCACGATCAGCATCGGTGTCGCCTCGAGAACGGATCGCATGACGGACCCCAAGGAGCTGATGGCGTTTGCCGATCAGGCGCTTTACCAGGCGAAGAATGACGGACGCAATCTGACGCGCGTTGTCGACTCCCCGGCGACGCAATGCGTTTGCCAGGCGGATCGTTGAGCAAAGGCAGAATCGCGCCGCGAACGGCACAAGCGGCGGTGCGGCATTCCACGATCGACCTCAAATGAACGTCGACACCGATCCGAAGCTGCTGGACGTTCAGGGCGCTCTCAACGCCCTCCCTGCCCTTCTCCGCGAGGCGTCGCCGTAACTGCATGGCCTGCCAAAGAAAAGAACCCGCTGACAACTGCTGTCAACGGGCCTCATCAAGTGGAGCGGAAGGGAGTTGAACCCTCGACCTCTGCATTGCGAACGCAGCGCTCTCCCAACTGAGCTACCGCCCCCGATCGAACTGTGTTCGCTCGGATTCTTGCAGGCCGGACACCTTCGGTCAAGGCGTTCGCCGGCAGGCCTTACTCGGCCGTTTCACGGCTTTTCTTGAACTCCTCCAACGCGCGAGCGCGGGCTTCGTCGTGATCGACAAGCCGCTGCGGATAGGTTCGACCCAGGTCGATACCGGCGTCTTTGAGGATGGATTCGGGTGCTTCCCAGGGTTTTTGGATCCAACGGTCGGGGAGCTTTGACAGTTCGGGGACCCATTCCCGCACATAGTTGCCTTCCGGGTCGAACTTCTCGCCCTGGCGGATCGGGTTGAAAATCCGGAAAAACGGTGCCGCGTCGGCCCCGCAGCCGGCGACCCATTGCCAGCCGAGCGTGTTGTTGGCGAGGTCGGCATCGACGAGCGTATCCCAGAACCATTTGGCTCCCTCCGGCCAGGGCAACAGGAGGTCCTTCACGAGGAACGAGCCGACGATCATCCGCACGCGGTTGTGCATCCAGCCCGTCGTCCAAAGTTGCCGCATGCCGGCGTCGACGATCGGATAGCCCGTTTGGCCCTTCTGCCAGGCTTTGAGGCCGCCGGCGTCCTTCCGCCAGGCAAACTTCGCGAAGCCGGCGTTCAGCGGTTCCGAGACTGTCTTGGGAAAATGGAACAAGAGGTGATAGGCGAACTCCCGCCAAATCAGTTCGCGCAGGTAGCCTTCGGCTGCTTTTGGCGGCGGGCCGGTTTTCGGACGGCGAGTGGCTGCACGCACCGCGTGCCACAACCGGCGCGGGCTCAGTTCGCCGGAGTGCAGATAAGGACTGACGCGCGACGTGCCGTCGACGTCGGGCCGGTCGCGGGCCTCGGGATAGCCGGCTAGTCCCTGCTGCACGAATCTGTCGATCAAGGAAGATTCTTCAGGCTCATCGAGCCTCCAGGCTTCGCGGATGCCTGTGTCCCAGTGAATCCGCGGCAAGAGCTTGAGTGATTCGAGTTTTGCGGACGTCGGCCACTTCGCGGGAGACTTGAGTTTCTGTGGGGCGGAGATCGGATCATCCGGTTCCGGTTGTGAAAGACACGCGCGGTAAAAAGGCGTGAAGACTTTGTAGGGAGTCGCCGTCTTCGTTTTCACCGTCCAGGGCTCGAACAACAGCATGGCATTGAAAGATTCGACGTGCAGCCCTCGCTTGCTGAGCTCCGTCTTGATCTTGGTGTCGCGCGCGATGACGGCCGGCTCGTAGCGGCGATTCCAAAACACTGAGTCCGCGGATGTGTCGTCGATTAATTTCTCCAAGCATTCGAGAGTCGGCCCTTCGTGCAGCACGAGCCGCGAACCGACGGCACGTAGCGACTTCTCGAGCTTTTTGAGTGCGAAGTGCAGCCAACTTCGCGAGGCCGCGCCCGGCGACCAGTCCCCTTCCGAGTCCGGATCCCAGATGAACACGGGAACGACCGGCTTGCCGGATTTCACTGCGGCTTCCAAGGCCGGATTGTCGTCGAGCCGCAGGTCCTGCCGAAACCAGACAATGGCCGCGGGCTGCTTCATGAATTTCCGCTGCTCGTCGAGGAGTCTTCGCTCTCTTCGGCGAATTTCGACCAGTATTCCTGCGAGGTGACGACGGGGATCACTTCAAACTCGACCAGATCATTCCACCGAGCAATCCAAGCCCCGATCGCCGACGCATCGGGCGCTTCCATGAGCTGGTAACAGCGTGCGTTGGCCGCGTCGATCCAACTCGCATGATAGACGACACCGTCGGGCAGCATGCGGCCGTCGCGCAAAAACCGGTCACGAACCGGACGCGGATCGCCGTTGCGGAAATGCTCGATGATCATGAACAACATCCTGCAGATTCTAGTGCGGTGACGCGGACTTGACATGCAACCAAATGGTTGCATAATGGGCGCGTGGCGGCCGACATGGATAAGGTGTTCAAGGCTCTGGCCGACGCCAGTCGCCGGCAGTTGCTCGATCAATTGCGGGCCGACAACGGTCAGACGCTGGGCCAGCTTTGCAAACACCTCGACATGACCAGGCAGGCTGTGACCAAACACCTCAAGCTGCTCGAAGCGGCGGAACTGGTGGTCACGGTCTGGCGGGGCCGCGAGAAGTTGCACTATTTGAACCCCGTGCCCATTCAGGAGATCGCCGATCGCTGGATCGACAAGTACGAACGGGGCCGGCTGCGTGTGCTGGCCGATCTGAAAAAGCACCTTGAAGGAGAACCCGATGCCTGAGTCGCCATCGCAATTCGCATATTCGATCTACATTCGCACAACGCCGGAAAAGCTCTGGGAAGCTCTCTTGAACAAGGAGTTCCAGCGTCAATTTTGGGCCGAGACGTGGCAGGAATCAGAGTGGAAGGTCGGCGCGGCGTGGAAGATCATGCTGCCCGATGGCCGCGTCGCCGACTCAGGCGAAATTCTCGAGTTCGATCCGCACAAGCGAATCGTGCTGACCTGGCGGAACGAGTTCAAACCCGAACTGAAAAGCGAAGGCTTTTCGCGGTTGACGTATGAACTCGACCGGCAGGGAGACTGCGTGAAGCTGACGGTCACGCATCAAATGGACCGGCCCGGCACCAAGTTCATCCAGGCCGTTTCACAAGGCTGGCCGCCGATTCTCTCGAGCCTCAAGAGCCTGCTCGAAACGGGCGAGTCGCTCGAGATTACGCGGAAGTGGCCGAAGAACGCTTGAAGCGGATTCGTTCGGATAAAAAAGCGGCCGGCGTTTTTCGCCGCGACGGGGATGCTGGGCGTCGCATTCCTGTGGCTATGGCGAGTTTGAGGGCCGGCAAAAACCCCTTTCTGCTCTCCCAATCGTTTGCGGCCGCAGAGTCGTTTCTGTCGTTTCCAAAATGAGAGCTTCCGCAGCCGCCAGCCTTTCAGCGGACCTTAACCGTGGCATCCCGCGGCAAAGCGCCGCGCTCGCACCCGTAATCGCGATCTTTTCCGCGTTCTCAGCCCGCTGTCCGGCCGAAATAACATCGCGAAGCGAACAACAATCAGTTTCGCAATCGGATTTGATCGCTCGTGAGGGAGACCAAGTCCGCGTTCCGCAAAACAGCTCTCTGTTCCCACCCTGCGTTCGTGGAGCGGCCCCGATGAACCGGTTCGCGTTTGCGCTTGCTGTCACCCTGGTTTTAGGGATGGTCGGCGTGAGCCGAGCCCAGTGCGGTTGCCATCTTGACGGCTACACGCCCGGCCATACCGCCGGATCGTACTGGATGACGGGTTGCTGCCCGTATCGTGATTGCCCGATCTCATGCGGAAGGGTCGCCCCCTCGTTCCCGCCGGGGCCGGGGCCTTCTACGCTCACGTTACCCGGCTTGATGCCGTCGACGTTGATCGTCTCACCGCCGCTCATGCCGAGTCCGCCTCCTGCGAGCGAGGCGCAGCCCGCACCGCCGGCTGCAGTACTCTCCGCCCCGACGACACCAGCGCCTACGAAGAGTGCCGACCGAGGTTCGTCGCGCGTCATTGGCAGGCCGACATCTTTGAATTAATCAACGAAGGCCGGGCCACACGGACATGGCGCACGCAGGCTGGGCTCTGTCGTAGGGCGAGCTGCCAGCTTGCCATCTCTCGAGGCGAACGACCGTCGACCCACGGCAAGCGAGCAACTCGCCCTACGGTTGGGAAACAGCTCGCTTAGCCCGTCAGTCCCGACTTCGGCGAACTGCGTCGATCCGCGTCCGGCGGGATGAACCCACCGGCTCGTCGCGGAGATCGCGCCCGCGACATCGCCTCCGGCCGACAAGGAGCGTCGGTTGAACTCTTTTGGCGTGGGACTTTCTCCGGCTCAGACCTTGGGAATGAGGTGCCAATCCCAGATAATCGTCACATCGGCGTGAGAGGAAAGACTCCGAATGCGATCGGGACGATGCGTGTGGCTGTCGGTCTTGGCATGGATCGGCGTCTGGTTCTTTTGGCTGGTGACGACTCGCGGCTTCCACCCGACTTTCACCTTGGCTGTGATTGTCACGACGTCCCTGATCGGCGTGTATGCCGCCGCCGCGTACGTGAACCATCTGATTCTGATCCCTCGGTTCTGGCGGACGGGCCGTTTCGGCCGGTACACAGTCTGGCTGGTGGTCATGATGCTGCTGCTGACGGCAGCGGCGCTCGCGGTCATTCGGGCGTCTTATACGGCGTTATGGGGACTGGACCCCGAAAAAGACGGCGTCTACAAGCATTTCGCGATCGATCTCTTCGGCATGGCCGTGCATCTGGTTGCTGCCGCTGGGATCGTGTGGGCGTTCAGGCGTGTCTCTCCTCGACGGTGACGCCGGACTCCGAACGCCAGACTCCAGACGCTCCCCCCCGGTTGTAACATTTCGGCCGAAAATCCGTTCTCGATGTTTGTGAGATCATTTGAGGTGATTCAACTCGGGAGACGGACATGGAAACGCGCACGGCCATCGAAATGCTTCGGACGGCTCAACTCCGAATCGAACGAGATGCGTTGTCGCGCGGTCTGGCGACCTTGACGTCTCAACTCAACCGCCTGGAACGCTATGCACAAGGCCGCGTTCGTCGTTCGCGGCTGGATGAACCCCTGCAGGCGAGGTTGACCGTCTGTGGCCGGAGTTGTCCGTCGAAGTCTGAGTAATTCCGGAAGGACGATCTCGTTCGACCCGATAACCGGTGCCAGTCCGGAATCAAGGTCGGACCGACTTGGAAGGGGACTCAAGTGGATCGCGTCCTCAAAACCGCACGCTCAAACTTTCGCCCGGATTGGCTTTGATCGGCTGACTCGCGAGCGTCTGCAGGGCGCGCCGCCGGCGTTCGGCCGGCGGTTCGGCGTGCTTTGAAGAGACACGACGAAATCGCCGGGCGGCACGTCGCGAAATTCGAACGACGATTGACCGTCGGAGAGACGGACGACGCTTGTCTGCCGATCGAACTCGCCCTTGGCCGGCGTCAATCGGACGGTTTTGGCATTGGCGTATTTGGCCCGATCGATCGTCCCGGAGATCCGGGCGGTTTGCACGAGCGTGATCGAAAGAGCCTGCCCGGCGTGCGTGTCGTCTCCCTCGCTACGAGCCATTGGGATGTGCTCGCCCCAGTACGCCAGTTGCCAGTGCTTGTTGGCCAGCACGCCTTTGAAGGCAAACTCGCCTTGTGGATTGGAAGTCGCTTTCAGGAATTGGTCGCAGTCGGTGCTGCCCGCCAAACTGGCCGGTCTTGATCAAGTACCAATCCAAATTGTTTGGACCGGCGAGCGGTCCTGATGAAATGATCAATCGCAGATTCACGCGCGCAGCCGGTCGGCCCGCGTGGTCGAGGATTCGCCCGCTCACGGTCACCAGCCGGCTGGGATCCAGGCGGGCCAGTGCGAACCGCGTGGGCTTCGCCTCGCCCGGCGGTGCGGCGGCCACAACCAGCGGCTGAACCAACTTCAAATAACCTTCGGCCGCGATGCCGACCTCGGCTGAAAGACCGTTCGCCAGGTTGTCGATGACAAACAGGCCCTCCTTCGAGGCAATCCTGCGGCCCGGATAGTTCAAATCCAGGCTGAACTGGAAGTCTTCGGGGTTCTGGCGTCGACCTTGCGCGCGAAGTCGAGCCAGACGCTGAAGTCATTCACCGGGTTGCCGCTTTGCGCGTCGACAACCTGTCCCCGAATCATTCCGGCCGGCTGCAAGACGATGGTCGCCGGCGCATCTGAGTCGAGCCGCACGGAGACATCGCGGAGCACGGTGTAGCCCCGCTTCGAGATTTGCAATCGGACGTCTCGCGGCAACGAATCGATCTCGAAGCGACCGTCCCGGTCGGTCTGGGTGGAGTAATCCTGCAACCGTGGACCGCCTTCACGGTGCGGCCACACCATGACTTCGGCGATCGGTTTGCCATCCTCGGCTACCACGCGGCCCTGCGCGGTGTGCCCCGGCTCGAGCGTCACATCGAGCGTCGCCGGTTTCCCTTTCGCCCCCGGTTTGACCGCGAGCCGGCTCGGACAGCGTCCGGCAGCGCGAACCAGGATCTCATATCCCCGATTCGACTCGAACAAATCGTCGAGCACATATTGCCCATCTCGATCGGTTGTCGTCTTGCGACTCTCCGTAGTCTGCTCGCCAAGAGTCTCGACACTCGCTCCCGCGATGGGTTTGCCCTGTTCGTCGCGCACGACTCCGACAACCGACCCGCCGCGCCGCCCCGGCAGCAGTTTGATTGTCAGATCGGCCTCCGGTTGTTTGGGCGAGAGCGACACGGTCTCCTGCTTTGGCAAATAACCTTCCTTGTCGACGGAAACGAAGAACGACGTATCAAGCGGTAGGAAATCGCGGCGAAACTTCCCCTTTGCATCGGTCACGGGCGAATCCACCGGAGTGGCAAGAGGCGATCCAAATCGTAAGCATGAGACATTCGCGTTCTCGAGAGGTTGCCCCTTGTCGTCGACCACGACAACACGGATGACGCCCCCCGGACTGAGGCTGGCTTTGAATTCCGTCGAGTCTGTGGATCCCCTGAGGTCGACGTGCCGTGTCGACTCGGCGTACCCCACCGCCGCGATGCTGATGGAATAAGGCCCGGGCGCAAGTGGCTCGAGTTTCAGCCGCCCGTCTGATCCGGTCTTCTGTTCCAGTCCGCCCAGGTTCATAATTCGAACGCGGGCTCCGGGCAGCGGGCTGCTTGTTTTCGCCGACGTGACGATCACGTCGATGCGTTTGCCCGGCTTCAATTCCAATCGCACCGGCTCAAATCGTCCGCCCTGGACGCCGCCGATCGATCGGCCCCTGGATGTGTGCGTGGGGCTGACAAGGTTTCCCTTGACCGCCCAGACCACATAACGTCCTGGTGCGAGGGACTCAATGCGAAAGCGTCCTTGGTCCTCCGTGCGGGCCTCTCGCTCCATTTTCCCGCGGAGCCACACGTTGGCGTCGGCGGCCGGCTTGCCGTCGGCCAGCACGACTTGCCCGCTGAGCACTCCTGGCGCGAATGCGGACGTTCCAGACGCCCGCGGTGCGGCTTTCGCTCCGGCTGTCGAGGCACTCCCCGCCGGCGTGCCGTCCCCGACCGCGACGCGCGAAATGCCGAGCAGACTTGCAAAGAGCAGGATTCTGCAACTGGAGACGGCGGAAAGTCGAACCGCGGCATTTTGAACGGCGACATTTTGAGGAGCCGCGGCATTTCGACGAAATGGCTTCCGGATCTGCTGTCGACCTCGAGTCATGGCGATCCCCTGGCTGGCCAACCGAGGAACGGGCGCGGCTTCTGCGAAAATTCTAACGGGATGCCATAAGCGGCTTCAACAACTCATTCAATGCGCATTGCCGGCAGGCACCACTTCGTTCCCGATCGAAAGCGACGGGCACTTCCGGCTACGTCGAGCGGATCGTGCTCGTGGTGCTCGACCACTCTGAAATGCGCTGTAAGTCTTGCGGTTTTGCGGGCGAGATCCCACATGGGACCACGCTCCGCCAGGCGGCAACCTGGGCCTCCAGAACAGGTTCAAGACAGCTCACCCGTTCCTCCCTGCCCTTCCCAGTCTCGAAAAATTCGCTAGAATTTCACCCCCCGAGTTCGGACGTTATCTTTCGAGCGAAATCGGACGTTATTTTTCCAATAAAAGAGGAGATGACAAAATGTCGGACAACATTGCGCAGAGCCACCAGCGTGGGCGGAAAGTGAACGGTCAGTTCGTGCGGCAGTTGCCGCCCGGTGCGGCCACGCCGTCCTACATTCGAGTCAGCCGCACCATCGCAAACCCGAAGACCGGCCGCAAAGTCGTGTCGGTCGGGTATATCGACGGCAAGTTTCTGGCAGAGCACAAATTGGCGCTTCCCGTCGCCGGACTGGTCCCAGTCGGCGGAGGACACTTCGACGTCGTCTTCGCCGAACTCGCTCCGTAACCCGGACGCCGGCATTGCCGCACCGGGGCTAAACTCGCGGGCCTGCGCGGACGTTTCACGCTGCGCACGCCAGCCGTCGATCTGGTCGAGATCTTCGCGCTGCTGCGCGCCGGATGCGGCGTGCCATGCCCATCGGCTTTGGTGGGCATGCCTTCAAGGGGATGCAGCTGAGCTCCGTCCCCTATTCCCACTTTCGACCTTGACTCACTTCGGAATCGCGGCGCACATCTTGGCGACCCCGCTTGCCGGGAACCAGGAGCCGTTGACCCAGAGGGCCTGGAGGTCCGGCTTGCCTTTTCTGGGATAAGAATACGTGAAGCAGTAGACAACGACATCACCGGCTCGGTTCTTCCATTGCGCTAGCCATTGGTGCTCCTGTCGTTCCGGTTCTACGGTACCGTCGACGAATTCGCCCCATCCACTGACGTGCGAAGACGGCGTGCCGGGATTCAACCAATCTTCCTTCAATGGCTTCCAACCGAGTTTTTTTAGACGCTCCGCAATTTTGCCAAGAACGTCCTGCGCCGGATATTTCTCTTTCAATCCGTACGCCACATGCAGCGAATCGTACGCTCCCTTATCGTAACGGACCTTTTCGGCACCGTTGAGCGGGTTTAACTCCTTAATTGACGCCCCATCAACTTGCTTTTGTTTGGTGATTGGATGTGGCTGAGTTGCCGGCATTTGATCGGCAGCACGCGCCGAAGCTGTCGGGCCCACCGGGGCGAATAACTGCACAGCGCTTGCGCAGAGTGCGATCGCTACGATTCGAAAGTTCATTTGCATTCTCCCTAATGGGGACAGGAAAACGCGACAGGTTCGATATTGGGGACGTGGCCAAACGCCGAGAATCGTCTCAGACCTGAATCGGCCCATTGCCGGCCGCGGATGCTGCCCAAAATCAGTCTGCCCATTTTATCAGTATCGGACCTGTCCCGTTTTCCTCGCCGTTTTCCTCGCAATCCAAAATCCAAAATCGCAAATCCAAAATCGACTCCGCCCCGCTTCGTTGAATCGTCGACACGCTTTCCGGTGTTCGTCCATAACGAGGCAAGACTCGCGAATTGTGGTTGCAAGCTCTCTGGCGACCACATTCTGCCGTAATTCCGAAGACATGCTCACGCAGAGCCGTTGGGCATGGCACCCGGCGTGTTGGTCGTCGCGCGTGGCTTTTTGTGGACTTGAGTTAGTGTGAGGCACTCGAAGTCGGAGCTTCGAGGAATTGCGTCCCCAGACAACGCTCGGGAGCGAGCTGAGAATTCATGCGAACCAGTGGCCCGCCGTTTGTGTCGCTAGCTTAGGCATCGCGGGCAACCGCTGGGCGCCGGCGTTCTAGTTTGTTGCACTCCACTTCGCATCGAGGAGGCCGACAATGCAATCTTTCCTGCGAACTCGTGTTACGGCGAGCCTGCGCTCCGCTGTCGGCTAAGCTTGTTCTTGGCCCACGCGGGCCGGGCTCTCTCACTCAATTCGGCCGCCCACGTCTTTGCGGCCGCACGCGCTGGCGTTGCGCTTGTCGACACGCCGCGGATCCCCGGCACGAGCCGCCGGCTGAGAGGTTTCAAGACTGGGCCGACTGTCGTAGGGCGAGCTGCCAGCTTGCCATTCTCTGACTCGAAGACAGTCGTCCCGGGGCAAGCGAGCAGCATGCCCTACGATTTTGAAACAGCCTCTTAGCCCGGTGGTCCGAATGCCGGCGAACTGCGTCGATCCGCGTCGGGCGGCATGAACCCGCCGGCTCGTTGCCGACTTGCGCACGCTGGATCAGATACCGCTCCCCATTGCCGTAAACGAGAGAGACCATGAATCGAAAGAAGCCTTCACGAAGGCAAATGCAATCGCTCTGCGCCGAGATCCACGCCGATGACGGCGTCGACCCGAAACAGTTTTTTCGCCCGGCAAAAAACACCAAGGGTGTCCATCGAAAGACATTACAGCTCTGCAGCCAGGTTGCCGACACGCTCAACCTGGTCCTCACCGGCGAATGTGCCGACGAGGTTCTGCAGTCTCTGCAAGTCGTCGCCGTCAGGCCGGCTCCCGACGCATCGCAATTGTTGGTGCTGGTCGGTTCCGCGTCGGTCGAACAGGCTGCCGATCCGGCCAGCGTGTTGGAACATTTGGCCGCGGCGAATGCGCGGCTGCGCGGGGAAGTTGCCGCGGCCATTGTGCGGCGCCGCGCCGAAATTGGTTTTCCAATACGTCGGCCAGACCACTTCCTCCCCTGCCCCGACTGGGGAGGAGCCATCATGAACGAGCGGAATCGAAACACGCCGGTGCACAAGTGGCTCGTCGAACCGTTGCCTGCCGGCGTGCAGGGTTCGCTCGAGCGGTTGGCACGGGCAGAAGACGTGGAATACATCGCCGTCTTGCCGGATGTCCATTTGGCCGACGATGTTTGCGTGGGAGTGGCCGTCGCCACGAATCGGCTGCTCTATCCGGCCGCCGTGGGGAGCGACATTGGCTGCGGGATGGCGGCCATCCGGTTTGATGCGCAGGTCGATCTGCTGGCGAGCGAACAGGCGGCCGGAGAGCTTCTTGCGGGTTTGATCCGTGCTGTCCCTTCGCTCAAGCACGCGACCCAAACCGCGCCGGCCGATCTTCCCGCCTGTTTGCGAGACGGGCCGCTTAGTCATCCGCGGTTGGACAAGCTGAAATCGCGCAAGGCGCGCTTGCAGCTGGGCACGCTGGGGCGCGGCAATCACTTTCTCGAATTCCAGTCCGACGAGCAGGAACGGCTCTGGCTCATGGTGCACAGCGGTTCGCGATCGATGGGTCAGGCCATCTCCGCCCACCATGTTGCCGCGGGTGCGGCCGGCAGAGATCGGCAGTCCTTGGTCGCGATCGACGCGGACTCAACCTCGGGGCAAGCTTATCTTCAAGATGCGGCCTGGGCGATTCAGTATGCGGAGGAAAATCGGCTCGCAATCGTTGGGACGGTGAGCCGGCTCATGCAATCGTTGTTCGGCGTGGCCGCGCATGCCGGGTCCCTCAGTCAGTGTCACCATAACCACGTGCGTCGCGAAGCACATTTTGGCAAGAACTGGTGGGTCCACCGCAAGGGCGCGCTGTCTGCCAAGGCGGATGAGCCCGGACTGATCCCCGGCTCGATGGGCACGGAGAGTTTCCACGTGACCGGCCGAGGCCATTCGCCGTCGCTCTGTTCGAGTTCGCACGGAGCGGGCCGCGCGATGAGCCGCCGCGACGCATTCCGGCGGGTAACGCGCCGCCAATTCGAGCGAGAATTGAAGGGAATCTGGTTTGATCACCGCCGGATCGACGCCTTGCGCGACGAGGCCCCGTCGGCCTACAAAGACATCGCGGCCGTGCTACGCGCCGAGCACGACCTCACCCGCATCGAGCGCCGCCTACGCCCCCTCTTGATCTACAAGGGCACGTGAACGCAACAATCAAGGCGACCCGATTGGAATCCGGCGGTCCGCACAAACACAAACAAAAAAGGGGACAGGCGGGACAGGTGACGTTCCCCAAGAACGGTGGGCGCGGGGAGAGGATTAATTGAGACTTGCTTCGTACTCGGTTGGGCTCCGATAGCCCAAGGCTGAGTGACGACGCTTTCGGTTATAGAACACTTCGATGTATTCGAACAACGCCTGGTGGGCGGTCGCTCGTGAGTCGTACGTCTCGTGATGGATCAGTTCGGTTTTCAGTGTGCCGAAGAAGCTTTCCATGACGGCATTGTCGTAGCAGTTGCCGGTCCGGCTCATGCTGGGCGTAATGCCGCGCTCGTCCAGCAGCTGTTGGTATTGGTCGCACGCGTACTGCACCCCCCGATCGCTATGATGCATCAAGTCACCCGTCGGCTCTCGTTGGTCCAGAGCTCTCTGGAGAGCCTGACAGGGAAGGTCGGCTCGCAGATGATCGGCTGTTGCCCAGCCCACGATTTTGCGAGAACACAGATCGATGATGGCGGCCAAGTACAACCAGCCCTCCGCCGTTGGGATGTAGGTGATGTCGGCAGCCCAGACCCGGTCGGTCGACGGCTGATCGAACTGGCGGTCGAGCCGATTCTCGAAGACAGGATGCTCATGGCGACTGTCCGTGGTCCGCACCACGAAGCGACGTCCCATCTTCGAGCGAATCGTGTGTTGCCGCATCAGCTTGGCAATCGTGTTCTCGCTGCAGGCCACGCCTTGGGCTTGCAGTTCGGCATGCACGCGGGGAGAGCCGTACGTTTTGCGACTCTCGGCATGCGCCGTCTGAATGTGCTCCAAGAGCCGACTCCGACGCTGAGCCTGGGCACTCACGGGGCGGCGCTTCCAGGAGTAATAACCGCTCCGCGAGACGTGGAGCACATGGCACATCACATCCACCGCAAACTCTCTCGCATGACGGGCAATAAAGGCAAATCTCACTGGTGCTGCTTTGCGAAGAAGGCCGTCGCTTTTTTTAAAATCTCGCGTTCCATGAGGAGCCGCTTATTCTCCTCGCGCAGCCGTCGCAGCTCGGCCCGCAGCGCCCCCTCGCCAGCGGCAGCGCCTCCCCCGTTGCCGGGAAACTGCTTGACCCAATATCGAATCGAATTGGGATCAACGCCGAGACTCTTGGCCGCCTCAACGACCGTGTATCCCTGCTCGCTGACCAGCTTGGCCGCCGACTCTTTGAACTCTCGCGTGTACTTCCGTTTGGGCACGGGCATCTCCTTCCAAGAGCATTATGCTCTCCCTCTCCGCGCGCCCACCGTTCTTGGGGAACGTCATGCGCCTGTCCCCTTTCTCCCCCCCATGTCCCCTTTCTCCCCCCCAGAAGGACCGCGGGGATCAACCCCGCGGCTCGTTGGGGATGCACCTTCTCGAAGCTCTGCTTTCCGCCCAAGCGCGATCACGCCAGTCCGCACGACAGGCTAACGCTCGGCTGCCAGGTATTTCGCGAGTCCCGACAGGCAGCCTTCCCAGCCCTGTTCATGCTGATCCCGAATTTCACGACTCGGAATTCGTTCGTGCGTCACGATCACCTCGGTCGCCGCCCCCTGCGATGCGAACTGCACGGTCACGCGTTCCTCGATTTCGGAGAGCCCCTCCACGCGCCAGGTGTAGACCAGCCGTCGCGGCGGCTCGACACGCTCGAACTCTCCCACGATCCACAACACCCGTTGATCGGGGAGTTGGTTGCCGATGCGGTAGCGGCCGCCCGGGCGCAAATCGACGTCCGCCGCGATGCAAACGACTCCTTCGGGTCCCCACCACGCGCGAAGCTGCTCCGGCTCGGTCCAGGCTGCGAATAGACGCTCAGGCGACGCCTGGATCGTCCTGCGAACGACAAGAGTTTGCTGAGGCGAATCTGAATCCGGTGCGGGCGCGGAATTGGTCATCGAGGTCCCTTCGTCGATCGACGCGAAGCGTGGGCCTGGTTCTGCGGGTCGTCGTTTTCGACATAATGAGCCAGGGCCGCGAGCTGCCCCTCCCAGAACTGCCGGTAATGGCTGAGCCAGGCCTCGGCGGTTCGAAGCGGTGCCGGATCAAGCGCGCAGCGGTGGACTCTGCCATCGACTTTCCGCACCACCAGGCGAGCCCGCTCGAGCACGCGGATGTGCCGCGAGACCGCGGGCAGCGACATCGCGAACGGTTCGGCGAGCTCGGTCACCATCGCCGGCTTCTCCGCGAGGCGGGCCAAAAGCGCGCGGCGGGTGCGATCGCCCAGCGCGCGAAACAGCAGGTCCAGACGATCGTCGGCCGAATTTCTGGCTTTCGCGCTTGACGGCATCATTCAGGCTCCCTTAGAAATATTAAACACTTCTGTTTAATATTGCCAACGGCAGAGTCGCAGCGTTGGCGGCAACTCAACCATTTTACGGGCAAGGGACCATCGTCATGAAGCATTTGCTGATCGACCGACGACGCACTCGCAGAGATTTCTTCATCGGTCTGGCTGCTTTGGCGCCGACACTCGGCATCGCGGGAGTTGCGCTTGCCTCCGTCGGCGCTTTCGCCGCCGCGTCTGACGATACCGCGTCCGACGGCGTGTCTCATACGGCGGATGCGATCCATCAGGAAATCGTTGTCCAGGCCGCCCCGGAGCGCGTCTACGCGGCCCTCACCGACGCCAGGCAGTTCGACAAGATCATCGATCTGAGCGGAATCAGGGGGTCCGGCATGCTGCCGTCGCAGGCCAACAAGCCCACTCAGATCCGTCCGGAGGCGGGGGCCGCCTTCATGCTCTTCGGCGGGTTCATCACGGGCCGGAACATCGAACTGGTGCCGAATGTGAGAATCGTTCAAGCCTGGCGAGCCGCGGGGTGGGAGCCGGGTGTCTTCTCGATCGCGAAGTTTGAGCTCGTCAAACAAGGCGCCGCGACCAAAATCGTGTTCGATCATACCGGATTTCCGAAAGGCGCCGGGAAAGCACTGGCCGCGGGTTGGCACAAGAACTATTGGCAGCCGCTTACGAAATACTTGGCGCAAACAAGCCATTAGGGAAAACCGTTGGGCAAGGTTTCGACGGATTCCCCACCGAAGACTTTGCGTGCGGCCGCCTCTCGAGGAAGCGGCCCGGCTTTTTTTGAGAGTGAGGACGTTCGGCCGAAGAGGGCTGCTGTCCCGTGGTACAATTTCGGCCGACCCCACATGACGGTTGTTGAATGAGTCGGCGACGCTATGGGAATCTGAACATTCCCCAAAAAGGACCGTCAATGGATACCGAAAAGGTGTGCCTCAAGTGTGGGAGACGTTGTGTTCCCGCGCAGATGTACTGCCCGAAATGCGGCAGCGCACTTCCTCGAGGCCACTCCGGCAGTAGCCTCGGATAGATCAGGATCGCATAAGCTTCTCTTGAACAAAGGTGTCGAAGAACAAGTCTTCGAGTTTGAAAACATCGAACAGGCAGTTCTCGCGGCTGGCCCGTGGATCATGAAGGGCTACGTCGCTCGTGTCGTCGATCAGCAAGGCGTGGTCAAGTACACGCAAGCGCTTGCCGCCGGGCAGGTCGCCACGTATCAAGGCGATGCCACTACCTTAAAGTCCGGTACCACATCCGAGCCTAAGGGAGTGAATTCGTCAAGGCGACCATGGTGGAAGCTGTGGTAAATAGGTGCGTCCAACACAGATCGGGGACACTACCGCCGCCCTCTTAAAAAGGAAAACGAAAAAGGAAAACGGGACAGGTTCGATATTGGCAGGTTAGGAAAAGTCGAGTCAGTCGCCTCGGCGGGAGTCTGCGCCGGGACTCAAGCGAGGCAGGTCGCCGAGGCACGGCCGCGTCGTGTATTGAGTCCGAAGGCCTTTCTCTGCGGTGGCCGACCCCTGTGCGGACCGATTCGGTGCGGACCGATTCCGTGCAGACGACCTCTCAATCGCTGAGCAAAGTCAGGCCTAGACGGTGTTGAGCGGCACCATTCCAGGTGTGCGCACTGTGGAACTCCAAGAATGTGGAAAAGTCTGGATCCCCGCTCAAGGCTCCGCGCGAGCGGAGCCAAGGCTGGCCGATTGACGCACCGATCCCTTCGGGAAGTTTTCGCCGCGCAGAACTTGCCTGACCGAGCTCGGCGATTCGGGCCAACGGCGACTCTCAGTGGGCGGGGCGGTGATTAGGGGCTAGGGGTCAGAGGCCAGGGGTTAGGGGGAACAAAATGCCAGAAACGCAAGGCATTTCGTGTGTTCACCCTGATCCCTGGCCTCCAGCCCCTCGCCCCTATTCCGCGGATACGCCGCCACCGTTGGCTTCAGGCGAACGAATCGCCGACGCTGGTCGCTTCGACCTCAGTGGTCGGCATCGGCCAACGTCAGATTCGTCCAGGAAAGACCTTCCGCGATTGCTGTGTCAACCGGGTGAGTTTTTGCAGTCACCAGATGCCCCGGAATTCCTTCCTAGTTTGAGTTTAGCAAGGTCGGCTCGAATCACGATCAAAATTTTTTTCAGATTGTTGCAACCGGTGAGGCGAAGGCAAGTTGCGACAAAAGATTTTTGAGTGATACTTTGCGTCGCAAAGTGTCAGGGATATCAGCGGGACTTCTTGCGTCTCGTTCCCAAGCTCCCGCTTGGCAACGCAAGGTCTCGAAGCTCCGCTTCTTACGGCGCATTCGGCGTGCCGCGCGGATCGCACACCGGACTTGCGAAGGCGAAGCGGGAGCTTCGCGGGTCTGCGTTCCCAGGCAGGAGCTTGGGAACGACGAGGACAACACGTACCGCGCATGGGAGCGAGGAAAAAATGGCAGGCGGCGGAGTGGCTGCCATTTTGGCTTTTTTTGGGGTGGAGCCCAAAAAAGTCCCACTTGTTTGCTCCGTTCGTTCGCGCTCTGCCGACACCCGGGCCCCCTCACCCCCGGCCCCTCTCCCGCAAGGGGCAAGGGGAGAAAGACTTAGGACAGCCGGCGGCAACGCTTTCTTGCGTCTCTCCGCCCGTGCCCTCGGCCCTCCGCCGACTTTTTTTCGGCGCGCCCAAAAAACTCGCCCTTTTTTCAGCGCCCAAAAAAGCCAAAAAAGTCGGGCAGAGCCGATTTTGGATTTTCGATTTTGGATTTTGGATTGGGAAATACGCCTGTACCCCGGGCCGAGGTTCAGTAGGCCTTGGCGAAGACGGCCCGGCTCTTGCTGGGCTTGCCGGTGAAGATGCACTTGCCGGGTTCGTCGGCCGCATTGAGGGGCAGGCAGCGGATGGTGACTTTGAGATCCTTGAGCAGCTCGTCCACGCTCGGGTCTTCGCACCAGTGGCACATGGCGAAACCGCCATGGATTTCAGGTTCGTTCGCGTTCTTGGGAGTGAACCAGGCTTTGAATTCGTTGAGGTTGTCAATCGTCCGCGTATTGTCCTCGCGGAGTTTCAGGGCCCGCTGGAAAAGTCCGTTTTGCATGTCGGCGAGCAGATCGGCGATCGTTTCCACCAGCTGTTGACGCGAAATATTCTCCTTGGTCCCCGTGTCCCGGCGGGCCAGGAAGACGGCATCCTTTTCGAGATCGCGGGGACCGATTTCGGCCCGCAGGGGCACGCCCTTTTTGATGTGCTGCCAGGCCTTTTCGCCGCCGCGGAGGTCGCGATCGTCCAGCAGCACGCGGATTTTCTCGCCGGCGAATTCGCGGGCTTCGAGCTCTTTTTTGACGCGATCGCAGTATTCGCGGACCTTCGTGCGGTCTTCGTCGCCGCGGTAGATCGGCAGGATCACCACGTGCTTGGGGGCCAGCCGCGGCGGGCAAACGAGGCCGTCGTCATCGCTGTGCGTCATGATCAGGGCGCCGACGAGCCGGGTGGAGACACCCCACGAAGTCGTCCAGGCGAACGACTCGCCGCCGGCGGCGTCCTGGAATTTGATCTCTTGTGCACGCGAAAAATTCTGGCCGAGGAAGTGGGACGTGCCGGCCTGCAGGGCCTTGCGGTCCTGCATCATGGCCTCGATGGAATAGGTGGCGACGGCCCCGGGGAATCGCTCGCCGGCCGTTTTTTCGCCCTTGATCACGGGCATCGCCATTTCGGTTTCGGCGAAATCGGCGTACACGTCGAGCATTTTCATGGTTTCTTCGCGGGCCTCGGCCTCGGTGGCGTGGGCCGTGTGCCCTTCCTGCCAAAGAAACTCCGTCGTGCGGAGAAACATGCGGGTTCGCAGCTCCCAACGGACGACGTTGCACCATTGGTTAATGAGAATCGGCAAATCGCGGTACGACTGCACCCATTTGGCGTACATGGCACCGATAATCGTTTCGCTGGTCGGGCGGACGATCAGGGGTTCTTCGAGCGGTGCGGCCGGTCGGAGTTTTCCGTCGGGCCCGGGTTCCAGGCGATGGTGAGTGACGACGGCGCACTCTTTGGCAAATCCCTCGACGTGCTGGGCCTCTTTCTCGAGGAAGCTCATGGGGATGAACAGCGGAAAATAGGCGTTTTCGTGGCCGGTCTCCTTGAAACGGCGGTCGAGGCCGTGCTGCATGTTCTCCCAGATGCCCCAGCCCCAGGGCCGAATCACCATGCAACCGCGAACGGGGGAAAGATCGGCCAGGTCGGCCGCCTTGATCACCTGCTGGTACCACTCGGGATAATCTTCCGCGCGAGTGGGAGAAATTGCCGTTTTTGGAGCCTTGGCCATGCGTTCGGTTCCCTTCCTCGTTTTTGCGGCGGAATTGTAGCAGAAGCTTTCCGCCGATTGCACGAGATTGGTTTTGTGGCGATGTGAAGCGTGCCGAACGGCCTGGATTGGGCTTGGCCGGCATCTGGGTTGCGGGAATTTCGTCGTCCGCGGCCAAAATAATTGGCTCATGTAGCCGATGGACATGTGTCGCACATGACCCTAGAATCGGGCAACGGCAAGCCTTTATGCGTCATTCCAGGCAATTTACAACCCTCATGCCTCGGCGATATGTCAACCAGTTAAGTGACGGCGAGTCTGTCGAAGAGATTTTCCTCCTGGCTGACAAGCAGCTTCGCGCCAACCGCAACGCCAATCTGTATCTTTTACGCGCACCTTCGCGACCGCACGGGCATGATCAACGGCCTGATGTGGAATATGACCGAAGCCCAGGTCGCCCCGCTCAATCCAGGCGCTTTCGTGAAGGTGAAGGGCAAGGTGCAGGTGTATCAGGGCGCGATGCAGATGATTTTGGCCCACATCCAGCCGGTCCCCCCGGAGGGGCTGGATCCGGCCGATTTTCACGCAACCACCAGCGGCAACGTCGACCTGATGGTCGAGCGGTTGAAAAAATTGCTGCTGGTGATTGAAGAACCGCACCTGCACACGCTGATCGAGTGCTTCTTCGCCGACGAGGCATTGATGCGCGACTTCGTCCAGGCGCCGGCCGGGATCAAGGCCCATCATGCCTATCACGGGGGGCTGTTGGAGCACGTCGTCAACATCTTGGAGACGGCGGATCGCATCGAGGATCTCTATCCCAAGGTCGATTTCGATCTCCTACGGACCGGCATTTTCTTGCACGACATCGGCAAAATTCGCGAGATGAGCTACGAAACGACTCTGGGCTACACCGACGAGGGGCAGCTTCTCGGTCACCTCGCGATTGCCATCGAAATGCTCGAGGCCAAGATCGCGGACGTTGTCCGCCTGACTGGCGAGCCGTTTCCCAAAGAATTGGCCCTGCGGCTCAAACACATGATTTTGAGCCACCACGGGACTTACGAATTTGGAAGTCCCCGCTTGCCGATGACTCCCGAGGCGATCGCTCTGCACCACCTCGACAATCTCGACGCGAAAGTGCACGAATTTGCCCGCTCGATCCAGGACGATCCAAATTCCGGGTCGAATTGGACCCCCTATTCGCCCAGGCTCGATCGCAAGCTTTTCAAGGGCGAATCGAACGCGTTAGGAAACGGGTGAGCGACAGGCTCACCCCGCAACATGTCAGACTTTGAACGACGAATTCTCGACGTTCTCTCCGAACCGGGTGCCAAACCGTTGCGGGCTGCCGCCCTGGCCCGCAGGCTGACCCTCACGAAAAAGCAAATCCCCGAGTTTCGCGAGGCGCTCGCCAAACTTCTCGCCTCGAAACGGCTCCGCGAAGGAAAAAAGGGCCGACTGCGGCCGCGACACCTTCCCGGGCTGATCGCGGGCGTCGTCAAACGGGTGAGCACCGGCGCCGGCTTTTTTCTGCCCCACGAATCATCGCCCGATCGTCCAGTCCGCGAGGTCTACATCGATCCGGCGGACATGGGGGACGCCCAAAGCGGTGACGAGGTGCTCGTCGGCCTGACGAATCGGCGTCGCCGGTCCGGCCAGCGTTGTGGGCGGATCGAGGAGGTGCTCGTCCGGGCGTCGAGTTCCTTCGTGGGAACATATTTTGAGCGAAACGGACAGGGCTACGTCGACGTTGACGGCGGGGCGTTTCGCGACGCGATTCTGGTCGGCGATCCGGGCGCCAAAGGGGCGGCGGTCAACGACAAGGTTGTGATCGAAATGCTGCGATTTCCCTCGCACATCCGCGCGGGGGAAGGCGTCCTCACGCAGGTGCTCGGCCCGCGGGGCGCACCGGGAGTCGACACGCAGTCGATCATTCACGAATTCGGACTTCGCGACGAATTCCCCGAGAATGTTCTGGAAGAGGCCCGCGAGCAGGCCGAGGAATTCGACGAAAGGCGGCTGGGCCACCGTTTGGATCTGACCGACGAGACGATCGTGACGATCGATCCCGCTGATGCGCGCGACTTCGACGATGCGATTTCGCTGTCGAGGGCGGAGGACGGGACGTGGCGGCTGGGCGTGCACATTGCCGACGTTTCGCACTTCGTGCCGGCTGGAAGCGCGCTCGACGTCGAAGCCCGCATGCGGGGGACGAGCGTTTATTTGCCCGATCGCGTGTTGCCGATGCTGCCGGAAGTGCTCTCGAACGGATTGGCCAGCCTGCAGCGAGGAAAAGTCCGGTTTACGCAGTCCGCTTTTATCGATTTCAGCCCGGACGGGATGCCGATCCACGCCGAGTTTGCCCGGTCGGCCATTCGGGTCGCCTGGCGGTTTGCTTACGAAGACGTGATGGCCCTGATCGAAGACCAACCTCATGCGAAAAATCGCGAGGTTCCGCAAAAAATTCGCGAACTGGTCGATCGCATGCACGAACTCGCCATGCTTTTGCGAGGCCGGCGGATGGCCGAGGGCGCGCTCGATTTGTCACTGGGAGAAGTGAAAATCGAGTTCGACAAAAGCGGCGCGGTTTCCGGGGCTCACGAGGCGGTGAATGACGTCAGCCACCAGATCATTGAGGAGTTCATGCTTGCGGCGAATATCGCGGTCGCCACGGCACTGGACGATCGGGGCGTCGCCTTCCTGCGACGCGGACACGGCGAGCCGGATTTCGCGAAACTCAAGTTGCTGGCTCAGTTCGCCAAGATTCTCGGCTATCCGCTCAAAAAATGCGAAAGCCGCCACGATTTGCAGAACTTGCTCAAGCGTGTCTCCGGCAAGCCGCACGAACGGGCCGTCAACTACGCCCTGCTCCGCAGTTTGAAGCAGGCGGAATACACGGCGGCGGACGTCGGGCATTACGCGCTCGGCGTTGAACACTATTGCCACTTCACCAGCCCCATTCGCCGCTATCCCGATCTGACCGTGCATCGGACGGTGGCCGACGTGCTGTTTCACCGCAAAAGCCGCCGCGGCGGCGACGTCGTCGAACTCGCCAAGCTTGCCCGGCACTGCTCAACCGCCGAGCGAAAAGCCGAAAAGGCCGAGCGTGAACTGATCAAAGTCAAATTGCTGACCTATCTCCAAGACAAAGTCGGCCTCGAAATGACCGCCACGATCACGGGCGTCGAGCGGTTCGGATTTTTTTGTCAGGGCGTCGAGATTCCGGCGGACGGACTGGTCCACATTACGGCCCTCGACCGCGACGACTACTACGATTTCGACGAAGCCACATTCAGCCTCGTCGCCCGCCGCTCGGGCCGACGATACCGGTTGGGTGACCGTATCCGCGTCAAAATTGCCCACGTTGATGTCGATCGCCGCGGGCTCGATTTTGCCATCGTTCCCGAAGGAAAAAAGGCATCGAAGAAGCAAGCCGAGCCGCGGCCGCCGCCGCCTCAACCCCGGCACCCGCGGTCCAAAAGCTCGGATCGCCCTCCCGCCGCTGAAGAGTCCCCTGCCCTTCGCGCACGCCGCCGGGAAAAAAAACGCCGCCGTGAGGACCGCCGAGGCGACAACGGGCGCGGCAGCCGATAGCTTCTCCCTCGCGAAGGGACTTTTTCGGCTTTTTGGGGGCGCACAGGATGGGGAGAGTTTTTTGGGCCCCAGCCCAAAAAAGTCCTCGAACCGCATCAACCGCGGCCTCGGCGCTCAAGCGCTAAGGCGAAACGAACGGATTCGCCGCGTTGTTTTGCTGGGGTTGGGGGCGGCGAGCCACGATACGGCATTCACTGGTCAGGGCCCAATCGCGAAACGTTGGGCCGGAAAGAAGCACCACCAAGAGCACCGTCGTCACCAGGATCGGCATCTCGAAGGCCGATGGCTGCGCGGACACGCTGATCAACCGCGGCAGCGCCGCTCCCACGATCAAAAGCCCGGCCAGCGGCGCGACCAGGGCCCGATCGTAGCTGGGAATAATCCAACGTCCCGTGGCAATCCGTCCGAGCAGGCTGATCGGAGGGCGATACCCGCCCACATAAACAAACAACCGAATCAGACAGACGGCTGCACACACGGGTGGACCAACGAACAGAAATTTGGACCGAACGTCCTCCGGCAACGTTCCCGAATCGAAAAAAGTCGTCGCCAGCATGACCGCGCAAAACAAGACCCAACCGACAACCAGCGAAATACAAACCGCGTCAAAACGAAGCAACTCGATCGTCGATGGCTGCGGATACAAAAGTCCGAACGGCCATCCGGCGTACAGCGGGCGAACCGCGATGCGTTCCGCCGCCGAGGCCGTTGGCGATGTCAGCATTTCCATCGCGCGCGGTTCGTACATCGGCAACCGCCCCAGTGAGCGTCGCGTGCCGAACCAGGCGACTATGTACGTGAAAGCGGCAAACGCCAATGCGAATTCGAGACGATTGGCCGCCATCAGCATGCCGCCCAAACCAACGAGCACGGCGTAACCAAAGCCGCGCGGTCCTTCCAGCAGGAGCATAAATCCCGTCGCCGCGAGATAGGCTGCCGCGAAAAGACTCGGAACCGCAAGAATCCAAGCCGTGGGATCGGCCCGCCGAACAAGCAGCATGCCCACTGCCAGCGTGATGAGATCGCCAATCGTCATGGTCATGGGCCCCAGCGGCAGCGCTCGCCCGCTCTGCCAGCAAGTCGTCGTCAACCATTTGCGATACGAGACGCGCACATACGGATGAAATGCCAACGCCCGATAAAAGCCAAAAAAGACCGCTGCCGTGTCGATCAGCTTCGCCTGGATGTTCCGAAACGGGTCTTCGATCGGAACAAGCTGGGCCGGCAACTCCAAGTGCCGGCAAAAGAGTTCCAGGAAGAGGTAACCGAGCCCCGCAGTCCCCCAAATCCAAGCCGGGCACCGCGCCAGCCGCGCGCCGCGAACGAGATCGCTGTACCACCAGCGTTTCATCGGCCCGCCTCCCCAAAGTATTCGGCAATGCGGCTGGAGGCTTCCGGAAAGAAGAGGGTCTCGAGCGCATCGGCCAGCGTCCCCTCGCTTCCCGCGCGGCTCTTGAGCTCGGCAACCGACCCGTCGCCGACAACTTGTCCTTCCCGCAGCACGACGACCCGCGTCGCCAGCGGCTCGATCAACTCGGGCACCGGCGACGTCATCACGATTGTGGCCTGACGTTCCGCGGAGAGCCGCTGCAACACCTTCCGCAACGCCAGAATTCCCGACGGATCGAGCCCGCCCGCAAACGGTTCGTCGAGCAGAAAATTCGTCACATCGGTGATGAGGGCGGCCGAAAGGGCGATTTTCTTTTGCTGGCCGGTGGAGCCGCTCGCGATGGGCGAGTCGACCACCCGTTCCAGCTCGAACAGGGAGATCAAGCGCTCCACGTGATCGAAAAGGCGGTCATCGTCAACTTTGTAAAGCTTGCCGACGCCGATCCAGAATTCCCGCGGCGTCATCGTCCGTGGCAGGAACGGCTCGGCCGGCAGAAAGACGGTTTTTCCGCGGATTTCGAGTTCCGCCTCGGGCGTGGAGCGACGCCGCAATCCGTCGATCGCAACGCAGCCCGTTCGCGGCGAGTGCACGCCGGCAATCGTCGACAAGAGCGTCGTCTTGCCCATGCCGTTGGGGCCGATCACGGCGACCAATTCGCCCGCCTCGATCCGCAAATTGACGTTTTTGAGCACCGGCCGCACGCCGTAGTGCTGAGTGAGATCCACAACTTCGATCACAGGCAATCCTCTTCAATGCGGAAGGATGAAGGATGAGTCAAACCAAGGCGGCCGAAGGGCGCGGGTTTGGCTCATCCTTCCGCCTTCATCCTTCGTCCTTTGTTTCGACGCCTGTCCGAATTAAAACGCACAACACGGCCGCTCGGTTCACGCCGCCGGCGTTTTTCCACAGAACGAGCGGATGACAAACTCCTAACAATCGGCCGACTCGGCAGTTGGGGTCAAGATCCCGTTGTTTTCGAGCCGAATCGCACGTCGGAAGCCGTATCCGCCGGTCGATTGAATCTGATCCTGCTTGCCCTATAATCCGTTGGCAATTCGGAGAAATACGCAAAATGCGATCGAGTCCGTTTCTTGAAGGAGGCTTTTGTTGAGCCCCGTCTTGAAAGCCCTGTCCTCATCCGTGGGCAAAAAGTTTGTGATGGGGATCACGGGCCTGCTGTTGTGCGGCTTTTTGGTCACTCACCTGGCTGGCAACCTTCTGCTGTTCGTCGGAGCCGACGCGTATAATAAATACGCGCACACGCTGCATAGCCAGCCGGCGCTGCTGCTGGTCGCCGAGATCATCCTGTACTTTTTGTTCATCGCCCACATTTACCTGGCGTTTCATACGACGACGGAAAACTGGTCGGCCCGCGGTCATCGTTACGCGGTCAAACGCTCGAAACTCGACGCGGCCCCGCACACCACAAGCTGGCCCCTGCATCCCGAAGCGTGGATGTTCTTCTCGGGCGCGATCATTCTGTTTTTCCTCATCGTGCACGTGGGGCAGTTTGCCTGGGAGATCTGGCTGCCCGGTCCCCCCGGAGAGCAACCGTTCACCAAGGCCATCCGCATCCTGAACGACAAGGTGACGGCGGGCATTTACCTGTTTGGCGTGATCGTTCTGGGCATTCACCTGTGGCACGGATTCGCGGCCGCCTTCCAGTCGTTGGGGATCACCCATCCGCGCTACGCCGGTCTCATCAAATGGTTCGGAGTGCTCTTCGCCGTAGTGATTGCGTTGGGATTTGCAAGTTTCGTCGTGTTTGCACAAATGGGTCTGCCGAGCGGCCATTAACAAACGGATGCAGAGCCGCGGGATTAATTCCCGGGGACGTCTGACAGGACCGACTGCGTATGATTCAATGGAACACCGTTCTGCGGAGCCGGGGGGATCAACCTCCCGGCTCCGCAGAAGACGGCACGTAGCACCCCCCAATACCTCGTCGTAAAAATCATCCATGATCCAAGTCGCTGAAAAGACGCTTGATTCAAAAGCCCCTGGTGGCCCCGTTCAGGAAAAGTGGGACAAGCACCGCTTCGACATGAAACTCGTGAACCCCGCCAACAAGCGGAAACACACGATCATCGTCGTCGGCACGGGGCTCGCCGGCGCGTCGGCGGCCGCTTCGCTGGCCGAGTTGGGATATAAAGTCCTCTCCTTCTGCCTGCAGGATTCGCCCCGCCGGGCGCATAGCATCGCCGCCCAAGGCGGCATCAACGCCGCCAAGAACTACCCCAACGACGGCGACAGCATCTGGCGGTTGTTCTACGACACCGTCAAAGGGGGCGACTTCCGCAGCCGCGAGGCGAATGTCTATCGACTCGCCCAGATCAGCAACCTGATCATCGATCACTGCACGGCCCTCGGCGTCCCTTTCAACCGCGAATACGGCGGCACGCTCGCCAACCGCTCCTTCGGCGGAGCGCAAGTTTCGCGGACGTTTTACGCTCGCGGCCAGACGGGGCAGCAACTGCTCCTGGGCGCGTATAGCGCAATGATGCGGGAAGTGGCCTCCGGCAAGGTCACGCAGATCCCGCGCAAGGAGATGCTCGACCTCGTCATCGTTGACGGCATCGCCCGCGGCATCGTCACTCGCGACCTCGTCACCGGCGCGTACGACTGCTACGCCGCCGACGCGGTCGTCCTTTGCACCGGAGGTTACGGCAACGTCTTTTACCTCTCGACCAACGCCAAGAGCTGCAACGTCACGGCCGCCTGGCGGGCTCATAAACGGGGGGCCTATTTCGCGAACCCCTGCTTCACCCAAATCCATCCCACCTGCATCCCGGCCAGCGGTCAGCACCAGTCGAAACTGACTCTGATGAGCGAAAGCTTGCGGAACGACGGCCGAGTCTGGGTGCCGAAGGAAAAAGGGGACAAACGGGCCCCGAACGAGATTCCCGACGCCGACCGCGATTATTTCCTCGAACGGCGCTACCCGGCCTTCGGCAATCTCGTCCCCCGCGACGTGGCCTCGCGAGCCGCCAAGGAACGCTGCGATGCCGGCTTCGGCGTCGGCGCGACCGGCTACGCGGTCTATCTCGATTTCCGCGATGCGATCGCGCGCGACGGCGTCGACACGATCCGCGACAAGTACGGCAACCTGTTCCACATGTACGACAAGATCACGGCCGAGGATCCGTACAAATCGCCGATGCGGATCTACCCCGCGCTTCACTACACAATGGGCGGCCTGTGGGTCGACTATAACCTCGAAAGCACGATCCCCGGCCTATTCGTGCTGGGCGAGGCCAACTTCTCCGATCACGGGGCCAACCGGCTGGGCGCAGCGCCCTCATGCAGGGCCTTGCCGACGGTTATTTCATCATCCCCTACACGCTGGGCCAGCACCTGGTCTCGCGCAAGCTGCCGAAAGTCGGCACGGACCACCCCGCCTTTGCCGAGGCGCTGGCCACCGCCAAGGGGCGCGTCGAGCAGATTGCTTCGATCAACGGCAATCGCACCGTCGACAGCATCCATCGCGACTTGGGCACGGTGATGTGGGACCACTGCGGCATGGCCCGCAACGAGGCGGGCCTGAAAAAGACCATCGATCGCGTGTGCGAGCTGCGCGACGATTTCTGGCACCACGTGAAAGTGCCCGGCACGGGCGAATCGTTCAACCAGAACCTCGAGCACGCCGGCCGCGTGGCCGACTTCCTCGAATTCGCCGAATTGCTGGCTCTCGACGCGCTCGAGCGCAAAGAATCCTGCGGGGGCCATTTTCGCGAGGAGTACCAGACGCCCGAACACGAGGCGCAGCGCGACGACAAGGATTTCTGCTACGTGGCGGCCTGGGAATTCCAGGGCGTTGGCAAGTCCCCCACCCTGCACAAAGAGCCGCTCGCCTTCGAAAACGTCCACCTGGCGACTCGGAGTTACAAGTAAGTATGGCCAAGAATCTGTCACTCACCCTGAAGATCTGGCGCCAGCCCGACGCCCAGTCGCACGGCCAGTTCGAGACGTATCAGCTCGAAGACGTGTCGCCCGACATGTCGTTCCTCGAAATGCTCGACATCCTCAACGAGCGGCTGATCCAACAGGGTGACGAACCGGTCGCCTTCGACCACGATTGCCGCGAAGGCATTTGCGGCGCCTGCGGCATGATGATCAACGGCCAGGCCCACGGCCCCGATGCCGAAACGACGACGTGCCAGCTCCACATGCGGCGATTCAGCGACGGCGACACGATCGTCGTCGAACCGTGGCGGGCCCGCGCGTTTCCCGTCGTCCGTGACCTGGTCGTCGATCGCTCGGCCTTCGACCGCATCATGAAGTCGGGCGGCTACATCTCGGTCAACACGGGCAATGCCTCCGACGCCAACGCGATCCTCGTCCCCAAGGACGACTCCGAAAAGGCGATGAACGCCGCCGCCTGCATCGGCTGCGGAGCCTGTGTCGCCGCCTGCAAAAACGCCTCGGCCATGCTCTTCGTGAGCGCCAAAGTCTCGCACCTGGCCCTCCTGCCCCAAGGCAAGCCCGAGCGCCGCGAACGCGTGATCTCCATGATCGCCCAAATGGACAAAGAGGGCTTCGGCTCCTGCACCGTCACCGAAGAATGCGAAGCCGCCTGCCCGGCCGGCATCTCGGTGAGCAACATCGCCCGGCTGAATCGCGAGTATATGAAGGCGATGTTGGGAGGCGGGGGATGAGAGCAGAGGGGAGAGGGCAGAGGGCAGAGGGAAGGGACAAACGGCCTTTGGCCGCATCGGGCAGTCGAAGACTGCCTTTCTTTGTCTTTCCCCTCTGCCCTCTGCCCTCACCCCTCTCCCCTCGCAGCGGCAGGCGAAGCCGCTGATGCTGCGTACCCCTTGCTACTCCTGGCACACTCAGCACAACGGGCGGATGGTCGACTTTGCGGGATGGGACATGCCCGTCCAATACACGTCGATCATTCAGGAGCACAATGCCGTGCGGCAGGCGGCCGGACTGTTCGATATCGCGCATATGGGCCGCATCAAGTTCACCGGACCCGATGCCTGCCGGCTGCTCGATCATCTGCTCACCAACGACGTCACGAAGCTGGTGCCGGGCGAGATTCGCTATTCGCTCCTCACCAACGAATCGGGCGGGATCCTCGATGATGTGCTCGTCTACCGTTTCGAGGAGTTTTACTTTCTGGTCGTCAACGCCTCGAATCGGCTGAAAATCGTCGATTGGATCGCGAAACACCGGGCCGGATTCGACGCGGCCGTGGACGACATCACCACCGAAACGTGCATGCTGGCCGTCCAGGGGCCTCGTTCGCTCGAAGCCCTCTTGCCGCACGTCAATACCGACATCAATCGCCTGGCGTATTACACCGGCTGCGAAGCGGTGATCTTCGGCCGTCCCGGCATTGTGAGCCGCACCGGCTACACGGGCGAGGACGGTTTCGAGATCGTCGTCGAAGCCTCCGACGGTCTCGACGTCTGGCACACCTTGCTCACAACAAATCGCGAGACAGGCCTGCAACCCTGTGGTTTGGGCGCCCGCGACACCTTGCGCCTGGAAGCGGCCATGCCGCTTTACGGCCACGAACTCGACGAGTCGATCGACCCGCTCACCGCCGGCTTGTCGTTCGCGGTCAAACTCAAAAAGAGCGAATTCATCGGCAAGGACGCCCTCGCCGCGGTGAAGTCAGCCGGTATTCGCAAATCGCGGATCGGCCTGGAGCTCACCGGCAAACGCATCGCTCGCGAAGGGTCCGCGGTCATCATCGCCGGCCGCGAAGTGGGCAAAGTCACCTCCGGCACATTTTCACCCACGCTGGAGAGTCCGATCGCGATGGCCTACGTCGAGTCCAGCATGGCCAAGCTCGGCCAAACGGTCGAAGTCGACATCCGCGGCAAACGCGAATCGGCAACGATCGTCAACTTGCCGTTCTATAAACGCGGGTAATTCGGTAGCGTGGACTAGCGAGGCTCTGCGAGTGCCGGCCCACCTTCGCGATGAATTCCAAATCCAGGCAGGGTTTTGCCGCTGACTCATCTTTCTCGGAATCCGCCACAACGCGGAACGACAACCAAGGAAAGACAAAAGATCCGCAGATGACGCAGATTTCGCCGATTTGAATTCGAAACATCTGCGTCGTCGGCGAAATCTGCGGATAAGCCGAACCTTGGGCCTGTAACGCGTGTCTCTTGCCGCAAGAGAAGAGTTGTTGTCGTGGAGTACAAAGCGGCATTTGACGCGGTCGTTCACGATCCGCGCTACCAGAGAAACCTTGATTGGGGTCGACCACGTTCCGGCCATCCGGAAGGAACCGTTCGGGCGCACATCGAGGAACTCGAGCGGAATCTCGAGGCGATTCGCTGTCGCCTGAGCGAGGTCGACTTTTGGCGGATCAAACTCCTGATCCACACGCACGACACGTTCAAGGCCGAGGCGAAAGCCGGCGTCGCGATCAGTAACCCGCAAAGCCACGCTTCCCTCGCTCGGAAATTTCTGGCCGAGTACTGCGACGATGCCGACTTGCTGGCGATTGTGCAGTATCACGATGAGCCCTACGCGCTCTCGCGGCAGTTCTCGAGGAAGGGGCAGTTCAACGTCGAGCGATTTGCGGCGCTCGTCCAGTCGATCAAAGACTGGAACCTGTTTCTGGCGTTTTTGATCGTCGACGGCTGCACGGCGGGTAAAGGCCGCGAACCGCTCCGCTGGTTTTTCCAAGAGATCGACGGAAAAGTCGCGTCGAGCTTTACCGCCGACGCGATCCTGCCGGATTGAGGCGCAGGAAGAAGGTGGGCCGGCGCCGAAGCGGGCTTGTCCCATTCTACGACTCATCCTTCATCCTTCCCCTTACGCGTTTCGGCCGAAGATCATGATCGTGATGTCGTCGTTCTGGTCGCGGCCGTTGGCGTGGGTGCGGACGTCGGCGAGAAGCGCTTTGCCGATCTCGGCGGCCGTGCCTTTGCTGTTGCGGAAGAATTCGCGGACGCGTTTTTCGCCGTAGAGATCGCCTTTGGGATTCATCGCTTCGCTGACGCCGTCGGTGTAGAACAGGACCGTCTCCCCGCGCTGGATCGTGCGGGAGAGCACGTCGAACGGATAGTCCTCGAGCACGCCGACGGGAATGCCGACCGATTCTTCGTCGAATTCCTCGATCGAACCGTCGGGCTTACGAATCATGGGGGACATGTGCCCGGCGATCACGAGCTGCATTTCGTGCGACACCGTGTCGATGATGGCCAGGATGTAGGTCACGAAACGGCCCTCGACGGCGCTCGCGCACATGTGGTTGTTGATGGCGGTTACCGCTTCGCCCACGTCGTCGACGTGGTTGAGCGTGCTCTGAACGACGCTGGAAATTCGCGACATGACGAGCGAGGCCGGGATCCCCTTCCCCGCCACGTCGCCGAACGACAGGCAGATTTTCTTGTCGTCGTCGAGCAGAATCACGTCGTAATAGTCGCCGCCGACGGCGAGTGCCGTGTCGTAGGAGGCGAAGACGTTGTACCCGCCGACATCGGGGAGCGATTTGGGCAAAAGCGCCTGCTGCACGTTCTTGGCGATGGCGATCTCGCTGTCCTGCTTGAGCTTCTCCATGTGCGACGTCAGCAGGCGGGCGCTTTCGTAGGAGAGGGCCGCCTGGCCGGCGACCGCCAACAGCAGGTCGAGATCGTCCTTGGTGAACCGCGACAAGACGTCCTGCGTGTCGAGATTGATCACGCCCATCGGATCGCCTTCGAGCCCCAACAGCGGCACGCACATCATCGAGCGGATCGTGAGGCTCGAGATCGAGGCGGCCGCCTCGAAGCGGGAATCGCTCGTCGCGTCGGCCGAGAGGATGCCGGTCTTGTCGTTGAGCACCTTGTTGAGAATCGTGCGGGAGAGCTTGACCGTTTCGTCGGCGTCGCCGCGGCGGTGCTTCTGGGCGACGGGGACCATTTGCGCAGTCTCGAAATCCTTGAGCAGCACGCAGCCCCGGTCGGCCTGCGGAAAGATGCTAAAGAGCGTGTCGAGAATCCGAGGCACGATGGCCTGAATGTCCACGGTGCCGGCCAGGCTGCGGGTGATTTCGATGACCGCTTTGAGCTTCGCCTCGGGCCGCACTTCGAGGCCGCCGAAGCCGCCTGAGCTTTCGGTCGATTCGACGATGGTGACCGTGTCTTCGCCGCTGATCTCGACGTTGACGGTCTGGTCCATGCGTTCTTGGGCTTTGCGCGTCGCCGAGCCGGTTTCGAATCGCAGCAAGATCGGCCCCAGCTTGAGGCGGTCTTCCCCCTTGAGCGGCGTGCGGCCGGTGATTCGCTTGCCGTTCAGGAAAGTGCCGTTGCCGCTTCCCAGATCCTCGACGAAATAGGCGTTCCCCTCGCGCGTGACCTGGGCGTGGCGGCGGGAGACCATGTTCGAATCGAGCTGGATCTGGCACTCGGGTGCCCGCCCCAGGACGGTCGCCTCGCCGTCGAGCGCGTACGGAATCGCATTCCCCTCTTGCAGCAGCACCAACTTGGGCATGGCCCCGCTCCGGCAGAAATTTCGCGTGTTTTCGAGCAATCGATTTTATAGGGGCTAGAGGCTGGAGGCTAGAGGCTGGGGATCAAGCCGATGAAGGAGACGCTTTGCCTGTCCTTTGATTGTTGCCTGACCCCTATCCTCAAGCCCCTAGTGTAGGGTCAACTTTAGTTTTTTGGGTATAGATGCTTCAGTTTTGTTCGAGCATCTTTGCTGGTGAACTGCCAATCGATCGCTGCTTGACTGCGGTTTCGTTCGTTCTTCCAGGCAGTGGTTTCAGTGATAAGCGTTTGTTTGTCGGGAATTCTCCGGGCAAGACATTGCCGTGTCAGGACGTTCAATTCGATTTCGGCCATGTTGAGCCAGCTGCCATGCTTGGGCGTGTGGACGACCTCCAGGCGCTGAATCAGCCGACGCGCCTCCTCGGGCGAAAAGGCCTCGTACAGCGAACCCAGGCTGTGGGTGTTGAGGTTGTCCATCACCAGCGTGATTCGCTTCGCCTTCGGTCGATGGATATCGACCAACTGGCGAACCGCTTCGGCCCAGTCGATCCTGGTGCGCTGATCGGTCACCACGAGATGCCGCCAGCCGATCAGCGGCTCTGTGAACGCGAACACGTTGGCCGTTCCATTGCGTTGGTACTCATAGTCGAAACACTGACGTCGGCCGGGCGCGGCGCGAAGCGGAGTCTGCGTTTCGATGGTCAGTTGCTTGCTCAGCTCATCCATGCAGATCAGCGGGTAGCGCGGATCGTACGGGCGTTGGTAGGCCTCCAGCACGTTTTCCATGTGGTAAACAAACTCCGCGTTGTGCTTCGGGGGAATGCACCACATCCTCTTCTGCCAGGGCTTCAGCTCATTTTTTTTAGGCAACGTCGCACGGTCTCGTGCGAAACCGCCTCGACGATGTGCAGTTCGACGGCGCGTTGGGCTAATAGTCGCAGAGTCCAACGCGCGTGGCCCGACGGTGCGGCACCGCAGCACAGCGCGATGACCTTGGCTTCTTTTTCGCCATCGAGGATCTTGGCACGCGATGGTCGCACTTGCCTCTTGCGGTTCAAGGCCGCTTCCAAGCCTTCCAACACCAGGCGCTTGCGGATGTTTTCGACGGTTTGCACCGTCACTTGGCAGGCATTGGCAATGGCCTCGTCCTTCCAACGCGGCCCGTGCTTGCCAGCATCCGCCAACAAGAGCACCTGGGCGTGCGTGCGTTTCTTCGCTGCGATTCTCTCTTTCTTCACCAATTGCGCGAGCTCTTTGCGTTCATCCTTGTCGAGCTTGACGACATACCGCTTGTTCATGACTCCCCTCCTTGGGTCGGAATGACTTCCGCCATTGGAGAGAAATCTCGCGAATCCGTGAACCCCAAAAACCAAAATTGACCCTACACTAGCCTCTCTGAAAGATCGTTTCCACGTTTCCGCGGAGAACCAGGCGACCCAGGTCGACCGCGCGGCTTTCCGACCAGCGGCGGGCGATCACGAAATCGGTGGCGAGGACCGAGGCCAGAATCCGGCGATACATGCGGAATTTGGGGAGCGCGAACTCGAGCTTGTACATGTCGCTGTAGTAACCGATCTGCTTGGTTTGCGGGACGGCCTGCAGTCGGCTCTTGCAATCGAGTTCGATATAGGCGGGGATGTTCGAATACCACCAGTGCCCATTGGTGACCACGTTGGGGAAAATCCAACTGCAACTCACCAATTCCTGGTTGCTCGTCTGGGCCAGCACCGAGATCGGAAACGTGACCTTCGGGAAGGCGTTGAACAGCCGCCGGTATTGAATGAGCGACGTTCGCTGGTCGAACAGGTCCTGCCCTTGGAAGACGCCGTCTTCGTAAACCCGGCGGTTGACGCCGATCATGAGGTCAAACGGCAAATGCCGCTCGGCACACTGTTCGGCCAGCGTCCAGAAGACGAACCGCGAGAGCGTCGCCAGCTCATCGGCCGACGGGTCGCGCTTTTGAGCGATGTTTTTCAGAATCGGATCGACGGATTTCGGCTCGACCGGCGACGGCTCGAAGTCGGGTGGCAGCGAAATCGCGCAGGCCCGGGCGCCGTTCTTGGTGAAGTGGTCAAAGAGCTTGCCGATCGCCTCGGCGAGCTGTGACGCGGTGCCCGGCTCGATTCCGGTCGCCTTGGCCAGCCGCTGGCGGACGGCCGGTTTGGCCAGGTGGAACACGAGATCGTCGGTGCGGAGACACGGCACGTAACGGTTCGTGTCGAAACCGCTGAGCGGATCGTCGAAATCGTTCGTCAGAAAAACCTCCTCGAGCCGGCTTTTTTCAAGGACCTGCGTCTCCCAATCCGGCGCGGCCATTTTGCGGGCGGCCGCGTCGTACAGGGCCTCCCAATTGTCGGGCGTGATTCGCTCTTCGTGAAAATCGAAGAACGCGGAGCACATCTCGAGCAGCCAACTGACCTGGACCGTGTTATCGAGCGGCCCCAGCCATTCGACGAGCCGGCGGACCTTTTCCTTGGGTTCGAGCTGTTCGCCCTCGATGCGGGCGCGGGGCATGCCGGCCGAATGGGCCAGCTCCGTGTAGTAGTGGTAGCCCATGATGTCGGCGAGCGTTTTGGACGCCGCCGAGTGCGGATTGATGTGCGTGTGCGGATCGATGAGCGGGATCGATTCCAGCTCATGGAACAAGCGATCGACGAGTTGCTGCGACATGGAGGGATCCTGTGGGGTTATACTCGCATATTAGGGGAGCGTGTTTCGATGATCCAGGAGTTCGGCGAACCGGCGGCCGCGAGGCAGGACCAATTCGTGCCCGCGCCGCGAAAGTGGAATTGGCCGGCGTTCGTGTCGTTTCTGCTGGCTGTCCTGCTTTGGATCGGCGTAATCGACGTTACAACGGTGGATTTTCGCGAACGCAATTTCCTAACAGCGTGGGGAGTTTTCGCGGTTTATTCGGCAATCGTTCTTGTGCCGTATTACTTCGCGAGGCGACGCTGGAAGCAGGCGCCTGACGAGTGGACCGGCGGCGGATATTTGAAAGCAATTGCCATCATTCTCACGCTAACCACCGCTCGGATGATCGTCCTGTCTGCAGTCGAGTTGTTCGATAATCGATAATCGATAGCGATGGCGGCGACGTGCCAGGGGAATGCACGCAAGCGGCCGCCCTATGCTCAACGCTTGGTCGCGTTTGCTTGAGCGGCGCTGCGCGATCCCGCCTGCGGCGGGAAGGTCATCAGCGACTGACCATTCTTGCCGTTCCACACGCGGAGCACGCCGTCTTCTCCTCCGCCGATGACGAGCGATCCATCGCGAGCAGCGGCCGCCGAGTACATGTAATCGGTTCCGCCTTCGAACGTTCGGTAATTGTCCCCGTCGTTCGCCTGATGAAAGCGAACCGTCTTGTCGCCGCCGGCGCTCACTGTCTCCGCGTCGGTGCCGATGAAATGGATCGACGTGACCTGCTTGGCGTACGTGGTGATGCTGCGGGTCTGTTCGCCCGTCTCGAAGTTCCAGATTTTGATCTGGTTATCGGCCCCGGCACTGGCCAGCAGGCTGCCGTCGGCTTTCCAGGAAACGCCCAGCACATGATTCGTGTGCCCCTCGAAGGAACGCACGAACCTGCCCGTGGCAACGTCGAAGGCTTTCAGGAACTTGTCGGCCGCGCCGCTGGCGAGGTACTTGCCGTCGCGCGAGAACTCGACGCCGAACACGGTGTCGCTGTGGGCGTCCTTGATCTCGCGGTCGAGCGTGAAGGCGGGAATGTTCCACAGCTTGAGTTCACCGCTCCGCGACGGCTCGCCTCCACCCGTCGCGAGCAGCGTGCCCGCCGGATTGAAGGCCAGGCAGAGCACGCGGCCGACCAACGAAGAACTCCCCGTCTCGGGCGGAGCGTCGGCCTGGGGACCGATGCGGCCGACGAAACTCCACGCGGGGTTGGTTTCCCACAGCGTGAGGAATCGATCATCGGCGGCCGAGAGGACGTTCGAGTTGCCGACGAAGGCCAGTCGGCCGATTGACGATGTGCCGGTTTCACTCTGCAGCGGCCGGCCCGTCTTTGCGTCCCAAAGCTGAACGTTCGCCTGATCGCCGCCCGTGGCGAGCACTTTGCCGTCGGCGGAAAAGGCCAAACCGCGGAGGGGCCGCACGGTTTGAGCGTCGGCCGCGGTGGCCTGGGCCAATTGGTGGTCTGCGTCTTTCTTTGTCGCTTCGGCGGCTGCCTTGTCGCGTTTGGCGTGGTCGAGCCTCTCGGTGGCGATCCGCAGGGCTTGTTCGGCGCCTTCGTGGGCGCGCACGACTCCGGCGCGGTGCGAGTCGGCCGTCTTTGTTGCCTCGGAGGCGGCCGCGGCGGCTTTGGCTGCTTCGTCAACCTTTTTCTTCAACGTCGCGTCGGCAGGCTTGGCTTTGAGCGCTTTTTGAGCGGCGGCAAGCGCGTCTTTGGCCGCCTTCTCTTTGGAGCGGACTTCCGCGAGCGCTTTTTCTTCGGCTTTACGCGATTCGCTCGTTTTCTTGGCGCCGTCCTGGCGGTCTTTGATGTCCTGCTCGGCCGCTTTCACGTGGGCCTCGGTCAGGCCGATGTGCTGAGCGGCGACGGTTTGTCCTTCTCGGCAAATCTGCACGTGATGGTCGGCGTTCAAGTCGCCCTTCATTTCGGCGACCGCTTTGCCTCCTTGAACCGACCACAGCCGGGCGACGCCGTTGGCTCCCGCCGAGGCGATCACCTGCCCGTCGGGCCGCACCGAGACAGCGGTAACCGGTCCGCCATGATCGATGCGGACCAGTTGTTTTCCGCTCTTGATGTCCCAGACGCGGACTGAACCGTCGTCGCCGCCGGAGACAAGCTGATTTCCCGCCGGCAGCACGAGCGCCAGCGACGTGACGCCTTTCGCGTGGCCTTTCATTTCCCGGATCGGCGCTGCTTTGTCCCCCGCTTTGGCGGGCTTCAACGACCACACGCGAATGACACCGTCGGCCCCCGCGGTGAAGAGATATGATCCGGCTTTATCGATCGCGATCGCGCTGATTGCCGCAGGCGTCGTCACTGCTTGCCGCGGCGCCCCGTCGGCGACCGACCAGGACCGCCACGACTTGTCGCGCGATCCCGCGTACAGCGTCTTTCCATCGGGCGAAAAGGCCAGCGACGTGACGGCTGAATTGAGTCCGCTCAACTTTCGGAGCAACGCGCCCGCCGAAATGGCCCGCAATTCGAGGCTCTTCTCCGTCGCGACGGCAATGAGCGATCCGGCACGGTCGACGGCCAGAGCGATCGGCCGCTCCGGCAGCGGCACATTCCATTTGCGGACATTTTGCGGTCGCCGCCAGAACTTCACGACGCGATACCCTCCCGCGGCCAGCAGCGAGCCGTCCGGGCTGAAGGAGACGGCGTGAATGAAATCGCGATCGGCCGCGCCTTCGGGATACATCGAGCGGCCATCGAACTGCACGTCCGACAGGGTGGGATCGACGAGCCGCGCGGCTTCCTGTCCCAGAATCAGATCATAGATCACGATCTGGTTCGTGCGGCCGGCCGCGGCAAACCGTCTCCAGGGAGAAAGGGCCACGCATTCGATCGAGTGCATCGAAGCCGGGACCGGCTGCCACTGCGTCGAATCGTGGCTGCTGGCGGCTCCTCCTTTAGCCCCCTCCAAAATCCACTGCTTCAAGACGCCCAGCTCTTGCGGCGAGAGCGCTTTCGCGTCGACGGTGTTAGGCAGCGGTGGCATGGCCGGCTGACCGGCACGCGAGGCGAGCTGAAACAACACGCTGGCCGCGAGATTCTTGGGCACAACCGCCGGCCCGCGTTTGCCCCCTTTGCGGATCGATTCAGCCGTCTCGACGCTGAGCTTGCTTTCGGCGATACCTGCGTTGTGGCATGCCAGGCAGTTGGCTTCGAGAATCGGATAAACGTCCTTCTCGAAATCGACCGGGCGGCCGAGTTTGATTGAGGCCGCTTCGATCGGTTTTGACGGCGGAGCGCCGGCGACGCGTGCGACCCCCATCAACAAGGTGGTGGCTGCGATCGCGAAAAAGATCAGACGCACGGGACTTTGGCTTCTCATGTCTCAGGGCACAATCTTCAAAGTGAGCGGCGCGTCGACCTCGGCCTTGCCTTGAAACTCCATCTCCCCGCGAATGACCAGATTGGCAAGCGGCCCGGTTGGAGCAGCGGCATCGGCGGTGATGGCGACGACGGCGGAGTTTTTCTTGGCCGCGATTGTGATCGGCTTCGCGGAGATTCCCTTCACTCCGGGCGGCAGCGGCAGGGCGAGCGTCACCGGGCCGGCGAAACCGCTGCGTCTCTTGACGTCGACTTTGACGGAAATCTGGCCCCCCTTTTTCAGCGATCCACCGCCCGGCACGCTCGCCTTGAGCTCGATCGGCGCGGGTTTGACCGTTAACAGAATGGGGGTCGAAGTCGGAAAATCAACCAGTTGTTGGGGTGCCGAGGCACTCGTCGCCTGAGTCAATTCGCGGTCGGCGGCCGCCTGGCGATCCGCCGCGGATTTCGATTTGCCGGTCGCCTCGGCGACGCGCGCGGCCGCCGATTGTCGGGCTACTGTGGCCGACTTGAGCGATGCCTCGGCTTTGACCACACCGTCTTTGGCCGACTTGCGTGCGGCTTCGGGCGACTTCGCTGCCGCGGCCAGGCGGGCTTGAGCCTTCTTGAGCGCCTCGGCTTGCTGATTTTGTGTCCGAGATGTCCGGTCGAGTTCGGTCTGGGCGCTCTTCAAGTTCGCGGCGAGCGCGGTGGCCTCTTTGGCGGCCGCGGCTTGTGCAGTCTTGGCTCGCTCGAATGCTTCCAGATTGCGTCGGTAAGCGACCTGGGCCTGCAACTTCCAATATAACGTGACGGAGCTCGGCCGTTCGTTGCGGGGGATGAAGCAACGCACCAGTTCCGTGGATTTGCCTTTGGGGAAGGACTTCAACGTCAGGCCGAGCGTGTCGGGATTTCCGCCGACGAGCGCCATCGCCACGTCGCCGTTGAAACCGCTCCGCCGCGCGATGGAGAGCGGAAGCAGGATCTGTCGGCTCTGGTTCACCTCGACGCGCACCACGTTGGTGGACAATTCAAACGGCGCCGGCTCGTTCATGACGGAAAGGGCCAGCGACTGTGCGATCCGCGACACGGCGGGGGCATCCGCTTCGGCGCTCCACACGATGGTGGCGGGGATTGCCTCGCGGACGATCTCCGTCTCGGTCTTCGCATCCTTCGTCCGTCCCTTCTTGGTCACACGCGCCTTGCCGAAGATGCGAATGAAATGGTCTCCGGCGGCGGCCTTCTCGTCGGCCGTGAAGATCAGCTCCGCCGTCTTGGCGTAGAGTGTGATGGCCGCTCCGCGACAGGTCACGCCTTGGGGCAACCCTTCGGCCCAAACTTCGATCGGTTCGCGAAATCCGTCGCGGCGGAGCACGAGGATCGGCACATCGCGGCTGTCTCCCTTGCGAAGTCCCAAGCCCCAAGTGGAGACTTCCTTGATCGATCCCTGCTTTGGATACTGCGGCAGCACGACAAGCCGGAAGTCAGATTCCTCCGGTCGAATCGACACGTGATACACGAGCCGCGGATCACCCCGACTCTCGAACGAGCGGTCGCGAAGCAGAATGCGGTACATGCCCGTATCGGGCGCTTGGAAGCGATAGATCGGATCATCGGAGCGCGTGTCGAAGATCGCCGGGGCGACGTTGGCGTTCTCGTCGTCGACCGACGTCATCCGCGTGATCGTTTCGGCCCCCTTCGCGTCGCGGCCGACCTGTTCGACGACGAGATACGGATCGGCCAGCGATCCGATTCGGTCGGCAAAGACGTCGATATAAAAGACCTGCCCCGCGTCCGCGTGAAACGCGTAATAATCGCTGTCGCCCGGCGATTGGAATCGACCGGCGAACTCACCGGGAGCGGTCACCGGCGTCGCCAGTGCCGGCGTGTCGTTCGGCTCCTTCTCGAGGATCGGCACGGAAGGCGTCAATTGAATCAAAACCGGATTCGATTCGCCGGCCGGCGTCTTCAACGTCCAAGAAACGGGCTGCGTCCCCGCGGAAACCGAGCCCAACGTGGTCTTTGTCGGTGCAAGCGGTGGGACGCTGGGCAACGAGATGGCAACTTCGAGGCGCTCGAGCGGACGCCCGTCGACTCGCACGTCCGAGGCGTGGCCGCCCGGCAGATTCCGGCCGAAGAGGGTGAAGTGCCCGGTCGTGCCCGCGACGCCGGCTGGCGGCATCACATAGTCGATGTAAGGCAAAACGCCGGCTGACAGCCGATACACGAACTCGGGCCCGCCGCGAAAGAGGAAGTCGTGAACCCTGATGAAGTAGGTGCCGTCCGCAGGCAAAACCATGTCGACCATCGGATCGTGTCGTAGCTCCTCCCGTGCGTATCCGAGCCGGCGGCCGTCAGCCGTCAGCAACTCGATCACCGGGGACATGCGCGAGTCGAGATCGGCGGCCCGGCACATCGCCACGATGCGTTGGCCGCGCTTGCCCTGAATGCGGTAGAAATCGACATCGGTGGCACTTCCCGACGTGCCATTCACGATGCGGCCCAGGATGAGGTCATTCGGTTGCTCGAGGCTGTTGTTGGGTTCGGCCTCCTGCGCTTCGTCCTGCGATCCGACGGCGAAAATCCGCGGATTCGACAGGCCGTACAAACCGCCGGCCGAGACCTCGTAAACTCCGGTCGGCACGTCCGGTCGAATCGTGACTTGAAAGACGTTGGGGACCGGCTTCTTTTGCCCGCCGCCGACTTGCATCTTGGGCACGGCCATGATGCCGGGTGTGTTGAAGACCAGGCGGTCGAGCGCGTCGAGATCGGCGAAGCTCGTGAGCGTCACGTCGACCGACGTTCCCGCCTTTGCACCGCAGGGGAAGATCGAATACAGCCGCGCCTGCGGCAATTGTGCGTGCGCGGCCGTTTGGACACCCAGCAACGCCCCAAAGGCGAGCACAAACCGAAAGAGGCGACAGGGAGGGCGCGTTTGACTCATGACTCAACGTGCCCGGGCGGGCAATGGGCTTGTGTAACAGGGGGCTGGCGTAACAAGGAGGGTCAACTGACAGCGGCCCGTTGGAAGGCGGGAACGGCGGGCCAACCAAATTTTATGATAACCGCGCCTCCAGGGCGTGCGAAAGGAGTCGACCATTCTCGGCGAAACTCAGTCAGCGGCGATCAATGGTTGAACAGAAACTCCTTGGTATTGATCAAGGCCCAGACGATGTCTTCATAGGCCGGCCGCGGAGCCGCGCGATGCTTGGCGAGGTGGGCGACCGCAATCTGCAGTTCGTCGGCGTTGGGCTCGCGCGAGTAGACCCAGCGATAGAGCTCGCGGATTTTCGCCTCGGTGGGCCGTTTATCGGCCGCCAAGAGGGCCGCGCGGCCGGAGGGGCTCGCGATTTTGTCCTGCACCTCGCTGCTGTTCAGCAAATGCAGGCTTTGGGCCAGGTTGGCCTCTTGCGAACGCTCGCATTCGCAGGCCGTGTCGCCCTGCGGCTGGCCAAAGACTTTGAGGAAATACGTCCCGTCGCTTGGATCGGGAAGCTGCATCGCCTGCGTGCCGGCGGGCAATCCCGCATACGCTTGCGACGTGGCCGTCACGCGATGGAACGAATCGTAAAGCACCTCGGCGCTCAGCCGCTTGGGATAGTAGCGGGAGAAGTTCTGCCGATCCTTGAGATTGCTGTCATTCGGCAGCGAACTCAACTGGTACGTGCTCGACGTACAGATCGTGCGGACCAAGTCCTTGACGTCGAAGCCGCTGGCGATGAAGTGGGCGGCGAGTGCGTCCAAGAGTTCCGGATTCGAGGGCGGATTCGTTTGCCGCATGTCGTCCTCGGGCTCGACGATGCCGCGGCTGAAAAAGTGTTTCCAGTAGCGATTGACGAACGCTCGGGCGAAAAACGGGTTGTCCGGTTTCGCCATCCAGTCGGCCAGTTGCACGCGCGGATCGCGGTCGGCGGGAATCGACAGGGGCCTTCCGCCCAAAGCCGTCGGACGCAGCTTTTTGCCCGTGCGCGGGTTGGCGGCCTCGGCAATTCCCTCGCTGTGATAGAGCCGCTTCTCACGCAGCTTGTTGTGCGGTGCTTCAGCCAGCGGCTTGCGGGCAAGCCGGCTGAAAAAGGCCGAGAAGCTGTAGTAGTCGTCCTGGCTCCAGGCCTCAAACGGGTGATGGTGACAGCGGGCACATTGGATCCGCATTCCCAGGAAGAGCTGGGCTGTGTCTTCGACTTGCTCGCTGACTTCGTCAACTTCGCGATACCAAATGACGGGAGGCGAAATTCGCGGATCGCCCGACGCGGTGAGAATCTCGCGAACGAATCGGTCGAAGGGCTTGTTCTCGTAGAGGCTGTTCCAGATCCACTGATAGAACTCGTAGGTCCCTTCGGTATCGTCCGGATTCCGCTTCTTGTTCCGCAGGACCATGTTCCATTTGTTGGCGAAATAGTCGGCGTAGGCCGTGCTCGCCAGCAGGCGGTCGACCAGCTTGTCGCGTTTGGCTAAGTCCTTGTCGCCCAGAAAGGCGGTGACTTCGGCCGCGGTCGGCGTGGTGCCGGTGATATCGATCGACACGCGGCGCAAGAAGGTCGCATCGTCGGCAAGCGGCGACGGCGGAATTCCCAGCATCTTGAGCTTGCCCAAAACCGCGTGGTCGATGCAGTTTCGTTCCGCCGGGAGTTTTTCAACCTTGGCGCCGAGCGGCACCGTGGCGCGAAACGTGGCAACCTGGCCCTGGTACCTGGCCATAATCGCGACTTGTCCCGCCAGATCGAGCGTTTTCACGAGGCCGGTGTTCCCTGCCTCGGCCATTTCGGTGTCGTTGGCCTCGAAGAGCGACATGCGCGTGACATCCTCGGTCACGCCGTCGCTGTAACGAGCCACGACTGTGATCTGCTGCTGCGCTTGCCGCTGCATCACGCGGCCGGCGGGAACACACTCGATGGAAACGACGGTTGGATCTGCGTCGCTGCCATAGGGCATGCCCTGCTCGATCCAGCGATAGAGCATGCGGTATTCGTAGCTGCCCACGTCCATGCGCTTGCCGCCGCCATGTGGTGAGCGGCCGGTCGGTTTGAGAAGCAACAGGCTTTCGCCCGGCGACGAAGGAAACAGCCGTCGGCCGCGCCCTTCCTTCACCAGGAACTCGTAGTCGTCCTCGGGATAGAACCCCAAGAGCGAGAGCTTGAATCCGTTCTGGCCGCTCGCCTTGCCGTGGCAACCGCCGCCGTTGCAGCCGAGTTTGGTGAAGATCGGCACGATCTGGTTCTTGAAGTTGATCGGAATCTGCCGCGAGCAGCCTTCGACGCGGATCGCTACCTCGGTGCTTAATCCGCCGGTTCCGGTCACCCGCAATTTGGCGGTGCCATCCGTCTGCGGCGTCACCATTCCGCTTGGATCGACGGTGACGATTCCCGCCGGTTCGGCGTCGTAATGCACGCTGCGCGTGAGATCGCAAGCCGTGCCTCCTTTGGGACTGCCCGTCACGCAAAGTTGCTGGCGAGCGTCTCGGCCGCGAAGCACGATCGTTTTGCCGGAGACCGCCTGCTCAATGCACAGAGATTTGACCGAACCGTTCTCGCCGGGGTTCTTCGCGAATGCCACGTTGCCGCCGGTCAGACATGCCGCCGTGATGACGAATACCGTGATGACACACGACCGGCTGATGACAAACGGCAAGAACAGGCGAGGCAAACGTGTCATGCGTTCGCTCCTCTTTTGGCGGGCGGCGAGGTGGGGACGAAATCTTTGAACGGCACGTCAATGTGCCGTTCCTGCGTGTGGGAACCGACGACCGGCGTCAGCGAAGTCGGTCATACGGCGAGTACTTCGCCGGATGCGGGCTCGCTGGTGCTCGGATAAAGGCAGGTCTTTAAGGCAGGAATGCCGCGAGAGTTACAACACGGCTTTCTGGCAGTAATCATCGTATCAACCGCTGATGATCCGTGCAACAAGGTGCATGATCGGCCGCGGCGTACCGGCATCGCCAAAAAAGAAAGGGGGGAACGCGGATGCGATCCCCCCTTTGAGATTCGTGGCGTCGACTACTTCTTATCGGTCTTTTCCGCCGGCTTCTGTTCTTCCTTGGTCTCTGTTTTCGGTGCTTCCTTCTGGGCGGCCTTTTCCTTTGCGGCCTTTTTCTCCTGCCGTTCGGCATGGAGTCTTTCTTGTTCGGCTTGGATCTTGGCGACTGCCGCCTGGACCTTCTTCTTCTGAGCCTCGAAGCGTGCCTTCACTTCTTTGGTCCGCTCAGAGCTCAGGGCCATCGCCTTCTCGACAACGGCCTTTCGCTCTTCGCGAAGCTTTGCCGCGGCCGCGTGGGCTTCGGCGAGGGCCTTCTTTTGGGCTTCGCTCAACAGGGCGTGCAATTCGGACGTCTGTTTGGCACGGACTTCTTTGAGCTTGGTTTCGAGCTCCTTGATTTCGCCGGCATACTTGTCTTCGACGGACTTCATTTGTTGGCGTTGTTCGGCCGTCAGGCCGATCTGGCCAAAATGCATGGGCAGGCGGCCGTGCATCTTCCGACCCGATTCGGTCGTGGCGGCATCGCCGGCCACCGGCTTGTTGGCCGTGTGCGTTTCAGTCTTTGTCGCTGTTTCCGTCGTCTTTGTCGTCTCAGTCTTCTTGGCCGCATCGGCTTTCGGCGTCGCCTGTTGATCGGCGGCGAAGGCCGTCCCGCTTGCCAACAATGCGAGTCCCAAAAGTCCCGCCAGCCCCGGCAGACAAACTCGTCTCATGACAACCGTCCTCCACAGTAGTATCTGAGTATGCCCTGGTGTCGTCGTCGCCGAGCGCGATTGCCCGGCCCGCGCCACCATCCTTGCAAATCCGAGCGCCAGATCAACCGACAATTATGAAAAATTTGCGTTTTCGGCCGACCCAATCCCCCATCGTCAGTCCGCGTCGAATCAATCCTCCCGCCTTGCCCGTGCGGAGCGACTCGAGTCTTCGTTCGATTTTGCGATCGGAAGGATTCTTACCAGAGCCGAGAACGAACGACGATGCTCGCGGAATGCACACGAAAGTCTCACAAACAGCCGCAATTGACGGCGCGGTTGAGTTATCGTAAAGTGACGTACCACAAAGACTTGCTGTTACACCACGGAGATCGCCGATGAGCATGGGGGGCCAAGCCCGGACCGACCCCGGCACGATGCGCGGACGCGACTGGCCTTGCCTGCGCCAATTCGGCATCTTCATGGAGAACCGGGTCGGCACGCTGCACGAGTTGCTGCGCCATATCGAACGCCACGATCTGCGTGTGATGGCGCTGACCATCGTCGATTCGGTCGATTTCTCCGTCGCGCGGCTGATGCTCAACAATTACGAACGTGCGTCGGAGTTGTTCAAGCTCTCGGACTTCAAGTTCTTCGAGACCGACCTGATTGGAGTGGAGCTGTCCCAGGATGCGCAACCGTTCGTGAAAGTGTGCCTGGCCCTGCTGCAGGCGGAAATCAACATCCACTACACCTATCCGCTCCTGTATCGACGAAACGGTCGGGACGCCATTGCCCTCTCAGTCGATGACATCGAGATGGGAATCAGGACGCTCTCGGATAAGGGTCATCGGATCATCACTGAGAACGACCTGCTCGAATACGACGAGAACTATTGAGCCGGCTGCGTTCGCTGCTGAAATGGCTGCTGTTCGCCGTGGTCGCGGGCTACGTTTGCTACCACGGCTATCGGTTGTGGACCCAAAGCGATGTTCGGCAAAGGCCGCTCTCGGCGGCCGGGATTCGTTGGCTCTTTGCCGGTGGCGCCGTCTACATCGTCAGTTGGCTGCCTTCCGTCTGGTTCTGGCGGGAATTGATGCGCGCGGTGGGCGGGCAGGTGATCTTTCGCGACGCGGCCCGCGCGTATTACTGCGGCCATTTGGGCAAATACATCCCGGGCAAGGCGATGGTCCTCGTGATCCGCGCCGCGCTCGTGAAGGACCGCGGTTGCCCCGCGCTGCTTGCGGCCGTCACCGCCAGCTACGAGACGCTCGTGATGATGGGCACGGGCGTCGCCTTCGGCGCGGCGCTCGCTCCCCTGCTCTTTCGCGATTGGATTGCCGTTCATTTTCCTCACCTGCATCTGTCCCCGGCTTTTCAGGCGGTTGCGGCGCTTGTCGTCGTGACCGCGGTCGTCGCCGGATCGCTCCCGCTTGTGGCCAAGCTCCTCTCGTGGATTGCTTCGAAGGCGGTGCCGGATAGCAGCCTGGCGCGCGAGCAGCGGGTTGCCATTTCCCCGCGGATGATCGCGGCAGGCTGCGTGGCGTTTTGCGTGAGCTGGGTCGCACAAGGCTTGAGCCTGGGAATGATCGCGCATGGTGCGGGCGACGCGCCCTTCAACGTGGCCGACGTGCCGCTGTGGACCGGAGCAATGGCGCTTTCCACATCGTTGGGTTTTGCCGTTCTGTTTGCGCCTGGCGGACTGGGCGTTCGGGAAGGCATTCTTTTGGCCGTCTTGAATTCTCAACCGGGAATGAATCCCCAGGCCGCGGTCGCCGTGACCGTTCTTTCCCGCATCATTTCATTTCTTGCCGAACTTGCCATTTCAGCGCTCCTCTTTTGGTCGATTCGACGCTTTCCCGATGCCGTCCAAGGGAATCGGGCAAAAAACGAAAACTCTCGAGTGATATCGGGGGACGAAGTACGCCCAGATGAGTAGGCCGCGCTCGCTCCATGCACGCGGTTGCAGAGCCGATTAAGATGGAGAAATGCTCTCGATCATCGTTCCCGTCTATGACGAACAGGACAGTCTCGAAACGCTGCATCGCCAGATTGTCGAAGCGTGTGCCTCGCTGGGTGAGGAATTCGAGATCATCTTCGTCGACGACGGATCGAAGGACGGCTCCTGGAATGTGATCCGCGGGCTGGCGGGACGCGATCCATCAGTCTCCGGCGTCCGCTTTCGACGGAATTTTGGCAAGGCGGCCGCGTTGACCGGCGGGCTGCGGACCGCGCACGGCGACCTGATTCTCACGATCGATGCCGATCTGCAGGATGATCCGGCCGAAATTCCCCGCATGATGGCGAAACTTCGCCAGGGCTTTGATGTCGTCAACGGTTGGAAGCAACGACGCCTCGACCCCTGGCACAAGGTTTATCCAAGCCGCGTGTTTAATGCGCTGGTGAGTGCGATTACGGGACTCAAGCTGCACGATCACAACTGCGGGTTGAAAATGTTCCGCTCCGAAGTGGCGGGCGAAATCCGCCTGTACGGCGAATTGCACCGCTTCATTCCCGTGCTGGCCGACGCCCGCGGCTTTCGCGTGACCGAACTGCCCGTCCACCATCGGCCGCGGCGCTTCGGGCACTCGAAATACGGCGTGAAGCGCTTTGCCCGCGGGTTTCTCGACTTGCTGACGGTCAAGTTCCTGACGGGATTCGGCGAACGGCCGCAGCATATTCTGGGCGGATTCGGGCTGCTGTTCTTCGCCGTCGGTTTCTTGGGTTTGTTCTACCTCGGCGCGATTTGGTGCGGCACGCACCTCTTCGGCGCCGATTTCGGACCGATCGGCACGCGGCCGATGCTGGCCTACGCAATCGCGGCGACGCTGCTTGGAGCCCAGGCGCTTTCGCTGGGCCTGATTGCCGAGCTGCTTGTGGCCTACACCGGCAAAGAGACGGAAACGTTCAGCGTGAGAGAACGTGTCGGCAAGGATGTGCCGGAGAGCGATGCGCCGGCTGGGCCCGAAGGGCGGTCGCTCGGTTTAGGTTTTCGGCCCGCGCCGCAGCCAGGCGCCCCCTCACGGCCGCGGCCGAACCAAAAGCCGAAGAGCGCGCCGGCCGCGATTGAGACAAGGGTCGTCTTCGGCAAGTCCTGAAGATGGCCGACGAAGTACGACAACCGATCGTCGGCAACGAACGCGCGGAGCCACCATTCAGTAACGATTTCAAGCGGCAGCGCGGCGACCGCGCAGACTGCCCCGAGGCCGTTCGACTTGTTGCCCGACAGAGCGCCGCATCCAAGGCCGAGCCCAGCACCAGGCAAGATGACGCCCTGGAAGCCCTCGAGACCGACCAACCAGCAGGCGACAACTCCAACCGCCCCGCCCGCGACGGCGCCAACGATGCCCAGGATCCAATTTGCCCGCCCGACAGATTCCGTCATTCGGCACGCGCCTTTAACCCGTTGCGGCAGCTCCCTACGTCTGTCTAACGGCCCTTTGCATTCTCCGCGAGCTGCTCGGATTTCCACCAGCGCTTCCACTCGGCCGTGTTGTACCCGAACGATTGCTTCGTGATCGCTTCCAAGGCGTCCTTCACTTGCGGATTTTGCACCGTGCGGAGGACGAGAACGGGACGCAGGTGCACGGCGGCGTAAGCCACGTCGCCGTGAGAGGTGGGATTGTCCTGGACATAAGGGCTGCCTCGGGGGCTGGCGAGATAGTTCACGCGGCTCATGCAGCAACTCCGCCGGTAGTCGACGTCGACGACCTTTGAATACAGCGAGTCGATCAGATAGGGCACATTTTCTCGATTGCCGACCGTCGAGAGCACGTCGGCTGCCCGGCAGACCACTTCGCGATTCGGGAACCGCAGGGCCTGCCCGTAAAACGGACGCACGTAGTCCGAGCGGAGTTTCTTACTCGCCTCCTGGGCCGCATCGCGCACCGGCGCGGAGGAGTCGAAGAGCGCCTCTTCCACCAGTCCGACCACGGCCTTCGAACCCGGCATGTCCCCCAAGATGCGAACGTACAAGAGCCGCGAGGCATCGTCGTCGCTCGTTCGCAACGTTTGCATGAGGGCGGGGATGGCAGCGGGGTCGTTGATCGCACGCAAGTCCCGCAGCGCGAGCCGCCGCGGTTCGCCGTCACCGAATTCGACGCGGGCGATGAGCTTGCGAATTTGCGAGAGCCATGCCTTCTCGTCGCTCGTGAGCTTGGATTTATCCGGCGTCGCGGCGCGCGCGATGCGTTCGACGCTCGAGCGTTCGACGACGACGCGAATTCCCTCTGGCGTCGTGACGGCGACGTCCTTGCCCGCGTTGGTGACCTTCCCGTTGAGCAGGCCGCCGTTTTTCAGCGTGACTTTGTCGGCGAAACAAACGGTGATCGCGAGGGCCGAAAGCAGCGGGGCTGAAAGCAGGACAACCCACTTGCTCGGTTTCAATGACATGGGACCAAACTCCGCCTGAGAAGGGCCCGGCGAAGGCGCCTGAAGGTGCCGTGCCAAGATTCTAGCCGATCGGCCGGCTCGACGGCAATCAATCGTTCGAGCGATCGGGTCGTCGGCGGACGGTCGCCTCGACGGCTACAATCGAACGACATGTTCTCCGCATTCTCCGCGAATCGCGCCCGATTGATGCTGTTCGGCTGCCTGGGTATCGCGCTATTGGCGCTTTACGGTTTCGCGCTGTGCGGCCCCTTGAAGATGTGCGGCGACGCTCCCGGTTACGTCGAGTTGGCGGCCTTCATTCTGCATGGCACGCCCGCAGGCACGATCGCGGCGCCTGGATATCCCTACTACTTTCCGCACGGATATCCGTACATCTTGATCGGGCTCAATGCGCTCGGGCTCGCCGACGCACCTGCGATCATCGGTTTGAATTTGGTCTGCCTGGCGGTCGGGCTGTGGGCGACTCGGTTGCTGCTTGTGCGTTCTTTCGGCCTGTCTGTGGATGCGGCCTGGGGCATCCTGCTGCTCACGGCCGGCTCATCGGTTTTTTTTCAGTTCGCCTCGTCGGCGGTTTCCGAAATGCCGTTCTTCGCGGCGGCGTGTACGACCCTTGTCTGCCTGGAGCGAACGAGTCGCGACGGCCGTGCGTGGCTCTTCCTACTTGGCGGCGTTCTGCTTTGCGTGGTGGCGATCAGTCTGCGGACTGTGGGAATTGCTCTCATCCCGGCCGTTGTTTGGGCGGCGATACGGATGCCCGCAGTGAGACGGGTCAGCGCGTCGCCGCGCTGGTTCTGGCTGGCGATTCTCGCGTTGCTGTTGATTGGGCTCGGCGTTTGGCATGGCGCCGGCAGCCATTATGTGTCCGTCACGGCGGCGGATGGATTCGCGCGGTTCAAATTCGCGCCGGACGATTACTGGCTCACGGCAATCGGTCGAAAGGTCTCACACATCGGCGAACTGTTCTCGAACCAGCGGGCGACCGACTTCCCCGTTTTGTATCGCGATGAGTTCGTTCTGCTCGGCCTAATATGCCTGACCGCCTGCGGCGTCGGAGGGTGGTCGCGACGCTGGCGATTCGGCCCGCTCGACGGCTACGTCGCGACGTACTTCCTGATGATTGCCGCCTATCCCTTCTGGCAACTGCGGCTTTGGCTGCCGATCGTGCCGTTCTTGTTCGGCCTGGCCTTTCTCGGTCTGCAGTTTCTCTTCAGAGGAGCGGGCCGGTTGCGAACGGTCGGAATTCGACTCGCGGAGGTTTACCTGGTCGCGTTTGTCACGCTCGGCTGTTTCTTTGCTTTTCGATTCACCACATCGAGCGTTTATCCCGACGTCGACGATGCGATCAAAACGAATCGCACGGCCGATAGTTACCTGGAGGTGCTCAAAGGGCCGCGCGGCGAATCGACCGAGAAAGCGGTCCCGCACTAACCGCCACGCCGGCTCTTCTTTTTCGCGATCTTGGCAGCGGGAGCCTTTGCCGCCTTCTTCTTCGCGCTGGGCGACTTTCGCCCCCCTGCTCCGCCGAAGATATTGTCCCAACCGGTCGAGTAGTTGACTGTGGAACCTGTGTGAACCGTATAGCCGGTCATTCCGTGTCGCTCCTGTTGGATCGCGAAAGTCTGCTTCAATCAAGGCCGATGATGCGGCGGATTTCCAACCACGTTTGAATGTACGTGGCGAAAGGAAGTCCGTCGACAGTTGCCGAGGGACGGCGGGCGATGCCATCCACGGCCGGGCCGTCAATCACCATCCGCTCGAGCAGGTTTTGCTGAAACGTAGCATCGACGTGCAACAACGCGTCCGTCTTGCCTGCCAAAAGCGAGACCGCCGCTGCGAGCGCGAACGCACCCCAATTGCTCGTGCCGGCGATGATGTTCCAATCGGTGGCGACGCGACACGGAATGGCACTCGCCTCTTTTCGCGGCAGACGGCGGACGAGTTCCTCCCACGGGACGTTGCCCATGCCGATTTCGTTGCCTCCGTCACCGATGCCAATTGTTCTCCAATTCCTCGACGGCGCCGAGTTCTTTTCGAACAGGCGATGGAGCGGTGGCGACCATTCGTCGATGCAAATGCCGCGGGCATTGTGGCAGCGGTTGCGGTGCTCAACGGGGACCGCCGACAGAAACTCTTGGATCGGAGCCGGACCTATTCGCTTCTGGCCGCGAAGCGACTCCTCATCGTGACTCGGACCGACGCGTTCGATGGCAACTACGTGCGTCGCCGTGCGGCCTGGTCCGTTCTGCGCAGAAATCGTCGATCCAAATATCCGCGGCCGACCGACCGTTGACCAACACGCCTGGGACCGCCGGACAGACCGCAACTGTCGACGGATCCCCGCCGGTGGCCGCGACGGCAGCCCGGACCGCGCCGGCGCAATTGCCGTCGGTCACCAGGGTCGCTTTTGCTCCGATCGCTTCGAGGGCGATGGCCAACACGACAGCGCCAGGCGGACCATCGGTTTCCGCGGCAGGCGGATCGGCGGCGGGGATAAAAAAACCCGTCACAATCGCGGCGTGCTTGCAAGAAGCGGTTAGATTCGCAGCCGCTTGGGCCAGATGGCCGGGGCACAGCGGACCGTAGAGCGGCTCGCTCGAGATCAGTCCGCGCAGCCGGGTCGCGGCGAATGACGGATTCAATCTGAGCCAGCGCAGGAGTCGACCAATGACCACGTCCTTGGCGGTCATTGTGGGTGGACCCGCGCAGCCACGCAAGCTTCTGAATGACTGGGAAAGGCAGGCGAGCCTTACGGCGGCGTTCGACGAAGAGGAGAAGGCGAAGGAACGACGACTTTCCGCGACGTCACTTTGGCGCGTCGATTGGCGAATCGCGCTTCTCGTCCTGTTCGCGCTTAATCGCGTCGTAGACTTCCTGGCGGTGAACGGTGACTTCCTTCGGCGCTTCAATGCCCAAGCGCACCTTGTCACCCCGAATCTCGATCACCATCACGGTGATGTTGTCACCGATGATGATTTTCTCGTCCTTCTTGCGGCTTAATACCAACATCGTTCTTCCCTGCACGCGAGACGCGTTGATGGTTTACAACTCCCCCAAGCATAAACGATGAATTGGGGCAAATGGGGTAGCCAAGGCGTGTTTTCGGCCGGCAACAGACGACGTGGCGGAAGATGTACCATGTCTTGCGGCGATGCACAGAATCACGGTCGTGCCGAATTTCCGACGTTGTTGCCAAACGACAACGCCGCGTCCAAGATGAGCCGTCCGGCCAAGATCTTTCAGCCAAGCTGGTTGCGATCGGCGGCCGGGGCCACGTGAAGACCGCACGGCGGCGGAGGGCCGACACCCAAAACTACGGAATACGCGGACAGAATCGAGAGAACCGATGATGCGTGAGGTAACGGGATGAGTTTCCAGCTCGCGGCGGCAGTCGCGATGGTTGTCGGCTACCTCGTCGGCTCGCTCCCCTTCGGCCTGCTGGTCGCCCGGATCACCTGCGGCGTCGATATTCGCCAACAGGGGAGCGGGAACATCGGCGCCACCAACGTGGCTCGGGTGCTGGGCGCGAAATACGGTGCGATCGTCCTGTTGCTCGATTGTCTCAAAGGGCGCTCCCGACTGTGGTGCTGCCGTATTTCCTGCTACCGCGAGACGCTTGGGGCCACATGCATCTGGCTGTATTGACCGGTGTCTCCGCGATATTGGGTCACATGTTCTCATTCTGGATTGGATTTCGCGGCGGCAAGGGCGTGGCGACGGCGCTCGGCGTGGCCCTGGTTTTGGGACCCCTCGCGACGGCGGCCGCTTTCGGGACGTTTGTGGTGACGTTCGCTTGGTCTAGATTCGTCTCGTTGTCGTCGATGCTGGCGGCGATGGCATTCTTCGCCGCAGAGATGTGGCTTCTCTGGCCGGCGCCTTTCTCCGAGTCGACTTGGAGTCTCGCCCTCTTCAGTACGGCCATTCCGCTGTTGATCGTGATCCGCCACGGCTCGAACATCGTGCGTCTGGCGCAGGGAACGGAACCCAAATTTCGCTTTGGGCAAAAGCGCAAAGACGGCGCGGCAGAAAAAGACCCGGCTGCGAAAGGAGAGAGCCCCAATGGGAGCGAGTCCCAAGGTAGGGACTGCTAGCGAGGCCCGCGCTCCGCAGGCGGACGACCTCGGCTAGCTCACCGCGATGTCGTTCGTCAAGCCGGTGAATTGGCCGGAAAGATCGAGCGCGGCATGCGTCGCCAGTTGCTTGAGATAGTACGTGGACGTGCGGCCCGAGATGATCACTTCTCCCCCCGACACCACCACGTTCAGGCCGTGAATGCGGCCACCAGTCCGCGATTGCACGAGCCGCATGATCTGGTCTTCCAATGACTCGAGGGCGCCAGATCGAATCGATACGGACATTTTGATCATCCTCCATGAATCTCGCTCACTTTAATTGCGCCGTAACGGCCCGTCAAACCGAAAGATCGTCTTCTCGGCGCGGTGGCGCGAAAAACTGCCGGTCAGGCGGTGCCCGTCAGTCCATGACTGTTCGTCCATAAATTTCCCGGCAGCGGCGTACGGCTGTCTCGATGGCCGACTCGCGGGCCGCCGCATCGAGCTTGCCCCCTTCGATGAGCAGATCGGCCAGGTCGGCGATCGTTTGTCGCGAGAGACCGGGCTCAAAAATCAGCATCAGTCGGCGCTCCAGCAGGTCTTCGATCCGCTCGGCCCACTCGTTTTCGATGATCCAGCGGGCGAACGCACGGGGCAAAACGCTGCCGCTGATGGTTCCTTCCGCCTGCGAACCGGTCGCCCCTTGACCGTGCGATTCGAGAAAGCTCCTGACCCGGCTGCCGCAAAGGGCCCACATTGCTTGAACTTGAGAAGGGTCTCGGTGAAATTGCGAGGCCAGCTCGGCGACGAGGCTCGCCGAGTTTGCCTGCTCGCGGGGAACGCCCTCCCCTCCCGGTACCAGCCGGGCGATTGTCGTCGCCATCCTTTGCCGTTTGAGCCGATGCAGCACTTCATCGGCGACGAGTTCGCCGAAGGCGCGCGACGTCGTCAACTTGCCGCCGACCAGCGTTAGCACGGGGATTCCCTCCCAGCGGCTGACTTCGACCGAGTGGTCCCGAGAAATCGACCCCTCGGCGCCGGCTGCCACATAGGGGAGCGGGCGGACACCGCTGTACGTCAGCGTCACGTCGGATCGCCCGAGCCGCACCTCGGGAAAAAGCTGATTGACCGTCGAGACGAGGTACTTCAACTCCTCGTCGCTGGCAACGGCGCGATCGGGCGACTCTTCGAACCGCTCGTCGGTGGTGCCGACCAGCACGGCGTCGCCAAACGGCAAGACAAAAATCAATCGGCCGTCGGCGGCTTCCGCGTATACTCCGGCCCGGCCGAGCGCCTCTCGCAGAGCCGGCTGATGCGTGATGAAATGGCTCCCCTTCGTGCCGCCGAACAAGCGCGGCGACTGCACATGCAGCTGACGCAGTGTGAAATCGCCCCACGCACCCGTGGCATTGATCACCAGCGGCGTCTCGCAACGCACGACGTCGTCGTTCGCGGTCGAAATCTGCAGCGAGCCATTCGCACTCGCGAGCGTGGAATAGGTGAACAGCCGAAAGTCGACGCCGGTCTCACGCGCGATCTGTTGCGTGTCTTGCAGAAGGGCCACGCAGTAGCGCTCGGGAAACCGCATCTGTGCGTCGCTGTAACCGACGAGCCATTGGTAGCGAGCACGATCGACGCGCGGGAGGCCGGACTCGGTGAGGCTATGCACCGAGTGCCGCGGCGTGGCCGGGTCGGCTGAGAAGAGATCGTACAGCCGCAAACCGAAGTCGACGGTCCACAGGCCGCGGACGGACGGCCGCACGACGGCGCTTGCCAAACGATGGAGGGCTTTCGAGCGGGTCGCGCCGAAAAACCTGGACGCCGACTGCAGCAGCCCGCCGCTCCTTTGCGCCACGGGGATGTAGAGCCGCAGCGGCTCCACGAGGTGCGGCGCGACCTTCAACAGCGTGGCCCGCTCGGCGAGCGATTCGCGGACCAGGTGGAAGTCGCCGTATTCGAGATAGCGCAGACCGCCGTGAATCAGCCGCGAAGACCGCGACGTGGCGCCGGAGGCGATGTCATGCTGATCGACGACCCACGCCCCCACGCCGTTGAGCACGAGTTCGCGCGCCACCGAACAGCCGTTGATTCCCGCGCCAGAATCACGACGGTCGGTTTTGCCCCGGTGCTCATGGCCGATTATTGTTCCCGACCGGGGCCGCACTGGGAAGCGCCCGGCGGGTTCTTTCCGCGTTTCGCCCGAGTTTTGTGGCGATTCTTCGCGCCTTTGGCAATCGGATCGTGAACGCGGCTCCGCGAGAAGTCATAATTGGGTTGGATCGTCGCGCGGGGGCCGATATCCTTTCGGCGTCCGGCCAGGGATGGGTGACGCGCTTACCGAATCGCCGCGTCGGGCGGACACTCGTTCTCAAACCCAATTGCATTGGGACGATCCGATATGCAGTTGAAGCGACGATCGACGGCTTGGGCCTTTTTGATTGCCGTCGTGGGAGCGATCGCAGTCACCGTGACTCGCGTTCACTTCGACGGGAACTTCGGTACCGTCGCCGCCACAATCGTGTTTCTGTTGGCCGTCGTGGCGGCCGGCATCGCGGGGGGTTGGAAAGCCGGCTTCCTGTCGACCGGCCTGTCCGTGCTCGGCGTCCTCGTCTTTGCGCGGCCCGGGTATACGCCGCGAATTCCCAACATGGCCGATGTCGTCCGGTTGCTGGCTTACCTTGCCGGCGGCGTTGCGATCAGTGTGCTCTGCGAGGGGCTGCGGCGCGCCTGGGAGCGAATCGAAGAGCGGCAACGGCAGCTCGTCTTGGAAATCGGCGAACGCACGCGTGCCGAAGAGCAACTCCGCGAGGCCGATCGCCGAAAAGACGAGTTCCTGGCCATGCTGGCTCACGAGCTGCGAAACCCGCTGGCTCCGCTGAGCAATGCATTGCAGCTCTGGTCGATCGCCGACAAGGGGGGCACGCAAGATCCGGCCGAGATGAATAACTTGCGGGCCATGATGCGGCGCCAAGTCGACCAGATGACGCGCTTGATCGACGACTTGTTGGACGTTTCCCGCATCAATCGGGGAACGATCCAACTCCGCATGGCCCGCGTCGATGTCGGATCGGTTCTCTCCGAGGCGATCGATGCACAAAAGTCGCTGGCCGAGGTCAGCGGGCAGGAACTCAAGCGAGACATCCCTGCCGATCCGCTGCTGGTCGAGGGAGACGCCACGCGGCTCGTGCAGATCTTCGGCAACGTGCTGCACAACGCCATTAAATTTACTCCGCCGGCGGGCCGCATCGCGGTCGGGGCCCAACTCGCCGGCGCGGAGGTCATCATTCGCATTCGCGACACGGGCTGCGGCATTCCGGCGCCCATGCTCACGCAGATCTTCGAAATGTTCGAGCAGGTCGACCAATCCCTGGGCCGTGCGCACGGCGGTTTGGGAATCGGGTTGACGCTCGTCAAACGGCTGGTCGAGCTCCACGGCGGAACGATTGTGGCCCAGAGCGAGGGGTTGGGCAAAGGCAGCGAATTCGTGATTCGCTTCCCGGCTTTGCAACCCAAGCCGGACGCAGCGGAATCGAAGCCGGGTGAGGCCCCTCCGCCGAAGAAACAGGCGCCGCCGCACCGGATTCTGGTCGTGGACGATGTGCAGGCCTCCGCGGAAACATTGACGATGCTCTTGCGAGTGCTCGGCCACGACGTCGTCATGGCAAACGACGGCAAGACCGCGCTGGAACTGGCGGCGCAAAGCAGGCCGGACACAATTTTTCTCGATATCGCCATGCCGGAGATGAACGGTTATGAGGTGGCCCGCCGCATTCGCGCGACGCCGGCCCTGAAAGAGGTCGTGATCGTGGCCCTTACCGGCTACGGACAGGAGGAAGACCGGCGGAGAGCCAAGGAGGCCGGCTTCGATTACCACGTCACGAAACCCGCCTCCGTGGCCGGGCTTCGCGAAATCCTCGCCCGCCGCGGCACGCCTCTCTCACGCGAGCGGCTCGCCCTGCAGACAACAGGCGAACCCGACTCGACCCGCTGAGAGCCCCAGCCGGTCTTTCTCCCCTCGCCTGGTGCCACTGGCGGCAGCTTTGGGCCGCCAGTGCGATTGCCACTTGAAGTTAAAGACAAAAAAAGCATTACTTGCCGCCTGACTTTTTCTCGATCTTCGCCCACGTGTCGCGGAGCGAAACCGTGCGATTAAACACCGGCGCGCCGGGTCGCGAGTCCTTCGAGTCCGCGCAGAAATATCCCAATCGCTCGAATTGATAGCGACTGCCCGGAACGGCGCTGCCGAGGCTCGGCTCGAGTTTGGCCGTTTTGACGACGGTCAGCGAATTCGGATTGAGATTCACCTTGTAATCCGTCCCCTCGGGAACGTCTTCCGGGCTCTCCTTGGTAAAGAGGTGCTCGTACAGCCGGATTTCCGCGTCGACCGCGTGAGACGCCGAGACCCAATGGATCGTCGATTTGATCTTGCGGCCGTCGGGCGTGTTTCCACCGCGCGTGGCCGGATCGTAGGTGCAGCGCAGTTCGGTGATCTGGCCCGTCGCCGGATCTTTTACGGCGGAGACGCATTTGATCACGTAACCGTACCGCAACCGCACTTCGCGACCCGGCGCGAGGCGAAAGAATTCCTTCGGCGGGTTTTCGCGAAAATCGTCCTGCTCGATAAAGAGCACGCGCGAAAAGGGAACCTTGCGAGTTCCGGCCGCCGGGTCTTCCGGGTTGTTGACGGCCTCCATCTCTTCCACGAGTTCTTCGGGATAGTTGTCGAGAACGACCTTGAGTGGATGTAGCACAACCATTGCCCGCGGCGCGCGTCGATTGAGATCCTCACGAATCGAGTTTTCGAGCACATTGATTTCGGTGAGGCTGTTGTACTTCGTCACGCCGATCCGCTCGCAGAAGGTGCGGATCGCCTCGGGCGTGTACCCGCGGCGGCGCAGTCCGCTGATGGTGGGCATCCGCGGATCGTCCCAGCCGGTGACGAAATTCTCCTCGACGAGCTGCAGCAGTTTCCGCTTGCTCATCAGCATGTAGGTCAGGTTCAAGCGGGCAAATTCGATTTGCTGCGGGTGATAAATCCGCAGCGACTCGAGACACCAATCGTAGAGCGGCCGATGGTTCTCGAATTCGAGCGTGCAAATCGAGTGCGTCACTCCCTCGATTGAGTCCGATTGCCCGTGCGCGTAGTCGTACATCGGATAGATGCACCACTTGTTGCCCGTGCGGTGGTGCTCGGCGTGCAGGATGCGATACAGCACGGGATCGCGCAGGTTGACGTTGGGCGAAGCCATGTCGATCTTCGCCCGCAGCGTATACTTGCCGTCCGGAAATTCACCGGCCCGCATGCGGCGAAAGAGATCGATGCTCTCCTCGATCGGCCGATCGCGGTCGGGGCTCGGCTTGCCCGGCTCGGTCAGCGTGCCGCGGTATTGGCGAATCTGCTCGCCGTTCAAACTGCAGACGTAAGCCAGGCCGTCGCGGATCAACTGCTCGGCCCACTGAAAGAGCTGCTCGAAATAGTCCGAAGCGTAGTACTCGCGGTCCTCCCAACTGAACCCGAGCCACTTGATGTCTTCCTTGATCGAATCGACGTACTCCACGTCCTCTTTGGTGGGATTCGTGTCGTCGAACCGCAGATTGCATTTGCCGCCAAATTCGTTGGCGATGCCGAAATTCAGGCAAATCGATTTGGCGTGGCCAATGTGCAAATAGCCGTTGGGCTCCGGCGGAAAGCGCGTCATCACCTTCCCGCTGTACTTGCCGGTCTTGCCGTCCTCGGCGACGATCGAGCGGACGAAATCCAACGAAGGCGAAGGGGTCGGTTCGGTCATAAAGTTTCGTTTCTGCTGTCCGCGGTTAGCGGGTGCGACCTGTGTAGATGACTATTTATTTCGAGCCCAATAGATGATGCCGACCGCGATCCAGCCGGCGCAGCTCCCAAGGGCTCCCACAATCAACAACCGCTTGGCTTTAGACTTGTCGGGCGGCCAGTGCGTTTGTGCGCGCAGTCGGTAACTGATTGCGAAAGAGGTGGTTGGTGCCCCAAAAAAGCAGGAGACCCACGACGAGCATGACTGCGATGAAGAAAATTCCAGGCATCTCGCGGCCTACTTCCCACCGATCCGAGCCATGGCCAGATCAATGCGAGCCAAAGACCTGCTCCTACCTAAAAGGGCCAGACAGTCGAACAAGCCGGGGCCGATCGACTTGCCGGTCACCGCGACTCGAATCGCGTGGATCACGTCGCCGATTTTGATCCCCTCGGATTCCACAAAATTGTGCAGCGCCTGCTCGAGCGCCGCTGGATCGAAAGGCTCGACGTGCGCAAGAACTTCGCGAAATCGCCTGAGTCGCTCAGCCGCTCCGTCGACGCACAGCCGCTTCTTGAACGCGGCTTCATCATAATCCAACCGGTCGTCGGCGACGAAGAAGTCACTCGCATCGAGAATGTCGCTGAACACTTTGAGCCGTTCGCCGAGCGCGACAATCACGCGGCGCACGTAGTCCCGCTTTGCTTCGTCGAGCGGCTCCGCAACCAGCCCCGCCCTGGTGAGGTAGGGCAAGCAGCCCTCGACTTTTTTCTCGATCGGCAGCTCGTTCATCCAGTGCGTCTGGAAGCTGTAAAGCTTGTCCGGATCGAGGCCGGCCGGATTCTTGACGATCCGCTCGAGCGTGAAATTCTCCACGATCGTCGGCAGAGACATGAATTCGGTGCGGTCGTCGAGCGACCAGCCCAGCCGCGCGAGCGCGTTGAGCACGCCTTCGGGCAGAAAGCCGATCTTCTCGTAATACTCGACCATCACCGGATTCAGCGTCTCGGACGATCCCAGGCCGATCTGCGGAAAGATGTGGTCGGCTGCTTCGAACATTTTTTTGAACTTGGGGTTCTCGCGATACTTTTTGATCTCGCGCTTGCTCAGTTTCTTCGTCGTCCCCGGAGCCGTGACGAAGGGAATGTGAGCAAAGGTCGGCAGCGTGTTCCCCAACGCCTGATGCAGCAGGATCTGAATCGGCGTGTTGGACAGGTGCTCCTCGGCCCGAATCACGTGCGTAATTTTCATCCCCGCGTCGTCGACCGCCGTTGCAAAGTTATAGAGGGGCGTGCCGTCCGGCCGCATGATCACCGGATCGACCATCAGCGACGTGTCCCATTCGACATGGCCGCGGACGACGTCATCGAGCGCCACCGTCTGTCCCCGCGGCACCAAAAACCGCACCACGTAGGGCGTTCCCTCTGCCACACTCTGTTCGACTTCCGCGTCGCTCAGTTCCAGCGAACGGCGGCTGCTCACAAAGGTTCGTTTCTCGCGCTCCGCCGCTTCCCGCTCGCGCTGCACGTCCTCGGTCTTCTCGAAGTCGCGGTAGGCCTTTTTCTCAGTGAGCAATCGCTCCGCCGCCGCCTTGTAAATCGCCGTCCGCTGCGATTGAGAGTAAGGCGCGAACGGCCCGCCGATCTCGACCCCTTCGTCCCAATTCAGCCCCAGCCAGCGAAAGGCGGCCAGAATCGGTTTGAGTGCCTCGTCGATATTTCGCTGCCGATCGGTGTCGTCGATCCGCAGAATGAATTTGCCGCCCGTGTGCCGCGCCCACAGCCAATTGAACAGGGCCGTACGCATGCCGCCGATGTGCATGTAACCGGTCGGACTGGGTGCAAAACGAGTGCGGACTTCAGACATGGGGTAAGTGATTTCGGCCAAAGGGTTACGGTTCGAGGCGATGATAAGAACGGGTTCTTTCAAGGGTCAAGACTCACCCTTTGCCGGTCGTTACTGCGAGTGAAAGGGGACTCGCGGGCCGGCCGAAACCGGTGACCGAGCCCCTCTCCCTTCGAAAGGTGCGCAGTTTTGGGTGCGCACCTTCGAAAGGGCTGCGCACCTTCGAACAAATCCTCGGGATTTTCCAGATGCGCACTTTTCGAAAAGGGTGCGCACCTTCGAATAACTTGCGCACCTTCGGCAGGGCCGCGGCCCTCGGGTACCCGCTCGCGGGTGCGGTGCCGTTCGCGCGTAAAGTCGTGTTGGCACTGGCTTCGGCCTCGATTGCTGTGCTTGCATTCGTGCCTTCCTCATCGGTCTGACAGTTTGGGAGGGCTCTCCCGGCGCCGGGAGAGCCCTCCCTTCCCGTATTCTCTGCGCAGGCACGGGGCATCGCGTCGACTCCGTGCGGGGCCGCCATAGTTACGGACTTCGAGAAAAGGCACACAGGAAAACAAAAAAGCCGCGCCCTCAATTCAGGCACGGCTCCGCTTAAGCGAGATTTACAGCTGCCGCTGTACCGTTTTTTCTAGTTCGTCAGCTTTATTATCTTCGATGTGGTCGAGTCGTTCAATATCAGAATTTTTTTGGCACTCTCCCGCCGCGGCCGCTCTCCGCCGGCCGAGCTACGCGTGATGAAAGGCCCAAGCTGCAACGGAGTCGGCGCGGTCGAGCGAAGCGATGCCTTTCAGTCGAGTGCCAGACATCCTTGCCACCAAGCGACTCGTCGACCACTCCATGACTTCAAAGTGACCGCTGTCCCAACGCTCGACCGTGCCGCGATCACCACTGACGGGCCCTTCATAGCCGAGATAAGCCAGTCGATGGTCGGGCAGCGCTTCCGCACCGATTGCGCCCTGCGTATCGGGGGGCTGAGCCAAACGCCAGGTGCGAAGAACCCCCTCGTGCTCCAGCATGAAGTCCCAATGCAACTTGGGGTGATCATGCGTCAAAACAACAAAGCGGGGCATTGATTTTTGACTCCGGACGGCGGACTCCAGACGCTCGACGCCTCGGACGCCTCTGGAACACTCTTTGCACGCCCTTTATGATGGATCGTAGCGACATTCTGCAATTCCCGCCGGTTTACCGTTTCACAAGCCGAGATTTGATGACCCCAAAAGAGGTTCTGGCCCTGTGCCGCGAGCGCGAAATCAGGGCTGTTGACCTGCGTTTCATGGATTTTCCCGGAACGCCGAAGCACTTTACCATTCCCGTGCAAACGCTCACGGAGCGGAGTTTTGAGGAGGGTTTCAGCTTCGACGGGTCGTCGATGCGGGGCTGGCAGGCCATCAACGAGAGCGACATGCTCGTCGTCCCGCAGCCGGAAACGGCGATGGTCGATCCCTTCATGAAGCAGACGCTGGCGATGACCTGCAACATCCAGGATCCCATCACCCGCGAGCCGTATGCCAAGGATCCGCGCAATGTTGCCCGTAAAGCGGAAGCCTACATGAAGTCGACGGGGATCGCCGACGTGGCCAATTTCGGGCCCGAGGCCGAATTCTTCGTCTTCGACGGCATTCGCTTCGACCAGAACGAACACGAATCGTATTACCACATCGACAGCAACGAGGGGCAATGGACCCGCGGCACCCAATCGAACGGGGCCAATTCGGGCTACAAGATCCGCTACAAGGAGGGCTATTTTCCCACGCCCCCTTCCGACACGCTGCAGGATATCCGCACCGAGATGATGCTCACGCTGCAGGAATGCGGCGTCGAGGTCGAAGCGCAGCACCATGAAGTGGCGACGGCCGGGCAGTGCGAAATCGACATGAAATTCGCCCCCCTGCTCCGCACGGCCGACAATTTGATCCGCTACAAGTACGTGGTCAAAAACGTCGCCGCGCGTTACGGCAAAACGGTGACCTTCATGCCGAAGCCGGTGTGGAACGACAACGGCTCCGGGCTGCACCTGCATTTTTCGCTGTGGCGGAAGGGTGAGCCGCTGTTCCCCGGATCGGGTTACGGCGGCTTGAGCCCCATGGCCCTGTATGCCATCGGCGGGATTCTCAAGCACTCGGCCGCCCTGTTCGCCTTTTGCTGTCCCACGACCAACAGCTACAAGCGCCTCGTGACCGGCTTCGAAGCGCCGATCAATCTCACCTACAGCTATCGCAACCGCTCGGCCGCCATCCGTATCCCGGTGCACGCGCCGAGCGGGGCCAGCAAGCGGATCGAGTACCGCTGCCCCGATTCGTCGTCGAATCCGTACCTGGCGATGGCGGCCGTGTTGATGGCGGCGATCGACGGCATTCAGAACAAGGTCTCGCCCGGGCCGCCGCTCGACAAGGACATTTACGACCTCGCGCCGGAGGACCTGGCCGGCGTTCCGCGCACGCCGCAATCGCTGGAAGAGGCCCTCACCGGCCTGCGGAATGATCACGACTTCTTGCTTCGCGGCGACGTGTTCACCGAAGACGTGATCGACACGTGGATCTGGTACAAGACGGTCCACGAAGTCGAAGCCCTGCGGCAGCGACCCCATCCGTGGGAGTTCGCGATGTATTTCGACATTTAAGCCGCGCTCGGTGCACTCTGCGCCGTTGGCCGTTTCTGTGGCATTCAATGCGAATCTGGACCACAAAGGCACAAAGACACCAAGAAAGACGAAGAGGCACTTATCCGCAGATTTCGCAGAAGGACGCAGATTTTTGAAATTCAAATCCGCGAAATCGGCGTCATCTGCGGATCTCCCTTGCCTTTCTTCGTGTCTTTGTGTCTTTGTGCCTTTGTGGTGAAAAATCTGCCTGGGATTTGCCCGCCCACCATCTTGAAGTAGACGGTCGACTACGTCTCTCGGACTGCGGGTTTTAGGCCGACTTTAATCATTCTGGCGGTTGTTCCGGCAAAGTCCGTCTGGTCAAAGCGACGATCATTAGAAGTGCCGGCCCGCGCCAACTCGGCAACCGAGCGGGCCGCGGCTGTGGCGTTCTAAGAGTTTGTGTTTCGCGTCGCCTCTTGAACCAGACTCAGCATGGCTCAATTCACCGCTGAACAGATCGAGCAGATTCTCGCGGCCTGTGCCGCGCATGTGGCCGACTTTGGCGACACGTTTCGTGCGAGCTTGGACTGCCCGTTGCGGTTAACTGCCGGCGAGCCAAAGCCTTACTCGCTCGACGCACTTGCCGCCTTCGAGGAGCCGGGGCTCGCAGTTTCGCTCGTCGTGGGCGAACAGGGAATCGTCCTGTTGGTTCCCGACTCGCTCTCACTACCGGCCTGGTGCGGCCAGCCGAACATTTCCGAAAACAACCGGCTGCAATCCTTCGCGCACGAAGTTTCGCTGCAGTTTCTCCCGGAGGACTTACCCGCGGACCGGGCTTTCGCGACGTATGCCGCGAATCTCAAAGAATTTGCCGAACAAACTCCCTTCGACGCGACGGCCAAGCTGCTCGAACTTTCGGCGTTTGGCGCCGAGGCGGCCGAGTCCGACACTCCGATCGCGAACATCGCGGTCATTCTCCCCGCAAATCTCGATCTGGCGACCATCGACGAGGCCATCAACGCGCAAGCGGCCGCGGCGGCCATGGAATCGGAGGCGCCGGAAGCCGGTGCGTTTCCCGACGAGGAATTGGAAGCGATGCCCGATTCCGTCTCGTCGAACGGCACCTCGCACGCCGGCATCTCGCCGGATACCGGCCTCTCGCTGGAACAGGCTCTTCGCGCGCTACGGATTATGAACGTGCCGGTCACCGTGAGCGTGCGGCTGGCGCAGCGGAAAATGCCGCTGGGCCAAATCGCCGCACTCGTTCCCGGCGCGCTCGTCCCCTTCAACAAGTCGTGCGAGGATCTGCTCGACCTGTTCGTCAACAACTATCGCTATTGCCAGGGGGAAGCGATCAAGATCGGCGAAAACTTCGGGCTGAAGATCGCTCGAATCGGCGCTGACGATGAGCGATAGGAAAATGTGCATTAGCAGGGCAGAGGGCAGAGGGCAGAGGGCAAAGAGAGTGACCTCGAGGCTGTGAATTTAGCCGATGGCCCATGTGCGCAAAGGTAGGATCGTCCACAGGACGAGTGCGACCGGGCCGGCGTAGAACACGCTGTCGGTGAGATCGAGCAGGCCGCCGAATCCCGGCATGAGCGAGGCGGCGTCTTTCTTGCCGAGGTCGCGCTTGATCAGCGATTCGCACAAGTCGCCGATCATTCCGACGATTCCGATCACCAGACCGTACACAACCGCCCAAAGACCGGGGCTCGGCGGCCAGCTCGAGTCAAACAGCGGCGGCGCGAAATGCAGCCAGAGCCAGGCCCCCAGTGCCGACGCGAGTAACGCACCGACGGCCCCCGCCCACGTCTTGCCCGGGCTGAGCAGCGGCGCCATTTTGCGCCGCCCGAATAGCCGTCCCAGCGTATAGCCGCCGATATCGCCGCATTTGGCCGCGACGAGCAGAGAGCCGAGCACCAGATAACCGGCTTTCGCCCCGGCCACCCACCGTAGCTCCGCCGTCAGACACATCAAGACGCCCACGTAGCAAACGATCAGAATCTCCGCGCCGAGTGTCTCCATCCGGCTGCCCGGCGCGCGATAGCGACCGGCGTTCGAGGCCAGCAGCCACAGCACGCAAAATGTAAACACCAGCATCGGCGTCATGACCGCCAGCGGCGCGGAATTCTCGGGGCGAGTGGCGCCCAGGTGAGGGATCCACGCCGAAACCACGATCGCACACGACAACAGGCCCGTCTGCACAAAACTCGGCGCGAAGGCACGCACGCGAAAGAGTTCCGCGAGTTCCCAGGCCGAGCGGACCGCGATCGCGAGGCAGAGCGCCAGAAGCACAGGAGCCGCCTCGCCGGCCCGCTGATCGAGATAAAACAGGAGGACGAACGCCGGAATCAGGATTGCGGAGACAAGGAGGCGCCAGCCGAGCATTGCCGGTGTTAGTCCTTGAGTCCGCCAAACCGCCGGTCGCGGGCGGCAAAATCTTTGAGCGCTTGGATCAGCTCGGGCCGTCCGAAATCGGGCCACAACGTTTCGGTGACCCACAGCTCCGCGTAACTGAGCTGCCACAGGAGAAAATTACTCACGCGCATTTCGCCCGCGGTGCGGATCACGAGGTCCGGGTCGACCATGCCCGCCGTATAGAGGTGCGACGCGACCAACTCCTCGGTCACCTCGTCGGCGTCGAGCAGCCCGGTTTGGGCTTTGCGGGCGATCTCGCGAACGGCGTCGACAATTTCTGCTCGCGCGCCGTAGTTAAGTGCCAGGCAGAGCCCCATCCCCGTGTTCTGCCGGCTGAAATCGATCGTCTTGTCGACTTCGCGGAGCACGCCTTCGTTCAAACCGTCGCGGCGGCCGATCGTCGTGAAGCGGATGTTCTGCCGCATGATCTCGGAACGCTCTTCGATCACATACTGCTCGAGCAGGTGCATCAACAGGCTCAGCTCGCGCTGCGGCCGTTTCCAGTTCTCGCTGCTGAAACAGTAGAGCGTGAGTTGTTCGAGCCCGAGGCGGCAACACTCCTCGACGAGCCGGCGGACGCTTTTGACGCCGCGGCGATGGCCTTCGATGCGGGGCCAGCCGCGCGACGTCGCCCAGCGGCCGTTGCCGTCCATAATCACCGCGATGTGCCGGGGCAGACACTCGGGGGACAGCCCATCGGCGGCAAGTTCATCAACGCTATAAGTGACGATGGTCGACAAGTGCGCGGCTCTACTCGAGAAAGGCAACTCCTGCGCCTCTCATTGTGCGCCACGGATTGCGGGTCGCCAAGGCCAGCACTCAAACTTCAACAAAGCGAACCGGCGACCGCGGCGGTCGGCTGCGAGTGACTGGCGCTGAAAGGGCTACTTTTTTGCTGAAATCGCTATTGCAACATCAGCTCCGGGGCTGATTCGTCCGCCGTCGGCCGCGACGCGTCGTCCCAATAGAGTGTCTCTTCGCGATATGGGGGGGAATTGTTCGGAGATGAGATGGCGAGCCGAACATAGTCCTGGCAAATGTCCAATACCGTCACGTGAATGTCGTTTTCGATCACCAACCCTTCGTTCACTCGACGGGTAATCATCTGCATTTGGGCCGCCTCTTGAAATTTTAATGACTGCAAGGGAACCTGAACGAAGCACGCAGCCGCTTTCGGAGAAAGCCGGCGCTTACTGGCGGCGATGAACTTTGCCGTGACAACGGTCGGCCCATCGACGCTTCGCATTGGCCCGCTGCCGCGACACACAACAACGTTGTCGACGCGACGGCGGCCATTTTGCCGCGCGCGGATTTTGAGAGCAAGGACGTTTCGCAACGTTTTTTTTCTCGTCGCAAAGTGTCACACAACCTCTTGACATCCAACTCGAAGTCGATCCGGAGGCCGCGATGAAGCTCGTCCTTTTTCCGCCTGTGGACGACCGGCGCCTCGCACTGATTCGCGAAGCGGCGCGGCCGATGACCGTCGTCAACGCGCACGACGAACACGCCGCGCTTGCCGAGATTGCAGATGCCGACGCGTTTTTCGGCAAGATCACCGCGCCGCTCTTGGCGCAGGCGAAGCAGTTGCAGTGGGTGCAAACGGCGACGGCCAGTCTGGAACATTACATGTTCGACGCGCTCGTCGAGCATCCGTGCCGCTTGAGCAACATGCGTGGACTTTTCTCCGACGTGATCGCCGACCATGTGATGGGGTTCGTGCTCACGTTCGCGCGCAATTTGCACCTGTACCGCGATCAGCAAAAGGCCCGGCATTGGGAGCCCATCGGCGGCGAAGAGGGACGCTCGGACTTTGTCGCGGGGCCGTCATTCGTCAGCGACATCGACCGGCGGCACCTGCATCTTTCGGACTGCACTCTGGGAGTTGTCGGTGTGGGCCACATCGGTTCGGAAATTTGCCGCCGGGCGCAAAGCTTCGGCATGCGCATCCTTGGCGTCGATCCCGTGCGCCGCGAAATTCCGGACATCGTGCCGCAAATCTGGCCGACGGACCGGCTGTTCGACCTCTTGCGGCAGAGCGATTTCGTCGTCATTGCCGCGCCGCACACGCCCGAGACCTACAAGCTCTTCCGCCGCGATAAATTCGACGCGATGAAGCACACGGCCTATTTGATCAACATCGGCCGCGGAGCGATCGTCGACCTGGCCGACCTGATCGCCGCCCTCGAAGCCAAGCGGATCGCCGGTGCCGCGCTCGATGTGTTCGAGAAAGAACCGCTTCCCGCCGATTCACCGCTGTGGGCCATGCCCAACGTACTAATCACGCCGCACGTCGCCGCCGCGTCGCCGCACATCGCCGAGCGGCACACGCAAACGCTGTTGGAAAACATTCGCCTGTTCGTCGCCGCCAAGGATCCCACGACGCTGGTCGACAAGCGAAAGTGGTTTTGAGTAGAGGCTGGAGGCTAGCTGCCCGTTGAAGTATTCGGTCCGATGGGAGGGCGAGGCTCCCGCCGAGCCGTTTCCTACGCGAAAACCGACGAAGGCGGCTCAGCAGGAGCTTCGCCCTCCCATACTCCAGTCTCTAGCCCCTACCGAGATAGGGCTGATCATTCGGCAACACGATCGCTTCGAGGAAATTCACGTCGCGCGGCAGCGTGACCATGGCGAGCGCGACTTTGGCGACCGTCTCCGTTTGCATCATCGGTTCTTCCGCGCCTTTGGAACCCGGATCGGCCCGCCATTCCACCCGCACGTTGCCGGGATGCAGGCAACTGCACACGATGCCGTAAGGCCGGCCGTCGAGCGCCACCGCGTTGGTGAGGCCCCACACGCCGAATTTGGCCGAAGTGTACGCCGCACTCCCCTCGCGGGGCCGCTGCGCCGAGATCGAGCCGATATTGAGAATCCGGCCGCCCCCCTGCTCCTTCATGATGCGAAAGGCGGCCCGGCTGCAGAGAAACGCGCCGGTGAGCGCCGCGCCGATCACGTTGTTCCACGCTTCGAGCGAAATCGTGTCGACGCGGCCGCCGTCGAAATTGCCGGCGTTATTCACCAGGATGTCGACCCGGCCGAACCGCTGCATGATCGCCTTGAAAAAACCCTCCACCGCCGCTTCGGAGCTGACGTCGACCTGTTGTTCGAGCACGTCGTAACCGAACTTTCGCAGTTCCGCCGCCGTCGCTGCCAGCTTCGTCGCATTGCGGGCGCAGAGGGCGAGCTTGGCCCCTTCCCTGCCGAACAGGCTGGCGATTCCCTTGCCGATCCCCTGGTTGCCGCCGGTGATGGCGACGACTTTGTTTTCGAGCTGTCCCACGTGTTGCCCTTTAATGTCGAGCGCCGGAGAGGAATTCGGTGGTGAAAGCGCTTGATGGATCGGCGCCTGACGCCGGCAAAACGCCCGCTTCGATCAACTGCGTCGCCATCGATTTCCAGCGGGCAGTCGTCATTTCGCCGATGCGATCGGGGCCCGACAGACCGCCCAGGCACAACGGACGCAGCGCTTTGACGCCGAAGGCGAGAATATCGAGGCCCATCTCCGGATTGATTTCGTGAATCGAGCGGTTCGTCTCCTCCGGCTTTTCCAGGTACGTCTGCCAGCCGCGGATCGACGCCGCCACAAACTTGCGGACCATTTCCGGTCGGCTTTTGAGGATCTCGCCGCTTGTGATGAGCAGGCTTGTGTACGGGTTGTATCCCGTCTCGGCCACGAGCAGGCACCGCACGGCGGCCCCCTTCTCCTGAGCGACGAACGGCTCGCTGAACACATACGCCTGCTGCGCGTAGTTTTCGTTGACGAGAAACTGCGCGACGTTGCCCGAATAGGGAACCATCCGCACGTTCTTGAGCAGATTCTGCTTTTTCAAATAGGCGACCCACGTCGCCCCACTGTTGACGGCCAGCGTCACGTCGGCCAGGTCTTCGATCTTCTGAAACTTCGACGCGGCGTGCACCATGATGGCCCGCGGACTTTTCTGCAGCGGCGCCATGAGTGCCACAATGTCCGCCTCCTGCGCTCGGGCCAAGAGCACGCGGTCGGCGTTCTCGATGCCGAAGGTGACGCGTTGGCTGGCCACGCGCTGTGGGACGGCCGCGCTGGCGTTCCCCGGCAGAATCTTTACCGAAAGCCCTGCCTCTTTGTAGTAGCCGTGCACGAGTGCGGCGAAATATCCGCCGTGCTCGGCCTCTGGAAACCAGTTGAGGGCGAGTTCGACCTCTTCCAGTCCGGGTGCGCCGGTTTTTGACGCCCCGCGATCGCCCTGTGTCGTTTCGGGCGCGGCAGCCGGGCCGCAGCCTGCGGACGCGCAACACAGTGCCACCAGCAGCGAAAGCAGCCGGGCCACGGCGGGCGCTGCGGGCCGCATCGCGCGCCCCTTCGATTTGATCCTGCGAACAGCCATTTCGGACTCCGTTTTGACGAAACTCGGCGTCAGCGACAAGGGACAGTTGCCAGTGGTGTGACGGAGAATCGGACGGCGATTAGAATCGATCGAACGCTTTGGAAGTCACCCGGGAGAGACCAACCGTGAGTCGTGAGGCCGATCTGGCACTCGTCCGCGAATACACCAAGAACGAAAACCTCGTCCGGCACATGCTGGCCGTCGAAGCCGCCGCGCGGGCCTACGCCCGCAAATTCGGCGAGGACGAGGCGAAATGGGGCAGCGTCGGACTCTTGCACGATTTCGATTACGAACGCTGGCCGGACCCGCCCGACCATCCGCTGAAAGGGTCTGCCATTCTCAAGGAACGGGGCTATCCCGACGACGTGATCTACGCGATCAAATCGCATGCCGATTACCTCCAGGACTGTCCCCGCGTTTCGCGGCTCGACAAGACGCTCTACGCCTGCGACGAACTGTGCGGCTTCATCACGGCCTGCGCCCTCGTGCGGCCGATGCGGCTCGACGGTCTGGATGCCAAGAGCGTCCGCAAGAAAATGAAACAACCCTCGTTCGCGGCCGCCGTCAAGCGGGAAGACATCACGAACGGCGCCGCCGACTTGGGCGTCGACCTCGACGAACATATCAATTTCTGCATCAAGGCCTTGCAGGAAATTGCCGGCGATTTGGGACTGACACCGACGGGCCCCAGCTAAAAGAATCGCACGTGTCGCAGCTCAAGCTGGGAATTCGCGCCGCCCAGGCGGGCTTAATGACGAACGTGGGCCTGGTCACGATCAAACTCGTGGCCGGCCTGCTGGGAAATTCGTACGCGCTCGTGGCCGACGCGATTGAATCGTCGACCGACGTCTTTTCGTCGCTGATTGTCTGGCGGGGACTGGAAATCACGGGCAAGCCGCCGGACGAAGATTATCCCTACGGTTACGGCAAGGCCGATTCGATCGCGGCGGCCGTCGTGGCGCTGCTCTTGGTCGGCGCCTCGATCAGCATCATGATCCTGGCGGTCCGCGAAATCCTGATTCCCCACCATGCGCCCGCGCCTTTCACGCTCGTCGTGCTCGCGGCTGTGATCGTCTGCAAAGAGGTCCTCTTTCGCCGCGTGCTTGCCGTCGGCCATGAAACAGGCAGTAGTGCCGTGCAGGCCGACGCCTGGCATCACCGCAGCGACGTGATGACCTCCACCGCCGCCTTCATCGGCATCGCGATCGCACTCTGGGGCGGCCCCGGGTGGGAATCGGCCGACGACTGGGCCGCCGTCGTGGCGGCTGTGATTATCGGCGCCAACGGTGCACGTCTGCTGAAGCCGGCGGTCGACGACCTGATGGACCGCACGCCCGAAGCCGATCTGCTGGATTCGATCGGCCGCGCGGCGATGAGCGTGCCCGGCGTGCTCCGCATTGAAAAAGTCCGCGTGCGCAAGCTCGGCATGGGCTACTTCGTCGACCTGCACGTGCAGACCGAACCGACGATGATCCTCCGCGACGCCCACATTCTCAGCGGAAAAGTGAAAGGCGCGATTCGCGCCGCCCTGCCCAAGGTAAGCGACGTGCTGGTGCACATGGAACCGTATGAAGAGGAAGGCGGAAGGATGAAGGATGAAGGATGAAGGATGAGCCGAACAAAAAAGGCGGCCAAAGGCCGCCCGTGTCTGACTCATCCTTCCGCCTTCATACCTCATCCTTCATCTTTCCCCTAGCTTCCTGACCAGCTCCATCATCTCGATCGGAATGCCGAGGATCACCGTGTTGGACGCGGTCGGTCCGAGTCCGTCGATCGTCTGCAGCGTTCGCAATTGCATCGCGCCGGGGCTGGCGGCCATCGTTTTTGCGGCGGCTGCCAGGTTTTCGGCGGCCAGCTTGTCGCCTTCCGCCTTGGTGATGGTCGCCCGCTTCTCGCGCTCGGCGGCCGCCTGACGGGAGATCATCTTCTTCAGCTCTTCGGGCAGCTCGATGTCCAATAGGCGAATCCCCTCGATCTCGAGGCCCCAGGCCGCCGCATTTTTCTCGACGATCTCCTGAATCATTTTTTCGATCCGCTCGCGCTCCGCCAAGACCTCATCGAGCGTCATGCCGCCTGCCACGTCGCGCAAGGCCGTCTGCGCCAGTTGGCCGACCGCGAACCAGTAGTCCTGCACTTTCATGATCGCGTCTTCAACCTTCACGACCTTGAAAAACAGCACCCCGTTAATGGCCAGCGGGACGTTGTCGCGGGTGATGACTTCCTGGCGGCGGATATCGTGCGTCTGCACGCGGAGATCGACCAGTCGCACACGCTCGAGGATCGGCGCGATGAAGAACAGCCCCGGCCCCCGCATGCCGACATAGCGGCCCAAACGCAGGACCAGCCCGCGCTCCCATTGGTTGGCCACCTTGATGGCAGCCGCGATTAGCACCGAAAGAATGAACTCCGGAATGAAGATCAATCCGCCGAGCGGCCAGATCGTGCCCGCGAAGATGGCCACACCCGCGCTGATCACGACGAGCACGAAGAACACGGCAACCGCCAACCCGCTCGGCATGCCGGCTCCCGATTGAAAGCTACGTACTGCTCGTCCTGCGTCGTAGGCTGTCGACATGAGAATCTCCGATGTGCGTTTTCAAGTTGATCGCTAACAGGATAACGCACAATCGGCGATTTTGGATCACGGCCTGCCGATCACGTTGGTAACGTGCGGCTTGCGATGTGGCGCGTTTTGAGCGCTCACCCCTTAAACCTGGCCCGAATTTTTCCTCCCCTCTCCCCTCGCGGGAGAGGGGCCGGGGGTGAGGGGGCTGAGTGCAAACAGCTCACAACGCCCCCGCAAGGCTCACGACCGCGAGTCGGCCGCCTGCAAGCGGTAGGCTTCGTTCTGCCGCGTACCAGTGCGAGAAGGGCCTTCCGGCGAACCGGTCTTGGCAGCCTCCAGCACGCGGACCACTTCGTCCGCCTCGGTTGTGGCGTGCAGCACGCGGACAATATCGTCCGGCGACATCCCCGCCGCGACCATCGACCGCGTTAGCTCGTTACGCTGGCTGCCCAGGTGCCGTTTGCGCCATTCGCTGGCAATCCGAGTCCCAAGCAGAATGAGCGCAACCGACGCGGACACCATCCCCGTGATCAGGACCGGTGCGGCGTCGCGCCATTGGAAAAAGTCTTGCATGGCTCGGGGCTCAATTCTCGAGATATTGGGTTGGCCAAGTTGCGCAACGAGCTCGCGCTCTGGAAAGCTCTTCGCTCTCTATCTTACTTTATTTGACCGAATTCGGGGAAAAATTCCGAGATTTGGCGGTTTGCGTGGCCGTGGGGCGGGCTGCCTGCCTGCCATTCAAGGATGTAAGCCCTTCGACAGCGATCCAAAGGACGGGCAGGCTGGCAGCCTGCCCCACGAGTTTTGCGATGCTTCTCGGTCGGCGATCTCGGCGGACGGACTACTCGAACATCCTCTCGCCGCGATGGAGTCGTTCCACAATTCGCCAGGTTTGGTCCTGGGCCCGCATCGTCGGCGCATGGGCCGCCAGGTAGCGGAAGGCGGCGATCAGCACATGCGTCGCTGCCGGCGTGCCGCGAAGTTGGTCGAATTGCCGGAAGGCGCCCTCCACCATTTGAATCGTGTGAAAGTCCCGGTCTTCGCGGAGCAACAGCTTGCCGAGCATTGGCAACAGTCGATCGGGCTCGCCGCCCGCGGCCAGGTAAATCACGACCGTGCGCGCCGCTTCATTGACCTGGTGCCGCTGATTGAAGAGTGCGGGAAGCTCCTGCAGGAGCGCCGCTGCATCAGGTTGACCGTGCAACTCATCGATGACCGGGATCAGAGTGCGGGGCACGTTGAGAAACCGGTTGAGGTAGACAGTCATGGCCGCGTCGAAGATACCGCGGACCAATTCCGGCGACTCCGAGCGTCGCAAGCCCTGCTGGACGGCATTCGCGAACGTGAACGAGTGCAAAGCCGTATCCCAATCGCCGAATTGGTTGCTCGTCGGAAAATGGACCACGCGCAGGGCCGCCGCTTGCACGACGAGGCCGGCCAGTGCGACGCTCGGGCAGCCGCGACGCAGTGCGTCGAGGAGTGCCGAGATGATGGCCCGCGGATTCTCCGACAGCAGGCACCCCTGCAAGTCGTCCGGTTCGCGCCAGCCCGCCCTCTTCTGTCGGCCGGCTTCGAGCGCGGCGGGTAGCTCGGCAAAAGCCGCTTCAAGCAAGGCGACGAGGTCGATCGGATGCCGCCACTCGTTGGCCTCTTCCATTCGTTCGGCCATCGCGTAGCCGGCGGCCAGACTCGTCACCACGCGCTCGGCATACTTCCAACCCGCCACATCGAGGGCCTCGAACGCCTTGTTGGTGAAGTCGAGCCGATGCCCCGTGTCGATATAACGATGGTCCGTGGTGGCGGCGAACAACATGTCGGCCATCTCGCGGCTGTCGGCCCCGGCTTGGACGGCGGAGGCGATACAGCGCTCGGCCCCCTCCGCGTCGCGAACCTCGATGAACTGACGGAACCAGCGCTTGAGCACTGCCGGGTCGTTCGAGCCGTCGGGGAGCGGCCGCACGGGGAACCGGGGCGGTTCGCCGTCGCAGTCGTTGGCGACCGCCGAGAGCCCGTGAAAGATGGCTCGCGGCCGATCCTCCGGATCGAGCTTGGGCAAGATGTTCCGCATGCAGCCTAAGATCGTAAGCCCCGCCCCCCACCCGGCCCGCCGGTTGCTTGTGCCGAAGTCGAGCCCGATCTGAAACGGTTCGACGGCCCGCGGGTTCTCGTTCACGAGCGGCAAGGCGGCCTTGCCGATGACGAGCGAAATGTTGCGTTCGAGCCCGACTTGCAAGCGTTCGAGATGATGCTTGTGGTCATCCCCTTTGGAGGCCAGGTCGACCCACAATTCGCCGTCGCGAATTTCCACGGGATAAGCGGGCACATCGTCGGCCCATTGATCGAACGTCCCCCCGGTGGCCAGATCGAACCGCGCGTGGTGCCAGTGACAGGTGAGAATCCCGTCGCACACGCTGCCGCGATCGAGGGGAAATCCCATGTGGGGACAGCGGTTGTCGATTGCGAAGATCCGGTCCCCATCGCGGACGACGGCCAGCGTGTGGCCTTCCACATGCACGACGGCGCACGGATCGGGTGCGATTTCGACGAGTGACCCGGCTCGGACCCAGTGTTGAATCACATCGCCGGCTGACGCACGGACTTGTTCGACGGCCATGACGGGGCTCCGGAAGGATGAAGGATGAAGGATGAAGGATGAGTCAGGCCTCGGGAAGGATGAGGGATGAAGCTTAAAGGCCAAGGCAAACACACGGCCTTCGGCGGCCGTCTTTTTGCTCATCCTTCAGCCTTCATCCTTCCGCCTTCAAGAAGAAGGTGGGCCGGCGCTCGCTCCGCTCACTTGTCCCACCCTACGGCATTGCACTCTGTTGTTGCTACGGCTATTTTCCAAGTGATCGTTTGGAATATGACTGTCTGCGTTTTACGCCCCGACTGGGAATATGTCAAGCGAATACTTGGAAAACTCGTCGGCCGGACGAATCTTGCTGCTGCTCAAGAACAAAGGCCCGCAATCCGCGGGCCAATTGGGCGAGGCTTTGGGAACAACCGGCGAAGCCGCCCGGCAGCAGTTGGAAAAGCTGGCCGCGGAAGGTCTTGTTGCGGCGACGTCGCAAGCCAGCGGCGTCGGCCGACCGTCGAAGATGTGGAGCATCACGCCTGAGGGGAACGCTCGCTTTCCCGATTCGCACGCCGCACTCACGGTCGATCTCATCACGGCCATGAAGCAGGCTTTCGGCTCCGAAGGGCTCGACCGCTTACTGGCCCATCGCGCCAAGCGGCAGATCGCCGCCTATCGGGAGCGAATGCCGGCACAGACATCGCTTCGCCGCCGGCTACAGACGTTGGCTGAGATGCGCACGGAAGAGGGCTACATGGCCGAAGTCCTTGACGGGGACAACGGCGACTTCTTGCTGGTGGAAAACCACTGCCCGATTTGCGTCGCGGCGACGGGTTGTCTCGGTCTGTGCGGCGCCGAGCTGGACGTGTTCCAGAAAGTGCTCGGCCGCGACGTCGCCGTCGAGCGGACTGAGCACATCATCAGCGGAGCCCGGCGGTGTGCGTATCGAGTCCGCGCGCGGACCCGCAAATAAAACGCTCTCGTTCCCAGTCGCGAGGCATCAGATTTGGGTGCCACTTGGCGAGGGCTTTGGCTCGCCAGTGCGATTGCAATTTGATCGCCGAATCCGCTAGGGCGCGACTTTGCAAAGAGGTCCGCTCTTATTTCAACGTCGATGGGCCAAGACACTGGCGGGCCAAAGCTCCCGCCGGTGGCACCCGGACGGCTGCTAACTACCGACGTAACGCGAATAGACCGCTCTTGCGACGGCAAGGTCGCTTGTGCCTTTGATGATGGCTCGGCCGTCGCGGAAAACGGTGAGTTCGTAAGGCGTGTTGAAGGGCGATAGCCGTAAGAGGTAGGCGTTGAAGTGGACGTCGCCGGAGTCCTTGAGCCGGGCAGACAGGTCCTCGAATGCCACGGTGCCGCGATTGGGCGGCGAAACCTGGACGGCGTTGCGGCCGCAGAGGACAGTGGTTTGCGAGCCTTGCTGGCCGGAGAGCCAACTGCGTTCTCCCTGCTTGCAGGCCGGGCAGTTGCCGCGTTCGCGGAGTTCGCCGATGTTCAAGTGGCGGAAGGTCCCCTCCCAGACGTCGATGTACGTCAGCGTCCGCGCGACCTTGTCGCGTTGTCCGGAGAGAATCTTCAGTGCGTCGAGTGCTGCGAGCGACGCGACGAGTTGCACGGCCGGGCCAATGATGCCGGCCGTGTCGCAGGTTTCCATCGAGCCGGGGTCGGGCATCTGGTCGATCAGGCAGCGGAGGCAGGCCGACTCGCTGGGGAAGATTGGCATCACCTGGCCGTGGCTGCCGATCACGCCGGCGTAGATCCAGGGGATGCCCGTCTCGAGCGAAGCGTCGTTGATGAGAAATCGCAGCTCGAAGTTGTCCGAGCCGTCGAGGATCAGGTCGACATTTTCGACCAGTTCTCGGATATTCGTATGATCGACGTCGGCCACGATCGGTTCGACCTTCACCTCGCTGTTGATCCGCCGCAGCTTTTCCGCCGCCGCGATCGCTTTGGGCAGTCGCTCGGCGATGTCGTTTTCGTCAAACAGGACCTGCCGCTGCAGATTGCTCAGTTCGACGAAGTCGCGATCGACGATCCGCAGAAATCCGACGCCGGCCCGGACCAGCGTCTCGGCCAACACCGAACCGAGCGCGCCGCAACCGCACAAGAGCGCACGGCTGGCGAGCAACTTCCGCTGGCCGGCTTCGCCGATGCCGGCGAAGAGGACTTGCTTGCTGTAGCGTTCGAGGTCAGATGCCATTTCCTCACGAAGACTCTAGGTTTGGACGACTTGGTTTTTGTTCTGTGTCGCGCGTGCGTTGCCCCCTCACCCCCAGCCCCTCTCCCTCGAGGGGCGAGGGGAGAAAGGCGTGCCAGCGATTGCGCGATTGGTCTTAGACTCGACGCCCTCCTCATTCTTCCTCCCCTCTCCCCTCGAGGGAGAGGGGCCGGGGGTGAGGGGGCTTGGGCCGCACGCGGCTCGATCGCTCACTCAAGCTTAATCGAAACTCAGAGTCGGTGAACGTGGCGGCTTGCAGGATCGTGGCCCGCCCAGTATGACATTTTTCGCCGAAAGCTTGCCGGAGAAAAGCGGATGCAGGAATTTAAAGGGCTCGAAGGATCGTTTGCCACAATCCTCATCGACCCGCCGTGGCAATTTCAGAATAAGACCGGCAAGATCGCCCCCGAGCACAAGCGGCTGCACCGCTATCGCACGATGACATTTGGCGAGATTGCGGCACTTCCAGTTCCGCGGTACTCGCAAGCACAGAGCCATCTCTACTTGTGGTGTCCGAACGCCCTCTTGAAAGAGGGGCTCGACATCATGGCGGCCTGGGGCTTCACGTATAAGACGAATCTCGTCTGGTACAAGGTCCGCAAGGACGGCGGTCCTGACGGGCGGGGTGTCGGCTTTTATTTTCGCAACGTGACGGAGCTGGTGCTGTTTGGCGTCCGCGGGCGGATGCGGACGCTGGCGCCGGCCCGCTCGCAGGTGAATGTGCTCGCCAAGCAGAAGCGGGAGCATTCGCGGAAGCCCGACGAGCTTTACGAGATCATCGAACGGTGCAGTCCCGGCCCGTACTTGGAGCTGTTCGCCCGCGACCGTATGCCGGGCTGGACGCAGTGGGGCGACCAGGTCGACTCTTACCAAGCGCCTAACTACCCGGTTTATACTGGGAGCACAAAACAACCGCGGAAAGGCAAACCATGAAACGTCTGCTGAATGCTGTCGTGGTCGGATTGGCGCTGACTGTGCTCATGATTTTTGCGGCGCGCGGGACCGCTCGCATGCGCGGTGGCGATGTCGCGGCGCCGATCTCGGTGCAGACGGCTGAGCGGAATCCGTGGACGAATCTCGAGATGAACAACCGGCCGGGGACGATTCGCTTTGCCGTCGTTTCGGACCGCACCGGCGGACATCGGCCCGGTATCTTCACGCGGGCCGTGCGGATGATCAACATGCTGCAGCCCGAGTTTGTGATGTCGGTGGGCGATTTGATCGAAGGCTATTCGACCGACCCGGGGCAATGGGCGCTCGAATGGTCGGAATTCGAGTCGAAACTCGACGCGCTGCAGATGCCCTTCTTTTTCTGCATCGGCAACCACGACATGTCGAACGTGCCGATGAGCGACAACTGGCGGCGGAAGTTCGGCCGGGCGTATTACTCGTTCCGCTATCGCGACGTGCTGTTTGTCGTGCTCAATTCCGAAGAGCCGCGGCCCAAGGAACAGATCTACAAATTCGGATCCGAGCAGCAGGAGTGGCTGCGGCAGACGCTGGACAAGAATCGCGACGTGCGCTGGACGTTCGTCTTCTTCCACAAGCCGGTCTGGCAGGAAGCGATGGGCGACCCGCTGAGCCAAGGCTGGACGCCGATCGAAGAGGCGCTGCTGGCAGGGGATCGGCGGTACACGGTGTTTGTCGGGCACGAGCACAACTACGCGAAGTTCCTGCGGCACGGCCGCGAGTATTTCATGCTCGCGACGACAGGCGGCGGCTCGAAGATGCGCGGCGTCGAGTACGGCGAATTCGATCACGTCTCGTGGGTGACGATGAAAGACAACGGGCCGGTGATCGCCAACGTCCTGCTCGAAGGCGTGCAGCCGAACGACGTCCGCACGTCGCGTGATTTGCCGCACTATGCGATCGAACGGCCCAGCACGCGGCCCGTCGGCGCGGGCGGCTGACGACCGAGGGCGCCAGATCGTCCATTCGTCGATTGATTCACAACTCGAGGGCCGATTCACAACTTGAGGGCCGGGCATGTTTGAGCAGCAATCACCGACCGGCGAGGCGAGCTGGTGGCTTTCGGACGGCAATCGATCCACCGGCCCGCATGGCGAATCGAGTCTGTTTGCCGGGATCAAAAGGGGACAAATTTCGCCCCTTTCGTACGCGTGCCCGGTGGGCGGCCAGGAATGGCGCATGGTCTGCGAATGGTCGGCCTTCGCGCGAGCATGTGCAGCCGTTGGGACGGTCGTGCAATCAAATCAGGTCGTCACCACGCGGGCCCCGATTGGTGACGGCAACTTTGGCGGCGGAAGTTTGAAGGTTCCTCAAAAGTCGTGGTCCGGCTTTGCGCTCGCGTCGTTGATCATCGCGGTTGTCGGGTTCTTCTCCCATTTTGTGATGGCGATTGTGGCCGCGGTGGGCGTGAGCAACGGAGCAAAAGGACCGGACCTGATTATGGTCTGCGCCGGATTGATGATGCTCGCCACACTGGCCGCCAATATGGTGGGAGCGTTCATCGGATTGGTCGCGCTCACGCAGCCGGTGGGTCACAAGTGGATGGGCGTGATCGGACTGCTCGGCAATCTGTTTCAGATCCTGGGGATCGTCGGGCTGTTCATCCTGGGGTCGGCGATGGGCTGAGCGAAATCGAAACCGCGGGGGCGGGTTCGGATTTGTCAGACCCGCGGTTTTGGCCGATCAGCTCGTTGAACTCGGTCGCGTTCAGATTTTCCCGCTTGAGGAGCTCCGTGGCGACGAGATCGAGCTGGTCCCGATGCTTGTGCAGGATGGCTCGGGCCTCTTCGTGGGCGTCGTCCAGTAGTTTCCTGACTTCGATATCGATCTCGCGGATTGTCTCCTCGCTGCAGTCGCTCTGGGTAGGCGCCCCCGGAAATGTCGGCAGATAGCCGTCCTGACGGTTGGCGACATGCACAAGGCCCACGCGGTCGCTCATTCCGTACATGCAGACCATCTGTCGGGCAAGCGCCGTCGCGTGTTCCAGGTCGTTTTCCGCACCCGTGCTGATTTCACCGAAGGCCACTTCTTCGGCCGAACGGCCTCCGAGCATGCCCTTGATGCGGTCGATCAGCTCCGATCGGGTCAACAGGAATTGATCTTCGGTCGGCAGTTGCAGCGTGTATCCAAGGGCCGCCCGGCCGCGGGGGACGATGCTGATTTTATGGACGGGATCCGCGTGCTCGCTGTAGGCGGCGACAAGCGCATGGCCCACTTCATGATAGGCCACGCGCCGTTTCTGCTCGGGCTCGAGCCGGCGGCTCTTGCGCTCGGGGCCGGCGACGACTTTTTCGACGGCGTCTTCGAGTTCTCTCTGCGTGACTTCCGTCGCACTGCGACGGGCGGCCAGAAGTGCTGCCTCATTGAGCGCATTTGCCAGATCGGCCCCGGAAAAGCCGGCCGTGGCTTGGGCAATCTTCCGCAGATTGGCGTCCGCCGCGAGGCGTTTATCGCGGCTATGGACCTTCAAGATCGCCTCGCGACCGTCGACGTCAGGCGCATCGACGACGACTTGCCGGTCGAAACGGCCGGGACGCAGTAGCGCGCGGTCGAGAATTTCCGGACGGTTGGTCGCGCCGAGGATAATGACGCCCGTGTTGGCCTCGAAGCCGTCCATTTCCGCCAACAATTGATTGAGCGTTTGTTCGCGTTCGTCGTTGATGGGGCCGACGTGCACGCTCCGCTGTCCGCCGATGGCATCGATTTCGTCGATGAAAATGATGCAGGGAGCGTGTTTCTTGGCTTGCTCGAACAAGTCTCGCACCCGTGCGGCACCCACGCCGACGAACATCTCGACGAACTCACTGCCGCTCATCGAGAAAAAGGGAACATGGGCTTCGCCGGCGACGGCACGCGAAAGCAAGGTTTTTCCCGTGCCCGGCGGCCCGACGAGGAGAATGCCTTTGGGAATTTTCGCGCCGAGAGCCTGGTAGCGCTGCGGGTTCTTGAGGAAGTCGACGACCTCCTGCAGTTCGTACTTCGCCTCGTCGCAACCGGCGACGTCGTCGAAGCCGACGCCCGTGTCCTTGTCGGCGACGAGCTTGGCCTTGCTCTTGCCGATGCTCATGACTGCCTGGCCGGCCGAGCCGATGCGACGCGACAGAAAGTAATAAATCCCAGCGAAGAAAATGATCGGGAGGATCCAGGCCCAGAGCACCGTCGAGAGCATGCTGGGCGCACGCCGCTAAACTCGACATGAGCCGCTTCCAATTGGTCGACGAGCTGCAGATCTTCGACGCGAACCGTGCGGAACTTAAAGGGGCTCGTCACCAGCGGCGGTGCCGCGTTCGCTTCGGCGCCTTCCGTGGTTTTTGCGGCGGCCTGCTTTTCCGCAGGTTGCTTTTGGACGGGCGGCTTTTCTGTGGCTTTCTGTGGTGCTTCCATCTTTGCGGGAAGTTGTTTGGGCGGCGCTGCCTTGGCGGAGGATTTCTCCGCCACTTCGGGTTTGGCCGCCGTGGTTTCGGCTTTGGCCACGATCATCCCGAAAATCTCGTCCTGCTCGACCTCGCAATCTTTCACCTGACCGGCGGCGAGATATTGCTTGAACTGGCTGTACGGAATTGTCAGCGTCCGCATGCTGGGGAAGAGATCCTGCCAGAACAACAAGAGCAGCAGCAGGACCGGGACGTACCACAGCAAGCCGCGCCACACGGGTGGCAAATTGCTACCCGGCAAGGGCGATTTACGCTTGGGGTCTTTCGACGCATCCTTGGGCGGCGGATTCACTGGGTCGACCACGAAGTATTCCTTAAGCCAAAATCACGGCGAGTATTCCGGTCAGAAACACGCCGTCGAATGTCCCCGCGCCACCGATGGAAAGCACCGGCGCGTGCAGCCCCTGGATACTGCCGAGATTCATCAAGTCGGCTCCGATCAGCGTGCCCAGGCTTCCGGAAATGTAAGCCAAGGCAGGCGCCGCCTGTCGCGACAAAATCAACGCCACGCCGGCCGCAAGTAATGGCGGAATGAGCGGCGGCAGGGCAATTCCCACGCCGGGAACCGCATGTGCCAGTTGGTGGACAATGAGGGCGACGATCAACACGCCGGCAAAGCTTTGAATGTACAGACGATTTTTCAATAACAGGTAAAGCGAAAGAATTGTTGGGATGAGCGCCCCTCCCACGTTGACGGCAATAATTGTCTGCGGCCACTCCTCGACTTCGGGAACCACATATTGTACGCCCCAGTCCGAAACCACTTTATTCGAGACGACCTGCTTCTCCCGCATCTGGGCGACCGGGATGTTGATGTAACTGCCGAGCAGCGAAAGCAAAAGGAGCAAAAAGACGTAGCGCGGCTGAATGCCGATTTTGGCGTACGCATATTCGAGGATTCCGAGCTGGACAAGGGCCAGAACCACCACGAACAGGACGCCGAGAATCGCCAGAAACGGCCCAGTGATCGGAAAATAGTGCAGTGGCGAGGCGTGCATCTTGGCTCCTGGGTGAATTGCGCAAGCAGCAGTCGGCCGGCGCACGGATAGCTGCTCGATATCGACAATCCGCAACCGGTTCCCTAGTCGGTCAAATCATAGTCGGCAGGTTTCACGAAGGCTAAGGGCCAAACGCCGAAATTCCACGGGGTGTGCGATGTGTCGGCGAGTTCCGAGCCGCCAAGAATTAGATTCGCGGATCGCGAAGTGTTACATTCTTAGCGCCGACATTTTTTGCCGACTCGGTCCCTCACGGAAGGAAATGACGCCCTTGGCATTGCAACGCCTCCTTGTCGCTGCCGTCGTTGTATTATTCGCGACGGGAAGAGCGCGGGCCATCGACATTGGTGAAGTTCGGTGGGGCTTCGACGGCCGGGCCACGCCTCAATCGTTCAATTTACTCTCCGTCCTCGTGGCGAATAACGGGCCTACCCCCTTCGAGGGAAAGCTCGAGCTTTGCGAATCGATTGGCAGCGGCCGGCGCGTGGGTGCCGTGCTTGCCGAAGATTTGTACATTGCCCCGAACTCGAGCCGCTGGATTCAGTTCCATCCCTATGTGAAGGAGCCGTTCGAAGAATGGTGGCTCCAGTGGGGCCGCGGGGCGGGTGAGCGAGCCGATGTTCGGCGGCCCGTGTTGCAAAATCAGGGCCTGGTCATGCTGGTGGCTTCCGACGATGTGCTCGGCGTGGGTCGCGCCCTCCGCCAATTTCCGGACTATCTGTTTCCGCCGATGGTCACCGCGACCGACGGTCTCAAGGAAGTCTTGCTGGACCATGTGCCGCAGTGGGAGGAATCTCGGCGGCAGGCGTTCTACGACTGGCTCTACCGGGGCGGCCAACTCCACATTCTGAAGGACGCTGACGGAGCCTATCCGCACTTTACTGCGCAGTTGGCCGAGCTGAATGATCCCTCCGAGAGATTTCGAGTCGGCAACGGAACGGTGATTCGCCATGATCGGTCGCGGTCCCGCATCGACGCGGCGTTCGTGGACACGCTGACGTCGAGTAAGGATCGCTCAGACGATCCGACCGAAGACGGAGACGCCCCCAGCGCGATGGCAAATCAACCTGCCGGCCCTGCAGCGACGAGAGTTGGGGTTCGCGGGGGTGGCAGTGGGGCTTTGTTTCCCGATCTTGGCGGCGGATTGTTCGCCTATCTCAAGACTCTGAACAAGCCGAACCACAATTGGGCGCTCATCTATGCGATGGCCCTGGTCTACGTCGTGACCGTGGTCCCCGGAGTTCATTACCTCGGCCGCAAGCGGTTCGATTATCGGCTCGTCTACGGAACGCTGGTTGGCTTAATCGTGTTGTTCAGCGTGGGCTTTGCCTACTTCGGTCGACGGGGCCATCGAGAGGCAAGTGCTGTCAATTCGGTGGCCGTCGCACGCCAACTGCCCGGCGGCGCCTGGGACATCACGTCCTGGTCGAACGTCTTCGTGATCAACGGCGCCGACTACGAAATTGTGCACGGCGGTTCGGAGCGGCTTTATTCGACCGCCCAGACGTTTGAGGCCGTAAACGGCACAATCCGCAACGGCAGCCCCGGACGATTCGATGTCGATATCCCCCCTTTTTCGTCGCAGCCCTTCGTCGGACGCCTGAAAGTCAACGGGGAGCGAAAGCTGCTGAACGTGTTGGAATTTTCCGCCGAAGCAACTCTCAAAAGGCTCGTTCTCGAACCGACAAGCAGCTTTCCGCATCCGGCCCGCGACGAATTTGTCTACGTCTTGTTCGGCGACCAATTCCAGCGAATTACATGGTTGGGAGGACGTCTGACACTCTCCGATTCTGTTTCCGGATCGATGACGGAGTTCTTCTCGACGGTTGAATGGGGCGATCTCTCTCCATTCGCCATCCGGAGTGGTCGATTCGGCCGCGTGGATCAACAGGATCAGGGGCCGCCTCCATTTGACAAGCTGATGAGGCCGCTCATCGCCTGGAGTCTCGATCTGCGGAAAGCAGGCGATCTTCGCACCATGCGGCTCGCCACCGACCGCGCACGATTGTTCGTCTGGTCGGATCTGCCGGACAACTTGAAGATTGAAAACAAGATGATGCGCAACCAGCAGGGTCGCGTCCTGTACGTCATCGACGTGCCAAGGCCGGTGAAACCATGAACCAAACGACCACGATTCCGAGTGCGATCGAAGTCAAGAACTTCAGCTACTCCTTCAAGAACCACAAGGCCCTCGACGACATCAGTTTTCGGGTCGAGCCGCGCTCGCTGCACGGCTTCGTTGGTCCGAACGGCGCGGGAAAGACGACGACGCTCAAGGCCATCTGCACGCTGCTGGAACCGCAGGTGGGTTCCGTGCGGGTCTTTGGACTCGATGTGGTGCGGCAAAAAGACGCCGTCCGCCGGCGGATCGGCTTCATGCCGGACCATTTTTCCATGTATCGGGAAATGACGGTCTACGAGTACCTCGATTTCTTCGGGGCGGCGTACGGCCTCTCGATCCAACAACGCGATCGCACCATCGCGGACGTGCTGGCGCTTACGGATATGGATCGGCGCAAGAACGATTTGATCAGCGGGTTGTCGCGGGGCATGCAGCAGCGCGTGAGCGTGGCTCGGGTCTTGATCAACGATCCCGACTTGCTGCTCCTGGACGAGCCGGCCTCGGGCCTCGATCCGCGGGCCCGGATCGAACTGATGGAGATCCTTCGCGAATTGCAGCGAATGAACAAGACGATCTTCATCAGCTCGCACATCTTGAGCGAGCTTGCCGAATTGTGCGACAGCGTGACGATCATCGACCGGGGCCGGATCAAATACAGCGGTCTGCTGCACGATTTGCAAACCGGCGGCCAGTCACGGCGGGTCTATACGCTCACGCTGGCCGACGACCGTCCGGAGACCGCCCAATTGCTCGCGGGTCTTCCCGGTGTCGCCGAAGCCAAGAAGTTGGAGCAGGGACCGGTCTACCACGTGGCCCTCGAGGAACATCCCGACGGCGCGACGGTGCTATTGCGCGGCGTGCTGAGTTTGGAACTCTCCGTTGTCTCCTTCACGGAAACGAAAAAGCACCTGAACGACGCGTTTATGGAGCTGACGACTCAGGGGGTGCGCTGATGTTCTCCTCGGCATTGGCCCTGTTTACGCGGCTCGTTTCGAGTCGATGCCCGCTCGACGATGCCGCATGTCTTGCGCTTGTTGTTTGCGTGCGCCATCTTGTTCGAATTGATCTGGACCCACGAAATGGAGCTCATGTTTGGGGCTCCCGGTTTGACCGTGTTCCTGTGGATCTCCTGGCTGAACTTCGGCGTGATTTCGCTCGCCGGAATCGGCTATTTCTCGAGCGCCATTTCGGAGGAAAAGGAAGAAGACTCGCTCGGGTTGTTGAAAATGGCGGGCGTCGGCCCGGTCGCGCTGTTGCTCGGCAAGTCGACGACGAGGCTGATCTCAGTTCTGCTCTTGCTTGCCGTCGAATTTCCGTTCGTGCTGCTCTCGATCACCCTCGGAGGGGTCACGATGCCCCAGGTGATCGCGATGGCGGTGGCCTTGTCTGCGTATCTCGTTTTCCTGGCCAATTTCGGGCTGTTCTGCTCCGTCGTGGCCACGAACACGCGGCGGGCGTCGACGATGGTGACGTTGACCTTATGTGTCCTCTTGCTCCTGGCTCCAATCTTTTCGCAGTTTGGCAACGCCTGGCTTGCACGCCATCTCGGCGAAGTTACGCTGACCACACAGTGTCTGGCCGGGTACATCCGATGGGAAGATCGTCTCTCGATGTGGTCGCGGATTTCGGCAATCGCGAGCACCGGCTTCGACGAGAACCCGCTCAGCTGGCAAGTCGCATTCCATCTCGTAGCCGCGCTCGCCTTTTTCGGCCTGTCTTGGGCCGGCTTCGAGCGATTTACCCGGGAGCGGCACAGCGCGGGCCTGCTGTCGAAAGTCTTCGTCCGATCCAATGTCAACCGCCCGCGCCTTCACGTCGGCCGCGCGTGGGCCATGGCCCTTACGTGGAAGGATTTCAATTTCGTCGCGGGCGGGACAAGGGTTCTCATCGGAAAGTTCATCCTGTACTTCCTGGTGATCGGCGGGCTCTCCTGGCTGATCACGCATGAGGATCCGCGGGCAGATTATGGAAAAGTGTTGGGCGGCTCGGCCATGTGCACGATGATCGTCGCTGCTGTTATCGAACTTGGGCTCATCGCAGCGAGAATCTTCCGCGAAGAGGTCAAGGCCAACACGTTGCCGCTGTTGATGATGTTGCCCAAGTCGGCAACGGAAATTGCCTGGGGCAAAATGGCCTGCGCCCTGCCCGCCTTGATCCCCGCCGCGACGTATTTCGTCTTGGGGGCGATGGTGAACGCTGATGGTTTTCAGTCGACATTCAAAGATGTCGTCACATCGTGGACCGGCTGGTACTGGGTCACCTGGTTCGTCATCTTTTTGTTTACGACGGCCTACGCGTCGCTCGTCGTGAAGTGGGGCGCGTTCCCGTTGGCCGCTTTTCTGGTCTTCTTTTCTCAGATGGTGCTGTTTACGGTCTTCACGGCCATGAGCTGGAACGTTTTCGGAATCAGCGTTCCGCGTGAGGAGATGATGATGAGCTCGCTCCTCGTTGTCAGTGTTCCCATCATCCCCCTACTTGCCCGCCTGATCCCGAGGCGGCTCAGGAAGCTGGCGGCCCGCTAGTCGCTTCGGCTTCAAACAGGGTCGCGGCTCGCTGTTTGTCGCCGTGGCAGATTCGGATCCCTCGATCTCGCGGAGAGCCGCCTTGCGTGGATGGGCTTTGCAATCGAGAATCAGCCCCAACTTTGTCGATTGCCATTGATCCGCAAGAACCTCGCTCTCTGATGGCCGAATACGACGCACAATCTGCCGAATCGAAGACCGGAGACGCCGCGCGTGGACCGACGTCGGATTCGTCGACCCCGCGGCTCAGTCAACCGCCAGAGCGGTCTGCGGTCCGCTCGTTGCAGGACGTGCACAGCAGCGTCTCGGTGCATTATCCGGGAATCTTCAAACGGCTGTTTGCTTTTTTGGGGCCGGCGTATCTCATCAGCGTCGGCTACATGGATCCGGGAAATTGGGCGACCGACATCGAAGGCGGAGCCAAGTTCAACTACGAGTTGATCTGGGTTCTCTTCATGTCAAATGCGATGGCGGTGCTCTTGCAGACGCTGTCGGCCCGCTTGGGCATCGTTTCCGGACGAGACCTGGCCCAAGCTTGCGGGGAAGCCTACGCCCGGCCGCTTTCCATCATCCTGTGGATTCTGTGTGAAATCGCCGTCGCGGCCTGCGACCTGGCTGAGGTCATTGGCACCGTGATCGGCCTCAATCTGTTGTTCGGCATCGATCCCATCATCGGACTGGTGATCACCGGCTTCGACACGTTTTTGTTTCTTGCCATTCAGCGACTGGGCATTCGCAAGACCGAGGCGTTCATCGTGGTGTTGGTCGGCACGATCGGATTTTGCTTCCTGATCGAGATCATGATGTCGCAGCCCGGTTGGGGAGAGGTCGTGCGAGGTTTTGTGCCGACCTTGCGAAGGGCGCCGCCCTTTCTCTTTTCCAGCACGGACGCGCTGTATGTGGCGATCGGCATCGTGGGCGCGACCGTGATGCCGCACAATTTGTATTTGCATTCGGCGCTGGTGCAAACCCGGCGCATTCCCGCGTCGCAAGAGGGTTTTCGAGAGGCCTGCCGCTACAACCTCATCGATTCGGTCGTTGCGCTCAATCTCGCTTTTTTCGTCAACGCGGCCATTCTCGTGATGGCGGGCGCGACGTTTTTCCGGCATCCGGAATTCTGGCCGTCCGGCGAGATTCAGCTGCAAGATGCCCATCAACTGCTGCATCAGGTCCTGGGGTCGCGACTCGCACCAATCTTGTTCGCCGTGGCCTTGCTGGCGGCCGGACAGAGCTCCACGCTGACGGGAACGCTCGCCGGTCAGGTCGTCATGGAAGGCTTCTTGAATTTCCGCATGCGTCCGGGGACACGACGCTTAGTGACGCGGCTTGTCGCGATCGTTCCCGCGCTCGTGACAATCCTGTATTTTGGCGCCAGTCAAATGACCAACCTGCTGGTCGCCAGTCAGGTCATCTTGAGCCTGCAGTTGCCGTTCGCCGTCGTGCCGCTGCTCCAATTCACGAGCGAGCCGGCGCGAATGGGCTCGTTTGCCAATCCGCGCTGGGTCCGCCTGTTAGGGTGGCTCGCCGCGTCGATCATCATTGTGCTCAACACGTATCTGGTCTGCTGGGAAATTGGCGGGTGGATCAAGGCCGCCGGCTCAAATGCGATTTGGATCGAACTGACCGTGGTGCCGCTGGCAATCGCATGCGGCTTGCTTCTTGGATGGCTGATCGTGCAACCGCGGCTGGTTGCCCGCCGGGTCGGCCCAACTGCGGAATCGGCCGCACGCTCGACCGCCGAGGAAGTGGCCGCACGCATCGCCGAGCCGCGCTACCGCCGCATCGGCGTCGCTCTCGATCATAGTCCCAACGACAGCGTCACTCTCGAGCATGCCGCCGCATTGGCCCGCGGGCACGGGGCGGAGATGGTGCTGATCCACGTCGTGGAGGGGGTCGGCGGCCAGCTTCACGGCGCCGATTCGCGAGACCAGGAACGTCAGGGCGACCAGGCGTACCTCGAACAGTTGGCCCGCTCGCTGCGTGCCAGCGGTGCTTCGGTTCGCAGCGTCTTGCGTTTCGGACATCCGGCTCGCGAACTCAGTCGAACCGTGCACGACGAGCAGATCGACCTTCTGGTGTTGGGAAGCCATGGACACGGCAAGATCGGCGATTGGTTCTTCGGCGAAACGGCCGGAACAGTGCGGCACTCCGTCCAGATCCCCGTTCTCGCGGTTCGAGAAAGCGGCCGACCGGCGTCGGAACCTTCCAAATAAGCGGCGACCGACCCTTCTCGGTCGTATGGCCTGCCCTCGGAATCAAATCGGCCATTGAAAATCCGGTCGATCGGCCCTCTTTCCGCGCTATGATTGTTGAGGATCGTTTGCTTCAGCCTGGCCGACAGCAAAAAGGGTCCGCACTCATGGGCGTCTCATTGGAAGCGTACCTTCAGAAGATTCGTCGCGTTGGCGCCGGAGACATGGATGGACCATTAGAAGTGATGGACGCAGATCCACTGCGACCGCTCGCCGTCGCGCTCAATGCGATGTGCGCTCAACTGTCCGCTGCACGCGATCGAGCCCGGATTGAGGCGGACGCCCGAGTTGCGGCGATTGAAGAGCACGCACGTTCGCAGCGCGGCAGCGGAATCGAGCGGCTCGCTTCCGGAATTGCCCACGAATTGGGAACTCCCATGAACGTTGTGGCAGTACGGGCCGAACTGATCATCGAGCTGGCAACGTCCGCAGACGTCATCGCGAGCGCAAAGGTCATCAAGACACAAATCGACGTCATGGCCAACCTGGTTCGCAGCATGCTCGACTTCGCCCGCCGAACCCCACCGCGGAAGGAGCGTTTCGATCTTGGGCGACTCATTTCGCGGGAATGTGAGTCCATCAGATCCCGCAGCGAAGGACCGGCGATCCGCGTTCAGTTTGACGGTCTGCCAAATTCGTGTTTCATCGAGGCGGATCCGGAGCAGATTGAAAGCGTGTTGCGGAACCTGTTGGTCAATGCCGTAGAAGCTTTGCGGGACGGCGGGAATATCTGCGTTAAGCTCGAGCGCGGAAATTATGAATCGCGCCGGCAACCGGCTCGCGTTCCCTCCGGGGACTGTGCGCGGATTCAGGTGCGGGATGACGGCGTCGGAATCGCGAAGGATGCCTTGCCGCGAATCTTCGATCCATTCTTTTCAGCCCGACGAGGAGGCGAAGGAGCCGGTTTAGGTCTCTCGGTGGCCAACTGGATTGTTGAAGACCACGGTGGCTGGATCGAAGTCGAAAGCAAGCTGGACGGGGGTTCCACGTTCTCAGTTTTCCTACCCTTGCTTCCCGCTGCCATCTAAGCCCTTATGTCGAATGACGGCCACTGGCACGCTGCTTGCATCGCTTTATGGGTGCAAGAGTCCGTAGTTTCTAACGAGTATCAACGATGGTGAAGACCGCCCCCCAAATAAGCCCGGCCGTTTCCATGAACGAGGATCGGCCGGTCGCACCGCGCGGATCTTGCTCGCCGAAGATGCCGATGAGATGCGCGCCGTTTTGGCCCTTCGCCTCAGGCAACAGGGTTACCAAGTCACCGAATGCTGTGACGGAGCCCAACTGATCGCCGCTCTTTCGGGTTATCTCGGCAACGAGACGGAGATGCCAGAGAAGCAGCGATTCGATCTGCTGATCTCTGACATTCGGATGCCGGGTGTCTTCGGCCTGAGCGTCGTCGAAGGCGGAACTGAGTATCGGGACTTCCCGCCGACGATCCTCATCACGGCATTTGGCGACGCGGAAACACACGCCAAGGCCCAGCAATTCGGCGTTGCGGCCGTCATCGACAAGCCGTTCGACATGAATGTGCTCTTGGGCAAAGTCCGCGACACGCTCTCGCAGGCGTCGTCTAAATAGCGCGCCTTCGAGCACGCCGTCCTCCTTTCCCTCGATCCGTTTTTCCTGCAATGGTGGAAGAGCCCCCGAACGCGTAAGCTGTTCGAAACATGGGACAGCGCGGAATCGCGGTCGGCTTGCGGCCTGGAATCCGCGACACACGATCTGTCAAATCGCGTTCGCGCGACACCGTTGAAGGATGCGGCATGACTCCTCTAAAAACTGACCGGCGCTCGGCGCTGAAACTCATCGCCCAAACTGCCTCGCTGTGCGCCGCAGAGGCACTCGTCGGTTTGCCGGGAGTACACGCTCGCGGCGATTTGACGCAGGCTACCAAGGGGGACCTTCGCGTCCGCGTCTTGCTGGGAGAGCCGACTGGAACGATCAAGCCCGCGCTCTACGGCCAGTTTGCCGAGCATCTGGGCGGAGTGATTTACGACGGCATCTGGGTCGGCCCGAATTCAAAGGTCCCCAACCTGGGGGGCATCCGCCGTGCGCTCGTCGAGCATGTGCGCGGCTCGGTCGGATTGTCGTTCGCTGGCCGGGCGGCTGTTTCGCCGACGCCTATCACTGGCGAGACGGAATTGGGCCGCGGGAGAATCGCCCCCGGCGCTTCGGCCGCTGGCGCGAGGATACCGAATCGAATCAATTCGGCACTCGTGAGTTTCTGCAGTTTTGTCGCCTGTGCGACGTCGAGCCCTATCTCGCCGCGAACGTGGGTACGGGATCGGCGGAAGAGTTTCAGCACTGGGTCGAGTACTGCAATGCCCCGCCGGGCAGAACGAGCCTTGGCGACGAGCGGACGACTAACGGCGATCGGGAGCCCTTCCGCGTCCGTTATTGGGGGGTCGGCAACGAAAGTTGGGGATGCGGGGGCAAATTTACGCCCGAGGACTACTGCACCCAGTACCGCAAATTCACGGAATGGCTGCCCGAATACGGCGTGCACCCGTATTTGATCGCGTCGGGGCCCAACGGCAACGATCTCGATTGGACACGCCGCTTCCTTCATAAATGGCGCGACTACGCCCGCGCCCCTCTGAGCGGCTGGGCCGCCCACTACTATTGCGGCACGACGGGCCACGCGCTTAAGTTCAGCCACGATCAGTGGTACGAAATGCTCGAAAAGGCCAACCGCATGGAAAAACTGATCGCGGATCAGTGGTCGGCTCTCGCCGAATTCGATCCGTCCCATCACGTCAAGTTGATCATCGACGAATGGGGTTGCTGGCATCCGCCGGGCACCGAAATCAATCCGCGGCATCTCCTCGAGCAGCAATGCTGCCTGCGTGACGCGCTTTGTGCGGCCCTCACGCTCGACACGTTCAACCGGCATGCCGACAAGATCGACATGGCGAATGTCGCCCAGTTGGTCAATAACCTTCACACCTTGTTTTTGGCCGACGGCGACAAATTCGTGGCAACGCCGAACTTTTACGTCTTCGAGATGTACCGGCCGCACCACGGGGCGAAGAGCGTGCGGCTCGTCGTCGATGCGCCGCCGATTCCATTTCGAGCGGCCGACAAGACTCACGAGATATTCCGTCTGGCGGGATCGGCGTCGGTCGCCGGCAAGAATCTCACTCTCACACTTGTGCACACGCACACGAACGAGCCTGCGGCCGTACGAATCGAGTTGCCCGGCGGCTCCGCGTCGACCGTTCGCCAGACTGTGCTCACTCATTCGACATTGAATGCGCACAACACATTTGAAAATCCGACGGAGCTGATTCCGAAGACGACGGCAACGCCGCTGGCCGGATCCTCGTTCGTTTGCACGTTGGCGCCGGCTTCCGTCAACCGACTTGATATCCGCATCGCATGACCGAGCCGAGCCCAGACGCGGATTTGATCCCCTCTACTCGTTCTTTGTGGAACCATAAATCCCGGGGTGATGAATCTCCATGAATCGCTCGGGACTCGCCAATGCTCGGAACCCAAATTGTTCGTAAAGTCCGTGTGCGTCACGAGTGCCAAGCAGAACGCGGCGCAACCCCTGCAGATCCGGGTGGTCCACAATCCTCTGCAAGAGCCACTTGGCCAATCCACGGCCGCGAAATTCTTCGAGCACGAAGACGTCGCCGAGATAAGCGAACGTTGATTTGTCGGTCACGACTCGGGCAAAGCCAACCTGACCTTGGCCGCGATAGAGCCCGAAGCAGAGCGAGTTCTCGATGGAGCGGCGGACTGTTTCCAGCGGAATTCCACCGGCCCAATACGAGCGGCGCGAGAGGAAATCGTAAATCAGAGCCAGGTCGAGCTGCGCGGGGTCGGTCGAGATGCGAAAGCCGTTTTTGCATTCCGACTCGTCCGGGTTGACGTTTTCGACATCTGCCATATGCTCTCGTTTTTCTCGAACGAGGATCAGAACGGCTGGACGACACGCAACGGGCCGACGAGGTTCGATGCGTCTCCTTCGTCCAATGCCCGTCTTTTCAGACCGTGCCCGTCACTCATTATCCCCAATTTCAAAGGTCGGCAACCATCATTCAGCCAAACTCCTTTGTCACGGCGCAGCAGCACATCCAGCAGGAGCAACAACGGATTCATCCGCACGCCAGCGGCGATTTTTCCTGGCTCCTCTCCGGGATCACTCTGGCGACAAAAGTCATTGCCGCGCAGATTCGACGCGCCGGACTTGTCGATGTGGTGGGAAGTGCCGGCGCGGTGAACGTCCAGGGCGAAACCGTGCAGAAGCTGGATGTTCTTGCTAATCAAGCACTTTTGGCATGTTTGGGAAACCGAGGGAATGTCGGCGTCCTGGCGTCCGAAGAGAATGATGAGCCCGCCGTCGTGCTGAGCGACCCACAGTATGGCAAGTATGTGGTAATTTTCGATCCGCTTGACGGATCAAGCAACATTGACGTGAACACGACTGTGGGCACGATCTTTTCCGTTTTTCGACGCGATTTGAAAGGCATCGATCGCCGAGACCCACTCGTCGACGTCCTGCAAGTGGGCACTAAACAGCTTGCCGCAGGTTATGTCTTATATGGTCCCTCCACAATGCTTGTGTATAGTGCCGGACAAGGTGTGCATGGGTTCACGCTCGATCCCTCGTTTGGCGCGTTCGTCCTGACGCATCGCGACATCAAGATGCCGGAGACCGGGCCTTATTATTCGGTCAATGAGGCGAATGTCTCGAGCTTTCCGCAAGGGTATCGCGACTTCATCGCGAACCTTCGCGATGGGCGGGCGGGGCAAACGTACTCTTCGCGTTACGTGGGGTCGCTCGTTGCCGATTTTCACCGGACGTTGCTCAAGGGAGGCATCTTCTTCTATCCGCCGACAGAGCGACATCAGCACGGCAAGCTGCGCTTAATGTACGAGGCGAATCCGATCGCCTTCCTCACCGAGCAAGCAGGCGGAATCGCCACGGACGGAGGCCGGCGAATTCTCGACATCGAACCCAAGAGTCTCCACCAGCGGACTCCGTTGGCGATCGGAAGTCGACGAGAGATGACGCTGCTCGCGGAGACGCTCTCGCGCGAGAAGGCGGTTTAAGGCCTAATCTCGCCCAGAAGCGGCGCTCGCCAGTGTAAGCCGAAATCGGCTAGTCAACGGCTTTCGCGGCCTCGATCAGCTCTTCCAGGCCAACCAGGCGTTCGCGTGCGTTCTCGACTCCGCCGGCTAACCGGATAAAGGTGAGGCCCGCCTTGAGAATCGATTCCGCATGACCGTCGCTGCCGTTTCCCAGTCGACCTGGCCTGCGGCGCATCACCGATGTTTTTTTCCTGCTGCCGGCCAGCTTGTAAAAGGTGCTCTTGAATGTGCCATCGTTGATCTTTTCACCAGGGTGGGCCTTCTTGATCCCATCCAAGGCATTCTTGGCTGAGATACCCCGGTGGCTTTTGCGATAGTCTCGAATAACGGCGCTGAGATTGAATCCGTTGCTCTTTCTTGCCATCGGCACCTTCCCTTAATACGAATTGGTGAACACCGAGAAGTCGGGATAGCTCCAGGGAAATCCTAACTCGCATGCTATAGAGCATCAAGGGTGGGCCGGTCTCTGGGAGTTGAGCGCCCGCACGACATGCAGTGCATTATCAACGTGCTTTTTTGCAAGAAGCTGAGACTTAAACACATTACGCACGACACCGTCCCGGTCGATCACATATGTCACTCGACTGGGCAATACACCAAATCGCTTGTGCACTCCGAATGTGCGACGAAGAGCTCCGTCTTCATCGCTGACGATCAAGTAAGGCAATTGATTTCTGGCCGCGAATTGTGTGTGCGCGCTTTGGGTGTCGCCACTCACTCCGATGACGATTGCGCCCGCCTGTCGAAAATCTCGAAAGGCGTCGCGAAACGAGCAGGCTTCCCGCGTGCAAACCACGGTGTTATCGGCTGGGTAGAAAAAGAGTACGACCGCTTGCCCCCGGAAGTCGGAAAGCGACATCCTGCGACCGTCGTAGACGCTGAAGGCAATCTCAGGCGCGGTATCGCCGACTTGAAGCGATTTCATGGCTGATGGACGGCAAAGGTCAGTTCGGAAGAGCGGGAATTCGACATCATGCCGCCCCAGTGTGCGGTTCAGTGTGACTCGGAGGGCACAATCGGCAGGATGATGTGAGAGGGCCCGTTCCCGTCGTGATAAATCGTATTGACCGCGGTTTTAATTTGGCGATTGTTGTTCAGCGGCTCGCCGGTATTTGGGTTGACGTCGAACCGAGGGAAATTGCTGCTGGAAATGTCCAGGCGGATGCGATGTTTCGACTTGAAGATATTCGACGTCGGGTAGAGCTGAATTGAGAGAGGATAAATCGTCCCCGGCTCCATCAGTTTTTCGACCTTCAGCGAATCGCGGAACCGGGCCCGGCGGATGCCGTCGCCAATGTTCAAATCAAAACCGCCCGGGTAGTCGGCGTTTGAGGGATAGACGTCAATCAGTTTGGCCGTGAAATCGGTATCCACGGCCGACGAAGAGATCCAGAGTTTCACTTCGATCGGGCCAGTGACTTCGACATCCTGCGTCAGCGGCTCGGTTTGAAACACGACGACATCGTTGCGGGCGGAAAGAGGAATCGGTTCCGGCGAGTTCCAGACGTGCGGGCCCCCGCGTTGGTCCCAGGCGCCTTGCAGCAAAATCCCGCCACCCGAGGAAATGTTGCCTCCGATCGTGGGCACGGGTTTTGACGGATCGAATTGGAACTTGGTTGAATCTCGATCGGCCGCGGGAGGTTGTGTCGAGAGCCCTCCCGCGGAATGCAGGTAGAACTTCGTCAATCTCGCGCGAGACAAAGGCCATTCGCGCTCCTCACGCCAATATCCACCGTGATTGAGCTTGCCTTCGGAGGTTTTTCGCCCATCCCCGCTGCCCATCACGAAAATTCTCACCGGCGTCGCAAATGGCGCCCTCTTGCCCACGCTGTTCTCAATTCCCTTCAGCCAATGGTCAAACCATTCGAGGTGCCAAGCGAGGACATCGGGGATGGCGGCGGCTCGGCCGAAAGTGACCTGACCGTGCTGATAGGCGCCCTGCCCGTCGTGAATCCACGGGCCCATGATCAAATAAACCGGGCCCTTCAGTTTCCGACTGAGCACGGTGTAATTGGCGGCCGTATTCCCGGCCCAAGAGTCGTACCACCCTCCGACCAGATACAGCGGAATGTCCTTGTACCGATCGGCATCGTCGATGATGTTGTTCTGTTTCCAAAAGTCGTCGTTTGCGCCGTGAGCCAGGGCCTCCACGAGCCAATCTTCGTATTCGGGAATCAATTTGAGGGGCGTCGTCCCGCGGCGGAGCGGGAGATTTGCCAGGTAATGACGGCGATTTTGCAGCATCTCCTGCAAGATGGCTGCCGTCGCGGGATCGCGAGACTGTCGGCTGCCCTTGGGACCGGTGATCGAATAGATCCAGTTCCAGAATCGCAATTCGAACGCTCCGCCGTTCCGCATGCTCGCGTAACCCAAGTTTGACATCGCATCGATGGGAATCGCCGTCGTGAGTGCTGGTGCTCGTTCGAGCGCGATCGCGTGTTGCGTTCCGCCAACGTACGACGTGCCCATCGTCCCAATCTTTCCGTCGGACCACGGTTCTCTGGCGATCCAGGCGCACGTGTCCGTGCCGTCCGAACCGTCGTCGGTCAGCATGTGCCACACTCCTTCGGACCGATACCGACCTCGCGTGTCTTGAAAGACGACGGCATAGCCATGTGCCGCGAAATATCGGCCGTCGTTCTCATCGCCCGCCTTGTTGTAGGGCGTGCGCATGAGGATCGTCGGCCACTTCCCCGGAGCGAGCTTGCGATCGCGTGCCGGCAAATAAAGGTCGGTCGCGAGGCGAACTCCGTCGCGCATCGCAACCATGACGTCGTGTCGTGCTTCGACCTCGAACACGTCTGCCCGCGCGACCGCCGCCTCGAGAAGCGCAGGCGCAATCAGGCAAAGCCAGGCGAGACGATGGAGAATCGTTTTCATGGTCCCGGTCGATGCAACGAGAGGATGCCACTACAAGTCAGACACGTAAAAGGCCTGCAAGGCCGGCCGATTTCGCCGACAAACCGGTCGACCGGCAACGACTTCGACATTGCGAACGAGCCTACGCGGCGCGAATCGGCCGGTCAAGCAGCGTGACGAGTGGGGGGAGCCGCAATCAGCGACGCGCAAAAAAATAAGCGGAGGACCAATTGGTCCCCCGCTTGAATTCCAGCGAACCGAAGCAAACAGGGTGTTTGCTCCGGCACTGGGCTATTTTTGCGTCCGTCCTTTCTTCGACTCGATCGGTACGGCGGCGATCCGGTTCACGCGATTGATCGCCGTCGTCTTCTTGATCTCGGAGTTCACCTTGCCGTTGGTCGCCGGCTTCTGGCCGTTCGAGTTGACGAATTGGTTGCGCTGTTCCTGCGTCAACAAGGCGGAAAGCTCTTTTTCGCGATTCGCCTTCGCCGCTTCGAGCTGAGCTTCCATTTTCTTGATGTCGGCCGAGTACTTGTCGCTGATCGCCGCGGCTTTGTCGCGCTGGTCGTTCGACAGATTGAGCCGTTCCCAGCCGGTCGGCAGCTGGAAGGAATTCGTGCGTTGGATCGGCGCGACATTGGCAACCACGGCCTTATCCGCCTTTTTCACGACCGGCTCGCTGGCGGTAATCTTTTTCGGCGCCACCGTCGCTGGTTTGTTGGATTTGGCGGCGGGCTTCGACTCCACGGCCGGTTTGGCATTGATCGCCGACTTCTTTTCGACCACTGGCTTGGATTGGACGGCCGGCTTGGCGTTGACGGCCGGCTTGCTGTTCACGACGGGCTTGGCATCCACGACCGGCTTGGCGGTGACAACGGGTTTCGTCTTCTCGATCGGTTTTGTGTTGAGCGCGAGTTTCACCGGGGCGGCCGGTTTGCTGATCGTGATCGGCTTTGCGATCACCGGTTTTGTCTTTGCTTTCGCGGCCGGTTTCGCATTCTCGGGTGTTTTGACATTCGTGACAGGTTTTGTCTCGGCGATGGGCTTAACGAATGTCGCCGGTTTTGCAGCGGTGATTGTCTTTGAGCCGGGAATCGCTTTCATCTCGGATGCGGGCTTCACATTGGAAACGGTCTTGATCTTCATTGACGGCTTGGGGGTCGTCACCAAATTGACCTTCGCTGCCGGCTTGACGTTGATTTCCGGCTTCGCGGTGATGGTCGGAGTCGGCGTCTTGCTGACCGTTTGGTTCTTCTTCTCGTTATTTTTCTTCACATCCGTCGTCGGATTCGTGGTTTTTGCCGACAAGGTGGTTCCCTTCGCTGGTTGCTGGCTGGCGTTTACGACTGGTTTGCTCGCGTCCGTGCTCGGTTTCTTGATGTTCGATACGATCTTGTCACCGCCGAAGACCGGCAATGCAGTGAGCAATGACATGCCCGCCGCCGTGGCAAGACCCAGGATCCACTCACGTTTCATAAACAACTAACCTCCCGCCTTCGTCAATGAGCCCGGCTGAGCTGGTCGGGCCGGGCTACGCTCCCGGCCGTACTGATCGAGCCGGGCGACACCTCCCGGCGCACGCGATCCCAAAACAGAATTTCGCCCCCACAAGTAGGGAAATTCATCGGCAAATCCACGCAGCTCTGCCGAGCTCGAAGTCGCGCGGCCAAATGCTCCGAACATCCGCGAGCGCTTGCGCAACGGTCAGCCTTTCGTGCGCAAAGCAACATCAGACGCGGCACGAAACGAGTAAATCGTTTGACCCGCGAAACGCAGCGCGACTGACTTTGCGCTCCATCCCGCACAGCTTCATGGAGGACGCCCGTGCCAGCGAATCGCGAACAGCGATGCGCACAGACGGGCTTTCACCACCAGAGGGGCGGCCCGTCCAAGCGTCTTAGCAGCGGTTCCTCGAACGCGAAGAAGCGGCGATCGACGGCTTTTTGAGCTTCCATCGTTGCAGCCCCGAAGCGAATCGCCCGGCGGATCTGGTCGTCCGCGGCAACTCCCAGCGATTTAAATCCGGCAAGCGCCGACTTGAGCTGCGGATCGTCGGCGATCGTCGACTCCACATCAGGCCGCTGTCTGGCGCCGTCCTGGGATTCACGACCGGACCAAATAATTTGCCAGTTGCCATTGTCGAGTCGTACGGCAAATATCGAATAGACCGACGCCTGTTGCCCGCCCAGATTGAGATCAACCCGCGTGGCCCGAAATGCCCGCAATCTTTGCCTTTCGGCCTCTGCATAGGCCGATTTAAGCCAGCCGTCGGCCGCGGGATCGGCCGTCGACGCGCGGCCGTCGCCGAGCAGGTCCTTGATCACCCCCTCCATCTGACCGCCAAACATCTTGGCAACGAGCGGACCCGTGTCCTGTGCCTTTGCCGAATGTTCCACGGGCACGAGCTGGTTGCCCGTTCCCTGGAAATCGAGCGGTTTATCGAGTGCATACTCGACCAACGCCAGTCGCGCGCTCCATTCCCTGGCATCCTGCATTCTTGGGGGAAAGTCGTCGGAAAGATCCGGGAGCGGACGCGCTGGATCGACGCCTCTTTGCTGAAGATCGCGCGCCAGATCGTTTCCGTCGCGGGTTTCGACGTTCGACAGCCGTTCGGACCAGCTCCAAGACACGGTCCGTCGGTTTTGGTCCGTGGTCGGTTTGATCCGGGCAATCTCTTTCTTTGTCAAATCCAGCCAAACGAACCGGGGCTCGGGCGGGTTGGGATCGCCGAGCAATCGCTCGATGCGTTTGGCCTCGGATCGAAGAAATGTGCCCATCCGCGATTCGTCTGCCAGGCCCATGATCGCCTGCTTGAGACGGTCGCGCAGTTGTTCGAGCGCTGTCTTTCTCGTCGCCATCTCGGCAACCTTGCGTCGGGCCAACAGCTCCGGGTTCGCCTTGCGCAGCCAATCGCGAGAGACGGCCAGCGTGAGCGAACCATCCGCGCAGGCGCGCACGATGACACCGCGAATCGTTCTTCCGGACTTGAGCGTGACCATGTCGACCGCGACCTGCGAACGTCGAGCGGCTGCGGGACCGGCCAAGGCGGTGCTCGCCACGAAAACCAGACAGGCGAAAATGAAGATTCGAGTCCGATCCATTTCAACTGTCCGAAATGAGCCTTGTCGTCAGACCGATCCCGTCGCGGCCGTCCGTCGCCTGGCGCCTGCGACGAGCTGTGCCACAACGTCGATGCCCACCAGCTGGCTCCACGCGTCGACCAAGCGCCGGTAAATCGGACCGGGCCGACCCGCACCGATCGGAATGCCGTTGATTCTTGTCACGGGCATCAAACAGTAGGGAGTACTTGCCAGAAAACATTCGTCGGCGTTGATGGCGTCGAATGGTTGAAAGTCGCGGACCTCGAAGGGGATTTGCAGTTTCGCAGCCAGCTCGATGACGGTTGCCCGGCTCACTCCCGGCAGAGTGTTCCGCAATGAGGGGGAGACGATCGTCCCTTGCACCAACATGAGAAAGTTAGCCGCACTTGTCTCGGCGACATTTCCTTCGAGGTCGAGCAACAGTGCGGAGGCCTCCGAGTCGACGAGGCGGGCCTCCTGATCGGCCAGGTAATAATGCATGCGGCTGCGACACTTCATTTTGGGATCGTAGCACTGTGGCGGCACGTGGCGCGTTGACGGCGTGACCAGGTGCACTCCCGTTTGAATCTTTTTGCACCACAACTCGAAAGGGAGCGGAAATGTGTGGGCACAAACTGTCGGCGTTGTACGGACGTTGCCGGCCGCGCCCCCCGCGTACGTCGGGTACTCCCCGGCTGTCACGAAAATCACGAGTCCGAGTTCGTCTTTCGGATCGAGCAGGTCGGCGTTGTGGGCAACCAATTCTCCCACCGTACGGCCCAATTGCTCCATTGAAAGGCCTATGTCGAAGCGAACGTAATGGAGCGACTGGGCGAGCCGACTCAGGTGATCTTCGAGCCGAAAGAGCCGTTGCTTGAATGTGCGAACGAGTTCCGTGACGGTCGCGCCGAGCACGACGCCGGCGTCGTACACCGCAAGGTGGGCTTGCGAGGCGGGGACCGTGCGACCGTTCAAAAAAACAAGCGGCTCTGTCATGCGATGGTCGGTTGGGTCTGGAGGTTGCGCCCGACTTTGAATCTCATCTATGGTAAACAACGCGACCGCGTCGATCCCATCTCGAATCGTTTCCGGTTCGGCCAACCGCGACTATTTTGCTCTGCTGCCCGGGCCGGCTGCATCCCCTGCTCTGCTGCGCTTGCGTGGAGTCCGCTATAATTCGTTGTTCTCGTTAACGAAGGGAATTCGCGATTCATGTGGTCGCACGAACATGATCAGGAGCAGCACTTTCGAGCAGCGTGGAATGCTGTTGCGATTCGACGCCCGGTCCACTACTCGCTCTTTACGTTCGGCGAATCCGTATTGCCGTATTTCCTCGTGCTGAATGCGGCGAAGCCCGGAGAGACGGCATCGCTCACGCAGGGCGCGGTCAAAATCACCCGGCCCACGATCATTACCCCGGATAATATGCGGCCCGAGTTCAACAATTTCTTTGAAGACTCCGCGGACGAACAGCTCGTACAATTTCTCTTGTCTCGCACGGCCGGCTTTTCACACCTGCGATTGGCCAATGCCAGCGGGCCGAAGCGGATCACCAGCGACAGCGTCGAGGAGATTGTCAACAAGCTGAATCGGCAGCTCGACGACGAGGAAGAGGACCACACGGCGATCCTGACGGCGCCCGCCGAACTGGCAGGAATTGCCCTCTTGCGCTATGCGGCCGAGCGCGTCTGGAGCAGCGCCTCGGACAATATCCAGGAATTGCGAGAGCGGGGATTCTTGCCCTGACCGCCAGGCGTTAAGCGAATGTGCCGAGCGCGGCGATGATCTGGTCGAGATCGTTTTCAACGACCACGGGCCGATTGGCGAACTGTCCGCTTGCCGCCGAGTGATAGTTCACGGTGACGGTGGGATCCTTGAGTTGGTGACCCGTCAAGATACATACGACCCGGTCACTGGGGGCGATCACCCCTTCGTCGCGCAGTCGCTTGGCTCCGGCAATGCTGGCGCCGCTGGCCGGCTCGCAGCCGAAACCACCGGCTCCCGCCTGGGCCTTGCCGTCGAGAATCTCCTGATCGGTGACTTCGCGGACCACGCCGTTGCAGACATCGAGCGCCCGCAGGCACTTGATGAGATTGACGGGCCGATTGATTTCGATGGCGGTCGCCACGGTGGCGGCGCGGCGTCCTTCGGCGTCCATCGCGGCATAAAAGTCGTCGATGGCTGGGCGGCTCAGACGTCCCTGGTCCCATCGGAGCTTCTGTTGCTCGTGTAATCGGTAAAGCGTGTTCGAACCCTCGGCGTTAATCACGGCGAGTCGCGGAATGCGATCGATCAGGCCAAGCTGTTTCAACTCGAAGAAGGCCTTGCCGAACGCGCTCGAGTTACCGAGATTCCCGCCGGGAACAACGATCCAATCGGGAGGCTGCCAATCGAGCGATTCGAGCACCCGGTACATGATCGATTTTTGCCCTTCCAGCCGGAAAGGATTCACGCTGTTACACAGATAGATGTTGAGTTCCGCGCAGACCTCGCGGACGCGAGCCAGGGCGTCGTCGAAATCTCCCTGGATCTGCAGCGTGAGCGCACCGTAGTCGAGTGCCTGCGAGAGTTTTCCATAGGCGATCTTGCCGCTGCCTACGAACACCACGACGCGCAAGAGACCCGTCGTGCTCGCGAAGATCGCAAGCGAAGCACTTGTGTTCCCTGTGGAGGCGCACGCGGCCGTTTTGGCGCCCACCATCCGCGCATGGGTCGTCGCCGCCGTCATGCCGTTGTCTTTGAAACTGCCGGAGGGATTGAGCCCCTCATATTGAAGAAAAAGGTTGCCAGGCCGCATTCCCACGTATCGACCGACATTCTCCGATCGTTGCAGAATTGTCTGTCCTTCGCCGATCGTGACCACCGCTTCGGGCCGCGCGAAAGGGAGCAACTCGCGAAATCGCCAGACGCCGCTGAAATCGAGCGGATTCTTGCGGCTCGCCCAGCGTGCCTCGAATTCGCGAAGCGACTTTGGCACGGGAAGGCGATCCCACTCATATTCGACATCGAGCAGCGAGCCACATTTCGTGCAGGCGACATGGGCTTCGTCGACGGCGTGCCGCTCTTTGCAGTCCGGCGCCATGCAGACCTGAAAGGCGAATCGGGAAGCATCGGATTTCAAGCAAGGGGCCTTTCGTATCCTCGTTGGCGGGCGGATCTTAGACTTGATGTGGGCTCAGGCGGACGGCTTCACCTCTTGGTGGTGATTCGCGGCCTGCTATTCTCGTTGTCCATTCAATTCTCCGCAACGCCGTAATCAGTTATCGGCGCAACGTGCCGAGGCGGATACGCAGGTCGTGAAAGATTTCGGTCCCGTGTGTGTGTTTAATAAGGGAAGGTTGAAAACGAGGGAAAACGATTGTCGAGCTTTCCGGATACCCGAGCCAGCTTGATCGTGAGACTTGCCGACGCCCAGAACGCACAGGCGTGGGACGAGTTTGCGCGGTTGTATCAGCCCGTGGTTTACCGGTTGGCGCTGCGGCGCGGTTTCCAGCATGCGGACGCCGAGGAGTTGGTCCAAGAGGTCATGCTGGCCGTCGCGCGGGCCGTTGAGGGTTGGGTTCCGGATCAGGATCGGGGCCGCTTTCGCGACTGGCTGCATCGCATCGCCCGAAATCTCATGATCAATTTTTTGACGCGGCGAAAACACCAGGTCTGGGGAACCGGCAAGTCGGACATGCAGCAGATGCTCGAAGCCAAGTCCGAGGCCGAATCGGCCATCACCCAAATGTTCGAGATCGAAATCCGGCGAGAGGGCTTTCGCTGGGCGGCCAAGCAAGTCCAAAAAGAGGTCAAACAAAGCACCTGGCAGGCCTTCTGGATGAGCGCGATCGATGATGTGCCCGTCACGGAGGTGGCCCGCCAATTGGGAATGTCGGTTGGCAGCGTCTATATCGCGAGGAGCCGCGTGATGGCCCGCTTGCGGGAGGCTGCGAAAGGTTCGTGACCAACGGCGTATCAGGCGACGAAGGGCTCAGGCAAGTGACGAGTGTGAGGGGTGAGGGAATGGTGGGGACAAGGTACGCGGCGCGTACCTTCCGCCCTCACCCCTCACTCGACTTTTGAGAGCATGTAACGATGGCGGCTTTCTCCAAAGAACCGGTTTGCAACCGAATCGATCTCGACGTGCTGCTATTCGGCGACGAGGCGAGCGACGAGTTCCGCAAGTCGCAGTGTCATGTCGAGACGTGTGCCCATTGCCAGGATCGACTGGCCAAGACGGCCGCCGCCGATCGCGAATGGGCCGAAGTGCGGAACGTGTTGCAAACGAGCGGCGAGGCCTGTCTCGACGAAGCTGTCGATTTCACGATCGACGAGCCTCGGTCGAGTGCCGGCTCGACGCCCGTCTTGCGCGGGGTCCGTCCCATCAAGCTCGATTTTCTCTCCCCGGCAGCGCACCCGGAACTGCTCGGTCAATTGGGCCGTTACCAGATCGAACATGTGATCGGCGCCGGTGGAATGGGGATCGTGCTCAAGGGGTTCGACACGAACCTGAACCGGCCCGTGGCGATCAAAGTCCTGGCGCCGCATCTGGCGCATAACGGGGCGGCACGGCAGCGATTTGCCCGCGAGGCGCGGGCCGCGGCGGCGGTCGTCCACGAACATATCGTGGCGATCTACAACGTCGAATCGGAACAGGAGACGCCGTTCCTCGTCATGCAGTACGTCCCCGGCCGATCGCTCCAGGATCGAGTCGATCAGGGGGGGCCGCTCTCGGCCGAGGAGATTTCGCGAATCGGGATGCAGGCCGCCGCCGGACTGGCTGCCGCCCACGCGCAAGGCGTGATCCACCGCGATGTGAAGCCGGGCAACATCATGCTGGAAAACGGCGTCGAACGGGTCCTGCTCACGGACTTTGGTTTGGCTCGAGCGGCGGACGACGCGAGCCTCACGCACAGCGGCATCGTCGCGGGCACGCCCCACTACATGTCTCCCGAGCAGGCCAGCGGGGAACCGACGGACGGACGCTCCGACCTTTTCAGTCTGGGTGCGGTGCTCTACTTCATGGCGACCGGCCACCCGCCGTTTCGGGCCGAGCAGGCCATGGCCGTGCTCAATCGCATCTGCCGCGATCGCCATCGCCCGGTGCGGGACATCAATTCACATATTCCCTACGAACTCTCCGACGTGATCGACGGACTGCTGGAAAAACGGCCCAGTCGCCGGTTCGCGTCGGCGGAGGATGTTCGGCAAGCGCTCGCGGACGTTCTCAAGAGCCTGCAGTCGCCCCGTCCCTGGCGGCGACGACGTCTGATGCGGGAGTTGTCCCGACATCGGAGGCCGGCGATCACGGCCTGTCTTTTGATTGGATTGGCGAGTCTGGCATGGGCCGGACGATCGTATCTTGTGCCAATTCATCACGAATGGTCCGTCAGCGAAAATTCTTTAGACGTCGCTCGTCCCGGCACAATCAATCCGAAATCAGACATTCCCGCGGTGCCGGACATCGATCGGTTTGCTGAGACGTTAGCGCTCGCAATGGCCACTGGCCGATCGGAGTTCGCCGCCGAGCTGTCGGATTTTGAAAAGGAACTCAAGGCGGCCGAGGCGGACGCCATCCCGGAGAGGACGTCGATCGAGAATTCTCGCCGCGACGGGTCGAAAGAGTTCCGGGCCCTCCTAGAACAAATGCATCGGATCGAAGAATCCTTCCCGACCGGGCTGCCCGCGGGCGGCCCGCACAAATCGTGAATCGTTTGAACTGCTTACGAGTCTGTTTGCTCGAAGATCAATTTCCTTCAGTCAGGAGCTGCATGATGAATCGACAGTTTTTCGTTCTGGTTGCGACAGGCGTTTTGGGCCTGGCGACGATTTGCGTCGGTCAGGACGACGCTCCGGATAAACCCAGGGCTCCGCTCGCACCGCTAGCGCCGGTCGCACCGATGCCGCCTCATGGGCCCCATAACATCCAGTTTTGGGCAAATGACGACTTTACGAGTCCCGGCAATTTCGGAGCAATTTTCGCGGTGCCTGACTCGGATTGGTCAAAGGTCGAGAAATTAGCCAACGAACTCGGCGAGGCTAAGGACGATAAGGCAAAGACTGCTGTGACGGACAAGTTGAAATCGGCCGTCGACAAGTGCTTCGAATCCGATATGAAGGGCCGCGAAGCGGAACTGAAAAAGCTCCAGGAGCGGCTCGACAAACTGAAAGCCCAGCTCGAGAAGCGCCGCAGCGCCAAGGACGAAATTGTGCAGCTCGAGGTGAAGGTGCTCACCAATGAAGCGGCCGGCCTCGGCTTCTCGCATTCGGCGGCGTCGAAAATTCACCGCGAAATCAGGAAGCGGATTAGCCGCGGCCATGGCGGCGACGCTCTCAATATCGAGTTGCAGCCCTAGTGCTGCGTCAAGTCCAAGAATTAGGATGACCTGCATCGTAAGTCGTTCGCACTGGCGGACAAGCCGCCAGTGCCACCCAGAAATCTAGGTGTGACAGAGCACTAGCAGCTTCCGACAAAGGGTCACACCAGCTCGCGGACCGGGTCGCGGAGATCGACCAGGTACCGCGGGCGACCCGTTGGATCAGTGACCGTGGTCGAATGCGGATCGATGCCCAGGTTGTGGTAGAGCGTGGCGACGAGCTCTTGCATGTCGACCGGACGATTGATCGGGAACTCTCCCAGGCGATTGGTTGCACCAATCGCCTGTCCTGTTTTCAGGCCGCCGCCCGCAAGCAAGGCACAGCTCACCCGCGGCCAGTGATCACGGCCGGCGCCCGGGTTGATGCGGGGCGAGCGTCCGAATTCGCCCCAAGCGATCACGGTCACGTCGTCCAACATGCCCCGCTGTTCGAGATCGCTCACGAGGGCCGTGACGCACTGATCCAGCTTGGCGCCGTGATCGCGGACCAGCGTGAAATTATCACCGTGGCTGTCCCAGCGGCCGTAGGACAAGGTCACGCACCGCACTCCCGCTTCGACGAGCCGGCGAGCGATGAGCAAATGATCGTTGACTGTCGGAGCGCCGTCGTATTGGTAGTGGTAGGGCTTGCCGTCTCCGTACTGCGCCCGCACCGCGGGATCTTCCTTACTCAGGTCGAGTGCATCGGCCAACGTGCTTGACGTCAACACGCCGAAGGCGGCTTCGGAAAACGCATCCATTCCACTGAGCATGCCGCTGGCGTCGGCCGATCGCTTCAAATGATCGAGGCCTTTGAGCAAACTCTTGCGGTCCTGCAGGCGATCGAGTGTCACGCCATTGAGCCGCAGGTCCGACATCCCCTGCCCGTTTGGTTTGAATGCCTGGTAAGCGGCGCCGAGAAACCCGGGAGCTCCCGGCTCGGACCACTCCATATGGCTCGTGCGATCGGCGAGCGCGACGAAGGGCGGGATGGCCGGCGTCGTGGGCCCCTGCACTTTTGCCACGACGGAGCCGATGCTGGGGTGGCCGCCAATGGCCGCACTGTCGCGACGCGACCAACCGCTCATGCACTGGAAGCCATCGTGGCCGCTGCTGCAGCCGACGACGGAACGCACGACGGCGAACTTATCCATCATCGACGCGATCTTCGGAAAACACTCGCCGATTTGGATTCCGGGAACGCGGGTCGCAATCGGACTGAACTCGCCGCGAATTTCCTTGGGCGCGTCCGTCTTGATTTCCCACATGTCCTGGTGCGGCGGGCCACCGGCCAAGAAGATATTGATGACCGCTTTGTGGCGGCCTTTTTTCGTCGAGGGATTGGCTGCTTGCGCCTTGAGTACGTCGGCCAGGCCGACGCCCCCGAGTGCCGCCAGCGAAAGGCCGCCGATTTTCAGGAAGCTGCGACGCGATACACCGTCACAGTACGGGCTCTTCGGGCCAAAGATCGTCAACATCGCAGGTGTGTGCCTCCGAGTGCGGAGCTGCTCAGGCGTGTTCGGTTGCGACTTTCGACCGGCCGGCGCTGCCGGGGAGAGAGTCTGCGGCGGGATGTCGCGATGCGGTGGCTCAGCGCGGGGCCGAGGCCGACACTTCGACACTCGTTGATGCGTGGTTCAAGATACTATCGGCAAAGCGGTAAGGTCAAGAGAGCACCGGTACAGCTGCGAGGTATGCAGCGACGAGACCGGTCGTGAGGGCGATCCGGGGACCGTCCCTTAGCCGCTCGCCTACTTCGGCGTGAGCACGCAGGACATGGATCGGCCGGAGTCCATCCTGGGAATGGATTCGACCTTGGCGATGTCTTCCAGAGCGGCAATGACGCTCGTCAGAATTTCTTTGCCCTTCTCGTGGTGGGCATTTTCGCGGCCGCGGAATAGGACGTTGACTTTCACTTTGTCGCGGTTTTCGAGGAAAGTCCGGGCCTGCTTGACCTTGAAATCAATATCGTGCCCGCCCGTTTTTGGGCGCAAACGGATTTCCTTCACCTGCTGCTGATGCGTCTTTGCGTTTTGCGTCTGCTTTTTCTTCTGCTCGTATTTGAACTTGCCGTAATCCATGATTCGGCAAACGGGAGGTCGCACATTCGGGGCGACCTCAACCAGGTCCAAACCGGCCTCGACGGCCTGCTTTTGTGCCTCCGCCGTCGGCACAATTCCCATCACTTTGCCGTCTTCGCTTACCAGCCGGATGGGTGAAATGCGGATTTGATCGTTGATTCGATGCGTTGTTTCGATCGGAAACGTCCTCTCAATGACCTTGAAATGCCAACGGTCCGCAGTCCGTGGAAGCCGGCCGCGGCCGAACGCACGGCCCACGGCGGCAGGATCCCGGCTTGCGGACCACGTACCTCATATACCTTAGGATACTTCTACTCCGGTGCGTAACCCCCGTCAAGAACCCTGCCCGTTCGTCGATATGGCAGATGCGATGTCACCGTCTCCATCGGGCCTTGTTTGTGGACACATCGTTCTCGTCTTTTGGGCAACAACTCATTAACCGGCTTTTCCGGTCGCGGCGGGATTGGCTTTCAATTGCAGCTCGATCAATTCTTCCGGTCGAGCAATCGACTTTCCGACGCGGACCGCCTTGTGTCCTTTGAAGAGACCAGCCGATCCGCGGAAAAGTGGACGGCCTTCGACGTAGACTTCGAGCGCTTGCTCACGGCCCTTCTCGGTCATAATCACGTCGCCGATCGAGAGGTTCAGGATTTCCCGAGCCGTCAATCGTGTATCCGCAAGGCCGACAACCATCTCGACTTTTGCCTTGCCAATCCCGGTCTGCAGATTGAGCTTCTGCCGGGTGTCGACTCCGCGCTTTGTATAAGCGGACCAGTTGTCCGACGACAGATTTGCGATCATGGGCTCGATGGTATTGAAGGGGATGCACAGGTTCATAATGCCGCGCATTTCGCCCATTGTAATCTCGAAGCTGATGAGCACGATGACTTCGTTCGGTGGCACGATCTGAACTAATTGCGGATTCGATTCGACTTGAGTGACCTTCAGCTTGAGCTCGCAGACGCTCAACCACGATTTCTCGAGCCCGTGGATCGCCATTTCGATGATCCGCGAGATCAGCCTCAGTTCGATCTCCGTCAACGGACGATTGGGAATGCTGTATTTGGCCGACTTCCCTCCCCCCAAGAGCCGGTCGACGATTGGGAATATGATGGAGGGGGTCAGGTCGAGGATCATATGCCCGTCGAGGCCCGCGGCGTGCATCACGTTAAAGCACGTCATGTTCTCGAGACTGAATACGAACTCGCCGTAGGTCAATTGGTCCACGCTGCTCAGCTTGACCTCGACGATCGTACGCAACATGCCGCTCAAGCCCGCGCCGAACTCGCGGCTGAAGCCGTCGTGCATGGCCTGAAACGCGCGCATCTGCTCCTTGCTGACGCGCTCGGGCCGCTTGAAGTCGTAGACGCTGACCTGGCTTTCGTGGTCGTCGCCGCGATGGGACGAAGCTTTCGCGTTGGGCTCGGAGTGGCCGGGCCCCGCGTCCAGCGCGGAAAGCAGCGATTCGACTTCGGTTTGACTGAGAATGTCCGCCATCCCTGGCCTCCATTCGCGGTTTGCGCCGCAAAGCTACGTGCGAACCTGTCCGTTTCCGTGCACGACGTATTTGTAGCTGGTCAATTCCTTGAGCCCGCACGGTCCGCGAGCGTGAAATTTGTCGGTGCTGATCCCGATTTCTGCACCAGTCCGAACTGGTTCCCATCGTTGAACCGCGTGCTCGCATTCACGAGGACAGCCGCCGAATCGACTTGCGCGACGAAGGTCCCTGCCGCGGTGAGGTCATTCGTGACGATCGTGTCCGTGTGATGGGATCCATAGGCGTCGATGTGATGGATCGCATCGGCCAGGGAATCGACGACCTTGACCGAAAGGATCAGATCGAGGTATTCGGTTCGGAAATCGTCGTCGGTCGCCGCTCGCGAGCTGGGAATGAGCGCACGCGAGCGTTCGCAACAACGCAGCTCGACGCCGTTCTTCTGCAAGCTTGCGGCGGCCTTCGGCAGGAAGGCGGCCGCCACGTCGCGATGCACCAAAAGGGACTCGGCGGCGTTGCACACTCCCGGTCTTTGACATTTGCTGTTGATCAGGATTCGCTCGGCCATTTCGAGGTTGGCGGACCGATCGACATACACGTGGCAGATTCCGTCAAAATGCTTGAGCACGGGCATGGTCGCCTCGGCGGAAACGCGCTCGATCAACGAACGTCCGCCGCGAGGAATGGCGAGATCGATGTATTCCTGCAGCCGGAGAAATTGGCCGACGGCTTCCCGGTCGGTCGTTTCGACAAGCTGAACGGCATCGCGCGGCAGGCCCGTCGCAGCCAAGGCATCGCTCATGAGCGACGCCAGGGCCTGGTTGCTTCGGATGGCCTCTTTGCCGCCGCGTAAAATGACGGCATTCCCGCTCTTAACACATAGTGACGCGGCGTCGACCGTGACATTGGGGCGCGATTCATAAATAAAAAAAACAACGCCCAAGGGTACGCGAACACGCGTGACCAAGAGCCCATTGGGACGGACGTTGCTGTCGATAATCTCGCCGACCGGTTCCGATAGAGACGCGACCTCGTGTAGGGCTTGTGCAATCGCCTCCAGGCGGGATTCAGTCAATTTGAGGCGATCGATCATCGCCGGCGACAGTCCGGCCTGACGCCCGTTGGAGCAATCGTCCTCGTTCGCTTTGAGGATTTCGTCTTTTCGTTCGCGGAGCAGCTGCGCAGTTCGTCGCAGCCAATCCCCTTTTTGAGCGCCGGTTGCCAGCGCCAATTGCCGCGAAGCCGCCCGAGCACGGATTGCCACATTTCTGGCGTACAAGGCCAAATCTGTGGTGGCCGGGCGTTCGAGACCTGAAGAGACGTTCATTATTGGAGTATCGGCCAACCCGAAAAAGGAGTCAACGCGGCTTCAAAATTGCCAATCGGCGTACAGCTTCGAACGAAAGTCGTGCCATTCCTCGCGATGATTGGCCCCTTCCGGGCGTTCGATGAAGTCGCAGATCCAATCGTCCATGCGGCGAATTCGCTGGGCCATCACCGCCAGGATGCTCATGGCGATCTTGTAGGCGGACGCCGGAGAACGCGTTTGCAGCGCCTCGAAATTCTCCCGAGTCAGCCGGAGCACCTTGACCGCCGTCAGCGCACGGACGGTCGCCGAATGCGGCGCCTTCTGAAAGAACGACATTTCGCCAAAGACCGCCCCGGCTTCGATGGTGGCCAGCCTCTGCTGTGACTTGCTCTTGTTCATTTTCACGACTTCGCAGCTGCCCTGCACGATGATCCACAGTTCCTGCTGCGACTTTCCCTCGTCGATGATGACCTGGCCTTTGGGATACGATTCCTGGCTCAGAAGGGCCAGAACTTGCTCGTATTCTTCGACCGAAAAGCCCTGAAAGATGGGACATGCCGCGGCGCTTGAATTGGTCATGGGCCCTTCTCGTTTGAATGTCCGCCGGATGTGGTAAGTCCGCCAAGTCGAGCGACGGCGGGACTTCCGCTAAATTATTCGACACAGAACCCGGGCGTGTACCCCGGGCATGGTAAATGGTGAAGTCGCGTCAGGAAATGCCTGCCAGGACGGTGGCCCGTCCAACTCGTCCGATTCCCAGCAAATAGGCGGCCGTGCGCAGCGAGACCTTTTTGTCCTCGGCGATCTTCCAGACCTTCTCGAATCCTTCCAGAAGAATCCGGTCAAGCTCGGTTCGCACGCGGGCCAGATCCCAGCGAAAATGCTGGCGGTTTTGCACCCATTCGAAGTAACTGGCGGTCACGCCTCCGGCATTTGCCAGAATATCGGGCAGGACGGGAAGCTTCCGATGCTCGAAGATTTCGTCGGCCTCCATCGCGGTTGGATTGTTGGCCGCTTCCACGATGTAGCGTGCACGGACTTCGCGCGCGTTTTCCTTTGTGAGCACGCCTCCCAAAGCCGCGGGAATCAACACGTCGACGGCCGACGTGAGAAGCTCATCGTTTGTAATTGATGATCCGCCCGGGAAGCCTTTCACGGTCTCATGCTCGCGGGCGTATTGCAGCAGGGCGGGAATATCCATCCCCTCCCGATTGGCGATGCCGCCGTACTGATCGGTGATGGCGACAATCTTGGCCCCTTTGGCATGCAGGAATTGGGCCGTATAGGTGCCGACGTTCCCAAAGCCCTGCAGCGCGACCGTGGCACCTTCGACATTTTGTTTGAGCCGCTGCAGCATGGCGGCGGTCAATATGGCGACTCCGCGGCCCGTCGCCTCTTCGCGTCCCTCCGAGCCGTGCAATTCGAGCGGCTTGCCGGTCACGCAGGCCGGGTTGAAACCGTGGTACTTTTGATATTGGTTCATGAACCAGGCCATCACTTGGGCATTGGTTCCCATGTCCGGGGCCGGGATGTCGCTGTCGGGGCCGATGATGTCGTGGGTGGCATCGACGAATTTGCGGGTGATTCGCTCGAGTTCGCCTTGGCTCAGCTCGTGCGTATCGATGCCGATTCCCCCTTTGGCACCGCCGTAGGGAATATTGACGACGGCCGTTTTCCAGGTCATCAGCGTGGCCAAAGCGCGGACTTCGTCCGCGTCGACCTCCTGGTGGAACCGCAGTCCGCCTTTCATGGGCCCCCGCGCGCTATCATGCTGCACGCGGTAGCCGACGTAAGTCGCGATCTCTCCGTTATCACGCTCCAGCGCGACCTGGACCTTCAATTCGCGCTCGGGCGTCAGGAGCAGAGCCTGCATGTTTTTGGAAAGGCCCATCAACGCTGCGGCTCGGTCGAAATAGCGGACCGTCGTCTCGTACTGGCTCATTGCACCTCCCCCCGCCCGGCTTCGGCCCGGGTTTTCGTCGGCCGGCCGCTGTCCGGCGTTGCCTCCGCCGTGCCGTCGCGGTCAAACCCCGTCCTGCGAATCTTCGGAGAACCAAGTTCGCCTGATTTTGGCGACTCGGCGGCCGAGAACCGACCTTCGACGCCATCTGGCCGATTCTGTCCGGATCCCCAAGGCCCCGGAACAGTCTGCACGACGAAGCGTGCCAAAACGCGAGCATACAGTTCATGTCCGCTCGCTGAAAAGCGAGCGACGTTACGTCGGTACAGGCGTTCCGGCTGCTTGGCACGCAGGAAAATCGTGGAGGGATCGCAAAATCGAATCGTCTCCTTTCTCGCATAGGCCGACAGCGTGTCGAACGGCACGCGACTCTTGTAGTGCTGGTGCTCTTCGACACCGGCTCTTGTTCTCAATCCCGGTCCTGCGGAGGCGTCGTCGGAGATTTGGAAAGGGGCGGGAATCACTGTTAGTACGAATTGGCCATTGGTCTGCCGGCAGACCCGGCTGAGCTGGCCGATTGTTTCGAGCGTCTGTCCAACGTAGACCGACCAATCGGGAGGATCGTCGCGGAGCCAGGCATAAGTGCCTTGGGGCGCGTCGATATCGCGATTGTCTTCCGGTCGATCTTCGCCGCCCAAGACAAACGCCACGCCTTGTTTCGCGTGCTTCCACATCAGCAACCGCTCGACCCAAAGTTTCTCCGCTGCATTACGCTGCCGTTCGAGGTCAGGATGGGGGCAATACAGAGGCTGCGCGCCATTCATGCGGACCGAGCGCCGGCAGCGGTGATCATCCGCGACGTCTGACATATCGAAATTGCAGATTACCAAATCGGGTGACAGGGCCAACAACGAGTGTTTGAGCAACAAGAGCGACAGCAACGGGCCAAACTGGGGACAACCCGCATTGATGACCTCAATCTTGGCCGGACTGACCGTTGCGAGAAGTTCATGCAAACGGGTGCAGAATAACTCTCCGGTCGCCGTTTCTGGCGCCAGCGTTGAATCGTCCCCTAAGCAAACGATGCGATAAACGCCGACAGGCTTGGGGATATCGTATTCGGGACCGCGGAGGCCGAGGCTATTGGTTCGCCACGAAACCCGGGTGCCCATGTCGGGGTCGGTGGTCGTGATGCGAACGTCCGGTTTCATCAAATGGTGCACGGTCCACGAAGGCGCGCACGCGTTCCGCTCGCTGTAGCTGCTGGTGCTGAGCAGGCACGCATCATGCAAGTGCAGGCCGAACTCGACGCCACAGATGCTCAGCCCCAGCAAACTGATTGCGATGACAAGATGTTTGGGAAACCGCAGGGGTGAACGGACCATCCTTGTCCGATCCAAAAGGGCCGGGATTGTAGGCCAAGCGGCCAAAGTCGGCAACAGGGCCTCGCGGGCGCGAATGAAAGACCATGCGGCCGCGGAGGGCGCCAAACGGATGTGCTGCGGTTTATGGGATAAGCGGGCTTTGCACAAAGAGGGACAGACCCCAAACCCGTGGTGGTTCGAAAGCCGGCTCGTCCTTCTGGTAGGGGGTCAGTCCCCTCTTTTTGCGCAAAGCCGGATAAGCCACGGAACGAGATAGGCTGGTGAAATCTCGGGAATTAGATTGCGGTGGGAATTTGGATCGGCCATATTAAATCTCCGCGATGCGTCTTGACCGCGAATCGATACGCACGTCATAAAAATCGTCTGCGGAAGAAATATTACCATCTGCCAATTTTTTGTCGCGGAAAGCGCGAAGGGCCGTTAGGATGGCCGCCCAAGGAGATTCCGTGCATGTTGTCGAATCCGTTTCGAGCCTTTCTGCGACGTTTGAATCCCCCGAGCGCAAGCCGACGCGTGCGGCGCAGCTCGCGTCGCTCGGCTTCAAGCATTAAGGCGGCCCAGCGCGATCGATTCAGCGGATTTGCCGCGGAAACACTCGAAGAGCGCTTGCTACTTTCCGCCACTCCCCTGGCTCCCAAGCCCACCGCCGGCATGGTCGCCGAACCGACCTTCATTATCGAAGGTCGGGTATCCGCGTCCGGAAACGGTGGGGCAAAACCAGCCATCGCCGGGAACCAACCGGTTGCGCCAATTAACCCGGCGCAAATGACCGCGGCTTACGGCGTCAATCAGATCATGTTCGGCTCGGTCAAGGGAACTGGCGCCGGACAGACGATCGCCATTGTGGATGCGTACAACGACCCGGATATCGTTTCCGACGCGGCTGCATTCAGTTCGCAATACGGCCTCCCACTGTTCAATACCGCCGGCGGCCCCACGTTTCAGGTCCTGAATCAAACCGGCACCACGTCACTCGCCCTGGTTCCCAACTCCACACCGGGCGGATGGGACGTCGAGGAATCCCTGGACGTGGAATGGGCGCATTCGATCGCGCCTCAAGCCAACATCATTCTGTTTGAGGCCAATTCGAACTCCTATAACGACCTTTTGGCGGCGGAGACGACAGCGGCCAGCACTCCGGGCGTCTCCACGGTCTCAAACAGCTGGGGCAGCAGCGAATTCGCCGGGGAACAAAATGATGACTCTGACTTTGTCACGCCGGCTGGACACCAGGGAGTTACGTTTTTGGCCAGTACGGGAGACGCGGGCGCTCCAGGCGGATATCCGGCGTTTTCGCCGAATGTTGTCGCCGTCGGCGGCACCACGCTCGACCTGAATGCTGCCGCCACCTACGAGGCCGAGAGCGCCTGGTCGGGCGGTGGCGGCGGCATCAGCCCATTCGAATCGCAACCGACTTACCAATCGGCCACGAACACGGGGAGCACGACCAATCGCACCACGCCCGACGTGGCCCTGGATGCTGACCCGGCAACCGGCGTCTTTGTATTGGACTCGTATTTCGGCGGGGATTTGCAGGTCGGGGGGACCAGTTTGTCTTCTCCCATGATGGCAGGACTTGTCGCTATCGCCGACCAGGGGCGCGTTCTCAATGGGTTGACCACGCTCGATGGTCCCACCCAAACCCTTCCGCTGCTCTACAGCTTGTCGAGCGCCAATTACCACGACATCACGACTGGCAACAACGGCTACCCAGCGGGCGTAGGCTACGATTTGGCCTCGGGACTCGGTTCGCCGATCGCCAACAATCTCATCAGCGCTTTGGCGGGATATCAATCGAGTCCGCCGGCGACTGTCACCGCGCCCTTGTCGGCCAGTTTGATTCAAAATGGCTCGTACACTTTCGTCAGCACGATCAATACGTCCGACGCGGCCGCAACGGCCGCTTCCGACTCGCTGTCACTTTCGGTGATGAACGGCAAGCTCAATTTAAGTTCCACTGCCGGATTGACGTTTGTTTCCGGTGCCAACGGCGCCTCGTCAATGACCGTGACCGGAACAGTGGCGAACCTGAATACGGCGATCAACAACCTGCGATACACGCCGACCAGCGGTTACAGCGGAGCGGACTTTTTGCAGGTTCAGCTTCACGATTCCAATGACAATCAAACGGGAGCGACCAGCGTCAATATCACGGTCAATCCTCTCGTTCCTCCGACCATCACCGCTCCGGCCGCAGTCGCCGTGCTCGAAAACCGCGTGTACGCCTTTGCGGCGGGCTCGATCAACGTGGCCGATGCCGTCGCCTCGGGCACCTCCGATTCTGTGTCTCTGACGGTGCACAACGGCTATCTGACGCTGGCGTCGACCACCGGCCTCACTTACATGAATGGCACGTTCAACGCCTCCTCCTCAATGACGTTTTCGGGAACCTTGGGGAATTTGAACGCCGCGCTCAACGACCTGGTTTACACGCCGACGTCGGGTTACACCGGGCCGGATTCCCTCGCCATCTCGGCGCGGAATGCCAACGACGGTCTGACCAGTTCGGCAAGCGTGGCCATCAACGTCGAGGTGATCACGCCTCCTGTCGTGACGGCTCCCAGCTCCGCAAATTTCGTCGAGAACACGACCTATACTTTCCCGGCCAACTCGGTCACGGTTGCGGACAATGCGGCAACCGGCGCCTCCGACTTGCTGACGATCTCGGCCACAAATGGCACAATCACTTTGGCATCGACCACGGGATTGAGCTTTAGCAACGGGACTAACAATTCGTCCTCAATGACGATCAACGGAACGTTGGCCAGCATCAACGCGGCCTTGAACGGACTCGAGTACACGCCGAAGACGAATTTCTCCGGGACCGACACGCTGAAGTTGAGCATCCTGGATGCGTCCGACAATTTGATCGGAACCGCAAATGTTGCGATGACGATTACGTCGACGACCAACATCAGCGCACCGTCTCTGCAGGTCTTGAACGAGAACACGTCCGCAACGTTCTCGACGGCCAACCAGAATTCCATCAGTATCACGGACACGGCCGCCTCCGGCACCTCCGATTCGGTGTCGCTCTTCGTGACGAACGGCACGCTCACACTGGGTTCGACGAATGGATTGACGGTCACTGGCAACGGCACATCGTCGATCGAGATCAATGGCACGCTGGCCAATCTCAATGCGGCTCTGAACGGCCTGGTTTACACGCCGACAGCGAATTACATGGGATCGGACTCGCTCGCTATCGGAGTGAATGATTCCGGCGACAACATCACCGCGTCGGCGACGGTCTCTCTCGCGATCGCCGGTTGGACCGACCTCACGAACCAGGTCGGCGTCAACGGCTCCGACGGCGGGGTCAATCTGACACTGCTCTTGCCAAACGGCGATCTCTTGGCGCACGGGGCCGGCGACGGCAACTACTCTGCCAATTGGTACATGCTCAAGCCGGACAGCCAGGGGAACTATATCGATGGCACCTGGACGCAAGTGGCGTCGATGAATGTCGGCCGTTTGTATTTCGGTTCGGTGGTCTTGCCGAACAGTGACGTGTTCGTCGTCGGGGGCGAGTACTCCAGCGACGGCGGATTCAGCCGCACGGCCGAGACGTACAATCCCAACACGAACACGTGGACACTCGACGCGCCCGATCCGCAAGCGGCCGTCGGCGACGAAGAGGCCGAGCTCTTGCCCAACGGCAATATCCTCGTCGCAAACATCGCGAATAATGGCACTGAAATTTACAACCCAACGACCAACACCTGGTCTGCCGGTGGCAACAAGATTTACGCCGACGACGTCAGCGACGAAGAGGGTTGGACGAAGTTGCCCAATGGCGACATTCTGACCTACGACATTTTCGCCAGCATCGACGCCAACAAGTTCCTCGCCGAGATCTACAATCCCACGACGAATACCTGGTCCGACGCCAGCACCTCGGCCAGCGGGCAGCCGCTGCCGCTCTTTAGCACTCCCGAGACAGGATACGAATCGGGCCTCCTCGCGACCCTACCGGACGGACGCGCCCTGTTGGTCGGCACTAACGGAAACGCGGCCTTCTACAACTACAAGACCAACTCGTGGACGCTCGGCCCGAACCTGCCCGTCATCAACGGCGTGCAATATACCATCGGCGACGGGGCCGGTGCGGTCCTGCCCAACGGCAACGTCGTGATGTCGATTTCCCCAGCGGTGGTTGTCGATGAGAGCGGCGAGGAGGACTTCCCGCCCCCGCAATACATCTACGAGTTCAATCCGATCACAAATGTCTTTACGGACATCACGCCACCGTCCACGACCTCCTTTTATTTCAACTACGATAGCTTCATCGACGACATGCTGGTCTTGCCCACCGGGCAGATCTTTATGACTCAATTCGATACCGATCCCTTGGTCCTGACGCCCGGCGGCGCGCCCAGCCGTCCTGGATGCCCACGATCACCAGCTTCACGAACAACGGCAACGGCAATTACACGCTGACGGGAACGCAACTGAACGGCTTGGATGAGGGAGGGTACTACGGCGACGATAACCAGATGGCGACGAATTATCCCATCGTGCGAGTCACCGACGATCTCACCGGCATCGTCTACTACGCCACGACGTCGAACTGGAGCTCGAACTGGGTGGCGACCGGCAACACGCCCGAGACGGTCAACGTCGCATTCCCGTCGCAGGTCGGCACCGACCCGTACACGATGGTCGTGATCGCCAACGGCATTGCCTCCCCGACCTATTATTCCAACGCCGGTCCGCCGGGCGTTGTCGCTCCCTCGTCGGCGACTGTGACGGAGAATACCGCGTTCACCTTTGCCAACAATGCGTTCGCGCTCACCGACCCGGCCGCCGTCGGCACCTCCGATTCGCTGACCCTCACGGTCTCAAACGGCAAGCTGGAATTGGGTTCCATCGCCGGTCTCACCATCTCGAGCGGCGGCACCGGCACGTCCTCGATGACGGTCACCGGCACGATGCCGGCCCTCAACGCCGCCATCGCCAACCTGGTCTACGTGCCCAACTTGAATTACACCGGTCCCGATTCGCTGACGGTGACCTTGCACGATTCGACCGACAATCTTTCGGCCTCGGCCAAAGTCAATATCTCGGTGACTTCCATCCCGTCGCCGGGACTGGTTGTCCCCCCCGGGGTCTCAGTCAACGAAAACAGCACTTACGCTTTTACCGGTGGCGCGCTCGGCGTGAACGATCCTGAGGCGTCCGGCGTCGAGACACTTTCGCTTGTCGTGAGCGACGGCCATCTTACGTTCGGGTCGACGAGCGGCTTGACCTTTATTTTCACCGGCAACGGTTCGGCCTCGATCACCGTCAGCGGCACGCTGACAAATCTTAATGCGGCTCTCAATACGCTCGTCTACACGCCCAACGCAGGCTTTACCGGGCCCGATACGCTGCAGATCTTGCTCACCGATCCCGGCGACCGGCTGACCGCATCGGCGAGTGTGCCGATCACCGTCAACAGCCCGCCCGCCATTACGGCGCCGCAATCGGTGTCGTTGAACGAGGACAGCTCCTTCACGTTTAGCGGAACACTGGGCCTGGTTGACGGGGCCGTCGGGCCTTCCGATTCGCTGACGCTGATCGCGTCCAATGGCACGCTCACCTTGGCTTCAACGGCGGGCCTGAACTTCGGCACCACGTCGAACGATTCGTCCTCGATCACCGTGACGGGAACGCTGGCGAATTTGAACGCGGCCCTCGATGGGCTCGTGTATACGCCGACGAGGGGCTTTGCCGGCACCGATTTGCTGCAGATGCGCGTCCAGGATGCGACGGACGGCCTGTCGGACTCGGCCGGCGTGCAACTCGTCGTAAATGCGGTGCCGCATCCGATCATCGTGGTTCCTCCCGCGAACAGCATCAATGAAAACGGGACTTACACGTTCCCCCAGGCCCCCACTGTCTTCTTCAACATCATCGACCCCGTGGCCTCAGGCACGTCCGACACGCTCACTCTCAGCGTCGCCGACGGCACGCTCACGCTGGGTTCGACGACGGGTCTGACTTTTTTCGGGGGAACCTTCAACAATTCGTCCTCGATCATCGTCAGCGGCACTCTGGGGAACCTGGACGGCGCCATCAGCAAACTCGTCTACACGCCCACCTTGAACTTCACGGGCACGGATACGGTCAAGTTTTCGGTGACCGATCAAAACGACAATCTGACCGGCCTTGCGAGCGTCGCCATCACAGTCAACGCAACCGGCCCCACGATCGGCGTGCCATTTGGCCTGAACTACACGATCACGCAGTTCCTCGATTCGCAGGTCCAGAATGTCAACTACGTTGCCGCGGACAACAACGGCAATATCTGGTTCACGCTGCAAGGGGGGATTGGCGAGATCACTTCAACGGGCACTCTCAAGACGTTCTCCACCTCGTCGTTCCAGGCTCTGGCGAACCCGTTGGGGATTACGCTGGGGACTGAAGGAAACATGTATTTCACCGCGTCAGGGGGCTCTCAAGGCGCGATCGGCGAAATTAACACGACGACCGACCAGATCACCGAATTGGCGGTGATGACCCCTGGAACGCAGACCGTCCTCAATCCATTTAATTTTGCCCAGGGCAACGCAATTACCGTCGGACCGGACGGCAACCTTTGGTTTGTCGAGCCGCAACTGGGTGCAATCGGCGTCATGAGCCTCGCGGGAGTGAACCTGCAGCAGATTTCCGTGGCGGGCGGGGTCTCGGCGGGATCGATCGCCTTCGGCCCCAACGGAAATCTCTATATCGCGAACGACATGCAGAATGCCAACGCGATTATCGAGATGACGCAGCAGGGCACGACGGTGAACACCACCGCCCTTCCGAGCGGCCAAACGCTTTCGGGCATCAACTCTTCGGTCGTTGTCGACAATAACGGAACGATCTGGTTCACGGAATTGGGCAGCGCGATCGGCGAAGCGACAGAGAATTCCAATTCCGTATTGACTTTCCAAACGCCCGTCGCGCTGCCGTACGGCGGCATTCCGACAGATCTCGTGCTGAGCAAGACGGACGACTCGATCTGGTATTCGGAGTTTGGAGGAACCTTCACGGGAGGGATCGGGCACATTCTGGCCAACGGTGAAAGCGTCGAGTATCCGACCCCCGGATTTGATGACTCGATCGCTCTCGACTCGAGCGGCACGCCTTGGTTTACCGAGCCTCTGATCACCGGATCAACACCCGGAACGGGGATCGGCAGGCTGAACGTGCCGCCAACCAGTGCCACCGTTCAGGAAAACCAGAGCGTCGAGTTTAGCGGGAACGACGCGATTGGCATTACCGATCCGGCCGGTCCGTCCGCGAGTGAAACGTTTAACCTCTATGTCGAGCACGGAACGCTCAACATCGGGACAACCGCCGGTCTGAGCGTCACCGGCAGCGGCACCTCGACGCTGTTTTTGCAGGGACCTTTGTCGGCCCTCCAGGCCGACCTGCCCAGCGTGACCTACACGCCGGGTTCGGATTATGTCGGGCCTGATGTGCTCTACATGACGGACACGGACACGATTACCAAGCAGAGCACCACGAACAATATCACGATTACCGTGTCCGCAGCCGCCCCGGCGATCGCCACGCCTCCCTCGGGCACCTTCGCGGCGAACACTTCGTACACGTTCTCCTCCAATAGCGCGATCCACATTACCGACCCGTCCGCCTCGGGCACGTCCGACACGCTGACGCTTTCCGTCGCCGACGGCAGTCTCAGCCTGGCATCGACGACGGGGCTGAATTTTCGCGCGGGGACGTCAAACAACTCGTCTTCCATCACCGTCAACGGGACGCTCGCCAACCTGATCGCGGCCCTCAACGGACTTGTTTACATGCCCAACTCGGGCTCGACGGCGACCGATACGCTCAAGATCTCGCTGAAGGACGCGGGGGACGGTCTCACGGGAACCACGAGCGTCTCGCTGAAGACGTCCGAAATTCATTTGACGTACGTCGTTCTCAACAAACAGAAGGACGTGAGCGATCAACTGGTGCCGATTTTCGAGTCCCCGATTACACCGGCCGAGATGGAGGCCGCCTACGGCATCACTGCGCTCAACCTGGGCGCGCTCACGAACATTGGCAAAGGCCAGACGATCGCCCTGGTGGACGCCTACAACGATCCCACCATCATCAGCGACGCGAACTTCTTCAGCGGCCAGAACGGCTTGCCGCTCTTCAACCAGCCCAATGGGCCGACGCTCACCGTCCTCAACCAAACTGGCGGGACCAATCTTTCGGGCATTCCCGACGCAGGAACCGCCGGTCCGGGGTCGGACGGTTGGGACATCGAGGAGTCGCTCGACGTGGAATGGGCCCACAGCATCGCCCCCGGCGCGAACATCATCCTGTTCGAGGCGAATACGCAAAACCTGAGCGATCTGCTGACGGCCGAAGTGTCGGCGGGGAAAACGACCGGCGTTTCCGCGGTTTCCAATAGTTGGGGCTACTCGGATTTCCAAGGGGAACAGAGCAACGACTCGGACTTCGTCCACGCGGGTGTCACGTACATGGCCAGCACCGGCGATAGCGGACCGCCCACGGGTTACCCGGCCGTCTCGCCGAACGTGGTGGCCGTCGGCGGGACCTCGCTGTATGTCAATCTGCAGGGGGCCTACCTCGGCGAAAGCGTCTGGGGTGACGAGCCCGGCGACGGCGCTGGAGCGGGCGGAGCCAGCCAATACGAGCTGCAGCCCAGCTATCAAACGGGCAAAGTCAACGGAGCAAGCTCCACGAATCGTGCCACTCCCGACGTCTCCCTCGACGCCGACCCCATCACGGGCGTCAACGTGTACGATACGTACTCTGTAGGCGGGTACCTCCAAGTGGGCGGGACGAGCCTGTCCTCTCCGATGATGGCGGGAATCGTCGCGATCGCCAACGCGGTCCGCGTCTCGAATCAACTGCCATTGCTCAACAGTACGTCTCCGACGCAAACGCTCTCGATGCTGTATAACGCTCCGCAGGACTCGATCTTCCACGATATCACGACGGGCATCAGCGACAACGTCGACCCTTTCGGAGACAACGAGGGGAACGGCTATGCCGCCGCTCCGGGCTACGACATTGCCACCGGGTTGGGAAGTCCGATTGGCAACAACCTCATTAATTACCTGGGGGGAAGCAACACCAGCGCGCCGCCCACGGTCTCCGCCCCGATCGATGTGACGGTTGATGAAAATCAGTCCTATGGCTTTAACACGATCAGCGTCAGCGACGCATCGTCGAGCGCGAACCAAGAGGTCACTCTGACCGTCGACGAGGGCACGCTTGACGTCCCATCGATCAGCGGCGTGACGATCACCGGGAACGGCAGCTCCTCCGTGACGGTGGTTGGAACTCTGGGGAACTTGAATATTGCCCTCGACGGGCTGACGTACTCTCCGACATCCGGTTATACGGGCGACGACTATCTGCAGGTTTCGATTACGGACGGAGGGTCCGACACGAATACCGGTTGGGGCACGACCAACCTCACCGTAATCCCCGGTTCAGGCCCGGTCATCTCGACTGGGTTTAACGTCTCCACGCCGAGCAACACCGCGTACCGCTTTCCGTACGGCGCCCTAACGGTGACCGACCCGGCCGCCGGCGGCAATTCGGATACGGTCTCGTTGACAGTCGACAACGGCACGATTGCACTGGCGACGACGACGGGGTTGCAGTTCCTCTCCGGCGCGAACGATTCGTCGACAATGACGATTGAGGGAACGTTGAATGCCTTGCAGATGGCGATCGGTGGCTCCGCGCTCAACGGGACCAACCTGGTGTATACGCCGGACCACGGCTTTTCCGGGACGGATTGGCTGCAATTGTCGGTGACCGACCCGGTCGACGCCCTGACGGACCCCGGCGTGGGAATCATTAACGTCATTGGCGGCCCGTCCATCAGCGCACCGTCGAGTGAGATTGTGGCCGAGAACAATAGCTTAATTTTCCCCGGAATCGCGATCAGTCTGTCGGATAATGCCGCTTCCGGGAACTCCGATTCGCTTCAGCTCTCCGTAAGCGACGGCGTCCTGGACCTCGGATCGATCACCGGCTTGACCTTCAGCGTGGGCGCCAGCGGCTCGTCGACCATGACCTTCAGCGGCCCGTTCGCCGACCTGCAGGCGGCCCTCGAGGGACTGACTTACGTCCCCAACAACAACTTCATTGGGAACGACACCCTGTCCATGACGCTCTCCGATGCGGGAGACGGGTTGTCTTCCCCGAAGACGACGGTCGCAATCTCGGTCGACGCCCAGCCGACCCTCACGGGGCCGTCGAACATTTCCGTCAACGAGAATTCCAACTTCACATTCGCCGCGGGGCAGCTCCCCCTCACCGATGCCTCAGCGACCGGCTCGAGCAATTCGCTTGTGCTGACCGTCGCCGACGGAAAACTGACCCTGGGTTCAACCAGTGGATTGACGTTCGCGAACGGCAACAACGGGACCTCGTCCATGACGGTGGATGGGACGATATCGAGCCTGGCCGCGGCCTTGAACGGCCTGATCTATACGCCGACCTCGAACTATACCGGTCCCGATCAGCTCGGCCTTTCTTATACCGACTCAAACGACCATTTTCCCGCGGCCTGGACGGTCGACATCACCGTCAATAAGGCCAACACGCCCGCGATCAACGCACCGGCCAGTATCCAGGTCATCGAGGGCACTTCCTACCCGTTCCCCGCCAACTCGATCACTTTAACGGACACAGCCGCCTCCGGCAGCTCCGATTCGCTGCAGATCTCCGTGGGCCACGGCGTCGTGGATCTGGGATCGATCACAGGCTTGACGTTCAGCCAGGGCGGCAGCGGCTCGTCGACCATGACGTTCAGCGGCCCGTTCGCAGACTTGCAGGCGGCCGTCGCCGGATTGACGTATGTGCCCGCGAGCACCTTCACGGGGAACGACACGCTCGCGATGAAGCTGTCGGATTCAGGAACCACGTTGTTCACGAATGCCTCGGTCGCCATTTCCGTCGTAGCCCAACCGACCCTGACGGGGCCACCAAGCGTTTCGACCAGCGAATACGTCCCGTATGAATTCGCCCCGGGCGTGCTGAACCTGACCGATCCGTCGGCGACCGGCACGACCGATACGCTTGCATTTCGGTGATGCATGGAGTCCTGCAGTTGGGCTCGAGCAATGGAATCACCATTATCTCCGGCGGGAACTCGGACGGTTCCATGACGGCGCAGGGCTCGGCTGCGGCCCTGGCCGACGGCCTTGAACGGCCTGGTCTATACGCCGGCAGGGGGCTTTGTCGGCTCCGATCAACTCACCCTTTTGTACACCGACACAACCGACGGTTTGACCGCGCCCGCTTCGGGCGTGCCCGATTCGGTGGCGATCACAGTCACTTCGCTTACCTCCCAACAGCCGACCGTCGCGGCTCCCGCGAGCGTCAGTGTCACCGAGAACAGCTCACCGGGATTCACGTTCTCCAACGCCTCGGTTATCACCATTGCGGATTCGCAGGTCAGCGGCACGTCGGATACCGTTTCGCTCTCGGTCGCCAACGGCTCGCTCACGCTTTCGACGACCTCGCAACTCAGTTTCACGAACGGCGCGAACGGCACCTCGTCGATGTCATTTAGCGGCACGCTGGCCAATCTGAACGCAGCCCTGAACGGGCTCGAGTATACGCCCACGACCGGTTTCTTCGGGAACGATGCGATCGTGATTTCGGTGGCCGACTCGGGCGACAGCTTGAGCGGCGGCTCCGTCGTGGCGATCACGGTCACCCCGCTGGCTGCTCCTATCGTGAACGCGCCAACGACCGCGAGCCTGGTCGAGAACACAAGCGTTACGTTTTCCAACAGCGTCATCTACGTGACCGATCCGCCCGCGGTTCCGGCTGCGGTGCCGGAGACGCTCACCCTTTCGGTGACCGGTGGCAAGCTGACGCTTGGATCGACGCAGGGTCTGGTCTTCGACTCCGGCGCCAACAATTCCTCATCGATGACAGTGACAGGACCGCTGGCCGAGATGAACGCGGCCCTGAACGGGCTCGTCTACTCGCCGATCTCCGGGTTCAGCGGTTCCGACACCCTGGCCATTTCTGTGACTGATGGGGCCGACAATCAGAGGGGAAGCGGCAGCGTGGCCCTCACAGTGATTGGAGCACCCCTCATCACGACTTCGCCCACCAGCGCGGTGAACGAAAATGGGGCCAACGTGTTCATCCCTCCGATCAGCCTGACGGACGCCAACGGCACCAACCCGTCCGAATCGCTGACGCTGACGGTGTCACACGGCGTCCTGAACTTCGCGTCGACGACCGGCTTGAGCTTTGGCGCGACCTCCAACAACTCTTCGTCAATCACGCTGACCGGCACGCTCTCCAACCTGAATGCCGCCCTGAACGGATTGACCTACTCGCCGACTTCGCGTTTCGTCGGTTCGGCCACCTTGAACCTTTCTGCCACCGATGCGAGCGACAGCCTGACGGGGACGGCCAGCGTTGCAATCACGATCAATCCGCTGCCGCCTCCGGTCATCGCGGCGCCGCAGACCGCGAACGTGGTTGAGGATTCGTCCTTCAACTTCGCGCAGGGTGCGATCGCGATCACCGATCTGGTTGACATTGGAAGCAACTCCGACACACTTTCGCTGTCTGTCTCGCACGGCACGCTGACACTTGGATCGACCGCCGGATTGACGTTCGTGTCCGGTCCCAACGGCGCCTCGTCGATCACCGTGCAGGGTACGCTGGCAAATCTGAATGCGGCTTTGAACGGGCTCGTCTACACGCCCAACCGTCTCTTTAGCAGCGGCGACACGCTGAATCTCTCGATGACGGATGCGTCCGACGTTCAGACGGGGCACGCGAGCGTTTCGATTAACGTCTCCCCGTCGCCCGTTCCTCTTGTTTTTGCTCCCGCGTCGGAAACAATCGGTGAAAACAGCCTGCTGACGTTCGTCAACGGCGAGATCACGCTCGCGGACGCGGCGGCGACTCCAACTTCGGAATCGCTGACTCTCTCGGTCGCAGACGGTACGATCCGGCTGGGATCGACGTCGGGATTGACCTTTGTCTCCGGGGCAAACAACGCATCCTCGATGAAACTCACCGGCACGTTGGCGAGCCTCAACGCGGCCGTCAGCGGCCTGCAGTACATTCCGAACGTCGGTTTCCACGGCACCGACTCGCTCGGACTGACACTCGTCGATTCGGCGGACAATTTGTCGTCCGGGCTCACCAGCGTGTCGCTCGTCGTCGACGCGCCGCCTGCGATCACCGCGCCTCAAAACGTCGCGTTGAGCGAGAATGGCACGTACACGTTCTCCGGTACGCTCAGCGTGACAGATGCTGCCGCCACCCCCACGTCCGACTCACTCACGCTCTGGGTCCAAGAGGGGACGCTCACCCTGGGATCGAGCAGCGGATTGACGTTTACGACGGGGGCGAACGGCGCCTCTTCGATCACCGTGGCCGGGACCGTTTCCAACCTCGACGCGGCGCTGCAGGGCCTCGTCTACACGCCGAACATCGCTTACTACGGGTCGGACTCGCTTCAACTCACGATGAACGATTCAGCCAACCTCTTGTCGGGAACCACCATCGTTGGTATCGCCGTCAATCCCGTGGTCTCTCCCAGCGTCAACGCGCCGTCGCTTGCCGCTTTGGTCGAAAACACTTCCTACACGTTTGCCAGCGGCGCGATCACCCTCACCGATCCGTCCGCGTCCGGCTCGTCGGATTCGCTTTCGTTGTCGGTCACACACGGCGACCTGACACTGGGTTCGACCACGGGTTTGACCATAAGCGCGGGCGCGAACGGCTCCTCGTCGATGACCGTGACGGGAACGCTGGCCAACCTGAGCGCCGCCCTGAATGGTCTCAACTATGTTCCGGCAAGCACCTACAGCGGCAATGATCCGCTGCAACTCACGCTGAAAGACTCATTGACCAACTTGCAAGGCCCGGCCACCACGACGCTCGACGTGATTGCTCTGACCCAACCGAGCATCGCGGCTCCCACGAACGTCGGCTTGACTCAAAACGGCTCCTACACGTTTGCCAGCGGAGCCATCGTGCTGGCCGACGTCGACGCCATCAACAACACGGTGGATTCCGTGACCCTTGCCGTCGCCAAGGGCACGCTCAAGCTCGGCTCGACCACCGGCATCACGATCAGCTCCGGCGCAAACGGCGCCTCCTCGATGACGATCACTGGCACTCTGACGAGCCTGAACGCGGCCCTTTCCGGCCTGGTCTACACGTCGACGACGGGTTTCAGCGGACAAGATACGCTGTTCCTCTCCGTGACGGACACGGCCGACAATCTCAAGGGGACCGGTTCAGTCGGCCTTTCGGTCAATCCGTTCGTCACGGCGCCCGCGTCGGTGTCCATGCTGGGGAATACGGCGCTCACATTCTCAAGCGGCACATTGATCAGCGTGACCGACGGCGGAGCAGTCGGGGCCTCCGATTCGGTGACCTTGACCGTCGCTCACGGAAAGCTCGCGCTGGGCTCGACGAGCGGTATCACCTTCGGATCGGGTGCCAACAACTCCTCGTCCATGACGATCTCCGGCACGCTGGCGAATTTGAATTCGGCCTTGAGCGGCCTGGTTTATACGCCGACCGCGAATTACAGCGGCTCCGACACGTTGCACGTTTCCCTCCAGGATTCCGGCGACTCGCTCTCCGGGTCCGCCGCGGTCGCGATCACCGTGTATGCGGCGCCCTTGGTGACCGCACCCACGTCCGTCAATGTGCTCGAGAATGCTTCGTCGACCTTCTCGACTTCCGATAATGAAGCCATCACATTTACGGATAGCGCGGCATCGGGGACATCGGACTCGCTGACGTTGACTGTGCTCGACGGCAAGTTGACGCTGGGCGCGACCGGCGGCATTACGGTTCTTGCCGGGGGCAACGGCACTTCCTCGATGACGATTACGGGAACGCTGGCCAATCTCAACGCGGCCGTAAACGGACTCGTGTACACTCCCAGATCGGGTTTCACCGGCACCGATACGCTGGCCATTTCGATCAAAGACTCGAACGACAATGGAACCGGTTCGGCAAACGTTTCGCTAGTCGTGAAAGCGAAGTCGATCGTCGGCGCCGTCGTCATGGGCGGGACCGTCAGCTCGTCACCGGCGCCCGCCACCAGCGTCTCGCCCGACACGCAGACCACGTCAGACGATCAGACAACCCAATACGCGGGCGTCTCAGCCGCTGTTGAAGTCCTGTACGGTTAGTCGCCGCGTCAAAATTGCCACTTCGACGAGGTAGACGTTCACGTCCGGCTCCGCCGGCGGTGATTCGCTCCAATTCGCATTGAGCGACGCGGGCGACAATCTCGCCGGGACGACTGGGCGTGAAGCTCACTCGTCCCGTGATCGGCAACGCCAATCCGATCTCGCTCGATGATCGAAGCGATTCGAGCGACGAATCGACGCAATGGGCGGGCCTGTTGGCGGCGGTCGAGCTTTTGAACAGATAGCGATCCGGAGTCGTCGATCCAAAGCAGACGTGCGCGAGCGGAAGGCGGAAGAAAACTGGCACTAGCCCGATTAGAGCCGGGCTCGGCGAAACAAAAACGATCAGTTCGCTAGCCTTTGTGGCTCAAGGACTTGTGTCGACGGCGAAGCCGGCGACGGACGCAAAACTCGGCACGCGGGCAGACTTTTTTGGGCTGGACCCAAAAAAAGTCGCCCTTTTTTGTGCGCCCAAAAAAGCCAAAAAAGTCCGCTCGGACCTAGCCCTTTTCGGCCGTGTTGGCGGCGCCCTGACTGTAGATTTCGGTGGGCGCCGCGACCTTCCGATACCCGAGGTTGTGCAGGACTTCGAGCACTTCGCTCCAGGTCGGAAATTGGCGGCCGCTGCGTCGCTTGTAGAGATCCATCGCCTTCATGAAGTCGACTTGCTCCTCGGAGTAGTCGCGTTCGCAAGTCGTTGGATCGATCTGCCGGCGACGCTCGACTTTTGCGCGGCGCTCGGTCTTGCGATGCTCGATGCCGGTGAAGGAGGTGGACGTTTCGGCGGGCGCCGATGCGGGTTGACGACGTTCGCCGGAGCCGCGACGGTCTTTTCGTCGGCGGTCGACTGTCAGTTCGCTTGTTGCGATTGAGGGACGAATCATTACGTGCATCCTTTGCGTGAAAAAGCCGCTTCAATTATTCACGCGGAAACTGAATCCGGAGCAACGTAACGGCTAAGAAAGCCTGGAAAAATCTGCGAGCGTTGCGGACGGGGCAGTTCGGCCGGTTATTCGCAAAGGCCCGATTATGCGGGCCTTTACACGCGAGCCGACAAGCGATGGGGATGGCTCATTGGGCAGCCGCGGTTTCTGAATGAACCGGCACATTCACAACGCCGCCGATGACGATTCGAGCCGACCCATCACCTAGGCGAGCCGCGACAAATACCGAGTCAAAAAGTCCCGTCACATCCATAAATTTGTCGAGCGCCCTTTCCGCATGTGCCGACGGAATCGATCCGACACGGACGGCATGCTCGATGAGCTGCTTGCCATGAGTCTCCAAGAATCGACGCATGGCGGCCGTATCAATGTAGAGGATTTGATTTTCCTTGGGAAAATATTGTTTCGCCAACTCCGCGATTCCCAAGGGGCCCTGCCAGCTTGACGTATGCCCGTCCGTCCTAGCCACCTCATCGGATTCTCGCTTGGCGAAATTTTTCACTGCCTGCGGGCTTGTCGACAACACCAGGTAGTGCGAGGTCATCCCATAGGCGGGCTGATAGGGTCCAAGGCCCTCGAGCCAGCGTAGATGTGTTCCCTTGGCGAGGTTGTCGTCGGAGTGGACGACGGCAGGTGTCCCATTCGACCGCATATTGAAATACGCCGCAGCGGCATTCAGAGTCATGTTCAAGCCATTATCGATCGCGTCGCGGACGGTTGGCCCCGCCTGCGACGACACAGCCTTCTTTGCGCCCGTCGCGTGCGGACGATCGGTCGTCGCTTGGCTCGAGGACGACGCCTCTGGTGCTGGAAGCTCGGCGGCGAAAAGTCCGTCAAAGGGCAGCTCATCCGGCCTTGCGTCCGAACGCGGGACCAAATATCCGCCGATGTTCTCGCGGAATGAGGGCAAAACATCGTCGATCAAGTCGAGGCCAAGCAGCACGCCTCGACTGACCTGACGGAATGAATCCCAATCCGGCGACGGCTGTTCCCTTGCCTGGCCGATCGCCAGGTGCCGCAAAAACGTGCCAAACGGCTGCCGGCAAGCCAGTACCACGAACGCATCGGGCGGGGCTAAACGCAACAGCTCGGCAGGTCCGGCCATGGAGCGGATTAATCGGACCGCCGCATCCGACATACCAGTCGTTCGGTACTGAGCAATCCCTTCGACCACGATCCCCCGGTCGATCTGCACCCCCAGCGCCAGCCACTCGCAACGTCGCCAGGCCGCTTGAATGGTGCGACAGGCCGGTGATTGGTTCACCTTGGATGGTGCGGCGAGTTTGGAGACTTCGGACACCGTGCCTTGCACGCCGAGCATGGAGTCGAAGGCACGCGGATTGAGGTAAGCGCGAGCCGCACAACTGCTGCCGAGCGAACGTCGGGCCTGCTGAAACTCCGGCAGTTCAAGGACGCTTCCCACCGCATTTGTCTGATCCGAGAGTGCGAGCGTACGTCGCACCAATTCCTCGCGATCGGACAAGAGCAACACTCGGCCGAGAGTCGCGTAGTAAAGCGTGACCGAGGGATGTCCGGGCTTGGGAGCGCAGGTTCGCCTGTAGTATGTGTGCGTGGAAAAAGTGATGCTTTCAATTTGGTGTGGTTCGACGCGATTCCACGCCGCGATCGCGGATTCCAATCCCTCGCGACTCATCGCTTCCGACATCAAAATGGCCGACATTTTCGGCCCGGGCTCTGCATACGCGGCCACGACGACAGCAGTGCCAAATACCTCGCGGATAAATTGTCGCACCGGTTTCCCACTGTGTTTTTCCACGAGGGCGGCCAACTCCGCGAGTTTCCGATGCTGGATGCCGGTTTTCCAATCGGCATAGATCCGCGAATGGTTGAGTCGCTGAAAGAATTCGCTCTGCTCGAATGCCGTCAGACTCTCGTCCAAATGCGGCACCTCGACACAGAGGCCAGCGTCGCGCCCGACGAGGCGGACCAGACGGTCCATCACTTCGTCGCCGTAAAGCAGCGGAGCGGCGGCAACGATCACGCATAAAAGGAGGGGCCGAATCGATCGCGTGAGAATCGTCATGTCGCGGGCGCCTTTTCAGCGGGGACCGCCTCGAGAATGAATTCAAAAGCTTGGCTCAGATTCTTGCCGACCGGCTCAAACTGCTGTCCGACGTCGTCGACCCAACGATCATTTTCCTCGCGGACAGGGGCCATCGCACTGGCGAAGCCGGGCCGCGGGACAAGTGCCGTTGCACCTGCCACGGCTTGAGCGGCATCATTCGCCAAATCGAAATAGGCCGATTCCGCGCCTTGCACCATTGCCGCAACAGGCGCCTCGACCGGTGCCGCATTTGACGAAGCCGCCACACGTTGAGTGGGCGACGATTCAACCGTCGAGCGCAGGCTTGACGCAGTTTCCCTTCGCGACGCATTGACCGGGCCGGGAGGCCGATCAGTTGCCTCGCGAACCGGAAGATTCGTGAGTGCGATCTCGCTGTGTTGTTGCCCGGGGCGATTCCAATAAGACGCGATGGTTACTGCGGCGGCCAACACGATTGCCGCGGTGACCACGCGTGGCAGAGACCGGGTTTTTGAGGGTTTGATCGACGCCACTACAACACGGTCCACCGTGGTGACACGATCGACGGCGACTTTGTTGGCATCTTGATCCGCGCGCGATTGCGGGGCAAACGGAGTGGCGTTTGCGGTGATCAACGGTTCGCTCGTGCTGGTCCGCCGACCGAGTACGATGGTGGCCAGGTCAACCGACGGCAAAATCTTTTTACCCGTCCTACGCCATTCAGCGACGGCGCCATCGAGCAACAGAGCGTCGAGCCAAGCCGCCCGGCAATCCGTGCACTCGGTGGCGTGGGCGCGAAGCGCGGCCGAATCGACCGATAATCGGGCTTCCACGGCCTGTTCGATTAAACAATTAAACTCAATGCAACTGATATTCGACATGTGGAACGACTCCGCGTCGCCGCAAACGGTCAGCCAATTCGCGACGCGCCCGGTGAAGCCATGTCTTCACGGTCCCCTCCGGGCAGCTCATGACGGTCGCGATTTCGGCGCAACTCAGATCCTCTTGATAAAACAACAAGAAACAAAGCCGGTAATCTTCCCGCAGTTCGCAGACGGCAGCGTCCAACTCATCGGCGAGATCCGGCGATGCGGCGGGGCTGACGGCGACTGCCTGGTCCAAGTGTTGGGAGCGGCCGACCGGAATTCGGGGGCGTTGTCGCAGGGCGGTGCGACAGCGATTGGCTGCGATCGCGAGAATCCACGGTTTTAGCGATCGCTTCGGATCCCACCCCTTTAGACTCCTGAAAGTCCGTAGGAAGACGTCCTGGGCGACGTCTTCCGCGTCTTCGCGCTGTCCCAACATTCGGAAACAAAGAGAGAACACGAGGGCCTGAAACCGCTCGACCAACTCGCGCGCAGCCGCCTCCTCGCCGCCGAGACACCGTTGGACCAGGGCTGCATCGTCGGTCACTCGACCCTCTGTGCTTCCAAAAAGCAAATACCAGAGCCCGCAGACTGCGGTTTCAGCAATTCAAGCCGATTTCGCGGCAAATCCGCAGCCGCAAATGCCTTTGAGGCAGGCAATTAAGTCAGGTCGTCGCCCCGGCACTGCCACCATGCACGATTTCGCGGGCAAATTGCCGAGCCGCCCGGTACGCGTGTCGCAGGGTATACACGCGAACTTCGATCTGGTCCTCGTTAAAGTTTTTACCCAGCTCGCTCTGCGGGAGGCCGGCAAGAGCCAAAGTCAGGGGAAGTAAATCGAGGAACTCACGGTAGCGGCGTTGATGGTCGCCTGCATCGGTGCTCATCACTCAACTCCCAGGTTCAATCCGGCTTGGACGCACGCCAGGATTCATCAAGGATCAAACGGGACGCCGTTGAGTATACTTCTTTAAGATATCGGCCGCACCTTCTGACGGCTTGACGGGTGGCGGTTCGGGCTTTTTCTCTTGCGACTCGTTCCCGCTGCCGTTTGCCGCCGGCTCTGGCGACTCGACAGGCTTCGCGGGTTGGGGTGCCGCCGGAGGCGGGACCGCAGCCTTTGCTCCGGTCGTCTTGGGATCCGGCAATCTCACCGTCGGCATTGAGGAATCGGATGTCGGTTCCTCAACCTGGGGTTCGGGCTCGGCAGTTGGCTGAGGAGCCGGAGCGTAGCCCGGCGTCGATTGCGGATACATCCCCATCGGGGGAGCCATTTGCGGGTACATGCCGCCGTATCCCATGGGCATTTGCGGGTACGGATACTGCGGCTGGTATCCCATTCCTGGGGTCATATACGGAGGATAAGCCGGTTGGTACGGCGCCTGCGGATAGGGCATACCCATCGGAGGATACATTTCTGGCGCGTATCCCGGTGAAGCAGGCGGGGTCCAAACGACCGTCGAATCACTCAGCGACGGAACCGCCGGGGGAGCAGCCGGCGCCGTCGGCACGGGTGTCGCCGAATCAGCGATGATGCTCGATCCAGTGTCTTCAGGAACGGGCGGGACGGGGATTTCAAATGACGTGTCGTTGCTACCGAGTGCGCCGGTTTCGGAAGTTGCGGCATCGACGCTGGGTCCGGGCAGGAGCTGCGACGAATCGCCTCCCTTGCTTGCGCTCGCGGCGGCGACGGGTTCACCGATCGCCAACTCGAAGTCGAGCTTGCCGACTCGAATCCGGTCCCCGGAGTTCAAGAGGATTTCGCCGCGCACCCGCTGGTCATTCACAAACGTACCGTTGGTGCTGCCCAAATCGCGCACATGCACTGAAAAGTCGTCAACGGTAAAAACGCAGTGATGCCGGCTGACGAGTTCGCTGTTTGGACGTAGATGACAATCTTGCTCGCGGCCGATCAAAAACTTCTTGGTGGCCAGGGGAATGATGCGGCCGTGGTGCCTCCCCCCAACGACTTTCAGTTTCGCCTGCAACATCGACAAGTTACTCCGCCGGACAAAATAACTTTAGCACGCCTGGATTCGTCAATGAATCACAAGACCGCTTCCAAATGCGAAACTGCCGAGAAATCACCCGGAGATTTCCTTCAGCAGAGCGCAGGATCGATGTCGACGCATCAGTTCCGCACGCGCAACCTGACTCTCGGAGCGGGCGCACCAAGGGTCAGTGTCTGCCCAATTAGCTCATCCTGTTCTTAGGGCGGAAAAAGGCTGTCTGCGACGACTGGCGACCCGTATGCATCGGACAGATTGGAGGCGTGAACGATTCCGGCGGAAGACGAAAATGATAAATGAATGAATCGTCGGGAAATCAATCCATCGATGCAAAGGACCATCTTCCGCAACGCTACCACTGCACGTCGGGCATGTCAACTGGTCTCAGTTGCCGTCAATCTCGAATTAAAACTTCTCACCTGGCCGGCGTTTCCACGGTCGTTGGCAATCGTGCCGCAAGACAACTGTTTGTTAATTTCGCGTAACAAGTCTGGCCGTCTCACGCCCTCCGGCAGAACAGCTCTCCGGGCCGTGCGAGAGATGTCCAGAGTGTGTAATCTTGAGCGGCAGTTTCTTTGAAGTCGAGGACCAGGCGGCCGTGACAAAATCCAGAAAGTCCGCGATGGCGGGGGTGATTGCGCTTGCGGCGTTCGGTGCTTTGTGCCTGCACAGCGCGCCACGCCCGCAAGCTGCACCGACGGCTCACCTGGCGGCAGACCAACGCCTGCATTGGTACCGAGGGAATCTGCACACGCATTCGCTGTGGAGCGACGGCGACGACTACCTCGAAACGATCGGCCTTTGGTACAAGGAGCACGGCTACGACTTTTTGTGCTTCACCGACCACAATGTTTTACCGGCCGCCAGCGATCATTGGGTCAGCGTCGATCGAAACGGCAGCGGGCTCAAGGCGCTTGGCAAACTCAAATCAAGGTTCCCCGGCGATTGGGTCGAGACTCGAACCGTCGACGGCAAGACCGAGGTGCGGCTGAAAACGCTCGCCGAAGTGCGTCCCCGATTGGAGCAGCCGGGTCGATTTATTCTTCTCCAGGGAGAGGAAATCTCCGACTGGTATGGGCTTACACCTCTCCATCTGAATGCGTCCAACGTCCAACAGCTTGTTCCGCCGATGCATGGGGCAAGCATTGCCGAGACGATTCAAAACGATGTGGACGCCGTGATCGCCCAGCGCGAGCGCACACGCAAACCGATTCTGATCCACCTCAATCACCCGAACTTTCAATATGCGGTCACTGCCGAGGATCTGATGCGCGTCCACGGCGATAATTTCTTTGAGGTCTACAACGGGCATCCCTCGGTCCATAACTCGGGCGACCCATTCCATGCATCGACCGAGCGAATTTGGGACATCCTGCTGGCACACCGGATTGCCGATCTCGGTCTGCCGCTGCTCTACGGCCTGGCCAGTGATGACGGACACCGCTACCACCACATCCCCAGCCGGGGATCCGAACCGGGGCGGGGGTGGATCATGGTGCTGTCGCCGAAGTTGTCCGCGGACGCTCTGCTGCAGGCGATCGAAGCGGGTCAATTTTATGCGAGCTCGGGAGTCCGCTTACGGCAGGTCACTTCCGGACCAGAGGGGCTGAATGTGGAGGTCGATCCGGAACCGGGCGTGCATTACACGATCGAGTTTCTCGGGACGCGGGACGGCTTCGATCATCAGAGCGAACCGGTCAAGGATTCGTCGGGCAAAGAGATTCGCACCACCCGGCGCTACAGCGACCAGATTGGACGAGTTTTTCAAACCGTCGAAGGGGAGAGGGCGAAATATGAATTTGGGCCGAGCGATCTCTATGTTCGCGCTCGCGTCACCTCGACAAAGCGACACCCAAACCCATCGGAGATCGGCGAATTCGAGCGCGCCTGGGTTCAACCTGTCCTCGGGCCTGCGGCGCCGAAGCGATGAGCGGTTGGGAATTTTGGATTGACGTCGGCGGAACATTCACCGATTGCCTGGCCCATTCACCCGACGGCCGACTTCTCACGCGCAAGGTTCTGAGTTCGGCCGTCACCAAGGGAATCGTCGAACGTCGCCAGGGGGCCACGCGAGTCTTTGACACTTCGCGACGGGCGGACCCCGTTCGCTTTTGGACCGGTTACGAGGCACGATTTCTCGATGCGGCCGGAAACGTCGTTTATTCGGCGGAGGTTGAATCGTTCGAGAACGAATCCTCAGAATTGATCTTCAAGAACACCCTGCCCGACCGAATCGATGCGGGCGCCCGATATGAACTCGTCTCTGATGAAGAGGCCCCCCTGCTCGCGATACGGCTCATCCTGGGGTTGGGGCGGGATGAGCCGATTCCGCCCGTCTTCGTCAAACTGGGGACAACGCGAGGCACGAACGCCCTTCTGACGCGTTCAGGAGCGAGAACCGCATTCGTGACGACGCGTGGCTTCGGCGACGTACTGCGAATTGGCAATCAGGATCGCCCACGATTATTCGATCTGGCCATCACAAAGCCGAGTCCGCTTTTCGAGACCGTCGTGGAGATCGACGAGCGAATTGACGCGGCGGGAGCCGTGCTGCAGGCACCCGACGCTGGCACAGTTGGCGAACAACTCCGTCTCGCTCGCCAGTCGGGCATCGAATCGCTTGCGATCTGCCTGATGCATTCCTTTGCGAACTCCGCGCATGAGGAACTTGTGGAGCGCACCGCCCGCGAGGCGGGTTTCAGCGAGATCAGTACGTCGAGTCGGCTGTCGCCCTTGATCAAAATCGTTTCACGCGGCGATACGACGGTGGTCGACGGCTACCTGAATCCCGTGCTGCGGATTTATGTGGAGCGACTTAATGCGGCACTCGGCGGGAGCCAGCTCAAGCTGATGACCTCGGCGGGGGGACTCGTTGATGCACGTCGCTTTGTGGGCAAAGACAGCATTTTGTCGGGACCGGCCGGTGGCGTGATCGGCTTTTCTAAGGTGGCGCAGCGGGCTGGTTTTGAGCGCTCCATCGGATTCGATATGGGAGGGACGAGCACGGACGTCTCGCGATTTGACGGCACGTACGAACGGGAATTCGAGACGCAGAAGGCCGGAGTCCGCATCGTCGCGCCCATGCTCGCCGTCGAAACGGTCGCTGCCGGTGGAGGCAGTATTTGTGATTTTGACGGCGTGAAGCTTACGGTTGGCCCTGCGAGTGCCGGAGCGGATCCGGGTCCGGCCTGCTATGGCCGAGGCGGTCCGTTGACCGTTACCGACATGAATTTGTTTCTCGGCAAACTTCCCTCCGAGCGATTTCCGTTTCCGCTCGATCGGCCCGCGGTGGAAATCGGGCTGCAATCGATGTGCGGTCGTATCGCGACTGCCGCACCCGGCAAGCAATTCGATGCTTTCGAATTGGCGCAAGGCTTTGTCGACGTTGCGAACGCGAACATGGTGCGAGCGATTCGCAAGATTTCCGTCGCGAAGGGTTACGACCCGGCTCACTACGTTCTCGTGCCCTTTGGCGGAGCCGGCGGACAACATGCTTGCGCCGTCGCACGAGCGCTCGGAATGCAACGAGTCTTGATCCATCCGCACGCCGGTCTCTTGAGCGCTTACGGAATTGGATTGGCCGATGTCCGTCGCTTTCGCGAGCGAGCCGTACTGCAGATTTATTCGGCTGAAACCCTGGCCGCCCTCGAACCCATGTTTGGTGAACTCGAGGAGGACGCGCGGCGCGAAGTGCTGGCAGACGGAGTTGCGACGGCGAATGTCGAGCAACCGAGTCGCTCGCTCGATCTTCGTTATCGCGGCATCGAGTCAACCATCAACGTCACCGCTCCCGCCGACGGAGATTTTGCGGCGCGGTACGAAGAATTGCACGAACGGCAATTTGGTTATCGCCGGGAGGGCCGGCCGATTGAAATCGTCGCCGCTCGCGTTGAAGTGGTCGGCACATTGCCTGAGCCGCACGAGTCGGTGCTTGAACCGATTCGTCGCCGCCCTGCACCGTCAACGACTGTCGAAGCGTGGTTTGACGGGAAAGCGCACCCGACGCCGATCTTTGTCCGCGAGTCCATCCATCCTGGCGATGAAATCGATGGCCCGGCGATCATCTGCGAGCCCACGTCCACGGTTGTCGTCGATCCCGAATTCCGTGCAGCGGTCTTAGCCCGAGGCGAACTGCTGATCGAACACGTGGCTGCTGATCGGTCGAATGTCATATCGACCGAAGCCAACCCCGTTCAGCTGGAGATATTCAATAATCTTTTCGCGTCGGTCGCCGAGCAGATGGGCGTCACGCTGCAGCGGACGTCGGTTTCAACCAACGTCAAAGAGCGACTCGATTTTAGCTGCGCGGTTTTTTCGGCGAGCGGGGATCTTGTGGTCAATGCTCCCCACATTCCCGTCCACTTGGGGGCGATGAGCGAGACCGTCAAACACGTCCTGGCCGAAAATCACGATTTGACCGCGGGCGATGTGATTGTCACCAATGATCCGTATCGCGGCGGTTCTCACTTGCCCGACGTCACCGTTGTCACTCCCGTCCATCACGCACAGACGGGTCGACTGCTGTTTGTGACGGCCAGTCGCGCGCACCATGCGGAGATCGGCGGAATTGTTCCGGGAAGCATGCCTCCCTTCTCTAAACGATTGGGCGAAGAAGGCGTGCTGATCAGCAATTTCAAGCTCCTCGATCGGGGGCGGTCCCGAGAGGAGGAGTTGCGGCGTCTGCTTCTTTCCGGGCCGTATCCCACTCGAAATGTCGAAGACAATCTGGCGGATGTTGCGGCTCAAGTCGCTGCGAATGAACTGGGCGTCCGGCTGTTGCGCGAGTTGCTGGACCGGTATTCCCTGCCCGTTGTCGCCGCTTACATGGACCATATTCAGCGTGCCGCCGCGCGAAAAATGCGTCTGGCGCTCGCACGGTTTCCCGATGGCAATTATTCGCGCACCGAGCATCTGGATAACGGTTCGCCGATTTGCGTGTCGATCGCGAAACGCGGAGATCAAGCCGTGGTCGACTTCGCCGGAACAGGACCTGTCCTCGCGACCAACCTCAACGCGAACCGAGCGATCGTCACCGCCGCCGTGCTGTATGTGTTCCGCTGCCTGATCGGCGAGGAAATTCCGCTCAACAGCGGTGTTTTGGAACCTGTGACGATTATTTTGCCCCCCTGCTTGCTCAATCCCGCAGCGGCCGCCGATTCGAGTGATTCACCGGCGGTTGTTGGCGGCAATGTGGAGACGTCGCAGCGCGTGGTCGACGTGTTGCTCGGAGCCCTTGGTGTGGCCGCCGCCAGTCAGGGGACAATGAATAACCTGACTTTCGGTGACCCGACGTTCGGGTATTACGAGACAATCTGCGGAGGCAGCGGTGCGACGCCCGACGCGGACGGAGCCGACGCTGTCCATACCCACATGACGAATACCCGTTTGACGGATCCCGAAGTGATCGAACGCCGGTATCCGGTGCGGATTCGAGAGTTTCGCATTCGTTCGAGCTCCGGCGGCGGCGGCCGCCACCGCGGTGGCGATGGCGTGGTGCGGACGATCGAGTTCCTGAAGCCGATGGTGGTCTCCATGCTTTCGGAGCGGCGCGGGCCGTTCGCTCCCTTCGGTCTCGGCGGGGCCGCGGCCGGCGGACTTGGGCGAAATACGCTGCAACGAGTCGGGAAGAACGCGATTGAGGAGCTGGGTGGTAAATTCGCCATCCAAGTCGTTGCCGGCGACGTGCTCAGCATCGAAACGCCCGGCGGCGGCGGTTTCGGCTCACCCGATCTACCCTCGTCGCCAAGTTAGCATTTCAGTATGCTTCTGCCAGAACGACACCCGCGAACGCAAGACCAGGAGTGATGTCATGGCCGGCAATCGGAAAGATGAAGTCGAGGCTGCTGTAAAGGATGTCGATTTCTCCAAGAATAAGTACCAAATCGAGCTCGATACGACGGCGGGCAAGATCACCCTCGATCTCAAAGGGGACGTGGCCCCCGGTCACTGCAAGAACATCATCGGGCTGGCGAAGATCGGTTACTACGACGGCGTGCTGTTCCATCGAATCATCAAGGGCTTCATGATCCAGGGCGGCTGCCCGCTCGGCACGGGGACCGGCGGCCCGGGCTACACGATCAAGGCGGAATTCAACACGACTCCGCACGAAGCGGGCGTCCTGTCGATGGCCCGCACCAGCGACCCCAATTCGGCCGGCTCGCAATTCTTCATTTGCTTGGGCAAGCACTCGCATCTCGACCGCCAATATACGGCCTTTGGCAAGACGGCCGACGAAGCAAGTCTCGCCGTCGTTCGCAAAATTGGCGAAGTCAAAACCGACGGCGGCGACCGGCCCGTCAGCGATGTGACCATCAACAAGGCCCGCATCATCGCCACGCCGAAATAGTTTTTTTGCTCGACGCCGGAGTTTCAGCGTGATGATCGAACGCGGAGCTTTAACGTCGGGCGAGAAAGTTCGCGAGGCCTGCCGAACGGGGACTTTTTTTGGCCAGACGTCGGGTTTAGCGTCCGGTTTCGCCCAGGCAAACCTGGTAGTTGTCCCGGCGGAAGTGGCCGGCGACTTTCATGAATTCTGCCGCCGCAATCCAAAACCGTGCCCCCTTCTGGCCGTCACCGAACCCGGAAGTCCCACGCCGATCCACGTCGCTCCCCAAGCCGACTTGCGGACCGATCTGCCCAAGTATCGCATCTGGAAACGCGGCGAATTGGCGGACGAAGTCTCGGACATCCGTGACCTCTGGCGGGAGGATTTTGTCAGCTTTCTCATCGGTTGCTCGTTCACGTTCGAGGCCGCCTTGCTGCAGGCGGGGGTCCCGGTCCGGCACATCGAGATGAACGTCAACGTTCCCATGTTCCGCACCAATCAGGCGTGCGTCCCGTCAGGAGTTTTTCGCGGCCCGCTCGTCGTTTCCATGCGGCCGATGAAACCGGCAGATGCCATCCGGGCGGTGGAAATCACGTCGCAATACCCGGACGTGCATGGCTCGCCCGTCCATTTGGGCTTGCCCCAACAATTGGGAATCGGCGACCTTTCACGGCCGGACTACGGCGAAGCCGTGCCGATCCGCGACGATGAGCTGCCCGTCTTCTGGGCCTGCGGGGTGACGCCGCAGGCGGTGCTGCAGTCGGCCGAACTGCCTTTGGCGATCACGCACAGTCCGGGCTGCATGTTCGTGACCGACATTCGGGACGAAGCGCTCAGGCGGACCGGGCTCTGACCAGTTTCTGTACACTTTTTTGGCTTTTTTGGGGCGCTGAAAAAAGGGGGAGTTTTTTGGGGTCCACCCCAAAAAAAGCCAAAATGGCAGCCCGACGGCCCGCCCCACGCCAAAAAAGTCAAAATGACATTCGCCCCTCGCCCTGCCAATCTGGCAGCCGGAATTTCCGCAGAAAGGGCCGCGTCGGCCAAACCGCCAAAAAAATAGCATTTCGTCAAAACTCATCGTGAAGTCGCGGCCTAATTCTGGTACACTACAAGTAGTGGGAAGCGGGCGCTGCGGTCGAACACGAAGCTCCGTGCTGTCACCGTCCCGCCACACACCGGAAGAGAACTCCGGCCCAGCCTAAGCGTCCAGCAGCCTTTCGCGAAAGCCTTCGCACGACGTTCCGCGTGCGCACAAAACGCCGTCCCCTCTCGCCGAACAACATGCTCGATTTGAATTTCGTCCCTCTTACGCGCGACCGTCCCGCCGGCCCGGTGCTGGCCATGATGCAGGCGCTTTTCGATGAAGATCCCCCCTCGTCGCCCGTCGATGCGAGCCGTTTCCCCGCCACGATTGAGTTGCTGCTTGCCGAGCCGTCGCGCGGCACAATCCTGCTCATCGAAGAGGGGCCCGTCACGCGCGGGTACGCAATTCTGATCCCCTATTGGAGCAACGAATTTGGCGGAACGATCCTGTACGTCGACGAACTTTTCGTCGTGCCAGAAGCCCGCAACCGCGGCATCGCCCACCAGCTCTTCGAGTTCCTCTCGATGACAAAACCGTTCGACGCGGTCGCCCTGGCGCTGGAAGTCAGCCCCGCCAACGAGCGGGCCCAGCGGCTGTACGAGTCGATCGGCTTCTCGACGCGGCGAAATTCAACCCTCGTCCGCCGGCTCGGCCGGCCGAAGAGAAAATCCAAGTGACGCACGGCCCGTCGATGGCCGAATCGAAAGCCAACGTGATGAAACTCGCATTCGAGTGAGAGGAGCGCCCGCGGCATTTTGGTGCCACTGGCGGCAACCGGCTATTGGGGCCGGCCCATGGAACCGGCGGGCCGCCAGTGCGCTTGCCGCTCGAGGTCCAACTCGGAAAGGGAGGCAGCTTCACGCGATCGTTGACACCAACCTCGATCCAGCTCGGCGCCGCCTCATCCGGGTTGTCGGGTTTCTACTTGCGGGCTGGCCTGCCGATTGGGAAGGCCGTTGCGAACGCGGTCGAACGCCAGCCAAATGACCAACAGCAGGACGAGAACCGTCGCCCACCAGGTGAGACGAATATTGAGGAACCGCATCTTGCGAAACGCGACGATCAAATTCCCCCGTTTCCGACGATATTTATGCCGTCGCAGGGCCGGCATATCGACGAGCTCATCGGGCGCGCGGGTCGCACGCGGCGTCTGGCTAGCGGAAGAGCCGACGGCCGATTCGGTCGGAATCCGGATCTCCCCACCGCACTGCGGACAGCGCACGACTTTGCCGGCCAGGCTGCTATTGGCCCGCAGCGGCCGCTGGCATTTCTCGCAGGAGGTTGAGATGGGCATCGATGCCTTCGAAACGAAATCGGCGACCGCGTTCAATCCAGCGCACAGTCCGAACTGACGGTCGCCTTAGTCGGAGCCTAACAATTGTTGTCGTCATGACGCAACAAGATTTTAGCATGGCGACGGGTCTTGGAGGTGATTATTGGTCGCTGACAGGTGCAGTCGAGCGCAAGGTGATTTGGTTGCGACGATCGCCTGCCAGCTCGTTTTGAGCCTGCCAGTCGGTTAGCGATGTTTGCGAAAAAAATGGCAAGCTGGCAGCTTGCCCTACGATTGCTCAAAATGTTCCGTGATTCGGGGCATTCGAAAGGATTCTGTCGTGCGATTCTCTCAAGCCATTGTGTTGGCCCTGGCTTGTGTGCTGCTTGCCTTGCCTGAGCCGGCGTCCGGGCAGAGCCCTTCGGTCGGAAAGGTTGAACTGGCTGGCGTTGCGAAGCCAGCTCCCGATGAAATCGGGGACGTGCTGTCGATCGAGGTCAAGCTGAGCGATCGAAAGCTCTCCGGCGACGGCGCTCTGATCTTGCAGGACGTCTTCGACGTCAACTTTGTGAACAATTCCGACCGGCCGCTTGAGATTCTGCAATCCCGATTTCAAAGAGGGCTGGTCCCAATTGTCGTTCGAATTGACCGATCTGGCGACGGGCCAACGTTATGTGATTCGCCGCCGGCCCGTTTCGGAGCTGAAACGCCGGGAATTCACTCGGGGGCCGCAGCAGCAGGCGGAACGCGTTACGATTCGCCCGGACGGCGGATTCTCCTACCAGGCGCTGTTGAGCGATTGTCAGCACAGCGACCGCGATTGGGTGGAAATTCCCAAGACCGTTTATCGGCAGCGATTCTCCTTCAAATCGCGGTTCGAATCGTCCCCGAGCCCCCGTCAAACGCGCAACTTAGCGTGGGTCGGGAAAATCGAAACCCCGAGCCAGACCGTGAGGGTTGTCGATTGGCAACCGCAGCCTCCGCACTACTACCTGGAGCGCGGCTTCACGCAAAAAGCTTTGGAGATCCTCAAGGCCGATCCTTTCTGGATTGGGAAGCGCGAGCCGGAATCCTCACGAACTCCCCTGCAAATTGCCGCCACAAGGAATGGAGACCCCGACGTCGTCAAATGGCTCGTCGACAACGGAGCCGAGGTCAATACGGCCGTGCTGCATTGTGCAGCAAACCCGGCAGTAATTGCTTTGCTGCTTGCCAAGCACCCGAATCTCGAGGACTCGAGCCTCGGTGGAACCGTGCTGCAAGAGGCCGCTCGCGAATGGTCGGGCGCGAAAAGTCCCGAGGAGCGCCAGAAATGGCAAACCATTATGGACATGTACCGCAAGGCGGGCGCGAACTACGACATTCTGACGGCGATCCAGCTCAACGACTTCGATCGCGTGAAGGCCGTCCTCGCGAAGTCGCCCCAGGTGGCCCACAAACGCGAGCCGGAAAGCCCTTTGAGGGCGGCTGTCTCGCTCAGACGATTGGAAATTTGCCGTTACCTGATCGAGCGATATCACGTCGATCTCAACGACTTCGCGGGAGGTTATGGATTTCCCATCATCATGAAGGCGCTGCCCGATCCCGAAATCGTGCGTCTGTTGATCGCCAGCGGAGCGGACCTCAAAACGCGCATCACCTGGCGTGAATTCCGCAGCGGCATCTGGAATGTCGGCGACAATGCCACGGCCCTGCACTACGCCGCGGAGAACGGCGTGCCGGAATCGATCCGGTTGTTGATCGACAACGGAGTCGACATTTTTGCCACTGCGACGAATTCTCCTTTCTCAAGCTTAGGCGGAAAGAGAGACGACCAGACGGCTCTTGATATCGCCTGCCTTTTCGGCAAAGCGGAGAATGTCGCGGCCATTGTTCATCATCCGAAGTTTCAGAGTGCCGATCCGAAACGTCGACAAGAGGTGCTGGATCGCTGTCTCGCCTGCCGGCGGTGGTATGGCCACTCCTATGGGCAACCTGTCGAACGGTGGAGACTTCTGGAAACATTGATCGAGTGCGGCGCCGATCCGAATGCCAAGGTCGATGGCATGACCGCGATCCAGAGGGCCGCTGGAGAGATTGGGCCCGATCAGGATACGGGCAACCCTGAAGCGAGCCCGGGTGGGGACGCGCAGAATGACGAAATCCGGAAGGAAATCGACGTGTTGCGAAAGCACGGCGCTCCGCTCGACTTCGTCTCCGCGGTCGCGATCGGCGACGAGGCGGAGGTTGCCCGCTTGCTGAAACAAGACCCGCGGTTGGCCAACAGCCGCCGAGCCGACGGCTACCCCGCTCTCCACTGGGCCGTCGCCATGAATTACGAGGCGATCGTCAAACAATTGTTAGATGCCGCTTGCGATGTCGACATTCGCAACCAAAGCCAACAAACTGCATGTGATGCCGGCACGGCGCTGCACGAAGCGGCGTGGTGGGGGCGGTTTTCGATTGCCAAGCTGTTGCTTGCCCATGGCGCGAAGGTCAACGCCATCTCAGCCAACCATCAGTGGGCTCCTTTCCACGCCGCCGCCTACGCGGGCCACGCCGAGCTTGCCGGACTCTTGTTACAAAACGGCGCCAACTTCGACGCGAAAGACGACGAGGGGAACACTCCGCTGCAAGTGTGTCAGGCAAAGTCGCGTCGCCAGGCCGTCGCCTTGCGTGCGGTGTTCCGCAAATACGCGAGAACCGCCAAAGGCGGGAGTCGGCGATGAGCGGATCTTCGTAGGGCAAGCTGCCAGCTTGCCATTCGCGGAGCGGAATCGGCGACAAGTCCGGTCAATATCGCCCGTCGCGCTCGAACCGTCAGGTGTGCTAAAACAATGGCAATCTGGCGGCTCGACTGAGCTCGCCAAAGTCAGCTTGCCCTACGGTCAGGCGAAGATCTCAAGACCGTTTGGTGCGGGAGCGGGAAACGGCTTGCCGCACGGCGCACAGGAGTCTCGATCGCGCGGCGCATCGGTCCCGCACGCGGGGCACGCCAACCGGACCGGCCAGCGGCGATGCCACAAATAGCCGAGAAATCCCGGTATCCCGAACAGGAAGACAAACAATATCCACGCGATCGACGGCGCATTTCCCGATCGCGCCGCGTGTCGGCGGTAAAGGGCGAGCGACACCAGGCCCAGAATGCCGCTGGAGAGATACGCGGGCCAAATGTAGCCGATGATGTCCGCCAAGGCGGACGCCATGCTCTCGGAGGGCTCGTCGTTGTCGCCGAGCGCCGGAGCGAGCAAAGTGAACGTCAACGGGACGATCACCTCCGGAACGGCGAACGACATCACGGCCCGATCGTCCCTCTCGATTGGAGCATCGGTCACGTGAGTCGCGCTGTGGCTGACGCTTCCATCGGCCGCGAATTCGACGACGTTGTACGACAACGGAAGTCGTTGCGGTCGGAAGTGGTCGTAGTAGGTTGCGACCGCTTTACCGTTGGCCGCCGGGAAAAAGCTGAACCACGTATCGCTCAGTTCGCTCGGGAGGTGATAGGTTTTTTCGACTTTGTCTTGCCAGTCGAGAACGGTTACCGTGTCGGCTGAACGGACCACGAGACAATCTTCGGTTTCCTCCGGGCGGTTTGCCTTTGGCGCGGCGTCCCGGCGGGGCCGCCGATGGGCGACTGACACGCTGAACAGTCCGGGCATTTCCAACACGGTCCGCACGCTGCGTTCGCGCAGGTCGACACGCAGCAGGCGGTCGCCGGAAACGACATGACAGATCCAGACGGGGATATTGCCTTGCTCGGCTCGCGGATTGACGTACCAGTAGGCTTCTTGTCCTCCGTTGTTCGTGGGGCAAATAAAGGAGGAGACCGGATACATCCGCGTGCGACGAATGGGGAACGCCTGCTTGTCCGTCGGCCGGTCGGCTTGAAAGCCTGCGAGGCCGATGTAGCCCACGCGTTGGTTCGTCAAAACGTCGTAACCGACAAAATCAGCGGTGCCGGCCGGATTTCCGAAGGCCACGAAATACCAGGCCGTGCGCCGCTCGCGCGCATCCGAATAAGATTGGATGACGGGTTCGCCCCTCGGTTTCGTCGGGGCCAGCGCGAGGGCGTCGGCCACCATTGCCGGTGATATCTGCGCGAGTTCGTGGTCCGCGAACGGTTTTCGATCGAGGGTGAAGTAGTCAGTCCGCTGCAGCGTGTCAACGAACGCGCGGGAGATGATCGGCGTCCCGTCCGCCGTGACGATGACATGCTCGTAGTACCCCCTCGATCGCCCGGAGATCGTTTGCGTCGACCAGACGAGAACGCATGCCCACAAGAGGGCGATCCCCATCGCAATCGCGAGGGCCGTACAGAACGGGCCGGCCGGAATTCGCCGCCGTGTCTCCGCTCTCGACTTCACATCGCTCATGACTCGAAACCTCCGCCCCTCACGGATATTCGCGGTCGAAACCCACCCACAGAATGGCCCCCACGAGAAGCACGTCGGCACAGACGACGATCAACAGTCCGATCGTCCAGGACGTTTCCGTGATGATGATGAGCGGCAGAACGACGCTCACCAGCGGGAAGAGCCGGCTGCCAATCCAGCGGGCGTCGCGCAGCCCCGTCAAAAAAGCGGCCGCATAGACCGTGGTCATCGCCAGCCAGGACAGCCAACTCGTCGCCGTCATCGACCAATAAAACGGACTGGCGTGCGTGCCGTGCCGGGCGGCCCAGAGCGCATAAAAGGCGAGCGGCAGTCCCGTCGCCGCCAGGAACATCGCGGCGCCCGTCGCCAGTTTTGTCCCGAACAGGGCCCCGGCGCGATCGGCCGATGCAAAATGAAGACCGACGTTCCGCGAACCGATTCCCACCACGATTGGCGGATCCCCAAGAGGATGGCAAACACCGCGGAGATCACGACCGACCAGATGTAGAACCGCCAGTCCTGAAAGGGGATCTGCTGGATCGGGTACCACCGCATCGTCCATAAGTCGAACCCGGTGAGGGACACCAGCAAGACGGCGTAAGCGACCAGAGCGGCGGCGGCCATCCAGGCGTTTTCCCGCAGCTCTTTCAGCGCGAGCGCTTTATACATGCGGCTGTTCCTCCACGAAGCGGGGGACCGAACGCTTGGGGCCGCGGGTGTATTCGATGAACGCGTCTTCGAGGTTGAGCTCGACGACGTCGATTGCCAGGGGGGCCGGCTTGAGCGCCTCGGCGATCCGGCGGTGCTCGTCCCCGAAGCCGACCACGATCAACTCTCGGCGGCGGCCCACGGCCCGGCTGCTCACCAGCCCTTTGCACGGCGGGAATTCCGGCGGCGTCGAGGGAAAGTCGAGCACGACCGCGCGGATCGATTCTTTGAAGAGATCGGTGGGACAATCGACGCGCAACACGCCGTCGACCAACACGCCGATGCGGTCGGCCACGCGCTCGACGTCTCCCAGAATGTGCGAACTGAACAGGATCGTGCGACCCTGTCGCTGGATGATCTGGATCATCGACTCGAGAAAATCGCGGCGGACGACCGTGTCGAGGCCGAGTGTCGGATCGTCGAGGATCAACAGCTCGGGATCGGGGGCGATGGCGAGCGCCAGCGAGACCTGGGCCCGCTGCCCGTTGGAGAGCCGCCGCAGTTTGGCTTTCCGCGACAGCTCGAAGTGGTCGAGGATCCGCTCGAGCAGCCCGTCGTTCCAGCGGCTGTAAAAGGCCCGCGTGAAGCGCACGGCCTGGCCCACCGTCATCCAGTTGTACAGAGGATGGCCTTCGGCCAGATACGCGATGCGAGCCCGCGTTTCGGGCCGGAGGGCCTCCGAGTCTTCGCCCAGCAGGCGGGCGGTGCCGCTGTCCGGATGGACCATTCCGGTGACCATCTTGATCGTGGTCGATTTGCCGGCCCCGTTTCGACCGAGGAAGCCGTAAACCGAGCCCTTGGGCACCGACAGGTTGAGGCAATTGACCACGGCTTTGGTGCCGTAGTATTTGGTCAGCCGCTCGGTGACGATGGGCTCGTCGGGCAACGGCGGTTGGGCGGCGCTCGTCGGCTGGATGGCGGTTTGTCCGGTCGTCATGATTCGGATCCGGTCGGGGCCCATTGAAATCGTTTGAGTCGCTCCTCGACGACGCCGGCGACTTCCTCGGCCGTGAAACCGAGGCAGACGGCTTCCGTGAGCAGGCGGTCGAGCAACTCAAACAGCCGCTCTTTGCGGGCCTTCTTGGTGAGCTCGGTCTTCGGGGCGGCAACGAACACGCCCAGGCCCTGCCGCGTATTGAGGATGCCGTCGCGCTCCAGCACCGAATAGGCGCGGGCGACCGTGTTGGGATTCACGACGAGCATGCGGGACAGTTCGCGGACTGAGGGGAGGCGCTCCTCGGTCGCGACTCGCCCGCGGGCGACCGCCTCGCGGACCTGCTCCACGATTTGCCGATAGATCGGCTGTCGTGCGGCGGCGTCGATGCGAAATTCCATGCGGCCTCCGGTTTGACTGTACTAATAATATTAGTACAGTTGGCTCGCGTCAAGGGAAATAGGGACCCCCTCCTGGCAAGCTCGACCTTGCGAAGGTGAATTACGAAAAGTCCGAATACCGAGTGACCGGCAGCACAAGCCCGCTGTTTCGGCTAAAGTGGCCAACGGCGACCCAAGCACAGCGTGGACGGCCGATCGATTCGGGCGCGTTCTCGGCGACGTCGATGGCCAAACACCAGAATATGCTCGTGGCGATGCTCGCCCTCTATTCGGGAGAGTTGCCCGACACGCGGGCTTTCTTGAAATCGCTCGGCCGCGTTTTTCCGGATGCTCCGCGGCCTGGGAAGATTCAAGAAGACGAAGGGCAAATCCTATTTCCCTTTGGCGGCAACCAGGCGGTCGTCGGATTGATGCCGGTTGCCATCCCCTGGTCCGACCTCGAAGGCCCCTGCGAAACCGCCTGGTGGTGGCCCGAAGCGGCCGAGTGCATGAGCTGCCACACCAGTCACCTCATCGTCGCCTTGATGGGAAGTTCCGGGGACGTCAAGGAACGGCATGTGCGGCTCACGCACCTGGTCGCCGCGCTCGCTGAGCACGCGCACGCGGCCGGCATCTATTGGGGGAACGGCACGCTCGTGCACGAGCCACAAGCCTTTCGAGCACAGGCCGACGGACTCACCGTCGAGCATCTCGTCCCGCAACTGTGGATCGACATGCGCGGAGCGAAACGGCGACGGCAGCAACCGCTTCTTCACCACGGGCATGCACGCCTTCTCGCAACTGGAGATCGAAATCGAACGCACGTCCCTCGGTGCCGAACCGCTGCTCGATCTGATTTATCCCACGATCGACTACATTCTCACCAGCGGCGTGCGCATCCGCCCCGGCGAAACGCTGGGCCGCTCGGCCAAGGAAAAAATCAAAGTCACGCACGGCCCGTCGATGTTCGAATCGCGAGACAAAGTCATGAAGCTCACTCTGGAATGATCCGTCGCCTCGATTGCAGGCTGCGACCTCACGGTTCGGAAGGGTCGGTCTGCGACGAGTCCGGACCCGTCGGCCGTGTGGCCGCATGCTCCCGGAAATGCATCCGCGGATGCAGCATGAGCTTCTCGAGACGCACTGTCCGCGTCTTTCCCGTCTCGTGGACCTTGCCGTACAGGTCGTACGTTCGGGCATCCAGCACCTTGATCTTGCACTCGCCCGCCTGCGCATCGACCGAAGTCACCTTGCCGACCGCTCGCGGGCCGGCGAACAGGACCATCACGATGTCGTCAACCGCCGGCGGATCGTCCTTCGAGTACCGCCCCATATGCGGCATTGCCGGTCCGCCTCGAGCCGCCATGAGCCTCCCGGGGGGAGCTGCAAACTGCGGCTGTGGGACCGGCGCATGCCGTGGCATCGCTCCCGGATGCACGATCCCGCCCGGCATGAGTCCGTGCTGTGGCATCTGGCCGTGGACAAAGCCGGGCCGTGGTATGCGGCCCGGCCCTAAGCCGTGCTGTGGCATCTGGCCCGGCCGTAAGCCGGGCTGTGGCATCTGGCCCGGCGCTAAGCCGGGCTGAGGCGTCGCGTCCGGTATGGAATCAGGCTGTGGTGTTGGGAACCGGGCGGCGTTGTTCAAACCGGGATTCGGAACTTGGGCAGTCGCTGGCCCCGGCGGCTTGGGGACGGACGTGGCCTGTGGCGGCTGGACCGTCGGCGCCGTGGTTTCTAATTGGCTGACAACGAAAGTCCCCGGCCCGTTTGCGGGCCTGGCCGCCGCGGGGCTTGCTTTGGCGTCCTGAGGGCGCTCGACCGGGTGCACGGCAGCCTGGGGCGCGGCGGCAACCGGATTCTGCCGAGCGGCATTCGCCGGGGCAGCCTTTGGCCCGCGGATGAAGGAGTAAGTGCGGTCAGCAATCCAAATGCAGGCGTAGATCATGAAGAGAAGCTTCGCCCACCAGATCGCGCGGCGTTGAAATTTGCCCCCCTGCCGCGAACGGTACTTGCGCCGCTTGAGAGTCGGAACAGCGCTCGGCTCATCGATCGCGCGCGGCATGGCCCGCGGTAACGACTCGCTCGGCCGGCTCGACGGATTTCGCTCGCACCCGAGGGCGCTCGACTCGTTCGCTGCTGTCGGCAGCTCGACTTCCCAACTGCACCGCGGACAGCGCACGCGTTTGCCGGCCAGGCTGCTTTTGGCCCGCAGAGGCCGATGGCACTTCACGCAGGAGGTTGAGATGGGCATTGCCGCAATTCGAAACAAATCCGGCGGCCGCGTTCAAACCAGCGCACAGCTCGAACCGACGGTCGCCTCCGTTCGAGCCTAACGGTTTCGTTACTCCCACGCAACAGGTTTTTAGCAGCATGACAGCCGTTGAATCCCCGTAGGGCAAGCTGCCAGCTTGCCATTCTCCGTCGATGCTCGTCACCCGACTCGTCTTGCCAGGCGAATGGCAAGCTAGCAGCTTGCCCTACGTTTGTGTCGCCGTGCTAGGATTGAGAGGCGACCATTTCACCCAAAGATTGCAGGTGGCACCGATGAATCCGGCTCGTTTCCATTGCATCTTCGGCATTCTGTTCGCCTTGGTTCCGACGCTGCTTGCGGCCCCTCCAGGTCCGGAGAAGTTCGAGCCGTATCTCCGCGAGCATCCGGATGACGAGCTGCAGCGAGAGGCGGCGATTCGATGGTATGCCTGGAAACCGCACGAGTTCGAGCGGTTGCGGCATCACACGCTCGAGATGGTCGAGCGTCATCCGTCGAATATGCAGATTTTCTTCAAGAACTGCACGGAATTCTTCGCCAAGCCAAACTACCATGCCGAGGTGCTTCACCGCCTCGAAGAGCGGGTGAAGACGCGGCCGTCGTCCGGCGCCTACTGGGTGCTGGCATTAACCAGTCAGAGGAGGGCCGTTCCGCCGGATCTCGGCACCGAGGCCAAAAGGCGTCGCTTCCTGTCCTATAACATGTTGGAATCGGACGCCAATCTGCCCAAGCAGGTCGACCCGGTCCTGGTCACCAAAACGATCGAGTACTTCAAAAAGGCCGTCGAACTGGCGACCGAGGACGAGTCGCGCGACCGCAAGGAGCCGGTGCTGGCCGAAAGCGCTCGCTGGCACCAGAACTTTTATTCGCGGCAGCTCGTGGATTTCTACACGAAGCTCAACCGGCACGGCGACGCTCTCAAGCTGTGCCGGACGCTGGCCCGGCGAAAAGAGAATCTGTCGGACGCCGAATTCCTGCTGACCTACGGCAAATCACTGTATGCGACGGGCCAGCGAAACGACGCCGAAATATGGCTCACCCGGGTTCGCCCCAACGATCACGAAGGCACCCAGCATGGCCCGGCCCGCTCCACCGTCACGGCTGAAACCACCCTGGGCCTGATCGCCCTCGATCGCGGTGACTTGGCCAAGGCGGCAGACCATCTGGAAGCCTCGACCAAAGTCCAGAAGTGCTGCACCAACGCTACCCTCGACTTTACAATAAGTCTTGCCGCGAAGCTTCTCGAGAAGGGTCGACCAGTGCCCGTGGTGCGCTATTGCGAGACGGTTCTGCGGGAATTCGCGCCGGACGACGATGCTGTTTTCAAAACGCTTCTGGAAAAGGCGAAGGCCGCGCGCGAGAAGCGTTGAGCAACCGTAGGGCAAGCTGCCAGCTTGCCATTCGTACGTAAGCGGAGTTCAACGAAGTCCTCGAGCGCCCGGTTGCCCCCGCAAAGTCGATGACCAAGCAGACGGGCGGCGCTGGTTTCCGCGTCAGATTTGGCGGGTGATGCGGGCGGGATTGCCGACCGCGACGACGTTGGCCGGCAGGTCGCGGACGACCACCGCGCCCGCACCTACGACCGTGTTTTCGCCGATGGTGACTCCCGGACAAACGATCACGCCGCCACCCAGCCACACGTTATTGCCGATCGTGATCGGCTTGGAGCCTTCCCACTTCGCTCGCCTCGGCTCGGGTTCGATCGGATGCGTCGCGGTGAGGAGTTGCACGTTTGGCCCGATCTGCACGTCGTCACCGATCGTGATCTTGGCGACATCCAGCGCGATCAAGCCCCAATTCGCGAATGTGCGGGCTCCGATGTGGATCTGGTAACCGTAGTCGCAGCGGAACGGCGGTCGGATGACGGTGCCTGTGCCGATGCTTCCCAGAAATTCGCGCAGGATGCGGTCCCGCTCGGCATCATCATCGCCGGCCACGGCATTGAAGCGGGCCGTCTGCAGGGCTGCGCGGTTGGCCTTGCGCGTGAGATCGGGATCGTCGGCAATGTATTGATCGCCACTCAGCATTCGCTCGCGGTGCGAGCGGCCATCCGGTTCAAATCGTGCGTCAGTCATCCAGTGCTCGCGGGAGAGAGGCGCGTGGTATGCGCACCCGACGACGAATCGTGCCCACGCCTCGAAGACACTTGTCGCAGACGGCGCAACGTGGCTGCATTCTAGGCGGCTGGACGGTCGCGGGGCGAGCGGCAGGGTCGTTCGCTCCGTAGGGCAAGCTGCCAGCTTGCCACTCGTACGTCGCGGACCTAGGAGCGCTCCATCGAGCTGCCCGCTGAGCTTTCGAGACGGTCGCGCGGCTGGCGGTGTTGGCCGAATGAATGGCAAGCTAGCAGCTTGCCCTACGTCTGTTCGGCCTGCTGGCGTGAATTCGTTGGTGGCTCCGTCGTGCGGACTGGTTTAGGATGACAGGCGTCAAGCGGTCTTCCCTCTCAGCGCGAGTTGCCAACCATGCCCGTTTCAAATCACTTCACGCGAACTTCAATTGCCCTTGCGATCATATTGGCGATGTCTGCATCCACGGTCGCGCAAGACGGCGCCCCTTTGCAGTGGGTGCCGCCGTCGTGTAATGCCGTGGCCGTGATTCACATGCGGAAGCTGGTCAATAGTCCGATGGGCAAGAAACAGAAATGGTCAGACAAAGTGCGGCGGGCCTATGCCGAGGGGTTGCTTTCCGCGCCCCCTGGGTGAAAGAGGCCGTGCGCGCGACGACGTTTGGGTCGATGTCGGCCGGGCGGCCACTGAGCTACTCAATGTTTGCGATGGACCAAAACGCGATCATTGCGGATATCGCCAAGCACGAGCGGGCGTCGTCGGAGCAAATCGTGGGGAGCTTCGCCTGTCTTTCGCCGCGCGGCATCTATTTCGTGCAGCTGGCCCCGGGCATCCTGGGAGCCGTGCAGCCGCCGGATCGGCGGGCCGTGTCGGCATGGGTCCGCTCGGGGGCTGCAAGTAACGGGTCGAACTTGTCGCCTTTCCTCAAGACGGCTCTTGATGCGACGGATGATGCGCTGATCGTGATCGCCGTCGATCTCACTGACATGCTCAATCCGTTGCAAGTTCGTGCCTGGCTGGCCGCATCTCCTCGTTTGAAAGTGCGCAAGAACCTCGATGAGGTGGCCGCGCTTGTGGCGTCGATCCGCGGCGCCCGTCTTGCGGTCAACGTCACCGACACAGCCAATGCGCGGCTCGTCCTTGATTTCGACAAGCCGATCGGCAGCCAGTCGCTACTGCGGGAAGTCGTACTGCAATGGCTGGACGATGCGGGGGCGCAGACGGAAGTCATCGCGCAGGCGCGGACGTCCGTTGAAAACAAATCGTTTGCGTTCGAGGCGCCGCTCGACGACTCGGCTCTCCGCCGGTTGCTCAGCCTGATCCAATCTCCTCACTTGGCCGAGAAGGATGAGACAGCCAATCTCGAAAATCCGGCGCCGAATGCCGTGGCGACTGCAAACTATTACAGTTCGGTGTGCGACCTGCTCAACTCATTGATCCGCAAGAACCAGAACGCCGTTAACTATGACAAGACGGCCCTCTGGCACGAGACATTTGCCAGGCAGATCGCCAACTTGCCGACGACGGGCGTTGATCCCGAGTTGGCCGCGTGGGGTCGTGACGTGAGCGGCAAGCTGATGGCGCTTGCAAGTTCGCTGCGCGGCGTGCCGGTTGAGGTCAACCAGCTGGAAAACTCGATCCGGGTCAACACGTCGACGGACTACGCCTGGTACGCCAACTCGGCCGAAAACGGCCCGATGTATTTCCCGGCGTGGGTTCATACACAGAGCAATGCGGGCGACGTGCGTGCGCAACAAGAGGACGTGATTGCGAAAAACGCCGACCAACGCGAGGCAATCTGGTCGATGCTGCGGAACTCGACCGCTCAGGTCGCCCACGACATGGAATACAAGTACAAGATCAAGCTCAAGTTGCCGAACTAGTTGCTAAGGGCGCAACTTCAACTTGACCGACAGGCATCTGCTCGAGAACCGGGAAGGATTCTTACCAGTAAGTCACCAAAGGCACAAAGAAATACAAAGAGGAAGCTCTTTCTTGGTGACTTGGTGTTGAATAAAGCCTTACTGAATGTGTTTGAGTAATTGACCCGGCGGATGTCGAAATGGCCGGCGTTCAGATCCGTGCTGCGGTCGCCGGGGAGCGGAAGGATCTCGAGGCGCTGCAGATGCGTGCCTCGCTAACGAACGCCGGCGATCGCGAGGCGCTGCTGGCCATTCCCGACGCCGTGTATTTGCCGCTCGAGCAGATCCTGGATGGCCGCGTTTTCGTGGCCGAGTTGGACGGAGCGATTGTCGGCTTTGCGGCCATGCTGCCGCGGGCAGACGGAAAAATGGAATTGGACGGGCTGTTTGTCGAACCGGATCGGCAAAGGCGCGGAATCGGGCGGACGTTGGTCGAACACTGCTGCGAGTTTGCCCGCCAGCACGGCTCCCCTGCTCTGCACGTCGTCGGCAATCCGCATGCCGAGGGTTTTTACCTCCGCTGCGGCTTTGCATTGGTGGGAGCGACACGGACGCGGTTCGGGGCGGCGCCGCTCTTGGAGAAGACTCTTCGACTCAGTTGAGGACAGGATCCGCCGATTTCGCAGAATTTGGGATTGTTACTGCGAAACGCGTCGATCCTACCGCCGGCCCCCTCACCCCGGGGCCCCTCTCCCACGAGGGGCGAGGGGAGCAACAGAGAATGCGGAGCGGGCGGCGGCTGTCAGGCTTGCGAGACGATTTCGTCGCCGCACTGGGTCCGCAGCCAGCGGAGTGATCGAGTGCCGGCGACAAACGTCGCGCCGATCTCGAAGCACTTGGCCGTATGCTTCACGCAACGCGCCACGCGGCAATCGAGCTTGCCCGTGGGGAACCAGACGGTCACGAGATCCCCCGGGAAGAGTTGGGCCGAGTGCAGAAAGCCCAAGCCGTCGCCGGAGAGGTCCGTTCGCAAGGCGGCGAATTCTTTGGGCCGTGCGTCGCTCTGCGGAAGCGTGGCTTTGACCTCGATCAGCGTCTTGGCGAGGACCGAGAACCGCACCAGTTTTCGCCGATCGTCGAACGTGGGCGGCTGCGCACCCGCCGGGCCAGGCGCGTTTGCAGCGCCCGCGGCACGTTGATTTCGCAAACGAGCCGAGCCAGGCGGCGGTTCAGATCGTTTTGAGCGTCAGCTTCCAACATCGGAAAAACTCCGGATCGAGGCCCTTCCGCTCGCCCTGGTCGATCACATTGAACGCGGCCGACGCCGTAAGAGCCCGGCGGTAAGGGCGATCGCTGGTGAGCGCCTCGAACACGTCGGCGATGGCGCAGATTCGCGACCACTCGTGAATGTCGCCGGCGTCGAGGCCCACGGGATAACCCGTGCCGTCGATCCGCTCGTGGTGCTGATAAACCATCATCAACTGGCCGAATTCGAGCGTGTGCTGGTCCCGCAGGCTCAACAGTCCCAAGGTCGGATGGCTGCGGAGCAGATTCCTCTCTTCGGGAGTGAGTCCGCCCGGTTTGAGCAGCACCCGCTCGGGAATGCCGACTTTGCCGAGATCGTGCAACAACGCGCCGATGCCGATGGCCCGCAACGAGGCGCGGTCGGAATGGCCCAAGGCGTGCGTGAGGATCAGCGTGTAATAGGCGACGTTGGCCGAATGCGTGAACGTGCTGAAATCGAAATGCAGCACGGTGTTCAACTCGGAGACGATCTCGTCATCCCGGCAGACGAGTTCGACGACGTGGTCGGCCAGTTCGGTCGTCTCTTTGACGGTGCGTTCGACGTTGCCGCCGTGAAAGGCGTCGCGCAGGACCGAGCGCACGACTTCGTTGACGACGCCGAGCCGCTGTGCGACGGGCATTCTCTCGTCGGCGACGATCGAATCGAGCGACGAACGCAGATGCTCCTGGAAGCGGCTGTAATCGGCCGCATCGAGGTAGACGGTCGTGATCCCCGCATCAAGCAGACGCTTGAGGTCGGTCGATTTGAGTTCGGCCGTATCGCCGCGATAGAGACGAAAATCGTGCGCGGTCGCGTTCTGCAGATACAAGTTGAGTTCGAAATCGGGCGCAGCCGGGATCGCCGCGACCCGGACGGGCGTGAATTCGTTCGACGTTGCGATCGTGCCAAGCGAGGTCATAGATTCCAGAAACAACTTGGACAAAGGGTGCCGGGAAGTATAGATTCGCCGCCGGAATCGGCCGGTGGGAGAGGCGTGCTGGTGCGACAAAAACCCGATGCCGAACGCGCCGATTCTTCCGCCGAGTCGTTTTATTCCGACCGGAACGACGGCCCGCGCTATTGAATCGCGATCGAACTCAGCCGGATAATGACAGTCGCCGCAGGCGGAACTTTGAGCGGAGGGCTGTCGATGTTGAAGTCTGTCTGGCTGTCGTTGGCACTGTTTGCCGGGCTGATGTCCCAGGCGTTCGCCCAGCAAGCGGGCGATCGCGTGGCCACAATCACCGCCGCCACGCTGCATTCCGGCGCGGAGACCGTGGGAACGATTCCCAAGGGGAACATTCTCACGGTGCGAAAAGTCGATGGTCCCCTCTCTCTCGTGAAGTGGTCGGGCCGGCAGACTGTCGATGGCTGGGTGAACCAATCCGAGGTCGTGCCGCTAGAACGAGCGCTCGAGGTCTTCAGCGCCGACTTGAAGCGCGAGCCCACGGCGGCGACTTTCGTTGCGCGGGGAACGATTCTGAACTGCGCTCGGCCAATTCGACAAAGCCATTGCCGACTTCACCGAAGCTCTGCATCGCGATCCGAAGGATACCACGGCTTACAGCCGTCGCGGCCGCGCGTGGGCGAGTCAGAAGGAGTTCAGCAAGGCGATCGCCGACTATAAGGCGGCCCTGGGCATCGATGCGTCCAATCCGCTCGCCTACATGGGGCTGGGCTGGGTCTCGCAGGCGGAACGCCAGTTCGACCGGGCGATCGAGTATTACCAAAAGGCGATCGGCCTCGATCCGAAGAATGCGGCGGCCTTCGCCTATCTGGCCAATGCCTGCGCGGCGAAAGGCCTGTTCGACGATGCGATCAAGTTCGACAGCGAGGCCATCCGCCTCGATTCGCAACTCCCCCTGGCCTATCGCGGTCGCGGTTGGGCCCGGGAAACCAAGGGGGACTTGGAGGGAGCGATTGCCGACTATAACGAGGCGATCCATCTCGATCCGAGCGACGCGGCAGCCTACACGTGCCGGGGCAAGCTCTACAGCGAAGTGAAGGAGTACGCCCGGTCGCTCGCTGATTACAACGAGGCGCTACGCCTCGATCAGAACGACGGGGCCGCCTATCTTGGCCGCGGCTGGATCTGGAACGTCGATCACCAATTCGACAAGGCGATTGCCGACTACAACCATGCCGTGGCATTGGTGCCGACGACGTTTGCGTTTACCTATCGCGGCAATGCCTGGCAGGCCAAGGGGAACTTGAAACAGGCCATTCTCGATTACGAAGAGGCGATCGCCCTCGATACGAGCAATGCCGACGCGTATGGCAACTGCGGCTCGGCATGGCTGGGGGTTGGCGATCTCGACAAGGCGATTGCCGACTTCACCGAGGCGATCCGGCTCAATCCGAAGGACGTGGTGGCGCTGGGCAATCGTGGCCTGGCCTGGCTGCGCAAGGGCGACATCGACAAGGCGATCGCCGACTGTGATCTGATGATTCGCCTCGATCCCAAGAATCCGAACGGCTACGGCGATCGCGGCTCGGCGTGGTTCGCCAAGGGGGACTTCGGCAAGGCGCTGGACGATTGCCGCGAGGCCGTCCGTCTCGATCCCAAGAACCGGGCGCTGTGGGGATTGGCGTGGATCGAGGCGGCCAGTCCCGATCCGGCCTTTCGCAACGCGAAGGATGCGATCCAGAGTGCGGAACGGGCCCGGCAGCTTTTCGGGATGACCGACCCGTTCCACACGTCCATTCTGGCGGCCGCCTACGCCGAGTCAGGCGATTTCACCACCGCCACGCGCTGGCAAATGGAAGCTCGCGACATTGCCCCCGCGGACCAGAAAGCGGTCTACCAGGTGCGCTTGGACCTCTTTCAGGCGCAGAAACCGTTTCGACTCGATGCACGGAAATGAGTCATTTGGCTTGCGTGGCGGCCCGATCCGGCGGCATCTCGCGCGAGAGTTCGAGATCCAAGCGAATGTGGCGCGCTTCCTCGTCCTTCGCGTTGCCCAGAAGTTTCTGCAGGGCCATTTCGCGGGCTTTGTCCAGCGCCTGGTCGGCGGGGACCGAGATGTCGGGCTTTACGCCGGCGCCTTCCCAGTCGGTGTGGGTGACCGGATTGATCGCGCGGCCGACCGGCACGAACATCATGAAGTGATCGTTGATCGGCACTCCGTGCCCCGGATGGGCGCCGCCGCCGGTCGTTTGTCCGATCAGCGTCGCCCGCTTCTGAGTTTGCATGTCGTAGGCGAATTCCTCGCCGCCTGAAAACGTGCGCGAGCTCGTCAAAATATAGATGTCCTTACCCAGATAGCGTTTGCCCGCAACCTCCTTTTGGGTCCAGAACTCCTCGGTACGATTCCCCTTCCGCCAGTACAGGCTGTTGAGGTGCACTGGCTTGGAATCGAAGAAATAGCTGCATAACAGTGCGACGCCTTGAAGCGCCCCTCCGCCGTTGCGGCGCAGGTCGATGATGAGCGCATCGGTATTCGCGAGGAAATCCAGCGCGGCGGCGGCCGGCCCGACGGCCGCTTCGAGACCGGGGAACCCGTCGACGGCGAGATAACCGATGTTGCCGGGCAAGCGTTCGACCTTGCGATAACCGCCGTTGATCCACTCACCCCGGCGCCGCATCCGGGCCTTCATGGCAGGCGACTCCTGCATCGGAGACGTGCCGCCGGGCGGTTTGGGCAATGGGTCGGTGCTGCAGTTGATCCGCAGGTGTTTGTCGTGCGACGTCTCTTGCAGATCGTGCGTAAGCCGCTCGGCGAGTTGCTGGCCCGTCTGGACGTCGTCGTAGGCATGGTCGGCCTGCCGCTTGCGGATCGCCTGGGCCATCTTCGTCGCGACGTCGGGAAAAACGTAATCGTCCTCGAGATTCTTGAGCACCTTGTCAACGACGGCGTTCACGGCCGCCTGATCGATGGGCAGAGGCGGCCCATCGGGCCTGATGCGAAACAGGACCTGCGCCGGACCGGTGTTCGGCAAGAGCCCGACGATCGCGACAACGAGACTGGAAGACAACAGCGTTCGGCAAGACATGACCCACCTTTCCTGAGAAATCGGGAGTTACGCGGCGATCTGTCGACAATGGTGGGGACCGTTGCCGCTTATCGGTTAATCGTCGCTTGCCGCCGATCGAGCGTCTTGAATGGAATTCAGCTCTTGGAACGCTTTTGGCTTGAGAGCCGCCGGTACGTCGCGGGTGTTAAACCGACGTGTCGCTTGAAGACGCGATTGAAATGACTCTGGTCGGCAAAACCGGACCGCGCGGCGATCTCGGCCAGCGTTTGATGCGTGTTCGCCAATTGGCGGCAGGCCAATTGGATGCGTTGCCGGCGCACGTATTGTCCAACGGTGCAGCCGACATGCCGCCGAAATGTGCCGGCCAGATACACGGGATGCACGCCGGCCTCCGCCGCGAGGTCGGCCAAATTCCACGGCGCCGTGCATCGCTCGCTCAAGATCTCGCACACCCGGCGCAGCCAGCGGGGAATCGCCGACTCGCCCCGCGATTGGCGGTCGCAGACTCCCAACAGCTCGAGCGTCAGCCCGTCGACGATTAACGGGGAGGACACGTCGAAATTCTCGAATTCGTCCAGCAGTCGCAGAGCCAGGCCGACGGCCGGTCCGGCCGCGCAATCGAAGGGGCGATTCAGGGGTAACTCGTAATCGACGAACCGCCGAGTCCAAGCGAGGGTGATTTCGATATTGAACGACCAGACTTCCTCGCGGTCGACATCCTGGGCGTGGATTTCCTCCGGCGGATGAAAGGCCAGCATCCGTGGAGAACAGATGCGGCGCAAGCTGCCGTATTCTTCGCGGTACGTGCCGCGGCGGACGAGGCAAAAGTAGGCGTGCTTGTGGTAATGGCGCGGCAGCCTTGCCCCGGCCGGGTGGCAGGTTTCGCTCAACGAGAGCCCCGCACAGGCGTGCCGTCGGACCACCTGGCCCAGAAAATTGCCGGAAGATAAGCACCGGTACGTTGTCGTGTCTCCTCGAGTTGCCTCCGCGGCGGGAATGATCGCGGTGGCTACCCACAAGCGATTTTGCCACGATCGCAACTCGTTGTCAGCCGAACGAATCTTCGGCCGTCAATTTGCCCGGCTAAAATACCGGCTGAACGGGGCCGGGTGTTCGTTCGAGCTCTGACTGCAATGCCGAATCGAACCGGCTAAGAGGGCATGCGGTGGGCTGAAATTGGCTTTCTCATTGCTTAACATTTGTGGGCGTTCAGGCCGTGATATCCAACCGAGACTCTGCCTCATCTTGGAGTAAACTCGATGCTGCCGTCATCGCTCGTCTCTCTTACGTTGGCGTTCGCCTGGCCATGAAATACGAGCTCAATCAGCGCGCGCGTCAACTCGTCGAGCGGATGGCCGCGGCAGCCGACGACTTTCGCATTAAGGAAAGCTGCGTGCAGGATGCACGGATCTTCGATTTCGGAATTCGCGTGGAAGGCGGGCTCGATGCGGGGCAGGCGCTCGCCGAGATCTGCATGGCTGGCTTGGGCTGGGCGTCGATTCTTCCGGGCGACGTGGGCGGCCTGCATTGGCCGTACGTCTTCGTGACGACCGATCACCCCGTGGCGGCCTGCCTGTATAGCCAATACGCCGGCTGGCAAATCAGCGCGGACGGATTTTTCGCCATGGGCTCAGGTCCCATGCGGGCCGCCTACGCTCGGGAAGATCTGTTTCTCAAGCTCGGTTACCGCGAGGAGCCGAGCGAAGTCGTGGGCGTGCTCGAAGGACGAAAACTGCCGAACGGCGCCGTCGTGCAGTACATCTGCGAGCGGATTGGAATCACTTCGGACAAGCTGATTCTGTTGATTGCCCCGACGGCCAGCCAGGCCGGCAATGTGCAAGTCGTCGCGCGGTCGGTCGAAACGGCCCTGCACAAATTGTTGGAACTCGGCTTCGACATGCGGCAAATCGAGAGCGCCTGCGGCAGCACTCCCCTGCCTCCAGTCGCCGCGAATGACATGGCGGGGATCGGCCGCACGAACGACGCGATTTTGTACGGAGCACGCGTGACGCTATGGGTCCGCGGCGCGGACGCCGCGATCGCGGAGGTTGGCCCCCGCGTGCCGGCCTGTTCCTCGGCGGCCTTTGGGAAACCGTTTCTGCAGATCTTCGAGGAAGCCGGCCGCGACTTTTACAAGATCGACAAGAATCTCTTCAGTCCGGCAGAGATCACGTTCTGTAATCTCGACAGCGGCAAGGTGCAGCGGTTCGGCCGCACGGAGCCGGACGTAATCAAAGCGTCTTTCGGAATCGGCTGATCGTTTTCGGATTTGGTGACTGTGAAGATCGGGCTCGTGGCACAACCCGGAAGCTGGTATGGCCGCGAGCTCGCGCGTGTGGCCGGCGAACGCGGGCATCACGCGACCCAGATCGAGTTTCCGCGATTGATCGGCTCGGTCGGAACGGCGGAGAGCGGACTTTCGGCGCAGGGGCTCGACCTGTTGTCTCTCGATGCCGTGATTGTGCGCACGATGCCCCCGGGGTCGCTCGAGCAGGTCATCTATCGGATGGACGCTCTGTGGAGACTCTCCGCGGCGGGCGTTCGGGTGCTCAATTCGCCCAAAGCGCTCGAATGTGCCGTCGACAAGTATCTGGCCCTCGTGCGGATGGAATCGGCCGGACTTACAGTCCCCTCGACGATCGTCTGCGAGAACGCCGACACGGCGCTCGAGGCGTTTGACCGTCTGGGAGGCGATGTGGTGGTCAAACCGATCTTTGGTTCGGAGGGACGGGGCATTGTCCGCGTAAGCGACCGCGAAATCGCCGTCAGGACCTTTCGCACGCTGGAGCGGATTCAGGCTGTCCTGTATGTGCAGCGGTTCATCGAAAATGACGGTTTCGACGTGCGCGTGCTCGTCCTGGGTGGGCATGTTTTGGGAGCGATGCGGCGGCGCGCCAACGGCGATTTTCGGGCGAACGTGGCCTGCCGGGCCGTTGCCGAGAATCACACAATCACCGACCAGGAGACGCAGGCCGCGCTCGGAGCGGCTCTCGCAGTCGGCCGCGGTTCGCGGGCGTCGATCTGCTTTACGGCCGCGACGGGACTTGTTATGTGATCGAAGTCAATGCCGTGCCCGGATGGCGCGCGTTTCAAAAAGTGACCGAGATCGACGTGCCTCACGCGGTGATTGCAAATCTGGAATCGCACGGAGCCTGAAACAAACATGGACGCGAAATCGTTGACCGTCGCATTGTCGCGACACATGCCGAGCGTCTTACGCTGGTCGGGGGCGCTGGCACGTCAACTGCGTAAACACAACATCGCCGTTGCGGGCAAGCACTCGGGAAGCGCGGCGACCGACGCGTTGACGTTGGCCGACTTGAGTGTCCAGGAATTGATCGTTGGCGCGCTGCGGGACCTCGATCCCCAGTTTTGCCGCTGCCGCATCGAGGCCGAAGAGACGAACGGCGACCTGGCTCGATTTTCGAAGGAGAGCGACTTCGTCCTGGCCATCGATCCGATCGACGGTACCAAGCAATACCGCGATCACACCGGCGACGGCTACTCGGTCATGCTCCACCTGCGCGATCGGGAAACCGTGCTCTATTCGTTGGTTTACATTCCCGAATCGGGAGCAGACGGTACTTGGGTCGAGGTCCGCGACGGCTCGGTTTACTGCGGTCCAGACGACCCGAGCAAATCGGCGGCCGACGTGCTGCGAGCAATCCGGCCGGTCGATTCGCGGCGTGTGCCCGATTCCAACAAGATTTATGTCGTCGGCTTTCAAGAACACGATGGCGACCGGACTCGCGATTTGGCCGCCGTTGATTTGGACGCGTACACCTCGGACGCGATCAAGGGCTGTGTTTACGAATTGGCATCCCGCGGCCAACTGGGTGGGGCGTTAATCCATTCGCCGAACGTTTACGATTTCCCGGTGTCACTCCACATCGCGCGAGCGCTCGGCGGCGATGCGGTCTGGGTGCATAACCGGCAGCCCGTGAATTTTCATGAAACATGGCTCGACGAGCGGGCCAACATGATCCGTCTGCCGGGAATCGTCGCCTGCAGCACGAGCCGCAAGACGCTCGACACGTTGTGCACGCTGGCGCGAGATTGGGATCCTCGACGCTACTAAGCGAAGCCATTGGCGTGGTCGTCAAGAAGAAGCTGGTGGATCGGTGCCACTGGCGAGAGCTTTGGCTCGCCAGTGTTTTCGGTTCGTCATTGGATGACGAATGTAGCTTCAAAAAGAAATCGCCGTCAGGACGCACGGGAAACCATGAAGCGAGTTCTGCTCTCTTGGAGTTCCGGCAAAGACAGCGCGTGGGCTCTGCACGTCCTCCGGCAACAATCGGGCATCGAAGTCATCGGACTGTTAACGACGTACAACGAGGCTGCCGATCGAGTGGCCATGCATGCGGTGCGACGGACGCTCGTCCAGGCGCAGGCTCAGGCGGCACGAGTACCGCCGTGGTCGGTGCTCCTGCCATCGCCCTGCTCGAATGACGCTTACGAAGCCAAGATGCAGGAAGCGGTCGAGCGCGCCAGAGACTGTGGCGTCACGCATTTCGCCTTTGGCGATCTCTTCCTGGAGGACATTCGCGCCTATCGCGAGGCAAAACTCGCCGGAACGGGAATCGATCCGCTCTTTCCGATTTGGACGACGGAACGCGACACTCCGAACCTGGCCAGGCAAATGTTGGCAGCGGGACTTGGTGCCGTCCTTACATGCGTCGATCCCAAGCAACTCGATCCCCGGTTCGTCGGTCGTCGGTTCGACGAGGCCTTGCTGGCCGACTTGCCAAGCAGCGTGGATCCATGCGGCGAGCGAGGCGAATTCCACACATACTGCTGTGCCGGGCCGATGTTCGCTTATCCGATTCCGGTCAAGTCGCGCGACTCGAGCTTGCGGGACGGCTTTTGGTTTGCAGACATCGTTCCGACCGGCGGGTCAGGGTGATGAAAACCTATTTGGCCGTGACCCGTTCAAGTTGACCGGTTTCCGATTCGGCTGGCTTGATCGCTTCGACCAGGATTCCGCCCATCTTGAAGAAGCGGTGGACCGGCGTGAACCAGAGTTGCGTTTTCCAAGGCAGGCCGGCCTCATCGCAGGCCCGCTTGAGCTCGCGGCGGTTATACGTGCGGCACTTCCACGTGCGGCTGACGAGGGCCCCAGACACGGTGTCTTCTGTCGCCAAGATGAGCGCACTCCCGCCCGGCCGTAGCACGCGGCAAATTTCCCGCAGCCCGGGGCGCGGATCGGGCAAGTGCTCGATGACCCAGCCGCAGGTGACGCAATCGAATGTGCCGTCGGCAAACGGCATGCGCATCATGTCACCCGCAACGTAACACGGACGTGAATTCTTTACGCGGATGCGAGCCCGTCGCAGCATTTGAGGCGAGAGGTCGAAGGCGACGAGCTGAGTGTCGGGCCGCGTCAGCTTGAGCAGATGGCCCAAGATTTGGCCCGCGCCCGATCCCACGTCGAGAATGCGTCGGCTGCACGTCACGTCAAACTTGCGAGCCCGCAAAACGTGTCCAATGAGTGGCTCGTGCAATGAGACCAGACTTCCCACGGCAAGCACGGCTCCCCGCGGTCCGTCGTATAACTCCCGAATGTCGTCCCGGTATTCTTGGAAGGTGGTGCGGCCCATTCCCTTGAATTCGACGAGCCGTCGCAGGGCTTTTTGCGGCAGGCCGCGCTTTTTCTTGGTGGATCGTCTTTTTGTTGCCGTCATGAAGCGCTTTTGCACACCAGGTACCGGTTCGGAGCGAAAAAAAACATCGTGCGAAATGCTAGTCAAATCCTGGTCGAGGTTTCCGTTATACGATTTCCGCTGGCGCGTGTCGCGTCTTGGAGGTCCATTCGCACAAAAATTGCCGCATTCACCGCGATTGGCGCCAGATTCCATCCGCTTGAAGTGAGCATGGTGAGCGACTATGATTTGTGGCGGGTTAAGGTTGTGTCTCGGGGGCGTTTGCGTCAGGCATTCCTATGCCGGCATCGGTCCGCCACACCCACCAGCCCGCTCCGCCGGCTCGTGGGAAAATTCATTGTTTCTCGCCTGTTCCGGTCGATAGCGACCGCTTCTCGTATCTGCCGCGCGTTGCGTTCGTCCGCGGGGGGCCTGCGGACAATCGGTGCGGGTTTATCCCATAGCAAATCGGATTCCAATCGATCGATTGGTGTCCAGAGATGGCTCGTGGTTCGTGATGGACACGGGGCCGGCCGAGATGAAATGCACCGAAGCGGTGCATGGAGATGAACGTTTAACGACCTCACGGAAGTGTCAGCGATGTCCACAGTGGTCGACCTTCGCAAGACCGACGACCCAAGGGACGCAATTCATCGTGCGGTTCACTTGCTCGCGGAGGGCCATATTGTGGCTTTTCCGACCGAGACGGCTTACGCGCCCTGCGTGAACGCGCTTTCGACGAAGGCCGTGCAAAGGCTCATGGCCTCGGCGGGAAAACCGGGGTCTCATCCGACCTTGATGCTCAAGGGATTTCACGAGGCGATCGATTACGTTCCCGACATGGACAAACTGGCCCAGCGACTGGCGCGGCGCTGCTGGCCGGGTCCCGTGACGTTGGCCTTCCGCGTTGGGTCGCAGCCGGGATTGTTCGGCGCGCTGCCTCCGGAGACGCGGGCGGCGTTGGCGCCCGACCACCGGCTTTGGATTCGCGTCCCCGCGCACGACTGCATTCACCACGCCATGCGGCTCATGCCCGCGCCGCTGGTGGCTGGAGGCGAACGAGGCCACGATGGCCGCGCCCTCACCACGTCGGCTTACGTTCTGGCGGCGCTGGACGACAATGTCGAGCTGGTGATCGACGACGGCGAATGCCGTTATGCCGAGCCGGCGACTGTGGTCGAAGTCAATTCCGGTGCTTGGTCGATTCTCGAACCGGGAGTGGTGAAGGAAACGATGATCGGCCGACTTGCCTGCGAACTCTATCTCTTTATCTGCACGGGCAACACCTGCCGCAGTCCGCTCGCCGAGGGCTTTTTTCGCAAAATGCTGGCCGACCGGCTGCATTGCGCCGAAGACGAATTGGCCGACCATGGCTACCTGGTGATGTCCGCCGGAATGTCGGCCGAGCCGGGGCTGCCGGCAAGTCTCGAATCGGTCGAAGTGGCCCGCCGCTCCGGCGTCGATCTTCGCGGTCACGAAAGTCAGCCCGTCACCGAGCGGCTGCTGGAACAGGCCGACCGCATTTTCACAATGACACGCAGTCACAGAGACGCACTCCTGGCGTCGTTTCCGCGGCTCGCGACGCGCGTCGAATTGCTGTCGCGAGACAACACCGATATTTCGGATCCGATCGGAGCGCCGCAGGAAGAATATGACGTCTGTCAAAAGGAGATCGAGAAAAACCTGCGTCTCATTTTGGACTCGTTCCCCATCTAAAACCCCGCCGCATCAATAGCCGAGAAGGTGTTTGACAATCCATGAAAATTGCCGTTGCCAGCGATCATCGGGGCTTTTCCGTGAAGGGGAAGGTCCTCGCCCGGCTTGCCGAATTGGGCCACGAGGGTCTCGACTTCGGCCCGGAGAGTTCCCAAAGCGTCGATTACCCCGACTACGCGGCCAAGGTTGCGGCCGCCGTCAGCTCGAGGCAGGTCGAGCGGGGAATTTTGATTTGCGGGACCGGGATGGGAATGTGCATCGTGGCGAACAAGTTTCCGGGCATTCGCGCCGCCCCCTGCCACGACGATCTGACGGCGGAGATGAGCCGACTGCACAATGATGCCAATGTGCTATGCCTTTCAGCCGACCTGTTGGGCGACCGCCTCGTCAACCGCATGGTCGAAATCTGGTTGAAGACCAATTTCGAGGGCGGACGCCACGCGCGGCGGCTCGATAAGATCGCCATGTACGAAGCACAGACCGGCGTCGGCTCAACCGGTCCGGCGCAACTTCGGCCCCCGCAACTCCGCCAGCCGGCTGATTTGAGCGAGCTCCGCCAGAGCGTTCGCGCCTCCGTCGCTTGCATCGAAATACGCTGATTTGTCGGCGTTTAGGGAACCGTTTCGCCTCGCTTTTCAGCACACGCGCGTCAATGTATTGTGTGCTTCGGAACGGCAAACGGTGCCTGCTCGCGTCGCGAGTCTTCGCAAGAAAGAACGTGCAATGGACGTGAATACGCTCAAATACGCCCGGTCGCATGAGTGGGTGGCGTTCGACGGGAAAACGGCAACCATCGGCATTACGGATTTCGCGGTTCGCCAATTGACGGATCTCGTCAACATCGATTTGCCAAAGGTGGGAAAAACGATCCAGGTCGGCCAGACCTTGGGCGAAGTCGAAAGCGTCAAGGCGGTGAGCGATCTGTACGCTCCCGTCAGTGGTCAAATCACCGCCGTCAACGAACAATTGGCTAACGACCTGGGCGTGCTCTCCGACGACCCGTTCGGCAAGGGCTGGATGATCAAGGTCACGGTATCCGATCCCTCGTCGCTCGCGCAGCTGCTCGATCGCAAGGCTTACGAGGCGCACTGCGCGGAAGAGGAAAATCACGCGTGACGTATCTGTTCAACACGCCCGATCAAGAACGCGAAATGCTGCGGATGATCGGTGCGAAATCGGTCGAGGATCTGTTCGAGCAAATCCCGTCATCCAATCGGCTCAATCGGCCGCTCGGATTGCCGCCCGCTCTCGGAGAAATGGAGCTCGAACGCGAGCTGCGGTCCCTTGCCTCGGAGAATTCCGGCTGCGGTCGCCGCGTCTGTTTTCTGGGAGGCGGCGTCTACGACCATTTCATTCCGGCCGCGGTCGACGAGGTCGCCGGTCGCGGCGAGTTCTATACGGCTTATACGCCCTACCAGGCCGAAGCGAGCCAGGGCAGCTTACAGGCATTCTTCGAGTACCAGACGCTGGTCTGTCGTTTGACCGGGATGGAGGTCTGCAACGCCAGCCTTTACGAAGGGGGAACCGCGGTTAGCGAGGCCGCCTTCATGTCGATGCGCGTGACCGATCGGCACGAGAAGGTCGTGATCCTGGGCTCCGTGCATCCGGAGTACCGGCAGGTGCTGCAAACGTATCTTTCCAATTTGAAGTGTGAACTCGTCGTCGTGCCGACCCCGGAGGGAACGGCTGACCTCGCGAAAGTGAAAGCGGCTCTCGACGACAAGACGGCCTGTTTGATTTTCCAGCATCCGAATTTCTTCGGCTGTCTGGAGGAACCCGACAAGCTGGCGGAATTGGCTCATTCCGTCGGAGCTCTCTCGGTCGTTTCGTTCGATCCGATCAGCTTGGGCATTCTGCGCCGGCCCGGCGAGTATGGTGCCGACATCGCGGTCGCCGAAGGTCAACCGCTCGGCATCCCGATGCAGTACGGTGGGCCCTTCCTCGGCGTTTTCACCTGCCGCAACCAATTCCTCCGCAAGATGCCGGGCCGTCTCGTGGGGCGTACGACAGATCGCAAGGGCCGCGCCTGCTACACGCTCACGATTCAGGCCCGCGAGCAACATATTCGCCGGGAAAAGGCGACGAGCAACATTTGCACGAACCAGGGACTGCTGGCTTTGCGAGCCACCGTCTATCTGGCCCTCATGGGGCCGCAGGGCGTGCGGGAGGTTGCCGAGTTGTGTTGTCGCAAGGCCCATTACGCGGCCGAACAACTCGCGGCCGTCGCCGGATTAGAGCTTGCCTTTCCCGGTCGTCCGTTTTTCAAAGAGTTCGTGCTCTCGTGTCCTGCCGACGTCGAACGCGTCCTTTCGGCGGCACGGAAGGCAGAATTCGATTTGGGTCCGTTGCTCGCGCGCTTTGGCTCTTCCGCGGAGACAGGCGTCAAGAACGGAATTCTGATTGCCGTCACGGAGCAGCGCACTCGGCAAGAGATCGACGCGCTCGCGGCGGCTTTGGCGGCTCGCTGATTCAATGGATGGATGCATGCGAAATTCCTTGGCCACAAAATCACTCTTCGAGCTGAGCCATGCGGGACGGCGCGGCTGCCTGTTTCCCGCCAGCGACGTCCCGGCGCAGGCTCTCGAGAATTTGATTCCGGCAGCCCAGTTGAGTGCCGCAGTGCCTCCCCTGCCGGAGCTGGCCGAACCCGACGTCATTCGCCATTTCGTCAATCTGTCGACGCTCAACATGTCGGTCGACACACATTTCTATCCGCTCGGCAGTTGCACGATGAAGTACAACCCCAAGCGGCACGAGCGCCTGTCCCGACTGCCGGGCATCGCCGATTTGCATCCTTATCAGACGGAGCAAGACTCGCAGGGCATGCTGCAGATGCTCTTCGAGATGCAGCAAATCCTGGGCGAAATCTCGGGGCTCCCCGCGGTGACGCTCCAGCCGGCTGCCGGTGCCCAGGGAGAATTCACGGCCCTGTTGGTGGCGGCCGCCTATTTTCGCGAGAAGGGTGAAAAGCGAACGCGCGTGCTCTTCCCGGCAAGCGCGCATGGGACGAACCCGGCGAGCGCCGCGCTCGCTGGGTTCGAGTGTGTGCAGCTCAAGGGGACCAAGACTGGGCTGGTCGATCTCGACGAGTTGAAATCGCAACTCGATTCGTCGACGGCCGTCTTCATGATCACCAATCCGAATACGCTCGGCCTTTTCGAGCCGCAGATCGGCCAGATTTCACAACTACTGCACGACGTGGGCGGCCTCGTTTATGTCGACGGCGCGAACATGAATGCGATTTTGGGCGTCACGCGGCCGGGCGACTTCGGCGGCGATATGATGCACTTCAACGTCCACAAGACATTTACCGGCCCGCATGGAGCCGGCGGACCGGGGGCCGGACCAGTCGCGGTGCGCAGCTTTCTGGCAGCGTATCTCCCTGGCCCGATCGTGACGCGCGACGACAGCAACCCGCAGCAGCCGACGTATCGACTCACGAACCCCGCCAAATCGATCGGACGCATGCGCACCTTCTTCGGCAACGTAGGCATCTTGCTCCGCGGATACATGTATATTCGCACGCTCGGGCCGGCCGGACTCAAGGACGTGGCGACAAATGCCGTCCTCAATGCGAATTACCTGATGGAAAAGCTCAAGGACGTGCTGCCGGTTCCGCATGGGCAGCGCTGCATGCATGAGTTCGTCGCCTCGGCCCGCGCACTCCATGATCGCGGAATTTCAGCGATGGACATCGCCAAGCGTCTGCTCGATTATGGATTTCACGCACCGACGGTCTATTTCCCGCTGGTTGTGCCTGAAGCGATGATGATCGAGCCCACCGAAACCGAGTCGAAGGAGACGCTCGACGCGTTTGCCGAGGCGATCCATTGCATCGTGACCGAAGCCCCCGAATTCTTGCACACCGCCCCGCATTCGACGGCAATCAGCCGGCCCGACGAGGTGCAAGCCGCCCGCAAACCGTGCCTCAAATGGGAACCTGCCGCGTCGTGATCGAAGCGGAGCCGCAAAGCGGCGTCCGCAATATGGCGACCGATGAGCGCTTCTCGAAGCGGCTCTCGATCGGGGGGAATGCACGATTCGCTGGTATCGCTGGCGGTCCGCGACGGTCTCGCTGGGCTATTTTCAGGACAAAGACGCTGCAGCTGCGATTCCGGCCTTCGCGGGGCTTGACGTCGTCCGGCGGCTGACCGGCGGCGGCGCGATTCTGCATCACCACGAGTGGACCTACTCCTGCAGCGTTCCGCCGGGCCATCCATTCTCGCAAACTCCGTCGCGAATCTACGAATTCGTTCACGAGCGAATCATCGCCGGATTGACCCAACAGGGCGTCGACGCGGCGGCCCTTCGCGGGACCAATAATGCCAGTGCCGAGGGTGAGTTTCTTTGTTTCGGTCGTGGCGATTCTCGGGACGTTGTGCTGCAAGGCCATAAGATCGTCGGCATGCCCAGCGAAGGCGTCGCGGGGCTGTCCTCCAGCACGGCAGTCTGCTGCTGCGACGCTCGGAACATGCCCCCCAGTTTCCCGGTGTCCTCGACCTGGCTGATTGCGGCCCGTTTGACGTGGAGCTGATTTGCCGGTTGGGTGAATCGATCGGTGCGATCTTCGGCAATCCCGGGATTGCTCGTGAACATGAGAAATCGATTCAAGTCCGGGCCCTCGAGCTGGAAGCACGTTACGGCACGCTCGATTGGGGCCGGCGGGGCTCTCACTGACCGCTGAGTCGCTCGCGCTCTCGCAACCGCTACGACCCATAAGCTCTTCGCAACGACTCGCTTTTAGCCTATCGGAGAAGTCTTTTTTCTTTGCCAGAACCCCCAGCGTGTCGATACTTCACAGGCGAAGATTCTGCCGAAGTGAGATGTCGACTTATGCAATACGACTTGTTGGTGATTGGAAGTGGACCGGCCGGCCAAAAGGGGGCGATCGCGGCCGCCAAGCTGCACAAGCGCGTGGCCATCATTGAGCGTCGCAGCGACGCGATGGGCGGCGTTTGCCTGCACACCGGCACGATTCCTTCCAAGACCATGCGGGAGGCCATTCTTTACCTGACCGGTTACCGGCAGCGCGAGGTGTATGCGGACGCCTACCGCCGCAAACGGCAGGTAACGATGGCCGAACTTGCTCGCAAGCTCGATCAGGTGACGCAGCACGAATTGGACGTCGTGCAGGATCAGCTGCACCGCAACCGCGTCGACACCTATTCGGGGAACGCCCGCTTCGTCGGTCCACACGAAGTCGAAGTCACGTCCGCCGACGGGTCGCGTATCCTCCACGCGGAGTACATGCTGATCGCCTGCGGCACCAAGCCAGCCCGGCCCGGCCACATTCCGTTCGACGGCAAGCACATATTCGACTCGGACGAGTTCCTCAAACTCGAGAAGATTCCGCGTTCGATGATTGTGGTGGGCGCGGGCGTGATCGGCATCGAGTACGCGATCATGCTGGCGACGCTGGGCGTCCAGGTCACCGTCGTCGACGGCCGCGAACGGCTGCTCGACTTCTGCGACACCGAGATCGTCGACACGCTCATCTATCAGGCCCGGTCGCTCGGAATCGTGTTCCGCCTGGGCGAAGACGTCGTCGGCATCCAGAAGCTGCCGCAAGGCATGGTCTTCGTGCAGCTGGAAAGCGGCAAGCGGCTGGTGAGCGAAACGGTGCTCTTCACAGTCGGCCGCGTAGGTGATACGTCCGAACTGAACCTGCACGAAGCCGGCCTCGAGCCCGACGAGCGCGGCCGCCTGTGGTGCAACGAGAATCACCAGACTTGGGTGCCCCATATCTATGGCGCGGGCGACGTCGTCGGTTTCCCCGCGCTCGCCAGCGTTTCAATGGAGCAAGGTCGCCGCGCGGTTTGCCACGCATTCGGTCAGCCGTTCGAAGCGTGCCAGCACCTGCCTTACGGCCTGTTCACGATTCCCGAGATTTCGATGGTCGGTCAGACGGAGCAGAAGCTCACGGCCGATTGTGTCCCCTACGAAGTCGGCATCGCGCGGTACAAGGAGATTGCTCGCGGCCACATCATCGGCGACACGACGGGCATGCTCAAAATCCTGTTCCACCGTCACAGCCGCAAACTGCTCGGCGTGCACTGCATCGGCGAAGCAGCGACCGAAATTGTGCATATCGGCCAGGCCGTGATGGCCTTGGGCGGCACAATCGACTACTTCCGCGATACGGTCTTCAATTATCCGACGATGGCCGAGTGCTACAAAGTCGCCGCCTTCGACGGCTTTAACAAGATCAGTTACGACAACCTCTGCACTCTGTCGTGCGAATCGACGACCGGTCAAACTGTCGAGGAAGCATCCGAACTCGAGTTCGTTCCCGCGACATAACGACGACACCAAGTCTCTCAACGTCACGAAAAAAGCCGATCAGCGTGTCTGGTCGGCTTTTTCTTATCGCAAGGCGATCAGGCCGACTGTCATGCGACGAATGTCCGCCGGAAGCGGCGATTCGAAGGCGACGCGCCCGCCCATTATGGGATGCTCGAACTCCAAGCGATGAGCGTGCAAAGCGTGGCGTCCCGTGCTGACCTCTTCGGGCTCGTCGAAAGCAGCTTCCTCGACTTGAGTCGATCGCTGGCCATTTGACGCCCGCCGTTTCAGCAGGGCCTCGTATTCGGCCTTGGTCAGCTTGATCTCGCCGAATGCACCGTAGAATTCGTCTCCGACGACGGGATGGCCGATCGCCGCGAAATGCAGTCGGATTTGATGGTTTCGTCCGGTGCGCGGCCGGGCGAGGACCAGCGTATGGCTTTGATATCGCTCGACCACTTCGTAGTCCGTGACGGAGGGGCGCGGTTCGCCAGCCTCCGGCAGGCACGACATCAAAACACTGCCTGCATCGGGTGATGTGCCAATCGGCAGATCGATGCATCCCTGATCCGATTCGACGAGTCCTTCGACGAGCGCCAGATAAGTCTTGGAAACCCGTTCCCGTTGAAACTGGATCGAGAGCTGGCGGTGCGAGAGGTGCTCCTTGGTCACCGCGATCAGCCCGCTCGTCATGCGATCGATGCGGTGCACAATGCCCGGCCGCAGGAGACCTGGCCAGGCAGATTGTCGATCGAAGTGGGCTTGCAATGCATTGCACAACGTGCCCGACTGCATGCGTCCGGCCGGGTGCACAATTTGTCCGGCCGGTTTATCGACAATGATGATCCACGGGTCTTCGTAGACGATCTCAAGCGGAAGGTCTTCCGGCCGATGGATCTTATCCGGCGGCTCAATCAACCGGATGCTGACCTCGTCCCCCTCGGACACGCGCTCGTCGATCTCGACGGTCGTCCCGTGAATTTTTACCAGCCCGGCCCGCACCATCCGCTGGATGCGAAATGGCGTGTAGTTCCGAAAGTGGTGTGCGAGAAACGTATCGATCCGCACGCCGTGCAGGTAGCGTTCGACGATCAACTCGGCCGTAAACGGAAAACGGTGCACCTCTGGATTGTCGCGGCGTCTTCCGAGATTCGCAATTTGGTCACAGGCGGAGTCGCACATTTGGCGACGCTCCGAGGTGCGAATCAAGCTTTTTTCGGCCGGATTTGATAGTTCCGGCGGCTCTGGTCGAATTCCAAATCGATCAGACCGGTATCGGCGGCGTCTTCCAAAAGGTCCGAGAAGGAAGCGTAGCCGTAGTAGCCCTCGTTAAACCCGGGGTGCACGCGGCGGATGACCTGCTTGAGCATCGAGCCCCAAATGGGATCGTAGTCCTGCTCCAAGGAGTGGACCACTTCCATGAGCCGATCCAGGGCTTCTTGTTTCTTGTCTTCTTTCCCCTTGACCTTTTTCACGGCGGCGGCGGGCGTCTTGTGGGCCGTGCGGATCAAGTCGTCGTAGTAAATGAATTCGTCGCAGTTGGCGATGAGCAAATCGGAGGTCGAGCTCTTGATGCCGCAGCCGATTACGCGGTTGTTGTTTTCCTTGAGCTTCGAGACCAGCGGCGAAAAATCGCTGTCGCCCGAGATCAAAGCGAAGACGTCGATATGATTCTTCGAGTAGCACAGGTCGAGCGCGTCGACCACCATGCGGATGTCGGCACTGTTCTTACCGCTCATCTTACTTTGCGGAATGTCGATCAGCTCGATTCCCTGAGCATGGAATTCCCGCACGGCGTCGCGGTAGTGACTCCAATCGCAGTAGGCCCGCTTGTAAACAATGCGGCCCTTTTCGAGCAGCCGCTTCAGGACGAGTTGGATCTGGAAGTGGCCCGACTTCATGCCGCGAACGCCGATCGCCAGATTCTCGAAATCCACAAACACCGCGATCAGCGGCTCATCGGAACCCGTCAACGCGTTTTTCATGCTCACCGTCTGGCCCTCCCTGCGGGAACGCTGAAGCGGTGGCAAGAATACGGAAAGCCCGCATTGGCAGCAAGGCACCACCACTTGAGCTGCGGCACCTCGAATTTGGCATCGAGCACGAAGTCAGCGTTTACCTCGCAGCGTCATCGGAAGGCGCTGCCGACTAATTCTTCGCCGCCGCCAGATCGCGAAGGACTTTGTGCAGGATGCCCCCGTTGCGGTAGTATTCAACTTCGACCGGAGTGTCGATCCGGCAGGCCGTTGTGAAGCGAATCGTTGTGCCGTCGGGTTTGGTGGCCGTGACTTCGATCGCTTGCCGCGGCTTGAGAGAATCGTCGAGCGTGATGTCGAAGGTCTCCGTGCCGTCCAGTCCCAGGTGCTCGCGGTCCTCCCCCTCGCGAAACTGCAGCGGCAAGACGCCCATGCCGACGAGGTTCGAGCGATGGATACGCTCGAAACTTTTCGCGATCACGGCGCGGACGCCGAGGAGATAGGTACCCTTCGCAGCCCAGTCGCGCGACGAGCCGGTGCCGTATTCTTCGCCCGCGAGAACGACGAGCGGAATTTCCGCCTCTTTATATTTCATCGCCGCGTCGTAGATCGACATTTGCTGGCCGGTTGGCAAGTACTTCGTGACGCCCCCTTCTGTGCCCGGGCACAAAAGATTCTTCAGGCGAATGTTGGCGAAGGTGCCCCGCGTCATGACCCGGTCGTTGCCGCGACGGCTGCCATAGCTGTTGAAATCCAGCGGCTTGACGCCATGTTGTTGCAGGAACAGACCGGCCGGCGAATCGGCCTTGATCGAGCCCGCCGGACTGATGTGGTCCGTGGTGACCGAATCGCCCAACGACGCCAGGACGCGGGCGCCGGAAATCGCCTCAATCGACCCGGGGGCGGTCGGCATATCAACGAAGAAAGGCGGTTCCTGCACGTAGGTGCTGGACGCATCCCACTGATAGAGTTCACCACTTGCACCGGAAATCTTCTGCCATTCCGGCGGACCTTGGGTCGCTTTGGAGTATTCGTTCTTGTAAGTCTCGGGAGTGACAGACGCTGCGATGGTGTCGACGATTTCTTTCTGCGTGGGCCAGATATCGCGGAGATAGACGTCCTTGCCATCTTTGCCCTTGCCCAAGGAGTCGTGAGTCAGGTCGATATCGGTCGTTCCCGCCAACGCGTAGGCCACAACGAGCGGCGGACTGGCGAGATAATTGGCCTTCACCTGTGCATTAATGCGTCCCTCAAAATTGCGGTTTCCCGACAGGACGGCGGCCGCCACGATGTCGCCTTGGCTCACGGCCTTTGAGACCGCGTCAGGAAGCGGTCCGCTGTTACCGATGCACGTTGTGCAGCCGTAGCCCACGAGATTAAAACCGAGCGCATCGAGCGGCTTATCGAGTCCCGATTGCTTGAGGTAATCGGTCACGACGCGGCTTCCCGGGGCCAAGCTCGTTTTCACCCACGGCTTGGGCTTGAGGCCCTTCGCGACCGCGTTTCGCGCGAGCAGCCCAGCCCCGACCATCACGGACGGATTGCTGGTATTCGTGCAGCTCGTGATCGCCGCGATGACGACCGCGCCGTCGGTAATCGACGCCGAGTCGCCGTTGAACTTGATCGGCACCGGGCTCGCCGGTGTCGGCTTGCCAAATGCCGTCGACAGGTCCTTCTTCCACTGAGCTTTCATGTCCTTCAGCAGGACGCGATCTTGCGGCCGTTTCGGTCCGGCCATCGAAGCTTCGACGGTCGCCAGGTCAAGCGTCAACGTGCTCGAGAAGCGCGGTTCGGGCGATGCGGACGTGCGGAAGAGACCCTGCTCTTTGTAGTAGCGTTCGACGAGGTCGACTTCATCGGGCGTGCGGCCTGTTCGCACCAGGTACCGCAGCGTTTCATCGTCGACGGGGAAGAATCCCATCGTGGCCCCGTATTCCGGCGCCATGTTCGCCAGAGTTGCCCGATCGGGCAGCGTCATCGCATCCAGGCCGGGACCGTAGAACTCGACGAATTTTCCGACGACGCCATGCTTGCGGAGCATCTGCGTGGCCGTGAGCACGAGGTCGGTCGCCGTCACCCCTTCACGGAGTTCGCCGACCACTTTGAAGCCAACCACTTCAGGCGTGAGCATGTACAGCGGCTGGCCGAGCATCACGGCTTCGGCCTCGATTCCGCCCACGCCCCAACCGACAACGCCGAGCCCGTTGATCATCGTCGTGTGACTATCCGTGCCGACGAGCGTGTCTGGAAAAGCGATGCCGTCGCGGGTGAGAACCACTTTGGCGAGAAATTCGAGATTGACCTGGTGCACGATCCCGGTCGCCGGCGGCACGACGCGGAAGTTGTTAAATGCCTGCTGCCCCCAGCGGAGGAATTGATAGCGCTCGATGTTGCGCTCGAATTCCTTCTCCACATTGAATTGAAGGGACAGCGGCGTAGCGAATTGGTCGACCTGGACCGAATGGTCGATCACCAGGTCACAGGGAACCAGCGGATTAATTTTCTTGGGATCGCCGCCGACCCGGACCATTGCGCTGCGAAGGGCGGCCAAATCGACGATGGCGGGCACGCCGGTAAAATCCTGCAGAACGACGCGGCCCAGCTTGAAGGGAATTTCGACCTGTTTGGGCGATTGGGCGTTCCAATTCGCAAGATCGATCACGTCCGATTCGTTGACGACGAAGTTGTCGACATTTCGCAGGCACGCTTCGAGCAGCACACGCAGCGAAAATGGCAGCGTCTGGACGTCGCCGATCCCGTCTTCGACGAGCTTCGGCAGGCGATAAATCGTATATTCACCGCTTCGGGTTTTGAGTTTCGCTTCGGCCCCGAACGGATTCTTGGCGGTCACACTCATTCTCCTGTCCAATCACAGCGGTGCGGCTACAATCAACGCGCAAAAACGGAACTCGTACCTTGGCACGGGTGGTCGAAGTCCCATTTTCATTCAGCAACCGCAGACTGGCAAGCGGACGAGGCGCAACGTGAAATCGGAGCTGCGAATCAAGGACAAACTGATGCTCAACGTTCTGGCGACCCTGCTCATTGTGACCCGCGCGGCTTATTCACAGGAAGTTGACGCTCTCAAGCCGCCGGCGATCACGACGACCAGCGTGCCCGTTGTGCCGGCCGAAATCGAAGATCGGCTGCGACAATGTCAAAACACGCGGGCTGCCGCATTTCAGGGCTGGTCGCCCGACGGAAACGGACTTCTGTTGTCGACTCGATTCGGCAACACGGCCCAATTGCACCGCGTTTACGAGCCCGGCGGGCGGCGGGAGCAGATTACGTTTTTCGACGAACCGGTCACCGGCCGGTTTGTCCCCAAAGCGCCTGACGGCGCCCTGCTCGTCTCGATGAGCCAGGGCGGCAGCGAAAGGGATCAGATTTCACTTTTTCAGCCAAAAGGTGGCGTGACGAAGCTGCTGACCGACGGCCGATCGAGAAACATCCTGCAGGCGGTGTCGCACGATGGAAGCAAAATCGCCTTTGCAAGTAATGCCCGCAATGGGCGTGATACGGATATTTATGTCATGGAGCCGCGCGTGCCCGGTTCCATCAAACTCGTCCTCCAGGGGGACGGTCAGTTCTGGGAGGCGCACGACTGGTCGGCCGACGGAACCAAGCTCCTCGTCAACCGGTATGTCTCGATCAACGAGTCGTATCCTGCCGTGCTGGACGTTCAAACCGGCGCGAAGCAGATGTTGCCTATTCCCGGCACGCCGCCGGCTTCGTTCGAATTGTTGCGGTTCAGTCCCGATTCGAAGTCCGTGTACATGGGCACCGACGCCAATAGCGAATTCAAACAGCTCGCTCGGCTCAATCTCGAGACGATGCAGTACACCTGGCTGAGCGAAAGCATCCCTTGGGACGTCGATGCGATTCAGGTCGATCCGGGGAGTGGTCGGGTTGCATTTACCGTCGATGAGGACGGAGCCAGTGCTCTGTATCTGCTCGACGGCGATAAGCCGACCCGCCTCGAGCATCCATCCGGCGTGATCACGGGTCTCGACTTCTCGCCCGACGGTAGCCGGCTTGGTTTCACACTCGCACGCTATGACGCGCCGCCTGACGTCTACTCGATGACGTTGAGCGACCACAAACTCGAGCGATGGACCTACAGCGAGGTGGGTGGGCTCGATCCTGCGACATTCGTCGCACCTTCGCCAATCCGTTTTGCTTCCTTTGATGGGCGAAAGATACCCGCGTACATCTATCGTCCTCGGGGCGCCTCGCACGAAAAGCCCGTGCCCGTGTTGATCTCGATTCACGGCGGTCCCGAATCGCAGTATCGGCCATTTTTTTCGGGCCTCGAGCAGTTTTTCGTGAACGATTTGGGATTCGCCGTCATTGCGCCTAACGTCCGCGGCTCGGCTGGTTACGGCAAGACGTACCTAAAGCTCGACAACGCAGAAAAGCGAGAAGACAGTGTCCGTGATATCGGGGGTTTGCTGGACTGGATCGCGACTCAGCCCGACCTCGACGCCAAACGCGTTGCCGTGATGGGCGGTTCCTACGGCGGTTACATGGTGCTCGCCTCGCTGACGCACTACAGCGACCGCATTCGAGCCGGCGTCGACATCGTGGGAGTCGCCAGTTTCAACACGATGCTCAAAACCACGAGCGCCTACCGCCGCGACCTGCGTCGGGCGGAATATGGCGACGAGCGCGATCCGAAAATGCAGGCCTTCTTCCGCCGCACCGATCCGCTCAACAGCGCGGGCAATATCCATTCGGCGCTGCTGGTCGCTCACGGACGCAACGATCCCCGCGTTCCCTTTACGGAGGCCGAACAAATCGTGGCGAAAGTCCGCGCAAACGGAAACCCCGTGTGGACCGTGTACGCCGACAACGAAGGTCACGGCTTTCAGAAGAAGGCGAATCGCGACTATCTCAACGACGTGATCGCGCTCTTCTTGAAACGCAATTTGAGCCCGTAAACCGATACTTTTTTCGGTTTCAGCTCGATTTCGCCGTCGTTCGCATCGAACGTCGCTTGTGAGTGACGCCGATACGTGTGGACAGGTCTATACGCAAAATCTGGCAGATTTTATGCCCGCAAAGTTGACGCAGTTGCCCTGTCTTGTTGCCATGGTCGCATCAATCGTGATCGCTTCTCTCAAAATCGGAGGAAGAAAGCACCATGACTGCCACTGCCTGCCTTGCGCTTTGCCTGACGACGCTGGTTAATGGACGCGTTCAAACCGACTATTACCACGCGTATCGGGAGGCACAGCGATCCGGCAAGATGCTCGTGATCGACTTCGGGACCGGGTTCGATTTCAACACGGTCGACGCCAAGAAACTCGACGGCTTTGTTCTTTGCCGCGTTCCTGTTGACTACACGATCAAGACCGAGGGCAAGCAGACCCGCTTGATTGACGCCCCGGCCTTCGATTGCCTGCAAAAGCAATCCGGCATCGTCGTTGTCGACTTGCAGGAAAAGACCCATTTCGGCGAAACGATTAGTGTCCTGCCGCAACGTTATTCGGCCGCCGGCTACGTCGACGCATTATTTGACCTGCCCGTCGGTTCGATCACCCAGCGGACTCTGACCTGGGCCTTCCGCGTGCATCAGGAACGACCTGCTTGCGTTCAGGGGGTTGCGGATTTGACTCTGATGCAACACGCCGACCGCCAGTCGACCGTTCAGGCCCAATCGAACTCGATGTTCCATTCGAGTAATTTCCCGGGCAGCTTCGAGATCGTGGCCCAATCGGGTTCTGGCGGGGGTAATTTGGCGGACGTGGCAATCGAACTCGTCAACACCTGGCGCGGTTCGGCCCCGCACTGGGGTGCAGCGACCACGGCTTGGTCGAGTTACGGCGTCGACATGCAAACCAACGGCGGTTCGTGGTTCGCAACGGGCGTCTTCCGATAAGCCGCTTACTCCGGCAACGGCCGGCCATAGGTTTCGGGCGCCAGCCAGATAATCGCCATCCCGACCAGATAGACCAGGCTCACCGTCGAACACGCGTGAGCGTGCGACAAGACTTTATTTTGCCCAAACAAGCCCATGAGCGGCCCTGTCTGCAAGGCGGCGACGGCGGCGATAATCCGGCCGAAATTGAAGCTGAAACCCTGGCCGGTCGCCCGCAACCGCGTCGGAAAAAGCTCAGGCAAATACAGCGGCAGCCAGCCGTAAAACGCGGCTGTCAAACCTCCGAGCAGCAGCACGCCAACAAGAAACATCGGCCCATACGCGTCATTTCCCAGGTAAAACCACAAGGTCGCCGCGAGCGAGCCCAGACACAGAATCGTGTACGTCAGTCGGCGCCCAATGGCCGTGCCAAGCAGGGCGCCGGCCATCGTGCCGACGATCGCCCCCAAGCCGGACAGAATTTGCGTCCAGGATCGGGCGCTGTCTCCCTCCGCAATGACCGTTTTCGAGGTCGGTTCGGCTCCCTGGCGTTCGGCCCGCGCTTCGACCAGCTTTCCCGCCCAGCTCGGAGCAAGTTGCACCGACGCCCATGTGCCGACCAGGGCCACGCCGCTCAAACACGCCCCTAACAGCATTCGACGAAGCGTGGGACCAACGTTGGATGCGGAGCCCCCTGCCGCGGCCCTTGCCCGCTTCAAGTAACGAAAGACAGGAAAGATAAACCCCACCACCGCCAGGCCCACGCCAACCACGGATCCCGCGATTCGCACCGCCAGCGGGTACGTCGTTTCGGGCAGCCATAACACGATCATTCCCAGCGGACCCAAGGTTCCGACCGCGACCGCCAACAAGTCGCGAGCCGACCAGAATGAGGTCGAACCGGAGACTTTTTCGTGCTGCCACCGACGGGATTCGGGCACCAGCCTCTGAATAAAAAACGTGAGCAGAGCCGGCACCGCCCCGATAAGCATCATCAGCCGCCAACCCGAATGGGCGACAAGCTGATCCACCCAGGCCTTCGGCAACCCCGCCTCCAACAGCAGCCGGTGGGTGCCGTCAATAAATTGGCCCAGCACCAGGCCGACCGCGGCGATCGCCAAAAACCCGACGTTCGACGCCGCTCCAATCAGCCCGGCCAGCATTCCCCGCGACTTATCCGGCCAAATCTCCATCACCAAGGCCACGCCCAGCGACCACTCGCCCCCCATTCCCAGCGAGGAAATGAAGCGAAACACAAACACCTTCGCCGGCGAGTCCGCCAGCCCGCACAGCCCCATAAACACGGCATAAGTCAGCACCGAAAGGCTCATCGCCCGCACTCGCCCCAGGCGATCTCCCAGCCAGCCGAACAAAACGCCGCCGCTGGCCGCCCCGACCAGAAAGCCGGCAATCATCAGCCCGAACCACACGTCGACATGGGCCTCGCCCGACTTCCCCAGCAAGTCCTTGAGTGCCGGCCGGCCCACCAGCGGAAACAGCCCCATCTCAAACCCGTCGAACATCCAGCCCAAAAAGGCGGCTGCCAGTGTGATCCATTGCCCGCGGGTCGAAGGGGCAGCAAGTGGTGCGGAATTCACAAGTCAGACTTCGAGTGGGTGTGCAGAGGTGGGAGGAAGGACTGCTCGTGGATTCTGATCAGATCCGCACCGAATATCCACGCCCACCTCAGTCCCTCCCGGGTCGAGCGAACTCGGCTGACCAGTTTCTGTACACTTTTTTGGCTTTTTTGGGGCGCTGAAAAAGGGCGCCTTTTTTGGGGTGGACGCAAAAAAAGTCGGTCCGCCCGAATGGCGGAGCAAATCCGTCTGGCGTCTCGAGTCCGGTGTTTGGCGTCGGAACATGATAAGCAGTAATCGTTTGCGTTCGTTCTGCCGCACCTCCGCGGCCCGATTCGGTCCGTCCCCCTCCGCCAGCCGCACTTGGCCCTCGCGCCTTTTTTGGGGTGGAGCCCAAAAAAGTCCCTCCGCCCCCCGATTGCCGAGCCAAAAAACCTCCGCCGCAAAAAATATCACCAACGCCGCTTGCCTAACGGCCGTAATATGTACGTGCGTTCATTTATTCGAGTTTATTCGAGCCAGCGGAAAACTATCCCGGATTCGCCTCGACTTCGCTGCCAAATCGGCAGTGCAACTTTCGGCAGTCAATCGGACAAGTTGCACTTTTGGCAGAGAGGTCACCTGCGGTCCGGTTTACAACATATTATCAATAAATGATTTACGATTTGTCACAACTTAGGCACGCCGTTCGCAAATGAGGCTTGTGGGGAGCGTTCTAGCGCTCGGTTCCTGCCAAGTTACAAGCTGGGGCGACGGTGTTTGCCCCAGTCGCCGGTTGACATCGAAGGAGAAGTTGATGCCCGCAACGACGAAGAAACCCGCCAAAGAGGAAAAGAGTGCCGTAAAGATCGTTCCCCTGGGCGATCGGGTCGTCCTCAAACGCGCTGATGCCGAGTCCAAAACCAAAGGCGGCATCGTGCTGCCCGACACGGCCAAAGACCGTCCGCAAAAGGGTGAAGTCATCGCCGTCGGCGAAGGCCACATCCGCGACGACGGCAGCCGCGTCCCCCTCTCCGTCAAGGAAGGCGACGACGTGATCTTCAACTCCTACGGCGGCGACGAAATCAAAATCGGCGACGAGGAATACCTCCTGCTCCGCGAAAGCGACATCCTGGCGACGTTCTGAAGCCGTCTGAATTCCGGCGTCCGGGAGGGCGAGGCTCCCGCCGAGCCGCCAAGTCGCAAAACCGCGGCTCAGCAGGAGCTTCGCCCTCCCGACGGGCCGCCATCCACCGAAAAAATACACCGGCAACCCTGCACGAAACACTGAGGAATAAATCCCATGGCGAAAATGATTGCCTTCGATCAAGAGGCTCAAGAGGCGATGCGTCGCGGCGTCAGCAAACTGGCCCGTGCCGTCCGCGTCACTCTCGGACCTCGAGGGCGAAATGTGATTCTCGAGAAGAGCTTCGGCTCCCCCACCGTCACCAAGGACGGCGTGACCGTCGCCCGCGAGATCGAGCTGCCGGACAAGTTCGAGGACATGGGCGCCCGCATGGTGCGTGAGGTTGCCAGCAAGACCTCCGACATCGCCGGCGACGGCACCACCACCGCCACCATCCTCGCCGAGGCGATCTACATCGAGGGCCAGCGGGCCGTCGTCGCCGGCGTCAATCCGGTCGAATTGAAGCGCGGCATGGACAAGGCCGTCGAAGACATCGTGGCCGAACTCAAGAAAATGTCCATCGAGTGCAAGACCAAGAAGGCCATCGCCCAGGTCGGCACCGTCGCGGCCAACGGCGACGTCGAGATCGGCAACATCCTCGCCGACGCGATGGAGAAGGTGGGAAAAGACGGGGTCATCACGGTTGAAGAAGGAAAGAGCCTCAAGACCGAATTTGAAGTCGTCGAAGGCATGCAGTTCGACCGCGGCTACCTGTCGCCCTACTTCGTCACCGATCCGCAGTCGATGGAAGTCGTGCTCGAGGACGCTTACGTGCTCGTTCACGAGAAGAAAATCAGCAGCGTCAAGGACCTGGTCCCGATCCTCGAAAAAGTCGTCAATGCGGGCAAGCCCCTGCTTCTCATTGCCGAGGAAGTCGAAGGCGAAGCCCTGGCCACGCTGGTGATCAACAAGCTCCGCGGCACCTTCAAGATTTGTGCCGTGAAGGCCCCGGGCTACGGCGATCGCCGCAAGGCCATGCTGCAAGACATCGCCATCATGGTCGGCGGCCAGGCCGATCTTCGAAGACCTGGGCATCCAGCTCGAGAACGTCCAGCTTTCCGACCTGGGCCGCGCCAAGAAGATCGTGATCGACAAGGACAACACGACGATCATCGAAGGCCTGGGCAAGACGGCCGACCTCAAGGCCCGCATCGACCAGATCCGCAAGGAGCTGGAAGGTGCGACGAGCGACTACGACAAAGAGAAGCTCGAAGAGCGCATCGCCAAGCTCTCCGGCGGCGTGGCCCAGATCAACGTGGGCGCCGCCACCGAGAGTGAAATGAAGGAGCGGAAGGCCCGCGTCGAAGACGCCCTGCACGCCACGCGTGCGGCCGTCGAAGAGGGCATCCTCCCCGGCGGCGGCGTCGCCCTGCTCCGCGCGTCAACGGCCCTCAAGCCAAAGCACGCCACGGATGACGCCGAAGCCGGCTACAACATCATCCTCCGCGCGGCCCGCGCCCGCTGACCCAAATCGCCGACAACGCCGGCGTCGACGGCGGCGTGATCTGCGAAAAGGTCAGCGAACTCAAAGGCAACATGGGCTACAACGCGGCCACCGGCGAATACGAAGACCTCGTGAAAACGGGCATCATCGACCCCGCCAAAGTGACCCGCAGCGCGTTGCAGAACGCAGCCAGCGTCTCGACGCTGCTGTTGACCAGCGACGCCCTGATTGCCGAGAAGCCGAAGAAGGAAGACAAGAAAGGCGGCGGCGCCGGCGAACACGACGACATGTACTAACCGGCTGAGTTCCTTCAGGCCGAAGCCATAGATGAGCCGCCTGGCGCTAGCCCGGCGGCTTTTTCATTTGCCTCTGAACCTTGGATGTGCCAGCTGGTGTCAAAACGGTAAGGACTTCAGTGGCTCAGCGACCCGTTTTGAAGTGTTTGCCGGAGGGCGCGATCGGATGCGGGACCAACTCGACGACGACTTCAAGTGCAAAAATTGCGGTCGTGTGATCGGAACCATTCACGGCTGGCACACAGACTCATTTGCAATCGTTCTCGGCAATCACGTTATCTGTGATTGCGGTACGGACAACATCGTCTCTAATCTGGTCGACGCACCGCCCTTAAGAATGAGGCACGCCGAATGGATTCAGAGAGATTATCTCCAAATTGCCGTCCCATGCGAGTTACAGCGCGCCGTAGATGCCTACAAGGCAAATGCCGACAGATCCGTCTCTCTGCCCTACCTTCAATGGTGGCTTATTGAGTCAGTCCAGGAATTCGTCCAGATGGTCCAATCGATTGAAACCGAGATCGGCGCTACGAATCAAAAGGCATCGGAAATCGACAAAGGTCGGGAACTCGGTCAGCGAATCACCGAACGATTGCGAAACCGCGACATCACCGAAAAGCGACTGACAGACGTAACACCGGAATTGGACCACCTCCTGCAATGGCGCGCAACAGGCGGAGCGGTGCTGGGGGCCTATTCGATGCTCAGCGCGATCGCAATCGGTGCCTGGACCGCCTTCGAGGCCCTAGCCGGTGATCTGTGGGAGGACGCTCTTAATGGTTATCCCATTCTTGGCGCACGCGCCCTGAATGCCGAACCGGACCTCGATAACGATTCCGACGAGGAAGCGGAGAAAAAGCGCAAGGTGAAATTTACTGTGCCAGTCTGGATGCTTGAGTCTTACGACTACAACCTAAAGCACGTCCAGGGCACAATTCTTCGTACGGTGCGTCAGTGGGATTTCGCGAAGCGCGAGAAGGCGCACGACGCTTATCGCAAAACATTCTGCCACGGCAAAGATGACCCGCGGCAGCAGACCTTGAGCGGGATCTTTGAGGATGCGAAACTACGCTGGCTCGGGGCGCTGAGAAACGTGCTGGTTCACCATGGGGGCCGAGCAACTGACGAGTTCCTTCGCTCTACGAAGGGCCACGCAGTATTCGCCAAGGTCGGCCAAGGAGAGCAAGTTCCCCTCGACGGAAAAATCGTCGCGGATCTCGTCGAGAATTCAATTCAATGCGGGATGAGGCTGGTTCGATTTGTTGTCGACGAAACGCAAGCGACTCTTCGCAAGGGGCTCCCCTAGATGGCCTTCAAATCGAGCATTGGCGGAGCCGGCCAACGTACTAGGGAAATAAGTGACGGGTCGCGAGTAGATTAAAGTGGACGGGAATCATTGAAAATGACGCTCTAACCCGTAATCCCTTCTGGGCTGCGTACCGCGCCGATCAGCCAGAGACGGCGGTGAGCCCCGAATGGCGGTCGCACGCTCTACGCGATTTAAAATTGCAGTCCGCGTCTTCGAGCGACCGCTAACCCACACGCACCCCTGAAAATCAGCTGATTATGGATACAATAGAACATTGCGAGCGGAACTCCATGCCATTACGCCTCTTACAACGAGAGCGGGCGTCGTCAAGCCGCTGCTCAGAATTATGCTGCGTTGTTTTAGAAAAGTTGGCAATGCGAACCTAAGGGAGTTTCCTTGGGGGTCTTGGTGATTGCCACGCGCAGTTATGCTATTTTCGGCAATCGCGGAAGTCGAGGAAAGGGCTTATCGTATACACGATTGCCGAAAAGCCTGTTGCATATTGTTGAAGGAATCCGATGGGAACTGTCGTCACCGTCATGAATATGAAAGGTGGTGTTGGAAAGACAACCGTCGTTATGAATTTGGGCGGCCTGCTTGGCACTTTTGCGATCGGGGGGAAGGCTCGTAAAGTCCTGCTCATTGACTACGATCCTCAGTTCAACCTCTCGCAGGCGTACATCGATGCGCAGAAGTACTACGAACTTGAACAAGGTCGCCGAACGACGTTGGCCATTCTGCAGGACGATGACACAGCACTTGATCCGTATGTCCTGCAGGTTCCCGGGAACTCAAGGCCCCCTGCTGTATCTCAGCTGGCGTTCTCGATTGAAGCGGGAGACAACCGTCTCCTGGACCTAATTCCAGCCACGCTCGATCTCATGTACATTGCACTGGGGCATTCCGAGGTAAAAACGAAGCCAATCGAGGAGCGCTTCGCGCATTTTATTGCTGACTGCCGCGACGCGTACGACGTTGTGTTTATCGACTGCCACCCGGCCGGCTCCTTATTTACAAAGACATCGCTTCAAAACTCCGATCATGTCCTAATTCCCGTCGCGCCGGACCGCTTTGCTCTCCGTGGAATCGGATTAATGATGCGCTTCATTATCGCTCAGAAACGCGGAGTGGCTTCCCCGAAGCCGCATATCCTGTTTAACATGACGCAGCCGGGAGTGGTGTCGCCGACAGAGCGTGCGGTTCGGGAGCACAAAGACTTCAAGGACCACTGCTTGATCGCCACTCTGCGAAGATTCAAGGCGTACAGTGACCCACTCGACGGTTCCGGCTTCGTCTGGTGGAGCACGAAACCGTGGAGCACCGAGGCTTTCAATCGGTTGAGGACGGTCGCGAACGAATTTGTCACCCGGATTGGAGTGTGAACGGGATGAAGATTCAATTAAGACGTCGAGCTCTTCGGGCAATTTCCGCCTCGCTTGTGAATTCAAGCTTTTCCCTAAGCGAGCTAAAGGACGTCGCAGCCGCGCTTCGGCAAGACCCTTCATTCGCGGACGATCTTTCGCAGCTATGCATTGCACTCGGCAACGCTCTCTCGAACGCACTGCCCGACGAAAAGCCAACCACCGGTGCGAAGCGCGATCCGTGGGTTAACAAGGTCTACCGAGTCATTCAGCGCAAACGCATCTCCAAACGCGATCTAGTTTCCGCGCTTCAACGAATTCCCATCGACGTCCCTATGAGCTTTGCGGAGACGCGAACTACGCTGGAGATTCTTGAATATGTGAAGCAAAACATGCCACGGTCCACTTTAGAGAAGGTTCTTTCGCAGTTGAACTCCCGCGCGGCCGAAGGCGATGCATACCTGGAAGGGATCTTGAAGCGCACACCAGAAGATTGAGATGCCAACTTCACATTTAGGAGCGGCGTTGCTGGCGGTCGACTGGAACGCACATGTAGCCGAGTTCTGCGGCGATGCGCCCGTGCTAGCGTCGTTTGAGGCTGGGGGAACGGAAAACGGGACAGGTTCGATATTGGAACGTGTTCGCTGGTGACGGGCAGTTGATCTCAAAATGGGGTGGGGAGCTCGAGGCGGCCGACGTGCCGCCCACGATGGTCGTCGGCGTCAACCGCTGGCTGACTACCGGCCCGCCAGTTCTTCTGCAACCGGATGGAGTTCCATCAGCTTGGCAGCGGGCATCCAGTGGCCGCTCCTTGACAACTCGCCCGCCATGAACTTGATCAAATTGGCGAAGCTCTGACGATCGAGCGAGCCCATTTCGGCCATCAGACTTTGGATCCGATCGACTCCTTCGGCGTAATCCACATTGGCCAAATCAATGACATCATCCTTGTAAGCGAACACACGCTGGCTCGAGCTCGCATACCCCATCAGGCTTTTGACTGAATCAAAGATTTCATCGAACATAACAAGCTCCTTTCTTAAAAGCCTTGTATACGCGTTCGAAGTCCTCATTCCAAACAAAATAAGGTGGAGCTGGCGCATTTTTACCAAATCTGCTTCCGTTCCTGCTCGTCCGCCTTATCGCACGATCGTCGCGTTCGGCAATTTTTTGCGGAGTTCGGCCAGGCCGGCGTCGCTGATCTGCGTGTCGTTGAGGAAGAGACTGGTCAGTCGACTCAGCGGCAGCAAATGCTTGATGCCGGCGTCGGTGATGCGCGCTTTGATCAGACAGAGCTTCGTCAAGGACTTAAGCTCGACGAGGTCCTTCAATCCGGCATCCGTGACGGCCGTCTTCCTGAGGTCGAGCGTCGCCAGGCTCGGGAAGGCCCGTAGCTCGCCCATCGCGGCGTTCGTGATTCGGGTCGCGCCCAGATTGAGGTCGATCAGGTTTTTGCGCGGGGCGAGCTGCCTGACGCCGGCGTCCGTGATCGGGGTGTCGTTGAGGCTCAGGATCGTCAGCTTTGTGAACCCGTTCAGTTCCTTCAATCCGTCGTCGGTGATGTGGGCGTAGCCGAGATCGAGCTTTATCAAATCTTTGAGCGGCCGCAGTTGCTTGAGGCCGGCATTGGTGATCGCGCTGCGGGGAGTGCTGAGGTAGAGGCGCGTCAGCTTCCTCAGTTGTTTGATTTCGCTCAAATCAGCGTCCGTCACCGGCGCCTCAACGATCGTCAACTCGGTCAGGTTCTTGAGGCGGCCGAGCCCTTGCAGGCCGGTTTTGGGGAGCCTAACGCCATAGAGGCTGAGCGACGACAGGGTGTCGCACTGGCTCAGCTCCTGCATGCCGGCGGCGGAGATCCCGACATCAATCTCGGCCGTATTAAATTTTTGACCGCGCAGCCATTTCAGGTCGTCCAAAGAGTTTTCATATTGGCGCACTGATTTCTCGCATCGCCGGCGAATTGTCCAAATCGTCCTGGGCGACGGCGAAATTGTTGAGTGGCGATACCAGTGCCACAGCAAAGAGCATCGGGCCCCGCCAGGGGAGCATGCGGCGATTCGCACAAAAGACATGCGGCATTTCCTGCCCCTCAGACAATGCGCATTCGATGCGGTCGGCTGCGCGGCTTGAAATCACCTGCTAACCGAGAGCCTCCACGGACACAGTAAATCAAAAGCGAAGCAGCGGGGACAGGCCTTCCGTCTCCTGCGTTTTTTCGCGACCCGCACTGTTCCGGACTTTTTCGGGCATCCATGGAAAACTCTTGACGTCGCCGACGCGGAGTAGGAATATCACGTCGGCGGGCCTAGGGACTTACGGCGATGAGCAGTACCGATATGAAGAACTTGAAGCGTGGTTTGCGTAAAAAACTGATGATGGCTGCCGTTGCCTTCGTCCTCGTGCTGGGTCTCTTGCCGGCTTACATCCGTGCGTACACCCTCTCCGGGTTGTCTGACGCTCCGACGCTGATCTTGGGGGACCGCGTCTGGGTTCTCGGCGGGGCTTACGATATCCGCATTCCCTACACCGACTATGTGCTGTTGACCCGGCGTCAGCCGAGCCTTGGAGAGCTCGTCCAAGTCGCATCGCCTAAGAATGGGCGGCTGATATTTAAGCGGGTCGCGGCACTGCCGGGTGATCGCGTGGCCATGCACCAGCACCACCTCCGCATCAATGGCAAGCCCCTTGCATACAAGGCCACGGACCGCGCGGCATTCGGTTCCGTTTCACCGGAGAACCACTTGGGGTCGGTCATCGAGACGGAGATACTGGGGGCCCATGCACACCTGATTACGTTCACGCCCGAGTCGCCGCAGAGTTCCTTTGCGGAACTGCTAATTCCGCCGGATCACTTTTTTCTGCTGGGCGACAATCGCGACCAGAGCCAGGACTGTCGCGATTGGGGCCCGGTCCCGCGCAGTAGAATTCGCGGAAGAGCGGTCGGCGAACCGCAACGACCGTGAGGGGGCAAATGTAAAGGCGGGTGTCATTTCTGCGAGGCGATGGCAGCCGCCGGCATTTCCTCGGGGGGCCGTGGAACCGGAAGGCCGAGGAAAAGTGTACCCCTCAAAATGGCCACACTGCCTGAGGACGCGTCGATAGGCCCCAGGCAGTGGAAGATTGAGATAGCGAGCGAGGTCGTCCAGCTCGGAGTCGAGACAGCCACGAAATCCGTTGGCGGCGATCAGACCGGCCGCGGAAATCCGCTCGATCAGGCCGTCGACGATTCGCGTAATGTCGTCATTCATTTGCCGGCGTCATTTGCTGGGTCCGAAAGAGCCATTGTGAACAGAAGGCAACAGAGTGAACAGAGAAGGAATTTGCGTTTCCGCCCGCGAGAGGTTTCAATTGAGGGCATGATCAGTCGCCGTCTCTGGAAGTGCCCACAGTGCGGGAGGCGTTGGGAAATTCCCGCGGGATCTGACCCGCAGTGTTGCCCAAAATGCGTCCCGGCGGCAGCCGAATCGCAATCGGCGGATTCGGGCGAGCGCGGCGTCCGGTCATTCTTCGCAGCCTTTGTTGTTGAAGATGCGACCGGCGCTCGTCGGCCTCCCAAGCGCACGGTCCGCGACGCAAAACAGGCCGCGAGCGAACCGGCCTTTTTTGTCCCGCTTCCGACCGAATCCAACGTCTTGGATGCGACTTTGGCGGAAGAACCTGACGTTTTCCGCAAGCGAAAGCAACGATCGAGAGTCCCTCTCGTGGCCGTCGTCGCGTGCGTCGCTGGCTGTGTCCTGATGGTCGGCTTAATCGTCTATCAGAAGACAAAGGGCCTCACCAGCGCTGCGATCGCCGTCAAAGCCGCGGTTCAAGGACAACCTAAACGCGCCGGAGCGGCAGGCAGTCCGATAGTGGCCGGCACGCGAGATGGTCGAACGGAAAGTCCGGCCGCTCAAGCTCAGAAAACACAGCTTGGTGCTGAGAACGCGCGCGGGCGCAAGCTCTGCCCCAAAAGACAGCGATGAGGAAGACGCCACGCCTTCGCCGCCTAGCGACCAATAAACATCACGTCCAGCGTTCCGCCCTGGCGGCCGCCTTCGCGGGTGATCACGATCACGTGGTCGGTCTTGGTATCGAGCGCGCAGGTCTTGGCGCGGGGCTTGGTCTTCACGGTCTCTTCCACTACAAATTCCGTGGGGCTGTTCTCCTTGATGACGCTTAGCGTGCCGTTGCCGTGTGAGCTGAAGGCCTCCATCGTGTGAGGATTGAAAACGGCACCGTCGCTGCCGCCGGCCAGAGGCAAGGTGGTGATGATCTTGCCGTCGAGGGCGCTGAGGATGACACAAGTGGGCGTGCCCTCTCCCCGTCTTCCGCCGCGACACATCGTGAACAGAATGTGGTTCTTCGCATCGATGGCCAGGCCTGCCGGCCCGTTGCCCTTCTCGCCCAAGTCGAAATGACTGGTCACCTTGAGGGTTTTGGCGTCGACCACAGCGATGTGGTGCGCGTTGGCCACGTCAAAATAGAGATGTCCCTCGCCGTCCGTGACGCCCTGCTCGACGGCCGCATTGGCGCCGCCCGGGCCGATGGCCTCCACCTTGCCGACGATCGAACCGTCCTTGGAATCGACCACGAGCAGGTTGGGTGCACGGTGACTCCCAAGAACAAAGTGGTGGGTCGGGGCGTCGAAGAGATAGCCGTCCGCACCCGGGGCCGGAACGGTCTTGATCGCTTCGAGTGTCGTCGTGTTGAAAAAAGTCGCCGGATTGCCGGAGACCAGACCAGTCTGGTTTTCCGGGTCGATCGCGACCCCATGCCCGGACGCGTTGGCCAGGGTGCCAGTGAGCTTGTAGGTATCGAGGTCGAAGACACTGACCGCATTGCCGCAGGCGACATAAACGCGGCGGTTGACGCTGTCGGCCGTCACGTAGTCGATCCGCCCGGCGGCGGGAATCTGCGTGGTGGCAAGAATCTTGTAGGGCTTGGCCGCGATGTCGTCGGCCCCAGCGACGTGGGCGAGACCGCAAAACGCCGACAGGCCGACGGCGACCCCAACCAGAGTGACGGGTTTTGAGGGAGCAATTTTCATAAGGTACCTCATGAGCGCCAACGAATGCCTGGTTGTAGATCAGACGGCATTGTAAAAGAATTTCTAGAATTCCGAGCTCTTCTGGTGGGGACATAAAGGAGAATTAAAGCGGTCGGGAATCGTTCAAATGACTCCCATCCCTCTCCACTCACTCTGCCGGTTCGCGCGTGTCGATGCAGTCGCGGAGTCGGCGCAGTCGTGACAATTCAGTTGTAGGGTGGGACAAGCCGCTTCGGCGCCGGCCCACCTTCTTCCCCTCGCGATCAAGAAGAAGGTGGGCCGGCGCTCGCCCGTATTGTCTTGAAGGGGCTCGCTGGCCCCACCCTACGGCTGAGTCGCGGACGAGGGGCCGCCGCGTCGAGAGATCGCGCCGATGGCGGATCACGCGATAGGACAATCGGCTGTCGTTGGCCACGAACCCCCGCCGCGGAGTGGGCGCGAGCACGACGATGTCGTGACCCTGGTTCGTGTATCCCGCGCGAGCGCGTCGACGACCAGCTCTTGGCCGCCGATAGTCGGCAGCGCGGTTTCGGTGTAGAGGCAAATTTTCATTGCAAACCCATCGGCAGCGGGGCGCCGGTCAAGCGGCTTTGAGCAGCTCGCGCAGCGTCGTCCCATTGGCTCGTTCCCGATCCTGTAGCACGGGCAGATTCTCTGCAATGCGACGGGCGATCGCTGCACGTTGGCTGAGTCCCTTGTTAACCAGCGTCCAGAGTCGCTCCGGCGTCGCATCCGCAATGTTCAGCACAAACTCTGAGAGGCCCATCGCCTCCATGAGTCCGGTGGTCTTTCCACCTCGGCTGTCGTAATCGATTGCCACGAGGGGAACCTGCGAGAGCATCGCGAACACAGCCGAATGAAAGCGCATCGCGACGAAGAAATCGAACTTTTTAAAATGCTCCAGGAGCGCCGCGGGCGAAGCGTAGTCTTCGATCAGTGAGATCCGCGGATCGTGGCCGAGCCCCGCATGCAGCAGTCGCAGAACTTCGCGGTCGTCATCCTCGGGACGCAATGCCATGGGAACGAGCACGACTTGAGTTGGGTGCATTTGCAGGACGCGGCGCACCGTGCACCTGGCAGCATCGTGAAAGGCCGACTCCTGCAGGGTCGCCTCGATTGTCTTGCCGGTCGGCGCATAGTGCTTGCTCTGCCGGCGCAAAGAAACTCCAATCGTCAACGGTTCGACATTCGGGCCAGCGAATCTGACGGACGGGATCGAGAGCCCCATCGCGGGGTCGGCGGCCAGAGTGATGCGATCCGCAGGGATTCCCAGCTCGATTGCATTCTTGACCGCGATGGCATCCCGCAGCGTGATTCGATCCGCCAGGCGCAGGATCTGGGCGACATGCCGGCGAACCTGCGCCGAATGCAACGGGCCGATTCCACAGCCGTAAACCATGATCTTCTTGCCGAGACTTTTGGCGATCGCCACCCGCATGGACCATTCGCGCATTTGACCGCTTTCCTTGAGCGGCCCGCCGCCGATGACGACCACGTCGACGCCGTCGAGCGCGCTCAGAAAAGAGGCGATGTCGTTGGGCAGGCAGCGAACGGTTGGTGCTTCGATCTCGTTCAACGTCTGCCGGCTGTAATCGACGTCGTACGTCGACTTCAAGATCCGAACGGAGTGGCCTGCGATGTTGTGCAAGAGCGACGCCAGAATGGCTTTGTCGCCGGTCGTTTCCCGGCCGTACCACCCCATGATCAGCACGCCCGACGTCCGCGGGCGATCCGCCGTTGCGCGTTGTGCTCGCCTTACGAGGTGAGGGACTACAAAGTGGCGTTCGACGAGGGAGCGAATCTTGCGACGCAGGCTCATCGAGATCCCCCGCAGCGTCTATGGCTCGATTGCGCCGAACGGTCGGCGTACGCCAAACAGCAAAGGTCCGAGGGTCTGATTGGCGCGCGCACGATTTGCCCAAGACGGGCAACTGCCCTCATTTCTGAGGGTTTTATCGAATCTTCAGGTTGCCGAACTTTAACGGTTGCAAGACGGGAAGGGGTCGCGCGGGTGGAGAAAAAGATTTCGCGTCCGCAATTTTTGCGACCGCATTAAAGCACCGGTCCGCCAAACTGCACGATGTCACCGGCCCCGAGTGCCGTGGCCGCTGCGGCGAATTTCAGCTCAGCAGGAAGGCCTGCAAAAACGACGCGGCGTGCTGCTGGACGGAAAGCCGTTTATGGGCGCCCTGATGATCTTGCCGCGACTCGAAGAAAGCTCTTCGACGCGACGATATGTGCAGGCCACACTCAGGATGACCTCGCGCCGCGAGACGGTAGCCAATTAGCAAGCCGATTCATGCCCTTAAGCAGTGGCTTTTCCAGCCGGCCCCACCCTTTATAAAAGCGGTGGTTCAGCGCGTCATTCAGTGCCGAAGCCAGGTCGTCATCGACGCCCTTCGCTCGAAGTGCAGTCAGGTTCTCCGACACGTATGACGCCTTGTTTTCGTCGCGAACGTGTATCAGCCGCACCTCATTTAATCGTAGGCGACGGTCAAATGTGGCAATCTTCTCCAACGCGCCCGCAACTCGCAGGTTGATCATTGTGCGGAGACACTTTTCGCAACGCCCGCAGTTATAGGCGCCCGCTTTGTTGCACACCCTTAATGTCTGCTGCACCACCCGATCGTCGGCAATCGCGGCGACCTTCTCGACACGTGTTGCATTCGCCCCATCATGGATCAATGACAACGTTTCCGTCGAGTAAAGAGGGTCGAGGAACAGATGCGACCCCCAGCGAAACGTATCGCCCTCCGCATGTGACGCTGCGACGTAGACCTTGTTCAGCGTCGGGGCCAGAAGGAGTGCCACCGCAGCGAGGGCGGTGCCGTGGTAATCGAGTGCCCAGTCAACGATCGGATCGGAAAACTCCCGGATGTTTGTGCTGATTTCGACAAGATGTTTATTCATTTGGGCCGCCACCGCTCGAATGGCCGGCAGCACCGAACCATCAACCTCCTGCTCTTCGCGCTTGATATCGAATCCGCGCACAAAGATCAGATGTGTAATTTCGTCCCGATGCCTTAACAAGGAAAAGAATGAGTCGACACCGCCGGTGAAGAACAGACCCGTTCCCCCAATCGACGCTTGATGGGGCTCCCCAACGGGAGCAACGACTGGCACGACGTTGAACCGAGTGTCCCAGTTTTGAAAAAGTTTTTGGATCTCCGCTTGAGACGCGAAGAGTCTGGGTGAAAGTGAATCGGATACTGCGAGCGACCTCGCAGCTTTCATTGCGGGGACCAACGCAAGCGCCAAAGCAGCATTTCCCGAGGGCGCGGCGTTTGCGTTGCGGACAGTGAACCAAACGGGAGTCCGCGTTTGTCCATGGATCACTGGAAAAATGAACCTCAGGCTGTCGGCTTCTTGCACAACCTGGGCCTCATCAACGCGAATCTGGTCGACTCGCATGCGGTGCTCTCTGTTTTTCGTAATGGCGGGCAAAGAAAACTCCTGCCGATCGCAGATGAGGCGACCGATTGCCAAAGGAGCACGGCCGACGCGAGTCCAGAAATGCTACTGGGAACCGACCATCACGAGTTCAACGTCACTCGCCAGTAAGCGCTTGCGAGAGAAGGAGCGGTGGACGGTGAAGGGCCACTCCGATGCAGGTTGCCATCGGCACACTGCGTGCTGTCCGCACGAAGGGGAGCGCTCGCGAGCAGAGAATGCAATGACGTTATCGACGAACTGCTCTGGAAGGCTTGCGTAAAAAAGATCGATTGTTCTGACTTTTCATACAGAGCGTGGCCCTAGACGACCTATTTCAACAAGACGGTAGGTCAAGTGGACAGCGACCGAACCGTTTACGAAAAATCGAGTTCACTCCGAGTGTTTATGCTCGTGCTTCACGTATTCGTCCCACAGCTCGGCCAGGTTTTTGCCTGTAATTTTGTGGAAGAGCGCATCGTCGTATTTGCCATTGCGAAGTGCCGCGTCGAGGCGGCGCACCGTGCGTCGGTCGTACTTCCACACAATCCATGCCAGAAACGACCCCGCCGTGTAGTAACCGTCGCGATAGCTCGCATTCTCGCCGATTTTCCGCCTCGGCCGCTCCGACTCGTATTTCCAATACCGCAGGTAGTCGGCGATGCCCTCGATCAACCAACCCGCGTTCTTGTGCGAATTCGGGTAGTGCTGGACCACGTGCACCAATTCGTGCATCATCATGCCGAAATCCTCCGGGTGCTTGGTGATAAAGCTATCGCTGACGGAAATCGTCGAACCGGATGTGGACCCGGGCACTGTCATGTCCGTTTTGATCACGATCTTCACAACTTCGGGCTGAGTCGATCCCTCGGTCGAGAGGAATTTGCAATACACCGGGAACCACTCTTCACACAGCTCCTTGGCGCTTTCTCCCCACCTCTTCGATTTGCCGCGATCGGGCACGTTCGAGATCTCTAAGATGAATCTCGGAATGCGATGCACTTCCGTCTTGGTCAGCGAATACCGGAACCGCGCCGTTTCCGGATCCCCGGCGAATACCCGTCCGTGCGCTTGAACGAGCAGCAATGCGACGATTGCCGTTCCCGTGAAACACTGTCGAAACGCAGGTTCGGTGCCCCGCTGGCCGATTGGTTTTGGCTCAAGTCGTATTGGCACGGGCATAACCCGTCCGTTGGTGGTAGGCGCGGTCGACAAGCAACGCATGCTATCCCTCGTTAAATCACGTTTGGGGTCGGAACCACGTCCTTCGCGATTCCGCGGAGGAATCGCATCCCGACGACAGAGCGATCGTCGGCACCGCGATGATCGTATCGGCGAGAGAAATTTCTCGCCACGACAGCCCTGGGATCCGGACGATCACTTGGTCCCCTGCCGCGGCGGATCTTCGCGCACGGCGCCTGCCGGGCCGCGTAGGGGATCCGCAACTCCACCGATTGGGATTTCTAAGCGTTAACGGCGAAGTCTGGGGATCTCCGATTTCGGAGCGCTCGCGCCTGCCTAGAGCGGGTGGCCGAGTGCAAGCTCGGTGGCGATGCCGGCGGCGATGAGCACGATGAAGAACGCCAAGAGCAGGCCGATCGTAGCAACGATGCTCGTGCCGCCGCGACGGGAGAGGGCTGCGAAATAGGCCTGGTCCGCTAAGCCTTGAGTGCGGACGTTGCGGATTTTGGAATTCGTGTGCTTCGAGTACCACAGGCTACCGTAGCTGCCGCACACAATGGCGATCGCCAGGGCGACGATCGGTGTCAGGAACTCTGGCGGCCCCTGCTGGTTCAGAATGCCGACGAAGACCACTTCCTCGATCATCGATTCGACGAGGATGAAGCCGAACAAAACGGCGGCGAGCGCGTACATCTTGCGGTACAGCAGCCACAGACCGGAAAACAGGAACGCGCCCCAATTCATGCCCATGGTCTCGCTGGTCCATTGGCCGACGTAATAGTCGGCTCGCCGACCGACGAAGGCGCGAATCTCCTGCTCGGTGATTGGGTCGTCTGTGTCTGCTGCTGCCATGCTCAACTTGTCTCACCATTGCCGTGCGTGCGGCGACGCGCACCACCGAGCAAAGCCTAGCTCGAAACGGATTCGTCCTTCAAGCAAGCCAGGACGATCAAGCCGATACACGACAGAAAGGCCATCAGGCACCAAGCCGGGTTTCGCCCCTTGGCCATCGCGTAGTACGCGAAGCCGACCAACAGCAAGACGGTGCCGACGATCGCGACAAGCAGGCCGAGTGTCGGATCGGGCTGCGACATCTGCAGATACCGTCCCACGCCTTGCAGAATTAGCCCTGGAATGGCGAAGACGAAGCTGAGGTTATTGTGCGCTTAATCATGTGTCACCACGGCAGGCAGAGGAGGATGAACGTCGACGCGGGAGCCGAGGATACACGGCTGCGCGCGGGGAAGCAAATTTTTCCGCGGCAGGAGTCGGCGCCGAGCGAATCGTCTCGCCTCAAGCATCCGCAAGAATGTGCCGCAGGCGGCTCGCGTCGAGGTTGCCGCCGGAGAGGATGGCGACGACTGTCTTGCCGGCGAGGCGGTCGCGCTCTTTAAACGCGGCGGAGACGGTCGCGGCGCCCGCGCCTTCGGCGAGATTGTGGGTGTGCTCGATGATCAGGCGGCAGGCATGGCGAAGTTCGTCGTCGGTGACGAGGACGGCGTCGTCCATCACGTCGCGCATCAGGTCGAGCGTCAGCTTGGCGGGGCGGCGGGTGGCCAGTCCCTCCGCCCAGGTGCGGGCTTCGGCCGTTTCTTGATACGTGCCCGAGCGCCACGAGCGGATCATCGAATCGGCCCCTGCGGCTTGAACGCCGATGACTTTGGTTTGCGGACTGCGCGAGCGGGCAACGATTCCCGTGCCGCTGACGCCGCTGCCCAGGCCGATCGGGACGAGGATCACGTCCGGTTCGGGTACTTTCTCGAAGATTTCCCAGGCCATCGTGCCAACGCCGGCGATCAATTTGGGCTCATTCGCGGAATGAACGTAGCGGCCGCCGCGGGGGACGAGTTCCTTTTCGAGGTAATCGCGGGCTTCGTCGAAATCGCGGCCGTGTTCGATCAGCTCGGCCCCGAAATTCTGGATCGCCCGGTTCTTGTCGGGGTTGTTCCCCTTCGGGACGACGATCGTGCAGCGGATGCCGAAGTGGCGGGCGGCGTACGCGAGCGATTGACCGTGATTGCCCGTCGAGCAGCCCAGGATGCCGGCTTGCCGCTCGGCCTCCGTGAGTGTGCCGACGAGGTTGATCCCGCCGCGGACTTTGAACGCCCCCGTCGGCTGGTGGTTCTCGTGCTTTATATAGAGGCGACAGCCTAAGAGCGACGAAAGCCCGGGCCATTCATAAAGGGGCGTCGGTTGCAACACGGCGTGCACGCGCGGCAAAGCGTCGAGCACATCGGCATACGTAACGGGTGGCATGGTCACACCGGATACGAGAGAAAGACGGCGGTTTGGGTTCGGTGATTTTAGCGACGTTTCTCAAAAAAGTGGCGACGACAGCCCCGATCGCCGGACAAACCCGCTGTTCTTGCGATTGACTGCCGTTTATTGTGGCAAGTTTGCGGAGCGGCCGATCGGTCGTTCGCTTCGACTGCTGAATTCACTGCATAAGAGGTCCCGCATGATGAGCGACGCGAAACAACAAGGCCGGGCTGCGCTCTTCGAAAGCGACCGGCCCGTGCGTTCGATGGTGACACTGCTGTTGGTGCTGGGCGTCATTTGGGCGGTCGGCCGGCAGGTTGTGCCGTTTTTTCGGGAGAACGTGCCGCTGTTCATGATCGAGGCGGCCCTCATCGGGGTCGAGTGCCTGGTCCTGTTGTATTGGGCGTTTCGCGAGTGGCGTGCGAAGCGCCGCCCGCCGAGCATTGCCGATGGAGTGAAGTTCATCGTGTTGGCGACCGGCCTCGCCGCCGGTCTGTGGTTCCTGACGGAAAGCTATCTCATCTTCGAGGTGGCCGGATTCAGTTCGGCCGCCATCCTCGGAACGGCGATTGTCGTGCTCCTCATCTGGTACGTCGGCCGTTTTGTCGCCCGCTTTTACTGGGACACCAAGGTGCGGCTGGCCGTTCTGGAAGAATTCATCAAACGGCAGGGATTTGATCCGCAACAATTGCGGCGCGACCTTTGCAAGCAGATTGCAGCCAGCGATCCGACCCTCCGCGGCAGAATTGTACGAAGCGTGGCGGGGGGCGATTTGCGCTCGTCCGGTTGAATTCAGTCCGTCGACGAAGATCAATACTTCAGACGATGCTCGGCGGATGCCGCTCGGCGAAAACTTGTTCATGTCCGCAGTGCTTGCACTGAAACGTCCGCACGTGGCCGGACAACTCCGACTCCTCTTCGCGGACTAGTTCGATCGCGAACAGTCGCAAACACTTGATGCACTGCCGGAAGAATCCCGGCTGCAGCGGTTCGCCGAGAATGCCGAAGCTCGCCGAAGCATTCATCTTCGTTCTGGCCGCCATTCAGACTCATCCTTCATCCTTCCGCCTTCATCCTTCCACTCAGTCCTCATACTGCTCGCCCCCCTCATCGACGTTTTGGAAGGTCGACTTGGCCACTTGGCGGATTCTGTGGGAGGCAACCTCCTCGCGGAGGCGGTCGATGGCCGCTTCGGTGGGCATGGTGCCCAGGTCGCCGTCGATGCGATCGCGGAGGGCGACGGCCCCCTGCTCCGCCTCTTTGGGGCCGACGACGAGCATGTAGGGGACGAGCTCGAGCTGGGCGTCGCGGATTTTGGCTTGGACTTTGGCGTTACGCGAGTCGATGCGCACGCGAAAGCCGGCGTCGCGGAATTGGCGTTCGACGATCTGGGCGTACTCGAGCGATTTATCCGAGAGCGGCAGCACGCGGACTTGTTCCGGAGCCAGCCACAGCGGAAAGGCGCCGGCGAAATGTTCGATTAACACGCCGACGAAACGCTCCATCGACCCGAACGGAGCGCGGTGGATCATCACCGGACGGTGCGAATGGTTGTCGGCCCCGATGTATTCGAGCTGAAAGCGTTCGGGCAGGTTGTAATCGAGCTGCACGGTGCCGAGCTGCCATTCTCGGCCGAGGCAGTCGCGGACCATGAAGTCGGCCTTCGGTCCGTAGAAAGCCGCTTCGCCCAGCGCGGTGACGTAGGGCTGGCCGGCTGTGTCGAGCACGCGGCGGAGGGCGGCCTCGGCCTTCTGCCAGTTCTCCTCGCTGCCGACGTATTTGTCGCTGGCCGGATCGCGGAGCGAGAGCTGCACGCGGTAATCCTCCAGGCCGACCGACTGCAGCACGAACCGCACAAGATCGAGCGTGATGCGAAACTCATCCTCGACCTGCTCGGGAGTGCAGAAGAGGTGCGCGTCGTCCTGCGTGAGTCCCCGGACGCGGAGCATGCCGTTGAGTTCGCCCGACTGCTCGTGTCGATAGACGGTGCCGAACTCGGCGAGCCGCACCGGCAGGTCGCGGTAACTCCGCGGCTCCGATTTGTACATCTGAATGTGGTGCGGGCAATTCATTGGCTTGAGCAGGTAGCGCTCTTGCGCGTGCTCCCAGCGGTGGAGGATTTCGATCTTCGCCTTGGCATCGGCGGCGGTTTGATAGCCCTCGAAGTTGGCACCGAGCACCGCGGCCGTCGGCGAGGAGTTTTTTCTCTTCCTCGGGTTCGAGTGTGCCGGCGATGAGGCGGCGCTCCCATGCGTCGATCAGTTGCCCCGCGTCGTGGCCGAACATGGGCATGAATTGTGCGTCGCGATAGTACGGAAAGTGGCCGCTGGTTTCGTACATTTCGACACGGCCGATGTGCGGCGAATAGACGGGCTGATAGCCGCGGTTCAAGAGTTCCCGTTTGATGAAGTCTTCGAGTATCGAGCGGACGGTGGCCCCTTTCGGCAGCCACAGGCAAAGCCCCTGCCCCACATCGTTGGTGATGGTAAATAAGCCGAGCTTCTTGCCGAGCACGCGGTGATCGCGGCGTTTGGCTTCTTCGACTTGCTGCAGATAGGCTTCGAGCTCGTCCTTTTTGAAGTAAGCGGTGCCGTAAAGCCGCTGGAGTTGGGCGTTGTCGGCCTTCCCTTTCCAGTAGGAGCCGGCGACCGAGAGGAGCTTGAAGGCCTTGATGCGGCCGGCGTCGGGGATGTGTGGGCCGCGGCAGAGGTCGACGAATTCGCCCTGCCGATAAAAGCTGACAGTGGGATGCTCTGCCAACCCTGTGTCGATGTGCTCGACCTTGAGCTTTTGATGCAGGCCGTCGCAGAACTCGCGAGCCTCTTTGCGGTCGAGGACGAACCGCTCGAACGGCTCGGCATCCTTGACGATCTTTTTCATCTCGTCTTCGATGCGCGCGAAATCGTCTTCGCTCAGTTTGTGCGGGCAGTCGAAGTCATAGTAATAGCCGTTGGCAAGCGTCGGGCCGAAGGCGAGGTTCACGCCGGGAAACAGCCGCATCACCGCGCGGGCCATCACATGGGCGCACGAATGCCGCAGCACGCCGAGCGCTTCGGGATCGCGATCGGTCAGCAGTCGCAGTTCGACGGGCTGTTTCGTGTCGGCGACTTCGGCCAGCGGCCGGGCCGAGTCGACGATCTTGCCGTTAGCCTTGGCGGCAAGCACCGCCTGTGCCAAGCGCGGGCTGATGGTTTTGGCGATGTCGAGGCTGGTGCTCTCGTCGGGAACTTCCTTGAGGGAACCGTCGGGGAGACGCACGGAGATCATGCGATGTGCCATTCGAGAGGTTTCGGGCCGCTCGATCGCCGTTACGAAGGGCGAACCGGCCGGCTCCGGGGAATTCCGCTATATAGTTCAGCGGCCGATCGAGCGTCAACGGACAGAGGGCGGCCCTCGGCATACGGGCGGCCGTCAGTTCCCTTGGCTTCGCAACGCGGCGCTTGGCAAATGGCTGACGAGGTCCGGCGGGTCTCGCCTCATTTCGACGATGTGAGCGCGTTCTGTCTGGGCCTCGGCATCGTCGGGAGCGATGGCAAGGACGCTCTCGAGTTGAGTCATCGCCTCGTCAAGTCGGCCCAAGTCGCGGAGATTGAAGGCGATCAGACGGCGATAATCGATCAGGTTCGTATCCAGTTCGAGAGCGTACGCGCAATACGCATTCGATTGCTCGAAGTGGCCGTGCGCCCTCGCAAGGCCGGCGAGATGGGCGTTGGCCTCGATATTTGTCGGATCCAGTTCGATGCCCGTTTGAATTCACGTTCGGCGTCGGCCTCAGCGTGTCGCGCCAAAGAATCCAACCCAAGCGATTGTGGGTTATCGCCAGCGATTCATCGAGCGCGAGCGACGCGCGGTATTGTTGGGCCGCCTGGTCGTAGTTGCGCAGGCCTTGGTAGACCCAGCCGAGGCGGAAATAACCTTCCGGATCGTCAGGAGCCAGGCGGACGGCATGTTGATATTCGGCGAGCGCTTCGTCCGTGCGAGCTTGCGCGACGAGCGCGTTGCCCAGCGCGAACCGGGCGTAGGGATTGTCCGGCGTGATCTCCAAAGTCCGACGCATGAGCGTGACGCCGTCGTGCCAGTAACCGACCTGCACGAAGGCAATTGTCGCGTAAATTGTCACCAATCCCACAGCCGTCACCGACAGGATCCGCCGTCGCACGGCGTCGGAGCCGACAAGTGTGGGTACGAGCCAGGCCGCCGTCGCGTAGAGGCCGATGAGCGGGAAATACAGATAACGATCGGCCATTTGCTGCAGGCCGACTTGCACGACGCCGATCATCGGCACGAGCGTCCCCAAGTACCACAACCAGCCCACGATCAAGAAGGGCCAGCGGCGCGCATTCTTGATGGCAAACCAGGTGACGGCGCCCAGAAATGCGACCGCGATCGCGACCGCGGTCAGGCTCAGCCCGCCCGCGGGATGCGGATAAAACGCGGCCAAATCGAACGGCAACACAGCTTTCTTCAAATAGAGCGCGTAGACTAGGACGCCGTTCAGGCAGCGCGACCAGAGGGGAAGCTCGATGAGTGAGCGCGTGGAATGTCCACGCACTTGCGCTACGAGTTCAACAATGCAGAATGTTGCGCTCAGCGCGAAAAATGGCAGCTTTTCCACGACAAGCGCACGAAGGGCTGTTGCACGATCCGCAAATTCACGTCGCCGCAAGGGCCAATAGTCAAACAGTAGCAGGACGCACGGCAGCGTCACCAATGTCTGTTTGCAAAGCAGACTGCAAAGATAAAGCGCGAAGGTCCATTGCAGCCGAGTGACTCGACCGTCCTTCGCGTAACTCACGTACGCGTAGAGTGCCAGAAGACCGAAAAAGAGGCTGAGCACGTCCTTGCGTTCGGCGATCCAGACGACAGACTCGACGTGTAGCGGGTGCACCGCGAACAGCGCGGCCACGAACGCGCTGCGCCCCGTTTTTCCAGTCGCCCGCAGGAAAATACCAAACACCAGAAGCACATTCGCGAGATGAAAGGCAAGATTCGCGAGATGGTGGCCGCCCGGCGAAGTGCCGTATAGGGTGGCGTCGGCCATCAGCGAGATCCACGTGAGCGGGATCCAGTTGCAGTCGTAAAAGGTGGTAAAGGCCCAAACGACGCTCCCAACAGAAAGCCCATCGCGGAGATGCGGTTCTTTCGCGACATAGAGATTGTCGTCGATCGGAATGAAACCGAAGCGGCCTACCTGCGCATAGACGGCCAGGGTTAACGCGGCCAGGCAGACGGCCAGTCCGAGTCCGCGACGGGGCGTGAACCTGATGAAAGGCGGAGATCGCAGCGTGGTCCGTTCGTGGCCGGCGAGTTCGCGCATCAGTTGAATCCGCCGTTCGGGGACGTTTCGGCGAGGCGCGGTTGCACGCCGCGAGCGACGGCGATCAGCCGGAGGCAAACGTCGAGACCAGGATCGAGCGCAAGCGCCCGCCGGCAGTAGTCGATCGAGTTCTCATATTCGTGCAGGTCGCTCGTGAGGAGGGCCAGGTTGACCAGCGCCCGCTTGTCCGTTTCGTCCAATTCGATCGCGCGGAGCAATTCCGACCGGGCTTCCGCAGGGCGTCGTTGTTGATACAGAATCAAGCCCAGATTGTTGTGTGCGGAACCGTTCCGCTCGTTGAGGGCCAACGACTTGCGATACTCGGCCGCCGCCTCGCGCGGCCGGTCGGCCTGTTGAAAACCGCTGCCAAGCACGAAATGCACTTGGCCATCGTCGGGATCCAACTCGGCCGCCTTTTTTAGATGGACGATCGCTTCGTCGCATTGACCGTGCTCCAACAGTGCGCTTCCGAGCGCCAGGCGGGACAAGGCGTTGTCATCGGTCACGGCCAGAGCGTGGCGAAAAAGTGTGACACTGTCATGCCAATAGCCGAGTTGAAACGTGGTCAGTCCGGCGTAGGTCGCAACCAGTGCAATCGCAGCAACCGGACGAAGCCATGCCGGTATCGGTCGAGTCGCAAATACCCCTGGGACGAGCCAAGCGGCCGCTGCATAAAGACCGATCGCGGGAAAGTACATATAACGGTCGGCCGTTTGCTGCCCGCCGATTTGCACGAGGCCGATCATCGGCACGAGCGCGCCCAAGAACCACAACCAGCCGACGAGAACCAGGGGCCGCTTTCGCGCGTGGACGACGCAAAACCACGTCGCCGTGCAGAGAAAGGCCATTGAGAGGACGGCCAGGAGCGTGAGCTGATTTGCATCGGGAAAAGGGTAAAACGGGGCGAGCCGAGTCGGGAACACAGCCCGAAACACGTACAGTCCATACGCGGCGACGGCGTTGAGACAGCGGCCTGCGAGCGGCATGGATGTCAGCGGTCGCATTGACTTCCCGTGCGACTGGGCAACGAGTGTGACCGTGCAAAACACGGCGCTGGCAACAAAGAATGGAATTTTCTCGAAGATCAGGCGACCAATCCGCTCGAATTGCCAGCGGCCGATCGCTCCGAAATCGAGCAACAGCAGCACGAACGGCAGCGTCACCAGCGTCTGTTTTGCCAACAGGCTGCAAACAAAGCCGAGCCAGGAAGACACCAACCAGACGCCGTGCCGATCTTTGCGGTACGCGAGATAAGCGTTGAGAGACACAAATCCGAAGAACAGGCTCAACACGTCCTTGCGCTCGGCAATCCAGGCAACCGACTCGACGTGCAGTGGATGGATGGCAAACACGGCGGCAACAAACGCACTGCGCCCCATATTGCCGGTCATATGGCGAAACGCTGCGAAGACCAAGAGGACGTTTGCCACGTGCAAGAGCAGGTTGGTGAGGTGATAGCCGCCGGCCCAGGTTCCGTAGGCCGAAGCATCGGCCATCAACGAAAGCCATGTCAGGGGGATCCAGTTGGAGTCGTGAATCGTGGTAAACGCCCAGCGGATGCCACCGGTCGTCAGACCGGCCAACACGTGCCGGTTTTCTGAAACGTATGCGGGGTCGTCAAAAACGAGAAAGTCGAATCGGTAAACCTGCCCATAAACGGCGGCCGTGGCGGCAACGAGAATTGCAGCCACACCGATTCCGCGCCCGGGCAAAAACCGACGGCGGTCGGCTGAGGTCAATTCGTGAGGCGCGAATCGTGGCACGGCAATTTGCGTCTTCCGACGACTACGGAGACTGACACCGCGGCAAGATGGCAACTCGGCCGAGTGACGAAAGCGGAAAATGAGTGAAGCGGGAGGCGGCTCAGGCCGAGTTCGGGCGGAATTTTGGCAGGGAGGCCAAAACTTTGCAATCGAAGTTTGGTGCTGCCCCTGGCGAAACGAAATGCGTTGCTGCGTCAGGGCTTGGGAGTGGTAGCGGCCGACGGTGGCGGGCTGGGCGCCGCGGCAGACGGAGCCGATTCCGGGACGAGATCCCGGGCCAAGAGTCCCAACAAGAAGCCTCGATAGGCGGAGACCGCCTCGGTCGGAATAAAACTGGCCGCCTGCAGGATTTCCTTCGTTTCGCGGGTGTGATTCAGCCGGCAGGAAAGCGCGGCCGTCCACTCGAGGGCCTCTTCCTTCAACTGCGAGTCGTTGAACATCCGCACGAATTCAATGGCCTTGCCCACCTTGCCGGCGCGAAGCAGATAGGTTGAGCCGGCAAGCGCAGCCCGCTCCCGGTCGGAGCGATCAGGTCCCTGGAATTGCATTTGGCGGGCGATCGAACTCACGTCGTCGGACTCGGCAACCTTTTGAGCGAGCAATTCGAGAACGGTGGTCGGGGGCGGAGCGTCGCTGCCGGCCGCTTTGTTGATGATTTCGGCCGTCGCCGCATCGCCGCTTTTACGCAAATTGAAGAGCAGAAGCCAGGGAATGGATGTTTCGAAGTACGCCTCTTTTTGCTCGGGTTCGGCCGCAGTGGCTTGTGCGCCGATGATCTGCCAAATGTGGGCTCCGTCATCCCAAGCCAGCGCGCTTGTGAGGATTTGCATCTGCAAATCGAATCGCGATTCGGCGGCCGCCGCGAGGATCTTGCTCGTTTGTCGCGCTTTCGCCAGGGCGGCCCGCGCCTGTTCCTGGTTCCGGCGCTTCGCCAAGGCGATTGCGTCTTTGCGGCCCTTGGTTGGAATTGGCGCCTCGAACTCGGTGGATCTCAGACGCCCCGCTTCCTCGACCATCTGTTTGGCAGCGATCCTGTTCGGAGCCGACGCGCGTAAGACGGCGATCGCCAGATCCAGCTGCTTCTGGGCGTCGGCGCGCTTATCGAGCGTTCCTTCAAGCCGCGCGATCTCGGCGATCGCGAGAGAATTCAAACGTGCCTGGGCTGGATCGTGAAACTCGAAAGACGCGAGCTTCTTAGCCGACGGCAGTGTGAATTCTTTGGGCGCCGGAATTTCTCCGAGGGACGCGATTGCCGCAGCCAGGTATTTCTCCGCGCCGGCACGATCGTTGGCACGAATCCGCTCACTTCCCAGCCGAGCCTGCAGCCGGGCCCGGTTGGCCGGTTCGAGTTTGGCGATCACCGGATCAATTGAAGTGAGGTCGTCCGACTTCGCCTGAGCTTGGGCTCGCGCGACGGCTTCGCCCCACGCGATCAGCGTTTGCGCCCGCTCGGACGGGTATTCGAGACCCTCGGCGAAGTGGAGCGCCTGGGCGGCGTAGCCGTGTGCGACGGCGATTTCAACCACGAGCGGACATTGGAGCGATGAAAGATCGAGCAAAGGCCGCTCGTTCTCGGCCGCGACCGTGTCCCATGTGTTCCAGTTCGCCGCCGTCGTCATGTCTGCCACAAGCCGTCCATTTGGACCATTTGCGGGAAAACGTGCGACGAGACCCTTTGCCTCCTGATCTCGACCGGCTGCCACTAGAGCCGCCGCGAGCGCGGCTGAAAAGTCGATCGAATCGCGGCCCATGCTTGGGAGGTTGCCGGCTGCCTTGATGGCCTGGTCGAGAGACTTGCCCGCGGCCGCCTTGTCCCCCTTCTTCAATTGTTGCCATGCCAGCGAGGTCAACGGGGCGATTTGATAAAAGGCCAGATCGCGCTTACTCTGGGCAAGCAGGTCCACATACTTTTGGGCAAGCTCCAGTTTGCCGCAGTCGGCCGCCGTGTGAGCGACGACGCGCTGGCAATACGGGGGGCGGAGATTGCGGTCGCGACTCTCGGCATCGCGCTGCATAATTGCGAGGACCGGATCGAGCTCTTGAGCCAGGATGAGTTGCGCCTCGGGCACCGCCGGCGGCGGAACGGGCTGTTCATCCTTCGGTGGAGCGGGATTGCCCGCCGGATTTTCGGCAGTTGGCTTCCAGGTATACTGTGGCGGTCCTGCCTTTTCGCGGGTCGGCGCCTGCCGATTGTAGAGATACCAACCGCCACCGACCGCGGCTGCGAAGAGCAGTCCGCTGACGAGCAGAAGGACCGTTTGTGACCCCGATTTGGAGGATTTCGTCTCCTCAACCTTCTTTTGGAGCCGGGGCGCGACGAAAACCGGGACGAGACACTTGGGGTTTGCGCAGCGAACCTCTTTGCCGGCAGCGTTTGCTGGTATGTACCCGACGGTCTCGCACATCGGGCAGGTGACTTTTTGCGGTCGCGACTTTGTTCGCTGACGGGACGCCGGGATCGCATCTCTTCCGGCCGTGGATTTGACTTCGAGCGGATCGCCGCCGTCATCGACCGGCGGGGCGGCTGGCGCTCCCGGCGAACTTGGCGAATCGAGATCGAGATCGTCGCCGAACAGGTCGTCTTCACTCAGCGCTTTGCTTTTTTCCGGCTTCGCCGGACGCGGTGCGCTCCGAGCGGCGGGAGTCGGCGTGATTGCGGGCTTGGCCGATTTACTCGGACCGGACGGTTTGCCCGCAGGAGCCGCAGGCTTCGATGAGGCACCCGCCCCGGATTTCGATTCGGGTCGAGCGGCCGGACGCGGAGGTGTGGCTGCGGGCGCCGAGGGCTTTGCCGAAGCGCGAGCCGGCTTCGCGGCGGCTCCGGCTTTCATCGGGGCGCCACAGAATGGACAAACGTCAGCGTCGTCGTCGAGGACGGACTGGTGGCAGGAGGGACAGGACGGGAGATCCATTCAGTGCCTCACCCTCGCTGATGCCTGCGGGACGGACGAGGGTCTTGCGGAAATTCTTCGAGCTGATGAAGGAGTGCGAACAGTCCAATTCTAGCGGTGGGGAAATGCTTTTCACAGACCCCAGCGGGCTTTCGTTCAAGCCGTGCGCAGCCGCGCACAAGGCAATTGCCACCTTAACAAACGACTGCTAAAATGCGTTATATTCGTACGGTTTCGCGCGGCGAGCAAACCGCGCGGACGACGAGTGCCGCCTTCGATATGGCGTCACACAAGGGTGCCCTGCCCCATGGACAGCCGCGACAATCCCGTTTATTTGTCGATCTCGTGCGGCAATTGGTTCATGACGCACCTGCGGGTCAGCGTGCTGGTGCCGCTCGTCGTCTTGGGACTGTGCTTTCAACTGCACGATCTCCGGCTCGGCCTGCTCTTCGGCGGGATTCTCTTTGTTTCGCTGCTTGTTCACGAGTTCAGCCATATTCTCGCCGTGCGGTTGACGGGGGGAGTTGGCAACGAAATTTTGATCTGGCCGCTCGGCGGATTGGCCCTGGTGCAGCCGGCGGCGAACTTTCGCTCGCAGTTTCTCACTCCGGCCGCCGGCCCGCTGTCCAACCTCACGATGTGCCTGCTGGTGGCGGCCCCGGTGTGGCGTTCGAACGACGCCGCCTTTGCGAAGTTGCTGAATCCGTTTGTCTTCCCGGCCGCCGGGTTGCACGAACCGTTTGCCTCGTACGTCTTCGTCCTTGTCTTTTGGTGCAATTGGATTCTGCTACTGGCGAACCTGATGCCGGTCTTCCCTCTCGACGGGATCCGGATGGTGCACGCAGTGCTCAAGAACCGCACGGACGTCGAATCGGCCGCCGAGACGACGATCCGCATCAGCCTCTTGTTCGCCGGCCTGATCATGCTGGTGGGCTTGTTCGTCCTCGACAGCGCGTGGGTGGTCACCTTCGGCGCGGTCGCCATGATCTTGAGCCTCATGGAATTCTTCCAAATGCGAACGGCCGACACTTTGGACGATTCGTTCATGGGATACGATTTTTCCCAGGGCTACACGAGCCTGGAGCGGTCGAATAAATCGAATCCGTCGGCCGCGCGACGCCGGCAGGGATGGCTCGAACGCTGGCGCGAGCGCCGCCGAGTCGCCAAGGAGCTCCGAGCACGGCTGGACGCAGAGCAGGCGCAGCGCAACTGGACGCGATTCTCGCCAAGGTCCACTCGAACGGAATCAGCTCGCTCACGGACGCCGAACGGCGTCAGCTCAACCGCGCGAGCGCGAGGCTGCGCGACAAGGATAAGAACCCAGGCGCGCAGTAGTGCCGATTCGACGCGGGTTATCGGGCGGCCGTCTCAGCTTGAAACTGCGTCCAACTCGTTAACGAGATGCCGAGCCTCTCGAGTTGCGACTTCACTTCCGGATCGGTCACCAGCCGCCGATCGCTGTCGCGCAGGGTGGCCGAACTCGTGATTGCATTGAGTTCGGCATTGGCGACGCCGCAGTGGACGATGACCTCGTTGACGCCCGGCGGCAGGATCTCAAACGCGCTGAGATAACGGCGTTTCCGTGCCTCGTGCTCGCCCCCTTGATAGAGCATGAGCACGCTCGAGAGCACCGGCAGGTGATGGTGATCGAGCGCGTCGAGCATTTGCTGGCCGCGGCCGCGCAGGGCCGGATAAGCCAATTGCATCCGCGGATCGGTCGCCTGCCGCGTGAACATGATGGGCAGGTTGTATTCGATGGCCAGGTTGACGTAGAGCTCGAGCAAGTCTGGCCGCGAGAGCAGCGTGCCCATGTGCGTGTCGAGATGCGAAAGCCGCACGCCGAATTGGCGCGCCCGCTCGATTTGGGCCCGCAGCTCGATTTCGGCTTCGTTCAATTTGACATGGGCATCGACGGGACCGTTGTCGCGCCAAAGGTATCCGTCCTTATCGACCAGGCTGGGGACTTTGTCGCGCGGTGCCACGGGCCCCCAGCGATAGAGTTCCCATTCCGAAGTCAAAGTGAGATGGATGCCGTAGTCGCGCTCCGGATGCTTGCGCGCGTAGGCGGCGAATTCGCCGAACCAGGCGCACGGGACGAGAATGCTGGTCGAGGTGACGACCCCCTTCTCCATCGCCTCGATCGTGGCTACGTTGACCGAGTGGGACATGCCCGCATCGTCGGCGTGAACGATCAGGGATCGCTTGGCCTTGGGCGCACCGGCATACAGCGTCACGACCTGGCCGCACAACAGAGTCGAAATGCAGACGATGGTGGATAGCGAGCGCGGATGTGAATTCATGGATGTACCACCAAAGAGATGTGAACCGTGGCCGCTGGCCGGCTGCCCGTCACCAGCGGACTTGCGAGCGTTCCTTGATCGCCTCGTACATTTTCTTGAGTTTGGGCGAACGGCTCGAGGCGGCGCCCAACAGCCGAATCAGGTGTTTTTGCGTGAGCAAAGTCGGTTTCATCACGCCCGACTCGAGGAGCTTAATCGCCTCGCGATCCTTCACTTCGATCCGATCGGCGAATTCCCCCTCGCTCATCTTGAGCATTTTGCGGAGGATACTGATCTCCTCCGCGGTCATCTTCATGACTGCCATAAGACCTCCCGGAGTGCTCCCCTCTGGCTGCCGCCGCGTCGCTGGCCCGGTCGACGCGCCGCTTGCTTCCCTTCGGCAGCCGCTCGTGGGTGTGCGTCAGCTTAATCGCGCACGGTTGGGGCTGTCAAAAGCCCGCTGGCCAAACGGTCTTCGAGCAATCGGTCAACGCGAACCGCCTGCCAAATTCCGGGCGATCATTGGCCCCGAATGTTCGGCAGGCGGTTCGAGAAGCAGTGGACAGCAGGCTGAAAGGCGACCTAATGGACGGCGGTCACTTCGGCCGGCGCCTTCACCGCCGAAACCTGTGCGGTGGCGTGAGCGTCGTCGGCCGGCTTGAACAACATCACCATCGCAGCGCCCACAACGGCAAAGGCGAGGCCGAGAAAGAATTTCCAATCCGGAAGCGTTTTCACGGGATGGAAATAATAGATCGTGGCGAACGTGTTGATGATGGGCGCTCCCGCAAAAACGAGAGGCGCGACATAGATGACACCGCTGGCCCCTGCGTTCGTCGCCGCGAAAATCACGAACAGAGCGCCCAGTGCTCCGGCAACGCCGGCGGCGATACCCCACACGATGGAACTTGCATTGAAGTTCGGCGCCGCTTTAGCAGTGGGGTCGAACTTCATCACGAAAATGAGCACAAGAGGAACGAGCACGGCGACCAGAAAGTAGGCCACGCCAACGAATAAGAACGCCCGCAGATTGCTCTGAAATTTCGTCGCCGCGCCGTGCACGAGCGGAACATACACTCCCCACGATATTGCGGCCCCGGCAACAAACAGCAACACAGTCAGCCACTTGTGCATCGCGTTCTTCCCTTTGATTCAAGACCTTTTCATACCACAAAGCGTATCTTAGCCGGCGCCCCTCGAGGCTGCATCTATTCCGAGCGAAGGCCCTCGAGGATGCGAGTCCGGGCCGCTTCGATCGAGGCGGCCAACGCCGCCAGCATGCCGACGACGAAGACGACGGACAGAATCAGCAACAGCGAGCCCCACGGGACGTCAGCCCCAATGCTGGAAAGGTGGGGAACCATCGCGACGAGCGCGGCAATCGTCCCGATGAATAATCCCGAGAGCAAGAGCACGGCCGTCTCGACCAGCACCAGCCAGGCCAGTCCCGAGCGGCGGAAACCGAGGGCGCTCAAGAGGGCCAACTCTCCGCGGCGCTCGAGAACATTGCGGACCATCACCGTGGCCAAGCCTAAAGTGCCCAACAAAAGCCCCAGTCCGCCCAGAGTCTCGAAGGTTGAAAGATACGTATTTTGGACGGCGAGGAAGTTTGCCAACCGCTCGGAGACGCGCTCGGCCTCGAAGCCATACGGAGTGAGTTGCGTTTCGAGGATCGCCGAAAGGCGGTCTGCACTGGCTGCCGGGCCGGGGACTTCGATCAAGAAATACTCATAGCCGGCCACATTGGGAAACAGCCGGCGAAAGTTGTCCTCCGACATCAACAGCACGCCCTGAAATACGCTGCCATCAAGCATGCCGGCAATTTTCATTGTCCGTTTGCCTTCGGGGCCCGCGGGGAGTTCGACCGTTTGGCCGGCCTCCTTGTGCAGGCTGTACTGCAGCGTATTCGCGTCGCCGAAGACTGGGACGGTGCCGTCGGTATCTGTTTGTTCCAATTGCGTCCACGGATTTGGCTCGCGGGCGCCGATGAAGCGGAATCCTCCCCGGTCGATTAGCGACTTGGGAACACCCAAAATCGTCGGCAGGCGAGTCTGGTAAATGTTGAGACAACTCGCGTTTTCACCCGGGCGAACGCGAAAGGCGAAGAACTGCGATTTCGCCAGCAAGTCGGCATCGGGCGAGCCCGGTGGGGCGGTCAACTGCACCTTTTCGCGGCCCGTGGGCGTGTTGAGATCGGGCAGGATCGGCTGCGTGCTCTCTCCGACGAGGCGAAAACCGCCATTGCCGGAGTTCAACTCCGGCGTCTCGACGGCCGGATTGCGGCGGCCGGCGGCGACCGCCACGATCAAAAATGTCGCCGCCGCGATCAGCGAGACCGAAGCCGTGCTGCGCTGGCGGTGGCGTGCCGTATTCCGCACTCCCAGTCGGGCGATGCCCGAAGCTCCGCGGCCCGCGACGGCGGCCGAATGATCTCCTTCCAGAGTGCCGGCTACCAGCATCACGCCGGCAATCAGCAAGGCGATTCCGTCGAGGAAAAAGAGAACGACGCTCCAACTGAGTCCTTCAAAGGCCTCGCCCTGCCCCAATCGGCCGGAAAGCGCAGCGACGAGGATCAGGGCGCTGATCGCCAAAAGGGCGACGCCGATGATCAGCGATCGACGGCTGCGGCGCCGCTGATTGGCGACCGTGAGCGCCGGTTCGGTCGCCCCGCTTAACAGTTCGCGCGGGCTCAATCGCCTCAGTTGGCGCAGACCCCAGAGGACGGCAAGCGCTGCGACGACGACGGACGAGATGAGTCCGGTCGCCAGCGTCGCGGGATCGACATAAACCGACAAGAACTGCGTGCCAACGGCCTGATTCCACCACAGCCTGAGGCCCAGAATCATGAGTGCCGCATAGCCGACGGCGGCAGCTGTTCCCAAGAGTCCACCAATCAGGACGAGGATCATGCCTTCGGCGAGGAAGTTCCTTCGCAGCCGTCGCGGCGTGAAGCCGATCGCGGTGAGAAGTCCGATCGATGTTCCGCGCCGCTCAAGTCCCAAACGCATGACCAGTCCCACGAGCAATGCGGCGGCGAGAATCAGGAAAAAGCTGAAACCAAGAAAGAGCTGGCTGAAGTCGTTCGAGCCGACCGCCGCGCTGACGCCCGCGAGCTTCACGGGCTGAAACTGCATTCGCGTCTTTTCCGGCGTCAACGACGTAAGGATTTCCGACTGCACGGCGCTCGCGGTCTGCTCGGGAGTCTGTCCCTCCTTCGGCGCGACGCGAACCGAGGTCAGCTTGCCGAAGCGGCTTCCCCACAGTTTCTGGGCCGTCTCGAGTGACACGAATGACTTTGGCGTGGCGCGGTATTTGTCCCAGTAGTCTTCGTCGCGCTTCGTGACGAGGTTCAGTTTCATCGGAAACGGCTGCTGCCAGTCGGCGATGCTTTTGGCGTCGGTGATCCCTTTGACCTCGGGAACCAAGCCGGGATCCGCCGCCGGCGTGGCTTCGAGTTTCAAGATGCCGGCCACCCGGAACGTGCGCTCCTCCTCTGGCAACTCGCCGTGCGAACCGACAAGGTGATACCGCATGCGGAGGTGGTCGTTCGCCTTGATCCCAAGATCGGCGGCCATCCAATCATTCAGCACGATTTCCTCGGCGGCCAGCGGATGATCGGGCGGCGGCGAAGCCCAAACGAACGGCCCGAACGGAGGCGTTTTCAGCGTCACCGGATCGAGGCCGGCAACGATCGAATACACCGAGAACTTTTTCGGCTCTTGAACATTGATCAGTTCGTTGGCGAGATAAGCCAAGACGGGCGAAGTCGTCAGGCCGAGTTTTTTCGATCCTTCGATCGCCGCTTCGGCGAGGGAATCGTCAAGAATTTGCTGGTCTGACTCGACCGAGACGTATCCGCGCTTGGAGTTGATCACGAGCCGCAGGCCAATATCGGTCGGCGTCAATACGGTCGACATTTCGCGATCGAGAAGTTTCGCGGCATCGGCGGATGTCGGACCCGTTTGATCGGAAGGGGATCGTGCCGATGCAAAAAGCGCGTTCACGCGGGCCGGAGTGCCCGTGGGATTTCGCCGCGAGCGCTCGATTTTTTCGAGTCCCATCCCCTCTTGGAGCGCCAGGATCGGCACGAATGCATCGAACGGCAGCTGCTGCGTGGGGTTTAACGTCAGCCGCCCTGCTCCGGCCGCCTCGTCCAGGACGGCGAGCACTGTCAGCGGAATTTCGTGAAACTCCCCTTCGCGCTTTCCCAGGAGGGATTCGCGGGGGATCGTGGACGGGACAGGAATGAGCAGGCTCACACTGTCGCCTTGTTTCACCCCCAAATGGTTTGCCAAGCGCGACGTTGAGGACGACGTCGCGGTCGCGGGGAACCGGCACGTCGCCGTGCTCCAAGAGGCCCCAAAGTCGTTCGTCGGTCCCGAAGACCTGTACGCCGCCGGCCCGGCGCGACGAGTCGCCGTGCGTCGCCAAGAATGTCCCGCCCACCATCAACGCGGGCGCAATGGCCGAAAACCGCTCTTGGATGGCCGGCCGGCCGGCCAGTTCCTGGGCCAAATCCTCGCGAAAGAATCGCATGCCGGTCAGCACGTCGTCGATTCGGCCAAGTCGATCAAGACTAATTTGACGCAAGCTACCGCGAACGGAGTCTCCGACGACCAATGCCCCGCCAATCACGGCGGTGCCGGCGATGACCGCGGCGATGACCGCCAGATTCGTGACCCAGTAATGACGAAGGTTGCGAAGAACGAGCCCCCACGAACTGATGGAGGTCGGGCCGGCGTCGCTCATTGCTGCGCCTTTGTATGTTCAACCAGCCGGCCGTCGACGAGTTCGGCGCGCCTCGGAAATCGCGCGGCCAATTCGGCGCTGTGCGTGACGCAAATCAACACGGTCCGCTGCTGCTGGTTCATCTCCAACAGCAGGTCACCGACCGCTTCCGCGTTTGCCCGGTCGAGATTGCCGGTCGGTTCGTCGGCCAACAGCAAGACCGGTTGATTGATCAAAGCTCGGCAGACGGCTGTTCGTTGTCGCTCGCCCCCGGAAAGCTGGCCTGGCCGGTGGCTGGTCCGACTCTTAAGGCCCACCCGATCGAGCAACTCCTCCGCTCGCTTTGTTTCGGCGGCACCGGCTCCATTTCCGGCAAGAGCAGGAATCAGCACGTTCTCCAGCACATTGCACTGAGGCAACAGGTGATGGTCCTGAAAGATGAAGCCGATTTTCTGATTGCGGAAGCGGGCCAATTCGGCGTCAGAGCGGGCAAACGCGTCTTCACCCAAGATGTGCACGCTACCAGCCGTCGGCCGCTCGAGGGTCCCCAAAATATAAAGCAGTGTGCTTTTGCCCGAGCCGGACGGACCGGTGACGGCCAGCGCCTCGCCCCGCTTCATTCGCAGCCCTGCCCCGTTCAGGACCACGAGCCGCCCTGCCTCGCTAACGAACTCTTTCGTCAGCCCTTCCACGGTCAGGTCGCCATTGGGGGGATCCGTCATCCTTCATCCTTGCCCACGGGCTCTTTGTCCGCGGCCGGATCGTAAGGCCCGATCAGTGAGTCGAATGTCGCGGGAATTTCCAGAGATTCAATCGGTTGGTCCGGGCGAAAGCGGCAGTAAGCCGTCTTGACCTGGCCCGTGGCAATCAATGTTTCGCCGCGGCGGATCTCGAACTGCAGCGTAAGAGATTTGAAGCCGCGACGACGGACGTAAATGCGAATTTCGAGAACGTCGTTGTGGTAGGCGGGCGCCTTGAATGACGCGGAAGCGGCGACGCGCGGCCAGCCGACTCCCGAGCCGTTCTTGGTTGACGCGAGCGAATGTCCCTGGCTGCGGAAGAACTCGGCCTCCGCGGTTTCCATGTAGCGAAAGAAATTCGAGAAATGCACGATGCCTGCCATGTCGGTGTCGACAAACTCGACGCGGCGGGTCGTCACGAAGCGCGGTTCGGTCGCGGGTTCCATCTCACCTAGCCCCAGTCGGATCGGCCCGCGCCTTCAAGGGGGAGCGGAGCCGTAATCTCCAACAGGTCCACCGCGGGATGCTGATTGCAAAAAATCGTTGCCAGGCGACCGTAGGTAACGCCGCCCACCGGCATTTGCAAGTATTCGGCCAACGCCGGTCCGGCCGTTATGCGGAGTACGGCCCCCAGGTCGATGTGTCGAAGCACGTTATGGTCGATCAACACGCGGCCGAGCGGCTTTTGCCCCGCGATGATCTCATCCCGGACAGCTTGCGTGACATAACTCAGGTCGAACCGGACCAGACCGAATTGCACGACATGATCCGTGCCGTGCTTCAACAGGATGATCTTGCGGTAATAGAAGTCGCCGTCGAGCCGGCGGTCCAGAATACGCACGTCGACCGGGCAGCCGTGATAAGACTCCATCGTCACCGTCATGTGGTGATTGTGGGCCAACATGCGGCGATACGGTTCCGGCAGCGTCTGGGACGCCACGTGCTCGGCGTCGGCCAACAACGGCGCGGCGTCGGGAAACATGTCGATCAGCGACTGGAGTTCGTCGTGAGGGTTCACGGGTTCTCCGGGGCAAAGGACGAAGAGGCTCAGGTGTAGCGGATCGCCCGGTGTTGCTCCTCAAAATATTCGGGCAACAGCGTGTCGACCTGCAGCAGGCCGCGGCGGGTGAGGCGGATCTCTTCGTCTTCAACGGCGAGATACCCGGCCGCCTGCTGGTTTCGCAGCGGGGCGGCAAATTCCTGGCGGATATCGACGCCGAACTTCGCACGGAAGGGACGGACCGAAATTCGTCCCTCCTTCAATTGCAGCACCATTTCGCGAATCAATTTCTGATGCTGCGTGGGAATAAATGCCCGGTGGATCGGCAGTTCGCCGGCTGCGACTCCGGACATATATTGTTCAATCTGGTCGTAATTCTGGTAATGCACGCCCTGGAAATGGCCGAACGACGAAACGCCGGTCGCCAAAATGTCGCTGCCGCGAAACAGGTGATCGCGGTAAACGAAATGATCCGTGTCGAGGCTCCGCACCAGTTCGTTGCCGCTCGAAATGTGGTAGCCCGCGGCAAAGAGTGTATCCATCGCTTCGCTCACCCAGCGGCGTTTGGTTTCCCAGCCGGCTATGGGCGACGTAACCCCTAGCTCCTTGATCTCGCGGGAAATGAGCGTGTTGTACGGGAGCTCCATCTGATAGATCGTGATATTGTCGGGTTCCAACTGTTTGACCCGCTCGACGCATTGGGCCCAATTCTCGTCCGTTTCGCCGATCATGCCGGAGATCAGGTCGATATTGATTTGCGGGAAGCCGACTTGCTGAAGCCAGTCGTAAGCGCGAAAAATCTCGGGCGAGAGATGAGCCCGGCCGTTTGTTTCGAGAATCTCGTCGTTGAAATTCTCGACACCCAGCGAGACGCGAGTGACGCCGATTTCCTTGAGAGTCTTGACCTTTTCCAGACTCAAGGTGCCCGGCTCGCACTCGAAAGTGACTTCTTCGGCCGTCTGCCACGAGAGGTATTCACTCAGCCGATCGTGGAGCGATCGCAGCTGCTTGGAACTCAAATAGGACGGTGTGCCGCCGCCAAAATACGCGAAGCGGAGCGTCCGGCCCTGTACGCCGGGCTGCTGGCTGAGCAATTTGAATTCGAGTTCGAGCGATTGGACGTAGTTCTCAATCGCCTGGGCGTTTTGATTTGTGTAAACGCGGAAATAACAGAACCGGCACCGCTTCCGGCAGAACGGGATATGTATATAGAGTCCCATCGGGACCGAGCGGTCCGGAGACGACGCGAGCGCCTGGCGAATCTCCGGAACCTGGCTTGTGTCCCAAACGGAAAATGGCGGGTAGTTGGCGATGAAGTAGCTGCCGACCTCGGTCGTCGACTCGGCGATCATTGCGGGTCTCTCGCGTACCAGGTGGGCATTCCGACTCGTTGTCGGAAGGACTGCGGCGGACTCCGTCAATTCTAGGCGAAAGACCACGGCACGGCTATTGAACATGTTCAGGAAAAACGGTTTAGAAAGCGATCGAGAACCTTCGCGCGAGGCGTTGAGAAACGCTGCAAATCTTCCTAAAATTCTCCTACTTCACGGACGTTTAGCAAAACGGAGAACTTCTCTTGTCCGACGGTTCAATCCCGGAAGATACGCCTCCCGAAGTGATCGCCGAGCGGATCAAACCGCTTGATATCGAAGACGAGCTTCGATCAAGTTATCTGACGTACGCCATGAGCGTGATCGTCAGTCGCGCACTCCCCGATGCCCGCGACGGACTGAAGCCCTCGCAACGGCGGATCCTGGTTGCGATGCACGACTTAAACCTCGGGCCGGCCTCGCATCGCATCAAGTGCGCGAAGATCTCTGGGGACACCAGCGGTAACTATCACCCGCATGGTGAAAGCGTCATTTATCCGACGCTGGTCCGCCTGGCCCAATCGTGGGTGATGCGGGACGTGCTGATCGACAAGCAGGGGAATTTCGGCTCGTTGGCCGGCTTGCCTCCTGCGGCCATGCGATATACGGAAGCTCGATTGTCGGCCGTCGCCTCCGAGATGCTCGACGATCTCGAGCGAGACACCGTCGATTTTGTGCCCAATTACGACCAGCGCAGCCGCGAGCCGGTGGTCCTCCCTTCGCGGTTTCCCAACCTGCTCGTCAACGGATCGAGCGGTATTGCCGTCGGCATGGCGACGAGCATTCCGCCCCACAATCTTAATGAAGTGGCCGATGCGGTCATCAAGATCATCGATGAGCCCGACTGCGCGATCGACGACATCCTGGAAGTCATGCCCGGACCGGATTTTCCCACAGGCGGCATCATCTGCGGCCGGGAAGGCATCCGTCAGGGCTATCTGACAGGCCGCTCCACGATCACGTTGCGGGCCGCCACGCATTTTGACACGGAAAAGAACTCCGACGTTATTGTCGTCACTGAGATCCCTTATCTCGAAACGCGAGACCGCCTCAAGGAAAAGCTCGAAGATCTGATTCGCGAGGATCGGATCAAGGGCATCGCCCGCATCGTCGATTACACGGATCGCAAGACGCCCGAATGGCAGGTGCGGCTGCACATCGTGCTCAAGCGCGATGCCGACCGCGAAGTCGTGCTCAATCAGCTGTTCCAGTACTCGACGCTGCAAGTCACTTTCAGTTTGATTTTGCTGGCGTTGGTGGGAAATCGGCCGCGGACGCTGTCGATTCAAGAATTGCTGCAGGAATTCCTGCGACACCGCGTGACGGTGATTCGTCGGCGCACCGAGTTCCTGTTGACCGAGGCTCGGAAACGCAAGCACACCGTCGAAGGACTGTTGATCGCGCAAAGTGAGATCGACAAGGTGATCGCCACGATTCGCAGTGCGCCGAGCCGGGCGGATGCGAAAGTCGCCCTGCAGCGGATCGATGTTCCCGCTGAGTTGGTGGCCCGTGCGCTCGGCGAAGCCGGCTTCCGCGATTTTCAGGCGGAAAAAGGGACGGCCGAAAACTACAACCTCTCGGCCAATCAGGCCGAAGCCATCGTTTCGATGCAGCTGGGTTCGTTGGCCAATCTCGAACGCGAGACTCTCCGCGGCGAGCATCAAAAGCTGCTGGATAATATCGCTCAATACTTGGGACTCTTATCTGAAGAGGCCAACATCCGCGCGGTCGTCCGACAGGACATGCTGGAATTAAAGCAAAAGTACGGCACCAAGCGGCGGACTGCCTTTTCGGAGGACGAACTCTCCGATATCAACCGGGACGACTTGATTGCCGAAGAGCCGATGGTTGTCACCCTTTCGCAGCGCGGCTACGTGAAACGGACCCCGCTCAGCACCTATCAGGCGCAAAACCGCGGCGGTAAGGGAATCACCGGCGTCAAGTCGGACGAAGAGGACGACATCAAGCACCTCTTCGTCGCGAGCACCCACGCCTATCTCCTGTTCTTCACCGATCGCGGCCGCGTGCACTGGCAAAAGGTGTATGACCTGCCGCTGCAAAGCCGGACCAGCCGCGGGCGGGCCATTGTCAATCTGCTCTCGCTCAAAGATGCCGAAGAGCGGGTGACCAGTTGCCTGGCCGTCCGCGAATTCACCGACGAACAGTTCCTGATGATGGGAACCAAGAACGGCACGGTGAAGAAGACGGCTCTTTCCGCATATAGCCGGCCGATGAAAGGCGGCATTATCGCCATCAAACTCGATGAAGGAGATGAGCTGATCGATGTGCGCATCGTTTCCGGCGAGGACGACGTTGTGCTGGCGACGCAAGGCGGCATGTCGATCCGATTTTCACACCACGATGCCCGTCCGATGGGCCGGGCGACCCGTGGAGTTCGCGGGATCAGCCTCCCATCCGGCGATGCCGTCGTCGGACTTGTCGTCGCCGACCCGCAGATGACGTTGCTGACGGTCTGCGAAAATGGATACGGCAAACGGACTCCGTTCGGTCCGGGAATTGTCGATGAGGCCGAAGAGGCCGCAATCGGATCGACTGGACCTCCGGCGGACGAGCCGGCCGCCGAGGAGGCCGGCGAAACGCCGGTTGCCGAAGGGGCGGCGGACGAAGAGGTCGCCGAGGGCGAAGAAGGAGACGAAACAGCCGGCTACAGCGGCAATCAGCGTTATCGCCGGCAGCGGCGCGGCGGCAAGGGCCTGCGCGACATTCGCACGACCGAACGCAATGGAAAAGTGATCGACATCATTGCCGTTGCCGATGATGACGAAGTCATCATGATCACGGCCCGCGGCAAGATTCAGCGCGTCCACGCCAGCGACATCAGCCAGATCGGGCGGAACACGCAGGGCGTGCGGATTATTCGGCTCGACGATGAAGACACTCTCGTCTCTTTGGCTCGCATTCCCGCCGACATCACCAAATAGAACAAGAACCGGATATGAAATGCCTGATCGTTACGGGCGGGTGCGGCTTCATCGGCTCGAATTTCATTCGCGACCAGCTCAAGCGATATCCCGAGCAATCGCTCGTGAACATCGACAAGCTCACGTACGCGGGTAATCCAGAGAATCTCAAGGACATCGACGGCGATCCGCGGTACCGACTGGAAAAGTTGGACATCTGTGACCGGAACTCGATCCAGGCGTTATTGACCGCGTTGAAGCCCGACGCCGTGGTCAACTTCGCCGCCGAAAGCCACGTCGATCGCAGCATTCTCGACTCAGGTCCATTCATTCAAACCAACGTGGTCGGGACGCAGATCCTCTTGGACGCCTGCCGGCAGGCGAAGGTCGCCCGGTTTGTGCAGGTCTCGACCGACGAGGTTTATGGCAGCCTCGGCGCTGAGGGCTTTTTTACTGAAGAGACTGCACTTGCGCCGAACAGCCCTTATTCCGCCTCGAAGACGGCCGCCGACGTACTCGTGCGGGCATATTGTCACACGTTCGGTTTTCCCGGCGTGATCACCCGTTGCTCGAATAATTACGGGCCCTATCAGTTCCCCGAGAAGATCATTCCGCTCTTCATCTCGCGGGCCCTCGACGACAAGCCGCTCCCCGTTTATGGCAAGGGGGAGAATGTCCGCGATTGGATTCATGTCCTGGATCACTGCCGCGGAATCGATGCCGCTTTGCGACAGGGCCGCCCGGGCGAGGTTTACAACTTCGGCGGACACCAGGAAATTCGCAACATTGAATTGACGCGCATGCTCCTCGAGTTACTCGGCAAGCCGCAGACTTTGATCGAATTCGTCGCCGATCGTCCAGGACATGATCTGCGGTATGCCATCGATTGCAGCAAGGCCGAGGGAGAACTCGGCTGGAAGCCGCAGGTGTCCTTTCGCCAGGGAATTCGCGACACGATTGGCTGGTACCAGGCCAATACGGATTGGGTCAATCGCATCAAGACCGGCGATTACCTGAAGTATTACAAACAGCAGTACGGTGACCGCCACCGGAAATCGGGTGAGGCTTGATCGCGGAATGGATCTTGCCAGCGTCATCCCGCGCTGTCAGCCTAGATGAATGGCGCCCTTTCCGATTGATACACGGGTGCCGGCAGATGCACCTGGAGAGTGACGTTTGAAGATTGCCATGATCGGAACCGGTTACGTAGGGCTCGTAACCGGGACTTGCTTTGCGGAGACGGGGAACGACGTCTTTTGCGTCGACATTGATGCCGACAAGGTTGCCCGGCTTCGTCGTGGCAACATACCGATCTACGAACCGGGACTGTCCGAACTCGTCGTCCGCAACGCCAAAGCAGGTCGGCTACGATTCACAACCGACTGCAAAGAGGCCGTCGGCCTCCGCAAGATGCGTGTTCATTGCTGTCGGCACTCCGCAAGGCGACGACGGTTCTGCAAACTTGACCGGCCTGTGGACCGTTGTCGATACGCTGGCACCGCTGCTCGCACCGAATGCTGTCGTTGTCATCAAGAGCACGGTTCCAGTGGGAACCAATCGGCGCGTTGCCGAGCGCCTGCAAGAGCTTTGCGGACGGCCGATCGACGTCGCGTCGAATCCCGAATTCCTCAAGGAGGGGGCGGCGATCGACGACTTTACCAAGCCGGATCGGGTCGTCGTGGGGGTCAATCGCCCTGAAGTCGCTGAGACGCTCCGCGAACTTTATAAACCCTATCTGCGTACCGAAAACCCGTTTCTGGTGATGGGGCTCGAAAGCGCGGAAATGACCAAATATGTCGCCAATTGCATGCTGGCGACCAAGATCAGCTTCATTAACGAGATGGCCAATCTTTGCGATCGGGTCGGCGCCGACATCAACGAAGTCCGCCGCGGCATCGGCCACGACACGCGGATCGGTTTTGCGTTTCTTTTTCCCGGCGTAGGCTACGGCGGATCGTGTTTTCCGAAAGACGTCCGGCGCTCGTCTCGGTCGCCGAGTCGCATGAGGTCGAACCGAGCATTCTCCGCTCCGTCGATCGTGTGAATACGGCACAAAAGGAAGTTCTGTATCACAAGATGTCGCGACACTTCGACGGGGCGTTGGCCGATAAGGTGATTGCCGTTTGGGGCCTCTCCTTCAAGCCGCGAACCGACGACATTCGCGAGGCGCCGGCCTTGATCTTGATTGACCGGCTGTTGGCCGCAGGCGCTCGAGTGCAAGTCCATGATCCGGTTGCGCAAGAAAACGTGCGAGCGTTGTACGGCGATCGATTGAGTTATTGCGGTCACCACTACGATGCCCTCGAAGGGGCCGATGCCTTGGCGATCGTCACCGAGTGGAATGAGTTTCGTAACCCCGACTTTGGCTACATGCAGCGCAAAATGAAGCAGCCAGTCATCTTCGACGGGCGCAATCTCTACGATCCCCGTCGCATGCGAGAACTCGGCTTTGAGTACTCGGGAATCGGGTTGCATTCCTAGGCCGCGGTGCTTGGGTTCAGTTGCTTGAACAGCCAGACTTCGCGGAGATCACGCGGCGGATCTTAGCGTTGCGGTAATTTCCTTCGTCGGCGAGTGCCGATTGCGATGCGTGCGTAAGACTTTGGCCAGGAATTCAAAAGTTTCCTGCGCACATCGCGACCAAGAAAACGATTGCGCCAGATCGTACGCCCGAGCCGAAATCCGCTCGCGCACTTCTGTTGTCGTGCAAAGGTCCCGAAGGGCGCCGGCGATTGCTCGCGGACGGAGCGGATCGAAATAAAGGCCACCGTCGCCGAGGACCTCAGGCATCGGGCCGCGTTGCGAACAGGCGATCGGCAGGCCGGCGGCCATCGCCTCCAGCAAGATATTCGGCAGATTCTCGCAGCTGGACGCGAAGACGAAGGCGTCGGCCGCGTGGTAAAGGGCAGGCAAGTTCGGGTGTCTGACCGGACCGGTCCTCTTCAGGAACTCGCCCAGAGGATCGAGCTCTCGGATCGTGCGATCCAAGCGACGTGACGCGGGAGCGTACGCATCGCCGACAAACTCGATTGCGATCGGCAGTCTCTCGCGCCGCAACTGGGCGACCGCGTTGGCGACGTGCCACTGATGTTTGTAGACATCGACGATCGATGTATAGAGGATGCGAAAAGGTCTTGCCGCCGAAAAAGCACGCAGCGGCAGCTGGGGGCGCGGCGGTTTGAAAAACGGGCTCGCGACTCCGTGCGGGATGATGGTTGTCTTGCCGGCGAGAGGCCCGGTCGTACCAAGGACCGTTTTCTCCGCGAACTCAGACAGGAAGATCACTCCGTCCGCCGCGCGAAAACTTCGCTTTTGCAGCACACGCAGAAGTGCGAGCCGTCCGAGCATGCGCGAGGGGCCGTAACGCAGTGCTTCCGACAATTGAAACGGCAGCATGTTTCGCGACATCGTGACGACCGGGTGGAAGCCGTTCGTGCAAAGGCCGCCGGGTGCGAAAAGCAGGTCGCAGTCCGTCTGAGCCAGGCGCAGGAGCGCCTCTTTCCTCCAAGCGAGAACCGACGCCGCCGATCCCTCGAGATCTGCGCAACTCGCCTTTACCAGCCACGGACGCGGCGCGAGCCGGTTCAACGTGTCTGGCGGGCCCCAGACGGTCACTTGATCGAGGCCGGCTGCCCGCGCATCAACATGTGCCAAGAGCTCGGCGAGATGGGTCAGCCCTCCTCCGCTCTTCAAATTCGACGCATCGATGCCGATCCGCATATCTGTCTCGACAATCGCCCGGCGACGGCCTGTTCTGCGGGCTGTTAACAAAACGGTCCCCCCGAGACAACGCCGATTTCGCATCTTGCTCGATTTTCGAGTTTCTGTTACCAACCGCCCGGCGCGGAACGTAGCGAGGGGGGACGATGTGTGGCATTGCCGGGCTGGCAGGTGATTTCGTTCCCGGTCTAGTGGAACGAATGAACGCGGCCCAAGCCCATCGGGGGCCGGACGGCAGCGGTGTTTTCGAGCGGCCCGAGTTGCAGATTGCGCTCGGCCATGTGCGGTTGGCCATTCTCGACTTGTCCGATTTCGCTGCTCAGCCCATGTATTCGCCCGATGGTCGATACGTGCTGGTCTACAACGGCGAAATCTACAACTTTTCCGAGCTGCAGAGAGACCTCGCCGGCAGCGGTCTAAGACGCAATTCCTCGGGCGATACCGAGGTGTTACTCCACGGCTTGATGCGGTGGGGAAGCCGATTTGTCGAGCGTCTGAACGGGATGTTCGCGTTCGCCTTATGGGACAACCACGAACGCGAATTGCTCCTGGCTCGCGATCCACTCGGGATCAAACCGCTTTATTACGCCCAACCGAAACCGGGTTCGCTCATCTTTGCCAGCGAAATCAAGGCGATTTGCGCCCATCCGGCAATTACGCGCGAGCCCGATTTTCAGACGATCCAACAGCATTTGGCATTTTGCCATTCCTGTTCCGACCGCACGGCCATTCGCGGAATCAAGCGGTTGGAGCCGGGCACGATCTTGCGGTGGAGGGCGGCGACGAAGCAAATTCAGTTCACCCGCTATTGGGAGCCGCAGTTCGGCGTTTCCAATGGCACGTCTCGGCAGGAAAACGCTGAGCGATTGCGTGCAGCGGTCGAAACGGCGACGGCGCGACAGCTTGTGTCGGATGTTCCGGTCGGATCGTTCCTGAGTGGTGGCCTCGACAGTAGCCTGATCACGGTGATTGCCGCTCGTGGTTTTCCGCGATCCGATCCCTTCCGCAGCTTCACGGTGAGTATTGCCCGCAATTCCAACCGACTCGATCAGGCGCACGACGATCTGCCCTACGCCCGAGGTCTCGCGGACCTGCTGGGGCTCTCATTTCAGGAAATTGAGATCGCTCCGCGCGTGGCCTCGTTGCTGCCGACGCTCATTCGGCAGATGGATGAACCTTTGGCCGATCCGGCGATCATCAGCTGCTATCTTGTGAGCCAGTTGGCGCGCCAGAGGGGCACAAAAGTCTTGCTCTCCGGCCAAGGGGCGGACGAACTCTTCGGCGGCTATCCGCGGTATGCCGCATTCCGTGCGTTTCGCTGGGCGGACCGTGTGCCTGTCGTGCTCAGGAGAGCGATCGCGAATAGCGCGAAATTGGTTCCCGGCGCACTCAGCGGTCCTGGCGGAGCGGCGTTGCGGCGCATTGGCCGCGTATTGCGCGACGTCCATCGGCCGCCCGACGAGCGGTTCCTCGCCTATTGCATGTCGACGCCTTCGGAAGTCGTGAATTCGGTATTCAATTCCGAAGTGCGGACTGAACTCCGCGACCGACAACCTGACGACGACTGCCAATTGCGGATGCGGAGCAAGGCGCTGAGAAATGAGGATCGATTCCTCGAACGCGATCTGGGCGTTTATTTGCCGAATCACAATTTGCTCTACACCGACAAGATGGCCATGGCCATCGGCGTCGAGGCGAGAGTTCCCCTGCTCGATCTGGAACTCGTGAAATTCGCCTGCTCGTTGCCCGTTTCGCAGAAGCTGATTCCCCGGCCGAAAGCCATTTTGCGCGAAGCGGCAAGAGGATTGGTCCCCAACGGAATCATTGATCGACCAAAGGCCGGTTTCGGCGCGCCCTATCGAAATTGGCTGAGGCATGATCTCGCGCCACTTTGGAATGATGTGACGGACGCGTCCGTCATTCGCCGCCGCGGTTGGTTCTCAGCAGACACCTTGCAAAGAATTCGCGAGCAGAGTCAATCGGGTCGGGCCGACTATTACATGCTGCAGTGGGCCATTCTCACATTGGAACTTTGGCGCGGGAGTTCCTGGATCGAAATCCCGCACAAACTGTCGAATCTTCGCGAACATGGCCGATTCCTGTTCGCAAAGAGCTGGTCGGCCGCGCGGCTTGAGTTCAGCGGCGAACCTGCGAAACCAGGCAACGACATGCATATTCTGTTTCTATCGCATTACTTTCCCCCTGAAGTGAACGCTCCGGCCTCGCGAACTTTCGACCACTGCCGGCGCTGGGTCGCTGCGGGCCACGACGTGACATTGATCACGTGCACCCCGAATTGCCCCTCGGGCGTTGTCTACGAGGGCTATCGTAATGCCTGGCTCCAGCGAGAAACGATCGACGGAATCCGCGTGCTACGTGTTTGGACGTATCTTTCGCCGAACAAGGGTTTTTTGAAGCGAATCACGAATTACGTGAGTTATCTCGTCGCCGCAACGCTCTGCGCGATGACCGTGCGCGGCGTTGATGTGATCGTCGCCACGACGCCCCAGTTCTTTTGCGGCTGGGCGGGCGTCCTTTGCAGTTGGTTGCTTCGTCGTCCATTGGTCCTCGAAGTCCGGGATATCTGGCCCGAGTCGATCGTGACGGTGGGGGCGATCAAAAACCATCGCATGCGGCGCCTGCTCGAGTGGCTCGAAATCAAGATGTATGCGGGCGCTCGGCGGATCGTCACGGTCGGCGACGGTTATCGGATGCGGTTATTGGATCGGGGCGTTCCGGAGGAAAAGATCGCCGTTATTCCGAACGGCGTCGACACACGGCAGTTCGTGCCCCGTCCTCACTTTTCCCCGCTTTCGATCGCCGCGAACGAGAACCGGAAATTTGTCTGTGCCTACATCGGCACGGTCGGCATGGCGCACGGTTTGGACGTGGTGCTGCGGGCGGCCGAAAAGTTGAAGAGCGTGGGCCGCACGAATGTCGAGTTCCAGATCGTCGGCGATGGTGCGGATCGCCAGGAACTCGAGCGCGAGGCCAGGTCACGTCGACTCGATAACGTGGTATTCACCGGTCTGGTGCCCAAATCACGGATGCCGGAGATGATCGCGGCGGCGGACGCTTGCCTTGTGCATCTCAAAAAGGCGGATCTGTTTGAAACGGTGATTCCGTCGAAGATCTTCGAGATTATGGCGATGAACGTGCCGATTATCATGGGCGTTCGCGGCCAGGCTCAAGAGCTCGTCGTGTCGCCGCACGCGGGGCTGGCCATGACCCCTGAAGACGAAGACTCGCTGATTGCGGGAATCGACGCGATTGCGGCCGACCGGGACGCCTATCGCAACGGAAGACAATATGTGGCTCGGCACTTCGATCGAAACGTGTTGGCCGATCGGATGCTGGAGGAACTCATCCGAATTGTTCAAGGTTCGGCTTCAATTGAAGTGCCGGCGCCGAGCACCGTGCCCTTCCCGACCAATCGGGTCGAGTCGAACGCCGTCGAGAGGGAGCGAATCGCCGCGTGATGAGGTGGCGCGAGCGATTTGAACGAATCGAGTCTTTGTTCGTGCGAGGAGTGAAGACCCTTCACCTCGACCGATTTCTTTTTGTTCACTATAAACCGACGCCTCGTTGGGCCGACGTAGCCAAAAGCAATTTGCCTGTTTTTCGCCTGAGAAAGGAGTCTCGAGTAATGAACGGTCTGGGTCAAAATTATTTTCCAATCGACGTGGGTCGATGGCGCACCTTGGGGCTGGCCGCGGCAAGCCTCTTGATGTTAGGTCGCTCTGCCAATGCCCAGGATCCGCGCGACTTGGAAGACGCGCGTCGCCGCGACATTAGCCGCGAGAGCCGACTTGAAGCACGCGATCTCGATCGGGAACGCCGTATTGCAAGTTCGGATCTCGACAACCGCCGGACTGACCCACGCATCATCGAGCGCCGCAATCGGCTTTATCAGGATCTGAAACACGATTTCAATGCTTTCGACAAGGACAATTTCGATACCCAGCCCAATCTTCGCCGATTGCGTCAGGCGCCTCCGATGGGAATCGTGGAATCCGGCGAAGGCCTCGATAACGCGCGGCGTCTCATCGAGCGATTCGCACAAGAGGCCGACGCTTTGCAACTGGCCCTGAATCAGAACGTGGATTACATCCGCGGCGTGCGCGGCATTCTGCCGGACGCGATTCAGTTCAGCGCAAATGCTCAGGTCTTGCGCGATCGTTGCCAACGTCAGGCCAAGCTTTCCGGTTTGTGCGGCGATTATGAAGCCTTTGACCGCGATTGGCAGGCCATCTCGTATCGGTTGCATCAGATTCCCGAGATGTCTCGCACCGCGGAACTGAAGCGGGTCGACGTGATGGACAATCTCGATCGGCAGCTGTCCGGAATGCTCAAGATCCAGCCGCAATTCGATCAGCACGACCTGCTGCATCACATTTCAGCTCTGACCGACCAATTGCAGCGACTGGCGGAAGACATTGACGTTGAATTCGTCGACCCCGAACAACGCCGGATTCTGAGCGGCCAGGCGCGGCGCGTCGAGTCGGAAGCCCAGATGGTCTGCGACACGATGGATGCCGGTAATGATCCGACGACCATCGTTGGCGAATTCAAGGAATACCAGGCACTTTGGTATCCCCTCTCGCGTCAAATTCGCCAGGTCGATACCAATCGTGCGCTCGAGCGGACCGTGATGCGGATCAACCGCTCGAACCGTGTCATCAATCAATTGTTGCGCAATCCTCAGCAAGCCGACACGTCGAACTTGAGCTATATCGTCGAAGGTTTGAAGCACGACATCGACGAATATTTCACGCGCGCTCCGCTCAAGCTCGTGATGGAATTGCCCGAGTCGACTGCGGCCTTGGCCACGGCCGGAGCGTTTTACGGAAATTGCGAGCAATTCCTGCAGGATGCGGCAGTGGAACGTGTGTCGCAGGCAGATCTCGCCGACTCCTTTCACAACGTGGCCGAGTCGTGGCGGGCCTTCGATCATATCTTCCGGCCGATGAACAGCGAGCCGGCCCGTCGGGTGCTGAATCACATCGAGGAGGGCATCAACTCGATTGCCGATGCCTTGCAAATCAGCGATCAGCAATTCGACCGCCGCCGCATTCGCGAGTTGGCGTACGGTTTGCTTGCCGCGGCCGACAATATCAACCGCGACACGCAAACCTGGATCGACGGCGATCAGAACTCTCCCGAGGCGGCCGCCGACGAAACGGCCAATTTCTTGAAGCACTGCCAGCGATTCGGCGACTCCGTCACGTCCAATACGACGGTTGATCAGCTTCGCCAGGGAATCGTGGAACTTTACGAACACTATAAACGCGTCTACCAATTTATTTCGCAGTGCCAGGGCCGGGAACGACCCAGCTTGGGTGAGAATGCCAATCGCGCCAAGAATGCGTTGGTCGATTTGCGAACGATCCTCGAAATCTGAGTCTCGTCGATATTCGCAAGCGTTATCTAGAACAAAGCCCACCGACATCCGTCGGTGGGCTTCTTTCATTTGTTGCTCATCTCACTTCGTGCTGCCGCTCGGCATCGGCACCGGTTTCTCGGAAACATCCGGGAATTTCTTCGGGGCCGCAAGTTCCTCGAACGACTCCGCTTGGGCCGGGATCACAGAGCCGGAGCCCGGTTCGAAAGCATCCGCATTCATCGTTCCGGCGTCGGCCGTTCGCGGCGCATCGGTCGCGATGGGATTGGCGCTCATCGGATCCGTCACGAAGGCTCGCGGGCTTCCGCGCCGGACTAAAGTCGACTTGAGCGTATGTTTGAGCTCGGCCGTTTCAATCTGTCCGCCGCCCATCATGTAAACATGGTCGATGACGAGCGCGTCCCTTTCGTGGACAAGCTCGATCTTGGCGCCATACCGCTCGTCACCCAATACGACCGTCTGACCGTTTGGGGTATCCACAATCGAGGCGAGCTGCATGCTGAGCCGCGGTAGAACCGCATAGGCTGATTCGGGAACCTGATTGATCTGACTCCACACGACGCGGTTGAAATCGTTCGAGGTCACGCCGCGGAGAAAATCAAGTTGCCGATCGCCGGGCTTTGGCACGCCCTCCGTCGCGCAAGTGCCGCCGCGAAGAGGCGGATCGGCAGCATGGCCAGCATCGTTTCCTTCATGGAACTCGGGCGCTCCATGACGGGCATCAAAATATCGTCGACCGTGACGTCGCCCGAATAGTCCCGCATGACGTAGGTCAGCTCGCGGCTTCCTTGACGAACGTTGATGTTGGTCACGGCGCCGTGGTAATCGATGCTGCTGATCGACGGCGGCGACATCTCGATTTCCGGGGGCAAAATCTCGGCCAAGGTCACCTGCCCGAGCCGGTTCCAGATCTTGTAATTCAGATCTTTGGTTGAATTCTCTTTCACGAGCAACAAGTTGCCCTTGATGAGGGCGTTCATGAACAACTGCATCTTGGCCTGTGAGGTATAAACGGCTGATAAGCGACGTTCGTCCTTGGAGTCGTAGAAAGTCACATCGTCGACGGTGAAGACCATCTTTTCGGTGTCGATCACCACCCCCGGCGGCGAAATCAGCGAGATCTTGATTGTCGTCTTGCCTTGAGTGATCACATATTCGCCGCCACAAACTTCGACGGCGTCTGTCTTCGTCAGATGCGTTTTGACGACGTCTTTGTCTCCAAGCGTTTCGGGGCCCGGCAGCGGGACCGTCTTGAGATCGGCGACTTTCAGGCATTTGTCGTAGAGGCGGCTTGCCGTCACCTGCTCGAGCGACCTTTTGTCGTCGTCCTTATAGGCTTTGAGGAATTGGACCACGGTATGGATCGCTTTTGCCGTGCGGCGGGCTGAACTCATTTGATCTTTGTCTTTGCGGGATTCGATGGACACGTCCGAGACCCGCCAGCCCTGCTTGAGGTGAGCCATCGACAGCACAAGCACGCCTTTGGCCCGCTGCAACCTGACGATCGCGTCGTTGCCGTCAATCGTCGCCTCGGGACGGAATTCTTTCGGCCGCAACTTCTCGCCGGCCACTTTCTTGGTGATCCGGTCGAGCTGAGGCTGAGGCAGATCTTTGAGCAGACTCGCGAAGCTCGGCGCAACAACAGATTTGACCTGATCCGGCTTACCCGTGTGCCAGGCGATCAGAAAATCCTGCACGGCCAGCAGCAGGTCCATCTGCTCGGTGACCGTCTTGTTCGCGGTGACGTCCTTCGATTTTTGCTTGACGATAATGTCGTCGACGACCCATTTCGACGATTTTTCGTCGCGGACGAGATTGTACTGCATCTTGCGATGCGTTTTTTCCGTGGTGACGACGACTTTCTTCTTGTCGTTCCCCACGTCTTCCACTTTGACGATCGTGACCTTTTCTTCCGGATGCAGAGGCAGGTTCTTGAGTGCCTCGAGCGAATCCTTGTTGCGCCGCAGGGCCTTCTCGTCAAAAGTTGGCGAGGCGCTGGCCTTCAGCTTGTTGAGGTCGTCGGTTTGGAGCGCCGTTGTGAAGTGGTCGATCGCCTGCATCTCGACGAAATGAGCGCAGCCGACGACGGCGCAAGCGAACGCCGCTCCGGTAATGACCCAGGGCGTGAAGCGAACCATGACGATTGTCCTGGCCGATTGAGTCGGACGACTGTGGAGGTGGGAAAAATCTGCGTGGAGAGAGAGGGGAGTAAAGGCGAGAGGCGGTCTTTTCTCAAATCCGTTCAGATGCGTCAAGACCGCTCCGGGAAGTGATCTTTGTGAGTGCGAGACAGGGCTTGCGAGCCGGCCGGAACCGGTGACCGTTCCCGTCTCCCTTCGAAGATGCGCACTTTTCGGTGCGCACCTTGGAAAAGGGTGCGCATCTTCGAAGGAATCTCCGGGCTTTTCCAAGATGCCCACTTCTCGAAAACCCTGCGCACCTTCGAACAAACTGCGCACCTTCGAAGCAGGGCCTTGGCCCTGCACCCGGTGCCGTTCTCGCGTAAAGTCGCGCCGGCACGTGCTGCGGCCTCGATCGCCGACCCCGAAACGGATCACCGGCGTCATCGAAAGCCTCCCCCTGAAGCAAACCCAATCCAAAATCCAAAATCGAAAATCCAAAATTGCAAAGCGGGCCCGCAGGAAAAAAAAAGCCGTGCCGGGATCGTTGATCCTGGCACGGCTCCGCATATGGCGAGATTTGCAGCTTGTGGCTGTACCGTATTTCGTCGTTTGTTAGCCTTAGGATAACAGGTGAAGTCGAGTCGTACAATCCCAAAAGTTTTTTAGCACTTTTCTCGGCGCGTGCATTATTGCAGTGGTGCTGAACGCGGCACGGAAGCCGTGCTGCAACTCGCAGCCGAACAAATCGGAATCTCACCGTCGCTCGACGAATTCTGCAGCAAACGCCCTCAACGCCGGCCCGGCTGCCGGGTCTACGCCAAGCACGCAGCTTAAAAGATCATCAAAAGTCGAAGTCCATCGCAGACTCGATCTTTGTGAATGCAAAGCGCAGGACTATAATCCCGACCTCATTCTTCAGGCCGCACTTCGGCGCGACTTAGTTCGCCGCAAATCGTTCGTCCACCCTCATCGCGAGAATTCCGGTGACTTTATGGCGGGATCTCCCCGTTCCGTTTGGGCGCTTTGGCTCAGGCAATGGTGTTGTGCCGCCGTCTTTATTTTGACAGCCCCATTGACGGCGTCGGCAGCTGCTCCACGCGACGAAACCAGCCAAGAGGTCAGAATCCGACTCGAATGGACAGGCGATCGGCCCGAGGTTTTTGCGGGCGTCCTGGAAACGTCGCAGGGAACATTCGCGAGCCCGGTTTCATTGAGCCCGGAGGCCGATCACGCGGGAACGCTTTGGTCCGATCGGCAAAATCTGTGGCTTCGTAGCCGCAGCCCGCGGCGAAGCGATGGATTCGACGTCACGCTACGTGCATCAGGCACGGCGCGAATTTACTTTACGCTGCAATTTGGGGATCAAAACGGTTGGAGCAGGCACTTTGATTGGAAGCTCGCGGACGTCGGCCGCGATCCCATCGTATTCGCGCTTGGCGACCGGCCTGGCCGATTAACGGTACGCCGCGCCCCAGGAGACGAGTTACGCGTCTCGATCACTCGCCGTCACCTGATTTTCGGCCCCGGTGAAACATTCAAGGCAGTCCTGTTGCCGGATACGAATGGAAGGACCGGGGACTGGAGCGCGGCAACACTCGAATGGGAAAGCCGGCTCGCCCGCACAGGACTTGTTGTATCAAGAGGCTCCTTGCCTGCGCCGCATTGGGATCAAGCCTCGACTCGACGGCCGATTCCGCTCGCATTGACTCTCCCCGATCTCGAGGGGGCCTTTGATCTGCGGTTCCGCCTGAAGGCGAAGACAGGCGAGGTGCTCGAATCAGTCGCGCAGGTGTTGGTGCTGGCCGATGAATCCGGCGGGCACGCGAACCTGGCGAATATCGACGTCGCTGTTGACGCAAGGCGACGAGAGCGAGTGGTGTTGGCATCGGCGGCGATTCCGAGCGTCCCACAACTTGTCGGTCCGCACTTGAATACTCCCGAATTCGATTTGGTCTTCGGTCCACAGCGGGTTTTTGCAGGACTCGCGAGGGAGGACGCACAAAATTGGGACGCATTTTACACGGGCGCCCAGCGAGCTGCCGACTACTTGCGCGACCACGGCGATACATGCCTCACCCTGCCCGTTTTGGCCGATGGAAGCACGCTGTACCCAAGCGCCTTTGTCGAACGCAGCGTGCGTTTCGACAGGGGATCGCTTTCCGGGCGCGACCCGCTGCAGAAGGACGTCGTGGAGCTGCTGTATCGGGTTTTCGATCGCAGCGGACTCGCGCTGATTCCCGAGCTGCGGTTCGACTGTCCCCTGATTTCGTTGGAAAGGCAACTGGCTGCGGGCGAGTCGGCAACGCAGGGGATCGAGCGCGTCGGACCCGACGGCCAGCCTGTGCGCGACAGCGACGAATCGAACTCCGGTTTGACGCCTTCATACAACCCGCTCGATCCACGTGTGCAACAGGCGGTGCTCGACATTGTCGGCGAATTCGCGGCGCGCTATCACCACCACGCTTCGTACCGAGGAGTTGCGATCAACATTGATCGGCGCTGTTACCTCCAGCTTCCCGGAATTGAATGGGGCTGCGATCCGGCGACCCTCGATCGGTTTCAACGTGACACGGGCATCCGCATCAAAGGCCAACCTCAATTGGCGTCGGGGTTGCTGAATGGGGATGTTCGCTCCAAGTGGACCGCCTGGCGGTGCGCTGAAGTTGCCGGGCTTTATCGCCAGATGGCGACCGTTGCCGCTTCGAGCACTCTCCAGGGTCGGCTCATGATTTCCTGTAAACCACGACCGTTTACGGCCTCCCATATCCAACTGTGCAGCGAGAATTCATACCCGATTACGGACGGTAACTCGATGACTGACCAGGGACTCGACTTCGCCCTCCTGAAAAGCATCCCGCACCTCATCGTGTTCAAGAGTTCGGCGGAGCGATCACAACTCCGCGATTTCGACCGAACTTCGCGGACGGAACCGATTGGCGAGGCGTCTGTGCCCGTCGATAACCCGGCTCGCTAACGGCGTAGGGTGCCCTCGCTCGTGTCTCAAAGGGTTAACGGCGTAGGGTGCCACTGGCGACAGATTTGGGTCGTTAGTGCTTTGCAGCACGATTACCATCATTTTGCAGATCTTTCACCACAAAGGCACAAAGACACCAAGAAAGGCAAGAGAGATCCGCAGATGACGCCGATTTCGCCGATTTGAATTTCAAAATCTGCGTCGTTCGGCGAAATCTGGTGCGTCAGGCGAAGCTTGACGGTTCTTGTCAGTTGAAAGGTACTGACCATGGTAGTTGTTCGTTCGCCATGTAGCCGACCGAGCGGCTGTCGGAGCGATCCGGCGGTCGAAGCCTCGGAAGGCAAAGGCGTCAGCCGTAATGCGAAAGCGTGAACCCGATTCGGCCTCGTTACGCATGTGAGAGTGGCCAGCCCTTCCAGATAGGGTGAAGCCTGACACCGACCGTGAAGCAACGAACGCCTGCAGCGGCCGGGCTCTCCGGGGTGGGAGGGGACAGCGGATGCCGACAGAATCGTCAGGAACCTGAGAGACCCGCTCGAGTGACGCTTGGCGCGTGGGCCCTGTGTCAACAAGGTGCGGGAACCCATAACTGCGCTTTGGCTCGATCGGGAGTCGGAGGGGCTCATAGTAGCGATGAGGCGGGGTAATGCCCGCGGAGCGAAGGGGCCCTGTCGAATGGGTGTTCCCACAAGAGGGGGAGAGCGCCGCTTGGATGAATCTCATCCCACTACGGAACGTAGCACGATCTACGGCCGGAGCGAGCCGCCGGATCAACCGGAGGTGCGCCACGACGTCACGTTCGTACTCGCCGTCTCTCTTCTGAGGTGGAAGCTGTGGCGAAAGGCCAAGCAGGAGCCGAAATTCCGGTTCTACGCCTTGTATGACCGGATTCACCGGCTCGACGTGTTGACGGTGGCGTGGTGGCTGGTGCAGAAGAACGACGGCGCTCCGGGAATCGACGGCATGTCGTGTCGCGACATCATCGACGGTCCGGGAGCCGGCAAGTTCCTCGCGGAGCTCCAAGAGGAACTGCGTTCCAAGCTCTATCGACCGCAACCCGTCAAGCGGGTGATGATCCCCAAGGCCAATGGCGGCGAGCGGCCGCTGGGCATTCCGACCGTCAAGGACCGGATCGTCCAGATGGCGACTCTGCTCGTCTTGGAGCCGATCTTCGAAGCGGACTTCCATGAGTGCTCTTATGGGTTCCGACCGGGGAAATCGGCCCATCAGGCGGTGGACGCGATCCGCGCCCACCTGCAAGCCGGCCTGCGGGAGGTCTACGACGCGGACCTGAAGGGGTACTTCGACACGATCCCGCACGACCAGCTCATCAAGTGTCTCCAGATGCGGATCGCCGATCGCTCGGTGCTGCATCTGATCCGCTCGTGGCTGGAAGCGCCGATTGTGGCACGCGACGAGCAAGGCCGGCCTGCGGCCAAACGCTCGGAGCGAGGGACGCCGCAAGGGGGAGTGATCTCTCCGTTGCTGGCCAACCTGTACCTGCACTGGTTCGAGCATCGGTTCCATCGATCCGACGGCCCCGGCACCTGGGCGCAAGCCCGGCTGGTGCGGTACGCGGATGACTTCGTCATCCTGGCCCGCTACCAGAGCCGACGGCTGCAGGAATGGGTGGAATCGACGCTGGAAGGCCGCTTCCAGTTGGCGATCAACCGCGACAAGACGCGTGTGGTGAACCTGAAGGAACCCAGCGCCTCGCTGTCCTTCCTGGGCTTCACGTTCCGGTACGACCGCGACCTCAAAGGCCGCGATCGCCGTTACTTGAACGTGTTCCCATCGGACAACTCGCTGGCACGGGTGCGGACGAAGTTGCGCGAACTCCTCCGTCGCAACCGAGTGACACCGATCCCGACGTTGATTGCGGAGGTGAATCGGTTGCTCGGGGGCTGGTCGAGGTACTTCGCGCACGGCTATCCGCGCCAGGCGTTCCACAAGTTCAACAGCTACGTGGTCCTGTCGTTCACGCATCACCTGCACCGCCGGAGTCAACGGCCCTATCGGCCACCGGCCGACCGCTCCTTCTACGCCCAGTTGCAACGCCTTGGCTTGCGACTGTTGTAAGGATCGCCGTGGACTCACTGTGTACGCCATAGTTGAAACCGTTCGAGGAAGCCGGATGCGGGAAATCTGCACGTCCGGTTTGAAGAGGGGGGCGGAGTTCACACTCCGCCCCTACTCGACCGGAGAACTGCTTTTTTGTCTTTCTTGGTGTCTTTGTGCCTTCGTGGTAGAGATTTGCCTTGAATGCCCGTAGCTCACTTCGGCCACGTGTCGCAGTCAGCGGAATCGAAGAGAGCCAGAGCGTCGCGATAGGTCCACCTTTTCGAGATAGACGGTCCACTTGGCTTTCCGGGTCGAGAGCACATGGAACTCGGGTCGCGCCGCCTTTACGATGATCGGTATGGCAAAGGCGCGAAACAGCGAGCATTCGGCGGGCGGTCACGCAGCTCAGTTCATGACGACCCGGTGGAGCATGGTGCTTGTTGCCGGACGCCGCTCCTCGCCCGATTCGCGGCAGGCACTCGAGTCGCTGTGTGCCGCATATTGGTATCCGTTGTATGCGTATGTTCGGCGTCGAGTGCCGGACGTCAATGAGGCTCAGGATTTGACGCAGGCCTTTTTTGCCGAGCTCCTGGCCAAAAACTATGTCGGCGCGGCAAAAGTCGAGCGCGGACGCTTTCGCGCGTTTTTGTTGACCGCATTAAAGAATTTTCTGTCGAAGGAATGGCAGAAGGCCAAGGCGCAGAAGCGTGGCGGGAATAAGACTCGGATTCCGCTCGATTTCGAGCGCGGCAATTCTCAATATCTCATCGAACCTTCGTCCGGATTGACGGCCGAGCAAATTTACGATCGGGAATGGGCCATCGCCCTTCTGGGGCGGACGATGCAGCGATTGGAGACCGAATTCGGTGACGCCGGCAAAAAAAGGCAGTTCGAGGAACTCAAAGGCTTTCTCATCGGTCAGCCGGAAAGTGCGACGTACGCTGACACTGCTGCTACTCTTGGCATGACCGAGGCGGCCGTCAAAATGGCCTCACATCGGATGCGGCGACGATATCGCGACTTGCTTCGCGAGGAGATTCGCGAAACGCTGACCAGTCCGGATGAAGTCGAAGACGAAATTGCCAAGTTGTTTGCGAGTCTTGAGTTATAGTGAATCCACAAAAAGCCGTGTTACACTGTGCCGCGTTTCCGTCAGAACTACTAGACGATTGAATTGACATGGGTAATCCAATGACGGAATCGAAGCGTTGTCCCAAGTGCGGAGCCGGATTGCCCGGCGATGCTCCGTCGGGCATTTGTCCCAAATGCCTCATGCAAGCCGGATTGGGCGGCGAAGGCACCGTCGATCACGGAGTACGAAGCGTCGATCCCGTTTCCGGAGCGGACCGAGTTGCCGCGACTGTGCCGCCCCCGCCGCGGGCAACCAAATCACAGCTTGAAAGAATCGCGGGGCAATTCCCCCAGCTCGAAATGCTCGAATTGCTCGGTCAGGGGGGAATGGGCGTTGTCTACAAGGCGCGACAGCGACATCTGAATCGAGTGGTCGCGGTCAAGATCCTGCCTCCGTCCGCAGGCGCCGAGCCGGCCTTCGCGGAGCGATTTACTCGAGAAGCACAGGCGCTCGCCCAGCTCAACCATCCCAATATCGTCCAGGTGTACGACTTTGGCCGCACTGACGAATTCTTTTACATCGTCATGGAGTTCGTTGATGGCGTCAACTTGCGGTCGCTCATCCGCGACGGCCATCTCGAGCCGGCGCAGGCACTCAAGATCGTGCCGCAGATTTGCGAGGCCCTTCAGTTCGCACACGACGAAGGGATCGTCCATCGCGATATCAAGCCGGAGAATATCCTCATCGACAAGAGAGGTCGGGTGAAGATTGCCGATTTTGGCCTCGCAAAATTATTGGGCCGGACTCCGGACGAGTTGTCGCTTACAGGGACGGGCCAACTCATGGGCACGCTCGGCTATATGGCACCCGAGCAACTGCAACAGGCTCACACCGTCGACCATCGAGCCGACATTTATTCGCTGGGCGTCGTGTTTTATGAAATGCTGACCGGCAAATTGCCGATCGGCCGCTTCGATCCTCCGTCAAAGAAGGTGCATGTCGATGTGCGATTGGACGACATTGTACTTCGGTCGTTGGAGACGGAGCCCGGCCGACGTTATCAGCATGCCAGTGAGCTGAAACAGCAAGTGGATGAGTTATCTTCTGGCGGCCCTCCGCCCCGTCAATCCTCAGCGAGCCGATACTCAATGCCGCGAAACACAGACTCATCTTGGCAGCATTCGGGTCATTGGATTGGGGACCTGCTGGGCATTGATCCGCACGTCATCCCGCAATTGTTTCAGATGGCATCTGCCGTTCTTGGAGCGGCGGCCAGTCTCTTTTTCATTGCGATGGCGTTCGGCATCATGCAGACGAATCACGCGCTGTTTGCCGGCGTCGCCTGCGGCATCCTGGCCGGGCTTGTGGCCAGTTTGGGTCGAAAATCGACCTTTGGCGATCCACACGAGGCGGTTGCCAACAATACAAAGTTGCAGGCTGCGCTTGCCATGAGCAGCGGTCCAAACAAAGATCAGACGCTTGCCAAATTGGCAAAAGAGGCTGTGGAAGAGGGTGAGAACACGGTCGCGCTCGTTGCCATTCAAGCGATCGAGAACGCCGTGGCTCGCGACGAGGCAGCCGCGCGATGTGCTCTCCAGATTGCTGAGAACGAAGGAACCGAGGCGGCCCTGCCCGTCGCCCGCATGATCGAGGAGAATAACCGTCGCAATGACGTGCTGCAAAAGCTTGTCGAAATGTGAACGGACGGTGTCGGCGACGGCCAGGCACCGCACGCTGCTCGTGCCCCTTGCGACGATCATTGTCGCGGGGCTTGCGATCCAAAGTGTCGTCCGATCCGAGGAGCGGATTGCCGCCAAAGCATCGCCGCGTCCAGGGGAAGCCCAACGCCTCGTTCATTTCTTTCCGCAGGTTTCCATCTCGCCGGACGGGCGATTTGCCGTTTGGTCTCAAATCGATCGCGGTCTGAACGAGTCCTCACCTCCGTCGGATTCAAGGCTCTTCTTGAGAAATCTCGGCTCCTCAGAAAGCCAACCGCGAGAGATCGCGGTTGGGACGGCTCGATCACGGCGAAGCGGACATGACCCGGCCTGGTCGCCGGATGGCACACGACTCGCTTTTCTCTGCGAGGCTGAGAAGAAAGGCCAGGAGCAGATTTACGTCGTGTCGAGAGGCGGCGGATCCCCCACACTACTGACGCATCTCGGCTGCGAGATTTCCAACTTACGCTGGTCACCCGATGGCAAGCACATTGGATATCTCTTCATCGAGAATGCGTCGCGAGCGGCGATGCCGACGGCCGCCGTTCCTCCGCAAACGGGTGTGATCGGCACCGAGCAGTTTGTGCAGCAAATCGGTGCGGTCGAGGTCGATACCGGTCGAACGACCAATCTTTCACCCCGAGAGTATTACGTCTACGAATACGCCTGGGCGCCGGACAGCCAAAGGCTGGCGGCAATCGCCGCGCGACCGCCGGGCGACGACAACTGGTACGTCGCACAGATCTACACGCTTTCGGTCCGGTCGACGCCGATGCGGTCGATCCTGAAAACGTCGATGCAAATCGCGGAGCCATCCTGGTCTCCCGACGGCAAATCGATCGCCTTCATCGGCGGGTTGATGAGTGATGAGGGGCTGACCGGCGGAGACGTCTACACCGTCGCAGCGACTGGTGGCACGCCGAAGAATCTGACACCCGACCTCAAGGCGTCGGCCGCATGGCTCAGGTGGCTGCCTTCAGGCCGTATCATCTTTACCGAACTGATCGACGGCGGCAGCGGCATGTGTTCGTTTGATCCCATGACGGGACACATCGAGACGCTTTGGGAAGGGGGCGAATCGATCGCGGGGGAGGTCCGCAATGGCATTTCGATCGCCCGCGACGAGAAGACGGTCGCGGTGGTTCGTCAGACTTATGAACAGCCGCCTGAGATCTGGACGGGCCCCGTGGCGGCGTGGCACCCGTTGACCAACGCCAACGCAAAGCTTCCGCCACAGGGCGGCAAGGCGGTCTGCCTGCACTGGAAAAGCGACCCGTTCACGATCCAGGGCTGGCTTCTCTATCCGAAAGATTTCAAGGAGAACCAACGTTATCCGATGCTCGTCATGCCGCACGGCGGACCGGCTTATCAGTATCAGCCCAGCTTCGGCACGACGCGGTTTTTTCATCCAACCTCCTTTTCCAGCCATGGGTATTTCGTGTTTCTGCCCAATCCGCGCGGCAGCTACGGGCAGGGAGAGCAGTTTACGCGTGGCAATGTGCGGGATTTTGGTTACGGCGACCTGCGTGACACCCTGGCCGGCGTTGACGAAGTTCTGAAATCGTATCCGGTCGATCCCAATCGCCTTGGCATTAGCGGCTGGAGTTACGGCGGCTATATGACGATGTGGACGGTCACCCAAACCAATCGCTTTCGTGCGGCGGTCGCGGGGGCTGGGATTGCCAATTGGCAAAGCTACTACGGGGAGAACGGCATCGACCAATGGATGATTCCCTACTTTGGCGCCACGGTGTATGACGACCCGGCGATTTACGCGAGAAGTTCCCCGATTAACTTCATCAAGAAAGTCCGAACGCCTACGCTGATCGTGGTTGGCGAATACGACCAGGAATGTCCCGCGCCGCAATCTTACGAGTTCTGGCATGGGCTGAAGACGATCGGGGTCCCTGCCGAATTGGTCGTCTATGCCAAGGAAGGGCATTACATTGCCAATCCAGAACATGAGCGTGATCTCATGAATCGCATCATGGCCTGGTTCGACAAGTACCTGCGTGATTGAACTCGCGCAAATTCGCAGACAAAAACTTCTGCGAAACGTGTCTCTTCATCGAGCATGGCGCGGCCGCGGTTGCGATTCGCTATACTGACGCGATCGAGCCCGCGCAGGGCTGTCCGTATTTTCGTTCGTCAACCAGTCTCGAGTTGGCACGGGAGAAAATCGCATGCAGCACGTCTTTGGGCCGGACCGGGAGCGCGAGCTGTTGGCACGAGGTTTTTCGCGCCGGGACTTTTTCAAGATCGCATCCTTGATGGGAGCCGCCGCGAGTTTGCCGTTTTACGGCGAAGCGGCGCTGGCCCAACTCTCACAGGTCGGCGAAATCCCGCCCGATGCCGTTTTGATCAATGCCAACGAAAATCCGCTGGGACCCTGTCCGGAGGCGGTGACCGCGACGACCAGCATGGTCAAAGAGGGCGGTCGGTATCACTTCGAGATGACCGACCAGTTTTGTCGCTTGATGGCCTCGCAAGAGAATCTGCCGCACGATCACATTCAGGCGTTTGCCGGCTCCAGCCCGCCGCTCGCGCAATCGGTCGTCGCGTTCACTTCGCCATCGAGAAGTTTCGTTACCGGCGACCCGGGTTACGAAGCGGGCGAACGTGCGGCGCGATTTATCGGCGCCAAGGTGTTTCGCGTGCCGCTGACCAAATCGTTCTCCCACGATGTGCGGGCGATGGCCGCGGCCGATCCGAACGCCGGATTGATTTATATTTGCAATCCCAACAATCCGACGGGAACGCTCACCTCCGACGACGACATCGACTGGCTCGTCGATCATCTGCCGCGAGGCGCGGTACTTTTATTGGACGAAGCCTACGTGCACATCGCCGGCTGTCGCATGCGGTCGGACCTGGTCGCAGCCGGGAAACCCGTGATCGTGCTGCGGACGTTCTCGAAACTGTACGGCATGGCAGGATTGCGTGTCGGAGTGGCCATGGGCAAGCCGGAGCTCTTAAGCCGCCTGTCGCAATACAGCCAGGGCATCATGCCCATTACGGGTTTGGCGGCCGCGATTGCGAGCCTGCAGGTCCCGGAACTTGTGGCCACCCGGCGCCAGACCATTGCCGACACCCGGTCCAAAGTGCTGGCGTTTCTGGATCGCTATCACTTTGCGCATACACCCTCGGTGTCGAACCATTTCATGGTCGATGTGCGGCAACCGGGCGAAAATGTGATTCGGGCGATGCGCAAGGAAAAAATCTATATCGGCCGTGTTTGGCCGAGTTGGCCCAACTACGCCCGCATTACCGTCGGCACGCCGGAGGAAATGGAGAAGTTCCAGACGGCGTTCTTGAAGGTCATGGCCTGACCGCGGGCAGTCGACGACGCTTCTTTGCTCAAGCATACAATTCGGCGGTCGCCAGGAAGCGCGGCGGCCTGCGGATTTTGGTGGCCTGCTCAAATGCGTAAGCGAGCTTAAGTAGCGTCGGCTCGCTCCAGGCCCGGCCGAAAAAGAGCAGACCGACTGGCAAACCGAAGATAAAACCGGCGGGGACGGTGATGCTGGGGTAGCCGGCCACAGCCGCCGCGGTTGAAGACTCACCGCGCCAGTGATCCCCCACGACGAGGTCTGTGAGACAGGCCGGTCCGACGGTCGGCGCGACGAAAGCGTGCAATTTGAATTTGTCCATGACAGCGTCGATCCCCTCGGTTCGCGCCAGGCGTCGGCATTTGTTGAGCGCTTCCTGATACTCGTAACTTTCCAGTGAACCTTTCGCCTCGGCCTTGATGAACAAGTCCTGGCCGAAAAATGGCATTTCCCGCGCACGATGGCGCTCGTTGAACTCGATGACATCCTTCAACGACTTGACCGGGGCTTTAGGGCCCAACCGCGAAAAGTAGGCGGCAAGGCCTGCCTTGAGCTCATACAACAGCACCGTTTGCTCCGCGTCGCCGACCTTGTCGATGCCAGAGATCTCCGCGGGATCGATGAGAGTTGCTCCCTCGTGTTTCAATGCCTCGAGGGCGCCCTTCATCACCGCGTCAACCGCGTCATCGAATCCAAAGTAGTTCCGAGCCACGCCGATCCTCGCTCCTTTGAGCCCCGCGGGATCGAGGACCTTTGTGTAGTCATCGAGTGCCGCGCGTTTTGGGTCGCGAGTCACTGCATCGACCGGATCCATGCCGGCAAGCGTTCCTAAAAGGATGGCAGCGTCGCGCACGCTGCGACACATGGGGCCAGCCGTGTCCTGCGAATGTGAAATCGGTATGACACCGGTGCGGCTGACAAGGCCGACGGTCGGTTTGATCCCCACGACTCCATTTGCCGAAGACGGGCTCACGACCGATCCATCGGTCTCGGTTCCGACTGCCGCGGCGCAAAGATTGGCGCTGACGGCAACGGCCGAACCGGCACTCGAACCACAGGGGTTGCGGTCGAGGACATAGGGATTCTTCGTGAGTCCGCCGCGCCCGCTCCAACCGCTGGTCGACGAACTGGAGCGAATGTTGGCCCATTCGCTGAGATTGGCCTTTGCGAGAATAACGGCCCCTGCCGCGCGCAGCCGGCGGACGAGAAATGCATCGCCCGGTGGCCTGGCTCCCACCAGAGCCAACGATCCCGCGGTCGTCGCCATGCGGTCGGCTGTGTCAATGTTGTCCTTGATGACCACCGGAATTCCGTGCAAAGGCCCGCGCGGGCCTTTGGCTTTTCGTTCCTTGTCCAAGCTGCCGGCGAGATCGAGAGCGTCGGGATTGACTTCGATGATGCTATTGAGTCCCGGCCCGCGTCTGTCGATTCCATCGATGCGGGAGAGGTAGGCCTCGGTGAGCGTGCGTGCCGTGAGCTGTCCCGACTGCATTTCCTTTTGCAAATCGGCAATTCCGAGTTCCTGCCACTCGAAAGGCGCGACGATCCAACCGGGGTTGCTGGGCCGAGGCGGCTGAGCGCGGAGTGAGGCGACGCCTGCTCCGAGCAGTCCGATTTTCAGAAACTGTCTTCGGGTCGCTTGAATGGCGAGTTTTCCGTTTTGTTGCGCTCAGAAGTGATCGCCACTTATCGTCCACGGTACCGACCCCCGTTGTCAAATTCCTGTTCGCGAGACCGTATCGAAGCGGAACCGCCCGTTGATGGCATTCTGTCGGTGGTTTTTTCAGAATAAGCCGCAGAGAGTCCGAGAATCGAACGATTCGGAATGAAGCCCGTTTTCAAAACTGCAAAGTGAGGGATCGAAAATGTCACGAATTCTTATGCGAGCGGCGTTTTGCATCGTTCTCGTCAGCACGGGGTTTGTGGCCTTCGGGCAGCAAAAAGACTCCGACTCGATTGGCGACAGGGTCGATCGAGGAGTTCGAGCCGTCGAATCAAGGCTGCGGGAGACTTGGGGCGACGTCAAGAAGGCCACGCACCGCATGACCGTGCAAGGTCGGGTTTACGCCCGCGTGTATTGGGACAAAGCTCTCGCGGATTCGACCATTCAGATCGAGTCCAAGGACAAAGGAGTCATCCTTCTGAAAGGAAGTGTCTCGAGCCCCGAGGCAAGACGCCGCGCCGTTGAGCTGTCCGACTCGACGGTCGGTGTAAACGAGACCATCGACCAACTCGGGATTGCTCCGAATAAGGAAAAATGAAGCTCCCGGATCGATTGGTGTCGAAACGGCCACCCGTACTGTTGGACGAGATTCCACCGTGTCTCACGAACACCTGCATCATCTGATGGAGACGGCCCGAGGGCTGCTGCAGGAATACGGATATGCCGGTCTCTTCGCGCTGATTTTCGTGGAAAATTTTGGGTTTCCCGTCCCGGGCGAGACCGTCTTCATTGCTGCAATCCTGGCGGCCGCCCACGGCGAGATGCGAATCGTGCCCGTGGTGGTCTGCGCTTGGACGGCTTCTGTTCTGGGTGGAGTTGTCGGGTTCGCGATCGGGCGATTCGGCGGGCACCGCATTTTGCAAAAGTACGGCGCTTACGTTTGGATTAACGCGGAACGTCTCCAAAGGGTCGAGGCGTTTTACAAACAGTACGGAGCCTGGTTCGTCATTTTGGGACGATTTTTCGAGGGCGTCCGTCAGATTTACGCGATCCTGGCCGGTTGCATGGCGGCTACGTGGCGCTCATTTATTGTCAACAACCTGCTGGGCGCCACGATGTGGGTGGGATTTTGGACAGCAGCCGTCCTGGTATTCGGCCACGAATGGAGGCGGATGTGGCACTTCTCCAAGGAGCACGAAGTCTCCATTCTCCTGATCATCGCACTGATCGCGGGAATCAGTGCGGCCGCTTTGCATTTGCATTCGCGCCGGCGACTTGTCGCGACACAAACCGGCGCGGTGCCGCAATCGCCTGATCAGAACCGGCCGAATGGACTCGAGAATTAAGGTCTGGCTGACACCTTTTGGTCCTGGAGATGTTCGACGCCTTTCACAGCTCCATTGACGATGACGTCGATCAGCGTGGGACCATAAAAGCTCATGCTGGCTTCGTATTGTCCCATCTTGTATTGCTCGATGGGGATGATGTAGCCGATCCACTCGTCGGCGAGCCCGCCAATGATGGGATGGGCCGCGCCGGTGATTTCCTTTGTGCGACGCTTGATCTCGAGTCCCTTCTGCGTGCAGAGCTCGCCGGGAATCCCGACGATCACCAGGTCACCGACGCGAAGCAAAAGACTCGCCGTCTTCGTCGGCCAGAGTTTTGGGAGCATGTCGCGCAGCAAATCTTCCGTCAGACCGTATTCCTTTCCCCCCGTTTCGCGGAAATTGGGATGCCATTGACGCTTCGGAAGCGAAATCTCTTCGCGCCAAAAGGCGAACGGAACCGAGCGTTCGGTCTTGATCTTTTGCCAGACGTGCCAGGCTGCGATCCCTAATTCCCGGCCGTAGCGCTCGGCTTTCTCATAGTGTGAATCGCCCGAATCGGCGCGGGCAATGGTCGACTGATCGCCCTCTGCTCCGTTGCAAAACATCGCGACTTCGCCGTCGCCGATCAGCGCCTCGAGCGTGCGCTGCATGTGGCCCGGATAATCGCCGGAAAACCACATATCATCGGAGCCCATGAAGGTTGGGTGGGCTGTCCAATTGACGAACACGGCAAACGGCTTGCCGTCGAGACGATCGAATCGCACGACCGTCAATTCGGGATCGACGATGCCCCCCGGAATGCGGCGATTTCGATTCCATTGATTCAATTCGGTGCTTGCTGTGCCGACCTGAACTGGCACGAGAGTCTTTTCCGCGTCAATCACGACCTGTGCGAGTCGATTCATAATCAGTTCGAACAGGGCCGGATTGTGAATTCCCATTTGGGGGATCTGGAAGTCATTGAGCGGATTGAGGGCGTTCATCTCGATCGCCGTGTGCGAGTGACTCGCCAAGAGCATCAAGTTCTCAGCGCCCCAACCATGACCCGCCAGTCGGTCGAGCACGGCCGTCTTGACGGGAGGGGCGAAGCCGAGCGCGTCGGCGGTGACCAGGCAGAACTTTTTCTGCCCGTCGGTGAGGACAAGTGCTTTGGCGAAGATTCGATCGTGAATCCCCGTCGCGGGACGATTCATTCGGTCGCCGTAACCGCCCAGCGACGACTTGAGGGAGAGCGGCGGCGTGAGGTCGATTTTCGCGATTCCCGCACGGAGTTCCGCGGCATCGGCTGAGATCCCCGTCCAGATCGCGATCGTTGCGAATGAGAAAACGAAACCGAGCCGCGCGAGCTTCACTGCCGTTCCTCCCCGTTGAGATTGCGAAATCGCCACAGCGATGCTGCGGCCGATTGCTATCTTAACGGTTCACGAACGCGAAGTAATAGAACAAGAGGCCCGTGACGGAGGTCATCGCCAAATCGATTGCGGATGTCCAACCGAGTCGCTTGTGCCAGCGACTGTGGGCCGAGGGGGCCGGTGGATTCCCGAATCGCGGAAGTGCCAAACCGATCGTCACGGCCCAAAGAAAGGGAGTCGAAATTGCGAACAGCAGATGCACGTACAGGACTTTGCGGATGAAATCGAAATCCGCGGGGGCGATTTCGGGGCGCGCCCGATGGACGATGTTTTGCCAGCCGTGGTGCACGACCTGCACATCGAGTTCGAACGCCGCGACGGCAAAGAGCAACACGGCCGCCAAAAGGAGTTGCAGGCGGCGGTGCCAGACGTAACTTCTTTGGACCTTGACGAGAAAAATGCTCGCGGCGAGGATCGGCACGACAAGGACCAAGGCGCACACGACCAGGTCGAGCATGAAAGTCGCGTTGTAGCCGAGGAAGCCGTTCGACATGATGGGACTCTTAGCAAATGTGATCAGGCATTCCAAGCCCTGCGGGCACACCGAAAACTGAGGGGTGAAGACGTCAAGGATGAAAGACTACAGCGACCATCAGAAGAAAATCATCAAGCGGTACTACGATAACCGCGACGACACCGATTTCCGCCGTCTGGGCGAGATCGCCACCGACTTGTACCTGGCGACGGGTAAAAAGACCGATCGCCTCTGGAAGCAAGCTGCCGAAATCATGACCCGGCTGAACGTGCCCCCCAGCCGGATCGCCCACGTCTTAAAATCTGCGAATCCGGCGATCCTCGCGGAGGTCGTCAACGACATTCAAAAAGGCCACATTCGTCCCGCCGAAAAACCAAAGCCAGCGAACCCAGAGGCGAAATCCGACTGAGCGTAGATCGCACGATGCAGGCTGTCCGATCGGAAATCAGGAAACCCAGGGGCTACACGGCAAGTTCGCTGCGACAAGTGCGGCTTGATAATCGTCGGCCGAATTGACGTTTTTGAGGGACTCCAGGTTCGGGTCGATCCGGCGAAGGTCTCGCGTGTCGATCAGGCACGCGTTGGAATCTTGAGCAAGGAATTGAGCTTTCAATCGGTTTTCCGCCAGCAGATGGCGGGCACGCGATTCGACGCCGATGCGATAGACACCGGCAAGCGGATGTAAATATTGTCCATCCCGAGGCATCGCCAACTCATACGTACCTAGGGAGGCGACGACTGCGCGTATGAATTCCGGTCTCACCAGCGGAACGTCGCAGGATGAGAGATAAACGGCATCCACCTGATCGCGCAGGATGGCGATGCCGGAGGCCAGGCCGCCCAAAGGCCCGGTATCGGGCATTTCGTCCCGAGTCACGAGCGTCTCAGCTCGTAGCTTCGGCAACTCTTGTTCGACCGCGGCGACGACGACAACCGGCGATACGACCTGGCTGACGATCCGTACAACACGCGCCAACATCGTCTCATCGCCAAATGGGAGCGACAATTTTGGCCGCCCCATCCGCACGCTTTTTCCACCGCAGAGCACAATGCCGCCGACTCGAATCGGCACGACGGACCCTGCTGAGGAATTCAAGAGAGTGCCTCAGACCGTGGGGTACGGCACTTCCACGCACGGCGCCGCCGACTCGCTCTGGATGGGGATCTTTTGCAATCGCGCTCTTTCGGATTTGAGCAGTCGCATTTTCAAGACCCCATGCTTGAGGTCGGCCTTCACGCTATCGGGCTCCACCGGGGCCGGCAAACTGATCGTGCGTTGGAAGGGCCCCTGCATGCGTTCTGCGAGATGGGTGATCGCGCCCTCAGGCGTCAATGCAACCTTCTTTGGCCCCTGGATTGTGAGCATCGTGCCGGCCAGAGAGACGTCGACGACAGCCGGGTCGACTCCAGGGAGATCGACCTCGACAAGAATCTCGGTGGGCGTTTCCACAAGATCGAGCGTGGGAGCCCATTGCCGATCATTGGGCCGAAGCCCTACGACGTCGAGCGCGCGGTTGCCCTGTTGGAGCGCCGCGTCGACCCATTTCTCAAATTCCCGTTTGAGCCGATCGACCGATTGCGTTATTGGACCCGATCCGGTCGGACCGGAGGAATACATGGGGCCTGACATGGCGATACCCTTTCCTTCAAGAGGTCGGCTCCGCGTTGACCTCGATTCGTCGAGACTTGGGCTTGGGCGCTTTTGGGAGAACGACCTTGAGAACTCCGTTCGTCATTGTCGCCGTAATACGCTCGTGATCGACTTCGTCGCTGAGAATGAACGAGCGGAGAAAGTCGCCCACTCCATATTCCTGGTGCACAGTTCGTGCCTCGGGAGGAACGACGGGACGGACGCGGCCGAAAAGTGTCAGCTTGTTGTCCTGCACCTGCAGTTCGAGCGTTTTGATCGAGACGCCCGGCAAGTCGGCATGCAAAACCAAACCTTCCTCCGTCTCGAAGATGTCGATCGGTGGGGAGAACAGAAATCGCTCGCGCTCGGTTTCCCCGTCCTTTGATTCCTCGCGCGGTTGGCCACCTGTTTGGGCCGGCACCGGAACATTCGCGGGTAGCGCGGTTGCGTCGCCGTTGTTAGGCATATGTCCTGGATTGTTGGCGATATCGGTCATTCGCTTCTCAGCTTTGATCTGCGCGAGCTTATTCTCCATGTTAAGCTCAATCGGACCCTTCCGCGACGGCAATCCGCCGCGGCTGTTCCTGTTCCCCTTTGGGCAAATGAATCCGGAGAATGCCGTCGACGAAATCGGCGGTCAGCCCCTCCTCGCGAACTCGATCGGGAAGCGACAGGGCTCGCTGCCAACTTCCGTGAAACCGCTCTTGTCGCCGGTATCGCTGTTCCGGTACTCCGTTCGGCTCGGATCTGCGCCCGTTAATATTGAGCAAGCCATTCGAAATCGTGATTTCGAGATCCTCTGCCTTGGTGCCCGGTAATTCGGAGGTCAACAAATACTCGTTGTCGAGCTCATACAAATTGACGGCTGGAAACTGACTGCCCAATCGAATGCCGTGAAACGCGAAATTGACGCTATTCAAGAGGCGATCAACTTCGCGTTCCAGGTCTTCAAAGGCTTCCCAAGAATGTCCCCACCGGAAGACGGGCATCTGGAACTTTCCCATGACAAGACATGATGCGAAGGGCGCGTTCCACCTACGCAGCTTAAGTTCAAACTATCTCTCACGTTGCAAAGGCTGTACCACGGGTTCTGAAGTCGATTCTTGTCTCGGCAAGAGGATGGGGACTGGTACGCTAACCACTTGTGCGCTATGGCTTTGTAGCTGATCGAGCCCTACCGTTCCCTCGTGGCCCGGTTCATGGCGACGGCGTGTCATTTTGGCAGCCGAGGCGGGCCACTCGCGCTTTGGCGAGAGCAGGTTGTCAGTCGACGCCAGACAGCCGTTAAGTGGGCTTTGCGTCGGTCTCGTGGATGCGCCGAATTGCTGGAGTCAGCCCGCCTCGCAAACGACTGCGTGATCCAGTAGGCTCTCGACTATGGCCGTCACGCTCAATGCCAGACATGCGGTTTACGTTGGCAGCTTTGATCCGATGTCGCTCGGGCACGAAGATATCGTTCGCCGGGGCGCGTTGATGTATGAGCGAGTAACGGTCGGTATCGGTATCAATCCCGAAAAGCGGCCCCTCTTTTCGTGTGAGGAGCGGTTGGAGTTGGTCCGCGCCGTTCTCGCTCCCTACAAAAACGTCGAGGTCTTGACGTTTGACGGCCTCGCCGTGGATTTTGTGCGTCGCTGCAATGCGGCCTTGATGCTGCGTGGTCTGCGGACGCTCACGGACATCGAAACCGAGTTCACCACGTGCCTGGCGAACCGCGTCCTGGCGTCCGATATCGAGACGGTGTTCCTGATGGCTGGGGAAAAGTACGCCCACATCTCCAGCACGCTCATCAAACAGATCGCGCAGATGGGACACCAGAACAGCGCCGAAAAGCTGCGGGCCTTTGTTCCGGAGCCGTTTATCAAGCCGCTCATCGACAAGTTCAGCCAGCGGAAGCCCTAGCTCGTCGGTCGCGGTCATTGAGAAGAGGGAGTTTCCCCATGGTCAAAACAGCATCCACAATGCGGCCACTCGGACAGCAGGCGCCCGATTTCTCGCTGCCGAACATCGACGGTAAGACGGTCTCGCTCGCTGATTTCGCCGGCAAGCGGGGATTGCTGGTGATTTTTATGTGCAATCACTGCCCGTTTGTGATTCACTTGCGAAGCGCGCTGGCCGCATTTGGAAAGGAATATCAGGCGAAAGGGCTGGGAATCGTCGGCATCAATTCCAACGACATTAGCAGGCATCCCGATGACAGTCCGGAGCGGATGAAGCAGGAAGCGAAGTCAGCCGGCTATTCGTTCCCCTATCTATTTGACGAATCGCAAGAGGTCGCCCGAACGTACGGCGCTGCCTGTACGCCGGATTTCTTTTTGTTCGACTCCAATCAGCGGCTTGCGTACCGGGGGCAATTCGACGACAGCCGGCCGGGGAACAGCAAGCTGATTACCGGCGCCGATCTTCGGGCCGCGTGCGACGCGGTCTTGGCTGGTCAACCGATTTCGTCGGCCCAAAAGGCGAGCATCGGCTGCAACATCAAGTGGAAGGAAGGGAAAGCCCCCGAATACTTCACGGGGCGGCCGGCAACGGTCGAGTAACGCTCGCCGAGCGCTAGTCATGATTGTGGCTGCGGCCGTTGAGGCGTTGCCGAAGATAGGCCGCGCGAGCCACGTTGCGTTCGGCCGACTTGAGGTGTTCGCGGCGCAGCTTCTGCAGGTGGGCCGGTTGAGTGTGAATGAATAATTCATTCACAGTGGGAATTTGCAGATCGTCGATCAACCCGAGGTTGATTCCCATCCGTACGCTCGAGAGAAGGTGCATCGTCTCCTCCGAACTGATCGTCTGGGCGTTTTTCAAGATGCCATAGGCCCTCGACACCTGGTCGTGCAGTCCCTGGCGGTTTTCCTTGACGAGCGCGTCGCGCACGCGACGCTCATAGGAAATGATGTTGGGAACGACGTCGCGGATCTCGTTGATCAGCTGCTCTTCGCTCTTGCCGAGCGTGATCTGGTTCGAGATTTGGTAGAAGTCGCCCATTGCCTGGCTGCCCTCTCCGTAGAGTCCGCGAACGGCCAGGTTAATCTTCTGCAGTGCTTGAAAGACCTTCTTGATTTCCTGGGTCAAAACGAGCGCGGGTAAATGCAGCATCACGCTGACCCGAATGCCCGAGCCGACGTTCGTGGGACACGCGGTGAGATACCCCAACTGTTCGCTGAATGCGTACGTCACATGCTCTTCGACGGCGTCGTCGAGCTTGTTGATGGCGTTCCAACAATCGTCGAGGGCAAATCCACTACGGAGGACTTGCATGCGCAGATGATCCTCTTCATTGATCATCAGGCTCAAGTTCTCTTCGTCCCCGATGCCGACGCCGCGCGAACCGTGGGCCTCGGCGTGTTCACGGCTGATGAGCTGCCGCTCGACCAGGAACTGGCGGTCGAGATTTTCAAGGCGGGCGACGTCAACGTAACTGAGCTTGGTGTCAATCCGCAGCTGGTCGAGTTTCGAGTGCAGGCTCTCTTCGATCTGCGACTTCGTGTCGTCGTCGGCCCTGTTGGGAAAAGGGAACTGGGCGAGGTTGCGGGCGAGACGGATGCGGCTCGAAATGACAATGTCCGACTCGGGACCGGTCCCCCGCAGCCACTCGCCGCTAGTGTGCGTCAGGGTGTCAATATCCACTCCCGAACTCCTTGGCTCCTCGTTGCGTCCGCAGTCCTTGTTCGCATCCCTTCGGGGCGCAGCGATCTTTGATTGTGGCCCCTGCGCACGAGCGACCGCGCTTGGCCAAACCATTCCCCGCCTGTCTGGCGATTTCAGCTGCGGGATTCCGACTCGAAGTCCTTCTCAAGAGATTGGATCTCATCGCGAATGCGAGCTGCCGTTTCGTATTCTTCTTCGTCGACCGCGTTTCGCAACTCGCTACGCAATTTGATGAGCCGATATTGCAGCTGGCTGGCATGCGGCGCCCGTTTGGGAAACTTTCCCGTATGCTGAGTTTCCCCGTGGATGTTCTCCAACAGGGGCTTGAGCTCCTTGGCGAACGCGATGTAATCGTGCGGGCAACCGAGGCGCCCCTGACTGCGGAACTCACGAAATGTAATTCCGCAGTTTGGACAGATGAGATGGTCGAATTCCTCAAGCGACTCGGCCTCTTTCTGCGCGATCTCCTCCGACGGTTCGCTGCTCTCTTCCTGTTCCTGATTGAGATACTGCTGGGCGCAGGTCTCGCACAAATGCAGCTCTTGCACAGCGCCCGAACGAATCTCGGTGATGTGCAGCGTTGCGGGTTTCGAGCAGCGTTTGCATTTGGTCATGGGGTGTTCACGGAGGCGATCGGCTGGAAGAGCCCAAGCGCGCTCAATTCTAGCGGTGCAAGGAGGGCTGTCAAGCGACGAACGCAGCCGCCTTTTCGACGTAACGGTAAGCAGTTATTATGGATCGGCTCAGCCATCCGGCGCTGTGATTTGCCGATCCACGAGCGTTCGACAGGGCCGAAGAAAGGCTCCCAGCACGTTCGTTTTCGCAGCTCGGCGAGCGGTAGAACGTTCACGCTCGCACAGCGCCTTTAATGAGGAACAATGTTCGTCCATGTCGGTGCTTCCCGATTTCGACACTTTCGCGCGCATGTCCTCCAAGGGCCGGATGGTTCCCGTGTATCGTCGGCTCTTTGGCGACGCACTCACGCCGGTCGAAGCGTACCGGCGTATCGAGGGCGGTCCTTCGTCGTTTCTTTTCGAGAGTGTTGTCGGCGGCGAAAAGATCGGCCGCTACAGTTTCTTGGGGGCCGACCCGTTCTTGCGGATCGAAGCGTTTGGAAACGACGTTGTCGTCACGCGCGACGGCGCGAATGAACAGTGTCACTCGGCGGATCCGCTTCGCGACCTGGAGCGGCTCCTCTCACAATATCGGGCCGTCGACGTGCCCGGTCTGCCCCGCTTCTGCGGCGGGGCCGTCGGCTATGCGGGCTACGACATTGTCCGCTACAGCGAACGCTTGCCCAACGCTCCGGACGATGACCGCCACATTCCCGACATGGCGTTTGCCTTTTATGACCGCATGGTGATCTTCGATCAGATCAGCAAAACAATTCTCGTCGTGGCCCATACGCGGCCCGACGAGATCGATCCGCGCGTCGCCTACGATCGCGCCGCAGCGCGCGTCGATGAACTGTGCAAGCAGTTGCAATGCGGCGCGAGCGAATTGCAGCTTTGCGACATTCGGATCGGCGAGGCCAATCAGCCAAATTGGCAGTCGAACGTCACCCGCGCCGAGTTTGAGTCGGCCGTTGGTCGCTGTCAGGAATATATCCGCGCGGGCGACATCTTCCAGGTCGTGATCAGTCAGCGACTCGCGAGAAAGACGACCGCCAGCCCCCTTGAGATCTATCGCGCGCTGACGCGTCGTCAATCCGAGCCCGTTCATGTTTTTGCTCAAGACGCCCGGAGTAAACCTGGTTGGAAGCTCGCCGGAGATTATGGTTCGCGTCGAAGACGGGGTCGTGACCATCCGCCCGCTTGCCGGAACTCGGAAACGGGGAGCCAGTGAGGACGAGGATCGCAAGCTGGCAGAGGAGCTTCTCGCGGACCCCAAGGAGCGTGCCGAGCATGTGATGCTGATCGATTTGGCCCGTAATGATGTGGGGCGCGTTGCGCAATTCGGCTCGGTTGAACTGAGCGATGTGATGGTCGTCGAGCGCTATAGCCACGTGATGCATATCACCTCGAACGTGCGGGGCCGATTAAAGCCCGGAACGACTTCGCTGGACGCCCTCCGCGCCGGATTGCCGGCCGGAACGGTCTCTGGAGCGCCCAAAGTTCGGGCCATGGAGATCATCGACGAAATCGAAAAACACCGTCGGGGACCGTACGCGGGCGCCGTGGGCTACATCGATTTCACCGGTAACATGGATACCTGCATCGCGTTGCGAACGCTGGTCATGCTGGGGGATACGGCTTACATCCAGGTGGGGGCCGGAATCGTCGCCGATAGCGTTCCCGCGGCGGAATACGAAGAGACGCTCACTAAGGCGAAGGGCTTGCTCAAGGCGATCGAAATTGCCGAGCGGGACTTAGCCGGCAGCTGAGCCCGGCAGAGGGGCCACCAGACCTTCGCGCCCCAAGCAAAGCACAAGGGCACTGCCCACGGATGAGCTGCAGAATCTGCAGCTCGTCGAAGGCAATGCCCTTGCAACGATCCGTATTCTCGAGCGCTAAGACTACGGCGTTTTCTTGGTGTCCGTAGGTGTCTTCGGCGTGGTCGAGGCGCCGCCGTCTTTCGGCTTTGCCGGGGCCGCACCGCCATTGTCGCAACCGACGAGGACATAGCTCATGCACAGCATGAGCAGGACTGCCGTAAACTTCTTCATTGACGTTTCCCTCTGGGTAAGGAATTCCCACTTTGCATCCGCTCACCGCAGAGCGGACCTCGATTGAAGTGGTCCATTCAAGCAAGTCAGACTCGCCTCGGCGACCGATTATTCCTGCCTTATCAAAAAAAAACCGCAACTCGTCTGGGCGACGCTGCCGGGACTTGAGCCAAATTCGGCAAAATCGCGGCTCCAAAGGTGGATTTGTGTATACGTTTCGGCCGCGATGACAGGCCGCAGCATGGCAATATGGGAGGTTGGGCTGGTTTTCGTCACATATTCCTGCCTCTCCGCGAATTCGATTCAACTCGCACGACCGATCTTTCCGAATCTTTCAGAATAACTGCTACCACCGGCAGGACCGGTACAGGTCTCCACGTCGCAAGAACGGGTAGATCGATGAATACGATTGCGAGAACGGTGCTCCTCGGCTTGCTCATTGGCGCGGCCATTCCCTCGATGTGCCAGGCGAGCGACCCGGTTTCGACGTCCGCCCCGGCAAGCGGCGCGGCCGTTTTTGCACCGGTAACTCCTACGTCCGGCAACGTGTTCTCCTCAGAATCCCGCGCCTCCTCCTCCGCCGGGGGCGTTGGTGGTGCCCCCTACCCCTTCCTCCAGTTCTCAGTCCGGGCATACGCAGGTGGGTGACGCACCGAATGGAACCAATCCTTCGGCTCCCGGTACACCGGCGAATCCGCCTGCCGGAAACGTCGTCTACGACCAGCTGGGCGGCCAAGCAACGGTCGGCGATTCGCTCGATGTCAACGCCGACCCGTTCGGTGCTCGCTTCTTTCTGAACGGCTATTGGGGGGACGCACCTGGTTGGACAGGTCCTTCGTACCAAGCCGACTTGTACTATCCCTGGCACGTGGTGCCTGGTCGCAGCGTGTTTTTGGGTGTCCTGCAGGCTGCCGTCGATGACTACGGTAAGGGCTATTTCAACGCGGGCATCGGTTACCGCGAATATTTCCCCGAACAGCAACGTGTCTTGGGCGCATTCGGCTGGCTTGACTGGGATGACACGAACAATGCGGGTTGGCTCCGCTTTGGAGGCACGCTCGAATCGTTGGGCAAGTATCTCGAAATGAGGGCCAACTGGTATGTCCTCGCCGATCAGGGCGCTTCGACCGTCTCGCAAAGCTTCACCGGCAGTCCGTTTTTTCAGGGCTACAACGTTGTCTTGAATCAGCGGACGGCGACGGAGGATGCCTTTGACGGCTTCGACCTCGAATTCGGCGGAAGGTTGCCGTTCCTGGGCCGTTACGGCGTGAAGGGCTACGTCGGCCCGTACTACTTGCACAGCGATTCCACCGGTGGCGCCTGGGGCGTTCAGGGCCGAATCAACGTTGCCGTCACCGACAATTGCCAGGTAAACGTCAACATTCAGAATGACAACGTCTTCAACACCACGGCGTTCGTCAACGTGTCGCTGGCGCTGCCCGACGGCGTGCCGACCAAGTGGTTCAAGCCGCAAAACATCGCCGACATGCTCGGCAATATGGTCATTCGTCGCGACCGCGTGCCCGTGATCGAGCAGGTCTCGAACGAAAGCATTCCGTTCCTCAACCCGCCGGGCACGACGCCGGGCAACCCGACCAATACGCATGGCGATTTGCCGATCGACGTGATTCACGTCGATCCGAACCTTCCGGCGGGGTCCGGCAACGGTACGGCCGAGCATCCGTTCGGCTCACTCGAACAGGCCCGCTTGGCGAACAACTCGCGGATCGACATTATCGACATCGAGCCGCGCACAGACGGAACCGGCAGCAATTTGACGACGAGCGGCGTCTTCAATTTGTTCAACTACCAGCACGTGTGGGGCACGACGGTCGCCCATACCATCGACACCACCGCGGGCGTGATCACGATCGCTCCGCAGACCCCTGGCCTGGCCCTGCCGCTCGTTTCCAACGGCGTCAACACGGCCAACTCGACCGTCTTCTCGCTGGCGAGCGTCAACGAGATTTCGGGCTTGCACATCAGCGGCGCCAACAGCTCCGGAACGCAGTTTGGCAACGGCATCGCTAACCTGAACGGGCCGATCGTCGATTTCAACATCAATCAGAACGAGTTCACCAACTATCAAAATGCGGTCTTCCTGCAGAACGCCTTTGGCGACGGCAGCTCGCTGCACATTTCCTCGAACCTGATTTACAACAACACGGCGACCGGCACCGCCAATGTTTCGCAGAACGGATTTGAGATCATCAACACGACGCCCGGAACATTGGACGTGACGATCAAGGGGAATACGTCCAACAGCAACACCGGCGATGGTTTCCTTGTCGAAGCGGCAGCCACCGGGACGGTGATCAACGCGACCTTTACCAACAACACCGCGAACCAGAACGGCGCAACCGGCATTCACATGGCGGCCACCGGCGGTACCCTCAACGTCGATTCGTTTACGGGCAACACGGTGACGAATAACATCGGCAACGGCGTTTGGATCGATGCTCAAGAGGGAGCTGGTGGCGGCACGATCAATGTTGCCAACTTCCAAGGCAACACGATCACCGGGAACGGAACTGCCCCGGTCGGACCGATTGGCAGCGATCCCGATGGCTTGCTGATTTCGGCCCAGGGACCGACCACGGTGGTGAACGCGGCGATCGGTGTGCTGGCCGGTCTTCCGAACATCATCTCGAGCAACGGGGCCACCGGCATCGGCGGTGCCGGTATTCACGTCTTCGTCAACGACGGAGGCGTGATCAACGGGTCGATCGTTAACAATACGATCAATGACAACGTGAGCTTCGGCATCAACGTGGACGCGCTGAACGGCACGATCGGAAAGATCGGTGCTTCGCCCACGATGGCGGGCGCGGTCCCCTTTGTGATCAATAAGAATACGTTGAGCGGCAACGGCGACGCCAACATTTTCGCCCGCTTGCAGAACAGCAGCGAGGTTGGTCTGCAAATCATCAACAACACGGTGCTCAGCGCGACAAACGGGCCCAGCGCGTTGGCCGCCGGCGAAGGCATCCACCTGCGGGCGGAAGGAAGCTCGTTCTTGTGGGACGCCGATATCGAAAACAACTTCGTCGGTATTGGCAGCAACGGCAGCGCCGGTGCGAACCTCAGCAACGGTATCGAGATCGAATCCTTCAGCAACAGCCGGCTCTCCGATTCCGTGCTTTATCCCGGCCTGTCTCTCGTCAAGATCATCAACAACCTGGTTGAATTCAACGGCGGCGACGGCATCAACTTCCAGCGCAACGGCGACTCGGTCGTCAACAACGTGCTGATCCAGGGCAACACGAGCCGCTTCAACGTCGGCAGCGGCCTCAACATTCTCGCCAATGGCGGTGCCATCGACATCAGCAACGGCGGCGCACCGCTGACGATCGGTTTCACCGTGATCTCGAACAATTTCAGCAACAACGGTCTTAACGGTGCAACGCTGGCCTCGACGGGCGATGCCGATCTGCGCGTGCTGCTGGGCGGCACGGCAACCACCGGCAATATCATCAACAACAACGGTCAGGACGGCGTGAACTCCTCGACTCTGTACTTCTCGCAGGTGGAGGGAACCTGGTCTTACAACACGATCGACAACAACGCTCGTGACGGTATTCGCCTGAGCGACCAGGACGAGAACGGGACCAGCTTCAACCTGACGATTGCCAATAACCAGATCGAAGGCAACCTGGCGGACGGTATCTTCTACAACTCCGTCACCGTGGTGAACATCATCACGCCGTTTCTGGGTGGCGGCAACGGAACCGTCAATGTCGAGAATAACCTGATCAAGGAGAACGGCGGCAACGGCGTCAACGTCGAGCCCACGGGCTTTGCCGTCGCCAATGTCAATTTGACCGACAACCAGATTATCTTCAACACGCTCGACGGTGTGCGCATGCAAGCCGACGAATTCTCGGTCATCACGTCGACTTCCAGCGGCAACACCATCATGAACAACGGGGCCGACGGGTGGCAGCTCACCACGCAGATCGGTTCCGACGCCGGCGTCTCGAACCCCAGCGGTTTGAACGGCAACGGCGGCATCACGGCTACCTTGACCGACAACAATATTTCGTACAACGCTGGTCGCGGTATCGACATCCTCAACCAGTGGAACGGCCTGATGAGCATCGACATCGAAGGGACCGTCAACCCGACGACGCCGGGCAACATCGCCAATCCGACCCTCGACTCCAACATCGTCGATGCAAACGGCCTGCAGGGTATCTTGATTGAAAACGCAACCGACTTGACGCTGACGCAAAAGACGCCGTTGAATTACTTCACGGGTGTGACGGTCAGTCCCGTCTTGGGTATCACAGTCAACCAGACTCAAATTGCCGGCAACGGAACCAAGGCCATCGCGCCAGACGACGGGGACGGAATACTGATCAACGTCGGTACGAGCCAGTTTGGCTATATCGGCGCGTCCATCACCAACAACCACTTTTCGGGTAATGCCAACATCGACTTCGTCACGCAGTCGATCACCACCACCGCGCAGCCCACGGTCACGACTGTGTTTAACGCTACGACAACAACGACGAATACGGCCTTCCAGCCGGATCCGCTGGCCCGATTGGCCTTACATCTCGTCGGCAACGTCGGCGATAACATCGACGTGGTTCGCACGGGTGCGTTTTACGGCGGAACAGGCACAACTCCCGATCCTAGCAAGACCATTCCCGGCGTCTGGGATGGCGTCACGAATAACAATGCTCCCACAACGTTTGTGTTCGTCGCGGCCGATGAGACTCGCCGGCGGAACGCCCAACGTGAGCCCGGTGTGACGAACGTGGGCGGAATTCCAATCTACGGCACGTCGCCAAACAATGCGTTCTCTATCGGCGGCCTCTGGTACACCCAAGCTGAGCCTACGCCGGCCCTTGTGGCCGCGACGCCCGCGCCGTCGACAACCAGTTTCGCGCCTGCGAACGGAATGATCGTCAACAACAACGATTATGTGAACTCTACCGTTACATTTAGCAGTGGTTCGGATGCCGGCTTCACGCGTGTGATCTCCGCATCCAGCACGACGAGCGGATTCACGGTGGGCCAGGCACTCCCGACAGCGCCGACGGTCGGCAGCTCGTTTACGATCAATGCCGCAGAATTGGCCGGCACGGGTGCCTCAACCTTCGTCACCGACTCCGGGCCAAGCGTAAATACGCTGAACCACTTCACCACGGTGGTCACCGATTTCAGCAACGAAGCGGGCTTTATCGCTCCCAACCAAACCCCCGGCGAAAGCCAATTCGGATTCGGTTGGCGGACCGTGCCGCTGGGAAGCTTCGGATCGCCCTTCCCGTGATCGGTTAGGGCCCAATGTGCCGGATTTAACGAGGCTGAGGAGGGTGGAAATGCCCTCCTCGGCCTCAATCCATTGGCAGGCTTGCCATTTACGATCAATGCGCGACGGCCGTTGCGCATGACCTATGCTTTCAACTGGATTGGTGCGGCCTGCCCTTTCCGGTATCGGGAATGCCTCATGCCCAGTGCGATTTGTGATGATCGGCGACTCGTCTATTCGCGTTGTAACGAGCCGCCTGCCGGCCGCCTCTTGGCGGCTTCGGAAATCCGCTTTTCGGAAATCATCGCCGCGTTGTCGGTTGCGCTCGACATCACTCAGGGCCAGCCGGAAGGCCATTGCATGCGTTCCGCACTGATCGGCATGCGGCTGGCCGAGGAACTGTGTCTTTCGGTTGCGGATCGTTCGGCCCTGTTTTATGCGCTTCTGTTGAAGGATTTGGGCTGCTCGAGCAATGCGGCCAAGATGGCCTATCTCTTCGGCGCTGACGATCGAGCGCTCAAACGGTCGTCTCGGATGACCGACCTGAGCCGGCCCGACGTCGCGCTCAAACATTGCTGGCGACAATGCGCACCGGGCGGCTCGATGGTGGACAAGCTGCTCAAAATAGCGGCAATTGTCCGGAGCGGTGCTGAGGGAGCCCGCAAGATCGCCCAGGTCCGTTGCGAACGCGGCGCGGAAATCGCGACCGCATTGCAGCTTCCCGAGGCAACGGCCACCGCCATCCTGCATCTCGACGAACATTGGGACGGCGAGGGGTGCCCCCGCGGACTCGTAGGTGAGCACATTTCGCTCTTGGGGCGGATTTGTTGTCTCGCGCAGACTGTCGAAGTCTTTTTTAGCGCCTACGACGTGACCTCGGCCGTGGAAGTTGCCCGCGGCCGTAGCGGCCGGTGGTTTGACCCTCAACTCGTCCATGCGCTCGGCGCCTTTCAACGAGACGCGGCCTTTTGGGCTCGGCTGCGCAGCGATGATTTGCCCAGCGCGGTCGCTCCGTGGGAACCGCAAGACAAGGTGCTGTTGGCCGACGAGCCCTGCTTGGATCGCGTGGCCGAGGCGTTCGCCCTCGTCGTCGACGCCAAATCGCCCTGGACCTATCAGCATTCGACTCGCGTCGCCGAGATCTCGGTCGGCATCGCAGGGCAATTCGGCGTCGGCGCCGAACTCGTGCGCGATCTCCGCCGCGCGGCTCTGCTGCACGATATCGGCAAGCTCGGCGTTTCCAGCCTGATCCTCGACAAGCCCGGCAAACCCACCGAGGAAGAGTTTCTCGAAATTCGCAAGCACCCGGACTATACGCAGCGGATCCTCCAGCAAGTGCAGGCCTTCGACACTCTGGCCGACGTTTCTGCCGCCCATCACGAGCGATTGGACGGCCGCGGCTACCATCGCCGGCTGGACGGCACAGAGCTTCCCTGGGTCGCTCGTGTGCTCGCGGTTGCCGATATCTGTGAAGCGCTCTCCGCCAAGCGCCCCTATCGTGATGCCTTGCCGTGGGAGCGAATTGAAGAGATCGTGACCCGCGAATCAGGGACGGGCCTCGACCGCGACTGCGTCGAGGCTTTCAAACGATGGCACGAGCGCGAGGCACTCGGATCGCGGATTGAGGCACAATTGACCGAAGTCGACCGGCTGGTGGCCGAACTGTGAACTGACCGCTTCGTCTGAAAGGCCGTCGCTCCCCGACTTTTTTCGGGCCTGGACGCGAGCGAGCATGCTCGATCAGTGGTGATTCGTGTCCACCATAAAGTAGCCGTTCTGCGCGACGGGCAACTGCGGCATCCAGCACTGGCCCGCGACGGTTTTCGACACGGCATTGCTCCCCGGATAAAACGCGACGCCAATCACGAAGCTCCATTCATCCTCGGTGGCGCCCTCTCCCCCGGGACCGGCCGACGGATGCATATACGTCACCAAGGTGTAAAGCGACAAGCGGGTGCTCAAGGGAACATTAGCGGAAGCGCCGGCGATATATTCGCCGAGGCTGCCGCTTCCTCCGAGTCGGTCCTGTTCAGGAAGGCCAATCCAAATCGAGGTGTCCGCACCGGCAAGCTGCCACTTGTGGTGCCAATACAGATTGAGCTGGTCGATCGATCGCCAAGTCGTCGATCCCACGCCACTGACGAAGGCCGTATCGCTCATCACGCGAACCGCCCCCCAGAGGCCGATTTCATTGGACGGGCTGAACGCGTATCCCAATTGCGCGCGAATCTGGCTGAGTGTCGGATTTTGGCTGTATTCGCCGAAGTTGTTGTTCAACATCCAATCTTGAACGACGGCCGCGCTCCATTTTGAGTTCTCATTGGGCTTACGGAACAGGCCATAGGTAATAAAGCCCTGGGTCTCCACGGCGCTGTCCCGCGGTCGATACTCGGCACCCGACCAATCGTAAACGCCGACGCTCGCTCCGATTTGTAGACCGATTCCGGTCGCCTCACTGATTGGCCCCAGCCAGCTGCCCAAATTCGCGCCGACATGGATCCCGTTATTTTGCCAGCTATCATCCGAAATGCCCCGAAACGTGTCGTAGCCCACAAACGTCTGGATGCCCCACTTGGGACATTCTTCGCACAGCGCACGCTGAAAGTCGCCGGTCGCACAAGAGTTGTTGCCACACGGCGGGAGAGCGATTCCAGTTCCGCTCGTGTCGGCGGCGGACGTCGACAAGCCCGTGGTAACCGTCGGATTCGCCGCTACGTCGACTTGGGGCCCCGGAAATGACGGGGAAAACGAGCTGATAAATCCGCCATCGTCGTGATTTGTGAAGACAGTAGGATTGGCCATTTGCGGTGTTTGACCGCTTGCGAAGTCTGCAAACGCAAGAAACGCGGCAACGCTCAACGCCAACACCTGAGCCGCAAAGTCGGCGGGGCGACGTCCGCTCCCGGTTCCGGAGACTTTTTCGTGCCGCAGCCCATCCAACCGCATGCCTGATCCTCAAATCGCTTCAATCGACATTTGAGTTCTGACCGGGAGCGATCCCCGGAGCGTTAATTTCCCTAAAGACCCTTTCTCCTGATCGGTCGGGCGATCGGTACATCGAGAACATTTGTCTCAAACCGCACGGCCCCGATTTCTTCGGAACGCGCGGAATAACCGACAAACCTTGACTTCCCGCCAAAGTCGCCGCGACAGTGACCAAAGCCGGCTCTCCAAATTGACTTGAAATTCCAAGCGACACCTCGGTCTGATACTCCTGCTCCCTTTGTCCATTTGGTCTGCGAGGCTCTGCGATGTTCCGACGGTCAATGTGGGCGGCCCTGACTGCCGTAGTTTTTTTGGTCGTTCCGGGCCTTTTCGCCCATGCGGCTGGCGATCCGCCAATCCCCGCCCCCGCCGTCACTCCTGCCGAATTGGCCGATGGCTGGATCAGTCTGTTCGACGGCAAAACGCTTTACGGCTGGCAGGCCAACAGCGACGTCAATTGGTCCGTTGGCGAGGGGGCCATTCGCGCCGATCGGGGCAAAGCGGGCCTCTTGCTGACAACCTTTGAAATCGCCGAGTTCGACTTCCGCTGCGAGTATTTTCTGCAGAAGGGGGGAAACAGCGGCATTTTTCTTCGCACTCCCTTCTCGCCAAAGGATCCCCGGCGAGACTGCTACGAACTCAATCTGTGCGACTCGCATCCCGCCTTTCCCACCGGCAGCATCGTCGGCCATCAAAAGGCCAACGGCACCTTCCGCGGCGAAGGGGAATGGATGTTGATGGAGGTCCACGTCGAAGGGCCTCGCATCCGCGCCCGCCTGAACGGCACTTCCGTGATCGATTTCACCGATTCATCCCCCTCGGCCCTGCGTATCGGTCACATCGGACTGCAAATGAATGGCGGGGCGGTCGCTTTCCGCAAAATCGCCCTGCGCCGCTTGGAGTCAGAAATCTCTTCGATGGTCGCGATCTCGAAGGTTGGCACATCGTCCCCGGCTCCAAAACGCATTTCGACGTCGTCGACGAAACGATCCGCGCCACCGGCGGCCCCGGGTTTCTCGAGACCAACGAAACCTTCGGCGACTTTGTACTGCAGTTCGATGCCCGGACCAACGGCCCGCATCTCAACAGCGGCATCTTTTTTCGTGCCATGACCGGGACTTTGAAGCAGCCGTCAAACGGATACGAGCTGCAAATCCAGAACGGCTTCAAAAACGGCGACCGTGCCGACCCCGCCGACGCCGGTACGGGAGCCATTTACCGCCGCACGAAGGCCCGCTGGGTTATTCCGAACGACCGCGAATGGTTCACCGGCACCCTGATCGCCAACGGCGGACATTTTTCGGTCTGGATCGACGGCGTGCAGGTGACCGACTGGACCGACACGCGGCCCGACGACCCCAACCCCCGCCGCGGCCGCCGCCTCGCCGCTGGGCACCTCAGTCTGCAGGGGCACGATCACACGACTGACCTCAATTTTCGCCGCTTCCGCGTCGCCCCCCTGCCGTGACTTGGGCCATCGAAAACGGGTATTTTCTCATCTCTAGCCCCTAGCCTCTAGCCTCTGACCCCAACGCCGAAGGCGTTCCCATGCGGACCTTCAAGAGCCTCACCGAGCAAGAAATCCTCGCCCTGGCCATTTCCCTCGAGGAAGAGGACGCCCGCATTTATGACGATTTCGCCCAGCGCCTGAAGGCCGATTACCCGGCCACGGCCCAGATGCTCGAAGAAATGCGGGCCGAAGAGGACGGCCACCGTCACCGCCTGATCGAATTGCACCGGGCGAAATTCGGCGACCATATTCCCCTGATTCGCCGGCAGGACGTCAAAGGCTTCGTCCACCGTCGACCGGTCTGGCTGGCGAGCGGTTTGCGGGTCGACACGGTCCGCAAACAAGTCGAACTGATGGAGCTGGAAACCAAGCAGTTCTACGAACGGGCCATCGAACACACGAACGACGCCGGCATCCGCCAACTCCTCGGCGACCTGGCCGAAGAGGAGCGCAAACACGCCGCCCTCGCCGAGCACTTGGAATCGCAGCAGCAAGCTTCGGGTGCCCTCCAGGAAGAAGAGGCGACCCGCCACCGACTTTTTTTGCTCCAAGTCGTCCAACCGGGACTCGCCGGCCTGATGGACGGTTCCGTCTCCACCCTCGCCCCCCTCTTCGCCGCCGCCTTTGCCACACACAAAACGTGGGACACTTTCCGTGTCGGGCTCGCCGCCGCCGTCGGCGCGGGTATCAGCATGGGATTTGCCGAAGCCCTCTCGGATGACGGCAGTCTCACAGGCCGCGGCCGCCCGTTCATCCGCGGAATTGTCTGCGGCCTGATGACGGCCCTCGGCGGACTGGGACACGCCATCCCCTACTTGATCCCCGACTTCTGGATGGCGACCGCCGTCGCGGTCGTCGTGGTCGCCTTCGAACTCGGCATCATTTCGTGGATCCGCAATCACTACATGGACACCCCCCTGCTAGGGGCCATCTTCCAAGTGGTGGTCGGCGGCGTGCTCGTGTTCCTCGCAGGCATCCTCATCGGCGCCTCCTAGCAGTCATTTGTGTATATCTCCCCTCGCCCCTCGTGGGAGAGGGGCCGGGGGCAATGGATCTAACCTTAGGCCGGGATTTTTGCAGCAACTTGTTTGCGGCCTTTGCCTTTGTTTTTCGTTTTTGCATCGTTTGGCCTTGGATAGGACCTGCCGGGACGTAGCGGTACAAGATGGCTGGCAATTCGTTTCATCAGCCGAGTCAACAAGGCACGCGCCCAGTCCGGGCTCGCCATCAGCAGTGCCGGTCGCAGGGCGTGCAATTCCCGCAAGGCCTCGACAAAGCTGATCCGCAAGGGATCGAGTTCATGCTGGGCCGCTGTTTCCAGGATCAGCCAGCGCACCAGGGAATAGAGCAACACATGCCCGGCAATTTCGTACTCGATTCCCTCGGGGGTGCGGCTGCGCAATCCTCGTTTCAGGCCCTGCGAGACCTTCAACTCCCGGAACGTCGTTTCGATCTCCCAACGACGGTGGTAGAGACCCGGTTGCAACCGATCGCCGACTTCGCGATCCGTTGTCAGCCGCACCCAATCCTCGCGCGAGGTGCGCTGGGGATTGGTCGCGTTCGTGACGACGGCACTTGGGCGAAATCCCCGCATCTGGTAAGAGATCACCCGCAGTTCGATCGACTCCGGCAAGTCCCGCCATTTTTTCCGACGGTCACAGGGCTTCCACCGCACCAGTTGATCGTCGCGCCCCAGCGAGCGAATCGTCTCCAGCCGCACGCCCGCCTTCAATCGGATGGCGAAAAAGGCGTTCCGCTTCTGGATGGCCCAGAACATCCCGTAGCTGAAAAAGCCGCGGTCCATCAGGATCAGGTCGTTTTGCCGCACGTGGTTCAAGAGCGACATCGCCAAGGGGATCTCATTCGTCGAGAGGGGCGACAGGGCATAACAATACGGCAAGCGGGCCAAAGGAAATTGGAACATCACCAGACGGACCTGAGTTCGGCAAGCGCGACGACCGTTGGTCGCCGCACCGTAATGCTGGCGGAGCCGCTTCCAGTGCGGCAGGCCAATCACCGTTCCATCGAGGGCCAGCAACCGAAATCCCTTCCAGGACAGTCGTGGCAAGTGCTTGTGCTCGATCCGCGCGACCAACAACAGCATCAACTCGGTCCAGAACTTCACGGGGAGCAAGCGGCGAGCCTTGGTAAACGCCTCTTCGCTGACGACCGTGAGGTCGTCGCGTCGCGGATCGTGCCGGGAACGACGCTGTTGCCCCCGCGGCCGGCGACGTGGCGCGGGGGACTTCCGCGCCTGAGACCCGAAGGCTTCGTAGTCCTCCAGCAGCTTGAAGGTCAGCGACAAGATATTGGTGAAGTTCTCGGTCCAATGCAGAGCCGAGGAAAGAGCCAGCCACGTCAAATTGACCGCATTGAGAGGGCCCGCCCCCAATCTCACTCCCGCTCGCCGCACGGCTTCTCCGACCAAATCGGCCGTGAGAAGCGCCGAGAAAGCCCGAAGGTCGTGTTGACGAATCGTGTCCCATACGGTACGCCTCTGTTCATCCTTGAACATCTTTGGGTCCTTCTGACTGAGTTGTCGTTGAACAAACAACTTCTGTCAGAAAGGACCCTTTTTGATCAAGACAAAGTTAGTGCCATTGGGCCGGGGGTGAGGGGGTTGGTCTGCCGGCTCTCTGCCGTCCCTGACCAGTTTCTGTACACTTTTTTGGCTTTTTTGGGCGCTGAAAAAGGGGACTTTTTTGGGCTCCACCCCAAAAAACTCTCCAGGGGACGATCCCACCTTCTCGCGAACGCTGGCCACGTAACAACTTACGACGTCCCGAGGTCCCTCGCCTTTTTTGGCGTCCACCCCAAAAAACTCCCCTCGCCAAAATTCCCCCAAAACTCCTCTGGAATTGAAACACGAAATCTGTCATAATCAAGCTAGTGAGCAAGCCCGCTCGAACCCATTTCCCGCGGTCGACACGCGGCACGAAAAACGTTTTCTCCGCGCCCAGGACGGAGAAAGTTTCCTCCGGCCCATTGCGGAGAAAGCCGCGAAATTTCCCGGCGTAAAGTCCGACCGCCGCACGGAAGTTCCCCCACGCCCTGCAGAATTCTGACGCTGGTTCCCAAGCTTCGCTTCGAGTTCGTCGATTCGGCGCGGAAGTCCGCCGTCGTATCCGTTGCGTCTCCAATACGCGGTCCGCGAAAAATTCCGCAGTCTGGTGTAGAATGACCGTGCGCACCCGTTCTCAACCAGGACATTCGGCCGCTCGATTTGGGAGAGCGCGAACTTCAGACGAATTGGGAATCCGGCGGTGGTCGACTACGAAGGGCGCTTGATGCGGCTTTCTCTGCTTTTCGTCGGGATCATTGTCGCCCTGCCGCAGCGATTGGCGGCCGGCGATGGGCCAATCCTCACGATCACAGGCACAGTGATTGATCACGAAACGAAACAGCCGATCGGCCTCGGCTACGTTGTTCCCTGCATTCGTTCCAACCGGTTGACGGCCGAATGGGACGTGTCCGCGAGCGTGCCGGTGATTCGGGGCCGCTACGAGCTCAAGTGCAAGCCGGGCGCTCTCCCGGACGTGCTGAAAGCCTTCGCTGGCGACTATCAAATTGCGGTTTCCAAAGTTGTGGCCGGCAAGGCGGGCACGGTGTCGGTCGATTTTGAGCTGACAAAGCTGCCGCTCTTTGAAGCCACGGTTCGCACGCCGGACGGCGAACCGGCCGGTTTGGCGAAAGTCGCCATCGTTTCGGAAGCGGGATTGTTCGTCAGTCTCAAAAACGGCGAGGCGGACGAATCGATGGCGGGTTCACGCACGGATGATTCTGGCCGGTTTCAGATCCGCGTGCGCGAGGAACGGTTTGGTCTGGTGATCCTCCACCCGACCGGGTACGCGATCTTTCAGCCCGTGCGCCATTCGAAGCATCGGTCGATCACGTTGGATCCTTGGGCACGCCTCGAGGGAACCGTCCAGGTCGGCGGCAAGCCGGTCCCCGACACGACCGTCTCGATCGACCGCAGCGAGGGCGGCTTTGGCCAGGAAATCGAACGCTCGTACCTTTTCGTATCGGAGACGGCCACGACGGACGCCAAGGGACGCTTTGTGTTTCCGCGTGTCTTGTCCGGAAGGGGGCGTGTCAGTTGCCGCTTGCCGCAAGCACCGGGATCGCAGGAAGCGATCAGGTCGACGCAGTCGATTGAGACAAATCTTTCCATGGGAAGGACCGTTCGGTTGGATTTCGGCAGGCACTGCCGAACCGTGGTCGGAACGTTGCGAGCGCCGCCGCCTCTCAAAATGCGGCCAGAGTGGCGGCTCGCCACAATCGAATTGCAAGGCGGCAGCGGCGACGGGCAAACGCGGGAATTCAAGGGCTCGCCCGAAAAGGACGGCAGTTTCCGCATTGACAACGTACCGCCCGGTGAATGGAGTCTCAGCATCGACTACATCAACTACACCCGGGAAAATCCGTGGAGACTCGACCTCAAGCATCCGTTTTCGGTCTCGAAGCCGGTCGTCGAATCCTCCCCCGTGCCGCTCGATCTGAGAGTGCTGACTCTCGAGGCCAAATGAACGACCGCGTTGTCAGACTTTCAGAGTGGGCCAAGCTGGGGTGCCACGCTCCACGGCTTTGCGTGGGCGTGCGAATCAGCTCGAGTTTTAAAGACACGTCGGTGCATCGGCGGCGGCAGGCGGGGAAAACCTGCGCATTTCGAGTAGAAATTCCGCGAGAGGCTCGCCCGTGGCTCACTTTCTCGTACCGTTCAACCCGCGATGATTCTTCCCCTTGTTCCCAAGCTCTGTTTGGGAACACATCCCGCGCGCCGGGACTTCGCTTCGAGTTTCGTCGAATCAGTGTCGTACCTCGGTCGTATTTCCAATCGTAGGTCCGCGAAAAACTGCGCACTTTCGTGTAGAATCTTCCCGAGGGGACTCGTCGGTTCCGTAACTTCCACGTCCTGATCCACGATGATTCTTGATCGCCCTCTGCGATTCCCCGTCTTCCTGATGCTCCTCGCAGCCGGCGCCCTCTCGCGAGCGGAACCTCTCGCGTGGTGCGCCGACGCCGAAAAAGGGACACAAGCGGCGCTCCCTGCCTCACGGCCGTTTCTTTTGACGATTCTTGGGCCCGACGGCAAAGGCCTTCCGGGCGTTCCCGTCGAGTTCCGCGTCGAGCCGCCGCTCACTGCCAACCAGATCCGTGAGGGCCGGTTCCTCCGCGCGGAGGCAAGCGGCATCTTCGTCCAAGCGAGCGACAAGGGCCGAGTCGTTTTGGAGTTGCCGAAGGACGTCAATCAGCTGGACGCGTTAATTGAACTGGCCGGCTATTCTTCCTACCGCGCGCATTGGGGTTCGACGGATCGTCCCGATTTCATTCCCGCATCATTCACGGCCGTGCTGAACGCGGCATGGTCCGTGGAAGGACTCGTTGTGGACGAAGCGGGCGAACCGGTCGCCGGCGCGCGAATTTCGCCGCAGATCACGTACAAGCTTCGGCTGGGAGATTGGCCTGGAGGCCTTGTTCGCGGCGTCGCCACAGACCAGGCAGGACGATGGAGGTTTGATTGCGTGCCGGCCTCGCGCCCCGACGTCGTCGTTGTCATCGACCATCCCGACTTCAGGCCGGTTGAGCGCTTGTTGACGCGCTGCGACTCCGGCCCCGAACGGAAAGGTATGCCGAGCGCGCGAATTGTCTTGAGACGCGGATTGACGGTGACGGGCAGGGTCACCGATGAGGCAGGGCGGCCGCTGGCCGGTGCCGCGGTGACAACGCTCGCGCCCTTGTTCGTTCGCAAGAGGGCCGTGACCGACGCGGACGGCGAATATTGGCTGCGGGGCTGTGAGGCTCGGCTGGCAACATTCGTGGTCTCGGCTCCCGGCCGTGCCATCGATGTGAAGCAGCTTGAAATAAAGGCCGTCATGACGCCGGTCGACTTTCAGATGAAACCGGGCGGAACCCTCCGCATTCGCGTGATCGATGAACACGGCCAACCGATTCCCAACGCTCAGCTCGCGCTTCCGGAATGGCGGCATTACGATCTCTATTGGCTCGACCTCTTCGACAGACAGACCGACAGCCGGGGAATCTGGGAATTGCGTGAAGCTCCCTTTGACAAGATTAAGGCCGACCTCTATTACCCCGGCCGCACCCGGCTGAACGGACTCTCCCTGGTCGCAAGAAAGGAGGAATATGTTTTTCGGCTGCTCCCTGCCCCCGCCGTTTCCGGCACCGTGATCGACAAAGAGACGAAGCGGCCGATTGAACAGTTCCATGTCGTTTCCGGAATGGGCTTTCGCGGCCGCCAGTTCCACTGGAGTTGGTATCCCGGCATGGCCGGCTTCGACGGGCGATACCGAATCCTGCGTTCCCCGATCGGCCCGGAAAATAGAGTTTCCCAGTTTTTGCGCATCGAGGCGGACGGCTATCAGCCGGCCGTGTCGCGCGAAATCCAACGCGGTGAAGGGAACGTGGCGATCGATTTCCACTTGGCAAAATCCGACGACGTCGAGGCGATCGTCGACACGCCGAACGGACGCCCCGCGGCGGGCGCAAAAGTCGCACTGTGCGTCCCGCATGATTCGATAATCGAGATCACGAACGGTGAAATCGTCGCGCGACCGCTCACCCGTTGGCTGCAGGAAACGGATTCTGCGGGGCATTTTCACTTTCCCCCGCAGCGTCCCGGCGATTATCTCGTGATCACTCACGATTCGGGATTCGTGATTTTCCAGCCGCTGAATCACAAGGCGAACCGCCGCATCATTACGCTCAACCCCTGGGCGCGCGTCGAGGGGACTTATCGCGTGGGTGACAGGGCTGTTGCACACATTCCCATTACGGTTAACCATTCGGGCATTCCCGCCCCCGTCGGCGGTGATCTGGCATTTTCTCTGGCGTACCACGCCACGACCGACGGGAACGGTCGTTTCGTCTTCGACCGCGTGCTGCCCGGCAAGGGCTCAGTTGGTCGACACATGCGATGGCCGGAAGATGGCTTGAAGACGGAAGTCAGCTCGACGTTCGCCGAGGAGACGACGTTTCGCGCAGGCGAAACGATCCAGATCGGCATCCGCGAAAAAGGCCGGCGCATCGTCGGCAGGCTTCTGGCCGCGGCGGAAGCCGGTCGCGCGCGGTCCACACCGGCGGTTGCCTGGGAATCCGCGAGTGTGTCGCTCGAACTCGACACCAACGGCGACAGGCCGCCGACCCGCTGGACCACTCGCGTGGCACAAGATGGTTCCTTTCAGTTCGGCGACGTGCCGGGCGGCCTCTACCTGCTCGACGCCCAGTTTCCGGACCTGCGCAGTGGACACCGATGGGGGCACACCGTCCTCGTTCCAACGCCGGATGACAACCGCGGCGCGGGTCCGCTCGACTTGGGAGTGCTCAGGCTTGAGAAGTCGTAAGATGTTTCATCGAACATGACTCGCCTTTCACCATATCGATTCTCGATCATCGCGATGCTTCTCTCGGCGAGTGCCGCGCTGAAAACTGCTCCGGGCTTGGGTGAAGTCGCAAGAGCGGCGGATCCGGGATCGGCGACGCAGCCAGCGCCCGCAACGCTGCCGACGTTTGAAGCCACGGTTTGCACGCCTGACGGTAAGCCGGCCGTCGCGGCGAAAGTCGCGGTCGTTCCGGACGGTTCGTCCGTCAGTCTCAGAAACGGCGAGTATGAACCAACGATGGGGGTTTTGCACCGATGTGAGACGGATCGATCCGGCCGGTTTCAGTTCCGGCCGCGCGAGCCGCCCGACGTACGGTTTGGTCTCGTGATCACCCATCCGACCGGGCTATGCGATCTTTCAGCCCATCCCCCGTTCGAAGCAGCGGTGGATCACGTTGGATCCTTGGACGCGCATCGAGGGAACCGTGCAGGCCGGGGGCAAACCCGTTCCCGACGCGACCATCTCGATCGATCGCCTTGGGCGCGGCTTTCCTTCGGCAATCGAACTGTCGGCAGTGTCTGTTACGGAGGCGGCCAAGACGGACGCCAACGGCCGCTTTGCCTTCGAGCGCTTGTTGTCCGGAAGCGGGAGTGTGAGCTGCAGCCTGCCGCAAAGGCCGGGATTGCCGGCAGCGAACTTCATGTCGATGCAGTCCATCGAGACAAATTTTCCCGTGGGAGAGACCGTTCACTTGGAATTCGGCAGGCACTGCCGAACCGTCGTCGGAAGGCTGCGAGCGCCGCCGGATCTCAAAATGCGGCCGCAGTGGCGCCTCGCCTCGGTCGAATTGTGGCGGGAGACCGCGAGCGGCGACCGGCAAACGAGGGACTTTAAGGGCTCACCCGAAAAGGACGGCAGTTTCCGCATCGACAACGTACCGCCCGGTCGCTGGGCCCTCGCCATCGACTACATCAACTACAGCCGGGAAAATCAGTGGAGACTTTACCTCCTGCATCACTTTTCGGTCTCGAAGTCGGACGACGAACCCTCGCCCGAGCCGCTCGATCTGAGAGTGCTGACTCTCGAGGCCAAATGAATGACCAGCTATTTGGACTCGGCCCGCGGACTGGGCGAATTCGAAAGGCAGAAAGCCGTTGAACAGGAGGTAACAGAGGTAACAGAGAAAAGCTAAAAGTTGAGGTTGTACCCGACGCCTTTGCCTTTCTCCGTTATCTCTGTTGCCTCATGTTAAAATTCTTGGTCTGTCTGAGTGCCTCTTTTTTTGGATGAGTCGCATGCATCCACTCTACGAACGAGCCAGCGGACTGACGGAGACCGTGATCGCGGCCGCGATCGAGGTTCACAAGGACAAAGGGCCGGGGTTGATCGAATCGATTTATGAATGGTGCCTGATCAAGGAATTGGAACTGCGGGGCGTGACGTGCACGAACCAGCGGATTGTCGTGATCCGCTACAAGGAGTTTAGTCGAGAGGAACCGCTCCGCTTCGACGTGCTGGTCGAATGCTGCCTGTTGGTCGAGGTAAAGGCCGTCGAAGCGGTTGCACCCATCCACAAGGCTCAACTGATGAGCTATATGAAACTCCTCGACGTACCTCTCGGCCTGATCCTCAATTTTCATGAACTGCGGCTGACTGACGGCGTATCGCGGCTCATCCTCCCCGGCGCGAATCGATGAAAAAGACGAAGCACTCGCCCAGTCGAACCTGCCAGATCTTGAGGCAACCGCTGAACGACGCCGCGAAACCGATCGACCTAGGCGAGATCAAACTGCGGAAGGATGAGTGAATGCAAGAAATGTTGCTGCCCGAGCAATCGAAGGCGAGCCAAGGGCCAATTTGTTTCGCACCGAAACGGTGGCTGCGAACAGGATTTGAATTCGGCGGGTTTGTCGTCCTGACCTTCGCTGTGATCGCGACGGCTCCGGCAAACGATCCACCTCAGGCTGGCAGACGCTTTGAGCGGAAACCAAGCGGCGCCGTACCTTTCGATCATTCGGAAGAAGACGCGAGCGACATGCGGACACCGCCCGATGCCGTTCGCGCGAATACCGACGACATCGAGACGATCGTACTGACAGCCGACGCAAAACCGGCCGCGAATGCTCGAATTGTTGCGGCCGCGGCTGGCTCGCAGGTTCTGCTGAGCAACGGCGAGGTCCACAGGTTTTCGAGGTACCCGTTTCGTTGGCGAACGGATCGCAAGGGGCGATTTTACGCACCGGCGAATCAGGCGGATGCCTGGCTCGTCGTCACGCACGCGGCGGGGTATGCCGTCTACAAACCGGCGGCCCAAGCGAAACACAGAAATATCGTCCTCGATCCCTGGTCTCGCGTCGAAGGCCGCTATCGGAGTGGCACTTCGTCCGTGGCCGGCGCCCGTCTCATGATCTTGCGCCACGATAGTGTTCGGCGCGCCGAGAACGGACCTCGGTTTCTGATGACATTCGAGGCGACGACGGGACCGGACGGGAATTTCCTATTCGAACGCGTGCCGGCAGGCAGGGGCTGGATCCGCGCCGATGAAGAATTCCTTCGCCGTGCAAATGATTCGGGAATGGCCTCATCCTATGTCGTCGGGGCGGAGTTTCCGGCGGGAAAGGCGGTTCACGTCGACGTTCGCTCGACGGGCCGATCGGTCGTCGGCTCACTGCAATTGCCGCAGGGGCTCGAAAAGGAGGTGGAATGGCGTTTCGCCAAGATCCAGCTTCACGCCAGTCGCTTGCGCGGGATCGATGGGCACCCCTACTTCTTCGCAATTGTTAACAACAAGGGGCAGTTTCACATCGACGATGTTCCAGCGGACGAGTATACGCTGGCTGTCGTCGCGATCGTCGGTTCCAGGCCGCGCGTCTTGGAAAAGACAGTAACCGTGCCGCGGGCCGAAGGCGCCGTCGCCTTGCCGATCGAGTTGGGAGTCCTGACGCTGCCGGAAAAATAACTCTCCGAATGAAACACGATGCAATCATCGCAATCGGCGCGGTTGTGCTTTCGCGTGCTGCACTCATTGTCGCTCTCCTCTTGCCGGCAGCCCGCTTGCCGGCTGAGGATGCGACCAGTGTGACGATCGCCGGCAACGTGACCGACGAAAATGGCAAGCCGATTGCCGGGCGCATGTGCGGGTTGGAGTTGAGCATCGCTTCCAGGAATGCATCACCGGTGCGGACGGTGGCTATCGGCTTGCCGCGGACGATCGGCGGAGGCTGAAGATCGTGGTGTTCGCGACCGGGCGGACGCTCGACATGCGGGAGATTGACCCGGAATCTGGCACGGGGCCGATCGACTTTCGCTTAAAGCCGGGCGGGAAGATTCGCCTGCGCGTGGTCGATGAGCGCGGCTGGCCGATTCCGGGGGCACGGCTCGCTTTCCGTCGCTGGCGCGACTGGGCTGCGGATTTTGCCTTCGACCGTCTGCAGGCGGTGGGAGACCAAAATGGTGTCTGGGAGTGGCACGAGGCACCCGAGGATTTCATTCAGGTCGATCTGCTGGCCCCCGGCCGCATGGTCTTGCAGAACGAAACGCTCGTCGCTCGCGGCGACGAATACGTTTTCCAGCCGCCGCCGGGTTTGGTCGTGTTGGGTCGCGTGGTCGATGCGCAAACGAAACGGCCGATCGAAAAGTTTTGCATCGTGCCCGGGGGATCGAACAAAACCGTGCCCCGCTGGCATCGGGCCGATACTCTCGCGGCCGCCAACGGCCAATACCGGTTCGCGCCGCAATACGATTTTGGCCTCACCCGCTCCATTCGCGTCGAGGCCGATGGCTACCTGCCGGCTGTTTCGCGCGAATTCAAAATCAACGAGAAAGTGGTCTCCGCCGACTTCGAGCTGACGAAGGCCGCCGACATCGAGGCCCATATTCTGACTCCGGACGACCGCCCCGCGGCGGGCGCAAGGTTGCCGTCGGCATCGCCGGCGCCTCGATCACCATCGCGGAGGGGACAATCGACGAACAGTCGACGTCAGCCGACATGCGTGTCGCGAGCGAGTCCGGCTATTTCCGTCTCACGCCTCAGGAAAAAGGCTATTCCCTGATCATCACGCACGACTCGGGCTACGCCCTGTTTCAACCGACTGCTCTCTCAAACCGGCGGTTGATCCATTTGGATCCTTGGGCTCGCGTCGAGGGCACGTATCGCGTCAACGGCAAGCCGATGGCAGATGTGGCGCTCTTGATCCAGCAATTGTGGTCTTGGCAGACCGAGACCAACGTCCCGACCTTTATCCTGAGGCAACGCACCACGACTCACGCGGAGGGCAGATTCTTCTTCGATCGCGCCATCGCCGGCGAGGGGCACATTGGGCGACGCTCCTGGTTGATGACCGATCAGGGAAAGGTCGACAAAATGGCGTCGTTCGTGTTCAGTTTCGATTTTCGAGCTGCCCGCACACGCCAGGTCGATCTCGGCGAAAATGGTCTCGCCATTATTGGAAGACTGATGCCGCCGCGCGGATTCAAAGCCGCGTCGCCGTGGCAATCCGCCACTGTTGTCGTCGAACTCTGCGATGCCGACGGAATACCCAACCCGCGGTTCAAGACGAAGATCAGCCCCGACGGCCGCTTCGTCACGCCGGCCCTGCCTCAGGGCATGTATCGGCTGCAGTTTCATCTGGAAAAAAGCGGCGTCGGTCACGTGCCCGCAAAACTCGCGGCAATTTGGCCATCCAACGTCGGACGCGAAAATGTCCCGCTCGACCTAGGCAGCTTCACGCCGGAAACGGACTGACAGATGCGCGACGCCGCTTCCGCCTCGTTCCCAAGCTCTGCTTGAGGGCGTCCGGGAATTCGTTGCGGCCAATCTGGAAAAGTAGGGTGGGACAAGCGAGGCTCGGCGAGCGCCGGCCCACCTTCTTTTCGGGCACCGCATGAAGAAGGTGGGCCGGCGGCCGAAGCGGGCCTTGTCCCACCCTACTAGTCCGTCCACATCAAAATTGTGGATGCCACGGGGTGCCACTGGCGAGGGCTTTGGCTCGCCAGTGCCAATGCCGCTTGATCTCCGAAGGAAGACACTGGCGAGCCAGAGCCCTCGCCAGTGGCACCGAATACCACCATTTTGCGATAGACGGTCTACTACTGGAACTGGGATCTCGCGGGACGCTCTGACTCTATGACTGGAGCAGGACGCGACATGCGAACCAGCGAAATTCAAATGCGCGCACGAAAGGCAGTTGATCTTTATGCCAGCCTGTTGTCTGCTAATGGCAGATTTGTGGCTCTTCTTGACTGGTGCCTGAGTGCAAACGAAGCAGTTTCCGTATCACCGAATCATCGCCGGGCCGGCTCTCTCGTGCCTGATTTTTCTCGGCATGGGTGCGCGGCCGAATGCGGCGGAGCCAAAAACCGACTTGCCCGCGACGAGCGATCGGCATTTCGAGTTGACTGTGGTCGGTCCGGACGGCAAGCCCGTGCCTTCGATTCCGATCGAGTTCTATTTGAATCCGGCGATCGATGCGTGGTTCACGACTGAAGGAGGGCCGGATCGCTATGGCTCATTCGTGGCGGTTACAACGGATGCGAAAGGCCGCGCGGCGGTCGAACTGCCGCCGGACTTGAAGCGCCTCGCGTACTCGATCGAAACGCCGGGCTATGCACATTCATTTGCCTTTCGAGACGCCGAGCGGACTCTTAAAGGAATCCCTGCGACGGATCAGGCGACGCTCGCGCCCGCATGGTCGGTGGGCGGCATCGTTGTCGACGGCCAAGGGAAGCCGATCGAGGGGGCTCCGATTCGTCTCATCAAGGCCGATTTCAACCGCTTTGAGACAATCGAAACTCGATTCGGACAACACTGCCGGACCGATGCCAAGGGGAAATGGCACTACGACTCGGTCCCGGCTTCACAGAGCGAATTCAAAGTCGAGGTCGACCATCCCCTGTTCGCCCCCGAGCGGCGGGCGTTGTCGCGGGTCGACTTCGGCTTGAACGGCCGCCGAGCGCCGGCCGCAACGATCGTTTTGCAGCCTGGTATTACCGTGACGGGAAAGGTGACGGACGAACGCGGGTCGCCGATTGCCGGAGCTTTGATTCGGACCCGGCTGCAGCACGCGCTGCGCGAGGCCGTCAGTGGCGCCGACGGTGTCTATCACTTGCAAGGTTGCGAACAGGGGATTTGTGCGTTCGTCGTTTCGGCCAAAGGCCGCGCGATGCAGGTGCAAGAGCATTGGATTGGCCTTGAGGCGGCGCCGGTCGATTTTCGGCTCGAGCCGGGTGGCGTCGTGCGAATTCGGTTTGTCGACGAGCGTGGCAATCCGTGTCCCCGCGCGCGTCTGCACTTTCTCGGCCAACACCGCTTCGCCGATTTCGAGTTCGACAATCTCAACCGAGAGCTCGGTCGGGACGGACGATGGGAATGGCGCGAAGCGCCGCCGGAGCCGATTCCCGCGTACGTCTCATTCCCATCCGGCGGTCAAACCGATAGTGAACGGATTACGCCCCGCAACGCGGAATATCTTTTCAAACTGAGCGATTTGACGGTGACCGGAACAGTCATCGATCGAGTCACCAAACAGCCGATCAAACGCTTTCGGGTTCTCGCAGGCCTCCGTTCCCCGGGTGGTCCTCAAGGGGTGTACTACGAAGGTCATTACACGGAAGGCGGCCGTTACCAGGTTCGTCTCGGTGACCAGCCAATTCCTCACTTCGTGCGGATCGAGGCGGAGGGCTATCAACCCCAACTCTCGCGAGACATCGCGGTCCAGGAAAAGACGGCTCGCGTCGATTTCGAATTGATCGGCGCAAAACGTCGAGGGCGTGGTGCTGACGCCGTCCGGCTCGCCGGCCGCCGGAGCCAAGCTGGCGGTGGCAGTCGGCGAGTCCTATTTCACCATCACGGAAGGTGAGTTCCTGGGCCGATCGCCGCTTGTCGAAATGCGAGAGGCTGACGCCATAGGCCATTTTCGCTTTCCGCCGCAGGACCGGGACTATTACGTGGTCATCATCCATTCCTCGGGCTACGCCTGGTTCAGGCCGATCCCCCGGTCGAATCGCAGACGGATCACTCTCGATCCGTGGACGCGCGTCGAAGGCACTTATTGCGTCGGCGGAAAACCGCTCGAAGGAGTGCAGATGTCGCTTTTCGCGGGTGAATTGCATCCCTTGGGGGACGACGGACCGAATATTACGGTTCGGTCTCGAACCACGACCGGACCGGACGGGCGGTTTGTCTTCGATCGCGTCGCAGCGGGAAACGGCACGATCAACCGCCAGGTCAAGTGGGAGGCCCGTGTCGGCTACACCGAAACAGCATCGGCATGTTCAGTGGACTTGGAATTTCCGGTGGGCAAAGTTGTGAACGTCGAGATCGGCCAACATGGTCGGGCCGTCGTCGGGCGATTGAAGCCCCCTCCCGGATTCACCAAGCCCGCGCTGTGGCAATTTGCACACGTCGCAATAACGCCGGACTCCGAAAATGCCGGAGCCGAAAAGCGAGGCTATACCGCCTCGATCGACCAGGATGGCCGCTTTCGCGTCGACGACGTTCCGCCCGGCCGCTACGAACTCAGCAGCGGCCTGATGAACGAGTTCGCTCCCGGCCACCTGGTCGACACTCCATTGAAGGTGCCGGGCGAGGAGATTCGTCCTTTGAATCAACCACTCGATTTGGGCGAGCTGGAAGTCCAGATGGATCGGCCAAAAGTATCGAAAGGCAGTCCAAAGCGGTGAAAAAAGAGAAATTGGAAGTCGAGGAAACAGAGAACTGCGGATCTTTCTCTCCGTCATCTCTGCGGCCTCCTGTTCGCTCCGTTCTTGTTTCTGCATCGATCCGAAAATGACTCGCCGTTCACAATACCGATTCTCGATCATCGCGATGCTTGTCTCGGCGAGTGTCGCGATGCAAACAGTTCCGGACCCGGGAGCAGTTGCACGATCGGCAGATCCGGGACCGGCGACGCAGCCTGCGCTCACAGAGCTGCGGGCGTTTGAAGCCACGGTTCACACGCCGGACGGCAAGCCGGCGGTCGCGGCGAAAGTCGCGGTCGTTCTGAGCGGCAGGTTCGTCAGTCTCACAAACGGCGTCGATCAAACGATGGGAGTCTTGCACCGATGCGAGACGGATCGATCCGGCCGGTTTCAATTCCGGCCCCGCGAGGAACGCTTTGAACTTGTGATCACACATCCAACCGGCTACGTGATTTTTCAGCCTGTGGCCCATTCGAAGCATCGGTCGATCACATTGGATCCTTGGACGCGCATCGAGGGAACCTTGCAGGCCGGGGGCAAACCGCTTCCCGACACGATCGTCTCGATCGAACGAGGGCGCTTTGCCTTGGCAGTCGAACCGCTGGGACTGTCCGTTTCGGAGACCGCCAGGACGGACGCCAAGGGATGCTTTGTCTTCACGCGCGTGTTTCCCGGAAGCGGGCGTGTGAGCTGCTGCCTGCCGCAAAGGCCGGGATTGCAGGCAGCGAATGTCAGGTCGACGCAGTCGATCGAGACAAATTTTCCCATCGGAGGAACCGTTCACTTGGATTTCGGCAGGCACTGCCGAACCGTGGTCGGAACGCTGCGAGTGCCGCCGGATTTGAAAATGCGGCCGCAGTGGCGCCTCGCCTCGATCGAATTGCGGTGCGAGAACCCCAGCGGCGACCGGCAAACGAGGGACTTTAAGGGCGCGCCCGAAACGGACGGCAGTTTCCGCATCGACAACGTACCACCCGGCCGGTGGGCCCTCTGCATCGACTACATCAACTATAGCCGGGAGAATCAGTGGAGACTTTACCTCTTGCATCACTTTTCGGTCTCGAAGTCGGACGACGAACCCTCGCCCGAGCCGCTCGATCTGAGAGTGCTGACTCTCGAGGCCAAATGAATGACCAATTGTTTGGACTCGGCCCTGGGACCGGAGGCGAATGCGAAAGGCAGAAAGCCATTTTGAACAGGAGGTAACAGAGGTAACAGAGAAAGCCAAGAGACCGGACGCCTGACTGAGGTTGTACCCAATGCCTTCGCCATTCTCCATTGTCTCGGTTGCCTCCTGTTAAAATTCTTGATCTGTCTGGAGGAATGGCATGCATCCACTCTACGAGCGAGCCAGCGGGCTGACGGAGACACCTCCCCGGCGCGAATCGATGAAAAGTCGAAGCACCCGCCTCGCGATCACCTTTGGGATAGCGATTCTCTCGAACGCCGCACACGCGAGCCAACCGGGCTCGAATTCGGTTGCGAAAAGCGATCCCGCGGGCCTCATGATCACCGGCAACGTCATGGATCGCGAATCGAAGCGACCCATCGAGAGCTTTCGAGTCATTCCCGGCACTCATCCTCGCCCCAAGGCGTGGTACTGGCAGCGACGACAGAGTGCTGTCGCCGCCAACGGACAGTATCGTATTCGTGACACGCTTGCCGGAGCGGTGCGCGCGGTTCGTATCGAGGCCGATGGCTATCAGCCGGCCGTGTCGCGAGACGTCAAGAGGAACGAAGGCAATGTCACGCTCAACTTCGAATTGACCAAGGGAGAAAACATCGACGGGGTCGTCTTGGCTCCGGCCGGTGAGCCGGCAGGCAAGGCCAAGATTGCCGTCGGAATCGCCGGCTCGTATGTTTCCGTTCGCAACGGCGAGATCGTCTTCGCGAACGGAGATTTGCGGGAAGCGGACGCCGGCGGGCACTTTCATTTCCCGCCGCAACTTCCCGGCTACTTTCTAGTGATCACTCACCCGTCCGGTTATGCAAAGTACCAGCCCGGTCCGCATTCGAACCGCCGCACGATCCATTTGGATCCCTGGACCCGCGTCGAGGGCAGGCTGCGCGTCGGCGGAAAACCCAAAGCGGACGTGCCGATCTGGATCAATCGTTTGGACCACAGGGAGGACTTCCCGGATGTCTTAACGATCTGGGAGACGACGAGCGGTCCCGAGGGACGCTTCGTTTTCGAGCGCGTGTGGGCCGGCAAAGGGTGGATCGGCCCTCGGCTCATGCTCTCACCCGACAAAGGCGCCGCGGAGGCGATTTCGGTCCGCTGGATTTGGGGATCGTATCCGTTCGGAAAAACGGTCCGCATCGACTTGAACGGAAACGGTCGGCGTGTGGTCGGGAAGCTGCGTCCCCCGCCGGGATTGGACAAACCCGTGCCGTGGAACTTCACGATGATTCAAGTCGCGCCCATCGGCGCGAAGGGTGCAGTTCCCAATGTTCACTTTGAGGCCACAGTCGGCCCCGACGGGGCGTTTCACATTGACGACGTGCCCGCCGGCGAGTACCTGATCGCCGGCGGGATCATGCTCAATTCGTTTCCGGGCGGTAATTTCGAGCGGCATTTTTTCGTTCCGGCGATCGCGAGCGGACAGTCCGCGGAGCCGCTCGATTTGGGAGTGCTGACATTACACGACAAGTAGGCGGCTGCGTGGGAAGAGCTGTGTGACGCTCCCAATTCGACTGGCACTGACACGTCCAACACGCCACGCGACCTGGGCGTAGTGACATTAGAATCAGAGTGAGCCACATCCGCGTCGTTTCAGTTGACGGGTGCAGTCATGGGTTATCAGCCAAATCTTGAACGGGAAGAATACTCGCCGCCGGACAAGAAACGCGTGACGTTCGTCATGTTTCTGGCCGCCGTTGCGGTGATTGTCGTCGCGCTCGTCGTGTATGGGCTGTTCGTGCTCGCCAAGGGGATGATCGCCGTCCCGTCGGAGCGCGCAGGAACAGAGAGTGCTCCGCGGGCTCTTGCCGAGCGAACCGAGGGATCCCTCACCTCCCGCCCTTCTCCTGCAAGGGGCGAGGGGAGAATGACAATGGGAGGTTGCCCCACGTCACGCGCCGACTTTGGCGGCGAGTCGTGACAGGCATCCGATCCAGCCTTGCTTGTGGCGATCACGAAGCGCTTCGTCCCGAAACCGTTCGTGCGTCAGGGTGAGATCGGTCGCATCGCCGTTCGGACGAAGCTCGATCGTGACCTGCGTCTCGGGCGTCAGGTGCAATTCGGGGGTCTCGGCGTCGTGCGTTTGCCAGGCCCAGGTGAAACTGAGCAAATGCGGCTGTTCAATACGACAGTACTGGCCGGTGACCAGGTGCAAGTCGCGGTCTTTGTGTTTCATGCCCACCTGGTAGGCGCCGCCGACACGAAGGTCGACCTCGACGGTCGAGGGCACAAAGTCATCCGTCGGCGCGTACCAGTCGGCCATCACTTCGGGCCGCGTCCAAGCCTGGAACACGCGCTCGACGGGGGCGGGGACTGACTGGGTGAGACGCAGCGTCGATTGAGGTGTGCGCGTCAAGACCTTCACGGCGGAGTTCATTTCGCGCATCTGTTGATAGCGCCGCTCGCGATCGCGCTCGAGGGCGCGGGCCACGATCGGGTCAAACCGCGGATCGGCCGCCGATGATTGCGACGGCGGCTGAAACTCGGCACGTGGAACCTGGCCGGTCAGCATTTCGTAGCAGACGACACCGGCGGAAAAGATGTCCGCGCGGTGGTCGACGCGATCGGGCATCGTGAGTTGCTCGGGCGCGATGTAGCCCCACGTGCCGGCGACCACATTGTCGCGCGCTGCGGGGGATCCGTCAGCCGCGAGCCATTTCGCCAGGCCAAAATCGACGAGCCGCACTCGGTTGCGGCGATCGACAATGATGTTCTCTGGCTTCACGTCGCGATGAACGACGCCGCTATCGTGGGCGTACTGCAGGGCTTCGCCGATCTGCGGCAGGAAGTCGAGCACGTCCCGCTCGGAGACGGATTTTTCGGCGATGAAGTGCCGCAGGCTCTTGCCGTCGACATATTCCATCACGAAATAAAACAGGTCGCCCGCCTTGCCGCAGTCGAAGACGTTGACGATGTAGGGATGCGTCAGCTTCGCGAGCGAGCGAGCTTCGTGGATGAAGCTCTCTTGTGCCGCCTCGTTATCGAAATCGGGTCGAATGAGCTTGATGGCCACCGGGCGATCAAGAAATGGCTGCCGCCCCTTGTAGACGACACCCATCCCGCCCTGACCGAGGAGCTCGGTCACTTCCAGATTGGGCAGCCGGGCGGCCAACTCCTGCGGCGAGGGGGGTGAGAAGCCAGCGGATTGTCGGTCGATTGTGGTCGGCGTTTGGCCGGCGGGTTGATGCACCATCGCTCATCCCCCTCGATGCGAGAGAAGCCCCTCACATTCTAAGGAGGGCCGGCGCCCGGAGGGAACGCCGGCGAATCCAAGAGGTCTGCCGCATGCTCAGGCAATGCGCCGTTTGCGGAAGCAGCCGCCCGCCCGGAAGACGCCCGTGCCGAAGAGGCCCGTGACGAGCAGCAAAAGGCTCGAAGGTTCGGGCGGATCGGCCGTGAAGCTTCCGCCGGGGTCGCCGGTGCCGTCCGCGCGGAGCGAGATTGTCCGTCAACGGAGTCCCGTTTGGCCGGATCATGGCAAGCTGGCAGCTCGCCCTACGTGGGCGGCTGCAGTATTGAAACTGCGGCTTACGGGCAATGGGCGGCGCAGTGATAGCCGTAGTCGGCCGGAGCCGTATAAAGTGGTGCATCGCCGTAGACGTTGCAGGCTCCGCCGTAATAGGGAGTTGTGCCGTTGCAGGGGTAGAAGCCCTTGTAGGGGCCGCCGCACCGAGAGCGCGAGTAGTAAGGCACGTAGGAGACGCGGTTTTCGGTTTGATAGACGACCGGCGACGACAGGGTCGGATTCGCGGTGGCCGTGGGAGCCACGGGTCCGACGGCGGCGTCCTGAGCGAAGCTCGAGCTGCCGCAGGCGGCAATCAGTCCCGCGACCACGAGGACCGCGGCGCCGGGCGATCCAATTTGCGCTTTCGACATCTTCGCTCTCCTTAACCAAAGACGGACGGGGGCGGAAGGCCGCCGCTCGGAGATGATTGGCACTTTGGAGATCGGCCGCTGGACCGGAACGAGTTGATTGGGCACCTTCCGCGTCCGTCTTTGCGGGCGGAGCAACCGGTGTGACCGTCAGAATTTCACAGGCTCGAGTCGTGGCACCCAAAAAAGGATTAACGGGCTTGTGGGGGGCACCCGAAATGTGAACAAGAAAACGCACGGCCGGGCCAAATGCGGCTCAGCCGTGCGTCATCGGATTAGACAGCGGGACGAAAGCCTATTTCTTGAAGTCCCCCGCGCGGATGATCACGAGGTGCTTCGGATCGACGTGCTTCGAGAAGGCTTCCTTCACTTTCTCGGGCGTCAGGGCGAGGATGTCCTTTTCCTGCTTTGCCGCGTGGGCGAAGGTGCGGCCGAGGTCGAGGTTGGCGACGATCTGAGCGGCAATCGCCTCGTCGCTCGTGCGGCCCACCTTGCGGGCTTCGACGAAGGCCTCCTTCGCGTCGGAAAGTTCCGTCTCCGTCGGTCCGCCGTTGAGGAACTTTTCAAGTTCCTCCATCACGTCGGTCGTCACCTTGCCGATGTTGATCGGGTTGGTGCTGACCGTGATCGTGAGCGACGCGACCGGGTCGCGCGACGAGGCGGCAAAGCCCGAAGTCGCGCCGTAGGAAAGTCCGTCCTTCTGGCGAATACGATCGCCGATCCGCGAAGCCAGCGTGCTGCCGCCGAAGATGAAGTTGCCCAAGAGCATCGCCGGATAATCGGCGTCGTTGTCCGACATGGCAAAGGTGAGGCCGGCCAGGTATTCGGCGTTCGACTTGTCGGGCGTGATGATGTCTTCGGAGACGCCCTTGACGTTGTCGCGGACCTTGTGGTCGATCCGCTCGACGGGCACCTTCGATGTCCATCCGGCAAGCATGTCCTTGATGAGCTTCACCGTGGTGGTCGGATCGAAATCGCCCACGATGCCGACTTCCACCTGCGACGCGCCGAGCTGCGTCTGGTAGATTTTTTTGATTTCCGAAAGATGCACGCTCTTGACGCGGGCCAGCGATTCTTCAAGTGTGGGGGCGTAGCGCACGTCGTCGACGAGATACGGCGAGAGGCTTCGGCCCAGCTTGTTATTGGCGAGTGCGGCCGGCTCGGTGCGACCGCTGGAAAGCATCGATCGCATGCGGCTCTTGGTGGTGTCGAACTCTTCGTCAGGGAAGGCGGGCTCGCGGAGGATCTCCGTCAAGAGAGCCAGAGCCTGCGGCAACGTGTCTCGCTTGGCCTCGACCGAGAAGGTCAGTTGGCCGAGCGATCCGCCGCCCCCTCCTCCTCCGCCACGACGTCCGCCGCGGCGGAACCCACCGCCCGCGCCGGGCCGAATCGTCACGCCCAGCGATTCGAGCTCTTCGCGCAATTCCTGGCGGTCGTGCTTCTTCGTGCCGGCCATCATCATGCCCGGAAGCATGCCGGCCGCGGTCGTCAGACCTTTGAGCGATTCGGCGTTGCCGTAATGCATGGTGATGACCAGCGAGACGGTCTGGCCGCGGTTCTTCTTTTGCAGCATGCCGATCTTGAGTTTGCCCTCGTCGAGCAGTTTGGTCCGCGCGTCGAGGTTCGCGGGAGTCGGATCGAAGGCCTCGCCCGCTGCGGCCACTTTGCCGCCTTTGTAGTCCTTGACGATGGCCGCGATCGACGGCACTTCGGGGATCGAAAGCCGCGTGGACTGCTTGGTCGGCACGTACATGCCGAGCGTGCGGTTCTGCTTCTGGAAGTAGGTCTTGGCGACGCGGTTCACGTCGGCCGCCGTCACGTTGGCGATGCGGTCGCGCTGCAGGAACAACAAACGCCAATCGCCGCGAGAGGCCGCCGAGCTGAGGGCCATGCCCATCATCTGGCCGTTGGATTGCAGAAGTTCGGCACTCCGCTTGTGACGCAGCTTGGCCTTGTTGACCTCCTCGGTCGTGAAGGGTTTTTCGCCGAGCGATTCCATCGTTTGGATCAAGACGTCTTTCACCGTCTCGAGTTTGTCGGGCTGGCACGACGACATGGCCGTGAACAGGCCTGGATCGTGAGAATCGTCCGGACCTGAGAACGCGCTCGTCGCCAGTCCCGATTCGACGAGCGCCCGGTAGAGCCGGCCGTTCGGTTGCTGGGAGATGATGCCGCCCAGTAAATCGAGCGGCGCCGAATCTTCGTGCGCACAGGCCGGAATGTGATAGGCCACGCCGACGGAACCGACCGCACCGACGCGCCGCAGAGTCACGGTGCGTTCACCGTCCTGTGCCGGCTCTTCCGTATATGTGGTCGGCAGATCGCGGTCGGGTTTGGGAATCGAGCCGAGATACTTCTCGGCCAGCGCAAGGGCCTTCTGCTCGTCGAACTTGCCGGCGACGACCAGCACGACATTATCGGGCTGATAATACTTGCGATAGAAAGCTTGCAGGTTCTCGATCGGCACGCGTTCGATGTCGGAGCGGTTGCCGATGGTCGATTTGCCATAGTTGTGCCATTCGTACGCGGACGAGCGAATGCGTTCGTCGAGGATCGCCTGTGGACTGTTTTCGCCGCGCTCGAACTCGTTGCGGACGACGGGCATTTCGGAAATCAGGTCGTCGCGCTTGATGAAGCTGTTAACGAGCCGATCGCATTCCAGCGCGATGCCGAACTCGAGGTTCTTGTCCGTGGCGGGCATCGTCTCGAAGTAATTCGTGCGGTCGGTATTGGTGGTGCCGTTGAAGTTCGCCCCATGGTCGCGAAGTGCCTTGGGAACCATCGGGTGCGTGGGAGTTCCCTTGAAGACCATGTGCTCGAGCAGGTGGGCCATGCCCGTTTCGCCGTAGCCTTCGTGCCGGCTGCCGACGAGGACCGTCATATTGACGGTGACGGCGGGACGAGACTGCTCGGGGAAGAGGAGCACGCGGGCCCCGTTGGCCAGACGATATTCCGTCACGCCTTCAATCGAGGCGACTTTCTCCGGCGCCGCCTGCGCACTCAATGCGCCGGCCAGCAGAAAACCCAACGCAAACAATGGTCGCATAACGGAACCCTCAATAAGCGGAAAAATCGGAGCGTGGAAAGCAGAGGTCGCGGCAATCCGATTTTGGGCACGAAGGCCCACGAAAATCAACGAACGCGCCGCCGGATTACGACCCCGGCAAAAAGGCTGAGGATTACTTGAGAACGGCGGAAAAGCGTCAAAATCGACGCCAAATTTCCATCCTGAACAACCTGCGTCGCACAAAATTCGGCCGTCTCATAGGATGAGGCCGGAACGACTTACGCAACGGAGGCAAAATGGCCAAGAAAGACGCCGAAACGCACTTCGCACAGACGTGGGAACTCGATTCGCTCCTGCCGCACCCGGAAACCCCGGCGTTTGAGCAGACGCTGACCAAGTTCCGCACGGAACTCGCGTCGCTCGCCGACGATTCGGACCGCCTGCCGGCCGTTGCTGTTTCGACCTCGACGAGCACCGCCTGGGGCGAATTCGTGACGCGGTATGAGAAGATCGCGGCCACGGCGTCGGATCTGAGTTCGTTCATCAGTTGCCATGCTGCCGCCGACGCGGCCAATAAGCGGTTTCAGCAGCTCGAAGGGGTCCTATCGTCGTTCGAGCCGAATAAGGAGCGAGTTGCGACAAACGTCGATCTCGCGCTGCGGGACGTCGATCCGCCGACGATCGAGCGTTTCGCGGGCGCGAATCCCACTCTGGCCGCGAACGCCTTCTTTCTAAAGGACCGCCGCGAGCGGGCCCTCCTGCGTTTGCCGAAGGAAATGGAAAACCTGGCGGCCGATCTCTCGGTCGACGGTATTCACGCTTGGAGCCGGCTCTACGATCGCCTCTCGGGTGCGCTTCGCGTGCAGGTGATGGAACGGGGCGAGGTCGTCTCCAAGTCGCCGGGACAAGTGCAGCTCGATTCGCCTGAGCGGACTGTCCGGCAAAACAACTTTTATGCCTCGGACAAGGCATGGCGCGAGATCGGCGACACGTGCGCCGACGCGCTCAATCACATCACGGGGACGCGTTTGACGCTCTATCGGCGGCTCGGGCTCTCCAACCACCTCGAAGCGCCGCTCAAATACAACCGCATGACGCGGGACACGCTCGACGCGATGTGGTCGACCGTCGCGTCGCGAAAACGCGTGTTGCTCAAGTACATGGCCAAGAAGGCCGAGTTGCTCGGCCTCGATCGGCTCGCCTGGTACGACTTGCAGGCCCCGTTGCCACAGGCCGCACAAATCGACGGCGAACGGCTGACGTACGACGACGCCTGCGGGCACGTGCTTACGACGTTCAACGGTTTCTCCAGCGATTTCGGCTTATTCGCCGAGTCGGCCCTCAAGAAGCAGTGGGTCGAGGTTGAGAACCGGGCCGGCAAGCGGCAAGGTGGTTTTTGCACGGGGTTTCCCACCGCGCGCGAATCGAGGATCTTCATGACGTTCACCAACTCGTCCGACAGTATGTCGACGTTGGCGCACGAGCTGGGGCACGCCTACCACTCGCACGTCTTGCGCGAGCAGCCGGTCTTTTTGCAGGACTATCCGATGAACCTGGCCGAAACGGCTTCGACTTTTGCAGAGGCCGTCCTCAATGAGCAGCGGCTGGCGACGGCGCAGGCTGCCGCGAAGTCTTCTGTCACCCATTCGCGGGACGAGCAACTCGTGCTGCTAGACGGCATGCTGGGGGACGCCGTCATCTATTTGATGAACATTCACGCCCGCTTTCTGTTCGAGGATCGCCTGTGCGTCGAGCGAGCAGCGGGCGAACTCTCCCCTGCCCGCTTATCGGAGCTGATGCAGGCCGCCCAGCGCGACGCCTTCTGCGACGGGCTCGTGGCTGACGGCTGGTATCCGAATTTCTGGATGTCGAAGCTCCATTTTTACATGAGTTCGCTCCCCTTCTATAATTTTCCGTACACGTTCGGCTACCTGTTGTCGTTGGGCATCTACGCCATGGCCCCCGAGCTGGGCAAGCAATTCGCGTCGCGCTACGGGCGATTTCTCTTGGCGACCGGCTCGTGCGAGACCGAGACGGCTGTCAAAAGCACGCTCGGCTGCGACCTCACCAAGCCGGACTTCTGGAACCGCAGCCTCGATATCATCGAGCGCCGTGTCGAGCGATTTCTCGAATTGGCGGGGTGATCCGGCTCGCTCCGTAAAATCGGGTCGCCGTGTTGTGATATAATTGATGGCGGCACGGGCCCCGGAAATGGCTGCCGAGCATCACAAAAACTCGCGTCCGTCGTCCCAACCGAAACATGAAAAGGGTCAGAGGCGCAAGTGCAAGGACGCCCAAGGTGAAAAAGGAGATCGGCGTCGTAAGAAACAACAGCGTCGCCGACGACCGAAAGGTCAGTGAAATGTCGGTTAACGGATTCAGCAAGAGAGTCGCCGAACTGCTCCAGGCAGAAAACTGGACCGAAGCCCGCGCGCTTTTGCAAAAAGAGCTGGAGAAAGATCCAGCCAACCACTGGCTGCTCACTCAAATTGGCGTCACATTTTATGAACAGCGGCAGTACAAGGCCGCGCTCAAGATCTTTCTTGATTCGTACCGGATCCTCGACGATTGTCCGCTCACCTTGTGGAATCTTGCCGGAACGTTCGACGCTCTCGGCGAGGTCAAGAAGGCAATTGCCATCTACACTTGGCTGCTCGAAAGCGACAAGTCGCCGGCCGACGATTCCTGTTGGGAAAGCAAGGAATGGACCGATCGACTGAAGACGGACTGCGTCTTTCGCCTCGGAATCTGTTTTCAAAAGCTCGGCAAACAGTCAGTCGCGCTTGATTGTTTCCGCCAATATCTGAATCTGCTGTCGATCGGCATCGACGGGCTCTATTCCGCCGAAGACGTCATGAAACGTATCCATGGACTGAGCAGCACGCATCAAGATGCCGGGACGGCGCAGCGGGTCGATCAAGCCTTGAAATTGGCCCTGAAAAAAGTCGAAGCGTCCAAAGGGAGACGCGGGGCCGGGAGCCTGAGCTTTCTCAAAGCGCCGCGCCTGTCAAAGCGTGCTGTCGGCAGCGCTCGGTAGTCTGAGCCAAAAACGCCCGCTGCGCGGTTTTTCGGATTGATTTCGGCATTCTCAGAGCTACGATGACGTGCGAAAGCCACCTCGGCTCGCGATGGCGGGTCGGCTGCCCTGAACAACACGGCAGCCACACCGTAACGAGCCGTGGTGGCTTTGTTCGTTGAGAGAACCTTCTGATCATTCCAGGCCTTCGTCGAAAGATTGCGAAATGCGTGCGCGTCGAGGTTTCACGCTCATTGAACTGCTCGTGGTCATCGCCATCATCGCGGTCTTGGTCGCCCTGCTCTTGCCGGCCGTTCAAGCGGCCCGCGAGGCGGCACGCCGCACGAATTGCTTGTCGAATTTGAGGCAGCTCGGACTGGCGGTGCAGCAGTATTACGAGACCAATCACGGTCACTTCTTTCTGCACCATCCCTTCGATGCCGATGTCGCGTCGGAATTCGGCGACGCCGACTCGTTTGCGGAAATCTATTGGGAAGACAAGCTGATGCCGTTCATCGGCGGCTCTCCGGAATGGAACCAATCGCTCGCGGCGCAGGGCATCTCGGGGGCGAGTTCGCAGATCTACCGCTGCCCGACGGACACGTCGGTCCCGTCCCCGTACATCAACCCCAGCACCGGGCTCGTCGACGGGATTGCACAGCGAACGAGCTATCTGATGAACTCGCAGTTGAGCCACAAGACCTACCGTTACGGGTTGTGGACCCTGCCCGGCCTCCAATACGCGCGGGGCCTGTCGCATTTCATCTGTTTCGTCGAACGCGACGCGACGCAGTTCATGCCGCCGGCGACCAACGATCCGCGGCAAGACGATTACGACATCTGGCTCGGCACGCTGATCTTCGAGCCGTGGATCGCCACGACGCGGCACGGCGGGGCGTCCAATTATCTCTATCTCGACGGGCACGCCGAGAGCCTGATTTTCGGCAACTGTGTTCCCGACATGTTCCCGGACGGGAACGTACTCGTTGAAGACGGCACGTATCCCACGCTGCCGACGCAGTAAATGCGGACGATTGACGGCTCGTAGCGAAGATTGCCCGTCGGACGGCTGTTTGCTAGAGAGGAGAGATGAACGTCACTCCTCTCGACTTGAGCCGGCTCAAGGTATTTCCGCTTGCAGAGCGTCGCAATCTGACACGGGCGGATGAGATTCTGGTCGATCCCGACTCGTCTCCCAAGGCTTGTTCAGAGGCGAGCGCCTCGGCGATCCAGCAGTGCGCAGAGCGCGATTCAGGCCGCCCGCAAGCGTGATGCGTCGGTGATGCTGATCTACGGTGCTCACCTGCTCCGCAACGGCGCTGCCCACATTCTTGAGCGGATGATGGCGGGCGGTTGGCTGACCCACCTGGCGACAAACGGCGCGGGAACGATCCACGATTGGGAATACGCGTGGTTCGGCGCCTCGACCGAAAGCGTCGAGATGAACGTGGCCAGCGGCACGTTTGGTACCTGGCACGAGACGGCGACCAATATTCATCGCGCACTATTGGCCGGTGCGCTCGACGGACTGGGCTACGGACGGGCGCTCGGACGCTTGATTGCCGAGGACGGCGTCACGCTGCCGACGATGACTCACCTCGCGGCCGACATCGCGCGGGAACCGACGCATCCGCTGACTTCGGCGCGGGCCGATTTGCTCAGGGCCATGCGCGAACAGAATTGGCCGGAAGGTCGCAACGCCGTCGAACACCGCTTTCAGCACGCGTCGATCCTGTGTCAGGCGTATCGCCATGGAGTCCCCTTTACCGTCCATCCCGGCATCGGCTACGACATCATCTCCAATCACCCTGTCTTCAGCGGCTCAGCCATCGGGCGGGCCGGCGAGTGGGATTTCAAGCTCTTCGGCGGGTCGGTGGCGAAGCTCGAAGGGGGCGTCGTGCTCTCGGTTGGCTCGGCCATCATGGGACCACAGGTCTTCGAGAAAGCCGTCAGCTGCGTCAACAACCTCCGCCTGCAGGGCGGCCAAAGCGTATTGTCCGGCCATTCGATCTACGTGGTCGACATCCAGGACGGCGGCGGCTGGGATTGGACAAAGGGTGAACCGCCCAAGACGAACCCGGCGTATTACCTGCGGTTCTGCAAGAGCTATTCGCGGATGGGGAGCGCGATGCATTATGTGCAGTGCGACAATCTCGCGTTCGTGCATCATTTGTATCGCGCGCTCTCAACGGCGAAATAATTCTCGCATCCAAGAAGTCGGACCGGGAGGCTCGCGCCAATTGCGGGAATTCTGAGGCTGAGGATTGACCTTCGAAAACCCCGCTCCTAAGTTGTAGGCTGTAGTTTGCGAAATTCGGACGCTGCGGGTTGACCCCGCGCACAGATCGAAGCGGATCCCATGAGCGGGCGCCTCAAACGGGTCGCGGCACGAGGCGCGAAGCGACTCCTCTCCATTGCGGTGGTCCTGTCACTTCTGGTGGGAAGTGCCGGCGTGCCGGTTGTGTCGCGCGTCGGCAAAGACCGCTCGCAGCCCTTTCCCTGCCAGGACAACCCCTGCGGTTGCGGCTCGGCCGACGAGTGCTGGCACCATTGTTGTTGCCACAGCAATCGGGAAAAGGTCGCCTGGGCGCACGAGCACGGTGTGACGCCCCCTGATTTCGTGGTGGCCGCCGCTGAGAAAGAGGAACATGCGACCGAGCAGACTTGTTGCACGCATCACGGCTGTGCGAAGTGCGCGGCAAAGGTCGCCGCTCATCACGACGAAGCGAGTCACAGCGAGCCGGCGGTCACCAAGAGTGGCCTGAAAATCCGCCTGGTGCTGGTCGACTTCGCCCGTCACTGCCGCAGCTTGCCGCAATTCTGGAGTCTCGTTTCGGCCGCTCTCCCCGTGCGGATCGAGCCGGCCTGGTCGTTCGACGAAAAGGTCGTCGGCCGTGTGATCGACGTGCCCGTGCCCCAGCGGCGCGTCGAGCTTGCTCCCCCCGTTCCCCCTCCCAAGCTCGGCCCGGTCGGCTGAAAGCGGACGGATCCGCCGGCGCACAGGCGCATGCCTCGCAGTCCGAGCGGTCCCCTGCGCTTTTGCCAATTGCTCGAGACCGGCCGTCAGCCGTTCGACCTTCGTCAATCGCGAAGTGGGTTGAACAGCGCGTAGCGCCGCGATCTCATCCAAACGCCTTGTGACAGATTTCACGCATCCGCGACGCGCGGCATGTTCGCGTGTCGCCGCTTGGGAATTTCAGGAACCGCCAAAATGAAAATTCAAAGGAACGCGCCGTTCGGCTCCGCGGGCCGCAAGGCGTTTACTCTGATCGAATTGCTTGTCGTGATTGCAATCATCGCCATCTTGATCGCGATTTTGATGCCGGCCGTCCAAGCCGCGCGCGAAGCGGCTCGCCGCACGCAGTGCCGCAACAATCTCAAACAGATTGGATTGGCGCTGCACAATTACCTGGATCGTTTCAACGTCTGGCCGCCGGCCTACGCTTCGGCGTACGACATCAACGGCAACGATACCGGAATGTGCTGGGGCTGGGGCTCGTTTCTGTTGGACGATCTCGAGCAATCCCAACTCAAGCAGCAAATTCATTTCTTCCAGCAGATCAACGATCCCTACAACGTGAAGTGGGCGACCTTGTCGCTCTCGTCGTTCACTTGCCCATCTGACGTGTATATCGAAACGTTTACGATCTCGGTCGATCCGAATGGCAATCCCTTGCCCGCACCGGTTACGGTGGCGCGAGGCAACTATGTCGCGGTCAATGGCAATAACGGCGTGACGGGAAACCAGGCGACCAACGACGGCGCGTTCCTCGAGGATCACAGTTTCAGGCCGCGCGACATCACCGACGGATTGAGCCAGACATTCTTCATCAGCGAACGGTGCCACAACATGTCCGACACGACATGGACAGGTGCGGTGACGAATTGCGGCGTCGTCGATCACCGCGATCCTTCGATCGGCGCGATTGAGGGGAATGCCGCCCTGGTTTTGGGGCATTGCGGCCCGCATCCGCCGAACAATCCGGAAGTGACCGATGCCGACGCGCTGGCCAGCATGCATCCGATCGGCGTGAGCTTTCTCTTCGGCGATGGGAGCGTGCAGTACGTCAACAGCTTCATCGACTTGAGCGTTTACGACGCGTTGGCAACGCGCGCGGGGGCCGACATGGGCTCCTTCCAGTTCAGTCAGGAATAGAGCGCGTCCGTACGGTTTGAAAGGTCCTCCGCGCCGTCGGCGCTGGGGCGCGCCGACGGAGCGCCCCGAGCGACCGTCGGAGGACGCCCGAGAACCCTGAGATCAAAGGGCCAGATCGTGAACGCCCGCTGGATTCTTCAAGCATGCCGATTTGTCGCCGCTTGCCTCATCGTCACGACGCTCGCGGGGTGCGGCGAGCGTCCGATCAAAGAGGGAACGCAAGGCGTCCTTCGCTTCAACGAGGAGGCCGTCGCGAATATTCGCGTCACCGTCAATCGCGTCGATCCAAAGGGCATCCGAGCGGTCGGCTATGGACTGACGGAAGCGGACGGCACGTTTCGGCTCGTGACCCACGCCGGCCGCGCCGGCGTTAAACTCACACCAGGCAATTACTGTTGCACCCTGAAATCGATCGGCGCATCGATTCGCATTCCGAATCACTACGCCGAGGTCAACACGACGCCGCTCAAGGTTTCGTGGTCGGACCGGGACACGAGCTTGAACCTCGAGGTGCGCGGAAACGCGGCGCAGCCCCCGCCTCATTGATTTGCGCCGGCCAAAGAGCCGGCAATTCCCGAAATTCGCCGGTATCGCAAGCGTTTCAATCTGGCAGGCGGTGGCACAGTGCAGTAATCTGCGGAGATGGCAGAATTTTTGCCGTCATCCAATCCGCCGGCAGCGTCGCAGGCTCAGTTCTTCGCGCGAGTCCCCTCGACGAATTGGGAGCAGATTCCCCTCTGCGGGACAGGCGGATTTCTCTGGGTCTGGTTCAAGCCGCCGGCGGTGCCAAACGGTTTTATCATTCGCATCCCCAATGAAATGTTCGCGGCCAGCCAGGCGCAAGCGGATGTGGGGCTCGCTTGCCTCACGATGCGTCGGCTGCTGGGCGAAATCGGCATCGATCCGACAATCGTTTCGCTTTGGTATCAATACGGCGCTCCCCGCGAAGGACGAGCCGGAACGTCTCCCGCATTCGATCAGAAGATCTCACCGCCCCCCGCGGGCGCCGATCCGCAAGTCGTCGTCATGATCGATGTGCCGGCGGTGACGGAACTGCCGTTCGGCCAACCGCCGAGGTCAGGCGTTGCGAGCGTGACCAGTCTGACGAAGGTCTTCGACGAGATGGAAGCCGACTGGTACGCTGTCCTGCTTCTGGAAAAGCAGCTGTTATTGGCACGGAAGCAACTCACGAATGCGCTCGGCCGGCTGGCGGCGCTGGATCGCGATTTGTCGCCCGAGGAGCGATTGCACGGAGACCGCCAGGACAGAAGCGATTGGCAGGAAGTGCGCCGTTTACTCAAAGACGCGGCCACGAAACTTTCGAGGTATGTGAAGGAGCACGACGTCGGCGAGACGAGCGCGGCGGGAAAGAAAAACTGGTTTTCAGAGGTCTTTCAAAAGTTCGTTGTGCCCAGGCAGCCTTTCGACGGCTTGTTGGCTCTGCACCGCGAATTCGAGGCGTATCGCAAGCGGCTGCAGATCCTGTTGCAGAATATGCAACTCTCGAATACCAACGTTGCCCAAGAGGCCGAGCGTAAGGCCCAGCAACTTCTGTTTCGCATCGGCTCGCGCGCCCGCTCGGCTCAGCATAAGACGACCGGATGGACGGCGCACCGCTGGTTGACGCACAAGCAGCGTGACCAGATGTGAGCCAGGCTCAAAAGGTCACTTCGTGAGCTGCTCGTTGACCCACGTGCCGAAATAATTCATCGAGTGGCCACCGTACGGCTCGACGAGATCGGAAATGCGGAGGGCTTCGTCGCGGTCCTTCACCGCGACCGCAAACGAATAGTGTCCCAGTTCCAGCTCCGCAATGCCTTTGTCGGCGACGGCTCGCTCCCAATCACCGAAAAAGGCCACGTCTCGCAGCCGTTCCAGCAGGTCGATGCCGTCGCGGCCGTGCAGCGAAGTGATGGCTGAATCCGGGTAACCGGCCTCGTTGAGAGCCCGGGTGATGGCGTCCAATTGGGTTTCCGTGTCGACGAAACCAATCGTCTTCCCCTCGGGCACCGGTAACTCTTGGCCTCGATCTTTGATGGGCTGAATCATGCGCGAATACCTTCCCGAGCCGCACGCCCTTGAGCCAAATCCGGGAAGCGGCCGGCTCGCTGCCTGCTTCCGACAAAAGGGAAACGCAAGACTCGTTCCAGTCGGACTCGATTTGTCTTTTTCACAGGGTGGGACAACGAAGTTGGACGCGTAATTTGATCGCCGCGGAACCGAGCCGCTGACACGCGGTTTGGAAAGCTGACACGCGGTTTGGAAAATTGGGCGAACGGAATTGCGGCGAAGGGACCAACCAGGGGCTGTGACGGCCTTGCCTGCAGAGGTTCTAGAAGTCGCCACCACCGGCATCGCCGCCGCCGAAGTCTCCACCGCCGCCTCCGAAATCTCCGCCTCCCCCGAAGTCACCACCTCCCGAGTCGCCGCCGAAATCGCCCCCGCCGCCGCCAAAATCGCCTCCGCCGGCTCCGGCACTGTCATCGCCGAAGTCGCGATCTGCGCCCGAATAGTCCGTGTCATAGCCCGAGTTGGGATCGGCCGTGGATTGGCCGCCGGACGATTCGCCGTAAGAGTGTGCAACGCCGCCACCGCCGAATCCGCCGCCGCGGAATGAGTCATAGAGCCAGTTGCCGGCGGCAGCTCCGAACAAGCCGCCGAGCATGCCGCTCATGAATCCGCCGCCTCCCCCGCCGCCCGCTCCCGGGCCGTATCCGTATCCCGCAGGACCCGGACCACCCATTGGACCTGGCATGGCGCGCGCGGAGGTCCGCCGCCACCGCCAAACAGGGCGTGTGCGATCCCTCCCAGAATCCGGAAGACGATCCAAATCACGAACACGATAATCACAGCCCAAATGATCCAATGCATGCCGCCTCCTCCTCCACCGCCGCCAACGGCGACGGGAGCGTTGTGTTTGAGATTTCCTTCACCAAACGGCGTTTTGTCCAAGAGCTTTTTTGTCGACGGAATGTCGAGCACGCCGGCCGGATTCGATTTTTTTTCAGGGATGTTTTCCGCCATCGCCTTTTCGACGAAGTTCACCGCTTCGAGCAAGCCGCTGTCAAACTCTTTCTTCCCCAAGGCGGTTCCCAGCTGGTCCACCAGTTTCTTGCGGTCGCTCAACGTGAAATCGCGGTTTTGTGTCTTATTACCCACGAGTACGGTGAAGTGTCCTGGTTGACGGCAGATGAGGATGTAGATGCCGTTGACTGCTTCGCCGCGTGCCCGCGAGCGTGCCCAAGCCTCGAAGAACTTCGACCGCTCACTCGCGTCCATTGTCTTGACCTGGTCGACTTTATCCTTCGGAACCGTCTGCACGGTTTCGATCTCCAGGTCTCGATGGAACCGGCGTTCGATGTCGGTGATTTTTTGATTCGCCTTTTCGATTGCCGAGGCGGAGAAAAACCCGCCGCCATCCTTGACCTGGGGGGCCACTGCATAGGCAGACGATGCCGTCATCAGGCCGCAGAACGCCGGCAACCAGAGCCAGCGAACACACGAACGCACACTATTCGCAATCGAGAGCGGGGCAATTTGCCAGGTCGTTGACATGAGGAGCCTCAAAATGCGTCGGCGTTATGGATGCTCATAAATGCGAGGTAATGACGAATCCAGATCCAGTCGCGTTTGACATTCTTGTTGGAAACAAATGGATGGAAGAGGATCTTAGCGACCGGAAAGCGTGCCGTCTGCCGCTTGATTTGGTACCTGCTCGGCTGCGCTCGGCCCGCTTGACACGAGGGTGATAACTGTGTGCCCGTTCCGCGGGACTTTAACGTTGATTACGGTCTGATTTCGCTCCTCATGTTTCAACAGGAAATCGCGAATTGCAGTGATCCATTCTGGCATAGTCTCGTTGTCCTTATTCAGGGGATTTGAGGAAGACGACCGGCACACCAGACATTTCTAACTCGTTGAAGCGCAACAATTTCGCTCCTGTTCCGAACCTGAGCCGAAACTCATCCCGCCGCGTTGGCTCGCGCTCGCAAATTGCACTGACCGACAATCTCGAATTTATCCGCCCAACTGCAAAGACATTATACGGTTCGGTCGCGAAGCGGAACTGTAAAGCAAACGCAGAGGGCGTGCCGGCGGATCAAAATCCGACAAGTTTGCAATTCGCAAGGCCCGATTTTCAGCCGTTCTTCATACCGGTCGGCAATTTCGTCGGCACGCCAAAAAACCTTACGCAGCTTCACGTTCAGTTAAGGTTAGCCGGCTAATCTTGACCCGAGCCGCGTACCAGTTGCCGCGACTGTAGGGAACGACTCCTGGTCAGGCGAAGGACAGTTTAGTCATGCGGAACAATGTGTTGCTTTTTTTGGGCGGAATCGCGGCAGCCAGTCTGGCACAATTCGCGACGCGCATGGAGTGGCGCGCTCCGGCGAACGAAGTGCGCGCGGATGAGTTGAATTACGAGCGACGTGACAACCGACGCGATTTGCGGGACGACGACCGCAACGAGGCTCGTCGTGACAGATACGATCGTGACAGAGACGATCGCGACAGAGACGATCGCGACAGAGACGATGCGGACTGGCGCGGCGACAGGCGGAGTCCACGCGAGGAATTTGCCGACCGTGGTCAGGCCGATGACGGACCACGAGCCCGTCGTGGTGGTCGACGAGATTTTGGACGCGGCGAAGACATCGCAGAACGTGGTGATCGCGGGCCTCGAGAGCGACCCCGTCGCGGATCGCGCGGCGGGATGCAGGGTATGCAACGCGAAAGCGAGCGAGATTCTCGTGACGGCGACCATGAATGGGCCGGGCGTGAGCACTCGCGCGGTGACGTGGAGGCACGTTGGTCCGAACATCGCGGTCGCCATCACTTCGGTCGCGAGGGGCGCAGGATTCAGTTTTAGGCGCGGCGACGAACACGAATGGGCGAGTCACCGGTCGGGGCACCATTTCCGCGGGCATCACTTCGGGGGCGGCGACCACAGGGCTTGGGCACGGTTTGACGGACGCGGCGGCCGGCATCATCGCGGGCATGGCTGGGCACGAGTCGGCCACGCTCGACATGGTTTTGGTTGGGCGCATCACCGTGGAGCTGGGTTCAGACGCGGGCACGAGTTTGGGCGCCGGCACGAATTCCGGCATGGCTTTGGTCGTGATCGACGATTTGTGCGACACCATCATGGTCGAATCGGGGTTCATAGATGGGTCGCGCACCATCACGCGTTCCATCGAGGTGGTGCGCACATGCATTTCCGCTTCGGTGGGCACGCCCATTTCAACGGATTCGCTCAGCGAGGGCATGCCGGCAAGCGGGGGATCGATGTTCTCTTCGCCCAGGCCGACACGAATAAAGACGGAAAGCTTACCAAGGAAGAAGTCGCCAATTTCGTCTGGAGCCGCCTTGCCAAGGCTGACGTGAATCATCAGAACGCGGTCACCAAAGAAGAGTTGAAAAACTACTTCAAGCGCCGGTTCGAGACACTGCGGGCCGAGCACACGAAAAAGGCGCACAAGGCCCATCACAAGCACAAGCACTCGAAGCCGGCCACAAAGCCGGAGGAGAAACCAAAAACAACACCGAAGACGGAGTCAAAACCGGACACCAAGGCTGAGGCGAAGCCGGAGCCAAAACCGCCGGCAAATGCCGCAGCCAAGCCGGTATTGAAGGGGAACTCAACAGCGGCGGTGAAATCCGCCGCATCGGAGCGGGTAAAGGATCCCAAGGCCGGGGCGTCGGCGGCGTGAGGACGAGTGGGGCCGGCTTTGTTCGCGGCACGCCGTCTCTGTAAGTCTGACTCGTCGCTGACGAACCGGTCCTATTAAGCAGCCCGGCCGCTTTCCCCTTGCGGCCGGGCTGTTTTACTTTCACGATTAAATTGCAATGAGAATATTAGTTATTGAGGACGATCCCGATCTGCTGTTTGTCATCGCCTGCACGCTGCGGGAAGAGGGATATGCGGTCGACACGGCCGAAGACGGCGATGAGGGTCTGTTCAAGGCCACCAGTTGGGATTACGATGCAATTGTCCTCGATATCATGCTGCCTAAGCTGGATGGCTGGTCGCTTTTGGAACGGCTCAGGCGCATGAAGGCGGTGCCCGTCCTGATGTTGACCGCCAAAGACCGCGTCAGTGACCGGGTTCGCGGGCTCGACGGCGGGGCCGACGATTACTTAGTCAAGCCATTTGAGCTCACCGAGTTGCGGGCTCGGCTCCGGGCGTTGATTCGGCGGGCGGCCGGCAAGTCGCATCCAGTCATCGAGGTCAAGGGAGTGGTGATCGACACGCGATCGCGATCCGTCTCTCGAGAAGGATCCGAAGTCGAGCTGACTGCCCGCGAATACGCATTAGTCGAGTTGTTGGCCCTGCACGCGGGGCGGCTCGTCACCCGAACCATGATTTACGAACACCTCTTCGGCGAGGATGATGATAGCTTGTCCAACCTCGTTGAAGTTCACATCTCGAACGTTCGGAAAGAAATTAGGCCGCGACTTCATCACCACGCGGCGGGGGCACGGCTACCTCGTCCGCAACTGAGCGACAGGACGATTTGCGTATGTTTCGTTCTATTCGCTGGACCCTGCAGATGTGGCACGCGGCCATTTTGGCCATGGTGCTCGTTGCGTTCGGGTCGGTCATGTTTTATTACCTGCCGATCATGGAATATCGGCGGATCGATGACGAATTGATGCGGATCGCCTTCCGTGTCCGCACCGGCCTGCGTCCGGCAGGAATGCCCAACGGACGGCCCGGTTCGCGCGAGCCGATGTCAAACGATATGCAGAACCTGGCCAACGCGCTCAATTCCAACAACCTGGCCAGCGCACAGCAGGCGTTTGCACAACTGCAGAAAGACCTTCCGCCTGCCGGTGCCGGGCGCCGTGGACGAATGGGGCGCGCCGGAGCGCGAGAGGGGAGCGACGACAAAAAGACGCCGCCGCGCGAAGCCGAGAACGAACCCGGCCGCGCGTCAACCGTCCCGCCGCCAGTCGGTGCGGGAGTCGCTGCTGCAGGAAATGACCGTGCGGCGATGGGTGACTTCTTCCGCGACGGTCAGGGCCGCCGTCCCCTAAAGGTCGAACTTCCAGAAGATCTGAAATCGCTCTTCGACGAAGAGGGCGACAATCCGTACTTCTATATCGTGTGGCACTCCGACGGCGACGTGGTGCTGAAATCGAAGTTCGCGCCGGAAATCTCACTTCCTGAAGTGCCTGCGGTTCGGCGGGAAAACGGCCGACAGGAGCCCGGCGGACGTCCGGAGCCAATCGTCCGGCAGCAGGGCGAGTATCGCGAGGTCGTGCGACAATGGTTCGGCGGACACAACATTCTTGTCGGCCGCTCGATTGCCAGCGATGTGGCGTCGCTCCATGAAAAGGAGGGCATGGTCGCGTTGGTCGGTGTCGCCGTGCTGGCGGCCGGTCTGCTGGGGGGCCACTTCTTCGCTCGTCGCGTAATTCGGCCAATCGAGGAGATCAGTGCCACGGCGGCCGACATTTCGCTCTCGAATCTCTCGCGGCGGATCGACGTTACCGGCACTGAGACCGAGCTGACCGGTTTGGCCCGCACGCTCAATCAAATGTTCGACCGCATCGAATCGGCCTTTTCGCAGCAGGTCCGCTTTACGGCCGACGCGTCGCACGAATTGCGCACGCCGGTCGCGGTGATTCTCTCGCACGCCGAATTGGCCCTCGACAAGCCGCGGCCCGTCGAGGAGCTGCGCGAAACGATCGAGACCTGCCGCCGCTCGGCCCTGCGGATGCGCTCGCTGATCGAGTCGCTGTTGACGCTGGCCCGGTTCGATTCCGGCGAAGTGAAAATTGAGAGCCGATCATTCGACGTGATGCGCACGGTTGGAGACGGCATCGCGCTCGTGCGGCCGCTCGCCGACAAGCGGCGGATCACGTTTCAGATCAACCTGTCTCCCGCGACGGCGACGGGCGATCCGGACCGCATCGCACAGGTCATTACTAATCTCTTGACGAATGCCATCCGGTATAACCACGATCAAGGGCTGGTGACTGTTACCCTGCAGTCCTTGCCCGCCGAAACCGTGCTCACGGTGTCCGATACGGGGATTGGAATTCCTCCCGAACATCTGGCCCATATCTTCGAACGGTTTTATCGCGTCGATAACGCCCGCTCGCGGAAGGACGGCGGCGTTGGGCTGGGATTGGCGATCTGTAAGTCCATCGTCACGGCGCACGGCGGGCAGATTTCCGTGTCCAGCCACCTCAATCGTGGCACGAAATTCGAGGTCCGACTGCCCAAAGCTGGCGGCCGACCTCTTATCGGCGACGACGTCCGCCGCGAAGCCGAGGATCGCCGCACCGACGTGCTGACGGCCGTCCACTAAAGCCCGCGAAACAGCCAACCACCGGCGAAACGAACGGAATTGAAATTCCAAGTCGTCGGCGGAGCGCGGATCATCTCAATCATCCCGGACGGCATGCAGGTCACGGTCAACCCCCACTGGCGGCGACGGTCACGCGTGCTTGCAAATACTTGCCGGCGACCTCGCAGAATCGCGTCGCTCGTTCCTCGACCACGTCGAGTCCGTCTCGGACCGTCACGCCGAAGGCCGAACTCAAGGACGCGTCTGACACGCCGATGCTGATATTGAGCGACCGGGCCAGCAGCGCATCCGTTCGGGGCAGCATCCCCTTGAAGTAACGCATGCTGCCGCCTTTGTCCGTGTAGGGTGAGCACGTCCAGGGACACTTCTCCGGCGTCACCGTCCGCTGCTCGAGGATGTGTTCCATGTTGCTGTAGACATGCCAGCCCGCTTCGGCCGCGACCTTTGTCCCCAAATCTTTGGCGATCGCGCGGGCGACATCTTCGCCGGGAAGAATGACCGTGAGCATCGTGGCGCAATCCCCGTCGGGATCGGGCAGCTCGCGAAATTCGATGCCGGGCAGCTCGCTGACGATTTCTTTGTAGCGTGCCTTGTTTGCCCGCAGGTGCTTGAGAATCTGCGGGAGCTTGCGCAGTTGGGCCAAGAGGACGGCCGCCTGCAGCTCGGTGTAGCGAAAATCGAGTCCGATGAGCGGCCGGTTGCCAATCTCGGCGCCGGTTCGCATCGGCGTGTGTCCCTGGTCGTGGAAGGCGAAGCAGCGTTTGTAAATTTCCTCGTCATCGGTCACGACCATTCCGCCGTCGCCCGAAGTGATCGTCTTATAGACATTGAAGCTGAATGTCCCCGTCTTGCCGAAGCCGCCGACGGGGCGCCCGTGATACGTGGCGCCAAATGCCTGGGCGCAGTCCTCGATCAAGAACAGGCCGTGCTTGTCGGCAATCGCCTTGATCTCGTCGATCCGGGCCGGATTGCCCATCATGTGCACAGCCATAATGGCCTTGGTGCGGGGCGTGATCTTGAGTTCGATATCTGCCGGATCGAGATTAAAGGTGCGATCGACCTCGGCCAGCACCGGGATTGCCCTTGCGTAGATCACCGACGACATGCTGGCCACGAATGTGTAGCCGGGAATGATCACTTCATCCCCGGGGCCGATCCCCAGTCCGGCAAGCGCGGTCAATAGCGCTGACGTCCCTGAGTTCACCGCGACGGCATACCGCACGCCGCAATAATCGGCGACCCATTTCTCGGCCTCGAGCACTTTTCCCAGGAATCGGGGATCGGTTTCGCCGTTGGCCGCCGTACCGTAGCGGAACAGATACCCGGATTTAAGGACCTCGAGGACTTCGCGAATTTCCTCCTCGCCGACCAATTCCATTCCCGGACCCGGCATGACGGAGCCTCGCTTCGAGTTGTGACTGCCAATGTCCGCCAGTGCCCGTTGCCTGGACGGCTTCGCGTCATTCTTCCAACGGAATGCGTCTTGCACCAGTCCAAACGACGCATCCCGACATGTCTATTTCCCGGCAAGTATCGAACAATTTGTTGCTGGCCAAACCGGTCTTCGATTGTCATCTATTATTTAGGTGCAATTTGAAGCGTACTCGTCAGATCCAGCGCACGAGCCGCCCATTCCGAGAAGCAGAGAAATGCCGATGAAGAAGTACGCGTCTGTTGAGGACTACATCGCCGCCCTGCCGGCCGAGGCCCGAACCAAGTTGCAAAGCTTGCGAAAAATAATTCGGCAAACCGCGCCCGAGGCTGAGGAGGTCATCAGCTACAACATGCCGGCCTTCAAATGGAACGGCATGCTGGTGTGGTACGGCGCTCACACGGAACACATCGGCCTGTATCCCAAGGCCGCCGCGATTTCGACGTTCAAACAGGAACTGGCCGGCTACAAGACTTCGAAAGGCGCGATCCAGTTTCCAATCGAAAAGCCGATTCCGACGGCTCTCGTCAAAAAGATCGTAAAGTTTCGGCTTGAGGAAAACGCAAAAAAGAGACGTTGATCGAGGCCTCTCCGGTCCCCTTGCGCTCACGCGCTTGTCAGGATTTCACGGATCGGCTTTGCGACCGGGTCGACCAGGCGAATGGGCCGGCCGACGTTCGACATGTTTTGTTTACGCGGATCGAGGTCCAGCGCGAGACAAATTGTCGCCAAGAGATCCGGAGTCGAGACGGGCCGAACTTCGACCGCCATGCCGTCAGCGCTCGTACGACCGATGATTTGTCCTCCGCGAATGCCGCCGCCGCCCAGCACGACGCTCCACGCTTTCGGATAGTGGTCCCGCCCTTGCTGCGGATTGATGCCGGGGGTGCGGCCGAATTCGCCCATCCAGACGACCAGCGTCGAGTCGAGAAGCCCGCGCTCGTGCAGGTCTTGCATCAGGGCCGACCAGGCTTTGTCGAGCACCGTGCTCAAATCGCGCACGCGGTTGAAATTGTCCTCATGGGTGTCCCAACCGCTGAGCGACACTTCGACGAAGGGGACCTGCCGCTCGAGCATGCGGCGAGCCAGTAGGCAGCCCTGGCCGAATTGCGAACGGCCGTACCGCTCGCGGATCGCGGCCGGCTCGTCGGCCAGGTCGAACACTTTGCCGGCCGAGCGGCTCATCAGCCGCGACGCCTTTTCGTACGCGTTTCGATGTTCATTCGCGGCAAGTCCGGCGCGCAGACTGAGGAAGGATTCCTCGGTCCGACGCAAGAGATCGAGCCGCGCCCGCGCGTCGTCGTTCGACACGCCCGCGGGCAGTGCGAGATTCTCAACCGTCAGCGGCTGCCCTTCGTCCACGCCTTCGCGTTCGCGGCCGACTAAGAGCGGGGCGTAACCCGGACCAAGAAAACCGGCCGGCGGCGAACCGGGGCCAAAGAGGCCCGCTGGGAGGATGCTCACGTAATTTGGCAAATCGCCGGCGGTTCGGCCGCTCTCTTTGGAGACAAGCGATCCCAACACCGGAAACTGGATCGAGCTTTGCGGAAAATAGCCAGTCCGTAAATTGAGACGGGCGCGGCCGTGATCTCCCTCACGCGTCGACATCGAACGCACCACCGCCAGCCGGTCCGACCATGTCGCGAGGCCGCGGAAGTGCTCGGAAATCGAAATGCCCGTCGTCCGCGTGGCGATCGGCCGAAAGGGGCCGCCGTGCGCGTGGCCCGGCTTCATGTCGAACGTGTCGGTCTGGCTTGGGCCGCCGTTCATCCACAACAACAGGCAAGATCGCTTGCGTCCGCCGGCCGGCCTGTCTGCCGCCGCCAGTGCCCTCAGCCAGCCGCTCAATCCGCCCAAAAGAGTGCCGTCCAGCAAACTTCCACTCAGCAGGCTGCCCGAGGTGGCGCCCGGCCAGTCGCGGCGCGACAATTTTGGGGGCAAGAGCGGCGAGCGCATGGCTCGTTCCTTTCAGTGATTCCAGCGAAATTCGGCCGAGTTGAGCAGCACCCACATCACGTCGGCCAACCGCCGGGGCTCCTCGCCCGGTTTTGCCGTGCGGCAGCGCTCGAGCATGATCCGTTTTTCGTCGGCGGCGGGATAGCGGTTCAAAGTCGACAGATAGAGTTCGTCGACCTGCCGATCGACCGACCGCGGGAACGTCTCGAGAGTTTGCTTGAGCCGCGTGCCCGATTCGGAGGCGAGCGCATCATTCACCAGGCTGCCGTTCATGAGGGCCAGGGCCTGCGAGACCGACGTCTTCGGATAGCCGGTCTCCTCGTCGGCGGCGAACTGCCGGACGATTTCCCGCTTCAGCGTCTCCTGGTCCCCTTCCACGGCGCCGGATTCCTCGGAGGGGGCCCTGCCGATCGCCTGCACGAAACTCTCGTAGAATTGCTCCCCTGACATCGGCTTGAGCGACATCGACGCGAACAATTCAGGCCGTGCCGGTTCTTTCTCCGTCCAGCCGCTCGTGCGCTGATACGTCTCCGTCAGGCAGAGCTCTCGGTAGAGCCGGTTGAGATCGAAGCCCGACTTGGCAAAGTCAGCCGCGAGTTCTTGCAAGAGTTCGGGGTGGCTGGGCGAATTCGAGTCGCGGAAGTCGTCGACCGGATCAACCAGCCCGCGACCCATCAGCTGCGCCCAGACGCGATTAACGGACGTTCTCGAAAAATACGCGTTCTGCGGACTCGTCATCCAGTCTGCCAACCTGATTCGCGGCGGCACTCGCTGATTTGCACTCGCCTTGGCTCCGTCGAGGAGCGCGGCCGGCACCAATTTGTCGGTCTCTGCCATGCGGATCGACTGGCGATCGACCACTTCCACCATCGGTGCAAACGCGCCGCGCCCACGGCGCTCGATGCCGGCGAAGAAGGCGGCCTGGCTCCAGAACTGGCGCTGCGTCCAATGGTCGAACGGATGATCGTGGCACTGAGCGCATTCCATCCGGACGCCCAGGAAGATCCGCACGCAGCTTGTGGCGATCTTGGCGGGCTCGGTCTGCTTCACCGCCAGAAAGGCGATCGGATTAGGCCGTCGCAAATCGCGAAGCACGAATTGCGGCGATTGATCGGGACGAGGGATCGGAACCGTCAACAATTCGCGGACGATCGAGTCGAATCCTGCGTTCGCCTGCCGCCGCTCGGCCAGCCACGCCTCAAATCCCGGTTGAAAGTAGGCGATCCGCGGATCGATTTCCGCCTCCGGAAGCAATAGGGCTCGCCAGGTTCGAGCGAAGTGTTGCGCGTGCTGCCGATTGGCGAGCAGTCGGTCGATCAGGCGAGCCCGCTTGTCGGCCCGCGAGTCGGCCAGAAAGCCCCGCACCTCGGCCGCCGTCGGAATCCGGCCGATCAGATCGAGCGACAGCCGCCTGAGAAACTCGGCATCATCGGCCCTCGCGGCGGGCCGCACGTGTTCGGCGGCGAGCCGCTCATCAATGCGGCGCTCGATGCTCCGCGCCAGTTCGCGCGGGTCAGCGCACCTCGGCGCCGCACTCGCGGCGAATAAACTCACTGCGACAAGGCACGCGTGCATCGACGTCCCTCACCGGCCTTTCGCCGTCGTTTTTGCGGGCGTATTGAGATCGAGACAGATCACTTCCTTGTCGTCGCGCACGTAGAGGCGTCCGCCCGCAAGAGCCGGGCTGCAAAACGTCCCGTGGCAGACGTGCGACTTGACCAGTTGCCGATATCCCTTTCGCGTCACCTCGGCCAGCGTCAGGTCTCCGGCGTCGTTGAGCAAGAGCAGCTTACCGTTGGCGGTCGCCAGCACGCCGACATGAAAGTAGCCCAACCCCCCCTTGTGCCACAGCTCATCACCGCGGGCCGGGTCGAGGCATCGCAGGTCGGCCCGCGGGACGGGAGAGAGCGCATTGGTGACAATCAACGCCGCTCCGTCCGGACCGATAGTTCCCGTCGAGAAGTAACCACTAAAGTCCGCCTTGGTCCATTTGAGCTGCGGAGTCGCCCGCCCCTTGCCCGGAAGTTCGATCGCAAGCGTGCCGCTTCCCTGCGTGGTGCAGAGCATCAAATTGCCCACCGCAAAAGGCGTGGGTGACACACCGGTCGGCTCGAAGACGAGCGGCTGTTCCCAGCGGACTTTGCCATCCGCCGGGTCGATGCCAACCATCCGCAGCGTCGTTTGCGCAACGATCTCGCGGCCGGCGCCGTCTGGTCCCCTCCGCAACAGTGTGGGCGAAGCCGACCCGGCCGGCTCGTCGAGCGCTTTCCAGGCAAGCTTTCCTGTCGACAAGTCGTACGCGGCGACGGCGAACTCCGCTCCGCCCACGAGCACGATCACGCGTCCGGCCGCTACGATCGGCGAGCTGCACACGCCGAAATGCGGCAAGGTGAGTTTATTCGCCTCGTACGGATTGACCCGCCATTGGAGCTTGCCGGTTCTCGCCTCGTAGCAACTCAGCGTCCCCGTGATCCCGTACGTGATGAGCGAACCGTCCGCGACGCACGGAGTGGCCCGCGGCCCGGCTCCAAGCTGGCTGCGATACTTGGCTCGCAGATACGAATCGCGCCAACGCAATTTGCCCGTGTTCGCATCGAAGGCCAGCACATGCTCGGCCTCTTTGCCTTCGGCCAAAGCGTGCGCGAAGGCAATCCCATCCGCCACGATCGGCGAACTGAACGCCTTGCCGGCTCTTTGATGCCAAACGACGGCCGGTGCCTCTTTCCAGGGATTCACGGCCTCCGTGCTCGCACCGTCGCGCGCGGGGCCCAGCCACTCCGGCCAGTCGGCGGCACGGGCCTCGCAGGCTGCAAATCCAACGAGCGACGCATGCAACGCAAGAACGGCGAACGTACGGCTCAAGGCAACACCTCGACAGAATCCCGTCGCGAATCAACCTGGTTTGACGTCTCCGGTTGGACCAGCGCAATGACTATCGTAATTCTGTCGAAATGATTCGACAACGAGCCTCACTGTTCCGGCTTCTGAGATCGCCTCTTCGTCCGGGATGGGTCGACGGGCTCGGCTTGCCCGATCCACTCATCGATTCCGGACAGCCAGACTTCGAAGAGCGATGCCCGCTGATCGGTCCAGAGAATGCGGGCGTTCTGCGGCCGTAGTGCGACCTTGCGGATCTCCTCGTTCTGGAGCGATTGGGGATCACGGGACATCAGGATCCAAGAGCTTTTGGCGAGAGGGGTCTGCCAGTCGATTGCCGCTGTCGTCATGTGATTGGTGTCGGCGAGCGCGTCGACAACGGGTCGCAGTGCGAAGTGCTGATTGGAGATGTGGACCGCGATCACACCTTTCGGAACCAGGTGCCGCAGATAGATCTCGAACGCCTCGACCGTGAGCAAATGCACGGGAATGGCATCGCTCGAAAACGCATCCAACACCAGCACGTCGAAACTCTGATTATTTTCGCGATCCAAGGCAAGCCGCGCATCGCCGCAGACGACCTCGACTTTTCCAGGGCATCGATCGAGGTAGAAAAAGTACTTGCGAGAGAGTGGTTCGACAAATGGGTTGATTTCGTAAAAGCGATAGTGATCGCCTGGATTCGCATAGGCTGCCAATGTCCCGATTCCCAGACCAATCAATCCCACTCGCCGCGATTTGCCGTGCGTTGATTCGCTCAACAAGCGGCCCACTCCCGACTCCCGCACATAATAGGACGTGGGCTCCAAAGACGGCGGTGAAATCTGCTCGTAGCCGTGCATCGTGCCTCCGTTGGCAAGGTATCGGCCCATCTCGTGCTGTTTGCCCCATTCATACTCTCCAACGCGAAGCACGCCATAGAAATTGCGCTCGGCGGCCACAATTCGTCCGCCTTGATTCCTCGCGAGCCCGATCAATCCGAAGGCATAGAGGGCGAGCAATGGAACGAGTCCCAGCCAAACGAGGCGTGGACGGAGGCTGAAAGAACGGCTCTCAGGATCAGAGCCGGCGACAAACAGAATCAGGACGGCGCAGGCAAAGAGGCCGAGATGCAGTTCGTAATAATTGGTGAAGACAAACGGAGCGACGATCGCGACGAAGATCCCACCCACTGCGCCCCCTGCCGCGATCACCAGGTAGAAAGACGTCAAATGCACGACGGGCGGTCTGCGCCGAGCCAGCTCGCCGTGGCACACCATCGCGCAGAAGAAAAAGGTGGCGAAATAACCGGCGACTTGAAACAAGAGATCGATCTCCCCCGGCCACCGCAAAAGGGCGTACGTAACGACCATGCCGACGAGTGCCGCGGGCAACATGATCCGTCGCGAATACCACCAGTCGCGATCGAAGCAGAGGATGAATGACAAAAGATACAGCGTCAAAGGCAGCACCCAGAGAAACGGAATGCTCGCCACGTCCAAGCAGACCTGGTTGGTGATCGCCAAAAGCAGTACCGACGGGACCGTGGCGAGTACGAACCAGAGGACAATCATTCGCAAAGTCACCCGGCCGAAGCGGCTTGAACTCGAATTCGGGCGATCATCGTCATCCACTGCCGCCCCATCCCCGGCACTGGGAACGGCTGCCGGCTGCGACTCGCCGCCGGGTTGCCGAACGACGCTCACGGCACACAGACCACAGACAATGCAGAAAATCACGAAGGACCACGACCACAAACGGGCCATCGCCGGCGTCGAGAAGGCCCAATCGAAATAAGCGGGGAAAGAAAGCAACGCCAGCAACGAGCCGACATTGGAAAGCGCGTATAACCGATAAGGCGAGCGTCCCCGTTGGGACCGGCTGAACCAACCCTGCAGCAAAGGTCCCGTGGATGACAACACAAAAAACGGAAGACCCACCGTCGCGCCTAACAGCAACACGATCCGTGAAATCGGCTCCTCGGTACCCGCGGGCTTCCAGACTGTATTGGGAAAAATCGGCAACGTGAGGCAGGCGGCGATCAAAATGGTGATGTGCAACGCGGTCTGGGTCCGCAGCGACAGCCGACTGAACGTGAGATGCGCGTAGACATAGCCGCCGAAGAGCACGATCTGAAAGAAGAGCATGCACGTCGTCCAGACCGCCGGCATGCCGCCGAACCAGGGAAGAATGTACTTTCCCATCAAGGGTTCGACTTGAAATAACAGAAAAGCGCTCAGAAAAATCGAAAACGCGTACAGCGCCCAAGTGGCGCTCGTACGGCTCGTTTCAGATTCGCCGCTCGCCCCCGGTTGGCTCTGTGTTGGTGCATTTGAACCGGAGGAATCCGGATTCGATGATTCATCGGTCGAGCGGAGGGATGACATAGATATTCTAAATCGCAGAAGTCTTCGGGTTCTAAGCCGTTCGTTGATCGGAAATGGCCACCGAAAATCCCTCGATCCGATTCGTGGCAAGTGTGACGGGGCCCGCGTGTTTGCTGATGCGTATGCCCGTTCGATGCATGGGTTCGCGCATCTCGCGGATTTCGTTTTTGACGATCGAAATGTCCCGCGTCTTGCCTTGAATGTCGATCGCGACGCCGTCGGCCGGCCCGCTGTTGAGGATGCGGTTGTTTTCAATCGTGTTGCGGTTCGGGAAGAAGTCCTTGCCGCCGCTCTCGTCTCGAAACAACACGCCGACTTTCCCGCTCCCTTGAATCAGATTGTTGCGGACCACGTTGTCGGTGTCGTTGTGGCCGATCGAGATGCCGAAATCGCGGTTGTCGATGGCTTTGTTGTTTTCCGCCAGTCCGTATTTGACGCCCCAGCAGAAGAAGATGCCGATCCAGTTTCGCTCGACGCGGTTGTTGCGGATCACCGGACGCTGCGAGCCGGAGCCCGGGTGCAAACCGAGGTTCGCATGGTCGTGGCTGTAGCAATTTTCCACAACGACGTCGTGACAGACCTGCCAACTGATTCCATCGCCGTTGTAATTCCGCGCCTCGACATTCCGAATTTTGTAACGATTGCAGTCCTGGAGAAAGATGCAGCCGGCATAGTTGCCGTCGAGCAGCTCGTTGTTCTTGGCGTTGCCGTCGAGCGCCAGGTTTTCAATCGCCACGTCTTCTGTGAACTCGCTGGTGAGGAGCGGAAACAGAGTCGAAAGCTTCGCGCCCCCGGTCAGCCAGAAGTTCTGCCGTAGCGGTTTATTCAGTTTGAACCGGTTGCCGGATCGGGCGACAAGCGTCCCCTTGAAGACGTCGCGCCCGCCGTTGTGCGGGTTTTTTGTCTCCAGGCAGATTCCGTCGCCGACCTGGAACCCCCGCGCGTCGGCCAGTGTGACCTCCTGGTCGTACCAGTCGGAATCCTCGATGAGTTTGGTGCTGTTCGACGGACTCTTAACCAACACCGTCTCGGCCCCGCTCCCCACGAGGCGGACCCGCGAGCTGAGCCAGACGCAATTGCGAAACTGATACGTGCCCGGCGCGATCTTGACGGTTCCACCGCCGAGCCGTGCCACCATGTCGACGGCCGCTTGAATCGCCTTATCCGTTTTTCCGACGATGTCTCCCTTTTCCTGGCCGACGGTCAGGGTCAGCCGCTCGTCCCAATTCGGCTCGACCCGGTGATCCCCTGATGTCGCACGAGGATTGCGGATCATCGAGCTTTCCTGGGCCCGCAGTCCCGCACGGAGCATGTCGGCTCCCAGCACGCCCGCTGCAGTACGCACAAAGGCCCGTCGACTGAGGTTCGGAAGAGTCACGACTTTCTCGCCTTTCGTGGGACGGATCGATCGATTCGACGGTCAGTATACGGGTCCGTTTTTCCTGGCGGCAATTCCACGAGTCTTTGTCCATCCGCCAACTGGCTCGACGGCCGATCTTCGCTCAGGCTGGCGCACAAGACCCTTCTGACCGTCCCTTTCCTCGAGCGGCAGTCTGGATGTAGGCTGGCAGAGTCACGACGGCTCCGGAATTGAGCGAGACATCTGACGTCCGACACCGCTTCGGGAGGTTCGATGCGCACGAACAGTCTCTTGATCTTCGCGTTCTTGCTGTCACTGCCGGTCTTTTGTCCGCGGGCCGTCAGGGCGGATGATTCCGCGAAGCCGCCGGGCGTATTGTGGGTCATTCCGCACACGCACTGGGAAGGTGCCGTCTTCAAGACGCGCGAAGAGTACCTCGACGTGGGATTGCCGCACATTCTGGAAGCGCTGCGGCTCCTCAAGACCCAGCCGAGCTACCGTTTCTTGCTCGATCAGGTCGCCTACGTGCGGCCGTTTCTGGAGCGCTATCCCGAGGAGGCCGCCGCATTCCGCAAATTCGTCGACGAAGGTCGGCTGCAACTCGTGTTGGGCATGGACGTCATGCCCGACGTGAACATGCCCGGCGGCGAGACATTTATTCGGCAAATTCTCTATGGCAAGGGCTACTACCGCGACCAGCTTGGCGTCGACGTCACGAATTGCTGGCTCGTCGACACGTTCGGTCATCATGCCCAACTGCCGCAACTGCTGCGCTTGGCCGGTTACAAAACGTTCTGGTTCTCGCGGGGCGTGCCCAGTCGGCAGCATCCTTCGGAGTTCGTCTGGCAAGGAATCGACGGCACGCGAATTCCCGCGTTCTGGCTGCCGCACAGCTACGGGCTGATGTACAACTCGCCCAAGGATCTCCCTCGCTTCGAGCAGTTTGTCAAAGGCCGCTACGAACTACTGGGGAGATACTCGCACGAGGCCGATCGCGTTGCCTGCTCGGGCGTCGACGTTTCGGAGCCGGAGGAGCACCTCGCACCGATCATCGAAGCCTACAACCGGAAACCAAACCAGCCGCTGCAGCTCAAGTTGGCGGTCCCCTCCGATTTCGAGGCCGTCGTCGCCCAGCGAAAAAACTTGCAAATCTTTCGCGGCGAGTTGAATCCGATTTTTCAAGGCACGTACAGCAGCCGCATTGAGATCAAGCAAGAGATGCGCGATATGGAGCGCGTGTTAACGACCGCCGAGACGCTCGGCGTGCTCGCCGAACGAATGGGGGGCGGTATCCCCGAGCGGATGTGCTGGCCCGCGTGGGAGCCGGTCCTTTTTAACGAAACGCACGACCTCGCATCAGGTGTGATGACGGATCACGTTTACGAAGACACGCTCGCCAGTTACGCCTTCTCTCGCCGCCTCGCCAACCAGTGGATCGAAACGCTTCGCGAACAGATTGCCGCGAAGATCGACACTCGCGGCAGTGGCACGTCAGGCAGTGGCATTTCAAGCAGTGGAATTCCGATCGTCGTATTCAACACGCTGGGCTGGCCACGCACCGATGTGGCCGAAGCGACTGTGGGGATCGCCGAACCCGGCATTTACGGCTTTCGCATGGAGGATGCCGACGGCAAGGACGTTCCGGTCCAACTCGCTGAGACGACGCGCCGCAAAGACGGTGGAATTGAAACCGCGCGTTTGATCTTTCGCGCACGCGAAGTCCCCGCGCTGGGATACTGCGTGTTGCATGCAATCCCGCAAAAAAATCCGGACCAGGCGGAGAGAGAGACGGCTCCGTCGGTCGATGGCGAGTTTTATCGCCTCACGATCGATCCGTCGACGGGTGTGATCACGAGCCTGGTCGAAAAAACCGGTGAGCGCGAGGTATTGGCCGCGCCGGCCAACGTGGTCAGTCGCGAAGCGGATAAGGGCGACCTCTGGGAACTGTATCAGGGCCTTGATGGCGGAAACGCGATCGCCATGAAGCGCAAGCAGCCGGTCCCGCGGGCCGGCCAGGCGAAGTTAACCAGCGAATTTCACGGCCCGCCGCAGAAGATGCGTGCCGGGTCCGTTTTTGCCGAGTTCCGCGTGGCCCATCCGTTCGACACGGGCTTCTTCGAAACGCGCATCCGCTGCTACTCCGGCCTGCCCCGAATCGACATCTGGACGACGCTCGTCAACAACGAAAAATTCGTGAGATACCAAGCCCTATTTCCGACCGCCGTCGCGCATGGCAAGATTCTGCACGCGATTCCGTTCGGCTCGAGCGAGCGACCCGAAGGGATCGAGTTCCCCGCCCAGGATTGGGTCGACTACAGCGACGCCCAAGGCGGCTTGGCACTGCTCAACCGCGGGCTGCCGGGCAACTTAACAACTGACAGCACGATGATGGTCTCGCTGCTGCGTTCACACACGCTCGGTGCCTACGGTTTCGGCGGCGGGTACGAGCCGGGAATGTCCTCGGAAAGCGGGCGACAATTGGGCAAGGCGCGGACGGTTCAATACGCTCTTTATCCACACGCCGGCGATTGGCGGGACGCGAAAGTCTTCCGCGCCGGACTCGAATTCAATCGCCCGCTCATCGCCGCCAAAGCCACCGCGCACAGCGGCGAACTGCCGCGGCGTTGGGGTCTTCTCGAAGTGACGCCGTCCGATATCGTTGTCTCGGCTCTGAAACCGGGGCGCGGCGGCGCCGCGATTCTGCGCGTGTACGAAGCCACCGGCCGGCCGGCGAAAAACGTCGTGATCCAATTCCGCCGCAAGCTTGCGTCGGCCCGCGAATGCAATCTGCTCGAAGATCCGGGGCGGTCACAGAGCATCGAAAACAACTCGTTCCGCTTCGAACTCCGCGGTTTTGAGATCAAGACATTCGAATTGCGATTTCCGTAAGAGTAGGATAGCGGGCTCACCGAATTCATTGAGATCGCAACCTGAGGAGAGCTCTCAAATGGCATACTGGCTGTTCAAAGAGGAGCCCGATCACTACTCGCTCGAGGATCTGTTTCGCGACAAGCGGACCACGTGGGCCGGCGTTGAAAACAATCTTGCCCTCAAGCACCTGAGGTCCGTGAAAAAGGGGGACCACGTGCTCTATTATCACACCGGAAAAGAAAAGTCGGTTGTCGGTGTGGTGGAAGTGGTGAAAGGCCCGTATCCCGATCCCGCGCACGACGATGATCGGTTCGTTGTGGTCGACGTCAAGCCTATCCGTCGTCTGGACCGGCCTGTGTCGCTGGCCGAGATTAAGGCAAATTCAAAATTCGCGGATTTCGCGCTCGTGCGGATCTCCCGACTTTCCGTCATGCCGGTCAGCGACGCAGAGTATGCGGAGATCGAGCGGTTGTCAAAACAAGCTTCGTAATCGCCGAGTTGTTTTAGCGACGGCTCCCGTAGGCCTGCCGGTAACGAGCAGGGCATTCCCGTCACGTGGAAACTCTCGAAGCGCCACGGCTGCGAGGACCACAAGACTAGACGCGCGGCGCCAACCGATCTGTCTCAGGCGTCCGGATAGACCCTCGGCGCCAACCGTCATTTCCCCGCCGCTTCGCGTGCCTGCGCCAGTTTTTGCTTCACGTCTTCGTCATTGGGATCAGCCTTGGCAAGCTGTTCATAGAGCGGGATCGCCTTCTTGTATTCCTTTTTCATGAAGTAAGCGTCGGCCAGGCCGACCGTGCCGGCGTGGGGACCGGGGAATTTCTCGACCATCTTCTGCCAGATTTTGATGGCACCGTCGGTGTTTCCCTCACTCGAGGAAACGCGTGCCAGGCCGTTCATTGAGCCGGCGGCCGCGGGATCCGCGGCAATTGCCTTCTCAAAATACCCTTTCGCCTCGCTGGCTGATCCGCCGTTGAGCAGGCACCAGCCCATGCCGTTGAGTGCATTCGCGTCCTTTGGAGTTTTGGCCAGGAGCGCGGTGAAGAGGGCTTTCGCGTCCTCGCTTCGGCCCTGATTCATCAACTGCCAGCCGCGCATCACCTGGATCGCATTTGGATCAGGCTCGATCAGGCGTCGCAGGTCGGCCGGCAAGTCCCGTTTTTTTGCGGCAGCCAGTAACTTGTGGATCTCGGGGTCGGCTTGGCCCGAGTTGATGATCTTTTCGGCCCACTTGGCCGCCTCGTCATATTTGCCCGTCAGCAAATAGACCTTCGCGAGGCCGTACCATGCGGCCGACGCCTGCGGGGCGCACTTCAGCAAATATTTTTCCGCGTCCTTGTACCGTCGCTGCGAGAGGCTCAATTGGCCGAGCCCGTTCAATGCCGCGGGATGATTCGGCTCCAGCGCGATTACTTTCTCAAACGCCTTTTCGGCATGTTGTTGATTGCCGCCGTTGAAGGAAGCCCAGCCGAGCCCGTTCCAAGCCGCGACGTTTTTCGGATCGAGTTTCACTGCCTTTTCGAACTTCCCGGCGGCCTCATTGACCTGTTGATGTTGCCACAGGTTCCATCCCTCTTGGGTCAGCAGGCCCGCGTCCTCTGGGTCGTCGAGAGCCCGCGCGACCTGCGTTCCCTGATGTGTGACGGGCGTTTGTCGTTCGGACACCGGTGCCACGAGCGCCAGATACAGCACCACTGACATGGCCATTCCTCCCAAAATAAGAATTCCCAGTGAAACGAAAACCATTCGCCGTCGGCCGCGGCGACGCTCCTCTTGCTGGAGCGAGATGACCAGCAAGTCGTCGGCCCGCTCAATGGCCTCGTCGAGACGCTTTTGATCGGGCGTGGATTTGGTTGCCATGCATGCACCTCGTCACGAAAAACGGACGAACTGGGAGGCGCAGAGGAAACGGGTCTCGGCGGAGCGTCAAGCCGCCCGCTCGACTCTCGTCGGTCAGATTCTCTTGATCAGCCGCGCCGCGTCGGCGGCGTTTGTCTTGCCCGGCTCGACGGCATCCAACACACTGCCGCGGACGCGCTGCGTTTTGGCGATCTCTCCGCGCAGGGCATCGATCACTTTGTCGAGACGGGAACGGATTGTGGGATAGGAAACGCCGACCTGCTCGGCGATTTGCTTCAAATTGCCGCCGGCCAGCACGAACATTTCGATAAACCGCTGATGCTCGACGGGCAGCCCCGCAACGCGCGACATGGGAAAGTCCGCGCGAATCGAAACCTGGCAGTGCCCGCACGCCATCTCGGTGACGGCCATTGCCGCTTTGCAGTACGGACACTCGTTATTGAGTGCTTGCTCCATCAGGCGATCGTCGAGCTAGTGTTCATTTTGTCGAGACGATTACAAGAAAAACAAAATTATTATAAAAAGTCAAATGCAATTTTTTCATTTTATTTACTTCTTGGAAAAATCCGCCGCGTTTCATTTCGATTCCTTTGGATTTTCTCTTCGTGGCCCGCGCCGGCTGCTCTCATGCCTATAATTCCGCGGTCCCCGACTGCGAGTTTGTCATAGGAGACGATCATGAAGGCGATTCGAATCCATGAGTACGGCGGTCCGGAAAAGCTGCGCGAGGAAGACGTGCCCGAGCCTCGCGCGGAGAGTGGCCAGGTGCTGGTGCGCGTGCACGCGGCCTCTGTCAATCCCATCGATTACAAACTGGCCTCGGGCGTCATGCGTCAAATCATGCCGCTGGAGTTTCCCTGGATTCCGGGCGGCGATTTTTCGGGCGTCGTCGAGGCGGTTGGGGCCGGAGTCACGGGATTCAAAAAGGGCGATGCCGTGTATGGCGACACGCCGGGCGGCGGAGCCTACACGCAGCTTCTGGCCACACCGGCGAGCGTCGTCGCTCCCAAGCCGGGAAAACTGAACCACGTCGAGGCTGCCTCGGCGCCGCTTGCCGGTCAAACAGCCTGGCAGGCGTTGTTCGATCACGGCCGACTGGAGCGCGGCCTGACGGTGCTGATCCACGGCGGTTCCGGCGGTGTGGGTGCGTTTGCCGTCCAGTTGGCGCATTGGAAAGGCGCGAAAGTGCTTGCCACCGGTTCGGCAGCGAATGCCGATTTCCTGCGCTCTTTCGGCGCCGACATGACGATCGACTACAAGGCCAAGCCGTTTGAGTCGATCGCGAAAAACGTCGACCTGGTGATCGATCTGATCGGAGGCGAGACGCAGCGCCGCTCCTTCGGCGTGCTCAAGCCGGGAGGCGCCTTGATTGCCACCGCACAACCGCCGTCGGAAGAAGAGGCGGCCCGGCACAAGGTGCGGGCGACGATGATGCGGATGGAAGCCTCGGCGAAGAATTTGTCCGAGCTTGGGAAGCTGCTCGATGCCGGCACGATCAAGCCAATTATTTCCAAACGATATCCGCTGGGCCAGGCTCGGGCAGCCTGGGCGGATATCCTGTCCGGCCACACGCGCGGCAAGATCGTGCTCGAGGTCGCCACGTAGCCAAAGCCTCTGGCGATCTCAATGGGCGCTGCCGCCGGGAGTTCGCAGAATTTAAGGGCTTGAAGCGCGTAGGCGGTCGCCAGGTTGGGATCGCTTTCGAACCAGCGGACCTTCGGATTGACCCAGCTTCCGTTGGGCTGCTGGACCGCGAACAATTGATTGGCGAGGTCCTTAAGCCAATCGTGCCTTTCCTTTTGTGCGTCCTCGAATTCCTCGACCTTGAGGACGTCCAGGGTCTTCGAAAACGTGTCGTAATAGTAGAACAGCCCCTGCTCGCCCATTCCCGGATTCTCGGTGACGGTATAGTGGCTGCGAATCCAACCAAAGGCCGCCTTGACGCGCGGATCGCTTTCCGTGAGGCCGGCATAGATCATGCTTTTGAGACCGGCGTACGTCATCGCGCCGTACGAGCGTAGACCGCCGCCGCGCGTCTTGCCCGCGGCTGATTGGCCGCCACCGGTGACGGTGTAGATGAATCCTCCGTCGTTCACCTTCGCCGCGGAGGCCGACGTGTTGTGCTCCGACTCGAGATTCTGGCACCGCGAGACGAAGATCAGTGCCTTTTGGATGGCCGGATCGTTGTCCTTGGCGCCGAGACTCTTGAGCGCATCGAGCAGAAACTGGGTGTTGGAGAGATCGGGCCGCCGCTTCGACGGACCATAGTCCGCGCCGCCGCAACGGTTGTCCGATTTGTCGATCCCCTCTTTCTCGTCCCACTGCAGGCCGCGGAGGAGTTTGTCGGCGCGGGCCAGGATTGCGTCGTACTGCCCTTTTGAGTCGGCCGCTTTGAGCGCCATCACGCAGACGCAGGTCTCATAGTTCTTCTGTCCCGATCCGACGGCGTAAATTCCCCCGTCCTTTCGTACGAAACCCTGCAGCGCCTTAAGCCCTTTCGCGACGGCCCGATCATCCAGCCGCACTCCGTTCCTGATGAGAGCGGTCACGACAAGGGCGGTGACGCCGGCCGATTCATTGGACGTCCAACTCCCATCGTCCCCTTGGCTCGTCTTCAGAAAATCGATGGCTTTCCGCCGCGCCTCCGCCAGCTTATTGACATCCGGACCCAACGCCTTTTGGTCCGGTGTCTTTTTGGGCGATGTGTTTTGGGCAACGGCGATTTGATCCAACAGAACAAACGCGACAATCAAAAGCGCCACGCCCAGTCGAATCGAGCTGCTCCTCATGCCGTCAAATCGTCTCACAGGGTTCTCCAAATTGAATTCGTCTCGATGCTGTCCGATCACTTCGAGACACCGCTCGCGGCACTAAGCTAAGAAAATGGGAATGCGAACGTAGGGAAATTGCAGAATGACAAGCGCCATGGCCGTGGCATATTCCGCCCCGACATTGGGGTCCTGCCAATTTCCCGCACTAACTTGTCGCTGTAAGAGTTCGTCGCGCACAGCCGGATACCAGCGATCCCAGCAAGTCCCGCCCGCTTGCCACGCCGCGTGTGTGGCGTAGAAGCGGCCGTAGTAATAATACTCGGCATCATGAACTGGGGAGATCGTCGGCGTCGCGGAAGTCTCCAGGTACTTGCGGCCGCGCAGGACGCTGTCATGGTTGTGCAGGCCGGCGGCGTGCAAGGTGGCGACGGCGGCCGCCGAGCGGGGAAAGAGCGACTCAGGCGGATCGATCAATCGATAGCGGAAACCACCGTCGGCGTTCTGACACCGGCGGAGAAAATCAACGCAGCGCGTAATCGTGGCGCGGGGGACTGCGATCCCGGCTTGCCGCGCCGAAAGGAGCGCCATCATCTGACACGTCGTCACAGAGACATCCTCGTCCCCCGGAAACGAGCTGTATCGCCAGGCCCCTTCATGATTCTGGAGGCCGACGATCAACGCGACGGCGCGCTTGAGCGCATCCCGCACTTCGCCGCGTTTGTCTTCGCCGTAAACCTGCCCCAGGTACAACGTCGCGAAGCCGTGGCCATAGAGCGGGGCATGCGTGACGACTTCTTCCTCGACGATAAAGCCGCCGGGCTGCGCATGGGTCAGCAGGTACTTGGTGCATTCCATAATCCGCGAATGGAACGAGCCGCGCCAACCCTGAGAGAGATAGGCCATCCCGCACAGCGCACAAACGCCGACGTTGCGGGCGTACGATTGCCCTTTGCCAAAGCCGCCGTCCGGGGATTGTTGCGACGCCAACCAGTTCAAGCCGGTCAGGATTGCCTTTTGAGCTTCGGGCGTCAGATGGCGAGGCGGCACGGCCGCGGCAATTTCAACCGCCAGGCCTGTCTTTGTTCTCCAGGCGAGCTTTGCCGTCAGAAAACTCGACAATGCGCTCCACACCGCGTGCCGACGAGAGAATTTCGTGACCTCTTGATCCGACGGCCTCACTCCGAACCGCCTTTGATAAATTCCAAGCAGCCTTCGCTGACGGTCTCAGCCTGCTTCGTCCGAGTATTGGACCATTTCGCCCCCCTGGATCGTTCCCAACGCTTGGTAAGTCGTCAGGTCGACGTATTGCGAAATGAAGTGCACTGAGCCGTCGCACATTCCCGTCGTCACGCCGCCCCCCTCGTGCGCACTGCGGGCCGAAAAATTTGCGCAACCGTAATTCGGGGCGATGCAATCGTATAACTTATCGTTCGGCACGCGATTGGTGCTGAACATGTTGTACTGAGGCTGTCCGCCGATCCACGACAGGCCGCGGTCCGAGGCATTGGCGGCGAAGGATTGGCAGGTCGTGACGTCCTGCGCATTGGCCGACGCACTCTTGTTGTAGATGTAATTATCCGCCAACGTTGCCACGTTGTTGTCTCCCCGCAATGTTTCGCTGACGGCGATCGTGTTGGTCGTCCCGTCGGTGATCCACGAGAGTTTGGTAAACGTGCTGTGCCCAAAAACTCCGCTGCAGACATTGAACTGGCACATGCAATTGATGCCCTGGTTCCCCATGTAATTGGCAGGAGCCGTGGGGGCCGCCGAATTAAATATGATCTTCATCGGATCGCTGGGGCACAAAAAGAAGGGAACGATCGTTCCTGCCACGGGCCAGAAAGCGGAGTTCTTGTTCACGTTCTTGGTCTGGTCGATCTCGTTGAACGGAACTGCCTGATACGTTGCCGACTGCTCGACATACGGCAACAGATAGGTCAGCCAGCCGATTTGGTGCTGGGCCGTCTGCCCTCCCGGAGGCGGATTCTCTTCGCCGGTCTCCAGATGGCCTGGAGGGAACATGCGGTTCGTGTCGTTGTAGTTCTGCAGACCCAACACCAGCTGCTTGATATTGTTTTTGCACTGCGTGAGTCGAGCCGCCCCGCGCGCCGCTTGAACGGCTGGCAGCAGAAGCGACACCAGCACGCCGATGATTGCGATCACGACCAAGAGCTCAATCAAAGTAAATCCGCGGCGTTTTCGCACGGTGGCCCGTCCTCTCCAATCTGTGTCTGTCGGCTAGCGATCCGGTGCGACGCGCAGGCTTTCCGCGCACTTCTCATCGCACACGATGTATTCCACGGCATCAAACGTGACGAGGTTTTGTTTCTCGACGCGATCGATCTTCTTGTGGCAATGAGCACATTCGCCGGGATGCCCGAGTGCCGTCACTGGTTTTGCCGTCGGATACCCGCGATTCGCCCCACAGCCGATCGTGCAAAGAGCTTGCAACAGCATCAGGAGTGCGACGCCAATCAAACGGCGGCTCCGGCACCCCATTCGATCCACGCTGTCGGCCTCATGACGAAACAATTCCATCCATTGATCTTATGCATTGGCTTAGTCGGCAAAGAGCATGCCGAGCCAAAAACGCGGGAAAATTTGCCGAGCGCGTCTGTCGCGCCGCCGTGTTGGCGATTATTTCGCCGCCAACGGCCAAATTTTCGCCCTTTGGCGTCCGCTTCTTCTTAGGAGACGCCAACAGGTTCGGAAAACTGCGTTCGCGGGAGATCGGGAGCTGCGGGGGTAAAGGAAACGGGGAGTGCCTTTAGCCCTCGCAGGACCAGACCGCTGCGCCAGCGCAGCTTGGTTGGGTCGACCGCCAGCCTTAGATCGCGCGTGCGGGCCAAGAGCGCGTTGATTGCCGTTTGCCCCTCCAGGCGCGCCAGCGATGCACCCAGGCAGAAGTGAATTCCCAGGCCGAAGGCCACGTGCCGGTTTGGCTCTCGAGTGATGTCGAGCCGGTCGGCATCGAGGAACTGGCTTTCATCTCGATTGGCTGAGGCGATCGCCGCCAGCACGAGATCGCCTTGGGCAATCTTCACGCCGGCTAATTCGAGGTCCTCTCGCGCGAAGCGTTCGGTGGCCGTCTCGACCGGTGCCGTGAAGCGGAGCAGCTCTTCGACGGCCGGCTTGATCAAGGCCGGTTCGCTCCGCAGTCGTTCCAACTGGTCCGGGTGTTCGAGCAGGGCCAGCATGCCGCTAGCGATCAGATTCACCGTCGTTTCGTGCCCGGCGACAATCAACAGCAGAATCATCGACAGCAATTCGTCGTCGTCCAATCGTTCGTTGGCCTCTTTGGCCGTGATGAGCGCGCTGATCAGGTCGTCACGCAGGTCGGCGCGGCGAATCTTGATGAACCGGCGGATGTAGCGCATGAAGAGCATGGCGCTCGGCATGGCCCGCAACAGGCCGAATCGTGTCGCGCCGGCCGCCAGCATCGCGCTCGACCAGCGATGAAACTTGTGCCGGTCGGCGACGGGCACGCCCAGCATCTCGGCGATCACCGTCGTGGGGATCGGCAAGGCATAATCGGCGATGAGATCCATGCGTCCCCGGCGCACGGCGCGGTCCAGCAGTTCGTCGGACAGCGTCTGGATGCGGCCGCGCATTCTGTCGACGAGCCGTGGCGAGAAGGCTTGCTGCACCAGCGTTCGCAGCCGCGTGTGATCCGGCGGATCGCGGTTGAGCATGTGCCGCGCCAGCGGCATGAGCAGCGGCCCCAGTATTTTCTCCAACCGCGGCGACGCCGCCAGTTGCTCTTTGGAAAGCACCCGAAAGGGATCCTTGGACAAGCGTTCGTCCGTGAGCACTTGGACGACGTCGTCGTAGCGCGTCACCAGCCACGCCGGCTTGCCGTCGGGCAGCTTGACCCGGTGCACGGGCGCGACTTCCCGCATCCGGCGGTAATACGGAAACGGATCCGCCTTGAACTCGGACGCGGCGATGTTCACGTTCATATCGATCGTCACGGCAGACCTCCGCTCGATGTCGGGCGCGAAGGAGAATGATGAATTCGACACTCGGATCGCACGTTGAGACTGTGACCGCAGCCTACCACCCGTGCGCAAAGCGCTCAATGTCGACCGTCCAAGGGGACTACGCGTCCGCTTACCAAGAAAGCCGCGATTCCCTGGGCCCGCGCGAATGGCCAATTCAGGACCGTGGCGACGTCGGGTGAGAATTGGGCGTCGAGGCCATGGGCCGAGACTTGTTCTCAAAGACAACGATCAGGCTCTGGTCATTTGCTTCCATGTGGGGCTCGTCCCAGCGGTAGCGAATCTCCCCATCGGAGGCGGTTTCGACAATGCCCGCGATGGTCAACGTTCGGGCCGCGTAGCTCGGAAACCATTCCAGCAGAGTCATATCGGAATTGGGCCGCCACAACCACGAGTTGGCCATTTTCACGAAAACCACGTACTTCGGGCGGGCCTGCTCGATTTCGTTGATCATTTGTTCTTGGAAAGCATGCGCATAAGGCTGGTCCTCCATCATCGAGTACACATAGACATGGCCGGTTGCGGGGAGGCGGCGGGCGTAAAAATAAATTTCCGGCTCCGAGCCGATCACGGCGATGGAATCGCTGCTCTGCGTGTGGGCCCGAATGTAATTCCCGACCCGCACGCATTCGAGAAATGGGTTGTTCGGATATTCAGTGGCAATCACCTGATTGGGACTCATCCCGAAGTAAAACGAGCGCTCCTGCCAAAGGGCGACGCCGACCGGTGTCGCGACCAGGACCAGCATCGAGATTACGCCGATCGCGGCGGATCGAGCTGCGAAAAACTGGCGAACGTCGTAAAGCGCCTCGCCGACGAACAGCGCGACGGCCGGAAGCAGCACAATAAAATAGTGCGACCGGAAGACGAAGCCGGGGAAGATGCCTAGCAACGAAAAAAACAACAGGCCAGGCAGGAACGCGACGGCAGGCCGCGATCGCCGGAAGATCACGAGCGTCACGAGTCCAATTCCGCCCACCATCCACAACAGCAAGGTCGAGCTCGCCGCGTCGCACCACGCGGCAAACGCGGCTTGCGGCAGCGCGGCCGGAACCGGGTGAACACCATAATAGCGCGCGTATAAGATCGTCCATTGCCAGAAATTGTCTTCGGTCGCGGTCACCCACAACGAGGCCAGCATCAGCACAATCGGAGCGGCGATCCCGGCCAGCAGGGCGGCTCCTCGCTTGGTCCGCGCAGCCGCTCCGCCATCGGTACGACGGAACTCGTGCCCAATCCAATCAGCCAGGATGAAGGCCGTGAAGGCAATTCCGGGCTGTTTCATGATGGGAGAGAGCCCCGCGAACACACCGGCGAGGAAATACCGCCAGAGGGTCTGCCGCTCAACGGCTCGCTGCAGGCACAGGACAGCCAAGAGCGCGGCCAGCACGACAAAATGCGTGGCGTGCCCGGCAAATCCCAGCGTCGTTGGGGAAAACGACAGAACGGCGTAGGCGACGGCCGCCCCTGCGGCGGCCATCGAGTCATACAATCGCCGGCCAATCAGAAAAATCAGCACAATGGCGGCCACGTTGACCAGCAGCACGCCGGTGCGAACTCCGGCAATACTCCGGCCGAAAACGGCCTCAAACGCGGCATAACAGTAATAGGTCCCGGGCCATTTCATGTTGTAGAGCCGCTGGTAGGGAGCGTAGCCGTCGAGGATCAACTGCCCGGCAAGGGCGTACTCTCCCTCGTCGCGTTCGAGCGGCATCTGCAAGAGTCGCACATGCAATGCCGTTGTTGCCGCGATTGCCGCGACCAAAATGACAATGGGGCCCCACGAGTCGACACGCCCACGGCCGAAAGGAACGGCTCGTGAAAAGCGATCAAGGGGCGCGGCAGCGGGACCGCGTTCAGACGATTTCCCACGTCTGCGAACGGAATTCGCCTTGAATCCAAATTCCTGAGTCGGCTGTGCGCTTTTCTTCGCGCCCCGATGTTTGGGCATCCGGTGACGTGCCTCTGACGATCCGGAGACAATTCCCGGCTGACCGCACAGCGCAGCGATACCCTCTCGAGCATCGCCGGCTGGCGCGCGAGCAGTGGGATCCGCCCCTCGATCGAATTCGTGGAACAGTGAGCAGAAATTCAGATTGGGCTCAACGCCCAGTGGCCCGAAATAAGAACCGGGCGCCGGACCGCGGCACATCCGGCTTCGACGTCAACGCTCGGTTTCAGTCGACGAAGTGCGCAACGCTGCCTGCCGTCACCTTGCCGGTGCGGAAGTGTGCGAAACGCAATTCGGTCTTCTGATCAATCCTTCCAAGTTGGAAAGTCGCGCTAAAACCAGTTTGCCGACGATATCAAGTTCCGCGCCGCGTGTATTGGTGAAAAACTGCCATATGCCAAAATTGTAATCATATGCAGTAAAACCTGCACTTATGCTGAAAAAAAAGCAATCCGGCGTCTTCAAAGCGCCGATCTCGTCTCAGATGGCTCGGTTCAACCCGAGTCGTAGCGAGCCCAGCGGGGCTCAAGAAGATGGCGTCTGATCCGACTCGGGCGCCCTCGCCAACGGACGGCCTTTGCTGGCCGTCATTCAAGACAACGCGAGTGTTTAGCTGACCCGCGCCGCGGTCGTTGCCGACGGCTCGTAGCGTGCCACGACAACGGTGACGTTGTCTCTGCCGCCGGCGTCAATCGCCAATGCGACGAGCCGTTCGCAAGCTGCCTGGGGATCGGGATCGGCCGCCAATGTCGCCGCGATCTGCGGGTCAGACAGATGCCGCGTCAGTCCGTCGGTCGCAAGCAACACTACGTCGCCCGGCCTCAAATCCCGTTTGTGGATTTCGGCACGCACTCCGGGCGAGCGACCGCCAACCGCATTGGTGATGATATGGCTGAGGTGCTGTCGGCTTGTTTCGTCCGCGGTCATCGACTGCCGTTCGGCAAGAGCGGCCGCCAACGTATGGTCATGAGTCAATTGCTCCAGACGCGGTGCGCGGAACAGATAGCAGCGACTGTCTCCCGCATGAGCGACGAAGAGAGTGGCTCCCAGGCTATAGGCCAGCGTGAGGGTCGTTCCCATGCCGTCGAGTTCCGGATGCTCGGCACTCTGCTCGAAAACGGATGCGTCGGCGCGGCGGAGCGCATTTTGAGACTCGGCCAGTACGTTTTCCTTCTCCGCACCTTTCAATCGAAAAAACCATTTCAGCGTATTGGCCAAAAAGTCTTCGATTGATTCAACAGCGATCGCACTGGCCTGTTCCCCACCGGGTGCTCCCCCAAAGCCGTCGGCGATCACAAAAATATGACCCTTCACCGCGGCGCGTCGTCGCCGCCAGGAGGCTCGACCGCTGAATCCTGACAGCCTTCGTTAGCGTGGCAATCAAGAACTGATCCTCGTTGTTCTTCCTGACCAGACCCCGGTCCGTCAGGCCGAAACTTTGCACGCCCAGCGGGCTTGTGACCCGCACGGCTCCCCGCTCCGACGATGGGCTTCCAGCGGGTCGATGGTCGAGGGGGTCTGCATTGGACGGGCTCCGACTGGGCTGACGACGGGCCGTTTGGGCACGGGTCTGCCTACTCTGGCGGACGCGCCGAAATCCGGTGAAGCGATCGTCTCACGACGCCGACGACGGTCCAACCGGTCAACATCCCCAAGAAATACACGATGCCGATCAGCAATGAGAGCGGAGACGAGACGCTTCGATCGAGATAGCGGAGCGTGACCGCCTCCTGGTTTTGCAGGGCAAAAACCGCCGTGGCCCCGAGCAGAACGAGCAAGATCACAAGGTAGAGTCCACGCATCTCCCGCACTCCTCGCGATACATTCCACGGGGCGGGTCTTCTCGTCGCCGCCCGCTCACTTTTGACTCAAGCCCCTCCGATATGGGCCTCTCAGGCGACTGCATCTTTCATACCAGCGCCTTCTCGGCAACGTCAGCGGCTGCGTACCCATTGACCGACTTCTGTTTGAAGGAGCGCTGCCGATTCCTCAGCCTTAGCCGCCGCTCTTCGCCGGGGTCGACTTGCGTAATTGCCAAGGGCCGATTACGTACAGCCGCTCTGCTTTTAAACGGATCTCGGCAATTCCCTTGAGGGTTTCGCCGGTGTAGGCGCCCTGATACCGAGCCACGCCGCCGCCGTTCGTGTCCTTGTTGGTGTCGACGAATGAGATGCCCTCGCCCGTAATCTGAAAATCGCCAATCTGCAGGTTGACGTCGGGCGACTTTCCGCCCAGCACGATTTTGCCGCTTGCCTGCAACGCATTGCCTGTACGAGTCAGCCGCAACGTCATCGTGACGCGCCGGCCCATGGTCCTCTCGCCGATCCACTCCCCCTCGAGTTCCTCGATCGTCGGGCGGCGGCCTCGTTCTAAATGGGGAAGGCGAGGAGGCACCGGTTTGTGTTGCTCGAGCTCACGAGCGAATTGCCGGCCGGATGCCAAACCCTGGTTTGCCGCATCGCGAAGGGCGCGGGCCGACTCGGGCGACAGTTGCAACAGGGTTTGTGCTTTTCCCGAACTTTCCTGGCCCATCACACTGATGGGTTTGGCAGTGACCGTGAGTGGCAACTGGACGGGCACGGCGCCGAAGCAAGCCGCATACAGCGTGCACGCAGCCAGGTAGGAGCCCTCCGGCATTGGGTGTGAATGATCGTCGTGGTAAAGGCCGGGGTGGGCTTTCTGCTTGCGAAACGCTTGCCAGGCCAGCCCGGCGGGCGCGACGATGGCGCCGAGATCCTTACCCAGCTTGAAGTGGTCGTAAGCCAGGGCGTCGTGGTCCTCTTTCGGCACGTTCTCGCGAGCCCAGAACGCGAACACGACCGTTCGAGCCCCGCTTTTGCGAATCACGTCGTCGAAGCGACGCGCGGCGGAGAAGTAATGGCTCGCGTCCACAATCCGCGGCAGCCCTTCCACAATAAAGGTCTCTCCCAGCGTGCTCTGTTCCTGCACGATCACGAAATCCCAACCCCCCTGCCGAATCGCCGGAACCGCTTTGCCTTCGTCCCAGTGCTGTTGCAGCGTGGCCCCGCCCTTCACGATCATTTCGCACCGCACCTGTCGCGGCGGCCGATCCGCAAGCGCCACCTGCTCGAACATCTTGGGCAGATTGTTGAAGTAGGTATAGCTGTTGCCAATGATGAGCACTTTCCAGACCCGCCGCGTCTGGAACTTTTGATCGGACGCTCCTCCCGCGCGGGCGGCGCCGCTGGGCTCGCCAGGCAGCAAGCGAGCGTGCCGACTGCGACAATCAGGCGCAGTGACTGTTTTTGGCGACGTGTGTCTAGCATTGTCCATTTCGCTTTCGGCTTCATCGCCGCTTCGAGAAGCTTGGCGAGCGGCCCGCCCTGGGGAGCGTTGCAGGTGCGGCAGATGTCGAGGGCTGTTCGCCCCTGTTTGACCTTCTGCTGAACCGCCCGCATTCCATGGCGCGTTTCCTCGAACAGAGTTGGTCCGCATAACCGCGCTCGATGATATCAGACGGATGGCATTGCCGTGCCGACCAATAAGTTAACCCCTGTTCAATTGTTTGGATGCCACGCGCACGGCTCGGCGTGGGAGTGTCTTCGAACGCAAAACGGATTCGCACGTTCCATCGCTGGCAAATCGACCCGGGCTGGCTAGAATCCCGGCATGGCACGGAAGCGCACTAAGAAACTCGTCGAGCGATTTCCTCTCTCATTCAGTCAGCCTGAGCTTGAAACCGTGCTCCGGCGCGGATGCGGCGAGCTTGGGCCGGCGGTCACGCGTCATCTGCGCAATTTGCCCCCGGGATCGCAAGTCGTCTCGCTGTCGCGAAAAGAGATCGCGCGCCTCTATGAGGTTGCGGAGAACGTAGCGATGCAATCCGGGTATTGGGACGAGGGCTTACGCCAAAAACAGATCCTGATCGGCGTTTTAAACAAGGTCCTCGACGTCCTCGACGGGGTCGATGAGGGGGTCGCCCCAGGATCGGCTTCTGATTCGGCGAAATCCGATCCCATCTACCAATTCAAAATCACGGTCATCGGAAGCAATCCACCGATCTGGCGGCGGATCCAGGTTGAGGACGGCACGCTCGACGACCTGCACGAGCATATTCAGGCGGCAATGGGCTGGGAGGACGCCCATATGCACGAGTTCAAGATTGTGGGCGAGCGCGACAGTAACCTGGATCGGTTCGAAGGCTTCGATCCCGATACGCAGGATTCGACGACCACGACGTTGAGCTCACTCCTTACTCCCAATCGCCGTCGGCTGCGGTTCTCGTATGTGTACGATTTCGGCGATGAGTGGACTCACGAAATCCTCTTCGAGGGCCGCGTTGCCAGGGAGCCGCGCGTCAAGTATCCGCGCTGTGTCGAAGGCGAAAAGGCGTGTCCTCCAGAGGACATTGGCGGCATCTGGGGTTATTACGAGCTTCTGGACCGATCTGACGACGACGACCCCGAGGATGGGCCCTGGTACGGGCCGTTCGATCCCGATAAGTTCGATCCCAAGAAGGCGTCTCAACAAATGTGCGCTCGGTCGCGGTGAGCGCCTAGCTGCAAGGGGCGCAGCACTGCGTCCCCTTTGTTGGCCATTTGTTTTCAACCGAATCTATTTGACCTTCCAAGACACTCCCACGCAGAGCCGTGGGCGTGGAACCCAAAAAAAACGGTTAACGGCCGACCTTGCCGCCCGAAATCCGCGGCCTGCTTGCGAGTTTTTCCCCAAGACCTGACAAGACATACTGACCGCAGTGAGAGGAGAGGGCGACATGCCGTTCGCACACGTCAACGGTCAGAAGTTGTACTTCGAGGATACCGGGGGCAAAGATCCGGCGATCATTTTTTCGCATGGGCTGCTGATGGATCAGAGCATGTTCGCGCCCAGGTAACGGCGCTCAGGTCTACTTACCGCTGCATCACCTGGGACGAGCGCGGCCACGGCCGCACGGCCGCCGACACGCTCGCGGCTTTCACGTACTATGACTCGGCCGACGACCTGGTCGGCTTGCTCGATCACTTGGGGGTGAAAGAGGCCGTGCTCGCCGGCATGTCGCAGGGCGGCTACCTTTCGCTGCGGTGCGCGCTCAGGCACCCGGAGCGCGTGCGTGCGCTCGTCCTGATCGACACGCAGGCCGGCCCCGAAGATCCGGCCAGGATGCCGGGCTACAAGCAGATGCTCGACGTCTGGGCCTCACAGGGGTTGCCGGACTCGATCGCAGACACGGTGGAGCAGATTATCCTGGGCCAGAATTGGGCCGGCGCCGCCGAATGGAAAAGGAAATGGCACGGCTGGAAGCCGGTGAACCTCCTGCAATGTTTTCACACGCTGGCTGAGCGAGACGACCTCGGCGACGAGGTCGGCAAGATCCGGCGCGCCGCGCTCGTGATCCACGGTGACGCGGATGCCTCCATCACGCTGGAACGCGGCCAGGCGCTGGCGAGGAGCATTCCCGGTGCGGAATTCGTCGTGATCAAGGGGGGCGGCCACGCGTCGAACCTGACACACGCCGACCAGGTGAATCCCGCGATCGAGAAGTTCCTGGCGCGGCTGAGCGGATGATGCAACCGTTTGGGATCGACTCGGAATCATTGCCTTCGGTTGCCGGCAGTATCCGGATTCGATGCTCAGAATTCCGGGACACGCCCGCAATTCGCAATTTGAGCGTCAGTACGCGGACGGCCTTTGCCTTCGACAGTGGCTCTAGCGCGTTCCCAGCCGCAACTCATAATACTCGTCATCCGGCTTGGAGCTGTAGACCCCGAATCCGGTGACTTGGCGGAGCTTGACCCATTGCGGGTCGCTGTGGTCGTTGCCGTAGAGCATGAAGGCGAAGAGTTTCCAGTCCCAATCTCGCACGAACTGAGCCGATACGGTCGGGATGCCCTTTGCCTCGCTGACGACCTTGCCGTAAACGCGCACGAGGGACAGCTTCTGAATGCGGTGGCCGGTGCCCGCAACGACGACGTGAAAGTCGCCGGCACCGCAAATGGAAACGATTTGCTGATGCAGATCCGTGGCACCGTCAAAATATTTCATCTCGACGGTCAGGCGCGTCTCGTGCTTTGCCGCGTCTTCCGCAACGTCGCGCACAATACCAAACCAGGCAATTCGCTTTCCGACGAATCCCTGCAGTGATGCCGTGTCGGGCGAACCCGAATCGAGCTCGGCCTTGCTCCACGACCGCGTCGCCTGCTCTTCGGCCGGCGAACGGCGATACCTTGTTGTCCCGAGTCCCGGACCGCTCCGCGCGATCGGCTTCGAGTGTTCGACAACTACGCCCTGAACGTCGCCACAGAGCGAGACGGCCGTTGCCAAAAGGACCACAGCGGCCAGAGTGAAGCAGGTTTTCATAGGTCAAACCTTGTTAGAGACTGTCAAATGCCCGGCATCGGCTGTTCTAGGTCGGCGTCTGACGATTACCCTAAACGCCGATCACCGCGCACGCAACGGCTTTGCCTCTGTCCGACCGAGCTCACCGAAGTCCGTTGCATTCCGCACGCTTTGCTAAGCTGTCGCGACGAAGTACTTTCAGGAGAGAGAGGCTTGGGCTTCTGATTGACGATCACCGGTGGCACCGAGCTGCCGACGCCCGGCGAACGCGACTGGGAACGACGTCATGATCACTTCGTCTGAAACGATCCGAGCCTCAGGCAAACAGAAACGCCGTCGTCTTCTCACGATCGCGCTCACGGCCGCCGTCGCCGCCGGAGCGATCGGCTTTGTCGCGCTCAAATGGGGGCAGAACGGGCCGTACGCCTATCGCCATCAGGTCCAACTGTGGCCCAATCCCGATCCCATCGACGGATCGGGCTTAAATCAGATCTACCCGATTGAATTCTCGCCCGACGGCCGCGTCGCGATGGCCAAGGACAATCGCGATCGCATTCTCATTCTTGATCCGTCGACGGGCCAAATCACCCGAATCGTTTCGGGCGGCGGAGACAATCTCGTCGACTCGCTGGCGTTTGCAAAGGATGGCCGGTCGATCGTGTCGGCAGGCGCCATCGGTCAAGTCAATGCGGGACGTTGCCACGGGCGATTTGCTCCGGACATTTCGGCTTTCCGAAAAGACTCCCGTGGTCGAACACAGCGGAAATGTGACGGCAACGACTTATCCCTGCAGCGAGGTCCTCATTTCCCAGAATGGCAATAAAGTTGTGTGCAAGGACAACGACAAAAAGCTGCTGGAGATCTGGAATGTGGAAACGGGGCGCCTCGACGTCGCATTGACGGGAAACGCCGAGCAAAACGTGCTTGCTTTTTCGCCCGCGGGGAATGTGCTGGCACTTGCCGACTTGTCGCACAAGGTTTCGCTTCGCCGGATCCCGAGCCCGGCCAATCGGCCTCTGTTTGACGCGGCGCCCGGCTCCCCGGTTCACGCTTGTTTTTCGCCAGACGAGACGATTCTCGCAACGGGTTGCGGGCGGGAAATTGAGTTGTGGGCCACTTCGAGCGGCTCGCGACTGCGGACGTTCTCGCTGGGAAAACGAGCACCTCCTGATGCCGACATTACGAGCCTGGCCTTCTCCTTGGACGGCACAACCTTGGCCGTCGGAGCCGAGTGGCGGGTTGATACGTGGCGTAACGCCCTATTGGGGAAATCTGAACTCTGGCGGGAAAGTCGCGGCTGCGTGGCCTTGTGGAACGTGGCAAGCGGAACCCCGATCGGCGCGGTTTATCCAAAGTCCGACGTCTCGAAGATCGCCCTCTCGCCAGCGGCCGATTGTCTGGCGGTCGGCTCCTGGGAGGGAACAATGACCCTCTGGCAACGATCGCGGCGATCGTCAGAACAAGAACCAATTGGACCGACATCGAACTAGTGGTGCGACCACTTGTAATTGACAGGCACACTCTTCGCTTTTCGGCCCGAATTGACAGCGACGGCCAAAGGCCGGATCATTCCGTAGATCAATGGCGAGCGAACCCTCAAGATCTCACGGGTCGGACCGATGGACGATTTGAGAACCCGACCTCCGGTCGTGGAGATCATCGACCCGTCGATCGTACGAGTGCTCCGCGCGAAGACCCCGGCAGAGCGGCTAGCCCAGGCGTTCCGGATCTTGGACTCGGCGCGCGATCACACGGGGCTCCGTCCTTCAGCTGCATCCTGACTGGGATGAAGATCAAGTCCTGCGCGAAACAGCGCGGCGTCTCAGTCACGGAGCCACCGAAAGTGTCCGCGGGAACCGACCGTGAAGTTCTGGACAATGGACTGGTGGCGCGGGAGCGTCGAGTCAAATCCGATGGCCGCCTATCAGGCTCATCTCGCGGAAATTCGCGATCGACTTCCCGAAGCTCTTCTTTGGCTGCAAGAAGGCTTTCGACTCCATGACGCGACGGTGAGCAGAACATGGTACGACTCGACCTCGAACGTTCTCGAAATCGATCTGGTTGGCGACAATGACACCGATGACCCGCATCAATGCGATCGGGTGCGCCGCTATGAACTGCGTTACTCACGCATCGTTTCCGTTCAAACGACCATTGATCGCGGCGGCCCCCTGCCCGGCCCAAAAGGCTACGGCGACTTGGGCTACACGGAGGTCGATCTCACGATCGAAGGGCATTTCGAGCACCGACTCTTGTTTTCGAGCGGTATCGAGATGCAGATCGTATTCGGGAGTTTCCATCTCGACTGGGAAGACTTGGAGCCGCACTAGCACAAACTCAAGCTGCGATAGTGGCAAGAAAATTTGGAGATAGGGCGAGCGGCTCGCGGTTGGACGCAGCTCTTTTCCGGATTTCATCAGCAATGGCGCCGTGCGCCCTGTTCTCACTCACGGCCGTTTGCCCTTGGGCTCCCGAGGCAAGGGAGCGGCTTTCGGCTTTAACCGGCCGAGCCAGAGTTTTTTCAGGGCTGTCCGCTGCGCCGGGTTGAACGTGATCTTGCCGTCTCGAGAGATCGTCCCGACCAGTTGGTCTAACGTATTGATTTCGATCTTCATTTCCCTCAGGTTCTTCGCTCCTAAGATGATATGTGCTGCGACAAAGCGCTCGGGATCATCTAAGGCCGCGAGCAACTGGTCTGAAACCTCTGGCCCGCAATAGTTGATCACAAGTCGCGTTGCGCCTGTGGTACGCTGCGGCATCATCCCCACAAAGCCGGTGGCCCACTCGAGATCGCGATTGTTGATCGCCGCGACAAGTTCTCGGGCACGGATCTTCACTGTGGCTTCGGGATCACCTGCCTTGGCGGGCAGCCCGTCCAAGAAAGTCAGCCGCCGGTCCAATTGTTCGATGACAATCGGCAGATGCACAGCGGCACGGGCCGTCTTCAACAGTGTTTGTTCCTCGTACATTATTTCACCATGTCGAACTTGCGCCTCCGTCGCCTCTTTTTCCTTCTGCTCGTAGGCGGCGAGAGCCTGGAAGTAGCGGTCGGTTTCGTTACGCAAATGGGCGATCCAGGCGGCGTCATGTCGGTCGACCGAGACGAGTTCCCGCGTCTTGGTGCTCGTCTGCGAGCCGTCGGTCGCGGATTCCTGGCCTTCAACCTTTGTCATCAGGCCGCGCACGGCGTCGAAAGTCACCTTCGACTTTTCGATGCTGGGGAAAACGAAGCCGGGCCGAACGTCGTAGGTCTCGCCAAGGATCCAAACGCCCGCGTGAGCGGCCGGTTGCGAAATTACGCGGTAGCGAGAGACCGCATTGTCGGCCGGACGCACGTGTTTCCAGCCGGCGGTGAGCGATTGGCGATCGGGAGGGAGTGGGGGGAAGAGCCAGCCAAAGTCGAAGGATGGACTGAGCCAGGAAATCGAAGACGTTTGACCTTCGTCGGCCACGTCGCAGTACCCGAGGTGCACCTGGGCATCCAGCTGCTTTGAGCCGATCCAAAAAGCTTCGGAGGAGTGGATCACGATGCGGCAAGTTCCATTCTCGCTCTTGCGAACGACCCACATCGTCCACTCGTCGTGCTCGAAGGTTTTGGGAGGCTGATCCCCTTTGTACCGGGTTTCGTTTTCTCCCTTGTAAGTAAGTTCCTGTCCCACCTCGAAACGATAGCGAGGCAATGGAGACGCTGTGTCGGCAGCTCCCGCCAGGGGCATGCGCTGCCACAATCCCATTCCAACGGCACACAGCGCGATGCCTTGCCGAAACGAGCCTTGCCAGATGCAGCCAGGGCGAGCCATCGGTGCCTCCGCGGACCGGGTCGAGAGTGGGTGCCAGCGGCGCAGGCGCCGCTTAACAAGTCCATTCTACGGCCGGATCCGCCGTTGATTCCTCCTGAGATTGCTCTCGATGCCCTTTGCGAAGCAAATGCGGGAAAGACATTATCGATCAGGAGACAATGGAGGAAACAGAGAAAAACGGCAGGTGAGAACCTCTGATCCGCAAAAGTTGCCTGCAACGATTCACTTTTTCTGGTCTTTGGAAGGTGCGGCACGTTTCCCTATTGGCGGCATTCGCACCTCGAAGCACTTGTCGCCATCCGTCGAGGCTTGATTCTCACTGACGCAAACTTTTCCCTCTTGGTCGACGCCATCCGTCCACACGCTCCAGACAAGTCCGCCATCGGCCGGTTTTTCCGCGCGGCGGTAGTGCATGGGCTCCCCCTTGCCGAATGGGTCTGCGGGAATCGATTTGAGATAGCCCTGCTTAACGAGCGCCTCGAGGTCGTTCGGCAACTCCGCATGCTCGCGAGCAGAGAGCTCGAGAGCGAGGACCAAAATCAGTCCCGCGCACTGCGCGTGTTCGCGATCAATCGCCTCGATCCCGGCAAATCCGGCGGGGACCATCAGGGCCAAAAGGGGATTGGGAAAAAATCCCGACAGTCCACGCCGCTCGATCTCGGCGGCCGAGAGTCCCCCGACGGCCTGACTGGGATCGACGTCGAAAAGATCGATTTCGCCGTGATGGATCGGCGCTCTTTGAAAGCGCGGCCGGTCGGCCTGGCTCAGCCAGTTGGCGAAGATCAGATTCAACGATCGCTGGGCACGATCGCGGCCGCCGCCGAAGGCAAAAAACGCGGTCCCGGGACCAAGCTGGGACTCGAACCAGCCGAAACTGTTTGACGCGACAAAATACTCGATTTTCAGGCAATCGGATGTGGGTGGGCTCATCGCGTCAATCAGCAGCACGTCGTTCAACGCCCCGCGCAGGTCGGCCGCCGTCAGCTCCGGGCGCGCGGACCAGGGAATCACCGCCTCCGTCGCCATGGACTGCGAGGCGACTCCGATCAGGCGCGGGATCAGACTGGCATGCATGCCGATCAGTCGGCTCGTGCGCAACACGGCTCGATACCATTCCCACGCCGCGACGACATGACCTTGCGACGTGAGGCGTGCCGCCTCGAGCAGCGCCAACCGCGTGAACGTGCGGGCCGCGTCGGTCCACAACGACGAGTCGGTGACGATCGTCATCTTTTCCGGCGGAACGTCGAGCGCCTCGTCGAGCCGGCTGCCCTGCTTCCAGATCTCCATCGCCGGACGATTGGCTTCGAGCCAGGCGCGAATGTCCGCGTTGGCGAGCGGCCAATCCTTGGTCGCCGCCGTATAGCTTTCCGGAAACGCATTCTGCCTGGCCGGAGTTGCGGCAGCCATAAACGCCGCTTGATCGACGAACCCTGCAGCCGCTTTGCGAAAAACCGGAATGGCATTTCGCTCGGGCTTGACCGAGATCGATTCGAACTGCTGAACGTTAAAGGGCTCGATCGCCGGAATTGAATTGCCGGCAAACCAACGATTGACAGCCACTCCCAGGACGACGATCGCGACAACGACGGCGCTCCATTTGAGATATCGGCGAGGCGAACGAGCGGGTGGATCCACGGACATGCCTGATTCTCACCCTTCTGGCGTTCGTTCGCCAGGATCGCGAGCGGCAGTTCCCATGGCTTCGATTTAGGGCATGCGAGATTCTCGCGCTCAGCCCCCTCACCCCCCTCGAGTGGCGAGAGGAGCAAGCCACGACGGACCTAGATCGCCGTCGCCGCACGTCGCCGTAGCACAAGTCTAAACCCACCGGCTGCGAATAAGCCCGACGCCAACAGCGTCATGGCTGCGGGTTCGGGGGTGGGTTGAGCGCCTGCGGCGACAGCGAACAGGAAAGCGTTGGCACCAAAGGCAGGGAAAGGTGATGCGAATACTGTATGGGGGTCGTTTGTGTCATTGTTAACGAACTCAGCCAAGCCTGAGTCCCCACCCTCTAGATCAAATGTGGCAGGTGTCGTGGGGCCGGAGATCGGGTTGAGACTTCCCGTTGCGAACCCTGGTATGTGCACAAGAAGGATGTCGCTGTTGTCCGCGTAAACACCATTGACGCTGGCGACTGCGGCAGAGTCGAATGCGTAGTTGAAGCCGTTGCTGTCCAGGTACGTGAGGGCTACGGCCGCTATGTCGCTGGTTGCTATGGGGGCGAAGGAGGCACCCGGTGCGCTGGACAAAGTAATGGTGCCTGTGAGGGATGCGCTGAGACTATTAGCCGTGACGCCAGCGAGATTGACATCATAAACCTGGTCGGGGTACGCCTGCCGGCCAGCAACGAACACAACCGCAATGCTCAAAGCCGTGCGGACGATAGTTCTCATCATCTTCCAGCGTCTTTCTACTTTATCACCGGAATCTGCTACTGAACTGCCACTAGTTTGCCCACCCGCTGTTGGTCAGGTCAACCAAAAGAGTTGGGGGTTCTACTTAGACGGCCGAAGATGATGTCGGTTGGCTTTGAGGGGTGGCGAGACGGTCGCAGCGTGATCGCGCATCGTCGAAAATGAGTTTTTGTGCGGACCGCTTTTTGGCAATCGAGTTTTTGTGCAGGAGCGGGTTTTTGTGCAAAGCCTCGGTGATCACAAAGCCTCGGTGATCACAAAGATCCCGGTGATCACAAAAATCATTGCCCGGCACGTCTGCGGCGTCAGTGACACGAGAGTCTTAAAATCGTCCGTTGATAGCCCAGCTTCGGCATGATCTGCCGAGCGACAGGGGCGAAAGCCGCGTCTCCCCGCTTTGTGTCGCTATTTCGCTTGAATCTCGAGTTGGGCTCGCAAGGTCTTCGATGTCGGACGCAGGCAGCGATGATCGTCGCAGGCCTGGTAGCTCACCTTGCAAGCGAGTTCGAGCCTGCCTGCTTGCGCACTCGAATCGACTTTCAGCGAACGCGTGAAGCGGACCTCGCCCATGTAGACTGGGCCGGAATCTGCGAGAGCGACGTCCGGCTTCGGGATCTCCCACTCGCCGACGGTCGTCATGCCGCTGGGAAGGTTGATTTCAAGCTTCGTAGGGATGGCGAATTCGCGCGTGTCGGAGACGGCGTTGATATGCCAGTCGCGGCCGATCTTCACCGTGATCGTGACCGCGACGACTTCACCCCGCTTTGCGCGCGTTGGTTCGACAGAAAGTGAGGCGACGACCGGTTCGCGTTCGGTGGGATCGGCGAGCGGGTTCGAGGGGGCTGTTTTCGGGGTCTCCGCGACGGTGCCCAGGGAGGACGCAGGTGCGTCCGGCTTGCGGCTGTAGAACCAGACGTAGCCGTGGCATGTCGCAGGGCCGCTGAGCCAGCGCTGATCGGGCGGCGTTTCGATGAGCGGCACGAGCTTCGACTCGAGATCGGCGGATTCCCGTTTGAGATCCTCGGATTCCCGACTTTTGTGCATGCTCTGGTAGGCCTTGGTCCACCAGGCGTCCCCCTCTTTGCTGAAGGCCAGGTTGCCCGGGTACTTTTTCTCAAACTCCTTCACCAACGCGGCGAAGATCGCTTTGTGGACCTTGGCGATCTCTGCTTGTCGCTGGAAGATCGCTGTCATTTCAGTGCGCTGTGCCGCGGTGAGGCCTGCTTTGGGAGTGAGGGTTGTGCAGAAGTCGCCGAGCAACAGATCGACGCGGCCGTCGCGATCGTAATCGACGGCGGCGATCTGCGAGCGGACGCCGGGGACCGGTTCCTGGCCGGCTTCGCGGAATTCGCTGTAGCCCGTGCCGTGATGCTCGGCGACGAGCGTGACGGGTGCGGCGAATTTCGGGGCCGCGCGTGCCGATGTTGCGATAGAAATAAACCGACCCGCGGGCACAGCCGCAGAGGATGTCCCAGCGGCCGTCTCCGTCCCAATCGACGACGACCGGCGCGGCGTGTCCGTCGGGAACTTGCACGTCTTTGCCGGCGGCCTGGACCTTGAAATTCGTGCCGGCAAATTGGGGGTCCGTTCGCGTCCCTTCGTTGAGAAAGATGCGAATCGTGCCGTCGAAGCCGCCGACGAGGAGGTCGAGATCGCCGTCGTTGTCCCAATCGACGAGCGCGGGCCAACTGCCAAACGATTGGTAGACCTGCTGCTGATTGGGTTCCCGGAGCAGCAGCTTGTTGTGCTTGTCGAGGAGCGTTTCGCGGGCGGCGAACTGGCCGTGGCCCAGGCCGAGGAAGAGGTAGCAGGCTCCCGGATCGTACGAACCGCTGATGAGGTCGAGGCGGCCGTCGCCGTCGAAATCGACAAAGAGCGGGCTGGAGCCGATGCAGCAATAAATCGGGACTTTGGCCGGCACTCCGCCGGCCATGAGGTATTTCATGGGGCCGAGCCGCGGCATGCCGGTGCGAACCAGATTCGGATAGACGCGGAACTGGCCGCTGAAATCGCCGACGACCAGGTCGGGGATGCCGTCGCCGTCCACGTCGGCCATCGTGGGCCCGGAATGGCCCAACCTGTTGCCCGTGTCGATGATCTTGCCGTCAGCCTCGAGGCGGACCGGCTTTTCGAAGATGGCCGAATCGCCGGCGAACGCGGGTTGCAGGCTGCCGGCGACGAGCAGGATTGCGGCAGCCGCGATGGAAGTTCGGCGCAGATTCATTGGCCTGCCTTTGTTCCCGGCTGCGATTTAGGGCATGCGGGATTCTCGCGCTCAGCCCCCTCACCCCCGACCCCCCCAATCCCTCTCCCTCGAGAGGCGAGAGGAGCAAGAATTGCGAAGTAGCCTGGCTGCGCTTCAAAGACACTCGACGGGCGGGAATTTGTTCATGAGGCCGGTGGCGATCCATGCTCGGCCCGAAATCGGCCCGTCTGCGAATGCCACAGACCTTGCTCGACGAGGCGACCCGATCCTGTGCGCCGGCGTTGCTGCCGTCGACGGGCGCGTTGTTGACCTTATATTGATTTTATGGCAGTTAGGGATTGCGGGCAACCGAAATTTTTTCAGAAAGGGAAAAAAAACCGCGGGTCAGTTTTGAGGGGGACTTTTTTTGGGTGTCGGACCCCCTTTTGCGCCCAAAAAAGCCAAAAAAGTCGTCCGGAATCGGGCGAATTGCCCGGCTCCGGACGACGAGTTTTTCGGGTGTTAGAACCGACACTTGGGCGAAAAAAGTCTCAGAGTTTGCCGAGGATTTCTTTGCGCGTTCCCACGATTCCTTGCGGGCGCGAACGTTGGCCTCGAACATCTTCAATTTCGGCGCTTCCGGCTCACCGGCCCGCATGAATCCGTGCCCGGCGCCTTCGTAGATTTTGACGTCGTACGGCTTGCCGGCCTGCTTCATGGCCTTTTCGGTCTTTTCTACCGTGCTGGTCACTCGCGCATCGTTTTCCGCGTAAAAACCGTAGACCGGGCAAACGATGTTTGTCAGCGCGTCCGTTTTCGGCGGGGTTCCGTAAAACACCAAGGCGGCGCCAAGGTCCTTGCGGTGCGTCGCAAAGTCGAACGACTTCAAGCCGCCCCAGCAAAATCCCGCCACGGCCACTTTGCCGTTGGCGGCGGGCTGGCTTTTGATGTAGTCGGCGGCGGCATCCAAATCGGCCAGCACTTGTTGGGCGGGCAATCGGAGAACGGCCTGCATCATGTTTTGGCCCTCTTGGAGGGGGCCGACCAGGTCGGGGGCGATGGCGATGTAACCGGCTTCGGCGAATTCATCGGCGGCCAGCCGCGCCCAGTCGGACAGCCCGAAGATTTCGTGGATGACAACGACGGCCGTGGCCTTTTTCGCGACTTCGGGGTAGACGACCCAGGCCTGGAGGGTGCGGTCGCCGTGTTTTAGCTGCACGTACTCGCCGTGCCGGGACGATTTCGCCAGTTTCGCTTTGGCCCAGTCGTTTCCGGCGTCCTGGCCGAAGGCACACGACGCCCAAAATGCCGCTATCGACAAAAAAAAGACTCGCTGACGCATGGAAAACCTCCGCCGGAAATAGTCGATCGGGCCGATGAAATTGCTCACGATGTTCGCGGGAAATTGGCTCACTCTGTTCGCGGTTGATTGCCCGCTCAGTATGTTGGGCTGGGTTGCGTCCCGCAACTGGACATGCGCTTTCGCGACGGAGCCGATCCGCTACCGCGACTGGGGCCGATCCGCTACCGCGACCGGGTCGATTCGCTACAATGTGCCGACTTTCAAATGCGAGGGGGCCATGTCGACTGTCGTCCTGACAGGATTTCCCGGGTTTCTGGCGTCGGCGTTTTTGCCGAGTCTGCTGTCGCGGTTGGACGGCGACACGAGCGTCACGTGCCTGATCCAATCGCACTACCGGCCGCTTGCCGAACGGCGGAAGACGGAAATTGCCGCTGCCAACGCCGCGTGGAAGGACCGCATTCGCCTTGTCGACGGGGACATCACGAAAAAAGGCCTGTCGCTGCCGTCGGCAGAGTATTCACTCCCAGGCCAAACGCGCGAGGTCTACCACTTTGCCGCGCTCTATGACCTCGCCCTGCCCCGTCCGTTGGGGATGAAAATCAATGTGGACGGCACTGTCAACGTGCTCGATTTCATCCAGGGCTGTTCGAACTTTCGGCGATTGCACTACATCAGCACGTGCTACGTCAGCGGGCGACACCCGGGGGCCTTCACCGAGAACGATCTGATTTGCAGCCAGCGGTTCAATAACTACTACGAGGAGACGAAATACCTGGCGGAAGTCGAGGTTCAGGAGCGCATGCAGCGGGGCCTGGCGGCCACGATTTACCGGCCGGCCATCGTGGTGGGCGACAGCAAGACCGGTGCGACCCAAAAATACGACGGGCCGTACGGGGCCCTGCGGTGGGTGCTTCGCGCCAAGAAGACGGCGATGATGGTCACGGTCGGCGATCCCGAGCGGGTGCACGTGAATCTGGTGCCCCGGGACTTTGTGGTGGCGGCCATCAGCCGGCTCAGCGGTCTCGAGGTCTCGGGATCTCGGGTGTATCAACTGAGCGATCCGCGACCTTGCACGGTTGCCGAACTCATCCAGGTATTCGGCCAAACCACGGGCCGGCGGATTAGGGAATTCCATCTTCCGACCGGGCTGGCGAAGGCCGCGTTCAAGTTGCCGGGGGCTCGGCAAATGACGGGGATCACCCCGGAGTCGATCGACTATTTCACCCATCCGACGAAATACACCTGCGAGAACACGGTGCGCGACTTGGCTGGGTCGGGGATTTCTTGTCCGCCTTTTCGCGAATATGCGCCGGCGCTTGTCCGGTTCATGCAGGAGCATCCGGAAATCGGCTCCGAGGCCATGCACTGACGTCCGCACGAAAAAGTCGCGCGGACTGTTCAATCGTGTCTTGGCGGCAAAATCGGCTCGACCGACGCCGCTGTTTTGCCCAATCTGACCGTAGATTGGCTCCGTCAGTCCGCGCTTGGATCGCCGAGCTAAATTGAATCCAGGTGGGCCGATTGCGCAATTCGGCCGGTCAAACTACTGGACACGACGGGGATTCGTGGCGATGGCAGATGATTTCAGCGTGAAAGAGATTTTGTCGCTTTGCATCGACTGGAGCGACACATCCACCTCTCGATCGACGATCAGCCAATTTGTGCGGGCAGTGAGCCGCAGCCGCGTTTCGGATGACGAACGTCGGACGGAAAAGCGCAGGCCGGTCGTGCTCGACATCATTGCCGTTCCGCTCGACGAAGATCGCAATCCGTGCGGCGAGCCGTTTTTGGCTCTGTCGCGGAACATTTCGCGGGGCGGAATCGCCTTGTTGCACACGGAACAGGTCAAGGCGCCCTTCTTGTTGCTGCGGATCGAAACGCTGCGTCACGAGGTGATTCAGGCCGTCGTCCAGGTGATCCGTGCCAGGAACTTCTACCAGTTCACGGAAATCAGCGGCCGATTCGTGTCGAAGACCGAAAAAAAGAAGACCTCGCGACGGTCGAACAAACCAAAACGGCAGCCGGTTGCGACTTGAGGTCGGCGGGATCAGTTCGGGCGGCAGTTTTACAGCCCGTCGCCCGCGTCGGTATGCTTAACCGTGGCTTCCCGCGTGCTCGAGTCGTGTGACAGGGCCCTGGCGGGAACGGTGTCCGGCCGATTGACCGATGCGACTCGCTCATGATCAAGTGATCTGGCACGCCCGGCGTCTTGCGACGCCGACCTGGGTTCGCATCGCGATCAGTCTGGCGAGCCTTTTCATGTTGTTCCAACAGAGGGGCTCGGCCATCGCGGGAGATACGGCCGACGAACCTCCCGCGCCAGTTTATCGACGGTCCGACCGTCGTCCGCATTTTGACGATGCGAAGCTGCGGCAGCTCGGGATTGCACGTTTCGAGTCGAAGAGGCTCAGGCTTTATACCGACGTTGGGGCGAAAAAAGTCCAATCCCTGTTGCCGGCCGTCGACGCCGCGTACGACGCCTTGGTGGCGTACTTCGGTCCGCTTCCGCCCAATCGGCAGAGGATCGAATTTCAGGTGACCGCCTACCTGATGTCCGACAAGCCGCTGTTCCAAAAGGCGGGGCTTTTACCGGACGATTTGCCCCCGTTTCTCAACGGCCGGCACCGCGAGCAGGAATTCTGGGCCAACGAACAGGAGACGGATTATTACCGCCGCCACCTGGTCATTCACGAGTTCACGCACTGTTTTATGTTCGCTGTTCCAGCGGTCCATATTCCCGAATGGTACATGGAGGGCATGGCCGAGCTGTTTGGGACGCATCGCATCGATGCGAGTGGCCGGTACGAATTCCGCGTGATGCCCGATCGGGCCGAAAACTTCGACGGTCTGGGGAGAATTCCTCTCGTCCGCAGCGAAATTACTCACGGGCACTGGAAATCGCTGGCCGATCTCCAGCGACTCACAACCCAGGAGTTTCTCGAGAACACCGGCTACGCCTGGTCGTGGGCCGCGTGTGCCTTTCTCGATGGACACCCGCGCTATTCACAGCGGTTTCGCGAGCTCGGCAAACACACGCTCGGATCCGAATTTCAATCCACTTTGACCCGGCTCTCCGGCAATGATCTGGACGAAATGGAGACCGAATGGGCACTATTCACGCATCAACTGCAATTCGGTTTCGATCTGACGCGGGCCGCGATCGAATTCAAAACTGGTCGCACGCTTGCTGATGGTGAATCGCGGGCGGCGCTCGCTGTTGCGGCCAATCATGGCTGGCAATCCAGCGGCATCGCGGTGAAACAAGGCGATCGCTACGAGATTGAGGCCGGTGGCGAGGTTGTCCTTGAGCCGAAACCCAAACCCTGGGTCAGCCAGCCGCAGGGAATCAGCATCGTTTATTCAGAAGGTCGTCCCATCGGTATCTTGCTTGCCGCCGTTCATCGCGAACCGCAAAGCGCTGAGACCGACGAAAGCATGCTCAAGGAAATTATTGTCGGCCGAAAGACGACGTTTCGGGCAGCCGCGAGCGGCACGCTCTACTTCCGCATCAACGACCATTGGGACTCGCTCGCCAACAACGACGGCCGATACACGGTCGTGGTCCGGCATTTGAACGAAAAAAGTCCCTGAGCGGGTTATGACTTCGGGGCCGATGTGATCCAAGAGGCGGCCGCGATCATTCGGCGGTGGGTCGAGGCGGATTGGCCCAATGACCCGAAGGATCGGATCCGCTGACGACGACTCCTTTTTCGTTCCAACCCATGCCGGCACGCACGTCGGACGCGCAGTACGCGCAAGGTCAGTCCGCAGCGCCGCCGATCGGAGTTGTTGGCTTCGGAACCATGGAGCAGCAAGTCGTTGTGAATCGAGATTTCGCCGGCTTTCAGCTCGACGTCGATCGGTTCGCCAAATTCTTCGGCATTTTCGACCGACTGATTGAGGACGTTCGTGTCGTCGTTCTCGGTCAGACGGTACGTGAGATGCCCGAAATGGTGCGTTCCGGGAATGAAGCGCATGCACGCGTTCTCGCGATCGGCATCGTCGATTGCCAGCCAAACGGTGGCGGTTTTCGACGGCGACAAGGGCCAATAGCTGGCATCCTGATGCCAGGAAACGCGTTTGCCGTCGTGGGGCATTTTGCAAAAGAAGTGCGAACCCCAGGCGATCACGTTCTCCCCCAGCAGGTCGCGGACATACGCCACGATCCGGCGATCGGTCAAAAGGTCATAGACGCGGCCGTATTTGAGATGGGCCGTGCTGATCGAATAACTCGTGCCACCGGAAGCGAGGGTGCGGGCCAAAAGTTCGTCGAAATAGCGACGGTTCTCCAACCTCTCGGCCTGGTCGAAGATACGAATACCTTTGAGATATCCGTTGCGATTGAACTGCTCGATCTGAGCGACTGAGAGTGCCTGAGGATGCACATTGTCGACAGGATGAAAGCGCAGGTCACGATCCATTTGGCGGATCTCGTCCTGGCCAGGAATGACTTTAAAGTCGGCGGGCCGTGTCATACGAACTCCTGAACGGGAAGCACGCTGACACGATTATGGCTAGGGCACAGCCGGCCGCCCAGTCCCATGCAGATTCTGCAGATGCAGCAACTCGTGGTGTCGATGGTGGTGATGATAGGCCAAACCGAGAAAGGCGATGCCCAGGCCGACACAGGCGGAAATCGTCAGGAAGACAAACGCGAAGGCAATTGGCGTGTCGGCGTCGTAAAGGTGCAATTGCGTCGTTGTCGTGCTTGTTACATTAATCCCCGTTGGTTGGGCGATGTGGCCGTACCGCAATCCGAATCCGACCGCGGCAAGGCCGATCCCGATCAGGGCGCCGGCTGTAATAATCGCGCCACAAAGTGCTCGCATGGCTTTCCCCTCTTTGCGTGACTCTTTGAATTGGGACGTTTAGCTGACGTTTCGTGGAGTGTGAATGGGCCTACATGTGGAACATTCGCAGGCACCCACCAAAGAAGAGAAGAAGGCCCGCCAACATAATGAAGAATGTGCTGCAACCGCAGCCCGGATAGGCGCCATACGGACCGCTCGGTCCGTACCCACCTCCGCCACCCAACAATCCACCGCCGCCCATATTTCCGCCGAACATTGGAATCCCCCTTACCGCCTGACAGAAAAATCGACGCTAACGCGCCTTGCCAGCTTCACGGACGTCAAACCGCGCAGGATTAAAGAGATGCACTGGCAGTCTGGCGAGCGACATTTGTGATCGCCGGCCGACCGGCCCGCGCAGGTTATCGCGGCTAAACGCAAATCACATGCCGGACGGAAAATAGCCGCGTTGGCTCAGAAGCTGGTCGCTGCGGAGACTCGAAAGCCGATTTGGGTTTACTTGCCCTCTTTGGTCGGCTTGATCAACTCGCGATGCTTGTCACGAACCGCGCAGACCTTGGGAATGGCGTGGAACTGAATATAGGGCTGATCGGGATGCAGCCGCGCGTAGTCTTGGTGGTACTCTTCGGCAAGATAAAACTCTTTGAGAGGCTCAAGAGTTGTCACGATGGGCCGCGAAAACGCTTTGGCCGCCGTCAATTGCTTGATCTTGGCCTGGGCCGCCCGTTGTTCGACCTCGTTCGTAAAGAAAATTGTGGAACGGTACTGCGTGCCCGCGTCATTCCCTTGCCGATTGAGTTGGGTTGGATCGTGAGCATCGAAAAACACATCGAGCAACCGGTCGTAGCTAATTTGTGTTGGATCGTACGTGATGCGGATCGCCTCGGCATGCCCCGTGTCTCCCATCGAGACGCGGGTGTAATTGGCGGTGTCCTTCGCTCCGCCCGCATATCCGCTTTGGACATCGACGACGCCTTTGAGCTGCTCGAAGGCAGCTTCGGTGCACCAGAAGCAACCTCCCGCAAAAACGGCTGTTCCCGTTGTTACAGGTTTTCCAGATGTCGATTTTGCCCCAGCGGGCGCCGCGTGTGCGGTATGCTTTTCGGCGGCTTCCGCGGCGGGGTCGGCCAGCGAGGCCAATTGGTTCTCGGGTGTAAATGTCAAAGACTCGGAATTCAGGCAAAAACGAAATCCCGTGGGCTTTGGCCCGTCATCAAAAACGTGTCCAAGGTGGCCATCGCAACGGGCACAATTGATCTCGGTTCGGCGCACGCCGAGACTGTCGTCCGATCGCTCCAGCACGTTTTCTTTGGAAATTGGCTGGAAAAAGCTCGGCCAACCGGTGCCCGAATTAAACTTTGAATTCGACGCGAACAACGGCAGTCCGCAACCGGCGCAGCAATAGACGCCCTCTTTCTTGTTGTCCAAGAGAGTCCCGCAAAACGGCCGCTCGGTCCCTTGGCTACGAAGAACGCGGAATTGTTCTGGCGTGAGCCGCTTTTTCCATTCCGCGGCAGTCAGTTCGACCCGCGGCGATTCGACCGGACCAACCAGTTTGCCCTTGCGATCGAAAACAGCGACCCGAACTTTGTCGTGAAGCCCCTGGGACATGTGCGGAACCTCTTGAGAAGAGACGGGTCGGGCGCACCCCGCCCATTGACTGCAAAATGGCAGTGCCAGTCCGAGCCAAATCAAGCGAATCGATCGTGGGCTTGCGTTGATCATCGTTCCTGCGGTTTACACAAACTTTAGCGCATGAGGCAAGTGTGGCCCGGTTTGCCCCAGCGGCCCAGGGGGTCCACACAGATGGGCTGGCCCGCCGCAACCCAATAAATTCCACTGGTTTCGGGCGGCTCCAATTGGAAGTTCCGCGACCAACCACGTCCGGTGGCCCGAAGTCGACATTCGGAAGAAGCTAAATTGCTTCTCCCAGCCCTGTCCCGGTTTGCGACGAACCTCACTCCGGCGTAAGCCAGGTTGTGAGCAGTCCACCGCGAAGTGCTGGTAACGCCAATTGGATCGTGTTAAAAAAATTGAAGAAAAATCTGGGATTCGTGTCCCCCGGCGGTCAAGTCACTCGTCATCAAGTTGAATCGCCTGGATTGGTCCGGGCCGCGTTCCACTCAGTACGCCATAGCTTCGAGGAATTCGCACATGGCCAAGTTTATGTTTGTCTACAGGGGTGCGCCCGGCGCCGAGAGCAAAATGCCTCCCGATCAGATGCAGCAAGTCATGCAAAAATGGGGTCAATGGATCGGCGAAGCCATGCAGAAGGGCTGGATGAAGGATCCGGGGGATGCTCTTACCGAGGAGGGACGCCTGGTTCGCGGGAAAGTTGTCTCGGATGGACCCTTTGTCGAAGCCAAGGAAGTTGTGGGAGGATATTCCGTCGTCGAAGCCGAGACGATCGAAAAGGCGTCCGAACTGGCAAAAGGTTGTCCTGCGTTGCTCTACGGCGGATCGGTCGAAGTGCGACGGTTGGCGGGACTTGCCTCACAGCTCTAAACAGGGCTCGCTTCGCATCAAGTTTCAAGTGAATCACCGGCGGACGGACGTTTCCGTCTGCCGAATAGACCAACGATCTTTCGAACGACGAGAGGACCATTCATGAAATCATTCAAGGCTTGCAGTCTCCTGTTACTGACCGTTGCCGCTATCGCGCCCGGCGCAATCGCGGCTGAAAAAACCGCCGCGCATTCTGCTGCCAAGAACTCGACCTTCGACAAATTCAAAGACCTTGCCGGCGAGTGGGAAGTTGCACACACATCGTCCGAGCATGGAATGCCGGGTGGTTCTATCAGCTACAAGGTGACCGCGGGCGGGGCCGCCGTCGTCGAAACGACCTTTCAGGGCACTCCGCACGAGATGCTGACGATGTACTACGTCGACAACGATGGTGGCCTGTGCCTGACGCACTACTGCGTTCTCGGGAACCGGCCGCACATGCGCTCGTTGCCCCAGACGAGTGCGGATACCGTGGTTTTCAAATGCGACCACAAGGATAATGCCGCCATCGAGAACGAGGACCATATGCACCAGGCCACGTTCACGTTCCTTGACCGCGATCACGTGAAGTCCGAGTGGGTGCTCTACAAGGACGGAAAGGCGGACAGCGCCCACGGCTTTACGCTTGTCCGCAAGAAGAAATAGCCGCCCGATGGCGGTCGCCCGGAAACGGATACGCGACGCTTGGAACGGTGTGAGCACGGTTCCAAGCGTCGTTCAATTTGGACCGAACCCATGTCTGCCGCGAATTCCGAGTCCGTCGCGCCTCTCGTGGAGCACTTCTTCCGCAACGAGGCAGGTCGCCTGGTGGCTGTCCTGACGCGGGTCTTCGGTCTGCGGAACCTCGATCTCGTCGAGGATATGGTGCAAGCGACCCTTGTCGATGCCTTGACGGCGTGGCGAAATCGGGTGCCGGACAATCCGTCCGGTTGGGTGCACCGCGTCGCCAAGAACAAGATACTGGATGCGCTAAGGCACCATCAAATTGGCCAGCGGGTGATCGAAGGGCTCGCCGCCGAGAGTTCTCAGCAGGTCGAGCAGCTCGATCGGCTGTTTCTCGACAAGGAAATCGAGGACAGCCAGCTCGAAATGATGTTTGCCTGCTGTCACCCGCGGCTCACTCGGGAAAACCAACTTGCCCTGACGTTGAAAGCCCTGTGCGGCTTCGGCAACTCGGAAATCGGCCGCGCCCTTCTGGTTCCGGAAGACACGGTCAAAAAACGACTCCAGCGGGCGACTCAGAGTCTCTTGCAGCATCAAACGCGGTTGGAGGCGCCGCCGCCGAATGAGCTTCTTTCGCGGCTCGACAGTGTGCATCAGGTGCTCTACCTGCTTTTTAACGAGGGCTACAGCACGAGCGAAGGCGATCTGGCGATTCGCACCGATCTGTGCGAAGAGGCCGCGCGGTTCTGCCACCTGCTTTGCTCCCATCGGCGGTTTGCCACTCCTTCAACGCACGCCCTGATGGCGCTCATGCTGTTCCATGCGGCCCGTCTCGACGCCCGGCTTGATCCGGAAGGATCTCCGTTGTTGATGGATGAACAAGACCGCAGTCGATGGGATCAACGCTTGATTACCCGTGCTCAAGAGTTTCTCGACGCGGCCGCGCAAGGAACCGTGGTCTCCCCCTTTCACCTCGAAGCGGGCATCGCCCTGCTCCACTGCTCGGCCGAAAGCTACGGCCGAACCGATTGGCGGGCAATCCTGCGGCTGTATGACGCTCTCCTGGCCGTGCATCGGTCGCCCGTGTACGAGCTCAATCGTGCGATCGTCGTGGCGCAAATCGATGGACCGCTCGCGGGCATTCAAACGCTGAATGAAGCAGGTCTCGATGGGGCGCTTCGGCACTATCACCTGTTTGACGCGACGCTCGGCGAGTTCTATCGCCGCGCGGGCGACTACGTTCGCGCTCGACAGCACTTCGAGACGGCCCGCACAAAAACAAATTCGCCCTTCGATCACGAGCTCATCGATCGCCGGCTCGCGAAATGCCCCACGCAGATCGGCGCAGGCTGACTCGCTGCTCACGGTTGCGTCGTGACGAAGTTTTTCCAGTCTTTGAGGAATTGCGCCTCGGTCACGCCGAGCAAGCGGAGTGCCGCCTCGGGCTTGGTGGCGGAAAGAAGCTTCCAGACGACGTCGCGGCCCCATCGCTGATCGACAAACTCGACCAGCGAGCCGCAGACGCCGTAACGGTAGCGTCCTGACCAGGCGTTCGCGAGTTGGTGCGGTTCCTTGCCCGCGCGAATGGCCTCCTTCGCCGCGCCGCGATGCTCTCGACCGAGTTGGCCGGACACGTAGACAGCCAGACCTTCGACAAACCAGCCCAAGTCATCCATTCCGTCGAAGTCGCCGGTCGAATTGCGCTGGCCATGATAGACGTGCACCAGCTCATGCGCGATCAAGTCCCGCAGATGGGCGGCGTCTGCCGGATTGTGCTCGACCGCCTGGGTTTTCCAGACTCGGGGCGAAAGGATCATGAATCGGTCGGCCACGCCGGCCGCCACCATCCAGGCCTCCGTCTTGGGCACTTTCCAGCGATTTTGGAAGTAACGATCGAAAGCGGCTCGATCTGCGAAGACCTCGACCTCGAACGAGCGAGCGAACGGCTTGCCAAAAAAGGCTTCGACCCGCTTCCGACCCTCCGTCAATGGTCTTTGAAGCTTCGCAACGGTCGCCGAGTCAATCGGCTGGGCGATGACTTTGCCGATACCGGCGTTCTGCACCGGCTCGCGAGTGACACCAGCCCCGAGTGATTCCGGCTTCGTGGGCGGTTGCGCACCCAAACAATGGGAACTCAGCACAAACAGACACCAACACATGCTCCGCAACTGCGTCATTCGTGATCGCCGGCTCGTATGATTCGCACGATTTCGCTGGACGCTCATCGGCGTGCGAAGGCGTTTTGCAAGGTGCCGCGATCGAAAGCGTCGGGGACCCGTCCATCCGCCGCATACACGTAAATCGCCGCGAGCAAAATCGTGTGCAGCGCCGCGGAAACAGCAGAGAGGATCAGAATCGCCACCACAGTGATGGCAATTCCGGTAATCATGAGTGCCGGGACATGACTCAGCACACCCAACAGAGCCGGCACGCAGGCCACAAGCGAGAACAGAAACACGAACAACCCGATTCCCTGATTGGCGACGAATGACTCACCCCAAGCTCGACGCAGGATCGAACCCGAGCGACGAATGGCATCGATGGGCCCGAGCTTTTCCACGACGATGACGGGCACGACGAAAAAGGTCGCGATGCTCCATGCCAAACCCAGGAGACCGGCCACGAATGTGCCCAGCTTCTCCGATCGCGATTCGAGCATTTTCAGCAAGAACCCGACCGTCGCGCTGACCAGGCTCCAACCCAAAATCTGCGGCAAGCGGCTGCCCGCGGCCTGAAGCCCGTCGCCGAGCGTCGGATCGCCGCCGTTGAAGCGAATAATCGCGCAAGCCACCAGAGCCGAATTGAAAAAGACGATCACAAAGTAATTGCAAAAGTAGAACGCGAAGAGGATGACGTAAGCCAACGGATTGTGCGTGACCTCGCCGACGTTCTTATCAAGCGTGAACGCGCCCGAGAAAAACATGGGCAACGCAAAGCTGCCCATCACCAACAGGCACGCAATGCCGCTCAGAAACGGAAACACCAGCAACTCCTTGTCGAGCCGCAAGACTCGACCGCTGGCTTTCATCAATTCCCAACCGTTGGCGATTTTGTCAAAAAACACTTGTCGTCCTCCGGTTCAATGATCGATTCGGGATCGCCGACTTCCAGTCGTCGTCAATCCGGTCAGCAGGGTGAAAAGATCGATCCTAGCAAAAGAGGCTATCGGGTTCGATAAGATCCCCGAATGACAACGCATCCGCAGCCCCCACGGTTCACGCGGATTCTCGCTAAACACCGGCAACTGCGAAAAAAGGGCTTTCGCAACGCGAATCCAACCTCGAAACGTCACCGCAATGTAATCGGGACGACAAGACACCGTTAGAACTTTTTCTGGTCGGCGTCCGTGCCTGGGAAGCTGCGCTTGCGGCGGATTCTCAGTCCGTTCGCAGGGGGCGACCGACCTTAGCGATCAAGTTCAAATCCCGTAGCGGCTCGTTCGCTCGGCCATTCCTCCTTGCACAGACCCGGCCGCCTGAAGCACTCTTCCCAGGGCATCGCAAGCGACCCGCACGCCGTCCTCTTGCCGTACCTGCTCACCGATCTCCGAGGCGCGCCGTGCATACGCCGGATCGTCGAGCAGGTGCCGCAACTCGGTTGCAACGCGAGCCGGAGTGTATCGATGTCGAGGAATGGTGCGGGAAATACCCAACCTTGCCGTGCGCTCGGCATTGTCGGGTTGGTCCCAGGCGCAAGGCATAACCAGCATCGGATGTCCCGATCGCATTGCGAGCCCAGTCGTGCCAATTCCACCGTGATGGACGATAGCCGCTGCCCGGGGAAACAGCTTGGAGAATGGCGCATAATCAAACGCCGCGACGCCCTCCGGTAAGGTGGGGAGACGGTTGCGTGGGTCATTAAGGATGAGGACTGCCCGGCGGCCGAGTAAGTGCGCGGCCCGGGCGCTGACTTCATAGAACTGGCCGGCGTCCGTAGCCACAGCCGTGCCCAGCGTGAAGACGATCGGGGATGGGCCGCGGTCCAAGAACTGTGCCAACGCTGGAGGCAACCCGGAGATGCCATCCTGGTCAAACCACGGAAAGCCGGTTACGACGGTCTGCGCGGGCCAGTCTGGTTGCTTATCGACGAGCCATCTTGAGAACGGAGCCAGATGCAGCAAAGGTGAGTACCAGTCGGTTAGCGGGTTCACGCCCCTGACGGAGGGTAGGCCGATTTCCTCTCTTAAACGATGCCAAGGCCTGGCCAAAAAACGTGACCCCCATTTGAGACCCCGACTAAACGGTCCCCAGAAAGCCGGGCCAAGGAAGCGGAGCCTCTTCGAGAAACCCGGTAGACCCGGCAGCAGCGGGGGATCGTAGGCCGAGGTGAAAAGCGTGGGGATATGCATAACGGAGACCCATGGGATTCCTTTCTTTTCCGCCACCAGGCCAGCGGCGTAGGTGGCCAGATTGCCCATCAGCAGGTCTGCGCACTCGGCCGCCGCTACCGTGTCTTCGTAAGATTCGTGCAGCTTGGGAAGCACCATGCGTGCAACCCGGATCAACCCCCAACGGGGGTGCGAGAGCCGCCGCAGCATATCGGGGTCAGCTAGCCAGGTGCAGTCGGGGCGCACAGCCCGGAAACCGAGTCCCAGTTCCTCGATCTTTCGCCGGTAGCATTCAGCCGTGCCGAGGATGACGTCATGGCCCAGAGACTTGAGACCCAGGCCGATGGCGAGGTACGGATACAGATCCCCCAAGGATCCCCACGTCGTGATGACGATCCGCCTTCCGGGATACGTCGCTCTTGGCACCATCGTCACAGCAGTCATCCCCACATCTGCGACCGAAAAAAGACGGAACCTGTGATTCGATAACGACACGGAAGTAATAATAAGCGGCCGAAGACGGCTCAAACAGACGACGGGATTTGGGGTGCGGAAAAGGGGTGCGGAAAAGGTGTCAGGACCGAATGGCACTGCCGGTTGCTGTGACAGGAGTTCGGTTCACGCGGCGGACTCCAGTTCGGCCTTGGCTACGTGTCGCGGCTTTGTCAGCAGTTGCATGATTTTGGGTCGGCGCTTATTCGCGCGTGGTTCGTTGCGACCCGGACGATGCCCGACCTTGATCGTGATTTGTTGCTCGAAGAACAACTCTCGCATTCCGACGTCGACTCCACGGATCGCGTTGGATAACCACAGGTTGCCTAACATTTGAAGCGTCGCCGTGAGGCTCAGGCTGCGGCACACGCGGCCGCTCTGTTGTGCGGCTTGGAGCATGGATTCGCGGAGCAGGTTGTAAACCAGCAGGCACGACCACAACTCGGTTCGCACCATGGCCGGCGTTTTGGCCCGCAGGATATCCATCCCCAGCGTGCATTTGATCGCGCGGAGATCCAACTCCACGCGCCAGCGGCCGCGATAAATGCCCGCCAGCCAGGCGGCGGTGTACTGTTTGTGATCCAAGAGCGTCGTGGCGATCGTCAGTTTCTCGGTCCGCTGGCCGGCTTGCTCATTACGCGATTCCACCAGCCGCACTTCGAGAGAGGCCGGCATCGTCTCGTACGTCGCTTCGTCCATCCACTCGGGACGGGGAGGACGATTCCAGGTGGCGATACATTCACCTTTCACCAACCGACGGGCATCGGCGGGCGCGTCTTGCGCAGATGATGGTTGCGCATCACGACCTTCACACCGCGGTGACGACACTCGGCCAACAGCCAGTACGTGCAATAGTACGAGTCGGCCACCAGAAGATCCCCCCGTCGCAGCACGTCGAGCAATTTCCAGAGCAAGGCCGTTTCGCCGGTTCCTTTGCCGGAATAGGGACCGACCTCGGCATCCAAGAGCAAGCCGGTTCGCATGCAGATCAGCACCACGCCGCGGAGAATCGGAAACCCCCAGGCCCTCCTGCTGTTTGGGGTTCTGTGGATACTCGGCCTGATTCTTTTCGGTGTCCGCGGCCGTCACGGTGAAGCCGTCCACGATCACCAGGCGACCCTCAGCGTACGCGGACGCCGGGCCGATCCCGGCGTCGGGTGGGGCCGCATGGCCTCCGCCATCGAGGGCCCGTGTGGCAACCTCGCCGCTGATCTTGCGCAGCACTTCGCCGGTGATCTGTTTGCGTGCTCGGCAGTAAGCGCCGGTGTTGGTGCTGGAGACCGTTCGCCCCAACGCCAGCCAGAGGGCCGCAATCCGCACCACCGCCGCCAGGCAACTCCGCTGCTCTTCCTTAAAGAACACTTGGGACAAAAGGCCCCAGAGGGTGATGGCGGGCGTGTAGACCGCGTCGTCGTCCTGACCGAACGAGATCCCTTCCTCGGCGAAGATCTGGGCAATTCGCTCGTCGGAAATGAGAGACCTCAACGGCAACTCATCGGACTGCAACAGCGAGCGATAGAGAATCGAAAACTGTGTTCGCGGCGCAGGCGCCTCTCGATAAGATGGCATCGACCTTCCCTGGTCCTGAGTGTGCAAAACCAGCCCAGAGAAGGTCGCGCCGTTGGAGATCGTAACGGACAGACGGTCTCGCCCCAACCTCGGTTGCTCCCGCGGCGACAACGATCCGGAATTTTTTCACACACTGCAGCGTGTGCCGTCTTACGTTGCGCGCCACACGGCGAAAAACGGGCGGCAGTGCCATTCGTTCCTGACACTGTTCCTGACACCTTTTCTCTCCCCTTTTCTCTCCCGCGGCGACTGAGACTGGAATCGCCCTTCGCCCCCGCCGCTTTTTCTGCCCTTTTTCTGCCTGGATCATGTCGCCTGCGGAATTTGTTCGATGACCCAAAAAAAGAAGTCGGTATTCGGTGGTTCGATCCCGAAGCGTTTCAGCTTGGAGGCGACTTGACCCCTGTGGTAGGTGGAGTGATTGACAATGTGCCGCAGCATCGCCCACCGCGGCAGGGTCGCCGTGAAGCCGGGCGGGTGCAGCGTCAGCAGAGTGTTGAGCGATTCCGACGTGAGTGTGGGACGCAACTCCTCGAAGCGGCAGTAGGCACGCTCCAGTAACTGGGCCGCATCGTCCACCGTGGCCAGGTCGGCTTCGGTGGGGATTCGGGTATCGGGATCGCCGGTCAGCGTGCGCAGATGCAAGTCGGTCACCCAGGCGATGTGGTAGACGGTCGAGCGCACCGACGACCACTCCAGAACCGGCTCGGCGAGATACTGCTCGGCGGTCAGCTTGCGGCACGCGTCGAGGAGTTTCGTATTGGCCCAGCGATCGTACGCGAACAACGCCACGATGCCGTCTTGCATGAGGATCTCTCCTGAGCCGGAACAGGGACACACTACGCAGCCACGTTGCCGAGTGCCAGCGATCCGAAAATTTCAAATCCCGTGGCCAGCGCAGGCAAAACCAACGACGGGAATTGGCCTTGTGAACCAGTCGGGGGCGACTGTGACGCGCAACCCGTACACAACCGGTGCCGCCGCCGCCCACGAATTTCTATTCGACACCGTCCAGCCGGTTGTTGGGCTGGGTTCTGACCGCGGGAGATACGCCATCAATGACTTGGGCCAGATCGCCAACCGAAATCTTCGATTTGTCGCGTTTTTTCTCATATAAACGGCAATTGTCACCTGATAGACTGTTCATTCGGTTCTCGTTCCCCGGCTTCCTCTGATTGTTATTCGAGGTGCTGCAATCCATCCTGCTCAGCCAACAAGGTTGCTCATGTACCGAGCATTGGTATTGTTCGTGGCGGCCGCGGGAAGCCTCTGGGTTCAAGCGGCCCGCGCCGACCTGATTCTCACCGCGCCGGCGGGACTCGGACCGGGGCAGCAATTCCAAATCGTCTTCGTCACGGTCGGGACCACACAAGCCGAGTCAACCAACATCGGCACGTACAACTCGTTCGTTACCAACGACGCTGACACCCAGGCCAACGGAAACGTTTATTACAACGGCCAGCTTGTCACCTTCTCTGCGATTGGCAGCACCTCGACGGTCAGCGCAACCAGCAACATCGGCGTGAACAGTGCACCGGTCTACAGTGCGGACGGAACGCTGATCGCCGATAACACGACCACGAGCGCAGGGGGGCTTTGGTCGGGGACGCTTTTGGCCGGTATCGACGAGGACCTATCCGGCAAACTCTCCTCTGCCGGTCTTGTTTGGACTGGGTCCTTGGGCGACGGCACGCCGAGTAACGATGCCGAACTCGGGGGGCCGACGACTGTGACCCAGCTTGGATTTGTCGGGCACGCCACTTCCGACTGGGCCACCGGCGCGGCGTCCGCCTTTGACAACGAGTTCCCTATGTATGGGATCTCCAACGTCCTCACCGTTGCGACGGCGCCGGAGCCATCGAGCATGCTGCTCTCGCTCATGGGCCTTGGGTCGGTAATTGGATGGCGATTGGCTCGCCGCCGCAAACCAGCAGTGCAACCCCAGCCGTCGCCCGAAACCCACTCGTGATGCACCGGCAGGACCGCCGAACGCTGGTCTTTAGGGCTTGAATTCCCAACTCTTGAGTTTCTTCCGGGCCGTCCCGAAGTTGCCGAGATGGTAGACCGACGCCCGCGTCGGCGAGAAACGGAGAGTCCACTACGTCCCCTTTCTCAACCCGACACTCACTGGCACAGCTCGACCAAACGCGTGGTCTCGTCAAATGGCTCTCTATTCTGACGCCATCGCCTTAACGAGTTCTAGCGATTCCGCGTAAGTGCGAAAGAGAGTGACGGGGAAGCGGACTCCATGCCACATAATCGAGGACTTGGTGAGCTGACCCTGGTTCTGGGTTTGATCGATCAAAAACGTTCCGTCAGGGCATGCGAAATGGAACAGGTCTTCGGAAACGTCCGCGTCGCTGGCGCTCCAGCTCACGAGCCGGCATTCGCTTCGCCGGTGAACGACTCCGTCTGAAAAGCCCCAGGTGGTTGTCCACTTTTCGGGGAGCCAGCCGATCGGCGGCGGCGCCTTTTGGTACTCGCAAACCGTCTCGCACAGTGGATGATGCCGCTCGTCAAAGCTGACATCCTTGAGCACCACGTAATCTCGGGTGGGGTCCAGCCACAATTCCCGCTTTGGGAATGAGGCAACCACCGCGGCAGGCTGCTCTCCCCGCGGCGGAACGAGAGTCAGCTTTGTGCCTTCCGTCGGGTTGCTTCTACCGAGGGCCGGATCGGCGCTGCGGTAGAGGCGGAGCAAGAGCGCCCCCGTCGATTGCATCGCAATCCAATTCGGACCACCCGACTGAAAAGTCAGCTCGCGAAACTTGTTTCCAGCAACATCCGTTCCCTGACAAACCAATCCGGTGCGGAGCTTGCCATCGAGAATCACTGCGTACTCGGAGCCGCGTCCGGGATGCAAACTTGCCAACAGGGCCGTCGCATCACTCTCGGTCTTCGTCTGCCAAAATTCGTCGCGGTACCGGGTGCCTCGGAATGCGAGGAGACATAGCAACGACTTGCGTGTATCGACCGCATTCGGTTGAGCTTCCGCAGAGGCGTTGGCCGCCCCGTTTCGAGGCGGGCGTGCCATGCGACGCACACGGGCTCGCAAGCTCATCAAGCGTGACTGCCCTTCGCCCGTTTCGAAGACATTGTTGACCCAGATCAGCTTGAGCGAATGGACTCGCTCCTGGCGGTCGCGCCAGGCTTTCCGGATTTCGCTCAAAAGATCGACTTTTGGAAAGTCGGCCGCCTGGATTTCTCGGTCGCCCGACGGGCGATCGCCCGAGCGAAGCGGCGCTGCACCGCAAGGGATCAAAATCAGCCAGATCAGGAGGCGGACGCCGGCCGTAATTAGCACCCGTTCCGCATGCGTGTCGAGGCGCACGGATACGAGGAACGCGGACAAGATGCGGCCCACGCCGGCGGGTGAGAGGCCGCAGTGCGAGAAGCAGGCGGTAACTCGCGAAATCATGGGTTGACTCGCAGGTTCGGCAACGATTGTTTGAGCCCTTTCAGTCCAGCGTCTGTCACTCCGGTTTCTTTGAGGTAGAGCGTCGTCAACTTCCTGAGTGCCCGTAACTCCATCAAACCCGCATCCGTAATCCGAGTCTGCTGCAAATCGAGCGTCGTCAAGGTCGAAAGCCGGCTGAGATCCCTTAACCCGGCATCCGTGACCCTGGTGCGATCAAGATAAAGCCTCGTCAACTGCTTGAATTCCCCAAGCTGTGTCAAGCCGGCATCGGTGACCCGGGTGTTTTGCAGATCGAGCGACGTCAGGTTCTTAAGCCCGGCAAGTTCCCTCAAACCGGCGTCCGTGATCTCCGTCTCGGCAAGGATGAGCGTTTTCAGGCGGGTGAGCTTTTCGAGTGCCTTCAGGCCGGCGTCGGTGACCTTTGTGTCGCTGAGAGAAAGCGTTGTCAGACGGGTGAGGCCGCTGAGCTTGATCAATCCCTCGTCCGCAATGTTGGTATGGGCGAGAATCAGCGTCGTCAGGCTCTTGCATTCCTCGAGTTGCTTCGGTTCGCTGTCAGCGATTTGGGAGCTCCAGAGGCTGAGCGTCGCCAGCTTCTTGAATCGACTGAGCTCCGTTAAACCTGCCCCATTGATGCGGGTCCCACAGACCTTGGTGTTACTGAGATCCAGCGTCGTCAACTCGACAAACGGTTTGAGCAGCGGCAGATCCTGATCGGCGAATTGGCAATTCGTTTCGAAATCGATCTGAGTGACGGGTCGGCCTGGCAGTTTCTCGTTCCGCTTGAGCTTGCCACCCAGGCGCCCGATCGCACGGATCGCCTGGGACTCGTCAATCTCGCCCGCGATTGATGACGTGGGGGAGGCAATCCCGACCAGAAGCGGTAACAATGCCAGCCGCATCATAAGCCGAAGCGGCATGTCGAACCTCCTGGGTCAATCGTGATCGGCCTCGCCGGCCGTTGTGTCGCGCCGTCGGGGTCGTGTACCAGGGTTTGTGCTGGATGTAAAGGCAGTGCGATGGTCAACGTGGGACGGACCGACTCCGTGGAAGACGGCGCTCATTCCTTAGCAATGACGTGTGCAGGCCTGAGGGCGTTGGATAGGGGCAAGCGCGCAAGGCGAAACTCCGAAGCAGTGAAGGACCGGACCCAGCTCAAGGCTCCACGCTGGGGAGCACGAGGCCGACGGTTAAATGCCCGATCTCTTCGGGACGATTGCCGACGCCGGTCTCTTCGACCGGAGCGGTCGGCACCAAAAACACTGCTCTGCCGACGCCGGTCTCTTCGACCGGAGCGGTCGGCACCAAAAACACTGCTCTGCCGACGCCGGTCTCTTCGACCGGAGCGGTCGGCACCAAAAACACTGCTCTGCCGACGCCGGTCTCTTCGACCGGAGCGGTCGGCACCAAAACCACTGCTCTGCCGACGCCGGTCACTTCGACCGGAGCGGTCGGCACCAAAAACACCGCCGACGCCGGTCTTTTCGACCGGAGCGGTCGGCACCAAAAAACACTGCCAAGCGGAGTTTGCCCGACCGAGCCTGGCGTTTCGGGCCAACGGCGACTCTCAGTGGGCGGGGCGAGGGCTAGAGGCTAGGGGTCAGAGGCCAGGGGCTAGGGAGAACAAAAAACCAGAAACGCAAAGCGTTTCGTGTTTTCACCCTGATCCCTAGCCTCCAGCCCTTCGCCTCTATTTCGCGGATACGCCGCCACCGTTGGCATTCAGGCGAACGAATTGCCGGACGCCGCCCGTCGACTCGGCAAACGTCAGGTTTCGTTCGGGAAGAGCTTCCGCGATCGCTGCGACGACCGGGTGGGTTGAAAGTCACCAGATGGCCCGGAATTCCTTCCTAGCCCGAGTATAGCGACGTGCACTCGAATCCCGACGGAAATTCTTTTCAGTTTGTTGCAACATCCGACGTGCGGGGAAGTTGCGATACAAAGTTTTTTGGGAGTACTTTGCGTCGCAAAGCAGTCTCGAGAAGCGGATGAGCCTCTTCGGGCTGGGAGAGTTTTTTGGGCGCACCCCAAAAAACTCCACTCCCATTTGCTCAACAGGTCCCCCTTACTCGGACGCCCCGGCCCCCTCATCCCCGGCCGCTCTCCCGCAAGGGGCGAGGGGTGAACGACTTAGAAGAGGCAGCGGCAAGGCCCAACTCCATCTCTCGCCCCCGAACCCACCGCCTCCCCCGACTTTTTTTGGGTGGACCCAAAAAAAGTCCCCCTTTTTCAGCGCCCAAAAAAGCCAAAAAAGTCGGCTTCGGGGAGGTGAAATCTCTGGACCCCCGGCCCGGCCAAGCCGCCGAATCATGATCTCAAGGCAAGCACTTGAGTTTCGCGGCAGAATCCTGCCATCATACGTCGTCCGGTTGTCATGCGTCTTGTATTGCGCAGGGATGACTCATGATTCCGCTCGACGAAAGTGCCGTGAACGCGGCCGCCCCGAATGCGGATGCCGCCAAGAATGGCCGAGGGCTTGTCATCAAGGGCAAATTCCGCTCGTTTTCCATCGATCCGGACGAAACCGTGATCTTTGGCGAATGCGAAGGGAGCGGCTCGAAGCCGTACCAATGCTCCTGCGACTTTCAACGGCCAGACAGCCCCACCCATCGCTGCACGTGTCCCAGCAGGCAATTTCCCTGCAAGCATTGCGTCGGTCTGATGTACGCCTTCGTGCTCAAACGCTCGGCGTTCAAGACATCGAGCGTTCCCGATGACCTGACCGAGAAGCGAGACAAACTTGCCGCACGTGCCGAGAAGAGGCTGGAAGCCGCGGACAAGCCCAAAACCGTCAACAAGACGGCCCTGGCGAAGAAGATCAAGGCGCAGCTCGACGGTTTGGATCTTCTGGAGCGGCTCACGCTCGATCTGACGCGGATCGGCATCGGCAACATGAACGCCAAGACCGCCCGCGAAATCGAGGAGAAGGCCAAGCAACTGGGCAACGCCTATCTGCCCGGTGCATCAATCGGCCCTGCATCGCTACACGACGTTGTTTTCGAGCGACGAGGGCGCCTTCGACGCCTCGCGCTCGCCGGCGCGTCGCGAAGCTGTTTTCAGCGAGGCGCTTGACCAACTCAGCCGCTTGCATACGCTCGTCAAGCAGGGTCGGGCGTACTTGCAGCGGCGTTTGGAGGACCCCGACTTAAAGCCCGAAATCGAGACTGGAATTGCGGCGTGGCTGGGACACGCCTGGCAACTGGCTGAACTTCGAGCCGCCGGCCTGATCGAGGCCGATGCGCAGTTGGTTCAGCTTGCGTTTAATTCACACGACGACGTCGCCCGCCAGGAATATATCGACACCGGGATTTGGATGAACCTGGGAAGCGGACGGATCCAACTCACTCAGACCTATCGGCCTTACAAGGCGGTCAAGTACATTCGCAGCGACGACAGCTTTTTCATGATCGCGGTCGTTCCGGAGCTGTGCATCTATCCGGGTGATGTCAACCGGCGCATCCGCTGGGAGGCGATGGCGCCGCGCCCGGTTAAGACCGAGGACTTGAAGCGCGTCCACGAACACGCACGATCCGAATTTGGGTCCGTGATCAAAGAGGTCAAAAACAATTTGAAGGGACCGCTTGCTGACAAGCAGCCCGTTTATGCTCTGCGATATCGCCGCATCGGACAGATTGACGGGACCTTTCTCGTCCAGGACGACCGCGGAGATCGGCTCGCCATGACCGATGCCGGCATGACCGCCGAGCCGCCGAGCTGCCATTTGTTGGCCCTGCTTTCACCGCGGCTCTTTGAGGGGCAGACACTGATTGCCCGGTTTCGTCACGATCTCGATACGCGCCAGCTGCGGATCAAACCGCTCAGCATCGTCACCGATTCCAACGTCGTGCGTATGACGTTTTGAGGCGAAGGAAGCCGCATGAGCGTTCCGGTGTTGATCGAAGTCTACGAGGAGACACGCCGGCTGGCGATCGCCGGCAGCGCCGTTGCGCCGGGCGACTTCCGCCTCAAGAAACTCGCTCCTCCCTTGGAAAAAGCGGGTGAGAGAGCGCCCGTCTTCGGCAAGGTCGCGCAATCCGTCAAGGCCGTCGTCGAGAGCGACGACAAAACGGCCTCCGCCGCTCTCTTGGATTTGGCCACGCTCGTCAACGCCATCCTATACACGCAGGGCGAGACCGGTCTGGCCGGTGAATTGCAGCCGATCGAGACGACCGATCTCGGACAACACGAGACTCAGTCGAGCGCGCGGCTGCTCAAGCCGCTTATCGAGGCGCTCGCGACTGCGGGATCAGGCCGCCTGGAGGTCGTTCGCGACGCATTCGAGCGGGGAATGTTTCGCGATTTACGTTTGGTCCAGCCGTCCTTGAAGGCGCTTGACGACTCATTTCCAGACATCGCGGATTTCATCGCCGAAAGCGTCTTGCCCCTGTACGGCAAGGCAATTCTGCCGGAGCTTCGCTCCCGTTTCGACGTGAAAGGCAAGGGAGGCAACGTTCGGCGGCTGCAGGTGATGCACCGGCTCGATCCCCAGGGAACACGCGAGTTGGTCAAGCAGGCCCTCGACGAGGGTTCCAAGGAAATGAGGATCGCGGCCGTCGCATGTCTCGGAAGTGACACGGACGACGTCACGTATCTGCTGACCCAGGCCAAGGCAAAAGCCAAGGATGTGCGAGCCGCGGCACTGGGGGCGCTGGCTCGCGTAGGCTCGGTGTCCGCCGAGGCATTGACGATATTGAAGGCAGCGATTGCGGGAGCGGATCTCGGTCTCATCGTGGCCTCGATTCAAAAGAGTCCGTCGAAAGAGGTTCATGCGTTCGTGGTGCAGCAAGTCGACGAACAACTGTCTGGTTTGCGAAAGATGAAGGATAAGGCCAAACAAGGCGAGGCCATTGTTCGCTTGAAGCAGCTTTTGTTATGTGTTGCCGAGCGCACGGAGGCGGAGGCGATCTTGCTCCGTTGCTTCGACGAATCGGCCGCTCTGGCGAAAATCAAATCGGAGCCGAGTGGCGGCGATCTCAACGAGCTGGTTGCCTCCTTGATGGCGAATGCCACAGCGAAAACACGAGAAAGGCTCGTCGCCGCGCATGAGTCGTTGACTGGGTTGTCATTTTCCTCGGCACTCGACGCCGCGAGGGTTTCGCTCTCACCGGCCGAGTTTTTCGATCGGTTTGCATCCGTTCTCAAACCGCCTTCGAAGCGGCTCAAGGTGTTGAAGGGAGTCGCGACCGACCCTGAGCGTTCGGCGGCGCTCGTGCAAGTGTTGACCTCGGCGCAACATTTCGCATTCACGCCATCGATGGACGGACGTGTTTACCGCCGCGTACACACCCGATCGACTGATCTCCCGGAACTCGACCCGCGTTGGCTCGAGGTTGCGTTGGCGGTCGAGCAGGCGGATTTGATTCGGGAGCTTGCGCGGCCCAATGACCCCGCGACAAATCGCTTTCTTTCAAGACACTTCGTCGAGTTGACCGAGAAGGCCAAAGGCCACGAACCACATGCTCTGCTCGAATTGGCCGCCGACGTGGAGACGATGGTCCGCATTCACCATCCCGAGGCAACCGACATCTTGATCGACTGGCTCAAGCAGCAGGCGTCCGCGACGCACAGTTACTACACGGCGTGGGTTGCGCGGCTGATTCCGGATCTCCCCGCGAGCGCGGCCGCGCAGATTGAGGCGATCCTTCCGTCGCTGCCCGAGAAGATGGTGGATCAACTGATGGATCCGCTGCTGACACTCAAAAATAAGGAAGCATGAAGCCGCCATGGCAAAAAAGATCGAGCAATCGCCTGCGGGAGACAAAGCCGCACACAACGGCGACACCCTGCGTGAGCCGGCCGAAAAGATCTTTGCCCGAGAAATCGAAGCGCTGATCGCGGCCGACAAAGACGAAGCACCGCCGGGATGGAAGATGTCGCCTCGTGCCGTCTTGACCTACATTTGCGGCGGCACGACGGGCAACACGGCGATCAGCCCCAAGTACATCGGCCATCGGCGACTGGTTGAGATCGCCATCTCGACGCTGGTGACCGATCGCGCATTGTTGCTGATCGGGGAGCCCGGCACCGCCAAATCGTGGCTCTCGGAGCATCTGGCGGCGGCAATCAACGGCGACTCCACGAAAGTCGTGCAGGGTACCGCGGGAACGACCGAGGAACAGGTTCGCTACACGTGGAACTATGCGATGCTGATTGCCCGCGGGCCGAGTCGCGAGGCGCTTGTGCGCAGCCCAATTCTGCGGGCGATGGAGACGGGGTCGCTCGCACGCTTCGAGGAAATCACGCGATGCGCCTCCGAAGTGCAGGACGCCATGATCTCACTTCTGTCGGAAAAACGGATTTCGATTCCCGAATTGGAGACGGAAGTTCCCGCCAAAAAGGGCTTCTCCGTCATCGCCACGGCAAACACGCGGGATCGGGGCGTCAACGACATGTCGGCGGCGCTCAAACGGCGGTTCAATATTGTGGTGCTGCCCACTCCCAAAACGATCGAAAGTGAAATTGACATCGTCGGCAAGCGCGTCCGCGACCTGGCCGTCAATCTCGGACTCAAAGCGCGGATCCCCGCGGCTGAGGCGATTGAAAAGGTCGTGACCATTTTTCGAGAGCTGAGGACGGGACAAACGCTCGACGGCAAATCGAAACTCAAGACGCCGAGCGGAGTGCTATCGACCGCCGAAGCGATTTCGGTCCTCGCCAACAGCATGGCGCTTGCCGGGAGCTTCGGGAGCGGAGAGGTGACGGCCCAGGATCTGGCGGCCGCGTTGCAGGGCTCCGTCGTCAGGGACGAAGAGAAAGACCGCCTGGTTTGGCAGGAATACCTGTCGAATGTCCTGAAAAAACGCGGTTCGGAATGGAGGCCACTGTTTAATGCCTGTTCCGAGCACAACGACTGAACTCATCGGCCCGCAGGCAAAGCGAGGATCGGCGGCGGCTTAATGGCACCACCCTGGCGAGTGCACGTGTTTGGCGTTCGGCACCTCTCGCCGATGGGGGCCTGGCATCTGCGCCGGTTCCTCGATCAGCAGCAGCCCGAGCTCGTGCTGATCGAAGGACTGGCCGACGCGGCGTCGCTGGCGCCGCAAATTGTACGTTCGGGCACAAGGCCGCCGATTGCCATTCTTGCCTACACAGATTCACTCCCCGTGCGGACGCTCGTTTATCCGCTCGCAAAATACAGCCCCGAATATCAGGCGATGCGTTGGGCCGACGAGCACGACGTCTCCGTCGACTTCATCGATTTGCCCTCCGATATTTTCCTCGCCCTGCAGGACGTCGAGGCCGAACGGCTGAGTCGTCGACAAAAAGCAATCGTCGAAGAGGCCGAACGCGCAAAGTCCGCAGACGGCGAAACTGCTGCTGCACCAGGCGACGAAGCCGCACCACCGCCACCTGAGCCGCCGCTCTCGATCTACGAGCAATGCGCGCAACAAGCCGGGGAGGCCGATTACGAGATCTATTGGGAGCGCCATTTCGAGCACAATCTGAGCGACGATTCGTACCGCCTGGCCGCATTTGAGCTGGGCCGATCCCTGCGAGAACTCGCACCCGACACACTGCTTTGGCGAGCCGAGAATCTGGTCCGCGAAGCCTATATGCGGCGGCGAATCGAACAGGCAATCGCGGCGGGACATAAACCCGACAAAATTGTGGCGGTCGTCGGCGCCTTTCACGCTCCCGTACTGTCGGGTGAATTTCCCGCGATGACCGACGACGAACTCGCCTCGTTGCGCCGTCGCGCAAGCAAGCTCACGCTGATGCCCTATTCGTATTTCCGGCTGTCATCGCAATCGGGATACGGCGCCGGGAATCGGGCGCCTTCCTATTTCGAGCTCTTGTGGGAATCGCTCGAACAGGGCGAACTGGCGGAATTGCCGTCGCATTATTTGACTTTGGTGGTGCGGCATCTGCGCGATGCGGGGACGCATCGGTCAACGGCGGAGGTGATCGAGGGAGTTCGCCTGGCGAATACCCTTTCCGCGCTGAAGGAGGGGCTGGCGCCGACGCTCGCCGATCTCAGGGACTCGGCCGTCACGCTTATTGGACATGGTGAACTCTCCACGGTGAAAGAGGCCATCGCACGCGTGGAAGTGGGCACAGCGATCGGCGAACTTCCCGAAGGCGTCAGTCGAACTTCAATCCAGGCCGACTTCGAACGGGAGATCGCCCGCCTGAAACTCGAAAAATACAAGACGACGGTGCAGCAGGAATTGTCGCTCGACCTGCGCGAAAATCGTCAGGCCAAATCGGCCGAGTCGGCCTTTCTGGACTTGAATCGCTCGACTTTCTTTCACCGCTTGAGAATTCTTGGCGTCAGCTTTGTCGCGCCGCAACAGCGGTTTCAACAATCGGCGAACTGGGCGGAGAAATGGCTGCTGCAATGGACTCCGGAAAGCGAAATCCAGCTCATCGAAGCCGTGCTCCTGGGTGAAACGGTCGAGTTGGCGACCGGCTATAAGTTCTCGACCGCGCTCGAAGCCTGCGAATCGATCGCTCAAGCGGCCGAAATGGTACGGGACGCGTGTCAATGCGGCTTGATAAAGGCGATGGAGATCGCCCGCAAACGGCTGCAAGAATTGTCAGCCGCAAGCTCCGAGCTCACAGCGATTGCCCACGCGGCGCATGTGCTGGGCCAAATTGTCCGCTACGGCGACGTTCGCAAGTTCGACCCGGCCCCGCTCCTGCCTCTCGTGGAAGAACTGTTCGTGCAAGGTGCGTTGGCTCTGCAGGCGGCGGCCGGCTGCGACGACGAGGCCGCGATTCGAATGGTCGTCGCCATCGACGAAATGAACCAGGTTGCGCTGGAACAGACCGAACACGTCGATGAGCCCATGTGGATCGAAGCACTTCGTCAACTGTCCGACGCTGACGACCGCAATCCGCTTCTCTCCGGATATGCCTGCGCGATCCTGTTGGAACGGGGCTTGATCGAAAACGAGGCTCTCACGCGCGAAGTTTCCCGCCGCCTGTCGCCCGGAGTGCCGGCTGACTTGGGGGCCGGCTGGTTCGAGGGGCTTTCCAAACGGAACCACTACGCGCTCCTGGCCCGGCAAGTCTTGTGGGCCCAATTGGCCGATTACGTTTCGGCACTCGATGACGATCATTTTCGCCGGTCGCTGGTCTTCCTCCGGCGTGCATTCGGAGCGTTCAGCGCGCGGGAAAAACGCCAAATCGCCGAAAATCTCGCCGAGCATTGGGGCGTTTCCGCCGACGCGGCGAGCGAAGCGCTTGAACAGCAACTGACCGAAGAGGAAGAGAAGAAGCTGGCCGATCTCAACGAGTTCAATTTCGACGGACTGTAAGACTCGATGGCAATCGATCCTCAAAATCTGGTCCGGTGGCGACTGATTCTCGGCAAGTCGGCCGAAGGATCGTTGCAGCAGATCGGCGGCGGCGCGGCCGGCCAGGCGATCTTATCCGGCGACCAAGGTGAACTCGACGACGCGCTCGAAGCAATTTATTCGGAAGAGATCGACCAGGACGAATGGAAGAATCGCAGCGGCCACGGCGCGGTGAAAGGTCGCACGTTCCCCCGCGTCGCCAAATGGCTCGACCAGATTCGCACTTTCTTTCCCAAGGATGTCGTCGTTCTCCTGCAAAAGGACGCCATCGAGCGCCGCGGCTTGAAGGAGCTGCTCTTCGAGCCGGAGATTCTCGCCAACGTAGAGCCGTCGCTCGATCTCGCCGCGACGGTGCTCGCGATGAAGAATATGGTGCCCGAGAAGGCGAAGGAAGCCGCCCGCGATCTCGTCCGCCGAGTGGTCGAAGACGTGCGGCGAAAGCTGGAGTCGCAATTCGTGCAGGCGATCCGCGGTGCGCTGATGCGGAATCGCCACAGCCCGTTCCGCAGCCTCGACAATCTCGACTGGCCGCGGACGATTCGCCGCAATTTGAAGAATTACAACGCGGAATTGAAGACGATCATTCCCGAACAGATCAGCTTTTTCAGCCGCCAGCAGCGGCAGAATCAGTGGAACATCATCATCGCCATGGACCAATCGGGCTCGATGGCAAGCTCGTTGATTTACGGCGGCATCATGGGGGCGATCCTGGCGAGCATCGGTTCCGTGGAAACGCATGTTGTGGCGTTCAATCAACAAGACGTCGTCGATTTGACGGAGCTGTGCCACGATCCGGTCGATCTTCTTTTCGGCGTGCAGCTCGGCGGATCCGAAGATTACTGGAAGGCGACCTGTTACTGCGAACGCTTCATGCACACGCCGGCAAAAACGCTGTACATCGTGCTGGGAGACCTCCACGACACGAGCCCCAATGAAAAGCGGTTTGTCAAGAAAATGGAATTTCTGCTCGAAAGCGGCATCAAGGCCGTCGGCCTGCTGGCGATATCGGATCAAGGCCAGCCGACTCACAACGAGCGATTGGCCGAAACGCTTGCCAAATTGGGCATGCCTTGCTTCGGATGCACGCCGGAACGGCTGCCCGACCTTTTGGCCGCCGCAATTCGAGGCATCGACCTGAAGACCGTCGCCGCGAACGGATCGCGGAAGAAATAGACACGCGCCGGGAGGGCAGCGTCACGCGACCGTTTCGTGCCGCATCGTATCGTGCGGAGAGACGAGTGCCAGGAAGCCGCCAAACAGCATCACGGCCCCAAGTGTGAGCAGTCCCGACAAGTAGCTTGCCGACTTGTCTTGCTGATGAATCAGACCGATCGCGGCCGGTCCTGCGAGTCCGCCGAGATTGCCGAATGAATTAATGAGCGCGATACCGCCGGCTGCCGCGGCTCCACTGAGAAACGACGTCGGCAACGACCAAAAGGTGGGCAGCATGCACATGATGCCGGCGATTCCAAGACTGTATCCGACGAGGCCTCCGGCCGGTGTCGTGGCATAGGCCGCAAGGAGCCATCCGAGGGCGCTGACGAACCCGGGAATGGCCACGTGCAGGCGATGTTTGCCGGTGCGGTCGGCCCAGGCTCCGTTGATCAGCATGGCAATTAGTCCACACAGATTCGGGACGGCGGCAATGAAACCGACGGCAACCTCTTTTGACTGCGGATAAAGCTTGCGAATCAATTCGGGCAGAAACAGGCTGGCGGAGTTGGAGCCGAACGCGATCGCAAAATAGAGCAACACAAGGATCCACACGCGCGGGTCCGAAAGAGTGCGGCGAAAATCGGCCCCGTGCGCCTCTTCGCGATATTTGTCCTCCTGGCGAATTTGTGCCGAGAGCCATGTGCGTTCATCATCATTCAACCAGTGTGCGTCTTCCGGTCGATCGGTCAGGTAGTGCATCACGCAGAAACCAAGAGCGATCGACGGAATGCACTCCAGGAAAAAGACCCATTGCCAACCGTGCAGGCCGGCCACACCGTCGAGGTACTGGATAATGGTTCCCGACATGGGATTGATGAAAATACCCGCGACCGCGTTACCCGCCATAAACGTCGCGATGGCGCGGGTGCGCTGCTGCGTGGGGAACCAGCGGGTCATGTAATAGATGATGCCAGGGAAGAAACCCGCTTCGGCCACGCCCAGCAGGATGCGAACCGTGTAAAAGCTGGCAATTCCTCGCACCAACATCGTGGCCCCGGAGACAAGCCCCCACGTGATCACGATGCGTGAAATCCAGACACGAGCTCCGGTCCGTCGCAGGATCAGATTGCTGGGCACCTCGAAGACGAGGTAACCGAAATAGAACAGGCCGGCACCAAATGCGTACACGGCGCCGTTCATTCCGGTGTCGTGCTGCACGGCCTCTTTGGTGAAGCCGACGTTATTGCGGTCGAGCAGATTGCAAATGTAGAGCAGCATCAAGAACGGAATGAGGCGCACCGACACCTTGCGCATCGCGGTAACTGCGGGCGATTTTTCCGCTTCGATGATCGGAGTGGCGAATTCGTGCGTGCTCACAAGGTGGGTCCTCAAGCGCGAGAGGGCGATGCCTTGCAGATAAATAGCGGGAAAACGCATTATGAGCAGTCGGCGACGCGAAAACGAACGGGTGGCCACGCAAATTCAACAAAAAGGCGGAATGGTGAAATCGCTTTCCACCATTCCGCATCGGATCGTTGCGGTCGTTTCGGGCGAAGCTTTACGTCACCGTCTCGGTCCAAACGCTCGAAGTGACGGTGTTGAAGTTGCCGTCTCCGCTATACACAGCCTTGATCTTGTGGGTGCCCGCTTTAGTCCAGCTCATCGTCAGCGAGACTTGCCCGTTGCTTCCCAGAGACTTTCTGGCGAGAACGGTCGAGCCGTCGTAAAACGTCACGGTTCCGGTTGGCGTGCCGGCGCCGGGAGCGGTCGGAACGATGGTGGCAGTAAACGTGACTTGTGCATTGGTCGAGATCGAATTCTGCGGAGCAGTGACCGCGCCGGCAGTCGGGGCCTTCGTCACCTTTTGGGTGATCGCCGCGGACGTGCTGGAAGTGAAGTCCGTATTTCCCTCGTAAACGGCGGAAATCGAATGGCTTCCGACGGCCAAGCTCGACGTTGAGTAGGTCGCCTGGCCTGCACCATTCAGCGTACCGGGTCCAAGGGCGGTGTTGCCGTCCATGAACATCACGGTTCCGGTTGGCAATCCCGAACCCGGTTTGGTCACGGTTACAGTCGCAGTGAAAGTCACGCTTTGGCCGAAGACGCTAGATCGATCGGAGCTCGTGACGACCGTCTTCGTCGTCGCCTGATTGATCGTTTGCGTGATCGCCGCCGAATTACCGGACTGATAGTGACCGTCGCTGGCATAGCTGGCCGTGATGGAATTGCTCCCCAAGGGGATGTTGCTCGTTGTCAGCGTGGCTTTGCCGGAGCTATTGAGCGTCCCCGGGCCGAGCGGCACGTTGCCGGCGAAAAATGTCACGGTTCCGGTCGGCGTCCCGCTACCCGGTGCATTGGCCGAAACTGTCGCAGTCAAAGTGATGCTTTGGCCGAAGACGGCTGTTGGAGCAGATGACTTGACGGTGACGGTCGTTGGATCTTCATCGACGTTTTGGGCCAATGGCGTCGATGTCGTCGCCAGAAAGCTGCTGTTGCCTGAATAGCTGACCGTGATCGAATTGCCGCCGACTCCCAGCGCAAACGCCGTGGTCGTGAAGCTGGCTTTGCTTTGGCTATTTAAGGTGACCGTGCTCAACGCAGTCGCGCCATCCATAAAGGTGACCGAGCCCGTCGGTTTGCCGGATCCACTGATTACCGGAGCGACCGTGGCACTGAATGTAACCTTCTGCCCGTAATCCGACGGATTGGCGCTTGAAGTCACGGCGACTGTGGTCGCACCGACGTACCAGGAGAATGCCTGGCTCGTACTGGCGCCTTCGCCGTCGTTCGCGCTGACGACCGGCGAATAGCTCGCGGGACCGCCGGTGATCTTGCCGCTAATCAATCCGGTGCTCGAACTGATCGAGAGTCCGCCAGGCAGACCCGTGGCGGAAAAGCTCCACGAATCGCCAGTCGGCAATCCGGCGGCTTGAATTTGCAGTGAGGCCGTGCCGCCGACCGGGCTATATTGCGTGCCCGGATTGGTAATCGACAGAGCGGAGACATTCCAGGTGTAGTCTTGCGTCGCGCTGCCGCCCTCTCCGTCGCTCGCGGTTACCGAGGCGGCATAACTCTGCGCTGAACCGGCGATTGTGCCGGTGATCAGGCCGGAACTCGGATTGATGGAGAGCCCGGAGGGCAGGCTCGCCGAATAGGTCCACGTATCGCCGCTCGGCAAGCCAGAGGCAATCAGTTGCAGCGAGACGGAATCGCCGACAGCGTTGTCTTGCGTCCCAGGATTGGTGACGGAGAGAGTCGAAATATTCCAAGTGAAGTCTTGAGTTGCCGTGGCCCCCTGCCCGTCGCCCGCCGTCACGACTGCTGAGTAGGTATTGGCCGAGCCGGTAATGGTGCCAGTGATGCGGCCAGTGGCAGGATCGATTGAAAGACCATTGGGCAGGCCGGTCGCGGAGTACGTCCATGAGTCGCCGCTGGGCAATCCGGCGGTTTGGATTTGCAGCGAGCTCGAATCACCGACAGCTCCGTTCTGAGTGCCTGGATTGGTTTCAGACAAAGTGGAGACATTCCAGGCGAAGTCTTGGGTTGAACTTCCCTGATCGCCGTCGCTTGCGGTGACCGAAGCCGAATACGCCTCGGTCGTGCCGGTGATTGTCCCCGTAATGAGACCGGAACTTGTATTGATCGAAAGCCCACTCGGAAGCCCGGTCGCCGAAAATGTCCACGAGTCTCCCGCCGGCAATCCGCTCGCTTGTACTTGCAACGAAACCGAATCGCCGACTGCGCCATTCTGCGTTCCCGGATTGGCGACCGAGATCACATTCTCGTAAAACGGCTGCGAGGTGCCGGTGGTGAAGTTCTGATCGCCGTTGTAGACGGCCGTGATGTTGTTCGTGCCGCCGGGCAGATCGACTGCCAATGACGCTGTATTCGTGCTGGGTGGGTTGACCTCGTCTTCGAGCGAGTTCAACGACGCGGTGCCGAGCACCGTGCTTCCATCCATGAAAGTCACAGTCCCGATCGGCACAAACGTTGTGCCGTTTGGCGTCACCGAAGCGGTCAACGTGACCTGGCCGCCGGCCGAAATTGGATTGGCCGACGACGAGACGCCGACCGTCGTCGTTTCCAACACGGGCAGCATGATCGTCGATTGACCGGGCGAATAATTCGAGTCGCCGCCATAGGACGCGACGATGTGGTAATGAGCGGCATCCCAGTTGGAAATCTGGATCGACGCCACGCCGTCGACAACCGGCATGGTGCCAAGCGTGATGGGAGTGCTGTTGAGCGGCGTGTTTGCTCCTTCAGTGTAACTGTAGGTGACGCTGCCGGTGGGCATGGCGCCTCCCGAAGTTGAGACCAGCGTCGTCGTGAGGCTGAATTGGTCGCCGACGACGGCCGGATCAGCCGACGAGACGGTGCTGATCGAGTAATTGGAATACCCGCCCATGGCGAACAGCGTGCCGCCGTTGTCGGAATAGACTTCACCATTGGTGCCGATGGCTGTCGGCGTATACGGGACCGCGATGCCGGTTGTGATTTCAACCGAATTCGTCACCAATCCCGTGCCGAGATTCCATTCGTAGGTGTAACCATCTTCGTTGTTCATGAAGACGCTGTCCGTGGCCGGATCGACCGCCGTGCCGTTCGTGCAGAACTCGCGTACGGCGTCGGGATCGCCGGCCGCCGCATCGTCAACATCGGGAGACGGGCTGACGAAGGTCATCACCTGCTGCATGACCTGCAGATTGGGATCGGCGTCGTAATTCGGATCGAGTTGAGTCGCATACGGATCGAGAACGGCCATCTCATTCACGCCGTTGCCACCATACGGCTCGCCGACTTCGACGTTGGCGTAGTTGTTGTATTTGGCCAGGATCAAGTAGGGCGAGGTCCCGGTGTATGAGGGAACCATCGACGTCGGAATGATCGAGGGAGTGTCGTCCCAACCGAAGGCACCAGGAGCGAACTCTGTTCCCAGATCCCCTGAGTAGTGCAGCAGGAAGCCGCGCGATCCGTTGTACGGATTCCCAAAGATTCCCATGAAGACGGTGCCGTCCGGAGCCACCATCGGGCCGCCGGAACTCACGTCGATCAGTCCGCCGCCCTGACCGCTCGACGGATCAAGTAGCTGCACGGAGTATTCCGGCTGCAGCGTCGCGCTATTGAGGCCGACGAGGTACGAGTCGTACTCGTTGCCGTTGAGGGAATATCCCGAATCGTTAATGCCGAGATAGAGTACCGATTCGTCGTTGCTGAGCGCGGGCGCGGAACCCATCGCAGGGTTCCAGTTGCCGTCGTTACTCTGTCCGACGGCTTGATACGCGTCTTCGAAAATGCCAGTGCCCGACGATGTGATGCGGGCGACGCCCCCGTCCGTGATATCCGACGGATTGCTGCCAGTGACAGTGAAGCCGAAAAAGACATTCCCCGCGCTGTCCACCTCGAGCGGCGTGTTGATAAAGATCGACGAGTTATAAGCGGCTTCGTTGGCCGTGTAATTGGACGTACCGTAAAAGGCCTCTTGGTAGACGGTGGGCGTCGTGCTTCCCGGATTGTCGGGATGGTTGATGTAGTCGATCGTGCCTCCCGGGCCGGGGAAGTAAACGCGATCGGTCACCGGGTCATAGACCGGCTGAAACGGCGGCAACCAGTCGTATGCCGGTTCGATGTAACTCGCGCCGTTCGGGTTGTAGGCGTACGTTCCACCGCCCGTAAATGCGCCGTTGCCCGACGTGCCGTTGAGTTGAAATGTATCGGGACCGGTGACGGTGACTGTAAATGTGCCGTTGGCCGCCGTATTCCCCTGCACGCCGCCGATGGTGACGCTGTCTCCCGTTGTGAGACCGGCGGTCGGGCTGCTGATGACGATCGGAGACGTGTTGCTTGCGTCGGTGATCGAACCAGTGAGCGCGCTTGTCCAAAGCACGGCTCCCGTCGCGCCATTAATTCCCTCGACGAAGAAATTCTGTGCGTTCTGACCCTGCGCGGACCAGGTCACTTTGATCGGCACAATCACGGTGTTGCCAGGCGTGAAGACCGGGTCGCCGTAATGGGCGTAGCCCCACGGTTCCAAGTCGAGCGAAGTGGACCAAATGACCCGGTCGATCGGCTGAGCGGCGACCTGCGCAACATCGGTGTGCTGCGGCGTTGCCCGCGAAATTATTCCAGACGGCCGACGTGGCCGAGAGAAGCGTTCGTTCCTCGAGGCGTTCAATCGCAGATCGGTAACTAAAACGCCGCCGCGTGCGCGTTGAGCGCGCAAGTCGAAGCCATCGGAACCACATGTAGCACTTCTCCGATTGTTGCGACTCAATGAAGTTCGAGACGGCCCGCTCGTGATTCACGAGACTAAGCATGCGCCTGGGGGTGAGCAAGCCGTCGGCGCGCAAGTTTCTAAAGATTCGCGAGCGAAGCCGTAGGCGATACTGAACGCCTGTTGGTGCCAACAACTGTCCTTTCCAACGAGCCCCTGAGTCGGACCGGCGAGGGCTGTATGCGAAGCGCGATCCCACAAGCAGAGCGACTCCGCGACCGTCAAGATTTGCGCTTTTCGGTAAGGAATTGATCGCGTGACCCGACGTGCCGGGGTACGGCCCTGTCTCATTGATTTGCAGTAAACCCAATTCCAACTGGATCTTACGTCTGCTTGTGAGCGTGCAGTTTCGGCTTGGCATGCAGGGTGCTTTATTAGGAAATTAGCCGAGCCTCGTTCACGCCAAGAGGAGAGTAATTGGCGCCTTCGCAAAGGCGCAAGACAGAGGGATGACTTCCACGCACGACATCGAGTGCGATGTACGAGGCTCGGCCGTTTTCAATCAGGAGAGCTACCACTGTGTTTCAAACGGCCTCCGTACTCGGCGCTTCCGAGCGCGGGGCACTGACTCGCAACCAATTGTCCTGGGCCACGCTCAGACCATGCGACAAGCCGGTCCGCAGAGCAGACCGGTAAATGGAATAAACCTGACGTAAGGACACACGAGATGAGTACGACTTGGCAAAACACCGCGCTGATGGCCGTCAACTTCGGCAAGGATCAGCCCGTTATTGATCGCTATCTCAACCCGCACGGCGTTCACAGCCGCAACGGTTTTCAACGCTGGCTCGAAGCGGTGCTCCGCGAATTCTCCGAACGGCGGCCAGCGAATGCGAGCGGACCGATCTTGTCGAATTTCTGCGTGCGAATTTGGGAGTTCGCGGTTGACCGCGCGACGCGTTACTGTCCGGAGTGCCGCAAGGAACTCGGGGAGGCGCCTCCGGACTTGAACCCTGCCCCCGCGAATCCGGCTGAGTCGCGGAAGTCCTTTGACGATTTGCTCAATCGACTACGAGCCGCACACGCATGTGCTTCAAGTCGGGCCGAGTCGGACGCTGACCGCCTGGCGAAATACCTCGCGAATTTCTCGTCGCGCGGACACAAGGCCATGATTACCGAGCTTTGGGCAAAGGGCGTCGCGTCCTATTCGCGGCTTGCAAATTTGCGCGGCAGATATGGCGTGACGGCGAATGCCGACCGAAACGCGATTGACCGCCTCGTGGCAAAGGCGGACATCCTCTGGGTCAAGGAAGGACTCGTTCGCATCACGAAAGAACCGTCCGGGCTGCGGCTCGAAAGACATGCCAGCGGCGAAAGTGGGTCACCGAATTCTGCCCCGCCGCCGTCATCCGACTTTGACCGGCCCTCGTCTTGATTCGACCCCTGAATATTCCGCATTGACTGTTCCCTTCCCGGAGGCCGGATTGGTCCGCAATCCGCCCGGTCTCCTCCGGCGATTGGGCGGCACAACCGTGCAAGGCCCGCACCATGCCCGGCCCATCGCGGACACCCTTGGGTCGTATGCCCAGGGGTGTCTTTCTATCAAAGGGTCTAGGCGAAGGCGTTCGCCCATGTTGAATTTTCGCTGGTACCAGGCGACGTGCCCGTCGTGTCTCAAACCGATCGACATTCTGCCGCCGGACTCAATAGTGGCCGAAGACCGTGGCCTGGCCCATCGCTGCCCCCTTTGTCGGACATGGTTAGCGACGTATGTTTACGCGGGATCGAAACGCCATCCCGATGTGCGAGTCATCGAGACGCAAATTGCGCCCGAGGATTGGCAGCTGCATCGGCGCACGGTGGAGTAGCTACCTCAATTTGCACCATCCCGCTCGCCCTGCACGATCTTTCCCACGGTGAGCCCGAGTTGCTGCAACCGAGAACGCAGAGTATTTCGCGACAGCCCCAGGATTTCGGCCGCGCGGGCTTGATGGCCTCCGACCGACGCCAAAACTTGCTCCAGCAGGACGCGGTCAACTGCTCCGTGAACGGTTTCGCTTAGGTTCGCTGTACCTTGCGACAGAAGTCTGCGAATCATTTCGCGCACGTCGGCAAGCTCTAGCTCCCCGGACGACGTCGATTCGCAAGAAATTCCGTCCACCTGACCGCCGACGCTCGCTGGCAGTGCGGAAGGCGTGATGACGTCGCCCGGCGCATGGACCAGAGCGAACTTAATCGCGATTTCCAGCTCGCGGACATTACCGGGCCAATTGTGCCTAGCAAGCGCTTCGAGTGCCTCGGGTGAAATGCCGCGCACATCGACGGTCAAGTCGCGTCGATGGCGCTCGAGGAAATAGCCGGCCAATAAGGGGATATCGTCGGCCCGCTCTCGCAAGGGTGGGAGCGCGAGCGTAAAAGTGTTGAGCCGGAAGTAGAGGTCCGGCCGAAATTGCTTTTGTTGCATCGCCTGATCGAGATTCCGGCTCGTGGCCGCGATGATGCGCACATCAACGTGAATCGTTTCGTTGCCGCCCACCCTCTCAAATTTGCCGTCCTGCAGGACGCGCAGAATCTTGGACTGCGTCGCCGCGGCCGCATCGCCGATTTCGTCGAGAAACAAAGTCCCACGGTGCGCTTGCTCGAATTTGCCGATTCGCACCCGGTCCGCACCGGTGAAGGCCCCTTTTTCGTGTCCGAACAGCTCACTTTCGAGGAGCGTTTCCGGAATCGCGGCGCAATTGATTGCCAGGAATGGCTGCTCGCTGCGGCGACTGTGATCGTAGATCGCCCGCGCGACGAGTTCTTTTCCGGTCCCGCTCTCGCCGAGGATCAGCACACTCACGTTTTGGGCCGCGATGCGGCCGATCTCCTTAAACACGCTTTGCATTGCCGGCGAACGGCCGATCACGCGGTCGACGCGACCGTCGGATTCCGTTGCGGGATCGATGAGGGCCCGCACGTGGCTCAGCCGGCCCGCTTCGAGCGCTTGGTTCACGAGGTCGGTGAGCTCGTCCAGATTCCACGGCTTGAGCAGATAATCGAACGCACCCCGCTGCATGGCTTCGATGGCGGTTTCGGCCGTGCCATGCGTCGTCATTACGATGACCGGCAGCTTCGGATCGATCGCCCGCAACTCCTTGAGCACGTCGAGTCCTGACAAGTCGGGGAGTCGTACATCGAGCAGTACGGCATCGGGCTTTTCGCGCTCGACCTGAGTGATTCCCGCACGTCCCGTCTGCGCTGTGATAATTCGCAATTCGTCCGTGCGCAAAGTCCGCTCGACGGCGTACAGCACGTTTTTTTCGTCGTCAACGACCAAGAGCGTGGGCATCGTTCAATTCGTCCGCCGGCAACGAAATCGTAAAAACGGCGCCGCCGGACGGATTGTCCGCGACGTCGATTCGTCCCCCATGATCTTCGACGATTCGGCGACAGATTGTCAGCCCTAAACCCGTTCCCGATTCCTTTGTGCTGACAAAGGGATCGAAAAGGCGATTTCGGACTGCTTGCGAGATCCCTGCTCCACTGTCTGCAACCGAGACTCGCGCTCCTCCGAGTTCGCCCGGCCCGATGCGTATTGCCAACGTGCCGTCGTGACCAATCGCATCGAAGGCGTTGAGCGATAGATTCAACAGGAGTTGCCGCAGCTGTTCAGGGTCGGCGCGGACGGCTACGGGACCGTGGGGCTGTTCGATCGCGACCCGGATCGACTGTTGTTCCGCGCGACCGGCAAGGAGCTGCCGCGTTTTCTCGGCCACGGTTCCCAGATCGACATCGCACTTGGCCAGTTGAGGCGGCCGCGCATAGTCCAAGAATGATTGCAAGGACGCATCCAGTCTCGCGATTTCCTCGCTCAACACGGCCAGATCGCGCTCGTCGATCGGTTCGGTCTGGTTCCTGCGGCGCGCCGCATCGACGATCGTCTTCATCGCGGTCAACGGATTGCGCAATTCATGTGCCAAGCCGGCGGCTAACTGTCCCAGCGCGGCAAGCTGATCGTTTCGCAGGCGTTGCCGTTCGGCCGATTGCAGCCGTTCGACGACCTGAGAAACTCGTTGGGCCACGCTGTCGAGCGCCGAGTCCAGCCCCGCGAAGTTGTCGCTGGAAAAAACCTGCACGGGACCGACGACCTCATCGAGTGATCCCATCGCCGAACGGATCGGAATGCTCAATTCGACCAGTTCGCGGCGCAAACTACGGGCAATACCTATGCCTGCCAGCGTCCCGCCGATGACACCAATCAGGCCGAGAGCCAAAAGGGCCCAACCCGCTCGGGTCGTGACTTGCGCGCCATGCAGCCGCGCCGCGTGCAATGCATCCACAAACAATTCCCGCTCTTCGCGTGCCCGCGACAGAATTTGCGGATCGAGCATCGTGGCGAGCACGCCTTCGACCGCAGCGTCCCGAGCGTCGACCGAAGCCGAAATCGGGAACTTGTCCAGGGCATTCTGCAGAGCCACCGTGTACCGCCGCAATTCCGCGACGAGCGCGTGACCGCGCTCCGAAATATGCAGCCCGTCGATCTGCACGAGTCGCGCACCGTTCTCTTTGCCGTAGTGTCGGGCTCTTTCGATCTCGTTCGGTCGTCCCGTGATCGCGTAATCACTCAAGTGGCCCCGGCACTCCAGAAACACTTCCTCAAGCTGTTCGGCCGCCTCGGCGGCGGAGAGCGCCTGGTCGATCGCCTCGTCGGCCTCGACCTGCACGTGTACAATTGCACGCGCCGCCACGGCAACTGTGACCAGCAACAAGACGCAGAGCGCCAGCGTCGGCGCGGCGACGCTCCAGACGACACTGCGACCTCGGAAACGCACAGGTTCAACCTCCAAGTCACCAGAATGACTCGCTCGCGCGAGCCGTGCAACTCGGGAGTCGACAAGGTGCGAATTATGGGTTGACGATCAGCGTGAAGTCCTGCGATGCCTCGGAGTCGACGCCGTTCATCGCGAAAATCGTGATCATGTAACTGCTCGCAGTCCCAGCAGCCGGCGTCCCACTCAGCACTCCCGTCGTATCATTGAATATAACGCCGTTCGGCAACGCGCCCGTCTCACTGAATGTTGGGGTCGGGAAGCCTGTCGCCGTGACGTTGAATGAAGCGAAAGTGCCTTCGGTGAAGGTTGCCGTGTTTCCGCTGGTAATGGCGGGCGGCTGATCGACGATCAACGTAAACGTCTGCATGAGGCCGGTGCCGGCAGAATTTGTCGGAGTGAATTGCAACGTGTAGATGCCGGCTGTGTTGACCAGTGGCGTGCCCGTCAGCACTCCCGTTGAACTATTGAACGTGACTCCAATGGGCAGCGTACCCGATTCGGTGAACGTCGCGGCAGGGTAGCCATTGGCAGTCACTTGGAAGGTTCCGGTCGTCCCGACTGTAAACGTCGTGCCGTTGGCACTCGTGATTTGCGGAACCTCGTTCACGATCAGCGTAAACGTCTGCGTCGCGACGGGCGTTACGCCGTTGCTCGCGGAGATTGCCAACGTGTAAGAGCCGCCGGTCCCTGTCTGAGGCGTTCCGCTCAATACACCGGTTGTCGAATTGAACGAAACTCCCGTGGGCAGCGGACCCATTTCGCTGAACGTGGACGCCGGCGTTCCGACTACGCTGACCGTAAAGCTGCCGGCATTGCCAACAGTGAAAATGGTTGTATTCCCGCTCGTAAATGTCGGCGCCTGGTCGACGACGAGCGTAAAGTCTTGCGTCAGTCCATTCCCGGCCAAATTGGCGGGAGTGAATTGCAGATTGTAAGTTCCGCCAGCTCCTTGCTGAGGTGTGCCGCTCAAGATTCCGGTCGTTGGGTTGTAAGAAATTCCCGTGGGAAGCGTTCCGGATTCTTCAATGAATGCGGCCGGGAAACCATTTGCCGTGACCGTGAAGGTTTCATTTGTTCCAGTTGTAAATGTGGTGCCATTTCCACTCGTGATTTGCGGGATCTCCAAGACGGTCAGCGTGAACGCCTGAGTCGCGGCGGGAGACACGCCGTTGGAGGCGGTGAGAGTGATTGGATAGTCGCCGCCGTTGCCGGGGAGTGGCGTGCCGCTCAAGAGACCTGTTGCGTCATTGAAGCTCACCCCGTTCGGCAGCGCGCCGGTTTCGGTAAAGACGGAATTCGGTGTTCCGCTGGCGGTCACGCTAAAGGAACTGGGTATCCCCACGGTGAAGACGGCACTATTGTTGCTCGTGAACGCCGGCGCCTGGGCGACGTCAATTGTGAATGTCTGGGTCGCAGGAATTCCGAATCCGGTCGCGGTTAAGGTCACCACGAAGACGCCGCCAACACCCTGCGCCGGAGTGCCGCTCAGCACGCCCGTGGTTGGGTTGAGGCTCAGCCCGTTGGGCAATATGCCGGATTCCGAAAAGCTCGGTGCCGGAAATCCGGTTGCCGTAACCGTATAGCTTCCCGGCGTTCCAACGGTGAACGTTGTGGTGTTGTTGCTCGTAATCGCGGCTGGCTGATCGACGATCAGCGTAAAGTTCTGAGTGGGCCCGGTTCCGACCGTATTGGTCGGCGTGAAGGTCAAAGCGTACGTTCCGCCCGTGTTCGCCTGCGGTGTGCCGAACAAAACTCCCGTGGCGGGGTTGAACGTCACACCCGCGGGCAACGCGCCTGTTTCGGCAAAGCTCGAGGCCGGGAATCCGTTGGCCATGACCGTAAAGGTTTCGGTAGTTCCCACGGTATACGTGGCCGAGTTGACGCTCGCAATGGCCGGCGCTTCATCAACGATGATCGTAAAGATCTGCCCCGGTCCGACGGCGACAGTGTTCACTGGAGTAAACGTGACGGTGTAGGTTCCGCCTGTCCCGGGCAGCGGCGTTCCGCTCAATACACCCGCTGTTGTAAATGATAGTCCATTGGGAAGCGCCCCAGCTTCGTTGAAGGTGGGCGCCGGGAAACCGGTCGCGGCCAGGTCGAAGACTCCGGCGTTTCCGACCGAGAACGTCGCCGTGCTCGCACTGGTAATCGCCGGCGCCTCATCGACGATCAACGCGAAGTTTTGCGTTTGGCCCGTTCCAGTGGCATTTGTCGGGGTGAAGGTGAGCGCATATGTCCCGCCCGAATTCGGCAAGGGATTTCCGACTAGCTCGCCGTTCGTTGAATTAAACGTGACGCCGTTTGGCAACGTGCCCGTTTCCGCAAACGTCGACCCGGGGAAACCGTTGGCCATCACGGTAAATCCGTCGGTTGTTCCGACCGTGAATATCGTCGTGTCGGCACTCGTAATCGCCGGCGCTTCGTCGACAATAATTGTGAAGGTTTGACCCAGCCCGACTCCCACGGAGTTAACGGGCGTAAACGTGACTGTATCTGTGCCGCCAGTTCCCGGCAGCGGGGTGCCGCTCAGAACGCCCGCGGGACTGAAAGACAGCCCATTCGGCAGGGTCCCGGCTTCGTTGAATGTCGGCGCGGGGAATCCGGTAGCCGTGAGACTAAAGGTACCTGCGGTGCCAACGGTAAAGGTCGCGCTGTTGGTACTCGTGATCGCCGGCGCTTCGTCGACGATCAGCGTGAAAGTTTGAGTGGCGCTCGGCGTAGTTCCGTTCGTTGCAGTAAACGTCAGCGCGTACATGCCTCCGGTACCGGCGGCGGGCGTTCCACTCAACACGCCGGTTGCCGCGTTAAACGAAATGCCATTCGGCAGCGTGCCGCCCTCGCCCAAAATCGGCGTGGGCATTCCCGCGACCGTGACGGTAAACGTTCCGGACGTGCCGGCGACAAACGTCGTGCTGTTGGCACTGGTGATGACGGGTGCGCTCTCGACGGTGAGCGTGAAACTCTGAGTCGCGTCCGGACTGACACCGTTTGTCGCGGCAAAGGTGATGTTGTAGACGCCGCCGCTCCCGAGCACTGGAGTTCCGGAGAGAGTATCCGTCGCCGCGTTGAAGGTGACTCCTGTCGGCAAGGCCCCTGTCTCGCTAATGGTCGGCGTTGGCAGACCCGTGGCGGTCACGGTGAACGTTCCTGCGGCGCCCTCGTTGAAGACGGCGCTGTTGCCGCTGGTGATTGCCGGCGCCTGGTCGACAATCAGTGTGAAGTTTTGGCTCGCATCCGGGCTTGTGCCGTTCGTCGCCGTGAAGGTGAGTGCATAGGTTCCTGACGATCCGGCTGCCGGCGTCCCGGAAAGCGCGCCGGTCGCGGCATTGAAGGAAACTCCAGCTGGCAGCGCACCCGATTCACTGAGAGCCGGCGCCGGAACTCCCGTCGCCGTCACGTCGAACGTGCCTGGCGTTCCCACTGCGAATGTAACGCTATTCGCGCTCGTGATGACCGGTGCGCCGACGACCATGAGTGTGAAGGTCTGGACGGCGTCGGGCGATACTCCGTTGGATGCCGTGAAGGTCAGCGGATAAGTCCCCGCGGATCCGAGAAGCGGAGTTCCGCTCAATACGCCCGTTGTGTTGCTGAAAAATACGCCGCTCGGCAGCGTTCCGGATTCGGTGAAGGTTGGTGCCGGAAAACCGGACGCGGTGACCGTGAAGGTCCCCGCCGTCCCCACGGTGAAGTCTGTGCCGTTGGCGCTGCTGATCGCGGGAGGCTGGTCGACACTCAGCACGAAGTTCTGAGTCGCGGCGCTGCCGACACCATTCGAGGCCGTGATCGTCAAATCATAGGTACCCCCCGTTCCAGGACCGGGGTGCCGGTGAGTACGCCCGTCGTTGAGTTGAATGTGACACCGGAGGGAAGTGCGCCTGTTTCGCCGAAGCTCACGGCGGGCACACCGGAGGCTGTCACGTCAAAGGTTCCAGCGATGCCCACGGAAAATGTGGCGCCGCTGGCGCTCGTGATCGCCGGAGCCTGATTGACGATGAGGGTGAAGTTCTGCGTCGCGCCCGTGCCGACCAGATTTGTGGGCGTGAACGTCAAGTCGTACGTCCCGCCCGTGCCGAGTTGCGGAGTGCCGCTCAGAACTCCGGACGTGGCGTTGAAGGTGACCCCGGCCGGCAAATTGCCTGATTCGGTGAAGGAAGCGGCCGGATAACCACTCGCCGTGACGGTGAAGGTTCCGCTGGTTCCGACCGTGAATGTCGCGCCGTTCGCGCTCGTGATGGTCGGGCCCTCATTAACAACGAGCGTGAAGTTCTGCGTGTTGCCCGTTCCGGAAACGCTGATCGGGGTGAATGTCAGGTTGTAGACGCCGCCCGCGCCTGGTTGAGGCGTGCCGCTCAGAATGCCGCTCGACGCGCTGAAGCTCACGCCGCTCGGCAAGGCGCCCGATTCGACGATCGCTGCGCCCGGATATCCGTTCACCGTAACGTTAAAGCTGCCACTTGTGCCCACATTAAATGTCGTGCCGTTCGCACTGGTGATTGCGGGCACTTCGGTGACGACCAGGGTAAAGTTCTGGCTCGGATCGGTGATGATGCCATTGCTGGCAGAGAAGACGATGTTGTAAACGCCGCCAGTCCCCGGCTCGGGCGAACCGCTCAGCACGCCGGTGGCCGTGTTGAACGAAACTCCGTAAGGCAGTGCGCCCGTCTCCGTAAAGGTCGCCGCAGGGAAGCCGCCGGCCGTCACAGTGAATGTTCCCGGCGTTTGAACGGCAAACGTCGCACTGTTGTCGCTGGTGATCGTCGAGCCCTCATCGACTGTCAGAATAAAGTTCTGCGTCGCGACGGGAGTGACGCCGTTGAGGGCCGTCATCGTCAGATTGTAGATTCCACCCGTCCCCGTCGACGGCGTTCCGCTCAAGACGCCCGTTGCATCGTTAAACGAGACGCCGTTGGGCAGCGCGCCCGTTTCGGTATACGAGGGAGACGGAACGCCGCTGGCGGTGACCGTAAAGGTGCCGGCCGTGCCGACGGCAAACGTCGTCGCACTCGGGCTTGTGATCGCGGGCGCACCATCGACGAGCAGCGTAAACGTCTGGCTGGCGGGCGTTCCGATGCCGTTCGTGGCGGCGAATTGCAAGGTATACGTGCCCTGTGAGCCCAATTGCGGATTACCGCTGAGCACACCGGTCGCCGTGTTGAACGACACACCGGCCGGCAGAGCACCGGTTTCACTCAAAACCGGCGCCGGAAAACCTCCAGCCGTGACCGTGAAGGTTCCCGCGATTCCGACTGTAAACACGGTGCTATTGGAGCTGGTGAACGACGGCGCCTGATTTACGGTGAGCTCGAAACTCTGGGTCGCGTTGGGACTCACGCCGTTTGAAGCGGTGATGGTGAAGTCGTAGGTGCCGCCCGTATTCGGCAAAGGCGTCCCGCCGAGCGCCCCCGTCGCGGCATTCAGGGTGACGCCGTTGGGCAATGCTCCCGATTCGGAAAAGGTTGGCACCGGGAAGCCGGTCGTTGTGACGCTGAAGGTTCCACTGGTTCCGACGGTAAACGTCGCGTTGTTGGAGCTGGTGATCGCGGGAGCCGCGTCGACCGTCAGGGTGAATTGTTGTTCAAATGGCGAGCCGGCGCTGTTCGATGCGGTAAAGGTGATGGGATAGGTGCCGCTGGTACCGGCCTGCGGGTTTCCACTCAAGATTCCCGTGGAGGCGTTGAATGTCACGCCGTTCGGTAGCGCTCCCGATTCCGAAAGCGTGGGCGTCGGTGAGCCCGTCGCGGTGACCGTGAAACTCGAATTCGTTCCGATCGTGAATGTGGCGTTATTCGCGCTGGTGATGTTGGGAGCCGATTGCTGGCTACTCGATTGACCGGCGCTTCCCGAATTGCCCGTCCCTTTGCCAGAGTTACCCGTCCGAGTGGCACCCTGAACCTGACCCATCGGCGAGTTCTGGTCGAGATCGGAGAAGATTGAAGTCAACGAGTTGAAAATCGAGCTTTCGGTCGATGTCGTGAAACTGAGCGCATTCTGAATCGCTTGTTCGATCGATTTGCCCGCCGACTGAATGGCCGCTGCGGTCGAGCTAAAGCTCTGATCGACCGTGGTCGTCGAGGTCGCGCTGTGCGCCACGGGCAAAGAGGCGGAAAGCATCGTGCGGACTTCGAGCTGCTCGATTGACCTGGTGCGACAGAGTTGCCTGCGGCCGCGGGCACGCGCACTTAACCGGCGAACCCGTATCGGGCGTGATGACAACACTTCAAGCCAATTTGAAATAACCACAAGGCGCACTTTCCACGTTGAGTTAATTAAGGCGCGTGCTCAAAGCACGTGAATCGAGAGCGGCACGAGACGATCAATGCGGTTGCAGCGTGCGGCCAACAGACAGACGGGCTGCCGTTTGAAACGACCACAAATGCCGGCCCAGTGTCTGAACGGCAGGCGTTGTAAGGCCGCGAAGCGAGCCGCCATACTGCCCGAAGCATTCGCGCAGCCCGTCTATCCGGCGATGCTGTCGATCGGCCGGTTGACCCGAACATGTTGGTCCTCAATACCTCGGCAATCCCTCTCCGCATTTCTGGTCTAGGCGGCGGTCATTATTGCGCTCCAGGGATTTTCGATTCAACAGAAAAGCTTACCTATTTTCTGTAAATTGCTGATTTTCACTCGTTCCGTTGGTCGCCTTGATCTGTGTAAATTGCTGCGGCTTCGTTTTCCAACGTGAATGGCGACCATTAAGCTGGAGCGGGCGCTGATTGCTATCCCCCCTGAGATTCCCGGCTCTTGCTCGATCAATCCCGCCAAACGAGGCTGATTTGCGAATGTCCTTCGGAACTGAACTCCAACGACGCATCTCTCGGGTCGTGCCACTGCTTTTCCTCCTGAATGCCACCCTCACGGCTCAGGCCGCCGACTCCCCTGCTCCGCTTTTCGCGTATGTCGGTACATATACTGCGCCTCTGCGAGACGTGCTGCCGACGCAAGTCGATCTGCCTCCCGGCAATGGTCGAGGCATCCACCTCTATCGGGTTGATCGCGCGACAGGGGCGCTGTCGCCCGCAGGCATACACGAAATGGGAACGAGCCCGAGCTGCGTGGTGCTGAACCACTCGGGAACGCGGCTCTACTCAGCCAACGAAACCGAGCGCGTCGGCAAAGAGAAGTCGGGAACCGTAAGCTGCTTTGCCGTCGATCGAACGAGCGGCAAATTGAAGTTGCTCAACACCGTCGCCTCCGGCGGCGCCGGTCCGACCTACGTCGCATTTCACCCATCGGGACGATTCTTGTTCGTCGCCAATTATTTTGGAGGCTCGGTCGCCGTACTGCCGGTTCTCGAAGACGGCCGGCTGGGCGAGGCGACGGACATAAAACACGACGCCGGCAAGGTCGGCCCGGCGCGCGCGACAAACGCGCCACCGGGCAGCTTCGCATTCAGCGGCCATGATCGAACGCACGCGCATCAAATTGAGGCCGACCCCTCCGGAAACTTCGTCCTGCACGTCGATCTCGCGCTCGACAAGATTTTCGTTTGGAAATTTGACGCGCGTAGCGGCGTGTTGAGCCCTGGCAACACGCCCGTTGTCTCACTGCCACCGGGCGACGGTCCTCGGCATTTCCATTTTCATCCGAACGGCCGTTGGCTGTATTCCCTTCAGGAGGAGGGATCGACCATCGTGCTCTTCGACTACGACGGCGCGACGGGCCGCTTGTCGGCGCGGCAGACGATTTCCAGCCTGCCTCCTGGCTTTGCGGGGAGCAATTTTTGCTCGGAAATCCTCGCTTCCTCCGATGGCCGTTTCGTTTACGTCGGCAACCGCCTTCACGACGGCATTGGTATTTTTGCCGTCGACACTGACGGAACCCTCAAATTCGTCGGCGATGAGTGGACACACGGCAACTATCCGCGAAGCTTTCGCTTCGATCCAACAGGCCGTTTCCTCTACTGCTGTAACCAGCGCGGGGACAATCTGGCCGTCTTTCGCGTCGATCGAAACACGGGCGGCCTCACATTCACTGGCCAATACGTGCCGGTGGGCAATCCCTCGAGCATCGTTTTTCTCGACACCCAGTCGGCAAGGTAATCCGTCACGAGCCTCTTTCGCAGTTTGCCAACAATTGGCCGCCGGCTTGCTTTAAACTGGAGACTGGACTGCAGTCGGACCCTCTCCCCACGAACCACACCTGGATGAGTGAACCCGTGAGACTTCGACCGTCGCTGCCCAACTTGTTGTTTAAATTCTTTCTCCTCCTCTTTGTGCTTCACGGCGCGGACATTCGTGCGGCCGAGTCGCCGGTGCCGCGGGGCTATTACCGCCATCCGACGATCCACGGCGACACGATCGCCTTCGCGGCCGAGGGGGATATCTGGACGGTCAGCACGAATGGTGGCGTGGCGCGGCGCCTCACCTCGCATCCGGCTGAAGAAACCAATCCCCGCATTTCACCCGATGGCCGGCTGATCGCGTTCGCGGCCGCTTACGAGGGACCGACCGAGGTGTACACGATGCCGATCGGCGGAGGCTCTCCCACCCGTCGCACGTTCGCGGCCGAGCCGTCGATTCCCGTCGGCTGGACCCCCGATGGCCGGCTGCTTTACACGACTCAGCATTTTTCGACGCTCCCCGACTCTCAATTGGTCACGATCGATCTTTCGAGTGGTCGCCAAACGCGGATTCCGCTCAGCCAATCGGGCGAAGCGGCCGTCGATCCCGAAGGGACGTTTTATTTCGTCCGCCCGCCCTTTCATGGGCAGGCGGTCAAACGTTATCAGGGCGGCACCGCGCGAAAAATCTGGCGCTGGTCTCCCAAAGAGGCTGAAGCGACCAATCTCACCGGCGACCACATCGGCGAAAGTTTTTCGCCCATGTGGGAGCAGGGACGCCTCTATTTCGTCACCGATCGCGACGGCTCGCTCAACGTCTGGTCGATGAAGAACACAGGCGGCGATCTCAAGCAACACACGCGGCACAGCGGCTGGGATGTCCAATCGCCTTCGCTGCATGCGGGGCGGATCATCTATCAGTTGGGCGCCGATCTCTGGCTGTTTGACATCAAGACCGGCGTCGATCGCATCGTCCCGATCACCCTCGCATCGGACTTCGATCAGCTGCGTGAAAAATGGATCGAGCGGCCGATCGGGCATCTGACTTCAGCCCATCTGCACCCGTCGGGTCAAAGCGTCGTGTTGACGGCTCGCGGCGGCGTGTTCGTCGCCCCGGCCAAGGGCGGCCGGTTTGTCCGGGTCTCGAGCAAGCCCGGCGTCCGCTACCGGGACGTCTGCTTCATGCCGGACGGAAAGAACCTCTTGGCGCTTTCCGACGAGACCGGAGAGCTCGAATTTCGTCTGCTGCCGGCGCGGGGGATCGGAGACGACAAAGCAATCACGCACGACGGCAAAATCCTCCGCTGGCGAGGGCACCCTTCGCCGGACGGCAAGCACTTCGCCTATTCCGATAAGAACGAAGACCTGTGGATTGTGAACGTCGCCACCGGACTGAGCAAAAAAATCTCAAAGAGTCGCGAGGGGATTTCGGACATCCTTTGGTCGCCCGATAGCCGCTATTTGGCGTTTGGCGAGTCGGCCCTCAATACGTTTCGCCAACTGCACCTTTACGAATTGGAAAGCGGAGAAACCACGCCGCTGACCAGCGACCGCTTCAACAGCTACAGCCCCGCGTGGAGCCCCGACGGTCAGTGGCTGTATTTTCTGTCCGACCGGGCCCTCCATTCGCTCGTGCCTGGACCGTGGGGAACGCGGCAGCCCGAGCCCTATTTCGACAAGTCGGAGGAAATCTTCAGGGTCGCGCTGAGCAAGGGGACTCGCTCGCCGTTCCAACCCGCGGATGAGCTGCATCCTGCGGCGGAAGCCAAGAAGACGCCGTCGGCGGCGCTCGATGATTGGTACACCGAGACTTCCTTCGCCGACACGAAGGTCCCGAGCGCCCCCGTTAAGCCCGCTTCCCCTGAGGCGGAGAAGACTGCCCCCAAGAAGAACGATGCTCCCAAGCCAATTCACATCGACCGTGGCGGCCTCGACCGGCGAATCAAAGCCGTGCCGGTGCCCCGCGGCAATATTCAGAACTTGAGCGTCAATTCGAAAGCCTTATTTTGGTTGGAGCACGAATCGGGCAGCGGCGGTAAGACCAACCTCATGGCCATCGAGATCGGCAATGAAAAGAAACCCGAGCGGATTCTGGCCGACGTTCGCAGCTACGAACTGTCCGTCAACGGCCAGAATATTCTCGCCCGCAAGGACGACGAGTTCTACATCTTCGATGCGGCCTCCTCAGCCCCCACAAAGTTGGCCGAGAGCCGCGTCGATCTTTCGGCCTGGCATTACTCGATCGATCCGGCCGAGGACTTCCGGCAGATGTTCGTCGACGCCTGGCGGCTCCACCGCGACTACTTCTACGACCGGCACATGCACGGGGTGAACTGGCCCGCGATGCGCGACAAGTATGCCCCGCTCGTGAAACGCGTGACGACGCGCAACGAATTGAACAACTTGCTCGCGCAAATGGTGGGCGAACTGTCCGTATTGCACTCGGCCGTCGTCGGCGGCGATATCCGCAAGGGCCCCGACCAAATCGGCGTGGCGAGCCTTGCGCGCGGCTGGACCGCGACGAAAACAAGGGCGGCTATCTCATCGACCATATTTATCAGAGCGACCCTGACCTGCCGGGCGAGTTGTCACCGCTCGCCGATCCGGATCTCGACGTTCATGCGGGAGATGTCATCGAATCGATCAACGGGGACCCGGTCCTTTCGAAGCCCGATCCGCAGATGTTGTTGCGGCAACAGCAGGGAAAGCAAGTTTTGTTGCACATTCGCCCCAAAGCGGGCGGCGCGTTACGCGACGTGATCGTGACGCCGATCGCTGACGAAGCCGATCTCCGTTACCGCGATTGGATTTATTCCCGTCGGCAACGCGTGGAACAACAAGGGCAAGGCAAGATCGGTTATGTGTATCTCCGCGCGATGACCAACAGCGATCTGTCGGATTGGTATCGCAGTTTTTATCCGGTCTTCAATCGCCAGGGACTGATCATCGACGTCCGTCACAATCGGGGAGGCAACATCGACAGCCTCATCCTCGAAAAACTCATGCGAAAGGCCTGGTTTTATTGGCAGTCCCGCGTCGGAAATCCGACGTGGAACATGCAGTACGCCTTTCGCGGACACCTGGTCGTCCTTTGCGACGAGAACACTGCGTCCGATGGCGAGGCGTTCACCGAAGGCTTCCGCCGGCTTGGTCTCGGCAAGGCGATCGGCACCCGGACTTGGGGGGGCGAAATCTGGCTCAGCGCCGGAAATAGGCTCTCCGATGGCGGCGTCGCAACGGCGGCGGAAGACGGCGTCTACGGTCCCGAACGAAAATGGCTGATTGAGGGTCACGGCGTCGATCCGGACATCGTGGTCGACAACTTGCCGCACGCGACCTTCAGCGGCGGCGACGCACAGCTTGATGCGGCCGTGAAACACTTGCACGATCTCATCGAGAAGGACCCGCGACCCGTCCCGGTGCACCCCGACTACCCGGATAAGTCGTTCCGCTATCCGTAAGCGGTCCGCGGCGTGAAAGCTGGCATTCGCCGTCGCTTTGCCGCAGAATGCCGATCAGGCGGTGCTTGAGTTTGCCGCGCGGTGCTCGCCTTTGCCCCAAGTCGCGGAGACTACGTGGAAGCCGACGAGGTTAATCACGAGTTGATCGAACGAGCCCGTGCCGGCGACCAGGCCGCACTGGGCGAGCTGCTGGAGCAGTGTCGCGGCTTTCTTTGGCGGCTGGCCGATCAAGGCCTCGACGACCGGGCCGCCGGACGCATCGACGCATCGGACGTGGTTCAGCAAACGTGCCTGTCGGTTCATCGACAGATTCTCAAATTCGACGGTCGCGATCCGGCGCAGATTCATCGCATGGTTGCGCCAGATTCATGAGAACAACATCCGCAACGCGGCCCGGAATCAGTTGCATGCGGCCAAACGGGCCGTCGATCGCGAAAAACGCATCAACGACGCCGACGTCTACTCGGATCGCCAGCCCACTCCCAGCCAATTCATCGTTCGGAACGAGGAATCCGATCGATTGGCGGCGGCCATCGAGCAACTTCCGGCCGACGAACGCGAAGCGCTGGAACGACGCTATCTCAAAGACGAATCGTTGGCAGACATCGCGTCGGCAATGGGCCTCACGAGAAGCGCGCCTGGTTTGGCTGATGAACCGGGCGATGAACAATCTCCGAAAAAATCTCGACTGATTCCTCCGCGGCCCGCTGTCGGAAAGCCCTGCGTCACAAGCTCTTCCCGCTTATTCCCAAAAGCCTTCCAGATTTTTCAGAAAGTCACGGTCAAATCGACCGCAGCCGGGCTTCATTGGCCGTTCGCTTCATTCACAAACCAACGAACGGGGGATCGCCATGAAATTCGCCTCTCTGTCTGGATGCGTTGTGGCCGTTGCCTTGGTCCTGTCCTCCTCGACGCTGAGTTATGCCCGGGGTGGCGGGCACGGTGGTGGGCACGGCGGCCGCGGGGGACACGCTCATGCCCACGCGCACGCATTTGCCCATCACAACGGCCACGCGCACGCCTTCGCGCACCGTGCAGGTTTCGCAGGCCACCATTCCGCGGCGAATCATGCCTTGGCGCACAATCACACCGGTTGGAATCAGGGATGGGGCCATGGCTGGGGTTGGGGACGCGGCTTGGGTTGGGGCGCCGGCCGTGGTTGGTGGGGACGAGGCTGGTGGAGGTCGGGTTATTGGGGAACCCGATCAGCGGACGGATGGTGGCCGGGATATCTCGCCGCGGGACTTGTTAACCCGTCCTATTTCTGCCAGTACTTGAATGGCGTGACGACAACTGCCCTTCCATCGCCCGTCGCGACAGCACAATACGACATCACGAACGTCGTGCCGCCGGTCGCATCGTCAGCGGCGCCCGTCGAGATCGTGACGACGCGGTCCAGTCAAACCGTCGATACCGCAACGCCGCGAACGCCCTCTGAAGATTCGGCCTCTGCGGTGACGAAGTAGTCCTTTTTCAGCGAGAGGCAAGAACGCGGGACCAATCTCCCGCGTTCTTGCACGCGCACGTCAGGAAAATGTCAAACCTGGAATTACTCCAGGAAATTCCAGATGATAGACCACCTTGCCCTGAGTTTGCCGATTGGTGGAGACCGTTCGATGGATGAACGAGCCCCAGCGAAGCCCAACGATCCTCAGCTTCAAGCGGCGCTTGAAGACTATTTCGAGCGGACCGAGCGAGATCCATCGTTCAATCGCGAGACGTTTATCGCCAACTATCCGGAAATCGCGAACGAGTTGCGGCGGTTCATCATCACCGAAGACCAACTCCGTCAATTTGCCGCCGAGTCTCGTCGCGATGCCTCACAGGTTTCGACGGGGTCCTTCAGCCACCAAACAAGCGAAACTCTGGCACCCAGGTCGGGCGAGCCGACGAAGTCTGGCCAACTTTCGGGCCAATTCGGCCGTTACCGCATCCTCCGTGCCCTGGGCGAGGGTGCGATGGGCACCGTCTACCTCGCGCATGATACGCAGCTCGAACGAGAAGTCGCGCTCAAGACGCCGCAATTGTCAGACGACTGCAAGCCCGAGATGCTCGAACGCTTCTATCGCGAGGCGCGTGCTGCCGCCACGTTGCGGCATCCGCGGATATGCCCGGTTTACGATGTCGGCGAAATCGACGGCAAGCATTACATCACGATGGCGTATATCGAGGGGCGACCGCTCTCGGATTTCGTCAATCCGGCCGTGCCTCAGACCGAGCAGCAAATCCTTATCGCCGTGGGCAAGATCGCTCAGGCGCTCGCCGAGGCGCATCGGCACGGAATCGTGCACCGCGATTTGAAGCCGGCCAACATCATGGTCGATCACCAGGGCGAGCCGGTGATCATGGACTTCGGTCTGGCTCAGCAGATTCGTCCGGGTGAAAACCATCGGCTGACGCAAACGGGAGTGATCCTGGGCTCGCCGGCTTACATGTCGCCCGAACAAGTCGAGGGCGATCCGACGAAAGTCGGGCCGGCGGCGGACCAGTACGGCCTCGGCGTGATCCTCTACGAACTGTTGACCGGGCAAGTTCCCTTCACCGGTTCATTGGCGTCGGTTTTGGGGCAGATCCTCTCGAAAGCTCCGCCGCCGCCGACCCGGCTCCGCCCCGGTCTCGATCCGCGCATGGACGCACTTTGCACGAAGATGATGGCGAAGAACCCCGCCGATCGCTATTCGTCGATCTCGGAAGTTGCCGATCAGATCGCCGCCATCGTTCGCACGCCGGCGGTCCCCGAGCCCGTTTCGCAGCCGCCGTCGCGGAAGTCACGCAAATGGGCGGTCGCAGCGGCCGCCGCGCTGATCGCAGTGCTCGTTGCGGTTGTCATCCACCTCCGCGCAGGAACGGCAGTGCTCACGATCGAAGTCAGCGATCCCGACATTCAAGTTGCGGTTCGCGGCGCGACGGTCATCCTGACTGGGCCCGGTACGAACGATGTCGAAGTCAAGCCGGGCGACAACGAGCTGACAATCACCCATAACGGTCTCACGTTCAAATCGGACAAGTTTACGCTTCAAAGAGGAAAGAACGTGATCGTCAAGGTGTCGCTTGCCGGTCAAGAGATCGCGGCCCAGCTTGGCGACAAAGACTTGATCGTAACTCCCCTGTCGAACAACTCGAAATCGAACTCCGCGGAGCCGTCGCTCGTCGACAAGGAAGTTGCCGCGCGCTCAGCCGGTTCGTCTCCCCCCAAGAGCCTGGCCGACGCTCCGCCGCCCTCAGCTTTCGATTCGCACGTTCTCTCTCAGCCCTTTGGCCCAGTGATGGCCCGGGACGCTCAACACGCGTGGGCCAGACGCATGAATGTGCCTGTCGAGAAGACCAATTCGATCGGCATGAAGCTCATCCTGATTCCGCCCGGCAGTTTCACGATGGGTCCCTACAAAGGCCACCTCGTACGAATCACGCATCCGTGCTTTTTCGGTGTTTACGAAGTGACGCGAGGCGAGTTCGCCAAGTTTGTCACTGCCGCGAACTACAGAACATTCGCTGAGGACTCGCCAGGTGGAATTCATCTAGTTGACGCGGAAATGTCGACGAAATGGGATCCGGGCAATCCGTCGACGTGGCGCGACCCCGGGTTCGAGCAGACCGACGATCACCCCGTCGTCCAAATCGCATGGCGCGACGCGACAGCCTTCTGCAAATGGTTGAGCGATCAGGAGAATCAGCGGTACCGACTCCCGACCGAAGCCGAGTGGGAATACGCCTGCCGAGCTGGGACCGTCGTCCGCAACTATTACAGTTCGGAGGTCGAGGACTTGACGAAGATCGGCAACGTGGCCGACGCTTCCGCCAGGGCTGTCTTTCCGCACTGGAAGGAATTCGTCAAATCCTCGGACGGATACATCTACACGTGCCCCGTCGGAAGGTTTCTGCCAAACAATTTTGGACTCTACGACATGATCGGAAATGCCTCGGAATGGTGTTCTGATCACTTCTCGGACAATTACTACGAGCACTCCGAGACGGACAATCCAACCGGTCCACCGACCGGAAAGAGTCGCATCTGGCGCGGCGGCGGCTTTACGCATGTTGCCGGGGTCCGATATCGGTACTGGGGGGTCGATTCGTTTCGACGGCCCGATTCGGGCTTTCGTGTCGTGTGCGAGATCGCCGCCAAGCCGGTGGACAGTCAGAAGTCGCCGCCCCCGGCGAAATGAAATTCGCCCGGCATGCCTTCGCAGTGTCTCCTCAACCCCCGAGCCGCTTCTTGACGATCGCCAAATGATGCTCCATGTGGCCGGCCATCACGAAGGCCAAAGCACGAGAAGTTGACGGCTGGCCGAGCACGGTCCCGCGCCAGCTCCAGGCGTCGGGCGAAATATGCTGGAACAGGAGCACGTGCGAACGGCGGAGCGAGGTGAACTCCTCCAGCAATTCCGCCATTGGGCAGGCGTTGAAGTCGGCGGTCTCCATGAAATGGTTCTCGTCGAAGCCCGGGAGCGGGGTCGGATCCTTGCGGGCCAAACGCAGCGCCCGGTAACCGAAGATACGTTCGCCGTCGATGACATGTCCCAAAACTTGCTTGAGCGTCCAGGTATAGGGCGGATGCACGACCAGCGAATCCGCCTCGCTGAGACGCCCGAAAATCGATTGCGTCCGGTCGCCCTGTTCCCTCAGGAACGCGACGACGTCGCCCGCGGGAACCCGATCGATGTAACGCTCGAAATCGGGCGGATACTCACCGCTGACAGGGCGACTTGCGCGATCAGTCATGTTTATCGACTCGCTTCTCAACAAATGTGGGTAATAGGATTATAGTTGCGAGATATCGCTGGATTCTCAATTCAAACGCCTTTGCCCCAAGTCCGAATATGGAGCCGACATCGTGCGCATCGCCAGCCTGATCTTGGTTATGACCTTGGCGGCCGCCCTGCCGGCAACCGCCGCGGAGCCCGCTTCCCCGCCCAAGACGGCGGCCGCGACAAGCGGACCGGCGTCGTCGCATTTCGACCCCGTGGCCGCCACCGAGGTCTATATTGCCAAAATGACGCCTGAGAAGATCGCCAAATCCAATGCGTATTTCGAGGGCGGGTATTGGCTCCAGTTGTGGAACTTTTTGCTCTCCTCCGCTCTCTCGTTGATCCTGTTGACGACCGGCCTTTCCGCCCGCATGCGCGGGGTGGCCGAGCGGTTCTTGCATTATCGAGGGGCCCCGTTCCAGGCGGTGATTTACGGCGCACAGTACTTTCTGTTCACGACGATCTTGAGTTTTCCGATGTCCCTTTACCAGGGCTTCTATCGCGAAGAGAAGTACGGGCTCATGAATCAAACGCTTGCCGCGTGGCTTGGTGAACAGGCCATCGGGATTGCCGTCGGGGCCGTGATTGGCGCCGTGGCCCTCTTCGTACTTTACGCGATCCTGCAGTTCGTGCAAAAGTCGTGGTGGATCTGGGCGTCGGTTGCGTCGTTTGTGATGTTATTCGTGCTGATTGTGTTGGCGCCCGTATATATCGCGCCTTTGTTCAATAAGTACACGCTCCTCGAGGATCCGAAAGTCCGCGATCCGATTCTGAGCCTGGCTCGGGCCAACGAAATTCCCGCGGACAACGTCTACGTTTTCGATGCGTCGAAGCAAACGAAGCGGGTAAGCGCCAACGTCAGCGGCGCGTTGGGTACGATGCGGATTTCGCTCAACGACAATTTGCTCAACCGCTGCTCGCTCGCGTCGATCAAGGCCGTGATGGCCCATGAGATGGGACATTACGTAATGAATCACGTCTACAAGGGGATGCTCGAGTTGGGGCTCGTCATGACCATCGGCTTCGCGTTCGTCGCCTGGGGATTTAATCGCGTCGTCGCCCGCTTTGGCGGAGCGTGGGGAATCCGTTCGATTGCCGATCCCTCCGGATTCCCGTTGATTGTGCTGTTGATGAGCACGTACATGTTCGTCATGACCCCAGTCACGAACAGTATCATTCGCACCGAGGAGATCGAGGCCGACGCATTCGGACTCAACGCCGCGGGAGAGCCGGATGGGTTCGCCGACGTGTCCCTGATGCTCTCCGAATACCGCAAATTGCATCCGGGCAAGTGGGAAGAGATCGCCTTTTACGATCACCCCAGCGGGTACAACCGCATTCTCATGGCAATGACGTGGAAAGCGGAACACTTGGGCACTCAGGCGCATTGATCGCCGTGCCAAATAAGATGGACACGCGAGCCGCAATTTGCGATTCTGTTGCGCCAGTGCGCCGTTCGCTTCCCGTCGCTGGGCTGACTCCGTCCGCGATCCTCTAACGGAAGACGTGGTTCCCATGTCGCGCTTGTCGGTTTGTATCGGACTTGTTGCCGCGTCGGTCCTTCTGCCCAGCGTCGCCGAAGCCGCCGGCATCGCTGCCTCTGCTTCGTCTGTCGCGAAACTCGAAAGCTTCACGCTCACCGACTCTCACGGCAAGACTCACGCGCTGGCCGATTACGCCGACAGGCCAATCCTGGTGATCGCTTTTTTGGGAACCGAGTGTCCCCTGGCGAAGCTCTACGGCGGCCGCTTGGAGGAATTGCAGCAAAAATACGCCGCCCGGCACGTGCAATTTCTCGGCGTCGATTCCAATCGCCAGGACAGCATCACGGAACTGGCCGCCTATGCCCGCGCGTGCAAGATCAATTTTCCGATGTTCAAAGATCTGAACAACAAGCTCGCCGACCGGCTGGGCGCGACGCGAACTCCCGAGGTCTTCGTGCTCGATCAGGATCGGGAGGTTCGCTATCACGGACGGATCGACGATCAATTCGGCGTGGGCTTCGTCCGCAAAACGGCAAGCGCGCATGAGCTCCAATCAGCCCTCGACGAGATGATTGCCGGCCGTTCGGTCCGCAAACCGGCGTCATCCGCGGTTGGCTGCCTGATCGGCCGCGTGCACACGCCCGATCCGTCCGCGAAAGTGACGTACTCCAACCAGGTCGTGCGCATCCTCAACAACCGCTGCGTCTCATGCCATCGGCCCGGTGAAATTGGCCCGTTCGCGATGACCAACTACGCTGAGGTTTCCGGTTGGGCCGACATGATCGCCGAAGTCGTCCGCGAGCGCCGCATGCCTCCCTGGCATGCCGATCCGAAATACGGGCATTTCAGCAACGACCGCAGCCTCCCCGATCAGGAAAAAGAGATTCTTTGCCAGTGGGCGGCCGCCGGCGCTCCCGAGGGCGATCCGAAGGAACTGCCCCCCGCGCCGCGATTCGTCGACGGCTGGCGACTGCCGAAAGTGCCCGACCAGGTTTTCGTGATGTCGACGAAGCCCTACCACGTGCAGGCCGAGGGGACTGTCGAATACAAGTACTTCGCGGTTGATCCCGGCTTTACACAAGATCGATGGATCAAAGGCATGGAGTGTCGCCCTGGGAATCCGGCCGTCGTGCACCACATCGTCGTCTTCTCGCAGAAGAAAGGAAATCGCGACGAATTGAAGCGGGATCTTCTGGCCGGATTCGCGCCGGGGGCGGCCCCGACGGTTTATCCGCGGGGCTTTGCCAGACGGGTGCCCGCCGGCGCGGAGCTTCTCTTCCAGATGCACTATACGCCGAACGGAACCGCGCAGGACGACATCAGCAAGGTCGGCTTCATCTACGCCGATCCGAGCGAAGTCACGCACCTCGTGGATTCGGAGGCGGCCGTCAACTCGGGCTTCGCGATTCCGCCGAATGCCGGCGACTACAAGGTCGAAGCCGACTCATTCGCCTTCAACTTCGACATGGAGCTGATGAGCCTGGCTCCTCACATGCACTTTCGCGGCAAGTCGTTCCTGTACGAGATCCGCTATCCGGACGGGCGGAAAGAAACGCTGCTGGACGTGCCCCGCTACGACTTCGGCTGGCAAACGTCGTACGAGCTGACGAGCATGATCCACCTTCCCAAGGGAACCACGTTCCACTGCACGGCCCTGTACGACAATTCTTCAAACAACGCCAACAATCCCGATCCCAAATCGACCGTCCGCTGGGGCGATCAGACCTGGGAAGAGATGATGGTCGGCTTTTACGACGTGGCCGTCCCCGTCTCCCAAGCGGACATTAAGGCGCGTCGATTTCCCAGCTTCATTCCGTCGACCGATCAGATGGCCCGCAGCCTGATTCAGCAGTTCGACGCCGACCACGACGGCAAGATTTCCCAGCGGGAAATCCCGCTTAAGCCGCTTGCCCGCAAGCTGTTTTTCGTGGCCCTCGACCAGAATCATGACGGCGTGATCACGTTCGAGGAGATCACGACGGGTATCGAGAAATTCGGCGTGGTCGATCGGCGGCCTGATACGCAGCGAGATTCCAAGCGGTAGCGCGCCCGACGCGACAGAGTTCGAGGTTAAGCTAGCCGCTCAGCTTTCGCAGGAGAGCGATTTGACCCGCGTGGTAGACGTCGTGGTGAATGATTCCGTGCAAGAGCACGTAGAGTGAAAACGGCTTGTCAGGCGCCTTCTCCGTCAGCCGTTCGTCGGGGAAATCGGCGAGAGTGGCGAGGAGCTCGGTTTGAGTCAGGGCGAGTTCCTCGAGCGTCGCTTTCCACGCCCCCGCGTCGCAGATGCCCGGTTCGGGCCAATTCTCCTCGTCCGCAAGTCCGCTGACAGCTTCGCCCCTCAGCAATCGCAGGCCGAATTTCCGCCAGGCGATGGCGTGCAAGACCTCCTGCCAGATGCTGTGTGCCCCGGGAAAGGGCTTGACGGCGGCCTGCTCCGCGGTCACTTCTGCGAGCAATTTACAAAACGCGGTTCCGTACCAGGGTTGCCGGTCGTAACCGTGTTCGAGCAAGCGAGAGATCCGCCGAACTTCGCTCATGCTGCCCTCCCCTCAATCAGACCACCGGCGGTTCCGAGCTCTGCAGAACGCCCCGTTCGCCGCGAACGAGGAAGCTCATCATCGGCGTCGTGTGCGCGGCATTCCATTCGCCGTTGCGATGGACGGCGATCCAGCCGTAGCTGCGGCCGCGTTCGAGCGCCTCTTCGTAACAGCGCCGGGCAGCGGCTTCCAGCGTCATTCCATCGCGACAACGCGTTTCCAGCCTCGCTGCCAGCGCGTCGTCCACGATCTCTTCGCCGAGGCCCGTTGCGCTGACCGCGACGAAGGCCGATGCATAATTGCCTGCCACGGTGGCCGAGTCGCTGACACGTCCGGGCAAAGCACACTCTCGGCCTCCCGTGCTCGTGCCGGCGGCCAGCGCTCCGCGCCGTTGCGAAAGACGCAACCGACTGTGTCCGACGTCGCCTGCGACATGCGTTGCCGCCATTCGGCCAGCCGTTCAGGAGTGACCAGGTTTTCGCTCGGCAATTTGAGATCGCGAGCCAAGGTCTGCACCCCCGGTTGGCTCAGCACGCGAAACGGCTGATCTTGCAGCCATCGCGCGATGACCGACGGGTGTTTGATCTCGAGCGCATTGATCACGCCGGAAAAGGCCTGCCGTGCGCCGTCCATCAATCCGGCGGAGACGCGAACCTCGCCGTCCGCCTGCAGTGCCCCACCGAGTCCCGCGTTGAAGACGGGATCGGCCTCCATCGCCTGAAGCCCCGCCACGACGACGTCGCAAACCTCACGGCGCCCCATTTCCGCGCCGATGGATTGCGAGATCGCCACAAGCGACCGTACGGCCAACTCGAGCTTGGCCCGATCCGGCGGACCGGTGTGGGCTCCGCCATGCATGATCAACAAAGGTCCGGCAGACTGACCGTAAAAAAAGCTCATAAGGCCAAAGAACCGCCTGAATTTCGGATCGATCGAAGGAAAAAGGCCGTCGACCGCAAGCGCGAAAGCGATCAACGAGATCAGGCGTGTAAGCGTAGCCCTAGCTTGGCGATGGCTCAAGGGACGCCAAGCTGCGAGCGTTTTGCGAAGTTACGTGCTGCGGAGCGAGGGCAACCACGTCGATCGAACGGGCCGCCCCGCCGATTGGATCACACGAGGCCGAAGCAACTTCATCCCGGCAGCAACAGCCGGGGCGCCGCGTCGCCGGAACAAGCGGCTCGGCAACGATCGGTTGATCGTTGCCGAACCATGTTGTCATCAAGGCGACGCGCCGCCAACACGGCTGCGGTGATCAAGCAATTATAAGCGATCGGCAGTTTTGCCGTTTACGGCTTGGCCGGCGGGGGATTGCTGCCCTTAGTATCGACCTTGTCCGTGTGGGTCGTGGATGTCGATCCGCCCGGCGTCGTGGTCGTCGTCTTGGTTTCTTTCTTCGCTTCTTCGCTGCAGCCCAAGGGGGCCAAGAGGCTGAGTCCGCACACCACCGCATAAACAAATGGACGTTTCATTTCTTGTTGTTCCTCAACAAAAGGTTCTCTGGACAAACGATCCGACGCATGTGTGACGTGGTGCCGACGTGAATTATTCCGTCGACTTCCGAAGTTTGAGCCACTGATCGCAAAATTTATGCCTTCCCGCGCCCGACGCGAAAAGACACTGTCCAACCGGCGCTCGATCGTGGCAGTCTGTCGATCAGCCTGGTCACTTGTCAATCTGCCAGCAGGAATCCGCGGACCGCTTTCGATGCGGTAAAAGGACCACCACCGTGAGCATATCCCCGCACCACGACGATTTCGGCCGCACCGCCGAGTACTCGATAGCGCCGCGCCAGTTCGGACGAGTTGGCCTCGAGCGGGACTAATTTGTCCTGATCGCCGTGCAAGTGGAGCAGTTTGACCTGCGCTTTAGCCAATGGCTGCAGGTTCTCAATCGGATTGAACTCCGCCAGGCGTCCGGCAAGTTGTTCCTGCGTCAGATCGAATCCCAGTCCCCTCGTCGGATAGACAACGGCCTCTGCCAGGCCGGGCCACGATCGCAAATCGGTCGCCGGATAGAGGCAGGCGATACGTTCGACACAATCAGGATGCCGTACGGCCCACGAGTAGGCGTTCAAACCGCCGTTGCTTTGAGCCAAGAGCCGCGCACGCGGATTGAGCCCGTATGTGGCGACCAAATCCTCATAAAACCTTTGACAGAGATCGGCCGCTCGCGGACTTCCGCAGGCGACACCAATGTCGATGCCGGCGACGTGAAAGCCCTTGGCCAAGACCGCGTCGACATAAAACTGATGTTCGATGCCGCCACCGACTGACGCCAATGCGTGCTCGAAGGGGAATATCCAAATCCACCGCTTCGATGGATCGACTCTGCCGCGCGGCTTGATGAGGTAAGCGAATCGGCCGCCGATCCGCATTGCGACCGCCTGACCATTCCGATAATCGGGCAGACTCACGATGTCGCGGGCCGTCGGCGCCTTCGTGGCCGGCAGCGATCGGTAGATCGGAACGGCTTTTTCGCCTGCCTCTACACCCGCGTGCGCACCGCAACACAGTGCGACGAGAACGAGCACGCGCGGTCGTCCGCCGAGAATTCGGCCTGCAAAGTGATTAAGGCCATGTGACATCGCACCAAATCATCCAGTGCCGCGAGGCATCGACCGCCCCGATCCGCTGGTAAAACCGCCGGACAAACATGGGCGGGCACCACGCACCAGTGTAATCCGAAATCGAATCGCGGAGAGTCGATGCCATGACCGCGGTGCCACGTCGACGGATTTGAGCGGATTTGAGCGGGCGGGTGAATCCGTTTGATGCTCGAAAAACCGCCCACGCCGAGCCGTGGGCGTGGCAACCGGAAAAGCACCCACTAACTTCCGGCAGACGCTCGAATCGCCCGCGACGTCAGCTCGATCGATCGTAGTCGCGCCGCGTGATCGTAGATGTGGGCCGTCAGGATCAGCTCATCAGCCTTGGTCGCTTCCAAAATCTTCGTCAACCGGTCGCGAACCGTGTCGACGGAGCCTACCGCGGAGACGCGGGTCCTTTGTTCGACGTGGGCCTGCTCGAGGGGATTCCAAAGGCCTTCCATGGTGTCGACCGGGGGCTGAAGCTGGCCGGGGCGGCCGCGGACCATGTTCAGGACGGCCTGCTGTTGCGAGGTGAAGAGGCGTTGCGCTTCGGCATCAGTGTCGGCGGCGATGACATTCGCACCGACCATCACCCGCGGCTCGGCCTGGCGATCGGAGGGTTTGAAATTCGCACGGTACAGGCCGATTGCGGGCAGCAAGAAGTCCGGAGCGAAGTGCGAGGCGAAGGCGAACGGCAGACCCAACTCAGCGGCGAGGGTTGCGCTGAAATCACTTGAGCCGAGCAACCAGATGGGCACTTTGAGCCCTTCGCCCGGAACCGCATGCACGGCCCGCCCCGACTCCGCCGGTGCAAAATAGGACATGAGCTCAAGAACATCCTGCGGAAAGTTGTCGGCACTCTCGAAAAAACGACGCAGCGCGCGGGCCGTGTTCTGGTCGCCGCCCGGTGCTCGGCCGAGACCCAAATCGATGCGGCCAGGGTAGAGCGATTCGAGCGTGCCGAACTGTTCCGCAATGACCAGCGGCGCGTGGTTGGGGAGCATGATCCCTCCGGCCCCCACGCGGATTGACGACGTGCCGCCGGCGATGTGACCGATGAGCACCGAGGTTGCCGCACTCGCCACGCCGGCGAGATTGTGATGCTCGGCCACCCAGAAGCGCGTGTAGCCCCAACGTTCGGCGTGCCGGGCGAGGTCCAGACTGTTGCGAAACGACTCCGCTGCGCTGCCGCCTTGCCGGATCGGCGAGAGATCGAGAACGGAGTACGGCGTTTCCGCAAGCGATTTCATGTCAGTGCATTCGGGCGATGGCGGGAGTCGATTTGCCTTTCTCCATTATAGGTGCCAAGCAGAGGCGGTAGAGGGCAGAGGGATCGGTCGCCGACTGCCGAGATTCGTCAAACCTGATCATCCGGACCGAAGATCACGGGCGCTTGTGGGTGCTGCCGTGACGCGACGTCGAGCGTTCGGCCGTCACGAGGAATTCGACGTTGTACTTGCGGGTCAATTTGCGACGAATCTCGGTCATGGCCACGTTGATCCGCTGCAGGCCTTGGCTTTTGACGGCGCCTGCGGCACGCTGCGTGTGGTCCCAGTAGGTCCAATCGACGCCCGCCGTATTGCGGCCGATGGCGCGGCGGCGTTCGGCCATTTCGCGCAGGGTATTGGCCACGTCGGCGCTGAACGCCAACAACTCCTCGTCGACGTGGAGGGCCGGGAGGCTGTCGATCGCCACGGCCGTCCGTTCAAAACTCGACTTGACGCTGGTGCCCGAATCTTCGCGTAGCCGCATCACGAGCTTTTCGAGAGCCAGGAAGTGTTCTCGCGACGCCTCGCCCGTGGCCTTGGCCGCTTGTTCGCGGTGCTCGAGTTCGCTTGCCATCGTGCTCATGGTCTGCGTGAGACCCTTGAGGTGGGAGAGGAGTTCGCTATCGGATTGCGGACCGGCCGGCTGGCCGTTGCGACCGTGCGACTTGCCGAGCCAGGCCGCGAACGAGGCGAGGCGCGGCTCGTTGTTCTGGTCGAACATCAGCCGCACGCGAGCGTACATGCCCGGTTTGAGCACGCCTTCGGGATTGGGAATTTCGACGGTCACGCCGGCTTCGCGGCGATTTGGGCGATTTGCCGCCGTTTGACGAACGACCTTGCCCACAAACGTGCGGCCGGGCAGGTCGGCGAGGGCGACGTGGGCTTCCTGGTCGGGGACGATCTTGGAATTTATCTCGGGCGTGGGTTGGACGATGGTGCGGACGCTGGAGATATCGACGATTCGCAGCAGGACCACGTCCGGCTTGCTGAGTTCGCCATCGGCGAGCCTCTGCGTGACATAGCCGGCGATCGGGGCGACGATTCGCGTTTCGGCCAGAGCGGACTTCGCCCGGGCAACCCCCTCCTCGGCCTGTTGGAGGCGCGTTTTATCGAGTTCGTCCTCGGGCCTGGGAACAGATGGCGGGGCGGTTGCACCGCGATTGGCCGCAGATGCCGGGGCCGGCTGAGCCAGCGCGATGAGGCTGGTGGGGTCTTTCACCGGTCGAGCCATTCGGACTTGGCTAGCTTGGAACTCGGACTTAACGAGATTCAAAGCGGTCTCGGCCTGCCGGACGGACTCTTCGAGCTTCGAGTCGCCCAGATCGACGATAAGTTGTCCCTTTTGGACAAAGTCGCCCGAGTTGACTTTGACGTGGACCGGATAGTCGATCAGCGGCGTGCGGATTTCGACCTGGGAACTGGCTTCCACGCGGGATTCGATTTCGCCGTTGCTTTCCGACTTGGGTTTGTCAGCAACAGGCATTTGGACAACCGGCACGGTGACCGGTGACGGGGCCACGGTCGGCTGGGGCCGACTCGCGTCACGGTACATCCAAACCATGGCGGCGGCACAAAGGGCCGTAACCAAAATGGTTAGGTATGTTTTCATGGATTGTCTCCTTCGTTCGGCAGGAAAAAAACAGGCGGGTCATTTCGGGCGTCCCTATGCTGGCGGCAGGGGTGGGATCAATTGCCGAGCTAGGACAACCGCGGGGTCGAACGTCAGAGATTAGAGCAGAGCCAAAAATATCAAGCAAGACGCATGTGATCTCATTTATGTAATGCTGACGGACAATTGTTATACACATGTACACTAATTTTGGGGCAAATCGTGCAAGGATCGGCAAATTATGCCGACTTCTTTGGGCGCCAGACCCCGGTTGCGCCCGAAAAAAGCCAAAAAAGTGGACAGAATTCGTTCGGTCACCCCAAAGATTGGGAGCGAATTCAAGCGAGGCGTCGGACGAATGGACGATTTAATCCTTGCGGGCGGTGTCCTGCCGCGGAGATTCGTCGCCCGGGTGGTACTTCGTGACCGTGTGGGCTTCGACCTCGTCCTTGTAGAACCAGGCGGTTTTGAATTTGGCCTCCGAGTAAAGGCGGGCCTGGTCGAAATAATGCGGCGACTTGGGATCGCCGCTTTCGCCGTACTGGAGGACGGTTGCCGACTTGACCCGCGGACCGAATTCGTAGACCCCCATGAAAGAGCCGCCGACCACTCCGAATCGCTGCTTTCGCACCTTTGGGATGCTCGGCGTGAAGTAGAGGGTGAAGGCCACTCCCAGAGGGCCAGGGGCTCCGATGAGCGGAAGACTTGGCTTTTGGTCGCGGAAGAGCAAGGCCGCTGCCTCAATACTGCCGGCGTTGGGTTGCCGCTGGATGCGGGTAATTTGACCCCAGGCCACTTTCCAGGAGCCGTGCAGTTTCTCGAGTTTCTTTGCCGCTCCTACCAGGGCTTCAAACCGCTTGGAAACGTCTTCGACGTATTGTGGTTTGAGATCCTCGGCCGGATACCGGTCGCCATAGAGCTCCGCGTACCACTCGGTACAAAGTGCCGCCTGCGTGCAGTCCTTCGTGACGCGGCAATCCCAGTCGCAAAGGTGATCGAGATAGGGCTGCACTTCGGCGGCCAGCTTTGGATGGCTCTTTTTGAGGACTTCAAATTGTTGGCGGTACCGCGGAAGTTCGGCCATCGGCCAATAAAGTGTGGTATCGAAGGCCAAATGCTGCCAATCCTCGAAAGTCAGATCGTGGGCTTCGCGGAGGAGCTTGCGCGAGATTTGCGAGCGCCGCCGGTCGCGGTATTTGTCCTCGACCATATATTGCGGAAAGTCGCTGGCCGCGGGATTTCCATCGTCGGCGGTCATGAACGGGGTTGAATTGCAGTTCTGCACATATCCGCCGGCTGGATTGAGGAGCTGGGGCAGGTCGTCGAACGAATGCAGCCCCTTCCATTCCGTCTGCGGATCACTGCCGTCGACCGGGTGAGTCCAATCAAAGCGAGGATCACGAATGGGAATTGCCGCGTTGTAGACGTAAAAAACGGTCCCGTCGCTGTCCGCATAGGCCGTATTGAACATCGGCAGATTGAGCATCGAAATGCCGGCCTTCCATTCCGCAAAGTTTCTCGCCTTTGTCATCGCCAGGGCCTGGCTCAGCCGCGTTCCCTCGAAAATCCGTGAGATTTTCACCGTCAGGGCGTGGGTGGCATTTTCCTTGCCAACGACCGGTCCGTGATGGGTTTTTCGGAACGTGTAGTGATGTTCGACTGGCTTCTCGCCCCCCGAATTCACGAGGATCGTGTCCCTCCATTCGACGGCCGTTCGGTAAGCATTGCCGTAGCGATAGTTGAGTGGGTGTTGCGGATCGTCGAAGGTTTCCCGATAAACATCGGCGATATCGGGCTCGTTGACGGTATGGGCCCAGCCTAAATGTTCGTTGTGACCCATGGTCAGTACGGGGGAGCCAAAAAAGCACGAACCGGAGAAATGCAGACCCTCCCCGCTTTCGACGTGCGCTTCATAAAACTGTCCGTAACCATACCAGGGCTGGTGCGGGTTAATGAACAGCATGGCTTTTTTGGATTGCGTCTTGCTCGGGCCAATTGCCCATTCGTTTGAGCCGATCGTCCCGTTGATTCGCTCTTCGTACTCCGACGGGACCGGCTTTTCAGCGTGCGACTTGGAGTACATGAACGACAACATCGTGAACCGGTCGAACGCGACGACGAACCAAGGTTCGAAGTGCTTGATTAGCCGCGGCTTCGCTTGCGGATGTGTTTCGAGGAAGTAATTCAGTCCGGCCGTGTAAGCCCTGCCGATGGCCTTGAGCTGGGGGTCGAGTTGTTCAAAGTCGGCTTTCGATCGCGCGGGGACTTCGTACATTCGCATGAGAACGTCGGAGCCGACTCCAGACGGTCCGACAACTTCTGCGTAACGTCCAAGGGATTGGATATACGTGTCCTCGATTTGCCAGAAATAGTCTTCCGCTTGGGCATAGGCGAGGCCGAAGGAAGTGCTCGCGTCCGTTGGCCCGTAAATATGCGGCACGCCCCATTCGTCGCGGTGAATGGTCACCGACGAGGCCAGCGATTTAGCGTCGGCTTCGTCATCGGCGCAAATCAGCGACGGAATCGAAGCGATGAGCCATGCGCAAACAAATAGCGGTATTCGCCAAGCGCTTTTCATGAATCGAGCCTTGTTCGAAGAGATCGATGCGAGCGAAGGGATTGCCTCGATTTTCCGGCAGGTCAGCGGGAAAACCGTCCGACGGCTTCAACGAATTCGCTTACGATCAGACGAAAAATGGCCCCGGAATGCAACCGTTTGGGGGAGGCAACCGGCGGAATCGCCGAATCAAGGCTCTTGCGGCGGGGGCGGCGCATCGGTGGGCGGCTTACGTTGCTGTTGCTGCTGCTGTTGGACCTTCTGTTGAAACTTCTCAAATGAATGTTTGAGTGACTCGAGAAGCCGCGGTACGCCCGGCGCCGACATGAACACGCGGCACGAAACGGCCGAACGCGGAAAGAAAGTCGTGATGAAATCGAAACAGAATTCGCAGGGGGTGTGGCCGATCATCACGGCGTTGGCATAGTTGCCGGAGAGCACGTCATCCTGGAGTTTCAATTGCTCGTACAGGTCCTGGGCGGACACCGGAGAGGCCGGAGCGGCAGCCGGCTGTCCCGCGGGGCCATTGGGCACGGCCGGCGCACCATACTTCACTTGATAATTGTTGAGGTTATCCGTGAGCGCGGCGATGAATTGGGCGACGACACCCGGAGGAAGCACGACGCGGGCGGCGACCTGCTGCGGTTGCGACATTCGCAGAAGAAAGTCCAGAATGAACTCGTGCACTCCTTGCACGACAACCGCACCGGTGCTGAACACACCGCGAGCGACACGCTCGGGAACGACGGCACTCACCTGGGAGTGCTGGATTTCCTCGCAATACGGACCCTCTTCGTGCGGTCCGCCCGGCTCGGAGGGTTCGTCGGGAAAGCGTGAGTCATTCATCGCGGCAGTGAACCCAGTCGTCGGGCGATCGGAACAAAAGAGAGACGTCGACAGGCGGGCGCCACGTCCGAAACGCTTATGGCGTTGCGCGAACGCGTTTGCGAACGTCCGTTTCAACGGCGCCGAAGGCGGTTTCGTGACGTTGCAGCGCGACACCCAGCGCGTGGATGAGCCGCTTGGCGGTGAAATGATTCATGATAATGCGCTGCGAAACGCGAACCGTCGTTTCACCGGTGGCGTAGGGATGCGGGTTCAAGCCAAGGTCGAGAATCAATTCTTCCGGCGTGCTGGAGACCCGGCAGAAATTGGCATAGCCTGCGTTGCAGTTCGTATCGTCGACGTGGATTGTCGCCTGGCCGGCCTGCTCTCCCGCTGCTGGCTGCGCGGACGCTGCAGGTGCGGTTGCAGTGTCAGCTGCTCCCTTCGCTTTATCGGTTGCCATTTGTTCCTTCCGCAAATTGACGAGACGTGAGCTTATCGCCGCTCGGTAGACCGCGGCCGAACTGGCCGCGATTACCCCGGCACCCCGCGCAAAAAACAGCGGGGATTGACGCTTTGCGTTATAACACTGCAGCGCGCCGGATTCAACGGGCCCGCTTGGACCCGCGAACTCGGCGCACTGCTCGGTATAAACCTGTGAGACTCAGCTCAAAGGACGCTCAATTGCTTTCTGACTTCTTGGCGCGGCGTCCACTGCGACCTTGCGGTCGAAGGCTCTTCAGATCGAACGGCTTGCCTTTCATCTCCGTAAATTTGGCTTGTTGGTCCTTTGTGAGAACTTCGGTTGCCTTGGCCAGATGTTCTCCTTGAAGCTCGACCATCTTCGCAAACCCTTCCCGCCCAAGTCCCCGCATCTTGCCGGAAAAATCCTTGTCGATGGTTGCGATCTTATCTTGTTGCTCTTTCGAGAGACCGAGGTCGTTGACTACGCTGGCGTCGCTCAGCGCGCTTGCTCCAGCCGCTTGGACAGCGATCTCATGCAGACGGGTCATCTGGGCCTTGTCGAGGATTTCGGCAACCTTGGGCATGAACGTGCTGTTAATCGATTTTTGAATTTCAGCCGACTTAGCGCGGATCTCCGGCATCTTCTTCTCTCGCTCTTCTGGTGAGAGATCTCGCAAAGCGCCAAAATCGATCCCCGCTTCCGCTGACTTCTCTCCGAATTCCTGTTGGGAATCGCTGGCGATATCCTTCAATTTCTCGACTTTTTCTTCACTGACAGCCAATTCCTTTTGAACCGCGGCATTGCCCAAGAGACGGAGCGGGGCCACGCCTTGCGGTCGCATACCACCCATGCCGCCTCCTCGGCGACCTTGGGCCTGTGCCGGTTGCACTATGGACGACAACAGCAAAACGGTCGCTACGCCAACAAAAACCGACAATCCTCTTCGCACCATGACGTTCTCCTCGAGAAGTGTGACGATTGAAACAGCGCCGTGAGTCTGGACCGAACTCGCCCGAAACACGGCCGGGCATCAAGTCAAAACGACAGCGGGTCTGCGGAATGCCTGCTGTAGAGATCGCGGCAACCGTCACTATGCTCAAATGCAATAATGGGTGCAACTTAGCGACGTCGTTGGGCGCGCGCAACCTGAGGAGAAGCTGAAGACCTTTTCGGCCGGAGTGACCGATTTTGATCGCCGGCCTGACACGGCTTGGCGCAGGGCTGAATATCCCGAGCAAATTGACGTCAAAGTCGAAAATGAAATGTTCGGCGGAAATAACGCCACAGCCAGTCGACCGCCGAGCGGTGCGCGACAGTCACCCGCGAGCGGCCTCGCATTCCGGGCCGAAGCAAATCGGTGTCGCCTTCAAGGCGTACTGTCGCCTGATAGGCGCTGCTGGTCAGATGCTCGCGGCCCTGTTTGTCGGTCACTGTCGCGAGTTCTCCGCCCGCCTTGTTCGAAAGGGTTTCCGGCGCCACTTCCGATTCGCGCGGAGATTTTTTCAATTTTGCCGTCGTATGTGGCGTCGGCGAGATGTTCGAGTTTGATCTGCACCTGTTGTCCGACGCTGACGTCGTCGCGATCTCCTTGATCGATGTAGAGGACCGCGTCGCAAGTCGCGGAAGGCGCGATCGAGAGAATCGGGGTCCGGTCCGTCAGATAGCAGCCAAAATTTTGCGGGTCGAGCGGCGTGCCATACCACTTACTCAGTTGGCGACGCGAATCGTCTCGAGCCGGCTCCGGTATCCGGGGCGGCGCGACGACGACCCCGTCGCATGGCGACCGGATCTCGAGTTGCGATAATTCCCGCTCGCGATCCGCGAGTTGTTTCTTGATTCCTGCCAGGATTTCCCGTGCGACTTGTTCCTGTGCCTGATCTTCCAGGGCGCGGTCGAGCTCGACGTCTTTCTGCTGCAGATCCCGCTCCAATTCGAGAGAGCGTCGTTTTTGCTCCTTTTCGTCGTTCGTCAGGCGAATCAGCAGATCGCCTTTTTTGACGCGCGAGCCAGGCTCGACGAAGACTTCGCTCACCCGACCGGGAGTTGTGGCATAGACCTTCGCCACGTCCGTGGGCTCGATGAGAAAGTTCGTTTCGTCGTGAAACGGCAACGGGATAAAGAGAGCGGCAATCGCGAGGATCGCCACCACGCCGCCTGTGACGCTCATCTTGCGATAGTCCAGGGGATCGCTTCTGGGAGCTGTGACCATCTTGTACACCGTGTAGATTCCGTTGCCGAGCATGGCCGCCAACGAAGCGACCGCCATCGTCACGCCGATACTCTGCAAATCGTATGGCTTGAGAACGCGATACAAAAATGTGGTGATCGCGAATACGATCACCCAGCGGTAGATGGCCGCGGCGATCGCAAAAATCTCGAACCAAATCCGCCCCGTCTCGGGCATGAACGGATCGGGTTGCGCTTCGATGCCCAGGCAATACCAGCCGAACCGCTCGGTGACCATTTTGTCGGCCTTTGGCCGCAAGTTGGGGATCTCGAGAAAGTCGGCCAGCATGAAATAACCGTCATACCGCATCAGCGGATTGGCATTGAAGATGACGGTCGAAACCGTCGAGACAAAAAAGACGTTGAGACACAGGTAATGCAAGAGGCCGGCGTTCGTATTCCACCAGACAAAGATGGCGACGGCCGAGAGCACCGTTTCAACATACATGCCGGCCGCGCCAATGATGATGCGGTGCCATTTGCTGCGCATCATCCACGCGTCCGATACGTCGCAATAGAGTGCCGGGCTGAAGACCAGGAGCATCAAGCCCATTTGGTGGCACTCGCCGCCGAAATGCTTGCAGGAGGTTCCGTGGCCGAATTCGTGCAGGATTTTTGTGGCACTCACCGTGATCCACAGAAAAATCAAATTGGGCCACGCGAAGAATTGGTGGAACTCGGGAAGCCGCCGGTGGAATTCCTCGAATTCCGTGAACACGAGTGCCAACGAGGCGGCGACGAGTGTCAGACACACCGCCACGGCCCACGGCTGAAAGACCCAGGCGACATATTGGTGCAGCCAGCTCAGCGTCCGTTCCGGATCCCAGCCCGGCAGCCTCAGGTAAAGGATGTTTCGGACGCCATTCCAGATTTTCTGCTTGGCGCTCCTTGCGATAATGCTTGAGCAGGGCCGCCCCCTGTCCGAAGCGCAGGGTTTGCAGCAGGCCTTTTTCGTGCAGATCGGTCAAAAGTCGCTGCACGTCCGAAAGCGTCACGTGAATTGTCGGGTGGACTCGCAGCAGTTCGTCGCGAATCTGCTCCAGATTGCGAGTCCCGTCCAATAATCCCAGGACGCAATACTGCTCCGCGTGCAGGCGATGATATTTCAGCCCGACGGGATCTTTGATCACCCACGAGCCGATCCCCTGATACTCGATTCGCCGGGCGATCAGATCGGGCCGGCAGCGCATCGGGATCGGTCGCCGGGTCGAAGAGACCAGCGACGATATGGCAGCCAGACTCATGGTTCGGGGCGACCCGAAGTGAGGGACGGCGAGGCAGACCGTGTCGACGTTTTTTCGCCCACTTGCGTGACCGGCGTGGACGGTTCGATCGTCATCCTGGCAAGCAGTCCCGGCCGAAGGACGTTATTGGGATTCGGAACGTCAGCCCACACTCGTGTCTCCTGGCTGGCACTATTGGCCACAACGTCGACAAAGCCGATGCGGCCGTGGAAAACCTGTCTTTCGACATCGGGCGCCGCCCCCGCAACATTGAGCCGCACGGTGACAGGCGTGCCAACCTTCACGCACCAAACATCCCTCTCGTTGACACGGCCTTCGATACGGACGACGTCGGGATTCACGACTTCCAGGATGGTGTCTCCCTGGTGCACGGCTTCTCCGCGGTATTTCATGACGCGAGTCACAACGCCATCGAAGGGGGCCAAAATGCGATAGGTCTTGAGTTCGGCCTCTGCCTGCACCGCCTTCAGGTCATTGACCTTGATTTCGTGCACGGCTTTGTCGATCTGCAGGGCACTGCGCTCCATTTGCAGTTTGGTGCGCTGAACTTCGAGATCCGGCACGGTATTCAGGTGCTGTTGATTTGCTTGCAGGTCCTTCTCGTATTCCGCCTTATCTACCTCGTGGAGCTTTGTGGCGTATTGGATTTCGACCTGGTCGTTTGCCACCATTCTTGCGACGTCGAGGTTGGCTTGGGGAACCTCGTCCATCAATCTCGCGACGATCTCATTCTCCCGGACGGCATCCCCTTCTTTGGATTTGACCTCGGCCAGCACGCCCGGCCGGTCGGTTGCCAATCGGGCCGTTTTGACCGCCCGGATCAGGCACTCGCGAAGCTCGATCGTTCTTGGTTGCTCGGCCTCAACTCGTTCGCTAGCAACCGCTGCTAGAAGCAGTAAAGCAGACACCGTCGGCACGACTTTTTTCATGGTAAATCCCGCGAGAGCGCGAAATCTCGAGCCACAAACCCTTTGCCATTCTCACACATCGGCATGACACCGGCAAGCCGCCAAAAAAATGCCGCGACCCGTGTCAACAATTCTGCCGCCGTCCTTCGTTCTATTCGACGCGTTCGTTTCGCGAGGTGCCTTCCGCATAAGCCGAACGTCCCAAAGGTCATGGGAATCGGAATCTGACCGCATGTTGCCCAAACGCAACGTAGGTTTTTTTGGAGGCTGGCCGTTCCCCGGAAACCTGGCAAAGGAGTCATCGCCATGCAGGTCACCGTACAAGACGTCATGACGTGTTCGCCCATCGCCGTCTCGGTCGAAACGACGATCGAGAAGGTGCTCGACACCTTGGTGACCGAAGGCGTGCCTTCGGTTTACGTCACGACGGCGGAAAACCGGCTGGCGGGAATCGTCACCGATTACGAGGTTTTGAAGCACCAGGTCCTCGGCGGAGACCGCACCCAAGCCGCCGAAACCTTGATGAACCGCAACGTTCCCACGGTGCATCCGGAAGAAAGCGCCCTGGCGGTCTGCCCGCAATTCCGCGATGGCCGATTAGCGCGAATGGCCGTCATCGACGGCGAAGGACACCTGGTCGGCAATCTCGCCCGACGCGACGTCATGCGGATGATGCTCGCCATCGAACGGATGGCCTGCGAGTCGCCCATCTCGCCCTCGGATTTGTCGCGTCCAAGTGCCACGCGGACCGTCCCCGCCCCGCTCAGTGCCCAGGTGACGCGGAAACCCGTCACGGCAACGGTTTGAAACCGTTCGCCCCTCGTTGACGCCGTTGGGGCACGGGGTTAGGATCGCCCCCTCGCCCGAAGCAATTTTTTCTGCCACAGCCGTGCGGCCGTTCGCTTGCACGGACCCAACTGACTGGCCTTCTCACAACGGCGGCGTCAAAAACGTGCTCGGGCGTTGTCGCCGCAAGCACGGATCCCATCCATGAGCGCGTTTCCGAAACGCGTGTTGATCAGCGTCAGCGACAAAACCGGTCTGGCGGCCTTTGCCCGCGGCCTGGTCGAACTCGGCTTCGAGATCATCTCCACCGGCGGCACGCGGCGATTCCTCGAGGAAAACGGCCTGCCGGTGATCGATATTTCGTCCTACACCGGCTTTCCGGAAATCATGGACGGCCGCGTCAAGACGCTGCACCCCAAGGTCCACGGTGCCATCCTCGGCCGCCCCGACCTGCCCTCCGATGCCGCGGCGATTCAGAACCACGGCATCATCCCCTTCCAAGTCGTCGTTTGTAACCTCTATCCGTTTGAAAAGACCGTCGCCCAGCCGGGCGTTTCGCTGGAAGAGGCCATCGAACAAATCGACGTCGGCGGACCGAGCATGGTGCGCGCGGCCGCCAAAAACCACGCCTATGTGGCCGTCGTGACCGATGCCGCTCAATATCCGGCCGTCCTCGAAAACCTCCGGGCCGGCCGCCTCTCCACGGACTTTCGCCGCCAACTGGCCCAGGCCGCCTTCGAAAAAACGGCCGCCTACGACCGGGCCATCGCCGACTTTCTTGGGCCGAAAGCGACATCCGGCGACCCGGACTCGAGGTTTCCCGCCCAGCTTTCCCTCCGCGTCAGCCGGGCGGCTCGCCTGCGGTACGGCGAAAATCCCCATCAGGACGCCGCCTTGTACGTCGAGCCGGATGCCCTGCCCTCGACGTTGGCAAAGGCCAAAATCCTCCACGGAAAGGAGCTGTCGTACAACAATCTGCTCGATCTCGACGCCGCCCTGGAACTAGCCCGCGAATTCACCGAACCCGCGGCCGTCGTCATCAAGCACAACAACCCCTGCGGCTGCGCCCTCGGCCGAACGCTCGCCGAGGCCTTCGCCAAAGCCCACGAGGGGGACCCGGTGAGTGCGTTCGGCTCGGTTGTCGGCTTTAACCGTCCGGTCGATGCCGCCACCGCCGAACTGCTCACTCTGCCCGACCGGTTTGTGGAAGCAATTATTTCGCCCGAATACGAGCCGGCCGCGTTTGAAATCCTCGCGACCCGCCCCAAATGGGCGAAAAGTGTGCGGCTCCTCAGTTGCCCGGCCATGTGCGAACCCCGGCCGGCCACCCTGGAATACCGCAGCATTTCCGGCGGACTGCTCGTGCAAGACCACGACCAGGCCGAATTCGACGGCAAATCCCCGACCTCGGATCAAAGTGCCGAGTGGAAAGTCGTCACCCGCAAAGCGCCGACCGCCGCGCAACTCGCCGACCTCAAATTTGCCTGGATCGTGGCCAAACGGGTGAAGTCCAACGCCATCGTGTACGTTGCCGACCGCAGTGTGGTCGGAGTCGGCGCCGGGCAAATGAGCCGGGTCGACTCGGTGCGGCTCGCCAGTGAAAAAGCCGGCGACCGCAGCCGCGGAGCCGTCATGGGGTCCGACGCCTTTTTTCCGTTCCCTGACGGGATCCAGGCAGCGGCCAAAGCCGGCGTTGTCGCCGTCGTTCAACCGGGCGGCTCGCGCAAAGACGAAGACGTAATCGCCGCCTGCGACGAACTCGGCCTCGCCATGCTCTTCACCAGCCGCCGCCACTTCCGACACTAGTCCTCGTTCTAGCCTCGCCGCCCGTCTTCCTCCCCTCTCCCCTCGAGGGAGAGGGGCCGGGGTGAGGGGGCTTAGTCTGCCGGCTGTCTTTCCCCCCTCCCCCGACTTTTTTGGCTTTTTTGGGCGCTGAAAAAGGGGGACTTTTTTGGCCTCCACCCAAAAAAAGTCGGCCTGCAGACCGCTCCCCTGCCACTCTGCCTGGAGGGACAATTTCGCGAAGTCCCTCTTGGAGTTCAACTTGCGTCCGGTCGCTGAATCCCCGGCGGTGCTTCGGCGACTGATGGCCCCGCCAAACAGGCGACTTTTTTTGGGTGCACCCCAAAAAACGCCAAAATGGCAGCCGCTCCGCCTCCTCTCGTCCTCGTTTTTCCTCGTTCCCAAGCTCCTGCTTGGGAACGCAGCCTAAGCGAAGCTCCGCTTCGCCTTTGCCGGTCCAGTCCCCGATCGAGGCAGAAGCCGATCACGCGGTTCGAAGCGGAGCCCCGGCGCCGGGGTGCGTTCCCAAGCGGGAGCTTGGGAACGAGAAGAGCCAAAAACTCCGCATCCGCCGCCGACAATTTTCCACCTTCGTACCAACGGTTGGTACATCGATCGTGATCGACTCGCGAACGATCGTTAATCTGAAGGTAACGACCGTCCAATCATGATCGGCCAACGCATTTAACAACGGTTGTTAAACCGATCGTGATCGACTCGCCGGCCGCCGCTACAGAGTGAATGCTACAACGGTTGTAGTTCTGATCGTGATCGACTCGCCGAACGTCGGTAGGATTCCAGTAGACACCGTTCGTTGCCGGCCAACCGGCGCGTCGCAGCAAACGCAAATGGCGAAATCCGTGGTTCAACGCATTGTTCGGTCCGGAGCGCGCAGGTGCGAAGACCGGGATCCGCAGATTTCGCAGAGGACGCAGATTTTAAGATTTCCAATCGGCGGAATCGGCGTCATCTGGTGCGTCAGGCAAAGCTTGACGGTTCTTGTCAGTTGAAAGGTACTGACCATGGTAGTTGTTCGTTCGCCATGTAGCCGACCGAGCGGCTGTCGGAGCGATCCGGCGGTCGAAGCCTCGGAAGGCAAAGGCGTCAGCCGTAATGCGAAAGCGTGAACCCGATACGGCCTCGTTACGCATGTGAGAGTGGCCAGCCCTTCCAGATAGGGTGAAGCCTGACACCGACCGTGAAGCAACGAACGCCTGCAGCGGCCGGGCTCTCCGGGGTGGGAGGGGACAGCGGATGCCGACAGAATCGTCAGGAACCTGAGAGACCCGTTCGAGTGACGCTTGGCGTGTAGGCCCTGTGTCAACAAGGTGCGGGAACCCATAACTGCGCTTTGGCTCGATCGGGAGACGGAGGGGCTCATAGTAGCGTTGAAGCGGGGTAATGCCCGCGGAGCGAAGGGGCCCTGCCAAGGACTCGACGTGCAAAAAGGGTGAGGATACACATGGAGCATTGCTCCCAGAAGAGGCTTCGGCCTACCTCACTCTGCGGTAGCGTCTCAGCCCGTCGGCCAAGTCGACGTCGGTCGGCGCATGCCTTCGAGCGAAGTGTTCTTGGGTAAGCCGGATGCGGGAAATCTGCACGTCCGGTTTGAAGAGGGGGGAGGCGGCGCTGGTTCGTTCCAATTGAATGGATCATCGCTCCTCCCCTACTCGACCGGAGAAAAAGCCTTTCGCATTTTGAATTGGGACTGGAGTCGGTCACCTGACTCACATTCTATTTATTTCACTCGCACCCGAGCTGGATTTGCGAATGAACTCGAGTTTCAGCCCCGAGAGTTCCAACCCCGCGGGTCTCTGTCCGTTGTGTTCATTCGCACGGGAAATCGTCTCCGGCAAAGGCTCTCGGTTTCTGCTCTGTGAAAAGTCCAAAACCGATCGCCGATTTCCGAAATACCCGAGGCAGCCGGTGATTCACTGCCACGGATTCGCCGAGAAACCTGCCGCAGGCGAGCAAGCCTCTGACCGGAAACTGAATCATCGATGAAGAACACAACGCCCGACCCCCGTAAATTCACGTAAAACCGAGATCCGCAGCGTCCCCTTCGACTCGGCCGACAAAGCCGATCGCGACAAGTTGAAGCCTCTCTTTGGCTCGAAATCATGTCCGCTCGCATTAAAAAGTTAGTGCTGCGGATTGACGGTCAGGGACGCCGCACATTAAGATTTTAGTGTTCCCATCGTAGAGGAATGAGCACGATGACCGACTTTGCGAGTCTCAGCCGGCGCGAGCGGCAAATCATGGACGTCCTTTACGCGAAGGGCGGCGCCACGGTCATGGAAGTCGTGGCCCAGTTGCCCAAGGCCCCAACGGATAAAGCCGTGCGGCGGCTGCTGCAGATCCTCGAGGAAAAAGGTCACGTACAGCGCCGCAAGGCCGGCCGTGAATTCGTGTATCGGCCGATCCAGACCAAACTGCGAGCGGGCCGGCAGGCGCTGCAGCGACTGCTGGACACGTTTTTCGACGGGGCCCTCGACAAGGCGTTCGCGGTCCAGTTGGGGGCGAAGGATGCCAAAATCACGGATGAACAACTCGAGCGGATGATGGAGCTGATCGCCCACGCGCGCAAGAAAGGCAGGTAGCAGCCATGTCCGGACTCACAGATGGCACGCACCTCGCATCCGTTCCCGACGCCTTTGTGTCGCTGCTGATCGATGCATCGGGCATGGCTTGCGGGATTTGTCTGCTTGCGTTTCTCGCCGCATTGCTGCTCCGCGGGTCGTCAGCCGCCGGCCGGCATTTGGTCTGGGGCGCCGCCCTGTTCGCGATGCTGCTCTTCCCTGTTCTGGCCGGGACAATTCCGAAATGTCGGGTCCTGCCGCACTGGCTCGGGATTGCCGCAGCCCACGAAGCGACAGTCTTCGCGTCCGACAACAACGTCCCGTCTGCGGAGGGCAGCACTGCGTTGACCGCACCATCCACGGACATCCGACTGATTTCGACGCGGCCGGCGGCGGCGCGCGCCTCCGACGGTCCCGAAACGGCAAAACCGTTGAGCAAGCCTTCGACGCCAATTCGCACGCCGCAGTTTGCTTCGTCCGCGAGCTGGCTGTTTGTCGCGTGGTCAATCGGGGCGGGATACCTCCTCTTGCGGCTCGCGCTGGGCCGATTGTGGCTCGCGGGTGTCGCAAACTCGGCCGTTCGCCTGCAGGCCGGTCCGATCGCCGAGGACGTTTTCGAAGCGTGCCGTCGCCTGGGAGTCCGCCGCCCCGTAGATCTCTTCCTGAGCCAGCGGCGCGTGACGCCCATGACGTGGGGCATGCTTCGCAAACGGGTGCTGCTGCCGGCCGAAGCGGCAAACTGGCCGCCCATGAGATTGCGTCGTGTGCTGCTGCACGAACTGGCGCACCTCAAACACCACGACACCGTCACGCACGTGCTTGCGGAGATCGTCCGCGCCCTCTACTGGTTCCATCCTTGCGCGTGGTTGGCCACGCGGCGGCTGCACGTCGAGCGCGAACGGGCCTGCGACGATGCCGTGCTGCAAACGGGAGTTCGCGCGTCAGATTACGCGGAGGATCTGCTGTGCATCCTCGCCCAGCGGCCGATCCCCCGTGCTGCGCTGGCGATCGTCGGCCAATCCGAACTCGAAGGCCGACTGCGGGCCATCCTCAACGAGACAATCGACCGCCGGTCAGTCACCCGAGGGAGCCTTGCGGTTGCTGCCGCTTTGGTCGTCGTGGTCACGACCGCGGTCGCGTCGTTGCGCCCCTCAGTTGCTGCGACATTCACGCCGCCAGCGTCGGACCCCCGACAAACATCGGAGAAATTGCCGCCCGCTCCTCAATCCCCGACCCCTCTGCCGGGGCCGAGCGAGGTGCGCATGGTCTGTGTCGACGAAGATGGCAAGGCGGTCAGCGGCGCTGAAGTCCATCTCTTCCAATATTCGGGAGGGGAGGCCGGGCGCTACGTGTATTGCGGACCGTACACGACGAATGCGGCAGGCGAGGCCATCTGTTCCGATCCCATCGTGACGAGCGCTGAGGGGAACTACGATCGCTTCCTTTACGCGCGCGTTCCCGGCGCGCTCGTCGGCATCGGGCGCTCTTCCAAATGGAGGCAGCAACCCCTCTTGAATCCCGCAGCCAAAATCGTCCTTCACCCGTCTCAATCGGTCGACGGAACGGTCAAAGTGCCGGGCGGCAACGACCCGGCGCGGGTGGTCGTCCGTGTGCAGACGCTGCAGATCGAGGGTGTGCCCGGCGAGATCGACTTCGGCGGTCTCCCACGCGACGACGGCTTCCCCGGTCTCGACACGGCCTTGCGGGGGAGCTTCGAATGCCGGCCCGATTCGAGTGGACGATTTCGGTTCGCCGACGTTCCGGTCAAAGGACGGTTGTACTTGGCGACAAACGCGGACGGCTTGGGCCAAGGCCAATGGTGGAACGTCAGCAAGCGCTTTGACAAACCGATCGAGATCACGTTGGAAAAAGAGGTCATAGCGTCCGGCGTCGTTCACAGTCCGGACGGCAGACCGGCCGCCGGCATGAAAGTCAAGTTGCAGATTTCGCCAATGGTCTCCTTCGAGAAGCCGTTGATGGGCTATCAGTCATCGTTCCGAACGGAAACCGATGCAGTCGGGAAATTCCTGCTGCAGGGCTTGCCGGATGTCAAAATGATTTTGTACGTCGAGGACCCCAAGAGGCGCTGGGTCTTCCGAACGCTGGAGAATTTTGGCGTGTCCCCTCCGGGATTGCGGACCGTGTTTAATTGCCGGATGGAGCGTGGGGCACTCGTCAGCGGCCGCGTGCTCGACCCGGAAGGTAAGCCCGTGCAGGGGGCGGCCATCTCGGCGGTTGGCAACGTCGATGTGAACGCTTATTTGATTTTGGGCGGCGATCAAACGGGCGCCAAGGGTCGGTATCAGCTCCGTTTGCCCGCGGGCCCCGCGCCTGTATTTCAATGCCTTGCCCGAGGGGTTTGCCTACCCGAAGCCCAGCCAATTCAAGAACCTGGAAATCAAAGCGGACGAATCCGAACTTAAAATCCCGGACTTCACCGTGCAGCGAACGACGGGACGGCGGCTCTGACGGCACCCCTCCATTCATTTTCACGCAAAACCGAGATCCGCAGATTTCGCAGATTTTAAGATTTCCAACCGGCGGAATCGGCGTAATCTGCGGAGAAAAGACCATTCGTATTTTGAGTTGGGACTGGGGTCGGTCACCTGACTCACGGTCCCCGGTATTTCAATCGAATCCGAACAGGATCGCGAATGAACTCGAGTCTCAGCCCCCAGAGTCTCAGTCCCGTGAGTCTCTGCCCGTCGTGTTCATTCGCCCGGGAAATCGTCTCCGGCAAAGGCTCTCGGTTTCTGCTCTGCGAAAAGTCCAAAACCGATCCGCGATTTGCGAAATATCCGAGGCAGCCGGTGGTTCACTGTCACGGATTCGAAAAGAAAGCGACAGGCGAACCAGTCCCGACCGAGAACTGATCAAATGGGAGGCCAGTGCGATGATTCGACTTTCGCACGCGCCGTGCTTGGCCCAAATAATCTGTTGCGGCGTTTTGGCCAGTTCTGCGATGACGGTTATCGCCGCCGATCCGCCGGCGCCGGTTCGAATGGGATGTGGGACGAAAAGGTCCGCACCGACTGGGAGACAGAGATGGCAACCGGTTGTCAAATCGATTGTGATCCACTCGGCAAACGCCCGTAGAATTCGAGAAGAGATGAGTGCATCCGTATGCTGAAATTTGCCATTCTCGCCGCCGCGGCCATGACGGTTGCCGGTTCAAACTGCGGAGTGCGCCGGTCCGCGCAATGCCGATGACGGAGCCAGACCCGATCCGATGCATCAACTTGCGTGGGATCTGGCTTTCAGCGCGAACGTCGACGGAAAGTGCGGCGTGTGGCTCTTGTCGCACGGACAGCGGAGGTTGTTGACGCAACAATTCGCGCGCGCCGAAAGCGCCGCATGGTCGCCCGACGGCGGCCGCCTGGCGTTCGCTGCGAAAGCGGGGGCCGCCATGGAGATCTACGTGCTCACGCTGGCATCCCGCAACATTCGCCAGTTGACCGCCGACAAAGGATTCAACGATTTTCCGGCCTGGTCGCCCGATGGCCGTTCGATCGCCTTCAATTCGCACCGGCAAGCCGACGGAGGAGACGCGGCGAACATTTATGTCATCGATGCCGACGGGACGCACGAACGGCGATACACCACGGTCCTCGAGCGCACGGAACATCCTACCTGGTCTCCCGACAGCAATCAGCTCGCCTTCAAGGCATCCCAGACATCCCCCAAGTCGCGAGGCACGCTGCTTTTTCAGTCCGATATTTTTGTCGGCGATCGAAACGGCACCCACATTCGCAAAATCACCAAGGGCCCTGCCCTCTCGATGCTTCCAGCTTGGTCACCGGCCGGTCACCAGATTGCGTTTTGTACGACGGACCTCAAACGACCCGAGAGTCTGTTTGACATCCGAATCGACGTGATCTCTGACGAGGGAACGAACGTCCGTCGCCTCGCCCGCTTCCCGTATCTCGCACAACATCTTTCGCCGAATTGGTCCCCCGACGGCTCTCAACTCGCATTTCACGCGACAGAGACGAAAGACGACAAAGACTGGCGGCCGAACCGGGGAAGGATTTTCGTGATGAATATCGACGGTTCGCACCTGATCCGCCTCACAGGTGCCGACGCTGACGAATTCTGCCCCGCCTTTCGGCCAGCCCCGCACTAATCGTCCGCGACAGTTCCTTTACGTGGACCGGCAGTGCGTTCGACGCGGTGAACGACGAGCATTCCGCCGTCGGCGCTGCAAACGTCGCCTGAAAACGGCCCGATCAGGATTGTTGACCTCCCGAGTCGAAGAGTCGTCGCGGCGGGTTGACTCGCTGTCTCGGAAACCCTTCCAGCCCCGGGTCGAGCCGCACGCCGAAGGAGTTGTGGGTTGGACAAGGCCCCCGACTAAAAGAGAATGCTGTGGCCGCCGGCTCAGCTTCTTCGTGTGGTGATCAATAAGAAGGTGGGCCGGCGCTCGCAAAGCCTCGCTTGTCCCACCCTACAGGAGTCGTTGTCGAGCTCGTCTACGGAAGTTCACAAAGCCGGCTGGCGGCTTGCCGCTCGGCTGGGCAAGATATGGGATGAGTCGGGAACTCGGACTCCCGAACGAACGTCGGCACTGCGTGTTTGCAGGGAGAAAACAATGTTAGTTCTGCCCCGAGGAAAGAACGAACGTGTCATCATTGGAGACGACATCGCCGTTGGCGTCATCGAGGTCCGTCGCGACGAAGTGCAACTCGGTATTGACGCTCCCAACGAGCTGACGGTTTATCCACAGCCCGATTTCGAAACAACGGCACCCGGGACAATCCCGCTATTTTCCTCGCTCTGGCGGCGCATCGCGTCATACGTCCGAGGGAAGCCGGCGGCTGACACATCGGCGCCGCTTCCTTCCAGCTCAACGAGCAACGCCCACCTCGTTATTTCACGCAAGAAGGATGAGATGCTGACCATCGGCGACCGCATTACCGTGATGGTGATCGAGATCCGTGGCGACAAAGTTCGACTCGGCATCGAAGCTCCCAAGGAGGTTACTGTCCACAGGGAGGAGGTCTATCGAGCGATCCGCCGCGAGCAGGAAGAATAGCGGGACGGCGCTTTGGGGCCGAGCGCTCTCGGCGTTCCAAAGTCTAACGCCGAATGAACGGGAGTCCCTGGCCCCGATGAGTCTCACGGCCGCGGGTCACTGTCCGTCGTGTTCATTCGCACGGGAAATCGTCTCCGGCAAAGGCTCTCGGTTTCTGCTCTGCGAAAAGTCCAAAACCGATCGCCGCTTTCCGAAATATCCGAGGCAGCCGGTGCTGCACTGTCACGGATTCGCCGGAAAACAAGCCCAAGGCGAACAAGCCCCGACCGAGGGCTAAACACATCGAGGAGGAACAAAGCGCCGTCTCCCTAAATTCACGCAAAACCGAGATCCGCAGATTTCGCCGATGACGCAGATTCAGGAATTCCAATCGGCGGAGTCTACGAAATCTGCGGATCAATCTGGACTGGCGGCGCAGCTCAGTTTGATCAGCGTCGTCTCGGACGGTGCTTCTGCTTCATCTGTTCGATGATCCAGAAAACGGCCGGGCAGATCAGTGCGTTTGAGGAGTGTTTGTAGGTGCGAGTGGTGAATTCTTTTTTGTCGGTATGCGGAAACTCGCGGCAGCAGGCCGGGCGCGAATCGTAGATCGTGCAACGATCGTCGTCCCCGAGAAATGGACAGGGCTTGCGATTCATCTTGTAGGGCGGCTCAGGGGGTTCATCTTCACCGCGTGGCTTCAAGTAAGTCGCGATGAGCTGCTCAGCGGAGATGTTCAAGTGCCGGGCGATGCGCTCGACGTCCTCATCGGTCAGATAGACGTCCATCGTCTTGCAGCAATTGGCACAGCGGGTGCAATCGATGATCTCGAACGCCTGGGCATGCAGCTTGGCGGCCATCCGGTCCGTGCGGCGTTCATCTCCCTCGAATTTCAACTCGCGGAGAAATTCAAAGTTGGCGTCGTCATTCCGCTCGGCATACCGCTGCCAGCGATCCATCATGCGGTCGTGGTCCATGCTTTGAGAATACCGTTGTGCGAATTGGCACGACAGCGGCAGCTTAGCCGGCGAACGGATGGCTCGAACATCAAGTCAGCACGTCGGACAAAGACGAAGACATTGAACAGGAGACAACAGAGGTAACGGAGTTGAAGAAATGGCCTTGCTCCGTTTCCTCGGTTTGCTCATTTCCTTCCATTGCACCTCGCAACGACAATCGAGACGTTGTCGACACAATTCACTGTGGGCCGACTGTTCCGTCGTCGTGTTGCAGGACGTACAGGTTCAAGAAGAGCCAAAACTGGACGGGCTGGTCGAGCCCATCGGTTTTGAAGGAAATCGTGACGCGGCCGTCTTTGCCGAGGTCCGACCGGACCACGCGTTGGAGCGATTCCGGGAGAGGGTTTTCGCTGGGATTTGTATTCTCGTTCCGCAATTCCCAGCGGTTGCGAGCTTCGTCGAAAACTTTCCTGGCCGAAGTGCTGAGAGGCAGATACACGACCCGCGCTCGATTGTTGGCCCATGTCCAGGTCACACCGTCAATGATCCGATCTCGATTTGCAGGCGGAATCTGGCGGATCATCCAGGCAGGGGCCGAGCGATCGATGGCCGTCCATTGTGGAAGACTGTCGGGGATCGCGCGGCGCGGGGAGGCGCATTCTTTCGCGGGGACGTATCGATGCGAGTGAGTAGCTGTTGCAAGTAGTCGTCATGCGTGGCGCAGAGGATCGTGTCAGGGCCAAGTTGCACAAAGTAAATCCCCGGACCATTCCAGGCTTTGATTTTCTTCGAGCGGAAATAGAAGACTTCGCGGCCCGCGACTTTTCGGATCTCCTTGGCCTCTTTCCGGAGAGCGTTGGTCCAAGCGACGGCGGCCTGCCCGAGGTCGCGGTCAAACACGACAATTGCGCAGCCTTCCGCATAGAACTCGCCGAACTTGCTTGTCACCCGCGGAAGCCGCATTCCATTTACGGCGATGAGGACCTTGCGGCCGGCGAGCGGCTCGAGGTACTTGTCGTCGTTCAGTTCGCCCAAGGCGAGCAACGGCAGAAACGCAGCGGCCGCCTTCTCGCGCGTGGCGGTATCGGCGGGCCGAGGGATCGAAAACGATTGCGCCACGACCAGAGTTTCCATGTCTTCGGGAAACCAGTCGAGCAGGCGCCGCAGCTCGGTTGCCGGATTGCGAGGCGGGCGTTCATCGCCAGCGGCGATCCTCCAGCCAACCAAGGCGATCACAGCGACGAGCGAAGCTTGGATCGAACGGCGGGCTGTCAAATTGAACATGGGCTGCACCCCCCCGATTATTTAACACGAAATTACCCTGCCACCCACGTCGGAGGAAGACGAAGCCTATGAACAGGAGGTAACTGAGATAACAGAGTGGCGGCGGAACGCCAGGAAGTACCGGACAACAGCAATCCGCAGATTTCGCCGATGACGCAGATTCAGAATATTCCAATCGGCGAAATCTGGTGCGTCAGGCAAAGCTTGACGGTTCTTGTCAGTTGAAAGGTACTGACCATGGTAGTTGTTCGTTCGCCATGTAGCCGACCGAGCGGCTGTCGGAGTGATCCGGCGGTCGAAGCCTCGGAAGGCAAAGGCGTCAGCCGTAATGCGAAAGCGTGAACCCGATTCGGCCTCGTTACGCATCTGAGAGTGGCCAGCCCTTCCAGATAGGGTGAAGCCTGACACCGACCGTGAAGCAACGAACGCCTGCAGCGGCCGGGCTCTCCGGGGTGGGAGGGGACAGCGGATGCCGACAGAATCGTCAGGAACCTGAGAGACCCGTTCGAGTGACACTTCGCGCGTAGGCCCTGTGTCAACAAGGTGCGGGAACCCATAACTGCGCTTTGGCTCGATCGGGAGTCGGAGGGGCTCATAGTAGCGATGAAGCGGGGTAATGCCCGCGGAGCGAAGGGGCCCTGCCAAGGATTCGACGTGCAAAAAGGGTGAGGATACACATGGAGCATTGCTCCCAGAAGAGGCTTCGGCCTACCTCACTCTGCGGTAGCGTCTCAGCCCGTCGGCCAAGTCGACGTCGGTCGGCGCATGCCTTCGAGCGAAGTGTTCTTGGGTAAGCCGGATGCGGGAAATCTGCACGTCCGGTTTGAAGAGGGGGGAGGCGGCGCTGGTTCGTTCCAATTGAATGGATCATCGCTCCTCCCCTACTCGACCGGATCGTATCCCCGTCTCCTCGCGGTTAGGGCGCGGGGCGCGACGGTTGCCGCACTGTGCGGCTGTTGAAGGTGCGATCGACGTCCGCCGGATCGACCTGCCATTTCCACGCTTTGCCGTTTTGGCGGACGAGTCTCAAAGCGGAGACTTCGGCCCTGCCCCAGAGATGCTTGTCGTAGGTCAATTCGATGACCACGTTGCCGCTCAGGGTCGCGTGCGACGGGTCGTCTGTTTCCGGTTGGAACTTTTGTCCTCGGATCGGAATCATGTTGAGGCGTTTGAGAGACTGCCAGACATTTTCGGGGTTGTCGAGCGTCTTTCCCGTCCTCGTCACAATTCCTGTCGACAATTCGGACGTGCCGTCGATCGACACGACGATCACGAACGGCTTGTGGCGGTTTTTGAGAGTGCGGTCGACATCTTCCGGAGCGATGACCCAGTGGGCGTTCTCGTTTTCTCGGATGAGCCTCAGCTCCGAGACGTCCGCGCGGCCGCCCTCCTCGACGGCGATAACAATCGTGCCTTTCAGCGTCGCTCGCAGCGGGTCATCCTGATCCGCCTCGACGCGGTACGGGGGAAACTTCCGCGGGCCCGTGGCCTGCTCGAAACGGGCCTGCTTCAGGGACAGCCACAAGCCGTCGGCATTGTCGCCCCGCCGCCCGCCGAACGCCCGCAGCGCGGGCTTGCCGTCAACCGATACGTCGAAACGAGGCAGAGGGCGTGCCGCAAACGCGGCTTCACTCCCCGTGAACAACAGGCACTGCATAAAAAACAAACATGGTACGAAGAACCGACACGGCGCCGCGATTTGCGCAACCCATCGAGCGGAATTGTATGGCTGTCGCATGAGACATTGCTCCTGTTGTTCGCGTTGTGACGCGTATTTTGGCGGGTTCGCGATCAGTGCTGCCGGGGCGTGATGCCCGCTCGTCCCACGAGCGTAAGCGAAAGTCGTGGAGTTTTGTTACAGCCGTTTTGAACTGGCGGGAGAAGCAGCGCGACAAGTGGGATTGATCGGCAAAGCCGGCGATTACGGCCGCCTGGGCCAGGGATTGGCCGTCGCGAAGGATGAGCCGGCCGGCCTCCGCCAACCGCAGCGCGCGCAGGTAGGCACTGACGGGGCAGCCGTGGCGGCGGCGAAAGACGCGGGCAAAATACACGGGGTGAACGCCGGCCTCGCGGGCCGCGTCGCGCAGGCTAATCGAGGAACGGAACTCCTCGTGCAAATAATCCTCTGCCCGCCGCAGCCAGCGCGGCGAACCACTCGGTACTTCATGATTCACCAACGGTTCGATCAGCTCCAGCGCCTGGGCATTCCGCTCGCCCCAATCGTCAAGGGCGGATTGAAACGACAGACAAACCAGGCGCAAGACGGACAGTCGCACCCACACCGAGGGTTCCACCAGCCGATAGCCGCCCAGGTCGCTGTCTTCGAGCTCATGCTGTGCCAACCAGCCGGGTTCGAATTCCAGATTCAACCCAATCAGACCATCGAGGCCGACAATGCCGGCGTGGGGCTCGCAGGTGGGGTGGAACACCAGCGACAGTTCCCTCTGATCGCGGGCGCTCGATCGCGTTTGATCGCGGTGGTTGCCCAGGACCGGAATGAAGAGCGTCGGATGGGTATGGACATGCCAGGGTTGCTCCCGACCCGGTTGATATCGGGAAACGTTGAGCGTCAGGCCGGCGCTCTGGCGCTGCAAGAGCGTCCGCCCGAAAAAGCGTCCGGGAGCAAGTTTCATGGCGTACGACTTTATGGACCGCTGGGCTCTGTTCCGTCAATCGCAATTCGCATCCTTGCGATCCCACAGAGCGCGTCAGTCAGCGGGGCCGAAATCCTTGCGTCTTTTCCGGCTTGCGCTCTCGTGCGCTCCTCTCCGACGGCGTTCCCTGAGCGGAATCGAGGATTCGGAACCGCGACGGAAAACGAGAACGCGACGCCGCGCTCTTCGAGACCGAAAGAGTGCGGCGCCGCGTTTTCTCGCGAACAATCATTCGTTCATTCGTCCTCGTCGCGGTCGGCCTTCTCGAGCTTTTTGAGCTTGGTCTTCAGTTCGTCGATTTGGGCCCGCAGGGCGTCGAGGTCATCGGCCTTCACTTTCGCGGCCTTCGCTTTTTTGGCTGCCTTTGCCTTGGTCTTGGCCTTCTTCTCCGAGGAGCTGTCCGACGAAATCTTGGCGGCCTTGGCGTCTTTTTTCATTTTCTGGGCGAATTCCGAGCCCTCGCCGTATTTCGCTGCCATTCTTTCGCCGAGGCGTTGCATCTTCCGCTCGAAATCGGAGCCGGGGCCGAATTTCTTTTCGATCTCCTTGGTCGTGGAGAGAAGGTTCTTTTGGAAGTCGGATCCGGGGCCGAGTTCCTTCTGCAGTTCCTCACCCAGATTTTTCATCTCCTTCGCGAAGTCGGATCCCGGGCCAAGTTCTTTCTGCAGCTGGGGGCCGAGGTTCTTCATTTCTTTCTCGAAGGCTGAGCCGGGGCCGAGCTCCTTTTTCAGTTCTCGGGCGACTTCCTCTTGGGCTGCTTCGGCATCTTTCTGGGATTGCGCCGCATCTTTCAGGGATTGCTCGGCGTCCTTCTGGGATTGCTTCGCATCTTTCAGGGATTGCTCCGCCTCTTTCTTGGCTTGCTCGGCCTCCCTCTTGGCTTCCTTGGCTTCCTCCTTCTTGGCGTCGTCGTCATCGTCGTCGTCACTGGCAACAATCTTGGCGTCCGCGATTGTCGCGCTCGAGACGAGGTTCTTTTCGTCTTTTGATGATGTCAAATCGCTCGACTTTGTCGGCGTAGAGCCGGCCGCGCTCCAGCCGGGCAGCGCCACGAGAAACAGTAAACCCGCTCCCAGCAGCACCGGCACGGAAATGCGGGACGGTGCGTGGTTTTGCAGTATCATCTTCACTCTCCTCTCCAAGAACCGACCCGCCCCCGCCCCAGCCACGCCCAACGCGGGCGCGGGAGATCTGGTCGTCGACAGGGTGCGGCAAACGTCCAACAGAGCCTCGGCGTAGGAGACCCTCCCGTCGGGGACGGTGCGGATCGCCCATTCATCACAGGCCAACTCGGCCTCGGTCGAGAGTCGCTCGCGAGTCAGCCAGTAGACGGGGTTCCACCACCAAATCAGGCTGGCGAAGAAATCGAGCCGACGCACCCAATGATCGCCACGGCGCAGATGGGCCAACTCGTGAGCCAGGATGGCCCGCCGGCCCAGCACATCGGCATTCGAGACCAGGCGTCCGGGCACGAGCAGTTTTGTGCGGCCGAGGAACCAGAGCATCGGCGGCGCGACGTCGGGCAGCACGAGGATTTCGGCGCGCGGACGCCAACTTGAACGGACAGATCGCGAACCTCCCGCACCAACCACTCGGGCGCGGGAATCGCCCAAGCCAGCCGCCGCTGAAATCGCACGATGCGGACGATTTGCCACACCGCGATCGTCGCCGAAATGCCCAGCCAGAGCGCGAACAGCCCTTGCCCGAGCAGGTCGAAGTTCCAGCGAGTTTGAGGCGCCGGAATTGCGACCGTCGGCGTCGCCGACACGTTGGGTGTCGCCGGCACGATCTCGTCGGTCGCGACCAATTCGTCCTCGGCGGTTGCCTCTTGCCGGTTGACGACCGGTTCGGCGATCGGGGCCGGGCTGGGAGTAGACGCCGCTTTGGGTAGCGACCACAACCGGGGAGGCGACCACGGCCAGTTCACAACCGGCGGCGCGACCAGCTTGATCATCACCACGAGCCAAAGCATGTGTCGCGCCGCCGGGCCCAACCGCCGAGACCGGCTGGCCAGGATCGCTATTGCCGCCAAAACTATCGCAATTACGGTCGTTTGTGCGGACCAGCCGAGCATGGTGTCGTCTCCCAGCGCCTTCATTGTGCTGTGTTGCGTCTGACGGCCGTTAGCGTTCTTTCCGTCGAGGGGCTTTCGTTTTCGCTTCGTCGATCAGCTTGCGAATCCGGTCGAGCTCGTCCTTGGTGAATCGGTTGCCTTGCACCAGCGCCAAGACCAACGGCGCGGCAGCGCCATCGCAGAGTTCCGCGGCCGCCTCCTTGAGCCGGCGGTCGAGCAGATCTTCGCGCGAGACCGCCGGACGATAGACGAGCGATCCACTCACCGATTCGCTGGTGGCGTAGCCCTTCGACTCGAGTCTTCGCAGCAGCGTGGCCACCGTGGAGTACGCCCAGCGCCGGCCGCGAGTTTCGAAGAATTCCAAAAGCTGTCGGACCGTTCCCGGCCCGCGGTCCCACAGGGCGCCCAGCGCCTCGCGCTCCGCGTCGCTCAGCCCGGCTTTAATCTCGTCCATTGCCGCTCCCTCGCACAGTTACACTTTGTAAGAGCCAGTCTATTACAGCGTGTAACAGGTTGCAAGGGGGATCTCAAGAATTTTGTGGGAACGGGGCATTCGCTGTTTTCAGATCTCTCCGCGAAGCGCGGCGCGCATCCGCGGGTCGGATGAAATTTTGTTGGGCGCACCGAGGCGATTTGGGACGGCCTCGAACCAGGTTGGGTCGGGAGTTGCTCCGGATTGGACGAGAAGTGCGACGACCTTGTAATACGCTTCGGGGCGGGAGTCCGGCGGCGGATTGTGCCAGGCGTGGAGGGCCCACTCCAAGGGTGTGCCGTGGTGACGTTCATCCTTTGCGTCCACCGGCGTGCCGTGCTGCAGGAGGAGCGTGACGAGGTCGGGATTGGCGCTGAAGGCGGCCCAATGCAGACCGTCGTGTCCGCTCTGGCTGATTCGCGAGCCTGATCTTTGATCGGCCTGCAGGAGAAATCGGACGACTTCGGTGCGGTCGAATTCGCAGGCCCAGGCGAGGCCGTCCTGCATCTGCTGAAATGTGGCGGAGGGCTTGAGGCGGCCGTCGGTCTCGAAAAATGTTTGGACGATGTCCAGCCGGCCGACACCGCCGGCCCCTTCGAGATCGAGCCGGGCGCCGCGGGCCGCGAGGTATTCGGCCGCCCGTCCGCGGCCGTTGTGCAGACACGTATTGACGATGCACGGCCCGTCCGCGTCTTCGAGGCGTGCGCCGCGGTCGATCAATAACTCCATGAGCGGAATTTGCAGGCCGGCTGCCTGGGGATGATAGCTGGTTGCCGTCAGTCCCAGAGTGGTCGATCGGCCGCCATAGGCGTCGGACTCGGCATTGACGTCGGCGTCCGCGTCGAGCAGACGATTGGCGATCTCGACGATGTTCTTCGGCGTTTTCTGGCGGAAGTCTTCGACGCCGTTGGCTGAGACGTAATGCAGCAACGTCGAGCGGTGTTCGCGCAGCGAACGGGCCTTGGCCAACTCCGGATTTGTGCGAAGGAGCGAGTCGAGCGTCTCGAGGTTGCCGGCGACGATTGCATCGACGGCCGCCTCGAACTCCGAGACTTCAGATTGGCTTCGTGCAAGGCCCTCGATGTGGTGGGTGAATTTGGGCCAGCTTGCAAAGCCGTGTTCGCGAGCGATGGCGAACTGGGCCTGCGCGAGCGTGCACGAGGGTGAATCGATCGCGTCGAGGCGTTTGAACACGCGACCGGCCGTGCGCTCGATGTCGAGGCGTCGCTCCTCGGCGGTGACTTGGCGGGGCAACGCGATTTCCAATTTGTGGAGTTGGGCGAGCGTCTCGACCCATTCGGTGAGCCAGGCGCGAAGTGCCTCGCGGTCGCCTGATCGCAGCAGTTTGACGAGCTCCTTGGCCCGCTTTTTGTAGTGCTCGAGGCTGGGACGGGGCGGAAGAGGCAGGGCGTCGGACATACGAATCTCCTTTCGCGCTGTGCCTGGAGTCCGCACGAATCAGGCTGAAAGAAGGTTCGTAACCGCATTCCGGCGAGAGACGGGTGGGCACGGCCCTTTCCGCGGACTGGATGCGCCCGAGCGCTGAACTCATTGTGACGCGGATGAGCTTGCCAGAAAAGACTCAGGCCAGCCGATGGAAGCGATTCAGCGGCGCGGATAATATCGAGCCGCGTGGCATAGTCCATCTCGGCCTCTTCCGTCTGCCCCCTATCGTCTTTCCTCACTTATGAAATCCCAAACCGAATACCTCACGTTCAATCTGCCGGCCCGCATGGCGTTCGAGAACATCACGTCGAAGGTGGGGGCCGTCGTGAAGAAGAGCGGCGTGAAGGAGGGGTTGGTGCTCGTCAACGCGATGCACATCACAGCCTCGGTCTTCATCAACGACAACGAATCGGGGCTGCACGAAGATTACAAAAAGTGGCTGGAGGGGCTGGCGCCCTTCGATGCGTCGCCCACACGGTACGCGCACAACCGCACGGGCGAAGACAATGCCGACGCGCACATGAAACGCCAGGTGATGGGCCGCGAAGTCGTCGTGGCGATCACCAACGGGAAGCTCGACTTCGGCCCGTGGGAACAGATCTTCTACGGCGAATTCGACGGCCGGCGGCCAAAACGCGTGCTGGTGAAAGTGATTGGCGAGTAACGAAGAGAAGCCAGGATCGCAGTTTTCGCTGATGGGGCGGTTTTCGGACCGGCTGGGTTCGAAATTCAAACCTTCGTTGCCCGTGCGAGCAAGTAATCCTGCCGGACGGTGTTGTCTTCGTAGTAGTCCGCGAGCACCGCATCGTATTCGTTGCGAAAGGCGGCTAGTTTTGCGGGCTCGCTTGCCGACAGCGTTTCGACCAGTTTGACGATTGGCCCTACCGTTCGCTCGATATTTCGGCGGAAGTGTTGCGGGCTCAGCGCGGGGACGCGCATCGTTCCGCGGTCAAAGACGACATTTTGCACCGCCTTGCCGAGCCGCTGCGTGACGATGCCGGGATCGCCCCACTGCGACGGGGGCGCGACGCCCGGTGGTGGCGCAGGAGCGTACCGCGCGGTGACGGCGAACGTCCGCGCCACGAAAAGTTCGGGCGGCCAGGTCGCAAAAGCAATCGTTCCACACGGCTTGAGGACGCGGAGCATTTCGGCGACGGCCAGCTCGGGGCGGGGCGCGAAGATGTGGCCGAACTGGCTCAAGACCACGTCGAACGCGCAGTCATCGAAGGGGAGCCGCTCGACGTCGCCTACGCGCCAATCGATTTGTACTTCGGCCAATTGCGAATTCTCGCGGGCCCGCTCGAGAAGCGCGGGGGTGAGATCGAGACCGGTGACACGGGCGCCATGCCGGGCGGCCGTGACGGCTACGACCCCGGTTCCGCAAGCGACGTCGAGTACGTTTTGGTTTGCGCACACGCCGGCGTGCTTGACCAGTTGTGCCTAGACGCCCGTCGTGAAGACCTCGAGGGCGCGAAACTGGCCCAGATGAGCTTCTGCGCGGCTTTGAACGACTCGAAGGAATCCATGTTCGCGGTCCCTTTCCGGAACGACTGAATCACCGGTCAATCGGGAAAAACGCTACGCGCGGACCGCGTGCCTTGTCAATCGCGCGGAGCGGTGTTTGTCCTCATTGGTTCTCATTGCAGACGCGGCCATAAAACGCTAGAAGTGAGAGTCGCGGCGCGGGAAGAAAATCCCGGAAATCGGCCGCCGCTGATCGGGCGATTAGCTCAGTTGGTTAGAGCGCATGGATCACACCCATGAGGTCGCAGGTTCGAGTCCTGCATCGCCCACTCATGTAAGTCTTTGCTGAGTCGACGGATCGACTACCTGCCCCTTCTGGCAGCGCGGCACGAAAGCGCGGGAACTACCCCGCTTTTACCCTTCAAGGTGCCGCAATGTCACGAACCCCGAAAAAACCTGGCTACGTTCGCCATCGCAAATCCGGCCAAGCCAGAGTCAGAATCAACGGCCGCGATCACTACCTTGGGTTGATCGACTCGCCTGAATCGCTGCAGCGTTACGCCGCGCTCACGGAAGAGTGGTCATTGAGCAAGCGTGTCGATCGGTCAACACTGACGATCGATGATCTGTGCGTCCGGTTCATTGCCCACGCAAAGACGTATTACAAAAAAGGCGGTCAGGAGACGTCCGAGGTTTCATGCATCCGGTTGGCTCTCCGGCCCCTTGTGCGGTTGTTCGGCAATTCGTTGGCCTGCGAATTTGGGCCGCTGAAACTAAAGGAGGTTCGACAAGCGATGGTCGAGAGCGGAATCGTGAGGACGTCGATCAATCGACACGTCGACCGAATCCGAATGGCGTTTCGCTGGGCAACTGAGAACGAACTTCAGCCGGTCGAAGTCTATTCGGCCTTGCAGACCGTTCGCGGGCTCTCAAAGGGCCGCACAGACGCCTCAGAAGCCGAACCGGTGAAGCCAGTGCCGATCGCTCTTGTTGAGGCCGTGCGTCCCTTCGTCTCCCGCCAAGTCTGGGGAATGGTCGAAACTCAACTGCTCACCGGCGCACGTCCAGGCGAGATCGTCTCGATGCGAGTCGGGGAGATCAACACGACTGGCGCCGTTTGGGAATACGTCCCGCACTCGCACAAGACGGAGCACAAAGGCAAGACGCGATCCGTTCAGATCGGTCCCAAGGCTCAAGCGGCGTTGCGCCAATTCCTGCAATCCGATCTAAGCGCGTATGTGTTTTCGCCGATTCAGGCGAGTGAGGAGCGCTCGGCTCGGATGAGGCGAGAGCGAAAATCAGCGCTCACACCCTCTCAGGCAGCGCGAAAGCCGAAGACCAATGGGCAACGTCGGCCGAAAGCGCAGCTACACGGTTGCAAGCTACCGTCGTGCGATTGCCCGCGCCTGTGAGTCAGCGTTTGGAATGCCGGAAAAACTTCGGAAAGTGCCGAAGAACCTGGCGCCCTCAGACGTCGCACGACTGCGAAATGAGGCCGCCGAGTGGCGAGCTGTGCACTGCTGGCAGCCCAACCAATTGCGCCACAATCGAGCAACTGAATTGCGGCGAAGCTTCGGAATCGAAGCAGCTAGCGTTGTGCTGGGACACGCGACGATCGCGACGACTCAAATCTATGCCGAGCGCGATATGGACCGTGCTCGTCAGATCGCGTTGCAAGTCGGCTAATTTTTCGGGTACGACCCAAAATCACAAAGTCCGTAAATGCAGGACGCGATTATAGTTGCGCCCGTGTTGTCAATGCGATTCGATGACGCGCACATATTTCTTAAATGCAAGCCACGGATTGGTTTAGGTCCTGTGTCTTCGATGAGACAGCCGTTAAGTAATTACCGCATAGGCAGTTGCGTTTATATTCTGGCGCAGAGAACGCCTTGCAAGAACCTCCAACGCGGCAGCACAATTTGCAAAGCCCGATTGGAGATTCATCGTATGACAGATTTTTCCGATTTGCTTTCGCTCGCCGAAGCGGCTCATCTGATTCCGGGCCGGCCGAGTCCGGTGACTCTTTGGCGTTGGCATCGCAAAGGCTGCTGTGGGGTCCGACTGCAAACAGTTTGCATTGGTGCGCGGCGATTTGTTTCGCGGGCCGCCCTGGAGCAATTCATCGCGGCGGTAACAGCAGTGCGCGACACACAATGCGAACCCACTTGTCCGATTGAACGATCCGCGGCGACAGAGAAGCAATTGACCGAAGCGGGTCTTTCGCAACCGAAACGGCGTGGCCGGCCTCGCAAAGCCTCCGTTGGCCGCTGAACGCCAAAGCCCGTTCTTACGCCTACGGTAGCGTTCGACCGTTTGACTTTCGCTGGCCAAGCGGTCCTTGTTTTCGGGGACGCGCATGAGTGCATGAGCGATGAAACCAGAATCAATCGACGATCGAATTAAGCGAATTCGGGAAGAGCTGAGGCGCACCCGCAACGACCAAGAACGGCGCATCAAATCGCAGTTGCTTCATCTTTTGGAACGGCAGCGCAGGAATGGCAACTGAACTAACCAGCGATGCCCTCATCGACCAGATGGCTGCCGAGCATGGCGCGAATCGCAGGAACGGCGAGCGAACCAGGCACGCAGGAGATGAGTGCGAACAGGATGCGGACCCGCGCAGTAACGGCCAGCCATCGCAGGCGCCGACGCAGGGCGACGGAACGATCAAACCGGGCGAAGAACTGCGACCAATCCGGCGCTACACGGCCGTGCGCTGGAGGACGACTTCCCGGATTTGCATCGGCCCGTCGTTGATGGGCTGGTTCGCGAGCGCGAAACCATCAACATCGTTTCAGTGTCGAAAATCGGGAAAAGCTGGCTGCTGTATTCGCTGCTTTTGTGCATCGTGACCGGCCGAAAGTGGCTGGGACGGCTTGCGTGCCGTATCGGGCGCGTGTTGCTCATCGACAACGAGCTGCATCCGCCGACGATTGCCCGTCGCATCAAGACCGTTGCGCAGGCGATCGGGATGCAGCGCGACGAATACGCCGAAATGCTCGAAATTCTGCCAGTCCGGGGTTTGGGATGGAACATCCTCGACATCGCGCGTTTCCTCGAAACACTCGACGAGCGGTTTGCCCTCATTGCGATCGACGCGAAGTATCGAGCAATGGCCGCCGGGGCCAGCGAAAACGACAACGCAGCGGAAACGCGGTTCTACAACGAAGTGGACCGCATCGCCGAAACGACAGGCAGCGCAGTCGCGCTTGTGCATCATTCGACAAAGGGAGCGCAGGGAGAAAAACGAGTTACCGACGTAGGGGCCGGCGGCGGCAGCCAAAGCCGAGCCGCAGACACGCATCTAATCCTGCGGGAGCATGAGGAATCAGGCGTTGCGGTTCTCGATGCGGCGGTTCGGTCATTCCCGCCGGTAGAGCCGTTGGCCGTGCGATGGGAGTTTCCGCTGTGGGTTCCCGATGGAACCCTAGACGTGAAGGCCCTCAAGGGACGGCAAACAAACGGGAACCAAGGCGCCAAAGATGCAGAGGCAGACCAGGCCGTACTGGATGCCTGCGATGGTTGGAAGACCCGGCGCCAAATCAGAGAGAAAACCGGTTACGGCGAGACGCGCGCGCAACCGTGCTATTGCACGACTTGTGCGAGCCAAATACCTCGAATCAAGCAAAGAGAACAGGCCGCGCAATCCGCAAGCGGAAGTTTTCAGACGGAGCGTCTATGCACGCTAGCGCGACGAACCCCGGCGCGACGAACCCCGGCGCGACGAACCCCGCGGGTTCCGTTAGCGGGTTTCGTGCCACGTCGGGACGGCTGACGAGTCACGCACCCCGTCCTAAAGGACGGACGGGGTCCGTGCCACGTCAGCCAACCGTCCCGGCTTGCGCCGGGTTCCGTCAAGCGCGCAAGGGAAACCAAAGACGGTGCCTTAAAGCAAAGGCGGGTTCGCTCATGCCAAACGCCACAGAAAACTGTTTCGCAAACGCGACGTTTTTTCACTGATGGCCGAAAGACCGGAGACGACGGGATGAACCGGGGGACGCGCTGGAAATGGCTTGTCGCCTTCAACCGTGAGCAATCAAATAACGGTGATGCAATGCGGTCAACGAGCAGAAAACGCTCCCAGAACGCTTAGCACGGTCCAGGAACGGTTTCGATGGTTGAAACAACAGAGAACCCGCGATGCCTCAAGAGCGGCGTTTTGATCCGTCGAAGGAAGGACGGCCGCCGGGCAAATGCGATCACGCACGGACTACGGAGCGCACTCGGCGTGCTCCCTCCAGGTTGCCGATCCATCGTCCGACGCCGGAATCGCGCTTGTCGCGAACTGGAAGCCGCGATTCGAAGCGCTCACCGTCGCCCGCCGACTTTCACGGAACAGCACGTGATTGACGAGTACCGCAGCTGGCTTACCTACCGGCTGCTATTGGAACGGTGGGCTGATTTGGCCGCCCACGAAATGACCGGGCCTGAGATACATTCACTGGAACGTAAGGTCGCCCACGCATCGAGTCGGCTGCGTGTGATCGTCGAAGCTCTAGGGCTGGACAAAGGCAGGCAGTCGGTTTTAAGGGATACGGGCGAACCGCTGACGCCCGAACAGCAAGCCGCAATTCGGGCGGCACGTGAACGAAACCAGCAAACGATCGCCGAACTAGAGGCCAGGAACCGGAAGTCCGAATGGCTGTCCCGCGTCCTCGCGTCCGGTGAGCCCATCCGATCGACCGATGGCACGCACCAGGGCTTCCCATTTGCGCATGAAGGCCAGCCGCATGGCGAAGGCGCATTGTCCGAATCGGCGTCGAATACGCCTGTGGGCTTGCCCCGCGATCAAGCCAGCCTGGACGTTGAGCGGCAGGCGGGCGGCCCGGAAATCGAGCCGAGTGCCGACACCCTCGACTCGGCCCGCCTCGACGCTGGAGACGACCTATGAAGCGTGACGAGATCAAACGGTTGTCGACGGTCCCCCCGTACGAACTGGAGCGCTTCAAGGGGCTCGACGCGGCGACTCAACAGGCGATCCTCGACGCGATGGCTCAACCGCTGGGCAATCGACGGCTGGCGGCAACGGATCGAGCCATCGCCAAGGCAAGAATCAAGGCTTATCGAAGTGTCCTGAAAACTGAGAAATCCGGTCGATAGGAAATTACGTTACCATTGACGAACGTCAACGGTGGTGTAATAATGAGCCAAGGCCATCCAACGGGGGACCGGATTATGAAGCGGATCACGAAAATCGTCGCCTATTATCGCGTGAGCACGAAACGGCAGGGGGAATCGGGACTCGGCTTGGAAGGGCAACAGGCCGCCGTGGCAGCGTTCGCAAAGCAGCAGGGCGCGTCGATCATCGCCAATTACATCGAAGTGGAAAGCGGCAAGCGATCCGATCGGCCAGTGTTGGCTCAGGCGCTTGGCCATGCACGCTTGGCCAAGGCCACGCTTGTGGTCGCCAAACTCGATAGGCTGGCCCGCAACGTGGCGTTTCTCTCGGCATTGATGGAATCAGGCGTGGACTTCGTTGCGTGCGATAATGAGCACGCCAACCGGCTCACGATTCACATTCTGGCGGCCGTGGCGGAAGCGGAAGCCAAGGCCATCAGCGAACGGACAAAGACCGCTCTTGAAGCTGCCAAGCGCCGCGGCGTCAAACTCGGCTCCGCACGACCGGGACACTGGGAAGGCCGTGAGAGCAAGCGCGACCCTCGCAAGGCTTCTCAGGCCGCAGCCATCGCACGTCAAAAGGCCGCACTCGACACCTATGCGTTTCTGATGCCGACGATTCGTGAATCGCGGACGAACGGCCAGACGTTTCAACAGATTGCCGATACGCTCAACGCCAATGGTCACGCGACGCGATCAGGAAAGCCGTGGAGTGCCACCGCAGCGCTTCGCGTATGGCGCATGGCGGAGACTCAAGGGTAACGGAGACCGATTCGATGGCATCGACGACGACGGCCCCCCGGTGTGTGGGTTCGCGTTCTTGCGCTGCCGGCCCCCATTGTCGGGTTGTCACCGCTCACGCTCTGCTACAAGTTTTCAGTTTCGATTCTAGTGAACGACGGAAGCCCGTTTGATCAACCGAGTTAACCTGCCGCGCCAAAAACTTTGGGGCCATTAGGCGGAAAGATGACGAACCGAATTGACGTGATCGTTTTTCAGGCTGGCTGGCTATCGAGCGGACTCACAACCGTCGTCCGGCTGGCCGGCGCTTGCGAGAGAGGGGATATGCAATGCAATTTCCATTTGACGAACCGGACGACGACACCGATTCGCGTCGCATCCCGCGCGCACTCGCAATTTGCCTAACGTGCGTCTTGCTCGTGGGACTGTTTGGCTTGTGGAATCTGATCTACCATCGGCACCAGGCCACGCAAGAGGCGGAGCTGGCGACCGGCGCGGTAGAGCGGGCACATAATGAAGGCGCAAGCACGCGATTTGAAACGCTCACTTGTGACGTAATTGTGGCCCGCCCAAATCGCCCGCCACGCCTACACACAGTTCCGGTCGGCGCGGTCCCGGTCGGTAGCGTGCGCGACGTGATGCAGCAATCCATTCTAAACGCTGCCTCCGATCAGCAAGCCGAGTTGACGCCTGCGAATTCTGGCGAGAACGAATTCAAGAGCGCTTGCCGAGACGGCTGGGAACCCTACGCGGTTAGGACGATTCACGATTCCTCGGGCGCGACGATCGAACGTCATTACCTGCGAAGGGAAGCACCAAAGGGTACGGACAACCATTCAACAGGTTTCTGGCTAAGTCGCGAGGAGGACAAGAGCAACGAAGAAATTGTGCTTTCGCTCACGGACTCGTCTGAGCTGAAAAACGAAACGATGTTCCGACAGTTCCAGCACCTGGATCAGAATTTCGCACGGGCCGCAATCGGCCGGAAGCTAGAGCGCGGCCAGCGCGTGTTCTTAAGCGGTTTCGACGTGGACCTCTTGCCACCAGAATCCGAGCAAGACGCGACTGGCGGGGCTGACGGCAAGACTCACGCAAGGGGCTTGTGGATTACTCACGAGTTAACCGGCGGCAGTTGGCTGGGCTATGACCGCGAGAAATTGAGCGCGAAAGACAAGCGCAGGGGAGCACCTGCCCGCCGTTGGATAAGGGTTGCGAATCCCTTTGTGCTGGCGGTTGTTGGTCGCGACTTGAATCGGGGAGAGCGGGCATTCTGCCACGATCCGAAAGTTGACAACAGCCCGTGAAACGACCAACGCAACTCGCCGGGCCAACGGAAAACCCGAAGAAAGTCGCGACGAAAGCAGCCTGAGTCTCCTATAATGTCCGAGGAAACGAATTTGCCGAAGGGGGTTAAGAATTGGCGACCAATATCCTTGATGCGCTTAGAAAACCGGTCGCTGGATTGGTCTGCGCGGCACAGTTTGGAGTCTCCGCGCAGCACGAGACGGCACTCGTGCAGCAAATCACGTCCGTCGACTGTGAGACAAAGCAGGAACACGTCGATCAAGACCCGGAAGTCGCCGAAGAAAAGCGAAATCTGCGATTCGTTTGTCACCCAATCGACAACAACGACGCCCCCGCCGACAGGTTTCGCTCTCTCATACGATCCGGCCACACGGACATTCATTCGAGCCGACACCACGCAACCACGGCAAAGAAAGACGACGGAATTTTCTTGCTGGCCGAAGCGTGCGGAGAGCAAGGCATCGCAAATTCGCGAGTGCAAATCGTTGTTCTCGCGGCAGTGTAGCAATCAACGTCTCAACTTCGTCACGCCTGCACGACATTTCAATCAGCATCGACGCTGCTAGCAGGGGAGAGCGATGGTCATTAAGAGACGTTTGATTGATCCGACAGCCGCGCAACGGCGACGAATCATCGGCGAATTCTCGCCCATCCTTGCAAATTGGTCTGCCAGTTTCGAAAGGGGCGATTAACTGGCCGGAGCACTTTGACAACCAGTTCAAGGTTTACTGGCACGACTTGGGATTGCAGCTGATTCCCGATGACTTGGAAATCGGTACACACGTTGAGAAATGGCTTGACGACGCCTTTGCCGACCGCCTTCGATTCGTTTCGCAAGTCGGACTGAGGCAGCCCAACCAATTTGACGGGGAACTCGTGGCGAGAGTGGTTTTGAACCAAGTCCTAGCACTCGCCAATCAAGAGCCGACCGCCTTGACGCCGAAGATGGCCGCGCTAATGACGGAACACGAGAAGCACGATGCCATCACGGCACTAATGAAAGCGATTTGGCAGTGGCAACAACACGATAAAGAGTATCGCGAAGGAAAAATGCACGAGATTCGCAAGGGGCAAATCCAACACTGCCTAGACGAAAACTTCCGAGCGGTCTACCCGGCTTTGCATTCCCAATTGCAAGACCGAATCGGCGACTACGTGCAACTTTGGATCGTATCGCCATTCATCGATAGGCCGGCATTTTGCGGAATCGAGTATCCCATCGAGAATGTGACGGAACACAATATCGCCGAAGTGATCTCCATTACGGTAATCAACCGCATTCTAGCGTTCTTGAAGGGCGACGATCCGACAGGGTTGCGAGAAGAATTCTTCAAACCGTAGACCGGCGGATGTTGAAAGCCTGGCAGCGCGCCATAGCGGGTCTCAATGGCTCGCGCATTCTTAAAACGACCGCAAGTGGCAATTTCGCCAAGTCCGTCATTCAACGGGTCGTGCCTTCCCATTATGCTGACGCTTCTGCCACCGGAATTCCCACGGCGCCACCGGCTGCGGATCAGCCCACAACCCGCGTCGACGTTCGCGGGATTCTGACTCGGCGGCCGAAAACTCACCGGGCTTGTCGTAGCGCACGTATCGCCACGCGAAACCGTTGCGGACCATTTCCATATTGATGAAGCGATCGTCAAGGTAAATGCGGCCAACCTCTCGCCGGTAACGGTCAACGTCGATCACGTCGACCCGCACGGACTTGTCGAACACTTTGCCCGCGAGTGCTTCCCGCGCCTTGGTTCCGAACGCCTGTTTTTTCTCAGGTGCGTCGATGCCGGCAAGCCTGATTTTGTGTTGAGCGTTCGCGCCGTCGAGAATCGTCAGCGTGTCACCTCGGCGATCGCCACGACTTTGCCGCTGAGCGTATGGTGAGGCCGGTCGGCGGCAATTAGGGCGCCGGACACGGCGACGGCAAACGGCAACGCCAATCTTTTGAACATCCGTGCTTCTCTAGGTGCGAAACTTATCAAATTTGGATTCGATGGTCGCTGCCGGAAAGAGCAATTTTCGGCGGTCCGAACGAGTTTTCAAAGTTGCGTCTTCCACCCAAATTGCCTGACCCCGTACAATGCAAGTTTAGAGCCCATTAGTCGGGGACGATGGTTTGAAGGCGTTTTGTACAAATTGCCTTGAGGCGCCAGTAAATCTTGCCGATCTTGCTTATGCGGTAACGCCCATCCCGTTATCCGCTAAGGACGAATCGGATGCGGGCAATTCTGTTTGGCACGCTCTGTGCTGCTATCGCTGCCGGGTGTTACTGCCCTCCGCCATGTTACGGGCCGTATGGACGCTGCCCGTGCGGACCATGCTGTGGGCCTCCAGTTTATTGCTGCCCGCAGCCCATGCCGTACATGGAAGTGCCAGCGTGGACAGCTCCGAATTGCCAGCCCGCTCCGGCGAATCCGGTGCAGCCCCAGTGCGGGTCGTGTCAGGGCGACTGCTTCCATCTTCGTGCAAAAATAATTTGGTCTCAGAGCGACGCCGAGTTTCTTCCGGTCTCGCAATCAAACGGCCGCGTTTCGTCGAGCGATGCACTGATTTGTGTCTGCCAAAATGGCTGCATCAGCGCGCAAATCGCGTATCCTCTGCCACTTCCACGGCCCCCACGGCCCCCACGGCCCCCACAGCCTTTGCCTCAGCCGCAACCGACACAACCCTGAAAACAATCGCGTATCGGCTCGCGTTCTGCATGGTAGTCATTTCCATGCTCGGGGCAGCACCGGCTGACAAGGGAAAAATCCCACCTGCAACATCCGCGACCGAGACAACTGCGCTTTCCGAACTGCGCGATCGCGTCGACGCAATATATTATCAGGCGCAGGTTTCGATCCGTTATCACCAAGGGTTCGCAGGTTGGTACGGAGGGCTGGATCAAGCTACCCGCGCAGCCGCGCTAGTGCTTGCCGTCGTCGCGTTTTGCGGACCTTTCATCCGGCTTCCATTAAAAAAGAAAAGCTGGCGTCGGGCGTCCGTGGCCGCATGGCTTCTCGTCGGGTTGCTTGCTCTTACGTTTTCGCTTGTGCTTAACGTGTATCCTTTCGGAGAACTCTATCAGAAGCATGCCATCATCGCTCAGCGATGGAGCGCTCTTTCAAGCGAGTGTGAGCAGCTTTTGCCGATCGTGGATACCATGGAGTGCGCCGCGCTTGAAAAAGCACTTGCACGGCTTGGAAACGAGCAAAAGTCGATTGAGGATGCCGAGCCGCCGGGATATAGCGATACGTACTTGGCGGATTGCCAGAAACGAACGAACAAAGCGCTTGGGCGCGAGGCCGAAGCAGACAAGATGCCGGAGTATCATTAGTGCGGAATAGTTGCCGTTCTGTTTCTGGACGCATCATTCCGCCGCATCTTTGTTCTTGCCCTTCCCTTTGTCCTTCGCTTTCCCTCCGCTCGGTTTATCAAAAACCTCGGCAATCGCGATGACGACCACAACCAGAGCAGATGCATAGAGGAAAAGAACCCAGGAATTTCCAGGGCCGACTGTGGGTGCCTTGCCAATGCAAACGCCGAGAGCCAAGGCGACGATCGAGAGCATGACCAGTCGAATCTGTTTTAAGCCAATCATGGTTCGCTCCTTTAGCAATCGACTCACTCATTGCCGTAGACTTTTCATATTAACAGTTCGCCAGCCCCTCAGTCGTCGCTTCGCATCTTCCGCAGCAACTTGGCCAACTGCGCGTCCCGCCGCTTCCGTTCGACGTGAATCGTCACCGCGTCGAACGAATCGCTGCCCATAGGACGCGATGCCAGGCCGTTCCGAGAGCATCAGGCCTTGGCGTCAACCGCGACGCGTCAGCGGGCCTCTGATAGCGTCGAAGGTTCGAAAGCGGTCATCGTGGGCAGTCAGTTCGCAGGCGGATCAGACCAACGCGCATATCTGAAAACGAGTGAAATTCCTCGATAAATTCTGCAACTCTTTGCAATGCCGGCCGATTGTGGTAACGTCGGAATCCAGTACGGTTTAGCGCCGCAACGGGCCTGGTAAAAGGAGGATGCAAAATGACGATCGAAACGGATGCCATTACGAAAATGACGGTAGTGCTGAATCGAATCGCGGGGTCGCTGGAAAAAATCGCGGATGAACTGCCGCAACTGACGAGCCGCATGGGAGAAGGCTTTCCAAGCGAAACAGAAATGCAAAGAAGGGAGTCGGACGAACCGACCAGACCTCAGCCCAACCCGGAAGCGCTGCCGCCATTGGGACACGGCATATCGAAAGAGGAAACAGCTGCTGCGATCCGAGAGCGATTCCAAATGTCCCCTGGGCTGCCGCAACGGCCGCCGATCAGATGAATGAACGAATAGCGTGCGATCCGTTGCGCAATGCTGCCAGGGAGCCAAGAAACGAAAAGCCCGGCGAATTGCGATGCTGCCGGCGTTTCTTCTACCCCGGAACTACCCCAGCGCAATAAAACCGGGTGAAAACCTCCGATATTCCGTGAGACTCTTTGATCCGGTTTGAAATGACAGCCGTTTGTGGTAACGTCTTGTGCTGTCGTGTTTTCGTGTTGTCTGCCACTGGGAAAAAGTCTGCATCACACCCATGAGGTCGCAGGTTCGAGTCCTGCATCGCCCATCGTTTGAAGTGTCTAAAACCCCTGTTTTTGTGGGATTTCCTGCAATTTCAGGGGTTTTATCGTTTTCGTCTTTCCGCGCATTTCGGGCATTTCGGACATTTCTGGCATTTAGCGCGCTGCATTGCGCGCTGTCGTGCGCCGCGGCCTTGGCGAAGTGATCCTCGGTCACCTGCAGATAGTGCTTGCGCCACCCGTTCGGAATTGCCGATCCAGCTGCAAACGACGTGAGACGGAAAGGATTCCTCGAGTTCAGTCTGCCGCGTGGCCCGCAAGTTGTGAAAGAGTTTCGGCCATGGCTCCAACCCGGCGCGTTTGATGATCCGCAGAAACTGCGTTCGCAGATTTTGTTTTGCACTTCGGAAGCGCACGATCACGTAGGGAAAGACGACCGACTGCTCGCGGAGCTCGTCGAGGTAGGGATACAGTTCGGGGAAGATCGGCACCATGCGGAACGCTTTGCCCTGGTGATGTTCGGTCTTTGGGCTGCGGACCCGCATTCTCCCTCGCTTAAAATCGATGTCTTCCCACTTCAACGCCAAATGTTCCGACGGGCAGCGAAGGCCGCCGTAACGAGAAAGGGCAATAATCAATCTCCACTCCGCATCCGGGCAAGCGTCGATTAGGCGCTGTGCATCCTCGCGGCTCAGAAAGAAGTCTTTTTCGCGATTACTGATATTTCCTGATTTCAGCTCCGCAAACGGGTTCGATTCGATCATGCGACTTTTCACCGCAAAACGGAAAAAGGCTTTGGCGTTTTGGCAACGCTTGTGAACCGTCGCCAGTGAGAGGCCTTGTTTGACCTCAAGCCATTCAGCCCATCGATCCGCGTCGGCTTCGGTAATCGTCGAGACCTCGGCCAATTCCCCGAAAAATTCAAACAGATTTCGCCAGGTATGGCCCCAGTGAATCCGGGTCGACGCCTTGGCCTTCAATTTCGATTCGTCGCGGGCTTTATGGAGGGCCTTTAGTGTCGTGTCGCTGTCGGCGGTCCCCGAACGCACTTGGACAAGCTGCGCCGTCACCAGCTTGTCGTAGAGTTCATCGCTGATCTTGCCGAGCCAGTCGGCCGTCTCGACGTCGAGAGGCAAGCGCGATTTGAGCGTGGAAACGATGACCTCGACATGGCGGCAGATCGTCTCGGCCCCCTTCTGGGGAAACTTGCCCAGGTAGATCGCACGACGAACACGGTCCGGACCGATGAAGACGATTCGCTTAGAGCCGGTCTTACGATTTCGAGAAATACTGGCCATGCGGCAAACCTTTCGCAACAGGCCGGCCAGACGCGGGGAATCGGTTGCGACTCGACTCTCCCGCGCCCAACCGGCGAAGGTATTTTGTCGGGGGCTCCTTTCCCAGAATGCGCTTTCGATCCTTCCACGCGCTCGAGACTACTCTGCCGCCGTCGCCGTTCCAAGCTGGAACTTTTCCCACCAGGCCTCGGCGCGAGCCTGCCATTCGTCTATTTCCGCTGGCGTAAGGCATTCGATTCGATCGAGTTCCTTTTCATGTGCTCTTCATTGATTTGGGACAACACCGTGGCTCTCCTTTGAACAGTTCGCGAAGTCTGACCAGGTCCTCTTCCAACGGGCCAGCAGCTCGAGGCCCGGTTGGTCCGCGTGCGATGTCTGCGGCGATCGCGACGTAAAACCGATTCGGATCGGAAACGCGGGCAAATGACCACAAGAAAAAGGGCTGACGGGGAAGGACGCGGCTATTAGCGAGAAACCAGTCCGCTAAGGACTGAAAGTCGGCATCCCAGGCGGGCGACGCGGTTTGGTACGATTGTCGAGGTATCGTCACGTTCGTAACTCTCTCCGAATCGAGCCAGCGCGGATGAACCGTTCAAACGTGATCCGCTTCGCCGCAGTCCTTTTTCCCCCGTCAGCCCGACGTCTCCTGCGGTGGCGGTGGCCGAGCCCCCTGCAGGAATTTGGCGGTTTTGATTGGCACGCACGCCCTCATGCGACGTCCTCGCGTGGATCGTCGATCGGGCGAAGGATTCGCAAAGCCTTTTCGACCGGGAGGCGTGATGGGCCGTCGGGCGCCGAATAGTTGGCCGCAAGCCGCGGACGGAGCGATTCGGGAAGACGTCGCTGGCGATCGGCGCGAGCGGAGATCGCCTCGAAAGCCTTACGGAACTGACCGGCGTAGATTTGCCGGTCTTCGGCCTGCAGCTCGGCTGCTGCTACAGTGCCGCCGCATGCTTGCACGGCCTGACGTGTCAGTGGACTGAGCGAGGCCATTAATTCGATGGCCTGATAGAAGGGATCAAAACGCCGTTTGGCCGCAAGAAACTCTGTAAATGCTTCGTCGGCAGTCGGCAGCCGGCCCTCAGTCAGTTCCTGTGAAAGGCGCAGGATTGTGGCCGGCGCCGGGAAAAACGTGGTCTCGTTCTCTCGCAGATATCGCTCGATCGAGGCGTGCAAGACCTCCTTGGAAAGATCGCCCAAGATCAGGTACCAGGCCGTCGCCTGCTCTTCGGGCATCGGCCTGCCGATTCCGCCGCTGAGAAGCGCAAGGCACGCCACAAATTCATCCTTGGTCGCCATCGTGTTCCCTTTTTGATGCAAATGATTGAAGGCCGGAAAACAGTCCGGGTGTGGCACCACTGCCCTTTGGCTCCCAGGCTTGCGGATCGTCCTTCCAGTGCTCGCCGTTGAACCAGGTCGCTGGGTTCCAGCAATAGGGGCCCTTTGCCTTGGGCGAGCGGGCAAACGCCTCAACTCGCTCGAGTAGCACATGGAAGCGTTCTTTCCGTAGTGCCTTTTTGATTGCGGGAATCGCGTGTCCCCGCCCGACCTTCTTTGGATAGGCGTCGTAAAGCCGTTCCGCCGGGTCAGGCCCCTCGGACTGCAACTGCAACTGCAACTGCAACGCGGCGTCTTCTTTGTTTTCTTCCTTTCGAACGGTTATTGGATCTCTGTAAGAAGAAAGAAGAGTGGTTTGCAGTTTTGCAGTTTTGCAGTTTTGCAGTTGTGCAGCGGCGGCCTCGGCGATTCGATCCCGATGGACTGTGAGCAAATCGCGACGCCCCTTCATGCATCCGTCCTTCCTGCCGACGGTCAGGAAGGGACAGTGCGTGCGTTCGGCTTCATCGAGGGCGTAGAAAACCGTGCGCTCCGAACAACCCATCCCGAAGGCCAGATCTTTGGGAATCGGATCGCAGATCGAAACGACGTCGTCGCGCACACCTTCCTTCAATGCCAGGCGGTCGGCGGCCAGGATCAAAGCTTGTACGCGGGCACTGCACGGGAGACAGCGGACATGCGTCTCAAGAGCGTCGTCGAGGGAGGCCGTGTCCTGCTGCTGCTCCGTCATTCGGCCGGGTCCTCGACGAGGGAGCGTGGAGGCTGATCGACCGATGCCGTCGTCGAGGCCTCGCCACTCGCGGGTTTTGGTGGCCAGACGCAGCGATCATGAAGCCATTGCTTGAGCGCTTCGACCGGATAGAGGATCGTTCCGTCGATGCGGATGTGCGGGACCAAACCGTGTTTGGTCCAAGTCGACAGGGTTTTGTCGCTGACGCTGAGCAGCTCCGCGGCCTTGGCTTGTCGCACGGCAAGCGGCAACGGCGCGTCAGGCTTCGCCTGTCCGTTGGACGCGCTCGTGTTTAAGAGCGATCTTGCTTTGTTTCGACTCTTGTGGGCAGCTTGTCGCATCGCGCCGTAAAGACTAGCGATGCGTGGATTGGCTGAATTGGACGGCAACCCAAAATCTGCTGGAAATTCTTCCAGCAGATTTTCCAGCATTTTCCAGCATTTTCCAGCAGCAGGAAACGCGGCCGAACGGCCCGCGCGGTTAGCCGATGCCGTAACCGACTTTCGACTGCCCTGGAAGCAATATGATTCCCGATTTATTCCACCCCCGGACCTTCGTCAGTTTCTTCAAGGCCTTAATCTCCTTCTCGTCTAGTTTCGAATGTGGGAGCCGTCGGCCCGGCGCATTGAGAATCTTGGTTACGGTGCCCAAAGCCGTTCGATTGAGGCGTTCGACAGGTGACGCGTCGACAAACGCCTCTCCGTCAGAGAAAACGGCGCACACGGTCGCTCTCTGCAATGGGGTTCTCGCGCGGCACGGTTTCGGCCGGGCGGGGCGATTCTCGCTGTAAGGGTTCCGGCTGCCGGGAAACTGTCGCCGCTCGCGGTTGGCCCCGACCAAGCAACTTAACTTCGCCTGGCAAACCCAGCGCCGTCCGAAGAGCCGCCCATCGCTTGAAAGCCCGGCCATAGTCCCACCGCTGACCGAGCGGATCCTTAAGCAAGGGACCCGATGAATGGAGATTGATCAGCTCGTTGATAACCGACTCGAGTTCGCCTGGCAGACGGACGTCGACGGCGCGCGGCATTCGTTTCACGCGCAGCGATTTGGTTTCCAGGTTGACACTGCTGATCGTGAGCCCCCTGGCATCATCGAACGTAAAGTGAAACGTGTGATCATCGGTCGTTTTGGGTTGCGACCAGAGCAGGCGCAGCAAAAGGTTCATCGGGTCGCCCGCGCAGGCCTCCAACATCCTTCGCCTTTCGTCGTCGGTCGGATGCCGTTTGCCGAAATGACCGGCCTGTTGCGGCGCGACGCTTCCGCTGACTCGCGCTTTCGCACGTAGTTTCTCGAATTGCGCTGCAAAATTGGCATAGGTCCACGATTTACCCTTGGACGTGCGAAGCAAGCTATCCTGATTGCGCCTTTCGATCGCTTCTAAGAAAAACGGCCTGCGCTCGCCGCTGATTGCCTCAGACGGGCGTCCATCAAAATCGATCCGCATGCACTTCTGATCGATACTCCCGACGTTCATGCGTCGCAGATCATCAAAGGGCATCAGGTCGCAACCTCGGATGAGGAGCGAAACGTCGAGATGTGCGGCGCAGAGCGCCTTTGATTTCTCCGCTTTCGTCGGACGGCGATCGCGGAGCCGGCCGCCGGCCGGCAATTCGATCCGGCGCCGAACGGCACCGCCGATCGGTTGCTTCACCTCCGACAATGACGGGAGTTTCGATTTCGCAGCGCGGCGCCCTATCAGAGCCCACCAATCCAGTTTCTCCCGCAACGCCTGACGGCCTGCGTCCGTAATTCGTGCGGAAACGATGAGGTGGGCCGTCCGGCGACCGCGGAATTGTCCTGCGCTGCGAGTGATTTCGTGTCGTTCAATCCAGCCTTTTTTGTGCAGCTTTCTAAGCATGGCATCGATTGCCACGATCGTGCGGTCCCAATCCAATTCCCGGCGAATTACGTCGCTCGCCTTTTCCCGCCCGTCTGCGAGGCAGGACAGAACCAGGTATTTAAGGTCCGACCGATCGGTGCATCTTGAAAGCACCGTCTCTTTACGTGGGGGTCCGTTCGCCATCTTTTTTGCCTCCGTGGTCGCTTGCGGTTTGGGCGGTCAGACGTCCTCGTCCTCGTCGTCCGGCGCGAGATCGATGTAATGCTGAAAGTTGATGCGTTCCGGCGGTCGCGTATCGGGGCCGTGTTCGAGAAGAACCTCCATGCAGCGCAGCTAGCCGTCGGGTCCGCTCCTTCCCGAGCGGAGCTTTCAGTTCCAAAAAATCGCGACACGCATTGGTGAGATCGTGGATGGACAAGCGTGTCTCTCGCGCCTCGCCAGCTCTAGAGGGCTCACGCAGATAAGCGGCGATGCGTCGACCGGCCTCGGAAAAGCGAGTGGAGTGTTCGTCGATTTCCCTCAGAGAACGGGCCACGTTGCGATTGAAACTCTTTTCGAGACCGGCGGATTCCATGAACTCGGCGGCGTCGGCATCGGCAGCCGGTTTTATTTGAATGAACCCGAAGATGCCGCTCCTAGCGTCGCACTCTTCCAGTTGATGAAGACAGTCGAACCATACGCCGAGAGCAGCATTGGAAAGCCCCGCGTCTTTGAGAGAAACGAAAATGTTGAAACAATCCGCTGGCGCGTCATTCATCGGGGTTGCGTCCTTAAAACGGGCCGGTCTGGGCGGGGTCGCGTTGGACGCAAGATTGCAACCAACCGCCCCGACCGCTTGGCCGCTGGGTTTGCAACCCCGGCGGCCGTCCCGAGTGATGTGGTCAATCTACCTTGATTTTGCCGTTGTTCAAGCGATCGGCCGTGATGTTGGACGCGCGTTGACCGCATCCCGTTTGACTCGATAGTGCTCAATCCCGCCGCCCCAGTCACACAAACAGCGTTCATATTTGTCGCTTGGGTCGTCGAGCCAGACCCGAAAGCCATTCGTCCCGATCGGCGCCGCGGGCTTCACGTGATTGTGAACGACGATCGTCCCGTCGTCGGGGACAGTCTTCGGAATGTCGCAAATGTATTTCACGGGCTCGGGTCCTGTTTGGAGTTAGGGGAAATGGGGATCGGTCGCGACCAGGCCTTTGCGTTGGGCGTCGTCAATGGCGAACATGCCGGCGCCCTTGCGGAGCTGCACAACGCAAAACTCCTCAAGGAGCCGATTGCCGCGGCGTCGATTGCAGCGAAGACAACTTAACCGAAGGTTCTCAGGATCATCACTCCCGCCACGGCTTAATGGCGTGAGATGATCAAGCGTCGCCCAGTGGGCGTAAATCAATTGTGTTCCGCACGTCCAGCATGTGCCCGCGGTGCCGAGCAGCTCGCAACGGATCGCCTGCAGGTACGACGTCCGTGCGCGTCGATTCGTGAATCTGACCATAGCGTTCACCTGTCGACATGACGGTCCTTCGCGCGTTGGCCGGCCTGCCCTTTGGCCGGGATTGAGGGCCTGGGAAAATGCCGCGTGGCGGATTTCAGAGCCAGGCGAGCGCAGCCAAGTCGTCTGGCACGCGAAGGGGCCGATCCGTCGCAGCACCAATTTCGGCGCAGCGAGGAACGGGCGTCACTTCCCGCGCGTCGGCCGCTACGATCACGGCCGGACCGACATGCGGGTGTTCATCCGCCGGAGCGATTGGCCGGCTCGCCAGCTCCGGCCGGGGCATCTTGTCCGTGGCGATAAACTGCCTCGAAGACAAGCGGGGATCAACGTAGCTCTTGCGGGTGAGCGAGCTCGTGCTGTGTCCCATTTGCTGCTTTGCAGCCTCCAGGCCGCCGACGCTATCGATCAACGTGGCCACGGTTCTTCTAATTTTGTGGAAGCCGTCCCGCTTGCCGTGGGGCAGTCCCGCCCGCTTGACGATCTGTTTGTACCGGCGTGCCAAAGGTCCCTTGGGGCTCTTCCACCGCGTCGGAAACAGCTTGCCCGTTCGCGGCAGTTTGGCCAGGACGTCGACGGTTTGAGGATGTAATTTGAACGCCTGGCCGGCTTTCTGTTTTTGCAACTCCGCGGGAACGCTGAGCCAACCGGTCGCAGGGTCGAAAGCGGCGGCATCCAGCGCCAGGGCCGCGGCGACACGCAACCCGGTATCGAACAGCGTCAACAAAAAGGCGGTCCACCAAATCCCGGCCGGGATCTCGAAGAGAGTGAAAGTTCCGGGCTCCGCCGCGGCGGCCTCTAGGATCTTGCCAAATTGCTCGACGCTCCAGGCTTCCGGCAGCCGTTTCTGACAACGGAGCTTCACGATGTCTCGGGGCGGCTCGTCGAGCAGCTTTTTTTTCCACGCGAAGCGCCACAGCACGCACAGGTAAGTGATATAGCCGTTAATGGTCACCGCGGATCGACCGCTGCGAACGTAGAAGGCCGTAAGCCGTTCGATCTGATCGTCGGTCAATTGATCCAAGCTCGGCTCGCAGCCGAGAAATCTGCGAAATACGCTGATCACCTGCGCGTACTCCTGCACGCTGGTCGCCTTGCAAGCGGCCATGCGGCGAGGCGCGTAGACGTTGTTGAGGAAATTGGTAAGCGACCGCGGCGACGTGTTCCCGATGAACACGACGTCCGGCGTGTCGGTCGCCCTTGGCGGCCGGTGCGACTTCTGAGTCTCTTGCGACTTGATTCTCGGCGGTTCGGTCGCGACTTTGCCGGCGGAGTGAGCGAAACGCCAGACCATGGAAACGTGCCTCACAATTCGCCGCGCCTCTTCGCGGCTGGAGGAGGACAGCAGCCAGTCCCCGAAGCGTTTTAGGAGCGGTTGATTGAGCTGCTCGAGCAGAACCTCGGCGCCGTAGAAGTCGCACAGGCGGTCCGCGGCGGATTCAATTCGCCGCATATGTGCACGACCACGCGCAAGACCCCGCTGGGCGAGGTAGGTCGCACGAATGAACGTGCGGAGAGTGAGCCGGAGCGGGTTGTGCAAAACGACGTCCCCCGTAGTCCGCGGCGTCGCACTCCATTCCTTGGAAAGCAGAATGTCGGCCGTGCGAATCAAGCAAGGGGCAGCCGGATTGACGTCATCCAACAGCGTCGGGGCGTTTCGAGTCACGGCCTGGAGTCGCCTTACGACGCGCCCTCTCTCGACCGGAAGATTCGCACGGGACAGGATGCCTTCGAGACGAGATAAGAGACTTGAGTAGTGCTGCGCCCAACCGAAAAGATGGTCATTCTTCGACGACGCGGTCCAGGCAACGAGTTCAAGATCGTGCAGCGCGGCGACAGTCAGTGGATGCAGATGAAACACGAGCGATCCATCCGCGGACGACGTGGCTCGTGCGGCCATTGTGGGCGATCGCCGGGACGGCCTGGGAATGGTCAGAGTGCCAACGGTTTTATCGAAGGCGCTTTGACGGAGCTGTCCCAGGATTGCCAGCGCGCATCCCGTGTCGATCAGAACCAGAACGATCGCGGGCATGGCACGGCCGGCCGGGACACCGCCAATGGCGCCTGGGCTGGTGCGGGCGGCCGCGAGCGTGTGTTCAATTTCGCGTGCGGTCCAAGCCGGCGGCTCAGGTTTTTTCGCGACGGCGTTGAAGGCGCCGGTCTTCGGCTCCGTGGAAACGCCACGGGTGTTTGCCTTCTCGAGATGGGCGTCACTGGAGACGGCGCCGATAAGGGGAAGCGATCGAACTTCGCTTCTGTCGAGAATGGGAAGAGTGGCGGCGTCGAGGCTTGCGGAAATGCCGACGGCGGGAACAATAGCTGTCGCCATTGAACCTTGCTCCTTGATAGCAGGGTTTGTGGAAGTGACGCCGGGAGTTCCAAGCTCCCGGCGTTGCGTCTTAGATGGTGGACGTTTCTGGTCCCGAAGTCAACGAGAATGCCGCTGGCGACTGGCATTCTCAAAAATGAGAATTGGCCCGAACCGGCCGGATCGGATGACGTCTGTCGCACGGCGCCCCCAAGCACACGGCCCTGGGGGACGTCTGTTGACCCTCAGTGTCCGGTCGGATTGCGTCCTGCGCAATCCTGAGAGGCCGTTTTTCGTTCTAGATGCCTTCGCCATCGCGAAAAGCCGCGGTTCGGCGGGGAAAGACGGCTTCGGCAGTGATCCCCAGCCTTTGCAATTCAAGCATGAGTGCCGATTGGACGTCGACTAGGTCCCCGCGGACCGAAAATTCATTTCGATCAAGAGCCTTTGAGATTTCCGCCACGCCGAGACCAAAACAGACATGCCCGGCGAACCCGAGTAGCTTCAGCGTGCGAAGGGCCGCGCCCCTGCCGCCATTTGCGGCATCGACGTAGTTTCGCGCGGCGCGGCCAGCGGTGCATCTGCCGCCGCGCGGGAGTGCAACAGCTTCACCATTGATGTCGGCAACGCTCAAGCGTCCGGCTCCGCGTGGGTCGTTCCCCCCAGTCGGCGAGTGTAGTGCAGGTGTCGGAAACCTGGGATCGCAGATCTGGCGGACGCGGTTTACAAACTCCGTTTGAACATCTTGCAAAGGGGGGCAACATATATCCGCCCAATATCGCTTCTCACAGTTCGCCGAAGTGGGTGCGGCGATTTTGGGCTTTTCCCTCGAGCGCGTGGCAGAAGGTATCAACAGCGGTACCGGCTCGCCGGCGGCCGGCGGGGACCTCTGCCCGGCGGGGGGAGGTGACGCGCTGGGCGCCGTCCTCGGATTTCGGGAGCGGTTCGCTGGGCGAGAGCCGCATCGCCCGGCGGCCGAGTGCCGCTTCAACTTTGGCCCAATACAGCCGCCTCCACTCCGCGCTATGCGTCGCCCGCTGAGGCACCGGGTCGACGATTTCGTCAATCAGGCCATTCTCCAAAGCCTCTTCCGCGTTCAAATAGACTTCGTACAACTTGCGGAGCTCGGCTGCGCTGCGCCCCGTCCGCTCCATCAGAATGACGAGCTGCCTCTCAGTCGCCTCGTCAATCGCATCGGCACAGCGGCGCATGTCGCCAGTGCTGAAATTGAACTCACCGCCATGTTTGACTGTCAATTGCGCCGGGTGAAACATCAGGACGCCGTCGGACGCCATTCGGCGCCAGGTACCCGCTTGCGCAACGATCGAGCCGGAAGACAACGCGAATCCATCAATTGTTGTTGTCACGCGGCGCTGGCACTGTTTCGCCAAATCGCAAATGCCGTTGGCAACGAGCGCCAGCCCCCCCTCCACATCGATTCGAATATGAATCTCCGTCCCGCGAGTGGTGCCCCTCATAAATCTCTCGACCAGTTTTTCAAGCGTTCGGTCCACCACTTCGCTGGTCGGGAGCGCATCATTCTCGAAGTCGCCAACCCAGTCAATGATTTGCAGTTCAACGACGTGTGGAAGATCGGTTTGTTTGAAGTTGTACAACGCCTGTCCCCCCCTAAAAACGGAGCATAGGCGCCGTGGATGTCGCGTCGACAATCGTCAGGTCGGTTACTTGGCCGGGCACCGCGCCGCCAGCCGTATAATAGACCGTCAACTGGACGTCGTTCAGGCTGGCGTTTGAATTCGCGCCGCTGTTATTCGCGAGCGTGATGCCGACAACGGGGCCGGACGTCGTATTGAGGTCAAGATTCGACCCGGTAAGAGCGGCGCCGAGTGAGCACGTATCAGTCGAGCCGGTGCCCCAATTCACCGTCGTAGCGCTCGAGGCGAGATTGCCGGATGGCTGGCTACCTGGCGCGCCTGTCGTCCCATCCAGGCTGATTTTGCACGATGTCGTGGGCCAATAGCAGGCGTGCGTAGTGCCGTGGAAAGCGACAGCCGAGACGGCCAAGCCGTTGATCGTATCGCCCGACAGACTGAACCCGAAATCGTAGCCGTCGACGTCTTCCATCGTCGTGCCGCTGCCGAGCGTGCCCGTCGTGGCGTAGGACGATCCAGACGTTTCGACGTTGGACGGGTTTGTCCACGCCTGGCTGCCCAAGCTGAACGAGTTTTGCGTTGTGCTGCCAGGGCCGGACGTAACGAAACTCATTGCGTCACCTCGAGCGCCGCAACGTCGGGATGCGAGAGATAGCCGTGCGGATCGGACGTGCCCCGCTTGTGTCGGGTGTCGACGCTGCGAATCCCGTTGCCGTCCGCATCAAGGCAGCGCTCGAGGCGGTCAATCATTACCTCTTTGTAGAACGCGCAGCCGTCCCATCGCCCGTCGTGCTCTGCACGCGGTTCATGCGGACGCGCTTGATAATCCGCCTCATCGCGCCACAGTTGAAAGTGAAGCACGAGATGCCCGTCGTCGCGGACAAACTTGTCCCGAATCAAGTAGAAGCGACCCGACGGCAGTAGCATGTTTTGCCCGGTTTGAAAGGTGATTTTGCTTTAGCCGTATCCGCCGGCTTCGGCCACATCCATCTGCGAGCCGGTGAGATTGACGACCTTGCTTTTGACGCGCATATTCCGCGGATCGGTCTGTTGGATCAGCACGGGAAACAGCTCCGCCATCCTTTGCGTCGCCTGCGCGGTTGTTTTGGCCGAATCGTCGGGATTGCCCCCTGATCGCGCGAGTTCAGCCAACATCTGTGCCTTCGGCCACGCGCTCGAGGGAAAAGCCCACGCCGATTACCGCACCCAGCTCGACAAACTTCTCGCTGAAATGCTGCATGGCGTGCTCGCCGTGGGCGAGCCCGCCTGCGAACCCCTCAGAGTCCATCGACATTTTCGCGACAAGATCGCCGATACCGCTCATTGGGACAGCCCTTTCGGGAGCGCTCGTTACCGACTGACGCGCGTGCGGAATTCTTCCGTCTCGCGCAAGAATCGATCGATTTCGTCGATCCGCCGCCGGTCTTGGGCGCTGAGTGGCTTTCGCGGACCACAGTTCGTGACCGGGGAATAGCCGGGAGCCGAACGCACGCGATGCGCCGCTGGACGTTTCGCCGCTGGCCGCGGCTGTCGCGGGAAGACGCGCGGAGCCAATGCCCGCAGCTCGTTCGTCGCCAATTGGTATCGCTGTTCGGCGAGTTTTCTGCCGGGGGGGTTTCCTCCCAGCAGCAGCGAATTCACAAGAGATCCCGCCGCATGCACAACTGCGCGGCAGCGCCATGTCGCGCTCGAAGTCGAGCACCGGCTGCCAGCCGTGCACGGGGAATCCGCCGCGCGTCCTTGAGGCATGACATATCATCGGGTGAGTCCCTGTTTCCTTTATTCCGCCAGAAATTCGCGCAGCCGGCCGATTTCGGCCAGCAGCTCCACTTTGGGAATCGCGAGAAATGTCAGCCGTTCCACTTCGTCGCGGACGTGTTTGCAGCGAGCCAGAATCGCGTCGGTCTTTTGCGCGTTGGAATACTCAACGCGCACCTGTTTTGCCCGCATCGAGAACATGGGTCTCCCCTGTTCGTCGTGCGCCTGCACTTGCTTCGAATTGAATCCTGCCCGCGCATCACAGGCGATCGTCGCCGCCGCGGCCAGCAGCTCGCCCAGTTCGGGCGGCGCGGTTTGCCGCAAGATCTGTTGCTGCTTTAATTCCGCGCCATCGAACCGAATTCCCGCGTCGTATTGCCGCGCGATCGCGCAAGTGTGCGCGAGAGCGGCTTCCCGGAATCGCCGCAACGCATCGTCGCGGGCCTTGGAGGCCTCTTCGACGGCGTCGGTGAGCGTCGGCCATTCGTCGTGACGGGCCGTCCGCAGGCGCTCCAACTCCGCGACCGCCGCCGCGCGTTGGTCCAGGATCGTTTGTTCTTCTCTCGCGATCGCATCCAGTACGGCGGGCGAATTCGCGAGACGCTGGAGAATGTCGACGGCGGTCTTCATTTTGCAAAACCCACATTTTTCAAAAATCGACGGGGAAATTTGGTCGGTCAGTCCCAGGAAACGGTGAGGGCGGGGCTGTTCGCCGCGCCGCCGTAATAAATTCCGTTCGCGGCGGGCATCTGAAAACTGTAGGGCGTCCCGATCGCCGCGTTGGCTGGAACGTAACCGATGACCGTGCCCGACGCGGCTGAGGCGTTGTCGTAAAAAATTCCGGCGCCCGTTCCGGCCGTCGTCACCAGCACGCGACACAAGCGCCCCGCGGCGGCCTTAACGACGGCGGGCGTCGCAGCGGCCAGTGCCATCGTCTGCGATCCACCGTCGGAAACGGGGACTGGGTTGCCCCCGCTAATGCCCTCAATCGGCAGGCCCTGGCCGATGACCTGGTCGACGAAGATTACCTGCGGCGTGGCGGCATGGTAAAAACCGATCGCGCCCGGCGGGGGCATCATCGCATTCGGCGGCCCGGTGACGGTCATTTGTGTTCCGTTTCATCTTTGCGCTGTGATCGTTCCACACCGTAGGCCGGCCGAACGCCAACCGCCGCCGGACCGCGGGGTGTCTGTTCGACGTCGAATTCGACGAAGCGCTTGCGCAGCGTTTCGTCGAACGTGAGATCGGGATGCAGTCCCGAAATGTGGAAGAAAATATCCGATCGCTGACCGCTCCCCTTGAGCCGGAAGCGAATGAACCCGAAACCCTTTTCAAAATTGATTTTTTCGACGGTTCCTTGCGGCATGGCTTTCATTTTCCCGACGGCAACAGGGCCGCGGGCCGCTTCCATCCTTCGACGCACCGTTCCAATTCGCGGCGATCAAAACGAATCGCCCCGTCGGGCAATTCGACGGTCGGGACGGCCTGCTCGCGCACGAGCCGGCCGAGTCGCGTGGACGTAATGCCCAACAGCGAGGCCGCGCCAATCGACGTCAACAGATGCGTCATGACCAGCGTGTTAAGCGACTCGCCGGAATTCCGATAGATCGAAACTCGGGTCAGATCGGGATTCGTGCGAGGGAGTGCAAAGGAGTGCGACCGCGACCAATTCCGGCCAGACCTCTCGCAGATAGTCGATCGGCATTTGGCTGAGCGGCAGACGAACCCGTCTGCCCCGTTTCCCGGTACCAACCCATTCCACGCCGGGAACATGCTCAAGGAGCATCGGCACGAAGTTCCGACCGCAACCAAACGCCTCTGCAATTTCGTCTTGCGTGTGTAGCCTGGTCTTGAGTTGCAGCAACGACCGCACGAGGGCCTCGGATAGATCGGAGTTGTGCGAGTCGCCTTGCATCACGGGGCCGTTCTAACGTCGATCGATGATTCCGACCAAGAGCAACGCACCCCAGGGGGTGGGGGGTTTCCATCTCCAGCCGGATAGGTGCCATAACCGCGTTGCAGCGAAAGAGAGTTTTTGGCCACGCCGGTTCAAACCTCAATTTCCACCCAAGCCCGAAAGACGTATTTTTGCCCGACCGATTCGACGTTAAATTCCAATCACCATGTCTCAGCGACCAAATCGCCCCCCCGGCAAGGCCTCAAGAAATCGCGGACTGCCGACGGCGCCGAGCTTTTTGCGGCGCAAAACCGCCGACTGGTTCCGACTCGTTACACAGACGTTCGATCTCGAGCCGCACCACGTCAAATTGCTGACGATGGCCTGCAGTGCATGGGATGACTACGAAAAGGCCCAAGAAATCCTGCGGACCAAAGGCTTCACCTTCGAAACGTCCCACGGGCAACCCCGGGCCCGCCCCGAAGTGGCCATTTCACGAGATTCCCGCATCAGCTTCGCACGGATCATCCGGGAAATCGGCTTTGATCTTTGCGACCCAGACGACCATCGGCCACCTCGGCAGTCGTCGACCGGAACAAGGCGCCGATAATGAGACGCGGACTACGCAGACGGGACGATTTCACAGACCGGGAGACGATACTGGCCGACAAAAACCGCATGCGGGATCTCAAGAGCGGCAGACCTACGGATTTCCGCGCATCATTTGAGACCATCGAAGAAATGCGCGACGCATGGGACGCGGTCCGCGATGACGTGCTTCCCGCATTCATTGAAAAACATCCCGGCCGTCGCCCGTTCGCCTGGTGGTTGTTCGATCACGGACGGGAAAGGCCTCTCTACCGTGAACGGCTCGAGGGCTTTTGTACCGAAGAACAGTTGCGCCGTGAGCAGGGGCGTGGCGATTCATCGCGTTTTGGGTTCCTGCATACGCAAATGTGGGGGTCGAAAGGCTACTTCCAAGAGCAAGAGGAAGACTATCTCGCCCGCCACGGCCTTTTGGGGCGGGATGAATTAAGGCTCGTTCGTGCTGCTCGGCGAGCCGAAAACGAAGCGGCCAGCGCGCCGTCCCCCTGAATGGCCAAGCGGTCCCGATCGACCTACCGTTCTCCGCTGGCCGCCAGTCTCACGCGATTGAACAGGGCGACCAGGTCCGCTTCCGAGAGGCCGGACAATTCGGCCAAAAGCGCGTCGTCTGGCGCGCTGCCTTTGCGAAAATGCCCGTCTTTCCCCACAATGGCGGCCTGTGTTCGGGGCCTGCATCGCCCACTCCCATTCTCTTGGGCGTCGCCCGTTTCACTTGAGCCTCTGGTGATCGATGCCAATTCGGTACGAACATTCGGAAACGGTTCGCACGACGCCGGAGCGCGCATTTGCCGCGATCGATGACCTGTCTTTGACGTCGAAGTGGCTGCCTCCTTGCGTCAGTCTCACAAAGGTCGGGACGGGGCCGAATGCGGCGGGCGATAAACTGCGATACGTCTACAAGCAAGGCGGCCGGGAAAGCGCGATGGATGGTGAAATTGTCACACGGACGCCGGGCGAACGGCTGCATTGCAAGTATTTCGACCAACAGTTCGACGTTTCGGTCGATCTGCGCGTCGGCACCGCGCCTGGCGGGGCAACGACCGTGCATATCATCGAGATCACGCCCAAGCGCTTTCCTGCGAAATTGTTTTCACCCTTGATTCGGTTCGGGCTTGGCAAGCAGACGCGCGACGCGGCGGCCAACCTCAAGAAAATGCTCGAGTCGACAGCCGGTTGAGACGTAGCTACTCGCCGCAATTCCGCTCGACAACGCGTCGATCCCGCGACCGCTCGATGACGAGCAAGAGCACGAGGGCAACGCACACCAGAATCAATCGCAGCGCGCGGTCACCCGTGAGGTCGAACAGACTCGCCTCGGTCTGGAGGCTGTTGGCGATCATTGGCTCGAAAGGTTGCTGCGCGGTTTGCGGGCGACTCGGCGGGTTAATGTGAATCTGAAGCGAGGGAGCCACGGGGGATGCGAGTCCAAGCTGTTTGTCAGGTCTTCCTACTTGCGGCGTCTTGAGGCTCCGAGCGGTTTTGACGAGTTCGAGGAACTCCTGGCGATAGCCGAAGCGATCGGCGCCGAGGTGGGCCGAGGCCATTTCCAACACGCCGTCGAAGCTGGCATCGCCGTGATATTTCGAGTCGCGCAACAGGAGACCGAATTGAGCCACGCTCGCGGCGAACTGATAATCGCCGCTGGCTGAGTGAAAGGGCTTGCGCTCGTCGATGGCGGGAACATCGAACGGCTTGCTCGTTTGTCCGTCGGGCGCCTTGTATCGCAGGCGAACCGTGAACAACTCTTGGCTGGCGGCGGCATCGGTGAACGCAGCGACGCCCTGATATTTCGAGGGGTCGACGGCCGAACCGGGAATCTGCCGGCCCACGGGGACGATTTCGTAGAAGGCCGTCACCGTGTGGCCGGCGCCGATTTCGCCGGCGTCCTTGGTGTCGTCCTTGAAGTCCTCGGGCCGAATGAGTCGATTCTCGTAGCCGATCAGCCGGTATCCTGCGGCGCGGGCCGGATTGAAGTCGACCTGAATCTTCACGTCCTTGGCGATCGTAACCAGCGTGCCGCTGAGTTGGTCGACCAGGACTTTGCGCGCCTCATTGGCCGTGTCGATATAGGCGTAATTGCCGTTGCCTTTGTCGGCCAGTTTTTCGATCGTCGAGTCCTTGTAGTTGCCCATGCCGAAGCCGAGAACGGTTAGCGCGACCCCGCCCCGGGCTTTCTCTGCGATCAAGTTGACCAATTGGCTCTGATCGGTGATGCCGACGTTGAAGTCGCCGTCCGTGCACAGAATGATGCGATTGACGCCCCGCTTGATGAAGTTGTCGGCCGCGACTTTGTACGCCATTTGGATCCCCTCCCCGGCGTTCGTCGAACCGTTGGCCGACAAACCGTCGATGGCGTCCAGAATGGCGGCGCGATTGAGGGCATTTGTCGAGGGGAGCGCCACTCCGGAAGCGCCCGCGTAGACGACGATCGCGACGCGGTCATCTTTGCCCAGGCGATCGACGAGCATTTTCATCGACGACTTGACCAGCGGCAATTTGTTCAAATCGCTCATCGAGCCGGAAACGTCGAGCAGAAAGACAAGATTGCTCGCCGGTCGCTCCTTGACGTGAACCTGTCGGCCCAGAAGGCCGATGCGTGCCAGGCGATGCTGCGGGTTCCAGGGACAGGAGGCCAGCTCGATATTCACCGAAAAGGGAACGTCGCCGCTCGGAGGCGAATACTCGTAGGGGAAGTAATTGACGAGTTCTTCAATTCGCACGGCCCCCGGCGGCGGAAGCTGTCCCTCGCGCAAAAACCGCCTCACGATGGCATAAGAGGCTGTGTCGACGTCGATCGAGAACGTCGAGAGTGGGTTTTCCCGAGCCGAAAGGAACGAGTTTTCGGCGATCGCGTCGTAACTTTCGCTATTGAAGCGCTCGCCGGCGCTCGGAGTCGCCAACGATTGGAGGGGCGTCACGCTCTGCGCGGCCGGCTCAAGCGAGGGCAATGGCTCGCGGAGTTCCTTACTCATGGCAACTTTGTCCTGCTGCGCCTCGGCAACGGGCGTGGTTTGCCAGGCAATTTTCGAGGCGGGTGCGCGCTCGGAGCGATTTGCTTCCGCGCTGCATCCCTGCACGACCAAGACCGCGCCCACACAGGCCAGGATCGATGTCCATGAACGTTGCATGTTCTGCTCCTCGAGTTGCGCGCACCGTCGCTCGATCGGGCCAAATCACGCGTGAGGCAAGCCGGAACGACGAACGAAACCGCGCGGTTAAAGAAACGACGACGCAATCTTTGACAGAATCCGGCCGGGAAAAATTCCGACAATCGCGGCCGGCTTGAAGACTTTTTGGCATCCCGCGGAGAAACCCGCAATCCGTATACGACGCGCGCACCGGTTATTCCCTTCCCGCGTGGCCCGCGGCGGCTGGTCGCACGCGATATCGAGGCAAACCCGAATGACTTACGTTCGACCACTCTTGTTCGTTGGGGAAAATGTTAAAAACATGGCACGCGCTGAATTGTGCCGGTTTCGGATCGAGGATCCGGCGAGCATTGGCGCCTTCGATCCCGGGCGGTCTTGAGCAGCCAGGCCATTGCATTGACCAGTGTTTTGCTGGCAGACTATTTGTCGCATCGGCGGATCGCGATCGATGATGATTCGATCCTTGCCGTTGAATGTCCAGGACGAATAACAACGAAAGCGATCGAGTATGCGCACGGCAATCGGCGTGATCGTGGCCTGCGTGGTCTTGTACGTTTGGGGCTTCTTGTGTTGGGGGTTGGGTCCCTACAAGACGCAAATCTGGAAGCAATGCCGTGACGACGCCGCCGCGGGCAAGGCGCTTCGCGAGCAGTTCTCTCAGAACGGCACCTACCTTGTGCCCGGGTTTTCGCAGGACGAAACGAAACGAGAGGAGTTGAGCAAGCAGGGACCCGTCGCCATGGTGCACATGCTGGCCGTGAACGGCATGCCTGGGATGGATCCGATGACATTCGTCATGGGATTTGTCGTCAACCTGGCGGTGATCGTGCTGATTGCCCTTGCGCTGCGGAAAGTGGCGCCGTCGTTGCCGACCTATGTCGAGCGCGTCACATTCGTCACGCTGATCGGATTGGCCGCCGCGATCTTGATCGACGCAGGCGACATTGCCTGGTGGCACATCGATTGGCAATGGAAGCTCTACCAGGCGGCCTATGATGTCTCGTTTTGGTTCCTGACGGGAGCGGTCCTGGGATTGTTCATAAAGCCGAAAGCCGTCTGATGCGATCGTCGTCGTGCGCTGGTTGATCGGCTCTGAAAAGCTTTCCAAAAAGATCCTTGAAACAAGTCGTCGGTGAGCGGCCGAAGTTTCGCCCGTTCCCGAGGAAGTCACGCAGAATCTCGGCCGGCTTGTCAGCGAGGCCCGTCGCGGTCGACTTCATCCGTCGGCCGGCGTCGATGCGACGGCTGCCTACTCGAAAATCATGTCGCAGCAACAAGGCATTCCCGCGATCGCCGGTGCGGGCTGGATGTACCTTCCCGTCAAAAATCACCAAAGACTGTCAATTCGAATTGGAGCAGGACGGCAAAGTGCGGGCGACGATATCTACCACGACCACTTTTGCAGCGCGTGCAACGGTCGCGGCAAGCTCCGCTGTCCGCACTGCAATCGGGGCGCCGTCATGGGTGATGCCGCGCAGGCGACCATGACGCAGACCCCATTTGGGCCGTTCAGATCGGTCGATATCATCCCCGTCCAGCGCCGGTGCGCCTTTTGCGGCGGCACTGGCTACGTGCGATATCCGCATTGCGTTGGCCGGATCGATCGTGGGGGCGGCTGACGCGGCCATTTCCAGGCATCGTCCGGAGAGCCGCGTCGAAAATTGAAACCGTCTCGAGTTTGCCCCGATGTTGCGAAAAAGCAACGCGTTTTTCCTTGCTGCTTTGTAAAAAATCGATGTCAATCGGCCACGGCGGGTCAGACTTGAGCTAGTCTTTGACTGCGAACCGGTCTGAGATTGGACACTGTGCGGGAATCGACGATCTGTGGCGCATCGGCCGGCTCAACAGGCGCGATGAGAACGGGACGAAGCGGAGATGGGCTACTTCGCGTTAACGGCGGTTTTCACGCTGCAATACCTCGGCTACGTGCCGATTCCCACCAGCGCTATGGTGCTGGCGTGTGTGGTCTACGTGTTATACGACACGTTTCGGCGCTGAATGCACGCGCATCGGGCCGGTTTCCAGCGCCCTCGCCGCCCTGACGCGGTTTGATGCTTTGGGCGAGTAACGCTTCGGCCTTCTTTGCAGGCTTTGCGTCCCACCATTAGAATGGGTGTAGCGCTTGGCATCGCGGCGTTTTGCGGTTCCGAGCCGGTGCTTGGAGCTGTGAGTTTGCCGGCCAGCGTTTCCATCCCTCCTGCAAAATCCCCGATTGAATCCCGCCCTTTTTTCCGCCCGTTGCGACTTATCCGGCGGACCCATCTCGTGGAGCGTTTGATGCGAATTCTCTCCGTATGCGCTTTCGTGATTGTCGTGTTAAAGTCATCTTTCGGCTTTGCCGCTGAAAAGAAACACGAGGCCCGCTGGATTTGGTACGGCGCGGGCAACCCGGCGCAGAGCGCCCGCCGGCAAGGTGTGGTTCCGCCGCGAAATCCGTGCCTCCGAACCCTCGACGGGCGCCGTTTTGGTTCTCTGCGACGACCGATTCACGCTGTGGGTCAACGGCCGCAAGATCGGCAGCGGCACGGCGGAGAAGCCCTACCGGTTCAATCTGAACGGCGTTGTCGATCGTGGCCCGAACGTCTTCGCCATTGAGGCGGAAAACTTGCGTGGCAAGGCTGGACTTTACGTCGACGGTGAAATCCGCGGCCAGGGCGGACACGCGATTGCCTTCGACACGGGATCGGACTGGGTGGCGACGGTGACTCCCCCGCGCGGAACCAATTGGCTGGCGCCAAATTATGACACGTCGGCGTGGAAGGCCGTCAAAGTGATCGGCCGCCATGAAGATTCGCCGTGGAAATCGGTCGTGCTGAAAGAAACGTATCTCGACCGCTTTGTAGTCCCCGACGAATTTGAGCTGACGCGAGTCGCCGAGCCCAAGATGGTCGGATCGCTCGTGGCGATGACGTGGGGCAATCGAGGCCGGCTGATCGTGTCCCGCGAGCGGGGGCCGATCGAGGTCTTGATCGATGACAACGGCGACGGCGTTTACGACCGGGTCGTCGAATACACCACGCAAGTGAAGAATTGCCAGGGTTTGTGCACCGTCGGGGACGACTTGTACGCCGTCGGCAGCGGACCGAAAGGCGTCGGCGTCTATCGTTTGCCGGACAAGGACCACGACGACAAGGCCGACGAGGTGCAATTCCTCGTTCGCCATCAGGGGGGAATGGGCGATCACGGTCCGCATGACGTCGTCTATGGGCCCGACGGCTGGCTGTACCACAATCTGGGAAATCACGCTCACGTCACGCAAAAGGCCGAGCCGACGTCCGCCTGTCGCGATTTCGACGAGGATTACTTGCTCGTTCCCAAGTTTGAAGATGCCGGCGGGCATGCGGTCGGCATCAAGGCGCCGGGCGGAACGATTTGGCGGTTCACGCCCGATGGCAAACATTGGTGGCTCGAAACGAATGGATTCCGCAACGAGTACGACTTCGCCTTCAACGAAGCGGGCGACCTCTTCACCTTCGACAGCGACATGGAATGGGACGTGGGAGCCTATTGGTATCGTCCCGTGCGGGTGAACCACTGCACGCCCGGGGCGGAATTCGGTTGGCGCAGCGGCGCGGCGAAATGGCCTGCTTACGATTTCGATTCGCTGCCGGGAACGGTCGACGTCGGGCGCGGCTCGCCGACGGGTGTCATCTTCTACGACCACACCCAATTTCCACAACGATTCCGTGGCGCGTTCATCTGTTGCGATTGGTCACTCGGCCGGTTACTGGCCTTCCATTTGACGAAATCGGGTGCCACCTACACCGGCAATTTCGAGACGATTTTGTCGGGAAATCCGCTCAACATCACCGACGTGGAAGTCGATCGCGACGGCTCGATCCTGTTTACGACCGGAGGCCGCGCGACCGAAGGGGGCGTCTACCGGTTGAAACATAAGGGCGTTCTTCCGCACGTGGCGAAGGCCGCGACGGTCGCCGAATTGTTGAAGCTTCCGCAGATCGAATCCGCCTGGGCCCGTGAGATCGCCGGCAGCGTGAAGGCGGCGGTGGGCTCTAAGTGGCAGACCGAGTTGACGACCGCCGCAAAGTCCGAGAATCCGCCCGAGAATCCGCATGCTCAACTGCGTGCTTTGACGCTCCTGTGCCAGCTCGGTCCGAAACCAGACCCCAAATTATTGATCAGCGTCTCCAATTCGAAGGATGCGACGGTGCGGGCGTTTGCCACGCACCTGTTGGGATTCCAAACTGGGCCTCAGGTCCAGGCGGCTCTTGTGCGACGATTGGGCGATCGCGATCTGACCGTCGAGCGTCGTGCTTGCGAGGCGTTCGTGCGAAGCGGGATCGAGCCGCCGGTCGAGCCGCTGTTGACGCTTTTGGCGAGTGAGGATCGCTGGCTGCGTTTCGCCGCCCGCGTGGCGCTCGAGCGGGTTCCGCAAGATAAGTGGTATCTCGGTGCGCTCGCTTCGCGTCATCTGCATGTCGTCACTGAGGCCCTGCTGGCCGGCTATCGCCACGATCGCAAAGGATCGGCAAAGACGATCCTTGAACACACGAGCAAGCTGCTGACGGGCGGACGAGGACCCATTTCGCCTGAAATTCGACTGACGGCCCTGCGTTTGACCCAACTCGCCCTGTTGCAGGGAGTCCGTAATACGGACTCGACCCGCATTGGTCAGACGCTCTTGCGCAGTTTCCGACGCGGACGACCGACCTCGATGCCGAGACGGCCCGCATTCTCGTTGTGCTCAATCTCGACGGTGCCGCGGCCAAGATCATGCCACTGGTCGAGCACGCGAAGACTCACGGCGAGCAACTGCATTACGCGCTGACATTGCGTTATCTCAATGCCGGGTGGAATTTCGATCTCAAGCGGCGGCTCATGGATTGGTTCGAGGGGACTCCCGTTTGGGAGGGGGGCAACAGTTTGACAGGCTACGTCCGCAACGTCGTGAGCGCGACGAGCGAGAAGTTCACGCCGGAGGATCGCGGTTATTTCGTGCGTCAGTGGCGGCGGCACCCCGCCGGCGCGGCACTCATCGTCCGCGTGAGCAAGCCCGAGCAAATTGCCGACTTTGAGCGAATCATCGCCGAGCTGCTTGAAGACGCCGGCCACAAGGCGGATCCGGGAGAGGAAGATCTGATCACTGCCGCGATCGGTTCGCTGGGTAAAAGCAGTGCCCCGGCGGCGCGCGCGAGTCTGCGGCATTTGTACGAACAGTATCCCGATCGTCGCGAGTCAATCGCGCGCGCCATCGCGGCCAGTCCTGTCGCCGACGATTGGCCCGTGCTCGTGCAAACCCTGAAAATCGCCGACGAGACGACGCAGCAGTTGTGTCTGGGCGCGCTCGCCGATCTCGACCGCAAGCCGGACAATGCCGAGGCGTACCGCATCGTGATTCAAGCGGCGCTCAAGCTCGGCGAGAACGGCGGCATGGCGGCAACCGGTGTCTTGCACAATTGGACGGGCGTCGACGATAAATCGGGCAAGGACGCCGCCAAGGCGATCGCCTTTTATCAGAAATGGTATCGCGACAAGTTTCCCACGGCCCCGCCGCCTGAATTGGCGAAGGCCGATCTCGCGAAGTCGAAATACACGTTCCAACAGATTGCCGATCTGGCCGAACACGATGGCAAAGGAAGTGCTGATCGCGGCCGACTCATGTTCACCAAGGCCAGGTGCGTCAAATGTCACAAGTTTCAGACGGAGGGAGAAGGCGTCGGACCCGATTTGACCTCGGTTCGCCGGCGTTTTCAGCGGAAGGAGATCGTCGAATCGATCGTGTATCCCTCGCAGGTTATCTCCGACCAATATCGCATGGTGCAGGTCGAGACCAAGGAGGGGCAAGTTTACGTCGGCATGCCGATTCCCGGCGTCTCGAACAACGACAAGCTGGTATTACTCTTGTCCGACACGACCCGGCTCGAAATTCCGAAGAGCCGGATCGAAGAGCAGACGGCCTCGAAGATCTCCGTGATGCCGACGGGGCTGCTCGACCCGCTTTCGCCTCAAGAAGTGGCCGATCTCCTGGCGTTCTTGGAGACGAGCAAGTTCAATGCGCCCGTGAACAATGCGCCCGCGAGGAATGCGCCGGTGACCAAGGCCGCGAACAAATGATCGCTGCGTAAGGAATTGGATTCGATGCGGCAACTTGGATTGGTCGCTGACGAACGGGCGGCTCAGCGTTTCGCGGACTATCTGCTCACGCAGGGGATTCCCGTTTCGCTCGAGCCCGACCACGATGGCTGCCGGATCTGGGTTCGCAACGAGGACCATCTCGAGGCGGCTCGCCGCCAGTTTGTTCAATTCAACGCTGCCCCCGACGCAGCAATCTATCAGCAGGCCGGCCACCTGGCCGAACAATTGCGGGCCGAGGAGCGGAAGCGCGCTCAAGACGCGCGGAAGAATGTGATCGACGTCCGCACGCGTTGGCGCGGGGCAATCGGCCGGCGCTGCCCGGTGACGATCCTGCTGATGGCGGCCTCGATCGCCGTCGGGATTTTTTCCAAGTTGGGGGCCGACGACTCCGTCGTGATGCATTTCCAGATCGATTACTACTACATCACCGTGCGCGGCGACCAGGAGCGGATCCAACTTGCGCAGGCGTGGCGCCAACAGCCATGGCGGGTGATCACGCCGATCTTCATCCATTTGGGCATCTGGCACATCCTTTTCAATATGCTGATGCTGTTGCAGCTGGGGGCGATTGTGGAGGCCTACTGCGGCTCATGGCGTTTCGCAATTCTTGTCCTGGTGATTGCCATCCCATCGAATATTGCCCAGTATCTTTGGACGGCGAGTCCAAGCTTCGGCGGGATGTCGGGCGTTGTGTACGGTCTTTTCGGCTACATTTGGATGAAGAGCCGATACGAGCCGTCCAGCGGATTTTACGTCACTCCCAATACTGTGATTTGGATGGTTGGCTGGTATCTCTTGTGCTTGTTCGGCGCGATCCCGCATGTGGCCAACGCGGTGCACACGGCCGGATTCGCCGTGGGCATTATCCTCGGCTTCTGGCCGACCCTGCGGCGTTCGCTGCGTCGATAAGCGTCGCCAAGTCGCTGAAGAGGGCTTCCAGGCAGAGGGGTATGGCCACGTTGGCGGCCAATTGCTCCTCGGCCAAGACGCAGCGATCGATGGCCGCTCCGATTGTTTCCGGGGCCTCGGAATCGTGATGCGGGAAGCGGGGGGAGACGGCGTCGACCGCTTCTGACGGATGCGAGCACCATTCGCGCAAGGTCGCGCGAAAAAAGTCGATCACAAATCGCACGACGACTTGCGCGTTGGTCCGCTGTTGCTGGCTGTCCCCTCCCATTGCGTCGAGCGCGGCCAGAACGGCTTGAGACGTGGTAAAAGATTGAAAAGCCGGCTGGTCGAAAGCGTTCAGCAAGGTGTTGCGCAGCTCCCGGAGTTGGGGATTCAAGAGTTGCTGCGCCGCGGAGAGGCTGCCTTGGGACAGTTGGGCCGCGTCTTGTGCTTCTCGGGGATCCTCGGACCATTCCAGATTCTTGATCAGCCGAGCGACATCCGCGGAGTCGAGGGGACGAAAGCGCACCGACTGGCACCGCGACCGGATCGTGGGCAGGATTCTTGACGCGTCCGCGGCGATCAACACGATCACCGCATAGGACGGCGGCTCTTCGAGGGTCTTCAAGAGTGCGTTCGAACTCTCGTTGCTCATGCGGTCGGCATCGTCGATCACCGCCACGCGTCGGCGTCCGACCATCGGTCGCAACGACAAATCGTGACACAAGCCTTCATTGCCGCGGTTCTCGCGGCTGCCGACGAGGAGCTCGATCGGCAACTCGCTTTTGCCTTCCGGACAACCGACGGCGAGAAAGTCGGGATGAGTGCCCGCCTGCATCATGCGGCACGACGCGCACTCGCAGCAGGCGTCGAGTGCGTTTTCCGGCACGCGCTGACACAAAAGTGAGCCCGCCAGCAACTGCGCGGCCGTCCGCTTGCCGACGCCGGCGGGACCGACGAACAGGAGTGCGTGGGCCATCCGCCCCGCCGCCGCGCTGCGCCGCAGCGTGTCGACCGCATCCGCCTGGCCGAGGAGCCTATCCCAAATCATGATGTTCTTTCGTCGGTCTCGATCCAACCCAGAATGTCCCCCGGGCGAACAATCGCATCAAGCGACTTCTCGATGCGCGTCAAAACCCCCGTTTGTTCGGCGGCCAGGTCGAACGTGATGCCGTCGATCAGAAGTTCCACGATACGGTCCCCTGCCCCGACATCGTCGCCCAAGTCGACGAGCCAGCAACTGACGCGAATTTCGTCATCGCCGGCGCCGAGTTCAGGAAGACGGACGGCGGTCTGCATGGCGGATGCTCGGGTGGCGGTGAACTTGTTGATCGACGCACGCCGCAACGCAGTAAGTAAGGGACAGCGGCGGCATCCCTCAACCGTGCGCGGCGGACGCCATTTCGCCCGCGTGATAGCTCGAGCGGACAAACGGGCCGCTGGCAACCAATTTGAAGCCGAGCCCGCGAACGAGCGTGCCCAAGGCGTCGAATTCTTCGGGCGGCACATAACGTTCGACCGGCAAGTGGTTGGGTGACGGTTGCAGGTATTGGCCGACCGTCAGGATCTCGCAGCCAACGGCGCGAAGGTCGGCGCAAACCGCCAGGATTTCGTCGGTCGTCTCGCCAAGGCCGAGCATCAATCCGCTCTTCGTGGGGATGTGCGGAGCCCGATCCTTGACGCGCGCGAAAAGGTCGAGACTGCGCTCGTAGACCGCGTTTCGCCGCACCCGGTGGTACAGCCTCGGGACCGTTTCCATGTTGTGATTGAAGACGTCGGGAGCCGCCTCGATCACCCGGTCGATCGCCTGCGTGTTGCCCAGAAAATCGGGCGTGAGGACTTCGACCGCGGCCCCCGTCCGCGCCCGAACGGCCAAAACGCACTCATAGAAATGTTGGGCTCCGCCGTCGGCAAGATCGTCGCGCGTGACCGAGGTGATTACCACATGCTTGAGGCCCAATCGGGCGGCAGCCTCGGCGACACGCTCCGGCTCGTCGGCCTGCAGCGCTTCGGTTTTTCCTTTGGGCACCGAGCAAAAACCGCAGGGGCGCGTGCAAACGTTGCCCAAAATCATGAAGGTCGCGGTTCGTTGCGACCAGCATTCGGTGCGGTTGGGACACTTCGCGCTCTCGCAGACGGTTTCGAGGCGAAGGTCCTCGATCACCCGGCTTGTGAAGAACATGCCCGGGGCCGGCAACGGCCGTTTGAGCCACGGCGGCAAGCGGCGGCGAGGCGGAACTTCCGAAAGAATCTCAAGCGTAGACATTCGTCGCCCTGAGCGTGCGCCTGAGCAGCGGGTGCCCAGTAAAGAGCTGGTATTCGGAATAGCCGAGGCGGGCCGACAGATGGCGAATCAGGCTTTCGCGGACGGTGGCCATCGAGATCCGCCGACCGCGCACCGCTTCCAGCGAGGTTGTTTTTTGTCCATTGGGACCGGGAGCGACAAGGCGCTGCAAGCGGAGCATCGGATGCACGTTCAAGAACAGTCCCTGATAGGCAACCCAGCGTTTGACCGCCGTGCCGACAAAGGCGAACTGTCCGCCCCTTCCGGCGACGCCGGCCGGCCCGGCGGTGGGCCACGCGGGCACCCTCAGCTCACGACAAAGGTCCAGCACGCTGCCCACAAGATGCAAGCGATACTCTGTCAAACCCAGCCCCAGCCGATCCAGTGGCACTACCGGATAAATGGCCAACTGTCCCGGCGCGTGCACGACGCAGCCGCCGCCGCGATTCAGCCAACGCACGTCGATCCGAGAGGCGGTTAATTCCCTCGGTTCGACGAGGATGTGGGACCGGCTGCCGGCTCGCCCGACGGTGATGAGTGGCGGATGCTCGCAGAACAGCAGACCGGCGAACACATCGTCCCGACCGCTGATCTCGTAGACCAGCCGCTCCTGCAGAAACAGGGCCGACTCGAAGTCGACCATCCCCAGCAGACGGACGTCGAGCGCGGCGGAATTTCGCCATTTCGACGTTTGGACCGGAGAATGGTCGGACACCTCGGAGCCTCCCCTGCGTGTGGTTCCCGACGGAAGTTCAATTTCGTGCTCGGCGACGTCATAACCTGCACCGACTCAACGAACTTGATTCGCGTCTTCGGACAGAGGCGATCTTAGCAAAGCTGCGGAAGGCGAACAACGGGCTCCGAACGACGCGTCGTCGCGGTGGGAAGCCAGCTCGCAAGCGAGCGTCGCAGCGTCGTTTCGCTAAGGGCTCGCTTGGTCAAATGCTCCTGGCCCGCCCGGGAATTGTCTAATCGTTGAGACTTCCGATTCGTCGATGACAGGCTTGTCATGTGGACGGCTCACGTTCGCATCGCTTCAAGCCGATCAAAGCGGCGATCAGCTCTCAGGGGCGAACCTGTGGCGATCATTTGATTTGTGAGAAACCTCACACCCGCCACTTCAGACTTTGCGCAAAAATTCGATTTTCTACTATTTTCCGATGAATCTATTTGATTAACTGCATTCGACTGTGCAGACTGTGGTCATGCTAGGCGGTCAGGCTCTTGCGAAAGGGCCTCGCAAAACGGCATTTTGCCCGTGTGGACCAGCGCTGGTTGTCACATTCCAAACGGGCTTGCTGTGAGATTGGCCGGCGTATTTCCCTGATTTTCAATTTTTCTCACGAATAACGAAAAATTTGTTTGAAACGAATTCTGGAATATTACAGACTGTTCACTTGATGCCGTCTGCATAGTTCCCGACCGCTGGAAACGGTGTCAAGGCGTTCGCGCGACTCGAGCGTGAGCTCTCGTTGAATCCGGTGCGAGCAGTAGCAACGAAAGATTTTGGAGCGAAGGCCAAAATCTATCAATTGCGTTTAGCAGATGTCGTAGATCGACGCGCCAATCGCCGAGTTGATTTTTTCATTTGTTCCTTCAGTCTCGAGAGTCGAACGACCGAGACGAGTGGGAAAGTGTGCGCGGCGGGTTGCGGCGTAGTGACGGTAACTATTCATTATTCCGTTTGAAAGGACGAGCAGATGACGAGGAGTCGTAGGGGGTTTACATTAATCGAGCTCTTGGTGGTGATCGCCATCATCGCTGTGCTGATCTCGCTCTTGCTGCCGGCAGTGCAGGCGGCGCGGGAAGCGGCCCGGCGGACCCAGTGCCGTAATAACTTGAAGCAAATGGCGCTTGCCGAACACAACTACCACGATGTCAACCAGTCGTTCACACCGGCCTGGATTTTCACTTACAAAAATCACGCCTGCTGTTGGTGCTGCGGCATTCCGAGTGACCATTTTGACTTGAACTATCACAACGCCTTCGAGTACCTGCTCCCCTACATCGAAGGAGGGACTGTCTACAATCGCATCGACTTTAATTCCGCCAACTTTTCACCGTGGGCGGGCTCCGCCGGCTGTCAGACGTTCAACTATACCTCCTTGAACTCCGGTTGCCCGACCGCCGACCCTTGGCGCAGAAACGGCCCATCGCGCAGGTCATCGCCGCGTATGTTTGCCCGTCGACACCGCGAATTTCCAATCCGTTCACAGAGCACACCTATGAACTCTTCTCATGCTGCGGCGGCAAGACTTCCGGTGCTTGCCACTGCGGTCCTCCCTGGGTAATCTGCCGCGTTGCGGGAGCCTCGGATTATGGCACGATCCAAGGCTACCATGGCTCTATTCTTTGCTGGTTCAAGGCCCTGGGCGGGACTGATGCTAACACAGTTTACCCCCGCTGCGGCGTCATGATCTGCCCGAGCAATGTAATGTGCAGCTCGGGCGGGAATGTCGGCATTCCCGTTGAGCGCATCACCGATGGCACGTCGACCACTCTCCTGTTTGAAGAAATGGCAGGTAAGCCCGACCTCTGGATCAAGGGCGTCAAGACGGCGATGTCCGCCGCGGCTCCGAGTCCCGTGTTACATTCCCGGAAGTCCAGTGAGGGCTGGACAATTACCAACCCGGGCGGCTGCTGGGCCTGCTGGAACGAGGGAGCCCACTGGATCCTCGGAAGCGATTTCACCGGCAAAGTTTACCCGGCCGGCGGCGCACCGACCTGTTTCTTCAATTGCACGAACGAGAACAATGTCAACGCTGTCTATAGCTTCCACCCGGGAAGCGGTGGCGTCGTCATGGCCGACGGCTCGGCTCACATGCTGAGCGAGAACATCTCCGTCACAGTGTTTGTGAAGATGATCAGCTTCGGCGGACACGAGCCAGTACTGGATAGCCAGTTCTGAGGCAGTAGTACGTCCAGCCGCGTCGTTGGCCGCGGATTGTATAGAAGCCCCGTTACTCAACTGCCGTGGTTAAGCGATGCTAAAATAGTGAATTGCCCCCCGAGGCGAGCCAGCCTCGGGGGGCAGTTTGTTTGATTGCCGCCCTCAAGCCGATTTCGATCAGGCGACGAGGCATACGACGCCCCACTTCAACATAGGCACGCCAACTATCGTGCCGTTGGACCTTAAACTCTCGAGGGATCAATCCCCATGTCGAATCGCTCACCTTGGAAATCTCACGCGCTTGGACTGCTCGTCCTGACTGCGATTGTCGCCTCGTCGGGATGTTCCGGTCAGTCCGCCAGTAGCGCGCTCGATTATTCCCTCGCAAACGCGAAGTTGGCCAAGGAAGGGGTTTACCCCTTGGCGGGGCAAGTGACGGTAGACGGTCAACCGCCGCAACTTGAGAAGCGTGACAATCTCATCGTGATGCTCAACGAACCAGGTAAAATGGAAATTCCCTCGGCGCAGAAGAGAAACGTGACGGTGCGCCCCGACGGCAGTTTTGCGTTTAGCACCTACGGCCCCAACGATGGAATCCGGCCGGGCAAATATATCCTGACCTTTGCGGTCCTGAGGGCTAAAGGGAAAATCGGCGACCTCGGTCCCGACAAGCTGAACAACCTTTACAACGATCCCGACAAGAATTCGACAATCCCGGAATTCGTGATTGACCATCAAGCCCCGGGAAAAAGCGACTACCGCTTCAATTTGGAAGTGGCGGGCAAGGAAGGTCTGGCGGCCGGCCCGCACGCGCTCACAGATCTCATCGACGAAGGCGTTGCTGGCGCAAATCGTGTTAAGAGATGACGGCTCAATCCGCTGTCGGACTTCGGCTGCGAAGACATGAGCTCGACTTTGTTTTCTTCAGGCTGAACGAATACCAAGAGCCTCAACAATAGAAGTGCTTTGGAACTGCAGGACGTGTCCGCTCGTTTCCGTCCTAGGACATCGATCCCCAACCTGAGGTCAACGGCTGCCCCGGGACGTCCAATCGCGGCTTGCGGTGCAATCTATTGGATCGCGCCGAGGCGAGTCGACCGGTGACCTGGCTCCGCGACTAGGCTCAAGCAACTCTTCAAACGGCGTGACCCGCAATCACGCTAATTGTGCCATGTGAGCCGCCAGCAAACAGACGCACCTCGCTGTCCGCCGTGGCGACGCCTGTCCGCGTGTCAGACGGACAAACGCGACGAACAAGCGCCACGCTTGCGGCCGGCCGTATTCGCACACTCGGTGATCTGCCGCGGCGCGGTGAGAGTTGGTTGCGACGGGTTCCGACAAATTTCGCTTAGACACGCAGAAAAATGTTGTTCTTCTCCAGCGTGCGCACAAAGAGCCAAAGCAGGAAGAAGTCGACGCAGAACGCGGTGATCGTGTACCACGGTGGCGCATCGCGCGGAATGAATGCCTGGATCGCCGTGCCAATGATGGAGGCAAGCACGTAGGCGGCCAACGCATTCGAACCGAAGGTCCGAAACAAGCCGATGCGAATCCCGCCCAGGTCGGAGAGGACGTAAAACAAGACGTAAACCAGCAGCGAAAAACCCGCCCCGAACGTCAGATACGAAAGCGATCCCCCGCGCTGCGTCATCATCCAATAATTCCAGTAGCGATGCAGTTCGTAAGGGGGCGCGTCGATCCGCGGGTCGTCGGCGGGAGGTTGCACGAACGGTGGCTCAGCAAGCAGAGTCTGCCACGTTCGACCCTGCCACGCTTCGGCGGGCGGAAGAACCGGGCTCGGCGCCAACTTGACGTCGCGAAAACTCCGCACCTGATTGCGCAACTCGGCAAGCTGCTGCTCGAGCGAAACCGTTTCCGCGTCACATTGGGCCAGTTTCTTGCGCTCGGTCTCGAGCTTGGCGAGCGGAGAATCGCTCGCCTCCTTCGGCAGCGCCTTCTCGGCGGAGTCGATCAGTTCGCTGCGCGGCCGCCCGGCGTTCGCGGGATCGGCTGCCATTTGCGAAACGGCTCTTGCCAATTGCGCGCGCTGCGCCTCGGCGATTTTGGAATCGAGTTGGCCGATCGCTTCCCAATGAGCCGCGATACGACTGCGAAGTGAGTCGATTTGCGACATTAGGGTGCGCTTCGTTTCCTCCTGCGCTTTGCGTTCCGCCTTGACTCGGGCGACGTCGGCGGGAGAAAGATCATACAGCCGCGTACCGCACGAGAATGCGTAACCGAGTCCCATAATCAGCGCTGCGATGCACGTTAGTCGCATCAGCGGAGCGCGCGAGGGCGCATCGAGAATCACGTCGCACGTCACCGTTCCCAGAATCGCCGGAATCGACCAGGTCAGAAAGCCGAGCGGTCCACCGTCGATGCCGTTGGGGTCCGTATTGACCCAGTGGTAATGGAACCAGTGCGATAAGGCGACATGGGCGGCACCAGACAGGACCGCGTAAGTGATCCGGACGCCGGCGCTGGCCCGGATCACGGGCAGAATCCACAATGAAGTGATCGCGATATGCGCCAGCGTTTCCAGCCACTCTCGTTTCAAATACGGAGAGACGACGTCCCAAGCTCCGCGGCCAACCAGCTCGTGCCAGCTCTCGACGGTGCGCCCGGAGGTGTAGATCGCCATTGAAATCAGCAACAGTCCCACAATCCGCCGCACCATCCGCCAATAGCCGGCCACCAGCCCCTCGTCGTGCACATGCCGGCCGAAACTCAGTCGCATGGCAAAGCCCACCGCGAAGAGGAAGTGGGGCATAATCGTGTCGGCGTAGCTGCAATAGGTGTGATGGTGCAGCAATACGGCCGGCATCCAGGCGTCATAGCTGCCGAGGAAATTCACGAGGACCATTCCGGCCACGGTGTAGCCGCGGAACTGGTCGAGCGAGGCCAATCGTGGTCTTTTTGCAGGAACGGATTGCACGAACGCCTCGTCAATTATGGTTGGTTCGGAAGGCTCGGACCTGTGACAAATGAACGCGGGCCTCCTCGTAGTCGGGATTGAGCGCGAGCGCTCGCTCGAAGTCGCGCCGCTGCCCGCTCGAGATCGCCGCGTTGCGCGAAAGTGACTCCAAGATTTGTTTCTGCCTCGGGAAAGCGTGGGTTTGATCGCAGCGCTTCCTCGAACTGGATCGCGGCGGCGTCGAGCTTGCCTTGCTGCGAAAACACCAGCCCCAGGTTATTGTGCGCCTTGCTATCGGCCGGATCGATGCTCAGCACCTTCGAATATTGACCGGCGGCTTCGTCGAGTCGGCCCATTCCCAGAAACATTGTCCCCAAGTTCGTGCGGGCCCATGTGCTATCGGGTTTCAAACGGATCGCTTCCTGATAGTGATGGAGCGCCTCGGGAATGTCCTCGCGACTCCGGTAAAGGAGGCCGAGATTGTAATGAGACTCCCAATCGTTCTCGCGCCACGTGAGCTGGTTTCGGTAGATCGTGATCCAGTCCTGATTGTCTTTGCGGCCGAAATCTTCTCGGAGAACCGAGGCGTCAATCTCGTTGCGCGCCAAGAACTCGAGCGTGACCTCCCCCATTTCGTCGTCTGAGGTGCGGCCAAAGTGCACGCGGCGCGGCGGAGTATGCGGATTCCGTGGGTTGTCCGCCGAATTGTCATATTCGAGCCGCATCCTCAGCGTTGTTCCTCGAGGAAGCGACACCGGTTCGGCGTATGTGTAGAAATTCTGCCAGTTGAAATTCCAATCCTTGATCCGCAGAAGCCATTGCCGTTTGCCGTCGGGCAACACGGCGTAACATTGCATGTCGCGGCAAATGAAGTGCGCGTGAGGCCAGCACACGATGGCATTGGCGTCGATCGGAAGCACATATTGGTCTTCGATGACGTACGACTTCTGCCCCGCGGGAATGTCGATGGTCCCGTCCTTCAATTGAACCAGGCACGGATGCGAATCGGGCGGGTTGGAAGTGAAATAGAGCGCAAGTGACGATTGGATCTTTTCCGGTTTTCCGGAAGGGAGCAGGTGCAATTCCAGCACGAAGTCTGTGCCCGGATCGAGAGGCCAGGCGACCGGTCCCTTTGCGCGGAGCGTTGTCGTTCCCGGCGACCAGCCCATCAGCACACCGTCGGGTGACCGATCCCCGCCCATCATCGTTCCCTCAAAGCCAGGCAGCGGATCCTGTTTGTCGAGATAGCGCGACCAACCTGTCGAATCGATGCGAATCATCGCGTGATGTACGATCTTGCGGTTGCCCGGATCAAATTCGTACGCCCGCACATACTTCCGCTCCGTAATTGGAACCGGAAGGACGAATTTGCGGTAGATGTCCTTTCCGTCAGCCGAGAGTGAATAGGGTTCCGACATCGTGAGCACGAGATCGGGCGGTCCAAGTTTCCAGCCGCGGGGGAACTCGGGCCGCGGGGGTAAATCGGACGGATTGCCTTCGCGACAACCTTCGGCGGCCCATTGGACGATAATCCCCATCTCGTCGGTCGTCAGGCTTTGATCGTCCTCGAAGCGGCAATATCCGGGCACCTCTGGCCAAGGGGGCATCAGACGCCGCTCGATCACGTTGATCACTTGTTTCGGCCGTTTTCGGAAGTCTGCGAAACTCACGAGAGGAAACGGGCCGATCTCCCCGGTGTGGTGGCAGCTCGCGCATTTGCGATAGGCGATTGGCGCGACGTCCTTGGCGAACGTCAGTACACCATTGGGCCGTGGAGCGTACGCCAGCGGCGCTGGGGGATCAGCGGGCGGCGCGGATGTGTCAACAGAAACGCCCCTCGGCGCAGTCCGTCGTCGAACGTGCCGCGCATCCAGCAAAGAGTCGCAATGACCACGATCTTTGTCAGAGACCGCGTCACTGCCGGGTGGATGGAGCGCACCGACCGCATCACCTCAAAATAACGGCTCCGCAAGAATGATTGAAGTGGGTTCGCAAATACTCTGGCTTGGGGGTGATGGCCGCGACCGCGGAAAGTCGCGAGTCCAAAAACTCAGGCTCGCTTCAGATAAACAAACACTTTTGGATTTTTATTAAAATTCAGAAATTCTCGGCTTCGAGAATGAATTGACCGGTGTTAGGATCGTGTTAAGGGCGAAATTCCGTCGGGCAGCGGTACACCGTTGGGTCACTATCCAGTGACGGTACGCGCTAGGGGGGCCACCAAGGTAACTTTGTGGTTTCAGTTTTCAAAAGGACGAAGAATGCAGACGATGCGACGAGCTTTTACACTGATCGAATTGTTGGTGGTGATTGCCATCATCGCCGTGTTGATTTCGCTGCTGCTGCCGGCCGTTCAAGCGGCACGCGAAGCGGCCCGCCGAACGCAGTGCCGCAACAACATGAAGCAAGTGGCTCTGGCCTGCCACAACTACATCGACGTCAACCAGACGTATCCGCCGAGCTACATGGTTGTCTACGCGTGTGTGAATGGCTGCAATCCCTGCGGCTATTGCGAGTGCGGAATTCCCGGCCCGTATAACGACTTCAATCTGCACACCTGGGGCCAATTTGTCCTTCCGTACATGGAAGGGACCACCGTCTACAACCGGATCGACAACAATTCGCCGTTGTTTTCGCCGGTGGTGCTGAATGTCACCTACACGTCGAAGAATTCCGGTTGCGGCTGCTCAGGCAGTCCGTGCTATGATCCGTGTGCGTCCAGCCGGCCCTTGGCGGCAGTGATCGCAGCCTTTGTTTGTCCCTCGACTCCGCGCAACCAGAATCCGTTTCGCGAGCACACTCAGTGCTGGCAGTGCTGCGCCGCCAATGGAGCCAGTTTCCGCACGAATCGTTGCTCGGGGGCAAGCGACTATCGCGGGATCAACGCGTACCATAACTGCATCTGCAATGCGTATTCGTCCTTGGGCGGCAAGACCAAGAATCGCAACGGGCTGATGGTCTGCCCGAGTTGCGTGCAAAACGCGGCCGTTCGGCCCGAGGACGTGCTTGACGGTCTGCCCACCACGGTTCTATTCGCGGAACTTGCCGGTGGACCCGATCTCTGGGTGCGCGGCGTGAAGCAGAGCGGGCATTGCGGCGGACTTTACAGCTACCTCCGCCAGATTTGCAATCCGGGCAATCCGTTCACCATCAGCAACCCGGGAGGTTGCTGGGGCTGCTTCAAGAACGCCTCGAACTACGTGGGCGGCTCGTCATTCTCGGGGACAACCAAAGCCCCGAGCGCGAATGCCGTTTGCATCTTCAATTGCACGAACGAAGCGAGTAGAAACTTCGCCTACAGCTTCCACCCCGGTGCGGCCGGTGTCGCCATGGCGGACGGTTCTGCCCACATGATGAGTGAGAACATCAGTCTGATCACATTCTGCAATCTGGTCAGCTATCGAGGTTACGAACCGGTTACCGACAACTTCTAACGGTCCCGCTCGTTTCCGACCGATGTTCTTTCCATTCGATCTGAGCGAAACGACTGCCCCACGGCGACGATTGGTTGCTCGTGGGGCAGTTTTTGCGCGCTCAAATCTCGACCTGGGATTCCGGTTGCTTGCGCAACTTTCTCCCGTTAACTAAGATTCAAGCGGACATTGCCGGAGCCCTCGACTTCGGCAGCCAACAGAGGAATCGAGACATGGTATTCGCGAACACTTTGACTGCACGGCGGATCGGTTTCGCGGCAGTTTTGGCAGTTTTGTCAGCGTCCGGTTGCAGCCACTCCCCCTCCGCGGACGAACGGACTGACGCGGCGCTCAAGGCCCGCGGTCAAACCCGAACGCAAGTTTACCCGTTGGGTGGAAAGGTCACGGTCGACGGCCAACCGGCCGACCCAAAAGGAGGTCCAATTCTCGTCGTCTTGAATGACGCCGCCAAACCCGACACCCCGCCGAGGTCTCGACCCTACGTCATCGCCGACGCGGAAGGACGGTTTACTTTCGGCACCTATGCCGAGGGGGACGGTCTGACCGCCGGCAAGTATGTCGTCACCTTTGTGCGGCTGAAGCACTCCAAGAAGAAGGGCCTGGTGGGACCAGACCAATTGAGAAATCTGTACAACGACCCCGATGAGAACGCGAAAGACAGCCGTTTTGTCATCGAGCTTCCGCCCGCAAAAGCGAACCTGTCGATCGATTTACAGACGCAGGACAAGCCGGCGGGCACGCCCGGACCCCACGCATTGACGGACCTCAGCGGAAAATAAGAGCCAGTCGCCGATTTCCAACATCAGCGCGATGCAGGGCCGGTTGGAATTTGCGTCCGCCGATCCGGTTCGTCCCCGTGTTTGATTTGGATCTCCGCAAGGCGACGATTGAGACGAACGGGATGCCGAAAACCGCGGTGACGACTGCCCTCTTGATCGTGCTGGTCCCACTTTTCGCGGCGCGCGGCGATGAGGATCTGCTCCCCGGGCACTCGCATTTCGGCGAAGCGTTCGACCGCGGACCGCGGCGCAGCGCGTACCTGATGGGGGGGACGGGCCACGTCCATTTTCCGGTCTCCTCCCAGAATCCGCTCGTGCAAAAGTTCATTGAGCAAGGCATCGGCCAACTGCACGGCTTCTGGTATCGGGAGGCCGAGCGTTCGTTTCGCGAGGCCGCACGCCTCGATCCGAATTGCGGCATCGCTTATTGGGGCATGTCCCAAGCCGCCGTCAGAAATCAAACGCGTGCCGCGCAGTTCGCCGCCCAGGCGCTCAAACATCGGGCCACGCTTTCGCAGCGGGAGCAAATGTATCTCGACGCGCTCTCGAACGAATCGGGCTATCGCGATCTGATCGCGAAATATCCCGACGATCTCGAGGCGAAAGCCTGCGAGGTCTGGCGGCGGTGGCATCTTGCCGAAGCGATGGCCGCCCAGGCCGCTGACTTGGAGGAGGCGCTGAAACTCTCGCACGACATTCTTCATGTCGACCCGCAGCATCCGATCCATCACGCGGTGATCCACATCGCCGACTCGACAAATGCCTTCCGCCGCGGGCTCGACTCCGCCGGCAAATGCGGAGAGGCGGCCCCCGCGATTGGCCACATGTGGCACATGCCGACGCACATTTACGCCTCGCTCAAGCGCTATCCGTTGGCCGCCTGGCAGTTGGAGGCCTGCCTGCGGACCAACAACGCGCGGGCCATGCACGACCGCGTGATGCCCTACGAAGTCGAATTCTATGCCCACGACAACGAGTGGCTGATCCGCATGCTCATGCACCTGGGGCGGGTTCACGACGCGCGCCGCGTGGCGAAGGAAATGATCGATCTGCCGCGGCATCCGCTCTTCAATATTCTCGAGCCGCCCGAAGACGCCGAGAAAAAGCGCACGAAAGAGGGCAAGGAAAAAAAAGAGTCGTCTGTCGCCGATGACTCAGGCCAGGACCAGACGCGAGAATCGCACGGCACGAGCGCGTATTTCGGTCGCGAGCGATTGATGCAGCTCCTGCGCCGGTTCGAGTTCTGGGATGAACTCATCGACGACTGCCAATCCGGCTATATCGAGGCCACGCGCTTGCCGGCCGAACAGGGAAAGTACCATGCCAATCTGGGGGTCGCCTATTACAGCCGCGGCGACGTCTCGAAAGGCGACGAAGAACTGTCCGCGGTTCGCAAGCTGTTCGAGGAACAAGTCTCGCTGCGAAACACGGCCGTCGAGCAGGCCAACGGTCGCCCGGCGAACGAGTGCCCGCCCGCCCTCGGCGCGGTGGAAAAACGCTTCAGTCGCCCGCTGGCCATCCTGCAGTCGCAGGCCAATCAACTGGACGACTATCGCAGGATCGCCGCGGGATCTTATCTCAGTCGCGGCCGGTTGCTGATCGATCTCGGAGTCCTCGCCGTCGTCGAAGCCGTCGTTTTTTGGTTTCTGCGTCGGCGAATGATGCGTGCCGTGCTGAGCGCAGTCGGCGCGGTGCTGGTCGGCGGTTGGCTCATCTCTTGTCACATCGCGCTCGTGAACCTCGGCGCCGATTCCACAAACGTCGACTTTGCCTTCGTCACGCAGAAGCAGCTTGCCGCAGGCGATTTCGACCTGGCCGAATGGTCGGCCCGGCAATATGCGACCGAGCGGCCGTTGCAGGTCAGGCCGCAGGCCAATCTCGTCGAGGTGCTCTATAAGGCCGGCAAGCTCGAGGATGCGCGGGACGAGTTTGAGAAATTGCGCGAGTTGGCCGGCACGGCCGATCTCGATTCGCCGCCACTCGCCCGGCTGGAGCCGATCGCCCGCGAATTCGGCCTGCCCACCGATTGGCGGCAACCGGAAAAAATCAAAGAGCTTCTCGGCGGCCGCCGTCCCCTGCCCTCGCTTGGCCCGCTCGAGTGGCGGCCCGTCGCCGGCTCCGGACTGGAAACTGATCGACGCCGAAGGCCGCCGACACGAACTCGGCGAATTCCACGGCAAGCCGGTGATCCTGGTCTTTTTCCTGGGACGCGGCTGCCTGCACTGCCAGCAACAACTGGCGGCCTTCGCGAAAAAAGCCGCCGAATTCAAGGAGGCCGGCCTGACGGTGATCGCGGTGAGCACGGACGACCAGGCCGGAGCCAAGAAATCGGTCGACAGTTTCGCTCTCGGCGGAAAAGCCTTCCCGTTCATGATGCTCGCGGATCCGAAACTGGACGTCTTCCGCACCTACGGCGCCTTCGACGACTTCGAGCAAATCGCCCTGCACGGCACGTACCTGATCGACGGCAACGGCCTCGTCCGCTGGAACGACGTGAGCTTCGAGCCGTTCATGAATGCCGACTTCCTGCTCTCCGAATCCAAACGATTGTTAGCCCGGCCCGTTGCGCCGATCGAACCCGAGGCGCGTGTTCTCGCCGCGAAGTCCCCGTAGTAGGCTGTCTACTTCAAAATGGTGGATGGATCGGGTGCCACGCCCCGGCTTTGCGTGGGCGTGCGAATCCGGTTGACGTTCCCGTCTTAGTTTATGGGCACGCCCACGCAGAGCCGTGGGCGTGGCACCCAGAAACAGGGCTATCAGCGTTGAGTGGCGGCTGTTCCACTAATTTGAAGTAGACGGTCTAGGCCCACCTTCTTTAGTTCATCGGTTTGAAGCGGTGGCAAGACGGTAAGCGTGGGTAAAGCGCCTTGAATCCGGGAGTTCGCTTGGCTCAAAATTGCAATGACCGCCAAAGAATGCCGCTGGCGAACTTCGGAATCAATGCATCTAGACCTCTGCACCATGACCAGGTCGTGAACCATGACGAATAGTGAACCTCTCGAATCCAAGATTCTCGACGGCGACATCCTCGCCATCATCTTGCACGGCGATCTCGATTCGGTTTCAGCCCCGGAGTTTAACCGGCAGATCCAGGAGCATCTCGACGCGGGTCACACCAAGATCATCATTGACTGCCGCAGAATGGGCTACATCTCCAGCCTGGGCATCGGCTCGCTGGTCGCGTTGCAAACCAAGCTGAGGCGAAAAGGCGGAGTCGTGAAACTGGCCGCCATTTTCGGCCGGGCGATGGAAGTCATGCGTCTCGTGCATCTGGACAAAATGTTCGATATTTATGGCGATCTCGAATTCGCCAGAGAATCCTTCTATCCCAAGCCCTAAATCATCGACCGCGATTCTGCGGCACCCCTAGTTGGCGTTTTTTTTGTGGTGCGGGCGTCCCGCCTGCATGAGCAGCCGGGGCGGCCCAAATACGGTTTGACCGGCGTCTCATTCGCAGCGTACTCCCGCCAGACGAAAGACGCGCTGGAAATTACGCAGCGCCCGCTTGCTCCCGGTCACGGTTGCATTGCCGGAGGAAAGCGCCTCGGCGAGGGTGGTCTCACCCAGTCGGGTCGACACAAGAACGTGCGCCGGAGCAGTCAGCACAAGGTCCGGCGCGCGCTTGGCCGTCTGTTCGCGGGTCGCGCCGCGGCGCTGCCGAGCGTGAACTCGGCGCCGTCGACAACCAGGCGATAGATCTCATCGATACCGTTTGCCGCACTCGCGTCATACCAGGCTTCCACGGCGACGTAGGCGACGGACTGGGGACGAAGCTTCGTCGACGCTCGCGGCGGGGGCAGCAGCTTCATGCCGAAGCGAGTCATCGCACGGATGATTGGAAGCGCTTCGCGCCCTCGGGCGGTCGCCGTGTAGACCGTCCGGGCGGCGGGCGGCGGCAGCTCGATCGTCGCAATCAGCCCATTCGCCGTCAGTTGCTGCAGCCGTTTCGTGAGGAGCGTCGGCGACACGCCGGGCAGCCACTCGCGGAGGTCCACAAAACGCCGATCGCCCAACAACAACTCTCGCAGAATGAGCAGGCTCCAACGATCGCCAAGCACATCGAGCGTGCGCCGATGGGACAGTATTGATCGTGGCGTTTTTTCATGGTCCGTCAGCCGACGACTGGAGGCAACGCCTCGATGTTAGCGAATTGCCCGGACCACCGCACAGCTCTCTGCGAGCACGTCGCGAATGGAGCGTCTCTTGCGGCTTGCGACGAGGTTGGCTCTTTAGTACATAAACAGTAGTAAAGAATTCAGAAAGTAAACCTGAGGCGCTCGATTGTCCGGCTTGCGCCCACGGTCGATCGTGAGCCGACGTCGGCTAAAAACAGCCTCGGATTCCGAGGAGATCGCGACATGCCGAGCGATACGGCACTCACCGTTCCCACGCGGTTTGTCGACGCGCAAAACATTCGCTTCGCCTACCGGCGTTGGGGAAAGCCGGGCGGCGTTCCGCTGCTCTTCCTGAACTATTTCGGCGGAAACCTCGACGACTGGGACCCCCAGGTCACCGACGGGCTCGCCGCCGAGCACGACGTGATCCTGTTCGACAACGCCGGCGTCGCCGGCTCCGGCGGCGAAACGCCGGGCACCGTCGCGGAGATGGCGCGGGACGCCCTGGCCTTCTGCGACGCCCTCGGGTTGAAGCAGGTGAACGTGGTGGGCTTCTCGCTCGGCGGCATGATCGCCCAACAGCTGGCTCTCGACCGACCCGACCGCGTGGCGCGGATGATTCTCTTGGGGACGGGGCCGCGGGGCGGCGAGGGAATGACGTTCACTGAACTCTCGGCCGACGAACGGGCCGATCCGGTCGCATTCCTGCTCGCCGCATTCTTCTCGCCCAGCGAAGCGAGCCAGGCGGCGGGCCGGGCGTACTTGGACCGATTGGCCGCTCGGACACGCGACCGAGACCGTCTCGTCTCGCCAAAAACGAGCGAGGCGCAACTGCACGCCATCCGGGAATGGGGAGCCGTGCCGCCGAGCGACCGCTACGCCACGCTGCCGAAGATCAGGCAGCCGACCCTGATCCTGCATGGCATCAAGGACATCGTGGTCCAGCCGGTCAACGCCTTCATCCTGGCCGAGCATCTGCCCAGCGCACAGCTCATCATGTACCCTGACTCGAGCCACGGCACGCAGTATCAACATGCGGACGTGTTTTTGCCGCACGCCAAACTGTTCCTGAGCAGCTGATGCGCTCGTGCGAAATCCCCCTCACCCCCAACCCCTCTCCCGCGAGGGGAGAGGGGAGCAGAATGCGGGGGAATTGTGCCATTTGTTCTGAAAAAGACTCTCTTCGTCGCCGTCTTCCTCCCCTCTCCCCTCGCGGGAGAGGGGCCGGGGGTGAGGGGGCTGAGTGCAAAACGCCCTCAACTCGTGATCCTCATTTCCCCAACTCGCAGACTACCGCACCTAATTCCCTGACAACGTCAAAAGGGACAACACGGACCACCCGTTCGCGACTGCACCCATAGGAGCAAACACATGAGTCAAACGAAAGAGGCCCGGAACAAGGCCCTGGCCCTCGAAGGGTTCGACACGCTTTTCAACCGGCGCGACTACGCCGCGGCTGAGCGGTTCTGGTCACCCCGCTATATCCAGCATAGCGCTCACATCGCCCCCGGCCGCGAGGGGCTGTTCGAGCTGGTGAAGGCTGCCCCGCCGACCCTGAAGTATGAACCCGGACTCGTCGTTGCCGAGGGCGACTACGTGATCCTGCATGGCCGCTTCAGCGGCCTCGGTCTCCCCGTGAACTGGATCGTGGCCGACATCCTGCGGATCGAGGACGGCATTTTCGTCGAACACTGGGACGTCATTCAGGACGAGGCGACCGAAAAGCAATCCCAGAGCAAGGCACCGATGTTCGGCTCATCATTTCCCGTCTACTAAACCGGCAGAGTTTTGTAGGGTGGGACAAGCCCGCTTCGGGCGCCGGCCCACCTTCTTAGCAAACACGCGGTCGAAAGAAGGTGGGCCTACGTCCCTAAACCGGTTGTGCTCTTTAGCGACGTGAACGGGTGCCACGCCCACGGCTTTGCGTGGGCGTGCGAATCCGTTTGACGCTCCCGTCTTAAGTTCATGGACACGCCCACGCAAAGCCGTGGGACGTGGCACCCAGAGAGCCCCTTTGATCTCGGAACCAGAAACCATGTCCACCACACCCGCAGACGTGCTCCTGACCCCCTATTCGCTCGGCGATCTGCAACTCAAGAACCGCATCGTCATGGCGCCGCTCACGCGGACGCGGGCGGAGAACCCGGGGAAGGTCCCGAACGGGTTGATGGCCGAGTATTACGCGCAGCGGGCCGGTGCCGGCCTGATCATCACCGAGGGCACCTTTGTCAGCGAACAGGGACAAGGCTGGTACGGGGCCCCGGGCGTCTACTCCACGGAACAAGCCGCGGGATGGAGGCGTGTGACCGATGCCGTGCACCAGGCAGGCGGACTGATCTTCGTGCAACTCTGGCATCAGGGCTCCGTCTCGCACCGCTCCCTGTATGACGACGGTCGGCTGCCCCTCGGCCCGTCGGCGGTCAATCCCGGCCAACTGATCCACGTCAAAGGCGGCAGGATCTCCAGCGAAACCCCCGGCGAGATGAGCCTGCAGGACATCAAGCAGGCCGTTCAAGATTTCCGGCACGCCGCCCAAGTCGCCCGCGACTCCGGCTTCGACGGCGTGCAGATTCAAGGCGGATTCGTCTACCTCTTCCAGCAGTTTCTGCATGAGGTCACGAACCGCCGCACCGACCAGTACGGCGGTCCGCTCGAGAATCGCGCCCGCCTGCTCTTCGAATCGCTCGAGGCGGTACTGGAAGTCTGGCCGAGCCAGCGCGTCGGCGTGAAGGCCGGCCCAATGATGAGCGAGCACGGCGCCCTCCGCGCGACCGACGAAACGCTCCGCACGAGCGAATATGTCTACCAGAAAATGGCCGGCTACAAGCTTTCGCACATGCTCCTGATGCGGCAAATGGCCGACCTCTCTGGCACTCCCCTCGAGCCCATGAGCGGCGACGCCGTCGTGCACCATTTCCGCCGCCTGTACAAGGGCACGCTGATCCTGAACGCCGGCCTCAACGCCCAAGAGGGCGCCCGCCTGCTCGCCGAAGGAGCCGGCGACCTGGTCGCCTTCGGCCGAGACCACATCGCCAACCCGGACCTCGCCGAACGCATCCGCCGCAACGCGCCACTCAATGAGCCCCGCCCGGAATACTTCTACGGCTCCTCCGCGACGGGCTACACGGATTATCCGAGCCTTTCGCATTCCGATCAGGCCAGGAACTCATGACGCGGCGTGGTACAATTGCTGCAGTCCGGAAATCAGCTCGAGTTGGAGTCGCCAAATGAAATTCGATGAATGGCTGACGAAGATTCCCATCCGCCAAACCCCGAAGGGAGCCCGGCTCGACTTGCGCGTTTACGTTTACCCGGACGGCCACGGCAATTTCTGCATCGAGGATGAGGCGGGCCGATCGTTCACCAATCCGCAGCCCGTGAATAATCCCGGCGAAGCGCGAGAGGTCATGGAAAAGCTTTGGAGCCGCGCCATGTCGGCGCAGTCGACGGCGGAAGTCGCGGAAACGCAAACGCCGACGCTTGCCGACCAGTTCGCCGACGTGATCGGGAGCGCCCCGGATCTGCCGAGCGATATGGCGGCCCAGCATGACCATTATTTGCACGGCTCGCCGAAATCATGATGCGCGTGTTCGTCGATTCGTTTTACTTTTTTGCCATTCTCAATCCGTCAGACGCAGCGCACGCATCGGCCGTCGAGTTTTCAAAACACAATTCGGCGTCCCTCGTGACGACAGCCGCCGTACTGACTGAAGTGGCCGACGGGCTGGCCCGATCCGCCCATCGCGGGGCGCTCCGGCGAATTATCGCGAGCTTCCGCGCGAACGAATCGCACGAGATCGTGGCCATGAACGACGCATTGTTCGAAAGAGCAGTCGAGCTCGACGATGCCCGCCGCGACAAGCAGTGGTCCCTGACCGATTGCATCTCATTCGTCGTCATGAACGATCAAGGGCTCCGCGAGGCTCTCACGGGCGACCATCATTACGAGCAAGCCGGCTTCAAAGCACTCCTGCGATCGTGAGGAGTCTGGAAGCCTGCGGCTCTACGACCTCGATGCTCGGCCACGGCAGACAACAAGGAAAGTGGAGGAAGAGATCCGCAGATTTCGCAGATTCCGCCGATTGGATTTTCTTGAAATCTGCGTCCGTCTGCGAAATCTGCGGATCTCTGCTTTTCGGATTCACAGCCAAGGAATAGACATACTTGGCGTCAAACGGCTTCGCACGCCCACGCAGAGCCGTGGGACGTGGCACCCAAACTGATACGTTCCAGTGCGTAAGTTGTTACGGTTCGTCTGGCTCATCCTTCATCCTTCCGGCTCACTGCCGTTGTGACGCCCGCGGTATCTCACGACAATGGAGCCGGATCGAGCGAGCACTGAGGAGCACGAGCCGGAATGCAGAGTGCAGATGTTGCGATTATTGGCGGGGGGATCGTCGGGCTGGCGACGGGGTATCAGTTGGCGCGGCAGTTTCCCCAGAAAAAGATCGTCCTCTTCGAGAAAGAGGCCGGGCTGGCCGAGCATCAGACGGGGCGGAACTCGGGCGTCATTCATTCGGGGATTTATTACAAGCCGGGATCGCTGAAGGCGGTGAATTGCCGCGAGGGGCGCAAGGCGCTGATCCAATTCTGTCAGGAAGAGGGGGTTGCGCACGAGATCTGCGGCAAGGTGATCGTGGCGCTCGAAGAACGGGAATTGCCGGCGCTTGAGCGGATCTTCGAGCGCGGGCAGGCCAACGGCGTCGCGTGCGAGGTGATTGGGGCGGAGCGGTTGCGTGAGTTGGAGCCGCACTGTGCCGGCATCAAGGCGATTCACGTGCCCGAGGCGGGGATTGTGGACTACAAGGGGGTCTGCCGGCGGCTGGCCGCCCGGATCGAAGAGGCGGGGGGCACGATTCTCACCAATGCCCGCGTGACGGCGCTGACTGTGAATTCGCATGCGACCGTGATTGCCAGTCTGGCGGGGGAAGTCGCCACACAGTACGTCGTCAATTGTGCCGGCCTGTATTGCGACCGCGTCACCGAGATGAGCGGCGTGAAACCGGAGGCGAAGATCGTCCCTTTTCGCGGCGAGTATTTTGAGCTGGTCCCTTCTGCCGAACATCTGTGCCGAAACCTGATCTATCCGGTGCCCGATCCGGCGTTTCCCTTTCTCGGGGTGCATTTCACGCGGATGGCCTTGGGAGGCGTCGAGTGCGGGCCCAACGCGGTGCTGGCGTTCGCCCGCGAGGGTTATCACTTGAGCGACGTCAACGTCCGCGATCTGGTCGAGTCGCTGACGTATCCCGGTTTTATCCGCATGGCCGCCCGAAACTGGCGGATGGGCATGGGCGAATTGTGGCGTTCGATCAGCAAGCGGGCCTTCGTGAAGTCGCTGATGCGGCTCGTCCCGGAGATTCGCGCCGAGCATCTCCACGCCGCTCCGGCGGGCGTGAGGGCGCAAGCCCTGTCGCGCGACGGCAGCCTGGTCGACGACTTTGCCATTCAAGAGAGCGAGCGCGTGGTGAACGTGCTGAACGCACCCTCCCCGGCTGCGACCGCCTCGCTCAACATTGGCCGGCTGATTGTCGAACGGCTCTCGAAGCGGTTTTGAAACAGTGGAGGCGAAGGGCGAAACTCGCGGCCGATCACGTTCAAGACAATCCGCGCGGGAGGTTTTTATTAAGGACCCGAGCAGCAGCGGGCTCGCCCCGGGCACGGGAACGATCGCAGCAAACGGCAACCTGACAGGCACGACAAGCTTCCTCACAAACGGCGTGGCGGTCACGGTGAGCTTCACCTGAACCGCGACTCGATCCTTGTCCGGAGCCCAATGCACGGGCACCTGGTCGGATGGACGGTCACCGTTCATTTTGTCGGCAAAGCAATTCAAACGACAACGAGTGATGTGATCACCGGCACCTGGTCGCATACCAAAAACCCGTGCCAAGCAGGGCCGGGCTCATGGGCTCAGCCATCGGAGTCGAAATCGGGTTGCCGAGAATTTCCGCGGCCGGAAGCTGGCTTTGTCCGGGGGGACCAGTCGTCGTCAACCGTCGGTGCTGACCCCGACACCTCCAACCAGCGCCGTCAACCTCGTTGGGAGCGGCAAACGCGCCAGGTGTGGCCGAGCAGCCCGGCGGCGCCCAGGCCCAGGAGCGTCAGCGTGGCGGGCTCGGGCGTGGCGGACGGCGGGGTCTCCGAGATGGGACCGTCCCCGATCCCCGGGCTGAATATCAGCGTGTCGCCTGTGGAATTGAACCCGGGGGCGAAGGAGATCATGGGGTTGGCAAAGGCGAACACACCCGTCGACGCATCTGCGTAAGTATTGTCTGCTCCTACGATCGCAGCGACTTGAACGTCATAGACCGTATTGCTCAGCACGTTTACGGCGCTGGCCTCGAGGAAGGACTGGTCGAGCGAACTCGCATCGTAAGAGGCGCCCTGCGCGGTGTTCAGCACCTGGCCGTTGAGGTCGACTTCCGCGTCCGCGTTCCATTCGGTCGAGTTGAAGCCGTTGTTCGCCACCGTGCCCGTGACCCCGTATTGGACATAAGACGTGATCAGGATCGGAACCGTAGGCGGGATTCCCGCGGGCCCTTCCACGGCGAATTGATAGCTTGTGGTTGCGGAGACGCTCGCCGCTTGTCCGCGGGAAGCCAAGACGGTGGCAGCGGCAGTGGGCACGGGCGCCCCGAAGGCCGAGGCATAATCGGAGGGCGTTGCTGCGGGAACGTTCGTCTCATAGACCGGGTTGCTCAAAATGATCCCCGCCCTCGCTGCCGACGTGGCCCAGCAAACTGCGGCCACGCCGAGCAGCATTCTCTTCCAGTGGGTCGACCGTCTGCGGCGGGTCGGCACGGTTGCAGCAGCACCCGTTGCCAGAGCAAGTTGGCAGCGATGCGGGCCAAGGTCGCAAATGACGGCCGCTTGTCCCGAACGCAAACCGCGGTGAATGGCACTCATGCGTTTACTCCCCGGAATTGAACGAGGGCGCTAGCGCGCTTGCAGGATCGCAAATCGCGAAAGTGTCTCAACTGCGAGGAACGAGCGTCCTGCGTCGACGCACGACGCGAACGGCGCCGACTGCCAAAAGGCCCGTGCCAAAGAGGGCCAGACTGGCGGGCTCGGGCGTCGAGTTCCCAACGACGTTGATCGGTCCCGAGAGCGCATAGAGAGGGGCGAGATCAGAGAGGCTCTCCGCTGCGATATTCAACCATCCACCGTTGGAGATCTCGCCCGGAAAGCCGATTTCCCCGGAGTTCGTCCCCGGCCCGCCTAACGGACGGGGGACCGCCCCGGTCCAAACCGAATCGCTATTGTCCGGCGTTCCATATTGATTGAAATCCGGAAAGGTGTTGAGTGTAGTTGCTGCATAGAGCCCAAGATTCGTAAGCAACTGCCCTGTCGTTGTGTAGACGGGAATGCCGGCAACCGAGGGGGCGTTCGTGGCAGGGCTGCCGCCGAACGTGGTGTTGGCGATGGCATGCCAGTCGTTAGCCGGATCGAGGGCCGCGAGTGCCGGGGTGACTTGAGATTGAACAAAAGCGTTGTACGTGTTGATATCCGTGCTCGTTGCGTTGGTCTTGCCAGACGTCTCGAAGAGGATCTCATACTGCGTGGTGCCCGGAGGGAGATTCGTCGGCGGCAAAGGATCTGCCACGAGTCGACCGGCCGACAGTGTCACTGCCATTGCCGACAGAACGCTCGAAAAGACGATTCGTTTGCGCCTTGTCGGCACTTCACTCGTGCAGGACGTGGATCGGCGCGGCGCAAAAGTCCCAGAAGGAAGATTCTTCATAGTTTGTCCCTTCGTGTGAGAAATCAACGAGATCAAGAACAAGCGAGGCAATCGCTCGAGCGAAGCGAACGTCGCAAAGCCGCTCTATGAATTCGTGCGAGATCCGCGCGGAATCCCTAAGGTCTTTTGGCTTTTTTCGAGAGAGCGACCGACGCAACAGTCAGCCCGCCGGTCGCGAAATTTGTCTGCCGAGCCGGCGGGTTGACCCCGCCGGACATCCGCGCACGTGCGCTCAGGGACACGCGGGGTGCCACTGGCGGGGGCTTTGGCCCGCCAGTGCCTTTGCAAGTTGACATCCTGCAATCGATTAATTCTTTGGGTGCCGAAAACGGCGCGCCCTTAGCGGCTGGCCGCTCGGTTCTCAAGCGGCAATCGCACTGGCGGGTTTGCTTGGCGGCGCACACGCACCGGCCGTTTTTTTGCACCACATCGATGCAGAGAAAGGGATCATTCCAAAGGTTTGTTCAACGATCCCTCTCTGTCTTCGGGTTCGTCTCGTCAAGGATTGTTCCAAGCCCGATGCGCGGACGGCTCTGGAGCACTGATCTCGTCGTTGCCAAACGTGTCCCTCTCTTTTTGGTTTTTGTTCTGTCTAACAAACGAACGATCCACCAATCGCGCGCAATCCGAGCGCCCACGGGTTTCAGGGGTCGGTGAAAATCCGTGGCCTGGAGGCTCGGGCCCCATCGCCGGTGAGTTCTCTTTCCACGTTTCGAATTACGAAACGGCGTGCGGGCCCGCCGCCGAACGGACCGCGCTGGTTCACGGTTTGCGTGCCGGGCGGACGGGCGCCTTAGGTTGCGTCTTTGGGGTTTCTGCGAATAACGGCTGGACCTCCTTTTGAAGGATCTCGCACATGGCGACGTCGTGCCATGCGTCGCGCCAATTGTTTTTCTTCACGTCGGCTTCGATTTCCTCGAGAATCGCGTCGGCTTTTTTCAGCGACATCCTGGCGATGGCGATCTTGCCGGAGCCCGCCAGCGCCGCCGCGCGAAGGTAATACGCCTGCGCGTTACGGTATCGAACGCCGTCGGACTCCTTGGCGAGGGCCTTGTCGCAGCAATCGACGCTCGTTTGGAAATCCCCGCGGCGATAGGCGGCCATCGCTGCCGTGACCTGGGCCCAAGTGAGCACTGGTTGCTTGCCGGCCTGCGCAATGGCCCGGTCCGCCAGGCGGCTCGCCGAACTCAGCACCTCGCCGCCGATGGGGAGGAGCAGCGAGACGTGCGCGGCTCTGACCGACCATTCCGGCCGGTCCGTTTGCGCGTATTTGGACAGCAGTTTTTGGCACTGCTGTAGCCAGGCCTCTCGATCGCCGACGCGGGCGAGCAAGGAGGCGAGCTGATATTGGAACATGTCTTCGTTGGGATCGATCTGCGCAACGATTCACAAACGGCTTCGCCTCGACCCACCGGCCCAGGCGGATCTGATTTTCGGCGAGCGCACGCCAACACCAAGCCGCGTTATTCTTGGGATCGGCATCGACCAACGCCTGGGCGAGCGCCGCATCTTCCACCTTTTGCGGGAGAGATTGTTCCGGTATTCCCAGCAGCTTTGCCGCTTCCGCGCGGAACTGCAGGAGTTGATCGTGTTTTGGCGAGAACCGGGCCGTCCAAAGGCTTGCGGCCTCGAACCATTTTCGCGCCTGATCCTGATGTCCAAGCCGAAAGGCGGTCATGGCCAGGAAGTACCACTGAACCGCTCGCCCGCCTTCGCGAAGCTCTCGTGATTTATGCAGGGCGGCCTCGGCCGCCTGCCAATCACCGGCGCGATACTCGGCGATGCCGAGCGCGCACCAGCGGAGACCATCCTTTGGCTCCGACTCGACGGCCTTTTGGGCCAGCACAAGCGCGTGGCGATAGTGCTTCTCCGCTTCATCCGGGCGGTTTTCCGCGCGCAGCACTTCTGCCAGTTCGTTGTGACTGGTCGCCAGCCGCTCGCGAAACCCTCCATCATCCGGCGCGTGCGCGAGCACCTTCTCGCAGACGTCGACGGCGTCTCGATAAGCCTTTTCCGCATCATTCAGACGGCCGAGTTGTCGCATCAGGCCGCCAATATTCCAGTCGCTGAAGCATTGTTCCCAGCGGTAGTAGTGGTTTTGAGGAAACTCGGCCGCCAGCTTTTCAAACACGGCCAGGGCCCGGCGATAGCGCTTTTCCACCTCGTCTGGCCGACCCAGGTTCGCGGCCGCTTCGGCTAAGCGCCACAGCGTGTGACCAACTTCCAACCGGTAGTTGTCCCGGGACGGAAACTCGTCGCCCAGCTTTTCGAAGAGGACGAGCGCCTGAGAGTACTCTCGGTCCGCGTCGGCAGGCAGGCCGGCCGACCAAAGCAGGCTGGCGAGGTCGTTGTGACAGCGGGCGAGATTGAGCCGGTATTCGGGATTTTTCGGAGCGGCGGCGACCAGCGCATCGTACTCGGCGAGGGCCTTACGGTACTGCGATTCCGAATCGTCCGTCCGCTTGACGTCGCGGAGGGAGTTGGCCGATGCGTGGCGAGGCGCGCAAGCCATTCGCGAAGGGCCGCTTTTTTGGGAAAAGCGGTCCTGAGCGCCTCGATCCGTGATGTGAATCGCCGAATGATCTCCTCGGCCGCCGGTGATCGCCCTTTCGATTCCAGGAAATGAGCCAGATCGAGGTAGCTCAAGGCCCATCCTTCGTCAAATGGCTCGACGTGCAACTTTTCGAGGGCCGTCTCATGGATGTCGACGGCGCGACGAAACTCTTGCTCGGCGTCATCCGGACGCCGGGCATCAGCGAGCAGCTCTGCCAGCACACGGTGCGTGTCTGCCAGGAAATGCCAATTGAGGAGCTTCTTTGGTTCGTGAACCGTGAGCCCTTGAAAGGCGTCGATCGCCTCACGGAGCGCAGGCTCGGTCTCGGCAAAGTGCTCCGGCCCCCCCCCCGAGGGCGAATCTCAGGTAGCGGAGCGAATGCCCGAGGTCCCAACGGGACCTGAGATCATTCGGAGACTCCTGAACCAATCGACGATTCAGCGAAATGGCCGCTTGGAAGAGCGACACTGCGGCTGCCGGTTCCCCGCATCGATCTCCCAGTTTCGCGAGGGACTCGGCCAGGTTCTGGCGGACGCGACGATCCGCGGGAGGATTCGCAGCGAGCCCGGTCAGTATCGTGAGCATCGGCGCGAATTCCTGCCGGGACCACTTCGCCGCGTCGCCCCCCCCGCTTGCGTTGGAGCAACGAAGGAAATTTGATGCCGCGGTCGCAGTTTGCAAGACGTAATCGGCAACCGTGGGAAACTCCGCGAGAAGTGCCTTATCCAGGTCGAACTCCCGCCGAAAGTCGGCGGCGGCCTGGCGTGTCTTTCCGGCTTTTTCCAGAGAAAGACCCCGAGACCTCAAGTCAGCCGCCAGACGAACGCGGTATTGGGGCACGTTCGCATGTTCGGCAACCAATTGTTCGGAGAGCGCCATCGCGCGATCGGCGACTGCCCGCGACTCGGCATGCCGGCCGTCCATCTGAAGACCGTATCGCAATTCTTGAAGCACCAAGCACAGGCTTTCCCGATACTCGGGAACTTCCGGATGGGATTGGCTGAGTCGCTCCCAAATGTCGATCGCCTTGTGGCACGACTCGATTCCACGTTCGACCAGCTGTCGGGAACCAGCGCTCATCTGCCAGCTCGCCAGGCTGGCGTGCGCGGCCGCCAGATCGTTTTGAAACGCGTCCACCGAGGGATGCTCTCGTGCGAGGGTCTCCCAGAGATTGACGAATTTTACGAGCGTCCGTTCCGCCTTTGCCGGGTCCCTCGGCATTTCGGCGGTCCCCCTCGGGCTTCGATTTGCCTTCCAAAACCCGGCGACTCGGCGCTGTTCCTCCTTGGCCTTCGGATATTTCGTGTGCAACCGCTCAACCAGATCCAGACCGGATGCCAAGGCGTCGATGGCGTCGTCGTTCCGGTCGACTTCGTGATCGATTTCGGCCAGGCGGAAATCGGCCACCGCCAAATCAGCCAGCAGTGCGGGACTATCGCCCCGCTCGTCCAGAAGTGTCTGGTAGTAACGGGCGGCGTCCTCGAGCAGCTCCTCGCGAAGCGGCAGTAAAGTCGGCACGTCGAACAGCTTGCTTTGACTCACGCGCGTGAAGTACTGGTCGACCGCCTGACGGGCGCGCTTCAGGTTCTCTTCCGCCTGCTGCCGCTCTTGCTCGGCGATTTGCCGTTGGGCCGCTTCGGCCTGGCTCGCCCGTTCCGCATCCGCGCGTGCGGCGGCTTCCGCCTGCAAGCCAGATTCGGCGAGGCGCTCGGCACGGGTCGCTCGAATCGCTTGCGTGACGCTGACCACAGTGCCCAAAAGGATCGCCGTCAGCACCAGGATTGCTGTCGTGAAGGCCACGCGGTTGCGGCGGGCAAATTTGCGGAAGCGATACGCGGCCGAAGGAGGACACGCCAGCACCGGCTCGTCAGCCAGATACCGCTCGACGTCCATGGCGAAACCGATGGCCGTTTCGTAGCGGCGCGAGCGTTCCTTCTCGAGCGCCTTCATCACGATCCAGTCCAGGTCGCCCCGCACAAGCTGGCTCAAGCGATGAGGGTCCGCGTGTCGATGAGCCGCCACCGCGGCGGACTTGTCGCCCAAGGTACTGATCCGCGTGCTCGGCTTGGCCGGCTCCTCCTCCTTGATGATGCGGCGGATTTCTTCGTAGGCCGCCTGCTTCAGCCGCTCCTTGTCGAACGGCGTGGTGCCCGTCAACAGCTCGTACAACAGCACGCCCAGCGAATAGATGTCGCTCCGCGTGTCGATGTCGAGCGCGGTCATCTCCGCCTGTTCGGGGCTCATGTAGAGCGGTGTGCCGATCATCTCGGTGAAGCGCGTGAACAGCGTCTCTTGCGTGAGGGGCTGGTTGATCGCCTTGGCGATCCCGAAGTCGATCATCTTGGGGACCGGACGCCCGTCGAGCGTCGTGACCAGCACGTTCGACGGCTTGATGTCGCGATGGATGATCCCCTTCTGGTGCGCGTGCTGCACGGCGTGGCAGACTTGCACGAACAGGTCCAGCCGTTCGTGCACGGCCAGATTGTTCTGGTCGCAGTATTCGGTGATCGGCACTCCGCGGACCAGTTCCATCACGAAGTAGGGTCGCCCGGAATCGGTGGCGCCGGCGTCGAGCACCCGAGCGATGTTGGGATGGTCCATCAGGGCCAGCGCCTGCCGCTCGGCATCGAAGCGGGCGAGCACCTGCTTTGTGTCCATACCCGGCTTGATGATCTTGAGCGCCACGCGACGGCGGACGGGGGCGTGCTGCTCGGCCATGAAGACGATGCCGAAGCCCCCTTCGCCGATATGCTCGAGGAGCTTGTACGGCCCAATGACGGTGCCGGCGGACTCCCTCACCGGGTCCATGATGGTCGCCGCGTATCGAGCCGGCGAAGAGTCCAAAAAATCCCCCGCCTGCCCGTGAACTCGCAGCAACTCCAGAATCCGCGCGACGGCCGCCGGGTCGCCGCCGCAGGCCTCTTGGAGATAGGCCAGGCGCTCCTCGGGCGCGGAGAGTCGGCGAGCCTGGTTAAAGAGTTCCTTTTCGTCGATTGGGTTGGCCGGCATGGTCGCGCTCTATCAATACGTGCGAAATCCGCGCGCGTTTCCCCTAAACGTTTTTTGCAGTCAGCGTGATTTTGCACCCGAAAATAACAGTGCTCGCTGCTTCAAACGTCGGCGTCGGACAGCCGAAGCCGCAGATAGCTCTTCGCATAAGCCCAGTCATTTTCGGCAGTTGCCAGCGAGACGCCGAGCGCGCGGGCGGCGTCGGCCGTCGTCAGCCCGGTGAAATACCGCAGCTTCACCACCGATGCCGCCCGGGGATCGGTTTTTTCCAGTTCCTCCAACGCCTCATTCAGGGCCAACAAGTCGACTTGAGGGCCCGCCATGGGAAGCTCGATCTCCGAAGCTTCCAACCGGCGGAATTCTCCTCCGGCTTTGGCGCTGGCTTTGTGGCGGGATCGCTCGATCAGAATCCGCCGCATGGCCTCGGCAGCGGCGGCGAAAAAGTGGCCCCGGCTGTTCCACGACTGGACCTGATCGACGTCCACCAACCGGAGATAGGCGTCGTGAACCAGAGCGGTCGCCTGCAGCGTTTGCCCCGGCTTTTCCTGGGCCATCCGCTGCGCAGCGAGCTTGCGCAAGTCGTCGTAAACGAGCGGCAAGAGCTGCTCGGAGGCCCGAGGATCGCCCTGTTCGATGGCGGAAAGGATCCGCGTGACGTCGCTCATACCTGCTGCTCGGGAGCTGCGAATGAGCCCTTGAGCATAGCCACGCCGGGCTGGCGAATCCATTCGTTGCGCGCTGCTGCGGTTCTCTCGTGGGGATCCGCTCGAACACCTGTTTCGATAACCGAAGCAAGCGATCGCTGACGACCGGAATCGCGAGGGAACTTGCGGGCGCACCGGGAACGGGCCCTTGCCGTTGGGTCGCTTCGGAGTGCGGAAAAATCTGCCTTCTTGAACCAGGGGCTAGAGCCTGGGGGGCCAGGGAATGCGGATTGAATCCAAAGGGCGAGGCAACAGCCCCCGCGAAGCGGAAGCTTCGCGGCACAGCCACTGACCTCTAACCACTGACCTCTAACCACTGACCTCTAACCACTGACCTCTAACCACTGACCTCTAACCACTGACCTCTAACCACTGACCTCTAACCACTGACCTCTAACCACTGACCTCTAACCACTGACCTCTAACCACTGACCTCTAACCACTGACCTCTAACCACTGACCTCTAACCACTGAACTCTAACCACTGAACTCTAACCACTGAACTCTAACCACTGAACTCTAACCACTGAACTCTAACCACTGAACTCTAACCACTGACCTCTAACCACTGACCTCTAGTCTCTGACAATCCGTCCGGGGTGGACCGTGCCGCAAGGCTCCCAGAGGTTCTTGCGGACGCCCCAAGTCGTCGCCGTGACGTGCAGGTGATCACGCGGCGTGTCGGGGAACGCACTGCTTTGGCCGGACGGCGTTTGGGCTGCTGCGTCCAAGACGGGCTTGTCTGAGGCGGGCAGCAATCGTCCGTCGCATGGGCGATTCGGACGATTTGCACTGGCCGGAGCCGGCGAGCGGCGGGAATGTTTGGTTTTTGTTCCGCTCGTGCGTTCGTCGAAGTTCCAACTAGCCCCAGTATACCGGAAAATGCGTGGGCAGATCCAGATGAAAATCTTTCTCTCGCTCCCACGCAGGAGCTGGGGAGCGAGGAAAAAATGGCAGGCCGCGGAGTGACTGCCATTTTGGCATTTTTTGGGGTGGGCCCCAAAAAAGTCCCCCTTTTTCAGCGCCCAAAAAAGCCAAAAAAGTCCCGGCCGAGACCAAGAACTCAGGTTTGACGCGGTAACTAGCGCCGGTCTTCGTCCAGTCGCTGGAACGAATACTCGCCGGCGGCCGGTTTGAAGAGGCGTTCGCGTTCCACTTTGGTCAGGAACGCCGGGTAGACCTTGCCGCGTTCCAGGAGGGGCGGCTCGCCCGCGCCGGGCACGGCCCGCTCCCGTCGATGGTGGGTGTACACGATTTTGATGACCTCGCCATCGCGAACCCGGGCCGACGAGCGTTCGATCCGACGGATCTTCGCCTCGACCGAGATTTCGAACTCTCGTTCCCGTTCGCGGATCGGCCGTTCGTGGACTTCCAGGACTTCGATTCGCAGGACCTCCGGGGCTTCACGCTGCATTCGGCGGTATTCGCGCGGCGACAAATCAGCCTGGGCGGCTGACGCCAGAGCGAAAAAGACCGCAAAAGAGAACGCCCGAACAGGCCAGACCGAGCGTTGGTTCAAGACATCGATCATTAGGTTTTCTCCTTATTTCCTGTCGCCCATCATGTTCGTCGACGATGACTTTGGCCCGGGCGGATGCTAGCAAAAGCCTTCGTGCTTGGGGACGGATCTTTGATCGCACTGTATAATTCGCGCGGCGGGGCCTGGCTGCGAATTTCAGGCGTTTTCGATCGATTTAAGAGACACAATGCGTATCGGGATTTTTTCCGACTCCCACGACCACGTCGATCATGTGCGGCTGGCGGTGAGCGAGTTCAACCGGGAAGGCTGCGAACTGGTCATCTTCGCCGGCGATTTTGTTTCTCCGATTGTGGTCCCGCCCCTCCGCAAGTTGCGCTGCCCGGTGGTGGCGTGCTTTGGCGACAATGATGGAAATCGGGTCGGCCTCCAGGGGGGCATGCGGATCGTTGGACCCGTGGCGGAGGGGCCATTTGGGCTGCGGACGGCCGATGGCGTGCGGATTCTCGTGGCACACATTCCCGAACAGCTCCGCGGAATGACCGACGGGGCTCAAGTCGTGATTTTCGGGCATACCCACAAGCCAAATATCCGGACCGACGAGCGGGGCATTCTCGCCATTAACCCCGGCGAAACCAGCGGTTGGACCTACCGGAAACCCACAATTGCGATCCTCGAGACCCAACCCCTTTCGGCCAGAATCGTGGCGTTGCCGGAATTGCCGCCCGTGCCGTCCTATTGATTTCGCCCGGGCGTTCAAGTTGTGAAATCGGTGTCCGGCGCTCCGCTCGGCGACTGTCGCAGCCGTATTTTGGGGGGTATGATCTTCGGCGGGAGGGGTTTGGCGCAACCCTCAATTGAATCCCAGGAAGGGACACTGATGCCGAAAAGCACAACGATGGGTGATTCATCAAAGAGCGACGTCTGGATCGGCTTTGATCTGGGCGGCACGAAGATGATGGCCATCGTTTTTGATTCAGGCTTCAATCCGGTGCTCCGCAAGCGACGGAAAACCAAGGGGCATGAAGGCGTTCAAAGCGGCGTCGCCCGCATCATCGAGACCATTACCGAGGCCCTTACGGAAGCCGGTGTCGAACGCGGCCGCCTGCGGGGCATCGGCCTCGGAAGTGCCGGGCCGCTTGATCTCGACGAGGGCGTCATTCTCGACGCTCCCAACCTCGGTTGGAAAGACGTCAAGATGAAGGCGACTTTGGAGAAGGAGTTCGGTTGCCCCGCCGCGGTTTTGAACGACGTGGACGCGGGCGTTTATGGTGAATACCGCTTCGGTGCCGCGCGGTCGTCGCGGTGCGCTTCGGGCGTTTTCCCGGGGACCGGGATTGGCGGCGGCTGCGTCTACGACGGAAAAATCATCCGCGGCAAGACCAACTCGTGCATGGAAATCGGGCACATCCAGGTCGTTCCGGACGGACCGCTTTGTGGGTGCGGCTTGCGGGGCTGTCTCGAGGCGGTGGCCAGTCGTCTGGCGATCTCGGCGGCGGCGGCACAGGCTGCCTACCGCGGACAGGCACCTCACCTGCTTGAGAGTGTGGGGACGAGCCTGGACGAGATTCGTAGCGGGGCGCTCGCCGAGTCGATCGACGCCGGTGACAGCGTGGTCGAATCAATCGTTCGCAATGCCGCTCGACATATTGGCACAGCCGTGGCAAGCGCCGTACACCTTTTGGCCCCGGATTGCATCGTGCTCGGGGGTGGATTGGTGGAAGCGATGCCCGACTTGATCGTCAGCGAGATCGCCTCGTCGGCGCGGAAAAAAGTCCTCCCTTCCTTTGCCGATACATTTACTGTGGTGCCGGCTGAACTGGGAGACGATTCGACGGCAATGGGAGCCGCCGCCTGGGTCCGCGAGTTTTCCGCTGAGCCAATCGCTGAAAAAGTTTAGAACGAGCAACCGGTTATGAGCACTGTTTCCCGCGAAAGCGCGGTTACGAATTCGGCGGAGCCGATCCGCACGGTGCGCCCGGCTGCCGTGATCGACATCGGCACCAGTTCGATTCGCATGGCCATTGCCGAGATCGACTCGGCCGGCGGAGTGCGCACGCTCGAAACCCTGTCGCAAGCGGTTAATCTGGGAAAAGACACTTTCACCAAGGGTTCGATCGAAAAAGCCACGATCGAGAAGTGCGTCGAAATCCTCAAAAGTTACAGGCAGCGGCTCCGCGAATACCAGATTTCGCGAGACGACCAGATTCGCGTCGTCGCGACTAGTGCGGTGCGGGAGGCCACCAATCGGCTCGCTTTCATCGACCGCGTCTATATTGCGACCGGCATTCAAGTGGAACCGATCGATGAAGCCGAAGTCAACCGGATCACCTATCTGGGTGTTGCCCCATTTCTGAACGCCGAGCGATCGCTGGCCAACGCGCATACCATCGTGGTTGAAGTCGGCGGCGGAAGTTCCGAAGTCTTGATCGTCCGCAACGGCGACGTGATCTTTTCGCACACGTATCGTTTGGGATCGCTGCGATTGCGGCAGACGCTCGAATCGTACGGGGCTCCTGCGGGCAAGGTCCGCCTGATCATGCAGAATCAAATCCAGCGCACCGTCGACGAGGTTGTCGCTCCGCTGCCTCCGGACGCGGTGCCGGCCCTCATTGCCCTGGGTGGCGACGTGCGCTACGCTGCATCACAGCTCCTGACAAAATGGAGTCCCGATCGTCTGGGTAAGCTGCGGTTGGGCTCGCTGGAGAACTTCACCGACAAAATTCTCAACATGTCGGTCGACAGATTGGTCAAAGCGCACCACTTGTCTTTTCCCGACGCGGAAACGTTGGGGCCGGCATTGCTGGCTTACGTGATGCTGGCAAAGGCCGCGCGACTCGACCATATCTTTGTGACCAACGTCAATTTGCGAGACGGCCTGCTCCAAGAATTGGCGCACCGGGGGCAATGGGACGAGGCTTTCGTCAACCAGATTATTAAAGCGGCGGTCGAGTTGGGTCGCAAATTCGAGTTTGACGAAGCCCACTCGATGCGAGTGGCCCATCTCTGCCGTCAACTCTACCGGGCTCTTCAAGATGATCATCACCTGGAGCCGCGGTACGAAGTGATTCTCTACATCGCAGCCGTGCTGCACGAAGTCGGCTTGTTCATCTCGAACGCCAGCCATCACAAGCATTCGCTGTACATTATCAATAACAGCGAGATTTTCGGGTTGAGCCGCAAGGACGTACGGTTGGTGGGGCTCGTGGCCCGGTATCACCGCAGAGCCTCGCCCAAGCCGACGCACCCGTATTACGCGACGCTCGACCGCGAAAGCCGCGTCGTCGTCGCCAAGCTGGCCGCTATTCTCCGTGTCGCCGACGCTTTGGAACGCTCGCATAGCCGGCGGATCAGCGAGATTCGTTGCAAACGGGAACCGGGCCGGCTCGTTATTACTGTTCCCAAAGTGGATGACTTGTCGCTGGAGCAGCTGGCTCTGGCGCAAAAGGGTTCGCTTTTCGAGGAGACGTTTGGCCTCAAGGTCCTGCTACGAAAAAGCCGCGAATAGCCAGGATAAGAGACGCATCGACCGACTTCGTTTTGCCGGATCACATTGACTCGCACCATGCCTGAAACTGCCATCGCCACTTCCCGCTACATTAACCGCGAGCTCAGCTGGCTCGAGTTCAATCAAGGCGTGCTTGATGAAGCACGGGATCCGACCGTTCCCCTCTTGGAGCGGCTCAAGTTTCTGGCGATTAGCGCCAGCAACCTCGATGAGTTCTTCATGGTCCGTGTCGGCGGGCTGAAACTCGTCGTCAAGCAGGAAGGTTCGCTCGTCGATCCGGCGGGGATGACGGTGCGCGAGCAGCTCGAGGCAGTCAGCAATCGCGTGCACAGGATGTCGGCCGATCAGTACGCCTGCTTTCTCGATCTCGAACCGCAACTCGCGCAGGCGGGAGTGAAGCGCCTCCGCCCCGGCGATTTGAACGAGCGCCAAAAGCAGTTCGTCGCCCAATTCTTTCAGGACGAAATCGCGTCCGTCTTGACGCCCATGGGAGTTGTTTCCGGACCGGGGTTTCCGCTTTTGGGCAACCAAATGTTGCATGTCGCCGTCCGGCTGAACCCGCCGCCGGGCGAGGCGGCGATGCGATTCGCGATCATTCCGCTGGGTCGTGCGCTCGGCCGCTTTGTGACGCTTCCCTCGGAACGCGGCTCGTCGCTGATCTTGCTCGAAGACGTTGTCGCCATGCACGTTGACCGGTTTTTTCCGGGCGAAAGCATCGCACATTGCGCCGCGTTTCGCATCACCCGCAATGCCGACCTGTCGATCCGCGACGACATCGCCCACGACTTGATGGCTGAAATCGAGGAAATCCTCGACGAGCGGAAGCTGGGGGACTGCGTGCGGCTGGAGCTTGCCGCTGACGCCGATCCGCAAACGGTGGCGTTTCTCAGCCAGGCCCTCGGGGTCGAGGAGAGCGACATCTACGCGCTTCCCGGTCCACTCGATCTGGCTGCCTTTATGCGGATGGCCGACTTGGACGGCGTCGACAATCTCAAATACGAATCGTGGCCGCCACGAATCTCACCGGATGTCGATCTCGGAGCGGGCATGTTCAACATCATCGCCCGCAAAGATCTCCTCTTGATCCATCCCTACGAGAGTTTCGAGCCCGTTGTTCGTTTGATTGAAGAGGCAGCCGACGATCCCGATGTGCTGGCGATCAAGCAGACTCTCTATCGAACGAGTCGCAACAGCCCGATCGTCGCAGCGTTGGAGCGGGCAGCCGGTCGCGGCAAATACGTCACGGCGGTCATCGAACTCAAGGCCCGCTTTGACGAAGCGCGGAACATCGAATGGGCCCGCAACCTCGAGTGCGCCGGCGTGCAGGTGATTTATGGGGTCAAGGGACTCAAGACGCACGCCAAGCTTTGCATCATTGTCCGCCGCGAGCCGCACGGAGTTGTGCGCGATGTACACTTTGGAACGGGCAACTTCAACGAAATCACGGCTCGGATCTACAGCGACGTGAGTCTGATGACGTCCAACGACGAGTTCGGCGCCGACGCCATCGACTTCTTTAACGCGATCACCGGGTTCTCGATGCCGCAGCGATTCCGAAAAATTGACGCGGCTCCCATCGGACTTCGCGAAAAAATCATCGAGATGATCGATGCCGAGACCGAGCGGAAAATCCACGGCCAAAAGGCGCGCGTCATCGCCAAGCTCAATTCCTTGGTCGATCCGGAAATCATCGAGGCGCTTTACCGGGCGTCTGCCGCGGGCGTCGAAATCAAACTCAACATCCGCGGCATCTGCTGCCTCCGGCCGGGTGTGCCCAACTTGAGCAAGAATATCGCCGTCGTAAGTATCATCGACCGATTCCTCGAACACTCGCGGATTCTGTATTTCCATCACGGAGGCGATCGTCGCGTCTTTATCTCGAGCGCCGACTGGATGCCGCGCAACCTCGATCGGCGCGTGGAACTTTTGGTGCCGGTCGAAGACGCGGTGCTCAAGGACCGGCTTTTGTTGACGCTCAAGACGTACTTCAAGGACAACGTGAAGAGCCGCCGGCTCCTGTCCGATGGGCGCTACGAACGCATCACGCCGACGGCCAAGCGGCCGGCGCTCGCGCGCAGGAGACGTTGTACCGCCGCGCCTGTGACGCCGTCCGCCGCGCCGAGCAATCGCAGAGGACGGTGTTCGAGCCTCATCAAGCGCCCGAAAACGGCCACTAAGCCTGCCGGCTCGTTCCAGTTGCGGAAGCGTGCACCGTCGATGAAAACACTCCTGATTCTCCGCCACGCCAAATCAAGCCGGGACGATCCGCATATGGCGGACCACGATCGACCGCTGAATGAGCGAGGTAAAAGAGCTGCCAAGGAAGCGGGGCGTTTTCTTCGAGATGCAGATCTGGTCCCGGATCTCATCGTCAGTTCGACGGCTCTTCGCGCCCGCAAAACGGCTCAAAAAGCCGCCAAACAGTGCGATTACCCGCGTGCCATCGAGCTTGAGGAGCAGCTTTATCTCGGCAATGGCCCAACACACTACAAGGTGGTGCGGAAGATCGACACGCGCTGCAAACGGTTGCTCTTGGTCGGGCACAACCCTGGAATCAGCGATTTCTTAAGTCAACTGCTTTCCGCCGATGAGGAAATGCCGACGGCCGGTTTGGCTGTCGTTCAACTGCCAATCAAGGAGTGGAAAGAGTTGACGGCCCGGACCCGCGGCAGGCTGCTTCGGTTTTGGCAGCCAGCCGACTCCAAATGAATCGATGACCACCCCGCGCGTTTACGCCGACTGGGTTTCGGCCGGCACGGTCGTCGTAAACACGAAGCCGTCTGCCTGCGTGTCGACGTGGATCTTGCAGCCTTCCGGAAAGTTTCCGGCCAGGATCTCGTTGGCCAACGCGTTCTGCAGACGCTGCTGGATTACCCGCTTGAGCGGTCTCGCTCCGTAGACCGGGTCATATCCCTCGGAAGCCAAGACGTCCTTGGCGGCCGCCGAGACCTCCAACTCGTACCCTTCCTCCTCGACTTGCTGCTGCAATTTCTTGATCTGCAAATCGACGATCTCCCGAATTTCGCCGCGTCCCAGCGGATGGAAGAAGATCACTTCATCGACGCGGTTGAGGAACTCAGGAAGGAACTCCCGCCGCAAGATTTCCATGACGCGGTTGCGGATTTCACTTTCCTGACCGCGCCGGTCAACTCCATGATGACCTGGCTGCCGATGTTCGACGTCATCACGATGATCGTGTTCGTGAAGTCGACCGTGCGGCCTTTCCCGTCGGTCAGGCGACCATCGTCGAGCACTTGCAACAAGATGTTGAAGACATCGCGATGGGCCTTCTCGATTTCGTCGAGCAAGACCACGCAGTAGGGCTGCCGACGGACGACTTCCGTCAGTCGTCCGCCTTCCTCGTAGCCAACGTAGCCCGGGGGGGCGCCGATCAGGCGGGCCACCGAGTGCCGTTCCATGAATTCGCTCATGTCGATGCGGACCATATTCCGGTCGTCGTCGAAGAGGAATTCGGCGAGCGCCTTGCAGAGCTCCGTCTTCCCGACGCCGGTCGGACCCAAGAACATGAACGAGCCGATCGGCCGATTGCGGTCCTGCAGCCCGGAACGCGAGCGGCGCACTGCGTTGGCGACCGCTTCGATCGCCTCGTCCTGATCGATCATCCGTTTGTGGATCTCGGTCTCCATCCGCAGCAGTTTCTCGCGTTCACCCTGCAGCATCCGCGACACGGGGACTCCGGTCCAAAGACTGACCACGCGGGCGATGTCCTCTTCGGTTACCTCCTCGCGGAGCAGCCGCTCGCCCGGTTCCTGTCGAGCGTCGTCGATGTGCTTTTCCACCTCGGTAAGCCGCTCTTCGGCCGTTTTGAGCTGCTGTTCGGCCTCGAAGGCCCGCATGAATTCGTCGTTGCTATTCGTTTGTTGTGCCTTCTTGAACGCCTGGTCGTACGTCGTCCGCAGCCGGTCGATCTCCTCTTTGAGAGGGCGGACCTTCGACAACGAGTCCTTTTCGATCTGCCAGCGCGTCTTGAGGGCGTTGACCTGTTCTTCGCGATTGGCGATTTCACGTCGCAGCTCTTCAAGCCGCTGACGGCTTTCCGAGCTCTTTTCGCGCTCCAACGCCGTCGCTTCGATCTGCAACCGAGTCAGTTGGCGAGTCGCCTCATCGATCTCGACTGGCATCGAGTCCATTTCCATGCGGAGACGGCTCGCCGCTTCGTCGACCAGGTCAATCGCCTTGTCGGGCAGAAAACGGTCGTTGATATAGCGGTCGGAAAGCGTCGCGGCCGCGATGAGGGCGTCGTCGGTGATGCGCACCCCGTGGTGCGATTCGTAGCGTTCTTTCAGTCCGCGCAGGATCGAGATCGTGTCTTCGACACTCGGTTCCTGCACCATCACGGGCTGGAACCGGCGTTCGAGGGCCGGATCTTTTTCGATGTACTTGCGATACTCGTCGAGCGTCGTGGCGCCGACGCAATGCAATTCGCCGCGGGCGAGCGCGGGCTTCAACAGATTCGAGGCATCCATGGCGCCTTCGGCCGCCCCTGCCCCAACCACCGTGTGCAATTCGTCGATAAAGAGGATTATCCGCCCTTGCGACTCCTGCACTTCACGCAGGACGGCTTTCAGACGGTCCTCGAATTCGCCGCGGTACTTCGCTCCGGCGACGAGCGCACCCATGTCGAGAGCGACGACCCGCTTGTCCTTGAGATTCTGCGGCACGTCGCCCATCACGATGCGGTGGGCAAGCCCTTCGACGATCGCCGTTTTGCCGACCCCTGGCTCACCGATGAGGACGGGATTGTTTTTCCGGCGGCGCGAAAGAACCTGAATCACGCGGCGGATTTCGGTATCGCGCCCGACGACCGGGTCGATCTTCCCCTGCCGGGCCATTTCCACCAGGTCGGTGGAATATCGTTGCAGTGCCTGATACTTGTCCTCGGGATTCTGGTCGACGACTTGCTGCGTGCCCCGCACGGTTTTGAGGGCAGACAAAACATCGGCCTCGCGAATCCCATTGAGATCGAGAATCCGCTGGACCTGGTCGCCCGACTGCGCAAGGGCCAAAAGCAGATGCTCGGTCGAGACGAAGGCATCCTTCATCTGATCGGCGAGCTGCTGTGCCTTTTCGAGAACCTTCACCGTCGCGGGGGCGGCGGCCGGTTGCACGTTGGTGCCACTGACCTTGGGCAGCCGGCTGATTTCCGAGGCGACCATCGCCTCGAGCTGGCCGACGTTCGCCCCGATCTTCTGGATCAAGGGTCGCACGATTCCCTGCTCCTCGTCCAGGAGCGCCTTGAGCAGGTGCAACGGCATGAGCTGCTGGTGGCCGTGCTGTTCGGCAATCTCCTGGGCGTGTTGCAGCGCCTCCTGACCTTTGACGGTGAGTTTCTCGAATCGGAACGCCATCGATCACTCCGTCTTTTCAAATTCGGCATCGATCACGTTGTCGCCCTGTGATGTCGAACTCTCGGTATGACCGTTACCTGGCGGCTGCGGACCGCCGCCCGTACTGCCGCCGCCAGCTTTTGCCGCAGCGTCATACATGTGCTTCGAGAGCGCGTGGGCTGCCTGTTCCAAATCCTTGACGGACGATTCGATCGCTCCGGCGTCGTCGCCGGCCATCGCCTTGTTGACGCGCTCCACCGACGATTCGATCGCAGATTTTGACGCGGCATCGAGCTTGTCCGCGTGCTCTTTGAGCAACTTCTCGACGTCGTAAACCCGCATCGAGGCTTGATTGCGCGCCTCGGCCATCTTTCGTTTGCGTTGATCATCTTCGGCGTGCGATTCGGCGTCCTTCTTCATCCGATCAATATCGGACTCGGAGAGGCCGCTCGATTTCTCGATGCTGACCGACTGTTCCTTGCCGCTGGCGATGTCGCGCGCGGACACTTTGAGGATGCCGTTGACGTCGATATCGAAGCTGACCTCGATTTGCGGAACGCCCCGCTGCGCCGGCGGAATACCGTCCAGGTTGAACTGACCCAGCAGCCGGTTGTCGCGGGCCATCTTCCGTTCGCCCTGAAAGACGCTGACCGTGACGGCCGTCTGATTGTCGGCCGCGGTCGAAAAGATCTCCTTTTTCTCAACGGGGATCGTCGTATTCCGCTCGATCAACACCGTCATGATGCCGCCTTCCGTCTCGATCCCCAGCGATAGCGGGGTGACGTCCAACAGCACCATCTCTTTGACTTCACCGCCGATGATGCCGCCCTGAATGGCCGCACCGACCGAGACGACTTCGTCCGGATTGACACCCTTATGCGGCTCTTTGCCGCCGAATTGCTGGCGGACGAATTCGACGACTTTGGGCACGCGCGTCGAACCGCCAACGAGGACTACCTCGTCAATGTCCTTCGGCGAAAGTTTGGCGTCGCGGAGCGCCTGCTCGACCGGCTTGCGGCACCGTTCGACCAGATCGTCGATCAGCCGCTCAAATTCGGCTCGCGTCACGTTCATTTGCAGGTGCTTGGCACCCGAGGCGTCAGCCGTGATGAACGGCAAGTTGATATCGGTCGTCGGTTGCTGCGACAGCTCTTTTTTCGCCTTTTCGGCAGCTTCTCGCAGTCGCTGCAAGGCCATCGGATCTTTACGGAGATCGATGCCGTTCTCGTTCTTGAATCGGTCGGCAATGAAATTGATCAACCGCTCATCGAAGTCGTCGCCACCCAGGTGCGTATCGCCGTTGGTGGAGAGCACTTCGACCATTTCGTCTCCCACCTCGAGGATCGAAACGTCGAACGTTCCGCCGCCCAAGTCGAAGACGCAAATCTTCTCTTCTTTCTTCTTTTCCAGGCCATAAGCCAGAGCCGCCGCGGTGGGCTCATTGATGATCCGCTCGACCTGCAAACCGGAGATCTGCCCGGCGTCTTTGGTCGCCTGACGCTGCGCGTCGTTGAAGTAGGCCGGAACCGTGATGACGGCGCGGTTCACCTTGTGGCCGAGGTAGGCCTCTGCCGCCTCTTTCAGCTTACGCAGGACGAACGCCGAGATCTCGGGCGGCGTGTATTCCTTGTTGCCGACTTTCACTTTGACGTAATCACTTGGCCCCCCAACAATCGTGTAGGGGACCATTTTCTCTTCCGTCTCGACCTCGCTGTGACGGCGCCCCATGAACCGCTTAATCGAATAAACTGTGTTCGTGGGGTTTGTAACAGCCTGGCGTTTGGCCGGCTCGCCGACGAGGATCTCTCCCTTATCGGTGAAAGCGACGACGCTCGGTGTCAGGCGGTTTCCCTCCTGGTTGGCAATGACTTTGCACTCGCTGCCCTCCATCACGGAGACAACCGAGTTTGTGGTTCCCAAATCGATTCCAATGATCTTTTCGCCCTGCACCGCCATGGTGAATCTCCTCCGGCCGCGAACACGGCCGCTTACCGCTTTTTACGGCAGTCGCTCTCGAAATTCGATATTTGCTTCGTTGTGATTGGACGCATCGCCCCATCTGGCAGCGATGTCATACCGGAGTGTTCACAATGGCAAAGGACGTGCCAAGGCAACGTCTGGCGCGCTCGTTTTGCAACAGGCGGTAAATCAACGGTTTACGGATGTGTGTCGCGCACGATCGACTACGAGTCGCATCGTCCGGCTGTCAAATTGGCACCTCGAAGCGAGGCGGCCGTAACGGCTTTTGTTGCCAAATTGGCATGAATTGGTTCGTGGTGTTCCGGGCCGTTTACATTCGAATGCGTGGACCGTAAACTTACGACCGCACTCGCGTTTGGAGACGCGGGATTTCGGGGGGCGTCGCCACGAGCGGCCATGGTCGGCCTTCCCACGATTGACCACTCGTCTGCTTTTCGAGAGGTCCTGAATGGCGACCGGTGATATCGAGATCACTTCAGTGCCCGATGGAGCGGATCTGGGTCCAACACCCGCGGGAGACCCAGGGACCGCGATTTCGACCTATGTCGCTGCGCGAACGATTCCCAAGGCCAGTCCGCTGGCACCGAAAGAACGGGAACCGCTCGTCAAATCGACGATTCGGAAGCGCTGGTGGCTGCTTCTGATCTGCGGAATCGTCAGTGCCTGCGTTGCGGCCTTTGCGGCGTTCCGCTTGAAGACGCAGAGTTTTGAGGTCGAGGGGAAGCTCGAATATAAGGGCCTGCCCGAAATGACCCGAACGCGGTCCTGGAACCCGGAAGGGGTTGAGACCCACGCGGAATTGTTGCAGTCGCCGACGTATCTCACGACGGTGATCGAAAAGCGCAACCTGGGTACTGAACTCGACGTCATGGGACTGCAAAATGCGCTCACGGTGACACCGGATAGCCGCTCGAGAATCATCACGTGTGTTTTGACCTGGGACGACTTGCCCAAAGGGGTCGACATCCTGAACGACTTGATGCGGATGTATGTCGACCGGGTGGTCGAGGATCGCCGGCTGACAGCAACCGAGCACGTCAAGCACGCCGAGGAAGAACTGTTTCGCGCCGAGGCCATCGAGGACAATGCCCGCAAACTGTTCCGTAATTTCAACGAAAAGATGGGGTTAACTCCCTACGAGCAACAGGAAATTCCGGAGAAGCTCAAACAATATGACGCCGCCCTCAACGCGTCGGAAATCTCCGTCACCGACCTGCAGACGCGGATCAAGGAGATCGAAGCTTCGCGAGTGCAACAGACAAACGAGCTCAAGAAAAAGATGCTCGAGGCGAAGATTGGTGCCGTGAAGCTGCACATCGAGCGTTACGATCGCGATAGCCAGCCTTATCTGCAGCTTTCCGCGGTCCTGGAACAATTGCAGGCACTGGGTGAAAAGGCGGCCGCCTATAACACCATTCCCAAATGGAAAGAGGTTCTGGACGGTCCCGGCAAGAATTTGTCGATGTTTTCGTCTTGGATGAACCAGTATGTCACCCGGGACCTGGACGAACTCGGCACACAAATCGACCGCATCACTCAAGACGGTGAAAAAGCGGTTCTCGATTTGAAGGCCGACCTCGCCAAAAACAAAGATTACGCGGTTAAGATCGAAGAGACCAAGAAGCGGCTCGAGGCGGCCAACAACGCCATGCGCCCGCAAGCGGAAGAGCGGAAAACCCTCGAAGACGAAATGAACGCCGCTTCCGTTTATAAGCAGGATGTGAAGGCCCAGCTTCAGGCACTGCGGCAGATTAAGGCGAGTCCGGTTAAGGAATTTACCATCGCCACGCCGGCCACCTGGAACGGCACCGCCAAGACCAGCTTCAAAAAGATCTTTGCAGGCGTCCTGTTCGCGATGTGTCTGGTGCTCACCGCGCCTGTTTTTGCCGGCGAATACTATTTCAATCGCGAAAGCCCTGCCGATGAGACGGCCCGCCTCTTCGGTCTGCCGTTATTAAGCCGAGGAACGTTCAGCAGCCGGCTCAATCGGAAGAAGACGGGCGAATTGACCCTCTCGAAAATGCCCGGGGACGAAGGCGAAGACTCGTTGCGTCTTCTGGCACTCAGAATTCAACAGTCGCTGCGGCGACCGGGTGCGGTGATCGTCTTCAGTCCGCTCGAACACGAAGAGTCGCCGGTTTCGCTCATCTGCAAACTGGCAATCTGCTTTGCCGAGCGCGAGGAACTGGTGCTGGTCGTCGACGCCGGCGCGACGCTCGCGCAAAGCCGGGCCGTGCTCGCCTCGCTCTTCCATGGAACGCCGCACCGAACTCCGGACGGTGCGCCCTCGATCCGACCTTGGTCGACGAGGGTTCGAACGGGTCAAGCATGGCGACGTTTGGCGTCTCGGATTTCTTGTGCCACGAGGAACTCGAAATGGGTGATCTCGTGCTTCACACGAAGTTTCCGCGAGTCGACTGTATCCATGGCGGAGTTTGCCCGCCGCCCCGCGAAGGTTTGGCCTCGAGGCGGATGACCGAACTGTTGGAACAGTCTCGCGGTCGCTACACGATGATCCTGGTGGCCGGCCCATCGACGAAGTGCCAGACGGATGTGCAACTCTTGGCCGCGCGTGCCGACGGCATGCTGTTTACGGTCTCTCCCAACACGCCCATTTCGAGCCGCGGTCACGAAGTGATTCAAGATCTCATCGATCTGGAAGCACCCGTGATGGGGCTTATCGGCTAAGCGAAGACTGGAGAGCCGGCGTGGCGTGGATTTCAGCCGCGTTGATCGTGTTGGCAGCCCTCATTGCCCTGCCGTCTGCGGTGCTCTTCATTCAATGCCTCGCGGCGTGCTTGCCGACACCGAAGCCGAAACCGATAGAACTCGGCCGACCGCGGATCGGCGTCCTCGTGCCCGCGCATGACGAAGAGGCCGTGATTCGTTCGACGCTGGAGTCGATTGTCAGCCAATTGGCCAAAGGGGACCGGTTGCTTGTGATCGCGGACAACTGCACCGATTCGACCGCAAGAATCGCGGCCGATTGCGGGGTCGAAGTGATCGAACGCAGCGACGCCCTGCGACGCGGAAAAGGATACGCCCTTCAAAGCGGCCTGGATCGATTCGCAGACGATCGCCCCGAAGTCGTCGTCGTGATTGACGCCGACTGCCAGCTGATGCCCGCCTGTCTCGAGGCGCTTGCTCGCCAGGTTGCGGCCACATCGCGGCCAGCGCAAGCATGCTACCTCATGACACCGCCCCCCGTGCCGAGGGCCGTCGATGTCATTTCGTCACTGGCAATCCTCGTCAAGAATCGAGTTCGTCCGCGAGGAATGTCGAAGATGGCGCTTCCTTGCCTAATCACGGGTTCGGGCTCAGCCTTCCCCTGGCAGGCCCTTCAACTCCGATCGTTCTCAGGTGGCAATATCGTCGAGGATATGCAGTTTGCAGTCGACCTCGCGCTTGCAGGCTTTGCCCCTCGCTATTGTGACGAAGCGATCGTGCTGGCGGGTTTGCCCGATCGCCATTCGGCCTTTCTTAGCCAGCGGCGTCGTTGGGAGCACGGCCATCTGCAGACGCTGTTTTCGCAAGCTCCTCGGCTCTTGGCGGGATTCTTGCGAAGTGGACGGATTGACTTAGTGGCGATGGCCGCCGATCTCTCCGTTCCGCCCCTGTCTCTCTTGGCGGCCATCAATGTGTTCTCGCTCGCGGCGACGTTAGCTTGGGCATTCTGTCACGCGAGTGTGTGGCCCTTGGGTATCGCTGCCTGCGGTGCCTTCCTGCTCTCAGGCTCGGCCGGTGCCGCGTGGTGGGGATTCGCTCGCGACCGTGTGCCGTTCCGGACGCTGTTGACGATTCCCCGTTATGTGTTTGCGAAACTGCCTTTGTACATGACGTTTCTGTATCGGCGAGAACGGGCCTGGGTGCGAACGACTCGGACCACAAGCGTCAATTGCTCCGCCAATGCCGTGATGGGACACGTCGCTTCAGGATCCCTTGGACCCGAAGCAATGCACCGTCCCCCCACTCATGTCGGTGCCGATGACGAGGCAATGCTCGCCGACGGCAGGTGACGCTGTGATCGAACGGCCCAGTCGCTCTTTCCAGACCGGCTTGCCGCTCATCGTCACGGCGTAAACGTTGCCGTCTCCGGAGCCAAAGAATATCCGGTCGCCGACGATTACGGGGGAGCTTTCGATCTTCGCACGGGTCGGAAAGTGCCAGACTTGCTTGCCATTTTGGCGGTCGAGGCAGTGTAGCTCTTTGTCGTAGCCACCCAGGATGACGTATTTGTCGGTGACGGCCGCGGACGAGCGGTATTCCAGGAGGTGATTTTCATCGGCATAGGTCCAGACGACCTTCTGTTTCCGCCAGTCGACGGCGACCACACGGCCGTCGTGCGTGCCGACGTAAAGCACGTCACCGCCCACCGCCGGTGACGCGATGAGATAGGCCCCCTCGCCGAGCGGCACCTCGCTCAGCTGCTTGCCCGAGATGAGATTGATCACGCGGACCTTTGTGTCGCAGCCGGCAATGAAGGTGTTGTCGGCCTCGATTGCGGTGGAGCAGTTGATGAAATTCTCCGTTTGAAACGGTTTCCACGCGGGCGTGTGATCCGACGCCTTGAGGCAGTACAGATAACTGTCGTGCGAACCAAAAACGAGCTTGTCGCCGTACAGCGCGACCGAGCCGGCGATCTCCGCGCCCGTGCGGAATTTCCATTTGGCTTTACCGGTGCGGCGATCAATCGCGTGCATCATGCCGTCTTCATCGCCGATATAAACGAGTTCGTTTGTGACGGTCGGGGCCGCCTTGAATCCCGGGGCGAAATCGTTTGGATTCTTGCTTTCGATCGAGCGGTAGGACCATTGCTGTTTCCCACTCTTGCGATCGACGCTCACCAGTTGACCGTTCAAGCAAGGAACGTAAACCTGATCGCCGACGATCGCGGCACAGGCGACCATGCCGTCAGACGTTGTGAATTGCCACAACTCCACGGGCTTTTCGGGCAGCGTCGTTTTGGCGATCCCGAGTTGACTGTTCCCATTGCGAAAAGTGGCCCAACTTTCCGGGCCGACGGGTGACGGCACGACGTTCGCGGGCTTTTCGTCGACAGGAGCCGCGGCGGGAGCCGTTTTTTGCGGCTCTGCCTCGGCAACCCTGGTTGTCTCCACTCGACGATTTCGCCTGGGGAAGATGTTGTTTTGGTCGACCGGTTTGCTTGTGGAGGAGGCCGAGTCGGCCTTTGGCGCGGTCGAGGAACCGTTTGCCGGTGCGGGAGACGGTGATCCGTTTGAGCAGCCGATCCAGAAGATCGAAATCAGTGCGACCAGAAGTGAAGGTCCAAGCGACCGAAGACGCTCGAAGGAACTGAATTCTGATGCCCGGTCTCGAGGTCGATTGGTGATCGAAGGTGACATCAGACTGCTCCGGTTGGCTCCTGGAAGGCGGAGCGATAGAGCTGCTCGAATTGCGTTTTGTCGACGGGACGTGGATTGAACGTTCCCGTCCATTGGCCGGCGGCCTCTTCGGACAAAACGGGAATCAGCGACGCATCGGCTCCCACCGCCGCCAAGTTGTTCGGACAATGGGCCTCGGTCAGAAGAGTTTCAACGAATCGCGCCAGTCGAGCGGGAGCCTGCGGATCATCGGCCGCACACACTCCTGCGTCGGAGGCGAATTCGCCGTACAACTCCGGCACGGTGACCCCATTATATCGGATGACATGCGGCAGCAGGATCCCGATGGCAATTCCGTGCGTGAGATTAAAGTGGGCCGAAAGGGGATTGGCCATCGCGTGCGTGGCGCCGAGCATCGAATTCTCGATCGCCCCGCCGGCCAGATGCGCACCCAACAGCATTGCCGCCCGTGCGTTGACATCCCCCGGCTCCGCCAAGACGCGGCGAAAACCGGGAGCCAATAAGCGCCAGGCGTTTCGGCTGAAGAGATTCGAGATGGCGTTGCGGGGCTTCGTGACGTGTGTTTCGAGCGCGTGACTGATCGCGTCGATTCCGGTGGCGGCTGTCACCATCGGGGGCATGCTGACCGTCAAATCGGGATCGAGAATGGCCGCCGAACAGGCCGCCTTTTTGTCGCCGCAGGCCATCTTCATGTGCGTCTTGGCGTCCGCGATCAACGCGTACGACTGGGCTTCACTGCCGGTGCCGCCAGTCGTCGGAACGGCAATCAACGGCAAGAACGGCTTTGTCGCCTTGCCCAGGCCGCGGTAGTCCTCCATGCGGCCGCCGTTTGTATAGAGAAAATTCACTCCCTTCGCGCAGTCGAGGCTACTGCCGCCCCCGAGCCCGACGAGCAAATCGATTTCTTCATGGCGAGCGACGTCGAGGGCCCGATCGACATCCTCCGTCGTGGGATTGGGAGTGACGTCATCAAACAGGGCGACGTGAATCCCCGCCTTCGCGAGAGAGTCGATGGCGCGCTTCTCGTGGCCCGCTTTGGCAAGTCCCTTGTCGGTAACGATGAGCGCCCGCCGGCCGCCCAACACGCGAGCCACTTCTCCCAACCGATCGACGACGCCCCGCCCGAAGATCACCCGGGTTTTGGGGTCGTAGTCGAAAGGCTGCAGCAGGTCCAAACTCCGTCCCCGTCAGGTAGGTACGAACCACCAGCCGACGGGCTCAACCGACGGCTCGATGCGGATTGCCTATTTACCACCCTCACTGGCGGCAAAGAGCGTCGAGCGGTTGGCGATATAAAGCACGTTATTGGCCACCACCGGGGATGTGTAGACCGCGTTCCCCACGTTGAATTCCGATAGGATTTTCTTTTCCTTGCCGACCTGAAAGACCGTGACGTCGCCATCGGCGTCACCAATGTAGACTTTGCCTTCCACGACCAAAGGCGAGCCCCACGATTCGCTGAACATGTCGTGGACCCAATATCGTTGCCCGGTCTTTGCGTCGAGGCAGTGGAAGAGGCCGCTAAAGTCGGCGATATAAAGGATGCCATCCTTGATGGCGGCAGTGCCGATCGTGCGGTGCATTTCGTTCTCGAAGACCGTCTTTCCCGTGCCAGGCAGCTTGTCGAAATGCCAAATGGCGGCCGAGTTCGGATTGGGGACTGCCTTTTCGCCGGTCGGCTTGCCCTGCGCGTCCTCGCTGACCACCGCCTGGATGCGGCGTTGGGGGAGCGGTTTGCCGTCCTTGTCGACGGCCAGCTCCGGGCTCACGTCACCGCTCTTGGTCGGATCGATACACCAGAGATGCCCGTTACCGGGCCCGTGCTCGGGGTCTTCGCCCACCGCACAGTAGACCAGGCCGTCGTAAATCACAGGCGTGGCAATGATGTGATTTCGCGTGGCGCGGCCGTCGATCGAGTATTTGCTGGTCTTGGGGTTGCAATCGAATTTCCAGAGCATCCGCGAGTGGCCTTTGCCGTCGCCCACCGGATCGAAACTGTAGAGCCAGCCGTCTCCCGCGCCGAAAAGCACTTGCGCCTGTCCGCCCAGTATGCCATAGGTCGGGGACGACCACTGACCGTGAAGGATGTTGAGTCCCGGCGATTTGTCGGTCCACAGCACTTTCGCCGTGTTTTTGTCCATCGCGAAAAAGCTGGGGGCATTCGGCGACGGAATGTTGATGTGGTCGAAGTCGACGCCGTTGGACGTGCAGACGAAGAGCACGTCGCCCACGCAGCAGACCGAGCAGCTGCACATGTTGTGCTGCGCGACGCCCATCTGCGCCATCATGTCGTACTTCCAGATTACGTCGGCTTCCTCTTTGTCTTGATTTGCTTCGGCCGTGTAGGGACCGTCGTTCTTACCGTCATGAAAGCCCTGGGCATCGAGGCAGACGACCTCGCCCCGATTATTCACGTACCAAAGGCGCTCGCCCTCGCAATACGGCGTGCTGCAGACGCCCTGTTGCGGCCAATCGTTCACGCGGCCTTGGGGCAGTTTCGGGCTGGAATCCTGCCAGAGGAATTTCCCTGTCTTCTCGTCGAAGCAAAGCAGGCAGCCCAGGTCGACTGAGCTGGGATAGCGCTTGATGTAGCCGGCGCCATTGTTTGTGCCGACGAAGACTTTGCCGTTGGCGATGACCGGATTACCGTACGTTTGCGAACCGAGCTTGGCGGACCAGCGGACGTTTTCCTTGTTTTCCGCGCTGAACTTAATCGGAATATTCTTGCCTTGCGGCGTGTTGTTGCGCGCCGTCCAGCCGCCCCATTGCGGCCAATCGAGCGGCTGCACGTGGCGGTGCGAGATCTCTTCGAGGGCCAGGGCAGTCGGGTCGTACTTGCCGCTACCACCCACGGCTCCCGCACCGAACAATGAATTTCCCAGGGCCCACAAACCGGCGGTGACAACGACCGCCGCGGACGCTGCCGACCACTTAGTTGCATTCATCGAATGTCGAAAACGCATGAGGGATTCACCTTGAATTGAGTGGATTTAGCAAAGCATCGGCTCGAATCGGCCGTCGCTATTTGTGCTCACCCACCGGCTGGTTCTTGGTCACCAGAATATTGTCGTAAAAGATTTCCGAATGTTGAGCGTCGCCGGCGATGCCGGGACTTCCGTGAGTTTCTGGATGGAAGCTCGGGTCGGTCGCTTCGATCGTCCAAGCGGCCGGCTCTTTCTCTCCCCGCGGCCAGATCTTTCCTCGCAGCACGACTTTGTCGCCCTCGTTGCTCGAGCGGAACTTGAGCGTGTACCACATGTCCGACTTCCAAGCCAACGGTACGTCTTTGCGGATGCGAAAGTCGTGGGCCGGCCATGTGCGAATTTCGAGTTTCTGCGAGTCTCCCATCATGATGAGTGTGTACCGCTGGCCAATGATGCCCACGTCTGGCAACCGACCGTGATTTAATAATGCCTGCACATCCGCCTGTATCGTGTAATCGTGTAGATCCGTCTGCCCGAACCAGGTTTGGCTGCGGGCACCGCGGGGAATCGTGGTCACCTTCAGCAATACGCCGTTCCCGTCGATTTTTCGCGGACCTTTCTCGACCGTCAACTGGATTCCCTGCTGGTTGGGCCAGGCCCACTTCGAAACGACCTTTTCGTCCACCAGGATCTTGAGGAGCGGGTCGAGCTCGGACTTCGCCTTTTCGGCAGTCGTCGCCTTCTCGATCAGATCGAGATAACGCAGCAACTCCGTCCACATTTGTTGGGGCGTCGTGTTGTCGAATTTGAGCGACGGCCGCCCCGAATTGGTGAAGCTGGTCATCAAATACATGTACAACCGACCGGCGAGCGGATTTTTTTTGTCGATCGCCCGGAACAGGTCGAAATCAACGGGGACATGACGGACGCGGGCGCCCACCCAAGTCACCGGAATGAGACCGTTACTGAAATCGAACTTCCAGTTGAGATCGGGGATCGTGCGGAGACGGGCTGTCCCCTTCAGCCCGGCACACTCGGCTTGAATAAGCGTTGCCGAGGGACGGTGCCCGGCAGGCGCCGTAAACACGCCGTTCTTTTCGATGTGCCCCAAAACGCTCTTATCGGCCGGGGGTTTCGTGCCCGGAGGTCCGGGGGGCAGCAGCGAGAATTTCACTTCGTCCGGATTGGCCATCCGCAAGTACTGGCCTTTCGAGTCGTAGAGCCGGACCTGAAACTCCTGCGTTCCTTCCGGCAACAGGAGCGACTCACACGGGACAACCTCGGCCAGTGCCGGCTTCGCGTCGCTGTCGGCCGGGGCCTCTTTCGGCGGTTGAGGACGCGGTGTCGCCTGCGGTTCCTTTCCCGTCTGGCCGATGCAATAGAGCACATTCGCCAATTGCTGATAAATGCGGCCGTGCGACACGATCGGCGATGCGTTCACTTCACCGCCGGAAAGCCGCTGGCGGTAAAGCACGTCCACGTTGTTGCCATTGAGCTTGAGCGTGTACCAAACGCCGCTCAAAGTGCAGACATAAATTTTGCCGTCGGCATAGAGAGGGCTGGCGGCGATGGCCGTGTCGAGTTTTTTCCCCTTGGGACTGTTCAAAAACTCGCCGGTCTCAGGTTTGACGACATGCAGATATCCGCCGCTGTCAACGACGATCACTTTGTCGTCGACTTCAATTGCCGAACTTTTGTCGACGGTGACCTCTTTTTTCCGCCAGAATTCGCCCGATTTGACGAGGTCGCCCCGCTTGGAGGGGTCGACGCTGAAAAAGGCCCCCATCGAGCTTTCGTCGCGATTTTCTTCGGCCTGACCGAGGAAAACCCGATTATTCGCCACCAGCGGAGTCCCTTGGATGCCGCGCGGGGACGCGTCGTACGACCACAGTTGCTTACCCGTGCGAGGCTCGAAGCCGTAAACCGAACCGTCCCCCGACGCGACCACCAATTGGGCCACGCCGTTGATCACGGTCGGCACGGGCATGCTGTAAGAAACATCTTCCGGCGATGGCTTCGTGTCCGAATACCAGACAGGGGAGCCGTTCCTCTTGTCGAAGGCGATCACCCGTTGGGCCGGCCGGCCCTTGTCACCCCAGTCGACAAAGACCGAGCTGATGTAGACGAGATTCCCCGAAATCACAGGAAAGGCGGCCCGCCCGCCGAAGGCGCTGATGATGCCGTGCTCTTCGCAGAGCGAGTGCTTCCAGAGGGTTTTGCCCGTCTCGCCGTTCATGCACTGGAAGAATCCACAGACTCCCATGGCGTAGACGTTTCCCGTTTCCGGATCGCCGACCACGCTCGACCAGCCGACGCGCGGAGCCGGCACGTCGGACAGGAATACGTTAAAGACGTTTTCCCAGACAGTTTTCCCCGTTGCGGCGTCCAGACAGACGACTTTTTCGCCCTCAACGTCGGTATCCGGATGGTCGCGCACCAGGGTATACAGCTTGCCGCGAAAGCAAATCGGCGTTGAGCGTCCACCCAGATCGTCTCGCTTCCACAGGACATTTTCGCCCTCGGGCGTCCAGCGCTCGACCAGCCCCGTCTCGCGGGAAACGCCGTTGAGCTCGGGTCCGCGCCAATTCGGCCAATCCATCGGGGCAGCCGCCCAGGCGTCGCCGGTTTTGGCCGCGGCGGCCTCTTGGGCGGGGGCCGGTGTGGAACCGAGAATTAGAACGAAGAAACCGCCCAGCAGCACCGCAAACACTTGCCGGGAGTGGCAAAACGCCTGCCGCAAACATGGGGTCATGGAGTGGGCTCTCAAGGGTGGGATAGCGGGTGGGAAAACCTGAGCGCGCTCGGTGCAGCCGATTTCCTCGGGCCACTTGTCATTGGGACCGCCGCCGAAGAAACATCGCCAGACAATCTTCGCGTGCGTAACTGGTCCAACGGTTGCCCGCAAACATCCGGCAGTTCGCGCTCACTCTGTTCCGGCGCTAAGGATAATGAATCCCCACGGGGGCGGCAAGCAGCCGGGAACCGCCCGGAAGTGAACAAAACCATCAATCGTAAGTGCAACCGCGCGTTTGAAGCGGCTCATCCCGTTTGTTAAACAGAAGGCGCACGAGGAGGTGTGCCTTCGATGGGATTGGTCATCGGAATGGATGAAGCCGGTTACGGTCCGAATCTCGGGCCGCTTGTCCTCACGGCGACCGTTTGGGAGGTGCCGGGCCGCTGGCCGAAAAAGACCGATTTCTGGAAAGCGTTTGAGCCCATCGCCCAGCGCGAAGTCGTGCGCCGCAAAAAGTCCGCGGAAAAAAAGACGGCAGACGCCGTCCAAACAGCGGAAATCGCCGCCGAGCCTGGCGACGAAAGCCGTTTGCACATCGCCGATTCGAAAAGCGTCTATTCCCCGGCCACGGGACTCGGATCTCTCGAACGCGGCGCCCTGGCGGCCTTTGGCGTGGCCAGCCGGGTCCCCTCCGATTTCGACCAGTTGCTCGATGACCTGTGGGCACAAAGCACCGACGCGACACTTTTTTCCGCCGATACCGGGCGCGGACGCGATCTCTGGTTCTCGGACGACGTCGCCCTGCCCCTTCCTGTCAGTGAAGAGGGCCGCACCGCCGCCGCTGCCGCCGAGAAATGGCGGGACGTCTGTGAAGCAACCGGCGTGCAATTGCGGACCATCCGCTGCGACGTGGTCGCCCCCCGCCGCTGGAACGTCGCCACTCGCGAGACCGACAACAAGGCCACCGCACTCTCGCGCCTCCACTTGCGGCTACTCCGCCGCGTGTGGGATCCGGAAACCGCCGGCCCGACGATGGTGATTGCCGACAAGCACGGCGGCCGCAATCGCTATGGCGACCTGTTGACCGAGTGCCTCGACGGCCAAATGGTCTGGTGCCGGCACGAATCGCGTGATTCCAGCATCTACAAGGTCGGTTCCAGTGAAATCCATTTCGAGGCCAAAGCCGAGCGGCACTTTCCCGTCGCCCTGGCATCGATGGTCTCGAAATACGTCCGCGAATTGGCGATGGAACTCTTCAACCGCTTCTGGCAAACCCACCTCCCGGCCCTGAAACCAACCCACGGCTACCCCACCGACGCCCACCGCTTCCGTCAGGACGTCGCCGAGGTCCAGGCTCGGCTCGAGATTCCCGACGACGTCCTCTGGCGCGAACGCTGACCGATCCCAATGCCGACTTTTTTGGCTTTTTTGGGGCGCTGAAAAAGGGGGACTTTTTTGGGCTCCACCGGAAAAAAGTCGGCCAGGTCCGAGGGCCGGTGCCCGAGCGGTGGGAGTCGTGTGTTCCGGCCGTCTCTCCTAAGTCCTTCTCCCCTCACCCCTTGAGGGAGAGGGGCCGGGGGTGAGGGGGCGAGCGTTCGAATCGAGTCCCCCTGCGAAGGAGCAAACGAAGGGAGAGTTTTTTGGGGTGCGCCCAAAAAACTTCCGTTCGCCAACCTGGGCGTTACATCCGTCCCAATGGCGGAAAGGCGGGCCAAAAAGTCCCATCATTGCTGTGGAGCGGAGACAGGACTCGGTCGACCTGGCTCACCACTTTTTCCACTCTTTGTTTTTCAGCCCGAAGGGCTCGCCACTTTGCGACACAAAGTATTGCTGAAAAATCTTGTTTCGCAACTTCCCCGCACGTCGGATGTTGCAACAAACTGAAAAGAATTTCCGTCGGGATTCGAGTGCACGTCGCTATACTCGGGCTAGGAAGGAATTCCGGGACATCTGGTGACTTTGAACCCACCCGGTCGTCACCGTGTTTTTCAATACGTTGATCGCGGAAGCTCTTCCCGAACGAAACCTGGCGTTTGCCGAGTCGACGGGCGGCGTCCGGCAATTCGTTCGCCTGAAGCCAACGGTGGTGGCGTATCCGCGAAATAGACGTTAGGGGCTGGAGGCTAGGGATCAGGGCGAAAGCACGAAACGCTTTGCGTTTCTGGTTTTTTGTTCTCCCTGGCCCCTGGCCTCCGACCCCCAGCCTCTAGCAATCGCCCCGCCCACTGAGAGTCGCCGTTGGCCCGAAACGCCAGGCTCGGTCGGGCAAATTTCCGCTTGGCCAGTGAGTTGGTGCCGACCGCTTCGCACCCGCGCGGGCTTCGGCGAATTGTTTGTGGTGACCGCTTCGCATTCACGCAGGGGTACAAGCGCGACGAGTGTCGACGAAGGTCCTCACCGGATCGGGCGTCATTCCGCCAGTTTTTCTGCGCCTGGCTGACGGCGACCGCCAATGAAGCTGCCGAACTGGCGATTGCACGGAAGCGAGCGGCAAGCAGTGCTCGGCGGCTTGCAGTTTGGCTCTCCGGCGCTCCAGCGGCTCCTCAGGCAGCTTGAGAGCCTTTTGTGTGATGACCGAGTGCTGCATAACTCTCGCCAGGTGGTTCATCGCAGCGAGTGTATTCTGATGAAGATTTCGAGAAGGCGATGCCAGCAGAGTTGACCTAATCCGTAGACTCGCGTTGAATTAACTAATCCCACATTCGCTACCGGTCGCGACCTCGCCCGAACCACTGCGGGTCCTACCATCGAAGTCTTCTCAATCCATCGGGAGTTTCACGTCAGGAAGGAGCTGTTTTCGAATGACCGCCTACAATTGGATCTCAGGAAAAAACGGCAATTGGTCGGACCACACTAATTGGACGCCAGATGGCGTGCCAGGGGCCAACGATTCGGCAACCATCACGGATGCCCCAGCGCTGCCAAGTGTCGTGATCGTCGACAGCCAGATAACCGTTTCCCAAGTGAAGCTGTACTCGAACTATGGGACCGGAGCGATACTTCAGGATAATGGAAAAGGCTGGTCGATTACGGTCGATGACCTGACTTTGGGGCCTGGGTTTGCGGTAATCGGAGTGACGCTCGACGTACTGACCAGTCTGACTATCGAGGGGACATCTGTAGGCGGCAACGTCTACTGCACGTTCGATGGCGGAAAGCTAATTAATGAAGGACTCGGAGTCGTTGCGGCAGATTCGCAAAGCGGCGTGTTGGCAATTAATCAATTTGTGCTTTTGAACAAGCCAAACGCCACTCTTGATCTGCAAGGCGACATTGTGATCGGTAATCGCGATCCGGCCGCGAAACCCAACACTTTCGCGACGCTGACGAACAACGGCACTCTGACGAAGACAAAAGGCGACCCGACACACTCGGCTGATATCTGGATGGGAATCGAAAGCTCGGGGAATGTCAGTTTATTAGCAGGAAATCTTCGGTTCGGGATGCCGTTGGGTGCGACTGGCAATGCGTCGGGTTCGTTTTCTAACGTGAACGGATCATTTTTCTCCTTCAATGGAGCGTTCACGTTTACGCCGAGTTCCGTCATCGACGCCGCTGGCAGTGTCGGATTCAACGATTGGGGATTGAATAACAACCCTATCTTGGTCCAGGGAACGTATAGCGCAGGAGCCACCACCGTCGGCAGCGGGTATCCAACCACATTCTCGGGACACGTTATTAGTTTCGGCCTGCCATTTAAAATCTACACGTCGACCGTCATCATCATTTCGCCACAATTCATTCAGAGCTGACGGTCGGGCAATGGCCAGCAGGATGAAGTGCTGCCGTTCTGGCGACGCGTTGTTATTTGGTGCCAATGGCTGCGTGCTGCGCCAGGTTTCTGGGAAGACCGACAGATCGACAAGCCGACTCTTGCGTCCGAACGGGACGTCGTTGCCCAAGGCCGAGGAACTGGCACGACACTCGGATGTCAAGGTGACGATGAAGTACGCCCGCAATGTTAGAACAGTGTTGGCAAAGGGGACAGGCGCATATACCGAACATATGCGCCTGTCCCCTTTCCCGGCTTGCGGCATCTACCGAGAACGCCTTGGATTGAACGTGATGTCAGAACTCGACTTATTCGTCGGCGACATCGAGTCGCGACTCTCTGGCGCTTTGGAAACCCAAACCGCAGATACTCGAGGCACGCAAGCGATCGAGGCCCTCGATGTGGGCGGGCTGTCGAAAAAGTTCGCGATGCTTCTTGGCTCCAGCCAAGTCGACGCATTCTTTAGCGGCTACGAGCCGACTTCCGTGGACGGGAGCTTCCAACTATTCACAATACTCTGGCAGCTCATTTCGTTCTCTGTTCGCGCGTCGCCTGAGGGACGCATGACCCTCGACTCTCAGCTCCTTCTCGAAGATCTCACAAGGCTAGCCAATGCCATCCAGAGTGGGACTCTCGAGTATACGATTACGCTCCGCCTCACAAACATCGATCTTGCCGCGGAGTTCGAGATAGCTCCCGACGTTCGGCTCCACAAGCTCTCAGTCGATGCTTTTGTAGCCAAGTACGCACTAAAGCAAGAGCAAATACCAGTTCCAGCTGTCCCACCGTCAATTGGTGCCTATTGGACAAAACACCGCGTCGAGGCCGTAATAACAGGCTCGGGGACTGCTGCGGAGTTGCAAGCGCTCTCGAATGTAGCCCCACTTGATCAAGTCGCAAATTCGTTGCTCGAACCGTTTCTTCTCGCCGAGATTCCAGTATTGCGGCCGGCAGTGACACACATTTACATCGAGTCGCCGATTGGGCTCTGGGCTCATCAGGGATCATCGAATGGCTATTTCGTGAGCGAGCCGCACTTGCTGTCGCAAGATGAAATCGCAAGACTCAAGGATATGTACCAATTCCTTGCAAACGACGTCCCGCAAGATCGGGTTCTCGAAAGGGCCGTCGATCGATTCATCTTGGGAAGAAAAAGTGGCATTCACCACCCAAACAGAGTGAACCAGCCGAATTGGGACAAGATCGTCGACTACGTTATGGCACTGGAAACTCTGTTCCTGACCGCCAAAGACGGGAATAGAAACCAGGAGCTAGCGTATCGCTTCCGGCTTAACGGCTCCTCAATAATCGGACGTGCGAGCGGAGCCGACGTGCACCGCACATTCCATGCCTTGAACGCGCTCTACAATCTTCGCTCGGCGGTCGTCCATGGGAGCGACGAAAAGCGCGTTATAGATGCAGCGAACGACTTTGTTGCACGAGCGCGAATCGATCGCGCCGATTACCAACACTCTCTCGGACGCCTTCTGCTAATCTGCGAATGCCTCGAAGAATGGATCCGGAAGACGTTCCACTACTTGCGTGGCGTGAGCAAGTTCGAGAGGCCATACAACAGGAAGGACGGATGGGAAGAGATGCTGTGGCAAACAGAGGGCCCACCCCCCGTAGTGGGATAGTGGGAGAAGAAACGGGACAGGTCCGGTATTGATAAAGTGGGTCATCTTGTTGCCGCCAGCGATTGTTAGCCATACACGGCCCGACCGCCCGTTGTGAACGCCTCGCCTGGGCTGACGAGTGCAATCTCTAAGCAGAGTCCCGGCGCACGGTCCGTGTCCTATAGGACGGCTTTTTTGGTCTCGATCCGGAATGAAAGAACGGGCCGAGAAAGGGTTCCTGACACTCCGCCTGTCCCTCGCGCTCGCACGCTCCTACGCGCGCGACCGGCCTCCGCAATCGTCCCGAAGGGATCGGGCGTCAATCCGTCGGCCTTGTGCTCCCTAACGCGGGTCAAAACTGTCAACTCCTCGGAGGTTACATTGCGCGCCGGTATATTGCCGGCGGATCGAAACCAGGCTTATCCATCTCGCTAATATCGAACCTGTCCCGTTTTCCGGGTCCGTTTTCCGGGTCTCCTAGAATGCGAGGTGGCACTGCTTTGCCAAGGCTAGATTTCGGATAAAGGACGATGTCCCAGACGGCACTTTCGACGCGCACGGGAAACAGTCCCTTCAGTTCCGCGCTCCTGTCTTTTGTCGGAGTCGCCTTGGCTGGATTGGGGGGAGTTGCCCTATATTTCATGTCGATCGAGCCCTTGATGTCGATTGCCGCGGCGCGATCGTGGACTCCGGCCGTTTGCACGATTGAAAGCAGCGCCGTCAAACAGCGCGACGGGCGGCGCTATTCGGTCGTTATCGCGTATTCCTATGCTTTTCAGGGCAAATTGTTTCATTCCGATCGCTACAACTTCCTCACCTGCCCATCGAGCCTTCACGGATGGAGAGACCGGGTCGTCGCGGGCTATCCGCCCGGGCTCGTAGCGACTTGCTACGTCAATCCGCGCCGCCCCTCGCAGGCCGTCCTCAACCGAGATTTGCATCCCGATATTCTGTGGGGCCAGTGCAGCGGTCCACCGCTCGTGATTCCCCTTTTGTCATTTCTCATCGGACTGGCACTGCTTGGAGGCAGCGTTTGGTCCCGTCGGAGAGAACGACAGATGGCGTGGGGCGTTCTTTCACAGGTCAACGCATCTGATCGTCGTCCGGGGCAGCTCAGCATTCACGACGGGTCGATCAGGCTCGAGCCGGAGATTCGCCGAGCAACTCAAGCGCTCGACCGGTTTTACGGCGCCGCAATATGGAACGGCGGGCTCGCGTGCCTCGTTTATTCGGTATACGCCAGGGCTGTTGCGGGGCGTCTTAGTTGGTTCGAAGTCCTGTTTTTGCTCTCCTTGCTGCCGTTTCTGATTTTCGGCCTTACGGTGGTGGGGGAGTTCGGAAGTTCCCTATTGGCAATCTTCGCGCCCGAGCCGATCCTGAGGCTCAGCCGACCGGCGATTCCGTTGGGTGGAAAGGCCGTGTTGTCCTGGTCGATCGACGGGCGATGGCACCGGCTGCAGTCATTCTCCATTCGCCTGAAGGCGACGGAACAGGTACGTTCGTCTCAAAGATTTCGGTCCAGACAGAACCAGTTTCACGATCAGCTTGTCGTCGAGCGGACGCGTTTTGACGGGCTGCCGGGCGGCACATGCGTCTTGACGATTCCGACTGACACCATGCACTCATTCAAATCGAAGCATAATTCCATTGTCTGGCAGTTGTCGGTCGAGGAACGAATTGCACGGCGCCCTCTGGTTCGCGCCGACTATCCGATTCAGGTGACGCACCATGAATGACCTGTCCCTCGACCTGGCCGGTCAATCGGCTTTCGAACCCGGTCAAACGGTGCCCGTGACGGCGAAATGGAATCTTAAAGCTCCGCTCGACGCGGTCGAACTGCGAGTCGTCTGGAACACGGCTGGCCGCGGTGACGTCGACCTGCAAATTGCAGAGGCCGTCCGCATCGAATCGCCCCCTCCGAGCGACATTCGGCAGATTACGCTCACGCTGCCGCGCCAACCCTACAGCTTTTCAGGCAAGCTGGTGTCGCTGGTTTGGGCACTCGAACTCGTCGCGATGCCCTCGCTGGCCTCGACGCGAACAAAGATTACGATCGGGCCGGGAGGCAAGGCCATTCGCCTGCCCGAATTGCCGGGCCAATGCGTTTATCGATACCGGACCTGTCCCGTTTTCTGTCCCCCCCGTTTTCTGTCCCCCGCTTGCCCCAAGCTTCCGCTTGAGTACGAGGGAAATCGAGCAGTCGTCAGGAGCGTTACGATGAGAAGTGACTCAATTCGCACAGGCCGCTACCGCCATTTCAAAGGGAAAGAGTACATCGTCATCGGTGTCGCCCGACACAGCGAGACTGGAGCAGAACTGGTCGTCTACCGCCAGGACTACGGCGACCGGTCACTCTGGGTGCGACCAAAGGATATGTTCCTGGAGGGCGTCGAGGACGACGGACGGAGCGTGCCGAGGTTCGAGTTTATCGGCGAGGAATAGCCGGCGGCGAAATGACCACCAACACCGATCGCTTCTACGTCCATCTCGGTGCGTCGCAAGCCCGGCGACGACTCAAAGGCCACGGCTTCGGCGTCAAGAAGGTCGAGACCGCCGGGAAGAACCGCGCGGTGATCATTCACACGGCGACCGGCAGACACCTGCGACAACTGGAGTCGCTGTTTCGTGACGTCATCGAGGTGAAGAGCGAGAAGAACGGCAACTAAGCGCGTCTTCGAGGGGGCCATTTTGAGAGCTGCGGCCTCTAACGATTGCTGCTGGAAGCAAGACCACCTCGTTTATCGATATCGGACCTGTCCCGTTTTCTGTCCCCTGCGCCATGCCGTCGCTTTTTCGCCGGCCAACGTCGACACGGTTTGACCCCAGACGCGCTCGGCGACAATCGTCAAATCCGGGCGGGTGAAGGCAGAATGCATCAAGGTGTAAATGTCTTCAAACTGGACCCGTGGCTGGCTGAGCCTGGTGAGCGGCAGCCGCATGAGCCAGTGCGTAACGGCGACGCGACCGCCGGGGCGGACGATGCGTGCCATCGCTGGACCGAGGCCTAGTTGCCAGATCGCGCCGGTCCATTCGTTAACGGCGGCGTCGGCCGCGCCTGCGTCAATCGACGATGAACAGTTTGGCGCCCGTCACCGTGGACGACCGGTGAGGCGCGGCGTCGTCGGCGACCTGATAGCTCATGCCCGGCGTCAGCGAGAACGACCGGCCATCCTGGAGTTCGGTCTGAAGCTCGCCCTCCAGGCAGAGGAGAATGTGCCCCTTCGAACACCAATGGTCCGCGACGTAGCCTGGCGTGTACTCCACCATACGGACACGGATTGGCCCAAATGTTTGCGTGCGCCAGTAGGCCAGACCTCGCTCGCCTTGGTGCTCGGTTCGCTCGACCTGCGACCAGTCCGTAGTGCCGAACGGGATGTGTGACATCTTCATCGTGATAACTCCGAGGCGCCGAGGCCGCACAGCGCATCAACATAACGCGCGTGTGAAATTCTGTAAGACCTTGGGGGAAAGAAAAACGCGACCGGGTCATAGAGTTCGAGGCGAGGCATTCGCGGGAACAGCCGGACCGTGGATTGGGCTCCGAAGAAATCGCTCTGCGGTCTCCGACCTTCTCCCCTTGAAGGCGAGGCGCATTTGTTGAAAATGCGCATGTCCCTGACGCCTTTACCTGTCCGTTTTCCTGTCCGCCCGAGATTTGAAGAGCGGCGCCTGTGCTAAACCATGGTCCCATTTTCATGACACATGTGATTGCCGCGTTGACGCTCGTGCTGGTGGTGAGCATGGTGCTGGTCCGCGTCTGGATCATGAAGCGGCGCGGCATGCGGGCGATGCACTTTGGGCGGACCGATCAGAAGGACTTTTTGATTCCGCCCTTTGCGCTGTTTTATTTCTACACCGTGTTTGCGGCCGCGTTCGGATGGCCCGAGGTGAGCCGGCGGCAGGTTTTCAGTTCCGAGTTTGTGGCTTGGATTGGTGTGGTGTTTTGTCTGGGCGGCGTGCTGCTCTTGGCGTGGAGCCTGGTCTCTTTCGGCAGGAGCTTTCGCGTGGGGATCGATACCGAGCAGCCCGACAAGCTGGTCACGACGGGGATTTTTGCGGTGAGTCGCAACCCGATTTATGTGGCGTTCGGTTTCGTCCTGATGGGGGAGTTTTTGATTTTCCCGAACTGGATTTTACTCCTGTACCTGTGCGGGACGAGCTGGCTCATCCATCGGCAAGTGCTGCTCGAAGAGAACTATCTCGGGCCGCATTATGGCGAGGAGTACGTCGAATATTGCCGCCGCGTGCGGCGGTACTTCTGAGGGAGGCGGCTCTGTAGTTTCGAAGTTCGGTGCCACGCCCGCGGCTTTGCGTAGGCGTGTCGCGGTGGGGGCGGGATGTGCCACACCGTAGCGCGTAGCGACCGAAACCCTTGCTTCCCCTCTGCCCTCTTCCATAGCTGCCCCTTGAAGTATTCGGTCCGATGGGAGGGCGAGGCTCCCGCCGAGCCGTTTCCTACGCGAAAACCGACGAAGGCGGCTCAGCAGGAGCTTCGCCCTCCCATACTTCAACGTGGCCGCTACTGTTCGCCAAACGCGTAAAGATGGCCTTCCGTCCGCACGTAGATTCGGCCGCCGACGGGTGCGGGGGTTGCCACGATCCGCTCGCCGAGATCGTTGCGGGCGAGAACCTCGCTCTGGTCGCCGGCTTTGAAGACCACCACGACGCCGTTGTACGAAGAGGCATAGAGGTTGCCGCCCGCGGCAACCGGCGACGCGTAGAAAAAACCCCCGGTACCGAGACGGTGCCGATAGATTAACTTTCCCGTTTGGGCGTCGTAACACGAGGCGATGCCGCCGTTGGTCACCACGTAGAGCCGGCCCTGGTAGTAGAGGGGTGAGGGGACCTCGGGAAGGGAGTGCTGTTCTTTCCAGGCGACCTGGTCCTTGGCAATCTCCCCCTTCCCGCCCGGACGGATCGCCAGCAGGGCGCTTTCGCGCTTGGCGAACGCCGTCTCGGCCGCGGTCCATTCTTCGCGACTCAGCCGGCCGTCTTTGTCCTTGTCGATGTACGAAAACAGGTCGTCCATGACGATGTTGTCGTCGGGGTTGGTGCTGCCGCGGTTGTAGAAGACCAGGTCTTTTGGCACTTCCTTCTGGGCCAGCAATCCGTCCTTATTGGCGTCGTACTTCGCGATCAACTCGTCGAAGACGGGGAACTTCATGCGGTCATCCGGGTCGCCCCCCGGAAAATGGGCGACCGCGAAGACGAGCCCGTCGCCCAGCGCGGGCGAAGGAATTCCGCCCCCAATCAGCCCGCTGACCCACCACAACTCCGCGCCGTCTTTCAGATCGTAGGCAACCACTCCGCGCGGCTGCGCCAGGATGATCTCCGTCGTTCCGCGGCTCTTGCGCAGGAGCGGAGTCGCATAGCTGGCTCCGAAGCGGGGCCGCTCCCTCTTCCACACGGTGGCCCCCGTCTCCGGCCGCACAGCCAGAAGGGCAGGATCCTTTCCCTGGCAGGTGAGCAGCAGCAGATCGCCGGCCAGAATCGGCGAGCTGCCCGAGCCGAACGTCGTGCCGGGCACGGGCAGCGGTTTTTTCCACAGTTCCTTGCCGTCGTGATCATAGGCGAGCAAGCCATACGAGCCGAAATAGACGTAGACGCGATCGCGATCGCACACGGGCGTGGGCGTGGCCGGCCCGTTGGTCGGATGCAACGACGTCTCAATCGCGGGGACGGCCGGGGCCGCTCGCCGCCACAGAATCTTGCCGCTCCGGCGCTCGAGACAAATCGTCTCGAGACGGTTTTGCGACTTGTCGAAGGCCGTCAGAAAGATCCGGTCCCCCCACACGGCCGGCGAAGAATTGCCGGCCGGCAAGGCCGTTTTCCAAATCATGCCCGACGCCGGCCCAAACTCGACGGGATATTTCGACCCTGTCCCCGCCCCCGCCCCTTCGGACGCGGTCGCCAATCCATCGGGTCCCCGAAATTGCGGCCAGCGCGGTTCATCGGCTCGGGCGTCCGCCGCCGTTGCCACAGCCGAAGAATTGAGCGCGAAGGAAGTCATCACAATCACAAGCAACCCGAGGCGTCGCGGCATTTGCAGGTTCCCTGGAGATTAGTGGAATGTTACCTCAGTCTGACGACTCAATCGGGAGGGGGAAAGGTCTTCTGCCCTTCTCCCCCGCGCCTCGAGGACGAGACGGCTGAGTAGCTCAGCGGCCCTTGCACAAAAAGGGGGTGCACAAAAAGGGGGACTGACCCCCTACCGATTTGTCCGCATGCGCTCCAATTCGGATGTTGACGTTGGGGCGCTCATTGCCCCAAAATAGTTGTTGCATCGGCTACTGTAGAGACTGGGCCGATGCGTAGCTTGCGCCAAGGGACGGATTCGGGCCTAAGAGGCGACCACACGCACCTAGCGTGTCGTGGTCGCCTCTTGTTTTATTGGGCAGCGTCGGCTTTGCACAAAAAGGGGGACAGACCCCGAACCCGTGGTGGTCCGAAACGCCGCTCGTCCATCTCGTAGGGGGTCAGTCCCCCTTTTTTGTGCAAAACCATCGACGGCACCGGTCCGCGTGGGAGCGGTTGTGCGTTTTATTCCACTTACGGGGAGTTTATTTTCGGCAACAGGGCGTGTTGCATTTTGACAACATGGCAAACGCGTCGTAGGCTTCCAGTCGGACGATTCCCTCCTCTCCGTTTCAGAGTCCGACGCATGACGCACGAGAATGCAAACCCACCGGCCGACGGCAGTTGGATCTCTTCCGCGACCGTTCGCAGCCTGATTCTGGTGCTTTGCGGTTATCTCGTCGGTATCACGGCCGCCCACGTTTGCACACCCCGTATGGAAGCCTGTGCCCTGGCCGCCGCGGCCATTGGGTTGATCGCCCACGGCCTCTTCGTCTATGAATCGCGACGACGACAGGCCGAGGAGACGCGGCTCGCCATCCAGAAAGCCTGCGTCCGCCTCGAACGGCGCGTCGCGATGCACGTCAGCATCCCCCTGCGCCCGCCTGCATCGAGCAATGCACACCAACCGCCCGCGCATGCACGAACAGTACCTCTCGGTCGTACGCTCGGCCGGCGCGACGAAGCACGTTTACCGAGCCGGCCGCTGAAGAGAAGGATGAAGGCGGAAGGATGAAGAATGAGCCAGGGTCGCGGCTCTCGGTCGCAATTGTTTTACTCATCCTTCCAGCCCTCGTTCTTTGGTCCGCGTGACGGAAATACGATGATCGCCCGATCGCTCGCAACATCCACGAAGCTCTGTCGAATCGCCGACTTATTGCTGCTCGTCGTGCTGGCTGCGTTGGCCGCTGATCTTTCCGAGACAACTTTGCCGGCGGATTCGGGCAGTTCGCGTCGCCGCGATAAGTCACCCGTGCTGGTGACCGTCAACGGCACGCCGATCACCGAGAATCAACTCGCCCTGTATCGACTCCTGCATCGCCTGTCCGACGATTCCTCGCCCGGAGCTCGACGCGCTGTGCTCGAGCAGCTGGTCGACAACGAGCTGATGCGGCAACTCCTGCAAGACCGCCGGGCGGAACCCGATCCGAAACGCCTCGCCGCCGGCGTCGAGACCCTGAAAGCCGACCTCCGCCGACGCGAAAAGGAATCCCCCAAAACTGCGAAGGTCGAAATCACCGACGCGGCTTTGCGACGCGAGCTTTTCGTTCCACTGGCTTGGCAATACCACCTGGGCCGCGTGCTCACTTCGAGCACACTGCAGGATGAATTCGAGCGCCACCGCAGCCAATACGACGGCACCGAAGTCCGCGCCAGTCAAATCTTCGTGAAAGTCACTCCGCAAGACCCGGCAAACAAGGCGAAAGAATCCGAGGAGAAGCTCACCGCCCTGCGAGCCGAGATCGCCAGCGGCAAAATCTCCTTCGCCGAAGCGGCCCGCAAGGATTCCGAAGCCCCGAGTGCCGAAAAAGGGGGCGACGTCGGCTATTTCGCCTACCGCGGCCCGATGCCTGCCGAAGTCTGCCGCGTGGTCTTCGCGCTTAAGACGGGGGAAGTCAGCCAACCCTTCCGCACGCCGTTCGGCGTCCACCTCTACACGGTGACCGAAATCCGCCCCGGCAACCTGAGCCTCGAAGACGTCCGCTCAACGGTCATCCGCCGCGTCGCCAGCGAACTCTGGGACCAACTCGTCGCTCAAGCCCGCAAGACGGCCAAAATCGAGTGGCAGTAGCCAGGACGACTCAGGGTCCCGGTCAGAATTCGCTAAAACCCGGCACGACTCCGACTCCGCTCAGAGAGCCATGCCGCCGGAAACTTCGTTTCGAAACTTTGACGCAGAATCAGGCATCGATCTGATCCCGCATTCCGCCCGATGTCAGCGAGCGGACCATGTCCTTGCTGTACATGTCGAGCGGGAAGCCGAGCTCGATCTGGCTGATCGCATCGAGCCGTTCGATCTGGGCCGACGTGAGCTTCACTTCGACGCAGGCCAGATTGTCCTTCACCTGGGCCAGCTTGCGAGCGCCAATGATGGGAATGACCGGCTGCGAGCGTTGCCGCAGCCAGGCCAGAGCGACCTGCGCCGGTGAATGGCCCGTCTCGCGGGCCACCGCCACGACCTCGCGGGCAATGGCTTCCCTGCGAGCATCCGATTTCAGGAATGGCTGCATCGTCGCGTGGGCCTGCCGAGAATCCTTGGCCCCATCCGGCTCAAACTGCTTGCCCGTCAGCACGCCACCGGCCAACGGCGACCAGGCCGTCACGCCGACGCCCAGAGCCGCCGCCATCGGCAAGAGTTCCCGCTCGGGCGTCCGTTCGATCAAGCTGTATTCGATTTGCAGGCCGACGAACGAACTGGAGCCTCGCAGCTCAGCCAGTGTGTTCGCCCTGGCCACAAGCCAGGCCGGCATGTCCGAAACGCCGGCGTACAGAATTTTGCCCTGCCGGACGAGATCGTCGAAGGCGCGCATGACCTCCTCGATCGGCGTGATCTGGTCCCAGATATGCAGCCAGTAAAGGTCGATGTAATCGGTCTTGAGCCGCTTGAGACTGGCTTCCACTGCCAGCATCATGCTCTTGCGGTGGTTGCCGGCGGCGTTGGCGTCTTTGCCGGGAGCGGCGTTGGTGTACTTGGTCGCCAGCACGAGCCGGTCACGATGGCCGGCCATGAACTCGCCGAGCAACTTCTCGCTTGTGCCGGCCGTGTAAACGTTGGCAGTATCGATGAAGTTGCCGCCCGCTTCCAGAAAGGCGTCGTAGACCTTGCGGCTTTCGTCTTTCGACGAACCCCAGCCCCAGTCTTCGCCGAAGGTCATTGTTCCCAGGCAAAGCTCCGAAACTCGAAGTCCGCTCTTTCCCAGCAGTCTGTAGCGCATGAGGCTCTCCTGTGGAGATCAGTTCCGAACCGTGTCGAAATGAACGTGCTGCTCAAGTCTCGAAATATCTCGGGCGGTCGATATCGGCAATCAACCCGGCCTGCTTCGGTCGCCAGCCCAGATGTTCCCGCGTGATCGCGCTCGAAGCCCGGCAGTCGGCCGCGGCGAATCGCGCGAACCATCCAAAGTGTTTCGTTGCTTCGTCGGGCGTCTTGCCGACGACGGGCAAGTTCAGCCTGCGGCCGATGACTTCGGCGATCTGGCGGAACGGCACACCCTCCTCGGCGATCGCGTGATAGCGGCCCCCCGCGGAGCACTTCTCCAGCGCCAACCTATAGACGGGAGCGGCGTCGATCCGGTGTACCGCGGGCCAACGGTTGAGCCCGTCGCCCACATACGCCGAGACGCCCTTCTCGCGTGCGAAGTTGATGAGGATCGGAACGAAGCCATGATCGCCATCGCCATGGACCGACGGAGGAAGGCGCACCACCCCGACGCGCACGCCACGTGTCATAAGCGCGGCCGCCGCGGCTTCGGAGGCGCGCGGATAGGTTGTCGGGTTCGGGGGTGGAGGCGTGTCTTTCTCAGTCGCCGTTCGGCCCTCCGCGAGAAGTGCAACTCCGGTTGTGACAAGCAGAGGGCGCTGGGAGGCTTCCAGCGCCGCGCCGATCGTTTCGATGGCGCGCCGGTCGATCTCGCAGTTCTCTACGAACTTCGAGAAATCATGGATGAAGGCGCAGTGAATGACACCCTCCGACTCGCGCGCTCCGCGGCGCAGACTCTCCAAGTCCTCGAGCGAACCGCGCTGCACGTCGGCTCCCGCGGCGGTCAGCGACTTGGCGCCCGCATCCGAACGAGCAAGGCCGAGCACCTGATGCCCCGCGTCGATCAAATCTTTGACGACGGCGGAACCGACAAAGCCTGTGGCACCCGTGACGAAAACTCGCATGGCTTTCTCCTTTTCAGTGAATCGTCGCAGTTGGCCCTTTACAACCGTCCCTTTCGATCGAAGCCTTGAATCAAGTTCCCTCTAATAATGTCGCGGCGATCGCGTCCAATTCCGCCAAGATCTGCGGCGACAGCGTCAACTGTCCGGCTGCCAGGTTCTCGCGCAGGTGTGCGACCGACGACGTGCCGGGGATGAGCAGGATGTTGGGCGAGCGGTGCAACAACCACGCCAGCGCGACCTGCATCGGCGTGGATCCGAGCCGGCCCGCGACGTCCGACAGAGTCGAGGATTGGAGCGGAGAGAACCCGCCGAGCGGGAAGAACGGCACATACGCGACGCCCTGCCCTGCCAGGTCGTCGATCAGGTCGTCGTCGTGGCGGCTAGCCAGATTGTAGTTATTCTGCACACAGACGATCGGGGTGATCCGGCGTGCTTCCTCGATCTGCGCCGGCGTGACATTACTCACCCCGATCTGACGCACCAGGCCCTTCCGCCTCAGTTCCGCCAGGACGCTGATCGGCCCTTCGATCGAACCCTCGGCGGGCGCCGTCATGCCGTGCATGCTCCGCAGGTTGACGACGTCGAGCGCGTTCAGGCCCAAGTTGCGGAGGTTATCGTGGACGGCCTGAGTCAATTCTTCGGGCGAGAAGGCCGGGATCCAGATCCCCCTCGCCGCGCCGTGTGCCGACCTTGGTGACGATGACGAGATTGTCGGGATAGGGATGCAAGGCCCGGCGGATAATCTGGTTGGTGACGTGCGGACCATAGTAATCGGACGTGTCGATATGGCTCACGCCGGCCGCTACCGCCTCGCGAAGGACGGCGACGGCCGCGTCGGGATCCTTCGGCGGCCCCCACACGCCGGGGCCGGCCAGTTGCATCGCGCCGTAGCCGATCCGATGCACCGTCAAGGAGGTGTCGGGGAATGTGAACTGTCCGCCGAGAGTGGCTGCGCTCATGGTTGTTACTCCTCTCCAAGATGGCTAACGACCTAAATGCCTCGGGTGACCGTAGGGCGTTGGAAACTACATCGTGACGACCGCTCGGAATCTGACTTGGCCTTTCTCGACGCGCTCGTAGGCTTTGGTGATCTCGTCGAGGCGGTACGTTTCGGTCACGACGCGAACTTTGCCGCTCGCGGCGATCGCGAGCGCCTCGTACAGATATTCGCGACCGTTTTGCTGGCTGCCGATGATCTTGATCCGCCTCATCAGGAGATCGAACGGCGAAACCGAGAGTGGCTTGGCCTCGACTCCCATGACGACCAACCGGCCATCGGGCCGCAGCCCCTGGATCGAGTCGGCCGTCGCGTCCATCGAGTTGCTCGTGCCGAGGACGATGTCCGCCCCGCCTGCGCCGGCCAAACTTTTTCCGTCGCGGACGATCTCATCGGCGCCAAGGTCGCGGATGAGCTGGTCCTTGTCCGGCGAGTGCGAGACCGCGATGGTGTGAAATCCTGCAGCCTTGGCGTACTGCAGGGCCAAGTGCCCAAGCCCGCCGATACCGAGGACCGCCACACGCTCGCCCGGCTGCGGCGCCGCCCAGCGCAGCCCCGACCAAACCGTGTATCCCGCGCAGAAGATGGGAGCCGCCTGCTCGAAAGAGAGCCCCTCCGGCAGCGGTGTCGTCGCGTCGGCGAAAGCGAGCATGTACTCGGCATGGCCGCCTGCAAGCTGCACGCTGGTCCCCTGCGATTCTGCGCAGAACATTGGCCGGCCGCGCAAGCACCACTCGCACCGGCCGCAGGATGATTGCACCCACGCAACGCCGACGCGGTCGCCGGTCTTGCGCGTCGTCACGCCCGCACCAACGGCCGCGATCTCGCCGACAGGCTCATGCCCGAGAGTCCGCGGAAAGACGCCGGGGATGCCACCGTGCGTCTGGTGGACGTCGGTGTAGCAGATGCCGCTGGCGCGGACCTTGATCAGAACCTGGTTCGGCCCGGGCTCGGGCGTCGGCACCTCTTTGAGCACCCAGGCGCTGTTCGCAGAGGGGACGATTGCGGCTTTCATTCCACGGCTCCTCTTTTTCGGCAACTCGAGAAAAAACGAAGTGTCATGTCTTCTGTTTGGCGCAGGCCGTCAGTCGCTCACTCACGCGACCGGGCCGGCCGATGTGCGCGCTCCTTGTGCGATTCCGCGATCCGCCCGGCGTGCGGACCCTTCGGCGGCCCTCAGTGATTCGATAGGAAGTGCATACCGGGTCGAGATAGCGCCTGCCCAGTACTGTGCTGCATCCAGCGCCGCCACCGCTTCCAGATCGATGGTGGTCTGGGCGGTTAGAGCGGGTTTGTCTTCCGTCAACATGATCGACTCTCCTGGCTCCTGCCGGCCGGCGCGGCGGCTGACTGCTTGCCTGACCGATAATATTAACTAACCGGTTAGTTTTATAATACGTACTATCTAACCGGTTAGTCAAGTGCTAAAATTTGGGAAAGAGGAAGGGACCAGCAATGCGAAATGCGGAAGCGACGCGCGAGCGGATCTTGGAGGCGGCCTTGGCGGAGTTCTCCGCCTACGGGATCGCCGGCGCGCGCGTCGATCGGATCGCCGAGGCCGCCGGGTGCAACAAGAACCTGATCTATATCTACTTCGAGGACAAGGAGACGCTGTTCACGACGGTGCTGATGAAGCACCTCATGCGTGTCCACGAGGAGCAGCCCTTCACGCCGGACGACTTGCCCGGATACGCGGGCAAGCTCTTCGACTGGTCGATGGCGAACCCCGACCTGATGCGTTTATTGGCCTGGTCGACGCTCGAGCACGCCGCGAACAGGCCGGACGATCGGGCCGCGACCCTTCGCGAGAAGATTCGCAAGTTAACCGAGGCGCAAAATGCCGGCCAGGTGGGGACCGGCTTTCCTCCGGACTTCCTCCTCACGGCCATCATGAGCCTCGGGACAGCCTGGTCGGCCGTGAGCCCGTTCGGGCGGTCGCTCGATCCGAATCTCGGCGAGCGTTCGGCCGCGCTGCGCAAGTGCGTCGTCGAGGCCGTAGCACTCCTGGCCAATGCCGGGAAAAGCACGCGAACGCCGGCAGGAAGCAAGTCACCGCAGACCCGGCGCAAAAGTTGAGGAGTCAACAACAAGCGGTCGGAAGCCGGTGAATGCTGTCAGTGGACCCGGGGGACCTGATCCGCGTCGGGCAATGGCTCGATGCACTTCTCCGATTCGTTCCGCGCGTTGTTGACCAGGGCGCTGATCGGAAAGGCGGTCATTTCTTCGGGGGCATGGGGTTTGAGCAGCTCGCAAAGTTCGGTTGGGTCTTGGATTTTCGGATCGAGCCAACGGTCGTAGTCATCTTCGCGAAGAATGACCGGCATGCGGTCGTGGAGCGGACGCAGCGTCTCGTTGGCGTCGGTCGTCACGATCGTGCACGAATCGATCGCCGAGTTATCGGGGCCCTCCCAATGCTCCCACAAGCCGGCGAACGCGAAGGGGTGGCCCTTTCGCATGCAAATGTAGAACGGCTGCTTGGTTTTGCCCTCACCCTTCTTCCATTCGTAAAACCCGTCGGCCGGGATCAGGCAGCGACGCCGCTTGAGCGCGGTGCGGAAGGACGGCTTGGTGGCAATCGTGTCGGCTCGCGCGTTGATCAGCGACGCTCCGATCTTCGTGTCTTTGGCCCAGGAAGGAATGAGACCCCACCTGAGCAGCGACATTTCGCGGCACGTCGCACCTTGCCTGACAACGGCCACGGGCTGCGTCGGCGCGATGTTATACCGCGGAATCATCTCGAGCGCGTGCAGAAGCTGGAAGACCTCGACTAGGTCTTTGGGGGGCGTTCGGACGGTGAATCGGCCGCACATGTTTCTAAGTCTAAGGTCCAAAGTCCAAGATCACGCAACGGGGCCGACGAGCCCTTCTGGCAGATCGCTCCGGAGAGAATTCGGACATGACACTCTTACTCTGACCGCAGACCTCGCGTTCTTGCCGTTAGAATACCAGTGAGGTCAACCGTGGTCATAGCGCGACTTGTTGCGACATTCTTTCTTATTGCCGGCGGACTTTGGGCGACGTTTCGGCCGCTGAGTGCAGTCGAGCGGCGGGCCGACCAACGGAGACCGGCCACTTCGGGAAGCATTGTCGCTTACCGCTCCGGGATTCTCGTCCTCACGGCGCTATTAGTGTGGTGGGTCTGGGCTGCCTAGCGCCTGGCTGGCTGTCGTTGTGCGACGTTCAATGCAAACCGACTGCACGCAACACGAGGTGCTCCAGTTGCGGAAGAAAGACGGTTGCGGCCGAGAGAAGAACTGACCCGCCGAGGGCGTACGCGATGGCGGCGATCCGCTTGGCTCCGCCGTGACGGCCCCAGCAGGCGAGGCCCGCCACGGTGAAGATGCCGAGCATCGGACACAGAAGTTCCCACACGGGCGAGCCGGTGAGCGTATAGAGTAATGCTTGAAGCGCGAAGGTTGGCATCACCAGGAACGAGCCGATGCGGTGCCCCGTCAGCACAGGAACTTTCGAAAAGAGGGTCCAAACAAAGGGGAGGTAGACCGCGATCAGGACCTCCCCCAAGGTGATCAACGCCGGCCACTGAGATTCTTCGGGCTCATCATCCGACATGACGGTCGCCGCGAGTAAGGCGCACCTCGCAACAGCGCTGAACCGCGCATGAGTTGGCGCGCCCATCATGCCACGTCGGTGACTCTCAATCCATCGAAATTCGAAACAACCGTGGTGCGGAGCCCCTGATTGGGACGCGGCTTCGCCCGTCCCCGTCCGTGTGTCTTGGTCGCCTTGGCGGCCGTCCCCTCACGTCTCCACACTTTCCTCGCCAATTAGCGCAGTCTGCGCTGGGCTTTCCTAGACAAATCTTCCCTTGGCCCCCGTCAATTGGCCGAAGTCGGCTCGTCGATCTGAAGTCGGCTCTTCGATCGATTGATCGACGAGAGCCGTTCGATTCACGCAAATGCCTTTGCCGTCGAGAGTTGGTTGAAACGGGCTGGACGCCGCGCTATGCTAAAGAAATCGCCGCAGAGCCAGTTTTCCGCGTACGGAGGCGACCGATGACGACGCCGGCTCCAGTTGCTCCTCGAAGTCGCCCCAAGTGGCAAACGCTGCTATCCCGGACGCTGTTGCGGCTGCGGCTCCTTTCGGCGGCCCGACGGGGGCTGCGGGCCTTGCTCGTTCTGGCGGCTGCCTACGCCGCCTTTCTAGTGACGATGCGGCTCACTGGGATTTTGCGTTTGACGCCCGAGGCGTTGGCGCTTGCCGGGTTGGCGCTGGCCGCCCTGTTGATCGGAGCGGTCTGGCCGCACCGGCCGACTGTGCGCGACGCGGCTCGGGCTGTCGACCGCCATGCGAAGACCGATGATCTCTTTCTGACGATGCTCATGCTCGAAAACAGCCCGGGCGAATTTCAGCCATTGGTCGCGGCGCAAGCCGAGTCGAAGGCGGGCCGGATTCGGTCGACCGAAGTGGTCCCGATGCGGATCAACGGACGGCTGTGCGCAGTCTGCACCCTGCTCTTGCTGTGTGCGGGGCTCGTGCCGTTCGTGCCGCAGCTTGATCCGTTCGGCCGCGTCGAAGCGTCGCAGCAGGCGGAAAAAGAGGCCAAGAAACTCGACGAGTCGAAACAGGCCACCAAAGAGCGGCTGGCTCAGATCGAACAAGAGCATCTTTCGGACAGCGAAGCCAAAGAGGTCGCAAAGGCCCTCGATCAGCTCAAGACGACGATGAAAGCGGCCCAGCCGAAGGCCAAGGCGGCTAACGCGCAGGCGCTCGGCATCGCGCAGAAAAACGTCGCCGATCAGTGGCGCAAGATCAGTGCCGACAAGTTGAAAGACCTGCTGTCGGAGTCGTCGATCGCCCAGCAATTTGGCAGCTCGGGGACCGGCGAAAGCAAAAAATGGATGGAACAACTGCAGGCCGGCTCGACCGAGGCGCTCAAGAAAGAAATGAAAGCCCTGCAGAAGGATATGGAAGAGCTGGCCAAAACGAACGATCCGTTCAAAAAGGCTGAGCTGCAAAAACGGCTCCGCGAGAAACTGGACGCCCTCTCGCAGTTTGCCAAGGAGCAGACGGGCTCCCAAACGCTGGCGGCCGCCATCAAGCGGGCCCAGGAACAGATGCGAATGGCCTCGAAAGGCGAGGACGATCCGGCCAGCAAGGATGCCATGCAATCGGCGGCCGAGTCGATGAAGCTCGCGGAGAAGGAACTCGAGCAGGTCGCCCAGTCGGTCAAGGATCTCAAGGAACTCGAAAAGGGGCTCACCGCCCTGCAGATGGCCAAGAAGCTCAACAGCGACGAGCAGTTGGATGGTAAAAAGGTCGAGGGCTGCGCAGTCGATGGACGAGTACATGGCCATGTTCGAGCAGATGATGAAGGGCAAAAACCCGAACCAGGCCAGCGAAGGCGAAGGCGACGGCAGCACCCGCGACGAGAACGACGCGAGCAAGTCGAAATTCAAAACCGAGATGTCGAAGTCACACATCACCAAGGGCAAAGTGCTTTTGACCCTCAAGACCAAAGGCATGGGCGAACACGTCGACGTGAAGGAGCAATATCGCGCTGCCGTCCGCGACGTCAAATCGGGGATCAGCGAAGCCATCCTGCAGGAAGAAATCCCGCCCGGCTATCACGAGGGGATCAAGGGCTACTTCGAGACGCTCGACGAAGTGCCGAAGACGGGCAAATAGCACACGGAAAAGTCCAAGGTCCAACGCCCAAAGTCCAGATTTAGAAACGGGCGGCTTTGCCGCTCTTGCACGGGACTTTGGATCATCGACCTTGGATTTTACTTTGGACTCGAATCGATGACTGGCGGAAAACGCGCCGCTCTGACAGGGGGCGGCATCATTCTCGTCGCCGCGGCCGACGGCGGCGGCCATCTGGCCGGCGTGGTTCACCGGCAAGCAGAATGCGATCGTCGTCTACTGTGCCCACGACTCGGTCTATGCCGACGGCATCCTCAAGGATTTCGAGACCAAGACGGGCATTCCGATCACGGTCTTGTACGACAGCGAGGCGACCAAGTCTCTGGGGCTCGTCAGCCAGCTCAAATTCGAGAAAGACGATCCGCATTGCGACGTCTTCTGGAACAACGAATTGTTGGGGACGATGGATCTTGCCAACGAAGGAATCCTCGAGCCGTACAAAGGCAGCGGCTACGAGCGGATTCCTTCGCAAGATAAGGACGAGCAAGGCCGCTGGACGGGCTTTGCCGCGCGGATGCGGGTGTGGATCATCAATAAGAACCAGATCCCGAGCGGCGGAACACCCGTCGCCGATCGCTTTCGCGACGATGTGAGTCGGGCCGCGATCGCCAATCCATTGTACGGAACGACGCTGACACATTTTTCTTTGCTCTGGCAGCTTTGGGGCGAAGCAAAATTGAAGGGCTGGTATGCGGACGTCCGCAAGCGGGGTCTTCGCATTCTCGCCGGCAACGCGCGGACGAAAGACGCCGTTGCCGACGGCGTGTGCGAATTTGGCTGGACCGATACCGATGACTGCTTCGAGGCGATCGACGACAACAAGCCGGTCCTGATGGAGCCCATTTTCCTCCACGACCCGGCGAAGGGCGCGACGGGCGGCCCCTACACGATGGTGATTCCCAATACGGCCTCGCTCGTCCGCGGCAGTCGGCATCGCCAGGACGCCGAGCGGCTGATCGATTTTCTGCTCTCCGCCGAATCGGAGCTGACGCTCGCCAAGTCGAAATCGCGGCAGATCCCGCTGGGCCCGGTCGATCCGGCGCAACTGCCCGAGGAAGTGCGCAAGCTCGCAGGCTATGTCGGCCAAGGCTACGACCTGCGGAAACTCGAACAGGCCCGCCGCGAATGCCTGGCTTGGCTCAAGTCGGAGCCACAGTGATGAGCCTGGCGGCCATCTGTGCCTGGTCGTTTCTTCGCGCAAACGCGATCGCGCTGGTCGCGACGTTGCTGTCGAAGCGCGTGGCGTCTTACGTAGGGCAAGCTGCCAGCTTGCCATTTTCGCCGCCGGGGGACGGTTCGAATGGCAAGCTGGCAGCTCGCCCTACGACGTGGTGGCGTCGCTCCGTCTGGGGGCTTTTGCTGGCTCCGTTCCTGGTTCCACCGCTCTTGGTAGGTTACGCCTACTCGCGCTTGGCCCTGATGCTCATTCATTATCCGCTCTGGAACGACGCGACTTACGGCGCGTTGCTGTTGCTCAAGTTTTTCCCGGCCGCGGTTGTCATCCGCGTGTTCGCCCCCTCTTCACCGGTGTCGGCCGAAGCGCTTCACTTACAGCGGCTGCTGCGGCGGAACGACGAGCCGCTCGTGCGACGGCTGTCGCGAGACTTTCGCTCTTGGATCGCCGGGCCCGGGCGGATTGCGATCGGCGCGTTTGTCGTCGTGTTCTTGCTGGCGTTTCAGGAGTTCGAGATCGCCTCGCTGATGGGAATCACAACGGGCGATTCGCATTCACCGGTGAGCTGGACGGTCGCTCTCTTCGATCAACATGCCGGCGGCCTGCCGCTGGGCGAATCGCTGCGGCATGTCGTGATTCCTCTGCTCTTCGAACTGGCGGTCGTGTTACCTGCAGCAATTGTGCTGCCGGCATGGATGTCGGCCTCTTTGCAGAGCGGGCGCGACGTGTTGCCGCGGACGAGACGCCGATTCGCAAGTGGGTTGCTGCTCGTCGTGACGGCCTTGGTGCTGGCGGGTGTGCCGTCGGTCGTCGTTGTCCGCGGCGCCTTGCGGGGCATCGAAAGTTTGCAGACGATTCTGCCGGCAATTCGTGAGATTTTGATTGGTGCGGCCACTGCACTTGGAGCGGCACTTCTTGCCTGCGGTTGGGCCCATGTGTTGATGCGCGATCGGAAAAGCTGGCGGCCGCGGCGGGCGGAACGCGGCATGGCGATCGGAATTTGCAGTCTGCCAGGATTACTCGGGGCACTCGTGTTGAGCCTGGCGATTTTGGCGCTGTTTCAGTTGCCCGGGTTCCGCGGGCTGTCGCAGTCGCTCGTGCCGCTGATTCTTGCGCTCGTGCTGTTCGTGCTGCCGCGGGCCGTGATTTTATTCGCCGTGACGGGCATTTCGCGACGGACGCCGGCGGCCCACTCCGCGTGGCTGCTGGTGCGCTCTCCCGATCGCAGCCAGCGAACGACCGGTGCGCGGCTGATCGACGAGTTGCAGACGGGGGCGATTTTTTGGAGCGCCGTCCTTGTGTGGTATTGGTGCTACTGGGAGCTGACGCCGGCTTCGCTCTTGGCGCCCCCGGCCGCCATGTCGTTTTGCGTACGTCTGTATAACTTCATGCACTACGGACAAAGTAACGCGCTTTCGACGATGTTGGTGGCGGCGATCGCCGTGCCGGTTGTGACCGTCGTCATACTCGCCCGGCTGCGTCCGCTTCTTGTGCGCTGGGTGCTGCAATGAGCGGTCGCTTGTGGCGATTGGAGAACGTCTATGTGGCCGGGACGGCTCGTCCGCGCCTGGACGGTATCTCGGTCGACGTGGCTCCCGGCACAACGGCGATCCTGGGCATCTCGGGCGCTGGCAAGACGACGTTTCTCAACCTGCTTTGCGGTTTCGGTCGTCCCCATCGGGGCCGCGTCGAACATCTCTTGCCACAAACCGACGGCCGGCTGCCGATCTTCTGGGTGCCGCAGAATGACGGCCTGTGGCCGCACCGGACGGTGCGGGAGCATGTGGCCGAAGTCAGGCCGGCCGAATTGGTCCAGGGTCCAAAGTCCAAGGTTCAAGGTCGCAAGGCGGCGATCGAGTCCTCTTTGACTCCGGACCGCGTGGGTGCCCCTGTTGAAGACACTGGCAAGCCAAAGCTCTCGCCGGTGGCGCCCGACCTTGGACCTTGGACTTTGGACCTCGGACCAATTGACCGCTCGATCGACGATTGGCTGACCGCGTTCGATCTGCTCGACCACGCGGACAAGACGCCCGAACAACTGTCGCACGGCGAGCGCAACCGCTTGGCCGTCGCTCGGGCACTCGCGAGCGGCGCGGGCGTGTTGGTCATGGACGAGCCGATGGCGCATGTCGATCCGGCCCGGATCAATGACTACTGGCGCGTGATTCGCGAGCATTGCGGCCGGACCGGCACATCGCTGGTTGTTGCCACGCACTCGCCAGAGGTGGCGCTGGCCGAAGCGGAGAACGCAATTTGTTTTCGCGATGGTCGCGTCGTCTACTACGGGCCGATCAACGCGCTGTATCACTCGCCGCGTTCTCCGGACGAAGCGTCGCTGCTCGGTCCCGGCAACTGGTTCACACAGGCTGAGGCCGCCGAATGGCTGGGAATTACGCTGAGTTCGGACCGCTGCTATCGGCCGGAGCAACTCGCCATCTGGGCAACGCCGGACGGGCCATACACGGTCGAAGAGTCGCGGTTTGCCGGGGCGTATGCCGAAGTGACGCTGACCGATGAGCGAACGTCGAAGTCGCGGCGGTTCTATCATCGGCCGTCCGGACTGGGGCTCAAGAAGGGCATCCGCGCTGCGCTGCGCGTGATTGCCGTGTTGTTGGTCTGTCTCTTCGCGTCAGCGTGCGACGAGCGCGACCAACCGAAGCTCAATGTCCGCGACATTCATTACTGGTCGATGCCCGCCAAAGGGGCGATGATCCCCGCGCCGCGCAGCGTCACCTGCGGTCCGCACAACGAAGTGTTGGTGCTCGACAAGGGAGGCCGCGTGATCGTGTTCAGCCAGTCGGGCGAAATTCTGAAGAAATGGAACATGCCCGACGCGCGGATCGGCAATCCCGAGGGAGCGTGCTTTTTTGCGGATGGCCGGATCGCCGTGGCCGACACGCACTACAGCCGAGTCGTGTTCTTCGACCAGGAGGGCAAAGTTCTCGGCTTCTTGGGGAGTCAGGGGACGGGGCCCAGCCAATTTCACTACCCGGTGTGTGTGTCGCAGGATCCGAAAGGGAATTTTTACGTCGGCGAGTACGGCGGCAACGACCGGGTGCAGAAGTTCTCCGTCGACGGCAAGTTTCTGTTGCAGATCGGCAAGGCGGGAAGCGGCCCTGGACAATTTCAGCGGGCGAGCGGCGTCGTGTGGCACGACGGGCTGCTTTATATCGCCGACAGTTTCAACAATCGCGTGCAGGTCTTCACCGACGCGGGGACGTATCAATCGATCATCGGACTGCCGGAATCGGGAGTGACGCTCGGCTTTCCCTACGCGCTGGCGCTTGGCCCGCAAAACGATCTGTTTGTGATCGAATATATGACGGCCCGCGTGTCGCGGTTCGATTTAAAGACAAAAAAGCTGCTCGGCCGTTTCGGTACGCAGGGACGCGGGGAGGGCGAGTTTTCAACCCCCTGGGGGATCGACGTGAATTCCAAGGGGACCGTGTACGTGGCCGATACCGATAACCGACGGCTGGTGGAACTTCTGCGATGAAGTGGCTCAAGCGGATCGCGCGGAGGATCGTTCCGCCGTTGCGGGCTCCGCTGACGGTCCGCCAGGTCGCGCCGCTCGTCGCGTTCCTGGCGGTGTACGCCGCGGTCTGCGTTGTGCTGGATCGCACGGGGCGCGTGCTCTTCGTGCGACCCCGCATGTTCAGCGTGATGATCGTGTCGGTGTGGGTGTGGTGGATGTACGTCGCCGGCTACAGCGGTTTGCCGCGGCGGCGGGCGACGATCGCCTTTCTCGTGCGGATGCTTTTGGTCGGCGTGTTCGCGTTTGCGCTGGCCGAGCCGCGGGCGGTGCGGACGAGCGACATGCTTTCGGTCGTTTATGCGATCGATATGTCGGATTCGATCGGCGAAAACTCCACCGACGCGGCCCTGCAGTTTCTCGCTCAGACCGTCACGCAGAAGCCCGAAAAGGACCAGGCGGGACTCGTCGTTTTCGGGCGAAACGCCGCCGCCGAACTGCCGCCGCGGCAATCGTTTCCGTTCGAACCGGCGTCGGTCTCGATCAATTCGCGCGTCGATCGCGACGCGACCAACATCGAGCAGGCGCTGTCGCTCGCCGGGGCCATGCTGTCGGAGGACAGCTTGGGCCGCATCGTGCTCATTTCCGACGGCACGGCGACCGAAGGCAGCCTGACGCACATTCTCGACGACCTCAAGTCGCGGGGGATTGCCGTCGACGTCTTGCCGATTCAGTACGACTACACGAAAGAGGTCTGGCTGGAACGGCTCGATCTGCCGCGGTTTGTGAAGATCGGCGAAAACTACGAGGCGGCGATCGTGCTTTCGAGCCTGCAGCCCGGCACCGGGCGCCTGGTTGTCCGCGAGCAGGGACAGATCATCTCGGAGCAAAACGTCGAATTTCAAGCTGGCAAGAACCGCTACAGCGTGCCGATCAAGCTGCGGGAACCCGGCTTTTATGAATACTCGGCGACGATCGAAACGCCTCCCGGCACCGACCATCTCAAGCAGAACAACACCGTCCTGAATTATCTGTACGTGAAGGGCGAGGGCCGCGTCCTCGTGGTGACGGATCCCAAGGGGGACAAGCGCGACTGGGAAAACCTGGTCGCCGCGATGCGTGCCGAGAAGCGGCTGGTCGATGTGCAGAGTGCGTACGATTTGCCGCGCGATGCGCTCTCGCTCATGCCGTATGACGCGGTGGTGTTCGTCAATGTCGGGGCGGACCTCTTCGACCCCGTGCAATTCAAAGCCGTTCACGACGCGGTGAAGGATCTGGGCATCGGCTATTTGATGGTTGGCGGCCGCAACAGCTTCGGACCCGGCGGCTACCACAAGACGGCCATCGAAGAAATTCTCCCCGTTTCCATGGACGTGACCAAGAAAAAAGTGCTGCCGAAAGGCGCGCTCGTCATCGTCCTGCACACATGCGAGTTTCCGGAAGGCAACACGTACGCCAAACGTGTCACCAAAGAGGCGATCCGCGTCCTCGGCGCGCAGGACGAGGCCGGTTTGCTGGCATACACCGGGAATGCCTCGTCGTGGGTTTTCGAGCTCACGCCGGTCAGCGATTACGACGCCATCGTCCGCAAGATCAACGCGTCCCAGCCGGGTGACATGCCCTCGTTCGAGCCCATCATGAAGGCCGGCTACGACGCGCTCTCGAAGAGCGACGCGGCGGCCAAGCACATGATCATCATCTCCGACGGCGACCCCTCCCCGCCCTCCCCGCCGCTGCTCAAAGGGTTTCACGACCGCGAGATCACCGTTTCGACTGTGTCGATCTTTCCGCACGGCGGCATGGAGGTCGACACGCTGCGTGCGATCGCCAACGTCACAGGCGGCCGGTACTACAACACCAACGATCCCGATCAGCTCCCCTCGATCTTCATCAAAGAGGCAAAGTCGCTGAAACGGGCCATGGTGCAGACCAAGACATTCACGCCGGAGGTCGGCTTCCCGTCCCCCATTCTCAAAGGGATCGGCGGATTGCCCCCGCTGCGCGGTTACGTGCTGACGACGCCGAAGGAACGCCTGAGCGAGGAAATCCTGCGGGCGCACACGACCGAGGACGATCAGCTCGACCCCGTCCTTTCGCGCTGGAAATTCGGCTTGGGGACCACCGCAGCGTTCACGTCCGATCTTTCGACGAACTGGGGTGTCGATTGGGTCGGCTGGGAGAATTACAGGCCCTTCGTCAAGCAGTTGATGATGGACATTTCACGCGTGCAAGAGGAGGAACACCTGCGCATGTGGTCCTACACCTCGGGCACACAGGGCGTGATCGTCGCTGAGGATTTTCACCCACAGAATATGTTCCTCGAAATGCAGGCCCGCGTCTCCGGGCCGCAAGATCGTTCGGAAACCGTGCCAATGCGGCAGATTGCGCCGCGACGCTACCAGGCGACGGTGCCGCTGTGGGGTCGCGGCCGGTACCAGGTGATGGTCGTCGGCCGCTCGGGCGATCGCACGGCCCGCACGCAAGGGGGCTTTATCGTCCCCTACTCACCCGAGTATCTGCGGTTCCGCTCGAATCCCATCGCGCTGCAGGAAATTGCCGAAAAGACCGGAGGAACCGTGCTCGACAAAGAGCACGCGGTCGACGAGATTTACAAAGCGCACCGCAAACCGAAACAAAGCTCGCGGCCCATCTTCGACTGGTTCTTGGTGGCCCTGGCTTGCCTCTTGCCGCTGGATGTCGCATTCAGGCGAATCCAGATCGACCGGCATTCGATCGCCACCCTCTTCGGATTCGGCCGAGCGAAAGCCGGATCGACGGCGACAATGGGCACGTTGCTCGAGCGGAAGAAGACGGTGGAGAAGGCGCTCGATGCGCAGCGGCTTTCGCACCCCATTTTGAGCCGGCCCGAGCCCGAACGGGCGGCGCCGCGCCCGGCCGCGGGAGCGCCCCGGCAGTCAAGTCGCCGCCGCAGCAAGCACCGGCACCCGTGGATACAACCACATCTCGACTCTTGGAACTCAAACGTAAACGCCAACAAGAGGGGAAAGAGTGAGCACCAACATTTCCGAACCGACCACGTCCCCGGAATTGGAAGTTCTACAGCACGAGGCGGACGATTTTGCCCGCATCTTCAACGCCGCCCGAGCGGAGATCGGCCAGATGATCGTGGGCCAGGACCGCGTCGTCGAGGCCTCGCTGACTGCCATCTTTTGCGGCGGCAACGTCCTTCTGGAAGGCGTACCCGGATTGGGCAAGACCGAGCTTGTAAAGGCCCTCTCGCGGGTGTTGGAGCTCGACTTCCGACGAATCCAATTCACGCCGGACCTGATGCCGGCCGACATCATCGGCACGCGGATCATGACCACCAATTCCGAAGGGCGCGATGAATTCGAGTTCCGACCCGGACCGATCTTCACGCAGCTCCTCTTGGCCGACGAGATCAACCGTGCCACGCCGAAAACGCAGTCGGCCCTCCTCGAGACCATGCAGGAAGGCTCCGTGACGACGGCCGGCACGATCTATCAGCTCAAGCAACCGTTCTTCGTGATGGCCACGCAAAACCCGATCGAGCAGGAGGGCACCTACCCCCTGCCCGAGGCGCAACTCGACCGGTTTTTGTTCAAAGTCGAGGTCCCCTTCCTGAGCCGCGAAGAACTCAACGACGTCGTCCTGCGCACGATTCTGAGGCGTCCCACCGAGCTAAGAAAACTACTCGATTCGGAGCGCATTCTCGCGCAGCGAAAAGTGCTGGATAAAGTTGTCGTCGCCGATCCGATTCGTGACTACGCCGTGCGGCTCGTGCTTTCGACCCATCCGGGGACCGATTTCGCCACGGACGAAGTCCGCAAGTACGTCCGCTGGGGCGCCAGCCCCCGCGCGGCACAGGCGTTGATCAAAGCGGCCCGCGTCCGTGCCTTGAGCCAGGGCCGTGCGCACGTCTCGTTCGACGATGTGCGCCATTTCGCCGTCCACGTGCTCCAGCATCGCGTGTTGCTCAATTACGACGGCCAGGCCGAAAATGTGATCCTGCGAGACGTGATCGGCCGCTGTCTCGAGCGATTGTCGGAAGAACACGCCTAACAACAGGTCGGAGAGTCGAGCGTGGCGGACGAGACCAGGCAATTTACGACGCTTTTGCCCAACGACGTTCTGGGTCGGTTGGAGCGGATGCGGATCCGGCCGCGACGGCGGCTGACGAATCGCACGCATGGCGAGCACCTCTCCGGCAAAGGCGGGACGAGCATCGAGTTCTCGGACTTTCGCGATTACGTGGCGGGCGACGACCTCCGGCACGTGGATTGGAACATATTCTCGCGTCTACATCGGCCGTACGTGAAGCAATTCCGCTACGAGGAGCAGATGTGCGTCGTCATTCTGCTCGATGCCTCGACGTCCATGACGTTCGACGGCAAGTTCGAACGGGCCCGCCAAATCGCCGCGGCGTTTGCCTTGATGGGCCTGTTTAGCCTCGAGCCGGTAAGCATTTATTCCTGCCGGCAGATGGGAGACCATCCCGCGATTTGCCCCCCCTGCACCGGTCGTGCGAGCCGGGCGCGAGTCTTCAAATTTCTCGAAGATCTCGAAGGGGGTGGCGATTTTCCCATCGAGGCCGCGGTCGAGGCGGTGCTCAGGCGGCATCGGGGGCGGGGCATCGCCATCGTGCTGTCGGACTTCCTGACCTTCGGCGAACTCGGTCGGCCATTCAATTTGCTGTATAGCGCGGGATTGGAAGTCTTCGGTGTGCAGATTCTCAGTCCGACCGAGCGCGATCCCGAATTGACCGGCGACTTGCGGTTCGTCGATAGCGAAACGGAGGTGTCGCTCGATATCTCGAATGTCGGCGAGTTGATCTCGATCTATCAGGACCGCCGCCGGGCGCTCGAGCGTGAACTCGACGAGCACTGCCGGCGGCGCCGCGGGCGGTTTCTGTCGATCAGCTCGGACGATCCGATCGACTGGCTGCTGTTTGATCTCTTCCGGCGAAAAGGATGGCTGCGATGAGCTGGCCGGGATTCTTTTCGCTGTCGAGCGCGTGGCTGGCGCTGCTCTTGATTCCGCTGGTGATCTTCTATTTCCTCAAGCTCAAGCGGCCGCGGCAGCGCGTGTCGTCGCTCTTGTTGTGGTATCAGGTGGTCAACGATCAGCGCGTCAACTCGCCGTTTCAGAAATTCAAACGCAATCTGCTCCTGTTGCTGCAAATCCTCGTGCTGGCCTGCCTGGTCTTGGCGGCGATGCAGCCCTATTTGCGGAGCGCATCGCCCCGGGCCCAGTATCAACCCGTGCTCATCGACTGCTCGGCCAGCATGGCGGCTCTCGACAAGCCGGGGGGCATCACGCGGATGGAGGCCGCCAAAAAGCAGATCGAGTCTCTCATCGACAATATGCTGCCTGACCAGCAGGTCGCACTGATCGCGTTTCACTCCACGGCCCGCAGGCTGACCGATTTCACCGACAACAAGCGCATTTTGAAAGAAGCCCTCTCGCGGCTCGAGGTCTTGCCCGTCCGCAGCCAGACAATCGACGCCTTGCGCATGGCGCAGGCGTTGTCGCGGACCGTCCCCATCGAGCGGGTGCTTTTGGTCAGCGACGGAAACGTGCCCACGGAAACTGACTTCGAGCTTCCGTTCGAACTCGTGTTTGAGCAAGTTCCTCCCGGTGGACAAAACATGGGAATTACTTCGTTCAATGCGCGGCGGGCCAACGGCGAGCAATGGGAGGTCTTCGTCGGCATCGAGGGGACGCCGGCCGCCGAGACGACGGGAAAGCTCGAGCTGTTTCGCGAAGGAAAGCTGATTGGATCCGAGCCGGTGTTGCTCGTTCCCGGCCGTGCCAAGCGGCTTGTGTTTCGCCTCGAAACGGCCGAGGCGACCAGTCTGGAGGCGCGCCTCTCCCCCGACGGTTTCGATTCGCTCGCGCTCGATAACGTCGCCTATCTGCAGATTCCCAAAAGCCGCCCGCTGTCGATTTACGCGCCCTCCACCCTGCCCGCTTTCCGCCGCGCGCTGGCCGTGCAAAAGGGCGTGCAAATCGACGACGAGACAAAGGCCGTTCCCGGCGCGTCGTTCGATCTGGTCGTGAGCGACCGGCCGGAGGACATGAAACTCGACTCGCAGGCGGCGCTGTTCGTCGGCTTCGTGCCCAAGGATTTGGAGAAGCTGGTATCGATCGTCAAAGGGTCGATCGATGTTGTGGACTGGGATCGAAGTTCGAGCCTGCTGCAACACGTGCTCTTGTCGGACGTAACGGCCATCGACCAGCCCAAGATCGCCGAAGGAGTCGGCGACGGAGATTTCGAGAAGCTCGGCTATTCGATTCTGGCGTTCGGCCGCACGGGGCCGCTGCTTTTGGAGAAGCGGCTCGGCGCACGGTTGGAATACTACTTTTTGCCGCACACGGACCATTCGACACTCCCCTATCGCGTCGCGTTTCCCATACTCGCAGCCAACCTGGTGGAAATCGGACGGATCCAGTCCGGGCTTTCCGAAGTGCATGAGACGAGAACGGGCGTGCTGCCTCCGCTGCAGCTCAAGCCCAAGACGACTTATCGCGTCACCGGGCCGGGCGGAGTTGCTGTGGATGTCACGAGCAACGATTCGGGAGTGGTCAACGGTGTCGCGGCGCCGACGATCGGCCAGTACCGAGTGACCGAGGGGAGCACCGAGGTCGCCCGCGTCGGCGTCAGCCTGCTCGATTCGATGGAGACATCGCTCGTCCCTGTGCGGCAATTGCAATTTCGCGAGAATCTGCAGGTCGCCGCCACGACCGGACGACTCGACGCCGATCGGCCGCTCTGGCCCCTGCTGTTGATGACCGGTTTGGGATTCTTGCTCGTTGAGTGGTGGTATTTCCAACGTCGCCCCGGAGGAGTGCCGTCGTGAAGAGCATCATGCGTTGCCAAAAATGGTGGGCCGGCGCTCGCCGAGCCTCGCTTGTCCCACCCTACGGGGTTGTCGCCGCTCTATTTGTATTGGTAATTGCTCTCGCCGCTCCCAGCCCATGCCGGGCTGATGCGAAATCCGAGGGGCCGCTCTCCGGCAAAGTCGAGTTGAGGTTCCAACGCTGCCGGACCGGGGCGCCAATTCCCGTCGTTTGGGAGATTCATTGGGAAGAACAGGCGATTATCGAAGGGCAGCTCGACTTCGATATCTTCGACGACGGCAACCAATTGATGGGCCATTTTCAGATCCCCGACCGGGTGCTTTCGCCGGGCAAGAACATCTTTATGGGGATGCTCCCGGCGCTTTCGATCTTTGGCCGATCGGCCCCGGTAAACGTGCGGGCCCGCTTTACGTCCGGCAAGCGGCGATTCGAGCTCGATGAACAATCGCTGCGCGTGCCGAACAAGTTTGCACAATGGTTCAACGTGGGAATCGTTTCCAACGGATCGGTCAAGTCGTCGGTGGAGGAACGGGCCATCCTGGACACGATTCGCTGGGAGCGCTTGCTGCCGACCACGGACATGCTCGATCGATCGACGACGGCGCTCATCGACGTGGAGACGCCCGCGCTTCCGGCCGAGCCATTGGCTCTGTGCAACTTCGACGTCGTCGCGCTTTTGCCGACGGCACTGGTCGAAATCCGCGACGAACAAGTGACGGGGCTCAAAAAATGGATTCTGGCCGGCGGCAGTGCTTGTGTGATCGCCGGCGGCGGATTGACTGCGCGCCAGGCCGCACTCATCAACGAACTGTTGAGCGAGTCATCTGGACACGAGACATTCGTCGTCGACCAGCAGGGATTTCTCGTTCCGGGGCAAGCGGCCGAAGGTGAGATCGTTTCGGCGCGGTACGGGCTGGGCCGCGTGGTGATGCTGCGTCAGAGCCTGTTCCAAAAGCTCAAGCCGGATACGAAGGAATGGCTGGCGGCCACTGCGTTTTTGATGAAGGCCCGGCGGGAAATTCTGCCCCCGGCATCGCCCAAGACGCAAAATCCAAACACTTGGACGCGAGGCCTCCCACAGAATTCGCCGTCGGTGGTTCCGCCTCAACCCCGAAGACAGCTCGAGAGGGAAAGTGCAAAGCAGACGGGCAAGACCGCTTCCAAGGCGAAGTCGCCCTCCGACAAGAAGTCGCGCTCCGCGCCAGCGATCGTCCAGACTCCGGGGACCGCTTTCACGCCTCAGGGAGGGGTGATCCAGCTGCCGCAGTCGGGTAGGTCTGGCGGTCGGGGGGTGTCGGCCTCGGCGGCCTGGCGGATGCAGTACGACCCGACTTACGGCATGCGCTCGGAACTTGCTCCCGCGCAGCTCTATTCGTTGAGCACAATCTTTCAAATGTTGATGCCGCGCGACGTTCAGATGGTTCCCCTGGGTCTGATCGGAGCGGTGCTGGCCGCTTACGTCTGCGCGATCGGACCGATCGATTATTTGCTGCTCGGCGCTTTGCGGATCCGCCGATTTACGTGGATTCTGTTTCCCGTCGTGACCATCGCCTTTGCCGGCTTTACGCTCTGGCTTTCGCGCTGGTACCTGGGGACCAACGACAGCCGCCTGGCCCTGGAAATTCACGACGTCGTAAAGGGCGGCGCCGTCGCTCGCCGGACGCGCGTGGAACTGTTGTTCTTGAGCAGCGAACGCGACCTGGGGACCGACGTGCAACGCGGCGTTTATTCGCCCATTGGCCTGGGGGTGACCGCCGACTTTCGTCGCATGGGGATGGCCCAGAACATGCCGTCGGAGCGTGCCGGTCAGGCGTCGTTCCGCGGCCAGTTTCCGAGCCATTACGTCGTTGACCAGGCAGTGCCGCAGTGGTCGCCGGTCGTCAATCGCTTTTTCTGGATCGATCCCAAGCCGGCGGCGTTCGAGACCACGTCGGGGGCGGACCCCGCCGCCCACTTCAACTGGGACGATCCGGGTGACGTCTTCACGAAGGAGGGCCGCGAAGCGTTGGCGAAGCGAATTCGACAGGCCTTTGGCGAATCCGCCGGCTCGGTCATGTTCCGAGCTACCGGAGATGACGTCGAAACCACGATTCTCACGCGGTCGTTCGATCCGCTGCGGCCAATGTCTCCCAGTGAGCGTCCGCAACACGTCGGAATCGGGGACGTTGTTCACGAGATTTCGGCCCGCTCTCCTGAGAAGCTGTTCGCGCTGACATCGCAGATTTCGCCGAACGGCGGTCCCGATCTGGACGACCTGGCCCTGTTGGATCAGACCGACCCGCGGCAATCGCTCCTCGTGATCGGAGTGGATCACGGCTCCGACCTGGTGCTTTATCGTCGTTTGTATACGAAAGGACCGTAATGCTCGTCGTGAATGTCGAAAACCTGTTCGTCGATTACGGCAAGACTCACGCGCTCCGAGGCATCTCGCTGCAGATTCCCAAGGGCGAAGTCTATGGCTTCATTGGCCCCAACGGGGCCGGCAAATCGTCGACGATCAAAGTGCTGGCGACGCTGCTGCCTGGGTACCGCGGACGTGCCTTTGTCAACGGGATCGACGTGGGCCGCGACCCGCACTCCGTTCGCGAGCACATCGGCTATATGCCGGACTTCTTCGGCGTCTACGAAGACCTGACGACGCGGGAGTATCTGCATTTCTTCGCCGCCGCGTATCGCATCCCGCGTTCGCGACGCAACGCGATTGTGAATGACGTGCTGGAGCTGACGGATCTCACGCACAAGATCGACGCGCAGGTCGATTCTCTTTCCCGCGGCATGAAACAGCGGCTCGCCCTGGCGCGCGTGCTGTTGCACGATCCGGATCTCTTGCTTTTGGACGAGCCGGCCAGCGGCCTCGACCCGCGGGCCCGCATCGAGGTCCGCGAGCTGTTGAAAGAGCTCAAGAACATGGGCAAGACCATCCTGATCTCGAGCCACATCCTGCACGAATTGGCCCAACTCTGCACGCGGATCGGGATCATCGAGGCCGGTCAGATGGTCGCGCAGGGGCCCCTGGATGAGATTTATCGGCGGCTGCAGCTCATGCGGATCGTCCACGTGCAGTTGGCCGACGCTCCGGACGCGATGCTCGGGCAATTGCGGGAGATTCCCGGCGTCGACTCGGTCGAGCGGCAGATCGACCGCATTGCCATTCGCCTGCACGAAGACCAGTTGTCGATCGAGGATCTGCACGACGCGATCCACGGCTTGGGCGGGCGGATTCGCATGTACCAGCCGGAGGCGATGGACATGGAAACGGCCTTCATGAAGCTGACCCAAGGGACGACGGCATGAGGACAATGGCATGAGGCGCTCGCGCGTCTCACTCGAACTCGGTCTGCCTCTGCTGATGCGGGAGCTTACCGAACAGGCAACCCGTGGGCGGCACTACGTGCTGCGCACCCTCTTCGCGACCTTGCTCTTAATCCTGGGCGTAATCTATTTGGGCGACCTGCTGGCATTCGGCGGCAATCAGGGGAGCATGTGGTCGCTCGGAAACGGGCCAAACCTGTTCAATCGGGTCATCCTGATCGAAGCGTTTGGGATTTTGATTTTTCTGCCCGCGATGACGTGCGGAGCGATTGCCGGCGAGAAGGAGCGCAATACGCTTTCGGTCCTGCTGACGACGCGACTGGAGCCGGCGACCATTGTTCTCGAAAAGCTGCTCAGTCGACTGTTTCTGATTTTCACTCTGATGCTGCTGTCGTTGCCGCTGATGACGGTCGCCTATTCGCTGGGCGGACTGTCGCTCGACTACATGCTCGAGTGCATCGCGTGGCTGGCGGGAATGAGCGTGTTGATCGCATCGTTATCGCTCATGTGTTCGGCCTGGTGCGGCAGCACGGTTTCCGCGTTTTTCATGACGTATGCGCTGGCTTTTTTGTTTTATCTCGGCGGCGCCGGTTTTTTCGTGCAACGTGGTTTCGCGACGGGGAGCGCCGGTGTCGCACCGCCCTCGCTCTGGGGGCTGTTTTGGGTGGTGATGCCCTCGGCGATTTTCTTCCTGATCACGGTGAATTGTCTCGTGCGCCGGGCGGCCGTCACGCCGCGGAATTTTGTGCTGTCGTTCTTCCGCTGGCTCGACGACCTGTATAACCGCATGAATGTCGTGACGGGAAACGTCGTGCTCACCCCCTCAACGGCGAGTCTGCCCGACGCGGCTCCCATCGCCTGGCGGGAGACAGCGAAAAAATCGCTCGGAACGGTGCGCTACCTCGTGCGGGTCTTCGTCGCGATCGAGCTGCCGACCGTGCTGTTGCTGATCTTCGCGGCGGAGGCGCGGCTGACGTTCGATCGGTCCGCCGCCATCGGCAGCGGGCTGTGGATCGCGGACTGGGGCGTGGCGGCGGCGCTCATTTCCGTGATGTGCGGCGGCATTATCAGCGGCGAGCGCACGCGGCAGACGCTGCCTGTGCTGCTAACTACCCCCATACCCGGCGACGAGATCATCAAGCAGCTCTTCGCCGGAGTGCGGCGTCTGATCATGGTGCTGTGGCTTCCGTTCGCGACGATTGCCGGCTTCGACGCGTGGTATCACGTCGGCGCGCGATTCCTGATGCCTGGGTTGACGCTCCAATGGTTCGTATGCGCCGCTTTGGAACTCGCGATTTATCCGTTTCTGATCGCGTGGGTCACGTTCTACGTCGGCGCCAAGGTCCGCTCGCCGCTGTGGGCGATCGTCGCATCACTTTCGGTCGTGAGCGGAGCCGTGGTCGTTCCTTATTTGATCGTCTGGATTGTTACCGTCTGCGACCTTCCTCTCAGCCCGGAACTTTGGCAATTTGTGGGACTGGCGAGTCCGGCGATGATCGTCTTGGCAAACGAAACATCCGATGCCACGTTCACCATGATCGCCGTCAACTTCCTCGTCTACGGCAGCCTTTTGATTTTGATGCGTCGACTGTGTCTGCGGCGGGCCGACCGACTTCTCGGCCGCGCCGAACCGCAGCAGGCCGGACTGGCGTTGCAGTCGACGGCCCGCGTGCATGACGAAAAACAAATGGCCCCGGTTTGACCAGGAATCCAGCTGCCGGCGACAAAAAGCAGGTGAACGATGCGGGCAAAGCAAGTGACACCGTATCGCAGACGGCGACAGGTTGCACTCGGTCTGCCGCTCTTGGCGCGGGAACTGACCAGGCAGTCCAGTCAGGCTCGGCACTATGCGTTCCGCACGGCCCTCGCAACGGCGCTTTTGAGTTTGGGATACCTTTACCTGAGAGGGTTACTGATTGAGCAAAGTGCAATGGGCGGATTGGCGGGGCTCGGAAGCGGTCCGCGGCTTTTCGATACTGTGGTCGGTCTCGAGCTCTTGGCGATTCTGGTCTTCGTGCCGGCGTTAACCTGCGGGGCGATCGCGGGGGAAAAGGAGCGCAACACGCTCGCGATTCTGCTGACGACTCGCCTGGGACCGCTGACGATCGTCCTGGAAAAACTCCTGAGCCGGCTGGTTGTGATTTTCTCTTTGTTGCTCTTGTCGCTGCCGGTTTTGGCATTTGCCTACGCGATGGGCGGTCTGTCGCTCGACTACATGTTGCGTTCCGTGCTTTGGCTCGCAGCGATCAGCGTGCTCGTCGCGACGCTGGCGCTCCTGTGCTCGGCGTGGTGTGGCAGCGCGGGCGCCGCCTTCTTCCTGACCTACGCGGTTGGAATCGGACTCGCCATCGGATTTTCCGGCTTATGGCATTGGGAAATCTATCTGATGTGGGGGGTGTTCCCGAGCTCTCGGACTTGGCTGTTGGTTCTGCTCCTGCTGGCATTCGCCTTTTTTGTCGCCACTGTGCTCTGCCTGGTGCGAAGGGCCTCGGTGACGCCGCGGAATTTCCTCTTGTCGTTCTTCCGGGTGCTCGATGTGTTTTTCAATCATTTGAACGTTCTTACGGGCAATATTGTGCTGACGCGCGAGAAGGCCACGCTTCCCCGCGACGCGCCAATCGCCTGGAGGGAGACGGCCAAAAAATCGCTCGGGACCGTGCGGTATCTGGTCCGTGTTCTTGTGGCGATCGAGCTGCCCACGCTCATTTTGCTGCAGTTGGGGGTGAAAGCCCGCCGTGGGTTCTGGAACGGCGGCAGCGTCGGGAATCTGTTGTGGCTGGTCGATTGCTCGATTGGCGCGGTGTTGATCGCGGTCATGTGCGCCAGCATCGTCAGCCGCGAGCGCATGCGGCAGACGCTGCCATCGCTGCTCGCGACACCCATTCCGGGCGACCGGATCATCCTCGAGCTCTTTGCCGGCGTGCGGCGGTTGATCTTCGTGCTGTGGATTCCGTTCGCCACCATCGCCTTTTTCCAATACAAATTCCGCTTGTTTCCCACGATTTTTGGAACGAGCGCCTGGCTCGTCTGCGCCATCCTGCAGTTGACGATTTACCCCTCTCTCATCGCGTGGGTGTCGTTCTATCTTGGAGCCAAGATTCGCTCGCCGATTCGGGCCATCGTGGCATCGCTCGGCGTCGTGGCGGGAGCCGTTCTGCTTCGGTATGTCCTCCTGTGGATTGTCTATGGGAGGCCCGACCCCTACTGGCATCACGTGGAGCCCTTGTGGCTCATCCTCAGCCCTGCCACGGTGATCGCGATCAACGAGTTCGGCGAAGCCGGCCTCGGTCTCGTCTGCGTCAACTTCCTGATGTACGGAAGTCTGCTGATTTTTATCCGCCATTACTGCCTGCGGCATGCCGACGAGCTTCTAGGACGCGCGGCGTATCAAAAGGAAACGCCCGCACCGGAACCCGCACGCCCGCTTCGGGACGAGCGAGCCGTCGCTCCTGCCGGACTTGCCCGCAAATGACCTTGCGCGCTAGCGCTGAGCCGTCGCGGCGCGGCGTGCGACGTGGTGTGCGAAGCCGTGAATTCGTGCGAGGCGTGTGCCCAGACGCGGTCCAAGGCTGCCCGGGCCTCGCGCAAAGGCACGGCGTGCAACAATCCGTCGCCGCGATGTTCGATCAGCTCAAAGTGCACGAGCTTGTCGACGGCATCGCCGATCTCGAAATCCACCTTGATACCGGCCTTTTCCTCGAGAAAGTCTTCGATCGCGTCGTCCAGGTGTTCTCGGTTCCAGCCGGTGGCGCCAGCCCGCGTCAGCAGGAAGAAATAGGCCAGCACGGCCTCGCGGAATTCCTGCTCTTCGGCCTCGTTCAGCAAACGGAAGAGCGCGCCGGCATTGTTGTCGAGGTTCTGGTAGTACAGGCTTTCGGTCAGACTGAGCTGGTATTTCTGCTTCGTCTGCAGATAGCCGTGAAAGGATTTCAAGCCGTATCCCAGCGTACCGCCCACCAGGCTCAAGAAGGCGATCGAGTTATACGCGCTCGACAGCGCCAAAGTGAATGCGCCTTGCAGGAATTTCCAGGCGGTGAGCACGACGCCGCTCAGAGTCGGTAACACGATCTTGCCACGGTCGGCCAGCGTCAGTTTCACGCGCGTGCCGGGAAGGAGCATTTCCAGGTCGACCTTGGGAATGTCCTTGAAGATTTTGATGTAGACCGACTCGGTATCGATGGAGCGTGTTCTCTGGGCATGATCCCGCAACCGCAGGATGACGACGAGCCGCTGGTAGATCGGCACGCTGACCTCTTGCGGCCGCATCAATCGCTGCCAGCGCCGTTTGGCGCGGCGACCGATGACGTCGCCGCGGGCAAAGATCTCAAGGCGATCGAACACGTCGAAATTGACCTCGAGATTGATCCCCCAATCGCTGGCTTCGTGCGGGGCCGCCTCGATATCGCTGTGTGCGAGCCGTTTGAAGTTGGCCCGCTCCAGGAGTGAGATGAATTTATCGAACAAATTGCCGATTTGCTCTTCCCGCTCTTCGTGCGTGTGCGGGACGAGCGGTTCGGTGTCCGAATCGGGATCGAAATAGGCGTAGGCGTCCTTTAATTCCTCGAGGCGGGCCTGGTACTCGCAGTGCAAGGTCGCCGCGAGTCCCCGGCAGAACCGCTGGAATTGGTCGCGTTCAGCCGGCGGGAGCTGCGGATCGGCGCTCAAGAGATCGACTAAGTCGGTCTTGCGAATCGGGATGAAGTGTTCGCGATTGGGATATTCAGCCACAAATGGCTCCGCGGTCGGAACGGGATCGATTCCAGGCTGAGGAAGGTGCAACAAGAAGGGCCGGCAGTTTCTCCGTTCTGTCCGGCTCGGGCAAGATGACTTTTCCTTGCCGCCCCCGTATCTTGGCGTGCAAAGCCTTTTTTCCGAGCGGAAGCGACCCGTCCTCGCGTCCCCGCGCGGCTAAGATTGAATTCAGCCCGAGAGTTCGAGTTTGCCGTTTGTTTTGCAGCCAGAGGTGGAATCGCCATGCGAACGAACCCGGTTCGGCGGGCATTGAAAACCGGCCATACGGTCATCGGCAGCGAACTTTCGCGACTACGCAGCCCCGAAGTTGCCCGGCTGTACGCGCTGGCCGGATTCGATTTTGTGTTCATCGACATGGAGCACTCGCCGTTCACTTTGGAGACGGTCTCCGACATGATTGCGACGGCTCGGGCGGCGGGCATCGTGCCGATTGTCCGCATCCCGCAGGCCGAATATGCCTTTGCCTGCCGCGTGCTCGATCAGGGCGCTCAAGGGATTATCGTTCCGCGCGTCAACACGCCCGAACAGGTCGGCGACATTGTTTCGTGGATGCGCTATCCGCCGCATGGCATTCGTGGTTTCGCCGCGACGTCAGCTCAGACAGACTTTGCCACGGTGGCTCCCGAGACATTTATCGAAGCCAATAATCGGGAAACTCTGTGCGTGATCCAAATCGAACGCCGCGAGGCCCTCGATAACCTCGAGGAAATGCTCTCGTTTCCGGGCGTGGACGTGGCCTGCCTGGGCTATATGGATCTCTCCGTTGACCTGGGCATACCCGGCCAGCTCGAGCATCCGCAGATGGTGTCCATCATCGAACGCGTGATTGCCGCGTCGCAACGCCACGGAATCGCGGCCGGCATTATCGGGCCGCAAATCGAGCCCATCATCCACTGGATGCAAAAGGGCATTCGCTTCGTGTCGTATTCGACGGAGTCGCTCCTGTTGCACGAAGCGGCGGCCTCGGCCGTAAGGCGGCTGAAGTCGGCGGCGCTGCTGAAATTGTAGAATTGCACGCTTTGCCTGGGGCCGCGCGAAGGGCGAATAATACCGCCTTTGCTGGCGAAAAATCTCTCAGTGGCCCAGTCATCTGTAACGTTTTTGCACGCTTGGGCGGGGGCGAGAGCGACTTCGCCCTGTTGGCGACGCTTTCGTCGACTTGGTGCTTGGCGAGACTGCGACGCAGGAGGTAAAAAGGAATCCAGGCCTCTCTCGCAAGTCGTTCTGCTGAAAGGAAAACATGCCGAGCGTTCTGGTCATCGATGATGATCGCACGGTTCCCTTCCTGATCGAGCGCGCCGTCCAGGGAACGGGCGTGGACGTGCTGCCAGCGAAATCGGTCGAAGAGGGGCTGCGTCTTCTCGACCGCCGGCCAGATGTTGTCCTGCTCGACATTATGCTTCCCGAGGGTTCCGGTCTGGGGGCTGCTCCGCAGATCCAGGCACGCGATCCGAAGGTGCCGATCATCTTTATTACGGCCGGGGGCACCAGCGATACGACGATTGAAGCGATGACGCTGGGCGCCTTCGATTACCTGCTCAAGCCGCTTGATTTGCCCAAACTCAAGGAGGTCATCGGTCGGGCACTCGAGATCCGTCGGCTAATGCGGGTTCGCGTGGAACTGCCCAACAACGAGAAGCCCGTTGCCGATAGCGACCAGATCATTGGCCGCAGCCCGGCCATGTGCGAAGTCTTCAAGGCGGTCGGACGCGTCGCTCCGCAAAACGTCATTACGCTGATTGTTGGCGAGAGCGGCACGGGCAAGGAGCTCGTGGCCCGCGCCATCTACCACCACAGCGCTCGGTCCTCCGAAAAATTCCTGGCTCTCAACTGCGCGGCTTTGCCCGAGACGCTGTTGGAAAGCGAACTCTTTGGTCACGAAAAGGGCTCGTTCACGAGTGCCAATTACCGCCGGATCGGAAAATTCGAGCAGTGCTCGAAGGGGACGCTGTTCCTCGACGAAGTCGGCGACATGTCTCCGCTGCTGCAGAGCAAAATTCTCCGCGTGCTGCAGGAGAAACGGTTCGAGCGCGTGGGCGGCAACGAAACGATCGAAACGGACGTGCGCGTGATCGCCGCCACCAATCGCGACTTGAAGGACATGGTCGCGAAAGGCACGTTCCGTGAAGATCTGTACTATCGCTTGAACGGTTTCACGATCAAGTTGCCCCCCCTCCGCGAGCGAGGCGAAGACATCCTGTTCCTGCTCGAACATATGCTGTCGCGGTTTGCCGCGAGTTGAACAAATCCGATGTGCACGGCATCTCGCCCGAGGCGATCGACGTTTTGACGCACTATTCGTGGCCGGGCAACGTCCGGGAACTGGAGGCGGTGATCCGCCAGGCACTGCTCAACACGACGGGCAACGTGATCCTGCCGGACTTTCTGCCGGATCATATCCGCATGATTCGCGAGCCGGGCACGGTGGCCGCAATCACGACCTCAGGATCATTGCCGGCGAGCGACCTGTGCGCCTTTGTCGACGACTGCCTGCGACAAAGCTCAGAGCAGATGTACGCGACGAGCATCGAGATGATGGAGCGTTACCTTCTCACGCGCGTGTTGCGGCACGCTCAGGGCAATCAATCGCAGGCGGCCCGCATGCTCGGCATCACGCGCGGTAGCTTGCGAAACAAGATGCGGTCCCTGGGCATCCAAATCGGCAACACGGTGAATGTCGACGAGTTCGCGTCTGCGGAACCGCTCGACTGAAATAAACGCTTGTGCGCTTCTCTGGTCAGCCTCGGCCTTCTGCGAGTGCGTGGCCTGCTTCCGCTTCACCCGCGCCGACTTCAATTGATCCGGCCCCGCGCACAACCTCGCTCCGCGGGATCCAGCCGCGACGGCATAAGGTTTGCCCGCCTTACCGTGTCTCGTGAAAGCGGACCTGCTGTCCGTATCTCGATTTTCGGCCTTTGCGGAAAGTAAGGAGCAAGAAATGACCAGATCTCGTTGCGGGCGAAGAACCGCCGCGCGTGGCATGCTGCTAATTGCAGTCAGCGCCATGAGTGTCGGCGTCGCACAAGCGCAGACAAACCCCTCGACACAGAATAATCCAAGTGGCACGGCGACCGGTCAGGTCCAAGAAAACGGACAGTCAGCACAGCCATCGGGTCAGCAGCCCGGTCAGCAAACGACCCAACAGGTTGGCCAGCAAGCGGGTCAGCGAACCTCGAATCAGGACGCGATCGGCGCGAAATTTGAGGCTGCGGGCCAGGGACAGCACGGGCTCAACGTGCAGAGCGTGAATCCGAATACCCCCGCCGCACAGGCCGGATTGCAGGCCAACGATCACGTGATCTCGGCGGATGGCCGTCCGTTCCGCAAGGCACGCCACCTTGAGGCGTATTTGAGCGCCCAGGTCGGCCGACCGGTGCCGCTGGTTATCGAGCGCAATGGCCAACAATCGACGATTGAAATCATGCCGCAGCCGACGGAAGGCGACCACGGATGGCTGGGCGTTCTTCTCGAGGAAGTACGACCCAACGCCAACAACGCCGCGAATGGCGCTAATCAGAACGGTCAACGCAATCCAAACGTTCCAGAGGGGCAAAACGCTCCTCAGGGGCAAGGCCAGGCACAGACGCAGCCAAACTCGAATGCTCAGAACGCGACGAACAATGCACAGAATGCTGAGCCCGGCAAGGGTGCGGAAATTGCCGACATGGCTCCGGAAGGTCCAGCCGCCCGCGCCGGATTGCAACGCGGCGACATCATCACGCAGGTGAACGGCAAAGAAATCGACGATGCGGCCGAACTGGTTGCCGACATTCACGAAATGAAGCCCCAGTCGAAGGCGGAGTTGACAGTCGTGAGAAACAACCAGGAGCAAAAGGTGAGTGTCACCTTGGGAAACCGCGCCCAGGAGATGGCTGAGGCTGGTCAGATGGGGCCGGGACAGTTCGGACCCCCAGGACAATTTGGTGGTTTCCCCGGTCAATATCCTCCACGGCAGTTCCCGGGACAAAACGGCCAATTTGTGGGTGGCGAGAACGGGAATGGACAGCAAATGCACCAGCAGATGATGGAGCAGAATCAACGCATCGAGCGGGAGCTGAAGGAATTGCGTGACGAAGTGCGACAGCTACGCGAACAGATGCAGAAAAAGTAACTCAATCTCGAAAGGGAGCATGACTTATGAAACGGGCAATTTGGACATCCCTCTTCATCGGGCTCTTCTCGCTTGGGGCGACGCTGATCGATACCTCATCGGCGCAGGCCCAGCGACGGGAGGGCGTCGCACGAGGCGCTCTGCGCGGCGGTTATCGCGACGCGGGTGCCTGGCGCGGTGGAGCATGGCGCGGCGGCTGGGGTGGCGGCTATCGCGGAGGCTACTATCCCGGCTACGCCTATTACGGCGGCTATCCTTACTACGGTTACGGAAACGCCTACCCGTACGGCGGCTATTACTCCGGTTACGGGTATCCCAACTATTCCGGGTACTCCGGAGCTCCCGGCGTCTCGGTTGGCGTTGGGGGTGTCGGTTTCGGCTTCGGTTGGTGGTGAGTTGGACCTGAATTGCTGATTTCAACGCGGCGGCGCATCTGCGGATGCTTCGATGAATCATCTGCAACGCGCCGTCGCGTTTTGCGCGTCACTGGACAAAAAACGACCAACCTGATCGTTTCCGAGCACTGGAAAACCCTCGTCGCGTGAACGAGAATCAAGATAGGGTCAGTTGCTGTGCGCGAAGTGGCGCGGTTGCAAGCGGCGGTCCAATGACGGATTGCCGGCTCGAATCGACTGTGGCGTTCATCGAAGTGCTTCGAGGGAAACGGAGACACTGCGGAACATGTCGCCCAATTGGACGCCCCCGCCTTCAATTCTCGTTCGCTCGCTTCCGAGATCATCCCCGTCTGTCGACGTCTCCTCATTAAGTCGCAACCGCTCGATGCTGCGCGTTGCGGATCGGGCCTGACGATTCTTTGAACACGCGAGGACCGGTATGCCCCGGCTGCAAGAACCAGCGACAAACTCGAATGAGATGACAACCCTTGTTACCGCGTTGACTGCCTTGAAGCGCGGGAAGCAGGGTGTCCGCCTGCCGATGGAATGGACGGGTTTGGCGGGCAAAGTCGCCGACGCGTTCAACGACGTCGTGGAACTGAATGAACGGATGGCCGATGAATTGGCGCGGCTGCGGCGCGTCGCGGGCAAAGAGGGAAAGCTGGCCGAGCGGATGTCGCTTGGCGATGTCGGCGGCTTTTGGGACGAGTCCGTCAAATCGGTCAATTCACTGATCGATGACCTGGTCCACCCGACCAGCGAAACAGCCCGCGTCATCGGCGCTGTCGCCCAGGGGGATCTGTCGCAGAACATGGCCTTGGAGGTTGACGGCGTTTCCCTCAAGGGCGAGTTCCTGAAAACGGCCCGCACCATCAACAAGATGGTCGATCAGTTGAGTTCGTTCGCTTCGGAAGTCACCCGTGTGGCCCGCGAGGTGGGAACCGAAGGCAAGCTCGGCGGTCAGGCCCGTGTGCAAGGCGTGGCCGGCACGTGGAAAGATTTGACCGAGAGCGTCAACAGCATGGCGAGCAACCTGACGAGCCAGGTGCGCAACATCGCCGAAGTCACGAAGGCGGTTGCCGACGGCGACTTGTCCCGCAAGATTACCGTCGACGTGAAAGGTGAAGTGCAGGAACTGAAAAACACCATCAATACGATGGTGGACCAACTCCGATCGTTTGCATCGGAAGTCACCCGTGTGGCTCGCGAGGTGGGAACCGAAGGCAAGCTCGGCGGTCAGGCCGACGTGCAAGGCGTCGCCGGCACGTGGAAGAGCCTTACTGACAGTGTGAACAGCATGGCCGGCAACCTCACCGGCCAGGTTCGCAACATCGCCGAGGTAACGACGGCCGTCGCCAACGGTGACTTGTCGAAGAAGATCACCGTCGACGTCAAAGGCGAAATTCTGGAACTCAAGAACACCATCAACACGATGGTCGACCAGTTGAGCTCCTTCGCCGCGGAAGTGACCCGCGTGGCCCGCGAAGTGGGAACCGAAGGCAAGCTTGGCGGTCAGGCCGACGTCCCTGGCGTCGCCGGCACGTGGAAAGACCTGACCGACAGCGTGAACATGATGGCCGGTAACCTGACCGGCCAGGTCCGCAATATCGCCGACGTGACCAAGGCGGTCGCGGCGGGCGACTTGTCGAAGAAGATCACGGTCGACGTTCGCGGCGAAATTCTGGAACTTAAGAACACCATCAACACGATGGTCGATCAGCTGCGATCATTTGCTTCCGAAGTCACTCGCGTGGCCCGCGAGGTGGGAACCGAAGGCAAGCTCGGCGGTCAGGCCGACGTGCAAGGCGTGGCCGGCACGTGGAAGGATCTCACCGACAGCGTGAATTTCATGGCCGGCAACCTGACGGCCCAGGTGCGTAATATCGCCGACGTGACGACAGCCGTCGCCACCGGCAATCTGTCGAAGAAGATTACCGTCGACGTGAAGGGTGAAATTCTGGAGCTCAAGAACACCATCAATACGATGGTGGACCAGTTGAGCTCCTTTGCGGCGGAAGTCACCCGTGTCGCCCGAGAGGTGGGAACCGAAGGCAAGCTCGGCGGCCAGGCAAACGTCAAAGGCGTCGCCGGCACATGGAAGGACCTGACCGACAGCGTGAACTTCATGGCCGGCAACCTGACGGCCCAGGTGCGTAACATCGCTGACGTGACGACGGCGGTCGCCACCGGCAACCTGTCGAAGAAAATCACCGTCGACGTGAAGGGAGAAATCCTCGAGCTCAAGAACACCATCAACACGATGGTCGACCAGCTGCGGTCATTCGCGGCCGAAGTGACGCGCGTGGCCCGCGAAGTGGGAACGGAGGGCAAGCTGGGCGGCCAGGCCGACGTGCAAGGCGTGGCCGGCACGTGGAAGGATCTCACCGACAGCGTGAACTTCATGGCCAGCAATCTAACGGGCCAGGTGCGCAACATCGCGGACGTGACGACGGCCGTTGCCACGGGCAACTTGTCGAAGAAGATCACCGTCGACGTGAAGGGAGAAATTCTCGAGCTCAAGAACACCATCAATACGATGGTCGATCAGCTGCGATCGTTTGCCTCTGAAGTCACCCGCGTGGCCCGCGAAGTGGGGACGGAAGGCAAGCTCGGCGGCCAGGCCGACGTCCCCGGAGTCGCCGGCACATGGAAGGACCTGACCGACAGCGTGAACTTCATGGCCAGTAACCTGACCGGCCAAGTGCGTAACATCGCGGACGTGACGAAAGCCGTCGCCGCCGGCGACCTTTCCAAGAAGATCACTGTCGACGTGAAGGGAGAAATCCTCGAGCTCAAGAACACCGTCAATACGATGGTGGATCAGCTGCGATCGTTTGCGTCGGAAGTGACCCGCGTGGCCCGCGAAGTGGGAACGGAAGGCAAGCTCGGCGGGCAGGCCGACGTGCCCGGTGTTGCCGGCACATGGAAGGACCTGACCGACAGCGTGAACTTCATGGCCAGTAACCTGACCGGCCAGGTTCGCGGTATCGCGAAAGTCGTGACGGCTGTCGCCAACGGCGACCTCAAACGGAAACTGACCGTCGAAGCCAAGGGTGAAATCGCCGAATTGGCGGAAACGATCAATGAGATGATCGACACCTTGGCCACGTTTGCCGACCAGGTGACCACCGTGGCTCGCGAAGTGGGCGTCGAAGGGCAGCTGGGCGGTCAGGCGAAAGTGCCCGGTGCGGCCGGGACTTGGAAGGCGCTCACCGAGAACGTCAACCAGCTAGCTGCCAACTTGACCACGCAAGTCCGCGCGATCGCCGAGGTTGCCACGGCCGTGACTAAGGGCGACCTCACGCGCTCCATCAAAGTTGGTGCTCAAGGCGAAGTCGCAGCGCTTAAGGACACGATCAACGAGATGATTCGCAATCTGCGCGACACGACGCAGAAAAACACCGAGCAGGACTGGCTCAAGACGAATCTGGCCAAGTTCAGTCGTATGCTCCAGGGGCAGCGCGACCTCACCAACGTCGGCCGCATGATCCTGTCCGAGTTGTGCCCCGTGGTCACCGCCCTGCAGGCCGAGTTTTTCGTGCTGGACGCGACCACCAATGAACCGCAGCTCAAACTGCTTGCGGGATACGGAACCAGCGGCAAGGACGGTCCGGGCAAGCGCGTCCGTCTCGGCGAGGGACTCGTTGGCCAGTGCGCACTCGATAAGACGAAGATTCTGCTCGATAACGTGCCCGCCGATTACATTCGCGTTGCTTCGGGATTGGGTCAATCGGCCCCGCGCAGTGTGCTCGTCCTGCCGCTGATTTACGAAGGCCAGGTCCGCGGCGTTTTGGAGCTGGCGACTTTCGAGGGATTCAATCCGACGCACCAGGCGTTCCTGGAGCAACTTGCCGAGTCGATCGCCATCGTGCTCAACACCATCGACGCGAACATGCTCACCGAAGACTTGCTCAAGCAGTCGCAGTCGCTGGCCCATCAATTGCAAATTCGTCAGGAGGAATTGCAACAGACCAACGAAGAATTGCAGGAAAAGGCCAGGCTCTTGGCCCGCCAGAATCAGGAAGTCGAGCGCAAGAATGCCGAGGTTGAGCAGGCCCGCCAGGAATTGGAAGAGAAAGCCAAACAGTTGGCCCTCACTTCCAAGTACAAGTCGGAGTTCCTGGCGAACATGTCGCACGAGCTGCGAACGCCGCTCAACAGCTTGCTGATTTTGTCCGATCAGCTCTCGAAGAATGTCGAAGGCAACCTGACGTTGAAACAGACCGAATTCGCCAAGACGATCCACTCATCGGGCAACGACCTGTTGACCCTCATCAACGACATCCTCGATCTGTCGAAGATCGAATCCGGAACAGTCGTCGTCGATGCCGTCGATTTGCCGTTCGAGGATCTCAAGAATTTCGTCGAACGCACGTTTCGTCACGTCGGCGAAACCAAGAACGTCGAGTTCGTGGTCGACTTCGACGCTCAACTTCCCCAATCCATCTTCACCGATGCCAAACGTCTGCAGCAGATCATCAAGAACCTGCTTTCAAATGCGTTCAAGTTCACGCATCGTGGTCAGGTCAAACTCAGCGTGCAACCGGCGCACGACGGATGGCTCGCGGCCAATGAAAACCTCAACAGGGCCTCGGCCGTCGTCATGTTCGAAGTGACCGATTCGGGCATCGGCATCGCTCCGGATAAGCAGCAGATCATCTTCGAGGCGTTCCAACAGGCGGATGGATCGACGAGCCGTAAATACGGCGGCACGGGACTGGGACTGGCCATCAGCCGCGAACTTTCGAGACTCTTGGGTGGCGAAATTCGTCTGGTCTCCGCGCCGGGCGCGGCAGCGTGTTTTCGCTGTATCTGCCCATCCGCTTTTCAGTGCCCCGTCCCGCGCAAGTCGACTTCGGAAGAAACATCGACGGCAGCCGCGCCTCGTCGCATTACCGACTCACCGCCCGAGTCCGCTCGTACGGCGGAAACGCCCCGCCCCGCGCAGGCAGGCGGCAACGGCAATCGAAAGGAAAATGGAGCCGCCAACGCCGTGCTGCCGGAGGAGACGGCCGAAACCGGGATTTACGATCTCGTTAACGAAGCGGGCGACGACCGAGACGAAATTCAGCCGGGCGACAAGGTCGTGCTGATCGTCGAAAACGACGAGGCATTTGCGCGGTTTCTGCTCGAAGCCGCGCGAAACAAGGGATTGAAGGGGTTAGTGACCTCGCTCGGCGCGACGGCGCTGGCCTTGGTGCGTCAATACCAGCCGCATGCCGTGACGCTCGATCTGCACCTTCCCGACATCGATGGCTGGCGCGTGCTCGAACGGTTGAAGGCGGACGTGGCGCTTCGGCACATCCCCATTTGCGTCATCTCGACGGACGAGTCCCGCGAACGAGCACTGAAGTCCGGGGCACTCGCCTTCCTGGCCAAACCGATCCAGAGTCACGACCTCGTCGATCGCTTGCTCGATCGGATCGGTCGATTCGCGGCACGGACTTCGCGATCACTCCTTCTCTTCGAGCCAGATGCCGAGCGACGCAAGCGGCTCTTCGAGTGCCTCGAAGGCAAGGATGTGCTCGTCGAGACGGCAGAGGACATCAAAGGCGCGATGTCCCTGTTGCGCCAGACATCTGTCGACTGTATCGTCGCGGGGGCCGATTCGCCGGAGTTTGCCGACGCGCTTGCCGACTTTGCCGAGTCGGGTCCGGTCGAGTTCGGTCGGCTCAACGTGGTTGCCTGCGCCGAAGCCGAACTGATCGAGCCGGCGTGGAAACGGCTTTCGCACGCGAGCACGTTCAGCCATGTCCGTTCGCTCGATCGCGTGCTCGATGTTGCGGCGCTGTACGGACATCTCCCGATTCTGCGAATGAGCGAGAAGAATCGCCAGATTCTGCTCGATCTGTATCAGTCCGATAAGCCGCTCGCCGGTCGACGCGTGCTGATTGTCGACGACGATATCCGCAATATCTTTGCCCTTTCGACGGTGCTCGAAGAGCACGAGATGGACGTTGTGTCGGCGGATAACGGACGCGACGCAATTGAACGCTTGCGACAGGATTCCGATATCGACATCGTGTTGATGGATATCATGATGCCCGAAATGGACGGTATGGAGACGATGCGTGAGATTCGCAAGATCTCGAGCCTCAAGGAGCTTCCGATCGTGGCCGTCACCGCCAAGGCGATGAAGGGCGACCGCGAGAAATGCATTGAAGCGGGGGCTTGGGACTACCTTGCCAAACCGGTGGACGGCAACCAGATGCTGGCCGTGCTGCGTGCTTGGCTGCATCGTTAGTTGCCTCTAAGGACTTCGCATGTCTGATGCCGATCGGATCATGATTCTTCTGGTCGACGATCGGCCCGAAAATTTACTGGCCTATCAAGCCAGCCTTGCGGAATTGGACCTCGAATTGGTCTTTGCCCGCTCGGGGACCGAAGCGCTCAAACATGTCCTGGCGCACGAATTTGCCCTCGTGCTTCTCGACGTCAACATGCCCGGCATGGACGGTTTTGAGACGGCGAGCCTGATTCGCAATCGCAGACGCTCGGCTCACACTCCGATTATTTTCGTCACGGCCTTTCCCGATGACGTGCGCGCCACCCAGGGTTATGCCTACGGGGCCGTCGATTATTTACAGAGCCCGGTCGTGCCGGAGATTTTGCGGGCCAAGATCAAGGTCTTCGTCGATCTCTTCCGCATGACGCGCGAGGTCAAGCGGCAGAGCGAAGAGCGGCTGGCGCTGGCTCAGGAACGGATGAGACGCACGGCCGCGGAAGAGGCGAACTCACGACTGACTTTCCTGGCCGAAGTTACCGCTGTCGTGGGGCTGCTCTCGACGACACGGTGACGGCTCGGGATACGGTGCGTTTAACCGTTCCGGACTTGGGCGACCACGCGGTCATCGCCCGACGCGACATGACCGGGGGCAGTTGGCAGATTATTCAGGCCGTCGCGGATGGTGGCAAGGTTTCAATCTCGCAGTTCACCTCGCTTGACGAAGTCGCCGCGCCATTGGCCGGCGCGCTCGTGCGGACACTCGAAAACGGCGCCGTCGAATTCATCCCCGGGCCCTCCCCTGCTCCGTCTGGCGAATTCCAAATCGTCGTTTTCCCGCTCGCAGGCCAGAAATCGATTCTTGCCGCCTTGGGAATCTCGCGAGAGCCGTCCGGTCGGCAATTCAGTCCGGCCGATTTTACGATTGCCGAAGCTTTGGCATCGCGGGCGGCAATCGCGCTTGAGAACGCGCAGTTGTATAAAGACTTGGAGCACGCCGATCGTCAGAAGAATGAATTCCTGTCGATGCTGGCCCACGAACTGCGTAATCCACTGGCGCCGATCCGCACGGGAGTCGACGTGTTACGGCTGCGTGGCGACAACCAGCCCGAACTCATCTGGGCACGCGACATGATTGAACGCCAGACGACACAACTTGTGCGACTGGTGGACGATCTGCTCGACGTTTCGCGAATCACGGGGGGTAAGATTCGCGTCGAGATGGAGTGCGTGGACGTCGCGGCGGTCGTCGCAACGGCCATCGAGACCAGCCGACCCCTCATCGACGAAGCGGGCCATGCGCTCACCGTGTCGATGCCCGATGCGACTCTGTGCGTCAAATGCGACCGGGTCCGCCTCGCTCAAGTCCTCTCGAATTTGCTGAATAATGCCGCGAAATACACGCGAAGCGGTGGCGCGATCAGTCTCTCGGCGGCTGGTGAAGGCTCGGAGATTGTTTTTCGCGTGCGGGACAACGGCATCGGCATTCCGCCGGAAATGCTGTCCAAGATTTTCGACTTGTTCACTCAGGTCGAGCGCTCGCTTGACCGTTCCCGCGGCGGACTGGGCGTCGGGTTGACCTTGGCACGTCGTCTGGTCGAACTGCACGGCGGAAGCATCGATGTTGCCAGCGAAGGACCTGGCCACGGGAGCGAGTTCATCGTGCGGCTCCCTGCCGTTTTACCGGCAAGTACGGGCGAAATACCGTCGAGTGATCCTGCTGCCGCGGAATCGGCCGCGCATGCGCCGTTGCGGATTCTCGTCGTCGACGACAATGTGGACGCGGCTGACAGCGTGGCATGGCTCTTTCGCCACCATGCGCACGAAGTGCGTACGGCGCACGACGGTCGTTCGGCCATTGAGTTGGCGACTGAGTTTCGGCCCCAGGTCGTCGTGCTCGACCTCGGTTTGCCGCAGTTGGACGGCTATCAAGTGAGCCGGCACTTGCGAACTTTGCCTGACACGCGAGACGCGCTCGATCATCGCCGTCAGCGGTTACGGGCAGGACGAAGACCGTCGCCGTTCGACGCAGGCGGGCTTTGATCATCATTTCATCAAGCCGGTCGATTTCCGGACCTTGCTGGACGTCTTGCGCGAGGCCGAAGACAACCGCTCGCCCGACGAGGAACTGGAAGGCGTCGAATCCTAAGCGCATCAAAAAACGCTCGCCGGAATTCGGCGAGCGTTCTGTTGTTCAGTGTCGTGACGGGTTAGTCGCGTTCCCGCCCCTCGCGATAAGCTTCGCGGTGATCATGACGGTATTTCCACGGCTGGACCGGCTCGCGGTCCCGCCACAATCCTCGGTGGTGGTCTCGGGCTTCCCGCTCGGCCGTAGCGTACTCACGCACTTGCTCATGTTCCGCGTGATGCCATCCGTAACCCTCGCGGACCTGATCGAGATTGATGTGGCGATCGCCGACGTAGATTCGTCCGCAGTTGCGACCCTCGCTGTCGACTTCGACCGGGTCGAACCGCACCTCTTTGTTGTAGATTTTTTCGCGGAGACTGTCGCGTGCCGGGCTCCAATAGGCCTGCCCTTGTTCGGGAGCGTCGACGCCGTACAAATTGCAACGGTGACGACGTCCACTCTCATCAAGCACGGTGCAGGTGTCTCCGTCTTCGACGGAGACGACGCGACCGCGGATCGCTCGCCTCTCGACCCGACGTTCACCAAAACGGTCATCCGCGCAAAACGCTTGCTAGAGAACACAATAAGGAAAAGACAATTACCGGTCGTAAGAGCATGAAAAGCTCCTTTCTGGGGCGGCGTTGTAGCCTGCCACTGCAAATCCTGCAATGGCGACTTTGCCGACGCTCGCCTCGAGATTCAGGAGCCTTAAGACGTTCGGATGAGAATCTCCGGGCGATAGATCGTCGTTCCCTTAACGACGACTTTCACCTTTGGCCAGCCTTCCGCGGGCGTCAGAACCTCGAATTCTCCGTCACCGACAAGAATCGAGTCGCCGGAAACGGCCGTTCCGACGGCGGGATGCCAGTACACTGCCGTTCGAGGCGCAATTTGGAACTCACTCCGCGGAATGACGGGCATCTCGCACAATTCGTAGCCGATGATCTCCGCCTGCTCCGTCTTCTCCCACTGGTCGTCGCAGCCGAACTTCTCATAAATCCGCGCGAGGCGGTTCCAGATCTCGAACATGCCCCAATTGGCTTGTGTAAAGAACATGCCGGTCGCTTGCAGCACCATCGTGCGATGATGGTCGTCGGCCACTTCTTTGGGAGGAGCGCCGAAGGAAACCGTTCGCGAAGCTCCCAGGCAGAGGCCGTGCTTGCGGCCGATCACCGTGACGACGACATAGCGCTGCACGCGATCCTCGCCGTATGTCCAATGGGGATAGGACTGCGAACGTCCATCGGCGCAAACCTGAATCCGCTCCGGAACGATGCGATGACGGATCATGCGGTGGGCGACTTCGCCGGCGATCTCGGCCTCCGTTTGGCCGGTTTCGCAGTTACGACACGTCGCTTCGACCGCATGCGCCAATTCGGGCCCCATTTCGCGGAGTCGTCGGCATTCCACCGTCGAAAGGGGAATCCGCAGGCCGGTCAACTGGGAGCTCGTCTCAACCGTGCCGTTGAAGCCGCTGTCGCTGGCGACAGACCGACCGCGGCAGAGATCTTCGATCAATGCACTGCGCGGCTCGTGCCAGGGGCGCTCCTTCAATTGGAATCCGAGGCCTTGCAGCTCGCTATCGAAGATTTGCGCCGATGCCGCGTTTGTCGTAACCACGACGCGGGCTTCCGGGGTAATAAACAGGCCGGCCGATGCATCGGGTGAGCCGGCCCGCGAACAATCGCCGCCGGAAGTAAACCAAGAGAAATTCGACGGCCTTTGCAAAAGCAGTGCGTCGAATTGGCGCGACTCAATGAACTGGGAGACAGCCGCGTGTTTGTGCTGAATATCGGATGCCCGGTCGACATCGATCGTTTGGAACTCCGATGACGACATTGGCCCCACGGGCTTCCACATAGCGGTCGACATTCAATGACTCCCGAAAGTGCGCAACCCTGCCGTGTCCCTTCGTCCGCGCACCCTCATGTACGTCATCCCGCGACGGCTGGCCCGTGGCGGCGAATGCCGCCGTTCGTCTTTTCCCCTTCGCAGGCCCTAGATCGGCGATTTGCAGGTGGGAAACGACGCGCCTAGCAAGACTTCCGTTATTCTATCCGATCAAAGTGCGGGAAACGAGCACGATTGTCAACATGACATCCCTAGCTTTTTCCCGTCCGTGTCGGCGCTCCGTCGAACGAACTCCGATTGTTCGGGTCTCGATCTCATGGAGCGGCCTGAAAGCGGGCGCAAATGTGTACACTAGTTCCGTACGGTTGCCAAAACCGGGACTGTGCGAAATTCTTGGAGATGCGGGGGTTCGATTTCGGCCCGGGCCGTGGATCGCTCTGGGGGTAATCGCGTGATCGGATTCGGCGGAGCCGAGCAATATGTCATGCAGGCGGCCCGACAGTTTCTCGCATCGATGGGGCGATCATGCAGGCCTTGATCATCGGTTGCGGTTATCTCGGTCGTCGCGTGGCAACTCGTTGGCAATCTCGGGGCCATTCGGTCTTCGCGCTCACCCGCTCCGACGAAAACGCGAGCGCCCTGCGCTCTCAGGGCATCCAACCGATTCAGGGCGACGTGCTGCGGCCGGAAAGCCTGAGCGCGCTTCCTAAAGCAGACGTCGTCCTTTACGCCGTCGGATACGACAGACGGGGGGCCGCTTCCAAAGAGGAAGTCTACGTTCAAGGTCTCGCCAACGTGCTTCGCGAGGTTGCCTCGCGAATTGGACGCTTACTCTATATTTCGAGTACGAGCGTTTACGGCCAGGATTCCGGTGAATGGGTTGACGAAGCCTCCGTGTGCGCGCCGCCTACTGAAAGCGGGCAAATCTGCCTGGCCGCGGAACGAGTAATTCGCGAGTTCTTTCCTACCGATGATGGGCGGGCGAGCATTTTGCGATTCTCGGGTCTTTACGGTCCCGGACGGTTGCTTCGACGAATCGAATCGGTCCGCGCTGCCGAGCCAATACACTCGAATCCGGCCGCTTATTTAAACCTCATTCACGTTGACGATGGTGCGCGCGTCCTTGACCAACTTGTCCAGCACCGGAGTCTCGCGCCAATTTATTTGGTGACGGATAACCAACCGGTTCCTCGGCGCGAGTATTACGCACGATTGGCCGAATTGATCGGAGGCCCGCCGCCGATTTTCCAGCCGTCTGCCGCAGATCTGGCAAGCTTTAACAAGCGATGCTCGAATGCCCGCCTCCGCAAAGAGCTGGGCGACATTCTTCGCTTTCCCAACATCGATCATGGCCTGCCCGATGCGATTACCAGTGAATCGGCAGGCCGTCCGCCGTCCGCGGCTCAATGAGGCTTTGGGATTCCGTCGGGTGCCGGTAGTCTCCCGGCGGTGGATGACCGGCGGAGATGCCGGCCAGTTTGAGAAAATTCGCCAGAAGTCTGTGGCCCGAATTGGTGAGGATCGATTCCGGATGGAACTGAACGCCGAAGAGCGGCCGATTTCGGTGTTCGAGGGCCATCACGACACCGTCGCCCGTGCGCGCGGTGACGCGCACCTCCGGAGGAAGTGTCGATTCGACAACGCAGAGCGAATGGTAGCGGGCCGCTGGAAATGGATTGTCGAGTCCCGCAAAGAGCGGAGTCGCGTCATGCCACACGAGCGAACTGGTGCCATGCACGGGTGCCGGCGCGCGAACGACGCGCCCGCCCAGTGCCTCGCCAATCGCCTGGTGGCCGAGGCAAACGCCGAGAATTGGAATCGATGCCGAAAGGGCTCGAACGAGCTCGACCGAAATTCCCGCCTGAGTGGGAGTGCATGGCCCCGGAGAGATGACGATCGCCTGTGGCGCCAATCCCGCGACGTCGGCAACGGAGACGGCGTCATTGCGGACGACTCGAGTTTCGCAGCCCAATTCGCACAGGTAGCGAGCCAGGTTGTAGACGAAACTGTCGTAATTATCGAGGACGAGGATCATCGATTGGGCGATCGAACTCAACAGATTTCAGCGCACGCAACATGCCGGCGGCTTTGTGAAGAGTCTCTTCGTACTCCGCTGCAGGATCGGAATTGGCGACGATTCCCCCGCCAACACCGCATTGAATCCAACCGCGACGACAAACAAAGGTGCGGATCAGGATGCTGCTGTCTGCCGCGCGGTCGAAACCGGCGTAAAACAGACATCCACAATAGGGTCCTCGAACCGTCGGCTCCAGTTCGGCAATGATTTCCATGGCTCGCACCTTGGGCGCGCCGGTTATCGAGCCGCCCGGGAAGGCTGCCTGAAAAACGTTCCAGACGTCGTTGCCATCCAGGAGACGGCCTCGAACTTCCGAGACGAGATGTTGGACGGTTTCGTAGGATTCGACGGAACACAATTGGGGAACGCGAATCGACCCGGGGAAACAGACTCGCGATAAGTCGTTTCTGAGCAGATCGACTATCATCACATTTTCCGCCTGGTCCTTTGCACTCTCTCGCAGTTCGTCGCGAGTGAAAAGGTCTGCTTCCGGGGCGGGCCGCCTTTGGCGAGTTCCCTTGATGGGTCGCGTCTCCACCTCTCCGTTGCGGACTGAAACAAAGCGTTCGGGCGAGGCGCTGACGACGGCCCAATCGTCGAACGCGAGAAATCCGGCCATGGGAGCCGGATTTTCGCGGCGCAGCCGCTGCGCCAATTCGATCGGATGCGAGCGTTGGCGATACAAGAGGCGTTGAGTCAGGTTTGCCTGAAAGACATCGCCGGCGTGAATGTATTCAATCGTCCGCCGAACCTGTGTGAGGTATTGTTCCCGCGAAAAATTGCTGGTCAAACCTTCGAGGCCGGGCGCGACGAATTGCCGTGCCAATTTGTCGGCCGCGAATGCGTCGTCGATTCCAATCGCAGGCGGGTTTGTCGGCGCAGATTTCAGCCGACCTTGAACGAATTGCAGGCGTTTTGCGGCTCGTCGTAATCGATCGTTCCCAGTGGCGCCGGGAAAACCGTGGGAGATGACCCAAGCTCGCTCTAGCAAATGGTCCCAGGCGATGACCCAATCGTAGATGCCGACGGCAAGGTCGGGGAGTTGGAATTCATCGATGGCGGTCCGGGGAATTTGCTCAAACGCACCCCCAAGTTCGTAGGAAAGCAGTCCCGCAGCGCCCCCTTGGAACGGCGGAAGATCGGCGATTGGTTCCGTTTCCCAGGCGGACAAAACAGATCGCAATCCGGCGAATGGATCGTCGCCGAACGCAACTCGCTGAAGAATGACGCGATCGAAGGGATCCGCGGCAAGGAACGAATAACGGCCGATCGGCTCGCGTTGCAGTGCGCTATCCAAGAGGATCAGCCCCGGCTGATCTGCGAAGGCTTGCAGCGCCTGCGACACATCGGGAAACGGGCGCAGCTCCTCGACGAGAGGCAGCGTCATGTCGGTCGATCCGAAGTCAATGATCGGCTCGATTTCGAGTCCGTCTCGGGCCGGCCGCGATGGGAGACCTCCGGGACCGTCAGAAAGCCCCAGGTCAGGGCCTGATCCTGCGTGTACTGCTTGCCCAACGCCAACGCTGTCGCCGCCTTACACATTTCGTATCCGAGATAGAATGCGTGTTGCGGATCGATGCCCTTCCCAGCCGCGGACGCCTGTCGGATCAACTCGAAGGGATCCCGGCCGCTCCAGTGGCCGTGGCGGTTGAGCAGGTGAATCATCCCGGATTGCAAAAAGATCCGGTAATTGGGATCGGTGATGCGTTGAGCGAGATGCGCCAACTCCTCGTCGGTCATCTCGACAATTCGCGGATCGCGCAGCAACACCAATTGCGAGTCGATGTGCTTGGGCACCGATCCGTGTACCAGGCTGTGGAAGACCAATCGCCGTGCGAGGTCCAACTCGCGAACGGAGGTCCGGGCCCAGTTGATCACCTGCGTGGTGAGGACGCTGCGGATTTCCAATTCCTGGCAGACCGCTGCCAGGAGAACGTTGACACCCGCGGAATCGACCTCGGTAAGCTCCGTGATATTGCCGACGCCCATCATCATCGGTGCGTTCGGCCAGCGTTCGCGTGCTTGGACATATCGAGTCAGCGAGCGACTAAAACCGTGCCCGATCGGTTCGAGCACCGGATCGATGCGGTATCGTGCGTTTCGCGCGTCAAGCTGTTCGAGCGTCGGGTGCAGCGATGATAAATCGCGAATGTTATCCGGAATGACAACGAGCTCTGCCGGCAACTGCGATGCCCAATCGACGTTCGTGCCGTTGCAGCTCAAAACCAGCTCCGCACCGGCCGCAACGGCCTCTTCGACTTCGCGACGGTTGAAGCTGTCGATGGAGACTCGAAAACCGTCGCCCCGCAGAATGCGCGTGATCTCGCCGGCACGATTTGATTCTTCACCGGGAACGCATCCGACATCAATGATGTCCGCGCCATCCGCGCGAAGTGCCGTAGCGTCCGCGACGATTTGCTTGTCCGAAACACGCGTCGCGTGATTGATTTCGGCGATGATTTCGATGTCGTAGCGGCTCAAATCAGGTGCGGCCTTCGCGTGTCCGAATTGACGGGCCAGATCGTGCAGATCCTTGGGCCCGCGCTCGAAAGGCACGCCATAAAACTCCGTGAGGGGTTCGAGGTTCCCCTGGCACCAACCCGGCAGCACGACGCGATCGACGGACTCCTCAATCTGCAGTTTGCGTCTGACCCAGTCGACATGCATCAAGGCGGCGACGCTGATCGGCAGCACGGCCACTCGATAATCGAATCCGACCTTTTGGCTTAAGCCGGCGACGGTCTGCCGCAACGAATACTCGGCCAGTTTGCCGGTGACGAACAGGATGCGTTCTCCCGAGGCGGCCATCGGCACGTTTCGCCTGTCCGGCGTTGGCTCGTTCTCCGCCTTGCTCGCCATCAATTGGAGACTCTACGGAGAGCACGCCTGAATTCGAGTTCAATGCACCCAGGTTTTGGGAAATCCTTCCAAGGCCGCGCCCTGTGCCGGCTTCCAAGTCACGACCTCGTGGATTTTGCGGGCCAACTCGATGTCGTTCCAGGTAATGGCGTGTACTTTGTGCGTCTGCAGTTTCACCGTGACTTGAGCATAACCGACTGACAGGTCGGGATGGTGGTAAGCCGCCTCCGCAAGGTAGCCGATCGTGTTCACGAGCATCATCGTGTGGGAAAACCCCGGGGTGCGATATTCGCGGCGCAACCATCCGTCTCGAATTTCCCAACCGGGCAGTGATCCCAATTCTTTTTTCAACTCGGCCTCGGAAATCGAACGATACTCTGGCATTTCTGACTCTCCTGGCAGATTGTTCGGGGAACTAACGAACGGCGCCTCCGTTGACGCAGATCACCTGTCCGGTGATGAAGTCGGCGTCGTCGCTGGCGAGAAAGCGGGCTAGCTTGGCGACGTCCTCGGGCTCGCCCCAGCGCTCCAGAGGCGTCTCCCGCAGCACGCGCTCTTGCCAGTTGTCGCCGGCCGTTTCACCCCACGCGGTGCGAATCCACCCGGGTGCGATACAGTTTACGCGGACATGAGGGGCGAGACTGACGGCCAGCGAGCGACTAAACCCCATCACCGCGTTCTTTGACGCAGCAAAAAGCTCGCCACTTGCCCCCTCCATGCCGCGGTCCGCCTGATCCCAGCCCATATTGAGGATGACGCCACGGCCCGCGTTTAACATCCGCTGGCCGACCAGATGCGACAACAGCACGGTGCTCTGAATGTCGACTTCCAGGAGACGAGCGAACTTTTCGGAATAGCTTAACTTCGCCCCCTCCCCGGTGAGCAGATCGACGCCGGCGTTGTTCATCCACAGATCAACTGAGCCAAAACAGCCCCACGCGGCCTCGCAGAACGCCGGCAGCTGATCGGAACGACCCAAGTCGGCGGTCAGCACATGCACGCCGCGGCACAAGTCCCGGATTTCAGCGGCAACACGTTCCGCGGCGGCCGTCGAATTCCGGCAATGCACGACAACGTCCGCGCGGCTCGCGCAAATTCCAGGGCCGCCGCTCGGCCAATCCCGCTTGACGACCCTGTAACGACGGCCTTGCGGCCCGACAGATCTGCAAACGGTGCGACGCTCACACGCTTATCCGTGGCCAATTTGGTCAGGCCGTTACTGCGCGACGGGCGGCGGGCGTCGTACTACTTCTTAGCGACGGTCGCCTCATCGGGAACGTAAATCCATTTTGGTTCTCCCTCTTGCTTGATTTCTCTCGCGAACTGGTCGTACCGGTCCGCGTATCGGCGGTAGGGAATCTGGATTGTTCGACGGAGAACCATCGGCTTGCCGGATTCATCCTTGCCGATTTTGTACGCGTTCGAGAACCCGGATAGGTAAATCGAGAAGGATGTTGTCCGTGGATTCACGCCTCGAAACATGAAGACGCCATACTCGGCGTTCTCTTGCTTCGCGCCGGGCCCCGTCGGTTTCGGCAAGAGTCCGGCCATTTGGACCGAAGTTTTGAGCGGCAGTCGCTCGCGGGCCATAATCTCGGGCAATGCTTCCGGAACGATGGAATCGGCGACCGCCCCCCGAATATCGCGGTCCTCGATGACAAGTGTTGCCCGCGGAACGCAGAGCCCGGGCGGCGTCGGATCCTGGACGTTGACAGGAGCCGAGTCCGCGCCGAGTGGGGACTTCACGGCCGGTTGGTTGACAATTTTGTAGACGAGATACCAAACCATTTCACTCGATTTTGCGCCCGTTCGCGGGTTGACCGCCTGCACGTAGGCCAGGCGGATCGGCTTGAGTCCAACTTGCAACGCCCAAGGATCTTGATGAGCGTTGAGTTCCTCGCCCGTCAGGTTCGGCTGGATCACCGTCGTGAAGCCCTGTCCAGGTTCGGCGGCGCTCGAGCTGGGACGCCGTCACGCAAATTAACGCGACGGTCAAGGCCGCTAAACAACAACAGCGGTAAACTCGCATTGATCGCTCCGGAGGCCCATTTTGACGATTTCGGCGGAAAACGAGGTGGTCACTCGTCTTCCTGTCGTCAAATCGACATTCTCAACTATAGCAGTGTCGAAAAACAGGGGTCAAGAAGCTGGTTTTGGCCGTTCAGTATTCGTCCGTAGGACTCAGCAACTTTTCGACCGCGTCCGCCTTACTGGCTAGCTCCAGGACACTTCGGCGAATCTCCTCCGCGTCGATCGTCGCCCTCGGATAGGTATCGATCATGACGAATTGTGGGGATCCGGCGATTTCGCGGATCGCCAGCCCGCCATGGGCCATTTCGGCATTCAGCTTGAGGCCTCGCTCAAAGAATTCGGGGCGGGCGTTGCCGCAATAACTGGAAAGAATCACCAGCCGATCGGCGACCGCGTGCTCGCTCGGCTCAATGTAGACAATTTGACGGCGTCCCTCGGGCAACCGGACTTCGATGCGAAAATCCTCGCCGTCGCGCGTCCAGGCGACGTTCCGTTGGCCCCGAAAGGCGATCTCCAGCAGGCTTTCGACGTCCGGCAGATCCCCGGCGATGGCGGCGAGCAGTTGCAACGCCTCTGTGGCGTTCTGCGGCCGGTTCTGTGGGGCCTTGGCCATGAGCTGCGCCACGCATTCGGCAATTTCCAAGGGAACGGCGGTCCCCAATTCGTCGAAATCCGGTATCGGCTCGCTTTGGACCAGCTCCGCGAGTGCCCGGATTGATCCGCATGGAAACGGAATTTGTCCGGTCAATAAAAAGTACAGGCTGACTCCGAGGGCATAGACGTCGCTCGCGGGGCTTGCCGGCTCGCCGTTAAAGAGCTCCGGAGCCATGTAGTTTGGTGTGCCCACCAGGGATTCGGTCTCGTCTTGATCGAACCAGACGCGTTTCGCCAGGCCAAAGTCGGCGATCTTTGGAATCGACTTCACGGAGACCATGACGTTATCCGGTTTCAGGTCTCGGTGAATAATTCCCTCCTGGTGGGCGGCCGCGAGGCCTTCCGTGATTCTCAAGATCAGCGCCATCGCCCGCGAGGGCAATAGGCGACGCTCGTACTCCACCAAATCCTGCAAGCTTCGACCCGGGACAAATTCCATTTCGAGAAAGCGATAGCCGCACGATTCGCCGATGGCGTGCGTCGTCACGATGTTTGGGTGCACGAGCGCCGCTGCCGCGCGCCCTTCATGGACGAATCGCCGCACGTAGTCGATGTCGGCTTGACACACCCGTGGAGACAGGACTTTGAGGGCGCACTTGCGATCGAGGTCTTCGTGATGGGCCAGATACACGCGCCCCATCGCGCCCCAGCCCAAGAGCGCTTCGCAGCGGTAAACGTGCAGCCGGCGACCGACAAGATCGTCCGCGGGCCGGGCGGCAAGCGGTTCCATAACCGCTTGCGGAGTTGCCGTGGGCGCGTCGCGTAGAAACAGCGTCTCCGCAAGCTGTGGCGCCGTCCTCGCCGGAATCCGCGCATGACAGCGGGGACAGCAGTGGGAATCGCTTGCCTGAAGGAACCGTTCGTTACACGCAGGACAATAAATGCGAAGACCTCGCTGAGAAACTCGCAACGCCGATTCGGTCCACGCTCAATTTCCCAAGAAATTGACGCGAACCGGGGCTTATGCCAATCTACCCCGCGGAATTGGGGCACGCTACAATCAATCCCATCGGTGATCGATTTCCCGTTTGAGGCGCCTGTGCCCGCTCGTCGCGCCGCGCAATGCTCTGGATCCAGGGAAGCGAAATCCGGCGCGGAATCCCATTGAACATGCCTCAACTGCCCATCATCGAACCGAGCAGTCCCGCGACTTCCGCGGATGTGCGGCATTCGAAGGGAAGCTATTGCTTCGTCAGCCTCGGCTGTCCCAAGAACCTGGTCGACAGCGAGAAGATGCTGGGGACGCTGGCCTTGGACGGCTACACCCTGGTCGGCGAACCCGACGGAGCGGACTTCGTCATCGTCAACACCTGCGGATTCATCGAGAGCTCGCGGGCGGAATCGAAGGCCGTCATTCGCGAAATGCTGGACTTGAAACGCCAGGGGCGCACTCGCGGCGTGATCGTCGCCGGCTGCCTGCCGCAACGCATCGGGCCCGCCCTGATTGAGGAAATGCCGGAGATCGACCATATCGTCGGCGTCTTCGGCCGCGATGAGATCAATCGTGTCGCCGACCATCTAATCGGCGGGGCCCGCGAGCAGCGCGAGCTCTTTCGGCCCGCACCGCTGAACGCCCAGGACGACCGGGCGCGGTTGCGAATTACGCCGCAACACTACGCCTACCTCAAAATCTCCGAGGGATGCGATCGCACGTGCACGTTTTGCTCGATCCCCAAGATGCGCGGCAAGCACATCACGAAACCGATCGAAATGGTCGTGGCCGAAGCGCGGGAGCTGGTTGCCGACGGGGTGAAAGAACTCATCCTCGTGGCACAAGACACGACGTATTACGGGATGGATCTCTACGGTGAAGTCCGACTCGTCGAGTTACTCCGCGAGTTGGAAGGCGTCGACGGCATCGATTGGATCCGCTTGATGTATCTCTACCCGATCAACTTCACGGACGAATTGATCGCCACGATCGCCGGCTCTTCGAAGATCGTCCCCTACCTCGATTTGCCGCTGCAGCATATCAGTGACGCGGTGCTCAAGCGGATGCAGCGTCGAGTCAATCGTCGACAAACGCTCGAACTTGTGCAAAAGCTGCGTGAACGGATACCAAATGTCGTCCTCCGCACGACCTTTATCGTGGGATTTCCCGGCGAGACCGACGCACAATTCCAGGAATTGACCCAATTCGTCGAGGAGACGCGATTCGAGAGATTGGGGGTCTTCAACTATTCTCTCGAACCCGGCACTCCATCGGTGAAGCTGGACGGTCATCTTCCTGAGGATGTCATGATCGCCCGTCGCGACTCGCTGATGGCTTTGCAGCAGCAGATTGCCTTCGATTTTGCCGAATCGCTCGTTGGCTACGAATTGGATGTACTGGTTGATTCGCAAGATGAAACGGGAGCCCTGATCGGACGTACGTTTGCGGACGCTCCGGAAATTGATGCCAGTGTGACGATCTCGGGCAAATCGCAGGACCTCGGTGAACTCGTCGGTCAGTTTGTTCCCGTTGAAATTACGGGAAGTGCAGGTTACGACCTCGTCGGCGTATGCGATAATTGAGCGTACGCGGAAATGCGGAGCTGCCGAAATCAGTTGACTTGAGCCGTTATGGCAGTGACACAAAACACGACCGTCGACGAACCGGGGATTACCGCACATAAGCCGTATGGCCCCCTGGACGTCAACGCGCTCAACTTGCCGAATTGCATCACCGTTAGCCGGCTGGTGCTTTCCTTTGTGCTCTTCGCGATGATCTCTTACGGCGGACTCTGGATTTGGTCCGCCGTGGTTTTCGCGATCGCCGCGGCGACCGACGCAGTCGATGGTTACCTGGCGCGTCGCTACGGAATGGTCACCACGCTCGGGCGGATTCTTGATCCCTTTGTCGACAAGATCATCGTCTGCGGGGCCTTCATCTTTCTGCTGGCGGCGAACAACCATTCGGCCGGCCTCGAATCGGGAATCGGCCCGTGGATGACATTGGTCGTGATTGGGCGCGAAATGTTCATCACGGGACTTCGCAGCATTCTCGAGCAACAGGGAAAGGATTTTTCCGCAAGTCTCAGTGGAAAGATCAAGATGGTTGTTCAATGCTTTGCCGTGGAGGCGAGCCTGCTTTCGCTCAGCCCGACTTTCAGCTCGGTGTGGCTCAATGCCTGCCGAGACGTTCTGTTGTGGCTGGCCGTGCTTTTCACTCTCGTCAGCGGCGTTCTCTATGTTCGCCGGGCTGCCCAGCTTCTTCGGCCTCGCTAGTTGAGGCTGTCTGTTTGGCTGACTTTCCGCGCCCTTTCTTCACTTATTGCGCGTGACATTGCCGATAAAAGCAATTGGATGGACGGCGCAAACTTTCGCCCTGTCCGGAAGGCCTTGGCGATTTCAAAGAGGTCCATTCGGAGCGCGAGGCGACAGGGGGCGGGGAGCCAGGATGGCCACCAGACCGCAACTACTTGCGGCAACGCTTGTTGTATTGATGGCGTCGAGCGCACGCGCGCAGCAATTTTACCCGATGAGCGGCGGGGGCTACGGCCCCGGCTCACCCTCCATGCCGCAAGTGGTCGACGCAGCCGCACAATACCCCTTTATCGCTCAATCCGGGGGACCGATGGTTTACGCTCCCCCCGGCATGGACCAAGGCGGCATTCAGCTCGCGACCGTTTCGCTTCCGGATTCACCCGGCAGAGGGGCACCGCCCGCAAATGGCGTGGCGGCTCCGGCCAATCCCGGTCTTGCCGCCTCAAGCCCCGTTTACACTCAGGAACCGACACAGGATTTCGGGATGCAGTATGGAATGGGGCCGCAGATGCAGCAGGGCTATCCGATGCCCGCGGCTGGAGCGGCCCCGTACGGCGGTTTTCCGATGCCCGAGCCGGTCGCGCCGCGATGGTATGTGCGTGGTGAGGTTGTCTGGTTATTTCGCGACAGCCCCAACGATCGCAATCTGACATCGTACAACAATGCCTCGAAGAGCACGGACCCGCTCAACAATCGATTCATCCTGGACACGGACGCATTGCCCTTCGGCTTGGCGCCCGGCATGCGATTGACCCTCGGCCACTACCTCACCGACCGCACGGCGATCGAAGGTGAATACTTCGGCGCGAATAACTGGGATCAGCGCAGCGGCACACTCAATTATCCGAGCGCTGGCGGTCAGGGACCTCTCTCGGCCTATTGGGGAGCAGGCGGCGGACCATTCAGCACGTCCGCCTTCACCGACTCGAACCAGCAAATTGCCACATTTCATTCGAGCTTTGACAGCGCCGAAATCAACGTCCGCCAGTGGGTGTTGCCTTCGCTGTCGGTGGTGGCCGGCTTTCGCTACATCAATGTGGCGGACCAATTTCAGCTCACGGCGACCAACAATGGGACGAACGTCGACGCCGGCCAGGTCGGCTACTATCGCACGTGGACCAATAACAACCTGGGCGGCGTCCAGGTCGGGACCGAATTCACGCACGATTTGTACGCGCGCTGGCTGTTCTTCTCGATCGAGGGCAAGACGGGCCTGTTCCTGAATTTTGCGGACCAAAAGAATCTGCTGTTCAACACGGATACAACGTACAATCAGCGTTCCTCGCGCGAGACGCAATATGCGGGCATGTTCGATCTGTCGGCATCCTTGTCGGCGTTAATCGGCAGTCATCTCACGCTGCGCGGCGGATATACGTTCCTCTTCCTGGACGGATTGGCGTTGGCGACCGATCAGCTCGATACGAATCCGACGATGGCCAGTTCGCGCAACTTTCTGGCGAACAAGGGCTCGGTTACCCTGCAGGGCCCGTTTGTCGGCGCCGAATTGGCCTGGTAATGCGAGGTTTGCGGCGCGGCCCGCGCGGTGCTCACTCCGGCGTCACGTACGCCGCCGTAATGCCTCCGTCGACCACGAAGTCGGCGCCCGTCAAATAGGACGAATCGTCGCTTGCCAGGAACAAGGCTGCCTTGGCCATTTCGGCTGCCTCGCCGAATCGTCCCATCGGGATATGCACGAGGCGACGCTGCTTTTTTTCGGGCGTGTTCAGGAAATTCATCAGCAGGTCGGTTCGCAGCGGGCCCGGGCAGAGAGAGTTGACGCGGATCTTTTCCCGGGCATGAATGATGGCCAACTCGCGGCTCAGCGCCAGAACGCCCCCCTTGCTGGCCGTGTAAGCCACCTGCGGCGTCGCGGCCCCCATCAGCGCCACGAACGACGCTGTATTGACGATTGAGCCGCCGCCTGCCCGCCGTAGCGCGGGAATTCCGTATTTGCAGCCGAGAAAGACACCCTTCAAATTGACCGCGATCGTTTTGTCCCAGGTCTCTTCGCTGGTGTTGATCGCGTCATCATCACTGCCGAGCATGATTCCGGCATTGTTGAACAGAATATTCAGCTTGCCGAAGGCCTGCTCGGCGGCAGCGACCATCGCCTCGCAATCGGCCGCTTTGGAAACGTCGGCGTGCACATACCGTGCTCGCCCCCCTTGTTTCTCGACGAGTGCGACCGTCTCGTTTCCAGCCGCGTCATTGACATCGACCGCCAGGATCTGCGCACCTTCGCGACTGAAAAGTAATGCCGACTCGCGACCGATGCCGCCGCCTGCTCCCGTAATCAGGGCAACTTTATCTTTGAGCTTCATCGTGATGCATTCAATGGATGGAGTGAGTTTCTTTTCCGCCGGACGAGTTCAGGAAGATTGTCCTGTCGCGTGGCATTCGTTGATAGCAGCGGCCAGTCCGAAAAACAATTCAGCGTTTGCGCCTGTCGGCGACGTTCGCTTTCGAGGCGACGGCAGAGGCCCATTGTCGGTGCGCATCCGCAGGGATAGACTCAATTGGAGTCCACACCGCGGGTCGAAAATCGGGGGGACAGGCACATGGCAAAGCTGATGTGGGGAATCGGCATCGGAGGTTTGACGATCGTGCTTGCGGCCGGCTGCGGCGATTGGTTGGCGAACCAGACGAAGAAGGATCCGAATAGCGTTATTGGCAAGACGACGGACAAAGTTGAAAAGTTCGACGCGAACGCCAAGCAGGAAGTGAGTGATTCCAAGGTGCGGGTCGACGCGACGCCGTTGTACGCCCTGCAGGCCTATCGTCCGATGGTCGAGAACATCTCAAAGATGCAGATCAAGCACGAGGTCGATCTGTTCCAGGCTACGGAGGGCCGATATCCAAAGGACCATGACGAGTTCATGACGCGAATCATCAAGCCGGGAATCAGGCTTCCCGTTTTGCCGGGCGGATGGAAGTATGCCTACGACGTGGAGAATCACGAGCTGCAAGTCGTGAAGGCGGATACCGCAGCGAAGAAATAGCGGCCGTCGGGCAGGCCCTCGAACAGGCCGCGTGATGGAAACAACCCGGGCCGGAGCAGTTCGCTCCGGCCCCTTTTTTTGCTTCCGATCAGCCCAATTATTTGATGAAATTGATCGAAAACGGGTAGCGCCAAACCTCGCCGCGGGCGGCCTTCACGGCGCCGATCACTGGGTACACCACGGACAGAATGATCACACCCAAGAGCGGCACAACGCCGATCACGATCACGCACAAAAAGGTCGAGGCAACCAAATAGACCATCGCCGAGAGCACCCAGTTCGCCACGACTTTGCCGTGTTCGTCGATCTCGGGCATCTCGTTCTTCTTGTACTGCCAAATGACAAAGGGGGCCACCAGCCCAAACGGCGGCAGGAAATAGACGAGAAACTGCGAAAGGTGCAGGAGGATGGCCCATTGGGAAACGTCCTCGGCCGAGACCTCGGCCATTTCCGGATTGTCGCCGCGAATGACGGCCGCCTTGGCAACGGTAAACTCGTCTTCCGACAGGGCGCCTCGTTCGTGCAGTTCGTGGAGACGTTCGATTTCGTCCGAGAGACCCATCGTTTCGCCTCGTAGTAACATCCCTCGGTTCCTTTCTGAACGATTTCGCCTCGTTGAGCTCCGCGGCCTGTCATTCGCCGGACAGGTCAAAATCTTGGGCCGAATTTCAGAAATCCCGCTGATGGTTCGCGGTCATCGCACGCTGGGAGAGCGGGAGCCGCAGAGCGCGAACGCGTTTTCCTATGGAACGACTCGAGCACATCGAGTATGATGCAGCTAACGAACGACAGAATACGGTACAGCCACGAGCTGTAAATCTCGCTTATGCGGAGCCGTGCCCGGATGAAAAATCCAGGCGCGGCTCTTTTCATTTCGGGGCCGTGTGCGCTCGGAGTGCGCGGCGCTGGCAGGCAAAGGGCTATTATCCGCAGATTTCGCCGATTTTAGAATTTCAAATCTGCGAAATCGGCGTAATCCGCGGATCTCCTTGGCGTTGTGCGCGTCGCGGGGAATGGGGACAGGTGAAAGGCGTTTGTGTTATGAGAATTCGTTTCGACAATACACAAAGCGATCGAGGCCGCGGCAAGTGGCTGCACGACTTTACGCGCGAACGGCACTGGGTGCAGGGCCTCGGCCCTGCTTCGAAGGTGCTCAACCTATTCGAAGATGCTCAGCCTTTTCAACAAGTGAGCATCTTGGAAAAGCCCGGAGATTTCTTCGAAGGTGCTCACCTTTTTCGAAGATGCGCACGAAAACTGCGCACCTTCGAAAGGAGAACGGTGCGGGCCCGCGGCGATGGTCGTCGACTTGTGTTCCCAAACATTGCGGAACCCTGGGGCGATTCCTATCTTGAACGCGCGGATCCGTCGTCGCCAATTCGCGAGTGGAGTTGATAGGAACACAATTTTGTCTCCGATCTGCAGTACACGCATCCTTCTGGCGACGACCTTGGCCCTTCTTGCGGCCTCCGCGCTTTGCGCCGCCGATCAGATCCCAGTTACGGATCTGCGCATCGGCGCTTCGGCCGTCAACTTAAAGTGCGACCGGTCCATGGTCCTGGCCGGCATGATCGAGGCCCGATACACGGACGAGCAAGAGGGTGAGTTACGTGCCGTTGCCGTCGTCGTCGAAAAACCGCGGGTCAACAAGATCGCCGTCGTCGCCTGCGACGTTTTGTGGATTCCGCGGCCTCTGGTTGATGCCGCGCTTGCCGAAATTGAAAAGACGACGGGCATCGCTCCGCAAAATGTGCTGATCAACGCCACGCACACTCACCATGCGCCAAGCACCGCGCCGGCACACGCTTTCGGCGTGTCGCTCAAATTTTGCGAGGAATTAAAGCAGGCAATTATTCGCGCCGTCCAAGAGGCGAACGGGCGATTGAAACAAGGCGACGCGTCCTTCTATTTTGCACTTGGCGAGGAGCGGACGGTTGGCGCCAACAGCCGGCTGAAACTGGAAGGCGGCAATATTACGTGGCTGAATCCCGCGCGAGAGGCCGGTCCGAACGGTGTTCCAACCGGTCCCTTCGATCCTCAGCTTCCCGTCTTCGATTTCCGCGACGCGGCCGGAAAAACTCGGGCGCTGTTGTTCAATCATTCGACGCACACGATCGGCACGCGGAGCGGCAAGAATGTCCGCTCGCCCAGTTTTTACGGACTGGCCGCCCAGGAATTGGAAAACGAGATCGGTGGCACGGTCGGTTTTCTCGAAGGTGCTTCGGGTTCGACCCACAACATCACTCTCGTGCCGGTCGCCGAGGCGGTCGTCCGCATGAAGCGGGCCGTCAAGCAGGCGCAGGCTCGGGCGACCCGGCATCCGGTCGACGTCCTCAAAGCGATTCGCAAGACGATGACGTTCCACGTCCGGCACTTCGACGAAAACGAAGAGGACGCGAAAATCGCTCGCTATATGACGCGTTACGCTCCGACGGCATCGAACCGCGTCCGCGAGGTCTTCGCCGCGATGCGGAAGAAGCTGAGAGACAAGCAGGGTGAAGAGCGTGAAACCTACGTGCGGGCTTTGCGGATTGGCGATGTGGCCCTCGTCGGCGTGCCGGCGGAATACTTCACGGCTCTCGGCCTCGATATCAAGAAACGCTCGCCCTTCAAGTACACCTATGTGGCCGAATTAGCCAATGATTGGATCGGCTACCTTCCTGACCGTGAGGGACACTCTCTGGGCGGCTATCAGACGTGGATGGGACTGCACAGCTCTGCCGACGTGGGGACTGGCGAGCGCGTGGCCGATTTGGCCGTCAGTCTGCTTCAGGACCTTGCCAAAGAGGACGGCAAATCGACCGATCGTGCAGCCGATCCGAGCAACCCAGCGGTTCGGCAAGTTGATTCTCGGCCCGTTGTTCAATCCAGTGCGCGACCTGGACGCCAATCGCCGTTCGACGAACAAAAATCCTTCCAGTTGGCCGATCCGAATATCATCATCGAATTGGTCGCCGCTGAGCCCGATGTTGTGAGCCCGGTTGCCATGGCCTGGGACGCCAAGGGTCGTCTTTATGTCGCCGAAATGGGCGGCTACCCCGTTACCGAGCGAAAAGGCCGCATTCGCCAATTGCGCGACGAGGACGGCGACGGTCGCTACGAAAAATCGATCGTGTTCGCGGACGGATTGAGCTTTCCGACAACCGTCATGCCCTACCGCAACGGCATCCTCACGATCGATTCGCCCGACCTGTTATTTCTGCGCGACACAAACGGCGATGGCACGGCCGATGAGCGTCGTGTCGAATGGACCGGATTTATTCCCGGCTCGCAGCAACTGCGGGCGAACGCCCTGCATTGGGGGCTCGATAATTGGATTTACGGTGCGAATGGCCGCTGTGACGGCGAAATCCGGCGCAGTGGCGACTCGAAAAGTCCGTCCGTTTCCATCCGCGGCCACGACTTCCGCTTTCGGCTCTCCGGCGACCGATCGAGTGTGAAGCAGGCTTTCGAGCCGATCGCCGGACAGAGCCAGTTTGGCCAGTGCCACGACGATTGGGGCAATCGATTTCTTTCCTGGAACGTGATTCCCATCCGCCAAGCGGTTGTGCCCGAGCCCGTGGCTAGCCGCCGATCGCTGTATCAGGCTCGTGGCATCGTCGATCTTGCCGCGCCCGACGACACCGGCCGCGTGTATCCGATCAGCCCACCGCCCCGGCAGTTCAATGCGGAACGGGCCGACTATTACAACGCGATGTGTGGGCTGACCATTTTTCGTGGCGATGCATTGGGGGCGATCTACGAAGGCAACGCCTTTGTGGGCGAATCGTTGTCGAACCTCGTCACGCGGCGCGTGCTCAAGCCTCGCGGAGTCGCGTTCACGTCCGAGCGTGCCGAGAAGGATCGAGAGTTTTTGGCGAGCAGAGATCCATGGTTTCATCCGGTCTTCATGACCACGGGGCCCGACGGGGCTCTCTACGTGGCCGACTTCTACCGCGAATATGTCGAGCATCCCATCTATGTTGCGTCTGAGGGGATACGCAAACGGATTCCCTGGACCAACGGCGCGGAAAACGGCCGCATCTGGCGCATTCGCCGTCGCGACTGGCAAACGCCGACATCGCGCAAGCCGCAATTGGCGCAGGCGAGCAACGCCGAACTCGTCGCCGCACTTTCGCATCCCGTCGGCTGGTGGCGCGACACGGCGCAGCGGCTACTGGTCGAACAGCAGAATAAAGCGGCGGTCCCCGAGCTCAAACAGGTCGTCCTAGACTCCAAGAATCCATTGGCACGAATCCATGCCGCTCTGGACGTTAAATGGATTGCAGTCGGCGGACGAACCCGTGCTGCGGGCCGCACTCGGCTCCGATGAGTTAGGCGTGCGCGAACAGGCGGTCGAGATCCTCGAAGAGCACCCTGCCGAGATCAGCAAATTGCTGCCACAAATGCTCGAGATGGTCGACGAATCCGATGCGCGTCTTCGTTTTCGTCTCGCGCTCGCGCTCGGAAATCTGCCGCCGGACGAGGTCCGTCTCGCCGCACTCGCCCGACTGGCCCATTCGCAGCCCGCGGATCCTTGGGTCCTGTCGGCGACCTTAAGCAGTTCGAGCGGGCAAATCGTCGGGCTCGTGCGGCTCATGTCGGAATTCGACTCACAACTACTCACCGGCCCGAATCCTTCTCTCATGCAATTCCTGCTCGATGCGGGTGAGCAAATCGGCGGGCAGGCTGACGGCGACGAGCGGTTGGTCGTTGCGGAATGGGTGGGTGAACGACTGGCATCGACGTCCGTCGCACCGCTCGGAATGTTGGTGCTCCTCGGCGGAATTGTAAATGGAGATGAGCGAATTCACGGTCCCGCGCCTGGAGACACTGTTTCCAAAGTTGTCAGGTTCGCAGCGGTCCCAAATTGCTCGCTCGGCATCGCTTGCCGCCGGAGACGCGGCGCAAACGTCCGCTGCTCGCCTGGCGTGCGTGCCGCTGATTGCGATGGCCAATCGAGCGGACGCATCAAGGAACCTGTTGGAACTTCTCAAGAGTCCGGGCGATTCCGAACTCGAAATCGTTGCGGCTCGAGTGCTCGCGGATTTGAACGACGGCGCTTCTTCCAAGGCGGTTTATCGCGAATGGGACCGCCTGCCGGCCGGCACACGCCGGTCGGTGTTGGCGGCTGCCGATCGGTCGGAAGGGGCCACGACTGCGCTGCTAGATGCCATCGGGGACGATGTCGTACGTCCGATTGAAGTTCCAATTGACGTCGTCGAGCGGCTGAAACATGCAACTTCCGACGCAATTCGCCGGCGCGTCGCCACGCTCTTCCACCCACCCGCCGCCAATCGTCTGGCCGTCGTCGAACGGTACAAGTCGGCTCTCGCGCTCGCCGGCGAACCGGCCCGGGGCGCGGTGGTTTTTCGCGATAACTGTATAACCTGCCACACGATTCAGCGCTTCGGTCAACAAGTCGGTCCCGAGCTTTCCGCCGTCAGTTCGCGCCCGGCCGAACTGTTGCTGCACGACGTCCTGGATCCGAGCGCCGAGATCGCGGCGAACTTTGTGAGCTACGTCCTCGTGACGCAGGAAGGCAAGAGTTTCGAGGGGTTGATTGTCTCTCAAAATGGCGACTCCCTGCGGCTTCGCCGAGCCCAAGGTGAAGAAACCGTGGTTCCGCTCAAGTCCGTTGAGCAGTTGCGCGCCAGCAACAAATCCTTGATGCCGGAGGGATTCGAAACAAAAATCACCCCGCAGGCGATGGCCGATCTGCTGGCATTCCTGCGGCAACCCAGCCGAGAATTATTGCAATCTGTCTCCTCACCGGCCTCGAGTTCTCCCCGCCCGACCCCCTAGCGGCGGTTTGTGCCCTGCCTCGTCTTTTGGTACGTTCGCCTCAACGCGAATATGACGTCGAAACGCTGACAGGAGTTGTCGGACGATGGCACCTGGCAAAACGATTTTTAAGCGCATTCTCGACAAAGAGATCCCGGCGGCGACCGTGTATGAAGACGATCGCTGCATCGCCATTCGCGATGTCAATCCGCAAGCCCCCACGCATGTTTTAATCATTCCCCGCGACGAGATCGTTTCGCTGGTTGACGCGAGTGACGCGAACGCGCCGCTTCTGGGCCATTTGCTTTTGGTCGCATCCCGGCTGGCGGTCGAATTGGGACTTAGCAACGGCTATCGGACAGTGATCAATTGTGGACGCGACGGCGGACAGACCGTGGACCACCTGCACGTTCATTTACTCGGTGGTCGCCCACTCAGTTGGCCGCCAGGCTGACGGCGGACTACGATTGGCCACTTCGAGATTGGAGATTGAGGATGCATAAGAGTCACAGGCTGGCGGCGACGGTTCTGGTCGGCGCGACGATGCTGGGTGCGTTCGTGCTCGCGAAAACGGGCGACCAGCCCGCTTCGGGTCATCGAATGGCTGGCGCTGCCCAGGATTTTCTGAAATCGCTCACGGATGAACAACGGGTGCAGGCGACTTTTGCCTACGACGACCCCGAGCGTCTCAACTGGCACTACATTCCGCGCGTCCGCAAGGGCGTGCCGTTCAAAGTGATGACGCCGTCAGCGCGCGCCGCGGCACGCAGCTTGATTGCCGGTAGCCTGTCCGACCGCGGCTTTGAACAGGCGGTCAACGTGATGAGTTTGGACGACGTATTGTTTCTCCTGGAAAAAGGGGACTTCGCCGCTCGCCGCGAACGGCGGGACCCGCTCAATTACTCGCTCAGCATCTTCGGCAGTCCGTCGGACCATGGTGGTTGGGGCTGGCGGCTCGAGGGGCACCACCTCTCCCTGAATTACAGCATCAAGGACGGCCGCGTGGTGGCGAGCACTCCGGAGTTTTTTGGTGCCAACCCGGCATTGATCGATGCCGGTCCGGGCCGGTCGATCCGTGTTCTCGCCCCTCTCGAAGATCTCGCCCGCGAGCTGATGCACACGTGCAATCCTTCGCAGCTCAAGACGGCGATGGTCGGCCCCAAAGCTCCGAAGGACGTATGGAACACCAATCGCCAGCAACCAGAGCTCGCGCCGCTCGTCGGCTTGGCGGCCGCGGAGATGTCAAACGACCAGCGGAAATTGCTCACCCATCTCCTGGGTGAATACCTCAAAAACATGCCGGCCGATGTTCGGGCGGAGCGTGAGGCGAAAATCCAGGCCGGGGGATTCGAGAAAATTCGATTTGGCTGGTGGGGTAGCCTTGAACGCAATGAGAAGCATGCCTACCGCATTCAGGGCCCGACATTCCTCATCGAGTACAACAACACGCAAGACAATGCGAACCACGTGCATTCGGTATGGCATAATACGGAGGGGAACTTCGGCCAACCGATTAGCCACGGTTGAGTCTTAAGCGGCCGTCCACTGCCGATAAAAGAAGAAGGCGGCCAGCCCAAACCCAATCGCGATCACGAGCCACCTCACACGGCGCGGGTGAACGCGCAAGGCCGCTCGCGCACCGACGTAACCGCCGATGATCGCGCACAAGGCCATCGGCAGTGCGTAGCTCCATTCGATTTTTTTGTCGATCATGAACACAACGACCGACGTGCCATTGATGCAAGCCGTCAGCACGGTTTTGACCGCATTCATGCGATTGATGTCGCCGATCCCCATCAGGGCCAGCGAACTGAGCATCAGAATGCCGATGCCGGCCCCGAAATAACCGCCGTACACCGAAACCAGAAATTGGAAGACCACCAGGCCGACAATCGCCCCGGGACGATGAGTCGAACTCTCATCGCCGTGAGGCTTTCGGCGAGGAATCAGCGAATCGGCCAGAAGCAACGAGGCGGCCAGCAGAATCAGCCACGGGACAAGAACCGCGAAATACTGGGCTGGCAGCCGCGTGACCAAAAGCGAGCCGATCGTCCCACCGACCAGGCTTGGCCCAATCAGCAGCACGAGCCAGCGTCGCGCTTGGTCAATCTTTTGGCGATAGCCCCAGGCGCTGGCCATCGAGCCCGGAACGAGAGCGGCCGTGCTTGTGGCATTCGCCAATACGGCGGCGAAGGCGGCGCCCCGGATCGGCGTCAGCGCCGCGATCAAAGCGGGAAAAGTCAGCAGTGTGCCGCCGCCGGCGATTGCGTTAATGGCCCCGGCCAAGAGGGCGGTCAGACACAGCCAGAGCAGGCTGAGGTCAGCCATCGGTCACGGAATGGCGATGGCGTGGTCTTTGAGCTTCATCGCTTCCGGAAAGTCGCCCGCGAGATGCGTCATGAGCACGACCGGCTCGTTCTGCATCGCGTAAAGTTTCATCCGCCATTGGCGTTCCAAGATCGGTTTATCGGCCGGCATCCAGTTTACCACATGGTGCAGGCACGTATGCCAGGCTTGGGCAATGAATCGCGGAGAATCGCTGGCCAGCGCCACCAGGTAGCGGCCGTCGGTGGACGTTGCCCCGATCACCGGCACAACGTAGCGTGTGCGGCTCGTGTTCACGGGCAACGGTTCGCCATTGAATTTCTGCCAGACTCCGATGTAGTGCTGCGTCCAGACGGGATTATTTCGCGGATCGTCGGCCGGCATCTCGTCGGTTCGTTGCCGCTGCGTCTTGTCGAGTGTCGTCAGGCCGTTCTCGGTGAAGATAAAGCAGCGTTCGATCCAGTTCGGATAGTCCTTCGGAACTTCGCCGTAGGGAGGCGTTGCAGCACCGCCGGCGACAAAGCTCGGACTTTTCTGCAGGCACCAGCACATATTTGGCGTGGGGAGCGCGTCGAGTGTCTTCACGTCGCCGATTTTCGCGTCCTTGTCGACAGTGAGGCGGCCCATCGCTTCAACGGCTCTGTGCGAGGCGGTGATCGTGGTCACATGCAGCAACCAGGGCTGCTTCCGCACGCGGTGGGTGAGCACAATCTGGTTGTCCTGGGGCACGGCCATTCCGAGCAAGTCCAGCCGCAGAAAACCAATGCCGGGCTCAAACGTGCAGGCGTCCAGGCGAAGTCCCGGAACGTCGGGAAAAATCGCCGAAATGAAGGCGATCTGCCGGTTGTGGAGGCGGCCGTAAAGCGTGGGAATCCGGTCCGGTTCGGAATTGATCGACTTGGCGATCACATTGTCTTCGTGAGGCAATGTCGTCGTGGCGGCAGCCAGCACGCGCGCGTTTTGCCGAGGCAAGATGCCGGCCCCGCCGAGCACCGCGGCCATACCACCCGATTTCAACAATGCCCGCCGAGAAAACGTCTTGTCTTCCATGACTTCCGCAGCCCTTCGGAAAGGATGGCCAAATCCCTTGAGCCACTCTTCGGCGTCCGTGCCGAATGTCTGACTCGATTCGGCCGATTAGGGGGCGGGGTGATAAATTAAATCGAAGAATCAGGCAAGACCGGTAGGTGAGCGGTTATTGCGGCGGAGGACGGTGCATGACGGTTTGAGACGCCGGACATCGGACGCCGAACTCCAGTCGCATTCGGGTTTTTTTTGGCTTTTTTGGGGCGCTAAAAAGGGGGAGATGTTTTGGGGTGGACGCGAAAAAAGTCCGGCATTTGGGAAAATATAAGTCCTGCCACCTGCCAGGGTTCGGTCCGTCTTCTATCTGCCCGCCGCTCTCTCGGCTCGGTCGGGGCCGGATGAGGGAATCGGGAAGACGCCGGACGGCAGAATCCGGTCGTGGGGCGGGCTGCCAGCCTGCCGGTGATTTGAATTTCTGCGCCAGGTAGGCTGGCATGGTAGCCTGCCCCACGGTGCCGGGTTTATTCGACTTTCGAATTCCCATCGGGATCGGCTGAGAGACGGGCTGCGCACATCAGCAGATAGTTCCGTTCCGCAAGGTTGTTTGATTTGGCGGCTGCGGCGTGGTAGTTCGAGATCGCCTCCCGGCGATCTCCGTGCAGTTCGAGCAGGTGGGCACGAACAGCGTGCACCCGATGTTGGTCGGCGAGTCGCGCGTCGGCCGAGACGGTGTCGAGGAGTTCGAGACCCCTCGCCGGTCCGTATGCCATGGCTGCCGCGACGGCCTGATTCAGTCGGACCAGGGGGTTATCCGACATCCGGGCGAGCAGATCGTACAGCGCGAGGATTTGTGGCCAATCGGTCTCTTTGGCGGAGGATGCTTCGTCGTGCAACGCGGCGATGGCCGCTTGCAGTTGGTACGGACCCACTGAACCCCGTGGCAAGGCCTCCGACAGGAGCGACACGCCCTCGACGATCTGCTCGCGATTCCACACCGCCCGATCTTGCTCCTCGAGTGGCACCAGTTCGCCCGCGTTGTTCGTGCGCGCGTTGCGACGCGCGTCGGTGAGCAGCATGAGGGCCAGCAAACCGGCGGTCTCTGTGTCTTGTGGTTGTAGCCGGCGGACCGTGCGCGAGGCGGATGGCCTCACGCGCCAGGTCGGTTCGATAGAGGGCCGGCCCGGCGCTCACGGTGTACCCTTCGTTGAAAATGAGATACAGCACGTGCAAGACTTGCCGCAGCCGCTCGGCCTGCTCCTGCGCGACCGGCCGTTGAAACGGAATGCCCGATTCGGCAATCGTTTGCTTGGCGCGGCCGATCCGCTGGGCCATCGTCGCCTCGGGCACGAGGAACGCGTGGGCGATTTCGGCCGTCGTCAAACCGCCGACGGCGCACAGCGTGAGGGCAATGGCCGAGGCCGGCGTCAGCGCCGGGTGGCAACACATAAAAACCAGGGCCAGCGTATCGTCCTCGTCGGAGGCCGGAGCGTCATCGAAAGATTCCGCGGCGCGAGCCGCATCGAGTGCCACCTCGCTCTCGCGTCGACGCCGGGCCGATTCGCTGCGAAGAAAGTCTGCCATCGTTCGCAGGGCGACCTGGGTCAGCCAGGCGCGGGGATTTTCCGGCACTCCATCGAGGGGCCATTGCCGCGCCGCGGCGAGAGACGCCTCCTGGACCGCATCTTCGGCCGCGGCAAAGTCGCGATACGTGCGCATGACCGTCCCGAGTACCTGCGGCGTCAGTTCCCGCAACAGGTGCTCGAACGGACTGTCCTCCGGCCGTCCCGTCACAGCCATTCCTTCGGCGCCGTGCTCATCACCTCGCGCACCTCAATGGGAATTCGGGCGGGCACTCCTCCCTGTCCCGGAGCGGCCGAAGCACGAGCGGCGACCCGGTACGCTTGCTCCGCATTCTCGACGTCGACGATCCAGTATCCGGCCAGGAATTCTTTGGACTCCGGGAAGATGCCGTCTGTCACCGGCTCCCCCTTGCTGCCGGCCCGCACGATGAGGGCCTGATCCGGAGCGGCCAATCCGTGCGTGGCGACGAACACACCCTCACCTTTGAGTTCCTGCGAGAACTTTTGCATGAAGGCGACGTGCGCCTGCAGATCGGACTTCGGCCATTTCAGAAAGGCGTCCCAATCGGCCTTCTTTCCCGTCATCATCAATATGAATCGCATCGCGTTTGCTCCAGGTATAGGGCTGGGGATTGTTTCGGTTCACCAGATAGTCGGAGCAAACGAACGGATTTCGACATCACGCGGAAACTTTTTCCAACCGGAGGAATTTCAGAAGTTTTCCCAAAAATATAGTCAACCGATGTCGAGAATCGCGGCTCGACCGAGACAATACCGTGAAATCCGCGCGAACCGCGAGCCGTTTCAGGGGAAAACTTGCGATGAATGCTCGACTCTTGTCCGCCTGCCTGGCAATCGCCTTTACCGCGGTGGCCCTGTTGGCGTTGGCCGGCTTGCACGTGCTGAGCCCGGAGTTCGATCCGGGGAGACGCGTCGTCAGCGAATACGCGCTGGGACGCCACGGCTGGCTGTTGTCGGTGATGTTCTTGTCGTGGGGGCTGGGGACTTGGAGTCTGGCCCTAGCCATCCGGTCCGACGTGAGCACACTTTCGGGACGAATCGGCCTGGTGCTGCTCGTCTCCACGGGTTTGGGCGAAGCGTCGGCCGCGTTTTTTGACGTGAATTGGCCCAAAATGCACGGTCTGGCCGGCGCCCTGGGAGTCCTCAGCCTTCCTTTTGCCGCCATGCTGATCAGCACGAGTCTGAGCCGCCACCGATACTGGCGGTCGCAAAGGTGGATGCTGCTCGCCGTGGCCAATCTCACCTGGCTGGCCTTGGTCTTAATGGCGACGGCGATGCTCTCTCTCGGAGCGAAACCAACAAGCCGTCACGTCCCCATCGGCTGGCCGAACCGCTTGCTGGTCGTCGTTTATTGTGTTTGGGTGCTGTTTGTCGGGTTGATCGCACTCCGTGCGCGACGCGATGCAACGTCGGGCCAGTCGGAACATGTTGAGACGCGCCGATGAAAGTGCACACGTTTCCACTTCGGCATTCGAGGTGAGCCGCGCCAAACCGAGCGGCAGCGTCTCGAATCTGGAAAAGGCACTAGTGTAGGGTCAATTTTGGTTTTTGGGGTTCACGGATTCGCGAGATTTCTCTCCAATGGCGGAAGTCATTCCGACCCAAGGAGGGGAGTCATGAACAAGCGGTATGTCGTCAAGCTCGACAAGGATGAACGCAAAGAGCTCGCGCAATTGGTGAAGAAAGAGAGAATCGCAGCGAAGAAACGCACGCACGCCCAGGTGCTCTTGTTGGCGGATGCTGGCAAGCACGGGCCGCGTTGGAAGGACGAGGCCATTGCCAATGCCTGCCAAGTGACGGTGCAAACCGTCGAAAACATCCGCAAGCGCCTGGTGTTGGAAGGCTTGGAAGCGGCCTTGAACCGCAAGAGGCAAGTGCGACCATCGCGTGCCAAGATCCTCGATGGCGAAAAAGAAGCCAAGGTCATCGCGCTGTGCTGCGGTGCCGCACCGTCGGGCCACGCGCGTTGGACTCTGCGACTATTAGCCCAACGCGCCGTCGAACTGCACATCGTCGAGGCGGTTTCGCACGAGACCGTGCGACGTTGCCTAAAAAAAATGAGCTGAAGCCCTGGCAGAAGAGGATGTGGTGCATTCCCCCGAAGCACAACGCGGAGTTTGTTTACCACATGGAAAACGTGCTGGAGGCCTACCAACGCCCGTACGATCCGCGCTACCCGCTGATCTGCATGGATGAGCTGAGCAAGCAACTGACCATCGAAACGCAGACTCCGCTTCGCGCCGCGCCCGGCCGACGTCAGTGTTTCGACTATGAGTACCAACGCAATGGAACGGCCAACGTGTTCGCGTTCACAGAGCCGCTGATCGGCTGGCGGCATCTCGTGGTGACCGATCAGCGCACCAGGATCGACTGGGCCGAAGCGGTTCGCCAGTTGGTCGATATCCATCGACCGAAGGCGAAGCGAATCACGCTGGTGATGGACAACCTCAACACCCACAGCCTGGGTTCGCTGTACGAGGCCTTTTCGCCCGAGGAGGCGCGTTGGCTGATTCAGCGCCTGGAGGTCGTCCACACGCCCAAGCATGGCAGCTGGCTCAACATGGCCGAAATCGAATTGAACGTCCTGACACGGCAATGTCTTGCCCGGAGAATTCCCGACAAACAAACGCTTATCACTGAAACCACTGCCTGGAAGAACGAACGAAACCGCAGTCAAGCAGCGATCGATTGGCAGTTCACCAGCAAAGATGCTCGAACAAAACTGAAGCATCTATACCCAAAAAATTAAAGTTGACCCTACACTAGGCCACTTCCAGCAAGTCGGGCGACTGCCTCCCGCTTGCCCCGGGGCGATTTATGTGCCGGCTCAGAGTGGCTGACACCGATCTCACATTCCGCGCTTCCGCCCCGACAGTCTTGACCGCCGCTTTGAACGCATTCAAGATCATCGCGTCATTTTGCTGAAATTCGCCGATCGGTCGCCAAGGTGGGACGGTCCTCTTCTCGTGCGACGTGAACGTCGCCCGAATAACGCACAAGACAGGAGACGCAGCGTGGCAGCCATGAAAACGCTTTCGCCTTTGCGCAATTCGAGCGTCGCACGCGACGTCGCAGAGCTCGTCACGGAACAGCTTGATCATTTCGGCATTGCGGCCACGACGGATTTTGGCGCGACGGTGGCGCGGATCGCCACTCGACTGTACGAGAACCAGAACGACCTCGAACACCTCTGGAAGGTGACGCTCGAGGCTGCCGCCACCTTGGACCGGTCAGACCGCATTGCCTACTTTAATGCCAAGAAGTTTCTGACCTTTCAGTTGGCCAAGTCGCTCGACACGCTTCAGAATCCGTTCCGGCACACCTACCAAAGTTTGAAATACAGTCCGACGACCCTGTGTGCCAAAGGTCCATACGCAGTCTTTGACAATGTCACCGCACTGTTCTCCGCCACGCCTGTCGTCGCTCGCACAGCCACTTACATCTATGCCTGTGCGGAATGGATTGAAGATGCCTTCAAAGGCAAGGAGCTGTTGCTCGAGATTTATTCCCGCTTGCTCAACCCAACGGCGATTTCGCTGGCGAATCATATTGTGGACTTGGAAGCGGGACGCTATGCGCACGAGTATTTTGCGTGGAACTTCAACAGCGGCATGGCGGCCATCGACGCCGTTCTCGCGCATTTACTGGGACGCCACGACATCATTATCACCAGCCGCAACATTTATGGCGGCGCGCATCAACTCATCAATGACTGGTACGGCAAGTCGGCGAATCTCGAAATCGCCGTCGAAACATTCGATGGCTACACGGCCGAAGACTTTAATCGCTGCTGGGACACCGTAAAGGACAAGTACGCCGATCGGCTGGCGGCCAACCGGCAGGCCTACGTTTATCTGGAATCTCCCTGCAATCCGCACGGGTATGTGTTGGATGTGCCCGCGATCTGCCGGAGCGCACACGAGAAGGGCTTGCGGGTGATTCTCGATGCGACGGTCGGCACGCCGTTCCTCGTTCGGCCGTTGCAGCGGAAGGAGCCGATCGAACGTCCTGACTTCGTGATTCACAGTTACACCAAGGACATTTCTGGCGCGGGAACGGTAATCGCGGGCGTCGTGATTGGCAGGAATGAGGACATGTTTGTGCCGAAAGGCGAAAGCCTGAATGGCAAGTCGTGGAGCGACACCCTGTTTTGGAATGTCTACTACGTGAAAGGCGCCTTCCTGAATGCGGACGCGGCTTTCGAGGTGCTGCAGGGGATGCGGACCCTCGAGGTGCGGATGTTGGCGAAATGCATTAACACGGAGATTCTGTCACGATTCATGGCGTCGCACCCGGACATCACGGTGAACTGCAGCGCTTTGGCGTCGGATCCGAATTTCGGCCTATGCAATCGGCTGTTGTTTCTCGGAATGCCGGCGCCGCTGTTCACGGTGGATTTCGAGCGCGCCAACGTTCCGGGGCCGGCGTTTCAACGGTTCTTCGACAGTCTTGCGCCGACGTTTGACCATATGATCAGCTTGGGACAATCCAACACCATCGTCAGTTGTCCGGCGCTGACCACGCACTCGGAGCTTCCGCCGTCCGAGCTCGAGCTCGCGGGAATCACACGGACAATGATTCGCTTTGCCGTCGGCGACGAGGATCCCCGAGACCTGCTCACTCATTTTGTGCATGCCGCCCGTCTGACTTTGGATCCCGCGGTGCCGGGATTTTCGCGTCGGTTTCCCTCTCCTGAAGAGGCCAACCGCCTGATACGCGAGTGTTATCTCGAGACGCACCGCAAATATATCGAGTCGAAAGAAGAGGAATGGGGAACGGACACGTTGAAATGGTCCTAAATCATGGAAGGCGTGTGTTGGTTCGCTCGAGAGTCGCCAGAGATTTCTCGATGGTCCTGCGCTGACGCCATTTGCTGGACCGGTTCACTTGAGCCGGTATAATGCCGGCCAGACGGGCAGTCGACTTCCATCAAAGCCGCGATATCGATGTCGCGGTGACTCGTCGCCCAAGCGCACCGTGTCCACCTCTTACGCTTATCTCTTGCGTGCGGAGATTTCGACGTGCGCAAGCTAGTGCCACCGGGTCCGCAACGCTGGAAGTTCTGTTTGAAAAGGACGTAATTTTATGTCGCGAAACGTGGCCGATCTGTTGTGGGAGATGCTCGCGAATGCCGGAGTCAAACGCTGCTACGGCATCGTGGGAGACGCTCTGAATCCGGTCATCGACGGCCTGCGCCGCAACGGGAAGATCGAGTTCATCCACGTCCGTAACGAAGAGTACGGCGTGTTTGCCGCCGTCGCAGAGGCCTGCCTGGCCGGCAACCCGGTGGCCGTGTGTGGAACGGCTGGTCCCGGCGTCGTGCATCTGTTCAACGGGTTGATGGACGCCCGCAAGGAGGGGGCTCCGATCATCGCCATTGCGGGCGACGTGGAAAGCGAGCTGATCGACACGTCGGCACTCGAAGAGCTCAATCCCTACAAGTTCTTCGAGACCGCGTCGCTCTACACCGGGAGGCTCGTCAATCCCAAGCAGGCGCGGGCCATCATTACGACGGCGATTCTCACGGCTGTCACGGAAAAGGGCCCCACCGTGATTTCCATTCCGGGCGACGTCGCGTCGGCTGCGGCGGGCGAACAGTCGCCCGCGATCAGGGTCCCTTCGCCTGCCGTCTTGCGGCCTTCCGACGCGGACCTCAATCGGCTGGCGACGATGGTCAACGAGGCGGATAAGGTCGCCATCTTCGGCGGTGACGGCTGTCAGGCGGGCCGCGAGGAGGTGCTACAACTCGCGAGCCGGCTGAAGGCGCCGGTCGGCTATTCCTTCCGCGGCAAGCAATGGTTGGAACACGACAATCCGAACGCCGTCGGCATGACCGGCCTGCTCGGTTACGGCGGAGCTTATAAAGCGATTCACGAGGCCGACCTGCTGCTGCTCTTGGGCACGGACTTCCCGTTCTCAGAGTTCCTGCCCGGCGAGCGCGTAAAGAAAGTGCAGATCGATAAAAACCCGAAGCACATCGGCCGGCGAACGGCGGTTGATCTCGGGCTCGTGGGCGACATCAAGGCGACCGTCGAGCGCTTTGCTTAAGCTTGTGAAAGACAAGACGGAAAGCAGCTTTCTCGAAAAACACGTTGCGGAAACGAAATCGTTCCACGAGCTGCTGCAGCACTACGTCGTGAAAGGGCCCGGGATCAAGCCCATCCGGCCGGAATTCCTGGCTGCCACGCTGAGCGAGCTGGCTTCCGACGACGCTGCAATTTTCGCCGACACGGGCACGGCCTGCATGTGGCTGGCCAGGCACATCCAGGGGGGAAAAAATCGCAGGCTCTTCGGCTCGTTTTCCTGGGCCTCCATGGCCAATGCCGCGCCCAACGCATTCGGCACGCAATTGGCATTTCCCGGCCGGCAAACGATCGCCCTATGCGGAGACGGCGGCTTCACAATGCTGGGTCTGGGCGATTTGTTGACGCAGGTCGAACGAAAGATTCCCGTGGTGCAGATCATCCTCAACAACGGGGCCCTCGACTTCGTCAATATCGAGCAGCAAGAGGCCGGCTTTGTTCCCTACGGCGTGAAATTCCAGAATCCGAATTTCGCCAATGTGGCCGAAGCGATGGGCGCGACGGGGATTCGCCTTGAGGAGCCGGGCGACGTTCGCGAGGGACTCGCGAAGGCACTGGCCCACAAGGGCGGCCCCGTGGTGGTCGACGCGGTTGTCGATCCGTACGCCCTGTCGCTGCCGTCGCACGTTCCTTTCCACGCGGCCAAGGGCTTCACCATGAGCCTCGCCAAACAAGTCTGGAACGGCAAGATGGACTCAGTGATCAAGACCGTCGAACGAAATGTGCGGCTGATCTGAGCTGCTGCCTACGACGCATTCCCTCGTTACCAGGCAGAGCTTGGGTGCGGGAGACACGAGAGAAATGGCAAGCTGGCAGCTTGCCCTACGCCTACGGATCGGCCCGCGTTCGTGTCGGGCCGGAGGATGCTGCGAAGCCGGACCTCGGTTACTTGACGGGATCGGGACTGGTGAAGCCGTCGGTGAGGATCTTCAGGAAGTTGACGACGTCTTCCTCCTCGGAGTCCGACAGGCCGAGGTTGCCGACCTGGCCGTTCGTCGCCACCGCACCGGCCACCCCCTGGTTGGCCGCATCGTCGGGGGTGAAGCCGGCGACGTTCTGCACGTTGTCGAGGACCTCGGGAGGCGCAATCAACCGCGTATGGCCGGCGGGCGGGCCGGTCCGCAGGTCGAAGGCGACCTCGTTACCTTTGGCGTCCACGGCGATGTTCCGCTTGTTGTAGAAGTGAACGACGTCCTCGAGGCTCTTGAAGACGCCGTTGTGCGTGTACGCCCTCACGAAAGTCGCATAGGGCCGCTTGTCCGAGTTGCGCAAGCTCGGCGCCTTGAACAGCCCGCGGAACGCGACAATGTCGCCCGGCACCGTATTGAAGAACTTGGTCCCGTCGGGAGCCGTGTTGGGGTTGGCGCCCAGGCCCCAGTCGATGAAGTTCCTTCCCAGGGGGTTATACCCCTCGGGATTGGTCGTCGCATCGGTCTGATTGTAGAAGGGGTTGTTGGGATTCTTGGGGACGCCGATGTTCGCGTAGCAGAACATGGTGAACGTCTCTTTGCCCCGGGTGTTGTTCTGCACGACGGCGAGGGTCGCCGATGAGTGGCATTGAAAACACTGGGCCGCCCCGAAGTTCGGGTCGTTGTTGGGATTCGGGCCGACTCCGAAGAGGATCCGCCCGCGTTCCTCGGAAGCGGAGAGCGTATAGTGGCCCTGCGGCGGCGTGCCGTACGCGGAGGCGTCGTACTTCGAGTTGAAAGGATTGACCTCGCCCGAGTGCTCGTAGGCCCCGATCGCCTGCGTCATGAACGTATAGAGGTCCTCCGTCGTGTGCTTCTTGAAGCAATCCTGGCCGAACACCTGCTCGAACAGCGGAGTATAGGGCCGCGATTCGAGCTTCTCGACGACGAGTGCCGAGTAGCCGCCGAACTCCGGAGGATAGATCCCGTTCGTGGGCGTATTGTTCATCTCGTTCGGATTGAGGAAAGGCTCCGTCGCCTGGTGCGGTTCGTTGGTCGTGCGACCATCCCAGAACGTGCCCCCAATATAGATGCCCGCGTCCGCGTCGTAGTAGGGGCCGTTGGGGCTAAAGGCGGTCATGGCATACGTCATGGGCTTGCGGTTGCCGAATCGGCCGGGGACGCGTCCCGGCATGATGCCGCTCAGCAAATTGACCGCGGAGACCGACGTCGACGCGAAGCCTGTCTCGGGGGTATGGCAGGTGAAGCAAGCGTAGCCGGGCGGGTTCGACAGGGTACTATCAAACAAGATGTCCTTGCCGAGCTGCTCGATGGGCGTCAGCGCTACGGTGTTCGGCGTCTGCACGGGCGCGGGGAGCGGCGCCTCGTCCGGCCCTTGCGCCGAGCCAGGACCGGGGAAGAGCAGGATCGCGACCGCAAGGGCGACCATCCCAACTGCGAGGAAGGATCCGACAAGGATTTGCGTCGCAGCGACTGTCCGACATTTCTTCATGGTTGTCGTTCTCGGAATACTTTGATCACAGAACCTCGTAAGTTTTTGACCGGCATGAGCTTCGAGCGAAACCGCTGGTGGTCGATAGTTTCGCAACAAGACGACGAGCACGAGTGAAGCGAGTGAGGTTCGATCGATAAACGCACCAAATTACGGAGACGGTCTGCCTGAATGCAAGCAATTTCTAAAGATTTCTTTAGCATTCCCGGTCGCCTGGATGGAGTGGGTTAAACGCGCCCGAGCCGCAGCTTAGGCGTTCTGGTGGCTTATCGCCGTGAATCCCCGGCCCTCAGACCGCGGTCTTCCCGCCGCTCGACCCAGGAGCTGTCATCTACAGCTTGAAGAGACGCTCGGCATTGCCGTGGGCGATCTTTTCGCGGTCGGCCGGACTGATCGGTGCCTGAGCGAGGAACGTGGTCGCGTCGTTGCTGTCGCCATAAGGGTAGTCGACGGAGAAAAGAACGCGATCGACGCCCATGACCGAGAGGCGCACTGCAGCGGCGGGACCGTCGTGTAGCCGCAGGTCGTCACGTGGACGTGCTCTCGGACCGTTTCGGCGACACTGGGCAGTCCGGGGCGGGCGCGTGACATCGCGAAATCGGCTCGCATCAGTGAGAAGGGGAGGTTCTCGCCCATGTGGCCGACGACCACTTGCAAGCCGGGGTGGCGATCGAAGACGCCGCCCATCACCATCCGCAGGACGTGCAGGCCGGTTTCCGCGTGCCAGCCCCAGCCGGCCATCGAGAGCATCAGGCCGGCGAGCGGTTCGAGCCCGCTGAAATAGACGTCGGCAACCGACGGCGGCGGGTACGTCGGGTGTAAATAAATCGGCACGCCGAGTTTTTCGATCGCGGCCAGCAGCGGGTCGAATTCCGGCGCATTGAGAAAACGGCCCTGCGTGTGACCGTTGATGATCACGCCGCAAAAGCCGAGTTCCTGGACGGCACGCTGGGCCTCGTTCGCGGCCGCCGGCGGGTCCGGCGTCGGCAGACTGGCCAGCGCCTGGAAGCGCTTGGGGTAGGCCCGCACCGCTTGGGCCGCTCGATCGTTGAGTTGCCGCGCGAGGGGCACGGCATCGGCCGCACTCACCTCTTGGGAACCGGGCGTGGTGGCCGACAGGACCTGCATGTCGATGCCGGCCGCATCCATCACCTTCAACCTTCCTTCGCCCAGGTCGTCAAGGGCCCGCAGGATGAAAGCCGGGGGCTTTTTCTCAGACATAAAATTCCCGCTGAATACCTTGTCGGCCAGGTCCGCGGGCAGCATGTGCTGCTCTAAGGCGATCGTTCGCATCGCAGACTCCGTTGTACTGGTGTGCCCGCTAGGTTAGCCGAACCCGGGGGCACGTTGATCGATGTTTGCAAACTCGAAGCCGGTCGGCGGCGACCGAGGCGGACAGCCTCGTGGGGCGGGCTGCTAGCCTGCCCGCATGTCTGCATTTTTTGTGCTGAGAAATGGCAAGCTGGCAGCTTGCCCTACGCGGGCGTGGCGGCCTGATTAGAAGCCCCAGTCGTACTGGTCGATGTTGTCTTTCGTGAATTTGATGGGCTCGGTCATGATGACCGTTGGCGGGCCGGATTGGCTGAAAACGAGCGGCGGCGAACCGTTGACCGAGGCGCCCGGTTTGAGAGTTTGGCCCTCGGCCAAGGCGACCGCGAGGCGAACGGTCAAATCGCCGAGCTTGCGCGGGTCCCAGAGAAAAAAGCTTTGGAGGATCCCCTCTTTCAGATAGGCCTTCATCGGGGTCGGGGTTGTGTTGCCGCACAGGGCGACCTTGCCGGCTTTCCCCGTGCGTTTGAGCGCCTCGGCCGCTCCGGGGACCGAATTCGAGTCGAAGCCGATCAGGCCCTTGAGATTGGGATGCGCGTTGAGCAGCGTCTCGACCAACTGGCGCGACTTGTCGACGTCTTCGTCCGTCACGACCGTGTCGACTTTCTTGAGCTTGGGATACCTTTCTGCCGCCCGTGCCTCGGCATACCGCCGCCAGGTGTTGAGATTGTCGGCGTTCAAGCTGGCGATCACGACGGCCCATTCGCCCTCTTCGTGCATTTGCCCGGCGATTTGGTCCATCAGGGCTTCGCCGAGTTTTTTGTCGTCGACCTGATTCACCATGAGATCGCGGCCGCTTTCGGGGGCGTCGCTATCCCACGTGAGGACTTTGATGCCTCGTTCCTGGGCCTGCTGCACGAAGCGCTTGATCGCCTTGGGTTCGTTGGGAGCGACGCAGATCGCGTCGACGCCTTGGCGGATCCACGTTTCGATGAATTTATTCTGATCGCTGGCGCTCGGGTCGGAGGGGCCGTCGTAGATCAGCTTGACGCCGAGCTCGTCGGCCGCTTTTTGGGCCCCCTCCTGGCTGGCGCGGAAATAGGCGATGTTCGTCAGCTTGGGCAGCATGGCGATCACGAGCTGGTTCCGCGGCTTGGCCTTGCCGCCGGTCGCTTCGCCTTTGCTGACGGGGCCCGACGCGTCGTTGGCACAGCCGATGGCGAACGCCGCCAGCAAGGCGGCGGTCGCGGACAACGTCGAGATCGGGCGAACGAAACAACGAGAGCGGCAATCTTTGGATCGCATGCGCGGTGCGGCTCCTGGATTTGAGTTGTGCTTAACGTAACGGATGAAGTGCGCTCGGGACAACACTCAATTGGAAAGTCGCGAACGGTTATTAGTCGCGCGACTGCCCGAAGCGGTGGTTGACCCACACGCCGGTCAGCAACAGGGCTCCCAGGAGAACAAATCGCAGATCGTTGAACTTGAAGGGCAGCTTGTCTTGAATCCAAAAGACCGAGCCGCCGGCTCGCAGGCCCTCGGCAAGAACGGCGACCAATAGCACGCCGATCAGCGAGCCGAGTACCGACCCACGGCCGCCGTTGACCGAGGTTCCTCCCAGCACGACGGCGACGATGACTTGCAGCTCGAGACCGTTGTAAGAGGCGGCGCTGGCAGAGCCGTCGTGGGCGGTCAAGCACACGGCGGCGAGAAAGGCCAGAATTCCGCTCAGCGTGTAGATTTCGATGAGACGGCGATTGACGGGAATGGCGGCGTAGCGGGCCGCGACGCGGTTGCCGCCGATCATCAAGATCTCTTTCCGCCAGCGGGACCAGCGGAACCAGAGGCCGCCGATCCCAAGCACGACGGCGACGACGATGGCGACGCCGGTGATTTCCCCGAGCCGAAAATATCCCGGCACATCGATGAAGGGGCCCGGTTTCGTCCCTTTGAGAACCGCGTCGCAGAGGCCGCGGTAAAAGAACAGTGTTCCCAACGTGGCAATAATCGGCGGCACATCGCACGCCGCGATCAAGAGGCCGTTGAACAGGCCCAGACCAGCGCCGACCGCCAAACCCACCGGGACCGCCGTCCACCAGAACTGCCTGCCGGGCTCGAACGTTGCCATGACGCAGGCGATGAGCGCCGTCATCGAACCCACGGAAAGGTCGATTCCCGCGGACATCAACACGGCCGTCATACCGAACGAGAGGATCAAGATCGGAGCCGCGCCGACGACGAGATCATTTGCATACCAACGGAAGCTTTGTAAGAAACCATCCCAGGACGTGAACCGGACTCCGCTCATGGGCGCGAGCAATCCAATTTCGGCGACCAGGAGCAGCGGCAGCAGGATTGCGCGCACCGAGAATGCCGAACGCCTGATCCCCGATGCTTGCCGCCTGCCAGCTGCGTCTGTTGTGGCGTTCTCGGTCACCGCAATTCCTCGAGGAGTTTTCGCCGCCGGCTCAAGGCGCAATCGATGCCGATGACTGCGAGGATGGCCCCGCCCTGCACCGCCGTTCGCCAATATTCGTTGACGCCGGCATACAGCATGGCCGGTCCAAGCAGGTAGAGAAATAATGCTCCGAGCGCTGTGCCCAGGTAGCTGCCCTCTCCGCCGAAAATGCTCGTGCCGCCCAAGACGACCGCGGCAATGACGCTCAATTCAAAACCCAATCCAAGCTGTGCCGGCTTGAGCACGCTGTGGTTCGTGACGTCGAGCAGGCTGGCCAATCCCAAAAACACGCCGCCGATGACGAAGGCCTGCAACAGAATGCGCTCCGGCCGCAGTCCGCTCAGGCGGCAGGCCATCTCAGAACTGCCGAGGGCCAGCCAGCGTCGCGACGAGTTCCCGAAGAATTCCCACCCCAAAGCGACCGCCAGCACGATCAGCAGAATGATGCCGGCGTAATCCTTGCCGGGAGCGTGGTAATTGTTCGCGGTCACCGTAAATTGTTCGCTGAATCTTTTCGCGCCGACATCGGCCAGGATCAGCGCGGCGCCGCGATAGAAGGCCAAACCGGCGAGCGTGACGATGATCGCCGGCAAGCGCAAGGATCGGACCAAAAAGCCGTTGTAGGTCGAAACGACAAACGACGTCGCAAAGCAGGCCGCGAAACAAATCGCCGGGCTGAATCCCCGCTCGTAGAGAATGCCAAACACCGTCCCCGAAAGGCCGAGGATCGCACCGATCGAGAGATCGATCGATCCACAACAAACAATGCCCGTCATTCCCAGGCCGGCCAACACAATCGGCGCGACGTTGGGCAGGATGCGTGATGCCTCGTCACGGAGATTGGATCCCGCGGCGTTCGTCTGCCACGCGATCACGCCGAATAACGCCACGTCGGCGACGATCAAAAATAGGATTCGTCGCCGAACCGACTTCGCCATCCGCCGCCAGAAGCGAAGACCTTCGAAGGCATCGGACGTCATGCGGACGCTCCGTCTCGATCGCGGCCATGGAGCCTGTCCGCTGGTTTTTCGGAGCGATACAGGCCCGATGAGGCGAGAACGACGTTGTGTTCGGTCATTTCCTCGCCCGTCAACTCGGTTTCGATTGTGCCGCGGTTCATCACGAAAATGCGGTCGCTCATGCCGATGACTTCGCCGAGATCGCTGGAAATGAGCAGGATCGCCTTTCCGGCGGCGGCCAACCGGTCGACCAGGCTATGGATCTGCGATTTGGCCCCCACATCGACGCCGCGCGTGGGCTCATCGAGAAGAATGACTTCTGGATCTCGCTCGAGCCAGCGAGCCAGCAGTGCTTTTTGCTGATTGCCGCCGCTGAGCGTGGCGACCGCCTGGTCGGCGCCGCTGGCCCGAATGTCGTAGCGGCCGATCGCTTCCCGCACGCGGCGGTCTTGTGATTTGGGAGATACGAGACCGAATCGGGCGAGTCGGTCGGAAATGCCGATACCGATGGCGTCGGCGAGCGAATGCTCGAGGACGAGCCCCTGCCGCTTTCGCTCTTCGGGAATGTAGACCAGGCCCGCGCGAACCGATTCGCGCGGATGCGTGGGTTGCCAGGGTCGGCCGCACAGTCGCATCGAACCCTCTTCGATGGAATACAGACCGTAGACCGCACGCGCCAATTCCGATCGGCCGGCACCGACGAGCCCGGCCAGTCCCACGATTTCGCCGGCGTGGACGGTCAGATTCACTCCTTGGAACATTCCGGCTCGAGAAACGCCGAGGAGTTCGAGTGCGGCTGGGCCCGACGACATTGTGCGCGTCTTGGGGGAGATCTGATCGAGCGATCGTCCGACCATGTCATGGACGAGTCGGCGGGGATCGATTTCTCCGGTGGCATGGTGCGCGACAACCGACCCGTCGCGAAGGACCACAATTCGGTCCGTGAGCGCGAAAATCTCGTCGAGCCGGTGCGAGACGTAGAGGATCGTCACACCCTGGCTGCGAAGTCGCCGCAAGTGAACGAAGAGGCGTTTGACTTCGGGTTCCGTCAAACTGGCGGTCGGTTCGTCGAGGATCACCAGGCGGGCGTTGCGGGCGAGCGCTCCGGCGATCGCGATCTCCTGCTTTTCGGCGGCCGTCATTTCGCCCAGCGCGGTGGGCGTCCAGCGAAATCCCGAAATTCGACAGCCGGCGACCGGATTCGGCGTAGACGGAGGACCAATCGACGCCGCCCCAGCGTTTGCGCGGCCAGGCTTCGCCCATCAACATGTTTTCGGCAATCGACAAATGATCGAAGCCGGTCAACTCTTGGTGAATCGTCGTCACGCCCGCGTCCAAGGCGTCGCGCGGCGAGGCGAACTGCACCGGGTGGCCGGCGATCTTGATCGATCCTCGATCCGGTGCGTAGACGCCGCTGAGCAATTTGATGACGGTGGACTTGCCGGCACCGTTTTCGCCGACGAGGCCGACAATCTGTCCGGCGTCGACGGCTAAATCGATCCCCGCGATTGCCGGGACGCCGCCAAACGACTTTGCGAGCTGTTTGAGTTCAATCAGCGGCTGAGGCATAGCGGTGCGCGGCCATGGCCACGGCTCCATGAACGACGACTTCTTCGCCGAGCTGAGCGGGGAGAATTTGGTAGGAGTTCCGCAGCGGCGGGAAAACGTAACGGTCGACGTAGCGGCGCAACGGTGCGAAGAACACGGTTTCGCCGGCGAGCGAAACGCCTCCACCGACGATCACGACCTCGATCGCCAAGAGCGTTATGACCTGGGCGATGCCCCATCCGAGGGCTTGGCAGGCGCGATCCATCGCCGAGGCAGCCAGAGCGTTGCCCGCTTGTGCAGCGTCCGCGGTCATCTTGCCGCTGAGTTTTTGTGGGTCGTTGTGACACAACTTCAGCAATGCGGACGCTGCGGCGTCGCCTGGTCCGCGTCGTGCGATGAATTCACGAATACTCGTCTCGATTCCGCGACCGCTGGCGATCGATTCGATCGTCTGGCTTGCTTCCACTGCGTCCAAACCTGGCCGCAGATGGCCGATTTCCGCAATGGCCGGACGGTTCGAGCCGAAAAGTTGCCCATCGAGAACGAGGCCGCCGCCGACGCCTGTGCCCACGGTGACGTAGAACACGCTGCGTTTGCCGCGGCCTGCCCCGAAACGGGCCTCGGCGAGTGCCGCCATGTCGCAGTCGTTGCCGAGATACGTCGGCACGCCAAGAGTCTTGGTGCACCAATTCGCCAGCGGAAAGTTATCCCACCCCGCAACCTGGTGGCTCGTCGTCACAATGCCGGCGGGGCCGTTGATTGGACCGCCGAAGCCGAATCCGACCGCGCGAAAGGGAGATTCCCGCATCAGTTCGTGACCGGCTCGATCGATCTGCTCCAGGATTCCCGCGGCGCCTCGGGCCGCGTCGACATCGAGGCGGCGAAACGCAATACACGGCGGGCCGTCACCCGTGCCGACACCGAGCTGCAGCTTGGTTCCGCCGATTTCGATGCCCAGGAACATCGCCACGCTCAGGTCTCGTCTGCGTAATGGATCAGCGAAAAGACCTCGTACGGGGCGAGATGCTTACGGCCGTTGAGAAAGTCGAGCTCGATGAGGAAGGCCGTCCCCACGACGGTCGCGCCCGCCTGCTCCACCATTTTGATGCAAGCACCCATCGTGCCGCCCGTGGCGAGCAAATCGTCAAGCATCAAGACGCGGTCGGATTGCGACACCGCGTCGGTGTGCATTTCGAGCGAATCTTTGCCGTACTCCAACTCGTAATGAAACGAACGCGTGTCAAACGGAAGCTTGCCGGGCTTGCGAACGGGAACGAACTTGGCCTTGAGTGCCAATGCCAAGGGCGCCGCAAAAATGAATCCGCGGGCCTCGGCCGCGACGACGCTGGTGACCCGGTTCTTGCCAAAATGGTCCGCGAGCGAGTCGATCACGTGCTGGAACGCCTGGGCGCGGCCAAGAGCGGCGTGATATCGCGAAACATGATTCCCGGCTTGGGGAAATCGGGGATGGAACGGATAAAACGCTTGAGCTCGAACGGCTCACTCATGGAGTCGACTTCCCAGTGGTAATTGGCCCTGCCGCGGTTGCGAGCTGGCGTTTCGCCCGCTCGACGAGGGGCGCGGCTTGCGAATCCTTGGCGTAGAGATCGATGATTCCGCGACGGATTCGCGCGGCTTCGTCCGTCTTGCCTTCCTTTGCCAGGCTTTCGGCCCGATCGAGGGCTGCCTCAACGAAGCTGAGGTCGGCCGGCTGGTCAAGGTGCTTTCGATGGAGTTCGTCGAGGGAGTCTTGCACAACCTTGAGCTCGCTTTCGAGGTGCGGGTTGTCCGCCAGAATCAACGCCAGATCGGCAAGCGTGTGTTCGGCGCCAATCAGGTCTCCGACTTCCTCCTGGTGTTTCGCACGACTCAGCACGCGCTCGATTTCGGCGTTGGTCGCCAGCTTCCTCCCGCCGCGGCGCAGAGTCTTCTTGTCCAAACCGGCTTTGATTTCGTCCGCGCGGATGCGATCGAGGTAGGGTTTGAGCCTTTCATCCCATTCCGCGGATTGCAGCGCAACAAGCGGAGCGAAATAGTCGTCCCGCACCGTGCGCCAATTCTCCGTTTCGCTTTCCTCGAGCAAGGCGACACCTTTGTCGAACCGCTGCTCTGGGCTCAAGGTCCGGACATGCGACCAATAGGCGACTCCGGCGACGACCACGACCAAGGCGCCCACGAGAATCCAGGTGTTCTCAAGCAGCGCTTTGAGCCGCGAGGGTCGATTTTGGGCATCGATCTCGGCGCGAAACAGATCGTGCATGAGCGTGCCGGGCCCCGGGCCAGCGCTCATCCCGCGCGGAACCCGCTCTTTGGCCCGACGCTATGTCGACCGTCGGCGTGTCCGCGCCCGTGGAGACGTTATCGAGCGTCGCATCGGTGGACGAAAGCTCGACTTTCCGGAGGAGTTCATGCAGCTTGCGGTTGACGACGTAGGCGTCGGCGAACCGCTTATCGGGATCCTTCTCCATCAACTGGCAGACGATGTCGTCGAGCCAATGAGGAATATCGGGCACGCGCATCCGCGGCCGGTCGAACTGGCTATAGGTGTGTTTATGAATGACGTCCAAGGTCGTCTTGCCGGAGAACGGCGGGCGGCCGGTCAGCATGACGTACATCACAGCGCCGAGCGAATAGAGATCGCTGCGCTTGGTGATCCGCTTTCCCTGGCCCTGTTCAGGCGACATGTATTCGGCCGTGCCAATGATGCCGCCGGTCACGGTCAGTTTCGAGCCGGCAAAGACCTGAGCCACGCCGAAATCGGTGAGCTTGATCTGCCCGTCCGGGGCCAGGAGCAGATTGGACGGCTTTAGATCGCGGTGGATGATCCCCGCGTCATGGGCCGCCTTGAGCGCGACGCAGATCTGGATCGACAGCTCGACGACGTCGCGCCACGGGATGCGCTTCTCGCGACGAAGCCGGGCGGTCAGCGTTTCGCCCTCGACGTATTCCATCGCGTAATAATGCATGTCGCCATCGACGCCTTGGTCGAAAAGCTCGACGACATGCGGGTTTTTCAGTTTACGGAGCGCATCGATTTCGCGGACGAATCGCGCGACGAGGCCCTCTTCACGGGACAGCGACGGCGCCAGCACCTTAACGGCCGCCTGCATTCCCGTCTCTTCGTGGTGCGCCAGATAGACGGTCCCCATCCCTCCGGCGCCCAGCCGGCGGTCGACAAGATAGGGCCCGACACGCGGCGGGTCAGCTTCAACGGGGATTTGACGGGACACGGACAATTGGGCTCTCACGTTCCTATTCGATCGCCGTCAATCATGCCACAATCGATGAGGAAAGTCAGGTCGCGGATTACGAAGGTGCGGGATGGCCGAGGAAAAACCGGCAAACAATAAGTCGGCCGCGTTGCTCATCGCTCATGGCAGCCGCCTCGAGGCCGCGAATCAGGATCTCGTGACTTTAGCCGAGCAATTGCGCTCCCGTCGCGTTTACCCCATCGTCGAAATCGCCTACTTGGAACTTGCCGAGCCCTCGATTTTGAACGCCGGCAAGACCTGCGTTCAAGAGGGCGCCGCGCGAGTCTACTTGCTTCCCTACTTCCTTTCTGCCGGCGCGCATGTCAGCAACGATCTCGAGCGCTATCGTCGCCAACTGAGCGCAGAATTCCCACTTGTTCCCTTCACTCTCTGCAAACCGCTCTCGTCGCATCCATTGCTTGTCGAGATCGTGATCGATCGACTGCGAGAGTCTACGCAGCCCAATCTTGGCTGACTGGGCTGAGTGGAAAAGATGGGAAAATCTGTTGAGCGTTCCTTTCAAAAATTTCCTTTCACAATCGGATTTTCTGCTTCAGGCGCGAACGGTTGTGAGCCGAAGGATAGCGATAGGTTCCTCATTTCCGGCTCTTTCGGGTGTCTGAACAATGAACGTGCACTTGGCAGAATCGGACTCGATTGCTTGGCAGCCACAAGCCGTCCATGCGAAACCGGCGGAGATCGTGGCTGAGGTCCTGCGTTCGGCTCATCGCATCCGCGGTGTGCTCGCGTCGCACTTCGCGGAATTCGGTCTGAGTGATGCGCGGTTCACCGTGCTGCAGATCGTTCGCGACTCGTTGCCTCGCGGTTGCACTCAAACGGAGTTGGCCGAGCGGTTGCAACAATCGGAATCGAGCGTCAGCACGCTCGTCGATCGCATGCGTGCCGCCGACTTGCTGTATCGCTTGCGCTCAAAATCGGATCGTCGGAAATGCCTGTTGGTCCTGACCGACCACGCTCGCGAGGTTCTCGAGAAGCTCGAACGGTGCCACCACGAACGGATGGCGGGACTGCTCAGTTGCTACCGGGCCGACCAGCTGCATGAGCTGGCCGTGCTGCTCACGATCCTCGACAGCGAATTGTCGCGACGCGAAGTCGCCGGCACCGATCCGCCCACACCGATTGGCGCCGCGGTGATTCCTCACCCGCGTTTGACCGCGGAAGAGGCGGAAACCGCTCTGCGTCCCACTGGCTGATTTCGGCCGAGCAAGCCGCTTGAAACGACAAGCAAATCGCTTTTTGTCCGCCGCGCGGTTCCGCTATCATGGAACCTGTGAAACTGGCCGGACAAATCATCGATTTGCATAAGTATTACGATTTGGGTTCCGTTGTCGTGAAGGCGCTGCGCGGGGTGTCGATGGACTTCCCCGAGGGCGATTTCGTGGCGATCATGGGCTCCTCGGGAAGCGGCAAGAGCACGCTTCTTAACCTGCTGGGTGCACTCGACCGGCCGACGCACGGAAACTATATCCTCGGCGGCCGTGACGTCTCCACGATGACCGACGACGATCTCTCGCAGGCCCGCAACGAGATGATCGGCTTCATTTTTCAGTCGTACAATCTGATCTCTCAATACACGGTCCTCGAAAACATCGAAGTCCCCCTGCACTATCGCCGCGGGTACCCTGCGATCAGCGCGACCGATCGAAATCGTTGCGTCGACGTGGCCACCGAAGTCGGGCTGGCCGAGCGGCTGGATCACCGCCCTTTTCAACTTTCCGGTGGTCAGCAACAGCGCGTCGCCATCGCGCGGGCGCTGATCAACGATCCGGAAATCATTCTGGCGGACGAGCCGACCGGTAACCTCGACTCCAAGACGGGCGAGGAGATCATGCAAATCCTCGACCGCCTCAATCGCCAGGGCCGGACGATCGTCATGGTGACGCACGAGCCCGACATCGCTCGACGGGCGAAGCGTCAGATTCACATGAAAGACGGAGTGATCGCTGGCACGGGCCTCTTCCAGGGTTGAGAACGCTTGCATTCATGAAGGAATCCGCGGGAACGCTGCTCTATCGACGGAACAACGACCAACTCGAAGTCTTGTTGGTCCATTCTTCCGGGAACTACAACCGTCGCGCTCCCTGGGGAATTCCGAAGGGTCTTCCGGAGGAAGGCGAAGACCTCGAGTCGGCCGCTCGCCGCGAAACAATCGAAGAGACGGGCGTGACGCCGGGCGCACTCGTTCCGCTGTCATCGATTGACTATCAAAAAAGCCGCAAGCGCGTGCACTGTTTCGCTGGGGAAGCGCCGGACGATGCCGAGCCGCGGTGCGCCTCATGGGAAATCGACCAGACGGCATTTTTGCCGCTCGAGGAAGCGCGACGTCGCATCCATCCCGATCAGGCGCCGTTTCTGGATCGGCTGCTCGTCATCCTGGACGCCAACGGATAGGCCGCTCGGCGGTCGGCCATTAGCGCGGTCGAAGACGCCAGTCGAGATACACGGACGCCACGACGTAGAAAGCGGGATAAACTGCCGAAAGCCACAGTAGGCCGTTGGGAATCGAGGTCTTGGGGTAATACCACAGGATGGCCGCGATGATGAGCAGCCAAACAACACCCCCTCCGATGAAAAGACCGCGCCAACGGGGCGCCCGATTCGGATACACGAAGCGAATGGGGAGTACGCTCAATCCGCTCAATGCGAGTGCGAAAGCCAAGACCACCCCCTGCCCAAGTTCAGCCAACCAAACGGCTGTATAAAAGGCGAACACATTCCAATACGAGGGGAAACCTCGAAAGAATCCGTTCGATTCCTCTTTAGCACCGGTGTGGACAAAGGCGAAGACGCTGGCAACCAATGGGATGGTCACCCAAAACCAGGAGGGTTGCGGGAGCCAACCTGCGCTACCCACCATCAACAGCGGTAAAAAGGTGTAATTGAGGTAGTCAACGATGTCGTCCAGCTTGCGACCATCGATGTGGGGAACGACCTCTTTCACTCGAAGTTTGCGCGAACGTTCCATCGGTCGCGTCGATCAAGACCGCCAGAATCATCCAGACGAACGATCGGCGATAGTTGCCTCGCACTATGTCGGCGGCAATAAGCGCCCCGCAGAGCAGGCCTGTTGCCGTATAGGCGTGGACGCCGTACGCCCAAAACTTTTGGCCGCGCGAGTAAGTTTCCAGCGAGTCGTCGGTCATGTCGCCCGTTCGGGGTTGAGCGCGAAGAATGACTGCATTCGTCTAGATAACGAATAAGCCCCGAAGTGCCGGATTTCAAACCAGAGCCGCGGTCGCTGGCTCGTTGGCCGACAAAGTCGAACGATAGCGCATCAAGAGGGCGTCGGCCTTGGCCTTGTCGACCAGGCCCATAATCGTCAGCGTTCGAGCGAGAAGATTGGGCGGCTCCGCTTGGATGGCCAGGACGGTTGCGAGCTGATCTTCCGTCAAGTAACCCAGAGAGATCGCGCACCGTCCGAATCGATCCGCCGTGGCATGTTGCAGCCGTCGAATTTCGTCGATTTGCGCGGTGCTGAGGAAACCCAGCAACTGGGCTAAAGATCCGACTTTCAGCCGTTCCGCGGGCGTCTCCAACAAGGCACGCGACACGATCTGAATATCGAAGACCTGGTTTTGCACGAGCCAGCGGCTGAACCGTTTTTGTGCCACCAGTTGGGCCAAGTGCTGGTCGTCCTTGTCGATCAGCGAGCGGACATGGGCCTGGTTTCGGCCGTTCTGCTTCGATTCATACATTGCTTCGTCCGCAGCGGCGACGAGCCGTAAGGCGAGGTCGCCCGGATCCCGTTCCGGAAGGACGATTGCGGCACCGATGCTGATGGTGACATGTACTGGTTTCCCTTCAAACCAGAAAGGCGCTCCCTCGATCGCTCGACGGAGCCGTTCCGACAGTTTCTCGAGTCCTTTTTCCGTCGGCTGGTGTACGAGCACGACGAACTCTTCGCCGCCGTAGCGGGCGACGACGTCGGATTTGCGGAGGACCTCGCCGAAGATCTGGCCGACCGTCCGCAGGACGTCGTCGCCGAAAGGATGGCCGTACGTGTCGTTCAATTGTTTGAAATGATCGATGTCGCAAAAGACGACGCCGATCGGAGCCGCGCTTCGGCTGGCGGCATTGATTGCGGCGGTCAGCGATTCGGCAAAAAATGCGCGGTTGTAAAGTCCTGTGAGTGCGTCCCGCGTAACACGTTCTTCGAGCTGCTGATTCTTGGATTCCAGTTCATGATTGGCCTTTTCGGCGGCTTGGCGCTGGATTTCCATCTGCGTGCTGGCCATGTGCTCACGGACGGCTACGCGTGCGAGCTGTTCGCCGGCCTCGCCCATCAAGTCGGCCGACGTCCCCAATCCCTCGAAGCTCACGCAAAAGAGACTGCCGGCCCGGTCGATGCGTTCGCGTGTGCCATCGAGGTACTCGTGGAGGGCGGCCTGATCCATTTGGAAGAATTCGGAGGAAAGCGATTCCAATCGCTCCAATGCCGCGCCCTTGGCCGTCGAGCAAAAATAATCACCGACCGTTGCCGCAACTGCGACGACGCGGTCGGCGACCATCGTTGGATCCTTCAGCTCTTCAAGCAGCTTTGCGACTGTGGCATGGTGCAATGTCACGGCGGCGATCAGTTGCTGCGGAAGCTTCCATTCGCGCATGAGTTGAGCACCCACGCGGACATGATCGATTCCCAAACGGGCGGCTTCTCGCTCCTTGAGCGAACCGCCTTGCGCCTGCCATTCTTCGAGCACCGGCAGGTAATCGTTCGGGACCGTCTTGAGCATCGCGAGACGGCCCAGGTCCAAAAGGAGTCCGGTCAAAAAACAATCGCCAGCCAGTCCCTTTGCGACACGTTCGGCGAGCACTTCGGCGGCAACGGCCTGGACAATCGAGTGTTTCCAGTAAGCCGTGTAATGCTGGGCAAGCGACCCTGAGGTCATTGCCGCATCGACAAGAGAAAAACTCAGGGCGAGGGTCGTGACGACCGTGGTCCCCAAAAGCGGCACAGCCCGTTCAATCGATGCGACCGGCGACTTGAATCCGAAGAAGGAGGAATTCGCCGCCTTGAGAATCTTGGCCGTGATGGCCGGGTCCGTCTTGACCACGCCGATCACTTCTTTGAATTCCGTCTCCGGATCGCGGGCCAATTCTAAAAGCTTCATCGCAATTGTGGGTAGTGTCGGAAGCTGCGATGAGGACCAGATTTTCTTGGGGTCGACCACGTACCTTCTCCCAACGCCCGCTCGCATTCGCACACATCAATGCGTATCGGCAAACGCCGTGGGAATATACACCACTCCACCGGGTGCGAAATGGGTAGTAAAACGAGTGATCGCCTGAACCCGTGAAGAAGAGACCGGTTCTTCGGGCAACGCGGGGAATGCCGGTTCGTTGCTCTGGTCGAAATGGGGGGAAACCCGCGCCGATTCAATTGGGAAAGGCGATCCGCCGGAGCTGTGATCCTCAAGCGTCCGGATCGGCGACCTTCTTCATCGTGGCGGCCAACTCCATCTCGAGTCGCAGCAGCCGCTGCCAATCCTGCCAGGCGACGCGCATCGCGTGGCCGTTGCCAGTGTCTTGCGATGCTGTTTGCAACACGCGGCGAATCTGCTCGTGGCAATAGCCGAGCAAGTCGGAAACTTGAGCTCGTTGCAAGGGCCGCAGCCCGTGCGGCGGTTCGGGCGCTCCGTCCGGAAATAGCTCGCTCGATTGTTCCTCTTCGGCCTCTTGAAACGAGCCAGAGTCGATGGGCCCGTCCGAATAGCTGGTTTGTCCCTCGAAATGCTCCGAACCATACTTTGTGTGAGAGCTCGTGTCGCCGGAGGCCTGGCCGCTGTTGAGCATTGCCTCCACTTTGGCGGTAATTTCTTCGGGGCTGCCAAAAAGAAGCAGGCATCGGCCGATGGAGATCTGGTCGCCAATTTGCAGCACCCGCATTTGGATCGGATGTCCGTTGATTCGCGTGCCGTTGGTGCTTTCCAGATCGGTGAGAATCACCTGGCCGCCGTCCTCCTGAATCTTGGCGTGGAAGCGGCTGACGCGTTCGTCATTGAGGCGAACGGTGTTGTCATCCTCGCGGCCAATCGTGACCGGAGTGGGAAGGTCGCGAAACAACAGACCGCGCTCGAGACCTTCGAGCAACTGTAACGTGACCTTCGCCATGCAGCAGTGTTTCCCGCAGCCCAAGTAGCGGAAGAAATGGCACTTCCGGGCTGTACCCACCCAATTCCTCTTTGTAACGGGCTTTGTTCGTCGACGTCAAGGAGCGATTATCCTTCCGCATCTGGCAGGTACGCTGCTCGACCGATTGATGACGACGTCGTAGAATTTGGCCACATGTCCACGCCCAATCCGTTGCGCGACGATCTTGCCGCTCGGTACCTGGAACAGCTTCCATACGTTCCCTATCCCGTGCAGGAGGAATCGCTCCTGACGTGGTTCACCAGCGACGAAGGGCTCATGATCTGCGCGCCGACCGGAACCGGCAAGACGGTCATTGCCGAGGCCGCGCTGTTTGAAGCGCTGCATACGGGGAAAACGGCCTACTACACGACGCCGCTCATCGCGCTCACCGAACAAAAGTTTCGCGAAATGCAAGCCGCGGCAGTCCGCTGGGGATTTCCGGAAGAGTCCGTGGGCCTCGTGACGGGCAATCGGTCCGTGAACGGCGATGCGCGGATCCTGGTGGTCGTCGCCGAAATTCTGCTCAACCGCCTGCTGCATCCGGAAGCGTTCGATTTCTCGAACGTCGCGACGGTCGTCATGGACGAATTCCACAGTTTCGCCGATCCCGAGCGTGGCGTGGTTTGGGAACTGTCGCTGGCCATGCTTCCCAAGCATGTCCGGGTCATGCTCTTGTCGGCGACCGTCGGCAACGCGGCCGAATTCATCGTCTGGCTCAATCGCAGCATTGATCGCAAAGTCCAGCTCATCCAAAGCAACGAACGCAAGATTCCCCTGAGCTATGTGTGGGTGGGCGATCAGCTCCTCAACGAGGAGCTGGAACTGATGGCAAGCGGGGATGACGAAACGCGTCGCACGCCGGCGCTCGTCTTCTGTTTCAATCGAGACGAATGCTGGTCGGTCGCCGAGCAGCTCAAGGGGAAGAGCCTGCTGTCCGACGGTCAACAAAAGAGGCTCGTGGACAAGCTCGCTCCGCATGACTGGTCGAAGGGAGCCGGGCCGAAACTGAAACAGATTCTGCAGCGGGGAGTCGGTATCCATCATGCCGGCATTCTGCCGAAATACCGCCGGCTGGTCGAAGACCTCTTCCAGCACAAGCTGCTTACCGTCTGTGTCTGTACCGAGACGCTGGCGGCCGGCATCAATCTGCCCGCGCGGTCGGTCGTTCTGACGACACTCATGAAAGGACCGCCGGGCGAAAAGAAGCTGATTGATCCCAGCAGTGCCCACCAGATGTTCGGCCGCGCCGGCCGGCCTCAATTCGATAAGCACGGCTATGTTTATGCCCTCGCCCACGAAGACGATGTGAAAATCCTGCGGTTCAAAGAGCGGCTGAATCAGATTCCCGAGAACACGAAAGATCCCCTGGTCATCAAGGCGCGAAAAAAACTCGAAAAACAGATGCCCACGCGCCGCAAGACCGAGCAATATTGGGAGTCGGTCCATTTCGAGAAACTTCAGACGGCGCCGCCCGGTAAGCTCTTCAGTAAAGGCCAGCTTCCCTGCGCACTGCTGGCTTACTTGCTCGAAATCTCCCCCGACGTCGAACACTTGCGCACCGTCGTCCGCAAACGGCTGATGGATGCACCGCGGATCGAAGCCGGACAAAAGAACCTCACGCGGATGCTGGTGACGTTGTGGGCCGGCGGTTATGTCCGACTCGATCCTCCGCCGCCAAAGCCGGATGAAGAAAAGGCAGCGGCGTCGGGTCAGCCCGCTCAGACCGATGGCCTCCCACAACCGCCAAAGCCGCTCGGATCGTTTGGCTCCCTCTTGACGCAGGCTCGGGGGGGAACTCAATCCGGCACGACGCAGGTGAAAGTGGATCGGGCAGGCAAGGTGATCGATGGTCACAAGGACCAACAGCAGGACGCGGGCGAGGTATCCCGCGACATCTATCAGCCGCGGTTTGCCTATCCGACACCGGAGCTCGATAACCTGCTCGTGTTTCGCAGCGTGAATCCGCTCTACGGCGCGTTTCTCGTCAAGCATCTGGGGATCGCGGACCGCGACGAGAAGGTGCAGGCGCTCGAAAGTGTGTTGGACGTCCCGACGTCGATCCTGCGAGACGTTCGTGTGCCGCGGATGAAGGATTTACCCCCGGGGCCGCTGGCAACAACCCGCTTAGACGCCGTGCTGATGGGACGAGGCCTCGTCACGGCCGAACAGCTTCGGGACAAATCGGACGACGAGGGCCTGAACTGGGAGGAGCGCTGGACGCCGAGTCTCGCGGAAAAACTCAGAATGCTGTTCGATTCCGAGCTCCCTGCCGTGCATGATCTCGTCACACGTCCCGTCTGGATCGTGGGCGAGGTTTTGCGTTATGGGGACGACTTCAACAAGTTGATCACGTCAAAGGGAATCGTGCGACAAGAGGGGGTTATCTTCCGCCATCTGCTGCGGTTCATTCTGCTGTGTGGCGAATTCTCTCAAATCTCTCCACCGGACATTGATGCCGAACTCTGGCGCGCTGAGCTGCGCGAACTGTCCGATTCAATTACGAATTGCTGCCGTGCCGTCGATCCCGAGAGCACGGACAAGGCGATCGAGGCCGCCATGGCGGTTCCGGACGTCGTTCGCGGCGAACGCAACGCAGTCGAGCAGGCTCCCGCGTCGGTCGAAGAGGATGCCGAGGACTTTGGCATCGGCCTTGAGGTCTGAAATCGAATTCGGTCCGGCTGACGGCATTCCGTGCTTGACCTCGATCATCAGACCTTGGACATTGGTTTGTCCCCGCCTCGATCGTCCACGCCCCTGCCTCGCACTCGATTCGTCGGTCCATGAGGTGATTCGGTGAGCCGCGAAGAGTCCGTGCCGGAATTGTCGACAGCACGTCCCGGTCCGACCTACAAGTGGTGGGTCGTCGGCATGCTGTGGTTCATCTGCTTCTTCAACTACGCCGACCGGATGGCGATCAACGCGGTCGGGAAAGTGTTGCAACAGGAGTACCAGTTCACCGACGAGGATCTCGGCTGGATTTTTTCCGCGTTCATGTTCGTCTACGCGCTCAGCGCGCCGCTCGCTGGCATGGTCGGCGATCGTGTTCGCCGCAAGTCGCTGATTCTGGGTGGACTGGCCGTCTGGAGCCTGGTGACGGGGGCGACCGGCTTTTGTCGGCGCTGGATCGAATTTGTGATCGTTCGCGCGACCGAGGGCTTGGGCGAGACCTTTTACTTCCCCGCGACGATGTCTCTCATCAGTGATTATCACTCCATGCGCACCCGATCGCGGGCGATGGGGTTGCATCAGACGAGCGTGTACGCGGGGACGATTGGGGGCACCGCCCTTGCCGGATACCTGGCGGAAAAGTACGGCTGGCAGGCGCCATTCAAGGTGTTTGGATTTGCCGGCATCGTGCTGGCGATCGTGCTTTTCGTTTTTCTGCGGGAACCGGCCCGCAACGAAGCGGAGAGGCTCGAAGCCCAGACTTTCGACGAGACGCCGAGCCCACCGGCGATTCCCCTGCTGCAGTTCCTGCGAGAGCTCATTCAGACCCCGAGCGCCGTGATCTTGATCGCGGCATTTTTCGGGGCGAACTCGGTGGCTTTCGTTTTTTTGAGCTGGATGCCGAAGTATCTGGCCGACGAGTTCCACATGAATCTGGGGACGGCCGCGTTCAGCGCCACATTTTATTTCCGGATGGCGAGCATCCTCGGTTCGGTCATCGGCGGGGTGCTGGCCGACCGCGCGCGGGTGTTCATGCCGGGCGGCCGGATCCTCAGCCAGGCTTTCGGCGCCGTCTTGGGTATTCCGTTCATCTATCTTTCGGGGACGCAGGTGGCAGCGGTGCCGTTGCTGATCTATTTAACTTGTTTCGGGCTGGCTGAGGGAATTTACGACGCGAATATTTGGGCTTCGATGTACGACGTGATTCATCCGTCGCGACGGGCGACCATGCTCGGATTGGCGAACATGATCGGCTGGTTCGGCGCGGGCCTGGCAACTGTCGGTACCGGAATGGCGATCACCCGTTTGCACATGACGTTTGGCCAGGTGCTCTCGGCGACCGCGCTGATTTACGCCGCCGTTGCGCTGTTGTTGATTCTCGCAGCCGTTGTGTTCGCGCCGCGCGACATCCGCCGTGCGCAGATGGATGCAACGGCAGTCAATTAATTGCATGCTGGTCGACTCAGCTCTCAATCCGCAGCAGTGGCGCCGCGTGCGGATGGGCGGTAATAGTCCCCGGCCAGCCAGCGGGCCACCAAATTGATCTCCCGGTCGCTGAGCTGATTCTTGAAGGCCGGCATGTGATTGTGCTCGCCGTAGTTTTCCGGGCGGCCCGGGTCGGAGATGAACCGTTTGAGCCACTCGGTGCCGCCGTATCCAGTCAGGAGCGGTGCGGAACCCTCTTTGCCAAGAACGGCAGTTCCGCCAACCGGGCGAATCGCGTGGCAATCGGTGCAATTTGCGGAAAGCTTGTCCTTCGCCAATTTCCCCGTCTCAAAGATCGTTTGGCCCTTGGCGACGAGGGCCTTGTCCGGAGCAGGTTGATCCGTTCGTCCCGATTGGGCTGCGAGGAATTCGACCAGTGCCGCAACGCTCTCCTTGTTCGCCAGATCGTTCAGGATTGCCTTATTCGTTTCCGACCAGTCGGCCATTTCGCTGCTATCAAGCAGCTCCTGCGCGACCTTCGGATCCCGGGCCTTTTTGAAATTGGCGAAATGTCCCTTGAAATCAGTCAGGACGGCGCGGGTCCAATTGCGTGAGCAAAAGTCACCTAAATCGGCAGCCGTCGCGGGCGCATCGACGCGTGTCGATTCGCCAGCGCTCCCCTGCTCTGCCGTCGACGCACCCTTCGGCTTATCGACCTGAACCGTAACCGCGCGGCCCGTTCCGTCGTTGCCATGATAGCGATGGCAGCTTGAGCAATTTGCCGCAAAGATTTTCGGGCCTTGCGTGAGCGGATCGTTGCGTAACAGTGTGACCGCTCCCGCAACGGGAATCATTTCCGGACGTCGCGCCAAAACGACAGCGCGCTCTGCCGCTTGGTCGGCCGCTGCCACGGCCGGCTGGTAGTCAGTGTTTTTTCGGTCTTCGTAGAGGGCCAATCCCGTCAAACCGGCAATGCCGATCATCAACAACAGCGTGAAGATGACATTGAAGGCGTGTCCGGGCTTCCAGCGACCAATGATCGGCATCAGCAAAAAGACCAGCATGATCGCGCCCGGCACATAAATCGCCCCGAACGCGAGACCGTAATGTTCGACGGCCTGAAACTTCAGGAACCGAAACAAGAACAAGAAATACCACTCAGGGCGCGCCGCGGAGTAAGGTTCCGACGGGTCGGCCGGAGCGCTCAACTCGGCTCCCTTGAAGACGGCACAGAGTAACAGAACGGCTAACACGCCCAGGCAAGCCACCGCATCCCGCAGCACTTGATCCGGCCAGAACATCACATCGGGTCGCGCCTTGGCGTTTCGGACGGTGAGCCCGTGTCGACGAAACATGTACAAGTGGAGAACGAGAAAGACCATCAGCAAACCGGGAAGAATCCCGGCGTGCATCGCGAAAAAGCGGGTCAGCGTATGGTGACCGTATTTCGGCCCCCCTTGAACAACCAGTTGCAGGATCGGACCGATCACGGGTGTCGCTCCCATGATTTCGGTGGAGACTTGGGTGGCGTAATAACCCTTCTGATCCCACGGGAGCAGATAGCCCGTCAGCGACAGCCCGAAAACAATCTGCATCAGGATCAGGCCGAGCCAGAAGTTGATCTCGCGCGGCGCCGATAGGCACCGTCGATCACAACTTGCATCAGGTGCAGAGCCATCAGCACGACCATCGCCTGCGAGGAGTAATGATGGATGCCCCGCACCAACCAACCCCACGACGTCATGTATTGGATGAAAAAGACGCTTTCCCAAGCGGTCTGAGCACTGGGGCTGTAGGCCGTCCAAAGAAAGAGGCCGGTGATAATCTGCGTCGTGAAGACGAAAACGAGAGTGCTTCCCCAGACATAGCGCCAGCGCGCGCCCCCCGGGATCGGCTCGAAGAGCATGTCGTTGAGCAGATGTCGGTAGCCGGTGCGATCGTCCAGCCAGTTGAGCAGCGGCTTCATGGTTGGTCCATTTGTTCTCAGGCGGAAACGGCGATTTTGTCCGGTGTGCCGGCCTTAAAGACCTGGTAACGGACCCAAACTTCGGTCCCGTTCTTGATCTTCACGTCCAAAGCGTCCATGCCGCGCGGCGGAATTTCGTTCTCTCGCTTCCCGTCGAGAGTGAACGCGCTCATATGACAGGGACAAAAATAATCGTTGTGTGACGATCGAAAATCGACGGCGCAGCCCAGATGGGGGCAGCGCACGTTGAACGCTGTCACGTTGCCGTCCGGCAGTTTGCGGAGAAACACGCGCCCGACCGGCTGATCGGCGAATTTGTTCCACGCGTCAACCACGTCGTCGTAGACCGTGAAGACTTGCGGGCGACCGTTATCCGGCAACGACGAGACGGACGCCACTCTCAGGAACCCCTCCGCGTCGCGGCGGGCATTCTGATCATCGCTCGATCGTTTTCGTCGAAGAAGAGGATCTAAAAAAAACGCGATCCCAGCGACGAGCGGAACGATCAAGATCAAAGAGCCGACGCAGAAAGCAAGCGCCTCGCTCAAGAAGTTACGGCGCGTCGTTGCCGGGGACAGTTTGGCCTCCGCGACGCCGTGAGTTCTGGGGGCAGATTGGTCGGCCGGCATTTTCCGGGCTCCTCATTGGCGAATTAGTGGCCGTCACCGCGATCGCTTCAATCGTCCCGGGACTGAGTTGGCAAAACCAAATTGACAAGATTGAAAAAGCGAAGCGGGCAGGTTGGTGTTCGGCAGGATTCTAACAAAGGGGGGAATCGCGGTGTCTCAGGCAGGTGTGGTGATGGCCGATCCCAGAGCGGCTCGCATCGCGTTCAGGGCCCTTTGAGTTGCCTCTTTGAGCGACCCCGTCACGGTCGCTCCGGCCGCCTGTTTGTGGCCTCCGCCTCCAAATTCTTCGGCGACTGCGGCAACGTCGATGCCAGTCCGGCTCCGAAAACTGATCTTAACTGTTTTATTCAATTGCTCGACCGCGATGAACGCGCATTGAGTTCCGCTGATTTTCAAACATTCGTTGACGAGATCCTCGGTGTCGACGGGCCTGGCTCCCGACAGGTCGAAGTCCGCCGCTTCGACCCACGTGTAACCCAGTCGGCCCTCACATTCGAGCTCGACCCGGCTTAAAACGCGGCCCGCGAGGCGAATTCGACCCAGCGAAAACTGCTCGTAAAGTTGCCGATATATTACGTCCGGCCGCGCACCAAGGTCAATTAATCGCGCAGCGACTCGCATCGTCGAACTGCGCGTCGATCCAAAACGGAACCAACCGGTATCGGTCGCCACGGCGCAGAACAAGGGCATGGCAACGGCCGGCGGAATTGTCAGATCAAGTGCGTCCGCGAGTTCGAGGATCAGCACGCCCGTCGCTTCGGCCTCCACGTCTTTGAACTCGAGGCCGCCCAAATCGTCGCTGCTCGCATGATGGTCGATGACGACTTTCTTGGCCGGTGACCGTCGAAAAACACTTCCCACATCTTGAAGCTGTGCCCAGGAACTTGTGTCGACGACGAGATGCACATCCGTGTCGGCGACCTGGTCAGGTCGAATGCCGTCGCCGATTTTTAGAATTCGCCCCGCTGGGTCGAGAAACTGCAAGGTCTGCGGGATTGCCGATGGATTGACGATCCGCACCTCTTTGCCGATCGCTTCGAGAAGCGCCGCCAGCCCCAGCTCCGAACCGAGTGCATCCGCGTCGGGACGCACGTGACTCGAGATCACGAATCGTCGATTCGAATTCAGTATCTCGCGCAGAGGCTCCCAGTTGATCACCATATCGACTTCTAAAAGAAGAGGTTTTCACACGGCACGATCACTGTGCCGCATTCTAGGCGTCGCCCGCGACCGATTGCAAAGCCGCATCTGCCGCCGCGCAACATCGAGATCGCGAATTCGACGCCAGGAGGAATTCTAGCGGCCGCGACCCTGATCAACGCTGGCCGGCTGCAGGAGGCGAGACGCCTGCTCGAGCGTTTGAAGCTGAGCGGCGATGCGTGAAAGTTCGTCCAATTCGTGCTTCACATCGACGTTGGATTCTTCGAGACATCCTTGTCGAATGACACTGCGGCCGTCCGCGTGGGGCGGATGCATTTTGGCTGCGATTTCGGCTGGTTTCAAAAAGAACGTTCCATCACCTGGCACAAGGGCGGCGGGCGCATCAAACGAGGCCGTTTGGATGGAACCAATTTTCTCCAGAGAATGATGTTGCGAGTCCCAGGCTCGAACGATTCCCTCGGCGTCGATTTCGATCTCGGCCGAGTCCTTCGGCATCGTAATTGGCGGTGTGAGAATCCATTCGCCGCTCGCGGCCTTCAGGACGATTTCGCCCGACGCGTTTGTGGTAAAGCGTCCCCGCCGCGTGTAGGTCTCTTTTTTTGTCTTGGCTTCGACGACGCAGAAGTACCCCTGTCCCTCGATCGCCAGATCCAGCGCGCGGTTTGTGTCGATCAGCTTTCCTGCCGTCAAGTCCGCGATCGCCGGGGCCAGCCGCGCTCCGGCTTCTATCGAGCCTCCGAAATAGAAGTGCAGCGGATCTTCATCAGAGGCGGGCGTCATTGGCCGATCAGAGGCGCTCTCGAATGAAATCAGCCGCCGTTTGTAGCCGTTTGTTTGGGCGTTCGCGATGTTGTTCAAGATCACCTGCCGCGCCCGCACCAAAGCGGACATCGCCTCACCGATCACGCGGCCAGGATCTGGGTCGGCGACGGGAGGACCGCCGGCGTCATTCGTCGGGGGAAAAAGCGGCCCGCTGCCAATTCCAGTGGAGCCAGGCGGAAGAGGGGCCGGTTGACCGGTTGAGTGCTCGCTTTCCGGAGCTGGCACCGAAAGCCGGCCGACCTGCGCTCGAATTCGCATGAGTTCCCGCAAATCGTGCAGCGAGAGATCTTTCGTCTGCTCGTGCCACAGATCGCGCTCTTCGACGCTCGAATTTGGCAACTCTCGTTCGATGATGCGTCGGCCGGAGGATGAAGCGTGCTTGGAGCTTTCCTTGTCGCGGTCTGGTGGATTGCCTCGTTTTGCGGCCGGCGACGGAACCGGCCAATCTTCCGCTGCGGGAGGCAAAGGAACTGCGTTTGTGGGTGCCGCCATTGGCGTGGGGGCTGGAGCAGTTTGTCCGCTCACGGGCACTATCGTACCTGCCGATTCCCAGTCAAATTCGCCGGCGAGACGAAATGCGGGCTGACCGGTCGCTTCATTCACCAACGAAGTTGGAGTTCCGAATGGCCCGCCGCCAGTGCGTTTTTTTGTGCCGTCCGCGGTCTTCAAGAGAATGGCCGTTTTCGGCGTGGCGGCTTTGCCATTTTGACCGTGGGCAACGTGCACGAGTTCGTGGATGCCGAAGAGTCCGCCGGCCGCCAAGGCCAATGCAAGAGTCGGTGCAACTGCCCGTTTAATGAATGCCATCGCCGCCTCCCTGCGGAACCGGTCTGAAACCGGTCGATCTCCCGGCCGAGAAAACGAGCCAGCCGAGTCGCCGAAACCGTATCGGAATCTCGTTTTTGCGACAAGATCGGCTGCGACGCCGACTTTTTCGCTTAGCGGCGCTTGCCGGAACTCAGGTCGCGGAGATGTCCGGCCGACGACTCGAAAAACCGCCGGCGGCGTTCGGTGCTCTCGGGTGCCGACTTCATCGAGACTTCCAGGTCATGCAAATTGGCCGCGCAGAGACGGCAGCCGATCGAACGCAGATGGAACTCGATATATTCCGTCATCGTCGGACTGAGAGTTCCCAACAGGAAACTGCCGAGCTGATTGCGAGTGGGACAACTGAGGCGGCCTCGCCTCCAGATTTCACCGACGGAGTGGACACCCTGATCGCGGCGATGGGCGACGGCCGCGACGCGCAGTCGCAACGCCTCATTCGCTCGCAGATCGGCCTCGAGGGCCGCCATGCGATCGGCCGGCAGCATCTCGTCGAGATACGCCAAAAGGTCGTCGTCGGAATAGGGCTTTGCCGCGGCCATTTTCCCGATGATAACCGGCATTTCGACTGCTTGCCACATGCGTTGTTCGTCGGTAGCATAAAGCCGCTTTGACCCGGCTCCTGGCTGCGGGCCGTCGTCCAGCAGGAATTTCTGGGACGTGCCACCGACGAAAAGGATGAGTCGTGCCTGTTTCCGCCCCCAAGCGGTCAATCGCCGAACTGAAAGAGACCGCCAAAGCGATTCGGCGCGACATTATCCGCATGACAACCGCCGCCGGTAGCGGCCACCCAACCAGTAGCCTCTCGGCCGTGGAGGTGGTGACGGCCCTCTACTTCGGCGGCTTCCTGCGCTACGATCCCAAGGCGCCGCATGATCCGCATCGCGACCGCTTCATTCTGAGCAAGGGGCACGCGGTTCCCGTTCTCTATTCCGCGCTTGCCGAGGCGGGCTTTTTTCCGGTCGATGAACTGTTAACGCTCCGCAAGTTGGGCAGTCCCCTCGAGGGACACCCCGTCTTGGGGCGTGTTCCCGGGATTGAGGCCTCCACGGGCTCATTGGGTCAGGGGTTGTCAATCGGAATCGGCCATGCGTTGGCCTGCCGCCTCGATGGGCTCGATTCGCATACCTACGTCATGATAGGCGATGGCGAATCGGAAGAAGGCCAGGTTTGGGAAGGGTACGAAACGGCCCACAAATACAAGCTTTCCAATCTGACGGCCATTGTCGATTTGAACGGCTATCAGCAAACGGGTGCCACGCACGATGTGATGGATCTTACCCCGATGGCCGATAAAATTGCCGCATTTGGATGGCATACACAGACAATCGAAGGCAACGATATGGAGACGGTGGTCAAGGCGTTGGAAGCGGTCCGCCAGGTCAAAGACCGGCCGACGGCCATCGTGTCGAAGACCCGAAAAGGCTTCGGCATCCTGCCCCTCTTGGAGCAGGAGGGGGACGTCAATTATCACGGAAAGGCCCTTTCCAAACCCCTTGCCGAGAAGGCACTGCAACTCATCGGTTGACGGCGTCGCAGATACGGGGCGAATCGCGCCGCCAACCCACAACGGATTCACCGGCCAAGGCGAAAAACGAGATGGCGATTGGGGAAAAAAGCGGTTTGGAAATGGGCCAGGCGACGCGAGACGCCTTTGGCGACGCGCTGAAAGAGCTGGGGCAACTCACCCGGAAATCGTCACCGTCGATGGCGACGTCGGGAATTCAACCCGCACCGAGGTCTTCGCCCACGCCTTTCCCAATCGAGGCTTCAATGTCGGCATCGCCGAAAGCAACATGGTCAGCATTGGCGGAGGGCTGGCTTGCAACGGTAAGACCCCCGTTGTCGCCAGTTTTGCCTGTTTTTTGTTGTGCAACGCCTACGAACAGATCCGCATGTCGGTGGCCTTTCCCCACCTCAATGTGAAACTGGTCGGTTCCCACGCGGGAATTTCGATCGGCGAAGACGGCCCCTCGCAGATGGGCATCGAAGACGTCGCCTTGGCCTGCTCGTTCCCGAGGATGACGGTCATCGTTCCCTGCGATGCCCCGTCCACCAAGCTCGCCACAAAGGCCATGATCGAATACCAAGGGCCGACTTATTTACGTCTGGGCCGACCAAAAGTGCCCGTCGTGTACCCGAACGGCTGCAATTTCGAGCTTGGCAAAGCGATCACCATTCGGGACGGAAGCGACGTCACCATCATGGCCAACGGACTGATGGTTTCGATGGCACTCGATGCTGCTTTCGAGTTGGCGGACATCGGCATTTCCGCCCGGGTGCTCGACATGCATACCGTCAAACCGATTGACGAAGAGGCCATCGTAAAAGCCGCAAGGGAAACTGGAGCCATCGTCGTGGCTGAAGAACACTTGGCCGCTGGTGGATTGGGTTCGGCGGTCGCCATGGTGGTCGGCCAAACGATCCCCGTCCCAATGGCCTACGTCAATCTCGGCGATCGCTATGCCGAAAGTGGCGATGCAGATGGGCTGCTTGAGAAATACGGTTTGACATCGTCCGCCATTGTCGAGGCAGTCCGCCGGGTCGTTCGGCGGTGATCCCATCGGAAATGGTCCGGTCGCGCGGCCCGTTTGGCGACAAATAGCCCGACTCGAAGACACTTTTTTGGACTTTTTTGGCTTTTTTGGGGCGCTCAGGGGGTCCAGAAGACTCCAAAAACGTCCAAAATCAGATTTGGATTCTGCGCCGACCATTCTTGGCGCAGATCAAATGATCATATGTTCATATCTTGTTTCATAGCGCCGGCAATGCAATAGCGGTGTCGAGTGATCGAATACCGGACCTTTCGCAATGCCGATCCGGCTCGTATTGTCGCACTCTGGAATAGCTGCCCGCTCGGCCGCGGAGCGGCGACGGGTGTTTCCGTCGACGCATTTGAGACACTCAACTTCGCGCAGCCGTATTTCGATCGGGCCGGGCTGATTCTGGCTCTTGACGGACCGGAAATCATCGGGTTCGTCCACGCCGGCTTCGGTGCCAATGCCGATCAGTCGGCCCTCTCATATGAGTCCGGCGTGATTTGTGCGATCCTCGTCCATCCGTCTTATCGTCGTCGCGGTATCGGCCGCGAGCTATTGAAACGGGGCGAGGATTACCTTCGCGGCAAAGGCGCCGAATCGATCTACGCGGGCGCCGCCGAGCCGCGCGATCCCTTTTTCTTCGGCCTGTATGGTGGAAGTTGTCCGTGCGGCTTTCTCGAAACCGATCCCGACGCCGCCCCGTTTCTCGCCGCGCACGGGTACGAGCCGGTCGAGCGTTACACCGTCCTCCAGTGCGATCTCTCCAAGCAGCGTTCGCCGATGAGTTTCCGCCTGGTGAATGTCCGCCGGAAGATCGAACTCTCGATCACGTCGGAACCGCCCAACGCCAGTTGGTATTGGGGAACGCGCTACGGCCGGCTGGACACGGTTGAATTCACGCTGCGACCGAAAGAAAGCCCCAACGAACTAGCCGAAGTGACCGTCGTCGGCCTCGATTTGTACATGGTCTCTTGGCAGCAGCGGGCCGTCGGCCTGACGAACCTGCGAACCCAGGAGGCCGAACTGCGCAAAGGCTACGCCCAGGCGCTCGTGATGGAAGCCTCGCGCCGCCTCAAGGACGAGCTGGTCACGCTCGCCCAGGCCAACCCGCTCGAATCGAACACGGCCGTGATCAAGCTCCTCGAATCGTGCGGCTTTAACCGCGTCGATACGGGGATCGTCTACCGAAGAAAATAGTGGCGAAGTACCCGCCGCCGCTGGCGGGAAAAGTCGAACCGGCATGCGCGTGAGGTGCTGACGTCTGGGGACGAATGGATCGCTCGGATCGCCGACTCAACCGGTCGGATTCTCGATCCATTTGGTATAGCACGGCAAACAAAGAAAGATCGTCACGCGGCGATAAACCTGGTCCATCAGTTCCTGCGGTGACAGATCGCTCATTTCGTCGACCAGCCGCTGGATTTCTCTGCGCGGATCCGCCCCGAGATCGCGTTCGTCAAGATCGGGCGGCGACGGATCGGCCATGGCCTCGATCTGAATCTGGTAGAAGTTTCCCTTTCCCGGAATGAGTTCGGTCGAACAGCGATTGCAGAAAAGCGGTGCATCATCGCCGGTCATACGCCGAGTTTACCCGGTAAACCTCGGGGCTTTAATCGATCGACATTTCAGGGTCAATCGCCGCGTCACCCAGTTTCCACAAGGTCTTGATCTGCGTTTGGCCGGCGGTCAGCTCTGCCGCGATTCCCGAAGGAAATTGCAGCTTCACTCGGGGTGGTCGATACAAGAAATACCAGGGGCTTGCGCCGGCAACTAGTCCCGTGCGGATGGCGCGATTCACCGATCGACCCTTTGGGGTGTTTTCCCGCAAAAACGTGCCGTCGCGGAAGCGCAAGCGGCGGCCCTTGCCGCCGGGATACTCGGCGACAGCGCCGACGTTGTAGATCTGCGACTTCTGCTGCAGGGCTCTGGGAACAGCGATCAGCTGCGCGGCGACGCCATAGCCTGCCCCTTCACAGGGAATCTCGAAGCGCAGCGTGTCGACCTTGGCCGCGGTGAGAAAGAATCCGGGAAGAGGGACGAGTTCGATCTCGGCCTTGCAGGGGTTCTCGTACTGGTTCTGGAAATAGGCGAGGATGCGGCACGTTCCCTCATGGGCCTCGGCCTTGATGGCGAAGCAGAAGCCGTCGACATTGAAATACGTTTTCGAGATCTGGTGCAGATAATCGGGAGCCGCGTCGCGTCGAAATTGAAGCGCCATCAAAGCGGCGATCGCCAACACGCCGACCACCGGTGCGCCGATGCGAAAGCCCCAACCCGTCAGGCCGGGATTCTCGAAAATCCAGGCGAATAAGGCCGCGGCGATCGAGAGAATCAGCACGAAGGCTAAGACGGCTTTACTTGATTCGCCCATGGAGTGCGCCCGACGGTGATTTGGCGACCCGAGCCTGAGAAGCATCGCGAGGAAGGCCGAGCGCGCTCATAATACCGGGCCGAAGCGCAAGAACAAGAGCCCGGATCGCCGCGGGCAATCCGAGCTCAAGGAGACGGACCGGGGTTAAAAGTTGAGTTCCAGCCCCACGGTCCTTCACAGAGATCCATTCGAGCACACGCCTCAGAGGCATTTCAATGCACAAAAGTTTCATTCTTTGACCTCGTCTTGAAGCCGAAGGCGAATGATCGGCTGGATCGCGTCGACCTCCGAACGCCGCCTGCGCTTGTTGTGTCAATCACCCGTTTGAGATAATTTTCCAGTGCCGACTCACCACTTCTCTGTCGGCAATCAAACAGGGGATCCGTCATGTCCGTACCCAGCGATGCCGTGAGTGTCACTCCCGCACAACCCATCCAAAAGGCCCGGCTACGAATCTGGCCGGTGCTCCCCTTTCTCGCGTACATGATCGGCGCTCAGATCGCGCCTGCGCACGATCACGAATTGGGACCGGAACGTGATGATGCTCGTCATCTTCGGACCGGTCGTTTGCATGCTGGCCGTCGGACTTTGGTGGCTTTTCGCGAGCCGGGCCGCATGGCGCGACCGCATTGTGGGCCTGGTGTGTGGCGGCGCGTTGGCAGGCATTGCCTTTGCTTTGATCGATCCCACGATGCGTGGATTTGGTTTCATGTTCACAGTGCTGCCCGTCGTTGCCACAGTCGCAACTCTGGCGATCGTCGTCTTTTCGCGGCTCGGCTCGCGAAGGGCGACCGTCGCCACTCTCGTGGTGTCGGCGATCAGCTTCGGTTATTGGGACCTGGTTCGGCACGACGGCATGTCGGGCGATTTCAAACCCGACATTCACTGGCGCTGGGAGAAAACGGCCGAGGACAAATTTCTCGCCACCTTGCCGACAAACGCTCCCGCGAAGGCTGCCAGTGTCGAACCGTTGGGCGAAGTCACCTGGCCGCAATTCCGCGGCCCGCAGAACGGCGTGGTTCCCGGAGTTGTGCTCGACGTGGCCTGGACCGCGCGGCCGCCGAAACAGATTTGGCGGCACATGGTTGGTCCCGGCTGGTCGTCATTCAGCGTCGCCGGGAATCGTCTCTTCACACAGGAACAACGCGGCGCCAAAGAGGTCGTGGTTTGTTATGACGCCAAGACGGGTGCCGAGCGCTGGGTGCACGAATCACCGGCGCGCTTCACCGAGACGATGGGAGGCGCCGGCCCGCGGGCCACGCCGACGATTGCCGGCGACCGACTGTACGCGCTCGGCGCGACGGGACTGCTCGATTGCCTCGATCCGCTCACCGGAGAATCGAAATGGGAGCGCGATCTGAAAAAGGACGGGCGGCCCGCGCCGCCGATGTGGGGCTTTTCCTCCTCACCGCTGGTTGTCGGCGACAAAGTCGTGGTCTACGCCGGCGGCAAGGACGAGAAAGGGGTCTTGGCCTACAGCGCCAAGACGGGCGAGCCGTGCTGGTCGGCGCCTGCCGGGGACCACACCTACAGCTCGCCGCAACTGGCTAAGGTCGCGGGACAGGACGTGATCCTGATGCTCGACAACTCCGGGATCAGCGCCATCGACCCGGCCACGGGAACGCCCACTTGGACCTACGAGTGGAAGTTCGAGAATTATCGCGCGATCCAGCCGCTCGTCGTCGACCCGACCGGCTTGCTTCTGGGAACGGGGATGGGCAAGGGAACGCGACGGATCGAGATCAAGGCGGCCAAGGCGGGCGTCGAATTTGCCGAACGCTGGACTTCGCTCGACATGAAGCCTGATTTCAACGACTACGTGGCCTACAAAGGCTATCTCTACGGCCTGGATCACAACATTCTGTGTTGCGTCGACCTGGCCACGGGAAAGAAGAAATGGAAGAACGGCCGCTACGGCAACGGCCAGATCCTGCTGTTGCCCGACGCCGGCCAGTTGCTGGTTCTTTCCGAATCAGGCGACCTCGTTCTGATCCGCGCCAATCCCGACAAGCTCGACGAAGTGGCCACTCAGAAAGTCCTCGAAGGCAAGACCTGGAACCACGCCGCGCTCGTCGGCAATCGCATCTACGTCCGCAACGCTGAGGAAGCAGCCGGCTACGAATTGCCGCTGGCCGGCCAAAGCTCGGCCCAGCCGAAAAAGCCTGGTGGCGGGCAACTGTGAGCGCGTTCTGCTGATAAACGCAAAAAGCCGCGCGGCACGGACGCGCGGCTTTGTCTGAAAACGACGGCGACCGGAAATCGAGCCGTGGCCGGTCGCCGAAGTGTTGATCAGGCTGACCGATTACTTGGTCACCTGGTCGATGGCATTCTTGACTTTGTCGGCAGCCTTGTCGATCGATTGTTTCACTTTGCCCTTGGTCTGATCGACCTGGCCTTCGGTGCGCAGCTTGTCGTTATCGGTAATGGCGCCGGCGGCTTCTTTCACGCGCCCCTTGAGTTCATCAACTTTGCCGTCCATCGCTCGTTCCCTTCTGGAATGAAGTTTCTTCGTTAAACCGAATTTGTCAGACCTGTATTTGTCAGACCCGTGACACCTGGCCACTTGATGGGTAGCCATTATGCAAACGCCGCGCCAAATTGGACGCCGGCTCCGCGCCAATTCCGAAGCCCTTATTCAAGGTCGAGTTATGACGCCGACATCCGCAATGCGAAGGTTCCATATGGTGATCGGCCAGCGACCAATCATGCGTCCCTGAGGCTGTCACACACGGTGGCTGTCACAGGTTTTGCACGAGCGCGATGGGAACTCACCTGGGAGAAACGCACACGACCGACCGGTCGGCGTAACGTCTCACCATCCAGTAGGCGACGTGATATCCGGCGTTTGCAGGTCCAGGGGCTGCCAATCCAGAGACTTTAGGAAGGCGAGATCGAGATCAGGGAGCGGCAGGACTGCACCGATGCCGTTGACCCCGACCGGCGGGTTCGCGTTCCACCCGTTTGAGGATGCGCCGCGGTTGCTCGCGAGCGCATACGATGGCGGAAAAGTTTCCTCCCATGGGGCCATCGTTTGTCCGCCAAAGGCAGAACCGCCGAAAATGGAGGGTCCATTTACAGACGACGCCCCTCCGCTCGGCGGTGCGAATTCGTTGAGCGCCGGGGTGGTCGACACCACATTGGCGTCCAAAGGAGGCACGCTGCTCGCCTGTTGCTGTTGCGTCCACGTCGGGGGAGTCGACGCATCGTTGGCCAAGAACGTCGTTCCGTTTGGCCCGCCGCTCGACGGATCGCGGACAATTTTTGGCGGAGCGGGCGCCGGCGTTGAGGCGTTCCCTGCGGAATTCGCTATGAATCGCACGGGACCGATCGCGGTCGCCGAGAGCAGGATCCGTTCTTCGCAGGCTTCCGTCCGATGAGCCAAGCGTCCGCGCTCCGGGCGTCTTCGACAAGCAGGAAACACATTGACTCGAAAATGCCGGTTCATCGTCCGTCTCCCTCAACTCGTCGGAATCTGGAGCGCGGTTACTTCACTGCCTCCTCCCATTTGGGGGCGAAACGAGCCCTTGCTCCAGCTTGAGGCGATTTGCAAACGGCGTTCCGAACAGGATCAGCATGCGAAGTCGTTGGATGATGGCCTGAGCAAACGGCACAATCGGGAAAAATTGCTCAGGTTTCCCATCCTGGTCTGCCGATGGAAGATGTGATCACGGGCCGGTCTCGTCGTTTGGGAGCGCCTGCATGTCCACGGGTGCGGAGATTTGCCACGAGGATCGCGACCAATCGTCGTCGGTCTTATCGGAATTCGTCCGATTTCTTGCCGACAGCAAGAAGTGGTGGCTGGTGCCGATTGTTGTCGTGGTGGCGTTGATTGCGCTCGCGGTGATTCTCTCTGGCACGGGCGCGACGCCGTTTATCTACTCGATGGATTGACGGCCGCGGTTGGATCGATCGCGGACTGCGGCCGTCCAAAGGACCGACCATGTCCGAGTGCATCGATCAACGGCCCGCCGTCGTCCCGGTTCGGCTTAATCGCCGGCCCTCTCTCTTCGGCCGCTTGCTCATGCTCGTCGCCTCAGTGGCGACGGCCTGCCTCTTGGGCGAGGTGGGACTTCGCTTGACCGGCTATGGGCGGAGCTATTTAAACCCGTTTCATGCCTTTCACGAGAGCGATGATCTCATCGGGATTCGCGGCCGGGCCAATTTCACCGGGCGACTCAAGAATGCGGAAATGGATGCCGTCATCACCAACGACGCGCAAGGATTTCGCAAGCCGGCCCACGAAGTGGCCGACGCCTCGTCGAAACGGACGGTCTTTGTCTTGGGCGATTCGTTCATGTGGGGCTGGGGCGTCGGCCAGGGTCAGGTCGTCACTGATCTGATGCAGGAGCGCTTGCCGGACTGCCGCGTCAGGAATTTCGCCGTCTCCGGCACGGGAACGTTGCAGCAGTTCACCGTCCTGAAGAAATTCGTGCTTCCCGAGCTACGCAGCGACGACGTTGTCTTGCTGGCCTTTTTCGGTAACGATTTCGGCGACAACCTGGGTGAGAACCACGAAGGCTGCCTGTATGCCCGGCTCGAAGACGGCAAAATCCGGCTCGTGCCGCCCGACGGCACCGCGTGTCCGCATGGTCTGCTGAGTCGTCTGTCGGATGCGTCTTACCTGGTCAATCTCGTGACGTATGCGGCCAATCGACTCATCCACACCTGGCGAAACGAAAAGGGCGGCTCAAATTCGACAAGCGTCGCGACGGAAACGCATGCGCAGGCGACGACACCGGCGGCGCCGAATGCTCCGGTCGCCGCATCTCAAAGCGTCGCCGCGACCTCGAGAAATCCGGTCATTCCCGACGAATCGGCCGCACTGCAAGTGGCCCGATTTTATCTGCGAGCATTCAATGTCGAGTGCCACCAACGAGGGGCGGATTTTTTCGTCGTCTACGTCCCGTTTCGACCGGAGATAGGCGACGTCGATCAAGGCTCGGTGATTCCGCCGGTCCCTCCCCCATGCGCGGAACACCAGTGCTTTTTCACTGCACGGCCGGTTTGGGCATCCCGACTCTGGATCTGGTCAGCGCATTTATCGCCGCGAAAGCGAACGACCATGTGGGTCGGCTGTCGTACGTCAATGATTTTCATTGGAATCCGACCGGCCATCGCGTTGCCGCTCGGGCGATTTGCGAATTTCTGACGCGGCAAGCCATGAGCGAGACGCATACCCGGCTGGCCGCGGTGAGGGCCGAGGCTTCGACGACCAATTGAAGCTTGCCGGTCTCAATCCACGACCGCGATTCTGGGGCACGGCTCATTGTCGAATTTGTGGTGCAGGCGTCCCGCCTGCATGTGCAGCCGAGACGGCCGCACCACAAACACCTGCAGCCGGGACGGCCGCACCACAAACACCTGCAGCCGGGACGGCCGCACCACAAACACCTGCAGCCGGGACGGCTGCACCACAAACAGAGCGCCCGTCCCAGAATCGCGGTCGGTGATTTAGAACCGCCGCGGTGCATCTTGGGTTGAATTCGCCATCGGCGCCGTCCGCGTTCCGAGGTCGAAACACGCGGCCTCTTCGCTATTGCGAACGAAGATTCGATTGCCGCTGATAACCGGGTGGTTCCAAGTCTTGCCGTCGATCGCGTGGAATTTGGCGATCTCGCGACTGCCGGTGGGCGAGACGTCGACAAGCGCGACGTCGCCGTCCTCGGAGACGACCAGCAGCACGTTTTCCGTCAGCAACACCTGGCCGTACTTGTAGCGGCCGGACTTCCAGCGCACCTTGCCCGTCGCCAGGTCGAGACAGGCAAGGATGCCTTCGTCGAGACCGTACACAAAGCCGTCGCGGCACACGCCCGTGTTGAACTTGAGCTTGAACTTGTTGACGGCAGTCCACCGGGTCGTCACTGACCAACTCGGGCCCGATTTTTTTACATCGAGCAAGATGCAGCCCGTGCCGTAACCGCTGCTCAAAAAGATCGAATCGTCGGGAAGGATGATCGGCTGGGCGATGTTGATGTCGAATTCGTTGGTCCATTCGGGCGAACGCCACAGTTCCTTGCCGGTCGCCGCGTCGTAGCCGCCGACGCCGACCCCGTCGAAAAGGATGACCTGCCGCACACCGCCAAGCGTTGCCAGGATCGGCGACGCATATCCGGCTTGATAGTCGCCCGAGGCCCAGATTTCTTTGCCGCTGAGCCGATCGTAAGCGATGAGCGCACGGCCGCTCGTTTCGGTGCCATTCATTTTGACGCGGGGTCCGCCCGGATTGACACCACGAGGTTGTCGTAAACGAGCGGCGAATCCGACATGCCGAATGACAGACGTTGGATATGGGCTTCAATCGGCGTCGCTTGCTGCCAGATGATGCGCCCGTCCGCGCATCAAGCGAGTTGAGAATGCCGTTGGCCGTCGTGACGTAGACGCGCGAGCCCGCCACGGTTGGCGTTGCCCGCGGTCCGAGTCCCGCCAGTGAGTTTTCAAAGCGCTGATGCGGTTCGAGGTATTCCCAGATTTGCTTCCCCGTTTGTACGTCGTAACAGACGGCTCCTTCGTCCTGGCCTCGCTGCTCCTGCGTGAAGGCGTACTTGCCGACGACGGCGAACGAGGACCAACCGGCTCCGACCGGGCGCCGCCACAGTTCTTGCGGCGGCCGTTCGTTCCAATCGGTCCGCAGATGAACGCCGCGCGCGATCCCGTCGCGTTTTGGCCCCTCGAATTGCGGCCAATCCTCGCCGGTGATCGGCAGATCGTCCTGGTGTCTGGCTGGGTCGGCCACCGAACCGCGAGTGCCGCCGACGATGGGCTCGCGTCCGTCCTGATTCGTCCAGTAATCGGCCGCCTTGGTTTCGGGAGGCTTCTGCCAGCGATAGTCAAAGTGTGCGCTCAGGTCGCCGGTAAAGCCTGCGAATCGGAAGCAAGCAAACCAGCCGCCAACAGCGGCGGCGACTCCGGCCAAGACGATCAGTCGCCGTTTCAGCGGCAGCGGCGATCGGATGAGCCACCACGAAAAGCCGCAAAAGACCGTCGCGATGGGAATGCACCAAAAGAGGATCACCTGCCAGGTTGGATCCTCGAACATCCAAAACCCGTCGAGCGTTTCGAGGAGGGCGCCCGTTCCGACGATCCCCCATACGGGCCGGGGATCAAAGCCGCATTTTGACAGGCGATGCGTCGGGGGACGCAGGGTGTGCCTGTGTGCCGTCGATGCCGGTTTTCACTTGCATGGGACCTGGTTGGACAGAGCGATGAAGCGCCCGGTGCGTTCAGGTTCGGGAAAGGAGTGAGCGGACTCGTTTCGAGAACTGCGGAAGGTGGAATTCGGGCGCTCGGCTTCGTTCTCTTCGATCTGCCGGCGATAGGCCGAGAGGATGTCGCTTCGCGTCACGATGCCGATGAGCCGCGTGGGCTGGCTGCGCATGACGACGGGCAGCCGGCCGATGTTGTGGTTCACCATGTGATGAGCGGCCTGGCGGGCCGTGCAGTCGTCGTAGACGAATTTCGGCGGGCGGAAGAGAATTTCGCGCAGCTCGCGGCTGCCGTTGACGCGGGGATCGAGCAAGTCGCGCCGCGTCAGCACGCCGACGAGATGGCCGGCCGGATCGACGATGGGAAATCCCTGGTGCTGGTTGGCTTCACCGGCCAGGGAGAGCCAGCGCCGGGCGCTGTCGACCGTTTGCATGGTCTTCAAGGTCACCACTGGCTTGCTGGCGATATCGCCCACGATGACCTGCTCGAGCGGGTCGGCCAGATACTCGGCAGGTGCGCGGATTCCGCGGCGGGCGAATCTCTCGGTCATGATCGAATTCTTGGCCGTCAACGTGGCCACGAGGTAACTGGCCGCGCAGCCTGCCAAGAGCGGCAGACGTCCATACGTTTGAAACGTCGTCTCGAAGGCGAGAATGGCGGAGGCCAAAAAGGCGCGCGATGCGCCGGCAAACAGGGCCGCCATCCCGACCAGGGCCGAGACGCGCAGATCGATGCCCGCGTGCGGCAGGAACGAGTTGGCGGCCGCTCCCAACGTCTGGCCGCAACCCGCGCCGATCATCAACAGCGGCGCCAGCGTTCCGCCCGACGTGCCGCTCGAAACCGAGATCGACCACGAGACCAGCTTCATCACGCAGAGGAAGAAGACAATCTTGATCGGCAATCCGTTGGACAGGATGGCCGTGATGTTGTAGTAGCCGACGCCCAGCGTGTCGGGAGCGAAGTAGCCCACGACGCCGACGGCCAGCGCCCCGATTGCCGGCCACCACATCCAGTGAATGGGGAGGTGATCGAATCCGTCCTCGATCACGTGGAGCAGGCGGGTGATCCCCGTCGCCAGGAGGCCCATCAGGGCTCCCAGAACGACGTAGAAGGCGAGGCCCGAGGACGAGACCGGCGCGAGATCGGTCATTTCAAAAACCGGCCGCGAGCCGAACATGAGGAACCGCAGCACGGCCGCCGTGGCGCTCGCCATGGCGACCGGAATGATCGATCGGGCGCGAAACTCGAACAGCAAGAGTTCGATCGCCAACAAAACAGCCGACACAGGGCAGCCGAAGGTGGCCGTCATCCCGGCCGCGGCGCCGGCCGCCAGCAGCGTTTTGCGCTCGGCCGGCGACGTCGACATGAGCTGCCCGAACAGCGAGCCCAACGCGCCCCCCGTCGCGATGATCGGACCTTCCGCTCCGAAGGGGCCGCCTGTCCCGATCGCGACCGCGGCCGACAGCGGTTTGAGAAACGTCATCCGCGCCGGGATGCGGCTGTGATGAACGAGGACTTGTTCCATCGTTTCGGGGATGCCGTGCCCGCGAATGGCCTTGGAACCGAACCGCGCCATGAGGCCGACGATGAGACCGCCGAGGACCGGGATGACAACCACCCAAATGCCCAGGCTGTTCTGCGCGGGGCTAATCTCGGCAAATGAAAATCGCTGGAAGAAGGCCAGGTTGGTGAAGAACGCGATCAGCCGGATCAAAATCAGCGCCGCGAGCGACGCCGTCGCACCCAAGAGGATCGCCACCGCGCTCAACAGGACGACGCGACCATCGACAACGGATGTCTCGCCCGGCACCTGTGCCGCCTGGGCGACAAGTTCGAGCGACGGGGCGATCGAGAGGCCGCCCGTCGTCACGGAATGCGCGTGATCTTTCCTATTCATCCTTGAGTTACTCAATTCTCAGCTCAGGGGGTTCGATCGAGATTTCGTGAAGACGGGCAGGATGAGTCGAGTGCGGCTTCTGGTGCGCACGCGCAGAAATCGCAGTCATGGCACGGAATTCGAAAGTCAATTGCGGTATGTGGATTTGGGAGAGGGGTCGCGGAGGCGACGGGTGAGAGATGTACCATTTCCGTCGATTGCCTGTCGACCCGAACTCATTCTCACTCGAGGCGCTGCGGCTTTCTCGTAGATCGGCACGCCGAGAAGAGAGCAATGAGCCGAAGATAAGTGACAAAATCGCAGGCTTCGGCGCGATCGCCGGCTCAATGGGCCGGGACCGTGCTGCGTTCCGGAAGTGAATGGCACTAGGGTGCCCTGCCCCATTTGCGTTGAGCCCGAGGTCATACTCGATCCGCCGCTGTGCCGCGAAATCTCGATCTCGTTCAGGCTAGCCAGCCACCCATCTCGCGCGTTTCTACCGCGATCGTTCGGTCAACGCAGTGGACTACAACCACAGTAAACGGGCATCGACGGAGTGGCAGATTTCATGCAGGGGTGCGCCAACGGGGCCGAAGATACTTACAGGGGGATCAGGACCGCGCCGTTCGATGAGACGCTCCGCGATCCGACACGCGGATGAGATTGCTTGGAGGCAATATGGGTCACCAGTTGCAGAGCGGAGATCGTGTCCACGTTCAGTCGGGCGAGTATTCCGGGAAACTCGGCATCGTCGTCCCCCGTCGCAGCATCACGTACACCCACGGTCCGAAGGGCTCGATTCCCCATATCGAGGGAGCGGAGGGCCCCTTAGGATTCCACGATCAGTTGGTTCGCTTGGATAACGGTAAAACCGTGGCCATTCCCAGTGATCGACTTTTCAGGATCGACGGCGGCGAATACCCGCTCACATCCCGCGTCGCCTGAATCGGCAGAAAGTGCCGAATCCTGACAGGGGCGCGGCATTTTCACACGCGGTTGCCGGCTCAACAAAAAAGCACTGGCGGCAAGTGCACCGCCAGTGCTTGCGAACGGCTCAATCGCGGACCTATTTCGGCTTGCCAAGGGTGACCTTCAACGGCACCTTCTTGCCGCCGCGAACGACGACCACCGGGATCTCCTCACCCGCTTTGAATCGGCGCAGGGCGAGGTCGAAATCATCGAGCCCGGTGATTTTGCGGTCCCCCATTTGGACGATGAGGTCGCCCGCCTTGATACCGGCTCGATCGGCGGGCCCATCCGGAGCGACCCCTTGAATCGCGTAGCCGGCCGCTTCGCTGCCGAAGTCGGGAATGCTGCCGAAATAGGGCCGGCTGCCGCCGCGGGAGACCATGCCCATGCCCTTGATTTCGATGTAGTTGGGCCGGTCGGACGCGTTCACGACCGTGTTGGCCACCTCCTCGACCAGATCGACGATGCGATCCATGCCGACAATGTTGATCTTCTCCCAATCGTCGGTGGGCCGGTGGTAATCGCTGTGAGTGCCGGTGAAGAAGAAGAGGACTGGAATTTTCTTGCCGTAGAAGGACGAGTGGTCGCTGGGCCCGAAGCCCTCTGGTTTGGGAATCAGGTGGAAGTGGTGGGCTTTGGTCGTGCGCTCGATCAGCTCCTTGAAATGGTCGCTCGTTCCCGTTCCGTAGACGGTGAGCCGCTCTTCACTCAAACGGCCGACCATGTCGAGATTGATCATGGCGACCGTCTTGGCAAGGGGGAACACGGGCTCTTTGACGTAATGCGCCGAGCCGATGAGTCCCTCCTCTTCACCGGTGAAACCGATGAAGACCAACTTACGCGCCGGCTTTTTCGCCTGATGGCCGAAATAGCGGGCGACTTCCATGAGGGCGCACGTGCCGGAGGCGTTGTCGTCAGCTCCGTTGTGGATTTCGTTCGAGCTTTCCAAGAGCGATCCGGAGGAAAAGCCGCCGCGGCCCAGGTGGTCGTAATGGGCGCCAAAGACGACGATTTCGTCGGCGTGCGGCCCCTCCCCGTCCAAAACGCCGATCACGTTTTTCACCTCAACCTGCAGGTGGCGAACCGAGGTCACGCCGTCGGCCTTCCAGCCGGCGAGCACCTGCGACTTGGGCTTGAGATCCTTGTCGATCTCGGCTTCGAGTTGTTCGAGCGTTTTGCCGGTCGAGGCCTTGAGCAGCCGATTCGTTGCGGCCAATGTGAGCTGCACGACGGGGATGCCGCCGGCCTTGCCGTTGCCGCCGTAGCCAAAGACCATCAGCGGATCGTTGTCGCCCTTTTTGGCATCCGCGCGGGCCTTTTTCAGGCGGGCGACGGCTTTGGAGAGATCCGCGCGGGCCGTGGTCGCGGCGGCGCTGCCGTTGGCCGCCGAATCCAGGGCCTCGGCCACGTCGACGAGGCGATTGGTCGCGCGGCGAACGGCCGACTCGCTCTCTTTCGCGTTTCTCTTCACGCTTGCCGGATCGTTGACGACGAAAAGTGAGCTCGCCCCGGCGGCAACCGCGTTCTGCAGTTTGGCCAGCAGGGATCCGTCGCGGCCGAGGTCGCCGTTGGAGCTAAAGGCGCCGTTCGGATCGTCCTGCTGCGGCACGCGGCGCATGACGATCACGGCCTTGCCTTTGACGTCGACGCCGGCAAAGTCGCGATAATTGTGGTTCTTCGAGTCGATGGCGTAGCCGCCAAAGGCGATCCCGCCACTGATCTTGCCGCTGCCGCCGAACGCGCACGGACGGAAATCGACGTCTTGTTTGAGCACCGTCACTTTCCCGTCGGGCGCGACGAACTCGAGCGTGTTGGGCGATTCCAACTTGGCCTTGGTCGGCATCGTGAATTTCTGGAAAGCGTCGCCGTTCACGCGAGTGACATCGAGACCGGCCGCCTGGAACTCGCGCCGAACATACGCGGCCGCCTTGTTCAGGCCCTCGGTGCCGATCCCGCGGCCCTCCAACTCGTCGGAGGCGAGGTACTTGATATCGTTGAGCAGGCGGGTTTCCACCTGCGGATGAATGCCAGGCTGAGACGGCGTAATCGATTCGGCCGCCGTTCCCGCCGGGATTCGAGCCAGAAGGGTGAAGGCAACGAAGAGGGAACAACCGGCCGCTGCCGCGATCGGAGCTCGAAAACGAAGACACCGCATTCCGGACGATCCTTTCGATAAGTCGGGAAAAGTTCGATCGAATTATTGTATCGCGGTCCCTGTATTCTATCGCGGGCTGACAAAGCAGCCAGCAATCCGTCGGCAAACGGCGTAGATCTCGCGACCCCCCCGAAAGCCGGCAAGTCCCTTCACTTCGCTCCAGGGGCCGATTATGGTTGGGGTAGCCGTCTGAATCTTGCGCTCAATCGTCTCCCCTCATTTTCCGGTGAAAAGCTCGATGGTTCCTTGTCGAAATCGGTCTCGCCGCCGCAAGGCGTCTGGGGTTCGTGGAGGCGACGCACGGCGGACGGGGGCGTCCGTTTTCCGCATGCTGGTCGTGCTGGCCTTGTTTTGCGGATTTTTGGGCTGGTACGCCTGGGCCAGTCTGAAAGTCGACACGGAACCGGTGATCAATCTCGAACGCAACATGAAGGACGCGTTCGAGAAGCAGAAATTCGTCGACACGGTCAATTTCGGCAAGCGGATTCTCGACAAAGAGCCCAAATCGACGGTCGCCCTGCTCTACGTGGGGCAGGGTTTGATCCAACAGGACAAGAACAACGAGGCGCTTGATTACCTCACGCAGGTCGTCGACAGCGACGCGCCGGAAGCCGCTTATTGCCATCTGCTCGCGGGCCAGATTTACTGCAACAAGCTCTCGAAGTTTCAGGAAGGTGAAAAGCAGTTCCGCCGCGCCCTGCATCTGCAGCCGCAGTTGACGCAGGCTTACAAATTCATGCAGTACGTCCTGCGCGTTGGAACCCGGAGCTGGGAGCTGATTCCGTTTGAGCTGCGGGTCGTCGAGCACAAGGAAATGACGATCGAACTCATGGACGATCTCTCGCGCAACGAGCGGCTTCCCCCCGAACTGGGTGTGGTACTCAAAGGCATCCAGGAGAATCCCGACGATCCCAACGTCCTGCTGGGGCACGCGAATTTCCTGCGGGCCCAGCAAAAGTATGCCGAGGCCGAGCCGCTGCTCCGCAAGGCCGTCGCGGGTGCGCCGGAACTTGATGAAGCGAGCGTGCGGTTGGGACAGGTTCTGTGGGAGCGCTGCGAGGACGACGAATTCGTGCGCTGGCAGGCCGACGTCAAAGAATCCGTGAAGCATCACCCGCTTTATTGGCTTCTCTTGGGGCGGCGGGCGCAAAGCGTGGGCGCCTTGCCGGTGGCCGCGCGTTGCTATTGGGAGGCAGTGAAACTCGATCCGAATATGCAGGAAGCGGATTACCAGCTGGGACTGGTGTTGATGCAACTCGGCCGCGCCAATGACGCCAAACCGTTCTTGGATCGGGCCTCGAAGCTCAACGTGTACATCGATTTGGTCCGGCGAAACAAGGTTCGCGCGATCGAACTGGGGGGCAAGGGAGATCCGGAACTCGCCCAGCAGGCCATCAAGTCGGCCGACGAACTCGGCAATTTGTGGGAATGTTATGCCTGGGTGCTGATGACGCTCGACGCGGACAAGCAGAACATGGCTCTGCAGCAGGAAGAGTCGCAGATGGAGCCGCACCTCAAGAACCTGGAACACAAGCGAACGCTGCCCCCGTACAATCCTGCGACGAAGGTGGACCTCTCAAAACTCCCGCTGCCGGAATGGAAAGTCGCCTCGACCTCCGCCACCAAATCGACGCCGGCTCCCGCGCGTGTCGTTTGAAGACAAAGCATCGGCTGCGGGAATCAAGTTCGAATTCGTCGACGGGCACGACCCGCAAGTGCGCGGCCTCAACAAGATGTACCAGATGAACGGTGGCGGCGTAGGCGTTATCGATTTCGATCGCGACGGCTGGCCCGATCTCTATTTCACCCAGGGCTCCAAGGATCCGCAGGAGCACGATCAAACGGAACATCTCGACAAGCTGTTTCGCAATCTGGGGGACGGCCGCTTCTCCGACGTGACGGCGCAGGCCGGTATTGTTGAGAACTCCTATAGCCAGGGAATCTCGGTCGGGGACGTCGATAACGACGGCTTCCCCGACCTCTTCATCGCCAATGTCGGGGCCAACCGTCTGTATTTGAACAACGGCGACGGCACCTTTACCGACGCCACCGAGGCGGCCGGCGTCGGCGATTCGACTTGGACCTCGAGCTGCGTCATCGCGGACCTCAACGGTGATTCGCTGCCCGATATTTACACTGTTGGGTTTATCCAGGGGGATGCGATCACACGCATTTGCAACAACGGCAAAAAGCGTCTCGATCCGTGCGTGCCGCTCGAATTTCCCATGGCCAAGAGCCACTTCTGGCTCAATCGCGGAGACGGACGATTCGAGGATGTGTCCGCTGCGGCGGGCATCGCCTTGCCCAACGGCAAGGGAACCTCCGTCCTGGCGGCCGACGTCAACGGATCGGGCAAGCTCGACCTGTTAATCGGCAATCAGGGGAATCCGAACTTTTTCTTCAAGAACGCCGCGAAGCGCGGCGAGAGGCCGCGGTTCGTCGAACAGGGGCTGAGTTCCGGCTTTGCCCTCGGCTTTGATGGCAGCCCGCGATATTCGTATGGTCTGGCCGCAGGCGACTTCAACGGCGACGGCCTGCTCGACGTGCACGGGACAAGCACGACCGAAGAGGCCGATACCCTCTTCCTCCAACAGAAGAGCGGCGTTTTCGTCGACGCGGTGCGTGCCGCGGGTTTGTATGAACCGACCTATTTGAAAAATAGTTTTGGCACGCAGACCATCGACGGCGATCTCGATGGAGTTCTGGATTTGTTTGTCGTTCACGGGAATGTCGATGATCTGAGCAGCGAGTACCTGCCCTACGAAATGCCGCCCAGCTATTACAAGAACGACGGGAAGGCCCATTTCACGCTCGTCCCCGAAGAGACATTGGGCCCGTACTTCAAGAGCAAATACCTGGGACGTTCGGCAGCCAAGCTCGATTGGAATCGGGACGGACTGGAAGACGTGGCGATCTCGAACCTGCGCGCGCCGGCCGCCCTTTTGACGAACACAACCCCGCATGTCGGCCATCACTTGACGCTACGACTGGTGAGCACGAAATCAGCCCGCGATGCTATCGGAACAGTGGTTGAATTGACCGTGGGGGGCAAGAAGCTGATGCGACAGTTGACGGCGGGCGACGGCTTCCAGGCCAGCAACGAACGGATTCTCGTGTTCGGCTTGGGCGAAAAGACCGCGGCGGATTCGATTTCGGTCCGCTGGCCATCGGGTCAGAGCCAGAAGCTGTCGTCGGTCCCCGGGGACCAGGAAATCGTTTTGATCGAGGGACGCGGCGAGCCGGTTGTTCTCCGCCGAAAGTAGCAGATTTCGCAAACTGGTCTCAGCGAATTTTGGGCGGAGAGCGTATGACCGGAGGAGGGCGGCGTTCGATGCGGGATTCAGCAATTCACGCGGCTCTATTGGTCTGCACATTCCTCGGCGGCCAAATTGCTTCGGCCGCAAGCCCGGGCGTCCTTCCCGGTCATTCTCACAAGGGTGAGGAATTCGACAGCGGCCCCCGGCAAGACGCCTACATCATGGGAGGGACCGGCAAAGTCCATTTCCCGGTCACGACAAAGGTTCCCCACGTTCAGGAGTTCATCGATCAGGGAATCGGTCAACTGCACGGCTTCTGGTTCGTCGAGGCTGAGCGATCGTTCCGCAAAGCCGTCACACTCGATCCGAACTGCGGCATCGCCTATTGGGGAGCAGCAATGGCGAACGAGGAGCTGCGTCCTTCTCGCTCTCTCCAATTCGCCGCCGACGCGAAGAAACACAAGCAGGGGCTGACCGATCGCGAGCAGCTGTATATCGACAGCTTCGGCAAAGAAGACGGGCTCAAGGTCATCATCGCCAAGTATCCCGACGACCTCGAAGCCAAGGCCTTCGAGGTTTGGCGGGTCCACCACAAATCGGAACGGCAGAAAATCCTCCAATCCGAGTTCGATTACGCCGTCAACCTGGCCCACGAGGTGTTGTCGGTCGAGCCGATGCATCCGATTCACCACGCGCTCATTCACATTGCCGCCTCGACGAATACCGAGGCACATGCCCTGGACTCTGCGGCCTTATGCGGGGCCACGTCGCCGTCGATTGGGCACATGTGGCATATGCCGACGCACATTTATTATCCCCTGTTGATGTATCCCGAGGCGGCCTGGCAATTGGAGGCCTCGATCCGCACCGAACACGCGCGGATGATCCACGATCGCGTGATCCCCGACCAGGTGCATCTCTATGCACACAACAACGAATGGCTGGTGCGCACGCTGTTGCAGCTGGGCCTGCGCCAATGACGCCCGCCGCACGGCCAGGCACATGATCGATCTGCCGCGGCACCCGCGATACAACCTGATCGAGCGGCCGATCGCCACCAAGGCTTCGGAAAAAGAGGCCGAGGAACAGAACGAGAACGAAGACTCGCTCAAGGCCCAAGAACGCGTTGTGGAAGTTCACGGATCGAGCGCCTATTACGGCCGCGACCGGCTGCTGCAAACGCTTCGCCAATATGAATATTGGGACGATCTGATCGAGGCGTGCCAATCGGGTTACATCGAGCCGACGGCCATTCCGGGCGAGCACGGAAAAGTGCACTTGAATTTGGGAGTCGCCTATTACTGCCGCAACAAACCGGGCGATCTGGCCGCCGGCGATCACGAGCTGGCGGAATTGCGAAAGCTGCTCGACGAGCAGCTGGCTGCCCGGCAAACGGCGCTCGACGAGGCGAAGCAGCGGTCCGAGGGGCAACGTCGCCGGGCGGTCGTGGCCGCCGATGCACGCTACGCGGGCGGCGTGGGTTCGCTCAGTCTGGCGATCGAGGAACTCGAGTCGTATCAGATGATCGTCGAGGGCTTTTACCTCAGCCGCAAGATGCTCTTCATCGCTCTGCCCGCGGTGGTGCTGGCCGAGATCGTCGCGTTCTGGTTCTTGCGCCGGCGCATGGCGCTGGCCGTGCTGAGCGCGGTGGCCGCAATTGCCTTGGGCGGCTGGCTCTTCTCGCGACACCTGGCACTGTGGTATTTGCCCTGGGACGCCAAGAACGTCGAGTTCGCGTTCATGGCGCGAAAGCAACTCGAAGCGGGCGACCCGGACGTCGCCGAATGGTGCGCTCGGCAATACGCCGAAAACCGCGAACGCCAGGTGCGACCGCAGGCGAACCTGGTCGAGATTTTATACGCCGTCGGCAAGAAGGACGACGCCCGCGACGAGTTCGACAAACTCCGCCAGATCGGCGGAATGGCCGATCTCGATTCGCCCCCTTTCGTGCGGCTGGCTTCAATCGCCCAAGAATTCAGCTACCCGACCGACTGGCGGCTACCAGCGAAGATCAACAAGGCCTTGGCGAATCGGCCGCCTCTTCCCTCTTTGGGCCCTCTGCTCTGGCGTCCGTGGCCAGCGCCGGATTTCAAGCTCAAGGACTCAGCCGGCAAGATCCACACGCTCGCCGAATTCCATGGCAAGCCGCTTCTGATGCTGTTCTTCCTGGGGCATGGCTGCGTGCATTGCCAGCAACAGCTCGAAGCCTTTGCGAAAAAGGCCCAGCAAATTCAGGAGGCGGGTTTGACGGTCGTCGCTGTCAGCGCCGACGACGTAGCCGGCATCAAGAAATCGTTGACCAAGGACTTTCCCTTTCTCTTGCTGGCCGATTCGCAGTGGGACGCGTTTCAGACTTACCGCTGCGTCGACAATTTCGAGAATATCGCCCTGCATGGCACGATCGTGGTCGATGGCGAGGGTTACGTCCGCTGGCACGACGAGGGGGCCGATCCTTTCATGGATGTGAACTTCGTGCTCGCCGAATCGAAACGGCTGCTCAAGCAACCGGTCGCGCCGGTCGAGCCCGGCGCTCGTGTGATCACCGACGCCGCCCCTCCCATGCCGATTCCAGTCGCCGCGATCCGCAAGCGCTAGCTCGATTCAGCGAGAGGCCGCGGCCTCGGCCGATTCGGACAGCACCAGCACCGATTCCTCGCGCGTGAGCGGTCGGTCGACCTGATCGGCACGCAGGCTGACGTGAATCCGACAGTCGCCGCGCTTGGCGGCCTGTAGCACGACCTCGCAGACAGCCAGGGTGCGGCCTTCCAGCATGGCAATGGGCCCGAATTGCACCTGGTTGCCCGATTGCGTGTGCGTTCCCGGTCCCCGGACGGAGACGATATGCATCTGCTCGGGAACGTCGACTGTCAGGAGCACATTCGTTGCCGCGATCGTCCCTTTGTTCCTCGCGTTGAAGCGCAGCGTCACTTTTTCACCCACGTCGACCGGTCCGTCGGCCCCGGCAATTTCGACGCCCAGGGCGGCAAAGCCTTCGACCGTCGTTTCCGTCGACGCCTCCACCGGTTCACCGTTGGGAACTGTCACGCGGACAGTGCTCGTTTGGGCGCCGGTCCCCTTGGGAATCAGCTTGGACTTCACAATCGAGATCTGGTTCGGCCCCATGCGGTCGATGCGCCACGCGATCGTTCGCGTGCCCTCGTTAAATTGGCCGCCGTGCGACGCGCCCGCGAACTCCATTCCAGTCGGAACGGTTTCGACGGCCACGACCCCCTGCACGTCGTACTTCGAGTCGTTGCGGATCGAGGTCGAATAAATTGCCGCGCGGCCGAGATAACGCCGGGGCGGCCCGTTCCGAATGACCACGAGCTTTGAGCCGCTAATTTCAACGGCGGCTTCGGCCCGCACCGACAGGCCGCCTTCTCCCACGAGCAGTGCCCGGTTGACGGTCGTGCCGACCTTGGCCGCCAAAAGCTCCAGCGTCAATTCATGCTCTTTGCCCGCCGGCAGCCGGCCGATCACATATTCCAGGTCTTTGCCCTGGCTGTGCGAAAGACCGTCGGGAAGGACGTCGCGAATGGAAACGCCCCGGGCTTCGCCCGTGCCGATGTTCCGCACCTTGAAGTGAAACGGAACCATCGCACCCAGCTTCACCCCCTTCGGCGCGGAAAGCTCAAACTCCAGCCGCGGAGCGGTGACGACCGTTTCCGCGGCCGCTTCGGACACGAAATTCACGGTGGCCACGCTGCCAATCTCGCCTGCTTCGACGGGGATGACTTTGATCGAGATTTTTTGCTCGTCGCCGGGCCGCATCGTGCCCAAACGCCAGATCAGTTTCTTCCCGGACAATTCCGCCCGTGGGATCGTGCCGCTGAGAGTCGTTCCCTTGGGGATGCGGTCTTCGACGACAACGTCATGGGCGGCACTGTTGCCGACGTTCTTCACGAGAATCGTGTAAATCAGCGGCTGGCCGATGAGTGCATTTTGCGGGGCGATTTTTTCGATGTTGAGCTGCGGGCGCTGCGGTCCGAGCGGCGCCTGTTCGCTGACCGTGCCGTCCCCCTGAACTTCGGGCCTCGCATCGGGACGTTTTTCGCCGGTCGCAGCGGGGGCAACAGCCGAGCCCGGAGGCGTCGGCAGTTCGGCCATCTTCGGACCCGTGATGCCCGCGTCGAGTCCCGCTTCAGGACCTTTGGAATTCGAGCGCCCGTCGGCTGTCTTCGATCCGTCCATTTTCGGTTCGGCCGGCTTGGACAACGGCATTTCCTTACTCTGATCGACGGGGAACGGATCGGGGTGCGGCGTGTTTTGTGCGACCGGATCGTTCTTGGGGGCCGCCACGCCTGAGGCGGGTTTGTTGGCCGCCGGCTCGTCGTCCAACGAGGGAAACGGAGCCGGCTCCGAGTTCCCTTTCATTTGTTGTCCTGCGCCAACCGCATCTTTCTTGCCGCCGTCCGCCAGGTTTTTTTTGCCGGCGTCGACGCCGGGCGCCGGGGGCGTTGTGTTCGCGTTCGTATCCGCCGTTTTTGCCGGCGGCGTGCTGGTGGCCGGAAGTTCGGGGCCTCCGCCGGGGCCGAATAACTGCGGTCCCGAATTCGGATCTTTGTCCCTCGAAGCCTCCTTCGACGGGCCTGGGGATTCGTTTTCGTGGTCGTGTTTGGCGTCGTTCTTCGGCGTCTCGCCGGGCTCCGATTGGCCGGAAGGAGCGTTCGAGATCCAAGAGCGGAGGTCCGCCGGCGGAGGGCGGCGCAGAGGCGACAGCAGCAGTTTTTTCGCTCGCCGCCGGGGTTTTCGGCGGAGTGAGACCGGCTTTTCCCGCGGCATCTAGCCCCGATGGATCCGCTTGTTTGGCGTCCTTGGCGAGTTTCATGTCGCCGGCAGGCGTGACGGCCGGCGGAGCCGGCTTGGCGGCATCGCTTTTGGGACTTGGATGCTTGGCATCGTTGATATCGCCAAAAGGATCGCCCGCCGTCGACGGACCCGAAGGATTGTCCGCCGGTGACGGCGCCGTGTCGGCCGTCTGCACGACTTTCGGGCCATGATCGGCCTTTGCAGGCTCGACCGCCGGAGTCGGTTTGGGTTCGGTTCCGAACTGCGGTTCCGCTTGCGGCGGAAGATTGGCCACCGGTCCCGCTTGTGCGGTCTCGGCTCCCGCCTTCGGCTTGGGAACGGGGCCGGGGAATTCCAGGGGCATGTCGTCGTGCGGATCGGTCGTGCCGGTTGCCGCGGCTTGTCCTGCGGCCGGCTTATTTAGCATGGCCTGATTCATGCCGCGCTGCGCCTGGAGCAGCACCAGAAAGCCGATGCCGATCACGGCCGCTAGAGTCGCGAGCTTCCAGGCCAGACTTTTCATGGGAATCCTTTCCCAGTCCTTTCAAAAAACATTCACCGAAGTCCCGTTTGGCAGCCCGCAAACGGAATTTTGGCCGCAAAGAAATATCAGAGTGCGGCAAATTGGGAAAGACGACTTCCGGGGGGCAGACCGGGTATGTTCCGGGGTTTTACCCGTCAGTTTTTTCGACCTTGCCCCAGGGCCTCTCCGCTCCGCCCTCCCCATCCTTCCGACTTTTTTGGCTTTTTTGGGGCGCTAAAAAAGGGGACTTTTTTTGGGTGGAGGCAAGAAAAGTCGGATGAGGTCAGAGGACAGCGGGCAGAGGGATGCCAGAAGCGTGGCCGCCGACCAGTTCTAAGTCCTTCACCCATAGCCCCTTGCGGAAGTGGGACCGGGGGTGAAGGGTCCCCGCGGTCGCCGGAAGCCGGAGCGACCCAGCAAAAGAGGGCAGACTTTTTTGGGGTCCAGCCCAAAAAAGGCCGCCGATGCCCGTCACTTCCTGCCACTTTGCGACGCAAAGTGAGCCTAAAAAATCTGTTGTCGCAACTTCCACGCGCCTCGTCAGTTGCGACAACCTGAAAAATTGTTGGATCGGATTCGAGTCGACATGGCTATACTCGGGCTAGGAAAGAATTTCCGGGCCATCTGGTGACTTGCACTCACCCGGTCAGTGCCGTGTTTTCAAGACGCTGATTCCGGAAGTTCTTTCCTGAGCGAAATCTCGACGGTGCCGACCGCTTTCCGATCGGAGCGACCGGCGTCGGCGACTCGCTCGCTCGCTCGTCCGCCCCGATGGCGGACCAAACAAGTTTTTCGGCCAACGGTGGCGGCGCATCCGCGAGCCGCCAGGGCCGTCGCCGGCTGCTTGGCCCGCACGCGGGAGACCAAGCGCTCGGCGACGGGAGTCGTGTTATCGCCCCGCCCACTGAGAGCCTCCGTTGGCCTGCCGGGTAAATTCCGCCCGGCAACAAAGTTGTTGGCGACCGAGTCGGTCGACGCGACCGGCGTCGGCAAGTGCGCCGGTGCCGATGTCAACGGAGAACCGTTGACACTCGCCAGCATTCAACCGCACGATCATGATTGCGTGGCATGATCGCGTGGCACGATCGTGTCGCGCATCGTTGGGATGACGTCACGGTCTCGCGACCGGCGAGGATACAGCTGGTAATTTCATAGCGACTCAGAGGGGTCTGCGCACATCGCATACAAAATGGCGGCAATCCTGATCTGTATTCTGGTTGGTGCGGGAGTGACCGCGTACGCCGCATTTCGCCTTTGCGTGCGAACCCTACGACGTTGGCCGGAGGGCAAAGCGGCCCGCCGCCGTTTTTGGCTGTTGGGAGGAGCCGGGCTACTGCTGATTGCGATCGTTTTTGGCGTCGGCACCGTGATTGCAACTTCGCAGTTCCTGCATTGGCGAGCGCTAGCCCTCGTCGCAAGCGGTGAGGCTGCACTTTCCATCAATAACTTGGATAAGGCCATTGATGACTGTACGGAAGCCATCCGCATCGAGCCGTCGCTGGCTGTCGCTTTTAACGATCGAGGTGCCGCCTGGCTCGGAAAGAACGAATATGACAAAGCCATCGCGGATTGCGACGAAGCACTCCGGCTCAAGCCGACGCTCGCCAATGCTCTTGCCAACCGTGGCCAGGCATGGGTCGAAAAGGGAGACTATGAGAAGGCTGTTGACGATTGCAGCGAAGCCATCCGACAGAGACCAAATCTCGCCAACGCGTTCAACAACCGAGCCCTCGCCTGGCTAGGCAAGATTGAATACGACAAGGCGCTTGCTGACTGCAGCGAAGCCCTCCGGCTGAATCCAAATCACGCCAATGCGTTCAACAACCGAGCCCTCGCGTGGATGGGAAAGCTCGAATACGACAAAGCTCTTGCCGACTGCAGCGAAGCCCTCCGGCTGAATCCAAATCTCGCCTGCGCGTTTACCAACCAGGATTTGCCTGGAATCGTAAGGGTGAGTATGGCAAGGCCGCTGCGGATTGGACAGCGGCATTTCGCCTCGAACCAAAGAATGCCACGGCATACAGCAGCCTGGCGTGGTTCCGCGCCACTTGCGCGGACCGACACTTTCGAGATGGCAAAGAGGCCGTCAAAACTGCCACGAAAGCGTGCGAGCTCACCGCTTGGCGAAACCCCAACAATCTGGCCACACTCGCGACCGCCTATGCTGAGACAGGCGATTTTGACAATGCCGTCAAGTGGTTGCAAAAGGCGATCGACCTTGCACCAGGAAATCTGGCGAGCGAGCCGCGCCTTGCTCTTGCGCTCTTCAAAGCCCACAAACCGGTCCGGGAACCAGACGTTCGTGACCTGGCCGATTGTGTGTGGACTATGGCCGACATGCAGACTCAGCAAAATCTGCTCACGTTGATGGCAAGCTTCAAAGCCAGCCGGGTCGGCGTGGGCATCCCGCCCGACGAACAGGCGATTCCGCCCGCTCGCAAAAATCTCGAAGGCGGTCTGAAATGGGTTGCGACATCAACCATGCCGGACGGCAACCGCTTTCTGGTCGTACTAACCGACGTGAAGAATCTGGCGAAGTACGAACCGCGCTCGCGGTTTGCGGAAGTTGCGGGAAGCGATGTGATTCAACTGGCAATCAAAGAGCAAAGCGGCATCGGTATCCAAATCCTCACGCCCGGCCGAGCCGCCTATGCGACACTTCCAAAAGAGCTCGTGCTGCGACTCGGCCCAGCGACGCCGAAAAACGAATGACACAAACGGGCATCGATCAGGTCAAGACCTTGGGACAGAGGGTCGTTGTCGGATTTCGCCACCCGAGCGACGAAGGGGGCAAGGATGGCAATCCCACCGCTCTGTGGGAAGAGGCCACCCGCTCGGCTTCCCTGGGGAGATATGGTACAGCATCAACATTCCTTGGGGCGGTTCCTGACTCCTTTTCTGTCTGTTTGCGTTATCAGGGCGCTATTTGCCGCTTGTCGGTAAAGACATCCAATCACAACCTCTCGAGCGGGGACGATGGTTAATTACCAATTCAGGCTTTCGCGGGTCTTCCTGCTGGCGAGCGGGCTGGTTGCCCTCGGCGGGTGCCAGTCCGAGCCGCCGATTGTTCAGCAATCGACCGACGTCGAGCGTCTGACAGACGCGACAAGATCGCTCTGGGCTCGCCGTCTGCCCGACTCGGCGATCCCTTCGCTCGCTCGGCTGCACGACCTGGACGACTTGGATTTTACCGCAGGCTGTGCGGTTGAAGACGCCCTGATCACAGATGACGGCCTGGCAAAGCTCAGCACGCTCAAACTGCCCAAGCTCACGACCGTTTCCCTGGGCTCTTGCGACAACATCACGGATGCCGGAGTCGCGCACCTGGCAAAGATGAACACGGTCACCACCCTCATCCTGCGGGCCGATCCGCACATCACGGACGAAGGCTTGTCCCATCTGACCAAGATGCAAAATGTGACGTACCTCGATCTCATGGGCTGTCCCGGCCTCACTGACCGCGGCATCGAGCGGCTGGCCGCCAAAACGAATTGGACCAACATCAACCTCAGCGGCTGCCCCCATGTCACGGAGGCCGGCGTGGCCAGGCTCAGGACCAAATTGCCCAAGGCCAAGATCGAATTCGATCAGAAAACCTGGGAGATCAACCGTTGCGTTCGTGAGGGCGAGAAACCGAAGTAAGCCGGGCAGACCGTCGATTTCAATTGAGTCGATCGGGTTGCCACCCAACGCGGGTAACCCTTCTTTCGGCAAGAAACGGCAAAGCCGGGGCACCGAAATCAAAAGAGACAAAAACTCGCCGCGGGAGCGTCTTTGGGGAAACGGCCGAGCCGGATATTCACGCTACCAGTCCCCCGTGCCATTCCCATGACTGCCCTTCCGATGACTCGACGTTGCCTTTGCTGTCTTTTCGCCCTGCTTTTGGTCCTCGATCGAGGCATGCCTGGGGGTCGCAGCCAAGCCGCCGATCGTTCGAGCGCTGGCACAACCGCCGGCGCAGGCGCAAAGCAAGCCGCCGCGCGGTTGACGGGGCGAATTCTGGATGTCGGCGGAAAGCCGTTACCCAGCGCCAGCATTCACCTCCATCACCATGACCGTGTCGCCCACCATTGGGATGACGCCTGGAGGGTCGCCAAATCGTCCGTCGAAGGCCGGTACGCGTTTGAAGAGCTGCCGGCCGGCCAATTCGCCGTCTCGGCCGATTCGCCCGGACTGGCCACCGGTTGGATCGATGCCACGCTCGAGGAGGGACAAAAACTCGACGCCGACATCAAGCTCGCCAAGGCGGTCCCTGTGCCGGTGACGGTCCGCGACCGCGAGGGGCGGCCGATTGCCGGAGCGCGCGTCGGCTCGCTCGGGGTGACCGGGCCCAATCCGACGTTCTGGATCAACGACACTCTCTACGATCCCGATCGCCGTCGCGGCTTTTCGGTGAAGCTACCGCAGAGCGACGCGGCCGGCCGGCTCACGCTGCCCTCCGTGCCGTTGGGCTGTCTCGTCACGTTCGGCATCGATCACCACGACTTCGCCCCCGCGCGCGTGTCGGATTTGCGGGTCGGCGAGAAGACCGTCTGCGAAGCGGTGTTGCTGCCGGGCGTTGCGGTCTCACTGCAGGTGGTCCCGCGCGAACGGGCCGCGGGCGTCGGAACACTGGAGTTGTTCTTGATGCATGCGCCCTTCGATCATCCCTCGTCGCTCGTGTCGTGGCCTCTTGCCGTCGACAACGAGGGACAGGCCCGCTTCCATGTCGAAGCCGGCGACTACACCCTCTTTCGCGTGGCACACGAAAAGTATTTCTTCAGTCCCAAGTATTCGCGGATCAATGCGAGTTACTTCGAGATTGCCCCGGGAAAGAACGACCATCTCACGCTCCAACTGCATCCGACTGTCTCGCGGAGCGGGCGCGTCATCGACGAGAAGAACGGCCGGCCGCTCGCGGACCGCATCGTGAGGCTCTTGGCTCCCAACTTGGGCTTCCAGCGCAGGACCGGGCCGCCCCGGCTACGACTGGATTTTTATTGCCGCAGTCCAAACGGACCGGAGCGGCCAATACACGGCCCGCGTTCCGCTCGGTCCTGTGCGCCTGCTGTGCTCGGGAGACAATTACACAAGCCATCCCGACGCGCTCGACGTCACGGTCGCCACGAACGGTCCGGACCGGTTTCCCGATCTCCACGTGATTCCGACCCCCTGGATTGCCGGTCGCGTGCTGCGGCCTGACGGCTCGCCCGCGGGCAAGACGATCGTCCGGATTCGCGGCGGCGAAGTGTGGTGGATCGACCCCGTCGTCACCGACGACGACGGGCGCTTCGAGATCCACATGCCATTTATTCCCGTCGACGACGACACGGGCAAACAGCTGAGTGTCCAGGAGCTGGTCGCCTTTGACGCCTACGAGCCGCTCTCGTCACGGATGGAAATTCATCTCGACCAGCCGAGCGCTCTGCGGAATATGGTGCTCATCTTGGCCCCCGGCCGTTACGACAGCCTGCTGGTCGACATCAACGGCGAAATGACGCCGTTTGAGAAACACGACCTCTCCGCCACGGTGGACCGCGCCAAAGCCAAGGAAGAACTGCGCCGCCAACCCGCGCCGGAACTCGACTGCCGTGAGTGGCTCAACGTTCCGCCCGGAACAAAATCGCTGCGCGACTTTCGCGGCAAATGGGTGCTGCTCGACTTCTGGACGACGTGGTGCGGCCCCTGCCGCGGGACGTACCCCGAGGTGCAACTGGCCTACGACCTGTATGCACCGTACGGATTCACCGTGATTGGCGTGCACGACAATTCGGTGCTTCCCGACGCGGTTCGCGAATTCGTCCGCAAAGAAAAGATGCGCGTGCCGATCGCCATCGATCGGGAAGACGGCCGAACTCTCGCCGCCTATGCCAAATGCGGGATCACCGGTTATCCCGGCTTCATTCTGATCGACCCCGAAGGCCGACTGGTCTGCTCCGACGGGGCCCTACCCGGTCCAAGCCTGCGGAAATTCCGACTGGAACTCATCCGCGACTTCGTGATGGGCCACGGAATAACTTCACATGAGACACCGGCACACGGGCGACGGAAGTAGTTCGGTCGGGGGGAATTATGGTCGCGCAGGGCAGGCTCTGCCTGCTGATTCCGAACCGCGCTTGCAGGCCGACGCCAATTGAAAGCGGCATGCGAAGCAATGCCCTACGGTACTGCGGCCAAAAGAGTGAGGCGATGTAGATTGACCAGCGCAGATTGGTCCAGGGACGGGCCCACATATCCCCCGGCGAGTACGAAGGCGATTGGAATTTTGCGCAGGGCACACCATTCGAAGACCAAGCGTTCGCGTTCGGCGAGAATTTGTTCGCTCATTCCGGCCAGTCCGCCGGTCGCGGAACCCTCGAAGGGATCCATGCCGGCGTTGTAAAGGCACAGATCGAACCGCGGCGCATCGCGGTCAAGTTGCTCGAGGCGATGACAAACGATCGGCAGGTAATTGCCGGCATGGCCGACGAGATCGAGCGTGTTACGCGAATAAGCCCGGTACCGATCGAAGCGATCGACGGCGACGTCGGTTTGCCAGATGCGCGGCTCATCCTTGATGAGACGGCTCGTGCCGCCCCCGCAGTGTGCATCCAGGTCGAGTATCAGGATCGATTTGGCGCCGCGCGCCAATGCCTGCCTCGCCGCGATGACCAATCCGTTGAACGTACAAAAGCCCGCACCCGACTCCCGCCGGGCATGATGCAAGCCGCTGGAAAGCGATCCTGAGCAGCCCGTCTCCATCGCTTCCAGAGCGGCTTCAACCGCGCCGCCGTTCGAGGACAGGACCATCGGCCAGAGTTCCGGATCCCAATTGAAACCCTGCGACTGAGCGAGTTCGCGGGGAATGCCGTGCCGCACCGACTGCACGTAGTCCGGATCGTGGACCTCCGCGACCTCGGCTTCCGTCAGCGCTCGCGGCTCCTTCAATTCGATGCCCGGAATCGGGCGCAATGAGAGCGAGTCGACAATCCAGCCGGCTTTGCGAGTCGTGTCGAACGCGTGCAAGGAACCGCAGTAGGCCGGACTGTAGAACACGCGAACTGTCATAACACGACTCTTGCGCATCAATGATTGTTAGACGGACGAAGTTGGGTTCCAGAATAGCCGTGGTGGTGAAAGCCCTGAAAGGGACGGATTCTACAGCCCCTCTTCTTAATCTTTCTAAGCTCGGTCCGCGCGCCGCGCTCCTGAAGCGCTCGCTTGACGCCTCGCCCGCAAACGTGAACAATCGCCAGCTCATAATATGCCATGGGCCGCCTTTGTGGCCGGCATGCGGAGAGCGTAAGTCGCTTCCCATGACTTGGCGACACGGGATCTCGTTATGTTTGGCTTTGGGCAACCAGTTCATCCAAGCCGCGCATACCGCGCCCTCTATTCGAGAGCGTGCCAACACCACCGAGCCATCCACGGCGACCTCGCGGCGGTGTTCCACAGTTACGAGGCCGTCTTTTTGTATAGCTGTGCGTTCGACGCGAATTTATTTGATCGAACGTGCGTGCGTTCTCAAACGTGCTGCCGCCTGCGTCGTATCACGGATCGCGTCGGCGCGCCTGACGCGCGCGTTGCGGAATATTGCAGCCATGCTGCCGCCTTACTCATGTCGGTCAAAATGCGCGATGATCTTCGTGATCACAACAAGCTGGCGAGGCTTCGTGCCCAATTGCTGTCTGCGGCTTTTCGTCGTCCATTCCTGCAAACCAAGCGCTATTTCAACTCAGCTGTCCCGTCGCTGTTGCGATCATTAAATGAGCAAATTGATTTGCACCACCGAATGGAGTCACACAATCAATCGTCCTTGTCACTGGACCAGTTCGCGGAGCCAACTGCTCGTGGTTTCGCCTTGCTTTTCGGCGGCCTCGCTTTAATCGTCGACAATACGCTCGCTCGGTACGACTGTTTTTGGCAGCTGGGCTACCATCTTGGTGCCGCCCTGCTCGCCGCCGATTGCGCCGGGATTGGCGCACCGACCAACTGCGCGGGGACTTTAACGTTGTCCTTGATGCTGTGGGCGAACGACAGGCGTATACCGCCGCGGTGCAACACCTCGAAAACTTGCAGTCAGTTTGTGAAGGACATTTTGGCCCAGCGTCCGTCAGCGCAGAAGTCGCTTCATCACTGCGTGCCCGACTGTTGGCAATCCGCGCGCGCCCCGGTTCGATGTGCCGGTCGAGCGTCGATCGGACATTCTCAACTCGGCTGCGCCAACTCGGTGCCATTGCGAGGCGGGCTGTCGATCTTTACGCCGTTCCACCATTTTTTGGAGATAGGCGTTCCGTCACCCTGGCGATTGTCGAGCCCAATTCGTGTTGCGGGATGTGTTGCATTTCGTGTTGCGATGCCGTGTGCAAGACGACCACGCACAAAATGTGTTGTGAGGAGGGTGGTTGTAACGACTGTGAGAACTGTTGCAACGACGGTTGCAATGATTGCAATAGTTGTGGTAACGACGTGTGTAACGACTGTGATAAATGCGGAAACGACTGTTGTAATTAGTCGGAATCCGTTCATGACGTAATCGTTGATTGTTTCGGAGGGGCCTCTCGACGGCGGCCTCAAGGAACAATCGCGAAGATTCTTTCTTCTTCCAAACCGTGGGGATGGGAAACATGGGCCCTCCAACTTCAGGCAACGCACTACCGACGAATCAGCTCAACGGAACGGATGGCGACGCGGCGGGAGTCACAGGCACGTCGAACACTGCGCCAGGAGTGATCGGCACGAGTATTGGATTTATTCCACCCGAGAGGCCGATCCCCGTCGGGATCCCGCAGCCGCCCAGCGACGGCGTCCTAGGCATTGGCCTCGACGGCGTCCATGGGCAGACCTCCGACCCCGCTCATTACGGCGTGTATGGCGAGAACCTGACGTCGTCGGCAAGAACCGGCGATGTCGGCGCGGGCGTCAGCGGCACAAGCAAGGTTGTGCATGGCGTGTATGGAACGTCGAGCGGGGATGGCGATTCCGACCCGTCGAAACTGTCCCTGTATAGCGGTGTTTACGGCCTCCACACCGGTAAGAACGGGCCAGGTGTGTTCGGCTACGGCACGGGCGGGTTCGGCGTGCTGGCCGTTAGCGCGAAGAATTACGGACTTTTCGCATCTGGGACGCAGGGGTCGGCTTCGCTCCAGGGGGACGTCAAGGTCGCAGGCAACGTGGGAATCACTGGGAACATCACCTCGGTCGAGTCGATCACCGTGTCCGGCGATGTCATCCTCTCGGGCGGCATGGATTGCGCCGAGCATTTCGAGAGCGCGCTTGACCAGCAGCTCGACCCTGGCTCTGTGGTCGTGATCGACGACGACGGATTGGTCAGGGAATGCGGCGCCCCTATGACAAACGCGTCGCGGGCATCATCTCGGGGGCTGGTGAATACCGACCTGGAGTCGTCCTGGGCGAGTGCGTGTCGGACCGCGCCCCGGCGCGCGTCGCCCTGATCGGCAAGGTTTTCTGCAAGGTCGACGCGGGTTTCGCAGCCATTGAGGCGGGCGACGTCCTGACCTCCTCGCCGACACCTGGCCATGCCATGAAAGCGAGCGACACCTCCCGCGCCTTCGGCGCGGTCGTCGGCAAGGCCTTGCGCGCCAGCCGAACGGCCGCGGGTTGATCCCCGTTCTCGTGACGCTGCTGTGAATGCGCGCTCCGCGGGTGACGCCGTGGTCGCCCGGTCACTGCCCCGATTGAGGAAAAACCGGAGCGAACGCACGCGGCTGGAACGGATCTCGCGGACCGTCCTGGCCCGGAGCGTTGTCCGTCGACGGCGGAAGCTGCACGCTATTCGTCGCCGTAAACGACGTCAGTGTCGTGAAGCTGCTGTTGGCGGCTGTCGCCGCCTCGTTGACCGGCGCGGGTGACCCGTGGGAAAACGCGGAGACGAACGACGAGTCCTCGACCCACATCCAGGGGAAGACGCCCCCTGGAAAGGCCTGCGGCCAGTTCTGCAGAATCCAAGGCTCGTTGAATCCATTGACGACGCCCGCGTTTACATTGGCGTTGTTGATAATGTAACCGTGGCCGGCGCCGTCGTTCGAATAGTAGAAGACGAATCCGCCGCCCCAACTGATCGCAAGCGGGTCCAGGGACCCGACCGCGCCGATGCCCCAACGGCCGGCGCCGTCAGCGATGACGATCATCGCTGTGCTGTTGCCATCCGGCGTCTGTGCGGAACCTGTGAAGGAGAATACGTAGTTTTTCAGCGCCGAGATGCCGCAGCTCTTGTGAGGAGGGAACAGCGACCGGATCCCCTTGGCGGGGTCGAAGCCGGTCGGTAGATGGTTGTATCCATCGGGCGGAAAATCGGCCAAGTTCGCCAGAGTCTTTCTCAAGCTAAACATCGGTTGTCAACTCCGCTCCGCCTTTTGGGCGAGGCCCTGTTCTACGGGTCGGTCGTCGCGCTGACTGCGTCGCCATATTCCGCTTAGGGCCGTTGTACCATGCCGCGGCGCAGTCACAATGAAAAAAAACTCGGACAGACGCATTTTCAAAATGCGCGTGTCCCGCCTCTCAACTTTCGCACTCCCTTTGTCGTCTCGGGAGTGGTCGCCGACGTTAAACGTGAGGGTTCAGATGCAGATCGACTTTATGACGGCTTCCCAACGTGATGCCATTGCCGCTCCGATGTTCCGTGAATCGCTGGGACCCTTAGGGTTGGCCGAAATCACGCCTCGCCGTTGGATTGACGGCTCGAAGCCCCCGGTTCGGCGTTTGTTCGAACTTGGTGTGGGCAAAACGGGCGACATCTCCTTGCGCTGGGGCTTCTCTCTGGATTTTGTGCCCCACCTTTCCGGGGACAGCATCCGCTGGCATCGGTCCGACAAGTCGGCCAGGCTCGATGTCACCATCAATCCGAAAAAGTTGCCGACAATCTGGTGTCCCAGGTCGGAACAGTTCCGCGAAGAATTTCCAACCCTGCTATCCAAGGCCGTCGCCGCAGCGAAAAAGGATTGGAAGCAAGGCTCCACTTACCAGGGCATGTTGCAGCTCATCCGCGAGATTCGCAAACGCAACTCAAACTGGCTTCCGTACGGGATGTATCCGCAGGCTCTTCTTGCGTTCGCGTTCCTGAACGCAAAGACCGGGAACCTTAAGGTGGCGGAACGAGAGCTCGACCGCTTCCTCGATCCTGGCGGGTTGAATCAGGCAGCCGCTGCGAAGTTGAAAAAACTGCTCCGCGAGACCGCTGGGCCGGCCTGAAGGCCTGCACTTTAGCAAGCCTGAACACAGAAAACGGGACAGGTCCGGCGCACACAGAAAACGGGACAGGTCCGGTATTGGCAAGGTGGGTGGTCTTTATTTCGGCAGCGATTGCGACAGGTCGAGGGCCGAGCGCGGAGGGCTCGGTCCGGGACGGCGCGCCCCAAGTCCCGCAGTGCGACTCACTGATCGCCCAGACCCCCATGTGAACCTTTCGTCGTAAAACTGTGTCATCGCGCCGGTGGTCGCATCGGTGTGTTGTTGCCAGCCAATGCGCCCGTTCGGGCGCGGGCACCTCTTTCGACTTATCAAATGCGAGGGGGCGGATGGACAGGCAGTTGATCGAAGATTATGTGGCGTGTTCTGGCCGGCTTCGCCAAGCGGTCGCCGGGCTGAGCCGGGAGGAGTTGACGGCGCGGCCGGGGCCTGGCGACTGGTCCGTTCTGGAACTGGTCATTCACCTGACCGACAGCGATTGCATCGCTATCGACCGCATGAAACGGATGCTCACCGAGGACGAACCGCCGCTGCTCTACGCCGACGAAACAGCCTACGTGCGGCAGTTGGCGACGCACGAGCAGTCGCTGGAGGACGCGCTCACCTTGTTCGAGGTGGGGCGGAGGCAATTTGCCCGCGTGTTACGCGCCCTGCCGGACGAGGCGTTTGAGCGCCGCGGCATCCACAACCGCCGCGGCGTGCTGACGGTCGGCGGCTTGGTGAAAGACTACATCGAGCATGTCGACTATCACCTGACATTCCTCGCGGAGAAGAGGTCGCGCCTCGGCAAGCCGCTTTAGCGTCCCTTAGGGATCACCCCGCGGCTCGTGGCCGTGTGTCTATTCGCGAGCAGGCTTAGGGTTGCTCGCGATCAGCTTCAGCAGCAATCCGTTGTCGATGAAAGGCTGAGGCCCCGTGTAGCCCCAGACGATGTGTCCGGTCTTGTCGACAATGATCGTCGCGTGCTTCAAATCCTCATCGTGGTCGCCGACTGCCGGCGTGTAGACGCCATATTGCTCCGCGACCTTGTTGTCATGATCGGAGAGGACCGGGTAGTGAAAGTGGCCGTACTGCTTGAAACGGGCGGCCGTCGTCTCGGGGGGATCGGCACTGAGAGCGACGATGTGCACGCCATGCGCGGCGAACTTCGGCAGATCGTCCTCGAGCGCGAAGAGTTGGGCCACGCAGTGGCTGCAGTAATATCCGTAGTAAAAGACGACGATGACCGGGCCGGAGCGCCGCAAGTCCCGCAGCGCGACCCGGTGTCCCTCGGTGTCGCTCAACTCGAAATCGGGCGCCATTTTTCCGACTAGCGGGCTCGCCTGCCCGATCGCCGCACGGCTCTCGGCGAGCTTTTCGGGCGGTAGCGATTGAGAACGTGCCGCCGCCAGGAAGGCCTTCGCGTCCGCCGCGACGTCGCCGGTCGGCACTAAGCCGTATTCATCGGCATTGCGTGGGACTGACGCGCGGTACGCAATCAGTGCTAAGCAGGCGGCCGCGCCCAGGGCCAGCAGCCCGAGAAAGAACCAGGTGCCCGACGACCGCCGCGGCCGGCGTGCACCCTCGTCAACTTGCCGCGCCGAAGCGTCCGCCCCGGGCGCCGATCCCATGGAAACCATTTTTCCCCTGCTTTTTCCGGCCGGCTCTACCGGCATGAGGGACAAACGGCCAACTTACGCAGCGCGTGCCAGCAAATACAGTCCCTGCCGGAGGCACCGGGTCAAGGGCTACGCCCTTGTGAGGCTAGCAGATTTCAATTGTGGCGCTCAGGCTGCGGTGCGAGAATTTGATCACGTAGTTTCTGTTGTGTGCGAAAGAGGGCCGAGCGAATCGCGGACCGAAGCGCGGCACGAAGAGAGGACGTTTATGACACGACCAGCGACGACGGCGATTTCACCGTGCCTTATCGTCAGCGACGTCGATCGGACCATCGCTTTCTACCGCGACAAGCTTGGATTTGAGACGACTCTTCGGGAGCCGGAGCGGGATCCTTTTTTCGCCATCATCGTCCGCGATGGAGTGCAGCTCCTGGTGAAGTCCGATCGGGATGTGACGCCGCTGCCAAATTCCCAGCGTCATCCCTTCATGAGGTGGGACGCCTTCGTCTACGCACCAGACCCGGATGCGCTTGCCGCCGACTTTGTCGATCACGGCGCGACCTTCAGTGCGCCGCTTGAGGATACACACGACGGCTTGCGCGGTTTCGAGATCACCGACTCGGACGGCTATGTGTTGTTTTTCGGTCGACCGAGATAGGCCTCGGCACGAAAATGCTCTGCACCGTGACGCCGACTCTCGACACCAAACGCACCGGGGAACACATGGGGATTACAGGCATCATACCGCAGTTGCGGACGACGGACTTGGCTGCGTCGATCCGTTTCTACACCGAGAAGCTGGGATGCTCGGTCGAGTTTCAGTACCAGGATTTTTATGCAGGCATCCGAGCCGGGGGGCAAATCTTTCACTTGAAGCTTGTTGATGAGAAAGACCCTTCCATCCCGTATGTCGAGGCACGCGAACACTTCCACCTGTACCTCGAGACCGAAGGCGTCGCCGAGTTCGCCGCCCGGCTCAAGGCAAACGGCGTGGAGGTGGTCAAAGGCGTCCACGAGACGCCTTGGAATACGAGAGAAGTCGTCATCCATGACGATCAAGGGCATACGCTTTATCTCGGCGAACCGTTGTCGCCCACCAAATTGAAGTAGGTCTCGCTTCCCGAGCCCGGCAAGCAGGACCTGCTATCCCGTCTTCGGCAGATCGAGAGCCGCTCCGAAGCGTTCCAAGACTTTCACCTTGAGCATGGCGAACTCCGGGCGGTCGAATTCCGCGGTTTTTACCAGGTCGAATGCGCACATCCGTGCCTCCTTGAGAATGGCCGCGTCGCGGACGAGGTCGGCGACGCGGAGCGGAAGGTCGCCGTGTTGGCGAGTTCCTAGAACGTCGCCCGGGCCGCGGATTTCGAAGTCGGCTTCGGCGATTTGAAAGCCGTCGGACATCGTTTCGAGAGCGGTCAGCCGACGTAACGCCTCGGGCGAATCGGAGTCGGAAAACAAGAAACAGTAGCCTTGGAACTTGCCGCGGCTGACGCGGCCCCGCAATTGGTGTAGCTGCGAGAGGCCAAAGCGGTGCGCTTCGTCGATGATCATCAATGTGGCGTTGGGCACGTCGACGCCGACTTCGACCACCGTTGTCGACACCAACACGTCGATGCGGCCCTGGCGAAACGACTCCATCACGGCCGACTTGCGCTCGGATTCGACCTGGCCGTGCACGAGGCCAAGCTTAAAGTCGCGCAGCTCGCCGGCACTCAGGAGTTTGAAGACTTCTTCGGCGCTGGCCGCGGGACCTTTGGAGAGGTCAGCGTCGGTCGCCTCGATGCGGGGACAAACCACGAACGCCTGCCTGCCCTTTTTGAGTTGCTGCTTCACGAAGTCCCAGGCACGTTGCCGCATGTCGGCATTCGTCACGCGGCTGGTGACGACCCGCTGTCGGCCGGGGGGCATATCGGAAACTGTCGTCAGGTCGAGATCGCCGAACTGCGTCAGGCACAGGCTCCGCGGAATGGGAGTCGCCGTCATTACCAGCACATGGGGTGAGAGGTCGCCCTTGGAAAACATGGCCCGCTGCAGGACGCCGAACTTGTGCTGCTCGTCGATCACGACGAGGCCCAGTTTGGCGAAGTTGACGTCCTTCTGAATGACGGCCTGCGTGCCCACGACGAGCTGCGCCGTTCCGTCGGCGATCCCGGCAAGCGCCTGCTTTCGTTCACGCGCCGCGAGGCCGCCGGTCAACAGCAGCCTGTGAACGCGGCTGTGGGCCAGGGCCGCGTCGATCGTGGCCCAATGCTGGTTGGCCAGGACTTCGGTCGGGGTCATGATGACCGCCTGATAGCCGGCCGCGACGGTCACCAGAATCGAGTACACGGCGACGGCCGTCTTTCCCGCACCGACGTCGGCTTGCAACAGGCGGTGCATGGCGTGGCCCGAGGCCAGGTCTTCGCTGATTTCACGAACGGCTTTTGTTTGGCCTTCAGTGAAGGCGAAGGGAAACAGCCGACGGATTCGCGAGTCGATCTTGGCCGTTGTCGGCAGAACGGGTGCGGCCCCGCGCGTTTTCCAACTGCGGCGCCTTAAGGCGAGGCCGAGTTGAAACTCGAACAGGTCGTCGTAGATCAGCCGGCGGCGGCTTTTTTCGTATTCTTCGATCGATTTGGGAAGATGCAGACCGCGTATCGCCTCTTTGAGCACGGGCAACTCGAGCCGCTCGCGCAAGCGGGCCGGCAGCGGATCGGGAATCAAGTCGGCGTACGCCTCGACGGCAGTGCGAATGATGCGGCCCATCTGGTCCATCGACAGACCTTCGGTGAGACTGTAGCGGGGGATCAGGCCGCCGCTGGCCGTCGTCGCGGCGTCCGCGTCGCCGATCCATTGCACGCGCGGACTGCTGTACTCCCAACGTCCCTGGCTGCGTTTCGGTTTGCCGGAAAACAGCACCCATTCGCCGCCGCGAAACTTGTGGATCATCCAGGGCTGGTTGAACCACAGGCCCCGGACGTACAGGCCATCGCTGTCGAGCAGCACGGCGACGAGAGTGCGACCGGTTCCGGTCGTGCGGCCGTCGAGATCGACGACCTGGCCGCGGACGGTCTGCAGCGCGCCCGTCTGCAGGCGCTGGGCGGGGGTGACGTTGGTCAGGTCGAGGACGTCGCGGGGCATGTTCCAGAGCAGATCCTCAACAATGACCAGGCCGAGGTTGGCCAGCAGCCGGCTCCGCTCCGGTCCGACGCCGCGAACGAATTGGACCGGCATTTTGAGCGGATCTTCGTGGGTCGGTGTCGTGGCCATCTGCATTTCTGTAACGAAGTCGTTATGCTGAATCGTCACCGTTTTTGCCGCTTGGCGCACAATTCTTGGAGTCGTCCCGCGATGGATTTATTTCGAGTTTCCGGCTGTCTCGTTGTTCTGGCAAGTGTCGCTTCCGCGGCGACGTTCGGTGAGGGAGCGGCCGTGAAAGGGACGGTGACAATTTACCGCGACACTTGGGGCGTGCCTCATATCTATGCCAAAACTCCGGCGGAGGGTGCCTACGGTCTTGGTTACGCCCAGGCGCAGGATCGGCTCGAAGACATTTATATCGCACTGCGAACTGGGTTGGGCCGCCTCTCTGAAATCAACGGCCGGAGCAAGGAGGGGATCGAACAGGACTACATCATGCGGGTCTGCCGCAACGAGGAACTCGCTAAGGACTATTACGACAACAAGGCGCCCAAAACCATCAAGGACATTACGGCGAATTTCGCGGCGGGCGTGCAGCGGTATATCGACGAACATCCGGAAAAGACCTCGAAATACGCCCTCAAGATCGAGCCGTGGTACGTGCTCACCGTCGGCCGGGCCATGATCCTGCGCTGGCCGTTGGGCACCATCATGGACGATCTCAAGCATGGCCGCGAAAAGGCACGGTCCAACAAGAATTTGCCCATGCGCTCCAACGAATGGAGCGTCGCCCCGTCCCGGTCGGCCGATGGGGTTTCGATCCTGTTGTCGGACCCGCACCTGACCTGGGAGGGGCTGGCCGTGATGTACGAGGCCCGCGTGCATGCCGGCGATCTGCACATGAACGGCTTTTTCCTCGCCGGCTCGCCCATTCTGGGAATCGGCCACAACCAGCACGTCGGCTGGGCGCTGCACGACGGGTGGGCCCGATACCTCCGACGTCTACACGATGAAATTCAAAATGGGCTTCCCGCCGCAGTACGAATACGACGGCAAGTGGCGCAAGGCCAAAATGAAGTTCATCACCGTGGATATCAAAGGCTCGGCGCCCTTCGTGCGGCCGGCCGTCTATACGCATCTGGGACCGCTCCTCTCCGAGCCCGACAAGAAGACGGGCGAAGCTTTTGTCGGCGCGTCGCCCTATCTCGATGCCATGGGACTGCAGGACGAGTTCTTTCAAATGGCGATGGCGACGGACGTGCACGGCGTTTACAAGGCGCTTGGCATGAACCAGTACAACGAGCAGAACGTGATGTTCGCCGACGACAGCGGTTCCATCGCCTACGTTCGGAACGGGGCGACTCCGATCCGTCCCGCCGGTTACGACTGGAGCGCGCCTGTCCCCGGCACTTCGTCGGCGACGGCCTGGAAGGGCATCCATCCGATCGACGACCTGGTGCACATCTTCAATCCGCCGCAGGGCTATATGGAAAACTGCAACATCAGCCCCGCGAACATGATGGTCGGCTCGACGCTGACGCCCGACAAGTATCCGACCTACATCTACAACGTCTCGTGGGACAACAATAATCCGCGCAGCAAACGGGCCATTCAACTGCTTGATCCCGATCATCACGTCACCGAAGAGAAGGCCAAAGCCATTTGCATGGACGTGCACGACATCCTGGCCGACACGTGGAAACAGACCCTCCGCGATGCGATCAAGTCGAGCGGCGCCGAACACATGAAGAACGCCGACTTCGCGGCGGCCGTCCAGGCGATTCTCGATTGGGACGGGCAATACCTGCCGGAATCGACCGCGACCTCCGTTTACAAGTTTTGGCGACTCAAGGCGGGCGGCAAGCTCAACCTGGCTCCGCTGGGCAAGAAACAGCGGCTCGACGCGGCGACGAACGCCAAGCTGCTCGACCTGCTCGCCGAGACGATTGCCGACATGCAGAAGCGGTACGGCAAATGGGACGTGGCGTGGGGCGAACTGCACAAAGTGGGTCGCGGCGGCATCTACTTCCCCGTCGGCGGTGCGGACTACGATTCGGGCGATAAAGAGGCGAACTTCTCGGAAACCCTGTTCGACGTGCGATGCAAAGACGACACCGAGCACCCCGGCCACTTCATCGCCAACAACGGTTCGATGGCCACGATCCTGATGCTCTTCTACAAGGACGGCGTCCGCTCGTTCACCTGCACGCCGTGGGGCGCGAGCGCCGATCCCAAATCGCCGCATTACATGGACCAGGGCGAAAAGCTCTATTCCAAGCGGCAAATGAAACCAACCTGGTGGGCCGAAGCCGATCTGATGCAGCACGTCGAATCGAAAAATGTCCTGGAAATCAAATGACTGAGAATTGAATCGTCGGGATGCCGCCTGGCAGCGTCGACGGCAAAGACTCTAAAATTCGGCGCGGTTCCTTAATCTCAAGGAGGCATTTTATGAAGCGCGCGGCGTTTGTTGCGATGATTGTCGTAGTCATAGCGTCCGGGTGGACGTTTCTAGCGGCTCAGTCTGGCCCCGTCGTTCCACAGAAGACCTTTCCTGATGGCATTGCAGTGCCGGCGGGTCCAAGTGCGTCCGCTTTGCCCATCGCGGTTTCCGGTCCTGCCGTAGATAGACCGTCGCCGCTTACGCCGCTCCAACAGCGGTTCGTCGATCTGGCGAGTAAGAAGGCCCGCCTGATGTCCGAAGAGCAGCTGCAACAAGGGGTCAACAAACTGGACCAAGACGTCGAAGAACTCAACGCCTGGTCAAAGATCGAGGAAAGTGCAAAAGCGCTCCGCGAGGTCGTCGAAAAACATCCGCAGAGTCGAGCGGCCCGGGCAGCAAGGGCGGCATTGCAAATGATCGAAGAGAATCGCTCACCGTTTTCGCTGCATCCTGGCAAACAATACCAAAGAGAAAAATTTGAGCGTCAGCCGTTTGACCCACCTCAGACAGAGCCGAGCCCTTCGCAACCGCCCAAGGTCTAATTTGAGGGTCCGAACCCTCCGGCGCGGACAGATCACGCATCAAGTCACGCGAGCCACAACCAGCGTTTGGTCATCGCGGGGCGCCGCTCCTCCCGTATGCGAATTGAGCTGATGCCGCACCGATTCGATGATCTCGCCGGGTTCAGACGAACACTCTGAGAGCACGTCATCCAGCCGCTGGGTGCCGAACATTTCACCGTTGGCGTTGGTCGCCTCGGTGATTCCGTCGGTGTAGAAGATGATCTGGTCGCCCGGGCGGAGTTGCTCGGAGTGGTTGGGAAAGGTGGTCTCCTCCATGACGCCGAGCGGCATTTGTTGCGCACCGTCGAGGCGCGTGACTTCTTGCTGGCTGCAGCGCCGCATGAGGGGCGGGTTGTGGCCGGCGCACGAGTACGTCAGCATTCGAGTTGACGGGTCGAAGATGCCGTAAAAGGCGGTCACGAAAGTCCCGTTCTCGCCGACGTAATGCTGCACGAGTTTCTGATTGAGAAACGCCAGCAGACGGCTCGGCGGGAGCGGCTCGCCCGGATAGTTGTGCACGATGCTATGCATCACGGCCATCATCACGGCGGCCGGCGTGCCGTGTCCGCTCACGTCGGCGATCAGAATGCCCAACAGGCCTCCCGGCAGCGGAATGAAATCGTAGTAATCTCCCCCTGCCCTGCGGGCCGTCTCGTAATGGGCGGCCAGTTTCAGCGAGGGGATTTCCGGCAGCTTCGACGGCAAGAGTGACCGCTGAATCGCCGCCACGGCCTTCAGCTCGCGGTCGATCTCCTCGTAGGCCGATTTCACGGTGCCGGCCAGAACCAGGCTGTTGGTGGCACGGCCGAACAGATTGGCCGTCCACACATGCTCGGGCAACATCTCCGGATCGAACGATCCCGGCTCGCGGCGCAGGTGGACGACCATGTTCATCGCCACGCCCTGGTCCAACAGCGGAATTGCCACGAGCGAGCGGTGCCCGCTCAGGAAGTCGACCGCCGGATCGCTCGGATCGACCTCGAAATTGTCGATCACCCGCGGCTCGTCGCCGTAGATCAGTTCGCTCAGAATGCCGCCCTCGATGACCGGTAGCTTGTCCTGTTGTTTCCACGGATTGACTTCGCTATTCCACCCGCTGTAACGCGTGATGCGGACCTGCGGCGCGGCCAAGTCGCGGCGGCTCAGCGAAATCGACCGGTCGACGTGCCGAAACCGCCGCATGCGGGCGCCGTATTGCTGTACCATCTGCTGCGGATCGGTCTGCGAACTCATTTCGCGCATCATCTCCATGACGGCCGTCAGCCGCTCTTGCCAGGGAAGATGATGAATCGGCAGGTTTTCCTCTCGCATCAGCCCGCCCTCAATCCGGTTCTGCATAGAATCAGCCTTCCTGGTATGCATGGTCAAGCATCATGCACCGGCGATTTGCCGGTCAAGATCATTGGCCCGCCAATCGAGGCGTTACGTGAATTTTGGTGATGCGTTCGTCACGGATGACCGACAATTCAAGCTCTCCCTGAGCGGCATCCGGAGACGCCTGAGGTGCGCCGTTGGCTGCCCGCCCGGAAAGCAAACGATGCAAATCGTCCACCGAGCCGATAATGCGGTCGTTGGCGGCGACAATCACGTCGTGCGGGCGGATTCCCGCCGCGGCAGCCGGTCCCTGCGGAACGATTTCCATGACTTCGACCGCCGTATCGGCCAACAAGTCCAGCTCGCGGACGAGCCGGCGCGGCAGACGGGTTACGGTTACGCTGATGCCCAATGACGGCCGCCGAACTTTACCGTGAGAGACGAGCTCTCCCACGATCCAGGCCGCCGTATTCGAGGGAATCGAGAATCCGATGCCTTGCGCGAGGGCGATCACGGCCGTATTGATGCCGACCACGCGGCCGCGCGAATCGACGAGCGGCCCGCCGGAGTTGCCAGGATTGAGCGGCGCCGTGTGTTGTACGATGTTTTCGATCAACCGGCCGTCTTCGCTCCGCATGGCGCGACCCACCGCGCTTACGACACCCGTGGAAACGGTCGAGCGAAATCCGAGCGGATTGCCCATCGCGATCACCAACTGTCCGACGCACAGCGCCTCGGAATCGCCAAGAGTCGCATACGGCAGATCGCGGGCGACGAGCCGTAGCAGGGCCAAATCGGTCGCCGGATCATCGCCGACGAGTTCGGCCCCAATCTGATCTCCGTCTTCCGTGGTCGCGGTGAAGGATCGTCGCCCGTGCACCACATGGCTGTTCGTGAGCGCGTACCCGTCAGGCGTCAACAGGAAACCGGAGCCCATGCCGCCCGAAACGCCTCGGCCCGAAGAGTCACCCCGGGCCGCGACGGTGATCACCGCCGGTCCAACCGTCCGGGCGACATTCATGACCGCTTGCGAATACGCATCGAGCAGTTCGACGTCGGCCGGTCGCGGTCCGGTCGCCTCCCGATCACCGGCGCGAGACCGGCTTTTGTTGATCTCCGCCACTTGAGTTTTCGTCGGTGGCTGCCAATCGTGATAAGAAGATGTTTGACTGTTCCATCGTCCAAATCTCCGTCAATTCGCCGTCAATTCGCCGTTGTGTATTTCGATGACGGCAATTCTAGGCGCGAAGCTGTAAACGCGATGAAGTTGCGCCGGTGCCAGGCCGTGGCTTGAAGGTTAGGCTTTTGATAACACATGGTGCGACAAGAACTTGCATTGCATGACAGGGGCCGAATGCGTCGGCGGTTGTTACAGACATGTCATTGGACGCTAGGGCGAACGACCAAATGACTCTCGTTTGCACTTGTGTGCGGGAGCGATCGACCGTCCCGTAACCGGCTTTGTTTCTCGGCCTGAGGGCCGCCGTTGACCGCACCGAAGCGGTGCTGAATAATCGGATCTGGCAAGCATTTACGGAGTTCCGATGGTCAGTTGGCTGGCCAAGACAACGCAGCTCTTGCAGCGGCGTCAGCCCCCGGAGCCGCCCGCGCCGTACGAGGTTGGATGCTCGTGTGGCCACCAGATCACCGGCGTGCGTAAACCGGGGTATCAGTCGGTCACGTGCCATCGTTGCGGCAACGTGCTCTTCGTGCTGCCTGCTGACGTCTATCCCAAGCCAAAACCTAAGAAAGAGCAGCCCAAAGAGCCGCCGAAAAAGCCGGATCCTTCCCCCCGGAGGCACCGGCCCCCCGAACCAAGACGGCTCAAGCGCCGCCGACCCCCTCACCGCGTGCTCAAAGTACCCAAGCATCCGCTCAGAAAGCCCCGGTAACGGCCACGCAGTCGGGTTCGCCGCCGGCCCAGACCCAGAGCGAAAAGCCCAAAGCCGTCGACGTGGTCAACGTCGAGGTGCGGCGACCGCTTGTCACTCGCTTTCAGCTCATTCTGCTGGCGATCGGTGGCGTGGTTTGTGCAACCGGGTATTTCGTTTGGCAGTCGCGGCTGACCGATCAGGCGCTAGTCTCGCTTCCCGGACACATCGAGGCGGGAGCCGCTGCGCTTCGGGCGGGCGACGTACCCAAAGCGGCGGAAGAGTATCGCCAGGCCGCCTGGGCTGTCGATCGGCTCAAGCGGGCAGACGCGGAGTCGCTGGCCATTCGGCAAAAGGCCAAAGAACTCGGCGCGGTGGTGAAGCTTTCGCCCGTCCCTCTCTTCGAGATTCTGCGACCAGGCGCACCACGCAAAGAAAGAAGCGGCCGAGAAATGGACCGAAAAGTTCAACGAACTCTATCGCGGAGCTTGGATCGTCGTGGAAGGAGACGTCGTTCAGGAACGCGGTCCGGAGGGACTTGGCGAGCCGGTCGTGCGTTTTCCTTACCCGATCGATGCCGCGCCCGTCGTCTTTGACGTGCGGTTGTCTGGTCTTGCGCCGATGACGGGAAAAAGCGGCCAGCATCTGATCTTTGCCGGCCAGCTCGCCTCGCTGACCAAAGAGGGCAGCAAAAATCCGATGTGGATCATTCGCCTCAAAGACGAAACCGCCTTTCTGTGGGGGAATGTGGACACGTATCACGCGCTTGGCCGCATTCCGGATGTGGCGGGCGACGAGAACGATCCACGGCACGTGCTGAGCCGTCAGGCGGCGGCTTTGGGGCTGAAACCATGACGACGGGAGTCAGCCGAACCGCTCGAATGGGTGTTCGCAACGCGGCGACGATCGTTGCCCTCACGGTTCTATTTGGTTCAGCCGCGGCCCGCGCTGGGGACACGATTTCGATTCCGCAGCTCGTCGAACAGCGCTCGAAATGGTCCGACTTCGCCACGAAGGGGGCGCCGATTAAGGTGGAGGGCCGTTACTCGAACTTTTCGCCCAAATTGCTGCGTTTCGTAAAATGTGACGATCTCAACTTTGTCTGGCACGACGAGGAACAGTCCTTTCCGATTGACCCGGCGAATCTGCGCGGCCGGACGATCGAGGTCTACGGGCGTTTCGTGATGCAGTTGGGCAAGCCCTTGTTTCGCGTCGACGGATTGCGCGAGCTGCCGTCGGATGAGGAGACGCTGCGCTCGCGAAAATCGGCGATTCGCGATGCACCGGCGGCGGGCTGGTACGCGTTGGGTGATTGGGCCCTCGCGCGGGGAACATTTTATTCCGACGTTGATCTGGAGAACGAAGCACGGCAACTTTTCGCCGAGGGGATTCAGCGGGAGCTGAGATCGCTTTCCGACGACGCGCTGGAGGCAAAGGTCCGACTCTCCGAGAAGTTTCGCACATACGGGCTGCCCGATTCTGATCGCATCGCCCTGCTTCACGACGCGTTTTCGCATCGTTGGCTGGGAACGAAGCGGAATGCCTCGGCCGCCGAACTGTCTCAGCTTTGCGACCGCATGGCCGAGAATCTGCGCGGCTGTTTAACCCCGCTTGATCCGCCGGAACCCGCGCTTGCCGACCGCTACGACCGGGAGCCGAGCGGGCTGTATCGAGACTCGGGGACCGCGACGCGTCTCAAGCTCAATCGAATCCTCTATGCGGAAATTCGCTACGCTTACGTGCAGGCGGTGGCCCGTCAGAAGAACCTCGACGGATTGCAACATGCCGATGCCATCGATCGCGAAGCCCCCGAATTCCATGCCCAGGCTGAAAAGCTGCGAGAAACGACCCTCGACGAGCGTTTGGCCGTCGGCCGCGACGCTCAGTCGCAGCGACATCCTCAAACTGGCCGAGTGCTTCGTGCAACGGGGGCAACCCGAGAAGGCGATGCAGGCCAAGCAGGTCTGGGTGCTGGCGGGAGACGAACGCCTGCGGAAGGAGGGACGGCCCGACGACTTCATTCAAGCGGCTCGCGAGCATCAAACCCTTTTGGAGGACAAGGAGGGAGCGGTCAAACTTCTGATAGAAGCCTACGAACGCTCGCCCGAAATGAAGGAAATTAGCGAACAGCTCCGACGCCTGGGCTATACGCGTGCGGCCGGACGATGGCTCACGCGGGCCGAAGCGGCTGCCTTGCCCCCCGATCCTGCCAAAGAGGCGACCGAAGGCGGGCCGCGGATGGGCATGAGCCGTGACCAGATCCAAAAAGTGCTGGCTAGCCGGCCCGACTCGGTGACACGCGTGATTTCGGCCGGGCAGCTCAACGAGGTCTGGATCTACGAAAACGGCGGCACGCGGCTGGCCGTTCATTTCCTGGGCAGCATCGACGGCCACGACCTCAAAGTGGTCAAACTCGTCCAATAAATCGAGCGGCAACCACTCTCTTCGCGCGTGCAGTCCCGACCCGACAATGCTCACTCCCGGCGAACAGCTTCGATCGCTCGATTTTGACGGCGCGACTCGCAGTTATTTGTTGCACGTTCCGCGGAATTTCGATCCGTCGCGCCCTTCCGCCGTCGTGCTGGCCTTTCACGGTGGCGGCACAAACGCCAAAACCATGGTGCGTTTCTCGGGACTCAGCGAGATGGCCAATCGAGCCGGCTTTCTGGCCGTCTATCCGAACGGCAGCGGTCGCAACCCGAATTTCTTGACATGGAATGGCGGCAACTGCTGTGGACATGCGCTCCGCGAGAATGTGAACGACGTTGGGTTTGTACGCGTCGTGCTCGAGGATCTGGTCCGAATTGCCAATATCGATGAGGCGCGGATCTTCGCAACCGGCATTTCAAACGGCGGCGTGATTGCCTATCGGCTGGCCTCCGAAATGTCGGATCGGATTGCCTCCATCGCGTCAGTGGCTGGACCGATGGGGACCGAGACCTGCCAGGCGGACCGTCCGGTGTCGGTGCTGCACTTTCACGGCACAGCCGACGAATTCGCCCCGTACAACGGCGGTCGCGGTTCAAAAAGCTTTTCGCAGGCCGATTTTCACTCGGTCGACTTTTCCGTCAGGAACTGGATCGAAGCGAACGCGTGCCCGGCCGCGGGTTTGGAGACTCGGCTCCCCAACATGCACCATGACGGGACGACCGTTACGAAAATGACGTGGGGGCCGGGAAAGGCCGACAGCGAAGTCGTGCTGTACACGATTCACGGCGGCGGACACACGTGGCCGGGCCGGCTGCCGCCAACGAAATTCCTCGGTCTATCGACCACTGCGATCTGCGCAAACGAGGTGATGTGGGAGTTCTTCTGCAGGCATCCGATGAACGGCGGATGAAGAATCGGCTCGCGACGCGTCAAGACACGGCCAATTTCGCACAGGACCTGTCCGTTCTCTCACTGGCATTCTCGCTCCTCTGGTTGAAAGCCCGCCGCGAAACTGATTGAATCACCTGTGCCGCATCTTCTTGCGGACAACGAGCTACGAGCCCGCCTGGGAGTGACAAGGGAACGCGATGGACGAGTCGGGCCAACTCCGTCCTTCAGTCGATCCGCAGGTCGAACACGTGCTGTCGGAGTACTCCCGGAGGATTGCCGCCGGGGAGCCGATCAGCCCGTCCGATCTGATTTCGCAAAATCCGGCAGTCGCCGATGCGCTGCGCTCGCATTTTGCCGTTACCGGCGAGGAAAGAGCCGAAGCGGCCTCAAGCGACGAGGGCGACGCCTCGGGAACGCATTACGTGCGGCTTGCCAGCCAGGCGACGATTCCGCCGCGAAAGCCGGCTGTCGCGCAGCCGCTGCCCGAGCGTTTCGGCCGCTACAAGATCGTCCGCAGTTTGGGCAGCGGGGCGATGGGCGATGTCTATTTGGCGGACGACACGCAGCTCGACCGTCCGGTGGCCTTGAAAATTCCCCGTTTTTCCGACGACCCCGATGATGAGTTGATCGAACGTTTTTATCGAGAGGCCCGCGCGGCGGCGACCGTCCGCCATCCGAACTTGTGCCCTGTCTACGACACCGGCGAGATCGACGGGATTCACTATCTGTCGATGGCCTTCATCGAAGGCCGCCCGCTTTGCGACTTGCTCTCAACCAAGAAACGATTCGCTCCGCGCGACGCGGCGACGCTGATTCTCAAACTGGCGAAGGCGCTCAACGCGGCCCATACGAGCGGCGTGATTCACCGCGACCTCAAACCGGCCAACATCATGATCGACTCGCACGACGAGCCGATCATCATGGATTTCGGCCTGTCGCGGCGGACCAACAAGGAAGATTCGCGGCTGACCCAAAGCGGCCTGGTAATGGGCAGCCCGGCCTACATGTCCCCCGAGCAGGTCGAAGGCGAAAGTGAGAAGATCGGCCCGCCTTCCGATATCTACAGTCTGGGGATCGTCTTTTACGAACTTCTGACCGGCCAGGTTCCGTTTTCCGGATCCATCGCCTCGGTGCTTGGGCAAATCGTCACCACCGCGGCGAAAAAACCATCGACCATCGTGCGATCGATCGATCCGACTGTCGAGGCTGTGTGCCTCAAAATGATCGCCAAACGCCCCGAAGATCGTTTCGCGTCAATGCGGGATGTCGCCAGTGCGCTTGAAGCCTACCTGGCCGGACGTGCGACCGGCGTTGTCGTTCCTATTCAAGAGACCGCCGGAGTCCTGTCGGAGAAGCCCGCACGACATGCCGGCGGGATCGTGATCGCGCCGTGGATGCTCTGGACGGCAATCGCCATCGTCCTCGGCGGCTTTGGCATTACCTGGCAGCTCATCGCGATGATGATGCGGGGTCAGGCATCCTCGGGTGAGATCGCCGTCTCACAACCCTTCAAAGACGCCTTGTCAAAGGGCGAAGCGAATATTCTCGTCAATCAAAAGCCGGTACAGGCGGTCGAGTGGCAAAAGCCGATCGTGCTGCCGGAAGGGGACAACAACGTTCAGATCAAGAAGGGATTTGAGCTTACCCCCAACAAACTGATTCACAGCGAGAAAGACAATCCCACGGTGCTGGAAAAGACGTCCGACGGGGACATCAGCTATACCCCCCTGCGGCGGCGGATTGCCGAGCAGGTCCTGGCGCAGAAGGGGCAAATCAAAGTCGCCGGCTCCGACGTTGCCATTACGCGCACGGCGGATTTACCCACGGGGCGGGTGGGAATCGATGAAATCGACCTTTCCGCGGTCCAGTCGATCGATGCGATCGATTTTGACCTCATCAAAAGACTCAAGGCGTCACTGAAACGGCTTGTCCTTCCCAAGGGATTCCCACAGGGCCAGATTCAGGGACTGACCGAGGCGCTTCCCAATTGCGAGATCAAACCAACTCCTTGATGCCGGGTGTCGTCCCGTTTATTCTGGCCGATTGACGGTTTTTTGGCCCAATTTCGGGCCGCGTCTTCAAGATGAGGCGTGCATGGCGTTCCAACTCAGTTTCGTCAGCGGCCCGGAAAAAGGGCGAACGGTCGAACTCACCGCGGGTCAAACGGTCGTGCTGGGACGCGGCGAAGATTGCGACGTCCAATTGGCCGATCCGCGGGCCTCGCGCGTCCATTGCCGTCTCGAAGTCTCCGACGACGCCGTCGTGCTCGTCGATGCAGGGAGCACGTGGGGGACCAAGCTCAACGGCAATGCCGTAAAACAGCAGCGTCTGAAACCGGGCGACGTCATTGAACTGGGCGAAACGCAGATCCGCCTGGTGTCGGGATCCGATACCAAACAGACCCTCCCGCCCGGCGCGGCAAAAACTCCCAAAAGCGGCGGCAGCAAGGCAGGCTCGCTCGAGAAACTCGTCGGCACGACGCTTGTCCGCTACGCGATCATCTCCGTCATCGATAGCGGCCGATCGGGCGTCGTGTTCCGCGCCACCGACACCAAGTACGACCGGCCCGTTGCCCTCAAGGTCTTGTGGCCCGAACTCACGCACGACGAGCGCGAGGTCGAGCGATTCGTGCGGGCCATCAAGACGATGCTCCCGATTCAACACGAGAATATCGTCCGCTTGTACGGGGCGGGCGTTACGGACGGTTATTGCTGGATGGCGATGGAATTGGTGGAGGGCGAGAGCCTGGCCGACGTCATCAAACGGATTGGCGTCGGGGGAATGCTCGATTGGGAATCGGTGCTGCGGGCGGCCGTGCAAATCTCGCAAGCGCTCGAAGTCGCGAACGAACAAAAAATCGTCCATCGCAATATCACGCCAAGCAACGTGCTGATCCGCTCGAAGGATAAGGTCGCCAAGCTCGCGGACCTGATGCTCGCCAAGGCGCTCGACGGGCCGATGGCCCAGTCGGTCACCCGCGCCGGCGAAATCGTCGGCGAACTCCCTTATATGGCCCCCGAACAGACGACCGGCCAGACCGACCTCGATTGCCGCAGCGATATCTACAACCTGGGCGCGACGTGTTATCGCCTGCTCACGGGCCACACACCAGCCGAAGGCAAAAACGCCGCCGACACGATTCGCAAAATTCAGAGCGAAGCACTGGTCAAACCCACGAAGTACCAGCTTTCGATCCCGTCGCTCTTCGAGGGGGTCGTGCTCAAGATGCTCGCCAAGAATCGCGACGAGCGTTTCGCGAATCCCACGCTGCTGGTGAAAGAATTGAAACGCGTCGCCAAATTCCAGGGACTCGCGGATCTCTAGATGACGCCGTCAGGGACGACATGGACCTGCTGACGAACGACGCTTTGCGCCGTCTGGGCGGCGGCGAATCGATCGATGCCGTTTGCCGCGCCGCCGGAATCAGCCGCGACGAATTCCGCACGCTCTGGAAGAAAACTGCCGCGTCGCGCGTGCCGCGGACCTCGGGCTCCGTGAAGGCGCCCGTCACCCGCGCCGTGGAAATCGAACGGGATCGATTGGGCATCCCGCACATCTATGCCGAATCGGATGACGATCTCTTTGTCGGCTTCGGTTACGCAATGGCCCAGGATCGGCTGTTCCAACTCGACTGGCTGCGACGCAAGGGGGCCGGTCGGCTGGCGGAGATTCTCGGCAACGACGGTCTCCCCTACGATCTCCTGGCCCGCACGGTTGGGCTCAATCGCATCGCACGGGCCGAATGGGATCAACTGCCGGAGGAGACGCAACGGCTGCTCGTCGCCTTTAGCGCTGGGATCAACGCGGTTATCGAAGAGAGCCGCGAGAACCTGCCGATCGAATTCGATTTGCTCGAATACCGTCCAGAGCCGTGGCAGCCCGTCGATTGTCTCTTGATCGAGAACGAATTCCGCTGGTACCTGACAGGCCGCTTCCCGGTGATCGCCATTCCCGAATTGGCCCGCCGTCGGCTGGGAGATGGGCCGCTCTATCGGGCCTTCCTGACGGCCGAGTCCGATGCGGAAAGCATTCTGTGGCCCGGCGACTATCCGTCAAAGCGTTGTGGAGTCGAGCCCGTTGGACAAGCCGTCAGCGAACCGGACTCGGCGTTGGGCAGCAACAACTGGGTCGTGAGTGGTAGTCGCTCAAAAAGCGGCAAGCCCGCCGTCGCCAGTGACCCGCACATCGCCTTCGAGGCCGTTTCGTGTTGGTACGAAGTCCATTTGCAAGGCGGCGGCTTCGATGTCGCCGGATGCGCGTACGTGGGCATGCCCGCCGTGCTGATCGGCCGCAATCGGCGGATGAGCTGGGGCATCACGAATAACATCTGTTCGCAGCGCGATTTGTATCAGGAGAAAACGAGTTGCGAGCATCCGGGCTGCTATCTGTCCGACGGTGAATGGAAACCCTGCCGCGAAGCGACAGAACTGATCCACGTTCGCGGCTTCGGGCCGATTGCCAAGCGGATTATCTTTTCGCACAACGGTCCGATCGTCGACGAGATTTTGCCGCCCCCGGCCAATCAAACGGGTCCCGTTTCACTCAAATGGCTGGGCGCGTACCAAGGCGGCTGGTTGACCGCACTGCTCGGGGCCAATCGAGCGCACGATTGCAAGAAATTCCGTGAGGAGCTTCGGCCGTGGAACGTGCCGACGTTTTCGGTTGTCTTCGCGGACGTCGACGGCAATATCGGCTTTCAGGCCACGGGACGCATTCCGATCCGCGACGAATGGGCGCGCGGATATCGGCCCGGTTGGGATCCGAGTCATCAATGGCAAGGTCTGATCCCGTTTGACGAAATGCCCGGCGTTTCGAACCCACCGCGCGGATTCGTCGCGACGGCCAACAATCGCGTCGCCGCGAATGATTTTCCTTTTCCGCTGGCGGGGACCTGGTCGAGCGGCCACCGGGCGAAGCGCGTCCGCGAAGGAATCGAACGGCAAACGGCACTTGGCCGAATGGAACATCGCGACTTGCAACAAGACGCGGTTTCCTTGCGGGCCGTCGAATCGCTGCCGTCGTTGTGTGCGATTCTCGAGAGCGATTCGGATCCGGCCGTGCGTCGCGTCGTTGGCCTCTTCAAAGAGTGGGACGGAGAGTTTGACGACAGGCTGGCGGCTCCGACTGTCTTCAGCGTGTTTTTTTCGGAATGGTGCGCGAAGGTGGCTGCGGCACGATTCCCGGAAACGGACGCGGCGTTTCTAGTCGGCGGGATCGAGGCGCTCGCCGCGGAGTTGCTTTGTTCCGATCGCGCCGGTTGGTTCGTGGAACAGACAGAATCAGCCGACCAGACGCGGCAAGAGCTGATCCGCACCGCGTTTCGCGCCGCGATCGAGCGGCTCCAGAAGCAATTCGGGGACGATCCCTCGGCTTGGACGTGGGGACGCCTGCATCGGCTCGATCTCAAGCACGTCCTGGCCCTTCGCGGCGAACTCGGCCAACTGCTCAATCACGGTGGCGCGGGCGTCCGCGGCGATGGGACGACCGTTTGCAATACGGGCCGCGGAACCGACTTCGAGGCCGCGACCGGCGCCGGCTATCGCATGATATGCGACTTGGGAGAGTATCCCGCCGGATTATGGGCCGTCGACTGCCAAAGCCAATCGGGGCACCCTGGCAGCCCCCATTACTCCGACCAGTACCAGGACTGGCTGGCCGGCAAGTACCACTTTGTGCCCCTCGGTCGCGTCGAATCCGCGGGCGAGATTTCCGCCAAACTGCGCTTGGAAGCGGCCGATTAAACCGCCGCCGTGGCTTTAATCAGCTCGCGGGCTTGGGCGGCCGACGTATCCGTCGCCAGAGTCAACGTCACGCTGAAGCGGCCGTCGGCCGGCGAGATGAATTCCCAGTGCGGCACGACCGCGCTCGACTGGTGAACCAGCTCGAAGCCGCCTTCGGATTGGCTGACTGTCTGGATCGGGAAGGTCCAGACGTCGGTCGGAATCGAAGGCTCGATCGAGGTGTCGACGCCGAGCCATTCGTCGATCAGGCCGATACGATCGATCTGCTTGAGCGTGAGGATCGATTCGAGCTGGCCGAGCTGTCGCCCGTTGCCGTCGTAGTAGTAGCGGTCGGAAGCACCGGACGCGAGGCCCGCGAAATTGAACTCGACGGCGAAATGGAACTTCTCGCCGGGCGGCAAGTTCGAGAGGTCGTAGCGAATCTGCAGCCGTCCGCCGGCCGAGGCCTCGAGGGCAATCGATTTTTCGAGACGAAAACGGTGTTGGCCGGCCACTCCGTCGCGGGCGAGCACTGCTTCCACGCGGCCGGGTGAGCGACGCAGCCGCGACTCGTAAACGCCCTGGACAAAGTCGCCGATCTCGCCGTCGCCGTTGCGAAACGCCGTCGCGTCGAGATTCGGCGCCAAAAAGTGGTCGACCAGGCTCTTGCGAGGCCACTTGTCGTAAACGAGTTTTTTGTCGAGATCGGGCTGTTTGAAACGCACGGCGTCGTGGATGCTGGCAACTCCGTTCCCGTCGTGCTGGTGACCGGCCGCGCGCCGCACGACCTCATGATAGGCTTCGGGCCTGCGGTTGAGCGTGCCGAGTAAATTGACGCGTGCTCCGCGGATATCGAGTTCGTAAAGATGGCCGCCCCGGCTGGGGGCCAAAAAGGCGACCAGGCGGTCGCCCGCCAGACGAATTTCCTTGCGGGCGTCGAGGTTGAAGTCGTCGGCGTCGATCTGCACCCAGCGCGACGGACGGCCGCAGGCCGATTCGATCAGCGTGTCGGCCGCGATCAGGTGGTTGTAGACCGCGTGCCGCAGATGCGGCAAATACAATCCACCGAACGCTCCGTGCCAGTACGAGCAGTTGCACTGGCCGCGATAGAGTTCGGTTCTTGCCTGCGTAATGAGGTGCGGCCTCTCGACGGCCTCTTCTTCGCTGGCGATCTGCCGCAATCGCTGGCTGATCTGCAGCATGCGGGTGTACATCTCGTTCGCTTCGGGATACTTGACGCGAAAGTTCCGCCAGGTGCCGCCGCGAACGTAGGGCCGCAAAGCCTGCCACTCGGGATCGTGCTGTTTACGTTTGGCGATCTGCTCGAATTCGACCAGCCGCTCGACGGGGAGCGCCCACTCGGTCATCTCGCGGTAGCTGCAGTCGGGCAAATAGACGCTACCCACCGGCGGGACGTGGTCGACCGCCTCCCCCAGCGTGCAGACTTTGAGCCACTCCGAATTCTCGCAGAGCGCGTCGAGGAATCGCTTGAGCCAGCCATTTTCGTAGACGTGTTTCTTGGTCTCCGGCCAGGTGCCGAACTTCTCGCCGTCGTCACCAAAACAAACCACCGGCGTGGGGAAGCGTTCGGCAATTTCCCGCAGATAGCGAATCGTCTCGTGCGGCTCGGCAAACGGGATGGTGTAGCGAAGCTTTTCGCTGCCGGGGAAGATCTTGAGCAGCCGCCCCTCGTCCTCGGAGAGGTAATAACCGTGGAGCTGATCGTCGCGCAAGCCGGCGCTACGGAAATGATGGTCGTCAAGGATCGTGTATTCGATACCGGCACGGGTGACGTCCGCCGCGAAGTTCTGCTCCCAAACGCGTTCGGGCATCCACATGCCGCGGACTTTGGCGCCGAAAAGCTGTTCGAGATAGCGGGAGTAGGCCGTGATCTGGCCGATGCGGTCGTGGGAGGGGATGCTCGCCAGGATCGGCTCGTAAAAGGGACCACCGACCATCTCGAATTGGCCTCGCTCGGTCAGAGAGCGGAGCGAATCGATGTATTCGCCGTGTGCGTCGACCAGCCATTCGAGCAGGCTGCCGGAAATGTGCAGCGAAACGGGAATTTGCGGATAGTTTCGGATCAGTTCCAGAAACGGAGCATAGCTGTCGCGATAGGCATTTTCGAAAACTCCCTCGAAATTGCCGATCGGCTGATGAATGTGAATGGCCAGCGCCAGACGTAGACATCCAGTCATACGGATCTTTCCTTGGGGTAAGGCCTGACCTTCCATAGAACCGCTTCGGTTCCTCGGCGCGAAGCGAACCGAGCGGTGATAATCTTCGGAACGTTTGAATTCAGCAAGATCGACGGCACGGGCGGCTTCTTCGGCCTTATTTTCCAATCCCTAACGGTCGACATCGGTTGGGCTTGCGGCTCACGCGGAACTTGCGGTCACGGTCGGCTTGCGAATCGTGATCTCTTCCTCGGCCTCGCGCAGGAACGAGGCGGCCTCTTCCGGCATCACCGGGTTGATGTAAAACCCGCTCCCCCATTCAAATCCGGCCACGCGGGTCAGCCGCGGGAAGATCTCGATATGCCAATGGTAGTGGGCCAGCTCTTTGGCGTCGAAGGGGGCCGTGTGAAAAACGTAGTTATAGGGCGGGTCGTCGAGTGCCACTTCGAGTTTCTTCAGCACCGAGCGTAAAACGACGCCCAGGTCCTCGATCCCCTGCCGAGGTATGTTCTCGAACTGGCTCGAATGCTGTTTGGGCAGAATCCAGGTCTCGAAGGGAAACCGGCTGGCAAACGGGCAGAGCACCAGGAAGCTACGCGTGTCGAGCACGACGCGACCCCCAGCCGCCAGTTCCTGCTGCACCATGTCGCAGTAGATGCAACGGCCTCGATAGTTGAAGAACTCGAGCGACCCGGTCATTTCTTCCCAGACCGAGATGGGGACGACGGGCGTCACAATTAACTGCGAATGGGAGTGTTCCAACGAGGCGCCCGCCGGCGCTCCCTGGTTCTTGAAAATCAGACCGTGAACCAGGCGCGGATCGCGCTTGAGGTCGACGAGCCGGTCGCGATAGACCCACAGGACCTCGCGGACATTGTCGACGGAAAACCGGGACATGTTCGTTTCATGGTTGGGGCATTCGATGATGACTTCATGGGCTCCCACGCCGTTCATCAGGTCGTAGATGCCGTCACCCCGTTTGTCGAGATTGCCTTCGACCTGTAGGGCCGGAAATTTGTTGGGGACGACCCGCGTTCGCCAACCGCGGTTGTTGCGCTCAGTGCCCGGATAGCGGTAGGCCAGGATTTCCGGGGGTGTCGTTTCCTCGTGCCCCTCGCAGAAGGGACAGAATCCGCCGCGGGTCGCGCGAAACTCGGAGGAAAAATCCTCCGGACGCTTGGCCCTGTCCGGAGCCAGAATGACCCATCTTCCGACGATGGGGTCCTTGCGAAGTTCAGGCATCGGTGTACCTTTGGCTTGGTCCAAGGTGCAAAGTCCAAGGTCCAATGTCGAAGATGGGCTGCCGGCAAAAGCGGTGGCGGCGACCTCGGACTTTGCACTTTGAACCTTGGACGAATTTCATGCTTGCCACATGATGAGTTCGAAATCGGGTGACGGAACGGCCATTTCGAGCACACCTTCTTGCGGAGCGCGGTCGACGCTCTGCTTGCGGGAAATGGCCTCGACGTACATTTGAACGGACGAGTCGGGAGTGAGTCCCAAGTCAGCGAACGGCACGGCCATCTCGAGGATTTGATCGATGGCCAGCTCAACGTTTGCCTTCAGGACCGGCTTGTCGTCTCGGTAGAGCTTGGCCCGCGGATCGTGCTGCCGCAAGCCGGTGATGCGAATTTCCAGCGAGGCGGGTTCGACGAAACGCACCCGCATCTCATCCAGGATTTCGAGATCCTCAAGCGCGTAGCGTGCCGTATCGACGCGGAGGGCCAGCCGATTCGCATCGAAACCGAAATAAACCGCGCGCATCACGCCCTGCGTGACCTTGGTCATCGTGCCGCGTTCGCTGCCGCAAATGTACTGACCGGCGCAAATCCACTCGAAATAAGTACGGCGGCCGTCGACCTTGACCGGGCAAAATCCGCTCGGCCGCGTATGCAGCGCGCGACGCTGCAGCCGCTTGATTGGATGCTTGAGCACGTTCGGCGGAATCGTCTCGAGCCGCGAGTAAACATTTTGGAGGTGTTTGCGGAACAACTGGTCGAAGAGGGCGTCCTGCGATGAGGAATGGTCGTCGCCGAACCACCAGAACCAGTCGCTGCCTTCGGCGATGAACAGCTCCTCCCAGGCCTTCTTGAGGGCGTCAGGCGGAGCCTTGCCCTCGGCTTCGGTCTGTTTGAGGAACTCGCGCGTCTGATGCAGAAGGTCCCAGGCGGTGTTGTCTTCGTGGTGGCCGATCCAGATCGCGAAGTTGTGCGAGATCCAGCTCCCGGCGTACAGGTTGCCGATGCGATCCGTCGGAGGTTGCTCCCTGAGGTAGTCGCGAACCCGCTGCGGCCGGAGTTGCGAATGCTGCACGCATCCCCGGTAGAGCGCGCGGAGAAAACGCACGCCACCGTCCGGGTAATACTCCCAGCAATTCTCGCCGTCGAGGATCACCGGAACGAGCGCCCGCGGCCGGCATTATTGGCTTCGACGGCCCGGCCGATCGCCAGGAACTTGCCCATCATGTCGCCGGCGGCCTGTTCGGGGTCGCTGCGCTGATAGTGGAAACCAACCAGGTCGGACAAGGCGTGGTCGCGGAAGATCATATGGAGTGATTTATCGCCGCTCTCGACGCGCCACGGGCGATACAGCATTTCCGGATGGCGCAGATGCCCCTGCCCATCGCGCGAGATCCAGCCGTTGGTGCTTTCCGAGAGAATCTCCTCGTCGGTCGCGATCCATTCGATGCCGCATTCGGCAATCGGAGCGATGATGTCCTGGGAGACAGACCCTTCGGAGGGCCACATCCCCACCGGAGCCTGGCCAAAGATCTCTTTGTGAAACGCCACGGCCCGCCGCAGGTGGATGGCCGCGTCCTCGCGGTAGCTTTCCAGATGCTTGGGGAGCGCGCAGCCCGGCATGGCTTGCCGCGCGGATCGCTTGTCCCACAAAAGCGGCAAAATCGGGTGGTAAAACGGCGTCGTGGTCAGTTCGACCTGGCCGCTGGCCGCCAACTCTTTGTGGATGGGGATAACGCGCTCGAGAATCTCTTTCTGCTTATCGAGCAACCATGTCTTCTCGCCTTCGGTATAGCCGCGGCCTTTCGCGCGGAATTCTCGCAGCTCGCGATCCTGATCGAAGGCCAGCTCGTGAATCCAGGTGAGGTTGCTCCAGACCTGCAGGTCGCGGATATCGCGGACCGAGAACCGCGGAATGGCGTCTTCCACCGGATCGCTGCCGAACCCGCGCTTGAGATACAGCTCGTGGTACCGCTCGTACGGCCGGATCATGCTGTCGACATTGGCCAGGAAAAAATTGTCGAGCAGATACATGATGTCGGGCTCGCTCATCCCGTCGCCCGGCTGGCGCGAGACATCGAGATGCCGATCGGTGCGGCCGTTGCTGTACGCCTGCAACTGGACAAGCAGGCTCGGCACGAGATTGATCGTGCAGCGAAACTCGGGCACCTCTTTGAGGTGCAGCGCCATCCCGTAATAGTCCTTGGTGGCGTGCATGCGCACCCAGGGCATCAGGGTTTCGCCACTGACGTCGTCAGGATAGTACGGTTGGTGCTGGTGCCAGAAGAAGGCGACGGTCACTGGATGCATGTGGCCGAGTCCAATCTCCGTAAGTTGTGAGTGAAGTGTCCAGGTTCAGGCGTTTGATACCGTCGGTGCGGCCAGAGCCGCGCAGCGTTTGGCCACGGCCTTTTCGTAAACGCGGATGTACTGCAGGGCGCTGCGCCGCCAGCTCCAGTCCTGATTCATTCCCGAGCGGACGAGACGCAGCCATTCGGATTTGTCTTGAAACAGTGTCAGTGCGCGCTCGATTGTCTTGAGGAGTTCCGCGGCCGAGTAGGCCGAGAAGGAAAAGCCTGTCGCCGTTCCGTGGGCCAGGTTGTCGGCCGAAGCGTCAACCACCGAGTCGGCGAGCCCGCCGACGGCGTGGACGATCGGGACCGTTCCGTACAACAGGCTGTACATTTGGTTGAGGCCGCACGGCTCAAATTGACTCGGCATGAGAAACATGTCCGCACCGGCTTCGATCCGGTGTGCGAGCGCCTCGTCGAATCCGATGCGAATGGCGACTTTCTCGGGCAGACGCTGGGAAAGCTCGACGAGCCAGTCCTGATATTTCTTCTCGCCACTTCCCAAGACGCAAAGTTGCAAATCCTTGGCAAAGAGCGTCTCGGACCCCTGCATGAGCAGATCGAGCCCTTTTTGATCGGTGAGCCGCGACACGACAGCCAACAGTGGACACTCGTCGCGAACGGGCAGGCCGAACTCTTCCTGCAGCCGCCGTTTGCAGATCCGCTTCCCCTCGTCGAGGTCGACGATCGAAAAATTCGCCGGCAGCGCCGGATCGGTCTGTGGGTTCCAAATCTTTGTGTCGACGCCGTTCAGAATGCCGACGAAATCCTCGCGGCGCGAACGCAACTGTCCGTCGAGGCCGTAACCGAATTCGGGTGTCTGAACTTCGCGGTTGTAGGTTGGGCTCACCGTGGTAATCGCATCCGCAAAGGCGATCCCCGTTTTGAGCAGGCTCAATTGGTTATAGAACTCCATCTGTTTCCAGTTGAAGTATTTCCAATCGAGCCCCGTCAGCAGCATGTCCCAGTGCCAGAACAAGCCCCGAAAAGCCATGTTGTGAATCGTAAAGACCGAAGCCGTGGTCTCGAAGGTATCGGGCTCACGCCCCTCGATCGCCAGCAGAGCCGGGATCAGACCCGTCTGCCAGTCGTTGGCATGTACGATGTCGGGCCGCATGCGAAGATGGCTAGCCAGCGACAGAACGGCCCGACCGAAGAAGGTGAATCGCTCGCAGTTGTCGCGGAAGTCGGTGCCGTGCTCCTGATAGAGTCCGGGCCTGTCGAAATAGCCGGCCTGCTCGATGAGGAAAACAGTCACCGCCGAGCCCGGAAGCCGTGCGCGCCGCACACCGCCGGTCACGTGCCGATTTCCGATGGGAATATCGAGTTGGATTCCCGTCGGCTCGATCGCCAGCCCGTTGAGGCCGCCCTTGGCAAGGACCTGCGGATAGAGCGGCGTCACGAGCCAAACGCTATGTCCGAGGGAGGCCACGGCATCGGCAAGCGCCGTTGCGACGTCGGCCAGTCCTCCGGTTTTCGAGAAGGGGACCGCTTCCGAGCTGGCCACCACAATCCGCATTGAGGCTCAATTCCCGTTCAAGCCGACGTAATCGCTGCGTTTTTCCATTTCGCCGTAATCCATTTTATCGGCACGACCGCAAAACCTCTTCAATCGGGCGCCGGAAAAGGACCGGTTCGGCTCACGCATCTTATGGCGACGCAAACAGTTGTGTCAAAGGCACCGAAATCGGTCGAGTTCCAGCGGGATTCTCGCCTGGCGCGCAAAGAGTTGCCCGGCTTGCGCAGGATGCCACTGATCGGTTCCTATCGTCAAACCGTGGCAGGCTTGGCGTTTCCTGAGGTGCTTGATTCGCGCCAGCGCTCTACAACCCGCCCGCTGACCCCTATAATCGAGGTTGGTCTCTGCAACGATCCACGCGACGAACTTCCTCTCTCCCGCAGCGTACCTCGTGAATTACGTCGAAGCCGAACGCGATAAGTCCTCGTGGGATCTCGCCGCCGAAACGGTGACGGTCCGCATTCGCTGGTTCGGCTTGTGCGTCGGCGTCGGGCTGGTGAACTTCATCGGTGACGGGGGCAGCAACCGTCTCATCCTCAACGCCATTCTCGCGTTGGGCGCGGTCTACGCGATTATCGACACGATTTGGAGCTGGCGGCGCAAGGTCTTCCTCTCGGAAAGCCCTCTCGTCATCTCGCTGATGGAAGCGGTCTTCATCGGCCTGTTGTGTTACTTCAATCATGGCGTGGAGAGTCCGTTCCGGTTCTATTACTTCTTGTCGCTGTTGGTGTGCGCGATCCGGTACTCTCCGTGGATCACCTATTCCACGTTCACGTTGCATGCGGTGAGCTTCACCCTCCTGACGGCCAGTCCGGAATTCAATCGCCGCACCGATTTGACGACGCTGATTCTCACGCTCATTCTTTTGGGCTGGGCCACTTGGGGCAGCACGGCGCTTGCCAGTTTGCTCAAGACGGCCAGCCGGCGGCTCTCCGAACTCAACGACGAATTGAAAAAGAACCAGCAACTCCTCGAACAGCGGATCAGCGAACGAACCTTGCAGCTGCAGGAGTCGCAAGCCCAGCTCGTGCAGCAAGAGAAACGGGCCGCCTTCGGACTTCTCGCGGCGGGCATCGCACACGAAGTCGGCAATCCGCTGGCAGCGATCAGTTCGCTCGTGCAAATGCTCAAGCGACGGCAGAACGACGCGTACACGGGCGAGCGGCTGGAAATGGTCGACGACCAACTCCGCCGCATTCAGCGCACGCTGCGCGAATTGGTCGATTTCAGCCGGCCGGCGACCAAGGAGCGGCGGCTCTGCGACATGCACGAAATCATCGATTCCGCTCTGAGCATCGCCAAATACTACAAGCGGCGAAAAGGCAAGCGGATCGTGACGCGCTATGCGGAGGACCTGCCCAAACTGCGGGCCGTCCACGATCAACTCGTGCAGGTCTTTCTGAATCTGATTCTCAATGCGTTCGACGCGACCGACGAGGGCGGAACGATCGAACTCAGCACCGAATTGAAGGAGGGCTGGATCCGCGTGGCGGTCAGCGACGATGGCCATGGCATCCCCGGGGCCGACTGCGAAGCTATTTTCCAGCCCTATTTCACCACCAAGGCGACGGGGACCGGACTGGGGCTGTTTGTGTGCCGCAACATTCTCGAACAGTCCGGCGAAGGTCGCATCGAATTGACTCGGACTTCGCCGGGCGGAACGACCTTTACCGTGTTTGTGACGTGCGAACTCGTGCGCCAGCATGCCGACGTCCCGCTCGCCCTGTCGAATTCGCCCGAAGAAGTCTCCGCACCGTGATGATCATTCGGTGAAGACCATTCTGTGAAGAACAATCGCTCGATCCTCATCGTCGAGGATGAAGAGATCATCCGCACGACGCTCCGCGAGTTCCTCACCGGCGAGGGCTACGCGGTCGCGGACGCAACGACGGTTTCCGAAGCCCTGCGGCTGGCCCGCGAGCGAGATTTCGACGTCGCCATTTGCGACGTGCAGCTTCCGGATGGTGACGGAATCATGCTTCTGCGCCGCTTGCAGCAGCTCAATCTGGAAACGTCCGTGCTGGTCATCACGGCCTATGCGACGGTCGAGAACGCGGTCGAGGCCTTCAAGGCGGGGGCGTTTGACTTCCTGGTGAAACCCGTCCTGTTCGAGGATCTGGCCAACAAGCTCGACCGCCTCTACCGCTACCGGCAGGTGCATATCGAAAACCAGGTCCTGCGACGAGAACTGGCCCGCCGCGGCGACTTCGATCAGATCGTCGGCTCGAGCAAGGTGCTGGCCGACTTGCAGGAGACGATTCGCAAGGTCGCCGTCACGAATTCGAACGTCCTGTTGGTCGGCGAAACGGGAACGGGAAAAGAACTCTTCGCCCGCGCAATCCACGCGGCCGGTCCCAAGAGCGACGAGAAGTTTCTGGCCGTCAATTGCGGCACGCGCCCCGTCGAACTTTTGGAAGCACAGCTCTTCGGCTCGAGCACCGGTGCGGGAACCGATCGCAAAGGCATCTTCCGGCACGCGGGGGAAGGGACCGTCTTTCTCGACGAAGTGACCCAGCTTCCCTTCGGCACGCAGTCCGAATTGCTGCGGGCGATCGAGTACGGCGAGATCATGCCCGTCGGCGGTTCCGAGACGGTCCGCGTGCAGGCCCGCATCATCGCGTCGACGACCCGCGACCTGATGCGCGAAGTCACCGAATCTCGCTTCCAGGAGGATCTCTTCTACCGGCTCGACGGCGTGAAGATTCACATCCCCGCGCTGCGTGAACGGCTGGACGACGTGCCCGAGCTTGTCGATTTTTTCGTCGCCAAGCACTCGCAAGCCATGGGCAAGCGCGTCACCGGTGCCACGAGCGAAACAATGCGGCTGTTGATGGCCGCGCAGTGGAAAGGCAACGTCCGCCAGCTCGACAACGCCATCGAACGGGCCGTGATGATGTGCGACGACACGCGTATCGAACCGAAGGACTTGCCCCCCGATCTGTTGGGAATCGGCCAACCTCTGCCCGACACGGACGATTTGCGGACCGCGCTACGGCATTACGAGCGGCTGCACATCCTGCGCGTGCTGCGGCAGTGGCCCGACAAACGCGAGGCGGCCAAACGCCTCAAACTCGGCCTGTCGAGCCTTTATCGCAAGATCGAAGAACTCGGCATCGATATGTGAGCCGGGTTCATCGCGACACGTTTCAGCGAACTTCGGTCGCGACTTGCGTCTGGGCGTTCGGCGGTTGCCGGACGGCCTCTTTCAGCTTTTGCAACAGTGTGTCCTGGGAGTAAACCCCACGCAACACAATCGGATCCGCTTCCCGTCCGGGTGGGAAGATTACGGTCAACGGGACGCCGATCTGATTGAACTTCCCAAGCCACTTCTTGATTTCGGCCGACTGGCTCGTGAAGTCAGCAAGAAGCGGGACGACCCCATTGCGAACGACCAGATCCTTGGTGTCTTTCGTGTTGAGGGCCCCCCCCTCGTTCACATGGCAGTTGATGCACCAGTCGGCGGTGAAGTCGACAATTACGATCTTATTCTGATTCCGCAGGGCCGCGAGGCGCGTCTCCGAAAATGGTTCCCAAGGCAGCCGGTGCTTGCTTTCACCGGTCAAAGAGAAACCAATCCAGCAGATCAGGAGGGTCAAGAACAGTGCCACGGCCCGCACGAGATTCTTGTTTCGGATCCGCGAGTTGATGTCGTACAAGTTGCCGATCATCCACAGCCCCAAGGCGACGCCCAAGAGCATCACCAGCGCGGGAATCGTGTATTTCTTGTCGGTGTACGAGACGATGAAAATCACGGACGCGAGCAGCACAAATCCCGAGAACTCTTTGAACCGCACCATCCAGGTTCCCGGTTTCGGCAACCATTTGATGAATTGCGGAAAGAGGCCGAGCGCGAGATAGGGGAACGCCATTCCCAAGCCCATCACACCCCACGCGAGATAAACTTCGGCCGTCGGTTGTCGCAGCGACCAGAAGATCGCCGTTCCCAGAAACGGCCCCAAGCAAGGGGTCGCGAGCAGCGTTGCGAAGATGCCGGTGAAAAACGCGCCGAGAAAGCCTTCACTTTGGTTGCCGCCCGCGGCCGAACCGACCATCCCCGGCACGGGGATTTCAAACACACCCAGGAGACTCAATCCCATGGCAAACACGACGCAGGCCATCACGAGATTGAAGCCCGTCTGTTGAAACAATCCGCCCCACGAGAAGTCGCCGATAAAGGAGAGTCCCAAGCGGGTGCCGACGGCCAAGGTCGCCATTGTCAAGAACACGGCCAACACGCCCCCCGTATAGGCCACATTCAATATGAAGATCCGGGATCGGCTCTCGCCGGCTTGCTGCACAAAGCTGAGGATCTTGATCGCCAACACGGGCAACACGCAAGGCATGATGTTGAGAATCATGCCGCCCAGGAACAATGCGCCGAGATTGAAAAACACGCCGTCGTCGACATCGGCCGAGGCCGACTTGATCGGCGGTGAGTCATCCGGCAGCGGTTTTGGCAACGGCCCGGCGCCCTTGAGATCGCCCAGCGCAAAGTCCTCGGTATGCGGAGGCAGACAGGTCGATTGGTTGCAGACTCCGTAATGGATTTTGCCCTCGATGCCCAACCCGGTCTCGCCGGCTTTCGGCTCGTATTTGAATCGCCGCGTCCAAGTGACGTCGCCGTGATAGACCTCTTTCGGTTCGAGACTGTCCGAGGACTTGGCGTCCAGTTCCGGAGCGCGGTCCGCGCGAAACTCGTCTCCGATCGGATGCAGTGACAGACCCTTCGTCAGCGAAATCTTCGTCGTCGTCGAACCGGGACCGTCTTTTTGCGTGGTCGAGTAAGTGTGCCACTCATTTTCCAGATGCATCGAGATGGCGAGTGTCACTTTGTCACCCGGCTTGGGAGAGCGCGGGCTGAGGGTAAACGTGAGCCGGACGGGAGACGATTGGCCGCCAAAGCCGCGGGGCGTTACCGATTTGGTGAACCCGTCGGACTTGTCGTTTCCCCCTTCAGCTTTGGATTCGTCGTTCGCAGCGACGGCCACCAGTTGGGCGTGAATCGGCTGATTGAACGCCTGGCACATCTGCGCATTGCAGTACTTGAGCGAGATCGTCCCACCGATATGCACGGCGTCCGGATTGTCGGCGGTTACCAGGTACGGGCGAAGCCAGGTTACGACGCGTTCAAATTTCTCGATCGCTTTTCCCGACGACGGATCGGTCATCACCTTTGGCTCGCGATCGGTTTCGAATGTCGAGTCGGCCAGGGGTTCGAGTCCGGAGATGTCGTTCAATTCGATATTGGTGGCGCCAGGGACCGTCGGGTTCGTTGAATAGGTGTAAGTGTTGGCAGGGAGCGACACGGTGACGGAAACCGTCACGATGCTCCCCTCCTTCGCCGACTTCGGGGTCAAGCCAATGCGGACGACAGGGGTATCCTGCTGAGATCCGAGATCCGGAACGGACGGATTATTATTCAATACCGCATTGAGCGGGACCGCGCCGGACTTGGAAGGCGCATCCGCGCGAGCGACGGCGCCGCAAACCCCAATCGAGAGTCCCAGAATCGCGAAGCCGATGGTCCGACGACAAACGAGCGACGTTCGCATGATAGAAGTCCTTCGACCGACAGGTATTAAAGGCATCCGAGCGGCTCCGGGAGCGAATCAGTCGGCGATCTCGACACTCTATGTTACGACGCTTGGACAGGCAGCGAGGGACTGTTTTGCCCGAGACCGTCGATGAGACGAGTCCTGGCCTCCCAGGCCAGCCTGCCAACGAATAATAGTCGATGCCTCAAACCGCGGTAAATGCGAACCGGGCTTTGAGTTCCGCATTGCCGCAATTGCCGTCTGCTCACTAAGATTCGACGAATTCATCCCTCGTGGAGCGGTTGAGATGCGCTCGCCTTCGGCATTTGCCGCCATCGAATCTTACCCGGTCAATCGGCAACTTGAGTCACGAATCAGGGCGATTTTTCCGAAGTCTGTCCGATTTGCGGCGGCGCTGGGTGCGCTCTTTGCGCAGGTCGACTTGTCGCCGGCGACGCCGACAATCTCCAGGCTCCGCCCGGATTTGTCGTCACGCAATACGCGGACGACCGATTGGCCCACGACATCTTTTCGATGACGATTGATGCGTTCGGTCGGGTCGTCGTTTCGGGTCCGGGCTACGTGCGAATCCTGGTCGACTCCAACGGCGATGGCGTGGCTGACAGTTACAAGCAGTTTGCCGACGGGCCGGCCACTGGCGCAGGGCATGTTCTTTCTCGGCCGGGATTTGTTCTGTACGGGGGACGCCGGGCTCTTGAGATTCCGCGACCAGGACGGCGACGATCGGGCCGACGGGCCTCCCGACGTTTTCCTGCGGCTCAAAACCGGCGGCGAGCATTTCACCCATTCGGTGCAAAAAGGGCCGGACGGTTGGTGGTACCTCGTTGTTGGAAACGAGGGGCGAATTTCCCGCTCCTATGCCACGCTGCTCACCTCGCCGGTGAAGGATCCTCGGGCCGGGACGATGATACGCCTCAAGCCCGATCTTTCTGGCGGGGAAGTTGTGGCCGACGGCATGCGGAACGCCTACGACTTCGCCTTCAACGAAGCGGGTGATCTGTTCACATTCGACAGCGACAACGAACGCGAAGTGACCTTGCCGTTTTATCGGCCCACGCGAGTGCTCCAGCTGCTTCCCGGTTCGGACGCCGGCTGGGTGAGCCAGAGTTACATTCGGCCTTCGTCTTATCCCGATGCGCCACCGGTCGTCGCGTCATTCGGTCGCGGATCGCCGACGGGCATGGTTTGTTACCGACACACTCAGTTTCCCGCCGATTACCGCGATACGCTGTTTGTTCTCGATTGGACTTTTGGCCGAGTGATGGCCGTGCGAACCACAAAAGCCGGCGCCGGCTGGCGGGCCGAATCCGCCCCTTTTCTCATGCCCAAGGGCGAATTTGGTTTCGCACCGACCGATATCGAAGTTGGTCCGGACGGATGCCTGTACGTTTCCGTCGGCGGCCGAGGCACGCGCGGCGCTGTGTATCGCGTGGAATACAAAGGCCCCGGCGCGAGCCCGGCGGTCAAGCCGATCGATTCGTTGACGACGTGCCTTACGGCGCCGCAGCCACAAAGCAGTTGGTCGCGCGCCTCGTGGATTCCCGAAGCGAAAAGACTCGGCCGCGAGCCCTTCTTGACGGCGGCTTTCGACTCGTTGCGAGCCACGGCAGAACGCCTTCGCGCCATCGAGATCTTGACTGAACTATTTGACGGCATCGACGCGGCTTCGCTCGCCAGGTTCGCGACCGATGCATCGCCCGGCGTCCGCGCGCGGGCCGTATGGTCGGCCGGGCGTTCTCCGCGAACGGCTTATCCTCAAGAGGCGCTCAAGCCTTTTCTCGACGACGCGGAACCTTGGGTCGCCCGAGCGGCGCTGGAAGCGGTCTGGAGCGTTCGGCTTAACGGTCCTTCGGATTCGTTAATGACCTCCATCGTTCACAAGCTGGGCGACGCGGATCCGGCGGTGCGGTTTGCCGCCGCCCGGCTCATCGGTCGCCTCGATGAGAAGCAGGCGGCGGCGATCCGCTTGACGCTCGATGACACGAACTTGACCGCGAAATTGTGGTTCACCTTCGGGCGCTGCGAACGCACCAAACACCTCGACCTTGGCGCTTTGCAAACGGCAATCGATGTTTTCGAAAGGGCCGAAACGCCCAAGCTCAAACTCGAAGCGGTCCGCGTGATGGAAATTGCGCTCGGCGATTGTGGGCCCGGCCATACGATCGCCCCCATGTTCGAAGGCTACACCAGCCGCCTCGACCTCGCGGCGCACGAACGCGAGCTTGATCCGACCCGCATCCGGATTGCGAAGTCTTTTCCGACCGGCGATGCGAACGTCGATTTCGAGTTTGCCCGCTTGATCGCCATGCTCGCTCCGGCGAACGTCCAACTCCTCGACCACGTCCTGGCGAAAATCACCGCGGATTCTGATCCCGTCGAGGACATTCACTACCTCGTCGTCGCCGGCCGCATCGGCGTCGATCGCAGCGGGCCGGAGTCTCAGAAGATCGCCGAGGCTTTGGTGAACCTGCAGCCGAAGATCGCCGCGCGAAAGCTCAATCAGGATTTGAATTGGGACAATCGTGTCGGCGAAATGTACAAGCGGCTGGTCGCACTTGACGAGGATTTGCCGGCCACGGTGGTCGCACAAAAGGAGTTCGGACGTCCGGAACACGTTCTGTTCCTGAGCGAGATCAACCCCGAAGTCGTGAAGCCGGCGATTGAGGCGTTCCTCAAGCGGAGCCACGAAGACCCCCAATTCAAATGGTCGAATAATCTTGTCTTTTTGCTCGGTGAGTCGCCGGCTGCGGAGCATCGGGAGCTTGTCCGCCAGAAATATGCGGATTTTGCCCTGCGAAGCGCTGCGGTCATCACGCTGGCGCAAAAGCCGGAAGAAATCGATCGGCCCAAGTTCGACGCGGGACTCGAATCGCAGCAACTTGAAGTCGTGGCCGCCTCTCTCGCGGCGCTCGACAAGCTTCCCGTAGCTGAGTCGCCCGCCGAACGCTTCGCACTCGTGGCCGCATTACGCCGCCTCGGGCATGAAAAGCCCGAGTTTGTCATTCGCGAACGGGTCGCCAAGCTCGTGGCTCGAAGTGCGAAGCGGGATTTCGGTTTCGTTTCCGGCGTCGCCGGTTATCGCCAACAGCCCGAGGTGCTCGCACGGGCGGAGAGTTGGCTGCAGGAAACGTACCCCGCTGAATTCGCCAAAGCGAAGGTCGAGTCCGCCGATGATTCCCGGCAAGTGGCCAAATTACTCTCCGGAGTCAACTGGAGCGAGGGCGACATCCATCGGGGACGCGCGCTGTTCGAATTGCGCACGTGCACGCAATGTCACGGCGGATCGTCGGGTCTGGGTCCCGATTTGGCGGGCGTCGCGCGGCGATTTTCCCGCGAAGATCTCTTCACGGCGATCGCGCAACCGAGCCGCGATGTTTCGCCCCGTTACCAGGCGACGATGATTCAGACCACGGGCGGTCAGGTTTATACAGGAATGATCGTTTACGAAGCGGTCGACGGTCTGCTGTTGCGGACCGCGGCCAACCAGACGTTTCGGATCAAACCCTCCGAGATCGAGGAACGACGCGCCCTGAAGACGTCGCTGATGCCGGCCGGCCTCCTCAAGGACCTGAAGTCGACCGACCTGGCGGACCTGTATGCGTACTTGCGTAGCCTTTCCGGCGACCATCTCGCTACGGGTCTGTCCGGCCCAATCCGCTAGACCGGAATACTCAATTCGACTCAAACCGCTCGCAAAGCGCAGCCTTCACCTTTGTTCACGAGGCTGAGGCTCGACAAATCTCGGGGGTGGATTGAGCGTGCGGCAATCTGGTAAAAGAGGCGCGGCGCAACGACAATTCCGAGCGATTCGGTGTTGACGCCGTTCGCGCAACAGAGCCAACGCAATCCAAAAAATGAGAAAGTGACTCGGATGACCTTGTCCATTGCCGGTGTGAATGCTCGCGAAATCCTGGATAGCCGTGGGAATCCGACCATTGAAGTCGACGTCGAGCTGGAAGACGGAACCGTGGGACGTGCCGCCGTACCCAGCGGCGCCAGCACGGGAAAGCACGAAGCGCACGAACTGCGTGACGGCGACGCGAAAAACCGTTTCTTCGGCAAGGGTGTCCGCAAGGCCGTTCAAAACGTCAACGAAACGCTCTCCGAAACGCTCATCGATCTCGACGTCGCCGACCAGGCCGCCATCGATCACGCGATGATCGAGGCCGACGGTACCGAGAACAAATCCAACTTGGGCGCCAACTCGATCCTGGCCTGCTCGCTGGCCTGCGCACACGCCGCCGCCCGGGCGAGTTTTTTGCCCCTGTTTCGTTATATCGGCGGCGTCGGCGCCAATCGGCTGCCCGTTCCGATGATGAACATCATCAACGGTGGCAGGCACGCGGACAATTCGATCGATATCCAGGAATTCATGATCGTTCCGGTCGGCTTCGATTCGTTCCACGAAGGCCTGCGCGCCGGCGTCGAGGTGTTCCATTCGCTGAAATCCGTGCTCTCGGAGAAGAAGCTCAGCACATCGGTCGGCGATGAGGGTGGCTTCGCGCCCGATCTCAAAAGTACGCCCGAAGCGCTCGACCTCATCATCAAGGCGATCGAAAAGGCCAAGTACACGCCGGGGGAGCAAATCAAGTTGGCCCTGGATGCCGCGTCGACGGAGTTTTACGACAGCAAGGCCAAGAAATATTCGCTCGAAGGCAAGAAGATCGATTCCGCCGGCATGGTCGAGTTTCTTTCGGGTCTCGTCGCCAAGTATCCGATCTGTTCCATTGAGGATGGATGTGGCGAAGACGACTGGGACGGGTGGAAACTGCTGACCGAAGCGCTGGCCGGCAGGTGCCAACTCGTCGGCGACGATTTGTTCGTCACAAACGTCAAACGGTTGCAAGAAGGCATCGACAAGGGAATCGCCAACAGCATCCTCATCAAGGTCAACCAAATCGGCACACTGACGGAGACGGTCGACGCAGTGCAACTTGCCTCGCGAAACGGTTACACGTCGGTCATCAGCCACCGTTCGGGTGAGACCGAGGACACCACCATCGCGGACCTGGCCGTCGCCCTCGGCACGGGCCAGATCAAAACCGGGTCGGCGAGCCGCACCGATCGCATCTGCAAGTACAACCAACTGCTGCGCATCGAAGAGATCCTCGGCCCGGCGGCGCGTTACGGCGGAACGCTTTAGGAATCACGTGTGGAAAGTAGCGACGCTCAACACCCGAGGGATGCCGGCGTCGCGCTTTCCCTGGCGGGTGATATCGAGTCGTCTCCGGCGGACGGGGAGCGGCTGCTGCCTGCCTTGGCGTTCTGGTTTTGTCTTGGATTTTCCGGGGCAATTCTGGCGATTGTCTTTTTGTCGCCCCGCTTGCGGACCTATCGCGATTTGAAACGGCAGTACGACGGACTCGAGCGAGAATTGATTGCCTCGGAAGGCGACGTCGACTACTTGCACCGGGTCGTCGACGCGTTCAAGCAAGATCCCGAGTTCGCGGCAGAGTTGGCTCGGGCCGATTTCAGCGTTTCCGGTTCCGAGGAACGCATCGCCGTCGCGCCTGCATTGCGCCTGGGCGGCATCAGGAAACCGCTCGAAACCGTGGCGGTCGATACGGCCCGACCGATTCCCCCGAACGTGCTCGACACGCCGTTATTGGATTCACTCTCCGACAACCGTTCCGTACGCACCTCGTTGCTGGGAGCCGCGTCGCTGTTGGTGCTGGTTGCGTTTACGTTGCTGTGCGAAAAACGACCCGGCCATCAACCGGCTGAAACGAGCCAGTGGGGGGAGCGCTGTCGAAGCTGGTTGGCCGATCGCTACTCGAGGGTGCGGAGCTGACGCGGAGCTCGTTGACCACCTCTTGCGGGCTCTCATGGAGCTGCGTTCGCCGACCGACCGGAACTTGAGCGGACGCTGCGATCCTGCAACCGGCAGCCAAATACGGGCGTCTCGCGCAAGCCGAGTGAATCGCCGCCGAGCAGCGATTCGATCGCAAGTCGGCCCGGATTGTCCCCCTCGTGACCGCGGGAAACGGTCAGGCCGCCGTGAAACAGCAATCGGCCGCCGCGGTCGTACAGCATTGCCTCCCCCGAAACTTGTGCGTGGAAGAGATTCGTCTCCCGGCCCTCCGCATCGGCGAGACAGGTCACGCCGGGAGTCGAGCGGGCCGTTTTCCAAAGATCCGTGTTCGTCCAATCCGACGATAAACCCTTCGGCTTGCTGAACACGACGACCGATCGAACCTGTTGCCCCCCGTGTGTGACGAGGACTTGCAATTCGTGCAAACTCGCTCGGCTGCACGGACAGAGCGGATGCACGAACATCACGAGCGTGGGCTTTTCCGGATCGAGCGGCACAGCCGTACCGGTCGGCCAGGTCTGGGACAACGCCGAAACGGCACCGGCCGTCGTTTGGTAATCAAACAGCGTCCACAGGCCCAATCCGACGGCGACCAGCCAGCACGATCCCAAAACGGCTACTTTTGCGACGCCCATTTGCAGAACACTCCAAGGATATCTCAAACTTACGATGGGACGTTCGTTGGTCAACGTTTCTCCTTGGGCCGAAGCGAACGAATGGGCGCTGCGTGCGCGGGACTTGAGGCGTTTGCCGCCCCTAGCGAATCGTGCCGTCTTCTGACCCGCCCGCATGCTTTTCGCAATCGTCCTTGTCGCCGTAGACTCAATAACCGCGACGTTGGGGTCGCGTGACCGCTAGCTCGAGAACAAGGTGTCGGTTTGCAAACTCAGCCGGACCGTGACAAACAAGAAAGACAGCCAATCGGGCCCGACGTCTTCACGCGGCCGCGTAAGCTGCCATGGGTTGTTGGCTCGCTCGCTCTGGCGGCCCTGATCGCCGGCGCGGGTTGGCGGATTCGGCACCTTTCCAATGATCCGCAGGTCTATTTCCTGTTCAATGATCCTGGCGCCGAGTGGATCCGGGCAGATGGTCCATTTTCGCTTTTTGTCTATCCGTTCGCAGTCCGCGAAACGATCTTCCAGTGCTCGTTTACAATCCCCGAGCCAGTTGACGATGCTCGATTGATTTTGCGTGCGTTTACCTCGGGCTCGGTGACGATTGACGGGACGGTCATTGATCGCGGCAAGGCGGAGACAGACGAATGGAAAATCCCGCGGGCCGCCTTGTTCCCGCATCACTTGGCCGCGGGTCCTCACGTGCTCAAGGTGACTGTTTCGAATGTCGCCTCGCACCCGTGTCTCTGGGCGCATTGCCAAAAGTTGGGAATCGCGACCGGCGGTCACGGCTGGGAAGCGTCGACTCTTTCGGGACCCTTTGCACCGGCAGTCCCCGCGGCGGTGATTCGGTCGCCGGACGTCGCTCGCGAGTATCCTAGCGTTTCCGCCACGTTTCGTGAGATCGCCCCGTGGCTGGCGGGCATTTTCTGCGTGTCGCTGGTTTGGACGCTCTGGAGCAGTCGGGCCGCCGGACCTGCTGTGAGCCCATCTGGCGGGCTGGCGACGCCCAGTCGGGTGCGTTGGCTGCTGTTGGCTGGTTGGGTCGTGCTGGCCGTTAACAACATGTGGCGCGTGCCGCGCGACATGGGGTTCGACATTCAACAACACTATGAGTACGTGGACTTCATTTCACACTACCAGAGGCTTCCACTGGCGACCGACGGCTGGCAAATGTTCCAGCCGCCCCTGTTCTATCTCGCTGCCGTTCCCTGGTATTCCCTCTGCAAGATGTTTTTGGACGGCGAGACGGTCGTCAAACTGATGCGTTTTCTGCCGCTGCTCTGTGGGCTGGCGCAAATTGAAATCGTGTACCGGGCGGCTCGAGTCGTCTTTCCCCACAAGGACGATTTGCAGATCATCGCCACCACGGTCGGCGGGCTTTTGCCGATGCAGATTTACATCTCGCAAGTGTTCGGCAACGAACCGCTGGCGGGTTGCCTGACGGCGGCTTTGATCCTGTTGTGCCTTCAATTGCTCGTCGACCCGACGAAACAGCGATCTTTCCGCTTCTTCCTCGGCTTGGGCGTCTTATGGGGCCTGGCGGTGCTTTCCAAGCTGACGCCAGTTCTGCTCGCTCCACTGGTTGCCGCCACCGTCATTTGGCAAGGACGCGCGGAAACGCCGAGATTGGCACCCGAGTCGGATCGAAGACAAAACCGCAAAGCGTTGATGCGGACCGATCCCGGTACTTGGGGAGCAGGATTGATTCGCTTTGGAATCGTCGTCGCCGCCTGCAGTGTCACGGCGGGTTGGTTCTTCATCCGCAATTCGATCTACTTGGGGAAACCGGTGATTTTCGGCGGCACACCCGAAAGCGGATTCTTGTGGTGGCAGGACCCCGGTTACCGCAACTGGAAGCAACTCACGGCGTTTGGGACGTCGTTCTGGCATCCGATTTATTCGGGAACGCGAGGGGTTTGGGATTCGCTTTATTCGAGCATGTGGCTGGACGGCTCCGTCAGCGGCACCGTCGCCGGGCCGAACTCGATCCCCTGGAATCTCTCGTGGATGGAGTCCGGATCGTGGCTGGCACTCGCTCCGATGGGACTCATGCTCGCGGGATTCTTTTCGATCTGGCGAAAGGACATGCTCCGATCGCGAAACGCGATGCTCTTCGCGGTTGCTGCGATCTTAACCTACGGGGCGGCGATTCTCGACGTCTATGTTCGGCTGCCGATCTACAGCACGGCGAAGGCGACGTACATGGTCGGATTGGTGCCGTGTTTCGCCCTGCTTGCCGCCGCGGGAGCGTCGCCCTTCCTTCGATATCGGCTGTTGCGCGCGGTCGTTCTTTCGTCGCTCGCGTGCTGGGCCGTGGCCGCGTATGTGGCGTATTTCGTCGTGTAGTCGCTGCTGGTCCTGGTCAGCGCGTCTGCCGGGCTCGAATTGGCTCGCGAAGCGTACGAGATTTCACGCGGATCTTCTGATCGAGTACACTTCGAGTTATGTCCCGGAAAGTCATGGCAAAAGGGTTGATCGCGGCACTCGTGATCGCGTACCTCGCCCTCCTCCACAGCCCGCTGCGATTCGCCGGGGATTCGCCCGTCTATTTGTGCGACGCGATTGACCTGGCAACAGGACGGGGCTTCCATGACGACCATTTGCCTCGCGGTTACCCGCACGTGCTGGCCGCGCTGCAAGTGATCGGGCTAGGCTCCAACGTGGGTACTGTCGCCGTGAACCTGGCCTCGATGGGCGCGGGGCTCGTCTGCATTGCTGTGGTACTGCGGCGAGAACTTCGATTGTCGTCTCGCGAGGTCGGCACGCTTTGTCTCTTGTCGTCTCTGTCTTGGATGTGGATCGCACTTGTCACGTTTCCGTTGTCCGATCTCTTGTTTTTCGCCGTGTCGAGCATGGGCTTGGCGATGCTCTCCCTCTCGCGAGACCGCACGCCGCTACAAACCAGCCTTTACATTGCGGCGGCTGCGCTGCTCGCGGCGGCGGGATTCTTCGTACGGACCATTGGTGCCGCGCTCTTTGTCCCAGTTGCTCTCGCCGCGTTAGAATCGCTCGCCGTCCGAGGACGGGTTGGTCGCCGGCCGGCCGTCGTAATTTTCTTGATCGGCGTCTGCCTTGCCGCCGGCATCGGGTTCACCCTTCGCGATCGGATCGCTTCCCGCTGGTATGCGGGCGCGTTGGGATACATGACAACCCACCGCAATCCGCTGAACGTCACCGAGGAAATCAGTTGGTGGCGCGTCGAAGAAGTCGGCGAACTGGCCCAGAACGTCTCGTCGACGGCCCTTGCGCCGACGACTCCCAGTTTGCCGATCGAGGGCGTTTCTCCGTCCATTTTGGTCACTTTGCAACTCAGGTCCGTTCGGGTCGTTTTCGGTTTCATTGCACTCGTACTGATCGTTTTGGGCCTCTGGTCACACAGGCGGCAAGCGTCGATTCTGGAGGCTTATCTGTTCGCGTTCTTCGGCATCCTCCTCATTTGGCCCTTTGACGACACGCGCTTCCTGGCCCCGGTGCTTCCGCTCTTGCTGGCACTCGGATGGCTCGGCCTGCGTTCGCTCAAGATCCAACCGCTCAAGCTCCAGCGATTTGCCGTTGGCTATTGCGTGGTTTACGCTTTGTTTGGTGCAATCGCTCTCGGCGATGCCTTGCGAGTGACCTATTTCGACCGGGGCCAACCCTGGCGCGAGTGCGGCGGATATGTGGCCGATATTCCCGATTGGTTGGCGGCTTATGATCACTATGGCGGGGTGCGGCCGTCGATTATCCACTCCTCGCCTAAGTCCGATCCGATCAACGCCCGATGAAAGCCCCTTCTCGGCCGGTTGAACGAGCATCCGGGAAGGCGGGGTCCCGTGCGGAGCCCGCCTCGGAGGTGACGACAGAGCGGCCCGCCGGTTGGGCCGCCCGTGCCCCCGGCTGCCTGCTTTTTTGGGCCGGACTGCTCCTGCCGCAATTGGTCTTGCTGGGGCCCGCGATGATCGGAGCCAACGTCAATCTTCCGGTTGACCTTTTGGCGACTCCTCATCTGTATTTGCCAACGACGGCCGAATATCAGCGCGTTGTGCCTTATCATTCGCGCGAGCTTTTGGATTTGCTGATCGCGTTTGAAGATTGTCGCGAATTCTCGGTTCAGGAGCTTCGGGCGGGCCGTCTTCCGGTTTGGCAGCCCACGATCTTCGCGGGGGCGCCGACCCCCAACTGGCCCAAATACTCGGTGTTCGAGCTGCCGTTCTACATTTACCCAAGACCGGCCGCGTTGGCTTGGATGGCCTTGTTCCAAGCCCTCACATGCGGACTGGGAATGTGGCTCTTCTTGCGGCGCGGATTGCGGCTTTCGTATTGGCCCTCCGCGGTTGTTGCGTGGTGCGCGCCCCTGGCCGGATTTATGTCAACTTGGATGGAATATCCACTTCGGTCTCCGGCGTGTTGGCTGCCGTGGCTGTTGTTGCTCGTCCGCGGCTGCGTGAACAATCCATCCGGATACAGCGGCGTTGGACTTGTGATCGTGACCGCGTTGGCCATCCTCACCGGCGCGTTGGACGTCGCGGGCCTGACGTTGCTGTCGGCCGGCTTGTACGCCATTTGGCTTTTGGTGAGCCAGACGGGCCGCTGGACAAATTGGCGGGCAAATCTCTCGGCCGTTTCGGCGTTGATCCTTGCCTGGGTGTTAGGATTTGCGTTGTCCGCGCCCTACCTGCTTCCCATGTACGAGTACGACAGCACCGGATCCCGGATGCACGCGCGTGCGGCGGGCTCCGAGGAACGGCCTCCCCTCGGACTGTCGGCCGTTCCTCCCCTTGCCGTCCCGGACGTTTACGGGAACGATCAGGCGGAGTTCGCGGTGATCCGGCCGATGATCAGGACCGAGAATATCGTTGAGAGCACATCGGGGGCCTGCGTCGGCGTGTTGGCCCTCTTCTGGTTGGCGCCGTTGGCGTGGTCTCATTCGGGTCTGCGCCGCGAATCGATTTTTTTCGTTCTGCTGGCGGTCGCGGGAGTGGGATGGTCGCTGGGGCTGCCCGGACTCGTGCAGATCATGCGAATCAAGCCGCTCAACATGCTGTCGTACAATCGCTGGATCTTTGCGACCGCCGACGCGCTCTTGATCTTGGCGGCAATCGGCATGGAATCGCTGCGCACGCACACGGTGAAATTCCATCCCGGCTTCGTCGTACCGATTCTGGCGGCGGCTGGGTTCGGAGTGTGGTGCTTGGTTAACGCATTGGGACTGCCGGAGCCGCTTGCGAACCAGCTCGAGACGGCCATTCGACGCGGCGAAGTGCGCGCCATTTCGCTTGAGGGACTTCGATCGGCCCAGCGGACGTTGACGGTGGCTTATGCAATGGGGGCCGCTTTGTGTCTCGCGACGGAAGTCGCCTGGCTCACGATGTTTTCGCAGTCGCGGCGCGTTGGAACGCTGCGAATGGCGCTGATCGGACTGATTCCCGCTCAGCTCTTTTGGTTTGCGTGGGAGGAACGCCGCCAGGCCGATGGATCGCTGTATTTTCCGCCGGTCGCGGCGCTGCAAAAACTCAAATCGCTGCCCGCTGGCCGAATTTGGGGCGTCGACTGCCTGCCGCCAAACCTCGGCCACTTCACCGGACGCGAAGACATCCGCGGTTATGACGCGGTCGATCCGACGCCTTTCGTCCGCCTGTTTGACCTGGCCCAACAACCCGATGTGCCGCGCAGTCGCTATGCCGTGACTCAGGAGGCGCTCCCCGTGTTGATCCCGCGCGGGAAGGGGTTCAAGCTGCATCCTGTCGCCGACTTGTTGAATGTCCGCTATCTCGTTTTGCGGACTCCTCCGCCGGTCAGTTTCCCCGTTGTCGCGCAGGAAGCCGATTACTGGGTCTTGGAAAATCCCGACGTTTTGCCACGGGCATTCGTGGCTCGAAGCGTGCGCGTCGTGCAAGACGATTCCGAGTCGCTGGACGTCATGCGCAACCCGGAATTCAATCCTCGCGAGACGGTCGTGATGTTTGCCGATCCGAAAGTTGCGGATCAGGCGAAGGGGACGGCGTCAATCAGTTATGCGACTCCCGTGCGGGCGTCGGTTGATGTCGATCTCGACCGCGATGGGATGGTGGTGATCTCCGACATGTGGGATCGGGGATGGCGGGCCGAACTCGACGGAGGGGCGTGTCCAATTCACCGCGTCGATACGGCCCTACGCGGATTGCGAGTTCCCTCCGGTCGGCACAGGATCGAGTTGTTTTATGATCCGCAGAGCCTGCGGCTTGGATTTGAGCTTTCAGCCACCGCTGCATTGATCGTGCTCTGCTGGTCAGGAATCATTTGCTGGAAGAACAGACGATCCGATGGGAACTCATGAAGCGCAGGGCCAACTGTAGTATCGGCGCGGCCGTTGCGCCAGTGGCACCAAATGGCACCCGATCCACCAATATTGAAGTAGACGGACGACTACTAGACCGTCTATCGCAAAATGGTGGTATTCGGTGCCACTGGCGAGGGCTCTGGCTCGCCAGTGTCTTCCTTTGGGGATCAAGCGGCATTGGCACTGGCGAGCCAAGGCCCTCGCCAGTGGCACCCCGTGGCATCCACAATATTGAAGTAGACGGACTACTACTGGATCGTCTATCTCAAAAAGGTGGATTTATCGCGGCGCTCCGGCTCTGCAATCGAATTCAACTCAGCCGGCTTCTACACGATCTCCGCCACATTCTTCTTCGACGCGCGATCGCCGTGGCTCTCGCTCGACCCGTTTCTTCGATTCTGCTGACTTCGACACGTGGCCGAAGCGAGCTACGTAGCATTCAATGCAAATCTGTACCACGAAGGCACAAAGACACCAAGAAAGACAAAAAAAGCAGTTCTCCGCAGATTTCGCAGAAGGACGCAGATTTTGAAATTCAAATCGGCGTCATCTGCGGATCTCTCTTGCCTTTCTTGGTGTCTTTGTGCCTTTGTGGTGAAAAGTCTGCCTGGGATTCGCCCACCCACCATTTTGAAGTAGACGGACTACTACTGTGCGACGGGCTGGCTGGACGGAAGGTGGAACCAGTTGTACTGGCTCGGCAAGATTTCCGCCGCGGCAATCATTTGCGGCAACACCAGCATCACGACCGACAGCGCGAGAGTGCCCACCAGGAACGATTTTAGCCGGCCGGTCAGTACCTCGACGCTGCAGACGTAGAGAGCCAGGAATGGGACCAGCGCTCCGGCGATCAGCCGCCCCGAAATGAAGTACGGATGCTGCTGCGTTGGGTAAAACGACTTCCCGAAATCGAATTGAACCGACAGAAGTATCAGGACCAGCACCGAAGCGATGACAACCAGTGCCGACAGGCCGCCGGCAAGATGGAACCGCCCCCGCCCCCGCCCCAGGCCCGGCCGGCGCCGCCCCACCCAGCTCACGAGACCAGCCACCGGCAGCGCGGCAAAAGTACCGATAAAGAACCAATCGGATAGAGCAAACTGCATCAAAGCGCGGGAGTGCCAGCTCATGTCCCCGTTGTAAAAAGCCGGGATCAGGTGGGTCCAAAAGTAGATTTGCCCCTTCGGCGAGAACAGGGGATGGTGGAACCATTCTCCAAATGGCTTGCGTCTCCAGGTCAGGTACTCGATCTTCGCCGCCGTCCCCGTGAAATCTCCCAGGACCAGCTTGTTGCGCAGCATCCACAAGAGCACAGGCCCCACCGCCGCCAGCACCAGCAAGAGCGCCGGGCACCACTCCTCGCGAAAGCGGCCGGCTCGCCAGGCACGGTATCCACGCACCAACAGCACGAGGAGACACGCGGCCAGAATGGCCACATTGGTCAACTTAACCAGGACCGTAGCCGCGAGCATCAGCCCGACAAGCACCGCCGACCACCCGCCGCGCAGCGGCCGCGTCTGCCAGCGGAGGAAGAAACACACGGCCAGCAGTCCCAGCAGCGGGGAAAGTACGTCATCGGTGACGCTGAAAAAGAGCGTGTTCGGGAAGAAGGCGATGAGTGCCGGGACGGTCCAGGCGACCACCGCGGAAAAGTATGCTCGGCAAAAGGCATAGGCCGCGGCGATCAGGGCTGCATAGAGCGGCGCGTTCAGGAAGCGGACCCAATAGGCGGCAGCGGGGCCGCGCAGGCCCGCGAGCCGGCCCAAGTCATACCAAAGGGCGGCAGTCGCATAATAGACCGGTGGCGAATGCGCCTCGTGATTCACTTGTCCGCTAAACAGGGTCAGAAGTTGTCTGGCATACGCGTTCTTCTCGGCGCTGGACGGCCAGCTCCAGAGCGGAGGGGGGAACCCGTCGGGACCGGGATCATTGAGATACTCTGGAGAGCCATAGAAGGTCTGGATTAAGACGGTTTCCTGGTCCATGGGGTCCAGAGTTTTCCCCGGCCAGTAACCGCGGGCAAATTTGTGGACGAGATCGAAATGCTCCCGCTCATCGACATCATTAAATAACGGCAGTCCCGCAGCCCCAACGAACACGCGCCCCGCTCCGATCAGGCAAAGGGCCACAACATACCAGCCAGTGAAACGGGAGACTTTCGCGGCGTGCTCCTCGGTGTCGGAAACGTTCGGGGGCGCATCCGCGCCGGCCGTCGGTCGTTCGCGACGCCCGCGGGTGGAGGCATTGGGCTTAAAAGGCATAAATGCTTAATGTTCCAAACGAGACAGGACGTTCGGCGGCGTTGGGTGGCCTGATCCCGGTCTTGGACACGTGTTGGTCTCGCCCGACGGTGGGCATCGCCCTTGGGACATATTAATCTCCCTGGCTTATTTCATTGTTTGAGACAACGTTCGATCGCATCGACGTCGTAGACACAGCCGCCCCACGTTCCCCCTCCAACTTGTTGCAACAGGGCCCACAAACGCGTGTCCGCGGGCAAGTCGGGGTCCGCGTGCAACGGAATTGATTGTTCTCGCTTGGCCAAGACCGCGCTTGCGGCCTCCGGCGTCAAGCGGGTCGATGCGGCGCCGACGAAGTTGATCGAACCGGTCAAATGATTGCGGTCGATCACGATTTCGATCAGATCGCCGTCCTGCAACTTGCCGACCGGCCCGCCGGCGAGTGCCTCAGGGCCGACGTGGCCGATGCATGCTCCGGTCGACACCCCCGAGAACCGGGCATCCGTAATCACCGCGACCTCCTTTCCCCATTTCAAATAGCGCAAGGCCGAAGTGATTTGATAGATCTCCTCCATGCCTGCCCCGAGCGGTCCGCGGCACATGAGCACGATCACGTCGCCCGGCTGGATCTTCCGCTCGCCTCGCCCTTTGATGGCCGCGACCGCTTCTCGCTCACTCGTAAAGACGCGGGCCGGCCCCAGTTTCCGATAGACGCCGTCGGCATCCACGACGCTGGGGTCGATCGACGTGCTCTTGATGACCGATCCTTCGGGGGCGATGTTTCCTTTGGGAAACGTGACCGTGCTCGTGAGACCGCGCGTGCGGGCCTTGGCGGGACTCATAATCACGTCGTCAGCCTCGACGCCGTCCCGCTCTTTGAGCAGTTCCTTCAGACGGCGACGGCGCTCGGAGCGTTCCCACCATTCGAGAACATCGCCCAACCGCCGTCCGCTGGCCGTCAGCGCGTCCAGACGCAACAAATTGATCGCGCGAAGATGTAACATGACTTCCGGCACTCCGCCGGCGAGGAACAACCGGATTGTCGGATGGCCGACGGGACCGTTGGGTAGCGCATCGACGAGTCGCGGGACGCTGCGATTGACGCGACTCCAATCATCGACCGTCGGCCGGCGTAGTCCGGCTTCGAAGGCGACGGCCGGTATGTGCAGCAGCAGATTCGTCGAGCCACCGCAAGCGGCGTGGACCGTCATCGCGTTTTCCAGAGCATCGTCGGTCAAGATGTCTCGCGTCTTGATTCCGTCGCGATTGAGCCCGACGATGGCACGGGCCGCCTGGCGTGCCGCGGCCAGCCAAATCGGCTGTCCGGAAGGAGCCAGCGCCGTATGCGGCAACGCCATCCCGAGCGCCTCGGCGACGACCTGCGACGTTGCGGCTGTCCCGAGAAACTGACAACCGCCTCCCGCGGATCCGCAAGCGCGGCAGCCCATCTCGGCCGCGTACTCCAGCGAGATATCCCCCTCGGCGAAACGGGCGCCGATCGATTGCACCTTTCCGGCATCTTCAGCGTCGACGGCGGGCAGCGTGACTCCGCCGGGGACAATGACCGTCGGCAGATCGTGCTGGGCGGCCAGCGCCATCATCATCGCGGGCAGCCCCTTGTCGCACGTCGCGACCCCGATGACGCCGCGACGCAGCGGGAGCGAGCGGATGAGCCGCTTGAGCACGACGGCCGCGTCGTTGCGATAGGGAAGACTGTCCATCATGGCCGTCGTTCCCTGCGAGCGGCCGTCGCACGGATCGCTCACCGCGGCGGCGAACGGCAGCCGTTCGAGCCGGTTCAGCTCCTCGGCCGCCGCTTTCACCAGAAGCCCAACCTCCCAGTGCCCCGTGTGATATCCGAGCGCAATTGGCTTGCCATTTTCGGCTCGCAATCCGCCCTGCGTGCTCAAGACGAGAACTTGCTCGCGCAAAAGTTGCTGCGGGTCCCACCCCATTCCCGCGCCTTGAGTCATGCCGAACAGGTCCCCGCTGGGGCTGTTGAGCAGCATGTCATCGGTCAGAGGCAGACTGCCGGAGGGGCCGGCGGCACGGGTCGCCAAATCAAAAAGCGAAGAGTCGTCCGTGTCGAGCAGTTGGTCAAGCGCGTGAGTCATGGGCGAGGATCTGGATCGATTTTGCGGAATTCTTGGGGAGATTATTCACCATGTCGATGGCCCATTATAGAGCTTCATTCGAGAGTCCCGCGATGTCGATGACCGACGATATAATTGGTCGTGCGTCTCAATCCGGAAAACGAGAGACACTTCGATGAATACGGACCTGCCTCTTCTCGACCGCGTCCCCGAGCGATATGAGGACCCGCTCGACCTGATGGACGAGATCGAAGCGCTCAAAAAGGAAAAAGACGCGACGATTCTCGCCCATTATTACGTCGATGGCGAAATCCAGGATGTGGCCGACTTTGTCGGCGACAGCCTGAAACTCTCCCGCGACGCGGCCGGCGCACAGTCGTCGGTCATCGTGTTCAGCGGCGTCCATTTCATGGCCGAGACGGCCAAAATGCTCAATCCGCGGAAAAAAGTGCTCATCCCCGACGTGCTGGCTGGCTGTTCGCTGGCGGAAAGCTGTCCCTATGACAAGCTGCTCGCCCGTCAGCAGCAACTTCGCGCCGAAGGCCATGACTTCGAGACCGTCGCCTACATCAACACGACTGCCGCGGTGAAGAGCCTGTGCGATTGGATCGTCACCAGCGGCAACGCGCGCGAAATCATCGACCGAGTGCCGAAAGACAAGGAAATCCTCTTCGTACCGGATCAGCATCTGGGCCGTTATTTGGAAGAGGTGTCCGGCCGCAAGATGATTCTCTGGCCCGGCTCGTGCATGGTGCACGAGATCTTCAGCCTGCAGGACTTGTTGCGGGCCAAGAAGAACAATCCGGGCAGCATCGTTTTGGCGCATCCCGAATGTCCGCAGAACATTCTCGAAGTGAGCGACGTGATTGCCGGCACCGAAAAAATGCGGAAATACGTCGCTTCGGTTACGGCTCCCACGAAGTTTCTGATTGCGACCGAAGCCAACATGATTTATCCACTCCAAAAGGCCGCGCCCTAGCACGAGTACATTCCTGTGCCGGGGATCATGACCTCAACGGGCCAAACCTGCGCCTGCAATCGCTGTCCGCACATGGAGCGGAACACGCTGGCGAAAGTGCGGGATTGCCTGAAGTTCGGTCGTCCCGAAATCGCGTGGCAACCGTATTTCGATAAGGCCGCCGATGTCGTGCGCCGCAGCCTGCTGAACTAGGGCAGGTCATTTCGCAGCGCGGGACTCGCCGTTGACGGAGCCCGCCGGTAACGGCACCTGCTGCGGCGACATCAAGTAGGCGATCAAATCGCGGACTTCATTCTTGGGAAGCACGTCGAGCTGGCCTTCGGGCATCAGCGACAACTCCGATTTGCGAATTTCCTCGATGTCCGAACGGTTGATCACCAGCCGTTCGGTCGGCGTCTGAATCGTCACAGTCGGTCCCGATTGATCGTTCAGAATGCCGTTCAGCACGCGACCGTCTGAAAGGACGACCGTCGACATGCGGTAGGCGGGCGCCACCAGGGCGGACGGATCGACGATGTTCACCAGCAAGTAGTCGAGGCTCGAGCGCTGTGAGCCGGTCAGGTCGGGCCCGATCTTGCCCCCTTGGCCAAACAACGTGTGACACGTGGCGCACGATTGGGCGAAGCGCCGTCGGCCGTTGACGCGGTCGCCAGCCGCGAGCGTTTGCGGCGTCAGCAGGATTCTGAGCTGGTCGATCCGCGTCTGTTTAGCGGCCGACATTGTCTTGAGCTCCGGCCACAGCGCGACGAGATCGCGATGCAGATCGTCGCCGGGAAATGTGGACATCTGCCGCACCTGAAACGCGGGAACCTGGCTGCGATCGATTTTTCCCGAGCGGATCGCCGCGAGGAGCAATCGGGCCCAAGCAGGCCGCGAACTGAGCGTGACGACGGCCGCCTCCTGCGCGGGCGGTTTTAATGCGTGATATCGGTCCAAAAGCAGCCCCGGCAGGTCCGGGTCATCAAAGGCGGCCAGCCCGCGTGCCGCGTCAGCACCCAGGTCCCGGTCGCCGAGAAGACCGCACAACAGAGGCACGACATCCTTTCCCCGTGCGTCGACGAGAACGCGCACCGCGTCGTGGCGGGCCGCCGCATCGGAACTTTTCGACCGGGCGATTCGCATCAGCTCCCCGAGTGCCCTGCCGTCGCCGAAGACCACGGACAATTCCCGCGCGAGGCTGCGCGTTTTCGCATCCGCGCTCGATTCAAATGCCTTCGCGGCGGGCTGCCAACCGCCGGGCATCGGCGCTTTGTGCCACCCGCGCAGTGCCTCGGCCATTCCCGCGAGAATTGCCTGTGTTCGCTGCGCGTCTCTTGAATCACCGGCCAACTGCACCAGACCGTCGACGGGCTTGGGAACGAGTCGGATATTTTCGGTCAACCGACGTGAGATGTATTGGACAACTGTGAACATCGACGTCGAGGAGGCAATCCGCACTGCGCGCGTGGGATCCTCCGGGACCGCGGATTCGATGCCGTACCAGATCATCAGCGGCAAGACCCGGTCAGCCGCAAAGTCGCCGCGTGCCGCCAGCTCTTCCGCGAGCGGCCACCGATCCGCCGGGGGGATTTGCTGTAGCGTCGAGGCCAAATACAGGAGCACGAGGCCCGACTTTTGCGCGGAACCAACTTGCCAAACTCGCGAACCGCCGCTGCGGAAGGCCGCTTGCCGTCTCCCAACAGGCGAATGGCCCAGACGCGCAAATGTTCGTCTGCTTGCGTCAACTGCGACAAACGCCAGGCGTCCGTCGTCCCCCCGGTGACGTACAAGCACCACAACCAGCGCAACTTGTGCGGAGGGTCGGAAACCTGGTCGAAGATCTCTTTTAGTGCGGCGTGGACTCGTTGCATCGGCCGGCCGGCGGCGAATCGCTCCTGCAGCGCGCTGCCGGGCGGCGCGCACATACCAATCGTCCCTGTGACACTGCAGGTCGACCAGTTGCTGATCGCTGAGTTTCGCGATGTCGGCGTAGTTCGGAGTCGCCGGCTGGCCGTAGACGACTTTGAAAATGCGGCCTGACGTGCGGTCAACGCCGTCCGCGCCATGGCATTCTCCGGTGTCCGACCAGTCCGAGAGATAAACCCCGCCATCGGAGCCGGAAATCAGATCCATTCCGCGAAACCACGGGTCGGATGATTTGAGGAAATCCGCTCCATGCCGGCCGACGTAACCCGATCCCTGGCGTTCCAGGATGTCGTTGTTCAGCCGCCGTCCGTGCAAATTGATCGTGAACAGCGTGTCGCGATATTTCGCGGGCCAGTTGTCCCCCTGATAAATCATCAGCCCGATGTGGGCGTGTCCGCCGCCGGCCTGATCGGTGGTGCGCGAGACGCCGATTTTGCGGATATCGCTCCAGTGCTCGGCCGTGTCCCAATGGAAGTGGTCGGCCGTTTGGCCCAGGAGTTCGTAAATGTGCGGATTGTCGTCTTCACCGTACATCCGCTGGTAATGTGCGCCGGGACGGAGTGCCACAGGTGGCCGATCACGGTGTTGATGAAGAACAGTTCGCCCGCTGCGTTCCAATCCATGCCCCAGGGGTTTGTCGTGCCGCGGCAGACAACCTCGAAGATCTTCCGCGTGGGATGGTAGCGCCAGATGCAGCAGTTGATCTGTGTGCGTTCGGACGGCAGCGAGCCGGGAACGCCGACGTACGAATTGGCTTGAATGCCGTGCCGGCCGTACAGCCAGCCGTCCGGTCCCCAGCGCAGGCCGTTGGCGATATTGTGGCGAACGACGCCTTCGTCGAATCCGTCGAGCACCACCTCGGGCTTGCCGTCCGGAATGTCGTCGCCATTGCGGTCGGGGATGAACAGGAGCCGCGGAGGACAAAGTGCCCAGACGCCTCCAAAACCGACTTCGACGCTGGTCAGTTTTTGTCCCTGGTCCCAAAAGACGGTGTGCTTATCGGCCCGGCCGTCGTGATCGGTGTCTTCGAGAATCATGATGCGGTCGCGCTGCGTCAGGTCAAAATTGACCTTCGCGTCGGAGTACGTATTGTTTTCGGCGACCCACACGCGCCCGCGGGAATCGGTCGCAATGCCGATCGGCTGCCGAATGACCGGCTCGGACGCGAAGAGGGTGACATGAAAACCGGGCGGAACGGTCATGCTTGCCGCGGCCTGCTCGGCCGGCATCAAGGGAGGCTGCCTGTCCTTGCTGTGCGCGGCTCGAACGGGCGTGCCGGCAGCGGTGCAGGCCGAGACACTCATCACGCAGGCACAAACGGCCGTCGCGAAACAAACTGCAAAACCGGAATTCATGGAAGGAATCTTTGGAAGTCGGCTGGCAATTGTCAGGGCGGGTTGAACGATCAAGTTTGTCAATCAGGCAAGTTTATCAATCAGGTGAACTTTGCACACTCGGCGCATCGCGCCTTCCGCAAATCAAACGGTCCGGCGACGCGCGAGCGAAATTCGGCATTTACCCCCGTACGAGGCGTCGGGATTCGAAGGTGCTCAGTTTTCGTGCGCACCTTCGAAAAATGGTGAGCATCTTCGAAGGAATCCTCGGGATTTTCCAAGATGCTCACTTTTCGAAAAGGCTGAGCACCTTCGAACAACGTGAGCACCTTCGAAGGGCCGCGGCCCTGCACCGCGTAAAGTCGTGTTGCCACTGGTCGCAGCCTCGATGGCCTGTTTGGAAATGAAGCCAGGGCTTTGCCAGGCTTGGCAGTGGGGGTTGAGTGCTTTCATTTTTTGCGTTCTCGTTGGTTGGCAGGTTCGGGAGGGCGATCCCGGCGTGCCGGGAGAGCCACTTCAGCGGGCTCCGTGTTCCGTGCGGCTCGGCGGGAGCCTCGCCCTTCCCGCACGGAAGCTTCGCCGCCCGCGGGAAAGGAAAAAGCCGCGCCCTTTTGTTCAGGCACGGCTCCGCTTAAGCGAGATTTACAGCTTGTGGCTGTACCGTATTTTTGTGGCTCTACCGTATTTTGTCCTTCGCTAGCCTATTATCCTCGATAAGGGCCCCACTGTTCAAGGTCAAAATTTTTTTAGCACGTTGCCGGAAATCTCTCGAGCGGCCGGAAATTGACTTTGTTGCCACGCGCGCTCGCGAGTAGAACTGTTTGGAAATCGATTGCCAAAGTCGCGCGTCCCGGTGCAGCCGGCTTAAGAGGTACGTTCGGATCGTGCCGTTCCCATTTGTTCGACGCTCTCTCAGATTGTGCGAAAGACACGATGAAGATTCTCAAAACGGTCTCCCGATACATCTTTGGCATCTTATTTATTGCGGCCGGAGTGCTGCATTTTACACGCCCCGATTTTTACTTGAAGATCATGCCCCCTTATCTGCCCTTGCATCGTGAGCTGGTTTACGCGAGCGGCGTGTTTGAGATCCTGCTGGGCGCCCTGCTTTTGATCAAGCGCTTTGCGCCTCTTGCCGGCTGGGGACTGATCCTGCTCTTAATCGCGGTTTTTCCTGCGAATATCTACGTCTATCAGCATCAGGAGATAATGCCCGCAAGCCCCCTGCTGCATCTGCTTCGATTACCGCTGCAGGCTGTGCTGATCTTATGGGCTTATTGGTATACGCGGCCTGACCGGAACGTGACGACGTCGACCGCGGCCGTGCAGCCGGGGAAAACGCGCGGTTGACCGACGCAAGATCGCCGCAAGGCGATCAAAGGCCCGAAGGGCCGCCGATGTTCGATCGATTTTTCAAAACCAAGTTGGAATGGCGTCGCACGGCGGTTTATGAACCCGTGCTTATTCAGGGCGCGGCTCTGGCCGAAGCGGAAGTCGCGCGGCAAAGCCTGCTCAAACAGTGCCAGGCCGGCCTCCGCGTTTTGCTTCGCCGCGAGCCGACCGTCGCTGACGCCGCTGCGGTCGCCGTGATGGTCGGCGACGAGCGAATCATCGGCTATTTGCCGCGCGACGTGAGCGAATGGGTTGCACCGATGCTCGATAGCGGCATCGTGGCTTTCGACTCTGAGATCTGGAGCCTTGAAAGGGCGCGAACGGCTGCCGGCCTGGAGGCATTCGAGTGCCGGCTTTTGCTCACACAGCACGACATGGTGCCGGTCGCGCGGTTCACGATGACCCGCTGGCTTCTCGGCGACCGAAAAGCCGGCGACCCCGTCGCCGTGCCGCGCGGCGTACGTGATTCGGGCTAATCCGGCACGATCGCGCCGAGTTGGCGCTTGCCGATTTCGCCGAACACACCCATCAATCAGAATGGGTGCACGCCGACATCGGGTTGACTTTGAGATGGCGCCGTTGTCGGCACTGTGCCGAATTCGTCCGGTTCGGCCATTGCCGCACGCGTCGGGAATTCGCCCGGTGAATCGAGCTCGCCGGTCCTCGGAACCCGCGCGGGCGGGAGAGTCGGCGTCGGAGGCGCCTCGTTGGATCGCGGCTGGAAGCCTGGGTCCGTGGGGGCTGTCGTCTTCGGAGGTACGGCTTTCGGCGGCGTCGCACGCGTCGGAGTCGGCTCGGCGGGATTGGCGCCGCCGGCTGGATTGCCGCTACCGGAGGGGCTGGCCGAAGCCGGCCGCTGAATGGGAGCCGGCGGAAGCACCGTGGGTGCAGGAAGCGGCGGCGTGCGCGGATAGGGCGAATCGCCACAGACATTCAGCACGCGCCAGGTCGTGTCGTAAAAGCCGAAGCTCGGCCGCGTGTACGCCGGAACAACGGGATAGCGAGTTTGCGGCCAAACCTTGGGAGGACGCCATGGATCGTCGATGCCGGTGCCGCGCGGATTGTTCAGCCAGCAGCCGCGGTTATAGGGCGGCAATACGCCGCGACCACACCCGGCCGTCTGCGGATCGGCGACAGCATTGTTCTGCAGCCGATAGGCCGCCGGCGTATTCGGCAGAGTGACGTCGGCGGAACACCGCGAGACAGTTCCTCCGACGACCAAGCCCCCCAACGCCAATCGCGCCCATCGGATCCGTTCCATGGGAATCATTCCCTGACTCCGTTCCGTCTTCCATGACGATTGATGACGCTACGCCGCAGCCCCCAGCGTCAACTGACGATCAGCGCCGCACTGCGTTCGCCGGATTTGAATAGGTGGAACTGGGACTACTCCCGCCAACCCCGAATCCGCTGGAGGTTCCGGTTCCCGTCCCTCCGCGGAGGTTCGTTCCGAAATAGCTTAGATGCGTGTAGTAACTCGTTGCATGACCCGTAGGTCCGATGCCGGCCGCAACCATTTGCTGCTGTTGGGCCAATTGCTGCTCGGCCGAGAGACTCGTGAGGCCGTTGGCACCGAAGTTTTGAGCCTGCAAGCGATTGACCGAGCGTCCCAAACTGTTGATCGCCCGACTGGCGGCAAGCTGCGGCTGGACGCGGGTAAAGTACTGATAACCCAAGGCGCTATTGGCCCCCACGCCCGATCCCAAAAGACCGGTGTAGGTGCTCACCACCGGGCGAGTACTGGGCCGAAGAGTTGGACCGCCGGTTCCCGCTTGCGGTCCCGATGAAAATTGCGGAATCTGCGCCCAAGCACACTCGGCCCCTCCGCATGAAACGATGAGGAGTGCTCCGGCGGCGGCAAGAATTCTGTGCATATCCGTCTCCCCCCGACCCGCACACCCGCATTGTATATTCGGCGACGCAGATCCGACCAGTGAGTTCGGATCATTCTGATTCTACCGGGCTGCTAGAACCCGCTTCCCGACGACGTGCCGCTCGTGACCACGCCGGCGTTCAGCACGCGGTTATACGTGCCGGCTCCCAGCAGGACGCCCCCCAAGACACGTTCGATGGGCGTCGTCACGCGGACGAGCCAGTTGTCGAGCGCGACCAGGTCGTCGGCCTTGATGTAGACGCGGTCGCCCGGAAGGATTTGGTAGTTCGTGGCGGTCAGGCCGTCCTGAGTGATGCCGCGCCAGTCGACCATCATGACTTGCGAACCGGCACATCCCGGAGGCGCGGGTCGGGCGACCCAAACGCGTTTTGACGAGATATCCGACAGCCCCTGAATCTGCGCGACAGCGTCGAGCACCGTTTCATTGCCGGTGAACGGAATGCGGTCGACGCGCTCGCCGGCTCCCGCGCCGTCGGTCACGATGTAAAAGACCTTGCTGTTGTAACCCAGCACGTCGACGCGGACTTGGGGATCGCTGAGGTAGCGCTGCAAATGGGACGTGACGAGGTCGGCCACCTGGTCCAACGTCATGCCGGCGACCCGCAGGTTTCCGTATATTCCCAGTGAAATCTGCCCGTCGGGACGAACAAGATGCTCGCCGGCAATCACCTGGCGGCCGCCCACGTCCGCATACGAGACCGACGCCTTGACGTCGGCGATGCCGCTCGTCGTGCGTAAGTGATTGGCGAGAACTTGCCGCGCGCCGTCGGGAAGCATGCCGAGGACGCGAACGGAGCCGTAAATCGGTCCCAAATCGATCGTCCCGTCGGCCTGCACGCGGTAAAAGCCGTTGATCAGGTGATAGTCCGTGAGGCCGATCACTCCGAGGTTTGCCGTGTTCTGGGCGGACTGTGTGGCATTCTCTCCGGGCAAGTCCGCGAATGGTGAGGTCGTCACCTGCTTTGATCGGCTCGTTTGCGCTGCGGATGTTATGCGCCACTTCGACCAGCAGGACGTCGGGCGGCTCGACACGGTAGGCCGGCAACGTCGCTTTCTGCAATTCGCGCGGAACGTCGTAGGTGGCGGCATGTGCGAACGGGTCAAAATCGTGTTTGATGGGGCTCGTGCAGCCGGCAAAAGCCAGCGCGCTCAATCCGAGCGCCAGGCAAACCGGCGATTGAGACGAACAATTCTGTACATGGGGACCTGTTCGCAAAGCCCGATGGGAATCCGTGACCTCAGGCTCCTTTTGAAATCGGTTGTCAAAATGGGAAAACTTTAGCGATTGTCGTGAGGCTGCGGGCATCGTCCGCGCGCGGACTTTGCGACCTCTCCCTGAGAGGGCCCAATTGTGAATCGCGGTCGGCCGACTTTAGAAAAAGTCGGGGCAAGTCGGCAAAACGTCCCAATTGAAGAGCGCATCGGCGCGGCGGATGGCATCGGCTGAACCGCTGACGAGCCCGCCTCTTGCCAGCGTGGTGAAGCGATGCCCACCGAGGTAGGTCATGCCTAAAGCTTGTGGCGAGAGATCAAGATCAGGCTCGCCGCTCGTGGACTGACATTGGGCGACGCCGTCTTTCTCGACAACCAGCTGCCAGACCCCGTTATTCCAGGGGCACTGCTCATCGCGCAGTGCAAAGTCAGCGAACCCTGACACGAGTAGCGGCGCGCCGCGAGCGCCCGACGGACGTCAACGAGGCGAAGCCAAATTCCGTCTTCGATTTTGCGTTCCAGGCGCCGCGGATGTTCGAGCCACCAACGCAACGGATGATCGATCGGCTGATTCCAACATTCGAACGACGCGGAGAGATCGGTCGCGAAGAGGAATTGCCAAAGTGCCTTTTCGGAATGGTCATCAATGCCGATGAGCTCGACGACCTGAACGTCGAAGCCGGCCTGATCAATCAGGTTGCGAGTTCGGTAGAGCACATAGCCGACCGGGCTGCCGTCGCGATGATGAACCACATGTCGCAGCGCGGTCGCCCCGCGACGCATGTATTCCGGATCGCGGAGCACACGTTGCTTCCACCAATCGCCTTTCCGCACCAGCAGTCCGGGTCGCTTTGTGGCGGCCGCGTTATAAATCGGCGGCAATGCTTCGCAGGCTTGGTTTCGGTCGATGAGCCGCATCGAGCCGTCGATCTCGACCGGCTCGCGGAGCCGCGCGTAGGACTTGTCGAGTTTGACCACCGCCTTCTCGCAAGCCGGCCCGTAGCCGAAGCGGCCGTAGATCGCGCTTTCCGAGGCCCAGAGGGCGGCGAGCGGCTCGCCGCGCTGGTGCAGGTCGGTGAAGTGGTCCACCATCATGCGGCGGAGGATTCCCTGACGCCGGTGGGTCGGCAAAACGGTCACGATCGTGGTTCCGGCCAGCGGCAGCACTCCACCCGGCACGGTGATCCCGACCGAGAGCGCGCCGAATGTGGCGACGATCTGGTCGCCGTCGACGGCCGCTCGAATCCGATCAAGCTCGAATGCGTTGCGAAAACGATCGATGGCCTCGGGAGTCGCGTCAAATCCGAACGGAATGCCCATCGATCGCAGATAGGTCTCGATTTCGTCGGCGTGAACGGGGCGAAATTGCACGCTCATCAATGTCTCGCTTTTTCAGACGGCGAAGGGACAGCCGCGAGTATACGCTTGCGCACGCATTGAATTAAGAATCGGAGTGCCGGCGCGACACGGCCGAGTTCCGAAAGGTTCGCGGACCGTTGGCTGCCGGAGACCTGCACGGCACAGACCTTGCCGCTATACTCCTGTGTCTTTTTCGCAAACGCAAAATATCGAGGAAACACACGATGGGTGCCAACCGCGCGGGCCAGCGACGCAAACAAAGGATGAAACGCAGCAAACTCAATGAAGTCACCAAATTGAAGGCCGAGGCGCCGAAGAAACGGGCCAAGAAGTAGAGCCAAATCGGCCTCAAGTCTTTTTTTGATTAAAGCGACGAAACCGTGAGCGATCGCCGCCGGGTCGACCTGACCCACGACTTGATCTTGCCGACGCTCCTTTTTGTGCGCTGGGCGGGATGACGTGGGCCGTCCGTGGGTGCTCCGGATTCGGGACGGTCTGGGGCTGTGTCTTTGCGGGAGTGGCCTGGGGCGTCGCCTGGTGGTATCTCGCACACGACCCGTCCGGCGAGCAATCGCGCCGTTATTCGTCGGCTTGGATCGTGCTGGCGGTCACGCTCGGGGTGGGACTTTCCGGCGCGCGCGGCTGGATGCAATGGCCCAGCTTCTTCGTGGGCGAGATCCTGCTGAACGACGAGAAGCACGAGGTACATCCGATTCCGCGCGCCTACGGCTTCTTGTGGATGTTTATCGCCGGCGTCCCCTGGGCCGGGCTCGGCGCGTGTCTCTTGGCCTGGTGCGGCTCGCTGCGGGAGACGCGGATTTGGCATTGGATCCTGCGGATCGCCCTTGGAGTTGGCTTTGCCGCGCTCGGCCGATGGCTCGTCAAGGCGTACCCGCAGGAATTCTGGCCCCTGTATGCGTCGCTCGAATCGCAGTACCACGATCTCAAAGCGAATCCCAATCTGGCGAAGCTCGTTCGAGACAATGCGGACGCGTTCACCCATTTGGGCTGCTACATCGGGTTTTTGCTGTTCGAGATCATTCGCCGTGATTGGAAGAATTCACTTCTGATCGCGACGGTTGGGGTCGTGAACGGAGTGGGCTGGGCGTTGCTCCAGGCCTGGCAATGGAGTTCCGCCGTCTGGGGAAATGCGAGCTTCAATTTTTGGCGCTGCTGGGAATCGTCCGGCGGAATCAGCATCGGCATTGCGTACGGAATCGCCTACTTCCTGGTGAACCGCAAGATGACTGACGGCGAGCGGGCCATTGTGGCCGAACGGCGTTCGCTCGAGGGGCCTAATTTCGAGTGGATCCTCGTCTACTTCGGACTAACCTCGTTCGCCTATTTGTTTCTTGCCAACCGCCTGCATGGATGGGCCGAAATCTATTTCAGCGTCGTGATCACTTTGGGCGCCGTCTATTATCTCGCCCACGGTGGAAGTGGGTGGCTTGCCGTGCTGATGGCGATCTTATTGGTCTGCGGTTTCTTTTCGCAGCCCATCGTGGCGGCGCTGCCGCCGGCGGTGGCCGAGTATTTGCCGAAGACTCCCGAACGAGGCCAACTCCTGTTTTGGGAGCGTTATTCCGCCGTCGCTATGGCCATCGACCTGCTTGTGATGGCCGTCGGCGTAACGTGGTATGCCCTGAATTCCTCGCGGTTCCAACGAGAGAAAGAGTTCACCACATCGAAGAGCGGCGATCCGAATCTCGAGCGATTCGGGCTCTCGCTCGGCTTGCTCATTGGCTTGGGGATATCGCTCACACAGGGCATCAAGGGTTGGTTCAATATCTACAAGGGGGACGAGAATTACTGGGACCGCGCCCAGTGGCACTACTTCGGATGGATCTTTCTCGCCTTACTGCTGGCAATCGGCCTGAGACTCTTCCTCCGGCCGCTGCCGCGCGATTTTCGCGGCGATCGCTTTCCGTATGCGTACGGCGTGCTGTGGCTTGTGCTCGTCCTGCAGAACGTGATCGCCCAGTTCATCACCGGGCCGCTCACGAGTTGGAACGAGATGGCGTTCAACATTTATTACGTGTTGTTGTTCGCCATCACCGCGGTGATCGTGATTCACTACCACTCGCTGAAGTCGCACCTGGCTCGGTCTGCCCCCTTCGCTGAATCGTCATCAGCACCCCGCCTTTTGGGCGGAGCGTGACCCGCGGTTGCGCGACGACCGGAGCGCCCGGCACGAGATTGAACCGCCATTTCGAGGCGACGGTCGCCACGATCAGCACCGCTTCAAGCAAGGCGAAATGGTTGCCGATGCACGTCCGCGGTCCGGCTCCGAAAGGAAAATAGGCATACGGATGCCGCCGCTCGACTTGTGACGGCTGGAAGCGTTCCGGGTCGAAGCCTTCGGGATTGTCCCAGAAATCCGCATGGCGGTGTGTGACGTATTGGACGAGCAAGACGGGCGAGCGGGCCGGAATGAAGAGATTACCCAATTGCTCGTCCTTGGCCGTCAACCGGGCCATTCCCCAAACCGGCGGATAGAGCCGCATCGATTCCTGAACGACCAGTTTGGTATAGGCCAATTTCGGCACATCTTCGAAGGTCGGCAGTCGTCCGCCGAGGACACGGTCGACTTCCTCTTCCAGGCGCCGCCGCACGTCGACATGTTTTGACAAGAGGTACCACATCCACGTCAGGGCGACGGCCGTTGTTTCATGCCCGGCAAGAAAGAATGTCATGACTTCATCGCGCAGTTGCTGATCGGTCATTTGCAGGCCCGTTTCGTCGTCCCGGGCCGCCATGAGCAACGAGAGCAAATCGTCGCCTGTCGCGGGCTGCCGTCGGCGCTCGTTGATAATGCGATGCACGGCTTGATTCAGCCGATCGAGCGCTTGATCGAACCGCCGATTCGTCGGCGTCGGAATCCGTTCGTGAAAATCCCACGGCGTGTGAATCCGCCGGCTGGTCTCCTCCAAGACGAGCGTGAGGCAAGCGCCGACGTCGTGGGCTTCCCCGGTCACATCGGTCCCCAACAAAGTCTCGCCGACGATGCGCAATGTCAGATGCATCATCTGCGCGGCGATATTCACCGGCTGATTCGACTTTGCTGGCTCATGCCAGGCTCGCGTCACGTCATCCGTAGCAGTCACCATCGTCGTTGCAAAGCCCGCTAATCGCTGCGGCGCGAAAGCCGGCTGTGCCAGACGGCGTTGCCGAAGCCAAAAATCGCCTTCGCTGGTCACCAGTCCATTGCCGATGATCCGTCGCAGCTTCTGGTAACCGCGGGCCTGCTTGGTGAAATTCTCCCGACCCTTAACGAGTACGTGATACACGTGCTCAGGATGAAACAAGGCAAAGGCCGTTCTTGGGCCAAGCCTGAGCTGCACAATGTCGCCGTACTTGCGGTGCGCCTCCAACAGGAAGTCGGTCGCGTGATTGAGGAGATACGGGGCGTGTCCCAAGAGAAAATTGCCCGGCGGAATCGGCGGACGCAGCGTTCCTGTGGCCGATGCAGCTACCTTCGATTCGCTGGACTGGATTGATCGCAACATAACCGCGGCCTCCCCGAGACGTCTCTCTTGAATGCGCCGGCCGGAATCACGCCGGTGGCACGGCTCAATCATTCCGACATGAATGTCCTGACTCGCTCGTGATCATCCAGCGAGAAATTCCGCGTGCGATTGTCGCTGGAACGAATCTGCATAGGACCCTCGTCCGGAATGGCGACCCAAAGCGCCGAGCGCAGATTGAGCAGTTCGCTTCCCGCGGCGACAAAACCGCTCTTTTCGTCGCTGAGCTGGTGCAGGAAGTCGGCGACCGCTTCGGTTTCGACCTGGGTTTCGGTCGACGCCCCGAATGCGGAGCCGTTCACGAAGTGGACCGTCAAAAGCGATCGATCGCTGCTCAAATGGACGTGCGAAACTAGATGAGAATTAAAATAGACTTCGCCGTCGACTGTTTTCAGTCTCACGTTCCGCTCCTGGTACCGGCAATCCGACATCGGGCTTCATCGTCAGCACCCGATTGCCGAGTTGCAAGTCCTAAAATACCACCTCGAAAGGTCACAGAACAATCACGCTCCCGGGGCCGCGAGCCCTTTCGGCACAAGGCTTGCGGCGATGGTCGCCCAATTGGCGGGTCCAACTCCCTTCAAACCAAGTTGAGATTTGAAGAACAGAATCGGAGTGCGGATGCAATATCGAGTGCTGGCAACGGATTACGACGGTACGCTAGCCACCGATGGGCGGGTCTTTCCCGAGACGGTGCAGTGTCTCGAAAAGCTGCGTGCCTCTGGTCGCAAACTCATCATGGTCACCGGCCGAGAGCGCCCCGAGCTCCAATCGATTTTTCCCGAACTCAAACTGTTCGACGTGGTCGTTGCCGAAAACGGCGGGCTGATCTATTGGCCCGGCGACGATCGGGAGGAACCTCTGGCCGATCCACCTCCCGCCGAATTTCTCGCGGAAATGCGGCGACAGAATGTCGAACCCTCCTCGACAGGTCGCGTGATCTTCGCCACCTGCCACCCGTTCGAGACGGTGATTTTGCAAACCATTCAGCGGCTGGGAATTGGGTATCAGATCATTTTCAACAAGGGTTCGGTGATGGTGCTTCCGAGCAACGTCAACAAGGCCACGGGGCTGCAGGCTGTCCTGCGTCGCATGCAGATTGCCGGAGACAGCGTCGTCGGTGTCGGCGATGCAGAAAATGATCATGCGTTTCTGGAAACGTGTGCCGTGGCTGTTGCCGTCCAGAATGCCTTGCCGGCCCTCAAGAGCCGCTGCGATCTCGTCACCGAAGGCGATCATGGCCGGGGCGTGAGCGAACTGATCGATCACCTGCTTGCGGACGACCTGCAGAGCCTGGGACCTCGGCGACCGCGAACCAAAGTGGACCATCCTCCGCTCCCCAAACAGGCAGACGGTTGACCGGCTCGATTGAATACCGGCGTGCATTGCGGTCCAATCCGTAATGTGATCGATCGGAAAATTCATCGAGCCGGATGTTGTGAGTCCATTTGACGAGCTCGTCGCCTCGCGACGCTCCTGGATCGACGAGGTGCTCAAGCCTTGGTGTCGCCGTGCGCCGCTGGCCGACCTCAAACGAGCGGAACTGGAATGGTCCGATCTGGCCGGTCGAATCGATCCGCTGGCCACGTTGTGGACCTGGGCCTGGGGCCGATTTCCAGATCTCGTGCACGAACAGCTCCCGGGAGTCAATGAGACCCACGAGGTCCGCGTGACTCTCAAAAACGGGGCGGAGCACGTCGGTTTTCCGGACAATCGTAAGAGCACAGCTGGACGATTGGTGCTCGCGACGTGCTGCCGGCGAAGCCGGGCCCTGGCCGATCGATCAAATTGCCGAAGTGAAGCGGATTCAAGAATAGGAGCAACGTCAGTCAACATGTCGATGCGCTCGCTTTACATGATCCTGGCAGCCCTGCACATCGTTTCGATGGTCGTCACGGGGATTTTGTGGACATTGATCGATCTGGGATACGGAAAGGCGCTCAAGCCGAACTACCGCGACATTCGCGCCGTTCACTTCGGATCACTCTATCTCGTCCCCTGGTTCCTGGGTCTGGCTTACGCCTTTGACGTGCTCAAGGTGCCGGGCTGGCATCAGCTCTTTTTTCCCGCCGGTTTGGGGGCGTTGGTCTTCTTTTCCGGCGTGGCCTACGTCTTCCCGCGGCCTGGCGGGCTCGACCCGTTTTATTATTGGACCAAGGGATGGGCGATGGTCCTGTCGATGATCGGCCTGGCGTGTCTCGTCTTCGCCCTGTTTTGGACGGCGGCCGTCTTGGTCATTTACTCGCTCCCGGCTTAGACCATGTGGCGGCACGCGCTCTTTTTCGGCATTCTTGCCCTCGCGGCCGTTTCACGTTTCATCGTGCTGTTCACCTCGCAGACCCATGTGCATAGCGACGAGGCGATCATCGGCCTGATGGCCAAGCACATCGGGGAGGGACGCTCCCTCCCGTTCTACATGTACGGCCAGCCCTATAACGCGGGCGCCGCTTGGGAAGCGTACGCGGCCGCGGTTTCATTCGCGGCGTTCGGCGTAAGCGTGATTGTGCTCAAGGCCGTGATCGTGGTTTTGTCGTTGGTGTGCCTCGGGGTGTTTTATGCCGTCGTCGCGCGGATGTACGACCGTCCCACCGCGACGGCCGCCGCGCTCTCGCTGGCCTTGTCGCCTTCGCTCTTCAAGTGGCATTTTCAAGTCCGGGGTTATTCGGGGTATTTTCTCGCGCTCCCGATCCTCGTCGGCTTGTTTTGGTGGGTCGATTCGCGGCCCGATGCGAAATCCGGGCGCGTCTTTTGGCTGGGGCTGGCTTCGGGAATTTCGGTCTGGTGCCTGGAACTGGTGCTTGCGCCCGTTGTTGCGCTGTGGGCGCTGTTAGCAGTCAGGCGCAGGCTCGGCGTTCGAGACGCCTTGATGGCTCTTTCGGGAGCGATTGTGGGGTATGGACCGGCGATCGTGTTCAATCTTCTGCACCATTTCAGCAATTGGCGCGAAGTCTTTATCGAGAAGACGGGCGGCCATGCGGCCTCGCAACTGCGACCGGCAATGATCTATCAGGTCCTCTTCGAGGAAATGCCCAAATTCTTCGGCCCAGACACCGTACTCTGGTACTACCCCGAGAGACCCATCTCGGGCCTTGTCTTTTACGCCATCGGGGTCGCGGCGTTCGGCGCGGCCGTTCTTCCGTTCGTGGGGTCGCCCTCGACAATCCGGCGGGCAATCGCCGGAGGCTCGAGCGACGAAGACAAGGATCTTGTGATGTTGCTACTCGCGCTCGCCTGCCTGGTGCCGTATCTGATCGCCCCGGTGCGCGTACCCGGCTATTTTCTCGGCGGCACGTTTTTCCTCTCGGTGCTAACCGGCCGCTTGCTCGTACGCGGATGGAGATCGGCTCGGGCGGCCCCTCGCGTCGCCGCCGGATTCGTGTTCGCCGCCCTGTTGATTGTTGGCGCGGGGGTTGAGATCGATGTCGCGCGGCACAACGAAATCGAAACCCTCACGCTGAATCAGGCTGGAAGCTTGCAAATGTCCCGAATTCCGGGCGCCGATCTGGAAGGGGTCGAGAAATACTTGCGGCAGAACGATGTAACTTCCGTTTGGACCACCATGTCATTTGTTTATCCGTTGCTGTTCGAGAGCCGTGAGCGGCTGGCCGTCTCTGACGTGAATTTTCGCACGGATCGTCGCGTTTATCCGGAAGGGATCGAACGTCCGCTGCCGCGCCGCGATCAGCGGGCGGCCTTCGTGGTCGAAACGGAGTCGCCGAACCGCCAGGCGGTGGAAGCGGCGTTTCGTCAGACGGGCGGCGTCGCCCCCGTCAGCTCGAACTTTGGAACACTGACGGTGATCGAGCCCAAGCTGCGCGGCAGATGAATCGAACGACGCGCCGGGGCGGCTTGACAGCCTCCCGGCAATGATGTCGCATACATTTTCGCAAAGGTTGATGAGAGAAAGCCGCTCAATGACGTTAGGGCCCTCGAAAGCACCCGTTCCGTCGCACCCGTTTCGTTGGTTTCCCGAAATCTGGGATCTGGGCCGCAGGCGGATTCGGCCGCAGGCCCGCATGATGTGTCTCTCGCTCCTCGTCGGCGTGATCGCCGGCGTCGGTGCGATTGTCTTTTTCGCCGCGTGCCAGTTCGTGTTCCACTACGCGCTCGGCGTGGGAGCGGGCTACCATCCCCGTACGCCGCTGGGCGAGCCGCCGATGCTGGCCGAATCGCAGAATCCACTTGTCCCCTGGCTGCTGTTGATCATTCCGACCGTCGGCGGGCTCTTGAGCGGGCTACTGGTCTTCAGCATCGCGCCCGAAGCCGAGGGCCACGGAACCGACGCGGCCATTGCCGCCTATCACTACCACCAGGGATTGATTCGGCCCCGCGTTCCACTGGTGAAAATCGTCGCCAGCGCGCTGACATTGGGAACGGGCGGATCGGGCGGCCGCGAAGGGCCGATCGCGCAGATCGGCGCGGGTTTCGGTTCTTTCTTGGGGACGTTGCTGCGGCTGCGACCGATTGAACGGCGGACGCTCATGGCCGCGGGAATGGGCGCAGGCGTCGCCGCGATTTTCCGCGCTCTCGTTGGCGGTGCTTTTTTCGCTGCGGAAGTTCTTTACAGTTCGCCCGATTTCGAGTCGGAAGTCATCATCCCCGCGGGGCTCGCCAGCGTGACGGCTTATTGCACGTTCGGCGCGGTTTTCGGTTGGTCGCCTTTGTTTACCATCGGAGACGACGTGCGGGCCTTGTTGACCTTCAACACGCCGCTGCGCTTGATCTCTTACCTCGTCCTGGCACTGTTTCTCGTCGTTTTGGCGACGTTGTATACGCGAACCTTTTACGGCATCACGCACCTCTTTCACCGGCTGAAAATGCCGCCGCACCTCAAGCCGGCGATCGGCGCGTTCCTCACCGGGCTGATCGGTGTCGGACTGTACTACCTCTTTGGCCAGAACCGCTCGGCTCTTGCCGTGATGTCGTTCGGTTATGGGATTTTGCAGGACGCGATTAATTCCTCGCCTGCCGGTGCGAAAGCCGATTTGTACCTGGCCTGTCTGCTCTTGGCGGTCGCGCTGGGCAAGATGCTGACGACAAGCCTGACGATCGGAAGCGGCGGCTCCGGCGGGGTGTTTGGCCCCTCGATGGTGATCGGTGGATGCGCGGGGGGCTCGCTGGGGCTGTTTTTGCACTGGCTGCGACCGTGGCTGGTGCCGCAGCCGGCGACGTTTGTGATTGTCGGCATGGCGGGGTTCTTTGCGGCCGCCGCCAAAACTCCCTTTTCGACGATTGTGATCGTGAGCGAGATGACAGGGAACTACGACTTGTTGCTGCCCACGCTTTGGGTGTGTGCGTTGACGTTTTTGCTTTCGGATGAACAGTCGCTTTACAGCTCGCAGGTCGAAAGCCGGTCGCGATCGCCGGCACACCAGGGTGATTACGTCCGCGAAGTCCTGTCCGGTCTGCAGGTGAGCCAATTCGTGCTCCCTCCCGAGCAGGTCCCGTTTCTGCATCCGGAAAATCGGCTGGACGAAGTGCTGGGCTGGCTGACCTCCACTCCCTGCAACTCGCTTCCCGTCGTCGATGGAGAAAACCGACTCTTGGGCGTGCTGTCGCTCGACGAGGCCCATCTGGCCGCGCAGTCGCCCCACTCGCGGTCGATGATTCTGGCCGCCGATTTGATGCGAACCGACGTCGACCCGCTGCAATTGCACGATCGCGTCGACCGGGCGCTCGAGCTTTTCGTGGAAAACGATCTGACGGCGCTTCCCGTGGTCGACGGTTCGCCCGATCATAAAGTCGTGGGAGTCGTCAAGCGGTCGGATATCTCCAACGCCTATCTCCGCCACGTGCACGGCGTGCTCGAGGAGGCCGAGGTGGGGGCCCATGGCTAACGTCCAACGACGTGGGTTCGTCTCGGCGGGGATCGCCTGCTCCGTCGGCCTGTGGATGATTGCCTCGCCGCCCGCAATCGCCGCACCTCCCGAAAAGGTGCGCGACGACGTGCGGGTCGTCCTGAATGTGCAATACCGGGAAGGCTCGACCGCTTGCCGAATGGATCTGGCTCTGCCGAAGGGGTCGCCGCCGGATAGGCCGCGACCGGCCGTGGTCGTGATTCACGGCGGCGGTTGGATCGAGGGGGACAAGTCCAGCTTCGTGGTGCCCAGCACACCGGGAAATATCATCGATTTCGCGGCCGCCGGATTCGTCGCCGCGGCGGTCAATTATCGACTGTCGCGAGAGGCCCCGTATCCGGCCGAATTGCATGACTGCCAGGCGGCGATCCGATGGCTACGGCGGCACGCGGACGAGTATCACCTTGACCGCGCCCGTATCGGCGCCTACGGAAACTCAGCCGGCGGACATCTCGCGCTGCTCTTGGGACTCCTCGAAGCGACGGGCGGCGCGAATGAGAAAAATCCGCCGATCGCGGGGGAATCGAGCCGCGTTCAAGCTGTTGTCAGCGATAGCGGTCCACTCGATCTGGCCGTCGAAGTCAAGAACGGCACGCTTCGAGGGGTGATCGAGCAGTTCATGGGGGGCCCGCCGTCGGGTTCACGCCTGGCGGCCTACCGTGAGGCCTCGCCGCTCTTGCAACGGGGGCCGAGCGTCCCGCCACTCCTCCTGATCTACGGCGAAACCGACAACCAGGTCGACGTGCGCACCGCGGACCGTTTTGTCGAGGAACTGAGCCGCGCCGGGCACAAGGACATCACTTACTTTCGCCTGGCGAACGTGGGACATTGCCCGCATTCGCTGGTCGGCGTGCCGTACTTGCGCCCGGCCGTGATCGATTTCTTCAAACGCGCGCTGAGCAAGTGAGCAGATTGGCCAACGGCGATCGACTCAGCCCGTACGGCGGGCAGGTCGGCGACGGGTGGTCGACTCGTCTTCCATGTTGCGACGCACGCGGTACTTCGCGTAGAGCCGGTCCATCCACGTGGTGGCCAATTGCTGTTGCTCAGGCATGTTGAGGTAGTCGTACGGCGTCCGCCCACCGTACATGGAGCCGCCGCCGAAGAGCCGCTCTTTCATGAAGCGGGCACGGAAAGCTTCTCGTTCGGCTTCGTCGGAAGGATGCCGGGTCTTCAGTTTGACGACGTAATAGACGTTCGGCCCGCGATTTGGAACAACGTGCACGTCGCCGACCTTCATCTCGTCGAAGACGTTCTTCATGAAGGCGTCATCGGCATCCTGGACTCCCGTGATCTCCGAAAGCCGTGGCATCGTATCGGGCACCATGTCGCGCGGTGCGGCCGATTGCACCGTGTACCACGAAAACGGAGGCGTGGGCACCACCACGATCGCGGGCGTCTTATCGCCTTTGGTGATCTTCTGACCGGCCAAGGCCTCGGCCATCGATTTTTTTGACTTGCGAACGAGATCAGCCAACTCACCGGCTCGTTCCTGCGCCTTTTTCTGTGCAAATTCGCCGATCTTGTAGTCGCGAATTGCCTGCTCGCGGACGCCCGGTTCTTTCAGCGTGGGGACATGGTCGGCGATATCTTCGACCTTCCAGAAGGCGAACGTGTGCGAGTCGCCGTCTTCGGCGCGATAGGGGTCGAAAACGATGTCCGGCAGCGACCCAAAGAGCATCGCGAGCGCTTGGGTGGGTTGGCGTTGCTGAAATTGATCTTCGACCGGCTCGGTCGCCAACGCGATCGGATACTTCTCCGCCGAATCATGCAATTCCTGGGCGGACAACGGCGGCGTCAGCACATATTTGAGGTGATTTTTCGCCGCGTAATCCTTGAGCTTTTGTTCGCGTTCTTCGGCCGACATCTTCGGCTTTGCGCCGATTTCGGCCGGAATCAGTTGCTCGCGCAGCGACTGCTGCATGAATCCGTGCGCGGCATCCATTTTTTCCCGCATCGCCGCCAGCGTGCGCGTCCGCAAAATCTGGTCGCGGATTTCGCGCTTGAGAATTTCGTCGAGCGGCCGGAACTCCGGCTCCGACTTGTCGGCTTCACCACCCAAGGGAGGAAAGACCGATTCGGTCTTGCCGTTCGTTTTCGGGGCCGAAGTGCCCGATTTGGCGGCCGGTGGGCGCGGCAGCGGCGGAGCGGGCGGCTCCTTGGCGGCGTCAGCGAGCGCCAACTGCGTCATTTCGCCCTTCCAATCCGCAAGCGCGAGCATCTCGCCCTCAGGCTGGTTGGGCGTCAATGAGCGGCCTTTGTCGAGAGCGCCGGACTTGCCGCTCTCCTTGGAATCCGTTTTGGGGGCGGCGGGCGATTTTGGGGTCGCCGCCGGCGTCTTGATTGCCGGGGCTGCCTGCTTGGACGCGGGTGTTGCCGTTTTGCCGCCGGCGGGAGTTTGCCCGGTGGTCGGCGGCGGCAACGTCGGTCCGGGCGGGACCGAAAGTGGCTGCTTCGCCGCGCCGGCCGCGGGCCGATTGCGGAATTCTTCGTGGTGGTCGTCGTAATACTTCTTGATTTCCTGATCGGTCACCGGGCTCTTGGCGGCGATCTCTTTCTCAACCTCCGCGAAATCAGACTGCAAGTATTCCGGCGAATCCGCCGGGGTTGCAGCAAGCCGGGACCGCCCGGATAAGCGGGAGGGTTGTTCTTCATCTGGTCGAAATAGTTCAGCAGCTGGTCTTCGGTCGGGTTCGGCGCCGCGGCGACGAAATCGGCGACCGGCACTGCGGCCACGTCCAGCGTTTCGGTCATTTGTAGCTTGCGGTAATCGTCCCAGAACTGCTCGGGGCTGGCGACTGCGCGGGGCATCATCATTTCCATGGCCAGCCGCGCCTTGAGTTCACCGCGAATGGCGTCGAAGACTTCCGATTCGGTGACGTGCTGCTGTTTGAGGATGCTGGTGAAATCATTGGGCGTCAATTTCTTGTTCGTGATCCGGTTGATGTAGTCGGAGACCGCCTCTTCCGAGACGCTAATTCCCATCTCGTCGGCTTCCTTGTCGAGCAGAAAACCGAGCAGCACGTCCTCGGTCATGTTGTCGCGCTCGTGCCCAAAGCCGAACTGCTGCCGGGCGACTTGCTGTTGCAGCATTTGCTCGTAAAAGGAGTTGTTTTCCATCGAGGGGATGCTCTCCGCCTTGACGATGGCGGCCGAAACAAAGCCATTGGCCACGTGGCGCCGCGTCACCAGGTTCTGCAGTTCGTTGCGCGTGAGGTTTCCCGCGTCGGTCTCGATGGGAGGTTTCGGTCCGCTGCTCCCCATGTGGAGCATGACGAAGACGCCGATCACGACGCCGATTGCGAGGCCGGCGGCCCCAAACGTGACGGCCTCTCCGCGGCGCCAGCCGATGTATCCCAGGATCCCCATGCCGACCACGCCGAAGAGGATGGGCAGTGTCGCGGCGCTGTCAGCCTTCAGGCTGTCGGTCACGATGAAGGCCAACATGGCGAGTCCGGTGAGGACCACCATGAGGACTTTTTGGTGCTTTCGAAAGATTGCAAACGGCGATTTCATAACGGGTTCCTCGCATGGAATCGTCGCGTCAAACGATTGGACACACTTGACGATTCCGCAGAGTTATTCTATCCATTGCCCAGTCGCGCTGTCTTCAACGGCGCTTTGCCGGCGACAACGGAGTGCCGCAGAGGCAGTGCCGGGAGGGCTTGCAGCGCCCGGAAAACGACCGCGCCAAAGCCCCTGCGTCCGCCGCGCATTGTAGCCGTCGAAACATCGGTTACAAGGCCAACAGCCTCTCGGAATCAAAGGCGGGCGTGCTCTGAAGGAATGATTTTGTGGCCGTCAAGAAAAACAAGGGATTGGTGGTGGTGGAGTCGCCCGCCAAGGCCCGCAAAATCGGCGGGTATCTGGGGCGGGACTACACCGTCATGGCCAGCATGGGGCACGTCCGCGACCTGCCCGCCAATGCCTCCGAAATTCCCGAAGAGATCAAGAAGCAAAAGAAATCCTGGGCCTCGCTAGGGGTCAACGTCGAAAGCGACTTTGAACCTCTGTATGTCGTCCCCAAGGACAAGCGCAAAATTGTCGCCCAGCTCAAGAGCGCGCTCAAGGACGCTTCCGAACTGATTCTGGCGACCGACGAAGACCGCGAGGGGGAAAGCATCGGCTGGCATTTGAGCCAATTGCTCAAGCCCAAGGTGCCGGTCAAACGGATGGTCTTCTCGGAAATCACCAGCGAAGCCATCAAAAACGCGATCCAGCACACGCGCACGCTCGATACGAACCTGGTCGAAGCCCAGGAAACCCGGCGCGTGCTCGACCGGCTCTACGGTTACACGCTGAGCCCCCTGCTCTGGAAGAAGATCGCCCGCGGACTTTCGGCCGGCCGGGTGCAATCGGTCGCCGTGCGGCTCCTGGTGGAGCGCGAGCTGGAGCGACTGGCCTTTCGCAGCGGCACCTACTGGGATTTGGCCGCCCACCTTCGCGCCGACGGCCAGGCTCAGGGGGCTGCGGGCGAGGAAAATGCCGAATTCACGGCCACCCTGGCCACCGTTGCCGGCCGCCGCGTGGCCAGCGGCAAGGACTTCGACGAGTCGACCGGCCGCCTGAAAGAGGGTGTCGAGGCCGTCCTTCTCTCCGAGACGGAAGCCGCCGCGCTGCGGGACCGGATTGTCTCGGGACCGTGGCGCATATCGGGCGTCGAAAAGCGGCCGCAAACGCGGCGTCCCTCCCCGCCCTTCACCACGAGCACGATGCAGCAAGAGGCCAACCGCAAGCTGGGCTACAGCGCCAAAGATACGATGAGCGTTGCCCAGCGGCTTTACGAAAACGGCTACATCACCTACATGCGAACCGACAGCGTCCAACTGTCGAAGGAGGCCGTCACGGCCGTTCGCCGTTTGGTGCGCGATCGCTATGGCGATGAGTACCTCGAAGCGACCGAACGCACCTACGTCACCAAGAGCCGCAATGCACAAGAGGCCCACGAGGCCATCCGCCCGGCCGGCACCGAGATGCACACATCCGAGGAACTCGGACTCAACGGACGCGAGGCCGATCTTTACGCCATGATCTGGAAGCGGACGATCGCCACGCAAATGGTCGACGCCCGACTGGTCTTCGAGACGGTAACAATTGTTTCGGGCGACGCGGAATTCCGCGCGACGGGCCGGCACATCGAATTCCCTGGATATTTCCGCGCCTACGTCGAGGGCTCCGACGATCCCGAGGCGGCCCTTGAAGACCAGGAAGCGGCACTACCCCCGCTCTCGACGGAATCGCGACTCTCTTGCCGGGAACTCGAGGCCCTGTCCCACGAAACCAAGCCGCCGGCCCGATTCACCGAAGCGACCCTCGTCCGCACGTTGGAAGCGGAGGGGATTGGCCGCCCCAGCACGTACGCCAGCATCATCGGCACGATCCAAGATCGCGGATACGTTCGCAAGCAGGCCAATCAACTCATTCCGACCTTCACGGCCCTGGCCGTCACCAAGCTGCTCGAAAAATACTTTCCGCGGCTCGTCGACATCGGTTTTACGGCCAAAATGGAGCAAACGCTCGACGATATTTCCAACGGCGAGGCCGAGCGGCTCCCGTATCTCACGTCTTTTTACGCGGGATCGGACGGGCTCGTCGAACAGGTCAAATCGAAAGAGGAGACGATCGACCCGCGGGAAGCCTGTTCGCTCAAGCTCGACAGCGTGCCGCAGATCGTCCGCGTGGGGCGGTTCGGTCCGTATTTCGAGGAACAGTCGAACGGCACGAAGCTCACCGTTTCGATTCCCAACGACGTGGCCCCGGCCGAGATTTCGCAGGAAGTCGTCGAGCGGCTGATCGAGGAGAAGAAACGCGGGGCCGAGCCATTGGGCATGGATCCCGATTCGGGTCTGCCAATCTTCGTGCTCGCCGGGCGTTTCGGCCCGTATTTGCAGTTGGGCGAAGTGAAGGAAAACGAGGACAAGCCGCGCCGCGCCAGCATCCCCAAAAACATCACGCCGGCGACGATCTCCCTCGAGGCCGCCGTCAGACTGCTCAGCCTGCCGCGGACGTTGGGCGATCACCCCGAAACGGGCAAACCGGTCAAAGCCGGCATCGGCCGCTTTGGTCCCTATGTCATGCACGACGCGCCGCAAAAGGTCTACAAGTCGTTCGGACCCGGCGGTGCGTTTGAGCTCAACGGCCGGAAATACGACGTCTTTGACGTCGATCTGCCGGCGGCCATTGAAATGCTGAAACAGGCCCGCCAGCGGGCCAGCGCCACTCCGGTGCGGGAGTTGGGCCAACACCCCGAAGACGGCACGCCCGTCGGCGTCTTCGAGGGGCGCTACGGTGCGTACGTGAAATATGGAGCGGTGAACGTCACGATCCCGAAAGGGACAACCATCGAAGAGGTGCGCCTCGAGCAGGTCGCCCAATGGGCCGCCGAGAAAATCGCCCGCGACGCCGATAACCCGCCGCGGAAACGTGCGACGAAGGCACCCCGGAACGGTCGAGCGGCCGCCGCTCCCAAAAAGGCCAAACCCTCCGGCCCGAAGAAGAAGGCAGCCTCCAAAAAGAAGGCGCCCCCCAAAGCCGCCAAGCGCCAGAAAAAAGGCAAGCGCCGAAAAGGCAAATCGGACTGACTGCCCGATCAATAGATTGCGTCTCCGATTCGGGACCGCTAGTTTGGGATCGTTCGCGCGCCCGTGTCGAGCGCCGACGTCCATCTCGAATTCCGTTGAAGCCGGAGACGTTTCATGCGACGCCGCTTCGTTGTGCTCGGTTCCGTGATTGTGGTCGGCGCTCTGATCGCGTCGGCCGTAGCCTGGACACGGGCGGCCTCCGACGAAAAGAAGCCCGTCGAATCCTTTCTGCCCGCGAACTCGGCTTTCTACGTCGGATGGGACGGAACGAAACACCACCAGGAAACGTGGGAAAAGACCGTCGCGTACGAGGTGCTGGAAAAAAGCGGCTTTGTGAGCACGCTCGTCAAAATCGCCTTTTCGTACGTTCCTCCCGAGTACGCCAAGGGCTCGGGCCTCGCTCGTGAACTGTTGGGGAGCATCACGCAGAAAGGATTCTCGCTGTCGGTCGCGCCGACAAAAGAGTCGGATGTCCCGTTGATCGTGCTCGTGGTGCAGGACGGAGCCGGCTTCGAGCCAGCGCTCGAACCGTATTTGGCACACATGTTCGGCGATGCCGGCAAAGCTGAAGCGGTAACGCTTCACGGCCGCAAGGTGACCCGTTGCGAGGTCTCGCAGAAGGAGGGGCTCGAGATCGGCTGGTGGGCCGACGGCGGCCACCTCTTGATGGTCTTCGGCAAAAACGCGGTCGAGTCAGTGCTCAACGTGGCCGACGGCAGGGCTCCGTCGATTACCTCGAATGCGAATTGGAAAAAATATCGCGAGGACCGTTCCGAATTCGATCCCGCGTTTTGCGCTTGGCTCGATGTGGCCGCGGTGAAGGCCCGCTATGGAGACAACGTCCTCCGGCCGAAGTCGGACAAGGAATCGCAACTCACGGTCAATCAGGTGTTGAAAATCGCCGGCGTCGATCGCATGGGTTCCGCGGTCGCCCGTTTCGGCTTCCGCGACCGGGCGATGCTCATGCGCGTCTCGATCGAAGCTCCCGCTCCGCGGACCGGTGTCTTGGCCTTGATGAACCAGCGGGCCATGTCGCTCGACGAAATTCCGCCTCTGGCAAAGGAGACCAAGACCCTGATCGCCGGCACCTTCGACTGGAGCGTCGCCTATGACGACCTGGTCAAACTCGCGCGAGACATCGCAGACGTCGTCACGAAAAACGGCTCGGCGCAGGTCGACGGATTCCTCAAGAACCTGCCGAACCTCATCGGCTTCGATTTGAAACAAGACTTGTTCGACGCGCTGGGAACGGTGCACTGCTTCTACAACGATAGCGCAGCGGCGATTCCCGGCGGCTTGGGCTTCGGGCTGACGATCCAGGTCAAAGACGCCGACAAACTCAAGAAAACGCTCACGACAGCCTTCGACCGCCTGCAAGCGAACTTCCCGAACGGCTTTGTCGTTACAAACGAGGAACGTCAGGGCCGCCCCGTCTGGCTGCTGACGCTGGGCGCTTTGCCGATCCATCCGGCCATTTGCGTCGACAAAAAATGGCTGGTCGTGGGACTTTCGCCGCAATCGGTCGAGTCGTCACTCCTGCGTTTCGACGGAAAACTCGATGCGTGGAAACCGTCGCCCGAAGAGCAGGCGGCTCTCGACGCCGTCCCGAAAAAGTTTCAGGCGCTTTGTCTCTCGGATCCCCGACCGACATACGCCTCGATTGTGACCTTTTTGCCGATCATCCTTTCCGGCATCGACCAGGCCATGCAGCAGAACCAACCGCGGGCGCACCCGCAAGGCGATCGGGACGGCGGATGGCCCTGCTTTCCGAGCTACCGCCGGCCGAGGTGCTGACGCGATCGATGTTCCCGAATGTCTACGCCTGGACGGTCGACGAACATGGACTCGAAGCCAAATCGCGCGCGTCGGCCCCCACGATTGTGGGCCCGGCCGGCATCGCCGTGGGAGCCATTGCGGCCTCGCTGCTGTTGCCCGCGGTTCAAGCGGCCCGCGAAGCGGCACGACGGACTCAATCGCGTAATAACATGAAGCAAATCATGCTGGCGCTCCACAATTACGCCAGCGAAAACGGAGCATTTCCGGCCGGCACGCATCCGAACAAAGAGCTCAAGCCGCCCCAGCGGTTGAGTTGGATGGCCGATATTTTGCCGTCCCTCGAATTGGCCAACGTCCACAAGGAGATCGATTTCAGCAAAGCGTGGGACGATCCGGCCAACCGCAAAGCGATCGACGTGCGCGTGCAGACGTACCTCAACCCGAGTGCCGATCAGACGGCGAAATCGGTCTTCCCGGTTACGAACTACGTGGGACTGGCCGGGGTCGGCGCCGACGGCCCCGAACTTCCCGTGACGAGTCCGCGGGCTGGCTGCTTCGGCTACGATCGCGTGACGAAACTGACCGACATCACCGACGGAACCTCGAACACGGCCATGATCAGCGAGAGTTCGCGGAATCCGGGACCGTGGGCGGCAGGCGGCCGGCCGACTCTGCGAGCCCTCACCGCCGAGCCTTACATCAACGGGCCCGACGGCATCGGCGACTCGCATCCCAACGGCTGCCTGGTCGGCATGGCCGATGGTTCGGTCCGGTTCATCTCCGACAAGATCGAGCCCAAAGTGATGAAGGCCCTGGTGACGATCAACGGCCTCGAAACCATCGATTGGCAAAAGCTCGAGGCGGCGCCGTAGCCCGGTTGCGGATCAGCCGACGGACAGATCGACGGCTCCCACATGCGGTTCGCGCACGTCGACAAAGCCTTGCAGCTTGCCGATGGCGACGATGCCTGTTTCCGTCACGGTAAAGCCGCGGGCGCGGTCCAGCTCGAGGTCGTAGCCGACCGTTGTCCCCTCGGGGACGACCACTCCCTTGTCGATGATGGCTCGGCGGATTTTCGAGTGCCGGCCGACCGAAACTCCCTCGAACAGAATGCTGTCTTCCACGTGGGCCCAGCTGTTCACGCGCACGTTCGGTGACAGAATCGACCGTTCGACGCGGCCACCCGAAATGATCGTTCCGGCGCAGATCATGCTGTCGAGGGCCATGCCGGCCCGCGGATTCGTGCCGCCAAATTGGGCGAACACGAACTTGGGCGGCGGCAACGGCGGATGATACGTGCGGATTTCCCACGCCTGGTCGTAGAGATTGAGCTGCGGCTCGACCGCCACGAGGTCCATGTTGGCTTCGTAGTAGGCGTCGAGCGTTCCCACGTCCCGCCAGTAACGCGAATTTCCCGAATTCCTGTCGCGGAACGGAAACGCCCGGACGCGGTGTGTGGGAATGATCGTGGGGATGATGTCCTTGCCGAAATCGTGCCGCGCTCTCGGTGATCGTCGCGTCGCGGCACAACTGGTCGAACAGAAAGTTGGCGTTGAAGACATAGATGCCCATTGACGCCAGACATTTCGTTGGGTTATCGGGCATCGCTTCAGGATTGGCCGGCTTCTCGCGGAACTTGAGCACTCGGTGCGAGTCGTCGACCTGCATCACGCCGAACTGATTGCCCTCTTTCAAGTCGACGGGAATGCAGCCGATGGTGCAGTCCGCGTTGTGATCGATGTGATCCTGCACGACCTCCGAGTAATCCATCTTGTAGATGTGGTCTCCGGCCAGAATCAGCACGTAATCGGGACGTGTCTTTTCGATCGAATAGATGTTCTGGTAGACGGCGTCGGCCGTGCCCTGATACCAGTGTTCGTCGATCCGCTGCTGCGGCGGCAAGACGTCGATGAATTCGTCGAGTTCGCGGCAGAGGAATCGCCAGCCGAGGTTCAGATGCCGGTCGAGGCTGGCGGCCTTGTATTGCGTCAGCACCAGCATGCGGCGCAAGCCACTGTTGATGCAGTTCGAGAGGGCGAAATCGATGATGCGGTAGATTCCCCCGAACGGCACGGCCGGCTTCGCACGGTCTCGCGTGAGCGGTTCGAGTCGCGCCCCCTTGCCCCCCGCCAAGACCAACGCCACCACGCGCTTCATCCACTGCCTCCCCGAATTCGGCAATCGGCCCGAAAGATGCGGGCCTCGCTGCTAATATAACGAACGCTTCTCTGAGGGGCACTCACCCGCACAACCCTCAGTCCGTTTGATGAGGCCGCGCGTCGTGTCCGAGCAAATCTCGTGCGAAGCTTCCGCGCATTTCGGCGTGCGCGATGCCGCATCAATCCATCGAAGGGACTTTCATGAGCAACCCTCCTCCACAGATCACTCTCGAGATGATGCGGCAGTCCCTTTATTCGGCCGTCGTTTGCGATGTGCTCGATTCGCTGGGCCATCCTCGGCAATCGCCGCGCATTCCGCTCAAACCGTTCACGATCGAGACCGTCTTGGTGGGGCGGGCAAAAACCACGCTGTGGACTGAACTCGAAGAGGTCGATCGGTCGCCTTACGAGAAGGAACTTGCCGCGGTCGACGACTGTCTTCCGGACGACGTGCTGATTGCCGCCGCTTCCGGGTCCATGCGCTCGGGTATTTGGGGCGAACTCTTGTCCACGGCGGTGCGCAACCGAGGTTGCGTCGGGGCCATTGTGGACGGCGCCGTTCGCGACGTCGCAAAAATGCGGGAAATGCGGTTTCCCATCTTTGCTCGGGCGACGTCTCCCTACGACAGCAAAGACCGCCAGTGCGTGACCCATATCGATGTTCCCGTGACGATCGATGGCGTCGATTTTCATCCGGGCGAACTCGTGTTTGCCGATCTCGATGGGGTTGTGGTCGTACCGCGGTCGGTGGAAGCGGAAGCCATTCGCCTCGCCTGGCAAAAGGTGCATGCCGAAAATGAAGTCCGTCAGGCCATCCAGGACGGAATGAAGGCGACCGAAGCCTATCGCCGCTTCGGAGTTCTTTGAAGTTTTTCGCTAAAATAGCGCGATTGACCAAAGTATTCGGATTCCGAAGCCGATACTGGATAAAGCGACTTTACAGCTCGCTCTCGCCTGAACTCCATCGCCTTTATCCTGTCTGCCAGCCTTTCCTCATCTTCCGCTCACCTCCTCGATCTAAATCAGCGAATTCAGTCCTGCCGTTCTCCTCAAGTCATTCCAAATCAATAGCTTGTGCAATTCGGCCCCTGAGATTTCGTCTCCGGCTGCAATTCAATCCCACCACTGACTGAGAGTTTTCACTGGTGCCTTCGGCAATCAGAGACTCAGTTCGAGCCTCGTTGGCTCTGACAGCGGCAATCGTCATTGCCGTTCTGGGGGGATGCTCTACGGCCCAGCCGGTTACTTACCTAGGCCACGCAGATCTCCAATATTACAAAGGCCTGGCCACCAAGATCGATTTCCCAAATTGTCCCAATCCCGACAGTCCGGTCGCTTTTGCCTCGCAGGAGCCGCGGCGAATCCGCCACCGGCAGCACGACGAAATTTGGGATCTGTCGCTCTCCCAAGCGGTTCACATTGCACTTAAGAACAACAAGCTAATCCGCTTTCGTGAGCAGTCGAGTTTTCCGCGAAACCCGCTGATCAACAATCCCGAACAAAACCCGTCGGTCTTCGATCCGGCACTGCAAGAGACGGGATATCTCTTCGGCCAGCGCGGCGTCGAGGCGGCCCTGTCGGATTTCGACGCCCAGGTCTCGGCGAGCATGACCTGGGGGCACAACGCCCAGGTCGAAAACAACCAGGGCACGACCGCAGTTCCACTCGTCAACGGCGTGCCGACATTGATCGAGGACACGGCCACCTTCAAATCGCAAATCAACAAGCAATTCGCCGACTCGGGCTCGCTGACTTTGAGCCAGGAGTGGGACTATGTCGCCAACAATGTGACCGGAAACCTTTTTCCGTCGGTCTATACCGGTTTTGTCCGCGCGGAGTATCGCCGGCCGCTGCTTGCCGGAGCGGGCACGGATTACACGCGGATCGCCGGCCCGATCAGCAAGAACAACCCGGGAACGGCGCAGGGAGTCGTGATTGCCCGGATCAACAACGATATCGCGCTGGCTGATTTCGAGGGGACCGTGCACCAGTTGATTCGCGACGTTCAAGTCACCTATTGGGAGCTTTCCCTCGCCTACCACGCGTACCGCACCGAAAAGACCAACATGGAGAATGTGCTCAACACATGGCGGCTGATCGACACGAAATCGAACACCGGCCTGGAGGGATCGGCCGACGAGACGCAGGCACGGGAAGGATTCTTCGATGCCAAAGGGCGGACTCAAGAGGCTTTGAACAATCTCTACACCGTCGAAGAGCAATTCCGCCGCTTGTTGGGACTTCCCGTGAACGATGGCCGCGTCATTCGACCCTGTGATGAGCCGACCGTGGCGGAATTCATTCCCGATTGGCATATCGCGCTGGCTGAGGGGATCATTCGCCGGCCGGAAATCCGCAAGCAAAAGTGGAACATCAAGAGCCTCGAGTTGCAGCTGACGGCCGCCAAGAGCCTGCTGAAACCGCGTCTGGACTTTGTCGCGGGGGGACAGATCAACGCGTTCGGCAACCGCTTGATCAGCGATCAGTCGATCTTGAATCAGCCCGATTCGAGCGCGTTCGCGTCGCTGGCCGAAGCCGGTCAGACGAGCTGGAATATCGGACTCGAAGCGTCGATCCCCATCGGCTATCGCCAGCCCCACGTTCAGGTGCGTAATACCGAGCTGCGCCTGGCCCGAGCCCGGGCCGGACTGGAGTCGGCGGAACTTGACGTGTCGCACGAAATCGCCGAGGCGTTCCAAGGCCTCGATCGCGCGTATGCCGCTGCACAAACGGCCTTCAATCGCCGCGCCGCCGCCGCGGACCGCGTCGAAGCGTACAAAGCCCAATACAACATCAAGTCCGCCGCGGCCGATGCCCTGCTCCGCGCCCAGCAAGCTCTCAATCAGGCCGAGGTCTCGTATTATCAGGCCGTCTCGCAATACAACGAGGCCATCACCAATTTTTACTACCGCACGGGCACGATCCTCGAAGAATCCAACGTGAGCCTCTCCGAAGACATGTGGACTCCGCACGCCTACTCGGACGCCTTGCGGGAAGCTTGGGCACGCAGCCACGCTCTGCCTAACCCCCTCTTGCACACCGAGCCGCCCGAGTTTGTGGTTCCGCCGGGTCGTCCGAGCGCCGCCTCGCCGCTGGTGGGGGCGACAGGTTCGGCCGGGCTGGCGCCGCAGGCCGATGCCGGATCGCCCAGTGGACAACCCGCCGCGACGCCGAAATCGAGTGGCGAATCCGAACCGACCGGCCCGCTGCCGAAACCGCAAAATGGGCCTACGGGCCTGCCGCAGGCACAAAGCGTCTATCCGCCGGAATTGCAGAACCTCCTCCAAGCAGCGGCCACGGGCGAAAATTTCGTCTCGCCCGTGACAACAGCCGCCGCCCAAACGCAGCCCCTGGTTGCACCCATGGCCTTGCCTCCCACAGCGACGCCGTGGGGTACGCCGCAACAAGCGTTGCTTCCGGCGGCCCCGGCTCCTGTCATTCCCAGACCCGAACCGATTTTCCTGGCGCCGACTCAAATCACGCCGCCGGCCTTGCCGTCGGCATCCAGTTCCTGGAGCCCTCCGCAAGCGGAAGCGGGCTCATCGATTTCCGGAACCGCCAAAGCGTCTGACGAAATTCGCAGCCCGGCGGCCGATCAATTCGATATGCCGCTTGACGAAGTCAAACAGTAAAGGTCGGGCGGCCCGGCGATTTACTCGGCTTCGCTCGCGTCGACAGCGGCGAACAGTTCAGCCATCCTTCGCTGGCGAAAGCGAAAGATATTCCGCAGGTCTCGGCGCACGAAAAGCCGGTCCACAATTCGTCCGCCGGGAACTTCGTAATCGACGAGGTCGCGACAGAGAGTGCCGCCGCGGACTGACTCGAATCGATGCTCGTGATGCCAGCGCCGATAGGGTCCCCGGATTTGTTCGTCCACAAATCGCACCGGCGGCTCCCACGCCGAAATCGCACTTTGCCAGCGAATCGGCACGCCGTGCAGCCGTAAGCGGTAGTCGATCCGCAGCCCGATCCTCATCGTGATCGGGGCCGGGGTCAGCACGACAAACCGCAGCCAGGGCGGGGTGATCGTTTCCAACTGAAAAGCATCGGCGAAGAATCGGAAGACGGCTTCGCCCGGATGCGGCAAAAACTGCGTCGCCTCGAGGCGGCTTCCACGGCCGGTCGGCGAACGGGTGATCCGGATCTCGTCCGCATTCAAAGCGCGCGTCATGGAATCCAGCGGTCTTGCGTTAGGTTGCGGATTTCACATCTGCGGGCGACGCGACCGCGGCCCGCTTGTTCCGACGCGGCCCATTGTTCCACCATTTCAGCACGCGCAGAGCGCGGAGCGTGTTCCAGCGGCTCGGTTTCCCGACTTGTTCCAGCTCGAAATAGGTCTTCCCCTTGAAGGAGTGGGTCAGTGCCCAGCGGCCGTTTTCGTCGCGCGCCTGGTTGACGACGTCGATCGCGTCGGCCAGACGCGGATCGCGGGGCGCGTCGACGGCCTGGAAATAGTCGAGACCGCGGAGCACGTCGTAATGCCAGCGGGGCGGGAAGGTGAACCGCAGGAAGATCGGCTTGATGATTTCGCCCGTGCGATGCGAGCGGAACATGCGGTGCACCAGCAGAAACTCGCGCCCGCGCTTTTGAGCCAGCCGCACGGCCTTTAGCCGCCGACGGCGAAACAACTCATACCACCGCAGGCCTTCGAGCACGCTGATGGTCGTGTGCACTGAGGCGTGTGTCGCGCCGTATGGGCGCGGGCAATTCCAACCCCCGTCGGGCATCTGTTGTTCCAGCAAATGTCCGACGAGCGATTCGACGCGGTCGTCGTCGAGTTCAAAATAGCACGCAAGCGACAGAACCATGCCGGTGACACACGTCTCGCTGGTCTTCGACCATTTGGCCCACGTGCCGTAGTTCGCGCCCCCGTCAGGCTGCATTCCGCCGTCGAGCAGCAGCCGGCAGCCCTGTTGCGCCCGCCGATTGGTCGGGGCAAGGCCAAAGTCGCGCAGCGTCAGCAGGGTATAGGTCGTCGAAATCCATTTGGGCGAATAGAGCCCTTTTTCGGCCGCGGCCCCGCCGGCCCAGCGGCCGTCGGCATTCTGCCTGGCCAGCAAGCGGTGTCCCCAGCCATCACTTGCGATTTTCTTACGCTCGCGTTCGACGGTCCGCGCATCGGCGCCGACCAGGTCGCGGAGCGTCTGCCAGCGAATCGAGGGATCGCCCGCGAGCAACCATGGCACAGTATCGTTGACTACGGCGGGGTCAGATACGGCTTTCATTTTCCTTCCTGATCCTCTCAGGCGATAGTATCACCAGTTCGACGGCGGCTCGCGATCGAAGTTCCTCGAGGTGACCAGATGAGGTTGTTGAAGTCCAGGCGAAAACTCGCATTGATCCTCTTGCTGCTGAGCGCGGGGTGCGTCTGCGGGCGTGCCGATGCAGCCGAACCTGCGCTCAAGATCTTCGCGAAGTCCCTTCACTCCGGCCGCATCAATCCGATGCTGTTCGGCAACTTCATCGAATTGCTCGATGATCTGGTCCCGGGCATGTGGGCGGAGATGCTGAATGACCGCGGCTTCGAGGGGGTGATCCCGGCCGAAAAGTGGGTCTATTACGACGGTGCGCCGACGTTCTGCGACAGCCGCTGGGATTCCACAAGCGATTGGACAAGTGAGACTGTTGGAGCGTTTAACGGACCGCGGTGCGCGCGCGTTGTCGGGCTCGAATCTCGTCCCATCGGCCTCACTCAATCCGGGTTGTTCGTCCAACATGGGTCCCGCTACCGCTTTTCTGGCTACGTACGCAGCGATGGGAACTCGCTGCGCGTTCAGGCGATCCTCAAAGCGCGGCTGCCCGATGGACGGTTCACCGAACTGGCTGCGGTCGATTTGCCCACACCATCAAGAAGTTGGACCAAATCGACCGTTGCGCTCGAACCGCACGGAACCAGCGACAGGGCGGTGTTCGAGCTGCGCGTGATCGGCAAAGGGACGCTTTGGGCCGATAAGCTCTCGCTCATGCCGCTCGACAACCGACAAGGTTGGCGGACGGACGTCGTCGACGCGATCAAGGCCGCGCGACCGGCAGTCATCCGCTGGGGCGGAAGCGCCGTCGACCCCGGTCAATACCGCTGGAAAAACGGCATCGGCGACCGAGATTTGCGCGTGCCGTTTGCCAACAACAATTGGGGCCGCATCGATTCCAACGACGTGGGGATCGACGAATTCTGCCAGTTCTGCACCATCGTCGACGCCCAGCCGCTCGTCTGCGTCAGCTTTTCCGACGGTGCCGCGAGCGCCGCCGATCTCGTGCAGTATTGTAATGGCAGCGCGGCGACGAAATGGGGCTCACGCCGTGCGGCGAACGGCCACGGTGCTCCCTACGCGGTCAAGTACTGGCAGCTTGGCAACGAAATCAGCGGCAACGACGAGGCGTACATCAAGAAATGCCGCGACTTCATCCGCGTGATGAAGGAGGCCGATTCGACCATCGCGATTCTGTCCTCGTTCCCGTCACAAAAAGTGCTCGATGTGCTGGGCCGCGACTTGGCGTATCTCGCCCCGCACCACTACACACGCGACTTGCCTGCCTGCGAGGCGGATTTCGACAACCTGTCGCGGATGATCGCTCACACGTCCGGCTGTGGCCACCTGCGGCTGGCGGTGACCGAATGGAATTTTACCGCGGGGGACTGGGGTCTTGGTCGCGGCAAAATGTTGACGCTGGAGGGGGCAATCCTCAACGCCAGGTACCTCAACCTGCTCTGCCGGCACTGCGATCTGGTCGAAATCGCCTGCCGCTCGAACATGACCAACAGTTTTTGCAGCGGCATCATCGGCACAAATCCTGCCGGTGTCCTCAAGCGGCCGAGCTACCACGTGATGCAGCTCTACGCCGAGCACGTATTGCCAATTCCGCTTGCCGTCGGTCACGCGCCGTCCGGATTGGATGCGATCGCTTGCTCCGACGAATCGCGACAAAGAGTCACCGTTTTTGCGGTCAACAGCGGCAGCAAGCCGGTCAAAGTCTCGCTCGATCTTGCCGACTTCGCCGGCCAAACGAGTCCGCAATTCGTGGAAAACGTACGCGACGCACTCGACATGCGGCAACCGGATGTCATGAATCACTGGTCCAGGCCGAACCGCGTTCGCCCGATCCGCACGAAGTTGTCGGGGAGCGAATTGACGCTCCCCGCACTGTCGGTTTCCGCGATCGTCTGCGGGCCGCGCGCCGGCAGCAACTAATCCGCGGCTGCGCTACTTATCCGCGTTCGGCCGCAAATCGATCGGTTTGCCGCCCCCTTGGGGCTCGAGCTCGAGCCTCGCATAGTCCCAGTCGGCGCCGTCTCGGGTCGCTTCGACGTAGATCGTGCCCGATTTCTTAGATCCCTTGATCGGAATTTGGAAATCGGCCTTTCCGGTGCCGTTATTGATTTGGATATTCCGATTGGTGAAGTCGGCTTCTGGATTGATTTGGATATTCCCATTGGTCCAGAAGCCGACTTCGAGCGGTTCGCCCAGCTCGGCCTTCACCGCGGGACTTGCCATCGCCACCGCGACCGCCTCGCGATACGGTTCGGACGAGCGAATCGCCCCGAATACGGTGAAGAACAGGGCGCCCACGCAGCCGCCGCAGAGCACCACCGGCATTAGGCAGCCGACGGGAAGGGCCCAGAACCAGTTGCGGCCGAACCAGCTTGATGGCGACGGTTCATTCACGTGCGTTTCCTTCGCGGTTCGTCGTGCCCGCCGCATTCGTCTTTTGCCGGCTTCGGGCGGGCGCCTCGGTCACGCGACGGCAGCGGATCTCGATTTTGACGAGCGGGACTCGATTCAGGTACGTGAACCAGAACTGGCGATGCTCGACGCGGGCGACCCATCCGTGCGGCGTCAGAATTTCATCGCCGACGGCCGGAACGGGAAAGGCCGTGTCCGATTCGATCGTTTCGATGCATTCCCAGGTGGCATCTCTCTTCTCAATGACGATTTCGAGAACATGTTGCATGGTGGCCCTCGACTGCGACCGGCACGGGCGTGAAGCCGAGACTCATCGAACGCGTAAACCTCAACGCTTGATCGATGTGTCGGCCCTCGCTTCGATGGGCGCAGCGTGCTCCACATTTTGCGGAGCAACGCGGAGGCTTGCCAGCGCAAAGTGATCATTTTCTTCGATCACGCTTAACACGCAGTCGTCACCGACGACGTGTCGCATGCCGAACCGCCAGCGGTTGGGCTCGTCCGGAAGTTTGGAGGTCAGCTTTTTCGCCCGGCGGTCGACAATTCCCTGGCCGTACGCGAGCCACCGCTTGCCGTCGGGAAACCATTCCAGGGGCGCGTAAAGATAGGGCAAGGGCGACGCCAAAATCGCTCGCAGGTCGCCCTGGAAATCGATCTGGTCGGCCTGTCGTCCGGAACCGAGCAACCAAGAGACAAGGCTCGAGTCGCCGTTGTGCGTCACGAGTGCGGCCACTTCGCGTCCATCAGGCGAGAAGGCCACGCCTTCGCAAGCATTCGTGCCCCGCTTTCCAAGCGGCCAGGAAAGCTCGCCTGCCACGCTGCCGATCTCAAGGTCGTAAAAGCGAAGACAAAGACTCCTCTTGTCGAACACGACGACGTAGCGGCCGCCCGGACTGACTGCCGGCAAGCGATGATCGAACTGTTTGTCGCCAGGAAAGCCTTCCACCAGCCTGTGCGCCGCATTTGCGACGTCGAGAACCTGAAATGGGATTCCAAAGCCACACGCCAGCAATTCGTCAGGCCGTGCAAAGGCGGCAAACGTCAGCCCGGCGTTCGCGGCATGCTCGGGTTTGAGAAGACCGAGCTGTTTTTCCTGCGCAACATCCCAGACCGCCAACTGGAGCGGTTGCTTGCCTTGAGTGACGAACAGACGTCCGTCGGCGCTGAGTGCGCTGACGGGCCGGTAGTAGCCCCCCGCGTTCTCGGAATGCGTTCTCAAGCCCCGCGTGGTGCCGATGCGCCGGTTCGCGCGGTAATCCCAAACCTCGCGATGCTCGCGACCATGGCCGACATTGCCGATCGAAACCATCGTGCTCGGCGTCGCGGGAAACAGCACCTCCGGGTTGGGACCGGGTGGAATGGCCAGATGCACGACGCGGTTGGGAGGCAGGGCGACGGCCTCGGGCGGCGGATCGGGAACCACCCTCCAGACCACCGGAATCAGCGGCGAACCGTCCTCGTTTGCGCCGGGCCAATTTCCGGGCGCGTTCTCCCGATCGTCTCCGCCGGCCGGCGGCAATTGCCGGCGATGCCCGGGCCCTTGTCGCGGCGGCCAAATTTGTCCCACGCGTCGCATCACCGGTCGCTGCATCTTCTGGATGCGCTGAAAGACGACGAAACTGAGGATCAACAGGACAATCCCAGCGCCCATGATCAGCCGCGCTGTGGCGGCCCACATGCGACGGGACGGCGGACGGTCCTTTCTCTCGCGGGGGCTCGTTCTCGAAGGTAATTTTTTCGTCCGCGTCGCGATCCTTGCCCGGATTGGGAACATTCAGACTGGCCCGACATCCGGGGCAGTCGATGAATTCGCCGACCCGTGCGGGATCAACCCGCGACACATTCCCGCAGAAAGGGCATTCAACTTTGACCAGCATGGGCCGACGAGACCTCGCGTGCTCCTCACAATCCGAACAGATCCCATGTTGCAGTATAGAGGATCGGTGAATCCGAAACGACCGCGTCCGTCGCCGGCTCATGACTGGGGACTTTTTTGGCTTTTTTGGGGCGTGAAAAAGGGGACTTTTTTTGGGTGGACCGGAAAAAAGTCCGTCCGCCTCCATGGCGGGGAAAAAGCCCGACGAGGCATGTGTTCCCACGACCTTCTTCTAACTCCTCCTCCCCTTGCACTTTGAGGGAGAGGGGCTGGGGTGAGCGGTGCCCGCGGTCGGCCGGAGGCGGGAGCGCCCAGCAAAAGGAGGGCGGACTTTTTTTGGGTCCACCCAAAAAATGTTATAGTCAACAATATTTTTCGATTCCAGCCAAAACACGCGGATCTTGCTATTGATTGTATACGAACACTGTGGTAAACTGAATCTATGAAGGAATTCCGGGACATCTGGTGACTTTCAACTCACCCGGTCGTTGCTGCGTTCTTGGTGCGACGATCGCGGAAGTTCTTTCCCGAGCGAGCTTTCGACTTCGCTCGCCTGAAGCCAACGGTGGCGGCGCATCCGCGAAGTAGAGGTTAGGGGCTGGAGGCTAGGGATCAGGGGTGAAAACACGAAGCGCTTTGCGTTTCTGGATTATTGTTCTCCCTAGCCCCTAGAATTGAGCAATTGGGGGATGCGAAACCCTTGCAGGCGCTTGACTCCCTTGGCTTGCAGCCGTCGATACACCGCAAGTTCATGCTGGAAGGGTGACCGGCTTCGAAACACTTTCAGGATGCCGTCGCGAGTGGTTTGCCAGACATAGCCATCGACACCGTAACCGCGTAACTCTTGGTCTTCGAGGCCTGCATCGGCACAGTAGGCAATCAGGCGCTGGTTGATTTCAACAGGAATTCCAGGCATGTCGAGCGAGACCTCCGTTCAGCGATTTTCGACAGTCGCGGATTTCGATCTTGTCGTCAATGGCCGATCGTACAAGGTCGCTCAGATCGCTCCCGACTTTCTGCTTTTTGACGAGCCGACCGCGATTCCGCCGGGACCTGCCGTGCTCGTCATTCGCGTCGAGGGGCAGGAATTTCGTCGCGCCATCGAATTGCCGAAGGGCGCCTCTAAGGCAACTGATCGCGTTGAGATTCGCCGGCTTGGAGAATAGACGACCGCCAGGCGGCCGACGAGTAGAAGCGTTTTTGGATTTTGGATTGCCGATTTGCGATTGCCGCGTTCGTGCGCGGCGCCAAACGCCGCTAATCACAAATCCAAAAGCCATGCTTGCCGCGATGCCCGGTGTAGACTGTCACGAAGTACGCTGACAATACTAGGTGAACCCTTCTCCCGGCAGGATGGTTTCCAAATGATCCACAACAGGCCGGTTCCCAGTCGCGTCGTTCTTTCGGCCCTTTTCACGTTAACGCTCGTGCTCAACCAGCCGGCGCACTCAGAGCAGCCGCATGGCATTCCGCCGGCTTCGGTTGCAGGCTCCGAGCAGCTGCAGGAACGTGTGACCGAAGAACTCAAACGATCCGGCGTCGCCATCAGCACGGCGAGCTTTGGGATCCAGATTTTCCTCATCAGCCGGCCGGACAAAACGGTTTGGGATCGCTTGGCCAGCGTGCCGGTCCGACGGCTCCATCTCAGCGGCGATTGGGCGACCGATGACGACCTGCAACAACTCAAGCGACTGAGCAGTCTTAAATTGCTCTACCTCAGCGCACCACTAGTCGACGACGACGGCGTCGCGATGATCAGCCGGTGTCCCGGCTTGACGGACCTGACGTTTCGCAACGTCAAACTCACGGATCAGGGTCTCGCACCTCTGGCCCATCTGACCGGGCTTGAGTCTCTCGAAATCATCGGTTCCAAGCGGCTGACCGGTGCTGGATTGCAATATCTCAAGCGCCTGCCGCTTGTCGAATTGATCCTCGAGGCAAACGGCTTGCAGGACGCTCAGCTTTCGCACCTGGCAGATTTTCGCGCGCTCGGCCGGTTGGAACTTGATGACGGGCACATCACGGATGGGGCTGTGGCCTCTCTCAAGGACGTGGCAGCGCAGAAGAAGTCCTTTGGTCTGCGACTGTGCGATACTCAAATCAGCGATCAAGGATTGGCTCTGTTGCGACGGGTAGTGCCAGGACTTCGAGTCGTGCGCAAAAATGTCTCCACGGGCTTGGAGAATCTCCGCAAAGTCGGCATCGCGCTCCACAAGTACCACGCAGACCACGGTTGCTTTCCGCCGCCGGTCCTGACCGGGCCCGATGGGCGGACGCAATACAGTTGGCGCGTGGCCGTCCTGCCTTATTTAGGTCCCGGCGAAAAGGTCCTGTTTGCGCAGTATCGACGGAACGAACCGTGGGACAGCGAGGCAAATCAAAGGATCCTGGCTCAGATGCCGGACGTGTATCGCGCCCCGTCTGCCTCTGATGCACGTCACGAATCGTCGTATTTTGCCGTCACCGGTCCCACGACGATGTTCATCGGCGAGGAGGGAGTCTCGATCTCTGAAGTGAGCGACCGGGTCGGCATGGCACTGATGGTGGTCGAGACGAAACGGGCCGTTCCCTGGACGAAGCCGGTCGACATTGCCTACGACGCACACGGCCCGCTGCCGGAATTCGGCGGATTTCACGAAGGGGGATTCAATGGGCTCATGGCGACGGGCGAGGCGCTCTTCATCGCGCCGCCGAAAAAGGAAGAGTTTCTGCGGTCCCTGCTCTCGAAATCGTATTATCCGGACCTGAAACGGCAGTCCGTCGCCGACCTGATGGGCAAACGGGCCCCCGATTTCACGCTGGACGACCTGGCCGGCCAGAAGACCACTCTCTCAACGCTCATTGCGGGCAAAGTCGCATTGCTGACCTTTACGGCCTGCCGGTGCGGTGCGTGTCGCCTGGAAGCGCCCGTGCTGACGCGCCTCGACAAGAAATACAAGGACCAGGGGCTCGTCGTCTTGGCGGTCAATGCCTGGGACGAACCGGCCGAGCTCGTGCAAAACTACGTCAAATCCGAAAAGTTGACGCACCGGTTTTTGCTCAACGGACACCAGGTCGAGAGCGATCGCTACCACTTCTTCGAGACACCGACCAGCTGCTGGATCGACCACAAAGGACGAGTCGTGAATCTCCACTTCGGCTTCGACCCCGGCGACGAAGTCGCATTGGCGAGGCGTGCCGAGGAACTGCTAGCGGCCCGGAAACGGGATGCTCGCTAAGCGGGCGTGGTTCGCCTTTCCCGGCTCGGCAAGCAAAGCGGCGCAGGATCAATAGCTCGCAAGGTCTTCAGGCGTCACTGAGAGTCGTTCGGCCAGTACGCCGAGCGTCTTTCGGTGGGATCGCTTCACCCTTCCCTGTTTGATCCGGGCAATCGTCTTGGCCGAAAGTTCCGGCTCGAAATCCTCTCGCCGCAGGCCGCGCTGCTTGCGCAAGCGACGCAGCGAAGGGGAATAAGCGGACAATCGCATTTTCGAAAACGATTCGCGAAAAATGCGACTTGGTCAACTCGCGCGGCGGGCCTCCGGCCGTCGGCGCCAGCGGGCCAGAATTGCGGCGCCGACGAGAGCGAGTGCCGCGGAGGAGGGTTCGGGTGTGGAGAGGACCTCGACGCCGAAGCCGTCGGTGGTCGAGGTGAAAAAACCATCCGTGGGAGCCGTCTCAAATGCGAGTGCCGGTACGGGGCCCGGGGAGCTCGACGTCAACTGAGGCGCGTCGAATTGATAGCTGTTGCGACCCGACGAGGTATTTTTGAGCACCAGCCAGTAGTTGCCGGTTCCCGGCAAGGCCCAGTCCACTGTTGCCGTCGTCCAGCCGTTTTGTTCCCAGTTTGTCGAGACGGAGAAGAGAGGCACTGGACTTCGGTTACTGGTGGTCGGCAGTGTCTGGTAAATATCGAACGTGAAAGCATCGCCCGCCGCGGCGGTGCCTTGCGTCAAATAGGCCGAAACCGAGGCAATGGTGGTCGAGCCCGCGGGGGCGGAGAACTCGGCTGCCAGAGATTGCGCCGAGGAGAGGATCAGCGGCGCACCGCTGCCGGTCGGCGTGCCCGTGTTGACGAGGATCGATGCGGACGCGGCGGTCGGCACCGCCAAAACGCCCGCAATCGCCAGAACAAGTGCAGCTTGGGTGATTTTGATCATGCTGACACAGGTTAGGTTTTTTTTGCGAACAGTTGATGAAGGCTGCGCAAAAATTTAGACAACGGCAGGAGAACAAAGGGGACGAAACGAGAATTCGTGGTGACGTCTTGGCGCGGGGTTAACGCGACCGATTCGGCACAGCGACCGCCTCTTGCCGCGTTTTGGGACGCCCGCGGCATGGCAGGCTCTTGCCGGGACCGACTCGGCTGTTCGTCCGGAGAAAAAGTTTTTCACCACAAAGTCACAGAGACACAAAGAAAGGCTCAGGCGAAAGGGCGATGCGCTGGATGCCGTCTTTGTGCAACGGCACGTTGAAATTGATCAAGAGACCAGGTCGTCTCTCTGACATTGGTTCGACCGTGCGTTTGCTCACTCTTTGATTTCTTCAGCTTTGTGTCTCTGTGCCTTTGTGGTGAATGTTTTTCTACCACCAGGGTATCGAGCCACCAACCGCAGCGAGAATCCGAGTTGACGTCTTCGCCCGGGGTTAACGCGACCGATTCGGCACAGCGACCGCCTGGAGAAAGAGTTTTTCACCACAAAGGCACAGAGACACAAAGAAAGGCCAAAGCTAAAGGGCGATGCGCTTGATGCCGTCTTTGAGCAGCGGCACGTTGAAATTGATCAAGAGACCAAGTCGTTTGCCGGTTATTTTCAGATAAGTCAAGAGCTGAGCTTCAAAAATACGCAAGAGCGTCTCGACTGACTTGAGCTCGACGATGACGCAGTCTTCGACAAGCACATCCGGGCGAAGATTAGCGTCGAGGCGAACCCCCTTGTAGAGAATCGGCACCGGATCTTGCGCTTTGAAGGCGAGACCGCGTTGGCTCAGTTCATAGCAAAGACAGACTTCGTAAACCGGTTCAGTGAGGCCTGGTCCGAGCGTCCGATGAACCTCGAGCGCCGCATCGACGATTTCTCGCGACACGAGATTCACTCTCTCTGGAATTGGTTCGACCATGCTTTTGCTCCACCCTTAGTTTTCTTCAGCTTTGTGTCTCTGTGCCTTTGTGGTGAATGTTTTTCTACCACCAGGGTATCGAGCCCCCCAACCGAAGCGAGAATCCGAGTTGAAGTCTTTGGCCCGGGGTTAGCGAGACCGATTCGGCACAGTGACCGCCTCTCGCCGCGTTGTGCGATGGTTGGGGGCAATTACTTTTTGTTCGCGTTTTCCGCTTCCAAATCGGCGATGAGCTGCTTGAAGTCGTCGCGGTTCCGGAGTGCGGCAAGGTCCGGATCGGTTTTCATGAGCTGCTCGTTCTTCCATCCGCTGGCGACAGCCCTTTTGAGCCATTCCATCGCGACGCCGGCCTCAGCGGCATGATCGCTGGACTTGGCGATCGTCGCATGCACGCAGGCGATGTCGTACAGCGAGTCCGGAAGTTCGGGGCCACGCCTGGCTTGGAGCGACTGTCTTTCCTCGAGAAGCCGCAATGCGTCACGGTGACGCCCGGCCAGCGCGTAGCTGACCGCCAGGTTTGTCATGCTCCGCAGCGTTTTGGGATGATCCGGGCCGAGTTTGGCTTTCCGCAGCGCCAGTGTCTCTTCTCGCAGTTTGAGGGCGTCGGCATGCCGGCCCAGGGTGCCGTAACTCGTGGCCAGGTTGTCCATGCTCGTCAGCGTGTCCGGGTGGTCCGGGCCGAGACGGGCTTTCTGAAGTGCGAGCGCCTCTTCGCAGAGCTTGAGGGCGTCGGCGTTGCGGCCCACGTCGGTGTAGCTGATGGCGAGGTAGATCATGCTATGCAGCGTTTCGGGGTCGTCGACGCCGCGCTTGGCTTTCTGGAGCGCGAGCGTCTCTTCGCGGAGTTTGAGCGAGTCGGTGTGTCGGCCCACGTCGGCGTAACTGTCGGCCAGGCCTTCCATGCTGGCCAGCGTTTCGCGGTGATCGGGGCCGAGCTTGGCTTTGCATAACGCCAGTGTCTCTTCGCGGAGTCTGAGGGCGTCGGCGTTGCGGCCCAGGTCGGCATAGCTCTCTGCCAGGCGATTCATGCTGCTGAGTGTGTCGGGGTGATCGGGGCCGAGCCCTTTGGCGTAAAGTTCCCGGGCGATTTCCAGATGCTCGACCGCGAGCTTCGCCTCGCCCAAGTAGAGCAAGGACGTTCCCAGCGTCGTCCGCAATCGGGCTTCCACGAGCGGCTGGTCGCGGAAGCTCGCGGTGAGGTAGGGCACCGCGGACTCGACCGCCTTCCGCAATGTGACCTCCCGTCCCAAACCGCCTCCCAGCCCCTCCGGCCGGGCCGCGGCAAAGACCCGCTGGTCCACGAAATTCAGCACGGCCCGCGCCTCGGCTTCCCGTTGCTCGGCCAGCCGCCGCTGTTCCGCTTCGGCGGCCAGCGCCTGTCGCGTCGCCTCTTCCGCTCGCGTCGCGCGGATCGCTTGCCAGGTGCTCGACACGAGCCCGGCCAGCAACAAGAGCGCCGCCATCGCAGCCATCGCCAGCCCCGTCCGGTGCTTCCGCGCGAATTTCCGCAACCGATAACCGCTGCTTGGCGGGCTCGCCGTCACCGGCTCATCGTGCAGATACCGCAAGACGTCGGCAGCCAGTCCGCTCGCCGATTCGTAGCGCCGCGTGCGGTCTTTTTCGAGCGCCTTCATCGTGATCCAGTCGAGATCGCCCCGAAACATCTTCGACAACCGTGCGGGTTCGGTTTTCCGCTGGGCGGCGATCGCCGGCAGTGACTGAGTCGCTTGGCTCAGTCGCGTGCTCGGCTTGGGAGGATCCTCCTCGCGTATCATCCGGATCAGCTCGTCATAGGCCGCCTTGGCCACCCGCTTCTTGTCGAAAGGGGTCGTGCCGGTCAACAGCTCGTACAACAGCACGCCCAGCGAATAGATGTCGCTGCGCGTATCGATGTCCAAGCCGGTCATCTCCGCCTGCTCGGGACTCATGTAGAGCGGCGTGCCGACCATTTGCGCGAAATGCGTGTAAATCGTTTTGTCGGTCAACTGCTGATGCAGGGCTTTTGCCACGCCGAAGTCGATCACCTTCACCACGGGCTTGCCATCTTGGGCTGTCACCAGCACGTTGGACGGCTTGAGGTCGCGGTGAATGATCCCCTTTTGGTGCGCGTGCTGAACCGCCTGACAGACCGACACAAACAGCTCCAGCCGCTCGCGCGGCGTGAGCAAGTTCCGGTCGCAATAGTCGGTGATCGGGATGCCGTGGACCAACTCCATCACAAAGTAGGGCCGGCCCGAGTCGGTGGCGCCGGCGTCGAGCACCCGCGCGATGTTGGGATGGTCCATGAGAGCCAGCGCCTGACGCTCGGCCTCAAAGCGGGCGATGACGTCTCGCGTATCCATTCCCGGTTTGATGAGTTTGAGCGCGACCCGGCGTTTGACGGGTTTTTGTTGCTCGGCGACAAACACGAGGCCAAAGCCGCCTTCGCCGATCTGCTCCATCAACCGGTACGGGCCGACAAGGGCGCCGACCTGTTCGGCGACGGGCCCACCGATTACGGTCGAGTCGGATGATGAACTCGGCTGTTGGGGACCGCTCATGAAAGCCCTCTTGGATCGGTTCCCAGCCTACGTCGCTGCGCACGCGATTCGCAAGAGGGGAATCGGCCGAGAAACGGCATCAACTCAACCGAGGGATCAACCGAAAAGGCCGTGCCGGAACGAGGCAGGAGCGGTAACTTGCCGCCCCTTACCCGGCGGGGCTAACATGGAGTTCCTTCCTGCCGTTTTTGTCGGGCTCCCTCCTCCGCCGCGGGTGCGAGCGATGAAGTTGATGGTGTTGCGAACCGCCCTCCTCGCCTACCTGCCTTTGGCCCTCGAAACAAGTTTCCTGTTTGGCGGTGAGAAACCGGTCGACTTTGAGAAGCAAGTGCGGCCGCTGTTTGTGGCACATTGCCTCAAGTGCCACGGGCCGAACGAATCGCAATCCGGGCTCAGGCTCGATCGTTACGATCTCGTCCGAAAGGGGGGCGATCGCGGTCCGTCGGTCGTGCCCGGCAAGGCCGAAAAGAGCTTGTTGTTGCAGGCCCTGCGCGGGCAAGGCGAACTCACTCCCATGCCGGCGGAAGCCCCGAGGCTCGCGCCCGGCAAAATTGCCCTGATCGAGCGGTGGATTCAGGAAGGGGCGGTCGGTCCCCCCGACGAGCCCCTGAAGCCCGGTGCAAAGAAACATTGGGCCTTTGAGCCCGTGCGTCGTCCGGCGGTGCCGCGCGTCGCCGGCAGCGAGCCGCTTGGCAATCCGATCGACGCATTTGTTCGCGCCCGGCTGGCTGCCGAGCATCTGGCGCCCTCTCCCGAAGCCGATCGATCAACCTTGATTCGCCGACTGAGTCTCGATCTGCGCGGTTTGCCTCCGCGGCCGGACGAAGTGGACGCCTATCGCCGCGATCGGCAGCCCGGCGCTTACGAGCGGCTCGTCGATCGCATGTTGGCTTCGCCCGCGTACGGCGAACGCTGGGGCCGGCACTGGCTCGATCAGGCTCGGTATGCCGATTCGAACGGCTTTACCCTCGACAGTGGCCGATCGATCTGGAAATACCGCGACTGGGTCATTTCAGCGATCAACGACGACTTGCCGTTCGACCGGTTTGCCACCGAGCAATTGGCCGGCGATCTCTTGCCCGGTTCGGCCACCGATGCCTTGGTGGCCACCGGCTTTCATCGCAACACGCTGGTCAACGAAGAGGGCGGGACCGACAAGGAGCAGTTCCGCATCGAGGCCGTGATGGACCGCGTCAACACGACGGGGGCCGTCTTCCTGGGCCTGACGGTCGGTTGGCGCAGTGCCATCATCACAAGTTCGATCCGATCTCTCAGCGCGATTACTACAATCTTTTCGCCATCTTCAACAACTGCGACGAACCGACGCTGGCCGTGCCGACCCAGGCGCAAAACCGCCAGCTCGAGGATTTGAATCGGCAGATTGCCGAGGCCGCCAAGCCGCTGGCCGAGTATGACCGGAAGCGCGGCACGTCGCAGTCGGCGTGGGAGAAACAGATCGCCGCGCGTCCCCCGGTGCGGTGGGCCGTGCTCGAGCCGAGTGCTGTCCGCACCGAAAAGGGAACGGTGCTCAACGCGCTGGGGGATCATTCACTCGTCGTCGATTTCACCGTGCCGCCCAACGACACGTACCACGTCGAAGCCGACGTGCCGTCGGAGGAAATCACAGCCATTCGTCTCGAGGCGCTCACTCATCCGAGCCTGCCCTTGTCCGGACCGGGGCCGAAGATACGACGGGGAACTTCGTGCTCAGCGAATTTGAGCTGCGCGCCCGACCGCTCAAAGCGGCTGGCGGTGCCGCCAGTAATTGGCAGAGCGTCCATCTGGCCGGTGCGGTTGCGGACTACGCGCAGGAAGGTTTCGCGGCAAGGAGTGCGATCGATCAAAATCGCGCGACTGGCTGGTCGATCGGCACCAAAATCGGCTCGGCGCACGTCGATCGCGAGCTGATCGTCTTTCCGACTCATCCCATCAAGAATCCGGGTGGGACGCGGATCGAGGTCATTCTGCGACAGCAATCTCCGGAACCGAACTTTTTGATCGGCCGGCTGCGGCTGAGTGCAGCCGGCGGACCGGCCGATACGTTGAAGGTGCCCAATTCGATTCGCGAGTTGGCACTGGTTCCGAAAGCCAAACGCAAGCAGGATCAGCGCGCCGAACTGGCGGCCGCCTTCCGCGCGACCGATCCGAAGCGGGCCCTGTTGGCCGGCCGTGTTGACGCGGTTCGCGTTGAAAAGACGGCTGTTGCTCGAATGATTCCGACGACGCTCGTGTTGCGCGAGCGTTCTCAGCCGCGAGAATCGCACATCATGATTCGGGGCGATTTCCTGCGACCGGGTGCTCGGGTGACGGGAGACGTGCCGGCGTTCCTGCCTCCCATCGCCGGAAAAGCGGCGCCGCCGACTCGGCTCCAACTGGCGCGCTGGCTCTTCGATCCGGCCAATCCGCTGACGGCCCGCGTGACGGTCAACCGCATGTGGCAACATTTCTTTGGCGCGGGACTGGTCGAAACGGAAAACGATTTTGGCACGCAGGGGTCGTCCCCCTCGCATCCCGAGTTGCTCGATTGGCTGTCCGCCGAAATGATGCATCGCGGCTGGAGCCGTAAGAGTCTGCACCGGCTGATTGTCACGTCGGCCACGTATCGCCAAAGCTCGTTCCTTCGCGACGACCTGCGCGAGCGTGATCCGAATAACCGGCTGCTGGCACGGCAGTCGCGGATTCGCCTCGAAGCCGAATCGGTGCGCGATGCGGCATTGGCGGCCAGCGGCTCACTCTACGAGAAGATCGGCGGCCCGAGCGTCTTTCCGCCGCAGCCGGAGGGGCTCTACGTCGTGACGCAGACGAAGAAGAGCTGGCCGGAGAACAATGGGCCTGACCGTTTTCGACGAGGGTTATATATCCATTTCTGGCGAAGCAGCCCCTACCCTCTCCTGCCGACCTTCGACGCGCCGGATGGCAACACGACTTGCACACGGCGGGCGCGGTCGAATACGCCGCTGCAGGCGTTGACGCTCGCCAACGATCGTGTCTTTACTGAAATCGCAAGAGTTTTGGCGGGGCGAATTCTGAGCGGAACCGGGAGCGATCCGGCATCGCGCATTCGCCGTGCGTTTGAGATTTGCCTGTCCCGCGAGCCAAGCCAGGCGGAGGCAGTTCGCTTGGCCGCATTTATCGACGCCCAGCGACCGGCTGGAGCCGTAAAGAATATTGAGGTGGCAGAACTAACGGCCTGGACTGCGGGAGCCCGCGTGCTGTTGAATCTGGATGAGTTTATTACGCGGGAGTGATCGTAGGGCAAGCTGCTAGCTTGCCATTTGTGTTTTCATAATCGTGGGAAGATGGCAAGCTAGTAGGCCGTCTACCGCAAATTGATGTATGGGGCGTAACTGAAGAATTTCCGGGTGCCACGCCCACGGCTTTGCGTGGGCGTGTCCTCGAATGTCAAACGGATTCGCACGCCCACGCAAAGCCGTGGGCGTGGCACCCACCAATTTGCGGCAGATGGACTTGTAGTAGTTTGCTCTGCGACGGAATGGCAAGCTAGCAGCTTGCCCTACGGGAATGCGATGAACCAAGATCTCAACGAGAACCTGCTGCGAGAAACGACGCGACGCCAATTCTTCGCCAATTCCGGCGTGGGCGTCGGCTCCCTCGCGCTGGCGTCGCTCTTGAGTGAAGGCAAACTCTTTTCCGCTCCGACCGCCGACCGCCGCACGAATCCGCTCGCGCCTCTGCCCACGCATTTCGCGGCCAAGGCGAAGAGCGTCATCTTCCTGTTCATGGCGGGCGGGCCGAGCCAGTTGGAACTCTTCGACCACAAGCCGAAGCTGAACGAGCTCGACGGTCAGGTGATTCCCGCGTCGTTCGTCAAGAACCAGCGGTTTGCCTTCATCAAGCAGGACGCGAAGCTCTTGGGCTCGCGGCGGAAGTTTCGCCGCTGGGGTAAGAGCGGAGCTGAGATTTCCACGCTGCTGCCGCACCTCGGTTCGGTGAGCGACGACATTGCCATCATCCGCAGCATGAAGACCGACGTCTTCAATCACGGACCGGCCAAGCTGTTTGCCAACACGGGCTCGCCGCGGTTCGGCCGGCCCTCAATGGGATCCTGGGTGACGTACGGCATCGGCAGCGAAGTCGACAGCCTGCCCGGATTTGTGGTGCTCCTGTCGGGCCCGCGCGGACCGCGGGGTGGCACGGCGCTCTGGAGCAGCGGTTTTCTGCCCACGACGTATCAGGGCGTCGCCTTCTTGAACGGAAACGATCCAATCCTGAATCTCTCGAACCCCGCGGGCATCGATCGGCGGCGTCAGAGCGAATTTGTCTCGGCCGTTCGCGATCTCAATTCGCTGCGGCTCGAACAGGTGCGAGACCCGGAAATTGCCACGCGGATTGCGGCCTACGAGATGGCCTACCGCATGCAATCGAGCGCGCCGGAACTGATGGATCTCTCCCACGAGACGAAAACGACGCTCGAGGACTACGGTGCCGATCCGAACAAACCCTCCTTCGCGCGAAACTGTCTGTTGGCCCGCCGTCTCGTCGAAAAGGGTTGTCGGTTCGTGCAGCTTTACCACACCGATTGGGACCATCACGGCAATCCGGGAACGAACTTGGGCCAGCCGCTCGACGATCGCTGTCGCGAAGTCGACCGGCCGACGGCGGCGTTGATCCGCGATCTCAAGCAGCGCGGGCTGTTGGAGAACACGCTGGTGATTTGGGGCGGAGAATTCGGCCGCACTCCGCAGGGAGAGCCGCGCGAGGTGCCGGGGCGGGACCACCACATCGAGGCGTATTCAATGCTGCTCGCCGGCGGCGGCGTGAAGGGCGGCATTTCGTTCGGCAAGACGGACGAAATTGGCTACCGTTCGGTCGAAAACCCCGTGCACGTGCATGATCTGCACGCGACCATTTTGCATCTGCTCGGCTTGGATCACAAACGGCTCATCTACCGTTTCCAGGGGCGCGATTTCCGCCTGACCGACGTCGCCGGCGAAGTGATCCACCCGATCCTCGCCTGATCCGGGCGACTTAGCACCCGTCTCGAATTCTGACTCGCATGCCAGCCAAAAAACGTGTCGCGGCAAAAGGGACGAACGCCGGCAGTCCCAAGCGTCGAATGATTTTGACGCTGCTCGGGATTGCGGTGGCCGTCGCCGGTCTTGCGGCGACCGTGCAAAACCGACTGGCATCGCCCGACATCAAGCTGCTCGTGCCGTCGCACGGCGCCCGCTGGATTCGGCAAAACCGGCCCTTCAAGCTGACCGGTTGGGGGCCGACGCAGGAGGTCGTCTTTTTTCGCAAACGCGTGACTGTTCCGCCCGGGACGAAATCCTGCACCGTCACCGTCCAGGCGTTGCGTGCCTGCTTCGTCCTTTGGGACAAGCGACGAGTGCTCGCCGTGAAGCCCGAAGAATGGAAGCAGGCGCACGAAGTCGTGCTCAATGATCTCACCCCGGGCGAGCACGAATTTGAGGTTTTTGTCGAAGACAGCTTCGGACCGGCCGCGCTCTTGGTTTATGCGGACGGTCTTGATCTCTGGACCGGTCCCGAATGGGAAGAGAGTCTTTTGGGTGAGAAATGGGAACCCGTCGCGCTGGCCGATGACGCAGCGCCCCCTCCGCTTGCGCAAGCTTTCCGCTCGCCGCTCAAGGCGCTGGCCGTTTCACTGTGGTGGCTGGGACCGCTGTTTGCCGGCCTGTGGGGCCTGTGGCTGTGGAGTACGAGGAACGAGGCCGGCCCAAGCCTGCCGAATTGGTGCTCGGCGTCGCGCTGCCGCTGGGTCGTGATCGCTGCCTGGGTCGTGCTGGCTGCGAACAATTTCCTCAAGCTGCCGGCCGAGATCGGATACGACCTCCCGTCGCACGTTGATTACGTCCGCTTCATTGCCGACCGCGGCGAGTTGCCCTATGCCAGCGACGGGTTGCAGATGTTCCAGACGCCGCTCTTCTACGCGGTTGCCGCTGTCGTTTACCGCGGCTTGACGCTCTTGCTGGCGAGCGAAACGGCCTTGCTTTGGCTCCGCTGGCTGACGCTCTTATGCGGCATCGCGCAGGTCGAAATCTGTTTTCGAGCCGGCCGACTGGTCTTTCCGAATCGGGATGATCTGCAAATGCTCACCGTGCTCATCGGCGGTCTTTTGCCGATGAACGTTTATATGTCGCAAACTCTCGGGAACGAGCCGTTCTGCGGAGTCCTCTCGGCCCTGATCCTGCTTTGGGGCTGGCAAACATTGCGGGAGCCGGACGCGGCGATCATGCGACGACAATGGAGCGCGGGCGTGCTCTTTGGGCTCGATTTGCTCAGCAAGATGACGGCGCTGCTGCTGACTCCCGTCATCGCGGGCGTGCTGGTCATCGCCAATCGCCTGCGGGGGTTCGGCGGCGTCTTGTTGGCGTTGGCACGGACGTTTGGGGCGGCAGCCGTGATCGCGGGCTGGTATTACGGGCGAAACTGGATCCGTTTTGGCAAGCCACTCGTCGGCGGGTGGGACCCCGCCCGGGGGATCGAATGGTGGCAGGATCCGGGCTATCGCACCCCCTGGCAGATGGTCTCTTTCGGCCGGTCGCTGTTTGCTCCGCTGCACGCCGGGTTTTACTCGCTGGCCGACGGCTTTTTTGCGAGCCTCTGGCTGGACGGCAATCTCAGCGGAATGGACGCGCCGCCCCCGTGGAACATGACCTTGATGCTGGCGGCCCCGTGGCCGGCGCTGTTGCTTTCGGCCGCGATCGCCGCGGGCCTGGTGCGGGCCGTTTTCTGCCGCGATCGGGCGTTGCGGTACAGCCTGCAGTTGGCGGGGGTGACGCTTCTGTTGTACCTGGCGGCTTTTGTGCTCTTGTGGCTGGAAGTGCCCGCGTTCAGCCAGGCCAAGGCGTCCTATACGCTGGGCCTGACGCCGGTTTACGCACTGCTTTGCGTCGCGGGACTGGATTTGCTGCCTGCGCACCGGTTCGTGCGTGGGGCCGTATTTGCGATTGTGGTGTGTTGGAGCGTACTGGTTTACGGCGCGTATTTTGTGTTGTAGAAACGAATCTGCGTAACGTTGAACCGACCACCTGTCCCGTCGCGCCACGGAGAGCATTCAAGGCATCATGTCGTCTCGTAAACGTGTCACCCTTGGGATCGTGGTCGTTTTGATCATCGCGGCCGCCGGCACCGCCGGCTGGCTGTTCAATAAGACCGAAGAACCGGTATTCGATCAGGAAAGATGGGAGCGGAACACGCGGCTTGCGCTCAAGTTTGTCGATTTGAAGAACGCTTCGTTGGCGGCGCTCGAGAATCGCAAGTTCAAGGAGGCCGAGCCGCAGCTCTTGGAGCTGTCCACGCTGGGAATTGGCGAGCCGATCGGCGCGGAACTGGCTGATCAATCGCATCGAGGAAACAAGCGCACTCGATATGTCCAAGAATCCGAATGAGTACGTCGATGCGCTCGAGGCGTGTCACCGGGCCGTCAATCTCGAATGGAATCTGGAGCGCGAGGGCCCGATGCGGTATTTGGTCGCCGCCAAGGTCAACGTTCTCTCGCAAAACACCCCGAAGTTGCTCGAGGATCTGCACAACGGCGCAGGACGCGGTCAGGACTATCCGCCGATCTGGTACGCGCTCTATGAGGCCGAACGAACCAGCCCCGACGACGCGGTGCGGGCCGACGGCGAAAACGCGCTCAAGACTTTGTACGACATGATCCCCAACAATCTGTTCGTGCTGACCGAATGGCTCAACGTCGCGGCGCAACACAAGGATCCGGAGATTGTCGAGCCCCTGGAACGGGCCCGCCAGCGATTGATTCCCTTTCTCGCCGACGTTCCTGCCGCGACGCCGATCTCCCCGGCGCGGGCACTTGACGACGCTCTCACTGCCGCGAAGAAGGGCGATTGGACCGCCGTGGCCCGAAATATCACGGCGATCTCCCTCGTTGCGGCCGTGCAGCCGGCCGTGCGGAACGACAAATGGCGCGTCGATCACGGCCGGCAATGGCTGATCAAGTACGATTTTTCCGACAAGTTTTATCGCGAACACCCGCTGGATCGCGTTCTGCCGAAGAAGTCCGGCGCGGTCCACTTTCGCGATCTGACGCTGAAGGGACCGCTTGGCGAATTGACCGACGTTCGCGATGCGCGGTTCGTCGACTGGAACGGCGACGGCCGGCTGGAACTCGCCGTGTTGCGAAAGGCGGCGCTGGAAGTCTATCGCCGCGGCAACTCGGCCGAAGAATGGACTAAGACGGGCACGCTGCCGCTGCCGGCCGACGGATTTGCACACGTCAACGCGGCCGCGCTCGACGCCGACGCTGCGACGTCGCTCATTCTCTGCGGACCGAACGGTGTGCTGGTGGTCGAAAACCGGCTCGACGCAGCGAAGGCATCTCAGTTGAAGACCGTCGCAACGCACGCGCTCACCGAGAAAACCAAAGGGGCCGAGGCGGTGCTCGCGGTTGACCTCGATCACGACGGACTGCTCGATCTGGTTGTCGCGAACAAGGCCGATGCGTCCGTGTGGCGAAACACGGGCGCAAGGAATTCATCGACATCACGCCTCGCTCCGGCGTCGTCGAGCAGCTTGCTTCCGTGCACGGCGAACCGAGTGCACCCCGCACGCTGGCCGCGATCGATTTCAATCACGATTGCGACGTCGACGTGCTGCTCACAGGCGGCGCAACGAAAGGTGTCGCGCTGTTGAAGGGCTTTGGCGAAGGCCGCTTCGAGATCCATGCTCTGGCAAACAAGGACGCCGTCCTGCAGCAGGCCGTGGCAGCGGTCGTTCTCGACGCCGATGCGAACGGTTCTTGCGATGTGCTGGTCGCTGGTCCGGGCGGAATTTCTCTCCTGCAAACGGCAAGCAGCGATTACGGACAGGTGAGCGTGATCAACGTGTCGACCGTCGCCGATACGGCCGCCGACCAATTGCTCGTTTTGGATTACGACAACGACGGCAGCCAAGATGTGCTGGCCGCGAGCGCCGACGGGATCCAATGTCTGCACGGCACCGGGAACGGACACTTCGAGACCGCGGCGGACGTTTTGCCGACCGGTCTCAACGCGATTCGTCTCGCCGATTGCGGCGACATGGACGGCGACGGCGACATCGATGTGTTGGTGATCTCGATGGATCCCTCCGGCGGCCGTTTGCACCTTCTGCAAAACGACGGCGGCAACGCCAACAATTGGATCGACGTGCGACTCAACGGCGGCTCATCGGCAAAAACAGACGAGCGCCGTCCGTCAGCCGCGGGGATCGGAGCGACAGTTGAGCTCAAAATCGGCCCCGTCTGTCAGACGCGAATCGTGACGGGTCCCGTGACCCATTTCGGGATCGGCACGCGGGATTCGGCCGATTTTCTGCGGGTCGTGTGGCCCACGGGAGTGCCAGCGAACGCCGAGAAACCGGCGAAAAATAAGCTCCTACAATTCCAGCAAAGCCGTGGGAATTGGAAGTGACGGGACCGGATCGTCGCCAAGATTTTCACGCGCCGAGCGTAGGTTGTGCGCGTGGCAATGCCCTGCCGACGGACCGCGGTGCAACCTCGGTAATTTTAAGCGTCGTCGCAAAGGTTGTTGATATTGGCGATTTGCTGCACACGGTCGAGGGCCGCGGCTTCCAATTGAATGATCGCATCAGTTACGAACTTTTGCGCAGGCGAACCCAGAACGAACTGCAGATCATTTTGCTTGGCAAATTCGATCAAGTCCTGCAGTGGTCCACCCGGAAAATCACTGATCTGGTCCTTTGTTATGCTCGAATCGTCGTTTCCTTCAAAGTTGTCCTTAGTGCAAGCGTTTGGCGGGACGCGAGCGCTCATGATTTGGGCTGGGATTTCTCGCTCGTCCTTCGGCGACTCCTCCGAAAAAAGCTGTTGGCACCAACCCAGCGCCATGAAAATATACTCGTTGGTTTGACCCCCGTCTCGCAGTTGGTGAAGCTCGTGCTCGTAATTCTTTCCATAGTGATTTTCCGCGTCCGCGACGCGGCCCTCGCATACCGCCCGGCTGAGATCTTCTTTCTTGGCGCGCCAGGCTGCCTTGGCCATGAAAAGTTTGACAAAAGGGTGCTCGTCGTCGTTACCGTCGATGTCTGCCGCCATGTGCATTTCCTTGGGATATGAGACGGTTTGTATCGCGGCCATGCGTGGTCGGCTATAATCGCCTTAATGTCAAGAATCGAGTTCGCGTTTCATGACGCCGGACTTCAGACTCCAAACCAAACATAGCGAGGCGTTTCTGTTATCGCCAGGATGTCGCTCAATGTCGACGGCCTCGCGCCAGGCGCAGATGTGTTCTAAATAAACGAACGATACGGGAGCAGACTGTGCGACGAGATCGATATGGTTCGGGCCGACTGTTTTTCGCATCGTTGAGCATCGCCCTTTGGCTCGCGGTCGGCAGACTTGATGCCGAGGATTTTCACTATCCGCTCAAACCGGCGGCCGCCGAACACGGACCCGTTTACGTCGCCGACCTGCGGCTGCCGGGCATTCTGGTGGTGAAGGACGGCAAGGTCGAAACCTATTTTGCCGCGTCGAAAAAACTCGGCACGCCGCTCTGCCGCGTTCGCAGTCTGGCCATTGATCGCGACGGCAAAGTCCTCGCGGGCGATTCGGCAACCCGGGAGGTTTATCGCTTCGACCAGCCGGGCAAGCCGACGCCGCTGATCAAAGGGGCGCAGGCCGGCATCGGCATCCCCATGGCGATCGCGGTCGACTCGAAGGGCAACATCTTCGTCGCAGATCTCGAGGTGCACTGGATTTGGAAGCTTTCTCCGACCGGCGGCACACCGCAGCGGTTCGCCGAAGTCCCCGCGCCAGTGGGAATGACGATCGACGCGCACGACCGGTTGTGGGTCGTCTCAAACGGCAACGACCAGCTTTTGCGGATTTCGCCCGATGCCAAGATTGAAGTCGTCGTCGCCGGCCGCCCGTTCCAGCATCCCAATGACGTGGCACTTGGCCCTGACGAAGCGGCCTACGTGAGCGACGGCTACGCCCACACCATTTGGAAAGTGACGGCCGGCGCGAAGCCGCAGGCTTGGATCAGCGGAGCGCCGCTCGTGAACCCCGTGGGACTCGCCTGGCACGACGGGGGCCTGATCATCGCCGACCCGAATCCGAAAGCCAAAACCGGCCAGGTCTACAAGGCCGACGCCGCCGGCAAGCTTTCACCGCTTGCCGGTAAGTGATTTCGTCGGCTCGGCAGCGGCGATTTCTTCCGGCGTCGCGGCGAAATTGATCGAGTGCAATTTCGCCGCGCGGCACGCGTCGTAGACGAAGATCACGTCGCCCAGCGGCACGTCGCCGGCGACGTCCAGAATCACACGCTGATCGCCTCCGCCGGCAGCGATTTCGTTGAGCGCTCCCGGCAAGGCGGACAGATCGGTATACTTTCGTCCCGCCAACTCGATCCGCGTTCGCTGTTGAGCGGCGTTTCGCGAGAGATGGATCCAATTGTCCACGCCCGGCTTCGAGGGAGCAGCCGAGAGAGTCGCCGAAACGTTGCCGCCGGAAAGCAGCGTCGACAGGCTCTGTTCCGCCGCGCGTCCGCCCGACGCGAGCACGAAGAACACCAGCAACTGGAACACGACGTCGACCATCGGCGTCACCGTGCGGTCGAAGTCGCAAACCGGTCCCGTGCGGGCATTGGGGATTCGCATCGCAATGGGTCTCTATTTACCGCGGACCGCGAACTTGAGATTGGTCACCCCGTGCCGGGCGCAGGAGAGAATCAGCGGCTTCACGTCGGAATAGGGGACCGACTCGTCGGCCCGCACGCGGACTTCGCAGCCCGCGGGCTGATCGCCGGCCCGCTCGGCGACGAGCCGCTCGAAATCGTTCGGGCTCGTCTCCTGCCCGGCGACAAACACGTGGCGTTTGGCATCCATCGTCACCACCAGCCGGCGGGCCGACGCCGTGTCGCGCCCGTCGATCTGTCCCGCTTGAGGCAGAACGACCGCCGCGGAGGCGTCTTTCTTCGCCGCGAGGCTGGCCAGGCTGAAAAAGACGATCAGGTTGAAGCAAATGTCGATGAGGGGCGTGATGTTGAACCGCACGCCCAACTCGCGTTCTCGGCGAGGAATCTTCATGCCGATTTCTCCCGTTCGATGGCCACCGAGGGGAACTTCGGCCGGCTGTAGTCTCCGGCCGCCCGCAGCTTGCGCCGGCGTGCCGCCTGAGCCCGGCGGTAGTCAAGAAAGAGATGGTCGGCCATCTGCGAGCAGGTGGCCACGCCCTCGTCGACCTTGTTGCGGAAGTGGGCGAAGGCCGCGTACGCGGGAATGGCGACGGCGAGACCCATCAGCGTGGTGACGAGCGCGGTCGAAATTCCGGGAGCGAGCTCCGTGACCTGCACGTTCGCCTTCGAGGCGAATTCCGAAAAGGCGATCATCATGCCCCACACCGTTCCCAGCAGTCCCAGCATGGGGGACAGCGTGCCGATCACCGACAGGGCGTCAATCTTGCGGTAGAGCCGCGCGGCATACTGAGCGCAGGCGTCTTCCATCGCCTTTTCGACGAGCGCGTATCCCGCGCCGACTTCCGTCAACCCTGCGGCCAGGACGAATCCCAGCAAACTCCCGTCGTCGCGGCAAAGCTTGGCGGCGATCTTGAATTGCCGTTCGTGCATCAACTGGTGCACCTGCTCCGCCAGCTTGCGCGGATTGAGGGCCCGATTTCGCAGCGAGAACAGATGTTCGATCACCAGGGCCACCATCGCCACGCTGAGCGCGGCCAAGATCACGCCGACCACGCCCCCCGCATCGAAGAGTTGTTTCAAGTTGAGGTTGGCATGCCAGCTCTTTGGCCCCTCGTCGGCGGCGAAGGCCAAGCGAGGCACCGCCACCAAGAGCACGATGGCCAGCAGCCAGACGCGGCGGCTTAGTCCCAGGGAATGTCGTGATCTCGAATTGGATCGCAAATGAAACATGCTTAACGCCCCGGCAACGAGGACGGAGTGGATTCATCGACCGGTCTTGCGGCGGTACGAACCTTCGGACGAAACGAATTGCTTTCCGCAAATCGCTTCACGTTTTGATAGGCAAAATCGCCGTTGTTCTGGGCGGCCAGTTTGCGGAGGAAGTCCGCGGCCGCGTCGTCGTGCATGCCGAACTGCACGCAGTGGATCCGCGTGCGGCCGGCGTTCAGCGTCTTGATTTCTTCCATTTCCTCAGGCTTCATTGCCGGCTCGCCCGCGTCGGTGAGGAAAAAAATCACGTCGGGATGCAGCCGTAGGGCCAGTTGCAAAGCGGGCACGTGCTGCGTGCCGCCGTCCGGCTGCACCGCGGCGACAAATTGCGCCGCCAGCCGGCGATACGATTCGTTGGCGGGGAAATACTGAAAATCGGTCTTGCCGGGCGCCTTCATCCATTGCTGGTCGAGGTTGTAGAAGACGATCTGGAACTGTTGCGAGCGCCGCAGATTGGCCAGGCTCGACAGAAGTTCGTTCTTGGCCGCATCCATCGCATGGTAGCTGTACATGCTCCCCGAGCAGTCGATCACGTAAATGAACCGGGCCCCGGCGTCCCAAATGCCGAAGAAGGGGGCATTGCCGTACGAGCCGCGACCGTTGCCGGCTCCCGATCCGCCTCCCCGCGTTTCGTAAACGAGGCCGTCCCATTTGCCGGAGGACCGAGCGGTCGAACGACTCGTGTGATCGCTGGCGCCATCGGCGGTCTCTTTTTGCGGTGGAATGGCGGAACGCGTCGGCGCGTCGGCAATGGGGGCCGGGCCGATGACGGGCTGCGGTTTGGCAGCCGGTGTGCTCGGCTCCTTGATTTCGGGCGTTGCGGCGACGGCTGGTTTTTCCGGCTTGATCGCCGGCGCGGGTGCCGGAAGTTCAGCCGACTTCTGATCGGAGGCGTGCTGTTCGATGTCACCGGTTGTGTCGTCGCCTGCTCCGTCGCCTCGGCCGTTTCCGCCAGAGTGGCCGACGTAGATGCCAATGCGGCGAAAGTCACCGTTGGGATCGCCGACGATCCCGCCGCTGCGGCCGGCAAGCACCGTCGCCAGCACGACGATCAAGGCACCGTGCAGAGTGAGCGACAACATCCAACTGGGAACGGCGGCCAGGCCGCGTTTAACTGGCGGACCGCTCGCGTTCTGGAAATTTGTGGCCGACTGCGAATCCGACATGACCGCCCCAATGGCGATGGTCAACGGGGGATAACGTACCGAGGTGGAATTCCGGTTGTGGGCGAACGCCCGTGTTGCAGGTGAGGGGCGGCAGTTTAGGCGTCTTGGGAAAATCAGTCAACACGACTTGCCGGCTGACAATTGGCCCAGAATGGGGCTAGGACGCCTCAAAAAACCGGCTCGTGGAACCCCCCTCCTCGACCGCCTCGATCTCGACTTTGCCCGCGCAGCGGGGGCACCAGCCGACAAACGCGGACTCGGCCGCGTTCAAATAGGCTCGCACGTACGTGCGGCAACACTTCATCATTACGCCGACGAAGGGCCGCGGAGTCGCTTTTTGGGGAGGTTCGTCCATGGCCCGCGATTTTTATCCGCCCGGAACGGACCTCACAACAGCAGTCTTGGCGAACGATCCTTCGTCGACGTGGAGGTCCATTTTCACCTAAAATCGAAGCCGGCTTGTCGAACCCGCCAACAACCTTGAATTCCCGCCTTGCTTCTCCCAGAATGCGGCGTATTCAAATCCCGAGTGGAAACTATGTCGATTGAACTCGCCGAAAAGCTGAAATCGCAGCTCACTGATAAATACGTCGTCGTCAAACACGGAGTGCCTGAGCTGCGGCGATTCGAATCGCTGACCGGCCGCGTGAAGACGGTCAACATGAGCTGCCGCGCTCTGGTCGAATTCGATGGACCAGTCGACATCGGCTGGTACGACATCGATCCGTATTACCTCACGGTGGTCGACGCACCCGTAAAAAAGGTGGCACCCGAAAAGCACGCCGCATCGGCCAAGGCCGAACCCGCCAAAGCAGCGGCGGCGGCCAAGCCCGCAGCCGCGGCCGCCGGCAAACCGGCGGGCAAGAGCCCGCTCGAAATGGCCCGCGCTCAAGCAGCCGGGGCCGCAGCCGCCAAACCGGCCGCACCAGCCGCCGCAGGGGGTGCCGCTGCGCCCGCCAAAAAACTTTCGCCGTTGGAACTCGCGCGACAACAGGGCTCGGGCGCAAAAGCCGCCGCGGGAGCCCCTGCACCGGCGGCTTCTGCTCAGGCTGCACCTCCCGCGCCTGCCGCTGCCGCGTCCCCTGCCGGCAAGAAACTTTCACCGCTCGAAATGGCCCGGCAGCAAGGCGCAATGAAAGCCGGCGGTGCCGCCCCGGCCGCTGCACCCACCCCGGCCGTAGCGGCCCCCGTGCCCGAAGCCAAAGCCGTGCAACCAGCCGCCCCGGCTCCTGCCGCACCGACTCCCGTATCCCCGGCCGCGTCGGGCAAGACGCTGTCGCCGCTCGAACAGGCGCGCCAGCAGGCGCGTTTCAAAGGCGGCAAGGGCTGAGTCGCCGTTGCGATTGTGCGATTGAGTGTCCGGTTGTAGGGTGGGACAAGGTCCCCGATTTAGAGAGATACGGTGACCGCCGGCCCACCTTCTCCTTGCCGTGGTTGAGCAGAAGGTGGGCCTGTGCTCGCAGAGCCTCGCTTGTCCCACCCTACTCCGCCAAGTTCGCCTGCCGCGAAATTCCACTCCGCGCATCGAGAAGGTTGCACCCATGCTGCACCGCGTCACCTTTTGTTGCGTTCTCCTGAGCCTGACGTTTCTGAATTCCGATCTGCTGCGCGCTGATCCCGGCTCATTATCGGTCGCCACGTTTCAAGTCGATGCCACGCCGCCGCTCGGCAGCCCGCTTTGTGATGGCGCGGTGAAGCCGGCGAAGGAAATTGGTGATCCCCTCAGTGCGCGGGGCATTATCATCTTGGGGAACGGTCGGCCCATCGTCCTGTGCGCCGTCGATTGGGTGGGGATTGCCAACGGCGGCTACGACCGCTGGCGCACTGCGCTGGCCGAAGCCGCGCTAACAACTGTTGACCGCGTTGAGGTTCACACCCTGCACCAGCACGACACTCCGGGCTGTGACTTCGACGCCGAGCAGATTCTCGCCGAGCATGGTCTCAGCGGCACAATGTTTCCCGTCGCCTTCGTGAGCGACACGATCGAACGGGCCGCGCTCGCCTGCAAGGAGGCCATGCTGCACAGTTCGCCGGTGACCCACATCGGGCTGGGCCGGGCGAAGGTCGAAAAGGTCGCGTCGAGCCGCCGGCCGCTTGGCCCTGATGGAAAAGTAAAATTCGTCCGCTGGAGTTCGGGAAACACGGCCCAAGTGCGGGCCGACCCCGAAGGCGTTTACGATCCGTATGTGGCCCTCGTGAGTTTCTGGAATCGCGATCGGCCGCTGGCCGTCCTCACGTACTACGCGATTCATCCGATGACGTATTACGGACGCGGAATCGTCAGCTCCGATCTCGTCGGTCTGGCGCGTTTGATCCGCGAGGCGGCGCTCGGCGGTGTGCCGCACATTCATTTCGACGGTGCGGGGGGCGATGTGACGGCCGGCAAATACAACAACACCACGCCGGCCGACCGCGGAATTCTTGCCGAGCGCCTCGCCGCCGGAATGAAAAAAGCCTGGGAAACGTCGCACAAGATTCCCATCACCGCCAGAGACCTGACCTGGCGAATAGCCCAAGCGGTGTTGCCGCCCAATCCGAAGTTGCCCGACGAAGCGTCGCTGCTGCGGGCGCTCGAAAACAAGAATCTCGCGACGCTGTATCGCGTCCGCGCGGCGGCCGACCTGGCGTGGGTCCGCCGCGAGGCGGCTCGTCACAGGATCCAGATCAGTTGCCTCAAGCTCGGGCCCGCCTACATCCTGCAGATGCCTGGCGAACTTAGCGTCGAGTATCAATTGGCGGCCCAAAAGATGCGCCCCCACGATTTTGTGTGCATGGCCGCCTATGGCGACTACGGTCCCGGTTACATCTGCATGGCGGCCCACTACTCGCAAGGAGGATACGAGCCCACGGCGTCTCGCGTCGGACCGGCCGTCGAGAGTGTGCTCTTTGCCGCGATGCGCGAGTTGCTCCAGTGATCGCATTTTTTCGATCCATCATCTCCGCGCTCTTCGCTGCCAGTCTGTTTCTTGGCATCGATGCGGCTCGCGGTGCGGACATTTCGGAACTCAATCAGCACTTCAACGATCCGGGCAAATCGATTGCACCTTGGATGTTCGTCCCCAAATCGAACGTCAAGGAATTCTCGACCGAGGAACACCCGGGACTGGCGACAATTTACGAGGCGGGCCGCGGGCAGGACGTCAAAGGTATCCTGGAGAAACCGATCAAGATCGGCGATTACCGGCTGCCCTGGGAATTCCAGACATCGCTCGTGCAGAGTTTCAATCTGACCGCCGGCGTAGGCGTCAAGACACAAGTCAACGCGGCGATCGGACTCAACGTAGTTGTCACCTTTTCCGATCCGTCGACCTGGCCCCGCGATCGCACGAAACGGCCGCCGAAGACGCACGAGTTTCAGCTCTTGGACGTGCACCTGGGCTCGACCGGCGAGGCGGGCGTGGGGCTGCCGCAGTATGCGACGGAGCCGCACCCGGAAACGTACCTGGTGTGGGGCCGCGGCGACCTGGGGAACACGGTCATGGGAGACTGGCAAATCCCCTATGTCTGGATCGGCGACGGAGCCAAGTACGCCGGTCCGGCCAGCCAACAGCTCTTCTTCCGCTGTGTTGTCTTGAGCCCGACCGTACTGGCCGTCGGCATCAAGTTCGAGGCGTCGCACGGCTGGAACATGCGGACAATCGATTGTTCCGAATACGGCAAGATCACGGGCGTCTGGGAGATCGGTCCGATCATCTCGGCCGACCGCTGGATTCCCGATGTACTCTGCCGCAATTTGCCGCAAGTGAAGGGGCCGCATCCCCTCTTTTTGGGCAACGGCGCCTCGCAAATGACGACGGTGCACGCGCCCAAGCCCGAGCCGCCGAACCCGGCGTACGAATACTATGTCGATTACTGTGTCTTCTTCGGCTCGAGCCCGCGGCCGTTCGAGAAATTTTCGGACGATTTCAACATTCTGGGATATCTCGGCCAGTGGCAGGTGCAGGAACAATGCACGCTGATGGATACGCACTCGTATCCCGGCTACCTGATGCTCAAGCTGCTGGGCCCCGGGCTGGGAACGGGGTTCGGCCCGGCCGGCGGTTCGTCGCTCAAGTTGTCCGATTATCCGCCGCCTTGGGAGATCGAGACGCGTTTGATCGCCCCCGACGATTCGGTCCCGTGGAATTACTGGATGAATTTCATCGTCTTCGACAAGCAGGGCCGCCAGCGCGGCATGTGGACGCCGGGCATCGAAAACGATCCGAAAGCGAAACGGCACCGCCCCTATCCCGGCGCCACGTTCAACTTGCGGTTCGATCGCGACGTGCCGGAGTCGATTCTGGCCCACAAGCCGCTCGACCTGCTGATCCAATGTCTCGACGCTTCGCACGTCCGCCTCGGCTTCCGCGCGACGTCGCGCGATCCCTGGTTCCTGTCCCGCATCTTCGATACGAAGAAGGAACTCGGCTTCGAGATCGGCGAATTCGGCATGCACTGCTGGAGCACGACCACGGGCCGCATGTACGGAGCCGGCCCCGGCAGTCCCATGTATCAGAAGTTCCTCATCGACTACGTGCATTACCGCTACGGGATCACGGCCAGGGACTAAGCCGCACGATTGTGGTAAACCAGTCGATGGCTTGTAGTAGACCGTCTACCTCAAAATGGCGGGTGGGCAATTCCCAGGTAGATTTTTCACCACAAAGGCACGTTGCTTGAATCCGCCGCAATCGCGGAAAGACACCAAGAAAGGCAATAGAGATCCGCAGATTACGCCGATTTCGCCGATTTGAATTTCAAAATCTGCGTCCTTCTGCGAAATCTGGTGCGTCAGGCGAAGCTTGACGGTTCTTGTCAGTTGAAAGGTACTGACCATGGTAGTTGTTCGTTCGCCATGTAGCCGACCGAGCGGCTGTCGGAGCGATCCGGCGGTCGAAGCCTCGGAAGGCAAAGGCGTCAGCCGTAATGCGAAAGCGTGAACCCGATTCGGCCTCGTTACGCATGTGAGAGTGGCCAGCCCTTCCAGATAGGGTGAAGCCTGACACCGACCGTGAAGCAACGAACGCCTGCAGCGGCCGGGCTCTCCGGGGTGGGAGGGGACAGCGGATGCCGACAGAATCGTCAGGAACCTGAGAGACCCGCTCGAGTGACGCTTGGCGCGTGGGCCCTGTGTCAACAAGGTGCGGGAACCCATAACTGCGCTTTGGCTCGATCGGGAGTCGGAGGGGCTCATAGTAGCGATGAAGCGGGGTAATGCCCGCGGAGCGAAGGGGCCCTGCCAAGGATTCGACGTGCAAAAAGGGTGAGGATACACATGGAGCATTGCTCCCAGAAGAGGCTTCGGCCTACCTCACTCTGCGGTAGCGTCTCAGCCCGTCGGCCAAGTCGACGTCGGTCGGCGCATGCCTTCGAGCGAAGTGTTCTTGGGTAAGCCGGATGCGGGAAATCTGCACGTCCGGTTTGAAGAGGGGGGAGGCGGCGCTGGTTCGTTCTTATTGAATGGATCATCGCTCCTCCCCTACTCGACCGGAGAACGGCTTCTTATTTTTTTCTTGCTGTCTTCGAGCCGTGGTGGCACAAATTTGCGATCGAGCGAGAGCCACGAGGATCGTGCGTCGAAGAGGAACGTGGCGGAGATGATGCAGAAGCCGGCGGAGTTGAAGTCGATTGCCGAGCCAGGGCGTCGCGCGAGATCGACCATTTTGAGAGAGACGGTTCAGTAGGGTGTGACGAGGCCGCGAACTTTCAGACCGAACGGGTTGAACAGCATGAGTGTCTCGAAGGCCTTTCGCGAGTCGGCCCATCGGGCGATGGATCTCGCCTTGGACCATTTGGAGGGGGTGACCGACCATCCGGTGTTTCAGCCCATGACGCCCGAGGAGCGCGAGGCCATCTTGTCTCAGCCGCTGCCCCACGTCGGCTGCGCACCCAACGCGATTCTGAGTATGGCCCAATCGCAAATCCTGTCGCATCCGATGGGCAACGGGCATCCGCGATTTTTCGGCTATGTCAATTCGCCGCCGGAACCTATGGGCGTACTGGGCGATCTGCTGGCCGCGGCGATGAATGCGGAGCTGCGCGGGGGGCGACCATGCGGCGATTTATCTCGAACGCTGCTGCGTGCGGTGGCTGATGGAGCTGGTGGGCTTTTCCACCCGCGAGAGCACGGGAATTCTGGTCAGCGGCGGCTCGATGGCAATGCTCACAGGCCTGGCCGCCGCGCGGCACTGGGCGGCCGCCGCTGACGGCTGGAACGTTCGCGAGGAAGGCCTGCAAACGGGTCGCCCGCAATTTGTGATGTACATGTCGTCCGAGGGGCACACCTGCGCGCGAAAGGCGGCCGAGCTGCTCGGCTTCGGCGGAGCCGGCGTGCATGTCGTTGCGGCCAACGACCGGTTCGAAATGGACGTGCCCGCGCTCCGCAATGCCATTGCCGCCGACCGTCGCGACGGGAAACGGCCGTTTTGCGTCGTGGCGAGCGCTGGCACGGTCGGCACGGGAGCCATCGATCCGCTCGACGAACTGGCCGACTTGTGTGAGGAAGAGGGACTGTGGCTGCACGTCGACGGAGCGTACGGAGCCATCGCGGCCGTCGACCCCGACTGCCGGTCGCGTCTCTCCGCTCTGGGTCGCGTGCATTCGCTGGGCATTGATGCCCACAAATGGCTGTCCGTCCCCGTGGAATGCGGTTGTGCCCTTGTGCGTGACGGTGCGATTCTCCGCAACACGTTCAGCCTCGTGCCGCCCTATTTGCGGACCGAAGAGGGGAAAGGCTTCGGCGGTCTTCCCTGGTTTTCCGAGTACGGCTTTCAGCAAACGCGGGGCTTCCGGGCCCTCAAACTGTGGATGACGCTGTTGCACCAAGGCCGCAAAGGCATCGCGGAAACCGTGAGCCGGCATCGGGCCTTGGCGCGGCACATGGCGTCCATTGTCGAGACGTGCATCGATCTCGAGTTGCTCGCGCCGGTCGAGTTGTCGATCGTCTGTTTTCGCTTCGCGCCGGCCGAATTGAGCGGCAAGGAAGACGAGTTGAATCGCATCAACAAAAAGGTGATGGAAATGGTCCAGGCGGGCGGCGACGCGTTCCTGTCGTCGGCGATGATCAACGGTCGATTCGCGCTGCGGGCCTGCATACTGCATTACGCGACGACACCGGAAGATGTGGCGGCACTCATTTCCAGCGTGCGACGAACGGGCGAATCAATCATGCGCGGACGATGATGACCGTCTGCTTCAAGTTGGTGGATCGGGGTGCCACGCCCACGGCTTTGCGTGGGCGTGCGAACCCGTTTGATGTTCCCATTTCAGTTGATGGGCACGCCCACGCAAAGCCGTGGGCGTGGCACCCAAAACCGTAACTCCTCAGTTTGCGATAGAGGATTGGTAGCGTGAGCAGAAGCGACAAATACATCCGCGTCGTCTTGTGGGCCAGTGCCGTGTTCAACCTGGCCGGCGCGCTGCTCTTCGCGTTTCCCGAGTCGACGATCAGTCAGCTTGCCGGATTGCCGGTTCCGGTGCCGACGTTCTACTCGGCGCTCCTGGCGGAATTCATCGTCCTGTTCGGCGCCTCGTATGCGTGGCTGGCCCTGCAGCCGGCAATCAATCGACCACTTTTGGCTTTTGGGGCCATCGGCAAGACGGGCGCCTTTTTGCTCGTGGCCGTGCTCTGGCTCGCCGGTCAGGCTCCGGCGCGTGGCGTGTTGGCCATCACGGGCGATCTGATCTTTGCCTGCCTCTTCTTCGAGTGGCTTTTGAGGCCGCGCAACGAACCGGCGAGATAAGCCGCCGCAGGCTCGTGACGCGGAGTGCGACTCGGATCGATTTATTCGTCCTTCTCCTTGGACGGCTCGATGAGGTACGTCTTGCCATCCAAGGCGATCAGGATCGGGCCCTCCAGTGACAAATACTTGGCGAACTGGCCGTCGGATTTACCGGCCAACGCGAAGTACTGGCTGCTGAACGCCTTGATCCGGATCGGATGCTTCTCACCCTCGGGCGTGACGTCGGAGTCTCGCCAGCGATCGTTCTTCCAGTAGAACGTTTTATCGCCGACCGTCTGCACCGGATTCTTGGGCGACGACTTCTCACTGTCCTTCTTTTTGTCGTCTGGTTCTTGCTGCGACGGAGCGCCTTTTCGATTCTTGGCTCGAGCGCGGAAATTCGGTTTGGCCGGCGCTTGGTCGAAATTGGAGTCAGACTGTTGGTTCTGACCGACTTCGTTGAATCTGCCCATGCCTCCACCGCCGCCAAAGCCACCGCCTCCCATCCCTCCACCCATGCCACCCATTCCGGTGCTACGGTCGGCCTTGTCGCCAGGCATGCCACCGCCCATTCCGCCGAAGCGCTGACCTCCGGCGTCGGTGATGTCGCTTCCCGTCCAGGTGGGCGCCGCCGGACGCGATGCGGCCTGCAGATTGCCTTTGAACCGGCGCTGTGCGACGGCCTGCTTTCCGTCGGCTTGGCCGTTCAAATTGTCCAAGGACTTCGCCGCCTCTGTAAGATTGGACTCGCGATCCGCAATGTTCACGCGCTCATCGGCGAGGAACGACGTGTACGGCGTCATGATGCCGTGCTTCTTGGAGAGGTCGACGAGTTCGTTGATCAGCTCGGAGTTTTGGCCGTGCAGGTCGATCTCGTCGATGAGTTCGCCGATCCGTCGCGTGGCCCAGACTTTGGCCACGTAGCCGTTGGAATCGCCCACCGATCGCTCACTAAGGTCGGCCTTGAAGTCGAACGACTCGTGCGTCTGGCCCAAGAGGCCGGAGAGGACGACTTTGACGGCCCCCGCCTTGCGATAACGACCGACCCACACGAGCTGCTCGCCGGCGAACAGATCGGTCAACCGCCTCGGGTAGGTGCGCGAGACCGACGGGGCTGAGTCGGCCGCTTGCGGCGTGTCGAACTCGAATTTGACGTCGACGTCGGTCAGAACGGGCGAGCTGATCGACCTGGCCAGCGTGGCCACGTACGTTTCAATATTCTCGTTCGGCCGGACGTAAACCGATTGGCCGCCCAGATCGTGCGAAAGCCGATCGAGGAGCCGGGCGTTCACGTCGTAACCGATGCCCAGATTGAAGATTCGCGCGTGCACCTTGTCGGCCGCCTTGGCGTTGGCCGCGATTTTCAGTTCGTCCTGCTCGCCGACCGTCGGCTGGCCGTCGGTAAGAAACAGCACGTAGTTGGGCCGCTTGGTGTCGACGAGCATTTTGAGCGCGAGCGTCAACGCCGAGTCGATATTCGTCCCGCCCCCGGCGTTGATGCCGTTGGCAAATTTGAGCGCGGCGTTGACCGTATCGGTCGTGACGCGCTGCAGCTCGGCGCGAAAGACGTCGACATCCGAGTCGTAGGCGATGATGTTGAACGTGTCGGCCGGTTTGAGCTGCTGGACCAGGAATTTGACGGCGTCGCGGGCCTGCTCGATTTTCTGACCGCTCATGCTGCCGGAACGGTCGACGACAATCACGACCGTCTTGGGCACCGATTGCGCGGCGGCCGCCTTCAGCTCGGGACTGGCGAGGACCATGAAGTAGCCGTCTTCGTTCTCTTTCGGCCGATAGCTCACCACGCTCATGCCGACGGCGCCCGTTTGCGTGCCGCAGAGGATTCGCAAATCGTTGGGCGATTGCACACTGTCGAGCGTGACCTTGCAGCTTGCGTGATGTTCGTCGGGGCGTTCGATCGAGACGGAGTGCGTCGGGCTGTAGACGGTTTTGATCGGGTCGGTCGTCTCGATCTTGAAGGCGACCGTGAGCCGTTCGATGGGCTGCTCGGTGTGCTTGAAGGTGCCGATCGGCAGCAGGAAGTCGATCAGGCCGCCGTTTTTATGCAGCAGTTGCGAATAGCGAATTTCGACGGTCCGTTTGGCGTGCGGCGGAATGGGGAAGACGCTGGTCTGGAACAGTCCGTGCCCCATGTATTCAAGCAGCGCCGGATCGCGCTGCTGGCGGACGATCTCTTCGTAGATTTTTCGCGCGTTGTCCTTGTCGAGCAGCCGGCCCGGCAATTCTTTGCCGTCGTAGAGCAGCGTGAGGTCGCTGATCGCCGCGTCTTCGGGGATCGGAAACAGGAATTGGGTCTCGATCGTGTTTTCGCCGATGTTCTCAAAGACCTGCGACATGCGGACTTTGGCCGCCTGATCGTGCACGTCGGCCAGCACGTCCACCGAGCCGATCTTGTAGGCCGACCAGACCGGCGAGCGCGGCACATGATGGCGAGGCCGAAAGGGCCGCCCGTGCCCCTGATCGGGGACGAGGATTTGGGCCTGCGAGGCAGTCGGCACGACCACGAGAACCAGGGTCGCCAGAAACAATTTCAGCCGCATGCGTGCGCTCCTTGAACCCCACGACCGCGCTTCGAGACTGCCATTTCGACGCGACCGCCGGCTGGTAAGTTCCCCGGAATTCTGCAGCTCATCGGCAAAAATTTTGCAAAGAGCATAAAATAAACAGCGCCGGCAAGAATGGTGGGGAATATCGCGGGGGCCAACTCTGTCCTATATACAGTGGGTTGTTATGCTGAACGGCGGAAAATACAACGTGCATGATGGACCGCCCCTCCGCGATTGAACCCATCCCAGTCGCCCCGCGCGCCGGTTCGGACATTGCCGCGGCTGAACGGGCGATCCACGAAGCCGATCCGGCGGCCTTTTTTGTCGCGTCGCGGATCGTGCGGCGGGTGATTCGCCACGAGGTCGATCTGCCCGCGCTCACCGCGCGGATTCCGCACCGCAAGAGCTTTCACCTTTCGGGCGAGCGGGCCCGGCTCATCGTCTCGAATGACGAGTTGGGGCTCGACAACGGCGCCCCGCTGCCCGAAACCGTGCTCCTGCTGGCGCGTCCCGAAGAGCATGAGCGCGATGCGATGACAGTCGCCGCTCTGCGCGAGCACTTGCGGCGATTGCATTTCCACGCGCGGGTGCACGTGGCGCTCGAAGAGCGCCGGGCCGCCGGGCTGCTCGACGATTCGATCGTCCAAAGCCGCATCGAAAGCATCGGCTATACGGCGTTCGACGAAATCCGCTCGGTGCTCGAGGCAGGAAGCCTACCTGTTGCCGCCGCGGAGCGCGTTTTCCGAGTACGTCGAGTTCGCGGCCGTGTTCCTCGAGCTGCGTTATTTCGCTCCGGATCTCCTGAGCAGCTATTTCCCGTCCCTCGACAGTCTCAGCCGGATCGAGCAAATCCTGGCCCCAGACGTGGGCGCCGACAGCATCCTGCAGATGACGGCGGAAGTCAAAACGGACGATCCGACGCACCCGGGACTGCAGGACATCAAACCGACGTCGGGCCAAGCGCCGCGCTCGGCTTAACCGGCCGCCCGTCGCGGCGGACGTATCAAATACTGCTGCGGAGAGCGGCACGGGCCGCCGAACGTGGAAATGACGTCCGCGCCGCGATTTTGCACACGCGGGCCGCGGCGATTGACGATCACGCCGCGGCCGTCAAAGCGGCGGCGCTTGCCGCGGCGGATTTGCGCCGGCTGTCGAAACGGCTCGGCCAGGCGCTGCGCACGGAATCGAGCGAAACCGATCCGTGGCGCGACTTGCTGGCCGCGCTCCTCGAGCAATCGGCCTACGGATTTTGGAATCCGTCGGCCCGCCTGCTGTACGACTTGCAGAAGGCGTGTCTCGATTCGGAACGCGAGTCGTACGTCGTCGATCTCTTGTCGTGGCTGGTTTCGTTCGGTCGCCGTCCGCTCAAGCGGCCCTTGCCGGCGCAGCGCGAAGTGCTGATCTCCAAACACTTGCGCGTGGCCACGTCGCGTTTGGGCAAGCTGCCGATCTCGGCCGGCCAGCGCGAGCACCTGTCGAGTCTCTTGCAATTAGCGGCCGCGTCGGCCGAAGCGCGCTTGCGTGAACGTTTGCGTCGACCGCTCGAAGAGACGCTGATCGAGGTCGGTTTTGTGCCCCAAAACCTGCCCGAGCGCGTCTCCTTCCGAAAAATCATCGAAGAGATGCTCGATGCCGTCGTGGAGCGCGGCTTTTTCGCGATGGGCGATATTCGCGACGCGATTGCCCGGAACAACGTGAAGCTCGACGACGTGGCCGACCCGCTCGAACTGATCGCCGGCGACCGGCTGCTGCGAGCCGACCGCCGTTTGTCCGAAGTGCTCGACGGCGTCTATCAACGCGGCGCGATTTACCTCCGCGGGCTGCAGCGGCTCAGTTCGCTGGCGTTCGGCACCAAATTGGGCCGCTTTCTCACGCTCTACGCGGCGATCCCGTTCGGCGGCGCGTACGTGATTTTGGCCTTTGTCGATCATGTGATCGAAGCGAGCCACCGACTCGCGCGTTGGTGGGCCGGCACCGAAGGAGAACATGCGGCCGCCGCCCATCCGAACCTGATCGCCACGGTGGCGCTCGGGGTCTTGATCCTGTCGCTGCTTCACGTGCCGCGACTTCGCAGTATTCTCTGGCACGTGCTCCGCTTGACCGGCCGTGGACTGCGTCTGCTCTTTTATGACTTGCCGATTTGGCTGGCGGAAATCACGTTTATCAATCGGCTCCTGCGAAGCCCCGCGGTGATGTTTTTCCGCAAGCGGCTGCTGAGCTCTGTCGTGCTGACGGCCCTCTTCTGCGAGCTGTTCCCGGCCGTCGGTTTGTATCAACTGCCGCGACCGAGTCTCACGGCGGGCATCTTTCTGGGGCTGGCGCTGTTGTTCAATTCGCGGGTCGGGCGCAACATCGAGGAACTGGTGACCGAACGCCTGCAGCTTATGTGGCACCGCATTCGCGTGCATGTGTTTGTCGCGCTCTTCGACCTGGTGATGGATTTCTTCAAGCAGGTTCTTGAATGGCTGGAACGCGTCTTGTATGAAGTCGACGAGTGGCTTCGCTTCAAGAGCGGCGAGAGTCAGCTCACCTTGCGCGTGAAAGCCGTGCTCGGCTTGCCGTGGAGCGTCGCGCGGTTTGTCGTCGGGTTTCTGGTGACCGTGCTGGTCGAGCCGCAGATCAATCCGATCAAGCACTTTCCCGTCGTGACCGTGTCGCACAAGGTGATTCTGCCGATGCAGCCGATGTTGGCCGCACCGCTCGATCCCGTCTTTGGTAAGGTGCTCGCCAATACGATCGCGGGCGTCACCGTGCTGCTTTTGCCGGGCGTCGTCGGGTTTTTGGTATGGGAGCTGCGCGGCAATTGGCGGTTATACGCCGTCAATCGGCACAAGGAGCTCAAGCCGGTGATCGTCGGCAGCCACGGCGAGTCCCTGGTGCGGCTGATGAAACTGGGCATTCACTCGGGCACGGTGCCGCGGCTCTTTGCCCGCTTGAGGCGCGCCGCCCGGCGAGCCAATCCCACGCGAAGGCTGCGCGGACTGATGGGCCATTACGCGAAGCTGCACCACCTCGAACTCAACGTGCGCCGCTATTTTGAGCGAGAGTTCTTGGGCTACCTGGCCGAGTCGAGCGCGTTTGAAGGCGTCGCGATGAAGGTGGGCCGCACCGAGATTGGAACCAATAGCCTCCGCGTCGAGCTTTGCGCTCCGCAACTCGGCGACGACTCGCTTTGGATCGCCTTCGACGAACAGGCGGGCCGTATGGTGGCCGGCGTGTGGCACACCGGTTGGGCTGCCAACCTCTCCGAAGCGCAGCGCTGCGTGCTGGCCGGACTGTTCATCGGTTTTTACCGCATCGGCGGCGTCGACCTTGTTCGTGAACAGATCGACGCCTGTTTGGGACGACGGGCGTACCCCTATTACGTAACCGAGGCGGGCCTTAAGCTCCTGCCCGAGACCGGTCGACCACAGGCCATCGTTTACGATCTCGACGAATCTCCCAAGATCGCACCGCGGATGGAAGCGGGAAGCTCGAATGGGTCGCTCCCGGCCGACGAGTCTCTGACCGTCGTTGCCACGTCGCTTGTGTTCGATCGCACGCAGACTCTTTGGAGCGACTGGGTCGATGCGTGGTCGCGAGACGATGCGCGCGAGGCATTTCCCGCGCTACTTTCGGCCGAAGCCCACCCCGAGGCTTTTGTGCCTCGCGTGGCCTTGCACAAAAGAGGGGACTGACCCCCGACCAAGTGCAAACCCGCCATTTGAACGACCGCGCGTAAGGTTTCGTTCCCCTTTTTTGTGCAAAGCCGCGCCGCGACTCGTTGCGGAAGGCCGGTTCCGGCAAGTCGGGCAATTTGCGGGGCTTTGCCACAGGTGCGGCCTATTTTTTTACGCCTGCCATTGTGCACGAGCCTGGTCAACTTTGCCGATAGTACGGAGAGAATCGATTCTACGGGCCGCGCGCTTGTGCCAGGGTTTGCGCAAGAATCGATGGACAAAACACTGGCGTCGGCGGCGAGGGGCCGCCGGGATCTTACGAAAGGGAGTTCGCGTGGAAGATCGTTTGGCAAAAAGTCTTCGGGCTGCACACGAACGGCACGCGCAACATCTCGGCGCCCTGCACGCTTCGCACGATCAGGCAGCGGACCATTCGCACGCACACGGCCACGCAGCCGCTGAGCATCACGAAGCGACGCATCACGGCTCTGTCCCGCTGGCGGCCGTGCCTCACAGCACGGTCCATGCGGATGCGGCCCACCATGCTTCGACGACGCACCACCATCCGGCATTCGGTCACGGTCAGAGTCCGGCCGCCCAACACGCTCACAGCACGCCTGTCGCGCCGAGCGCCTCCAGCTCAGCCGCATGTTCACCTGGTCGCGGCGGAGCACCACACGCATAGCACTGTGCACGATCATCCGATCCATGCCTCGGTGGTCGTTTTGCCGGTGCAGACCCACAGCGAACACACGCATCACAGCCAGCCTGCCGCACCGGCTTTCCCGCCGGCGCCATCGGTGCCTGCTCGCACCGAACCGCCCCGGTTGCTCGTGGCAGCGGGCGCTGCGGTCAAGAACCGTTTCAGCCAGCAGGGAAAAGTCTCAATCGTCGGCACAGTGGTGCTGAGCGTGCTGATCAGCGCGGGCCTGTTTTCCTTGCAGACAATTTCCAAGTGGCGGCGGCCGAAACCCACGGAAACCGTGACCAAGGCCGATTCGATCGACCAGCCGCTGACGATCGCCTCGGCGCAGGACGAGTCGCAAACGCCCAACGAGAGGGCCGATGCGCCGGCCGACTCGTCGCCCTCCATCGCTGCGAACGGCTCGCACACGGCACAGCCGGCCTCGCACTCGGAAGACAACGATCAGCGCGGGCTTGATGATTTCTTCGCGAACGGCAAGAAAGAGGTCCCAAGTCACGCCGCTGTCGCCCAGGCCGGGGCGAGCCGCGCACCGTACGCTCCGGAGCCGGTCGGCCTGAATCCGGCGAGCAATAGCTCGGCCGACACGCGAACCGTCATGGCGCCCGAAGCGGCCGGCGATCACGGCGTGCCTTCGAGCGAGCAGCCGGCGGCGCCGCTCGCCGGACCGCCCGACGCCTTGCCGGCCGTCCCGTCCTCTCCTGTCCTCTCGACCGCTCAAAATGCCGCGGTCGAACCGGGACCGCAGATTAGTCCGATCTATCGCCCGTCGTCTCTCCCATCGCCGGCGCCTTTGGCGCGACCGCTGGATGCGGCGAACGGATCTCCGTCGAGCCAGCAGCTCGTCGCGGGCAGCAATCCCGGCGTCAATGTCGCGGATTGGAACCGGTCGGCTTCGCCTGCGGCACCCGGTGCGCCGCCGTCGGCTGGTCCGGTACCGGCCGCGCCGGATGCGATTCACAGCCGGCTCGACGCCCCCGGCCCTGTGATTATGCCGGGCCGCACGCCGGGCAGCGAAAGCACCGCCGCCAACGGGCCGGCCCCTGCCGTGATTCCCGCGGCCGCGACGGCCTATCCGGCTTCGCAGCTTGCTGACCTGTCGCAGCAGGCCCCGTCGAATCCTTCACAGGCGTTGCCGGGAGCGATTCCGCCGGCTGCGGATGCCTCATTGCCGGGCATCGATCCGGTCACAGGATTGGTTCGCCGGACCGCCGCCACGCCCGATGTCTCGCAGACCGAGTTCTCGAGTGCGCTTGCGTCGCTTGACCGGAAAAAAGTCATGTCGTTCCAATTCCGCAACGCTCCCTGGACGGTGGTGCTCTCGCAATTCGCTGCGGAAACGCACCTCGAGCTGCGGATGCAAGTCGTGCCGCAGGGTGCCTTCAACCGATGGGACGCGGCCCGTTATTCGCCCAGCCAGACGCTGGCCATCCTGAACAGCGAAATCGCCCGCGCCGGCTGCCAGTTGAAACTCGAAGGCAACGTCCTGCGAGTCACGTCCCTGTCGGCGTCGACCGCCCAGAGCACTTCGGCCCGTGCGGCCGCTGCTTCGTCGCTGTCGGCCCTGCAACAGTCGTCAGGCATCGTCCCGGTCTCGGGACGCTACTAAGCCTAGTGCGGAATCGATCAACACGTACCCAGCCGGGGCAAAAGCCCCGGCTTTTTTTGTTTCTTATTTCTCTGGTTCATCCTTCATCCTTCCGCCTTCATCCTTCAAAATAACGTCATGCCAACACTCCGCAGCGCCCGCTGGTTCGCGGGCAAGAACGACACGGCCTTTCAGCACCGCGCGGCCCTTCGCTCGATGGGCATCGACCCCGACGCTTACGCCGGCCGGCCCGTCATCGGGATCGCCAACAGTTGGAGCGAGCTGAACAACTGCAACTCGAACCTCCGCGAGCTGGCCGGCGCGGTCAAGCGCGGCGTGCTGACGGCGGGCGGCCTGCCGCTCGAATTCCCCACGCTGTCGTTGGGCGAAGAGTTCATGAAGCCGTCGGCCATGCTTTATCGCAACCTGATGGCGATGGAAGTGGAAGAGACGCTGCGCTCCAATCCGATCGACGGCGTCGTCCTTCTGTGCAACTGCGACAAAACGACCCCGGCCCAGCTTATGGCCGCCGCCAGCGCCGACCTGCCGGCGATCCAACTCAACGGCGGCCCGCGCAGCTCGAGCCGCTTTCGCGGTGCCGAAGTCGGCACAGGGACCGATCTGTGGAAATATTGGGACGAGCTGCGGGCCGGCCGGATCACGGACGAGGATTTCGGCGAACTCGAGGCCTGTCTCGGCTGCTCTGTCGGCGCCTGCAACACGATGGGCACCGCTTCAACGATGACCGGCCTCTCCGAAGCCTTGGGCATGATGCTGCCGGGGACGTCGGCAATTCCTGCGACCGATTCTCGCCGCCTTGCCGCCGCGGAGGCGACGGGTCGCCGTGCGGTCGCACTAGTGCGAGAGGATCTTCGTCCATCGCGAATCCTCACGCGGGCCGCGTTTGATAACGCGATCCGCACGCTCCTGGCGCTGGGCGGATCGACCAACGCCGTCATTCATCTCGTTGCCATCGCCGGCCGCCGGAACATCGATCTCTCGCTCGACCGCTTCGACGAGCTGGCCCGCGACACGCCTTTCTTGGCCAACATGAGCCCGTCGGGCAAACACTTGATGGACGCCTTCTTCGCGGCCGGCGGCCTCCCTGCCCTGCTGGCGGAGATCCGCGACTTGCTGCATCTCGACTGCCTGACTGTGACGGGCCGCAGTTTGGGCGAATCCCTGGAACGCGCTCGTTCGTTCGACCGCGACGTGATTCGCCCGCGAACCGATCCGCTCCTCGCCGGCGGATCGCTGGCCATCGTCCGCGGCAACCTCGCGCCGCACGGCGCCGTGATCAAAACCTCCGCCGCCACGCCCGCCCTGCTCAAGCACCAGGGCAAGGCCTTCGTGTTCGATGACTACGAGGAGATGCTCACCCGCGTCAACGATCCCGATCTTCCCGTCGACCGCGACAGCGTGCTCGTCCTGCGAAACGCCGGCCCGAAAGGCGTCCCCGGTTTTCCCGAATGGGGCATGATCCCGATTCCGACGAAGCTGCTGCAGCAAGGCGTCACGGACATGGTCCGCATCAGCGACTCGCGGATGAGCGGCACGAGTTACGGCACCGTCGTGATCCACATCTCCCCCGAGGCGGCCGCCGGCGGCCCGCTCGCCGTCGTGCAAAACGGTGACCCGATCGAACTCGACGTCTCGCGGCGGCGATTGGAACTCTTGATCGACAAGAGCGAACTCGATCGCCGCCTCAAAGCCTGGCACCCGCCCGCCCCCAAGCATCGCCGCGGCTTTCCCAAGCTTTACGTCGAGCACGTGCTGCAAGCGCACGAGGGGGCCGACTTTGACTTTCTCCGCCCTCGCAGTGATGCCGATCTCAATTTCATCGAGCCGACGGTCGGCCGTTCTTGAGAGTCGGGACTTGCTCTTGGATTGGCCCTGTCGCACCTGCTAAGTTGCAGAAGGACTTACATTCAACATCGACCGGAGTTGATCTTCATGGCCTCCGTTGATCGTATTGAAACCGATCCGAACGTGATGCTCGGCAAGCCGGTAATCCACGGGACGCGGATTCCGGTGGAATTACTCTTACGCAAGTTGAGCCAAGGCGCTTCCGAAATCGACTTGTTGGACGCCTATCCGCGCCTCACTAAGGACGACATACTGGCTGCGCTCGCTTATGCGGCCGATCGGATCGCACACGAGGAAAATGGGTAGTGGGCGCGTTGCCCAAATGAATTTCCCCTTCTGCCGCGGGAATTAATGGGAGGCGTCCAGCTCTGAATACCTGGCGACCTTCCCGCTGCGTGCGTTTACGGCGACGCATCGTGCGCCTTTATCGCTTCGAGGTTTGCGTCTGACGGTGATGTACCAAGTAAATCCCTCTTGGTCTACCATCACCCAATCGGGATTGCCTGACCAGCCTTCACGTTTCTTGACTTCCTTGATGGCGATCGCGGCAGCCTTAGCTGCCCCGAACTCCATGTGCGCGTAGACGAAAGGCTCTTGGTTCTTTGGAGCGACAACGCTTGGGGAATTGGGCGGATATGCCAACACGGCGACTCCACCGAGTGTCGCGGCAACGATAATGAGGATTGCAAGTCGCTTCGGCGAATTGCGTCTATCTGGCGCCTCGCTCATGAGCCTTCGTCCCTCGAAGCGGCTCATTGGACCTCGTCCAATTGCTTCGTGAATTCTTTCTGCCAGTCATCCGCCAAGGCCGGCACTGAGAGGGCCCGTCGCAGCCGGCTTTCCGATGGCGACGAATCGAGGATCAAGTCGAGCACTTCGGCCACGCTCATCCTCCGAGGATCGGTGCCCACGAGTTCGATCGAGTCGCCCGGGCCGATCCGCCCTTCCTCAACAATGCCGAAGTAGATGCCGGAACGGCGGCTCCTTAAGAACCGCTCGATGATCTGCGGATCGCCGAAACGGATGCCGAGCTTGAAACAGGGCATCCGCGGTTGGGTCACGACGAGCCGCGTCGTTCCCACTCGAAATTCGTCGCCAATGCAGACGACGTCTTCCAACAGTCCGTCGGTTGAGAGGTTTTCGCCGAACAGGCCCCACGGATAATCATCCCGCGGCCACTGCTTTCGCCAATAATCGTAGTGCTCGCTCGGGTAGGCGTAGATCGCCTTGTCCTTCCCGCCGTGCACCGTGAGATCGGCCTGCCCGTCACCATCGATATTGAAGCGCCGCACGGCACGCACGTCGGTCACCGGATCTTTGAAGATACCGGTCGTTACGACGCGGCCCCGCCATGCGATTTCGCGGGGCGTGCCGACGTTTAGGGAGACGACTTGCACGTTGGGTCTTCTGAATTCGCAGTGCCTGTTTACAAATCTACCGCATCTCGCTCGAAATCACGACTTGCCCGACTCGGAACCCGAGAAGTATTCTTGCAGATGGAGCTAACCCGGCAAGCGCGCGGCAGTGATCATGCGCGGTTCAGTCAACGGCCTTGGCTAGGGCATCGGAGTCCATGATGTTTGATCGGATTACCTTCGACTCGCAGATTCTCGGCGGCCGTGCGTGCATTCGCGGAATGCGAATTCCCGTCTCAGTTATTGTCGGGCAAATCGCTCATGGTGCGACTGTCGACGAGGTGCTGCGGGATTATCCCGATCTTGTTGCGGAAGACATTGAGCAGGCCCTCGAATATGCGGCTTGGCTTAGTCAAGAAGAGATCTATATCGCTTAACGAGACGCTCGATGCGATTTCTGGCCGACATGGGCGTCTCGATGCGTTTGGCGGAGTGGCTGCGAACGCAGGGCCACGACGTGGTCCACTTGCGGGACGAGGGCCTTCAGCGTCTTCCGAATGGGGAAATCTTCGAGAAAGGGATTCGCGAGGGGCGAATCGTCATTACATTCGATTTGGACTTTGGCGAAATCGTGGCGGGCGCCGGCAGTCGCGCGGTCAGCGTAATTCTATTTCGATTACATGACACGCGGACATCTCATGTGCAAGACCGTCTCGCACGTGTCTTGTCCGACTCAGCCAAGGCGCTCGAGGACGGCGCAATCATCGTCGTCGAAGAATCGAGGCATCGTGTTCGAAAACTGCCAATTGGCAGGTGATTCTGCGTCACTGGCAAATTTCCCAAATCCTCCCCCGGAGAGCCAAAGATTGGAGACTTGCTCCCATGAGTGAAATGCAACGCGAAGCGCTCTCCGCACTCTCCGAGGTCTTGGGGCTCTCGCCGGATGTACGACTCGGTCAGTTGATGGCACATCTTGGATTCCTGGGCGAAATCCATCTCGGGAAAAGCCTAGGGGATATTGAGGACGATGAACTGATCGCAATTCTGTACCGTCACCGCGCGGAGTTGAAGGCTCGCTTGGAGGGCGGGCCGAACGCGTCGTTGCCGCCGACCGGATCCGCCACTTCGGTTTCCGGCAGTTCGGTGCTCCTGGAGGTGACCCCGGTGGCCGGGCATTAGGTTCAGACGCAATTCACTCAGGGTGCCGGAATAAATCGCATCTGCTGAAACTTCCCGAAGAGCCGCAGCAGCATCTCCTCGGTTTCGACCACTTCGTGGAAGCCGAATTGCCGGGCTTTGGTCGTGTCGGACATGACGTCGTATTCGATGTTGAAGATCGCCTCTCCGAAGGGCCACGCGGCTGCGTCGCGGAATGAGTAGTCGAGCAGCTGGTGCTTTTTGACGATTGCCTGCCAAAGCGCCTCTTTGTCGGACATGAATTGAGTCAGCGGGAATCGCTGCGGCGGAGCGGTCGGCATGTGGAAGAACTCGGCCAGGCGGGGCCAGAGGTGTTCCCAGCGGTTGAAATCGCCGTTCGTGATGTTGAACGCCTCGCCGTCGCAGCGTTCGCTCTGGCCGGCCCAGACCATCGCTTTGGCGAGCAGTTCGGCATCGGTCATCTCCATGATCATGCCGCAGGCCTTGGGCGAGCCGGGGTAGCGGAAGGGCAAACCCAGTTCCTTGCAGATGGCCGCGTACACGGCGATCACGGTGGCCATGTTCATCGGGTTTCCCACCGCGAAACCACAGATGCACGAAGGCCGCAAGGCTGACCAGGACCAGCTCTTTCCCGCGGACTGCGATTTGAGAAAGTCCTCTTGGTCATAGTAGAAATTGGGCGGCATGTGCCGCGGATCGTCCTCTTTGGCGGGTGTTTTGTACGGGCCGAAATGCGCGCCGTACCATTTCGCCCCCTCGAGCAGCACGACTTTTCGTAGAGGGCCCGAAGATCGTTCGACCGCCTCGACCAGGTTTTGCAGCATGGCGAGGTTCGGGGCGACCTCGTCGAAGAACGTGTCGCGCCAGGCCAAGGCTCCGTAGAAAATGTGCGTGACGTCGCCAAGCTCTCCGGCCAGACGTTCGACGTCACTGTGGTTGAGCAAATCGATCGCGACGTAGCGGGCCCGCGTTTCGAACTCGGGCCGTCGCCGCGAGAGGCCGACGACCTCCCAATCGCCCAGCGACACGAGATGCTCGACGAGAGCGCGGCCACTGACGCCCAAGGCGCCGGCCACGACGGCCTGTTTTTTCGAGGCACTTTTGCCGGTCGCCATCTCGCGTTCCTGTGCTGGCAATCAATGTCAGATTCGTACGGAATCATTCTATCCATGGCATTACGTGCCGTGTGAATCCGTTTGACGTACGAAAGCACGCCACGCCGAGCCGCGGAGTGGCACCCTACGCCGGTAATCCTTTTTGCATTTCTGGGTGCCACGCCCACGGCTTTGCGTGGGCGTGCGAATCCGTTTGACGTTCCCGTCTTAAGTTCATTGGCACGGCACGCAGAGTCATCATGTGGAGTGGCGCACTTGAATGAAAATGGCCAGTACACTCGCCGGATCAATTGCTTGTTTCCGAACTCAGCGAGGACTGGCCATGTGCAAGGTTATCATGATTGGTTGCGATCTGCATGATGCGACGATGGTATTGAAGGTCGCGGACGGCCCGGGGGCGACGGTGCGCAAGGGGTTTGCCACGTCGAATCGGCCGGGGATGATCGAGTGGGTTAAGGATTTCGCCTCCCAACACGGGGCCACCCGGATCGTGTTCGCTTACGAGGCCAGCGGTCAGGGGTTTGGCCTGTACGACGATTTGACGGAGGCCGGCATCGAATGCCATGTGCTGGCGCCGACGCATCTGCCGCACACCACGCACTCGCGCAAGAACAAGACCGACGACAAGGACGCCCTGATGATCCTGGACGAAGTCCGGTGCACGTCTTGGCGGGACGGACGCTGCCGGACGTGTGGGTCCCCAATCATCAGACGCGCGATGATCGGGAAATCGTTCGGTTGCGGCTGGAGGTGGCCACTCAACGGACGCGGCTCAAAAACCAGATTCGCAATCTTGTGAAGCGATCGCGGCTGGGCTTCCCGGACGACTTCACTTCCTCGGGGGACTGGTCGAAACGGAGCGTCGAGTGGCTGCGCGAGGTCGCGGCGGGGAGCACCGGCGCGTTGCGCGAGGGGGTGCGGACCGCGTTGGCGAGCCTGGTGGAGCTTTACCAGGCGCTGTCCGTGCAGATCCAGGCCCTCGATCGGGCGATCACACGCCTGAGCCGGACCGAACGCTATGCTCGGCCATATCGCAAACTGAAGCTCCTCTCCGGAGTGGGGACGCTGACGGCGATGGTCTTCCTGACGGAATTGGGAGACTTGGCCCGGTTCGCGAATCGTCGGCAGTTGGCCGCCTATTTGGGGCTGGCCCCGTCGGCCTTCGAGTCGGGGGAGCGGGAGGATCGCAAGGGGCACATCACCAAGCAAGGTCCGGCGCGCGTGCGGCACGTGTTGTGCCAGGCGGCCTGGGCGGCGCTGCGGGTCTCGCCCGAATGGCGAGCGAAGTACGATCGCATCCGTCGCGGATCCAAGAGTCGTGGCCGAATCGCCATCGTGGCCGTCATGAGACAACTGGGAGTGGAGATGTGGCACACCGCTCGTTCGCCGGAACTCGGGACGCTGCTGGATGAGCATGATGCACTGGCGTCCGAGAAGACCAAGAAGGAGACCTCCGCTCGGGCTCCACAGAAGGGGGCCGCCCCTTCCACGTCACCATCGCCTCGGCCCAGACGGGGTGAGGCCGAGGCGACGGCGACGCGGAAGGGGCTCGCGAGACGCCCTGGATGAATCTCTTGAACGCAAACCAACCTTGAACTCCGTAAACCGTCGAACAGAGAAAGGAACCTGCCCGCGTGAGCTGCCTGGGAAGACGGCTCAACGAAGTCCACCGGAACCGCCATCGCCCCCGAACCACGAAGGCGAGATCGTCGCACGGCTGGAACCATCCGTCGCAGAGTGTGATCCGCCTTCAACCCATACCATCGCAATTGCGAACGACGAGATAGTCTTCCTGACAACAGGAACGACTGAATAACAGGTTGCATCGGCGAAACTGGCCAGCTGACGTTGACACCGCTCCACATAACAGCCGTGGGCGTGGCACCCTGCATGGCCGGCTCTTTGCATTTTTCTCGCCTAATACGGAGTTAGCGGCGTAAAGTGGCACCACCTGGCATCCGGAAAAAAGTTCATGGCGTTGAGTGGCGCGCTACGCCGGAAACCCCTGAGACGCAAGCGGGGGCACCGATCCATCCGAATCGCGAGGGCGCCAATCCGCCCGGAAGGCGAGGGCACCCGCCCTCGTTGTAACACACAAGTCGAGGTCCGTCTTGGAGGATTGAGTGAGATAAGCGATGCTGTTGGTCCAGTGAAAGGAAGTGAATCAAGTGGGCGAGCCAAAGGAGTGGCTCATGATGGCACCTTGGGCGGTTGAGGAAATGAAGACAGCGGACCTCGGAGATGAGCGGCTGAACAAACGCCTCACCGCCGTGCTCTCCGCGTTTGGGGAGCGGCCGACGGCGAGTATTCCCGCCGCGTGCGGAGGGCGGGACGAGATGGTCGCCGCCTATCGTTTCTTCGATAACGAAAAGGTCGGGTACGAAGAGGTGCTCGCCCCGCATTATGAATCCACGCTCAAGCGGATTGCAGCCCAGCCGCTGGTGTTGCTCATCGAGGACACGAGCGAACTGGACTTCACGCGGCCGCATGAGCAGGTGCAGGGGGCCGGCTGGCTCGACGGCTCGTCGCGACGCGGCGCGTACCTGCATCCGCTGATCGGTTTTACTCTGGACGGCACTCCCTTGGGCAGCTGCTGGGCCAGGATGTGGACGCGAGACGAACCCCCGGCGGAAGAGACGCGCAGCCAGAAGGAAAAACGCCGCAAATCCACAGCGATTGAAGACAAAGAAAGCCAGCGGTGGATCGACGGCTTGCGACAGGCGCACGAGGTTGCTCGGCAGGCGCCTGCGACTCGATGCGTCCTTGTCGCCGACAGCGAAGCGGATATCTATGAGTTGTTCCTGGAACCGCGTCCGGAGGGAGGTGCCGACTGGCTCATCCGTGCTTGCCAAGATCGAGCAATCCTGAAGGGAGGAGAAAACGACGCGGCCCGCCATCTCCGTGAATCCGTCGAGTCTCAGCCGGTTGTGTTCACGCACACGATCTCGGTTCGTGGTCGCCCCGAGGCACTCGTCGCTTGCGAGACGCGAGGACGGCGCCAACCCCGCGAGAGCCGCACGGCGGAGGTCGCAGTGTGCGCGGCCACGGTGACCCTTCGCGGGCCCCAACGGCCCGGCGGCAATCTCTCTCCCGTGACAGTTAATGTGGTGCAAGTTCGCGAGGTCGACCCACCGCCCGATGATGAGCCTGTGGAATGGCTGCTGGTCACCACGCTGCCCATCGCGACCGCCGAACAAGTCCGGGAGATGGTTCAGTATTATGCCGTGCGGTTTATGGTGGAGGTGCTCTTCCGCATCCTCAAGTCGGGCTGTCGCGTGGAAGAGCGGCGCTTCGAGCACATCGACCGAATGCTCCCCTGCGTCGCGGTGTATCTCATTGTCGCCTGGCGAACGCTGATGGTCTGCCGTCTGGCGCGAGTGCGCCCGATCTGGACTGCGAAGCGATTTTTGACCCGGCAGAATGGAAGTCCGTCTGGATGGCTGTTCGACGAAAGAAACCGCCCCGCCGGCCTCCCAAACTGGGAGAATTCCTGCCGCTGGTCGCTCAATTGGGGGGTTATGTGAATTACCCAAATCGTAAGGATCCGCCCGGCCCGCAAACAGTCTGGCTCGGTCTTCAGCGGATGTACGACCTCTCGCTTGCCTGGAACCTCTTCGGACCCGGTGCCAATGATGACGCTCCTGATTAAGGAGAGCGACTTGTGTGTTACAACGAGGGCACCCGCCCTCGCACTCGTTTTCGGTCAAACACGGCTTTGCGTGAGCATGCGAATCGGTTGGACGTTCGAAGACATCCCCACGCAAAGCCGTTGGGCATGCCACCCAGAAAGAATTACCAGCGTTGAGTGGTCCCCCTGGTGCTGTCGAACGGTCCCGAAATCGCTTCTGACGGCTCGCGTTCCCGTAAACGTGACAAATCAACTCATCGCGTGTTAAAACGGGGCTGGTTCGACGATTGGCAATCAGCGTCAAGCGCGGGCACGGCGGGGAGCGTGGCGACATGGGGTTGTTCGGCGGGGGCAAGGATTGGAACGTCATTGGGGTCTTGTTCGAGAAAAAAGGGCACGTGCAAATTAACGGCAACCGGGCCAAAGGGGCCAATGCCGAGAAAGTTCGCGATGCGGTGAAGAAGCATCCGCGGGCCGTCTTTTGGGCCGTCTTCAATCAGAAGCGGTCGTTCGTCGAAGGCGGGCCGGGGGCGGGCAAGGAATTCGTGTCGATCGAGGCCTTTCAGTACATCGAACGGAATCTCGCGAAAGCCAAGCCCGTCGCGCAGATTCTCACGCTGCTCGAACAGGGCAAGACCGACAAGGCAGCCACCGGTTGGGAAGTTGCCTTGATGGGCAAATCGTCCGACGACGACTCATGATCATTCACGATCAATCATGATTATTCACTTCGGCCCCGGCCGTATTCGGCTGGTGCAAGGCGACATCACCGACGAAGAGGTCGATGCCGTCGTGAATGCGGCCAACGCGCGGCTGGCCGGCGGCGGTGGAGTCGACGGCGCGATTCACCAGGCGGCCGGTCCGTCGCTGATGGAAGAGACGCGACGCCGCTATCCGCAGGGCTGTGCGACCGGCGACGCCGTGGCGACCTCGGCCGGCAATCTGCGCGCTCGCTACGTGTTTCACGCGGTGGGTCCCGTTTGGCGCGGCGGGATGCAGCAGGAAGCGAAGTTGCTGGCTTCGGCCTATCGGCGGTGTCTCGAATTGGCCCTCGAGGATGAGTGCCGATCGATCGCCTTTCCGGCCATCAGCACGGGCGTCTACTCCTATCCGACCGACCTGGCGGCCGATTGTTCGCTCAAGACGGTCCGCGATTTCCTGCTCGACAAGGCGGAACCGCTCGAAGTGCGATTCGTGCTGTTCGATGCGGGAACATACGGCGCGTTTGCCCGCGTGCTCGAGAGCATGGCCGACTGATCGAGCGGGAGTCAACGCAAGTCGCCGACGCAACTGAACGCGACGAACGACACGAAAAGTCGCAACGACTCACCTTCGCCTCGGCGACTTCGTTGCGTAAAATGAAAGATATGAACGACTCAATCGGAGTTCCCGGCGGAGAGGCAGCGGGCGACGATCCGTTGGAAATCACGGCGTTTTACCCGCCGCCGCTGCCGGCCGTCGATCGGCTGCCGCCACGGGTGATCGCTTCCTACCCCGCGCGACGCCCGTTCCGAACGAACCGACCGCTGGCGGTCACGCTGTTTCTGGCGACGTGCGCGAGCGTGTTTCTGGCGGGCCTTTCGCCCGGCTTCGGTCCATTGGACGCCGGCGGGCGGTTGTATCGGGCCTGGCTCGAAGGGAATTTCGCGCCGGTGTGGACGGAGATGGCCTGGGACGGTGTCATCTTTTTCGGGGCACTGATGACGACCTTGATGGCCCACGAAATGGGCCATTTCCTGCAGGCCAAACGCTACGGTGTTCCCGCGAACGGCCCCTACTTCATCCCCTTTCCGATCACGCCGTTCGGCACGATGGGAGCCGTGATCGTTCAGGGCTCCGGCGTTGCCGATCGCAAGAGCATGTTCGATATCGCGATCAGCGGACCGCTCGCGGGGCTGGTTTTCGCGCTGCCGATTACGGCAATCGGCATTATGAAGGCACAAGTCATGGCCACCGCTCCCGGAGGCTTCGTCTTCAATGATCCGTTGATCCTGAAAGCGATGACGCACCTGATCCATGGCCCCCTGCCCGAAAATTACGACTTGCGCTTGAATGCCTGGCTGTTTGCCGGCTGGGTGGGGATTTTCATCACCGCGCTCAACCTCGTACCAATCGGCCAACTGGACGGCGGGCACATTCTTTACACGCTGATCGGACGCGGCGCCCATCGGGTGGCAATCACGCTCCTGTTCGGGGCCGTGGCCTACATGATCATGTCACGCCAGGTGGCGTACGCTTTGATGATTGTGCTGCTCTTCGTTTCTGGACCCAGGCATCCGCCGACGGCCGATGACAGCGTGCCGCTGGGTGTCGGAAGGATCGCGCTCGGCTGGCTGACCTTGGCCTTTTTGTTCGTGGGCTTCACTCCGAAGCCATTCGAGGAAATCCCCGATCAACCACGGCCGCCGGCCCCGCAACAACCGCGCGAGCGCGAGAGTTCAAACGAATTGATTGAAGTGCGAGCGACGCCGGGGTCGAAGCCCGCGAGCCAGTCTCAACTGTTTGAGGCAGCAGGCGTTGCGCAAACCTGGTCACCCGGAGACCAAATTCCGGCGAACTTGGTCACCGTTAAACCGGGAAATCTGGAACTTGGCGTGGTTCTCACCAAGTTCCAGAGAACATGGCGAGGCCCGATTGGTCGCACATCGCTTCAAGGCGGTGTCGGATGCCGCTTTGCAACAATTTCAACGCACGATCGATTCGCCAACTGGAACTCGCGCCTCCCGGTTTTCTTGCACTTTTCCGGCGCGGATTTTCGAAGTGGGCTTAGGACGCCCAGCGCGTCTTCATGAACCGGAGCGCATCGCGGGAGAGTTGCTCTTCCGATTTGAACATGCGTCGCCAAATCTTGGTCGCGGCTGCCAGGTCGGGCAGCGCCAGGCCGAAAGCTTCGACGACCATCCAGCCGTCGTACTTCACTTCCTTGAGCGTTTTGAAAGTTGTGTCCCAGTCGACATGTCCTTCACCGGGAGTGCCGCGATCGTTCTCGGAAATATGCACATGCGCCGTGTAGGGGCGCAGACCCGGATGGCCTCGGCGATTTCCTTTTCCTCGATGTTGGCATGGAACGTGTCGTACATCATCCGCAGGTTGGGATGATTGACTTCGCGGACGAAGCGAGCCGTGTCGGCAGCCGAGTTGAGGAAATAGCACTCGAAGCGATTGAGGTATTCGAGCACGAGCGTGACGCCGTTTTGTTTGGCGTAGTCGGCCAGTTCGGCGAAGACTTCCTTGCCGTATTTCCATTCGTCCGCTGTCGGACCTTTGCCGCTGAACACGCCGATGGCGGAATGGAACGGCCCGGCCATCAGTTTCGAGCCGCAGATCCGCGACATGTCGATGGCCCGCTTGATATGGGCCACCGCGGCCTTGCGGATACCGGCATCCGGCGAGATGGGATTTGCCTCGGCACCGACGCAGCAAACCGTTGTGCGGTCAAGTTTCACGGAGTCGAGCCGTTTGGCCAATCGCTGAAAACTCGCCTCTTCCATCTGAAAAATGGGCACTTCGACGCCGTCGTAGCCGCACTCTTTCAACATGTCGAAAATCGGATCGTGCGACTGTTCGACATTCGTCGTCCACAGAAGCAGGTTCATCCCGTATTTCATGCGTGTGCCTCGGTTGTGCCTTTAACACGTCGTGCCAAAATTTGCGGTGGTGCGGAGGGAACGACGAAGAGGGACGGCGGAAGCATGCCGTCGGCAAACTTTTCGACGATACCCCGAGCCGTCGCGAGAGGTCCTTCGATGCCCGTGGGAAGCGGATCCAGTTTGATCCGCCGCAAGACTTGATTCAAGCGAAAGGCGAGCCGCGACGGATCGGCGTAATCCCGCAAAAACTGCGACTGGCAAAACTTTGGAAGCCAGGGCTCCAGATCAACCCATTTGCCCGCCATGATGGCGACGGCCGTCGCGAGCCGTTTGCCGTCCAGTTGTTCGAGCACGGCGTAATAGGTGTCGATCCGGTCGGGATAGCGTTCAATCAAAATCGCATCGAGCAGCAGTTCGGAGGTAATGTGCCCGAGAAAACCGCAGCGAAATCCGTCGCCCGGTCCCATGAAGTCGCGAAAAAGATCGGTGAGACGTCCCGTCGACTCCGCGAACGCTCGCGTTTTGTGGAACCAATGGTCGTCTTCGAAGTGCTGGAGGACGCCGGCCGCCAATTCGGCTTCGGGAGACCGGGAGCCGTCAGCAAACGGTGCAACCCCTTTGGTTCTCAATCGCACGCGGCGGTCGACGACGGAAAGCCAGTCCGGCAAAGCGGCCCCAGCTACGAACCACGGCCGGTCGAGAAACCGGATGCCGTGGGCAAAATAATTCATCGTCTTTTGTCGCCTGAAGGCCGCTCACAGAGAGGCCGTCATGCCTCCGCTTGCCAAACGGGCGTTGTCAGCCACGAATGTATTGTGCACAATCCGAGTCGTGCGCCACAAGATTGAGGAAGAGACCTGTCAAAATGCCCCAGCCGCCGCTGCGATTGATTGTTCTGGCCCGAGATCAGAGCGCCCGCGTCCAGGATGCCTGGCGGGACATGGCGGGGTTTCTCGAGAAAGAACCGGGCGCCGAAGTCGTCGCCGCCGCGGTGACTGATGATCTTGTCCTGGACGATCTCGAAGCCGATCTGGTCGCCGTTTTGGGAGGTGACGGAGCCATTCTGCGGGCGTGTCGCCAGATGGGCATGCGGCAGCTGCCGATCGTCGGTATTAACGTGGGGCGGTTGGGTTTTCTCGCCGAGTTGTCGCCGGATGAATTCCGCGAGCACTTTCCCAAGATGCGGGCCCGGGATTACCGCGTGGTCGAGCACCTGATGTTTGAATGCACGCTTCGTCCGGCGGCCGGCGGAAGCGAGCGATTCTTGGGGCTGAATGAGGTCGTTCTTGCATCGGGGGGTTCGCTCCGCATGCTGGACGTCCATTTGGCCATCGATAGCGAATCGGTCACAACCTACAGCTGCGACGGATTAATCGTGAGTACGCCGGTCGGTTCAACCGCGTACAGTTTGGCGGCCGGCGGTCCGATTTTGCGCCAGGACCTGCAGGCGTTTGTGGTGACGCCAACCTGCCCCCATGCGCTGACGAACCGTCCGCTCGTCGATGGGGCGGACTGTGTCTATACGCTGACACTGCGGCGCGGATTCGAGGGAGCCTCGCTTGTTGTCGACGGGCAGGTGCATCGGCCGATAAGCGAGGGAGACGTTGTCGAAGTCCGCCGAGCCCCGGTGACATTTAAGCTCGCGAGGGTGAGCGGTCTCACCTATTACGCGACACTGCGACGCAAACTGCATTGGGGCGCACAGCCGCGCTACGTTTCGGAAGACGGTGGGCCGGTCCTCTGACCGGGGCTGCCGAAAGCTCAGGCGTCGAACGCGGTTTGCCCGATCGCTGCGATGAGATCGGCCTCAAGGCCCGCGCGCCCCGACGATGGCATTCGGCCCGGGATTTTCGATCGCCTCCTTGCCGGCGACCGTCAATTCGAATTGGTAATCGTCCTTGCCGGGAAACTCCAGATTGAGGTTGAAACGCGGATCTTTGATGTTCTTATCGGGGTCATTGTAAAGGTTTTTCAACTCGTCCGGCTGGAGCAGTTGCCGCGGACTCACGCCACCGCGAAGCATGCCGCCGCCGCGGCGCCCGCCCGACTTCGATGAATCTCGGGGATGGAGTTCGACGAACGTAATCACGTATTTTCCAGGTTCGACGCCGCTGCGAAACACGAAATTCCCCTCGGTATCGCACGGAACATACAGTTGGTAACCCCTTCCTCTGGTGTGTGCGGCTTCGTCGAGATGGTCAGGCCGATGCAGGACGACGAAGAGTTTGCAGTCGCTCTTGGGCGGCAGCGCGTCCACGGTCACTCGCCCGGCGCATTTGGCAGTCAGCCCCGGCCGATGCAATCCCGGATGAGCGTTCAACTGCTCCTCCATGGCTTCCTCGGCCGTGGGTATTCGAGCGCCGCATCCGATCAGCATGGCCGATAAGAGCATCCAAATCGCGAGTTCGCTGCTGGTACAACGTCGCGCGCTTGGTGACGTCGAAGACATGGGACATTCCTTGAATTTTTCGCCGATTCGAGCGGCACGCCCGAACACCACGGTGCCGCTCGGAAGAGACCTACGCTTAGTGGCCTAGCTTAAATGGGGTTGGAGCCTTGTCAAGAAGTTCGAAAGGAGCGATCCAGCCGAACGAGGCATTACCGAGTCGGATCGAAGTCGACCCCGAACGCCGCATACGTTTTCTGCAATGGACCGATTTCGCGTCGCACGCGAGCACTCGGCTCGCGGAAGTGCACCGGCCGGGGTGCAACCAGGGCGATGAGCTGCGGCAGGTCGAAGTGTTCCAGCAATCCGAAGCAGAACAATTCCGGCGCCTTCTCGGCAGTGAGATTCTGCTCGATGATCTCTTTCAGGCTTCCAAACGAACCGTGCAGGTCGAGTTCGCCGATGGCTTTCGTCTCCAATGCGGCCGCGACGATTGCAATCAAACTGCTGCGCGGGCCGAGAGCCACAACTTGCACCGGAGTTCCCCGCTGAGTTGCAGTCCATCGAGCAATTGCCGCGAGCTGTGCGGCCTGGATGCCCAGTGGACGCTCGCCAACGGTTGCGAGCGCGAGCATGAAATCGGCGGGGATGTAATCGATCCTTTTGGGGATGAGCAGCTCTCCGAAGAAACAGAGATCGATCGCCACCACGCGTCGGCCGTCTCTGAGCAGGTTTTCGACGACCGCCGTTGAGGCCGTTCGCCCTTCGTCATTGATGACCAAGATCGTGTTGTTGGGGTGCGTCGGCACAAACTCCGTTTCCGGGACTGTCCAGGCGTTGCCGACCCGAAACCAAGAATCGGTGGCTGTGTATTCACCGACCTTGCGACTGCCGATCATCACTGCCGCCGCATCAAGCGTCCGCGCGCGCACAACTTGGCGTAGAAGAGTCCGACGCTGCTCCTGCCAACCCGATAGCCCTTCTCGCGACGAGGGCAAAACAGGATCCCGGGGGAGCGGCGTCATCAGCTTGCGGGCCACGCTATTGAAGTCCGCGTTGTCTTTCGGGAGAGGCACGTTCAATTTGTCCGGCGTCTTCACCTCGTGGTCGCTCGGGATTTCCGCGGCAGTGACTTCCGGCCGATCGGCGAAAAAGAAATCCTTAAGCATGGCATAAAACTGCTGGCGATTATCCAAGCCGAAATTATGCGACCCGGGATCAAGGTTAACGTGCGTACGCAGGTTGTTCGGTTTGCCGTAGAGTTCGTAAATCGGCCGCGCCATCCCCAAGAGCGGTGGCAGAATGTGATCGGCCTTGAAACAGCAATTGTCTTTATAGTTGTTCGTCAACAAGGCCGGACGCGGTGCGAGCAGGGCCGTCATCTGGCCGTAATCGGTGACCGTCGCGAGGTCACACGGATCCTGCTCTGGATCCCCGGTGTCGCTCAAGTACCTCATGCGCGTCGGCAGCGGACCGTAGCCCGCAACGGGATTGCACAGCGTCACACGCGTGTCGAGTGAGCTGATTGTGATGGTCTGCCAACCTCCACCGGACAAGCCCTGCACGGCGACGCGGGTTGGATCGGCATGCTCGTGGGCCAACAGGATGTCGAGTCCGCGAGACATCACCAGATAAAAGGGCGAGACGGCGCTCGTGCCGCACAACTCGAGTTGGTTCGGCCGATAATGATCGAAATTCGGACCAACAAGCTGTCCGAATCCGAGGAACTCGGTGTTCAAGACAATCATGCCGCGCTTGGCCTGGTTGATGCAGCGGATCTGCTTATAGTCGATGCGCCTTTCCCGGACGCTCATGCCCATTGACCGCGAGGGACACGGGAACCTTGGACGTTTTGAATTCGGTTGGCTCGTACAGGAGAGCGGGTATCCAGAGACCGGGGACCGCCTCGTAGCGGAGCTTCTTGATTTTGTACCCCGGGCCGCCATCGATCGTTTGCTGCCATTCCACACGGGTCGGAAGCTCCCGCCACTTGGCTGCCTCTCCGCGGAAGATGACTCGATCGAGAGCCTCTTTGCGGACCCGATTCGCATAGCGCTCCCAATCTCCGACCGTTTTCGGTTCCGGCATCGGCAAAAGGTGCGCGTCAACGAAGTCCTTGACCTCCTGCATAGGGATCGCCGGACTGAGCAATTTTCGGCTCAATGCTTCGGCGACCGCCGATTTCTGATCGGCTGCGAACGAGCCGTCGTGACACGACACGAAATAGATCAACCACAGAATGACGGCGAACGGTCGTCTCATCATGGTGAATTCTTCCAACATTTCGAGTCGCCAAGTCCGGCGCGAAATTTTAGCTCGCTCGGATTATCCCGGCCATTAGTCCGCAGTGCCGGCTCCGCCTCGGATGACTCAACAAGCGCTCGATTCGTCGGCTTGATTGGTTCAATCCATCGCTCCATACTCCAGAAAATACGTCCAGAGGCAAACAACGTGATGGAGAGACTGATGTTGCGGTTCGCGGCCGTGTGCCTGATTATCCTGACCTTGTGTCCGTCGATTCCAGCGGCCGACGCTGCCGACGACTACAAGCTTGGTCCCGATTCGATGGAGCAACCTGGCGTTCCCAAAGGGACCGTGACTCAGGGGCGATGGGAAAGTAAGCAAGTTTACCCCGGCACGGTTCGCGACTATTGGATCTACGTTCCCGCCCAGTACGACGGCAAGGCGCCGGCTTGCGTGATGGTTTTTCAGGACGGGCGCAGCTACGTCGACAAGAAGGGGGCTTTCCGCGTTCCGACCGTTTTCGACAACCTCATTCACAAGGGGGAGATGCCGGTGACAATCGGCATCCTCATCAATCCGGGATCATTTCCGGCGGCCAAAGAACGCGAAATGCCGCGCAGCAATCGGAGCTTGGAATACGACACGGTCAGCGACCAATACGCACGGTTCTTGCTGGAGGAAATTCTTCCGGAAGTCGGCAAGAAGTACCGTCTCACCGATGATCCGGAAGGACGCGGGATTTGCGGAATCAGCTCCGGTGGCATTTGCTCATGGACAGTCGCCTGGCAGAAGCCGGACCAATTCCGCAAAGTGCTCACTCACGTCGGCAGTTTTACCAATATTCGCGGTGGTTATGTCTATCCGTCGCTGATTCGGCAGGAACCTCCCAAACCGATCCGGATTTTTCTGCAAGACGGCTCCCACGATCTGGATAACAAGTTTGGAAACTGGCCGCTCGCCAATCAGGAGATGGCCGCGGCCCTCAAGTTCGCCCATTACGATTACAATTTCGTATTCGGCGACGGAGGCCATAACGGCAAGCAGGGTGGATCAATTCTTCCCGATTCCCTTCGCTGGTTGTGGCGCGACTACAAGCCCAAGACCGCCGCCCGCACTGAAGCGACGAAGACGGCGGACTAAGCGATTCTCTTTCGCTCGGCGAACAATCTTCGAAAATGTCTGTAATGGATGTGGTTTTGTAGACAAAACGGACCGCGTCAAAAGGTCTCTCGCCGGGTCGCTTTACCTGCGGAGATTCGAGCGATGTCGAGGCGCCTTTTTTACGTCGTGGTGGGCGTTTTTTCTGCAGTCCAAATCGTGTTGGCCGACACGCCGCCGCCCGAGTCGATTCGCCTCCGCGTGCAGGTTCAGGATGCCGCCGGTCACCCGCTTGGCAATGCACGCGGGTCGCTGTTTAGAGCCACGCCCCAATCGGCTAAGGCTGCTCGCAATGAAGCCGCGATCGCGATCACAAAGCAGGCGGAGTTACTGAACGCCGGGAAGGATGGAGCCATCCAAACGCCAGTGCTTTCCAGTAAGCAGGCGTATGTTTTGGAGGTCGACGCTGCCGGATACGCGCCGCAACTGACCAGATGGACGCATCCGGCGCAGCGGGGCACGATCGAACTTCCTGCCGTCAAGTTGCGCCGGCTGGCGCAATTGAAGGGACCGTCGTCGATCGGGCGGGAAAACCGCTCGAAAATGTGACTGTGATTCAGTCCGGCGATGGACCCAGGCGCCTCGAAACCTCAACGAATCGACAAGGCCATTTCAGCCTGGATGGAGTCCCGCAAGGAAAGGCGATCGTTTGTTTTGAAGCTGCCGGATTTCGGTTTTTCGGAAGCGTCCCGGCGTGCCCGGCGGACAAAGTGCAAATCGTGTTGGAGCGGCCGGACGATCCAAACCCGCGCGTCTTGAAAAAGTCGGCTCTTTCTTCGCAAGAGTGGACCGAGGAGCGCCGTCTCGCGGTCGCCAAAAAGCAGCTCGAACCCCTCGTTGCCGCGGCGCTCGCGAAAAAAGTGGTCGATGATTTCGAACTATTTCCTGCTCGCGACTCTGACTCGCACCGATCCGAAGCGGATCCTCGAGCAGCTCGATTCGCTGAAATTCGACCGACCCTTTCGTCGCAATCAGCTTCGCATGATGGCGACGAACGCGCTGGCTGATCGCGGGAGTGGGAAGCCAGACAATTCTCTGTCGGCCATTTCCAAGATCGGCGACCCCGAAATGAGGATTAACGCCTATCTCTACCGATTTCAGAACAGTCCCGGAAATCGATCGAATGTGCCCGCTCGTCGGGCCGCTCTCGAAAAGGCACGCGAGCTGATTGCCGCTACCAAAGACCCCATGATGCACGCCTTTCAGCTGTGCCAGTTAGGTTCCCAGTTTTCGGAAGTCGGCGATCAGGACACGGCCCGCAAGGTCTTGCAAGAGTGCAAGGTCCTTTATGAAAAGATGCCTCCGGAAGCGCGGGGTCGGGAAGCCATTCGCATCAATTTAGTGATGGCCATCGCCCGCGACGATCCGGAGGAGGCGAAAAAGCTCGCGACCGACATGGAACCGGGCCCCATGCTCCGTTTGGCAGGCGAGATTGCGCGAGCGCCCGCAAGACGTCGAGGCCTGGCTCGCCAACGTTCCCAATGAGCTGTCACTCATGCAACTCCAGCGAGTGGGCAACAATCTGCCCACGCTGGTGAGCCGCGTGGCCCGCAAGGATCCGGCTGCCGCGGAGCGCATTCTGACCCGGTTTGCCCGTCCTCCCAAGGTACAAAGCGAGGCCGAATCGATTTTCGGCTTGGGGGGAGGCATGTTCAACTTGTCGAAAGAGGTCATCGACTTTCAGGTCCTGAAAGTGAAGGCCATCTGTTATGGACTGATTGCCGATGCCGCGGCAAAGCGGGATCGGGAAGCGGCCCGTCATGCGCTCTTGCAGGCCGTTGAACTGATCAAGCCCCTGCGACAAGGCGTTCTTCATCCGACAGACCGCTTCTATCACACGCCATCGGGTCTGATGGTCATGCTCGTCCCTGTCGCGGAGCGCATCGACCCGTGCTTGCCAACGAGATGTTTTGGAGAGCGATTTCGCTTCGATCTTCGATGAACGGCGAGAGTTATGAGCGGTTGATGCTCGATGGCCAGGCACCGCATCTTGTGAACATCGTCAAGTTCTATGACGAAGCATTGGCCGATGAACTGCTCAATCCGTTGCTTGCGCGGATGATCGCGAGGTCTTACTCGGGAATGCCGACCTATATTTTGAGCATTCAATCGCTGACGCTGATGCATCCCGAGCAAGCGATCGCCTTTGCCGCTTCGCTCAGCGATATGCCGGGTTGGAATGGCTACTCGCCGCGAAACAACGTGAGCCAGACCGTGATCAATGTGCTTACTTACTCGGGCCTCTGGGATAGGGACCCGGACCACCGCCTGCGTGCTGAGCTGAGCTCAATCCGCAACGCGTACGACGTCTACCTCGACAGTGAGGACAATGAACCGTGAACGCGGCAAGCGCACGGCCGTCTGATCTGTCGACTCTAGTCGTGCGCTGAGTTGGCGGATGATCTCGTCCACGCTTTGCAGCTGCTTCTGCAGGCTGGCCAGGTTTTCGCGGGCCTGATTCACGACATCCTCGGGAGCGCGGCTGAGAAATTTTTCGTCGGAGAGTTTTTTCTCGCTGCTGGCGATGTTGTTGCGGAGCTTCTCCTGCTCCTTGCGCTGCCGTTTGAGTTCCGCGTCCCGGTCGATGATCCCCTCGAGAGGAATGAAACCGTCCGCATCGGCGAGAGCGAAATTGGCAGAGCCTTTGGGACGCTCGACTTCGACCCCGGCGGCCTCGAGCATCGTCCGCGATAGGTTCTCGAACTGATCGGCGACATCCTTTAAGTCGGCGGCGACTTCCGGCCGACAACGAACGTGCAATTTCAGCGGCGTTCCGGGCGGAATACCGTAAACGGCACGCACGTTTCGCACGGCGGTAATCGTCTCCTGCAGCCGGGCAAATCGCGCTTCGATAGCCCGATCGCGCCAGTCCGCCGAGATTGCGGGCCAAGGTGCGATCATCACGCTCGGCGCAGCCTTTTGTGGTTCCGGTATACCTCGCTCGGGCGCGACCTCGCCGAGCCGCTGCCACAGCTCTTCGCAGACAAACGGAGTAAAAGGCTGCAAGGCGCGGATAATGGCATCCAGGACGCCCAAGGCGATCCGTTGAGCCACGGGCCGAAGCTCGGCATCTCGTAGCCGAGCCTTGATCATCTCCACATACCAGTCGCAAAACTCATTCACGACAAAGTCGCGAAGCACGCGCGTGGCCACGTCGAACTGGTACCGATCGAGGTGTTCTGTCAGCTCGGCAGTCACACAGGAAAGCCGGCTCAAGATCCAACGGTCTTCGAGCCTTAGCTCGTCGCGTTTGATCGGCGCGGGCGAATAACCCTCGAGATTCATCACCACGAAGCGTGACGCGTTCCACAGCTTGTTGCAGAAATGCCGGCCGTAGTCAAAGCGCTCGCTGACGATCCGCGCGACCGGTTCGCCGGGATCCGGCTCATAGCCGGGGCTCGAGTACTGCGACGCTTTCTTGCATTTGGGGCACGTCAGGCGCGGTTTTTTACCGCCGCGTTGAGCGGCTTTTTGATGTTCGAGAGTCTGTGGAATCAAATTGCCGCAGTGCGGGCATTCATAGGCCACGGGTAAACGGACGTCCTGAGTCTCGCCCGCGATCGAGGCGATCGTAAACCGGACGGCGTCGGTTCCGTATTTGTCGATCAAATCCATCGGATCGACGCCGTTGCCGCGCGATTTCGACATCGTCTGTCCGAATCCGTCCAGGATCTTGGGATGGATGTAGACGTGTCGGAAGGGGACTTCGCCCATATTGTAGAGCCCGTCGATCACCATCCGCGCGACCCACAGCGTGATGATCTCGCGGCTCGTGACCAGCACGCTGGTCGGATAGAAGTACGCCAGACTCGCGGTTTTTTCCGGCCATCCCAGTGTTTCCAGCGGCCACAAGGCGGAGCTGAACCACGTGTCGAGGACGTCTTCGTCCTGAGTCAACTTGTGCGTCGGTCCCAAAGCGTCGGCCGGCAGGTCGACTTCGCTGCAGATTAGCCAGCGGTCCGATTCCTCATCTTTTCGCCAGAAAACGTCCGTTTTCCCGCCAAAGGCTTTTTTGAGCTCCGCGTCAGTGCATGTGCCGCAATACCAGATGGGAATGCGATGTCCCCACCAGAGCTGGCGGCTGATGCACCAATCCCGTTTTTCCCCAGCCAGTCGAGGTAGGTTTTGGCGTATCGAGACGGGAAGAATCGCACTCGACGATCGTTGACGGCGTCGATTGCCCGCTGCGCCAGGTCCTCCATCCGCACGAACCACTGGTCGGAAAGGAGCGGCTCGATCGGCGTCTTTGAGCGGTCGCTATGGGCCAGCGGAATCTTCCGCTCTTCGACTTTCACCAAGTGGCCGAGCGATTGCATTTTCTCAACGATCAGATCGCGGGCCTTGAAGCGGTCGATCCCCTGATATTCGCCGGCTTGTTCGTTGAGGGTGCCGTCGAGATTGAGGATGTTGATCATCGGCAGCTTGTGCCGCAGACCGCAGGCGTAGTCGTTGGGATCGTGTGCCGGGGTGACCTTGACCGCGCCGGTTCCCAAATCCATCTTGGCCAGTTGGGCGTCGCCGATGATCGGAATCTCGCGCCCGTTGAGCGGAATGCGGACCTTTTTGCCGATCAGGTGGCGGTAACGATCGTCGGACGGATTCACGCAGATCGCCGTATCGCCCAGCATTGTTTCCGGTCGCGTGGTCGAGAAGGCGATCGGCTCCTCCGAGTTGGTCACCGGATACGTGAACGTCCAGAAATGGCCGTCGACTTCCTCGTGGAAGACTTCGTCATCGGCAACGGCCGTCCCCAAATACGTGTCCCAGTTAACCAGCCGCTTGCCGCGGTAGATCAATCCGTCGGCAAAGAATTTGAAAAACGTGCGGCGGACGGCAAACGTGCAAATATCGTCGAGGGTAAATCGCGTGCGACGCCAATCGCAGCTCGAGCCGAGTTGCTTGAGCTGGCCCAGAATGCGGTCTTCGTAGGCGTCCTTCCACTTCCAGATGCGGTTGACGAGCGCCTCGCGGCCCACCTCGTGCCGCGTGAGACCCTCTTCTTCGAGCATCCGGCGCTCGACGACCGCCTGCGTGGCGATGCCGGCGTGGTCCGTTCCGGGCATCCAGAGTGCCTCGTAACCCTGCATCCGCCGCCAGCGCGTGAGCAGGTCTTGCAGCGAGTCGTTGAGCGCATGGCCCATGTGCAGCGCGCCGGTGACGTTCGGCAGCGGCATCATGATGGTGTGCGGCTTTTTGTCCGGATTCGGGTCGGCGTTGAAGTAGCCCGATTCTTCCCAGAACCGGTACCAACGTCCCTGGGCCTCTTTGGGATCGTATTGTTTGGGCAATTCGCCCGTCGTTTTTTCGCTGGGCATGAGGGGCTCGCGAGCCTTAGGGCGCAACACGCGTTTCGGCAGCGGAAACCGGTCGCATGCGGGACGCAGTTCCCAGGCCGCCGTCGTCTTTGTAGAGCTTATATTCCACGCTGTCGACCAACGCCAGCCAACTGGCTTCGATAACGTTTTCGCTAACGCCGACGGTCGTCCATACGTCGTTAGCATCACGACTTTCGATGACGACGCGCACGCGAGCCGCCGTTCCTTCGGCCGAATTGATCACGCGCACTTTGTAGTCCGCCAGATGCATCTCAGCCAGCCGCGGATAGGCGGTCGCGAGTGCCTTGCGGAGCGCCGTGTCGAGAGCGTTGACCGGGCCGTCCCCTTCGGCCACGACGTGCTCCGTGCATCCTTCAACGCTCAGCTTGATGGTCGCCTCGGTCACGGGTGCCGTTCCCTCCGACGTCACGACATTCACTCGATAATGGTCGCGGCCGAACTTCGGCTCGTAGGCGCCGGCCACCTTCATCACCAGCAGGTCGAACGAAGCCTCCGCGGCCTCGAATTGATACCCTTCGTTCTCGAGGATTTGCACGCGGTCGAGGATTTTTCGCATTAATTCGTCGTCGGCACTCAGGCGATACTTCATCGTCTTGGCGACGATGTTCGACCGGCCGGAGAGTTCGCTGATGAGAATCCGCCGCTCGTTGCCGACCGTTTCGGGATCGATGTGCTCGTAACTTTGAGTGACGCGATTCACCGCGTGCACGTGCATGCCCCCCTTATGGGCGAACGCACTCATCCCGACAAACGGCTGATTCGCACGGAAATTCATGTTGGCGATTTCGTAGACGTACCGCGACAACTCGGTCAAATGCGTGATGCCGCCTCGAACCAGCGCCTCGCGGCCCTCTTTGAGCGTCAAATTGGCGATCACGCTGATCAGATCGACGTTGCCGCACCGCTCGCCGATGCCGTTGATCGTCCCTTGCACCTGCACGGCGCCATGCCGGACGGCCATTAGCGAATTGGCGGTCGCCACGTCGCAATCGTTGTGACAGTGAATTCCGACGGGAACTTTCAGCGCACTTCGCGCGGCATCGACCCCGGCGGCGATCCGTTCGGGAAGGCTGCCGCCGTTCGTATCGCACAATACGACGATCTCAGCGCCTCCCTCCTGCGCGGCCTGGATCGTTTTGAGCGCGAAGTCGGAATTCCGGGTGAACCCGTCGAAAAAATGTTCGGCATCGTAGATCACGCGGCGTCCCTCGGATCGCAGGAAGGCGACCGAATCGCGGATCATCGCCAGGTTTTCCTCCTCGCTGACATTCAAGATGTCCTTGACGTGCAGATCCCAGCTCTTGCCCACGAGCGTGACGACTTCCGTCTTGGCGTCGACGAGGGCCTGCATTCCGATATCTTTTTCCGCGGCCACGCCCTTTCTTCGCGTCATGCCGAAGGCGGCCACTTTGGCATGCTTGAGCGGCATGTCGGCCACGCGGCGGAAGTAATCCGCATCCTTCGGATTGGAGAGTGGATACCCGCCTTCGATGAAGTCAAATCCAAACTCATCCAGCTTGGCGGTGATTGCCAGCTTGTCTTCGAGGGAGAAATTGACCCCCTCGCCTTGGCTACCGTCGCGAAGCGTTGTGTCATAAATCTGGATGCGAGCCATCTTTTTTCGTCCGGAAACGCAAAAACCCCCAGGCGGGCGGCCTGAGGGTTTGATTCGGTTCAGTGATCGTGCTAACGACTCGTCACCGCACCGCCCCCAGGCGGGCCGATAATGACGATTGGGCTGACATCGATCACGCAGGTTTGCACAGGAATTAACCTCAAAATTGGCGCATAATGCCCGTTTTGAGCACCACTATCCCAGGAACTCTAAGATAATAGGCCGCTCTGCCAAGGGTGTCAAACTGGCTTATTCCGGGTCTTCCCCCGGCCGGGACTCAAAAGCCGGCTTGCCGCAAAATGGGAATTTCCGGTAAAAATCGCCTCCCCGGGCGGTCTGAAACGCCCTTTTTTCTGCCGATGATCGACTCACTGGAAAGGATTCCGCATGTCGATGACGGTCGAAGCCCTTGCCGATTGGCTTGGCGGCGAGGTAATCGGCGACGCAACCCGTGTCGTTGAAAAGGTCCAGTCGCTTTCCAAAGCGGGTCCGCAATCGATCACTTTTTTCATTGGCGATCGAAATCCCATTCAACTGAAGGGGTCGACCGCCGCGGCGATCCTGGTGGACCGCAAACTGCAGGCAGCCCTCAAAACAGCGGGCTACAAATCGACATTCATCGTCGTCGACGATCCCAAGGATGCCTTTTTGGCGGTCGCTGAACATTTTGCACCGCGCTCTGTCCGTCCGCCTGTCGGCATTTCGCCCGAAGCTTATGTCAATGCGACGGCTCAAATCGGTCGCAGCACAAATATTTTTCCCGGTGCCCACGTCGCTGCCGGCGTGATCATCGGTGACAACTGCGACATCCATCCCGGGGTGGTCATCGGCCGCGGTTGCCAACTGGGCGACGAAGTGGTGCTGCATCCAAACGTGGTCCTCTACGAAAACACCAACATCGGAAACCGCGTAATACTTCACGCCGGTGCGGTGATCGGAGCCGACGGATTCTCGTATCGCCTCATCGATGGCCGCCATGAGCGGATTCCCCATTACGGAAGCGTGCGGATCGAGGATGACGTCGAAGTCGGCGCCTGCACAACCATCGACCGGGCCATGGTCGACGAGACGATCATCGGCCAGGGCACGAAGCTCGACAACCTGGTGATGATCGGGCACAACTGCGAAATCGGCCGGCATAATTTGCTCGTCTCACAAGCCGGTTTGGCCGGATCCGTGACGACCGGCGACTACGTTATCTGCGCCGGACAAGTTGGAATCGCCGACCACATCCATCTCGGTACCCGCTCGGTCGTCGGGGCCAAAGCCGGAGTCCATAAGGATATCCCGGCGGGCGAACGCCAAATCGGCACTCCCGCGATTCCCGAGGCCGAATGTCGTCGCGTGGTGATGGCCCAACACAAACTTCCTGAAATGCGGCAGCAACTCAAAGCCTTGGAGCGGCAGGTCGCGGAACTCACGTCCAAACTGTCCCAACTCACGTCGCCGGGCCCAATCGCCAAGGACGGCCTCCGGGACGCGGCCTGACTTTTTTCGTTCATGACCACACTTTCCACATCGTTGAGTAAGCGACCCGTGCAGCGGATCGGCCTTTTGGCCGGGGCCGGACGCTTCCCCCTTGCCTTTGCCGAGGCCGCCCGCAGGCAGGGCATCTCCGTCTTCGGCGTCGGCGTGGCCGGCATGGCCTCTGACGAACTGCACAATCTCTGCGATTACTTCACGACGACGTCGCTGGGCCGCTTCGGCCGGGCCATCCGCCTGTTCAAGTCGGCCCGCATCGACCGCATCGTGATGGCAGGGAAAGTCGACAAAACGGTCCTCTTCCACCCGTACCGCTGGATTCGCCACCTGCCCGACTTCCGGGCGATCCACATGATGCTGCGGTACGCCCGCGAAAACCGCAAAGACGACACGCTGATGCTGGCCCTGATCCGCGAATTCGAGCGGGACAACCTCGTTTTCGACACGCCTCTCAATTACTGTCCGGAGCTGCTCGTGAAACACGGATTTCTCACGCGGCGAAAACCGACGCCCGCCCAATGGAACGACATCCGCTTCGGCTGGGAGATCGCCAAGGAGCTCGGCCGGCTCGACATTGGCCAAACGGTCATCGTCAACGACATGGCCGTCATCGCCCTCGAGGCCATCGAAGGCACCGACTCCGCCATCCGCCGGGCTGGAACCCTCTGCCGCCGCGGCGGGTTCACGGTCGTCAAAGTCGCCAAGCCGCAACAAGACATGCGGTTCGACGTCCCGACCATTGGCGTCGAAACGCTGCAAACCATGCGGGAAGCGGGCGGCCGGGTGCTCGCGGTCGAGAGCGAAATGACCATCATGCTCGATCAAACGGAAGTCATCGAACTGGCCAACCGCCTGGGCATCGCCATCGTCTCGCTCAAGGCGGACGAGATCAAACTGCAAATGGCCTCGTAGCCGCCCGCCGCCTCGTCATCTCAGCCGACTTTTTTGGCTTTTTTGGGCGCTGAAAAAGGGCGACTTTTTTGGGCTCGACCCAAAAAAAGTATTCCTCAGCATGTCTCAGACATCGGTCCCAAGCTCCCTCGTTCCCTCGTTCACAAGCTCTGCTTGGGAATGCCATTTCCCGAAGCTCCGCTTCGAGCGTGGGTTACGTCGAGCCAACGAAGCCGGAGCGGAGCTTACGTCCGCAGAGGCGGAGCGTGGTCGCAAGCAGGCGGCTTGAGAGCGAGAGAAAAAAGAAGGACTTTTTTGGGCTCCACCCCAAAAAAAGCCAAAATGGCAGCCGCCGGCTCCTGCCGTTCTGGCAGCCAAGATTTCCGCATCCCCGCATCCCCCACTGCGACAATTTTCCGCCTGTGTACCAACCGTTGGTATTCTGATTTTGCCTGGCTGGCGACCTGCCGCTACCTTGAAGAGTAGCTGCGTGCTGTTTTCGATCCGGATCGGCCAGTGTGTTTAACAAGGGTTATTAAACACCTCGGGCTGGACTCGATCCGCCTTGCTAGAGTGAAGGCTACAACGGTTGTATTTCTGATCTTGGTGGACGGAGCAACCGCTGGCAGAATGAGGCTGAAGTCACTGTTTGCGAATGTCAGACGAACTGGGGCGGTTTAATTCCGCCGGTATTGTTTAATACCGTAACCGCCCCGGAATATTCCCCGACGCTGCCGGCCCAACCCGGCGCCCCTGCGTCGCGGCAAATGCAAACGGCGATTTTCAAGGCAATTGCCGAGTTGGTGCGGCACGATGAGCGGGCTGTTGTGGTGACGACTGGCGAGCGATTCGCTTGCACAGCGAGAGACCGAAATCCGTCAGCGAGGGACCGCTGCACGAGGCGTGAATTGCTCACGGATGGTTTGTTGATAGACACCAGGAGGACCACTTCTCACGGCGTCAGCCAGTCTTCGGAATGGGCCTTGGATAGCTCACTATTCATGATCGACACCAAGTCGCAATCACCGCCAAGATTTGGACCGTGGATCTCGGGCGCAGTGGAGGAGGTTGGCCGCATGGAGCTCGACACGAACAAGATCGACGAAGCGACCTTGGCTCTTTGCGGCCGAAATAAGAAATAATGGTTTCGAGAGCATTCTCGCTCCCTCGGCCCCCCTTCGCCAAGTTTGCCTTCAAAATGGAAAATTCATGGATCCGGATCGGCTGTCAGACGTTAGCAAGTAAGGTGGCACAAGGCCGTTTCGGCCACCGGGCCACCCTCATCGTCTGGCGGTCGACAAGAAGGTGTGCCGGACTTCGGCGAGCCCAGTCGAGCCGCGCTCGCGTTGCTTGCTGGTCTCACCCTACGGCTACAATTTCGTCCCTTGATCAGAAAACGATTTCTGCAGTCCCGGTCCTTCCGCCGCCGGCAATTCGCGGCGGCGTCGCCGTCACGAGAAATGCATCGAGCCGAAGTGGGTGTCACTCATGCCGTCCACGCCATCTTTCGAGAGTTCGGTCCGTTTCGATTCCAACCGGATTCGCGCGGTGGCGGTCTATTGCAGCGACGGTCGATTCGGCGAACAGGTCGACGAATTGCTGCACGTGCATCTTGGCCTCCCGCGCTACGACCGGCTGGCCGTGCCGGGCGGCGCGGCCTGTCTGGCGTGGCACTTTGAAACGTATCGCGAAGAAGAAGGCGTCGTCGAGCAGTTGCGGTTTCTGGCATCGGTCCACAAGGTGCAGCGGGTCGTGCTCGTGGCCCACGAGGGCTGCGCGTTTTATTCCGAGCGGCTGCACGTCCCCCCGTTGGAACTTGAAGCGCGGCAGCGCGAGGACATTTCCAAGGCGATCAGCCGCGTCCGGGATTTTGGACTTGGCATCGAGGTGACGGCCTTTTTTGCCCGCCTGAGCGGCGCGACCGTCCGCTTCGAGCGAATCTCGCATTAAGGTCGTTGAATGCGACCGGCCCGTCGTTTTTTGAGCGAAAAGGTGCAAGCTCGTCACGTCGATCGAAAAAGTAGTTGAATGCGACCGGCCCGTCGTTTGAAATGGAGGCGCGAAGGGCCGCAACGGAGGAGATCGCCGCATCACCCTCTGGCCGGCTGAGTCGCGGAGATTTGCCGTGTCCGAAGCGCCGCACGGGTCTGAGTCGGTCGCCTCGACCGTGCTCGGAGAATTGCCGCCGGAGAATGTCGGCAGTGTGATCGGTCCCTATAAGCTGCTCCTCAAGATCGGCGAAGGGGGTTTTGGCGTCGTCTATCGGGCCGAGCAGGAGAGGCCGGTCCGGCGGACCGTCGCGCTCAAGATCATCAAGCCGGGAATGGACACCGCGCAGGTAATCGCCCGCTTCGAGTCGGAGCGGCAGGCGCTGGCCCTGATGGATCATCCGAACATCGCCAAGGTACTCGATGCCGGGGCCACGGCATCTGGGCATCCCTACTTCGTGATGGAGCTCGTAAAAGGAGTTCCCATCACGGAGTACTGCGACCAGAATCATCTCGCTCCCGACACGCGGCTCAAGTTGTTTATCGAAGTGTGTCATGCCATTCAGCACGCGCACCACAAGGGGATCATTCACCGCGACATCAAACCGTCGAACGTGCTGGTGACGCTGCACGACGGCGTGCCGGTGGTGAAGGTCATCGATTTTGGCGTGGCCAAGGCGACCGTGCAGAAGCTCACCGAGCGAACGTTGTTTACAGCCTTTGGACAAATGGTGGGCACGCCGGCCTACATGAGCCCCGAACAGGCCGAAGTGAGCGGCCTGGACATCGACACCCGCAGCGACGTGTATTCTCTCGGCGTGCTCCTTTACGAGTTATTGACCGGCACGACGCCGCTCGAGGTCGAGCGATTGCGGCAGGCCGGCTACGCGGAGATTCAGCGTTTAATTCGCGAGCAGGATCCGCCGCGGCCAAGCACGCGGCTTTCGTCGTTGGGCGACTCGGCGACTTTGGTGGCCGGCAATCGGGGGCTCGACCTCAAGGGGCTCGAGCAACTTCTGTCGGGCGACCTCGATTGGGTCGCGATGAAGGCTCTCGAGAAAGACCGCAATCGCCGCTATGCGACGCCCGACAGCTTTGCCGAGGATGTGCAACGTTATCTGCGCAACGAGCCGATTCTGGCCAGGCCGCCGTCCAGGGCGTACCGGCTCAAAAAACTCGTGCAGCGGAATCGAGCGGCCGTGCTGACGGGAGGCGCTGTGGCGTTTGCGCTTGTCGTTGGTGCCTCGGCCGCGACGTGGCAGGCGGTGCGGGCGACACGCGCCGAGCGCGATGCCAAAGCGGCAAAGGATGACGCCCTTTTGCGGGAGGCCGAGACCAAGGCAGCTCTCGATTTCGTCGAGAACCGAGTCTTCGCCGCCGCGCGACCTGTCGGGCAAGCGGGCGGCTTGGGCCGCGACGTGAGTTTGAGGAAGGCGATCGAGTCGGCGCTGCCCTATATGGAAAAGAGCTTTACCGATCAGCCGTTGATTGAAGCCCGGTTGCGGCTGACGTTAGGCAGGTCGTTCCATTACCTGGGTGATTCGAAGGCGGCGGCCGCGCAGCAGGAGGCGGCCCGCGCATTGTTCACGCGGGATCGAGGTTACGACCATCCCGATACGCTGCGGAGTACGGGTGAATTGGCCGCCAGCTACGGCGGTCTGGGTCGCTGGGACGAAGTTCTCCGATTGGAAGAGGAGACGCTCGCCCTGCGGAAGGCCCGATTGGGTCCGGATCACCCCGATACCCTCAGGTCCATGACCAACCTGGCCGTTACGTACGGCGTGCTTGGCCGGTTATCGGAGGCTGTGAGACTCCAGGAAGAGGCCCTCGCGATGTGCCAGGCGAAACTCGGTCCCCGCGATCCCCAAACTCTGTGGAGCATGCTCAGCGTTGCCACCGCCTACAACGACGCGGGCCGACCCCAAGACGCCATCAAACTGATCGAACAGGTCCTGGCGACTCGAAAGTCCGAGTTGGGCCTCGGACACCCCGACACGCTCTGGACGATGTCCGCTTTGGCCGATTCTTATTACGCCACCGGCCGACACCGCGAATCCCTTAAACTGCGGGAAGAGGCGCTCGAGTTGGAGAAGCTCAACCTGGGTCCCGACCATCCGACGACGTTGGGCGCGATGACGGCGATTGCGGAGAGTTACGCAGCGCTTGGCCGGTATGACGAGGCTCTCAAGATTCGTCAGGAGACGCTGCCGCTTTACAAAGCCAAATTCGGATCGGATCACCCGGGCACGATCGATTTATTGATGGCCTTGGCCAACAGCTATCAGGACGTGGGCCGGCACGCGGAGGCTCTCAAGCTGCGTGAAGAGACGCTGGCGCTGACCAAGGCGAAATGGGGGCCCGATCATCCGGAAACGCTGCATTGCATGCACAACCTGGCCATCAGCTATTGGTTTGTGGGCCGGCATGCTGACTCGATCAAGCTCCGCCAAGAGACGCTGGCTCTGCGGAGAGCCAAGCTCGGCCCCGATCACCCGGACACGCTGTTTACGATGAGCAACCTGGCGCTCAACTACGACGAGCTGGGCCGCTATGCCGACTCGGTGAAACTCAATGAGGAGGTCTTGAAACTCGACAAGGCCAAGCTGGGGCCCGATCACCCGCGCACGCTGCTCACCATGAACAATCTGGCGGTGAGCTATTGCGAAGTGGGCCGTTTCGAGGAGGCGTTGAAGCTCGATCGAGATACTTTGGCCCGCTATCAGGCCACATTGGGCCGCGACAGCCCCGACACGCTCTTGAGCATGGCGAGCCTCGGCGAGTGCCTCTATGCGCTCGGCGCTGGGACGAGTGCCTCAAGTTGCGCGAGGAGACGCTCGCCATTCGCAAGGTCAAGCTTGTCGCCAACCACCCCGACACCCTGCGAAGCATGTTCAACCTGGCCGAAAGCCTCTTTTCCGTCGGACGGTTGGCCGAGGCGGTGAAACTCAACGAGCAAACGATCGCGCTGCAGACCTCGGCGCTGGGCCGCCATCATTCAGACACGCTAGCGACCATGAACAATCTGGCGATCTGTTACGAGACTCAAGGACGCCAAAGCGAAGCCCTGAAAATTCGCGAGGAGATCCTTGCCCAGCGAAAGAGCGATCTTGTGCCGCAGCATCCCGACACGCTGCTTGCCCAGTCGCGCCTGGCCGAGAGTTACCGGGCGCTGGGCCGCCTCGACGAGGCGGTCAAGCTCGCCGGCGAAAGCTCCGCGATCCTAAAGGCGAAGCTCGGCCCCGATCACCCGCAGTCCCTCTGGTCTGCTGCCGTCCTTGCCCGCTGCCAGTCGGCCGCGGGACAGAACTCGGAGTCCGCAACGCTCGATGAGGAGACGCTGGCTCTTCAAGAGCGAAAGCTCGGGAAAGACCATCCCGACACATTGCGGACGCGGACTGACCTCGCTGGTATCTACGCCGCGCTCGGCCGACAGGCTGACGCGCTGGCGATGAATCAGCAAACGTTCGCGCTGCAAAAGTCCAAGCTGGGCGCCACGCACCCCGAGACCCTGGAGAGCATGGGCCGCGTCGCCAGGTGCCTGCTTGCGGATCGCGGCTCCGAGGCGGCTGCGCTCTGCCGGCAGGCGGCCGAAGCGTGGGAAAAGCTCAATCGCAGCGATCCGGCCGGCTTGTACCGGGCCGCCTCGATTCACGCCATTTGCGCCACTGCGCTCCGGACAGCCGCCAATTCGACCGCTTCAACGGGCGAGGCCGATCGTGCGATCGCCTGGCTGAAGAGAGCCATCGAAGCCGGCTTCAAGGACGTGCCCCAAATCAAACGCGACACGGACCTCAATTCGTTGCGCGGCCGCGATGATTTCACAAAACTCGTCACGGACCTCGAAGCATCGAAAGGTGAGAAGAGCGCGAAACCATAGCCTCAGCTGAAGACACCGCCAAGCTGTGTGGCCAGGGTCACTCTTTTTTTGGCGAATTTAAGTCGCATCCGCTGTTTTTCCATGCTTGTACCTGTGAGTTCCCTTTCCCACTGCTGGAACCTTACGGGGCAGGCGACAAATGATCTGTACAAATGTCCGGGTTTCTCCAAGCGGGTTGGCTCTGATCGCGTCCATTCTCGCGGGTGGGGCTTATGCCCGCGATGACGAACGAAGCGGGACGCCTGATGCAACTCGAATCTCCTGGCTTGATCTTCGGCAGGCCCAGCGCGTCTCGCAGGAAACGGGTAAGCCGATTCTCATCGTTAGCGGCGCAAAATGGCGCAAGCACTGTCGAAAGCTGAATGGGACCACGCTCGTGAATCCCGGGGTCGTGAAGTTCGTCAACAGGAACTTTGTTGCCGTACACCTCGATACGGACCGCGATAAGAAAATCACCAAAATCCTCAAGGTCAAAAAATTCCTGACCACTCAGGTGTTTGACTCCGACGGCAAACTGCTGACCCAGTTTACCGGGTACAAGGACGCCAAACCGTTCTTGGCAGAATTGAAAAAGTCGCTGCAACCTGATGCCGGTCAGCAGGCCTCTCGGACGCAAGAGGACGCCCCGTCCGAAAAAGGTGAGCATAGCGAAGCCCGCGACTCGATTTGTCGGAAGAATGGCTCGCGAGCGAATCAGGCGCCTTCAGACACTCGCGACAACTTTCCCGGCGCGGGGTTTTTGTGCCCAATAAGCTGTGGCCGTCGCTCGAATAACTTGTCAGCGGTTGCTGCCCGGTGGAGAGTCCGCCGCCTGGTCAAATTTGGCCGTTCCGAAGGGGGCTTGAGCTGCCAGGAACGAACTTGAATTCGCGACTCGTTTTCCCCGCAACACCGGCGAAGGGTTGGCAGCCGTGGGGTGCGCTTGTGCCCTTCCTCGGTATCGCCTTTGTGGTCGCCACGGTCATCAGCTTAACGGCGGTCCTGCAGCGCTTGGGATTGGTTGATGCCGAGGAAAATCCGCTTGGTTTGACGGGCTTTGTCGCGTTTCTGTTACTCCCTTTTTCGGCGCTCGCCGTTGTTGTCCTGGCCTGGGTTCGCCTCGTGGAACGGCGTCCGCTGGCGGCGATCGGATTAGGTGGTGCGCATCGCGTGCGGACCTTTCTGGGCGGCCTCCTTGTCGGCATGGCGATGGCGGCGGCGATCGTCGCGGGAATGTGCATCGCGGGCGGTTTGCACATCGTCGGCTTGGGGCTTCCGGATCAATCTCTGGTTTCCCTCGCAAGCATCGCCACCCTGCTCGTTTGTTTTGCGCTGCAGTCGAGCGTCGAGGAACTTCTCTTTCGCGGTTGGATGCTTTCCGCGATCGCCGCCAAGTTCCGCGTTGTGTGGGCGGTCTTGATCTCGTCGTTGGTGTTCACCGGTCTGCACTTCGATTCCCGCGCGCCTGGGCTCTTCTTTCTCAACGTTGTTCTGTTTGCGGTGTTCGCTTGCTGCTGGGTGATCCGCACCGGCAACGTCTGGGGCGTGATGGGTTGGCACGGCGGATGGAATTGGTTGCTGGCGGTCGGGTTCGCGCTGCGCGTCACGGCACTCGACGCCCACCAGCCGGCCCTGCTCGTCAAACTGACGCCCGCCGGCTCCGATTATCTGACCGGCGGAATCGTAGGCCCGGAAGGCAGCATCTTTTGCACCCTGGTCCTCATTTTCGGAATCATGTATCAGCTCAGATCTGCAAGCATTCGCAGGCGGCAATTGCCGCATTTGACTCAAGACGAAACGCAGTCGCCACCGCAGACCGGACTATTTCAAACGCCGCCCCTTCAATAAGGAGTCGGCCCGAGAGCACGGCGAGAAAGTCCGAGCGCGGTTTGAGAAGGCAACCCCTGAAGACAGGCTCTCGTGCTGATCGGCGTCGAAGCGCTGGCCGACTTCATGGACACGGCCTACGCCCAACGCGATACCCTGCGGCCCGACGCCGGCGAGTGGCACACCTGGTGGAACTACTTCATCGACTGCTACGATGAAAATCCCATCCTGCGGCAGTTGCTCGCCGAGAATTCTGACGAATACAGCGTAGCCTCGATGCTGAGGCCCGAGCACCGATTCGGCCAGTACATCGGCGCGGCGAATCGCCGCAGGCGATAGTGGTCGACAGTCGCAGCGCACTAGCGAATCGAACGACTTTTGAGAAACTGGAAGCGACGATTGCACGCCATGTTGTGGTGAATTACGAAACGCCTTTCACAGGTCACAAGGTCGTCGTAGAATTAATGGAAGGATCAAAATCGAATACTCCGAGTTCCAAGCGAGTGACATGCGATCGATGTCGACCAAAGATGAAGCTGCCCGATTGTTGGCTCAAAAGCACCGCGAAATTGAAGCGGGCATCAGCCACATTCTTCATGTGACTGGTCGAGTCGACGTCGAATTGCTTCCCGACGAGCCGATCAAACTCTTGGAAGTCAACGCCGACACGGTGCCGAACGGAGTCATGCCGCTATACTTTGCTGCATCGCCCCAGTCAGGCATTCCTTACCCAACGGCGATCATCGAGGTGACGCCCGAGGAGTTCAGGCGAATTCAAGCAAAGGAGCTCGACCTGCCGGCAGGCTGGCTGCACCTTCAAGAGCTTCCGCCAGAACCGGAGCCCGTCGAAAAGTGAGTTCGGCGAAGGACTGGGAACGCGGCTACGCGAGGCAGGCCCAAGCCGATTTTACGACGTTTCAAAGTCTCCAATCGGTTCGCGGCATTCCCGAATGTCACCGGCTGCTGTTTCTGCAGATGGCGTGTGAAAAACTTTGTAAAGCGCACTTGATCGCGGGTGGCGCGGATCCGGAAGCGCTCCAAACGAGTCACGGCTACATCGCAAATCCGCTGCCTGTGGTTGTGAGGCAGCAAATCATCTTCTTGAGGGCCGACGTCACGCGAATGACGGGTGTGTTGCTATTGACCAGGCATCTCGCCCGTGAAATCGAGCTGCTGAATCCAGCTGTCGACCGAGCCGGAGGTCGGCCGGATAATTGCGAGTATCCTTGGGACCAAGGCGGCGGGCTGCACTCGCCTCTCGATTGGTCCTTTAGCCCGTCTCACCTTCTGGCTCGGAAGGCAGGCCGCACCTTTCTCAAGCTCGTGCGCGGCGCGATCGATCGGCTGCAGACCTGAGGTTCCGCGACATTGTCGAATCGACCCGCCCCAACCTCGCCGGCACTCGAGCACGCCCTCGGCCGCGCCAAAGGGATCTGGGACTACACGCATCGCACCGGCCCGATCTCACGGTTTCTTCGACGCATGGGTGTGGGGCGGACCGTGACTGCGATCTGGATTTGCCGACACACCGATGGCGACTGGGACAAAGCGAAACTCGCGGGCGAACCCGCCGAAATCTGGCGCTACGACGGCGACGGACTTACGGTCGTCGACGCGTTGCCGACCGTGGATCTCACAACGCCGGTCTTGCGATTCTGCGAGGATGAATCGGGCCAACGAATGATCTACACGGAATGGAACGGGCCGCTATCCGCCGTTGGGCTCGTCATGCGGGCGAACGAAAATGGTTGGTGGACGGTTGAAAAGCGCGCCTGGATGTCCTGAATTGGTGTGTGGCTGCTCGTAGGTCGCCCGAGAGTCGACAAGCGAAGCGGCGGACCAGAGCGGTCTCCCCGTTTGTGAAGGAACGGAAATGCCACGCGTCACTTTTGTTTCATCGAACCGAGCACCCAGCGCGGCCGATGAGTCTTCCCAACGTGTTATGGAGCGGGCTCATGTCCACAGCCGATGCGAGCAGTTACACGATACCATTCACTTCCAATTCCAGCCTGAAGACGGGATTTCATCTGTATGCCGCTTTGGGCGGCGGTTCGCCGCATTTGTTTGAGGTCGATACCGGATCGGTCGGCATCCTGGTGCCGCGGAAGGTGCTTGGGCCGAGTTATCAGGATTTCGATCCCGCTCAGGACATCCAGTTCCAATACAGCAGCAGCGGCAAAGTTTACTCGGGACAGTGGGTGAGTCTGCCGGTCGTCCTCGGCGTGCCGGTCGATTGGGACGGGACCGGTGATTATCCCACCGCGCTCGTTGAAGTCTTTGCCGTGGACCAGCCCATGCAGTTTGACGGCGGCATGCTCGGGATCGGTTTTGCGATTGGCGGCACGGCCGACGGTGGTCCCCTGCGGAATCCGCTCCTGCGGCTCAACTTCCAAGGGACGGCCCTGTCCGCGGGTTACATCGTGCGCACGACGTCGATTGAAGTGGGGCTCACTTCGACGAATCTGGCCGGGTTTGCGTTCATCGGGCTTGAACGCAACGCCGCCGGGACCGATTGGGCGCAGCCGCTCGGAAGCCTCGGCCTGCCGGGCGGTATCCTCGTCAAGCTGCCGGTGCTTATCGATACAGGCGTCGGCTCGATGTTGTTGTGGTTGGATGTCTCCGACCGGCCACCCTCATTGGCGAAATACACGCAGTTTCCCGCGGGCATCGCCGTGAGCATTGCGGCGCCGCCAGTCGACGGCGGGGCGGAGCCCGCCTTGCAGTACTCATTCGTGACCGGGGACGCGAGTCAACCGATCGCACCCGCGCAGGTCGAATGGCGCAACGGCCACGGCATCAACACCGGACGCAGCGTTCTGGCGGGCTTCGACTATCTCTATGACGCGGTCGGAGGACGGATCGGCTTTCGTGCCCTTGCAGCAAATAACGATGATTGACGGTCCCGAACGAATTACGCAGCAGGGCCGATACTCGCGCGAGTTCGAAGCCTTTTTCCACCACCAATTCGCAGCGGCGCCAAGAAAACACGGATTTGCACAGGGAGGAATCTCAGGGGACGAGAGCCGAGAACGACTCCCGGACCCTTTATTTCCCCTCATGAAATCGCCTGCGGCTTGCTTTCTTCAGGTACGGAGGTCCTGGTAGCTGAGATTGCCGACTACGAAGTCCGTCGTCAATCGGCCGGTTGATTATCGGTCGCCCGGCCTCGATTCGAGCAGTCTTCGCTGGGACTCAAGTTGAGCCGCTAACGTCTTCTCGTCCGGCAGGGTCGTTCGGTACTCTGCGGCGAGCACCTTGTTAGTCATCCCCTCCAGGGCGTACTTGGCGACGGCATGGTCTTTGGACGTGCAAAGAATGACTCCGACCGGAGGGTTTTCGCCTTCGTTCGTCCAATGTTCGCGGGCGTAGTTGAGATAAACATGCATTTGTCCGGCCTCGGCATGCGTGAATTTGCCGAGCTTGAGGTCGATGACCACGAGGCACCGTAGCTTCCGGTGGAAGAAGAGCAGATCGACACGATGCCATTCGTCTCCGATACGCAAGCGCCGCTGGCGGCCGATGAATGCGAAATCGCCACCGAGCTCCAACAAGAACGATTCGAGTTGGAGAATGAGCGCGTCTTCGAGGTCGCTTTCCGAGTATTCGTCCTTGAGGCCGAGAAACTCCAGCACGAACGGGTCCTTGATCTCCTCTTCGGGCATCAGGGTCTCGTCCCGCTTGGCCACGGCGCCTTTTTCGAGCATGCGTGCCTTCTTGCGGGAAGCCAGGGTGCGCTCGTAAAAGAGGGTGCTGACCTGGCGGTCGAGCTGCCTCACCGACCATCCGTTGCGAAGGGCTTCGGCCTCGTAGAAAACGCGGGCCTCAGGTTTGTCGACCTTGAGCAGCAGGACGTAATGGGACCAGGGGAGTCGGAAATATTGGAGGAGCGTGTCCGGGGCCAATTCCGAATTTGCAGACACTGTCTGCAAAATGTGCGATGTTCCGACCGCCGCGGAGTTTGCAGACGGCGCCTGCAAAATTCCGCGGTACGCGAGATAAAAGCCGCGCATCTGGTAAAGATTTCGCCACGAAAAGCCGCGGCCAAAGCGGTTGGTGAGGTCAGTGCCGAGTCGCTTGAGAAGGCGCGTGCCATAATCGGCCTGGCTCTTGCCTCGTTGCTCGAATTCGATGATCAGCCGACCAATTTCCCAATAGGTTGCCGTCATCAAGGCGTTCACGGTCCTGGCTGCCGAGCGCCGGGCGGATTCGAGGAGCTACAGGACTCCACTCAAGATTGCGTCGTAGTCGTCGGAAGGAAGGACCGCAGCGAGGTTGGGCCGTTGGCTGGCTTTTCTCGATTTCTTTTTGCTCACCCGGTTTTACCTGCAAAGGTGCCTGGTCGGTCGGGCCGCGCACGTACGGTCATTTGACTCGTCATCGATTCTATGAATCAAGCGCACGGAGCCAACCACGCGCGGGGCCTTGGCCTTCCCGTGTTCTCTGGGAGTCGCCCTCCGCTATCATGAAACCCGATATGTCAAAAGCCCCCGAAATTACTGAGGCTGAAATCCTGGAGAAGGTCGTCGTTGCGGACCAACCTGGTCTCTCGCCCGACGTTGCGCGATTGATCCTGGACCTGCACTTCAATTCCGACGCGGACGAGCGGATCCGCGCTGCTCGAAGAGAAAAACGCCGGAATCATCACGGAGACCGAATCGGCGGAACTCGACAAGTATTTGCGTGTGGGCCAGTTCATTGACCTCCTGCAGGCCAAGGCGGGGCTCTCGCTGCGGTCCGCGGGCAGTTCTTCCTGATCGATGCCGACACGGCGGGAGCGCGTGAGGCAGCGGGCACATACCGCCGAGGCGTTCGGTTTCTGAAAGCACGGCTCGCCAACTTACGGCTTGGCTTTTTGCCCTCTCATTCACTCGTCTCGATGCCGCTCCGGACTCACCGGCGGCGAGACGTCAGTCCTTTGGTACCGGACGGTCGGCGACTGCCTCTGGCGGCAGGAATTCCGGCACATCCAGACGCGCCACTCCGATCCGGTCGTCGGCCATCCCGTAATAGACGTCGAAGCGGTCCGACATGCCGAGATCGTCGCGGCGGTCGATGGCGGTGGGGAACACCACGTCGGCGATGGTCCCCACGCGTTCCTGCGGCAATTCCGGCGTCAGCACCGGCTCCGGCGAGCGATAACGGATCACCTGCGGATGCTCCATCGACAGCACCATGACCCCGGCCGCGTAGCGCAGCTTGATTCCTGCAGCGCTCGACGTCGCCGAACCGCAGACGCCGTGGTAAATCACCAGCCATCCGTGCCGGGACCGGATGGGAGGAGTGCCGCCGCCGATCTTGAGCTGCTCCCAGGGCGCGACCGGACTGGCCAGCCGTGTATGCGAGGTAAACTGGCAAAGGTGATCTGGCTCAGAAGGATCCTTGTTCATTTCGCAATAGGAAATCCAGATGCTCTCACGGTGGAGGTCCACCGCGCGGTCCGCGAGAGCGCACACAGTTTCCTCCGGACGAGTTCCGGGAAACAGAGGTCTGTGAAGGATGGCCAGGGCCGGTTTACCGGAAGGATCGGGAATGGCCATGGGGAAGACGCTGGCATCTTTGTTGTCCACGCCGTGGAACTCGATGCCGTTATACGGGCGGAAACTCGCCAGCCCCAGACGCTGCCAGTGGAACAGATCCTTCGAGAGGGCCAAAGCGATCCGAGGCCCATCGGGCGAATACGCGGTGTAAGTCATCACGTAACGTTGGAGCGGCACGACAAACGAGATCCGCGGATCCTCACAGCCGCCACCGCCATCCGGCCGCCGCTCGTATTCCGCTTCGGGCTCCAGCGCGATGCCGAGCCGTTCGACGCCCGTCGGGTCGCCGGCCTCATTGAACTTCACTCGTGCGATGCCGATGCGCGAGTAATTGCCCCGCGCGACCAGACGCGGGAAGAGGTAAAACTGACCATCGGGGCCGCGAACACCAGCCGGATTCAGAACGCCTTCGGCCTCCAGCGGATTGCCGGGCTCCGGCTCCATGAGCAGCCCGAGCCGCTTCAACTGAAATCCAGGCATTACGCCCCCTCACAAGGTCACGCTCGTCGGATTCAAGTGAAACAAGCGATCATTGTTTCGATCACCGCTTTGGTCTCCTCCGGATCTCTGACTCGGATCGAAGCGCAGCCGGCTTGTTCGGCCGGATAGTCATTGCCGCCTGGAAACAAGGCGTCGCCGACACAAATCATTTCTTCAATGGCAATGCCAAGAATGTCTCGTAGCTTTCTGATCCCGTACGCCTTGTCGACACCCGGCTTCGTGACATCAATGGACGTCGAGCCGCCCAATCGGACAGAAAACTCGGGAATCAACGTGTCCAGGATGGCTTTGATCTTCTTCCGTTTGGCGAAATCAGGATCCCATTTCACCTTTTCTTCCAAAGGAGCCGCTTGACCCAATGCGGAATAGGTGATTTGACTTCCCCGGTCTTCAATGACCTCTCCCCAGACCTTATCGGGACTCTTCAGTTCCGATCGCACGCTGGCCTCCTTCAGCGAACTGATGACCTTCTCTTTCTGTTGACGGGATAAATCGTCTGAGTAGATCTTTTCCCAACTTCCGTCGTATCGGTAAAACTGTGTTCCACATGTCGGCAGGAGAGACAGATTTTTCGAGCGTTCGTCAGCGGCAAGGTGAGAGAGTACTTGTTTTTGAAATTGCGGCCAGTTGCCGCCGGAGATCACCGCGACTTTGGCAACACCCAGGAGTGTGTTCATCAATGCTGCCATCGTTGCATCAATCGATGACTTGCTCGGGGCCAGCGTTCCATCCAGGTCGAAAACAATGAGCTTTTTCACTCCGCCTGTGTCCTCGTTCTTGGCCTAATTACCATCCCGATCCTGCTCGGCTGGAATCACTCCGGCAAGGCGACCTCCAGCAAGGTAACAGCATCGCGCGGCCGATAGGAACACGCGCCAACCTCCGCCGGCAACAGAACGACGTCGCCGCAACCGACGGGGTAATGAGTCCCGCCGTACTCAATCTCCCCCTCACCGGCGACGGACACCAGCACCCGCGGCGTGTCCGCCGCGCCGACAGTGAATGGCGATTGTCCGCTGGATCGCCAGACCGAGAAATGTTCACAATGAAAGAGTCGCTCCCGCCGTAGCGGGGCCTCATCCTCCACCAACAACGCCGCCGGCCCGATTGCGACTTGCTCGAAATCGATGCAGGGCATCGCCTGCTCGACTTGCAGCGGTCGAGGCTTGCCCGTGTTGGGGTCGACACGATCCCAGTCGTACAAACGAAACGTGACGTCGCTGTTCTCCTGCACTTCGAACACCACGACGTCGCTGAGAGAGTGAACGGTCCCGGCCCGAATGAAAACGGCGTCGCCGATCATCGGCGTGAAGCTTGCCAGCAGGTCCGCCACCGCCCGCCTCGCGAGCGCCCGCTCGAGACCGTCTCGAATGGTGCCTGGCCGCAGGCCCGCGTAGATCCGGCTTTGCGGTCCCGCCTCCAAGACGACCCAGGCCTCGGTTTTGCCGCTCTCGCCTGCTGGGAGAGCGTCCCTCTGCCGATCACTGGGATGCACCTGGACCGAGAGCTTGTCGTGTGCGTCGAGGAACTTGAGGAGCACGGGGAACCGTCGGAACCGGCCCGCAAGTTTTCCCAGCAACTGGTCCGGCGACTGCTCCAGCAATTGCCGGATGGTCGATCCTTTGAGCGGCCCAGCGGCGACCTTGCTGACATGATCGTCGCGGTCGCTGAGCAGCCAGGCTTCGCCGATGGGTCCGTCGCCGGGCAGCGGAGCCGTGAGAAGCTCGGCGAGCCGCCGGCCGCCCCAAAGTCGATATTGGTAGATCGGCTCGAATCGCAGCGGGTAGAGTGGTATTCGGCTCATGACATGTCATGCAAAATGGACTGGTGTTCAAACCAGCCTAGAGTTTCGTGTCCAGGCGGGCGAACATCAGGGCGAGAAATTCCAGTGAGGCGATCATCGACGCCTTGAGCTGTGGTTCCATCTACTGTTCTCCAGGAATCAGCCGCGTTCGTGAAACGCAGGCGCATAAAAAACCGACGCGGCCGAGCACTCTCCAGTACTCGACCACGTCGGTTTACTCCTTAACGGGCTCTCCAGCGCGGCTGGATCGCCCTTTATCTAGTCATCCGACGATGCCTCGGAACTCAAATCAACGCTAGCTCCGCAGACGTCAACGATTTTATCCTTGCGAACTGATGAGCGAAAGGCGCCTCGAATACAGCGTGGCCATCATGCTGAGGCCCGAGCATCGGTTCGAACAATACATCGGCACGGCGAATCGCCGCAGGCGATGGCGGGATGGCGAGCATGAAGCATTATTTGCCCACAGTATTGCGATTGCCCTGCTCGACGACCCAGACACCGTAGATCAGCTTCCCAGTCAGGTAGAAGCTGCCGCAGGCGGTAACGGCCGGAAGCGGCCGGCCCCTGTTCGTCGCGAACTACATTTTGCGAGCGTTTTCAAGTAACCGCCGCTCGGTCCGGCACCACGGGCTGGCGCTTTGGCCGGCTCGTGTTCTCCCGGTGCCACTCTCCGATATAATGAAATCAATATGTCGAATACTTCCGAAATTACAGAGGCCGAAATCCTCGACAAAGTTGTCGTTGCAGACCAACCCGGTCTCTCGCCCGACGTTGCGCGTTTGATCCTGGATTTGCACTTCAATTCCGATGCGGACGAGCGGATCCGCGCGTTGCTCAAAGAGAAAAACGCCGGAATCATCACGGAGACCGAATCGGCGGAACTCGACAAGTATTTGCGTGTCGGCCAGTTCATTGACCTCCTGCAGGCCAAGGCGAGGCTCTCGCTGCGGTCCGCGGGCAGTTCTTCCTGATCGATGCCGGCACGGCGGGAGCGACTGAGGCAGCGGGCCGGCGACCGCTGTGAATACTGCCACATGCCGGCGGTCTACACCGTGCTTCTGCACGAAGTCGATCACATCAAGCCGCTCAAGCACCATGGAGCCAGTGCGCTCAACAATCTCGCGTGGGCTTGCGCCTGTGCAACTCGTTCAAGTCTTCCAACGTCGCGGGGTACGATCCCACGACCGGACAGTTGACACGACTTTACGACCTGCGTATCGACGAGTGGGCGCAGAACTTTCGTTGGGACGGGCCAGAACTGACTGGGAACTCACCGATCGGCCGAGCCACGCTCGACGTGCTGCGAATCAACGACTCCGCGCGAGGTCGTCACCGCCAGCTTCTCCTGATTGAGGGAGTTGATTTCGCATGAGCCTCGGATCGGCGCCACTTCCACAGCCGGTAAACGCACCGTTGACGCGAGCCGCGCTCTTTCTGGTCGCGACCATCAACCCAGGTGCCGATCCGCGCGCGAGGGTGCGCTCCTTGTGCGGCGACCTGGCCTCACTTGTGCGCGCCGTGGGATTTCGAGCCGCGGATGCCAGCCTTTCGTGCGTCTTGGGAATCGGGTCTGAGGCGTGGGACCGGCTCTTCGGTCAGCCGCGACCGGTACAATTGCACCCGTTCCGCGAGATCCGCGCTGCCGGGCGCCACGCCGTCGCCACGCCAGGCGATCTACTTTTCCACATTCGTGCCCAGCATTTTGACCTTTGTTTCGAGCTCGGGACGCAGATCATGGCGCGTCTCGGAGACGCTGTTTCCGTGGTGGACGAGGTGCACGGTTTTCGTTACTTCGACGCCCGCGATCTCCTGGGTTTTGTCGACGGGACCGAGAACCCGACCGGGCAGGCCGCGATGGACGCCACGCTCATCGGCGCGGAGGATGCGGCGTTTGCCGGCGGAAGCTATGTGATCGTGCAGAAATACCTCCACGACCTGGCGAGGTGGAACGCGCTGCCCACGGAGGAGCAGGAGCGCATCATCGGCCGCGCCAAGCTGTCGGACATCGAAACTGGATGATGCCAAGAAAGCACCCTATGCGCACAATGTCCTCACGACGATCGTGAAGGACGGCAAGGAGATCAAGATCCTGCGCGACAACATGCCCTTCGGTCGGGCGGGAGGTGAGTTCGGCACGTACTTCATCGGTTACAGCCGGTCTCCAGAAACCATCGAGCAGATGCTGGAGAATATGTTCATCGGCAAGCCGCCCGGCAACTATGACCGACTGCTGGATTTCAGCCGCCCTGTCACCGGCAGCCTGTTCTTTGTGCCGTCCGCCACGTTTCTGGACAATGTGACCGCCGACGAGTCACCCGCCGCGATGGTTCCGTAGTCGTCCACCGTCGAGCGGCTTCGCTCCAACCTCCCGGTGTCGGACGGCTCGCGCTGCATCGGCTGACACCTTGTGGCCCCAGTCTCAAACAGCCGGGCCACATGATCTCCAAGCGGTCACGCGCGAAGTCTTCGGCGGAGAGACGTCGAGACATTGCCCAACGGCATGAATGGCGGTTACTGCGTCAATCGACCATCGCCGAAGAAACTTTAGCAGGAGGCAATTGAGATAAGGAACACGCAAAAAGGGACGCAGACCAAAGTGCCGGCTTTCGACCGCCCGACGCCCTCTTGACGGCTGTGAGACCGCGAGTCGCAGTCCTCGCTTCCAATTGAGCATTGCGCCCGGGCTACTCTCGAAATTCATTGGCCTGGGTTCCGCCGCGCCCAAGAAATGAGCCGCCCGTCATGGTGGCCAGCCGCACAAGGCTGGGCCCGTACAGGCCGTCAAAATAGTTTCCAAGCGCGACGACATTAATCGGAATTTTCCGACCCGTCGATTGCTGTTTCTCGACATAGTCGAGGATCTGATTCCAACAGGCACGTGAGTACTGCTTGGCATATTCCTGCGGGTTCTTCTTCCGGTCAGCAGTAATCTGGTCCGTAGTTATCGAGTCACGGTCCGGCGTTCTATTCGGCTCTCCGTCAGTAAACAAGACAATGGTATCGGCCTCTTTGACGTCAAAGGCCGTGCGCAATGCCAGCAGAGTGTTGGTGGCTGCTCCTATTTTGGGATTGCCGTGTTCTTTAACGCTTCGAATCAGTTGCGCTTGATCATTTTCGATTGTCAAAAACGACTTTGACTTCGGAAAAACAGTGACGTCGTCGCTAAAGTAAACGATCATCGCCGATTCCATCGGCAGCGTCCTGATCCAGAGCGTGATCGTGTCTGTCACAACTTGCCACCAGGATTCCTTATTGTCGCGTGCTGGATCGAGGGCGATCGGCGCGACGTTATTCATGCTGTACGAGCAATCCACGACAAAGACGACTCTCTTCAAGTCCCCGCGAACGCCGAGCAGTTCCTTGGGCAGGGACTTGCGTTGCTGAAGCGAGACATTCAAGTCGTCGATCAGCTGACCGAATGTCGCCACGTCTCGATAGTGCTCGCCGGCGATCAAGGCGACCCGATCGCGGCGTTGTTGCAAATCGATCAGCCGTGCTCGCAACTCGTCGAGTTGAGTGAGGGCGCTGCGGAGACGGCCGCGAGCGCTTTCGAGCTCCGCGTGCGCACTGTCGCGCTCGGCGTGCGCACGGGTAAGCTCGGCGCGAGCACTTTTGAGCTCGGCGCGCACACGGTCGAGCTCCGCGCGTGCCTGCTTCAGGTCTGTCAACTGGATTTCTGAGGTTCGTTTGAGCTGTTCGATCAGAGCGTTTGCTTCGGAAAGAAGTTTCCAGGTGTCATCGATTGTCTCCGACAGCAAGATCGCGTCGCTCAAGTGTTCGCGAGCGCGGCGTCGAGCCAGGTCGCGGTCGGTTTGAATTTTGAAGGCTTGTTGACGCCACGCACTTTCCGACTTGCGCGAGCGATCGATCTCCCCATGGAACGATTCCAAGAGCGATTGGCTCTCCGAAAGCATCGTGCCCGGTGTGGGAAGGTCGGCGCCATTTGGGGGGGAGGACGTTTTCGGCAGCGGCGGAAGCACGACGGATAATTGCGACTCGACGGCGGCACGCCGGTAGGCGGAACGGCATTGGGAGAGTTCCCTGGCCAGCGACGACAAAAGCGCCTCGTTCGATTTCAATTGCAAGTCCTGCGTCGCGGTGAGAGTGGCTGCCGAGCGGACGTACAACAGCGAGAAAATCAGACCGACCAGCAGGATGTCGGACAGAGAGATAAAGCCGATCGCAAGCCCTTCTTCGTCGCGGGGGGACCGTTTCATGCCGACATCTCCCAAAAGGTGAGTGGGCCGCGCCGCGCTCCATGATTTGAAAACCAATGGAGCTGAGTCGGCAGGAATTATTTTGGAACGGATTTCGGAGCGGCGGGGACCTTGTGGTCATTCAAGGTGGTGGTGGTCGTCGTCGCGGGCACGGTCGCTTTTTGCATCTGGGCCGCAAAATCTTGACTGAGCTTGGACAGATGGTTGGCGACTTTTTGCAACTCTTGGTCGAGGAATGCCCGGGCGCTATCGACCATTCGATTCGTCACCTGGGGCCAGTTTTTCAAGATTGCGAGCTGAGAGTTCATGGATTTTGCCGTCTCTTCCGTGCTCTGGGCCAGCAGAACGACGGCGTTCTCGAGATTTCGATTCGCATCCTTCACCGTTTTCAGGGCCGCCGCCGAGGCCTTGCTGCCTTCAAGCAACAGCGCCGCGGATGTCTCGAGCGACTTCGAGGCGTCGGAGGATTTCTGCGATTGGGCATGGAGCAAGTTGATCGTCTGAGTGGACATGTTCGTCAACTGATTCCCGGCCTCGGTCAGCCTCGTGGCAAATTGCCGGGTCGAATCCTGCAATTGAGAGGTCGACGTCTTGAGTTCGCCGGTCAGCTGTTCGGCTTGCCGCGACGCATTCTTCATCAACTCGCCCGCCGCGTTCGTCGCCGCGGTGAGGCTCGCCGGCAGATCCTTGATGGTCGTCAATGCCGCACTTGTCGCTCCCGACACGTGGTTCGCGACCGTCGTCGAGTCCCGGACGACGGCTTGCAGCCTGGAGATCTCCTCGGTCGTTTTCGACGTCGCCGAGGAGAGCCCGTCCAGCACCGTCCGCTGGGTCTCGCCCAAGGAATCCAGCAACGACGCCGAATTCTTCTGGATGTCGCGGCTCGTGTTGAGGAGCAGGGTCGCATTGCCGTCGAGGGACTGCAATGTCGTGTCAAACCTTCCCGTCATCGAGCTGATGTTCGATTGCAGCTCCGACAACGTCCCACGGAAATTGGCCGACGCAACGTTGAACTCCTTTATGAACTGGTTTGCTGCGCCGCCGGCGCTCGTCACGAGCGCGGATTGGACGGTGATTGCCTTCTGCGAAGTGGCCGCCACCTCGTCAGCGGACCGGGTCAGTATGGTTGCGAAGTTCCTGGTCGATTCCTGCAACTGAGAGGAAGACGTCTTGAGCTCGCCGGTCAGTTGTTCGGCTTGGCGCGACGCGTTCCTCATCAACTCGCCCGCCGCGCCGGTCGCCGCGATCAGGCTGCCCGGAAGACTCTCGAGGGCTGATAATGCCGAGCTTGTGACTTCCGACACGCGGTTCGCGACCGTCGCCGAATCCCGGACGACGGTTTGCAGGTTGGAGATCTCTGCGGTCGTTTTCGACGTCGCCGAGGCGAGCCCGTCCAGCACCGCCCTGTGCGACTCGCCCAAGGAATCCAGCAACGAGGCCGAATTCTTCTGGATGTCGTGGCTCGTATCGAGGAGCCGCGTCGCATTGCCGTCGAGGGATTGCAATGTCGCGTCGAAGGTGGTCATCGTCTTGCCGAGGTGTGTCTTCAGTTCCGATAGCACATTGCGGAAATCGGCCGACGCGGTCGCCAATTGTTCGACGTGGTCGCTGGAGGCTTTCGAGGCGTTGACGACGATCTCTTGCTGATCGCGAATCGCGGTGTGACCTTCCGCGATAACGGCATTCAATCCTTCGATGGCAGACGTCGACTCACTGACGAGCTCCTGGACTTGTGTTCGGGCGACGTCGATTGTCGTGCGAAGGGCTTCCTCCAAGGCCCGGCGATGTTGATCCACCATCGAACTGACGCGGTTCCGCGAGTCGTCCAAGAAATCGATCAATGGGCTGTTCGGCAAGGTCGCGTCGATGCGATCGCGCAGTTTTCGGAATTGCAACTCGGCCCACCAAAGACAGACTTGATTTGTCAGCGCGATGAGAACGCCGACAAACACGCCCGCAAAGAGGCTGGACAGGTCGGGAAGCTGCAGGGTGCCGGGGGTACTCGAACCGGGGACCTTGGCGATCAGAATTGCCGAGATGAGGACCCCGATCAGGGGGGCGGAGATCCCCAGGCGCCTCAACGCCTGATATTCACCGGAGTCGAAGAAGAGCGAATCAAGCGAAGCGCCGATTTCGGCGCGGCTGATAAACTGATTGTTGCCGAGCGGCGCCAGCGGGTCGCGCTCGATCTTCCTGAGTCGCCCGCGCACGGCGCGAACGAAAACTGCCTGGACGAGAAACAAGGGGATGAGGATGGCTGAGAGATAGGCCCAATTGAACATCGTCTTGCCTCACCAGGGGCGGATCGCGGTCAAACGAAATGCCTCAATGCGAACAGGAGGCCGATCGCGATGACAATTGCAAGTGCAATCCCTGCCGCAAACCAATGCCGGCGCCCCCACGCTGCCGCAACGGCGATCGTCCGTACAATTCTGTTCGCTCGAGGTGGATTCAGGATTACAACGGGCGGCTGCTTCGGCACTCGACCTGGCCTCGGCGTGTTCTTGCGGGGCCACATCGACGTCTTGCGTGGCGGAACGACGACCGCGGCAAGGCGTGCCAACCGCATCTGCTCCTCGGCGGCGGCGGCTCGCACTCGAGTGAGTCCCAAGACTTCGTATGACAAGTCGTTGCAGAGACTCTCGGCGCGTGTGAAGGCGCTGAGCGCGTTGATCGCGTCTCCCTTGTCTCTCTGCTGAATCGCAACCGCGACGTTCTTTTCCGCCTCTTCAATGGATCGTCTGACTTGATCGCGCAGCTTGGGCATCGCTGAGTCGGGCAAGAGTGCGAGTTTGGTTCGAGCCGAGCGAATTTGTCGCGAGGCGACCAATGTTTTGATCTCGCTGCGCAGCTGCGCGGTATCCCAAGGCATCCTCGTCGTGACGAGGGAGTCCCGCTGCTGCGAAATGGCCGCGTAGTCCGGCCAGACTTGCTGCAACTGGTCAAGCAGTTCCAGCGCGGCGTCGTCGTCACCGTCGCGTTGCAGTCGTTGTGCCTCTTCGAGATTCCGTTTGAGGTCGGCCCAGGCCGACCACCACGTGTTTGCCTTTGCGAGCTCTGCCGAAAGCGAAGCCTGCTCCGGATAGGCTGCGGGCAGTTTGGCGGCATTCTTTTGCAAGTCGTCAATCGCATCGTGAGGGAAATGCGCGGCCTTTTGCTCGAAAGGCCGAATGGCGGACCACTGCGACAGAGCGCGGATCGTGCGCGCGACCATGTTTCGAGCGATCGACAAATCCTCGATCAAACGCTTGACCGGCTTGCCATTGACGTTTTCCGTGTCCGCCAGCCGGGTTCCGTTCAAATCGGCCGGCCAGAGATCGAGCACGTCCCAGGCATTGCTTTGGTTCACGTTCCACGCATCCAGCCAGTCTTGCAGCCGTTTCACCCGCTGGCATGACTTCTCAATCTCAGCCGCGTGGGCCCGGCATTTTGGATCCCGCAGCAGCCAATCGTGTCTGGCGATCCATTCGCAGACTTGCCGGTCGTCGCCACGATGGAGGGAGTCGAGAAGTCTCTCGGCAAGAGGCGGCACGCGCGGCGCCGCGCTCGATTTTCCAAAGTAGTCAATGCCAGACTTCTTCTTGATCTCGCACCAGTAACAGAGACTGCCGGGAACGGCGACGAAATGGCTCAAGTCGACCGGGCATGATTCGAGCGCCTCCAGCGCAGTATCGAGCGCATCGGCCCATTGATCGGCGTTGACTCGCTTCGAGGGCGAAGCAATCCCATCGACAAAGGTTTGGCGGAATAGTTTGCGCAGCGGCTCGTCGAGCACGCGCAGTGGAACAGCTGCCGGCGGCGGTTTTATCTCCGAACTTGGGGACAGCACCGACAGTCCGCCCTTGATCTTTTCTGCTAGCGTTAATTCGCCCGAACCCGTCCAAAGTCCCTGGAATGGATGGTAGAAGTACAAAGACTGAAACACGAGGATCGCGAGCGCGAAGAAGTCTTGCTCCGGCTTCCGAACCACGCGTTCCAAAGACTGCCCGATCAACTCGGGCGATGCCCAATCAGGCATCCCAACCGTGCAGGGAAAGACTCGTGAGGGTTGACGATTGTCTGGAATCTGCCAGGAATCAACGTCGATGAGAACGATCTCGCGGAATCTACTGACCAGGACGTTTTTCGGGTTCAGGTCCCCGATCACGGCCCCTTGACGATGAACCCAGGCAACCGCGCGCGACAAATTGCGAGCGACTTCATGTTGAAATTGCCAATTGACGCCTTCTGCGGATTCCACACGATCATCGGTGGTCGCAAGTGTGAAGAGACTTTTCGAGTCCCGGGCCCAGTGCATGGCGAAACCGAGAACTTGACCGTGTTGACCACTACGGACGAGTGCAACGGGCCATGCCACAGAGACGCCTTTCGGAATATTGGCAGGCTGTCGAACGATCAACGCGTTGAGCTTGTCAAGATCCGAAGGCGTGAGGGGGCGTTGCGGCCACCGAAGTTTGACCAGCAGATTCTCGCCTTTGACGGAATGCACAAATCCTTCGCCACCCTCTCCAATGTATTTGTCGGTGTCGAGGAATAATGTGCGGCCGCCATAGGGGCCATCCAACCAGACGTCGCGAACAGCGACTGCGCTGCTCACGAATCGCTTCCCGGTTCGTACGCAATTGCCAAGACGAGTGATTTATCGTCGTCAGTTCTTCGAACAACGGCGTCGGAAGCCAGCCATGATGCAAGATCGCCGCACAACTCCTTAAGCGCGGCGTCTTGGTGACAGCCATCACTCTGCAATCGCGACTCTTGTGCTCGAAGAATTGTCTCAAGCCGCTCAAATATTGGATTGTGCACAGTCCAATCGGCCAAATTCAGCATCAAGGACGCCATCCCGTCCGTCGAGGCGGCGACGAAAGTTGGAGACTGATCCACGAGCGCGACCTGGAGGTAGTCATCCGCGTAGGTGTCCGTGAGAAAGTATGTTTCGTTGGCATACTCCCCTCTTGCAGGCATGAACGCGTTCCGATACTGGCCGACCTGAAAGTCGCTCGTACGATAAATGACAAACGAATCCCCGATTTGCGCCATTAGCAGCCAGCGTGGCGCCCAAATAAAGGCTGCGAGGGTCGTCGCGAAATGCTGAATTGGCTCGCCTCTCTTGTTGGCCTCGGCCTCGAGAGATCCGACCGTTGCCGCCAACAGGCGATCCTTGGTTCCCTGCACAAAGCTATCGGACGGGATTGAATTGGAGCTGTGCTCCGGATCGCCGAGATACTGGCGGACCGACATATCGAGCGCTTTGAGCGCTGCTTCAACAGCCACCCCTGCGCCGATTTCCGCATGCTTGGCGGATCCCGCCCCGTCGCAAACCGCACCAATCAACGTGTCGTAACCGGAGTGGCGGAGACCGGCGCGGTCCTGGCAAGGCAACTGGGCCACCTGGTGACTTGAACCCTGACACCAGGCCGCGATCGCCAGCCAGTTGGCGGACCGGCAGTGACAGAAGTCCGTGACGGCCGGTTCAGGGTCGATCCGTACCTCCGACCGTTGGTCGTCGCTGGCACAAGGCAAAGGCGGCTTTGAGTTTTCGCTCCCGGAATCGAGACCAGGTTCGTCGGTCGGCGTTTTCGGAGTGCCCGATGATATTTCCTGATTCGCGTCCATGACGAGCAACATATCGGCCAAGGCGGGTCTAATTGCGATGGGTCTAGGTCCCTACCGTCCCCCAACCGGCGGCGGGTAGATTCAATTGCTCGGTACCCGGTGTGGTCATGGCCACCTGGCCGAGCGATGAAGAAAGCCACCGGAACATGGCTGCAAACGACGAAACGCCGGCGAGTTTGCTCGGCTTACGTTCAGAAGGACAAATCTGGCTCAATACATCGAGGTTCGCTCCTTCGACACCGACTGCGAAGAACTCGAATTGTTTCGCTGCCACACCGTTATGGACCGCAACTGCCTGCATCTGCCACTCGTCATCCGTTGGCTCGCCGTCCGTCAGAAGGAATAACCAGGGGCGAAAATATGTAACTCCGTTGCTCTTATAAGTGGCCTTTCGTGAAGCGAGCGCCTCTATCCCCATCCGGATCGCCGGGCCCATTGGGGTGTCGCCGCCAGGACTCAGCACGGGAGCCTGCACGGACTTAATCGGTTGAAAAGGAAGGTCAGTGGTTACCGATCCCCCGAAGGAGATGATTGACAATTCGACGCGCTTCCGTGCCATTTCATCCCTTTGAAGGTCGTCGCAAAGAAGCTTGACGCCTCCATTAAGCTGGTCTATTTTGGCTCCACTCATTGAATCGGATCTGTCCAAAAGAAGGACGCATGCACAGCGTGGCTCTAAATTTACAGCGAATTCGTTAGCAGCTCCAAACCCTGACATTGTTCGCTCCATACGTCGCGCCGGTTGGCGCAAATGCGATTAATGAGATTGTCCACAAGAGTTTTGAAAGGTGTCGCTCCGTCTCAATCGACTTACCGAAGGGCGGCTCAAGCGTCCCGGCAATGCGCGTTGTGCAATCTAAGTTAGCGAATCAGAATGCGCTGGTGGGTGAGATGGATTCGGGGGTTGGGTTCACTAACGTAACAGAATGCACGAACACAAACTGGATTTCAAGAGGAAATGTTCTCTCACAAAGGCTCATTTTGTAGAACGCATCTAAATGGAATCAGTTTGGCAAGTGCTCGCTTCATTGGTAGATCTACTGCCAGAACTTAACATTCCGCGCTGCTCGGGCGCACCAGAGCGATTCTGCGACGGTTCAGCGTAGTTCACACGCTTGAACCGGCGGCTGGGCGACCGTTGCGAACGATTGCCGGGATGATTCTGTTCATCGTGGCCGTCGCGATTGTTGTACTGTGCATGGTGCTCTATCTGCGGTGGGTACCGCTGATCCCTCGGTAGTGCCGGAACGCGGACAAACTCACGCCCAACGGAATTCATCCGGCGCCTCAATCGAGCCTTCCCGAAGTGCGGCGAACAGGCACCCCGCGACAAGATCTGCCGTCGTTCCCGGATTGCGGCGATTTCCGTCCGCCCGGAGCCAGGCATCCAGCTCAACCATCCGGTCGGCAGACAATTCGCCGTCCGGCCAGCCGGCGTCAAGGACGGACCGAGCGCGAAGTGCTGACTCGCACGCCATTTCGTCGCCGCACTTGCGGCCGATCAGCGTGTCCGGAAACTCAGCCATCAACCACAAGTGCAACTCGATCACCGCCTCTTCCCAATGACTGGCAAATTCACTTCTCGCCTCCTTTGCCCCGTGCGCCGCCAAGCGCTCGGCCCCTGCCAACACCGCCGTAAAGTTGTTCGCGTACTGTTCAGCAATTCGGTCGCGATCGGCTGCCAATTGCATGGCTTCGAGCAAGGTCACACTGGGCTCGGCGGCCAGGTCTTCGTGTTCGACTCGACCGAGGCCGCCTGGATTGGCCAGGCGGATCGCCTCGTAAACCAGCCGCGCATCCTCGCGCGTCAATCCGCCCAGCACGCCGCCAATTCCGTCGCCAATCGATACGCCCGCGGGAACCGAGGCCAAAGGGGCCAGCAGTAGCAAGATGCCGAGATTTGTATTCGTGGCAACTTCTCGGCGCGTTCGCTGGACGGCGTCGAACACCAGTCGACCGACGCTCCAGTCGCCCGCGCGAGCAAACGTGGGGCCGATCAAATGAGCCGACCGCACGAAATCGGCGTAGGTCAAATCGCGAAATGAAGCGCCCGGGTGGACGTTGCCGGGCTTTCGCGCCGTCGCTTCGAGCAAGCAGGCCAGGACGGCACAATGTGCTGGATCGAACGAGCCGGATGCTTCCGCAAGACCGCCCGGATGTCGCTCCATTTCGTGATCGATTCGACGGATGGCAGGCCGCGTTGGAATTCCGAATTAAGAAAAGAAAGCCCTGGGAATTCTAACAGCAGGAAACAGAGGGAACGGAGGAAGAAAGGCCTGGAAAACAAGAACACGGTCGAGAGTTTGGCAGGAGCCATTTCTCCATTGATCTGGTGACCTGCTGTTAAGAGCCCATTCGGAGAACGCCGTCTCACGGGGCTTCGCTGGGAGGTTCCAGATGCGGGATGCGGATGAGTTTGTCTGGGTTGCGCTGGACGCGGATGGCGCGGATGCGGCCGTCGGCGATCTCGAACTGCAGAACATCCGTGGGCCGTTCGTGTTCGTAGGCGATCACGCCCGGTTGGCCGTTGACCGTGGCCGGGCGGAGCGAGATGCCCGGGGGGCTCTTTTTGGTGATGCCGACGAAGAAGCGGGCCACAGCGTCGCAGCCGTAGAGGGGGCGGCGGGCGCCGCTGAGTTTGCCGCCGCCGTCGTGGTACGAAATCACGTCGTCGGCGAGCAGGCTCTTCAAGCCGTCGAGGTCGCCGCTGACGCAACTCGCGAAGAACTGCTGCGTGAGACGGTCGTGCTCCTCCCGCGTCGGGCCGCGGGATTTGCTGCGGCCGGCGGAAATCCGCTCCTTGGCTCGGTGCAAGAGTTGGCGGCAGTTGGTTGCGCTCTGGCCGATGATCTCGGCGATCTGGGCATAGTCGATGTCGAAGACTTCGCGCAGCAAAAAGACGGCCCGTTCGGATGGTTCGAGGGTCTCGAGAACCACGAGCATCGCTTGCGAGAGCGACTCGGCGAGGGCGGTCTGTTCGTCGGCTGCCATTGCGGGCGGGCCGACCAGCGGTTCGGGGAGCCACGGGCCGATGTAGTGTTCGCGTTCGGTCCGCAAGCGCCGCAATTGGTCGATCGCAAGCCGCGTCGTCACCGTGGTGAGGAAGGCGGCGGCGGAGTCGATTTGATCGGCGTTCGCGCGCTGGAGGCGGAGGAAGGCCTCCTGCACGACGTCGTCGGCGTCGGCCGCGCTGCCGAGCATGCGATACGCCAGCCCGAACAGGCGGTCGCGGTTTTCGAGGAAGACTTCGCCGGGGTCGCGCATGAATGAATCGTCAGAGGCTCGAGGCCAGAGAAGCAAAGTTCGGGACACGTCGCGGCGAATCCTTCGCTGTGAGTGATTCGGCCTGCGCGGCGATGATGTGTTCGACGGCTTGTTTGGCGCTTGCGAGGGACCCGTCGGCGAGCAGACCGGCTTGTCCGATCCAATCGCCGATGACGTAGAGTCCGCGGCGGGCCGTCACCTGGGGGCCCGGGCGGTTCGTGGTGCCGTTGTGGTCGGCGCGGACGACGGCCGGTGTGACGCACATCATGGGGAGGTCTCTGCGGCAGACGAGCACATCCCGCCAGCCCGGTTGGACGAGATCGAGGACACCTTCCAGTTCGTTGCGGACGGATTTCGGTTCGGGGGACTCTCCCGCGGAGAGATATCGTAGCACGTGAATCAGCGCGGCTCCCGGCGGAGCCAGGCGGGCCGTCGCCGAGTGCACGGAGAGATACCACGGCCGATCGATTCCCAGCGCGAAGTTGGCGTGCGGCCGCGGCAATGTTTTGAGGGCGACGTCCAGGCACGCTGCCCGGACTGAGACCGCGGCTTCTTTCCAACTCTGCAGCTCGGTTTTCGCCGGGCCATCGACCAGTTGAACGCAGGTCGACGGATCGCAGGCGAGGATCACGATGGGTGCCAGATACTCGGCGCCTGTCGTGACGCGCACGCCGGCGATGACACCGCCTGATTCGACGACGCACTCGACGCGGGCCTGCGTGACGATGCGAACTCCCGTCGGCGTGAGTGTGCTGCGCAGGCCGTCGACCAGTGTTTGCCAGCCGCCGTCGATGTATTCGACTCCGTGAGCGAGGGCCAATTGCAGCTGTGCGACGGCGGCCCCGGCGCTGGCGAGATCGAAATCGCAACAATAGGTCGCGAGCCGCAGGAACGTGCGGACGACCTCTGCCACGCGCGGCCGCAGCTTTTGGTCGGCCAGCCAGGTGTCAACAGTAATGCCGTCGATCGAATGGGCGTCGAGCTTGGCAAACCTTCCGAGAAACCGGGCGAATTGGAGTTTCTCGGCGACATTGAATAGTCGCGTTCGTAGCAGCGTGCGGCCGTCCGTGGGCAGTGCGAATCGCTTTCCGCCCCAAAGCGCGTCACCGGCCGTTCGAGGTCGGCGTCCCACGTACGAGATGCCCAACTCTCGTAAGATGTGCCAGGCTGGCCCGCGGCGGTAGAGAGCCCGGGGGCCGAGATTGAACAGGAAGCCGTCCTCGCTATTGGTGCGACCGCGACCGCCCAGTTCGCTGCTTTTTTCCAGAATGAGCGGGGTCAAACCACGACGCGACAACAGGGCCGCTGCCGTCAACCCGGCTAAGCCGCCTCCGACGATCAAGACGTCCGCTTTGATCGCGAGTGATCCGTCGCCTGCCGCTTGAGAATTCGGAATTGCAGCCGTCATCCTTTGCCTCCGACTTCGCCTGCCGCGAGTTGTCTTCCGGAAACTTTGACGAACGTTCGGTCCAGTTTGTGACAATTGAGCCCAAGATTTTGCGAGGGGTCTGCTCTCGAACAGATTCAAGTTTCGTGCACCGCGATAAGGAACTGAGCGCTGCTGCGGGTATCTCTCTCGCGTCCTGAAGCCGAGGCGCAGCTTAAAGTTACCGGTAAGGTCAACCCTGCACACGTCTTGCGTCGCAATCGATGATTTCCGCAAAGGCGCGGCACGTGACCTGCTTTTGGCACTCGCAAGTCATCGTTTTGAGCCAAGAAGCGAGGTCAGCCATGTTTCATACTGCTTACCGTGTTGCGTGTCCCTCGTGCGAACGGCCGATCGATGTTCGGCCGCCGCAGTCGATCGTGGCGGACGATCGTGGGCTTGCTCATCGCTGCCCGGGTTGTCGGGGGTGGCTGGCATCGTACGTGCGGCTCGACGGGTCGGCTTGGCAGCTCGAAGTTCGCGCGATCGGGAGTCGGCCCGTGGCCGATGATCCGCTGATGGTGCTGAGGCGGATGCTTGATTGTTGAGAGTTCAGGAACGAAATCGCGGGCACACGGAAGGAAAGTGCGATGCCGGACGGGAAAGCGCAAACGACGGCATTCGGCAGATCGCGTAAAGCGGGCCTGGTACGCTCGGCATCGCTGCGTGCGGTTTGCCCGCCGATTCTTCAGCGAAGGGAAGGCTGAGTCACTTCATCCCGCGGCGAGCGACCGTTGCTGACGGCTCGGATGGGCGGCAGGTCCTCATCGACTCTCCGCATCGTCGACGAGTCTTTTGATCCGCTCGAGATCACCCGGCTCGAGGCGGCCGTAACTTCCGTCCAACAAGGCTGCGACAGCGTCGGCGGGGCGGCCGCCGAAGAATGTACGCACGAGCCCGCGCAGGGCCGAACGGCGGACGCTGCTCTTGGGAGTTACCGGGCGATAGAGATAGCGCTTCCCCTCTTGGCGGTGCGTGAGCAGGTTTTTTCCCACGAGCAGGTTGAGCATGGCCCGCACGGCCGAGTAACTGGGCGGGTCGGGCAATTCTTTGAGGACGTCTGCGACCGACGCCTCGCCGAGCCGGTACACGGCCTCGACGATTTGTCGCTCACGTCGACCCAGTTGCAAGGATTCGGCCATCCGCTTCTCCCTCGAGCTTTCCCGACCGGCGCGGCCCAAGAATTCACGCCGCCGGTTTGAGGACGAGCGTGTGCACGGTCGCTCCCGGCAGAAAGGGAGTCGGCTTTCCCTCCTCCCACGCGGCGTGTTCGTCGCCGTAGTGTGGTGAGAACGGGTGCCCGGATTGGCCGCAAGGCATGTGCATGTAACCGTCGGCCTCGTGGCCGGGGGAGACCGTCATGCGTTCCGAGGCTCCCATGGCGGGGGCTTGGATACGGGGCATGTTATCCCAATCGCCGGCCAATTCGTGGGCCGGCATGTCAAGCCAGCCGGAGAGCGCGGGGACGGCCGCGCTCAGCGGGTGGTGGATGCGGGTCGTGTTGAATTGTCCCCAAGTGAATGCGGAAAGCTGCCGGCCGTCTTTGTTCGCGCGCGCGATGACTTCGTCAGCTGCGGCGAGCAACAGCGTATTCCAATCCTTGTAACGCGGATCGATCAAGTGAGAGGGCCGCTCGGAGACGAGCCGCCAGATAGGGCCTTCTGTTCGGTCGAGCCCGGCGATCGAGAAATCGGGAACCACTTTCTTACAGGGGCCGACGAGCACATCGGACAGTTCCGTGAGGAGATGGATGCGGAATGACCGCACCGCGCGAAAACCGACCGAGTCGATCGACGCGTGCCCGCCCCAGCTCTCGACGAGCTTTTTCAGCTCGCCGCGACGTGGATCGGCCTTGATGGCCTCGGCGGTAATCGTGTCGACAAGCAGCTTCTGCCAGCGCGTAAGAAACACGGCTCGGTCGTCGAGCTGGATCTTCAGCATGTCGGTCTCTTTGGCTTTGTCGACGGCCTTGAGGTCGTCGCGAATTTGCTGGGCGCGAGCTCCCAGGTCATAGAAGCCGTCCCCCAACTTCGCGAGGTCATCGCCGCTGACGACGCGGGCGTTTGCCGTCCAGATGCGTCCATCGGCCGGATCGACGATTCGCGGATATTCCTCGGGCTTGAGGTATCCATCCCAGCGATGCTTGCCGTCGGCCCACGAGGTCGGCAGACGTCCGTCAAAGCCGACGCGCCGCGGAATGCGGCCCATGATCGTCCAGGCGATGCGGCCTTTGTCATCGGCGACGACGAAGTTCTGCGCCGGTGCGCCCGTCAGATTGGCGAGCCGCAGTGCCTCTTCCAGCGTGGGGGCCGACTCGATGTGCATCAGACCCATGTTGACGCCGTCGGTATCCTGGGCCACCCAGCGGATGGCGCGAGGGCGGCCTTTGTAGTCGTGATCGAAGATCGGTCCCCAGATGGTGGAGACGACGTCAAGCACGACATCCGGGGCGCCCTTCACTTTCACGATCTCCTCGTGATGGTCGAACTTTTTGGGGCCCTTGGGCGTGAGGTACGAATCGTTGTCGTGCGGATCGACATCAATGAGCACCACATCGACCCAGTCCCCCTGGGAATTGGTGAAACCCCAGGCGACGTGGCCGTTGCTGCCGACGATCATCACCGGAGCACGGGCAGCGAGACCCCCGTCATGCGGTGCTCCTGTTTGTCGCCGGGGCTCTCGTGCCAGACGAACGAGGCGCGATACCAAATATGAGGCACGCGGATGCCAAGGTGCATGTCGTTGGCGACGAAGGCGCGGCCATCGGTTGTGTGTTTGGCGGAGAGAGCCCAGTTGTTGCTGCCGGGATGGCCGATGCCTGCGTCGGAAAATCGATCGGTCGGCGACAAATCGGCTAGCGCCACGAGTGTCTGTTTTCGCGTGTCGAACACCTCGGGGCCGGGGATCGGCGCGACGGCGAACGGCTGCCCTTGCACGGGGGCGTCCCATTCGGTGCCGCGGGGAGCGAGAAATTCGAACATCGGCCCGGGCAAAAGATCGTGCATCAGACCCAGCCGGGCTTCGTTCTCGAAATCGGACCCCTGCAGATCGAGGTACATCGAGAACATGACGAGGACACAGTCTTCTGGCTTCCAAGGGGCGGGCGTGGCGCCAAGCAGCAGATACTCGAAGGGTTTCGAGGCGAGCGCGGCCAGACCGGCGTTCACGCCGTCCGCGTACGCCAAGAGGACTTCGCGTTCCCGGCCGCCCGATTTATCGACCACCCGGCGGGCCACGTCGCGGAACCGATGCACGCGGACTTTTTTATCCGCGGCGGCGACATCGGGTCCGGCGATTTCGGCCAGTTCGCCGGCTGAGTTTCGCCGCAAAAGATCCATCTGGAAGAAGCGGTCCTGCGCGTGGACGAATCCCGTTGCGTAGGCGAGATCTTTGCGGTTTGCCGCGCGGAGGGTCGGGATACCGAGATTGTCGCGCTCCACCTTCACGTCGGCGGCAATGCCTTTGACCAGGCGGTCGCCGTCAAGTTGTGCCAGGCTGCCCATGATCTGGCTGCGAATCCACAGGCACAATCCGACGATGACGACGGCCATGATGCCGAGAAGAATGCCGGAAAGTTTCAGGAGACGTTTGCGCATGAGAGCGACCCGAGAGTTCGCGATCGGCGATCGATCGTAAGCGGCGGGCGATGGCCCGACCCGTTTTCATTCTCTTGAGTCGCGCCGAACGCCGCAAGCGGCGACCGCGCCCGGCCAATCGAAAGCCGGCGGGACGCGGTCGGGTTGTGTGGCTTACTTCGAGGATTTGGCGTATTGATCGGGGTTTGCTTGGGCCTTCTTTGCGCAATCGTCGCAACAGACGGTCAGTTGCTTCTCGCCGACTTTCACCGCAATGCCGGCGTCCTTGATTTCCCAATCACACACGGGGCACTTTTTTGTCGCCATGAAACGTCCCTTAAAGAGGTCGCTTTGAAACACGTCCGCACGTTGCGGCACTCATGGAGACAAGAGTAGACCTGCGCGAAAAATCAAACTTCCAGATTCTTGCCCATTTGCCGCAGCGCGCGGGGGCCGGTCGAGCGGCGCACTTCGGAAGGCGTCTGCCCGAATTCGGCGCGGAAGGCGCCCGTGAAATGGCTGTGGCTGGAAAAGCCGAGGTCGAGGGCCAGCGATGTGATGTCGTCGGCTCCGTCGGCCAAATGCTCGAGGGAGGCTCGCAGGCGGAGTCGCGTCAGATAACGGTGGATCGGTATTCCTGTGCGCTGCCGAAACAGGCGCGCGAGATGAAAGGGGGACGCGTGCACAGCGCGGGCCACGTCGTCGAGCGCGATCGCCTCGCCCAACCGGCCGGCGAGATACACCTTCGCAGCCTCCACGCGTTCGGCATGGTCGGCATCCGTTGCCTCTCGGCGTCTGCGGCGTTGAAAGCCGTGCTGCGCGAATGCGGCCTGGACCACGTCCGCGAGGAGTTGCAATGCGGTCACGTCAGTCCAAAGCGGCTCGGCATCGGCCGCCTCGAGTCTCTGGACCAGCTCGCGGTGTCGCCAGAAAACGCTGGTGCCACACGGGCCCGTGACGAATGGAAACGCTCGCACAGGCTGCTCGTCGATCGACGGATCGAACTGCCGCACAATGTCGTCGAGCACCTTCGGGGCGGGCAGAATCACCGTTCCCGGTCGCCGCAGTCGCCTGGATGGCTGACGCGATAGGTTGACCCCTTCGAGAAGAAGACGGCATGGTTGACGTCGGCGACGGTCCCGCGCCGGCCGAAGTGTTTGCAGAACGCACCGTGCCGCATCAGGACGATCTTGTTCGCGTCAGAGTGCTCGTCTGCTTCCGGTCCGCCGCGGGCCGCCTGACAGCGATAATCGCGGAGCGTCACTACGTGGCTCTCATAAAGCCGGCGAAAGCGGATGTTCTCTTCGGCCGAGCGGGGCATACTTCCGTCGTACGCGATCGAGGGGGACGAATCAACATTCGCCCTGCGGAGACTTTGCCGTTCAAATGGCTGTCACCGGAATCGGCGGCGAATTCAGGTATCTTAGGATTGTCGCGGCTGTGGTGACTATCAGATTCTTGCTCGGACGGCCCGGGCGCGACACGCCCATTCACGAAACCGCTTGGCTGCGATGGCTGATGACGGAAGCTGCCCAAAACGATTGGCCGCCAGAGATCGAGATCGATGAGGAGCCGGATCGCGTGCGTTACCGGCTGCCCGTCCGCGACTTGGGACGCCTGCGAACCTACGCGTGGATCATCCTTGCGGCAATCGTCGCGCTCCTGCTTGCGATTGTCGTCAGCCAGGTCCCAATCGGTCGAGCGGGGCAAGCCTGGCGCCCCTTCGCCCTTTTAACCGTGTTCGTGGCAATGGCGATGGCATTTCCCGCGTACTACTTGTTGCTGTACCTCCATGGTCAGTGCGAGATCGAGATACGAGACGGAATGCTCTTTGCAACCGAGCGGGCCGGAGTGCTGCGGCGCAGGCGGCGATGGCCGCTGGCCCAACTCAAGCGGCTGCAGGTAATGGGGCTCGTCGGTCCTTCGCCAGGCACGACATCGCTGCGCGGCGAGGCCGAAGCGCTCGTCGAACAGTATCAAACAAGCCGCGCGCCGTCGACTCGGGACCGATGAGCCCGGCAACCAATTAAAGCGGGTCGAGGCCGCCCTATGGGTTGCCAGGCACCTCAATGTGTTGACCGGTGTGCTCGATGACAATCGACGATGCTTTCTCGCGGCGGGTTACCCGCGCGACTGGCTGACGCGGCTGGCCGATGACATCTCGGCCCGTTGCAACGCGGCAGTCGAAGGTCCGGACCACCACAAGCTTGAGAACGCGCCGCCGATTCTGGGGTTGCAATCGATCGCGGGGCAGACAGAGGAAGACTCTCGCCTGACGGCGGAACCCGACGTCTTTGAACAGCCGGCCGGAAGCGACATCCAAGTCGACTCGTTCGATGGCGGACTGACGCTTCGCGTGCCCCCGGCCGGCCTGCGCAAAGGGAGCGCGGGTCTATTTCCCTTCGCAATCCTGTGGTTGGTTGTGATTGCCGGGTTCACGGCGATTATTGCCGCCTGCGTCCTGGCACAACGGGGGTTCGGGGGAGGAGGATTATTGGTCGGTGCGCTTTTCATCAGTCTGTTCTGGCTCGTCGGTATCGGCATGCTATTGGCGGGTTGGAATATGGGACGGCGCGAGGCGGCGTTGGCCGTGGTGGACGGGAAATTGCTGGTAATGCAGACCGGTCTGCGCCGCTCCAAACGGCGCGAGTGGCCGATCGATGAGATCGCGTCCGTGCGCGTTGGTCCCAGCGGAATGGCTGTTAATGACGTTCCCGTGATGGAATTACAGATTCACGGTCACAAGGGAAAACTGCTCGGCCTGCTGGCCGGCCGCGACAAGAACGAGCTTGCCTGGATGGCCAGCGTGGTGCGGCGGGCAATGAAGCAGGGGGACGATCAGCCCGACCCAACGTCTGTAGGTTAATTCCACGGCGAGTTATGTCCGGGATTTGGGACCCGCCTTCAGCCGTTCGCCAAGAATCACATCGCATCGCGCGACAGTCGGGGAAGAATTGGAATCCGCCAACGGTGCCGCTATTCTTGGATCGTCCCTCTGCCGAAAAGCGACGTCCGACATTGTTCTTGAACCATCGACTGCACAAACTGGCCAAATGCATTCGCGGTAGGTTACTCATTGTCGCCGCGGCTTGCGTTTGTTTTTGCTTACCGGCGGCCGCCCGCGCTCAGGGCTACGCTCCGGCGGTGGCCGCCTCGAAGATGACCGTGGCGGACGGGTTTGCCATCGATCTTGTGGCCGCCGAACCGCATGTGCGCCAGCCGGTGTGCATCGAGTTCGATGATCGCGGACGGCTGTGGGTCGTGCAGTATCTGCAGTATCCCAATCCCGCCGGCCTCAAACGTGTGAAGGTTGACCGGTATTCGCGGACCGTGTACGACCGCGTTCCCGAACCGCCGCCGCGCGGGCCGAAGGGGGCCGACCGCATCACGATTCTCGAAGATACCGACGGCGACGGCCGCGTCGACCGGTCGAAGGATTTTGTGGGTGGACTGAACCTGGCGACCGGCATCGCGTTCGGATACGGCGGCGTGTTCGTGCTGAACGTGCCCTATCTGCTCTTCTATCCCGATCGCAATCACGACGACATTCCGGACAGCGATCCCGAAGTGTTGCTGTCCGGATTCGGAATGGAAGACACGAGTTCGCTTGCCAATTCGCTCACCTGGGGACCCGACGGCTGGCTCTACGGCACGCAGGGCACGAACATCACGGCCCACATCCGCGGCATCGATTTCGAGCAAGGCGTCTGGCGGTACCATCCGGTGACCCACGAGTTTGAACTCTTCTGTGAAGGGGGCGGCAACTCGTGGGGCCTCGACTTCGACGAAACGGGCAATCTGTTTTACAGCACCAACTATGGCGGCTACCTCATGGTGCACGGATTCGAGGGAGCCTATTACGTCAAACAGTTTCAAAAGCACGGCGAACTGCACAATCCGTTCGCGTTTGGCTACTTCGAACACGTGCCTCACACGAATTTCCAAGGTGGCCACGTCACCGTTGGCGGGACCGTTTATCAAGAGCACTTGTTTGCGCCGGAATTTCGTGGCCGCTATATCGCCGCCGATCTATTGGGCCACGGCGTAAATTGGCACACGATCACCCGCGACGGATCGACGGTTCGCACGGCCCACGGCGGATCGCTGCTCAAAGCGAATGACGCCTGGTTCGCGCCAAGCGACCTGACGACCGGGCCGGACGGGGCGATCTACGTGGCCGATTGGTGCGATAAGCGCACGGCACATCCCGATCCGGACGCCGATTGGGACCGCAGCAATGGCCGCGTCTACCGGATCCGACCCGCGCATGCGCACTCCGGATTGCCGGCACCGGAATCGGATCTCGGCGCGCAATCGACCACAGCGTTGGTCGAATCATTGGGCATGGCAGACGGCTGGCATGCTCGGCGCGTCTTGCGGCTGTTGTACGAGCGCCGCGATTCGAGCGTTGTCCCGTCGCTCGTCTCCCGCTTTGATGCAGCGCGCGACTCGCCGGTCGCCCTGCGTTATTTGTGGGCACTCCGCGCGAGCGGCGGTTTCGAGCGACTTGCCGAGAAACTCTTGAATGATCCTCGGGAAGCCATTCGCAAGTGGACGATCCGTTTTCTTGGGGAAGATCGCAACGTCTCGGCCTCGATCGAAGAGAAACTGAAAAGAATCGGAGCCACCGATCCGAGCCCGGTCGTTTTGGCACAACTGGCCTCGAGCGCCAACGGTTCCCGGCGCTGTGCGGTCTGCGGATCGCAGCCACGATTGCCGAGAATCCTGTGAGCATCAACGACCGTTCGATCCCGCTCCTCGTCTGGTGGGCCGTGGAGAAGCATGCAACGGTCGATCGATCCTTCACGGTCGGTACATTCGCCTCGAGATCGGGGTGGGGCAAGGCACTCGTTCGTGACGTGATCATGGGGCGTTTGTTGAAACGCTTCGCTGCGGAGGGAACGTCGGCTGGCTTTACGGCTGCCGCTCAAATCTTTGAGTCCGCGCCCTCCAAAGCAGAAGCGAGGCGTCTGTTGTCGGAATTGGACGAAGGCCTGCAGATGATTGGCGCGCGAGCGGCCCAAGGGCTTCCGTTAGGCACGAGTTATTCGCAATTTGCCTCCGCCGAAACTCGGCAAACGCTCGGACGCGGCAATTTGGCGAATGTTCCGCCCGAGTTGCGACTGGTCCTCGCGACAATTTGGAGTGAGCAAACAACCGATCCGCTGATTCTGCGCGTCGCGTGTCGTATGGGCAGCCGCGACGCGTACCGGCGGATCGTGCAACTTGTCACTGACGAATCGCTGTCGATTCCATCCCGCATTGCCCTATTGCGTATTTTGACAGACATCGGTGAGGCCGATTGCGTCCCCCCGGTCCTCGGGATCACACAAAGGGCAGACGATGAAACGCTGCGGACGGCGGCGCTGGCTGCCCTCAGTCGATTCGACCAGCCGCAGATTGCGCAGGTCGTCGTTTCGATCTATCCCAGAATGAATGCGTCGATGCGGACAGCCGCGCGAAGGCTGTTGGTCGGCCGTGCGGAATGGACCCGCGTGCTGTTGGACGGCATCGATCGAGGCGAAATTCCCGCGGCCGACATTCAACCCGACGAACTGCGCCGCGTGGCCCTCTACAACGATCCCGATCTTGACGGGCGGATTCGCAGACGCTGGGGAAATATTCGGGCCGGCACGCCGGAGGAAAAGCTGGCCGACATTCGCCGCATTTCCAACGACTTGCGAGCCGCATCGGGTCGAGCGGATCGCGGTCACGACCTGTTCAAAAAGAATTGCGCAACCTGCCACACGCTGTTTGGCGAGGGGAATCACATCGGCCCCGACCTCACCTCCGCCAATCGCAAAGACCGCGATTACCTGCTCGTCAGCATCGTCGACCCGAGCGTACAAATCCGCAAGGAATACCTGGCCTACGTGGTGATGACCAACAGCGGGCGCGTGGTCTCCGGATTGATCGTCGATCAAACGCCGTCGAGCATCACACTTGTCGGGCCGAAGAACGAGCGGACTTCGATTCCTCGCAGCGAGATTGAGGAAATCAAAGAGTCGCCACAGTCCTTGATGCCCGAACGGCTTCTCGATCCGCTCAAGCCAGAGGATCTGCGGGATTTGTTCAGCTATCTGCAGAAATGAGAAGGAACGATGAAGCTTGCTACGCTGCAGACTTGCATGCAAGCTGTGACATGTTTAATTCATCGTTGAACATTGCGATTACGGGCGTCACCCAAGGAGGCGATCATGGCGGAGTCTCTCTCGCAGGATCTCTTGCGCAAAATGGATGCGTACTGGCGGGCGGCCAACTACGTCTCCGTGGGTCAGATTTATCTGCACGATAACCCCCTACTCCGCGAACCGCTGCGGCTCGAGCACGTCAAACCGCGGCTCTTGGGACACTGGGGGACGACGCCCGGGCAGAACTTCGTCTACGTCCACCTCAACCGGCTCATCAATCAGTACGATCTCGACATGATCTACATTGCCGGCCCGGGACACGGTGGGCCGGCGCTTGTCGGCAACACGTACCTCGAGGGGACGTACAGTGAGTTTTATCCGCACATCACGCAGGATGAGGCGGGTCTCAAAAGGCTCTTCACGCAGTTCTCGTTTCCGGGCGGAATTCCCAGTCACGTCGCACCGGAAACGCCCGGTTCGATTCACGAAGGGGGCGAGCTGGGCTACAGCCTGAGCCATGCTTTCGGCGCGGCGTTCGACAATCCACATCTGCTCGTCGCGTGCGTAATCGGCGACGGCGAGGCCGAAACGGGGCCGTTGGCGACCGGATGGCACGGCAACAAGTTCCTCAATCCGGCCAAGGACGGAGCGGTGCTGCCGATCCTGCATCTCAACGGCTACAAGATCGCCAATCCGACCATTCTTGCCCGCATCCCCCGCGAGGAGCTGGAGCAGCTCCTCAACGGATACGGCTATCTTCCATATTTCGTCGAAGGCGATGATCCGCCCCGCATGCACCAGGTGATGGCCGAAACGCTCGACAAAGTCGTCGGCGATATCAAGCGCATCCAAAGCGAGGCGCGGCAGGGACGACAGGCTGCGCGGCCGCGCTGGCCGATGATTGTGCTCAACACGCCCAAAGGTTGGACCGGACCGAAAGTGGTCGACGGCCAGAAGATCGAGGGGACTTATCGCTCACACCAAGTCCCGCTTTCGGCGCCCGCCCAAAATCCGGAACATCTGCGGATCCTCGAAAGCTGGATGCAAAGTTACAAACCGCAAGAGCTGTTCGACGCGAAGGGGCGGTTGATCGCCGAGTTGGCCGCGCTTGCTCCCAAGGCAGAGCGACGCATGGGCGCCAATAAGCACGCGAACGGGGGCATCCTGCTGCGCGAGCTGCGTTTGCCGGCGTTTGCCGATTATGCAGTGAATGTGCCCTCACCGGGATCCGTCGCGGCCGAAGACACATCAGTGCTCGGCAAGTTTCTGCGGGACGCGATCAAAGCCAACGAAGACCAGTGCAACTTCCGCATTTTCGGGCCCGACGAAACGGCGTCGAACCGACTGACGGCCGTGCTCGATGCCACCAACAAACAATGGGTAGCCCGGATCATCGACTCGGATGACCATTTGGCCGCGTCGGGCAGGCTCATGGAAGTGTTGAGCGAACACCAGTGCGAGGGCTGGCTGGAGGGTTATCTGCTGACGGGCCGCCACGGGCTCTTCAATTGCTACGAAGCCTTCATCCACATCATCGATTCGATGTTCAACCAGCATGCCAAGTGGCTCAAAGTCACCCGCGGAATTCCGTGGCGGCGGCCGATCGCTTCGCTCAATATTTTGCTGTCGTCGCACGTCTGGAGGCAGGACCACAACGGCTTCACTCATCAGGATCCGGGCTTCATCGACCATGTGATGAACAAGAAGGCCGAGGTCATTCGCGTTTATCTGCCGCCCGACGCGAATTGTTTGCTTTCCGTGATGGACCACTGCCTGCGCAGCCGGCACTACGTGAATGTCGTCGTCGCGGGAAAGCACCCTGCCCCGCAGTGGCTCAACATGGAGCAGGCAATCAAACACTGCACGGCGGGCATCGGCATGTGGGAGTGGGCCAGCAACGACGCGGGCGGCGATCCCGATTTGATCATGGCCGCCGCCGGAGACGTGCCGACCCTCGAAACACTGGCTGCGATCAGCATCCTGCGAAAGGCGGTTCCGGATCTCAAAATTCGGATGATCAACGTCGTCGACTTGATGCGCTTGCAGCCTACCACGGAGCATCCGCATGGACTGAACGACAAAGAGTTCGACATGCTCTTCACCCGCGATAAGCCCGTCATCTTCGCCTATCACGGTTATCCGTGGCTGATTCACCGCCTGACCTATCGGCGGGCGAATCACGACAACATGCACGTGCGCGGCTACAAGGAGGAGGGGACGATCACGACGCCCTTCGACATGACGGTGCTCAACGAAATGGATCGCTTCCATCTGGCGATGGACGCGATTGAGCGTCTGCCGCAACTGGGGGGCAAAGCGGCTTACGTGATGCAGGCCTGCCGCGACAAGCTGATCGAGCACGGTCAGTACATCCGCAAATACGGAGAGGACATGCCCGAGATTCGCAACTGGACTTGGAAGGCGTAGGTCGTCGAAGCATTCGGTCCGACGGGAGGGCGAGGCTCCTGCCGAGCCGCTTAAGCAAGCGTTGCGTTGAGTGCGGCTCGGCAGGAGCCTCGTCCTCCCTTTCAATACAAACGAATCGGCACATCACCCAGCGCGAGGGCCGGCTGCGGTCGCAGTTGTTGCTGGCCGAAAAGACGGCGTTCCGCCGGCGCGGCCAATCGCAAGCGGGCGACGTCGGCGAGCGCGAGGCGATTGCCGCTGTTTGTCGTTCCAAACGAAGGCCAGGCGGAGAAGATCGTCTGCCACGCAATCGCGCGATCGGCGCGGCGGATATGGATCGGATCAAAGCCGTACCATTTCAGCGGCTGCTCGACGAGGCGCGCGGAGTAACGGGCTCCCATCTCGCGGAGCGTCTGATCCAGCTCTCGAGCCCGCTCGAGCATCTCGGGCCATCGGCCGCCCGTTCGGGGAAAGAAGATGGCCTTCGTGGCGTGGTACCGCAGGGCCGACAGGCGCTCGATGCTCGCCAGCGGCAAACGCGTCATCACGAGTTCGGCCCGGTGTCGCGACAGTTCCGTGAGACAGCTTTCGATCCGCCGGGCGATCACCTCCGGAGCCGAGCCGTAGATCAAATCGTTCCCGATGTCGGTCACCAGGGCCAAAGTCGTCGGCGAGCTTCCGTTGGCCGTGCGGTCGAGATCGGACCAGAGCGCGCAGCGGTCGATTCCGGGCAACGCGCGAAACAGCACGCGGCTCCATCTGCAGAACGAGCGTCCGTGTCCGCAAGCCGCATAGATTTCGAGCGGTCGCGGCAAACCGGCGCACAACTGTCGCACGATCAGCGGGAAGCCGATGGCCAGGTTGCTGGCGCCGAGCAGCACGACGCGCGTCATGGACGACCGCCGACTTTACTTACCGCGAAACTTCCGTTTGCGGTCAGCCTCGGTCAGGCCGATTTTCCGAAGGCGGACGATCTTGGGCGTGACTTCGACGTACTCGTCGTCCTCGATGTATTCGAGAGCGACCTCGAGCGTGATTTCGCGCGGGGGCTTCAAAAGGATGTTGTCGTCCGAACCGGAGGCGCGCATGTTGGTCAGCTTCTTTTCGCGGACGGGGTTGACGACCATGTCGTCGTCCCGCGCGTTCTCGCCGACGATCATCCCTTCGTAAACATCGTCGCCCGGAGCGACGAACATCTCAGCCCGCTCCTGAAGCTTGCCCATGGCAAACGCGACCACTTTGCCCGCCTCTTGCGAAATGAGCACTCCGTTGGCCCGCCGAGGCACGTCTCCCTGAATCGGCTTGTAGGACTCGTAGCGATGATGAATTACCGCCTGGCCGCGAGTTGCGTTCAGCAGCCGTGTTCGCAGGCCGATCAGTCCACGAGCCGGAATGGAGAATTCCAGATGCGACATCCCCGTCTCGTTGGCGACCATTTCCAGGATTTGCCCGCGTCGGGCGCCGACCTGTTCCATCACCCGGCCGACGTCGGCCGAGGGCACGTCGACCACGAGGATTTCAAATGGCTCGTGCCAATGGCCGTCGATCTTCTTTTTGATGACCTGCGGCTTGCCGACCGACACTTCGTAGCCTTCGCGGCGCATCGTCTCGATCAAAATCGACAGGTGCAAAATGCCGCGACCCGAGACGGTGAACGAGTCTTTTTCGCCCGTCTCGTCAACTTGCAGAGCGACGTTCGATTCCAGCTCGCGGAAGAGGCGAGTCCGCAAGTGCCGGCTGGTGACATACTTCCCGTCCTTGCCGGCCAGGGGCGAATTGTTGATGGTGAAGACCATCGAGAGCGTCGGCTCGTCGACGCTGATTCGCTTGAGGGCTGACGGTTTATCGGGACAGGCGACCGTGTCGCCGATTTCCGGGTCAGGCAAACCGACGAGGGCCACGATGTCGCCGGCGTCGGCGGATGGGACTTCGTTGCGTCCCAGTTTGTCGAACAATTCGATGGCTGCAATATCACTCGACTCGTGCCGGCCGTCCTCACGGATCAAGACGACTTTTTGGTTCTTGCGAACCGTGCCGCTCTGAATCCGGCCAATTGCCACGCGGCCGACGTATTCCGACCATTCGAGCGAAGTGACCATCATCTGCAGGGGGGCTTCGGGCTCGACGTCCGGGCCGGGAATTTTCTGCAGCACGAGGTCCAGCAGCGGCTCGATCGAGCCGGAACGACGCGAAGGATCGCTTGAGGCATAGCCTTCCCGGCCGCTGGCGTACATGTAGGGGAAATCGAGGGCGATCTCTTCGGCGCCCAACTCGACAAACAGGTCGAACATTTCGGAAAGGACTTCGCCGGGCCGGCTATCCGGCCGGTCGACCTTGTTGATCACGACGATGGGCTGGAGACCGCATTCCAGGGCCTTTTTGACGACGTAGCGGGTCTGCGGCCGCGGGCCTTCAAACGCGTCCACCAGGATCAGGGCACCGTCGGCCATCGAGAGTACGCGTTCGACCTCGCCGCCGAAGTCGGCGTGGCCCGGCGTGTCGATAATGTTGACCTTCACGCCCTTGTATACGAGGGCGATGTTCTTGGCGAGAATCGTGATTCCGCGTTCGCGCTCGAGGTCGTTGGAGTCGAGAATGCAATCGCCGCTGAGCTGCGATTCGCGGAATTGGCCGCTTTGGCGCAAGAGGGCATCGACCAGGGTCGTCTTGCCGTGGTCAACGTGGGCGATGATGGCAATATTTCGGATGTCGTTACGTCGCATGGGGTTCCATACCTGGAACTAAGAGTGGCGGATCCGGCAGGAAAGCGCGGTCCCGGCCGACTGATCTTACGATTCTAGGGCTAATGGGCGAGGAAGTGTAGCAGGGAGGGCGTAAATCGCAAAGAGATTTCGGGTTAAGATGAGGTTAAGCGAGTTCCCGGATCGGCGCGGCTTCGGGGCTAAGCACGGGTAACCGCCGGCCGGAAATGTCCGTTACGCCGCCGGTAGGGTCGATCCCCATCGCCGAATAAACGGTCGCCAGGACGTCCCGATACTGGACCGGGCGATCGATGGCCGAGTCGGCCAGCTTGTCGGTCGCGCCGATGACCTGGCCCATTCGCATCCCGCCGCCGGCGACCAATGCCGAATTGACCCGAGCCCAATGATCGCGGCCCGCGTCCTTATTGATCTTGGGCGTCCGCCCGAACTCGCCCCAAACGACCACAGTTACGTCTTGGTCGAGCCCGCGGGCGTGCAAGTCTTGGATCAGTGCGGAAATGCCCTGGTCGAAGAGGGGCAGCCGTTCGCGGAGCCAGCCGAAATTGTTGCCGTGCGTATCCCAGAAGCCGTAGGCGACTGTGACGCAGCGGACACCCGCCTCGACGAGGCGCCGTGCGGCCAGAAGCTGGTCGTTCCACATCGGGGCGCCGTCGCCCAGATGCGTGGCCGAGCCTCGGCCGTAGCGGTCGCGGACCGCTTTGGGCTCTTTCTCCAAATCGAGAGCCGTGACCAATTTGCTCGACGAGAGGACGTTAAACGCTTTTTGGTAATCGGCGTCCAAGCCATTCGAGGCCGTCGAATCCAGCCCGCGGCGAATACCGTCGAGTGCTCCGAGCAGGCGGCGGCGATCCGAAAGCTGCGAGGAGCTGACATAACGGAGCTTCATACTGGCGAGCTGTTCGCCGTCCGCCTTCACCTGGGCGTAACGCGGACCGAGCGAGCCGGGGCCCGGACTGTTATAGGGCCGATGCTGCATGGTAGGGAATAAGTCGACAAACGCCGGCGTGACCGGGTCGACCGGTCCGACCATTTTGGCGATAACCGAACCAAAACTCGGGTACCCTTGCCGGATCGTCTCATTCATCAAGTGGCCGGTGAGGCTCTGAAAACTGCTGTGCTCGTCGCGCTGGCCGACAACCGAGCGGATAATCGCCATCCGATCGGCCGTTCGGGCAAGCTGCGGTAAATGTTCGCTGATCTGCACGCCCGGGATCGACGTATTAATCGGCTTGAATTCGCCGCGGATGCCGACCGGCGCCTGGGGCTTAAGGTCAAACGTATCCTGGTGCGACAATCCGCCGGCCAGGTAGACCATGATCACCGATTTGTTCGATGATCGAATGCCGGCCCGCTCTTCGGCCTTCGACAATCCGGTCAGGCTCAGCCCACCGACCGAAAGGCCGCCGATCTTCAAAAACGAGCGGCGCGATAGCCCGTCGCAATACCGCGACGGTTCGCCGAGGAGGGTCAAGGTAGGGCCGGCGCCCAAGCTGGTCGCCGCGTTCGGGGATTTCATATGCACTCATTCTTATGTATCGGCCGTTCCCCGGCAAGTTGAATCGTTAAAAACGCAAGCAGAGGCTTTGCGTTGAAGAAATCCAATTATGCCGGCTCCGTCGAAATTCAACTCGCCGAATAATAAGGAGACGTTGCGTCTCAGCGTTCGCTCATGGCGGCTCGGATTAACGCCGCCCATGTGGCTGACGTTGGCCGCGATTTTGGCGGTGCACGTCACAGCGCTGCGGCTCGAAGGGCATCGTTGGTGGTGCAAGTGCGGCCAACCGAGTCTATGGGTCAGTGACACACGCAGCATGCACAACTCGCAGCATCTGCTCGATCCGTATTCATTCAGCCATGTGTCGCACGGTATTCTCTTCTTCGGGCTCTGCACCTGGCTGCTGCCATCACTCGCATTCGGGTGGCGGCTCGTCGTGGCGACTGCGATTGAAGTCGTGTGGGAGATCGTTGAGAACACGCAATTCGTGATCGATCGCTATCGGGCGGCGACGATCTCGCTCGATTACTACGGCGACTCGGTCGGCAACTCGTTTGGCGACGTGCTGTCGTGTCTCGTCGGTTTCCTGCTCGCCCGCTACCTGGGTCTTTGGCGGTCGATTGTCTTGTTGGTCGTGCTTGAGCTGCTGCTTTTGTTCTGGATTCGCGACAACTTGCTGCTGAACGTGGTGATGTTGATCCACCCGATCGATGCCGTGAAAGCGTGGCAGAGCGCGCAATAGGGCGGAAGTCGGACTCCTATTTCAACAAGTAGGCATTGGCGATCGAAATGCCCGACATCAGCGTGCCGACGATGCCGAGCAAGCCCTGGTCGTTGCCGCACAGAAAGACATTCTCGAGATGCGTGCGGCCCGAGGCGACCTTGTCGGCGGAACCGTAGACACACCCGTTGAGGTGCCCCGTGAATTTCTTGATGGTGCGTGGCGTAAACATGTCCGAATCAACGATCGCCTTGCGAAAATCGGGCATGAATCGCAGGGCCGATTCGACGAGCCGATCGGCCCAGATCGACTTTTGTTGCTGGTATTCCTGATCCGACAGGCCCAGCCAAAACGCGGGATTGGCCAGCGCCGTAATCCGGATCCGATTCTCTTCCAGGAATCGCCCGTACTCAAAGTTGTTTGGCGAGCAGATAATGCCGCTGTGTAAATCGAGCGGCTCGGTCGGCATTTCGTACGTGAAACGGTCCGAGTCGTTGTAGAAGACGATCGTTTCGTCATGACCCAACTCGGACGGCGACCGGTCGAGCGAGTAAATCGTCTCCGCGTAAGTGATGTTGCCGGGTTGGATTCCCGCCGGCCTTTCGTCCTTGAGTCCGCAGAGTTGCAGCGTCTCGAGAGCGCCTGCGGACGAGACGACGTCGTGCGCTTCGATCGTCTGACCGTCATCGAGGACGACGGCGACGGCTCGGTTACCCCGGTGGATGATCGATTGCACGCCGGCACGCAGCCGCAATTCGCCCCCCAGCTCCTTGAATCGACGCACGAGGATCTTGAGGAGGCGACGGATGCCTTCAAACGGCCGGCCGAACCCCTCCTGGAAGATGCTCTTGAACATGATCACGAACTGGTTGAAGTCCATATCGTTCGGCGATGCGCTTCCGTAGAAGAGCAGCGGGCAGAGCAGCATCTCAATCAAGAGCGGATCGTGGAGATGCTCATTAAGAATCGCACGGGCCGACAAGCCGCTCATCGCCAGCCCGGTGACTTCGTGTTCTTCGACTCGCACCCGCAACTTGCGGAAACCATCGATCTCGCCGGGGAACTGATCCTTGATTTGCGCGGTCAAGTCTTCAATATCGTTGGCAAAGCGAAGCGAGCAACCGGGAAAGACGACCGTGGAGTAGTTTTGGGGAGCGAGGTCCAGGTCCTCCCAGCGCAGTCGCAGTTGTCGCAAGACTTTGCTGAGCGGGCCGGTCTTGGTGCCCGGTTTCGCGTAGTTGGTGAAAGCGTGCAGGCCGACGTCGTAGTTGCGACCGCGGAGCCGATAAAACGAGTTCAGCCCGCCAATCGTCGTGTGCCGCTCGAGGATGCAGACCGATTTCTGGTAATACGCCAGGCGAATACCAGCGGCCAGACCCGACATTCCGGCGCCGATGATAACCGCGTCGTAAGCCACGGCAGAACCCGATCCCGACGTGCCCCGCGTTTACGCCGACGCCTGCGCACCCTTGAGCCGGGGCGACAAGTAATCGACGGTGCTGGCCATCGTCGTGAGGCGGGGGTAATCGTCTTCGGGGATTTGCACGCGGTACTGTTTGCGGAGTTCCATCACAATGTCGAGGAAGTCCATGCTGTCCAGTTCCATCTGTTCGCGGAACGGGACATCGTCCTTGAGCGAACTCAAATCTTCATCGGGCGCAATGCGTTCGAGGATGCCGAGAACCACATTTCGAATATCCGAATTCATCCTCAGCATTTCCTCACGATGACGACCGAGTTGATCCCCAACATGCCAAACGAGTTGTTCAAGATATATCTGACCTGCCCCAATTCGCGCGGTTCGTTGGCGACAATCTGAGGCAAGTCGCACTCGGGGTCGACTGTTTGGAGGTTGATTGTAGCGTGTGCGATTCCATCGTCAAACGATGGGAGATTGCCGAACAGCTCCAGCGCCCCTGCGGCTCCCATGGCGTGGCCGATAAAGCTCTTCGTGTTATTGATTGCCACGTCAGGACATGCGCCGAACACTTCACGCAAAGCGCCCACTTCCTCAATGTCTCCCTGCCGGGTGGCCGTGGCGTGGCTGCTGACGATATTAATGTCGCCGGGTTTGAGCCCCGCCCGGGAGAGAGCCAGCAACATGCACTCGGCCTGCCTACGGCGGTCGGGAAGTACGAAATCACCGGCATCGGAGTTCATGGCATAGCCGACGATCTCGCCGTAGATCTTCGCACCCCGCGCCAGCGCGTCGGGAAGCCGCTCCAAGGTGCAAAGACCGCCCCCCTCGGCCACGACAATTCCATTGCGGTCCTTATCGAAAGGGCGACTCGCCTGCGTCGGATCGGAGTGATGGGCGAGGGCCCCTTCCGCCTTGAAGCTCGCGAAGATGCCGAAGGTATGGATGCTCTCCGAAACGCCGCCGGCAATTGCCAGGTCGATTTCGCCCAAACGCAGCAGTTGGATGCCGTGTATCAGGCCGGCGTTGCCCGCCGCACAGGCGGCTCCGACGGTCAAATGCGGACCGGTGATCCCCAGACCGATCGTGACCTCGCCGGCAGGGTTATTGGCGACGGTCCGCGGATTGTGATGGTGCGACCAGACGTTGGTGTCGTAATTGAAGCGCGAGATTTCGTGAATCTCGTTTTCGGTCTCGACGTTGCCGTGCTCGGTGATGCCGATGACGACGCCGACCCGCTCCTTCGGCAATTGATTCCAATCCAGGCGAGAATCCTGCACGGCCTCGTTTGCGCAATAGATCGCGAGAGACCCCGCGCGCGTGCCGCGTCGCAGGTCCTTCTTCTTCTGATAGCGCAGCACATCGCAACGGCAGATGCCGGCGAGAACCTGCCCCATATAGCGGGTTTCGAAGTGCGTGACCCCGGAGCGTCCGGCAAGCAGGCTTTGGCGGAACTCGGCCAAATTGTTGCCATTCGGGGCCGCCAGTCCGATCCCCGTGATGACGATGCGATTTCGATCGGACAACGATTCATCCATGAGGAAGCGGGAGAGTTAGTGAAATCGAGCCGGCCGAAGGGGCCGAAAGTCATCGCGCCGGGCGGATCGTCGAGGGTATCGCAGTTTCCGGCGACCCGCAAGCGGATGGTTGGACGTTGGCCAGCAGGCTGATCGACCCCGCCCCGCAACTTCCCGTGCGTTCCCCGCAGAGACGCGCTCAGGCGTTCGCCGAAGGAACCGTTTTCGATTCCTCAGACACGAACTTGGAAATCGCCGAAGTCAGCTCGGCCAGATCCTGCTTGAGCAGAGCGACGGCTCCTCCGGCAGACGGCAGCTCGCCTTTGGTGGCGATCGATTCCAACCGCAAAGCGGCCGCTGACGCGCGGAGGCCGCCCAGGCAACCGGTCGCCCCTTTGAGCGCATGGGCCGCATTCGCCAGCTTCTTGGCGTCTTGGTGCGCCAGGGCCTCTTCGATTTCGGCCAGCCGGCCCGGCACATCGGCGAGGAACAAGCGGACGATCTCCTCGAGAAATTCCCGTTCGCCGTCAACCCGTTCGAGCGCGAGTGCGCCGTCGAAGACGGGCTCGTCGCGGCCGGGAGCAGTCGCGGAAGCGACGGCGTCGCGCTTGATCGCTTTCGCCGAGTCGAGCACGCGGATCAATTCGGCCTTTTGCACCGGTTTGGAGAGATAGTCGTCCATTCCGGAATCGAGACAGCGTTCGCGATCCCCCTTCATTGCGTGGGCCGTCATGGCGACGATTCGCACGTGGCGGTCGGCCCGCTCTTCCTGGGTGCGGATCGCGCGCGTCGCCTCGATGCCGTCCATTTCGGGCATCTGCACATCCATCAGCACCAGATCGAAGTTTTCCCTGGCGATCGCGTCGAGGACCTCGCGGCCGTTGACGACGGCGAGCACCGAATGGCCCTGTTTGGCGAGCATGTGCAAAGCCACCCGCTGGTTGACGGGATTATCTTCTGCCAAGAGGATGCGCAAACCTTCCGACTTGTCAGCCGCGGGTCTCGGAGGAGAAGCCTCTGCTGGTCGCGCCGTCCGCTTGCCCAGCGCCGTGTCGCCGAGCGCCGCCAATATGGCAATTTGCAGCTCGTCGGCCTTCACGGGTTTGACGAGATAGCCAGACAGGCCCAGTCGCCGGCAACGGGCCGCGTCGGCCTGACGGTCGGCCGATGTCAACATCATGATCGTGCACGTCCCTATCGACGAATCGTTTCGCAGCCGCTCGATGAGCGAGAAGCCGTCCATGTCGGGCATCATCGCGTCGACGAGAAGCAGCGGATATGACTCGCCGGCTTGGACCGCGCGTTGGACCTCGGCGAGGGCGGCCGGCCCGCTGTCGACGGCCGTGGGCCGCGCGCCCCACACGCGGAGCAGTCCCGCCAGCACCCGGCGGTTCGTCGCATTGTCGTCCACGACGAGAACCGAAAGTCCGCGGAGATTGGCCGACTTGCGTTGCGTACTCTCCATGGCGTCCCCCGTTGTCTTGCCGAAATGGCCATTGAAACGGAACGTGCTGCCCTTCCCGACTTCACTGTCGACGGAGATCGTGCCCCCCATGAGGGCCACAATCCGCGACGAGATCGTCAGCCCCAGACCGGTGCCGCCGTAGCGGCGTGTCGTCGATCCGTCGACTTGGGCAAACGGCTCGAAAATCACTCGTTGCTTTTCCTTGGGAACGCCGATGCCGGTGTCCGTAACGGCAAATTCCAGATCGTGCCCGTTCGCGACAGGCCCCGCGACTCGCGCGTAAACGACGATCTCCCCGCGTTCCGTGAACTTGAGCGCATTGCCCAGCAGATTCGTGAGGACTTGCCGCAAGCGGCCGGGATCACCCACGATCTGCTTTGGCACGTCGGCCGAAATATCGCAGGTCAGTTCGAGTCCCTTTTGATGGGCCCGAATCGCCAGCACCCGCAGAGTGTCTTCGATCAGATTGCGCACGCTGAACTCGATCGGATCGAGATCGAATTTGCCCGCTTCGATCTTCGAATAGTCGAGAATGTCGTTGATCACGCGCATCAGCGATTCGGTCGACGACTTGACGAGTTCGGCCGATTCTCGTTGTTCGGTGGTCAACTCCGTTTCCAAAAGGAGCTCCGTCATGCCGAGAATGCCGTTCATCGGAGTGCGAATCTCGTGACTCATGTTTGCGAGGAACTCACTCTTGGTCCGGTTGGCCGTCTCAGCGGACTCTTTGGCGACCTCCAGCTCGGCCGTTCTCACCTGGACAGTGTGTTCGACCAATTCGTTGGTGGCCTCGAGCTTCGCCTGCCGCTCGGCAATCGCTCGCATCTCCTTCTTGCCGGTGAGGCACGAATAGACGAGGAAGATATCGGTGAACACCACCCAGACCGCATGTTCGAGCCAGCGCCACTCGGCGCCGGCGGCAATTCCGTAGATCGACAAGGGCCAATACAGGCCGCGCAGAAAATGGTCGGCCGCAACGACGATCGACGCCGTCAGCAGCACGCGCCAATCGCGATAAAAGCTCAAGAAGGCCAGCGAACCGAAGATGTGAAAGTGCGTCTCGAGACGGCCGCCCAACAGGTGGATCCAGAGAGCCGAAATGAGCATCTGAGCGATGGCGATCACGTGCCGCGTGAAGACCGATCCCGAATGGTTCGCAACAAGCCACAGCGGGAAGGCGATGATCGTGCCGCCGAGAAAAATGGCGGCCCAGAGGTGAACGTGCGTTTGACTCTGCGCTCCCACCCACGTCAGCGGCGAAATCCATTTGGCAAACGCGATTCCCGCGAGCCATTGAAAGATCAGCAGGCCGGCAAACATCCGGTCGGTTTGCCGATACAGGCGTGCCTCCATCTCCCGATACAGGGCTTGCACGCGCTCCGGGAGGAGCTGAGTCTCGAGTTGGTGAACGGGCGATTCGATTTGAGCCAGATCCGTCATAGGGCGGGAACTCCGGTAGGGCGATTGCACGTGATGTCACATGCGCCTCAACCGTAGTTCCGCTTTGCGTTATGGCAAACCGGGCAATCGTGCCGGGGAATGTCCCGGGATTCGCATTAAGCGTTAAAGAGCGAACAATCACGTCGCCCTACGACTGAGAAGTCGCTAGATCAAATCGCCGCGGTCGGTCGCGAGCGGGGCCTGTTGGCGCGTTTGCCGAACGAATTTCGGCAATTGGCACGACAGTTCAACGTAAGGGTTCTAGCGAATTTTCCAGGTGCATGAAGCGATTCTGGCTGTCCGCAGTAGTAAAAAACCCCTATCCAGGCGTGGCGTAGAATTGATGACGGTCCACCAATACCCGGAATCCTGCCATGAATGTGTTAATTGTCGACGACTCCGCAATGACTCGCGTGATCCTGAAACGCAACCTGATTGCGGTCGGAGTTCGGGAAGAGGAGATCGTCGAAGCGGAGAACGGGGAAAAGGGACTCGCGCGCTTTGAGACGTTTCATTGTCGCGCGGTCATCACGGACTGGCGCATGCCGGTGATGGACGGTTTGACGTTTGTTAAGGAACTCCGCAAGCGTGACTCGAAAGTTCACATCATCATGCTCACTGCGGCGAACGAGCGCGGCGACGTGGTCGCGGCCATCGAGTCGGGAGTCACCGATTATTTGATCAAACCCTTCGAGCCTGCCGACATGCGGAAAAAGCTGCTGACGATGCTGGCCCGAATTGAGTCGAGCAAAGCGCAGCTCTGTGCGACGTAGGGCGTTTGTCGCTCCGGCGAGTTTTTGTGCCGGCCGACCTTTTTTGCAAACCCGCTCGCACTGATTCGGCTACAGCGCGCTTGTCGGCCGCGATTGGCTTGCCAAATGCCGGGATTTTCCGCTTTCATGACGCGGCAGGCGACCCAATGGGTCGTCTCTGTGATTGGGGTCAGCGTCTCGCGGATCGACCCCTCGAGCTCCTGCCAATCCTTGCGGCGGAACACAAAGACCTCGTCGTCCGAGGCGTGCAGCTTGTCGACGAGCAGCTTGAGTCCTCTGTGCCGATCGCGCTCCAGCGGTCGGCATAGCCAGGCTTCCTGATAGAACTCGGCCGAATAGTCGTCGCCGAAGGGCAGGAAGACGGGCGATTGGTGGTGATCAGGCAACTGGGCGACGGCGGTGAGGATCGACTTCGTCGAAAACGCCTCCGCAACCCAAGGGGCGGCCGAAAAGATCACGATCGAAATCAAGAGCGCAGTCCCCTGCCCCGTTGCGGCAATCAAGAGCATCGCGTCCTTACGCGAGTGTCCGTACCAGAACATGGCCGCGAAGGCGACCGCGACAACGAGAGTGCCGGCGATCGTGGCGGGCGCGACGCCGAACACCAGTGCCGTCGACAACGCCGCGACGACCAGCGCGCTCAAACTCAGGCACGTCGCGCGAAGTCCTCGTAACAGCGAGCCGATCTCGTTCGAATCGAGCCAGCGGTTGAGCAGCACGGCTGCCGCGAGCGCCAAACCGGGAAACCCAGGCAACAAATAAGTCACCAGGATTTGCCGACACATCGTAAAGAACACCGCCGCCGTCAGCCCCCAGATCAGGACAAACATCAGCCAGGGATCACGCAGCACGCTCGGTGCCATCTTATGGTTTCGCCAGCGATTGAACGCATACGTAAAGAAGACCGGCGACCACGGCAGAAATGTCACCAACAACATCAGCCAACTCGCACCGTACGGCTGTGTGCGCCCGCGCCGTAGAGGTCTCCGTATTCGGAGCGGATGTAGCGCAGCAGATGTTCGTTGAGCAGAAAATAATGCAGAAAGCCGGGGGTTGCCCGCTCCGCCGCCAAATACCAGGGAAGAGCCACGGCCGCGAGGATCAACGCGCCGGAGACCCAAGGCAGATTGCGCACGAGACGCCACTGACGGTTGGCGGCAACCCATGCTCCCACGGTGAGACCGACGAGAACGACTGCGATCGGACCTTTCGCGAGGCAGCCAAAGGCCAGTGAAAGGAAGAAGGCCCGCCCCCACCATTTGAATTGGGTTCCGCCGAGCCCGGGGGTTGATCCCCCCGGTCTGGCGCGCGCAGGATCTACTGCTTCGAAACCGATCTCGGAGCCGGGCGACGCGATGAGCGTGTTTCCACCGTTCCGCGCGGGGCGTGTGCTCGGACCGAGGGGGTCAACCCCTCGGCTCGGCAAACCATAGCTGTCGGCGAACAAGGCAAACGACATCAACGCCAGGCAAATGCTGCCCGCGAGCGACATATCGAGAATGCACGAGCCCGCCAGGACAAAAAATAATCCCGAGGACGCGAGAATCACTCCGGCGATGGCCCCGACTCGGGAGCCCCAATAGCGACGTCCGAAGGCGATCGTCAATCCCACGACGGCCGCCGCGATCAGAAAATTCGGCAGCCGTGCGGCCCACTCGCTGGCCCCGCAAAACTGAAACGAGACCGACGTCAACCAAAAGAAGAGGGGCGGCTTCGCCCAAAAAGGCACGAGTTGTCCTGAGAGATAGACGCGCGGGGTGATCCAGTCGCCTGAGCGGAACATTTGCCAACTGATACCCGCATAACGGGCCTCGGTGTTGTCCGTGAGCGCGAGAGTTCCCAGCGTGCACAAACGCATCAAACCGATGACGAAGATGGCTGTGAAGACAAGCGTCGTCGGCGTCACGTAGCGATACACAAGCCCACGCAGAACAAGGGACGCCGGACGGGAGCGGACGCGGCGCCGCGCGGCCGAGCCCTTTCCCTTCGTCTTCTTCATCCCATCGCCTTGATGCGAGTTCATGCCGATTTTGCCACCACGGTTGCCGACGGCGTTCTCAGTCGGCCCAACGTCACGCCCCGCGATTGAAGCAGATTCACCAGGTCCGGCCCGATCAGCATCTCGAGTTCCTTCGGTCGGTGGGCGGCAAGCGGATCGCCCCAACCTTCCTCCGGGTCCATTTGCAACGCCGTGAGACCAAGGGCCGGATGCACGCCGATCTCAATCAGTCGGGATCGGCCGCCACTGCGGGGTCGGACCCCACGGGGTCGGATGCCACTGTCGAGAAACTGACGCACGAGTCGCAGGTCGACTCGTCCGGCATGGCTGGTACCGAAAAACGCGTCGGGAAATTCGACATTCCATGTCCGGGCATCCCGGAGCAAACGGCCCGCGTAATAGCGTTTGACGTGCGCCAGCGACCAGTTCTTCGCCTGCAGTCCATTCAGCAAGGTTGTGCGCACGAGTCCGCTTTCGCGGGCGACGCGAACCGTGCGGATGCCGTATCGGGCGACGAGTGTTCGCAACGAGGTCCGCAGGCCGGGAAGCATCTCAATATATTGGTGGCCGTTGACGTGCGTGGGGTGCATCCCATGGTCGAGCAAAAACTCAATCTGAGCTGCCAGTTCGTCCCGCACCGCCGCCTCGAACGCCGGCCGCGGCCGCCGCAAGTGGCGAAAGACCCGGCCGACTCCACAAAACCGCCCAGCCGAATCGAGCAATTGAGCCGGATAGCTCCCGGTCAGCGGTCGCCCCTGCGTGAGATTCAAATGAATGCCAAGCTCAAACGCCTCACGCGGCTCGCCAAGCTGCGTGCGCGCGTCCATCGAGGCGAGTCGCCCGGCGGCGTGCTGCCCTTGGAGCAACCGCCATTCGCGAATGGCCGCCTCCGCATCGGGAGCATTGGCCAAAAGTGCCGTGCTGGTTAAGAGCCCATGCGTAAAGCCGCGCAAAATACCCGCCGTGACCGCGCCATTCATCCCGAAATCATCGGCATGAAACACGACGCCACACGGTGCAGGCTCGGTGCGAGACCTTGGCACGTTCGTTGAACGAACAATCAACGCGTCACATCCCTGTGAGCGATGCAAACTCTTGAGCAAATTGCGAATACGTTCGCCGAGGCGTGAAAAAGTCCGGAAGTCTAACGGAACCCCGGAATCGGTGGGATAGCAGTCAGGGGCAATCGATTTCAAATGTATCCGACCCGAATTGCCCAGTCTGACTATGTTGCCGGGTCGTGCGCGCCACTGTGAAGGGTCGCCGAGTTACTTGGCCTCACTCGCTTTCGGCTTCGTCCGTTTTGGGTCCGTCTTCATCGTCCGGAACTTTGGCGCCGTGCCCGCGGGCTTTCCGTCGAGCTGAGCGGCGAGCCAATCCAGGCCTTTGAGATTGTCTCGCAGCCGCGCCTCGGCATCGAGGTCGGTGTGGTTGAGGATGCCGATCGGTCCGCGCCAGTCGCTGTCGCCAATGATGTGCAGAAGCTGCAAGTCGAGTTTGCCGGCGCCGATCGGCAGAATTTGACGACCGTGTTTCTCTCCGTCCGGGTCCATCCCGTTGAGGCACAGCGCCAAGAGGTGCGGCTTCATCTGCGCGAGCAGATCGGGGAATCGGCGTAGATGCTCGTGGCCGTGATGCAGGTTGTAGACAATTCCCACATTCGGCATGTGCAGCGTCTTGAGGATCGCGAGCTGATTTTCCGGCTCGCCGAACCAGCCGCCGTGATTGTAGAGCCCCACCTGGCAGCCGATTTTCTCCGCCGCCTCTGCAATTGGCCGAATGCGGTCCGCTTCCGCCGCGACGCGCCGACGTTGCTCCTCGGCGGAAGCGGTCGGTGCGCCCCCTCCCATCACCCAGAGCTGCGTCTGGACGTTGTGCCTCTTGAGCACGGCGAGAATGTGCCGCGCTTTGTCATTCAGCACCGTGGGGAACCACCAGGCGAGCAAGCGAATGTGGTGCCTGTGCAATGCCTCGATTTCGGCGTCAAAGGTCGGGATGTGTTCCGCGCGATAATCGTAGGCGAAGGCTTTGAAGCCGAGCCGCTCGAGCATCGCGGCCCGTCCTTCGGGTCCGCGTTTCTGTGCGTCGAACGGAACGATGCACCACGCGTACAAGTTGTCGCGTCGGAACAGCTCGCCGGCCGGCCGCGGCGCGGAATCTCCGGCCAATGCGGCGGCGGTTAAAAACGGCGCCACGCAGATCGCCACAAGCACTCGAATAACTTGGATCATGCTCTTTGCGAATCCTCAACTCCGGCACGTTTGCATCGCGCTCCCAATCTATCAGCGTCCGATCGTGGTCGCGATGAACATCGCGAAGGCGCTTGGAACGTTCCGTCGCTCCATCGACGGCTGTACAATCCCTGTTCGCTTCTCTCCCGCCTTTTTGAGTAACCGCCATGCGCTCCCGCGTGCTCGTCGCTGCCTCCGTGTCCGCCTGCCTGCTGATGTTCGCCGCTCACGGCTTTGCACAATCCACCGGCAACGTCGACTGGCCCCGTGTAGGCAACGATCCCGGCTGCATGCGGTATTCCGAGTTAGCGCAGATTCATCGGCTGAACGTCGCCCGGCTCCAACCCGTTTGGACCTATCACACAAACGAGCTCAAGGGCCGTGCCGGCAAAACGATCGAGTGCACGCCAATCGTGGTCGGCGGCGTGATGTACGTCACGACCGGTTACCTGCGCGTGGTCGCCCTGGATGCGGCGACCGGTCACGAATTCTGGAATTTTGATCCGCTACGGGATCACCCCTTCCCGCACTCGCCGACCTCCGGCGGCGTCAACCGGGGCTGTGCCTACTGGTCGGACGGCAAGCCGAACGGAGAGCGACGGATTCTCCACGGCACCGCGGATGGCCGGCTGTTCTCCCTGGACGCAAAAACCGGCCGGCTCGACCCGCAGTTTGGCGATTCGGGCATTCTCAATCTGCGCCTGGGACTTGCCCCGAAGTTTGCATCGCTCGCCTACGGACCGACCTCGGCACCCGCGATTTGGCAGGACACGGTTTTTGTCGGCGTTTCTTGCGGCGAAGGTCCCGATCTCGCCGCACCAGGTGACATCCGCGCGTTCGATGTCCGCACCGGCCGGGAAGTCTGGCGTTTTCGCACCGTGCCCGGACCCGGCGAAGTCGGTCACGAAACTTGGGAAGGCGACTCGTGGAAAGACCGCGGCGCCGTCAACGCCTGGGGCGGTTTCAGCATCGACATCAAGCGAGGCCTGGTCTTCGCCGGACTCGGTTCGGCCGCCTTCGATTTCTATGGCGGAGATCGGCGGGGAACCAACCTCTTCGCGAACTGCACGATCGCTCTCGACGCCAGAACGGGCGCCCGCGTGTGGCATTTTCAGACGCTCCATCACGACTTGTGGGACCACGATCTGCCGGTGTATCCCAACCTGATCACCGTCACACACGGGGGCAAAAAAGTCGACGCCGTCGCCCAAGTGACGAAGACGGGTTACGTCTTCCTGTTCGACCGCGAGACCGGCAAGCCGCTGTTTGCCGTCGAAGAGAAAGCCGTGCCCCTGTCTGATGTGCCCGGCGAGCAGGCCTGGCCGACGCAGCCCATCCCGGTGAAGCCTCCGCCGTTCGCCGCTCAATTCCTCGACGAGACCAACGTGACGAACATCGGCAAGGCCAACCACGAATCGGCCCTCGCCCAACTGCGGAAGATCCGCGGCGGCCCGGCCTTTCAGCCGCCGAGTTTCAAAGGCACGATCGCCGTTCCCGGACTGTTGGGGGGAGCCAATTGGTCCGGTGCCTCGTTCGATCCAACCACAGGCCTGCTCTATGTCAACTCGAACAATCTGCCGTTCATCATCACGCTGGTCGAAGCGAAGCGTGGCAAGCAGCAGCGATACGGTCCCTATAGCAATGTTGGCTACCCGCAGTTTCGCGATCACGAAGGTTACCCGGCCATCAAGCCGCCCTGGGGCCTGTTGAACGCCATCAACCTCAACACGGGCGAATTTGCTTGGCGTGTTCCGCTCGGTGAATATCCCGAGCTGACCGCCCGCGGCATCCCTCAAACGGGGACGGAATCGATCGGCGGCACGATCGTCACCGCCGGCGGTTTAGTGTTCGTCGCCGCAGCCAAAGACGAACGGATCCACGCGTTCGATAAGAGCACCGGCGAGCTGCTCTGGGAACACTCGCTTCCCGCCGGGGGCTACGCTACACCATCGACCTACATGGTCAACGGCCGCCAGTACGTCATCATCGCGGCAGGCGGCGCGGGTAAGATGGAAACCAAGGCGGGCGACGCGTTCGTCGCATTCGCGTTGCCGTGAACCGTTTCGAGTTTTGCCCCTCGTACCCGAGCTCTGCTTGGGCACGCACCCCGGCGCGCCGGGGCTCTGCTTCGAGATCTGCGGTCCCGTCGGTCGTTGCCTGCTCCGGCCGCTTGAATTGGAGAGCAGCGGTCGGTCGGAGTAGAATCTTCCGCGGATCAATCCGTGGCTCGGGAAAATGGGCTGATTCGAGGAGCAGACAGATGGCAATCATCGAGAGGGGCCGCAAACTCATGACTCTCGTGAACGTTTTCACCGTGAGTCCGGATAAGCAGATCGAGCTGGCCGAACTGCTCGTTCGCGCGACGGAAGAGACGATGCGGCATCTGCCAGGATTTATCTCCGCCAGTATCCATCGGAGCATCGACGGCACGAAGGTGATTAACTACGCCCAATGGCGAAGCCAAGCCGATTTTTCCGCAATGAAAGACAACCCGAAGGCGAGACCTCACATGCAAGCGGCCGCATCCCTCGCGAGCTTCGAGCCCATGATCTGTGAAGTTGTCGACTCAGTGACGGCAGAGGAATGACCCTCTTGGTCACGCGGAGGAATTTTCTTACGCCGCTCTCCGCACCCCGAACTCCGCACGTTCTAAGTCGGCACCAAGTTGCCCCTGGTTCGCCGGGCTTGCCATTCCCGACGCAGTAATGCGAACAGGTACTCGCTGGCCCACGCCCCCTTGAACCACACATGCTCGACGTAGTGGACTTCCTGTCGAAGGCCGACACGCCGCATGAGGCTTGCCGCCGCTTCATTCTCTGCGTCGGTCACGGCGAATACTCGATGCTTGCCGAGCTGGTCGAACACATACTCCAGAACACGACCCAGCGCTTCGGTTGCCAGCCCGCAACCTTGGTGACTGCTCGACGCACTTGTGCATAAATACAACAACCGTCCGCGCGATCGGCGGCCGATCCACAAACCGACCCGCTCACAGGCCGTTGGCGCCGTCACGAAGAATCAGCTCAAATGCGGCTCGTACAGCCACGGCTTGGCCGCGGCTTAAGTCTTCGGGGACTGCTCGGGCGCCCGTCGCCGGACAATCGCTTGCGACGAGCAGCGCCACTGCTCGCATCCGGCAGAGCCGTGCGATTGTCAAGAGGGCAGCGGACTCCATGTCCACTGCGACAACTCCGCGCGCCTTCCAGTACTCAACGCGTTCGCTCGTTTCTCGGAGTACTGCGTCCGTTGTCCAAACAACCCCAGAATGCCACTTTGCATTGATTTGGCGCAGAATTACCCGCATCTGGTCAACGCAACCTAGGTCCGGGACTGCCGGAAAGGTGGGCTCCACGTAATGGGACGTGGTCCCTTCGTTTCGAATGCATCCTGACGGCAACACAATATCGCCGCACTCTATCTGACCGTCAAGTCGGCCGCAATAACCAACCCCCACGATCATACGTACTCCGGCCGCCGCCAAGAGCTCGACAGTCATTGCGACAGCAGGAGATCCAAATTTGCTTGCCATTACACCGCAAAGCTGTCCTCCGTACCTTCCGACCGTCAATGTCTTAAACTTCTTCCGATGGGTTAAGAGCGATACAAAATGCTCCTCGTTGTGTAAGTCAGGATTCTCCAACGGCAGTATCACCTGGCCGGGAAAGTCGCCGGGCGGTATGTCGGAAAAGAGCCATCCATGCGCAATCTCCGCAATTTGGTCGCGCCATTCTGTGGACTCTGTTTTGTCACCATCTCCCATCAAGCGAATACCTTCTCGACCTGCTTAGCAACAAATCGATTAAACCAATAGATCCGCGACTTACAAAACAGGTCGGGAGAGTCCATGTGCCCGTATTCCGCATACGTGTGGCCAGCCGATCCGCCCTCGCACAGCCGACGCCATTCGCATGATTGACATTCGCTAATTCGATCTGTCCGGTGACGCATTCGATCAAGCTGTTCAAAGAATCGCGCTGACTCAAAGGCCTCATTGAGATCGATGTTTCGAGTGTTACCCAATGCCCAATCGGAGTCGACCCACAATTGATCAGCGAAGATGTCGCCTTGGGGCGTTATCCTCGGAAATGCGTTGTAAAAATAAATGTGTTTAGGAAACAGTGCGGAGTCGATGTCGAATCGGCCCGAAAGCGAATTATTCAGATCACCGTAAAAATTTCCATATACCTGTAAGTTCGGATTCTTATACTGAAGCAATCTTTCACCGACGGACACCCAGTCTTCCGTCGACGGAGCAATGCTTGCCCAAGGTGTGTCCTTTGCGTTGCCTTGTCGCTGCCATTGTGAGAAGACGAGCATTGCAACATCGTATTCTTCCGCGATCTTGATTAGAGGGTCGACATCGTGCAAATTCTGTTTGGTGAGGCACACAAACAGCACAACGGACCGAGCCAATCCGTGAGCTTTGAGTCTGCCAAGACTCTCCATCGCGGCGGCAAAAGAACCAGCACCGCGCACTGCGTCGTTCGTTTCTGGTGACGCACCTTCGAGACTGAGTTGAACTCGGATGCGACCAATCTGGCGCTGGTTGATATCGAGAATGGCCTTCGCGAGGTGATCAGGAAAATGCTTCCCATTTGTGTAAAGGTCCACGTCGTGACCGTTCCTGATAGTGCAATAGGCGAGAATGTCGGCGCAGTCGCGTCGGACTGCCGGTTCACCACCAGAGATCGCAATCCGCTTGCCGGAAAATGGCGGAAGCATGTCAATGATCTTAAAGATCTCTTCGAGTGAAAGCTCGTTGGGTAGCTTGTGGCCAGAGGAGACATAACAGTGGCTGCAAGTCATATTGCAGGCATTTGTAATTTCGAGATGCATGCCGATTGGCGAGCAGCTGTTGTAGATAGGAAGGCCGGTACGATGATGTTGCTCGTGAGTGTCGAAAAGAACGCCCAGCGATCCGAGCTCCGCGGCTAAACTATCGTAGCCGGCTGAGGGTACACTTAGATCAGTGCGGACAGAGAGTAGACGGATGATTTCTGAGAGACGCCGGCGCCCATCTGCGAGTCTAAGAAACGATGGTACCGGCTCGAACGCGATCAACCATCGCTGAGTCCAGGGGTCAATTATAAACGTGCCGGGTCCGCGGGGTGTGTCGATCTGCTTGTAGATCATCTCCGGGTTAGCGAACGGGCGCCACACGTAAGCGAAATCGGGGATAGTGTGGCTACATTCGCGGGAATCCGGAGGCGCGCTGGTTGTACGACGGTCGGTCGCGGCGATCGGTGGTTCAGATGAAGTGAGTACCGGGAGTAATTGGACGAACGAACCCGGGCCTTGGGTCGTGTCGGGCATGAGACCGCTCCTTAACACGCGTAATTATAAAGTGCGGGTCCAACTGCTGATGATTGCCCCAGTTGGCGCCGGTTGTATCGGAGCCGAAGAACCAGGGGCGACGGGTATGCAGTTCGACGGAACCGGAGGATAACAGGCTGGAATGCCACCGGAATAAAACGGAGCGACTCGCACGAATGCGGACGGGATTACGACAACGGTCGTCGGAACGGCACGAACATAACTTGATGGAACTGCGCGGACCAAGCCGGATGGAGTGCCCCTCATGAATGCCGAAAGCGGCGTACCCCGGACCAACTGCGATGGCGTGACGCGATCGAGGCCCGAAGCCGATGCGGCGCGCACAAAGCCGCTGGGGACAGCGCGGGCCAGCTGGGATCCCGCGATACCAGCGGGAGAGCCCTGAGGCGACTGCATGCCTTTGAGAAAGGCTTCAATCGCCTCATCACTCATTTTGTATTCGTGGAGCCGTTCGCCGGGAATCTCGAAATAGGAGCCCCGGTCATCTTTCAATACGATCGATGTCGGCTTTGCGTCTTTTTGATCGGGCATCGCAGATCCTCCGTATCAAGCGTTGACGGACGAAAAACCCAACGACACGACACCTCGCTATCATGGGCAAGCTTGGCAAAGTTTTCAAGGTGCATCCGTGGACGACCTCGCGCATCGATGCCCGGACCCCCAAAGTCGCAGACAAGGCTTTGGGACGGGAGTAACTTCCAAGACGCCGCAGACGAGTTCACCTTCGGATTTCTCGATCGGCCGCAGCGGCGAGAGTTGTGTTCCAGGCCGCTTTGACGCGACACCTTCGAAGTCGGCAAGGTGTTGTCGTTGGCCGTATTGCGGCTGTGGCGTTATGGGGGCCAAGTGTTCGCAGAGGCACACCGGATCGTGTATTGAGTTCCGAAATCATTTCTCGGTAATAGCCTTAGGCCAGACCGATACCTGTGCAGACGCGCGTTGTCTTCCCTCAGCGACGACGCGCGTCGGCCGCAAGTCGCCTCGGACAAGGCCGTCGGCCCACGCGCAAGGCGAACTCTTGGAAGGTGAAAAATCGGACGCAGCTCAAGGCTCCGCGTCGCGGAGCACAAGGCCGACGGTTTCGCGCCCGATTCCTTCGGGCCGTTTGCCGACGTAGGTCGCTTCGACCCAAAACTCGGCACCGGCGAAGCGGCCGACGCCGGTCGCCTCGACCCAAGCGGTCGGCACCAACAATCGTGCTGACTCCGGTCGCCTCGACCGAAGGGGTCGGCACCTAAGAACGCAGCCAAGCGGAAATTGCTCGGGCCTAGCCTGGCATTTCGGGCCATGCCGCGATCTGGCGGGCGGAGGCCCCGCGAACGACCGTGTGCCCCCGCTCATAAGCAGGCGGCACCGGCCATCTCGCGAATTGCAAACGGATCCGACGAGCCGGCCAGTCGCTTTGGGGAGTCTACCCTCAGCGCGGGTGCCGGTCGGTCACGAGTGGGCGGGCAGGAACGACGTCGACAGAGACACTGCACGGCGGCGGCGCGCCACTTGGACGGCCCCTACCGCGACGAGACCCATCAGCGAAAGCGTGAAGGTGCCGGGCTCTGGTGTTGGTTCTGCCGCGGTGAAGATGGCCCATCCGTAGTACTGGGCGAAGCCGCTGTTTGCTTGCACGCCGCTTCCGTTGAGGCCGTTGGGGAACGTGGCGCCGTCATAGCCCACCTGGACGTTAGCCGATCCGAGCGTGAATCCTGTATCGGGTGTGCCGTTTCCGTTGAGGCCAGTCCACACGAGCGCGTTTCTGACGTTTTCGGCACCGGATTGCTGAGCGGATGGTGTGGACCCGCCCGAAATCCATGTCGACCCACTGCTGGCGAGTTTGGTCTCTGTATAGACGTCGTTGGCCGGGGGCGGATAGCCGACTTCCCAGACCGACAGCGAGGAGCTGAAAACAGTGGCTGCGGGGTCGGCGGCGGCGGTCGCCCCGAGGATCTGCCAGGCTCCGATCGTGCCTCCCGAGTATGAGATGCCTGATGCGGCTGACGTGATCGCGGCGTTGTAGGTCGTGATGTCCGTGGATTCGCCTCCGCCCGCGTGAACGGGGGCTTGGTAGTCGAAGAAGGTGACGATGAAGGATTGGCCGGGGGCGATGCCGGCCGGGGTGTTGACGATGAGACTCGCTCGCCCCTCCGCGGCCAGGCCCGCCATCAGGAGAAGAGCGAGTGAAGCGTAGATGGTAGTTCGAGGCATCGACAGGAAACTCCAAAAGGCGTGGTGCGGCAGCAGTCGGAAAATGGACAAGGCGCTGGGAGCGGTGCTTCGATCAGCACCTGAGAGGCGGCTCACTCAGGGTTGCCGTGCGGCAGCACAACTTCGCCGTACACACCCGGAAAGCACATGCGGGTAGGCACTGCGGATGGAACTAAACTTTCAGCCAGGCCACTATGCGCATTCGCTGCCACAATAACAAGCAAAAAAGTGACGTTAAATCGCTGTAATTTGCGCATTTTGCCGCGGCCAACTCTTGTCCGGCCCGGCTGTCGTTTCCCGCCTGGCCCACCCCAAAAAATTACAAAGACACTGGCGAGCCAGAGCCTTCGCCAGTGGCAGCGAATACCAACCATTTTGCGATGGACTGCTCTACGACAGGCTTTGCCCCATCCCGAATCCTCGCAAGAACCATCTCTTTGTTCTGCGGGTCCAGGAGACCCGCCGCCCGATGGAGGCGTTGTCCAGGAAGCGGCCCAGGTCCTCGGCCAGCGCGCCCGCAGTTGCATAGCGCCGAGCTGGCTCCTTCTCCAAACATTTGAGGCAGATCGATTCCAAGTCGCGATGCACCTTCCGATTGATTTGCCGCGGAGCCGGCGGTTCTTCGTTTACCACTTGCGCAATATCTCAGGCACCGAGTTTGCCGAGAAAGGGGGGCGGCCGGTCAATAAGTCGTACAGGATGGCGCCCGATGCATAAATGTCGCTTGCCGGCCCGATCGGGCATTGGTTGCCCAGGACCTGCTCTGGTGACAGGTACGCGGCCCCGCGGACCGTGAGTTCGCTCTGCGCAGTTGTCCGAATTGGGTCGAGTTCCAAAGCCGATTCGAAGCCAAAGATCTGTGGCCGATCGTGCTCGTCGATCATCACATGGCTGGGATTCAAAATCCGGTGCAGCACGCCGCACCCATGGGCGTAATCCATCGCCAAAGCGATCTTCATGACGTATCCGGCTGCGCGCTGGGCGCCAGGGGCTTATTGACGCCAAGTCCGGCGAATGTGCAACCCGTCAGGTACGGCATCACGAGATAGAAGAGTCCGTCGTACTGGTCGAGGTTAAAGATGGGGACGATGTTCGGATGGCACAATCGAGCGACACGTGTGACGCGGCTGACGAAGCGATCGGCTTCCGGTTCCACGAGCTTGATTTTCAACAGATGGATCGCGAGTGTGCGTGCGCGGTGCCTGTCACGTGCCTGGAAGACGACGGTCAGGCTTGTTTCGCCGATTTTCTGCAAAAGCTGATAGTCGCCGATAAAAACGAATCCGCTGTCAGACGGCGGCGGATCGCCCGCGAAGCCCGGGGAGACTGTCAGACCATTCCCCCGGTTCGAGGACCCGCCGTCCGCAGGTGCAGGCTGCGGAGCGTCGTCATTCGATGTCATGCACACATCTTAAGTCAGCGCGTCTCGTCGGCCACCATAAAAAATGCGGGTCCGTCATTGCGGGCGGCATCGCGACAAGGACTTCACGGGCAATACGGCTTGCGCTCATGTGCCTCATCTCACAGGCCTCGACGTGCTCGAGCAAGCTTTGATCCGCAAACAGGAAGATTTGAGAGGAAGATTTAAGTTGTCAGGAACCAATTGTGCATTGGGGTGCTGACGCTGGACCGCCGCACGAGAGACGAGTGCGCGATGCTGTTTCGTTTACGGAATTCGAGGATCTCGCTGGAGTCGGTTAATCAAATCGGGACGCGCAAGATGAAACTCCGAGAAGGCAAAAAACTGGATCCAGCTCAAGGCTCCGATATTGGACGGTGCCGAGGCCGGCCGTTCGGATACCCGCGTGCGGGTGTGGAGCGGTCGGCACCGACGACGCTGCCGACGTTTTTCCCTCGCAGCCAAGCCCCACTTCGCCCCAATGGCGAAAGGACACAAAGAAAGGCAAGAGAGATCCGCAGATGACGCCGATTTCGCCGATTTGAATTTCAAAATCTGCGTCCTTGTGCGAAATCTGCGGAGAACCGCTTTTTCGTCTTTCTTGGTGTCTTTGTGCCTTGGTGGTACAGATTTGCATTGAATGCCACGCAGCTCACTTCGGCCACGTGTCGAATTCAGCGGAACGAAGAAACTGGTCGAGCGAGAACCACGGGGATTGCGCGTCAAAGAAGAACGTGGAGGAGATGATGCAGAAGCCGGCGGAGTTGAAGTCGATTGCCGAGCCAGGGCTTCGCACGAGATCCACCTTCTTGAGAGAGACGGTCCGTAGAGCGCGAGGCCGACATTGTGTGACGCCCGATCCTTTCGGGGACCGTTATGGGAGGGTTCTCGCCGGTCGGAGAGTAATTGTTGAATCCGACCAATTCGGCGCCCAACCCCACGCTGCGTCGCTTGCATTCGACACGCGCTTGTCGGTATCCCGAATCGGTTGCGTCGACGGCAGATCCTCCAACAGCTCGGTCGTCGTGCTGCGAGGTCGACCAATCTCGTCAAAGCACCACGATGTCGCGTGCAACTTGGCCGTAGTATGCCATTCGTCTACCTTGAGCCACTCACACGAGCCAAACCGCGGTTCAACCGCGCCGGAACTCCCGTCCGTTCCCGCACTCAACGTGTGCACATAGGTGCAAGCGACGTTACATTCGGCGAATGTCGGCAAGCGGTATCCCGATAGTTTCCAGAACTTCTCCCTCGCTTTCATGCCTGCCGAATAAGATCCCTGGTCATTAGGTTCGTAGCACCATTGTTTCTCCTCAATGCCCTCCTGTTTGCTGAGCCAGTTGCAGTAGCGAGCGGCCTCATACCAGGTGATACCCGTGGCAACGACGCCGCTGTCCGCTTTCGAGGGCTGCTGCGCCTTGGGCGCGACTTCGACGAGAAATTTGCGGTATTGATCCTTATGCACAGGTTCAGTGGCAATCGCAAATCGCCGGCCAATTTTGTATTTCCACGCTTCCCGGCGCTGAGTCCCCCCGTTGAATCGCGTCATTACGTACACCGGCGAGTCACTCCGCGTATCGATGATCGCGAAGGTCTGGCCTTGTTGATTGATATACCACCGTTTCGGCCCGCTCGTGAGGTGCGCAGGTAGGCCTTTTTCGTCGGTGCGGAGCTTATCCGATACGGCCTGAGTTCTCTTCGGGTCCTTTCCCCATTGACGCAGCACGGCGTCGGCAGCGATGTGCGTACCCGCCTCAGCGGCGTTTTCGTACGCGTCGAGCACCTTTTTGATAAAGGCCTCTGGCAGTCGGGCGTGTTCTGTAAAGTTCGTTGCAATTGCGAACAGAATTGCCCGCCGATTTGCCTCTTCCGGTTCAAAGTTAAAGAGTTCGACCAGCAGCGTTAAACTTGGGTCGACTTGCATAAAGGTGGTAATACAGGCAAGGCGCGCCGCGGGTTCAAGTTTCACAATTGTGGCGACGGACGGAAATTGGCGCCACCCCAGCCGGAAAAGCGTCGCGACCGCATTGGCCTGTCGGTTGGCCAAATAGCTCCTTTCAACCGCGGACGAATTTGCCGGCGCTCCCTGGAGAATTGTTTGTTGACCCAAGTCGATTATTTTTTCCCGGAGCGCAGAGGAAAGGATTGCCGAGTCAATTAGGCCCTGCGGGCGGTCGAGCAAAATGCCAATCAATTGATCGGGCTTGTCGGAAAGCGCTTTGCAGAACGATCGCAGATCAAAGGCAGCGAGGGCACCAAGCCGCTCGCGGGCGGCTGTATCGAGTTTTTCCCAGGCAGTTGCGGCATCCGGCGCGCCGAGCAGAATCAGCGCCATTTCAGCATGAGCCTGCCGTTCCGCCAAAGCCTGCCTTTGACCCTCGTTCCAGTCGGGCGATGCTCGCCGAGCGAGCGCTTGCTGCGCCAAAACAAGAGCCCGTTCCCTGAATTCGGCGACATTTCCAACCAGCCTCCCGAAATCGGGCGCCCGGCAATCGAGCAATAAGTCGAACAAATCATCGGGCGAGCCGCGAAAAACGTCGCTGATCAGCTTGGGATCGCGGAGCAACATCGCGAAATGGCCTCGCGCTGCCGCATCCAAGCTCTTGACTAAAGGCCGACTCTCATCTGGCCCCCGTAGCAGAAGCAGGGTCATGGCAGCATTCGCCTGTCTGTGTTGCCGCGCAACGCTCGAACCGGTCGTGAGCGGTCGGCCTGCTTCTTCCTGCGCCTGGAGACGACTCTGTCCCTGAATAGGCCCAGATATTCAAAGGCGGCGTCGAAATCTGATGCCGAAGTGCTGTCCAGCAACTGCCCACACAGTTCGTCGGGCTCTTGAAAAGCCAGCATGGCGTCTTTGAGACGGTCGCGGTCCTTGATCGTACTGATGTTCTTGCCACTCCAAAGTGAAAGCAGTTGCTCGCGCAACCGCGATTTCACTGGAGTCAAGGTCTCACGCCAGGCGACGAGGTCGGTATGAGAAAACGTGGCAAGCTGCGAAGCCACAAAGGAATCGACCTGGCTCCATCGCCGGTCATCGGGAGTGAATTTTGCCAGTGCACACGCCGCCTGAAATCGGTGCTGAGGCTCGCGCGTCGAATCGAGGGCGATGCTCCAAAGCGGTTCAATCACAGTGCGCTTGTATGGCTGGAGCGAATCCCGCACCACAGGGAAGGTGGCGGTTGATAGCGAGGACAGTTCACGCGCCAGCTCGGGAGCCTTCCATTCGTCCACGGACAGGAGCGCGAGAGTGAAGTTAAGCCTCTTGGCGGATCCGGGCGCCGCATTCTCGTACTCCTCGCGCAGGAGCGGGTCGGCCGAGCGTCGGTACGGCGTGATTCTCTGGATAAGGGACGGCACTGCGCCGATGTTCGCGGCGGCAAGCTCGTTGACGAGCCGCCTGGCATGATACTGGTCGCCATTGAACGAATAGTAAAGGAGTGCGGTCGCCAGCGCGCAGGTCGCGATGGCAAGGCGCCCGCCATGGCGTCGACCAGCCTTCGTCATCATTCGCCGCTGCCGCTCGGTCCATCGACGTTTGGTGGTCAAAAGTACGAAGCCGAGATACTCCCAGGCCGACGGGAGATGGCGCAGCTCGGGTTTGGCATTCCAGATGCTCGATCGTTCGGCCAGGCGTAATTCCGCCCGGCCGCGGCGAGTGGTCCTTTGTTTCCGCGATAACCAGTCTCGGAGCGACGGTACGAGATAGTCGTGCGTCAGCTGGTAGTATTTCGGGCCGGCAATCGCCTGCGAGGTTGCCTCTGGCAGCTCAGCGCGTTCCGCCGCGTCGGTCGGCGTAATCAGCCGCAGTTCGTTGTCCAGGATCCGGACGAGCGCGTCGAAATCGCTCGGACGAGTCTGGTAGCCGGACGCATCCAAAAGGGCGCCGTAAGACTGCATGTTCCCCTTGATATCGGCGCCGGATTCGGGAAGGAGGATTTTCAAAACGGCCCGGACGGCGTTTTGATGAAAACGATGGGCCGGATTGGCTTTCTCGGAACTGAACGTCTCCTCGAGAAAGGTGACGCCGACTCCTTGTGCTCCTCCCATGGCATCGAGCGAGTCTCGAGTCCACGGCCTGGCCTTCATCATCTCTGCCAAGAGGGCCAGACGGACGCACACAACTCTTCCGTCCTCCGCCAAGTCCGCAACCGCTTGCCGCAAGAAGTCTTTTTGCTCGGACGATGCCTGCGACGGATGCGCCGGCAACCTGCCGAAGGCCCGCCCAAAATCCCCAAGTACGCGCTGCGCGTGATCCAAATCGAAAAGATCGGCCAAGGCCACATTCCGCCCCTGCACCAGGTCAACCTCGAGCGCCAGCATGAATCGGCTGACGGCGAGCCAAAACTCGTCGCGCACCATCAGGAGGCATTGGAGGCGGGAGCCGTCACACTGGCGAAGAGCTTGGACGAGATCCCCTCGAGTTCTCGTAGCGCTCGCGTGTAGCCATTGCTCGAATTGATCCACGACAAGCAATACTTTGCCGCCCGGTGCGCCCCCCTCGCCGTGCCTTACTGCAGAGAGCGTTGCTTTGAGATCGCTATCCCCCGAGAGACCCTTACAGCGCCGGCGTAGCGCGTTGAGCAATCGGGTTTCCGTGTTGTCGGACGCTGCCTCGACGTAGACGGGCACGACACTGGCCGCCAGTCTGGGAATCAACCCCGCCTTCACGAGTGACGACTTCCCGCAGCCTGAGGGACCGTAAATCAGGCCGACCCGAAATGTTTCCTCCGGATCGGTCGATTCGATCCGGCTCTTCCAAAATCGGATGCTCTCCGGCAAGCCATCGCGGTCTCTCGGACCGGTCAAAAGTTGCAGAAAGAAATCGGCATCTCGCGCATCGTATGACCGCAAGCCTTTGGGAATGATCTTGATTGGCTGGCTGTCGCAAGCGGGCGCCGCCTCCGGGGCAACGGATGCAAAGGCGTCCCCGCGAACCGATGCATCATCGGCGGCGCCGCAATGTTCGTTGATAAAACGGCGCAGGTCGTCCGCGAAATCCTTGCCCGTCGTGTAGCGCTCGGTCGATCGTCTCGACAGCGCCTTGAGGCAGATCCGTTCCAGTTCTCTGGGGATTGTGTCATCAATCTGCCGCGGCGGCTTGACCTCGACCGTCGTAATCTTGAAAACGCACTCCGCCCAGTTCGTCGTTCGGAACGGGTTAATGCCCGTGAGCAGCTCGTAGAATACGATTCCTAGACTGAAGACATCCGAGCGGCCATCGACGAGGTGGCTTTCGCCTCGCGCCTGCTCTGGACTCATGTAGGGAGGTGTTCCGACGAACGCGTCGTCAGAGAATTTGCCGTATTCGTCGTCCCGCAGTGCGATCCCAAAATCGGCCACGTAGGACTTCGACTCGCGGTCAATGAGGATGTTCTCGGGCTTGATGTCCCGATGCACAATTCCCTTCTTGTGTGCGTAATGTAGGGCTTCGGCCACCGTGGCCACGATTTTCGCTGACTCAACCGCGGTCATTCGATTCTGCTCGATTCGAGCGCGCAGATTCGAGCCCTCGATGAACTTCGAGACGATGAAGCACAACCCAGCGTCTGTCCGTCCAACGTCGTGAACCGGAACGATATTGGGGTGATCGAGGCTCGCGAGAATGCGAGCCTCGATCAGATACGTATTCGGATCGGCGACTCGGTGCGGGAGCGGCAACTTGATGGCGACTCGACGGTTCAAATCGTCGTCATGGCCAAGATAGACGGCCCCAAAGCCCCCTTTCCCAAGGAGCGTTTCAATTCGATAGCGCCCAATCCTCTCGGGCGGATCGAACGATGCGGGAGCCGACGCGCCGTCCGCTCGGGGAGGAACGGTGGCGTCTCCTGCCAACATCGGCTTCGTCGATTCAAGCGACCGACCCTCCGTTCCTAGGGGCTCGATCGAACTTGGGCTCCCACGTGAGTCCATGCACCACGATGTCAAAATTGGGCGACTCTTCGTCTGTCAACGGCAGTCAGGATTTTGGCTGACGCTACTTCGCCAGACAACTACAAGTTCTCTGTTGGTTCCCAACCCTGCGAAGTACTCGCTTCAATTCTCACAAATGCGCGAGGCGCAGTGGGCGGCTTTCGAAGTGCAACAAATCGAGAACGCCGCGCTCCGCGAGTCTCTTTGAGAGAGCTTCGACACGAGGTGAAAGTTTATCGCCAGGTTTTGCGAACTTCGATCGTGGCCCGTGCTCACGAACGGAAAATTGAACACGTGCCTCAGGATCAAGCCGCATTGGACAATTTGCCCATGCGCCGCGACCGAGACGACTTCCCAGAAGCGGAAAAGGATTCAGCTCAAGGCTCAGTACTCAGAAGCACAAGGCCGACCGTTTGACGCCCGCTCCATTGAGCGCGTTTTTGTAAACGCGCCGGACGCTTCGATCGTCGTTGTCGGCGCAAACAATCCTGCCAAGCGGGATTTGCCTGACCGAGCCTGGCGTTTCGGGCCGACGATGTTAGGGGCTGGAGGCTAGGCGTCAGAGGCTAGAGAAATCCGAGATGGTTCAAACACGAACTCCGAAAAGGCGTGGACAGGGACCCAGCGCACGCTCCGCATTGCGGAGCACGAGGCCAACGAGTACGCGCGCACTCCCTTGGACGCGTTTTGCCAAAGCGAAAATTGCCTGACCGAGCCTGGCATCGGGCCAACGGCGACTCTCAGTGGGCGGGGCGAGGGCTAGAGGCTGGGGGGTCAGAGGCCAGGGGCTAGGGAGAACAGAAAGCCAGAAACGCAAAGCGTTTCGTGTTTTCGCCCTGATCCCTAGCCTCCAGCCCCTAACCTCTACTTCGCGGATACGCCGCCGCCGTTGGCTTCAGGCGAACGAACCGAAGATTCGTCCGGGAAAGAACTTCCGCGACCGCTGTGTCGGCCGGGCGGGGTTTGAAGTCGCCAGATGTCCCGGAATTCCTTCCTAGCCCGAGTATACCCGGGTGTGCCCAAATCCCGATCGAAAATTTTTTCAGTTTGTTGCAACATCCGAGGCGCGGGGAAGTTGCGACAAAAGATTTTTGCGGGATACTTTGCGTTGCAAAGTGAATTGGAAAGGGCCTTGGCCGGCGGGTGGAGGAGACCCTCACGCCCAACTCCTCTCCCGCTGCGAGGAGAAGATGCGGGGCGAGAGCAGCGAGCCGCTCGTAGGGGAGTTTTCTCGGTCGCGGCGAGTTTTTTGGGCTGCACCCAAAAAAAGTCCCGCTCGGAAATGCGTCTGGCGTCTGGTGTCCGGAGTTTGGCGTCAAAGACACGAATGCAAGAAGATGCAGCACAAGGCTTTGCGTTTCGCGTTTTCCCCGGGCCTCGCCCCGCGCCCCCAGACCCGTGGACTTTTTTTGGGTGAACCCCAAAAAAAGGCCCCTTTTTTAGCGCCCAAAAAAGCCAAGAAAGTCCCCGTTGGGAACCCTATTTGGCTGGCGGGGCGGCCGGCGGCGGCGCGGCGTTGCTGTGTCCGTCGACGACACGCGAGGGTGGTAGACCGCCGGCCAAGGTCACGTCGGCCGCGGCTTGGGCGACTTCGTTCAGCAGGTCGAGGTAGGTCTTGCGCTCTTGCAGCAGGTTGTTCTGGATGGTGAAGACATAAAGGATGTCGACCAACCCGGCATCGAATTGGTGCCGCACGCGCTCGATTTGTTCGGGGATCATATGGGCAAAGTCGGCCCGCTCACGGATCGCCAGGCGTCGTGCCCGCTCATAGCGTTCGAGGGCGGTTTGTGCCTCAACTTGGGCCTGAGCAGAAAGTTGCTGGGCCGCCGTGTTTTGTCGCGTGGCCTCAGCAACCCGCTGGTTTGCCAACGGACGGCCGCTGTCCCAGATGGGCAGGTTCATTTGGGCCCGCAAACCGAGAAATAACGTTCCGTAATCGTCCCGCTCGTAATACGGTCCGACCGCTATGTTTTGCACCATGTTCGCTTTTGCGAGGTCGGCAGCGGCGAGCGCCGCGGTCGTTCCCGCATGAGCCGCCAGAACGTCCGGCCGCTCAGAGGCCAATTTCGCAGTGACTTCGGACGAGACATGAATCGGGCCCGGATCATTCGACGGATCCGTTTCGGCGCCTTCGACTGGCATCCAGACGAAATCCTCGAGGTGACCGGCCAGCGCGACCGTCGCGCCGGTTTCGACGTTGAGCTGTCGTTTGAGAGCCAGAAGTGCCGTCTGAAAATTCGCCTCGGCAAGCCCCGCCTGTTTGCGGCTTTGACGGGCGGCGACTGTGGCCGTTGTTTGTTCGGCCGGCGGGCCCTGTCCGGCATTGAACCGTCGCTGGACGACTCCGAGCAGTTGCTCGTTGAGCGACGCAGTTAACTTCGCCAGGTCGCGAAGGTCACGCTGGTAAAGGGCCGTAAAAAAGAGACGCTCGGTTTGGGCCGCGTTGGTCAACTCGGCCTGAACGACGGTCCAATTGACCTGATTTCGGGCGGCGGCAGCGCCTTCCTCGCGGTACCGCTGCTGATGGGCCAACTCCAAGGTTTGCAGCAGATAGACGTAGTTGAGGGTCGCCCCTTGACCCGTACCCAATTCGCGATCGACGGGACAAACTTCAACCTGCACGAGCGGATTGAAGGGATAGACTTGCGACACTTTAACGGCCGCATCGGCGATCGGCTGGGTCGCACGCAAAGAAATAAGGGTCGGATTTTGCTCCAAGCCTGTGGCAATCGCCTGATCCAAATTCATAGAAAACGACGGCGCCTGAGTTGAATTTGCCGATTCGGCATTAGCCATTAAGTCGGACGGGACGACAGTGACACGTTTCACATCGCCGATGGCGTCGACGCGTTGAATCGGCCCTTTCGAGACGTTTTCGAGCGGAACGATTGGCCCGAGACCCACGGGAGCGTCCGCATTTGGCAAATCGGCCGACGCGAACGAACTGACCGATTCCGGGGCGTGCGGCGTCAAATTTTGAGAGGGCTGCGCTGTCGCATTCTGGACGGGTGCCGTCGCCGTGCCGGCCGCCAACATCGGAGCGGCGACGGTCGGAACGTGTACAGTATCCGGCTGGGTCCCTGGCCCCTGGCAACCCCAGGAAGCTAGCATTAAAACCGCGACCGGTAAGAGGATCCGTCCCCCACGGCGTGATCGCATCGGCTGCCTTATCGAAAATGAGAGCCCTCTCGATCGCTCGAAAGGCGTAATTGGTCATCGGCCTCCGGTGCGCCGGCCTTCGCACATGAAAGAAAACTCACTGATTTTCCGCCGAGACCCCTTCTGGTTTGGGTTATTCTGTAATTTCCGACATTTCCGTTTAAAGCTAAGGACAGGGTTGTGACGATGGGGCTCCGTTTGGCGCTCTTGACGGCAGTCTTCTGCATCGGTTGCAGTTCGGCCGTTCCCGAAGGTTCGCAGGCGAAGGTTTCCGGGGCTGCCTCCGAAGCAGTCGCGTCGACCAAGGCTTCCGCCAAGGAGAAAGAGCCCGAGGGGGCCATTGCGTCCAAGGAGAACGACGAGGATCACGCGGAAAAAAAGGACCCAGATAAGGAGAAGGAGGCAGGCAAAGAGGGCGAGGAGGAAGTGAAGGGCCATGTCGCGGTCCACTGCGTTCCCGCTCAAAAGCAGGCCCTCTCCGTCTCCGTCAGCGCGCTGGGCCGCACCGAGCTGCTTCCGGAAAACCTGGGCTCTTTAACGGCCACTGTCGAAGGGCAGGTCCACAAGCTGCTGGTGAACCTTGGTGATCACGTCAAAGCCGGCCAACCGGTCGTGCAACTCGATCTGACGGTCGCCCAAACGGCTGTGGCAGAAAAAAAGGCCACGCTCGACAGTCTGAAAGCGGCGCTCGTCCTGCTGGAGTCGAAGCCGCGACCGGAGGAAGTGCGGGCGGCGGAACTCGCCGTCGAACACGGCAAACTTGCCGTCGAACACGCACAAGCCGTGATCGAACGCTACCGTCCGCTGGCTGCACGCCAGGAGGTTTCGCCGCAAATCTTTGCCGACGCGGAACACACCTTGAAATTGGACCTCGTGCAGCGCGATACGGCCGAGGCCCAACTGAAAGTCCTCAATTTGGGTCCGCGCCCCGAAGCCATTGCCGAAGCCCAGACGAAAATCACAATCGCCGAGCAGGCCGTCGCCAACGCGAAGGCGCTGCTCGACCTGCATACGCTGCGTGCTCCGATCGGCGGAACGGTCGATTCACTCAACTGTCATCTCGGACAGACGCTGACGATCGGCACGCCCGTGGGAGAGGTCGTCAATCGCAGTCGACTGCTCGTCACGGCCTACTTGCCGGCGCGTTCCACCCGGATGGTCGAGCCGGGTATGAGTGTCCGGCTGGATCCAATCGACGGCGAGAATCGAGAACCGGCAGGCAAGTCGGATGAGATCATCGGCCAGGTAGCTTTCGTCGGTTCCGTCGCCGATCCGCAGACGGGAAATTTTCCGGCGCGGATTCTGGTCGACAATGCCGACGGCCGGTTGCGTGTCGGCCAGGTTGTGAAAGCGCTCATCAAGCTGCGGATCGAACAAGCCACCCTTGTCGTTCCGCAAGCCGCAATCTTCGACCAGGGCGAAGGACCAATTCTGGCAGTGGTGCGCGGCGACAAGATCAAACAACTGCATCCCGAGCTCGGAACGGCCGAAGGCGGAATGATCGCGGTGCTCAAGACCGACCTGCACGAGGGTGAACGGGTTGTGATCGACGGCGCGTACAACGTGAAAGACGGAACCGACGCCAAGGTCGCCCCCGCGTCTGCCGCCGATTCGGCCAAGAGCACTGAGACGGCCAAAGCCGGCGAACCAGCCAAGGCCGGGGAGCACGAATGACTGCCGTGCTGCCCGCAGCGCCGGCTCACGATCGGCCCGAAAAAAGACGCGGTATTAATCTCGTCGCCGCGGCCCGTCCCTATTTCGGGTTGATCGTGCTCACCTCGATTTTGCTGAGCATCGTCGGCATCTATGCCATGCTGCATATGCCGAGCGGCATTTATCCCGAGGTGGCTTTTCCGCGGATCGTGGTGATTGCGCAAACGCCCGGTCTGGGCGTGAAAGACGTCGAAGTTTCCATCACGCGACCCGTCGAAGAGCAAGTGAGCATCGTGCTCGGCGTCGTTCGCGTGCGCTCGAAAACGGTCCGCGGCGCCAGCGAATTGTCGATCGACTTTGCCCCCGGGACAGACATGATCCAGGCGCTCAACGACGTGCGTGCCCGCATGGCGGAAGTCGGTTCGCAGCTGCCCGCGGGCACGAACACGATCGTCGAGCGGCAAACGCCTTCGATTTTCCCGATTATTTCATTCGTCGTGACGGGCGGACACGATCCGTCCGAGTTGCACGATTACGCCTATTACACCCTCCGACCGCGAATCACCAAAATCCCCGACGTGTCTTATGTGACCGTCCAGGGCGGCGATATTCGCGAAGTCGTCGTGGAGGTCGAGCCGGCCGCGCTCGTCGCCGCGAACTTATCGATCGCGGATGTTGCCGATCGCCTCTCGCGCGATCATCGGCTCAAAGCCGTCGGCCGGCTGGACCGCGAACGCCTTCAATATCAGGTCCTGGCCGACACCGTGGTCGGCGCACCGCTGGACCTCGAGGATGTGGTCGTCATCGAGAAAAACGGTCAGCCGATTCGTTTGCGCGATCTGGGCCGGGTCGTTATCTCGCACGAAGATCGCACGCTGGCCGTGCGCTCGAACGATAAGAATTGCGTGGCCCTCACCGTATTTCGTCGCCTCGGCGGCAACGCGCTCACGATCTCGCATGAGCTGACCAACGTGCTGGACGACGCCCGGCAGTCGGCCCCCCCCGGCATCTCGATCGAACCGGTCTATGACCAGGGAACCCTGGTCCGCACGGCCATCGCCAACGTGCGCGACGCGATTCTCGTCGGCGGCGCCTTCAGTGTCCTGATCCTGCTGCTGTTTTTGAAGAGCCTCCGCGCGACGCTGATTGCCTCGCTGGCCATTCCGCTGAGCCTTTCCATCAGCTTTGTGTTTTTGGCGCTGACCGGCGATACGCTGAATTTGATGTCGCTCGGTGGGCTGGCGATCGCGATTGGGCTGATTATCGACGATACAGTCGTGGTCATCGAGAATATTTCGCGGCATTTGGCGGCCGGAGAAACAGGTGACGGTGCCATCGATCGCGCGAGCCGTGAAATCAGCGGCGCGGTCATCGGCTCGACATTCACCACCATTCTTGTCTTTGTGCCGCTGGCCTTCGTGCACGGCGTGATTGGACAATTCTTCCAATCGCTGAGTCTGGCTTTGTCGGTCTCCCTCCTGGTTTCGATGGTGGTCAGCCTGACAATTATTCCCGTGCTGGCCTCGCGGTATTTGGCGCGGCGTCCGATGCCGACGACCGGGCCGATTTACGATATGGCGGCCCGCGGCTACGAGGGGATGCTTAAATTCGGATTGCGTTTTCCCCGCCTGGGTGTGCTGGCTGCCCTGTTGATGGTGCTCCCCGCATGGTTCTTATTCAACCACGTGAAAAGCGGGTTCATGCCCGACATGGACGAGGGGGCCTTCGTCGTCGACTACTTCATGCCGGTGGGAACTTCCCTAGCACAGACCGACAAGGTCGCTCGGCGGATCGAAACCGTGCTGCAAAAAACGCCGGACGTGGCCAGCTACATCCGCCGAACCGGCGCGGAATTGGGGCTGTATGCGACGGAATCGTTCCGCGGCGACATTCTTGTCAGCCTGAAGCCTGCCGAACAGCGGCGATCCATGGACGAAATCTTCGGGGAGGTCGACAAACAAATCAAAACCGAGGTGCCCGAACTGGAGACGATGGAGCTCGTCCCGCTGATTCGCGATCAAATCAACGACCTTTCGGGCGTCGAGAAGCCGATCGAAGTCAAAGTCTTCGGCCCGGACTTTAACACGTTGCGTGAACTCGCAGAGCAAGTTGGCAAGATTCTGGAAAAATCGCCGGAACTCACCGAAGTCAATTCGAACGTACAGCTCGGCAACCCCGACATCGTCGTTCGCGCAAATAGTGCTCAGGCGGCCCGCCTCGGCCTGACCGAGCAAGACATCGAATCGCAGTTGAATGCGGCGCTTTACGGTCAGGTCGCGGCTACCATGCCCGAGCAAGACCGCATGACCAAAATTCGTGTCCGCTATCCGGATTCCGTACGCTACAACCGCGAAGGTCTGGGGAAATTACCGATCACTTTCGTCGCCACGCCGGGCGCTGGTACATCGGGCGCGACGACCTCGGCCCATGCTCCGGCGGCCAACACTTTGAGTTTTGTGCCATTGGAAGATGTCGCCAACATCACGATCCGCCGCAGCGCGAATGAAATGCGCCGCGAAAATCAGCAGCCCATGATCAACGTGACTGCGGAACTCAAGCCCAACGGCGACCTCGGCGGCGCAAATCGCGACTTGGCGGCGAAACTCGCCACGCTGCATTTTCCGTCGGGCTATCGATGGGAGCTGGCGGGCGCGTACCGCGCCCAGCAGGAGTCCTTCGTGAGTTTGCTGGCCGTCTTGATCGTCGCGGCAGCACTCGTTTTTCTTTTGCTCGCCTTGCAGTTCAAGAGCCTGACGCTGCCCCTGCTGATCTTTTTGGCTCAGCCGATCTCGCTGGCGAGCGCCCTGTTTGCACTTTGGATCACCGGGACGCCGCTCAATGTGTCGTCCTTCATGGGAGCCATCCTGCTGATCGGTCTCGACGTGAAGAACGGAATTCTCTTGATCGAATACATCGGCCAGCTTCGCGACGAGGGACAGTCGCTGCACGAAGCGCTCTTGATCGCGGGCCGAACGCGGTTTCGGCCGATCCTCATGACGAGCCTCACCGCGATCCTCGGCCTCGCCCCCCTTGCCTTCGGTCACGGGCCCGGGGCTCAAATGCAGCAGCCGCTGGCCGTGGCCGTCATCGGCGGTCTCACGGTCAATATGCTCGTGACGCGGCTCTTAATCCCGATCGGGTACCAGGCCCTGCATAGTCTTCGCCCGAGCGCAGTGCCGTCGGCGGAGTAAACGGGATCCGGCTGTCACTTACTGACAGGCCGTGCCGTTCACGAAATACCACTCGAGCAATGTGCGAAAAGGCGGACTGAATGCCGCGGCGTCAATCTGCAGCAGTCCGCGCAATTCGTCGAGACTGAAGAACGTCAAACTGGCAACTTCGTTTTCATCCGGCGTCGGTATGGCGTCGGTCACTGTCCGGAAGAGTACGGTGTGTTCCTGGGCGGTTTCCGGGCCGGCCGGCAGCTTGATCACGAATTCGAGCGGCGAATCGAGGCCAATCTCCTCTTGCAGCTCGCGCGGCGCACACGCCTCGTACGTTTCCCCCGCGCTCACGTGGCCCGAAGCGGATGAGGTGTAGGTCAGCGGATACTCGTCTTTCGACGCCGAGCGGCGCTGCACCAACAATTGTCCCCGCGAATTGAAGACAAAGATGTGCACCGCTCGATGCAGGAGTCTTTCTGCATGCACGACGCTACGACGTTCTTGGCGCAGCACGCGATCGTCGGCGTCGACCACGTCAAATAGCTCTTCGGCCGTCGTCGCGTCATCCGTCAAGCGGCTAAGCCCTTCTGCGAGCGTCTCGAATCAGCCGCCTTTGCGACCACGCGTCTTGCCGGCGTCCGCCAGGGTCTTGGGGATGAAGTTCACGTAGCCGATGAACATCTCGTCGAACGTCTGCTCGCCAAACTGCACGTCCACCGGCGGCAGAATGTTGTTGGGATTGTCCGCCGAATTATCCCAGTGCGCCTCGACGATGATCTGTGAACCCTTCGCCAGGACCACCGGCTTGACCAGTTGATATTGCGGCTGCCAGTTGAAATCCCAATGTGGAACTGAAAGCAAAGTCTCTTTCTTTCCATTGGGACGCACCACCGTGAACGTAAACGACTTGCCGCGAACATGCAGGTGCGGCATCAGCGTCGTCAGGATCACGTCTCCGTTCACGGCCTGAACGGCAGACTCGACATGGTCGGCGTCGCCCGCCGGGATATTGATGTCGAGCTTGCCGAGCGCGTAGGTTTGGACCTCGCGTTGTTTTTCCTTGGCAAGAATCACGCCGAACTTCGACTGGTCCTCGGTCGCCGTGCCGTTGGGAGTGTAGTGCATTTGGAAGCGGAGCCGAGCCCCTTTCGGGATCTTCTTGGCGTAACCCTTCGGGAATGTGAAATACGTGCTGCCGGGAGCGCCGGCCGCGAAGAAGCCGCGTTGCAAACCGTCCTGCGATTTCGAGCGATCGTGCGGGAAGTCGAGCAGCACGAGCATGTGATGCACGACCGAGCGATTGCCAAAGCGGCACTCGACCGCTTGCACCCACGTGTCCTGCACGAAAACAGGCGACGCATAGATTTCCTGGTAACCGAGGACACCCGTCGCCGGCACATGGAACGGTTCCTCCATCTTGAAGACGCGGTCCGGCTTGCCGATGTTCCAACCGTCGACGAATTTCCTTTCCGGCGGTTTCTCGGCAGGATTTCCCTCGGGACAGCCTTCGTCGACCCACTTGGTAATCGTGGCGACCTCGGCATCGCTCAGGCTCATGTCGTTGGAGAATTTGCCGAAATGGGGATCGGCCGGCCAGGGTGGCATGCGGCGTTCCGAGACCGCCTCGCGGATCGTCGGACCCCAATCGCGGACTTCCGCAAAATTTGTGAGCGCGAACGGGCCGATCTCGCCCTTGCGATGGCACTGCTGGCAGCGATTTTGCAAGACGGGCAGGACGTCGCGATAGTAGCTCGAGTGCGCCGATTCCGCGACTTTCTGACTGCGCCCGATGTGGCAGCCCTGCAGGGGCGTTTCGGCCACGCTCACCGCCTTGGCGTCGAGCAGTGCGTCGACCGCGTCGGTCACATAATTTTTCGTTGGTTGTGATCGCCGCTGACGATAGCCGTACTGATCGTCGATCATGCCGTGAAAGCGCACCACGCGCTCCCGATCGAGGACAAAGACCTCGGGCGTTCGCTCCGCCCCGAACTGTTTGGCGATCGAGGTCCCTGCGTCTTTCAGCACGGGGAACGCCGCCTTGTTCACGCGAGCCTGCGTGTGCACGGCATCGAGCGTGTCCTGAGCGTTCGAATTAATTGCGACGAACGCGACCGACTTCTCGCCGTACTTAGTCGCCAGTTCGACGAGCCTCGGATAATAGAGATTGGCGAGAGGGCACTCGACGCCCAAGAATGCGACGACCATAATTTTTTGCTTGGCGCGGGCCGACTGATAGGTCGTGTTGTCGATCGCTGTCGCCGAAAATTCGGGAATCTTGCGTCCGAGGATCGGCCCGGCGGCCGCGGCGACGGACTCGTCCGCTTTTGAGGTCGCGCCCGCCGTTGCACCAACTGCGGCGGCGCCTGCCTTGGGATCGGGAGCGGAGCCATCGGGCTCGGCAGCGGGCGAGGCTTTCTTTTTGCCGTCATCGTGACCCGATTGATTACCATCAGCCGCAGCCGGCGCTGGTTTCTCGTTCGAGTTCTTGGGGTCCGCCGTTGCGGGCGTGTCCTTCTCGTCGTCATCGGCGGTCGTGCTCTTGGCCGTTCCGCCCCCCACGGGAGCCGCACTTTGCGGTTGCGTTTCGGCCGACATCGGCGGCGGAGCTTTGACGCGGGAAACCGAATAGAGCGTGAACGCCGTCAACAACGCACAAACGATAACAACAGCGACAACCAGGGTCGTCTTGTTCTTCGTGAAGAAATCCGATGCCGCTGAACCGCCATCTAATGCGCGGCGCGGTGGCAAGGCCAGGTTTTCGCCCAGGCCGTCCTCCTCCAGTCCGAAGTCGTCTCCGGAAGACTCATCGGCTTCCGACTGCCGCGAGCGCTTCGACGAGGATTTTCGCTTCTTCCCGCCTGCCTTGGCGGCCGGTGCTTCGTCGGTGAGCGCGTCCCGCTCGGCGTCCGTGTCGGTCAGCATCTCGTCGAACTCGTGCGAATCGCTCCCCTTTCGGCCTCGCTTTCGGATCGAGCCGCTCGACGACGGTCTATCCGTCAACGGTGCATCAAAGGATGGTTCGTCAATCTCGTCGTCGGTGTCGACAAGCATCGCCTCGAATTCGGTCGTCTCCGTCTCGCCCATTTTTTTCCAGAGCGCCGAGCTTCGCTGCTTTGCGTTCGGGACACTGGCAGAGCTGGGAGTGGATGACTTCGTCGCCGATTTCGGTGAGGGATCGTCGTCCGCCAGGAGGGGCACGTCGTCGAGATGGTCGCTGCTCGAGAGCGGGGGCAGCAAAGGCGCTTCGGCACCTTTCGACTTCCCGGAGGGCGCCTTTTCCATCGCGTCGGAGGGCAATGGAATCCGTATCGGCTTTTTGCAGCTCGGACAGGCAACCCGCTTGCCCATCAGCGACGATTTGGTGACCTTGAGCACCGCCTCGCACGACGGACAGGTGACCGAAACCGCTGGCGCCATCGCAACTCAACTCCTGGATTCTCGATAATCCGTATAACTGACCCAGGATACCGCAACTCTTGCTCAGCGGTAACACTTATTTGCCAAAATTATTTCTCTTTGAGGGCCGCCGCCACTTCCCTCTCGATATCCTTCTCGTTGAAGGGGTGGTCGGGGTCGCCGCCGAACTTGCGACGGAGCTTGCCGTTGCGGCCAAAGATTTTGTAGTGGGGTAAGGCGCCCCCGTCGATATCCAACGCGCCGAAGGCCACTTCGGAATCTTCGAGCTTGTTCGCCAGGTTGATAATTTCGGCATTTTGCTCCTGCAAAAAATGCAGCACTTTGGGCTGCTCTTTCGGTTCGTCCATGCTCATCGAAATCGCGGTGAAACCCTGGGAGCCGAGCTTTTTCGCCATTTCAAGCGTATTCGGGAATTTCGCGCGGCACGGGGCGCAATAAGTCGCCCAAAAATCGACGAGCACAACCTTGCCTTTCTGATCCGCGACGAGTTTCTTGAATTCCTCCGGCGTCACGAGTTGGACACTCACGTTGCCCGCCTTCGCATTCGAGCCGGTCTGAGAATCCTTCGTTGGCGCAGGCAATGAACTGACCGCGGGCGGCTTCGGCTGCGCGGCCAAATGAGTTTCGGTTGTGGCAGGGCTCGTGCTGGCTGAACATCCGCTGAAGAGGGCCAACAGTGCTGCTCCCGCGCACGGACCGAATGTGACGCGCACCGATCTGTCAACAGCTCCCGGTGTCATTCTCCGTTGCTCCCTTCATGCAGGTGGTTCGGTTTTCCGTATTCGATGGCACAGCCGGTTGACCGCGTTTCGCTCGGGTCGGGCTCTTTACCGGCGAGGATCGCGCGGACTGCCTCATTGACGAATCGGCGGTGCACATCGTCCGCGTACAGGCTGTCGTCGAATCGGCCCATATACGCAATGTTTCGCGATTGATCGAGGACAAACAACTGGGGTGTGACCGTGGCTCCGTAATCCTTGCCAACTTGCTGCGAGGGATCGGTCAAGTAATCGAAGTTGAATCTCTGCTTCTTGGCTCGCTCGACCATTTTGTCGAGCCGATCGGGAGGCAGCAGACTGCAACTGATGCCCACCAGCGCGACCTGGCTGGGTTTGAATTCCTTCGCGAGTGCGATGAAGCGGTCTTCGTAGGCCTGCGAGACTTCGCATTGGTTGCACATGAAGGCGATCACCAGCACCTTAGCGCTCTTGTAATCGCTAAGACTGTGCGTCCGGCCGTCGACGCCTGCCAGCTTTTTCCAGACCGGCGCCGGCTTTCCGACATCGACCTTCCGATTGAATTTGGCGGCCTGCCCTGTCTTGCCAGCGGTCATCGTCATCCCGAACACGAGTGCCAGAAACACCACCCTACGCTCGTGCCGCCCAGCCACCATCTCAAAAGCTCCCGGTGTGACTTGCGTCCGCGTCGGCTTTGCACAAAAAGGGGGACAGACCCCAGACCCGTGTTGGTTCGAAAGCTGGCTCGTCCTTTTGGTAGGGGGTCAGTCCCCCTTTTTGTGCAAAGCCGTCCGCGTCCCCTTTGCGCGTGTTTACCTCATTGATCGTCGATCTTCAATACCCGCCTCGCAAGAAACGGCCCTTGCACCGCCTTGTCATTGTTTACCGCATTTTGAACGAGCTGGTGACGATGTTGACCCCCCCAGTCATCCTGCTAGAATGCGCGCGACATGCGCCAGTCGACCTTACGTCGACGGGTGAAGCGGGGCGTGGCTCAGCCTGGCTAGAGCGCTTGGTTCGGGACCAAGAGGTCGCAGGTTCAAATCCTGTCGCCCCGATTTGAAATCAGCACGGCTCGGCGCATTGAGTTGCGGCGGGCCGTTTCTCTTTTTCCGCCAATGAGTTACGGCTGACCGGCGAGCCACACGAATTGATTTAAATCGCCATTCAAAAGCGGATTTCGTGGCGTGGTACTGGGGGATAACTCGTCGCCAAATGGCGAGTTTCTAGCAACGACCGATCGGCATGACTGAAACGTCGAATGCACTGGCGCTCGGGCCGACCGGGCGATTGCGGTTGATCGCTGATGACGAAGGGGATGTGCTCAACGCCCCGGATTCTTTGTTGCGCCAATTGCAAACGGCATTGGCGGAATCGAACGCGGCTGGTTTGGTGGCGTTGGCATCGGTGGACTGGCCGACCGAGTTGCCGGCGATGTTCGCCTACTGGCGGAATTGGGCTCGGACGTTTTTTCGCAGCGTCTGCCATGCAGAGGGCGAGCCGGGCGAGAGTTGGCGCTCGCTGGAATCTCCCCCGGAGGAAGATCTCGCCGCCCTAGTGAGTTCCGCGCCTCCCATGCTCGGTCTGGAATACCTGACAATCCCACAGTTGCGGCAATCCTGGCGGGAACTCTGCGAATACGTGGCGGATTCGGCGACAGCGGATGCCGGCGGGCCGCTCGCGTGGCTGCATCGCGTCAATCCGCTCGCTCATTTGGTCGGCAAGGTAACGTTTCACCTGGCCGAGAACAAACGCGATCCCAATCGGCCGTTTGCGTTCCTGGCGACGTTCGCCCACAAACTGTCCGCCCAGGCGAAACCGCAACATCGTCCGCTGGCGGAGGCCTTGAAGCAATCGGTGGCCGAGAACGACCGCGATCAATTGGAGCGGCTGCTGGAGCCGGTTCGCCGTGCGGCTGAGAAATCGACGCTGGTCGCCGAATTGTTGAAGTCCAAACGTCTCTTCGCGGCGCAGGCCTGGACGGCTCAGGAGGCCTACCGATTTCTGCAACAATCGCCGGCGATGGAAGCCGCGGGAGTGGTGATCCGCCTGCCGAACTGGTGGTCGGCACGGCGCCCCTTGCGCCCGCAGGTGCAGGTGCGCATCGGCGAGAAACAGCCCTCCGCGGTGGGCTTCGACAGTCTGATCGACTTCGATTCGGAAGTCGCTCTCGAAGGAGAGGCACTGACGCCGGACGAGTTGAAACGGTTGATGTCGGAATCGTCCGGATTGGTGCTGCTGCGCGGCAAGTGGGTCGAAGTCGACCAAGAGCGCCTGCGGGAGGCCCTCAATCATTGGCGGAAAATCCGCGAGGAACAGCCCGACGGCCTGGACATGGTCGAAGGCATGCGGCTTCTCGCCGGGGCGCCGATTCGCGCCGCGGAGGAGACGGAGGATCAGGTCGCCGACTGGTCTGCTCTCGCCGCAGGCGAGTGGCTGAAATCCACGCTGGAACAGATGCGTGCGTCCGGCCCATCGGAGGGCTGTCAACCGGGACGCGACCTCAACGCCCTGTTGCGTCCTTATCAGGCCGACGGAGTTCGCTGGCTCTGGTTCATGACGAAATTGGGCTTGGGAGCGTGCCTGGCCGACGACATGGGATTGGGCAAGACGGTTCAGATTCTCGATCTTCTCTTGCAACGCAAACGGGATGCCGGGAAGCGGCGGCTGCCCCCAAGTTTGCTCGTCGTCCCGGCGTCCCTGCTGGGAAACTGGAAGCAGGAGGCGGCCCGATTCGCCCCCTCGCTGAGCCTCTGCCTGACGCATCGCGCTGAAATGGATGCGGACGAATTGGAACGACGCACCCGCGATCCGGCCGCCGGTTTTGCCGACTGTGATCTCGTCGTGACCAGTTACGGCATGGTCCGCCGTCAGGCGTGGTTGAACCAGGTGAAGTGGTCGCTCATTATCCTCGACGAAGCCCAGGCCATCAAAAATTCCGGGGCTGCGCAGACCCGGGCCGTCAAGAAGCTGTCGGCGGATCGGCGGATCGTCATGACCGGGACGCCGATCGAGAATCACGTCGGCGAATTGTGGTCGTTGTTCGATTTCTCGTCGCCGGGACTGCTCGGATCGGCCGCGGAATTCAAACGCTACGTGTCGAAGCTGAATCGACAGCGCGACGGCCAGGCCTATGCCGGGCTGAGGCGGCTCGTGCAGCCTTACATTTTGCGGCGGCAGAAAAGCGATCCCTCGATCGCACGGGATTTGCCTGACAAGATTGAAATGCGAACCGAATGCGGGCTGACGGTTCAGCAGACGGTCCATTATGCCCGAGTCGTGGAAGACTTGCAGCAACAATTGAAAGAAGCGGACGGCATAAAGCGCCGCGGACTGATCCTGACGACGCTGATGCAGTTCAAACAGATCTGCAATCATCCCGCGCAGTTCCTCCGCGATTCGAGCTATCCTCCGGAGCACAGCGGGAAATTCGCGCGACTGGTTCCCTTGTGTGAGCCAATCATCGCGAGACAGGAAAAGATGCTGGTCTTTACGCAATTCCAATCCCTCTGCGAACCGCTGGCCGGCTATTTGGCGACGATCTTCGGCCAGCCGGGACTGGTGCTGCACGGCGGAACGCCCGTCAAGCGGCGCAGTGAATTGGTGCAGGAGTTCCAGCGCGACGCGGAACGCCCGTTTTTCGTGATTTCGTTGAAGGCCGGAGGGAGCGGTCTGAATCTCACGGCGGCGTCGCACGTCGTCCATTTCGATCGCTGGTGGAATCCGGCGGTCGAGAACCAGGCCACCGATCGCGCCTTCCGCATCGGCCAACAACGCAACGTCCTGGTACACAAGTTCGTCTGCCGCGGCACCGTCGAAGAGCGGATTGACGCCATGATCGCCGATAAGCGGGCCGTGGCCGAAAAAATCCTCGACGCCGACGGCTCGCCCAGGTTGACGGAACTGGCGGACGAAGAGTTGCTGAAGTTCGTCGCCCTCGATCTGGGCCGCGCCACAGATTCGTAGCGAAGACAGAATTCCACAATGGTAGGCTGGGCTTCCTTGCTGGACCAAGCCCGGCTTTCAGTGCATCTCGAAGTCTCAACGGCAATTGCAAAGTGCCCGCATCGCGCGATATTCTGCCACGAAGATGGATGCCGAATTCGTCGCGCGCGTGTCCCAAACACGCATGCTTTGGATTTTCCATTCGAAAGGAGCGAATGATGTCCTGGTATGGAGACTATGGCGGCTGGCCGCCGCGGGTTCCGGTGGCGACGAAAATCGCCCGTGGTCATGCGGCGGCGAAAAAGCTAGCCAAGAAGGAAGGCCGCGAACCCTGTCCGATCACCATCGACGGGCGGAAAATCGCCAAGACGTTCTGGGGCTTGAAGTGGTGTGAAAACCTGGACCGCTATCGGGACATCTCGAATCGCTTGCCGCGCGGCGCGACCTACGTCCGCAACGGGTCCGTCGCCGACCTTGTGATCGAGCCCGGCAAGGTGCGGGCGGTCGTCGGCGGCACTGAAGCCTACACGGTGAAGATCACCATCCAGACGCTTAAAGCGGACGTGTGGAAAGCCATCGGGCGCGATTGCGCCGAAGAGATCGATTCGCTGTTCGACTTGCTTCAGGGCCGCTTCAACGAGGGCGTGATGCAGCGCCTCACTCGGGCGGAGGAGGGGCTGTTTCCCCATAAGAATCAAATCTCCATGAGTTGCACCTGCCCAGACTCCGCCGGCGTCTGCAAGCACATCGCGGCAACATTCTATGGCGTGGCCGCCCGCCTCGATCGACAGCCGGAATTGCTCTTCAAACTGCGCAACGTCGACCATCTCGAATTGATCGGACAGGCGACCAGCGCCGCCAATCTGGATCAAGCCCTCGACAGCTCCGCCGCGACGACTTTGTCCGACAGCGATCTCGGCAGCATTTTCGGCATTGATCTGGAGTCGACCGAATCCGTATTGCCGCCCGCAGTCAAGTCACCCGCCAAACGCCGTATTCGGACCAAGAGTGCCGCCGTTGCATCGACGGCCGCGGCTCCCCCCGCCGCATCCAGCCGAAAACGCGGGAAAAAGGACGTGCCGGCTGCGCAAGGGTCCGTAAAACCGTCGCCTCGATCCGCCGCCAAATCCACGACCAAGAGCGCTGTTCCGCAAACCGTCGCCAAGAGTCCTTCAGAGTCATTGAAAACAAGCGCGAGCAAACACCGGAAGCAGCAACAACCGGCTCCTGTGGTCGCGAGCACGGCTCGAAAACGGCCCGGAAAAAGAAAACCGCCTCACGTGCACGTTGTTCGAGCCAAGGGCGGACATGACCAGGTTCGTTGATCCCGAGGAACGGATCGAGCAACCCGGCGATCCTACCCGCCGAAAGCCCTCTTCAGCGGCGACACGATGAACAGGTAACCGTCAACCTGCCTGGGACCGGCCGTCATCTAACCGGCGCTCAAATCCCGCGGGCGGCTTGCTTACTTGTGCACCAACCGTTTGCGGCCGCGGGTTCTCGAGGTGGCGCTCGAAGCCGGCTCCGCTGTTGCCGTGAACATGGCCGCGTACATCTTCTGCATTTCGCGAGGACTCACGGTCTTTTGCCGCGTGGCCAGGTACCATTGATGGCCGAAGGGATCCGCAATCATGCCGGCCCGGTCGCCGTAGAACTGGTCCTCCGCAGGACGCAAAATGAGCGCGCCGGCCGCCCGCGCTCGCTCCATCACGGCATCGACGTCAGCCACATACAAATGCAAACCAACCGGCGAGCCACCCACGGTCGGCGGCGCCAGGGCTCCGAAGGAGGGGGACTCGTCCGCCAGAAAAATCTGGCCGATCCCGATCGCCAATTCGGCGTGGCCCACCCTTCCACTCGGTTCGGCGAGTCGGTACTTTTCCTTCGCCCCCAGGATTTTCGTGTAAAACGCGATCGCCGCGGCGGCGTCCTTGACGATGAGATAGGGGGTCACGCCGCCCGCAGGCCCTCCGGTCCGGCTCCTGCTTTTTGCCGACTTTCCGCGTGCGTTCCTTGCGGCTTTGGTTCTGCTCATCGCTTTCGTTTTCATCGCTGCTCTCCAGGCTTGGCCTTGTCAAATTCAATTCCGTTACGTATCGTAACGTAAATTGAGTAGGTGTCAAGCATGCGCGAATCAAAACCACGAGGCCGGCCGCGAAGCGCCGCACTCCGCCGAAAAATCTTGCGAGCAGCCGCCAGCCTGCTCGACGAGCGGGGCATCAGCGGCGTCACCATGGAAGCCATCGCCGCGCGAGCGGGCGTCGGCAAACCCACAATCTACCGTGAATGGCCCAACGCCCCCTCGGTTGCGCTGGCCGCCTTTCTCGAAACGGTCGAGCCACCCGATCAAGCCCAAGTCGATTCATCAGAACGGACAAAAGGGGAGGCAGTCCTTTTTTCAAAAAGAGCTGCGTCCCCTTTATCGAAAAGCCGACGTGCGAAAGTGACACCGCCACAGAGCGGCTCCCTGACAGCCCTCCGCCTGCACTTACGGGCAACAGCCCACGCTTTCACAACCCGAGTGGGCCGCAACACGGCGGCGATGATCGCGGCCTCGCAGCACGACGGCGAACTGGCCAAGGTCTTCCGCACGCAGTTCATTCTGAGACGCCGCGAAGACGGCCGTTCGCTGATCAACCTTGCGGTCGCCGCCGGCGAGCTGCACGAACCGACGGACATCGAAGCCGTCCTGGACCTGATCTACGCCCCGCTCTATTTCCGGCTGCTGATCGGCCACGGCCCCCTCGACGAATCCTTCACCGACGCGATCCTCGATCTCGCGCTCAACGGCCTGCGCGGCCGGCCGCGCAAGTCGTGATCGATAGCTCACGCGTTCGCCGGTACCGGAATCGCCGCCGCGGGCCTGGCGATCGCGATGCGTCCCGCCATTTCAGCGAGCTCATCGAGCGAAGCGGCGATTGCCGGTCGATCCTCGTTATGAATTGCGTCTTCGATTGCGATCGCGGGACGCATTAATTCCGCCAACCCGGCTGTCCCGGCCGATCCCTTCAACCAATGGGCGAGTTGGCCGAGCGTTCGCAGATCATTGTGAGACGCCGCATTTCGCATTTCGTCCAGTTTGCCGCCCAGCCGCTCGGCAAATTCTTCGACGATCTCGCGAAATTCGGGGTCGCCGGTTGGGAGTGTGGAGACAATCGGCCGCTTCCCGGCGCCGGACACTTCGTGGGAACGGCTGCGACCGACTTTCAGCCAGTTGGCGACGACCGTCAACAAGCGGTCGCTGTCGATTGGCTTGCGCAGATGACCCGAGCAACCGGCCGCCTGCCAACGTCCCCCATCACCGTCGAACGAGTGAGCCGTCAATGCAATGATTGGTATTTCAACGCCGCGCTGCCGCAACTCCCGCGCCGCCGCGTAACCATCCATCACGGGCATCTGCAGGTCCATCAGAATCAGATCGAAAGCCTGTTTGCCGGCAAGATCGAGCCCCACCTGCCCGTTCTCGGCTGTCGTGACTCGGCCGCCGGCTCGTTGCAAGATCAAGCTGATGAGCTTGCGATTGGTCACGCCGTCATCCACCAGCAGGATCGACGGGTTCGGTAGAACTTGCGCAAAGCCGCGGTTTGGCGATTTTCGATAGGAAACGACGTCTGCCGCGGGGGCTGCAAGATGCCGCACGCCCGACAAGCATCCGGTGGAAATCTTCGCGGTGAACGTGCTGCCCTGCCCGAGTTCGCTCTTTACGGTCAGGCTTCCGCCCAAGAGCTCGGCAATTTGTCGGCTGATCGTTAAACCCAAACCGGTGCCTCCGAAGCGGCGCGTGATCGATTGGTCGGCCTGCGTGAACGGCTTGAAGATGCGTTCCAACGACTCGGGCGTCATGCCGACGCCAGTGTCGATCACGTCGACGGCCAGCAGCGGCGACTCCGAGGCGGCCTCGAGACGAGCGACCACCCGGACCCCTCCCGAGTCAGTAAATTTGATCGCGTTACCGATCAGGTTCATGAGCAGCTGTCGAAATCGCGACGGATCGGTCGCGATCGTTTCAGGAACGGTCCCCTCCCAGGCCGCTTCGAGATCGATTCCCTTCTCTTGGGCATTGACCCGAAGGATGGACGTCGCCTGGGCGATGATCTCATGTGGGCGCAGCGCACGGCGCTCGATTTCCATCTGTCCGTATTCGATCTTCGACAGATCGAGCACGTCGTTGAGGATGTGGAGCAAATGACGGCCGCTGTGGTTGATCGTTTCGAGGTAGTCCCGGCGTTCGGCTTCGCTCACCTCCGCGCCCAATTTCAAGAGCACATCTGCGAAACCCAGGATTCCGTTGAGCGGCGTGCGGATTTCGTGGCTCATGTGGGCAAGAAACGTACTCTTGGCGCAGCTCGCCGCTTCGGCGGCGTCCTTCGCTCGATGAAGCGCCTGCTTCGCTTGCTCCAACTCATCAAGACGGGCGCGGACTTGCCGGGCGAGTTTCCACTTTTCGGTCAGCGCGCTTGCCAGTTGCTGCACCTCGATATTGTCGAAGGGTTTTTTGAGCACGACCAGGCGATCGGAGTGTCCGAGCTTGTGGAGCATGTCGCTCCACGAGTAATCGGAATAGGCCGTGCAGATCACGACCTGCAAGTCGGGATCGCGCTCCCAAATCCTGGCGGTCGCTTCGATGCCGTCCCAGCCGGGCGGCATCCGGACATCGATAAAGGCGAGCGCGTACGGACGATTCTCCTCGAGGGCTCGAACCACGAACGCCAGCCCGTCCTGTCCCTGAAAGGCGGAATCGACCTGGAAGCTCTGCTGAGCCGCGGGCGACGGTTGTTCCCCGAAGAGCGCGGCCCGCGCCTCGTCCAGCAAGCCATCGTCTTGGGCGTGCCACCCGAGGATCTTGCGAAAGTCCTGGTGGATGGCTTCGTTGTCGTCGACGACCAGGATCCGCGCGGTGATGTTATCCTTCGTAACCATCGTTGATCCGTTCCCTGTGCGACCGTCTCAAAGCCCCTTCCATCCATCCGGTTCTCGGCCTGAAGCAGCTTTCGGCGAGGCAACCGATCGCGGTACTCACCGGACGTCTGCTCAGGTCCCAGCCCGCCAAGTCTATAATCGGGTTCCCGCGAGAACCCGCCTCGGCGACCGGGCGGCAATCGATTGCGAAAAATGCGGTCGAGATTGACGATCGTGCGGATTGTAACGGGGACGCGGCGCATCCGATTTTCGCGCGTTTGGCGCGAATCGATTTGCCCGCCACCGCAAGAGTCCCTGTCTCGAACTGATGCGGTATCGGACCACGCTCCCCCGGTTGTCGAGCCTTTTACGAGCCGCAGTTTGCGGTTTGAAAGACGGAGTTGAGAGCGCGCAGCAGATCCTTCATGTGAATCGGCTTGGAGACGTAGTCGTCCATTCCTGACTGCAGGCAGCGTTCCCGGTCGCCCGTCATGGCGTGCGCTGTCATCGCAATGATGGGAATGTGCCGATCCGTTCCCGCCTCTCCTGTGCGGATCGTCCGCGTTGCCTCGAACCCGTCCATGTCGGGCATTTGCACGTCCATCAACACCGCGTCAAAGCCGTCCTGCGCGAGAGCCTCGACCGCTTGCCGGCCGTTGGTTACTGCGATTACGGAGTGCCCGGCCTTTTGCAGCAGGTAGGCGGCCACCCGCTGATTAACGGGATTGTCGTCCGCAAGCAGCAATCGTAGGGAGCGCTTCGTCGGGTTGTCCTCGACGACGAAAACCGGCGATCCGCGCAACGGCTCGTGGTTGAGTGGCTGCGGGGCGGGTTCGAATTCTTTGGCCTTGCCGAAATGAGCCGTGAAGCGGAACGTGCTTCCCCGCCCGACCTCGCTGTCCAGTTCGATTTTCCCCCCCATAAGGTCCACGAGACGAGTGGCGATACTCAACCCCAGGCCGGTGCCGCCGTAGCACCTTGTGGCCGAGCCGTCAGCCTGCGAAAAGGGATCGAATATCAGCCGCCGTTTCTCGGGGGGGATGCCGATGCCCGTGTCGATGACGGCGAACTCAACCGCGCACGCGTCCGCCCTCCGCTCGCGCAGCTTGGCGCAGACGGCGACGTCTCCCTTTTCCGTGAACTTGATGGCGTTTCCCACGAGGTTGAGCAGGATTTGACGCAGTCGACCGGCGTCACCGACGACGCGCTCGGGGACGCCGAGGTCGATGTCGCAGGTGAGCTCGAGGCCTTTGCGCTGCGCCCTCAGGGCGAGCGTCTTGAGCGTGTTTTCCAATACGCCGTGCAGCCGGAACTCGACTGGGTCGAGATCGAGCTTCCCCGCCTCGATCTTCGAGTAGTCGAGGATATCGTTGATCACGACCATCAAGGATTCGCCGGAGGACTGCACGAGTTCCAACGATTCGCGTTGAACGAACGTCAATTCGGTGTCGAGCACAAGTTCCGTCATGCCGAGAATGCCGTTCATCGGCGTGCGGATCTCGTGGCTCATATTGGCCAGAAACTCGCTCTTGGCTTTGCTGGCCATCAGGGCGGCCGCAGCCATTTCGTTGGCGCGGTCGGTCGTCGCTTGAAGCCGCTGGTTGGCCGCCGTGAGCTGCGCGTTGCTCACCTGCAGGTCGGCGGTGCGCTCGTTGACCAGCCGCTCCAACTCATCGAGACGGGAGCGTGCTTGCCGGCCGAGTTTCCATTTTTCGGCGAGCGCGCTTGCCAGTTGCTGCACCTCGACATTTTCGAAGGGCTTTTTGAGCACGACCAGGCGATCGGAGCGCCCGAGCTTGTCGAGCATGTCGCCCCACGAGTAATCGGAATAGGCCGTGCAGATCACGACCTGCAAGTCGGGATCGCGCTCCCAAATCCTGGCGGTCGTTTCGATGCCGTCCCAGCCGGGCGGCATCCGGACATCGATAAAGGCGAGCGCGTACGGACGATTCTCCTCGAGGGCTCGAACCACGAGCGCCAGCCCATCCTGTCCCTGAAAGGCGGAATCGACCTGGAAGCTCTGCTGAGCCGCGGGCGACGAGGCTTCTCCGAAGAGGGCGGCCCGCGCCTCGGCCAGCAAGGCATCGTCTACGGCCTCCCCGCACAGGATCTTGCAAAAGTCCTGGTGGATGGCCTCGTTGTCGTCGATGACCAGGATCCGCGCGGTGATGTTATCCGTCGTGACCATCGTTGAAACTCTGTCCGGGTTCCAGTGCGCCAAGTCTAGAATTGAGTTCCTGCGATAACCTGCCTCGGCGACCGGGCAGCCATCGTTTGCGAAAAATGCGGTCGAGAATGACGATTGTGCGGATTGTGACGGGGATGCGGGCCGCGCTCGCGCGCGTTTGAGCGACAGATTTGCCCGCCGCCGCAAGAGCTTCGGTCCGGAAGTCGCGCTCAACTGCGCGAAGAGGCGCAATTTGCCGGAAACATTGATTGGGACGGTGACGCAGCGCCGATAGGGACTTGAGTCAAAAACCGCCCCGTCTCAATCCCGACGCGACCGACATGATTCGCTCCGCACTGAAATTCCAGTCAGCGGCACTTGCGAGCCTGCTCGTTTTGGTCCTCGGGCTCGGCCGAACTGTTCGGGCCGACGACGATCCCGCGCCTGCCGGGCAACAAGCGGCCCCCGCCCCCGCCCTCGACAACTTGACCCAGATTGCAGGCGCCAAGGTCGAATCGAATACGGCAAATTCGCAAGCGCCGGGCGCGATCACGACGGATCCACAAAAGGCGGCCCCGGACAAGAGCATTCTCGATCTCGACATCGACCAGTTGGGCAAGGTGCAGGCCAAGGTTCCCACCGCCTTCGACCAGGAGGTGACCACGGTCACCGCCACGAAGAGTTCCATCGGACAGTCGCCGGCCGCAGTGTTCGTGATCACGCCGGAAATGATCCGCCGCAGCGGCGCGGTCGAGGTTCCCGAGCTCTTGCGGATGGTTCCCGGACTTCAAGTTGCGAAGGTCTCCTCGAGTCAGTGGGCGATTTCTGCGCGGGGCTTCAATGGCGAGTTCGCCACGAGCTTGCTCGTGCTCGTCGACGGGCGCACGGTTTACAACCCGCTTTTCAGCGGCGTCTTCTGGGACGTGCAGGACCTCGTCCTTCAGGACATCGATCGCATCGAGGTGATCCGCGGCCCGGGGGCCACGATCTGGGGGGCAAATGCCGTCAACGGCGTGATCAATATCATCACGAAGGACTCCAGCCAGACGCAGGGGCGCAGGTCGTCGCCGGCGGCGGCAGCCAGAACAGGTCCAACACCTCCATCCGTTACGGCGGCACGATCGGCGACAACACCACGTATCGCCTGTGGGTAAAAGAGCAAGATAACGCCCCCGGATTCAATCCCCAGCAAGGAAGCGCCAACGACGGCTGGGAGCAGTTGCGCGGCGGCTTCCGCCTCGATTCCGAAGGCCCGAACAAGATCGACAAGGTCACGCTCCAGGGGGACATTTACAGCGGGAACGAAGGCTTCCAGGGACCGGTTCCGTCGATGAACCCGCCGTTCACCACGTTTCCGGATGTGTGGACGCATGAAGGCGGCGGGGATGTGCTGGGGCGCTGGACGCATGTCGTCAATGAGGACAATACGTTCTTCGTGCAGGCTTATTTCGACAAAATGGATCGAACGGAGCCCTATTTCGATATCAAGATCAACACGTTTGACCTGGAGTTTCAGCAGAATATCAAACACAACGGCAACCACGTGTTCACGTGGGTGCCGACTATCGCATCATCAGTGACAACTACCCGTCCGTCGACGGATTTCCCTCGCTCAATCCGCAGGCACTCACCTACAACCAGGCGAGCACGTTCTTCCAGGAAGAGATGCCGGTCTTTCGCGATGACTTGAAGCTCTACATCGGCTCGAAGTTCATGTATTACGTCTTCACGGGCTTCGAGTATCAGCCCAGCGCGTCTCTTGTGGTCGATCGACGACAAGCAGGTTCTGTGGGGGGCTGTGTCCCGGGCCGTGCGGACCCCGGTACGCATCGAAGAAGATGGAAACTGGATCGTCCCTGCCAACCAAACCAACCCGCCGCTCTTCGAGTTGCTGCAAGGGGGAGGAAGCTCGCTCCAATCGGAGGACTTGCTCTCGTTCGAGCTGGGATACCGCCGGCAGGTCAACGATCGGCTCTCGTTCGAGCTGGCTACGTTTTTCAACAAATACGACAACCTGATTAACAACCCGGTGGTCGAGATTCTGCCGGGACTTCCGCCGGTCGCGGTCACGCAATACCAGAATTGTAATAGCGCTCAGACGACCGGCTTCGAGTTGAATGGAACGTGGAAAGTCACGGACTACTGGCGGCTTCAAGGCTGGTACTCGTTCCTTTATATGCAAGTTCAAGGGACGGGCGGCAGCGGCATCCCAGGCGATAGTCCCAAGAGTTCGGCATACCTGATGTCGTCGTGGGACCTTCCACGCAATGTGGAACTCGATGTGATGCCGCGGTTCGTCCAGCAGCTTCCGGATCTCAACGTTCCCTCCTACGTGACGATGGATGCCCGGCTGGCCTGGAAGCCCAACGAGCACTGGGAGTGCTCCGTCGTGGGCCAGAATCTGCTCCAGTCGCATCACCTGGAGTTCGTGGGACCATTCACGATCGTTTCGGAAGTCAACCGCGGAGTGTATGGGCAAGTGATCTTTCGCTACTAAGGCCTTCGCCTGACGCGCTGGCACGCTTGGAAAACGCACACCTATCGAACGGGCGGACGGTGAATCGAACGTTCCCAAATCCAGTTTGCTCGCCGGAAGCTGCGCGGCATCGCGCGCTCCTTGCGTGTCGGCGACCACCGGCCCGCGACCGGCGGGAAGCCTTGGGATCGTGGCGGCGCTGGCGCTCGTGGCGATGCTGGCAAATCCGCGGCTCACTTCGGCCCAAGAGGGCGGCGTCATCGATCGCGAGCCGGAAATCAAGGCCGCCTACCTGTACAACTTCGGACGTTACGTGGAATGGCCGGCCGAGAACCTGCCCGTCGGTGGTTCCGGCTCCGCGGCGTTCGTCATCGGAGTTGTCGGCGACACCCCCGTCCTGACTCCACTGCGAACGATTGCGGCCACGAAGAAAGTCGCCGAGCGACCAATCGCGTTGGTCGAGATCAAGAGCCTGGTGGACTATCGTCCCTGCCAGTTGCTGTTCGTGCCCTCCGGCCAGGATGCCGAACTGGTGAAGTCAATCCTGAGAAGAGGCGCGGGACGGCGACGCTGGTTGTTGGCGAGGACGAGAGCTTCGCGCTCAAGCGCGGCCACATCGGATTCTACGTCGACCAGAACAATATGAAATTCGAGATCAACCCCGCCGGGGCTGAAAAGTCGGGATTGAAAATCAGCTCCAGGCTGCTGACCCTCGGCCGCATTGTCGGCGACAGGCGGGGAAACTGAGGTCGAATCATGCCGAGGCTTCGAGATTCTTCCATCAGTGCCAAGCTGAAGCTGCTGGGGACGCTGACAGCCGGAATTGCCCTGTTTCTGGCCTGCATCATGTTCGTCATGAACGACGCCTCCACGACCAAGGAGGCGATGGTCGAGCACGTCGTCACGCTGGCCGACGTGTTGGGAGGCAACTGCATTGCGGCGTTGACCTTCAACGATCCCAAGGCCGCCGGCGACGTGCTCGCCTCGCTGCGGTTTGAGCCATCGATCCGGGTCGGCGTCGTTTTCGACCGCCAGGGACGTCCGTTTGCGACGTATCAGAATGCAAAAAGCGCCGCGGCGCCGCCGGCGTCCGACACGACGGCACACCCCGGTCACGCGTTCCTCCCCGACCGAACGCTGCAGATCGTCGCTCCCATTCGCGACAATAACGAGCCCCTCGGAACGGTTGTCCTCAACGCGGGGATGCAACAGCTCGACGCGCGGTTTCAGCGTCAGATGTTGATGGCGGTCGGCGTGCTGATGGCGTCGCTGGTCGTCTCGTTCTTTCTGGCGTCACGCCTGCAGAAGTTCATCTCCGCGCCGATTGTGAGCCTGGCGACAACGGCCGAGCAAATCTCGCAAAGTCGCGATTTTTCCGTCCGCGTGCGGAGGGCAGCCGATGACGAGATAGGCTCGTTATACACGGCGTTCAACCGCATGCTCGAGCGGATCGAAGCCTCGGAGCGTGAGCTGAAGGAGTCGCATCACGATTTGGAACGCCGGGTGCGGGACCGCACGATCCAGCTTTCGGACGCGAACGACATCCTCAGTCACGAAATCGTCGAGCGCAAACGGGCGGAAGAGGAGCTGCGAGCGCTCCAGTCGCAGCACGTCGACGCCGTGCGCCGGGCCGGCATGGCCGAAATTGCCACGAGCGTCCTGCACAACGTGGGCAACGTGCTCAACAGCGTGAACGTCTCGGCATCGATCATCGGCGAAAAGCTGAAGAAATCGGGCATCGACGACCTGAAGCGGGCCACCGACCTATTGAACCAGCACATGGACGACCCCGGCACGTTTGTCACCCGCGACGCGCGGGGCAAACATCTGCCGCGGTTCCTGATCCAGTTGAGCGAGAAGCTCAGGACGGAGGAAGAGCTGATTCTCGAAGAGATCCAATCGCTTTCCAAGAACATCGACCACATCAAGGGGATCGTTTCGCTGCAGCAGTCGTACGCCGGGGTCTCCGGAATCCGAGAGGAGCTCTCGGTGTCGGGCCTCGTCGATGACGCGATCCGCATCGCCTTGCAGTCGGCTGCTGATCACGATATCGAGATCGTCCGCGACGACGGCGAGCTGCCGCGGCTCGTGACCGAAAAGGAAAAGGTCCTGCAGATCCTCATCAATCTGCTCAGCAACGCCAAGCACGCCGTCTTGGCCGGCAAGGACCCCGAGCCCCGCATCACCGTTCGCGTGAACCGCAGCGATTCCGGCCGGGCGCGAGTCGAAGTGATCGACAACGGGTTCGGCATCTCACCTGAGAACCTGACCCGGATCTTCTCGCATGGCTTCACGACGCGCAGGGACGGCCATGGCTTCGGACTGCATAGCGCCGCCAATCTCGCCCGCGAGTTGGGTGGAACTCTGGCGGTCCACAGCGAGGGGACCGACAAAGGGGCGACCTTCACATTGGAGCTGCCGATTAAAATTGCCGCCCCGGTCGTTGCTACGTCATAGCGCCAAGCACGGCCGACAAGTCGTCTTTTGCATTGCCTTCCGCACGCCGCACGCGATCTCTTGGCTTTGACGACCGAAGCATTTCCTCTCGGCAAAGATATTTCGCCAGACAAATTTATCGCCTGACCGGTTCTATCGTGTGGGAAAGACCCTTCGCGCTTGGTCAATGTCCATTCAACTCTCTGACTCAAACGATGAATTACATGACATTATCGAACGTGCGTCCCTTGTCGGACCCGGCGAACGGTGCGCGCCCGTCCTCCTCTGGCCATGGGCAGGCCGCAATCGCGGCTTTGCGAAGCAACCTGGCCGGCGTCATTCGCGGGAAGGACGAAACGATCGACGTGTTGCTGATCGCGCTCCTGGCGGGCGGATCGGTCTTGATCGAGGACGTGCCCGGCGTCGGCAAGACGACGCTCGCCAAGGCGCTGGCGCGATCGATCGACGCCGTCTTCCAGCGCGTGCAGTTTACTCCTGATTTGTTGCCCAACGACATCCTGGGTTCGTCGATCTACAACCCCGTCGACGGGACTTTTCGTTTTCGCGAGGGGCCGATTTTCGGCAACATCCTTTTGGCCGACGAAATCAATCGGGCTTCGCCGCGAACGCAGTCGGCCCTGCTCGAGGCGATGGCCGAACTGCAAGTCACTGTCGAGGGGACGCGGCGGCCGCTGCCCTTCCCGTTCCTGGTGATCGCCACTCAAAATCCGATCGACTACCACGGGACCTATCCGCTTCCCGAGGCCCAGCTCGACCGCTTCCTGGTGCAACTGAACCTCGGCTACCCGGACATCCAGACCGAGGTGGCCATTCTCTACGCACAGGCCGAGAAAACTCCCGTCGATGAGATCACAACGGTTCTGACGTGCGCCGACGTGGCGGACCTCCAGGCTCAGGTGCGGGCCGTGCATATCGATGAAGCCGTTGCTCGCTACATGGTGCGAATTGCGGACAAGACGCGAACCAACTCACGGCTCCGTCTGGGAGTCAGTCCCCGCGGGTCACTGATGCTGTTCCGCGCGGCACAGGCGGCGGCCTTCGCAGCCGGTCGCAGCTATGTGCTCCCCGACGACGTGCAACGCCTGGCCCCCGCGGTCCTCTCGCATCGCATGATTCTCACCCCCAAGGCCAAATATGGAAATGCGACGAAGAGAGAAGTCCTCGACGAAATTCTCGCCGAAGTCCCGGTTCCGACGTAACCGCACGACAACCGCAAGAGACGCTCTCGCGTGGGAGATGCGCAGAAGCCTGGCCGAGGCCGCCGGCGCCGGACGGCAACTGCGTCGGCGGCAACTGCGTCGCCGGCGACAGATCGGCCGCGTCGGCCGCGGCGCCCGTTTCGACAAGCGTTGTGGGCGTACATCCGCTACGGTGCGTGGACCCGGCGATTTGCGGACTATCTTTGGCGGTTCAAACTGACGCACGCCGGAAAATGGATCGCGGCCGCGTGGTTCCTCTCGGGCGCCGGTGTCGTCGGCCTGCAACTCGCCATCTATCAAGTCTTTTGTGCACTGGCGGCGCTTGTGGGGGTGGCGTGGACCTTCGGACATCTCTTGCGTCCCAAACTGGCCGTGGAGGGACGTTTTCCCGAAAAACTGGTCGCCGGCGAACAAGCCAGGGCGGCACTTTCGGTCGCCAATCACGCTCGACGCGACGCGGAGGCCATTGGCTTAATCGCCAGGGACTTGGGCGAGTCTCTGTGCCCGATCGAGATCGACGAGCATCTGCTGACCGTCCCGGCGGGAGGCAGCGTTTCGTTCGCGGTTTCGATTCATCCGATGCGGCGCGGACTCTATCGGTTCCCCGACGTGGTCGCCTTTACGGCTTTTCCCTTCGACTTGGTGCGGATCGCGGCCGGTCGCCTCACCGGATCCCACGTGCTGGTCTTGCCGAGTTTTCATCGGCTCGGCTCGTTCCAGCTTGCGACCGGCGAGCGGCATCAGCCCGGCGGGGTCCTCTTGTCGTCTCACGTGGGTGAATGTCCGGAGTACGTCGGCAACCGAGAATACGTCCCCGGCGAGCCCATTCGACGGCTCGATTTCCGCGCCTGGGCGCGTCTGGGAACCCCGGTGGTCAAGGAGTATCAGGAGGAGTACTTCTCGCGCGTGGCGCTCGTGCTTGATACGCACCTCTCGGCCCGGTGGAACGAGCGCAGGCGGTCAAGCGAGGCGTTCGAGGCGGCTGTCAGCCTGACGGCGGCGATCGCCGATGCCCTCTCGATCGGCGAGCATGTGATCGATCTGTTTGCCGCTGGGCCGGAACTCTACGTGTTCCGATCCGGACGACACACGGCCCATTTCGAGAATCTGCTCGAGCTTCTCGCCTGCGTCGACGTCTGCCCGAACGATCCGTTTGATGCGATTGGGCCGGCCGTTGCCGAAGAATTGGCCGGCATTTCCTCGGCGGTTTGCGTCTTGCTCGATTGGGACGATTCGCGGCGGAGATTCGTGCGGACGATCGTCGAGTCAGGCTGCCCCACAAAAATCATCCTCGTGCGAAGCGGTGCGCCTGGCGAGCCAGTCGATCCGAGTGAGAACGTGCAATTTGTCGAGCTGACGCCGGAGCAGATTACGCAGGGAGCAATGCAATCGCTGTGAGCCGGCCATCGACCACGTCCGAATTTCTTCCCGTCCACTCGCTGCATCGTTGGGCCGGCCTTGGTCTCATCGCTTGCGAAGCGGTGATGATGGCCGTGGCGTGGCACACCTCCTTCTTGCCAATCCTCGCCGCGGGAGGGGCGTTCTTAGGCGTTTTCCTGAAAAAACGCTTCGCCTGGTCGCGCGATCAATGGGCCGTTCTGGCCGTTGTCCTCGCCGTGTTCTGTGGCGTGCATCAGTACGTCGCGCCGTTTGACGTCGATCGTGAGCCGATGGTTTTTCCACCTTCGATGGCCTTGCCGACGACCGAATTCATCCTCGTGATCCAGGTCGTGGCCTTCTTTCGGCGCTCGGCCGAGGACCGTCTGCCGGCCTTTCTTCCCGGGGCGGGTGCGATTTATCTGATCATTGTGACCGACGTGATGCCGCGTGAGCCGGCCCAGCGAGCCATGCTGCTGGCGCTGGTGACCGCCTTCATCGTATCGGCGACCCTCTTCCTGATCTTGCGATCGATCTCGGCGCGAGCCGGTGAACGCATCGTCCGCCGGCGGAGGGCGGCAACGATCGTGGCCGTGTCAGCGGTCGCCGGCATGACCTGGATCAGCGCAAGCCTGCTTTACGACTATGGAAGCCGGATCGACACGCTCATTGGCGATTCCTGGTTCCGCCGCGTGGTCGGGGTCGACCTCGGTTTCTCCACCGCTGCGAGGCTGGGCACGGTGGCCCGGGCCAAATCATTTCGATCCGACTCCGTCGCTCTGCGAATCGCGTCGAATGACTATCCGGGCTACCTGCGTGGCAAGGTTTTCGACGAGTTTCACAACTCCGATTGGATCTCCTCCTCGGGAGGGCGCTTGGTCCCGCCCACGGACACGATCCTCGCCGGCATGACACCGCCTTTGCCCGGTGAGTTTATCTTCCACCTGCACGACGACCGGAAAACATCCCGCTGCGTCGAAGTGACCTGGTGGCAGAAGGATCTGGGCGAGCTGTTGTTTGCGCCGCTGGGCGCGGTTGGTTTCAAGACAAGCACCACGACCGTATCGGTCAATCGTCACGACGTCGCCCAAACGGTCAACAATCTGCTCGAGACGCCGTATCAGGTCGCCGTCAGTGACGAGCGACTGACTGACCCCCTGACGCCGGAACTGAAAGTCCGGTTACTCGCGACCCCGCGAACGCTCGATCCACGAATCCACGCCCTGGCGAAACGTCTCTTCGCCTCTTGCGTCACAAACGAGGCCCGCATCTCGGCGGTTCAAGCCTTTTTACGCGACAACTTTCAATACTCGCTGGACATCGAAATTCCCCACGGAAAGGAGCCGCTGGCATTCTTTCTCTTTGAGAAGAGGTCGGCCGATTGCGAATACTTTGCCACGGCGACGGTCATGTTGCTGCGGCTGGGCGGAATTCCCTGTCGCTACGTGACGGGGTTCTTGGCGTCCGAGCACAACGACTACAACGGAACGTGGATCGCTCGCAACAAGGACGCGCACGCCTGGGTCGAAGCCTATGTCGAACCCAAGGGTTGGACGACGGTCGAATCGACCCCCGCGTCAGGCATTCCCGGGCGCCACGAAACCAGCAGCCTGGTGGCCCGGATTTGGGAGGCGGTGACCGCCTACCTGCGAGATGTCACGTTTCGGACGCGGCGATTGGGATTCCTCTACCTGCTGAAAAGTGTCCTCTCGAATCGATTGTCGGTGTTGTGCCTGGCAATGCTCGGAGCCTGGATCGTGATGCGGATCGCCAAAAGCCTGCGTGCAAACCGGACCATCGACTCCGAATCGCCACACCAGAAAGAATTGCGACGCCTGCTTAAACTTCTGGACAAAGTCGCCGCCCGCCGTCAATTCGTGCGGCGAGCGAGCGAGACAATCGGCCAGTTTGCCGATCGGATCGACCAGGCGCCCGATCTGAGCGCGTCCGAGAGGCCGATGGCGCGGATCTACCGCCAATACGCGGCCATCCGCTTCGATCGCGAGTGGACCGAGGAAAAACTGGCCGAGCTCTGCGCATCGGTCAAGGACGCATCGCGACCGCCGACTTCGCGTTTCACGTGATTCTCACGAGCGCGCGCCGTCAGCATGATCGACTCGGGGATCGGCTCATTCGTAGGGCAAGCTGCCAGCTTGCCATTTCAGCTGCGACACCGAAACCCAATGACGCTGCTGGCGCCGATCTTGGCGGATCTCGCGCTCTTCCGGCCGCCGCTACTCGGGGAAATGGCAAGCTAGCAGCTTGCCCTACGTTTTGGCGGCACTGTCGTTCGTTCCGCGAGATGGGACGGCGTGAGACTGCACAAGGGAGGAAACGAACGTACATCACCCGGGCCGCTTGTTAAAATCTTGGCAAGGTTTGAAGAAACTCCGTTGCAATCGAAGTGCGCGAAACGCAGACTGAGCCTGGATTTCGGGTTTGATGCCGGTGGCTGTCGGTCGCGTCGTGTGCTTCGTCGCGGCGGGGTAAACCATCTCCAGCCAAACAGTGTCTCGCAGTTTCTCCTCTTAGGGTCGGTCGAGGAGATTTACTTCCCGCGGCAAGCCACAGTCCGGACTAACTTCTCCGATTTGCTTCTCAAGGTCCGCTCGCGACCTCTCGTCCCCGGCATTTCGCCCGAGGGAGCGTTCATCCTCGCAGTTGTGGCTCTCAGTCCCGCTCTGCGTCGCGGCGACCGCGATTTCTTTGCGGCACGAGAGAGATGGTCTTTTGGGGTCTCTTTACTCTGTGCGCTTCATTGAAAGGACGACTCATGACCAGCGGGCGAAAAGGTTTTACGCTGATCGAGCTCTTGGTGGTGATCGCGATTATCGCGGTCCTCATCAGCTTGCTGCTGCCGGCAGTCCAAGCCGCGCGGGAGGCGGCACGCCGCACGCAGTGCCGCAACAATCTGAAGCAGCTTGCACTGGGCGTGCACAATTACCACGACGTCAACAAAGTGTTGCCGCCGTCGGTCACCATGATGGTCGTCAACAGAGATTGTTGTCATCCTTGCTGCACGACCTTTGGAGGCGTGACCTGTGGCGCGATTACAAGCTGTCATTACGACTTCAACCTGCATACATGGGGCGAGAAGCTTCTGCCGTTCATCGAAGGGACCACGGTTTACAACCGGATCTGCCAAAACGCGTCGATCCAGTCTCCGCATAATTACACGTGGTCCGGCGGCAATCAGTGCTTTACGTACCCAAATTCGTCGACCTGCTCCACACCCTGCGCTGGGAACTATCCTGCGGCGGCCGTGATTGCAACCTTTGTCTGTCCTTCCTGCCCCAGGATCGCAAACCCCTTCCTCGAGCAGCCGGTTTGGACGTGCTGCCCGGCGGTCAACGGTGGGACGGTAACCAGTAACGCGTTCTGGCCCATCAAGCTCATGGGTGCGAGCGACTACCGCGGCCAATCCAAGGTTTATCATGCCTGCGATAAAGCGTATTGGTCATTGCTGACCAGCAAAAGCCCCTGCTGCCATCCGTGCGGCATGACCGCTATGGCCAACTGTAACAACACGAAAATCAGCATTGCCGGAACCATCACTCTTGAGTCGATCACCGATGGCACGCAGACCTCGATCCTCTTCACCGAGATCGCCGGCTGCCCGGATCTTTGGATCAGGGGCGGGGGGCCGTGCGGGATCAAGGGGGGCAAGCAGAAACGTCATTGCTACATTCACGCCTGTTGCTGTCCTGGCTCCATACCTTGGACCACCAACCCAGGCGGTTGCTGGGGATGTTGGAATAATGGCTACTCCGGCAAGGGAGCAGGCTCCAATTTTGCCGGAACGACGCAGTGGTTCGGAAACGGGCCCATGTGCATCCTCAATTGCACGAACGAGTGGATCCGGACTTTCGGCTACAGCTTCCATCCGGGGGCGGTTGGAGTTTGCATGTGCGACGGCTCGGCCCACATGGTCAGCGAGAACATCAGCTTCTTGACGTTCATGGCCCTGTTGAGCATTCACGGAAGAGAGCCCGTTACAGACGCAGGCTTCTAAGTGCGTCACGCGACGGCGTCTGCGTGAAGTATTCGGTGCGATGGGAGGGCGAGGCTCCCGCCGAGCCGTTTCGTGCGCGAAATTCGCTCGAGGCGGCTCAGCAGGAGCTTCGCCCTCCCATACTTCGGGAAAGGAAATCACGAGATGTTCCTGCAACCTTGTCCTGCAATCCGGGGATCCGGCGTGCTCGTTCTGCTCTTCGTCGCCGGCTGCTCATCGGGGCAAACTGCCAATCAGGCCGTCGACAAGGCGTTGGAAAACGCCGGGCAGAAGCGGGAAGCGCTCTACCCCCTGGCTGGCACGATCACGGTGGATGGATTGCCCCCGGATCTCGCGGAGCGGGAATGGATCGTCATGATGCTCAAGGACCCCGCGCACCCGCAGGCCAATGGGCCCGTTCGGCTCATCTCTCGAAGCGGCGAATTCGCCTTCGGAACTTTTGCAAAGGACGACGGCGTGAAGGCCGGCACTTACATCGCGACGTTTTCCAAGCTGAAACGCGGGCGGCAGAAGGAGTACCCTGGCCCGGACCAGTTTCTGAACCTTTACGACGATCCGGATCGAAACCTCAAGGAATCTCCGGAACTAAAAATTGAGCATCAGCGCCCGGGAAAAAAGGATTACGCGTTCGACCTGAAGATCGCCGGCCGTGAAGCGGCCGCCGCGGGTCCCAATGCGGTGACTCACTTCAGCCATCTCCCCAATCCCCCGGCCACAAACCCCCCGGACAGCAAATAGTCCGATCGGCGGCCGGGCAAAGTGTCCGCATAGCATGCCGCGTATGGGATGCCGCTGCTGAGCCTTTTCAGCTCAGCAGTTCTCTTTCGGGTCATTCCGAAGGGACTGCTCCTTCTCAGGGACCAATCCACCGCAGCCTATCTCTCGGCGGTCGCACCCGGTTCGACGAGGCAGACCAGGTCCAAGTCACGGCAACGATGATCCGAGTGCCGTAGCGCGTCCCTCGGTTTGACCGGTTATCCATGCCGCCTTGATGCCGTTCGCCGAGGCGCTGACGATGCGGTTCTGCAATTGAACCAGACTTTGGAATCCATCTGCTCAGCTTTCTCATCGCTTTTTGGAATCGGAAGACGGGACGCGGCCGAGGGTCGGCCAGGCTGTTTTGAATCTCTGTTCGGTGCCGTATCACCTGCTTCAACCGCGCCGGCGACGAGCGGCTTCAGCTTCTGATAGATGGGGATCCGGTAGTGGGTGCGTCTTGTGTTGATAATTTTAGTATAAATCTTCTCAAACATAGGACCGTCAGCGATGGATTCTCAAAAGCAATTCCCCTCGGTTCCTGACAAACTGCGCACAGAAATCGAAGACATAATGGATGCCGCGTATGATGCGGTCACTTGTCTTGTTGACGCTTACGTCGAAGCACCGACTCACCCAGCGCAAGAGGAAGCTGCCGAAGCAAATCCTTTACGTCCTTCGGTTCGATGACGATTTGATCCTTGCCGACTTTAATTGCGATGCGCCCGTCGTCAAGGACGTCGGTAGTGACGGTTTTCATCGTGAAATTCCTTCTTTTTAATGGGAAGTAACATCTTGACGACGCGCAACTCGCGCTTATTATGGTCGTAAGTGAGAGTCGTGACAATTTGAGCCATCCAGCCGAAAGGCTGGCGGAAAAACCGCTGCGGCGCGACTCTCACTAAGTTTGCCGACAGCGGTTTTTCGCGTATAAGTATAAGTAGTTAGCCGTTCTCTTGCTGTGGGGCAACGGAGAGTGGCCTGACGTGGGAAATAGGAAACCCCCGCGTCCTTGCGTATTGCTGTGAAGCGCCGAGCAAAAATTGCGCTCGGGATTTACAGAGTACGTGCGGACGCGGGGGTTTTATTTTTTAGGCGTTGCCATGATCCGGTGAATAGAAAAACCCAAGAGCGGTTGGGCCACTCTTGGGTTGCATCTTGTGCCCTGAATCATCGGTTGACGGGACCAAAGTCTTGGCGGACTTCCCGTCGCCGACTCTAACAAGGAGGCTTTTGATGCCTAAACGGAGTAACTGCGTACTTTGGTTCTGGTTCAGTTTGTCGCGAAGGCAACGCCGAGCGATGACGGGCTCGGTTGCAAGGTCGCGAAGGTGACATTGTATACGGCCTGAGGCCACAGGTCGAGAGATCGCGGAGGGCGGCCCGCAGACTGGCGCTGCAGCGGATTTATGCCCCGCCTGAGGGACCGGCTTGCCGGATGGGTTCGATTCCCCCGCCCTCCGCTCATTTCTTGCCTCGCGCAAGCCTAATCAGCTCCATGCGCGCCCAAGTGGACGTGTCCAGGCTATGTTCCTGCGCTACCTTGTCCAGTTCCTTGCGCTCTGCTGGTTTCAGCCTTATTCGCAGGATGTTTTCTCGGTTTTCTTCTTGTTTAGATTGTTTCGCCATGTCTACACCGTAGTTCTTTTGTGGCTACGTGTCAACTGGCTTGACGTGTGGCCACATCGTAGCTACAATGAGGACATGATGAAAACCCGGCAATCGCGCTAACGAATGCCGGGCGAAACCAAAATCCGGCGAATCGCCAGACTTCGGCCTAAGTAACCACAAGTCTATCGCGAGTCGCCCCAAAGTGAAGGCGAATCCGGTGGATTGCCCAAATTGCCAAGAGCCGACTCAGCGGTTCGGTAAAACCCGCGACGGCCAGCAGCGCTACCGTTGTCCCGAATGCGGCAAGACGTTCTCGGAACCGAAGCCCCTCGCAGGACTCGCGACCGATCTAAAAAAGGCCGCATTCGCCCTGAGCATGCTCCTAGAGGGCGCGAGCGTTCGGGCAACGTCCCGATTGACCGGTCTCGACAAAAACACAATCTTGCGGCTTATGGTTCAAGCTGGTCGTCAGTGCTTTCAATTTCTTGCGGACACAATGCAGGACCTTCGCGCGGCCGACGTTCAATGTGACGAAGTTTGGTCATTCGTGAACTGCAAGGAACGCACGGCTTTCATTCAGAACGCTGGCGAGGGTTGCGGGGATGCCTATGTTTTCACCGCAATTGAGCGGGACACGAAACTCTTGTTTTGTTTCCACGTTGGCAGGCGATCGGCCGAAGATGCGGCCTTATTCGCGGACAAGCTGGCTTTGTGCTGTGCCGATGGATTCCGGCCACACATTTCAACGGATGGCTTCAACCCGTACCACACCGCGATCCCGAGCGCCTTCGGCCATCGCGTTGATCACGGCATGCTGATTAAGCAGTACGCTAGCCCTACCGGCAAAGGCCAGCAGCGATATTCCCCGGCGACGATAATAGGTGCCAAGCATTATCAGAACGCGGGCCAGTCGAAGCCGAGCCAGATTTGTACGTCGCATGTCGAGCGGTCAAACCTCACGATCCGTATGCAGAATCGCCGCTTTACTCGGTTGACCAACGCTTTCAGCAAGAAGTGGGAGAATCACGAGTTGATGTTCGCGCTGTTCGTGGCGTGGTATAATTTCTGCCGATCTCACATGACACTCAAGACGACGCCGGCTGTTGCGGCCGGACTGGCGACAGGCAAATGGAGTTTGGAGCGGTTGTTGCGGATGTCGGCGAAGCTTAATCCATGAAGAGTATTGCGATAGGACTGTTGGCCGTACTTGCAGTCGCGGTTCTTTTGAGCTGCGGAGGTCAAGGCCCGACTCCAAGAGGCGCAACGCCTCCTAAGCCCACAGTCGCAAAGCCCGCTCCCCATGCCGAGCGGCCAATCGAATCAGCGGTCAAGGTTGACCCTGATCCGTGGGCGAGCTTCAAAAAAAGGGAGACGGAAGTTCAACTGGCTGGAAAAAAGGTGATTCTGGACCTTCTCAAAAATCCCGATGACGCCAGCTTTCCTTGGTTTGGTGTAGATACTATTTTTGTAGCGCCGTGTTTTCACGTGAGGGGTAAGGTGCAAGCCAAAAATGATTTTGGTGCTGAACTGACAAAGCCATTTCTGGTTTCTTACCAGTGTAACCCTAAAGACGACTCAATCACGCTCAAGGAGGTCGACTTCGACGGGAAAGTTGTTTACTTAAATGAACAGCTTGAACAGGAAGAAAAGAACGAACGGATAGCCGCCGACAAAACACGTGAGCAAGGATTGCGAAAATTAGCGCGTGATATAGAAAGCAACAGGAAAGAAGCCAAAGAGCGGGAGCAGCAAGAATTCGCTAAGGAACACCCGGACGAAGCAGCGCAGAAAAAGTTTGGTGGCGTACTTCACAATGCCCGCGCTCTCATAAAGGCGCAAATCTATACCTCCGCAGAAAAGAGTCTTCGGCGGATCATCAAAGAGGCTCCTGGAACGAAGGTCGCTGCCGAGGCTCAGAAAATGTTGGATTCGATGCCAAAAAACTAGTGAATTTATCAACACAACTCGCACCCACCACCGGGGATCCAATCGAGCAGACTTTTCTCAGTATCCAAATTGAAAGCTAAGCGGTAGTAGGGCCATGACGACCGGCGCCACTTGCGATCACCGTGCGACTTTTGCTTTCGTCGAGTGATTGCCTCGGGCGCGGGCGTCGATCCAATCGTTGCGAGGCTCTTGCAATCTCCCCTATTTCAACTAGGAGAAGCCAGGTAAGCGATCTCGGCTTGCGAGTCCCCTCGCGCCATGACACAATCACACGCCGTTGTCAATCGTGCATGTGATGTACACCCAGGTCAGCCCGAAATGGTGCACATCAGCTCGTCAGCGAGGTAGTAGATAGCCGCTGCCGCTAAAGTGGCTCCTTTGAATATGGTGTGAGACAAGGCAGTAAAGCCGTTGCCGGAGACAGCCCCATGGTTTTCCAAGTCGGAAAGACCGCAATCGCCGCCGAATCACTTAATGATGCCACGTCGCTGGAGATGGTTCCCCGCAACTGCGAGCTAACAGAGTACACGAAGCTTAACAAGATTCCGGCCTTTGACGTCGGTGGCGATTTCATAGCCTACGCTTCGCCGGACTCAACGTATGCCGTGACGCGCCGGTTAATGGATTCAGCGGAGTCCAGCATCCTGATCGGCATCTACGATTTCAGCGCCGACTACATCAAGGAACTGTTGTTGCACGCAATGCAACGCGGCGTGCACGTGTCGCTGATGCTTGACATCGATAGTCCCCAAGAACTGGAACTCTTCAACGAACTCATCAAGTTCGGCTGCGACGGAGTTCCGGCACCGTCCTGCGCCAGCGACTATGTCAGCTACTTTCCGTCGTCGCACGAAAAAGTGATTGTGATCGACGGTCTGTGGACCCTAGTGCAGAGCGGCAATTATTCGAAAAACAGTATTCCTTTTAACGAGGAGGACGGCGGAGATCCCGACCACTTTGTCACCGGCAACCGGGACATGGGTGTCGCAATTCGGTCGAAGCCGCTGGCGGAGTTCTTTGCGAGGGTCCTGCGCAGAGACATGGAGCTCGAGCGCAAGGCCGAGGGAGCTGAGGCGCTAGTCAGCAGGAAGATGAGACCAGAGCCGGACTTGGTGGAGGCTGTGCCGGAGAAATTGCCGAAAGACCTCTTTCCCAGCAAAACTTTGACACCCAGCACTCCAATTCGGGTTGTCCCCGTGCTCACGCCCGAGAACTACATGGATATTGTTCCTGATCTGCTGCGCTCGGCGAAGAAATCGATCTGGATCGAGCAACAATACATCCGCAGCCAGAACTCCGAGGTTGCCAAATTGCTTGCCGCGATCCAGGCCGCTCGTAGCGAGAATGACGATCTGGAAGTGCGCATTATTTTGGGTCGATTGTTCGGACAGAAGGACTATCAGAAAGAGCGCAAAAACGTGGCAAATCTCCGTAAGGAGTTCGGCCTGATGCTCGGCGAGAATATCCGCTATATCGACCAGAAACGGTTTGTGCATTGCCACAACAAGCTTGTGGTGGTCGATAACAAACGCGTTCTCGTCAGTTCGCAGAATTGGTCGGCGACCGGCATCGAAACGAACCGTGAGGCGGGCGTCTTGATGGACTATCCTGAGATCGCCCGTTATTACGCCAAGATTGTTGATTCGGATTGGAGCACCGCCGCAAAGACAATCCCCAAGCCGGGGAAGGCCAAAATTACACCGGAGGCGCTCGCGAAAGGTGGGTTCGTTGAAGTGACGGCGGCTGACTATCAAGAGATCTAGCCGCGCATGGTTGTCGGCAAGGCAGGAGGCGGCAAGCCGGTTTTCCCGATGGACTGATCAAGGTCAACTCAACTGGATTACGAAGGTGCGAACATGCTTGAGCGAGACATTGAGCGGGCGTTGGATATGTTGACGGACGGTCAACCCGCACCGGCCGCCCGGGGATTGGAAATGCAGGCCGATGCCGCGGCGCTGCATAAGGCGCACAGGTCCTGGATCACCGCGGGCGGCATTCAGGGGCTGGGCATCGGCAACAAGATCACCGACGGCGAGATGCAGAAGGATTTGGTCCTGAAAGTCTATGTCACCGAGAAACTGCCGGAGGCGAAGCTAAAGTCGACGCGGAAAGTGCCGCGCAAGATCGACGTCTACGGGATCGGGGAATTGCCGACGGACGTGGAAGCGATCGGGGTGATGCGCCATGAGGCCAACACGACCCGCGTTCGCCCGGCAATTCCGGGATTCAGCATCGGTCACGTCAAAATTACCGCCGGCACATTCGGTTGTCTGGTCCATAAGAAGGACGACAAGAAAACCTTGTACATCCTGAGCAACTCTCATGTGCTGGCCAACCAGGGCGTCGCTAAGAAAGGTGACAAAGTGATCCAACCGGGGAGGGCCGACGGAGGTGCGGCGCCGAAAGATGTGATCGGCAAGCTGGCCAACTGGCAGCCCTTCGATTTTGCGAAAACGGGGTATCCGAATTTGGTCGATGCGGCCATCGCGGCAGTGAAATCCAAGGACGTGACATCCGCGATTCGCTTGATCGGTGTACCTAAGGGAACAAATACCGTGCAGCGCGACGACCAGGTCCAGAAAACGGGGCGAACCACCGACTATACGGTCGGAATCGTTAAGGACGTGAATTATCGCACCACCTTGCCTTACAACAAGCCCGGCGGCGGCACTGGGCGCGTTCGCTTCAGCGACCAGGTGCTCTGCACTCGCTACACCGCCCCCGGCGACAGTGGCTCGGCCGTCTGCAACATGAAGGCACAAGTCGTCGGACTTCATTTTTCCGGTTCCGCGTCGACCAGCGTATTTAACAAAATCGAAAACGTGCTTTCCGCTTTAGCCGTTGAAGTCGTCACGTGGAAGGTCTAAAGTTCATTGTGGAGGCAGAGCCGGAGGCCTGAGCATGGCGACACAGAAGCAGTGCGAAATTGCACTGGAACAATTTGCAGACGCTTTGAGTCGCCTCAAAAACGTCGTAGGTCTCGGCGTTGTTCAAGCTGATGACGAAGGCAACCGACGTAACTGCGCGGTAGGCGTTTACGTAAAGAAAAAGGTGCCAATCGCCAAATTGTCCGCGAAAGACCGTGCGCCCAAATCGTTGGACTTTCATCAGCACGGCGCCCAAGGTTCGGTGCCGGTCCGCGTCATTGAACAAGGCGCCGTCGAGCTGGAATCCACGGACGGCATGCGAGGGTGAATTCTGCCGGGGGCCCGCAGGCGACAGCCGGTACGGTGGTCGCGGGACTTGGCGCGTGCAAATCGTTCGCTCCAGAATCCTTCCTGCCCCATGTTTTTTGCGACAAGGGTGTGATGGGAGCAAAAGGGCGACGCCGGCTTGCAGGCTTCGACACCCGCCGAGCCGATCGCATCGAGAATCTGCGGGACGGCCCAGTTCTTGGCTCCGAGAGGGATGGCAGTCTTCTTGCCATTGGCATGACCCAGTGGGAACTTGACCCAAAGCGCTCCAAAGCCCGGCCCTCAGGCATCGAGTGCCTTGCCGCATTGATGCGTGCCTCGGGACACGTCCGATATGATCGGCCACCGATCTCATTTTTTCCAACTTGGCGCGAGTCTGGCTGAAGGAGTCTGAGCCGAGTGACAAAAGACTGGCTCGAACAGCACCAGAGATGGCTCGAATGGCTCGAGAAAACTCAACCCAAAGCCGAAATTCCCGCGCAAATACGCGACCCACGAGGCGTTCCCTTCGATCTTCATCTACCGGCCGAAATCATCGATCTGATCGACTTTTGCACAAGCCAGGGCCTGACGTGTGTTCGCCTTCTGGGGCCGGATCCGATCGCGTTTGGTGATCTGGTGCTCGCTTACGCGGGCAGCGGTATCTGTGTCGAGATCATGAAGGATCGCAGCATCTGGCTGCTTTCCATCGGCGAAGTCTCCCAAGCGGGCCACGTCTGGCCCGACGTTCCCCTGATGATGACGCTGCTCACGCGGTCAACCTGCGATCTTGTGCCCTTGCGCGAAGAAATTTCCTTCGTGAAATCGCACTGGGCGGAAATCGTCGACTACTTCTCTGCGGATCAACGAGCCGCAACTCGAGCGCGACTCGACGTGCTTACGCGTGAACGAGCGAAGCGACTCTTCTGTTAGACCTCGAAAGGCGGGTTTCTCAAATCACAAACAGACGCCGGTCGCTCGAGTACCCGCGCGGGTGCCCAAAGTGTCCGGCACCTGAAACTTGGCCGACGCCGGTCGCTTGCGTGTCCGCGCGGATGCGCAAGCGGTCGCCACAAACAAGCTGCCGACGCCGCTCGTTTCGAGCGGAGCGGTCGGCACGAACAAAACTGCCGACGCCGCTCGCTTCGAGCGGAGCGGTCGGCACGAACAAAACTGCTGACGCCGCTCGCTTCGAGCGGAGCGGTCGGCAAAGACTAATACCGCCAAGCGGAATTTGCCTTGCCGAGCTTGGCGTTTCGGGCCAACGGAGGCTCTCAGTGGGCGGGGCGATGATAAGTTAGGGGCTAGGGGTCAGAGGCTAGGGAAATCCGAAAAGGTTCAAACGCGAAATCCGAAAAGGTGTCAACAGAAACCAGCACAGCGCCCCGCGGCGCGGAGCGCGAGGCCGCCGACGACTCGGCGCGCACTCCGTTCGCGGACGGCTGCCGACACCCGTCGCTTCGACCGAGCGATCGGCACCAACAAATTCGTGCCAAAGCGGAAATTGCCTGACCGAGCTTGGCGATTCGGGCCAACGGCGACTCTCAGTGGGCGGGGCGATTACGCGCTCCCGGCACCGGCAGCTTCGTGAAGCAACCGGCACCCGCAAAGCGGCTCGCGGATACGCCGCCACCGTAGGCTTCAGGCGAGCGAACTTAATGCCCGCTCGGGAAAGAATGTCCGCGAACAGCGCCTTGAAACAGGGCGCTGACCGGGTGGCTGAATGTCACCAGATGCCCCGGAAATTCCTTCCTAGCCCGAGTATAGCCGGCTAGGTCCAAAATCCGATGCAACAATTTTTCAGATTGTTCCAACATCCGAGGTGAAGGGAAGTTGCGACGAAAGATTTTTTGGGGACACTTTGTATCGCAAAGTATTGCACCGCTGCGGGCTGGAAAGCAGAGAGAGGGAATCGGGAGTGAGCCAGGTCGAATTGCTCCGATCGAGTTTTTTGGGCGCAGCCCAAAAAAGTCCTCAGCTTTTGCTCTCCCCTTCCGCCGCTGTGCCCGACCCCGGCAACCCCTCATCCCAGCCCCTCTGCCGCAAGGGGTGAGGGGAGAATGACTTACGACATTGAGCGGCGAGGTGTTCTTTGGTCCCTTCATAACCGGCCCTCCGACCTCTTCCGACTTTTTTGGCCTCGACCCAAAAAAAGTCCCCGTTTTTCACGCCCCAAAAAAGCCAAAAAAGTGTACAGAAACTGGTCAGACGGCAGGCTGATCGCGGTTTCCTGACGCCGGACCCTCGGGCCCCAGACGCACTTCACACAATGCCGAAGTTCGCCGGGTCGAAGTTGCGGATGCGGGCCTTCTTGGCCGCCTCTTTGAGTTTGGTGACCGCGAAGTGCTTGTGGTTGGCGACGGCCTGCTCCGAGATTCCCAGGCGTTCGGCGACCGATTTGTTGGGCCAGCCGAGGACGAATAAAAGCTCGATGCACAGCAGGCGTTCGAGCTCTTCGTTTTCTTTCCAGGAGGCGATGAGTGAGCGGAGGCATTCTCCGATGATTTGCTCTTCGGCCACGCGGCGTTCGCGGCTTTGGGCGAGGCTGGAGGCGCGGCGGTCGTTGCCGATTGGCTCGGACCAGTGGCCTTGGGAATCTTCGACCATCAGCGGAATGGTCGGCCGGCGGCCTTTGCGGCGGAGCACGTCGGTCAGTTTGTGGGCGGCGATCGAAAAAAGGTACGTTTCGAGCGGCGTCGCCGAGTCGTAATTCGGCAAACTGACCAAAAAACCCAGGAAGGTGTCCTGGACGATGTCCTCACTGGCGGCCCGGTTGCGGAGGCGACTGTCGATAAATGCCAACAGCCGCCCCTCATAGCGGGAGATCAAGTCCTGCCAGGCGTGTTGATCGCCCCGACGGACGGCGGTGATCAGAAGCGATTCGGGCGAATCAGCGGGCACGGTGAAGGCGTTCGGTGTCTGGCGTCGGACGTCCGGAGTCAAAATGCCTTGCGACGCCGGACGCCAAACATCGCATGCGACACGCTAGAGCATGGTGGCCGCGGCCATTCCTCCGGCGGCAATCACCGAAACGGCGGCCAGTTTCAACCGGCGCCGGTACACTCCGGCGGTCCGTTGATCCAACCGAAAATAGGCAGCCAGGGTGCCGAACGTCAACGTCAGGAGTCCGGCAAGTCCGCCCAGGGCCCAAATTCGCTTTTCGACGATTTGATTCCGCCACAGGGGCAGGATTTTCTTGCGGACGGCGGGGGATATTTCGACTTGTTCATACGCCCGGTACACGCTGAATGGCGTGCCGCTGGAGACGGTCTTGCGATCGACCTTCTCGACGAATGAGCGACGAATCGCGTCCCCGGCGATCGAAGCCGGCGGCTCCCAACCGGCCGACTGCGGGTGCACCGCAGAAAAGTCGCTCCGCAGGCGTTCCACGACGGCGATGCGACCGGCGGCAACGGCCTCGTCGACCGTGGCCCCGATTTCACCCGTTACGACGACGAGCTGCGTGTCGCCAATTGAATGTTCGGTGGCCTTGGCCCAATCCGGCAGCTTGGTGTCGGTTTCGACGGCCTCAGGCCTATCTACTTGTGCGACGACGGGAACCGTCACCGGAGCGGTCTCGTCCGGAGTGGTCAGGCTGGGCCGCATCCAGAGCACGTAGAGTCCGAACACCGCCGCGATCGGCAGCAGCCAGGCGGAGGCACCGATGTTTTGCGCGACGCCGCGGATGGACGGGCGGCCCGTGTTTCCGCGAAGAAGAGCGTGTCCCGCCAGAACGACGCCAAAAGCGGCCAAGATACCGGCACCTACGAGAAGCATTGCCGGAACTCCTTGCTGGAGAAGTTGAGCGATGGCCCGATCGGGATCCTGCAGCAGCATCTCGAAGTAATTTGTGCTACGCATGGTTGCCGGCCCCCATCAACGCCGCCCGTTCGCTGGGCGGAACCCAGGCGGCGGCCAACTGAACGGTGGCGGAGATCGCCGCGGCACACGCGGTTCCCCAGATGGTGGGGAACGAGAAGATGGCCGTGAGCAGGAAGGCCAAGGCGGCCGTCGGCAGGATGGACCAGATCGCCAGGCGGCTGCTGCGGAACGAGTCCGCCTGCCGCCACCAGCGGCGAAGTCCCAGCAAACACACGAAAAAGACGATGTATCCCGTAAGCGAGGGCTGATCTTTCGTGTTCGCTTCGATCAGCGAATGCATGCCGATGTTCGCGAAAGCGGCGTCGATTGAACCGGTTGTCGGCAGGTCGACAACAAGTACATGATGCAGCCAATACGCCAGCGAACCAATCGCCGCACCGGTGATCACCAATGAGGCCCGACGCATACCGACGTCGAATGTCCGGCCCTCCCACAACTTGGCTTGCGCCAGGACGAGCCATGACGCGCCCAAAACGGTGCCCGCGAATTCAGCGATTTGAGCATTGTCACTGAATAAACCGGACGTGAACGACAAACCCATCGTGATCAGGGCCGTGGAAAGTGCGGCAAAGGTCAGCGAAAGGGACAACTCGCTCATGCGCTGGCGCACCGGGATCAATCGGGGCATGTCCGGGCTGAGTTTGAATGGTCGACGCGGGGCAACCGGCGGCGGAACTGTTCGCTGATATCCGACGGGCCGAACAGGTGCACCCATCGGCTGGACCGGTGCCAGTGGGCGTTGGAAGGAGGCCTGGCTGACGCCCGCTGCGCTCTGGTTCTTCGTCATCACTCGGTAGGCGACGAAAGCCAGTCCGGCGATCATGATCGCGGGGACAATACCGATCGAATGACGATGAGGTGCCGCCAAATGCGTTCGGCGAGGGAATAAATGCCAGGACGATCAGGACGATGAGCACGGGTTTGAGCCAGCCGCGCAATTTTTGCCGGGGAATTCCGACGTTCGGCGGGATCTGCCCGGGTGAGACATTTTGTGGTATCGGCTGCTGAGGCGTTTGTTTCCGCCCACCTGCCCAGCCCCAAAAGCTGGCCTGCGCGTCGCGACACTTCTTTTGCGAGCGGTTCCAGCGGGCCATTTTCCGCTCGATGCGACTGGCGTGACGGCGATGGCCTTTCGAGGCGCGATAGGCCTCGTCCGCCATTTCCTTGGCTCGACGGGCCGCCTTTTCGGCCACTTCCATCGCTTTGGCGACGTCGGCGGCGATGATGTCCTTGAGATTGGGTGGTGTCGACCACCCGCGGGGAGACGACGGTCCGGCCGGGCGCTCGCGATTGATCGTCGACGAGTCGGCGATCGTGGCATTCAAGAACGACTCTTCCGGAATTTCCTGCGGCAAGTCGAAACCGACGACCGCCTTGTTGAAGTCTTCCAAAAGCTGTCGCACGTTTGGCGTGCGGCGGAGCGGGTCTTTCTCGAGCGCTGCCGCGAGCACCGGCCTCAATCGTCGTGGAATCGGCGACAGATCGGGCTTTTCGGACAAGTGTTTCATCAAGATTTCACCGGCCGATTCGCCGACGAAGGGCACTCGGCCGCTGATCAACTCATACAGGACGATGCCCAGGCTGTAGACGTCGACCTCGCGTCCGTAGCGTCCGTGAGCGACTTCGGGCGCCATGTAATACACCGTGCCGACGCTCTGCGTCTGTGCACTGCGGTGACTTTCGGAAATGAATTTCGAGAGCCCGACGTCACCGATTTTGACGACCCCGCTTTCCACAAACACGTTGCCCGGCTTCAAGTCGCGGTGCACGATGCCGCGGTCATGCAGGAAGCTCAGCCCTTCCACCAGGCCTGCGAGCCATTTGCGGACGTCATCGATGGGCATACCGTCGGGATAGCCGTCGAGAACCTGCGACAGGCTCTTGCCGGCGACGTATTCCATGATGATCCAGTAGTCACCCTCCGAATCGTTCTTGATGTCGAAAATCGTGACGAGATTTGGATGCTTGAGATTGAGGCACTGCGTAACGCCGCGAAGTTCGACGTCGAAGTGCTGCCGCAGCAGCTTGAGCGCGACTTCCTTACCGGCATCGGTGAGGGCGTAATACACCTCGCCGAAGCCGCCGCGATGGATAGCGCGCTTGATCGTGTAGCCGGGCAGCGGCTTCGATTCCGGCTGAAAGGTGAATTTCATCGACTTTCCGCCGTTAACTTTTGGTTGGGGAGCGTCGTCCGCATAACTGAGGGTTTGGACCGTCATGGCAGTTACCAACTTGTGTCGCCTGAAGGAAATTCATGAGTCACGCGGCGTTCCGCTTGTTGGCCGCAAACCCGGGGTCAACTTCGTAAGTCCGGATACGTACCGGACGGCGGACAAGGTAATAGACGATTGCGCCCAGGTAAGGCACAAAGGCCATAATGATGATCCAAATCAACCGTTCATTTCCCTCTCGGGGCTCTTTGGTTGCCGCCTCGAGAATCATCCACACCCAGAACGCAGTGAGCGCGAGCCAGATCACTCCGGACACGCTGAAATTCAGGATGCTGAAAATAAAGTCCAGCATAACGGTCCCTACGCACAGGCCTCTAGGCGGAATCGAAAATCACTACCACTGACGCAGCTGCCGGGTTTCACCGGTCCGCCGCTCTCCGACCATTGACCGTCAATCGCCACGCGCGACTGCGACTTGCACCAAAATCCGCCCGGCTTGCGAAACAGCACGACCGTCTCGTTCCACTCCGGGCAGACAATATGGTTATCCGCCGTCGGTCCTAACAGACACGCCTGATCCATCAAAATGACGCCGTCCATGCTTCGGCTGGGACGATGATCGCTGACGAAGTCGATGACGGCCGTCGCACTCAACACCGACGGAAGTCGAAACTTCAATTTCACGCCGGATGCCAATTCCAGCTTGTAGTTCGAGTTCAAATGCGTGCATTCCTCGACGGCCCGGTCGGCCACCTTGCAGGCCCCGTGTGCTTCAAGAAGATACCCCTCGTCCCCCCGGACAAATGTCGCATGTTTCCGCGACAAGTTTGCCAGAAGCACCAGGTCGGCCATGTCTTTTTCCCGCGTCGGACCGCCCACGGTGACTCGATCCCCGGTAAACAGTTGGTAAGCCCCGACGCCATCGACCCAAAGGTAAAAGCACCCGGAGGCTGTTTTCCCTGGTGAGAACGGCGGCTTCGTCAATGCGGAGCCTTTGCTGGATGAGAAACCGGTCGGCATCGCCCTAGTCCGCCGTCTTTTATCTTAACGCATCCGAAGGCAAAACGGTTCACAAGTCGGAAGCTCCCAAGTGGAGAGTGGCGAACGGCGAGTCAGAAAGCTTTGCTTTTCTTGTTCTCGCCGGTCGCCACTCATCACTCAGCACTCCTTTGGGCCGCCCGCAGGCGGGTCCCCCAGAGGGGACCCGTCGCGAGTCGGCTTCCGTCTCCAGTCCGCTGCGATCGCGTCGTATTTAGCCCTTCGGTCCATCAGTCTTGGCGACTGACGAGGCCGGCTTCTGGGCCTGCACCGGCTTCTCCGACGACCCCTTCTTGAAGTAGGTGTCGATCTCGGCGCTCAGGTTGCTGAGTTCCGCCGGGGTCACTTTGGATTCGACGGGAATCAAGCCCACGAATTTGCCCTCGGCGTCGAGCATTTTTTGCTGCACGTCGAGCTGCTTGTTGACCTCGACGATCAGCCGCTTCGCGTTCGACAGGGCCGACTCGTCGATATCCGGCGAGCTGACGGTCTGCTCGGCACGGATCGTCTGCAAGCGTGCGTCGAGTTGTTCGACCTGGGCTTCGAGAATCCTTCTTCACATTGAGCATGTTGTCGAGCGTCTGTTCGCGGGCGGCCAACGACTTCTCGCGCGCTTCCAGGATTTGCTGGTCACGAGTGAGCATCGCCTCGGCCGTTTTATACCGCTCGAATCGCAGCCGCAGGTCGCTCCGGACCTGGTCGGCCGTGTAGGTCAGCCTTGCGTAGCGGAAGGTCGGCTGCCCCGTTTCCAGGTCGGTCCGCAGCGTCAACAGGGCCTGCTTTTGCTTCGCCAAATCTTCCGAGCGGGTCGCAACTTGATTGTGCAGATGCTCGATGTCGACCTGCTGTTCGGCAATGGTCTTGAGCGTGGTGTGAATCGCCGGATCGAGCTGAGCGACCGCGCTGCGGGCCCGCTGGACCTGGAATTCCACAGGCACTTCCTGTCGCACGGCATCGCGCGTGGTCGTCCAGGCAGTGTGGGCATAGCTGAAAACGTCGCGACCGAATATCAGTGCTCCGAGCGCCGACGCGGCGAACGTTCCAATGATGGCTTTCTTTAACATGGTTGGACTCCCCTCATTCTTCGCAATTGGACGAGAGACGTTGCTCCTGAATCCCGGCCCCGCTCGACATTCGAGGGGCCAGTCAGAGGGTTATTCGATGCCCAAGTTGAAATCTTGAGCCGGATTCGGCGCGATTTGCAGTTTTTTTGTCGAGTTGAGAAAAATGCGGCGAAATAGCGAATTGAAGGCGCGAGCCATCGACGCAAAGTGCTATCAATCAAAGGCTTAGCCAAGGCGGGCGGTAAGTGGAAACGGGGTCGAAACCAGCGTTGTCGATAGTGTCCGACCGCGGGAACCGCGTGCGGAATAAATGAACGCAGGCCCTTCAGTCCGCGACGGGCATGCGAACGCGAGGGCTGCGGAGGGAATCCAATTGGTCGAGTTCCGCGTCCGCGGCCAGCAAGCGACCGTAGGTGGTCCGATGCGTCATGACGACGAGGGGCACGATCGATTCGCCCGCCTCACTTTCCGGAGCTTCGTGCTGAATGATCGACGCCAGGCTGATGCCGTTTCGCCCGAGAATGTCGGCAATATCCGCAAAGACATGCAGCCGGTCGAATACGTTGAAGCGCAGATAGTAGCGGTTGGCGACTTCGGGCGGCGGCTGGACAGAGAACGGGGGCCGTTGCTGCCAGAGATCCATTCGCGGAAAGGTCAGCGACGCACGACCCGTCGCCATGTCGACCAAATCGGCGACGACCGCGGACGCCGTCGGCATTTGGCCGGCCCCGGCGCCCGAGTACCACGTCCTGCCCACTGCATCGCCATCGACGGCGATCATATTGAACGCTCCACGGCACTGCGCGAGGGGGCTCTCGTGTCGCACCAACGTCGGCTGAACGTGCATTTCGAGCTGACCGTCGACCAGTTTGGCGACCGCCAATAGCTTGACGGTATAGCCGAGCTCGTCGGCGTACTTGAGGTCGGCCAATTCCAGCGTGTCGATCCCCTGCCGCGTAAATGCGCCGATGCTGACTTTGGTGCCGAACGCAAGTCGCGACAAGAGTGCCAGCTTCTGTGCGGCATCGCTTCCGTCGATATCCAGCGTCGGGTCGGCCTCCGCATATCCAAGGCGTTGAGCTTCGGCAAGAACGATGGCGTACGGCCGTTCGCGGGCGAACATTTCGGTGAGGATGAAATTGCTGGTTCCATTGAGGATCGCTTCGATCCCGATGATTTGGTTCGCGGTCAGCGATTGGTTGATGCAGGCGATGATGGGAATACCGCCCGCGACGGCCGCCTCGAAAGCGACTGTTCGCCCGAGCGAACGAGCTTTGTCGAAAAGGACATCGCCGTGTTCGCACAAGAGGGCTTTATTGGCCGTGACCACATCCTTACCGGATTCCAAGAGAGCCAAAGTGACGTCCTTCGCCGGTTTCAGTCCGCCCATCAACTCCACGGCAACGTCAATTTGCGGATCGCGAATGACCGACTGGAGGTCGTTCGTGAGCACATCCCTCGGCAACTCGAGCGATCGCGCCTTTTTGATGTCGCGGACGACGACTTTTCTCAGCTCGATTGGCCGACCGGCACGCCGCGCGATGAGTTCGGATTGAGTGAACAGAATTCTCGCGACTCCCGCGCCAACGTTTCCCAATCCCAAAAGGGCGACGCGTAGAGGTGTCATCGTGCTCCGCTCGATTTCGTCAGTTGTTTTTCGTTAATCGGAACCAAACGTTTGCGGTAACCGGGAAGGGGCCGCCGCGAACCGCGTCATTCTGGCGCAGTCAGGCAATCGCGGTCAATTCGTGATGAAAAGCGGCCATTCCCGGCCGTTTCACCCTTGAACGTCAAGGGTTGATGCCGCATTCTATGTAGGTCGGGTATGGCGATGCGGTCGGCGAAGACTCCCGGGAAGGAAAAGGACGTCATGATGACAACGTCGATCGGTGGGGCCGCGCGAATCGGGGCCGTCACCTATTTAAATTCCAAACCACTCATCGAGGGGCTCTCCGAATTGCTCCCCGATGCGGAATTGTCACTCGACTATCCGAGCCGATTGGCCGAAGACCTGGCTGCCGGCCTGCTTGATGTGGCTCTCGTCCCGTCGATTGAGGTGCTGCGGCACGCCGACTACGAGATCATCTCGGACGCATGCGTGGCGACGCGCGGCCCGGTGATGAGTGTCAAACTCTATAGCCGCGTCCCTCTGGGCGAAATCCGGACATTGGCTCTTGATGCCGGCTCTCGCACGAGCGTTGCGCTCACGCGGATCATGCTGGCTGAGCGTTTCGGCGTCGTGCCCCGATTGGAACCGCTGCCGTTCGAACGATCCGTCGCTTCGACGGCGACCGACGCGGTGTTGCTTATCGGCGATCGAGCGATGCATGCGCCGACGGAGAGGTTTGCCGCGACTTGGGACCTCGGCGAGGAATGGCTGCGCTGGACCGGACTTCCGTTCGTTTTTGCGGTCTGGGCCGCGAAGGGTGGCACGGACTTGAGCCAAGTCGAAGACGCACTCTGTCGAGCGCGTGATCTTGGCGTCGAACGAGCTGTACAAATCGCACAACGCGAGGCGCCTCGACTGGCAATTTCCGATTCAGTTGCATACAGCTACCTAAAGAAAAACCTCCACTTTCGACTCGGCCGGGCTGAACGCAGCGGTTTGAAACTGTTTGCTGAACTGGCGGCACGGCTGGGACTGGCCCCAGAAGGAGCGGACCTTGCCTTCCGCGATTGCGCCACTGCTTGAAAAGGCCGTCGACGGCGAACGGCTAACGCCCGAAGAGGGACTGCGACTGATCGGATCGCACGACCTGGTGGAGCTGGGCCGCGCAGCCGATGCCGTCACCAAACGACTGCACCCCGAGCCTTTTCGCACGTACAACATCGATCGCAACGTCAATTACACGAATGAGTGTACAGCGGTCTGCGACTTCTGTGCGTTTTACCGGCCGCCCGGTCACGAAGAGGTGTACGTCCTTCCGCGCGACGTTTTATATCGTAAGATTGAAGAAACCGTGGCGCTCGGCGGCGACCAGATTTTGATGCAAGGCGGTCTGCATGCGAAATTGCCGCTCGAATGGTATGAAGAGCTTCTTTCCGACATTAAGACCCGGTTTCCGCGCGTCAACGTTCACGGTTTCAGTCCGCCCGAGATCCATCACTTCACGAAAGTCAGCAAGCAGCCGTTGAAAGTCGTTTTGGAGCGCCTGAAAGCGGCAGGTCTAGGCAGTCTGCCGGGTGGCGGAGCCGAAATTCTTGTGGATCGAGTTCGCAAGGAAATCACGCGCGGGAAAGTATTGACCGATGATTGGCTCAACGTGAATCGTGTTTGGCACGAGATGGGGGGCCGCTCGACGGCAACGATGATGTTTGGACACGTGGAAACGTTGGCGGAACGCATCGAACATCTCGAACGCCTGCGACAGCTCCAGGACGAAACCGGGGGCTTCACGGCTTTTATCTGTTGGACCTTTCAGCCGGATCACACGGCCCTGTCGCATATTCCGCCGGCAGGGGCATTCGAGTACCTCAAGACTCAAGCCGTCGCACGGCTGTACCTCGACAATATCCCGAATATCCAATCCTCCTGGGTCACGCAGGGCGAGAAGATTGGCCAGATGGCCCTGTTCTTCGGGGCCAATGACATGGGCAGCCTGATGATTGAGGAGAATGTCGTCGCGCAGGCTGGGACGGTCTATCATCTCTCGCTTGCGACGATCCGCCGCTCGATCGAAGAGACCGGCTATACTCCCCGGCAGCGAAACGTCTTCTACCAATACATCGACGGCGAATGATCCACGTCGAAGACTTGACGAAGCAATTCAGCGATCTGCGGCGCGGGAGCGTCACCGCGCTCCGCGGCGTCAGCTTCGACGTCAGGCCGGGCGAAATCTTCGGATTACTCGGTCCCAACGGGGCCGGCAAGACAACTTGCCTGCGAATTCTGAGCACCGTTCTCAAGCCCACGAGCGGGACCGCGCTGGTTGCGGGCTACAACGTGCTCACTCATCCGGCCGATGTGCGCGCACGGATCGGCTTCATGTCCGGCAACACGGGAATCTACGACCGCATGAGCGCTTGGGAGCTGGTCGAATATTTTGGCCGCCTCTACGGAATCGAAGAGTCCGTTCTCAAGCGGCGTCAGCGAGAAATATTCGAGACCTTGCAGATGGACGAGTTTCGGGACGTGCTCGGCTCGAAAATGTCCACCGGCATGAAGCAAAAAGTTTCGATCGCGCGCACGATTATTCATAATCCGCCCGTTTTGATCTTCGACGAACCGACCACTGGACTCGACGTACTGGTGGCGCGGGCCGTGCTGAACGCGATTGCCTCGCTACGGGATGAAGGCAAATGCATCATCTTTTCCACACACATCATGCGGGAAGTGGAGAAACTCTGCGATCGCACGGCGATCATTCATAAGGGACGGATTCTGGCCGCGGGCAAGCCGGCCGAGTTGCAAGCTCGGTATGGGCAGACCGATTTCGAGGAAGTATTCTTCGGGCTCATCTCCCAGGCCGAAGAAGGATTGCCGGCGGCTGTATGAATTGGCAAAAGGTCGGTCTCATCTTCCATCGGGAGGTCCGCGACCAGATTCGCGACCGGCGCACACTGTTCATGGTCGTCGTGTTGCCGCTCTTGCTCTATCCCGGTTTGGCCATCGGAATGGTTCAGGTTTCGCTCCTTTTTCGGGAGCAGCCGCGAACCGTGGTCGTTTTGGGCGCCCCTGACCTTCCGCCCAAACCTCCTCTGTTGGATCCGGAAAACAATCGGCAATTTGATCCCGACTGGTTCACGATTCCGGCGGACGCCGACAAGCTGCAAATTGTTTCCGAAGCGAGCGCCCCGCCCAAAGACGATGCCGCCGCGGCGAAACGAGACGATGAACTGCTTACCGAGGCCCGTGAACTGCGGCCTCTCGCGGAGCAGTACGACCGATTGCAACAGGCTGCGAAGAACGCGGCCAACGCCGAAGAAGCGTCACGCGCCGCAGAACAGGCCCGCGTTGCCAAGGACGAACTGGCGGAAAAGTTCAGCAATACGAAGATCCAAGTACTGCTCATCGTTCCGTCCGGTCTCAAGCAAGGCATCGAGGAGACCAATCGCAGCCTGGCTGCAAAGGGACCGGCGGAAGGCGCGGCGGCAGGCGAGAAGACGTCGCTCGGCTTTCTGGTCGTCGAGAATAGCGCCGACGAGAAGTCGGTCTTCGCCTATCAGCGCGTCAAGCAGGTGCTCGCGTCCTGGGAAAAACGCATTCTGCAAGAACGCCTCAGCGAGGCGAAACTGCCGTCGACATTGGCGACGCCGATTAATCCGGTGACGATCGACCTTGCCGCGATCCGCCAGCTTTCGGCCAGCATCTGGAGCAAGATGTTTCCGACGCTGCTGATCATCATGGCGGTCACCGGCGCTTTTTATCCCGCGGTGGACGTCGCGGCGGGCGAAAAAGAGCGCGGCACGATGGAGACGCTGCTGATCTGTCCGGCCCAGCGAAGCGAAATCGTGGTCGGCAAATTCCTCACGGTCCTGGTCTTCAGCGTTGCCAACGTCCTGCTGAACCTGGCGAGTATGGGGCTGACCGGCAAATACGTGATGGCCGCTGCCCGAACCGAGGCGATTACAAAAATGGGTGCCGGCACGCTGGCCTTTCCCGGCGCGTGGGAAATCATGTGGCTCGCGATTTTGCTCATCCCGATGGCGGCATTTTTTAGCGCCGTCAGCCTCGCTTTGGCGACCTTCGCGCGGAGCACGCGCGAGGGGCAGTATTACCTGACGCCGCTTTTGTTCGTGACGCTTGGATTGACACTGTTTTGCCTGTCCCCGACGGTGGAAATTGAGCCGCTCTACAGTATCTTGCCCGTCGTGGGCCCGGCGCTTTTGCTGAAGGACGTATTGGCGACTCCCGGCAGCACAGCGCCGCTCATCTATGGCCTGCCCGTCTTGGCAACGAGTCTCGCTTATTGCCTCGTCGGACTCTGGTGGGCGATCAGCATGTTCAACCGCGAGGACGTCTTGTTCCGAGAGGCGGAGCGGTTCGACTTGCGGCTCTGGGTTCGACATCTGCTTCGCGACAAAGAGTCGACTCCCAGCTCGGCGGAAGCAGCGCTCTGTTTCGTCCTGATTATGTTGTTGCAATTCGGAGCGCTACCGTTACTCCGGGGCGGCCTCGTGACGCAAGAGGGCCGGCTCAACGAAATGGCCATGTTCCGCGTGCTCCTGATTCAGCAACTGGCCTTCGTCGGATGCCCGGCCCTCTTGATGGGGGTCTTGTTGACAACGAGCGTGATCCGGACTTTTCGGCTGCGAGCTCCGTCTTGGAAATTTGTGGCGCTGGCGATTGTTCTGCCGTTGGTCCTGCATCCCTTATCGATCGGCCTCGGGTCTTGGTTGCAGGAGTGGTTCTTTCCGCCACCCCCCGATCAAATCGTGCAGGTCGCTCGGGCCATGGCGAACCCGGGACTTCCCCTCTGGATCGTGTTGCTCGCCCTGGCGGTCGCGCCCGGTATTTGTGAAGAGTTGGCCTTTCGCGGATTTATCCTGAGCGGCTTTCAGCGTTCGGCGCGGCCGAGTGTGGCCATTGTGTTGTCGAGCATCGCTTTCGGCATTGCACACATGGTTCCCCAGCAGGTGTTCAACGCCATTTTACTGGGGTTCGTGCTGGGTCTGTTGGCCGTCCGCTCCGGCAGTCTGTTACCCGGAATCTTGTTTCATTTCACTTACAACTCGCTCGAAATCCTGCGATCGCGGATTACGTCGCTCCCGTTACCGGGGCCAATCGCCCATTGGTTCTTTACGTTCGCGACGACGAAGGAGAACGAGCGCATCCTCGACTACAAATGGCCGACATTGGTCGTTGCCGGCGTGGTGGCCGCGGTGCTGATCGTTCGCCTCGCGCGTCAACCTGCGAAGAATGGTGATCGGTCGTTGCAACCGTCCGGCGAGTCGGCAATTCGCTCAGCCGTTGAGCGCGGCGTTGACATCGTTGGTTCGAGCAATGAAATCCTGCAAGTGAAGCTCCAGTCTCGAGATCGCGTTGACTAAACGCCATAGCCCCACGATCGTCGGCATCGACCATGTGCAAATCACCGTGCCTCAGGGTCGGGAAATCGACGCGCGAGAATTCTATTGTGGCCTCTTGAATTTGCCCGAAGTCGAAAAACCCGCGGCTCTGAAACCCCGCGGCGGCTTCTGGCTGAAAGCCGGTGATCGTCAGATTCATGTGGGGACCGAGGACGGCGTTCATCGCCGCGCGACAAAGGCCCATGTCGCGTACGCCGTCAATGATCTCGAAGCGTGGCGGGAAAAGCTCTCGCTCGCGGGCATCGAAGTCGAGACGGGGATTCCCATTCCCGGCTACGCGCGCTTTTGAGTTTCGCGATCCATTTGGAAATCGGGTGGAAATGATTCAGGCAATCTCATAGATTAACGGCCGAATTGGGTTTCAATCCGAAGGAGCAGCCGATGGGCATGTTCGCTGGGAAAAAGGGCCTGGTCTTTGGAATCGCCAACGACCATTCGATTGCCTGGGCGATTACGCAAAAACTGCACGCCGAAGGCGCTGAAATGGGATTCACCCATCTCCCGGACAAGGACCCGGAGCGCCCGCGCATGGAACGCCGGTTGCGCAAGCTCGTGGAACCGCTGGGCGCCGAGCTGATTTTGCCTTGCGACGTGCAGCGTGACGAAGACCTTGACCGCATTTTCACCGCGACTCGCGAGAAATTTGGCAACGTCGACTTTGTCCTGCATTCGATCGCGTACGCTCCCATCGAAGACCTGCAGGGGCCCACTTACAACGTCAGCCGCGACGGTTTCAAGACAGCAATGGAAATCAGCGTCTACAGCCTTTTGACAATTGCACGCCGCAGTCGGGACATCCTCAAGCCGGGAGGCAGTATCCTGACTTTGACGTATCTGGGCGGCGAAAAGGTGATCCCCGGCTACAACATCATGGGCATCTGCAAATCCGCGCTCGAAAGCTCGGTCGAATATCTGGCCAATGAACTTGGGCCTTCCGGCTTCCGCATCAACGCGCTCAGTGCCGGTCCGCTCAAGACGTTGAGCTCGTCGGCCGTGGGCGAATTCGACCAGATGCTCAAGCTCTACACGTCGTTTTCGCCCCTGCGGCGGAACATTACTGCCGAGGAAGTCGCCAACACCGGCGCGTATCTGCTGAGCGATCTGGCCTCCGGCGTGACGGGGGAAACAATGCACGTCGACGCGGGCTATCACATCATGGGCGCCCCGCCGAGCGAAATGCACGGCAAGCTCTGAGACCGGAACATGGCTGACGACGTAGCGCGCGTGGCAATCGCCGTCGTTGAGCACTCTGGATACTATCTCGTCGGCACGCGAAAGCCCGGCGAAGTGCTGGCTGGCCACGCGGAGTTTCCGGGTGGGAAATGTCTTCCCGGCGAGGAAGCGGCTACCCTGCGCAATTCGCGAATGCCGTGAAGAAACAGGCCTGACTGTGGTCGCCGTCCGACGCCTGTCTGCGTGCCGACACACCTACGCGCACGGGTCGCTCGACCTCGAGTTTTGGCACTGTCTTCCGGAGCAGACGATCGTCGACCTCACGCAACCGGTCGAGAATGGCTTCCGGTGGGTGCCGGCGCAGGCGTTAAAGTCGCTGCATTTCCCAGCGGCAAATGAGCCTGTGATTCGGCTTTTGACCGCCGACTCGCACCCTGTAGGCTAAATTTAGGCGATTGCCTGCAGCCAGCGCGGTCGCGAGCCATTGCTTCGGAAAAGTGCCATGAGCAACATTTGGATCACCGCCCGTTCTTATTACGCGTTCTACGGCTCCTATTTTTCCAGCAAATGGAGCAATATGAGCCCAATGGGATACGGGATGCTGCTGATCTGCGTCGCCGGCTTCGGCTGGCTGCTAATGAAAGCCGGAAATAAGCGCACGTAATCGGTCCGGCCGCTACGTCACAGCCTCGGCCGCAGAGCCGACGGAATTAGCCGATCGCCCGCTCGACAATTTGCCAGACATCCTGCGCGACGTCGTCCACCGATCGCAAGCCTTCCGTTCCTTCGCATTCCACGATCGACCAGTTCGACTCGCGGGCTGCCAAATCGAGATAGAGCTGCCGCACGCGCTCCAGGTAAGGGCCGTCGGCCTCCTGAATGTCCGCCGTGCGATCCGTGTAGTTTCGCGCTGCCTTTTTCGACACGAGGCTCTGTGCCTCGGACACTTGCAGCGTCAGGAGAATCACCCGGTCTGGTTGAGGCATTTGGTAGAGCGAATACTCGACGTGCTCGATGGACCGGCAAAGCGCTTCGCGATCGGCGCCCGAAACTTTGGCCCCTTGATGGGCGACATTTGAGGCGACATAGCGATCAAGAACGACGACATCGCACGTCGCCAGCGCCTTTTCAAGCTTGGGCCGGGACTCGAATCGATCGCCGGCAAACAGGAGCGACACGAGTACCGGGTGAACTTGGTCAAGCGATCCAAATTCGCCGTTCAGGAACGATCCGACGAGCCGTCCAAAGAACGTCTCTTCGTAGCGCGGGAACGAAATCAGCTCGACCTTGCGACCGGTTTGGCGAATCCGCTCGACCAAAATGCGTGATTGAGTTCCTTTGCCCGATCCGTCGATCCCTTCGATGGCGATGAGACGCGACTTCTTCTTCGCGGCGGCTTGCTCGTCGGAAGCACGTTGCGTTTGGTTGCCGCCAGTCATCCGTCGTGCCTCAACGAATGCGGGTCGCACGCAGAAAACGATCGAATGCCTGCTCGCCAACTCCGTTGACGAGCTTGCCCAGATCGGCTTCGTCGCCGGGAATCTCGACAGGGACATAGCGCCGATCCGTTCCTCGCACATAGCCCGGTCGTTCGTCCGCCGGCTGTTCCACCAAGACCTCGAGCGTTGCTTCAACGAGAGTCTGGTAATACCGAAGTGCCAATTCGTGCTCCAGTTCATTCATGCGCGTGACCCGCTCGCGAATTTGAATCGGCGAAACCTGATTGGGAAACTCGGCCGCCTTCGTGCCGCTGCGGGCACTAAACGGGAATACGTGCACCTTCATGAAGTTAACCTGCCGGCACACCGCGAGTGACTGCTCAAAATCCTCTTCCGTTTCACCGGGAAAGCCCACGATCATGTCGGTGGTAAATGCCGGATGGTTCAGTCGTTCGCGCATCCTCTCGATCTTTTCCAAAAACCGTTTGACCGAGTAGCGGCGACGCATGCGCAACAAGACGGCCTCGGAACCGCTTTGCAGAGCGGGATGAAATTGTGGACAAAGGTGTTCACAGTCGGCCGCTGCCGAGATGAAATCGTCGTTGATTTCAGCCGCTTCAATGCTCGATAATCGCATCCGCCAGGAACCGGGAATACGGTCGAGCTTGCGGAACAGATGCCACAATCGAAACGGCGGCCGACCGGACTTTCCGCGGGTTGTGTCGACGCCGTAGTGCCCGACGTGGATCCCCGACAGCACGATTTCGCGATATCCGTTGTCGACGAGTCGGCGCACTTCCTCTTCGATGTCGGCGGGAGAGCGGCTTGCCAGCCCGGGCCGGACGAAGGGAATGATGCAGTACGTGCATTTGAGAATGCAGCCGTCCTGCACTTTCACAAAGGCTCGCTTGCGGCCTTCAAAGTGACTGATGCCGCGCGGAATGTCCACGATGCCCTGCCGGGCCAGCACATCCCCGAGTTCCCGTTTATCGCGGACGACTTCGAAAACGCCGGGCAGCCGAGAAACGCTTTGAGGATCCCGCGTCGCGTAGCAGCCCATGACCAAGGTCCGCGTTCCCGGATTCTGGCGCGCGAGCTGACGAATCACTTGCCGGGACTTGGCGTCGCCAGTGCCCGTCACCGTGCACGTATTGACCACGCACAAATCGGCCGCTTCGCCGTCGGTCGCTTCCCGATAGCCGCTCTGTTCAAGGGCTTCCTTGACGAGCTGCGTCTCGTATTGATTGACCTTGCAGCCGAGCGTTACCAGCCGGCACGTTCGGTGTTCCATGCCGCGAACCCTAGTGCATCGTCCCAAACAAGAGATTGAACGCGGTCCAGCGAGAGCTGCTTCAGTTAAGCAGACTTGCCTGCGAATTCAAAGTGGCCCAAGGCTAATCGTGCGAGCGTTCGCCGCGGTCGGGACGCCGGCCGCTATCGCGACGTTGCTCGCGAGGACCGCCGGAATCACGTTCGCGCGAACCGGAGTCCCCGGGACGGTGCAGCAGGTATGAAATCGCCTCTTCCCAGGTCGGGACGTTCCGGTAAACGCGCGGTGCTTCGTCGTCGTCGCCCTCGAGTTCTCCTTCGGCGTCGACTCCCTCATCCTCGTCGTCGGCAGCCGACGAAGTCCGCAGCGGAGCCTCGGAGCGAAATTCCTCGTCCGCTTCGAGATCTGTCAGCGGCTCATCGGCCGAATCTTCACGACGCGGACCTCGCTCACCCGGGCGCCTGCGGCGGCGCCGGCGGCGGCGAGGTGGCCGGTTCTCTGCGACTTCACGCTCGGCGCCGGATTCCTCGGTCGAGTCCTCATCGGACAAGAATTCGCCTGCAGGCTCGTCTTCGACTTCGACTTCGTCGTCGATTCGACTCTCATCGGCAGATTCCGCTCGATCCTGCCGTTCCACGGGCTCGCCCGGTCGTTCCCTTCTTGGACGCGATCGACGACGACGACGGCGACGGCGCGGAGGACGCTCCGATTCCGTTGACTCCGTCGATTCGGGACCCTCTTCCGCCGAGTCGATTTCTTCGGATTCCGCAAATTCCTGGCGAGGACGTCGACTTTCAATTGGACTCTCGATGTCCCAAGGCTCCGATCCGCCGTGGGACGATTCGATTGCCGATCCTTCGAGCAGGCCCGCGCCAAAATCGTCGGGTTCGTCGGGTACGGGCCGATCGGGAGCAACGGGTGGTCGGCGAGGACGCTCTTCCGGTCGCCGTTCTTGCGGTTGGTCGGACCGACGCCCTTCTCCCCTTCCTTCGGAACGATTTTCGGAGCGACCTCCAGGCCGTCGAGACCGTGGGCCACCACCCTCCTGCGGGCGCCGTTCACGACCGCCGGATCGCTCCCGGCTTCCCGAGCGTTCGCGGCCTCCCGAACGCCGCGGTCCGCCTCCGCCGCGCCCCCCTCGACCTCCCGGCGGTCGTTCGCGGTGTTCGGAGGGTTCGCCTTCCTCTTCTCCCCATTGCCAGGTTTTCAGCGGATCCCAATATGAGTCGTCTTCCCCGCCTTCGCTTCGTTGCTCCCGACGTTCCTCGGGCGTCTCGGCGGTGGATTGGCCCGGCGCGACGCTCTCGGCGTCCGTCTCCGCGATCACTTCTTCTTCAACTTCGAAGTCGCTCTCGATATCGTCACCCGCCTCTGGATCGTCCAAGCCCAGGTCGGCTCCGAAATCATCCTCTTCCGGCGCGGGAATGCGATTTTTTTGGGGCTTGGCGACGCGTAGCATGCGCGGCTCTTGACGGGATTTCGGCTCGGCCTGCTTCGGGGCGGGTCCGGCGGGCGGCTCGGCAGCTTCCGGCGATCCCTTCGCCGCCTTGGCGCTCGTCAAAGGGCTCTCGGCGTCATCGAGGGCCAAATCTTCGGGGCCAACGAGCGGTTGCCCGGCGCCCTTTGCCCCCAAGTCAATGCCGAAAAGGTCTTCGGCTAACGTCTCCCACGAATTTTCTTCGCCACCAGCGCCCGAGTGCGACGGATCTGCATTCATAGCCGAAAAATACCAGTCGGACGCCGCCCTTGCAAGTCGTTACTCGCGGCTCTGTTGGTCTCGTAAATCGTGAGTTTCGATGATGTTTTGGCCCGCTGCGCGGCCTGCGCACTGCGGTTTCGCTAGACTCAAGCCGGTTCTCGGAGACGATAAAAAATGGCATCAAATGTGACAGATTCGCGAACAGATTCGGCCAAGATTGGCATCGTGACGATCTCCGACCGCGCAAGCCGCGGCGAATATCAAGATCTCGGCGGCCCGGCGATTCGAGCGTACCTCCAGAATGTGCTGACCTCGGTCTGGTCGCCCGTCTCGCGGATCATCGCCGACGAGAAACCGCTGATCGCACAGCTCCTCAAGTCTCTTTGTGACGACGAACGGTGTTGCCTCGTCGTTACCACGGGGGGAACGGGCCCGGCATTGAGGGACGTCACCCCGGAGGCGACGCAATCCGTCTGCGAAAAAATGATGCCCGGCTTTGGCGAACTTATGCGCAAAGTCTCACTGGAAAAGGTTCCCACTGCGATCCTCTCGCGTCAGACCGCGGGCATCCGCGGCGGATCATTGATCGTCAATCTGCCAGGTCAGCCGCGGGCGATTGCAGAATGCCTCGACGCCATCTTCCCGGCGATTCCCTATTGCATCGACCTGATTGGCGGTCCATTCCTCACGACAGACGAATCCAAGATCAAGGCCTTCCGGCCGAAAAAATGACCGCCGTTTTTGCATCCGGATCGCGCAATCACGATTGCGCGGCAACCGGCGTTGCCAGACGTTCTGCCAGCCGCGGGATCGCGAAGGTCCAAACATCCTCAATTCGGTCGGCAAACTCGAATCGCATCGAGTTTCGCACATCCTCTGGCAGTTGCGTGACGTCTTTCTCGTTGTCCTTGGGCAGGATGAGTTGTTTCAGGCCGGCCCGACGGGCGGCTAGAACTTTTTCTTTGATTCCGCCGACGGGCAACACCATGCCTGTGAGGGTGATTTCGCCGGTCATTGCCGTGTCGCTGCGCACCGGAAACCCGCTGTAAAGCGAGGCAAGTGCCGTCGCCATCGTCACGCCGGCCGACGGGCCGTCTTTCGGAATGGCGCCTGCTGGCACATGAATATGAACGCCGCCGGCATTGGGCTCGATCCCCAGAGCCGAAAAATGGGAGACCACGTAGCTTCGCGCGGCCTTGGCCGATTCCTGCATGACGCTTCCGAGTTGCCCCGTCAGCGTGAGTCGTTCGCTGCGGTCGCTTTCCGGCAACAGGACGGCTTCAATGTACAAGACGTCGCCGCCCGTCTCCGTCCAGGCGAGACCGGTCGCAACGCCGGGTGGCAGCGATTTGCGTGCGTTTTCAATATGAACGCGTTCCGGCCCCAAGAATTCCTTCAGATCCGACGGGATTACGGCCACATTTCTCGTGTCGCCCTGGGCGATTCTTAATGCGACTTTTCGCGTGAGCCCTCCAATTGTCCGCTCAAGCTCGCGGACTCCCGACTCACGCGTATAGTGATGAATGATTGCCAGTAGGGCGTCGTCCGTTAGCGTCAATTGATCCGCGCTCAAGCCAGCCTCCTTCAGCCGGCGCGGCAACAGATACCGTCGGGCAATTTGCAGCTTTTCCACGTCGCTGTAACCGCTGAGGCGGATGATTTCCATTCGGTCCAGCAGCGGTCGCGGGATCGTGTCCGACGCATTTGCCGTGGTGATGAAAAAGACTTTGGAGAGATCGAACGGCAGATCCAGGTAGTTATCGCGAAACGTCGAATTCTGCGCGGGTCGAGGATCTCCAACAGCGCGGACGCGGGGTCGCCGCGAAAATCGCGACCCAGCTTGTCCACTTCGTCCATCATCAGCAGAGGATTTTTAACGCCGGATCGCCGAATCGCCTGGAGAACGCGACCGGGCATTGCGCCGACATAGGTCCGTCGGTGACCGCGTAGCTCCGCCTCGTCATGTAATCCCCCGAGGCTCAACCGCTCAAACTTGCGTCCCAATGCCCGCGAGATCGACTGGCCGAGCGACGTTTTTCCGACGCCGGGCGGGCCGATAAAGCACAAAATGGGTGCGTTGGCCTGCGGATTGAGTTTCATCACCGCCAAGTGTTCGAGGATGCGTTCCTTGATATCGGGAAGGCCATAATGATCCTCGTCGAGGACGCGGCGTGCGGCGGTTAAATCAAAACTGTCCGGCGTCGTCTCATTCCAAGGGAGCTCTAAAATGAGTTCGAGGTGCGATCGCGTCACTTGGAAGTCGGGAGCCGCGGCGGGCGTCGATTCGAGCCGCGAGAGCTCACGGTCCGCCTCGCGTTTGACATCCTCGGGCAGCTTGATTTCGCCGAGACGCTTGCGGAGCTGTGCGACTTCGGCCTGTTCGGGGCTGCGTTCACCCAGTTCCTCCTGAATTGCCCGCATTTGCTGGCGCAGCAAGTACTCGCGTTGCTCCTTATTAATTTCCGTGGTTGCTTGTTGCGCGATCTTGCTTCGGACCTCGGCCACCTGCTTTTCGTGCACCAACTCTTCGTGGAGCAGCCGCATCGCGTCGACACGGGTCCCGGCCGACAAGATGGCAATACCTTTTTCGCCCTCGAGCCCGATCATCGCAGCCAGCAGGTAGACCAGCTCGATGGGACTTTCCAGCTGCGAGGCCAATTGGGCGATATTGATTCGTGGCTCGCCCTGAAGCACATCCTGAATGGACGTTGCCAATTCGATCAGCTCGCGTTCCAGCGCCTCGACTTCGGTACCTGTGTCGACAGGCATCGAGAGCGAGTGGATTGTCCCGCGCGGATAACCTTCCGAGATATCCAATCCGTCCAGATGGATTCGTTCGGTCCCTTGGATCAGGGCCTGGATCGTGTCTTCCGTCCGACCCATGCGGCGAATGACGGCCTTCGTACCGACCGGATGCAAGTCGTTGAGCTGCGGATCTTCCACGCCGGAGTTTCGCTGCGTGAAGACCGCCACGAGCTTCTCTTCGCTTTTGACGGCCGCCTCGATCGCGGCAACGGTTTGAGGCCGGGCGATCGACACCGGCATCAGCGCAAACGGGAACAACACGGAGTTTTTCAAGGTCAAAATCGGAAGCGTGTTTGTTTCCGTCATGTTGCGGATTCCTGCGTGGAGATTTTCACCACCAGCATGCCGTCGCGGTACTCGGTTGTGACGTCACACTGTTCCAAACCCGTGAGTTCAAACAGCCGCTCGAACTGTTCGTAGCAAATCTCCAATGACCGGCAGCAACGCGTCTCTTCGACGATCCAATCACGCCGCCGACCGCGAATCCGCAAGAAGTCGCCGCTGACTGACACACTGATGTCTTGAGGACGGACCCCCGCCAATTCCAATTTCACAATAAAACCGGTTTGCGTTTCATAGACATCGGCGGCCGGCATCCAGAAATGCCGTTGAAGCTCGGCGCTTCCCCAAGCCAACTGGGCCAGGTGCCGCCCTGTCGAATGGCCAAACATGACTCATCTCCGTCTGTTCCGCAGCACTGAACCCACACTTTGAGTGGAATTATTTTGCTGCAATCGGACTCAATTGGACCGAGCCGTCCCAGTCTCCAAGTGCCTTCTGCCCAATTATACAGCCGGACGGAAATTCATTTCGGTCCGAATTTGAGCCGAGCACAACCCGCCGCGCCCATATAGCCGGCGTCCCCTCCCAGGGTGGCAAAGTCGATCTTTGTTCGCTCAAAGGGAACGTGGAACGCTCGTTTTTTCACTTCGTCCTTGATCGCCTGCAGAAATCGACGTCCGAGCGGCGTCTCAGTTCGACCGAACGTCATCGCGCCGCCGAACAAAAACATTTTTGGATTGATTGTGTGCATCAGCGTCGTCGTGCCGACGCCTAAATAGCGAGCCGTATCCATGACGACCTCATCGGCGACCTGGTCCCCCGTTTCGGCAGCTTTCGCGATCAAGAGCGGAGTCAGTTCTTCGCCCGCCTCCAAATGCGCATTCAGGCTCGACGGCCTGCCCGTTGCCAGCTTCTCCGCACAACGGGACACAACTGCCTTGGCTCCGCAGAATGCCTCCAGAGTGCCGTACTGTTGGGCCGCCGACATGCGGTGACTGTCCATATCGATGACGATGTGTCCGCATTCGGCCCCGTGCGAATCCTCGCCCTCGACAATCACGTCTCCGATGATGATCCCGCAGCCGATGCCGGTGCCAAGCGTCCAGAACACCAGGCTGTTGGCCTCGCGGGCGGCGCCAACCCAAAACTCGCCGTACGCGGCTGCGTTGGCGTCGTTTTGCAAGAGCGTCGGCTTTTTGAAGTGCTCGCCGACCGTGTCACGAATGGGAAAATTCCACCAGCCGGGAAGATTCGGCGGTTCGAGGAGCCAACCGCCGGGGATATCCATTGTTCCGGGAGTCGCCAATCCGATGGCATGTACGTCGGCCAGTGATAACCGAGCTTCGGCCAACGCTAACTGGACCGTTCTGTAGATCACTCCGAGGCCATGTTGGACGCCGCGCTCGGCCTCGGTCGGCAAGCTGGTCTTGGCCAGCGACTTCCCGGAATGCGTCACGATCCCGGTTTTGATATTGGTTCCACCCACGTCAATGCCGACGTAGATGGGTTCGTTGATTGCGGGATCATTCATCCTCAGTCCGCCCAGCAAAAATCAGGCCCTATTCGAGGCACTGAGTCTAAAGCAGGCCCGATGATTTTGCGACGGTGGCCGCGCAGACCCTGTCACCCGCGCTGCAGACTTTTTTTGACGGTGAGGGCGACTATGGACGACCGGAACAACTACGAGATGGCGGAGTCGTCGGAGAGCATGCGGACATCGCTCCGGCTGGCTCCCGGATCGATCTCTTCGGCCTCAGACTCGTAATCTTCGGCGGGACTCTCCTCGCGCGGCGCAAGAATGTCAGTCCGCTCGTCGGGTCCGAGGCGCCCCTCTTCGCCTGGAAGGCTGGGGCCAAGATGCACGCGGAATTTGACGCTCGCAAAAGCGAGTTCGTCGCCGGGAAGCAGGGCCCCGCGTGTGACGCGTTGGCCGTTCACCTTGGTTCCATTGGTGCTTCCGAGATCGCGAATGAAGAGTAATCCGTCGGTCTTGGCAATCAGGCACTGGAGCTTCGAGATGCTGTTCTGCTGCAGCAAAACATCGCACAAATTGCGGCCTCGTCCGACGATCGTCACGTCGCGTGTGATGGGAATCGCCGGGCCGCCGTCGATCGGGATCAGCTTTGCTTGCATAGCTCTCCAGTCAGTGCACTTGGGGTGCCCAACCTTGATTCTCCACGCTCCCGGCAGGCTGTCAAGCAGCAGGGCGCGGCCCGCGATCCGCGGTGGAATGCCCATTGATTGGGAGTGCGCAACCTCAAGGAATGCCAGTATTTCTGGAGCCATTCGCACGGCCGAACCGCCCGTGCATTCCCTTGACGACCATTTTCACGACTGATAGCTTCTCGGCAGCGCCGGGGAGTTTTTTTTTGCGCTCACGGCGCGCAGATCGATTCTTTTGAACACGGATTGAACGAATGGCCAAAGAGCACAAGTACGTTTACACCTTCGGAGCCGGCAAGGCCGAGGGTGATGCCTCGATGAAGAATCTTCTGGGCGGCAAGGGGGCCAATCTGGCCGAAATGTGCAACATTGGCCTTCCTGTTCCGGCCGGTTTCACCATCAGCACCGACGTTTGCACGTATTTTTACGCCAACGACCGCACCTACCCCAAAGAACTGAAAAGCCAGGTAGAGACCGCCCTCTCGCATGTCGAAAAAATCATGGGTGCCGAGTTCGGATCGTCGACGAATCCGCTGTTGGTCTCCTGCCGTTCCGGCGCTCGCGAATCGATGCCCGGAATGATGGATACTGTCCTCAACATTGGCCTCAACGAAAAATCGCTCGAAGCCCTGACCAAGCAATCGCAAAATGAGCGATTCGCCTGGGACAGCTACCGCCGTTTCGTGCAGATGTACGGCGACGTCGTCCTCGACATGAAGCCGAAAGACAAGCGAGACATGGATCCCTTCGAGAAAATCCTCGAAGAGGCCAAGCATAAGGCCAAGGTCCAGTACGATTCCGAGCTTTCCGTCGACCAGCTCAAGGATGTCGTCACCCAGTTCAAAAAGATGGTCAAGGAGCACACCGGCAAGGACTTCCCGACCGATCCCATGGAACAGGTCTGGGGCGCCGTCGGCGCCGTGTTCGGCAGCTGGATGAACGACCGGGCAGTCGTTTATCGCCGCCAATATAATATTCCGCACGAATGGGGCACCGCCACCAACGTCCAGGCGATGGTCTTCGGCAACCTCGGGAACGACTGTGCCACGGGCGTCGGCCTCACCCGCGATGGTGCCCTCGGTCTGCCCGGTTTCAACGGGGATTATTTGGTTAACGCCCAGGGGGAGGACGTTGTCGCCGGCATCCGCACGCCAAAACGCATCGAAATCGAACTGCCCAAAGAAATGCCGGAGGCGTTCAAACAGCTCGATAACATCGGCAAAACGCTCGAACGGCACTACAAAGACGTGCAAGACATCGAGTTCACCATCCAGCGCGGCAAAGTCTGGATGCTGCAGACCCGTAACGCCAAACGAACGGGTTTCGCGGCGGTCCGCATTGCCGTCGACCTCGTCAATGAGGGGATGATCACCGAGCAGGAAGCCCTACAGAAACGCCGTATTCCGGCCGACGACCTCAATCAACTCTTGCAACCGATTTTCGATCCCAAGGCCAAAAAACAATCGCAGGCCGAGGGCAAACTGCTGGCCAAAGGGATCGCCGCCGGTCCCGGCGCGGCCACGGGCAAAATCTGCTTCCATGCCTCCGACGCAGAAGCGCTCCACGAAAAAGACCCCAAGGTCGAACTTATTTTGGTCCGACGCGAGACCAGCCCGGAGGACCTCCGCGGAATGCGGATCGCCAAAGGCATCCTCACGGCCTTCGGCGGTGCCAGCTCGCACGCCGCCCTCGTCAGCCGGCAAATGGGCAAAGTCTGCATCGTCGGCTGCGGCAGTCTCGATATCGACTACCACAAGGAAACGCTCACCGTCGCCGGCAAAACGCTTAAACCCGGCGACTGGATCAGCATCGACGGTTTTTCGGGCGAAGTCTACGAGGGCAAAGTCCCCACGAAGCCCAGCGAAGTCGTGGAAGTCCTCATCACCAAGGCCAAAAAGCCCGAGGATTCCGAGACCTATCAGCGGTACGCCCAACTCATGACCTGGGTCGACAAGCACCGCAAGCTCCGCGTCCGCACCAACGCCGACCTGCCGGACCAGGCGGTGACCGCCGTCTCATTCGGTTCTGAGGGCATCGGCCTGTGCCGCACCGAGCACATGTTTTTCGAGCATCTCGACGAAATCCGCGAGATGATCGTGTCCGACACCAAGGAAGTGCGGGAAAAGGCCCTTGCCAAACTGCTCCCCTTCCAGCGGAATGATTTCGCCGGACTTTTTCGTGCCATGGCCGGCCGTCCGGTCACCATCCGGCTGCTTGACCCGCCCCTGCACGAATTCCTGTCCGAACACCACCTCCACGAGCAACCGGAATTGGCCGACAAGCTGGCCAAAACCCTCGGCGTGCCCAAGGAAACCATCACCCGCCGAGTGGAAGAACTCAAAGAAATGAACCCCATGCTCGGCCACCGCGGTTGCCGGCTGGGTATCGTCTATCCGGAAATCACCGCCATGCAGGCCCGGGCCATTTTCGAGGCCGCCTGCCTCGTCAAAAAAGAGGGCATCGACGTCCATCCGGAAGTCATGATCCCCCTGGCCGGCTTCCTGACCGAATACAAAAACCAGGAAGCCATCGTCCGCTCCCAGGCCGAGGCCGTCTTCAAAGAGAAGGCAATCAAGATCGAGTACCTCGTCGGCACCATGATCGAAATCCCCCGGGCGGCCATCGTCGCGGACCAGATCGCACAGTCGGCCGAGTTTTTTAGCTTCGGAACGAACGATCTGACGCAAACCACCCTCGGCATGAGCCGGGACGACTACGGCGGATTCATCGGCTACTACCAGGAGCACGACATCATCGGTGCCGACCCGTTCCAGACCATCGACAAAGAGGGCGTGGGCGCCCTCATGAAAATGGGCGTCGAGCGCGGCCGTAGGACCCGCCACACGCTGAAAATCGGCATCTGCGGCGAACACGGAGGCGACCCGGCCAGCGTGATGTTCTGCCACGAAATCGGCCTCGACTACGTCAGCTGCTCCCCCTACCGGGTCCCCATCGCCCGCCTGGCAGCCGCTCAAGCCGCACTGGCGAAGTAAAGGATGAAGGATGAAGGCGGAAGGATGAGCCAGACTTACGAATCCGCCTGATCGCGGAATCAGAACCGGGGCAACGTCCGCGGTTTTTTTGTTCCCTCTCTCGAATTCTTGCCCCCGCGCCCCCCCGCCCCACGTCCCCCCTTCCGACTTTTTTGGCTTTTTTGGGGCGCTGAAAAAGGGGGACTTTTTTGGGCTCCACCCAAAAAAAGTATTCTTCAACAACGATCGCGAATTCGTCTCGAGTTCTCTGCTCGAAGACCCGGTCTTCCGAACCTCGGTTCGGAGATTGGCTTACGTCGAGTTGCTGATGCCCAAGCGAGAGCTTTGGGACCGCATCCCCAAGCCGAGAGCCTGTGGCCGCGCGAACCAGGCGGACTTTTTTGGGGTGGACCCCAAAAAAAGCCAAAATGGCGGTCACCCTGAGGCCTGCCACTCTGGCAGCCAGCGGACCTTGGAATCCAGCGTAGGGCAAGCTGCCAGCTTGCCTTCTGGCACCGCGTCTCGACACCAAGAATGGCAAGCTGGCAGCTCGCCCTACGGTGGCCGTTTTCTGGCACGCGAAAAAAAATGCCGCACTAAACTCCGCAGCCGTTTGTCCTTTCGTCGCATCCAAAATATTCCACTTGAACAAGAAAAAAAATCTCGATATGATGCGGCTAGAGAGACACGCACGAGCGGAACCAAAACCAACCATACCCGCCGCTCGCCGGCCTTGCGCGTGCCGACCGTCTGATGCAGGCGGTCTGCCAAGGACCGTCCGGTCGTAAAGCCCCGACCGCCTCGGCTCTGACTTTCGCCGGCCACAGCAGTGCGTTCCCCGACACGCCGCGTGAATCGCACGTGCGTCACGTCGTCGATTCGGGGCGACCGCAAGAGTTTCGCGGGAAAAACTTCCCGCGAATTTCACGGAGCCTTGCGGCACGGTCGACTTCGGAAGGATTGAAATTCGAACGCAAGAGTAGGAGCGCAGAGCGCAAAACCGGAGACAGCGTACGCTTGCGATCGCGCAAGTCGGCCAGCGGTGCTTCTTGGCATGTGAGACCCGTCACGGTTACCATTTCATCATCCAGGCCGGCTTTTGTAGGGCGAGCTGCCAGCTTGCCATGATTCAGGCCGAAAGAGCGTCGCTCAAGGCGAGCTGGCAATCAAAGTGGCCGCAGCACTCCGGTTTGGAATGCCTCTAAGAGCAATTGCATGACGACATGCCCAACGTGGACGCCGGCGCAACGAGCAGCGGTCAAGCCGTGGGGAATCGCCTGCCTGTCGCTATGGGCCGCCGAGCTGCTCTCGATTTTGACCCTCGCGATTCTGCTCATTGCCTCGGTGCCAATCGGGACTCGCGTGATCATCCTCTGGGTCGGCGCGACGATCGTTGCCAAGCGGCTGTTGCAAATTCTCTGCATGCACCAGATCCGCCGCATCACCGGCCAGGATTGGGGATCTTCGGCCCGGCGCAGCTATTGGTCGCTCGCGGCGATCACCGCCGTTTTTACGATTGGTTTTCTGCTCGTCGCGCGATGAATCCCTGCGGGATGGGGCGGGGGCCGGGGGGTGAGCGGCGAGAGTGAAAGTGTCGGGCGCAAGGTTCGGCGCGGAGTGCGAAGGCTGGAGTTGAAGCCAGCCGCGCCCGAGCCAAGGAAAATGACACAGTACCGCACGATCACCGTTGAAGACGGCCCGGTCGAGTTTGCCGAACTCGGGCAAGGGCCGCCGATTTTGTACTTTCACGGCACGTCCGGCGGCTGCGAGGTTGTCTTTCCGATGGAGCAGGAGTTGCTCGACTCCGGCTTCCGGCTCATCGTGCCCAATCGGCCGGGAAATTTCGGCACGCCGCTGGGCGGGCGGACTTCGGGGGCCGACAGCGCACGGCTCGCGGCCGCGGTCCTCGATGCGCTCGCTGTGGCCAAAGTCGGCGTCATTGGCACGTCCGGAGGCGGGCCGGCGGCGCTCAGTTTCGCGGCCCTCTTCCCAGAGCGGACAACCGCCCTCGTCCTGCAATGCGCAGACTCACCGCTGGGATGACCTGAGTTGGTGGCCGAAGCTAAACCGTTGGATTTATCCAATTTCTCGCGCGCGGCTCACACGCAGCCTGCTTTACGCTGCTTACGTGGCGGAGTGTCGACTGCTGTACCGGATGCCCCAGGCGTTTATCAAAACGATGGCCGGCCCGCGGTTTGATGAAATCCGCAACGACGCGGCAACCTGGGCCCTGTATCGGGTGATGAGGGCCCCGTGCCTCAAGAGCCTTTCGCAGCCGGCAGGCATGAGGAACGATTGGGAGACAATGGAAACCGGGGCCTTCTCGAATGCGCGAGAGGTCAAGTGCCCCACGCTCGTCATTTATGACCCACTCGATCCCCTAGTCCCCGAATGTCACGCCCAATGGGCCTTGTCCGCCATTCCGCACGCTCGCGAGTGCAAGTTGCATGCGGGGGGCCATTTGATCTGGCTGGGCAAGGACGCCGACCGCATGCGGTCTGAACGCGCCACCTTTCTGCGGGAGCATGTATCGTAGAGCGGGCTGGTCCGCCCAATCGGTCTTCGATCTGCGGACCCCAGACGCATTCGCCTTTTTTCTGGCTCATCCTTCATTCCCGACATGGGGTCGGGATTCAAAGCAACGCTTCCGCCTTCATCGCTCATTTTTTCTTGCTCCCTTCGCCCCTTGCAGTGAAGGGGCCGGGGGTGAGGGGGCATTCGCTCGGACACGTGCAATTCGGCCATCGCCGCGTCTTGGCACGTGAGGGCAAACGCGCCTACGATGCTACCGAGTCGTCGAGAAGCCCGCCCGCCCAAATCACGACACAGATGGATCGCGGAGAGGCGGACCAACTTCATGTCGTTCAGGCATAAGAAATCGGACGGGCACGCCCGCTCGCGGGAGTGGCAGGCCTGGATCGACCGCACGCGGTCCGAGCTTGGCGCCATCGGGCTACCCGCCGAAGTGTATCTGGACGAGGCCCGCTGGCTCGATTTCCTGGAGAACGGACACCTTCATTGGCACGAATCGAGCGGGTTCGACTCCAGGCAGTTGCCGCCCGCCCAGCTCGCGGCCCTGCATCGGTTCCTGGAGCGGGAATACGGCACGGCCGAACGGTGCCGTCCCTTGCTCGGGTGGGTACGAGTTCGCTGCGGAGTACTTTAGTCGGGACGCCGTACCTCGCACGCGAGCTCCGGGTCGCTTTCGCCTCCGTCTGGCTCATTCTTCATCCCTCATTCTTCCGCCGCCCAAACCGCTACGAGTAGAAATTCGGAACGACGTGGTGGCTGCGATCGCGGCTCAAATGCCGTAAACGTATCCTGGCAATTGGGGACGAAGCGAAAAAGTAGAATTTGCGTTTCCTGCTTCGACCAGTTCCAATGTCTTGCATGGTCACGCGGCGACGTTGGGAATGCCCGCGATGCGGGCGGCAATGGGACATTCCCGTAGGAAATGAACCGGTGGAATGTCCGAAATGCCAGAAGGCCGGTCCTGGTGAACAGGACTTTGAAGCCTTTGTTTCCAGTTCACGAACTGGCCCATTCAGCGGACCAAATCCATCGCCGAAGCCCACCGAGCAAAGCGGAGAGCAGAAACAAAGTGGAGCTCCGTCGACGTCGTCAGGCAGCCCGCGTCCGACAAGATCGCCGAGCACTTCAGCTACTTCAATTATGACCGACTGCCCAAACTGTGGCAGTCGCCTATCGGCACCGCAATCGGCGGCCGGAAAGATCCTTAAGTGCCCGCAATGCCTCGCGCCGATCGAGGTTTCTACGTTTGCCGAACCTGTAATCGAGGTTGCCAATCGACTAAAAAAATGTCCGTTTTGCGCCGAGTCGATCGCGGCCGAAGCAATCAAATGCCGTTTCTGCGGTTCTATGCTCGTCCCCATTACCCACGAGAATATCCGTCACGACGACTCTCGCCTCATTCGCCCGAGTGCCACGCCTCCTAGCCCAGTCTTGATGGCGCTTCTCAGCGGTTGTTGCATAGCTGGGCTTGGTCAGATGGTTATGGGTCAGGTCGCTAAAGGAGTTGTGTTTTTGCTCGGGGCAATGGTTCTTGCCGTTTTAACCGGGGGGATCTCCATTTTTGTGACATGGCCTCTAATGGGGATCGATGCGTACATGGTCGCGAATAAATTGAAATCGGGTAAACCCGTAACACTATGGGAATCTTTTCCGACCGCTTGAACGATCGCAAATCGGTCCTTTGCCAATTGATCTGGGCGTGGCTTCCCTTGGCCGCCTTGCTCGTCTCGGTCGCGGTATTGTGCTGGCTGCGACTCCCAGCATGCCCTTTCAAGGCGCTGACACAACGCGATTGTCCGACGTGCGGGACAACGCGCGGCGTCTTTTTCCTTTTGAAAGGCAATGTTTACGGCGCGGCTCAGGCGAATCCGATTAGCTTCGTTGTTCTCGCCGCGTTTCTCCGACACGGCATTCTTCACAGTGCACCCACCTGTAACTGTTTTCGGTGGTTACGATCTTCGCTTGTGGAATACGTGCTCCTCACCGTGTTTTTTGTTTTGGGATACGTGCATTTGTTTTGCGATAGGGCCTGAAGGCAGTGCGTGCGACGGGCGGGAGGCAGGATCAATGGCTTCCTGGAACCCTTTACTGAGCTGCGTCTAAAAACGCAATCGGCGTGCGGGGCGAATATCGAGTTTCACCGACTCTCGAAGCATCTCGTCTATGTCATCGCGCCAATCCGGCCCCAAGTTGAGTCTCACCACATAACGGGCTGGCCTCCGATTAGCAGCGACGACCATCAGCCCGAGCTCATACGCGCCTGGTGGCAACAGATGAGCCAACGTCGTACCGCGAGCTGGCATCTCCATGCTAAATGCAATGGCTCCAAAAAAGGCATCGCTGTGCTCACCCTTTATTTTCTTGCGGCCATTCGGATGCAGGACCTTTCCGAGAGTGACAAAGCGGTCAACCCCTGGCGACAGGCCGTCTAAGAGTGCTTGTCCGTTCGACGACCACGTAAGATTTGACGAATACCTGCGAATGAACTCCGGTGGTTTGCCGTCAACAATCCTGTGTAGGTCGATCGCAAGAACTTCGACTTTTTCGGCTCTGGCACTTCCCCTGTTCCGGACTGCGGCTCTGAAATAATATGCGGCGGAGACCGCCTCTCTTAGATCGAGGTCGATGTAGGGCTCATCTTCGCAGTAGGGGAAGGTGTGAGAATAAATGATTTCTAGCTGCGGGTGCCAAAGAATGGTGCGCAAACGCTCCCCATATAACGCCATAACTGACGAAAGAAGCGACCCACAGCCAATGAGGAGGATCGGAGCGGTTGTGCCTTGCCGATAGGTAAACCATGTTGCAAGTCCGATAAGGGCCAGAAGGCCCGCTAGCGCAGACCACGATTTCCAGTTCATTCGTGGCTCCTGGGTGTGGCGAGCGCATCCGGCGGACGCGGCGATTGGGAGGAATAAGTCCGGCAGCGCAACATTCCGCCCGTAGATCACTCCGGCGAGATGGAGATACGAACTGTGAACATTTTACAGTTCGCGAGCCGCCGTCTAATTTAACGAGGGAGCGGGACTAACGGATCTCTACAATTTCTACATGCTGCTCGCCTTCGGCGCGAGCGGGCATAAAGCGAGTCTTCCCGCCTTTTTAAGCCGGCGACAGATTCGCGCGAAGAGTGTCACCCCTCGTGGGGCTTTGAAGCGCGCGTGGATCAGATTCCCACTGGCTCACGCCAGTGGCAATAAGACTGCCGCCCCATTACGGGGCTAAATTCTGCGGGCCGTGCCGCGTGTCATCGCAGCGGGATGGCCTCAATTGTGGCCCGGGCCTGACGTACGCAACTCTTGTCGGCGGAGTCTCGCCGGACCGACGGATGTAGCGCGGGAGGCGGGGCGGGGGGGGAACAGTGTGCCGCGGCTGACCGGTTTTCGGTGAGGAGGGTTTATCGCCCTCGACCACGGAACGCGCGGATCGGCTAGTACGGGTTTGCATCAAGCGGATAAAATGGGCAGAGGCTTGTGCAGCGCTCCCTTTTGATCGCCCTGCACCACCGTAAGGCCGCCGCGGGGAATGCCATGTGGAAACTGCCTCTTTACAAGGAAAAAGACGATTGGATCTGGCTTGCGTGCCTCCTCACGCTGATTCCGGGCTTTAGCTGGACGTATCATGAGTATGTGAGTCACCTGCTCAACGTGCCGCGTGGCGATGCTCCCGGCGGAAACGATGCGCCGTTCTATTTCATGCGTCAGGACGTCGTGAATGGGATCTGCGCGGCGACGGGCATGTTTTTATCGCTCGTGCTTGTGGCGCTGACTTGGAAGCGATTCCCAAAAGGGAGCAGCAACGCGCTCTGGTTCGCCTGGCTTTGGACGATGCCCTGGGTGGCGATGGCTCTTCTTACCTATTGCCGATCGTCGCACCTTATGGATCCGCAAAGAGCGACGGCAGGTTGGACGACCGCGGAACAGTACAGTTCCGATCCCATTCGATGGACCACGTTCATTCTGGCGATGCTGGCTGCCCCGGCCATGAACCGTTGGTTGCGACGCCACCGCTGGGGAAATCGAATTGACGGAGCCCCGAATTGTGCGACTTCGAGCCCGGCGGTTTGAATCCAACGAAGGCAAGGCCCCCTCACCCCCGGCCCCTCTCCCACTGCGATGAAAAGAAGCGGGGCGAGGGGAGACTGAAAATGAAGGATGAAGGATGAGCCTAACGACCGCGGGCTGGCTGACCGAATCGGTTCAAGGCTCGATCGAATGCTGGAGCCCAACGGGCGGCCAGTTGGGCGACGAACAAGGCAGCGATGGCGCCGGTGAAGACGTCCATTGTGTAGTGAGCCCGTAGAATCAGGACCGTCATGGCTTCGAAGGCGGCGATCAGTACGCCGAGAGTGGTGAGGCTCTTGCGGCCGGTTCTGGCCAGTTCGACCGCGGCGAGGACGGCGAGGCCCGTGTGGCCGGAGAAGAACAGGTCGTTCGTGACGCCGTAGGTCACCAGCAGGGTCGGTACGCCGGTGGCGTGCCAGATCATTTCTGGCGGGGCGGGCAGGGCGCACAGGGCCTGGCAGAGTTGCCGCAGGGCGAAGAGCATCAGCAAGCCGAGGAAGGGGCGGATCGTCCGTCCGAACAGAGCGGACAGGAGCAGCCATACTCCCACGAGATCGATTACGGCGGAGCTGACGATCAACAACGTATTGGCCGCTTGGGGGTGAACGAGCAAAGCGTCATGCAGCGGCGCCGTCCAGTTGTGGAGCGCGTCGCCGATGCCGCCGTTACCCATCCCGCTGAGAAGCGGCGGCCGTTGGCCGATCAGCGATTGAGTCCAAAACCAGGCGGCGAGACCGGCGGCGATGAGCAAGAGGCGGACGAGAATTTGCGGGGCGCGGCGTGCGATCGTAGGGCGAGCTGCCAGCTTGCCATGTGGCGGCTCACCAACCAGGGAAAGTGGCAAGCTGGCAGCTCGCCCTACGGAGGCACCTCGAATTTCACACATCGCACTGTCTCCGTTGTTTCTGACGACCGCGTCTCTCACGATTCGACCTGATGAATGGCAAGCTGGCAGCTTGCCCTACGGAGGCGCCTCGAATTTCACACATCGCACTGTCTCCGTTTGCTCTGCGTTTCTGACGACGCGTCTCTCACGATTCAACCTGTTGAATGGCAAGCTGGCAGCTTGCCCTACGCTGAGGCCAAACTTGGTGCGATGGGTGGCGTGATGTCCAACAGGCTGTGGAGTTGTTGGTCGAGGCGGGACATCACCGGGTCTTCGGCTGCGCCGCGTTCGCGGGTGGGGTTGACGGTGATGGGGGGGCCGATGGTGACCGTGGCCGTCATGGGGCGATACACGCGGCACGTGTCGCGGAGGTTTTCCTCGAACCGCTCGACCGTTTCGAGCAGCCGTTCGTTCGTGGGATTGCTGCGGAGGTAGTCGGGGGGATAGCAGGCGAGCTGTTGCGCGAGGTACATGTCGGCCAGTTGTCTCCAGCGGCGGTCGCGTTCTTGCGGATCGATCGCGCACTGGACCATGTCGGGCAGGATGGCGATTCGTAATTGTTTGACGCGGCCCACGGTGGTCGCTTCGCGGCGGCCGCCCAGCCATTCGTGCTCGAGGGGCTCCAGCAGATGGTCGATCAGCCGCTCGGCCCGCTGGTAGATCGTGCCCTCTTGCGGGCGGCCGAGGTACTCCAGCTCCTTGAGGCACAAGAGCGACTCGCCGACGCGGGTGATCCGCTCGACCGGGGTCAGCCGGCGCTTGGGACGCCACGAGAGGCGCTGCTCGATGTCGTCGAGCGCGGGCGAAATGGCCTGTTCGATGTCGCCGTGGAAGTGGTAGCGGATGGCGACCGGGTGCACGACGACGCCCGCCTGCGCGTCCCGTGTCTTTCCGTCTTGGGCGGCCCGTTTCTTGGCGGCCGTGCGGGCCATGAAGGCCGTGCCGGGCATGAGGGCGTTGAGCCGATCGTTGTGCCGGCTGATGACGCCTTCCGCAAAGACGACCAGAGGCCGCTTTGTCCGTGTCAGAATATCGACGCCGGCCGACAGGGCCTGCCGGTCGAGCCCTTCGCGATAGACGCTGAATGCTCCGGCTCGGCGGAGCAGAAAACTCTGCAGCTTGTCCTGCATGAAGAGGTGGGCGCTGGCCATGACGAAAGGCAACGTCCCCGCCTGTCGGCACATTTCGCCCACGACGAAGGGGTCGCAGGGGCGGCAGTGATTGGGGGCCAGCAGCACGCCGGATCCTGCTGCCAGCGATTGTTGGAGCCGCTCTGCTCCGACCACCTCGACCGACTCGATCCCATATTCGCGACGCAACTTACGCCGTCCCCACAAGGTCAACAATCGGGGCCAAAACGTGCCGTAATGGGGGCCGACGAACTCGTATTTCTTTTCACTCACGACCGATTGCATGATTCACCTCCCGTTCTGAGAGATCAGGCGGAGGCGCGGGGGACGTATAACGCGGAATCGGCGAGAAAAGTCGAAGACTGTCGGGGCGGGGGGCGGGGGGCGAGGGGTGGGGGTTGGGGGATAAGACAAATTGTGCGGCCGCTGGCCGCGTCCCGCCTCGACGTGAAGCGTTGGCCGCTTACCCCGGGCCCTTCTCCCTCAAGGGGCGAGGGGAATTTCGGCCACGCGCGGGGGGCGTGGCGTCTTCCAGGACGATGTCCTCGGGTTCGAAGGTTGTCAGCAGGGCCCGCGTGACGGGGACGATTTTTACGATGCGGTTGGCCATGCGGCCCACCGAGCGCTCGAAGAGGTTGCGGGCCAGGCGGCCGTTGCCGAAGTATTCGTCGCGGTCGGCGACCAGCGACTCGAACACCGCATGCAGTTGTTCGCGGGCCGGCGCCGTCAGCGTGTATTGGCCCTTGCTGCAGAAACCGTCGAAGATCTCGACCAGTTCGTCGGCGCTGAAATCAGGGAAGTCGAAGGTCCGCTGGAAGCGCGAACGCAGGCCCGGGTTGCAGTCGAGCATTCGCTCCATCAACTGCGGATAACCGGCCAGCACCACCACGAGCCGCTCGCGATCGTCTTCCATCCGCTTGAGCAGCACCTGGACGGCTTCGTTGCCGAACGGGTCGTCGCCACTTTCGGCAATCAGGCTGTAGGCCTCGTCGACGAATAACAGGCCATTGAGGGCTTCGTCGATGCGTTTGTTGACCTTGGGGCCGGTCTGGCCGGCGTATTGGGCCACGAGGCCGGCCCGGTCGGTTTCGATCGTGTGGCCCTCCTTGAGCAGGCCCAGGCCGGCAAAGACCCGTGACAGGATGCGGGCGACCGTGGTCTTGCCCGTGCCCGGATTGCCGAGAAACAGCGTGTTGAGACTGATTGAGGTCCGCGGCAAGTCATGCGATTGCCGCTGCTTTTGCACCTCGAGCAGGTTCACCAGTTGCTGGATGTCCTTTTTGAGCGCTTTGAGGCCGATCAGGCCGTTCAGCTCGGCGACCGCGTCTGTGAGCATTTCGCGGGGCGATTTGTGCGGGGCCGGAAGCCTTGTCGCGGAAGAGTCCGCCGGCTGCGGGCGCTTTTCGCCGGCGCCGGGGCCGCCGGAGTCGGGCGCTCGGGGCGGCAAGAGCTGTGCGACGTTGCTTCCCGCGCGGGCCACTTCGGACGCAGACTTTGGCGTCGGCTGATCGTGCATGCGCAGGATGCGCTCCAGCGTGGCCTGGACGGACGTCAGCCGCACGGCCTCGGTCTTCGACAATCGGCCGTCGGCCTTGACGATCAGGTTGGCAATCCGCATCACGCACGTATTCAGTTCGGCTACCTGGTCGGCCAGGGCCGGAATGCGGGCGAAGGGACCGAGCACGTTTTCCCACTCGACCGTTTTATCGAGCACAGCCACGTTGTGCAGGACGTCGGGCAGCTTGTCTTTGTCGACGTTGGCGCCCCACACATGGTCCAAGAGTTCGCGGGCCAGTTCCGTTTCTTCCGGATGCCAGACGCGTTCGCACTCGGAGACCTCGACGAAGAGCTTGATCAACAGGCCCCTATGCAAGTCGACCATCAGCTCGAGAAATTTTTCGGGGTCGGTTTGGATTTGCTCGGGGCAGGTCTGCCGGCAGAGATGGGCCGCGGCGCGGTAGATCGATTCGCACTCGTTCATTTCCTGGCGGAGCTGGAAGAGCAACTGCGGATCGACGACGGGGGGCGCGCCCTCGTCGGGGGCCGAGGCCAAAAAAGCGGCGATCCACTCCAGCATCCGCGCTCCTCGTCGATTCTCGGTGACGCAGTGCGCAAAAGATTTGCACTCTTGATCGAGAGTATCGCGCCGGCGATTGGAAAGACAGAGGCGGAAAATGGGTCTGAGGTCTGGCGTCCCGGGGCCCGGCGTCGAAAAGCCGGCGTGCGAAGTTCGACGGGACGCGTTTCAGAGAAGACCTCGAGCCGAGGAATTGATGACCTCGGCTCGAGGCCTCGCGTCGAATTCCTGATTCTTCAGCGCAAGCCGCCGGAGATGTAGAACGTTTCGCCGGTGACCCAGACTGCGTCTGGCGAGGCCAAATAGACTGCGGCGGGGGCAATGTCGCCCGGTTGGCCGATGCGGCCGAGGGGCGTGCGGGATTCGACGTCTTTTTGGAAGTCGCTGCCGGCGATGCCCATCGCGTGGAAGCCTTCTGTTTCGATCATGCCGGGGTTGATCGAGTTCACGCGGATTTTGCGCGGGCCCAGCTCTTGAGACAGCGAGCGGGTGATGGCGTCGACGGCGGCCTTGGTGGCGCTATAGACCGATGTCTGTGGCGGGGCGGCTGTGGCCACGACCGAGCTGATGTTGATCACGCTGCCGCCGGAGGGGCCGAAGTGTTTGGCGGCCTCTTGCGTGGTGAGCAACAGGCCCAGCACGTTCAGGTCGAAGAGCTTGTGGAAGTGCTCGGGCGTGATCGCTTCGAGCGGGGCGAATTCGTAGAGGCCGGCGTTATTCACCAACACGTCGAGCTTGCCGAAGGCCTTTTTCGTCTCGGCGAAGAGGCGGCGGATGTCGTCGGGCTGGGAGACGTCGGCCTGCACGGCGACGGCTTTGCCTTCGGCCTTTTTGATGCGCTCGACCACGGCGTCGGCGCCCGCTTTGCTTTTGGCGTAGTTGACCACGACCGACGCGCCGGCGGCCGCGAGGTGCTCGGCGATGGCCGCACCGATGCCTTTGGATGCGCCCGTGACCACCGCGACCTGGCCTTGCAGTTTCTTCGACATGGCTGGACTCCTTTGCTTTTGACGCTGCCTTCGAGAGGAACCGTGATCGGAATCGACGCCTTGATCAATGTGTACCATTCGGTACAATGAAAGTGTACGGGGTGAGTCAAGGGGGGGATTTGAAGGATGAAGGCGGAAGGATGAAGGATGAGCCAGAGAATGGCTAGGATTGGCTTTTTTGGAAAGCTGGTAGTTTGACCTCCGCCGCCGCCGCGAAGCGGCACTTACTTGCGCTTCCACTGGATCACATAGTAAAAGACGGGCGTCAGAAAGATGCCGAAGAGGGTTACGCCGAGCATGCCGCTGAAGACGGCCAGGCCGAGGGAGCGGCGCATTTCGGCTCCGGCGCCGGTGGCGATCACCAGGGGGAGGACGCCGAAGATGAAGGCGAAGGAAGTCATCAGGATGGGCCGCAGGCGGAGGCGGGCGGCTTCGAGCGTGGCTTCGCGGCGCGGGCGGCCTTGCTCTTGTTGTTGTTTGGCGAACTCGACGATCAGGATCGCGTTCTTGCTGGCCAGGCCCACGAGCACCACGAAGCCGATCTGGGTGAAGATCGTGACCTCCATCCGCGCGAGGCCGATGCCGACGATTGAGCAGAGGAGGCACATCGGCACCACGAGGATCACCGCCAGCGGCAGGCCCCAGCTTTCGTATTGGGCGGCCAGCACGAGAAACACGAACACGACCGCCAACACGAAGACGTAGATGGCCGTGTTGCCGGCTTGCAGTTGCAGGAAGGTCAGTTCGGTCCAATCGGAGGCCATGGAGCGAGGTAATTCCTGCTGCGCCAGGTCTTTCATCAGGGTCACGCCTTGGCCGGAGCTGGTGCCGGGCGACGTGTTGCCGATGATGGCCGTCGAAGGGTACATGTTGTAACGCATGAGCGATACGGGGCCGCTGGTGTTGCGGACGGTCAGCAGCGTGCCCAGGCGGACCATTTGATTCTGGTTGTTGCGGACCTGCAGCTTCATGATGTCGCGCACGCGGTCGCGATAGCGGGCGTCGGCCTGCACGTTCACCTGCCAGACGCGGCCGAACTCGTTGAAGTTGTTCACGTAGAAGGAGCCCAGGTAGACCTGCAGCACGTTGAAGACGCTGCTGACCGGGATGCCCAGGGCCATGCACTTGGTGCGGTCGATTTCGAGATAGAGCCAAGGCGTGCTGGCGCGGGAGCTGCTGAACAGGCCTTCCAGGCCCTGTGTCTGGTTGCCCCTGGCGACGATCTGATCGCTGGCGCGCTGCAGATCGCCGGGGCCGAGATTGCCGCGGTCTTCGACGATGAGCTTGAAGCCGCCCGTTGTGCCCAGGCCGTCGATGGGCGGAGCGCCGAAGGTCGAGACGATGGCGCCCGGCACTTGTTGCCGGCACTTGTCCTTGAGGGTGTTCGCGATGGCGTCGGCAGTCAGGCCGGAGCCGGTGCGCTCGGCAAAGGGCTTGAGCATCACGTACAGCGAACCGAAATTCGGGGCGTTGGCATTCAGGATCAGCGACTGGCCGGCGATACCGACGGTGTGCTCGACGCCCGGCGTGTCGTGCGCGATGCGCTCGATGTGCGCCATCACTTTCTGCGTGCGTTCGACCGACGCGGAGTCGGGAAGCTGGAAATTCACAAGCAGGTAGCCCTTGTCCTGCTCGGGAATGAAGCCGGTCGGGGCGGTTTGGAAGCGGAAGTACGTGAGGACCAAGAGACCCGCGTAGACGGCCAGCGCGATCAGGCTCGTCCGCAACAAGCCGCCCACTACGCGCACGTACAAAGCCGTGCTGGCGCCGAAGAGCCAGTTGAACGAGCGGAAAAACCAGCCGAGGAATGTGTCCAGAAGCCAAGTCAACGGGTCTCGGTGGCTGCCGTGCGGTTTGAGCAGAATGGCCGCCAGGGCGGGGCTGAGCGTGAGCGAGTTGAAGGCCGAGATGACCGTCGAGACGGCGATCGTGACCGCGAACTGGCGGAAGAACTGGCCGGTCACTCCGCCGAGAAAGGCGCACGGAACGAAGACGGCGCAGAGCACGAGGGCCACGGCAATCACGGGCCCTGTCACTTCGTCCATCGCTTTGCGCGCGGCATCGCGCGGGGGGAGCCCCTGCTCGAGCCAGCGTTCGACGTTTTCAACGACGACGATCGCGTCGTCCACCACGATGCCGATCGCCAGCACGAGTCCGAACAGCGACAAGTTGTTGAGCGAATAGCCGAAGGCGGCCATCACGGCGAAGCTGCCGACGATGGCCACGGGGACGGCGATCAACGGGATCAGGGCGGCCCGCCAGTTTTGCAGGAAGACGAGCACGACGAGAGCGACCAGCATGATGGCGTCGCGAAGGGTCAAAAAGACTTCCTTCACCGACTCGCGAATGAAGGGGGTCGTGTCGTAGACGATGCGGTAGTCGAGCCCCTCGGGGAAGCGGCTTTTGAGGTCCTGCATCTTGGCGTAGATGCCGTTGGCCGTCTGCAGGGCGTTGGTGCCGGGGAGTTGAAAGATGGAGAGGGCGACGGAGGGTTGGCCGTCGAGCGTGCTGGACTGTTCGTATTGCTGGGCTCCCAACTCGACGCGCGGCCGGCCGTCGGGCTCTCGTGTCACGACGTCGCGAAGGCGGACGATGCCGGTGGTCGGCGGCGTCCCGCTCCCCTGTGCCGACATGCTTCCGCCGGCCGAGCCCGTCGAACTGCTGGCCCCCGCGGTGGCTGCCGTCGACATCAGGCCGGTCGGCGACAGTTGGACCATCGGGTTGCCCGAGGCCGCCTTGATGATGATGTCGCCGAACTGCTCGGGCGTGGTCAACTGGCCGAGCGTGTTGATCGTGAGCTCGAACTGTTGGCCTTTCGGGGCTGGGGGCTGGCCGATCATGCCCGCGGCCACCTGCAGGTTTTGTTGGCTGATCGCGGTGATGACGTCTGCAGCGTCGATGCCGAGGGCGGCCAATTTGTCGGGGTCGAGCCAGGCGCGGAGGCTGTAATCGCGCTGGCCGAGGTAGCTGATGCCCGCCACGCCGGGGAGCCGGTTGAGTTCGTCCTTGAGATAGATCGTGGCGTAATTGCTGAGGAACAGGCTGTCGTAGCGCTGATCGGGCGAGACCAGGTTCACGATCATCATCGTGCTGGGCGACATCTTTTGGACGTTGATGCCCTCGGTCTGCACCAGGGCGGGAATCACCGGCAGGGCGAGCGAGACGCGGTTTTGCACCAGCACCTGGGCCATGTCCGAGTCCATGCCCAGCTTGAAGGTCACGGTGAGCGTGTAGCTGCCGTCGTTGGTCGACGTCGACGACATGTAGATCATGCCTTCGACGCCGCTGACCTGCTCTTCGATGGGAACGCCGACCGTGTCTCGCACGGTCTGGGCATTTGCGCCGGGGTAGTGTGCGGTCACCAGGACGGTGGGGGGCGTGATGTCGGGGTACTGGGCGACCGGCAGCGAAAACACGGCAACGCCACCCGCCAGAACGAACACGATCGACAAGACCGAGGCGAAGATCGGACGGTCGATAAAGAAATGTGAAATCACGGATGGTCCTTTTCGTCCGACGCCTCGGGCGGAGTCTGGTCCGGCGAAGACTGGGCCTGGCCCTGGAGCTGGCTTTGCGGCGGGCTGCGGTGGCTGGCCAGCCGCTGGATGGCGACGACCAGCAGGGCGCCGGACGCGGCGCCCGTCACGGCGAAGAGCGCCTCGCGGGCCGCGGGCTGGTGCGTCAGGCCTGCCAGCAAGAATCCGATGGCAAATCCCGTGAGCGCGCCCATCAGCGGGGAGCCGACTCGCCGGGCGAAGCCCGACGTGAAGATCCGCCACTCGCTCATCCCCTGCAGGACGTAAAAGAATACAGGCGTGAGGAAGATGCCAAAGAGCGTCACGCCGAGCATGCCACTGAACACGGCCGTTCCCAGTGACCAACGCATCTCTGCTCCGGCCCCCTTGGCGAAGACGAGCGGCAACACGCCCAGGATGAAGGCGAAGGACGTCATCAGGATCGGTCGCAGCCGCAAACGGGCCGCTTCGGCCGTCGCTTCATAGCGCGGTTTGCCATCGCGGTGCAATTGGCGGGCGAATTCCACGATCAAAATCGCGTTCTTACACGCCAGACCGACCAGCACGACCAGGCCGATCTGCACGAAGATATCGACGTCCTTGTGGGTGAAGAGGACGCCGGCGACCGAGCAGAGAAGGCAGAGCGGCACGACCAGAATCACCGCCAGGGGAAGCGACCAGCTCTCGTACAGCGCGGCCAGCGCCAGAAAAACGCAGACGACGGCGAGCGCGAAGACGTACATTGCCGTGTTGCCCGCGCGGATCTGCATGAACATGATCTCGGTCCATTCGGACTGCATGGTGATCGGCAACGTGTCGCGGGACGCCCGGTTGACCTCCTCGATGACGTCGCCCGAGCTGACGCCCGGGGCGACGTTGCCGGTGATGGGCGCGGCGGCGTAGAGGTTATAGCGCGTGACGTAGACGGGGCCGCCGATTTCGCGCGGCTTGACGAGCGTGCCCAGGAGGACCATTTGCCCCCATTTGTTTCGCACCTGGAGTTGGTTGATGTTCTCGACCTTGTCGCGGAATTTGTCCTGCGCTTGAAGAGTCACCTGCCAGTAGCGGCCGAACTCGTTGTAGTTCGTGACGTAGAGCGAGCCCAGGTACGTCCCCAGCGTTTGCGTGACGTCTTGTTGCGAGACGCCGAGCGAGTAGGCCTTCGTGCGGTTGATGTCGGCGAAGAGTTGCGGCGTGCTCGAGCGGAATTGGGTGCTGACGCCGGTCAAGCCGCGCTGGGCTTTGAGCTTGCGGACGAGCGCGTCGGTCTGTTGCTGTAAGGCGTCCATGCCGAGGCCGCCGCGGTCCTCGACCATGAGCTTGAAGCCGCCGGCGACGCTGAGGCCGGGGATCGCGGGTGCTCCGAAGGCGACGACCTGGGAGTCTTTGATTTCGCGGGCCCAGGCGGCCCGCATGCGGCCCATGATGGCATCGGAAGTGAGGTCGGGCGTGGTCCGCTTCTCGAACGGATCGAGGACGACGAACATCGAGGCGAAGTTTGGGCTATTGGCCTGCAGCACGAACGAGATGCCCGAAATCGTGATCGTGTGGGCCACGCCCTTCGTCTTCCGCGCGATCGATTCGATGATCGCGACTTGCTCCCGGGTCCGCTCGAGCGAAGCCGAATCGGGGAGCTGGATGTTGCAGATGATCCGGCCCTGATCCTGCGCCGGCACAAATCCGGTGGGCGCCTTTTCAAAGACCCATCCGGTCAAGACCAGCAGGCCGCCGTAGACCAAGAGGACAAGTACGCTCCCGCGCAAGAGCCGTCCCACGACCCAACCGTATCCGTTCGTGCCGGCGCCGAACGTTCCATTAAACAGGCGGAAGAACCAGCCGAGCAGCGAGTCCAAAAGCCAGGTCAGCGGGTCACGGCGGGTGCCATGCGGAGCAAGCAGAATGGCGGCCAGCGCCGGGCTGAGCGTGAGCGAATTGAACGCCGAGATCACCGTCGAGACGGCTATGGTGACCGCGAACTGGCGGAAAAACTGGCCGGTGATGCCGCTGATAAAGGCACAGGGTACGAACACCGCGCAGAGCACCAATGCGACGGCGACCACGGGGCCCGTCACCTCGTCCATCGCTTTCCGCGCGGCTTCGCGCGGCGCCTCGCCCCGCTCGAGCCAGCGTTCGACGTTTTCGACGACGACGATCGCGTCGTCCACTACGATGCCGATCGCCAGCACCAGTCCGAAGAGCGAGACATTGTTCAGGCTGAAGCCGATGGCAACCATGACGGCGAACGTGCCGACGATCGCCACGGGAACGGCCACCATCGGGATCAGCGTGGCCCGCCAGTTCTGCAGGAAGACGAGGACGACAATGCCGACGAGCACGACGGCCTCGAACAGCGTCCGTACCACGTCGACCACCGACTCGCGGATGAAGGGCGTGGTGTCGTAGGCGATTTCGTATTCGACTCCGTCGGGGAAGGTGGGCTTGAGCTCCTCCATCTTGGCGCGGATTTGATTGCCGACGGTCAGCGCGTTGGAGCCCGGGAGCTGAAAGACCGCCAGGCCCGCCGACGGCCGGCTGTCGAACGTGCAGGCGAGGCTGTAATTCTGATCCGCCAGCTCGACGCGCGCCACATCGCGAAGACGCACGATGCCGACGGTCGGCGGTGTCGGGCCGCCGGGTCCGGTGGACACTCCGCCGGCTGACTGGCTGCCTGTCGCGCTGGCCAGGCCAATGCCGCTGACGTTGGCTCCGCCGCCGCTCGTGGCGCCGCCACCGCTTTGAGCACCGCCCGTCGTTAAAGTGCTCGTGGTCATTGCCGCACCTGTCGTGCCGCTCACCAGGCTGCCCGCGCCGACAGTCGTCGCTGCTCCGGGGGTGCTGGGGCTTGCCGGCGTGGCACCGGGAGTGGCGCCGGTCATGGCCGGTGGGACCGCGCCCGGGTTCGCGGCAACTGGGCTGCTGGAGGCTGTGGATTTTGCGTTTGTTCCGGCGGTCGGGCTGGTCGCGGCGACCATCGTCACACCCGTCGACGACGATCCGCTTAAGGGCGATGGCAGGCCGGTGCTCGCTGCCGAGAGGGTGACAGGCGCATTGGTCGGCGCGGACGGCTGGCTCACGACTGCCTTGACGATGAGTTCGCCAAACTGCTCGGTTGTCGTGAGTCGTCCGAGAGTGTTGACGGGCAGCTCGAAGGACTGCGTTCGCGTCGCAGGCTGCTGTCCTAGAACGCCGGGAGCCGCCTCCAGGTTCTGATTCTGGAGGGCGGTGGCCACGTCGGTGGCCGTCATGCCCAGCGACGCCAACTTCTGCGGGTCGAGCCAGGCTCGCATGCTGTAGTTGCCGACGCCCACAAAGTTGATCTGCGAGACGCCGTCGATGCGGAGCAACTCGTCATAAACGTGGATTTGGGCGAAGTTGCTCAGGTAAATGTCGTCGTAGCGGCCGTCGGGCGAATAGAAGCTGATGATGTTCAAGATGTCGGGCGTCTTCTTACGGATCGTAATTCCCTGAGCCTGAACGGAGACCGGCAAGAGCGGCATGGCAAGCTGCACGCGGTTTTGCACCATGACCAGCGCCATGTTCAGATCGGTGCCGATGTCGAAGGTGACCGTCAGCGTGTAAGAGCCGTCGTTGCCCATTTGCGAGGACATGTAGAGCATGCCCTCGACGCCGTTGACCTGCTGTTCGATCGGAGCGGCAACCGTGGCGGCCACCACCTGGGCGCTGGCTCCCGGATAGTTGATCGTCACCGAAACCGCGGGGGGCGTGACCGGCGGGTATTGGGCGATCGGCAGCGAAAAGAGCGCGATCGTGCCGGTCAGCGTGATGAAGATCGACAGCACGGCGGCAAAGATCGGCCGATCGATGAAGAAGCGCGAGATCATCCCGCCCCCTGACTTCTCACGCCTCGTTACTTGCCCGACGACGTCGATGGCGACGCACCGGTCGACGAGCCGAGCGTCGGCATGGGCTCCTGATCGGGCCGAACCTCCATCCGCGGCCGTACCTGTTGGATCGCGCCGACGACCACCCAATCATCCGGCTTCAAATCGTCCGGCTTCGACCCGGTCTCGATAACGCGCAGGCCGTTCTCCTGAAGCGCTCCCGTCACCACGCGGCGATATTGGACAAGATTTTTCGCGTCAACCACGTAGACGTACTTCAGTCCCTGGTCCGAGCCGATCGCCCGGTCAATCACTAACAGCGCCGAGTGCGGCTGGCCGATCGGCAGCCGAATTCGCAAAAACATCCCCGGCGACAAGAGCCGTACGCCCTGGCTCAGAATGGGGTTCGGAAAGACGCCGCGGACCGTGATGCTGCCCGTCGTAGGGTTGACCTGATTATTGATGAAATCGATTGTCCCGACGTGCGGAAAACCGTCTTCGTCCTGAAGGCCCATCAACACGGGGTTTTTATTCGCGACCGCCGGCTTGATCTTTCCCTCGGCGAGCGCCCTGCGGACGCGCAACAGAGTGGGCTCATCCGCATCGAAGTAGCCGTACATCGGATCCTGCGAGACGACCGTGGTCAAGAGCGTCTGGTCCTGGTTGACCAGGTTGCCGATCGTCAGAAAATAGCGGCTCACCCGGCCGTCGATGGGCGAGGTGACGTGGCAAAAGTCGAGGTTGAGTTTGTCGATGGCGATCGTGGCCTGGGCCGACTCGACCTGAGCGGCCGCCTGATCTTTTGTCGCCCCGAACTGTTCGTACTCTTGCTGACTGATGCTCTTGTTCGCGAGCAGTTCGCCGGCCCGCCGGAAATTCGCGTCCGCCAGCTTTTTTTGTGCCTGGTTGTTCGCAAGCTGCGCTTGGCCGAGGCGGAGCTGGTCTGCGTACGGCCGCGGATCGATCTCGAAGAGAAGCTGCCCCTTCTTGACCTCCGAGCCTTCGCGGAACGGCATTTGGACCAGGTAGCCCGTGACCCGAGCGATGATGTTCACCGCCTCGACGGCATCGGTTCGGCCGGTGAGGTCGACGAAGTCCGTGACCTGCTGCTGGACCGGCTTGCTCACCGGCACCGCCGGAGCCTGCGGCGGCGCGAGTTCGGCTGGTTGTTGGTGGCAGCCGCCAATAGCCGCCAGCGACGTCGCCGCCAACAGAACTGCTAAGTAGCCGTGTGCCATTCTGAGACGCATCGGCAAGGGAGCCGCGTACGTAAGGAAGCGGACAGCCGACAAGACGGTCGGGTTCGTCAAAACAACAGTTCCCTAAAGGTCGCGGCCCCAGGAGCGGTTTTGCAGAATTGCGTCGGTTCGCTTGGGGACCTGCGATACAACATTCCATCTCCGCGCGGATCAGTAGAGAGGGATCGACCTGTGGGATGATGCGTTATGGCACGTCGAAACGCAACGATCGCCAACACGACGAGTATTCGACGCAAGAGACTCCGCACGGCGAATCGGGGCTTCGCGGTTCGTGCCAGCGCCGCGCGAGTCTGGTCGGCTCCCCAGTTATTGGACGTTGTGGTCGAGAAGTGCTTGAAGCCGGGTGCCACTCTACGCCGTTAACCCTTTTCTGGGTACCACGCCCACGGCTGTTATGTGGAGCGGTGTCAACGTCAGCTGGCCAGTTTCGCCGATGCAACCTGTTATTCAGTCGTTCCTGTTGTCAGGAAGACTATCTCGTCGTTCGCAATTGCGATGGTATGGGTTGAAGGCGGATCACACTCTGCGACGGATGGTTCCAGCCGTGCGACGATCTCGCCTTCGTGGTTCGGGGGCGATGGCGGTTCCGGTGGACTTCGTTGAGCCGTCTTCCCAGGCAGCTCACGCGGGCAGGTTCCTTTCTCTGTTCGACGGTTTACGGAGTTCAAGGTTGGTTTGCGTTCAAGAGATTCATCCAGGGCGTCTCGCGAGCCCCTTCCGCGTCGCCGTCGCCTCGGCCTCACCCCGTCTGGGCCGAGGCGATGGTGACGTGGAAGGGGCGGCCCCCTTCTGTGGAGCCCGAGCGGAGGTCTCCTTCTTGGTCTTCTCGGACGCCAGTGCATCATGCTCATCCAGCAGCGTCCCGAGTTCCGGCGAACGAGCGGTGTGCCACATCTCCACTCCCAGTTGTCTCATGACGGCCACGATGGCGATTCGGCCACGACTCTTGGATCCGCGACGGATGCGATCGTACTTCGCTCGCCATTCGGGCGAGACCCGCAGCGCCGCCCAGGCCGCCTGGCACAACACGTGCCGCACGCGCGCCGGACCTTGCTTGGTGATGTGCCCCTTGCGATCCTCCCGCTCCCCCGACTCGAAGGCCGACGGGGCCAGCCCCAAATAGGCGGCCAACTGCCGACGATTCGCGAACCGGGCCAAGTCTCCCAATTCCGTCAGGAAGACCATCGCCGTCAGCGTCCCCACTCCGGAGAGGAGCTTCAGTTTGCGATATGGCCGAGCATAGCGTTCGGTCCGGCTCAGGCGTGTGATCGCCCGATCGAGGGCCTGGATCTGCACGGACAGCGCCTGGTAAAGCTCCACCAGGCTCGCCAACGCGGTCCGCACCCCCTCGCGCAACGCGCCGGTGCTCCCCGCCGCGACCTCGCGCAGCCACTCGACGCTCCGTTTCGACCAGTCCCCCGAGGAAGTGAAGTCGTCCGGGAAGCCCAGCCGCGATCGCTTCACAAGATTGCGAATCTGGTTTTTGAGCCGCGTCCGTTGAGTGGCCACCTCCAGCCGCAACCGAACGATTTCCCGATCATCGCGCGTCTGGTGATCGGGGACCCACACGTTCGGCAGCGTCCGTCCCGCCAAGACGTGCGCCGGACTTCGTCCAGGATCATCAGGGCGTCCTTGTCGTCGGTCTTGTTCTTGCGCGAGTGCGTGGTGTGCGGCAGATGCGTCGGCGCCAGCACATGGCATTCGATGCCGGCCTCCGTCAAATCGTCGTACAGGCCAAACCCCTGACCGCTGGCCTCGTAAGCGAACACGATCCGGGTGGCCCCGTGTTGGGAGGCGAAATCCTTAACCCACTCGATCATCCCCGGCCGATTCGACGTGGCAAACCCCTTGCGCACCGTCGCCCCCGGGCCGTCCGCGACCTTCAATACCATCGTCGCATCATGCAGATCGCAACCAATCATGATAACCTTGCACATGGCCAGTCCTCGCTGAGTTCGGAAACAAGCAATTGATCCGGCGAGTGTACTGGCCATTTTCATTCAAGTGCGCCCACTCCACATGATGACTCTGCGTGGGCGTGTCTTCGAACGTCAAACGAGTTCGCACGCCCACGCAAAGCCGTGGGCGTGGCACCCGAAAATGAACCCTTTGAGTTTTGCTCGCTGGAAAAAGGGTTAACGGCGTAGGGTGCCACTGCCGTGGCACCCGGTGGACGAAGCGGCGACCGCGGTCAGGACCTTACTGCGCGGCTGAACTCGCCTGACCCTGACCGTCTGCGATAAAGACATCCTTCCGCGGAAACTTCCGGAACACGCTCGCAGGCTGGCCGAAGTTCGTGGCCAGCACGTCGACCGGATTCGAGGCGATCCATTCCGACAGGTCAATATCCTCGTAAACGCCGGAATTAAAGCCGATGAGCACGCGGCACGGCCCGCCGCCGACGTTCTCGAGGGAGTGCCCAAACCCCTGCGGGATATAGGCGACGTCCCCCTGATTCAGCGTCTCGATCCTGTAGCGGCCGCCAGAGCCGAATAAGGTCACGCTGACCTGGCCCTTGAGGACGTACTGCCATTCGTCGGCCGTCGGGTGCCAATGCAGTTCCCGCATCGCGCCCGCGTCGAGTTCCAGGACCGCTCCGGTAACGTCGTGGAAATCGGAAACTTCGTGGAATCGACCAGCCAGAGCCGCCCCCCCTTGTTGTCGACGCGCGGCGGATTGGCGAGGAGCCGATACTTATGCGTCAACGGCGGCAGCTTCCAGCCTCCGTCCGGAGTGGCAGGCGGTTCCGGCGGCAGCGCGCCTTTCGCGAAGTACACCTCTCCCTTCGGGAACGAGGCGAACGTCGACTCGGGAAGGCCGAAGTTCTTCGCCAGGAGCGCCGTGGGCGTGTGGCCGACCCAGTCGGTGATGCTGAATGTGCCGAACTCCGAGAAATAGCCGTTGTCGAACATCAGGATGAAGTGACAGGGCTTGTCACCCAGGCACTCGAGCACGCTGCGCGTGACCGCGCGGAAAATACCAGACATCCCCCTCCTCGAAGTCGTTCGTCTCCTCATAGCCTCCCGGCCCGGTGACGGTCGTGCGCACGCGGCCCTTGTTCACGTAGGCCCACTCCGCCGCGGTCGCGTGCCAGTGAAGTTCCCGCATGACGCCCGGTGCGAGTCCCATCGTGACCCCGGCAATCCCTTTGGAGATCGCCAACTGCGTGACAGTGGCCTCCTTCGCATAGCTCCCGCCGCTCACTTTCCCTTTCGACTTCTCCAGCGCGAACTTGAAGCTCGGCAGCTCCTTGTCGGAGAGCAGCGGGTCGGGAACATTGTTCATGAAACTGGGATCGCCTGCGTCAGCCCGCCTTGTTCCCACGAACGCCGCTGTTGCTGTGGCCGCTGCGGCCGCGAGAAATTCTCTTCGGTGAAAATCGGCCATGGGTTTCCTTTGCAAATAAGGGGTTGCCTGAAATTGAAGGGCACACTGCGAGATGCTCCGGACTTAAAGGCCCCTAGTTCGCCTCGCCTCCGGGGGAGGTCGCGCGTAACAGCCCGCTTCCGTGATTGTGACTGGGGCAAGCACGGCTTCGCCAAGAACCGTCAAAAGACGATTGATTTGACACCTCCAGATGTCTTCGAAAAACGACGACCCTTGATGAGCAAGTCCTCAGCTGAGCAGCAGAGCCTTCCTTGACGGACCCGGTCGTTGGCTTCCAGGCTCTTTACTCAAGACCGGTGCTGCGAAACAAGGACCTTGGCTTCTGCCACAACGGATGGAGTCACTTCAACGACGAGATGCTTCATCAGCGGCTGATCGCTCTGCAAGCTGTAGTCACCGATCGGGCACAAGACGTTCAGTTCGGGCATGTATCCCGCCGTGTTGCCTCGCGGGATTTCGTAACGGATGGCCCGATATCCCTTCACCGAACGGACAGTCCCGTCCTTGGCGAAGCTAGCGATATCGATCAGGGCGAACTCGTCCAGACCTGCGCTCCCGCATGTCGTCCTCGTTCATGAGCAGCAGCGTGCGGAGATTTTTCACTCCCCGATAACGGTCGTTGTCGGAATAAATCGTGGTGTTGAACTGGTCGTGCGACCTCATCGTCATCAGCAACAGCTTGCCCGCAGGAGGGACGAGGTCGGGCAGCGGGGCGTTGGAGAATTTTGCCCGCCCCGTATCGGTCAGAAAGACGAGCTCGCGGGCCGGCTGTCGCAGCCGGAAACCCAGCGGCTGACGGACGCGGCGGTTAAATTCTTCAAAGCCCTCGATCGCCTCGCCCATTTTGTCCCGGATGCGGTCGTACTCGGCCGCGTACTCTTCCCATGGTGTCCGCGAATCGGGGAGCGTTGCGCGGGCAATCCCGCCGATGATGGCCGATTCGGAAAGCAGTTCCAGCGAGGCCGGCTCGTTCATTCCCTTCGACAGATGTACCATGCTCATCGAGTCCTCAACCGTGACCTGCTGCAGCCCGCACTTCTGGCGATCCTTTTCCGTCCGCCCCAGGCACGGGAGGATCAGCGCGTCGCGGCCGTGAACCAGGTGACTGCGGTTGAGCTTGGTGCTCACGTGGACCGTGAGCTCGCAACGACGAAGCGCCCCGAAGGTGAACGCCGTGTCGGGGGTCGCCAGCGCGAAATTGCCACCCATTCCCAGGAAGAATTTCACTTCCCCGCGGTACATCCCCTCGATGGTTCGCACGACGTCGAGCCCGTGTGCGCGGGGCGAAGTGATCCCGCAAGCCGCGTCGAGTCGGGCAAGCCAGGCTTCGCTGGGGCGATGGTCGATGCCGCACGTGCGGTTCCCCTGGACGTTGCTGTGCCCGCGGATTGGGCACGGGCCGGCCCCTTCCCGGCCGATGTTTCCCCGCAGTAACAATACGTTGACGATCTCGCGGATCGTGTCCACGCCGTACTCCTGCTGCGTCAGTCCGAGACACCAGGAGATGACTGCACAGCGGGCCTGCCGGTAGATTTCGGCGGCCGCGCGGATCTGGCTGACCGGCACGCCCGACTGGCGCTCCAACTCGGGCCACGAGACGGCGTCGCATTGTGCCCGGTATTCATCGAAGCCGGACGTGTATCGCTCGATGAATTGACGGTCGACGGCATGCGGGTCGGTTTGGGCCGCCTCGAGCAGGTGCTTGGCGATTCCGCGCATCAGGGCGAAATCGCCGGCAATTCGCGGACAAATATTCAGCGTGCTCGTCAACGTGGAGCGGAACAGAAGCATGCTGGCGATTTCGTGCGGCGTGATCGCCCGCCGTGCCGCCGCCTCCACGAGCGGATTAATGTGCACGATCTTCGTGCCCCGCTCTTTGACGCCGTCCGCCAGGGCGGTCAGCATTCGCGGCGTGTTCGAGGCGGCGTTCACGCCAATGATGAAGATCGCGTCGGCCTTCTGCCAATCCACCAGATCGACGGTCCCCTTTCCCGTGCCCAGCGCGGCCATCAGCGCCCGCCCGCTTGCCTCGTGACACATATTGGAGCAGTCGGGCAGGTTGTTTGTTCCGAACTCGCGGGCGAAGAGTTGGTAGAGAAACGTGGCCTCGTTGCTCAGCCGCCCGGAGGTGTAGAAGGAAGCCTCATTTGGGCTTGCGAGCGCTCGTAATTTCCCACCCATACGGGCGAAAGCTTCCGACCACGTCAACGGTTCATAGCGGTCGGTGGCCGCGTTGTAGGCCATTGGCTCCGTCAATCGGCCTTGGTCCTCCAGCGCGAAATCGCTCCACCCCATTAACTCAGAGACCGTGTGGGCTGCAAAGAACTCGCGGGTCACGCGCTTGCGGGTCATCTCCCACGTCACGTGCTTGATGCCGTTCTCGCAGATATCCATCCGCAAGCCTTTGCGGTCGTCCGGCCAGGCACAACCCGGGCAATCGAAGCCGCCATTTTCGTGGTTCATCCGAAAGATGGCCCGGGTGCCGTTGATCAGCTCGCCCTGCTGCAAGAGCACGAGGCCGACACTTTTCGCCGCCCCCCAGGCGGCAGCCGGATGGTGGTAATCGTGTTGCGAAAAGGCTCCCGGGTTATTCGGGCCGTCACCGATCGCCGGCTTTACGCTTCCGTTCCCGCGACGTGTCCCATTGTCGGCGTCAGACATGGCCGCGTCCCCCTGTCCTTGAGAGTGGAAGCTAGACGTAAAAGCTTTTCTGTTCTCGACGATTCACGGCGTTATTTAGTTCGACCGCGAATTGCAAGATCCGTGCCGGGGATGCCGAGCGCTTCATCGCAACGAATAGCAAGGCGACTTTGAGGCAAAAAGATCGTCACGAAGCGGCGAACCTGCGTGTCTTGGGCACCACGCGCGGTGCGAATGACTCGCTCAGACGATGCGGGTAAATCGTTAGTCCCGCAGTCCAGATATGTTACCTCGCTCCAGGAACCATCCTCGGCTCAAACACCCCGGCGAAAAGAGGTCGCGCGAATTCGGCCACAATCGCCGACAAATCTGTTCCGTCAGAATGGACACAAAACCCAAAAAGATCTCGCAAAAAGAGGGCGTTTGGCGGCAGCCTTCCCGGTCGATGGGTCGGAAAGTGGACCGTTTGGCAAGAAAATGAGTCGTCCACGAACAGTTGGAATGGCAAACGAATCGTGCGGCCAAAGGCTGGACCTGACTTTTCAACCCGCGTTCTTGCCTCTCGCCCTCGGCCCAAATCGTCGCCGCCCTGCCTCGCGCCGCTGCCCCCAAAAACGACGTCCCCGCTCTCCGACCCCCGTCGCCGGATCCCCGGATGTCGGGCCCATTAACCGCTCCTTCATCGTTTCCCCTTCAACGTTTATGCAAATTCCCCTTTCCAGCGCATGCGACGCCGGGTAAGATGTTACGGTTAGCCCTGACCCGCCCTGAGCTACCGCTTTGATTGTGTGTCGCGAATAAAGTTTGTGGTGAGGTCGTTTCGCCGCGGTGCGATCGACGCCGTGTCATTGACGCGGGGGAGTGCATCTCGGCGCTGCTTGCCTATCTATCGTACGGCCCGGCGCTTACGCCGTGGCGATGAGGGCGGGCGTCGCGGGTTTGCCGTGACTCGGTTGGCAGTCGCGGCCTTCCGTAGAATGAGGTCGGGTCCGATCCCATAGCCAGTGGCGGCTGTGGATCTCCCGACGACAGATCAAAAAGTTTTCGAGTCGCTAGGTTTAGTCCTTCCATGAAAAGCCTGAAACAACACCGGAATATTGGCATCTCCGCCCACATCGACTCGGGGAAAACCACCCTGACGGAGCGAATGCTTTATTACTGTGGCCGCATCCATCGCATGCTGGAAGTCAAAGGCGGCGACGGCGGCGCCACCATGGACTACATGGACCTCGAACGCGAGCGGGGTATCACCATTACCTCCGCCTCGACGCAGGTTGAATGGAATGAGAATTCGATCAACATCATCGACACGCCCGGCCACGTCGACTTCACCGTCGAGGTGGAACGCAGCCTTCGCGTGCTCGACGGGGCCGTGCTCGTTTTGTGTGCCGTCGGCGGCGTGCAGAGCCAATCGCTAACCGTCGACCGCCAGATGAAGCGATACCGCGTCCCGCGAATCGCCTTCATCAACAAGATGGACCGCATCGGCGCCAATCCCAAGTCGGTCATCAAGCAAATTGAAGAAAAGCTCGGCGTCACGCCGCTACCACTGCAACTCGCCATGGGCGCAAGCTCGGAATTCGAAGGGGTGATCGACCTGATTGAGATGCAGGCCGTCTACTTCGACGGCGACCAGGGCGAAGACGTCCGCCGCGAGGCAATCCCCGAGAAATACCTCGAAGAGGCCACACAGGCCCGCGCCCACATGCTCGAAACGCTGTCGCTTTACGACGACGACCTGATGGTCGCCCTCTTGGAAGAGCGTCCGGTCACGGCCGACCAAATCCGCCCCCTCATCCGGGAAGCCACCCTCTCGCAGGAATTGACCCCCGTGATGATGGGCACGGCCTTCCGCAACAAGGGCGTGCAGGAACTACTGGACGCTGTGATCGCCTTTCTGCCGAGTCCCGACGACCGCCACATGGAAGCGCTCGACCTTTCGGGCAAGGTCCCGGCGGAAGAGGCCAAGGCCGACGACGCGGACGCCGAACTAAACGGCGAAAGTTCCGTCGCCAGAGTCTCGGCCGCCGGCCCACGCAAGGCCCTGACCACCTCGTCCAGCGATCCGCTCGTGTCGATGGCCTTCAAAACGGTCGTCGAAACGTTCGGCCAGCTCACGTATTTCCGCGTCTACCAGGGCACGATCATCAAAGGCGAAAGCTACACGAACCAGCGCACCGGCAAGAAAGTGCGGTTTGGCCGCCTGGTCCGCATGCACGCCGACCAGCGGGAAGACGTCGATAAGGCCGAAGCGGGCGACATCGTCGCCGTCGTCGGCGTCGACTGCGCTCGGGCGACACGTTCTGCGGCCACGGAATCAACGTGGCCTTGGAAAGCATCTTCGTCCCCGAGCCCGTGCTCCGCCTCTCCATCGAGCCGATGAAGCGCGACGGCGCCGACCGCCTCTCGAAGGCCCTCGAACGCTTCCGCCGCGAAGACCCGACCTTCCGCGTGATGACCGACCAGGAGTCGGGCCAAACGCTGATTGCCGGCATGGGCCAGCTGCACCTCGAAATCTACGTCGAACGCATCCGCCGCGAGTACAAGTGCGAATGCATGATCGGCGAGCCGAAGGTCGCCTACCGCGAATGCCCGACCAAGCCGATCGAATTCAATTACCGCCACAAAAAGCAAACCGGCGGCTCAGGCCAATACGCCCACGTCGTGGGTCACATCGATCCCCTGCCGGAAGATGCGGTCGAAACGTACGAATTCGTCAACGAAGTCGTGCAGGGCCGCATTCCCAAGGAATACATCAAGCCGGTCGACGAGGGCTTCAAACGGGCCCTGGTCAAGGGCCCTCTCTGCGAGTGCCCGGTCGTCGGCGTGCGTGCCTTCCTCGAAGACGGCAGCTATCACGACGTCGACAGCTCGGAAATGGCCTTCAACATCTGCGGCTTCAACTGCATGCGTGAGACGCTGAAGAAAGCCAAGATGGCCCTCCAAGAGCCCATCATGAAGCTCGAAGTCGAAGTGCCCGAGGAATACCAAGGCCCCGTCACGGGCCACCTTTCCAGCAAACGAGGCATCATCACGCAGACCGAAGTCCGTAGCGGCACGAGCGTGATCCAAGCCGAGATCCCGCTGGCGACCATGTTCGACTACGCCAACGAACTGCGTTCCATGACGCAAGGCAAAGGCTCCTTCAGCATGGAATTCTCCCGCTACAAGCAAGTCCCCGGCAGCCTGCAGGACGACGTTGTGGCCCGCCGACGTGCGGAGAAGGAAGAACGCCTCGCGATGGCGAACTGAACGCGTTGGGCGTCTTGAGTCTGGCGTCGAGAACAAGAACTCTCAAACAGCAACTGGCAGGCAATTTGCCCGCCAGTTTTTTTTGCGCTCATCGCATCAGGAAAGCCCGCACGGGGGCCGCGTCTGCCCCGACGAATTTCAAGGGGGCCGCGACGAGGCTGTAGGCTCCCTCCTCGACGCCTTTCAAATTGAGTGATTCGAGGATGGCGACGTGGTTTCGCGCGAGCGCGTGGTGATTGGGCAGGTCCTGGCTGTCTAACTCGTCGACCGAAGGCACGTCGAGGCCCAGTAGCACGACACCCTGCGATCCCAACCAATCCGGCACGTCCCGATCGATGACCGGGATTTCCTTGGGAAAAACCTGCGAGCTGCTCCACGCATCGGTTCGCAGCAGGAGTCGCGTCGCGCCTTGCCAGTCTCGCGACAGATCGCTTCGCGAAATGTTCCGCCGGTTTGGGACGTGGATGACGAAGGCGTTGCCCACGAAGGTCGCCAGGTCGAGTTCGTCGATTCGCTTTCCCTGTTCGTCGAAATGAAACGGCGCATCGATGTGGGTGCCGCAGTGCGTGCTCAGGCGCACGGCCCCCACGTTCACCGTGGCACCGGCTGACTTTTTCCACGTGAGCTCATAGTCGAACGCGGTGTCGCCCGGCCAGACCGCGATCTGTGCGTCGAGCGGCAGGCTGACGTCGATGATCTCTTGATAAGAACTGGGATTGGGGAACACGGACATCATTTCCACAATCTCTTACAGATCGCACAATTTCTCAGGCCGGCGGCGAATTCTTTTTAACAGAAGTGGGCGCTGCGCAAAGTCTGCTTCCCGGGCTATCTCGTAGACAGGCCGTCAGTTTGATGGCGACTCAATTGGCACGCCCATGGGACCCCAAGCCGGGCAATTGGCGCCCGGAAAATGGTGGAATTCCACCGCCCTGCTCCGTCTACTCTGCTGATAGCCCATTGAAACGGGGTCGCAGATGGCGAATGATGCCGAGTTGGCGAAACGAGCCGCGGCTGGGGATCGCGAGGCCGCCGCGGAGATCTATGACCGCTATGCGCCCCTCATCCGCGCGATCCTGCTCGATGCCGCCGGCTCGCTGCCGGAGGCGAACGAATTATTGCAGGAAGTGTTCCTGCTGGCCTTTTCGCGGCTCGGGCAGCTCAAGCAGCCGGAAAGCCTGTCCGCGTGGCTCATTGGAATTGCGCGCCGCCAAGGGAGCGAATTTCGCAGACAAGCCGGTCGCCGGCGACGCCGATTTGTGCCTTTGGTTGCCGAGGCCGTCGCCGCGGAGGAGACGAACTCGGACGGCGTGATTGAACACGTGCGGGTGGCGATCCGCGATCTTCCCGAACGGGAACGACTGGCCGTCCACATGCACTACCTGTTCGAGCAGCCGGCCGAGACCGCCCGCGAAGCACTTGGGCTGTCGTCCTCCGGGTTTTACAAGCTCCTTGAACGGGCTCGACGACGATTGCGAGCCCGCTTGAGTCAATTGGAGAAACGATCATGACCTCAGACAAGATTGCCGACGGCCAATTGGACGAGTTGTTGCGACAGAGTTACGAGACGCTTCGCAAATCGGATCCCGCTCAGCGACAAGTCGTTCTCGACAAATGTGATTCTCGTCGAGCGGAAGTCGGCGGCAACGCTTTGCGGCCGGTGGTACGCGGATCTGATGGCGCGGTGCCGTTGCCCTTCGGTGGGCGTCGGTGGCGCGCTTCGCGGCTGGTGTCGCTTTCGGCGGTCGCCGGGATTGCGGTAATGGCAGTTGTGCTGTTTCGATGGACGCCGTCCGCCGGGATGGCATACGGAATCGACAGCTTGCCGGACCGCCTGCAGCAAGTTCAGTCAATCTCGCTGCGCGGCTGGCAATGGATGCACAACCAATCGTATGACAATTCGCTGCCGATTCGTGCGCCCTTCGAGCTGCAGGTCAAACGGCCGGGCATGTTCCGCAATTCGGTTACGTCGAGTTCCAGGAAGAACGGCAAAACCGAGTTTCGCAATCAAGTGCATCTGTGTGATGGGAAACAAGAGTGGCTGGCCGACGAGGGGGGAAAACCACTCTTTGTCCTCCAATCGCTTAGCGCACTCGATGCGCGACTGAAGACGGAGTATCTCGCACAGATTGGCGTCCTGACCGCGGTTCTGGGCCCGGCAGGAAGCCAGTACCAAAAGGTTGGCGTCGACAGTGCCGATGGCCGCCGCTGCGACGTTTATCAATCACGGTTCGCGATCGGACGTCATGCGACCGTCTCCAAAGTATGGATGGATCCTCGCACGGGATTTCCTGTCCGCGTCGTCCGGGAAGAATTGGATTCCACTGGCAAGCTGACGGACGAACTCGAACTCACCGAGATCCAAGTCAACGTCCCCTTGGCCGACGATTTGTTTCGTCCGGCCGGATCGATTGACGACACGAAGCCAAATGCAGCCGACCCGCAAGCTGCGCAGAGCCCGCTTGTGCTCGAGGTGAGTGCAATTGAGTCGGCTTCAAGCGGAGAGGGCAAGCTGGAGGCTTGGTACGCGTTGCAAATCTCCAGCAAGGCGGCCCTGGTCGTCTGGAGACGCAGTCCGCCCCGCGGTCCCGCGCCCACCGACCCGCTGGCCGACCTTTCCATCAACCTCACAGACCCTCACGGAGAGCGGCCTGTTCGGCACACTTGGGTCGATCGAGCCGGGCGGGCCGACGATTGGTCCTGGTCGCTCGTCGCCCGAGCGGACGGCAAACCAATCGACCAATCGCTGATCAGTATGGTCATGAAGACGAAGCACAGTCGTCTCACGCTGTCATTTCCCGCGCTTCGATTTGACGATCGGGAATTGGAGCAAATCGTTGTCGCCGCCGAACATGCCACATTGGGCCGATCCCCCGAAGATGTCACATTAAGTGATCTGCGTGAGCTGGCCGGAAAGCCGCCCGCCAGTGGATCGAGATGAGCCGAGGAACGATTCCTGTCGAATCAACGCACATGCAAATGCACGAACAGCGTTCCGAGGACGGCGAGGAGCAGGAGGATCGAGAGCATCAGTCCGGCCTTGCCCAGCGGGTTGTTGCGAGTGGTGAAGCCGCAGGCCAGGGCGATCAGTTCGGAGAGCACGAAGAGGCCGAGACACATCCTTTGCCCGAGCACCGCATACTTTGGGGCAACGAATTCTCGACCGACAAACAGGGCCGCGACTGGAAGGGCGAACCCGGCAATCGCGATCCAGATACTCGCTCTCGCGGCGCGATCAAACTTGTTGGCCATGTCGGTTTGCCTCGGCGAGGTTGTCAGCGATCGCGTCGGCTTCCACCGCGGGTGTCAAATCCTTGGCGGCGGTGGGGGCCATGTTCATCGGGGAGGAACAAGTCGCCGTCGCTGATGTCGGGGATGCCGACGACGAGCACGCGCATCAGCCCCTCGGCTCCATGGACGACTCTCGGTGGAATGTGCACGAGCGAGCCTTTTTTCACCGGTTCTTTCACGCCGTCGAGGAGGACGGTTCCTTCGCCTTCGAGGACGTAATACAGCTCGGTGGCGATCTTGTGGTAATGCGGCCGGGCGCCGTCGATATCGACGGCGTGGGCCCAGGCGGCCACGTCGCTGCCCTGCCGGCTGACGAGCAAATGCCGCCAGCCGCATGTGCTGCGCTCGCGCGGGGCGGATTCTCCGTGACGGACGAGCAGCTGTTTCGAGGTTTGAGCCATAGTGAATTGTGGTCAGAGGCCGGAGTTCAGGCGACGGAGCATCGAGGACCAGGAAATTATCGTGCTGACGGGTCGCGTTTGCGGAATTGTGGCGAGTGGGATTGTCGTTCGGCAAGGGCATCCATTAAATGCTCAGTGATCGCGTCGCTGACATGAATTCATTCAGGAGGACGTCATGAGGCGAAGTGTGCTGCTGAGCTGCCTGTTCGTCTGTGGCATGGCCCACGCGACCCTCGCGCAGGGTGGAAAGACGCTGCCAAGTCACGTGGACCTGCGGCCCGAGTTCGAGCGTGAGGGACTGCTGTGCCACGCTCAAGGTGCCCGCGATACGTGCTCGCTATTTGCCGTGACGGCCCTGGCGGATTTCGAGGCCGGGCGCGGGAGCGGCGGTCTGCATCCCTCCCTCTCGGAGGAGTTCGCGATCTGGGCCGCGAAAAAGTCGACGGGAAAGACGCGCGACCAGGCGATGTTTTACGAAGCGGCTCGCGGACTTAACGTGTTGGGCATCTGTCGGGACGATCTCATGCCGTATCGCGAGAAGCCCAATCCGGGTGAAAAGCCGTCGCCGCGAGCGCTGGCCGACGCGCAAACTCGTAGCCAACGCTGGCGCGTGCATTGGATCCGGCGCTGGAGCGTGAGCCGGCCGCTGAACGACGATGAGTTAACGGGCCTCAAACAGGCCATCGCCAATCATCATCCGGTCGCCTGCGGCATGCGTTGGCCTAAAACGATGGAGGGAAGTGAAATCCTCGCCGTGCCGCCGTCGAGCCAGGTTTTCGATGGGCACAGCATCGCGCTGGTCGGTTATAGCGATGAGCCGCGCCGACCGGGCGGAGGCGTCTTCCATTTCCGAAACAGTGACGGTCCGAATTGGGGCGACCGCGGTTACGGCGTCGTCTCGTACGCCTACGTTCGCGCGTACGCAAACGATGCAATCTGGCTCAAAGAGGGCCCGCCGAATGCAGAGGAACCGGTTACTCGCTTCGAGGCGGAGCGGATGTCCGTCGTCGCTCGCGAAGGAGTCGAAACGTCGGTCCAAGCGATGAATGATTGGGAACCTTCCCTCTGGAGCCAGGGCAAACAGCTCTACGTGGCTGCCAAGCGCAACAGTACCGTCGTGCTGCGTTTCGACGTGGGACAGCCCGGTCGTTATCGCGTCCGCGTGCTGGGAACGGCGGCCCCCGACTACGGCACGATCCATATCAGACTCGACGGCCGCCCGGTCGGACCGTCGTTTGATCTTTATTCGGGGCGGGTCTGTCCGGCCGGGTCATTGGAGCTGGGAACGCACGAGCTTGCCGCCGGCGAGCATCGCCTTCGCGTGGCGTCGGTCGGCAAAGACTCGGCCTCGGGCGGTTTCAGCTTCGGCTTGGATGCGCTCGATCTTTTGCGAGCGGAATAAGTCGCCGATCGCAATCGCGATTTCGCCGCGTGACGCGGTTATTCAACCGTGCGGAAGCGCATGCTGCCGGCGATGAAGAACACGACGGCAAATGACACCAGCATCGCGCAGCACTCGAAGACGATCTGCGGGTTGGGGACGGCCTTTGTCAGCAGTTCTTCGTAAGCGATCAGCGACCAGGCGTGCGGCGTGGTGAGGCTGAATTCGCGCATCGCGTCGGGCAGCCATTGTCGCGGCGTGAAGCAGCCGCTGATTCCGCCCATCGTGATCACGAGAATCGTCGAGTACGCCGAGACCTGTGATTCGCTTTTAACGAGAGTCGCGACAAGCAGGCCCAGGGCCGTCGCAGCCATCGAGGTGGCGACGATTACGGGGATGAGCATCATGGGCTGTGTGCCCCACGAGAATCCGAAGATGATCCGCCCGCAGACGAACAAAATGGCCGTCTGAATCAGCGAGATGAACAGGAACGGAAACGTCTTGCCGGCCAAGAGCGCAATCGGCTGAATCGGCGCGATCCGCAGCCGGCGGAGCGTGCCGAGCTCGCGCTCGTGCAGCACCGAGCGGGCCATGAAGTTGACCAGGAAGAACACAAAGAACACCGTATACGAGGGGACGATCGCCTTGTAGACGTCGCCATCGCTCACGACGGGTCGCGGCTTGGAGGCTTCGACCTTCATGATGGGCGCTTCGGACTCGACGTCGAACGCGCCGCACGTGTTCGACATGAACTTGCGGTGCAACGAGTACCGGCACATCACCGCCGGCACGATCGTCTTGAAGATTTCCGAGTAGGCCAGTTGCTCGACGAGCGACGACGTGCTGGCGTTGGGATCGTTGGCCAAAAGCGTCACGTCGAGCGGTTGCAGCCCCTCTTTCAATTGGCCGTCGAGAATCTCGCCCGGCGTGAGATGGCTCACCTTGCGGAAGAAATCGGGCCCGAAAACGATGGCAGCCTGCACGGTGGTATTCTTGACGTCTTTTTCCGCCTCTTCGCGCGTGAGAATTTCCGTGATCTCGAAGCCGCTGCGCTTCTGCATCTGGTTGATGACTTTGATCACGATGTTGTGCGCGATTTCCTTCTGCTTGATTTTTTCCTCGGCATCCATCGTGGGTTCGGTATTCGACTTGGCGACGGCCGGTTTGGCATTGTCATCGCTCGATTTGTCGTCGCCCGTCGCTGTCGCCGATTTCGTGCTGTCGTCGTCGTCATCCCAGCCGGGACCGCCGATCTGATCGTAGGCGATGGCGTTGACCACGCCGATGCGGAGGATCTGATTGGTATTTCGCCAGCCGAACAGCTTGCCCATCGTCAGACCGATGATGGTGATGAAGACGAGCGGCAAGACTAGCAGCACGAACAAGGCCCGGATGTCGCGGACCAAGAGGCGGATGTCTTTTTTAGTGATTTCCCAGGATTTCATAATCAATCCCGCAGGCGGCTGCCGGTCAGCTGGAGGAAGAGTCGCTCCAGGTTGGCGTCGTTCGTCTGGACCGATCGCAGGTCAACGTGGGACCGGTTCAACAGGTCGATAATCCGCGTGAGTGTTTCGTTGAGCGGATGAGCGTCGTCGACCCGATTCCGGCTGACGACGATCGTGGCCGCTCCGTTGGTGTTCGGTTCCAGCCGGCCGAGGCCGTTGAGCTTCTCGGCGAAGCCGGCGGCCGGTTTGGAGACGTGCAGGCACAAGTCGGCGCTCATGCGGCTTAACAGCGTCCGCAAATTATCACAGGCCAATACGCGGCCGCGATCGACAATCGCCACCCGCTGGCAGAGAGCTTCGACCTCTTCCATGTAATGGCTGGCGTAGACGGCGGCGACCCCTTCGGCACTGAGCGAGCGAACGCTGTCGAGCAAATGGGCCCGCGATTGCGGGTCGACGCCGACGGTGGGTTCGTCGAGGATCAACAACCGCGGCCGATGGAGCAGCGCGACGCCGAAATTCAGTCGCCGTTTCATACCGCCGGAAAAGTTGGCGGCTCGGTCATTCGCTCGGGAGGTCAAGCCGGTGCGCGAGAGCGCTTCTGAAATGCGATTTTTGAGTTCGCGTCCGCCGATTCCATAAAGCCTGCCGAAAAAGTGCAGGTTCTCACGGGCCGTCAGGTCTGGATAAATTGCCAGGTCCTGCGGGACGACTCCCAAAGCCATACGGAGCTCGCGGTTCTCGGGATCCAGGATCTCCCCGTTGAGGCAGATTGTTCCCGAGTTGGGCGCGAGCAGTCCCACGATCATATTCATCGTGGTCGATTTGCCGGCCCCGTTGGGCCCGAGCAGGCCGAAGATCTCACCGGCCGCCACGCTGAAGCTGACGTCTTCGACCGCGACAAACTGGCCGAAGGTCTTGCGAAGATGCGAGACTTCGAGAAGGTTCATCAACGAGATTTCCCTGCGACCGCTCTCAACGTGTGCGAACAAATAGTCCGAACCGTGTCCCCCCCCGCGAAGCGGCATATCGGTATCTTTTCGACATTTCGGACGTTCGGCATCAACTGCTTGTCGCGCGCATTCGCCGTTTAACATCGAGTGGTGGATCATTCGCGTCCCAACCAATGGGAGGCGAGAACTGTTGACCACTCCGCCACGTTGCAATTCCAGAGCGCGCGGCTAGGATACGATCAGGCCGATCAAGCCGCACAATTTTTGCTGCTTTCGGTGCCCAAAAGGATTCTGCACATGCCGACGCCTGGAACGGTCGACGCTTCACCATTGACCGAGGGAACGTATCCCTTTCCGCTGCCGCCGCTGGGGGGAAATCCGTCGTCGGTCAACAGCGGCACAAGTCCGGCAAGTTTTGCCGCTCCGCGCCGCATCGCTCCCGGTTCTGCCGGCCGCTACTCATTCTCGTCGCCCGATACGCCGGGCATGCCGGAGCCCTCGACAAAGACGGCGTGGGACTTCATGCCGTCCGATTGGACGCTGCGTGCCGGCTTCGAGCAAAATTATGAGTCGTCCGCTGCATGGATGGCGCCGGCCGGATTTGCACCGATCACGCAATTGGAACATGCCCGGGTCGGCGCGATCACACCCGAAATGCGCCGCGTTGCCGAGCGCGAGCCGCACTTGACGGCCGAGCAAGTTCGCGACGAGGTTGCGGCCGGACGAATGATTATCCCCGCGAACCGCGTTCACTGTGGTTATAACCTGGACGCGATGGCCATCGGCCGCGCTTCGCGGACCAAGATCAACGCGAACATGGGAGCCTCGCCGGTTTCGTCGGGCACGGATGAAGAAGTGCTCAAGCTCCGCTGGGCCGAGCGGTGGGGCGCCGATACGGTGATGGATCTTTCGACCGGCGGTGACCTCGACGAATGCCGCGACGCAATTCTGCAAAACAGCACGGTTCCGGTGGGCACGGTGCCGATTTACTCGATGATCATCGGCCGTCGGCTCGAAGACCTCGACGACGACGCCATCATGCAAATGGTCGCCCATCAAGCGCAACAGGGCGTCGACTATTTCACGATTCACGCCGGAGTTTTGCGCGAGCATCTGCCTTTCGTCAAAAATCGCTTGATCGGAATCGTGAGCCGCGGCGGATCCCTCTTGGCGAAATGGATGCTCGTCAAAAAGCGGCAGAATCCCATGTACACGTTATGGGAAGATATCTGCGACGTGATGCGGCGCTACGACGTTTCGTTCTCGATCGGCGACGGTCTGCGACCGGGCGGTTTGGCCGACGCGACCGACCGCGCTCAGCTCGCCGAACTCTCTACCTTGGGCGAACTGACCGAGCGAGCCTGGCGAAAGGGCGTGCAGGTCATGATCGAAGGGCCGGGGCACGTGCCGTTCGATCAGATCGAATACAACATGAAGCTCGAGCGGCGACTTTGCCACGGGGCTCCGTTTTACGTATTGGGGCCGCTCGTCACCGACATGTTCCCCGGCTATGACCACATCACGAGTTGCATCGGTGCCACGGCAGCCGCGTACCACGGGGCCAGCATGCTGTGCTACGTGACGCCCAAGGAGCACCTCGGACTTCCGAAAAAAGATGACGTGAAGCAGGGCTGTATCGCGTACAAGATCGCGGCCCACGCCGCGGACGTCGCACTCGGCATTCCGGGAACGCGGGACCGCGATGACGAGTTGACGAAAGCCCGGGCCGCCCTCAACTGGGAAAAGCATTTCGAGTTGAGCTTCGATCCCGACACGGCCCGCGCATATCACGACGAGGATTTGGACGTCGATACCGATTTTTGCGCCATGTGCGGACACGATTGGTGCAGCGTCCGCATCTCGAAAGAAATCGTCGAGTTCGCGTCGGGGAAAGAGCACGACTACGCCTGGGACAAGGCCAAAGTCTCAGCCTCGCTCTCCACAGATCAACAGGCGATCCTCGAGAAGCGCGGCGTGCTTAGCCCGGACGAAATCCATCGCCTGGCGTCGAAAACGCGCAAATCGGTCCACGCCGACCGCGACAAGGCCTCATGCCACAGCGACTACGTCGACGCGGACCAAGCGCAAGAAATTCAGCGCGAAGCGATCGAGTCAAAACCGGGATGAATGAAACGCTTGAAGGATGAGCGAGACTGCCAAGCAGCAGTCCGGCTCATCCTTCCGCCTTCATCCCTTTGTCTTCACGCCGCGTCGTAATCGGAAATCCGATTGGTCGGCGAAAAGGGCAGCACCCAGGCTTCGTCTTCGCCCGTCAGCCGGTATTGCATCACGTAGGCGTCTTCGTACGTGTCGTCGTAGTGGCTGCGGAGCACGCAGACAGCCTTGAAGGCCTGGCTGCGGAAGAAGAACTGGGCGTCGAGGTTGGTCTCGCGAACCTCGACCATGATTTCGCTGCGCCGCTGCTGCGAGAGCTTGTCGACCAGCCGGCGGATCATCTGCTTGCCGACGCCCTGCCGCTGCGCGTCGGGCGCTGTGGCGAAATTCAGCACCCGGAGCTTCGCCTTGTGCAGCTCGTAGATCATGAAGCCGACGATGCGGTGATCGCTTTCCGCAACCATGCCGATGCAGTTGCGCTGGCGGAGGCAGGTCAGAAAATCCTCTTCGGTCCAAGGCTGCTCGAAGCAAGCCCGCTCGATCGTCAACACGTCGTGCATGTCACGGCGGATCAACCAGCGGATTTGAATCTTGAGCTCAGGATGAGCAGATTTCTGATAGCTCACAACAGGCCTCCTTGCCGTTGGAATCGCGTGGCGGACACGCGTCTTGTGCTTCGATTCGGCTATTCCCTGCCGGTCAAAACTGATTGGGATGCGAGGAGGATAACAAAGCCCTTCGTCCGCGTGAAGCCAAAAATGCCCCCGTGTGCGACTTCGCGCGGCAGTTTTTTTGTTGCCGTGTAAAGCTTTCAAAAGAAGCGGACGCAAAGCTTGCGGAGCGCGGTCAAAGTGACCGATTTCATCGTGCCTGCCTTCGAATTCTCGCAGGCCATCGAAGAAGCGCGCACGTGTTCGCTCTTGGGTATTTTTCAATTATTTCCGTGTGCGCCGAGAGCGGCGGTTCAAAAACAGAATACGGTGATTTCGACTTCCGAACTGCGATCACCCGTTGCGCAGGATGCGGTTCCGCTCTTCATCGATTGGACGCTTGAAGGCCGCGCATCGCGCCGGAAAAAAGGCCGGATTTGCCGTTGCACTTGGGGTATCCGCTATGTATACATATGTGCGTTATGTTCATCGGTGCACTGAGAAAACGCCGAGCACTGCGGCCAATTTTCACGAAAAGCACAAAGGATCTTTCACGAGCAACTTCAAGCTAACCAACGTCTCGGTTCGCTGAGACCGGTTACGAAACAGGACGTGGAGGACCGGTCGCCTGCCCGAGGGTCGGGCGGAAACGCGAGGCACGGCGAGTAACGGGCCGAAAGCCGACCATCAAACCGAATCGCAGGGAGAGTGATTTATGCTCGTCCTAAGTCGCAAAGTAGGCGAAGAGGTGATTATCGACGGCGAGATCCGGATCAGCATCGTGCGGGTCCGCGGAAATCGCGTGAGGCTCGGCATACAAGCTCCAGCCGATGTCTGCATTCGGCGCCAGAACACCACGCCCCACGCGGCCGTCCCGGGACCAAACCAGGAGCCACCCCTTTGCCCGACAACAGCCTGTCCGCGTTGAGCAACGCGGCGCCCAAAGGCTGGCAGCGCTACGCCACAACTTTGTCGTCGACTGTGCGACTGGCGAATCGTACAGTCGCCGAGCGAATGCAAAGCGAGGCTAAGTCGTTTCCCTGGGCGCCGGGCGCCGATCTCAGATCGAGAGTGCCTTCGCTCGTCTTTTCGATCTCGATCGAGATGCCCAGACCGTGGCCGATACTGAAGTTCTGTCCTGGTCCCGAGCTGTCGAGAAGTTGGCTCAACTCGAATTTGCCCCATTCCGCTCCATTTCCGATCGCATTCGGCGGCTGAATCGCCAGCGATCCGAACTCGTGCCGTTTGAGCGGGTTCTTTCCCGCATCGGCGAACCGATAGAAGACGAGCCGACACGTAAAATGCTTTGCGAAGCTTTCTGCGGCGGCTTTTGAGTCGGCGCCGAGACAAGTTTCGACGGTCAGCGTGAATCGCCCGTGCGCGGATTACGCATTTCTTGACCGAGTACCGCGCGCGTTCCTTTCGCGACCGCGTCTCCGCCAGCACGAAAACCCATCCGCACCCGGCGCGGACCATGCGCTTGGCCCTGTTCCAGCCAGACGCCGAATCCGGATTCCTTTGCGTGCAAGATGGGCGACGCCCGCCAACCTTTCGGACGCGATCCGCGGTCCACCGGGTACAGTGGGGCCGCGTCTTCAAAGCGCGGATTGAGTAGCAAGCTCGTGTCAAAGCCGCCGACGCGAATCGTGCCTTCCGGCGACACGCGTTCGTACGTTGCAACGCCGCCGCCTAACAAGGGACGGATTGGCGAGCCGAGAGTCAATTTGTGATCGCGGCCTTCGGGATCACGGAAGGTCGACTCGGGATCCACGCCCAATGCGTGAAACAAGGTGGCCGTCAGATCGCCGCCGGTTACCGCGTCGCGTGCCGGATAAGCGCCGTCGCGATCGCTCGCTCCGTAAACCTGCCCCGTGCAGATGCCGGCTCCCGCGAGCGCGAAACTGAAAACGTGGCCCCAATGGTCGCGGCCGGCGGCGGCATTGATTTTGGGAGTGCGGCCGAACTCGCCGATCGCAATCACCAGCGTGTCGTGCAAAAGGCCGCGCTGCTCCAAATCCTCGAGCAGTGCCGTGAAGCTGATGTCGAACATCGGGCAGAGCACGTCTTCCAAACGGTCTGCGTTTTGGGCGTGCGTGTCCCACATCGGGTTGTCGACCGCCGAATCGCCCGGCTCGCGGCACCAATTGACGTGCACGAGCCGCACTCCGGCCTCGATCAGCCGGCGAGCCAGCAGGAGACATTGCCCCCATTGCGTTCGCGTGTAGCGGTCGCGAACTTTGTCGGATTCCTCGTGCACGGCAAACGCACGCTGCACACGGCCTGAGGTGAGCAGGTCGAATGCCTGATCCTGGAACTTGTCATACATGCCGATCGGACGGGCCACTGCCGCCCGGTCGAAATGCCGCTCGATCTGTTCCAGCAGCGAGATGCGGCGATTGAGCCGCATCGGAGCGATATCCGTGCCGCGGAGCCCCTCGACTTTATAGTCCGGCGCGAGGGGTCGCCGATAAACCGATCGGGGTCCCATTGCCGCCCGAGAAATCCGCCCGTTTGTCCTGCCGGCGTCACGTTCTCGTTGAGCCGCATGATGTCGGGAATCCACACCGAGGTCAGCGGCGGAAGTTTTTCGCTCGGCTTGACCAGCTTGAGCACCGAGCCGAAATAGGGCCAATCGGTCGGCGAGATCTGGCGTGAATTTGTTCCCGTATACCGGTAGCCGGTCAGCACTTCGTAGCCGCTGGCGTCGTGCAAGTCGTTGTCGGTATGCAGCGAGCGAACGACGGCCAGTTTGTCGGCGATGCGGGCGATCCGCGGCAACAGCTCGCAAAATTGGACGCCGGGAATGTTGGTCTGAATCGGCTTGAACGGGCCGCGGATTTCGGACGGGGCGTCCGGCTTTGGATCGAACGTCTCGTGCTGCGGCGGTCCACCCTGCAGCCAGACGTAGATGATGTTTTTCGCGCGACCGAAGGTTGAATCGTTGATGATGCCGCGGGGCGGGGCGGCCGGTTGCGAGGCCCGGAGCAGTTGGGGGAGCGAAAGTCCGAACGCGCTCAACCCGCCGACGCGGAGCAGTTCACGGCGGCTCATGCCGTCGCAGAGCCGAGCGCTTTGACCCAGTATTGAAAACATCAGCCTCCTCCAATTCGCGTCGGCAGTATAACGCATCCTGTCAAGTGGCGAAAACTTCGAACGCCGAGCTTGGGCGCGACTCTTGTCGTTCTATAATCCAGGCAACTCCGAGGAATTGCCGATGGTTCAAGCAGCACCGTGGTGGGAGACATTTCGCGAACAGATGCCTGTCGTGGAGAAGTGGGCCTACTTCGATCACGCCGGCGTCGCCCCGCTGCCGGGCCCGACCGCCGATGTATTGATCGAATTCGCCCGCAGCAACGCCGCCAACGGTGTGGCCGATTGGACGCGGTGGCGGACGACGGTCGAAACCGCCCGGCAGCTCGGAGCGAAACTCATCGGGGCCGAAAACGATGAGATCGCGATCATCCACAACACGACCGAAGGCATTAACGCCGTGGCCGACGGGTTCCCGTGGAGAGCCGGCGATAACCTCGTCACGCTTTCGAGCGAGTTCCCCTCGAATCTCTATCCCTGGATGAATCTGGCCGACCGCGGGGTTGAGACGCGGCAAGTGGCTGCTGCGAACGAGCGGGTCGACGCTGCCGCCATCGAACGGGCGATCGATTCGCGGACGCGTCTGTTGGCGGTGAGCTGGGTCGGCTACATGACAGGCTGGCGAAACAACCTCGTCGAATTGGGTGAAATCGCGCGGCAGGCGCGGAGTCTTCTTCTTCGTCGACGTGATCCAGGGCCTCGGCATGTTCCCACTCGACGTGCGCGAGATTCCCATCGACGCGTTGGCGGCCGACGGTCACAAATGGCTGCTCGGTCCCGAAGGTGCGGGCCTGCTTTATTTGCGAAAGGAGCATTTCGGCCTGTTGCGGCCGGTTGGCGTCGGCTGGAACAGCGTAAGGCACTCGGGCGACTACACGAACACGGCCTACGATGTGAAAACCGACGCCAGCCGATATGAAGGTGGCTCGCACTGCCTGGCGGCAATCGCGGGATTTGCCGAAAGCTTGCGGTTGCTTGGCGACATTGGCCCGAAAGACATCTCGCGGCGCCTGCTCGACGTCACCGACCGGCTGTGCGACAACCTCTCGCAAGCCGGATTTTCCGTCGCCAGCTGCCGCGAAGGTGACCGAAGCTCGGGCATCGTTTCGTTTGATGTGCCGGGACGCAATCCGGCTGAGGTCAAAAAGCAGTGCCGGGCGCATGGCGTGATCCTCAACGCGCGCGGCGGCCGCATGCGGGCCAGCCCGCATATTTATTGCAACGATTCCGATATCGATCGCCTGATCGAAGCCGTCAAAGTGTGACCGCGAGGGCGGCCGGTCAGTATGTCCAGCCCATGCAGCAGGGCATTTCGGGGCTCGAAAGCGGTCCCCGCTGCGACATGGGCAGCGGCTTGCGGGTGGACCGGTCGTAGACGAGCCGTCCATCCATGATCACGGCCGTCACGTGCGTCGCATGCTCGAACGGATCGCCGTCGTAAAGCACCAGGTCGGCGACCTTGCCCTTTTCGAGGCTGCCGTACTTGTCGGCGATGCCCAGGATCTTGGCCGCATCGAGAGTGACGGACCGCAAGGCCGCGTCGCGGCCGAGGCCGTAAACCATCGCCATGGCCGCTTCCCAGCGGATGACGCGGGTCTTAGGCACATAGCCCTCGAAGCCGCTACCGATCGCGATCGGAATTTTCGCGTCCGCAAGTGCGGCAGCGTTCCCCAAAAAGCTGTTGAACGTCTCCATCGATTCGACGCGCTGCATCGTGGCGTGCACAACCACCGGGACTTTCGCCGCGGCGATCTGATCGGCGACCAGATAACCCTCGGCAGCCAGCGAAAGCCGTCCGTCGAGATGGAATTCATTGATCAGCCGCAGGCACGTCATCAGGTCGTCGGCCTTCTGAGCGCAGAACATGCACGAGACTTTGCGGTCGAGGGCGGCTTGCAGTGATTCAAGTTTGAGATTTGAATCGGCCGGCTCGCCTGCTTTCGGGTGCTCGTGCTTGCGGCGGTAGTTGCCGGCGTCGGTGAAGGCCTTGCGGATGACGGCTGCGGTTCCCATCCGGGTGCCGGGCCGTTGGCCTTTGTACGTCTCCTTCGGCACCTCGCCCAAATTGAACAGCAGAGACTGCGGGAAGTGAATGACCATCTTCTCGGCTTCGACGCCGTGCGTGCGAAAGACGCCGGTGATTCCCGCGATCACGTTGGCTCGTCCCGGGCAGGCGTGCACGACGGTGACCCCTTGCTCCATCAAGAACTGCAACAGGGGTTCCGCCGGGTTGAAGGCGTCGAGGACGCGGAGGTCGGCTTGGTCGGGGTCGGAGCGCTCGTCGGCATCCTGATCGGCTGCAATGTTGTACTCACCCGACAGGGGGACGAGGCTGTGTGCATCGATCAAACCGGGCGTGACCGATTGAGCTGAAATCACGGGCGTCTTCGCATCGACCTTAAGCGACGCTCGCGGGCCGAGAGCCACGATCTTCCCGTCTTTGACGAGAACGGCACCGTCCTCGATTGGTCCTTTCTCGGCCGTGAACAGCCGCCCGGCCAGGATCAATACCGACTTCGATTCGGGCGTGACGGAAGGCGATCCCGCCGGCGCTGCAGGTGCGGCCACCGCCGGTAGTGGCTTCACCAGCGGCTTGGGTGAGGGGATCTTCGATTTATCGGCGACGGCAAAACCGCCGACCTGGTAAAGCCGCTCTTTTTCATCCGACAGCCGGAAGACCGGCTTGCCGTCGATGTAGGTCTCGAGCACGCGCGTGTAAACGCTGAAGGGTTCGCCGCTCAGGATTACAAAGTCGGCGTCCTTTCCCTTCTCGAGCGAGCCCACTTGGTGATCGAGGTGCAAAGCCTGGGCGGGGTTGATCGTGACGGTCTTAAGCGCTTCCTCGGCCGGAAGTCCGCCGCGAACATTCGTGGCGGCCGTCCGCAGCAGGAATCGGCTTTCGGTCACGGGATCATCCGTATTGACCATCACCTTGATTCCGGCGCGGGTCAATTCGGCCCCGGTTTGATCTTTGATGTCGATGACTTCCGCTTTTCCGCCGGGACTGTCGACCAGCGTCAATGAGACGGGCACTTTGTGGCGGGCGATGGCATCGATCACTTTGTACGACTCTGTGCCGTGTTGAATCACGAGCTCGAAACCGAATTCATCCTTGAGCCGCAGCACGGTCAAAATGTCGTCCGCACGATGCGTGTGGAAATGGACCGTGCGCTTGTGCTGCAGAACCTCAACGAGTGGCTCGAGCCCGAGATCGATATCGGGGGGCGATGCCGTTTCGCCGGCACCGAGTTTTTTGCGGTACTGATCCCATTTGGACATGTAGGCCTTGGCAGACAGGAATTCGCTGCGCTGCAGCGCGGCAACCTTCATACGCGTACCGGGCGCCTTGTCGCGGCTGCCGTAGGCGCGTTTTGGGTTTTCGCCGTTGGCCATTTTCAGGCCGCCGAGGACGTCGGGCGAAGCAATCCACATCTGCTCGGGCGTGTATCCGCGAAGTTTTACGTAAATCGTCTGCCCCCCGATGACGTTGCCGCTGCCGGGCATGACGTTGGCCGTCGTGACGCCGCCGGCGTTGGCCATGCGGATGCCCGGATCGTACGGATTGAGCGAATCGAGCGCCCGCACGATGCCCTGCACGGGGCCCGTCATTTCATTGCCATCGCTATTGGCTTGGACGCCGGGTCGCGAATAGACGCCCAAGTGCGAGTGCGTATCGACCAGGCCCGGAATGATCACCTTGCCCGAGACGTCTTCAACCTGGGCGTCCTTCGGGATCGAGACACTCTCGGACGGGCCGACGTCGACGATCTTGCCTTGCGATACGACGAGCGTGCCCGGATCAAAAATGGGACCGGCCGCCGTAAGGATGCGTCCCCCTTGATAGGCGATCGTCGCCGAGTGAACGTCGGCCGCCAGAACCTCCGCCCCCGCAACTGTCAACACGAGGACCGCAAGCAGTGCCCGGAACGAAGGCATGGATCACTCCAAAGGTGCGTTTATCAAGGATGAAAATGCCTGGAATCATCGAGTATGAGCCCAGGTGAGGGCGCTTGCAAACGAGGCCGTTAAATTTCCCGCCATCTCCGTATTTTGTGCGTTCGCTCACAAACGGATGAGCCCACAAAGGTCCTGGACGACCTTGGGCGTACCGTTTTTTCGAAGGTGCGCACTTTCGCGTGAGCACCTTGGAAAAGGGTGAGCATCTTCGAAGAAATCGTCGGGATTTTCCAAGATGCTCACTTTTCGAATCCGGTGAGCATCTTCGAAACAGAGTGAGCACCTTCGAACCAGGGCGTCGCCCTGGACCCGGTGCCGTTGGGGCGTAAAGTCGCGCAGGCACTGGCTGCGGCCTCGATCGTTTTATTGGGACACCTTTTTTGGACGCTAATCATGCCTGGCTCTTTGCCGCAGGCGCTGGGCCGACGAAGCCGTTTCGTCTTCGTGCGGGAAGGGCCCGCAGGAAAACGCGTCAAACCCGATCGTACTTCGTCCGCTCGATTCGGTCACGATCGGAATACCAACGGTTAGTACGCATGTCGACGAAAAGGGACGCGGTGCCGTTGAGGCGTAAGGTCGCGCCGGCACTTGCTGCGGCTTCGATCATTTTAATTTGGAGACCGATCGTGACTTGGGACTTTGTCGCAGGCGCTGGCGAACTGAGCCGTTTCGTCCCTGTGCGGGGAGGGCCCGCAGGGAATAACGTCGCCCGTCAAACCCGATCCTACCGCCGGGGTTGGGCCTCGTTCACGAGCGCTTTTACAGCACCTGTAAAAGAGGCGGCCCGAAAGGGCGGCCCACAAGCCTGATCCTATCGCGAGCGATCGACATGGTCATGAGCAGAAATACAACCGTTGTCGCATTCGTCGGATCCCGATGGCCCGTCGGGTTCCACAGTCCCACAGGGCATGCTCTGCCTGCCGCTCCCCGATCAAGCGGCAAATGACTTCCACGTTTATGGGCCGCCGTTTGACAGGCCACCGTTTGACAGGCCACTGTTTTACAGGCCACCGTGACCCCTTGTTTACTGAGTTCGAGCGATTACGATGAACTCGCGACCTTTGATCCCTCCATCGGCACCACAGAGGACGACACCATGCGCAAGGCGTTGCTTCTCATCGCGATCGTCGCCGGCACTTCGGCGTTCCCCGTCCGAGCGGCCATCGCCCAAGCCACGAAGAACTTCCCCGTGATCGGCACCATTCATCGCTTCGATCCTCAGCTCGACGAGCTGATTCCCAAAGACGCGAAAATCGAAGTCCTTACCTCCCGCTTCAAGTGGGCGGAGGGCCCGGTGTGGGTGAAGGACGGCGGCTACCTGCTATTCTCCGATGTCATCGCCAACCAGGTGATGAAATGGAAAGAGGGGGACGGCGTCAGCGTCTATTTGCGGCCGTCGGGCTACACGGGGCTTTATCCCTACAGCAAGGAACCGGGTTCCAACGGCAACACGCTCGATTCGAAGGGGCAGCTTGTCTCGTGTGAGCACGGCGATCGCCGTGTCTCGGTGCTGACGCGCGGCGGTGGCAAACGCACGCTGGTCGACAATTACCAGGGAAAGCGCTTCAACAGCCCCAACGATCTGTGTTTCAAATCCAACGGCGATCTCTATTTCACCGATCCGCCCTATGGTTTGCCGAAGCTTTTTGACGACCCGCTGCGCGAACTCGATTTCTGCGGCGTTTACCGGCTCTCGGCCGACGGCAAGCTCACGCTGCTGACAAAGGACATGACGGCGCCGAATGGCCTGGCCTTCTCGCCGGACGAAAAGACTCTGTACGTCGCTCAATCCGATCCGAAGGCTGCCATTTGGATGGCGTTCCCCGTGCTCGACGACGGCACGCTGGGCCCGGGGAAGGTCTTCGCCGACGTCACCGAGTTTGCCGGCAAGCGGCCCGGACTTCCGGACGGAATGAAGGTCGACGCGAAGGGAAACCTCTTCGCGACCGCACCGGGCGGTTGTCACGTCTTCACGCCGCAAGGCAAGCTGCTGGGCCGAATCGACACTGGCGAGAAAACGGCTAACTGCGCCTGGGGCGACGATGGAACCATGCTCTACCTTTGCGCCGATATGTATCTGTGCCGCGTGAAGACGACGACCAAGGGGGCAGGTTGGTAACTAGTAGACCGTCGACTTCAATAGTGGGGATGTCACGGGTGTGCCACTGGCGACAGCTTTGGGTCGCCAGTGCTTTGCAGTTTGACGATCGACATGCATGGCTTGCAGACAGGTGGCCGAATTGCGTTGGGGAGCCGGTGGTAGGTCGAAGACACTGGCGAGCCAAAGCCCTCGCCAGTGGCACCCGAATAGCACCATTTTGCGATAGACGGTCTACTAGCGGCCGTCGCGGAGCATTTCCGTGGCCGCGTTGCGGCCGCAAGCGCCGATGACGCCACCTCCCGGATGGGCCGCGCTGCCGCACAGGTAGAGACCGTCGATTGGCGTGCGGTAGTCGCTGTAGCCGGGAACGGGCCGCATGTTGAAGAGCTGATGCAGGGGCATCGCCCCTTGAAAGATGTTACCGCCTGTCAGGCCGTAGATCCGTTCAAGGTCGAGCGGACTCAGCACCTGACGATGCTCGATCGAGGCCGGCACATTCGGCGCGTAGCGTGCGATTTCCGCCACGCAGCGATCGGCGAATTCCTCCTTGACGTCGTCCCAGCTCCCCGAAGCCAGCTTGTAGGGCGCATATTGCACGAAGAGCGAAAGAATGTGATGGCCGGGCGGAGCAATCGTGCGATCGACGGAGGTCGGAATCGTCATTTCGACGATCGGCCTCTGTGACGGTTGGCCGTACTTGGCGTCGTCGTAGGCGCGTTCGAGATAGTCGAGCGTGCAGCCGATGTGGATCGTGCCCCGATGCTGCGGCCCGACCTCGCTCTTTCCCGGCAGGCACGTGAAATCGGGCAACTCGCGGACACCCAGATTGATCTTCATGCTGGCGCTCGCGTAATCGATCCGTCGCACGGCTTCCAAAAATGGCGCGGGTAAGGCGGATGGTTCGAGCATCTTCTCGAACGTGAGGTGGGCATCGACATTCGACGCAACGTGGCTGGTGGCAAACGCTCGACCGTCCTCCAAGTGCACGCCGACCGCTTTGCCGTTGGCGACTTCGATCTTGCTCACGCTTGCTTCCGTGAGGATTTCCACGCCGCGCTCCTTCGCCGTTTTTCCCATCGCCTGCGTGAGCGCGCCCATTCCCCCTTCGACATATCCCCAGACGCCGCGCGCTCCGCCGGATGAGCCCATGACGTGATGCAAGAGCACGTACGCCGTTCCTGGTGCGGAGATTGGTTGAAACGTGCCGATAATGGCGTCGGTCGCCAGCGTCGCTTTCAGCACGTCCGACTCGAAGCGCCGGTCGAGAATCGTCCGTGCCGAGCCGGCGAGGATCTCCAAAGCCTCCGGCAAGCGGTCGCCCAGTTTTTTGAAGGCCTGGTACAGCGAAAAGGATTGCCGCGCGTCGCGGATGCGCTTGCCGAGCGGCACCTGTCTCCAGTCGGACGGCAGCGGGAGGATGTCCGGGGGCGTGGCGCTCAGCACCGGCTCGAGACAGTCGGCAATCTTTTCCAAAAGCGACTCGTAGTCGGCAAAATTGGCGGCGTCACGCGTCGAGAACTTGGCGATCTGCTGGCGATTGAATTCTTGATCGCTGCCCAAAAGCAGATAGCGTCCGTCTTCGAGCGGCGTAAACGACGAAGGGGTGCGTTTGAGCACGCGGTAGCCCTGGCGTTCGAGCTCCAAATCGCGGATGACCTCCGGGAGCAGCAGACTGACGACATAGGACGCGGTCGAAACCTTGTAACCGGGCCAAAGCGGCTCCGTCACGCAGGCTCCGCCGATCACGGAACGGCGTTCCAGCACCAACACCTTCCAGCCCGCCTGGGCCAGGTAATTCGCGCAGACAAGACCGTTGTGCCCGGCACCGATGACAATGCAGTCGTACTTCATGCGTTTCGATCTCTCCAAACGGGGCGAAGCGGATGATAGAGGAACGGCCTCCCGAAAATCCATCGGTTCACGCCCCTCGATGCGGCATGGACGAAACCCGCCCCGGCGTCCTACCCTACACTCCCGGTCCCGCCCCGAACGACGACACGAAGGAACAAGACACCGTATGAGTTGGTTACGGCTCAGAGATCTCAGTTTCAGTTACGGCGGGGCCAATCTGTTGGAAGACGTCAGCCTGCAAATCGAGCAGGGAGAACGCATCGGCCTCTTGGGGCGAAACGGCGCCGGCAAGTCGACCCTCCTCAAACTCTTGCAGGGCGAGCTGAAACCCGATTCGGGTGAGATCGACCGCGCTCCCGGAATGGTCGTCGCGCGGCTGATGCAAGAGGTTCCGTCGGGCACGAACCACACGATTTTCGACGAAGTTGCTGCCGGTCTGGGGCGCCAAGGCGTGCTCGTCGCGCGCGAGTTGGCCCTGACGGCGCGGGCACATGCCGGTCACGACGTCCAAGGCGAGTTGGATCAACTGCATCTGGAACTCGAGGCCGAGTCGGCGTGGAAGCTCCACCGGCAAATTGAGGCCACGATTGCGCGAATGGGCCTCGACCCGGCGGCGCTCTTCGACACGCTTTCCTCGGGAATGAAACGCCGCGTGTTGTTGGCGGAAACGATCGTGTCCAACCCAGACCTTCTGTTGCTGGACGAGCCGACGAACCACCTGGACCTTGAATCCATCCAGTGGCTCGAGGATTTTCTGCTCCGCGACGCGCGAGCCCTGGTTTTCGTGACCCACGATCGTGTCTTCCTGCAGCGGCTGGCCACCCGCATCGTGGAAGTCGAACGGGCGCAACTTTTCGATTGGACGTGCGACTACACGACGTTTCTGGCCCGCAAAGAGGCCATGCTCGAAGCCGAGGCACAGCAGGAGGCGCTCTTCGACAAGAAGCTGGCGCAAGAGGAGGTTTGGGTCCGCCAAGGCATCAAGGCCCGCCGCACCCGTAACGAAGGCCGTGTGCGGGCCTTGGAAAAAATGCGGGCCGAGCGGGCCGCTCGCCGGACGCAGATGGGCAACGTCCGCCTGCAAACGCAAGACGTCGAGCGATCGGGGAATGTCGTGATCGCCGCCAAGGACATCTCCCACAATTTCGGCGACCAACGCGTTTTGCAAGACGTGACGACGACGATTTACCGCGGCGACAAGGTGGGCATTCTCGGCCCCAACGGCTGCGGCAAGACGACCCTCTTACAAATTCTGCTCGATCAACTGCCCCCCTCGAAAGGAACCGTCAAACCGGGGACGAACTTGCAGGTGGCCTATTTCGATCAATTGCGGGTCCAGCTCGACGAAGAAAAATCGGCGACGGAAAACGTCGCGGACGGCCACGACACGGTTCAGGTCAACGGAAGGTCGCGGCACGTTCTGGGTTATCTGCACGATTTCCTGTTTTCGGGCGAACGGGCCCGCAGTCTCGTGCGGTACCTTTCCGGAGGCGAACGCAACCGACTGTTGCTGGCGAAAATGTTCACCAAGCCCGCAAATCTGCTCGTGCTCGACGAGCCCACGAATGACTTGGACGCCGAGACCCTCGAGCTGCTCGAAAGCCTGCTCGTCGAATTCAACGGCACAATCCTGCTCGTAAGCCATGACCGAGCTTTCTTGAATAACGTGGCCACCAGCACGTTGGTTTTCGAGGGCGAGGGTCGCTTCAAGGAATACGTTGGCGGTTACGACGATTGGATTCGGCAACGACCGCGAGATCGAGCGGCCTCCGAATTCGAGCCCATTGCCAAACTGGAACCCGTTCGTCCGCAAAAAGAGCGCACCGAAAGCTGAGCTACAAAGAGGAACGCGAACTCACAGTCCTGCCGGAGCGCATCGAAAAGCTCGAAGCCGAACAAACGACACTGCACCAAAAGATGGCCGAGCCGGCCTTTTATCGGCAGGCCGCCGCCGAGATCGGCAAAACCAACGGCCGCCTCGAAGAACTGCAAAAGGAGCTGGAAGCGGCTTATTCGCGCTGGGAGAAATTGCTCGCGATCAAAGAGGGCTGACGCGGCGGGAATTAGACGACGCTCGGCAATTCCCAGCCCGCGCGGTACGAGCGCGAAAGCAACAGACTCGCATCGCGATCGCCGGGGAAGGTTGTCGTCTCCGGCAGGAACGTGACTTCGCGACCGACCCGATAGGCGATATTGCCCAAATGGCACATGGCGCTCGAAATGTGGCCTGTTTCGATGTCGGCCGCCGGTCGTGAGCGGCTCTTGACGCAGTCGACAAAGTTGCGGAGATGGGCGATCGGCTGCTCGCTCGAGTCGGACGCGATCGTCTCGGCGAAGTCGTAGACCTTCCAACCGCCTCGGTCGACGACCAGCGTGCCGAGTTCACCGTAAAACGCGGCGGCCGCGCTGCGTCCCTCGACGCCATGCGTGCTCCACAAGCGGTGTTCCCAGACGATCGTCGCCCGCGGATAGGCGTACTGCACGACCAGCGTATCGGGCGTCTCTTGATCGTCGTCGAAGTGAAACCGTCCGCCCGTGGCCGACACGCGCGTCGGCAAACCGACGCCGAGGCCCCAGCGAGCGACGTCGAGCATGTGGGTGCCCCAGTTGCCCAATTCACCCGTGCCGTAGTCCCAGAACCAGTGCCAGTTGTAGTGGAAGCGATTGGCGTTGAACGCTCGTGCGGGCGCGGGACCGAGCCAGAGATCGTAATCGACGCCATCGGGCGGCGAGCTGTCGCGCTTGCGGCCGATCGGCTTGCGGCGATGCACGGTCCAAGCTTTTGCCAAGTGCACCGCGCCGAGTTTGCCGCTGCGAACGAAGTCCACAGCCGACTGAAAATGAGTGCCGCTCCGTTGCTGCAATCCAGACTGCACGACGCGGCCAAACCGTCGCGCGGCAGACACCATCTGCTGACCTTCGCGGACGTTATGCGAAACGGGCTTTTCGACGTAGACGTCTTTTCCCGCCTGACAGGCCAAGATCGTCATCGCCGCGTGCCAATGGTCGGGGGTCGCGATTACGACCGCATCGATCGAGGGATCGTCCAGGATCCGGCGAAAGTCAGATTCCCATCGCGGGGTCGCCCGCCCCTCTGAGACGGCGCTCATCGCGGTGGGACGCAAACTTTCATCGACGTCGCAAAGGGCGACGATTTCGACATCGGGGAGCGTCGCCAAGTGCGAGGTTAATGATTTGCCCTGATTCCGCACGCCGATCGTCGCCAGGCGGACGCGCTCACTGGCGGTAGCCCTTGCGCTCGACGCGGCAACGGCGGTTGCTCCCGCCAAGCCGACCATGCCCGCGGCCACGGCTGCGTTCTTGGCACTTGAGCCCAAGAACTGCCGGCGATTGACGGCACGCTTCAGGAAATCATCGACGTTCATGCGGACCGGTCTCGAGCGATCACGACGCGCGGCACGTAACAGCAGGCCCCTTCCTATTTTAACACCGGAACTGGCCTAAAGAAACGGCCAAACATTTGACTCGGAGTCACTTCGTCGGGAAAGTGAGACCTTCATGGGGGATCAGGACGGAGAATGTACCTCAAACACTATCTGCGTACGGGGCTTTGGGTCGGCGGCTTTTTGGTCGTCGTCACGCTTGTCGCGGGACTGCTTGGGTTGTTGCTCGCTGAAGCCGGCGACCAGGCCGGGAGCCAAGGAGCAAAGGGGGTCGCACTTGTGGCGGCGGTCTGCCTGGTGCTCGATCTCATGACGCTGGTCGTGCTGCTGGCGCTAGCCGAGATCAGCCGGTCACCAACAAATGAGCCGACCAGCGTTCAGGCCCCGAGCGACAGACCGTCTCTTTGATTCAGCATGGATCGGTTTCGAACGACGCGAAACCGGGATCGTTGAGTGCCACGAGCGCCGGGCGCTCGTCGTTTCGCATCAATAACAGCCGACCGGCCAGTCTTTCGTCGGTGGCCAACCGCAGGACCTCATCGGCGACCTGATCGAGCGAGATCAACGTCTTTGGAACGCCGCGGGCGGCCCGCTCGGCGGCTGGGACCGTCGCGATATAGGCAGCCACCTCGTCGCTGGCGATCCAACCGGGAATGAGGCAATTGACGCGGATGTTGTCTCTCTCGCCGAGCCAACCAAGCGTCGTCGTCAGCCGAATCACTCCCGCTTTCGCAATGTCGTAGCCGGGCCAAGGCGAATGCTTGTAACCGTGGCCCAAGGTGGATGTCGAGCCGATATTGACGATGGCGCCTCCGCCGCGGAGCCGGATCGCTTCGATTCCGAACAAGGTCGTCCGCATGACGCTGACGAGCGTCGCATTGAGCGTTTCGAGCCAGTGATCCAAGGGACCGCCGCCGAAATGCGGGCCCGCGTTGTTGATCACAACATCGACGCCGCCAAACTCGGCCTGAGCCGTCGCGAAGAGTGCTCGCAGGTCACTCTCCTGGGCGACGTCGCAGCGTGTCGCGACGGCTTTTCCCCGCGCGGTTTCAATCTGCCGCACGGTTTCGTCGGCACCCGCGCGGTCGACGTCAGAAACAACGACCCGGCAACCCTCGCGCGCCAGGCGTTTAGCGATCGCGCGACCGCAACCACCGCCACCTGCCGCCGTGATGACGGCAACCTTGTCGCGAAGATCCATGGAGGGCTCCTCCTCTTGCCGCGATCAGTCCCACGCCAGCGGGCTTTTCCAAGCCTGTTTCAAGTCGGGCAATGAAGCATCGATGAGTGGCCGGTCGCCGTCATCGGTCACCCGCAATCGGCCGTCGTTGGTCACGTGACCGAGTAGGACCGCCGGAAGACCGTGGAACATCGCCTCGAAAGTCGCCGCGTTGAGCTGGCGGCACCTCGAGGCAGGAATCGCGTATTGCTTTCAGAAAACAACAGCGTCGCCGGATCGTCGATACCGGAAGCCTTCCGAAGTGGCGCGAGACTCAGCTCGAGACCCAAATCGCCGGCGAAGGCCATTTCGGCGGCGGCGACCGCCAGGCCGCCTTCGCTCAAATCATGGCAGCTGCGCACGAGACGTTGATTGATCGCGGCGTGCACCGCCGCGAATATTCTTGGCGCCGACGCGACGTCGACCTGCGGCGCGGTTCCACCTTCAAGACCGTTGACGAGGGCAAAGTGGCTGCCCCCGAGTTCGCTTTGCGTCCGGCCGACGAGATAAATCAGGTTTCCCGCCTTCTTGGCGTCCATCGTGACCGCGCGGCCGATGTCCTCGATCTGGCCCAACGCAGTGATCAAGAGTGAAGGGGGAATCGAAACGGTCGTTTTGCGGCCCGACGCGTCTTCGTACGAGAATTCGTTATTGAGACTATCCTTTCCGCTGACGAACGGCGTCGACCAGGCGACTGCGACGTCGCGACAGGCGAGGGCCGCCCGCACAAGGCTTCCCAGGACTTCCGGTCGCTCGGTATTGCCCCAGCAGAAATTATCGAGGATGGCGACGCGTGCCGGGTCGGCGCCGACCGCGACGCAATTTCGGACGGCTTCGTCGATCGCGGATGCCGCCATCCAATACGGGTCGAAGTCCCCGTAGCGAGGATTCATGCCGCAGGCGATGACGATGCCGCGCATCGATTGCAGGTCGGGCCGCACGACGGCCGCATCCGAAGGTCCGTCGGCGTGAGCACCGACCAGCGGCTTGATCACGCTGCCGGACTGCACCTCGTGGTCGTACTGCCGGATGACCCATTCCTTGCTGCACACGTTGAGCGAGCTCAGGATCTTGAGCAGGTCCTGGTCATATCGCGGCTTTGGTTCGAGGCGGAGCGTGTGCGGCGGCGCGGGATTGAATGTCGCTTCGCGAACCACGGGCGGCCGGCCGTTGTGCAAAAAGTCCATTGCCAGATCGGCGACCTGCTCGTCGTGATACTTGAGCACCAGTCGGCCGGTGTCGGTAAAGCGGCCGATCGTCGTCGCTTCGACCCCCTCACCCTGGCAGAGTTTGGCGAACTCGTCCCAATTTTCGGGCGGCACGGCGACGACCATCCGTTCCTGGGCCTCGGAGATCCAGATTTCCGTATACGACAATCCCGAATACTTGAGCGGGGCCTGATCGAGCCAGACCTCGGCGCCGGTTTCCTCGCCCATTTCGCCAACCGCACTCGAGAATCCGCCCGCCCCGCAGTCAGTAATGGCCGAATAAAGGCCCCGGTCGCGCGCGGCCAGCAAGACGTCGGCGAGCATCTTTTCCGTGATGGCGTTGCCGATCTGCACGGCGCCGCCCGAGATCGTTTCGCTCTCGTGCGTGAGTTCGGCGGACGAAAAGGTTGCACCATGAATTCCGTCTCGCCCCGTTCGCCCGCCGACGGCGACGATCCGGTCGCCGGGCCGCATTCGTTTCTGAGTCTTGTCCGCCGGGATCATGGCGACGTTGCCGCAGAAGACGAGGGGATTTCCGAGGTAACGCCGGTCGAAATAAATCGCCCCGTTCACGGTCGGGATCCCCATGCGATTCCCGTAGTCGCGAACGCCTGCGACGACTCCTTTCGCCACCGTTCGCGGATGCAGCACGCCCGGGGGAAGCGAGTCGTACGGCGTATCGGGCGGTGCGAAGCAAAAAACGTCCGTGTTGCAGACGGGCCGGGCTCCAAGCCCCGTCCCCAAAGGGTCGCGGATCACGCCGCCGAGGCCCGTGTTCGCACCGCCGTAGGGTTCGAGGGCCGAGGGATGGTTGTGCGTCTCGACCTTGATGCAGACGCACTGTTTGTCGTCGAACTTCACGATGCCCGCGTTGTCCTTGAAGACGCTGACGCACCAATCGTCCTTTCCCAGGCGCTCGCGGATTTCGCGGGTCGCGGCAAAGATGGTCTCTTTGAGCATGTTGCCGAACTGCAGATCGCGGCTTTCATCGCGGTAATGAATTCGCCCCCCGAGCGTCTTGTGAGAACAGTGCTCGCTCCACGTTTGGGCGATGGTTTCCAATTCGATGTCCGTGGGATCACGTTGGAGATCGACAAAGTGCTGGCGGATGGTCTGCATCTCAACCAGGCTGAGGTACAACTGCCCCTTGCGGCTCAGATCGCCAAGTTGGCCATCGTCCATCCCGCGGATCGGAACGGTCGCGCGGCGGAATTGATAGGCGTTGCCCAGCGAAATGCTGTCCAACGCAATCGGCCCCCAGATCACCTGCTCGATCGCATCGTTGGCCAGAACACGGCGGGCCAGCTTCTCGAGATCGGTCCGCTCCGCGCCTTTGTTCACCCAATATTTGCGGCAAGTCGCGACCGCATCGACCGGCAGCCCTAATTCGGACAGAGCCGCCTTTGTGCTCTGGGCGACGTTGTCGGTCACGCCGGATTTGAACAACACGTTGATCAGCCGCGAGCCGTTCACCGCTTGCGGCCCACGCTCCTGATGCGATGAGGGCGAAACCTCGTGCACCGTCATCGTTTCGACGACCGGATCGAGCAACAGCTTCGTGGCAGCCGTTTCAATTTCGCGGAGGCCGCGATCGGATTGGATCAAAAACGATCGGGCGGAGGCGATTTCGGCGATCGAGGCCGCGGGAAGGGCGCTGGCTTCATGCAGCACCCGTTCTGCTTCCCGGTCCACCTGGTCCTTCGACGGTCGGATTTCAACTTCCCACAGCTTCATTTGATCGATCAATCCATCGGTCTTGTGAAAATCACTCGATCATTTCGCCCGATTCGCTTCCCTCGCGATCGGTCACGCGGCCCGGCCTTGCGTCAATCGCCGCCTCCCGGTTCTCCTTGGCACAGCGCAAAAGCTCGATGAGGGCGCGTTTGTCGCCTTTTTCAATGGCCTGTGCCACGGCCGACAGGCTCTCGGAAAAGTCGCGGACTCCGTCGACGACGGCCGATGCATTTCCCAGGAGAATCGCGGCCCACAACTCCGGATCGCCGGAGGCAATTCGCGTCGTGTCTTGAAAACCGCCCGCCGTCAAATGGCGATTGCTCGCACCAAGACAGGCGGCCAGTGCCGCGGCCACGACGTGCGGCACATGGCTGGTTTGGGCAAGCGCCGCATCGTGGTCTTCCGGCAACATTTCCACGACGGTCGCCCCAAGTGCCTGCCAGAATCCAATCAGACGTTCGACGGCAGACCTCGCGGCCGATTTGGGCGTCACGACGCAGATGCGTTTCTCGAAGAGTTCCGAACTGGCGTGAGCACAGCCCTGCTTTTCGGAGCCGGCAATCGGGTGCGATCCGACGAAGACTACTCCCTGCGGCAGTCCCGTCGAGAGCGGCTCGCAGATCGCCCGTTTGACGCTTCCCGCGTCGGTGATCAGCGTGCCCGCTCGCAGCCCCAGCCAGCGTGCGGACGTCGCGGACAATCTGATCAACGGGCGTACAAACGACGATCAGATCGGATGCGCTGGCGGCTTTGGCCCAATCGGTTTCGGCGGCATCGACAAATCGTCGATTGACGGCCGTTTCGAGATTCGCGCCCGGGCGGCCGCATCCGATCAGGCGGCCCTTGAAACCCCGCGATTTGAGGGCCGCCGCGATCGAGCAACCAATCAGCCCGCAGCCGACGATTCCAATCGTTTGAAACGGCAGCCCGGCGGCGCAGGTATTCGACATGGCGCAGGCATTTTAGGGCTCGCGGGATGCGTTTTCCACCAAGCGTAAATTTGGCACATTTTGCGTGGCTTGCCCCGTCGAATTCTCGCAAATGCCCGCGCGTTGTCAGCGATCCATCGACGGATTATTAATAGGACGTCTCCCCCATCCTTCGCTCTGCTCAGAGGAACCGTTTCATGAAGAACTGCCTGCGACTTCTCGTCTGCGGTATTACGATTCTTGCAATCCCAGCGGCCGCCCGATCGCGTGACTTGCCGGAAGCAAAGCCGGCTGACGTCAAAATGTCGGCCAAAGGGCTCGAACATGCGGACGCCATCGTCCACGACATGATCGAGCAGAAAAAATTCGCGGGGGCCGTCACGGAGGTCGCTCGCGACGGCAAGATCGTCGACTTGAAGACCGTCGGCCTGATGGACGTTGCGAAGAACCAGCCGATGAAGGCCGACACGATCTTCCGCATCTATTCGATGACCAAGCCGATCACGACTGTGGCGGCGATGATGCTCGTCGAGGAGGGGCGCCTGCAGCTCGACGATCCCATTTCCAGGTACATTCCCGAAATGAAGAACCTGCGCGTCTACGTCGGCCCGAAGGACGAAACGGTTCCCGCCAAGCAGGAAATTACAGTCCGCGATTTGATGCGGCATACGGCGGGATTCACGTACGGCTTTTTCGGCACATCGGCGGTCGACAAGATGTATCGAGAGAAGAAATTGCTCGATCGCAACATGCCGCTGCAGGAATTCGCCGCCAAATTGGCCGAGTTGCCTCTGCAATACCAGCCGGGCACACGATTCCACTACAGCGTCGCCGTGGACGTCTTGGGCCGGGTGGTCGAAGTCGCCTCGGGCCGCACGCTCGACGTCTTTTTTGAGGATCGCATCTTCAAACCGCTCGACATGGTCGATACGGCGTTTTACGTTCCGGCGGCGAAGGTCGGCCGGTTCGCAGCCAATTACGGTCCCGGCCTGAAGGAGATCGAGGCTCCGGCGACGAGCCCGTATCTCAATCCGCCCAAGTTCTTCTCCGGCGGTGGCGGTCTGGTTTCCACCGCCCGCGATTACACGCGTTTCTGCCAGATGATGCTCAACGGCGGAGAACTCGAAGGAACGCGTCTCTTGAAGAGCGAAACGGTCGAGATGATGACGCAGAACCAGCTGCCCAAAGAGGCGCTGCCGATGTCGATGCCTGGCCTCAGCATTCCGATCCACGGGCTCGGTTTTGGATTGGGGTTCGCCGTCTGGATGGAATCCGAAGCCGGCATGGTCGCCGGCGAGTATTTCTGGGGCGGTGCGGCCAGCACGGGATTCTCGATTTGCCCGCGGAACAAAACGGTGGCGGTCTCCCTCACGCAATTCATGCCATTTAATCCGACGCTGTCCCAAGCCTTCGAGCGCGCGGTCAACGCCGCCGTCGAGAACGGCGACAAACGTCAGAAAGTTCGCACGAATCGCTAAATCGATCTGAACGACCCCTGCGTCGAGAGCCTCTCGACGCAGGGACAAGGGCCTCGCGCGTGATTCCAGTCACTTGCCCCGGCTGCGGCAAATCGTATCGCATGAAGCCGGAGGCTGCGGGCAAGCGCGGCAAATGTAAGGCGTGCGACGCAACCATTCGTGTTCCCGCGTTGGTGGCCGGCGACGATTCGAGCCCCGCTCTCGTGCGCGCTCGGCGATCACCCAAGCGCGCCGCGCAGACGCATGAAGTCCTGCAGATTCTCGATGAAGCCGTTCAATTCCCCAAGCGGCCGGTCACTTTCGGTCATCGCCTCACGGCACTCGCGGTGGCGACGACGATGCTCGTTTTGCCGGTGATCTATGTGTTGTTCGCGCTCGGCGAGGGCTGGCTCACCTGGTGGCACATCACCAACGATTATGTCTGGGTCGGCGTGCGCGGCGCCGGTCAACTGAAGCTCGTCGCCCTGGTGATGTACGTGGGACTTGCCGTGGGGGGCGTCGCGTGGTTCTTCTCGCTGATCCGTCCGCTCTTTTTTCGACTGGCCAAGCCCGAACGACAGGCCGGCCTGTCCCGGGTCGAGGAGCCATTGATCTTCGCCTTTGCCGACCGGCTGGCGGATAAGGTGGGCTGTCCGCGGCCCGATATCATTCGGCTCAGTCTCGATGTGAACGCCAGCGCGTATTACGAAACGTCGTGGTTTGGATTGAGGCGGCAGGCCTTCACGCTCACGTTGGGCATGCCGCTGATCCGCGGGATGACGCTCTCGCAATTGGCGGGCGTGATGGCGCATGAATTTGGACATTTCAGCCAGCGCGGCAGCATTTTTCTCGACCGGTTGATCATGCGGGTCAACATGTGGTTCGCGCTGGCCGTCCATCGTCGCGATGCGATCGATGCGGTGGTGCAGACACTCACCGAAGGGGGCGGGCACTGGACCATCTTCATACTGGGGATGGTGCTGTTCTGCCTCGTCGGCTTCGGAAGGTTGGTGCTGTGGAGCCTGATGCAGGTGGGACTCTTGGTGAGCGCCTCGCTGATGCAGCGCATGGAATTCGACGCCGACAGTTATGAAGTCCGCATCATCGGTTCGTCCGGGTTCGGGGTCACGATGCGGCGGCTGGTCGCACTCGCCATCGCGCAGGAGATCGCCGTCAAATATGCCTTCGATTCGCTCCAGTGCCGGATTCTGCCTTCCGATTTAGCCGCTTTCATGGCGGAGTTGGCGGATCGCTCTCCTCAAATCAAGAAAAAGGCCAAAAAGCAGATCGACAGAGAACCGAAGGTTCGGCAGTCCTCCCATCCGCCGATGCGCGAGCGCATCGCGGCGGCCAAGCGGATGAACCTGCCGGCGGCGTTCGAGTCACCCGTTCCCGGCACTGCCTTAGTCAAATCGTTCGATAAGAACAGCGCGGCACTGACCGATTTGTTGTATCGCGCGCACTACGGTCCCGCCGTCCCGCGCGATTCGATTCATCCCACGCTCGAGGCGGTCGACGCCTATCTCGACCTTGCCGAAGCGAACCGGAAATTCCGGACGACGCCTCGGTACGCAACGTGACAGCAACGTTGGATGACGCGAGAGTGGTTCAGGCGCCGTACAACTGCGAAATCGGCTCGCCCGTGCAGAGCGTGAGCGGGCGGCCCAAACGGTCGCGAACGAGCGTCTCGGGCCGGATGCCGAGCGCTTCGTAAATCGTGGCGGCGAGATTGCGCGGACCGAGCGGAACCGAGGCCGGATACCCGCCGGTCGCATCGGAACTGCCGATCACCTGGCCCCCCTGCACGCCCGCTCCGGTAAACGCGGCGGAAAAAACCTGCGGCCAGTGGTCCCGACCGGCCTGCGTCTGGCCCGGCATGATCGAGAGTTTCGGCGTGCGGCCGAATTCCGTGAACAGGGCCACCAGCGTGTGATCCAAGAGTCCTCGCGCGGCCAAATCATCCGTCAACGCGGCGACACCTTGATCGAACGGCGGCAAGAGCCGCGTTTTCAGAACATTGAAGATGTCCGCATGGTTGTCCCACGTCTGGACGATCCCCATGTTGCACTGCACGATGGGCACTCCTGCTTCGACCAGGCGGCGGGCCAAGAGCAGCGACTGCCCGAACATGTGTCGGCCATAACGATCTCGGATGGTCGCGGGTTCGTGATTCAAATCGAATGCCTTGCTCAACCGGCCCGAGGTGAGCAGATTGAACGCGGTCTCATATCGAGCTGAAATCTGTTGTTCGCCCGCAGCGTTGATTGTCCGTCGTTGCCGGTCGACTTCCGCGAGCAACGATTGCCGTTGTTGCAGGCGGCCGAGCGAGAGGCCGTCCATCAAATGCAGCGTCTCTTCGCGAAAGTCAGCCGCGCTGGGATCGCGACGGATTTGCCACGGATCGTGCTGCGAGCCCAAGAGACCGGCATGCTGTCCGGGCCAAATCAGCGGGCCTTCCTCGAGAAAGGTCGGCAGATTGATGCCGGTTGGAACGCCGTCACCGCGCGGACGCAGGTAGTTCAAAGCCGACGCATAGCAAGGCCAATCCTGCCGCGAGGCGATCTTGTCGACGGGCAGGTCTTCGGGCAGTCCGGGAACGGCTGTGCCGGTGAGCACCTGATGGGTCGCCGTCAAATGCCCCGCATTCTTGTGCGACATCGATCTGATGATGGCCCAACGATCAGCCTGCGATGCGAACCGCGGCAAGTGTTCGGCGATCTGCACTCCGGCGATGCGCGTCGAGATCGGATGGAAATCTCCGCGAATTTCCGCGGGAGCGTCAGGCTTCGGATCGAACGTATCGATCTGACTGGCGCCGCCCGTCTGATAGATGATGATCACATTCTTCGCCCCGCCGAACCGGCGACTTGCCTGCTCGTTGGCGGCCGCTCGTTTCGACGAAAGAATGCCGCTGAGTCCCAGCCCCATTGCCGTCGAGAAACCGACTTGGAGCAATTCGCGGCGCCGCATTGAAATCGAGTGATCGAGCACATGCGGTCTGCGAGGCACTGTCATCATTCAAGGTCTCAATGGTGGTATCGCCCGAGCCGACGCGGACGAAATTCCGCGTTTGTTTGGCTTGCGAATGGTAGCACTTTGGATCGGATCGACGAAGGCCGAGTTGTTCGCACCGAGTTGTTCACACCGTGCGGATGGCAACGTCTCGTTGGCCTGCGGATGTTTCATGCGTCCGATCATGGCGTCGCCGGCGTCCAGTGGAATTTGTAAGCGTCCCCCAATTGCATCCGCGTGAAGCTGATGATTTCCTGCGTGTGGCCGTTGAAGTGCGGGACCGTCTGAAAGACGGCCCGCCAACCGGTGACGGCTTCGCCCTGGATCACGCGTTCGCGTGCCATGTCTGTGGGACGTGTTCGCGCGAACGCCTCTTTGGTTTCGGCGACCACTTTTTTGAGACGCGCGAGGAGTTCGGCCTTCGGGATCGGTCCCCGCTCGGCAAACTCGGCTGAGCGCTGGCGAATGTCGGCCGCGCCTCCGATGCCCGCGACCATCCACTGCCGCATGTTGCCGCACAGGTGCAGGATCAGGTTGCCGATCGAGTTCATCGAGTCGGCCGGCCGCCACCAAACTTGTTCTTCGGAAAGCTGGTCAAGGCAATGGGCGATCTTGATCACGCAGCGATCGAGTAAGTGTCCGGCTTCGGAGAGCACGTCCTGCGAAACGTCGTCAGCGGTCAACGACATTGAGAGATCTCCTGTTTTATCGGTGAGGTCCTGCGGTTTCACATCTTAATGACGGACAGCGACAGTCCTGATGTCCACGAGAGGGTTTAGGTTCGCAGCAGCCCTTTGGCGTCGACTTTTTCCGTATTTCGTCTGAGGAAAACGCTTGACAGATACGATACATATGTATACTTCTTGTGGTGGCCTCAAGAAGAACCACAACCCCAGCCGGTTTTCGGCCTGTTGACGCCGAAATCCGGATAGCGACGCGCGAAGGGTCTCATGACGGACTCTGCCCGCAAAACATTCGAGCGTTCACCGATCCGGACCATCACCCTCCAGCGGCTGGCGGCCCAGTTGGAGAAGATGGAGAAGGCTCGCCGGCGTGCGATTCCTCGCTCGGGATCATCGTGCGACCCGGAATTCCGCGATAGCCAATCCGCATCTCCCGAATTAAAGCTTTCCGAGAAAGGCATCTCCACCGGCATCGAGGCACTGGACCGCTTGCTGCCGGATGCCGGTTTTCGCCCAGGCACGCTGGTCGAATGGCTGGCCGAGGCCGGCTCGGGCGATCAGCTCGCCCTGCTGGCCGCCGCTCCGGCGCTCGTCGAGGATCGTCTCCTCTTGGTCATCGACGGCGAAACAACGTTTTATCCTCCTGCAGCGGCGGCCCTCGGAATTGATCTAAGCCGTCTGATTCTGGTGCGGCCTCGCAAAGCGGCCCGCTCGACCACAACGGTCGCGAAGAAAGAAGCCCCCAACGAGGAAACACTCTGGGCGCTCGAGCAGACGCTGCAATCGCGAGGCGTGGCCGTCACGTTCTGCCGGCTCGAGCGGATGAACGCCCGCGTTTTTCGCCGCTTGCAGTTGGCGGTGGAGCGCGGCGGCGGGGTCGGTTTTCTCATCCGCGCCCCTCCGCGCGAAGCGAACCTTCGTGGAGCGACGTGCGGTTGTCGGTCGAAGCCGTCCCGGAAAAGTTTTCTCCGGGAGAGATTTCGCTGTCCGGGAGGCGATGGCGCGTCGAAGTCCTTCGTTGCCGACGAGGAGCAGCCGGCCAACGCTCGATCCTCTTGGAATACAACGATGCGACGCATACTTTGCATCCGATTGCCGACCCGCACGAAACAAGCACCAACTCCAAACGGGCACGCCGGGCCTGAAAGAAGAAAAATCCAAAATCCAAATGGTTTTGCATCCCGCTCTCCGCGGGAATCCAAAATCCAAAATCAAAAAAGTTCCGACCTGGGACCTTGGACTTTAGATCTTGGACTCCTCACATTGTGCCTCCGATATAGTCCGCTGGTCGGCTGGGCTGAGTCGGATAATCCGGATTCTTTGCTGCTCGACATCACCGGTTGCGCGCATCTCTTCAATGGCGAAGAAGAGCTGGCACGGCAAATTGCCCGCGACTTTCAGCAGTTGAAAATCGCTCCGCGGATCGGGATCGCCGATACGGTCGGCGCGGCCTGGGCCGTGGCGCGGTTCGGGAAGGCGGCCTCGGAACTTTCTGGCGGCCGAATACGGCCCGTCGTCGTTCCGACCGAGCAATCGGCGGAAGCTCTGGGACCGCTGTCGGTGGAAGCGTTGCGACTCTCGCCTTCCGTTATCGAAGTCCTGCACGATCTGGGGCTCGAAACGATCGGCCAGTTGACCGCCTTGCCGCGCGAAACGCTTCCTTCTCGATTCGGTCCCGAGATCATGCGGCGTCTCGATCAGGCGTTCGGACTCGTCCCCGAACCGATCGTTTGCCAGCGGCCGCCAGAACCGCTTGAAGCCGCCTGGGGCTGCGAGCCGCCGATCGAGAGCTGCTCCGCCATCGAGGCCGTTCTGCAGAGACTTTTGACCCGCATGATCCGCCGCCTGCAAGCCCGCAACGAGGGCCTTTTGCAGCTCGACGTCGAACTGATCGTGCGCGAGAGCGAGCCTGCCCGGTTCTCGATCGGCCTGGTGCGGCCCACTCTTGATGAGCGGCGGCTCTTGGATCTGGCCCATCTGCAACTCGAACGCATGCAGCTTGCCGGAAAAGTCCACAATGTGAAGGTCCGCGTGACGCGCTCCGCCCGAGTCGACATCGAGCAATCGGCCCTGTTCGAGACGGCCGACCGACGTGACGCTCGCCGGGATCTCGACTCGCTGCTCAACCGCCTGAGCAATCGGCTGGGTGACGAGGCCGTGCTCTCGTCGAGACTCTGTCCCGATTATCAGCCGGAACGCGGCATCGAGTACTGCCCCGTGATGAAGCGCGGCGAATGGGACTCGCGACGCGACGCGGAAAAGCCCGCGATCGCGTCACCCCGGCAGCGACCGCTGCGGCTCTTTCCCAGCCCGCAGCCCGCCGCAGTCTGGTCGGTCGTGCCGAATGGTCCGCCGGTTCGCCTGCATTGGCAGGACGTCGACCAGAAAATCGTCCGCTGCGAGGGGCCGGAACGAATCGAAACCGGTTGGTGGCGTCCTGAACCTTGCCGCCGCGATTATTTCCGGACAGAAATCGAAAACGGCCGCCGCCTGTGGCTTTTCCACTCACCCGACGAAGACTCGTGGTTCGTCCACGGCGAGTTCTGAAACAGGGTCAGAAGTGAGAGGCATTCGACGCCTCAGCTCCTCACCACCGGTTCGTTCGCAGCGTCCACCCCTCCCGCGGCCGGGGGCTCCGCCGGTTCCTCGGGCTTTTTGAAGATCAGCGACGCGATCACCGAAAGGGCCAGGCATCCCGTCACCACTCCGAGTACAACTCCGATCGAGATCGGCACGAAGTCGCCGATGATCATCTTCAAACCGATGAAAGCCAGAATCGCGCTCAGCCCATATCGCAGATAGTGAAACGCGTCCAGCATGCCGGCCAGCGCGAAATACAGGCTTCGCAAACCGACGACGGCAAACGCATTCGACGAGTACGCCAAAAACGCGTCGGGCGTGCCATGCGGCGGCGTCACCACGCTCAAGACGGCCGGAACCGAATCGATCGCGAACAGCACGTCGGTCGTGTTCACCACCCACAGCACGACAAACAACGGCGTCATCATCAGCCGGCCATCGACGCGGGCAAAAAACCGGTCCTGCCGATAGCGATCAGTGATTGGCAGAAACCGGCGTGCGAAACGCAGAAAAAAGTTCTTCTCGGGCTCGTACTGCTCTTCGCTCACCAAGAGCTTCACTGCCGTATAAATCAGCAGGGCCCCCATCGCGTAAAAGACCCAATGCTGCCAGCCGACCAATTGCACCCCGCCGACAATGCACACGGCCCGCATCACCAGCGCCCCATAAATCCCCCACACCAGCACCCGCTGCTGATGGTGCCGCGGAACCTGAAAATAGGAAAAGATGATCAGGAACACGAACAAGTTGTCGACGCTCAGCGCCTCCTCGGTCAGGTAGGCGGCCACGTAGCTCAGGGCATCATGGTGTCCCCGCCGCCAATAAACGTAGCCCGCAAAAAGCAGGGCCAGCGCGATCCACACGCCCGAACGCAGCATCGCCTCGCGAACGTGGATCACATGAGAGCGGCGGCTGAAAACGCCGAGGTCGAGCGCGACGAGAATGATGATCAAGACGTTAAACAACGTCCATTCGATAACCGAATTCGTCACGCGCGGTTCCCGCAGGCTAAAATGGGCGGCGGCTCCATTCTAGTGACTTCCGCGGAGGGATGAAGCCGACCTTCCCCGTGGGCCAGGCGTTCACTGCAAGGCTCGGCCGAGCACCGGACCACCAGGCATCGACCGTCCCCTACCGTTTCGACGTGACCAGGTCGAAGTAAAAGATCCGGCTCGTATCCTTTTTGCCACCGACCTGAGATTTCGGAATCACGAGCTGATTGCCAATCAATGTCCGCGTGCGGATCGATCCATCAGGGTCGGTCACCAGAAACTCGGCCGGATGCACGAACACGATCGGTAACCGATTCTCCTTCGAGCGGGCCTGGACCATCGGATCGTTCTTTTTCGACCCAAACATCCCGCCCGAGGGACAAATCAGAAAATCAGCCCCATTCTCACGAAACCGGCGAACTATGTCGGGTTCCCGGCGGTCTGCACAAATGAGAATGCCCACATTCCCGATCGGCGTCTTGTGCACCGACGAAAGATGCCCCGGCCTGTTCCTGAGAATCTCCTCGTCCAGGTTTTGCTTATGGTACTTGCCGATCAAAACCCCATCGGGCCCGATGAAGACGGCCGCGTTGTACCGAGCCGCCCCTTCCGCCTCGAGCATTCCAGCGATGAGATAAATCCGAAGCTCTCGAGCGAGTGCCGCCAGCCGTTTGAAATACGGCCCATCGGGAATCGATTCCCCCAGCGCCCGATACTCGGCGAGCGGAATCGAAGGATCGTCGAATGCATACCCGTCGAGGAAACACTCAGTCGTAACGACCAATTTGGCCCCATTCCGCGCCGCTTCGCGTATCATCGGCTCAATTCGTCGAAAGTTCGCCTCTTTGTCGGCCCGCACCCATTTCAAAACGATGCCCGCTCCGCGAACGGTCGGCCGCTTGGCTCCCGCCGGCGCCGCTGGCTGATCAGCCGCGAAGGCCAACAATGCCGAGAGAACCACCGCCGCGAATGCAAACAAAACAAGCCGCACCTGCATGCAATGATCCTCCGGGGGGAACCCTCGAAGCCCGCTCCCCTCTGCGTGCACGGCGAACCGAAAATTGCGTCTGCTCGATACGAGTTGCCAGAACAGCGAGACCCGGTAAACTGTGTCGCGGCAAAGCCAACGCCGAACAGGCGAACCGCCAGCCTTCTCTCGCGATCTACCTTAAGTCCGCGCACTCGCTAGCATAAATCGAGGGAAGGCGAAGCGAAACCAATTCGTCGCTTCGAGGAAGCGGCGCGAGTCCCTTTCGGAGAGGTGGCAGAGCGGTCGATTGCACCGGTCTTGAAAACCGGCAGGCCCGCAAGGGTCTCGGGGGTTCGAATCCCCCCCTCTCCGCCTGTAATGAGCCGAGACTTCCACGTGCCGCGATCGGCAGCACTTGTGAGTCTCGGCCTTTTTCGTACCGCCCGATTGTTCAGGATTTGTCCAGAGCCGGCCTTAGGATCACAAATCGACCCATGCTGCTGACGAACAACAAAGGGGGGCGTCGTTGGCGGCGGAAATTGCGCGGACCGCCCGGTTCATCCCTTTTTGGGCTTGGCCGGCGTTTTCTCCGAGGGCTTGCTTTGAGGGTTTTCCGCAGACTCCTCTGGAGGCTTGACCACCCACTTATCGCCGAGGTGAATGTCCATTCTGAAAGGCTCCACGCCGCCGGATTGGCTGGGCAGCGAGGTGAAGTCCGGCCATTCCCAGTCGAGGCCAAGTTCTTTCAACTGCTGGCGAATGAGGTGCAAGTCCCAAATGTGAATTCCCTTGAGTGACACGGTGACCAGCCTGGTCCCGTCCGGCGTGAACACCGCTTGAGTGATTGGGTCCAGGTTGGGATCTTCAAGTACGCAGACCTCCCGAGCCGAAGCGACGTCGACCAGGCGCAGTCCGGCCGATATCGGCACAGCTGCAAGTTTGCCGTCGGGCGCGAACACGGCGCTTTCGCCGAGGCGCAGCCCCGCTTCCCATCCGCCCACGGCAAACAGACGCCCACCGTCCAGACGTGTCGACAGCCAGCGTCCATCAGGGCTGAAGCGTGGATAAGTGGCTCCCCAGTCGGCCAGTTGCTTGACGAATCGCCCATCTCGAGCGTCCCAAATCTTGGCCGACCCGACCGAGTGCGTCGCGGTAACGACCCAGCGGCCGTTTGGACTCACGGCGATGTGCACGATGTCGGCCCCGGCGTCGAGGCGGAGGGGTTCGTTGGGCCGATCGCTGCGCAGGATCCATCCACCCGCGTAAGGTTCTTGCGTCGCGACAGCGCGATCGCAAGTCACGGTTACGCGGCCGTCGCGGCTCTGATCGAGCCCCTCACCGTTCGGTAGAGGAAGCGCCTCGGGAGGGCCGATCGACAGGTTACCCGGCGCACCGCGGTCAGCGTGAATTGGCCAGCGTGACAGTCCGCCATAGGTCAGAGTCAACAGCGACGATCCGGACGGTTCAAAGAGAACGAAGTTGTTTCCCCATTCGCTGGGGATCGAGCCGAGTTCGGCTCCGGTCTCCAGGTCCCAAATGGCGATACCGTCCGAGATGGCACAGGCGAACAATCGTCCGTCCGGATGCACGGCCGCGTGATCGTGAAATTGATGTCGAGGAGACGGCTTGCTGCGGAGGAGCGCCGGTATTCCTGGCCTCCGGCCACGCGCCAGATTCCGAGCTTTCCATTTTGGACGCCGCCGGCCAGTCGCAGTCCGTCACGGCCGAAACGGCACGCGCTGCAGATCGACGGGGCGCTCATCAACTTTTCGCCTGTGGAAACACGGAACAGCTCCGTGTTCCCGACATAGTCGCACGCGGCGAGACGCTCGCCCGCAGGGTCAAAACTCATCCAGACTGGATACCTCTCGGCTGGCAGAGTTCGATCGTTCTGCCAGGTGGTTCGATCGTACAGGCAAATTTGCGGTAGCGTAGTTCCGACCGCCAGCGTTCGCCCGTCGGGGTGCCAGGCGAGGCTCAGAGGGCGGTGGGTTTGAGGTTTCGAGGCGAGGACTTTGCCCGTTCGAGTATCGCGAACTTGCACAACCTGATCGCCGTAGGAAGCTGCCGCCACTAGGGGCTCTATCGGGTGCAGCGCGATACCGATTGCGTGGGTGATCGTATCTGCGCGCAACCGGCCGAGTTCACGGGCGGAGGGAAGTCCGAAGAGCCCGATCGAGCCGTCCTTGTACGCGACCCCGACGAGTTGCGAACCTTGGAAGTCCACCCAGCATCCTTTGGGTTCCGACAAGATCTGCCGCGGCGCCGGACCGTCCAGCTGCCACACGTAAATCGCGGTTCTTAGGCTGACACTCCGATTGAATTGGGTGATCGCGACGAACTTGCCGTCGCGGCTCAGACGGGGAATTGCCGGCCAGCCCAATGCCGGCAGGCGGTTGATCTCGACATCGTCGGCGACGCGCCGGATGCTGCAGTTCCCGGCTCGATCGGTGCGGGCATAGATCACATGTCCTTCGTCGAAATCGACCCCTAACGTATCGATCGGCCAGGCAAGCGAAGGTGCGCTCAAGTAAAGATCGGGCACGGCGAGCGCGGCGATGGCGGCATTTCGCATCTCGTGGAACTTCGCCGGGGCCAGCTCCAGCGTCTGCGCCAGCCGCGTGGCTTTCTTGAGTGTCTCGAGGCTCTCGAAGCGTTGGCCCGGGCGTCGGCTCAGGCGCAGCGCACGCGCCTGGGCGACGAGCGATGCCCAGAGTTGTTCCGACTTTTTGCGCTCGCTCGCTTGCGCAGCCGCCAGCGCGATCTGCTTTTGGTTCGCGGCCTGCCGAGCAACGACTTCGGCATCGGTGGCGCGCAACATTCCCCAAGTCGTGCCGATGATTCCGACGATCAGCGACAGCAAAACGGCCGCCGAAGCCAGAATAATTCCTTTGTTCCGCCTGGCAAACTTCCGCAAGCGATACACGGCCGATGGGGGTGACGCCTGGACCGGTTCGTCGGCAAGATAGCGCTGCACGTCGAGGGCCAGGCTGTTGGCCGTCTCGTAACGGCGCGCACGGTCCTTTTCCAGCGACTTCATGACGATCCAATCGAGGTCGCCCCGCACCACCTGGCTCAGGCGGTCCGGATCGGCGTGTCGACGGGCCGCAATGAGCATCCGGTCGCCGCTCATCATGCCGATTCGCGTGCTCGGTCGTGGCGGCTCTTCCTCGCGGATGATCCGGCGGATCTCGTCGAGCGCTGCCGCGTGCAAGCGATCCGCGTCGAACGGCGTGCGACCGGTCAGCAGCTCGTACAAGAGTACTCCCAGCGAATAGATGTCACTGCGAGTGTCGATGTCGAGGGCGGCCGTCTCGGCCTGTTCGGGGCTCATGTACAACGGTGTGCCGATCATTTCGGCAAGTCGCGTGTAGTAAGTCCCCTGGCCCCGCTGCCGGTTGATGGCCTTGGCGACGCCAAAATCGATGACCTTGGGCACGGGCCGCCCGTCGTGTTGCGCGACGAGCACGTTCGAGGGCTTGATGTCGCGGTGAATGATCCCCTTCTGGTGCGCATGCTGCACGGCGAGGCAAACTTGCACGAAGAGGGCCAGTCGGGCATGCACCGAAAGCTTGTGCTCGTCGCAATAGTCGGTCATGGGGACGCCGCGGACGAGCTCCATCACGAAATAAGGTCGGCCCGTTTGGGTCACTCCGGCGTCCAGCACTCGGGCAATGTTCGCGTGATCCATGATGGACAGGACTTCCAGCTCGGTCTGAAATCGCGAGAGTACCTCCTTTGTGTCCATTCCCGGCTTGATGATTTTCAGCGCAACTTGCCGGCGGACTGGCGCGGCCTGTTCGGCGATGTAAACGATGCCAAACCCCCCTTCTCCGATCCGCTCCACCAGCACGTACGGACCGATGACGGCCCCGGGACCTTCGGCAAGCGATGGCATGACCGTGCCAGCAACTTCCGGAGCCGGTGACTCCAGAAACTCGCCGACTTTCGATTGGGCGCGCAGGAGCCTCTCGATACGCCGACGCAACGTGTCGTTGCCAGCGCAGGCTGCGTCGAGGTAGTCAGACCTCTCCTGGCCGGTCGACTTCTCGAGCGCAGCCAGGTAAATCTCGTCGATGCTCAGCGTCATGGGTCCCGTGCCGTCGATTTCCGACAGTTTCCCATTGATCATGGCGACTTTTTCGGTCCGATTGCCTCACCGATCGGCACAATTTCATCCGCCCTGCTCGGCGTCTTCGATTGCCGAATAGAGAAACACTCTCGCGTAAGCCCAATGGCGATCTGCTGTTGCCCGGGAGATTCCCAGTGCCAGGGCCGCTTCTTGATGCGAAAGTCCGGCGAAGTAGCGAAGCTTGACAAGCTCGGCTTTTTCGGGCGATTCCTTTTCAAGCTGTTCCAGCGCCTCGTGAAGGAACAACAGCTCGTCGGCCCGTTCTTCCTCAAAGCAGCAGGCCTCATCGAATTCGAGGCGTTTTCGGTCTCCTCCCAACTTTGGCCGTCGCTTCCTTCGCGCGTTATCGACCAAGATCCGTCTCATCGACTCGGCAGCGGCCGCAAAGAAATGTCGGCGACTGCTCCATTGCTGCTGCTGGGACCCATCGACCAGGCGCAGAAACGCCTCATGGACGAGCGCCGTGGCCTGAAGCGTTTGCCCCGGCTTCTCTTGGGCCAGCCGCGCGACAGCCAACTTTCGGAGCTCGGCATAGACCAGGGGCAGCAACTCATCGGCCGCCGTCGGAATCCCCCGAATCGATCGCGGACAAAATACGTGTGGCCTCGCCCATCGTCCGTTTGCTCACTGCAGGAGAATGATTCCTCCGCGAGTACTAAAGCTAGCCGAGTCACCAACCCAAATCGAGTGGAAACCGATTTGCGGTCACCGGCATGGGAAGACTTGCGGCCCGGTCGCCGCCGGGGCACGGCGGCCGGATCGCTGCGGACGATCGATCTCGAGGCGGCACGCTTCGCTTGCAAGCCGCTTGGCCGATACAGTGTTATCAATTCGACGCGCACGGGCTTCGGGAGGTGTGGCCCGCCGAGGGGCAAACTGACCTCGGCGGCACCTTTTTCATTTCTTCGCGGAATCCCTGAACAGACGGCGAAAACCCATGAGCAAAGCAAAATCCCCCGCCACGCCGCCCGTCGGCGGCACCGACGGCGTGGCCAGGCTGCTGCAGCAATACGGCTGCGGTCCGATCGCGTTCACCGGGACGGACGACGCGCTTTACGAACGCCACGTCATCTTCGATCACGTTGCCCGGCTGACCGACGCCACACCACGCGATCGGTTCGAGGCCTTTGCCCGATCGGTGCGGGACATCCTTTCGCAGCGCTGGGTCCTGACGAACGAAACCTACGATCGCGAGAATCCAAAACGCGTCTACTACCTCTCGATGGAATTCCTCATCGGCCGCTCGCTGGCGAACAACGTCACCAATTTGTTGCTCGAGCCCCTCGCCCGCAAATCCGTCGCAGAGAGACACATCAACCTCCAGGAAGTCCTTGAGCAGGAACCCGACGCCGGCCTGGGCAACGGCGGGCTCGGCCGGCTGGCCGCCTGCTTCCTCGACTCGATGGCCACCTTGCAGCTGCCCGCGATGGGCTACGGACTGCGCCACGAGTACGGCATGTTCCGGCAGGCGATCAAGGACGGCTGGCAGCAGGAACAGCCCGACAACTGGCTCCGCCGCCGCGACCCGTGGGAAGTCGCCCGGCCCGACGAGTGCATCGAAATCAAACTCAACTGCTCGTTCGACATTCAAGGCGGATCGCTGCGGCCCATCCTCGGTCGGCCCTCGAGTCTGATCGGCATTCCGTACGATCGGCCCGTCGTCGGTTACGGCGGCAAGACGATCAACACGCTGCGCCTGTGGGCGGCCGCCGCGCCCGATTACTTCGACTTCCAACAATTCAGTCACGGCAACTTCGTCGGTGCCCTCGCCGAAACGCTCACCGCCGAATCCGTCACGCGGGTCCTCTATCCCGACGACTCGACCGCTCAGGGGCAAGGCCTGCGATTCATCCAGGAATTCTTTCTCGTCGCCTGCTCGCTCGGCGATCTCGTGCGGCGATTCCGCCGCTCAAACAGCGACTGGAAGCTGCTTCCCGAAAAGGTCGCCATCCAGTTGAACGACACGCATCCCTCGATGGCCGTCCCCGAACTGATGCGCATCCTCCTCGACGACGCCAACCTTCCCTGGGACGAAGCCTGGGACCTCGCGCAGCGCACGCTGGCGTACACAAACCACACGCTGCTCCCCGAAGCCCTCGAGAAGTGGCCCCTCGCCTGGTTCGCCGCGATGCTTCCGCGACATCTCGAAATCATTTTCGAGATCAACCGCCGCCTGCTCGACGGCGTCCGCACCCGCTTCCCGAACGATCCTGATCGCCTGCGACGCATGAGCCTCGTCGAGGAACAAGGCGACCGCAAAATTCGCATGGCCCACGTGGCCATCGTCGGCACGCACAGCACCAACGGCGTCGCGCAAATCCACTCGGGACTTCTCCGCACGACAACGGTTAAAGACTTTTTCGAAATGTTCCCCGAACGCTTCAACAACAAAACGAACGGCGTCACGCCCAGACGCTGGCTGCTGCTCGCCAATCCGGGCCTCGCCCACGTGATCACGAAATCAATCGGCAACGACTGGATCACCGACCTCGGCCAGCTCAAAAAGCTCAAACCGCTCGCCGACGACGCCGGCTTTCGCCACGAGTTCGCCAAAGCCAAACGCCTCGCAAAAGAAGAATTCGAGCACTGGCTCAAGATGACCACCGGCCAGGTCATCGATCCCAAAACAATCTTCGACTGCCAGGTCAAACGCATCCACGAGTACAAGCGGCAACTGCTCAACGCCCTGCGAATCGTGATCCTCTACAACCGCCTCCGCGCGAACCCCAACCTCGATATGCCGCCGCGTACGTTCATCTTCGCCGGCAAGGCGGCCCCCGCCTACCGCCTCGCCAAGCTGATCATCAAGTTTTTGAACAATCTCGCCGGCACGATCGACGGCGACCCGGCCGTCCGCGGCCGCATGCAGGTCCTCTTCCTGCCCGAGTACTGCTGCACGCTCGCCGAGCACCTGATCCCCGCCAGCGACGTCTCGAACCAGATTTCGACCGCCGGCTACGAAGCCAGCGGCACCAGCAACATGAAGTTCATGATGAACGGCGCCCTCACCCTCGGCACGCGCGACGGCGCCACAATCGAAATGGTCGAAGAGGCCGGCGAAGAAAATTTCTTCCTCTTCGGACTCACCGCCCAACAGGTTGCCGAAAGCCAAGGCGCCTACAACCCCTGGTCGCACTACCGAAACGAGCCCGAAACGCGAGCCGCTCTCGACATGATTTTCTCCGACCATTTCAGCCGCTACGAACCGGGCGCCTTTCTCCCCTTGCGCGATGCCCTGCTAACGAGCGGCGACCACTACCGCCACCTGGCCGACCTCGGCTCCTATCTCGCCGCCGACGAACGCCTGCTCCAACTCTACAAGGACCACGACGCCTGGACGCGCAAATCGATCCTGAACGTCGCCGGCTCCGGCAAATTCTCCAGCGACCGCACCATCGCCGAGTACGCCACCGACATCTGGAACGCCGTCCCCTGCCCCGTCGGCTGAATCACAGAACAGACGCGCGGTTATCTAAATCGGGTGCCACTGGCGAGGGCTTTGGCTCGCCAGTGCGATTGCCGCTTGAGATGCGATCAACGCACCAGCCAAATTCACGTTGGGTGCCACGTCCCACGGCTTTGCGTGGGCGTGCGAATCCGTTTGACGTTCGAAGACACGCCCACGCCGGGTGCCACTGGCGAGGGCTTTGGCTCGCCAGTGCGATTGCCGTTTGAGATGCGATCAACGAACCAGCCAGATTCACGTTGGGTGCCACGTCCCACGGCTTTGCGTGGGCGTGCGAATCCGTTTGACGTTCGAAGACACGCCCACGCAAAGCCGTGGGTCGTGGCACCCGGAAACGAACGAACGACGCGAGTCGGTGGGCAGATCAACCCTTTCCGTCGTATAAAATGCCCTCAACCACCCACGAGGCACCCCAAAATTGAAACCACCACCCGCGACCGGCCGCAGCAATCCCCTCGGTGCATCCATCGTCGACGGCGGCACGAATTTCAGCCTCTATTCGCGGGCCGCCACCGGCGTCCAGCTCCTGCTCTTCGATCACGAAGACGACGCCAAACCCGCGCAAACGCTCCGCATCGACCCGGCCACCAACCGCACCTACCACTACTGGCACGTGTTCGTCCCCGGCGTGAAAGCCGGCCAACTCTACGGTTACCGCGTCGAAGGCCCCTGCGTCCCCGAGTCGGGCCTTCGCTTCGACCCCGAAAAACTCCTGCTCGACCCCTACGCCCGCGCCGTCGTCATCCCCAAGCACTACAACCGCGACGACGCCCGCCGCCCCGGCGACAACGTCGCCACCGCCATGAAGAGCGTCGTCGTCGATCCCAGCCAGTACGATTGGGAAGGCGACATCCCGCTCTGCGTGCCCTCGTCACGCACGATCATTTACGAGATGCACGTCCGCGGCTTCACGCGTCACCCCAGCTCCGGCGTCGGCGAAAAGACGCGCGGCACCTACGCGGGCCTGATCGAAAAAATCCCCTACCTCAAAGAGCTCGGCATCACCGCCGTCGAGCTGATGCCCGTCTTCCAGTTCGACGCCGACGATTGCCCGCCCGGCCGCACAAATTATTGGGGCTACGCGCCCGTCTCATTCTTCGCCCCGCACCACGCCTACAGTTCGCGGCAAGACCCGCTCGGCCCGGTCGATGAATTTCGCGACATGGTCAAGGCCCTGCACAAGGCCGGCCTCGAAGTCATTCTCGACGTGGTCTTCAATCACACGGCCGAGGGGAACGAGCACGGCCCCACGCTCTCGTTCCGCGGCATCGACAACGCCGCGTATTACATGCTGGAAGGCGGCGGCAGCCTCTACGCCAACTACACCGGCTGCGGCAACACGTTCAACGGCAACCACCCGATCGCGCGGCGACTCATCCTCGACAGCCTCCGCTACTGGGTGAACGAAATGCACGTCGACGGTTTCCGTTTCGACCTGGCCTCGATCCTCTCGCGAGACGCCAACGGCCAACCGCTGCTGCATCCGCCGGTCCTCTTGGATATCGAATCCGACCCGGCCCTCGCGGGAACGAAGCTCCTGGCCGAGGCCTGGGACGCGGCCGGCCTGTACCAGGTGGGCAACTTCGTGGGCGACGCCTGGAAGGAATGGAACGGCCGCTTCCGCGACGACGTCCGCGATTTCTTCCGCGGCACCCCCGGCTCCGTCCGCCGCGTGGCCGACCGCCTTCTGGGCAGCCACGAGATCTTCGCCCACAAACAGCGCGAGGCCGAGCAAAGCCTGAATTTCGTCACCTGCCACGACGGCTTTACGCTCAACGACCTCGTGTCGTACAACCAGAAGCACAACGAAGCCAACGGCGAAGAAAACCACGATGGCTCCGACGACAACCGCAGTTGGAACTGCGGCACCGAAGGCCCGACCGAAGATGCGGCAATCGAAAAACTCCGCAGCCGCCAGATCAAGAACTTGCTTTCGGTCACGCTGATGTCGCTCGGCGTGCCGATGCTGCTGATGGGCGACGAGCTACGCCGCACGCAGCGGGGCAACAACAACGCCTACTGCCAGGACAACGAACTCAGTTGGCTCGACTGGACCGACCTCGAGCGCCACGCCGACATCCACCGCTTCGTCAAGCTCCTCAACGAACGCCGCCTGCTCCGCGACGTCGAGAACGAGCGGCAGCGCACCAGCCTGAGCGACCTGCTCGCCCAAGCCACCCAAGCCTGGCACGGCATCCACCTGTTCCAACCCGACTGGAGCGACAACTCCCACAGCATCGCCCTCTGCGCGGAGCTGCCCGGCGACGGCTTCGCCGTGTACCTGGCCCTCAACGCCTACTGGGAACCGCTCGACTTCGAGCTACCGACGTTGGACAACGGCCGCCAATGGCGCCGCTGGATCGACACGTCCCTCGACTCCCCCGACGACATCGTCCCCTGGCAAGAGACCCCACCGATCACCGCCCCCACCTACCCCGCCGGCCCCCGCTCCGTCGCCATGCTCTGGTCGCAGCTGGAGGCTGGAGGCTAGAGGCTAGAGGCTGGAGGCTAGAGGCTAGATGGCAGAGGGCAGAGGGATTGAAAGTCAGACTCCAGACGCGTTCGCCCGGGTCTTGCTCATCCTTCATTCCCGACATGGGGTCGGGATTCAAAGCAACGCTTCCGCCTTCATCCTTCGTCTTCCGCCGCTCGCGGCGTTAATCTGGTCCTTATGCTAAAGGCCATCTCGCTCGTTTCGTTATTACTCATGATCGTGGGCATAGTCTGGCTCTTCCTAAGCGACTGGCTCTTCACGCCCGCGCCGGCGGTGATCGTCGTCCAAGGCGTGGCAGCCGTGCTGATGCTCTGGGCTCGCATCACGTTCGGCCGTCGCAGCTTCCATGCGGCGGCAAATCCGACCGCCGGCGGCCTCGTCACCACCGGGCCTTACCACTACATCCGGCACCCGATCTACACGGCGGTCTGCTTGTTCGCCGGAGCAGGCGTCGTGCACAGCGGGTCGGTGCTCGCGTACCTCTTGGGATTGCTCCTCTTCGCGGGCGCGCTCGGCCGCATGTTGTGCGAAGAGCGTTTGGTGACCGAAACGTATCCGGAATACCAAGCCTACGCAAAAACCACGAAACGCATGATTCCGTACGTGTTTTAGCGGCAAGGCCGCTTCGGGCCGGGGGCTGGGGGCGCGGGGCGGGGGCTGGGGGGTGGGGGGTGGGGGCGACGCTTCGCGTCGAAAGTAGGTCGAGCGACTCCGGCCGCACGAATTTGTATTCGCCCCCTTTAACCCCCGCCCCGCGCCCCCCACCCGCGCCCCGATTACGCCTTCGCCCAAATCACCTATTTAGGCGATTGCCGGTACCGATTCTGGATGCGCATGATGGCTTCCGACGTGCGAAGGAACGACCGTTGTCGGTCGATGGCTCTCGCTTCTAACGAATTAGACGACTGCATAACTCATATCATGTGAGGAATGACATCATGGCAAAACCTGCGGGCGGCGGCTTGAATTGCGGTTGGACGATCCAGGGTTTGACCATTCAATCGAATGGTCTCGGTTGTGACTTTAATTACAAACGCACAAACCCTGAAGACGGCGTCATCCGCATCTTTGCACCCCCGACGATGGGCGATAAGTTCCAGGAAGTTCCGGCCAATCTCATCCTCGACGACGGCAAAGCGGATTGTTCCGGGACAAAACCCGGCCTCTGGAATCTCGATTACTTCCTCGTGCCAGGGTTGCCCGCCCGCGTCGAGCTTTGGCAAAAGCAGCCGTATCAGCAACAGACCTGCGCGGAGGCGACAGTCAATTAGCCAACCATCGCCGGTGAAGATTTTGTCGCGAACAGAAAGCAATCGCGTCTGCGACGACTCATGTGATGTCGTCGAACGCAAGTCTGTGACAGTGGGCTCTTAAATACCTAGAGGAAAAGGGAATCAACATGGCGAACGCACCAGATATCCCGTGGGAGATATTCGATTTATGGGGCTATTACGGGGCAGCCAGGGTGTTTTACGAGTTCAAGTTTCGTAATCCGTCACCGTGTCGAGTTCGGTTCCGTATCGGAAATGTTGACCGCATTCTGCCGCCCATCGGAACAGCGCCGATCCCGCACAGTTCGGCCAATCTAATTCCCCCTCCGCCGCTTAGGTTCACAGACCCTCAAGTCCAGAACCTGACTCATTTCGATCTCGCCCCGGGAGAAGCACTCGGCAACAACGAGCTTGTTGTAACGCTGATCACGGCTGACACCCAAGAGGTGAAAGCGCAGGCCAGCCGAACGCTGCGCCTAGGCTAACTCGATTTCTAGTAAATGGCCGTGTGCATTCAATTCCGTTTCTCGCGAGCTGACGTCAGCAAGTCTGAGGATCCGACACATGCCGATTAAGAGCAATACCCCGAATCCTGCCCGCAGTTTGGCCGAACGGAAAGGACGTTCCGTCTTCGATGACGTTCCGAACGGATGGGTCGGCTACATCTTGGCGCTGCAGCCGGCGACCGACTTCGATTTTCAGATCAAGTCGAGTGCCGGCGCTTTGCGGGTGATGAGTCTCGAACGAGGCGCCTTGGAAAGCACTGTTGCCACGCCAACCGCAATTGATGCCTTCCGGACAGAAGCGTATCCGCCAACTGCCGCCACTGACGTCGGCTTCTTTACTTCACCGGATTCGGTACCGATGTCAGCCCAAGCCTTCGTCTGGGTTCAAGGCTCGGTCCCCGGCGACACTCTTGTGTGTACGAGCCTGGGAAGTTGGAACGGCTTGGCTGTGACCTTCACGTTGTCGCGTCAGAACGCGGACGGAAGCATTAACCAGATCCTCAAGGAAACAATTAACGACGCCCAGCAGCACGCGTATCCGATTCCCTGAAGCTCAGCCAAGGCGCGGGGCTGTATCAATTCACAGCCGACTCGAGCTCTTGCCGCGAACTCGACAAGGCAAAGCTTTCCCCCCTTCTCAAGCTCAAATACAACAACGCCATCGCCGACCTTGGGAAGCCGGCAGAAATCGACAGTGTCTTCTGCGGCTTCCAGAAGTACCTCTACGAGTCCGTGGCGTGATTTGGCTGCCCCTCCTCCGACGTTCCGCTTGAGATGCGAGCATTGCCCATGCCTAGTGAGACAGCGACAGCAATCGCGTACGTGGGAGCTTTTGTCGGGCTTATCGGCGGCGGTGTCGCCCTGTTCAATAGTTGGCAGGCTGTGCGCTGGAAGCGAGCTGAACTTGCGAACGGCTATTTAAAAGATTTCAACAATGACCCGGAGGTTGTATTTGCTGCACGATGTCTCGACTGGAATGGTGGCAAACTCGTCGTGCCTGAAACCCTCCGACCGTACATGCCCGATGGTGCCAAATTCATCCAGCATGATCGACGCGTGTTTGCAAGAGCGTTGAAACCGGATTTGCAACTGTGCGAAATGGATGAGGATCCGCGAATTCAAATCTACAGAACATCGATAGACTCGTTTCTCTCGTGGTTGTGTCTCGTGGCCAGCGCGCTGGACCGCAAGCTTTTTCTCGTTGCCGATATGGAGGAGGTTGGTTATTGGGTCGCAAAGATCGAGAGCGAGGTCGTCCTTCAGCCTTTTATCGATGCGTACGGATATGGGCACAACATCGAAAAACTGAAGCGCTGGTATCGCGACGAATCCTCCCCGTACAAGAATTTCGTATTCCCCATTAACGTTGAGCCGGATCGGTCCGAGCCCGGCATTAACCAGGGGGAGCGAGGGGCCACCGAAACCGTTCGTTGACCTTGTCCGCGGGCCAGCCACCCAGCAGCTCGTCCATCGACCGCGCGGTTCCGCCGGCCTGTTGTTTGGCAAGTTCGTCCGGCGACAAGCATTGCCAAAACGAACCGGAGGGGAACGCGACAGGTTCTAAACGGACCGGCGATTGCCGAAAGGCGGGGGCACCTGCCCTCGCTCAGTCAGACGTGCGAGGGCGGGTGCCCTCGCCTTTCGAGAGATTCTGTCCCCTCGCCTTTTCGAGAGTAGTCCGGGCGCAACGCGCGCGGACTGCGATCAGCTCCTTTGCGGCGGGCAGTTCGGTAACCCGAGAATTAGCCTTCGAATGAGAGTTGGACTGGGAAACTCCCTCCGCAAGTGGACCGGTCGCAAGCCTCCGAGAATGCTTGCGGACGCCCCGAGTCGTCGACGTGACGTGCAACAGTCATGCGGCGTGTCGGGGAACGCGCTGCTTTGGCCGGGCGGCCTGTTCACCCCTCACCCTCAATCCCTCTCCCACTGCGATGTCATGAAACTGCGATGTCATGAAACCGGGCGAGGGGCGAAAGACGATGGCAGGGGCAGCGATCGGACGTCGCGTGGACGCTTCGATCGATGTGCACTGGCCGGAGCCGGCGAGCGGCGGGAATGTTTGATTTTTTTCCGCTCGCGCGTTGTCTAGCCGTACTCTAACGACGAATGCCCGAGTAGATCTAGATTTCTTTTTTTGAGCGACGAAACTCGTCATGGCTGCGCTGGTTACAACTTTAGTTGTAGTTATTATTTTTGTAGTAAACAAGGCTGCTCATTTGCGCCGATCGGGAGCGAAAGGTCGTGGCCAATGGCAAGCTGGCAGCTTGCCCTACGGGAAAGCGCAAAAGCACTCTTCACACGCGGCCCCTCTCAGAGCCAGGTCTCGCTTGCCGAGCGGCAACCTGGCTTCGGAGGGACCGACGCGAACACGCCGTTCGAGATGAAACGCGGCTCATTCTTCGCTCGCGCGCACCACGCGTTGGCAACCACGAGATCAAGCGTGCGAGTGTCCCGCTCGGCAAGGCGGGACCTACTCAAAGCGAGGACGAAGGCGTGGGGCGGACTTTTTTGCGGTGCACCCCAAAAAAGGGTTCGATCAGGAGACGAGTCGCAAAGTGTGGCAAGCCTTTGTTTTCTGTCTTCTGGCCAGCCCGTAAGTTCAACTCCGGAGCCCTTTTTTGGGGTGCACCCAAAAAAAGTCCCTTTTTAGCGCCCCAAAAAAGCCAAAAAAGTCGGGAGGAGGGACGCGGCTTTGGGGATGGGGGGCGCGGGTGGAAAGAGGGGCGGACCTTTGGTCCGCGTGGAGGCGGGAGGCGCTGTGGAGTTATTCCCCCGTCCCGCGCCCCCCGACCCTCACCCCCCGGCTGCGGCCAAAAAAAAGGCCGCAAGCTGCTTGTGAAATCAGGCAGCTTGCGGCAGAGAGGCGCCGCTGGGAGTCGAACCCAGGATGGCGGATTTGCAATCCGCTGCCTTAGCCTCTTGGCTACGGCGCCATTTCGTCCGAATCCTACTGCCGGCCGTAAGTTTGGGTCAAGCGTTTGGGACGCGGTCCCCGGGCGACCCGTTGGGCGGCCGGCGGTGGGAAATCGGGTATTCTCCAAAGACAGATCGGCCTTCCGACCGGTTCGACTGAATCAATTATTCCGAAGATCCTGCCGCGTTTGTTCGGCGCGAAGGTTGCCGCTTCGCGGCCGGTGGCATCGCGGCCCTTGCCCGGCTAGGATCGGGAGTTTCGTGTTAGAGGCCAGGGGCTTGAGGCTAGGGGCTAGTTGAGGCAGTCAGCCCGCACACGTTACCCCGGCCCGGACCCCTCAGGCCCAGCTCCTCTCCCACTGCGAGGTAAAGGCGCCGGGCGAGGGGGAAAGAAAAGCCGGGGCGGGGATCAACGTTTCGTCGCCAATGGGCGGTCGTGAGGGGCGGGCAGAGGATTAGTCATCAAAGAGGTTCGCAGCAGGAGGCAATTGATCGGTCATGGCCAAAAAAAGTGTTCCTGAGATCACCGAAAGTGAAGACGAACTGATTTCCCGTGCTCAAGTCGCCGTCAGCCAGTGCAATTGGTCGGTCGGCGAATGTGCCTATAAATGGACGGAAAAATACGCCCGCGGCCGCACCGATGCCGACTTTGGCGTGCTGGTGGGGCTGAGTCCGGACCAGGTTTTTCAGCGGCGGCGGGTGTGGGAGACGTTTGCCGACGTGCATGCGGTGTATGCCGGTCTCAAATGGTCGCACTTCTACGCGGCCCTGAACTGGGACGACGCACCGGAATGCCTGCAGTGGGGCGAGGAAAACCAGGCCACCGTGGCTGAAATGAAGGCCTGGCGACGGGCCTCCCGCGGTGAAGACCTGACGGTGGACGCCATCGACGAGGAATGGGGCGTGACTTACGTCCCCTCGGAACCCGTGGCCGTGAAGGATCCGGCGGAGTTCGGGGACGGAGATCGGAGAGGTCGGGGGGCGCGCGGGGAGGCGGGTTCCGATCGGCCAGGACACGAAAAAGTCGCCGGCGTGGCCCGGGATTCGGGCGGGGGCGGGAGCGGAAACGGCGATTCGGGTTACTCCCCCTACCGTAGCGGTGCGGGGGCACCGGCACCCAAAGAGACGGAATCGGTGGCGACAGAGCCGCGGCCGCACGTTTCGCCCGAACAGCTCATCACCCGAATGTCGGGTACGCTGGAACGCATCAACGAGGCATTGACGGCGGAGGTTTTGAAAGAGTTTAAAACCTTGCCGGAAAAGAAGCGGGCGCGGTTTCTGAAAGCGGTGAGCGGCCTTTCGACCAAGACGGCACGTCTCATTTGAGGCCGTTTTTGCGTATGATTGGGCGAATTGGGCGGCTGTTGGGCCAAAAAAGTGGTCGAATCGGGTCGCCCGCTCATTTGCTGGGAGACTGACATGGCTCAAGATCGTCCCGAGGCCTACATGAGGCCGGGCCCTTCGGCCGGCGGGTCGGTGAACGGCTGGCTGGTCGCGATTCTCTTGATCCTGATGGCTGCGCTTTACTTGCAAGTCAACGGCATGTGGCCGCAGCCGCTGCTGGATCCGCACGCGACTCCGCGGGAAGTGACGGCCCGCGGAAACCTGGCGGAAGACGAAAAATCGACGATCGACCTGTTCAAGTCGGCGAATCAGTCGGTCGTTCACATTACGACAATCGCGATCGCCCGCGATTTCCGGATGAATCCGGCGGAGGTTCCGGCCGGTTCAGGCAGCGGGTTCATTTGGGACAACAAAGGGTACATCGTCACGAATTACCACGTGATCCGGGCCGCCCGCCGCGGTGACGGCAAAATCAATGTGGTCCTCTCGAATAGTCAGACGTATCCGGCCGAGGTGGTTGGCGTAAATCCCGGGAGCGACCTGGCCGTCCTGAAAATCAAGGCTCCGGTTACCGACCTCAAGGCGATTCCCGTTGGACGGTCATCCGACCTGCAAGTCGGGCAAAAAGTCTTTGCGATCGGCAGCCCGTTCAGCCTCGACCAGTCGCTAACCACGGGCATTGTCAGCGGTTTAGGACGAGAAATTAAATCCGCGGGCGGCGATATGCTCAAGGACGTGATCCAGGTCAATGCGGCGATCAATCCCGGTAATTCGGGCGGACCGCTCTTGGATAGTGCGGGGCGATTGATTGGTGTAACAACGGCAATATTGAGTAAAACCGGCGAGTTTTCAGGATTGGGATTCGCGATTCCCGTCGATACGGTCAATGCGGTCGTGCCTCAGTTGATCCAATCGGGAACGACCGAACCGCCCGCCTTGGGACTGTCGCTATTTCGCGACGATCAAACGGCCATCGTGCGGGAAAGAGGCTATATCAAAGGGGACGGAGTGCTAGTGGCCTACGTGTGGCCCAACGGTGGGGCCGAGGCCGCGGGGATCCGTCCCACGCGTCAAACCTCGGCCAACGGAATGGTTCTTGGAGATTTGATCACGCAGATCGATGGCACGCCGACGCCCACGACAAAGGAAGTGGCTCAAATCATTTCGCAGAAAAAAGTCGGCGACCTGGTTCATCTCTCCCTCAATCGCGGTGGAACACCGCTCGAAGCAGACGTGACGTTGAGGCCGCAACCCCTCGAGTCGGACGAGTGATCGTTTGATTGACAAGGGATTTGAGCCGATTACGATAGGGATCGCGGGCTCCGACAAAGGAAATTTGCCGGCAAATCTTTGCCGCCCTGGTGGGCCAAGGCGCGGTGTGCCGAATTTTTGAGGGCGATTTTGATGCGCGGCCGCGTCGTATCCGCACCCAAAGCTCCAACGATCAGCAACGAGCAAGGCGTGACCGTCATCGCGCTCGGAGCGGACTATGAGAACCTGAACGAGACGGGCCTCGAGGCTCTCAACGGCATGCTGTTGAGAACGGCGGCCGAGGCGGAACCGCCTCTTCTGGTGCTTGATCTTTCGCACCTGCGGTACTTCGGGTCGGGGTTTATTGAATCGCTCTTTCGAGCCTGGAACGTGCTCAATGCGCGTCCGGGCGGACGGCTGTCACTTTGCGGTTTGACGCCATATTGCCGTGAGGTCGTGGAAATCACGCACCTCGATCAGCTCTGGCGAGTCTTCGAGACGCGAGACGAAGCGATCCGTTTTGTTCGCGAAGGCTGAGCGGCCGTCGAACAGTCGCATTTCGGATGTTCGATCGACAGGCACAAGGGCGTGTCACTGCGGGATCGCCGCTTCAAGTCTGCCCTGGCGGCGATTTATTCGGCGAGCGGAAAGCCTTCCACCACTTCCGAGTCGCACGCATCGCGAGAGAAGATATCGACGCGAAAAGCCGCTTCGCCGTTGTCGATATCGATTAACGTGAGCACGCGGTCACCAATGCGGACTGCGTCGCCGACGGAAAGTTCGATCTCGTGTGTCTGCACGCGCTGCCTCCTGCCGTGTTTCAGACGTATCAATCATTCCCGTCGAGGGGCCGACTATAGCAATCGCTGCCTTTCAAGTAAATGGCTTTCAGGTCCGCTTCTCGCGCAAAAAATGTCCTCACGACAATCGATCGCCGCTCCGGCGCAGAGGACGTACAATTCCGCAAGCCGGAGCGATTCTTGTTAAGAGATTTGCCATCGCTCATCGAGAGGTCGCCGCATGGAACCGCTTCAATTTCATCCCGTTCTCAAACAGATTCGCTGGGGAGGACGGCGCCTTGGCACGGTGCTCGGCAAATCGATCGGCGATGGAGATGACTATGCCGAAAGTTGGGAAATCGCCGACTGCGGTGCCGATCAGACGACTGTCGCGGAGGGACGCCTCGCGGGACGATCGCTCGCGCAGCTCGTGGAGACCGAAGGACCATCTTTGTTTGGAGAAGGACGCCGGCCCCTGCATTTTCCGCTCTTGATCAAGTTCCTCGACTGCAATGATCGACTTTCGGTCCAGGTGCATCCGAATGACGAGCAAGCCCGTCGCATGGGGCGGGGCAACAACGGCAAAACGGAGGCGTGGTTCATCCTGGAGGCGAAGCCTGAAAGCGTCATTTACGCGGGCCTCAAACCGGGCGTCGACCGCTCCGCGCTCGAGAAGCACCTCGATGCCGGCACGGTGGAGGAGTGTTTGCACAGCTTTTCCGCGCGGCGCGGGGATTGCGTCTTTGTGCCAGCGGGAACGGTGCACGCCTTGGGCGAAGGAATTTTGCTGGCGGAGGTCCAGCAATCGAGCAATGTCACGTTTCGCCTGTTCGATTGGGGCCGCCTCGGAATGGATGGGAAGCCGCGGGAATTGCACCGCGACGAATCGCTCGAGTGCATCGATTTCGCGCGTGGCCCAGTCAATCCCGTCGATCCCCAGGCCGTCGAACGTGGCACGGAAAGAATCGAGGACTTGGTGCGCTGCGATTATTTTGTCCTTCGGCAGCGTACATTCTCCCATTCGCTGCGACTTGAGGAGACTGGACAGTTTCGGGTGCTGATGCCACTAGGCCGGCCGATTGTTCTGCGTGCCGAGGGCTATGAGAGGATGTTACGCCTCGGAGCAACTGTGCTGTTGCCTGCCGCAACCAACGACGTTGTCCTCACATCCGCCGGCCGATCCGTGTTTCTGGAGGTCACTCCTCCGTAGCAATCAGGACGCGAACCGCCTCCACTCCTCTCGCTCGAATTCGCCGAGCGTCGCCTGCAGCGATGACTGAATCTGTCGTAGGACAACCGGGTCACTCGGTTTTCGCCCCAACCGATCCGTGACGTAGAACACGTCGACAACCTGATCGAGGTGTGTCGCGATCTTGGCCAAAGCTACGGAAAGATCGAGCTCGAAGATTCTGCGGGACAGAGTGTAAAGCAGCCCCGGGCGGTCGTGGGAGAAGACGTCAATAACCGTGTAACGTTCGGAAGAGCTGGTATCGACGACGACGCGCGCGGGCAAGTCAGACACTGGCTGCGACTTGGCGCTGCCGCCGAATCGTCGATGCCGTTGAAACAACTCTTCGACTCCCGCGGATCCGGAGAGCGTCGTCGTCATTGCCAAAGCGACTTCCTCAATCCGATCTGGGGGGATCGCCCCGGCAAAATCGTGGTCATGCACTCGGAAACGATCGATCACATAGCCGTCAGCCGTGGTGCAAATTTGTGCGGACACGATTTGAAGGCGATGAGCCGTCAGCACGCCGGTCGCCTTATGAAAGCAGCCTTGGACATCGTTTTCGTGCGTGATAATCCGGTATTCGACGGTCTGAGTTCCCGGATCGAACGTACCATCCACGAGGATTTGGCCCGCATGATCGTTCAAGATTGAGTCGAGGTCGCGGGCGACACGTTCAGGATTCGTTGTGTTCAGGTAATGCGCAGGGAGCTTGTCGAGGAGCGCACGAATCGTATGTGAGTCGGCGGATCGCAGCTTTGAATCCGGCCGAAACACGATTCGCAGGACCTCTTGCTTGATCTCTGTAAGTCGTTTTTCCAGATCGGCGGCCGCATCGGAGCCGCTGAGCAGAATCAAGGTCCGATCATAAAGTTCGTTCAAGAGCTGGGCCTTCCAGTCGGTCCAAACGCCGGGACCGACCGCCGTCACATCCGCGGCGGTCAGCACGAAGAGCATTCGCAACCGCTCGGCGCTTCCCACTTCTCGACTAAAATCGAGAATGGCATCGTATTCCGAGATATCGCGGCGAAAGGCCTGGTGAGCCATCGCCAGGTGCCGATACACGAGGAAAACCAATGTCTCGCGATCTTCGTCCGTCATTCGCAAGCGGTCGGCCATCCGGTCCGCAATGTCGCGACCGACGAGCGAGTGATCTTCCTCGTAGCCTTTTCCGAGATCGTGCAGCAGCATGGCCAAATGCAGCACGGATTTCTTGCGGATGGCTCGATACGCCTGTCCCAGGAGATCGGTGTTGCGGTCGAGACGTTCCAGTTCTTCGATCGCTCGCAGCGTATGTTCGTCGACGGTGTAGCTGTGGTATTGATTGAACTGCAAAAGGCCGCGGGCATGCGCCATCGCCGGCACGAGAATCGGGAGGATTCCCGTGCGGAACATGCTTCGCAGAATGAGGCCGACGTTGCCATGACAGTTCATGATTTCCAGGAAAAGTTCTGCACTCTGGGGCGAAACCTCGGCTTCAAGTCGCGGGGCTGCTTCGCGGATTCTCTCCGCAAATTCCGCGGACGGCGCGATTTGGTAGAGCGCTGCCGTGCGGTAGAATTTCAGAATGCTTTCCAGACTCGAGAGAACCTGCTGCCGATGGCGGGCGACGACGTTGATGCTGTCGCTGGCGACGAGATAAATGCCGTCGGACCGGTGGGTCGTCAATGAGCGTATCAGACCCGTGAAGACCGATCGTGGACGATGCAGCGTGATAAACCGCTCCGACAGCTCTGCGATGTCGGTGCTATGGCGAAAATACGATTGCATGAATCGTTCGACCGGCCGCTGCGCGATCGTTCCCTCAATGCCACGCTCTTCGGCAATCCGCAGTTGTTCATCGCGGATGAGCACGTCCTGAGAGCGGCCGGCGGCGAAATGCAGGTCGACACGAATGTGTTTGAGAAACTCGTACGCCGTGAGCAATGTGCGGGCTTCGTCGCGACCGAGCGCGCCTTGCAGGCGGAGCGAGTCGACGTTCGCCGCGCCGAACCTTGCGAAGCCGACCCAGCGCATGAGGTGTAAATCTCTGAGCCCGCCGGGAGAGCGTTTGACATCGGGTTCGAGCTGTTTGACGGCCGAGCCAAACTCGGCTCGTTCGTTCTCTCGGGATTCGACGCAATCGTCGATGAACGCGGCAACGCGCGAGCGAATGATGTTTCGCTGGAAGTCCGCGACCAGATGGTCGAACAGTCCGGGATCGCCCCACAACAATCGCGCCTCGATGAGGGCGGTGGCGACATCGATCTCTTGCTTTGCCAAACTGAGCGTATCGGCGATTCCGCGGACGGCATGGCCAAGGCGCAGGCCGGCATCCCAGCAGTCTCGCACGACCTGTGACGCACAGTCGCCTGCCGCCTGTTTGGCGACCGGCCTGATGAGGAACAACAGATCGACATCCGAGTAGGGGCAAAGTTCGCCCCGACCGGTCCCGCCGACGGCGATCAGCGCGATATTCTTGGCCACGAAGGCGCGCTGACTTTCGGTGAGGCGGCCGACGGTGTCGTCAAAAATCCGCTTGATGAACGCTTCCGTCGCCTCGGAAATCACCGCGGCGACTTGAATGCCCGTCGATCCGCCGTCAAAGAGCACGCGGGCGTGACTGCGTATCGCTTCAACTTCCGCGCGGCATTCTTTCAGCCGGCTGGCCGGCTCATTTGCAAGGGGCGCGGGCTGGCTCATGCGGGGGATCAGATGGCCGAGGCGCCGGTTTCGCCCGTGCGGATGCGAATCACCTCGGCAAGTTGCGAGACGAAAATCTTGCCGTCGCCAATCTTTCCCGTGCGTGCCGCGTTGACGATGGTTTCGACCGCCGTTTGCAGTTGTTCGTCGGTGACGACCACTTCGATTTTGACTTTGGGCAAGAAATCGACGGTGTATTCGGCGCCGCGGTACGTTTCCTTGTGTCCCCGTTGACGACCGAATCCGCGCACTTCCGAGGCGGTCATGCCTTGCAAGCCCGCCTGGTTGAGGGCGTTCTTGACGTCTTCAAGCTTGAAATGGCGGACGATGGCTTCGATCTTCTTCATGTTCGCCCACTACAAAATTGATTTAAGGATCCATCGGAAAGCGGGTTCGGCGAGATTACAAAGCGCCGCTACCGGTCTCGCCGGTGCGGATGCGAATCATTTCCTTGAGATCAGTAATGAAAATCTTTCCGTCGCCGATTTGGCCCGTGCGGGCCGTTCTAAGGATCGTGTCGATCACCATTTTCAATTGTTCATCGGATACGACGATTTCCATTTTGGCTTTGGGTAGAAAGTCGACGGTGTATTCGGCACCGCGATACTGCTCCTTCTGGCCCTTCTGCCGTCCGAATCCGCGGACTTCAGAAACGGTCATGCCCTGGACGCCGATTTCTGTCAGCGCGTCCTTGACCTCTTCGAGCTTGAAATGGCGAATGATCGCCTCGACCTTCTTCATCAAACGGCCCTCTTCCGACACGGGCAGACCGTGCGGCAGCGAGTGTAGCGCAACATCTCGTCCGGGTGGGGAGCTAGATTCTGCCGCAACTCCAACTTCAATACTAGCTCAGCACGCGGACTTAGAGAAAGATGTAGCCTTCCTCTCCGTGCTGGCTGAGGTCGAGGCCCTGGATTTCGTCGCTTTGCGTCACGCGGAGACCCATGACGGCGTCGAGCACCTTCAGGAAAACAAAGGTGCCGATCACCGAGAGAGCGACCGCCGCGCCGGCGCTAATCGCCTGGTTGACGAATTGGCGGAAATTGCCCTCAATCCAGCCGCTTAGGCCTAACGATGCGGGGGCATTCCTTGTCGCAAAAACGCCCGTCAACAGGCAGCCGAGGATGCCACCGACACCGTGCACGCCGAATGCGTCGAGCGAATCGTCATATTTGAACTTCGACTTGAGGGTCGTGCATGCCAGAAAACAGACGACGGCCGCGGCTAACCCGATCACGATTGCTGAAAGGGGCGAGACGAAACCGCAACCGGGCGTGATCCCAACCAGGCCGGCGACCGCGCCGGAGCAGGCGCCGAAGACGCTCGGTTTGCCGCGTGTGATCCACTCCGCACAAGCCCAGCCGATCAAGCCCATGCTCGATGCTAGGTGCGTCGAAAGAAATGCGTTGGCGGCCGAATCACCCGCGGCGACCGCGCTCCCCGCGTTGAAACCAAACCAACCCACCCACAACAGGCCCGTGCCGATGCACGAATACGTCAGATTATGCGGAGGCATCGGCTCTTGTCCGTACCCGAGCCGTTTCCCCAGCACGAGCGCACAAACGAGCGCCGATGTTCCGGAACTCACGTGGACGACGGTACCGCCGGCAAAATCAAATGCCCTGAACGCACCCTCGGCGAAGACCCCATGTTCCGACCAGACCCAATGCGCCAACGGGCAGTAAATCAATGTGCCCCACAGGAGCGTGAAGACGCACATGGTGCTGAATTTCATGCGCTCGGCGAATGCGCCGCAGATCAGGGCTGGCGTGATGATGAAAAACATGCCCTGATAGACCAGATAGACCATTGCGGGAATTGTCGGTGCCATGGGAGCCCCCAGCGGCGTGACTGCCGTCTTTGTGCTCGAGTCCCAGTGGGGCAAGACTCCGTTCATCCCGACGTTCCCGAGTCCGCCGATGAAGCCGTGGAGGCCCTCCATATCCTTGTCGAAGACCAAGCTGTAGCCCCAAAGGGCCCAAACAATCGAGAGCATGCCCGCCAGGAACATGCACTGCATCATGACGCCCAAAATATTCTTTTTTCGTACCAAGCCGCCGTAAAACAGAGCGAGACCGGGTGCCGTCATCATGAGCACAAGTGCGGAAGACGTCAGCATCCAGGCGGTATCGCCCGTGTTGAGCGTCGGAGCCGGCGGCGGAGAGCCTGTCGGCGGCTTGGGCTCCTCGGCGCGAGCCGTGCTGACATTCAAAAGAAGCAATACGAGCAAAGTCGCTACGAGACATCGCAGCGTCGTCATGACACTCTCCTCAAGGCGCAGGGAGGTGAGGGATTGCCGGATTTCGGCGAAATCAATCACACTTTGTCGGAGTTCTCTGGTTGGCAACGATCGGATCGGGACGAGGTTTCTGGCCAGCAGCTTATCCACTCGGTGAACGGTTTGAGCCGAGTCTTGCGTTGAGGAACCAAGTAGAATCGATTCGTTGGCGTCGGCGTTCGCCAAATGGCAAGACCGGTAGCGCATACCGACTGGAAATCGGCCTTGCTGCGACGCAAACTGCGTGCCGCAAGGCCACTGTGATACAACGCGGATTCGCGACGAAGATGACATTGCATTTTGCAACTTGGCCCCCGGAGGCTCTCGCCGGCATCTTTCTCATGCTCGGAGCAATAACCGGCTGCGTTGCCAATTTGTGGGCGACTGCACTCACCGTGACTCCGCCGCAGAGGCTGCCGGGCGGCAACGGTACCGATTCGCAATCTTTCCCGGCAGAACTAACGGCGCGGCGAAATCGCTTTTTGGGAAAACGGATCGGACTGCGCGGAATCGTCGTCGGGCTGTTTACAGGTCTTCTCTTTGCGGCTTACGTTTTATCAGCCGTTCGACTGCAATGCCAAGAAGTTCCCGAAGTTCGTCCCGACGACTTGTGGAAATCCGTACGGATCATCTTCCACCTGATTCTGATCAGTCTGCTTGTGGCGGCCACGCTGACTGATCTGCGTAAATATACGATTCCCGATCAAATCACGCTCGGCGGGTTACTCGTCGGCATTTTGGTCGCGACGCTTTCCGGACAATTGCAAATAGAGCACGTGTGGGTCGATTGGAATCAAGAAGTGCCTGGCATGCGCGGTCCCTATATTCCGGACTGGCTGGACGCAAATCGCCATTGGCACGGGTTTGCCTGGAGCGTCGCCGGCGCTTTGGTCGGGGCAGGTTTGACGTGGTTCGTTCGAGGGATGTCGGGGGTCATTCTCGGACGCGAATCAATCGGGTCGGGCGACATTACTTTCATGGCAATGATTGGTTCGTTCGTTGGCTGGCAACCTGCTGTCGTCGTGTTTGTGTTGGCCCCCATTTGCGGCATCGTCTGCACGGTCCCATTACGTCTCGTGACGAAAAAGGCGTACCTGCCCTACGGGCCATTCCTCGCGGCCGCAACGATTGTCGTCCTCTTCTCATGGAAATGGGTCTGGCAATGGTCGCGGCTCGTGTTCGGCCACCCGCAAAGCTTGGCTCTTCTGGGCGGAGTAGCCGCAGGGGGATTCATCGTCTTGCTGCTCATTCTGCGGATCTGGCACGCACGCTTTGGTGAGCCCGGTCCGCCTGAGATCCGCTTCGACGACTAAGCTGGGAGCGGCAACCGTCGCGTTCAAAGCAGATCGAGCTTGCTGTGCCGACGTTGGGGACGGCTGCAGTTCTTGCAGAGTCCGTAGACTTCGAGCCGGTGGCCGCTGACACGGAAGCCGTTTTGCGCAGCGACTTGTTCGACGACTTCGGAGATCGCGCCGTTGTCAAACTCAATCAATTGCCCGCATTCGCGACAAATAAAATGGTCGTGTTGCGGATAGCCGTAGTCGTGTTCGTAGACTTCGCGCCCGTTTGGACGGGCAACGCGACGTAACAGACCAGCCTCCACCATCAGCCGCAGCGCTCGGTAGACCGTGGCGCGGCTGACCCGCACATCTCCCTTGCGGTTCAATAGCCGGGCCGTCAATTCATCGCCGTCAAAATGGCGATGGCTCGAAAACACTTCCTCGACGATGACCGCGCTCGGGCGTCAATCGCAGACTGCGAGTGGCGAGGAATTCCTCGAATTTGTCCCGCGGCGAAGCGGAAACTTCGATTGCTGGAAGTTCGCTTTTCGGCAATGACTTGCGGATCGGTTCAGTCGTCGCGTCCATTACTCATCATCGATTGGAGCAGGTTCATCATCGCGGCTTCTAGCTTCTCGTCCGTGTCGTATTTTCCGGAAGCGATATCAGCCTTGATCTGCGCCAATCGCTCTGCCCGAACCTCCGGCGATTTGCTCAACTTGTCCAAAAGCTGACCTGCCGATGAGATCTCGACGGCGTCTTTCGGTACCGAGACCGGAGTCGACTCCGTCGGCCGGACCGATTTGGTCGGACCAGTCGGCAAGCTGCGTTGAACGGAACTCGGGCGTTGAACAGAACCTGGGCCTTGCACGTCCATGTCGGCACTCCCTACCTGGCGATTGGTTCGCTCCAGGGAGGACAGCATAGTGCCATCCTCGTGCCGACTATCATAGCGGAAAACGGTAGCCCGGTTCAATCGGTGCTTGCGACGGGCGATCATGGCGCACTCCAGGAAACGCTTGTGTGAACTTGGCTTGCGACGACCGCCACCTTGTACAGATCGTCGCAAAATATGCTGCGAAAGCGTCCACTACGTTCCCTGGACCTGATCAATATCGACCACCGGCGATACGCGATCAGCGTCCAACCCGGGCGCGACGGTAAATCTTTCCAATTCCCGCTGACCGTGCCGAAACTGCCTTTGTAGATGGTAATTACAATGATTCCGGCGCCAATCGAACTTAGCCGCGGGCGTAAGGGCCAAGCGTCGCGATCGGATATTCGCGGGCCCCCTTTTGGACACATTCACGCAAGATTTGGCCCACCGCATTGATGTCGTCGCGACTGACATCCAAGTGGGTGCAGGCACGCAAACGGTGGGCTTCCGTATCGTGAATCCGGACGCCTCGACTCTCCAGGGCGGCCGACAGTTGGCTGGCGTAACCCCACTGCGGATCGACGTCGAAAAAGACAATATTTGTCTCCACGTGATCAATTCGAACCGAGAGTCCCCGAATCTCGCCAATCGTCTGCGCCAGTAGTTTTGCGTTTCGATGATCCTCGGCGAGCCGTTCGATGTTGTTTTCCATCGCAAACAGGGCCGCGGCTGCGACGATCCCGGCTTGCCGTAAGGCGCCCCCAAACAGCTTTCGGGCCCTCCGTGCCGCGGCGATCTCATCGGACGCCCCGACGAGGATCGAACCCATCGGACATCCCAGGCCTTTCGAGAAACAGACGGAAACTGTATCCACGTGACGGCCAAACTCCTTCGCCGAATAACCTTTGGCGACGGCCGCATTGAAGAAGCGGGCTCCGTCAACGTGCACTTTCAATCCCAAGCCATGCGCCCAGCGCCAACCCGCTCCACTTGCTCCAGCGGGTAGGCCCGGCCGCCGCCGAGATTCGTGGTGTTCTCCAAACAGACGAGCCGCGTGCAAGCCAGATGTTGTTCGCTCGAGCGAACCTTGCCCTTCAACTGCGGCACATCCAGCATGCCGTTGTCACCTTGAAGCGTCCGCCAGCAGACTCCGCTGAGCGCCGCCGGGGCACCCGCCTCGAAATTGACGATGTGGCCAGATTCGTGGATCAAGAGCTCGTCGCCCGGCCGACAATGGGCGCGAACGGCCATCTGGTTTGACTGCGTGCCGGAGCAAGCGTAAACCGCAGCCTCTTTGCCGAAGGTCGACGCGCACAAAGCCTCGAGTCGGTTCACGGTCGGGTCTTCCCCCGACATATCGTCACCGACCTCGGCGTTGGCCATCGCGTCACGCATGGCCCGCGACGGTTTCGTCACCGTGTCGCTGCGAAGATCGTAGATGCGTCCGCTCGTCATCTGCCTGCTCCGAGAGAGTCTGCTGCCGGTTTGTTTCAATTTGAAATTGTGTTCGCGGTCGGATCTTTTTGCTACCGATCGAGCAAAAACACACAAAACGGAGCCGCTTTACCCATGAATTCACACCTTTTACGATGGCGGGATGACTTCGAAACCGCTCGCCATCACTACGATCGACTGTGCTCGCGATCATGCGGAAGACTTGATCGCCGCGTTACGCGACAAGCTCAGTCCCCGTGGTGACATTGTTTCCGAGGCGGGGCGCCGCCGCACGATTGAGCTTTTCGGCGAAGCATTGTCTCCCCAGCAAGTCGTCGAACGTATCTGTCGCGATGTGCGCGCCCGCGGCCTGGAGGCCGTTTTGGACTATGGGAGGAAGCTCGACAAGAGGGCATTGGCCTTTGATACGCTTCGTGTTCAGGCGAGCGAATTCGAGCAGGCCCACCAAAAGGCGGACCCGGAGTTTCTCGAAACGCTTCGCCGGATTCGCGACAATATCGTCGCCTTTCAAAAAAGCCTCCTGGTCGAGACGGTCACGCTCGTCAAAAAAGACGGCGACAGCCGTATCGATCTGCGACAGCGGGTCATGCCACTCAGGCGTGTGGGCATTTGTATCCCCGGTGGCGCGGCAGCCTATCCATCGACGCTGCTGATGACGGCGGTCCCCGCACAGGTCGCAGGCGTCAAGCAAATCGCCGTCGCGGTCCCGCCGACGGAATTCGGTGGTTACAACACCGATCTTCTTGCCGCCTGCCATGAATTGGGCATCCAAGAGGTCTACCGAATGGGCGGGGCTCAGGGTGTCGCCGCTCTGGCATATGGGGTCGACGGAATTGAGCGAGTCGACAAAATCGTCGGTCCGGGAAATCTCTTTGTCGCACTGGCGAAACAGTTCGTATTTGGCGAAGTCGATATCGACAGCATCGCCGGGCCGAGTGAGGTGGTCGTTCTGGCGGATGAAAGCGCTCGCCCGGATTTCGTGGCGAGCGATTTGATCTCACAGGCCGAGCACAGCCCCGGCTCGAGCGTGCTCATCACGTGGCACGTGCCTTTGATTGACGCCGTACGGAATGAACTGGCGATTCAACTCGCGCGACTCGACCGGGGCGATTTGGCGCGACAGAGTTTGGAAGAATACGGGGCCTTCATCGCCGTGCGCGACGCCGACGAAGGGGTCCGTCTCTGCGACCTTCTGGCTCCGGAACATTTGCACATCTCGACCGCGAATCCCGAAGAACTCCTCGCCAAGGTGCAAAATGCCGGTGCAATTTTTCTCGGACATGAGACGCCTGTCGCGGTCGGCGATTATGTCGCTGGGCCATCACACGTCCTGCCGACCGGAGGAACGGCCCGCTTCGCGAATGGGCTTTGCGCGAACGACTTTCTCAAACGGTCGTCGGTGATCAGTTTCAATCACGCTGCACTCGCCGGCGTTGCGGCTGACATTCGTCGCATGGCGGCCAAAGAGGGGCTGACCGCCCACAGCGAGAGCGTCGATATCCGCCTCAACGGTTGAGCCTATTTGACCACGAGATCGATGGCCGCGAAGTGCTCGTGCCCATGTTTCGCGGCCATGCCGATCGTTTCGACCCGGACGAGATAAGTGCCCGGATCGGGCACTTTAAACGTCGCACGCCAATCGGTCGCGTCACGCGGCCGAAAGTCCATCGTAAGAGCGCCTTCGTAGACCACCCCTGTCGAAAGCTTGGGCACTTCGGCCTGCCCGATTTTCTTCTCTTCGACGACGAAGAAGTGCATCAGCACATCCTCGTACGATTCTGATTTATCTTTGCTCTCCGCGTGCCAACTCAGAACAACGGTTTTGTCGTGTTCAATCTCCGCGACGGGTCGCGACTCTTTCCGACCGCGTCCGGGCGATTCGTCGGTGCGCTTCGTATGGATCTCACGACCCTCGGATTTAACCGAAAGGCGAATCTCAAAATCGCTTCCGACCGCAATTGATGTCGAAAGAGACAAGATCAGAGCCAAGCCAAGACAGGCCGGCCTGCAAACCATTCGTTTTCCGATTTCCATCGATGTTTTTCACGAGCAAGAGGAAGCCGCAGAGATTCTATCGGTCGAAGGAATCGCATGACAGCCACGTCATCAAACAGTGGTTGATGCCGTCGGATGCAAGGCGGGGATGTAGCCGGCAGCAATCGTACGCACAATTGACAGAGGTGTGAGCACGTTCAAGACCGCCGTCGGCTCGAGCGGACGCCGAAGGTCGTAGCCCGCAGGCGTCCAACGAAGCAGGGCATTTTGCCACAACAGATACACGTCTGCTTCTTCCGGGAAGGTCACGATCACTCCGTCGGGTAGCGAGTTGCAGGCCGCAGCGTACGTCCGTTTCGATCCGTCCGCGTGCATCCGCTCGGCTTGCAGTACGGAATCGATTTGCTCCGCGCTGATATTCGACGGCGTTGGGGCAGTATCTCGATTGGACTGAATCCAGAGTGCCTTGAACCGGCGATAGTCGGCATTGCGACACTCGGCACAAGGACGATGCCCGGCAGCCAGCGCCGTCGCCTCGTCAAGAAAAAAGAGTTCCGTGTACTGTCGGGGCGACATCGGAACGCGTTTTCTGCCCCTGAACTCGGTCACGCAAACGAGCCAGCGCGTTTCGCTGGAATATTGGCGTTTCAGCACGCGTCCGTCGTCATGAAGTCTTCCGCGGTTCCCCATAAAGAGTCCCCGCACGGGGGTCGCCACGATTTCGCCGAAGGGCGTCACACGATTTTGGAGCGGCATTGGCGGCCAAAGGTACGAATGAATCGGTTGAGGACGGTCGGCAAAGCGACCGCAAGTTGATCGTAAAGCGAGCGATTCGTCTCCACAACAACCGCGTTGAGTCGCGTCTGATCCTGGCAGGCGACGTTCATCGGCGGTATGGCGCACTAATTCCTGCCGGCATCGATTTTGCGGCGCGAATGCCCCCCTTCACGGTTGAATTAAACTGTCAAACTAGTTTTGATGTGTGCGAAGACGTCCGCCGAAGCACGGAGATCAAGCGGTGCCACAGGTCTTCCCTCGATCGATGAACATTCTCTCGAGGGCGATGTTGTTTGGCACGATTCTCGGCGGCGCCATGCTGGCTTGGACGTGTCTCGTCTACACGCGCTCGGCTTACGGCACACGCGTCGGCGTGATGCATGTTCAGAACGTGCCGTTCAGCCATGAACACCACGTCGGCCATCTCGGCATCGACTGCCGCTACTGTCACACTTCGGTCGAGAATGCGGCCTTCGCGGGCATTCCCCCCACGAAGACCTGCATGAACTGCCATTCGCAGATCTGGGTGGGCAGCGAGATGCTCGCGCCGGTGCGAGACAGCTATCGCACGAACACGCCCCTGGAGTGGACCCGCGTGAACAATCTGCCAGGGTTCGTTTACTTCGACCACAGCATCCACGTGCAAAAAGGGGTCGGGTGCTCCACCTGCCATGGCCAGGTTGACAAGATGCCGTTCACGTTTCAGGCGCATTCGCTGCTGATGGAATGGTGTCTCGACTGCCATCGACACCCCGAGCGCGAACTGCGACCGCGCGATCAAGTGTTCAGCATGAAGTACAAGCAGCCGCCCGACCAGCTTGCCCTGGGACGGCGGCTGATGAAGGAGTACGACATCCACGACGCGACATTTCTCACGAGCTGCACAGTGTGTCATCGATGAACGTGCGCAAGGATCTTGCCCCACAATTGGCCGCGATCAGCGAGCAGCTGGGCACCTCGCAGGGAAAGCAGTACTGGCGAACACTGGATGAGCTCGCCAATACCGAAGCGTTTCAAAAACTGATGCGGCGGGAATTCCCGGCCCAAGCGGACGTTTGGCCCGATTCGTTTAGCCGTCGCCAATTCCTGACGCTGATGGGCGCTTCGCTCGCTCTCGCGGGGATCGGCGGATGCTCGATCAAGCCGGCCCCGTTGTCGAAGATCGTGCCGTACGTGCAACCGCCTCGCGATCTCGTGCCTGGCAAGCCGTTGTTCTTCGCGACGACCATGGCCTTCGCGGGTTCGGCGGTGGGCCTGCTCGTCGAAAGCCACATGGGCCGCCCGACAAAGATTGAAGGCAATCCAGACCATCCGGCCAGCCGCGGTGCGACGAGTGTCTACCATCAAGCGTCGATCTTGACGCTCTACGACCCCGACCGTTCGAAGAGTGTCACGTTTCGCGGCCGCACACGCACGTGGAATGAGGCACTCTCCGCCATCCGCGCCTCGCTGGAAGGACAACGTCCCAAGAAAGGCGCCGGCGTGCGGATCTTGAGCGAGCCCATCCTGTCGCCGTCGCTCGCGCGAACTCGCGAAGCATTCATGAAGGCGATGCCGCAGGCGAAATGGCACACCTACGAACCGATTCATCCTGATTCGGCACTTCAAGCCACTCGGCAAGCCTTCGGACAGGATCTCAATTACTACTACGATCTCACAAAAGCCGACGTCGTTTTATCGCTGGACGACGACTTTCTCGCTTGCCGACCGGCGGACTTGCGTTCCGTGGCCGACTTCATGTCGCGTCGACGCGTGCGCGGCGATGCGAAACAGACGGAAATGAACCGGCTGTATGTCGTCGAAACGGCGGTCACCAATACCGGCGCCAAGGCTGACCATCGACTTGCGATGCCGGTGAGTCAGATCGAAGAAATCGCTCGGCTCGTCGCCGCGAAGTTGGGGATCGCCGTCGGCGAAATCGGATTGAGCCCACACGACAAATGGGCCGGCGCCGTCGCGGCCGATTTGAAACAACACGCGGGACGTTGTCTGGTCCTTGCCGGCGAGCGCCAGCCGGCGGCGGTGCATCTGCTGGCCCACGCGATCAATCACGACCTCGGAAATTTCGGCAAAACGATCCTCGTCACCGACCCGATCGAGCACGAGCCGGCCGAGCGCACGGCCGCTTTGCGCGAATTGTACGACGACATGCAAAAAGGCCGTGTCGAGTTGCTCATCGTTTTGGGCACAAATCCGGTGTACAACGCGCCCGCAGATTTCAACTTCACTGACGCCATCGATCGCGTTCCTCTCCGCGTTCACGTCGGACTCTATCAGGACGAAACTGCCCGGCAGTGCCATTGGCATCTCCCCGAGGCGCACTATCTCGAATCCTGGGGAGATGCACGGACCTTTGACGGAACGGCATCGCTTTGCCAGCCGCTCATCGAACCGCTTTATGGCGGCCGGTCGATTCTGGAGATTGCATCGTTCACCGCAACGCTCCAGGAAACGCCCGGGGACGAAATCGTGCGCACCCACTGGCGCGAGTACTGGACCGGCGAAAGGAAGCGGTCGGCTGACGCGTTTTCGGACTTTTGGAAGACGGCCTTGCACGACGGCCTGATTCACGACACGGCGTTTCCCCTCAAGACCGTCGAATTGAAGGAGAATTGGCAGGCCAACCTCAAAACGAAATCGCGCGAAACGGGAACAAACGAGTTCGAGATCTCCTACATGCCGGACCCGACCGTCTACGACGGCTCCTTCGCGAATAACGGATGGCTGCAAGAATTGCCGAAGCCACTGACGCGATTGACCTGGGACAACGCGGCACTCATGAGCCCGGCGACGGCAAAGAAACTTGGAATCGAACTCGGCGAATACGCGCACGGTGGAGAGCACGGCGGCTATTACATGCCCGTCGTTGAGTTGCAGTTTGACGGCAGGACCGTCAGGGGGCCGGCCTGGATCATGCCGGGGCACGCCGATCGCGCAATCACGGTGCATTTGGGCTACGGCCGAACCTTCGCGGGCCGAGTCGGCGGCATGCCGCAGGGCAAGCGCTTCGATAACGAAGTCATTCAGGACTCGTGGGGCCTGGTGCATGACAGTCAGAATCCGCTCGTCGGTTTCAGCGCCTATAAGCTCCGCACGTCTCTAAACCCGTGGTTCGCGTCGAATTTGAAAATTACCAAGACGCAAGAAACCTATTTGCTGGCCTGCACACAGGGCCATCAGTTGATGGAGAACCGGCACGTCATTCGGTCGGCTTCGCTGAGTGAGTTTCAAAAGAAGCCGAATTTCGCGGCGGAACCGCTCCTCGAAGAGGAAAAATCTCAAACGCGGCAGGCGGCTCCCCCTTTGGATTTTTACGAACCGTACAACTACGACCCGCCCACCAAAAAATGGGGCATGGTGATCGATTTGACGGCCTGCGTCGGCTGCAAAGCGTGCGTTGTGGCCTGCCAGGCGGAAAACAACATCCCCGTCGTCGGCAAAGACGCAGGTCGCCGCGGGACGCGAGATGCACTGGCTGCGGAGTCGACCGCTACATTTCAGGCCCGATCGACGATCCCGAGGAATTCCATTTTCAACCCGTTGCCTGCATGCACTGCGAAAATGCCCCCTGCGAATACGTCTGTCCCGTCGAGGCGACGGTGCACAGCGCCGAAGGTCTGAATGAGATGATCTACAACCGCTGCGTGGGCACGCGGTTCTGCTCGAACAATTGCCCGTATAAAGTGCGGCGGTTCAATTTCTTCCATTTCGCGGATTACGAAACGCCGTCGCTGCGGCTGCAATACAACCCCGAAGTCACCGTGCGCTCCCGCGGCGTCATGGAGAAGTGCAGCTTACTGCGTGCAGCGCATTCGTCAGGCCGAAATTGACGCCGACCGCGAAAGCCGCGGCATCGTCGACGGCGAAGTCGTCACCGCCTGCCAGGCGGCCTGCCCGGCACAAGCCATCGCCTTCGGCGACCTGAACGATCCCAAAAGCTCGGTCGCCCAGTGGAACGCCTCGCCGCTGAATTACGGCCTGCTTGCCGAATTGAATACGAAACCCCGGACCACATATTTGGCTGCCCTGCGGAATCCGAATCCCGAGCTCGAGAATTCGTAACCTCGAAAGCCCGACATGGTTCAAGACGCTCCCGTGATCGAGCGACAACAAAGCCCGCAAGAGGCGGCCCTCGATCCGGCGCACTATCTGCCCGTCGGCCACGATTTCCAATCGATCACCGAACAAAATCAGCGCGCTCGTGCTCGAGCGACCGACCGAGCGCGTCTGGCTCGCCGGCGTCGGCGCCAGCACAATTCTCGCCCTGATCCTGGCCGCCGTCGTGACCTATCTGCTCCTCAAGGGAGTGGGGCTCTGGGGCATCAACGTTCCCGTCGGCTGGTGTTTCGCGATTACCAGTTTCGTGTGGTGGATCGGCATCGGCCATGCGGGCACGCTGATTTCCGCGATCTTGCTGTTGCTGCACCAGAAGTGGCGGACGTCGATCAACCGCATTGCCGAGGCGATGACGATCTTTGCCGTGATGTGCGCGGGCATCTTTCCGCTCCTGCACATGGGGCGCCCGTGGTACTTCTTCTGGCTCTTGCCCTATCCGAACACCATGCGGCTCTGGCCGCAGTTTCGCAGCGCGCTGATTTGGGACGTCTTTGCGGTCAGCACCTATTTCACGGTCTCACTCCTATTCTGGTACATGGGCATGATTCCCGACCTGGCGACGCTCCGCGACCGGGCCGTCAAGCGCCGCTGGCAGATGCTTTACGGTTTCTTCGCACTGGGCTGGCGGAATTCGGCCCGACATTGGCATCGCTACGAGATGGCCTATCTGCTCTTGGGCGGTCTGGCGACGCCGCTTGTCATTTCCGTGCATTCCGTCGTGAGCTCGGATTTCGCAATTTCCGTTGAGCCGGGCTGGCATGAGACCGTCTTTCCGCCCTACTTCGTCGCGGGAGCCCTGTTATCAGGTTTCGCGATGGTCGTGGCGATTTGCATTCCGCTGCGGCACTTCTACGGAGTCCAGGATTTCATCACGCTCAATCACCTCGAAGTGATGGCCAAGATCGTCCTCGCGACAAGCTACTTCACTTCGTACGGCTATTTCAGCGAGCAGTTCATCACTTGGATCGCGGGTGAAACGGCCGACAAGTATGTCTATTGGAACATCCTGGTCGGCTTCCGACAGTACGCGGTCATCACATGGATTACCCTTTTCTGCGTTTTCGTTTTCCCGCAACTGCTGTGGATCGCGCGAGTCCGCAGAAACGAAAAGCTGCTGTTTGTCATCTGCGTCGTCGTGCTCGCGGGCATGTGGATGGAGCGGTATCTGCTCATCACGACCACTCTCAGCCGCGATTTTCTTCCCTCCTCGTGGGGCATCTTTCAGCCGACCGTTTTTGACATCCTGACCTACGTTGGAACACTGGGCGTCTTCGGCGTGGCCTTCCTGTGCTTCTGCCGCTTCCTGCCCATGATTTCGATGTCCGAATTGCGCGCGCTCGTGCCCGGGTCGCAAGCGCACGAGGAGGGACGATGAGCGCCCGACCGCGGCTCTACGGTTTGATGGCGGAATACGAGACCCCCGAGCAAGTGCGCAGCGCGACGCATTTGGCTTGGAAGGCCGGCTATCGTGCGATGGACGCCTACACTCCGTATCCGGTCGAAGGCCTGGCGCGCGAGTTGGGAGAGAAGCAGACCCGCATTCCGTTCCTCGTGCTCGTGGGCGGGCTCACCGGAGGAGCCGTCGGCTTTTTCATGCAGTATTGGACGATGGCCGTCGATTATCCGTTCAACGCCGGCGGCCGGCCTCACAACAGTTGGCCCGCCTTCATTCCGGTCACGTTTGAAGTCTTCATTCTGGTCGCTTCATTTTCGGCATTTTTGGGCATGCTGTTTCTGAACGGCCTGCCGCGACCGAACCATCCGGTGTTCAACGTGCCTCGCTTCGCCCGCGCCAGCCAGGACCGTTTTTATCTCTGCATCGAGTCCGCCGATCCGCGATTCGAGGAAGTTGCCACCGCCGTCTTCCTCGCGACGACAACACCCCCGGGGGGCGTTGTTGAAGTTCCGTTCGAATGGAGACCGCCGGCTCACGAACAAAAGCCGGCCAAGCGCGAATTCGTCGCCGTGTCGTAATGAGAGTCTTCTAGTGGCAAGTGACGCGAAGAAAACCAGGCGAAACGAACGAACCGGATCGCTTCCGCGACGGATGGCGATGGTGACGTTTATCTTCGGTTGGTCCGCGACCTTGGCCGGTTGTCAGCAACAAATGGCCGATCAGCCGAGCTATCGACCGCTCGAAACTTCGTCGTTCTTTGCCAACGGCCAGGCGTCCCGCCATTTGGTGGCCGGAACCGTGGCCCGCGGTCACCTGGAGATTGATTCGCACTTTTACACCGGCCGCAAGCCCGGAGCGAATCGGCAGGCCGAAACGGAACGCACGGAACATCCGCTCCCCGTCGGCCAGAACGTGGGCGCGAAGAGCCCGACCTTGGATGAAAAGCAATTCGTCGACACGTTTCCGTATCCGGTCACGATGCAGGTTTTGGAACACGGACGCGATCGTTACATGATTTTTTGCGTCGTGTGCCACGATCCGGCCGGCACGGGTAACGGAAAGATCGTGGAACGCGGCTACACGCGGCCCCCCTCGTATCACATTCCCCGATTGCGAACCGTGCCCGTCGGGCATCTGTTTGCTGTCGTGAGCGAGGGCTACGGCTCGATGCCCTCCTACGCCGGGCAGATCTCGCCGCGCGACGGTTGGGCCATCGTGGCCTACGTCAGGGCCTTGCAGCGCAGCCAGCATTTTCCGGCCGATCAATTGACGCCCGACATGAAGGCCGAAATGGGCAAGGCGTCCAGCGGCAAGGAGGGGTCATGAGCAGCGCCCCCTCGACTCACGATGCGCTCCTCTGGCAATGGGAGAAGCGTGCTTTCCTCGCCGGTTGCGTGGCTCTGGCGATCTGTGTCATCGGTGCGTTTCTGGGAGGGGCAGCCCAATTCTTCCGGGCGTACATGGCGGCTTACATGTACTGCTGGGGCATTGCCATGGGCGGCATGGCCATCCTGATGGTGTCCCACCTCACCGGCGGAGCCTGGGCCTATCTCACACGCCGCATCCTCGAATCGCAGATGGCAACGCTGCCCCTGTTGGCCGTGCTCTTCCTGCCCCTATCGTTTGGATTGAAAGACCTCTATATCTGGGCCCGCCCGGAACTCGTTGCCGCTGACGCCCGACTTCAGGCACAGCAGTTCTATCTGAATCCCTCCTTCTTTCTCATCCGGACGGCGATCTATTTCGCACTCTGGATTGTGCTCGCTCTGGCGCTCATCGCGCGATCGCGTCGCCAGGAGCGGACTGGCGACGTGCGACTGCCCTGGAAATTCATGCGACTGAGCGAAGTCGGTCTTGTGCTGTTTGGCACGTCGATGCATTTCGCGGCCTTCGATTGGATCGAAATGCTGCAACCGACCTATCACTCGACCATCTTTCCGATGCTAGTCACCTCCAGCCAACTGTTTTCCGCCCAAGCTTTTTCCATCGTCGTCTTGATTCTTGTTTCAATTCGCTACGAGGCCGGGTCGGTCGTCTCAACTCGCGTCCTGATTGACCTGGGAAGCATTCTGGCGCGTTCCTCATCATCTGCGCATACATGATGTGGTTTCAGTTCATGCTGGGATGGATCGCGAACCAGCCTGCGGACGCGCTGTGGTTCCTCCCGCGGCGCGCGGCGGCTGGCAAGCTGTGGCCTGGGCCTTGTTCCTGATCCAATTCGGCGGCCCACTTTTCCTGCTGCAAATGCGGAGCATCAAATCGGACCCGCGGTGGTTCTTGCGCGTGGCCGGCGTCACGCTATTCATGCAACTCGTCTATGTCTATTACCTGATCATTCCCGCCTTCGACGCGCCGAGTTTGCTCGAACACTGGATGGAGTTCTTGACCCCGATTGGCGTCGGGGGGATCTGGCTGGCTTATTTTCTCGATCGTTTCCGCCGCCGACCCGTGCTCTGCGCGAACGACCCGAACCGGGAATCCGCGCTGCATTTGCGGCACCTCGACGAGGAAGACCTCGAGCGCGAACGATCATTAGCTCCCAGTGAGGCGTAGGAGACCATCCGGTGGTGGATTTGAATCAAAAAGGCGCAGAACCGGCCGGCGAGCCTGAGCAAGAGAATCCGTCGATCAAGTTCGAACACCGGGACGTCCCGTTTCGACCGATCTTGATCATCGCGATTCTCGGCGTGGGCATCGGGGCTGCGATCTTTGCCCTCGTTTACGCATTTTTCCGCGCGGATACCGACCGCCTCGCCTATCGGCGCGAATCGGAATTCCCGCTGGCGCAACACCCTTCCAATGCCTTGCCGGCAAAACCCGTCTTGGAACAGGTCGAACGCCTGGAGGGCAAGCCCGGGGAAGACGTGTACCAGCGATTGCTCGCCCAGGAATCCCAACTCGAAACGTACGGCGAAACGAATGAAAAGGGATTCGTTCACATCCCGATTCGCCAGGCGATGGAGTCGGTCGCGGGCCACCTCCCCGTCCGCAAAGAGCTGCCAGCCTCTGCGAAGGACAACGGTCTGGTTGATTCCGGCGCGTCCAACTCCGGCCGCATGTTTCGGAAGGGGGCGCCATGAATACTCCGAGACTTCGAAACGTTGCGATCGGTCTTGTCATCGTCGTCGGCGGTCTCTCGAGCGCGGGGCGGGCGTGGGCTCAAACGGTTTTGCCGCAGGCCCTGCAAAATGTCGGTTTCGACCAGCGGCTCAATGAACAGGTGCCGCTCGATCTTTCGTTCACGGACGATCAGGGTGATCGCGTCAAATTGAGGAAGTACTTCGGCCAAAAGCCCGTGGTTCTCGTGCTGGCATATTTTCGCTGCCCAATGTTGTGCACGCAGGTGCTCAACGGTCTCGTGCAGGGATTGCGTGAAGCGCCGTTTACCGCCGGCAAGGAGTTCGACGTCGTCACCGTCAGCTTCGATCCCAACGAAACGACCGACATGGCGGCTGCGAAGAAGCGAACCTATGTGCATAGCTATGGCAAACCCGAATCGGCCGACGGATGGCATTTTCTGACGGGCGATCTCCAATCGATTTCGCGGCTGACGCACACGGTTGGTTTCCGTTACGCGTACGACGCGCAGAGCGACCAGTTTGCCCACGCGGCAGGGATCGTGATCCTGACGCCGACTGGAAAAATCTCGCGCTATTTCTATGACGTACATTATTCCGGCCGCGATCTCAGGCTCGGTCTGGTTGAAGCGTCGCACAATCAAATCGGTTCGCCCATCGATCAGGTCCTCTTGTTCTGCTTCCATTACGATCCCACGGCGGGTAAGTACGGCGCAACGATCATGAATTTCGTGCGCGCCGGCGGCGTGCTGACGGTGGTTGCCCTGGTGTTGATGATCGGCCTTCTGTTGCGCGGCGAGCGCGCCCGGCGTAAGGGCGCTTTGCCCAACGGCCCGTCGGAGGAAATCACCCCGCACGGCGGCAGTCTCCCCTACGGAGTCAGCGGTTCGTAAGGAGTACGCAGTGGGCATTCTGGGACAAACGGCAATTTTTCCCGCACAGGCGACGACGACCGCGTCCCAGGTCGATGCGCTGTTCTTCTTTTTGCTCGTCGTCTGCGGATCGGTGGGGCTGCTGGTCGCCGTCTTGTTGATCTATTTTTGCATCCGCTATCGCAGACGGCCCGGCGATCCCCTCAATCCTCCGCCGACCCATTCCTCGGAAGCGCTGGAATGGTTCTGGACCATCGTTCCGATGTTTGTCTTTGTGGCGATGTTCTTTTGGGGCGCCGTCGTTTATGTCGACGCCTATCGTGCCCCCGATGAATCCACACGTATTTATGGCGTGGGCAAGCAGTGGATGTGGAAATTCCAACATCCGGAAGGACAGCGGGAAATCAACACGCTCCACGTGCCGATCGGGGAGACCGATTCAGATCCTGCTCACGTCCGAAGACGTGATTCACAGCTTTTTCGTGCCCGAGTTCCGCGTCCACATGGATGTTCTGCCCAGCCGCTACACCTCGGTCTGGTTTCAGGCGACGCTGCCCGGGACTTACCACCTGTTTTGTTCTCAATACTGCGGCACGAACCATGCCGGCATGATCGGTACGGCCGTCGTGATGGAGCCGGCCGAGTTTGAGAACTGGCTGGCGTTGCACGCCGAGGGGTCGATGGCGCTGGAAGGACGAAAGATGCTTGCTGAAATATCGCTGCGTGAGCTGCCACAGCGCGACCGAAAATGCCCGCGCCCCGGTGCTCGGAAGGGCTCTATCGCAAGCAGGTCCATCTGACCACCGGCCAAACGGTGATTGCCGACGAAGCGTATATTCGCGAATCGATCCTCTCGCCCGGAGCGAAAATCGTCGCCGGCTGGGAGAACATCATGCCGACGTTTCGCGGCCAGATCAGCGAGGAGGAAATCTATTCGCTGATCGCCTATTTCCGTTCGCTCAAGCGCGGCGAAACGCCACCCCGAGTCGAAGACTACCCGCCGCCGACGGCGACGCCGCAAATCAATCCCTTGTCTTCACCAAAGCCATCCGCGACTTCACCAAAGACACCCGCGCCATGAGCATCGCGACTCTCACTCAACCCGAACAACAGCCCGCGCCGCGGACGGAACGCGAGAACTATCTCAACGTCGCGTACGGTGTGGTCTCGTGGCTCTTGACCAAGGATCACAAGCGGATCGCCCTTTTGTATTTGATCTCGGTCACGGTGATGTTCTTTATCGGCGGGTTTGCGATTTCCGTCGTGCGGCTCAACCTGCTCACGCCCGAAGGCGGCCTCGTGTCGGCCGACACGTACAACCGGCTGTTCACGATGCACGGCGTGATCGATGGTTTTCTTTTTCCTGGTCCCCGTCGTGCCCGCGGTCCTCGGGAATTTCTGTCTTGCCGCTGATGATCGGCGCCAAGGACCTGGCTTTTCCACGGATCAATCTTTTGAGCTGGTACCTGTACATCGCCGGTGCGGTCTGGACCCTGTACGCCATGCTGACGGAGGGGTCGACACGGGCTGGACGTTTTACACGCCTTATAGCTCGCAATCGACGCACTACAACGTGGTCCTCACCCTGATCGGCCTCGTGCTCGCCGGGTTCTCGTCGCTCTTCACCGGACTCAATTTCGTGGTCACCGTCCACTGGATGCGGGCGCCGGGCATGACCTGGTTCCGCCTGCCCATCTTCGTGTGGACGATTTATGCGACGAGCTGCATTTTCTTACTCGCGGTGCCCGTGCTGGCGATGGCTTTGATTCTCGTCATCCTGGAGCGGCTGTTTCACATCGGCGTCTTCGATCCCGCTCTTGGCGGCGATCCCCTGCTCTTTCAGCATTTGTTCTGGTTTTACTCGCATCCGGCCGTCTACATCATGATCCTGCCAGGCATGGGCATCGTCAGCGAAGTCATCCCCTGCTTCGCCCGCAAGAGCTTGTACGGCTACACGTTCGTGGCCTATTCCAGTCGATGGCGATTGCCTTTCTCGCCTTCCTCGTCTGGGCCCACCACATGTTCGTCGCCGGTATCTCGCTCTACGCGGCCCTGCTGTTTTCGAGCCTCAGTTTCCTGGTGGCCGTTCCGTCGGCGATCAAAGTCTTCAATTGGACGGCCACGTTGTACAAGGGATCGATCGCCTTCGAGACACCGATGCTGTTTTGTCTCGGCTTCGTGTGTCTCTTCACCGTCGGCGGCCTCACCGGACTGTTTTTGGCGACGCTGGGGTTGGACATCCATGTGCACGACACGTATTTCGTGATCGCCCACTTCCATTTCATCATGGTCGGCGGGATGGTGATGGCCTACATGGGCGGACTGCACTATTGGTGGCCCAAAATCACGGGGCGGCTCTATTCGCAGTGGTGGTCGCGCCTGGCCGCTTTGATCATTTTCGTCGGTTTCTTTCTGACGTTCGTGCCGCAGTTCGTGGTGGGCTACAACGGAATGCCGCGGCGCTACCATCAGCTACGTGCCCGAGTTCCAAGTGTGGAACGTGCTTTCCTCGGCCGGCGCCTCGATTCTTGCCGTCGGTTATGTCCTGCCGCTGTGCTATTTGCTGTATTCGCTGAGGTATGGCAAGCGGGCCGAGAGCAATCCGTGGCACGCAACCGGGCTCGAATGGCAAACACCGTCGCCGCCGCCGCGGGACAATTTCGCCTTCGACGCCGGTGATCGTTCGGGGACCCTACGAATATCACACGGGAAAGGCCCAGAATGAGCCTTAAGGACGCCCTCTTCACTCCCGAGGAGCAGGAACGTCTGTTTGACCACACGTTCCTGCAGCGGGAGCAGCTCGAGGAGCAATACGCCTCGCTCGAACAGCAGCACGAAGCCGCCGCGTTCGGAATGTGGGTCTTTCTGGCGACGGAGGTGATGTTCTTCGGCACGTTGTTTATTTCCGTCTACGTCTATCGGGCGAAATCGCCCGAGGCCGTCGAGGCGGCCAGCGTGCACCTCAACTGGATGATCGGCGGCATCAACACGCTCGTGCTCTTGGTCAGCAGCCTGCTGATGGTGCTGGCCGTCCATTACGCCGGACACGGCGATCGACGCCGGGTGGTTCGACTCTTAGTGGGAACGGCCCTCTTGGGCGTTTTGTTTTTGTGTTTAAAGGGGGTCGAATACTACATCGACTATGTCGAGAATCTGATTCCTGGATGGAAGTTCAACACGCAGGAGTGGATGGCGCCGAAGAGCGCCGGCGGCGAAGGTCTCTCCGAGGAACAGGTCGGCTTCGTGCAGATCTTTCTCGTCTTGTATTGGACCATGACCGGCTTTCACGCGCTGCACGTGACGATCGGCATCGTTGTCGTGTTGATCATGGCCGTCCTCACCGCCCGCGGGCACTATTCGGCCAAATATTACACTCCGATCGATGTGACCGGTCTGTATTGGCACTTTGTCGATTTGGTCTGGATCTTCCTGCTCCCGACGCTGTACTTGCTGGGCACTCATCATCTCACCGGCGGTTGAATCATGGCTCCCGAACAATCGGTGAAATCCTATGTCGCCGTGCTGATCGCGCTCGTCGTATTGACGTTTGCAACCGTCGCCTTTTCCTTCTTGCCGCTGCCGGGCGCCTGGCATGTCGCTTCGGGAATGCTGGTGGGGGCGCTTAAAGCCTCATTAGTGGTGCTGTTCTTCATGCATGCGATTCGCAGTCCGCGGATCACCTGGTGCGTGATTGCCGTCTCCATTTTCTTCATCGTGATTTTGTTCTCGCTGACGCTGGCGGACATCACAACGCGGTCGCTGCTGCCCTACATGCCCGGACACTAAGCGAGGACGCCGTGGAAAACGCGCACGAATTGGAATCTCCCCGATTGGCGTTCGGCGTGTCGTCATTCGTTTTGGGAATGATCGGATTCCTGCTTTTCTTCTTGCCGATCCTCGGAGCGCCGATCAGCGTCGTAGGTCTCTTCGCCGGACTTGCCGGTTGTCTGGTCGCCGGTGCGACAAGCCGCGGCAGCATGCGATGGTCGGTTGGCGGAGTGGTCCTGTGCCTCTTGGCGCTGGGAATCAACGTGGCCGTGGCCTATGCGCCGCGCTTTGCGACGCCTCCGACCGGTCCGCCGAGCATGTCGGTGCCCGATAGTCCGTACGTGCCGCCGCCCGCTTTGGAATGAGCGTGGCGAATCTCTTTTCGCAGGCCGCCCGCACCGCGACTCGACCTTTCGGCTTCATCGATCGGTTGTTCTCCCCTATGATTGAGTCAGGCGCTTGATGAGGCGGTTTAAACATGAAACCGAACGTGTTTCTGCGGATCGTGGCCCCCGTTCTCGGGATTAGTATGCTGCCGCTGATTATCGGCGTCGTGGCCGCCTGGAAAGTGCACACCGACCAGAAGAGTGCCTCCACCGCGCTGTCGCTCGACGTTGAGGGGGTCCGGTCCGGCTGGAACCTGGCGATCGGCATTCGCGATATCCGCACGGATCTGAACCAGTTCTTGAGTGGGGATAAAGACTCGAGGCAATTGCAAGAAGTCCTCAAGCGGAAGTCCTCATTAGATTTCTGGCTGCGCAAGGCAGATCAAGCGGCCGTAACTCCGCGCGAACGCAACTCGGTCGAAGCGTTGAGGCAGGGATACGATCGCTTTTTTGAGGAGTTGAAAGGGCTGATCGACACAAAACCGCCGCACGACGAACTGACGTCGAAAGTGCGGGCACTCTTGAGCGACATTTTGGCGACGAAAGTCCTGAAGCCAGCTCAGCAGTACCTCGCCGCCAATGAGGAGGACATCGTTGGCTCAAACGATGTCAACGAGAAGATGGCCGGGTGGGTTGTTCGCGGTTTCCTGCTCTTGGGTATTTGCGGCCCTCTCTCGGGCCTCGTGGCCGGATTCGGCATTGCGCGGCTATAGCCGGGCCATCATTCGTTTGAGCCTTCCCATTCAGGATGCGGCCGGCAAGTTGAATGAAATCGTGGGGCCGATCACGTTTTCGTCCCGGGCCGGGTTGGATGAGATCGAAATCGTCCTCCATAAAATTGCCGAACAGATCGGCGCCGTTCTCGAGCGATTGGAGGAGAGCCGCCGCGAGGCGCTCCGAGCCGAACAACTTGCCGCAGTAGGTCAAATGGCGGCCGGGATTGCGCACGAGTTACGCAATCCGCTGATGGCCATGAAGATCCTCGTGCAGGCCGCGGCGGAGGAAATGCCGCCCGTGCTGGCGGGCCGCGATCTCACCGTGCTCGACGAGGAGATCACGCGGCTCGAGCGATCCACGGAAACATTTCTTGATTTCGCCCGCCCACCCGAGATGGAACGGCGCACCTTCGACTTGCGAAATTTGATCGCTCAGACTCTCGACCTGGTTTCGGTGCGAGCGCAACGACAAGGGGTCCAGCTTAGGTGCGATCCGTCAAACGATCGAGTTTTGCCCATTCAGGCGGATATGGGCCAGATTCGCCAAGTCCTGCTGAATCTGGTTCTCAACGTGGCTCGATGCCGTGCCGCATAGCGGTTCGGTCTGGCTGGAAATTGAAATGACCGACGAGGATTCGCGGAACGGCTCTGGGCGATCAGGACTGACGCTCCGCGTTTGCGATACCGGGCCTGGATTACCCGCCGAACTGGGAACGAAGATTTTTGAGCCGTTTGTAGGAACGAAGCCGTCCGGAATCGGGCTCGGTCTGTCGATCTGCAAACGAATCGTCGAATCGCACGGTGGTGAAATCAAAGCTGAGAATCGTCCGACGGGAGGAGCTGCCTTTACGGTTTGGCTCCCTCTGATCGCGTCGCCGGTCGAAAAGGAAATCGCGCTCGTCGCGTCGGCCCGATGAAATCGAGGCCGAAATTCAAGCTGCGCACTCTCTGTGCAGTTTTTGATCGCGCTGGCCAGACTCTCTAGCAATGAGTAGATCCTGGTCTTTCTGGCTAGAGACTTCGGTTGCGAAGATGACAACCCGTTTAGAGAGCTCTCTCGCATCCTGCTGCCGCCGTTGAAGTTGCGTATAGACGGCTTCCGACTGCTGTTGCCTTGGCATCGCAAATGCTTTCCGCCGGTTTGTTGCGAATTGGTGAATGCCAATTCACTCCCAAGCGCTCTCCACATGCATTTTTGCGATGCGACCATCTTAGTCGTCGAGGACGACGCCATACTCGGCGAAGTTCTGGCGAAGGTATTGACGCGATCAGGTCGCTGCGCCGTTTCCGTTTCGAGCACGAGTATCGCGTTGAGATTGGTTGAACATGAGTGGCCCCAACTTGTTTTGCTCGATATGTGTCGCCGCGACGGGGCGGCGCTCGAGCTGGCTGCGGCGATCCGCACGTCTTCTCCGAATCTGCCGCTCATCGTGCTCGCCGCTTTTCCGCAGCAAAGGTGGAGTTTTCCAGTTTCGATAAGCAGCTTTGTTACGAAATCGATCAATTTGAGCGACTTGAGACAGACGGTCGAAGCCGAGCTTTCCAAGGGTACTGTCAGTCGAAAGCCGCCACGCTTTAAATTCTCACCCAAGCCAGTCCCGGCACTAGCAAGACAACTTGTATCAAAGGTAAGCCGCTAAGGAGCCCTCATGCGTCTGTTTCAGCACAAAGCCGCCAAGTTGCTTGGTGCTATCGTATTTGTCGTCCTGGCGGCCGCCGCGGTTGGTACGCTGACCGGCGCCGTGCGGTTGCCTTGGTCCACTGCCGCCGTCGAAACTGTGGCGGCCGACGAGACGAAGCCCACTCTTTCGATCGAGCTTGTTGACGGAAAACCGCACACGTTGTTTGTCCCGGATGATGTGCGCCAGGCCCTCGGCATCCGGAACGATAATCACGACTCGATTGCAGTTGCCCGCAAGCCGACTAGCACTCGACCGCTCGTGATGCCCGGTTCGACTGCCCTCGATCCGACTCGAATCTTTCGGATTCGAGCTCGTTTCGCTCCGTCTCCGTCCTCGGCCGAGGTGGTGCAGATCGGCCAGTTGGCTCAAGATCCCCGGCGAAGCTCCAGTCTGCACACTTCCTTTCGCGAGCTGCGCTCCGGCGACCGGGTCGCCAAAGGTGATTTGCTGGCCGTCTTTTACAGCGTCGACGTCGGCAACAAGAAAAACGACCTCATCGATGCCATCTATCAGCTCAAGCTCGATGAGGAAATCCTCAATTCCGCAAAGTCCAAAATCGAATCCGTTCCATCCGTATTTCTTTGGAATGCCGAGCGCAACGTGCAGGGTGACCGCAACACCGTCAATCGGGCCGTCAGCATGCTGCAGACCTGGGGCATTCCTGAGGAGGACATTCAAGCAGTTCGCGATGAGGCGGAAAACGTTAAACGCAGAGGCGGAAAGCACGACAAGGCAAAAGACGAGCTGTGGCCGCGCGTCGAAATGCGGGCGCCAGCCAGCGGAGTCATGATCGAGCGCAATCTGGCCTTGCATGAGATCGTCGTCGACAACACCACGAACCTGTTCCAGATCGCCGACGTCGACAAACTGTTCGTCGCCACGAATGTTCCCGAGGACGACTTGCCCGACCTCGAAGCGCTTCGGGAATCCTCGGGCGACGCGATTCGCTGGACCGTGCGGACGGTCGGAAGCGATCCGATCCCGGGCTACATCGACGACATCGGCTACATCATCGATCCGAACCAGCATACGGCCGTCGTGAAGGGCTACATCAACAATCAGGGTGACAAATTGCGCGGTGGTCAATTCGTCCGGGCGATCGTTGAACTACCGCCGCCCAAAGGCGTCGTCGAGATCCCGATTAGCGCGGTCATCGACGATGGCCAGCAGAGCATCGTTTTCGTCGAAAGCGACGCCCGGAAGCACGAGTACACGATGCGGCGCGTGCAGCTCACTCGCCGCTTTGAAAACCGTGTTTTTGCGCGGAGCACGCCGTTTGATCGCAGCGAGGAGATCACCGCGGCAGAAGCGGAATTCGGCATGCTCCCCCGGCAACCGCTGGTACCTGGCGAACGTCTGTTGGCGACGGGCGTAGGCGAGCTGAAAGCGGCGCTCCTTGATCGAGAGTCGCAACCACGGCACCAAACTGACAGTAAACCGTGACCTGATCCCCGTCACCGATATTCACCCACAAAAACTGGCAAAGATCGAATCTGAGACGCGGTAACGGAACAACCGAGCCGCAGATTCTCGCCAAGAGGATCTGCGGCTTTCTTTATCGGATTGAAACAGGGCAGCCACATTCGATCGCGCCTGTCCCGGAGAGTGAATCATGCTTCGCAAGCTGATCGAGTGGGCGCTCGACAACCCGCTCGTGGTCGTTATGTTGGCGGTCGCCCTGGCGGTGATCGGCATCTATTCGTTCCTCAACGTCAACGTTGAAGCGTATCCCGACCCCGCCCCGGCCATCGTTGAAGTCTTCGCGCAGATGCCGGGAGCTTCCGCGGAGGAGATTGAACGACAAGTCACCGTTCCGCTTGAAGTCACGTTTGCGGGCATGCCGGGGCTCAAATCGATCCACAGCAAATCGCTGTTCGGGCTGTGCGATCTCAAGATCAACTGGAACTACGGCAATCAATGGACGTACGAGGCCGGCCGGCAGGAAGTGATCAACCGCATGGCCACGATCTCGCAGCCGCTTCCGGCGAATGTCACGCCGCAGATCTCACCGGAATCTCCTACGGGCGAGATCTATCGCTATGTGATCAAGAACCCGAAGGACGCCAGCGGCAAGGAAATCTACACGCTCAATGACATCAAGGCCCATGCAGGACTGGGTGCTCGAGCGAGAATTTCGCACCGTTCAGCGGATTGTCGACGTGGCCAGCTTCGGCGGCACTGTCCGCCGTTACGAGGTTCAGCCCGATCCGGACCGCTTGCGGCGATAGGGCGTCACCCTGATGCAGCTGCAGAACGCCCTGCAAAACAGCAATGCGACTGTCGGCGGCGACTATGTGAACCAAGGCGAAGTGGCCATGACCGTCCGCAGCGTCGGCCTCTTCGGAGGCGGCGCCGATCCGGTGAAGAAAGTGCTGGGCATGAAGAACCCGGTGACGGCCGCCACCATCCTTCGCGCGGAGGAACAGCGACGGATTCGCGACATCCGCTCGCTCGTGATTGCCTCGGTCAACAACCAGCCGGTGCGTGTCGAAGACGTGGTCGAAGGCGGCCGGACATCGGAAGGCGAGCTTGGCGAACGCGGCGTCGTCGTCAGCCATCAGACGCGCCTGGGCCGAGTCGGATATTGGAAGCCGGACAAGGAACGGCCGTCGGGGTCCACTCAGACGATCGCCGACCCGAAGATCGGGCACGACGAACCGGACGTCGTCGAATGCATCGTTCTTTTGCGCAAGAACGAGGAGACTTTGCCCGCGCTCAAGGACGTCAAAGCCAAGGTGAATGAGCTGAACGATTCGGAGCGCGGCCGGATGCTGCCCGGAACCAAGATCGAGCCGTACTACGACCGTACGGAGCTCCTCAATATCACGACCGACACAGTGACCGAAAACCTGCTCATGGGCGATCGGGCTCGTGGTCGCCGTGCTGTTCATGTTCGTCAACAATATCCGCACGGCGGTCATCGTGGCCATCAACATTCCGCTGGCATTGTTGTTCGCCTTCACGGTGCTTTACGTGCGGGGCAAATCCGCGAACCTGCTTTCGATCGGGGCGGTCGATTTCGGCATCATCGTCGACTCGTCGGTCATCATGGTCGAGAACATCTATCGGAATCTGGCGGCGGGCAATTATCCCGAGCTTGCCGCTCAAGGAGCGTATTCTGCGGTTCGTCAAGGAGATCGACCGAGCCCTGTTGTTCTCGACGTTGATCATGGTCTGCGCTTTCGTTCCGCTCTTTACCATGCAGGGGCCGGAAGGCCAGCTCTTCAGCCCCATGGCCCAAACGTATGCCTTCGCTCTGGGCGGCGCCCTGGTGCTCGCCCTGACTTTGACGCCCGTCTTGACCATGTTGCTGTTCAAGAACTTCCAGCCGGTCCATGAGAACTGGCTCGTGCGGTTCTTGAAGGCGCGCTATATCTGGCAGCTCAACGTCTGTCTCAACCATCCCTATGTGACCGTCATCCTGATGTGCGCGATGATCGGGGGAACAATCTCCCTGATCCCTGGCCTGGGACGCGAGTTCATGCCGGCCCTTGAAGAGGGCAATCTGTGGATTCGCGGCACGGCTCCCTTGAACATTTCACTCGAGCGCCAGGCGCAGACGTCCGCAAAAGCGCGTGCCATCATTGCCACGTATCCGGAAGTGGAGTCGGTCGTCAATCAGCTGGGCCGGCCCGACGACGCGACCGACACGTCGGGATACGAAAACAGCGAATACTTCGTCCCCTTACGGCGCGAAAGGGATTGGCCGAAAATCGTGACGCAGACCGGCTGGCGGCGGTGGGTTTTCGGTTCCATGCGAGCCCGCACCAAGGATGAGGTCGTCAAAGAGATGGACGCCGAACTCGAACGGAAGCTGCCGGGCATTTTCTGGAATTTCTCGCAGAACATCCGCGACAACGTGATGGAGGCGCTTTCTGGAGTCAAAGGCGATAACTCCGTGAAGATCTTCGGGCCGGATATCGACAAGTTGGAGGCGCTGGCAACCAAAACTGCCGAGGCCCTGCACCAGGTGCGCGGAATCGTCGACGTCGGCATCTTCCACGTGCGCGGTCAGTCGCACCTCGAGTTCCGCGTTGATCCCGTGAAGTGCCAGCGCTGGGGCGTGATGACGGCCGACGTCAACAACGTCGTCACGAGTGCCCTCGGAGCGCGGGCCCTTTCCAGCATGGTCGAAGGCGAAAAGCTGTTCGACATCGCCGTTCGCTGGCCGAAGCACCTCCGCAGCAGCGAGGCGGACATTCTCGACATTCCGGTCGATATCGTGAACAACTCGGTCGTGCTCAACCAAGGGCCGGGATTCGTGCCGAGCGCAAGCGGTTATAGCGTGGCTTCCCCGTCAGTCGTTGGCACTCGCGCAGACACGACAAATCAGATCAGCAGCAATGCCCCGAGGCTGCGGCTGCGGGATCTCGTCTCACCAGTCGGTGAAGACGGCTCGGCCGATCCGGAAGGGCAGTACGAACAGCATGGCGCCTCGACGATCTATCGCGAGCAGGGCAAACGATTGATTGCCATCAAATTCGGCGTCCGCGATCGCGACCTGGGCGGGGCCGTCAGCGAGGCCCAAGAACGCACCAAGCAGCTTCTCGAATCGCCCTATTACGCCGTTTGGAGCGGCGAATTTGAGCAAATGCAGGACGCAGAGACGCGAATGTTGTTCATCATCCCGATCTCGTTGGGATTGATCTTCATCCTGCTCTACTCGGCATTCAAGTCGTTCTTGGACGCGATTGTCGTCTTTACAAACGTCTTCGACGTCGGCGTCGGCGGCATTTGGGCCCTGTACTTGACGGGGACCAATTTCAGCGTGTCGGCGGCGGTCGGATTCGTCTCGCTCTTCGGAATTGCCATCATGGAAGGTTTGCTGATGATTTCCTACTTCAATGCGCTGCGCTCGCAGGGGCTTCCACTCCGCGAGGCAATCGTCCAGGGAGCGGGTAAGCGGGTCAGGCCCGTCATGATTACGGCGATGACCGCGATCCTCGGTCTGCTACCGGCGGCCTTGTCGACCAAGATCGGCTCTCAGACGCAAAAGCCGCTCGCAATCGTGGTCGTGGGCGGCATGACACTCACCCTCTTTGTCGACCGCTATTTGATGCCCGTGCTCTACAGTTTCTACGGACATCGCGAGCCACCGGCCGGCGGCGGCAGCATGGCGCACTAAGTCACGTTTCGTGAGCGAGCACGTACTGAATCGACGACCTGATTGTCAGGGAAGTCAATTTCGCGGAATTGGCATGACTGCCGGGCCCGAAGTTTTGCAGATTCGCGAAGGGGAATGCCGGGAATTCGCCACCAAATGATCGTTTGATTGGATTCCTTCGCTGCAACGCAGATACGATACGAAAGGCAATAATGACTCCGTGGCCGCCTGCTTCTCAATCACTTTCACGGCCAGCGTACTTTCCGTCGAAGGCCCGCTTAGGACAGATGATGCCTCGCCTGTTGGTCATTGATGACGAGCCGAACCTGCAGTACTCGCTGGTAAAGAGCCTGCAGTCGGAATCGCTCGAGGTGACGACGGCCGCAACAGCGCGTCAAGGAATCGACGCGGTCAAGGCGCAGCCTCCGGACGCCGTCATTCTCGATGTTCGACTGCCGGACATGTCGGGTCTTGATGCGTTCGACGAGATTCGGCGAATCGACCCCCGTCTACCCGTGATCATCATTACGGCCTTCTCAACGACCGAGACGGCAATCGAAGCCATGAAACGGGGTGCGTTCGATTATCTGCTTAAGCCGGTCGATTTCCGACAACTTCGCGAGTTGGTGAATAAGGCCATTGAACTCAGCCGCGTACGGCACGTGCCCGCCGTGTTTAACGAGGACGAACTGCCGAATGATGAAACGGTCGACCGCATTATCGGTCAGACGCCCGGCATGCAGGATGTTTATAAGGCGATTGGACGTGTCGCGCCGCTTGACGTGCCCGTCCTCATTCTCGGCGAAAGTGGTACCGGAAAAGAATTGGTCGCCCGCGCGATCTATCAGCACAGCGCGCGTAAGCACGGTCCATTCCTGGCGATCAACTGCGCCGCAATCCCGGAAGGTCTCCTGGAAAGTGAGCTGTTCGGGCACGAAAAGGGCGCTTTTACCGGCGCCGATCGCCGGCGTATCGGTAAATTCGAGCAGGCCGATAAAGGAACCTTCTTCCTGGATGAGATCGGCGACATGACGCTGGCGACTCAGCCCAAGCTGTTGCGTCTTTTGCAAGAGCAGCAATTCGAGCGTGTTGGCGGAGACGAGACGATCCGGACCGACGTCCGCATCATCGCCGCGACCAATCAGGATCTCGACGAAAGGGTCGCCGCCGGGCTCTTTCGCCACGATCTGTTGTATCGTCTCAAAGTCTTTACGATTTTTCTGCCGCCGCTCAGAAAGCGGCGCGAAGATCTGCCTCTGTTAATCAACCATTTCCTGGGACAGCTCAACGCCTCTCTCGGCAAGCACGTCACTTCGATCGCGCCCGATGCCATGCTCGTTCTCGAAAAGCATTCTTGGCCTGGAAACGTGCGCGAATTGCAAAGCGCGATCAAGTATGCTTACGTGCAATCGGTCGGTGAGGTGATTAGCTGCGAATGTCTACCGCCGCAATTGCGCGGAACTTCTCCGCCGCGCGGTTCCACACTTTCAGGTGAGGGGAGCCGACTCGAAGTTGCCGAGTTCGTCACCCGCTTACTCCTGGCAAATCAGCCGGACATTTACGAAAAAGTGACCGCAGCGGTGGATCGGGTCGTCGTGGAAACCGTGCTCAAGTACGCAAAAGGGAACCAGGTCCAAGCGAGCGAGCATCTCGGAATTTCCCGGACGACATTGCGCGGCAAGTTGAGAAGCCTCGGATTGGCAATCGAAAAGCAGCTTCTGCCCGACTCGCATCCGAGCGAGTAGAAACCAACGACTTTTGCCGCGATTCCTGCCCGCAATGAGCTGCCAGCGGATTGAGTCGCGCGCGTCCCATTTTCCACCGTTTGGTCACCGTGAACTGATTTTGTGCAGCACGGTGATCTGCACTTGAGACAAAGTCGGGCGAATTGCCCGAAGCTCGCCAAGATTCGGATAATTTGGTGCGCCTTTAGGGCCTCCTAACCCGAATTCTCATCACTTCCCATACAACCGGACGATCCCTACAGGCAATAGTCTTGTCGCAGTCCGCACATTCAGCAGCATCGTTAGGACCGGCACGGACGGTCGACCCAGTTTGAGGGAATGCGCTGAGAAGCGGAAGGTTGTGCAAGGACCTTGGCGTCTCTCCTGCAGGGGTGGACTCATGTCAATTCGAGTTCTGCTGGCTTGCTTGGGCTTGTTGGTCGTCAGCGGTTGTCTCTATCACGCCCGAGAGCACACGGATGCAACCGTCGGCCAGCTAGTCGGTCACCCTTATGACCAGGCTCCCCCCGAAGTTGCGGAGTCGTCCACACCGTCGACAGTGCCGCCGCAGGCGCCTGCGGCCACGGGCACTAAGCCATACGAAGGTCGGATGACGGCGCCGACCGACGTCGAAACCACGGCCTACATGGCGGAGACGACGCTCGCCCCACCCGAAAAGGCCAAATTCGAACCGAAGGTGCCGCCGGAAGTCCCCGGTTCCGAAGCGCGCGGTTACCAGCTTCCAGAAGGTCAGGACGCCCGGCAGCAAGCCATCGCACAGTTGTTCCCGCCGCTTCCCCCCTTGCCGGCGGAATCCGACGGCGCTCCCCGGCCCCGATGGGCGTCCTTACACGTTGAGTGACCTGCAAGCGATTGCGACGGCGAACAGTCCCGACTTGCGCCAGGCAGCCTCCGACGTCGAGGCCGCACGTGGCAATCTCATTTCAGCGCGGGCCTATCCGAATCCGACCGTCGGTTGGGAATTTACACCGTCAAACGACGGCAGCGTGCCCTCTACCGACGGCCCGTTTATCGATCAGCTCATTAAGACAGGCGGCAAGCTCAAACTGGCCTCCGCGTCGTCCGAGATGGACCTGAAAAACGCCGAGTTGGCGCTCCGCCGCGCTCGCAACGATTTGTCAACGCGCGTTCGAAATGCCTATTACTCGCTCCTGGTCGCCAAAGAGACGGTCCGCGTTAATCGAGGCCTGGCCGTCATGACCGACGAGATTTATCGACTACATGCCGACCTGGCGGTGGCCGGATCGTTCGCCGCGCCCTACGAACCGATGGCCCTGCGAGGCCAGGCCTACATGGCCCGCCTCGCGCACAAACAGGCGACCGAAACCTATATCTACGCCTGGAAGCAGCTCATTTCGATGATCAACCAGCGCCAATTGCCTCTGAGCCAGGTTCAAGGGCGCATTGACCGGGTCATACCCTATTACGATTACGACAAGGTGCTGGCCCGGGTCCTACACGGTCACACAGACGTCCTCACGGCGCACAACGGGCTCGACAAGGCACGCTATCAACTCAAGCTTCAACAAAGTGCCATCATTCCCGACGTCGATGTCAACATCGCCTTGCTCAACGAGTTTGCGGTTCCGCCGAAGCAATTTGTACCCACCGCAACCATTGGGCTGCCGTTGTTTCCCCTCTGGGACCAAAACAAAGGCGGCATTATGACTGCCGAGGCGGCGCTGATCCGCGCGACCGAAGAGCCACACCGTGTCGAGATGAACCTCACGAATCTGCTGGCGACGGCCTATACCGGTTACAAAACCAATCTCGACGCGTTGGAGTTCTATCGTCATCACATTCTGCCCGACCAGGTGCGGGCGTACCGAGGAGTACTGGCCCGGCGACAGATCGATTCAAGCGTCGCGTTCTCGGATCTGTTCGGAGCGCAGCAGACTTTGGCCGGCAGCGTGTCGACCTACCTCGGCGTCCTGGGCACCTTGTGGACGTCGGTCGTCAGCGTCGCCGATCTGTTGCAAACCGACGATCTGTTTCAGCTGGCCGAGCCGCGCGACATACCCGGGCTGCCGGACCTCGAGCACTTGGCGCCTTGGCCGTGCTGCCACCCAGGCGTGGCGCTGGCCAGTCCGCAGCCGGCTTCGGTTGTGCCTTTGGTCCAGCCGGCGCCCGGGGCTTCGACCAGCATGCAGGCACCGCCGTTGGGCTCGAACACGGTAGCGTCATTCAGTGCTCCGAGCACCGCCGCTCCGGCAATCCCGTACGGTGTGCCCGCGGCGACTCCGGTGACCGTCTCGCCCCTTGTCATTCAACCACCACTTGCGAAGCCGTAACTTATTGGGCACGTGAGCCTGGCCGCTGCAGCCAGGCGTAACCGCAGTCGTCGAACGAACACCGCAGTTGGCTACAGCCAGACCAGAGCCAGTCAAGAGGTTTACCATGATCTCGGCCCTCAGAATCGTCGGACTTGGCGTTGCGTCCACCGAGCGTTCACTCAAGAGCGCCCCGGCCAGCCACGCCCGGTTAGCACTGCTTCGCCGTTGCCAATGGGCCGCCCTTCGGCTGGGCTTTGCGATCTGCTGCGGATTGATCCTGCCGGCTGGACGCGCCCACGCTCAACAGCCTGGGCCGCTCCCACTCTCGCCCTTGGCGGCATTCGCCCCCTCGGAAGCCGCGCCGCTGAAACCGGTCATGCCGAGTGATCCGGAGGTTCTTCCCGGGTTTCCACAGACCCCGGATCAGCCGGCATCGCTGTATGCGCCGGTCACAGCCTCGTTCTCGTGCGACGCCCCACAGGGCCCTTACTTCGACCACGATCCCCGAACCGATCCGCCCGTGCTGCCGCAACCGGGATGGTTTGCCGATGTCGAGGTCGGCATCATGCTCCCACATATCACGGACGACGCCCATAATGCGGTGACGGTTGATGGAAAGAGCACCCGGGTGCAGTTGCCCGGTGGAACCATCGACTGGACCGCCGCCCCCCGCCTCGAGGTTGGCTATCGCCTGCCTGAGGGATTCGGGGAAATCGCTTTCGCGTACCGGTTCCTAGGGTCGACGGGGAGCTCGACAATTTCCGGTCCGTTCTCCGCCCCGGACGCCCCCGGAAGTGTGCACAGCCGTCTCGACATCAACATCGCGGATCTCGATTACGCGAGCAACGAACTCTCAATCTGCTCCTGGTGGGCAAAGTGGCGTCTTGGCCTGAGGGGTGCGGACAACTTTTTCGACACAACCGTCACCGAGCCATTGGCCGCCGCTGAGGCGGGCAGCGGCGTCTTTGAGCGACGGATATCCAACAACTTTTGGGGTATTGGTCCGCACGGTTCGTTGGAACTCGAGCGCCGTCTGACCGATTGGGGTTTGATGGTGTTGGGCCGTGTTGACGGGTCCATTCTCTTGGGTCGCATCAATCAGGATTTCTATGCCACTTCGACGACAAAGGTCGCAGGACAATTCCTCACGGGAGCGACCTATGAGCTGCAGGGCATGGCCGTGCCGGAACTCGAAGGCAACATCGGCTTAGGCTGGCGGCCTCCGTCGTACCCCGGCGTTCGCGTGTTCGCCGGCTACGAGAACGAGCATTGGTGGGACGTCGGTCACGTGGTTCCTTCCGGCTCAGTTGCCGAAATCTACACGAACGGCGTTCTGCTCAGGGTCGACATCAATTACTAAGAGCCGCCAGGCTCGACAACACCACCGATTTGCCAAGCCCCCGGCCGACAAGGTGCACGCGCCGGGGACTTTTTTGGCTTTTTTGGGGCGCTAAAAAAGGGGGACTTTTTTTGGGTAGACGCCAAAAAAGTCGGACGAGGGCGAAGCGGCGAAGACGAGGGAATGAAATCATGCATTGCGGCCGACTGTTCTAACTCCTTCCCCCCTCGCCCCTTGCGGGAGAGGGGCCGTGGGTGAGGGGCCAAGTGGCCGGGCAGAGGGCGGAGCGGCGGAGAAAACCAAGGGGACTTTTTTGGGGACCACCCCAAAAAAGTCGATCCGCCCCCGTGGCGGATCAAAAAGTCGATCGGCCCTGATGGCAGACCCAAGAAAGCCCCGCCGAATCTTCGCCGTCGATCTCTCGGGGAATCACTTTGCGACGCAAAGTGATCCCGAAAAATCTTTTGTCGCAACTTCCCCGCAGCTCATGTGTTGCAACAAACTGAAAAAAATTTTGATCGAGATTCGAGCCGACCTTGTTAGACTCGGGCTAGGAAAGAAATTCCGGGGCATCTGGTGACATCGAACTCACCCGGCCGACACCGTGTTTTCAAGGCGGCGGTCGCGGAAGCTCTTTCCCGAGCGAATCTTGATTCGCCCGCCTGAAGCCAACGGTGGCGGCGCATCCGCGAGCCACTTTGCGGGCGCCGGTTGCTTCACGAAGCGTACCGGTGCCGGAAGTGTGTCATCGCCCCGCCCACTGAGAGTCTCCGTTGGCCCGACACGCCAAGCTCGGTCAGGCAATTTCCGCTTGGCAGGTTTGTTGGTGCCGACCGCTTTGGTCGAAGCGACCGGCGTCGGCAGAATTGTCGGTTCTGATCGCTCCGCACCCGTGCGAGTATCCGGGAGACCGGCGTCGGCAGATTCGTCGGCACCGTCGAATATCGGAGCCTTGAGCTGGGTCCATTTTTTCAATTTCTCGGAGTTTCACTTTGCGCGTCCCGATTTGATTGATCGACTCCAGCGAGTTTCTCGAATTCTGTAAACGAAACACGATCGTGCGCTCGTCTTTCATGCGGCGGCCCGCGGCGCAATGTTGGGCGATTACGTTGCAAGACGAGGTCTCAAGTTCCATGGTGATGGCGTCGAAGCCCGGAGCCGGTGGAACAATGGCATGAGCGAATTGCTGGAGCACTTCATCCTCGGATTCTCGCTGGCCGCTTCGGAAGGATGAGCCGGGTGACAATCGCGGCGGCATGAGTCGTTTCCCTCGTACCCAAGCTCTGCCTGGGTACGCATCCCGCGCGCCGGGACTCTGCTTCCCGTCTTCGTTGACGGTGCTGCGTCTCGCGAAGCAGAGCTTCGAGAAGGCGTGTTCCCAAGGAGACCTTGGGAACAAGATCAAAACGTGGGCCGCGCTGCAATGTCGCGGTGCTAGGGCCCAGAGCGTTTTCTGTTCCAAGGTGATCGTGTTTAAGCCCTGAGCGCGTGGGACGCCATGAGCGAACTGGAAGGCCACTTCGAGCTCGGATCCGGCTGGCCACTTCGAAAGGATGAGCCAGGCGATCGTCGCCGCGTGATCACTCGAAAACGATTATTACACCTTGTTTACACCGTTCTTGCCGCGGCCGCCGCCTTCGGGATTTGGCACTACTGGACCACCCCGCGACCGATTATGGAGATTCCAATTGGGACCGCGAACTGGGGAGTGCCCCAGTTCTCTCCCGACGGGTTATTGCTCGCTGTGTCGCGGTATGAAGGCGGTACCGGGATTTTCGTTGTCGCCGATGGCACATTGGTACGCAAACTCCCGGGCGGATCGCTGAGGTGTGCCTGGAACTTCGACGGGTCACGTTTGGCAGTTGCACGCAGCAATTGGCCCGATATTGAACTCTGGGATACGCGGACTTGGACGATGCAGAAACGCCTCTCGCTCTACGATCCGAAAAAAGGGCGGCCGAGAAGCGAGCAAGACTATGGCTTGAATTGCTTCAGCCTCTGCTTCGACCGATGGGAGAATCTTTACGTCGTCGAGCAATCGGACTATCACGCCATGAGCGACTACTGGCTGGCCCAGCCAGCCAATGCGTTCCCCTACGACTTTCCGGGACAGGCCGTCTTTTGGAGGTCAGACGACACGCTGAGTGAAATCCCTCCAACAAGCAATAGCGAGTACAGCCACTTCTTGGCTCTTGCCAGCGTCGACGATGCCACTTGCCTTGTCTGTTCGGGGTCGTACGAGGTCGAAATCTGGAGCGTTCAGACGCCGAAAACCGGTCCGGGCGCGATTCGACGAAAGTTTCCCGTTCCAGAACTGGCCCCGGAAAACACGTCCGTCTCGCTGACTGCCGACGGGAAATATTTGGCGGCGTGTACGACCGGGGCGTTCTTCCTTCTGAAATTGTTTAACGATCACGTTGCGATGATTGATTGCCAACCCCTGGGATGGCGGCACGAACGTTTTCCGATGCTTTCTACGACGGATGTCGCCGCCAACGGGTCTGTCGCGGCATTCGCGTCGAAGGATTGGGTGACTGTCGTGGAAATTCCAAGTGGGCGGCCCGTTCTGGAAATCAACGCGAGGGCTTTGATCGCGTTGTCACCAAACGGGAGGTTGCTGGCGGCAGCGGGAGGTCACTCGGTGGGAATCTATCGGATTCCGCAGTGAGAGGTCTCGGATAACATTGCCTTCTGAGTCATTTCGGGCGGCTGCGACTTGAGGACAAGTCAGCTGGAGTCGTTGGAACGGTGGTGCCTCGAGCGAAACTGAGAAGGGCAAGTGAGCGCGTTCGGCAATTTGATCTCTAGGATGCCGGCATGAGCGAACAAGACGGCCACGTCAAGCCAAGCAATAAACAAGGCAGCGTCCGGAGTGCAATTCGACTCGCTTTCTTGATCGGAATTGTGGTCCTGATTAGCACGAGCTATTGGTTGCGCATGCCGCGTGCGCCGATCACCGAGTCGTCCCCCGACCCTCGTTGGCGCACGGAAGCCGACTCCGGTGGCGGACCTGCCCGGGTGCTATTGCTTCCGGAAGAGGCGCGTGCGATTGCGATTGAGGAAGTCAAGAAGCGGGAAGGCTGGTCCGGTACAGCGGGCAATGTCTCCCAAGAAGGCGGCATCTATTATGTGACTGTACGAGGCAAGGCTGAGCGATCCGTTGCGATCGCCGGACCTGGCCGCAAGGTCATACAGTACTTTGACCCGCGCAATCCGCCTTGGAAATCGAGTCCAAACGTCGCCAAGCCGGCACAAGCGTGGAAGGACCTTTTAGCGGCAATGGCAGGACGAGACGAAAAGAGAATTCGGCAGCTCACCACCCAGGCAGGATTCGAGGCCCTGGGCGTGGAAAAGGTGTCAGGAACGGTGTCAGGAACCAAATGCACAATTGGTTCCTGACACCTTAAATCTTCCCCATGCATGAATCCACGATCCATCCGCGTCATCTCTGCGAAATGCCGATGCACTTCCTCTTTCCGCCTCCGGAGCCGGTCAACTGGGCCCTGTTGCTGGTCGCGGTTGCCGTTCAGGCGGCGACCTTGTCCTTGCTGTTGCGGCTTGAACGCGAATCGATTCGCCAACGTTCGTCTTCCGAGGCGGACATGAATGCGACAGCACCCGCAGGTGGGCCGGGCGGTTTGCCGATCCGCGCTCTCGTGCTGAGTGGACTTTCGCTCTTGGCGCTTGTTCCCGAGATTCGGTTCAGCTCTCTCGACACGAATTGGAACGCCGCCGTCTTCGCGTGGATGGTTGTCGTGGTTGGGACAATCGGGTGGTTCTTCTGCACCGGTTGGACCGCGCGACATCGCATGATTCGCGGCGCGATCATTTGGGCGATCCTCGGAACGGTCGTTGTTTGCGCGATCAATTCGTTCGGCAACTCGCTCGGGCTCATGAACCCGCGACCCGTCCTCGAGATGCCAGTCAGCGATGCGCACATTTCCGATCTCAAGTTTTCGCCCGATGGCCTGACGCTGGCGGTCGCGGAGGCTCGAGGTGAGACCGACATCATTCGCGTTGCGGACGGCAGGCTGTTGCAGAAACTCCCAGGTGGTCCTTTGAGGTGTGCGTGGAACTTCGACGGTTCGCTCTTGGCCGTTGCACGCGACAACTGGCCCGATATCGAAATCTGGGATGTGCCGACGTGGACGCTCAAGCGGCGGCTGACGCTGTTCGATGCCAGCCGGGCGAAGGTGTTTCCGTACCTGGCACAACTCGGCGAAAAACCGCAGCCGAAGAGCGAAAATGCATGTGGATTGGTCTGCACGTGCCTCTGTTTCGATCCGCATGGCAATCTGTTTGTCGTCGAATGGTCGCTGTTCAGTGAGGAACATCCGACGGCTTTTCCGTATGAAATTCCGCGGGCAGTCGTGTTTTGGAAGGCAGCCGACGGCTGGACGGAGATTCCGGAGGTGGACCTGAGCCTATCGGTGGCGAGACTGGGAGAGACGACGCGATATGCCTATTGGGACGGAAGTGGCCACATCGATCTCTGGAGAATTGAGAAAGGCCCGAGCGGGGCAAACAAGCTGCGGCGCGAGTACGGGATCACGGATTGCATTTTGACTCCGTCCGTCGGTCTCTCAGGGGATGGAAGGTATCTCCTCGCCTCGGATCAAAAGTCGGCTTGTCTGTTCGAGCTTTTCGACGATCATGCGAAATTGATTCACTCGCAGGCGCATGCCCGTTTCGGTGCCGGTGCGCCCGTGCGGGGCTGCGTCTTTTCGCGCGACAGGCGATTCGCGGCTTATCACTCGGAGGGGCGACTGACGGTCGTGCGGATCCCAAGTTTTCAAACCGCGCTCACGATCGACGCCAGCGCCTCGTTCGACCTGTCACCCGATGGACGACTGCTGGCAACCGGAGAATTCCGCCGCGGTGCCACGCGGCTGTACGAAGTTCCGCAGTGAGGAAGCCGGCCGCCAGGAAAACGGTATGAGCGAACGCGAAGATCGATTCGACCCTGAATCCAAATCCGCCGGCTGGCGTCTTCGGGATGATCCGCGCGGCTGGTACGGGGTCGCCCTGTTCAGCGCGTTGGGATCGCTGCTGATCGCGATTGTGATCGGCTTGCGGGTCTCCCTGGGACCGCCCATTTTAGCCCCCACCGAGTCGCCGCGGCCGCAGCCGTTCGCCGCGCCTACGGTGAACGCGATGCCTAGCGCGGAGTGGAGGAGGATCGCGATCGCGGAAGTCAAGAAATGGGAAGGCTGGTCGGGCAAAGTCGATATTGCATCCCAAAAGGCGTTGACATGGCACGTCACCGTTGCACGCCAAACTGAGAAGCATTCAGTCAAGCAAGAGGTCCGGGAGCTCAAAATCGACGCCAAGACAGGCAGAGTGTTGGATTACAGAGACCCGAAGGACCCAAGCGTGGCCGAGGCGAGCCAGGCATGGAAAGAACTTTTGGGTGCAATGACCGGGCGAGACGAGAAGAGAATTCGCCAGCTCACCACTCGCGCAGGTTTCGAGGCGCTCAAAGAGGGCTTCGGCAATCAGGAACTCATGCATGAATTCGAGCGTATGGGCAAGTATTGGCAAGAGTGCGAAACCCACTGGCGCCATTTGGACGGACCTGACCGCGTCGAATGCTCTGCGGGGGCAGAACCCAAAGAAAACGGATTCGTGTTCAAGAAAACGGCTGAAGGTTGGAAATTCGACGAATGGTATCCCGGCGAATAGCGAGACTTGCTCGATGAGGGTTTGTGGACCGTCGGTCACGCGTCCGTTTTCGGCTCGATTGCCCAGGTCTACACGAACGGCGTTTCGTTGCGGGTCACCTTCAATTGCGGAGCGCGTCGCAACTTCGCTGCAATCCGATAATGTGAGACAATGTTTCAATAATTTAACGATTCGTTTCAGACTGGACTGGGGTTTATTCAACGAGCAGGACGCGGAGCCAGACGCGGCCTAGTCGTCGCATGCAGGCTTCCCGAAGCACTTGAGCGCCGATGAAGACGGTGCGCACTGTCCAATTATTGGTCACGCTGGCCAGCATTTGCTGCAGAGCGAACGCGTCTCACGCACAACCGATCGTGCAAGCACAGTCGTAAGCCGTGGCTTTTTATCGGCTTGCAGGATGATCGCTTCCCGCTGCCGCGATCCGGCATCCGAAATGCTTTGCGGGAGAGGGTTGCGAAGACCGCTCTTGAGGGCGGTCCGCAAAATCCTGACATGCCGCCAAAGCTTTCCTTGCCAAAACACGATGATGTTCAGCCCGCTTGGAGCGCCGCCAGGATCGTCTCGCTACTGAGAGAAAACGTCGAAGAGATTAAAAAGGAGCAACCTTCTTTCTTCGGCGCCCTCAAAATCGAAGTCAACTTTCGCGCAGGGGAGATCGACACTGTCGTCGTCAATCGTCGACAGACATTCAAAGATTAAGCGCTCTTGTTCACGAGCGGCGACGACTACCGAAACGGCAAACGGAACAACCGAGCCGCGGATTCTCCCTTGAGCATCCGCGGCTCTTGGCATTCCGAGGCTTGCCGCTCTCCCGCACCGAGGGGAGACAACGGAATCTAAGAATTCCAGAGTTCAAAATTGCCGCAATCAACTGAAAACGCTTCGCCGACGCAAAAAATGGATGAATCGAACTGGGATCTCGAACGAATCTTCGCGCTCTTGAAGGCGAACATCGAGGAGATCGAACGGGACCAGCCCGAGTTTTTCGGCACACTGAAAATTGAAGTCAATTACCGCGAAGGAAACATTGAAACCGTAATCGTCGACCGCCGCCAGACATTCAAGAACTAAAGCACATTCGTCAGAACGTTCGCAGCGACGGAGCAACCGAGCCGCGGATTCTCTCAGCGAGGATCCGCGGCTCTTTTGTTGGCGTTTGAGCAGGCAGTGAAGCGCGGTCACGGGGGGAAGAGTTAATGGTTCGCCGGCTCATCGAGTGGGCGTTGGATAACCCGCTCGTCGTGGTTTTGCTTTCCGTCGCCGTGGCGGTCATCGGCATCTACTCATTTCTGAATGTGAACGTCGAAGCCTATCCCGACCCGGCGCCGGCGATCGTCGAAGTCTTCGCGCAATTTCCCGGCGCCTCGGCCGAGGAAGTCGAGCGGCAGGTCACCATTCCGCTCGAAGTCACTTTTGCCGGGATGCCCGGACTGAAATCGATTCATAGCAAGTCGCTCTACGGGCTGAGCGATTTGAAAATGAATTGGAACTACGGGGGCCGCTGGTCGTACGAGGCCGGCCGCCAGGAAGTGATCAATCGGCTGGCGACGATCTCGCAACCGCTGCCCAACGGGGTGACTCCGCAGATTTCACCGGAGTCACCCACGGGCGAAATCTATCGCTATGTGCTTCACAGCCCGAAAGACTCGAGCGGCCGGGAGGTTTACAGCCTCAACGATCTCAAAGCGCTGCAGGACTGGGTGATGGAGCGCGAATTTCGCGCGGTGCCGCGCATCGTCGACGTTTGCAGTTGGGGCGGCACGGTTCGGCGCTACGAAATTCAACCCGATCCCGATCGGCTCCGCCGTTACGGAATTACGCTCCCACAGCTTCAAACGGCGATCTCCAACAGCAACGCCACCGTTGGCGGCGACTACGTGAACCAGGGCCAGGTGGCCATGACGGTCCGTAGCGTGGGGCTGTTTGGAGGAGGCGCGGATCCGGTCACCAAGGTGCTGGGGATGAAGAGTCCCGTCGCGGCCGCCGCGATGCTGCGTGCCGAGGAACAACGCCGCGTTCGCGACCTGCGTTCGCTGGTGATCGCTTCGGTGAACAATCAGCCGGTGCGCGTCGAGGACGTGGTCGAAGGCGGACGTGCCTCGCCCGGCGAAACGCCCCAAAAGGGAATCATCGTCAGCCACCAGACCAGACTCGGAAGAATCGGCTACTGGAAAGCCGACGAGGAACGAAAGCCCGGCTCCACGCTCGGCATCTCGCAAGTGGGGCACGACGAGCCGGACGTTGTGGAATGCATCGTTCTCTTGCGCAAGAACGAAGATACACTCCCCGCGCTAAAGGATGTCAAAGCCAAGGTCGCGGAACTCAACGATCCCGCGACGGGGCGGATGCTCCCCGGAGTGACGATTGAGACCTACTACGACCGAAGCGAGCTGCTTTCGATTACGACGGAAACAGTTCGCGAGAATCTGCTTCTGGGGATGGGTCTCGTCACCGCCGTGCTGCTGATGTTTCTGAGCAATGTTCGCAGCGCACTCATCGTGGCGATCAATGTTCCACTGGCGCTGTTTTTCGCCTTCGCCGTGCTCTATATGCGCGGCATGTCGGCCAACCTCCTCTCGATCGGCGCCGTCGACTTTGGAATCATCGTCGACTCGTCGGTCATCATGGTGGAGAACATCTATCGGCACATCAGTTCTGGCGAGTTCGCCGAGCTTGCCTTGAAGGAACGCATCCTCAAGGCCACGCACGAAGTCGAGCGCGGCCTGTTTTTCACGACGGCGATCATGGTCTGTGCCTTCGTGCCGCTGTTTACGATGCAGGGGCCGGAAGGACAGATTTTCGGCCCGATGGCCGACACATACGCTTTCGCCCTGTGCGGCGCGCTGATCCTCGCGCTCACGATGGCGCCGGTCGGGTGCCTCTTGCTCTTCAAGAATCTGCAGCCGTCACCCGACAACTGGCTCGTCCGCACCATGAAAAGGCGCTACCTGCGCAACTTGCGGCTCTGCCTGCGTTATCGCTACGTCACGGTTGGCATCATGGCGGCCCTTTCCATCGGCACGGCCATGCTGCTGCCTCTGCTTGGCCGCGAATTCATGCCGGCCTTGGAAGAGGGCAACTTGTGGATTCGAGGCACCGCCCCCTTGAATACGTCCCTGGAGCGGCACACGGAACTTTCGCGCGAGGCCCGCGCGATCATGGCGACCTACCCGGAGGTGGAGTCGATCGTCAACCAGCTCGGCCGACCTGACGATGCGACCGATACCGACGGCTACTACAACAGCGAGTATTTCGTCCCACTGCGGCCCGAGAAGGACTGGCCCAAACTGGTGAAGGACGACGGCTGGTTCGGATTGCGAAGGCTCATCTTCGGTACCGCGCGCGCGAACGAAGGATGAAATCGTCGACGCGATGAACACCGAGCTTCAAGCCAAGCTGCCGGGCATCACTTGGAACTTCTCCCAGAATATCCGTGACAACGTGATGGAGGCGCTCTCGGGGATCAAGGGAGACAATTCGGTCAAAATCATCGGCCCGGATCTCGACCGGTTGGAGGCGTTGGCCGCGAAGATGAAGAACGCTCTTCAGCAAGTTCCGGGCATCGTCGACGTCGGGATCTTCCACATCCGCGGTCAATCGCACCTCGAGTTCCGCGTCGACCCGATCAAATGCCAGAAATGGGGGGTGCAAACAGCCGACGTCAACAATGTCGTTCAAAGCGCATTGGGCGCGAAGGCCCTCTCGCAAATGGTCGAGGGAGAGAAGCTCTTCGATATTTCGGTGCGCTGGCCGAAACGGCTCCGCAATAGCGAGACGGATATCCTCGATATCCCGGTGGATATCGTCAACAACTCCGTGGTTCAGAGCCAGGGACCCAGTGTCGTTCCCACGGCGACCGGCACGGGTCAGGCGACGCCTTCCATTGTGGGATCATTGGCCAACACGTCGAACCCGATCAGCAGCACGCCGCGCTTGCGACTGCGCGACCTGGTGTCGCCCGTGGGCGATGATGGCTCACCGGATCCCGAAGGCCAATACGAACGCCATGGCGCCTCGACGATCTACCGCGAGCAAGGCAAGCGGCTGATCGCGGTCAAGTTCAGCGTCCGCGATCGCGACCTCGCCGGTGCAGTCGCCGAGGGTCAGGAAAAGACCAAGCAGCTTTTTGAGGCTCCCTATCGAGCTGTCTGGAGCGGCGAATTTGAAGAGATGCAGGAGGCCGAACACCGTCTGATGTTCATTGTCCCTGCGTCTTTGGCCATGATCCTGATCCTGCTGTATATCGCGTTCCGCAACGTGCTCGACGCGGTGATCGTCTTCTCAAACGTGCTCGATTTGTCGATCGGAGGCGTCTGGGCCCTCCTTTTGACGGGAACCAATTTCAACATCTCGGCCGCCGTCGGTTTCATCTCGATCTTCGGCGTCGCGATCATGGATGGCCTGTTGCTGCTGGCGTATTTCAATCAGATGCGCCTGCAGGGCCTGCCGGTTGAAGAGGCGATTATTCACGGCGCTGAGAAGCGCGTGCGCCCCGTGATGATGACGGCTTTGACCGCCATCTTCGGACTATTGCCTGCAGCGCTTTCGACAAAGATCGGCTCTCAAACGCAGCGGCCGCTGGCAATCGTGGTCGTCGGCGGAATGATCACAACGCTGTTTCTGACTCGCTACCTGATGCCCGTCTTGTACAGCTTTTACGGGCATCGCGAACCCCCGGCCTCGGCAGGTCATATGGCGCATTAGACAGGGTGGAACTGTACAACATTTGGTCACTGTGGCCAGCTTTTGCTAGGTCGTCGGTCGCGTTGCGCCTATTGCAGCCGTTCGCTGCCGCTTCTATCATTTCAGCTTGTCTCGACTTACGGTCGAGTTGAGCCTCGCTCCCGTGCCGGCATTCGAAATGCTCAGCCTCGAGCGTGTCCAACCTGATGAAATTCGCTTAATCCACCCGAGAGCCGAATCCGTTCCGCGATTCGCTGCGGGGGAAAGCGGTTGATGACGTATCGTTGACGGAGTGATCGGCTCACAACCGAACGGTCCTGCCGAGTCGGAACCGCGGTGTTATCAACGGAAGGTTGAAGGCGATTGATTCAGGGTGCAACGCCGACCTGCCTCGCGCATCGCGTGCTCCGTAACCGTGCCGCGCCGGAGCCGTGCGAACGCAACTGACAACTCCAAGAGGGAGAAGGGTTCGTGGTTCGCAATCTAATCGCATGGGCGCTCGATAATCCGCTCGTTGTCATTCTACTGGCGCTTGCGCTGTCGGTCATCGGCGGATACTCATTCCTCTATGTCAATGTCGAAGCGTATCCCGATCCCGCTCCGGCGATCATTGAGGTCTTCGCCCAATTCCCCGGGGCATCGGCGGAGGAGGTCGAGCGACAAGTGACGGTGCCGCTCGAAGTGACGTTCGCCGGAATGCCTGGCCTCAAGTCGATTCGCAGCAAGTCGCTTTATGGCTTAAGCGACTTGAAAATGAGTTGGAACTACGGCGGTCAATTCACCTACGAGGCGGGTCGGCAGGAAGTCATCAATCGACTCGCGACAATTTCTCAGCCGCTCCCCACGGGAGTGACGCCTCAAATCTCGCCGGAATCTCCCACCGGGGAAATCTACCGCTACGTGTTGAAGACGCCGAAAGATTCCGCCGGCGGCGAAGTCTACACACTCAACGATCTCAAATCGCTGCAGGATTGGGTGCTCGAGCGGGAATTCCGCAACGTTCCCCGCATCATCGATGTGTGCGGGTGGGGAGGGACCGTACGCCGTTATGAAATTCATCCCGACCCGGATCGGATGAGGCGATACGGAATTACATTGGCCCAACTGCAAGCCGCGATTGCCAACAGCAACATGACGGTGGGCGGCGATTACGTCAACCAGGGTCAGGTGGCCATGACAGTTCGCAGTGTCGGGCAGTTTGGCGGCGCCGCGGATCCCGTGACCAAAGTCCTGGGCATGAAGAGCCCGGTCGCGGCTGCCGCCGTCCTGCGGGCGGAAGAACGCCGTCGCCTCAGTGACATGCGCTCACTCGTCATCACGTCGGTCAACAACCAACCAATTCGCGTGGAAGACATCGTCGAGGGAGGCCGCACTTCCGAAAGCGAAATCGGAGAGAAGGGAGTCGTCGTCAGTCATCAAACTCGGCTGGGTCGGATCGGTTATTGGAAGGCAGACCAGGAACGTCCCTCCGGTTCGCCGCTGAGCATCGCCGCAGTCGGTCATGACGAGCCCGACAAGGTCGAGTCGATCGTGCTCATGCGCAAGAACGAAGAAACACTTCCCGCGCTCAGGGACGTGAAGGCCAAAGTGGCCGAGCTCAACGATCCTGACTCCGGCCGCTTGCTGCCGGGTGTCAGCATCGAGACGTATTACGACCGCAGCGATTTGCTGCGCCTGACGACCGAGACAGTTCGCGAAAACCTGGTCGTCGGAATGGTCCTGGTGGCCGTGATCCTGCTCATGTTTCTGAGCAACGTCCGCAGCGCATTGATTGTCGCGATCAATATCCCGCTGGCCTTGTTATTCGCGTTCACGATCCTCTTCCTGCGGGGCAAATCGGCGAATCTGCTTTCGATCGGAGCGGTCGACTTCGGCATCATCGTCGACTCGTCGGTGATCATGGTCGAAAACATCTATCGCCACCTTTCGTCAGGCGAATACGCGGAGTTGTCGCTCAAAGAGCGCATTCTCAAGGCGTCGCGCGAAGTTGAGCGAGCGCTATTTTTTACGACGGCGATCATGGTCTGCGCTTTCGTGCCACTGTTTACCATGCAGGGTCCAGAGGGGCAAATCTTCGGCCCGATGGCTGATACCTATGCTTTCGCCCTGGGGGGTGCGCTTCTGTTGGCTCTGACAGTCGCGCCGGCCCTGTGCTTATTGATGTTCAAAAACCTGCAGCCGTGCGACGACAATTGGCTCGTCCGATGGATGAAGACGGGCTATCTTCGGAACCTGCGATTTTGCCTCGAGCATCGCTGGCTGACTGTCGGCGTAATGGGAACGTTGCTTGCCGGCACACTGGCGATGCTCCCCTGGCTCGGGCGGGAATTCATGCCCGCTCTCGAAGAGGGGAATCTTTGGATTCGTGGCACAGCTCCGCTGAATACGTCGCTCGAACGCCATACCGAAATCTCAAAGCAAGCTCGAGCGGTGATGGCCACGTATCCCGAAGTCGAATCGATTGTCAATCAGTTGGGCCGTCCGGATGACGCCACCGATACGGACGGCTATTACAACAGCGAGTATTTCGTCCCGCTGCGGCCGGAAAAGGAATGGCCCAAAGTCGTCAAGGATGAGGGCTGGTACGGACTGCGGAAATTTCTCTTCGGCAGCATGCGCCCACGAACGAAGGACGAAATCGTCGACGCGATGGACAAAGAGTTGGAAGCCAAGCTGCCGGGGATCACGTGGAACTTCTCGCAAAACATCCGCGATAACGTGATGGAGGCCCTCTCCGGAATCAAGGGAGATAACTCCGTCAAAATCATCGGGCCCGATCTCGATCGATTGGAGGTTTTGGCGACAAAGACGAAAAACGTTCTGCAGAAGATTCACGGCATCGAAAACGTCGGTATTTTCCACATTCGCGGTCAATCGCATCTGGAATTTCGAGTCGATCCCAAGAAATGTCAGAAATGGGGTGTGCAGACTTCCGACGTCAACAACGTCGTCCAAAGCGCCCTGGGCGGGCAAGCTCTCTCGCAAATGATCGAGGGCGAGCGTCGGTTTGACATTTCGGTCCGATGGCCGAAAAAACTCCGCAGCAGCGAGACCGACATTCTGGATATCCCGGTCGATATCGGAAACAACAGCGTGATCCAATCTTCCGGACCTGGAAACGTCCCCACCGCGATCGGCACAGGTTTGGCGACGCCGTCCACGGTCGGATCCCAGTTCAGGACCGATAATCAACTGAGCAATACGCCGCGATTGCGGTTGCGCGATCTGGTCTCGCCAGTCGGAGACGACGGTTCGCCAAATCCCGACGGACAATTCGAGAGGCATGGCGCCTCAACAATTTATCGCGAGCAGGGAAAGCGATTGATCGCGATCAAGTTCAGCGTCCGGGACCGCGACCTGGCCGGCGCCGTGGCCGAGGCCCAAGCCAAAACCAAGGAAATCTTCGAATCGCCTTATCGCGCGGTGTGGAGCGGTGAATTCGAAGAAATGCAGGACGCCGAACAGCGCTTGCTGCTCATCGTTCCACTCTCTCTCGGATTGATTCTTGTCCTCCTGTATATCGCATTTCACAACGTGCTCGACGCGATCATGGTCTTCTCGAACGTCTTGGCCCTCTCCATGGGAGGCGTCTGGGCGCTGTTATTGACGAGGACGAATTTCAATATCTCAGCCGCGGTCGGCTTCATCTCAATCTTCGGCGTCGCCATCATGGACGGTCTTTTGCTGATTTCGTACTTCAACCAGATGCGCTTCCAGGGTCTGCCGCTTGAGTCCGCCATTCTTCAAGGTGCGGAAAAAAGAGTGCGACCTGTCATGATGACCGCGTTGACCGCCATCTTCGGGCTGTTGCCGGCTGCCATTTCGACAAAGATCGGCTCTCAAACGCAGCGTCCACTTGCGATCGTGGTTGTGGGCGGCATGATTTCGACCCTGTTCTTGACGCGTTACTTAATGCCCGTCCTATACAGCTTTTACGGACATCGAGAGCCGCCAGCGTCTGCCGGTCATATGGCCCACTAAAAGACGCCAAACCCAATGTCTGTACAACAACTGGTCACAATGACCAGATTGTGAATGGCGGAGGAGCGTTTTCGGACGAGGTTAATACTGAGAACTTCCGCCCCATCTTGAGGCGTAAATAAGACTTATGTTGCGCCGATCCGACGGCTGGAGTTCGCGGCATTACAAGTGCTCAATCCTCTGTGCCTAACCGATTATGAATTCGTAACTTCCGTCTTGGAGCTGAGTAAAGAACATGAGTTCGGGCTTGGACCCGGCGACCATCCTGGTGGTGGAGGACGATGCTGTCCTCGGCGAAGTGCTTGGCCGAATTCTGACGCAAGATGGCCATGTTGTTCGACACGCGCTGAATGCTGACGACGCACTTGCTCTCGTCAAGGATTGGGTGCCGCGACTCATCCTGCTTGACGCCTCTTTGCGAAATGGTTCCGGGTTGAAGTTGGCGGAGGATCTTCGGTCCCGCTTGCCCGGATTACCGATCATTTTGCTGACAGCGTCCCCGGGCAGTGAATCGAACTTTCCCGGATGGGCGGCGGGGCGTCTGCTCAGCAAATCGATCAACCTGCCCGATTTACGACGGGTCGTCGGGGCGGCGCTGGCGGACCCGACCGCCGAAATTGCGACGACCGAATTTCCAGCGGAAGTCAATACGAATGCCGACTCGGTACCGCCGAGTTTGAATGAAGCCGCGGCTCGCCCGAAACGAACCGTGAAGGAGTCGTCGATGCGTGTGGTTCAATCGAGATATTTCAAAGGGACCCTGATTGTTGCGGTGATTCTGATCGCCGTCATCGGCCTCGTGGCGGCAACACGCGGATTTACGCCGGTCAGCGCGGCGACCGAAAAGGCGGGAGCCAGCGGCAATGCCTCGACGACAGCGGCAGTGACGCTGGTCTCGTCCGGACCGCCACATACTCTCGAAGTTCCCGAAGACGTGCGCGTTGCTTTGGGCATTCGTAGAGCGGGAGTGGACCAAATCGCGATTGCGCACAAACCGACCTGGATGCGTCCTTTGACGATGCCGGGTTCGACGATGCTGGACCCGACGCGAATCCTGCGGATTCGTGCGATTTTCGCACCGTCGCCCTCCTCGCCTCGAGTCATCGAAATCGGGCAGATCAAGGAAGATCCGTCGGTCACGGGGTCCGGTCAGACAATGATGCGGGAGCTACGATCCGGCGACCGCGTCACCAAGGGCGACTTGCTCGCTGCCTTTTATTCGGTGGATGTGGGCAACAAAAAGAACGACCTGATCGACGCCGTTCTCCAGTACAAACTCGATTCCCAGATTCTCAATGGCGCCGAGGCCAAATCCGAGTCCGTCCCCTCCGTGTATCTCTGGCAGTATGTCAAGAATGTGTCGGGCGATATCAGCCTGATCGACCGTGCCGTCAATACGCTGCGCACTTGGGGCATCGCCGAAGAAGAGATCCAAGCCGTTCGCGACGAAGCCGAAAAGATCAGGCCTGAGGACGTGCGAAAGCGGCTCAAGCAACACACCAAGGCCGATTTCGATCGCTGGGCCCGCGTAGAGATCAAAGCGCCCGACGATGGCATTATCCTCGAACGAAACGTGTCGCTCCACGAAGCGGTGGTCGACAACACGGTCAATCTCTTCCAGCTCGCAAAGCTCGAACCAGGCGGATTCGGACCGCGATTGATGGTCACCGCCAATTGTCCGGAAGACGATTTGCCTAAGCTGGATGCGCTGCCCGCCAATCAAAGGCGCTGGAAGGTGACCACTGTCGGCAGCGCGCCCATTGACGGCTTCATCGATGACATCAGTCTGATCATCGATCCGAACCAGCATACGGCGGTCGTGAAAGGCCATCTCGACAACAAGGAGGGACGCATTCGTGGCACTCAATTCGCTTCCGCCACCGTCGAACTTCCGCCGCCGAAGGACGTGGTTGAAGTGCCGACCAATGCCGTCATCGATGACGGCCAACAATCGATCGTGTTTGTGCAGACGGACGCTGAAAAGCAGAATTACACCGTTCGCCGGGTCGAATTGACCAATCGGTTCGACAAGACGGTCTTCGTCCGCAGCAAGCCGTTTGCCAAAGGCGAGGAGCTGACACCCGAAGAGGCCGAGATGGGAATGCTGTCCAAACAGCCGCTCTTGCCCGGTGATCGGATTCTCGAATCCGGCGTGGGCGAACTCAAAATCGCCCTGGCGGATCGCGAGTCGCAGCCACAACCGCAGAACAAGTCGGCGGAGGGCAAGTAACGGCGGAGCCGCCGCACTCCCGCGTCCCCGGATGAGCGAGAATTGGCCGATCGCATTCCACGGGGTTTGTCCGCGGTTTGAGCTCCTTCTGTTTCAAAGGCCCGGGCGCTAAAATACGATCGCAGGGCTCGGGAACGGGAGATCCCGCGCTGGCAGGAGCGATCATGCAAGCCCGTGTTCGGGTCGTCTGTCTCGTTATCGCGCTGGTCCTTTCGGGTGGCCTCGACCGCCGGCAACAAAGCCGCGGAGCGGACGCGTCTCCGGATCTCTCGTCGGCACGCGTCAAAGAGAGTATCGAGCGCGTCCAAAAATACTTTGGCACAATTCAGAACGCCGATGGTTCGTTCGGATTCCGCACAGCCGGACCGGCCGGCTACTACGGGAACACCGGAGTTACCGGACTCGTCGTGCTGTCCTTGTTGAGCTCGGGGCTGCCTCCCGACCACCCGGTTGTCGCCAATGGTTTGCGATTTCTGAGGAACGCCCGCGAGCCTGAAGGCGGATTTGAGACCTATCAGTGCTCCGTCATGCTGATGGCTCTGGCGGCCGCCCGGCAGCCGGAACGCGACAGCTTGAGAATCCAAAGCCTGGCGCATCGTCTCGAGAGCTTCCAGGTCCTGCGCGGCGAGCGGATCGGGATGTGGAACTACGGCCGCGGGCTGGGGTCGGAAGATAACAGTAACACCCAGTTCGCCCTGCTCGCCCTTCGCGAGGCCGCCGTCGCAAAAGTGGCCGTCAAACGCCAGACTTGGGAGTTGGCGGAGGCACATTACATCGAAACGCAGAATCGCGACGGCGGCTGGGGATATCACATCGGGCAGCCGAGCACGGGCAGCATGACTTGCTCGGGAATCGGATCGCTCCAGATTTGCGAGCAGATGCTCGACGCAGGCGAGGACGACCTCAATCCCGACGGCACTCCCAAATGCTGCAATCGAACGCCGCATTCAAATCGACCCCTGAGACGGGGTATCGAGTGGCTTGGACGGCATTTCGCCGTCGGTATCAATCCCGGCGAGCAAGGGGGAATGTGGCCCCTGTATTTTCTTTACGGAGTCGAACGTGCTGGACGCCTCTCCGCGCGGCGATTCTTCGGGCCGCACGACTGGTATCGGGAAGGCGCCGCTTATTTTGTGGATCGGCAGGCGATGCAGGATGGCAGCTTCACCGGAACGACGGCCGCCGAGACCGATCCGGTCGTCGCTTCAAGTTTTGCGCTGTTATTTCTCTCGAAAGGACTGGCCCCGGTCCTCATCAACAAATTGAGTTACACGGGGGCGGCTGAGGCTCGAAGGCTCGACGACGACGCACTCCCCAATTGGAACCTGCATCCCAACGACGTTCGCAACCTGACAGAGTACACGAGCGGCCTGCCGCATTGGCCGAAGCTGCTCACTTTTCAGGAGGTCGAGCTGGAGAAGGTCTTGGCCCAAGGAGGCGTACGCGATCTCGTGCAAGCTCCGATTCTTTACATCAGCGGAGACGTCGATCCGAACTTCTCGGATGCCGCCGTAGAGCTGTTACGAGCGTACGTCGATCAGGGGGGATTCATCTTCGCGGTGAAGAATTGCAATGGGCCGGGCTTCGACCAAGGCATTCGCGGCCTGGCCGCTCGAATTTACGCCTCGGGGGACGCGCAGCTCAAGCGCCTGCCGCCCGAGCACCCAATCTATCGGACCGAATATCTCCTGGAACCCGGGGCGACCGAGTTATGGGGGGTCGACTTCGGCTGCCGGACGTCGTTTGTCTATTCTCCCCAGGATCACTCGTGTTTATGGGACAAATGGTCGTTCCAGCACGTCGCGAAGCGGACGGCCCCGTTCAATTTACTGTTGCTCCAATCAATGAAAGTTGGAGTGAACGTCGTGGCATATGCGACGGGTCGCGAACCGTACGACAAGCTCGAGGCTCCTCAGGATGAAGTCACCAGCCGACCGCAGGATCGGATCGAGCGAGGTTTGCTGCAGGTGGCCAAATTGCGGCACACGGGCGACTGGGATGCCGCGCCGCGCGCGTTGCACAACGTTCTCGTCGCTCTCAACCGCACGTCCGGACTTCTGGCCTCGACGCAACAGAAAAACCTGCTTGCCACGGACGACAACCTCCGCAGCTATCCGCTCGCCTACATGCACGGCCGCTCGTCATTCCAATTCAGTCCCCAAGAGATCGCAAAATTGCGCGAGTATCTCAACGGGGGCGCGGTCCTGTTTGCCGACGCTTGCTGCGGCTCGCCTCAGTTCGATCAAAGCTTCCGCAATCTTGTCCAGCAACTCTATCCCAACCAGAAATTGGAGCGGATCGCGATTACGCACGAGTTGTTCTCGCAGGGGATTGGGTTCCCGATTCGCAAGGTGATGCGGCGTATTCCCCAGAGCGGCAGCCTGTCCGAACCGCTGGATTCGACTCTTCGCGAAGGTGAGCCTTTTCTGGAGGGAATTCAAATCAAGGGCCGCTATTGCGTGATCTACAGCAAGTACGACCTGAGCTGCGCACTCGAGCGGAAAGCTTCGGTCGCCTGCGCTGGATATGACCACCGCGACGCGGTCCGAATCGCCGTCAACGTGATCCGCTACGCCCTGCTCCAGGACATTTCGTACGCGAACAAAATTCGCTAAAGACGATGCGGACAGATTGGCGGCGTTCATCAGGCTCAGGTTTGTTCGGCCAACCGCGTGATCAGCGCGACCACCTCTTGCTCGAGACCCGGCATCGCCTCGTCAGGTCCTGCGCAATCGAGATCGTGAACTTCCCAAAATTCGACGCGTTCGAGCCATTCTGGAAAACGACGTTCGATCATCGGTCGATGTTCCGTCGCTTTGACCGCGACAATGTGATCCGCAGTCGCGAAATCGTCGCCTTTCACGGGAAGAGGAAGTCGTTGCCCGCCCGTGACGGGAATCTCGAGCTCGCGCAGGCGCAGGATCGTGTGCATCGACAGCGGGCCGAGATTGCACGGGTCAAGTCCCAAACCACGCGAAGTCGCTTGCCACGACAGGCCGCGTTTGGGAGCGTGCCAGTTGAAATAAATCTCGGCGAAACGGCTGCGGTAATAATTACCCGTGCAGAGAAACAGAACGGTCTTCATGAATGTGTGGGGTCGGCGAGGCGTCCGATAAACAGGACGGCTCCGTTACGGTTGTCTCGAATGGCGAAAACAAATGGATGATCGGCCCGAAACACGGGAGGCTGTTCGGGCCGCGGGACGCGCACCGCGGTCGCCCGCATGATGATGCCCGTCGCGGCCGCTGCCTCGGTCCCCTCCTCGTTCACGTCGACATAGGCCTTGTGCAGCACGGCCGAGATATAGAAGTCGCGGCTGCCCGTCATTCCCGAGAAGTCGGCCATCTGAGGGCTGAAGGCCGATGTGATTCCCAGCGACTGCAGCAGCGGACTCATCGCGATTTGGGTCGTCGTCTTGAAGCGGGGAAGAAAGACGATCACTTCCCGCGATGCCAGGTTTTGCGTCCATCGCTGCCAGTTGGCGAACGTCAGCCGTTCCTCGAGTTTGGCAAGTCCGTCCTTTGTCTCCGGCAAAAGGACGATCAGAGAAAGACTCCGGTCGCCGTAAGGCAACTCGAGCACCTGCAGGCCGTCGCTTGCCGCGTATCGAAAATGATGTCGCGTGTGCATCAACGGGGCCTTGACCGTCTGCTGGGCGGAGAGCTGAAAATCCTCGTCCTTCGTGAGGTTCTTCTTGAAAGGGTCGGTCCAATCACCCTTAAAATAGACGGCATTCGTTAACACGAGCCGCGCGCCACTGAGTTGGGCGGCGCTCAGGATCAAATCCTTGATCTTCCCCGCCGTCTGATCTTCGACCCATTGGTTGATTGTCTGGCGGGACTCTTCGGCGTGTCGGGCAAAGTCGAGCCGAGCCAGCTCTGCCCCGTAATCCGTGCGTGTGACCGCAAGATAGGCCGGCAAGAACGGCTGACCCGTTTGGGCCCACAACCGGTTTGCCACGCTCAATTGGTAGCCTTGTTTCTTCTCCTTCGATTTCCAGGTCGCGAGCATGTCTCGCATGGCAGCGTCGAGCTGATCCTTGGGAACCTCGAAGTGCAGGGACTTCGCCATTTGTGCCGCCGTTTCTCCAGAGGCCCCGGAGAGCGCCATCGCCAAGGCGGTCGAAATGCTGGTCGGCGAGAAGAAGAGATTTCCATTGTCGGCACGCATCCGCGCGTAAAGATCGAACGCGAACTCGTTGGAGCCCTGCACGACGGCCGTCTGGGATTTTTCATTGCCCACGCGATTGTCTCCCGAATCCGCTTGCGCGGCGGCCGTAGGCGCCGAACCGGCCATCGTTCCCCAAAAAACCGCGAGTGCCAACGCGACCGTTTTACTTGGAAACATGGTTTTTCTCTCCGCGCCTGAAACCCGACCCACAGCGGCATCATCGTTCGTATCCGGCTCGCTTGCTAGTCTACATCCGGCTCACTTCGGAACGCAGATTTCACGTCTCGATCGACTTTTTGCCGAAACACGGGTCCGCTGCGCCTCCTTGTTTCAGTCCGATGCGGGGTCTAGAATGTCCCCGGTCGACGTTCCCACAAAAGAGCCTCATCGCCGGCCTTTGCACGCCTGACCGCTCTTTTGCTTTCCAACGCTGCCTGACCCCGCAACCATGGAGCCCCGTATCGATGTTGGCCCGGCGTGAGATCTTCCCCCACGTCATCGAAATGAATCTGCAGGCACGGCGGCGGCTGGGTTGCTGCGTGTACCTCGTCTTCGACGAAGGCGAGTGGATGTTGATCGATATCGGTTACCAGGACACGGTCACCGAAATTGTCGACATGATTCGACAGATGGATTTTTCGCTGGCTCAGTGCAAGTTTCTGGTCGCGACGCATGCGGACGTCGACCATATCCAAGGGTTGAAAAAGGCGAAGGATCTGCTTCCTTCCGCGGAGACGGTCGGACATCCCGAGACAAAACGCCTGCTTCTGCAGGGCGATCGCGTGATGACGTACGCCGAGATTTCCGCCCAGCGAATCTCGATCGATCTGCCCACGATCAAGTTGGATCGCACCATCGACGAGGGTAGCATCCTCAAGGTCGGCGGCTGCAACGTGGAAGTCTGGCACACCCCGGGGCATACGCACGGCCAATTGTCCTTCCGCTTGGGCGATCTGTTGTTCTCTGGCGACAACATTTATCGCGACGGGTGCGTGGGAAACATCGACGCCCATCATGGTTCGGACATACCGGCGTTCATCTCCTCACTCGAGCGAATCCGCAAGAGCGACGTCAAATGGCTGCTGCCGAGCCATGGTCCAGTCTTCCGCAAAGACAACGCATTACTGGATGCAACGATCGAGCGACTGCGCGGATACCAGCACATGGCCGACTTCGGCACTTGCGCCGTCGATTGGCCCCTCTTGGACGAGTGGGACGCGGAACTCGAGCGCGGTGACGTTCCCGTGCGCGACTGACCCCGGTCGGCGGCCCGGCAATTCATCCGGAGGAGATCGCGTCGACCATGAGCCAGAGCAAGCGAGGCAAGTCGCTCCACGCGCATCCGCACGTTCTTCACTTTGAACACAAGCGGCAGCCCCTGGCGAGCCGAAAAATGTTCGCCAAGCGGCTCGCGGGAAGCTTTACGCTCTCGTTGGCTCTCATCCTGCTTTCGCTGCTTGGCGGAATGGCGGGCTATCACCATTTCGAGGCGATGCCCTGGATCGACGCCTTCGTGAATGCGGCCATGATTCTCTCCGGAATGGGTCCGATCGGCACGCTGCAGACCTGGAACGGCAAAGCCTTCGCCGGAATGTACGCTCTCTATAGCGGGCTCGTCTTGATCCTCGCCATGGGCATCGTGATCGCGCCCATCGTGCACCGCGTGCTTCATAGGTTCAACCTTGAGGACGAGGACGCGAAGTAGGCGTCCTATTTCTTCGTCGCGGACGCTGCCTGACGTGCGTCAAAAATCACGCCTCGACGCGTCAAATCGGCGAGGCTCGCGTCGTCCAGTTGCAGCATGTCGGCGAGCACGCGCTTTGTATCCTGACCCAATGCCGGCGCGGGCACGGTTCGACCGCTCGAAGACTCGGACATTTTGAAGGGCGGCCCGGTCACACGATGCGGCCCGATCGTGGGGTGATCGATCAGCGGGAACATACCGCGAAATTCGCTCTGCGGATCTTCGACGACCTCACGCAGGTCTCGCACGAGCGAGCAGGGGACGCCGACCCGCCGCAAACGGGCGATCCATTCGCTGGCGGGACGTTGGCGAAACTCCTCGAAGAGAATGGCCTCAAAGGCTTCGCGGTGCCGCACGCGCAAACCATTCGTCGCGTAATCGGGGTGCTTCTCCAGATCGGGCCGATCGACGGCCTGGCAGAAGGCCGACCAGAGTTTTTCGCTGCCGACGGCGAGTGCGAAGTCCCGATCCTGCGACGGGAAGACACGGTACGGCACAATCGTCGGATAGCTGGATCCCATCGGCTTGGGACAGACGTTCGATCCCAGAAAAATCATGAAGCACGAACTCATTCCCGAGATCATGCCGTCGAACATCGAGACGTCGATGAGTTGGCCTTGGCCCGTTTTCGCCCGCGACTGCAGCGCCATCAGAATGCCGATGATGGCAAACATCCCGGCGCTCACATCGGCGACGGAATAGCCGCAGCGGACCGGGTCTCCGCCTGCGTTGCCCGTGATGCTCAACAGACCGCTCGAGCACTGGACGATGAGATCCATCGCGGCCTCATCGCGCGACGGTCCGTCCTGGCCATAGCCGGAAATCGAGCAATAGATCAGCCGCGGATTGTGCATGCACCGCCTCGAATCCGAGACCAAGTCGTTCCAGCGTGCCGGGGCGGAAGTTTTCGACGAGCACGTCCATCGATTCCAGCATGCGGAGGCAAAGTTCCACCCCCTCCGGCTGTTTGAGATCGACGGAGATGCCGTACTTCCCGCGGTTGAGCCCCATGAAATAGCTCGACTGGTCGCCGTAGTAGGGTGGTCCCCACCCGCGGCCCATGTCACCGCCGTCGCGGGATTCGAGTTTGTAGACGGTCGCCCCGTACTCGGAAAGAATCAGTGTGCAGTAAGGCCCGGCAAGCGCGTGGGAAAAGTCCAGCACACGCAGACCGTCCAGCGGAGCGGGCTTGGGAGACGCCGGATTTTTGGGGGACTGCGCTGCCATTACGAGAGCCATCCAGGGGACGATTTGCAGCTCGCGCCGGTTTTATTCCCAGGCGCCGAGTTCTTCCTGCAGCTGGCACCAACGATCCTCGGCCTCGGCGATTTGGGCGGCCAGGGCCGTCACTTCATTGTGCAGTCGCAGCGCTTCACCCGGATTGCTCGTTTGCAGCAACTGGGTGTTTGTCTGCTTTTTCTGCTCGTCGAGTTGAGCGATCGTCCGTTCGAGGTTGGTAAGTTCCTTGCGGGCCGCCCGCTCGTTGCGTTGCGGCACCGCGGGCTTGTCATTCTTGGGAGCTTTCACGGCCGCCGGCGGTTTCGAGAACTTGGCCTCGCGTTCGCGCTCTTCGTCTTCAATTTCCTTGTTGATCGCGTACAAGTACGCGTCGTAGTTGCCGCGGTAATTGACGACGCGGCCGTCGCGCACTTCCACGATCGACGTGGCCACTCGTTTCATGAAGTGGCGGTCGTGGCTCGTGAAGAGCACGGTGCCCTTGTAACCCATCAACGCTTCCGCCAGGGATTCGACCGTGTCGACGTCCAGATGGTTGCCCGGTTCGTCGAGCACAAGGACGTTCACGTTGGCCAAAAGCAGACCGGCCAGACACAACCGGGCACGCTCGCCGCCGGAGAGAACCGAGACCGGCTTTTCGACGTGATCGCCGCGAAACAGAAGCGCACCGGCCTGGTCGAGAATGGCCTGAGTTTTGGTCCCCGAAGCGGCCCGTGATTCCAGGTATTCAATGACTGTCTGCCGTTCGGGCAGGCTGGTATAGACGTGCTGCGCGTAAACGCCGACCTGGCAGCCGTAACCCCAGCGCACCTCGCCCGCGAGAGGCTCGAGCGATTCGACCAGCGTCCGCAAGAGCGTCGTCTTGCCCTGTCCGTTATCCCCCACGATGGCGGCACGCGAACCGTGATCGATTTCCAGGTCGATGCCGTCGGCGATCTGCCGTTCGGGATACCCGATGGTCAGTTCCCGGCACCGCACGGCGGGACCTTTGCGAGGCTCGACGATCGGCGCTCGGATCACGGCCGTTGGTTCGTCACCGGCGATATCGATCGTCTCGAGCTTTTCGAGCTGCTTGCTCTTGGAGCGGGCCCGCGTGGCCGTGCTTGCCCGGGCTTTGTTTTTGGCGATGAACTCCTCGAGGTGCCGCCGCTTGGCCATCACGGTGGCGTTGGTCCGTTCCTCCCGTTCACGCTGTTCGCGCTGATTTTCGAGAAAGGCGTCGATCCTGCCGGAATACATCGTCAATTTGCCGCGGGACAAATCGAGGGTGTGCGTGCAGGTCGCGGCAAGGAACGACCGGTCGTGCGAAACGATCAGGCACGCTTCCTGATAGTGTCGCAAAAAGTGCTCGAGCAGAATTTGCGTGCGCAGGTCGAGGAAGTTGGTCGGTTCGTCGAGCAGCAACAGGTTCGGTTCGTGCAAGAGCAGCGCGGAGAGCTTGACGCGCGTCTGCCAACCGCCGGAAAGCTTCGCGATCGGACCCTCGAGGTAGGCCCCCTTCAGCTCAAACTCTCCGGCCACTTCGCCGCACTTCCAATCCGGCTGCCCGCTGTCCCGCATGAGGAATTCGAGCGCGGTCTCGCCCGGCTGAAAGGGATCGTGCTGGCGGAGATAGCCCAAACGCAGTTTGGGGTGCTTGATCACTTCACCCGTTTCGAGTTCCTCTTCGCCCAGCAGCACGCGCAACAGCGTGCTCTTCCCGGCGCCGTTGCGTCCGACGAAGCCGACTTTGGTATCCTCCGTCAACGTCATCTCGGCATCGTCGAGCAAGACCTGATTGCCGTAGCTCTTATGAGCGTTCTTCACCTGTAACAACACGGCCATTCGCGGACAAACCTCCGATTTATAGGGTGAAACCTGAATAGTAGGTGGCAAGGCGGACTTTGTGAACAGCGGAACCGCTTCAGACCGGGCCTGCAGTACGCGTAAAGGCTTGTGAGGCGGGCTCTGTCCACAGGCCCGGTTTGGCACACGATTTTCGTCCCCCCCTTCGAAGATGCGCACTTTTCGGTGCGCACCTTCGAAAAGGGTGCGCACCTTCGAAGGAATTCTCGAGGTTTTCCCAGATGCGCAGCTTTTCGAAAACCGTGCGCATCTTCGAACAGGTTGCGCACCTTCAGGCAGGGCCTCGGCCCTGCACCCGGTGCCGTTGTCGCGTAAAGTCGTGCTGGCACTTGCTTCGGCCTCGATCGCGATGCGTGGCGTCGAAACGAATCCCGAAGCGCAACCGCGCACGACGCATCGCTCGGCACCGGGTCTAGTAGACCGTCTACTTCACAATTGTGAATGCCACGGTGTGCCACTGGCGAGGGCTTTGGCTCGCCAGTGCCAATGCAACTTGATCTCCGAATGAAGACACTGGCGAGCCCCCGGCTTAATCGAGCGCCCGGCCCTCACCGGTGGCACCGAATACCACCATGTTTGCTTTCTCAACCTTTTGCCTTTCGCCTGCTCTACGAGTGCAATAAACAGAGCGCAACAAAAAAAGCCGCACCCTGACTGAGGGCACGGCTCCGCTTAAGCGAGATTTTACAGCTCTCGGCTGTACCGCGTATTTCGTCGCTTCCTAGCCATATTATCGCCGATAGAGGCCGTCCTGTTCAAGGTCAATATTCTTAGCTCGCTCCCGGCAGGGATCAGTGAAAATCAGAATTTTATCTGTGACGAAGACGTGTGGTCAGCCGTCGTCTTTGACGCGGCCCCGTAGCTGTTTCGTGGCCGAGCGAAACTTCTTGTTGGCCAGGCGCCGCCGCTTCGAGCCGGCTGAGGGTTTTGTCTTTTTGCGACGAACGGGGCGTACGGCCGCGGCGCGCAGCAGGTCTTGGAGTTTCTCGTGGCAATCGGCGATGTTTCTCGGTTGATCGCGGTAACGCTGGCTCGACATCACAAATTCGCCTTCGACAGTAATGCGATGGCGATTCTGGGCCAGAAATCGGGACCGCACCTCGGGCGGCAGGCTTGGACTCTCGCTGACCGGCCAGCGCAGGATGGCCTTGCTGTTGACCTTGTTGACGTTCTGACCGCCGGGGCCGGCACTCCGCGCGAACGAAAACGAGAATTCCGCCAACGGAATTCGGATGCTCGAATTGATCACCAGAAAGTGATCATCCTCGTCGGTGGTCGGGTCGGTACTCATGAGCGACGTTAGCACATCGGAGCGCTGTCAGCTGGGAAGAATCGGGCAGATTCCTTTGTAGCGTGCCGGTCGGGCGTTGGCGAGAACCGCCGGGCTGATCGTTGATTGCAACCAGCTTGTTTCGCGGATTTAATTCCATTCGGTACGCAATTCGCGTTCGCCGACAAGCGAATGGACGTTCCTCTACGGAGAGACTGCATGGCGGACCAGAGACCGCAGGACAAGTCCGCGAAAAAAGTCGGCCGGCGTCGTTTCGTCCAAGCCGCCGGAGTCGCCGCCTCAGCCGTTGTGCTCGGCAATTCGGGCTCCGCCCAACAGTCGACACCACCGTCCGCCGCCCCGTCGCCAGGCGGGCGAACCGACGAGATTCCGAAAAGGCCGTTCGGAAGGAGGACGGACGTCACGATCTCCGCCCTCGGGATGGGCGGGCACCATTTGGGCGACGCCAAAACCGTCGACCTGGCGATCCGCCTCGTTCACGAGGCGGTCGACGCGGGGATCACGTTTTTCGACAACTGTTGGGAGTATTGGAACGGGCGGGCCGAAGATTGGCTCGGGCGCGGGCTCAAAGGCCGTCGTGAAAAGGTTTTTTTGATGACGAAGGTCTGCACGCATGGGCGCGGTGCGGCCTTGGCCATGTCGATGCTCGAAGAATCCCTGCGACGATTGCAGACCGATCATCTCGATCTGTGGCAGATTCACGGCATGTCGTTCGATAACGATCCCGAACTCGCCTACGCACGCGGCGGCGTGCTCGAGGCACTGGACCGGGCGAAAAAACAGGGCAAGACACGGTTTGTCGGCTTCACGGGACATAAGAACCCGGATGTGCACCTGGACATGATCGGCCGCGGCTATCCCTTTGATTCCGTGCAAATGCCGCTCAATGTGCTCGATTCCTCCTTTCACAGTTTCGAGCGGCACGTGCTTCCCGAGCTCAACCGCCGGGGCATCGCCGCGCTGGGCATGAAGCCGATGAACGGCACGGCGGGCGCCATCAAGCAGGGCATCGGCACGGCGGAAGAAATGTTGCGCTACGCGATGAGTCTGCCGGTGACCACGACCATCAGCGGCATGGATTCTCTCGAAGTGCTGCATAAGAACCTGGAGGTGGCCCGCGGCTTCACTCCGATGACGGCGGAAGCCATGGACGCCCTGCGCAAGCGTTGTGCCCTGGTGGCCGCGGACGGTCGGTATGAGCCTTACAAGCTGTCGCTGGCGTTCGACAACCCGCAAGCACGACTGGCGCACGGATTTCCGCTCGACATCCGACAGAAGGAAGTCGAGGAGATGTTGTTCAAGGAAGCGGGCAGCCCCTAGTAGTCCGTCTACTTCAAAATGGTGGGTGGGCGAATCCCAGGCAGACTTTTCACCACAAAGGCACGTGGCTTTGAATCCGCCCCAATGGCGGAAAGACACCAAGAAAGGCAAGAGAGATCCGCAGATGACGCCGATTTCGCCGATTTCAATTTCAAAATCTGCGTCCTTCTGCGAAATCTGGTGCGTCAGGCAAAGCTTGACGGTTCTTGTCAGTTGAAAGGTACTGACCATGGTAGTTGTTCGTTCGCCATGTAGCCGACCGAGCGGCTGTCGGAGTGATCCGGCGGTCGAAGCCTCGGAAGGCAAAGGCGTCAGCCGTAATGCGAAAGCGTGAACCCGATTCGGCCTCGTTACGCATGTGAGAGTGGCCAGCCCTTCCAGATAGGGTGAAGCCTGACACCGACCGTGAAGCAACGAACGCCTGCAGCGGCCGGGCTCTCCGGGGTGGGAGGGGACAGCGGATGCCGACAGAATCGTCAGGAACCTGAGAGACCCGTTCGAGTGACGCTTGGCGTGTAGGCCCTGTGTCAACAAGGTGCGGGAACCCATAACTGCGCTTTGGCTCGATCGGGAGTCGGAGGGGCTCATAGTAGCGTTGAAGCGGGGTAATGCCCGCGGAGCGAAGGGGCCCTGCCAAGGACTCGACGTGCAAAAAGGGTGAGGATACACATGGAGCATTGCTCCCAGAAGAGGCTTCGGCCTACCTCACTCTGCGGTAGCGTCTCAGCCCGTCGGCCAAGTCGACGTCGGTCGGCGCATGCCTTCGAGCGAAGTGTTCTTGGGTAAGCCGGATGCGGGAAATCTGCACGTCCGGTTTGAAGAGGGGGGAGGCGGCGCTGGTTCGTTCTTATTGAATGGATCATCGCTCCTCCCCTACTCGACCGGAGAACTGCTTTTTTTGTCTTTCTTGGTGTCTTTGTGCCTTCGTGGTACAGATTTGCATTGAATGCTACGTAGCTCGCTTCGGCCACGTGTCGAAGTCAGCGGAATCGAAGAAACGGGTCGAGCGAGAGCCGCGGCGATCGCGCGTCCAAGAAGAATGTGGCGGAGATCATGTAGAAGCCGGCTGAGTTGAATTCGATCGCATAGCCGGAGCGCCGCGATAGATCCACCTTTTTGAGAGAGACGATCCACTAGAGCGGCCACCAGCCACGAGGAGCGACCATGTCGGCGAATTCGGGCAAGGATTCCCAAGGCTTTTCGCAGGGGCGCCGCAGTTTCTTGCAAAATGCGGGTGCGATCGGTGCCGGAGCGACACTTTCCCACTCGCTGGTTGCCGCCGCCGAGAGCCGCGACACGCTCGAGCTGACGAATACGGGAAAGAACGACATTCCGCGCAAACGTTTCGGCAGGACCAACGAGCACCTCTCGGTGATTGGTCTCGGCGGCTACAACCTGGGTTCTGCCCCGTCGCTGCAGGAAGCCGTGGCCATCGTTCACGAAGCCGTCGATGCGGGCGTCAACTTTTGCGACAACGCCTGGGAATATCACGACGGCAAAAGCGAAACGTGGATGGGCCAGGCACTCGCCGGTCGGCGCGACAAGGTTTTTTTGATGACCAAGGTCTGCACGCACGGGCGGGACAAGCACGTGGCCATGCGGCAACTCGAGTCGTCGCTCAAACGGCTGCGGACCGACCATCTCGACTTATGGCAAATCCACGAATGCGTCTACGACAACGATCCCGAGCGGCACTTTGCCAAAGGCGGAGTGGTCGAGGCGTTGGAAGAGGCGAAAAAGTCGGGCAAGGTCCGTTATGTCGGCTTCACCGGCCATAAACGGCCGGACATCCACCTGAAGATGCTCTCCTACGGCTTCCCCTTTGACAGTGCGCAAATGCCGCTGAATGCATTTGACGCCACGTTTCGCAGCTTCCAAACGCACGTCCTGCCCGAGGTCAACAAACGCGGCATGGCCGGCTTGGGAATGAAGAGTCTCGGGGGCAACGGCCAGCCGATTACCCAAGGCGTCGTGACCGTTGCCGAGGCGCTGCGGTACGCGATGAGCCTGCCTGTGGCCACGACGATCAGCGGCATCGATAGTCTTGCCGTGCTGCGGCAGAACCTGGCGATCGCGCGAGGCTTCGTGCCGATGTCCCAGGAGGAGATGAAAACGCTCAGCTTGCGCTGCCAGAGCGCAGCCGGGGACGGCCACCTCGAACTCTACAAGTCGACCATGAAGTACGACGGCAACCTCGGTCGCAAACTCCACGGCATTCCGGACAACAAGGAATTGCCTCTCTAACGCGGACAACACCTGTCGCGCCAAAAACTGTCCTGATCCAGCGCCTCGGCAGGAACAGTTTTTGCGAAGTCTTCGTGCGGGTGCTCGCAAATTACCCGCAAAGCACGAAGGACTTTCCTTCTGGGGCGCTCGGTTCCGATTCTCGATTGTCGGGCCGAGCGTCTTTTTTTATTGCAGTTTCTTAAGACGATTTGCCCCTCCAGCCTATCCGCCTTTCGCCAACCGACAGGTCATTCATCTCGTTGAATTTTCACTATTTTCCGCAGTCGGGCGATTCATCAGGCCAGACAGGCTTTTGCGTCGCAGCACGCAGGAAAATTTTTGCCGCATCGCGTTGCGGATGTAAAATAGTGGCAGGGAGCGTGAATTCTGCCAAGAAGGAGTCAGTGACCCATGAAGTGCTTAGTTGCTCTCGCGTGTCTGTTCGCTGTCGGCGTCCTCGCGACGCCGGCACAAGCTGGCGTCGGTGTGAATGTGGGTGTCGGCGTTCCGCTCTATGCGCCGCACCGGCCTATGCGCCTCCGCCCGCGTACTATCCGGCACCGGCTTATTACGCGCCGGCGCCTGTTGCCTACCCGGCTCCGGCTGCCGGCGTCTATGTGGCGCCGTCCGTTTACTTCGGACCGCGGTACTACGGCGGCTACCGCTACGGTTATGGTTACGGCTACCGCGGACGTTGGCACCGCTAGTTCGTAACCTCCGCGCCAAAAACAATGACCCCGGAACGGCTCACGACTGCTCCGGGGTCTTTTCCTGCGCGCTGTGGACGACCTGCACCAACTTCCTGCTCGCACCAGGTTCGGCCGAACATGGCGTCATCCAAACCAGGTTCTACGGAACTCGGCTCTGCCGAGACCAGGATTGAGGATTCCTGGCCATTCTCACGCCAAATTTAGCGCCGCACGGGCGTAAGTGACACATCGTCGAGCAACAATTTGCCCGTCGCGCCGTTGAGTCCGATGCGAATCACGATTTCGCGCGCGTCCTCAGGAACGTCGACCTTTCCCGCCGCCGTCCGCCACTCCGACGTGCCGGCGCAATGGATGGCGATCGCGTCCCCCATCAGGCGACGGAAGTTGTGAAAACTCACTTGCAGCCCCGCCTTCTCGAAGGGCTGGCTTCCGTCGACAATTTTGTCGGCGCGATACTTCAAATCGAATTGCAGGGCGCCGACCCGCGACCCGTCAATTCCCATCGCCTGCAGGGTGTGCGACCGCCGTCCTGGCTCCTCGTTTTCGAATTCTACGCAAGAATGCCCCTCCGGCGCATCGGATTCGTTCAATTTCATTTGAAGCTGATAGTACCACTCGGCCACACCGCTGTTCGCGGTCCGCTCCTCGAAGCCGCCGTTGCGGATGTGCAAATGAACGGGATCGAATTTCACCGTCCGTTCCGTGTCCGAGCGGCCGGTCATCGGGACGAAGATCGTGGGCAACAAGTCCCGCCGCTCCAAACGCCCCTGCTTTTTCTCGAGCAGCGTCAGGGCCTGCTCGTATCGATTGCCCAGCGGCAAGACCATCCTGCCCCCTTCCTTGAGCTGGTCGACCAGCGGCTGCGGAATTTTCTCGGGCGAGCAGGTGAGAATGATCTTGTCGTAGGGCGCCCGCTCCGGCCAGCCGAGATAGCCGTCGCCGATCTTCGTTTTGACGTTCTTATATCCCAGCCGTTTGAGCCGCTTCGCGGCCGTTCGGCCCAGCTCAGGAATGATCTCGATCGAGTCGACTTCCTTTACCACCAGCGACAACACGGCCGCCTGATACCCGGTCCCCGTGCCGATTTCCAAAACGCGATCTGTGGGCCTGGGATCAAGCGATTCGGTCATGAAGGCGACAACAAACGGCCAGGTGATCGTCTGCTTGTAACCGACCAACAGCGCCGAATCCTCATACGCCCGTTTCCGCTGTGACGAAGGCACAAACACGTGCCGCGGTACGCGGCGCATCGCCTCCAACACACGCGGGTTCTTGATCCCCTCCTTCTCGAGGTATTCGGAAACCATCCGCTCCCGCGCGCGGTCGAATTCCTCGCGAGTCTGAGCGAATGCCCGCGCATCGGCCGCGACGACCGCCGAAAAGATGCCGACGACCAAAGCAGACCACCAGGCAAGTCGCGTGGTCATGGCCTTCCCCCTAACCTCCAGCCTCTAGCCTCTAGCCTCTATTCCCGTCCCCGCGGCCCCGACGCCATCTTGAGGTCATCCACCCACAGCCGTCCGGTCGCGCCGTTGAGTCCGATGCGGATGACCGCCTCGCGGGCATTGTCGGGAACACGCACGCTCGCGGTCAGGTTGCGCCAGTTGAACGTGCCGACCCAATGGGTGGCAATCGCGTCACCGATCGAGCGGCGGCTCACGTCGTAGAAGTTCACCTGCAAATTGGCCTTGTTGTACGATTCGGGCCCATCGACGATCTTTTCGCCGCGTGCCTTGAGCGTGAAATGCAGTGTGCCGATCGATTTGCCGTCGATGGCCATCCCCTGCAGGGCCTGCGAGAAGCGTCCGGGGTCGTCGTTCTCGAATTTCGCACAGTATTTGCCGTCGGCCGCGTCCTCTTTGCTCAACGTCATCTGCCGCAGGTAATACCAGACCGAAGGCGCGCCATCGGGATCGAGTTCTTCAAAATCGCCGTTCTGCACCTGCGGATGCAGTGGGTCGGGCCGCACGGTTCGCTCTTTCTCTGATCGGCCCGTCATAGGGACAAACAGCGTCGGAATCAGGTGCTTGCGCTCGAGCTTGCCCTGCTTCTTCTCGAGCAGGTAGATGTCCTGATGAAACCGCTCGCCCAGCGGAATAATCATCCGCCCCCCTTCCTTGAGCTGGTCGACAAGCGGCTTGGGCACGTTTTCCGGCGAGCAGGTGACGATGATCTTGTCGAAGGGTGCATATTCGGGCCAACCGAGATAACCGTCCCCCACCTTGGTTTTGACGTTTTTGTAGCCGAGCACTTTCAATCTGCGTCCGGCCGCCTTGCCCAGCGGCTCGACGATCTCGATCGAATAGACGTCCTTGACCAGCCCCGACAAAACAGCCGCCTGGTAGCCGCTCCCCGTGCCAATTTCGAGCACGCGATCGGTCGGCTGCGGGTCGATCGCCTCGGTCATGTAGGCGACGACGAATGGCGGCGAGATCGTCTGCTTGAAGCCGATCGACCAGGCCGCATCGACATACGCCTTGGGCCGCAGCATCAGCGGCATGAACTCGTGACGGGGCACGGTTCGCATCGATTCCAACACCCGCGGATTCTTGATCCCCTCTTTTTCAAGATACTCGGACACCATCTTGTGCCGCGCCTTGTCGAATTCTTCGCGCGTCTGCGCGAGACCTTGACGATTCGCGATCGAGAGCAGGACGAGCAGGATCAGACAGTAATGCGGTCGGGCGGGCATGCAAAGGATCTCGGTAAGCGTGCAGCTTTTAGACGCAACTTTATTCTGGAAAGTTCCCGTAACGACTGCCAGCGTGGGATCAGAGAGTGCAGGTGACGCCGCGGGAGAAGCCATTCGGCATGTGATCGCGGACCAATTCAAAGGTTAGTGGCCAGACGTGGTTTTGCACGCTGTCATTGAGACGGTTGGCCAAATCGACGATCATGCTTATGTGGTCGTTGTCCGGGAAGGCTGAAAGGCGATTCGCCATGAGTAATCAGCCAGACGCGAGAAAGTGGACCGCTTACGAACATAAAAGCTGGCATGCGGCGCGGCTTGCCGTTCTCATGCTTGCTGGAGCCTGCGTTGCTGTTTACGTGATGTTCCACGATCCCGGCAGCTGGATTGCAAGGTGGAGCGTGCCAGCGCTTTTGGTATTAGGCTCATTATGCGGAGTCATGCTTGAGCTATGGCTCAGGATTCGGCACCGATTCTACATCAACATCGAGATTGAATTCAGACCTTCCGCGAAGCGCGGTCGTCAAGGTGGCGATCGGCGCGCCGCCTCGGGTTTAATTTCAAACTAGCCCAACACCAACTTCGGCAGACGAGGCACATCGAGCCATCTTTTGAGTCGCGCCAGATCGCAGATCGAAATGGGGTTGGGAACCGTTTAAACGTGCCGGTGCAGCGCACGCGAATCAAGCTCGACAAACAGGAGTCGATGATGCGTATCGCCACCGCTTCCGTCCTTGTCATTTGCATGGCGATCTTGTCGGAATCCAGCGCCGCCGCTCAAGAGTGGACTGTCGATCTCTGCGACGTCAATCTCGATTTGACGGCTCTGCCACAGGACCATGCGGGCGCCAAAGCGTGCCAGTTCACAACCGACGGCAAGCTGCTCGTCACGGCCGGCTACGAGTACGAGGCCGCGAACAAAACTGCCATGGGTGAAGTGAATCTGCGTGATGCTCGCACGGGTTCGCTCGTTGCGAGGCTTCTTGGCGGCGCGAGATATTACGCGGGGTCGGGCCGATCCGGCCTCGCGATAACCCGGTCCGGCACGTTAGCCGCCGCAATCGGCAGGAAGGACGACCCGCCATCGAACTTCGTCGACCTTTTTGATTTACGCGGCCGCCGTCAGATCGGGCGCATTGCCCTCGACAATGTGATGAACATTTCAGTCGCCTTCTCACCAGACGGCAGCATTCTGGCGGTGGGAAAGCACGACGGAATGCTCGAGCTGTGGGACCCGATCACCGGGACGCTCTTGCGAAAGCAGCGTGTCAGTCGCGTTGGCATCGGACCGATCGCGTTCTCGCCGGACGGCAAATTGATCGCGACGGGGCACTCCGACGGAAGCATCGCGACGTGGAATTCGGCGAGTTTAGCAGAACTCGGCTCAATCCCCGCACAACTGCAACTCGCGGAGATCGGCGCGCTCGCCTTTTCGCACGACGGGCGTCTGATCGCAGCTGGTGGCTCGATGCCGGGCGAAAAGAGCCTAATCCAAGTCTGGGCTCTCTCAGGCGCGGCGCCCAAAACCCTCTCCGCGGAATTGCTCGGGCATCGCGACCACACGTACGCCGTAGCTTTCTCCCCTGATGATCGCCTCATTGCCACAGGCAGTCAGGATTGGACGGCACGCATTTGGGATCGAGTGGCAAACCGGGACTTGTGCACGCTCAATGCTCACGACGAGTCGGTCTACGACGTCGCGTTCTCCCCCGACGGCCAATTGTTTGCAACCGTTGGACGTGATGCGTTGAAAGTCTGGAGTGTCGACAAGCTCCGCCGCGGAAAGACGCGCTGAATCGCCACTGAAATGGGAGAACGGCAAATCCGAGAGCTGGTGACCGGCGACTGAATTTACCCGAGCCGATCGGCACCGAATTCGAAAGTTGCGCCGTGCGCGCCAGCGTGGCGAATCTGACTGCCGAAAAATGCGCGTTGCCGAATTCCTCGCCCTGCCTTTAGGTCAGCCGCACGACATCGGCTTTGGACTATCCGCGCGGATGGCAGCGCCGGTGGATGGCTTTCAGCCGGCTGTGTTCGACGTGCGTGTAGATTTGCGTCGTTTGGACGCTGGCGTGGCCGAGCATTTCCTGCAGGGCGCGAATTTCGGCGCCGCCCGCCAGCATATGCGTCGCGAATGTGTGGCGCAGGGTGTGTGGGCTGACGTCGGCGCTGGAACCGACGCGGGCGGCGTACTTTTTCACCAGGTTCCAGATCATGATCCGCGACAGGGGCGTTCCCCGGCGGGAGACGAACAGCCGATCGCATTCGAGCCGGCCCGTCAGCCGGGGCCGCTCATGCGTCGTGTAGGCCTCGATCGCCGCGCGGGCGACCGGATTGAGCGAGACCATCCGCTCCTTATTGCCCTTTCCCAGGACGCGGCAGAACGCTTCGTCGAGGTGCACGTCGTTCATGCGAATGCCGGCGGCTTCCGACGCGCGACAACCCGTGGCGTACAAGAAACACATCAGGGCTCGATCGCGGAGCGGATAGCGATCCTCGTGAGTTGGCGCCGCCAGCATCCGGTCGACGGTTTCGGGACTGAGGACTTTGGGCAGGTGCTGCCAGAGCTTGGGTGAACTCAACAGCTCGACGGCGCTCTCCATTAGCACACCGTCGAGGACCAGATAGCGAAAGAACATCTTCAACGAGACGAGATGCCGGGCCACCGATGACGAGGCAAGTCCGCGCTGGTTGAGGTACTCGAGGTAACGCGTGAGCAGCTTGAGATCGACCTTGAAGACCGAGCCGGAGCCGCTCTTCTCGAACCACTCGAAGAACTTGGTTAGGTCGGTGCGGTAGGCGGAAATCGTATTCCGCGCCATGCCGCATTCGGATTCGAGATAGCTGATGAAGGCGGGCAGATGGACCGCCGGCCCGGGGGACACGGGCGTCCCTTTCGCGATGGCATCGGGCGGTCGCTTGCGCGGAGGCACGGCTTACGATCCTTGTGGTGGCATTCGCCATCATCGGGTGCTGAGCGTCAACGCCTTGAGGTGGCGCGCTTACGCTGGCGGGTGGGACGAGGCCGCATTTGCGGTCGCCGGACCGCCCTGCTCTGCCGAGCCGGGGGGTTGATCCCCCCGGACGTGCGCGCACGAGAGTCACTGCTCGCCGTCCCAACTCCCGCCGCGGAGGTTGAGCGGCACGCTTCAGGTCGTCTAGACCCATTCCGCGCTGTGTGCGCGCTCGGACCGGGGGGATCAACCCCCCGGCTCGGCAGAGCCCGCACTAATCAGCCGGCACCAACCGGCTGGAGCGGATTCTTCCCGTTGACGAACGTTTCGCTGCGACCGTCGTCTTCGAATTCCACCGTGATCGTCCGGTTTTTGGCGAATCCGCCGATTTTGACGACGCGGCCCAGGCCGTATTGCGGGTGCCGCACCGACATGCCCACGGTAAAGCCAACCGGCAACTCGGCGGCCCGCGCGGCCGCTCCAGCCAGTAGGTCGGCGCCGGTCATCAATCGCGGCCGGTCCGGGTTCTCAGAGATCCGCGAGGCCGCCCGGTGCCCGCGCGCGCCGGGTGCAGACTCCTCCGGCAGCTCCTGAGACAGATTGTCGTAGTCAGGACTCACATGATCGGCCGCGTCGTCGCCCGCGGGGGATGACCATTTGGTTTCGGGCGGTTCGATCACTCTCTCGGCAACGCCGATTTCCCGCAGAAACTCGCTCGGAATCGTGGCGAGCAGTCGGCCGCGGGTTTCGCGGCTTTGCGTGCGCGTAAGATACAGCCGCTCCCGAGCGCGGGTCATGCCGACAAAGAGCAGGCGGCGTTCCTCCTCGTATTCGCCCGGATCGTCGGTCCGCAGCGCCCGTTCGTGCGGCAAGAGTGTTTGCTCGACCCCGACGATATACACGATCGGAAATTCGAGCCCCTTGGCCGAATGCAGCGTCATCAGCGTCATCTGGTTCGACGATCCGTCGACGCTGTCGACGTCGGCCACGAGCGCGGTTGTTTCCAAAAAACCTTCCAGAGTCGGTTGGCCCTCGGCGCCGGCGTCGTACTGCGCGGCGGCGTTGATCAACTCCTCGACATTGGCCACACGATCCAAGTCTTGCGGCGAATTCCCCTCTTTCAGAGACCGCAGATAGCCGGTGCGCTCGAGGATGCGCTCTAGCAGCATTCGGACCGTTTCCAGCCGCGCGTCGCTGAACTCGGCGATTTGCGCGGCGAATTCCTTGAGCGATGTGACGGCCCGTTTCGGCAACTGCGGACACTCGGACGCCCGGGCGGCCGCCTCGAGCAGCGTGAGCCGGCGTTGATCGGCCCAAACCGTGAGCCGTTGCAGACTCTTGTCGCCGATACCGCGGGCGGGCACGTTCACCACCCGGAGAAAAGCAGGCCGATCTTGAGGATTTGCGACGAGGCGGAGGTACGCCAAGACGTCTTTGACCTCGGCCCGGTCGTAATAAGCGAACCCGCCGGCCAATTGGAAGGGAATGCGATTGCGGGTGAGGGCCGTCTCGAATTCGCGGGAGAGCGAGTTGACGCGGTAGAAGATGGCCACATCGGACCAGCGTGCGGAGCCCGCTTCGACCGCCGCGCGAACGGCGCGGGCCACGCCTTCCGCTTCGGCCCGCGAGTCGGCGAACTGCAGCACCTCGACCGGAGCCGCCCTCCGCGTTGTCGGTCCGCATGACTTTCGCTTTGCGGCGCACGTTGTGGGCGATCAGTCGGTCGGCCGCTTCCAGAATCCGTTTCGTGCTGCGGAAATTTTCTTCCAGGCGAATGACGGCCGCGTTGGGATAGTCGGCCTCGAACCGCAGAATGTTTTCGATGCGCGCCCGCGCCAACCGTAGATCGACTGGTCCGGATCGCCCGTCACGCACAGGTTGGGAAAGTCGCGCGACAGCCCGGCGACGATCTGATATTGGGCTAAATTCGTGTCCTGGTATTCGTCGACCAGGATGTAGCGAAACCGCTCGTCGAGTTCCTGGCGAATTTCGGGATTCTCCGCCAGGATCTGCACGACGTCCAACAACAGGTCGTCGAAATCGACGGCGTTCGATTCTCGCAGGCGGCGCTGATACTCGGGATAGACCTTCACCACAACCGAGTCGAACAGATCGCCGACCCGCTCCTGGCGGGCCTGGCTGAACGCTTCGGCGGACAACAGGTCGTTCTTGGCCCGGCTGATCCGCTCGCCGATGCGCTCGGGAGCGAAGGTCACCGGGTCGAAATTGAGATCCTTCACGACCGATCGAAGGATCCGCCGCTGGTCGTCTGTGTCGAGGATCGTGAAATTCGATTTGAGGCCCACCGCGCCGGCCCGGCTGCGTAAGAGTCGGCGCAAAAGCGGTGGAACGTGCTGATCCAGATTCGCGTTCCGGGCAGCAGCCGGGCGACCCGCTCGGCCATTTCGCCGGCGGCCTTGTTCGTGAACGTAATCGCCAGGACGCGGCTCGGCGGGACGCCTTGCTCGATAATCCGGGCGATCCGCCGGGTGATGACCCGTGTTTTTCCGGAACCTGGACCGGCCAAGACGAGAAGTGGGCCTTCCGTCTGTTCGACGGCCCGTTGCTGGCTGGGAGTCAGGTCAGTGGATTGTTGCATTCAAAAACTGATCACGGAAGACGCCGATTTGCCAATCGAGGTGATGCGGGGGTTCAAGAATATCAGCCACCAAAACGCAGGGTACGTACACCAGCGCTCTTGCAGGCCCATTCTCAGGAGGAATTATAGTCCGCACGCAATTTGCTACGGAATCAAGTTCAAGAACGGGCCGTTGAGGGTGTCGTTGGCGGGGGCGTTTTCGGAAAACGTGCCGAATTGCGGACTTGAGTCGTTTGCGAAAGGCGGAGGGCCGCATTAGACTCTGCCGGTATCAAAAGCCTTGCGGGATACGTAGGCGTCGAAGGGGCGCCCGGCCTGTTCAAAATGGCTGCTTACGGCGCAACCACAAATCGCGCCAAACTGTGGGACGGCACCGGAAGAGGGGAATCGGTCGCGCGAGCGAGCCGGCGTCGTCGGGATAGTCCGTTGGTTTTCTAATCACCGAACCACGGCGAGTCGTGCGAGGGAGTGAGGCGACGGTTCACGGCAATCTGTTGCAGAGAGATCATCGTCTCTCCGGGCAATCGACAGCGTGGTTCTTACCAGGACAGCGGAGTGTAACTTCTATGGAGTCCAATTCAGTTCGATCGGGGCGACAGGACGTGCTTCGAGGAGTTTGGTTCAATCGGCGGCCCGCTGCGGTGCGGCGCGTGGCTGCTTCGGCGTTGATTGTCGGTCTGGCCGTCTCGACGGCGGTGGCCTGGGAAGGCTCGGGCGAGAAATCGGGTCTGCACGGAATCATCAAAAACGAGGTCCCGACGGGCCTTGGAACGGAAGCCTTCGGCGAACTTTCCGGCAACTGGAGCGATTGGGGCAAGGGGGTCTCGGCCCTCGTGAGCAAGCTTTACACCGACGACAAGCTCGATGCCGAAGCGCAAATCGACCTGCTCAAGCAACTGCAGCACAAGATTGAGGTGATCGACCGGGCCGTCGCCGATCCGCGTTTTGCGGCCCTGTACGATCCGCTCTTGTCGATCCGCGGCCGGCTCGCCCGCCGCGTCGACCTCGACCTGGCCATTCTGAAGACCCTCGAACTGAAACCCGAAGAGGTGAAAGCGACGAAGGTCAAAGCGGCCAAGGCCGATGCCCTCGACGCGCTTTCCGAACTCGAAGCCGATTTGAACAAAGTCCCCAACGGAACGGCCTGGCTTCCGTTCATTCACGCCAACCAGCTGCGCGAGGCCCTCACGGCCAACGGCTCGGCCGACACGATTGTCGACGTGCAAAAGCGGATCGATTCGGGCAGCGCTCTCAAGGATCCCCAGCAGCGCGAGTTCCTGGCGAAGCCTGCGTTCCGCAAGCTATCTGCCGAGCTCGGCAAATTGCACGAGGCTGAAGAAGCGAATCCCGCCTCGGTCGATGAGAAGGCAGCCACCGAGAAGTTCGCCGCCCTCGTCGCGGCCATCGAAGGCTTTGAAGAAAACGGCAGCTCGGCCGACGAGAAAAAGGTCATCGAATCGCTCGGCGCCGCCGAAAAAGCGGCCATCGACGGCGGATCGGTCATCGGACACGCCGTCCGTGAGCACTATATGAATTACAACCTGCAAATCGTCGCCTCGCAAGCCCTGCTCAACAAGCTCGTGAGCGATCAACAGACGACGAACGGCGCCGTCAACGACTTCGTCCTGGGCGCCAACGTCAACGGCAACGAGCAGACGACGACCGATATCAGCGTCGAACTCGAACCGGGGAAGGACGCGGCGAACCTCGAGCTCGTCCTCAACGGCGTGACGCAAAGCAACACCGTGGGAAGCACCGACCAGGCGAACATCTATACGCAGGGTTATCACCGCTGGGGCGCGAAGAAGCCGCTCCACTTCGACGGAACGACACTGACGACCGGACCGTCCACCATGAGTTACGTGCAACCCAGCAACACCACGACCGGCGCTTCAACGCGCTATAGCGGCGGGCTCTTCGGCAGTTACGCTGAAGGCCAGGCGATGCAGGCGGCGAACTCTCAGCGCGGCGAATCCGAGGCGATCGCGTCACAGCGGATTCAGACCAAAGTGCTTCCGGAAATGGATGCCCGCGTCGAGAAGTTGATCGAGCAAACCAACGAGAAACTCAAGTACGACTTGCGCAAGCGTCTGCGCGTCGCCGGCGTCTTGCCGACAACCGTCAGCGCGCGATCGAATGACGCCTATCTGCGATTGAGCGCCGAGGTCGGCGGTGCGGACGATCTGACAGGCGATACGGGCAATCCGGCCATCGAAACCGGAGCGGGGCTGGTCATCTCCATCCACGAGAGCTTGCTCAACAACGCCGTCGGCCAAATGAAGTTTGCGGGCGAGACGATGACTGACGCCCAGGTCACCGCCGAGCTCGAACGGTTCCTGTCGCAGGTGGCGGGTCGCAAAGTCGACTTCACCGAGGCCGCCAAAAAAATGGCGGCAGCACAGGCCGCTGCTCTGGCTCAAGCGGCGGCCGCCGCTCAGGCCGCCGGGATGCCTCCCGGGGCTGCAGCAAACCTGCCCGGCGGAGTTCCTCCGGCCGCGAAACGCCCCGAACAGACTCCGGAGCAAAAGAACAGCAAATTCGTCTTTGACCAGCAAGACCCGATCCGCTTCACGATCGACAACGGCGAAATTAAGCTCGTGATCCGCGCCGGTTTCAAGCAGGAAGGTCAGGACGACGTACCCACGCAGGAAATCACCGTTTCGCTGCGTCTGGCCGCGATGGGAGGCCGAATGGCAATCCTCCGCGGAAACGTCAGCGTCGCCGGTGGCGGTCGCGTGCTTCGTTCAGGCGCCATTAAGCAAAAGATCGAAGCGGCCATTCCCGAAATGACTCCGCTCGATCCTCAAATCCATATCCCGCGGGAGGGACGTCCCGAGATCGACTTGACGGTTGCTCGCATCAGTGCGGACAACGGTTGGCTGACCATGTGGGCTAACTAACGGACTGCGAAGGGCTTCCGCTCACCGCGGATTCCCTTCGGCCGCGGCGCGGATTGGGATGCTGTTCCAATTCGCATTTCGCGGGCAATCAGTTCCATTTGCGAACGCGCCGGACCGGCTTTTGCCGGTCCGGTTTTTCTTTGCGCGGCCTCTCAATCGCTGCTTTCGGAACCATCCGACGGCCGATAACAAAGATAAGGTTCGCCCGCAGGCCGCTTCTTTCCCGAAGTGCCAGACTTCTCACTAGACTTCCATTGGCTGTTCGGCGGCTTTGGGGGCGTGTGCTGATGCGAGCGATGAACCACGCAAGTCGGGTGTCGCATGTCTTTGGCTGAACACGTCCGTCGCACCGAGGTCGGCCCGCGACTTCATCGCGAACCGGTCCCGGAAACCAATTTCTCGCTCCCCCGCGGCTTCGAGCCCATCGAACTGGCCGGGATGGGCGCTTTTGCCGAAGTCTGGAAGGCGATGGAGACGAGCAGCGGTCGTCTCTGCGCGCTCAAGCGTCTGCGCCGGAGCGTTGCGGCGAATCGATCGCGCGCCAATTGATCGAGAACGAGGCCCAGGCCAGCCAGAAGGTGACCAGCCGCCATCTGCTCAAGCTCTTGCGCTCGGATGTGCGTGCCGAGGTCCCCTATCTGGTCTTCGAATGGACCGACGGGCGCACGCTGGAAGATGAGCTCCGGGTCGAAGAGAAGCTCTCGTTGCGTCGCTCGGTGTGGATCGCCCGCCAGACGGCCGACGGCATGCGCGATCTCGAATGCGGCGGCCTGGCTCACGGAGACATCAAACCGCAGAACATCTTCATCACGCATCACGGCGAGGTGAAGCTGCTCGATCTGGGCTTCGTGCGTCCGATCGTCCTTTCGGCCGGCCGGCTTCCCGCGGACGAATTCGCCGGCACGCCCGACTACATGGCTCCCGAATCGCTCACGCAGGGGGTGACGCAGCCGGTCGTGAAAGACATGTACAGCCTGGGCATCACGCTCTATCGCATGCTGACCGGTCAGCTTCCCTTTGTCGGCAGCGGCACGTCGGCGGTGCTCGTGCAGCATCGTCAAACCCGGCCGACCCTCCTGCGGCGTTTCCGCCCCGACGCGCCGCGCGAGCTGTCGGATCTCGTCAGCCGGCTCCTGGCCAAACAGCCCTTCCGCCGGCCGCAGGATCTGCGGAGCTTGATCCGCGAGTTCGTGGAATTAGAGCTGATCCTGCTCTCGTCCGAGATCAGCGAAGGCGACTGAGCCGCCGGCGAGTCATTTCGGCGTTGCGGTTGGCGGCCCGGCTTGCTTGCCCCCGGCTTTGGGCAGCGCCTTGACCGGTTCCATCAGCTCGCCATCTCTCGAGTCCGGTATCGGCGGCATGGCTCCCGGTTTGGGAAACGCGTCCTCCGGGATCTCCTTCAGCTTCTCTTTGCGATCCTTCGCGGCGAGCGCCGAATATTGATGCCCCGACTCGCCCTGCATGTCGAGCCGGCCTACATACAGGTGCGCCTGCGGATCGAAGTAGTACACGTACCGCGGATGGGCCGGGTAATAAAGACAGAAGTAGTGGCGGTAGCTCTTCTCGACGGCCGAAGGCAAGTAATAGTAGCTGCTGTAGTAATAGCCGAACTGCGGATAATAGGTCCAATCGTTGTACCATTGTCGCGGTGAGGCAGCGGCGCCCGGCCGCGCGACGGCGATTGCGAAGAGAAAAACCGCGAGTCCTGCGAACCTCACGGAGCACAGATTTCGCCGGGCCATTTTCTGGACTTTGTTCTTTGAACGCGCGATACGGCGCCGCGGCCATTCCGTCGGCCGCCGGCAATGCGCTCGATGGTGACGAGCGCAAGCGGCAAAGTCAAAGGTCACTCTGCGGGATCGTTCTACCGGCGATTGGAGTCTCGCGAAGCTTCCAGCGAACTCGCCGGGTTGAGCAAGAACAGACTTCCCATCGGCACAGGGCGCGTCGGCGTGGAGTCGGTCGCGCTCTGTCGCAGCGTCATCGCGTAGGGAACCGGAAAGTCGTGCGACTTGCCCGCGGGAAGCACGTAGGGCCCTCCCCAACCGGTCAGCGGTCCGCGAATTTGATACTCGAGGGGTTGATCGCTCGTGTTGCGAATGCGCGTGCGGGGCAGGCGGTAATCGAGCACGATGTACGGATCGTGCCAATTGACTCCGGCCAGCCGGATGTGGGTCGAGCCGACCTCCAGATCGTTCACGATGCTTTCGCGACAAAAGCCGTGCAGGAAACCGGCCGGCTCGTCGTCGCGCGAACCGGCGGCAAAAATCCGTGCGAAGAGTTCGCTGCGGATCGTTTGATCGAGGGCCTCGTAGCCCTTCGCAAAGCGGGCATTGACGACCACGTTGGGACGGCTGACCATATCCGTCAGCAGCACGCGCCGCTCGAAAGTCGGGCGCGATACAGCGAGATGCATCAGATAGTCCATTTGCACGTCGAATTCCACACAGCGCTGCCAGCTCGCCTGGTCGGGTGCGGTTTTGATTTCCACGACGGTGCGCAGATTCTGCATTTTGATCCGCATGCGCTTCTCGCGCGTCGCAAACTCTTCATCGGCTTCGCGAAGGCTGATTGGGCCAGCCAATTCCACGTGCGTGCGGACGCGGAGATTGTCGCCGTAGCGGGCCAGGTCGGGAATCAATTCCGTCGCCGTCGCTTGCTCGCCCAACGCGAAGAGTCCCCGCGCGCCGAGTTCGTGGATCTCGGCGGTCGACATCGGCGCATTCGTGCAGACTTCGGTCGCCGCATCGCAGAGCGCCGTCGCGACGGCAACCTGCAGTCCGGAGACCTTCGCCAGCCGATCAAAATCGAAGCCCGTCCCGGCAATTCGTTTCGCCGGCACTCGCGGCGGATTGAGGCCGGGGCGCGAGAGGGCCACGCCGAGCGTGAGCGCCATTCCCGTTTCATCGATCTTGACCCGTTCGGGCCAAAGCACGCAGCGCGGATAATACGCCGGTCCGGGCAGTTTGCTGCCGACGACTTTGGGAGTCGAAAGAGCTTCCTCGATCTTCGATTCGAGTTGCGTGACGAGCTGCGGGATCGCCCCTTTCAGACGGGATTCGATCTCGCCCCGCCGCCCGTAGGCGTTGCTCACCAGTTTGCGACCGACCTCTTCGGCAACGCGGTCCCGGAGGAACGGCAGACCTCGGCCCACGACCGAGGGCGTTGTCACGTAAAAATCGTCGTCCCCGATCCGCACTTCAGTTTCGCCCAACTCAAATCGCAGATGGCGATCCTGGACCGAGGGGCGAACGCGTGTGGTGATCCAGACTGGTGCGCGGCTGCCAACGACGATTTCCATCGGCCCGGCCGTCGCGCCGGAAAACACGCCGGTCACCGACGTTTGCGCGATTTGGAGCGTCACGTTGCGCAACCCAAGCTGCAAAGTCGCCCAGCCATCGTTGTCCGTTTTGACGCGGACTTGCTCGAGTTCGCCGCGGTAGGTCAGGCCGGCCAGCTCGACGTTGAACTGCGCGATGCCGCTGCGGCTCGTTTGGTAGACGTTCGGCACGCTGCCGGCGAGTGCCGACTCGGGCACCATGCCGGGAGCTGCGAAACCGATCGACTCGAGCACGCTCTGATCGATGTGAACGTAAATCGCTTCGGAGACTTCGACGGCCGGCACGAAGGGAAAAACGTAATCGCGGCCCATTTCCGCCAGCGTGGGATTGCGTGTCGCGTTGCGAATAAAGCTCGCCGGCTCTGGCGGCTGTTGAGGATTCAACAGCCAGCGGTACAAAGCGTCTTCCCCGAAGACGACGTGACCGATGTTGTGCCCGGCTCCGGGTAACTCCGTCAGCACGGCACGGCCCCCTGCCCGGTTGACGTCGCTCACCATTTCGCGTGCACGGTCGATCCGAGCGACGTAGTCGGCCGCTCCGTGGAAGGCCCAAACGCGGCTGTTTTTCAATCTCGGCGCCAGGTTCAAATCAACCGCGCCGGCCGCGATGACCACGGCGGCCCAACGATCGGGGAAGGTGGCGGCCAGATTCCAGGCGCCGTAGCCGCCCATCGACCAGCCAACGAGATACTCGCGAGAGCGATTGATGCTGAGTTCGCGTTCGACCGTGTCGAGGATGGCCAAGGCCCGCGCCCCGTCGGCCGAATCGGCTTCCCAGCCCGCAAAAATGCGGCTGTCGCGCTCTTCGCATTGAGGGAAAACGACCACGAACGGAAACGTGTCGCGGCGCGCGTTGACCTGCGTCCCCAGCCCGCCCACGATTTGCATCCGGTTGTCAGTCCCGCGTGCACTCGCGCCGTGCAGATACAAGATGACGGGCCAATTGACCTCGGGCGTGTAGGCGGCCGGAACGAAGATGATGTATTTGTGGGTTCCCCGCGCATCGCGGAAGATTCGCTCCGAAAAGCCGGGCCGGATTTCGTACGCGTGACCGCGTGCCGCCAGGGAAACAATCAGCGTGGCCAATAGAGCGATCGCAAAGCCGCGCCGTGACCAGGTTCTAGCTTCGAGCATTTGAGATTTCCTTGCGACTTCGCCGACAAGCATCCTTAACCGGCAAGCCGCGAGCGTTTCTGTACCCATTCGATGTGGACCGGCAAGCGGCTCTCGCCGAGCGCAGCGATCACGAACTGGTTTTCCGTTTCCTCTGAGAAACCCGCGCGGCGGAGGAATTCGCGCACCGGTTCGTTGCGCGGCCCAGGCACATAGTCCGCGACCAGGCGTGCGCCGCCGCGCGATTTCACTTCCCGCAACAGGCCGTCGAGCACGGCCTCTTCGATCCGCGCCCCAGGGCACGGCAACTCATGATCAGCGAATCCAATCGGTACACCGTGGAATCCGCGTCCGCCGCAAGCACGCACGCGCCGATCAGGCCATAATCGCCGAACCGATCGGCCGCCTGCACGACATAGATCGAGTGCTCGCGGCCAAGCGACTTGAGTTGATCCAGTGTTCGACGTGCGAGGGTCAGGTTGAACTGATTGGTCTTCTGCTCGAGCTGGGCGACGCGGGATAGATCGAACGGCGTCGCCTCGCGCATTTCGACCTGCAGCCTGAGGTCTCGCAGGTAATCGCCAAGGTCGGAATGCGCTTGGCGAATTTGTTGCCGCTGTTGCTCTTCTTGCATCATGCCGGCCCGTTCGCGATCTTCGGCGGTGAGGCGTGTCGCCGAATCGAAAACCCAAAGTTGCGTAAGGGCCTGACAATAGTCGGCCGGATCCGCGGGCAGCGGCACGACCGTGACGCCAGGCGCGTTGGCGGCCACCTCGCTTCGATTGGCCGGGTCGTCGTCGACGAAGACGAACGAATCGAGACCGAGATTGAGCTCGGCGGCCAGTTCTTTCAGGTTCTGCGACTTCGGTTTCCAATTGATCCGCGAGGCGGTGATGTGGCGCTCGTTTGAGCCGCATGCCGGGATGGTTGTCGAAGACGGCCCAAACGTCGTCAGGCTCGTTGCGGCTCACGAGGACCAACAGGACGCCGCGCTCGCGGAGTTTGAGTGCGGCTTCCTGGAGCAACTGGAACGGGCGACCGGTCCCGTCGGCCCCAACCTCGACGCCGGCCGCTCCATCTTCGGCGACCACGCCGCCCCAAAGCGTGTTGTCCGCATCGAGCGCGAGCACCTTGGCGCTCGCTCGGTAGCGTTTGCGGATGAGCCGGGCGATTTCTCGCCCCAGTTCTTGATACAAAGCCGGCGCATAGGGCGATCGCGCTTTCAGCTCCATCGCCTGGGCACGCGACGCGGCGATTCCGAGGTGTTCCACCACGGCCGAAAGATCGAGCACCTCCAAGTCCGCGTTTTCGGCGATCCGCGAGTTCCACTTTGCCCGAATCTTGGCGACCAGACTGGCATCGAACCATTGCAGATTGGAAACTACCGGCGGCATCGAGGCCACGACCAAACGGCCGTTGCAGTGTCGCGCGCAATGGGCCAGTGCACCGAGCAGCGTATCCACTCGCTGGATTGCCGAATCGGCGTCACCCGCCAGCACGTCTTCGGGACGAACCAGCACGAGATTGAGGCCCGAGTTCTTCCGCAGCGGCCCACTCGCGTCCAGCAGAGATTCCTGCACCTGATTGAATCCGAGCATGCGCGTGCGGACGCGAACGCCGAAGGCCCGGCTCCACAACGTGATCGCCGGAACAAGTGGATCGGCGGTGAACGTGGCGGCGATCACCAGATCGAGCTCGTGCTGCGGCGGTTCGCGATCAGCGGACGCCTGCTGCGACAAGAGCCGCGTTGCCGCGTGGGTCTCCAAAAGAGCAAGCAACTCCGGATTCGCCGGCCACTCGGCCGCCGCCGGCTCTACCTCGACGGCAGAAATGGTGCGGCGCCGGACAAGTCCACACAAGTCGTCGATGGAACGCAGCCCGAACATTTCCGCTGACGCGACCGTGATCCCAAAGCGGTTGTAGATTGCAGCGGCGAGTGCCATCTGCGCGAGCGAATCCCATTCGGCACAGTCGTCGCAGCAAAAATCGGAAGAGACACTGTCCGTCGTCAGGTTCAACGTCTCGGCCACAATCTGGCGGATCTCACCGACGAGTGCATCGTCGGTCGTTGCTTCGATGCGTGCGTCGTGTATTTTGAGCCCTGTCGCAGCGGGCGCCGGCTGCGATTTCACGGGTTGTACCGCACTGGCCGCATCGCCGGCGTCGGCCGCGTCGCGACAGCGGATGTAGACGGCCGGATCGCCCCCCCAAACCTGATTGGCTGGTATCTGGGCGTAGGGCAACACGCTGCTGCCGGGCAAAATCATCGCATCCGCGCCGATCGAAACGCCGAGGGCGATGCGCGAGTTGGCCCCGATCACGGCCCGCGGCCCGATGTTGATCGGCGCCGACAGATACAGGAGCGTTCCGTCCGACTTCGTGGTGAGCGAATGGGCCGAAAGCGTCGAATCGCCGCCGATTACCGCGCCTTCGCCGATATGGGTGAGTTCGGGGTCGTAGAGCATGCCCCAAAGCTGGACGTTGCGCCCGATGGGAACGCTCGGTGCGTACGAATACAGGAGCAGCCGATCAAGGATGGGCACGCGCATCAAATACCGCGCGAGAGGCAGCGACCAGATCATGGGGGCCCGCAGCATGATCGCCCCCACCAAAACCGCGTCGCGCGTTTCGTCACCGCCGGCCGGCGACTCGAAACGCCGCGGCTTCTGCCAGCCGCTTCTGGCGATGAGCTGAATGTTAAAGGCGCTTGCCCCGAGCAAAAGCGCCAGCCAGGCGACGTAAAGCGCGGGCACGGCCGCAATCCAGACGGGGGCAGGCAGGGGGCCCAATATCGCCGTCGCGGCCCAACACCCCGCCGCCAACATCGCCGACGCCAAAGTTGCCAAACCAAGAATGTGATAGAGAATCAGAGATCCTCTGACGATCGATCGCATGACCTTCATCCACGACACCTGCTTGACGCGACAACAAAGAAGTTTGAGCTCAGCCGGATTACTGTCGTTCCAGGCCGGTGGGCAGTTCGCTCTGCATCACCGGGGCCTCCGCGCCGCCGGGCGGCAGCGAAAGCTCGCACTGCGTGCCCAGCGGGACCGTCCGGGTAAAGACGCCGTCTCGAGTCCGGTAGTACACGATGAGGGGAGAGGGCACGTTGTATTCGTGCGACTTCCCCGGCTGAAGATGGTACGGGCCGCCCCAATCGCTCGCGGCCACTCGGGTGTAATAGTCGACGACGTCCGACGTGGAGTTTGTAATCCGCGTGTGAACCGGCTCCAGGAACTTCACGCAGAAGGGCTCGAGCCACCCGACGTCGGAAACCCGGAACGTCGTGTTGCCCATCTGCATGTCCTTCGCCCCCATTTCACGCATGAGCTGCATCTGGCCGCCCGATTGCCAGCCTTTGGCGAACAGGTTCGCGAACTCGTCGGTGCGCAAGGTGGCATTCTGCGGCTGATAGCCGTCGGCAAAGTGGGCGACCGCCGTCGCTTGAGCTTTGCCCATCGCCTCGACGTCGATCATCCGCTGGTCGAAGCCGGGCTTCACCAGATGCATCTCGAGCGGCTGGCACAGATTCACGTCGGCCTCCGCGCACGGTTGCCACTTTTCCTGATCGGGCGAGGTTTTGATCTCGATCGTCAACCGCACTTTCGGCAATGCGAAAGCGAACGAGTTCGAGAGATGGGACTCATGCTCCCAGCTTGTGACCGCCTGGAGCGATTTGCCCCCCTCGTCCGGGTTCATCATGCCGACCGGCTCGAGGAGGGTGGTGAGCGTGCGGACTTGCAACTGATCGCCGTATCGCTCGAGATCGGGAATCAACTGGCACATCTGCCGGCGATCCCGAAAGGGAGCAAAACCGACTGGGTTGAGGTCGAGCAGGTCGGCAGTCGCGGCGTCGGCAGCGATCATGGCACTCGTAATTCCCGACATCATTCCGCCCGAAATTCCGATTTGGAAACCGGGCGATTTGGGAATGTCGTCGAACGACAGCGGCTTGCCCTGAATGCGGCGAATGGCGCACTCGGAGGGGTTGAGGCCCGGCCGTGAGATCGTCATCCCCAGGATCATCGCAATGCCGTTTTCCTCGACGCGGACGTCGTTGGCCCACAGCATGTACCGCGGCTGGAGCGCCGGCATCGGCCAGCCGCCGATGACGCGCCGCTTCTCGAATTCCTGGTCGAGGCGGGCCTCGAGTCGACTAACGATCTTGGGTGCGGAGGCGATCACCATCCGTTCGATCTCCGGTTTGCGCTCGTAAGCGCCGCTCACCAACTGTTCCTGGAAACGGCTGGAGACTCCGCGCTTGATAATGGGCAGGCCGTGTGCCTCGACCGACGGCGTGGAGACATGGAAGTCGTCGGCGGGAATCGCGAACTCCGGCGTGGTCGACTCGAAGCGGAGGTGTCCTGATTCCACATACGGTTTGAGCGGGACCGACAGCCAGACCGGCCGCTTTTGACCGATCGTCACATACATGGGCCCGGCCGTGGCGGAAACAAAGGTCCCGCTCAGCTGCGACTGCTGAACTTCGAGGGTCATGTTCCGCAGACCCAGGTGGAGAACCATCCAACCGTCGTTGCGGCAATCGATGGTCACGCGCTCCAATTGCCCGTGGTAGGACATGCCCGAGAGATTCATCTGCAGCGTCATCAAGCCCGCGTGTGCGGCATGCTGGCTCCCGCCGACCGCTCCGGAGAGGGCGTTTTGCGGAAGCATTTCCGGCAGATTGCTCGTCAGCGACTCGATCGCGTCCTTGCCCAGGCGGACATAAACCGCCTGCGGAATCTCCGCGGCCGGCACGAACGCCGTATTGATATCGAAGCCGAGCTCGTCCGGCGTCGGCTGGCGGTCGGCGTTGGCCAGGATCTGCTCTTGTCGCGGCTCCGATTTCGGATCGAGCATCCAGGAGTAGACGTCGTCGTCGCTATAAACCACATGGGCGATGACGTGTTTTGCGCCGGGGAGCACCGTCAAGGTCGCGTGCCCGCCCGCGGCATTGATGGCTTCGACCATTTTCCGATCGCTGTCGATCGGCATGGCCTGGTCTTTGTCGCCGTGACAAACCCAGACGGATACGTCCTTCAATTTGGCGGCCTCGGCCGGATTGGCCATACCGGATGCGATGAGCACACCGGCGAAGCGGGTCGGATTTGCCGCGGCCAGGTTCCAGCAGCCGGCGCCCCCATCGAGGGGCCGGTCACGATCTCGCGATGGCGATCGATGCTGTAGTTCTGTTCGACCTCATCGAGGATCCGCAGGGCGCGCTTGGCATCCGGGGAACCAGCCAGCCAGCCATCGGTGTTACGGGCGATGCGGTCTTCGCATTGCGGGAACACGACGACGAACGGAAACGCATTTGCCCGCGCCCGGATGTGCGGCGCCAACCCGTCGACGATTTGCAGGCGATTGTCATTGCCGCGGGCGCTGGCTCCGTGAAGGTAGAGGATCACCGGCCATTGGATGTCGGGGCTGTACTGAGCCGGCAGAAAAATCACGTATTTGTGCTCGCCCTTCTCATCGCGGTAGACGCGTTCGTGAAAACCGGTCGTCAGTTCGTCGGCCGTCGCCGGGAGCCCGAACGCTCCCAGCAACAAGGCCGACAGGACTGCGTATCTCAATCGCGAATGCAGACGAAGCCGGAAGAAACCTGACATCTCGCATTGCCCTCGCAGGTGCGCGTCGAAACGTATGGAAACGCGTTGTGGCACCGGCCGGGACCATCCGTGGAGGCGGCTTCTCTCAGTCCGTGGAAGCGGTTGCTCTCGTTGTATCGGCGCGATGCGCGCCGCATCTGTCACCAGTGCGTCGCAATGCCTAATGAAAACGCGAGGTCAACCCAGAAGTCGCGGCAGAACCGAAGCTTCCGGCGTGACTTGGAAGCTGCAAACTCGCGGAGCGCGAGGAAGGTTCTTCGCAGGCGGAATGGTCTCCGGCTCGTGAAGAAACGGTTGCTGTCTCAGAGAAGTCAAACGAAGCAGAGTTTGCCCCTGCGGTTTGCGAGGCCTCCGGATGTAGGGGCCGGGAAAGCTTAACGGGCCGTCGAGCGGTGGAAATGGACATGCTTCCACGCTCCCGCGATCCGCTGCCAGACGCGCGTTTCGTCAAAGGCGACAGTCTCGGGATCGCTGCCGGAATCGGCTTTCTGCACCAATCGGACATAACTCACCACGGCGGCGTCCGGCCCCAACAGGCGCACATGGGGCGAAGCGAGCGTCGTGTTTCTCTTGCCCGACCCTCCCGCAAGGTCGAAGTAGAACTTGTGGAACTCCATCCCCTCGACCAATTGCCCGACCGCCTCTGGCTCAAAACAGGTCAGCGACGGCTCGCAGAGCTGCGTGTACGTCGCCCAATCCCGCTCGGCAATTGCCGTTAATAACTGCCGGCTCAGATCGAGCAGCTGGGATTCAAGCGTGGAAGAGGGAGTGGCCATGGGAACCTCGCTGTTGGTGCGGATTTTGGGGCTTATTTTTGGATGTTTTCTGTCAGCCTGCAATGCTGAGAATCTGTGCCGCTTGTCGCCATTGAACGCAGTGCTGTTTGGGTGCCACGCCCACGGCTTTGCGTGGGCGTGCGAATCCGTTTGACGTTCCCGTTTCAGTTTATGGGCACGCCCACGCAGAGTCATCATGTGGAGTGGGCGCACTTGAATGAAAATGGCCAGTACACTCGCCGGATCAATTGCTTGTTTCCGAACTCAGCGAGGACTGGCCATGTGCAAGGTTATCATGATTGGTTGCGATCTGCATGATGCGACGATGGTATTGAAGGTCGCGGACGGCCCGGGGGCGACGGTGCGCAAGGGGTTTGCCACGTCGAATCGGCCGGGGATGATCGAGTGGGTTAAGGATTTCGCCTCCCAACACGGGGCCACCCGGATCGTGTTCGCTTACGAGGCCAGCGGTCAGGGGTTTGGCCTGTACGACGATTTGACGGAGGCCGGCATCGAATGCCATGTGCTGGCGCCGACGCATCTGCCGCACACCACGCACTCGCGCAAGAACAAGACCGACGACAAGGACGCCCTGATGATCCTGGACGAAGTCCGGGCGCACGTCTTGGCGGGACGGACGCTGCCGAACGTGTGGGTCCCCGATCACCAGACGCGCGATGATCGGGAAATCGTTCGGTTGCGGCTGGAGGTGGCCACTCAACGGACGCGGCTCAAAAACCAGATTCGCAATCTTGTGAAGCGATCGCGGCTGGGCTTCCCGGACGACTTCACTTCCTCGGGGGACTGGTCGAAACGGAGCGTCGAGTGGCTGCGCGAGGTCGCGGCGGGGAGCACCGGCGCGTTGCGCGAGGGGGTGCGGACCGCGTTGGCGAGCCTGGTGGAGCTTTACCAGGCGCTGTCCGTGCAGATCCAGGCCCTCGATCGGGCGATCACACGCCTGAGCCGGACCGAACGCTATGCTCGGCCATATCGCAAACTGAAGCTCCTCTCCGGAGTGGGGACGCTGACGGCGATGGTCTTCCTGACGGAATTGGGAGACTTGGCCCGGTTCGCGAATCGTCGGCAGTTGGCCGCCTATTTGGGGCTGGCCCCGTCGGCCTTCGAGTCGGGGGAGCGGGAGGATCGCAAGGGGCACATCACCAAGCAAGGTCCGGCGCGCGTGCGGCACGTGTTGTGCCAGGCGGCCTGGGCGGCGCTGCGGGTCTCGCCCGAATGGCGAGCGAAGTACGATCGCATCCGTCGCGGATCCAAGAGTCGTGGCCGAATCGCCATCGTGGCCGTCATGAGACAACTGGGAGTGGAGATGTGGCACACCGCTCGTTCGCCGGAACTCGGGACGCTGCTGGATGAGCATGATGCACTGGCGTCCGAGAAGACCAAGAAGGAGACCTCCGCTCGGGCTCCACAGAAGGGGGCCGCCCCTTCCACGTCACCATCGCCTCGGCCCAGACGGGGTGAGGCCGAGGCGACGGCGACGCGGAAGGGGCTCGCGAGACGCCCTGGATGAATCTCTTGAACGCAAACCAACCTTGAACTCCGTAAACCGTCGAACAGAGAAAGGAACCTGCCCGCGTGAGCTGCCTGGGAAGACGGCTCAACGAAGTCCACCGGAACCGCCATCGCCCCCGAACCACGAAGGCGAGATCGTCGCACGGCTGGAACCATCCGTCGCAGAGTGTGATCCGCCTTCAACCCATACCATCGCAATTGCGAACGACGAGATAGTCTTCCTGACAACAGGAACGACTGAATAACAGGTTGCATCGGCGAAACTGGCCAGCTGACGTTGACACCGCTCCACATAACAGCCGTGGGCGTGGCACCCGGCGCCCCTCGGACGAGACGCTAGAATCCAGAGATCATGACTTCGCGACTTGCCCTGCTTTTCACATTCGGGCTCGCTCTCTCCGTTCATACGTGGTCGGCAAAGGCCGGAGAGTCGACGCGGCCGAATGTGCTGATCATTCTGGCGAATTTGCGCGACGACCCCGGTGAGACGCACAACCTTGCCGGTTGCGAGCGGAAAGAGCTCGGCAAGCTGAGTCGCCTCTTGCAGAGACAAGTGCAGGCGGCCGGCGGGGTACCCTGGCAAAAGCGTCCGTGATGATTCAGGGGTTCATAGCGTCGACGGCGCTGAGCATGCCCTTGACCGCCGCGACGTTCAATCGGCCGAAGCCCCATTGGGGGTTCGGGATCTGAGAACCGGTTTGGCTGTCGTGGACCGCTTTTGATCGCAACAACGACTTGAGGTCGCCGCCCGTCAACGTCGGCTTTTTCTGTAGCAAAAGCGCAACGACGCCGGCCGTGTAGGGGGTCGCGGCGCTCGTTCCGTTAAAGAGACAATACAGCCCCGACGAATCTTGCTGCATCAGCGACGAGACGTTTCGTGGTCGGGGAGCCGTAAAATACTCTCCGGGCGCGGCGATCTCCGGCTTGACGGCCGAGGGATCGCGGCTGGGACCGGGACTGGAATAGGACGACAACGCGTTAATGGCCATCGGTTTTTGATCGACTCCGGTGAACGTCCTCACCTGGCCGCGCCAGTCGAATTGATCGTTCCAGTCGTAGCTGGCGACGGTGATGGCATTGGCGGTCGTGCCGGGCTGCCCGATGAGCTTGGTGAACGCCGGCGACGTGAAGGCGGCGCCCGTGCCATAAATGTAGGCGTCCGCGTGAACGTTGACGGCCGTGTTCGGCGGCAGGCTGAAATCGGCTGATCCCGGTCCCGGCGGAACGGCCAATTGCAAAACGGGCACCTTCGACAAGGGGTTGAAATAACAACTGACATTGGCGGACAGGTCTTTGGTCGCGCCGGCGGCTTGAGTCGTGAATTGGACGCCGACGTTCGACTTGCTGTTCTGGGCGTCCATTTCGAGGCCGCTGAATTGTGAGACCGGATTGCCGTAGGCCAGTTGGGACGGCGTCGTCCATTGCACGGCGACGTTTGTGTCGAAATAAAGTGCCAGCGAGCTTCCGGACCCGGCCTGCCACGCCAGCTTGCCGGTCTTGCCGTTTCCGAACACGAGCTCGGCATGAATTTGAGATTGCGCGTCATTGCCGGCGGCGACGCACAGCGCGCGACCGGGCCGGTTGAGGGCAAATCTCTCGTTGAGCTGGGCTCTCGCACCGTGTTGCCATCGTGCGCGCCGGCCTGTGCCGAAAAACTGCAGGAAACGACGACCGGTTTATTCGCTTTCGTGGCGATGTCATCGACCCAGGCGCAGATCGCATTGATCAAATGCGCGTTCTCGAGGTTTTCACCGGAGCCGATGCGGACGGCGATCAAGTCCGCTTCGGGCGCGACGCCCGCGTATTTGCCGTTCGATCCTCGGCCATTCCCCGCGGCGATCCCCGCGCAGCTCGTTCCATGCCCGGCCGTATCCCACATCCGAATCTGGGGATCCTTCGTGTTCATCTCGTCCGTCAACTCTTGGCCGGTATACACAACTCCCATTGGAGTGCCGTCCGGCCAATTCACGGGGGGCCGCACCTGGCTGCCGCGTTTTCCGTCAACGAACGCGTCGCTCAGCGTGTCCCAAAAGTAAAGCAGCCGCGAGACGGGTTGGCCGTTGTCGACGCGGACAAAATCCGGGTGGCGGAAATCGATTCCCGTGTCGATGACGGCAATAATGACCCCTTTTCCCGTAAGCCCGTTCACTCCGCCTTGAATGACTTCATCCCCGACCGCTCGATTTGAGTCTGCGTTCGGGTTGACCTGGGGCGACAGGACCGGAGGAGTCTGAGAGATCGTGGCAAAATCAATCCAGACGATCTGGTCGCCAAAGTCTTTGATCAGGTTTTGCCGCAACACCAGCTGACTCATTCCGTTCGTGTATGGAATATAGATGAGCGCGAAACGACCGTCGTGCCAAACGGGAAAAGCGCCGGCTTTCTGAAAGATGGCGCATCCGTTCGCGCAGGCTTGCGGGCTGGCAAATTCGATTTCGAGGACGAGATAGCTCTTCTCAAACCAAGGGATCACGACGGGCGGAGGTCCGGCAGCCGGAGCCTGCGCCGAACAGGGCGACCCGGTCAAACCGAAAACGATCATGAAAGTGAGTGCCGTCAAAACGAGCAGCGTTCGGCTCATGTCACAACTCTCGCGGATCGTGGGACTCGAAACCATTCGTCCAGAGTAATCGGGCGCGAGTCTTCCGCTCAACAAGTTTCCGGTATGGGCGACAGATGACCCCCGGAAAAGTCCGCGAGCGCGGCGCGTCAATCGCCAAGCATCCGTGACTTTTCCTTCGAGAGGCTTGACGCGTTGAAGTCCACTCTGTATGTTACCTAGTGGTTAATTAACCATATGGTGTAATACGAATGGCGACCGACACGTTGAGCACGACCTTCTCCGCCCTGGCCGATCCGACCCGCCGGGCCATCCTTAAGCGGTTGTCGACGGGCGAAAAGTCGGTGAAGGAGCTGGCCAAGCCGTTCGAGATGACGCTCCCCGCGATTTCCAAGCACTTGAAAGTGCTCGAGCGGGCGGGACTCATCCGCCGCAGCCGCGAGGCCCAATGGCGGCCATGCCGGCTGCGGGCGGTCCCTCTCAAAAAAGCGTCCGATTGGATCGAAGCCTACCGGCAGTTCTGGGAGGAGCGTCTCGATAGGCTCGAAAACTATCTGCACGAACTTCAAGACAAGGAGACAGACAGCGATGACAAAACTTGAACCAACCGCAGACGCACCGCGGCGAGTTGTTAATCTCACGCGGATGATCGACGCACCGCGGCCGCTCGTCTTTGCGGCGTGGACCGATCCCAAGCATGTTGAAAAATGGTGGGGACCGAAGAATTTCACGAGTCTCGTCGATACCTGGGATGCTCGGCCCAATGGTTTAATCCGCCTCAAGATGATCGCGCAAAGCGGCTTTTCACACCCCATGACGGGGACTTTTCATGAAGTCGTCCCGCCGGAGCGGCTCGTCTTTCTTGCCGTTGCCGAGGACGACGCGGGCAATCGGCTCCTCGAATCCTTGACGACGGTCACGTTTGAGGACGTCCGGGGCAAAACCAAACTGACCGTGCACGCGAGCGCCGTCGGCATCGCTCCGATTTCCGCCCAGATGCTGCAGGGAATGGAACAGGGTTGGAGCCAGAGCCTCGAGCGCCTCGACGAGCAGGTGGTGCTGCAAGCGAAATAGGGCGGCGGTTCCCCGAGCTTAACGCAGTGCTTCAAGCGGCTTGAGCCGGACGGCCGAGAATGCCGGCAAGAAGCCGCCGAGAAGGCCCATTGCCAAAGCGAGGACAAAACCCAGGAAGAGCGTCGGCAAGTCGATCGAGAGACGCAGCACGACGAATTTGCCGCCGCCGGCGCCGCTGCTGACGATGCTGTTGGCCGTCCACCCGTCGACCAGCGAACCCAATGCGCACCCGATCGCGCCCCCCACCATGGCGATCAAGAGCGATTCGAGCAGGAATGCCAGCATGATCTGAGAACGGCTGTAGCCCATGAGCCGCAACACGCCGATGTCTTTCACTCGGTTGCTGACGGCGGCGAACATCGTGTTCATCACACCCATCACGCCGCCGATCGCCATGATGATCGTCACGAAGCCGATCGCGAAGAGAAACTGGCGATTCGTGCCGGAGAGGTTGTCGAAATAATCGGTCTCGACCTGGGCCAGCACGGCCGCCTTTTTATAGTCGCCGTTGTAGAAGTCCTTTAGTTTTCGTGCCTCGGCCGGGCCGGCCGTCCGCAAGACGAGCGAGGAATAATTCTCCTTGCCGAACATCGGGCCGATCATGCTCCGCTTGGCCCAGATTTCGGAATCGAAGGTGGAACCTGCCGATTTGAGGACGCCGACCACGATCCATTTGCGATCGCCGATCGTGAATGTGTCGCCGACGTCGAGCCGTTCGGGGGGCGGGGCCGAGCCTTCGACTCGTTTTCTGTCGCCGGCCAGCACGTGGGCGACGCCTTCGCCCACGACGGCCTCGATCAGCGGCGGGCCGGTCGATTCTTTGCCGTCGGCCGCGACCTTTTGCTCGCCTTCGCGGACCCCTGCCTCCGAGAGCCAGTTGCCACCGGCGTAGAGGTCCAACCCGTGCACGCGGCCGGCCATTGCCGAGTCGTCCATGCCGCGAACCTGCAGGAATCGCCGCTTCGGCCGACCCGGAAGAGGGTTCTCGAGCGGCTGGGTGACGACGAGATACGTCTCGCGGCTGCAGAGCGGGCGGTTGTTCTCTCGCAAGATGCCGGGCTGGTTTTCGAGATCGGCCATATCCGGCGCGACAAGATTGCTGAACGATTCGTCGGTCGCCCCGTCGGCCATGACCATCACATTTCCGGGCTGGCCGCTGGCCTGCGTGAGGTGATACATGCCGTTGACGAAGGCCATCATCACGGTGAGCAGCGAGATCACCATGACGAAGGCAAGCGCCGTCATCAGCGTCGTCCGCCAGCGGACGGTGAGGTTGCGGACCAGGTACCGCAACGGAATCTTGACGCCCATCAACAGTCCGACGACGAGCGCAACGGAAACGGCGGCAGCAATCCAAGTGCCGCGTGACGAGCTGGCCGCGATCAGAGTCGAGAGTGTCAGAAGCATCAGGCGACTTTGGAAAAGGCCTCGGTCACACGTGTGGAGCTGGCCGTAATCGCAGGGACCACGCTACCGGCGAGTGCCGTGCACACGCCGATCGCCAGTCCCCACCAGATGGCCTGCAGGGGAATGAAGAACGCCCCGAAGAAGGCGATTGGGAAGTTGACGCCCCCCATCACTTTGTTGATCAATGTATACGTGGCCACGGTTGAAAACAGTCCCGAACCGGCCCCCAACAACACCGCCTCCCCCACCACGAGTGCCAGCACCTGCCGCGGCCGGAAACCGAGCACGCGGAGGACGGCAAACTCGAGGCGGCGCTCGCGGACGCTGATACTGATCGCGTTGGCGATCACCAGCGAGAGGGTGAGTAAAATGGCCGGCGCCAAGAGCCACCGCATACCCCAAATCAAATCGCGGTACGCTTCGAGAAAGGTCGCGATCCCCGACGAGGCGGTCTCGCACTTCACCGCGGGCGAGGTGTAAAGGGGCGAGCGGCTGATTTGTTCCTGCACCGTGTTGAAGGCCAGCATGTCGGGCACGCGGAGCCAGACCAGGTTCAGCGTCTTGTCTGCCAGCGGGTGCTTTTGCCCGGCGTGCGATCGCGGGTAGGCGTCGAGGGCCGCATTCAAGTACTCGCGGTTCATCACCGCGCTTTTGTCGTAGCGTCCGTCGGGAAAGACGCCGACAACCTCGAATTCGAGATCGATGTCCTTGTAGTTCATGCTGGTCAGCTTGAAGCGGTCGCCCTTCTGCTTGTGAATCTGGGCCAGCTTTTCGCGGCCGACGATGATCCCGCTTCGCTTTTCCTTCAGGCATTCGATCGAATCGCGCAGGCTTTGGGCCTTATCGGGGGGCAGATTTTTCAGTTCGAGATCGTCGAGCATCGAGCCGACCTTGTCCGGCTCCATGGCGAAGGCGAAGAGCATGTTTTCGATGGTTTTCTTCGCGGGGTCGACCGTGCCGCCGTAGAACTGCCACGTCATCGCGTCGATGGGGTGGATGTCTTTGGACTCGTGAGCCGCCCCGTCCGAAAGCGAATCGGCATACGAGAAGGGCATCTGACTGGGGATTTGCCAGCGCTCGGTCACGATGGCTTTGAGGTCGTTCGTCTTTTCGGCGGTCACGGCGTCGAGAAAATTCAGAATCGACCAGACCAGCGTGACCACGAAGACGAGCACCATCGTGCCGACCGCCGTCAGCGTCGAACGAATGGCGTTTCGCCGCACGTTCTTCAGGATGAGCATCAGGAACTTCATGGCTGTTCTCTGCGGTGCGCCTGTCAGGCCATGGCTTCGTGCGGATCGAGCAGGTAACTGTCCGGCGGCTTGTCGACGAGGCCACCCTTGTCGAGGAACAGCATGCGGTCAGCCTGTCGGGCGGCGCGGGGGTCGTGCGTCACCATCACGATCGATTTTTTGAGCGAGTCCTTGAGTTCCTTCAGCAGGTTGAGGATCTCTTGGGCCGACCGGGCATCGAGGTCGCCGGTGGGCTCGTCCGCAATGATCAGCTTGGGATCGGTGACGACCGCGCGGGCGATACCGACGCGCTGCTGTTCGCCGCCCGACATCTGGCCGGGCCGGTGATAGAGGCGGTGGCTCAGGCCGACGATATCGAGGGCCGTTTGAATGCGTTCCCGCCGCTGACGGGACGAAAGGGGCAGTAGCAATAAAGGCAACTCGACGTTTTCAAAGGCCGTCAGCACGGGGAGCAGGTGATAGAACTGGAAGATGAAGCCGATATTTCGGGTGCGCCACGGCGTGAGCCGCGATTCGGGATAGTCGGAGATGCGGTCGTCGCCCACCCAAACTTCGCCGCGGCTCGGCTTGTCGAGCCCGGCAATCAGGTTGAGCAAGGTCGTCTTGCCCGAGCCGCTGGGCCCCATCAGAGCGAGGAATTCGCCGTAGGGAACTTGCAGGGTCAGGCCGTGCAAAACGTCGAGCCGCTCGCTGCCGCGCTGAAAGTAGCGGTGAATGTCGAGGAGCCTGACCGCGTGTTCGATTGCATCCGTCATCCGGCGCGTTCACCCTTCCGCTTTGTAGAACGTGACGATGGCCCCCATCTCCGGCTTCAAGTAGACGCCCTCTTCCTCGCGGGGAACCGTCAATTTCACTCGGACCGGAATCGCGCCTTTCGAGCGGTCGGCGATCGGCATGAGCCGTGAGACGACACCGGTGTAAACTCGATCGGGATACGCCTCGGCCCGCACTTTGCATTTTTGGCCTTTGAAGACCCGCGACACGTCCCGCTCTTGAATGGTCAGATCGACCTCCAAGTCGGAGAGGTCGGCCATTTCACAGAGGCTGACCGAGCCGGAAAATGCGATCGCGTTGACCAGGTTTCCCTCTTCCGCGTTTTTCTTGAGGATGGTGCCGGCGATCGGCGAGCGAATTTTGCAGTTGTCGAGCTTCCATTTCGCCTTGTCGAGGTTGGACTGCGCCGTCTCGACGTCGGCCCGGGCTCCGTCGATCCGCTCCTTGCGGGAGCCGATTTGCATGAGCGTATAGGCGAAACGCAATCGCTCGATCTGCCGCTGCATGGCCCAGTATTTACTGCGCGTGGCGTCAAAATCGGCGGCTGTGGCGACGTTGTTTTTGCGAAGCTGCTGGATGCGACTCCAGTCGGCTTCGAGCTGGGTCAACTGCGCCTCAGCCTCCTGAAGCTGGGCCTTGGCCTGGAAGATTTCTTCGGGCCGGTTGCCCCGTTCGAGCTCCAGCAGTTTCTGCTTGGCGCTGCCGAACTCGCCAACGCAGCGTTCGTAATCGGTGCGGTAATCGACGTCCTCGATTTCCGCCAGGATGTCCCCCTTTTTGACTCGACTTCCCTCCTCGATCGTCAAACGGGTGCATGTGCCGCTGACCTTCGGACTGACGAGAATCTGATGGGCCGCGATGATGTAGCCCTTCGACTCGAGGACCACCTTTTGTTCTTTTTCGGCCGCGACTGCTTTGGCGGCGGCCACAGGCTGGGACGTATCGGATTTCGTCGAATCGCTTCCGCCTACAGTCGCGGCCGCTGGCGGCGAATCATTCTTGGCCGGCGCAGCGACGTACGCCACGTAACCCAACCATGCGGTGAGCGGCACGAGGATGCCGCAAAGCAACCAGGGAAGCTTTGCGGAACGAGGCGATTCCTCGATGGGCGGCATTCGCAGAGCCTGGACCCGTTCGCTTAATTTGGCGGCCCGTTCGTTTGGCGTCGATGAACGCGCAACCGCGGCGGCAAGCGGGCGATCATCTTCTACTTTCAAGACCGGTGTCTCCGACTGCTTTTTTGAGAAATCCCGCGGACCACGAATGGGTCGAAACCGCTTGAAGGCGGCGATCGCGGAAGCAACGAACCGGCGCAGGCGACGATTCCGCGCCTCGGTCAGCAGGGCTGACGTCGAGTCAATTTATTGTAGCAAGGACGGCAGGGCGCGACCAACTGGTTTCCGGCGAAAAGGCATTCGCCGCACCGGTCAGGTCGAGATCAGAGACGGATTTCCCGGGGTCAGCCTTCCCGCACGTAGCCGTCGCGCGAACCGCGAAAATCGCTGGCCACGACTCGCGAGCGGAAGGGGGCCACGGTCTTTACCCGGTAGCGGTGCCGGTTATGAACGATCCAGTCACCGGCCACCAGATCGACGAGGCGTTTCGATCGATCCGAGGGATGACAATAGGGGGACTGGCCTTCCGGATCGACGGGGACAATCAAACGTTGCGTCGTCCGCGGACACAACCGCTCGAGCTCAAACTCCAGTGAATAGACTAGGCTGCGCATGGGTGCTCCCTGCAAACGCCGTCGCGCGCCTGGAGCTTCTGCGCTACTGTGCCGCACAGCCCTGCATTCCTTGGGTTGGCACGTCCGGCGCCACACTCCCGGCGGCACGCTCGGTGATCCTCTCCGGAGCGAAAAGACGTCGCCATTGTGGGGAGTGGCCGTCGCGGAATCAACCAACTCGCTTGGACGCCCTTTCACCGGTGCAAGAGTCGACAATCGGGGTGGCTTGACAAGCACCCGCCGGGGTCTTCAGTGCCGAAACCGCGAATTGACGGAGATAACCAATGAGATTGATTCGTGAAGACTCCGTGAATTCGCCGAATGCAGCGTCGGTCATTCCGTGAAACGGCGGGACCGACTTGATAGGCTCTTCCTGATGGCACGCACTGGGCTCGCCGGCAGAGTGCGGCCGAACGACCTGGGAGGAGAGGAAGGAATCGCCCGATGCACGTATTGGTCTCGCCGCTTTGTCTCATCCTCGGTCTGGTCAACGCGCAACCGCCCGTCCAAGAGCACAAGCCGGCGACAGCCGGGAAAACCGATCGCGGTTTCCTGCTGCCGAACGGTTGGGTGCTGACGCCTGCCGGCCGGCACATCGGTCTGGCCGACCTGCCGCTCAATATCGTGCCGCTTTCCGACAACCGACGCGTGCTGGTGGCCACCAGCGGGTACAACAAACACGAACTCTCGCTGATCGACCTCGAACAGAGCAAAGTCGTCGCTCGCGAATCCATTCCCGAAAGTTGGTTCGGCCTCGCAATCAATCGAAGCGAAGATCACGCCTGGTGGTCGGGGGGCGGACGCGGCAAGCTTTACTCGTTTCGAGTCGACGGTGAGTCGCTCGCGCCCCAAGATTTCGAGCCGTCGCCCGCGTTGCGTTCGACCGTGCCGAAGGGCAACGGCGGCGGGGAGATTTCCCATTCCTTTCGCAGCGGACTGTTTCTTGATGACCAAACGCAAACGCTGTACACGCTCGACATCGATGCCGGGACGATTGCGGCCATCGACCTGAAAACGGGAAAGATCGCCAAATCGGCGCCTTGCGGCGGCCGGCCGTATGACGTCGTCCTGTCGCGGAATCGCGCGTTGCTGTTTGTCTCGGACTGGTCGAAACGAGCGGTGCTCGCCGTGCGACTGGAAGATCTGCGGGTCATCGAGCGCATCGCCGTCGGCGAGCATCCGAATCAACTCGCCTTGCATCCGAAGGACGACCGGCTGTTCGTTGCCTGTGCCTCGACGAACACGGTTGCCGTCGTCGACACGAAGCGAGGTATCGCGACCGAGACCATTTCGACCGCTCTGTTTCCGAAATCTCCCGAAGGCAGCACTCCCGATGCGCTCGCCGTCGCGCCCGACGGCAAGACGCTGTTTGTCGCCAACGCCGACAACAACTGCGTCGCCGTCATCGATATCAGCACGCCGAACGAGAGTCAGGTAAAGGGCTTCATTCCGACCGGCTGGTATCCGACGTCGATTTCGATCACGCCCGACGGAAAAAATCTTCTGGTCGGTGTGGGCAAGGGGCTGCAGACGAAGGCCAACCCGATCAGCCGCAAGTCGCTGGCGCGAACCGACGCCAAACGGCCAGGCGGCGCAACGCGCAGGCCTTATCCCTACATCGGCACGACACTCTCCGGCGCGCTTTCGGTCGTACCGGTGCCCGACGAAAAAACGCTGGCCGGTTTCACGTCGCAGGTCTACGCCAACTGCCCGTATTCCGACTCGCTTTTGAGCCGCTCGCCGATCCAGCAGCACACGGCGATTCCCAGCCGCGTGGGCGATCCCTGCCCGATCAAACACGTGATTTACATCATTAAAGAGAATCGCACTTACGATCAGGTGCTCGGCGACGTCAAAGAGGGGAACGGCGATCCCGAGCTCGTGATGTTCGGCGAAAAGGTGACGCCCAACCACCACAAGCTCGCACGGGAATTCGTCCTGCTCGACAACTTGTATTGCAACGGCCAGGTCTCGCGGGACGGCCATCCCTGGTCGACCATGGCCTACAATACCGACTACGTCGCCCGCGACTGGCAGCTGACCTACTCGCAGCGCAAGGGGGTCGACGACGATGACGAAGGCAGCCTGTCAAAAGCACCGTCCGGATATCTCTGGGACTCGTGCGCCCGAAATGGACTGACCTATCGCAGTTACGGCGAATATGGCCGACGCGTCAGTCAGCCCGACGGCAACATGCGGATGGATGCCGCGGTACCCGGATTGGTCGGCCACATGTGTCCCGAATACGCGATCTCCAAAGTCAAAGGCGAAAAGCAACGCGACACCGACAACGTCGCCATCTTCCTCAAGGAGTTTCGCGAGTATGAGCGGACGGGGACTCTGCCGCAATTTATCGTCATGAGCTTGGGCGAAGACCATACGACAGGAACGCGGACGGGCACGTTCACACCGTCGGCCTGTGTGGCGAGCAACGATCTTGCGCTGGGGCAGCTTGTCGAGGCCGTCAGCAAGAGCAAGCTCTGGCCGGAAACCGCGATCTTCGTCATCGAGGATGATGCGCAGAACGGGCCGGATCACGTGGACGCCCATCGGACGGTCGGGCTCGTGATCAGCCCGTACACGCGCCGCAAAGTCGTCGACAGCACCCAGTACAGCACGGTGAGCTTGATCCGCACGATGGAGCTAATTCTGGGTCTTCCGCCCTTGAGCCAGTACGACGCGGCCGCCCGGCCTCTGTATGCGTCGTTCACCGACACGCCGACTTTGACGCCCTATGAACATCTGCCCGCACAGATCGACGTCAATCAGGTCAACGGTCCCTCCGCTTACGGCGCCTTGCGCTCGTCGAAGATGGATTTCAGCGAGTACGACCGCGTCAACGACTTCGAGCTGAACGAAATTCTCTGGCGCTCGATCAAGGGGACCACCGCGCCGCTTCCGGCCCCCGTGCGGCAAGCGATTGCCGATCGACCGGTGACCCTCAATAACTAAGCGACTCGGAATTGGAGCGGCCGCAATTCGGCCGGGTGAGGAGCCGACTTTGAGCGCGACCGATCTGGCGACGAGCGATTCGCCGGCGGCGTTGCGCTTGAAGCGCTGGCAGCGGATCATCGGCATCAGCCTGTTCGTCGGTTACGCGGGATACTACCTGGGCCGCTCGTGTCTTGCGATCGCCACTCCGCTGATGCTCGAGCCGCATGCCGGTTTGACGTTGACGAAGGTCCATATCGGTATGATCGCCAGCGTCGGCGGTCTCACGTACGCCTTCGGCAAAGTGGTGAATGGGTTGATTGTCGACTACGTCGGCGGCCGCCGGATGTTCTTGTTCGGCATGGCTGCGACGATTGTCTGCACGGCTGCCTTCGGAATGGTGAGCGTCCTTCCCGTGTTTCTGGTCATCTGGGGAGCCAGTCGGTTCTTCCAGTCCATGGGCTGGAACGCGCTGGTCAAAACGGCGTCACGGTGGTACCCGGCTCACCGGCAGGCGACCATTATGGGTTTTCTGTCGTTGAGCTATCTCTTCGGAGATGCGATCGATCGCGCTTATCTGGGCGGTCTCGTCGAATTTGGCCATTCATCGCCGGGCACGTCGTTTGAGGCTCTCGCGAATTGGCGAAGCGTGTTTTGGGTCGCGGCCGGCACTTTGGCAGTGATTGCAGTCATCCTGACGTTTGTGCTGCGCTCAAATCCGCGCGAGTTGGGGCTCGAGGAGCCGAGCGCCAATCCGCAAAACGTGTTTGGCGCAGGGGGACAATCCGCCGAATCGGTGCCGCTGCTCGAGTTGTTGGGACCGCTGTTGAGCAGTCCTTTCTTCTGGTTGATTTGCGGAATGAATTTCGGCCTCACTTTGGTTCGCGAATCGTTCAATACTTGGAGTTCGACCTATCTCAAGGAGGTCGCGGATCTCTCTTCGGGAATGGCCGGCATCGCAAGCCTAGCCTTTCCCCTGGCGGGCGGGGTCGGCGCGATCTTCGCCGGGTTTCTCTCGGACCAGTTGGGAGGGCGACACGGACGGGTCGTCGTACCATCGTTGGTCATGCTGGTGATTTCGCTTGGAGTCATGGCGTTCGGCAATGTGCAAGGCCATGCCGTCGCGGCAATCTCGCTCGTGGCGATGACGTCGTTTTTCCTGATCGGCCCCTATTCCTATTTGAGCGGTGTCATGGCCGTCGATCTGGGGGGCAAGCGCGGCAGTGCCACGGCGGCCGGACTCATCGACGGTGCAGGCTACATCGGCGCCACGGCTTCGGGCTGGGGTGTCGCGACGATTGCCGAACATTACGAATGGAAGGGGGTTTTTCTCGCGCTTGCGGTCGTGTGCTGCTTGACGCTCTTGGTGGCCTTGGGATACTTGGTTCTCAGTGAAAGCCGGTCACGCGCGCGGTCGACGGAAGAGCCCTTCTGATGAATTCCGAGCATGCAGACAAATTGATCTCCGAGATTGCCGGTCTATTTGCCCGCCGCGGGACCGAGATGTACGCGGGCGAGCCGGTCACGCAAACGGAACACGCGCTGCAAACCGCCTGGCACGCGGAGCAAAACGAAGCAAAGCCTGCCTTGGTCGCGGCTGCCCTGCTGCACGACGTCGGACATTTGCTGCATGATCTCGGCGAAGATTGTGCCGAGGAGGGGATCGATGACCGCCACGAGGCGCTCGGGGCGGAATGGCTCGCGAAGCATTTCAGTGCGGACGTGGTCGAACCGGTTCGGCTGCATGTCGCGGCCAAACGCTATCGCTGCTCGGTCGACCCGGCGTATCACGCGCGGCTCTCGGACGCGTCACGGCTCAGCCTGAAGCTGCAGGGGGGCCCGTTTACCGAGTCGCAGGCGCGGCACTTCGAACAGCATCCGTATTTTCAGGACGCGGTCCGACTTCGACTGTGGGACGAAGCGGCCAAAATCCCCAACTTCGAAACGCCTCCCTTGGAGCAGTTTCTAAAAGGCGTGCGAACGGCGATCTCGTGATGCAATCAACGTCCTCCGAATCGGGAATCCGGCTCGTCGTCTTCGATTGGGCCGGAACTGTTGTCGATCATGGATCGATCGCTCCCATCGCGGCACTCGTCGCAGCATTCGACGAATTGGGCCTCGACTTGAGCGAGGCCGAGGCACGCAAACCGATGGGGCTCAACAAGCGCGATCACATTGCCGCAATCTTGAATTCGCCGGTGGTTGTCGGCCAATGGACAAGCGCGTTCGGCAAGCCGCCGACGCAGGCCGATGGCGATGCGCTCTACGAACGCTTCCTGCCGCTTCAAGCGCAGACCGCGCTCGGCGCACGGCCGTGATTCCCGGCGTTGTCGAATGCACCCGCGAATTGCGGAAGCGTGGAATCAAGATGGGGACTACGACCGGTTATCCCACTGCGATTGGAAGCCCGGTCGCCGCCTCGGCCCGGACGCAGGGATTTGAACCCGATCACTGTGTTTTTCCCGACGAAGTTTCGGCCGGCCGCCCTGCCCCGTGGATGATCTTCCGCAACATGGAACATGCGCGGGTCGACTCTCCGGCCGCCGTTCTCAAAGTGGGTGACACCGTGCCGGACATTGAAGAGGGACGAAATGCGGCCTGTTGGAGCGTGGGCATTACTGAAACCGGCAGCGAGATTGGAATGGATCTCGACGACTGGCGAGCACTCCCCGCGGCTGAGCAAGCGCAGCGTTCCAATGCTGCCGCGAAGACATTACTCTCCGCGGGCGCTCATGCCGTGATCCCGTCCGTCGCACAGTTGCCGTCTTTCATTGACGAGCTCAATCAACGACTCGGCCGGGGAGAACGACCTTAAGGTCACTCTCTCCGGCCGAGGTGTACTCTCGCGACGGTCAGGTTGCGAGATGACCTGCCAGATTGAATTTACTTCTTACCCGCAGCGGCAGCTCCCGCAGCCACTCCACCCTTTGCTCCTGCCGCGTTCAGCGGCCGCGCCGGAGGAGGAATCGGGACCGGCTGACCGGTCACCGGGTTGATTCCCATTCCGTTTCCAGTCCCATTGATGTTACCCGTTCCGTTGATGGTACCGGTCCCATTCAAGGTGCCGTTCCCATTCACATTTCCGGTCCCGTTGATGGTCCCGTTTCCGTTCGCAGCACCGGTCCCATTCGAGGCATTGGTCCCGTTCATGGAACTTGTCCCATTCAAGAAGCCGTTCGGGTTGCCGGTTCCATTTTGAAAGCCATTTGGGTTGCCAGTTCCATTCAGAAACCCATTTCCATTCAAAGAACCGTTCCCACTCAAACCGCTGCCGTTCAGAAAGCCACTCCTATTCATGGAACTGGTCCCATTCAGAAAGCCGTTCCCATTCACAGTTCCGTTCTGACCGTTCAATCGATTTTGCAGCAACTGGTTCGAAAGATTATTTTGCGTCTGGGCTCGAGCGGCGGGTGAAGCGCCGGTTGCGTTCGCGTTCGCATTTTCGCTCTGCACGCGATTAGCGGGGTTCTGTGGACCGTTCTGGCTGTTCAATCGGCTTTGCATCAATTGATTCGAGTAGTAGTTCTGCGTCTGGGCTCGACCGGCGGTTGAACCGGGGTTCGTCATCCCGTTAGCAGTCCCGGTCCCGTTAGCAGTCCCGGTCCCGTTTACACTCCCAGTTCCGTTTACACTCCCAGTTCCGTTTACACTCCCAGTTCCGTTTACAGTCCCAGTTCCGTTTACAGTCCCAGTTCCATTGGCAGACCCCCTTCCATTGGCAGACCCGTGCAGGTTTGCATTCCCATTCCCGAGGTTGCCAAAAGCCCCGATTATGGGAGTACCGACGCCGCCAAGTCCCCCAACGACACTACCGACGTCACTGACACCGCCGACCATCCCGTTCTGCGGCTGCAGTTGTTGCTGCTGGGGCATCTGATTTGTCGCTCCCATACCGTTTTGGCCTGAGGTCGCCCCCATCTGTTGCTGGCGTGGCCGCCGTCCTCCACGTGTCTCTTGACGCGGCCGCGCCACCTCCTGCGTCGACGGGCTAATCACGCCGCCTTGCCGATCCACAACATGTTGCTCGGAAGGCGTGAGCGGTTGGAGCTCCGAGTCTTTCGGGCGCGGAACGGCAAGCTTCATCATTCTGCCGTTACGGGCGATCTGGAAGGGAACTTTTTCGCCCGGATCGAGAGCCCGAACGAGAGGCAGCGTCATATTCATGAATTTCGTCATCGTATCAGTCGTCTGACGGCCGACCGAACTGATCGTGTCACCAGGACGAATCCCAGCTTTGTCGGCGGCCGAGTCGGGCTGCACGGAATTCACGATAGGTCGATCCGCGCTGTCCGGAAAGACCGTCATGCCCATTACCGACATCTGACGGCCCATGGGCTCGGTAAAGCTGCGATTGCCTCGGCCCAATCCGACCTTGAAGGCAGTCTGGCCGGCGTGCCCGGTCAGATAGTTCTGCAGTTCAGTCATTGTCGGCGTTTCGGCGCCATTGACGCTGGTGAGCGCGTCACCCGGCTTGAGCCCCAGTCGAGCGGCGTCGCTCTCGGGTCGCACATTCTCAACGACAAGGTGTCCTTGCGAATCGGTCCCGACGACAAGTCCTGTCCGGACCATAAAATTCGCCATCGCCGAGGCCAGACCGGCTTTGGGTTGTTGGATCCCTGGAAACCCCGGCTTGGCTGCCTGCGCAGCCGGATTTGCCCTCGTCGAACTTTGTCCGCCGTCGTTATTGTTTCCCTGCTGCTGGACAGCCCATGCCGTCGACCCAAACGTGGTCGAGACGGCAAAGCCGACCGCCATAGCATGTTTCTTGAACATCGCAGACTCCTGACGTGTGATTTCATTGATCGGAAGCGAAGCTTGGATTTGAAGTAGAAAAGCAAGCTCCATGCCGTTGCGGCAAAATTCGCGCACGGGCTGTGACAAGTCTGGAGAAAGGACCGCTGACCTGGGTAATCGAGGAAGAAGGTTCGCCGGGCGGAAAACAATTGGTCACTTCCAAGCGTCAGCGACGCCATTCCGGCAACGATCGCAGACTGCTATTGGATGTGCGTCAATCGAGAGGGTCGCGCGGCGACCGCACGTATCCTTGGCGCACCGTCAGCGGGATTCCTTCGAATCGACCGCGCTCTCGTCCTCTTTTGTGGGAACACACCCGTCGGTAGTTGCGGCGGAATCGCTCGAAGCGGTGATGACCTGGATGTATTCGGCGCCGAGTAAGAGCACGGCCACCGCGTAGTAACACCAGAGCATGAGGCCGATGAACGACCCGACGACGCCATACGCACTGGTGTATTTCGTTCCGATCAGCACTTCGGCCAGAATCTGTCTACCGATTTCCCAAACGGCGGCCGCGATAACGCCACCGCGAAACGACGGTCCCAAGCAGGCCGGCCGCTTGGGAATCCAGCGGTAGATCAGCGTGAAGAGTGCGACGTTGACGCAGTACCCGAACAAAATCTGGATCGGACGCCGCAGCGTGCCAAGGCTCGGGATGATCCCGGTCGTGTAGTGCTCCGTCGCCGAAAGCACCAGCTCGCCGATAAAGATCACCGCGACCAATACGCCCAGTCCACAGAGCATCAAGAAAGCGACGAGACGCTCAAAGAGCACCATCCGGATGGCGCTCGTGATTCCCTTGTTGCGCTTGGCCGAAACGCGACCCACGCGATCGAAGGCCTGTTGCAACTGGACAAAGCTGGCGATCGAAGAAAATAGCATGACACCGAGCGCGATCGGTCCGTGAAAAATGGACGTGTCGCGCACCTGGTCGAGCGCCTGCGAGACGGCTGATTCTGCCGACGACGAAAAGTGCTCGCGAACAAGCAGCAAGATTGCGCTGGGCGTCCTGGCCCGACTGTGCGAATTTGAAAAACAGTCCGATTCCCGCGATCAGCGTCAACAGCAGTGGAAAGAACGAGAGCGCCACGTAATACGCGACCGCGGCGGCCATGGCCGAACCTTCGTCTTCGGACCACCTGTTGTAAGCGGCCACCAACAGTCTCACATGGCGCTTAAACCAGCTCATCGTTGGACCGCAATCTCGGCATTAAAACGCGGGCTCTCTACCGGCAACGCTGCGTCGCGGTCGCCGCCCCTACCTTTGGAACCGACGCGCCGTGACCCGAACCACATTATGTGGAACATGTGATACTTGTCGAACGATCGCCGCGCAGAAGCTCCGTTGTGGCCTGTCCGGCCGATTTCGAAAGGTAGGCTTTCAATATCGATCAAAGGTGCCCACCCTGGCATCTGTTTTGCTCCCGTTGCTCGCACCATGGCGAGGACTTGGACGTGGGAAGTCAAGCCCTTTCCCTAGCAAAAACCGCACGCCGCAGAACGGCACGCGGTAGGAATTTTCGCCTTTGACAAATTGAGCAAGACGGCCTCGCAAATCGGGGAGTATGTCGATGGGCCTGGAACACAGAGCTGCAGCTGCACCAACAAACGAACATGCCGACAGAGCGGTTTCCTACAAATCGAGCCAGCTTGTCACGTGGACGCCGGTTTTCGTCGGCGTTTTGATCTTTGTCGCCGGCGTCTCGATTTATGACGGCTATCTCGTCATTCGGACCGGGTCGATGATCCGCGACTTTGAGTTGAATCCCGTCGGACAGTACCTCATCAATTGTGACGATGGCGATATCAGCGTATTCCTACGCGTGAAAGCTGCGGGAACGCTTGTCAGCCTGGCCGGCTTGTGCGTGCTGCATCGCCATTCGAGGCGCCTGGCTGGCCCTGTCGAGTTCGCGCTCGTCGTCTTTCAGGGCGGCCTGCTCTTATTCCTGGAAAACCCGTTCTGCTAGTCCGCCACGGCGGGGAACTCGAACGGATCGGGCAATCCGGCACGCTTTCCACAGCACGCTTACCAACGGGCCCTGGGGCGAAATTCGCCCCGGCGCCGCTGCGCTCGGAAGCTCACCACGGTTTCAGCCGCCAGCCCAAAATGAGTCCGGCGGCGAAGCAAACCATCGCCACGGTTTCGGGCCGTTCACGCGTGTATTCGCGAACATACGCGATCATGTCGTCGACAGGATGCATGTCGCACTGCCCACGAACGGCTGACGATTGCTTCGACATTTCGTTAGGCCGCGGGGTCTGGGTTCGTTGCTGGCTCATTCTGATCTCCTCAATATGGGAACTTCTCGATCGGCCGAGAAGCAAGTTTCGATCGGGCTTTTGTTTCGCCGATCGATCTGAACAATTCGATTCGTTAGTGATACCGCCGCTCCGAGGAAAAAGGCTCCTCGATTTCGGGCTGACTCTGGGTGGGATGGCTCGAGCGGCGCAGCATTTCCTTTAGCCGTTCGATATTTTGTGTCCACTCCACCCGGGACGATTCGAAAGAATTCGAGGCGTGCCGTAGCCACCAGACGCCGCAGCCGATGCAAACCGCACCAATCACGGCCGTGAGCCCGAAGGTAATCCAGACAGAAGCCAGTCTCGACAAACCGGCAATGTCCCGAAAGACAAGCACGATTCCTGCCAGGGCCACGGGCACGCAACTAAGCGCCAGCACCAATCCGATGCCGATGGCGATCAGACTCATGCTCAACTTCTCTCGTAGCTGCTGACAGTCCAAGACAAACAACCGGAACTGAAGTTCCGCGAGCGTCACGGCGTCGTGCAGCAGATGTGCCACGTTTCGAGCGGCGGTTCGCGTGTTTTTGAGCGTCGATTGCGTGGTGCGGCCGTTGCCCGCTTTCATCTTCGTTTGATCCACCATGCCACCATGACTCCTGCAACGAATGCCGCCGCCAGCGACGATGCGGGATGGTCGATGATGTATTGTTCGACCGCCGCCGCGTATTTTTGCGCCTCTTCCGACAATCCCTCCGCCCGGTGTGACGAATCCTTTGCACCGTGCGGAAGCTCATCCGCAAGCCGGTTCTTCATAATCATTTTCCCCCACCTCCCTGGCCCCTTGTTTCCGGAGACGGGCGGCCGGGACCCGGTGTAGGACCGGACGGCGGCCGCGTAGATAGAAACTGGTTGAGCTGCTGCGTCGCCACGGCCAAGGCCGTCTTCCACAGCATGCCCATCACCATTTGGGTCAAATTCGAGCCGAGCGAGCCCTTTGCGGGACCGGCGTGATCCTTCACGACAACCTGCCGTTGCTTGGCGAGCGCAGCCAAGTCGTCGATGCTGACGGTCACATGTCGCGCTTTCGAAGGAACGAGCAGATACCCGGCCAACGCCGCTGTCCCCAAGAACAGCCACGGCGCGCTTTCGTAATACGAATGCCAATCCAGCAAGCCGCGGGTGTTCTCCACGAAGTTCTCGACGTCGGCGTCCATGTGAGAACGCAACTGTCGCATCTCTTCGCGGAGCTGCTCCGCGCTGCTCTTGGGGTCAGTCATGGCCGAGACCCTGCTTCCTTTGTGGCGAGTTCCAGTTAGCGGCGCAGGCTCAAGCCCACAAGCAGCCCGACAAACACACCGACGCCGAAGCAAACGGCGACCGATTCGGTGGGCCGGCGGCGGACCATCTCTTCCGCGTCCTCATAGCTGTCGCGGAAGGACTCCACAGCCTGGCGACCTCGTTGCTGAATTTTCTCAGCCGCGTCTTCGACGTATTGGCGGGCGTCTTCGACCGCCGCGCCAACCGAAGCCGAACCGTTGGCGGTCAACTGGTTGAGGTATTCCTCGACAGCCGCGCGCGTTTCGCCGGTCTTGCGTTCGATCAAGCCGACGAGCTGGTCGACATTGCCGTTGAAGGCCTGAATGTCGTCATTGGTCAGCGCGCCCCAGTGCGACTTGAGCTTACCCTTGATCTCGTTCCAATTGCCTCGCAACGTGTTCTGATTGAGCATTTGTTGGCTCCTTCTGCGATTGTGGTTGAATGCGTCGCCTCCCTGCCGAGGAAAACCCGACGGAGCGGTTTGGTCTCCCGCTCAAATTCGCGATTTTCCGATTCTCGGAAGGGCCAATAGTCGGAGAGCAAGCGGTATGCCAAAGCTCGGACGCGATTTTTCCGATCTGAAGGCTCGCCCTCATTGAGCGTGTATTTTAGGGGTTCGATCGAGGAGCGATCCAAGTTTCCTCATTCTACAGCAAGCCGTGACCCCGTGTCGCAAGTAGTTTCGCGGCCTGGACCGACGGTCTGGTCGATCGGCGACCATGATGCTTGCCGCCGTAACATTCGCCGACGGCATTCTCTTTCCGCTCAGTGTCGAATGATTTGTGGATCACTCTACAAATTCCGTCGAAATTCACGGCCCCCGATGAAACGGCACTCCGTTTGCGTCAGAACACGCAGACTTCACAGAAAGGAGGAGCCAGATGCTAGGGCTCTTACTCTTAATCGTATTGGTGATGTTGATCCTGGGGGCTGCCCCCGCGTGGCCCTACAGTCGTGGTTGGGGATACTACCCGAGCGGTGGCTTGGGCATGGTTTTGATCATTGTCTTGATTCTCGTATTGATGAATCGCATTTAGCGAAAGCAACAGAGGAGCGCTCGGATGAACCGTGTTGCGACGCAAGACAAACCGTCGGCAGTTCCTGCGAAATCGAACGGGACTGCTTCGGAGATGTCTCGAAAAAAGCTGATCGACCTGCTAAACGAAGATCTCGCGCGGGAGTATCAGGCCGTCATTGCCTATGTCGTGTATTCCCAGATCCTCAAAGGGGCGGAATACATGAAGATCGCCGGCGAGCTTGAAATACACGCGGCCCAGGAACTCCAGCACGCACTGATCATCTCCAAGCAGGTGGATTACTTGGGGGGAACGCCGACGGTCGCGCCGAAACCGGTGAAACTCTCCGACGAGCCGAAGGAGCTGCTGCGTTTCGATCTCGACAACGAGCTTGAAACGATTCGTAATTATCGCGAACGCGTGAAGCAGTGCGAAGAGATCGGCGAGTATGCGATTGCCGAGCACATTCGCAAGCTTCTCGTTGAAGAACAAGATCACGCGATTGACCTGGCGACCGCGCTAGGCATCGACGTCCCGGAGGTTCCAAAATGAGGCACGTTGCATTGACACTGTTTGCAGGGGCGGCGGTCGCCGCGGCCTGCTCGGCCACGTCCGCATACGCCCAGGGAAAGACTTATCCGAGCTATTACGGCTCGACCCCGAGCCCAGCGTATTATCCGATGCGGAATTGGTATGACCAGGATACGTACATGAATCCCAACCCATTCCCCGAATATCCCGCGCGGACGTACGAGGAACGGGCGCATTCAACGTCGTATCCGCCCAGTGCTTTCCCGGCGCCGGCACCGTCACCGTACGGATACCATCGGTATTACGCGGCCGCGCCGACGCAGGGCTACTACTACGAAGGTCCGTTCGTCTACGGGCACTACGACCGCACAGGCCGGATGGCCTTTCGTTATGGTTGGTGGTGAGACGAATTCACGACGCCCGTCGACGCGAGCGGGAGCGACGCTTCCGCTCGGCCGACGGAGACTGATGACCATTCGACGATTTTAGCGGCCGGTTTCGGCCGCTTTTTTATTTGTGCCATCGACCGTCGCAGCGCGTATTATGCAATTTGCAGAGCATCACGACGGGAGCGACGCGCGGCAATGAGCCTCAAGCGATACCACGAAAAACGACACTTTTCCCGCACGGCCGAGCCCAAAGGCGATTCCGGTGCGCAAAAGGGAAACCGCTTCGTCGTGCAAAAGCACGCCGCCCGGAATTTGCATTACGACTTTCGCCTGGAACTCGACGGCACGCTCAAGAGTTGGGCCGTTCCCAAGGGGCCTTCGCTCGATCCCACGGTCAAGCGGCTCGCCGTCGAAGTCGAAGACCACCCGCTCGAATATGCCGACTTCGAGGGGACGATCCCACAGGGCGAGTATGGCGGCGGCACGGTGATGGTCTGGGATCGCGGCACGTGGGCTCCCGAGGTCGATCCCGCAGCGGGTTACCGAGACGGCGACCTCAAATTCAGCCTCGACGGCGAAAAACTCCACGGGAGCTGGGTGCTGGTTCGCACCAGGTCGCGGGGGGCGAGCAAGCCGCAATGGCTGCTCATCAAACATCGCGACGCCGCAGCCGTTCCCGAATCCGACGGGGACATCCTCGTCAAAATGCCCGACAGCGCGAAGTCCGGTCAGACGCTCGACGAGATCGCCAACGGAAACTCGCCGCAATGGAGAAGCCGACCTTCCAAAACGAAACGCGGGGCCGCGGCCGCCAAAACACAAGTCGCACGGAAGCCGGCCGGCGAAAACGGGCTCGCTGCCAAGTCGCGCGTGCGGTCGCGCGGAGCCTCCGTCGCCGAACTGTTGTCCAAGCTCCAAGGCGCCAAGCGTCGCGCGATGCCCCGACAGGTTCACGCCGAGCTGGCCACGCTCGTCGCCGAACCGCCGTCGGGAAATGCCTGGCTGCACGAAATCAAATTCGACGGCTATCGCATGCTCTGCTCGGTGAATCAGCAGGCGGCCCGTTTTGTGAGCCGCAACGGCCAGGATTGGACGAATCGCTTCGCGGCCGTCGCGAAGGCCGCCGCCGAGTTGCCCGTCGAGCGGGCCATTCTCGACGGCGAAGTGGTCGTGCTCGACGACAAGGGAATCAGCCAGTTCCAGCTCCTGCAAAACGCGATGAGCAAGCATACCCACGGCAGCCAAGGGCCTCTGTACTACGTCTTCGATTTGCTCTATCTCGACGGGTTCGATCTGACGGCCGTGCCTCTCGAACAACGCAAAATGGTCCTCGAGGCCCTGCTTTCGCAATCCAAAGCGAACAGATACCTCAGGCTCGGCGAACATGTCGTCGGAGAAGGTAAAGAGTTCCTCAAGCAGGCGTGCCGCGCTCAGCTCGAGGGGATCGTCTCGAAGCGTCGGGACAGCATTTACCATCCCGGCCGCGGAGTCGATTGGCTGAAGAGCAAATGCCGTCAGACGGCTGAATTTGTCATCGGAGGCTTTACTCGCCCCGAGGGCTCTCGCGTCGGCTTCGGCGCGCTCCTCTTGGGATTTTTTCAACCCGACAAAAAGTTCGCCTACGTCGGCCGTGTGGGGACCGGCTTTGACACAAAGTTGCTCAACGACCTTTCCCGCCGGCTGAAGGCCATCGAGCAACCCACCTGCCCGTTCGTCGAAACCCCGCCGGGCGTCCGCGCGAACGGAGTCCGGTGGGTTCGGCCGGAACTCGTCGCGCAAATCGAATTCAGGAATTGGACCGACGACCGCATCCTGCGACACGCCGCGTTCCAAGGCCTGCGTGAGGACAAGCCGGCGCGCGAGGTCGGCCTCGAACTTCCGAGCGAACTCAAAACGGTCAAATCCGGGAAGGCACGCCATGCTGCGGCGAAGTCCAAAACCTGAATCGACGCCGAAATCCAAGGCGTCCCGTCCGGGCGAGCTCTACGGCATCCGTTTTACGCACCCCGACCGCGTCATCTATGCGGACGTCGGCATTACCAAGCGGGATCTGGCCGAGTATTGCGCGGCGGTCGCGGGTTGGATGTTGCCGCACCTGGCCCGTCGCCCGCTGACGCTGGTGCGCTGCCCGGCGGGAATGGGGAAACCATGCTTTTATCAAAAGCAACCGCCGCAAGGTCTGCCGGCTTGCGTCAAAAGGCTGCCCATTCGCTTCAAAGACGAAGAGACGGAAGGAGTTTATATCGAGGACCTGTCGGGGCTGATCGCCTTGATTCAGTTTGGCGTGTTGGAAATTCACGCCTGGCAATCGAGCGTGAAGAACATCGAGCGCCCCGATCAAATTGTCTTCGATCTCGACCCCGGACCGAATGTTCCCTGGTCGCGGGTCGTCGACGCCGCGTTGTTGCTCCGCGGCTCGTTGAAGGAGCTTGGCCTGACCAGCTTCTTGAAGACGACGGGGGGAAAAGGCTTGCACATCGTGGCGCCGATCGAGCCCAAGCGGCCGTGGTCCGAAGTGAAAGAGTTCACGCGATCGATGGCCGAAGCGCTCGTTGTGGCCGACCCGGGCAAATACACAGTGTCGATGTCGAAAGCGGCCCGGCCGGGAAAGATCTTCGTTGATTACCTCCGCAACGAACGAGGCGCAACAGCCGTCGTCGCTTATTCGCCGCGCGCCGGGCGGGAGCGCCCGTCTCGCTTCCACTGGACTGGAAGGAATTGAAAAAAACGCAAGCAGGGAACTCGGCGACGGTTCTGGATGTGCCCGCGAAACTCAAAAAACGCAAAACCGATCCGTGGGCCGACCTGCTTTCGGTTCGCCAATCAATCAGCAACGAGGCCCTGCGGGCCGTCTCGAATATTCGGGCGGTGACAATCCACAAGACTCGCGGCCGGACGAAGTCGTCCTAGCGACCAGTGCTACCCCTTCCCTATTCGCGAAATTCGGAGCCATCGGCATAGCCGTTTCAATCGGGCTCAGTGCGTTCACGAATGTGCGTTGCATTTTCGCCACTTGCTCGCGGCCGCGCGATAGGCTTTCGAAAGACGTGCCTTGTGAATTCTGTGGCGGCGCAGAGCGCTCCGATGCAGACCGATCGCAGGAAAAACTTTCGATGTCCGTCCAGCGGCGATGCCGAGTCGGTCGTGTTGCGCAACCGCGGCATCGATCAATCGGCACAAATCGTGAACCTCTCCGCCGAGGGATTTCGAGTCTCTTGCGAAGTGCCAGAGGGCGCAGAAACGCCGCAGGTTGACGACGTGGCCATTCTGGCCACGCACAACGGCAGTTATCAGGTTCGCGTGGCCAATGTTCAAGTCGCAAACGGCACAGTGCAACTCGGCCTCGAGCGTCTGGCAGATCTCGTGCGGCCAGGCAGCCGGGCCCGCAAGGATGAGCCCGCGAAAGGCCATGTCGGAGGAGGCCGGCGAGCCGGCGACCCTTCGTCGTCGATGCTTGTGAAGGTGGTCCTTGTCGCCGCGATCGCCGTCTTGGGAATCGCCGGGATCAATTTCACGCTCACATCCCGTGGCGACTCGAATGACAACGCGACCGCCGACAACGGCCGGGGCGGCGAGAAGAGCCGGCCTGAGGCGAATTCGCGGACGTCACGGGTCGATGAGCCTCGTTCAGCAAGGAAAACCACTCGGGAACCGACCGAACACGAAAAGCTCAATGCCGATCCGCAACTCGACGCGACAGTCAAAATCACTGCCGCGCTGAAACGTGCGACTCGCGAGAACAAACAGGTCGTACTCGAATTCGGAACCGAAAACTGCGAATCGTGCTACCGGTTGCGTGACTTCATCGCCAAGAATGTCGAATTCGCTGCAGCCTTTCAAAAGGACTTCGTGCTGGTTCTCGTCGACAAAGCGGCGAATCAAACCCTCTATCATCGTTTTGTGCCGGCCGAGCACCAGACAGATGCTTCGTTTTTCACGCTACTGGATAAGGACGGTCAAATCGTGAAGGGCGAGAAGACGGAGAATGTCGCAGGCGGCGCCGGGTTCGACATCAATAAAATCAAAGCCTTGCAGCCACCGTCATCGAAAGAGTAAATGGGCGAGACGACTTGCGTCGGAACACGACGTGCGGTCACTTTCCGGCGAGTCGCAATTCGGTCACCGAGTTCGGACCCGGGGCTTCCACCGGAGTCTGATTGGCGACCTTCAAGTCGAACACACAGTCCGTCTTGCCCGGTGGTTCCTGAGCGAATTTGAATTCCAGCACTTGAGCGTTCTTGTCCGGATCGTTGTAAAGATTCTTGAGCTGATCGGGACCAATCAAGCCCTGTGGCGTCACTTTGAGCACGGCGAACGTGACGATATAAACGCCGGCAGGCACTCCGTCTTGCTTCGTGTAGGTCCCGAAGGCAAATTCCCCGTCGTCGGTGCATTGGCGGATATGTCGTGGCCCGAACCCGGGCCTCGAGGGGTCGTGCAGCATCACCACAAGCCGCAACGGACGGGCAAACTGCGGCGGTTGATCGTCAATAGTCACTTTGCCCGCCAACGGAAAGACGCTGGGCCGGTTCGGCCCCGCTTGCTTCAGGAATGCGGTAACAGACTCATTGTCGGTTCGCTTGCAACCGCCGGCCCAGAACGCGGCAGACAAACAGACCGCCGCAAGGATCAGCGGTAAAGAACGACGCATAACTAATTCTAGTCGCGGCGCGTTCGATCAGGACAGTTCGAGTGGGTTCGGTCTGGCCGGAACCCGCCGGGTGCGCCCGCTCACCGTCGTGGAATTGAGATCCCTTGGATGGCACTGGCGGCGGCATGGGCCCGCCGGTATCTTCGTGCGTCCGGAGCTTTGCGCTGGGTTCCCGGGGTCCAAGTCCCTGCCAACGTTAAACGGTGACGTCTTTGGAATCTTCGCCCGCCTCGCCCGCGCCCTCCAAAATTCGGTTTCTCACCCTGATCCTGTGCATCGCGATGTCGATGCTCCTGTATCTGGACCGCTACGCGCTCAGCTCGCTGACCAACACCCTGCAACTTGAACTCCATCTGGACAAGGAGCAGTTGGGACGCACCTTTTTCGCGTTCTTCTTCGCATACGGCCTGTGTCAGATTCCCGCGGGTTGGTTGAGCGACGCCTTCGGCGCACGGCGAATGCTCGCGATTTATGTCGCCGTCTGGTCCTTGGCGACGATGTGCATGGGGATGGTCAACGGACTTTTGGCGATCTTCGTCGTGCGGTTCGCCCTGGGTGTCTCCCAAGCTGGAGCGTATCCCACGGCGGCAAGCGTCATCAAACGCTGGTTTCCGTTTCGCCATCGGGGGCGGGCGAATAGCAGCGTTTCGATGGGCGGACTGCGCCGGCGGTTTGATCGCGTTTGTCATCACTGCGGCTCTGATGTTACGGATCGGGCATCTGCTCGGCTGGGAGACGGGCGCCTGGCGCGTGGTCTTTGCGCTCTACGGATCGCTTGGCCTCGTCTGGGTCGTCGTCTTTGTCTGGCTCTTTCGCGATTCACCGCGAACTCATCCCTGGTGCAATCCAGCAGAGGCGGAATTGATCTCGCCGGGCGATTCAACGACGCCGGTTTCACACTCGCGCGCTCTCCCGCCGCGGCACATCTTGTTCAGCAAAGAAGCCCTTTTGATGTGCGTGATCGGCTTCTGTGTCGACATCGGATGGGTTTTTCTCGTGTCCTGGCTTCCCCAATACCTGGTGGATACATACGGCACGTACCTGGAGCAACAACACCTCGGCAACATGGAAGTGGTTGCCGGCCGGCTGACAGCATTGACAGGACTGGCCGGCATGGCCGGCACTCTGTTGGGCGGGTTCGCGACGGATCGATTCGTCGTGCGCTTCGGCCCGATCTGGGGACGCCGCATTCCGGGGATCACGGCTGGTGTTCTCGTCGCTGTCCTGTATCTGGTGGCGCCGCACTTACCGAACGTGTGGTGGTTCATCGGAGCCATGGCGGCGATTTCGCTATCAATCGATTTTTGCCTCGGGGCCATGTGGGCCACCTATCAGGATATCGGTGGGCGGCACGTCGGCTCGGTGCTCGGACTCGGCAACATGTGCGCGAGCTTTGGCTCCGCAGGTTACACTTGGGTGGCGGGCAGTCTGGCCGACCGCCATGAGTGGAATACAGTCTTCCTTCTGGCGGCTGGAGCGATGACGATCGCGACGGTGAGCTGGTTGCTGCTGGATCCGACGCGCCCGACGGAGACGGCAAAAGTCGCCTAACAGCAGTCGCCAGTTGTGCTTCCGGTCATCAACCGGTTGTGTTCGCATTTCGGCGGAGATCCGCCCGGCGGTCAAATCCGTTTCGGGGAAGACACTCGTGGCCAAGAACGGATCTTGGTGGGCCGCGTAGATCGCAGTATCCCTGGGGAACTTGGCAGGAGAAGAAAGTGGCCTCTACGGAAGCTCAGGAAGCAGCGCCCTCCGTCGTGCCCTGTCCCGACGCGCCCACATTGCATCACGAACACTCGGCGAAGTTGGCGGCGCTCGTGTTGGGAGCGCTCGGGGTCGTCTTCGGCGACATCGGCACTAGCCCGCTCTACACACTCAAGGAGTGCTTGATCGCTGCCGGAGGAGCCCAGGCGGAAGTTGCCGATTTGTACGGCATTCTTTCGCTCATGCTCTGGGCCCTCGTCATGGTGGTGACGGTCAAGTACCTCTGCTTCGTTATGCGGGCCGATCATCACGGAGAAGGGGGCATTTTCGCACTCTTGGCTATCGTGCCCGATCGCTTTCGGCCCATACCACGCAACGAGGGCGCATCACCGGCATGGCGCTCCTGGCGGTGATCGGTGCGTCGTTGCTGTACGGCGACGGCGTGATCACGCCGGCGATCTCCGTGCTCAGCGCCGTCGAAGGCCTGACCATCGCGAGTCCGCGACTTTCTCCGCTCGTCTTGCCGCTGACCTGCGGCATCTTGATCGCACTCTTCTCGATACAACGCCGCGGCACGGGCAACGTCGGCAGGGTGTTCGGACCGGTGATGACGGTCTGGTTCGTCACGCTGGCCGTTCTGGGACTGCGCCACATTTTCGCACAACCTGAAATCCTGTTCGCACTCTCGCCACATTACGCCGTGTCGTTCTTTGTGCGACACGGTCTGCATGGCATGTTGATCTTGGGGTCCGTCGTCCTCGCCGTCACGGGAGGTGAAGCCCTCTACGCCGACATGGGCCACTTCGGCGTGCGGCCGATCCGGCTGGCCTGGTCGGCCTTTGTCCTGCCGTCGCTGGCCTTGTGTTATTTGGGGCAGGGGCGCTCTTGCTCGGCAATTGGCGGGCTCTCGAAGATGCCCACTTCAACCCATTCTATTCGATGGTACCGGCGGGAATTCCCACCTACCTGCTGATCATCCTCTCCAGCGCGGCGACGGTCATCGCGTCGCAAGCCCTGATTTCCGGCGCGTTTCTCGCTGACGCGACAAGCCATGATCCTGGGCTATTTGCCGCGGATGACGATCAAACACACGGCGTACCACACCGAAGGACAGATTTACATTCCCGAAGTCAACACAATGCTCGCCATCGGCTGCCTGGCGCTGGTGCTCACGTTCCGCGAGTCGGTCAAGCTGGCAGCCGCCTACGGCATCGCCGTCACGGGCACGATGGCGATCACTTCGGTTCTCTACTACATCGTGACGCGCTACACCTGGGGCTGGAGCAATTGGAAGGCCGGCGGGCTCCTCCTCCTGTTTCTCTCGTTCGACATTCCGTTCCTGCTGGCCAACTTGTTCAAGTTCCTGGACGGCGGCTACGTGCCCATGTTGATTGGCGCGGCGCTGATCGCCGGCATGCTGATCTGGAGCCGCGGCCGCACGGCGCTGATGGAAAGTTACGCCCGCCGCTTCCCCACCTTCGACGGGGCCCGTCCGATCCTCGATCGCTGCATTTCCACGCGCGTTCCGGGGACCGCGGTCTTTCTCTCGCGCTCGCTCAACCACGTTCCGCCGATCCTGATTCACCACGTCGAGCGCAGTCGATCGCTCCACGAGAACGTGATCCTGCTCACCGTCGAAGAGGCGGCAGTTCCCGTCGTTCCGGAAAGCGCGCGCACGCGGGTGACGAACCTGGGCGACGGGTTCTACCGGATCATCATCTCATACGGTTACATGGAGCAGCCGCAATTGTGTCCGGCGCTTCACGCCGCGGCGACGCAACTCGGCCTTCAATTCGATCCCGCCGATACGACGTATTACGTCGGCCACGAAACCATCGTGGTGAAGGACGAGGCCCGGTTCAATCGGATACCGGAGGCGATTTTCGCCTATATGAACCGCAATGCCGTCCACGACGAACGACGCTTCGGCATGCCCCTGGCCCAGGTCGTCGAGATTGGCGCGCAAATCGACATTTGACGGGAGCTCGATCAGGTCGACGCAACGGGGCGCGGGCCGTGCTTGAATTGGCCGTCGCGATACCTGACAATCGATCTCCTTAGCTGCTCTTACCGCGGGCCGTCGGCCAGTCAAATCGAATCGCCGGCCGACACGCGAGGCATGTGGCGTGATGGAGCTTTGCCCATGTTGACCAGCCCGTCCGATAGTTCCTTTCATCGAGCGTCCTCTCCCTCCGGCATTCACTTGCAGGAAGTGCGCGATCGGCTGGAATCGATCGTCGATTACATCGGCGACGGAGTTATCACCATCGACGACGGCGGGCTGATCGATTCGGTCAACCCGGCCGCGGAAAAACTCTTCGATTATGAGGCGGCCGAAATGCTCGGCCAGCACATCAACCTCGTAATCACCGACCCGGCCGATACGCCGATCGAACCCGGCTCGAACGAGTTCAAGACGGTCTCGCAAATTGCTGGTACGGGCCGCGAGGCGATCGGCCGCCGTAAGGACGGCACGTTCTTCCCCATTGACCTGGGAATCAGCGAATTTCACCGCAGCGGGCGGCAGTTTCTCACGGGGATCATTCGCGACATCTCCGAACGCAAGAAACTGGAACAGAAGCAGCAAGAGGCGAACGAGCGGCTGCGCTCGGTCGTGGACCACATCGCGGATGGCATCGTCACGATCGACGAGCAGGGAATCGTCGCCTCGTGGAACCGCGCGGCCGAGCGGATCTTCAGTTATTCGAGCGAAGAGATGATCGGCCAATCCGTTTCCCGGGTGATGCCAGAGCCGTTCCGCAGCGACCACGACGCGTACCTCGCCTCGCAGGGCCGCACCGGAATCGCGAGACTTGTGGGACAAAGTCGCGAAATGGTCGGTCAGCGCAAGGACGGGTCCGTTTTTCCGGTCGAACTGGCTGTCAGCGAATTCGTGCTGCAGGGAAAGGTCCTTTTCACGGGGATCATTCGCGACATTACCGAACGCAAACGGGCCGGCGAGCGGACTCAATTTCTGGTCGACTCGACCGCGCTTTTGGCCAGCGTGATCGACTCGGCAAGTCCCTTGTCGCGCGTCGCGCGACTGCCGGTGCCGGTCTTCGCCGATTGGTGCATCGTCGACCTCGTCGGCCCCGAAGGTCGCGTCACGCGTTCCTCCGTGGCACATGGCGACCCGGAGAAAAAGACCATTCTCAAACGCCTCAAAAAACGCTTGCCACACACATTTAACCCGGGAACGCTCGTGGGCCAGGTGCTGCGCGACGGAAAACCGCGCCTGTCGGCCGATCCGGCGTCTCCGTTCGAGTATGCCGAACCTCGAAACGCCGAGGATCGCGAACTCCTGCTGCGTCTCGACCCGCAGTCATTGATCTGCGTTCCGCTGACGTCGCATCACTTCATTTTCGGCGCGATCACGTTTGTGCTCTCCGGCACGGCCCGCAAGTACGCCGCGGACGACCTGACGGTCGCAGAAGACTTCGCCCGGCGTGCGTCGATCGCGCTCGAGAACGCCAGGCTTTATGAGGAAGCCAAAGAGGCCGACCGCCGCAAAGACGAGTTCCTGGCGACGCTGGCCCACGAACTGCGTAATCCGCTGGCACCCGTCCGCAACGCGCTCGACATCGTGGGGAAGGCCGGCATCGACTCCAAGGTCTCATCCAAGGCCTTTGCCGTCATCGAGCGGCAGATCGGCCATATGGCCCGCCTCGTCGACGACCTGCTCGATCTGTCGCGGCTCATGCGAGGAAAAGTCCAGCTCCGGCCCGAGCGGTTGTACTTGCGCGACGTGATCAAGCGGGCGATCGAGACGGCCCGGCCGCTGATCGATTCCCAGGGTCACGAACTGGTCCTCAGCTTGCCGAAGAACCCGGTCGAGCTCTACGCCGATCCGGTGCGACTGGACCAGATCATTTCCAACCTGCTCAATAACGCGGCCAAGTACACCGAGCCCGGAGGCGTGATTCGCCTGGTGGCGAAAACCCGCGGGCAAGAGCTCGTGATCAAAATCCGCGACACGGGAATCGGCATCGATCCCAAGCTCTTGCCGCACTTATTCGATCTCTTTCGCCAGGCTGAATCGTCCCTCGATCGCTCAAACGGCGGTTTGGGCATCGGATTAACGATCGTCCGCAGCCTGGTCGAAATGCACGGCGGCCGAGTGGAGGCGCGGAGCGACGGCTTGGGAACCGGCGCCGCGTTCATCGTCTATCTGCCGATTCAACGCAAACAAGCGTCGGCGCCCGAGATCATCTGCACCGACCCCGAGCGAAATGCCAGTCCGCGTTATCGCATCCTGGTCGTGGACGACAATGTCGACGCGGCGGAAATGCTCTCGACGCTTCTGGAACTGGACGGGCACGAAGTCCAGTCCGCCCACGATGGCAAGGCCGCGCTCAGCGCCGCACAAGCCCACCGCCCGGACGTGATTCTCCTCGACATCGGTTTGCCGGAGCTCAACGGCTACGAAGTGGCCAAGTGGCTGCGCTCGCACGAGGCATTTCGCCGCACGGTGGTCATCGCCATGACCGGCTTCGGCCAAGAGCGCGACTGCCAACAATCCCTCGAATCCGGCTGCGACGCTCATCTCACCAAGCCGGTTGCGCCGCAAGTCCTGAGAGATTTTCTGCGCGACCTCAATGGCCGCGTCGTGCGACAGAACTAAAGTTCGGAAAAGTACACCCCGTAGGGCTCGAACCTACAACCTTCGGTTCCGTAGACCGATGCTCTATCCAATTGAGCTAGGGGTGCCCGATTGCAAGTCCTTTTTCCGAAACATTTTACGCCTATCGGACTTGCTGGGTTCGGCAATGAACTTATCATCTCTTGGCGTGATTGTACAGCGATCAGCGAACTGAGCCGACGCAGAATTGCTTTGCGACGGCTGGCTGCGATCGGCGGATCGTGAAAACGGCCCAAAACCGGTCCATGGTTGCCGGTCAGCACGTCGACGAGGCCGGCGTCACGCTCCAGTTCAACGCTTTCCAGCCGGTCACCACTCTCGGACCACCTCAGAGAGGCCGACCATTTCGGACCTTTCTTCGTCCCACAGTCTCAACGAAGCACAAGCAAGGCTTTCCCGAAGACCGAGCCGAAAGACGCGTTGCAAGGCGGGATTTTCATCGTAGCACGCCTGCAGACGGTAGTTGGGGATGCGGCTGTCGAGATGGTGGATGTGGTGCAAGCCGATGTCAGCCGTGAACCAACTCAGCAAACGAGGCAGCTTGTAGTACGAGCTTCCCGCCAAGCCGGCGTCGAAATAGTTCCAGCGATCGTGACGCCGCCAATAGGCGTCCTCGAAATGATGCTGGACGTAGAAGAGCCATGACCCCGCCGACGCGGCGAGTATCAGAATGGGCAAGTGAATCAACAACAGCACTTTGAACCCAACAAGCCACGCCATGAGTGCGCCCGCAGCCACGAGACCCAGGTTGGTCCAGTAAATGCCGGCCCGCTCCTTGCTCGTCATTCCCGCGTCGTAGAACGTGAACCGCTGAAAGATGACGAAATAGAGGAACGGCCCGATCCCGAACAGGACGAGTGGATGCCGGTGGAACCGGTACTTCCAGCGCTTGAGGGCGGGAATCGCCCGGTACTCTCGCACGGTGAGCATCAGCACATCACCGCAACCGCGCCGGTCGAGATCACCCGATGTCGCATGATGAATGGCGTGGTTCTTTCGCCAGCGGTCGTAGGGGGTGAACGTCAATACCGAAAGGAGGCGGCCCAGCGCGTCATTCGCTCTCTTGGACTTGAAAAAGGAGCCGTGCCCGCAATCGTGTTGGAGAATGAACAGGCGCACGAGAAAGCCGGCCGCGGGAACCGCCAATGCCAGCGTGAGCAGATAAGAATATTGCAGGCCGACCCACATCAAGGCCCACAACCCGCAGAAGGGGACGATCGACGTGGCCAACTGGGTCAGGCTCTTCCCGCTGTGGGCATCCCGGTAGGGGAGCGTCATCGCCCGCAATTCGCTCGAGGTCGAAACGCCGGAACCTGGTGCGGGAGAAGAGACCGGAACGCAGGGGGCCGAGATTGATGCGTTGAGCAAAGTGAATCTTCCCGCGTCTCGTAGCGCAGCGACCCGAGCCGCTCCAACCGGCGTACCGGTTGATTGATTTGATACTGTCGCATTATCTGCGATTCGGCCGCCAGGGCAAGGGAGGTTCGCTCGGTCAGCCAGCCTGAACGACCTTCGCCAGGTCCGCTCACCATGGAAAGCTCGCCGATCCGAACGAACCGATGGATGGCTGCCTTGCCGGAGATCATGGCCCGGGGTCCGGTGCGCACGTACCCCGCAAGCAGCGCGCCGCTCACGATCGTCACGTCCACGCCGAACTCACAATTATGAGCGATATGTGAATTGCTCATGAAGAGGCAACGGGTTCCGACTGTCGTCATTCGGGCCGGGATCGGTCCACCGATGAACGGTGACTCCTGCGGAGCGGCGATCAGTCCGCACGAGCAGGCGTTCAATCAGCACAATCGGCGTGCGAATGGAATCGAATGCGGTCTGCCGAGCGAATCGACTGCCATTGGTACTTTGGCGTCGAGGATGGTATAGTCCGCTTCGGTGCTGTCCACTCGGCCGTTGCCCAATGGATGACTGCCAGGTCCATTGACTTTCGAAGACGCAACGTGCGTTTCGCGCTTTCGGTCCTGGGCACCGCTCTTTTTGGGACCCTGAATGCATTTCCGTGATCTCGGCCTCGCCGAGCCCTTGCTACGCGCTGTTGCGTCCAAGCTGTTTTCGATCGCGTCTCGATCGAACTCGAAATCGAATTGGCGCTGAAAGCGCGGCCACGGTGAAGTGCCGCAAATGAATCACGTGACCCGTCGGCGGGCCATTTGTATCGGTTTCTAATTCCAGAGGAAGTTTTCATGGCGAAGAAGTTGTATGTCGGAAATCTGTCGTATGACACGAATGACGGCGCTCTGCAGCAGTTATTTGCCGCTTACGGCAGCGTACAATCGGCTCAGATCGTGATGGATCGGGACACGGGCCGTTCAAAGGGGTTCGGCTTCGTGGAGATGTCCAGCGATCAAGAGGCACAAGCCGCCATTAGCGGCTTGAACGGCAAAGATCTCAACGGCAGATCTCTCACCGTGAACGAAGCCCGTCCGCGTGAAGATCGAGGCGGCGGACGTTCCGGCGGTGGCGGACGCGGCTACGGAGGTGGCGGCGGCGGACGCTCAGGAGGTGGCCGCGGCGGTTACGGCGGCCGGTAACGCGCCGAGTTCCCTACGACCGACGAAACAACGGGTTGACGCCGGGACCCAGCAGGTCGAATCAGCGCGCCCGCCTGTGGTCGTGCCGACTGTCGACGAAGACCCCTCCGAGGTCCGGGCTGGTGATACGCCGTGCGGACGGTCTATGTCTTGTCCGTCTGAGCGATCCGATCCTGGCGCACCTTTTTCCGCTGGGCTTCCCGCTCCCTTTTCAGCTGTTCCCGCTCATCCTTGGCTTGCTGTTTTTCGTTTTTCTGACGTTCATCCATGCCATCGTCGTCGGGTTGGTATGCCACGGCTTACTTACTCCCTCGTCGCCGCTTGCGAGCGAGCGACGCGTCGATTTGTCGAACAACCTTGCGATTGAGAATGAGACGCACGAAGTCGAGTTGGAGCTGGAGGCCGGCGTGATTCAACATTTGACGTCGAACTCGGGCTCATTGCACATTCTATCAATGATCCCTTGATCGTCGCTCCCCTCCACCAAGACCGTGATTCCCTGCGGCAGCGAGACGCCCGCGTCCCTGACCTCGATCACTTTGTATCCCCATTTCGTAAACTTGTCGGTGACAAGTCGTCGATCCTCGTCGCTATCGAGGCGAAAGTCGAGCTCCATCGCATTTGGGACGGGTCGTAGTGTTTGACAGCGAATTGGCATTTGTGGCCTTCGAGGGAGTGTATGCCGTGCGAATCGCGCTCGCGATCTTTCGGTAATGCGGGACTTTTAGGGACAGACCTTGGAGATCGACGAGGGCTTCGACCGGCCACTCCCGGCCTCTGTGTGGTCCGTCCTTACATCGGGGGGATGCCGGCTACTTTTCCCAACAGGTAGCCGAGTTCATCACCGTCAAGCCTGGCAACGCTCGCCAGGCGGTGGATGCTGCGGACCAAACCGTGCTTGGCACAACGAAACGCCTTGAAATTGGCCTCTCCCGCTGATCGGCCAAACAGGCGATCGTCACTCGTGATGCGAAGTTCACTGATATTCGGTGTGGTCCAGTCCTCGTCCAACAGTGAAGCAAGGATGGCCAGGAACATCGCGCTCGTCTCGATAGACCGGAGCTTTTGAACGCAGTCACGATGAATTTCTTTGGTTGCCCGCATACGTGTCTTTGAGATCGGTGTGGTCATTGAGAGCTGCGCAGCCTTTACAAACTTGGCTCGGATCGCCTGCCAAATAGCTGAACGTCGCACCATTCCCATGTTCGAAGAAGGAGGCCGACAACGCCTCCGAAGATGGGGCCGCCGACCTCGACGTTGAGTGGCGGGGCCAATCCTTTTTCGTTCCCCGAGATGAGCTGGTTCATGATATATCCAGCAAGCGCTTTGTGCTTGCTCCCCGCCCGCCCCTACACAGCAACCGTCACCCGGGCGGTCGATTCCGTAAGAGACCCATTTCATCGGATCCCTTTTTCGCGAAGGGAGTCCGCGTCATTACGATTGGAACTCTTGCCGTTGCGGCGTGCGACGGCTGGGCCGCTTTTCCGACGACGGTCCGTTCGCGATCCCTTGTCGTCGCGCGCGTCATGGTCGCGTCGACGCTGACGGACGGACTGGTACGGCATGCCCCCCTTGCGCTCGTAGCGTTCGGCACGGAGAAACCAGAAGGCGAGTCCCCCCGTGTTGTGGTAGCTGCCGGGCTGGTTGCGACGGCCCGAGATTTTGGCGCGCACACCGAGCGAGCCTTTGCGGCCCGTCTTTTGCCATCCCCGCCTCTCCATAATCATGCGAACCACGACGCCGACGACCTGTCGCAGGCGCTTTGTTCGTCGAGGGTGCTGCGTGGCGAGGAACCGATCGACGGCATCGAGCGTTTCGAGCTCGCGCACAACTCCGGCCAGGGCCGGACGGTCGTGGTGGAGTTCCGAGTCCTCCATGCGCTGCTGGCGCTGGCTGTCGCGAAAGAACTCGAGAATCTGATCTAACGGCTGCTCCGGATCGTCGAGCACGTCCGCGAAGGTTCGGCCTTGCCGGTCCTCGAGAAAGTCCTTGCGAGCGATCTTGATCTCAGGCATCGCACGACTCTTACCCCTAGGAATTCGCCGGACGTCCAAGCGACCTTCCTTGTAGTTACAAGATTTGCACTTGCATAACCTTATCAGACATGCCATATCTTGGCAATGGTCAGGTCGACGTGTGCCCCGCTCGAAGCGTGACGCGTCCAGCGGCCGCTTCACGGACGTCATCGTAATTCTGCAAGGAAAAGGACGTGACTTATCGCCAAACAACGCAATACCTACGCCAAGCGCCAACGTGAAACGGATAAACGTCGCAAGGCCGAGGACAAGCGCGCCAAGCGGAACGACAAGAAACTTCAGCCGCCGAAACCCCTAGACGGGCCCGAGTCGCAGCCGCTGGAACCGACAGACTGATTCGCGTTCGCTTTGTGACTGCAGCATCTCGACCGCCGACGTCGCCGGGTGGCCGCAGCTCAAGCGGCTCCGACGTCTGAGGGAGTTCCAAATCCCTGGATGGCCAACCCGCATTCAGATTGGCAGGGATCCCCGCCGGCGCGGAATTGAGCGTCCTTGAAGCCATTCCTGAGTGACAACGGTTCGGGCGATTGATCGCCAAATTCCGTGAGCGCCCCTCCCTCCGTCCCTCCCTCCGTCCGTCTTTGAGTGGCCGCCAAAATAGCGGCCTCGTTTTCGTCTCGGGACGACTGGCAAGAGTGCCAAGGAACCCTCGGTTCCGGCAATTCCCCGACGCCAGCGTCGAGCGGGTGGCCCGCGGAATCAGTGGAATCAGCCCGCCCGGTCCACCGCCCTTGCCGGAAAGCGGTATTGGAGATACGATATTTGCAGATTCATATTTTGCACGTGCATACTTGGAATATGGTAGGTGTTTCGCTGAAATGAGGAGCAGAGGGCAATGTCGGAGATCCGGATCACGCGAAAAGATTTCCTCGAGGACCGGCAAGGCCGAACGTTCGCGGACGTGCTCAACGATGACGAGCAGCCGTTCGATCAAATGCTCGCATTCTTTGACGACTCAGACCGTCAGCGACGCATGGAAGATTCGGAAATCCACCATAACCGTCCGGCATTGGCGGGCGTCGTCCGCGAACTGGAGTTGCTCGGGCCCGTGGATCAATTCCTCGGCACACAGCATCCTCGACGAACGAAGCGCCTGCGTCAGGTCGTGGGCGTGGTCGTGCGAATGATCATGGAAAGGCGCGGATGGCGGAAGACGGGCCGCAAGGGCTCCCTCGGCGTCCGCGCCGCTGTTTCCGGTGCAAGAAGCCGGCCAGGGACGTACCACAATACGGGTGGTCTCGCGTTTTGGTTCCTGCGGGCGGAACGCTATGAGCGCAAGGACGGCATGCCGTATCGGTCCGTTCGACAACGGGGGCGCACTCACGATGCGGGGGCGAGCAAAGACTCCCTGGCAAACAGCCGCAAGACGTCCGAAACCAAGGCTTCGCGCAGCAATGGAAAAAGCGCCGGGCGGGATGACGCCGGCGCCTCTCGCAACAAGGGAAATCAATGAGATCTTTCCGTGTCTGGATTCGAACGGATGGCGATTTTTGTCGAGTACGGGTGGATGGCAAGAACAATGTGCAAAGGCTGCTCAAGGGCCTCAGCGAGTCGTTCGTTTTCAAGACGTTCGATCCGGTGACAGAGGACGAAGCGGCCATCTGTAGTTTTCTCGTCCCCTACAATCCGCCGCTCTCGCGATCGTCGTTCGCGAAATTGCTCGCGGCCATGCCTGACGTCCAATTGATTTCGGAGCCCGCGTAGCCGAGGTCGAGTCCGAGGAAAGACCGCGAGATCGGATCGGCAACCGTCATTCTTCGTTGAGCGCGGCCATGCCGATATCGAGCACGCGCAGGTCCGAATCGAGACGGGTCGCTTCCTCAACGACGGCCTGGCCATCGGAGACCGTCTTGATGACCTCAAATTACGATCGCGACGCTCCCTCTTGCGTAATTTTGCCTCCGCCAGGGTGCGGCCGGTCGTTTCCAGGTATCCTTGTTTGTCGTCTTCAAGGGATTCGAGGCGAGTGCATCGATGCAAAACGAGTCACCGATCAAGCCGGAACGCCACGCGACGGATCTCTCTGCTGCGGCAGAACGATTACCGACGCGCCCCGCGAATCGAGCCTCCCTCGCAGGCGACTTCGGCAGGATGCAACTCGTCATTGCCTTCGCGATCGCTGCTCTCTCCGATGCCGTCTCGATCTTCGTGACCGTCGCGCCCCCCATTGCCTGGGGAGTCGACCTGGTGACGGCCGCACTGCTGTTCATTGTGCTCGGCTGGAGATGGTTGCTTCTGCCCGGACTGATCCTGGAAGCCATTCCCGGCTTCGGCGTGTTCCCGTTCTGGTTGGTCGTCGTTGCGGCGATCGTCGTCTGGGGCACTGCTCGGCCAAAAGTGGCAGCGGGATCCACGGCTCCCTTAATGGCGTTTCTCGAGAAGCTGAAAGGCCAAAAGTGACACTGCCTCTCGCAATTGCAGAATCCGCGTCGTCCATCGCGTGGTGCCTTCGCGTGAGCGATCGGTTCGCCTACTTGAGCTCAATATCGAATCGGAATGATCCTGCCGGAAGATGATCCCGCAACCTCTCGACTTCGCGCTGTGCGCCTTCGTGAGTCGGAAAGATTTGCGCCCCTTTGAGCGGTCCCACGGTCCGGAGACCGTCAGCATTCAGTTTGCTGATCCAGCCGCTGACTCCCGGTTTCTCGAACATCTTCACCACAAAGCTCATGATCGGCCCTTTGGTGATGATTGTACGCTGGCGGTGGTCCCAGCGGCGGATGCAAAAACCTCGAATTCTTCGTAAACGCGACTATGCGTCTGCGGTTCGGGCCTTGATTGTGCGACCACATAGCGGTGCCTGGATCGCAAGCAGTTACTGGACCTCTGCTTATGGTCAGAATGCGCGCGTTGTCCGGCAACGACGTGACCAAATTCGTCCGTTACCGTACGGCGATCCGCGCTCGGTTCACCGGCATCGAAGTCCGGACGTTTACGATCGGCTGCAAAGTTCACAGGTGGCGGATTAGAGTGAACAGGGTCTGCGAGTTCGTATCCTGGCGGGAACCCGGCGATGACGTCGATGCACGAACACAAATGTTCGCAGTGCGAAATGGCCTGGCAGCATAGCCAGGAGTCGAACGGGCGATTTCGCGACCACATCTGCCCGTCGTGCGGTTTCCTCGAGTTGATGGTTTTCAAAGCCGGGGCGCCGCCGTTCGGAGCGGCCGACTACCCGCAGGTCGTTGCCAACCTTCTCAAGGCGCTGGCCGATTCCGACAAAGCGGCCCGACGGGCTGCCGCCTTCTCGCTGGGTGTTCTGCACGCAGAGCCGACCCGAGCGGTTCCCGCGTTCAGCGCTCGCCGCGATTTGCGATCTGGATTCGACCGTGAAGGTGGCCGCCGTCGAAGGCTTGCGCCATTTCGACATCGAGACGCGCCGTGAAGCATCCGGCAGCCTCTGGCCCGTGATTGCAGGAATGATGTGATCACCGTGGGACTTCGACGGCATCGCGGACCGGCCGCGTTTTGAATGAGCGGCGCGCCGGTGCGCGGCAAATCCTTTGCATCAAGCCCGCGTTTCCAAGCACGGCTCCGTGAGTTGACGGCAAAGTTTTGTCATTTTAGCATGCCATGGCTGACTTACGTAAATCGTGCGGCATTCGCATTTGTCGCACTCGATCAAGTCACTTGCTCATCATCCCGTAACTCGTCGGTTGGCACGGAGGGATCCGGGCCGGAGTCGGTCTTCGACTGTTCCGGTTGATCTCAATCCGACTCGCGTCAGGCAAGAAGCCTTCAGCCGTTTTGCGTTGAAGTTGTTTCTTTGTGACCTTGACTCTGTGACCTTGAATTGAGGAGTTCTCGATGAACCGGTTCGTACTCGCGCTTGTGGCGACGGTCGCGTTGGGGATTGGAAACACGAGCTATGGCTTCTGGGGCCATGGTTGCGGTTGCGGCTACGGCGGGGGATGTGGCTACGGTGGCTGCGGCGGTGCCAGTTATGGTGGCGGCTGTGGGTGCGGCGGATACGGCGGTTATGGCTGCGGCGGATACGGCGGTTGCGGACTCGGCCTTGGACTTGGGCTCGGACTTCACCACGGCTGCGGGTGCGGCTTGGGTGGCTACCAAGGCTGCGGGCTCGGCGGCTACGGCGGCGGATGCGGCGGCGGCTATGGCGGCTGCGGTTACCAAGGCGGATATGGTGGCGGCTGCGGCAGTGGATGCGGTGGATATGGCGGCGGTGGCTATGGCGGCGGCGGTTGCGGTGGTTACTGACGCTTCCAAAAACAGAGGGTGGTACTAGGTGACACTGGCGGCTTGTCCGCCAGTGTCTTTTTATGCTGGGAGTCGTGCGCGGTGATCCTGGAGGAACGAGACGTGGCCCGGCCGCCAGCGCCCGACCTACCCGATCGACACGCTACGAGCGCCCGCGTTTGGCGGCGGCCCGCCGACCCGTTTTCGCCTTCGGGCGATGTGTGTTGACTCGAGAGTCGATCTGCAGTTTGACAGCCGCGGAATGATTGCCGACGTAAAGTCGGGCCACTCGCGAATCGAACTCAAGCCGATCACTGCGGTATTGTTCGACCCAGGCGGCGTTCGGATCGACGGGCGATCGAAAGCGGACGAGCTGCGCGACCGCATCGGCGACCGTATACGGCGTGTCAACCTTGTTCCGACGCCGTAGATGCGTTTCCATCGCAGCAACAGCGGTAACCGCAGCGCCAAGCGCGGGGCCCTCGTCCGATTCGAGGCGTTCCAGCCGGCGATTGAGGACCGAGGCCAGAATCTCGCACATGAGATCGCTGCGAGCGATGCCGCCTGAAACGGTGACGCGGCTAATTGTCTGCCCCGATTTCTCATGCTCATCGACCGCGCGGGCGATCAAAAAGGCGAGCGCTTCGAGGGCCGCACGGTAGCGTTGGCCGCGATCGGTTGGTTCGCGCGGCGACCACAGGGATTTGGGGATCGTGCGGACACCTCGAGCGACGGTTCCGGAACGAGAAACGGCAAAACCGAGACTCCATCGCAGCCCGGCTTGATGCGGCGAGCCCGTTGCTCGAGCGATTTCCAATCCGGTTTGGGGCCGAGAATCGGATCGAGGAACTGCGCGCCGTTGTTGTAACAGCGCATCCAGAGATACGGTCCCCAATTCAAGCGCATCACGTCGAGCGGAGTGAACTTCGACGCGCGGCCCTGCTGCGGCAAGGCGGCCGACGAGGAATTGACGACGGCCGAGTTGCCGAGGATCACCGCCATCTGTCCGCTGTCGACGGCTCCTCCGCCGACGAGCCCGGCCTGCTGATCGTCGGAGGTCGGAAACACAAGCGGTCGCTGACTCGAGTCGAGGCCGGCCTCCACGGCAAGAGGGTCGGCAAGCGGGCCGATCGGCTCGAAGTGATCGACAATCCGCGGCAACTGCGCGAGAGCGAGCCGGCGATTCTCGGCGGACGACAACGCGCCGAGCATGCCCGGGCACCAAGTCGGGTGACGCAGATCCATCATGCCGGTCGAAGCGGCGGCCGAGACGCTGATGACGTCGAAGTTGCCGGTGAGGTAACCGGCCGCGAGTGGCCCATGCGGCAACATGCGATACGTCCGCTGCCAGTCGGCCGCACTCAAGTAACTGGGATCCTCGTCTTTGACGAGATGGCTGAGCGAGTAGCGGTCGGCCCACGGTCCGCCCAGGAGTTCCCGCACGCGCTTGGCCCCGCCGAGCCGCCGTTCGCCCTTTGCGCGATATTGGGCCAACGTCTGGTCGTTCCAACAAATCGCGCGGCGAACCTGGTTGTGCGCGGATCGATGCGGCCCGCCGTGTGATGCGTGGCAGAGATCCCGCCGGCGATCCAATCTTTAAGCCGCCCGGCGGCCCGCAGCTCGGCGACGATCGCCCGGACACTCGCACGGGCCTGCCCTTCCAACTGCATCAAGCTCAATTCGTTAACCGCATCGCTGGGCGGATCGCCGTGCCACAAATCGGTGGGAAAACGCACTTGTGCGACCGTCCGGCCTTCCAGGTCGAAGGCCAGACACTTCACGCTGCCGGTACTGAAATCCCAGCCGACAACGACGCTTTCCGGCGAAACAAATCGGAGTGGTTCGGACATTCGAGCAGTCTAAGGCGCGGCGGGACCAATTTCGTGCAGACCGTCTGGCTACGATGCTCACGCGTCAGTTTTTCCCCACCGCCCACAGCGCGTCGTACGTGCGGAAGTAGATGCGGCCGTTGGAAATTGCCGGCGACGCGGAAATCGTTTCGCCCAGCTCGTTCTTTTCCAACAGCTTGAACTCGCGGCCCGCTTCGACGACCGTCACGTCTCCTTCATGCGAAGTGAGATAGACCTTGCCGTCAGCGAAGACGGGCGACGCTCGATGCCGCACGTCCACCGTGTGCTTCTGGTAGATCTCTTTGCCGTCTTTCGCATCGACCACGGTCAGAATGCCCTGCTCGCCGTCCAGATAGACGAGTCCGTCGTGGATCAGCGGAGAGGGAACGTCGGGCGTGCCGCGCGGCGCTTCCAGAGTTGGTATTCCTTCGAGCCGGTAATATCGCCCGTCCCCTCGCCGCGCAGGGCAATCACCGGCCCGCGCTTCGCGGAGGGAACGACGACGATGCCGTCTTCGATCGCCGGCGAGGCGACCAACCGCAGCGTTCGATTGTAGTTCTCCTTCGAGTTGAGCCCGCCGCAGCGCCACACTTCCGCTCCGGTGTCCAGCCGATGGGCAACGACGTAGTCGTCGCCATGCGTCAACAGCAGCCGCACCTTGCCGTCGTCGTACAGCACGGGGGACGCGTAGGAGTGCTCGTTCTCGAAGTAGCCGTCCGTAATTCGCGACTGTTTCCAGAATCTCCTTGCCGGTCGTCTTGTCGAGGGCCAGCACGAAGGCTTCGTTTGTCGGATGATCGGTCATTTGGCCATGGATGAACTGGAAATACAGCCGATCCCCGTCGAGCAGCGGCGAGGAAGAGAGGCCGTAGCTGTATTTGAAGGGACCATATTTGGCCTCGAGATCCAGCTTCCAAACTTCGTTGCCGTTCGCATCGAAGCAGGCCAGATTGCCGGTACCCATCAGCGACCAAACATGCTTGCCGTCCGTGACGGGGGAGGGAGAGCACAAGTTGCCTTCGTCCCCCATGACGTTGCGATTGCTGTGCCCGACCACTTTTCGCCACACCTCTTTGCCATCGGTGCCGACGCAGATCAGAAACAACTTTTGCGGCTCAGCCGGCGCCCGCCGCCCAAATCCGCCGCGCCGGCCCCGAGGTTGACCAGGGCGCTGCCTTGGCAACGTGTCCTTCTCAGGACTCGTGAGATAAATGTGGTCGTCCCACACAACGGGTGTCGCGCCAGCCGGCCCCGGCAGAGGCAAGCGCCAGGCGAGGTTGAGCGCTTTATCGAATTTTGCCGGAAGCTTTTTCTCGTCACAGACGCCGTTGTTGTGCGGCCCGCGCCACTGCGGCCAATTATCGGCTCGCACCGACGTCGAAAAAGAAGTGCTTGCCACAATTGCAAAAACTGACACTGCAAAAGCCGCCAGGCCGACTAACAAGCTGCGAACCATGGAGCGCAGTTCCTTCGTGAGAAAAACGAACCAACTTCGTCGCGGCATCCGATCGATTGTGCGGTGCCCGCGCGAGCGGGTCAAGGAGACGTATCTCCCGCAAACGCCAGTCCCAGCCGCACATCTTGCGTCACCCAATGAGGCGGGCCAGAATGTGGCTTGGCGAATCGTCGGACAAACGCGTCACTTACGGGCCCGGCGCAATGGCTTCTCCTCGCGATCCCACCTCGAACGAGCCTCCCGGGACGAAGTGCCCGTCGCCGGAATTGACGAAACCGTGGATCGACACGGGCCCGACGATCCCTCCCCGGAGCAATGGCGAGCCTCCAGTCTTTGAGGAGGTCCCCGTTCCCGAGCGGATCGGGCGTTACCGAATTGAGCGTGTCCTTGGCTGCGGTGGTTTTGCCACGGTGTACTTGGGCCATGACGAAGACTTGCAGCGCTGTGTCGCCGTCAAGGTTCCGCATCCGGAACGAGTTGCCGATGCGGAAGCCTACCTGACCGAGGCCCGCATCCTCGCCAGGCTGGACCACGCCAATATCGTTCCTGTGCATGACGTGGGCCGCACGGCGGACGGCCTGTGCTTCGTCGTTTCCAAGTTCATCGAGGGGTCCGATCTGCGGCACCAAACTCGGGAGAATCGGTTCGCGCATGCCGAGTCGGCACAACTCGTCGCGATCGTCGCCGAGGCGCTCCACTATGCTCACACCAAGGGCTTGGTTCACCGAGACATCAAGCCGGAAAACATCTTGATTGACGAGAAGGGGAAGCCTTACGTCGCTGATTTTGGGATCGCCCTTCGCGATGAAGACGTTGGCAAGGGCTCGGACAATCAACTCATCGGAACTCTGTCGTACATGAGTCCTGAACAGGCCCGGGGTGAATCGCACCTCGTGGATGGACGATCCGACGTGTTCAGTCTGGGCGTGGTCTTCTACGAACTGCTCACGGGAGCGAATTCTTTCCGCGCAGCGAATTGGTCACGTTCTCTCTTCTTGACCACGAGCAAAGAGGCAAAGCCTCCCAGGCAGATTGACGATTCCATTCCGAAGGAACTCGAGCGGATTTGCCTCAAGGCCGTGTCGAGACGGGCCACGGACCGATACACGACGGCGAAGGACTTTGCCGACGATCTGCGGCATTTTCTCGCTGAGCTGCCGCAGAGTGTCGTTGAGCAGCCGACCAAAACGACGCCTGTCGAAAGCCGCGAGACCGCTCCAACGCCCACCTCCGACGGCCGGACGATCAAGATCGTGCCCAAAGGATTGCGATCCTTTGATGCCCAGGATGCCGACTTTTTCCTGGAACTGCTGCCGGGTCCGCGGGACCGGGACGGCCTGCCGGACAGCCTTCGCTTCTGGAAGAACCGGATCGAACAGACCGATCCTGATGAGACATTCCGAGTCGGCCTCATTTACGGTCCATCGGGGTGCGGCAAATCCTCGCTGGTCAAGGCGGGCCTGCTCCCCCGACTGGGTGAGCATGTCGAGCCGGTGTACGTCGAATCGACCGCCGGGGAGACCGAAACCCGATTGCTCTACGGACTGCGCAAACGGTGTCCGGCGTTGCCCGTCGATCTGGATCTCAAGGAAACGCTGGCGGCGCTGCGATTTGGACAAGGGGTGCCACCAGGTTCGAAGGTACTCATCGTTCTGGACCAGTTCGAGCAATGGCTGCACAGCAAAGGCAAGGAAGAGCACACCGAGTTGGTTCAGGCGATTCGGCAGTGTGACGGCGGACGGGTCCAGTGCATCGTGATGGTGCGGGATGACTTCTGGCTGGGGGTCAGCCGGTTCCTGCGCGAGTTGGAAGTCCCTTTGGTCGAAGGACGCAACATCGGCTTAGTCGATCTCTTCGACGTGGATCACGCCCGCAAGGTCTTGCGTGCGTTCGGGCGCGCTTTCGCTCGTCTCCCCGAGAAGGACAGTGACTCGACAACCGAGGCCAACACATTCCTCAAGCAGGCCGTCAACGGCCTGGCCGAGGATGGAAAAATCATTTGTGTCCGCCTGGCCCTCTTTGCCGAAATGATGAAGGGCAAGCCGTGGACGCCTGCCACGCTCGTTGAGGTCGGCGGCACCCAAGGCGTGGGAGTCACATTCCTCGAGGAAACGTTCAGCGCCTCTACCGCATCTCCAGAGCATCGTCTGCATCAGAAAGCGGTCCGTGCGGTGCTCAAGACCCTTTTGCCGGAAACCGCCACTCACATCAAGGGCAACATGCGTTCGTATCAGGAACTCTTGGAAACGTCCGGTTACGGGAGTCGTCCAAGGGAGTTCGAAGATCTGATTCGCATTTTGGACAGCGAAATCCGCTTCATCACTCCCACCGACCCGGAGGGGACTCTCGCCGCCGATGATCCGCAGGCCGCCGTCGACATGGGACAGAAGTATTACCAACTCACTCACGACTATCTGGTTCATTCGCTGCGGGACTGGCTGACCCGCAAGCAAAGGGAGACTCGGCGGGGCCGGGCGGAATTGCGACTTGCCGACCGTGCGGCCTTGTGGAACCAGAAGCGAGAGAACCGCCATCTGCCGTCGCTGTGGGAGTTTCTCAACATCCGTTTGCTCACCGACCGGAGGAAATGGACCTCGTCAGAACGAAAGATGATGGGCACCGGGGGGCGGGTGCACGGCACTCGATCCGGTCTGGTCTGCCTGGCGATCATGGCGGTGATGGCGGTGGGATTTGTCATCAACACTCGGTACCAAGAGAATTACGCCGGCGCCCTGGTGCAAACGCTCTTGCGCGTCAAGACGACCAACGTCACGGATCTCGTGGGCGAGATCGACAAGAACCGCCAGAGGGCCGTCCCCCTCTTGAGGGACGTCGTCGAAGGCAAAGCGTCCACCCGCAAGCAGAAACTGCATGCCAGCCTCGCTCTGCTCGCGTACGATCCGTCGCAAGCCGGTTACCTGTTGGAGCAACTGCTCGATGCGGAAGTCGAGGAAGTGCCGGTGATCATCACGTTGCTCGAACCGCAAAAGAGCCGTGTTCAACAACGGCTGTGGGAGGCGGCCCAGAAGGGAACAACCAGCGCACGCCTGCGTGCCGCGGCGGCTCTGGCCGCTTATGACCCGGAGAATACGGAATGGCAAAAGGTCCGTGCGGACGTCGTCACGGCTTTGGTGTCGGTGGCTCCGACGGAAGCTAACCTGTGGATCAGCACGCTGCGACCTGTCGGCACGCAGCTCGCCGAGCCGCTTGAGACTCGCTACGGGGATCGCAGCCCGGCTCGGGACCCTGAACGACCGTTGGCCGCCTTGGCTCTGGCCGATTTCTTGAAAGACCAGCCGAAGCAGCTCACGGAAATGATCAAGCTGGCCGACAACGACCGGGAGTTTCTGCCCTTCCTGCAGGCGCTGCGGTCGCATCGCAGTGCGTGCATCGATGACTTCCGCCAGTTCTTGAATCGATCCCCGGCCTCCGACGCAAAGCCCGAGGTGCGAGATGGGCTTTGGAAGCAGCAAGCCAATGCCGCCGTCTGCCTCTTGGGTTTTGGCGAAGACGCGAGCGTATGGCCGCTGCTCGCGCACAGTAAAGACCCATCGTTGCGGAGCTTCCTGATCGACCGACTGGCTCGCTTGGGAGCCGACCACAGAATTCTCGCCGACCGCCTGAAAAAGGAGTCGGATCCTTCGATTCGCCAGGCGTTGCTCCTCGCCTTGGGCGATTTCGACGCCGGCAAGTTCTCCGAAGAGGAGCGGCAGACGTTGGTCAATCAGTTGTCGGCCCTCTACCGCAACGATCCTGACTCCGGCGTCCACTCGGCGGCCGAGTGGACGCTGAGGCAATACGAAGGAGCGGAAACGCTCGCCCGTCTCGATGCCGAGCTTCAGAAGACCGAGCAGAAGTCATCGGCGAATGACAACGGAACAGGCCGGCGTTGGTTCATTAATTCACAAGGCCAGACATTCATCGTGGTTGATCGCCCAGCGGATTCTCTGCAGGGAGGCAAAGGAAGGCCGAATGATCGAATCGCAATGGCGACCCACGAAGTGACCGTGGCGCAATACAAGAAATACACCGTCGGCTACTGGGCGAAGAAAACCTATGTACCTGAGCCCGATTGCCCGGCCATCAACATCACATGGTTTGGCGCGGCAGCCTACTGCAACTGGCTCAGCCGCCAGGACGGCATTCCGAAAGAGGAGTGGTGTTATGAACCAAACGAAGACGGGAAATATGCGGCAGGAATGAAGATCCGAGAGAACTCTTTGCGACGGACCGGGTATCGGCTGCCAACCCAGGCCGAATGGAAGCACGTCTGTCGAGCGAACACCGACACCACTTTCTCGTTCGGAAAGCCGGTGGAATTGTTGGACCGCTATGCTTGGTATATCGAAAACGCACACAGCCACACCTGGCCAGTCGGCCGCTTGAGGCCCAACGCTCTGGGCGTGTTCGACATGTACGGCAACGTTTGGGAGTGGTGTCAGGATCGGGTGGGGCAGAAAGGCCAGAGCGCCGGAGGCGAGAGCGAAACGGTCGAATCCGATCGGGAAAACAAGATGCCTCAGAACGGCCGCGTGCTGCAAGGCAGCTCGTACCCTGACCGATCGGAGGACGTCCGAGCCCACGTTGATGACGGGATGGGCGGCGGACCAAGCGGCTATGCGTTCAATTTCGGTTTCCGCCCGGTCAGAACGTACCCCTGAGCCACATGATTGCTTGACCTCTAGAAGCCCGAGTGGCAAGACGGTCCTGACCAGAAGTAAGGCATTGCGTGCCTCTGGGATCTGCCGAGAGGCAACCGGATCAAGCTGCCCTCCGATCTCCCCGATTGTGATGCGGTTGCCTTCAGCCCTAGACTAAATTTAGAGAGAGGCGGGCCGCTTCAAGTCGTCGGCAGTTCAAAGCCGTGGCGGCGCGGGCGGTCGAGATAGCGGTTGGCCGCTTCGTCGCCTTTGAACTCTTCGCGAGCCGCGTCCCAGTGGAGAGGTCGCCCAACAGCACGCGCGATGTTCGCCAGATGACAGACGGAGATCGAACGATGGCCGATCTCGACGTCGGCGTTCGGGAGCCGGCGGGTGCGAATGCAGTCGAGCCAGTTCTGCAGGTGCCAACGGGCCTGCATGCTCGACAGACTGTCGCTCCACTTGCGGTTCTCTTCGGCCACGTTGACCTGCTTTTGCAGTTCCTCCGCAATCGCGGGCGGGTTCGAGGTGCACTTGTTGCGGTTGATTTCGATCTTCCCCTTTTCGCAAGTAAACACCGCTCCACCCATCGGTCCGTGCCCTGGGGTGAATTTCAATTCGACGCCGTTGGCATAACGCATGGACACCGCTCCGTCCGGGCCCGGTGAGACCGGCTTGATTTCACTCGGACCGTTCCCGTCCATGCCCAGGGCCCACTGAATCTGGTCGACGCCGTGCGCTCCCCAGTTGGTCATTTGGCCTCCGGAGAAGTCCCGCCACGGCATCCAGGTCATCCAGTCCTCGTTGAAATCGCGCCACGCCGCCTGGCCGAGCCAGACGTTCCAATCGAGGCCTTTGGGCACAGGCTGCGACGGCAGCGGTCGAGCTGGATTCGGCCGTGGCCCCGTGAAATTCATCGCGCGCACTTCGAGAACCTTGCCCAATCGGCCGCTGCGAACCAGCTCGCAAGCCGCGCGGTTCATTTCCATCGATCGCTGCTGCGTGCCAACCTGTAAGACACGGTTGTAGTGCCGCACGGCGTTGACCAGTGCCCGCCCCTCGCGGATGTACAGGCTGAGCGGCTTTTCTGCGTAGATGTCCTTGCCGGCCTGGCAGGCGTGAATGCAGGGCAACACGCGCTGAAAATCGGCCGTGGCGACGATCACCGCGTCGATGTCCTTGCGGTCGAGGAGCTTGCGATAGTCCTGATAAATCGCCCACTTCCCGCGATGCAGCATCTTGAAGATTTCGGCTCGCGGCAAATTGCAATCGGAAAGGGCGACGAGTTCCGCCGACTCCGGCAACTCTTGCAAAAGCAACGTCGCGCGTCCCCCGACGCCGATCGCGCCGACGTTGATTCGATCGTTCGCGCCCGGTTTTCCGGCGCCCCCCAACACGCGTCGAGGAACAAACAGCGGCGCGCCGCCGGCGGCGAAAGTAGCGGCCCCTGTGCTCAAGGCCGTTCCGAGAAACTGCCGACGACTCGATCGAACGAACTTCGGACGCTCGTTTTCAGTCACGTCTGACCCTTTTGGTTTGCTCGCAGCAACTTGAAAACCGAGTCACGCTCGGCGAGTGCGGACCGTGAAATTAACGCTTGACGGTCGTCTTGAGCGCGGCACCGGGTGCTCCCACGCAATACAACCGCTGCGCCGTGCGAATCACAAGCTTGTCGCCCACAATCACGGGAGTCGCCCGGCACATGTCATCTTGGGCCAGCGGATTGGTGTAGAGGAGCTTGAATTCTCGCCCGGCTTGGATCGCGAACGTGACGCCGTCTTCGTTCAGACAGAAGATCTTGTCGGCGTAGCTCCATGGGGAACTGGTGAAGGCGTTGCCGTTCGGGAGACGATTCTTGTCGTAAACCGGTTTGCCCGTTGCCGCGTCGACGCAAACCATAAAACCCTTGTCGAGCAGCAGGTACAGGCACGGGCCGACAATCAGCGGCGTCGCCCGGCACGGTTCCATCTTCTGGAACCAGGCGATGAACGGGCTGGTGGATTTCCCATACGGCAGTGAAATGTCGCCCGACCCGCTGGGGCGGATCGCATACAGGCGGTTTGAACCAAACGCGAAATCCCCGGAAGTCGCGTACAACAAGCCGGCGTCGGCAAACGGCGTGGGGATCGCCAGGAGCGACTTCCCCTGGATCTTCCACAGCGCCTTTCCGTCGAGATCGTACGACGTCACCCGGTCGTTGCCGGAGACAACCAGCTCCGTCCGCGCTTTGTTTTCCCAGACAAAGGGGGTGGAGTAATTCGTCTTCTCGTCGCGGGACACCGTCCAGACCGGTTTGCCCGTTCGCTTGTCGAGCGCGATCAAAGAGGATTTCTCTTCGTTGTCGTCGGCGAAGTAGACTCGCTCGCCAAACACGACGGGAGACATGGCTGTTCCCCAGCCGTAACGCGTCTCGCGCGGCTCGACGCGATGCGTCCACAGCAGCTTGCCAGTCAGGTCATAACAAAACAGCCCGAGGTTGCCGAAGAGCACATACAGCCGCTCGCCATCGGTCGTGGGCGTTTCGGAAGCCAGCGTATTGTTGCCGTTACGGGGCTTCGCGGGAATTCCTTTGTGGGCCACCTGCTCCCACACGACCGACCCGTTGGCCAGATCAATACAGTAGACCTTCCACGCGTGTTCGCTCTTGTCGGGCGGAGCGCCGAACGCGGTCGTGCCGCCAAAGTAAACCCCCTTCGGCGGCGGGCTGGATTTCCCCGAGCTGACACACGTCGTCAGGAAGAGACGCTGCCCCCACACGACGGGAGACGACCACCCCAAACCAGGCACTTCGGTCTTCCAGGCGATGTTCTCCGTGGCCGACCAGTGCTCCGGCGGATGGATTAGCTCCGTCGTCGCCACCTGCCGCCCCGCCAGAAAGCGCGGCACACCGTTGTCGGCGGCCCGGCTCGCATTCAAGCAGAGAGTCGCGTTCGTCAAAACAGACGACGCGAACAAGACGACCGACAAGATCCCGCACCGTTTCGCCGACCAGCCACGCATGCTGCGCCTCATTCCATGCGTCTGTGGAACAGAAACGAAGAGAGCACCGACCGAAGCCATCGTAGCTCGGACGACTGACAGGAGCAAACAGTTGGGGAAGGGGGGTGGGGGGCGAGGGGTGGGGGTGGGAAGCACGCCACGGCTTCCAGCCGTTTGTCGGCCAGACGGACCGCCTTGGTTGTGGTGCGGCCGTCCCGGCTGCACGTGCAGGCGGGACGCCCGCACTACAAATTCGCCAACCAGCGGCGGGGCCGCAGAATCACGGTCGGTGATTTAGAGGTCAGATCGAACGTTCCCGGAACCGTTGATCTGAACAGAAGCGCCGTGCGGAGAGCCGAGATCAAGCCGCCATTCGCGATTCGGTTTCTCGCGGCGGATGGACTGCTTGTTTCCAGGGAACGTGTTGTTCCGTGACGGGATCCCAAAGTTTCAACCGCAAGCAGGCGGAGACATCGCGCGGATGCAGCGACGTCGTGACCGGCGACTGCAATTCTTCGATCGCGGCCATCGCCTCGGGGAGCCGATAGAACGGGATCTTGGAATTCAGATGGTGCACGTGGTGGTAGCCGATGTTTCCCGTGAACCAGCGCATCAAACGGCCCATGCGGATGTGACTCGACGAATGCAGCGCCGCATAGACGTAATCCCAATCACGACCCGGCCGAACGTGTGCGCCCGGAAAAGTATGCTGTGCAAAAAACAAGTAAGCCCCGACGGCCGAACTGAATGCGCAGGGAATGACTCCCGCCAGCCACATGTTTTCGAGGCTGCCGGTTGCCAGCCACACGAGAAGTCCCACGTGGCAGGCGATCGCGAGAGCCGCGTCGAGATGTCGCTTGGGGTTGGCGACGAGCGGCGCCACGCACATCCCCAGGAAAAACATCGTGAGGTATCCCAGCAAAATCGTCAGCGGGTGCCGCGCGGCGGCATAGCGCCATCGTTCCCAGAACGACGCGTTCTCGTAGGCCGCAACGGTCAAGAGCGGATACGAGCCGATATTCGCGCCAAAACCCTTGCAATTGTTGCCATGGTGGTGGTCATGCGAGCGCTTCCAGACGCTCGGCGGGTTCAGCGTGGCGAGGCCGAACGCGAACATGACGATGTCCGCCAGTTTCGATCCCTTCAGGATCGCGCCGTGCTCGTGATCGTGATAGAGCACAAAAAACCTGACGATCATCAGTCCCGCCACGAGACTGAAGGGGAGCCGGATCAGCCAGGGAAGATCGCGGCACAAGAGAAAAATCAGTCCACCGAGCACCGCGATGGTTGACCACAAGTTCCACCAGCTTCGCCACCGTTGCTCAGAGGCGAACGGACGAACTGCCAGCGCGATTTGCTGAGAATCAAGCGATTGATGCAGCGTCGCCTCCGCGGGGGGGCAAACGATCGCTGGCGGATCGAGAACGGCAATCGGCAAATCGGTCATGCGGTTTTTCGGAGAGGGAGCCGTACGGATGCGGAATCAGATCGCACAAATCCACTCAAGTTGTGACGATGTTGTACGATGAGAAGTTGCTCATCGAGTGCGGCGGCTGGCGGCGAATCGTCCTGTAAATCGCGATTTCAGTCAATTGCCGTTTTGCGGACGAAATTTGCCGGGGTTTTCCCACCCGTGGACCGTAGGGCAAAGCAACACAACCAGTTGCGCCGCTCCCATCGTCGCCAGCCGGCCAAGGCTTAAAGCGTTTTTCACGTCACGCCGTCTTCGCCGTCGCACCGACAGCCCGCAAGCTGCCGCCTTTTGGGGGTGACATGGCCGCCGACTTGACCAGAATTACGGCGCGCCGAGCCTCGCTTGACCCACCCTATGGAACTGGGACAAATCAACCTGCCCGTCGTTCTGCCTTTGGCTCGGGCAGATTGCAAAAAGCCCGAGAATCCAGAAAGAGCGACTCATGATCGCGATCGATCTCAATCGACGAGAGTGGTTGAAACGGGCTGCTGGCGCCGGCCTGGCCGGCATCGGCCTGACGAGTCGAGCAGCACTTGCGGCAGGCGGTCGGCCGCGGCAAGCCGCGATCGGCAACTCGCCTTACAGCAGCTACGTGCTTTCGCTCAAGCCGGTCGGATATTGGCGATTGGGCGAAACGAAGGCGCCCACGGCTTTTGATTGGTCGGGCCGACAGAACGACGGCACCTACCATGGATCGCCCGCATTCGGCCAACCCGGTGCGATCCCGAATGACGCAAACACGGCCATCGGCCTGGACGGCCGCTCCTACGTCGAAATTCCGAGCCAAAGGGACTATAGCATCGGCGCGTCGGGGCTGACGGTGCAAGCCTGGCTGCGCCCGGACCTGCTCGATTTCCCCTGCGCGCCCCGCACGGAATACATCCATTGGCTTGGCAAAGGCGACGCCGGGTCCTTCGAGTGGGGATTCCGTTTCTACAAGAAGGACTCGAGCCGCCCCAATCGCATCTCCGCATACGCTTGGAATGCCGCAGGCCGCGAAGGGGCCGGCGCGTATTTCGAGGAACCGATCACACCGGGCAAATGGATCGATGTCGTGGCCGTGTACCAACCGCCCGGCAACAACTCGGGCGTCGCCATTTATCGAAACGGCGTCCTCAAGAACGGACCGCCCAAGCCGCCCACGCTGTACCGCTCCTACCGCGTCACGCCTCGAGCGGGCGGGGCGCCGGTGCGACTCGGCTGTCGCGACCTGACGAGCTACTTGAGAGGCGGACTCGACGAGGTGGCAATCTATCCGCGGTGTCTCACTGCGGCGGAGATCCTGAAGGCTCATCGGATTGCCACTTCGACGGCGAGCTCGCCTTAGAAGGCGGAGAGGCCTCAAAGGAACAGCGTGTGACGCGGCGACCCCGAGGGCAACCTGCATCCGAAATGCAAATCGATCGAGTTGGCTCAATGGCCGTTTCTCCAGCCATCGGCAGAGGATCATCCGTGGCCCTTCGATCTCGAATGGATGCAAGCAAACGATCCAACTGCCGCACTGCTCATCAACGACGAACGATTTAGCGAATGGATTTCGGAAAGTGACTGAGGACCGCATTGAGTGGGAGCTCCGAAATGTCTGAAAAGCCGACCTATGAGACGATCGTGAGCGACCTCATTCATGAGTCTTCCGAGCTGCGCCCAGTGTATGAGGAGCATCTTCAGGATTACGGCGGTGGGCTTCCCCACGTTTTCTTCGGCGACGTCACGCGATTTGTGGCGGACGCTTTTGCCCATCCGCCCTCTTCGCCGTCCCGGCAAATCGGCCTGAAGATCCTTGCTCTCTTGGAGCGTGCGATGTCATCCGATGACCTGAAGCTGCAAGAGTTGGTGTCTACTTCCTTTCTGGAGAACTTGGACCAGGACGGGAATGCCTTCAATGACATCCGAGCCAGCCTCGGCCCGGCGTTAAAGGCAGAGCTTGAGGCTTACGAGTAGGGTGGTTTAACGCATGCCGATTGCCCGCCTTTTTTCCTGAATGAATTGGACATGGTGGGGAATGTGTCCGGTAACCCGCTCCAGCAGGTCTTTCAGCGTCAACGCGCCGTCGCGAGAATGGCGGCCCGTCCGCACGAAATCGTCCGCTCTCAGAGTTCGCAGAATCCGGGCCATTTGCTTGCGGGTTAACTCGATGAGCGCCAGTTCCTCATCCACATCCCGCTCGCCGTAGGCGAGGCGCGCGGCAAACAACGCGGGATCACCCTTGAGCAGTTCGGGCTCCCCGAGCGCGATTACCCGCTTCATGCGGTCGGCGTAAATCGGCTCATACTCGGCTACGTGGCACACGACTTCCTGGGTGGACCATTTGCCGGCAATTGGCCGCGCGTGCAGTTGCTGCCCCGTCATCCCGGCGACGGCACTTCGCAGCAGGTCGGGGCCCGCGAGGTATTGGTCGATCAATGTCGCGTGATTCATCGGCTACGCTCCGCGTCTGGGGCTAGAGGCTAGGGGCTAGAGGTCAGGGAAATGCAATCACCGGTTTCCTATTCGACGCCAGGGGGCCTCCGGTCGACTGTTGCGGATTCTGCCTAATAACTTAGTGCCCGTGGCGAATCTCTTCGAGTGCCGAGCCATGAGTCGCTAAATCTTTCCCCACCAAGGGCACCGGACTTTCGAGGAACAGAAGCACCATGATGCGTCGCGGCGTTTTGGCCCTCGTGGTCGCCTTGGTCGCCCTTGTCGTGAGCACCCCACTCCTTGCGGCGAGCGAGCCTGCACAGGCCCCGGCAAAAGTTGCACCTGCAACCGCAACGAGCGCCAGCCCGCCCCGGCTCGATCCGGTGGCCGCAACCCAAGTTTACATTGCCAAACTCACACCCGAGCAGATCGCCAAATCCAACTCGTACTTCGAAGGGGGATACTGGCTCATCCTGTGGAATTTTCTGGTCTCGGCCGGCTTGTTGCTCGTGTTGCTGACCACGGGATTATCCGCCCGCATGCGAAACGTCGCGGAGCGCGTCTGGCCCTTTCGCTTTGCCAGGTCATCGGCAGACACGCTTGTTTACGGCGCCCAATATTTTCTGTTCACGATGATCCTGGGCTTTCCGCTCACGATTTATCAGGGCTTTTTTCGCGAGCGCGATTACGGCCTCGTGACGCAACCGCTGGGGGGCTGGCTCAAGGATCAAGCCATCGAAATTGCGGTGGGCGCGGTGCTCGGCGGGATCGCGATCATGGTCCTCTACGCGATTCTCCGCCGCGTGCAGAAGTCGTGGTGGATCTGGGCCTCCGTGGCGTCCGTGGCGTTGCTGTTTGTGCTCATTTCCCTGGCGCCCGTCTATATCGCGCCGCTCTTCAATAAATATGAGACGCTCAACGACCCCAAGGTGCGCGACCCGATTTTGAGCCTGGCCCGCGCTAACGAGATTCCGGCAAGCCAGGTCTACGTGTTCGACGAGTCCAAGCAGTCCAAACGGGTCAGTGCCAACGTGAGCGGGGCCCTGGGAACGATGCGGATTTCGCTCAACGACAATCTGCTGAATCGTTGCTCGCTGGCCACGATCCGCGCGGTCATGGCGCACGAAATGGGGCACTATGTGCTCAATCATGTCTACAAAATGCTCCTGCAACTGGCCCTCGTCATGACGATCGCCTTCGCGTTCGTCGCCTGGGGATTCAATCGAATCACGGCCCGGTACGGCCCGGCCTGGGGCGTTCGCTCGATCGCCGACCCGGCCGGGTTGCCGCTGATCGTTCTGCTGATGACGACCTACTTCTTCGTCATGACCCCGGTGATGAACACCATCATCCGCACGCAGGAAATCGAAGCGGATGCCTTCGGCCTCAACGCCGCGAGAGAACCCGACGGCGCTGCGGAAGGTGCTCTGATGCTCTCGGAATACCGCAAGATACACCCCGGTCCGTGGGAAGAGGTCGTGTTCTACGATCATCCCAGCGGTTACAACCGCATCCTGATGGCAATGACTTGGAAAGCCGAACAGACGCCGGGCGCCCTTCCTTGAGTTCTCAACGATTCCGGTGATTTGACGAAGTGTCGCGGACAAAACCGGGGAACTTCTCTCTCAGAGCATTGCCGTCCGTGGGATCCCCAGGATCCGTGATTCAATCGCCTGCGAATGGCAAGCTGGCAGCTTGCCCTACTTGAACACCACAAGCTGCACGTTCAACGGCGAATCCAACTTTTGGATCTCGTCCAACATGACTGCCTTGGCACGTTCTTGCTTGAAGCCTCCGGATCCGGCACCGATTAAAGGAAAGGCAATTGAATGGAAGCCGTGCTCTTCGGCCAGGCGGATCGCGTTCCGGACGGATTCTCGAATTGAAAACTCCGACGCCCGCCAGAGCATGTTGATGCCGGCGACGTGAATGATTGCCTGAAATGGCAAGTTGCCCGCCGAGGTGAGCACAGCCCGGCCGAGCGGCATCGGGCCACACTTTTGCAACTCTTTGAACGGTCCCCTCCCGGCTCGCCTCTTGATCGCCCCCGAGACACCCTGCGGCAGCAACAGCCACCACGGGATGATGTTTCGATTCCAGGCGTTGACGATGACGTCAACGTTTTGGTCGAGCAGATCGCCTTCGACAACGACGACGGTCATTAATCACCCGGCTGTGTGCGCCGCCGAGGGCACGACCACGCCATCACTACGGCTCCGAAAACGGTCTTCGTCGTCTTCATTGGCGAGACCCCTGCCCGTCCATAGACCGCACGAATCTCAGACCAAGACGACCACGCCGCGTCAATTTGTCTAATAATCTCCAGTCCGCGGGCCTCAAGCGGGCGTCTGCCATTCAAACGGTCGACGAATTCCCAGGCGACTGTAGTGTTACGGTGAGCGTCAATGCTTGATCAGCAAATGCACGAGCAAGAAAAAGCAAGCAAACCCGAAGGAGATGAGAACGGAATCGCCGTAATTCATCTCAGGGTTCGCGCTGGCGGGATGCAACAGACTTATGATGCAACGCACGCCGAGGACAACAGTCAGCAGCAACCAAAGCAGCGAGACAATTGCGCACATGGATTTGAAATTCACCATGCTCTGCTCAGCAACGGCTCTTGTCCGCTCGCTCCAGCGGCTCCCGCTGGCTCAAGAATCGATCTCTCTATGTTAACGATCCAGCGGCTGTCTGCCCGCGACGCCGGACGGCTGCGCGATCCGGCTGCGAGCCCTCGAAGACGCGCCCGACGCGTTCGGAACAACCTTAAGTGAGGCCGCGGCTTTCCCAGCCGAAAGCTGGGACGTCCAGCTCCGGCAGCTCGCCACGTTTGTCGCGACCGCAAATGGTTCCGACGTGGGCCTTGTGCGAGGTGCGCCCCATGAACAGCTCAGCGACACCGGCGACTTGATCTCCATGTGGGTGGCGCCTGAAGCGCGGCGGCAAGGCATCGGTTCAGCCCTGGTCGACGCCGTTGTCGATTGGGCAAGGTCTCGAGGGCTAAGTCGTTTGCTTCTGGAAGTCGCCGAGGCGAACACGCCGGCGATTGAGCTCTACAGGCGAAAGGGTTTCGTCCCGACCGGGGCATTCGGCACCTTGCCTGCGCCGCGGGAGCACGTTCGCGAAATCGGGATGGTCCTGTCCCTCTGAAGCGCTCGGCACAGACGGGTAGGAAAACGAGACGGCCCGGTGTCAGGAGCCAATTCTCATTTGGGGGCCGAAATGAAAGGGTCGGGAGTCGTTTCGACGAAAGCGGCGGTCTCGAAAGTGATTTCCGTCCCAATTAATTCGCTCTGGCCGACCCGAAGTTGGCTCCACATCGCCGTCCGGAGCGCCCAGCTCCTGCGGCATTTGTTGAAAATGTGCGACGATTCGTGTTTCGGCCATTCCGCCCTGTGGTACAATTATTGGACATGGCGCCACAACTGAGCGATGAACTGCGGCGGGAGATAGAAAGACAGGGAGATCGTCCCTTCGAGGTGATCGATCCTGGAACTCAAAAAGCCTATTTTCTTGTGGCTCGCGAACACTTCGAGCGTCTGAAGCCGCTCTTCGAGGACGAGCCCCTTTCAGAGGAAGAGCAAAAGGAGTTGCTTCGACAAGCCGGACGCCGTGCCGGTTGGGACGATCCCGCGATGGACGCTTACGATCGCTACGATGAGAATCGTCCGCCAGAGCCATGAAAGTCCATCGTGGCGACGTTGTGCTCGTCGACTATCCCTACAGCGACCGCACCGGATCGAAGGTGCGTCCGTGCCTCGTCGTACAGAACGACCGCAATAATCAGCGGCTCGATGACACGATCGTCACGATCAGCAGCCGGGTCCAGCACGTTTCCGAGCCATCGCAATTATTAATTGATGTCTCGACGCCGTCCGGGAAGCAATCGGGTCTGCTCTTCACTTCAGCGGTTCTTTGCGAAAACGTGCTGACCGTCGACTGTCGCTTCGTCATTCGCAAAATCGGCACACTGCCGCCCGATGCGATGCGCCAGGTGAATGGCTGCCTCAAAGAGGCCATGGCAATTCCTTGAAGGTCTGCTACCTAAGAAGCGATTGGAAGCGACCCTTCGAGCCGGCGTACGCGGCGGGCGCGGTTGCCAAAAACACCGAGAACTTTGGCAACACTGAGACCCTTTTGGCAAGTCAGCCAGGCGACCATGAGGCATTGAATGATCAGAACCGTGCGCCATCACGTAAGCCTCGTCTTTCTGGTCCTTTGTTTGTCCCTGACCGTCGCAGGTCTCAGCCGGCCCGCCTCGAAAGGGACTGCCGGCGAAATCGCTGGCAAACCACAAACGCCGGCAAAACAAGCCGCGAAGCTTGCCATCGATCAAGCGGTAATGATCGCCGCCTCAGACTTGGGCCTCCAGTCCTTTCGCAAATCGGACGTGACCGTGGAACAGTCGATTTTCGCAGACGAATCGATCCCGTTCCTGCGTCGCAAGATCATGGGTCAACCCGTGTACCGGGTCGTGTTCCACAACGTCACACTTTCCCAAGGGCAGCAAGGCCAACCCGTTCGTCAAGACACTGATTGCGTTCGTATCGCCCAGCAGCGGTCGCCTCTTGAAGGTGACTTCACTCTGGCCAACTGGTTGCCCGCGGATTGCCGACCAGTCGGGTTGTGCCGAAGAAGAACGCCAGCTTGGAAAGAGTGAGAACTACGACTCGTTTCCCGATGAACGGCCGCTCGTTTCGTTAATCGACGCCCTCAACAAGACCCCACACTGGACAAGTCAGGTGAAGCAAATCCACGCGCTTCGCGTGTTGCATTCGTGCCACCAACACAGCCAGCGGGCAGTGTGGGTGATTTACCTGCGAGGCGCTTCGGTCGATCCGTTGAAATTTCACGTGGATCCTCAGGGAAAGATGTCGGACGATGCCTTTAACCACATGCGAAACCTCGTTGATTCGCAGATAGGTACGTGGATTTGCGCGGGTAGGTTTCCGCAGCCCACTAGCCCGTTGCAAGAACGTTACTGATCGCCGTGCCCACGGCCCGAAATGAACGGCCGGTAGTCGTTTCGACGGAAGCGGCCTCTCGAAATTGATTCCCGTCCCATTGAATTCGCCCTCGCGTCGCGAGCCAAGCGACCAGACTGGTCTGGCTCGCCCTTCCGGAAACAAAGAAAATCGCCGGAGGCTAGCCCCAAGTCCCATCTAAGCCGGCGGGACGTGGCTGACCCGGACGTCTCACTGTTCGACTTGAGAAGGAGCGCGTCACATGCCGAAGGAGGTTTCATCGCCAAAACAGAGCGGTGGCGGCGGATTCACTTTCGCGGACAAGGTGTCGGCAAACTTTCTACTGAGGATGCTGGCCGGAAGTCCGCCGCTCGATGCTGCAACCGGGCAAGTCGAGACGGTGCGATTCGAGAAGCGAGTGGATGGCTGGTTTCTTGACGACATTGTGCTCTCAATGCGAACAAGCAGCGGCGGCAAATGCGTCCTCGCGATCTCGGTCAAAAGCAACTCGCAGATCACCGAAGATGGTTTCCCATCGGACTTCGCGAGAGCTGTATGGGAGCAGCGCCTCCACGTACAGACTAATAGATTTGACCCAAATGCCGACTATCTCGCTCTAGCGACGTCGCCAGTCGATCCCTCGGTGAAATCCGCATGGGACAATCTGCTCACAAAAGCGATTGACGCCGATCCAGACGAATTCGCTAATCGAATTGCGACGGCGAGGTACGAGAACGCAATCGGGCGTGCGATATTCGGCAGTCTTAATTGCCCGAGTGACGTCGGCTCGTCGGGTACAACTGTCGGCACGACCAACCTGCTCAAGAGACTCCGGCACTTCCAGTTTGACTTTGAGTCCAAGCCTTCGGTCGACGAAAACGATTGCGTGGCGCGCTGCGCTGCCCTTCTCCGCGATGGCAGCCAGGCGCAGGCGCACTCCCTGTGGACACACCTGAATGAGACGGCGCGATCTCTCACTACATCCGGCGGTGACATAACGCGCGTGCAACTCGCGGACCGCCTACGACCAACTTTTTCTCTACATGAATTCCCAAATTACGTACCTGATTGGCGAAAACTAGCGGACGATTTCACCATCCGCATAGAGCGTATCAGAGGGACTCTGGCAGGAACGCTCGAGCTTTCACGAAAGGAACGAACCGAATTGCGCCTTGAGCAAGCACTCACGGCGTTGGTCGGCGCGAGCGGATCGGGGAAGACCGTTATCGCGAAACAGATCGCGGTTGAGGCGTCCACTGAAGGGCACGTCGCCTGGCTTACCGCGGCTGACCTGAACAGGGACAACGTCTCCGAACTTTTCTCTGGCCTCAACATCCAGCATCCGTTTCTAGAGCTCATCGCCGAGTCTCTTGCGCACCGGGGTCTAGTTGTTATCGATGGGCTGGAGCGTCTCAATCAGACGGGATTGGAAAACTTTGCGGTGCTGTTACGCCGCGCAAGAGCCGGGTCATCGTCGTGGTCATTCGTCTTCACTTGCGTCGTCGATTCCTGGGAATCGACGTACCGCCTGATCCGGCGAGAGCACGGCGGGGCTCTAAACATCGGGGTAAAAACCATCGCATTCTCGTTTGCCGATCATTACAGCGCCATTCTTGAGGCATTCCCGAAGATGGCGCGAGTCCTACACCGAAAGAACGTGCAGCCCCTTTTTACAAACCTGAAGATCCTCGATCTGGTTCTCTCGAATGCCGGCGACGTCGGTACCAATACCGCGGCTTGGGTCGGCGAGTCCGACATTCTGGAGTGGTATTGGACGCAGCACCTTCAAAAAGGGTCTGAGGGAGTGGCTCGATCGCGGTTCGCCCAGAAACTCGGGTCCGTCGAAGCTGACCAATTCCTTACTGCGGTCCCCATCGAGGAATTCAGTAGTGACGAATGCCGTCTGGCAACTGGCTTGCAAGAGGACCGTGTGGTTTGGATCCGCGATGAGCAGGTTGGATTTGAACACGATCTCTTAGGAGACTGGGCTCGTACGCGGCTGCTAATAGGTAGGCGACATGAAATCCTCGAGCAGATGCCAGAGAAAGCCTTTAATCCGCGTTGGCATCGGGCGATTCGTCTTTACGGATTGCGCCTTTTGGAAAACCAGCAACATGACACTCACGAATGGGTCCAACTTATCACAGGGTTGTCTCGCGACGGAAAGCACAAAGTTGAAAGTGATCTCGTCCTAGAGTCGGTCGTGTTTGCGGGCAACGCCGAGCATCTGCTAGAGCAGGTATGGAGTCACCTAGCGGCGAATGAGGGGACATTGCTAACGCGGTTGTTGACGCGATTTCTTCATGTCGCGTCGTTTCCAGATCCACGGTTCGGACGGCTAACCGACGAAGTGGGAATGGCCGCAATCCTCCGCATTCCGTTTCGACCGCTTTGGTTTCCGGTGCTTCGTATACTCTACAAACATCGAGCCGAGGCCATTCGGTTGGCGACCGACGAAGTCACGAAGGTCGCAGACCTTTGGCTGGCAAACTCGCCGGACGGTGCGCCGCTCCGAAACGAAGCTGCGCGGATCCTTTTGGATGCAACACCGTTTGTTGTGCGGGACATTCGCGAGAAAGCCCATAGCGTCGATCCAGAGATACGCGAGCGCGTTTTCTCACGTCTCTTGACGGCGGCAACGGCTTGTCCCGACGACGTAGCCGACTTGGCATTGACACTTGTTGAACGGCGCAAGCGATCGATGTTCGCAGGTGACAAGAAGGGCGTGTCGGATCGTGCCGTTCGTGGCAAAAGGATTGGCGTAGGCAATATTTGGGGGCCGCGAGGACCACTTGCGCACCCGTGGCCCGACGGCCCTCGCCGGCGCATCAGCCACGATGTACACAACGGCTTTCTTGCGACTAGCAATCAGTTACAGAGTTTGTTTGAGGTCCGGCCAGAAGTCGCGAAAGAAGTCCTATTGGCCCTCTTGATACGGGAGCCATTGCCGACGAAACACTATCCGTTTGATGACCCAATCCGCGAATTCCTACACGTTTCCGCTGCCCGTGATTGGACTCCTCCAATGTTCTTTCACGGTCCATTTCTCGCCTTTCTTCAGACGAACTGGGAGAAGGGCATAGAAACCATCGTTGACTTGACCAACTTCGCGACCGACCGTTGGAGCGACAATCGAAATCCGAGGCCGGCACCACTTCGCGCCACTATCGACGGCCACGATGTCGACTTCTTCGGATCCGGTGCAGCGTATTACTGGTACCGAGACGCACTGGCTCGCCCAGGGCGGTAGTGCCTGGGTTAATGGCACTCGAACATTGGCTCTATCTTTGCCTTGACCAGAATGGGCCCATTAAGGCGGCAATCCGCCAAATTCTCAGTTCATCAAGAAGTACCGCCCTTTTGGGCGTGCTTTCCGCCGTGGGCAGAAAAATGCCGGGGCTGTTCAATGTCGACCTGCGCGAGATGGTTTCCCTTTGGCGTCTGCAGTTGTGGGAAGAGGAATACAGAATCGGACAACTGGAGTCATTAATGGGACTCTCGCTAATGCAATCGACCCGGTGGGGCGAGGAAGTATTTAACGTAGCCAGAGACTGGCACGCGCTCCCGCACCGTAAGACCACGCTTGGCGAGGTTTTGCTCAGCGAGTTCTCTACGAATGCTGAGTTCCGACTCTTCTTCATGGACATTCGCGCCAAATGGAACGAAGAACTCGCTACACTTGCCGACTCGGGTGATGCGCGGGTGTTGGAAAAGCTCACATTCGATTTTGATGAACACAACTGGAGCCTATCCGAAAACGGTATTGCTTTAAGATTCGTCGAGCCGAAAGAACGCACGCAGCAAGTTACGGATATCCAACAGGAAAATGAGCAACACACGGCTCTGCCGACGTTTCAGAATAAATGTCGCCGGCTCCTTGACGAGCAACGGATGATGCCTCGCGAGGAATTGGAACACTTCTGGCGAGATGCGTGCAGCTTCGCCGACGAGGTGGAGAAGGCGAGAAGCCGTGGCGAAGCACCCGAAGATAGGACCATGGAAGCGGTTGCGGTATTGGTGATCTTTCATGATCAATGGCTCGCGGCGAATCCCGAGCGAGAGCAATGGTGCTCTAACCAATTCCTCAAGGCGTTTGAAGCAGCAAATCGTCATTCCGAGATTCACACACCGGAGTCCGCAAGCGACCGCTATTGGATTAACTTTGCAGCCGCCTTGATTCCTTGGGAGCTTGTCCAATGCCCGTCGCACCAAGGGATCCGAGCTCTCTGTGCAGATGCAGTCCTGGGGTTCAACTACCCGGCAGTACGGGACTTGATGAGTGCAGCATTCAAGCATCGCGAGAGACTCGGCGACGACTTTCGAAGGCTGCAGCGCCTAGTTGTAATCTCCTCGGGATTTCGGAATGTACAGGAAGTCACTCATGGCGGTAACAGTATTTGGAATTGTCCAGAGATTGACTTCGATATCGAGGCACGGTTTACGGAGCCGATCGAGCAGTTCATTAGCGCCGCATTACCGGCCGAAATCCCAAAGCTGGTTGACATCGCGAACGATTCGAGCGGCAGGATAGCCGAGATGGTTTTCCAACAAATCGGCGTTTCCGAAAGACAGCCGATGACGGAGGAAGCGAAGGCGTCAATCGCGAAAAGAATTGCGCGTGGTCGAGGTTTTGAATCGCTTCACATCCGCGCTGGATTCAGCTGGCTTGAAAACTTTCATGCCGCTACGGGAGCGGCGGAACGAACAGAATGGCTCGAAACGCTTGAGAACATTATCCACGGTATTCTCCGCCCGCTCGGAGGAATTGAGGAGGCGATTTGTGATGACAGGAGGGAGGGAGATACGTTCTTTTCGTTCCCGGGTGATTGGGATACTTGGGTCTTCGATTTGGCTGCTTCCGTCATAGCGAAGACTGAGAACGGCGAGATTGGACGGCGGCTTTGGCAACCGATCCTTTCGTTTGGACTTGATCGGATAAATTGGGTGGACGCTTTTCTTAGAGCATGGTTTATCCACGGTCTCCAAGTTCCCGAGTGTGAAGCAAATTTCTTCCGCGAATGGAAAGCAATGATCGCGTACGCGTGGACGCAGGAAAACTGGCGACAAACAGTGATAAAGATTCATCATTCCGATGACGAGCTCTTCCGTCACCTTATGGGCTTCAGCAGCTCTGGGCACGGTTATCTTCGGGACGAGAAATATCGATCGTTCATCGCTGGCATGAAGCCTGAATATGAAAAATGGGCCGACGCATTCTTTCCGCATCCGGAAGCAACGAGCGCCTTTGCGAATTTCCTTACCTTTCCATCGTCCGCCGATCACCTTCGGGACGGCGTACGGCGCCTAGCCGAAGCCGCCGCGGATTTTGAGGAATGGCATTGGCGTGACTTCTACCATTTGGACGATGCTTTGCTCAGATTGTTGGAGCATGACTGGCGCATCAATTCCCGGGCGATCACTAGGGATACCGAGATTCGGAAACAGTTCTCCACGATTCTGAAAACGATGACGGATCGACAAATCCCTCGCGCCTTGGAAATGCAAGACCGGATGCTTCGAGGCAAATAACGAGGCCGGGCGGATTCTCCCAAGCTTATTGGCGATCTCGATCACCCTCACCGCGTTGTTGCGAATTTGGTAGCGCAGCGATTAGGGCGATTGTTGTCTCGCTTCAACGGTCGATCGCCTGCATGGCTTGGGCGTGGTAGCGGGGTCCCGCGGCCACGGGAAGGACGGCATCGATCTGCCGCAGCTCTTCCGGCGTGAGAGTGACCGTGAGCGCTCCGAGGTTCTCGTCCAGGTACTTCGTGCGTTTCGTGCCCGGAATTGGCACGATGTCTTCGCCTTGAGCCAAGACCCAGGCCAGGGCCAGTTGGCTGGCCGTGCAGCCCTTCTGCCGGGCCAGGTCGCCGATTTTTGCGACCAGCTCGAGGTTCTTCTGGAAGTTCTCACCCTGGAAGCGGGGCGCATGGCGGCGATAGTCGCCTTCCGGCAAGTCCGCCAGTGTCTTGAATTGGCCGGTCAGGAACCCGCGGCCCAGCGGGCTGTAAGGGACAAACCCGATGCCGAGTTCCCGCACCGTCGGCAAAATTTCGTCCTCGGGTTCGCGGCTCCAGAGCGAGTACTCGGTCTGGAGCGCGGCAATCGGGTGTACCTTCGCCGCGCGGCGCAGGGTTGCGGTGGCCGCTTCCGACAGGCCGAGATGCCGGACTTTGCCCGCTTGGACCAGCTCGGCCATCGCGCCGACGGTCTCCTCGATCGGGGTCTTCGGGTCGACTCGGTGCTGGTAGTACAGGTCGATGTGGTCGACGCCGAGCCGCGACAGGCTGGCGTCGCAGCACTCTTTGACGTACTGCCGATCGCCGCGGATGCCCAAAAACTCGCCGGCGGGGCCGCGGACGTTGGCGAATTTCGTGGCCAGCACGACCCGGTCCCGGCGACCCTTGAGCGCCTTGCCGACCAGAACCTCGTTCTTCCCCATGCCGTACACGTCGGCCGTGTCGAGGAAGGTGCCGCCGGCGTCGAGGTAGCGGTGGATCACTCTGATGGATTCCGCGTCGTTCATCTGCTTGGGGTCGTAGAACTCGCTCATCCCCATGCAGCCCAGGCCGATCGCCGAAACTGTCAATTCGCCCAGTTGCCGTGTCTGCATCATTCTGCTCCTGTTCGCTGACGATCGCGTGTCCTCATTGAGGGGTGAGTCATCTCAGAGATTGTAGCGCTCGAATGAGCGTTTAACCGAAGGTTTTCGGTTTTCGGTTTTCGGAAAACTGAAAACCTGAGACCCGGAATTAAACCGCCAGCTCGTCTGGCACATCGCAGTCAGTGACTTCACCCTCATTCTGCCAAGCGGTGGCCCTATCGATCGAGACCAGGAATACAACCGTTGTAGCATTCAATGTAGCGGCGGCGGCGGCGGCGCACGAGTCGATCACGATCGGTTCAACAACCGTTGTTAAAAGCGTTGTTCAGAGCCTTGGTCGATCACGAGCGGACGCTTGTTACTTTCAGATTAGCGATCGTTCGCGAGTCGGTCACGATCGATGTACTAACGGTTGGTACAAAGACCGCCCGTTCGCGCGGGCTCCTTTGCAGTCGCCGATGCGGAGATTGTGGCTGCCAGAACGGCAACAGTGGCGGCTGCCATTTTGGCGTTTTTTGGGGTGGAGGCAAAAATAGTCCCCTTCGGGACGCGTCTGGCGTCTGGGGTCCGGAGTGCGGCGTCAAAGGCTCCGATGGAAGACGATGCCACACAATGCTTTGCGTTTCGAGTCTTCCTCGATTCCGAAAGCGCCCCCCCGGACGTGCTGAGTTTTTTGGGGCGCGCCCAAAAAAGTCCCCCCTTTTCAGCGCCCAAAAAAGCCAAAAAAGTCGGATGAGGGGTCAGGGGCTAGAGGTTAGGGGCCAGGGCGAAAAAAGATGCTTCCGGAATTCACCATTCGCCGCAAAGTCGCCGCCGGACGGCGGATATTGCTTGTGATCCGTTTCGGGCGGCTTCGCGTTTGAATCTGACGGTGCACGAATCACGAGGCTTGGGGGGACAAAAAGATGTTGTCGCTGAAATTGGGATGCGTGGCGGTGCTTGTCGTCGGATTCGCGATCTGGTCGGCAAGCGACTACAACCGGCAAACCGATTTAGCCGGCGACGTCGCTCTGCGCCAGCTCGAAAATCCAACTCTGCAGCGTCAGGTCCGCGATGCGCAAATTCGCGCGTTCGAACCAGCACTTGATCCGCTGGGGCGGCCTGGCGCTGCTCGTCGGACTGATTTTCAGTTCGGAGATTGCCCGCGGAATGCGGTTGATACCGCATCGTTTCACGGCGCTCGGTTTGGGAATGCTGTTGTGCGTGCCGGCGACCGGGTGCTGGCGGCCCTTCGAGCCGATCAAGCTCGAGGTCATCAATCCGAACGAGGAGGGATTCTTGCTGCCGTTTACGACGGATCCCAGCAAGCAGTCTCAGACGAATACGGAGGAGTACTTCAAGAAAAATCTCGTCTTCACCCAGCAGGTGCGGATTCCGATGCAATGGGTTTCCAAGGGTTATGAGACCTTCGGCCCGAACGGCGAGTGGCAACCGGGGGCGATCCTGGTGAAGGTCGACAAGAGTCCGGTGACTCGCGAATGGACGGCCGACCCGAACAGCGGGACGAGCAGTAAAAACGAAGCGATTTGGGTGATGACCGCGGACCAGGTGGAGTTTTCCACCGGTTGGACATGCACGGCTCGCATCGCGTCGCGCGACGACGCGATCAAGTTCCTGCACAATTACCCGAACGGCACGCTGGAGAAGGTGATGGACCACGAAATCCGCGCCTTTCTGCAGGCCGCGTTCGGACTGGAGGTGACCGATTTGCCGATGGACGAGTTGCGGAAAAAGGCGACTCCGCACATCAAAAGTGTCACCGAGAGGACGGAAAAGTTCTTCTCGGACCGCGGAGTTCAGATCACGAACATCGGCATCACCGGCGGGTTTGTCTACAAGGACGCGTCGATTATCGACACGCTGGTGAAGGTGTTTAATGCCGAGCAGGAGAAGAACATCGCGATCGCCAAGTCGTCCGCCCAGATCGAGCAGAACAAGCAGGTTCTGTCCGAGGCGGAAGGCAAGGCGGCGGCCATCTTGAAGACGAAAAAGGCGGAGGCCGACGGCATCAAGTTGGTCGCGGATGCGAAGGCCTACGAAATGGAGAAAGCCAAACAGGACGGCAAGACCTATCTGGCGCTCAAAAACCTCGAGCTGCAGAAGGCCAAGATCGAGCGTTGGGACGGAAAATTCCCGACCTATTTCATGGGCCAGAACGATCCCAACCTGCTGCTGCAGGTGCCGATCGTGACGGATGCCAAATGACGGCGCCGTTTGAGTTGATGCGGCTCAATTCGATCCGGAATCGCTTCCGGGTCGATTTGACCGCTTCTTGGTCGGGGACGTACCATTTTGCTGAAGCAAGCAAACGGGAGTCCTCGCTATGGCAGACGACGCGGCGCTGTTGGACGTGCTGAGAGAAGTTGTCGACCCCGAGTTGATGATCAACATCGTCGACTTGGGGCTGATTTACGACGTCGAGCAAGTCGACAACAAAGTCACTGTGCAAATGACGTTGACCAGTCCGGCCTGTCCGGCGGGCCCGCAGATTATTCAGCAAGCGAAAATGGCGCTGGAGAAGCTCTCCGACGTCTCCGAGGCGGAGATCAAGCTCGTGATGAGCCCACCGTGGACCCCCGATCGGATGACGGACGAGGCCCGCGACCAATTGGGAATCTTTTGAGCGGCCTGTATGGGAGGGCGATCCCGGCGCGCCGGGAGAGCCGCCCTGCTGCTGAGCCGAAGTTGCAAGAAACGGCTCGGCAGGAGCCTCGCCCCCCCGTCAGAGGAGGGCGGTCAACGAGCGGCCTTCCGCGAGGCGCCAGGGCCGGCCGGTGATGTCGCGGATTTCGCGCGTCGGATCGAGGCCGAACGACGAAAAAATCGTCGCGGCCAGGTCGCCCGGCGATACCGGATCCGTGGCCGGATAAGCGCCGATCTTGTCACTGGAACCCAGGACTCGGCCGCCTTTGATTCCGCCGCCAGCGACAACGACGGAATAACAATGTGGCCAATGGTCGCGTCCCGCGCTGGCATTGATCCTGGGACTGCGTCCGAATTCTCCCATCCCGATCACGAGGGTCGTCTCCAACAGCCCGCGCAGTCGAGATCCTCGATCAAAGCGGAAAATCCCTGGTCGGCCGGCGGCAGCAGATGGTCGCGGTGCCGGGGAAAAACGCTCTGGTGGCTGTCCCAATTGGCCTCCTGGCCGTTATAGACGCGGTCGTTCACATTGACGAATCGCACACCGGACTCGACCAGCCGACGAGCGAGAAGCAGGCTTTGTCCCAGGGTGTTTCGTCCATAACGATCGCGAAGCGGGGCCGGTTCTTTGGCGATATCGAGGCTATACCTGACGGCTTCGGAACGCAGCAGGGCGAAGGCCTTTCCGTAGTGTTCTTCGATCGAGCGGCGCTGCGGGGTTCGTGGAGGGCTTTCCGGCTGGCGGTCGATGACCGATAGGAGTTGATTCCGCGTCTTCATGCGGCTGGCGGAAATGTCGGACGGCAGCTTCAAACTTGAGACATCAAATTGGGGAGCGTTCGGATCGCTCGTGATCTGGAATCGTTCGTACGCCGCGCCGAGAAATCCGGCCGTCTGCCCGGGGAGCTGGACGACGTTAATCATGGTGTGCGGTAAGGCGACGTGCGGAAGGCCAATGGCCGAATCCGGCATCAAATAGCTCAGAACGGCCCCGTACGCGGGAAAGCTCAGGGCATCGTCGTCCAGCAGTTCAAGGTCGCCCCGGAGAGGCGTGCGGCCGCACATCGCCTCGACGGCGGCCGCATTGTGATTGGTCATGGGATGGTGCATGCTGCGAACGACCGACCACTTGTGGGCCATCCCGGCCATCCGCGGCAGATGTTGGCAGACTTGCATCCCCGGCACGGTCGTCGAGATTGCGCCAAATTCGCCGCGCACCTCTCGCGGAGCGGCCGGCTTCATGTCCCAGGTATCGAGGTGGCTTGGGCCGCCGTAGAAGTAAATCAAAATGCAGGAACGGATTGTGGCGTGTTGGCCCGGGTTGGAAACCTCTTTCTTCAAAGTGGAAACGGCGGATTCTGCCTGCAAAAGTCTCGCGGGCAGAGCCAGCGAAGCGATGCCGCCGGCCTGGAGAAATGATCGTCGGGAAACGCCGAATCGGGCACCGGGAGCGGCGTCGGTGGAATCGGACGGCATTCCAATCGTCTCCCTTGCAGGATCGAGCCAAAATAACGACGCATCAGCAATGGTGAATATATTATCAGCCGGGATTCCCTTGGTGAAGTCTGCGAGTGCAGATCAGGGGTTTCTGGCTTGTCCTCAGCAAAATTTCAGAATCGCGGGAACTCTTGATGGGGCTTGGTTCGTCGAAAAAAGCACAGGGTGACTTCTTCCCGACGACGTAAACCCAAAAACTGGCGACCAGACGTCGAATTTCGGGAAACGCTTCGAGTGAAAATGAGGGCGGTTTTCAAGTTGTTCGAATTCGACCGTATAATGAAGTCTCGACATTCGACGAGACGCCGGCCCGACTCGGCCGATCTGATTGACTCTCCTCAAAGTCCGATTTAGCTTTAAGTTAGGAAGCAATTCTGCTTCCCAATCCGCGGCAAAAATAGGGTTGGAATATGGCAGGCAAACCAGGCGCGTGGGGGATCGACATCGGGCAAGCCGGCCTGAAGGCCATTCGGCTCGAAATCAACGACGCGACCGAGCACGTCCAGGCGACGGCATTTGATTACATCGCCCATCCGAAAATTCTCAGCCAGCCGGACGCCATTCCTGAAGAGCTGATTTCACAGGCACTCGACAAATTCCTGAAGCAGAACGACATCGCCAAAGACGTCGTGGCGATCAGCGTGCCGGGCCAATCCGCTTTGGCGCGATTCATTCAATTGCCGCCGGTCGAGTCGAGCAAGGTCAGCGAAATCGTCAAGTACGAGGCCCGGCAGCAGATTCCATTCGCCCTCGAAGATGTGGTGTGGGACTACCAGACACTGGGAAAAGGAACCGAGGAAAGCGGCTTCCTGCTCGAGGCGGAAGTTGGCTTGTTCGCGATGAAGCGCGACCAGGTAATGAATCAGCTCAAGCCGTTCAACAACGCGGACATGGAGGTCGAGCTGATCCAGATTGCGCCGCTGGCTTTGTACAACTTTTTGAGCTTCGACCAGTTGGGGATTCGCCTCGGCGACGACACGGTGGCGATGGATTCGTACACGATCCTGCTCGACATGGGAGCCGACAACACGACCCTGCTGGTCTCGAACGGCCAGAAGATTTGGATCCGCAATGTCCCCATCGGCGGCAATCACTTCACGCGCGCTCTCACAAAGGAGATGAAGCTCACCTTCGCCAAGGCCGAGCATCTCAAGTGCAATGCGACGAAGTCGCCCGATCCGCGTGCCGTGTTCCAGGCCTTGCGGCCCGTGTTCAACGACTATGTTTCGGAAATTCAGCGATCGATCGGCTACTTCTCGAGCGTCAATCGCGAAGCGAAGATCAGCAAAGTTGTCGGCCTGGGGAACGGTTTCAAGCTCGCCGGTTTGCAGAAGTTCTTGCAGCAGAACTTGCAATACGAGGTGGAGCGGATTGAAACGTTCAGCGCGATTTCGGCCGACGGATTCAAGGATGCCGCGCTCTTCGAGGAAAATATTCTGAGCTTCCCGGTCTGCTACGGCGTCGCCCTGCAGGCGCTGCGTCAGACGCGGATTCGCACGTCCTTGTTGCCGCGGGAGATTTCGACGGCCCGCACCATCGCCCGCAAGAAACCGTGGGCCGTGGCGGCCGCGGCCGTCCTGCTGGCATCGCTCGCATTATCGGCCACGGGCTTCGCGCATGTTTACAATTCCGTCAGCGAAACGAGATTTGGCGAAGCTGAAAAGTTGATCGGCGAGGTCAGCACGAAAGCGACCGGTCTCAAGAGAGATTTTTTAACAGAGAAGGGCAAGAACGAAGGCATTCGGAAAGAGGGAGCGACCTTGGTTGGCGCTCTGGATCGGCGGACGCAATGGCTCGAACTCTATAAGGGCGTGAGCGAATGTCTGCCGCACGATCAGGTGGAAAAGCAAGACATCCGATTGCAGAACCGAGTGCTCATCACGAGTTTCCTGCCGCGTTTCTATCCGGACCTGGCTGTTTGGTACAACGGTCTCTCGCAGCATGCCAAGGAGCTTGTTTCTGAGGCGGACCGGAAGGCTCCGCCGAGCGGTCCCGGTTATGTGGTCTCACTGGTGGGCTATCACTTTCACGACGAGACGCTGGGTCAGGGATTCAATTACAAAGACCCGTCGCAGCAGACTTACGATCCGCAGCACAATTTGACGTTGTATGGAGAGGGCTATTTGAAGACGCAATTCCTCTCCAAATTGCAGCAGTGGTCGGTCCCCGCACGCGATGGCGGCGGCGAAGTGAAAGTCGGCGGCGCCGGAATCTCGAACGCCACCATTGCCTACATTCCATTGCCGAGCACGGAGTATATCAATCCGCTTGGCGAAGAGATTAAACCGCAGGTTTCTTCGGCCGGGCGCGGAGGTGCGGGCGGCGGCAAATGGGGCAGCGGCATGAATTCTGGAATGGGGGCCACCTTCGGTAGTCGCAACAAGAAGAACCGCAAGGGTTCCGAGTCCGGCATGGGGAGTGCGCTGGATACCTTGGACCTGCAAAACTCCGACGATAAGCCCAAGAGCAAGCGCGAAAGCGTCAGCAAGTGGAATTTTGCGGTCGAGTTCGCTTGGACGCCGGAGAAGCCGCCGCAAAAGCCCACAACGGTTGCCGATGCGTCCACGACGGGAGCCGGGACGGCGACGCCGGCCCAGACAACGGCAAGTTCGGGCAAGACGGCGCCCGCGACGGGCGGGAAGAAGTGATTTTGCACGGGCCTCGCGGCGGTGAGCCCGCGGCGATCAATCTCAATCTCTTTCTCTTTCGCGAGGATGATGCGGGGACGGCTGTTTAAGAGGCTGGTTGTTGGAACGGCGGCGGCGTCCGCCGATTGAATGGGAAAGCAAAGCGATCTATGGACCAATTAAAGCTCGTTCTGGAACACAAATTCTGGATTCTGGCCGGCCTGGCGATTCTCTTGCCGCCGATCGGCTGGTGGGCGGCAACCGATAACCTTTCCAACGACACGGCCGCACGCAAGACTAAGATCGAGTCTTCCGAAAAGACGCTGTCGAACGTCAAAGACGTTCCCAACGAGAGGTTTATCCAAGGGGCCAAGGAGATCGGCAAGGAATTGACGGCGAGCGTGGCTGAGTCGCAGCAGCACCTGTTCGAGCATCAAATAGGCGTCATGAAGTTCCCGCCAATCGTGCAGGACGCTCTCGACAAGTGCCACCTCAAGTACCGGCAGGACGGCAGCACCTCGACCGACCCAAAAGTACAAAAGAATTTCCTGGCAGCCAGAGAGTTCTTCGTTGGCTGCTACGACGGTGCCTGGAAGGATGTGCTTGCGATCTTGAAACCGTACAAGCTCCGCACCGGCGAGGGGCTTGTGCTCCTGCCTTTGGTTGTCACGTCTACGGGTAACGATGTCTCCTTGATTACGCGCCACGACGAGGTCGAAGCCTGGCGTCAAAATTTCGGATTTACGTCCGCACAAATGTACGACGTTCAGGAGGACATCTGGTTTCTGTCCGCGCTGCTGCAAGCGATCGCCAAAGTGAATGAAGGCGCGACGGAAATCGGCAACGCCCGCATCAAGCGCGTGACGCAAGCCCTCCTCCGCGGGGGCGACATCAGCGATCTGGCCACCCGTCGATGCGCCAGGGCAGGCGCGAGTGGCACCCCGAGCCCCGCGTCGAAGATTGGGGGCTCGATGCAGCTCGGCGCCGGTCGCAGTGGTGGTGGTGGTGGCGGCGGCGGGGGACAAGCGGATTGGAAGAGCCCCAAGGCCTTCGACCCTGACGATATTTTCGGAGGCGATGGAAGCAAAGATAGTGGTGTCGGAGGAGAGGGGCGCAACAAGAGAGACGGCGGCGCCAGCGTCGAACTCAGGCGCTGGGCCGAGACCTCGCAAAAGTACAACAAACGGGGTTTCGTGTTGAAACTGGTGATGGACGAACGCGAAATTCCCACGCTGCTGACGGCGCTTTCCGAGTCCCCGTTTCCGATCGAGATCAGGCATGTCGAGCACCAGGCTTACACGAGTCGATCGGGTGCCGAGTTCTCACAGATCAGCAACTGCGCTCAATGAGACGACCGAAGGGGTTGAGCAGACCAAGGAGCAGCTCCAACAGCAGCACCGGATCATAGAAGGGCTCCGGATGGCCTTTAACGTGAATTATCTGGCCGATGTGACGGTTGCTGGAACGTTGACGATTTATAGCGAGCCGGCGGCCGTCGCTTCGCAGAATCCCGCTTCTGCAAAGGCAGGCACAAGTCAGCCGGCGGCGGCAGGCACACAGCCCAAGGGCGTCGCCGGGACCGGTGCCGCAAAGACTAGCCCGGCCGCTGCGAAGGCACCTGCAACGCCGCCAGGCAAGGCGGCAGCGCCGGCTGGTTCCCCAGCGGCGAAAACGGGGACGCCCGTAACACGGCCGGCCGCCGCCAAGACGCCGACGCCTGCCGGCAAGTCAACAACAACCGGAAAATGATAGGGTTTGCCGAGCGTGTCGTGATCGATTTCAAAGTCCCGTCCGATTTCTGATGTGAGTTTCGTATGAAGATGCCCAATCTCAAAAATGTCGATTACAAGCAGTTGGGGATCGATCACGGTGAAAAGGTCGTCATTGCTTTAATCGCACTGATGATCGGCGGTGTCTTGTACGGCTCGAATTGGAAGGCGACGGACAAATCGCCAATCGAGTTGAAAGAACGAGCCGAAAAGACAGCCAAGGACATTGAAGAGCGTCCTTGGGATGCACCACGCGAGAAGCGCCTGGCCGGTCTTGGCCAGGGAAATGAACTGGCGGCGAAAGTAACCATGCTGTTGTCGCCGATCAGCGCGACCGGCTTTTCGATCTCACCGTTTGATCCGCCGTTGCATCCCGATAAGACGCTTATCTCCACGCCTCACTGGCTGCCCGTGCAGCACTTGATCGCGGACGCCAGCGTTGCCGACATCAGCATGCGGCCCGGCACTCCGCAGCCCGACGATGGCGTCTTCATCCGCAAGGCCCCCAAGGAAAAAGATTCGAAGAAGAGCCGCCGTGAACAACGCGCTCGAAAGCAACGCGATGCGAAGGAGCCAAAAAAGGAGAAGAAAGAGGAATCGGACGACTCAATCCCCGAGGATCTGAAGCCTAAGTCCGACTTTAGCGGCCAGGGTGGTGGAGGAATGGGCGGCGGGATGGGATTGGGACGCGCTCGAATTGGACGCGGTCCCTCGGCCGATAAGAAAGGAAAACGCAAAGAAGAGGAGCCTGAGGTTCCGGCCGCGCGTCAAGTTGCCATGAAACCGGTCGGCCGGGGCTACCACTTTATTGCCGTCCGCGGCATCTTTCCTCTGCGCGACCAAACAGCCGAATTGGCCCGCGCAGGGTTTGCCGTCGACGGAAAAGAGCCTCCAAAGCCAGGTTCAATTCCAGGATTTCAAGTTGGAGCGTCAAACGCGGATCGATCGTCCCGGAGTCGATCCGTGGAGCGGAGCGTGGGAAGCTGTGGACCGCGATGCGGCGATCCAGTTGCTTCAAAACGAGGTCGAGGGCTTCGCACCCGAATCCGTTCTCTACGGGCTCATCGACGGCCACATCGCGATGCCGTATCCGGAGCGCGTTGTCGGCCAATGGGACCGCTTTGCCACGCATCCCGACATCAAGGAGTTCACCCTTTCGGACGACGAAGTGCAACAGCAGGTCGAATACGAGTTGAAGGTCCTCGAAAAGGTGAAGAACGAGGATCAACAAGGCAAGACTACGCCCGATTCGGGCGGGTTTATGGCACTTGGCAACGACGTTCGGGGCGCAAATGTTCGAGCGCAAGCGGCGCGCGGGGGTGAGGAGAAGTCGCCCCGCGAAAAGATCCTGGAGGACATTAAGTCGGGCGGCGACAAGGATCGCGTGAACGAGGAACTCGAGGAATTTGTGCGGACGCGCGCGACGCCGGTCGACCACTATCTGCTGTTCCGCTATCTCGATATCAAGGTTGAACCGGGCAAGACCTATCGGTATCGGGTGAAACTGGTCGTCAGCAATCCGTTTAAAGAGAGGCGAATTGAGGAAGTGACGGATCCGTCGATCATCGAGGGAGATAAACGCGAAACGGAATGGAGCGAGCCCACCGCTCCGGTCACGGTGCAGGAAAACTCGCAGTTCTACGTCAAGCGCGTCGACTGGCGTCCCGGCCGTCCTTCGTTGCCGTCGGCCCAGATGGACGTTTTTCAGTGGTTCGCGGAAACGGGAACAGTGGTGAATAAGGAACTGCCGGTTTTGCTCGGTCAGATCCTGGGCGGCCGCAAGCCGGCCGACGTGCTGCGTCCGGCCGAAAGTGTCTTTGACAACGAAAGCGTGCTGTTTTCGAGCAAGGCCGCGCTCGTCGACGTCGCGCCGGGTTTTTCTTTCGATCCGAACTTGCACAAGGACATTTTTGACGATTTGAAGAGTGTGCCCAGCATCAAGAAGACCGGCGCCAGCGCCGGAGCTTGTTGTCGTCGTGGACGACAATGGCGAAATCCACATGGTCGACGGTATGGACCAGAAGGGTGATTACGACAAGACAAAAACACATTACGATCAACAGAACAAGGCCTTCGAGGCATTGCGGAAATCACCCGACTCGGCGGACGACGACATTTTTGGAAAGCACAAACATCGCGCCGGTAACAAAAAGGACAAGAACGATCCTCGCTCGATTGGACGCGGCCGCAAGGGCGGCGGATAAGGCGCCAACAACTAACCTTGTCGGCCGGTCTGCTGTCCCAGAAGCATCCTGCGAATTTCCGTCGCGATAAAAAACGATCCCGTGACACACACCAGGTCGTCGGGAGCGGCAAGTCGCCGGGCCATGTCCCAGGCGAGCGTCGCGTCGGCCGCGAGGTGGCACGATCGCAGCGATGTGGCCTGCACCAGGGCGAGAAGCTCCTCCGCCGGTACCGCTCGCGGATTCGTGTGGTATTGCGTCAGGATCACCGTGTCGAAGCGGGGCACCAGTAACCGCAAGAGGCCGCTCACGTCCTTGTCCTTCGTGGCGGCAAACACGAGGATGCGACGCCGGCCCGGAAAGTGATCGTCCAGAGTATCGATCAAGGCTTGCGTCGAGGCCCAGTTATGGGCGGCGTCGACGACGACGATCGGCGAAGAGGCGACGACTTCAATCCGCGCCGGCCATCTGACCGCGGCCATGCCGTCGTGAATCGCCCGCGAAGGGATCGTCCAAGACCGCGTCGCGAGCAGGCGCGCGGCCGCCACCGCAAGCGCGGCATTGGCCCCTTGATGAGATCCCAATAAAGAAACGGGAACATCGTCCGCCCGGCCCCAGGGCGTTTCCACGTCGATCTTCATCTGCCCGTCCGCGAAGCTGGGCGTCCTGGAGACTCGCTCACCGTTTTGCGAGGGACGCCATTTGATTTCGTCGCCAAGCCGAAACAGCGGACTCTCCTGGCGACGGCAGACCTGTTCCACGACATCCCCCGCAGGCCCGCTCGCGACGCCGCTAATCAATGGAATTCCAGGTTTGACGATCCCCGCCTTCTCGGCGGCGATTTGCGCCACCGAGCTGCCAAGCACATTCGTGTGATCGCGACTGATGTTTGTGATCATGCCCACTATCGGGCGACAAATATTGGTTGCGTCCAAGCGGCCGCCCAAGCCAACCTCCAGTACGGCGATCTCGGCCTTCTGGTCGAGGAAATACAACCAGGCGAGAGCGGTCGCCAGCTCGAAATAGGTCGGACCGCCGCCCTCGCTCCCGGCATCCATCCTCTCGACCGGTCCGACAAGCCGATTAGCGAGATCCACAATGTGGTTGGGTGTCGGCGGCTGGCCGTCGACCACCATCCGCTCTTCAAACGCGGCGACGTGCGGAGAGGTGAACAACCCGGTGCGATAGCCGGCTGCCGACAGGATCCCCGCCGTCATGACAGACGTGGAGCCTTTCCCTTTCGTTCCGGCGATGTGGACGGCCGGCAATCGCTCGTCGGGACGGTCCAAGAGCGCGAGCAACCTTCGCATGCGCTCGAGTTTTCCGTCATCGGCGGAATAAGCGACTCCCGCAACCCGCTCATAATTGATGCGACCGAAGATGAATTCGATCGCCTCGTCGTAGGTTCGAAGGAAACGGCGCATGGGTCGGAGCTACGAGCGACTCACCGGCGGCGAAATGCGAAGGTGGCGAAAGCGGACGATGCCGTTATGACTTTGAAGTCCCAGAAAGCCGCGCGTGTTTCGCAGTTTCAGCAGAGGATAGCGCTGGGGCGTCGCATCGACGACAAGCGTCGCATTGTGCCGGATCGTCACATGCTCGCCAACGCATTCGATATCGAGGGAATTCCATTGACCAGCCGGCTTCGAAATGCGCCGCAAGGCTCCTGCGATGTCGTAAAGCGACGCGCTGTATTGATAGTCCTTGAGCTGGCTGTAGCGCGGGGAATGATCGTCGAGGATTTGCACCTCAAAGCCTGCCGACGGCGACGAAGAGTTCTCGCGATGATGATTTCCGTCGGTGCCGACGCGGACATAGACCCCGCTATTGGCTCCCGGGGAAACCTGATATTCAAGCATCAGATGGAAATTGTCGTACTGCTTCGCCGTGCGAAGCCACGTGTGGCCCTTGCCGTGGCAGACGAGGCAGCGGTCTTCCACAGCCCAATCGGCATTCGCCCCCTTGCCGACCGGCACCCATCCCGTCAAATCGCGGCCGTTGAAGATGTCCGAACCGTCGGACTGAGAGACTCGATCGCTCTTCAAATCATCTGCGGCGATCACAGCAATTTGCCCGCAGGAAAGCGGGAACAACAAAGCGACACATCGCAGGACGAACGGACTTTGAATCAACGGGCGCGCCATTGGCTCGATTCTACGCCGGGTGGCACGGGGTGCCAGCTTGCCATCTCCACCCGCTTTGCCTGACCGATTGAGAGATTTCAGGGCAAATCGTCGAAAATCGTCCAGAATTCCTCAAGAGCGCGACCGGACGGCAGCCGAAGAAGAGAAAAGAGTTCGGTTTTCGGATTTTTGCTCAAGTGGCAAAGCCATGAGCACTATCGGCGCGGCAGGTATCGGGCTCGCGAGTTCCGTTGTGGGAAGTTCGCGCCCCGAGGGGGCGACCAATCAAATCCACGCCGCCTCGGCTGAGCAGAAGGCCCGCGCCGACCAAAAGCAAGTTCTCGCGCAATCGCTTGACGGCGTTGCCGATCCCCAATTGGGCAGCGATCGCGACGCGGATGGACGCCTGCTTTATCGCCGATCGCGTCCGTCGACCGGTGAGATGGACGGGCAGTCGGGCACAGATCAAGAGGCTTCGCTGCCGCGTCCTGTCGACGCATTCGGAGACAGCGGAAAGTCCCTCGATCTTGACGCCTGACCGATCGCGAGCCTATCCGCCGTTCGTGCACTTTTCTGATTACCGGCCGAAGCACGTTCTGTTGCCGTGGCAGAGTTCGCCGATCAGCGCCACGAGCTTCTCACGGTCAATCGGCTTGACGGCATACTCATCGCATCCGGCGGCGATGCATTTTTCGCGGTCTCCGCTCATGGTATGCGCGGTCAAACCGACAATCGGCCCAGTGTAACCCGCCGCACGCAATCGGATGGTGGCCGTATAGCCGTCCATGACGGGCATTTGGATATCCATCAGGATCACGTCAAAGGGCTGGCCGGCGGCACTGGCCTCGAGAGCCCGTTCCATCGCCGCCTGGCCGTTCTCGACAATCGAGACCCGGCCGCCGGCTTTCTTCAAGACGAACGAAATCAGCCGTTGATTATCGATCCCGTCCTCGGCCAGAAGGATTCGGCAGTCAAGCGCCGACTTTTGCGATTGCGGAACGCGAGTCGGAAGGTGTCGGCTCTGGCGCGGCGACGACGGCTCGATCAATTGCACGCCGAGCAGTGAACCGGTCGCGATGGTGACCGTGAACGTGGAGCTGACACCGGCTTCGCTTTCCGCGGTGATCCGTCCCCCCAACATTTCGGTGAGCCGCTTGGTAATGCTCAAGCCCAAACCCGATCCGCCGAACTTGCGCGTGGTCGATGCGTCCGCCTGAGTAAAGGGGCGAAACAGCCGGCCCAGTTGCTCCTGGGTCATGCCCACGCCCGTATCGACGACGGCGAATTCGATATGCCTCTGGTCGGCGCTGTCTCGAGCAGGCGGACGCAAATCTGCACTCGACCGTTCTTCGTGAATTTGAGCGCGTTGCCGACGAGATTGATCAGGATTTGCCGCAGACGGGTCGGATCGCTTTCAATCGTCTCGGGAATGAGACCGGAATACGCCACATGCAAATCGAGGTGCTTCGCCTCGGCACGAATCCTCATCAGTGAGACGACGTCCGAGACAATCTTCGCCGGCGAGAATCGGATGCGTTCGACCGCCAGACAACTCGCCTCGATCTTCGAGAGGTCGAGGATGTCGTTGATGATTTCCAAAAGGTGTTCGCCGTTGCGCTTGATCGTCTGCAGGGCGTCGATGCGCTCGGGCGGCGCGGCTTCGATCCCTTCTTCGAGCATCAAGATATCGGCAAATCCGAGAATCGCAGTCATCGGCGTGCGAATTTCATGACTCATGTTGGCCAGAAATTCGGTCTTGGCCTTGTTGGCCTGCTCGGCACGATGGCGGGCGACTTCCAATTCGCCTGCTTGTTCCGCCATGGCGGCGGCCTGGGACTCGATGCGGTTTCGCGATTCTTCGACTTCGAGGGCGTACCGTTTCAATTCGACCGCCTGCTCCTGCAATTGCCGCATCGCCGTGCGCAGTGTTTTGCGTTCAGCCAACAGGTTTTGTATCTGCTGAAACTCGCTCGTTATGTCTTCGACGATGATGAGCGCAAGCTCGCCCGCGGCATCCCAGCGGCGCACGGTTGTCCGCTGCATGATTTCGCTGCAGCCCGTGCCGGGCAGCGCGGCGCCAGGGCGCCGTGCAGGGGGCACATCCGGTCGTCCTCCGCTTCTCCGCGGAAGACCGTTTCAATTCGCTCCCGCAGCGGGAACGAAGCCAGGTGGCGAAGCCCCTCTCCGCCAGGCCGGTTGAGAATCCCCTCGCGCCGAATGCCTGTCCATTCCTCGAGCGTGCGATTCCAACACTGCACCGTAAATTGACGGTCGACGACGCAAAGCCCTAGCGGCAACAAATCGAGCGACCGCTGCTCGTTGACGGTCAGCGCGACGGGGCCGGTTGGTGCTTCCATGTTGTCTTTCTGTTTCAAATCGAGTCGGTGATCGCGAGCGCCTGCAGGATGGCCTTGGCGAGACGTGGCTCGGTTTGCCTTCGTCGCCCAGGCGATTCCTCCGGAATACCAAGACGTGCCCAAGACGTTTTGAACGAGGCAAGGGGCGACGCTATTCGATATTCCCGTAAAGCGATTCCCTCGTGACGTTGCGATTGGAGTAAGAACTCCGAGAGAAACGGACTCCAGATGTTTTGAATCGCCATTTGGGCTCGCCATCAGTGCCGTGAGCCGCGTCGAATTGACACGGACTTTCCGGATTGAACGTCCGCAACTTTTGTACGAGTTCGGGAGGGCGCGGCGAGTCCGTTCCGAGGCGTCCGCCGACTCTCGCAAGAGCTTTTTCGGCGAGCCGCAACATAGGGCGTGCAGAAAAATGACTGGTTTTGACAGTCGCGGCCGGGGCTGCAACGGCTGTGCAGCAGAACACGCGACTGCGCAACGATCCGAACCAGCCGTGCAACGCTCACGATTCATGCGATCGTTTTGCGCGCGAAATTAAATCAATTCGGCGATGGCCTTGCCGTCAGGAAGAATTCGCGTCGGTCGGCCCTTACTGCTCGTAAAGGTGGTCTCGGGCGAAATTCCAAAATACGCATAAAGCGTCGCAAGCAGGTCCGTCGGCTTGAGAGGCCGGGATATCGGCTCGTCACCCAAGCGGCTTGTCGAGCCGACGGCTTGCCCCATCCGCAATCCTCCGCCGGACATCAAGACCGACATCGTCCGCGCCCAATGCTCGCGGCCGGGTTGGCCCTGAAAGTTGCTGAGACGCGGCGTGTGCGACATTTCCCCCATCACTACGACGAGCACATTCTTTTCCAGCCCACGTGCGTGCAAATCCTCGATGAGAGCGCTCGTCACTTGATCAAGCACAGGCAAGCGGTGCTTCATTTCGGTGAAGATATTCCAGACGCTGGCATGATCATCCCAGCTGAATGCCTTTTGGCCGGGAACATTCGGAAAATCGACCGTCACCATCCGCACGCCGGCCTCGACCAGGCGCCGGGCCAGCAAACATCGCTGCCCGACGCCATGTCGACCGTAACGGTCGCGAGTTTTTGCGTCCTCCTGCTCGATGTCAAATGCGGATCTCAAGTCGCCGCGGGTCAATAGCGACGCCGCTTTTTGATTGAACGCGTCCATTGAGGCCGCCGCCCGCTTGTCGATCGAACGCCGATACCGATCGAAGTGCTCAAGCAATCCGAGTCGCTCGCCGAATCGCGGTTTCGAGATTCGATCGAGGGCGAGGTTCGGAACGTTGAATTGCTTGCCGCTTGGATCGGCGGACACGACGAACGGGTCGAGGCCCCCGCCGAGATATGCCGCCCCGTTGTAGCGGAGCGCCGGCATCGCGATATGAACGGGAACGCCAAACGTTCGCTCGCCTCGCGCCTTGGAGACGATCGACCAGAAATCCGGGTACCGCGGTTGATAAGGTGGCGCCTCGACAACGTCTCCCGGATACCCGGTGAGCAATGTGTGCGTGCTGCTGACGTGTCCCGGACTGTCATGCCCGAGTGACCGCAAAATGGCGATTTGATCGCCGAGCTGTGCAAGCCGCGGCAAGTGTTCGCAAATCTCCAGTCCTGGGGAACTGGTCGGAATCGGACGAAATTCGCCGCGATACTCGGTCGGCGCCGTGGGCTTCAAGTCAAATGTTTCCATGTGACTGGGCCCGCCCCAAAGCCAGATCACAATCAGCGCTTTATCGTTCGGCCTATTTCCAGTGGCCGTTGTGTCGGACGAGATCGTCTGCAATCGTAAGAGGTCGGCAAGCCCCAGTCCGCCCAGAGCGGAGAAACCGATGCGGAGAAATCCTCGCCGCCCCAATGTGCCGGGGCAGCGTGTCTGTCGCAAGTTACTCCCACTGCCTGGACCTTCGACTTGCAAACTCATCGGCATCCTCCACTTACCGATCAATTGCTCGATTGACGCGCAATCGAAGGACCGGATTATCGGAAAGTGGCGGTCCCAAATCAACGCATATTGATTCGTTGGCACGAATCGAGAAACTCCGTCTGTCAACAAAGTTGCCGGAAGCATAAACTTCGCCCGCGCAACCATTGATTCGTGGTTTGAAGTCCGGCAAGGTCCATGGCTCGACGCACTCAGGCCGAATTTGATTCCCCGACGGCAGAAAACATTTTGCGTCGGCACGGACTCGCCAGTCTCGATGCAATTTTTCGGGCCGCTCGCGATGCCCGGCCGCACCACCTGGGCCGGGCCGTTTGGAAAACCGAGCTGCGGGACGATACCGATCGCTCGTTCACGATTTATATAAAAATGAGCTGGGGTCGCCGTCGGTGGTGGCCCCGGATGACCGACATTTTGGCGGGGCAGGTCTTCAAAAGCCTGGCCATTCGCGAATGGCAAGGCCTCGATCGGTTGAGCCAAATCGGCCTGCGAATCCCCCAACGCATGGCCCTCTTTGAAGAGGGGCTGTTTTGGCGCCGTTCCGCGATTATTGTCCGCGAAGTGCCGCCACCCGCCTCACTCTCCGAATTGGTTTGCAGCGGCGTTTGGGCTCAAATGCCTGTCACGGACCGTCACGCCATCTTCGGAGCCATTGCGCGAACCATCGACCGTATTCACGCGGCCGGCTTCGCTTGGCGCGGAATTTCGTCGCGACACATTTATCCACAACGCCTCGCCACCGGCCGATGGGAGCTGTGGCTGATCGATTGCGAGGGCGTTCATCCGGCTCGTTCCAAATCGTCCAAAGAACGAGACTTGCGTAAGCTCGAGCGAGCCCTTCGCCATGATCGGGCCGACGCTGCGACCGTCGCACTGGTTCGCGACGCGTCGATGGGCCAACAGGCGGCGGGTCCCTACGTGCTTCCGATGCAGCAGCATCGAAGAGCCGCGTAGAATTCTTCCGCGGTGACGCGATCGACCTCGCCTGCCGGGCCCAAAAAATGGGCCGTCCCAACTGTCGCCTTCGCGAAAATCCCGTCCGTCTGCTTAGCCTCGGTTTTGGCTGCCAATTGCCGGCCTCGATAGCGCTTTCAATTTTCCCGAATTGGCGTAGTAAATGCTTTGGTTGTAACGGGAAAGGGTGAGAGACGAGTTGTCGAGATGCGGCAATCGGGGGGCCGATCTGTCAGCGCAGACGTAAGCAATGCAATTCCATCGATTTGCGCGATTCGGCCTGGCAGATGATCTTTCGTCGCTTCGAGTCAACACGTTGCCACCTAGCGACGTAAGGTTAAACGGCGACCAGGGATTGGAGCTGGATGATCGCATTCGGCCGTTTGTCGACCCGCCTTGGGCAGCGGCGGTTGTTAGCACGTAAGTTACGGAGCATCAGTCGGTTGTGATTTATCCACCAATCTGCTCAATCCTCAGGGTTCCGCTGGAGCTCAAAACCGGAGATTGCCGCCAATTTTCAGAGCGATTTCCGTTTGGTTTCGAGAGCTATAGTTGGCTGATTGACTTGCTGCCACATAATAGGGGGGCGGGGGCGGACCGGCTTTTCAGCAGTGTTGCCAAGCCGCATCCGGTGCAACCGAAGGAAAAGGATCATGGCTCGAAAAGACGCACTTTTGCGGCTTCACGAACGGCTGGTCGCCAAACGCGACTCGCTTCGCAGGAAGCTCGCTTCTGATTTTACGATGACCGAGGTTTCGACCACCGGCGATGAGGCCGACGCGGCAAATGACGGCGCACAAAACGAGCTCAACACACAGCTCGCCGCCCTCGAAAGCCGCGAGTTGGCACAAGTCGAACGCGCCATCGACCTCATCCGGCAGGGCCGCTACGGCTACTGCGAGGTCTGCGAGCAAGCGATTCCAATCGAGCGGCTCAAAGCGCTTCCGTTCACTCCGGTTTGCGTTATCTGCCAGCGAATGCAAGAAAAACTTTCGCACAACAGTGATGCAGATGACGCCGACTGGGCGTCAGCCTTCGAACTGGAAGGACGGCTGCGCGACCGTGAATTGACACTGGGTGATATCGACATCGCGGATTGACCAATGCTTCGCCGGCTCACCGTTCGATGGAGCGTGCCGACGCTGTTGGTGGGAGTCGCCATTGGGGCGGGCCTGAGTTCGTGGCCGTGGAGCGGTCCCGCTCATGCCCGACCGGATGACCGGCCAATTCCCGACGTTGGTCTTGCGGACCGGTCGCATTCACCATTGCTCGAAGCCAGCCGGGAACTCGCGCGGGTCGCCGCCGAAATTACACCCTGCGTCGCTCATATCGAGAGTAAGGTCGAAAGTCCGACTCGCGGCCTCTTGGAAGAAACCGGTTCCGGCGTCATCGTCACTAGCCCCAAGGTGGCCGGCTACTATGTCGTCACCAATCGGCACGTCGTTGGTGACGCCGCCGACCTGCAGCAAATTGCGGTGCGCCTCAACGATGGCCGCAGCTTCCATCCGTCCAAGCGCTGGATCGATCGCGATACCGATCTCGCCGTCTTGAGCATCGATGCCCAAAACGCGAAGCCAATTTCTTGGGGCAACAGCGATCGGCTCGAAATCGGAAATATCGTACTGGCCGTGGGCAGCCCGTTTGGTCTGAGCCAATCGGTCACCATGGGCATCGTCAGCGCCCGCGGCCGGGCCTTGCGGCTCGAAAAGAAAAACGCCCTGGTCAATCAGGACTTCATCCAGACCGACGCGGCGATTAATTTCGGGAACAGCGGTGGTCCGCTCATCGACGTCAACGGACAACTCATCGGCATCAACACGGCCATCGCGTCGCAAAGCGGCGGAAACGACGGCATCGGCTTCAGTATTCCCAGCAACCTCGTCCGCCGCGTGGTCAATGACCTGCTCGAGCGGGGCGAAGTCCAGCGGGCCTATCTGGGCGTGATGCTCGACCCCGATTTCACTCCCGAAAAAGCCAAGGATTTGAAGCTCGACCGTGTCCGCGGCGCCCGCATCACCGAAGTTTATGACAAATCTCCGGCTGCCCGGTCCGGCCTGGTCGCCAACGACATCGTTCTTTCCTTCGACGGCATCGAGGTGATCGACGAGAATCACCTGATCAACCTCGTCAGCCTCACCAAGATCGGCAACAAGGTGGCCCTGGTCGTCCTCCGCGACGGCAGGAAGGTCACCGTCGAAGTCCATCTCTCCGATCGCCACGAAATGGACGACCAGTCCGAGGTTCCCCGCCGCCCGGGAATGGGTTCGACGGTGGAGCCGCTGGGCCTCACGCTGCATGAAGTTACCCGCGACCTGGCCCGGCAGCTCGGTTTTGCCGAGACCACGCGCGGCCTGCTCGTGCTCCGCGTCGACCCGCACAGTACGCTGTCCGGCAACGTCGACGTCTACGACGTCCTCGAGGAAATCGGCCGCACGCCGGTCGCCACGTTGACCGACGCCCGCAGCGCCCTGGCCCAGAAAGATGACCGCGGCGAAGTTCTCCTGCGGTTTTCGCGGCGGGCCGGCGGTGCCCAGCGCAGCCACATCGTCGTCTGGCAGCGCAACATCCGGACGTCCACCGCTCGCTAATGGCCGCCCATTTGCCGACAATGCGGCAATGATCGAAGGCCGAGGCCGACTTTTTTCCCACCGCGGCGAGTTTTGGTCGCCCCCTCAGCTCGTAGCGTTCCAGCCAGGGAGGTGCATGTGATCCGCTTAGGAGTCATCGGCTGCGGCGGTTTTGGACTCTTCGCCCTCCAGCATTTCGCCCAGCTGCCCGGCGTGCAGCCTGTCGCCATGGCCGGCACCCACCGCGAGGCGTCAATTGCCGCGGCCCGCCGCTTCGGAATTCCGGACGTCCAGGATATCGAAGCCCTGCTGAACCGTGACGACGTCGACCTGGTCTACATCGCCACCCCGCCGTTTTTGCATTTCGAGCAATCCCTCGCCGGCCTCGAGCACGGCAAACACGTGATTTGCGAAAAGCCGCTGGCCGTCACGGTCGAACAGGCCGACACCTTGGTCGCGACCGCCCGCAAACGCGGCCTGCTTCTGGCCACGAACCTCATGCAGCGCTATAACCCGCTGTTCGGCGCGGTGAAAGCCGTCATCGAACGTCAAACACTCGGAGCCCTCCTGCACGGTTATTTCGAGAATTACGCGGCCGACGAAGGCCTCGGGCCGCAGCACTGGTTCTGGGATTCGGCCAAGAGCGGCGGGATTTTCATCGAGCACGGGGTGCATTTTTTCGACTTATTCGCGGGCTGGCTGGGCTCCGGAAAAGTCGTCGCAGCCCAAGCCTCCACCCGCCCCGAATCCGGCACCAGTTCCGGCGTCGAAGACCAGGTCCAGTGCACCGTCCGCTACCGCGACGGCATCGTGATCAACTTCTATCACGGCTTCACCCAGGCCGGCCGCATGGACCGCCAAGAACTCCGCCTGGTCTTCGAGCGGGGAGATATTTTGCTCGAAGAGTGGATCCCCACGCGGTTCCGCATCCACGCCATCGCCGACGAAGCCCAAACTCGCGAATTGGGCGAGATTTTCCAGCACGCCCACCTCGACGTCACCTCCGTTTATGGAGGTCCCGACCGCCACTGCCGCGGACGAGGAAACGAGTACGACGTCTACCAGATGCTCGAACTCACCGGCGGACACGAGCCCAAAATGCACCGCTACGGCGACCTGCTGCGGGCGATGTTGACCGATCAAATCGCCTGGATCGAAAACCACGCGCACGTCCGCCGCATCACCGAACAAAACGGACGCGACAGCCTGGCGACGGCCGTCGAAGCCACGCGTCTCGCCCACAAAAGTGTCGAGTGACTTTTTTCGTCCGCACGCCGGGCCAGCAAGAATTCCGTCGGCCGCCCCAACTCCACAATCCGCCGATCGCCTGACCAGTTTCTGTACAATTTTTTGGCTTTTTTGGGGCGCTAAAAGGAAACCTGAAGAACAAAAAAACTCGCCCCGTGTCCTGTTTTCGCGGCGACAAAAGACCAAAGCGCGGACTACCCCATCCCGGCTTTGCCCCGCTCCCCGCGGCACAAATTGCCCTCCGTGGCCAACCTAGGGGATCGAGCCAAACCGTGCTAAAATAAATATACGCGGAGGAGCGATTTTGGATTTGCGATTTTGGATTTTGGATTGGGAGTCGCGAGTTTTGCCACAATTGGACCCTTTGCTGGCACTCGGTTCGTTCAGATTTGAAGGGCAGCAAGCGACTCCTGCGTCATTCGAGCGCATCGTCAGCCCACGACTTCCAAGCTCCCAATCCAAAATCCAAAATCTAAAATCCAAAATCGAAACTTAAGCCGCTTCGCCCATAACCCCCCGACGAACCCCTGAACCCCAACCGCGCAAAAAACATGCCCGACCCCCGCAGCCTGTTCAACAAAGTCTGGGACGCACACGTCGTCCGTGAATTGCCTTCCGGCCAGACGCAGCTCTTTATCGGCCAGCACCTGGTGCACGAAGTCACCAGCCCGCAGGCCTTCGCCATGCTCCGCGAGCGCGGCCTGAAGGTGATGTACCCCGAGCGGACGCTGGCGACCGTCGACCACATCATCCCCACCGACAACCAGGCCCGCCCCTTCGCCGACGGCCTGGCGGAAGAAATGATGTCGGCCATCGAGCGCAACTGCCGCGAGTTCGGCATCCGCCTGCTCGACCTGGCCGACGCCCGCCAGGGCATCGTGCACGTCGTCGGCCCCGAGCAGGGCCTCACGCAGCCCGGCATCACGCTCGTCTGCGGCGACAGCCACACCAGCACGCACGGAGCCTTCGGCAACATCTCGCTCGGCATCGGCACCAGCCAGGTCGCCTACGTCCTCGCCACGCAAACCCTCGCCCTCAGCCGCCCCAAAGTCCGCCGCATCGAGGTCACCGGCCGCCTCCGCCCCGGCGTCTACGCCAAAGACGTGATCCTGCACATCATCCGTCGCCTGGGCGTCCACGGCGGCGTCGGCTTCGCGTACGAGTACGCGGGTGAAGTCTTCGACCGCATGACGATGGACGAACGCATGACAGTCTGCAACATGAGCATCGAAGGCGGCGCCCGCTGCGGCTACGTGAACCCCGACAAGACGACCGTCGACTACCTTCGCGGCCGCCCCATGTCGCCCAAGGGAGAAGCCTTCGACCGAGCCGCCGCCTGGTGGCTCAGCCTCGCCTCACCGCCCGACGCAGAGTTTGACGACCGCGTCACCATCGACGGCTCCCAAATCGAGCCCACGGTCACCTGGGGCATCAACCCCAGCCAATCGGTCGGCGTCACCGAGCGAATCCCGACCGTGAAGTCCTTCCCCGCCGAACAGCAAGACGGCATCGCCGAGGCCCTCGAATTCATGGACCTCAAGGAAGACGCCCCGATCCGCGGCCTCAAGATCGACGTGGCCTTCATCGGCTCCTGCACGAACTCCCGCATCTCCGACCTCCGCGAAGCGGCCCACGTGGTCGAAGGCAAAAAGATCAACCCCCACGTCCGCTCCCTGGTCGTCCCCGGCAGCCAGCAAGTCCTCAAGCAGGCCGAAGCCGAAGGCCTGGACAAAATCTTCACCGCCGCCGGCTTCGAATGGCGCAGCGCCGGCTGCTCCATGTGCCTCGCCATGAATCCGGACAAACTAATCGGCCGAGAAATCTGCGCCTCCAGCAGCAACCGCAATTTCAAAGGCCGCCAAGGCAGCCCGACGGGCCGGACGCTGTTGATGAGCCCCGCGATGGTCGCCGCAGCGGCATTGGAAGGACGCGTAACGGACGTTCGCGAGTTGCTTGCATGAGCGAGCGTCCCGGGGCGCGGGTGGGGGGCGCGGGGCGGGGGCAGAGCAGGAAAATGAGCGGGACGCGGGTCGGGGCGCGCGGGAAACAATGCAAACGAAGCGCGGGACACGCGGCCTGGGCCGCGGGAGTGAGAACGATGACAGTGTTTGAACGATCGACACGAGGAGGCGATGCGCCAGACGAAACCCAAAGGGTTTCATCCCGTCGCATTTCCCCCCACCCCGCGCCCCCCACCCCCCACCCCGGAAGCGGGACGGCTTAGCAACTAACTAACCAAACGAGAATCGACACCCACCCATGCACAAGATCCAACAAATCACCGGCACCGCCGTCCCGCTTCTCCTCGATGACATCGACACCGACCGCATCATTCCCGCGCGGTTTCTCCGCTGCGTCACCTTCGACGGCCTGGGCGAGCACGCCTTCGAGGATGACCGCAAGCAGGATCCCAAGCACCCATTCAATGACCTGCGTTTTAAGGGGGCCAAGATCCTCATCGCCGGCCGCAACTTCGGCTGCGGCTCGTCCCGCGAGCACGCCCCGCAAGCCCTGCAGCGCTGGGGCATCGAAGCCATCATCGGCGAATCGTTCGCCGAAATCTTCTTCGGCAACTGCACCGCCCTCGGCCTCCCCTGCGTCAACGCCAAAGAGCCCGACGTCAAAGCCTTAGGCATTGCCATCCTGGCCAACCCCAAACTCGAGGTGACGGTCGACCTCGTCGCGCAAACAGTGCGTTACGCAGGTCCAAGCGGGGATGTTTCTATACCCTGCAGCATGGCGGAAGGGCCTCGAAAGGCCCTGGTGACGGGCGAGTTCGATTTTTTGGGCCAACTGCTCGCAGGGGAGCCCCAAATCCGCCACAAGGCGGCATCGCTGCCGTACATGAGCAACTTCGCGTAGACGGGACTTAAACGGTTTGGTCGGGAGTGCATCGCATGTCTTTTTCCCTCCGCCCTCCGCCCCACGCCCTCTACCCTCATTCGGACAAGTCGATCCCCGCCGCGATGCCCGACCGTCCCCGAAAGGCCTTGACCACTGGCGAATTCGATTTTTTGGGACAACTGCTTACAGGCGAGCCGCAGATCCGCGGGAAAGCCGCTGCGTTGCCGTACGTGACGAACTTCGCTTGAACCCGCGCGAGTCGATCTCTTCGACCGTGGATTCGACGGAACGCGCTCTAACCCGCGATTAGAGTGGCAGTGCAGGTCCTTGGCGAAGTACGCTGAGCGCGGAGAACTCTGCGCGTGCAAGGAGCTATCGATGACTGATCTCATTCCCCGTGAGGGAAAGCCGGAACATCGATCGATCCGACTCCGCTTACTTTCGACCGACGTGCCCGATTTTCCTCTCCGTCTCCCGTTAGCCGTAACGCTCAGCGCGGACGATGGCGCATTGGTTATGGAGATTGATGAATCGGACAAACGGTTTGAGCTTCGCGTCTCCGAGATACTCCGCATTCGCGTCGACGGTTGGTCGGACGGCCAGCACACTGCCATTATCGATTACAAGGATCCGTACGAAGTCGTCGAGAGTTTCTACCTCACCCTCGGTTCGTATGACCACTATTGGATCAAGGCCCTCACAAAGCTCTGCAAGGAAAAGCTTGGGATCTCGACCGTAAGTGATCGATCCGAAGAGGTTCCGTTCTAAGCGGCAATCAATGTCCGCCAAACGGCTCGGCCTCGAATCGGCCTAGGGATCGCGCGCGGCAAGTCGTACAACGCGAGGTCGCAGCAGACCCCGTAACTCTCGCGCGCGGATTCAGTTTATCCATTTTGCCAATCTCGGACCTTTCGCGTTTTCCTTTCGTGGGGATGCACGAACAAATACAAGCACCGATCAACACATTATTCCAGTACTTGAGGAGTAGACGTGGCCGTACCGCACGATGGATTCCATGAAGCCGTTATGGTCAATATCAGTGGTGAAGAAGTCGCTGTCGATGTTGGAATCGTCGATTTTGTCATGTGGCTCAACAAAATCCCAAGCGTACAAACCACTTCGTCTTGCCAGGGAGGTATGTGCACTCCTGGAGCATTCGTTCTGTTCACAAGTATCGATCCCAAACGGGTCCATGACATCGTCGCATTCGTCACTCCGTGGGGCAATGTCAGCGAGGTTAAGGACGGATCCTATCGAATTGAATTCGAAACCCCTGAGAGCCTGATCGAATTCATGAAGGCACGAAGTCAAGAGTAAACGCCGCGAAATCGCGTCGGGTTTTCGACCGACAAGTTATTTTGTGGGCTTCACGGACGCCGCCTATGTCAGGCGACTTAAGTTCGACCCAAACATCCCCGTTCATTCCCTTCGCGTCACGGCGCTCACCTACATCAGAAGCCGCGACCGTCTGAGCAGGTCGCCGGCATACCTGCTGCGATACTGAACTTTGCTAGCCCGCCTGTAAGAGGTCGTCGAACGCGTTGCGGTGAGGACAATACGCATCGCACCGTATTACAATGTGCGAACCGCGCTACACTCGCCTTGAGCAGAACGAGGAGACGCAATGGAAATCGATCAAAGCACAATGGACAAATCCAATGAAGACCTCCTATTCGAGCTGGGGTTGTCCATTGACGACCAGTCCCTTAGCTCCAAGAACAAGACCAGAATGGACTACGTCTTTGATGGGTTGGCGTGGATGGCCCAGAGGAGAAGCGAGTTTATTTCACTCATTTGCCAGAATTCCGTCATCACCACCTTACGTACTCACCACCGAGCGGCAAATCGTCTGGCGCTTGCTGGCGCCATCGGCGACCTGATCTCCGCGACTTGCGGCCAAGTTCCGGTGGCGACGGTAGCGGTCCTCTTGGCGTACGAGGGTCTCCATTCACTCTGTCCCGGTGATTGCGGCAATGACGGCGGCAGCGACACCGATGCGGTCACAACCAAGCCATGAATCCCACTGACCTGCTCGCCGCGATTAATGCGCAGACCAGAAGCATGATCGCATCGCATTTCTCGCAAGCTTGGTTCGATGAACGAGCCGACTACTGTCAAACCGGCAAGTCGCTGGTAGCTCTTCAATGGGAGCGGCTGTTGCCCAAGCTGCCGGCGTGGATCCGAGCGAAATGCGAGGACGCTGGCGTGTTTGTTGGGGAATGGACGTGTCCGAGTTCCTTCTCAGCAACAGTGCGTCAGTCGTCGGATGGCTGGCTGATCGCTCTCCCGAGCGGTCTGCTTATGACCATTTATCAAATGGCCCGCATCATCGCTTCATGGCTTCCGCTTCCCGAACCGGCCGGACCTCCGTGCAGCGAGGAGCAATGCCGGTCTGAGATCAGGACGACGTTGAGGTGGATTTCCGAACCCGAACTCGGCTTCATCATGCCGATTACGAGAGAGTTGACGCCGGCTCGCATCAGGGCGGCCGAAGTTCTTGCCACCCACGCTGAATGGTTCGTCATTTGTCACGAGCTCGCGCATATTCTCTTTAACCATAGCGAATTGCAGGAGGCCGATATCGACAAGGGTAAGTGGCTAATCTACTCGCTGGCCGGGGTCGCAATGTTCTACGGAAAGGGTCCAGATGATCAATCTCTCACGTCGCTTCCGCATGCAATAGAATTTGGAGCCGACTTACGCGGATTCGAGTGCCTTATGGCGAGCACGGGCATCCCGGATGATATCGCTCTGGATGCGCCAGGCCGCCAGGCTCTTGAAGACCAGGTTATCGGCGCATACTGGGCTGGCACGACGCTTTACTTGAGCGTGAGCGGAATTGTCACCGAACTGACCAGAGACCAGCGAAGGGATACGCACCCACACTGGTTGTTTCGGCACAATCAGCTGCAGGCGGAGCTGATGAAGCTAATGCCTGAGAAGCAAGACCTGTGGTTTGGCAATTTACACGGCGCCATTTGTCATGTCCTCGAGCCGATAGTCAAATGGGCGCAAGATGCCCCTGCGAAGAGACAGAACGGCAGCGTCGAGGCGGTTCGGCAATTCGAGTCTGCTCTGGAAATCGCGGCTCGAAACCACGTACCTCAATTCGGAGAGTTCCTGTGGGCAACGCTCGCTCGACTCCAAAGTGAACATGGCCCCAGCGTATGCCTACGAATGCGAGAGCTCTGGAAACGATTGTCGCCCAAATTCCTGGGCAACCCAGACTTTCTGAAGATTCTCTATGAAGATCAGATGCTATCCCTGTCGCATCCTGATGCATTAGCACAGCTCGAAGCGACGGATTGGCGCATTGAACTTCGCATGTACAAGTTGCTTCTTAGTCTGAGCACACGGCTGCCGCTGCACATGAGCGCATTCCTTGGAATGCCCGGCCCGTGAGGTGTCGGGGGCAACAGAAAACCGGACAGGTCCGATATTGATAAGATACACACACGTGGTTGCTCTGCGCGAACCAGCATGCCAAGCATCTTACGAGTCGCCCCGGGGTGGGTTGGTGTTCCCCGTGCCGAGTGCGGAAAAGGGGACAGGCGCATATTCCGCATATATGCGCCTGTCCCCTTTTTTGTTTTCCTACCGGGATTGACCCATTTTCTGGGCAGGTCGCGATCGCGTGCGCGAGCATCATGATGATCGGATGAGTGATGATGACGTTCGGGGCGGCCGTTTCACAATCAATTCGAGCTTCGAATTCCGAGCTACCCTCACTGAGCTGAACCCGACGATGTACGCGTCCGCCATGCATAAGCGTGCATCTAAGAAACTTGTACAAAATCGACGCAACGGACGTGCACTCTCTGTCGAAGCGAACCAATGCCCCGGCGATTGGTGGAGTACCCTCGAGAAACCGAGTAAACCTCTCGTTATCTGGCATTCCTTTGGTTGCGTCAGCGAACGACCGCGTCCCCTTCGGAAATCGCAAACTCGACGTCCCCGCGGCTGCCGAAAGGACGCTCATGAATGCGCCTTCAAACCGCCCGTGTTCGTATAACAATCGGGCGTCATCCAAACGGTCCGCAATGCTCATCAGAAACTCCTGTCGAAAGTACGTCCGCTTCGCGCCCCGGCTGCTTAAAATACTCGGACTGCAACAGCCGGGGTTCGATGAAAAATAAATCACCGCGCAACAACGTAGGGACCCTGCGACGACTACTCCAAAAGTAGCTTTTCGGCTAGATTCTCGCGAACACGTTTTTGGCCGAGGTCGGTTAGGCGGTATCGCCCGTTGTCCATCAGGACAACCTCGCGTCGTTGCGGCGACGTCAGTGAATCGAGTGCCCGCGTTACCGAAGGAGCCGATAACTTGCAAAAGGATCCAAGCTCACGGCGCGTGAATCCGACCTCGCCAGCAAAATGAAGCAGGACGAGTACCTCATCTTCAGCGCGCAAGTCCGTTCTCTGCACGAGAATCACGTTCTCAAAGCGGCCAATGACGGGAACGTCGAACTGCAACAGCTCCCGGATCGCGCTGGCCGCGGCCTCATGATCGGCGGTCCAAAAGATTCGGACCAGCTCGAGCATTGACCAACGAACTGCCTCAACCATGTACCGAGCGTCCATCTGATTCGCCTTGTAACGAGGCGAAATGTGGACTGCACCGCGCTTGGATCGGAATCTGTGCACGACCTGTAAAACTGAAAACAACATCTTCGCATCGGCTCGGTCGAGAGAATGCGACACGGCGTCATTCTGGATGTAGCGCTGGCAGTCTGCGAAGTCACGCCCGCGGTCTAGATTCCCAGAGTCGAGATGGTGGAGAATTCGCCCGGCAATTTCACTGAACTGTCCACCATCGAGTTCTGCCGGCTCCCAGTCGCGCAAGATATAGCGGCGCTCGATGGATACGAACTCGTCGACCAGCTGCTCCGCAAGCGCCGGATCAAATGGCGGCGATAACCGCGAAGCGAGGGTTTGCTTTTCGATTAACCCCATCGTGACCGCCAACGGCTAGGTTGATACCCCCGTCGATGTGGCCTCCGCGATAAGTTTGTCGGCCTCCTTGATCCCCTCCTCTGTCAGGAACCAAACAATCGGTGACTGCGTCGCGTCGTCACTCACGAGCGCAGATGGAGTTCTTTGTTTCAGCGTCCCGAGATCCCGCGACATTGAGCGGCTGTTGAGAGCTCTGGCCTGACGGAAGTGTTTATTGAAAGTCGCTGCGATCGCTGGCCCCGACATCTCCTTGGTGCCGAGCTCCGACGTTGCAACTCGTAGCAGCCAGAGAATTTTCAGCGATGCCGACCAGCTTTGCCGGGGAATCCCCCATTTCGATGGATCGTGCGACCAGTCGGCTGCAGCCGATCGTGCCTCTCCGTTTGCCGTCCGCGGAGTACGCCTCGCCCGAGCCGATTTTGAGTGTTGCCGTTCCCCATTGTTCGGCTCGACGACGAGAGTCGTCCTTTCCGGTAGATTTCCCTGCGGGATGTTTAGGGGCCCCTCAATAAGTCGTGGCAATTGGCTTTGAAGGTTTGCCGCAATCGTGCGAATGTCCTCGCGTTCACCCTTAACCTTCAGCTTGAATCCGGTGATCTCCATCTCAACTTCGAACTTTGGCACGCGTCGTAACTCCTTTTTTGACAGAGGATTGGGTCCCCATTATCGAATGCAAACAGCATGCCGGCCGCAGAAGTAGACACGGGTACATCGCCTAAGGTTCGGCCGCCTAGTACCTTATGCCAAAATTTTGTGCAATTGCCACGTGTCGAGGCCGCTTGGGAATTAGGATCGGTTGCCATTTTGGCACACTGCCGAAGATTGATAGGGCAGCGCTGTGGCTGCCGCGACGACCGCCGGCCGGCGCTAATACAATCGGGACGTAGCCCGACGAATTCGCAAGCCGCTGATATCATTTCTCGCCGCCGATTCGCGAGGGCCCGCTGAGTTCCAGAGGCTGGTTGATGGAAGGCACTCGGCTTTGCATCCGAGACGGAGTGAACGAGCAGGGGCTGGGGGGTTAGAGGCTAGGGGCTGGGGGAAAAACGAGCGGCGATGGGCACGAAGCGGGACGCGGGGCGGGGGGTGTGGGGCGCGCGATCAGAAGAGAAGCGGGAAGCGGGGCGAGGAGGTACGCCGCCGGGTGCCGGCTATTGGGGCCGGGCCATGAACTCGGCCATCCGGCGGGCAAGCGCTTCGCCGGCTGAATTCGTAGGGCGAGCTGCTAGCTTGCCAATCCGTTCGAATTTTGTGGCGAGATATCAGCAAGCTGGCAGCTTGCTCTACGTTCGCGATCCCGAGCCCCCGATCGGGGCGGAAGTCCGCTTGCCACGGGTGTAAACCCGTGGATCGCGATCTCTCTTCTCGCGCTTTAAGCCCCGTTAGCTGGCGACACTCTTGGGTCGCGCGCTTCTTGAAGTGGATTGATTGACCATGCACAATCGTCATCAGGCAATGCGGAGGCGGGCGATTCTCAATGCAGAGACATAAATGGGCGGTCATCGGTCTCGCCGCTGCAATTGGTCTCGTGGGCCTGCTGGGCTTCGTGTCTTGGCGGATCAACCGGCTGGCAGCGCAGGCGAAGGAAGTTTGGAAAGCGACGATCCCGATCGGAGGCGGTCGCCTCGGGTCACATCCGTCGAATACGGCTGCCGTTGCTATTTCGTCGGATGGTCATTTCTTTCTCGCCGCGCTCGAAGACGGGACTGTCTGGAGCTGGGCCAGGCAAGCGAACGACACCCAGTTCGAAAGTCTCTACGTCGTGACGCCGGGGCTATTGGATCCCGAGCATGCCACGCCCGATGGCAACACGCGGCCACCGCTCTCGCTGACCGATCTGGCCATCACGCCGGACGCGGATCTCGCGGTCATGGGATTTGCCGTCCCTGGCCAGGCCAAAGCCGTCAAAGGACCGGCTCCGGCTCGGCCTCAAACGGGAGCAGTGAGAGTTTGGGATTTCGGAGAGCGACGCAATCGGTTTTTTTGACTCTTCCCGATGCGGTGGATGTCGTCTCGATTTCCCCGCGCGGCGAGACGGTCGCCGTTTCAGCGGGTCCGCATGCCTTGCGGATCCTGGACGGCGCGAGCGGCAAATTGCTCTGGTCGGAGGGCAAGGATGGTCACCGATTCGGGCCACTGACTTTTTCGCCGGACGGCAGGCTGCTGGCAGCCGGGGTTGGTCGACAGGTGAATGTTTACGACGCGCGAAGCGGCCGCGTGCGTCGGGAGTGCAGCGAGCCGGGCGGCGGCATGGTCGCCGTGTGCTTGTCGGCAGACGGCATGCGCGTGGCTGCCGGCGGCGTGGATCAAAACCTTTATGTGTGGGATCTCGGTGGGGCGAAACGGGATCTCGTGCTGCCGCTTGGTGTCCGCGCGCCCGTCGAGCCGCAAGTCGACGCGCTATCCTTCGATGAGAAATCGGGATCGCTGGTGGCCTTTATCCGGCGTGAAGAGCGTCCGGGATTTTTTGAGCGTTGGCAAAATCCTCCGCCGCCCGGTATCACGACCACCAACATCACGGGCTCGCTCATCGTGCGCCGCGGACTGACGCCGGACGGCAAAACGACGATGTTGCTCGAGACGGACAAGTTGTTTTCCAAAGTCCGCTTCGCCGAACGTGCGCCGCGATTTGTGCAGTCGACCGCGCACGATCCCTGGGTCGGCGTGTGGGAGTATTGAGGGAAGAATCGGGAAGCGGGGTGGGCGGCGCGGGGCGAGGAACACGATCATCTGCCTGACCCGTCGTATCCCAGCGCTGCTTGGGCACACGCTTTCTGGAAGCTCTGCTTCCTGTCAGAATTGGTCCGACGAGTGAAGGCAGGCGAAGCGAAGTCCCGGCGCGCCGGAGGCATTCCCAAGCAGGGGTTGAACAAGAGAAATTCCTTCGACGAATTGTCTGCATCCGCCCGATGAGGCACGGCCAACGGAAGTCGGTGGGCTTTAAGGGGTGACAACTGCGTCCGTGAGACATTGCGGACCGCGCGTGGGACTGCCGGCATGGACCCGATGATGATCCAGGGAACGGGCTCCGAATGTGGCAAAACCACGTTGGTCGCCGGATTATGTCGGCTGCTGGCGAACCGAGGTTTGCGCGTTGCGCCGTTCAAGTCTCAGAATATGTCGCTCAATTGCTACGTCACCGACGACGGAGAGGAGATCGCTCGCTCGACCGTCGTGCAGGCGACCGGGGCGAGGGAGCGGGCCATCGTGCACATGAATCCGATCCTCCTCAAACCCAAGGCTGACGATGTCAGCCAGCTCATTGTGCACGGACGACCGGTCCGAGATGTCTCGGCCCAGGAATATTTCCTTTCCGACCGGCTTCAGGAACTCAAGCTTCGCGCCATTGGAGAATCGATTTCCTATTTACGGGATCGCTTCGACGTCATCATTGCCGAGGGAGCCGGCAGCTGTGCGGAGCCCAACTTGCGCAAGTTTGACGTGGTGAACATGGGCCTCGCCGAAATCCTTGGGGCACGCGTCTACGTTGTGGCCGACATCGACAAGGGGGGGGCGTTCGCCAGCCTTCTCGGCTCCGTCCGGGTCATGGAACTGACCGCACCGTGTGATATCAGCCGTATCCGCGGATTCCTTTTGAACAAATTCCGCGGCGATCGTGCCGTCCTGCAGCCGGCCATTGAGTTCATTGAAGCACAGACGGGAATTCCTGTCGCAGGAGTGCTGCCTCACCTGCACGGGCTGACGCTGGAGGAAGAGGACCGGCTCAAGGAGCGGTTCTGCGATCGGCCGGAGGTGGACATTGCCATCGTCTATCTGCCACACATCGCGAACGCCGGCGACTTCGACGCTCTCACCGTCGAGGAAGGAGTGCAGGTTCGCTACGTGAAGGGTCAGCGCGATTTTGGAGTTCCCGACGCCGTGATCATCCCGGGCACCAAGAACACAATCTGGGACCTCGATTACCTGAGGCGCACCGGTTTCGAAGAGGTTGTCCGTCGCGAGTCGTGCCGAGTCCCTGTCTTCGGAGTCTGCGGCGGGTATGAAATGCTCGGGCGCACTTTGTTCGATCCAGGAGCCATCGAATCGGACCTGGGAACGGTCTCAGGCATGGGACTTCTGGACGTCGATGTGCACTTTCATCAGGAGAAGCGGGTCACCAAAGGGGTTTACACTCCAACGCCACACAATCCGTTTGCCGCTGCCGGGTCCGTCGAGGGATACGAGATTCATTGCGGCGTCGTGCGGCGAGCGGGTTGTCAGCCCTTATACGTCCATCCCGGTGGAGAGGACGGGGCTGTTCATCCCGACCGCCCGATCTTCGGCACATTCATCCATGACTTGTTCAACAATGCTTCCTTTACTCGGACGTTTATCAACTTTTTGCGGAGCCGAAAACACCTCGGGCCTCTTGTCGGTCCGCTGCCTGATCGCGCGGCGCGGGCCGACGAGATGTACGACAAACTGGCCGCCACGCTCGAGGTGCACACGTCATTCTAAGTATTCGTCCGCCGAGCGCTACATCTGATGGGAAAATTCTTAAGAGATGGAGTGATGCGATGCGAGCCAAGAGACGAATCGCCGCGTTACTGATCTGCTTCTGCTGCCTGGCCATCCCCCCGGCGATCGCCGGCGAGCCCAAGCTGGAAAAGCTTGGGTCGACGTACGATTTGGCCCAGGTCGCTTCCTGGTTGACCCGCGACCGATTCGCGATTGGACGTTGGGATGGAACGATTACCGTCTTCCGTCCGCCGATTACCGGCAAGAACGAATTCGGGCCGATCCTGACTCAAGCCCTCAGAAGCCCGTCCTCACAAGGAATCCAGATGATGGCGCGGCTCGGCAAGACGGGATTCGTCACATCGAACGATGATTCGTCCCTCGCGGTGTGGACCGAGAACGGCGGCGAGTACGCACTCAAGGGCACGGCCAACTACGATCCGAAATTTGGAGTCGCGAATTCGGCGGCGGTCCTGCGGTCCCAGGGAAAGTCCTGGCTCGTTACCGGTCACGCGCAGGGTTTTCTCTTGCTATGGGAAATTAATGGTAGCGACATCACATTCAACAAAGACGTGAGCATTCGATCGAACAATCCAATTCCCTCGAAGTATCCGATTTGGAATGTGCGGAGCGTGGTTCGCTACAAGGACGGTCTGGTGGTGACCGGGAGCGAGGACGGGGACATTTGCATCGTCGAGGTGCCCGCGTGCAAGACGTTGGCCCGGACGCACTACAGCCCAACTGCGCAACGAGGCATCAACAACCTCTCGCTCGCCGGCGACTACCTGCTTCTTGCCAATTGCTCCGTTGGGCGCGGGGACAAGAATCTTTGGCTTTACAAGCTCCAGCGGGACCAGGTAACGCCGCTTGACTCGACGAATCTGGTGAAAGAGTCAAGCCGTCAACAGGTCTTTGATTTCAGCGTGGCCTTGGTGCCATTGGGAAATGACACCTTCTTCTTCGCAAGCACAGAGGAAGGCCTACTGTGGCGCGGGCAAGTCTCTGGCGAGACGCTCACAGTGAACGGGAACGAAAAAGTCGAGTGCGAGGGGGGCGCCACGCTCACCTATGAGCCAGAGAATAGTCAGCTTGCGGTTACGGAGCACACGGTCAACCTGTACAAGGTGACTGCCAAATGATCGGTCCCGCTTGGATCACCGCTCGGTGGCGTCGACTCAGGGGGTGTCGACTCAGGGGAGTATTGTCCTGAAATCGTGGGCGGCCGTAGGTTGGTCAGCGGACGGAGGCCGCGGGACGAAGAACGATCGAAGGCATCGTCTGTTCGAGAAGAGCAAGCCCGCCGAAAAGAACGAGCGCATAAAACGCGTTCCCAAGCAGCGACCACTTCTGGAACGGCAATGCCGCGAGATAGCACTGCCAGAGACCGTCCATTGTGTGGGGGTAAATCGCACCTTCTGCCCAGACGCCGAAATTGGCGAGTACGAAGAAAGCGATCGAAGCTGCGAGGACCGACGACGATACCGCAACGACCGTCTTCCGCTCGCGCAGCAGAAATCCAATTGCGGTGATGAGGGCGAAGATGACGTAGATCATCAGCATCCCGCGGTGGAAACCGTGTCCCATTGCCAACCACCCACCCAGGAGATGCATCCGAGTTGCCGCCTCAAGTGCCGCGTCGCTCAGCAGCATCGCCGCGAGCGGCAGAAGAAGAGCGAGCCACCGACTCGAGAGAGTCGCGCCGGCAAAAAGAGCAACCGCAATCATTGGAGTGAAATTCGGCGGGTGGGGGACCAGGCGCGAGAACATCGCCAAGAGAATGATGCAGGCCATTGAGCCGGTCTTGTAACACATAGGCAGCTTGGCACGCCTCCTCAGATTAAGGGCCGCGGTTCCCCTCGGTGATTCCGCGAGGGACGACGCTGGGCTGGTGTCCACCGAATTTGCACCGTGCCGCTTGGAGAAGCTCGCACGGCGGGTTGTGGTCCGATAACGACCCGCGATTGTATCGCCCATACCAGCGCAAGGGGAGGGAGTTCTCGGGCTCCGGGCAAGTCGTCGCCTTGGCTCGGCACTCGTTCAATGGGTATCCGGCGGCAGCGACTTTGGTAAAGTAGTGCCTAGACGGCTTGCAGGACGCCTCTCGTCCGCGGAAAGGGCTGCGCCCACCTGCTGTATCGAGGTACCCCTCTTTACTGACCCCTCTTTCGCCTGTCTTGCGGACCGGGCATACGAAGGAGGATGTCTTGAATCTTGAACAACAGAAGAAGCAGGCCCGCGAACTCTTGCGGGCGATCCGCTCTGGGAATGCAGAGGCGCTCTCTCGCCTGCGCGGGCACCACGCGCGCTGGGCGGCGTTCGACGAAAGCGCCGTACGCCAACTTGTCTCACTGCACGATGCGCAATTCGTTCTCGCTCGTGAACAGGGGTTCGCCAGTTGGCCCAAGCTCAAGGCCTACGCCGAGCCGTCTTCGCGCACGCGGCCCACGCGATTGTTCGTCGCGGATGTTGCCTGGATTACCGAGCGTGTCCAGGGCTTGCTGCGAACGCGGGCTTCGGCGGGACCGGCGGCGCTCGAGCAAATTCGAGAATGGCACCCGCGCTTCTCCGATTCGAGCGACGAAGAAATTCGGCTCGCCCCCTTCACTGAGGAGGATGCTCGATTGGTTTACGCCCGGGAGCACGGGTTCGAAACCTGGGACGATCTGACTCGGCGTGTGAACCTCCTCGCGGCGAACCCCGCGACAGCAGCAACGGAGCCGTTCATGGCTGCCTTCGCCGCGCTGCAGTCGGGCAACCTGGCCGCCTTCGAAGCTCTGCTGCGCGCGAACCCTCGCCTGGCCAACGAGCGCGGGACGAATGGGAACACCCTGCTGAACCTTGCTGTCAGCTTCGCTTGCAAGGCGGAGTGGAACGGCGGGCTGTCTCTGATTGCGACTTTGCTGGCCGCGGACGCCGATGTCAACGAGGCCAACGACCGCGGTTGGACGCCGCTGCATGCGGCCGCGTACGCCAACCAGCCGGAAATTGCCTCCATTCTGATGGAACACGGTGCGGCCTTGGACGCGGAAGCACACGGTGCGGGCGGCACTCCGTTGATTGCCGCGTTGTTTTGGGGTCATCGTGAGGTGGCCGATTTGCTGGGTCGCCGTTCGGTGGCTCCAAACAATCTCCGTGCTGCGGCGGGGCTTGGCATCCCAGAGTTGGTGGATGCCTGCATCCAATCCAACGGCGGCCTGACTGCCGAAGCTTGCGCTGCGAGAGGCTTCTACCGTCCGCATAGCGGTTTCCCGGACTGGCAGCCTTCGACAGATCGGCAGGAAGTTCTCGATGAAGCACTGGTGTGGGCCTGCAAGAGCAACCGCTTGCTGGTCCTCGAGCGGCTCGTCAAGGCGGGTGCGCGGCTCGATGCCGATCCGTATCGGGGCACGCCTCTGATCTGGGCTGCGGTCTGCAACCGAGAGGAAACCGTGGCTTGGCTCTTGGACCACGGTGCGAACATCAACCAGAAAGCGACCTTTGGCGGACTCACGCACGGGCAGGGCGTCACGGCTCTCCACATGGCGGCCCAGGGCGGACATCTGCCTGTGCTCAAGCTGCTGATCGAACGCGGCGCGGATCCCTCCATCAAAGACGATCTTCACCATTCGACTGCCGAGGGTGGCGCTGCGTTCTTCGGCCACCAGGCAGCGCGGGACTATTTGCATTCGGTGGACAAAATCGGGGCTTAGACGAAGAGAAAACTCGCCTAATTCTTCTCGACCTTGAGAATCAGGCCGTGAAAAACGCCGTCGGCGGTTGTGTAGCGGCCGGAAATGAGGCCCGAGTTATTGATGCTGTTGAAGCTGGTTCCGATCCCTCCGGGATAGTCGTACGACACGAGGTTGCCTTCGATGATTACAAAGGCGTGTTGCACATTCTGCGCGTCAAGGTAATGGCCGCAGAGCCAGCCATGGTCGTTGAGGCCGTGCACGAGCGTTTGCGTCGCCTTGGAATAGGAGAGCAGGTTGATCGTGCCGTTCGCGCTTTGATAAAAACCGTTGTAGACCTTGCTGTCGATTGTGAATGAGCCGGCGACATCTCCGAGGTTGTTGATCGCTTCCGCCGTGGTTACCGATGTTTTCCCGATCGCTCCTGGCGCAAAGAACGTCGTTTTCTGTCCTGAGAAGGCGATCAATCCGGGAATCGCAGGGGTCGGATTCAACCCATTGAAGGAGCCGCACATCTCCCCCAAATCGTTGATGCCGTAAAACTGCTCGTTGGCTGAGTCCTTGTATTTCCCGTTGTCCAGAACGAATCCGTTTAGAATGAGATACCCTCCGGCGATTGTTCCGTTGATATTGACCCCCGAGGCAAACGTCGTCACGCCGGTGGTGTCGGCCGGATGGATCAATGGCGGGCTGAACGTTCCGTCTGCGTTGCGGATGAATCCCTGCTGGCCCGCGGCGAATTGCACATAGCCCACAATCTCGCCCGCATTGCTGATGCCCTTTCCGATGGTCGAACTGCCGGCAGGCAAGCCGAACTTGGCGAAGGGATAGTCATAAATCGCGGCGACGCTGATTTTGGGATCGACGGGGGCCGCAGCCGTGGCGGCTGACTTGGCCGCCGGAGGGCCCGCGATAAGCGGGAGCGAAGTCGTGAGCAATGCGGCTAAAGTCGCCACCCTCAAAGTCGCCACCGGCATCGCCAAGCGAGAAGTGCGCATGTTTTCTCCGTCCTTGTTGGTTCAGAGACGACCCGAAACATCGCGGTGTTGAACGATTGCGGCATCGCCCAAGAATGGGCGAGCCCGATTCTAATTGCCACAAATTCCGCAGTCAAATTCATCTTCACGCCGATGGCAACAAGCAGGGGCGACCCGCCTGCAGCTAGGGCCTGCGGCCGGGGCAGTTAAGCCGGCCATCCGGACCCTTCGCCGGCTGATCGCGTCGGTTAAGCTGACTTCGGGGAGCTCAGTCGAGTTGCCAGCTTGCCGGTCTGTTTGATTTCTGTGCCGGGAAAATAGCATGCTGGCAGCTTGCTCTACGTTTGATGAGGAGCCCACAAAGCCGGAGAAGGCGATCGGCAAACGGGACGGGGCAATTATGGTGACACGACGCCGGACTTGGTTGGTGTTGGGATTGGCTGTCATGCTCGTTGCCGCGTTTATCGGCTATCTGGTCAATCAAGTCTCGCTGCGGCGGGCGGCGGCGGCGATCGACGCGGCAATTCAGAACGAACCGCTCACGATCTCTGTCAGCCTGAATGCCTTCCGAGGTGGCTGGGACCTGGAAATCGACGCCGCCGGGAACGCGACGCTGAAACCCAGCTCCTTTCCGCCCCGAAAGCCAAATACGCGGCGGTTCGTGGTTTCGACGGCTCAGTTCGACGAGTTGCGCAAGGCATTGCTCCGAGAACGCTTCTTCGACCTGGCCGACGCCTACGTCAACCTAAATATCACCGACGGCAGCTGCACGACACTCGAAGTTTACGCCGGCGATCGCATCAAGACGGTCCGTATGGGAATTGATACCCTGGAAGAGCGGGAGCGACTCCGCGAACCGAGCCGCGCGCTGCGAGTGCTACAGGTCATTCTCGCTTGGTTCGACGACCCCGACCTGAACGAGATGCGAAAATGGAACCAAAAACTCATTCACGCGGCGGGAAAATGAGCGCGGGGTGGGTGGTGCGGGGCCAGAGGTCAGTCGCTACGCCCCAACCAATCAACCCGCGATAAACGCTTAACGCGTTCCGCGGGCTGAATTCCGCGGTCAGCGTGCGGCCCTTGGTTGGCCGACGGCTGTGCCAATGGAATAGACAATCAACATTTGTCCCGGTCCGTATGTCAGCCAAACGGCATGAGCGGCCATGGGAAATTCGCCGTGAAACAGGCGGAAGGCGAGGATCAAATCGCTCACGAGAAACAGGACGGCCCCCGCCGCGAGTAACGCAAATCGGCGATCCTCGAGCGCAAGGTATGTGGCAACTCCGGCCGTCGTCGCCAAGAGGAGAGAGTACGGGAGCGCCGGCCAGACGAGCACGTGCGCCGCGCCGTTCGTGCCACGGTAAACGACAAAAAACCAGGCGACGGCTCCGAAGACTTCCCAAAAACCGATGCCAGCCAGCCGTCGCGCCCGAGAATGGAATCCGCGGTCCCGCGCGACACGGACACAGGCCCAGATGTAGGCGATATGCCCCAGGGCGAAGGCCGCCATCCCTCCCAAGACGGGGTCGGGGAGGCGGACGAAGTCTTGGAGCACGCCGGCATTGAAGAAGTCGCCAACCGCGCCCGCGGACATTCCTGCGGCGAAGAGGTAGGCCGTCGCGACAGCTGCAGACCGTGTGAAGCCGAGAACCCAGATCCATCCGGCGATCACCAGCAAAACGGACGAGCCCAGGTGCGAGAGGAGAAGGAGCTTTTCGTTCCACTCGGCGAGCGCCGGCTCACGTCCGACCAGGCTGAAAAACGTTCCGCCGAACAGGACGGTCGCCCAAAAGATCCAAATCAAGCGAACCAGCGTTCGCACCGTCGGCAGCGGGATCAATCCAGACCGTGACGAATTGACGTCTGCGCGAGAACCGCCGGAGGCAGACGCCGAGCTATCCGAAGATGTCGCATCACGCATCGGCGAGCCCTTTGTCCTCGTCCCAGCGACGAGTCAGATTCGCGGGGGCTGCAGGGCGGCCGCGATGCGCGGATCAGTCGGAAGGGAGAGTGAGCTTGTTCTCGTCCGCCTTTTCCAGGGCCAATGCAAGCGGTCAAAACCGATGCGCCAAGTCTTGGGGGCTGCCGTCTGGGGCTTCTGCGGCGAAGCGTGCCATGATCGGTGCAAGAATGAAAGAGTGCTCGACGTTCGTGCCGGCGCCGCCGGCTCGCGTTTGGCGACTCCCGCGAAGGTCGCTTTGAAGAACGCGACCGTGCCGGCCCAAAGCGGACTCAAGCGGTGAATCGCCTGAACGGGCTTTTGCTGCCGCACAGCGGCCGTCTGATTCATCGTACGATCGAACAAGGCCAGCGTCGCTTTCGCGGTCGCGCCCACGATGTTCTTGCTCGTCGCCGTCTGGCTGATCACGGCGGCCATCAGCACGAGGACGAAAAGTTTATCGTCGGGATTCCAGACGCTCGCCATCGCGGCCTCCTTTGCAAACAACGGATGAACCCGCCCGTTGATCACATTAGTATCTCCCATCGCGGGTGCCGAAGTCCATCCATTTGCCCGTCGGATGAGAACCGCCAACTCGCGATTGGCGTCCTACTGGTGACTGATCGTCGTGTTCTTGGTGGACCGCATTTTGCGCACGAACCAGACGATCGCAAGGAAAATCAGCGCGCCGATGAACGACTCGACGACTTCCTCGGAAGTGATCGTGATCGAACCGACGACTCCCAGGCTGAGGTGGCAGAGTTTGAACAGCAGGCCGCCGATGACGGCGCCGATCAGACCGACGGCCAGGTTGATGATACGGCCGAAGCCCGCGCGGTGCCGCTTGATGACCATCCCGGCCAGCGAACCGGCAAGCGCGCCACAATCAGCCATGCGATCACTTCGTCGAGATTGAATTTCATGGCGTGGCTTTCGTCAACCAGCGTCCTGACAGACGGGATGAGGATGGATTTGCTTCATTCAGTGTAACGAAATCGTAACGATGAATGGGTCGACCCGCCAAGAAAGTCTGCAGCGGTTCTTCCCCATCGCGTCGGCCCCATGATCGCCCGATTGTCGTGAGAGACGTTATGCTGTGCGGGCGCGGGCATTGAAGGACATCGCGAGCGGGCTTATTGACTGGGAGAAAACAGCATGCATCGGCGAGATTTGCTGACGGGGGCGCTAGCACTGGGCGGCATAACGGCGATCAACGGCCTGACGAATGAGAAGTGGGCGCATGCCGGCCCCGCGGCGGCCGGGTCCGGCGCGGAAGGGGAATCCGATCGGCGTTTCGACGTATTCGTTCTGGCGGTTTCAGGACGATTGGAAGCTGTCGATCGCGGAATGCGTCGCGCGGGCGGCGGACATGGGGTTCGACTTCGTCGAAGTCCTCGAAATGCAGATGGACCGCAAGGACAAACCGACGCTGCGAGCCATCAAGCGGCAGGCGATGCTGCTGGGGATGCCGCTCTGCGGGCTCTCGACGCATCAGGGATTTCTCTCGCCCGACGCCGCCATCCGGCAACAAAATATCGAGAAGACGATCGCCAGCCTCGAGCTCGGCGTACGAATTGGGCATCCCCACGATGCGCGTCAACACGGGACGCTGGGGAACGAGCAAAACTTTCGAGGACCTGATGCTGCATCGGGGAATCGAGCCGCCGCTGCCGGGTTACAAGGACGAGGACGGCTTCCCGTGGGTCATCGAGTCGTTCGAGAAATGTTTGCCCGCTGCGGAAAAATGCGGCGTCGTGATGGCGCTCGAGAACCACTGGGGACTTGGCCGTCTTCCCGAGGGAGTGATCAAAATCGTCGACGCGGTCCATTCGCCCTGGCTGGGCGTGACGGCCGACACGGGGAATTTCCTCGAGGAGCCGTACGAGAAGCTGACCAAGCTCGCGCCCAAGGCCACATTCGTGCAGGCCAAAACGTACTACGGCGGCGGAATCTACTACACGCTCGACCTCGACTACAAACGGATTGCATCGATCTTCCGCGCGGCCAATTATCGCGGATACATCTCGCTCGAATTCGAGGGGCACGAAAGCCCGATGACCGCGCTGCCCAAGAGCCTGGCGCTGTTGCGCGAGACATTTGGTCACACCTCGTAAGACGGGGATTTCGCCAAAGGTCCTACTAGAGCGTCTACTTCAAAATGGTGGATGGATCGGGTGCCACGCCCACGGCTTTGCGCGGCTTTGCGTGGGCGTGCGAATCCGTGTGATGCTCCCGTCTTAAGTTCACGGGCACGCCCACGCAGAGCCGTGGGCGTGGCACCCAGAAAAAAGGTTACCGGCGTAGAGTGCCGCCTGACCCACTAATTTGAAGTAGACGGTCTACTACTACGACGGCGCCTCGGCCGAGAGGGGAATCCATTCGTTGATGAAGCGATCGAGCGACCGCCGTTCCGACTGCGTCAGCTCGCGCAAGTATCGGATCGTGTCGTTGGCCCACATTTCATAGTACGAGATGACTTCGACCAGGGCCGAGTTGGCCCCCGTGCGATCGACGACCTGAAAGTTGCGGTAGTCGCCCGTCGGCTCGAAGGCCTCGTACAGCGTGGCCCGCTTCCAATCGCCGCGAAGCACGGTTTCGCGGAGCTCCTTTTCCAGCGCCTCGTCGCCGAGCGGCACCGAAGCGATCACGGCCGTACGCACGAGTTGGTTCGGGTCGCCCAACTCGCGGCAATTGGCGTACCACTTGCGCAGCACATGCCGCATGTCTTGAGGACAGGCAGCCCGAGATCGCAGAAGCCGCAGCAGCCGCCGGGTCAAATAGGCAAAGCCGCCGGCCAGCAGAATTGCGAAAAGAGTGATCCAGATCAGGGGATTGTGTCCCACGTCACGTACCAATCGACTTCAAGCCGTACCAGCTCCGACTATCTATACGCTACAACAGATGCCCCGGATCAGTGAACCGATAAAATCTGTTTCGCGATCAGGCCGAGGAAGATCGATGAGCCGTTGTCCGTTCTGCGATTGCCAAAATCCGCCGGGAGCCAAAGCTTGCCGCAATTGCCGGGCCGAATTGCCAGACGCGAACGAGGTCCCTCCACCGCCGGATGACGACAAGCTGGCCGATTTAATCAGAAGGGGCGAGAAAATCGGAGCAGTCAAACTTTACCGGGAGCGGACCGGAGTCGGTCTCAAAGAAGCGGTTGATGCCATCGAGGCGATGCAGCGCGGCGAACAACCGCGCCGGCATACCGCAGTCGAAGCGATCCCGGCCGAATTTCCGGACGTGGTCTCATTGATCGAACAGGGAAAGCAAATCGCCGCCATCAAGCTCTATCGCGAGAAGACGGGCGCTGGCCTCGCGAAATCCAAGGCCGCCGTCGAAGCCCTGGCCGTCCAGCGGGGCATTACGTTCCCGCGCAGCGGCTGCGCGGGAGTCGTTTTGGCGTGCGTCGTGCTCGGCTTCGTCGTCGCCCGCGTACTCTGTTGACCCGAGCAGTCGGCGTCCGGCGTTACCTGGTAATACCCATTTCCGTCAGCATGAAGGCATCTTCGTAGGCTTTCTCTTTGAGCGCGCTATAGCGGCCGCTCGCCCCGCTGTGTCCGGCGTCCATGTTGCACTTCAAGATCAGCGGATTCTGGTCTGTTTTGAGCGTGCGGAGCTTGGCGACGTATTTCGTCGGTTCGTGGTACAGCACCTGGCTGTCGTTGAGCGACGTCGTCACCAGGATCGACGGATAGGCCGCGTGGGCCAGGTTGTCGTAGGGCGAATACTCCATCATGTAACGCCCGGCCGCCGCCTCTTTCGGATTGCCCCACTCCAGAAATTCCTGGACGGTGAGGGGCAATGACTCGTCGAGCATCGTGTTGATCACGTCGACGAACGGCACGCCGAGGTGGGCGACCTTGCACAAGTCGGGGCGGAAATTGAGCACGGCCCCGATCAACAGTCCGCCGGCACTGCGGCCCTCGATGGCCAACCGATCGCGGGCCCCGTACTTGTGCTCGACCAGGTAATCGGCGCAGGCGATGAAGTCGGTGAACGTATTCTTTTTCTTCATCAGCTTGCCGTTCAAGTACCACTCGCGGCCCATATCCGAGCCGCCGCGAATGTGGGCCAGGGCGTAGACGACGCCGCGGTCCAGGAGCACGAGCCGCGTCGGGTCGAATGCCGGTTCGGTGCTGAATCCGTAGGATCCGTAGCTGTAAAGGTACAGCGGCGCTTTGCCGTCCTTGACGAGCCCTTTGCGGTAAACGATGGAAATGGGCACCTTCACGCCGTCGGCCGCCGTCGCTTCCACGCGCTCGCTGCCATAATTCGCCGGATCGAAGCCGCCGGGCACCTCGGTCGCCTTGAGCAGCGTCCGCTCTTTTGTGGCCAGGTTGAACTCAAACACGGAAAGGGGCGTGACGAGACTCGTGTAGTTGATGTGAATGTTGGACGTGTCGAACTCCGGATTGGCCCCGAGACCGGCGGTGTAGGTCTTTTCGGGGAACGGGATCCGATACGATTTCTTGGTCGCGAAGTTGTAGACGCGAATTTGCTGGAGTCCGCCCTCGCGCTCGAGGATCACGGCAAAGTCCTTGAACAGCGTGACGCGTTCGAGAAAGACCGGCTGCCGGTAGGGTTTCGAAATCTTTCCAGGTGCTGCAATCGGTATGCTCCGGCGGGCAGGTCATCCATTTGAAGTTGATCGCGTCATCTTTGTTCGTGCGGATATGGAACAGGCCGTCGCGGTGGTCGACCGCATACTCAAGTCCTTCCCGGCGCGGCGCGAAGACGCGAAACTCGCCGTCGGGTGTGTTCGCCTCCAAGAAACGGCATTCGGTCGTTGTCGAGCTGACCGAAGTCTGCATCAGGTAACGTTTGTCGTGCGTGCGGTGCACGCCCAGGCGGTAGAGTTCGTCTTTCTCTTCGTAGACGAGTTTGTCCTTGTCCTTCGGCTCGCCGACCGTGTGGCGAAACAGCTTGTGCGGCCGCTTGGCCGAGTCCTCGGTGACGTAGAAGACGGTCTTGCCGTCGCCGGCCCAGGTAAAGCCGGCCACTTTCACGAAACGGTCCTCGAGCACCCGGCCTGTCTTGAGGTCTTTAATTGAGAGGTAGTATTCGCGAAATCCGGTCGTATCGCTGACGTATGCGTACAATTGGCCGTCGTCGCTGGCCGACTCCGGACGCACCGAAAGATAGCGTTTGCCCTGCGCGAGCTGGTTGACGTCGAGCAGAACTTCTTCCGCTCCGGCGAGGCTCGCTTTCTTGCGGCAATAGAACGGGTATTGTTTGCCCGCCTCGGTGCGGCTGTAGTACCAATAACCGTTCTCGCGGACCGGCACGCCAAGGTCGGTCTGCTTGATGTGCGAGAGCATCTCGTGATAGAGCCGTTCCTCGAAGGGCTTCAAACGGCCGGTGAGCCCTTCGCGATAGGCGTTCTCACTCTTGATGTAGTCGATCACCTCCGGATTGGCTTTTTCCTTGAGCCAGTGGTAGGGATCTTCGATGCTTTGCCCGTGAAAGTCGTAGTGATACGGTTTGGTTGGGGCCACGGGGGGCTTGGCGGTGACCTGCGGCGCGACAGACAGCAGCGAGATAACCAGGAATACGAACTTGGCGGAGAACTTCACGGTCTGACCTCGAGTCATTTGAAGACAACCTCGCGTGACGACTTCGAGCGCACGCTGCGTGCGTCGAATGCAAAGTATAGCCCGCAAAACGGCCCGTCGACAGACGCTCGAGACATGCCGATTCATGTGGAACGCCGCCGCTTGATCGGTCCCTGTTCCCGAGCCTATGCGCGCGTTCTTCAATGAGATTCATCTTGAATCGACTCCATGATTGTTTGTATAATTCAGTTAGCGAACAGAATTACGGTACAGCGACAAGCTGTAAATCTCGCTTATGCGGAGCCGTGCCTGACTTGAGGCGCGGCTCTTTTTTTTGGCGGGCCCTTCCCGCACGCAGACGAAACGGCTGAGTGGGTCGAGCGCCTGCGGCGAGAGAGACAGCGATTGATCCGCTGGAGACGGAGAGGCTCCGTTAAGAAACACAGCGAAGGAGGCCGAAGAAAGTGGCTGCGCGCAGGAACGAGCCTCGGCACCGGGTGCAGGGCGAGCCCTGCCCGAAGGTGCTCACCCCCTTCGAAGATGCTCGCCCTTCTTCGAAAGTGAGCATCTTGGAAAATCCCGACGTTTTCTTCGAAGATGCTCACCGTTGTTCGAAGGTGCGCACGAAAAGTGAGCACCTTCGAACAACGGTGAGCCGAGGTCGTCCGGTCCAGGAACGTTTATCGTGAAAGCCTGCATCACCATACTGGTCACCGGGCTTGCGCTCACCGTGGCGGCGAGCGAATCGCCATCGAGGGGTGAGCAAGGAAACCTCGCCCTTGTGGCAAAGGTATCCACCTCTTACGTGTCGGGCCACGAGACGTTGACTGCCGTTCAGGATGGCACGGCTCCGCGGTCGTCGGGCGATACGTCGCACGGCGCCTACGGCAATTGGCCGAAGCGAGGCGTGCAGTGGATTCAGTATTCCTGGACTCGGCCGGTGAATATCAACGGCGTGAGCGTCTACTGGTACGACGACAATCGGGGCGTCCGGGTGCCGAAGGCGGCGCGGATCCTGCGTTGGGACGGCCGGTCTTGGATTGAAATCAAGGGTCGCGACGGCGGCCTTTTGCCGCTCAAGAAGGACGCATTCAACACGCTCGCGTTCGAGCCTTTCACGACCGATAAGCTCCGCCTGGAACTCACCGGGAAAGGTGAGTCGTCCACGGGTGTGATCGAATGGGCCGTGAGCGATGCCGGCGGCTCGCCGATGTTTCCACCGATCGTCGTCGGTCCGCCAGACCGTATCGTCCGGCCCCGAGTCAAAACCGATCTTTCGGCGAGTGTCCGCGCAGTGAACGGGAAAGACCTGACGACCGGATGGTCGCGAGTGAGCGGGCCCGCGGACGTGCAATTCGCCGATCCTCACGCTCGCGGCACCGACGCGACCTTCACTGCGCCCGGCGACTACATGGTGCGGATTACGGCCCGACAGGGGAGTGAGGCGGCCTTTGCCGACGTGCACATCACGGTCCGCGATTTCGAAACCGCTGACTGGGCAAAGCGAGGTCCTCACGCGTCACTACCAGCTGACCAGTCCATTCTGGAAAGCGCGGACCAAGGCGCTGATCGTCAATTGGATCCCGCACTGCATCGCCGAGATCGATCGGCCCAAGCTCAAAGAGGGGGGAATTCAGAACCTCGTCGAGGCGGGAAAGAAAAATGCCGGCCACCCCGGCCGGCCGCACGTTGGCTATCCGTTCTCGAACGCCTGGGTGCTCAACACGCTCGAGGCGATGTGCGTCGCTCTCGCCCGCGATCCGGAGGGCGATGCGGAGATCGCGCAGGCTCAAGCGTCCATCCGCAAGAAGTTGGATGAGTGGATCCCGCTTGTCCTGATGCCCAGGAACCGGACGGTTATTTCCAGACGCGAATCACGCTCGGTTATCCGCGCGAAAAAGATCAGCCGGCCGTTGCCCGACGCTGGCAGCCGCGGCTCCGCGGCGAGCATGAGGGCTACGTGGCGGGTTACTTCATCGAAGCCGGCATCGCGCACCACATCGCCACCGGCGGCAAAGACGATCGCCTTTATCAAGCAGCAAGGAAACTGGCCGACTGTTGGGCCTCGCACATCGGTCCGCCCCCCAAGCAAGAATGGTACGACGGGCACGAGGAGATGGAGCAGGCCCTGTTCCGGCTAGCGGCCTACGTCGACACCGTCGAAGGGGCGGGCAAGGGCCAGAAGTACGCCGACCTGGGTCACTTTCTCTTGGAATGTCGCGGTCGACACGGCGGCGAGGATTACGACCAGACGCAAGCGCCCGTCGCTCGCCAGTATTCCGCCGTCGGACATGCCGTGCGGGCCGTTTACCTGTATTCGGCAATGGCGCGGGCGGCCGGTACGAGCGGCGACGGCGAGTATCTGAGCGCCCTCGATTCGCTGTGGGACAATCTGGTCAATCGCAAGATGTACGTCACGGGGGGTGTGGGAAGCGGCGAAACGAGCGAAGGCTTTGGCCGCGACTACTCGCTTCCCAATAACGCGTACTGCGAATCGTGCGCGGGGGCCGGCATGTTGTTCTTCCAGCATCAGATGGGGCTGCTTTACGGCGACGCCCGGTTTGCCGACCTGTGCGAAGACGTGTTGTACAACGCTCTGTTGAGCGACATCGATCTATCCGGGAAGAACTTCACGTACACGAACGCCCTCGAGACCGACGAAGCGCGCTATCGCTGGCACGTCTGCCCGTGCTGCGTGGGGAACATTCCCCGCACGCTCCTCAGCCTGCCGACGTGGATGTACACGCGGCAACCCGATGGAATCAGCGTGAACTTGTTCATCGGCAGCACGACAACGATTCCAGAGGTCGCCGGGACCGACGTCTCAATCACACAGTCGACCGATTATCCGTGGAACGGCAAAGTGATCCTGACTCTTTGCCCCGCGCGACCGACGCCCTTCGCGTTGCGGATCCGCATGCCGGGTCACGAGGCTTCTAACTTATATACGGCCAGTCCCAGAATCGGCGGCATCGAGGCGGTGCGGCTCAACGGTCGGCCCATCACGCCCTCTATTGACCACGGCTACGCGATTATCCGCCGGACGTGGAAGGCCGGGGATCAAATCGAATTCACTATCCCGCTGGCCGTTCAGCGGGTGCGGGCCAACAAGGCCATCGCCGCGGACCGGGGCCGTGTCGCCCTGCGGTATGGGCCGCTTGTCTATAACTTCGAGTCGGTCGACCAGCCGATCGATGGCCGGCTCGATCCCTCGGCGAAGGTTACCCCGGAGTGGAAACCCGATTTGCTCGGAGGCGTCATCGTGCTGGGCGGCAAGTTTGCTGACGGCACCCCTTTTCAAGCCGTCCCGAATTTTGTCCGTAATAATCGAGGAGGGCGTTCGATTGTTTGGGTGAAAGAGTAACTCGAAGCCTGCGGCGAGCTTCCGCTCAAGAATCGCCGCCAAACATCCACATGCGTCCAGTGGCCGGAACGCTTCCGCTTGCCACAATCTACACGAATTCTTTACGGCAACTCGCAGTCGTGCAATCTGGCCAAATCGATTACGATTCGGAAGTGGCGGCCTCAATGGCCCGCCATCTGTCATTGCACGGCTGCATGGCCGTCTCCGGAACTGCGGGCGCTTTCGCGGTTTCTGGCATCCGGCGAAAGTAACTTCACCCTCCAGCGAACGTTGGCGGCGTGTTTTGTGTCCGTGTCGAGGATGAGCACGGACTGTGGTTCCATTGGGAGACCGGTGTGAGCGAGTTTGGGGAGGCTGGCCAAGCAAGCGGGGGCGGGGGCGCGGGCGGGAAATTGCAGTCCCGCGAGATGATCATGATCCTGACGCTGGCGTCGGTGCAGTTCATCTCGATCGTCGACTTCATGATCATTATGCCCTTGGGTCCGCAACTGATGCGGAACCTGACGATCGGGCCGGCTCAGTTCGGTTTGGTCGTGTCTTCCTACACGTTTGCCGCCGGCCTGGCGGGATTGATTGCCTCCTCGCTCGTCGACCGCCTGGGCCGCAAGACCGCGTTTTTGGGCTTTGACGCGGGCTTCTTGATCGGCACGTTTCTGTGTGGCTTCGCGCCGACTTATGGCACGCTGGTTTTGGCCCGGGTCCTCACCGGCATGTTCGGCGGAATTATCGGCGGGCTGGCACTGGCGATCATCGGCGACGTCTTTCCCGAGGAGCGACGCGGCCGTGCGACCGGTGCGCTGATGTCGGGCTTCGCGCTGGCGTCGATCGTCGGCGTGCCCTTTGGACTCTTTCTGGGAACGCGCTACGGCTGGCACGCTCCGTTCATTTTGCTCGGCATTTTGGGCTGTCCCGTCTGGGCGATCGCCGCGATGACCCTGCCGCCGTTGCGCAGTCATTTGAAAAGGGCCACCCACAATCAACACCCGGTGCAGGTCTTTTTTGAGACATTCACGCAGCCCAATCACGTGAATGCCTTTGCCCTCGTGGTCATGCTGATGGTGGCTGGCTTTACCGTGTTTCCGTACATCAGCCCCTTCATGGTGTCCAATGTCGGCATGAGCGAAAACAAGCTGCCGCTGATGTTCGTCGCCGGCGGCGTGCTGACGTTGTTTTCCGCGCCGTTGATCGGCCGGCTGGCGGACCGTTACGGCAAGCTACGCGTGTTCCGCATTGTCGCGCCGGTATCGGCCTTCATGACGCTGGCGATCACTAACCTTGTGCCGGTGCACGCCGCCATCGCGATTGCCGTGATGGCCGGGTTAATGGTGAGCAACTCGGGCCGCATGGTCGCCGCGATGGCCATGATCACTAGCAGCGTGGCGCCACACCGCCGGGGCGGATTTTTGAGCGCGAACTCGTCGGTGCAGCACCTGGCGATCGGTTTCGGGTCGTACATCGGCGGTCTCATCATCGTCGAGTCGCCCGACGGACAACTGTTGCATTTCCCGATCTTGGGCGTGCTTTCGGCCGTCGCGACGATCATCTGTCTGTGGCTGGCCGGCCGCATTCAACCGATTACGGCGGAGCACGACATTCCCGCGGGCGAAGCCATCGTGACCGCGGCCGAAGCCATGTACGACGGACTCGAGCCAGTCACCTGCCAAAACACGGCATCGGTGGGGACCGAGGCGGTCACCGGAACGCTCTGTCGAGAGTCCGCCTAACCGCCTGACTTCTCGAGCCACAGGCCGGGGTCCGCGTCGCTCGGCATTCGCCAGTCGCCGCGCGGCGAGAGACTGACGGTGCCGACTTTCGGCCCGTCCGGCACGCACGTTCGTTTGAACTGATTCGCGAAGAATCGGCGATAAAACGTCCGCAGCGTCGCTTCGATCTCCACGGGCGTAACGCCGTCCTCAAACGCGGCAAAACGACTCAGGAACAGAATCTTCTCCGGCGAGAACCCGTTCCGCACGAAGTGGTACAAGAAAAAGTCGTGCAGCTCGAATCGGCCCAGGCTCTCCTCGGTCGATTGCAGCGACTGCCCATCCGCGCCGAGCGGCAGCAACTCCGGTGAGATCACGCTTTCGACGATCGAGAGCAGCGTCTTCCGGGCGGGCCCGTCGAATTCGCGTTCGGCCACATGTCGGACCAGAAAGCGGACGAGCGTTTTGGGGATCGAGCAGTTCGGGTTGTACATCGACATGTGGTCGGCGTTGTACGTCGACCAGCCGAGCGCCAACTCCGAAAGGTCGCCCGTCCCGATCACGAAGCCGCGGCTCATGAGCAAGAGCGTGCGAATCCGAGCCTGTACGTTCTCGAAGACGAGGTCGTGACATTTCTCAGGCGGGATGCGACTGAGCGTGCGCTGGAAATCATCGACGTTCGCCCCGGTCGGATCGATGCCGAAGGGTCGATAGGCGATGGCACGAAACGTGTCGAGGCACAGCGGCCGGATGTCGATGAGATCGCGGGCGACGCCCAGATGATCCATCAAGGCCAGCGCGTTCGTGCGCGTGCGCTCCGTCGTACCGAATCCCGGCATCGTCAGGCCATGAACGCGGCTCCGCGGCTGGCCGAGCATGTCGCACATCTTCACCGCGACCAAGAGCGAGAGCGTCGAGTCGAGCCCCCCCGAGATGCCGATATTGAGCGGCACATCGGCGGGCAGTTGCTCGATGCGTTTCGCCATCGCCGCGCATTGCACGCCGAAGATTTCGGCACAGCGACGTTCCAGTTCGACGTCTTCGTTGGGAACGAAGGGGCGGGCGACCACGGTTCGACGCAGGCCGTCCATCTCGGGACGCAGAGAAAACGCAATTCGCCGATACGTTCGCGGCACGGCGGGCACGCAGTCGTCGAAGCTGATCGCCGTGCGGCGATCGTTCTGCAAATGTTCGACGTCGACGTCCGCCGTGATCCAATACGAATCGCGGCGCACGGGCGATCCGTCTCCAACGCGAGGCGACTCGGCCAAGAGAGCCCCGTTCTCGGCAATCAGGCAGTGACCGCCGAAGACGAGGTCGGTGGTCGACTCGGTTGGGCCCGAACTCGCGTACGCGTAGGCCGCGATGCAGCGGCCCGATTGACCGACGACGAGCCCGTTGCGGTATTTGTTCTTGCCGATCGTTTCGTTGCTGGCGGAGAGATTGAGCAGCACATTCGCGCCGGCCAACGTTTGGAAGGAGCTGGGCGGCGTTGGCACCCACAGGTCTTCGCAGATCTCGACCCCCACGACGACCGGCCCCGCGTCGAACAACAAATCGATGCCGAACGGGGTTTCCCGACCGCCAAAATCGATCGTCGGCCGCTCGGAACCCCGCGCGGCGGTGAACCAGCGGCTCTCGTAGAACTCCTTGTAATTCGGAATGGATTGCTTCGGAACAATTCCGAGCACCTGTCCGTCGCAGAGGACGGCCGCCGAGTTATACAGGCCGTTTTCGACGGCGACGGGCAGTCCCACCACCACCAACTGCCGCCGCCCGCGGGTCGCCGCCGCCAATCGCAAGGTTTGATCGACGGCCGCATCCAGGAGCGCTTGCTGGCCGAACAGGTCCGCGCACGTGTAGCCCGTCATGCATAGTTCGGGAAAGAGCACGATGTCGCTGCCGGCGACCTGGTCGAGCACGCCGCGAATGGCCGCCGCGTTGGCAACTGGATTGGCGACTGAACAGCACAACGTGCTGGCGGTCACCCGAACGAAGCCAAACGTATTCATCAATTCTCGCTTTTACCAAGCTCCGCGGCAGCCGAACAATCTCGCGAACAATCTCGCGGCGGACCTGCATCGCCGCAGCCAACCCCATCGCATCGGCAAGATCGGCGCGCTCCCTCTCCTTATTTTGGGGGCTCAGTCAGGCTGTTATAAGGCCCCATTCCGAATTCCCTGGCAACCGCCGCCCTCTTAAGTGTGGCACACGCCACTGCATTGCCGGGGATCATTACGATTCAGAAATGTCTAAGTCTATTCTCTGAAAGGACTTCCGAAAATTCCCGCGTGCCGCATGCTGGATTTTGCCCCCCATTTGGCACAAAATCGCACACGTCTCCAAAAAAACGGTGCTTAGTTGTGAGGCCAGCCGACCTGTGACCGATTCCGACTCCGCCATTCGCGAACTACTCGCGCACGCTCGGGCCGGCGATCAGGCGGCACTAGGCGACTTACTGGAAAAATATCGTGGACACCTCTGGAATCTGGCCGAGCACTTGTTGGATGATCGGGCGGCCGCGCGCATCGATGCGTCCGATCTTGTGCAGCAAACCTGTCTCTCGGTCCACAAGCAGATTGCCGAATTCGACGGCAAAGACCCGGCCCAATTCGCGGCCTGGCTGCGACAGATTCACGAGCGCAACGTGCGGAACGCCGTCCGCGACCAACTGCATGCGGGCAAACGCGATATCACCCGCGAGGAGCGACTGGCCGATCGCGACGTCCACGCCGCCGGTCACGCCACGCCCAGTCAGCACGCCGTACGCAACGAAGAATCGGCCCGCCTGGCCAAAGCCATCGCCCAACTTCCGGACGACGAGCGGGAAGCTCTTCGGCGCCGCTATCTCGAAGGTGAATCGCTCGCCGAAGTCGGCACCGCAATGGGACTCACCAAGGACGCACTGGTGTGGCTGATGAAACGCGCCATGAAAAACGTGAAGCGGATTCTGGGAGACGAACCGGAGTAAGACGGCGGATCACGAGCACCCCCCATCCCTTCCCGGTCTTTCCGCCCCTCGCCCTTCGAGGGAGAGGGGCCGGGAGTGAGGGGGCGAGTGCTCAGCACAACCGAAGTCACCAAGTGAAGTCCCCCCGATGACCAACCTGCCTCCCGCCGACAACTCGGGGGCCGACGAAGCGAGTAGCCAAAAGCTCCCGCCCGCCGCGCCCAGCGGGCAGACGATCGCATTCACGTCTCCGTCACATCGACGCAATCGTTCGCCAGGCACGGTCAGGAGACGATTGCTCCGCAAGCGGTGCGGCGTCCCGGTGAGGGGAGCGGCCTCAAGCCGCAATTCGGCCGCTACCGCGTCGTCAGGGCCTTGGGCAAGGGCGCGATGGGCATGGTCTATCTCGCCGAAGACTCGCAGCTCCAGCGCCAAGTCGCCCTCAAGACGCCCCACTTCGAGCAGGAGCCGACGCCCGAACTGCTCGAACGCTTTTACCGCGAAGCCCGGGCGGCGGCCAATTTGAACCATCCGAACATCTGTCCCGTGCACGACGTGGGGCAGATCGAAGGCACGCACTATATCTCGATGGCCTACATCGACGGCCATCCCCTCACGGCCTTCATCAGCTCCAAGCCGCAGCCCGAACGGCAGATTTTGATCGTCGTCCGCAAGCTGGCCCTCGCGCTCGCCGAAGCCCACGAGCATGGCATCGTGCACCGCGATCTCAAGCCGGCCAACATCATGGTCGACCGGCGGAACGAGCCGATCATCATGGACTTCGGCCTGGCGCGGCAGATCGCACGCGACCAGAACGTGCGAATCACGCAAAGCGGCATGCTCATCGGCACGCCCGCCTACATGTCGCCCGAACAGATCGACGGCGAGAGCCACAAAGTCGGCCCTGCCGCCGACCAATTCAGCCTGGGCGTGATTCTGTACGAGCTGCTCACCGGCCAATTGCCGTTTCGCGGCTCGTTGAGCGCGGTGATCGCGCAGATCATCACGAAGGATCCGACGCCACCCAGCCAGTTCCGTCCCGATCTGGACCCGCGAACCGAAGCGCTCTGCCTCAAAATGCTGGCGAAGAACCCAACCGGCCGGTTCGCGTCACTGACGGCCGTCGCCGACGAGATTGCCCTGATTCTCCGCACGCCGGCCGCCAAACCGACAGCTCAAACGACGCCGGTCGGCTCTCAACCCGCGGCCCCCGGCGGTTCGGCCGAAGTTCGGCAATCCGTCGCGAAAAAATCGCTAATCGCTTCCGCGGCCGACGTGAGTCTGTCGGCCAAAGACCTCGTTTCGCTCGAGGACCTGGCGCGCAAATGCCTGGCCCGGCACGACTACGACCAGGTGATTCAGATCGTCGAGCGGATTCCGGAAGCCCGGCGAACCGAGGGACTGATCGAAGTCCTCGACGCCGCGCGAGCCAAGTCCGACGAGATTGCCTTTCTGATCTGCGAAATCGACGAGGCGATTCGCTTCAAGAACCGCGCGACGGCCCTCAAGAAAGCGGACGAACTGCTCAAGCTCAAGCCCGCTCACCACCGCGCACTCGAGGCAAGAGAGCACTTCTCCGGTTATGGCAAGGGGGGTATCGCGCGGCTCGGACCGCTCGAGCCGTTCACGCGCCCGTTGAACGAAGGGGGCTGGATTCCCTGGAGCGCGCTTTTGTTCGGTTTCGCGGTCGCCGCCGCCGTCTACGCCCTGGTCGTGATTCAACTCGGCAAGACGGTCGTCGTGATCAACATCACCGATCCGGACATCACCGTTTCGATCGCCGAACCGGGAAACAAAATCGAAATCCTCACCGGGCCGCGGGAAAGCAAGATCGAAGTCCAACCGGGCGAGCAGGAGCTCAAGATCAAATACGCCGGCCTCGAAGCACGGACGCAGAAATTCGAGCTGAAAAAAGGGCAACGACGGCGGGTGACCGTTTCGATCGTGAACAAGGAACTCGTCGCGACACTCGATCAACAGTCGCTGTCTCTCATCGAACCCTCCGAGAAAGCCACCTCGGGCGCTCCGACTTCGCCGAAAACCGACTCGGCGAAACTCGCGGCAAATACCCCGAAAGGCGTGAGCGCGAAGAACGCGACTAAACCACCAGCACCACCGGCGACGCCAACTCCGCCAGGCGCTCCGGTCGCCGCGACCTCCTCCGATAAACTCGTGCCCCTGTTCAATGGCCGCGATCTGGCGGGCTGGAAAACCGATCCCAGCCAGCCGGGGAACTGGCGCGTTGAAAACGGCGTGCTGATCGGTTCGGGTGCCGAAGTCAGCCATCTTTACACCGAGCGCGACGATTACGCCGATTTCCATCTCCGCGTCGAAGCCCGCATCAACGAGAAGGGCAATAGCGGCGTCAATTTCCGCACAACGTTCGGCCCGACGTGGCCCGCCGACAGTCCGAAATTCCCCTACGGTTACGAGGCGCAGATCGACAGCGGCAATCACCCGGCCAAGACGGGCAGCCTGTTTGTCATCAAAGGGGGCAACAAAAGCGGCACGGCGGTCGTTGCGATTCGCGACACGCTCGTCCCGCCCGGCGATTGGTTCACCCTGGAAGTTATCGCCCGGGGCGAACACATCGAGATCAAAGTCAACGGCGGCACGGTCGCCACTCGGGACGACTCCCACTTCGACAAAGGGCACATCGCCCTGCAACAGCTCGAGCCGCAGACCGTCGTCGAGTTTCGCAAGATCGATATCCAGGAACTGGCTTCCGCCGCGCGGGTCGAGGCGCCCGCCGAGCACGTCACGCCGACTCCCGGCTTTGTTCCGCTCTTCAACGGCGGCGACCTGACCGGCTGGCAGACACGCCCCGGCGAGTCGCCCGACTGGCACGTGAAAAACGGTATCCTGTCGGGCGGCGTTCCCGATGGGCCGAGTTTCCTTTATTCCCAACGCGGTAATTACAAAAACTTTCATTTGCGAATCGAGGCCCGCCTGAAAGACAAGGCGAATACCGCACTCTGGATCCGTGCCAAAATGCCCGATCCATCGGTCAAGTCGCCCGTCCCCGAAATCGGATACAAAGTCGAGATGAAGGAACCGCCCGACGGCAATCGAACCGGCAGCATCTGGGCCGTGGGCCGCAAGGGGGGCGAGATCACGCTCAACGGATATGGACGGAACGACCACAACGTGCGTCCCGGCGAATGGTTCACCCTCGAAGTGATTGCCAAGGGGAAACAGACGGTGGTGTTGGTCAACGGCAAGGGTCCCACGAACTTGCATTGGAACCAGCGCGACTCGTACCAAAACGGTGCCTACATCGCCTTCGAGCAGGGTCACAACCATCCGCCGGCGGAGATCCGCCGCGTCGAGATCCAGGAATTCGATGCCTCGAGCGACGCCGCCCAGGCACGAACGAGCACCGGGGACAATATCCTGGTGAATGGCAGCTTCGAGGACGGCCCCTCGCCCGGCAATTTCAAAGCGTACAATCCAGGATCGACGGCCATTCCCGGTTGGAAAGTGACTCGAGGCCAGATCGACCTCCAGACGGACGGAGCTTCCGATGGCGCAAACGCGATCGATCTGCACGGCTCACCGGGGCACGGCGGCATCGAGCAGACATTCCAGACTGTGAAGGGTCATCGTTACCGGGTGACATTTGCTCTTACCGTCAGTCCTCAAGCCAAGCACGGCGTAAAAAAAATGGGCGCGAGCGCGGCTGGCACGAAAATGACATTCACCGCCGAGTCCAAGAGGAAATCGTGGAAAAACCTTGATTGGATCACGAAGACTTTAGAGTTCACCGCCGTGGCGGACAGAACGACGTTGGAATTATACACCTTGGACAAACGCGACCAATTCGCGGGACCCTTGATTGACAATGTGCGTGTGATCGAAGTGACCAAGAAATAGCGACCTGCGATGACTCCACCGGTCGACAACTCGGGGCCGACAGAGCCGGATGGGCCGAAGGCGCCGTCCGTTGGGCCCGAGCCTGCCGACGACGGGCTGCAGGCGGCCCTTCAGGAATACCTGGAGCAAATCGATCGCGGCGATGCCGTCGATCGCGACGCGTTTCTCGCCCAGCGTCCCAAGATCGCGGACGAGTTGCGCTCGTTCATCGATGCCGAGGACCAGCTCCGCAAGCTGGCCCAGCCGAGCGAGCGTGAAAGCACGTCAACGCAATCGTTCGCCGTGCACGGACAGGAAACGATCGCGCCGCAACGCCCTGTGCGTCGAGCGTCCGATGGGAGCGGCCTCAAGCAGCAGTTCGGCCGTTACCGCATCATCAAGGCGCTCGGCAAGGGCGCGATGGGCATGGTCTATCTGGCCGAAGACTCGCAGCTCCAGCGGCAAGTCGCCCTCAAGACGCCGCACTTCGAGCAGGAGCCGACACCCGAACTGCTCGAGCGGTTTTATCGCGAGGCGCGGGCCGCTGCCAATTTGCGGCACCCGAACATCTGCCCCGTCCACGACGTCGGGCAGATCGAGGGGACGCACTATATCTCGATGGCCTTTATCGATGGTCATCCTCTTTCGGCGTTCATTCGCGCCAAGCCGCAGCCCGAGCGGCAGATTCTGATCGTCGTCCGCAAGCTGGCACAGGCGCTCGAGGAAGCGCACGAGCGGGGCATCGTGCATCGCGACCTCAAGCCGGCCAACATCATGGTCGACAAGCGGAACGAGCCGATCATCATGGACTTTGGCCTCGCGCAAACTCGAACGCGAGCAGAGCGTGCGAATCACGCAGAGCGGCATGCTCATCGGCACGCCGGCCTACATGTCGCCCGAGCAGATCGAAGGCGAGCCCGACAAGGTCGGCCGCGCCTCGGACCAGTTCAGCCTCGGTGTGATCCTTTACGAATTGCTGACGGGACAACTGCCGTTTCGCGGCTCGCTGAGCGCGGTGATGGCGCAGATCATCACGAAAAATCCGACGCCGCCGAGCCAACTGCGTCCCGATCTCGACCTGCGAATCGAGGCCCTGTGCCAGAAGATGCTGGCCAAAGATTCGGCCAAACGTTTCGCGTCGCTGGCCGCCGTCGCCGAAGAAATTGCCGCCATCCTCCGCAACCCGGGCGGCAAGCAAACGAGTGGCGCCGCACCGGACGGAAGGGCCGCCGAAGCGGCGCTCGCATCCGATCCAAACGTGTTGGCTTCCACGGCGCGGCAATCGGCGGTGAAAAAGACGCTCGCCGGTCAGACACCGCTGGCGAGCCTCGCCGCGAAGGATCTCGTTTCCCTTGAGGAGTTGGCGCAAAATGCCTGGCGCGACATGACTACGACCAGGTGGTGAAGATCGTCGACCGCATCCCGGCCAAAAAACGCACGGCGGGGCTGAAAGAGCTCCTGCAGACCGCCTCAGAGAAAGCGGACGAAATCGCCTACCTCGTCGTCGAGATCGACGAAGCGGTGCGTTTCAAGGACCGTACGACGGCCCTCCAAAAGGCCGACGAGCTCCTCAAGGTCAAGCCGGGCCACCACCGCGCACTCAAGGTCCAACAGAATTTCTCCGGGGACGGCGCAGGCGGCATTCGGCTTCTGAAACACTTCACGCGGCCCTGGAACGAAGGGGGCTGGATCCCGTGGAGCGCGCTGGCCTTCGGCCTGGCGGCCGCGGGCATCGTCTACGGCGTGATTGTTTACTATCTCGGCACGACCGCCGTCATCGTTGATGTGACCGATCCCGGAATCAGCGTTACGGTCAAGGACGTAGCCAAAAAGCTCGAGATCGTCACCGGTCCGCATGAAAGCACAATCGAGGTTGAAGCGGGTGAGCAGGAGCTCAAGGTGACGCACGCCGGCATGGAATTGCGGACCAAGAAGTTCACGATCACAAAGCGAACACGGCCGCGCGTCACGGTGTCGGTGGTGGACGGCAACCTCGTCGCCAAACTGAATGGAGATCTGCTCGCGCTGATCGCGGCCTCGGACAAATCCGGCGGGGCAAAAACGGGCGAGCCCGCGAACGCTGCTCACGGCAGCTCGTCGGGGATCGCCGAGGCCGGCCGCGAAAAGGGGCCGGGCAAGACTCCTGCGCCGCCGCGACCAATGCCCCCCGGTCTGATTGCACCGTTTGCGGACGACGCGGCCCGCGCCGCGCTGGCACAGTGGTCTGGCTACCTGCAGCAGCCGGGTGAGTTGACGAACAACATCGGCATGAAGCTGCGTCTGATTCCGCCCGGCACATTCATGATGGGCTCGACCGGTCCCGATCCGCAGCAACACGCCCAGCAAAAGCCGTCGCACAAAGTGCACATTTCGCATCCGTTTTATATCGGAACCTATGAAGTCACGCGGGGCGAGTTCGCCAAGTTCGTCGCCGCCACCGGCTACGTGACCGAGGCGGAGAAGAACGGCGGCAAAGCGGCCGGCATCAACGACAAGGGAAGTTTGACGGAGCAGGCCAACCTCAGTTGGCAAAAGCCCGGCTTCGAGCAGACCGATGCGCACCCGGTCGTCATCGTCTCCTGGAACGATGCGACGGCATTTTGCCGCTGGCTGAGCGAGAAAGAGGGCCAAACGTACCGGCTACCGACCGAGGCCGAATGGGAATACGCCTGCCGTGCCGGCACCCTGACCCCGTTCATTTCGGGCTCTCACTTGAATGACGTATTTTCGGTGGGGAACGGTCTGGATGCGACATTTCGCCGGCATTTCGACCCGTCGAATACAGCCAAGGACACCGATGTGCGTCCTTCCGATGGTTTCGTGTTCACGGCCCCGGTCGGCTCGTACCGCGCGAATGCCTTCGGACTGTGCGACATGCACGGCAACGTGTGGGAATGGTGCCAGGATTGGTACCGCGCGCCGTATTCGGCAGCCGAGGTGACCGATCCGACCGGTGCGGCCGAAGGATCGCAGCGCGCGACCCGCGGCGGCGGCTTCGATTGCGGAATGACGACGACGTCGGCGTCGCGCGACCACGTCAATCCGGCCCACCGCTACGCGAATATCGGATTCCGCGTCGTCCGCGAAACCGCGCCGGTTTCGAGCACGCCCGAGCCGCCACAGTCGACTCCACAGCCGCCGGCCGTCGCGGTCGACAAAGAGCCCGAAAGCAGTGCCGCACCGACGCTCGGTTTCGTCTCCTTGTTCAACGGCCGCGACTTGACGGGCTGGCAGAAGGACCCGAGCCAGCCGGGCGACTGGCATGTCGAGAACGGCGTGCTCGTCGGCGGCGCCCCTGGTCCGTGGAATTGCCTTTATTCTGACCGGCCCGACTACAAAGACTTCGAGGTGCACGTCGAAGCGCGGCTCACGGGCAACGAGAGCGGCAGCGTGTGCATTCGCACGCAGATCCCCGCGCCCGACGCGAACAGCCGCATGCCCTCGTCGGGCTACAAAATCATCCTCCACGAGCCCGACGATCCGAAACAGCCCCGCACGGGAAGCGTCTACGGACTAGGCAGCGGGCCGGACCGCCCAACGGAGACGGGATTCAAGCACTTTGAAAACATGATTGAGCCGGGGCAGTGGTTCACCATCGACGTGCTTGCCCAGGGGCGACACACGATCGTCAAGTTCAACGGCAAGATCGCATTGGACAACCATTGGGTCAAAAAACAATATCCCCCCGGACGCATTGCGCTCATGCAGGATCTGGGCAAGCCGTCCGTGCAGTTCCGCAAGATCGAGATCCGCGAGTTGTCTGCGTCGGACGCGCGGCCCGCTGAGAACGCTGCCGCCGCGCCACAGGAATTCGTGCCCCTCTTCAACGGTCGCGATCTTTCGGGCTGGAAGATGCACGACAGGCAGCCCGGCGGCTGGCGCGTCGAAAATGGCACGCTCATCGGAGACGGCCCCACGCGAAGCCATGTCTACACCGACCGCGGCGACTACCGCGATTTCCACGTGCGCGTGGAGGCGAAGATCAACAAGGGCGGCAATAGCGGAGTCTTCGGCCGGGCGACGTTCGGGCCGCGGTGGCCGCAGAAGACGCCGCAATGGCCCGTGGGCTATGAGGCCCAAATCCTGGATTATCCCGGCGACGCGACGCAAACGGGCAGCCTGTATATCACCGATCGCGGCGCCGCCGTGGTACATGTGAGGGAAGCGCTCGTCCCGACGGGCGAGTGGTTCACCGAAGAACTAATCGTCGAGGCCGACCGCATCATTGTCAAAGTGAACGGCAAGACGACGGCCGACTATCGCGACGCGCGGCCAATCGAGCAGGGCCACATCGCCCTGCAACTTCACGATTCGAAAACGAAGGTCGAGTTCCGCAAGATCGAAGTTCGCGAACTCGGACGATCCGCGCCCCTGCGACCGGGATGACTCAACCGGCTGCTCCCGCCATCCTGGCCGCCCCATTCGACGAGGCGGCGGCGATTGCCATTCAGCAGTTGTGGGCCGAGCGGCTCAAGGCGCCGGTCGAGGCGACGAATTCGATCGGCATGCATGTGCGGCTCGTTCCGCCCGGCGAATTCCGCATGGGGGGCAGCCGCAACTCCGATGAACAGCCAGAGCACGACGTCGCCATCACGCGCCCGATCTATGTGGGAACGTACGAAGTCACCAAGGGCGAATTCACGAAATTCGCGTCGGCCACGAAGTACAAGACACAGGCCGAAACGGTCGGCGGAGCGTGGTGGATGGAGGACCTTCCCAAGACGCGGAAGTGGTATTCGAGCCGCAACCTCACGTTCCGCGATGCGGGTTTCAAGCAGGACTCCAGCCATCCGGCCGTCGAGATTTCCTGGGACGACGCGCAGGCATTTTGTGCCTGGCTCTCGCGGCAGGAGGGCCGACATTACCGACTGCCGACCGAGGCCGAATGGGAGTATTTCTGTCGGGCCGGCACGACGACGGCGGCCTATGGCGGCGACACCGAGGCGGCCCTCACCACGATCGGTAATATTGCCGACGCCACCGCCGGCCAGAAGTTTTCCGCGTGGAAGGTCGTCCCGAGTAGCGACGGCTTTCTCTACACGAGCCCGGCCGGAATGTTCCGCCCGAACAACTTCGGCCTCTTCGACACGATCGGCAACGTGAAGGAATGGTGCTCCGACTGGTACGCGACCGATTACTACGCGAAGAGCCCGAAGGACGATCCGTCCGGCCCGGCGGCCGGTAAATCGCACGCCGTACGCGGCGGATCATTTACCGAGGTTCCTTCCGCGGCGCGGCGCTGGCATTCCACGTCCGACCACCGCGCGTTCGACTGCGGCTTTCGCGTCGTCTGCGAAATTCCCACGGACGGGTCTCAGCCGCCTTTCGCGACGACGACCGCCACAACGACCGCAGCAGCACAGCCGACACAAACCGGCGGCCGCCACTTGTGGAAGGGAGCCCACTCGCAATTCGAGAACCGCCTCGGTCGATCGTGGCGTGAAACCGTCCCCCGAGAGGGGGTTCACAAATTTGCGGAAACGTCGCGCAAGCCCGAATACATCGAGATGATCGATCACAGCCGCGGCGGGAAAGTGGGCGTTCGCATCCGTTTATTGGACCACAAAGCGCTGATCATTTTTCCCGGCAGAGACAAAGAGTGGCGAGAGCTGCAGACGGGCCAGTGGGAAGCCGCGCCGAAGTCGCGATCGACTAAAGCGGCGGCGTCAATCGACAATTTGTTGGTGAATGGCAGCTTTGAGCAGGGTCCGCCGGGGCTCGGCGATTTCATGACGTTGCATCCGGAATCGAAGGTGATCACCGGCTGGATCGTGACGCGGGCGACGATCGACCTCAACGGACTGAGCCGCGCCTCCGACGGACAACGCAGCATCGACCTGCACGGCTCACCCGGCTACGGCGGCATCAAGCAGACGTTTACGACAACCGCCGGGCAGAAGTACCGGGTGACGTTTGCCCTCTCGTGCAATCCCGAAGCAAAGTTCAAGGTGAAGCGCATCGCGGTGGACGTGGCCGGCACGACCGAGACCTTCACAGTCGACGGCTCCGGAACGACCTGGGACAAACTTCGCTGGGATCCGCACGCCTTCGAGTTCGAGGCGAACTCCGCAGAAACGACGATCGAGTTCCACACCCTCGAAAACCGCGACCCCGTCCGCGGCCCGATGATCGACGATGTCCGGATCACGGCTCTGCCGTGAGGCGGCGGGCCGATGCTCCCCTTGGCCGTACAATTCGTCCGCTCCCCCGCCAGGCGCCCTCTCTTCCCGGCCTTTTCCCGCGCATCCGGGCCCCGCCCCGCTTCCCGACCTTTCATCGCGGCAGGAGAGATTCCACGGGCCAGTAAGGCCGATCTTGATCGGCCAGCTCGCCGCTCTCGTAGCGATCGTGATGGCGGACCCACGACATGGGGAACGCGAGTCCTTCCTCGTCGCGGCCTTTCGGAACGAGGTCGAGATAGTTGTAGGTGTTGACCTGGCTCTCGGTGCCGCGGGCAAAAGCCGAATACGTGTGGAAGATGCCGCCCTCCTTGTCCCGGTAGAACACGCTAATCCCGGGCGCTTCCGCGCTCGGAAAGTTCGTCCCATCGTAGTTGTAGTCCACCTTGCCTTGGGCCATTTCCTCGGGCGTGAAGGAGACGTGATAGTCGTAGTTGAAATCGCTTCCGTAGGAGGAGACCCAATGGAACTTCCATCCGAGCCGCTTCTTGAACGCTTCGATCGTGTCAATGGGCGCGCGAGAAACGGCGACGAACGCGACGTCGCGCTGCGCCAGATGCACCAGCGCCCCATCCGTATGGTGAGTGAGAAAGGCCCATTTCGACAGGCCGCAAAAAATCGTTCGCTCTCATTCAGATCCGGCGGTCCACTCGGGCTCAAGGCAGGACTCTGCCGAGGAACGCCAGGACGGCTGTATTGAATTGGTCCGGTCTTTGCAGCGGGGCGAAGTGACTGACACCGTCCAACTGCACGAATTCCGATCGCGGAAGGGCGCGAGCGAGAGACTGCGCATGCGCGCGCTCGATAAATTCCTCGTGTTCGCCCAAGACGACAGCGACCGGCACGGCGATCTTTGCCAGATCGCTCGCGGAGTAGTTCGGCTGAGTTTGCTGCATGGGCGCCAGGTCTTTGACAAGTTCGTCGAAGCATTCGGGGGTTGCCGACAACCGCGCGTAATCCTGGGCGTGTCGATTGAAACAGCGTTGGGTCGCTGGCGTCATCTCAAAGGGTTTGAGGCCCGACGGATCGACGTTGCAGGCGAAGAAGAAAACGCCGGCAACACGATCGGCAACTTTCTCAGCAAGCGCCAAACCCGAGCAAGCGCCGTCGCTCCAGCCCACCACTGCGGCTCTTGCCAGATCCAGGCCGTCCATCACAGCGAGCGCGTCGGATGCCATCAATTCGTAGGAAAACGGGCGCGCGTCGCGGGTGCTACGACCGTGACCGCGGCTATCGGTCAACACCGCACGATAGCCGCCCTCAACAAGCGCCGGGACTTGATAGCCCCAATTCCCGCGGTGGCCGAGCCCGCCATGCAACAAAAGGACGGCGGGGCCAAGCCCATAGCTCGCGTACCCGATCCGCGCTCCCTCGTGATCGACATACCCACCTTCGTTTGTGGGCGGTAAGGGGGCGGCACCGTTCCTCTCGAACAGTGTCAGGTCGTCGTCGAGAATGTTTTTCATCACTTGAACGATCCACGAGACGAGCCGTCCAACGCCGTTAACCCATTTGCCGTCCGCCGTGTGCCACGCCCCACGGCTCGGCGTGGGCCTGTCTTCGAATGTCAATCGGCTCCGCACGCCCACGCAGGGGCGGCACAAAGCCGTGGACGTGGCACCCTCCAACGTCGACTCACACTCCTAAGCACACTTCTGCGAAAGGAACTCCTTGACCGCAGGATCCAGAGCCAGTCCGATCGCCTGATCGTATGCGGATTTTGCTTCCGGCCGTTTTCCAAGCAACTGCAGCAAGTACGCGCGGACCGCCCAATAGGGCTGATATTCGGTGACAGCCTCCGATTCAATTCCGTCCAGAACCGCAAGACCCTGTTCAGGTCCCATCGCCTCGGCAACGGCCGCGGCGTAGCCTGTCCGCGTTCCAACCGTCCATGCGATGCGGATCAACTGCTCATAGAACCGCACGATCGCCGCCCATTCGATCCGGCCGCTTTGCGCCCGCTCGGCGTGCACCGACTGGATGGCCGCTTCGAGCTGAAACCGTCCGACGCGGCCCATTTCGAAGGCCGCGGCCAAATGACGTTCGGCCTCTGCGATCAGCGGAGCCGACCATTGGCGAGGGTCCTGTTCGGAAAGCGGAATGTACTGCCCCGCGGAATTTCTGCGCGCCGCGGCGCGCTTCGCAATACAACAGAAGAGCCAACAGGCCCTGAACCTCGGCATTGTTCGGCATCAGCTGCAGGAGCACGCGGGCGAGCCAGACCGCCTCTTCGGCGAGGCTGCGGCCTCGCTGGTCGGAGCCGGCCATGTCGTCCCAACCAATGCCGAAGGCGGCGTAAATCGCCTCCAGCACGGCATCCAGCCGTTCCGGCAGATCGCGCGTTTGCGGAATCTCAAAGCGAATCCCACCCTGGCGAATCTTGGTCTTGGCTCGAACCAGGCGCTGACGCATGGCCGTCTGTGAAACGAGAAAGGCCGCGGCAATGCGTGCCGCGTCCAGGCCCAAAACGGTCTGCAGCATCAGTGGCGTGTGCATGGCCGGATCGATTGCGGGGTGCGCACAGACGAAGAGCACTTTCAGGCGTTCATCCGGAAACTCGGTTGCCGAAATCGCCTCGGCGGAAGCCTCGTTAAGGAGCGCGACGGTGGGCGCGGCGGCCAGCACGATGCGGTGGTGGCGCATGGCGTCGATGAGCGTATGGCGCGCCGCGGTCATCAGCCAGGCCTCGGGATTTTGCGGTACGCCGTCCGCCGGCCAATGCGTGAGCGCCGACACCAGCGCGTCGCCGAGGGCGTCCTCAGCGCTCGCCAGGTCCCCCGTGCGCGCCGAGAGATTGGCGACGAGCCGGCCATACGATTCGCGGGCGACACGCTCGATCGTACGACGAACGGCTTCCTGAGCGGTCCCGCTCATTCGACGATTCGCAGCTTGGTCTCTGGGGCAAGCGGACGCACTTCGACAGCCCCGTACGCGGCCGCCGGACAGCGAGCGGCCCATTCGAGAGCCGCATCCAGCGACGCCAGCTCCAGGATGATGAATCCGCCGAGCTGCTCCTTTGTGTCCGCATAGGGACCGTCCTGGACACCCCGCTTGCCAGCCCTCAGGCGCACGGTTGTCGCCGTCTCCGGCACTTCCAAAGGGTCACCGCCGACATAGATCCCCGCCTCGACGAGAGCTTGGTAGTAGGCGCGCCAGGCGGCCGTGTAGGGGTCGGTGTCGTCGCTTTTGCGTGACGCGAAAGCCTCCGGCGACTCGTAAATCAATATCGCGAATTGCATTTTTTCTCCTCAAAGTCGTTTTTTTGCGTCTGTCCCTCATGATTGACGATTCGCAGACGCACGGTTCGACATTTTGTCGCGAAATCTTTCCCGAATGGAATGCAGAGGAACATTGGGGCACGCCGCAAGGATGTTCAACCTGGTAGTGGCATACCTACTCGTAGCTTGCGTCGGCCGCTTCGAGTTGCGTAACACGAGGCACGTAGTTGTCCTGGGGCTTGGTGCACTGCTCATTACACTCATGGCGGCTCGGGAATTTGGAAAATTTCACGGAGGCAACCTCTGACGAAAAGCTCGGGACGACTGACCTGTCGGAAAATAAAAGGGGACGCAGCTGCTGCGTCCCCTTTCAAGCCATCAGCCTGAGCGCGCTCGGTTGCGAATGCGGACCGACACGAACGACAGACACCGCACAAAGTCTCAATCGAGCGCCCAATCCCTGCTGGGAGCAGCCCCTCCCTAGAACTCGACGTGATACTTCTGCGTCATTTTTCGCCGCATGTCGGCCAAACCGTTGTCGATCTGCTGCATTCCGCCGGTCCGGATGCTGCCCGTCTGAGCGCCCCCCTGTGCGAGATTCACGCCCGTGCTATTTCGGTAGTATCCGTAGCCACCGTACGAGCCAACGTCGACGTAGGGTCCGTAGGATTGGGCGACGTTCACTTCGCGTCCCACGCCCCTCAGGCCTTCGGCCATTTGCCGCAGGTTTTTGGAAAGCCAGCTACCGAACCCCAACAGATCGTCGTCGACATTCAGAATCGGCAACCCGTCGATTTTGCGGGCCGTCTTTTCAAACCACAGGTTGCTGGTCCGCATCTCCTGGCGCAGGCTCGTGACCAGTTTCTCCAGCGACTTAAAGTAGCGCTTCGACGCCTCGAGTTGCGCTCGGGCCGGATCCTGCGTCTGCTTGGTCTCCTCCTTGAGCGTGCTGAACTTGGAGGTGGGCAGCTCCAACAGGCCCGAGAGCCGCGTCAACCCGGCCTCGGAGAGTTGGCCGCGGAGGATGATGGCATTCTCTTCGACTTCGGTGGACCACTGGTCCGGATCATTAACGCTCGCGCCGACGCGATTCATGGCGGCCAGCACGAGTTCCTTGGCGAACGGTTTCAACATGCGAATATTTTCCGCGAAGTCGATCCGAACCTCGGCCTGGGCTTCGCTTCCGAACTGAATCGTCAGCGTGACACCCTGCAGGCTCGAAATGGCCTCCGCGACCGCCCGCGGGCTCACTTTCTGGCCTTCGAGAATCTTCGTCTCCTTCAGGGCCTTGTCGATGCGGTGCGGCTGCAGCACGTTCGTCAAATCGAGCGCCAACACGATTTGCCCCTCCGACCGCAGACGCTTGGCTGCCTTTTCCAAATACGGCGACAAGGGTGTGTTCTTACCCGTTCTCATCCAATCCACCCAATGCGAGACGGCCTGCCGGTCATCCGGGTAGACCATCCCCATCAGTTGCTTGTCCAGTTCGATCAGATACGCGTGGCTCGGCGTCCAGACGACTTGGGTCCTGCCGATCGAGTCGATGTATCCCCCTTCGGCGCGGGCCAACAAGCTCATCGACAATGGCTCGGACAGATCGATCACGGCCACCTCCCAATCGGAATGCAGGTTGTTCTGCGGATCGAGATGCGACGCGAGAATGAAGCGATTCGCCTCGGGAGGCAGAATGATCGGCTGTTCGCTCGATTTCGTCGCGAACTTCTCCTTCCATCCCTTACGCAAAGCCATCGGGCTGCGATAGAAAGCGTCCACGTCGATCAGGACCAGAGCATTGGCCGAGCCCGGAATTCGGGGAAGCAAGTCACTGAATTGACCATATGCGGCCGGCGTGCCCTCGAACACCAAACTCAAGGCGACGGCGGAAAGTGCAACAATCGAACCACGGACGTTCATCACGATGAACCTTTCAGCGATCAATGGCATAACAGAGGTTTTGCTGACGAAAACGAAAGGAGGCCCGATTGTAGCGTACGGGGCTGTGCAGATCGACAAACGAATTCCCGCAGCCGTGCTTTGATCATCGCTGCTTGGGGGCACGACCGAACGATGAGTTGAAGCCTGTCGAAGCAAGCGCCCGTTGATCCCGAGGGCTTAACGAACCCGCCGCCTGTCAGCAAATTTCCTTTTTTCGCCTACGCAGAATCAGGATGTATTCCAGAGCAGGGAAACGCCGATGGTTAGCGCGGGCGCTTCGCGATCGACCCTCATGATGTCTTGAGGATCTCGTCGATCGGTCGTGCGCCGGGGTCGACCAGGCGAATGGGCCGGCCGACGTTGGACAGGTTCTGCTTCCTCGGATCGAGCCCCATTGCCAGGCAAATTGTCGCGAAGAGATCGGGAGTGGAGACCGGGCGATCTTCGACGGTCATCCCATCGCGGCTGGTGCGACCGGCGACCTGGCCTCCGCGAATGCCGCCCCCGCCGAGGACGACGCTCCATGCCTTCGGATAGTGATCGCGACCTTGTTGCTGGTTGATCAGCGGAGTGCGTCCGAATTCTCCCATCCAGACGACAAGCGTCGAGTCCAGCAGGTCTCGCTCGTGCAAGTCCTGCAAGAGCGCAGACCAGCCGGCATCGAGCACGCTGCAAAGGCGACGCACGCGCGCGAAGTTGTTGGCGTGCGTGTCCCAGCCTCCCAACGAGACTTCGACGAACGGGACGTCCCGCTCGAGCATCCGGCGAGCCAGCAGGCATCCCCGGCCGAAGTGCGAGCGACCGTAGCGTTCCTTGACGGCCGCCGGTTCCTGGGAGAGGTCAAAGACATTGCTGGCGGAGGGACTCATCAATTGAACGGCCCTTGCATAGGCACTCTGGTAATCGCTTGCCGGCGCCCCACCACGCCGCTTGAGGAAGTTTTGTTCGGCCCGATGCAAAAGCGCGAGCCGAGCGCCGGCCTGCGTCTTCGAGACATCTGCGGGCAAAGCGAGATTCTCAACCGTCAGGGATCCCGCCTCGTCTGTTCCTTCGCGATCGTCGCCGATCAAGAACGGCGCATAATCTGCCCCCAAAAATCCCGCGGGCGATAGTCCCTGGCCGGTTCTTCGGTCGGGCAGAATGCTCACATAGTTTGGCAAATCGCCGGCGGTCTTCTCGAATTCCTTCGACACCAGCGACCCAAGAACGGGAAATTGGATCGATCCTTGCGGGGCATAACCGGTGCGCAGGTTCACTTTCGCCCGGTCGTGGTCTCCCTCTCGCGTCGACATCGATCGGACGACGGCCAATCGGTTCGTCCAGGTCGCGATCCGCGGCAGATGTTCCGAGATCGAGACGCCCGGCGTGCGCGTCGCGATGGCTTTGAACGGCCCGCCGTGCGCGTGGCCCGGCTTTAAATCAAAGGTATCGGTCTGGCTCGGCCCGCCGTTCATCCAGAGCAAAAGACAGGATCGCTTGGGGCTGCCTGAGGTCGTCGTCGCAGCGGCCAGCGCGGAGCCAGCCGCCGAGCGAACTGCCCAACACGGTGCCTGTCGTCGCAGCGAGCCACTTGCGACGCGACAACTGCGTCGCACCAAGCCACTTGCGACGCGACAACTGCGTCGCAGCAAGCCCGCTGCGACGCGTGATCTGGCTCGTGAGTAAGGACCGGTTCACGGCTCCCTCCCTTTCAGTGGTTCCAGCGAAACTCGGCCGAGTTGAGCAAAACCCAGAAGACGTCGCCCAGTCGACGCATCCTGTCGGCGGCGCTCGCCGACGCACAATGCTCGACCATCATCCGCCTCTCCTCGCCGGTCGGATACCGGCTCAGCGTCGCCAGATAGAGTTCGTCCACCTGGCGGTCGGCCGACTTCGGAAACGCCTCCAGCGTCTTGTGCAGCCGGGCGCTCGTTGGCGAGACGGCCTCGTGCACTGCCGCCCCGTTCATCAATGCCAGGGCATCGGTGACGGTCATCTTCGGAGGGTTGCCCTGCTCATTGGCGGCCAGGGCTAGGTTTCGGTCGATGCGGTTGGACTTGTCCCTCGTCGGGCGTCCCACGGCCTCGGCGAAACTGTCGTAGAACTGCTCTTGAGACAACGGCTTGATCGACATCGAGGCGAACAATTCCGGGCGGGACTGATCGGATTGGGTCCTCTCGCTCGTGCGCTGGTAAGCCTCGGAGAGGCAGATCGCCCGATAGAGGCGCGTCAAATCGAAGCCCGAGGCCGCAAAGTCCTCAGACAATTCTTGAAATAATTCGGGATGAGACGCTGGATTCGACTCGCGAATGTCGTCAACCGGTTCAACCAGACCTTGCCCCATGAGCTGGCCCCAGATTCGGTTCACGGCCGCCCTGGCGAAGAAGGGGTTGTGCCGGTCTGTCATCCATTCGGCAAGTTTCTGCCGCGGCGGCTTTCGCTCCGCGAATGAAGCGTCGGAACCGTCCAACAGCGCCACGGGCACCATCTTGTCCGTCTCTGCGAGCTTGATCGAGCGGCGACGGACGTCCTCCCACAGCATGGCAAACGGGCTCCGTCCGCGCCTCTCGATCCCGGCGAAGAACGCGGCCTGGCTCCAAAACTGGCGCTGCGTCCACCGGTCGAACGGATGGTCGTGGCATTGCGCACTCGAGACGAACGCCCAGGAAAACCCGGGCACAGCTGGTCGCAAGTCTCGCCGGATCGCCTTGCTTCGCGCCGATGAACGCCATGGGATTGGGTTTGCGGAAATCATGCATGACGTACTCGGGAGGCTGATCCGGGGCGGGGATCGGGACCGTCAGCAGCTCGCGCACGATCGTATCGAAGGATGCATGGTGTTGACGGCGCTCAGCCAGCCAAGCCTCGAATCCCTGCTCAAGAGTCGCCAATAACGGGTCAGTTTCAATCTCCGGCAACAGCACGGCCCGCCACACGCGAGCAAAGTGCCGTGCATGCTGCGGATCGGAAAGCAGCGCATCCACCCGTCTTGCCCGTTTGTCTGGAGTCTTGTCGTCGAGGAATGCGCGGACTTCGGCGGTGGTTGGAATGCGTCCGATCAAGTCCAGACTGACTCGCCGCAACAGCTCAGCATCGTCGGCTGACGCAGCCGGTTTGACGTGCTCGGCATCGAGTCGCCGCGCGATCTGCCGATCGATATTTCGCGAAATGGCCGGCGTATCAGAAACGGCCGGCTTGCAAGGTACGGCCACGATGCAGATTGCCAGCAACCACCTGTGCATCTCCGCCAGCTTTCTAGCGTTCCGCTTTCCTCGTTCCCAAGCTCCGCTTGGGAATGCCCTTCCCGCGAAGCTCCCGCTTCGCACTGCCGCACTCAGCGCCCGATTCGGGTCCCCTCGAAGCAGAGTCCCGGCGCGCGGGATGTGTTCCCAAGCGGAGCTTGGGAACAAAAAAAAATCACCTTGTGATTGACTTCGGCGTTCGGTTCCGGACCTGTCTCAGCAAGAGACCGCCGTGCGCTGATCCTCGGCAATCCACGCCCTGCGCCGCGCGTGTGCCACACCACAGGAAGCCGCCCGGAAGGCCCACATTTCAAGCTGCCGTTCTCCTTCGGCGAACGTTGGGCGACACGCATGCATAGTACCTCGGACCGAGGGGCTGGCGAAGCGCCGAGCCCCGGCAGCCGGCACGCGGACATACAGTCATTGATACCCAGTAGAGGCGGCGTTGGTTTCACGTGTGCGTGCGATGCCGGCCGGTGATGGCGCGTGAGCCAAGCCCCCGTAGGGCATGCTGTGCATGCCGCTTCGAAGCTTCACGGACTAGCGATGCAAATCGAATCGGCATGCGCAGCATGCCCTACGGAAATGCGCCCCGGTTAGCACTCCTCGGTCGGCTCGCCGACCGAATCCTCGATGTCGCTGAAATTGAGCGGACCGCGGTTCCAGCAGGCCCAATCGGCTGGATAGACCCCGGCGGTCACCCAGCGGTGAAAGCTGGACCAGGGCCAATCGCGTGGGCAACGCACGTGTCGGTGCTTGACCGGGTTGTAATGGATGTAGTCGAAGTGGCGCTCGAAGTCGTCCTCGGATTCGAGCGTGTGTTCCCAAAACCTCCGTTGCCAAACGCCGCGCCTGCCTTCATGCTCGCGACCGGCGCTGACCGGTTGCTCCAGTCCGCCGCGGGCAAGCCATTCCTTGGTGAATTCCTTTTTGATCCATCCCCACCGCGCCGAGTAGCCGGTGTCGCCCGAGGGGAGGGACCAGATCGCGTGCAGGTGCTCCGGCAAGAGCACGATCGCATTGATTGTGACGGGCCATTTGAGTTGCGCTCGCCGGATCATGCTCCCGAGCAGCGGCCGGCCTGGTGGATCGCGAAAAATCGGCGCCCGTCGGTCCGAAACCAACGTAAAAAAGAACGACCCGCCCGGCACGTAGGCTCGCCGATAGTTTGGCATCGCGGCATTCTACCGCAATCCCCATAGGGCATGCTCCGCACCGCCGAGCGGAATTCGTTTGATCCAAACAAATTCTCGTAGGGCATGCTGTGCACGCCGATTTGATTTCGATGGCAACGCGAAGAATCGGCAGGCAGATCCTGCCCTACGGGACTCCCATTTGCTTAGACCAAGAGTGCGTTGAAGCCGGCCTGACGAAAGTGCGCATCGGTAGTGAGGGCATCCTTAATCCCAAGTTCGCGCATGACGACAAAACTGAAACAATCCGTGAAGGACCAGAGCTTGTCGTTACGTTTGAGGAAAAACCCGCTCGTTTCCTTGAACCGCTCCGGCTCCATCCATTCGACGTGACAGGCCGATGAGTCGAACACGGTTTGAAACAGTGCATTTGCGAGATGCCCCTGACCACGAGCCCTCAATAAAGTCGCCGTCTCGCTCAGGATGTAATCGGTGGTGACGAAGCGTTGCCGGCCGTCTGCCGCCTGCGCCAAGCGTTTCGTGGCTTGCGAATGCCTCGGATCGCGCTTCACGAGCAGGGCGTAGAAACCGCTCGTGTCGACAAGCGCGCTACAAGCCGTAGACGATTTTGTCGATTTCTTCATTCGTCAACGGCTCCGCGGTCGAGCTGGCAAGGTCGCCCAGCTTGTAGAACGGATCATCAGCCGACGGAATCTCGTCAACAATCGGCTCCAGCCGCATCACCGGCCGGCCGCGATAGGTCATGACGAGCCGCTTGCCTTGCCGGACTTTGCGGATGACGGCGACAGCATCGCGACGAAATTCGAGAACGGAGACCTTTTCCACGATGGTGCCTCCAAGTTGAACTTGATGATGAAGTTTAACACGTAGTGACCGTCCGGCAACAGGCAATTCCACGATTGCTTTCCGCTTTTCTCGTTCCAAAGCTCCGCTTGGGAATGCCCTTCCCGCGAAGCTCCGCTTCGCACTGCGGCACTCAGCGCCCAATTCGGTCCCTTCGAAGCCGAACTTCGGGAAAGTGTGTTCCCAAGCAGAGAGAGTGAGGAAATCAACGGGGACGCAGCTCTTTTTCAGAAGGGCTTCTTCGAAAAGAGCTGCGTCCCCTTTCTTCAGCCCGACACCAACGTAAAAAAGAACGACCCGCCCGGCACGTAGGCTCGCCGATAATTGGGCATCGCGGCATTCTACCGCAATCCCCGCAGGGCAGGCTCCGCCTGCGGATCGGAAGTCGTTTGATCCAAACAAATTCTCGTAGGGCATGCTGTGCATGCCGATTTGATTTCGATGGCAACGCGAAGAATCGGCAGGCAGAGCCTGCCCTACGGGACTTCACGGACCAGCGATGCAAATCGAATCGGCATGCATCCGTTTTGCCGCAAAGGGCCATCGGACGCGGTCTCATTCGCCGAAAACAATTAAGTCGGCACCGTGTTCTCGCGCGGTTTCCAACCAGACGCGCAATTCATCCCTCATATCGAGGATCTCATTGTCTAGGTCGGCGTCTTCTCGGTCAGGCTGGGCCAGCCCTTCCTCAATTTCCTTGAGAGTCAGGTAGCTGATCCAGGGCTGGCCACCGTCATCCGGCCGCGTTGGCAGCGGGATCGGCAGACGCGGCGCCTTGAGCTGTTCGCACACACCGCCCCCCATCCCGGCCCCTAGCGCCTCGTAAAGCCCAAGGATCTTTATCTCCTCGAAGAATACGGACTCGATCCGCACTCCCCGGACCATGCTGATCATTTCTAGCAGGCTGCCTTCGCTGTCGGACTTGAAATACGCGATCACCGCCTGGCCCCCGGACGGTCCCGAAGGCAGGTCGCCCAGTGCAGAGGGGAATCGCTCGCGGAGTTCGTCGACCAGGTCCGCCGGCGGATCTTTCAGCAGCGATCGCAGATCGCTGAGTTTGATGCAGTAGCCGCGGAATGACATGCTCACGTGCGACTCCCCCCGGAACGAATCCTTGGAAACTCTCGGCGTTTCTCGGGCCGCCAGCAATCGTCGCTCATCAAGGTCGCGCGATCATGATCATCAGTTCTTCAGGCAGTTTGATTTCGCCGAGGCCGCGCCGCCGGGCCAGATGCCATAGAACCGTCCCATCAAGGGAAATTCCCTCAACGACGACATGCTCATCTCGGTCTCGCTCAAGCTCCTGCCGGTAGCATTTCAAATAGTCCGCAAGCGTCTTCGCCAATTGTTCGGGCTCCCCGGCGAACAAGGCGTCGGCGGCGCGAGCTAGCAATTTTGGTCGTTGTTGCGAACATCGCGCGATCAAATCGCGGCGGGAGTCGACTTCGGAACCCGATTCACCGCGATGCCGCATGGCCAGCCAAATCTGGTAGGCAAAGCCTTCGGGAGCGACTTGGCCAACCTTTACGTCCGGCCCTGGATATTCGAGCAAGCGGTCCGCGGACTTCCAGTCACTTAACGCCACGGCGATCGACAGCGATTCGCGGTAACGGCCCATCCATTTCAGCCTGGCCCGCGCCTGCTCGGGATTGATCACGACGCCATCGTGAAGAAATTTCTTTTCCCTCCAGGGACCGAAAAAATAGTACAAGTCGGCAATGACCGCCTGCCGACCCGCCTCGCGCCAATCCTTCAAGAGCGGGTGTTTGATCGTGTAGCCCAGGGCTCCCAATTCAAAGGTAATCGTCCCAGGAACGTGAACACGAGAGACCCATTTGTCCGCAAGCTCCCAGCGATCCGCCTGTTTCGTGGGGTTGGGTTGAGAACCCCAGTCTTGAAACGTTGATAATAGCTCTGTGCCTAGGTCCACATCTCGCTTTTTGAATCCGAGTGCCTTCCAGGCGGGCGTCGGAGAGGTCGGTTTGGCTTCGAGTTTCGCTCGCACTGCAGGTTTCCGCCTGCGCGGCGACAAACTTGCGAGCTGGTGGTCGGATCGCGATGGCTGGGCGATCATGATCATCAATTCTTCAGGGAGCTGGATTTCGCCGAGCCCGCGCCGCCGGGCCAGATGCCACAGAGTTGTCCCATCGAGGCAAATGCCGTCCCGAACGAGACGCTCTCCGGGGCGTCGCCGAAGGTCAATCTCCCGCTCTTGGTAGTGTTTCAGGTAGTCCGTTAGCGTCTTCGCGAATTGCTCAGGCTTCCCCGCGAACAAGGCGTCCGCGGCTAGGGCGAGCAATTTCGGTCGTGGTCGGGAACGCCTGGCGATCAAATCGCGGCGGGCGTCAACTTCGGAACCCGATTCGCCACGCAGCCGCAGGGCCAGCCAGATGTGATAGGCATTGTCTTCGGCAGTGCGGTGATTAAACCCGTCGTCCAGGCGCAAGTCGGGCCCCGGAAACTCCAGCAAGCGGTCCGCAGACGTCCAGTCGTTTAACGACAACGCGATCGGCAATGCTTCGCGGTAATAGTCGATCCACCTAAGAGTGCGCGGTGCCTGCTCGACAAACGGATTGGCCACTTTAGGCTGCGCACGAAACATCTCCTTCCAGGGACCGAAAAGGTAGTACGAGACAGCCGCAACAAGCTGCCGACCCGCCTCGCGCCAATCCTGCAGCACCGGGTGGTCGATCGTGTAGCCGAGGGCCCCCATTGCAAAGAGCATCGATGCCTCCAGGTGGACTCCGAATGTCCAGTGTTCCACCTCATGAGGCGAATCGACAGGCGGAGGAGAGCAGCCCCAAAGTTTAAAGGCGTCGAAGCCCGCGATGACTTCCTTTGCCCTTGCTTTGAGATCCTGCTTTACAAAACCCAATGCCTCCCACGGCGCGATTGCCGTCTTGCGAGACTGTTGACCCATGGTTGTCGCCCCTCACGCTTGAATGCGACGTCAGTGCTTGAACACGGCAATGGATGTGCGGTGCGTGCCCGCGGCCTGACTTTTCTGAGCTGACAGTATGTCGGCCACGATCAACGAAGTCACTTAATTTCCGAACGGATTCAGCGTCGCCATTCCTCAGCGGGAAAGATCGGTGAAGATTTGGAACCGGAAAACCGGACAGGTCCGATATTGAGAGGATAGCCAAAGTTGGCTGCTTGCCGCCCACGAAGTTAGGTGGTGTCGCCGTTTGAAAAGCGAATTTCGGGGATTGGCACGGAAGTTCACGTCAGCCGATTGTCGTCATCTTGAACACCAGTCCGAAAATCAGTCCGAATGAACCAAGAAGGATGGCGAGCCACAGTAACGTGCTCGCGCTCGACTGCATGAGGATCCCGACACCGATACCAGCGGCCGCGCCAAGAACTGCGCATATTGCTCCGGTCATCAGTCGATTGGGTTTGAGTTTGGCTGGTTCATTGGATCGCGCTTGCGGTCGGAAAAGCCAGCGCTTAGCACTCAAGTCGATAACCCAGATCGCAAGCGAGGCTACGATCCAGTACGAGAAGGGCGCCTTGAGCCACAGCAACAAGCCACACACCACCGCACCCAATGCCCACTTGACGAATTGTGGTCTCAGGCCGTACCACTTTTTCCACCGGCTTTGTGTCCCGTCGCTCATGCCGTCATTCTAGCGAATGGTGGAGGAGGTCTGTACGATTAGAAAAAGCGGCCGGGACGTCGAGTTTGGACCTCGAAGCGCCGCGCTTTGGAAACACTGACGACGCGATCTACCGGTCTGACCGCGTTCCCGGCCTCACTTGTGATCTCGCTGGACAGGTCAGGCGCGAACGCGGTTTATATCGTCGAATCCGCCCTCTGGTTTCGGCTGTCTGTCGACGAGTGGCAACAGGCCTCTTTTTCTGAGGTCAGTCAGCAGGCCAACGAGCATCGGCCCCGGAATGTTGCGCATTGTCCGGTGCTCGAACTCCGTTTCAATCATTGCGGTCGTTTCCACCTCGTACGCGAGGTTATCTGTGCCATCCCCAAGGTGCGCAAGGTGCTCGTAGTATAAATCGACAAGGACTTCCTGGTGTTCCGCGCCGAGTTCTGGCAATTCGATTTTCGGCTCGCCCACGTCGCCCATCGTTGGCCAGCGGTTCTTTCTCCCCTTGTTGATTTTCCGCTTGGTCCTCATGTAGTGGTAAATTTCTCCGTCTGTGTCAGACCGTCCGAAGTGCGCCCTGAATTCTTCGCAGAGATCGTGCAGATTTGCCCGGCGCACTTCGTAGTGCTCAAGGTGAATGCCGCGCCTGAGATAAGACGCCTTCAAAAATTCGTGTTCGTGATCCAACAACTTGATTGGTAAGACTCACTCCACTAACCCGACGCGTCAGCGAGGCCGGTGCAGAATCAAGTATTCAAATTCCCGGACGGCCTTAAGCTCGGCTTGGGAACAAGAAATGGAGGAAATGAATCCGAGTCGCCGCCTGCGGCCGCCTTTATTTTTGCTCATCCTTCATCCTTCCGCCTTCATCCCTCTGCCCCGTCCTTCGGCCTTCCTCCTTCGCCCGCTCCTTCCCGAGGAACGCGCGGATTATCTCCAGCTTGAAGCGGCGCAGGTCCGCCGGGCCGGTCTCGGCCGCGTCGTAATCGAGGATTTTCCCTTCCGGCGACAGCAAGACGTGACTCGGATAGCCGCCGCCGAAGAGTCCCAGCTTCGTGTAGGTTTGGACCAGGCGGTTGTCCGGCAGGTCGATGGCGATCGGGAATGTGAGCTTTTGTTCTTTGGCGTGCTCGGCAACGAGCGCGGGGGGGACGGTATTTCCGTGGATGGCGACCACAGTGAGCCGGTCGCCATACACGTGCTGCGCCAATTTTAGCGACGGATATTCGGCCAGACAGGGGCCGCACCACACGGCCCAAGAATCGAGCAGCACGTATTTACCCGCAAAGCTGCCCAAGAGCGTCGTCGATTTTGGGTCTGGCACATTCAGCCAGCGGGCGCCGGTCAATTCCGGCGGTCGCTGTCCGCGAAGGTCTGCTTTGGCCAAGGCACGCAGCTCGCGAGCGCCTTCGAGATCCGACGGGTCGCGCCGGCCCCAGAGCGACAAGTCGCCGCCAATATCGCGAAGCTCGTCTTCGTACCGCTCCTGATGTAACTGCAGCGTGATGTTGGTAAACGTCTGCGGCTGGTCGAGCCGCACGTCGACCCGCGCAGCAAGCGGCTCATACGCGTCGAACGCTACCACAGGGTGCTCGTACAGATTGCGGCCGGATTCGGCGTCATGCGGGATGAACGGACTCTGCAGTTCGAAATGTCCCTGGCTGTCGGTCAACACCGGTTCCACGCCCGCCAACCGACGGCCGCGAAAGCGGACAATCGTGTGCGCGGCGGGGGTACCGTCCGGCGCAAGACGCGTCCGATGAGCGTGGGAGCAAGAAACGCGCGAATGTCGGGAACGACCGTCGAACCGTCCGCGGCCGCCTCGAGCTCGACATTGTCGAGCGGACTGGTCAGGTGCTTTTGCTGCAGGGTGACGTGGAATTTTCCGGCGGCGACTTTGAGTCGGAATTCGCCCTTGGAATTCGTATCGGTGCGGTCGGCGTGCAGCCACTTCCGCCGGATGCTCTTGTTGCGATCGGTCGAATCATTCGGAATATCCGCCGTGATCACCGTATCGTCAACGGGGTTGCCCGTCAGGCCGGAAACGACGCGGCCGCGGACAGTCACCTTGGCGTGCAGAAAGAAATTAACGGCTTGCTGCCGGCCGGAAAATTCGACGAAGTCTCTCCAGTGGCTGTAGTCCATTTCCAACTTTGGCGAGATGAGATAATCGGCGTGCGTGAGCACGAGAGACTGGTAGTGGGGGCCCGGCTCGACCGTCAAAGTCACAACTCCATCAGGCGGCACCGAAAACCACTTGAAGATCGTCGAGGGATGATCGAACGGCTCGTGACGCAGGTCGACGTAGACCTTCGAGATCGATCGGGGCGGATGGAAGTGGAACGCCAATTTGACACCGGGTGCCATCGACGCGGCGATGGTGGCGTCCGAGAGGCGCACGTCTTTGAGCTGGATCGGTGCGAAGTCGGGATGATCGATCAAGATCCCCGTGGCGAGGTCGCCCCCGGGCAGCGGCGGCAGGCGCAACAGGCCCGCTTTGTCGCTGGGCGCCGGCTCGAGTTCGATCATTTTGAACACGTTCTCGTGCAGCCAGACTCGGCCGTTGGCGCCTTGCATCGTGATTTCGCGAAAGGTCGCGCCGGCGAGCGGTTTTCCGTCCGGACCGTGGACCCGGAGCGTGAGCCGGGCGGCTCTTCGCAACGCGATGTCGATCGTTGCCTTCTGTCCGGCTTCGAGGTTTTGCAGGCGTAAGCCCGGCGCGGAGTCCTGTATTGAGTTCGGCACGGAGTTCGGAACTTGGTTCGGGACTGTGTTCGGCGGGGTGGCTTTCAGCAGGTATGCGGTGCTTTTCAAGCCGTCGAAACGATAAGTGCCGTCGGCGGAGGTCGTGATCGACTTGAGCGGGCCGACGCAGAGTCGGTCCTGCAAATACTCATAGAGAACGACTTTGGCTCCCGCGACGGGCTTTCCGCCATCGAGCACGCGGCCGGAGATCGCACACGGACTGTCGGCGGCCCGAGCGGGGGCCAACATGCAACTGGCTGCACAGACGATCGTAATACCGACGATCGCCGTGATACCGAGCGGAAACAACTTCATCGAATCGACCCTCACTCAACGCTTGGCTGATGACGGGGCGGATTCAGAAATTCGTCTGCCCGTTTTTGGACGTTTGCAGGCTCACCCCGGTTGGCGCCAGAACAGGGTTGGATTGCCACTGTCCCGGGTCCATCGGGGGATAAAAGTTTTAGCCGGGTCACGGGATGGGGGCAGACAGCTAGAAATCGGTGGAGCGGAGGAGAAGACCCGCTCACGGCGAGGCTTGTATATGTTCATATGTTCATATTTCTGGTCTTATCTGGGAGAAACTGACGCAGAACGGACACGGTGTATCCAAATGACAATTTTTTGGGCGTATCAGCAGAGGCCCTGGGAGCGCCCAAAAAAGCCAAAAAAGTCGGCTTTGGAAAATCCGTTTGTGGGCGCGGTTTTGAATCAACTCGATTGGGGCCGCGAGCAACTCAGATTTCTGCCGACTTGAGGCGATTTCCACACTCCCCCTTTTTACTCCCGGGCTTGTTGGTTTGAGCCCGTTCAACCAAGGGGAGCCCGGAAATGAAACAGCGGCACATGCTCGGATCGGCGGCGGTTTTTGGTCTGACGTTTTTCGCGGGATCAGCCGCTTTTGCCCACGGCGGGCACCATTCGGGCGGCCATCACTCGGGGGGGCATCATTCGAGCCACCACTCAAGCGGCAGCCATCACGGCACGGCCCATCATGCGGCTCCCCATCACTCCGCACCGCACCATTCCGCGCCGCATCACACCGCTCCAAAACTGGTCGGGCCGAGCCGGCCGAGTCATTCTCATCTGGCCGGCCAGCACTCTGTGCCGAACCACGGTTTCGCCCAACAAAACCACTTTTGGCACCATCACCACCACGGGCATTGGAATAACGGCTATTGGAATAACGGAACCTGGTACGCCGGTCCTTGGAGCGTTTGGGACGGATCAGTGGCCTCCAACGAGGCTACGCCCTGGTACTACGAGACGTTTTTCAACGTTGAACCGGAAGTGGCCGTCCTCCCGGAAAACGGGCCCACGGTCTGCCGCGGATCTCGGAACACGGTCCAAATGCCGTCCTCTCCCCTGCGCCGACCGGCTTCCACGGGCATTGAGGAATCGGTGGCGACCGAATCTGACGGTAACTAGCAAAAAAAGTCACACCCGCGGGCACGCTGCTCGGGCTTCTGATTCCGGGAGAAAAAAATCCTTCCAAGACAGGGGAGCCGCAAACGTGAAAATTTGGATGCCGGCCTTTTATGTGACGCCGCTGGTGGCCTATGCCTTGGTTTGCAGTTCGGCGGGTTTTTGCGGTCATGGGCACGCTTCCCACGGAGGCGGCACACATCCGGCCGCTTCACATCCCGCGCCCCATCCACCCAACGCCCAACACGGAACTCCCAAGCCGGCTCCGAAACCCGCCCCCAAGCCGGCTGCGAAACCGGCTCCGAAACATGACTCAAAGCCGGCACGGCACGACGCCAACAAGATGGCCGCTGCCCATCCTAAACACGATCATGACCGTCATCACGAACACGACCATCATCATCACGACCACCATGATCACTGGGACCACGAATGGGTGGACGGTACGGTTGTTGGAGGCGCTGTAGCGTCCGACGGAACACCCGGCGTGGTCACGGCCGGAGATGGGGTGGCAGTCCCAGTGGCGGCGGATGTTGCGGCCCCAGTCACTTCGGGCCGTCCCCGAGTTCAATTCAGCGTCGATCTGACGGAGCTGGACTCGTACGACGCAGCGGCACGGGCAGCGGGAATGAGCCGAGAGGAATGGATTCGCAACCGCTTGAACGCGGCCGCCGGCCGGGAAATGAAGTAGTAGAATCCAACTTCGCCCGCATAGCCAAGGGTCCGGCCGCCGGCAAGAACACGAAAAAGTCGCCATGAATTACTTCCTGAATATTGTGAGCGGGCCAAACCCCGGGCCGCGCCGCCCGCTGACTGACCACGTCGTCCTGGTGATCGGGCGCGGCGAGGATTGCGATCTTCGTCTCAGCGATCCGAGCGTTTCCCGCGTTCACGCCCGCGTGACGCTGCTCGACGGACACATTTACCTTGAAGACGCCGGCAGCCGCTGGGGAACGCTGGTGAACGGCATCCCGACCGATAGTCGGGAGCTCTCACCCGGCGACCGCGTGGAGATCGGCGATACGCAACTCCGATTGGAGACCGATTCCCCGCTCGTCACCACTCTCGCGCCGATTCGGCGGCGAATTCTCGATCGGCTTTCCGGTCGCCGCCGCCGCAGAAACGGCCATAGGCCGGAACAGCTGCCAATTCCGGTCCGTGGACAATCGGCCGAATCGCCGAATCACGCCCGACCACCTCTTCGCCAATTCGATTTAGAAAGCCTCGTCGGGAAAAAATTCCTGCAGTACCAGGTCGAGTCGGTGATCGCACGGCCACGAAGCGGGTTCATATTCAAAGCCCTGGACTTGCGACACGCCGATCGGCCGATCGCCCTCAAGGTTTTTCGCCCCGATTTTTTCCAGGATTCGCGCGGTGCCCGCCGTTTTTTGCGAGCGATGCGCACGACAATCTCGCTTGAGCACGAAAATATTGTTCGCGCCTATGCCGCCGGGCGAACCCGCGGACTGTGTTTTACCGCCAGCGAGTTTGTCGAAGGCGAGAGTGTCTCGCAGATGATTCGCCGTATCGGCGTTGCCGGAATGCTCGACTGGCGAAACGCCTGGCACATTGCCAGCGGTGTTGCCGAGGCGCTGGAATTTGCCCACGACTCCAACATTGTGCATCGCAATATCGGCCCCAGCAACATCCTGATTCGTGCGAAAGATCGTTGCGTCAAGCTGGGCGACCTGATGCTCGCCAAGGCCTTGGACCATACGGGTAATGAGCGGATCACGCGGGCCGGCGAAGTTGTCGGCGATTTACGGTACCTCAGTCCCGAGCAGCTTTCCGGTGAGCAGCCCATCGATTCGCGAGCGGATGTCTATGGTCTCGGAGCGACTCTTTACGCGGTTCTGACCGGCAAGCCCCCATTCGAAGGCGGAACGGCGGCTGAGATCATCCGCCGAGTGATGACGGGCGCCCCGGAGCCACCCACGAGATCCCACCTTGCCATCCCCTCACAATTCGAAGGCCTGGTGCTGCGGATGCTTGCGGTCCGGCCCGAAGACCGCCCCGAAAGTGCAACTCACTTGCGAACAGAACTTGAACGAGTCGGAAAGTCGATCGGCGCGTGAAAACGCCCAGCCGTTTCGTGCAAATCCTCGACTTCAGCGATTATCCTCGGCACTTGCACAAGTGTTGTGCTTGATCGGCCCGGGAACTCGGGCCTTCCGCGGGGAGGAATTCGCACTTGAATTTGTTTTGCGCGGCGCTGCTTGTGTTGCTCGGTCCTGTCATCGCGAATGGCCAATGGCGAACGCAGACGTTCCATTCCGATGCGAATCTACGCGGCCTGTCGGTCGTTAGTCCGAAGGTCGTCTGGGTCAGCGGCACCAAGGGGACGTACGGACGCACGGTGGATGGCGGAATGACCTGGAGGGCGGGCACTGTGCCCGGGGCGGCGGCGCTCGACTTCCGCGATGTCGAGGCCTTCGGCGAGTCGTCGGCCTACCTCTTGAGCATTGGCGCGGGCGAGAAGTCGCGCATCTACCACACCGCTGACGGTGGCCGAACATGGACGTTGCAGTTCAAGAATTCTGATCCCGACGCGTTCTACGATGCGTTCGCTTTCTGGGACCAATCCCATGGCCTGACGTTTGGCGATCCCGTGCGTGGCCAATTCCAATTGCTGGCAACTGACGACGGCGGGGCGAAGTGGCAACGCCTCGCCGCCGGCAGCTTACCCGCGGCATTGCCGAAAGAGGGAGCATTTGCGGCAAGCGGCACTTGTCTCGTCACCCATGACGACCGCGACGCCTGGTTTTGCACGGGGGGAGCACGTTCAGCGCGGGTTTTTCATTCGATCGATCGCGGTCGACATTGGACAGTCAGCGAGACGCCAATCGTGGCCGGGAGCGAGTCGGCCGGCGTGTTTTCGATCGCCTTTCGCGATCGCGAGCACGGGCTGATTGTGGGGGGCGACTATCGCAAACCTCGCGAACCGGGCGCGAACGCGGCGTTCACGGCGGACGGCGGCAAGACGTGGAAACTTCTCGGCCGGCCGTTTGGTTACCGCTCATGCGTGGCCTGGACGGGTGATCGCTGGGTCGCCGTCGGCACGTCGGGCTCGGACGACTCGCGGGATGATGGCCAAACTTGGAGAGTGCTCGACCGCGGAAATTATAACAGCGTGGCTTTCACGGCGACAGGCGAAGGCTGGGCAGTCGGCCCGAATGGCCGCATTGCCGTCTTCGTGAAATGAGGCGGATTAGCACAATTCGAGTTGAGGCCCTCTGGCCTCGTGGCGCAGGCCACCATTGATGGCGGTCTCTTCTGCCGCCGGTATGATGGCCTCGGGAGTGGACGCCTTTGATGACGTATCTGTTTTGGGCCGCGGCGCTGGCTTATGTGCTTTCGCTGTATCTCATTCGTTGGGTGCTGTTGCTCAAAAGCCGCGAGCCCACCTCTTCGATCGCCTGGATCCTGTTGATCATCGCGCTGCCCGTGCTGGGAGGGCTTTTGTTCCTTGTGTTCGGGATCAATCGCGTCGAACGCAAGGCGGTCGGTATGAAACGCCAGACGCGGCGCGTGCTTGGTCCCAACCTGCCGCAGTTGGCACAATTCGAGGCCGCGCCGCCCAATACGCGCGAGCCGTTGCAGAACGGGCTTCTGCGGATGGCGACGCAAATTAATCTGATGCCGGCAACGCGAGGCAATCGCATCGAGGTGCTGGACGACGCCTCGCACACGATGGCGTTGATCGAGGAAGCGATTGAAGGGGCCAAGGAGACCCTGCATCTCGAATACTACATTTGGAAACCCGATCGCACGGGCACCCGCCTGCGGGACATGCTGATCGAGAAGGCCCGGGCGGGGGTGGCCGTTCGCTTTCTTTACGATGGCATCGGCTCGATCTCCTTGGGCCGGAAATTTCTGCGGCCGATGCGGAAGGCCGGGATTCTCGTCGCCTCGTTCCTGCCGGGACGAACCTTCATGCATCGCTGGTCGGTGAACTTGCGGAGCCATCGCAAAATTCTCGTGGTCGACGGACGCATCGGTTTCACGGGAGGCATGAATATCGGCGACGAGTACCTCGGCAAGAGTCCGCTGGTTGGCTTTTGGCGCGATACGCATCTGCGGCTGCACGGACCTTCGGTGCTGCAACTGCAGCAGGTCTTCGTCGAGGATTGGCTGTTTGCGACGAACGAAGAACTATCGCTTGCCGAAGTGTTTCCTGAGCCCGAGGACTGCGGCAACACGGTCTCGCAGGTTCTGGTCGGCGAGCCGATCGGCGATTTGAGCACGTTTCATTCGGTGCTGTTTGCCGCCATCTCGGACGCGCGAAAGCAGATCCTGCTCACGGCGTCGTATTTCGTTCCGCCCGAATCGCTGGTCACCGCGCTGGAGACGGCCGCCCGGCAGGGTGTTCGCGTGCGGCTCGTCCTTTCGGGCAAGAGCACGTATTTCTGGACGCTGGCGGCCGGCCGCTCGTATTACGAATCGTTGCTGCGAGCGGGGGTCGAAATCTACGAGTATCAGCACGGCTTGATGCATGCGAAAACCATCACCGTCGACGGAGAGTGGTCGCTCGTCGGCACGGCGAATTTCGACACGCGGAGCCTGTTTTTGAATTTCGAGGTCGGCGTCGCCGTTTACGATGAAACGATCGCCAAACAACTCGAGGAGCAGTTCCAGCAGGACGTCGGTCGATCGACGCAAATTCTGCTCGACGAATGGCAGGAACGCCCAGAACGGCACGTGGTGTTCGAGAACATCTGGCGGCTCTTTGCGCCCGTATTGTAGGAAGCCGTGCTGTAGGACGCCGGGCTCTAAGCAAACCGTCAGGTCCGCAGCTCGGCCAGGTTCTCGAAGTGCGACAGAGCCTCAGGATTGGCGAGGGCCTGGATGTTCTTCGGCCGCCGGCCGTGAATGCAGTCGCGTACGGCCAGCTCGACGATTTTGCCGCTGCGGGTGTGCGGGATATCGGCGACGGCGACGATTTTCGCGGGAACGTGCCGCGGACTGGCGTTCTTGCGAACTTGGTCCCTGATCCGGTGTTTGAGCGATTCGTCGAGCGTGCATTTTTCGCGAAGCTTCACGAACAGCACCACGCGCACGTCCCCCTGCCAATCCTGGCCGACGACGATGCTCTCAATCACTTCCGGAATCTGCTCGACCTGTCGATAAATCTCGGCGGTGCCGATGCGCACGCCCCCCGGATTGAGGACGGCGTCGCTGCGGCCGTAGATGATCATGCCGTCGTGCTCGGTGATTTCCGCATAGTCTCCGTGATGCCACACTCCTGGAAATCGCTTGAAATACGCTCCCAAAAATTCCGCTCCAGTCGGGTCCTTCCAGAAACCGAGCGGCACGGAGGGGAAGGGCGCGGCACAGACCAACTCGCCTTTTTCTTGGACCAGGGACCGGCCGTTGGCGTCGTAAACCAGCACGTGCATGCCCAGGCCGCGTGTCTGCAGTTCGCCGCGATAGACCGGAGCTAGCGGGTTCCCCAGCGCGAAACAGGAACACAGGTCCGTCCCGCCGGAGATATTCGCCAAACACACATCGGATTTGACCTTCGAGTAGACGTAGTCGAAGCCGTCACCGTTGAGCGGCGAACCGGTCGAAAGGATCGTGCGCAACGACCCCAGGTTATGGGACTTCTTCGGCTCGCGACCGAGCTTGGCGATCCCCGTCAAAAACCGCGGACTGGTGCCGAAGACGGTGATACCTTCCTGGTCGCACATGTCGAACAGAACGTCGGCCGACGGCGACAGAGGCGATCCATCGAAGAGCACCACCGTGCAGCCGACCGCCAGGCCGCTCATCAGCCAGTTCCACATCATCCAGCCGCAGGTGGTGAAATAGAACAACACATCGTCGCGCCCCAGGTCACAGTGCAGCACGTGTTCCTTCTGATGTTGAATCAAGATGCCGCCGGCCGTGTGGACAATGCACTTGGGCAGGCCTGTCGTCCCGGAGGAGTACAAAATGTAGAGCGGATGATCGAAGGGAAATTGCTCGAATTGGAAGTCGGCCGGCTTTTCTCGATCGATCAAATCGCGCCACAGCCGCGCACGCCCGATCGCCGACAGGTCCGGATTCTCTTGCAGGTAAGGAATCACGATCACCTGCTCGACCGTTGGCAATTGCGGCAGGACCGTTCCCAGGCGTTCGAGCGATCCAAAAGATCGGCCGTCGTACACGTAGCCGTCGGCCGCAATGAGAATCTTCGGTTCGATCTGGCTGAAACGATCGACAATGCCCTGCGCGCCGAAATCGGGCGAGCACGACGACCAGATCGCTCCCAAACTCGCCGCGGCCAGCATGGCAATCAGCGCTTCGGGCATGTTGGGCACGATGCCGGCAATGCGATCGCCCGATTTGACGCCGAGATCTTTGAACGCTGTCGCCATTCGGGCGACGGACGCGTATAGCTCGCCAAATGTCAGCGAGCGCTGGAATCCCGCCTCGTTCCAAAAGACAAGCGCGCGGCGATCATCGCGATGGCGCAGCAGATTCTCCGCGAAGTTGAGCCGCGCTCCGGGAAACCAGCGGCAGCCCGGAAAGCGATCGAAGTCGACGACAACTCTCTCTGCAGGCCGGCTCGCGACGATGCCGCAAAAATCCCAGACTGACTGCCAAAATTCCTCGGGTTTCTTAATCGACCAACGGTGCAGCTCGGGGTAACCATGGAATTTCAAATGCCCGCAATCACGCACGAATCGCATAAAAGCGGTCAAATTGGCTTTCGAGACGCGCTCCGGAGACGGGCTCCACATCGGGCCAACAGGCATCTGGGATTCCACTTTCTGCGATGCCATGCGACACGTGCGATCTGAACCGGGTTCGATCCTTTGACACCGATGGGCTCGATCAATCAGGCGATTTTGTGGGCCCGCGTCTCCGCGATCAATTGCGAGAGCCATTCCATATAGGGTGTGCCGCCGGTGCCGCGCGATCGGTGACCCGTTTATTGATGTATTCCTCCGCCCAGCCCAGGTGCACCTCGCGGAACGTGGCCATCCCTTCCAGCACCTCGTTGTAGATTTCCTTGTCCGCAAACGGTCGCACATCGCCCATTTTCTTGACCGCAGCGATCAGCAGCCGATGTTCGGCCGGCATGAAGTTCTGCATATCGGCCAGATGGTTGGTCAACAGCGACGGCATGTGGGGGATTTTCATGAAGGCAACGAGCGTCGGCATGATGCTGCTTTGCGCCCCAGTTTCGCCGCGGAAGTCCATCGGCCGTTCGTCGACTCCTTCGAAGACTACGTGCTCGAAAAACCGGATATACGGCCGAAATGTCTTGTAGTAGAGCGCGGGGTCCATTTTTTCAGGAATTCGCCGCAAGACGGCGATCTGCTTGCGAACGCTCTGGCCAACCGCGAGCAGCCCTTCATTTACCAACGTCCGGTCGCCGGCTGCCACGCCGCGGCCGGCCTTGTCGACTCCCGCCAAGACTCCGGCCGCGAGCTGTTCGATCTCGACGTGCACCAGAATGAACCAATGCTCGTCGTAGAGATGGACGAAATTTTGAATCGTGTCGATATTCCCCAGCGCGATGGGACCGGCCGGATCGAACCGCTTCCAGTTGAACAGCGCATAGCCGTCGTAACTGAGAATGGGAGGCCGCGAGAGGCGGCGACAAATATCACACAGCGGCACCGCCAGGTTTCGCGGCAAAGCATCCACGGGCGGTTGGCCCACCTGATTGATGTAGGCGGCGGCCAAGAATCCAAGCCGCACGTAGCACAACCGCATTTGCGGCAATCGGACCCTCGGGTTCTCGGGCTCTGTCCACTGCGGGATCACAAGCCGCCGCGCCCGTTCGCGGAATCCGGGATCCTGCAGGAAACTTGGCAAATCGCGGCCCAGGTCATCGAGAACGGCAAGCGGACTGCTCCGTGGGAATTCTTTTAAGGGATCTTGATCGGGCAGAAAGCCGTGATCGGTCAACGCTCGGTCCATGATTGGCAACCTCCTCGAGTGCGCGCCGTCGATGGTAGCCGTTCTTGCCCTGCTGCGAAACAATTAGGCGCCATTGGTCGTTCAGACGTCGATTGATGCAAGCCGAGCCAGCCCGCGCGGCATCCGATCAAGGCATCGTTTTGTGGCTGATTCAATTTGCGAGGGTGGTGTCGTTGGTTTAAGTTTGTTGATGTCCCATCGACGTGAAGATCGGCGCGGCCGCGGGAATCAAAAAGGAAGACGCAGCTTTGTCGACAAGTTACGCAGCCTGTCCGATGGCGATTGTGCAAGCGCCGATCGACGTCGTTTGGCAGCTTCTGACCGACTTCGCCAGCTGGGGAGAGTTCTACGACGTGCGGGTCAAGAGCATCGAACCGCCGCGCCCAGCGGTCGTGGGCCAACGAATGCGCGGCGAAAGCGGTCCGCGGTGGCTGCATCTGGGTGTGTCGTTCGAGTTCACGAACATCGAATTCCATCGCAAGTTGGAACTAGACATTCAAATGCCGTTGGGAATCACTGTGCACGAAGAGCTCGATTGCGTGCCCGTGACCGACGACACCTGCCGCGTGAATTATCACTGCCATTTCGGCTTTCCGCCGGGCTGGCGCGGCAAGGTCGTCCGCTGGCTGCTGCGACGCGAACTCGACCGCGGACCGGCCGATTCGCTGAATCGACTCAAGCGGGCGGCGGAACGAATCGCCGGACGTGTTTCAGAAAATCGCGGGTGATTGCTGTCAAATCAGTTGGTCTTGCTCGGCGCGACGGCCAGTTCGTCGATCGCCTGATTGACGCCGACGGTCGATTGGGCCAGTTCGACGGCGCGGTGCTTGGCATCGGCAGTCGGCACGCTCCCCTTCAACACGATGACGCCTTCGTCCTTGACCTCGATCTTGAGCAGCGCGTCGGCCAGCGATTTATCCCAATACAGCCGCGCGTAGACGCGTGCCTCGACTGTCATCCGCCGGGTGGCCCGCTGGATGTCGGCCCACGTCTCGCGGAGCTTGGCTTCGACTTTCTTCACGCCGCGATCGATTTTGTCGCCGATCGAATCGGAATCTTTTTCCTGTCCCATAACAACCTTTTCGTGCCCGATCACCCCGCAGACCACCAGGACGCAGACGGCCCCCAAAAGAGTCGCGCACAACATGACGTTCCCTTGCAACGAGGATTGCCCAAACCGCCGAGATCGCTTTGATGGAACACGATCCAACTGTTTCCCGCCGAGCAGTAATTCGCTCGAGCGGGCGGAATCTTGGCTCGATTCTGGCAGTTGAACGTCAAGAACCCGTTGCAAATCAGCCGTGCTCAGGAGAATGCGCGTCCTGCCGCGGAATGAATTTCTGCTGGGCCAACCACAGGAGCGACTTCTCCTGCCAGGCGTCCCACATCGGGCCTTTGTAGCCGTTGAGCCCGTGGCCGCCCGAAGGGAGTTCAAGGTATTCGGCGGCAACCTTGTTGCGCGCAGTGCCTCGTAGAACGCCTTGCTGTTCTCCGGCGGGACTGCTTTGTCATCGCGGGCATGCGCGAGAAAAGTGGGGGGCGTGCGCGAGGTGACTTGCTTCTCGTTGGAGAAGAGTTTGATCCGGTCAGGCGACGGGTTTTTTCCCAACAAGCTCTGCTGCGAGCCCGAATGCGTGATGTCTTCACCCATCGTGATCACCGGATAGACCAGGATCGCAAAGTCGGGCCGACAGCTCACGCGGTCGATGAGATCGGCGGCCGAGGAGTTGCCGTCGTCGAAATGCGTGTCAGCAGTAGAAGCGAGGTGGCCGCCGGCCGAGAAACCCATGATGCCGATTCTCGCCGGGTCGAGAGCCCATTCTTTCGCCCGCGCCCTCACGGTCCGCAGTGCTCGCTGCGCGTCGAGCAGTGGCACAAAGGCCCTGCCCGCCGGAAGCCGGTAGTCGAGGACCACCCCCATGATCCCGTGCCGGTTAAGCCATTCGGCAATGCCATGCCCCTCGGGGCCGATCATTTTCGCGCGATAGCCGCCGCCGGGACAGATCACGATCGCGGCTCCGTTCGCCTTTGGCGGCCGATGCACGGTGATCCACGCGTCCTCGTTTGTGTATTTGTCGCCGCCGACCGGCGCGTGACCGTTCCAAAGAGACATCCGAATCGTGTTTGATTCATCGGCGCCGGCTTTGCATTCGCCAGCGAAACACGATGTTGAGAGAAGCAGTGCGACACAGAAGAGACGGATCATGGCAGGCTCCCGAGGATACCGACAGTGAGGCGGGCGCGTGCATTCTGCGCCTCGGGGATGCGCCTGACAAGCAATCGAATCGAGCGTGACCGCGGCCGACATCCGCTGCAACCCGTCTTACGAAGGTCGGCTGACAACTTGGATGATCTCGTCGCCTGCGCGGCAGCCGGACAAATAGGCGCCGTGCACCGTGGAAAACATCGTCCGGTGCGTGGCCTCGCCGGCGAAGAAGAGCCGCCCTTGAACAGGCGCGGCCAACACGTCGCGATCGTTTGGCGTCGCGCCGAGCTTGTCGAAACTGTAGGACCCGAGCGACCACGGGTCGGATTTCCACCGGGTCTGCAAGACCGACGTCGGTTCGCGAAACGAACGGCCGAACATCGTGCGCACGACTTCGATGACGCCCGCCTTGGCGTCGGTCGTGCTCAGATTCTCCAGGGCATCCTCGTAGCTGGGCGGCACCAGACAGACCAGGATCGGCTGTCCCGTGAAATGGTGCAGGTTGAGAAACAAGGGATATTTCCCGCGTTGATCACTGGCGTACGCGAGGATGTGCGGCTCGCGCGGCCAAAATGCTTTCTCGAACCTCAGCACAATTTTGTTCATGACCCCCATGCCCACGCGGTCGATGGCGGCTTGTTTGCCGCTTGGCAGTTCGGGCACAAAATTGATCTTTCTCGCCTGCAGGACGCCGAGCGGGGCCGTGACGACGATGCGATCGGCCCGAATTGTGCCCGTGTTCGTATCGATGGCGACTTCGGCCTGCCTGTAATCAATTTTGCGAACAGCCACGCCGGTACGGATATCGAGACCCTTGGCAAGAGAGCGAGCGAGCGTGTCATAGCCCGAGACGACGAGGTGGTCGCCGCCGGGGAACTGCTTGTATTCCTCGGAGTAGCGCGAAGAGAGATCGGCGAGCCGGGCGGCGTCCGAAATCTCCGTCAGGGCCGCTGCCAGCTCGAATCGCCGCCGCTCGGCCGACGACCATCGACGCGAATCCATTGCGCGATTGACGGCAGACTCGAGTGAGATGTCGGAGGCCGACTTCGGCAGACTATTGGGCGCGTGCGAAATGGCCGCCGTGAGCCGCAGGTACGAACGCAGGACATCGGCTGGCTCGATCTGAGTACCGTCTTTGTCGAACGCGAGGGCCTCTTCGAATCGCGTCCGAACGAGCGACGCCGAGCATTTGGCGGCCAGTTCGGTGACGGGATTGCCATCGACTCCGTGCACCCACGAAGCGCCCAAATCGACGGCACATCCAAGCGACCGGTCGGTCCGCATTCGTCCGCCGATCCGATTCCGCGCCTCCAATACAGTGACGACAAATCCACGCTTTGCCAGCGTCGCGGCAGCCGCCAGCCCGGCCATTCCCGCGCCGATTACAACTACCTTTTCGGCAGGCCGGAGACTGCTGGCCCCACGCAGAAGGCTCGACCGACCGAGAACATACGTTCCGGTCATCGTCGTCAAAAATGTGCGCCGCCACATGGTTTTGCCTTCGATTGCAGGAGACGGCCCGGGTTAACCGTTCAGACCTTCGGGCGAAATGGTTATTGAATGCTTCCTATGTGGGGTGGTCAATCGCGATCACGATTGCCCCAGCCCTTCCAAGGCCCATTTCGCGCAGCCAAAATGGCACACATGGGTTGGACGAACGTCGGGATGCGATGCACACTGTTGTTGATGATCGCTGCCGTGCCGACGTTCGGCACTGCAAACGCTCATGCCGCGGCGAATGCCGATCCAAACGCGTTCTTCGAGAACCGCATTCGCCCGGTGTTCACGGCACATTGTTTCAAATGCCACGGAGCCGACAAACAGGAGTCCGGCCTGCGCCTGGACTCCAAAAGCCTGGCAAGCAAAGGGGGCGACCGCGGTCCCGCGATTGTTTCCGGCGACCCGGAGCACAGCCTCATCGTGCAAGCGATCCGCAAAACGGGCGAATTGAAAATGCCGCCGGACGAGTCGCTCCGGCCCGAGGAAGTGGCCGGCGTCGTCGATTGGATTCGCCACGGCGCTCCCTGGCCGGCGGACGCGGCAAAATCGACGATTCGAGATGGCTCGATCACGGAAAAAGACCGCCAATTCTGGTCATTCCGGCCTCTCGCCCACGCGACGCCTCCAAGCGTTCGCGATTCGGCGTGGATCCAATCGCCCGTCGATCGATTCATCCTGGCCCGGCTGGAAGCGGAATCCTTTAAGCCGGTCGGTCGGGCCGACAAGCGGCACGCTGATCCGGCGGGCCACTTTCGATCTCACCGGCCTTCCCCCGCAGCCGGCTGACATCGATGAGTTTCTGGCGGATCGTTCGCCGATCGCTTTTGCTCGAGTGGTTGACCGGCTGCTCGCGTCGCCCGCCTACGGCGAGCGCTGGGGCCGGCACTGGCTCGACGTCGTGCGCTACGCGGACACGGCCGGTGAGACAGCCGACTATCCCGTCCGCGAGGCCTATCGCTATCGCAATTACGTCCTGGCCTCCTTCAACGCCGACAAGGCCTACGATCGCTTCATCCGCGAGCAAATTGCCGGTGACATTTACGCAACCGAGGCTCCGCCGGAGCAGCATGAGGAATTGGTGACGGCGACGGGTTTTATCGCCGTCTCCCGCCGATTCGGCTTCGACCCGCAAAACTATCAGCACCTGACGATCCAGGACACCATCGATACGCTCGGCCAGGGCGTGCTGGGGTTGTCGTTGGGCTGCGCGGTGCCACAACCACAAGTTCGATCCCGTCAACGCGGCGGATTACTACGCCCTTTATGGAATCTTCGACGGCACGCGTTACGCGTTTCCCGGCTCTGAAGAGAAGAAGCGGCCCAGCGACCTCGTACCGGCCGTCTCGCAACCGGAAGCTCGCCGGCTCAAGGAAGTGCGAGACGGGGAACTGCACACATTGGCGGCTCAGATCGAGGCCGCCAAAAAAGATGCGGGAAAGCACGCCGAACTGATCCTGCGCACTGTCGTCGCGCAAGGCTGAGTTGGAGGCACGCGAACTTTATCCGGTGCTCTACGCTGTGAATGAAGGCGAGCCAAAGAACGCGCGCGTGCAACTTCGCGGCGAGCCGACGCGACTGGCTGCCGAGGTTCCGCGGCGGTTCCTCGAAGTGCTCGGCGGGGATTCGCTTCCCGCCAGCGAGAAAGGGAGCGGGCGCCGCGAATTGGCCGATTGGATCACCAAGGGACGGTCCGTCCCACTGGCCGCACGGGTGATGGTGAACCGCATCTGGCAGCACCACTTTGGCTACGGCATCGTGCGAACAGAGAACGATTTCGGCACGCGCGGCGCGCGTCCGACGCATCCGGAGTTGTTGGATTTTCTCGCGACTCGCTTCATCGAATCGGGCTGGTCGATCAAGTCGCTGAACTGCTTGATCATGCAATCGCAGGTTTATCAGCTCGCCAGCACGGTCGACGAACCAACTGCGAAGCGCGATCCCGACAACAAGTTGCTCGCGCACTTCCACCGCCGCCGGCTTGATGCGGAGGAGATTCGCGATTCGCTGTTGTCGCTCGGCGGCAACCTGGATCGCTCAGTCGGCGGACCCCATCCATTCCCGCCGGTCGAGACCTGGAACTTCACCCAACACTCTCAATTTTCGGCCGTCTACAAAACCAATCGCCGCAGTGTCTATCTAATGACGCAGCGGAATCGGCGGCATTCGTATCTGGCCCTGTTTGACGGTGCCGACACCAATGTGAGCACGGCCCGCCGGGACGCAACGACGGTGCCGACGCAGTCGCTCTTTCTGATGAACGACCCGTTGGTACACGGCCAGTCAATGCGCTTCGCCGGAAGGCTGATGATGGCGGCGCGAAATGACACGGCACGTCTGGAACGCGCGTTCGAGGCCGCGTTGGGGCGACCGCCGGCGGTGATCGAACGGCAACGCTCACTCGGGTTTCTCGCCGCTTATCGCAAGGAATTGAACGCAGCGGGCGGCTCGACGGCTCAAAATGAAAAAATGGCCTGGGCGGCCTTTGCCCGGACACTCTTCGCGCGAAACGAATTCTTGTTTGTAGACTGACGGAGACGGGCATGGCCGATTTGGAATTCGGATTATCTCGTCGGCAGCTGTTCCAGCGGGCGGCCGGCGGCTTTGCGTCGATCGCGCTGGCCGGCATCCTGACCGATCGGCAAGCGAGCGACGCCGCAAGTGCGATGACCGCCGCGGATCCGCTGGCCCCCAAGCAGCCGCACTTTGCGCCACGGGCCAAGCGCGTGATCTTCATCTACATGACCGGCGGCGTTTCGCACGTCGACACGTTCGACCCGAAGCCCCGGCTCTTCGCCGACCACGGAAAATCGATTACCGTCGACAACTGGCAGGGAAAGCGCGGCGATTTCAAACGCTATTTGAAGTCGCCGCAATGGACTTTTCGCCCCGGCGGCGAATGCGGCACGCAAATCAGCGATCTCTTTCCGCACGTGCGCAATATCGCCGACGACATTTGCGTGATTCGCTCGATGGAGTCGAACCATACGAATCACTACGAGGGGACGCTCGGCATTCACACCGGCTCATGGACCTTCGCCCGGCCCAGCGTCGGAGCCTGGGTGAGTTACGGCCTGGGGACTGAGAACCGGAATCTGCCGTCGTTCGTGGTGCTCGCTCCGCGTGCCCCTTATGCCGGCGCCCAGACATGGGGCTCAGATTTTCTGCCCGGCTGCCACCAGGGGCTGCAGGTCGTGCCTGGCCCGAGGCCAATCCCCAATGTCCGGCGGCGCGTCGCCACGGATCGATTGCAGCGGATGGAACTCGACCTGATCGCGGAAGAGAACCGCCGTCACCGCGACGCGCAGCCCGAAGACGCCACGCTCGACGCCCAAATCCGTTCGATGGAAACCGCCTTCGGCATGCAGCAAGCCGCCCCCGAAGCGTTCGACGTTACGCGGGAAACCCGCACGACGCAGGAGCTTTACGGCCTCGAACGCGGTGCCACGACCGGCTTCGGATGGCAATGCCTGGTTGCCCGCCGCCTCGTCGAACGAGGCGTGCGGTTTATCGAAGTCATCGATACCGGCTCGTCCCGCAACTGGGATTCGCATGTCGACATGCAGGATCATGAACACCTCGCCAAGACAGTGGATCGCCCGATTGCCGCACTCGTCCGCGACCTCAAACAGCGCGGCTTACTAGACGAGACACTCGTCGTCTGGACGACCGAATTCGGACGCACGCCGTACCACGAGTCGCCGAATGCGAAGGGACGCGAACACCACCATCAAGTCTTCTCGTCCTGGATGGCCGGCGGCGGCGTCAAAGGCGGCCTTGTGCACGGCACGTCGGACGAGTACGGCATCGCGGTTGCCGGCGACCGCGTGCACGTCCACGATTTTCACGCCACGATCCTGCATTTGCTCGGCTTGAATCACGAGCGGCTGACGTTTCGGCACGCGGGACGTGACTACCGGTTGACGGACGTCGAGGGACGCGTGGTTCGGCCGATTCTGGCTTGATGAGAGCGGCGGGCCAGCGAGCTTCTGAATGGAGCATGAGCGTGCAACGGGGTCGAACTCGGTTTGTTTTGAATTTGCTCGTCTGGCTTGCCGTCGTTGCGTGCCCGATTGTTGGCCGGGCTGATACGCGCGTCGGAGTTGCCGAAACGGAGATTACGCCGCCCATCAGCTTCCCGATGGCGGGTTATTATTTCGAGCGGCTTGCCGCCGGGACCCATGATCCACTCAAAGCCAAAGCCGTCGCCTTTATCGGCGAGACGGACCAGGCCGCAATTGTGGTCTGCGATCTGACGGGCGTCGGTGCCGATTTGACGGCCGAAGTGCGGAAGCGCGCGACGCTGACAACGGGAATTCCGGCGGCGAACATCGTCATCTGCGCCACTCACTCGCACACCGCGCCCGACTACGGCAAGGACCTTTATGAATACCTCGACGCGAAAGCGGCCACGAAAAAGCCGCACTATACCGAAACGCTGATCAATCGCGTCGTCGACGCCATCGCAAAGGCGAAGCAGGCGGCGGGACCGGTCTCCCTTTACGCCGGCTCCGCGACGCAGTCGACGCCCATCTCCTTCAACCGCCGGTTCGTGATGCGGGATGGCAGCGTCCACACTTGGATGAATTTCAAGAATCCCGAGGTGATCCGCTCGGCCGGACCCATCGATCCGGAAGTCGGACTGCTTCTGGTTCGATCGGGCGAGACGAAACAGCCGCTGGGCATGTTCACCAACTTCGCGCTGCATCTGGACACGGTCGGCGGCCTGTATTGGAGCGGCGACTACCCGTTTTACGTCGAGCAGGGACTGCGGAAGTCCCTCGGAAACGGTCTCATTTCAATTTTTGGAAACGGATGCTGCGGCGACATCAATCACATCGATCCGCACCGCGCCGAGCGAAACAAGACCGAATTCATCGGCCTGTCACTTGCCGGAACCATCGAGTCGGCCGTTGCCTCTTTGCGCCCGATCGAGAATCCGACGCTTCGCGTGGAACACGCCGTCGTGCGCCTGCCGCTGCCCGAAATCTCGCCCGCGAACGTCAAGCACTCCGAAATGCTGCTCAAGGCGGCCCGTGCGGGTCAAAAGGTCGATTTCTTCGAGCACGTAACGGCCTACAAGACGGTGATGCTCGACGGACTCCGCAACCGGCCCCTCTCCAGCCATCCCGAGAACTATCTGAAATTCGGCCTGTCGCACACGCTAGTGTAGGGTCAACTTTAATTTTTTGGGTATAGATGCTTCAGTTTTGTTCGAGCATCTTTGCTGGTGAACTGCCAATCGATCGCTGCTTGACTGCGGTTTCGTTCGTTCTTCCAGGCAGTGGTTTCAGTGATAAGCGTTTGTTTGTCGGGAATTCTCCGGGCAAGACATTGCCGTGTCAGGACGTTCAATTCGATTTCGGCCATGTTGAGCCAGCTGCCATGCTTGGGCGTGTGGACGACCTCCAGGCGCTGAATCAGCCAACGCGCCTCCTCGGGCGAAAAGGCCTCGTACAGCGAACCCAGGCTGTGGGTGTTGAGGTTGTCCATCACCAGCGTGATTCGCTTCGCCTTCGGTCGATGGATATCGACCAACTGGCGAACCGCTTCGGCCCAGTCGATCCTGGTGCGCTGATCGGTCACCACGAGATGCCGCCAGCCGATCAGCGGCTCTGTGAACGCGAACACGTTGGCCGTTCCATTGCGTTGGTACTCATAGTCGAAACACTGACGTCGGCCGGGCGCGGCGCGAAGCGGAGTCTGCGTTTCGATGGTCAGTTGCTTGCTCAGCTCATCCATGCAGATCAGCGGGTAGCGCGGATCGTACGGGCGTTGGTAGGCCTCCAGCACGTTTTCCATGTGGTAAACAAACTCCGCGTTGTGCTTCGGGGGAATGCACCACATCCTCTTCTGCCAGGGCTTCAGCTCATTTTTTTTAGGCAACGTCGCACGGTCTCGTGCGAAACCGCCTCGACGATGTGCAGTTCGACGGCGCGTTGGGCTAATAGTCGCAGAGTCCAACGCGCGTGGCCCGACGGTGCGGCACCGCAGCACAGCGCGATGACCTTGGCTTCTTTTTCGCCATCGAGGATCTTGGCACGCGATGGTCGCACTTGCCTCTTGCGGTTCAAGGCCGCTTCCAAGCCTTCCAACACCAGGCGCTTGCGGATGTTTTCGACGGTTTGCACCGTCACTTGGCAGGCATTGGCAATGGCCTCGTCCTTCCAACGCGGCCCGTGCTTGCCAGCATCCGCCAACAAGAGCACCTGGGCGTGCGTGCGTTTCTTCGCTGCGATTCTCTCTTTCTTCACCAATTGCGCGAGCTCTTTGCGTTCATCCTTGTCGAGCTTGACGACATACCGCTTGTTCATGACTCCCCTCCTTGGGTCGGAATGACTTCCGCCATTGGAGAGAAATCTCGCGAATCCGTGAACCCCAAAAACCAAAATTGACCCTACACTAGCAGGCAGCGGCGATTCGATCCCGGTCGACGTGCACGCGATCTGCCTGGGGAAGGATTTGGCCATTGTCTGTCTGCCCGGCGAAGTGTTCGTCGACCTCGGCCTGGCGATCAAGCGCGGCTCGCCATTCCGCACGACGCTCGTTGTCGAGCTTTCCGATTGTGTTGAGACGCTCTACATTCCCACGCGAGGCGCGTACGCGGGGGGCGGGTACGAGGTCACCAACTCGGCCGTCCAACCCGGCTCGGGCGAGATGCTCGTGGAAAGTGCCCTGACCCTGTTGCGGACGGCCGCATCGGCCGCGTTGGCCTCGAAGTGAGACCTTGAGACAGCACCTGCGACTTCTTTTGCGAACTCTCGGTTTGATCGCGGTCTTGCCTGCTGGAGCCGCGAGTGCGGACGGGCAGGCAGTGAGGCGCGATGTTGCCGCCTCCGTGGTGAAGAGTCCCGTTTCGGCCCAAGAGTCGCTGTCGCTTTTGAAGCTTGCCGATCGTCGGCTCAAGGTTGAACTCGCGGCGGCCGACCCTCAAATCACCGACCCTGTGGCGATCGCCTTCGACGAGCACGGGCGAATGTGGGTCGTCGAAATGGGCGACTATCCCAACGGTCCCAAGCCGGGCGAACTCCCTTTGTCGCGCGTGCGGCTGCTCGAGGACCGCGACGGCGACGGATATTTCGAGACAGCGTACAATTTTCGCGATCACCTGCTATTTGCGACGGGAATCCAACCGTGGCGCGGCGGGGTCATTGTGACGCTGTCGGGACGCGTCATCTGGTTGAAGGACACGGACGGGGACGGTAAGGCCGATGCCGAGGAGACATGGTTCACCGGATTCTCGGAGCAAAACCCGCAGTTGCGGGCGAACCATCCGACCTTCGCGCTCGACAACCGCGTGTATATCGCCAATGGACTGCGCGGCGGTAACGTGATCGCCCGCAATCCCAATTGGCATGCTATCGCGAAGCCCGTGTCGATCAGCGGCCGCGATTTTTGTTTCGATCCGTTGCGAGGCACGTACTCGGCCGTGTCCGGAGTCGGCCAGTTCGGCACGACGTTTGACGACTTCGGCAACCGCTTCGTCTGCAGCAATCGCAATCCGTGCCAGCATGTCGTGCTTAGCGACGCCGACATCGCCCGCACGCCTTGGGCAGCGGTCGCCTCGGTGATGCACGACGTTTCGCCGCCGGGTGAGGCCTCACACGTCTATCCGCTCACTCGCGCGTGGACCACGTCGACATTGCACGCGGGACAATTCACGGCGGCCTGCGGCGTCGCGATTTACCGCGGCGACTTGCTCGGCGATGCCTACTATGGAAACAGCTTCACCTGCGAGCCGACTGCGAATCTCGTCCATCGAGATGTACTCGAGCCGCAAGGGGCCACCTTCCAGTCCAAAACGGCTGACGCGGGCACCGATTTTCTCGCCAGCCAGGACGAATGGTTCCGTCCGGTGAATCTTGCCAACGGTCCCGATGGCGGTCTCTATGTGGTCGACATGTACCGGGCCGTGATCGAACATCCGGAATGGGTGCCCGACGAATTGAAACATCGGCGCGACGAACGGTCGGGCGACGATCGCGGTCGGATTTATCGCATCGTTCCCGCCGAGTTTGACCGCAAGCGCTCGAACAATCGACTGTTGATCGCCTCGGCGTCGACTTCCGACCTGGTCTTGCATTTGGACCACGCCAATAGCTGGCACCGCGACACGGCGGCTCGTCTGCTGTACGAGCGGCAGGACAAATCGGCCCGCGCCCCGCTGGAGAGGTTGGCGTCGCGAGGCGTTTGCCCTCAAGGCCGTGTCCTCGCTCTGTTCGCGCTCGACGGGCTCGGTGAGTTATCGCCCGAGGCCGTTTTGAAGGCGATGGCCGACCGTGACGCCAATGTACGAGCCTGTGCCGTCCGACTTGCCAGACGTTGGTTACCGGCAAACCCGGCCCTTCGGGCTCGGTTATACGAATTGGCGTCGGCGGAGCCGATCGATCGCGTTCGTTTTGAGGTTGCTTTGGCCTTGGGCGACGTGATCAACGACGCGGCGTCGGTCGCGTCGCTCGCGCAGATCGCCACTAGCGTCCGCGCAGATGAATGGACTCGCCGGGGCGTCGCGACGAGCGTCGGTCACAACGGTCCAGCCGTTCTGCGCGTATCGTCGACGGATTGGACAAGAGCCGATCGATCTCCAGCGAGGCAGATGCTGCCTTGGTTGGTGAATTGGCGGAAGTCGTCGGCGCAGCTCCAGAAGCTGACGCCGCCGAAATCGGCCTGCGGTCGCTCGGCAAGTTGATTGAACCCGTCGGCGGCAAACAGAGCGACACACGAAAAACGGGAAGCCTGCTGGCGGGCGTCGATGGCCTGGCTCGCGGTGCGCGGCGTCGAGGCCGTTCGATCGGCCCGCTATCGTTCGGATTCGGCAACCCTGCCCTGACACGTCTGGTCGCCATTTCCACGCGAGTGGCAGAACACGGCACGTGGCCCGCCCAGCGCCGCGATGCCATCGAAGTCTTGCGTTTAACTTCCGAACCGTCGAAGGCGCCGGCCGTCCTGGTCCAGCTTGCCGTTGGAGAATCGGATGCCTCGGTCCGGCTCGCCGCCTTGTCGGCCCTCGGCGGCTTTTCGGATCCGACAATCGCGCAGTCCGTGCTGGCAAACTTCTCCGCGGAATCCCCAGCGATTCGCCGCGCGATACTCGATGTGCTTTTGTCGAATTCGGACCGGACGGGGCTCTTGCTGACGGAACTCGAAGCCCGCCGCATTTCCGCCACGGAGCTCGATCCGTCCCGCACCGCACAACTAGTCCACGTTCAGGACACGGACCTGCGAAATCGGGCCCAAGCGTTGGTCGCCGCGGCCGCGCCGGCGGATCGCCGGCAGGTGATTGCCGAATATCAACAAGCGCTGAGACTTCCCTCCGACGCAAAGCGGGGTCGCGAGATCTTTGCGAAGAACTGCACGGCCTGTCATCGGATCGCCGACTTAGGAGTCAGCGTCGCCCCCGACATCGGCGATTCGCGGACCATGACGCCCGCGCAAATCCTCGTCGCCATTCTCGATCCCAACCGTAAGATCGACAACAACTATTTCAGTTACACGGCTGTCACCAAAGAAGGGAAAGTCTACACGGGAATTCTGGGGACCGAGACCACGTCGTCGGTGACGCTCCGTCAGCCAGAGAACAAGACCGTCCGCCTGTTGCGGGAAGAGATCGAGCAACTCCACTCCAACGGCGTCTCGTTGATGCCCGTCGGACTGGAAAAGAACATCAATTCGCAGCAGATGGCCGACTTGATCTCGTTCATCAAGAACTGGCGCTATCTCGATGGAAGTGTGCCATTGGCTCGGTAGCCCAGCTTAGAATTCAATGGCCATTCCTGGCTGCCAGCGGCGGCATTTTTTCTGGAGAGGAAGTATGACAATTTCAGGCCCGCGTCCAGGCCGAGAGACGCGTACTGGGCTGGCTGGGTCCTAAGCGGTCTCCTTCGCTGGTGCTTTTGCTCGGCGGAACCATGCGGTCGCGCCGTCCTCCTCCTTCAGAGGTGTTGGCTGATGAGAAAAGTGCGAAGTCGCTTATGCCGAAGCAGACGATCTCCGTTCGTTCGCCCGTCCCATCTTCGTCGCGCGCGAAGCAAAATCATTGTGATTTTGTAGTCACGAGCTTCGCGACACTTTTCAGTCGGCCGGGTCGCGCCCTGTTTTTGATCGCGATGCGATAAGTGCTGGGAGCGGCAGGAGTCCGGCCAAATCGGTCGACTCTCAGAGGGCGTTGGCATCGCCTTTGCGTCTTTGGGTGGTCCGTGTGAAGTCAGGAATAACTGGAAGGATTCCAATCCGGATCATTCCTTTGCGGGAATGAAGTGGAGACAGGGCATGAGGCGCATTTTGATGGCAGGCGTTCTGAGCACGATGCTGACGGTAATGGGAAGTGCTCCCGCGGCAATGGCGCGAGGTTACAACGGGCATGGCGGCTCCCGTCATGCCGGTTTCAGCCACCGCGGTTACAGCGGGCGCGGCGGATACTCGCACGGTGGATTTGCTCACAGTGGATTTCGTCACAGTGAGGTTGGGCATGTGGTGAACGGTCGAGGCGATTTCGGCCGCGGGGACGAGCACGAATTCGGCCATGGCGGATACCGCGACCATGACTATGGCCGATCTGGTTACTCGCAGAGCGATCGGGGCTCCTCGCCCGCGTGGAACTGACGAACCCACGGTTGGCGGCTCCTCGGTGGGGCAGGCAGCTTGCCTGCCCGTCAACTGACAGTCTGTGCCCACACCGGCAGGCTGGCAACCGACCCAACGTCGAGCTGCGAATCAGGCTGAGCCGTAATTCGGCGTCAGGTCGTCGGGGGCTGTTTGCGAAATTTCGTGTTTTCCATCACCGAGGTGCGCCACTCGGTGCGGAAGAGTTCGAAGACCTTGCGACGTGTGGCCAGTTCGTGATCGCTCGCTGGGGGCGAGATGTTCAAGATTGCGGCGACGTCGGCGTCGATGCGGTTGTGGATCGCCGTGCCCGTGGCGCGGGCGCTGAGCCGGCCGGCGTCGCGCTGCAGTTCGGTCCTCAATTGTTCCCATTCTTCGGCCAGCGTCATCGCCGTGGCTCCTCTGCGTTTCTCTGGCTTCTTATGACTAGCGGCGGTCTTGCTTTTCGGGCTCGTCCAGGCGGCCGAACAAGGCGTCGCGCAGGCGGCCGTCCTTCCCAGTGCTGGCCCAGGCGGTGCGGAATTCGCCGGCCATCGCGCGGAGTCGACTTAGTTCGTCGTCGTTGTTCGGTGCCGGCAGGCGGACAAACCGCGTCAGGTCGCTGCGAATTGAATCCCTGCGGGACTGGTTTTGCGTGGCTGCCATTTCACGGTCCGCGTCCTTCCGCAGTTCCTGCTTGAGCAGCTCCCATTGTTCCGCCGGCATTGTCTCTCCCACCGAGTGGTGCGACCACTGTGAATCGCCATGCACGAGTGCCACTTTGTTTGCAGCACAAATCGCCGTCGCATCTGCCAATTACCGTTGGACCGTGTGCGAGGGTCGCTCGGCAAATTGCCCGCGTGACTCGTCCCTGTCAACAGGCTATCCGAAGTGGGCCTTTTAGGGAATCACGTGAAGGAGGAGAAGAGAGGAGGAGGCGCGGAGGGGAACATTCGAGGCGCGGGATGTATCGATTTTAGCGCATCTTTGGAATATGGCGTCGGCCGGATGTCGCACGCTACCAAAAAACAGCCGTAAGTCCCTTTGACGGTCCGTCGTTTATTGTGAGCTACAGTTACGCGCCTGCTCGCGCTGGGCGGGTCCTACTGAATCCCATTGCGGGAGGCGTCAAATGATGACGCGACTATTGCTTGTCGAAGACAGTGAGCCGAACAGAGACCTCATCACGCGTTATTTGGGACTCTTCGGTTTCGAGATCATCAGTGCGACCGATGGACTGCAAGCCATCGAGATGGTGCACACGCAGACCTTCGACTTGATCTTGATGGATATGAGCCTCGCCGTCCTCGATGGCTGGGAAGTGACCCGGCGGCTAAAGGCTGATCCGACGGTGCGACACGTGCCGATTATCGCGCTAACGGCGCACGCCATGGTCGGCGACCGCGAAAAGGCGCTGACGGCGGGCTGCGACGAATACGAGACCAAACCCGTCAACTTCCAAAGCTTGATGGACAAGATTCACACGCTGCTGCAGCAGAACGAGTTGGTATGACTCCTGCCCCCGGCGCGCTGCCGGACATGGCGACGGAGCCATGCCTGCGATTTCGGCCAGGGTCTGGTCTTTACGATACGTCTGCCCGCCTTGGTTTCCTCGGACTCGGTCTCGGAGTTCGTCGACGGCGAAATGGCGGGCACCGGCGGCCTCTCGTCACTTTCAGATTCGGCGATTCCGTGCGCAAAAAAACAGGCCGACCGCGAAGGCGATCGGCCCGAGTTGGGGACACGTGTCCGGCCGGCGATCTCAGCCGCCGATGAGGAGCTTGAACGGGTTGGCATCTTGCGAGACGGTGGCCGTCTCGGGCGACGCTGTGTTGTCACCGGCGACTGCGTACGTCACGGTCTTCAAATCCCAACCGTGATCGGTGTTGACGAAGCGATACGTTCCGGGCGCCAGCGTGTAGCGGGCCTCGCCGAACGAGGCGCCCCGGTCGAAGGTGATGACTTGCGTGTCGCTTCCGTGACCTGCCGACTGGCCGGCTTCGAGCGTATAGAGCGTGTCGCCCATGTTGTAGTTCACCGGAGCTCGCGTTTCAGCCGGATTGAGCAAGGTAATGACAATGGGCTGCGGATCGACGACCACGGGCGTGACATCGGGAACGACCGGGACGACATTCGGGAAGTAAGGGGCCACTTCAACTAATGGAACGAGAGCGCCCGCACCCCAAGCCGCGCCCCAGCCGCCGCCGCCACTGCCGCGACCGCCGTTGCGTCCGAAACGGTTGTGGTTATTGACGTGGCTGGCATTGCGGCCGCCCTGGTTGGAAGGAGCAGCGCTCGAATGCGGCGCTTGGCCGTGCGAGCCGTTTGAGCGATGGCTTGTCATGCGTCGACGCGATGCTCCGGACCGGGCGCTTCGGTATCCCCCACTTCGACCGGCACTACGATAACTCCCGCTCCGGCGTGCACCAGCTCGGTATCCGCTGCTGCGACGAACGCTACCGCCGCGACGACCTCCGCCACCCCGGAATCCGCGAGAAATCAGTCGTGTCTCCATGGGCGGCGGTGATACGGCGGCATTCGAATCGCCCGGCAGCAGCGAATCGAGGTCGGCCGCTGAGAGGCCCGAAAAGTCGAAGGTGCCAAGCAGGCTTGTGGCGATAAAGGTTGTAACGAGTGTGCGTTTCATGACTGGTTCCCCCTGATTTTTGCTTCGGTTTGCGAATCTTTCGCGAACCGGGCTTTGGCGACTGTTCGTGGGCCGGTTTCGCGTTCCGAATCCAATACCAGCAGGGGAGCCAGGTGTGACACTTTAAGGGCAAAGAATTGGAGATTCTCCCAAACGGCCGCCAGTTTGAGCCAATTTGGAATCGTTGGCGGCGGAAGTCATTTCCGCGGCGCGGTTTCCTTCGTTGGGCTCGATTTGGGAATCGCGTCGACAAGCCTGCGGTACGACGGATCGTGTTCGAGAAGCGGTACGAACGAAGGACTGAGTAGCAGCTTGCGATGAGCGGGATCAGCAAAGTACCCCGCCTCGTCGGCCCGCTTCAACAACTGCAGGCCCTGTTGAACGAAACGCTCGGCGAGGGCCGTTTGCTCCTTCGTCGGTTGGGATTTTTCGGCCCTGATCCCGCTCGCGCCACGCAAGAAAAGGACGGACAAATCGAAGGCTGCTGGCCCGTCGAGCCGGGTATCGGCCGCCAAGGGCTCACCGACGGTGAGTGCGAGATCGAATTGTTTTCCTTCAAGCAAAGACTGCATGCACAGGGAACGCAAGATGCGGACCCGAGCCGGGGCGCGAGGGCCGCGGCGATCTCAAAGTCGGCTGCCATGCTTTTGAGATCGCCCATACTCTTCTGGGCCAAACCGCGGCCGGTATAGGCCTTCTCGAGGAGGGACCGCGCGGGGCCATCGATCTTCGATCCGGCAGCCTGCGGCAGAAACTGCAGGATTTCGCCGAATGTCGTCCGAGCTAGAGCAGGTTGAGCCAACCGATTTCGCAGGTTGCCGAGGTTGATGCAGACGCTGGCGAAATCTAGACGATGCTGCAGCACGGCGGGATGGGCGGCGACGAGTTTTCGCTCGAGCTCGATCGCCTCTTCGTAAGTCGTGATCGCTTGCTCGTTGCGTTGCTCGGATTTGAAGAGATCGGCAAGCTGCTTGAGACTCGCGCCGAGTCGTTCGGCAAAAAACGGCCGGTCGGAGTGAGATTGGGAAAGTCGCCGGAAGACGGCGATTGCTGAGCGGAGGTGCTGTTCCGCTTGTTCGCAGTGTCGGGCGTCGGTTTCCACGATGCCAAGAGACAAGCAGACCGACGCCAACTGCTCCTCGCGGTCTGCGTCGTTCGGCGCGTCGTGCAGCAATTTCGTCCGAATCTGAAATGCCCGCGTCAGCCAGCGTTCTGACAGTGGAAGTTGATGCTTGGCTTCGAAAAGCACGGCAGCGTTGACCAGTGCCAGCGCCAGCGACGATTGGTAATCGGGCTGATTGGGATAATCGGTCGCCAGCCGTTCGGACTGCTGCAGGGCGTGCTCGAAATAGGTTTGGGCAAGGTCGAACTCGCCGCGGTCGTAACAAAAGACAGCGAAGTTGTCCGCAGTAGTCGCCAGGTTGGCGCGGTATTCGAGGACGTCGGGATGCTTTCGGACCAGGGTAACTCGCAAATCGACGGCCTCCCGGTAAGCCTTTTGGGCGTCGACGGTATGGCCGGCTCGAGCCGCCGCGTCACCCAATTGAGTTAACGTGCGGGCCAGCATGTGCTGCAGGAATCCATCCTCCGGGTTCTTTTGGGCCAACCGTCGATCGATCACAAGAGACTTGTCGAGCAGCGTCCGCACCTCGCCGAGATGCTCGTACCGCTGTTCGACGACGGCCAGATTGCGATACGCGCCGGCCAGTTCAACCTGGAACGACTGCCGTTGGGCGGCGGTAGCCGTACTCGACCGCGATTGTACAATTTGCTCCCGGATTTGAATTTCGTGGCGATAGGCAGTCTCGGCAGCGGCGAGTTTCCCCTCTTCGAGGGCCAGTTGCGCTGCGCCCTGAAGCAGCGCGCCAAAAAATGCCGCCAAGTGGGAAGCTGAGGGAACTCGTCGATAAGCGAGCGGGCGATTGAGATTGCGCTGTCGAGTGATTGCTTCGCTTTGTCGCGTTGAGCGGTCCGGCCGTATAAATCGGAGAGATTGATCTCGCAAAACAAGACCCCCTCCCGCGATCGCGGTGAGGTACCCCCTTCGATCTTGGCCAAATCTCGAAAGCCCTGAGCCGCCACCTCGAAGCTGCGAACAGCGTCTGCGGGAGAGGAAATCTCTTCGGTGATCGACGCGATCCGAAATTTGGCCCACGCACTTTCGTATTTCAGCGAGTCTTTGCTCGAGTCCTTTGCCACCAGGCGTTCGTAGAATTGTCCGGCCGAATTGAGCAAATCCCGTCGCAGCGGTTCCAAGCCGTGCGCCGCGAGTCGCCGGTCCTCACTGACCTGCGTGAAATAGCGATCGACCGCATTCTGTGCCATTTGGAAGTTCTCTTCGGCCTTGTCGCGCTGGCTTTCGGCCTCCTTGCGGGCCAAGGTTTCGCGGTCGTTGGCCGCCTTGAGGCGGCGGTTGGCCGAGTTTTGCGCGAACGCCAGAATGGCGAGCGCGAGGATCACGACGGCGACCGTCGCGCCGCCCGTCGAGACGAGCGTGCGATGCCGACGGACCCAGCGAGCGGCCCGCACCGGAGCCGGCTCGCTCCATGCGGAAACCGGCTCATCGGCGAGAAAGGCTTCGACGTCAGCGGCCAGGTTTGCCGCGGAGGAATAGCGCGCGCTCATCGAACGGGCCATCGCCTTGAGGCAAATCGCCTCGAGAGCGCGGGGGATTGAAGGATTCAACTCTCGCGGCTTGCGGAAATCCTGCTTTTGAATGCGGACAAGAATGGTGCCCAGGTCGTCGTCGCCGCCGATCGGCGCCTGTTTGGTCAACAGCGTGTAGAGCGTCGCCCCCAGACTATAAACGTCCGACGTCGGCTTGATCGCGTCCTGCCAGCCCAGCGCCTGTTCGGGACTCATGTAAGCTGGCGTGCCTGTAATCGCTCCGGCTTGAGTGGCGTCGACCGGAGAACCGAAAAGAGGCTCGTCGCCTGCGGGAACATCGATTTGCATGTCGGACGACTGAACCAGCTTCGCCAAACCCCAATCGACAACCAGCGTCTCGCCGTATGGGCCCAGCAGGATGTTGTCCGGCTTGAGGTCGCGATGCACGACGCCGCGGCTATGGGCGTATTCAATCGTGTTGCACGCCGTGACGAATCGATTTAAGAGACGTCGCAATTCCAGGTGATAGGCGCGCTCGTCGCCCCGAAGATTGTGGAGAGCGACGATCGCGTGCTTGAGGCTGTCGCCGCGAATCATCCGCATCACATAATACGGGCGTCCGTCCGCGTAGCGGCCCATCGCGTAGACGGGCACGATTCCCGGATCCTCGAGCTGGCCCGTTACCTCCGCCTCGCGGAGAAACCGCTCGCGGATTTGCGGATCGTCGGCAAAGCGCTCTTGAATTTCCTTGAGGGCGACGGAGCGATTGAGCTGCTCATCTTTCGCGACGAAAACGTGGCCCATCCCCCCGCTGGCGTGCAACATTTCCACGCGGAAACGACCATCGCCCGCGCGATCGTGCGGACGATCGATCGGCTCGAAAATGGGAGGCGGATCGGCCCCCGAAAGTTCGGAGCTAGGAGAAGGTGCAGCGGGGCGCTCGGAGCGGTCCATAACTTGGCCCGGTCAACTTGGGCGCCGGCAGGAACTCCGCTGAGAAGACCCCTGATCGCTTGAACGCCCTGGATCCAGCCCGCATTATAGCCGCAAATTGGAGTGGATCCGCATGGAAGAAAATCCGGACACGATCTCCCAACGCCTGGATTCGATGACCACCCGATGGAGCCTCGTGCGGCGGGCGCACCAGGCGTCCATCCTCTCGGCCGGGCAAGCACGAAACGAACTCGTTCTCAAATATTCGTCGGCCATCCGCAAGTACGTTCGCGCGATTCTGCAGGATGACGTCCGGGCCGACGAATTGGCCCAAGACGCCGTCGTGCGCTTGTTAAACGGTGACTTTGAGGGCGCCGACCCGAATCGAGGCCGTTTTCGCGACCTGCTCAAAGTCTCCGTTCGCAACATGGCGCGGAACCATTGGGAAAAGGAAAAACGGCGACGTCCTACAGCCGTCGACGTCGACAGCCTTGCCGCCGGGGATTCGACCGATGATTCCACCTGGCTGGCCGGTTGGCGACAAAACGCCCTCGATTTGACCTGGTCTGCATTGGAAAGCTTTGAACGAGCAAAACCTGGTTCGTTGGGAGTCACGCTCCTGCGACTCCGGGCAAAGTATCCCGACGCAAGTTCGGAAGAATTGGCCCAGCGCCTGGCGGAAAAAACGGGCCAATCAATCACGCCCGACGCGCTGCGGCAACAACTGCGGCGGGCTCGGGTCAAATTTGCGGAACTGCTCATCGCGGAAATCGCCGATGGGCTGGAGGCTGCTTCTCCCGACGATCTCGAAGAGGAACTCGCCGCGCTCGGTTTGATGGAATACGTGCGGGATTTGCTGCCCGTCGATTGGAAACAGCGGCGCGAGAACGAATCGAAATAAACGCAATTTCAAACGAAAAACGCCGCCCACCTGAAAGAATCGGGTGAGCGGCGTCGGCGATCTGCGAACGATCAACTCGCGTACGCCAAGCTGCTTCATCCTTGTGAGCGATGGAAGAGCGTGCTCCTTGCCTGGCCCTGGAACTGAATGGCCAGCTCTCCGCCAACCATCCAATACTTGAAGCGGTTGGTCCCCGATTCATCCGTCAGGATCAGGTCCCCGCCGTCGACGTGCCACTGGCCGACACTCTTTAATTGCACGGGCTGGCCGTCGGCGCCTTTCGTGATCATCACGAAGGCCATGCGTCCCTCCGCCCGCAGGCACAAGCCCAGATCAACGTCCTGATTGCCAAATTGGCCTTTGTATTCCCATGTGCCGACGATTTGACTTGCCGAGCGGCCCGTTGGCGTTTGGTGCTGGTCGCCATTCCCGGTTTGGACCGTCTTTGTCTCGGCTGCGACGGTGCGAATATGCGGCTTCGCGTCGAAGCGGTAACCGGATTCCGTGAGGAAATGCGGCGAAATGTTCTGCAGATCGAGGCTCTGAATTCCCGCCTTTCGCAAGGCCATGATGTCGACCACGATCGAATCGCTCTGCCGCGCCTGCTGCAATTCCTTGTTTCCGATCTCGAGCGCCTTGTCGAAGTCGCATTTGCCGACCCCCGTGGCCTCGACCGCCACGAGCTGCCCTTCCGGCAGGTAAACAGCAGGGAAGCAGTGCCCGGGAATCACGACGAGCACGGGCCGCAAGCCGACGGCTTCGCAGGTGCTGGCCCAGAGCACAGCCAGATCGACGCACGTCCCCGCATGGTTTCGCAGAACGTCGCGGCCGTATTTGATGTGTTGGCCGAATTGCGTCCCATTCACGTACAACGGCGGAGATTGGTAGGCGATTCCATTTTCAGAGAGGAACTCGTACGTCGAACGGAGGAACTTGGCAGCGTCGGCGTTGGTGAACGCCGCGGCCGCTCCGCCGGCTCGTCCGCTCACTCGGCCGGCCATTTCCTGGATCACGGGGTCGTTGGGAGTTGTAAACGACGCGAGCACGGCCGGAATGTACTCCAGACGATCCGCAAAGCTCATGATCTCTGAGCTCGCAAGGCCGCTGAAAAGCGTCTGGTTGCAGCCCAACAGCTCCATCTGTCGTGAATCGCTCTCGGCGACCTTTTCGCCGTTCGGGCGGCGATATTCGTATTCGATCTCCAGCATCACAGGACGGGGACCGGTCAGGACGTTCAACTTGTCGAGATCGAAGACCGGGTAATACGGATCGACGACCGTCTGACCCGGATAGACCTTGCCGGTTTGTCGCCATTGACTCCACGCGCTAAAGCCCGCGATGCGAAAGCGCACGCGATAGTCGGAGAGCATCGCCGATCCCGTATTGTCGAAGCGGCTGCGGGCGGCCCACAAGAACGAGAAACGCTCGTTGCTATAGCACTTGGCGAGGCAGCTCATCACGGCGTCTTTTTTCTCGATGGAAAACGCCGCCTCCACCTTTCCGTTGTTTCCGGTCTTCGGTTCGAATTCGTACGTGAAGCAGCGTGCGCCCGTATTGTTCTTGAGGTTGGCGCTTCCCTCGGGACATTCCACGCGGATGATCGTGCTCGACACGCCGTTCTGATTGGCGGCAGTTTCCTCGTAGATCGCCGTCGTACCGTGAATGTCGACCAGGTCGGGCGTCGAGCCGGCGTCGAACGGAATTGTCCACTGGTTGCCGTGCTCGATACGCGCCAGCCCGCGCTGCGTGTAGTGGATGTCCACGCAGTTTTCCATGTCGTTGAAGGTGCCGTCGATGTGCTCGAAGATCGCCCAATGGCGGCCGGCGCCCAGCTTCCGCAAAAGAATGGCGATATTCGGCGTCTTGGTCTTGAGCGTCGTATAAAAATTTGTGGGAGCTGTCAGGCTCAGCCGCATGTCGGCATTGCCGACGGAATCCAGTTTGATGGTCCGTTTGATTTTGAGTGTGGTCGGCTCTTGCGCGAGCGGACCGTGCCGTTGAAAGAATCAACAACGCGGCAAACGCGACCAGTTTGCCGAACGCTAGGTTTCGTGTGGGACGAAACATGTCAGTCTCCACTGTCTTGGGTAACGCGGTGATCGTTCGTGGTCACCTCCCATACCGGCCTCTTTCGCGGTTGTGACAGACATTGCACACTCCGCTTGCGAACGACGTAAGAAACGGTCCGTCGAACCTCCGCAACCCATTTATCCATATCGGGTTACATCGGGGAAAAGCACCCGCATTTGCATCAAGGACAGTAAACGCGAACCGCCGTCGCTTCAGCCGAATCGATCTCGATGTTGAGCTCTCAGCCGCTCATTTCGAATGGAAAGGCAACATCACAGGCCTTATGCGGCAACATCTTGGCAACCGGTGGTTGACCAACCAGTGTTGGGATCGCAACAACCAAGGGTCACGCGCATGCCGAGGCTCGCGTGCTGTCGCGAGTGCTCGAAAAAAAATATGATGCAGAGTGTCGGCTTGTGCATTTCGCCGGGCGAAGATTCGGCCGCGTTCGCTCCGGCGGCATGTCCGACCCTTTTGCGTCTCTGCGGAGAGTGATCATGACTCTGAGAAACGGCACCGGGCACGGAGCTCTGTGGCTGATTTTGGCGATCGTTTGGATCGGACCGGCCTTCCGATGCGCGTTGGCCGATCCGCCGTCAGGCTCCCCGCCACCCGGCAAAGGGATGCCGAATCCGGATGTGGAGGCGATCCAGCAATCGGCCCGAGCGTTCGAGGCGGCGTACCGGGCCAAGGATGCCGATGCAATCGCCGCGGGATTCACCGAGCAGGGTGAAATTGTCGACACTCACGGGAATGCCGTTCGGGGCCGCGGGATGATCGCCGACGAATTTCGCCGCATTTTTCTGGAGCACCCCGAAGGAAAGATGACGATTGCGATCCGTTCCATCCGCTTTCCCGCGCCCGGCGTGGCGATCGAAGACGGGACGACGACGGTCATTCGCAGCAAGGCCGACCACCCAATTCACGATCGGTACGCCGCCGTGCAGGTAAAACTCGATGGGCGCTGGCTTGTGGCCAGCACGCGCGACCTCGTGCCGAACACCACGATGATTCCCATTCCCGATCGTCTCAAGCCTCTTGAATTTCTCATCGGCGACTGGGTCGACGAGAGTCCGGATGTGATGGTTTCGGCCAGCTATCGCTGGGGCGAAGGCCGCCAATTTCTCACGCACGAATTCATGGTCAAGCGCGTCGGCCAGGCGCTGCTCAAGGGAACGCAGCGCATCGGCTGGGACCCACTGCGGCACACGATCATGTCGTGGACGTTCGATTCCAAAGGGGGCCACAGCGAGTCGACCTGGACCTGGGATCGAAATCACTGGCTGATCAAAATGCACGGCGTCAGTTCCGACGGCCAGCCCAGCAGCGCCACGGCCTTTCTGACACCGATCAACCACGACGCCTACCGCTGGGAGTCAACGGACCGCGTTCTAGATGGCGAGGCGGCCCCGGACACAACGGTGACGATCGTGCGCAAACCGCCGAATCCGCAGGCGGAGGCAACCGCGCCCCCAAAGCGGTAGTGCTTCGGCGGGAGTCCAAAGTTCAAGGTCCAACTTAGAATGCCTCTCCGCATTTGCAGGAGATTTCGATTATGCACCGTGCTTCGCTTGTTTGTGCCTTTCTTTCGATTGGAATGGGCTTTGTTCAAAGCGGGCCCGTTTGGCGCACAGGATTCGGGGGTGGTCACGCGGGGGGTGGTGGCGGCGGATGGGGTGGCGGCGCACATGTCGGCGGATTCAGCCATGTTCCCGCACCCAGCTACTATGGTCCGGGCTATTTCGCGCCGGCGGCGCGAGAATGCCATGCCGCGCCCGCCTATCATCCCGGTCCGGTGAGAAACTATGAGAGTCACGTCGAGTCGTTTCGACCTTCGTACGCCGCCCGAGAAAGCATCGCCGGCCGTCGCGCGGATGTCGTTCGCGGAACGGGAGGCGTGCGAACGACCCCGTTAGCGACCGGGACGCGGTCCAACGTGAACCATGTCGTTAATAATCACTGGGACCACTGGCACGGCCACGGCTGGGACAATGGTTGGTACCACGGCAACTGGCACGGGCACTGGGACCACTACTGGAACGGCGGTTGGGGGAATTGGTGGGCCAACCCGTGGTATCTCGGAGCCTTTGCGGGGATCACCGGCTGGGGCTTGGGAGCAGCCGTCTACGATTGGGGATACGCTCCGTACTACAACCCGTATTACGTTCAGTCGTATACGTTTGGGCCAACGCTCGTCGACTATGAACAGCCGATCCAGACGGTCGACTACAGCGAAGAGGCGCAGGAAGGAAATACAGGCCCTCCAGTTTCGCCAGCGGCCACGCAGCATGCCGATGCGGCCCGCGAAGCCTTCTACAACGAAAACTATCAGCTCGCACTGACCGAGATTCAAAAGGCGATCGGCGCGATGCCGGGCGATCCGGCGTACCACGAATTTCGGGCCTTGGTTCTCTTCGCCCTGCATCAGTACCGAGGGGCAGCGGCGGCGGTCCACTCGCTGCTGGCCGTCGGTCCCGGCTGGGATTGGACGACGATGATCGGCCTTTATCCGAGCGAAGACGTCTACACCAAGCAACTCCGCGCCCTCGAGAACTTTCGCCGCGATCATCCAAACGACGCGGCGGCCCGATTTCTTCTGGCTTATCACTACATGACAATGGGCTACACTCAGGCCGCGGTCACCGAGCTGCGGGCGGTCGTGAAGCTGCAACCGCGAGACCAAGTGGCGGCCCAGTTGCTGTCGATGATTACCACGGCGCCCAACCAAGGCCAAGGCGGTTCACCGCCGCCAAACCCGGAGGAACCGAACCCGACCGAAACGAGCCCCCCGCCAAAAGGACCTCCGGTCGATCTTGCCGCACTCAACGGCACGTGGACGGCGCACCGCGAGGACGGGTCGTCGATCCAGTTCACGCTGAACCCCGATGCGCATTTCACCTGGCGCTACAGCCACGGGGAACGATCGCGGGAATTCAGCGGCACTGCTACGGCATCGAACAACCTGTTGATCCTGCAGCAATCCAACGGCGAGTCGATGGTGGGCCGCGTCGTTCCCGGCGAAGGCCGCGGTTTCCACTTCTACCTTGTCGGCGGTCCGCCCGATGATCCGGGGCTCGAGTTTAAATAGAGGGCAGGGCTCCAGTCAAAGGCTAGGGGGCGGGGGTTGAGTCCAAAACGCCGCGCATTTTAGAGTGGTGGCTGTGGTGCGTTGATTTCTCAGACTCATAGCCTTCAGGAACAGCCAATGACCAATCAAGTTGTCTGGTTCGACATGCCCGTCGACGATTTGGATCGGGCGATCCGATTTTATTCGGCCGTCCTCGGCGCCGAGGTGCAAAAGCAGACCTACGGCCAAATGTCGTTTGCCACGCTGCCGCACACGGACGGCGACGCCTCGGGCTGCTTGACGCCGATGAAGGAGACCGGCCCCAAGTCGGCGAACGGTCCGCTTCTCTACTTCAACTGCGAAGGCCGACTGGATCAGGCGATTGCGGCTGTTGAATCGAATGGCGGCAAAGTTCAACAGCCCAAACACCCGATCGGCCCGTATGGTTTTCGGGCCGTCGTCGTCGATAGCGAAGGGAACCGCATCGCGCTTCACTCGAATTGACGTGCAGTGCTCGATAGAAGGCGGAAAGGGCTACCCAGTTTCTCGGCGACACCAAGTCCCCGCATTTTGACCGAAAAAGTCGGGCTCCCGGCAATGTGTCCTAGGTCGATCGTCCGGACGTACAGTTGCGCCGGTTGCCTTGCGGAGTATCGGCGACTATTTTGACGGGTGTCGGTCCGGTTTCGCTCAGGCGAATCCGAATCACCAGGCGAAGAGGCGGCAGATTGCCGCAGCATTTACTAACGGAGACAGATATGTCCGCGCCGACCATCGAAAAACCGCGCAAAGTGAAGGTTCCTGTCGTCAAGGACCAGCCGCTCTTTATCAACGGTCGATTTGTCGATAGCAGCAGCCACAAAACTTTTGCCACGATCAATCCGGCCACAGGCGAGACGATCTGTCAGGTTGCCGAGGCGACCGCTCAAGATGTGGATCAGGCGGTGAAGGCTGCGCAAAGCCCTTGAATCGGGGCCGTGGAAGACGATGGACGCCGCCGACCGCGGCAAGCTGATGTTCAAGCTGGCTGACCTGGTCGAAGAGAATGCCGAAGAGTTGGCTGTTCTCGAGGCACACAACAGCGGCAAAACGATCAACGACGCTCGGGGCGACGTGCAGGGCGTGCTCAACACATTGCGATATTACGCCGGTTGGGCCGACAAGATCGAAGGCCGGACCGTCCCGGTTCGCGGCAACTTCCTCTCTTACACGCTGCGGCAGCCGGTCGGCGTGGTGGGACAGATCATTCCGTGGAACTTCCCGCTGCTCATGCTCGCGTGGAAGTGGGGCCCGGCTCTGGCCTGCGGTAACGCAATCGTGATGAAGCTGGCCGAGCAGACGCCGCTCACCGGAATGCGGATGGCCGAGCTGTCGCTCGAAGCCGGCTTTCCCGAAGGCGTCATTAACGTCTTGAACGGCCTGGGAGAGACGACGGGCGACGCGATGGTGACGCATCCGGGCATCGACAAGATCGCGTTTACCGGCCATGTCGATACGGCCAAACTCATCTCGAAGCGGGCGGCCGACACGCTCAAGCGCTGCACGTTCGAGCTGGGTGGCAAGAGCCCCAACGTGATCTTTGCCGACGCCGATCTCGATCAGGCGGTGGCCGGCGCATTTCACGCGATTTACTTTCACGGCGGCCAGTGCTGCACGGCGGGCAGCCGTCTCTTTGTCGAAGACAAAGTCCGCAAGGAATTCGTGTCGCGCTTAGCCGAGAAGGTGAAAGACCGCAAGCTCGGCGATCCGCTCGACACGGCAACGGAGCAGGGACCGCAGGTCTCGCAGGAGCAGATGGAAAAGATTCTGCACTACGTCGACCTCGGGCAGAAGCAGGGAGCCAAACTTGTTTCGGGCGGCCAGCGCCACGGCAAAGCGGGCTTTTACGTCGAGCCGACGATCTTCGACGACGTGCGCGACGACATGTCGATCGCCCGCGACGAGATTTTTGGCCCAGTCGTCAGCGTGCTGCCCTTCAAAGGCATGGATGAGCTGCTCAAGCGCGCCAACGACACGACCTACGGGCTGGCGGCTGCCGTTTGGACCAAGGACATCGACAAGGCCCATCTCTATGCCCGCGAAGTCAAGGCCGGCACGGTTTGGGTGAACTGCTACCACGTGGTCGACACGACGACGCCGTTCGGCGGCTTCAAGATGTCGGGTCACGGCCGCGAAAACGGCGAAGCGGCGATCGAGCACTACACTGAGCTCAAGACCGTGACGGTCAAGCTCGGCTAACTCGATGAAAGCGATCGAGGACTTCGCCTGCACGCTCTGCAGCTGCGTCTGTGACGACCTGCGGCTGAGTGTGAGCGGCGGGCGAATTGTCCGGGCCGAAAAAGCCTGTCGGCTGGCGGAACCCTGGCTTCTGGGACAGGATTCCGCCAAGCCACCGGCGGCCGAAATTGATGGCCGGCCGGTTTCATTTGACGAGGCGGTCCGTCGCGCGGCCGATGTTCTCGCCGGCGCACGGTATCCGCTGATCTACGGACTGTCCCGCAGCAGCACTGAAGGCCAGCGAGCCGCCGTGCGTCTGGCCGATCAGATCGGCGCCACGATCGACACGACTGCCTCGCGAGGGCACGCCCCGTCTGTGATGGCCGTGCAGCAAGTCGGCGAGTCGACTTGCACGCTGGGAGAGGTCAAAAACCGCTGCGATCTCGTGATCTTTTGGGGTTGCGATCCGGTCGAAACCCATCCTCGCCACTTGGAACGCTACGCGGCGGATTGCGCCGGTCTCTTTACCCCGCGCGGCCGCGCCGACCGGACGCTGGTCTCGGTTGACGTTCGCGAGACGGCGACGAGCCGCTTGTGCGATTCCTTGATTCGCGTCGACAGCGGGCAGGACTTCGAGATCTTGTGGGCGCTGGCGGATTGCTCAGGGGAGTGCAAATCGAGGCACCGCGAATCGGCGGCGTTCCCCGCGAAACCATCGGCGAATTATTTGAGAAGATGAGCAACTGCAAGAGCGGCGTCGTTTTCTTTGGATTCGGACTGGCCCGACGCCCGGTCGCCCAGTTGACGATCGAGGCCCTGATGCTGCTCACGAGCGAACTCAACGCGCGAACTCGATTCTACGTGCGGCGGCTACGCGGCTCGGGCGACGTGACCGGGGCCGACAACGTACTCGCGTGGCAGACCGGCTATCCGTTCAGCGTCAATTTGTCGCGCGGTTACCCGCGCTATAATCCGGGCGAATTCTCGGCGAACGATTTGCTCGAGCGAGGTGAGCCGGACGCGTGCCTGCTCGTGGGAAGCTTCGGCGTGCGGCGTTTCACCGCCAAAGCGCAAAGCAACCTGGCCCGGATTGCCACGATCGTCCTCGATCCTCCGACGGGCAAATCGGAAATCGACGGGACGGTCCGCTTCACCACGTCGGTTTACGGGGTACATCTTCCGGGAACCGCCTACCGGATGGACGAGGTGCCGATTCCGCTCAAACCCGCGTTGCCCGCGTCCTACGCGAGCGATGCCGAGGTGCTCGAAGCGATCGAACGGACCGTGGTCACTCGTAGGCAATCAGACGGGCCGCCTGCTCGAGCGACGAAAAAATCCCCGCGCCGACGCAAGCCGTCAAAGCCGCCCCGAAAGAGGCCTCCTCGCGGTGGCAGGTGAACGAGAGCGGCTGGCCGAATTCCTTTTCGACGCTTTGTCGCAGCACGAGATTCTCGCGAAGCGCATTTCCCGCGGCGACGAGCCGGCCCCGCGGCCGGTTTTCGGAAACGGAAAGGTACCGATATCCGTCGCGTAGTGACCGAGCCATCCCCTCCAGAACCGCCCGCGCGAAATGCCCAGGCGTCAGGTTCTGAAGCGTGACGCCGGCGAAGGCGCCGCGAGCGGCCGGCGCCGCGCGTGTGCCCGAAAAATGCGGATCGCAAACCAGCCCGTCGCACCCGGCCGGGACGGCGGCCGCCAATTCGTTCAGCCTTTCGTAAGCCCGACCCTCGCATTCGGTTTGAAATACGTCGCGGCAGATTTGCCGGAAAAAATCCTCGAGAATCTGGTAACTCCAACCGCCGGCGAGTCCGACGTTTGACAACAAGTTGTGGCGAATGGGGAACGGCCGTAGCTCAACAGGATTGGCAAATCGAAATCCTTCCGTGAACACGGCGACCTGTGCGCCGGTCCCCACATTAATGAGCACGTCCTTATGAAGATCCCGGAGACTCCCCAGAAAGCTTGCCTGGTGATCACCAATTGACGCGAAGACCGGCGTGCCTGCGGGCAAGCCGGTCGCGTGGGCGATGCGCTCGCAAAGCGCCCCGATCGGCTCATTTGCTTCGCAGATTTCTGGGAAGAGTTCTGGCGGCAGGTCGAGAGCCTGAATCGCATCCGTGTCCCACCGCCGCGTTTGTACGTTGAGCAACCCGCTGCTCCCGGCGCACGAAGGCTCGGTGATCGGAGCGCAGCCCGCCAGGTGACCGCAAAAAAGGTCCATGATGAAGCAAGCGCGGCCCCCCGTGGGCAACTGACGGTTTTCTTTGAACCAAAATAACGTGAGTCCGGAAAAGCCGGGAAAGAGCTGGCAGCCCGTTCGCGGCGGCGTCTTGTCGCCGAGTCGCTCGCGGGCGACGTCGAGATACGATCGCGACATTCCAGGCATCAAGTCGTGGCCACGTTTGTCCTGCCAGTTAATGAGCGGCGTCAACGGCCGCAACTTGGAATCGACGACCACGCATCCATGTTGCTGTCCGGTGATTCCAATGCCGGCGACTTCTCGCCGGCGGTCGCCGAGCTGCTGGGCGACGTCGCGGAGGCACTGGCAGCCGAGCATCACAATCCGCTCGGCATCCCATTCCGAGCGGCCTTTGGGTCGGTCCGCTTCCGGCGTGACGTTGGCATCATTTAGGGCCGTGGCGTGAGCGAGTATCATCCCCAGCGAAGCGTCGAGCGCCAGGCTGGTGATCTTCGTCGTCCCCAGATCGATGCTGACAATAACGGGCAAGGACAAACTCCGGCCTTACTGCTACTTGGTCTCGAAGCATCGAGCATCCTGCGCGGGATGGTCGGCCAAACTCAGCGGCGTAGCGCGTTCGTCGGCGAGATTAGCGATGCAGTGCGATTCCAGCGGCTTCATCGCGACGATTGCCCGAGTCCCCAACTACCAATGAAAAACCGCGGAGCAACGGGCTCCGCGGCGATCCTGAATTCAGCACACGAAAATGAGGACGGATGCATTCTAATCGGCCACTCGCCGCCGCTCAACCAAATTACGCGGACACGGCCCTTCAGGGAGCTTCCGGCGCGTCACTCTTGAGCAACAGCGGGCCGCGCGTCGAGCGAATTTCGTAGACGCCCTTATCCTTGCGTGCAACGTCGCGGCCATCCTCGGTGACAAGAATGTCTTTGGTCGGTGACCATGTCGATCCCTCGGGTCCCGGCTGTAGAACCGACTCGCGGTAGTGGTAGATCATCAATTTGTGACCCAAGTCATCGCTGGCCACGAAGGTCGAAACCAGGTCGCGCCGCTTTTGAGGCATGCTGGACTCCGCAAAACGCCGTTCAGGAACTCAATCGCTGCACGAAGGAATTTATCTCTTCAATCGCCGCCTGCAAGTTCTGCTCTTCGGTCACGCCCGATTTCTTCCGCGGTTTGAAGCTGTGCTCCCCGTCGGTCAGCCAAAGGAACCGGATGGACGACGGCAATTTGTACGTTGCCACCTCCGCTCGGGTGCCGAACGGATCGCGCTCGCCCTGCACGATCAAAGCCGGCGTTTTGAGCGTGCGGAGATGCTCGACTCGCAGTTGCGCCGGTTTGCCGACAGGATGGAACGGATAGCCGAGACAGACGAGCCCCGCGACGCCGGCTTCGTCGGCGACAAGGCTGGCCATGCGGCCCCCCATCGACTTGCCGCCGATAATCAGGCGCTCCGGACCCAATGTCTCGACAACCTTGAGCCAGGTTTCGCGAAGTACTGGCTCGCGGTCGGGCGGCCGGCCTTTTCCTCCCGAGTTGCGCTCGGCCATGTAGGCGAACTCGAACCGAGCGACGCGATGGCCGCATTTCCCGAGTCCCTCAGCAATCGTGCTCATAAAGGGCGTCTTCATTCCGGCTCCGGCGCCGTGCGCGAGCGCGATCGTCCAAGGGGCCGATTTCGGACCATCGAACACCAATTGAGGGGATGCTGGCATTTGTACGCCCGCTTTTCGGTGGGAAGAGCAGCCCGACTGCGAGTCCGATAAACGCCGGTGGAACTTCTCACGAAGTGACCTTACCATATCACAGGCGAGCACTTCGCCAAGTTCGAATGCGGTTCGATACCGCGAACCGGCGTGCGCTCATCGAGGCGACATTTATGCCGGAAAGCTTCGATTTCGTCGTCGTCGGAGGCGGATCGGCCGGGGCCGTGATCGCAGCCCGGCTCTCTGAGGATCCCCGCTGTCGCGTAGCCCTGATCGAGGCGGGCGGTCAACCTCCGGCCGAGGAACTCATCCCCGCAGCCTGCCCTGCCCTCCAGCAGAATCCCGAGACAGACTGGATGTACACCGCTGATGCCGGCGGCTGCGGCCGGGGGCTTGCCGATCGCCGCATGGTCGTCCCCCGTGGCAAGATGCTCGGCGGCTCATCAGGAATCAATTACATGGCCTACGTCCGCGGGCATCCCGGCGACTACGATGCCTGGGCCAAGGGCGGCGCAACCGGCTGGAGTTACCGCGACGTCCTCCCCTACTTCAAGAAAAGCGAAGGCCTCGTCCCCAGCGGCGAGATTGCGATCGACGAGTGCGCTCACAACACTTCAGGTCCGCTTGGAATTTCGGTGCGTTCGCCCGTTCTGAAAGGCGCCCACGATTTCGTGAATGCCGCGAGTGCGGCCGGCATCCCGCGTGGCGACTACAACGGACGCGACCGTCTCAATCCGGCCGGAGTCGTCTCGCTTTTCCAGACGACGACCCGCGACGGCAAACGCACGAGCACCTATCACGCTTTTCTCGAAGGTGCGGCCGAACGACGGCCAAATCTCACTCTGGTCACCCGCGCCCACACCCGCCGCGTCGTGCTTGAGGGTCCGCCCGGCCAGAAGAGGGCGATCGGTATCGAATACCGCACGTCCGACGGCCAACTCTGCCGAGCGCTTGCGACCAAAGAAGTCGTGCTGTGCGGAGGGGCCGTCGGTTCGCCACAGTTGCTGCTTCTCTCGGGCATCGGCCCCCGCGCCGAGCTCAAGGCGCTCGGCATCGCCTGCGAAGTCGATTCGCCCCATGTCGGTAAGCACTTGAAAGACCACCTCGAGGTCGCCCTCTTCTTTCCGGCTCCTGGTGTTGGCGTTTCGATGATCGATGTCGGGCTGGCTTTCGGCCCAGATGCTCTGCGTGCGCCGGCTGGCCCACTGCCGGCCGACAGTCGCGACGACATCCACCTGCCACCGGAACTGGCCGCACTGAAAGCGGAAGCCGAGCGCCGTTTCAACGAGTGGGCGACGACCGGCCGCGGGCTGATTTCTTCCTCGCTGTACGATGCGGGGGCTTGGTACTCCACGGGTCTTGGCGATCCTCACACGCACGATGCCCAAATCGCCTTTTTTGGCTGTGGGTATAGTCCGGAGATTTGGTGGAAGTGTCTGCGCGTCGACGCGAATGAGTACTTCGATGAACCGACACGCCGCCTGGCCCCTGATGCCGAGAGCATCATACTCCTGGCCAACCCCGTGCAGCCGCACAGCGAAGGCGAGATCGTCCTCAAAACCGCCAGTCCGATCGACCATCCGGCGATCCGGATGAACTACTTCTGCGATCCGCACGACATGCAGGTCATGCTCTCGGTCCTCCGCCGCACGCTCGACCTCGCAGCGAATTGGCCCGGACCCCGCAAGCTCGGGCCGCTGCTTGTCCCGCCGCATCTCGCCCGCTTACACAACCATCAAACGGGTGCTCGCCCGACCGACGCGCTGCTGGAAGACCTCGCCCGGCATTACGCGATGACGGTCTACCATCTCACATCGACCTGCCGCATTGGCGATGTGGTGGACGCGCGACTACGAATCCTCGGTGTTGACAACCTCCGCGTGGCGGACGCCAGCGTCATGCCCAATGTGATCAGTGGCAACACCAATGCCCCGTGCATCATGATCGGGGAAAAGGCGGCGGAAATGCTCGCGATCGACCACAATGTGGAGATTGCCGATTTCGTGGGCGAAACAGCGGCCCGCCCTGCGTAATCCCGACTGCTGGCCAACACCCGAATCTGGTGAAGATTTGCAAACGCGAACCCCGTTTCGACGCAGCCTACCGAAGTCGTCGGCTGGCAAAAAGGCAAGGTCGGAAAAGCCGGGCACGACGCGCAGACGCGACGCGCGTTCGGTTATTCTGTTGCTATTGGTCTTGTTTCAATGCAGAACTTTGTCCGCGCAGCGCAATCGCGAGGATGCCGGAATGCGTTTCAAGATGACTTTTCCGGAAACCAAGAGCGCACGGCCGTTGGACGGTCGGCTGTTAATCATGCTGGCGACAGGCTCTGCCGAGGAGCCACGGTTTCAAATTACGAACGACGCCAGTACTCAGCTCATTTTCGGCATCAATGTCGACGGACTCAAGCCGGGCACAGCTGCGGTCGTCGATCGTTCCACATTGGGCTATCCGATCAAAAGCCTCGCGGAAATTCCGGCGGGCGATTATTGGGTCCAGGCGCTGCTGCACAAGTACGAAACGTTTCATTTGAAAAACGGGCATACGGTCAAGCTGCCGATGGACCGCGGCGAGGGACAACAATGGAATCGTGCGCCCGGCAACTTATACAGCACTGCCAAACAAGTCCACGTTGATCCGCGGCGTGACGAGGAAGTCCCGCTGGTTCTCGACCAAGAAATTGCCCCGATTCCCCCGCCGAAGGACACCAAGTACGTCAAACACATCAAGATCCAAAGCAAGCTGCTGACGGAGTTCTGGGGCCGGCCCATGTTTCTCGGCGCCTGCGTCCTCGTGCCTCAGGGGTTTGAGGAACATCCCAAAGCTGCGCTACCCGCTGGCGATATTTCACGGGCATTTTCCCGCGACGATCGGCGGCTTCCGCGAGACGCCTCCAGACCCAAAGTTGAAGCCCGATTACGACAAGCGATTCAAGATTCACGGCTATAACCGGGTTGAACAGGAACACGCGCATCAACTTTACAAAGACTGGTCCGGCCCGAATTATCCGCGGATGGTGATCCTCGAGATTCAGCACGCGAACCCGTACTACGACGATTCGTACGCGGTGAACTCGGCCAACTTAGGCCCCTACGGCGATGCGATTACCTACGAGCTGATTCCGGAAGTCGAACGGCAATTTCGCTGCCTCGGTGCCGGATGGGCCCGATTTCTTTACGGCGGTTCGACCGGTGGCTGGGAGTCGCTGGCGGCGCAAATCTTTTATCCGGACGAATACAACGGCTGCTGGGTGGCTTGCCCCGATCCGATCGACTTTCGCGCCTATACCGTCGTCAATCTTTACGAACACAAGAACGCGTATCATCTCGACAGCCAGTTCGCGAAAACATCTCGCCCGGGGATGCGCAACTATCTCGGTGAAGTCAGCATCACCCTGGAAGACATGAATCGCCGCGAGCTTGTGCTTGGAACGAATTCCCGCTCGGGCGATCAGTGGGACATCTGGCAGGCCGTGTACTCGCCAGTTGGAGAAGACGGCTATCCGAAGCCGATTTGGGACAAAGTCACCGGCCAGATCGATCATGCGGTCGCCGAGTATTGGCGCGACCACTACGATCTCGGTCACATTCTCCAGCGCGATTGGCCCAAGCTCGGTAAAAAACTACAGGGTAAGATCCACATTTATTGCGGCGACATGGACAATTACTACCTCAACAACGCCGTCTATCTTGTGGAAGAGTTTCTCAAAAGCACGAGGGATCCGCACTACGACGGTGAGGTCTGTTACGGCGACCGCGCTGAACATTGCTGGAACGGCGATCCGACGCGGCCCAACGCAATCTCACGTCTGCGGTATCATCAAATGCATGCGCCAAAGATTGTCGAGCGTCTGCTCAAATCGGCGCCGCCGGGAGCCGATCTCACGAGCTGGCGGTATTAACTCGCCCCTCGAACCGTTCCCTTTTAACTTCGACTCGTTCGACGCCAGTGCCGCCTGGCCGAATTCTAACAATTGGGAATTACCCTTGCCCGGCGTGAGAGGCGCCGCGATTCGGAGGGTCATTGAAATTTACGGTCAACGCATAAAGCCAAACCAATTCCGCGACGCTCTGCGCTCCGGTTTTGTCCATAATCTTCGCCCGATGCGCCTTGACCGTTTTGCACGCGATATTCAGGCGAGGGGCAATCTCCTTGCTCGACAACCATTCGCGGGCGACGTACCGCAAAACCTCCGCTTCTCGCCGGGTCAGCCGGCTCAATCGCTCTCGCGCCGCGAGGATGTCCGCTCGCTCGGCACGTTGGCGCATGTCGAGTGCGAGAGCCCGGCGAATGCGGTCAAGCAAGACGCTCGGCTTGCAGGGCTTCTCGAGGAATTCGTCCACGCCGCTTTTGAACGCGTCGACCGCCGTCGGCACATCTCCGTAGCCGGTCAGGATGATCACCGGCAACGCGATTCCGCGGTCGCGGAGCACGCGCAAGAGATCGAGCCCGCTCATACCCGGCATTCTCAAGTCAAGCAGGAGACAACCAGGACGTGTCGGGTCATAGGCGACCAGAAAGCGATCGGCTGCCGCAAACGCGTTGACAGTGATTTCGAGCGTCTCGATGAGGAACTGGAGCGAATCGAGCGTCTTCACGTCGTCGTCGACGATGTAAACAACTGGTTCGGCCAGCGACAACTCCAACGTGTTCTGAGAAAAATCGCTTTTGGGAGAGGTCTGGGCAAGCATGGCTCATGGCCCTCGAGATGGGGGATTCTTCCGGCATGTAGCATACCGGCAGATCGGCCCGACACGAAGCAAATAATTGGCCGAAGGCCTCATGGATGTACGTCCATCTGCAGTTTGCCGTGCGATTTGAGCTGTTCCCCGTTATTCTTCATGGTTCGCTCCTCGTGCCTTTCCGTCGTGCTTTCGGAAACTCTTGTCGAAGCGAGAAGTCGATGTCGGTGATCCACCCTTTCGACGAGTCGGGAATCATTCGCGACGCGAGCGGCGTCGCGCGCTATCAAGGCTTGCAGCCCTCGCTGGTCACCATGCTGCGCGCCTCCGTCGAGCAGTCGCCAAAATCCGACGCCATCGTCGAGGCGAGCGGCCCACGGGTGACGTATCGCGAGCTTTGGGATCGCGCGGCGCGGATTGCAGGCGGCCTGCGGCAACTCGGCATTGGGCGGGGTGATCGTGTCGCGATTCGTCTGGGGAACGGGCTCGATTGGTGTCTGGCCTTTTTCGGAATCCAATTGGCGGGCGCCATCGCTGTTCCGGTCAACACGCGGTTCAGTGAATCGGAAACGGAATACGTTGTCAGCGATTCGGGCAGCAAGTACGTCTTTCTGCCCGGGCGCCGCTTCCCGAGGGGCCGAGTCTGGCGGTCGACGATTTGTCGCCGAACGACGTGTCGGCAATCTTCTACACCAGCGGCACAACGGGCTTTCCCAAAGGGGCGGTGACGACGCACGAAGGATTTCTCTCGAACATCGAAACGTGCCGTCGTGTCATGCCGCTGCCGTTTGACGGCACGGTGCGGACGCTGATTTCGGTGCCGCTGTTTCATGTGACCGGTTGCAACAGTCAATTGCTCCCCACCTGCGCCGCCTGTGGGACAACTGTGATCATGCCGCAGTTTGACGTGCAGACGTTCCTGAAATTGATTGCGGAGGAGCGAATCAATTCGATCATTTCGGTCCCGGCGATCTATTGGTTGGCCATTCATCAGCCGAACTTCCCGGAGATCGACATGTCGCAAGTTCGTTGGGTGGCATACGGCGGGGCTCCGATGCCTCCGGATCTCATCGGACGAATTCTCGAGGCGTTTCCGACCGCCCGCGTCGGAAATGGTTTCGGCCTCACCGAGACCACGTCGGTGGCCACGTTTCTGCCGCACGAGTACAGCCGTCTCAGGCCTGAGACAGTGGGTTTCGCCGCCCCCGTCGTCGATGTAAAGCTCGACGAAGAGGGCTTCGAATCCGGCGTCGGCGAGCTGTTGATTCGAGGGCCGAATGTCGTCAAAGGCTACTGGAACAAACCGGAGGCGACCGCGGAGGCGTTTGCCGGCGGATGGCTGCATTCGGGCGATTTGGCGCGGATCGACAAACAAGGCTTCGTACAAATCGTCGATCGCAAGAAAGACATGGTCAACCGCGGAGGCGAGAACGTCTATTGTGTCGAGGTCGAGAATGCGCTGGCCGCCCATCCTGCGGTCTTTGAGGTTGCCGTCCTTGGAGTGCCCGATGAGATGATGGGTGAGAAGGTGGGCGCCGTGATCGTCCTCAAGCCGCAAAAAACGCCCGACGATGCCGGTGATCTGCTGGATTTCGCACAAGAGCGGCTGGCCGATTTCAAGCTGCCGCAGTATGTGGTGATCCGACGCGAGGCGCTGCCACGAAATCCCGGCGGCAAGATTCTCAAAAAACGCCTGCGCCAGGAAGTCGACTGGTCGACGGCGGTCCGCTGATCGCCTGGAAGCCCCTGCGGATTCATGGCCTGTGGAGCGCTACTCGTCGAGACGCACAATCGCGTTGGATTCGAAGAGCAGACCGCTGGCTAAACGACCCGCGCAACGAAAAAGCGGCGCCTCAGGTTTGAGGCGCCGCTCGCTGATCCAGTTCATTTTGTCAGAGACGGCTTCCAGAGGGTCCAGCAGCCAGTCTTACTTCTTGTCGTCGGCCTTGGCCTTCTCAAAGCCTTTCTTGAAAGCGTCGTCGCTGAAGACGAGGTTCACCTTTTCGCCCTTTTTGGCTTCCTTCACTTTGCCTTTGCAGTCGTCGCAGCAAAACTCGACCGTCAAACCGGCTACCTTGAGGTGGGCTTTCGGATTCACAGCTTCGCCAGAGAGCGGGCACTTGACTTGCTTGTACTGGCCGGTCGCGACCAACTGAACGTTGGCCTTAGTGGCATACTTTGCCGTGTCGGCCGTGAACGCTTTGGGGCAGTTTTCGCAGCAGAAATAAACCTGCCCGTCTTTGTATGCGACCGCGTGATCTTTGCTGATCGCCTTTCCGGAAACCGGGCACTTAGGGGCACCCTTCTCGGGCTTATCGGCACCCTGGACACTCACTCCGAGACAAAGAGCCACCGATAACACTACGCCCAAATAGCTCAACTTCCGCATGTTCTGGACCCCCTCGACGTCACCTGGAGAAATTCGTGAAACTTAGAGCCACGGCATGAACCAATAAGATGTCGTTGATCTGACAAGAAGTCAATGCCGGTAAGGCGAATCGGCCAGACAATTGACGTCCGTTGCCCGCCTTGCGTTGCGTCAACCTTGGAGGCATCCTCGTAGAACGACGCAGACTGCCGTTGAACAGGCTACCGGAGTTGCCCCATGCGACATGTGAAGTCGAATCGCCGATATCTGCTCTTTGGCACCGCCTTGGCTTGTCTCGCCGTTCCGGGAGTTGACGTGCCCGCGGCGGACTCAAATGCTCAAGCGTCGCAACTTGCCCGGCAAATTCTGGACGATGGCCGCCCGGAAAACGATCGAAAAGCGATGATCGCAGCCCATCCGGAGCTGTCGCTGGATCTGCTCAAGGCATTGGTCGCCGACATGCCGACCAACGACTCGAAGGAGGAATATCGCCGTATTCCCTGGATCTGGCGGGTGACTGTTGCCGCCGCCAAGCGGAATGATTTGCGAGAAATGCAGCCGATTGTCCGATTTACGCTTCCGAAGCCCGGTGCTCCACTCCGCGACTGGCAGGCGGTCGTCATGGGAGGTGGGATCATCAATGGCATCGGACTCGTCGGCGCGTGGCCCGGCGAACAGATCGAAAGCATGGTTGCCGACGATCCCACACTGCGTTCAAGGTGGCTGCGAACTCTGGAGTTGGCCGGCGAAATGGCGGACGATCCCAAGGTCTTCAACGGAACCCGCTACGATGCGCTGCGGATCATCGGCCTCGATCAATGGAATCGTCGCGGAGCGCAGCTTTCCCACTATTTGAAGAAGGGCAAGGGCATCGACGACGAGCTGGTCCAGGGGGCAATTGGCGGCTTGGCAACCATGCGCTCGCCACATGTGGCTTCCGCGATCCTGTCTGAGTATCCGCAATACAACGAGGAGAATCGAGGATTCGCGCTCGAAGCGCTGCTCAAGGAGACACAACGCATGTCGGCCTTGTTGGACGCAATTGAGGCCGGAACGGTGAAATCCTCGGATTTGAGTCCGGCGCGGGTGGCCAAACTTACGAACTCGACAGTCGCGTCCGTGAGTGCTCGCGCGCGGAAACTCTTTGCGAAGACCAGCAACTAAGGCCGTCCGGGTGACCGCAAAGTCCGCACAACCGGCGTTTTTTCCGTGCCGCTCACCGGTCTCCAGTTTGACCGGCGCTTTTCCGGTGTTAAAATCTTGGAGTTCAGCCCCACTTCGGTGGAATTCGACTTGTCGATCCCTTCCGATTCGAGATGTGCTCCACCGATTCGCCGCGCCAGGAAGCGTATGACGTACATTCGGCGCTTTCGCATGGAAATCGACGTGGCCAGGTCCCGGCTGGCCGAGCCGCAGTTGCCCGAGGGCTTCCGCTGGGTGGCTTGGCACTCGTCGCTCTTGAGCCGGCACGCTGCCGCCAAATTCCATAGCTTCCGCGACGAGATCGATTCTCGCGTCTTCCCTTGCCTGGGTGATTTTTCTGGCTGCAAGCGATTGATGCAGGAAATCGTCAGGCAGGAAACGTTTCTCGCGGACGCGACGTGGCTCATCGCCAATGACGCCGCCGGTTGGAATGAGCAGGCGGACTGTGCCACGATTCAGGGCCTGGCTCACTCCGGCTATTTGGGCGCCGTGCAAAATGTCGGCGTGCTGCCGCAGTACCGCGGACTTGGCCTGGGCCGTGCCCTCGTTCTCAAATCGCTGCATGGTTTTCGCAGTGCGGGTCTGCATCGAGTCTATCTCGAAGTCACCGGCGAGAACGTGCCGGCGGTTGAACTCTATCGTTCGATCGGCTTCGAGCTGGTGCGGACGATGTACAAATCGATCGAGCCTGAGACGGTTCAAAATTATTGACCACTTGCCTGGTGGGCGGCTTCGGACATCGTCCGAGCGAAGCGAGAGATCTCCTCCAAGATCTGTGCGCGCTCTGCGGGTTTTGAGCCATTCAATCTCTCGATTTGACGGACGAAGCGCGGATCCCACGATGGCGCCGTCGGCAAGCCCGCGGAGCGATGTGACGTGCTCGGGCCGGCTGATCCCAAAGCCGACCGCCAAAGGCAGCTTGGTTCTCTTTTTCAGTTCGCCCAGGTATCTGGCGAGTTCCTCAGGCAGCACTTCGCGAACTCCGGTCGTTCCGGCGACCGAAATGCAATACACAAAGCCGCTCGTCGATTGCAGGATGCGGTCGACGCGTTCGGCGGTCGTCGTCGGAGCGACCAGCGAAACGAGATCGAGACCGAATTGGTGCGTCAATTCGTAAAGGGCGCCAGCCTGGTCACCCGGTAGATCGGGCACGATCAATCCGGAGAATCCTGCGTCTGCCGCCGACTGCACGAATTGTTGGGGACCCGCACGAAAAATGATCGCGTAGGCGACCATTGCCAACAAAGGCGGATGCGATTCTCCCTGGAGTGATTTGAGCGCGCCGAAGATTTCGGGCAATCGAGTCTTGTTTGCCAGGACGCGGGTGTACGAAGCTTGAATGACAGGCCCGTCAGCAATTGGGTCGCTGTACGGGAAGCCGATTTCGATGAGGTCAACACCAGCGTCGCGCAAGTGCCGAATCAACTCGACTGTCGTCCGCAGATCGGGATCGCCGGCCGAGAGAAACGGCATAAAGGCCATGTGGCCGCGACTGCGCAGGGATTCGAACACGGCGGAAATGCGCGAGGGAGCGGTCAATTCACGAGTTCCCGGGGGCGAGCGTCAAGGTGGTTGTCATCTGTGGCAGGATCATTCGCTAATCGTCAAACTTCTTTACCCAGCAATCGGGCCACTTCGTAAACATCTTTGTCACCACGGCCCGACAGACAAATGACGATGACGTCGTCCTTGCTGCGATTGGAAGCCGTTTTGAGGACTTGTGCGACGGCATGGGAACTCTCCAAGGCGGGAAGAATCCCTTCGAGCTGTGCCAAGGTGCCAAACGCGTCCAACGCCTCTTGGTCCTTCACACTCACGTAGTGCACGCGACCGGTATCTTTCCAATAGCCGTGCTCTGGACCCACGCCGGGGTAGTCGAGGCCGGCCGAAATCGAATGCACGTCAAGCGTCTGCCCGTCGGCGTCCTGCAGCACGTAGCTGTAACTGCCGTGCAGCACTCCCTTGGCACCATAAGAGAGTGTGCTGGCATGTTCGCCGGGAGCTGATCCGCGTCCCCCCGCTTCGACCCCGGTGAGCGCCACCGATTTGTCCTCAACAAACGGATAGAACATGCCGGCCGAGTTTGAGCCACCCCCCACGCACGCGACGACTTCGTCCGGGAGCCGTCCGATCTGCTCGAGACATTGCGCCCGCGTCTCACGACCGATGACCGACTGAAAATCGCGGACCATCATCGGAAACGGATGCGGACCGACGACCGATCCCAATATGTAGTGCGTATCGGCGACCGACGACATCCAGTCGCGCATCGCCTCATTAATGGCGTCCCGAAGCGTGCGCGAACCGGTCTTCACCGGACGGACTTCGGCCCCGAGCATGCGCATGTTGAAGACGTTCAGCCGCTGGCGGCGAATATCCTCTTCGCCCATATAGACGACACAGTCGAGGCCAAATCGCGCACAGGCCGTCGCCGTGGCGACGCCATGTTGACCGGCCCCCGTTTCGGCAATCACCCGTTTCTTGCCCATCCGCAAGGTCAGCAGGCCTTGGCCGATCGTGTTATTGATCTTGTGGGCGCCGGTATGGTTCAGGTCTTCCCGCTTGAGATAAATGCGGGCGCCGCCGCATTTTTGTGTCAGCCGTTCGGCAAAGTGTAGCGGGCTGGGCCGGCCGACAAACGTCTTCAACAAGCCTTCGAGATCGGCCTGAAACGCCGGGTCCTGGCGCGCCTTTTCGTATTCTTCGGTCAACTCCTCGAGCGCATGCATCAAGGTCTCCGGCACGAACCGGCGGCCAAATTCGCCGAATCGCCCCTCGGCGTCCGGCACCTGCTGCGACGCGCGAGCGGGAGAGCTTGAGGCAGTGGAAGGAGCCATGCGAGAAAGTCCAACGTGCTTTTGGGTTTAGAAGCTAATTCCCGATTCTATTGCGACGGTGGGCGCGACGCCAACGGACTGGGATTGCAGGCGATTTTAGATTTTCGATTTTGGATTGAAACGAAGGTGCGCAGTTTTTCGTGCGCATCTTGGAAAAGGGTGCGCATCTTCGGAAGGAATCATCGGGGTTTTCCAAGAATGCGCACTTCTCGAAAACCGTGCGCATCTTCGAAGGGGCTGCGCATCTTCGAAGCAGGGCCCCGGCCCTGCACCTGGTGCCGTTCGCGCGTAAAGTCGCGCAGCCACTTGCTTCGGCCTCGATTGCCCTATGTTGTGTCGAAACGAATCTCATCGCCAACTCCGCCGAGCCGGCAGCAACCGCCGCTTAAGCGGACCCATGTTGAGCGCAATCCAAAATCCAAAATATCCAAAATCTAAAATCCAAAATTCCCGCCGATCCAAAATCGAAAATCTAAAGTCCCCAGAGGGGTCCCTAAAACAAAAAAAGGCCGCGTCTGGACCATCGGTCCTGACACGGCCCCCACTAAGGCGGGATTTACAGCTTTCGCTGTACCGTATTTCGCTTCACAGCTTATCGCTGTGCTGCATTTCGATCTTTCAAAACTGAGTCTATCACAACTTGTCGAGTTGTGCAATCCCGAAAAGTTTTTAGCACTTCGCGACGCCGCTCGCAATCGCCTCTGTCTGCCTCATCCGGTCTGGTTCATCCTTCATCTTACGCCGGACTGCAGACGCGTTTCCCGGTACCTTGAACGCCGCACGCCGACTTTGACGTGCCGTGCGTACGCCCTCGAGGTCTCAAATCAATCCAATCACCATTCGGGCCATTACGGATCAGAAGTCCCAATTGGTCCACAGACATTGTCAGTCTGTCATTTGTCGAGCGAACCAGGAGGCGTAATTGGTGTACATCTCACTTAGCCCCTTTGGCTCGGCGTACTTCACCGTGTCGACAAGATCGTCTGGGACAAGTCGCCTCATGGCACGGTCGATGTAAATTGTTCTTTCGTTGAACTTCCCCATTCCACCGAGCGGTTCGAGGCTTGAAATGTTTGCGCATCCTCTCAGATCGACATCGCGCACACTAGCAGCAATTGAGGCGAGCGGTCCAAGGTCGCGATGCGTGCGGCACCCGCGCAAGTTAAGTATTCTTAGGCGCTTCAGCGAACCCAACACGCTCACGTCTTGGAGAGCGCCGCAGCCAGCCAGGTGAATTTCGCGTAGGACCCTAAGCGGTCGTAGCGGATCGAGATTGGTGAGGCGCGGCAACGAGCATAACCCGAGCGTCTGAAGCAATGAACAATTCGAGAGAGGTGATAGGTCGGCGATGGACGTGCAGCCATTCATATCGAGGTATGTCAGTTGCTCTAATCGTCCAATCACGTGGAGGTCCGCGATTCGTCCTAGACCTCTCATCTCCAGCACTGATAACTTCGCCAAGCGTGAGAGAGGCTCCAAGGAAACAACGTTTGAATAGGCTGAGATATCGAGCCGCACGCAGTCGATAGGCTCGCACTCAATAATACTTTCGATGTCGCGGATCTTCGCCCTTATACCCGCAGCCAGCCCCATTGGTCCACGCGTGCGAAGAATACTTTTGAGCCGCGGGAGTTCGAGTGCTTGCACGGTCGGACAGTCACAGCATTCAGCTAATACGGCCACCCGGTCACAGCTTCCATAACTGCCACGCTTAAGCAATAGCGCGCCGGCAGCCTGCGTGCCAACTAAAGCAATGGTCCGTGCACAAGCGGCTACTGTCGCAGTCGCTTCGCCCTTCCAAGTTTTGTACGGCAAATATGGAAGAACCGATTCTCCCGCCGCGGCGAGCAGCTTAGCGTCCTCGTTCGACCGGGGCGGCACGATCTGCGATAGGTGGGCAAGCGCTCGTTCCCGAAGCTCCGTGGTAATCTGATGGCTGGTCTCCAGACAGCCAATCGCTAGTGCGTAGCACGCGCGCTGGAATCTTTGGTCGTCTGCCATTTCATCGGCTCGATCAAGCAACGTTTTCACCAAGTGGTTCCCAAAGAGAACTCCGCCGACCTTGGTGCCAGCCGCTAGGAGAATCGTCTCGTGCCATTGGTCGTCCATGGCGTGAGAGGCGAGAAATCCGGCTTGGTCGAGCGCCCCTGCGGCACAGGCGGCAAGGTATTCCTGAAAAGTGCGGTGAACGAAATCAATACGGCCCGTCGTCGGTTCACGGATTAACCCCGTTCGCTCAATTAGGAAATCAAGGACGTCTCGCGGAGCGCAGTCCCGACACTCTGGATTGTCGAGCGAATTCAACGTTGGCTTAATCCAGTTTTCGGCTTCATGTCTGGTTACCTCAATGTTGTGCTCGGTCCTAGACGTGGACGAGCCGTTTCGCATCATTTCGAGCGCCAAGCGTTGCAGAATAACTTCCTTGTCCTGCACTTCCAGGTGTCCCACCGGACCTGAAGGGGGCAGAAGCCCTCTCTTTGCATCTCGCTCCTCTATGAGCATCCGACAGCAGCGATCGTAGAGCTCCACGCGTCTACGCGGGAGGTATCCCTTTTCGCGCCAGTGCAGGGCACAAACTAAAGCGCAAAGCAGCGGCGTGCGACAGAGTTCGTGAACTCGGCGGTTTCGCCTCTCGACGAGGCTCTTACGAAGCGTGGTGTCAGAAGCTGCGAGCTCCACAACCGCTTCAGCGTCCCCTTCGAGTTGCTGCGAAACTGCCGAATACCAATTCGCAATGAAGGCCTCGATTTCCGAATCGGTTAAGGGTTGAATTGCAGCGTCGGAAAAAGAGCGTGGAGGGGTCCACATTTGTGACTCTGTCTCGCCATTTTCTGCGAAAAACCGTGACGAAACGTAGATCCGGTTTCCATTGTGTTCTTCGCTAAATTCCGAAAGCCAATGCCAAAAAGGTAGCCGCGTTTGCTGCGGCAACTCATCAACGCCGTCGATGAGTAGGACTGCGCGCTTTTGCTCAAGGACGCGCGCGATCCACCCGTTTGGCGGCCGATGATCCCATATCTTTGGATCAATAGAGTACCGAACGAAATCCGAGATTAGCGGTAAGTCACTTCGTCCGCTGATGCCGACCGATCTCAATGGAATGAAAAACGGCACGCCGAAACGCCAAGGATTATCCGTCGATCGGTCGGCGCATTGCACAGCAACCCAGCTGAGAAGCGTTGTCTTTCCCGACCCCGCCGCACCGCGAATCGTCATGGACGCGTTATCCAGTAGCATACCTGCTGCACTCTGCACGTAGTCCGCACGTGCCGACGCAGCAAGCCGCAATGACACGTAGGCAACGCTGAGGTCTTGCTTTATGTCCCGCATTTCGGGAACACCGAAGAGGCGGATTCTGCCTATCCGCTTATGGACCTGTTTAAGATACGCCAATTCGAAGTCACGATCGGACTCGCCGAGTGAAGTCGGCTTGACAAACAGGTGGATCGCTTCTTCAACGCACCTTAACCCCACTTCAAGGGACGCAAGCCGTGATAAAATCGCGATGTGCCCATTGCGGAGATCGCGAGAAATCGCTCGGATTCCACCCTCTGACTCCGTTTTCAGCTGGCGGATGACGCGGTCAACACCGTTTACGGCCTCTTCTGATCGTTTGAGCTCGTCATAAAGCTGTTTCTGGTCCTCTCGACGAAGCCACTCCAAGTAATCATTCACCGTCACTTCAGCGACGGATTCTTTTTTGCGTAGCCGCGACAGAAACCGTGCGTCCATCCAAGAGGCTAGTGAAGCCCCAAGTCCCAGAATGGAGGCCCATTGAGCGATAACCTCGGTGCTCGGCATAACTTCACTAAGAATAAGCGGATTTTATTGGGCCGCAAAAGCAAAAACTGGCCTGCAGGGACCGGATGGAGGGCGCAGTGTTTGATTGAAAAGACTGCGTCCCCTTGCCTGCCGTCTCAATCGTAGATTTCAACGGCGGCCAGATTCTTGGGTGAACCTTGACCCCACAACGTCAAGCCATGCGATCTCATGTTTTTGATCGCGGGTGCGATGCGCCTTTTGTCTTCTCATTAAAGTCGACGAGATTCTTGGGCGGAGCCGTTCTTTTGAACGTGTCGTGCCCAACGAGCGTTGCCTCCCAATCGTCATCGGGGTCGGTCGCATCAGTAAGAAGCCATTCTGTCGTAATGATTTCCTCACCGTTTACCTCTTGATATTGCCCGGACCAGACGGTGACCGCATGAATCGGTTTGGCAGGATTGACCCATTGGACGACCCAACCGAGAACCTGTGATCCGTTCGAGGGGCTTGGGTCAATTGTGCCAGTCAAGGATTGCGGGTCCGGTGCGTCTCCCTTCGGGGACTGGTACGTGCCGCTGAGCACCCCGTTAGTAATCTTGAGGACCATCGTCGACTTGAGCTCGTTGTACCAAGTACCTTCGGCGCCCATATGGATCTCCTATTGATGTGCCAGACAGCGTTTTACGTGCCTAAACAAGTTACAACGCAGTCTTAGCGAATTCCAGTATGATTTGTCGCCCGTACTCGGCTGCTCATCGCGCGACTTTGGAGAGAGCCGACACGAACCGCGGAATCCGCCAGTTGGGCGACGAACAAATGGCGCCGGCAGAGACGTCCATCGTGTAGTGAGTCCCATGACCGTCATTGCCTCGAAGGAGGCACCCAGCACGCCGAGAGCCGATTTCGGAGGGAGGAAAGGCGGAAGGATGAAGGATGAGGGATGAGCCAGAGGTGGCTGCCCTCACGCCCGTTCCGTTAAGTACGTCCGCTTGCCGAGCGGCGACCTCGCACGTTTGATCGCGTGGTCAGAAAGAGGTGCGGCGCAGCTTTCGGTTCACTTCGGTGTCGACCGTCGATCCGGATTGCCGAAAACGAGGTTCCCGCTCGGACTTCGGCGAACTGAGTCGAGGCCGCAAGCGGGACCGACTTGGACCCGGAACCCCCTCACCCCCGGCCCCTCTCCCTCGAGGGGCGAGGGGAGAATGTAGAAAGGTCGTCTGGGCGGCACCAATGCAAAACGGGAAGGCAGCAATTGCTTCCTTCCCGCGATTTATCGAATCAAGCAGCAATCACACGGCAGGCGGAAGTGTATGAGTTTTGATGACGGCGAATGACGCCCGCCTGCCGAGCGATTGCAAAGGTGAAGTCAGTATCAGATCTCCTTCGCGTCTCAGGATTACTTTACGCAGCGCCCCGGCGGGCGTCTGTGCGAGATCTCACAGTCTGGGTGCTTTCGCTAAAAACCGACCGGCAAAGAGCTTACGCGGCACGACGCCCGCGACTTTGACAAAAAACTTGCCGCTGCGGGGGGCCGCGGGGCTATTTCCGAGCGGCGTTTCGCAAGCGAGCCACCGCAGCGGCGACTGCGGAGATTGCCGTATCGATCTCCCCGGCGGTGGTCGTTCGGCCCAGGCCGAAACGCAGGCTGGCGCGAGTCAATGCGTCGCTACGGCCCATGGCGCGGAGGACATGGCTTGGCTCCGGATCGGCCGACGTGCAGGCAGAACCCGAACTCACGGCGATTCCAGAGAGGCTGGTCATGAGTGCTTCGCCGTTGACGCCTTCGAAGCTGACGTTGAGATTTCCCGGTAGCCGCTCGGTGGGAGGACCGTTCAAGACGACGCCATCGATTGCCTTCTGCAATCCGGTCCAAAGTCGCTCGCGCAAAGCCAGCAGCCTTTCTGCTTCGGCCGTCAGCTCTGCGGCGGCGATCCGACAGGCTTCGCCGAATCCAACGATCAGAGGCACGGGCAATGTTCCGCTGCGCAGGCGTTGCTCATGGCCGCCGCCATCCAGCAAGGGCTCAATCGGAATCGTTTGTGCGCCGCGTCGCACAAAGAGCATGCCGACGCCTTTCGGTCCGTAGAGCTTGTGTGCGCTGGCGCTCAACAGATCGATCGGAATTTCGGCCAGGTCGATTTCGATTTTGCCGACGGCTTGAACGGCGTCCGTATGGAACAGCACGCCGCGCTCGTGGCAGAGTTGGCTCAACTCGCGAATCGGATTCAGGGAACCGACTTCGTTGTTGGCCCAAATCGTGGAAACCAGCACGGTGTTTGGTCGAAGGGCCTTCGCGATCATTTCGGGACTCACCCGACCATATTCGTCCACGCCGACAATCGTTATATCCGTCCCACGGCGTGCCAATCGGCGTACCGGATCAAGGACCGAGCGGTGTTCGGCGGCGGTCGTCACGATATGGCTGCCTGGCGGCGCCGCTTGAAGGACGCCTTTGATCGCCAGGTTGTTCGCCTCGGTCGCTCCGCTGGTGAAAATCAAACAGCGCGGTTCCGTGCGAAGCAGCGACGCAATTTGTTCCCGTGCCGCGTCGACGGCCGTGGCCGCTTCCCAACCGAACGCGTGGTTCACGCTGGACGCGTTTCCGAATTTTTCGCGGAAATACGGCAGCATCGCATCAAGCACGCGTGGATCGACCGGCGTGGTGGCGTGATGATCGAGGTAGATCGGTCGACCGGTCTGCGACATGCCTCTATTCTAATCACCCACCGCGATTCTGGGACGGGCGCCCTGTTTGTGGTGCGGCCGTCCCGGCTGCGCTTGCAGGCGGGACGCCTGCACCACAAATTCGCCAACGAGCCGCGCTCGGGTGCCACGAACTGCGCGAAAGGCGAGGGCACCCGCCCTCGCACGGCTAGGTGCGGCGAGGGCAAGTGCCCTCGCCTTTCGGACGGTTGGGCATGCCGCAGGGTGCCACGCCCACGGCTGTTATGTGGAGCGGTGTCAACGTCAGCTGGCCAGTTTCGCCGATGCAACCTGTTATTCAGTCGTTCCTGTTGTCAGGAAGACTATCTCGTCGTTCGCAATTGCGATGGTATGGGTTGAAGGCGGATCACACTCTGCGACGGATGGTTCCAGCCGTGCGACGATCTCGCCTTCGTGGTTCGGGGGCGATGGCGGTTCCGGTGGACTTCGTTGAGCCGTCTTCCCAGGCAGCTCACGCGGGCAGGTTCCTTTCTCTGTTCGACGGTTTACGGAGTTCAAGGTTGGTTTGCGTTCAAGAGATTCATCCAGGGCGTCTCGCGAGCCCCTTCCGCGTCGCCGTCGCCTCGGCCTCACCCCGTCTGGGCCGAGGCGATGGTGACGTGGAAGGGGCGGCCCCCTTCTGTGGAGCCCGAGCGGAGGTCTCCTTCTTGGTCTTCTCGGACGCCAGTGCATCATGCTCATCCAGCAGCGTCCCGAGTTCCGGCGAACGAGCGGTGTGCCACATCTCCACTCCCAGTTGTCTCATGACGGCCACGATGGCGATTCGGCCACGACTCTTGGATCCGCGACGGATGCGATCGTACTTCGCTCGCCATTCGGGCGAGACCCGCAGCGCCGCCCAGGCCGCCTGGCACAACACGTGCCGCACGCGCGCCGGACCTTGCTTGGTGATGTGCCCCTTGCGATCCTCCCGCTCCCCCGACTCGAAGGCCGACGGGGCCAGCCCCAAATAGGCGGCCAACTGCCGACGATTCGCGAACCGGGCCAAGTCTCCCAATTCCGTCAGGAAGACCATCGCCGTCAGCGTCCCCACTCCGGAGAGGAGCTTCAGTTTGCGATATGGCCGAGCATAGCGTTCGGTCCGGCTCAGGCGTGTGATCGCCCGATCGAGGGCCTGGATCTGCACGGACAGCGCCTGGTAAAGCTCCACCAGGCTCGCCAACGCGGTCCGCACCCCCTCGCGCAACGCGCCGGTGCTCCCCGCCGCGACCTCGCGCAGCCACTCGACGCTCCGTTTCGACCAGTCCCCCGAGGAAGTGAAGTCGTCCGGGAAGCCCAGCCGCGATCGCTTCACAAGATTGCGAATCTGGTTTTTGAGCCGCGTCCGTTGAGTGGCCACCTCCAGCCGCAACCGAACGATTTCCCGATCATCGCGCGTCTGGTGATCGGGGACCCACACGTTCGGCAGCGTCCGTCCCGCCAAGACGTGCGCCCGGACTTCGTCCAGGATCATCAGGGCGTCCTTGTCGTCGGTCTTGTTCTTGCGCGAGTGCGTGGTGTGCGGCAGATGCGTCGGCGCCAGCACATGGCATTCGATGCCGGCCTCCGTCAAATCGTCGTACAGGCCAAACCCCTGACCGCTGGCCTCGTAAGCGAACACGATCCGGGTGGCCCCGTGTTGGGAGGCGAAATCCTTAACCCACTCGATCATCCCCGGCCGATTCGACGTGGCAAACCCCTTGCGCACCGTCGCCCCCGGGCCGTCCGCGACCTTCAATACCATCGTCGCATCATGCAGATCGCAACCAATCATGATAACCTTGCACATGGCCAGTCCTCGCTGAGTTCGGAAACAAGCAATTGATCCGGCGAGTGTACTGGCCATTTTCATTCAAGTGCGCCCACTCCACATGATGACTCTGCGTGGGCGTGCGAATCCGTTTGACGTTCGAAGACACGCCCACGCAAAGCCGTGGGAGTGGCACCCAGAAATGCAAAAGGGTTAACAGCGTAGTGTGGCACCCCAGAGACATCCGCAATTTTGAAGTAGACGCTCAAGTAGGGTGGCACCGAGTGTCACGCGGCTGCGGAGTGTGACCCGCCTTGATACTGGCGAGCGGTCATCAAATGGATCGCCGCGGTCAAGCCGTGCAGCGCTTTGTCGATTTGTTGCGTTTCGTGGATGGCGTGCAGATTCTCCGCGAGCGCCTCCTGCAATTCGACCAATTTGCCTTCGCCGCGGGCGATCTGGTCCAGCGTTTTCGTGAAAGCCGCGAAGTCGTCGCGGAAAGAGACAGCCCGTTCGACGAGTGCTTGAATGTCCGCGAACTGGGCCTGTTGGCGGGATTCCGCGATTTCGAGCACCTGGCGGAGTCGGTCCTCCCGGTGCGCGTCATACGCCTGGTGACGTTCTTCGACGACCTCGAGGGCACTTTGCCAATTTTGGACCTCTTTCCCCTGTCGCTGGTCGAACCGCTCAAAGACGGAATCGAGGGCGGCGACCCAGACTTCGATCTGCCGCGCTAAGGTCGAGTTGATCGCTCCCAATGCCTCTTCGTTGGCCGACTGAACGGCCGTCAGAAACGGCGTGATGCTGGGATCCTTGAATTCGAACCGTTTCAGCAATTCGCGATCGACCAGCCGATCGATGGAATGCATGATGTTGCGTTCGATGCGTTGGCAAAGGAACAGTGAAAACATCATCGTCATGGCCGCGACCAGGGCGACCGAAGTGGTGTTGAATGCCGTCCCCATTTCGCCGACCACGGTCGGCAGCTTCTCGGTCATCTCGTCGAACGAGATACCGCTGAGCGCCGTGCCGAAATGGATGACCGTACCGAGAAACCCCAGAACGGGCGTGATACCGATGACGAACCGGATCAAGGTGTAATTCGTGTGGGCGGCGTCCTCTTCCTGGTCGGAGAGATAACGCAGGTGCTCGCGATAGTCCTTTGCCGAGCATTTTTCCGACACATGATCGAGTGCTTGGATCAGACGTTTGCCGACGCGCGATTCCAGCAGCCAATGCGGCTTCTCCCGAATTTGCTGGAGCAGGGCGTGGGCGTTTGACATTGGCTCGCGCCCCTGCCGAGTGGGGAGCCATTCCTGCCGAAGTGCCAGCATCTCGCGGGGAAAGCCCAGCAACTTCGCCACGATGTCGACGATGCCCCAGACGAAGAGCCAGACGATCACATACTCGACGATATGTTCGGTCGTGTAATGCTGCAGGATCGACCCGCGCATCGACGGCAAGTACATCACGAAATAGAACGAGGCCGTCAGCACAATCGAGATAATCAAGGACGCATCGACCGCGCGTGCCTGACCCGACTTGCGGTTCTGAGACATGACCGCCTCTTTGAAAATAGATGAACTGGGGATTTGGAGGTGTTCGCGGGGAGCGGATTAAACCCGCATGCCGCCCGAGTGTCAATCGGAATCATCGTTCCTGCGTTTATTGCCCCGATGAAAACGATCCCGTCGGCGAACCCGTAATCGGAAAACCCGAGGGCAATGGACGCGCGGCCACCGTAAAGTTCTCGTGGTGCGCGAATTCCTGCAACTGGCGATAGATTTGGAAACTGTCCGGATAAACCCACAGCGTAATCGTCGTATCCGCGTCGGCTCCGCGCAAGAATCGCAGGAAGTCCGAGCCGGGCTTTAGCGCCGATTCGGGCCCCTCGCTGTCGATATCTGGTTCGGGGCGCAATTGCCATTTACTAAGTTCGACGGTTGACGATGAACCTTGCCTCAACTCGTCGATGGTCGAAAGGCGGCGAACGCGGGCCCTGAAGTCCATGCGAAATCCCAAGATCGGTCCAACTTGTCCCTGCAAGAAACCCTCGCGGTAAAGCCGGCGACTCTGATCTGTAATCGTCTGCCGCATCTGCTCCATCAATTCTTGAATCGGCACATAGGCGACTCGGTTATTGAGCAGCTGATAATGCAGCTCTTTGCCTTGGATCACGCGGCTGACCGGGGTGAGTTTGTGACGAAGAGTTTTCACGGCCGGCTTCTGAGCTTGGGCCTGTTGCACATCGACTTCCAGTTGCAACAACCCCGTCTTGTCGTGCTCGAGTTTACTTTGAGCATCGACCAGTTTTTTCTGCTCTTGTGTGAGCTCGCTTAATTCCTCTTCGATCGCCCGTTTGACCTTGGCGATCCGCCGCTCGATCTCTTTTTCGTCGTTCGATGCGGTCCGAATTTTCGTTGCCGAGGCCTGATCATCAGAGTCCAGTTCGGCCAAATGCGCTTGAAGCTTCATGGCTTGTCGCACGAGCTCGGGAGACTCCGGAATGATGATGGGCGGCTGCGGATCGGGACGTTTCGGCTCGAAGGCCTTGGACGGGGAGGGCGCAACGGATTTGGTGGTTTCACTTGCCTTCGGTGCCGCGTGTTTCTTCAGGTAATCGGCGACTCGTTCCACGTTGACCGGCGTGGCCCCCGCTTTGATGCCGGCCACAACGATCAAAATGATCAAAATGCCGACGATATTCGCGACGACGTCGAGAAATGAATCCGACCCGAATTCGATGTCGTCGTTTCTCTCGCGTGGCATGACGTCAGTCCGTCACAAGTCTTGGTAAGGGCGCCGGCCGCGACTTTTCCAAACGAAACTCGGCCGACGAGCTGAGCCCCTGCCTCTCGAAGGCCGGTTGCAGCCGCTCATATTGAAGAATGCCCCCGGCACACACCACGATCTTGAGGCTCGGGATCCAATAGAAGTTTTGCCGCGGCCGACCCCATGTGCGAGCCTCGCGATTAATGGCCCGCAGCACGGCAAGTGCAAGCTGGTCGCTGTTTTCCCGTCGACCACAGGAAATAGGCGGCTGGTTGCCGACAAAGATGCGGCCGGACTCGATATACAGACTCAGGTCATGCTCGTATCCGATACTGGCTCCGGGACTCGATATTCCCCAATGGCGAGACGCGGGCTGCGCCTTGCGACGGGGTGCGTCGTCTTCGTCGGCATTCGGCGTGAACACGGATCCGCTGTCGCCAGATGGTTTGTTCGACGTCGATGCATCGCTCGATGCTCCCGATGGCCCGGCTTCGCCATCACTGGCTCCATCCGGCGGTGCACCCATGGATGGCGAACCGCCGGCCTCTCCGGTCTGCGGTTGGCCGCTCGAACCCGGCATCGACGGTGGCGACTCGCCCGATTGATCGGCCGCACTTCCAGGAGTTCCCGAACCGACCGGTCCCGAAGCGGACGCGGACGTCGCCGTGGACGGTGATCCGGCAGATCCGAACAACCCTGAATCCAAAGTGGCTTGACGCGGTTGGGTTGCCGTCGAGGAGCCCTCCACCTCATCATTCGCTGCGCCAAGCGTCGGATGACCGACGGCTAGTTTGTCGCCCTTCATCGCGGCATTCGCGGCCGCGCCCCCTGCCGATGGTGGCAGGAGCGACGGCGGGAGATCGCCTTGATCCGCTTCGCCCAACCCTCCCGGTGAATTTGCACTCGTTGCATCACCTCCGGGGACAAGACCGCCAGGCGATGAACCGCCAGGCGGCATCGCCGACGTGGGCGTGCCGATACGCGGCGCGGCCACTCCAGAGGGAAGCGTGCCAGGCGAACTGCCGGTCACTCGATCGCCCTGCGAGACAGCGGTTCCCGGCAAACCCCCAGCAGGACCGTCGCCATTGCCGGTGCCGCCGTTGAGCGGCGATGAGCCGACGCCGTTGCCTGTGCCTATGCCCGCGCCTGGACCTGTGCCGCCATTGACCAATGATGGTCCGCTGCCGTTGCCCGCCGCCGCAGCCCCTTTAATTCCAAGTCCTGGCGATGAGGAGCCTATTCCTGGTCCTGGCGATTGATTTGAAGCGCCACTGCCACTGTTGGAGACCAAGACGCCGCCCGGATGATTTTCGGGACTAGCCGATCCGCTTCCCTGACCACCAGGGGTCGCACCCCCAGTTCCGATCATGTTTGAAGCGGGTGTTCCCGCATTGGCAGTAGCGGGTGCTCCCGCATTGGCACTGTCTTGGCCGCCGCCGGGAAACGGCCCCGTTCCCTGCGATCCACCACTCGTTTGAGCACTGCTCGCAGTCGAATTTGTGCCGTCGTTTCCGGTCTGTGTGCCGCCTGGAACGCCCGGCTGAGCCGACGTTCCGCTGCTGTCACCGGACGAAGCTTGCTGCGAGCCGTGCCCTGGTCCGCCCAACAAAGCGTCTCCGACGTCGTCGAATGGCGATTTCCCGTTCCCGTTCGACGAGCTTATTGTCCCCGCTGTTCCTCCGCCGTTGCCGCCGGTCAGTCGGCCGCCACCGTGACCCATGCCGTTGCCGAAGACATCCTTAAAGGCGTCGACGCGTTGCGAGATGGCCCTTTCGACCGCTTTGCGACAGACTTCGGCGGCTTCGGGAACAGCCGGGGGAACATCCAGCAGTTGGTCATCGGGAAGGAGTTCGTATCCGAACGGCTCTTTCAACCGCTCCAAAAGATGTCGGGCCATACCATAGGCAACTGGCCCACTCGGTCGGACGATCAACAGCACGTAGGGACGGGGTTCATCCGGTCCGGAATGTGTGGTCCAGTAGTCCATGAGTGCCTGTGCGCCTGCCAGCACTGGATTGAATGCAGCGGAATAGCCGCTCACATCCGTGGACGAGAGCGAGACGTTTTCCTGCAGAAATTTGATGTGCTCGCGCGTACATTCAATCAGGATCGGCCGACGCGTGGTTCCGGTCACGCCGTCGTACGCGACGAACGTGTAAGCCGTCGAATTCTGAGCAATGTGTCCGTGCAACGTCCTCAATCGGGTCGCCATTCTCGCGAGCAGGCTTTCGACCGCCACCCCCTCGCTGGAAACCCTCGTGATCGAGGCGGCCATGTGGCGCTTCGCATTGAGAATCTGCTCTAATCGCCGTTCAAGAGCATCCAACTCGGCCTGGTTTTTTTGAAGGGATGTCTCCGCCACGGCGAGTGATTCGTGATTGGCCTCGAGGAGGCTCTGACGGTCCTTTGCCTTTTGGGAGAGTTCAGCGAGTTGAACTTTGAGCTTCGCATTCAGATCGACCGTCTCGCGAGGAAGTTCAGGCACGGCAGTCGGTACATAGGCAGGCGGACTCTTTTTCAGAGCGTCCTGCGACTCGATCGCGTGCGCGCCTCCACCGCATGCCGCGCGGCCACGGCCGCCCGCGCCACAGCTTCCTGGCGAATTTTTGGCGTCACGACCATGAGGACGAGGATCAACGACCCCATCGTCGACATCAAAACGTCGAGGAAGGCAAACAGCCCGACCGACGTCTCTGAGACAGATCGTGATCGGTTCATCGAGTTTGCAATTCCCCTGCCGAGCCGCTGAACCGCCGTAAGAGACGATGGAGAGTTGAGTTCGAGGCGAAGAGAGAGCGACCGAAACCGGATTCTTGGGCGCAGCGCGGGCCTTCACTCGCGGGAGGCGCTATCTATGGCATAAATCGGCGGATGTGTCGACGTGGTTCACCTTCGTTTCGCTTACAAGACGTTCATTTGTCGCAAAGTACCAAGACGTTGAACCGCGTCTCAGAGGGTTTACCCACATTCCCAACCATTGTGCGTTTCACCAGGTTGCACGGGTTTTCCAGCTTGACCAATCGCCGAAAACGCGTTGTTTCCCTCTGAATTGCTGGAGTGCTACGATGCAAGCAGCCAGACTGCCGGTCTTAAGGGCACGGGCACCATTGAAGGCAAGCTGAGGAGCACAATGAAGCGCGAGCGACGAGCTTTCATTCGTGCGGTCATCGCCGGTTTGCTTCTCTGTGGCTGCAGTCGTGGGAATCCGTACCGCGAGGACAACAGTGCTCAGGAGATCCGCTTCAAGGACGACACGATTTCGAACGCGTCGCCCGGCGACACAATTCTCAATCTCGAGTTCGTCGAACAGTCCGGTAAGACCGTCCGTCCTCGGGACCTTATCGGATCGCATAACCTGGTTCTGGTCTTCGTGCGTGGCTACAACGGATCGGTTTGTCCCTATTGCTCCGCCTATACGTCGGGTTTGATCTCGAATTTTGCCGCGCTTGCAGAGCGCAAGACGAACGTGCTGCTGGTTTATCCGATTTCCAAACCGGACCAGAAACAGCGCCTCGACGAATTCTTGAAAGGGACGTTTCAGAATTCGTCGCCCGTCGACAAAGTCCCTTTTCCCGTCGTGCTCGACATCGGTCTCAAGGCGGTCAACGCGCTGGGAATTCGTAGAGACTTGTCGAAACCGGCAACGTACATCCTCGATAAGAAGGGCCACGTCCAATTTGCCTATGTTGGCAGTTCGCTCGCCGATCGACCGTCGATCAAGGCGATCATCAAGCAGTTAGACGCGCTGAAAGACGAACCCAGCTAACGCGGACGGCGAAACGACTCATTTGCGATGTCGCAGAGAACACCGACAGACTCCGACGCGTTTTTTGCGATGGCGCGACGCCTCTCGCTTCTCGACGAGGCGGCAATCGCGAAACTCGATACCCAGCGCGTCAACTCAGACGTCTCCACCTCGCAAATGGCACTGCGCAGCGGGCTGCTCGACGCCGTGCAGGTCGACATCGTGGAAACGCTCCTCGCCCCGGATGACATTGTCCCCGGTTTTCAAATCCTTGACCTGATTGCCCAAGGCGGAATGGGCGTCGTTTATCGCGCCCGGCAAAAGAGCCTCGATCGCATCGTGGCCGTGAAGACAATCCTTGTCAGTCAGATGCATGACCAGTCGACCTTGGCGCGATTCGAGCAAGAGGCGGTGGCCCTCGCCCGGCTCCGTCATCCGAATATCGTTACCGCTTATGACTTCGGCCGTCATCTGGGCCGACTGTTTTTCGTGATGGAGCTGATCGAAGGCGACGACGTTCAACGAACCATCGAGAAAGACGGACCGCTCAGCGAAAGCGTCACCTGGAGACTCCTGCGTCAGGCCGCGGCCGGACTCTCGCATGCCGCCTCGGCCGGCATCATTCATCGCGATATCAAGCCGGCGAACTTGCTGCTGGTCGAGCCTCCGGCCGGATTCGAGCTGCCCGGCCGGCTGAAAATGATCAAAATCACCGATTTCGGCCTGGCCTTCCTCACGCGCGACGCCGACGTCAAGACGCGACTCACGCAGGCAAATACGGCGATTGGCAGTCCGCATTATCTCGCTCCGGAGCAGCTCGAGGGAGAATCGTTCGACCATCGGGTCGATATTTATTCGCTGGGAGCGACCGCCTATCACATGCTGGCCGGCGAGGCCCCCTTCCGGTCAAAGACACTGGCGCAAATCATTGCGAAGAAACTGTCGACAAACTCGCTCGACCTGTCGCAGGAGTTTCCGCACATTTCGCGGGGATCCGTTGACCTCGTCCGTCTTATGACCGAGCGCGATCCGGCACGCCGTGTCGCAAACTATGCCGAACTGATTGCGCGGATTGACGAGTTGAAACTGGCCGACGCCACCGTCGACACGCTTCCGCGCCGATCGTCCGCGTTCGCGACGACCCAGCTCATCCGATCCGATCCAACGCCCGAACGGGCAGCGATTCCGACCCTCGGTCTACGGCCACCTCAGCCCCGGCGGCTCGGCCTGCGGCGATCTTTGATCGCACTTGGCGGTGGCATGCTTGCCGTGATCGTCGGGATTGGTGCGTGGACCCTTTGGCCATCGCACGGACAGGCTCCCCCGCTGCTTGTCCCCACTGGTTTGGGCGTCAATTTGTTCGATGGCCTCAGCTTAAGCGGATGGAGAACTCAATCGGGCGCCTGGTCGGTACGCCGCAACGAAGAGAAGGGCCGCGTCCTTTCGGGCACCAGCGGACGCACGCTGCATTCGATGGTCAAACAGGTCAAAAAAGAGCGAGTGGGTTTGGTCCATTTCAGTCTCTCGGTCGTAATCCAACTTCATGGAGCCAGTGCGGCCGAAATCGAGTTCGGCGGGGATCCATTAGCGTTCGACATGGCCAGCGACCGGCCGCGATTGGTGGCTCGGCTCGAGAAATCAAGTGCGATCGTTGGGCGGCGCAACAGCGATACGAGCCCGTTTGTCCGCTCGTCCGACTTGAAAGCCTTGTCGAGCCCGGGTAGCGAACCTCACACCCTGACGGTCCAGCGTCAGCCCGACCACTGGCTGGTTCTCGTCGATGACAATCGCGTGGGAACGATCCCGATTCCGGCCGGTCAGCAGTCGGCTCCCTGGTTCACGCTCGTTGCCGAAGAGGGCGAAGCGTGGTTCTCGGATATCACCCTGCAGGAACTTGCCGCGCCGCCTAAGCCGAGTGCTACCTGAGCGCCTAAGCCCGAATGCCGCGCAGCCGCAGGTGCTCTTCCAGTACCTGGCGATATTCCTCGACGTCGACGTCTCGCTCGGTACAGACGAGCATCAGCGCCTCGTCGGAGCGGAAATTTCCGTCCCATTCCCTGAGCTCTTCGTCGGTCCAATGGGGGGCGTACTCGCGGAGCTTTTCATCGCTCATTCGCGACAGATGAGCACGCAGGGCCACGTCGGTCTCGTCCATCGGGCTGCCGTCGGGTGCGTGTTCGTAATCGATCGGGTCGGCTGCGGTCATGTCGCTACCTTTTCGCCGGTGTGATGCTTTCGCGGACTTCGGTCTCTTCAATATTCACACAACGCGCTGTGCACTTCGTATTTGATTGGTTTGGACTTTGGTTTTCCCGGCTCGTGGCAGGAAATACAGGTGGCGCCCTCGACGACCTGACGATGCTTGGTCGAGTTTTGCCGGTGAATGTCGTGACAGTTGACGCAAGTCGTCGATTTGCCCGCCAGCACTTCGCGAACATTCTGTGCGACGTGCCGGTCGCCGGGATTCATGCGAGCCAGCGCCGCATCGCTCAAATCGACCTCGAAGTCGCGAAACAGGTTATCGCCCGCGACGAAATTCGTCGGATAGGGCAGGCCCGTCTTTTTCGATTTGCCGGTGCGCAGATGGCATTGCGCAGTTGGCGAGTTGCACGCGCGGCGGATCCGCATTTCCTTTACCGAAGATAATCAGCTTTGTGTCTTTGGAGTGGCGTAGGTCAACAAGGCCGTGACACGCGTAGCAGTCCAGTGAAATGGCCGAGAACGCATGCGTTTGCGGATCGACCGCGGTCGCGTGACATCCGGCGCAGCGCTTTGCAAAAACCTGTTCGTCCCAGTGGACTGCTTTGGTTTGGGTCAGCCTGCCATGAACGCGGGCACCGGACCCGGGCGGGGCCGGCGTGTAGGCCGCCGAGAGCAGCCCGAATTTACCGTACTGATCGGACCGCTTGAGAAAACGAATTTCCTGCCGGGTGCCCAGCAGATTCGAGGCGCCCTCGACGAAACTCTTCGTCTCGGGATCGGCCGCGAGAGCTTTCAGCGCGGGTGAGTCGGCCTCTGTCGGACGGACGGTACGCTGGTGAAAGTTCTTGGCCCAGCGGTTGCCCCAGTCGTCCCGGTGGCAAAACAGGCACTCCTCGCCGGTGACGTACTCGGGCAGTGGGGCGTCCACGTGATCGCCCCACTCGCTACTTTGGGCTGACGCGGATCCGGCGACCTTCTCCGAAGGCGTCGATTGCGACGCGGGTTCTGAACCCGCACCAAGCACGCCCACTGCCAGGCACACCCCCCAGGACAGGACGACGAGAGCGGCCGACCGCGAATTTATCGGAAATCTGAGCCGATTGTTGAGGCGCCAAAGCATCACACCACCGTCGGCGACAGCTGTCGCACCCGAGACGCTGCGCGACGCGAGACGTTGGCCTCGCGCCGAGCTGGGCCGTTGTGAACCTCCACGGACGCACTCACGAATCGGCCCGGACCCAGCCGTGCGCCGCGTTATCCCGCTGTCCGCCTTGCTCGAGATACGCCGTCTTGAGCTTTGAGAGCGCGTCTTTGGGAAACGCGTTGCGATGCGCCGCGGGGTCGATGCCGTAAATCTTGGCCGCATTCAGGCCGAAGATTTTCGCCTTGTCCTCCTTGGTCACTTTTTTGTAACCGAACTTGTCGCACAGCTCGTCGCTGATCTGGAACCGCTTGAAGGCGTCGATCACCCATTGCGGTGAGCCCCACCACAGGCAATCCGTTCCCCAGATCACGTGATCGGAGCCGTAATACTTGATGTTCTTGCCCATCAGGTGCTGGCACATTTCGGGATGCACGATCGCCGTTGTTCCGAAGGCCGAGCCGATCTCCGGAAAGACGTTCGTCATCCCGGGATTGCGTTCTTTGATCTTCATCAGTTCCGTGTGCCAGGCGAAGTCGCCCGTCGTGGGATCGTAGGTCTTTTTGAAACCGGGTTCGTCCGGGCCGTGCTTGATGGCGGAGTGGTAGATGATGAAGGTGATATCAGGGTGATCTTTGGCGGCCTTCTCGATGTCGCCGGGATGCGCCAGGTGACCCAGGGTCCGCGATTGGGACGCGTACCCTTTGTGCACGCTGAATCGCTTGAGGCCCAGCTGCTTCGACTTCTCGTAGAACGGATAGGTCAGCTTCTCATCATCCATCTTGAAACCGTTGCCCGAGCGGCCGGGATCGGTGTGGCAGTACCACTTCCAGCTGTCGATGCCATAAAGATGGACTTCGCGTTCCATCTGCTCCAAGAGGGCCGGCAGGTCCTGCTTGTTCTTTTTCTTGTCCCAATAGTGATTGGGTGCGCAGTTCCCCTGGCAGAGCGCTCGTTGGCTCTGCGCCAGGTCGTTGAGCTGCTTCTTGGATTGCGACATCAACCAGCTCGGCAGAACTCCGCTGAAGGGACCGGCGCCCTCGTGCGTGCGCGACCTTCAAGCACCTTTCCCGTCTTCGGATCCTTGTTGATTTCCTTCCCGGGGACGCCGGAAATGACCGCGACTGAAGTCTCACTGTCGAGGAAAATCTCTTTGACAAAGTTCAGAAAGCTGTAGGCGTCCTTGTCGGCCTTGAGGTGAGCGTTGATGTTCTGGAGGAACTCGGCGTTGCGGAAGCCGGGAATTGCCAGTCCATCTGTGAAGTGCGTCTGCACGTCCATCACGAAGTATTCGCCCTTGGGCCATTTTTCCTCGCTGGCGGCCGGCTCGAGAGTCTCGGCGGCGTCGACGTCCCAATTGGGACCGTAGACCATGTTCGACGCCAGAAAGGCCGTCGCCATGCCCATCGACGTCCGCATGAAGTCGCGGCGTTCCATGCCCAGCTTGCGCGATTTTTCTTCCGCCAAGTCACCAATCAGCGATTCCCACTGACGCTGTTCTTTGGTTTGGGGGCGGGGAATGAATTCTTCGTTCGACAAGACCTGAGTGGGGATCGGCGAATCGACACCTTTCTTCTGATCACGCTCCCATTTGCGAACCCACATGGCAGCAAGCTCCTCTCGGGTTTAAGCACAGCGCGTTTGCTTCCCGGCGATTAAAGGCGGCCGGCGACCTCGCCCGGCAATATACCACTTCCAACCGCGAAACGTGTCACGCGACACGACGAGTCGACCGATAATGGCACGAGGTCGACTGATTTGGATACATTCATCCCCATGCACAAAGTCATCATCGTCGGCGGAGGCTTCGGCGGATTGAATGCCGCCAAGGCGTTAGGCTCCGTGCCGGACGTCGATGTCACGCTGATCGATCGGCGAAATCATCATTTGTTTCAACCGCTGCTGTACCAGGTGGCGACCGCCGGCTTGAGCCCCGCCGAGATTGCGGCCCCCATTCGCAGCATTCTCTCCAAGCACAAAAACATTCGCGTTTTCCAGGGGGAAGTGCTGTCGGTCGACTTCGACAAGAACGACGTCATCACCGATTTCGGCACGTTTCCCTACGATTCGCTGATCCTCGCTTGCGGAGCGCAGCACTCTTATTTCGGCCACGAGGAATGGGAAGAGCACGCGCCGGGCCTCAAGAATCTGGAGCAGGCGACCGAAATTCGCCGCCGCATCCTTTTGGCGTTCGAGGAAGCCGAGCGCTCGACGAACCTCGACCTGCGGAAGTATTACCTGACGTTTATTGTCGTCGGCGGAGGTCCGACGGGCGTCGAACTGGCCGGGGCGATCGGGGAAATGAGCCGATTCACCTTGGCCCGCGACTTTCGAAACATCGACTCGAAGCTCGCCCGGGTGATCCTCATCGAGTCCGGGCAGCGGATTCTCGGTGCCTTCTCTCCCGAACTCTCCAGCCGTGCGACCCGCGATCTGGAAGCGCTCGGCGTGCAGGTCTGGACGAATAGCACGGTCACCCGAGTCGACCGCGACGGCGTGCAGATCGGGCCGGAGCACGTAAGAGCGGCAACCATCGTGTGGGCCGCGGGCGTCAAGGCATCGAGCCTGAATAAGACGTTGGGCGTCGAACTCGATCGACAGGGGCGTGCGGTGGTCGGCCGCGACCTGACGATTCAGGGACACTCTCATGTTTTCGTCATTGGCGACCAATCCCGGTACGAAGAGCAGGCCGGAGTGCCGCTTCCCGGCCTTGCACCCGTGGCCATTCAGGAAGGCCGTTTCGTTGCCGAGCTGATCCTGGGAGATTTGCACGGGCGGCCGCGGTCTGAGTTTCACTATCACAACAAGGGGCAAATGGCGACCATCGGTCGCAGCAAGGCGGTCGCGGAAGTCGGCAAGTACAAATTGGGCGGTTTCCCGGCCTGGGTCGCGTGGCTCGTCGTTCACATCTATTATCTAACTGGCTTCAAAAATCGTTTTTTTGTCGTCGTCCAATGGGCCTTGTCGTATTTGACGTACAGGCGTGGAGCGCGGCTGATCGTCAGCAAGGATTGGAAAATGTGCCAATCTGACGTGGCGCACGAAAACGCGAATTTCCCAACAACCTCAGTCTCTCCTTAAGATTTCCGCAAAGGCTCCCGCCCGTGACGGCAACAGCACCTCCCCCAACAACCGCGCCGCGAGTGTATTTGAAAGAGCGGCGTGCGTTGCCTTTTTTCAGCCGTCACCCGTGGGTCTTTGCCGGAGCGATCGACCGCGTCGACGGCGAGGTGACACCCGGTGCGGTCGTCACATTGCATGCCTCGGATGGAAAGTTCATCGCCGCCGGGTTGTACAATCCGCACAGCCAAATTCGCGTCCGTCTCTATTCCTGGAACGAAGGGGAACACCTCGATCCCGATTTCTGGTCGCGTCGGCTGGATTCGGCCATTGCCTTGCGGCATACGCTCTACGGAGATCCCGATTCGGAAAGCGGCTGCCGGCTTGTGTTCAGCGAGGCTGATGGCCTCTCTGGATTGATCGTCGACCGTTACGGAGAATGGCTTCTCGTCCAGTTCACCTCGCTGGCGTTGGCCGACCGCCGCGCTGTGATCCTGGATTTGCTCGAAGCCAAACTGCGACCACGAGGAATTTGGCTGCGAACGGAAAAGGGAATCCGGGAAAGCGAGCAACTCGAACTGGCAGACGGTCTGGCCCGCGGAGCCGAGCCGCCACGGCCGCTCAGTCTCGTCGAAAACGGCGTGCGCTATGCCGTCGACGTCCAGCAGGGACATAAGACTGGTTTTTACTTCGATCAGCGGGATAATCGGGCGGCCGTCGCGCGGTACGTCGCGGGCAAACGGGTTCTCGATATTTTCTGTTATACCGGCGGATTTGGACTCACCTCCCTCACGGTCGGAAAGGCACGGCAAGTCCATGCCGTTGATGTTTCCGAGTCCGCTCTCGAATTGGCGCGAAAAAACGCCGAAGCCAATCAGGTCGCGTCTGCGATCGAATTTGTGAAATCGGACGCATTTGAGGAACTCGAACGTCTGGTGGCAGCCGGCGAATTGTTCGATGTCGTGATCCTCGATCCTCCGAAACTCACACGCCACCGCGCCGGTTTGTCGAAGGCACTTCGCGGCTATCACAGCCTCAACCAGCTCGCCGTGAATGTGCTGAAACCGGGCGGAATTCTGGTCAGTTGCAGTTGTTCGGGGCTCATTGGGCGGGATGATTTCGTCGGCGTGCTGGCCGCGGTTTCCCAGCGGAGTGGCCGGCCAATTCAGATTCTCGAGTCGCGCGGCCAGGCAGCCGATCATCCCACGTCGGTGCATTGCCTCGAGACGGCTTATCTCAAGTGCTACATCTGCCGGGTGGCCTGAACGAGGACAAAGTGGCAAAGGGAAAGCGAAAGACCGCTCGCACGCTCAAACCGCCTCGTCCCCGATTCGAGGCGCGTCCCGCCGAGCAGCTTCTGGTCGGCGCGCTTGCCGACATGCCGGCGGGCTCAATTCTGTGCACCTCGCTGGGACGCGGCCAATTCGCGGTCGCGGCGGCCCAGAATCGAACCGGCGAGGTTTTTTGTGCCTTTCTCGACCTTTACGCCAGAAACGTGGCCAAGAAATTTCTGGCGGAACCGTGCCCAAACCTACGGCTGGAATGCCTTGCCGATTTCCCCGATCGAGAGTTCGACGTGTTCGCCCTCCCCATCACCGCATCGGGAGATGCCGAGTTCGTCCGGGACATGCTGCAATCCGGTCACCAGCGGCTTCGCGTTGGCGGCATGATGTACGTCGCCACCGACAATCGGACCGACACGTGGCTGCACGAGGAGCTGCGAAAGCTCTTCTCGAAGGTCACGCGCCGCGCCTCCGAAAGGGGAACGCTGTATTCAGCGACCAAAATCGAGCCGCTGCGAAAGATCAAAGACTTCAACTGCCAATTTGCGTTCCGTGACGAGGGCCGCTTGATCCAAGCGATAAGCCGGCCCGGCGTGTTCAGTCACCGTCGCGTTGACGGCGGTGCAAGGGCGCTCATGAAAGCGGCGCAGGTTCAACCGGGTCACCGCGTTCTGGAACTCGGCTGCGGCTCCGGCGTGGTTTCTCTGGCCTTGGCCCTCCGCGGCGAGGAAATTCAGGTTCAAGCCATCGACTCGAATGCCAGAGCCGTCGATTGCACGCGGCGAGGGGCGGAATTAAACGGAGTTTCCATGATTTCGGTGCAACTCAGCACGGCGGAGGACGACGCTGACGAGAAGGTAAGTGACCCGGCCGTCGACCTCGTGGTGGCCAATCCGCCTTATTACTCGAACTATCGGATTGCGGAAATCTTCGCCCGCCGTGCAGCGCGAGTCTTGCGCCGAACGGAACCGCACTGTTTGTCACCAAACAGACCGATTGGTACGAAGAAACGCTGCCGAGACTTTTTTCGGCCGTGGCCGTTGAGCCGATGGGCAACTACCAAATCGTCCGTTGTCTCGGGAAAGCCCGCTAAAAAGTCCGTCTCGCCTATTTCCGCTCTCTGTTCTGCCGCTGTTTTCGAATCAGCGCGGTGATCTTTTTGTCGAGTTCCGAGAGACCGCTGTCGGCCTTGATCTCGTAATTGCCGACTTTGTACTCGACCACGGTGCCAGCCGGGTCGATCAGCACCCACAGCGGCAGCTTGGCACCGATCCGCTCGGGATCGCCAAATTTCTCCAGAATCGTGCCGTCGTCCGTCGCGATCGGATAGGTGAGGTTCATGAATTCATGGAGTTTCTTCACCGATCGCAAAACGGAGCCCGACTGAGCCCCATCCGCCAGCCGGCGGTCGACCGCGACGCCGTAAACCCGCACTCCCAGCTTGTTGCGACGGTGATACAGGTAATCGAGAAAGCCGACCTGGCCGTACGGTTCCGGCGGGAACGGGTCGCCCTGATACGACCAGAAATGCAGCAACACGATTTTGCCGGCGTACTCCTCCGGCGGAATTATTTCGCCGCTGGTCGACTTCAATTGGAACGCCGGCGCGGATTTGCCGACAATCCGCCGCGCCAGACCATCAACGTCCCCCGTCCGGCGGGATTGCGTGTTGACGTCGCGCTCGATCGCCGCCACAAGCTGTTCAAACGGCGTGGCATCCGCCTGGCTCTGCAGCGATTTGAGCGCGGCCGCGGCCAAGCCAAGCTGCGCCTCGGTCAGATCGGGGGATTTTTCGTCGTCCGGCCGCTTTAAATCTTCCTGGAGGCGAATCAGCGTCGGCAGCGGTCGGTTGACCCGCTCGAACGCCTCATTGGAAAGCGGCACGGAACTGTCGAGAACCAACCGCAAAGAGTGCGTCTCGCCGCGACCGATTACGATCCGCCGCTCAGCTTTCACCACCAGGCCGGTACTTTTTTCGACCCAGTCCGACTCTTGCGGCCCGAAATTGTTCGTCACGTCGACCCGCCAGCAGTCCCGTCCGCCGACGCGGGCACTCCCGGCCACCCGGTATTTCCAGGGGGCCACGTCGCGTTGATTGGCAAATTCCAACTCGCGGGGCGCCTCCCAGCGAGCGTCGTTGGCAAGCTGGTCGGCAAACTCGAAGTACGGAAACGGAACAAACAGGACATACGGCGTCCCGTTGTGTTCGTGCAGCAGCCGCATCTTGATTTTGGCCGGATGCCCCTTGGCGTCCGTCGCGACTCTTCCGAAGCGAGCCGGCCAAGGCCAACCGCCGCCGCCATGCTCGTCGATCACAAACGCCACGTCCTTGCCGCCCTCGCTCTGCGGCGTCGCCAGGCAGTACAGATCGAAGCGTTTCACCGGCTCGGCCGTCGTTTCCGCGTCACGGCCCGTCTTGGTCAGCGAACCGTGGTATCGCAGTTCGATCGACTGGTGATCCACCGGAGCGGCTCCGAGGAGCGCCGAGACGACAGCAACTGGCAAAAAGATCGAACCCAAGGAACCGTCTCCATCAAATTCGGAAAATGGTCGGCACGACGAATCTTTACAGATGCCGGAAGGGCCAACAAGTCGCCGCCAGACCTCGCAACGAGCCGCCCCGACGACTTTTTTCGCTCGAAACCGGGAATATCGAGAACCCTCGCCGACCGTGTTCGGTCTTCGGCCCGTCCGCTATACTGCGCTCGATAGCAGCTAGGGGGAGTTTTTGGCTTTATGCGTATCGGTGAAATGTACGGCGGCGGCCGCTGCGGCGTGTCGATCGAGATTTTTCCGCCCAAGTCGGCAGACGCGGACGAAGGCCTGCTCCGCACTCTCGGCCGCCTCGCCCCCTATCGGCCGGTCTTTATTTCCTGCACGTACGGAGCCGGCGGCAGCACCCGCACCCGCACGGTCGACTGGTGCTGCGAAATCCAAAAACGCTACGGCCTGACCGCCACCAGCCACTTCACTTGTGTCGACACCGACCGCACGGAGATCGAAGGATGGCTCGACCACGCCCTCGAGTGCGGCATCAGCAACATCATGGCCCTCCGCGGCGACCCGCCCGAGGGCCGCAAAACCTTCGAGCCCAAACCGGGCGGCTTCCGTTACGCGGCCGAGCTGGTCGCCTTCCTCCGCCAGCGGCACCCGCACATCGGCATCGGCGTGGCCGGTTATCCCGAAAAACACCAGGAAGCCCCCGATCCAAACACCGACCTCCAACATCTCAAAGCGAAGGTGGAAGCCGGGGCCGACGCCGTCTTCACCCAACTTTTTTACGTCAACAGCCGCTTTTTTGACTTCCGGGACCGCTACGAGAAGCTGGGAATCAAGGTGCCGCTGATTCCGGGCATCATGCCCATCACCGAGTTCGCCCGCATCAAGCGAATCACGTCCCTCTGCGGAGCCGCCATGCCGCCCGAGCTGGCCGCCCGGCTGGAAGATGTCAAAGACGATCCGCAGGCCCAATTCGAGATCGGCGTCGAGCACGCCGTCGCCCAATGCCGCGAACTGGTGGAATCCGGCGTCCCCGGAATCCACTTTTACGTGCTGAACCGCTCCAAAGCCTGCGAAATCATCCTGGACGCCCTCGGCCTCACTCCCGCCCAGGTGTGATTGCCAGCTCCGACTTTTTTTGCTCGCGGTTGGGGATTCCGTCGTCGCAATTTTGGATTTTCGATTTTGGATTTCGACTCCGAAGATTGCGTGTGGAACTACGAGAGGCCGCTTGGAAGATTCTCCAGAAGTGGAAAGTCCCTTTGCCGCCCGCCTCAATCATTCGGGAACCGCTGCCGGCGAATTTGAAAAGCAATGGCCGCTGAAGACGTCGGCGCAAGCGCATCTCAAAGATGACGCTTGGCCACTTTTTTGCGGTCCTTTTCTCTGCCTTCGAGCACCGGATCCCATCTTTACCAAAGCGAGCGACGCTCGGGTCTCCACATTGCGAAGCCGGAAATTGTACGATGTTGTCTCTGGAAAACGGAAAAAGGGACGGGCGGGGACGGCGCGTTTGTCGGAACGATTCCGAGCGGAGTAAGGACGATGCGGTGCGGATTTCGCTCCTTCGCGACAGTCGGCATGCTTCTCGGTGCACTTCTCCCTGTTCCCCCTTCGAGCGGACTCTGCGCCGATCGCGCGGGCGCGGTGCATCCGCCCGACAAGCGGGAGGTTTATGCGCGCCGCGTTTTGGCGATTGTCGACCTCGTGCTCGAGCATCACGTTCATCCGCCAACTCGGCAGGAAATGATTCTTGGCGGGGTCAACGCGGCGCTCGACGAGTTCAAGTCGGGGCCGCATGCGGATCTCGGCCGGCGAGTTTCCCAAGTGAAAACCGCAAGGGATCTGTGCGCGCTGCTCGATGAGATCGGCCCGGCCGCGAACGGGAGCGAGGGAGCGGCCCTGAAACAGGCGGCCGACCAATTTGAAACAACGTTTCTCCGCGGGCTGCTTGGCGCCGTTTCCGGATATCCCGCTCTCGTATCGGCGAACGAGGCACGGGCGCAAGCGCAAATCCAGGCGAATCGCTATGTCGGCATCGGCGTTACGGTGAGCGCTGGCCACGGCGTGCTGCCGCGCGTCACCGAAGTCGTTCCGGGCGGGCCTGCCCATGCCGCAGGCATCCGCGAAGGTGACGTGATCGAGGAGATCGACCACGTCGCGGTCGCGCCGGGTGCTCCCACGCATGAGACCGTCGAGCGAGTCCGCGGTGCGGAGGGAACTCAAGTGACACTCGGCCTCCGTTCCGAGGCTTCCTTGCCGTTGCGTACGCTCACTCTCGCTCGTCGCCGCGTTATGGTCAGTTCCGTCCAGGAAGAATCGTCCGATGAAGTGCAGACATTTCCACGAGAACCGGCGGTCCGAGTGAACGCCAACCCGCGCATCGCCTCTCTTCGCATCCTGAAGATAACCGCCAGCACGGCACATGAGCTCAGATCATTGGAGGAGAAGCTGCGTCGGGCCGGGACCGAAGCCGTTATTCTCGATCTTCGGGGCACAACCGCCCCCGGTTGCGGTCTTGAGAGCGATCACGCGGCCATATTGCTGGCCGACAGCCTGCTCGACGGGGCGCCGCTGGGAAAGCTGCGGACGCGCCAGGGAGTGCGGGAGTTCACAGCCGGTCGAGACTGCGTGTTCCGCGACTGGCCATTGGCGATCCTGATTGACCAAGACACTCGGGGGGCGGCCGAATGGGTCGCCGCCGCGTTACAGGACGCCCCGTCGCCGAATCGGCAGTTCGGCCGCCGCGCGACGATCGTGGGAACGCCCAGTGCCGGCGACAACCTGGCAAACGAGCAGTTCCATTGAGGGATGGAGCCGAATCCTTGATCCTGGCAACCGGCACCTGGCAGCGCCCGCGTCCCAATCGCCAGAACTTCGAGCTCGCCCCTTCCATTGACGGAGCATCCTTGGTCAGAGCCGTGAATACGGTCGAGCCCCGCTGGCGAGTCATTCCCGACCTTGTCGTGGAAATGAACAGAGGCATCACAAGTGTCGCCCTCAAGACTTGGAGCCAGGCGCGCAGCGGGCCGAGCGTGCCGGGGAACGCACCGAGAAGTTCCACGCAGCAATCCGTCTCCGACGCCGTCATCGTCATGCGAGATCCGCTTCTGGTTGCCGTGGCCGCTCTGGTACTGCAGTGGGAGGAAGCACGGGCGGCGGCCAGGTAAACGGACCTCTGGCTCGCCAGTGTCTTCTCTTGCACGTCAAGCGGCATTGGCACTGGCGAGGCCCGGCCATCGGGGCCGGCTCATGAAGCCGGGGGCTCGCCAGTGGCACCCCGTGACATCGACAATTCTGAACTAGACAGTCTAGTAGCGAGTAATCAAACGGGACGGGAGTTGGGAGCAGCCGTGTTTTCCGAGACCATTCTGAAGGCGGCCCGATTGTTGATGGAGCGTTGCGTTGAGTGCAACGTGCGGTTGGTCTTCGCCGAATCTTGCACGGGGGGATTGATCGCGGCGGCGATGACCGCGCTGCCCGGCTCTTCCCGCGTCGTCGATCGCGGCTTCGTCGTCTATTCCTACGAATCGAAGGAACAAGAGCTGGGGATTCTCAGAAGCTTGCTCGAGCAACACGGTGCCGTCAGTGAACCGATCGCGATCGCGATGGTTGAAGCCGCTCTGAAACGGGCCGCCGGCTGTGCGCAACTCGGCATCGCAGTCACCGGAGTGGCCGGCCCGGGCGGAACGCCCGAGAGGCCACCGGGACTTGTGCACATCGCCGTCCACTGGCTGGGCCACGGGGACGTGGTCCATAGAAAGTACGAATTCCCTCCGTCGAATCGGGACGGCGTGCGAGCAGCGACGGTCCTCGCTGCATTGGAACTCGCGTTAGAATGCCTTGATCGCGAATAGCCGCAGCAATTCCACCGAGCCGCGCGGAGCCGACTTTGCCTATCCTCTCAATATCGGACCTGTCCCGTTTTCCGCGGCCCAGAATCGATCGAGCCCTTCACCTAGACGGCGATGACAGAGCCCATCGCGGAGGGGGAACAACGGCCCTGCGGCGCAGGTCCGGCGACACGAAGCGGCCAGCGCGCTCCGCCGGCCTTAGGGGGATCGAGGTTGAGCGAATGAGACGCATCTCTCTGATGTACGCGATCTATGGACTTGCCGCGCTGTCGCTCGGCTGTAGCGACAGAAGGAGCAGTGTGATGGATTCTTCGAAGGCGGAGACGAAGATTACCCGGGAGGCGTTGCTAGCCGAGGGATTTAAAGAGTCCACAAACAATCCAGGTACGTTTGTGGCGGAGAACGTCCGGCTGGCGTCAATTGCAGTGGATCTGGGTTTTGAGCGGGCACAACTTCAAACGGTGCCCGGCCAGTCGCGGCATTCAGACATCCGAAGAGTAATCGTGAGGGGCGTGCCTATAGTTGTTGAATCAGAGGTCAAAGACGCGAATGGAGCGGTTGTTGAAAGGTCGCTGGACGAGCCGAACCCCATTTGCAACGTGATTGTTCAGCTCCAGGGCTATGCGGAACCGAGATACGCAACGACGGAGAGTGTTCCATCCTTGCGCATCGTGGACGTCGCACAAGAATCCGAAGGGAGTCGCAGGACTTTGCGCGTGACGTTCGAGATCGATGCGGTCGGAAGGACGCCCGTTGGTATCTCGCAATCGGAAGTTGCGCTGGATCTGAAAGGTGTCGACGGCCCGCGTCGGCTTATCGGCAGGAGCGTAACCTTCGCAAATGGGACACCCGAGGTGTTGACTGTGTCGCCGGGAAGACCGCGCGTAGTAACCGTTAGCAAGTCCGGAACATACGAGGATCCTTTGGGAAGACGTCGCGACCTGCCGGGTGGACGATACCTTTTGGACATTGCCGTATCTGCCCGTTCGAAGCAGCAAGAGTTTGATTACCATTGGATTGGTGAAACGCACTCAGATAGTCGCGAGGTCGTCATTAAATGACTTAGTGGCCAGGGAGAAGGGAAAAGGTCTCTGGTTCGCCGCCACAAGCCGGAGTAGAGTCGGGAACGGAAAACGGGACAGGGGGACGGAAAACTGGACAGATCCGATATTGATAAGATAGGTAAGGTTGTTTACTCACTGCCAGCATGCCAAGAACAGCGCGAGTTGCGCCGGGTGGAATGGTGTTTCGCGTGCTGAATCGCGGCGTAGGGCGCATGCGGCTGTTTGGGCAGGAAAACGGGACAGGTCCGATATTCACAAGATAGGTAAAGCTGTTTACTCTGCAGCACCATGCCCAGGACTGCACGAGTAGCGCCCGGTGGGATGGTTTTTCACGTGCTCAATCGCGGCGTCGGGCGGATGCAGCTTTTTGACAAGGCCGGGGACTTCCAGGCGTTCGAACGGGTCCTCGAAGAAACTTGTCACGACACACCGATGCGGATTTGCGCCGACGCGTTGATGCCGAACCATTGGCATCTTCTGCTGTGGCCCCAGCACGACGGCGACCTGGCGAGCTTCATGCAACGGCTGACCATTACGCACGTGCGTCGCTGGCAGGAGCATCGGCATGACGTGGGATTGGGGCACGTCTACCAGGGCCGATATAAGTCGTTTCCCGTCGAATGCGACGAGCATTTCTGGACGGTCGCCCGCTATGTCGAGCGGAACGCGCTCAGGGCCAATTTGGTGTTGCGAGCGGAAGAGTGGCGTTGGTCCAGTCTCTGGCGGCGAGTTCACGGCACGAAGGAGGAGCAGTCGCTGTTGGCGGATTGGCCCATTGGCCGGCAATCGAACTGGCTCGAATGGGTGAACCAAGTGGAGACAGAAAAAGAGTTGGAGGCGCTCCGCAAGAGCGTGCAACGAGGCCGCCCGTTCGGTGGCCCTGTCTGGGAAAAACAGATCGCCAAACGGCTCGGACTCGAATCGGCGTATCGACCGATCGGCCGCCCGCCGAAAGTCGCCCAACGCGACGCCGGCTGACAGTCCCATAGTTCTCGCCATCCGAGTCGACAACTACCTATTTTATCAATATCGGACCTGTCCCGTTTTCCTTCCCCTTTCACACCTCTGGCAGGGCGTCTCCAAAATCACAGCCGTCCAATTGACGTCGTGGTCTGCGGGCGAATTCCGCGCACAAAAGTATCTACACCTTTAATCAAACTGACTGATGCCTCAATAACTGGATCGATTAATTTACGAACGAGTTCGCCGTCTAGCGGAAAAAAGTCCGTCTCTCTTAATTGAGGGAGGACCTTGAACGCCCTCGATTCACGCGTATACCGAAAGTCCGCTTTGCCGCCGCGATGCACTATGAGATTGCGGACAATACAAAGAGCGTCAAGCGATTCTGAACTCAGCGCCTTATCTGCTGTTCTTGGCGGCGGTTCAAACGCGCGACCATAGGCACGCCGGATTCCTCCGAGAGACGTAAACTTAACCGTCTCGCATGCCCGGTGGACAGTTCCCATTAATTTTCCAAGGTCGTATGAACCCTCGGATAATCGCGCGATTTCTTTTAGAGATACAGACTTGTCGCCAGGCATCGGCGCTCGCCAGAGTGATCGGAAAGATCGTCGATATTTTGCGCGTTGGTCTGTTGGCACGCCTCCGCAATGCGATCGGGATTGCCAGCGAGTCCGGCGAAGGCCGGGCAAGCATTTACCGCATCTTCCCACAGATCGCCCGCCAATGTCTCAAAAGCAGTCCACGTGCCAAGCAGCATGGCTGAGAACAGAGAGTCGATCGCAATCTCGACTCCGCGAGGAACCTTCTTAAATACGACGTCTGCGCTGAAGGGAGGGTCGTGCCTCCTGTAGCTCGCGGCCTTTGTGACATCGGGTATGTCATGCATGATTGAGCTGACTATGCCGGTCGTTGGCGCGACCGGGGGCCGCCCTCTCATCGTTGACTCTAAATGCAAGGTCATCATTCGCGGAATATGTCCAAATGACAGGACACGGTCCATGCTATGAACAAAGGCGTCCATCGACGGCCGCAATTCTTTTGTTGCAACACTGGTCGCCGCATAATTCCTGGGAATATCAGCAACCCGGCTGAATTTGAGGTCAACTTCGTGCGCATCGTCAGGCGTCCATTGCTTGCATTTGGGGCATTGCCAGAAGCCTCCAGCCGATCGAAACAAAGGATCGACAACGCCACCAATGGTTTCAAATTCCCATGAGCACACCGCGCACTTGACCATCTCCGCCATCTACCCGCCCTCCCGGCCAGCCATCATGCGGCCCCGGCAGTGCTGATTCAAGAAAATTTGCGCCCCAACGCGGCACAAGCCCTTTTGAGCTCGGCTTTCGCCCATCGGGGGCTTTTGAAGGCACCCTAGGTGCCGCGCCCCCTCACCCCACTTCTTCGAGGGGCGAGGGAACAGATACTTTGGGGTTCGTACCCAGCGTTGCAGACGCTGGGTTATTCTTGGCCGCCCACTCCGGGGCTGGCTTCGTGGCGGATGTCCCGTTGACTCTCTCTGCGGTGATCTCGACGCTGCGCTTTGTTTGATCTTGTGGCGAACCACTCTCGCCACTTGGCGACGTTATAACCCGACGCGGGGTACGGCTGATCGGTGAGCTTGAGCAGGGCGTCCAGCACGTCGGTCCGACCCTCTTCGCGGGGAACGGAGTAGAACTTGGGCTGCGAGGCCTCGATCATCTCGGTCGTGCACTCGCTGTAGAGGGGAGGGCGGCCCGGTTCGTAGACCTCCTGAGTCGTGTGCTCGACCAAGGCCTCGATCAGATAAGGGATCGATTCGAGTTGCGGATCGCCGATCTCGGCCAGGCCCTGCGCCGCGAGACCGTAATAGACGGGCGAGCCCGTCCGGAGGCAATCGATGTAGAGCCGTCGGGCGGTTTTCGCTCGCGACGGATCGAGCGCTTGCCGGGCGTCGGCACGCACGCCGGGCGAGGCGTCGCCCAACGACTGCGCGATCAACAGGGCGGTCGATTGATCGCCGGGAATTTGGCGCAAAATGGCCACGTACAGGCTGCGAGCCGCGTCGCTGGGAGAATCCTGCAAGCCGCGAGTCAGCGCGGGGAGGGCGCTCGGGTCACTGATCCGCAGCAACTCGGCCCGGGCTCTGCGACGCAGAAAACGGGACAGGTCCGATTTTGACAGGATGGGCAAGGTTGGTTCAGGTGCCGAAGCAATAAATCGATTTGTCGGTTCGCACGAAGAGGCGGCCGTCGCAGATGGCGGGGGTCGCCCAGCATTTTTCGCCGAGGTCGCTGGTTGCCAAAGTCGTCCAGTCGCGGCCGGCCTTCTCACGACGCTTAAGCCCCCTCGGTGTCGAGCAGGAAGATCTTACCGTCGGTGTGAGCCGGTGGGGATCGTTGCTATCTCACTTCTCAAAGCCCCCGATGGGGGGCGACAGACGCCGCGCATCTACCCGCTAACTGCGCCATGAATCTTTCGCCCCCTTTCGTCGGTGGCAAGCAGACTTGCGCCCCTTCGGGGGCTTTTGAAGGCACCGTAGTAGACCGTCTATCGCAAAATGGTGGAATTCGGGTGCCACTTGGTGCCACTGGCGAGGGCTCTGGCTCGCCAGTGTCTTCGTTCGAAGATCAAGCGGCATTCGCACTGGCGGCCCAAAGCCGCCGCCAGTGGCACCCCCGTGACATCCACAATTTTGAAGTAGACGGTCTAGTAGGTGCCGCGGGGACCCCCTCACCCCGGGGTACCCTCTGGGTCCCTCTCCCGCGAGGGGCGAGGGGAACGGATTTCATTGGGTATCGAACCCAGCGTCGAAGACGCTGGGCGATTCTTGGTTGCCCCGTCCGGGGCTGGCTTCGTGGCGAGTGTCGGGTTGACTCTCTCTGCGGTAATCTCGACGCTGCGCTTTGTTTGAACTTGTGGCGAACCACTCTCGCCACTTGGCGACGTTATAACCCGACGCGGGGTACGGCTGATCGGTGAGCTTGAGCAGGGCGTCCAGCACGTCGGTGCGACCCTCTTCGCGGGGAACGGAGTAGAACTTGGGCTGTGAGGCCTCGATCATCTCGGTCGTGCACTCGCTGTAGAGGGGAGGGCGGCCCGGTTCGTAGACCTCCTGAGTCGTGTGCTCGACCAAGGCCTCGATCAGATAAGGGATCGATTCGAGTTGCGGATCGCCGATCTCGGCCAGGCCCCGCGCCGCGAGACCGTAATAGACGGGCGAGCCCGTCCGGAGGCAATCGATGTAGAGCCGTCGGGCGGTTTTCGCTCGCGACGGATCGAGCGCTTGCCGGGCGTCGGCACGCACGCCGGGCGAGGCGTCGCCCAACGACTGCGCGATCAACAGGGCGGTCGATTGATCGCCGGGAATTTGGCGCAAAATGGCCACGTACAGGCTGCGAGCCGCGTCGCTGGGAGAATCCTGCAAGCCGCGAGTCAGCGCGGGCAGGGCGCTCGGGTCGGTGATCCGGAGCAACTCGGCCCGGGCTCTGCGGACTTGAGCGGGCTCGTCGGCAAACAGGCGGTTGACAAGAGAACGCACGCGCGGGAACCAGGCCTTTTCTTCGGCCGAGAGCAATCGGCCGCCGTGGCCGGTTCGTTTCGGTCGAGAGTGCGACGCGGCCGGCCGCGGTGAAGCTTCGCGCTTGGCATGGACCGCGGCGGTCTGTCCCTGGGAAGGGACTGCGGCCGCCGACTTTGGAGAGGGCGCGGGGGACTCGGTTTCGCTCTCCGCGAACGCGAGCAGTGCACCGGTCTGGGTGCGGGCCGCAACGCCGCTTGCGGATCGGTCCGCCACGATTTGGCCGCGAATGGTGCCGCCGCTCTTCGATGTGATCACGTCGGCTGACAAGACCGCTTTAGCAAACAGGACTACACAGCCGGCAACGAAGCATGCCTTGTGTCGGAATCGATTTCGCGAGCACACGGCTTGGCTCCCGGGACTGCCGCGCTCAATTGAAAGCCGGCTGCAAAAGGCCCGCGCCCGCATCTGGCTCGCTCTCTCCCGTCCGCGACTGAGTGACAGACGGCACGCGCAGATGCCTGTTAGCGCTTAATGAGGACCGCAGTCTACCGAATTACGCCGGTGGCAAGAAGACTGCCGCCTCGGCTGGGCATTCGAAGGCGCCGCCGTAGCCGCGCGGGTTTCCCTCACCCGGAACCCCCTCTCCGGCTCGACTGTCTTCGACCCCGGAGGCTCAGACCCGAAGGGAGCTCGCCGAAGTCCTCGAGGGGCGAGGGGAACAGGACTTGGGGCGGCCGCGACGGGATCACCGCACGGCTCGCAACTCTTCGCTTTCGCATCCGGAAAGTTCTCGGTCGCCCCTCAAAGCCGATCGAGCCTTTTTTGCCCATTTTCGCAAAACGCTGATTTTTTTCTTGATTCGGACATCGGGGAGGGTCAATTTGGCAGATGCTGTCCTGTTGGACATCAAAAGTCGAAGGGTCATGAGACATGAAACGGTCCATGATGTTGGGGGTGGTCGCCATGGCAATTCTGGCCGCTACGGCCACGCAGTCGCAGGCGGACCAGATTTGGGACTTCAGTTTCACGAATGCGGGCCCTCCCACCGGCGGCAACACGAATGGCACCGTCACAGGTACGATTGACCTGCCTTTGGGTGTCACCGGGAATACGCCGGATGATGGCACGGCAGCCGCCAGCTCCGTCATCATCACTTCTTATCCAGCCGCTTTAGGAAACATTGGCACAACGCCAATTGACACGGCTACGTGGCCCGAAGCTTCGAACTCCTTCACGGTAACAGCGGGTTCTTTAACAACCGCCTTCTTCAGTGCCGTAAACAATCCAGGCTCACCTGATGCCGCTTCGTTGTCTTTTAATATTAATGACGGGTCATTATTCGACATCACGGCCGATCATAACAATGTCTATGGGGCGATGAGCTTCACGTTTGAGCCACCGGCCTCCCCAACGCCCGAACCCGCGTCGGTCACGCTGCTTTGCACGGGACTCTTCGCATTCGGCGGGTTTGGCCTTTCTCGGCGGCGACGTGCCTCTGGACCGAGTACGGCCTGCTGAAGAACGTTCTTAAAGGACCGTCCCAGAGGCCAGCGTGCGAATCCAGGTGTCGCCGAGCTGGGGCTCCTCAGGCGAGCAGCAGGCCGAATTCTCCGAAGTAGGTCCCGCTTGCCGATTGCTTTAAATCCGCCTGAGGCGGAGCGGGAACCTTGTCGTTTGGTGAGCGAAGGGGCGGTTGGTGCCGGCGCCGGACCGACGTCGGCCAAAGAGTCTTCTCGAGAGAACCGTCTGCTTTCGGCGTTTACTGGTCCTCACCATCGAAAGAAAGTGTCCTGCTCGGCAAGCAGGATCTACTTTCGGAAGCGACGGCCCGTGAGAAAACTCCGGGGGGCCACGAGCTTAAACTCGAACCCCGCCTCGATTCGCGGATCAAGGTGAACTAGATTGCGACAGGACGCCGGATGCTGCCGGCCGAGGCAGCAAACGAATGCCGCTGCCGGCCGCGGCATGAAAAGAATTCGGTGCCGCTGGGTCGCCGGAAGGCAATGGAACGCGAACGATGAGGGGAGCATGGGAAAGCCAGTTTCGCACCTGGAGTGGTTTGACGTCGCCGATCCGCACTCGGGGGAGTTGGACGACCTGGCGCGGCGCTTCGGTCTCCACGAATTACAGATTGAGGACTGCCGGGACCGTCATCAAAGGGCCAAGACCGAAGATCATGACCACTACAACTTCACGATCGCGAAACACATCCACCAAGAGGGCCAGCTCTGCTTCGATGATGTGGATCTGTTCCTGGGGCCTGGCTTCCTGATCTCGGTGCGGACCGGCGATTCGGCATTCATGGATCACGTCCTCAGGCGTGTCGAGCAAGAGCACGTCGACCGGCTCGACCGAGTGTTCTATATGATCCTGGACCGAATGGTTGATGAGTATCAGCCGGTCCTGGACAAGCTCGCCGAAGATATCTCCGAGATCGAAGAGGTGGTGCTGCAGCGACCCGAGCCGCCCACGCTGGCGCGGATCTTTGCCTTGCGGCGCGAGCTGGTGGATTTCCGGCGGATGGCGAGTTCGATGCGCGAAGTGATCAATGCGCTGATGCGACGCGAGCAGGGTTTGCTGGGCGCCGACCTCGATCTGTATTTTCGCGACGTCTACGATCACATCGCCCGGACCGTGGACATGATCGAGACCTATCGAGACCTGTTGTCAGGCGCGCTCGACATCTACCTGTCCGCAGTGGCCAATCGGACAAACGAAGTCATGAAGGTGCTCACCATTTGGGGCACGGTGACGTTGCCGCTGGTGATCATCACCAGTTTCTTCGGGATGAACCTGCACTTGCCTTGGGCAAACGATCCGCACGGGATGTGGTATGCCTTTGGGCTGATGACGGTGTCGACCGTGGGGATCTTGATTTACTTCAAGGTGAAACGCTGGTTTTAAATCACCGACCGCGATTCCGGAATGGGCGCACCATTTGTGGTGCGGCCGTCCCGGCCGCACATGCAGGCGGGACGCCTGCACCACAAATTTCGCCAACTAGCCGCGCCGCATCGGCAACGGGCCGCTTTCGCTAAGCAGCCTGCCGTCGCCGTCGCAGGCCGAACCCGCCGAATGCCACGAGTGCCGTGCCCAGCAGCGTGAGGGTAGCTGGTTCTGGCGATGAGAAGTCCGGATTGATGGGGACGATATTTCCCACCAATCCCTGGATCCCGGATCCGTTGCCGGCCGGATTGATCCAATAGACCTGAGAGATATACGACGCATTGCCGCCCGCCGGGACCGAACTTAAATAGCTGGAATAGTCATTCAAGGGATCACCGGTGAGCGTCGTTGTGAAGTTGCTGCCGTAAACCTCTTTCCAAATGGCCGCTTGCAGTCCGACTTGTTGGTCGGTCGACGTGGCTGATGCTCCGTCCGTCGCCAGCAGGTAGGCAATGTTGCCCGCGTTCGTCAACAAGCCACTCGAATTGGCCAAAGTCAGGCCGCCGTTCAAGGGGTCATTGGACGAGTCGTTGCCGATAACCCCGGAGGTATTCACCTCGGCAGTGCCGGTGAACGGAACGTTGATGTTATGGGGGATGTCGACGCAATACAGGGCGACCAACGGCGTGCCATCGAGTGTGCTCGGCGTGATATTGCCGCCGCCGGAGTTCGTGTAAGACGTGTTTCCCAAGTTGAAGTCGTTGCTTGAGGTGTAGTTCCCGCCGACAGACAACGGAACGTTCATATAGTCGGCGCGGGCCAAGCCCGCCGAACACAGAACGATCGCCATCGCACAGGTCCACACGATTGACTTTGAACGCACAATATTTTCCTTAGCCGAAAAGAACTGTTCGATTCACAGCCGGCCCGATGCACCTAAATCGCGATCGGCATTTCCCGCTAGACTGCTCGTCAGCATCGGACGACGGCCGAATCAGCCCAACACGGATTGAAGCGAAACGGAAACAGTATGACCATTGGTAATGTGCCTATTTTGCGATTTTTAAAGAAAAGTGAACTTCGTGCATCAGTAAAAATACTCGTCCGCTGCGAACGCAAGGCTTGGAAGTTTCGCGGGTTGTCGCCGACTGAATATCAGCAAAAAAAGACTGTTGTCTCGGAATGGGCGCGAAGGTCACGGCACGCGTGCGTCATTCATGACGAAGCGCGATGACAGGATCGATCCTTGCCGCTCGGCGGGCGGGATAGATCGCCGCTAAGGTCGTGACGACGAGCGCGAAGCCGAGGACCGTGAGGAACAGCCAGCCCGGGAAGACGAAGATGGCTTCGGTGAGCTTGACCCCCACCGTTCCCGAGGCCAGCGAGCGGATCCAGGCGTCGCCGAGCTTGCACGCTCCCCAGGCGAGCAGCAGGCCGAACCCTCCGCCTGTCAGGCCGATGAGAGCGCCCTCCAACACGAACATCGATTGAAGCTGCGCCGCCGATGCGCCGACGGCCTTCATGATGCCGATCTCGCGCGTGCGTTCGAGGACGCTCATCACCATCGTGTTGGCGATGCCGAGTGCCGCCACCAACAGCGCCACCACCGCCACGCAGGTCATGCCGCCGAAAATCAGCAGATATTGCAGCCGTTGTTGCTCGACGAATTCGAGCGGTGCGCGGGCCGTCCAGCCCATGTCCTTGATTCGCTGGTAGACGGCTTTTGTTTGCCGTTCGTCATCGACGCGCACGACCGCGTTTTCCAGGCCCCGCTCGGCTCCGGTGGGAATTCGGTAATACAGGTCGAGTGCCGTCTCCACGGGCAGCACGAGATCGGTGTCTTGCCGGCTTTGCCAGGGTTGCTGGCGTTCGTCTTCGGTTGCCAGGCGATACACGCCGACGATCTCGTACTCTTCGGCAATCGTCGCGTTCTTCCATTGGGTCTCGCGGCCGAAGGCCGAACGCAGCAGCTTGATCTGGGCCGGGGTGAGGCCGAGCTTATCAAGCGACTGGGGAAGCGTTTGGCGAATTCGATCGAGCACGGCCTCTTCTTCGCGCGTGGTTTCGATGCTGCCGTCCGCCTTGAGGAGCTGAACATAGAAGCCGGTTTTTCCTTTGGCGGCCCGAATCTCCAGCCGCAGTTTTTTCCCGATCGAGTTGCCGATGGCTGCCTCGTCGACGACTCCCAAGCGATAGAGCAGGAACTCGCTGACGAGCGCACTTTGTTCGTGAGCGTTCTCGAACGATCGGCCGGCGACCAACCGCTGGCGAAAGAAGGAATCTTCGACACGGGCCGCCTGCAGATCGGCCGACTCGTCGTGCTGGTTGTAAAGGACGTGGCCGTTGAGCCAGAAATACTCGGGCGCCACATCTTGAACATGCGGCAGGGCGGCCAGTTGCCGCAGCTTGTCGCGCGTCAAAAGCAGACCGGCGGGTTTGGCGAATCGTGTCCAGCGGTCGTGATGCTCCTTGATCGCTCGCCGCAGCCGGTCGCGCCGGGCTTCCGTCATCTCGCCGTTGACGGCAATCGCCTCGGGAGGCTTTTCAGATTGGCCCGGTGGATTGCCGGGAGAGACGATGATCCGCCGCAGAAAATCGCTGCGGTGCGACTCGCGCTCGATCAGATCCTGCACCCCCTGACCCACCGAAAGGCTTGCCGCCAGCACGAAACTGCCAAAGACCACTCCCAAGGTTGTGAGCACGGTCCGCGATTTCTGTTGCCACAAGGCGGACAAAGGGAGAAGCAGCAAGTCGGCCGATCGCACGTGAAATCCTCCGCAGTTGGCGAGTCGTCAAAAACTCGCAACGGCAAATCTGGACCACAAAGGCACAAAGACACCAAGAAAGACAAAAAAGCAGTTCTCCGCAGATTTCGCAGAAGGACGCAGAGTTTAAAATTCAAATCGGCGAAATCGGCGTCATCTGCGGATCTCTCTTGCCTTTCTTGGTGTCTTCGTGGTGATAAATCTGCCTGGGATTTGCCCACCCACCATTTTGAAGTTGACGGCCCACTACATCTACTTGTTCCCTAACAGCAGCCTCCAGTCTCCCTTTCGATTGCCGTTCACGGCTTTCCAACCCGCATTCAAATGCAGCTCCCAGCCGTCGCCGGTGAGCGTCGTCGCTTCCGCTTTGAACGGGGCGGCGACGGACACCTGTTTGAAATCGAACGTGATCAGCGCGGCCTTGTGAACATCCAGCTTTCCCCAGGGGCCGATCACGGTCAACGTGGGGTAAACTGTGCCGACGCCTTCGAGCGGGACGAGTTGCGACGGATTGAAGCTCATTTGGAATTTGCCGAGTCGAAGCGTCAACACGGGCCCGTCGACCAGCAGACGCCGGAAGGCGGCCACCTTGGCCACACGGGCCTCGTCACGTGCGGTCTCCGCGGCCCAGAGCTTTTCCCCGTCGTAACTCGCGGCCCGCTGCCTCGCGGCTGCCTCTGACTGCGGCATCAATTTGAGACCGAGGGCCGCGGCCAGGACTTCGGCCAGGTCATCGCCGGGCTTGATTTTGCGGAGCCAGCCGGCCGCGTGTTGATCGAGGAGCAAGCCATACGCGGGCCCCGTGAGGTAGGCGAACGAGCGGACGTAGGTCGCGAACATCGTGGGATAAATCTCGAAATGCTTGATCAGCAGTCGCCGCTTCTCGGCATCGGTCAGGCCGCTGAGTTTGAAGCCTGTGTATTCGGCCAGCCCTTCGTTGAGTTCCAATTTGCTCTCGTCCGTGCGGGCCGCCTGGAACAAGCCGCGGCGAAATTCGCGAAATCTCAGGGCATCTTCCATGGCCCGCGACTGCTCCTGACTCGTCGAACCGAGCGCGCGGGCCAGCGCACGCCATTCAAGCTGGAGCCAATAGCGACCGGGCAGCGTGTCGAGGTGCACGTTCGTGGGATCGTTCGTCGGCAAGCCCAAATCGGTTTGGATGCGATGCCACGATTCATGCATCAGCGTGACCGAACGTTCGGCCTTGTCGGCGGGCAGCGGCCAAAGGATCATCGACCAATGCGTGCCGGCCCAGCGATAAGCCGTGCTGGCAAGCGGCACACTTTGAGGCAACGTGCCGACGAAAAGTCCATCGGCGGGCGTGAGCTTACGCTCCGCGTCCGCCTGATTGGCGACGGCAAACCGCGTCCGCGGCTCGACAAACAGCAGCGGTCCCGCCAGCGACTTGCCCCACAACTTGCCGCCGTCGCTCTCGGCAAGGCGGCGAGCTTCGGCGAAATAAGTCTTCGCCAAATCGAGATCAATGGGCGACGACTTCCCGGTGGGGACCGGTTGCGAGAACGCGGCAGCCGCCTGTGCCAGAACGAGCAACGACGGGAGCACGAAACGCATTGGCGCACGGGCCGATCTGATATTTTGAGTCATGGGAACACGGTACCGCGGCGGTTCGGTACAAAACAATCTTTCCGCCCGTGCGGGGACGCCCAGTTGATTCGCCGGAGCCGGATACGTCCCGCTTGTACGCCTAAGAGATGACCGTTATCATCCCATGCATGGGATCACGTCCGTAATCTGTTCGATTGTGTCGGCAGCGAGCAGGAGCGGGAAATGTCCAACGGTCACGCGGGGGCGGCGGCACAATCGTTTCAGCGGACGGCCTGCATTCTCTGCAGTTTGAACTGCGGGGTGGAGGTCGAAGTCGAAGAGGGGCACCTTGCGCGGATTCGCGGCGACAAGGCGCATCCGATGTCGCAGGGATATACGTGCCAGAAGGCGCTGCGGCTCGACCATTACCAGAACGGCAAGAGCCGCGTGACGCGGCCGCTGCGACGGCGGGCCGACGGCACGTTCGAGGAAATCTCCTGGGAGACGGCCGTCGCGGAGATTGCCGACCGGATCAAGGCGATCCGCAAGACGCACGGCGGACACGCGTTTGCGTATTACGGCGGGGGCGGGCAGGGAAATCATCTCGGCGGGTCGCACAGCAGCTCGCTCCGCGCGGCGATGGGGACGCGTTACGTCTACACCGCGCTGGCCCAGGAAAAGACCGGTGGATTTTGGGTCGACGGCAACCTCTTCGGCGATCAGGCCTGCCATCCGACCGAGGACGTCGAGCATGCCGATTTCCTGATGGTGATCGGCGCCAATCCGTGGCAGTCTCACGGTTTTCCCCGGGCTCGCCAGGTCTTGCAGGAGATCGCCAAGGATCCGTGGCGCACGCTCGTTGTCGTCGATCCGCGCCGCACCGAGACGGCCGAACGGGCCGACGTGCATCTGGCCGTCCGCCCGGGCGGCGATGCGCATCTGATGCTGGCCATGCTGGGGACGATCGTGCAGGAGGGGCTTTTCAACCGCGGGTTCATCGAGCAGCGCACCGTCGGCTTTGACGAACTCGCCGCCGTTTTGCGGACGATTCCCGTTGACGAGTACGCCCGCGAGGCGGGCGTTGATCCGCAACTTGTCCGCCAGGTCGCCCGCGACTACGCGGCGGCGGAACGAGCGTGCATTCGCACCGACCTCGGTCTCGAGCATACGCCGCACAGCACGCTCAATACGTATCTTGCCAAGCTGCTCTTTTTGGTAACGGGGCACTTCGGCAAGCCGGGCACCAATGTGTTTCACACAATGGTCGGGCCGCTTATCAAACACTCAAAGGACCCCGATCAAGGAGGCCGGACAACCAAGGTGACGGGTGCCCGGGAAATCGGCGGAATTTATCCGCCCAATGTGCTGCCCCGCGAGATCGACACGGGGCATCCCCAGCGGATCCGCGCGGTCGTCGTCGAAAGCGGCAATCCGCTGGTGACGGGGGCCGATTCGCGGGCCTATCGCGACGCGTTCGGGAAGCTCGAGTTGCTGGTCGTGATCGACGTGGCACTGACGGAGACGGTGCGCCTGGCTCATTACGTGCTGCCGGCCGCAACGCAATTCGAGAAGTACGAAGCGACCTATTTCAATCTCGAGTTCCCGGCGAATTATTTTCACCTGCGGCGGCCCCTTTTGAAGCCGGCGGGCGAGTCGCTCCCGGAGCCCGAGATCCATCGACGATTGGCGGTCGCCTTGGGAGCCGTGCCCGCGAAGTTTCCGGTGCTCTCGGCGATTGCGCGCGTTGATCGCCGCGTACCCCGCTTGCGGCTCTTCCCGCTGGCGCTCGTGCTCACGCTCAAGCGGCGTCCGCGGCTTGTGCCGCATCTGCCGCTCCTCTTGCACGAAACACTGGGCAAGGCACTGCCGGAGGGGGCAAAAGCGGCCGCCGTCATTTGGGGCTTATGCCAGAACTTTGCCCGCCAGTACGGCAAAGAGTGCATCGAGCGTGCCGGCATTCGCGACGAAGGGGCGGGCATCGCCGAGGCCCTCTTCCAACGCATTCTCAACAGCCCGTCGGGGACGCTGATCAGCGTGCACAACTACGAAGACACGTGGTCGTTCATCAAACACGCCGACGGGAAGATTCACCTCGCCGTTCCGCAGATGCTCGATGAGGTCCGCAAACTGGCGCCGGAATCGGCCGATGCCGAATATCCGCTCGTGCTGCAGGCGGGCGAACGGCGGAGCTACAACGCCAACACGATCTATCGCGAGAAATCGTGGCGCAAGCAGGACTCCGAGGGGGCGCTCAAGGTGCATCCCGAGGATGCCCGCCGGTTGGAGCTGTTGGACGGGGGACGCGCCTGGTGCGAATCGCCGCGGGCGGCCGTCTGCGTGCGCGTCGCCATCACCGACGAGGTGCGCCCCGGACTGGTCTCCTTGCCGCACGGGTTCGGCATGTTCGAGGGCTTTGGCGAAGCGTACGCGCCCGCGGGGGAGAGCGGCGCCGCAGGCCAGGCAATGAAGTCACCGCGGGCAGATTCCCGGAACGGGCCGGCGATCAACTTCCTCACGGAGAGCGAATGGTGCGATTCGCTTTCCAAGGTCCCCTTTCACAAGCACGTGCGCATTCGTCTGCGAGCGGTGGGTCTCGACGAGACGGCGTCGGTCGGCGAGATTCGCGAACCGTCGCTCGTCCCGGTCTAAGCCGGCCTTCGGATGAATTGCAACAGGAAGATCCAACGCGATGGCGCGGTACAAACCAGAACACAAGGCACAAACGCGACAGAAGCTTGTCGAGTCGGCCGTCACTGCATTCCGGCGGAATGGCGTCGACTCGGCCGGGTTGAAACAAATCATGCAGGAGTTGGGGCTGACGGTCGGCGGCTTTTACCGGCACTTCGGCTCAAAAACGGAACTCGTGCAGTCGGCGGTCGCTCTCGGGCTGGCCCAGTCGATCAAGCGGATGCGGCAGGTCTCGAGCAGCGGGGCGACCGACGAGCATTCCAGCGACGATTGTGGGTGGATCGAACGGTTTGCCGCCGGCTACTTGAGCGAAAGTCATCGGCTCTCGATCGCCGACGGCTGCGTGCTGGCCGCATTGGGTTCGGAGATCGCCCGCGGTGACGACGAGGTGAAAGCAGTTTGCGAAGCCGGTCTTCAGCAGGTCCACGCCGAATTGAAGCGAAAGTTGCCGGCCGGAACGGACGAACTCGACGAGCGTCTGTGGGGGTTGATGGCCCTCGAAGTCGGCGGCCTGTTGTTGTCGCGGATGGTCGCCAGCGAAAAGACAGCAGGCGAAATCCTCGAGTCGTGCCGTCGCACGGTCACCACGCTGGCTCAACCGCCCGCGAAGCGCGCTCAACGCATCACCGCAACGCGAGGCAAGACCAAGCGCCCCGTCAAACGTGCCTAGCGCATGCTTTGTCGATTCTCAGGCGGATGCGTTCCTTTTTTTGCCGCAATTCTTGGTTCACCCGCCGGCGTTTGTCGTCGTTTATAGTAGGTGCCGCCCCCTTCTCGACATGGCCATTCTCCCCTCGCCCCTTGCGGGAGAGGGCCGGGGGTGAGGGGTTCCCCCGCTTTAGCCAAAATATGCAGCAATGAATCAGACGGCCCCCGACGCACTCGAACCGTACCGCCAGTACCTGAAGATCCTGGCGGAACTGCACCTCGACCGCCGGCTGCGCGGCAAACTCGACGCGTCCGATGTCGTGCAGCAGACCTTGATGCGGGCCTACTCCGCTTTCAACGGCCTCAGGCAGCAGGAGCCGGAAGTTCTGGCGGCCTGGCTCCGAAAAATTCTGGCGAGCACTTTGGCCGACGCCTTGAAGCATTATGAGCGAGACAAGCGGGACATCGGCCTGGAGCGTTCGCTGCAACGGGATCTCGACCGCTCCGTGGACGGCTTTTCCGGCCTCGCCGCCAGTCAGACCTCGCCCAGCCAGCATGCCGAGCGGACCGAGGAGCTACTCAAACTCGTCGACGCCCTCGCACAACTACCCGACTTGATGCGGGAAGTCGTCGTCTTGAAGCACTGCCGTGGCTGGACCCTCGAACAGATTGCCGAACAGTTGGACAAGACGCGCCCGGCGGTCGCCTCGCTGTTGCGTCGCGGCCTGGAAAAGCTCCGCGAAGAAATGAAATCGACGGAGGGCACATGACGACACCGAACGATCCGACGATTCCCCAAGATTCGCTCGACGGCCTGATCGCGGCCTACCTTGACGCCGTCGATGCCGGCCAATCACCCGATCGACAGGACCTGCTCGCAAAGCATCCGCGGCATGCCGTTGCGCTGTGTTCGTTCTTCGCCGACCACGACCGCATGAACCGAGCCGCGGCTCCGTTGCGCCTGGCCGCGACCTCTGACTCGGCGGACGCCACCGACGGCGACGGCAACGGCGACGGTGGTTTACCGCGCGTCCGCTATTTCGGCGATTACGAGTTATTAGAAGAAATCGCCCGCGGCGGTATGGGCATCGTCTACAAGGCGCGGCAAGCGTCGCTGAACCGCACCGTCGCGCTCAAGATGATCCTCGCCGGCCAGTTTGCTTCGGAAGGCGAAGTCGACCGCTTCTACGCCGAAGCCCGCTCGGCGGCCCGGCTGCAGCATCCGAACATCGTGGCCATCCACGAAGTGGGAAAGCACGAGAATCAGCACTACTTCTCGATGGACTACATCGAGGGCAAAAGCCTCTCGCAGATCGTCCGCGAAAGCCCGCTCCCCGCTGACAAGGCCGCTGGCTATCTCAAAACAATCGCCGAAGCCATCGAATACGCTCATCGCCAGGGGACGCTGCACCGCGACCTGAAGCCGTCGAACGTGCTCATCGACCGCTTCGACCGGCCGCAAGTCACCGACTTCGGCCTCGCCAAGCGCATCGAAGGCACGGCCCAACTCACAGCCACCGGCACACTGGCCGGCACGCCCAGTTACATGCCGCCGGAGCAAGCGGGCGCCCATGACGGCAAGCTCAGCCCGGCCAGTGATGTCTATTCGCTGGGCGCCTTGCTCTACGAACTCGTCACCGGCCGGCCGCCGTTTCTCGCGGACACGCTCGTGGCCACGCTCAACCAGGTCCTCAATAACGACCCCGTCCCGCCGCGATTGCTGAACCCGAAAGTCCCTCGCGACCTCGAAACGATCTGCCTCAAATGCCTCGAGAAAGAGCCAATTAAACGTTATCCGGCAGCCGCCGCTCTCGCCAACGACTTGAGCCGCTTCCTCCGCCACGAACCGATCACGGCTCGACCGGTCGGCCAAACGGAGAGGCTTTGGCGTTGGTGCAAGCGGAATCGATTGGTCGCCTCGTTGATCGCCACGATCGCCTTTCTGCTGCTCGATGCAGCTATCGGTGGCGCCATCATGGCCGCTCGCGACAATGCGGCCAGGAAAGCCGCGGATGAAAATGCGAAATTAGCAAACGAAGCCGCCGACCGGGCGAATCAAGCCAGTGACGACGCCGAGCGGCGACGGGCAGAAGCCAAAGCCGAGGCGCAGTGCGCGGATGAACGGGCGTCTGAGGCTCGCCGATTGGCCGACCGCTTGACAGTCGACGAGGGATTGCGACTGGCCGATCAAGGGGAATTTTACGAAGGCCTCCGTCACTTCATCCGGCCGCTGGCGCACGCTGACAAGATGCCGCCTGATGAGCAGCGAATGCACCGAATCCGGATCGGGACATACCTCCGCTACACTAAAGGGCTTCCGTGGCTGACAAACATATTCTTCGCACCCTCGGAGGCGAATCTGAGATTCAGCCCCGACTGTTCGCGATTACTCGCTACCAGCGGCAAGGATCTTTGGGTCTGGGATCTTGATCGAGACAAGCTCGCCGGGCCGCCGCTGCATCATTCGGACCCAATTACGGCGGTCCGTTTTACTTCCGACGGCAAAGGCCTACGGCTTGCAGACGGAATCAAATCATGGACGTGGGATTATTCGAGAGCGACCAAAGAGGGCGCCGCGATTTCCGATCCGCAAGTTGTGCCTGCATCAGCGCGGCCCGAGACGGACGAAGCCCCTGGCGCACTTATGCGATTCAACTCGGATGGGACGCGTCTGGCGATTGCTGCCGGTCGAACGTGCAGAGTGTGGGATGTTGAGAAAGGAGTTCCGCTGTCGGCTCCGATTCATTGTCAGCAGCCGATCAAACATTTCGCCATCAGTCCTGACGGAAAGCGGATGGCAACCAGCAGCGAAGCTGGCCAACCGGGATGGCTTTGGGACGCCGATTCCGGAAGACTCGTCGCCGAAATTCCCTCGCTTACTCGGGGACTGCCGATCGATGCGGTCGAGTTCACCGCTGGAGGCCAATTCCTGATTACATCGAATAACCGCAGTTATCGGCTTTGGAACCCACAAAGCGGAAAAGCCGAAACTCCGACCCTCTCGCCAGAACTCTATCCGGAATCGGAAAATCAATCCGCTGGCGTGTTGCAATTCGACATTTCTCGGAATGGCAAGCGAGGTCTGTGTACTATCGATCCATTCGCAAAAGAGTTTCGGGACACCATTGACTATTCAAGTTTCGTAATTGACCCGACGACTGGCAAAGCATTGGGGCCGCCATTACGGAGCCACAAGGCGTTCCTTGCGACCGCCTTCAGCCCCGACAGCAGTCTCGTCCTCACGTCCGACATGGATAGAACGTGCCGTCTTTGGAATGTACGCACGGGGCGCCCTGAATCGCCGCTGTTACCGCACTCGGAGATCGTCGACATTTGCGTTTTTGCGTCGAATGGAAGGAGGTTCGCCACCTCAGACCGGAACGGGCAGATTCGTGTTTGGGAAATAGGATCGCGAACCGCATCCAGGCAAGCGCACCCGTTACCGCAAGAGCAGTTCGCAACCTCATTCGCTAACGACGCGGCAGTTTTTGCCGCGACCGTCTCCAAATTCGGAGCAACCGGCGCCTTTCGCACGCAGTTGCGACGTCCCGAAGCGACGATGGCCGAAAAAGCGGTCATCAGAACACTGCCTCCCCCCGCGAAAGGCGTGTCGCGCACGACAATAATTTCATCCGATGCGAAGCGTGCCTTCGCGGTCACAGCTCCCGTCTACGATGGCAATAAGTTGACGGTTCCGGGCGGCGCAAGTCTTTGGAAGTTGCACCCGGTTGTTCGCGAGGTCCCTCTCAATGATCCCGTTGCCAAGTCTCCGCCTAACGAGCTGCGAGCAAACGTCGCCCGCACCACTTGCGCGGCATTCAGCCAGGACGGCAAACGTCTCGCGACAGTCGATCCTGAGGAAGCTGAGATACCGTTGAATTACATGGTTCGCCTGTTTGATGCCGAAACCGGCGCCTTGCTAGCTCGCCCGCTCTCTTTTGCCACGGCCGTCAATTGCGTCGCGCCCGACGCCACGGGCTCGCGATGGGCCATCGCAACCGTGGATGGACAAGTGATCATTTGGGATCTCGAACGCGGCACGGTCGCAAGCCAAGCGATGCAGCAGGGGGGCGCTGTTGTGAGCTGCACATTCGGGGCCGCGAACGCGCTTGTGGCCGGCGCGGCGTTTTCAAACACCGCAGGAACCGAGTTACGTATCTGGGAAACGGCCGGCTTCCGGCCGATTTCGCCGAGGGTCGAGACCGGGGTATCTCTCGAACGTCCCTTCTTCGCTCGATCCAGCACAGAGGTCGTCTTCCCAGTCACTCGAAAGGCATTCGATATTGGTCCGGACTCACATTCGATTGCCGACCTCGTCCGCCTTGTGGAACTGGTCTCTTGCCAGCGCGAAACGCCAGCCGGCCTGGCTCCGCTGTTGGAATCAGATATTCAGAAGGAATGGAACGATCTTCACCCGCACTTTCCCGAGGCGTTCCGTGTTCCGGTCGAAACCGTGCTGACGTGGTACGAACAGCAAATCGAATCCGAGCGCGCGGCCCGCGACAGCGACGCAGTCGAAAAACAACGACGCTGTCTCGCGGTCGAACTCGAGCGAGCCCACTGGCGACCCGACGAAGACGCCTTCACTCAATCCGAAGTTGGGACGTTAATAAACCGGCTCTGCGCTTGGGCTTCAAACGGTCGCGCTTCCCAAGCCGCCGCGGTCGCAATGAAAGTTGCGCGTCAGCACAAGGACGCCAATTTCGGATTGGCGCGGGTCCTCGCTTTGGCGGCGGGCGACCGATCCCTGCCACACGATCGCGTCGCCGAGTACGCGAGCGAGTCAATCCGATTGCTTCGCATTGCTGAAGACGCCGGTGCGGGCTCATTGCCTCGCGGAGAGCCGCTATACGACATTGAGCCAGCTCCCCGGCAAGGCGCTGGGGGCGTGTATTTCACATCGCCGCGCGGGGAGCTGCTACACGACGTTGACCTTGCCTCGCTGCACGGCGAGCCTGAGTTCGAGAAGCTCGTGCGTGAAGATGAGGCCCAAGCTAAAGTTGACGCCTTGTTCGCCGAATTGCTTTTGAAGTCAGACGTCATCGAGACGCTGAAATCGGACGCGTCCCTCTCCCGGGAATTTCGCGACTATGTACTTAAGATCGCGACGCGACACAAGGAGGATCCGACCAAACTAAACGATGCAAGTTGGAAAGTCGTCTCTCGTCTCGATTCGCCCCCCGGCGCATGCCAGCTCGCGTTGCGCTGGGCCGCTGCAGCCTGCCGGATTGAACCCGACAATATGCTCGACGTGAACACACTCGGTGTGGCACGATTTCGAACCGGCCAATTCGCCGACGCGATTCCCCCTCTCACGCGGTCCCACGAGCAAAACTCCAAGTCACAGCAAGGCCCGCAGCCGGCCGATGCCGCCTTCCTCGCGATGGCGCATCAGGCACTCGGGCATGCCGGCGAGGCGGCCGCGTTTTTCAGAGAGTTAAACGAATTGATGAAACAAGACCGCTGGAAGAATGACGCCGAGTCAGTTGGGTTTTTCAAGGAAGCCCAAGAGCGATTTGGCCAAAGGCAAATAGGCGAACAGCCGAAATCGGCTCCAAAACCGCAATCCACGCCGAAGCCGTGATGGCGGTCCCGCGTCGAGCGAACAGATCGGCGTTTGACGATCAAGCTGCAGGCCCCAGTGCTCGCCTGTCCACTCGCGAATCGCGGTTCCGCACCGGCGCGACGGCAGGCCTCACTTGCGGACCATCTGCGCGCTCAGCCCGCCATTCCGATTCTAGGGCGGTTTGGAATTGGCGAATTTCGAAATCTGGAAAAAAAGTTGCAATCGGTTGTCCGAGGGGTTCCGATCGGACTTTTTTTGGGTCTCGTGGACCCCTTTTGCGCCCCAAAAAAGCCAAATAATTGTACAGAAATTGGTCAGGCGGAGGGAATGAAACGGGCCGTTGCGAGAGCCAGTTCGTTGGACAGTTGGCGACCCGGGGTCAGTATTTCCGCGGCGTGACCCGCGACTGCACCCGGCCGGGAAGGCCGACGATCCGCAAAAAGCCCTCGGCATCGGACTGGTTGTACGACCCGCCGCCTTCCATGCTGGCGATCGCCTCTTCGTACAAGCTGACGGGGCTCTTGCGGCCGGCGAGGATCAAATTGCCCTTGTAGAGTTGCAGCGTGACTTCGCCCGTGACCGTTTTTTGGGCGTCGCGGATGAAGGCCATCAGAGCGTCCATTTTTGCCCCGTACCAGAAGCCGTAGTAGACCATTTCGGCCACTTCGGGCGCGATGCGGTCGCGGAGGTGCATCAGGTCGCGGTCCATGGTGAGTTGTTCGACTGCGCGATGGGCATCGTAGAGGATCGTCATGCCCGGCGCTTCGTACACGCCGCGGCTTTTCATCCCCACAAAGCGATTTTCGACGACGTCGATCCGGCCGACGCCGTTGCGGCCGCCGATGGCGTTGAGTTCCGAAAGGAGTTGAAACGGCGTCTTTTTTTGGCCGTTCACCGTTTTGGGAACGCCCGCTTCAAAGCCGACGGTGACCGTTTCGGGTTTTTCAGGTGCCTTTTGCGGCGAGACGGTCATGCCGAATTCGACCAGCTCGCAGCCGTTGATGTTGGGATCTTCGAGCTTTCCGGCCTCGTAGCTGATGTGCAGGCAGTTTTCGTCGGAGCTGTAGGGTTTGGAGACGGTGGCTTTGACGGGGATTTTCTTCGCCTCGCAGTAGGCGATCATCTCCGAACGGCCGGGGAATGTCTGGCGAAACTTTTCAATGCGCCAGGGGGCGATGATTTTCACCGCCGGTTCGAGGGCTTCGGCGGCGAGTTGAAAGCGGCACTGGTCGTTGCCTTTGCCGGTCGCTCCGTGCGCGTAGGCGTTGGCCCCGACTTCCCGGGCGACCTGCAGGCAGGCCTTGGCGATGAGCGGGCGGGCAATGGAGGTGCCGAGGAGGTAAATGCCTTCGTACTTGGCCTGCCATTGCAGCACGGGGAAGGCGAAATCGCGGCACAGCTCCTCGCGGGCATCCACGATGCGGGCCGATTTGGCTCCGTTGTTTTGGGCCTTCTGCAGGATGGCGTCCCGGTCCTCGCAGGGCTGCCCGAGGTCCACATAGACGCAATGGACGTCGTATCCCTCGTCCATCAGCCAGCCCAGAATCACGGAGGTGTCCAACCCCCCGGAATACGCCAACACACAGCTCGACATTCTCGATTTACCTTCGCAGAGGCGAAACAAAGGCGAAAACACGGTGACGACAGAAAAAAGTCGCCACGGGTTCGCCGGGACGCACGAATGGTGGATTATGTCGCGTCCAGGGAGTACGTTCCAGCTATGCGAAGGCTCACGCTGTTTTTGCCGGAACAGGGGTTATGACGAAAAAATCCGACCTGCTCGACCGCGACATGGCCCATCTGATTCACCCGCTGCACAACCGCACGCTGCAGTCCGGCGGGCACGTATGGGTGAAGGGGGAAGGGGCCGTTTTGACCGACGTCGACGGCAAGGAATACATCGACGCACTGTCGGGGCTGTGGAACGTCGCAGCCGGACACGGGCGGAAGGAATTGGCCGCGGCGGCCGCCCGGCAGATGGAGACGCTCGGCTTTTGCACGGGGTATGCCGGGAGTTCGAATCCAAACGCGATCGAGCTGGCTGAACGCCTTTCGAAGCTGACGTATCCGTCGATCAATCGGTTTTTCTTCACCTCCGGCGGCGGCGAATCGAGCGACTCGGCATTCAAGACGGCCCGCTATTACTGGAAGCTCAAGGGAAAACCGGAAAAAACGAAAGTCATCTCCCGCCAATGGGGTTACCACGGCGTGACGATGGCGGCGATGAGCGCCACGGGCATCGGCAGCTATTGGCCGATGTTCGAGCCGCGGGTGCCGGGGTTTGTGCAGATTCCTTCGCCGTATCCGTACCGGTATCGAGGGCCGGCCGGCGTCAGTCAGGGCGTGGCCGCTGCCAACGAATTGGAACAGGCCATTTTGCGAGAGGGTGCGGACACGGTCGCCATGTTCTTCGCGGAGCCCGTGCAGGGTGCCGGCGGCGTGATTGTGCCGCAGGACGACTATTTCCCGCGAATTCGGCAGATCTGTGACAAATACAATGTGCTCTTCGTGGCCGATGAGGTGATCACGGCCTTCGGCCGGACGGGAAAAATGTTCGGACTTGAACATTGGGGTGTCGAGCCGGACATGATCACGTTCGCCAAGGCGATTACATCAGGTTATTTTCCGCTGGGCGGCATCGGCCTCGGCGATCGGATCGCCGAAGTCTTCGACGCCGCCGACGCCGTGTGGATGCACGCCTACACGTATAGTGCTCACCCCGTTGGCTGTGCGGTGGCCCTTGCCGCACTCGACATTTACCAGCGCGAAGATTTCGTCGGGCAAGCACGCGAAAAAGGGGTGAGCTTGCTGCGGTCGCTCAAACAGGCGTTGGGAGACCATCCGCACGTCGGCGAGGTCCGCGGCCTCGGTCTGATGTGCGCGATAGAATACGTCAAAGACAAGTCGTCGAAGGAAGAGTTCAAGCCGGAAGAGAAAGTCGGAGTTCGCATTCACGCCGAAGCCCAGAAGCGCGGCCTGTTCAGCCGGCTGCGCGGCGACGTGTTTTGTCTTGCGCCGCCCATCATCACAGACCGGTCGCAGCTCGACCGGATTGTCGACATCATGAAGAACGCAACCGAAGCCGTGCTCGGACGACCTGCCTGACAACCCCACCTCCGTCGCACCTCATCCCCCAAAAGTGCGACCCATTACGGACCCAGCCTCCTATGCGCAAACTCACGCTTTGTTTTGCGTTGGTTCTTTGGATGACGGCCGCAGTCGACGTCGGAATTCCGGCCGCGGCCGCCGATGCAGCGCCTGCCGGGACGCGATCGATTCCCGCCAACGAGATGATCGAGCTGGAATTCAAGTCGGCGAAGAACTACAGCGATCCGTTCAATGATGTCACACTCGACGTGGATTTCACCGACCCGGCCGGCAAGGAGTTCCGCGTCCCTGCGTTTTGGGCGGGGGGATCGAACTGGCGTGTGCGTTATGCGTCCGGCAGGCTAGGCGCTCATCGTTATCAAACACGCTGCTCGGACCCAAAAAACTCGGACCTGGAAGCTCAGCGGGGCGAAATTGAGGTCATCCCGTACAAAGGTGCGAACCGACTTTATCACAACGGGCCGCTCCGCGTCGCCGCCGATCATCGGCACTTGGAGCATGCCGATGGCACGCCGTTTCTCTGGCTGGGCGACACGTGGTGGATGGGGCTCTGCAAGCGGCTCCATTTCCCCGACGAATTCGACACGTTGACGCAGGACCGCCTCCGCAAGGGGTTCAACGTCGTGCAAATTATTGCCGGTTTGTACCCGGACATGCCGGCGTTCGATCCGCGCGGGGCCAATGAGGCCGGCTTTCCTTGGACTCAAGACTACCGCACGATCCGGCCCGAATATTTTGACGCCGCGGACCGACGGATTCTGCACCTCGTCAAAGCCGGTATCACTCCGTGCATCGTCGGAGCGTGGGGTTACCATCTTCCCTGGATGGGCGCTGATCGGCTCAAGCAGCACTGGCGGTATCTTGTGGCGCGTTACGGCGCGTTGCCCGTCGTCTGGTGCGTCGCCGGTGAAGTCACCATGCCGTATTACCTGTCGAAGACAAAAGAACAAGACAGCGAATTGCAGCGGAATCGCTGGACCGAAATCGCGGCCGAGCTGCACCGCATGGACCCGTTTCACCGTCTGGTGACGGCCCACCCGCCGCACACCGCCAGAAACTCGATGACCGATCCAACGGTTCTCGACTTTGATATGCTGCAGACGGGGCACGGCGATCGGGCGAGCATTCCGGGCACGATTCGCCTCGTCCGCGGTTCGCGGGCGGCCTGGCCGATCATGCCGGTCGTCAACGGCGAAGTGACTTACGAGGGAATCCTCAACACGTGCTACGAGGATGTGCAGCGGTTCATGGTCTGGAGCTGCTACCTCTCGGGAACCGCCGGGCACACTTACGGGGCCAACGGAATCTGGCAACTCAATCGCCGCGAACAGGAATACGGCAAGTCGCCGCACGGCGGCAACTGGGGCACCCGTCCCTGGGACGACGCGATGCGACTGCCGGGCTCGCGGCAAGTGGGATTGGCCAAGCGGTTCTTGGAGCGTTACCCCTGGTGGAGTTTCGAGCCGCACCCGGAATGGGCCGCGTGGAAGAATCACGCCCAGCAACACAAAGAATTCGACGTTCCCTACGCGGCGGGGATTTCGGACAAGGTCCGCGTGGTTTACGTCCCGGGTCCGGACGCGATCGTGCTGCGTGCGCTCGACCCGAAGAGCTCCTATCGCATCCAGCAGTTCGATCCGCGCACCGGCGAAATGGGTAATGCCACGGTTGTTCACGCCGACCGCAACGGGGAACTGCCGTACGAGAGCACGTTGCACGGACCGAAGACGGCGGTCATGGATTGGGTTGCGGTGATCGAAAAAACCGACTCACCCGGAAAGCCGGTGAGCCTCCATCCCGACAATCCGCGGTATTTTCTCTTCCGCGAGCGGCCCTTGGTCCTGCTTGCCGCGACGGAGCATTACGGCTCGGTGATTAACCGGGCGTTCGACTCCAAGCGTTACTTGGATGACGCCGCCGCAAAACATCAGACGATGACGCGGACGTTCCTGCTCTTTCGCGAGCAGCAATCGGCCCGCAATCCCAGCTCGCCGTGCAAACCGGAATCGCCCGATTTCGTCACGCCTTGGCCCCGCACGGGCCCGGGTCGGGCCATCGACGGCGAGTTGCGTTACGACGTCGATCAATGGAATCCCGAGTATTTCCGACGCTTGCACGCTTTTCTGTCGCGGGCATCGGAGCTGGGAATCGTCGTTGAGCTAACGCTGTTCAGTAACACGTACGGCGACGGCGTCTGGGCGCTAAACCCGCTCCGGGCGGAAAATAATCTGCAAGGTGTCGGCAAAGTCCCCTGGTACGAATACACGACGCTACACAACTCGTCGCTCCTCGGCCGCCAGCTGGCCTATGCCGTGAAGATCGTCGAGGAGACGAGCCGCTACGACAACGTGTATTACGAGATTTGCAACGAGCCTGGCGGCAACGCGAATCCGGCGGCGTCGACCGCGGATGTCGACGCCTGGCAGGAGCGGGTTGGCGACGTCGTGCGGCAGGAACTGTCGCGGCTGGGTCGCAGCCAGCTGATTTTCGGCTCGCAAGCATTCAGCTACTCGCCCAGCTTTCGGCAGGAACTGGATCACAGCTTTTCAGGCAAGCTGTTCGACGCGGTGGATATTCACCCGCTTCCCGGAATGGTGCTGGCAGGTCGCGAATACATGCTGGGCAACTTCATGTCGAAACAACTCGCTCTCAAGGATTACCGCGAGTTCTGCCGAGCGGCACAGACCTATCCCAAACCGTGCGTGCCCGATGAGGACAATGCCGCTTCGATGTACCGCGACCCGGTGGGCTGGACGATTCACCGCAAGCGAGCCTGGACGGCCCTGTTGTCGCAAAGCCATTACGATTACATCGATTTCTCGATCACCGTCGGTTCCGAAACCGGTACACGCGAATCGAACCGTCTGATTCGAACATGGATAAAGCACCTGTCCGATTTCATGCAGACGATCGATTTTGTCCACGCGCATCCGGCGTCGACTTTGATCGTGGAGAAGCCGGCCCACGTGGTCGAATCGGCGCTCGAACTGCCCGGCGAAAATTTCGTGGCCTACCTGGCCGACGATCGCGAGGTCGGCGATCCCGCGTCCGGTCAGCCGATCGCCGGTCGAATCTCGGTCCAACTTCCCGCCGGCCATTATCGGGCGACTTTTTTCTCGCCGACGACCGGTCTCGACTCGCCGGCGATTCACCTCGATTCGAGCGGCAAACCGGTCGGGCTGCTGTTGGCCCCGTTTGAGCACGATCTGGTGGTGCGTGTCGCGCGCGAGCCCTGATTGATGCTTCCAACGTTCACGTCTTGCAAAAAATCCGGCCACGAAGGATAAGTGAGCCAACTGCCGATCTTTTGAACCGCTTTTGGCGTTTCGCGCCCTGAATCGAGAAAGCAAAATGGCAACTTCCAATCCCGCGATGAATGAGTCGGTTTACCAGCGCGCCGGCTTTGCCGATTCGACGAGCGTCATGACGCTCGAAGGCACGGTCTTTAAAACGGCCATCCTCACCGTCGTCCTGATTGGCGGAGCCATCGTCACCTGGTCGCCCGGCGTGGCGGCAACTCCCTTGTCCCAAGGTTTGCTGATCGGCGGCTCGATCGGTGGCATGCTCCTTGCCTTCTTGACCATCTTCATGCCACGCATTTCGCCGTATACGGCACCGCTTTACGCAGCACTCGAAGGACTGTTCCTCGGTGGAATTTCCTCGATTTTCGAGCAGAGATATCCGGGCATCGCCATCCAGGCCGTCGGTCTGACCTTCGGGGTGCTGGCCGTGATGCTGGGAATTTACGGAACGCGAATTATCCGGGTGACGGAGCGATTCAAAATCGGAGTGATGGCGGCCACGGGTGGAATTTGCCTGGTTTACTTTGTCGCCTTCATCGCCTCGTTCTTTGGCGCTCACATTCAGTTCATTAACCAGCCGTCGCTCCTGGGAATCGGCTTCTCCTTATTCGTGGTGGGCATTGCCGCTCTCAACCTGATTCTCGATTTCGACTTCATCGAGCAAGGCGTGCAACGGCAGGCGCCCAAATATATGGAGTGGTACGGCGGGTTCAGCCTGATGGTGACCTTGATTTGGATGTACCTCGAAATCCTGCGATTGCTGTCAAAAGCGCGCAGCAGAAATTGACGCGGGCCCGGATCGACGAATCGCCGATGAATGAATTTCCGCTGACGCCCGCCGAAAAAGCGATCCGCATGAATCAGGATGCGGTCGTCTACGGCACATTTGCGGAAATCGGGGCCGGGCAGGAGGTGGTGCGCTGGTTCTTCCAGGTCGGCGGAGCCTCGGGAACCGTCGCCAAGACGATTTCGGCGTACGACATGGTGGTCAGCGACGCGATTTACGGCCGGACCGAGCGGTACGTCAGTCGCAAACGCCTCGAAGCCATGCTGACGTATGAATACGATCTGTTGGTCGAGCGGTTGGGACCTATTCGCGGGGACCGAACCGCGTTTTTTGCCTTCGCCGACACGGCAGCCACTCGCAGCCGCACTCGGCACGCCGACGGTCATAGCTGGATGGGAGTCCGCTTTCAAACCGTACCTGGCGCCGAGCCGTCACAGGTCATTATTCACGTCACGACGCAAGACAACGAGACGGCCCGCGAACGGGAGGCCATTGGGCTCATCGGCGTCAACCTTTTATACGGAGCCGTTTACCAACACGCAGAGCCCGAGTCGCTCGTCGCTTCGCTGCTCGACAATCTGACGCGAGAGCGCATCGAAATCGACATGATCAAGTTTTCGGGACCGGCCTTCGCCGGCGTCGATAACTGTCTGATGAGCCTGCGGCTCGTCGAGCACGCTTTCACCGATTCGGCGATGTTCACGGCAGAGGGCGAAGTCGTTCAGCCCGCCGAAGTGCTGTATCAGCGCCCGATTCTGATCGAACGCGGCCGTTACCGCCCGGTCAATTTGCTGACGTGGGACCTGCTGGAAAAGGCCCTCGATCAATTTCGCGCCGAGCCGGATGTCTCGGGAGAGCAACCGGTCTCGCTCGTGGAAATCTCGGTCGCTGATTTGCCGACTCGGCAGGGCAAGGACGAACGCGACTTTCTCGATCGAGTCGACGTGCTGCGCGCCTTGGGGCAGACCGTGCTCATTTCCAATCACGGGCCGTATTATCGGCTCGTCGAACATCTGGCACGCTACACGCAAAAGAAAATCGGAATTGCGCTGGGCGTCCCAGCGTTGACCGGGCTGCTCGACGACCGCCATTACGAGGATTTGCCCGGCCGCACATTGGAATCGGTCGGCCGGCTGTTCGCCCGCAACGTTCGCATTTACGTTTATCCACGTTGGGATCAGGCCACCAACTCACTGATCACGGCCGAGACGCTCAAAGCGCCCCACGAGTTTCGGCACCTTTATTCCCACGTGCTCGACAACGGGTACATCGTCCCGATTCGACAAAGCAATCCGGAATACCGATTCATCGATTCCGACGACGTCCTGCGGCGAATTCAGACTGGCGATCCCTCCTGGACGACGATGGTACCAGCGGCGGTGGCCACAACAATCAAGCAGAAGCAGCTTTTCGGCTGGAAATCCGCCTGAGGCAGCCAGTTCGCGGGCGCACCCTTCCCTTGCCTGGTCGAAGGGAGCGCGACGGCGGCTGACAAGCCCTCTAGAGGGACATCTTTCCCAATCTCAGGCAGCTCCAGCGTCGCACGAGGCAGACAACTCGCTCCAGCGTATCGCGGTCGAAATACTCCAGCCGTTCTTTTCCCGCGAAAGGATACTCAACGCTGCGGATGACGGAGATCAGCTCGCCTTCAGACATCGCGCGATGGATCTGCTCATCCGTGAGCGTCGAAATGCTTTCGAGATCGAACGTCGGGACGGTTTCCGGCTGAGTTTGTTCGCCGTTCACCAGGGTTTGTACCGGCATTCATGAACCTCCTCGGAATGATTGGAAGCAAACGACATGCCGAGACCGGGACGTCGAAATGTGGCCCCCGAATCGCGGATGAGACGTGTCAGGGGTTATCCTCGCTCATTCTTGAGGCCGAATGCGAGAAAATCGCCCTGCACACTATCTTGGCGACAAAAGGTACTAAAGATCAAGTGCGCGTCCTGTGATCACAGGGTGAGTAAAGGACAGGCACAGTTACGCGATATCGGTGGCCGCCTCAAAGGCCGACGACGCGGCGAAACAGCCATTCAAAGAGGCTTTGGGGCAGAAACTTTTTGAGGGGCACAACGATCCGTTGTCCCATCATGCCGACCGTATAACGCAGCCGAGGCCGTGGATTCTTCAAGATCGACTCGATCAGATCGGCGACCCCTTGTGGGTCGGGAGCCTGGGCCTCGTCCTGGTCCTGTTTCACTTTGAAGCGGGCAAATGCCTCCCCATAGGCCGCATTCGTCTCCGACGCCCGCGTTGTTCGCCGCTTGGATGTGATGGCCGTACGAAAATCCCCGGGTTCAACGAGAACGACCTGAATCCCAAACGGCCGCGTTTCGTGCCGCAAACTCTCGGTCATTCCCTCGAGCGCGAACTTGCTGGCAGAGTACAGCCCGCTAAACGGTAAGCCGACGACCGCCGCCAGCGAACTCACATTAATGATGTGGCCGCCCCCCTGTTTCCGCAGCGCAGGCAGCGTCGCCCGGCAGACGCGGAGGACGCCAAAGAAATTCGTCTCCATCTGCGCCTTGGCCTCGTCGGTCGCCGTGTCCTCGATCGGCCCCATGAGCGAGATACCGGCGTTGTTCACCACGGCGTCCAGTCGGCCCGTTTTCGCCAAAAGCGCGTCGACACCCGCTTGCACGGACGCATCGTCGTCGACATCCATCGTGATCATTTCAAAAGCCGAACCGGTCGGCGTCCCGGCTGATGATCCTCGACGCGTGCCAAAGACGCGCCATCCCCGGCCGGCGAGATGGGCGGCGCAGGCCTGGCCAATCCCCGATGTCGCACCGGTGATGAGCACGACTTTTTGTCCGGCCGCTCGAGGATTGGCAACTGACATTGTGGCTCCCAAAGCAGACAAAGCAGTTAAACTCACTCGTCGACGGCACGCACCGTCGTGACGGAGCGGAACTGCTTGTGGTCGGCAAACGTCCAGACGACCTTCTTGTCTCGCGTGACCTCAAAGGCGTGCGCTCCTTTGCCTTCGTGTCCACGCAGGAAGTTTCCGACGAGGTAGTTGCCGTTTTTCAGAATCTGAATACTGGAGACCCACGTCAGATTGAGTTCCGGCGCGTCGTCTGCCGTGAATTCCCAGACGACCTTGTGTTCGGGAGTCACCTCGATGAGCCGCTTTTGCGTGGCTCCGGCAATCAGCGTGTTGCCGTTTTCCAGCCGCAGCGCCTCGCCCGTGTTGGTCACGCCCGTGTATTCCCAAGCGACACGGCCGTCCAATTCATATTCGCGGATCGCGCCTTCCCCTTCATGGGCGGCCAGGATGTGCCCGTCCTTTAATTTGTGGACGTTGCGCACCTGCAAGTGGTAGCCCGTCTGATTCGTCGAAAGATTGGTAGTGTGGACGACGGCGCCTTGCGGATTGACCTCGACAACCCGGCACGGTCCCTGCTCGGCGACGAGCGTATTTCCGTTGGCCAAACGTTCGCAGCCCAAAACCTGCGGGCAATGGCTGACGTAATTCCAGACCGCCTCGCCGCGGGGATTCACTTCCACGACGCCGGTCGGATGTCCGCCGTAGCCGTAGACGATGTTGCCGTTGGGCAGGATCTGAAACATGACCGCAATGCTCCGCGGCTTGAACTCGCGAACGATGCGGCCGTCGGCATCGAGTTCGACGAAGCGATTGGGACAATTCCCATACTCGAAGAACATCAAGCGGTGCTTGATGCCTGCGTCGGCAGCGAAACTGGCATCGAGAAGGCCGAACGAGAGAATGATTCCGAGGGCAAGGCGCATGACCATCGGTTTCGCTCACTAAATATTTGAGGGGGGACGGACGTCGGCGACGCAAATCGTACCGCTGGCTGTTTTCGCAAGCAATGACCGTCGTCGGCCCGAGTCATTCGTGAGAAATCAGCTGATTGATCGACCGACTGCGGACCAGTACGATCGTGGCCCACGGAGGCAAACGCGAACAACGATGCGCGGTGCTCGAGGAGATTCATCGTGACCATCCGGTTTCAATGCCCATATTGCGACAAGACACTCAAGGCGGCGGACGACAAGGCCGGCCTTCGGGTCAAGTGTCCCACGTGCGGCAACGCGATCACGGTCCAAGAATCTCCGCAAATTCCGGTCGCGGAAATTGACGACGACGGATTGAATGAGAGCGCATTTCGAACCGAGACCGCGAACTCACTCGGCGCCGGTTGCCCTCGATCCGGGCGAAGTGATCGGAACGAGCTGGGAGATCTACAAATCCCAACTCGGCCTTCTGATCGCCGCCGTGGTGATCGTCGTTATCGTACCCGGCGCGATCATGGGCTTGGGCGTTTTTATCGCAGCAATTCTCGGTGGCGTGGGGGACCAATTCGGGCGGCAGAACAACATGATGAGGCCCGGCGTCACTCTGGCCTCGATGGTGATTCAGTTCGGCGCGACGATCTTGGGTTTGCTTCTGCAAACGTTTCTGGGAATCGGCCAGACAATTGTTTTCTTGAAGGTGGCCCGTGGTCAGCCGACCGAGTTCGGCGACTTGTTTCGCGGCGGGCATTACTTATTGCGGGCCATGGGATCCGGCATCCTTTTCGGCCTGATGGTTTTCTTCGGGCTTCTGCTCCTGATCGTTCCCGGCATCATCGCGGGGCTCACGTTTTGGCCCTATCTGTACATCTTGGTCGACACCGATGCTCCGGGGTTGGATTGTCTATCACGGGCACGGGAAATCACTCGAAATACTTGGGGAACGATCTTCGTGCTCTGGTTAACGAGTATGGGACTCGGAATGCTCGGCGAACTGGCCTGTTTCATCGGCCTGATTTTCACGACACCGCTGGTCCTGATGCTCTTCGCAGTCGCTTACTGCCGGATGACGGGCCAGCGGACAGCTTTGGATTAGTTTTCCTGAAACGCGCGATGCGTACCGAGTGATCCAAGTCGCTCCGGTTTTCGTTCTGATAGGTGAGCTGAGTCAAGCGCTTCAACGGCCACCTGTTCGGACGGAAGTCAAATGGACTCAAAACCCCTCCCCGCGAGGAGTTCCGGTCGCACATCAGACGAGTTGGAGGCACCGATGGTCGCGCAATTTGATCCCAAAGAATTGCGGCTGACGAAGAGGATCCCGGAGCGTTCGGATGCTGAAAAAAACCTGTCGCAGCAGTTAATGAGCGCGGAGAAGTCTCCGACCGCGCCGGCATCCAAGGCAGCGCAAAACGCCAAAAAACGGCCGCCGCTTGGCATGCCTCCCGGCAGCGTGCGGGCCCTGTTGTGCTTGATGATCGTCGCGTTTCTCGTGATCCAGACGGCGCGCGGCGTGCGCGTTGATGTGGTCTGGAGCGAGGCGCTCATGATCATGTTGGCGCACTATTTCACCACGCGCCGCTTTGTCCCCCTCTCGAACGAATTACGAACGAAGCTCGAGGCGACCGGCGAAATCGAGCCGGACGAGAGCCCGCTCTATTTGCCCAAACACAGCGTGCGAATTCTGCTCATCGCCGCGTTCGGCGGTTTGGCCTGGTACCTTTACGACCACGGCCGCCTCTTTGAGCCACAGTCTCTGTCGCTCTTGGTTTCCGTGGGAGCCTACCTGCTCGGTATCACCGTTCGCGGCTGCCTTGGCTGGTGGTCACAGCACACGGGCGTTACGGCGCCGGCGTGGTGGGTCGACTTGAAAGCCAGCGGGACCTTGCTGATCGTGCTGGTCGCCATCCTGCTGCAACTGGTCGGTACGAAGGAAATGCACGGCTTCGATGCGTCCAGGCTGCAAGATTTCAGCCTGGGACTCGTGTTGTATTACTTCGGTTCGCGGTGACGGTCCGGGACATGCGGCGGCTGACGATCCCATGCAAATCGGCGGCCGCTCGATCCACTCGTATTTAAGTTCGCCGCGAGTGATTGCGCTGCCACGCGCGCCCGTTGTCTGGTAGGATTCTCGCATTCGTCTCGCTTCGCCCGGTAGTGCTCCTCTGGCTGCATGCTTCCGAAGGGTGATTGCATGATTTTCCGCGCGGGTCGTTGCTTCGTGTTCTTTTTTCTCGTGGCCCTCTCTGCGGGTTCCGCGCCGGCCCAAGCGCCCGCGGGCGCCAAGGTTGACGCTGTCTATCTCGGAACGCGAGAACCGGATCGGGTGGAAGAGAATGTGCAACCGGCGTCTCTCTTGTGCCGGGAGCTGGTTCGGCAGGCGTTTTTGATCGGCGGCGGGATGAGTGCGGACTTTTGACTCGGGACGCGACATTGCGGGAGGAACTGCCCAAGCCGCCCGGGTTGCAATTCGCCCATTTCGACCTCGAGTGTAAAGCCGTGTCGCAGAAAACGTCGGCACTGGTTTACGCGCTCTATCCCCACGGTGAGAGCGAGCCGAAGGCCGTTTGGGAATGGACATTCCCATGCGACCCGAATGATCCGGAGACGATCGCGAAGCTTGCGGAGCAGGTTGAGCCCTTGTCGCGGGGTGAGCTGAAGGCGGTGCTCGATCGGGGCGGATTGGGAAAGGCTGCGCCCGTCGCGCGGGCGGCGGCTGCAGTGCCGGCGCAGGCGGAGGAGGAACTCTGGGAATTCAACGAATTGGGACTCTTGGATGGGCTGCGGCGGATTCATGGGGAGATCCGATCCCGAGGAGAATCGCCGGAATTGTTGGCTGCGCTTTGCGTCGGCTATGCGAATCTGGGATCGATCACCGAGTATCACTTGAGCGCGGCCCATAAGGCGTATTCGGCCCGCGCGCTCCTCTATGCCGAACGGCTCTTGCGAAACAACAAAAAGTCGAGCTGGGGCTTGTGGCACCGGGCGTACGCGCGGGCCCTGGTCGGTTTGCATCAGTTGGCGCTGGCGGACGTGTTGAGTGCGAAAGAGCTGCGTGAGGCGTCTGCCGGCTCGCTGCCACTCCCCTTTTGGATCGGAGCCCTCGAATCGTTCTGCCAGGGCCGGCTGCCTCAGATGATGAAGGAGGCAACCAGTCCGAAACAGGCTCGGCTGGCCGCCTATCTGAATCTCGTGGCCGTGTTGTATTTGCGCAACGCCACACAGATCGTCAAGACAGCGGACGAAGTTCTTCACAGGGCGCCCGACTGTCTGCGAGCCCGGGACGCGCTTTGCATCCCGCGACAACTCGGCGTGATGGGAGGGGCAAGCGGCGAATCCTTCGAGTTGTTTCGCCGAATTCTTCGCGCTCGCGTCGCAAAGCTGGATCATCTTCCCGAAGCGATCGGTAAGTCCCTCAAGGGGGAGCCTGCCGACGTTGAAGCCGAAGTAAATGTTCGCAATCAACTTGTCAGCCAACTGGAAGCCGAGGCCGATTTCGGACGAGATCGGGCGGAACCCTCGCTGGCTGCCGTCGCGCAGATTATCGAGGAAATCGAGTTCGCGCAGCTCGTTCGCCGCGTGCAGTTTGATGCTCAGGTTTTGGGCGTTCCCTTTCAAGAGATGGTCTCAAGCTTTCGGCCGCTGTGTGAGCATCATCCGGACGCGGCCTTGATCGACACGTTCTCGACAACACCGACGGATGTCCGAGAAGCAATCGCGACCCTCGCAAAAAAAATGGAGCCCAGCGCACTGGATTACCCGGTTGCGTTTTTGCTCAAACCGCTGCGACGACACAACGAGACGCGGATCGGCGCCTGGCTGCAAATTGTGTTTGCCCACTCCGACGCCGTGTTTGGCGACGAGGTACTCGCCCTGCAAGGGGGTCTTGCCGGCCAGAGACCCAGTGCCGAGTACCTGGAAACCATGTGGAAGACGAGTTCCAAGCTTCCGGCGGCGGTTGCCCTGCGTATCGAACGCGATTGGCGGCATGCTCGCCCTCAAGCTGCCGCGATGGAGAAATCGTATCGCGACGAGCCTCTCGTGATGAATGCCCTGCTGCAGAAATATGTGAGCCTCGAACAATTTGACGACGCCGAGCGCTGTGCCAAGCGGCTGATCGAGATCGCTCCCGATTATGCGGCCTACGCCACTCTGGCAAAAATCTATCGGCAAGACGGGCAAGACGATCGATGGGAACAGACACTCCGCGAGTCGCTCAAACTTCCTGCTGCCGGACTTGAAATATCCGGGGTCCATAATCAGTTGGCGCGGTATCACATGGAGCGCAACGAGTGGCAGAAAGCCGTTCGGGACGCCGACGCGGCGGCGGGAAGCGGCGCCGCTTGGGCCATGCTGACGGCGGCTCGCTGCCACGAAATGCTCAGCGAATGGGATCAGGCGGAGGCGCTCATGCGGGCAACTTCCGAGCGATACGAGGAGTCCACCTTCGAATGGATGCTGTGGTGCTATCGGACGGGACACGGAGACTTAAACGCCGCGGACGACTGCGCCCGCAAGCGGTTCGAGGCCTTGGGCGCCAAGGCGCCCCCATTGACTCTCGATCGAATCGGCGTCTATTACCTGTTGCGGAAAGAGCCCGAGAAGGCTCTGGCCGTGTTCGATAAGTCGTTTAATGCTTCGCGTTCCGCATTCACGGGAATGCATGCGGCCATCGTGGCCGATTCGCTAGGCAAGGGACGCGAGTGCGATGACTATCTCACGAAAATCGTCGATGCGGGTAAGAATTTGAGGCCGAGAAGTGTCGGGGGCGTCTATGGGCGACTGGCCGAGTTGTTTCAACAGGGGCTGCCGCCGGGCAATATGAAGGATTTCGATTATGGGCAGGTCGATAGCATCCTACTCGCGGCGTCAAAGACTCCACGGCCCGGCGAGAGCAATCTCAGTTACTTTGTCGGCGCTTTCTTGAGGAATCGCGGTGCGAACGACCAGGCGCAGGAATATTTGCTGCGCCTGCGCGGGCACGGCAATACCGCAAATACAACTCTGTATTGGCTTGCCAGATCCTGCGCGATTTGAAGGTTCCAGTTCCGCCGTCGAACGGCGTGGATCTCTCGGACGAAGAGGCGGGAGATGACGCGTCTGGGTCGCAGGGCCGTCGAGTCCGACCCGCGCGGCCGAGACGCGGTCGTTGACCGTAATGGCGACCGGGTCGGCGGTCGCCGATGTGGCGCACCGCGAGAAAGTCAGTGCGTGAAGATCAGAACTGACCAAGAGCTGTACGACTGCGGTTCGCAGTGACGGTCCGGGGCTCGCCAGCGGCTGCCGTTCCCATGCAAATCGGGGGCCTTCCGGTCCACTCGTGGCGGATGCCTTGCATGACGAAGGCACTATCGAATTCCGCCGATCCCTGGGCAAAGATCGCATCGTCCTCGAAGTAGCTGGACTGAACAGTCTCGATCGCCAACGGGTCCATGTGCCAGTTAAATGTTCGCAGTTCAAGGCCTTCAAACACGGACTGGGTGGCCGTTGCCGAATAACCGAGAGATCCCCGGCAGAAGGTCGCCGATGCTTCCTCGACTGAGTGAAAAATGGATGTCGAAGGGAGGCGCGAGCTCCGCCGGCCCGCGACAATCACTCGCACGTCACCGTCATCGCTCGACATCTTGACACGAAACCGATCCAAGGTTTCCTCAACCTCGAAAGTCGCATGGTGGTGCACGCCCGGAAAAACTCGTCCGCCGAGCAGCGTATTAAGACGTGACGAGGTGTCCCGGCGCGGCACGAACACACCTTCGTGCCGCGTCCCGTCTTGATCCCATTCCACGGCGATCCGGTGGGCGGCATTCTCGGACGAGAATCCCAAGACGCCCGGCAAAAACCCGGGCCGAATCTGCTTGAGGCGAATCAGGCAGATGCCTCCGAGTCCGCATCCGTTGATTTTGAGCGGACGAAACGGGGCTGGGAGAATGCTCGCCAGCACATCCGGATCGACGCGATAGTTCACCAAAATGCGACGATCGATCACGCCACGCACGCTCGGCATCCACATTGGCAATCTCCCGTTCGGTTTTTCAACCGCAATCGGGCTCGAAGATTAACCGCCGTTCCGGCCGTCGGCTGCGGAAAACTCCGCTGATTTCACGCGGAGAGGGCGACTCAGCGTAGGGATCGCCGCGAAGGGGCCAAAAAAAGATTGGAATTTTTGAGATTTCTGCCTCAAAATCACGATCAACTTTCCCGAAACCGGGCTTTAATAAATGCCCGGGCGCACCTCGCCGAAAAAATCGGCCGCCCCGGTTTGTTGGATTGAACATTCGCAACGAGGGCCTGAACTCATGCGACCTCTCCGTTTACTTGGATTGGCGTTGGTCATGGCTTTGATGCTTGCTGCTCGTAAGCCGGCCCTGGCCAAGGGCGGACATGGCGGGCATGGGCATGGAGGACATCATTCGCACGGACATGGCGGCCACGGCCATCATGGCCATGCGAAACACGGACACGCGCACCATGCGACCGCGCACAGTGGCCATCATGCTCACAATCATGCCTTCGCGCATCATCACGCCGTCCACAATCCACATCATCCGCGGCATCACGCCGCATGGAATCATCACTACGCGAATCATCATCATGGTTGGGGCCACCATTACGGTTGGGATCACCACCACGGCTGGGGATGGGGCTGGGGTGGATGGAATTGGTACGGCGGCGGAGTGGTCGGCCCGAGTTACGTCGATAACGGTTACGTCAGCCCCAATGTCAACGTTGTGAATCCAGCCTTGCCGCCCAACGGCCCGGCCGGCGGTGTGGGATTCTTCTCGCTCGTGGGAACGATTCGCTCGATCAAAGGGACCGCGATCGCTGTCGCTTCCGAGGACGGCGATCCGGTTACGATCGATACTACGCCCGACACGAAGATCGTCCTGAACAGCCGGCAGGCAACGCTGGCCGATTTGCAGCCGCAAGACCGGGTCAAGGTGCGATACGACGATACCCAGGATGCGATGACCTTGGTGGCTGTCAGGTCGTAAATGGCCCGCGATGCATTCATTCCGTTTAAGGGGATCACCGATGTTTCGGACTCGCGTTTGTTGCATTCTTCTGGCCGCACTCTTTGGGCAGGCGCCGCTCGGAATTGTGAGCGAACTCGATGGGGCCAAGGCGCAGGCTGATCCGCCAAAAAGTCAGGCCAATCAGGGAAAGAACAAGAAGCCAAATGATCGCCCGCCGGCGAAGAGGGAAGCGAAGCCGCATGCCACTGATGCGAATCTCCTCAGCATGGAATTGAAGGCCCTGCGGATTCTGCGGGATTTGGAGGCAACGCCGCATCAGCTCTCTGAGATCGCTCGCGCCGGCAAGACAACAGCCGGGAGTCTTGGCAAGCGGGAGCCGGCCAAGGCCTCGGAGGCCTATCTCGACGTGCTTAAGCAGATGCGGCATGCGATGCTCGCGAAGGACGAAGACGGAATCGAGAAACTCCGGACGCAGATTGACGAGATCGAGGGGAAAGAGCCGCCCGACCTCGACGACGAAGTCGAGATCACCGACGGAGCGGAAATCGAGGCGGTTCGCTTGCTCAGTATCTTGAGCCCGCGGCAAGTCATCACGTACGCCCAAGGTTTGGACGAAGAGTTTCCCGACCCGGTGCAATTGATTGTCGACGGTTTGGAAGAGGGCCGCGGTCTCAAGAACGACGAATGGCAGAACGCACGCAACAAAATCGCCGAGGAAGTCGGCTGGCTGGTCTGCGGTTTCGAGGGTGAAAAAGCCTCGAAAATGGCGGACCAGGTTTCGGGCTGGCTCGATCAAAGGCACTCCGCGGAAGCCAAGCCGGGGAATCGAGTGGCGGAGATTCGCAAGCTCATCGGGAAACCGGGACCGGTCGTCCTCTTGAAAAACGTGATGGAGCACACCCTTGCGGAGCTGCTCTCCAATCCGCAGGTTGAACAGGCGGCGAAGGACTGCCTGCGGCATGACGTGCCGCACGTCAATCCGCCGAAGGCCGCCGTCGCAAAAGCGTCCGCGGCAAAGGCGCCGACGCGCCGCATGCGCCAAAGAACAATGCCAAGGGACCACGACCGGTGGAAACCAAGCTGGCCGAGGCGACGGCCAAGCGCGTTGAGCTCGTCGATGTCTTGAAAGCCCCCGATGATTTCGCGGGACAGCAGGTCCGATTCGACCACGTGATGGTGATCGGCACGGGTCAGGCGCGGGCGCCAGCCAATATCTTGCTCGCCGTGAGGAGCGGCTCGGAGACCGTCGTCAACGCGTCTCGCGACCAGAAGCTCACCTTCGTTATGCCACTCGCCAAAGCGCCCGAAGCAATCAAACAGCTCAAATCCGGCGAGGGCGATGGTGTTTCCGCGACACTAACCTGCTTGATTCGGCACGACGGGCCAAAACACTGGAGCGCCCGCGTGCAAGCGATTCAATTGCATAAGGGGAAATAGACGGGTCGTCGAGTTCGCCCTTCATGCACCCGCCCACCGGCAGCTTCTACTTGTGGCACTCGATCAGTGTGATGGGCGAGTTGTTCAGGAAGTCCGTCCAGAAAATGCGTTTCTGGACGGCGTCGCCTTCGGCAGAGAGCTGCGGCTCGTGCCAGCGGATGTCTCGGAAGCCCGCGGCGCGAAAGGCGGCCTCGTGGGCGGCCTGATCGAGGTGATAGTTTTCGATCGTGAACTCGCCGTCGTCGAGAAAAAACGTCCACGTGATCGGTGCGCCTTCGCACCACTCCCCGATCACGGCCGTCTCGAATCCGTATTTACGAAACGAGGGGGCCGTTGAAAAATTCAAGCAACAACTGCCGTTGACCGTGATGAACCGGCCGCCTGGTTTCAAACAACGGGCAATCCCGTCGCACATGGCCTGTAACTCCTGTCGATCGCGAGCGTAATTCAACAGGTAGGCGGCCACCACAGTATCGTACGCGGAAGCCGGTTCGAATTCGGCGGGCATCCGCGACCAGGTATTCGATTCCGAGTCTGTGCGCGTCCTCATGTTTGCGGGCCAATTGAATCATGCCTTCCGACAGGTCGACGCCGGTGACTTTCGCGGCTCCGCGCTGGCGAGCCATCCGCGTGTAGAAACCCTCGCCGCAGGCCATATCGAGCACAGACAGACCGGTGGGGTCGCCGAGCAACTGCAGCAGGCCGAACGCCTCGATGTGGGTTCGCCAGGGCTGTTGCTTGGACCGCTTGTATTGCTCGGCAATCGGGTCGTAATTCGTCGTCATGATCGAACGGCCTGTGGAGGGGCGGCACTTCGAAAGACGTGCCGGAGTGCCACCGAATCATAGCCTGGCCGAGATGCCTTGGTCTTGGATTCGCGATCCCGGACTTTTCGGTCTTGTCGCTAAATCCGTCACGATCGTTACCGAACTTGATGTCGGCCTACTTGCGGCGAGTTGCCGGGGGACGGGCACGCCCTAGCCTTTATCGGTTCTTGCACGGCTTGGGGCGTTGACGCCTCATTCGGAAGACCACGACGACCGGGTCTTTCGAACGCGAAAAGGAGCTCGAGAATGGAATTTGAATCGGATGCCGTGGTTCGCGCGAATAGCCGTCGCATCTTCGAGCAGGAACGGCAACAGATCTTTCGCCGCACGGACCGGATGTTTGCCGTCCTGATGATTCTCCAGTGGATCGGGGGAATCGTTGCCGCTTTGATACTCAGCCCCAAGACGTGGAACGGCTCCCAAAGCCACATTCATCCCCATGTTTGGCTCGCCGTCGGACTGGGGGGTGCGCTGGCGTCGTTTCCGGTTTATTTGGCGATCGTGTTTCCCGGCCGCTTGATCACGCGTCACGTGATTGCGATCACGCAGATGCTCTTTTCGTCGCTGTTCATCCATATCAGCGGCGGACGCATCGAGACGCACTTTCACGTGTTCGGTTCGCTGGCATTTCTCGCCTTTTATCGCGATTGGCCCGTGTTGGTCCCGGCTACGGTGCTTGTGGCGCTCGACCACTTCTTTCGGGGAGTCTATTGGCCCGAATCGGTGTTCGGCATCAGCGTGACGAGCCCTTACCGCTGGATCGAGCACGCCGCGTGGGTTGTCTTCGAGGACATTTTCCTCTTCATCGCCTGCCAATACGGCGTGAAGGATTCTTTGGAAGTACGCAACTGCGCACGGCCGAGCTCGAGCGCATGAATGCCGAGTCCCGCGAACGCACGATCGAGTTGGAGCAAGCCTATCAGGCCAAGAACGCCGTTGTCGAAACGGCTCTCGATGCCGTCATCAGCATGGACATCGACGGACGGATCATCGGCTGGAATTCGCAGGCGGAGAAGACGTTTGGCTGGACGGCTCAGGAGGTCCTCGGCCGGTTGCTCGCGGAGACGATCATGCCGGAGCGCTTCCGGCAGGACCACAACGCGGGACTGCGGACGTTTCGCGAAACGGGAATCGCCAAAGTGCTCAATCAGCGCGTCGAACTGATGGCGATCAATCGTCGTGGGGCCGAGTTCCCGGTGGAGGTGGCCATCGCGCCGATCGGGGTTGATTCGACCGTCAGTTTCTGTGCCTTCGTGCGCGACATCACCGACCGCCTGGAAGGCGAAAAGGCCCTGCTTCGGGCCAAGGACGCGGCCGAAGCGGCCAGCCGCGCCAAGAGCACGTTCCTTGCTCAAATGAGCCACGAAATCCGCACGCCGCTCAACGGAGTGCTGGGCTTCGCGGACTTGCTGCTGAAACTGGGGCCCAAGGCGACCGAAACGGAACGTCGGGACTATCTCGAGACGATCAATCAAAGCGGCCGTCATTTGCTTGGAATTCTCAATGACGTGCTCGACCTGTCGAAGATTGAGTTTGGACAGATGGATGTCGAGCGGGTGCGGTGTGCGCCGCACGAGATCGTGGCCCAGGCGACTTCCATTCTTCGGGTTCGAGCCCAGGAAAAGGGGATCGATCTCGAATCGCTCTGGCAAGGCTCGGTTCCCGAAACGATCGTCACAGACCCGGCGCGGTTCAGGCAGTTACTGATGAACCTGATCGGCAACGCGATCAAGTTCACGGAGTCGGGAGGCGTGCGCGTCGTGGCGCGCGTCGAGGCGGCGTCCGATTCGCCGATGCTCGTGGTCGAGGTGGTCGATACGGGAATCGGCATGACGGACGAGTCGATGAAGCACATCTTCGAGCCGTTCACGCAAGCCGACCAATCGATCACGCGCCGGTTCGGGGGGACGGGGCTCGGTTTGACGATCAGCCGCCAAATTACCGAGCTCTTGGGCGGGAGCCTGACTGTGACCAGTGAACTTGGTCGCGGCAGCACCTTTGTCGCGACCATCTCCACCGGACCGTTGTCGGACGTGCCCCGCCTCGAAGCGCCGGTGGCGGACGTCCTGTCCCGTCGATCGTCGCCAAGCCGTGGGTTTGTGCAAATCCGGCCGAACGCGTCGATCCTGCTGGTCGAGGACGGCGTGACCAACCGCAAGCTGATCAGCCTGATTTTGCAACGAGCGGGCGCGAAGGTCGTGACAGCGGAGAACGGGCAGGTGGGAGTCGACTTTGCCAGCAAACAGGCCTTCGACCTGATTCTGATGGACATGCAAATGCCCGTCATGGACGGGTACTTGGCAGCGAGCGAGTTGCGGCGACGCCGCGTCGAGACGCCGATCATCGCTCTGACGGCACATTCCCTCAATGGCGACGAAGGACGCTGTCAGGCGGCCGGCTGCACCGCGTATCTCTCCAAGCCGGTCGACAGCGACCGCCTGTTGAAGGCCGTCGCGCATTGGCTGGGATGCGGGGACCGGGCATCGGGCGCCCCTTCGCCGGGCACCGGCAAACAGCCTCTTGTTTCAAGGCTTCCGACCGACGATCCGGAATTTCGCGAAATCATCGAAGAATTCATCGAGCGTTTGTGGGCCAAACTCGACGAAATGCGCTCCGCCGCCTCCCAAGAGGATTGGCAATCGCTGGGCCGACTCACGCATTGGCTGAAGGGATCGGCCGGTACGGCCGGGTTCATGGAGTTGACTCGCCCCACGATCGCCTTGGAAGCAGCGATTGAGAAAGCGGATCGATCTACGATCGCCGCGCTGTTGGATGATATCGCCGAGCTTGCCAGTCGCGTTGCGATTGCCGAGCCGGCAGAGTCGAAGGTAGTGAAGGCAGTGACTGTTTGAACGACATCGGATGTAAGAGACGTGACGCAAATGCCTCTTGAATTGACCGCCACGAACGCGAACCAAGGCCGGGTCGAAACGGGTCGGGAAGTCGCTCCGTCATTGATTCGCAACGAAGACCTGTTCGCCTCGAAGATCATGATCGTCGACGACGAGCCGATCAATGTGAAGCTGGCCCGCAAGCTTTTGATGATGGAGGGCTATGCGAACTTCGTGACCACGACCGATTCGCGGGAGGCGATCGATTTGATCTCCAAGGAATCGCCCGATGCGCTCCTCTTGGACGTCATGATGCCCTATCAGAGCGGGCTGGATATTCTCGCCGCGCTGCGAGCCGACGCGAGGTGGCTGCATCTGCCGATCGTCATCCTCACGGCGACCAGCGATCAGGCGATCAAACGGCAGGCGATCGACCTGGGCGTCACGGATTTTCTGGCCAAACCGGTCGACGCCACCGACCTGGTGCCCCGGATTCGCAACGCGCTGATCGTGAAACGCCATTTCGATCACCTGCAAGAACACTCGGAACGGCTCGAAGCCGCGGTGCTGCGCCGCACGGCCGAACTGGCGCGGTCACGGCAGGAGGTCATCCATTGCCTGGCCCGCGCGGGCGAGTTTCGAGACGATCATACGGGCCGGCACGTGTTGCGTGTCGGCAAATACGCGCGCCTGATTGCCGGGGAACTGGGCTGGCGGGGCGAGGAGCTCGAAATGCTCGAACAGGCCGCCCAGTTGCATGACATCGGCAAAATCGGCATCCCGGACTCCATCCTGCTCAAACCTGGGAAATTGGGTCCCGAGGAATTCGAGGTCATGCAGCGGCACAGCGTTTACGGAACGAAGATCACTCAGGGCCTGCCGAATCACGAGGTCAATGCCCTCTGTCGTCACGCGGAACTTGGTTCCCGCCTCTTGGAAACGACGGAGTCGCCGGTTCTGGCGCTGGCCGCCACGATCGCGCTCAGCCATCACGAGAAATGGGATGGGAGTGGCTATCCGCTCGGCCTCGTCGGCGAAAACATTCCCCTGCCCGGACGCATTACGGCGGTTGCCGATGTCTTCGACGCGCTCAGCAGCCGGAGGCCGTACAAGCCGCCCTTCCCTCTTGCGAAATGTTTCGACATTCTCAAAGAGGGCAAGGGGCAGCACTTCGATCCCGTCGTGCTCGATGGTTTCTTTCGCTGCCAGGAGGACATAGTCCGGGTACAAATCGAGTACGCGGACGTCGATGAGCCCGGCCGACAGCCCTAGTCGGCGGCGATCTCAGGCATCGCCCGGGGCGGTCGAGAAAGCGTCGCGCTGCGCCGACGCCGCGCGGCGAAATGTCGCAATCTGAGATTGCACTCTTGCCGCGCTGCGATGGCGCGCTTTACAATGTGCAAGGTTCGACTCTGACTGCGCACCGGCAGTCGATCCCACCTACCCGCCTTGATTTGGCCTCCGCGTAGCCTTCCTTCCTCCCTGCCTCGCTTCAAACCTGACTCGGTACGTATGACACGCGCCGTCCGCTTTCCGGTTAAGCTCATTCTGTTTTTGGTCATCGCCGCCGTACTTGCCGCGGGCATGCAAACCAGCTGGCAGTGGTACCGCGAAGCGCGAGTGAGCCGCTGTTTCGCACCGATCATCCGTCGCGAGGCAGCCTGGTGGCGACGATTGTCGCCACTGGAACGATCGAACCGGAGGAAGTGATCGACGTCGGCGCCGAAGTGGCCGGCCAGATCCTCTCCTTTGGCCGCGATCCGGTCAATCCGAAACGTACGATCGATTACGGCTCGGCTGTCGATCAGGGGACGGTGCTGGCGCGGATCGATGACTCGCTCTACTCCCCGGAAGTCGACATTGCCCGCGCGGACCTGGGCGTGTGCCAGGCCGACGTGCGGCATGAGGAGAGCGAGCTTTCGCAAATGCGGGCCCAATTCTACAAGGCCAATCGAGATTGGGAGCGGACCAAGAACTCGAGTCGCAGCGTTCGATCTCGCAAACCGAGGTCGACGCCACTCAAAGCGCTTGGGAAACGGCCAAAGCCGCCGTGCCGGCCGCCGAGGCCGACTTGGATAAGGCCAAGCGGGCCGTCGAAAAGGCCCGCGGCACGCTCGTCAAAGCCGAAAAGAATCTCGGCTACTGCACGATCAAGTCGCCCGTGAAGGGGATCATCATTGATCGCCGGGTGAACGTCGGTCAAACGGTCGTGTCGAGTTTGAATGCGCCGAGTCTGTTTCTGATCGCCAAGGATTTGCGACGCCTGCAGATTTGGGTCTCGGTCAACGAAGCCGATATTGGAAATATTTACCCCGGCCAGGATGTCACCTTTACAGTCGATTCCTACCCGGCCGACGCCTTCCACGGCACCGTCGGGCAGATTCGTCTGAACGCGACGATGACGCAGAACGTGGTGACCTATACCATCGTCGTGAACGTCGAGAATGGTGGCGACAGCAAGCTCTATCCGGCTGGCGCCGCGGCCAAAGAAACGCACGGAACAACCGAGTCTGCGTCCGTCGGCAAGCTGCTGCCTTATCTCACGGCGAACGTCCAGTTCAAAGTCGATGAGCGGAAGGACGCCCTCCTGGTGCCGAACGCCGCACTGCACTATCGGCCGACGCTGGCATTGGTGGCTCCCGAATATCGTTCGCAATACGAGCAGGGGATGCGAAGCGCGTCGGTCGAGGAATCTGCGCGGAGCGCGCCACCACCAAAGGCCGCCTCACCCGCGCTACCGTGTGGGTGCCCGACGGCGACTGCGTTCGCCCGGTTAAAGTACGCGTGGGCCTTACCGATGGGCTGATGACCGAAGTGGCCGAAGTCGTCAAGGACAAGCTGACTTCGGAGACCGACGTCGTCACAGGCGAAAACGAATCCGCAATCAGCCACGATTCAACCGTCAATCCATTCGGACCGCATGCGTCGCGCAAGAAATAAAGTCCGCGTAACCGGTCCTCCGTCTGATAAGGGGAAGTGATGGAGTTAATCCGTCTCCGCGAAATCACGAAGACGTATTCTTTGGGCGAAGTCGCCGTGCCCGTGCTCAAGGGCATCACGCTCGACATTTGTCGCGGCGAGATGGTGGCGCTCATGGGGTCGTCAGGCTCGGGCAAATCGACGCTGATGAACATTCTGGGCTGCCTCGACCGCCCCACCGCCGGCCGGTATTGGCTGGACGGCGACGAGATTTCAGAGCTTTCTCCGGACCAGCGGGCTTTGATCCGCAATCACAAGATCGGGTTCGTCTTTCAGAGCTTCAATTTGTTGCCTCGCACCAGCGCGCTCGAGAACGTGATCATGCCGCTGGCTTATACGCACACTCTCGTGTCCAAGCGCGACGCCCGCGCGCGAGGTGTGGCCATGCTCGAGCGCGTCGGACTTGGGCATCGCTTCGATCATCAACCCTCGCAGTTGTCGGGCGGCCAGCAGCAGCGGGTCGCTATTGCCCGTTCGCTGATTAATCGTCCTCAGATCCTGTTCGCCGACGAACCGACCGGAAATCTCGACACCAAGACCAGCAAAGAAATCCTGAAAATGTTCCAGGATCTGGCTGAGAAAGACGGCATCACCGTCGTCTTGGTGACGCACGACCCCGGCGTGGCGCATTATGCCCGCCGCGTGGTGCGCATGTGCGACGGCTTGATCGTCGAGGGAGCCGATGATCCCGAAGAGGCCGAAGTCGACCTGACGGCGGCCTGAGCAGTTCCATGAATTTCCTGTTCCGCACATTGCCGATGGCCGCCGCCGCGCTCAGGCGGCATGTCATGCGCTCCGCCTTGACGATGCTGGGCATCGTGATCGGCGTGGGTGCGGTGATTGCCATGGTCGAGATCGGCCAGGGCGCCGCCCGCGAGGTCGAGGCAGCCATCGCCAGCATGGGGTCCAATACCATCATCGTCCTTCCCGGCAACCTCGCGGCGGCGGGGGTCGCGAGCGGCTCGGGCAGCGCAATGAGCCTGACTCCCGGAGACGCTCACGCGATGGCCGATCATTGCAGCGCACTGGCAAGCGTGGCCCCCATTGTGGGAGCCCGCACGCAGGTGGTCGCGAATGGTCGCAACTGGGTGCCCGAACGGATCAACGGGACCACTCCGGCCTATCTCGAGATTCGCGAGTGGACCCAAATGGTCGAGGGCTCGATGTTCTCCGACGCCGACGTGGCAGCCCTCCGCGAAGTTTGCGTGGTTGGCCAGACCGTGGCGAATGAACTATTCGGGGACGAGTCGCCGGTCGGTCGGCAACTGCGCATGAACAACCGGCCGCTGCGGGTCCTGGGTGTCCTCTCCCGCAAGGGGGCCAACATGTTCGGCCAGGATCAAGACGACATCGTGATGCTCCCCTGGACCACGCTCAAGTTCAAAATCGTGGGTCAGACGGCCCAAAAGACCAATCAGAGCGTTTCCGCCGCGGTCGATGCGTTGCAACAGGTCAACTCGCTCAACAATGCATTTCCCTCCGTGAAACCCGTGCTGTTCCCGGTCGCCTCACCGACTCAACTGGCCGACACGCCTTCACCCGTGCACTTCACGAACCTCGACCTGATTCTGGTGAAAGCCCGCAGCGACACCCTGATCGATCCCGCCATGCGGCAGATGCAGCAGCTCTTGCGCGAACGCCATCATCGCCGCGCCGGACAGCTGGACGACTTCACCTTGCGCGACATGACGGAAATCAGCCGGACCCGCGCGTCGACGTCGCAGTTGATGTCGCTCTTGCTCCTGGTGGTGGCGATGATCTCGCTCGTGGTGGGCGGCGTAGGCATTATGAACATCATGCTCGTCTCCGTTTCCGAGCGCACCAAAGAGATCGGCCTGCGGATGGCGATCGGCGCCCGCTCGCGCGACATCATGCGGCAGTTCCTGGTCGAATCGCTCCTGCTGTGCGCCCTGGGCGGTGCGCTGGGCATCCTGGTGGGCCGCTTGTCCTCCTTCTCGGTCCGCACGATCCTGCTCTGGCCGACCCGCATCTCGTGGCCGGCAATGTTCGCAGCAGTCGGGGTCTCGCTCTTGATTGGCGTGGTCTTCGGCTACTACCCCGCTTGGAAAGCGTCCCGCCTCGACCCCATCGAAGCCCTGCGGTACGAGTGACGGGCTGGACAAGTCGCCCCGCGTGACCAACGAAAGCCAATAGATCCGCAGATTACGCCGATTTCGCCGATTGGAATTCCCAAATCTGCGTCATCGCGAAATCTGCGGATTCCTTTCTTTCAAGCATTTCTTGGTCTGGTCCGCGCTGCAACTTTGCCGGGACCGAAGATTTTCTAGCATTTCGCGCTTGAAACCGAATTCGCCGCGCGGTATTACTACGTCAAGTAGTACTCCAGACAGTAGTTGGTCCGGGCACAGCGTGGTTTCATCATTCCCGGACGATTGACTACTCACAACTCTCGGAATCGCGATCGATGCCAAAACCTTCACTGGATGAGCTGGGTGATTTGCAAAAGGCGGTCATGGAGATCGTCTGGGAGCTGGGTGAGGCAAGTGTCAACCAGGTCCGCGATCGGCTCGGGAAGCGGAAGCGATTGGCCTACACGACCGTGCTCACGGTCATGCAGAAATTAGACAAATCGGGCTGGCTCACGCATCGAGAAGAGGGCCGCGCGTACGTCTACCAGCCGACCAAGACCCGCGACGAGGCGGGCCGCAGCTCGCTCCGGCAGTTCATCGACCGAATCTGCGGCGGCAGCCCAATCGCCGCGTTTCAGCATCTGCTCGCCGACGAAGATTTGAGCGCCGAAGACCTGACCGCGTTGCGAAAGATGATCGACAAGCGCCGCAAGGAGCTTTCGAATGAGTAATGCATTGGGTTCCCTCCTCGTTTCGCCGCTCGCGTCGTTCGCATGGACCCTGCTCTGGCAATCGACGCTTTGGCTCGCGCTCGGGCTTGTGGTCAGCCGGATCTGGCGCAGCCGCGCGGCGCGGGCGCATCTGCTCCTCGTGTCGGCGACGGTGGTCGCTGTCGCTTCACCGCTGTTGACCGCCGGCGTCCGCGGACTGGGCTGGGGCGTTTTGCCGGGTGCGCCTGCGGAAGCTCTCGAAGTGCGCGTCGGTGGCACTCCGCCAATCGCCGTCGAATCCTCGGCGATCGAACCGCCCGAACTGCCGCTCGCCCAAGAGACACCTGCGGACGCCGAGTTGCCGCCGAACGCTCACGTCGCCGACGGTTCGCCGCCGCCAGCCGTTGGGCCTGCCCTCGAAACAACGCTCACAGCAGGAACAACGGTGCCAGCCCAGACGACGCGGCCCCTAACGATGCGCCTGGTCAATTTCCTTCCCGTTGCAATCGTCGGCGCCTGGTTCGTCTTTTCGCTGGCACTTTTCATTCGACTGACGTCCTCACTTCTAGCCGGTCGCCGGTTGGTGCGGAATTCGGTGCGCGAGACCGACGGGAGATTGCTCGCGGCGCTCGGCGAATCGTGTGAATTGCTCGGCTTCCGAGGCGACGTCCAATTGCACGCATCGGCGGGCGCTCGCTGTCCGATGATCTGGTGCTGGCGCAAGCGTCCGATCCTGCTCGTCCCGCCATCGGCCGGCGAGCAAGAGGGCATTTCGTGGTGCGGCATCTTTTGCCACGAGCTGGCTCACTGGTTGCGCCGCGATCACCTGCCCGCGCTCTGGACCGAACTCCTGGTGATCCTTCTCCCCTGGCAGCCCTTGGCCTGGCTCAGCCGGCGACGGCTCTCGGCGCTGCGAGAGCAGGCCTGTGACGACTGGGTGCTGGCCTCAAAGCAGGAAGCAACCGATTATGCCGAATCGCTTGTGAACCTGGTCCCGCAAAACGCGCCGACCTTCGCCTTGCCGGCGCTTCGCAGCTACGAATCGCTCAAATGCCGTCTGGAGCACGTTCTGGCTGGAGCCCGCGTCACGCCGCGTGCCGGTCGGAATTGGATCGCGTTGGTGTCGCTATTTTCCCTCGCGGCCGCTGCCGGAATCGCCTTCGCCCAACAACGAACGAAAGTGACAAATACGAAGGCGGACGAGTCTCCCGCATTGAGCGCAGCAGCGGAAAACCGAACCAGCGACAGCACATCGGTTCCGGCACGGGTGGAACACGGCGACAACTTCACCGTTCGCGGGCGCGTCGTCAAAGCAAACGGGGAGCCGGCCGCTGGCGCGAGAGTCTCTATCGTCCGCTTCTTCTTCCGGCACATGCCCGGTGCGCCGAAGTCGGCGGCGGTCACCCGGGTGGTCACCGACCCGAACGGCCGATTCACGCTGACTTATGATCGTTCGCAGCTCCTCGAGGGCGGACGAGCCGAACCGTGGCGAGAGACGACGGTCCTGGCGGAGGCCGAGGGTTTCGGGCTGCAATGGGCCGAGTGGCAGGACATTGCTCCCGGCACGCCGCTGACTCTCAAACTCACAATCGAATCACCGATCCGCGGTCGCGTGATCGACTTAGAAGGGCGGCCCGTCCAGGGAGTCAACATTTCCATCCAGCGGATTGACGGAGGTCCAGAAGGCTCTCTCGATTCATGGCTCAACGCCGTGAAGTCCGGGGCCGACGCCCCCACCGCCTGGCAGGCGGCGAAGCTCGCAATGATCCCCTACAAGCAAGCCGAGACGAAAGCGGCCGTCAGCACCGGACCCGATGGTCGTTTCGTACTCTCGGGCATCGGGCCCGATTGTATCGTCCACCTGGCGGCCACCGGCGACACGATTGCCGATTCGTCGATCCGAGTTGTCACTCGCCCGATGGCACCGATCACACAGCATATCCGCGCCGGAGCGTTCCCGGTTACCCAGGAGGTTTACGGCACGGACTTCACACTGCAAGCGTCTCCGTCGCGCCCCGTTGTCGGCATCGTCCGCGACGCGAAAACCGGCGAACCGCTCCCAGGCGTGACGGTTGCGGGGGATTTATTCGCCGGGAAATGGCTAATCGGACTGCGCGACGTTCTCAGCCAGACGGATGCGCGGGGCCGCTTTCGAGTCGCGGGAATGCCTAAGGGGAAGCCCAATGAAATCGTGGCCTATCCAAATGACAATCAGCCTTATCTGATGCAAAGGATGGTCGTCCCGGACGATCCCGGCGCCGGCCCGGTGACCGTCAATTTCGAGCTGCACCGCGGGATGTGGATCGAGGGCCACGTCTTCGACAAAGCGACAGGCAAGCCCGCCCTCGCGCGGTTGCATTACTACCCATTTCGCGACAATGCATTTGCCAATGTGCTGCCTGAATACCAGGACGGCAAGATGGTCGGCAATCAGTTTCGATTTAGTACCAAACCCGACGGTTCGTTCCGGCTCGTGGGTTTGCCGGGCCGCGCAATTGTCGGGGCCGAAGCGCTCGCGGACCGCTACAAGGGGGGAGTGGGAGCAAGCGAAATCAAGGGGCTCGATAAGAGCGGGGTCTTTCCCACCTATGGCGATGTGGTTCCGCCGGGTTTGAAGTTTCCGAATGCGATTAAAGAGATTAACCCTCCCGAAGGCGCGACGGCCGTCCGCTGCGATCTTGCCCTGGAACGCGGGGACACGGTCTATGTGACGGCGATCGATCACGAGTCGAAACCCGTGGTTGGCTGCTGGGTGACCGGGCGAGTTGGAGTTTCCAGCGTCGCGGAGCAGGCCACTTTCGATTTCGAGAACCTGTCGCTGGGCGAAACCCGGCCGATCTTCATTGAGCAGAAGGAGCGAGGGATCGGCAAGTTCCTCTTGCTCAAATTCGGCGAGAACACGCCTCGAACGATGTTGATCACTCTCGAACCGTGCGCGATGCTCGTGGGCCGCCTTCTCGATGCAGACGGCGTGCCGTTGGGCGGCGTGTATCTCACCGCATCTCCCGATCCGGGAGGCCATTTTTGGCCGCGACTTCCGTCCGTCGTCTGTGGCGCCGATGGCACCTTCAAATACCCGGGTCTCATCCCCGGTTGTGATTACCATGTGTTCGCCGAAGGGGCGAAACTGGGATTCCGAGATGTGGCCACGCGACTCAAGATCGAACCGGGCAAGCTCATCAACCTGGGCGATGTCAAACTCAAAGGAGCGATGAGCGAAGCCGGGGCAAATGAGCCTCAAGACGCCAAAGAAGCGAAGGCGAAGGTCGTAACGGCGGCCCCGCTATCGCAGGACGTCTCGAAGCAGGAAGTCGATGACGTATTTGCGGTCGGGGGACAAGTGCTGAAACCGGACGGCCAGCCGGCGGCTGGGGCGAAAGTATCAATTTTCCGTTATTACTTTTCCTACCGCGGGCAACGCGCGGGTTCGCGCGCTGTCGCGAGGACGACCGCCGGATCCAACGGCCAATTCGAGCTCTCCTACCGCCGGTCCGATTTCGTCGAGGGGGTCGGCCGTCCTCAACAGTGGCGGGAGACGATGGTCGCGGCGGAAGCGGACGGCTTCGGGTTGCAATGGGCCGAGTGGCAGGACATTGCCCCCGGCAAGCCGCTCGCTTTGAGGCTCGCCCCTGATTCACCCATTCACGGACGGGTGATCGACCTCGAAGGTCGGCCGGTGGCAGGCGTCACTGTGGAGATGACCGGCGTCAGTGCCGCCCAGACCGGAAATCTCGACCCATGGCTGAAGGCTGTGAAGGCGGGCGCTGATGCGCCGACCGCCTGGCAAGCGGCCAAGTACACTTCGCTCCCCTATCAAAGAGACGATGCGAAACCAGCTATCAAAACGGGATCCGACGGTCGTTTCGTGCTCTCGGGCGTCGGACCCGAGCGTATCGTCCACCTCAGACTCAGCGGTGACACGATCACCCGCACTTCGATCACGGTTGTTACGCGTTCGATGGCTCCGCTGACTCGTCAGCTCATTGCCGGCGCCTTTCCGGTGAAGGATGAGATCTTCGGCAACGACTGCATCTTGCAGCCGCACCCTTCGCGACCCATTGTCGGGACGGTTCGCGACGCGGCAACGGGCAAGCCGCTCGCGGGCGTTACAGTCGCCAGCGACGTCTTCGCGGGCAGGCGGGTTGCCGGAATGCGCGACGTGCTGAGCCAGACGGACTCCCAAGGCCGTTATCGGCTTGTGGGAATGCCGAAGGGAAAAGGCAACGAAATCATGGCCTTTCCGAACGACGATCAGCCTTATCTGATGCGACACATGGTCGTCCCTGACGATCCCGGCGCGGACCCGGTGACTGTCGATCTCGAGCTGCACCGCGGCGTTTGGATTACCGGCCGCGTGGTTGACAAGGCGACCGGCAAACCGGTCATCGCCCGGCTCGATTATCTGCCATTTCTCAGCAACCCCTTCGCCCGGCGCTTCCGGAGTTCCACGACGGCCGCGTGGACGGCGATCAGACGCGATATATGACGAGAGCTGACGGCACATTTCGACTCGTGGGTTTACCGGGCCGGGCAATTGTCGGAGCCGAAGCCATTGGAGCCAGCTACAAACAGGGAGTTGGTGCCGCTGAAATCAAGGGCTTGCAAAAGAACGGCCATTTTCCCACGTATAAGAACCCGGTTACGCCAGGGTTGAAGTGGCCGAGCGCGCTCAAGGAAATCAATCCTCCCCAAGAGGCCGCGACCGTCCGCTGCGATTTTGCCTTGGAGCGCGGCGAGGCGATTCGCGTGACGCTGGTCGATCGCCAGTCTAATCCCGTTGCCGGCTGCAGCATTTCCGGCAGGGCAACAAATGATTACAGAGACATGCCGCAGGCAACGTTCGACCTGGAGAATCTGTCGGTCAATGAAAGCCGGCCGATCGTGATCGAGAATAAACGAAGGAACATCGGCAAGTTCCTGTTGCTGGCATTCGACGAGAAGACGCCGCGGACGATGTCGATCACCCTCGAGCCGTGTGCCACGCTCGTGGGCCGGCTGGTGGACGAAGACGGGACGCCCGTGGGCGGTACGCATCTCGAGGCACTTCCCCTACCGGGCGGCGACTTTTGGCCCCGGCTTCCGTCCGTCGTCTGCCAGGCCGACGGCACGTTTCGCTACGCGGGACTGGTGCCCGGCTGCGATTACAACGTCATCGCCGAGGGACCGCAAATCGAGTTTCGCCAGGTGGCAAAGCGGATCAAGGTTGAACCGGGCAAGCTGATCAACCTCGGCGATGTCAAACTCAAACGACGGATTAGCGAAGCCGAGGCAAGTGAGCCTTTGGGCGCCAAAGAAGCGAAACAGAAGGTCGTAACAGTGAGCGCACCATCGCCGGACGCCGTGAAGGCCGGCGATTCTTCAAGGACAGCCGTCATCACCGGCCGAGTCATTGACGAGAAGAACCAGCCGATCGTCGGAGCGCATGTTGCTGCGATCGCCCGCAAGAACGAGTCGCGGCGCGGCGGCGATCTCGGTGCGTCGAGCGAGATGCTTGGCGAGGCGACGACAGGGAGTGAAGGCGAGTATCGGATGCAGGTTCGACGGGTCAAGCCGAACGAAGCATCGTATCCGACGTTGATCGCACGGGCGGACGGTCGGGCCCTAGCGTGGAAATCGTTCAATCTCGAGGCTCCGAGTCTCAATCAGTCGTTCACGCTTGTCCCCGAAAGCGTCATTCGCGGGCGCTTCGTCGATTTGCAGGGCCAAGCGGCAGTGGGAATTCACGCCAGTTTGGATGGCATCATTAAGCGGGGCCCGAACGGACCGCTGCAGGACGGCGTAGGCCTTCGGACGGAGGGGAAATTGCCGGCCGTTTGGCCCGGCGCAATCGTGTCGGACTCGAACGGGCGCTTTGTGATTCTTGGTGTTGGGCAAGATTGCGGCGTCTTTCTCAACATTCCACAAAGTGATCATTTCGCGCCGCAGTCGGCCCTGCTCAATACGGGCATGCCGGAGAGACGCGGTCCAAGGGACGGCACGTATCGGCCGCAGGCAGTGCGGAATTTGAAACCGGGCGAGGACGCCGTCATCGCGCTCGCGCCGGCTCAGTTCGTCGAGGGTCAGGTGCGGTTTGCCGACACGGAGCTACCGGTCCCGCATACCAGGTTGACCATTTTTGCGTCTCAACAGCAAATGGGATCGGCAAGCGGTGTGGCGGGGGAAACTGACGGACGAGGGCACTTCCACATCACGTCGAATCCAGGAATCCATGGACAGGTGATAGCCTATCCACCGCATGGCACGCCGTATCTCATTCGTAAGTCCGAATTCGATTGGCACGCGGGCACGACCAAGGCGCAGATCGACGTTGAGTTGCCGCGTGGCATTTTGGCCAGGGGAACAATCATCGAATCAGGCACCAATCGGCCCATCGCCAAGGCGTCGATCCAATACATGCCGGAGGGCACGGTGAGCCTCCCCAATGGGGTGATTACGGGCTGGCAGGGCATTGAAATTAGCGACGTGAACGGTCACTTTTCCATTTCCGTGCTGCCGGGGCCGGGCTGGTTGCTCGTCCACGCCCCGACGGGCGACTACGTGCTCAACGTGATGGGATATCGCGAACTTTACGGCCGGGGAAAGGGCGGGCAACGTAATTATGCGCACGCCTTCCAGCGGATCGATCCCCGGGCCGGCTCAGGGCCGATCGACCTCTCGATCGCATTGACGCGCGGGATGACGGTGACGGGCCGCGTGCTCACGTCCGACGGCCAGCCGGCCGACAATGTCTACATCATCAGCCGCTTGAAAATCGCGCCGATTTCGCCGACCTGGAGGTCCGCGCACGAAAAAATCGTCGGTGACCGATTCACGATCACCGGCTGTGCACCCGGAGTCGATTACCCCGTGTATTTTCTGCAATCACAGCGACATCTCGGCGCAACGCGCGTGATTCGCGCCGGCGATTCGGACGGCACTACGCCCGACGTGCGGCTTCTCCCCTGCGGATCCGCTCGGGCGCGGTTCGTCGATCCCGAGGGGAATCCGCTGAGCGGAATGCAACTCATGCCTGAATTGATCGTCACGCCGGGACCTTACCGATATGACGAGGTCTCGCGAAAAAAGGACGAGCTCACCGCCGATGCCGATTTGCTTCCCAATATCGACGAGAGCAACTGGCACACTCCTGAATCGGCCGCGGACGGACGTGTGACAATCGGCAATTTGATTCCAGGCGCGACGTATCGCGTGTTCAAGGGTCGCATCGTGTCGCGGAACTACCAGGATTTCAAAGCCGAGTCGGGACAAACGCACGACTTGGGAGACATCGTCATCGAGCGCTCGGCGAAGATGTGAGCCGCGCGGCCAACGGCATGCGCTTTTCTTTCACAAACTACGATAAATATCGTTGACAATGTACGATGGCCATCGTAGAAGGGAGGCATGAGCAAAAAATCGCAGCCCAAACCGACCGAAGCCGAGCTCGGGCTGTTGCGCGTCTTGTGGGAGCGGGGGCCGAGCACGGTTCGCGAAATCCACGAGAGCCACAGCGGCGAGAAAGAGACCGGCTACACGACGACCCTTAAAATCCTGCAAAACATGGCGGAAAAAGGGCTCGTCTCCCGCGACGAATCGCACCGGTCTCACGTGTATCGGGCCGTCTACCAGGCGGAGCAGACTCAGCGGCAACTGGTCCGCGATCTGTTGCGACGCGCCTTTGGCGGCTCGCCGGGCAAACTGGTCGTGCAGGCCCTCTCGGAAGAGACGGTGTCGGCCGACGACCTGGCGGAAATTCGGCGGCTGCTCGACGAACTCGAGGCCCGGCAAGCCCGAAAGGGGAACAAATGAACGTTGCATCCATGCAAAACACCTGGCTGACAACTTTGACGCAGGCGCTGGGCTGGACCCTGCTGCACTTTGTCTGGCAGGGGGCCCTCATCGCTCTCGTGCTGTTCCTCTTTGTCCGCCTGACACGTCATCGCGCGCCCGAGCTTCGCTATCTGGCCGGCTGTGCGGCCCTGGCACTCATGTGCGGCGCGGCATTCGCCACACTGACCGCGGAAACGCAGGCAGTCAGGCAGGAATTGGCCGACTCAGCGAACAGAGTCGCAGGAACGCTGCCGATCGCGGAGCAAAGTCCCCCGCGTCCGGAGACGTCCGCACCGGAGCTTCACGCTGCAACCGGCTCGAATTCCCTCCCGTCGACGAAGATCGTTGCCGCCACGGCTTCGACGGCCAACCTCATCGTCCCGCCTGCAAGCCAAAGCACTGCGATCGACTTCTCGTCGCTCAAATCGCTCCCGCAGCAAGTGGAACGCCTGGCGCAGCGTGTCGAACCTTATTTGCCTTGGGTTGTTTGTTTGTGGGCGCTCGGCGTTGTCGTCTTTTCGTTACGGTTGCTGGCCGGCTGGAACGCTGTTCGCGAGCTGCGCGTGGCGGCCGATGCGACCGACACGCTGTGGATCGACCGGTTTCTCCGCCTCAAGACGCGGTTAGGCGTTTCGTATGCGGTGCGGCTCGTGTTCTCCACCTCGGCCGCCGTTCCGATGGTGATCGGCTGGCTCAAGCCGGTGGTGCTCGTGCCGGCGGGACTTGTCGCCGGGCTGAGCGCCGCCCAGCTTGAGGCCATTCTCGCTCACGAACTGATCCACATCCGCCGGCACGATTACCTCGTCAATCTCCTGCAAAACGTCGTCGAGACCGTGTTCTTCTATCATCCTGCCGTCGCCTGGGTGTCGAATCGCATCCGCATCGAGCGGGAGCACTGCTGCGACGACGCGGCGTCGCTGGCTTGCGGCGGCACGCTCGACTATGCCCGGGCGCTGGCCGCACTCGCCGAATCGCAGCGAGCGCCGGTCTTGGGCGTCGCCGCGACCGGCGGGTCGCTCGTCGAGCGCATTCGCCGGTTGGTTGAAGCCGCGATCGTTCCGTCGCGCCGCGGCACGTCGACCGCGGTTCCCATCCTGTTCCTCTTGCTGGCAGGCCTCGGCACGCTGGGAACAATCGCCGGTGTTTCGCTGACTCAACCCGCCGCCGCGGCAAAGGCAGACGACGCCAGGCCGCTCGCCCCTGGGGAACAAAAGAGCGACGTTGTGACTCTTCGCGGACAGGTCCTTCGTCCCGACGGACAACCGGCGGCCGGGGCTCGGGTCACGCTGCGGCGAAACTACTGGACGAGCAACGTGAAGTGGCTCCCCGTCGCCGCTGTGAAGGCGGATAAAAATGGCAATTTCGAGTTCTCTTACCGCCCCTCGCAATTTGTCGACGACGTCGGCAGCGACGTTAAATACGCGACGGTCGTGGCCGAGGCCGAGGGATTGGGTGCAGGATGGGTCGAATTCGGTGAAATCGAGAAGTCCAAATCTTTGGCCTTGAAGCTGGTTCCGGAAGTTCCGATCCAGGGCCGCGTGATCGATCTCGAGGGGAAACCGGTCGCCGGAATCAGCGTGCGGCTGCTCCAGGTCCGCGAACCGAAAGACCGGGATCTGAACGCGTGGATCGAGACCGTCAAATCGGGCGCCATGAGCAATGCTCAAAGCCAGAAGCTCGGCAAAACGTGCCCGGGCGTCGAAGATTCGGCGGAGGCCCCCGTCACCACTGATCGGGACGGCCGGTTCACCTTCCGCGGAATCGGAGCCGAGCGAGTCGCTTATCTCGAGCTGCGCGGCGAATCGATTGCCTATCGGCAGTTCCTCGTCGCCACCCGCGACATACCGCCGATGAAGCGGCAGATCTGGTTCTATGCGGGGACCGGACGCCCCCCCATCACCGACCAGGTCTTCGGTGCGACTTTCACCTTTGAAGCCGGACTCACGAAGCCGGTCGTCGGGATTGTGCGCGATCGCGTTACCGGCAAGCCGCTGGCGGATATCCCCGTCGAGAGCGAGCACCTGGCCGGAATGATCGTTCACCCCCACAATTCGCTCATCACCAAAACGGACGCCAACGGCCGGTTCCGCCTCGTCGGGATGCCCAAGGGGAACAACGTCGACATATCGGGCCGAAACGTGATTCGGATCGCTCCCGATGAAAATCAGCCGTATTTCACTCGGGATTTCAATGTCCCCAACTCGCCGGGTGTCGAAGAGGTGACGGTTGATGTCGACCTCGCTCCGGGTCAATGGATTACCGGCCGGGTGACCGATCAGGTGACCGGCAAACCCGTCTACGCTCGGATCGAATACTTTCCGTTCCTGGATAACACGTATGCCAAGCCTCCCGAGTTCCGTTCCGACGTCTTCGGCGGCGGCGGTGAGGGGCAGCGGTTCCATACGCATCCGGATGGAACGTATCGCCTCCTTGGATTGCCGGGCCGCGCCATCGTCGGCGTCTCGGCGGTCGAAGGCGGTTATCTCAAAGGACTGGGCGCGTCGCAGATTGCGGGGATGGATAAGAGCGGATTGTTCCGCACGTATGCAGGATCGGGACAGGCCAACGCGAAGTTCCTGAACGCACTCAAGGAGGTCAACGCGGCCGAAGGGGCCGCGTCAACCACATGCGACTTCGCCCTCGATCCGGGCGCGAACCTCCGCATCAGCCTCGTCGACCGCGCGGGCAAGGCGGTGAGCGGGGCGTCCGTACTCGATGACTCGAGCGCCGGTGACGGCCTGCCGAAGGGCTCGTCCTTCGAGGTGAAGGAGTTGGCGCCGCACGAGACGCGCAAAATCGCCATCTACCACCAAGGGCGGCAGATCGGCAAGTATCTCGTGCTGAAGGCGGACGAACAAAAGGCCCCCGCGATGACCGTCAAGCTCGAACCGTGCGCGACGCTCGTCGGCCGGCTGGTGGATGAGGAGGGAGTACCGTTCGAGGGCGTCGAGGTCCAGGCGTCCCCCGCACCGGGTGGTTACCCCTATTTCTTCATTCCAATCGTGGTCTCCAAGGCCGACGGCACATTCGAGTGCCGCGGCTTGTTCCCCGGCTGCGACTACGGCCTCGTCGTCCACGGAACCGAGACCAAGATTCAGTTTCCTTTAAGGAAGATCTCGGTACAACCGGGAAAAACGGTTGATCTCGGAAACGTCAAACTCAAGCGCCGGCCGGTCGATTAGAGGATCGTCTATGCCGAAAAGGGACGTAGGGTGGGACAAGGCCGCTTCGGCCGGCGCTCGCCGAGCCTCGCTTGTCCCACCCTACGGTTCAAACGCCTGCCCGTCGACTAGGTCAATGCGTTGTGGTTGCGGAGTCTTGACATGGTGACGACCCCAGCGAAATCGGCCACCTCGCGCGATCCGTGGGTACCGTACGTTCCGTCCCCAACGACACCGTGGAATCTCGCGCGGGTCGTCCATCTGCATCGCCGGGCCGGCTTCGCCGCGACGTGGGTGGAAATCCAGCGCGATCTGCGTGACGGGCCGCAGGCGAGCGTGACGCGGGTGCTGGCTGGCAAGGCGCGGCTCGACGGAACGATCGGTGACTTCGAGAGCGTGTCGCAGGCCCTGGCCGAGTCGGCTGCGTCGACGTCGATGGCGGATCGGCTGAAGGCGTGGTGGGTCTTTCGCATGCTGTTTTCGCCCGATCCGCTGGGCGAGCGGCTGACCTTGATGTGGCACAACCATTTCGCCACCAGCAATCTCAAGGTGAACGATCTGGCGGCGATGGTGCGGCAGAATCAGATCTTCCGCGAGTTCGCCCGTGCACCGTTTGGCGAATTGTTGCGCGCGCGATCAAGGATCCGGCCCTGCTCGATTGGCTCGACGCGCCGGCCAATCGCAAGGAGCATGCCAACGAAAACCTGGCCCGCGAATCGATGGAGCTGTTCACGATCGGCGTGGGCAATTTTTCCGAAACCGACGTGAAAGAGGCGGCCCGCGCGCTGACCGGTTGGTCGTTCAAAAACGACGGCTTCCACGAATTTCCGCAATACCACGACGACGGTGAGAAAAAGATCCTCGGCCGCCGAGCACGCTTTCGCGGCGACGATTTCGTGGCGCTGTTGTTGGAACAGCCGGCGACCTCCGTTCGCCTCGCGGGCCGATTGTGGGAACTCTTCATGCGCGAGCCGGCCGTCGACGGGCGGTCTTCGGCCAGCGAAGAGGGCCGCAAGTCGGCGGCCGCGATCACCGACCTGGCGGCCGGACTGCGGGCGCATCAACTCGACGTGGGCTGGGCCGTCGAACGAGTCCTGCGTTCGGAGGCCTTTTTCGCCGATGCGAACATGCGAGGACGCGTGCTGGCGCCGCCCGATTACGTAATCGGCGCGGTTCGCGTCTTGGAACTGTTCAACCCGCCGCCGAGCACGCTGTTGTTGGCCGAGTGGATCGGTCGCATGGGGCAGGACTTGTTTTATCCGCCGAACGTCTTCGGCTGGCCGGGCGGACGCTCCTGGATCAGCTCGCGGACGCTGGCCGGCCGCTTCAATTTCGCGACCGCCCTGGTCGAGGGCAACGTGCATTACCCGGCCGCCGCGTGCAACCTTCTGCCGCTCGTCGATCGCCACGTCGGTCATGCGGATCGGGAGTCGGCGATTCGCTTCCTCTCGCAAGTCATTCTCGGAAGCGATCCGTCGCCGGCTTTGCAAAACGACCTGCACACGGTCGCCGGTACGTCGAACAGAATTGGAATCGAAGCCGCGCGGCGCGTGGCCGCTCGGCTGTTGGCTTCGCCCGAGGGGCAGTTGGGGTGATGGATTTATTTGACTTGTCGGCTGGGTGGACGGTCCGGGGGGATAAACCCCCCGGCTCGGCAGAACAAAAAGGGAGCAAAGCATGGTGACGCGACGCGATTTTCTCAAGCAGGCGACGCTGATCGCATTGGCTCCGACGGTGCCCGGTTTTCTCGCGGAGACGGCCCGCGGTGCGAATCCGCTGCCTGACGACCGGATTCTCGTTGTGATTCAGCTCGCCGGCGGCAACGACGGGCTGAACATGGTCGTGCCCTACGCCGACGAGACTTACTATCGGATGCGACCGAAGCTCGCCGTGGCGAAAGACCGCGTACGGAAGCTCGGCGACGCGGTCGGACTCAATCCGTCGATGCGTGCCGCGGCCGACCTGTTTCACGATGGGCGGCTGGCGATCGTGCAGGGCGTCGGCTATCCGAATCCCAACAAGTCGCACGAAGTAAGCACGTCGATCTGGGAGACGGCCCGTTTTGATCCCACTGAGCATCGCAGCTACGGCTGGCTCGGCCGCGCCTTGGACGAAGCGCCGCGCTTCCCAAGAGCGGCCCGTCGGCCCTGCTTGTCGGCAGGGATGCGCCGCCGATCACCATTCGTGGACGGCGCTCGGTCGCCGCGGCGTTCGAAAACCTGGACGAGCTCGCCGTCAGCGAGTCGGCCCGGCCGCATCCCGGTGTGACTTCGGCGTCGGACGAAAGCCTGGCCGCCTTCGTCCGCCGCAGCACGCTCGACACGCTCACGACGGCCGAGCGCCTCGCCCAATCCGCAAAGCACGCTGGCGACACGGCCAGTCCACCCGAGAGCGAATTGGGCCAGCACCTGGCGATCATCGCGCGGCTGATCAAGAGCGATTTCGGCGCCCGCGTCTATTACGCGATCCAGTCGGGGTATGACACGCACGCCTACCAGCGGGACACGCACGATCGTCTGCTCGGCACCCTGTCGCGGGGTTTGCAATTCTTTTTGGACGAGTTGCGGCGGGCGAAGCTCGATGACCGCGTCCTGGTGATGACGTTCAGCGAATTCGGGCGCCGCGTCGATGAAAACGCCTCCGAGGGGACCGACCACGGCACCGCCGCCCCGCTTTTGCTGGCGGGCGGGAAGATCAAGCCAGGCCTGCACGGAACGGCCGCCAAACTTCCGGCGAACGGCGGCATCGATCCCGCCGCGACGACCGACTTTCGACAGGTCTATCAGGCGGTGCTCGCAAATTGGCTGCGCCTGCCGGCGCGGTCGGCCCTGGATGGTCAGTTTTCCCCGATCGGAGTGTGATTGCGATAGGACGCGTCGTCGTTCGCGAGTCGGACCTGCGGTTGGCGTCGATCACTGAATTTCGCGTCAAATCACGGTCGCTTATTTTTCCTGCTTTGGAGTTTCCTGCTTCGCGCCCGCGTCCTTCTTGTCCTCGAACTTCTCCAGCAGGCGGTCGATCTGCGCTTGGACAGGTTTCGGCAGTTCGGCGGCCGCCGCGCGAGTCTTTTGCGCGAGTTCCTTTGCCTTGGCCTTGTTGCCGGCCGCAAAGTTGGCCTGCAGGCCCGTGATGAGCGCGCCGAGATCCTTGTCGCCCGAAATCTTCAAAAGCGCGTCGGACGCTTGGAGCGAGTCGTCGATCAGGGCTTTGTGATCTTTGGCCCCGGGGAACTGGCCGATGCTGGCAACCGTGCGAAGTGAGCCGGTGTCTTCCTGATCGAGGGCCTTCGCGAGGACCGCGTCCGCGAGCGTCTTGGCTTCGTCCGTCTTTTTGGATTTGATCAACAGCATGATCTTGGGGCCGACGAAGAACGGCAGTTTTGCCAGTTCGGGCCGCTTCTGCTCGAACTCATTGATCGCCTTCAACCCCGTCTCGGCATTGGCGTCGCCGAGCTTGCCGAAGACGGCGTCGAGGTCCTTCTCAGCGGCGGCCATTTCGATTGCGCCGTGCTCGGGATTCCAGCTTCCGTCGACGACTCTTGGAAGCACGATGCCCAGGAACAACGGATGACCAATGTACGCGATCTTCCCCTTGGGATCGATCACGAACGAACAGGGGATGCCGTTCTGATGAGCGGCCGCCATCCACGCCTCGTAGGTGTCGCGATTGTCGCCGTAGGCGAATGTGTAGCCGAGTTTTGGGCCGCGTTTGGCGACGAATTCCGCGACCTTCTCCGCCGTGTTTCGCGGATCTTTGGCCGAGTAGCCGATGATCGTCACCCCCTTGTCCCTGTACTCGGCCTGCAATTCAGCGATATGAGGCATCATCATGATGCACGGTCCGCACCAGGTCGCCCAGAATTCGACGACATAGGTCTTGCCCGGGTCGAAAGCCCGCACGGCAGAGCCTTGCAGCCATTTGCTGACCTTGAGCTGCGGCGGGGCATCGCCCACTTTCAGAGTGGGTGCTTCCTTCTCTTTGGCCGCATCCGCATTTTTGGCATCTTTCTTGTCCGCCTGATCAGCGGTCTTGGCATCTTTTTTGTCCGCGGCTGAAACGAACGTGGTGAACAGGGCGAGCAGGGTGAAAGCAGGCAACAACTTCCGCATGGCGACCGACCTTTGGAGGTTTGGAGAGAGTTTTATCTTGCCTCACTGTAATGATCTTGGGCTGCAATTTCGGCTGATCCACGCTGATTTTCTTGTCCGTAATCGAAAGTTTTTGCCCGCTTGAGGCAAGACCAGTGCTTCCAGGTGCTGCGCCGGAACACCAATTGCGGCGCCAAGGCTGCATCTTGGCGTATCGAGCGATTGATTTGAGGAGGCTCGCCGGGGCTGGCTTCGGAAGCATTTCCATTTCGGCAATCCCGCAACTGGCATTCCCCGGCATTTTGTTTCAGGAGGGGTTCCATGCGAAAAAGTCGTCAATTGGGATTCGGGCTGGCGGTGGGGCTGGTTTGTGTCGGGTTGATTGTGCCGTCGAACGTTCTGGCACGTGGCGGTGGAGGCGGTGGAGGCGGCGGCGGTCGCGGTGGAGGAGGCGGATTCGGTGGTGGATTCGGTGGCGGTGGCTTTCGAGGGGGCGGATTCGGCGGCGGTGGCTTCGGCGGTGGATATCGCGGAGGCGGGTTTGAAGGCGGTGGCTTTCAGGGAAATTGGGGAAGCGGTTACCGCGGCGGTTTTGGCGGCGAGCGCGTCGGCGGGTTTGAATCCGGGAATATGGGATCGTTCTCCCGGGGCGCGACGATGTCGCGGACACCGGTCTCCCCCGGCTGGCGTGGCGGTCAAATGCACGGGGACCGATTCGATCGATTCCGCCGCGGCGAGTTTGGCGGCTTCGGCGGATGGGGTTATTGGCTGGCAGACGACTACTGGGGCTTCGACTCTCCGTGGTGGTACGGCGGGTTTCCGTTTTGGTATTCCGAATTGGCGGGGTCCGACTATTCGAATCCTTACTACGACATGAACCCGGCCGACTACGGCAACTACGACTACGGTGCGCCGATCCAACAAGTGTCGACCGAGTCGAGTCCAGAGGAGGATCCGTCGATTACGGCCGCGCGGGAAGCGTTCACTGCGGGCAATTATCAGCAGGCATTGGCTTCGATCAGCCAGGCCATCGCGGCGAATCCGCGAAACCAGGACGTTCATGAACTTCACGCGCTCGTTTTATTCGCCTTGGGGGATTATCAAAGGGCGGCGGCCGTCGCTCACGACGTGCTGAACGCCGGCCCGGGATGGGATTGGACGATTCTGCAGTCCTTCTACCCGTCGGTCGACGTCTATAAGCAGCAATTGCGTGCGCTGGAGCACTACGTTTCCGAGCACAGCAGTCAGGCGGCGCCGCGATTTTTGCTGGCCTATCAGTATCTCATGCTTGGTCATTGGGACGCCGCGGACCGACAATTCGGCCACGTCGCACAATTGGAGCCGCGCGACCGCCTGTCGCAGAACATCCTCGCGGGATTGAACCGCGCCTTGGGTAAGGGATCGGCAAGCACCGCGGCGGCGACGGGTCCCAACTCCGAGAAAGGTGAGGTCACACCGACATCGGGAGCGGGCGAAAAAACCTCGCCTCTCTCCGAGCAGGGCCTCGCCGGATCCTGGGCTTCGCGACCGACGCCCAGTGTGACGATTCAATTGACTTTGCGCCCGGATCACACTTTTACGTGGGCCGTTAACCAAAACGGGCAGACGCAGACTTTTGCGGGACAGTACCAAATGCAAGGCGACAACCTGGTGCTGACACGTGAGGACGGTCAAAAAATGGACGGCACGCTCACCCGGCAGGAGAGCGGGACTTTTCATTTCCAACTGAAAAACAGCGGTCCGAACGATCCCGGATTGGAGTTTGCAAAGTAGAGTTGGTTAATCATTTCGGCATGTGAGCCGGGCAGTTCGTTACGGCTGCCCGGCTTCCATTTTCAAAGTCGCCGCGCAATCGCGGGATCGCTGGTGGACCATCTGCCGGTCTCGACGCGGCCGGCATAGCGGCTGAATAACTCGCCGGCCGGTTCTTTGATCCGACAACTGAAGTCGTACCAACCTCCCGATTTTCGAGATTCGACAGTCACCGTGACTTCCTGGCCGGACGTCACTGTCCGCGACTGTGTCGGATTGCCGTAGGCGTGATCTTGAACTTCAATCGTCACGCTTCTTGCCGCGTCCCGATTTGTGACGCCGAGCGAAATGTCGCCAGTCAGTGTCGCTCGCCCATTGTGGACGCGGACGTCTTCGACACTCATGTCGACTGGCGGATCGTGGGCCGTCCCCGCAAATTCGCGAAAGAATCCGTTGGGGCCATAAATGCGTAGGTGATAGCGTCCGTTGGGAAACTCAGCCAGCGCCCACGCGTCTTGCAGTTGCTGCCCGGCTTGCACCGCGTAATTGCGAACGGTGATCTTTGCGGTGCTTCCGATCGCATACACGGTAAACGGCGCGCCCGCGGCACGCGGGCCGAAGAGTTCGTCGCTCGCCGCGAATCGGAGTGTGAAACGCGCTCGCGTCTGGTCGAGCGACCCTTCGACGCCCAGTTGATAGGGCAATGGACAGGAAGGCCTCGAGCCAGCCTCCTGCCTGGGCAGCAAAGAAGATGCGACCGGGTTCTCTCGCATCCGCTCGAGTTCTTCGTGGCTGAGTGCGTGAAAATCCGACGGGAGCCCCTTGAATTGGGCCTGATGAATCGACTCCAGAAACTCATCGCGCGGCGGGAACGACAACGTCGCGTCTCGCGCATCGGCCGACGATTGGAATGAGGCCGACAAGTCGCCGCAGACAACGCGCCGCCAGCGGCTGATGTTGGGCTCCTCCACCTTGCGGCCAATTTTGTGACTCAAGAAGTGCTCGAGAAATTGCAGCACCGACGTGTGATCAAACACCTGCGAGCAGACGCAGCCCCCCCGACTCCAGGGCGAGGCGATCACCATCGGCACGCGATAGCCGAGCCCGATCGAACCTCCCCGCGCGTGTTTTGGCCCGACTCTTTTCTGGTCCTGTGCCAGTTCGACGTATTCCACGCTAGCGTCGATCCCGGGCGAGACCTCGCCCGTTTCGGGATGACCGGGATGCGGAGCAACGAACGGCGGCACGTGGTCAAAATAGCCGTCGTTTTCGTCGTACGTCATCAGAAATATGGTCTTCTTCCACACGTCTGGATTGCGAGTGAGGATGTCGAGCACCTCGGCGATGTACCAGGCGCCGTACCACGGCGACGAGGGGTGATCCGAGAACGTTTGCGGACTCACAATCCAAGACACCGCGGGCAGACGGCCTCCCTGGACGTCTTCGCGAAACTGGTGCAGCACGTCCCCTTTTGGCACGCGCATGCGACGTTCGGTGCCGCGCTCGGTGCCATTGTCGCGATAGACCAGGTCGGTCAACTGCCGGTAATGCGGATCGCCCGCGTTGGCGCTGAAGGCCCGTTCGTGCAGGGCCCGTTCCCGGGCGCGAGCGCCTCGAGGCTTTGGCCGCGGAACTTGTCGCGCTCGGCCTTGAGTCGCGTGAGTTCGGAGCGCAGTTGAGCGAGGCGCTTCGCTCGTTGACCGGATCGGTCGGCCTGACCCGCGAGTTGTTGTTGGATCGCTTCGATTTGGGCCGGCAATGCCTTGATGCGTCGCTCGACAAAGGCGCGGCGAACCGGGGCCAGGCGTACCCGGTATTGGTTGAAGTATTCGAGCGGATTGTCGCCGAAATTCGCCAGCCAGGCGTCCTCGGCTTCCGTGAAGCCGGAATCGATGGTGATTTCGTTTTGATAGACCTTCCAGGAGACGCCAAGATCCTCCAGTCGTTCGGGAAACGTCGGCCAGTCGGCCATCGTTTCGTATTCGACCTCCTCGTTTCGGACGTTCGCCGGCGATTGCTGGGTCTGCCGCTCGCGAATCGTGCCCGTCCAGAGATAGCAGCGGTTCGGCGTCGTACCCGTCAGCGACGAGCAAAAGTACTGATCGCAGATCGTGAAGGCGTCGGCCAACGCGTAATAGAACGGAATGTCGGCGCGCGTGTAATAGCCGAGCGTCAGTGGCATGTCGGCGTAGTCGCGACTGCCGGAACGTTTGGCCGGGAGCCAGCGGTCGTAATGCCCTCCGTTGCGGGCGTCGATTTGGTCGGCCCACGAGTGCGGCAGGGAGCCCATCCACGTCGCCTTGCTCGCCTTGATATCGAGCCGAAATGGCGCAAAGCGCTTGCCGTGCTCGTCGGCCTGGACCCAAACCGGATTGCCGTCCGGCAGCGTGATGGCGCGGGGGTCGTTGAAACCGCGCACGCCGCGTAACGTGCCAAATGCGTGATCGAACGAGCGGTTCTCCTGCATCAAAATGACGACGTGCTCGGCATCGAGATAAGTGCTGCCGGCCATTGGTTCAATCGCGGCGGCTCGCGCCAACGATTCGAGACACTCCCCTGCCGCGCCGGCTGTGCCCAACAGGCTAGCGGCGAAACTCAGGAACTCACGTCGTGTTTGCATGGTGTTTTGCGGGAGTTTCGAGGTTTGTGGAATGAACCTGGAGACATTTCACTTCGGCAAAGGACTCAAGTGCGGCTTAAGGCCAAGTCCTCACTCCATTTGAACGGATTCGTCCATGCGCCGTAAGAGTCGGGGAATGCTGGCGGGACGGGGCATGCGAGCCCGGCGGAGCCGTCGCCGAGCACGTCTCCCTTCGAAGATGCGCAGTTTTCGGTGAGCATCTTGGAAAAGGGTGAGCATCTTCGAAGGAATCTCCGGGGTTTTCCAAGATGCTCACTTTTCGAAAAGCCTGAGCATCTTCGAACAACCTGCGCACCTTCGAAGCAGGGCCGCGGCCCTGCACCCGGGGCCGTTCTCGCGTAAAGTCGTACAGGCACTTGCTTCGGCCTCGATCGCATTGTGTTGTATCGAAATGACCACACGTCGCATTGCTCGGCCGTAGCACTCTGGTTCTCTCTGTTGTCACTTTTCTCCATCTCCTGCGACGCCGATTTGAATTAAAATCGGCGTCATCTGCGAAATCTGGTGCGTCAGGCAAAGCTTGACGGTTCTTGTCAGTTGAAAGGTACTGACCATGGTAGTTGTTCGTTCGCCATGTAGCCGACCGAGCGGCTGTCGGAGTGATCCGGCGGTCGAAGCCTCGGAAGGCAAAGGCGTCAGCCGTAATGCGAAAGCGTGAACCCGATTCGGCCTCGTTACGCATCTGAGAGTGGCCAGCCCTTCCAGATAGGGTGAAGCCTGACACCGACCGTGAAGCAACGAACGCCTGCAGCGGCCGGGCTCTCCGGGGTGGGAGGGGACAGCGGATGCCGACAGAATCGTCAGGAACCTGAGAGACCCGTTCGAGTGACACTTGGCGCGTAGGCCCTGTGTCAACAAGGTGCGGGAACCCATAACTGCGCTTTGGCTCGATCGGGAGTCGGAGGGGCTCATAGTAGCGATGAAGCGGGGTAATGCCCGCGGAGCGAAGGGGCCCTGCCAAGGATTCGACGTGCAAAAAGGGTGAGGATACACATGGAGCATTGCTCCCAGAAGAGGCTTCGGCCTACCTCACTCTGCGGTAGCGTCTCAGCCCGTCGGCCAAGTCGACGTCGGTCGGCGCATGCCTTCGAGCGAAGTGTTCTTGGGTAAGCCGGATGCGGGAAATCTGCACGTCCGGTTTGAAGAGGGGGGAGGCGGCGCTGGTTCGTTCCAATTGAATGGATCATCGCTCCTCCCCTACTCGACCGGATAACCGGCTTTTCCCTGTCAGCAGCGCGCACTCCGAGCTAACACGGCCAGGAAACCAAAAGAGCCGTGCCCGGATCTTCGATCCGGGCACGGCTCCGCATAAGCGAGATTTACAGCTCGTGGCTGTACCGTTTTTTGTCGTTCGTTAGCTGCATCATATCCGATTCGTTCGAGTTGTTCCATAGCAAAAGCTTTTTAGCACTCTTCCGACGTGCGAGACGTACTTCGAATCCGGTACTCCAGGCCACGGATTGCTTATCGGTACGCGTCGAGGCGCGTCTCTTTCTGGCCGACGCGTAATAGCCAGAGCGAGCGTCCCGGAAAGTCGGCGGTCAAGAGTGAGTTCTTGGCGGCTCCGAGGTCGTGCGCGAAAAGAATTCTCGAGCCGGGCAGATCGGCTCCGTTGTAGACCCATTCGTCATGGATGTTGTAATCGGGATCGTAATGCACGAACACGAGATGCCGGCCCGGTTCGACTTCAAGCTGTCGCTTGACGCTTGAGCGGGTCATCGGCATCCGCGACGAGGTGCCGCGGGATTCGGTCGAAGAGGGCGGTGCCTCGTGGAAATGCCCAAAGCGGGCGGCGATCACATGCTGTGCCATCGGCAGGCCGACAAACGAAGCCGCCAGAATCGCGGCGACGAGGGGCGCAAAGCGCCGCGACGGCTGCATCGCGCGAGAACCGAGGTCGGCCCGGCGGAGTGTCACCGCGAGCACGGCAACCCCGAGCGGGTAAATCGGGCCGACATAGTGCGGAAACCACCACCAGACGAGCGACGTTCCCAAAACGACGAAGCAAATCGCTCCGATGCAAAATCGAATCCAGCGGTCGCAGAGAGAGAGGGTCGCGATCAAGACCAACAGCCAAAGTCTGGCGAAGGGAGCGCCATGCGTCTCGAGCGTCATGCCGAAAGTCGAATCGACGGTCGTGGCCAGGTTTCGATAACAGGCAGCGAGTGTCCCCAGGACGAGATCTCGGCCGCGTTCTGCCGGCCGTTTGTAATTTGCATAGAACGCGGCGACATGCGGCGCCGGCTTGCGGTCGGGCGTTTGCGAAGCACTGAAGCGAAACACCCCCTGCTCGAAATATTGGCTCTCGTGCACGACGTAGGGAGCTTTCAGCCAGCTTCCGGTCACCGCCCGGTTGTAAGTCCCCATCCAGAAACCGCCGACCGCCAGCACGGCGCCGAGAGGGATCAACCAGCGAAAGACGGTCGCGTGCCACGAAACGTCCCGACGACGAACGAGCCACCAACCAAGAGGCACGCCGGCTGCGACACAGGCCAACAACCCCTCGAACGGCCGCGAATTCGCCAAGATGACGATCGCGACACCCATTACGAGGCTCGAACCAAGCTGGGGTCCTCTCAGCGTTCGGCGCAGTGCGCCGAAGAGCAGGGCCCCACCTGTCGCCGCGACCATTCCGCCCCAATACGATTGCGCCCAATAGGACGTGACGCCGCAGGTGGCGATGGAGAGGACAGTCGTCGACAAGGCCCAAGGCACCGACGTCCACGCCTCGAGCATCCAGCAGAGCGCGGCTGCGAACAGGCCGCAACTGAGCCAGACTCCCCAAATCGGGCGACCCAACAGCACTTGGCCAAGAGCAAGCACCAGACCTTGTCCAGGCGGATATTTCGAGCAGTAGCTCGGCACGACGAGAATGTGCGGCGCCTCAAAGAACTCCGGATGTGGCGGCGCTGGGTTGCTCAATCGCCCGTGCGCAAACGTGTCGGCGGCGAGCAGGTAGCTGAACTCGTCATGAACGACGGGCTCGCGAACGCCGGCGTGGAGACCGTACATCGCCGGCAGCGAAATGCCGAGCAAGCCACAAACAAGAATTGCCAGGCCGCGCGGCCAACGCAGGGAGACGAACCGTCGCCAGAACGTCCTGAAGCGAGAAGCCGCGGCCGTTCCGGACTTCATCGAGCGATCTCGTAGACTCCGATGAAATGCAGTCGGCGGCCGAAAACCAAGTCCGCCATTTTTGGATACAGTTTCAGGTCTCGCCGCTCGGCGATCTTCGTTAAGCCGCACGACAGAAAGGCTGCCTGCCATTGGCGAGGCGTGAGGTAATTGTACGGCAGAACCACGCCGTGCGGCGCGTTTCCGACGAAATCCATGAAGCGCAGCGTCGGCCGAGCCAGAAATCCCTCGACCGAGTGGTCCTTGATCACGAGGTGCCGCCGGGCGACGCGCACGCCCTCGGCCAGCATGGCCGGCGGGTCAGGCGTATGGTGCAAGACGTCGCAAAAGACGACGGTGTCCCATGACGAATCGGCAAAGGGCAGTCGCCGGCCATCGAACGGGCCGACCGGAATGTGCGCGTCCGGCCGCACGAGCACATCGACCCCATGCATCCGCAAATCGGGCCGCCGTGCGAGCACCAGTGCGTCGATCAATCCGTCGCCGCATCCCACGTCGAGCACGGAGTTCTCTTCGGGAATCAATTCGGCGAATTGCTCGGCCAGGACCTGCACGCGGCGTGAATGCACGAACTTGGCGTGCGCGGTACCCAGCCCGCGCAAGTGCCATTGCGGCGCCATTTCAGGACTGAGCAACTTCTTGGTTGTCGACATGTCGATCCCGTCCTGCCTCGTGGCGAAACCATGAGGGTTAGCGACGATCCAGCCCCAACATGCTGCACAGAAAGCTATTGAGGATCGCGCTGGCTCCGAGCATGACCAGCGTCGTTCCGGGCACGACGACCCGCATCGTGCTCGCGTAATCGAGATGACCAAAGCCGGCGCGGAACCACGAGATGCAGGCGGCCACAATCGCGAGACCACCCAAAGTCATTCCGATAAAGCCAGCCAAGGCGCCCCGCTCGAGCGTGAAGATTTGAAAGAAACGATCGACGCGCGGACTGGGCGGGCGAAAACGGTTTTGAATAGCGTACGTCGTCGTCAGCACGGCGAAGATTGCGGTCTGAAAACCGAGCTGCAACATCATGCTGGCGACGACCAGCGTATGCACATCGAATGTCACACCGCCGATCGTCATTCCGGGAAGCGCGATCGCGTAACCGAGCAATCCCAGGCACATCAACAGTAGGCCGCTGTACCAGAACAACCAGCGCGGCGAAAAGATCAAGAAGAATCGCAACGTCCGCCATCCGTCGCGAACCGTGCGCAGATGAGGCCGTCTCGTCTTGCGGCCGTCCGGATGCAGCGTGATGGGCACCTCGTCGATCAGATTGTGAAACAGGCTCGACTTGATGATCATCTCGGTCGCGAATTCCATCCCCGTGCAGCGCAGCTCGAGCCGCTCGACCAGATCGCGTTTGAAGCCGCGCATGCCGCAGTAGATATCGTGGACCGGCGCGCGGAACATTCTGCGGGCCATCAGCGAGAACATGGGATTGCCCAGCCAGCGATGCGAAAAGGGCATCGCCCCCGGAGCGACCGTGCCTCCTCCCGAAGGCAGCCGGCAACCCTGGACGAGATCGTAACCCTGCCTCAGTTGCGTGACGAATTTCGGCACGTCGAGGAAGTCGTAACTGTCGTCCGCATCACCCATGATCACGTAACGGCCGCGGGCTTCGCGGATGCCGCCCATGAGCGCGTTGCCGTAGCCTTTGGCCGTCACGTCGACGACTCGCGCCCCTTGCGCTTGAGCCAATTCGATCGAGCCGTCGGTGCTGCCGTTGTCGGCAACGATCACTTCGCCGGCAATCCCCGCATTCGCGAGGGCCCAAGCCGCCTTTTGTACGCAGACGCCGACCGTCTCATGCTCGTTGAGGCACGGCATCACGACGGAAACTTCGATCGGGCGATCGCCGGCACTGATTTCTCGCAAGCCGGGCGTGACGTCGATTGAGGGTGCAACAGCACTCATTGTAAGGAGCGACTCCTTTCAAAGGCCGATCGAACCCAAAGCGGCTCGAAGACACGCACGGCGCGCGCCGTCAAAAACGGCGCCGTCATGGCACAGGACACCGGCCCGAGTCCACAAGCACTTCCTGTGCCTGCATAAAGTCAGTGATGCAAAGCAATTCTCGCCGCTCAATGCGACGCGGATCGCTCTTCGGAAGGAACGCGAGGCCCTGTGAAAATTGTCCGCGTCCCGACCAACAAATCCCGCAGGATTGTGTCAGAACTGTAGTGAAGAATTCCAGTGAACGCCACCGTGCGAAGTTGATACCGGTGCAAATCTGCGGACGAGGCAAACTGGCAAATGTCACTCGATTCGCAGTAGTCTGAGACATGCCCCCGTTTGACGAGGTTTGCGCGATGCCGTCTTTGCCCAATGTGGATCACGAAACGACTCGGACCGAATTGCTGGCGGACCTACGTCGACTCGAGAAGGCCGCTCGGCCACTCGAGCCGGGAGCGTCCGTCCGCAAGCGATTGCGAAATGCGGTCATCTCTTCGTCTGAACGATTTTTGCGGCGCGTCAAAGGACTCAATGCCTTCGTGGAAACGGACGACAAAGGCAGCGGACTGCTGCAGGCGCCGATCTCGGAACACGGCCTGTCCATTGACCGCGTCATGGAGCTGTTGGAGCACGACGTCATTCGGCCCGGCGGCCATCCGGCATCGGGCGGTTATTTGGCCTATATCCCGGGCGGCGGCATTTATCCCGCCGCGCTCGGTGATTACCTGGCAGCCGTCAGCGACAAATATGCCGGAGTCTTTTTCGCCGGCCCCGGACCGGTGCGGATGGAAAACATGCTCATCCGCTGGGTTGCCGATCTGCTCGGATATCCCGCTGCGGCCGCCGGCAACATCGCGTCGGGCGGGAGCATCGCAAATCTCACGGCAATCGCCACGGCGCGGGATGCTCACGCCCTCAAATCGGCCGATTTTGCGAAAGCCGTCGTCTACCTGACTAACCAGGCTCATCACTCCGTTCAGAAAGCCCTGCACCTCACGGGACTGGGTGAGGCGCAGGTTCGACAGATCGCTGTCGATGAATGTTTCCGCATGCGTCCCGAGGCACTCGAGGAAGCGATCACCGCCGATCGCCTGCTCGGTTTCAAGCCGTGGCTCGTCGTGGGGGCCGCTGGGGCCACGGATACCGGCGCCGTCGATCCGCTCGATGCGATTGCCGACGTCTGTCAGCGCGAGGGCTGTTGGTTTCACGTTGACGCGGCCTACGGCGGGTTCTTTCTGCTGACCGCACACGGCAAGGGGATTTTGAAAGGCATCGAACGCTCGGACTCGGCCATTCTGGATCCGCACAAGAGCCTGTTTTTGCCCTGGGGGAGCGGGATCGTGGTAGTTCGCGACGGAAAGGCTCTCGCGGCAACTCACGGATTCTCGGCCCATTACATGCAGGACGTGGTTGAAGATTCGAGTGCCATCTCCCCCTCTGAGCTTTCGCCCGAACTGACCAAGCACTTTCGCGCACTACGTTTGTGGTTGCCGCTCCTCTTCCTGGGGGTCAAACCGTTCCGTGCGGCCCTCGAGGAAAAGCTGCTGTTGGCTCGCTACTTTCGACACGAAATCGAAAGCGCGGGGTTTGAGGTCGGCCCAATCCCGGACCTCTCGATCGTGACTTTCCGTTTTGCTCGCGAAGGGGCGGCCCTCGAGCAGCAGAATGGCGACAATCAGGTGCTTGTCGACCGAATCCGCCGCGACGGCCGCATTTTCCTGTCGTCCACGATGCTCGACGGCCGTTTCACACTCCGCATGGCGGCGTTGGGATTCCGCACGCATCGACGGACAATCGACTTGGCGGTTCGCATCTTGCGTGATCAGCGCGACGCGATCGAGCGAGACTGACTCAGTTGCCTACCTTCGAGATTCCAGAACGTCGACTTGCTCCGTTGATCTGAACACCCGTCTGCGCAAAGAAAACTTGTTAGCACAGTGAAATCTTCGTAAAGCGTTTGACTTTTCGATCTCTTGAAATGTAAATTAACTGCCACTCTGTTGCGGCTGGCCGCAACAAGGTTCTCTGAATTCGCCGTTTTGCAACACTGCTGCGTTTGCAACGGGAAACGACAAGTCTGCGACGGACGGATCGAATGCCCGCGGTGACGGAGCACGCATGCTCGACGCGACATCCAGTGGACTGACTCCTGCAATTTGTCGCGATTCTTGAATTCCGTCAGACAGCTTTTGCTTCGGTTTGACTCTCAGTGATACCACAGAGGCGTATCCCACTTGCGGTACGTCCTTTAATTCGTGAGTCTGCGCTCATTCGTTAGCGGGCCCATCACGTCACTCCATCTCACGTCGACGGGCCAAATTAAGTTCGACGATATCTGGTCTCCGCTGGTTGCATCTTGCGGCTTGGCGTTCGGGTTGACCGTGCGCGCCCGAGCGCTCGCCATGCCGCCGTCGGAGACAACGTAGGCGGCTGCGAAGCGCCGCTTGTGTGATGCTGCGCGATGGAGGCTCTATGCTCTTGCTGAGCTGGTTGAGGGCGTTTCGAGCAAGGCCGGTCTGGTTTCGGACGAGGCGAAGCTCAGGGCGAACAAAACGTCGGCCGCTACGACGATCGGTCCTGCGGTTCCACTGGCTGGGCCGCCAACCGCGCAAGCGGCATCGTTTGAAAGGTCCAAAGCCACGCCCAATCCAGTCGCTCGAGGCGTGCGAACCGAGACTCATGCCGGGCACGCTTCTCGGAAGCGCGATCGATCCTCTTGCCGGTGCTTTGAGTCAGCTCTTTCAGTCCGATCGTGATCCCGGCATCCCGCCGAAGAATTCCGCGTCAAGCAGCACCGGAAATACGCCGGGGCCGGACGCTCTGCCCTCTCTTCCCGAGCGCGTACCGGAAAGTAAGGGGCCGGCTGTGATGCCGCCCGATGCGGGAGTGGCGCCGCAAACTTCGCCAGCTCCTCAACCGAGTTCGCTCCCGGCACTCGACGACTCGCTTCCGCCGCAAAACGTCCCCACGACGCTCGGTGCGGAGAGCAACCCGGGAAAACAACACCAGGCACCCCCGGAGATCGGCGCGCTTGACTCGGACAATTCGCCGGCGCGCACGGACAACCAGGGAGGGGGCGGCGGCAACGGGACCGGCTGGGAGGCGGCTGGAGGAGGAGATGGCTCCGCTACCAATGCAGCACAGAGTTCGGGGCCCAGCACGAGCGCGCCAGGCGGTGGTGGCGGCAATCATATCTCTGTGGCGTCCGCCAAAGGCGGGGCAAAAGGTGGCTCCGTAAAATCAGCGACACCATCCTCATCCGCCACATCGACAAACATCGCCGATACCCTATCGCCGAAAGGTGTGGCTCCCATCGGGCCTCTTCCGACGACAACGTCGACGCCGCCCACGACGAACAACACGCCTTCAACCGGTGATTCGAATTCGTTCCCCGGTCATATACACGATGATGCGCAGCCTCAGTTGACGACGATTTCGATTCCCACGGACACTCTCGATGGCTGGTCAATCACGCAGAACGGCGGCAGTCCCACGGGACAGGGGACCGTTTTTCTCGATTCGAACACGCTCTTGATGCACGAGGGCGATTCGTTCGACGTGATCGCGTCGTACAACGTGGTGATTCCGCAGAATCCGGGGACCCTCACGTTTCGCTATCAAAATCTCGATTTTGACCCGACCGGTTCGTCCCACGAGATCAACGATGCGCTGGAAGCTTCCTTTGTGGACAACAGCGGCAACTCGCTCGTCCCGACGTTTGCGGCGGGGCGCGACGCCTTCTTCAACGTGACCAAGGGACAGGCGCCGGCACTCGGTTCGTCGACGACATTCGATTCGAGCACAGACCGGATCAGCCTCGATATCTCCTCGTTGACGCCAGGATCGGTCGGAACACTCAGTTTGCGCCTGGTTAACAATGACAACACCACAAACACCACCGTCCAAATCGTTGGAGACACGGTCGCTCCCGGCGTGACCGCGCAATTGCTTGACGACACTGCTCCGGCGGGGGCCGCGAACTCGACATATACCACCGATGGCGTCACCACCGATCCGACCATGACGGGAACGTTGACGGGCTCGGTGAGTCAACTGCTCGTCCAGCAGGATAATGGGGCATTTCAAGACATCAGCTCGACCATGTCGGGATCAACATTTGTCTACACCCCCTCGAACCTGACGCCGGGCTCACATCAGTTTGTATTTAAAGCGGTCGCTCCCGACGCAACGACGGGTACGGCGACGGTGAGCATGGATTATGACCTGGGGCCGACCGCCGTCATTGCCGGAGAGACGACAACAACCACCGGTTCGACTCTCACGTTTGACGGTAGCGCTTCGACGACCGATGACGCACCGATCTACTTGTACAGTTGGAGCCTGCCCGGTGGGACGACTGCCTCCGGGCCAACGGCGTCGTTCAATTTCACTGCGGCGGGACAGTACACAGTCGGATTGAAGGTGACCGACATTGCCGGCGCCGTCAACAGCGTGTCCGAAACCATCACCGTCAACAATGTGCCACTCGATCCCGTGATCGGCGGAGCGCCGAGCATTCCGGAGGGCGTGCCGTATTTATTAACCCTCTCAACCAACCCGGCGGCCGATCCGGTGACCGGCTGGTCGATCAATTGGGGCGACGGCAGCCCAATCGACGACTATCCCGCGGGTTCCACGGTTGTGTCCCACACGTACGCAAACCCGTCCCCCAACGTGACAATCAGTGGCACAGCCACAAACGACAACGGCATGGTCGACACGAATCAGCTCGATGTGGCGGTGACTTACGTCCCGCCCACGATCGCGATTGCCGGCCCATCGACGATTCCCGACGACACCCAATATCTCTTGAACCTCACTGCGATCGACGTGAACGCGATTCCGCTGTCGTCATGGACAATCAACTGGGGAGACAACACCGGCGCTGACCCGATTAGCGGCAATCCCTCGTCCGCCGTACATACCTACACAAGCCCCGGCAATTACACGATCAGCGCCCAAGCCTCGGATAACACTGGGACCTACGATTCCAACCGGCTGCCGATCACGGTGACACCGGCGGCTTTGGCGCCGGCCATTAGCGGCAACCCAACTGTGAACGAAGGAGACAACTACACATTAAATTTGTCGGTGTCGAATCCCGACCAGCAAAGCATCGATGGCTGGGTCATCAACTGGGGCGATGGGACTGGCGATGACCCGGTTTCCGGGAATCCCAGCAGCGTCGTGCACGTCTTCGCCAATGCAGGTTCCTACCAGGTGACCGCATCGGTCAGCGACAGTACCGGCACTTACTACGCAACTCCCCTGCAGGTCACCGCCAACATGGTTCCGCCCACGGTCACAATCAGTGGACCGAGCACGGTCAACGAAGACGCCACTTACACGCTCAATTTGTCCGCCACAGGCACGGTGCCCGACCATCCGATCCAAAGCTGGCTGATCAACTGGGGCGACGGAACAGCGCCGCAACCAATTCAAGGCGATCCCAGCACGGCCAACTACTCTTACGCCAACCCAGACACGTATCCGATCACGGCGTGGGCGATTACGAATGAGAGTTCGTTTCAGTCCAATCCGATCTCGGTCATAGTGGAGGTCCAACCGCCGACCGTTGCGATCAGCGGTGCGCCCACGGTCGATGAAGATGCCACCTACACCCTCAATCTGTCCGCGACTGGCGTCCCGACGAACTACCCCATCACCGGGTGGGTGATCAACTGGGGAGACGGCAGCGGCAACCAGCAAATCGACGAAAATCCAAGCAGCGTGCCTCACGTGTATACCGCTGCGGATGTCGACGGACAGCCCTACACGATCACGGCAACCGCGATCAACGATCAAGGGAGCTTTCAGGCGATTCCGTTGAACGTCGATGTGTTGGTTGTGGCCCCCACCGTCACGATCAGCGGGAACTCGACCGTCAACGAAGATGCAACGTATACGCTGAATTTGTCGCACAGCGGCACGGTGCCGGACCACCCGATCCAAAGTTGGACCATCAACTGGGGTGACGGCAGCGCGCCGGATGTCATCCAGACCGATGCGACTACGGCCACGCACGTGTATCAGTACGCCACGCTGAATAATCCGCCGTACCAAATCACGGCCACGGCCAGCACGAACGAGGCGACGTTCAACGCCTCAGCACCGGTGGATGTGACGGCCTTGGTCGTGCCTCCCACCGTCACCATCAGCGGCAACCCCACCGTGTACGTGGGAGCGACTTATACGCTCGATCTGTCTGCGACGGGACAGCCGGCCGATCGTCCGATCACCGGCTGGGAAATCTATTGGGGCGACAGTCCGGATCCGGAGACGATTCCGTACGATGCGAGCAGTGCGCCGCACGTTTACACCCAAGTCGCGCAAGACGATTCCGTCTACGCGGTGGCGATCGACGCTGACGGAACGTTCACCTCAAATTATCTCGTCGTTTCTGTGCAGTACGCTCCGCCAACCGTCACCATCAGCGGCCCACCGAGCGTCAACGAAGGGTCGGTCTACACGTTGAATCTTTCCGCTTACGAGCCGGGGCCGGACACGATTTCGTCCTGGTACATCACTTGGGGCGATGGAGATACAACCACTGTCAACTCGAACCCGTCGAGTCTCGTCCACACGTATCAGAGTCCGGGACCTTATCAGATTACAGCTAGCGCATCCGATCAAAAGGGGAACTGGTCCAGCAATCCGCTCGACATCACTGTCAATCTCGTTCCCCCAACCCTGACGATCAGCGGACCGAGCAATGTCGACGAAGGCTCGTTGTACACCCTCAACCTGGCAGCGTCCGAGCCCGCCGTCAGCAACCGCTCCATCAGCATGTGGACGATCACTTGGGGCGACGGGTCCGTGCAGACGGTTAATGGCAATCCGTCGACCGTCACGCACTACTATCCCATGGGCCCTGCGAACGAGACGATCACCGCGACCGCCACCGATCAGTCCGGAACGTACAGTTCCAATCCGGTTGGCGTGAACGTCATCGATGTTGCGCCCACGGTCGACGCTGGATCGACGTATGTCCCGTTGGCGCTAACCGTCGGATCGGATTTCTATTCTCAATTCGCCACGTTCACTGATCCAAGTTTTCCCAATCCAGCCACGGGCGCTCAAGAGACGTTTGTCGGAACGATCAACTGGGGAGACGGCTCACCGGACGTTTCAGGCGTGCTGTCAATCACGCCCGGATCCCACGGTGTATTGACGAGCGGTATTGTCGGCGCATCCCACGTCTACTCAGTGGCCGGAGCGTATACGGTCACCGTGACAGTGACAGATAGTGGGGGCGCCTCTGGCGTGGACACCACAACTGCACAGTTAGCCCCGGTTTATATCGGACCATTGCCCGGCAACTTGGGCACGGGAGACGAATCGACCACGATTACTGGAATCGACAATGGGACGTCGACCGGCAGCAGCGCCACCACGTCGGACCAGAACATCGTCATCGAGGGAACTTCGGCGCCGAACACAGTGATTACCGTATCCCGAAGCGATCTTGGCGTGATCGGAACGACGACTTCCAACGCCAACGGCTTTTGGGCTTTCAACTACACGGGGACGACGCTGGCCAACGGCAATTATGACTTTACCGCGTCGGCCGCGCCGCTCGGGTCGCTGGGGGTGGCCGGCCAATTCAATGCGTTCATCTTTGGAGACGATTCCGAATCGGACACCGACGCGGAGGGCCGCGTCGCCGTCGGCGGTGACGCCACGCTTTCAAACTACGGGGTTGGCGACGCGCTCGCGAACTCCAATGGTGCGAGGGACGATCTGATTGTCGGTGGACAACTCGATGCCAGCAACGGACAGGTCTATAACGGCAATGTTGTCTACGGGTCGAGCGACTCCCTCGACAGTTTCAACGTGCCGAATGGGACCGTGCGGCAGGACAATGTCGTTGACTTTTCCGGCGCCGCGTTCAACCTCAAGCAGGCGTCACTGAACTGGGCTTCGGAGTCCGCAAACGGCACGGTCTCCTTTAACAACGGCTCCTTAGTCCTCACAGGCGATAACTCCGCCGTCAATGTGTTTGATGTGCCGGGCTCGGACCTGAGCACCGCGAACGGAGTGACGGTGGGCGCCCCGGCCGGCTCCATGGTGTTGATCAACGTCAGCGGCACCGGCGACTCCTTCCCAAGCACGGGTGTTACCCTCGTCGGTGTCGATCGGCAAGACATCTTGTGGAATTTCAGCGAGGCCGCGAGCCTGACGGTCCAGGGGACCTCCGTCGAGGGGATCTCCGTCGAGGGGAGCGTGTTGGCCCCCTATGCGGCCGTCAGTTTCTCGAACGGCAACATTGAAGGCACTCTTGTCGCCGCGGCGCTGAGCGGCAACGGCGAGCTGCAGAACTATCCGCTCGTTGTGTCGTTTGCTCCCGAGGTTTCGCAGCCGTTCTCCGTGACGGTCGATACGTCGCAGCCGCCCGATCCTTTCACGACGCCGAAATTCTTCGTTCCCGACGCCTCGGAAATGTTGATGGACGGTTACAGCTCCGGCGGCGCTTTGCTGACGGTGGCACCGCTCAACGCATACGACACAGCGCCCCTCGGAGTTGCCGCCAATACCGAGGGCAACATTCAATGGGTTATCGACGCAAACGACAATGTCTTCGAGTATTCGTCGGCCGGAACGCTTTTGGGCCGCTGGAGCGACTCGTCGCTCGAAGCCCCGGCCGGCATTGCGACCGACGGCACGAACATCTGGCTCCTGGATTCGGGAACGCGCACGATCGACTACTTCGCCGGTGGTGCAAATTTCACTTACGGCGACCACGCTCCGACCGCAACCTTCGCCTTGAACAGCGGCAACTCGGTGCCGAGCGGTCTGACCGAGCGCGACAACACACTTTGGGTGACGGACGCCGGTCCGGGCGGCGGAAGGGTTTTTGTCTATTCAACGAACGGCAATTCGATTGGAGAGTGGGGATTGGACCCGGCTGACACGGATCCGATCGGCATCACGGTCAACCCCACGGCCGGCACGGATATCTGGACGGTCGACGCCGGCACGCTCACGGTCTACGACTATCACGACGGAACCACGTTCACGTTGGGCAACTATGGGGCCACCAGCACATTTCCGCTTGACTCCGGCGACACGAACCCTGGGGGAATCGCCGATCCGGGTCCGGGCGGCACATCGTATACCTGGATTGGCGGCACGTCGGGAAGCTGGAATACGAGCACCAACTGGAGCCCGACGGGAATTCCGGGTTCCGAAGACGCGGCGACCATTCCCTCCGGCGACACGGTTATTATTTCCGGCGCCAGCGAGTCCATCTACAGCATGTCGGTTTCCGGCACACTGCTCGTCGAAGGCGAGACGCTCACGATCGCCACAAATTCGTCGGTTTCCGGGAATCTGACTTTGGAAGTTGCGGGGACTCTCAATAACGCGGGCAACCTCCAGATTTCGGGCACTGGCAGCACGTTCGATTGGGTTTGCGGGACGATCGAAGGCTCCGGCGAGGTGACGGTCGCCAGCAACGGCACGTTCGACATCACCTACGTCAAGCCGCCGGTGAACTTTGAAGGCGCCCCCCAATACAGTGCGACACACTTTCTCGATCAGGCGCTGAACAACTCCGGCACGCTCAATTTCGGGGCGTCTGGCATGGCGGCAAGCCCAGTCACCGCGAATTCCAGCGGCGCAATCACGAACGAGTCGGGTGGGTTGGTCAATTTCGATAGTTCTGACCCGGTCAGCGCTACGGGAACCGCGCCCACCTTTACGAACGATGGCACGATCGATGTCACAGAAGGCACCAGCAGCACCAGTTTCGGATTGCCCTTCGTCAACGCGGGTACGTTCGCAGTTCAATCGGGGACCTTCGCGGCGACAGCCGCGATCACGAATCAGTCCACGGTGACGATCGCCAGCGGTACCACGCTTTCCGACACGGGATTCGCCTACAGCCAAACCGGCGGGTCGACGACGGTCACGGGCACATTGAGCTCAAATCAAACCGTGAGCATCAGTCAGGGCACACTCGCTGGCACGGGCACCCTCTCGGCAAATCTGTCGAACGCCGCCAACATCCAGGCCGGGAATCTCGCGGGCACCTCGCCCGGCACTCTCACCATCAGTGGAAACTACACCCAGACCTCGGCCGGCACGCTCACGGCCGACGTGACCGGAACCACTGCCGGTTCGGGTTATAGCCAGGTCGCGGTGACGGGCACCGTCTCGCTGGGCGGCAGCCTAACCACAAATATCAACTACACCAATCACGTCGGCGACAACTACGAACTCATCAACGACGAGGGGAGTGCGGCGGAGAGCGGCACCTTTAGCGGCCTGCCGCAGGGCGGAACGTACCAGATCGGGCCGGCTCTCTATGAAGTGAGCTATACCGGCGGCACGGGAAACGATTTCGTCGTCACGACCGAGAATCTTCCCGATGTCTGGACGGGCGGAGCCACGGGCAGCTGGAACACGGCCAGCAACTGGAGCAAGGGGACCGTTCCGGCGTCCTCGGATGTGGTGATCATCAATTCGGGCAGCACGGTGACGCTTTCCAGCGGTTCCCCGTCGATCGACGGCCTGATCCTGGGTGGCGCCTTGCAATTGCAATCCGGCACCTCGCTTTCGGTCGCCACCGCCTCCACGATTTCGGGAACGCTGACCGTTGGCGTCGGCGCATCGCTGACACTCTCGGCGGCCACGAGCGTCTCCGGGACGCTGGTCATGGAGGGCAACACGTTGACGAACGCGGCTGCGCTCACTGTCACGGGCACGTTCGACTGGTACGACGGCACCCTCTCGGGCGCCGGCAGCACGAGCATCTCTTCGGGCGGAACGCTCGCGATCGCCGATGGCTCGATCACCAGCCCCGTGGGCCGCGTGCTCGAACAAGCGCTCGACGAACTCGGGCACCGTCACGTGGACCGCCAGCCGTTCGACCACCGCGACCTCCAGCGGAGTCATCACCAATCAATCTTCAAATTTCACTGTGAACGCGACTGGCGGCCTGTCGGCATCCGGAACGGCACCCACCTTCACGAACTCTGGAACGCTGACATTTTCCGGGAGTGGCAGCTTCACCTGCGCACTGCCATTGACCAATTCGGGGACGATCAGCGTCGAATCCGGCACCGTCTCCGCGTCGAGTGCGATTGCCAACTCGGGAACGATCGGCGTCCAGAGCGGAACGCTGGCCACGTCGGGCGCCATCACCAACACGGGCACGATCAGCGTCCAGGGCGGAACGTTGGACGCGTCGGGCGCGATCACCAATTCGGCAACGCTGAACGTCGCGGGCGGAACCCTGGCCGCGACGGCGGCCGTCACCAACAGTGGAACCGTAACGATCAGCGGCGGCGCCACGCTTTCCGACACAGGCGCGGCCTACAGCCAAAGTGCCGGCACGACGACGCTCAACGGAATTCTCAGCTCGAATCAAACCGTTAGTCTCACCGGCGGGACTCTCGTCGGGACCGGTACGCTCGCCGCGAATTTCTCCAACGGTGCAACCGTCACGCCGGGCGGCGGCGCCAACTCGCCGGGGGTCTTGACAGTCGCCGGCAATTACACGCAAACCACGAACGGCATTCTGTCGATCGATCTGGCTGGCGCAACGCCCGCGACATCTGGCTCGGGTTACAGCCAGCTTGTCGTGACGGGGAACGCCACGCTGGCGGGAAGCTTGTCGCTTGCGCTTAGCTACACACCTCATGCCGGCGACAGCTACGAGGCCATTAGCGCCTCCGGCACAAGCGGTGCATTCAATGGATTGCCCGAGGGCAGCCTGTTCGCTCTGAGTGACGACGTCTTTTCCAACACCTACCGGGGAGGCTCTGGCGCCGATGAAGTGATCTCCTACCTCAACAATGCCGTCCTGTGGACGGGGCCCTCCAGCGGCGATTGGGCCACCGCCGGCGACTGGAGCAGCGGCGCCGTTCCGAATTCCAGCAGCACGGTTTATATTCCCGCGGGCGACACGGTGACGATCGACACGGCAAACGCCTCGATCAACAGCCTTTCCGATTCCGGCTCGCTTGTCGTTTATGCCTACTCGTTGACCATCGCCTCCGCCTCGACCATTGCCGGCACGCTGACGTTGGAACACGCTGGCGTACTGAACGACTCGGGAGCGATCGCGCTCTCCTCCGGGAGCACGTTTAACTGGTATTCGGGCACCGTCGAGGGAGGCGGCACGCTGACGATCGACAGCGGCGCCACCGCAACTGTCTTGTATGAACAGACCTCGTTGTTTCACGGGCAATATTTCGACAATTCGCACTACCTCGACCAGCCCCTCTTGAACTACAGCAACAGCGTGGCCTTCAACGCCTCAACCGCTACGACGGCGAACTCGGCGGCTTCAATCACGAACGAAAACGGCGGAACCGTCACGCTCGAGGGCACCGGCGCGATCGGCTTTACCGGCACCGCGCCCACCTTCACGAATGACGGCACGATTGATGTCACCGAGGGCTCAGGCAGCGTCAGTTTCGCGTTGCCTTTGGTCAACGCGGGCACGATCAGCGTTCAGTCGGGCACCCTCGCGGCCACGGCCGCCATCACGAATCAGTCCACGGTGACGATCGCCGGCGGGGCCACGCTTTCGGACATGGGCGCAGCTTACACGCAATCGTCTGGCACGACTTCGGTCGCGGGCCATCTCAGCTCCAACCAAACCGTGACTGTCAGCAGCGGGACGCTGCTGGGTACGGGAACGGTCAGCGCCAACTTGTCGAATTCCGCCACAGTCCTACCGGGGACGTCGGCGAGTGCACCGGGGATCCTGACGGTCAGCGGCAATTACACTCAGAACAGTTCGGGATCGCTCGACGTTGATCTGGCCGGCACAACGGCCGGCTCGGGCTACAGCCAGCTTTCCGTCACGGGCAATGTCACGTTGGCCGGCAGTCTTTCGCCGACGCTCAATTACACGCCTCAATCGGGCGATGCCTTGAATGTCGTCGAGCAGCCTTCCGGCGACTCGCTTTCCGGAACCTTCAGCAACGTGGCGCAAAACAGTTTGTTGGTAATCGGCACAGTCGGTTTCTATGCAACCTACCAGGCAGCATCGGGCCTGACGCTCACCGCCGCGGCGCATCCCGTCATCACCTGGATCGGCGGCTCATCCGGAAACTGGAATACGGCAAGCAGCTGGCAAGGAGGCACGGTTCCAAACTCCAACGACGACGTGATCATCGAATCCGGGAGCACGGTGAGCATCTCCAGCGGCAACGCCTCGATCGACGCTCTGCTCAGCGTCGCCGGCACGTTGAAGGTGGCCTCCGGCGCATCGCTGACCGTTGCGGAAACTTCGTCCGTCTCCGGCACGCTCGAGCTGGACGGCGGCACGCTCGAAGGGGCCGGCAACCTCTCTGTCAGCGGCACCTTCAATTGGAATGACGGGACGCTCACGGGTTCCGGCGGGACAACGATTGCTTCGTCGGGAACCCTCAATATCCAGGACGGATCGGTGTCCAACCCGGTCGGCCGCGTCCTCGATCGCAGCCTGACCAACGCCGGCACTGTCAACTGGAACAGCTCGCGAACGACAAGCGCTACAGTCAACGGCGTCTTGACGAATCAGGGCACGCTCACACTGGTGGCGGGCGGCACCTCGACGACCGCCAACACGCCGCCGACATGGACCAACACCGGGACGCTCGACGCGAATCCGGGAACCGGCAATTCGCTCTCGATCGTTGTTCCGCTTGCCAACCAGGGCTCGGGCGCGCTCGTTGTCCAATCGGGGACTTTGGCGACTAACGCGGCGATCGCCAACTCCGCAACTGTCACCATTACCAGCGGCGCGACCCTTTCTGACGCCGGCGCAGCCTATGGCCAAACAGCCGGGACGACGACCGTCACTGGCACGCTGAGCTCGAATGAGACCGTAAGCTTAACCGGCGGCACGCTGGCGGGCACGGGCACCATCGCGGCCAACCTGTCCAACGGCGGGACCGTCATCCCGGGAAGTGCCAGCGGCAGCGTCCCCTTCGCGCCGGGAGTCTTGACGGTCAGCGGCAACTACACCCAAACCTCCAACGGAGAACTCTCGGTCGACCTGGCCGGCACGGGCAGCAGTTACAGCCAGCTTCTCGTCACCGGAACGGCCGCATTGGCCGGCAACTTGTCGATCACGCTCAACTACACGCCGCACGCGGGTGACACGTATCAGATCATCAATGCGCCGGCGCTTGTCGGCACATTCAATGGCATTCCGCAGGGAGGCATGGCTGTCTCCGGGCAGGCTGTGTTCTCCAATTCGTACCTGGGCGGATCCGGAGCCGACGACGTTCTCAGCTATTTGCCGAACGCCGTCGTTTGGACGGGCCCGACGAGCGGCGATTGGAGCACCGCCGGCGACTGGAGCAGCGGCTCCGTCCCCGGCTCGAGCAACGACGTCTATATCCCCAGCGGCGACACCGTCAACATCGACACGGCCAATTATTCGATCCACAGCCTGACGGTAGCCGGCGCGCTCGTGATCGACGCCGAAGAGTTGACGATTGCCAGCGCCTCCACCGTCACCGGCAGCCTCACGCTCGAAGGCGCCGGGGGCACGCTCAATGACTCTGCCACGATGACGCTCACAGGATCGGGAAGCACGTTCAACTGGTACGACGACACGACGCTCACCGGCAGCGGAGAAATATCGATCGCCAATTCGGCCACGCTCAACGTAGTTGGCACCCAGGGCCGGGGCGAATACGGGGGCGGCGGCGCGCGGACGCTCGGCGAGGCGCTCGTCAACGCGGGCTACGTTTACTTCGACAGCAGCTACGGGACTGCAGTCACCGCCAACGGGGTCATCACCAACGAGCAGGGCGGCACCGTGACATTCGAAAACACCGGGTCAATGTACGTGCCCGCCGGTACCGCTCCCACCTTCACGAACAGCGGTACCATCGACGTGGCCGAGGGAACTAACAGTCTTGCGTTTGCTCTGCCCCTGGTGACATCCGGCACGCTCAACGTTCAAACGGGGACCTTTGCCTCGACGGCCGCCATCACCAATTCGGGCGCCGTGAGCATCAACACCGGCGCGACGCTTTCTGACACAGGAGCGGCCTACAGCCAAAGCGCAGGGACGACGGCCCTGGCTGGTACCGCCACTCTGAGTTCCAATGAGACGGTGAGTCTCACGGGCGGGACTCTCTCCGGAGCAGGAACACTCGCTGCCAGCCTCTCAAACAGCGCGACCGTGAGCCCGGGCGCATCGGCGAACGCGCCGGGCATCCTGACCGTGAGCGGGAGTTACGTCCAATCTTCGGGCGGCATCCTCGCGATCGACTTTGCCGGCACCACGCCCGGCTCCGGCTACAGCCAGCTCGCCGTGTCGGGAAACGTGGCGCTGGCTGGCACTTTGAGCGGCACGCTCAACTATGCGCCGACCATCGGCGATAACCTGACCGTCTTGAGCGAAGGATCGGGCTCGTCGATCTCCGGATCGTTCAGCAACGCGCCGCAAGGCGGCCAATTTGTGCTGGGTGTCAAGGCATTTAACGCCTCCTACCAGGCCGGAACGGGCCTGGTCCTGACCGCTGCCGTCCACGACGTCGTCACTTGGACAGGGGCAACCTCCAGCGATTGGAACACGGGCAGCAACTGGGTCGGCGGCTCCGTCCCCGGTCCGAACGACGACGTGATTATCCTGGCTGGAGGCACGGTCGTTCTCTCCAGCGGCAACCAGTCGATCGACAAACTGACGCTCGGCGGCAGCCTGCAAATCAATGCGGGCGCATTGCTCGCCATTGCAAGCAACTCGGCGGCCAGCGGGACGCTCTCGCTTGCCGGCGGAACGCTCTCCGACGCGGCACTCCTCACCGTCAACGGCACGCTCAACTGGTCCGACGGCACGCTCACGGGGGCCGGGGCGCTGCAGATCACCTCGGCTGGCACGCTCGACGTCTCCGACGTCGCCGGCACGCCGGTCGGTCGCGTGCTCGACCAGTCGCTCGCCAATTCCGGAACAGTCAACTGGTCCACAACTCAGCCAACCACCGCGACAGTCAACGGTGAGATCACCAACCAGTCCGCGAATTTCAATCTCGGTGGCTCCGGCGGGCTCTCCTCGGGCGCGGCGCCCGCCTTCACGAACTCCGGCACGATTACCTTCTCCGACTCCGGCTCAACCTTCGCGCTTGCTGTTCCCTTCACCAACACCGGCACGCTCAACATTGAGTCCGGCACTCTGGCCGCCGCTGCGGCAATCACCAACTCAGGAACAGTCGCGATCGGCGGCAACGCCACGCTGTCTGATACCGGAGCCGCCTACACTCAAACGGGCGGAACGACTGTTGTGGGCGGCACACTCAGCTCCGACCAAACCGTTACGCTCACAAACGGCCTGCTGACCGGACCCGGCGTTATCGCAGCGAGCCTGTCCAATGGGGGCACGGTCATCCCCGGCGGTGCGATCAACGGCGTGCCATCGGCGCCCGGCATCTTGACGGTGACCGGCGACTACACGCAGACGGCAAACGGCATTCTCTCGATCGATCTGGCCGGGACGACGACAGCGGGCGTCAACTACAGCCAGCTTGTTGTCGACGGCACGCTGTCGCTCAATGGCACGCTCACCGTGGCAGTGAATTACACGCCGCAAACTGGAGACAACTACGAACCAATCCGCCAGCAATCGAGCGCGGCCGTCAACGGGACCTTCGCCGGCCAGCCCGAGGGATCGCTGTTGGTGGGCGGCACGGATGGATTCTACGTCAGTTACGTTGGCGGCGCCGGCAACGACGTCGTTCTCAACTTCGACCCGAATCCCGTCATCACCTGGATCGGCGGAACGACGGGCAATTGGAACACGCCAAGCGGTTGGACCGGCGGCGCCGTTCCTGGCTCGAACGATCAGGTGATTATTCCCCAGGGCAGCACGGTCACGATTTCCGGCGGAGCTCAATCGATCGTCAGCATGGATGTCGCCGGCGCGCTGATCGCGGGCGACACCTCCAATGAAAACAATCCTTCCCTCACGATCTCATCCGCGTCGACCGTCTCCGGCACGCTCGACTTATATTTTGTCACCCTGGAGGGGGCGGGGAACCTCACGATCTCCGGGCTCGGCAGCGCCCTCAATTGGTATGACGGCACCGTCATCGGCTCAGGAGAACTGCTGACCGGCAACTCCGCAACGGTGAACGTGGCGAGTAGCGGCGGCAATTCCAGCGGCGGAGTGCTGGGTCGCCAATGGGTCAACTCGGGGACGGTCGTCTTCGGGACGGGCGGAGACATTTCGGCGACCGGCAGCGGGGCGATGACAAACGACGGAACGATCACGGCAGATTTGTCGTCGTCGAGAACGGACACCCTCAGCGTCCCGTTGACCGATCCCGGCGCCATCAATGTGGTGAGTGGAACCTTTGAAATTAGCGACGGCGGTACGATTTCGGGCGATAGCACGGTGGCTACCGGCGCGACGCTCGCCCTCGCCTCCACGACCTTTTCGTTCGCAAGTGGTGCCGGCGTGAGCGGCGCCGGAACTCTGTCGTTCCTTTCTGGTACCCCTTCTTTTGCGTCGACCGGCACCTCGGTCAGTGTCGGTTCCGTCAAAATCTCCGGTGCGACGGTCACGTTCGGCGATGGCTACTCCGCGGGAAGTACGACAATCAGCAGCGGCGGGGCCTATTTCAACGCTGCAACAACGATTGCCGCACTGACTCTTTCGGGAGGAGGGTTGGCTGGTAGCGGCAGCGTGACGCTGACTGGAACTTCGGCGCTCGACGGCGGCTTGCTCGAGCCGGCAAACACAACGGTCGCCAGCGGCGCGGTCCTGAATATTCCGACGACGTACTACTACTACAGTCTCAACCAGGTGCTCGGTAATCCTCTGGAGAATTATGGGACGATCGTTCTTTCCGGTCCCTCCGCCGTCAACATATGGGGTCCATTGACGAACGAGTTTGGTGGAACGATTGATTTCGACGGATCGGGCCTGACTGGGTCGTATAGTGCGGCATTGATCAACGACGGCACAGTCACTGCGTCACTGGGGATTGCCACCTTTGCGCTCACCGACGTTCCCGTGACCAATGCCGGCACCTTGACGATCGATTCGGGGACAACGTTTTCGGTCACAGGCGCCGCGTACCAGCAGACGGCGGGTCTTACCAGCCTGCTGGGGGGAACCCTCTCTTCTGATCATCTCGTCAACATCGAAGGCGGAACCCTCGTAGGCGCGGGAACCATCCAAGCCAGTTTGGCGAGCTCCGGGACCGTGGAGCCGGGAGATCCCGTCGGTCTGTTGACCGTCAGCGGCAATTACACGCAGACCTCGGCCGGGACGCTGGCCGTTCAAACCTACGGCGACTTCGCCGGAACCGACTATGGCCAGCTCAATGTGGCTGGCGCCGTGACCTTGGCCGGAGGCTTACAGGTCATACCGCAATATGCCCCAAGGCTCGGCGATATTTACACCGTCATCGAGCAGCAGACGGCCATCCCTGTGGCAGGAACCTTCACCGGCATCTCCGAAGGGGGCACGATCGAAGCGGCGGGTAACACCTTTAATGTCAGTTACGCCGGGGGTTCGGCAATCAACAATGTCACCCTGACGGCCGTCCCCGCGTACTCGATCGCCGACGTCTCGCTGCCGCAGGTTCCCTCCGGGATCGTCGACTATGTCTTCACGGTCACCCTCGCCCAGCCGTCGAGCGTTCCGATTACTCTCAACTACGCGACCCAGGATATGACTGCGACGGCGGGTCAAGATTACCTCGCCGCACAGGGGACACTCACCTTCGCCCCGGGACAGACGACTCAGACGATCACGGTCCACGTGCTCGGCAATGCGTCCCCGGAGCCGTCGAAAACGTTCCGTGTGGTTCTCTCCAACCCGGCACAGCCGGCAACGACGGCGGCTTACGCGATTGGAACCATCGTCGGGGCGCTGGGTCCCTCGAACTTCTCCAGCGCGGGGACCGATTTCTGGCTGGCCATTCCGACAAACGACTTAACAGCGGTCCCGATCGGAGATCCCAATGAATGCGAGCTGAGCGTCTACATCTCGTCCCAGGATGGCGCGCACGGAACGCTGACGATCGGCGCCGATGGCACCGTAGACAACTGGGTCGTGGGTCCCAACGGAATGGCCACGATTACGATCCCGGGCACCGACCAGGTGTTTGCGACCGACGGGGTGGAAAACAAAGGCATCCACATTGTTTCCGACGACAATCCGATCACCGTCTACGCCATCAATCATGTTCCCTACACGTCGGACGCCTTGGTAGCCCTGCCGACGCAGTCCCTGGGCACGGATTACTACGTATTGGCGTACGGAAATACCGGCGTTATCGCGGGTACGCGGTTTACCGTGGTGGCGACGGCCGATGGGACGATTTTGCATCTCACGGCCGGGCCGTATCTGAAGGAATCGTTGCCGACGACGGTCACGCTGAATGCGGGTCAGGTGTTCCAGTTCGAGGATGATGAAAATCCCAACAATTCCGATGTGACCGGAACGCGAATCCAGTCCAACGAGCCGGTGGTCGTGATCGGCGGCCACGTGGATGCCACCATCCCGGATGGGATTGCGGCGTCCGACATGCTCATGCACGAGATGACCCCCGTCGACGAATGGGGCACCAATTTCGCGACCGTTCCACTCGCCACGCGCCACGCGGACGATTTCCGCGTCCTCGCCAGTCAAAATGGAACCGTTGTCGACATCAACGGCCGCGCGGTTGCCACGCTCAACGCGGGCCAATACTACGAAACGCTGATGAGCGCCCCCTCGGTCATTACTGCGAATCTCCCCGTGCTTGTCGCCCAGTACTCCGTGGGTCAGTGGTATGACGATCCCAACTCTTTCTCAGGCGAGTACGACGGCGGGATTGTTGGCGATCCGTTCGAAACCCTCGTCCCGCCGACCAATGAGTTTGCAACCCGATATACGTTTGGATTCGGGTACGTTCCGAACCCAAACAACGGGTTTTACGACCCCGGCTTCGTGGAAGACTACGTCAATCTGACGGTCCCCAACTCGGCGGTCGGCGTGATCCGCGAGAACGGGACGACTTTGCCCGCAAGCGATTTTACACCCATCGGCACCAGCGGTTATTCCTACGCGCAGATTCCCACGACCAATGCCATGTCGCCCGTCGTTTACACGTTCGACACCGCGGGCCTCAACGTCAATTTCATGGCGACTGCCTACGCGTTCGGTGATTTTGACGGCTACGGATATGAGGGGGGCTATCAAAGTGCCGAGGCGGCCTCGCTGAGCCTCAGCCCGTCGACCGACACCGACTACGTGGGAAAACAGGCCTCGGTCACCGCGACCGTCCTTGGCACCAATCAGCAGCCGCTATCCGGCATCGCGGTCACGTTTGTCGTTTCGGGAAGCAACCCGCAAACGACCACCGTCTACACGGACGCTTCCGGGCACGCGACCCTGACCTATCGCGGGACGGCAGCCGGAACCGACGTCATCCTTGCCTCGGTTGTCTCGAATGTGGGGTTCCTCTCGGCCACCGCCCAAAAAGACTGGGTGCAAGTCAGCCCGACGATCCAGGTGAACTCGCCCAACAACGGGTCGCAATTCACCGCGGGAACGACCGTCCTCGTGAACGGCGTTGCCGATCCCGGCGCGCACCGGCGTCCCCATTGTCGGCGTCACCGTGAATGGCCAACCCGTCGCGGTGCTGGACGCCGGCGGCGACTTCTTTACGAACGTGACCGTACCGCAGGGCTCAACCACGCTGACCTTCGTCGCCACCGATGCCCTCGGAGACACGGCCTCGACCACCATCACGCTCACGGGCGTCACTCCGGCCGTGGCCACCGCCACCGATTCCAATCTCATCCTGGACGCAAACTTCCAGGGCACCTACTACCGCACGTCTTTCGACGAGCAGACCAAGACGCTCTACGCCGATCTCACCTTGCAGAACTCGGGACAGTATCCGCTGGGCACGCCGCTGTATCTGGCCGTCCAGGATATCAGCGATCCATCGGTGATCTTGCGCGGTTATGCGGGCCTTCTTGCCGACGGCACGCCGTACTACAACCTGAGCTCGCTGATGGGTGGCCCCGAGCTTGCCCCGGGCGGAACGACCGAAACCACAACTCTCGAGTTCTACAACCCCAACCAGATCCGCTTCACTTACACGCTCGAGCTCTTGAGCGGCGCCGACTACGGTCCCTCGTTCCAATCGGTCCCCACGGTCACAACGAGCGTCGGGGAAGACTACACCTATCAAACCGCCGTGACCGACAACCCGGGCGACACCTTCATCTACACTCTGGCCGCCGGGCCGAGCGGCATGACGATCTCCAGCACCGGACTGGTGAACTGGACGCCGGCGGCCGGCCAACAGGGAACCTACTCGATCACGCTTGTCGTCACGAACCAATATGGCGACGAGGCGCTGCAGCACTACATCCTCTCGGTCTCTGCCGCGCCCCCCTATGCGCCGCCGATGTTTACTTCGACGCCCATCGTGACCGCGAACGTGCTCACTCCGTACCAGTACGCAGCGACGGCAACCGAGCCCGGCAACAGCAGCGTCACGCTGACCTACACCCTCGTGAACGGACCAGCCGGCGCCTCCATCAACTCGTCGACCGGCGTGGTGACGTGGACCCCGAGCGTCGGAGAGCTGGGTTCGCAACCGATCACGCTCGAAGTCAGCGATGGAAACGGTGGCAGTGCGCAGCAATCGTACCTCGTTCAGGTGCTGCCGCAGTCCGGCGATGTGCCGCCGGTGATCGACGACAATCCGACAACGTTCACCATTCAAACGGGCGCAGCTTTCCTGCATCAGGTGCACGGCGTCGATACCGCGGGCAATCCGCTGACGTACTCCCTGATCGGCGCGCCCGCCGGCATGACCATCGATTCGTCGACCGGCCTGGTGCAATGGACAGCCCCGCCCACTGCCGGCCAGGCAAGCTTTACGGTCGAAGTCGCCGACGGCTTGGGCGGAATGGCCATGCAGAACTACACGATCACCGTCGTCAACACGACTCCCGGCGCAATCAGCGGGACCGTGTTTGACGACCTCAGCGGCAACGGCGTCTTCGGCGGCAGCGACACGGGCCTTGCCGGCTGGACCGTCTATCTGGACCTGCACCAGGATCAAAGGTTGGAACCCGACGATCCGACGGCCGTCACCGACGCGAATGGAAATTACACATTCACAAACGTCGCACCGGGCACGTACGAGCTGGGCATTGTCCCCGAAAGCGGTTGGTTGCCCACGCTTCCCACTCCGGGCACGGCCCACGTCACCGTGGCGCCGGGACAAACCGCCGGCAACGAGAACTTCGGCGTCATCGCCGAAATCGCGCCGGAAGAGCCGCCCGTTGTCGGTCCCACCGTCAACTTGACGGCGACCGCGGGCGTCCCGTTGTCCTATCAAGTTGTGGCCTCGTCGCCGGAAGGTTACCCGCTCACCTATTCGGTCGACTACGGACCCTATCCCGACATCACCATCGATCCCGAAACGGGCGTTTTGACGTGGACTCCCTCGCAAGTCGGGCCTGTCGCCGCGTTCTGGGTGCGCGTCGCCGACGACCAGGGGGGCAGCGCCACCGAGCAAATCAACATCACAGTCAACGGCCAGGCCACGCCTCCGGTGATCACGTCGACGCCGCCGGCCCCTGCCATCGCCAGCAACCCCTATCAGTATCAGATTGAAGCGCAGGGTGCGGCCGCCGCGGACGTGCTGCGTTACACGCTCGTCAGCGGCCCGACCGGGATGAACGTGAACGTGGCAAGCGGACTTCTGACCTGGACTCCGCCCGCCGGACACACCTCCGTTTCGCAGGTTGTGGTCGAGGTCACCGACGTCTCCGAGGACGCGGCGACCGCCACGCAGAGCTTCATGCTGCCGGCGGTCATCCCCGTCGCCGAAGTGCCGCCTTCGATCACTTCGGTCGCTCCGACAACGGCCATCGTCGACGTGCCTTACCTCTACCAGGTCGTCGCCTCGTCGGCCAACGGCACCGCGCTGACCTATTCGCTGACGTCCGCCCCAAGCGGAATGTCGATCTCCTCCACCGGCCTGATCGATTGGGTGCCGACAAGCGTCCCGCCCGCTCCGGGAACGGTCAGCCTCGATCTTGTCGTGACCGACGCCATGGGTGGAACTGCCACGCAGCCGATCACCATTCACGTCGTCGAGAGCGCCACTCCCGTCAACCCGACATTCACCTCGACTCCAACCGGGCCGGCCCTGGCCGGATATCCGTATCAGTATCAAGTCACCGTCAGCGACACTTCGGGAACCGCCGATGTCTATGCTCTGACGGAGGCGCCGCAAGGGATGTCGATCAATCCCGCCACGGGCTTGATCACCTGGACGGCGGCAGTCTCTGAAGTCGGTTCCTTCACGGTCACCGTCGAGGTGCAAAACGGCACCGGCGGCAAGGCGACGCAGACGTATCCTCTCACCGTCGACCCGGCGGCGGCCGACTCGCCTCCCGTGATCACGTCGACCCCCGGCGGGCCCGCGGAGGTCGGATACGCCTGGCAATACCAGGTCGTCGCGTACGATCCGGACGGCGATCCGCTCTCGTATCGCTTGGATCAGGGCCCCGCGGGAATGTCGATCACCGCCAGCGGACTTCTGAGCTACGTGCCGACGTCCGGCCAGGTCGGCAGCCAGCCGGTGACCATCGCCGTCTCCGATGGACGCGGCGGCGAGGCCGATCAGTCCTTCAATCTGGCCGTCGTGCTCACGGGCGACAACGATCTGCCCGTGATCAGCTCGAACCCGTCCACCGCGTCGATTCCGGTCGGCGACGCCTACCAGTACCAGGTCGTGGCCTCCGAAGCCGACGACAGTGCGCTCACGTACAGCCTGATCACTTCGGCCTCGGGAATGTCGATCGACCCCAACAGCGGCCTCTTCACTTGGACCCCCACCAGCAGCCAGTTGGGCCAGGATCCGGTGACCATTGCCGTCACCAATAGCCGCGGTGCGACGGCCACCCAACCGTTCACGCTCACCGTCGTGGCTTCCGGCTCCGGTTTGCCCGGCGACTCGATCACCATCGCGTCCACGCCGATCGACACGGCCGCCGTCGGGCACCCGTACGAGTACCAACTCGTCGCGCAGGATGCCGACGACGCGGCCCTCGGCTATGCAATCGCGGGCGGCACGGTCGGCTCGGGGGGCACGGGCGGCTCGCCGACGAGCCCCCCTGCGGGAATGACGATCTCCTCGACCGGTCTTTTGACGTGGACCCCGTCCGCGACGGGCAATAATCCGCTCGTGATCACCGTCTCCGACAGCCGCGGCGTCTCGCTCACGCAGCCGTTCAATTTGCTTGTGGTCCCCGACGCGACCAACCGGCCGCCGCAATTCACGTCGACCCCGGCGACGACGGCCTACGTGAATCAGGCTTACAGCTACCAGGCCGTGGCCGTCGACCCGGACGGCGCTCCGGTTACGTATTCGCTCTCTGCCGCGGGCGAGGCCAGCTTGCAGAGCGGCCTCTCGATCAATGCCACCACCGGACTCGTCACCTGGACGCCCACCGGCGTGCAGGCCGGTCCGCAGCCGATCAATGTCGTCGCGACCGACGACCGCGGCGCTTCCATCACCCAAAGCTATACGCTCAACGTCACCATTCCGGCGGTCAACTCCGGCCCGGTGATCAGCTCGCAGCCTCCGCTCAGCGTGCTCTTGGGCACGGAATACATCTATCTCGTGTCGGCCAGCGAAGCCAACGGCGCCGCGCTCAACTACGCCCTGCCGACGGCGCCTGCCGGCATGTCGATCACCTCGACGGGACAGATCACCTGGACCCCAACCGCCAATCAGGTCGGTTCCAACTCGGTGACGCTCACCGTCTCCGACGCCCAGGGCAACACCGTCACGCAGTCCTTCACGGTGAACGTCAACACGATCACCAGCCCCGTCAGCCCGCCGGTGATCACCTCCACGCCGCCGACCTTCGCGATTCTCGGCCAGACGTACGGCTACAACGCCACGGGCAGCGATCCCAACGGCTACGCGCTGGCGTGGTCGCTCGGAGGACCGGCCGCCACGCTGCTGACCGCGGGCTACCCGGCCAACATGAGCATCAGCTCCACCTTGGGGACGATCCGCTGGACGCCGTCCGACAGTCAGTTGGGCCCGCAGACGGTGACGCTCGTGCTCACCGACGCGGCCGGCGTGAGCACCACGCAGACCTTCACGATCAACGTGCTGGCGGCCGCCGCGCCGCCGCAGATCACCTCGACGCCCCCCACCTCGGGCGTGGTGGGCCAACTCTACCAGTACCAGATCGGCGCCACGACCAGCACGGGCCAACCGCTCACGTACTCCCTCGTAGGGCAAGCTGCCAGCTTGCCTTCTGGAATGTCAATCAATCCCACGACGGGTCTCGTGACGTGGACCCCCACCGACATCGGCACCTACCCGATCACGGTGCAAGTGACCGACGTTTTGGGCCAGGGAATGCAGCAGAGCTTCCCGATCGACGTCACGCTCGCCCCGGCCACTCAGCCGCCCGTGATCACCACGCAGCCGGTGACCTCGTGCGTCGACGGCGTCCCCTACGTTCAGCCGATCACCGCCCAGGATCCGCAAGGCGAAGCGATCACCTTCTCGCTCCAAAATGCTGCCGACAACATGAACATCGACCCGAACACGGGCCTGATCACCTGGATGCCCGCGGGCGTGGGCAGCGGCACAGTAACGGTGCAGGCCACCGACACGTCGGGCCTCACCGCCACGCTCAATTACACGCTCACGGTGCACACCAACCTACCCCCGACGATCACGTCGAGCCCGCCGATGAGCATCACGGCCGGCCTGGTGTACTCCTACGACCTGACGGTCGACGGCAACGGCGACACGGTCTCTTACAGCCTGGCCCCAACTGCAGGAGTGGCGGCCCCGGCCGGCATGACGATCGACAGCCTGGGCCGCATCACCTGGGACACGGACATCGCCGACATCGGCGCGCACCCGATCACGATCGACGTCACAAGCGCCGGCGGCCTGGTCACACCGCAGCCGTACACGCTCGACGTCGTTCCCGACACTCAGGCCCCGACGGTCATCATCCAGACCGACCCCATCCAGCAAGTCAACATGGGCCAAAGCCTCACGGTCCTGGTCTCGGCCACCGACAACGTCGGCGTCACCGGCCTCACGCTCACGGCCAACGGCACAAACGTCACCCTGCTCCCCGGCACCTTCGGCACGAGCGGCGTCGCCACCCTCACCTTCAACACGGCCGGCCCAGTCACTCTCGAGGCATCAGCCAGCGACGCGGCGGACAACGAGGGGACGGCCAACACGACGATCTTCGTGGTCAACCCCAGCGTGACCGAGGCCCCGGTGGCGACGATCGCGTCGCCGTCCGACGGCACGAACCTCACGGCCCCGGTTCCGGTAATCGGCACGGTGAGCGACCCAGAGAACGCGCTCGTCTCGTGGAGCCTGACGATCACCCCCGACGAAACGGGCGAACTCCCCGGCTCCGACCCGGCCCTGACCTCCGAAGCCCCGCCCACAACAATCGCCAGCGGCACCACGCCAATCACAAACGGCACCTTAGGCACCCTCGACACGACGTTACTCTCCAACGGCGCCTACGACCTCACGCTGACAGCCACCAACGCCGGCGGCCTGACCACGAGCTCGAGCGTCTCGCTCACGATCAGCGGCAACTTGAAACTCGGCGCGCTTAACCTCTCCTTCACCGACATGACGGTGCAAGCGGATGGCATCCCGATCACGATCACCCGCAACTACTCGAGCCTCACCGCCAATACGCAAGGCGACTTCGGCTACGGCTGGACGCTGGGCCTCTCCGACACCAAGGTGCAGGTAATCCACCAGGACAACGACCTCTCCGACTTTGGCGACTATGTCCCCATGGAGGACGGCGACCGCGTGATCATCACGCTCCCGGACGGCACAAGGGACGGCTTCACTTTCGAGGCCATCCCCGGCGAAACGATGTTTGGCCTGCCGATCGACTACCAGCCCGACTTCGTCCCCGACGCCGGCACCAAGGACAAGATCCTGGCCGACGAGGTCAGCCTGCAACCGGTGGGCAACGAGTGGGTCAACCTCGAAACGGGCGACAGCTATAACCCGGCCCTCCCCGAATTCGGCGGCGGCTACCTGCTCCAGTTGCATAACGGCACCGTCCTCACCATCGACGGCAACACGGGCGATCTCGTCTCGATCGCCGATCGCAACAACAACACGCTTACCTTCACGAACGACGGGATCCAGAGCTCCGCCGGCCCCGGCGTCACCTTCACCCGCGATCAGACCGGCCGCATTACCTCGATCACGAGTTACACCGGTCAGACGGTGAGCTACCAGTACGACTCAAGCGGCAACCTGATCGCCTTCACTGGCGCCAACGGGAATACGACACAGTTTACGTATTTGACTGACCCAGCCCACTATTTGAACACCATCATTGATGCCAACGAGGTCCAGCAAGTAACATTTCAATACACGGACGGACGTGTCAGTTCGATTACCGACGCCGACGGCAGCACCGAAAACCTAGCTTATGACCCAAATGCCAAGAGCCAGACGACATACGATGCCTTGAACTATTCGACCACAACCTATTACGACGACAACGGTAATCCAATCGAAGTCGTGAGCCCCCTCGGCGGCGTCACGCTCAACACTTACGACTCCAACGACGACCTGCTCTCAGCGACAGAGATCACTCCCGAAGGCAACCTCACCACTACCTACACCTACGACCAAGTCGGCGACCAATTAAGCGTTACCAATCCTGACGGCACAACCACCTACAAAACGTATAACGAATTCGGTGAGCCGCTGACTCAGACCGACGCCCTCGGCAACGTCACTAGCTACAACTACGATCAGAATGGTAATGTTCTAAGCGTAACTGATCCGGGCGGAGGGCCGACACACCTCCAATACAACAACAATGGCGAGCTCACGAGTGTCGTCGATTCGCAGGGAAACGTCACGACTCTCGGGTATAACCCCGCCGGCCAATTGCTAAGTGAGACTGCCCCTACAGGACTCGCGTCGACTTACACCTATGACAGTAACGGCAACGAGACCAGCAGCTCGTACGATTGGATCAATCCAGCCAACCCCTCCGACGTCCAACCGGTTAAGAACAGCGCGACGTACGACGCCGACGGCAATATGACGAGTTCAACCGATTCCGAAGGCCAAACGACCACGAATACCTACACTCCCGACGGTCATGTGGCCACCACCACAGCACCCAACGGAGACGTGACGGACAACATCTATGCCGCGGCAGGAAACCTGATCGAGACGAGGGAACAGTCACAGAACGCAAGCGGCAACTCGGAGTGGCTCGACACACTCTACGTCTACGACGCCAACGGGAACATCATTGCCCAGAGCGATCCCTTCGTCGAAGGATCCACCGCGCCGATCACAGGCACGCTGACGAGTTATGATGCACTCGGTGACGAGACTGATACGCAATCGGTCACTGGGATGGTGATCACGCTGACTGGCTCCGGCAGCCAGATAAGCTCGGTCCTTACGTCTCCCGGTACGGTCGTCACGACCTCCACGGCGCAGTACGACGACCTGGGTCGCGAAACCAGCTCAACGGATCAGTACGGCCACCAGACACTCACGACGTACGACACTGTCGGCCGCGTGGTCGACTCCCGCACACAGTCCGTTGATCAGAACGGCCAAACTGTTTGGCTCGTGACCCAGACGGTCTATAACGCACAGGGGCAGGTCGAGTTGACGACCGATCAATTCCAGGAGGGATCGTCGCAGCCGATTGATGCCACGGAAACTATTTACGACTCGCTCGGACGCGCGGTGCAATCGATTCGTCTGCAGGGTGTCGTCGTTTCGTTGATTAATCCAAACACCGTTCAGCCCGTCGATCCGACGACGGATCCTGGGAACATCCCGGTCGTGAGTGAGGTCACGAACTGGGGAAGTGAACTCTATTCGACAAAGACAGTCTATAACGCGGCTCGGTCAGGTGACCGAGAGTGTTGCCGCCGACGGCGAAGTAACCCAGTACGAGTACAATTCCCTGGGCCAGCAGACCGCGACGATCGGCCAGCCAGTGGCTCCGGGCAGTGTCGGCTTGAGTATCCCTGCCGGGGATCCGGTGGGCACGCTCGTCGGTCTCCGTACGGAGACGACCTACGACGCGTATGGCAACACGACTTCCCAAGCCACCAACATCTACCAGTTTGTCCTGCCTAATGGGACAACGCAAATTGATAGTTCCCAAGAGCAACTCACTCAATACGATTACGACCAGTTCGGGAACCTGGTCAAGACCATTTACCCAGACGGTTCCACAACGAGCGCGACATATGACAGCAACGGCAACCAGACTGCAACCACCGACCAGATGGGTCAGACGACACGGTATCAATACGATAGCGAGAATGATCTAACATCGGTCATCTTGCCCGCCGTCACGAACCCAGCGACGAGCCATCTCGTTGATCCCACCTACCAATACAGTTACGACGCCAACAGAAATCAGACGAGCATCACGGACCCCAACGGCGGTACCACCACTTTCACCTATGACGCCCAGGGAAATGAGCTGTCTCGGACGTTGCCGCTTAGCCAGACAGAGACCTTCCAATACGACGATCAGGACCGCCAGACTCTGCACGTCTCGTTCGAAGGGAATGTCACCCAGTCCGTCTACGACTCGAATTCGGGCAACCTGTCTCAAACGCTGCTCTATCCCAGTCTCACGGCTTACGACAACGGTCAGGGTACGCCAAGCGAAACGATCAACTACACCTACGATGCCTTCGGCAACCAGATCGAGGCCCAGGACACGGTGGGCTCCGGATTCAGCGCCGTCACGTCGACCACCACGACAACTTACGATTCTCAGGGTAATGTTCTTTCAGTCACGTCACCGCAGGGAACTTTAAGCTATGCGTACGACGTCTACGGCCGCCTGATCTCGACGATGATTGGGCACTCCAATGCCCCGACGTCGACCACCAATTACACCTACAACCAGCTCGGGCAACTCGCGGAGGTCCAGATCACTGAGCAAAACGGCGTCACGCTGCCAACCCCCCAGACGACGACTTACGAGTACGACCTTGAAGGGAGCTTGATCCAGCAGAACGATCCCAACGGCGTCGTCGACCAGTACACCTACAACAGCATGAGCGAGCTGACCGAAGAGGCCGAGTTCGGCCCCGTCAGCGCGCCAATTGCCGAATACCTCTACTCCTACCGTGCCGACGGGAAGGTCGCGACCGAAACGGACCACTTCTGGTTCGCCAATAATGCACAGAATGTCGAGATCACTAACAGCATTTCATCCACTTATGACGCGCTCGACCGCCTGATCGATGAGGCATTCACAACAAATGCCAACGCAATCTTGGGCGATGCGACCTTGCCGGCAAACGTTCAGCAATGGGAGAGCTTTAACGACGAATACTCCTACGACCTCGACAGCAACATGATCGGCGAGGTGACCCAAGAGCAAGACGGCACCACGCAATCCACCAATGCGACCTACGATGCCGACGATCGGCTTTTGCAGCAAGTTGAGACGACTTCGGGCGGCGCCGCCGGCGCGTCGACAACGACGACCGAGTACGGTTACGGATCCGCGGGAACCGATACCGGGGAAACGAGCGAGACGGTAACCGCCGGGACGCCAAGCAGTCCGGGACTCATCCAGTCATCGCAACAGTACCAGTACAACCTGCAGGGCCAAATGTCGGGCGCCACAGTGACAACTTACACAAGTGGCGCGGTCTCCCAGGTTGAGCAGCAAACTTACGCCTACGACACGAATGGAAACCGGGTCTCCACGCTCGACCAGATCGGCCCGGCCGCCGGCTCCTGGACGTCACAGACCCTCATCGAGTACCTCAACGACTCGAATAACGCAACCGGCTACGCCCAAGTCCTGCGTGCGACGCAGACTGACCCAACGACGAATCAACTTCAGCAGGTGACTGAGTACACCATCGGCTTGCACAAATCAGCCAAACAAGCACTCCCTACACCAACGGCCAAGCCGGAACGCCAACCACACTTACCTTTGGTTATGACGGACACGGTTCCGTGCGTGTCCTGATGAACTCGGCCGGTGCCGTCGCCACGCTTGCAGGCGCACGGCAGATCTTCAACTACGACGCCTATGGGAATGCGGTCGGCTTCAATCTCAATGCGGCGGCAACCACGCTTCTGTACAATGGCCAACAGACCGATGCTGCCACGGGACTACAATATCTCCGCGCGCGTTATTACCAAGCCAATACTGGCACCTTCACCAGCCTCGATCCTTATGCCGGCAACCCGAGCAGCCCTCAGAGTTACAACAAGTACCTCTACACACAAGGTGATCCAGTCAACGGCTTCGATCCGACTGGTACGGAACTAGCAGACGTGATGGCCGCAATGAACATCCAGGTTAGCATGGTAGCGCAGGTTGCGTCCGCCGCGCTTAACACGTATAGCATTCTATCAAACGTCGTTGGAGCCTTTCAGAATTATAGCGCGGCGCAGGCAGCTTTCTACGACGGAGATTTCTGGGGGGGCACAGCTTACATTGCGTTGTCGATAGCCAATGTGGGCCTGGCCGCGTTGTCTATTTTTGGTCTCGCCAAGGCTTTGACACCACCGCCTCCAGCCATGCTGGGCGGAGGGATGGTTGTAAGTGGAGCAGGCGCGATCGCTCTGCCGCGGGCCATCTGGGCGACGATTGAACTCAGTCCCGCATTCGTAGGCTGGATAATGACCACGTTTGTCCCCGGCTTAATCGCCGTGCAGGGTAACCTTCTTCTAATGTCGGCGTCGAGCGCCCTTGCCGGCCTGCCAATACAAACGCACCATCTTGCATCGAACAAAAACACAGAGTACACTCCGCAATATGAGGAAATCGCCAAGAAGTACGGTCTTGACCTTGACGGCGATTGGAACAAGGTCAGGATTCCGCATCGCGGGAGGCACCCATGGGAATATCTGGAATTTGTTCTTGACAATATGAAAAAAGCGGACGCCGCCGCAGGTGGGAACGTGGCCAAGTTCCTCGATCTTTTCGATCAATATGTCACACAGCCCGTACTTGCGCACCCTGAGATGTGTAGGACGTCATATTGGAGGCCGTGATGCGCACCCCCATGCAATTTTATAGGGTGTTTCATTCTGGCGCTTTCGGTGTCGCCTACGCAGCGGATGGGGTTGACGGCTTAAAGCTTCGAGAAGCCGGCACAGTGACCGAGTGGGCGCCGGTGGCGTTCGAGATCCGACACGGCAAATGGGAGGGGCCACCGGGTGACTTCGTCCACAACAATTTGGGATGGCGGCTCTGCTCTGAACGATTAAAGGAACTGCTCGACAGTCTGCGCTCCGACGTTGACCGCTTGCAATGGCTGCCGGCGTTCGTCACGGACCTTAATGGCAAGCGCACGAGACACTTTATTCTACATTTTTCAGAGTCGCCTGACGTTTTGAACCTAGCGCCGGGCGAAACGATTTATGATGAGAAATCAGGAGTGTTGATACGCCCGTCTATTTCGTTAGAGAAGGCGAAGAGTTACAGGTTGTTCAATATCCGCGGCTTGGACGTTGCAACCATCATGCACCAGAGCCTGAAGCGGGCAGCGGCAACAGCAGGAATGGAGGGCATAGAGTTCCGCCCGATCCGCCAAGCGTAGCGCTGACTGGAAAACGGAAGAGTTGGCGGAGACCGAGAAATCGGAAATCCAGAGGTGGACCATGAGCTTCGAAGACCAATTCTCGGAATGGATTGACGAGAGTCTTGCCAGCTACATCCCCGAGTGCGTCAAAGCGTTCTCATTCAATTTGTTCGAGCCGGCGGAAATCCCGGGAGTAAGATTTGGTGTGGAGTTGATTGGGGCGAACAGGTTCGACGAGAAGGATCCGGACTGGCCCTGTTATGAAGTGTGGAGGCCGGAGGTGCGATGGATTCGGATCCCTCAGGGTTATTCGGGTTTGGCCTGGGAGACTGCGCTCCAGAGGGTCAAAGCGCTACTCGTTTGCAAACTGAGCACCGATTCGACATCTGTCGAGAGGCTTAAGGCGTCCGAGGGTGTCGGCGTAGGTTTTGTGGATGGCGATCTTTACGTGATTTGGAAGCAGGATGGACGGCACCCTTCGGGATGGGGGACAGAAAAAGGGACAGGTCCGAATGGCACTTGATCTTGTAAGTCATTTTGCCATTTGTCGTTCGTATTCGACACGGGGCTCTTGGGGGAAGGATGCGGAAAAGGTGTCAGGGTGCGCCGCCATAAGCCGGAGGAGACTCGCGAATCCCGGCGCGCCGGGAGAGTCGCACGAGGTAAGACCTAGCAGTCGCCTCGGCTTCGAGTGATGCGTCGGGACGGGTCCAGGCGGAGGGTTCACAGAGCCACAGCCGGGCCGTGTATTGAATTCCGAAATCCTCTGCGGTGGCCGACCTCTGAGCGGAGCGGTTCCGTGGCAGATTACCTCTCAAGCGTTGAGCATAGGAGTGGATCCGGCTTAAGCGGTATCGAACAGGAGGATTCCAGGTGCGCGCACTGTGAGAACTCCGAGAAGGTGAAAAGTCTGTATCCGAACTCAAGGATCCCGCGTCGGGCAGCACAAGGCCAACAGTTTGACGCCCGATCCCTTCGGACGGTTTGCCGAGCGGAGTTTGCCTGACCGGAGGATCGGAAAACGGGACAGGTCCGATATTGACAGGATAGGTAAGCTGGTTTAATCTCGGCAAGCATGCCAAGAACAGCACGAGTTGCGCCGGGTGGGATGGTGTTCCACGTGCTGAATCGCGGTGTGGGTCGGATGCAACTGTTTGAGAAGGCGGCAGACTTCCAGGCGTTCGAGCGGGTTCTCGAAGAAACGTGTGAAGAGACGCCAATCCGCATCTGTGCCTATTTGCTAATGCCGAACCATTGGCATTTGCTGCTGTGGCCCCAACACGACGGCGATCTGGCGGCCTTCATGCAACGGCTGACGATCACGCACGTCCGCCGTTGGCAAGAGCATCGGCATGACGTCGGATTAGGCCACGTCTATCAGGGCCGTTACAAATCGTTCCCCGTCCAAAGCGACGAGCATTTCTGGACGGTGGCCCGCTACGTCGAGCGCAACGCTCTCAGAGCCAATTTGGTGCTGCGAGCCGAGGAGTGGCGTTGGTCGAGCCTCTGGCGGCGAGTTCACGGCACGAAAGAGGAGCGGTCGCTGCTGGCCGATTGGCCCATCGGCCGGCAATCGAACTGGCTCGCATGGGTGAACCAGGCGGAGACAGAAAAAGAGTTGGAGTCGCTCCGCAAGAGCGTGCAACGGGGCCGCCCGTTCGGTGGACCCCTCTGGCAAAAACAGATCGCCAAACGGCTCGGACTCGAATCCGCTTATCGACCGATCGGCCGCCCGCCGAAAGTCGCACAACGCCACGTCGCTGACAGTCCGTAGTTCTCGCCGCCAGAGTCCATAACTACCCATTTTATCAATATCGGACCTGTCCCGTTTTCCTTCCCGGCATTTCGACAGGCGTTAGAAACTCCCTTTTCGGCACGAAAGTTCACAGCTACTTGAATCGTTCCTTTGAAGACTTCACTTTTCCGGGCCTCGAACCGGGGCCGCGCCTCCCAAGTGGACCGAGCGTGGCTCCCTGGGATCCGGCTATTTGGCGATGGTCCAATAGGCAGGTGCGCACTATTGGCGCTTTTGTCAACCCAGGAGTGCAGTGGCCGGACGTCTGGCCGTTCACCAAGAGACCCGACTTTGTCGAGTGGAACAGAACTACTAACGCCGGTGACATCTATGAACTCAAGCCTGGTGACTTCATCAATCTGATAACAGCTCCCGCCACGGCGGCGGCGTGGGCCACAGCACAACTCTTCGGGTATGCGTTGCTGCTGAAAACCGTAGCCCCGAAGACCTCGTGGGGGTTTGGGTCTACTTGGATCGCAGGTTTCACCGCGTGGCCTTTCTTCCCTCTGAAGAATGGCCAACTGCTAGTCACCTTTAACCTGTACCCGGTCGTTAGCGGAGTAATTTTCTATTCTATCTTAGCCGATGACACTGCGGAGATAATTATGGCTGCCGCCGAGGCAGCTGCGGCGAGCGCCTATGCTTGGCTCGCAATTGCCTCGGAGCTAGAAGCGGTGGCGGCTGTGCAGAATGAGATCTTTGTCGAGAGTAAGTTTGTAGCTAATGCGGACGAAGTATTTAGCGAGACGTATGATGCAATAGGAACGCTGCTTGGTTGAGTGGACCTGGCGGCGGATTGCCGCTAGGTCAAAGGGAGGTGGCGAGCGCATACAGCTTAAAAGCATCGTCGCTGTGAAATTGGCGCGAATGGAAACGATGGAAGGACAACCATAGCAATGCAACCTCAGCTTTGGGGGATCTTCATGCGGCCGTTGGTCGACCTCCTTCGAGCGGCCGATGTTGCGTTCTCAGAGCCGACGCTTCGCTTCTACCCGGATGGATCGGTTCTGACTAGGACCGATTGTGATTTCTACCGTCAGGCCCGTTCGATCATCCGCCAGACCGAGGGGTGGGAGCCAATGACGTGGCTGCGTCCCTTGGCGCCATTTGGTCAGCGCGAATACGTTATCAGCTATCCCGGTTGGTATGGCGCGCTTGTGGGAAAGTATGAGGAAATGCATGTGATGGTGGTGCCCGGTGGATTGACGTCGATTTGGGAAAGGGAATATGACATCAGCGAAGTACGCGTGTGGATCCGACTCCACCGGAAATTCGCACGTGGGGTTCCGGAGGAGTTGGCCGAGGCGCTGAAGCGCTGGTTTGCCACGATCGGGTCGAAAGGGGCTCTTGGCGAAGTCGGCGTGTCGTCTCTGTCACAGTTGCTGCAATACCTCGGGAAGGACGCGACTTTCAGCATGGACGCGAGCCGTTCCGGAGAACACACGCTCAATTCCCTTATTCTGGCCATTCTGAGCTGGGGAATGGCCGGCCGCCGTCCCCTGAGATGGATCGACCTGGCGCCTGGCAGGCCGCCGGCGCACCGCTATGACGAAATGCAGCGCGAGTACGAGGAGTTATTGCGGAGTTCGCAGAGCGTCCCACTCATGTAGCGGGGATCTTGGTTCTTTTCGGCGAACGCAAGAGGTGGGGAACGGTGTCAGGATCCTTTTTAGGAGGCACTTTGGATGCAGGGGGGATGAAAAGGTGTCAGGAACGTTCCTGACACCTTTTCCGTCCCCGCCCGCCATACAGGGCAATCTGGCCAGATGGAGCAACCGCGAAATACGGACGATCGTCAAGTTTCTAAATCCGAACTTAGGACTATGGCGGGTTCCACCGTTCATATTCCGGCCCGACTTCGTGCAGGTAAAAAACAACTTCAATGGCACACTTTATGAGTTGAAGCCCCTGAGCCTCGGCAATCTGGTAGTAAACGGGCTGACAGGATTAATCGACGGTGAAATGCAGCTCTTGGGTTACCGCCTGTTATTGAAGATCGTGGCATCCGACCAGACATGGAGCAACGGCACTTCTTGGCTGCCTGGTATTACAACTTGGCCGGGTTTTCAAGAAGTTCCCAAGGACCATGTCCTCATCACCTTTGACGAGTACAATGAACTCCCCGGAATGATTTTCTACAATATCATGGGGATAACGGATTCGATTGAAGACTTAATGCTCTCAGTCGCGGCCGGGCTTGCGGCCGCGGAAATCTTCATCCCGGAAACCGTGGCGCTTGGCGGACAAGCGATCACGCAACTCGCCTATAGTGCCGGACAACTTGCTGGAGATGTCGGCAGCTTCGTGCTGGGCGAACTCGAGGCAGAGGGCGGGCTAGCAGTGGCTCAGGGTTTCTGACGCGGTGTTCGGATGACGCCCCTGCGTAGCCGTCATCCGCAAATCACGGAGTCGTTGTTTCCAAGTTGCAGCTGAGATCGGCATAAACTCATGAGATCCCACCTGGATTTTGAACTCGCCGCCATCATTGAGCATCATCTCGTCGCAGAGCTGCGGCAGCTGGGCTTTCCGATGGCGGGGCCGGAATTTGTCTCTTATCCGGACGGCTCTCTCTGTTTCAGCGCGGATCACAAAAGCGTCTATGCGCTGGGCGACCGCATCCGCGGCTTTTGCCGCGAAGCGGGACTCGACGATCCGGGCTACCACACGTTTCGCACGCTGGCGCCGTTTACAAAGCGCTTTTACAACATCTTTTACCCTGCTTCCTACCGAGCGATTTATCCGCGTTACGAAGAGAACGGCTTACTCTTCGGGCCTGGTTTTGGCCAACCAGTCTCTCCGCAGGAATATGATTTGTCTCACATGCGGGTCTTCGTCGAATTCTTTCGCAAGCTCACCAATGATGTCGTAACCGATCTTGCACGGGCCGTCCGCGTCTGGTTTGAAACGATCGGTTCACGTGGAGTTTTCGGCGAAAAGGGGGTCTCGTCGCTTTCCCCGTCCCTCTGTTATGAAGCAACGAACGCGGTCTTCGAGATTGATGCCAGCCAGGCAGGGGAGCACACATTGAACACCGTCCTGCTGGCCATTGCCAGTTGGGGAATTGATCGCAGCCGGCCGCTCGCTGTCGTTATGCTCATGGACGAGTGCGACCCCACGGTTTTCAAGCGAGGCGCCCGCGTCCCCATCAACTGACGCTCACACTTTGTTCTACGGGAGGCATGAATGGGCGCGGTTTCCTGGATCTACTTTGTGCCTTATCAGGACGATTTTCAGAAAGCCCTGGACGACCTGCGCGCCCGCGAGTTCGCCGCCCGGCGGTATCATGGGGCCGGTCCGGCAAAACACGCCACCATCGAAGACGCGATCAACGACGCCGGGGCCGACGGAACGCGGTCGATTCTCGACATCGGGCAGATCGGCGGCGATATTGAGTTCTGCCAGGCCTGTTTGCTTTCGGAAGCCACGTTGGACGAGTTGTTCGAGACGCCGCACCCAACGCACGAAGACGTCGTGAGAGAGGGATCGATGTATGGCTTGGTCGACCGCGGTCAAGCCGTCTGTTTTCCGGTTTATAACCAGTCGGGCACACCCACCGAGATTTGTTTTGCCGGGTATTCGTTCGATTGACATCACGAGCCATGGGTCCCGATCCCAACGGGGGGCATGACAACATTCACGGGGGCGGGGAAAAGGTGTCAGGGTGCGCCGGCATAAGCCGGAGGAGAGTCGCGAATCCCGGCGCACGGGAGAGTCGCACGAGGTAAGACCTAGCCAGTCGCCTCGGCCTCGAGTGATGTGTCGGGACGGGTCCCGGCGCCGGGATCCGGGCGAAGCGTTCACATAGGCCGGGCCGTGTATTGAGCTCCGAAAACATTTCTCTGCACGGACTGATTCACGTGCCAGATGCGCATTCGTCCCGTCAACAAACTCGAAATGGTGTTGGACAGGCCGGCCCTGTGGCCCGCGCGCGTGATGAAACTCCGAATCGGTGGAAAATCAATCCCCGCGCGACGCTCCGTCCGTACGAAGCGCATGGCTGACAGTTTGATCCCTGCGGGCGTATTGCCAGACAGAGAATTGCCTGACCGAGCTTGGCATTGCGGGCCGACGGTTACCCCCGGTGGCCGGGGCGATGACAAGTTAGGAGCTCGAGGCTAGGGATCAGAGGCTAGGGAAATCCGAAAAGGTTCAAACGTGTACTCCGAAAAAAAGGAACAGGAACCCGGCGCAGGGCTCCACGTCGCGAAGCGCGAGGCCGACAACCAGCGCGCACTCCGGCGGGCGCGTTTTGCCAAAGCCGAAAAATTGCCTGACCGGGCTTGGCGTTTCGGACCAACGGCGACTCTCAGTGGGCGGGGCGAGTGATCGGAAAACGGGACAGGTCCGATATTGACAGGATAGGTAAGCTGGCTTAATCTCCGCAAGCATGCCAAGAACAGCACGAGTTGCGCCGGGTGGGATGGTGTTCCACGTGCTGAATCGCGGTGTGGGTCGGATGCAACTGTTTGAGAAGGCGGCAGACTTCCAGGCGTTCGAGCGGGTTCTCGAAGAAACGTGTGAAGAGACGCCAATCCGCATCTGTGCCTATTTGCTAATGCCGAACCATTGGCATTTGCTGCTGTGGCCCCAACACGACGGCGATCTGGCGGCCTTCATGCAACGGCTGACGATCACGCACGTCCGCCGTTGGCAAGAGCATCGGCATGACGTCGGATTAGGCCACGTCTATCAGGGCCGTTACAAATCGTTCCCCGTCCAAAGCGACGAGCATTTCTGGACGGTGGCCCGCTACGTCGAGCGCAACGCTCTCAGAGCCAATTTGGTGCTGCGAGCCGAGGAGTGGCGTTGGTCGAGCCTCTGGCGGCGAGTTCACGGCACGAAAGAAGAGCGGTCGCTGCTGGCCGATTGGCCCATCGGCCGGCAATCGAACTGGCTCGAATGGGTGAACCAGGCGGAGACAGAAAAAGAGTTGGAGTCGCTCCGCAAGAGCGTGCAACGGGGCCGCCCGTTCGGTGGACCCCTCTGGCAAAAACAGATCGCCAAACGGCTCGGACTCGAATCCGCTTATCGACCGATCGGCCGCCCGCCGAAAGTCGCACAACGTCACGTCGCTGACAGTCCGTAGTTCTCGCCGCCCGAGTCGATAACTACCCATTTTATCAATATCGGACCTGTCCCGTTTTCCTTCCTCAATAGGAACGCTGCTTGGTTGAGTGGACCTGGCGGCGGATTGCCGCTAGGTCAAAGGGAGGTGGCGAGCGCATACAGCTTAAAAGCATCGTCGCTGTGAAATTGGCGCGAATGGAAACGATGGAAGGACAACCATAGCAATGCAACCTCAGCTTTGGGGGATCTTCATGCGGCCGTTGGTCGACCTCCTTCGAGCGGCCGATGTTGCGTTCTCAGAGCCGACGCTTCGCTTCTACCCGGATGGATCGGTTCTGACTAGGACCGATTGTGATTTCTACCGTCAGGCCCGTTCGATCATCCGCCAGACCGAGGGGTGGGAGCCAATGACGTGGCTGCGTCCATTGGCGCCATTTGGTCAGCGCGAATACGTTATCAGCTATCCCGGTTGGTATGGCGCGCTTGTGGGAAAGTATGAGGAAATGCATGTGATGGTAGTGCCCGGTGGATTGACGTCGATTTGGGAAAGGGAATATGACATCAGCGAAGTACGCGTGTGGATCCAACTCCACCGGAAATTCGCACGTGGGGTTCCGGAGGAGTTGGCCGAGGCGCTGAAGCGCTGGTTTGCAACGATCGGGTCAAAAGGAGCTCTTGGCGAAGTCGGCGTGTCGTCTCTGTCACAGTTGCTGCAATACCTCGGGAAGGACGCGACTTTCAGCATGGACGCGAGCCGTTCCGGAGAACACACGCTCAATTCCCTTATTCTGGCCATTCTGAGCTGGGGAATGGCCGGCCGCCGTCCCCTGAGATGGATCGACCTGGCGCCTGGCAGGCCGCCGGCGCACCGCTATGACGAAATGCAGCGCGAGTACGAGGAGTTATTGCGGAGTTCGCAGAGCGTCCCACTCATGTAGCGGGGATCTTGGTTCTTTTCGGCGAACGCAAGAGGTGGGGAACGGTGTCAGGATCCTTTTTAGGGGGGGAAAAAGGGGACAGGCGCATTTATTGACCTCGGGGAGTGTGTCGGTTAGCTTGCTGGCATGCCGCGCATAGCCAGAGTCGCCCCCGGTGGAATGGTGTATCACGTGCCGAATCGTGGGGCGATCAGAAAACGGGACAGGTCCGATATTGACAGGATAGGTAAGCTGGCTTAATCTCCGCAAGCATGCCAAGAACAGCACGAGTTGCGCCGGGTGGGATGGTGTTCCACGTGCTGAATCGCGGTGTGGGTCGGATGCAACTGTTTGAGAAGGCGGCAGACTTCCAGGCGTTCGAGCGGGTTCTCGAAGAAACGTGTGAAGAGACGCCAATCCGCATCTGTGCCTATTTGCTAATGCCGAACCATTGGCATTTGCTGCTGTGGCCCCAACACGACGGCGATCTGGCGGCCTTCATGCAACGGCTGACGATCACGCACGTCCGCCGTTGGCAAGAGCATCGGCATGACGTCGGATTAGGCCACGTCTATCAGGGCCGTTACAAATCGTTCCCCGTCCAAAGCGACGAGCATTTCTGGACGGTGGCCCGCTACGTCGAGCGCAACGCTCTCAGGGATCAGAAAACGGGACAGGTCCGATATTGACAGGATAGGTAAACTGGCTTAATCTCCGCAAGCATGCCAAGAACAGCACGAGTTGCGCCGGGTGGGATGGTGTTCCACGTGCTGAATCGCGGTGTGGGTCGGATGCAACTGTTTGAGAAGGCGGCAGACTTCCAGGCGTTCGAGCGGGTTCTCGAAGAAACGTGTGAAGAGACGCCAATCCGCATCTGTGCCTATTTGCTAATGCCGAACCATTGGCATTTGCTGCTGTGGCCCCAACACGACGGCGATCTGGCGGCCTTCATGCAACGGCTGACGATCACGCACGTCCGCCGTTGGCAAGAGCATCGGCATGACGTCGGATTAGGCCACGTCTATCAGGGCCGTTACAAATCGTTCCCCGTCCAAAGCGACGAGCATTTCTGGACGGTGGCCCGCTACGTCGAGCGCAACGCTCTCAGAGCCAATTTGGTGCTGCGAGCCGAGGAGTGGCGTTGGTCGAGCCTCTGGCGGCGAGTTCACGGCACGAAAGAAGAGCGGTCGCTGCTGGCCGATTGGCCCATCGGCCGGCAATCGAACTGGCTCGAATGGGTGAACCAGGCGGAGACAGAAAAAGAGTTGGAGTCGCTCCGCAAGAGCGTGCAACGGGGCCGCCCGTTCGGTGGACCCCTCTGGCAAAAACAGATCGCCAAACGGCTCGGACTCGAATCCGCTTATCGACCGATCGGCCGCCCGCCGAAAGTCGCACAACGTCACGTCGCTGACAGTCCGTAGTTCTCGCCGCCCGAGTCGATAACTACCCATTTTATCAATATCGGACCTGTCCCGTTTTCCTTCCCGTGGAGGCGATCGCGAAGTCGACAGGACGGATCGTGCGGTCAAAATGAGTGAAAACATCTTTCGTATTAACGACCTTCAGCTGCCCAGCGAACTTCTCTTGGCAATTGAAAGCGGCAAATGGGCCGCTCCAAGCGATATTGGGCGTTGGTCTAGGTTGTTTCCGGCCTCTGAGATTGTGCGGCCGGAGCTCTATAGCGCGTCCCAGATAAAGATTGAGAACGCCGACTGGTATTGTGAATCCGATCCAATTTATCTTGGGCGGGCCGACAACGTCTGCGAACCGGGGGATCTTGATCCCCGTCGCTCATTGCTCATCGGGGAGATGCAGCCGGATGCGATGATTGCATTGGACTACCGTCGTTCGCTGGACAGGCCCGCCGTGGTATACTTTATGCCTTTCGATGATGGATACTGCCGATGGATCCTGGTGGCTCCGGATATTGAAACTTTTATCGACGCGCTCTCGCTTAACGGCAAATCGGAGGTTCACTGACCTGGAGAAGGACGACTCCCTACGGAGGTGTAGTGGTCCAGCGGGACCGGGAAAAAGGTGTCAGGGTGCGCCGGCATAAGCCGGAGGAGAGTCGCGAATGCAAGGGTCGCACGAGGTAAGACCTAGCCAGTCGCCTCGGCCTCGAGTGATGCGTCGGGACGGGCAACTGTCCAGGCGAAGCGTTCACAGAGGCACAGCCGGGCCGTGTATTGAGCTCCGAAATCATCTTTCTGCGGTGGCCGACCTTGAGTGGGTACAATGATGGCATGAGCGATACGCACGAAAGAGGGTACAGAACGCCGGCTGCGCGAATCGTTGGTGCGACGGTAGGTGTAGTGATCGTGTTGTTCGGCGTGCTTTTGATCGCGTCGCCATTGTTGATTCTTGGTGCGATGGGTCCGGGGAACAAATGGGAAGACGAGCGGACATATCTTACACCCGGGCCTTACCTCGGATTGTTCCCCATCGCGATCGGCTCGATTGTGATCTGGGTCGCACTGTTTGACCGGAGGTCGGGAGACGATAGAGGATCCAAGCCGGAAAACGGGAAGCCGTAAAACGGGACCGGTGCAATAGCGTTCGGCCCGGGTGTTGCTTTCGCGCAAGACCAGTCTCGATCGAGGCGGAATGGCAGAGGAAAACGGGGCCGAGGAAAACGGGCCTGTCCCCTTTGTCTGCCCCCCTTTGTCTGCCCCCAATCTTCTGGGACAACCCGTACATGGGGTGATCAGTGGCCGAACAAACCCGTCAAACTTCTCCGTGGAAGGCGCTAGGCTTTGTCCAGCAGGATGTCGACGGAAGAGCAGAAGAAGTGATCTTGATGTTTAAGGGCTGGAGCTCTCCTCCCCACTCACCCGAAGAGGTGTTCAACTTCCTGGTTGTGGAGCAGTATGTTGGTACCGTCCACCTCATTGCGTCGCGTACGTTCGCAATGGGAGCCCTGGGCTACACGATCGAACACCCTGTCCTACGGGATTGGCGCGAGGCCGGTCGGCAGCTTGTCGCAGCCGACCTGTACTACTTCTTCGGCCCCTGGAGGGCAAAGGTTCGTTACTTCGGCGGCAAGGTGTTCAACCGCAAGCAGGCGCGTGCCAAGCTGAAGTGGATCAGCTATTACCGCGCTGCGCTGATGACGGCCCTCTCGTTAAGTGACTGGAAGTCCGCGGACCGCTTGCTCGAATGGCCGGGGCCGGACTTGAACGACGACGAGGGAAAGGGTGAAAACCTCACTGCCGAAGACAATGGCTACCAGATCTGGCTGGCTATGCGGCTGCGCGGCGAGTCGGGCTCCGAAGTCGATGACCGCCGGGATTTGATTTCCCGGCATTCGCGACAACGACCCAAGTTGCTGGCCCTCGCTGCAGACGCGTTGTTCGCGGGCGAGCCCGACCAATTGGCGAAGACGCTGGCCGACTACCTGAAATTCTACCGTCAACGGGAGATTGGCCTTGGGCGAGACCCAGGCGAGCGTCTCGTCCGCGACGGCATTTCCCCCGATGGGACGGTTCTTTGGCATCTGGCCCGGCGGCGCGGCCTCGGCGAAATCAAGCTTCCTCAGGAACTGATGATCATGATCGCCCGGCCCTAGCCAATCTGGTACCATACCGCACATTTCAGGGAACTGTCGTGAGTGGATCTTTCCGTGGCTACTGCATCAAGCTCGGCGATCTTCGTTCGATCGTGGACAATCCACCGGCGGGCTTGGTCGACGACATCCGCGAACGCTTGAACCACTTGAGGCGACAATTCGACCGGGGCGCTCCGGATTCGGGCCCGTCCACAAGGGAGGAGTTAATCGCGCTGCTCAAGTCCGACACTCAAGGAAGACTGCTGGAAATGATTTGCGCGGTCCGCGGAGTGCCGATCGAGTCTCCATTTTTCGAGGACGTGCAATTGTTGGGCATCTACGAGGCGCTAGAGGCCGGTATGGGCGGTGGCGTCTGCGAAGGGCTGAAGGAGCCGCGTCTCCCGGTCCCACTGCCGCCGGACAAAGGGGGCCCGCCATGGATCAGCTATCTGACTCTCCAGGAGATCGAGGAAGGACTCGCGCGCCCCGACAGAGAGGACGCGGACTTGGACAACTGGGTGGCCGACGCGCGCGACGATTTACGAGTCTGGTTAGAAACCGCCCAAGAGCGCGGTACCGACCTTGTGGTGTTTGGGAACTGAAGCGGAAAAGCTGTCAGAACCGAGCGGAAAACGGAACAGGTCCGCCACGTATTCGCTTTCTCGTCCGTCAGCACAGCCGTGTTTTGCTTCGGGCAAGTCGGCGGCGTGGCGCGTATCGTGAATCTCCGAGGAGGTGAAAAAGTGGACTCGGCTCAAGGCTCCGCGTCGCGGAGAACATGGCCGACCGTTTGACGCCCGATCCCTTCGGGACGGCTTGCCGACGCTGGCCGCATTCGACGCAGCAGTCGGCGCCGACAAAAGCGCCGAGCGGAGTTTGCCTGACCGAGTTCGGCGTTTCGGGCCAACGGCAGCTCTCAGTGGGCGGGGCGATAACACACTTCCGGCACCGGTCGCTCGATTTCTCGCGTGCGAGGAAAGCAACCGGCACCCGCAAAGCGGCTCGCGGATACGCCACTGCCGTTGGATTCAGGCGAACGAATTTAATATTCGTTCAGGAAAGAACTTCCGCGACCGCTGTGTCGGCCGGGTGAGTTGAAAGTCACCAGATGCCCCGGAATTCCTTCCTAGCCACATCCTACCTAGGTGAGTTCACCTCAACCAGATCAATCCGCGCGTTTTTTTGCCTTTGCCGGAAATTTTCCGGCCTGAGCCGCGTTCCGTCGATGGCTCAGAACAGTTTTGTCTCCGTCATGGGGGAGGAGGAGTTTGTTGCATCCCCCATCGGGGAGGAGGACTTTTTTGGTGTCCACCCAAAAAAAGTCCCACTCCGCCAACGACCGCAAATCTTGAAAATTCCGCTCGGGCTGCGTCGGCTCGCCGTAAGCTCAAGTCGCAGCGGCGTTTCGCGAAATGCCCGTCTCGAGCCGGGTGCTCGGGAACGGATCCGCGTCGGGACTTTTTTTGGGTGGACCCCAAAAAACTCCCCCTTTTTTCAGCGCCCAAAAAAGCCAAAAAAGTCCCCCGATGACCGCGGCGCTTCGATCACTCATGCCAGCCTGCCAGCCGGGATGTCAATCAATCCCACGACGGGTCTCGTGACGTGGACCCCCACCGACTTCGGCAGCTTCCCCGTCACGGTGCAAGTGACCGACGTTTTGGGCCAGGGAATGCAGCAGAGCTTTCCGATCGACGTCACGCTCGCCCCGGCCACAGAGCCGCCGGTGATCACCACTCAGCCCGTGACCTCGGCCATCGACGGCGTCGCCTACATTCAGCCGATCACCGCGCAGGATCCGCAAGGCGAAGCGATCACCTTCTCGCTCACCAATTACCCCGATGGCATGTCCATCGACCCGAACACGGGCCTGATCCAGTGGCTGCCCGCAGGCGTCGGCAGCGGCACGGTGACGGTCGTGGCCACCGACACGTCGGGCCTCTCGGCCACGCTCAATTACACGCTAACTGTCCATACCAACCTGCCCCCCACGATCACGTCGACCCCGGTGACGACCATCACGGCGGGCCTGACCTACGCATACGACCTCACGGTCGACGGCAACGGCGACACGGTCTCCTACAGCCTGGCGCCAACTTCAGGAGTGGGGGCCCCAGCCGGCATGACGATCGACAGCCTGGGACGAATCACCTGGAAGACCGACATTGCCGACATCGGCGAGCACGCGGTGACGGTCGATGTGACGAGCGCCGGCGGCCTGGTGACGCCGCAGACCTACGAGCTCGATGTCGTGGCCGACACCCAGGCCCCGACGGTCATGATCGAGACCGACCCCCTCCAGCAAGTCAACCTGGGCGAAAGCTTCACGGTCCTGGTCGCAGCAACCGACAACGTGGGCGTCACCGCCCTCTCCCTCACCGCCAACGGAACCAACGTCACCCTGCTCCCCGGCACCTTCGGCACCAGCGGCACCGCCACGCTCAGCTTCAACACCGCCGGCCCGGTCACCCTCGCGGCCACGGCGAGCGACGCGGCGGGCAACGTGGGGACCGCCAACACCACGATCTTCGTAGTCGACCCCAGCGTGACCGAGGCCCCGGTGGCGACGATCTCGTCCCCATCCGACGGCACGAACCTCACCGCCCCTGTCCCGGTAATCGGCACGGTGAGCGACCCGCAAAACTCACTCGTCTCCTGGAGCCTCACGATTTCTCCCGACAGCACCGGCGAACTCCCCAGCTCCGACCCCGCCCTCACGTCCGACGGCCCGCCGACGGTGATCGCCAGCGGCACAGCCCCAATCACAAATGGCACCCTCGGCACCCTCGACACGACTTTACTCGCCAACGGCGCCTACGACCTCACCCTCACCGCCACCAACGCCGGCGGCCTCACGACCACCTCAACTGTGTCGCTAACGATCAGCGGCAACTTGAAACTGGGCGCGCTCAATTTGTCCTTCACCGACATGACCGTGCAGGCGGCCGGCATCGCAATCACGATCAACCGCAATTACTCGAGCCTGAACGCCAACGCCCAGGGAGACTTTGGCTACGGCTGGACCCTCGGTCTCTCCAACACCAAAGTTCAGGTCATCCACCAGGACAACGACCTCTCCGACTTCGGCGACTACGTCCCCATGGAGGACGGCGACCGCGTGATTATCACGCTGCCCGATGGAACCCGGGATGCCTTCACGTTTGAAGCCATCCCCGGCGAAACGATGCTCGGCATGCCGGTCGACTACCAGCCCTACTTCGTCCCCGACGCCGGCACCAAGGACACGATCCTCGCCGACGAAGTCAGCCTGCAACCGGTAGGCAACGAATGGGTCAACCTCGAGACGGGCGACAGCTACAACCCCGCCCTCCCCGAATTCGGCGGCGGCTACCTGCTCCAGTTACACAACGGCACGGTCCTCACCATCGACGGCAACACTGGGGATCTCGTCTCGATCGCCGACCGAGTGGGCAACACGCTCACCTTCAACGACGACGGCATCCAAAGCTCGTCCGGACCCAGCGTCACCTTCACCCGGGACGCAGCCGGCCGCATCACGTCGATCACCAGCTCCGGCGGCCAGACGGTCAGTTACCAATACGACGACCAGGGCAACCTGGTCGCCTTCACCGACGCCGACAGCAACACCACGCAGTTCACCTACTACGACGATCCGATAGCGCCAAATCCGGCCGCGCCAGCCCACTACCTGCAGTCGATCATCGCCCCGAACGGTGTCCAAGCCGCCGCCTTTGACTACTATGGCGGACGAGTGAGTTCTATCACAGAGGCCAACGGCGACACCCAAAATGCAAATTACAACGTGGGCACTAGATCGCAGACGATCTACGACGCCTCGGGCTATCCGACCACAACGTACTATGACACCGACGGCAATCCGATCGAAGTCGTCAATGCTGCGGGCGGCGTGACACTCAACACGTACGACTCGACCGACGATCTCCTGTCGACAACTGAGGTCACGGGCGAAGGCGATCTCACAAGCACGTACACCTACGATCAGTACGGGGACCAAATCAGTGTCACGTATCCAGACGGCACGACAACGTCGAGCACTTACAATCAATTCGGTCAGCAATTGAGCCAAACTGACACACTCGGCAACGTTACTAGCTACAATTACGACCAAAATGGCAACCTGGTAAGCAGCACCGCTCCTGGCCGAGCGATCACCCGCTACCAGTACGATAGCCAAGGCGATCCGATTGAAATGACGGATCCACAGGGCAATGTCACGACGTACAGCTACAACTCGGCCGGCAACATTACCAACGAAATCAGCCCAAGAGGCGTTGTCGCGAGCTACGGGTATGACGCGGACGGTCGCGTGACCAGCAGTTCGTATAACTGGGTTAACCCGAGCAATCCGCTTGATGTACTTGCGGTCACAACAAGCACGGCCTACGACGCCGCCGGCAATGTCATCAGTGAGACGGACGACAACGGCCACACGACCACTACAACGTATACTCCGGCCGGAAAAGTTGCCTCGACGACTGCACCCAACGGCGACGTGACCCAAAACGTGTACGACATTCGCGGGAACGTCGTCGAATCGATCCAGCAGTCAGTTGACTCGAGTGGGAGTGCTGTCTCGTTAGTTACTCTCAGTGTTTATGACGCGGATGACAGGCTAATCGCACAGACGGACCCTTTCGTTGAAGGCACCACTGCTCCGATCACTGGAACGCTAACGACGTACGACGCCCTAGGCGATGTGATCGAGACGCAGTCAGTCAGTGGCATGGTGATTACGTTAGCTGGATCTGGGAACGAGATCACATCGACCCTCACGTCGCCTGGGACGGTCATAACCAGTTCGGCAAGCACGTACGACGACCAAGGCCGCGAAATCAGCTCGACGGACCAGTACGGTCATCAGACGATCACCACCTACGACACCGACGGCCGCGTCATCGACTCCCGCACGCAGTCCGTCGATCAGAACGGGCAAACGGTCTGGCTCGTAACCCAGACCGTCTATAACGCGCAGGGGCAGGTCGAATTGACGACCGATCAGTACCAGGAGGGTTCTTCCCAGTTCGATGCGACAGAGACGATCTACGATTCGCTCGGCCGCACGGTGCAAACGATCCGGTTGCAAGGCGTGACCGTGTCGCTCGTCAATCCAAACACGGGCCAGCCGGTCGACCCGACGACCGATCCGGGAAACGTTCCCGTGGTCAGCGAGGTCACGAACTGGGGGACTCAGCTTTATGCAACAAAGACGGTCTACAACTCGGTCGGCCAAGCAACGGAGAGCGTCGCCGCCGACGGCCAAGTGACCCAGTACGAGTACAATTCTCTCGGGCAGCAAACGGCGACGATTGGGCAACCCGTTGCACCCGGAAGTGTTGGATTGGGCATCCCTGCCGGGGATCCGGCGGACACGCTGGTGAGTCTCCGCACGGAGACGGCCTACGACGCCTATGGCAATACGTCTTCGCAGGCGACGAACATTTACGAGTTCGTCCTTCCCGATGGATCAACACAAATTGACCGCTCGCAGGAGCAGCTTACTCAATACGAGTACGACCAGTTCGGCAACCTGGTCAAAACAATTTATCCGGACGACTCGTCGATGAGCGCCGCTTACGACAGTTACGGAAACAGGACATCGTCCACCGATCAGATGGGCCAGACGACGCAGTATCAATATGACGACGAGAACCGGCTCATCGGCGTTATATTGCCCGCCGTCACTAATCCCGCAACGAACCAACGCGCCAATCCCACGTATCAGTACGGCTACGACGCCAACGGAAACCAAACGAGCCTGACCGATCCCAACGGGGGCATGACAACATTCACTTACGACGCCCAGGGAAATGAACTCTCCCGCACTTTGCCGCTCGGCCAGACGGAATCCTTCCAATACGACGACCAGAATCGGCAAACGCTGGCTTTTTCGTTTGAAGGCAACGTCACACAGAGCGTTTACGATCCGAATACCGGCAACCTCGCTCAGACCCTGCTCTACCCCAGCATCGCGGCCTACGACAACGGACAGGGCACTCCGAGCGAAACCATCAACTACACGTACGATGCGTTCGGCAACCAGGTCGAGGCACAGGACACGGTGGGGTCCGGCTCCAGCGGCGTAACCTCGACCACCACGACGACCTACGACTCGCGGGCCAACGTTCTCTCGGTGACGTCGCCGCAAGGTACCGTCAGCTACACCTACGATGTCTATGGTCGTTTGGCCTCGACGATGATCGGCAACGCGAGTGACCCGACATCCACCACGACCTACACGTACAACCAGCTCGGACAGCTCTCCGAGGTCCAAGTCACGGAGCAAAACGGCGTTAACCTCTCGCCGTACCAGACGACCAGCTACGAGTACGACCTCGAAGGCAAACTGATTCAGCAGACCGATCCCAACGGCGTCGTCGACCAATACACCTACAACAACATGAACGAATTGACGGAAGAGACCGAGACCGGACCCGGCAACGCAGCGATTGCCGAATACCTGTATTCCTACCGCCCGGATGGCCTGAAGGCGACCGAAACGGATAAGCTCTGGTTCACCAATAACGACCAGCCGGTCGAAATCACCAACACGATTTCCTACACCTACGACGCGCTCGACCGGCTGATTGACGAGGCCTTCGTGACTGATGCCGACACGATCTTGGGCAACGACGCCAGTCTCCCGAGCAACGTCCAGCGATGGGAGAGTTTTACCGACGAATACACCTACGACCCTGACAGCAACAAGGTGGGCCAGGTGCTCACCGAGTACAACACTGCGGTAACCCCCGCGCAAACGACCACCGAAACCATGGCCGACACGTATGACTTTAACGATCGGCTGCAGCAAGAGGTCGACACGACTGTCATTGGCACGGGTGGCACGCCAACGACCACGACGACCGACTACACGTACGACAACACCGAGCAACTCAGCGAAGCGGTTACTTCCGGCGCGCCAAACAGCGGCGGAACAGTCCAGTCCTCGCAGGCGTACCAGTATAACCTGCAAGGGCAGATGTCGGGCGCCACTGTCACGGCGTACGCGAACGGCACCGTCTCGCAGGTCGAGCAGTTGACCTACGGCTACGACACAGACGGCAACCGTGTCTCCGCTCTCGATCAGATCGGCCCAACCGCCGGCAACTGGACTTCCGAGACGCTCACGGAATATCTCAACGACTCCAATAACCAGACGGGATATACGCAGGTTCTACGCGTAACCCAAAGCGACCTGACGACGAATCAGGTCCAGCAAGTCACCGAATACGCGATTGGCTTGGGCCAGATCAACCAAACGACGACACCGTACACGGGTGGCCAGCCAGGAACCCCAACGACTTTGCAATTCGGCTACGACGGCTCCGGGTCCGTAAGAGTTCTTCTGAACACCGCTGGCGCCATTGCGACCGTAGGGGGCGTCCGGCAGCTATTTAATTACGACGCGTACGGCAATGCGATCGGGTTCAACGTTGCGGCGGCCGCCACGACCCTTTTGTACAATGGCCAGCAGACCGACGCTGCGACCGGGCTCCAATACCTACGGGCTCGCTACTACGATACTGCATCGGGCAACTTCACCAGTCTCGATCCATATACGGGCGACTCGGACAGCCCTATCAGCTATAATAAGTATCTTTATACCCAAGGCGATCCGGTCAATCGCTTCGACCCTTCTGGTGAGGATGCCAGCGAGTACAATTGGTTTACTGGAATGGAAGCTCATTTCCTCTTCGCCCTATACATGATGGTTCCGGCCATGAGAGCACAAACAGGCGTTACAATAGCAGACATGCCCTTACGCGTGCTCTTTCCAGACAAGTTCTCATATTGGGGAAACGGCCTTCTAACGCCGGACGCTGTTGGTTCGACTCACTTCTGGGAGCTCAAGCCAATCACAGTCCAAGGTGGTCCAAATGCAGGCTGGTTCACACAACAGCGGCAGCGGGCAGTGGGAGCGCAAATGAGGGCATACGCACGCGCCCTTCGTCCACTAGGGATAACCCGCGGAGACTTTGACGATGTGGCGACCGATGGAGAGCTATTAGGAGGTATCATCGGTAAAGATCTTACGACAGTGTATAGCGTTACATTGTATGCGCCGCGATTTAAAAGACTGCAACCGACGGGTGTTTCAACCAAGGGCCTCGTGTTTTATGCGCTCAAACCGGTCTTTCACATCGATCCGAAATGGGTGGTGGCACCTGGGCTTGGATTTCTCGGTGCAATGGCTGGGTCAAAGATATGGGCGAATTTCAAGCTGAACCAAGTGCAGATCCCACAGCTGCTGCCAAACTGGGGTCCGCAGCGACCTCCTGCTTGGGTCGTGGGAGGCGGCTTGGCTCTTGTTTTGGCGGTTGCTGCGATTGAACTGGGTTTGATGCCAATGATCGGCTTGCTTCTGGGCCTGTGACAATTGCTGATGGAAGACCGGCTATGATCGTCGAAAGACTGGATGTAATAAAATACGACCCGCTGATGCTTGAATTCAGTACCGGGACGTCGCATCTTCTCTTGACTAAGTCGCTGAAGCGTTTTGTCCGAGACTGGTTTCGTTCTCGACAGTGTAAGCGCGGGTGTCGGTTCGAGATGCTCGACGTGGTGTCCGTGCACAATTCAGTCTTCGTGGCTGTGCAGAGGCTGTGTGCGGCATGTACTGATGACTTCCTGACGTCGGTTGGTGGGCAATTTCCGCAGTTTACCCGAGTCCGAGTCGGTGAAGGCGCGTGGGTCGAAGGCCCAGTACATTTGCGACTGGCGGGTCGGACTGTCACATACGAGGACGACCGCAGTGAATGTGTATCGGACTTCACAATCGTCAATAGACCCGTCACGGTGGACGAGATGAGGGAGTTCATTGCTGCTACAGGCTACGTGACTTCCGCCGAGCGCATAGGGAACGGAAATACATTTAACGCTAACGTCTTTCTCGAGGTAATGCGGCCTGAGATTCGGGGACTGCAACAGGCAGAGTTTCTGAGCCACGACGACGCGACAGAATTCTGCCAATGGTCTGGCTATCGGTTGCCGACCGAGGGTGAATACATGGTCGCGGCATTAGTCGACGATGCCGAGCATGATGACTGGTCGGACGATGATGACGCGTTGAAAGCTCTCATTGCCAGTGGACAAATTGCAGACTTAGGCAGATCCGTTATTACTGATACCCGCGTGGGCGATTTCGTGGTCGTGCGTTCGGGACCGAGCGTAGTAAAGTATAGGGGGTGGCGGAAAAGGTTTCGGTCGCGAAGGCTGGTTCAACCGAACGCGCCCGTGGGCACTATTGTTCGCGTCCTGAATTGAGGAAAAACAGTCGGGAAAGGCGTCAGGGTGCGCCGGCACAAGCTGGAGGAGAGTTGCGAATCCCGGCGCACGGGAGAGTCGCATGAGGTAAGACTTAGCCAGCGGGCAGAAAAAAGGGGGGGCAGAAAAAGGGGACAGGCGCCTTTGTTGACCTCGGGGAGTGTCTCGGTTAGCTTGCTGGCATGCCGCGCATAGCCAGAGTCGCGCCCGGTGGAATGGTGTACCACGTGCTGAATCGTGGGGTGGGGCGGATGCGGCTGTTTCTAACTGATGCCGATTACGCCGCCTGGGAGCGCGTCATTCTGGAAACGCTGGCGCTCTCTCCCATGCGAATTTGTGCCTACTGCTGGATGCCCAATCATTGGCATCTAGTGCTCTGGCCAGAAAAGGATGGCCAACTCTCCACGTTCATGCAGCGGGTGACCAATCGGCACACGCAGCGCTGGCAGCGGGCCAAACGCCGCGTGGGATACGGGCATCTGTACCAGGGCCGCTTCAAGTCCTTCCCTGTCGAGTCGGATGACCATTTCTACTCGCTAGTGCGGTATGTCGAGCGGAACGCTCTGCGGGCCGGCCTGGTCGAGCGGGCCGAAGATTGGCCGTGGTGCAGCCTCTCGCGGCGGCCCGCCTCCGAGGCGCGGATTCCGTTGAGTACCTGGCCCCTGCCCCGCCCGGCGCGATGGACTCAGCACGTGAACCAGCCAGAGACCGAAGGGGACTTGGAAGCGATCCGCCGCAGCATTCGCCGCGGCCGGCCGTACGGCGGCGCAGCGTGGACGGAACGCATCGCCCACAAAATCGGCCTGGAATCGACCCTCCGCCCCCGCGGCCGCCCCCGCAAACAGACACCAAAACCCCGATGAACGCACTCCTAAACAAGGAAAAGGCGCCTGTCCCCTTTTACTTCCCTTCTTTTACTTCCCTTGTTTCACGCGGACCCTGCGTGGGGAACGCTGAGGCGCCATGAGGGCTCGTCAGACGACGACATTTTTGCCTGGGTAGACTCTACCGTACAGCTGAATTATCAAGTGCCAAATGCCGCTCACTCGAAAACACCGATGGGTTGACGACCACTACTGGAAGGCCGATCGATGACAGACGCGGGTGTGTTGATATTACTGCTCAGGCCTCGCACCTTGCTCTGGGTGAAACGATTCCTACATGATCTGCCCGATGTGACATTTGCTGATAGTGACGGAAACGCATCAAGCCCGGAGTATGTGTGGACGGAACTCCGAGCTACGGTGCGCTCGATGCTGGTTCCGATTGGAAGATGGCAAATTCGAGGGGGCCCATGTGCAGGTCAAGGAATCAGTAGGCTAAGCAAGCGCGATCCTCGACAAGTCGCAGATCAGAATTCTTGGTCGATTATTCCATGGGGACTAGACTACCCTGCTTTAATGCTAGCTTTCATTACTCGGGATGAAGAATACTGGCAGCGCGCTGTCGCGCTGCTCGATAAGCATGGGTGTACCGATCTGGTGGTGTCGACCTACAGCCCAGAGGCCTTGTTTGAAGGACAAGCGCGAGGACTTATTTTTGTTCGCGCGGCGCACACCTTGGGGAGGAACTTTGGCAGTTTAGTCGGTCGAACGGAGCGATTGCTATAACAATTGAAAAGCCGCCGAAGATGAACGACTGTGAGGTCATTGACGCGGATGGCTCGGACGCTGAGAACTCCAGAGCATGGTCCGTCCAGATAGAATCAGAGGCCGCTTTCCTATATTATGCGCGTCGGCGGGTGCGTCCGATGATTGTGGCGGGCGACATTGATAGGACGGTCGTGCGTGGCGCGCTGGGTCGGGTTCGGGAGGTCAACAACGACATGTTGAGGTTTGGTATTGCGGCACTTCAAACTGCTTCCTGGATATATATTTCTGGAACCGCGCTGGAGCGAGCTGAGATTTATGTCAATAATGATGTGTCCGCGACTGTCGGCTTTGGAGCGAATAAGCGTGTGGTCGCAACGCCGGATTTTGAGATTCGATCGTACTGTTGAGGGAAGCATCGTCTTGGTGAGTTTGGCACGTGGCGCCGGGAGGTCGACCCACGACAGTCTTGGGTGCAGGAAAAGATAATCAGAAACGAATGGCACTTCCCTAGGTTTCGGGCAGTTCTGTGCGCGAACTGCTAGCGAAGCGCGGTGGTGCCGCGCGAGTTTCCTACGTGGAATGAGTGCGGACGGAAAAAGGGGGACAGGCGCATTTGATAAATGCGCCTGTCCCCTTTGCTGTGCTGCAGATTGGCCCGACTGCTGGCAATTGGACTTCTCAGACGCTCACTGAGTATCTCAACGACTCCAACAACCCGACGGGTTACACGCAAGTCCTGCGAGCAACCCAAAGTGACCCGACGACGAATCAGATCCAGCAAGTCACCGAATACGCAATTGGCCTCCGTCAAATCAGCCAGACGACAACGCCGTACTCGAACGGACAACCCGGGACTCCGAGCACCCTGACTTTTGGCTTCGATGCTCGCGGCTCAGTACGAGTGCTAATAAATCCGGCCGGGGCAGTCGCAACACTTGCCGGTGTCCCGCAGGTCTTCAATTACGCCGCCTACGGCAACGCCATAGGCTTTAATGTAGCTGCGGCTGCGACGTCGCTTCTCTACAACGGTCAACAGACCGACGCTCCTACGGGACTGCAATACCTCCGAGCGCGTTATTACGACTCGAGCACTGGTAACTTTACGACCCTCGATCCGGCGGCCGGTAACCCAAGTAGACCGCAGAGCTACAACACTTACGTCTATACACAGGGCGACCCAGTAAACGGTTATGACCCAAGCGGGCGCGATCTTGCAGACGTTTTGGCTACTATCTCGATTGTGGCAGTCGGAAACGGACTTTTGCTAGGCGGGCTCAACGCATGGAGGACGGGAGGAGGGCTGAATGCCTTCGGGTTTGGCTTCTTTAGGGGTGCCCTTATCGGGGCAGAGGCGGGTCTCGCGTTTGCGGTTGCATTCGCTAGCGGCCCCGAAACCGTAGCGGAGACGACCATATCCGCGATTGTCGGCGGCGTGACGGGAATGGCAATTGACTGGTTAGCGTGCTACTGGATGAAGCAGCCTACCCCCGGTCCCTATGATCTTTTCGTGGATTTTGAGGTAGGCGCAGCAAACGGCGCAATCAGCGCATCGTTTTCAGGAGCTTTCGGCGGCAGCCCTCTTGTGGCAATGCTCATGTCGGGTGGACTATCTGCATTTTCGGACGAGATCGGGAACATTGGCTCACCGCATCCAACCCCGCAATCTACGATACTGATCAATGCGTTGACTGCTGCGGGTATGTCATACCTCACGTCTGGCTTTTGGGGAGGATTCGACGCCAAGAAACTCAACGTTGCTAAAGCTGCTATCGGCAACAACCCTAGCGTGCTACGTGAAGCGCTCAAAGCGGCCTTTGAGCAGCTAATCATCGGAGGCGGTCCAGGGTGGCTCGGTCGCGAGCTAGGCATCTTGATAGGCAAATGGTAGGATACTTCGTTTAAGTGTCAGACATACAATGCATCGACCCTTACGCATGCGTTATCGTAATCCGACCTTGTACTTTGCCGTTGTTGTTGTCGGGTTTGTGATCTGCCTCGGCGCTCTAAGCCTGTGTGTGTTCCAGCGAAACTCAGCAAAGCTGATGGGTTTCTTCATGCTCGCAACATGGCTCTTGCTGTCGTCAGTATACCTCTTCTGGATGGCGGTGTTTCTTTGGCGTCACGCAATTGAGGCGGACGCGGAGGGAATCATTTGGCGGGGAGCAATTCGATGCAAGAGGATACAGTGGAGCGGCGTCGAAGTGGCCTCCTGGAAAGATGGACTACTGACCATTCGTGGTTGTGGCGTTGAAATAGGAATTAAGGGCAAGTATTACAACGAGGATGAGGTGGCGTTATTGGTCCAGACTATTTCGAGAGCCCTCCCGACCAGCGTGAAAATGGAAACGGAAAACGGGACCGGTTCGATATTGGAAGAATAGGCGGACGCAGGCGCGTTTATTGGGATGCAGAGCGGAGCGGTGGAAAAAAAAGCGGAAAAGGTGTCAGGAACGAATGGCACTCCCTCCTTTCCGCGCAGTCTTGTGCGCGAACCGCCATCGAAGCGCCGGGGGTCCCGCGCGTTTGTCGACTTCGAATGAGTGCGGAAGAGGGTCAGTTGGAGGTTCGCGGCAGTCCATCTCTGGTCTAAGATTCTCGCCGCGGCGGACTTCCTGGGTGGTAGCTTCCACTTCGACCAAGGAAGGCCGCCGTGTCAGTTTATGTTTCTCCCGCTGCGCCACGAGATCAAGTTCGCTTAATCCGGTTGTCTTTCCGGCAGGCGGCCGACTTGCCTTGACGGCGAGTTCACGGCACGAAAGAGGAGTAGTCGCTGTTGGCCGATTGGCCCATTCGCGGCAATCGAACGGCTCGAATGGGTGAACCGGGCGGAGACAGAAAGTGCGTTGGAGTGGCTCCGCCAGAGGCGCAACGGCGTAGCCCGATCGGTGGCTCCGTCTGCGAAAACAGATCGCCAAGCAGCTCGGACTCGAATCGGCTTATCGACCCATCGGCGGCGCTCAAAGAAGTCGCACAACGCGCCGTCGGCTGACAAGGCTTTAGTTCTCGCCGCGCCAGTCGATCACCACCTATTTTATCAATATCGGACCCGTGCCGTTTTCCTTCGCGGTGGCAGGAAGGCGCAACGAGACCTGTGGCAGCACGAGGAGATTGACACGGCCCTTGAACCGCTGGTGTCGAACGAGGACGCGATTCGGATTGCGATTGAATTTGCTCGTTCAATCGGAGTCGAGACGCTCGCTCGTTAGAAAGCGCGCCATATCTCGAAGTGCAGAAAAGGGGACAGGCGCATTTATTGACTTGGAGGGGTGTCTCGGTTAGCCTGCTGGCATGCCACGCATAGCCAGAGTCGCGCCGGGTGGAATGGTCTACCACGTGCTGAATCGTGGCGTGGGTCGGATGCGGCTGTTTGTAACCGATGCCGATTACGCCGCCTGGGAGCGCGTCATTCTGGAAACGCTGGCGCTCTCTCCCATGCGGATTTGTGCCTATTGCTGGATGCCCAATCATTGGCATCTGGTGCTCTGGCCAGAAGACGATGGGCAACTCTCCACCTTCATGCAGCGGGCGACCAATCGGCATACGCAGCGCTGGCAGCGGGCCAAACGCCGCGTCGGGTACGGGCATCTGTATCAGGGTCGCTTCAAGTCTTTCCCCGTCGACACGGATGACCATTTCTACTCGCTCGCGCGGTATGTCGAGCGGAACGCTCTGCGGGCGGGCCTGGTTGAACGGGCCGAGGAGTGGCCGTGGTGCAGCCTCTCGCGGCGGCCCGCCTCCGAGGTGCGCATTCCGTTGAGTGCCTGGCCCCTGCCGCGCCCGCGCGCTGGACTCAGCACGTGAACCAGCCGCAAACCGAAGGGGAACTGGAAGCGATCCGCCACAGCATTCGCCGCGGCCGGCCGTACGGCGGCGAAGCGTGGACCGAACGCATCGCCCACAAAATCGGCCTGGAATCGACTCTCCGCCCGCGCGGCCGCCCCCGCAAACAGGCACAAAAACCCCGATGAACGCACGCCTCAACTCGGAAAATGCGCCTGTCCCCTTTGTCTGCCCCGGTGGTCCAAAGAACCCGGATTTCAAGGGGCTTGGTGTATTCAAAGGGATGATTTTCGACATTACCACGAAGGCCCAGCGTGCGGCGCATCGTGCGCGACCAGGATACGGTGCGCGTCTGACTATTATAACTTACGCGCGCCCGCCGGGCTTTCCTTGAATCGTAGGATGAATCATGTGCGCGTTTGAAGACGAGACATTTGAATTGGGAGAAGGTCCGGATCTATGCACGGGCGCAGTCCACACAGATTGCGAGTTTCGTCGATGCTATTTTGAGGGATTGTCTCTTTCGGTCACGCACGATCCCAGGTCGCGATCAACTGTGCGCAACATCAGGTTAATCGATTGCAGTCAACGGGGATGCGCCGTCTACAGTCCAATTGTCGAAGATGTAATGGTTGACGGGTTGAATACGAATGGACAGTTATTGCAGGTGTCCGGAGCGGTTTTCAAGCGAGTCGTGTTGCGCGGTAAGATTGACCGATTGATGCTGAGCAACGAAGTGTTTCCATCGATCCTAATTGACGAGGGCGAACGAAATCGCCGAATCAGAGCGTTCAAGGAGGCGAACGCGGACTACTATCGCCACGTCGATTGGGCGTTAGACATCAGCCAAGGAAAGTTCAAGGAGCTTGACATCCGCGGCGTGCCAGCGCATTTAATCGTTCGCGACCCTGAAACACAAATGGTGGTTACAAGACAAAAAGCACTAGAGGGGCGCTGGCGAGAATTGCAGTTTAACGAAGGCCTGTTCCAAATATCGATTCATGATTTGTTACAGACGGATGAGCCGAGCACAGTGTTGGTCGCTCCAAAGCGGCATCGAAAGTTCCAGTACTATGTCAAGGACTTGCGAATGCTCCAAGATGCCGGTGTCGCTGAGCCTGATTGAGTGCGCGGGTTCCAGGGCAGGCGGAGATGAAAGCCGGACTTTACCAATTCCCCGATCGGCGGCACGGAGAAGCGCCGACCGAAAACCGTCCAACTCTATGCCGCGCCCAACAACCCAAGGGCCGAACTGGAGTTCCGCCGCCTGAATCAGCGACCGGGAGTGCCGTTCGTTGCTAACATCTTCCCGTGCCCTGTGCGAAGCGCATGGCTGTGCTGACGGACGAGAAGGTCCAAGCCCACGTTAGAGAGTCCATAGTAGATACATTCGCTGCGATGTTTTGCAGTTTTGCGCCAAACCGCGCAACGACTGCAAGACATTTCGACAGTCGCGTAATGTAAATTGGTCGGATTGCATTTCTTCGGTTTCTTGCCAATTTGTGGCGGCAAGCTCGACGGCGTCGTCGGACAAGGCGCGCAGCGCGGTCGTAAGCCGCGTGGGCAGCTCGTGTAGACCGATATCTTCGTTCTTGCGGTGTACCAGCGCTGGTTTTAAGAGAGCGTCCAGTGCGTCTCTCACGGATATGCCGGTCAAGATGTTGTTAAGCGTTGCGAGCTTCACCGGGTCGACACTCTTCAACTGCACGTTCGGAACGTTACTCAAGTCGGGCGAATAAGCCGGTTCGGCGTTGCTAACAGGCTTTCCAGGCGGCCATTCCTTCACCCGCTGTGTCTGCCCAGTGAACGGATTCTTCACTTCTCGCATCACTGGCTCATTGACGACCGTCAGCCACCCGGCGAACACGATCGCGAGCTGTTGGGCGTCAGCGATGAAGTAATCGGTCAAGATGCTCATGTCGGAGGAACCACCAACGTCACCTGTGCTACCGCGCGAGTCAGCCGTGCGTCCCAATAACTCTACAGGCCGCCGGTGTCAGGTACAACACCTGGGGACGGAAAGGGTGTCAGGGTCGCCGGCACAAGTGCACAATCGGGGGGAGGAAAGGACAATGGGACAGGTTCGTTATTGTGAACTTGGGTAAAGGCGAATACTGTCCTCCGGAAATGTGACTGGACTCAGGGCCAAGGCCCGGCGCAAAGGGAGCGCATCGCCAACTGCTTGACGCCCGAATCCCATTGAGATGTTTACCGACGCCGCTTGCATTTACCGAAAGCCGTCGGCACAAATCATGTCTGCCAAGCGGAGTTTGCCTGACCGAGTTCGGCGTTTCGGGCCAACGGCAGCTCTCAGTGGGCGGGGCGATAACACACTTCCGGCACCGATCGCTTGGATTCTCGCGTGCGAGCAAAGCAACCAGCACCCGCAAAGCGGCTCGCGGATACGCCACCACCGTTGGCTTCAGGCGAACGAATTTAAGATTCGTTCAGGAAAGAACTTCCGCGATTGCTGTGTCAACCGGGTGAGTTGAAAGTCACCAGATGCCCCGGAATTCCTTCCTAGCCACATCATACCTAGGTGAGTTCACCTCAACCAGATCAATCCGGACGCTTTTTGGCCTTCGCCGGAAAATTTCCGGCCTGAGCCGCGTTCCGTCGACGGCTCAGGAGTTGTCAGGGTCCGTCATGGGGGCGGAGGAGTTTGTTCCATCCCCCATAGCGGAGGAGGACTTTTTTGGTGTCCACCCAAAAAAAGTCCCTCTCCGTCGGCGACCGCAAGTCGTGAAAATTCCGCTCGGGCTGCGTCGACTCGCCGTAAGCTCAATTCCTAGCGGAGTTTCGCGAGACTGCCGTCTCGAGCCGAGTGGTGGGGAACCGATCCACGTCGGGACTTTTTTTTGGTGGACCCCAAAAAACTCCCCCTTTTTTCACGCCCCAAAAAAGCCAAAAAAGTCCCCCGATGACCGCGGCGCTTCCATTACTCAAAGCTATACGCTCAACGTCACCACTCCGGCGGTCAACTCCGGTCCGGTGATCAGCTCGCAGCCTCCGCTCAGCGTGCTCTTGGGAACGGAATACATCTATCTCGTGTCGGCCAGTGAAGCCAACGGCGCCGCGCTCAACTACGCCCTGCCGACGGCGCCTGCCGGCATGTCGATCACCTCGACGGGACAGATCACCTGGACCCCAACCGCCACGCAGGTCGGTTCCAACTCGGTGACGCTCACGGTCTCCGACGCCCATGGCAACACCGTCACGCAGTCGTTCACGGTGAACGTGAATACGATCACCAGCCCCGTCAGTCCGCCGGTGATCACCTCCACGCCGCCGACCTTCGCGATTCTCGGCCAGACGTACGGCTACAACGCCACGGGCAGCGATCCCAACGGCTACGCGCTCGCGCGGTCTCTCGGAGGGCCAGCCGCCACGCTGCTGAGCGCGGGCGATCATGTCTAAGGAGTATCGCGCTAGGCCGCGATTCCAAGTAAGCCAGTAGGCATGAATCACGAAGAAAGCGCAAATTTTTGGGAATCCATTTGACTTTCGATTTTTAACCTGTAATTTACATGCCATCTGTTAGGGTTTACCCGTAAGCCAGTTCGCTGAAATTCTCCGTTTTGCAAAGCTGCTGCGTTTGCGACGGGACGAGATGGCCTGATTCCCACGGACCGAATGCCCGCACTGACGGAGCACGCATGGTCGACGGACATCAAGCGAACCGAATGCTGCAAATTCTCGCGTTTTCGGATTTTGTTAGACAGCTTTCGTTTCTTTATCGTTCTCAGTGACGCCGGTTCCGAAGGTGTGGCAGAGATCGGATGCGACCTTGGAGTGGTGGATCCGCTCCGTTTGATTCGCGGCCCTTCACGTCCCACTTCATCTCACGTCGACGGGCCATAACGAGTTCGACGTAAACCGTTTTGCGGCGGAATGCACATCATAGCTTGAGCTGCGCGCTGATTGTGCGCGCTTAAGCGAGTGAGATGCCGTTGCTGCCGTATCCACACAAACCGCCTCCTATGCGCGGAGTGTGTGACGCTGCGCGCGATGGAGGCTCTATGCTCTTGCTGAGCTGGTTGAGGGCGTTTCGAGCACGGCCGGTCTGGTTTCGTTCAAGGAAAACCTCGCGGCGAACAAGACGACGGCCGCTGCGACGATCGGTCCTGCGGTTCCACTGGCTGGGTCGAAGACCCCGCAAGCGACTGCGACTGAAAGGTCCCAAAACGCAGCCGATGCAGTCACTCGAGGCGTGCGAACCTCGACTCATGCCGGGCACGCTCTTCGGGAGCGCCATCGATCCGCTCGCGGGCGCGTTGAACCAGCTCTTCCAATCCGATCGCGATCCCGGCATCGCGCCGAGCAAGGCCACATCAAACAGCACGGGGAACACGGGAGGACCGAGCCGTACGCCGTCCCTTCCCGCGGGTGCGCCGGAATCGAAAGGGCCGCCTGTGATGCTGCCCGACGCAGGAGTTGCGTCGCCAACGGCGCCAACTCCTCAACAGAATTCTCTCCCGACGCTCGAAGATTCACTCCCGCCGCAAGACGTTCCCACGACGCTCAGCGCGCAGGACAATCTTGGAAAAAAGCAGCAGGCAGCGCCTGATTTCGGACCTTCCGGCACCAACAACCCACCGGTCCACAGCGACAACCAGGGAGGCGGTGGTAATGGCACAGGCTGGGAGGCCGCTGGAGGAGGCGGTGGGGCTGCCGATAATTCGGCACAGGATTCCGGTCCGGGCAGCAGTGCGCCGGGCGGGGGCGGGGGCGGGGGCGGCAAGATTATCAGTGCCGCGCCAGCCAAAGGGGGCGGGGCAAAAGGTGGTGCCGCGAAATCGGTGACTACGACCACTCCGGCGGCCACCACTTCGACAAACGCCACGAATGCGATCTTGCCGAGGGTCGTGGCACCCATCGGCTCTTTACCGACGACCACGCCGAGTTCGCCCACGACGACCAGCTCGCCTTCGACCGGAAGTTCAAGTTCGTCCACGCCCGGTCAGATCCGAGATGCCGCGCAGCCGCAGTCGCCCGCAACGATTTCGGTCCCCACAGACAGCCTCAACGGCTGGAACATCACGCAGAACGGCGGCTCTCCCACCGGGATGGGGACCGTCTTTCTGGATAACGACACGCTGTTGATGCACGAAGGGAACTCCTTCGACATCATCGCGTCGTACAACGTGGTGATCCCCCAAAACCCTGGCACGTTGACTTTCCGCATTCAGAATCTGGATTTCGATCCGACCGACAGCCCCCAACAGATCAATGACGCGTTCGAGGCGTCCTTTGTCGACGGCAACGGCAACTCGCTGATTCCCACCTTCGCGACCGGCCGCGACGCGTTCTTCAACATTACCGACGGCCAGTCTCCGGCATTCGGTTCTGGCGCGACATACGATCCGTCAACCGGCCGAATTAACCTCGATATCTCCTCTTTGGCTTCCGGCTCGCAGGGGACCTTGGTTCTGCGGCTGGTCAACAATGACAACACCACGAACACATCGGTGCAGATCGTGGGGGATACCGAGGCCCCGGGCGTCACGGCCCAATTGGCCGATGACACAGCTCCGGCTGGCTCCACGGATTCTGCCTACACCACCGACGGGATCACCACCGACCCCACGATCGACGGCACCTTGACCGGCTCGGTCACGCAGTTGCTCGTGCAGCTGGACGGAGGCGCATTCCAGGACATCAGCTCCGACATTTCGGGGTCCCAATTCCAGTACTCCCCTCAGAACCTGACCGCAGGGTCTCATCAATTCACGTTCCAGGTGGTGGACGCCGATGGGGTCACGAGCAGCACGACTTTGAACATGACCTTCGACCTGGGTCCCGGAGCCGAGATCGCCGGCAGCACCACGACCACGGGCGGCTCGACGCTGACCTTCAATGGGCTGGCTTCGACGACCAACGTCGCATCGATTTATTCGTACAACTGGGTACTCCCCGATGGGAGCGACGCCACTGGTCCGACCGTCTCGTATACCTTCCCCACGGCGGGGCAGTACCCCGTCAGCTTGACGGTCACCGACATCGCCGGTGCGACGAGCACCACGACCGAAGAGATCACCGTCACCGATGCACCGCTCGACCCCACGATTGCCGGGCCCTCGACGATCGCCCAAGGGGCCACCTACGAGTTGAGCCTGGCGTCATCCAGTCTGAATCCCAATCCCGTTACCTCCTGGACGATCAATTGGGGTGACGGCGATGTCCAGACTTATTCCGGCGATCCGACGACCGTTTCTCACATCTTTACGAGTCCTGCGAGCGATGTGCCGATCAGCGGCACGGCGACCAACTCTGACGGGACATTCGCCACCAACACGCTGGAGGTGACGGTCACTCCGGTGGCTCCAACGCTCGTGATCTCGGGAGCGCCACGGTTCCCGATCTGACTCCCTATGTCCTGGGCCTTTCCTCATACGACCCCAATCCGGACACGATTTCATCCTGGACGATCACCTGGGGAGACGGTGATGTCCAGACCGTTCAGGGAGATCCTTCATCAGTCACGCACACTTTTGCGGGGGGCCCCAACACCGATACGGTGAGCGCCACGGCCACCGATCAGAACGGAACCTACAGCTCCAACACGCTTCCCGTGACCGTGTTGCCGGCTCCTCTGGGGCCCACAATCAGCGGCAATCCCACCGTCAACGAAGACGCCATCTACACTCTCAACCTGGCGACCACCAATCCCGACCAGCTCCCGATTAATTCCTGGACAATCAACTGGGGGGATGGCAGCCCGGCACAAACTGTGTCCGGTAATCCCAGCAGCGTGACGCACGTGTTTGCGGATGCCGGACCGTACACGATCAATGCGTCGGTGACCGACAGCCAGGGGAGCTACGCCGCCAGTCCCCTCAATGTCTCGGTGCAGGTCGTGGCCCCGACGGTCACCATCAGTGGTCCTTCCACGGTGAACGAGGAGGCGACCTACACGCTCGGCCTCTCTGCGACGGGAGAGCCCTCGAATCACCCGATCACAACCTGGACCATCAACTGGGGCGATGGCAGCCAACCGCAGACGATCGCCGGCAATCCCAGGACGGCGACCTACGTGTATACAGATGCCGGCACCTACACGATTTCCGCGTCGGCAAGCGAGGATGAAGGGACGTTCGCCGCTGCGCCCCTGACCGTCACAGCGCTGGTGGTGCCGCCGACCGTCACGATCAGCGGCCCGGCCTCTGTGGGCGAGGACACGACTTATCCGCTGACCCTGTCGGCGACGGGGGAGCCGTCCAATCACCCGATCACGAGCTGGACGATCAACTGGGGGGACGGCAGCACTCCGCAGACGATCTCGGGCAATCCGTCAAGTGCTTCGTACGAGTATGCCAACGCGGGAACCTACACGATCACGGCGTCCGCCACCGAGGACGAAGGGACCTTCGCGGCCGCTCCGCTGACCATCGCGGTGGTCGTCCAGCCTCCCACAGTCACGATCAGCGGCGATCCCACAGTCAACGAAGACGCCACCTACACTCTCAATCTTTCAGCCACGGGAGAGCCAGACAATCATCCGATCACGAGCTGGACGATCAACTGGGGAGACGGCAGCCAGCCGCAGACCATTTCCGGCAATCCGGACACAGCGACCTACGTGTACGCCAACGCAGGAACGTACACGATCACCGCATCAGCGTCCGAGGATGAAGGAACATTCCCGGCTGCGCCGCTGACGGTGACAGCCGAAGTCGTACCACCGACGGTGACGATCAGCGGTCCCTCCACAGTCAACGAAGATGCGACTTACACTCTTGATCTCTCGGCGACGGGCGAGCCGTCCAACCATCCCATCACCAGCTGGACCATCAATTGGGGTGACGGGAGCGCGCCGCAGACGATCTCGGGAAATCCGTCCACGGCGACGTACGTCTATGCCGATGCCGGCAACTACACAATCAACGCGTCAGCCACCGAGGACGAGGGGACGTTTGCCGCTGCGCCGCTGACTGTGACGGCCGAAGTGGTGCCGCCAACGGTCACCATCAGCGGCCCGTCGACGGTCAACGAGGATGCGACTTACACGCTGGGCCTCTCGGCAACGGGAGAGCCATCGAATCACCCGATCACGAGCTGGACGATCAACTGGGGTGACGGCAGCCAGCCGCAGACGATCTCCGGCAACCCGAGCACGGCGACGTACGTCTACGCGAATGCGGGCCCGTACACAATTACGGCTTCGGCGACTGAGGATGAAGGGACGTTCTCCGCTGCGCCGCTGAATGTCACAGCACTGGTGGTGCCGCCGACGGTCTCCATCAGCGGGTCGTTGACCGTCAATGAGGACGCGACCTATACACTCGGCCTGTCTGCCACGGGCGAGCCGTCCAACCATCCGATCACGAGCTGGACGATCAATTGGGGTGACGGCAGTCAGCCGCAGACGATCTCGGGCAACCCGAGCACGGCGACGTACGTGTATGCGGACGCCGGCACCTATACAATCACTGCGTCGGCGACCGAGGACGAAGGAACATTCGCCGCTGCGCCGCTGACCCTGACGGCGCTTGTGGTGCCTCCGACGGTGACCATTAGCGGCCCGTCGACGGTCAACGAGGATGCGACTTACACGCTAGGCCTTTCGGCAACGGGAGAGCCATCGAATCACCCGATCACGAGTTGGACGATTAACTGGGGTGACGGCAGCGCGCCCCAGACGCTCTTCGGCAACTTGAGCACGGCGACGTACGTGTATGCCAACGCCGGCACGTATACGATCACGGCGTCGGCGACCGAGGATGAGGGAACGTTTGCCGCCTCTCCCTTGACGGTCACGGCCGAAGTTGTGCCGCCGACGGTGATCATCAGCGGACCATCCACAGTCGACGAGGATGCCACCTACACACTCGATCTCTCGGCCACCGGCGAACCGTCCAATCACCCGATCACGAGTTGGACGATCAACTGGGGTGACGGCAGCGCGCCGCAGACAATTTCCGGCAATCCAAGCACGGCCACGTATGTGTATGCCAACGCCGGCACGTACACGATTACCGCGTCCGCCACCGAGGACGAGGGGACGTTTGCCGCCTCACCCCTCACGGTCACGGCCGAAGTCGTGCCGCCGACGGTGACCATCAGCGGTCCATCAACAGTCAACGAGGATGTAACCTATAGCCTCGCGCTGTCGGCGACGGGAGAGCCCTCCAATCACCCGATCACCAGTTGGACGATCAACTGGGGTGACGGCAGCCAGCCGCAGACAATTTCCGGCAATCCGTCGAGCGCGACCTACGTCTATGCTGACGCGGGCAACTATACGATCACGGCGTCCGCCACCGAGGACGAAGGAACGTTCGACGCGTCTCCACTGGACGTGACGGTGTCGGTCGTAGCCCCGACGGTGACGATCAGCGGCGCCTCGACGGTGAACGAGAATGCAACTTACACCCTCTGCCTCTCCGCGACGGGAGCACCGGAGAACCATCCGATTACGAGTTGGAGGATCAACTGGGGGGATGGCAGCGCCCCGCAGACGATCTCCGGCAATCCCAGCACGGCCACCTATGTGTATGCCGACGCCGGCAATTACACCATTACCGCCTCGGCGAGCAACGATCAGGGAAGTTATGCCGCGGCACCGTTGACGGTCACAGCGCTCGTGGTGCCGCCGACGGTGACCATTAGCGGTCCGTCCACAGTCAACGAAGAGGCCACCTACACACTCGATCTCTCAGCCACGGGAGAGCCGTCGAATCATCCGATCACAAGCTGGACGATCAACTGGGGTGACGGCAGCGCGCCGCAGACGATCTCTGGCAATCCGAGCACGGCGACTTACGTGTATGCCGACGCGGGCACTTACACGATCACGGCGTCAGCGACGGAGGACGAGGGCACGTTTGCCGCCTCTCCCCTGACGGTGACGGCCGAAGTCGTGCCGCCGACGGTGACGATCAGCGGTCCGTCCACAGTCAACGAGGATGCGACTTACACGCTGGGCCTGTCGGCGACAGGAGAACCGTCCAACCATCCGATCACAAGCTGGACGATTAACTGGGGTGACGGCAGTCAGCCGCAGACGATCTCGGGCAATCCCAGTACGGCAACGTACGTCTATGCCAACGCGGGCACGTATACAATCACCGCGTCAGCCACCGAAGACGAGGGGACCTTTGCCGCTGCGCCGCTGACGGTGACGGCGGAAGTCGTGGCCCCCACGGTGACGATCAGCGGATCGGCCGCGGTGGGCGAAGAGACGACTTATCCCTTGTCCCTCTCGGCGACGGGAGTACCGTCCAATCACCCGATCACAAGCTGGACGATCAACTGGGGTGACGGCAGCCAGCCGCAAACGATCTCCGGCAATCCCAGCAGCGCAACGTACGTGTATGCCGATGCCGGCTCGTACACGATCACGGCCTCGGCGAGCAACAACGAAGGGACGTTTTCGGCCGCACCGCTGACCGTCACGGTGGTGGTCCAGCCCCCGACGGTGACGATCAGCGGTCCCGCGACAGTCAACGAGGATGCCACGTACACGCTGAACCTGTCGGCGACGGGAGAGCCCACCAATCATCCGATCACCAGCTGGACGATCAACTGGGGGGATGGCAGCCAGCCGCAAACGATCTCTGGCAATCCCAACACAGCGACTTACGTGTATGCCAACGCGGGCAACTACACGATCACTGCCTCAGCCACCGAAGACGAAGGAACGTTTTCGGCTGCGCCGCTGGCGGTGACGGCCCTCGTCGTGCCTCCCACCGTGACGATCAGCGGACCATCGACGGTCAACGAGGATGCGACCTACACACTGAACCTCTCGGCGACAGGAGAGCCGTCCAATCATCCGATCACTGGTTGGACGATCAACTGGGGTGACGGCAGCGCGCCGCAGATCCTCACGGGCAATCCGAGCAGCGTCACGCACGTGTTCGCTAACCTGGGCACCTACACGATCACCGGCGCGGCGACCGAGAATGAAGGAACGTTCGCGGCCGCGCCGCTCGACGTCACGGTGGAGCTTGTGTCACCCACCGTTTCAATCAGCGGGCCACCAACGGTTAACGAAGACGCGACCTACACTCTCGGACTCTCTTCATCCAGCGCGCTGGCCAACTACCCCGTGACCGGCTGGACGATCAATTGGGGTGACGGCAGCGCGCCACAGGCGATCTCCGGCAACCCCAGCAGCGCGACGCATATCTATGCCAACGCGGGCACCTACACGATCACGGCTTCGGCGATCGACGCTCAAGGAACATTCGCTGCGGCACCATTGGCCGTCACGGCCGAAGTCGTGCCGCCGACGGTGACGATCAGCGGACCGGCAACCGTCTACGAAGAGGCCACTTATGCGTTGCACCTTTCAGCGACAGGGGAGCCCTCCAACCATCCGATCACGAGTTGGACGATCAATTGGGGCGATGGTAGCCAGCCGCAGACAATCTCCGGCAATCCGAGCAGTGTCACGCACGTGTATGCCAATGCCGGCTCGTACACGATCAACGCATCGGCCACCGAGAATGAAGGGACGTTTGCCGCGGCGCCTTTTTCGGTGACCGCGCTCATCGTGCCGCCGACGGTTCGGATTAGCGGTCCGGCGACCGTCAACGAAGATGCCACTTACACTCTCGACCTCTCAGCGACGGGGGAGCCGTCAAATCATCCGATCACCGGCTGGACCATCTATTGGGGCGACGGCAGCGCGCCGCAGACAGTCAGCGGCAATCCGAGCAGTGTCACGCACGTGTATGCCAATGCCGGCTCGTACACGATCAACGCATCGGCCACCGAGAATGAGGGGACCTTCGGTGCCGCGCCTTTGTCGGTGACCGCGCGGGTCGTGCCGCCGACGGTTCGGATTAGCGGTCCCGCGACGGTCAACGAAGATGCCACTTACACTCTCGACCTCTCAGCGACGGGGGAGCCGTCGAATCACCCAATCACGAGCTGGACCATCAACTGGGGTGACGGCAGCGCTGCGCAGACGCTCACCGGCAATCCGACGACTGTCACGCACGTCTATACCAACGCCGGCCCATACACGATCACCGCATCGGCGACCGAGAACGAAGGGACCTTTGCGGCCTCTCCCTTGAACGTCACCGCGCTTGTCGTGCCGCCGACGGTGACGATTAGCGGACCGTCGACAGTCAATGAGGACACGATCTACACGCTCGGGCTATCCGCGACGGGTGAGCCGTCGAATCATCCGATCACGGGTTGGACGATCAACTGGGGTGACGGCAGCGCCCCGGAAACGATCACCGGCAATCCGAGCAGCGAGACGCACGTCTATGCCAACGCGGGCTCTTACACGATCACCGCGTCGGCCACCGACAACGAAGGGACTTTTTCTGCTGCGCCGCTGACCGTCAGAGCCGTTGTGGTGCCCCCCACGGTGACGATCAGCGGACCGTCAACGGTCGACGAGGGAGTGACTTACACGCTGGACCTCTCCGCCACCGGTGAGCCGGCCAACAAGCCGATCACCGGCTGGACAATCAACTGGGGTGACGGCAGCGCCCCGGAAACGATCACCGGCGATCCCGCCAGCGTCACGCACACGTACATGCATGCCTGCGAGGTGTACGTGATCAGTGGCGATGCCATCGATGCGGACGGGACGTTTGCCTCCAACACCCTGTCGGTCAGCGTGTCGGACATTCCCCCGGACCTCACGATCGGCTGCGGCGGAGGCTTCTACGAAGGGTCGCCTTGCACGCTCAATCTGTCTTCCGAGTGCCATGGAGATGACCAGGTCTCGTGCTGGATCATCAACTGGGGAGACGGAACATGCCAGACGATCGAGGGGAATCCCTCGTCCATCCAGCACACCTACTCCGGGGGTCAAGGCAACTGCGTGATCACGGCAACCGCCGAAGACGCCTACGGATCCTGGACGGCCAACACCTGCCAAGTGCCGGTCAACTACGTCGCTCCGACGCTCAACCTGAGCGGCGCGTTGACCTGCAGCGAAGGGTCCCCCTATACGCTGAATCTCGCAGCGAGCGATCCATGCTCCGACGATCAAATCAGTTGCTGGACGATCAACTGGGGAGACGGCATCGTTCAAACGATCGACGGCAACCCTTCGTTGGTCACCCATACCTATGCCTGCGGCGCGACGCAATGCACGATCAGCGCCACGGCGACGGAGCCGCATGCCACCTGCCAATCCAACACGATCCCCGTGAACATCCAAGAGGTGGTCCCCAGCGTCACTCCGGCCGGTTCCCAAACGGTCGAGGCCGGATCGACCCTGAGCGTGACCGCCGGAACGTTTTCCGAACCGACCTTCCCCAACCAGCAGACCGGCACCCAGCAGTCCTTCGTGGGGTCGATCAACTGGGGGGATGGCTCGCTCCCCGTCTCGGGAGTGGTGACCATTATCCCCGGATCGCCGGGAATTCCGACGACCGGCAGGGTGTGGGCGTCGCACCTGTATTCGACGGCGGGCACCGATACGGCCACGGTGACGTTCACCGATGGGAACGGCGGAGTCGGCAAGGCCAGCTTTACGGTCACGGTCACCCCTGCACCCGGCGACTTGGGTTGCTACCCGACGACCACCACCATCACCGGGATCGTCGACGATACCAACGGCAGCACTTCCGACAGCGCGACCACGACGGCTCAGAACATCGTGATCGAGGGGACCGCAGCTCCCAACACGCTCGTGACGATCTCGCGCAGCGACATTGGAGTCGTTGGAACGACGACCTCGGACGCCAACGGAAACTGGGCCCTCAACTACACGGGGACGACGCTGGCCAACGGCACTTATGACTTCACGGCCTCTGCGGCGCCGCTCGGCTCGCTGGGCGTCGCCGGCCAGTTCAATGCCTTCGTGTTCGGGAACTTCACCGAGACCAGCGACTCCCAGGGGCGGCTGGCCATCGGCGGAAACGCCACCTTGACCGGTTACGGCGTGGACCAGGCCGATCCCACCGGCCAGAACGTCTCGGATTCAAGCGGAGCCCGTGACGACCTGATTGTCGGGGGCCGCCTGACCGTCAATAACGGCGGCGAAGTGTACGAAGGCAACGTCGTCTACGGCACCACGGCATCGCTGGGCACCATGTCGTACCCCAACGGCACGCCGCGGCAGGACAGCGTCATCAATTTCTCCGCCGTCCAGCAGTATCTCACGACAGCTTCCTCGAACTGGCGCAGGAAACGGCCAACGGCACGGTGACCGACAGTTCCGGCACGATCACGCTCAGCGGCAACAATTCGGCGGTCAACATCTTCGACGTCCCGGGGTCGGACCTCAATTCGGCCCACAGTCTCACGATGATCGCGCCGGCCGATTCGCTCGTGCTGATCAACGTCAGCGGCACAAATGAGACCCTCGAGAACTTCGGCATCACGCTGGACGGGGTGAATTCCCAGGAAGTGCTCTGGAATTACAGCCAGGCCACGTCGCTCTCCATCAACGGGTTCCAGGTCGACGGCAGCCTCCTGGCCCCGAATGCGGCCGTGAATTTCTCCAACGGCCAGATCGATGGGACGCTTGTGGCCGATTCCGTGACCGGCAGCAGCGGCGAACTGCACAACTTTCCGCTGGTCGTCTCGTGCCCGTCCGTGGTCTCGGGCACGTACGCCGTCACCGTCAACACGAGCCTGACCCCCAACCCGACGCCCCAATTCTTCGTAGTCGACGGCACGGCCGAGTCGATCTTCGCCTATAACTCCGCGGGCGAATCGGTGGGCAGCGCCGCCCTTGAACGCTTTTGACACGTCCCCCCAAGGTATCACGGCCAATGCCGAGGGGAACATCCTGTGGGTGCTCGACGGGAACGACAATGTATTCGTCTATTCGTCCTCCGGTGCGCTTCTGGGGCGCTGGAGCGATCCCGGATTGTCCTCGCCGACCAGCATCGCGACCGACGGCACCAATATCTGGATCCTGGATTCCGGGACCGACCGGATCGACTACTTTGCCGGCGGAGCGAAGTTTACCGACGGCAGCCACTCGCCGACCTCGAGCTTTGCACTCAGCGGCGGGTTCCACGGCGACACCGATCCCACCGGGCTCGCGGAGCGAAACAATACCTTGTGGGTCAGCGACGCCAGCTCCCACACCGGCAAGGTGTTTGTCTACTCCACGTCGAGCACCGTCGAAGGAGAGTGGGGGCTCGACTCGACCGATACCGATCCTGCCGGCATCACCGTCAATCCGTCCGCCGGCAACACGATCTGGACGGTCGACGGGCAGACGCTCAAAGTCTACGCGTACGCCAACGCCACGACGCTGACTTCGGGAAGCGAATCGGCCGCAAGCAGCTTCGCGTTGGCTTCGCAGGACGCCAATCCGCAGGGAATCGTCGACCCCACGCCGACCGATACCTTTGACGCCTCGAGCGGCAACTGGGACGTGCCAGGTGATTGGAGCTTGAGCGCCGTCCCCACGAGCAGCGACGCCGTGGTGATTCCCAGCGGGGATACCGTCACCATCAACAGCAGCACCGGCGCGGCATCCGCCCTCAGCATCACTGTGAGCGGCTCCCTCGTGCTAAGCGGTGAGACGCTCACAATCAGTTCCTCCTCGACCGTGTCCGGCACCCTCACATTGGAAACCAATGGAATCTTGGACGACTCGGGCCTCACGTTGTCCGGGAGCGGAGCCACTTTTGATTGGGACGCCGGGACGATCGAGGGCAGCGGGGACTTGACGCTCGACAGCGGCACGACGCTTGAAACTTTCTATCAGACGGTCGATGGCAACGTGAACGGAAAAGAAATAAACATCGGAGCTCATGATCTCGACCAACCGCTCTTGAATTACGGGACCGTGACTCTGGACGAGGTCTCGGGCTCGAGCTTGGAGAGCTTTTCGGGTACTTCGTCCGGCACGATTACCAACGAGTCCGGCGGCACTTTCGATGTTGAGGCTTGTTCCACCGTCTCCAACATCTCCGTGACAAACGACGGAACGCTCAATTTCGCCTTGGGGTCGACCAGCACGACGTTCAGCGTGGCGATCACGAACTCCGGCACCATCGATCTTCAATCCGGGACCGTGGACGTGGACGCGTCCATGACGAACTCTGGTACGCTCGACATCCAGGCCGGGACAATGGCGGAGACCGAAGAGTTTGGAATCATTACGAACGAAGGCACGGTCACAATTGCAAGCGGTGCAACCCTCTCTTTCACTTCATTTAGTGAATACAACCAGACTGCCGGCACCACGACCGTCGACGGCGCGATCAGCGGCAACAGCTACGTGACCTTCACGATCAGTGGCGGGACGCTGGCCGGGACCGGAACGATCACGTCCGACGTGTCGAATGCCGGCACGATATCTCCGGGAAACGCCTCGGGAACAACGTCGCCGGGCATTTTGACCATCAGCGGCACGTACACGCAGACCTCTACGGGGATCCTTGCAGTCGACGTGGCCGGAACGACGGCAGGCGACGCCAGCAACGACTATAGTCAGCTCATTGTCAGCAGCACGGTGACTCTGGCTGGCAGCCTGTCGATGTCGATGAACTACGTTAACCAGGCGGGGAACTCCTATCAGTTCATCACGGCCAGCTCGACGGAGAGCGGCACGTTGAGCGGCCTGTCGCAAGGCGGGACGTTTACGCTCAATTACGCGGTCTACGGCGTGAGCTATAGCGGCGGGACGTCGGGAGACGACTTCGTCGTAACCACCGACAACGTTCCGGACATCTGGATCGGAGGAGCGAGCGGCAATTGGACCACGGCGAGCGACTGGCGCAAAGACGCCGCTCCCGTTTCAACCGATACGGTCATCATCAATTCCGGAAGCACGGTGACTCTCAATAGCGGCACACCATCGATCAACCTCCTGGTTTTGGGTGGCACTCTCGATTTCGATTCGGGCACCTCTCTCACCGTCACCGGCACAGCCACCATTTCCGGCACGTTGCAGGTGGGCGCGGCGCGACGGCCACTCTCTCCTCTGCGTCGACCATCTCCGGAACCCTCGCTCTGGCGAGCGGGACCCTGGACAACGCGGCGAACCTGACCCTCTCCGGGACGCTCGACTGGTACGACGGAGAGATCGCCGGCAGCGGCAGCACGACGATCACTTCGACCGCTGTCGTCAACATCGAGGACAGCTCTCTGATCACCGACCCGGTTGGCCGCACGCTCGGCCAGGCGCTGGTCAACTCGGGGACCGTGAACTTCGAGAGTGCCTACGCCGTCTCAGCCACGGCCAACGGCGCCATTACGAACGAGTCCGGGGCAACCGTCTATTTCACAGAGACAACCGGCGGGTTATCCGCCTCCGGTTCGCCGCCGACGTTTACGAACGCAGGAACGATCGACTTCCAGAACACCGGCGACACGTTCGGTTTCGCTTTCCCTTTGACAAACTCGGGCACGATCAACGTCGAGTCCGGCACTCTGGCCGCGACGGCCGCGATCACGAACAGCGGTACCGTCACGATTGCCAGCGGCGCGACGCTGTCGGACAACGGAGCGGCCTACCAGCAATCGTCGGGAACCGCAACGGTCGACGGCACGCTCAGCTCGAATGAAACTGTCAGCCTGACTGGCGGCACGCTCACGGGAACGGGAACGGTGGCTGCCAACCTGTCCAATGCCGCCAGTCTGGGAATCGCGAATGCCTCGGGAACTGCGCCGGGAATCTTCACCGTCAGCGGCAACTACACGCAAACCTCGGCCGGAACCTTGTTGGTCGATCTGGCCGGGACGAGCGCCGGCACGAGCTACAGCCAACTTGTCGTCACGGGGTCCGCGTCGGTTGCCGGCACGCTGACGCTCTCCGTTAATTACACGCCGAACACGGGGAATTCCTACGAGATCATTAACTCGGCATCGCTGAGCGGAACGTTTAACAACCTACCGCAGGGTGGAACGATCGCGGCGAACAGCGACGCATTTTCCAACTCGTACCAGGGAGGAACCGGAACTGACGATGTTCTGAGCTTCGTCTCCGCAGTCGACGAGTGGACGGGACCGCAATCAGGTCAAACCTGGACCAGCAACAGCTCCTACTGGAGCCAGGGCACTCCCACTTCAAGCTCCAACGTCTTTATCGGAGCGGGAAACACGGTCACGCTCAACAGCAGTGGCACGTACTCGATCAACAGTCTCACGTTGGCGGGCAACCTCACGATTGTCGCGGAAACCCTTTCAATCGCGACCGCGTCCAGCGTCATCGATTCGACCGGGACCCTGACCTTGGAAAAAGCCGGTACGTTGAACAACTCCGGCAACCTCACGTTCGCCAGCGGCACGACATTCGACTGGGAAGCGGGAACCGTCGAAGGCAGCGGTCAGTTGACGATCAGCCAAGGTGCCACGGCCGACATCCTCTTCGAAGAGAATATCCTCCACCTCGTCGTCCTTTTCAACAACACGCATTTCCTCGAGCAGTCGCTGACCAACTCGGGGACGGTGAACTTTGAGGACGAAACCGCCGATACCTCGGCCAATTCCGGCGGACCCATCACCAACGAACCCGGAGGCACCGTCAATTTCGACTATAGCGGCGGGATCATCGCCTCGGGGACGGCGCCGACGTTCACCAATGACGGAACCCTCAACGTCGACGACCCCTCCGCGAGCTTCAGTTTGGCCCTGCCACTCGCGAACGCGGGTACCCTGAGCATCCAATCCGGGACGCTGGCCTCCACGGCCGCCATGACGAACTCGGGGACGGTGACGATCGCCAGCGGCATGACGCTCTCGGAGTCCGGGGCCGCGTATCAGCAGACGGCCGGCACGACAACGGTCACGGGTACGCTCAGCTCCAACGAGACGGTGAGTCTCACGGGGGGCACGCTTGCCGGAACGGGCACCGTCTCGGCCAGCCTGACCAATGCCGCCAACGTGTCTCCCGGGAACAGCACCGGAACCTCGCCGGGGATCCTGACAGTCAGCGGCAATTACACGCAGACCTCCTCCGGAACTCTCACCGCCGACGTGGCCGGAACCGTGGCCGGTACGAGTTACAGCCAGCTTTCGGTGACCGGGAACGTGACTCTGGCCGGCACTCTCCAGGTGAATCTCAATCCCAATTATTCGCCCCAGACCGGCAATACCTACCAGCTGATTTCGGAATCATCGACATCCTCGCTCAGCGGAACCTTTGCCGATCCTCTCGCCAACGGAGTGCTGGTCGTCGGCATCAACGGCTTTTATCCCGCGTATCAGCCGGGGACCGGAATGAGTCTCGCGGCCGACTCCCACAACGTCATCACTTGGATCGGTGGATCCAGCGGGAACTGGAGCACTGCCAGCAACTGGCAGGGAGACGCCGTTCCCAATTCGTCCGATGACGTGGTCATCGGGGCCGGCAGTACGGTCGTCGTCTCGAGCGGGAGTCCGTCGATCGACGCTCTACTCAGCGTGGCGGGCACGTTGCAAATTGATCCCGGCTTCTCGTTGAGTCTGGCCTCCGCGTCCAGCGTTTCAGGCACGCTGATCCTGGGGGGCAGCACGCTAACGAACGCAGCGGCTCTGACAGTCAGCGGCACCCTCGACTGGTACGACGGCACCGTCACCGGCGGCGGCAGCACCACGATCGCCGGTGGAGCGACGCTCGACATCGAGGACAACGGCACTCTGGTTCCGAATCCGGTCGGCCGCGTGCTTGACCAGGCGCTGAATAACTCGGGAACGGTGAATTGGACCGCCGACACCGGCACCACCGCCATGGCCAACGGATCGATCGACAACGAGGCGGCGGGCACCATCGACATTCAAAACAGCACCGGTGGTTTTGCCGTGTCTGGATCGACCCTCCCCGGTTTCATGAATGCGGGCACATTCACATTTTCTGACGCGGGGAACACGTTCCCCTTCGCCGACCCCACCAACACCGGTACGCTGATCGTCCAGTCCGGGACACTGGCCTTCACTGCGGCATTCACCAACGAAGGGACGGTGACCATCGACACGGGTGCGACGTTGTCGGTGACGGGCGCCGCCTATCAACAATCTGCCGGCACGACGACGGTGGACGGCACGCTCAGTTCCAACCAGACCGTGACTCTCACCGGCGGCACGCTGACCGGAACGGGAACAGTCGCGGCCAATTTGTCGAACGCCGGCAATCTGGGAATCGCGAATGCCTCGGGAACTTCACCGGGGACCATGACCGTCGAGGGCAATTACACACAGACCTCGGCCGGTAACCTGTTGGTCGACGTGGCCGGTACGACGGCGGGCACCAATTACAGTCAGCTGGTCGTGACGGGAGCTGCGTCGCTGGCCGGCGGGCTGACGGCGTCTCTCAATTACACGCCCCAGGCAGGGGATTCCTACGAGATCATCAATGCGTCATCGCTCACCGGAACCTTCAACAACATTCCGCAGGGCGGAGTGATTGTGGCCGGCCAAGATGCGTTTTCCAATTCCTACGAGGGAGGGACCGGGACGGACGACGTGCTGACCTATCTTCCGAACACGGTGATCTGGACCGGCCCGTCCAGCGGCGACTGGAGTACGGCAGCGGACTGGAGCACCGGCAGCGTCCCCACCACGAATAGCAACGTGATCATCGGCGCCGGCAACACGGTCACGATGGACACGGCCTCCTATTCGATTAACAGCTTGACGTTGGCAGGCGACCTCACGATTGTCGCGGAAACCCTTTCAATCGCGACCGCGTCCAGCGTCACCGGTTCGACCGGGGCCCTGACCTTGGAAAAAGCCGGTACGTTGAACAACTCCGGCAACCTCACGTTCGCCAGCGGCACGACATTCGACTGGGAAGCGGGAACCGTCGAAGGCAGCGGTCAGTTGACGATCAGCCAAGGTGCCACGGCCGACATCCTCTTCGAAGAGAATATCCTCCACCTCGTCGTCCTTTTCAACAACACGCATTTCCTCGAGCAGTCGCTGACCAACTCGGGGACGGTGAACTTTGAGGACGAAACCGCCGATACCTCGGCCAATTCCGGCGGACCCATCACCAACGAACCCGGAGGCACCGTCAATTTCGACTATAGCGGCGGGATCATCGCCTCGGGGACGGCGCCGACGTTCACCAATGACGGAACCCTCAACGTCGACGACCCCTCCGCGAGCTTCAGTTTGGCCCTGCCACTCGCGAACGCGGGTACCCTGAGCATCCAATCCGGGACGCTGGCCTCCACGGCCGCCATGACGAACTCGGGGACGGTGACGATCGCCAGCGGCATGACGCTCTCGGAGTCCGGGGCCGCGTATCAGCAGACGGCCGGCACGACAACGGTCACGGGTACGCTCAGCTCCAACGAGACGGTGAGTCTCACGGGGGGCACGCTTGCCGGAACGGGCACCGTCTCGGCCAGCCTGACCAATGCCGCCAACGTGTCTCCCGGGAACAGCACCGGAACCTCGCCGGGGATCCTGACAGTCAGCGGCAATTACACGCAGACCTCCTCCGGAACTCTCACCGCCGACGTGGCCGGAACCGTGGCCGGTACGAGCTACAGCCAGCTTTCGGTGACCGGAAACGTGACTCTGGCCGGCACTCTCCAGGTGAATCTCAATCCCAATTATTCGCCCCAGACCGGCAATACCTACCAGCTGATTTCGGAATCATCGACGTCCTCGCTCAGCGGAACCTTTGCCGATCCTCTCGTCAATGGCGCCCTGATTGTCGGCATCCACGGCTTTTATCCTGCGTATTCCGCAGGGAGCGGCATGTCGCTGACGACGACGCCCTTCGAGGTCATCACCTGGACTGGTCCCTCGACGGGGGATTGGAACACGGCCGGCGACTGGGCGGGCGGCGCCGTTCCCGATTCCAACGACGAAGCGGTCATTGGCGCGGGAAGCACGGTCACGATCTCGAGCGGCGCTCAATCCATCGACTATCTCACGCTGGGCGGCACTCTCCAAGTGGACTCAGGTTCTTCGCTTTCCCTCGCAACGGCTTCGACCGTCTCGGGAACGCTGGTCCTGGACGGCGGGACTCTGCAAAACGCCGGCAGCCTCGCGGTGAGCGGCACGCTGGATTGGAATGACGGCACAGTGACAGGCACCGGCAACATCGCGGTCTCCGGCACCCTGAACGTGCAGGACGGCTCGATCTCCAGTCCGGTCGGACGCGTGCTCGATCAGCCACTGACGACGTCGGGAACAGTGAATTGGACCACGACGCGGGCCACGACGGATACCGATAACGGTCCCATCGCGAATACCTCGACCGCCACGATGAATCTCGAGGGAACGGGTGGAATCGTCGCCCAGGGAACGGCTCCGACGTTTACCAACGCGGGCCTCATCGACGTCAGTTTAACGAGCGGCAGTTTCGGCTTGGCCGATCCGCTGTCCAACAACGGCACCCTCACCGTAGCGTCTGGCGCCCTGACCTCGACCGCGGCGATCACCAATTCCGGCACCGTCACGATCGACAGCGGGACCACCCTGTCTGACACCGGCGCCACGTACCAGCAATCGGCCGGCACGACCACCGTCGACGGAACGCTCAGCTCCAACGAAACCGTCAATGTTGCGAACGGCAATCTCACCGGAACGGGCACCGTCGCAGCCAGCCTGTCGAACAGCGGCGCGGTCACCCCGGGCACTCCGCTCGGCATTTTGACGGTCAGCGGCAACTACACCCAGACCGCGACCGGAAACCTCGTGGTCGACCTGGCCGGAACAGTCGCCGGCGTCAGCTACAGCCAGCTGACCGTGGACGGTAGCGTCACGCTCAACGGCGGCCTGACGGTCAACCTGGGCTACACGCCCACGCCCGGGAACAACTACGAGATCATCAACCAGGCGAACTCCGCGGCCGTCAACGGCACTTTCGCGGGGCTGGCCGAAGGCGGGTTGGTCATCTCGGGAATCAACGCGTTCACGATCACATACCTGGCAGGCGCGGGGAATGACGTCGGGCTCACCGCCAACGTGAACGATGTCGTGCAATGGATCGGACCGCAGACGGGCGGAAACTGGAATACTCCCGGCGACTGGACCGGGGGGGCCGTTCCGACCTCCAATGAGAACGTCGTGATCGGAGCGGGCAACACGGTCACGATCTCCAGCGGAAACTATTCGATCAACGAAATCAATCTGCCCGTGGCGCTCCTGATCAACGGCGACGGCAACGCTGATTCCAACCCCTCGCTCTCGATTGCCTCTGGCTCGCTGATCGGCGGCACCCTCACTTTGGAGGGGGGCACGTTGGAGGGTGCGGGCAACATCACGGTGTCCGGCACCGGCAGCACATTCGATTGGTACGACGGCACCTTGACCGGCGGCGGAGAGTTGATCATCGGCAGCTCGGGCACGGTCGACATCGCCAACGGAGGAATTTCCAATGCACGCTACGTGGGTCGCATTGTCGACCGGACGTGGATCAATTCCGGGACGGTGGACATGGATTCCACCCGCACGACGACTGCCACCGCCAACGGCCTGATCACGAACGAGCCGGCGGGCACGTTCGATCTGGAAGACACCACGACGTTCACCAGCACGGCTTCCCCCTTCACCAACGATGGGACGATCGCGTCAGCTCCCGGTTCGACGGCCACGGCCGCGATCAATATTCCTTTGGCTGGGGCGGGCACGATCAACGTGCAGAGTGGGACTTTGGAGATTGCGGGCGGCGGGACTAGCGCGGCCAGCGTGACGATTGCCTCGGGCACAACGCTCGAGTTCGCCACGGACTCTTTCTCGTTCGCAAGCGGCGCCAGTGTCGGCGGAGCGGGCACGCTGTCGGCCGTTTCCGGAACCGTCTCGTTTCCGGCCTCGGGGACCACGCTCAACGTAGCGTTGGTCGATGTGGACGGCGGCACCGCGAATTTCGGCGGCGGCTATTCACCAACCGTCACGACGATCAGCTCGGGGACCGCAAACTACGACGCTGCGATCACCGTGGCGTCGCTCGACCTCACCGGAGGAACGTTGGGGGGCACTGGGACAGCGACGCTGTCGGGAACCGCGACGTGGGCGGGGGGGACATTCGATGCAGCCAATACGACCGTGGCGAGCGGAGCCACGCTCAACCTCACGTCACCCGACTATGACCTGGCCGGACCGTTGACCAATGACGGCACCGCCAATGCTCCCGGTGATATTTACATTTACGGCACTGGGACATTCACGAATGCCGGCCTCCTTTCGGTGACGTCCCTCACGGAAGAGTCGATCTTCGGCGGCGAAGTGACCTTGTTACCGGACCTCACATTCAACGCGGCCTTTGATAGCACCACTTCCGGCCTCACGCAGGTCGCCGCCCAAGGTGTGTTGATTCTGGAGGCTGGCGGCACGAGCTCAGGAAATATCAATCTGGCCGCGACTGCCGAAGCACAGATTGTGGCCACCAACTACAACCTCGCGAGTGGCGCGACTTTCACGGGTTCCGGCACGGTCGAGATTACGGACGGTAGCGAGTCCGGCTTCGGTAGCGTGACGTTCACCGGCAGTAATGTCAGTATCGAGGTGCCACAGTTCCTCGTCTACGGGTCTTCCGCGGTCTACATCGACGCCACCACCTCTCTGGCAAACCTCTACCTGATTCCCACGTACGGGGGCACTCCTTCCGTCAACCAGTCGGCCAACTTGACTCTGACGGGAACGTCGTACTGGGAGGGAGGAGTATTTAACGGAGAGCAAACCACGACGATTGCCCATGGGGCCGTCGTCGATGTCACCACTGAAATTCCGCTGCGGACGACGCTCTCGAATGACGGCACGATCAACCTCCCGTCGAACGGCAGTCTGCAACTGGTCGGTCCCTTCACGAACCAAACGGACGGGGTATTCGATTGGAGCGGGGGCCAGTTAAATGATTTGTCGTGGGCCATCGAAGGCTTCACAAACGACGGCACCGTCACTGTGACGGGCGGATCGACCGATGAGACGGTTCCCATCGTCAATAACGGCGAGTTCACCGTGCAGTCGGGAACGTTCAGCGATACGGGAGCCGTGACGACTCCATCCACGCCGGCACTCGCGAATGCCGGCGGCACTCTGACCATCAACTCGGGAGCGACACTCTCGGTCGCCTCGTCGGACTTCCAGAACGAGGGAGGTACCACCAATGTGCTGGGCACTCTCTCTTCCAGTTTGACGGTCGATATCCAAACGGGAACGATCGAGGGAACCGGCACCATCGCCGCCAACCTCACGAACGCGGGCATTGTCGCGCCGGGCGATCCGGACGGTGTCCTCACCGTCAACGGCAGTTACTCCCAGACCGGTGCGATCGACATCGCCCCCACGGGGGTCGTTCCCGGCACGGATTACGGGCAGCTTTACGTCGAAGGGGCCGTGGCTCTGCACGGCGGCGCGGCGCAAGTGACGCCCAACTATCCGAGCCAGCCCGGGGATTCGTACCTGATTCTGACCCAGAAGACCACGACCGCAGTCCAAGGAACTTTCACCGGCGCTCCGCAAGGCGGCTTTTTGGTCGACGGCAACAACATCTACAGCGTCAGCTACACAGCCGGATCGACAGCCAACGATATTCTCCTGACCTCAGTCACCTTCAATCAGATCGGCGAAGGATCCTCGCCGACGGTCACCATCAACAACGTCAGCCTGCCGCAAGCTTCTTCGGGAACGGTCGACTACGTCTTCACTGTCACGCTCGCCCAAGCCTCAAACGTCCCCGTCACGGTGGACTATACGACACAGAATCTCACCGCGACGGCTGGCATCGATTACCTGGCCACGCAGGCAACGCTCACGTTTGCCCCGGGCCAGACGACGCAGAACATCACCGTCCACGTATTGGGCAACCCCGATCCCGAAGCGTCCATGAATTTTGCCGTGGACCTCTCGGATCCCCAGCTTCCCGCGACGATCGAAGCCGTCGGCATTGGCACGATCGTGGGAACCTTGAGCGCTTCAAACCTCGTCAGCACGGGGACCGATTTCTGGTTGGCCATTCCATATACCCCGGAAGATCCCGGCGAAATCCTCAATGGTGTTAACGAGTCACCGACAATCGATCTCCTCATTTCGTCGGCTCTGGGCACGACCGGGACTGTCTCGATTGCCGGCATCAACTTTCAACAGAACTTCACCGTTGCCGCCGACGGAGTCGTCGATATCAGTCTGCCGAGCACCGTGCAGGTCAACACGGACGATGGCATCGAGAATCTGGGAATTCACGTCGTTTCCAACATCAACCCGGTCTCCGTCTATGCGATCAGCAGCGAGCCCTTCACGGCCGACAGCTACGTTGCCATTCCCACCCCCTCCTTGGGGACTGATTACGGCGTGATGGGGTACGTCAACAACATCAGCCTGAGCGGAGCCCGCTTTACCGTCGTCGCTACGGAGAACAACACGACGCTGACCTTCACCCCCGGTCCTTACGACATCGAGCCGATGCCGAGCAGCGTCACGCTCAATGCCGGGCAGGTGTTTCAATTCATTGACCGGAATGTTGGGGCCGACGCGACCGGGACGATCGTCAAGTCCAGTAACCCAATTGCAGTCATCGGTGGGAATAGCGCAGTCGACATCCCAACCGGGGTTGCCGCGGCCGACATGGTGATGTCCGAGATGCCCCCGATCGATGACTGGGGCACGAACTATTTGACCGCTCCCCTTGCCACACGGGACGGCGACACCTTCCGAGTCTTGGCCAGTCAAGACGACACCGTCGTGCAGATCAATGGGACGGTCGTCGCCACGCTGTACGCGGGGCAATTCTACGAGACGATTCTCACCCAGGCGTCTCAGATCACCTCGAACTACCCTGTCCTCGTCGCGCAGTTCTCCAACAGCGAGAACTACGACAAAGTGATCGGTGACCCCGCTGAGATGGTCCTTCCGCCCACCCCCGAATTCGGAACGCAGTACACGCTCGGCGTGAAGAGCTATGCCGATTCGGGGAATCCGAATCAACCCGGCTTTGATCCGAATTACGTCAGCCTGATTGTTCCCGTCTCCGCCGAAAACTCGCTGCTCGAGTTCGAAAACGGCCAGCCGATCGCGCTGGCCCCTACATGGACTGTCATCGGGACCACCGGTTACGCGTACACGCCGATCCTGGTTACTCCAGGGCTGCCTGTCACCGCCTACACGTTCACAACGACCAGCGGAGATGTGAAATTTGGGGCCAGCGTCTACGGCTTCAGCTCGTACAGCGCCTATGCCAATGGAGCCGGGTACGGCGGCAATTCGGCCCCGTTCGCGCAATTCCTGACACTCACGCCAGTCACCGAAGGGGACTATGTCGGCGCCCAGGCCTCCGTCACCGCAACGGTGCTCGGGCCGGACGGTGAACCGGTCATCGAAATTCCGGTGACATTCACTGTCGAAGGCAGCAATCCCCAGACCGCAACGGTTTACACCAACGCTCAAGGCCAGGCGACTTTCACCTACCGGGGGACCACCGCCGGCACGGACGTGATCCAGGCCACCGTCGAATCAAACGCGCAAGTGCTCGTCGCGGACGCCATCAAGAACTGGAGACAAGTCACTCCGGCGATCCAAGTGCAGTCACCCGCGAATGACAGCCAGTTCACCCAAGGGACGACCGTCCTCATCAGCGGAACGGCGACCCCCGGCGCGCCCGGTGTGCCGATTGTGGGCGTCACCGTCAACGGTCAGCCGGTCGACGTCCTGGACGCCGCCGGCGACTTCTTCACGCAGGTTACGCTGCCCGAAGGCTCAACGACGTATACCTTCGTCGCCACCGATGCGTTCGGAGACACGGCTTCGACCACGATCACTCTCACCGGCGTCACGTCGACCGTCGGTACGGCCAACGATTCGAACCTGATTCCGGCCGCGGATTTTGTCGGAACCTATTACCGTACGTCGTTCGACGAGCAGACCAAGACGCTTTATGCGGATTTGAGCCTGCAAAACTCGGGGCAGTATCCGCTCGAAACGCCTCTGTATCTCGCGATCACCGATCTCAGCGATCCCACCGTTCAGCTCCGCGACTATGCCGGCGTGCTCTCCGACGGCACGCCGTACTACCTTTTGAGCCCGGCCGACTCGGGCGTTCAGCTTGCACCCAACGGCAGCACTGCCGTCACCACGCTCGCTTTCTTCAATCCGAACCAAGTGCCGTTCACCTACTCGCTGGAACTCCTAGGCGGCGCAGACGCCGGACCGGCGTTCCAATCGCTGCCATCCGTGAACGCAACGATCGGACAGGCCTACAACTACCAAACCGCCGTTACAGACAACCCCGGTGACACGCTCACCTACAGCATGGTTGCCGGTCCAACCGGAATGACCATCTCGAGGACGGGGCTCGTCACGTGGACCCCGGCCGCCGGTCAGCAGGGGAACTACTCGATCACCGTCGCGGTCACCAATCAGTATGGCGCCCAGGCGCTGCAGCACTACATTCTCTCGGTCGTTACCGCGCCGCCTGCCGGACCACCGCTGTTTACTTCGACTCCCACTCTCACGGCGAACGTCCTGACCACTTACCACTACACGGCGACCGCGCAGGACTCGAACGGAAGCCCCCTCACGTACTCCGTCGTGAGCGGCCCGGCGGGACTCTCGATCAATCAAACGACCGGCGTCGTCACGTGGAGCCCCACCGCCGGTGAAGTCGGCTCGCAGCGGGTGACGCTCAGCGTGAGCGATGCCGGCGGCGGAAGCGCCCAGCAGTCGTACCTCGTTCAAGTGCTGCCGCAGGCCGGCGACGTTCCGCCGGTCGTCGACGACAACCCGACGACCTTCACGACTCAAGTCGGGACATCGTTCCTCCACCAGGTCAACGCGGCCGATGCCAATAGCAGCGCAACCCTGTCCTACTCGTTGCTCCTGGCGCCTGCCGGCATGACGATCGACCCCATCGCAGGGCTCGTGCAGTGGACTCCGCCCAACACGGGAACCTTCACGTTCAAGGTCCAGGTGGCAGACGGCCTGGGCGGCGTCACCACGCAAACTTACACGGTCTCCGTCGTCAACACTTCCCCGGGCTCGATTACCGGAACCGTGTTTGACGACTTGGGCGGCAACGGAATCTTCGGCGGCAGCGACACCGGCCTTGCGGGCTGGACCGTCTACATCGATCTGCACCACGACCAGACGCTCGAATCCGACGACCCGCAGACCGTCACCAACGCTCAGGGTGTCTACACCTTCAGCGGCCTCGCTCCCGGAACCTACGACGTCGAAGTCGTCACCCAGACGGGATGGCTCCCCACTCTGCCCATTCCCGGCACCACCGCGGTCACGGTCGCGGCGGGACAAACCGCCGCCAATCAGAACTTCGGCGAAGCGGCCCAGATCGCGCCGGAAGAACCGCCCGTCATGGTTCCGAACGTCAACCTGACGGCCGTGCTCGGCCAGCCGTTCACTTACCAGATCGTCGCCTCGTCTCCCGAAGGGTATTCCCTCACCTACACCCTTGATGAGTCGCAGTATTCGGGCGTCACAGTTGATCCGCAATCGGGAATACTCACCTGGACCCCGCAAGCCGTCGTCGTCAACATCCTCCAGATTGAGGTCAGCGACGGCAACGGCGGCAGCGCCGTCGAGCACATCGAAATAACGGTCAACCCGCTTCCCAATCCCCCTGTGATTACTTCCGAGCCGCCGGAACCCGCCATCGCCGGCAGCCCGTATCAATACCAGGTCGAGGCACAGGACGCCGACCCCGGCACCAGTCTCAGCTATTCGCTGTATCAACCGCCCGAAGGGATGTCGATCGATCCCAACAGCGGGCTGATCACATGGACTCCTCCCGCTGGTGAAACCTCACAGGCGGAAGTCGCGATCTTCGTCACCGATAGCGACGGATTGTGGACGGGGCAGCAATACGTGTTGACCGCTGTCGAACCGTTGGCCGAAGTTCCCCCGACGATCGCCTCGCAGGCCTCGGGCACAGCGTCTGTGAATATTCCGTACGTCCACCAGGTCGAGGCGACCTCGGCTTACGGAACGCCGCTCTCCTACTCGCTCACCGCAGCTCCCTCCGGAATGAGCATCTCGCAAACTGGCGAAATCACCTGGATTAGCAGTACGCCGGGCACCGTCAATGTCACGGTGCAGGTCTCCGATGCCGAGGACGGAAGCTCCACGGCGTCGTTCGCCATTCACGTCGTTGCGAGCACGGCCCCCGTCAACCCGGTCATCACCTCGACAGCTCCCGGCCCCGCCCAGCTCGGGTTCGAGTACGAATATCAGGTCACCGTCAGCGACGCATCCGGAACGCCCGACACGTTCATGCTCCAGACCGCTCCGGCGGGAATGTCGATCGATCCGTCGACGGGTCTCATCACGTGGATGCCGCTAGCGTCCGCCGTCCCCTCCACGCCGGTCACGATCACCGTCGAGAACGCGACCGGTGGAACGTATACGGCGTCCTTCAATCTCTCCGTCGTCGGCGCGGTCCCAAGTACTCCTCCGGTCATCAATTCGACTCCGGGCGGCCCGGCAGTCGTCGGTCTTCCGTACGAGTACCAGGTCGTGGCGCAGGATGAAAACGATAGTCCGCTCTTCTACTTCCTCGATCAGGCTCCGGCCGGAATGACCATCTCCGACACGGGGTTGCTCACCTGGCAGCCAGAGCAGAATCAGCTCGGCTCGCAACAGGTCACGATCGCGGTGATCGATGCGCGCGGCGCAACGGCCGAGCAGAACGACACGCTCTCTGTCGTCGCCTCCGCCCCCGACAATCCGCCGGTGATCACCTCGGTTCCGGCGACCATCGCCATCCCCGTGGGAGACAGCTACCAATACCAGGTCGTCGCCAATAGTCCGAACGGCTATCCGCTGACTTACACGCTCGACGAGAGCGCGACGGGAATGAGCCTGGATCCGAATCTGGGCGTGTTCACCTGGACGCCGACCGCGCCAGGGACATACCAGGTTCTGCTCGACGTTTCCGACGGCCAAGGCGGCGATCAGCGGCAGCCATTTACCCTCACAGTCGTCCCGGCCGGTTCGGCCACGGATACTCCGCCCACGATTACCTCGACCGCGGTTGAGCCGGCCATCGTCGGCCAGCCGTGGCAATATCAGGTTGTCGCCCAGAGTGCCGACGACAATGCGCTCACCTATTCGCTTTCGTCCTCGGGAAGCCTCCCCTCCGGCATGACTATCTCGTCGACCGGGCTCGTAACCTGGACGCCGTCGGCGACCGGCTCCTATTCCGTCACCGTAACCGTCACGGACAGCGAGGGTGGAACGGCGACACAGACCATCCCGCTGCCGGCGGTCAACGACGCGTCTCTCTCTCCTCCCACATTCGTGTCGACTCCCGCCCAGAATGCGCTCGTGGGTCAGACCTGGCAGTACCAGGCCCAGGCCGTCGATCCGCAGGGAGATGCCCTCACCTATTACCTCGCGAATGCCCCCGAAGGAATGCAGATCGACTCGCAGACGGGGCTCATGACCTGGACGCCGAACTCCACCATGGCCGGCCCTCAATCAATCACGGTGCTGGCCGTGGATTCCCGCGGAGCGGCGCGTACCAGACGATTCCTCTGAACGTGACGATCCTCGCCACCGATGGCAGCCCGATCATCACGTCGGCTCCGCCGACCAATGTCCTGCTGGGGACCACGTACGTTTACACGGCGACTGCCGTCGATCCCAACGGCTACGCGCTCACCTACTCGTTGAGCGCCCCGACTGGCTCCTCGGTTCCCGCCGGCATGACGATCAATGCCGTCACGGGCGTCGTCACCTGGACGCCGACCATCGGCGAAGTCGGCCCGAATCCTGTTGTGCTGGTCGTCGCCGACAGCAACGGCGCCTCTGCCACTCAGCCGTTCACGGTCAACGTCGACACGCTGCCGGTGGCGGAACAGCCTCCCACAATTCTCTCGACCGCGCCGTCGATCGCAATTATCGGGCAACTTTACACCTACAATCCGCAGGGGGCCGATCCGCAGAACAACGCGCTCATCTGGTCGCTGAAGTCGGCCCCGGCCGGAATGAGCATCAATCCGTCCACCGGCTCGATCCGCTGGACGCCCACGCTATCGCAGGCCGGCACGCAGACGTACGTGCTGCAGTTGACCGATTCGGCCGGTCTCGCGACCACCCAGACAGTGACCGTCTCGGTGGTTCAAAATGCCGCGCCGCCGCAGATCACTTCCACGCCTCCCACCACCGGCACCGTCGCCATTTTGTACGACTACCAGGTGGGCGCGACGACGAGCACGGGGCAGCCGTTGGTCTATTCGCTGCTGAACGCTCCCAGCGGCATGACGATCGATGCGACCACGGGCGCCATTCGCTGGACGCCCTACGACTTCGGCACCTATCCGATCTCGATCCAGGTCACCGATTCGTTGGCCCAGACCGCGACGCAAAACTACAACCTCGTCATCAGCCTGCAGGGCGCACTCCTGCCGCCCGTGATCATCACTCAGCCGTCCACCGCGGCTCTCGAGGGCGTACCCTATCAACAACAGATCGTCGCCCAGGATCCGCAAGGCGAGACGATCACTTACTCCCTGGTCCTGTTCGGCGAAGGCATGACGATCAATTCCTCGACCGGCGTCATCAGTTGGAATCCCGATGGGCTTGGCACTGTTCCCGTGATCGTGATGGCCACGAACAGTGCCGGGCTGTTCGCCTTCCTGGGTTACACCATCACGGTGTACTCGGACCAGGCCCCGACGGTCACCTCCGGATCGCCTCCCAGCACCATCATCGCCGGCAGCATCTTCACGTACGAAGTCGAGGCCGAGGACAACGGCACCCCGGTGACCTACAGCCTCGCGCAAGCTCCGGCCGGAATGACGATCAACAGTCAGGGGCTGATCAGTTGGAACACGACGGCCGCCGACGTCGGCGACCAGAACGTGATCGTGGACGTCACAAGCGGCGCCGGCCTGGTGACGCAGTTCCCCTTCACGCTCGACGTGATTCCCGACACCGTGCCGCCGACGGTCGACGTGCAAACAAGCGTCCAGAAAGTGGCGATCGGCACGAGCTTCGCCGTCCTGGTCGAAGCGACCGACCCCGTGGGCGTCACCTCGATGACGCTTTCCGCCACGGAAGTCACGCCGTCCGGCACGACGACGATTCAAATCCCGCTCGTCCCCGGCACCTCGAGCGGCTCCGCCTCCGCCATCGTCAGCTTCCCCGCGGCGGGCCTGGTCACCTTCAACGCCAGCGCCAGCGACGCCGCCGGCAACGTGGGAACATCTTCCGCCAATGTAACGGTCTACGACCCCTCCATCACCGAGGCCCCCGTGGCCGCGATCACATCGCCCACGGAGAACCAGGACGTGACGGCACCGATCCCGGTGATCGGCACGGTCAGCGACCCGGAAAACGCACTGGTTTCCTGGACCCTGTCCATCACTCCCAATTACACCGGCGACCTCCCGAGCGCCGACGACCTGGCCCAGAACGAAACCACGACGGTCATCGCCACCGGCACCAGCCCCATCGTCAACGGCACCCTCGGCACGCTCGACCCAACACTGCTGCAAAACGGCAACTACACCCTCAACCTCACCGACACGAACGCCGGCGGCCTCACCTCGGGCGCGAGCGTCGACGTTACCGTCAGCGGCAACTTGAAGCTCGGGGCTCTGAACCTGTCATTCACCGACATGACGATCCAGGCGGCAGGCATCCCGATCACCATCACCCGTAACTACTCCAGCCTGGATGCCAACACGCAGGGGGCCTTCGGCTACGGCTGGAGCCTGTCGATGTCCAACACGAAGGTGCAGGTGTTCCATCAAAGCAATGAACTATCGGGCTTCGGTGACTACATTCCCTTCGAAGACGGCGACCGCGTGAACATCACGCTGCCGAACGGCACCGTCGACAAATTCACATTCGAGGCCGTCCCTGGATCCTCGCTTGGTGGCGCCGTGTTTTATTACAGCCCGAGCTTTGTGCCCGATGCGGGAACTCAAGATCAGCTCCTGGTCGAAAACAACGACAACATCGAGCTACAGCAGATCGGGAACGAGTGGGTGAATATCGCTACTGGCGATAGCTACAATCCGGCCCTCGAAGAATTCGGCGGCACCTATACCGTGCAGATGCACAACGGCACGCAGCTGACGATCGACGCTTCAACCGGCGATTTGTCGTCGATCACGGACTTAAACGGCAACAGCGTAACGATTACGGGCACCGGCATCGAAAGCTCATCCGGCCCCAGCGTGCAGTTTACATATGCCCCCAACGGCGACATCAGTTCGATCACGAGTTCCACTGGCCAGACAGTCAATTACGGCTACGATAACAACGGCAACCTAATCTCATTCACCGACGCCGACGGCAACACGACCCAATTCGAATACCTGAGCAACCCCGCCCACTACCTCAGCGCCATCATTGGCCCCAACGGCGTGCAGATGGCCGCCGCACAGTACGATTCTCAGGGCCGCGTGAGCTCGATCACCAACGCGGACGGAGATACAGACAACATTAGCTACAACTTAAGTGCCCAGTCGGAGACTACGTTCGACGCTTTAGACAACCCAACCACAACGTACTACGACGACAACGGTAATCCGATCGAGGTTGTAAACGCCTTAGGAGGTGTCACCCTTAATACGTACGACTCCAACAACGATGAGTTGTCTACCACTGAGGTGACTCCGGACGGCAACGTCACGACCACGTACACCTACGACCAATACGGCGACCGGACGAGTGAAACCGATCCTGACGGCACTAGCACCCAGATGACGTACAACGATTTCGGCCAGCCACTAACCCACACCGATTCGCTCGGCAACGTGACGACCTACACTTACGACCAGAACGGGAATCTGCTAAGCGCGAGCACTCCAGGCCAGGGCACGGTCAGCTACGGCTATGACAGCGAGGGTAATCCAGTAGGCATCACCGATCAGCTAGGCACCACGATGCCGGAGGCCTATGACGCCAACGGCAACCTCCTCAGCAGCACCGATCCCTTTGGCGTGTCGACAAGCTACGCTTACGACAGTAACGGGAACCAGACAAGCAGCACCTTCGAATGGGTCAATCCGAACAATCCATCCGATGTCGTTCCGGTGACTACGAGCACAACGTACGACGCCAACGGTAATGTCCTCAGCCAGACCGACGCCGAGGGAAATACTACATCAACGACCTATACGCCGGCTGGAAAAGTCGCCACAACGACCGCGTCAAACGGCGATGTCACGCAGAACGTTTACGACGCGGCCGGTAATTTGATCGAGACTCGCGAGCAGTCAGAGGACTCCAGCGGCAACACCGAATGGATCGACACACTTAACGTTTATGACGCCGACGGCAACGTAGTCGCCCAGACGAATCCATTTGCGGAGGGAAGCACCGCGCCCATCACGGGAACGCTGACCACTTATGACGCCTTGGGCGACGCAATCGAGACGCAAAGGGTCACCGGTATAGAGATCACTATCACCGGCAGTGGCGCCAATGTCGAATCCGTGCTCACGTCTCCAGGGACGGTCATGACGGCGTCGACTGCACAATACGACGATCAAGGGGACGAAGTTAGCACTGTCAACCAGAACGGACTCGCTTCGCTGAGCATCTACGACGGTGACGGCCGCACCGTCGACGCGCTCCAGCAGTCCGTCGACCGGAACGGAAATGTCGTCTGGCTGGCAACCCAGACAGTCTACAATGCGAAGGGGCAGCTGGAGCTTACCACGGATCAATACGCGCTAGGTTCTTCGCTGCCAATCGACGCGACGGAGACGCTCTACGACTCGCTCGGCAACGCGATTGAATCGATTCAACTCCAAGGCGTGCAAGTCGGGCTGTTTAACGCGAGCACTAATCAGCCCGTGGATCCGACGACGGATCCAGGGACAATTCCGGTCGTCAGCAAAGTCATCGGCTGGGGTACTGAACTATCTTCCACGCAGACAGTATACAACTCCCTCGGCGAGGTGACGGAAACAGTCGCTGCCGACAGTGAAGTCACCCAATATCAATACAACTCGCTAGGAGAGCAGGTCGCGACGATTGGACAGCCAGTTGCGCCTGCCACGGTCGGCCTGAGCATCCCCGAGGGAGATCCGGCTGGGACGCTGGTCAGCCTTCGGACGCAGTCAACCTACGACGCTTATGACGAGGTTACCTCGCAGGCTACCAACATCTACGACTTCCTCCTGCCTGATGGCGCGACACAACTCGACTATGCCAACGAGCAGGTCACTCAATACCAATACGACCAGGTTGGCACGCTGGTGAAGACGATCTACGCCGACGGCTCGACGACGATCGCGACATACGACGGTAACGGCAACGAGACGTCGTCGACCGACCAGATGGGCCAGACGACACAATACCAATACGACGCCGAGAATCGCCTGATCGGCGTGACGTTGCCTGCGGTTACGAATCCTGCGACTGGCCTGGTCGTGAATCCGACCTACGCGTACACATACGACGCCCAAGGAAACAAGACGAGCACCACCGATTCGAACGGCAGCGTGACAACATTCACGTACGACGCGCAAGGAAACGAACTTTCGCGGACCCTTCCGTTGGGCCAGACAGAGACGTTCCAGTACGACAGCCAGGAACGGCCAACGCTGGCCGTCTCCTTCGAGGGCAACGTAACTCAGTATGAGTATGACCCACAGACCGGCAAGCTGGCGCAGGAGCTGCTCTTTCCAAGTCTCGAGGCGTACGACAACAGCCAGGGGACACCAAGCGAGACGATCACCTACACCTACGACGCCTTTGGCCGGCAAGTCGAAGTCCAGGACACCGTAGGCTCCGGCTCGAGTGCCGTGACGTCGACCACCACGATGACCTACGATTCGCAGGGCAATGTCCTCTCCGTCACGTCGCCACAAGGGACTGTCAGCTACGCCTATGACTACCTCGGTCGGCTGACCTCAACCATGATCGGCCCGGCGAGCGCCCCCTCTTCGATCACCAACTACTCTTATAACCAGCTCGGACAACTCGCAGAGGTCCAGGTCACTGAGCAAAACGGCGTAACGCTGACACCTTACCAGACCACAACCTACGAATACGACCTCGAAGGGAAACTGATCGAGCAGAGCGATCCCAACGGCGTGGTTGATCAATACACGTACAACGACATGAACAATCTGACCGAGGAGGCCCAGCTCGGACCCGGCAATGCACCGATCGCCGAGTACCTGTACTCGTACCGTGCCGATGGCTCAATAGAGACCGAAACCGACAACTTCTGGTTCACCAACAACGGCCAGCCGGTCGAGGTCACGAACAACATCTCGTACACCTATGACGCGCTCGATCGCCTGATCGATGAAGTGTTCGCGACCAACGCCGAACAAGTATTGGGTTACGACGCGAGCCTGCCCGCCAACGTGCAACAATGGGAGAGTTTTGACGACGAATACACGTACGACCTCGACGGCAATATGGTCGGCGAGGCGAGGCAGGAACAAGACGGCACCACGCAAACGATCAAGTCGACCTACAACGCCGACGATCAGATTGTGCAGCAGGTCGAGACGATTTCGGGCGGCACAGGCGGCTCGTCCAGCACGACGTTTGATTTTACCTATAGCGACACCGAGCAAACGGGCGAGGCGGGCTATAGCGGCACGCCGAGCAGTCTGGGAACGATCCAATCCTCGCAGCAATATCAATATAACCTGCAAGGACAGATGTCGCTCGCGACCATCACGACCTACGCCAACGGCGCTGTCTCACAGGTTGAGCAGCAAACCTACGGCTACGACACGGACGGCAACCGGGTCTCCGTTCTTGACCAGATCGGCCCCGCCGCCGGATCTTGGACTTCGCAGACTCTTACCGAGTATCTCAACGATTCCAACAACGAGACCGGTTATACGCAGGTCTTGCAAGCGACGCAGAGCAATCCGACGACGGGCCAGATTCAGCAAGTAACCCAATATGCGATCGGCGTGCAACAGATCAGCCAGACCACGACGCCATACACGAACGGCCAGGCAGGCACTCCGACAACGCTTTACTTTGGCTACGACGGCCACGGCTCCGTGCGGATTCTGATGAATGCGCTGAGGCGCAGCCGCAACGGTCGGGGGCGTAAGCCAGATCTTCAACTACGACGCCTACGGCAACGCCATCGGCTTCAACGTCCAAGCTGCAGCCACAACGCTCCTGTACAGTGGGCAGCAAACGGACGCAGCCACGGGGCTCCAATACCTCCGTGCGCGCTATTACAACCCGCAGACCGCCACGTTCACGACTGCTGACTCCTTTATCGGCTCGGCACGCGTTCCGCAGACCCTGAACGCGTATGCTTACGTAAATGACGATCCTGCAAACGATGCCGACCCTTCGGGCCACTTCGGTGACCAGTTTACGATCAACCGCCTGATTAATGCTGTGTTGAGCGGTAAGGCCTCGGGCTTAGTCCTTAGGGTCGGGATTTACGGAGCGGTGTGGATCCTTGCCAAACTGCTGCTGGGCCGACAAGTCTCCGAGACGCTTGGACAGGCTTATATCAAAGAAATGGGCCGCAATCCGGATGACGTGTTGATTGAAAAAGCGATTGCGCGCCAGACGGATCCTGACAACCCTAAACAGAAATTCAACAACTTCGACGAGATGAACACCAATTTTCCGGACATCGTCGATATCACGCCGGGGCAGGACCAATTGTATGAAATTAAAACCCCGGCGACCGCAGCCGCCGGACTCGTGCAGCTCGCACGATATCAGCCGCTGCTGAACACCCGATACGGCGTCAATTTTCAACTCGGACTTTGGAATCCGATGAACAACCCCTACACCATCGTCGGACCACTGGGTATTCCCATCAATTGGCGCATCCGTGCATGGTTGCAGGCACCGGGACTCATCTTGTACCAATCGTTGGGTGACGAGGACGACAGTGTGGTCAGGCTGGCTATCGGTGCGGAGGTGACGATCGCAATTTACAAAGCGATCGCCGCCAAGATGGCGCAGCTCCCTGGTCGAGTTGGAAGTGCACAAATTGAAGAAGACGCTGCCGACGACACGTTGGTCGATTCATACTTGAGCGGCTAAGCGACGCACTCATGCTCAAAGCAGACCCCCACGACCGGTACTACATTTACCCCTCTTGGGGCCCGATGCAGCTGGCCTGGGAGGAACTGCACCCGCTGCTCGATGATCCAGTCCGGAGTGGCTACCTCGACCCCAATGCCCTTCGTAGATTCGAAAAGGAGCCGAACGCGTTTTCAATTCATCCCTTCGAGATGCTCAGTGGCGCGGTCGGGGGAGGGGTCATCATAGCGCATGCCCCACCGGGAATGAATTGGCTTCCCGAGGATATCCTCTGGAGATGTGCAGATTTCGAGAAGCCCAACGGCATGCAGTTGGCACGCCACGTGAGGAACGAATCGGTCTGCTATCTGACGTCGCATCGGTTTCGCTGCACGATGTCGGGATTTAAGATCGCCGCCAATTACGGACCTGTTGCGTCGACCCTGGAGCATCTCGAGCTTGCCGGCGAGAGAGTGTTCTGGGTCATCGAGCACACGATCAAAGACCCGCACCCTTGGGCCGGAGAGTTAGATCCTTGGGCTCGGGTGTTTGGGATCCAGGTCGAACCATTTAACCCGACGCTCGACATTGTCGATGCGACGAAGACATGGTTTCTCGGCAACGATCGGACGTATTCCTGGTATCGTGTTCGCGGTGGACGCGACACGGTGGGGTATCAATTCGCCGTGCTCGTGTACATTGCAGCCCATCTTCAGATGATCGCCGGACGGCGATTCAGGTCGATGGTTCTGACTGCGGGCCTTGAGGGCAAACCGAATATCCGATCCACCTTTCATTTGCGCCCCGACGAATACGACGAAAGCGGCCGCGTGATCGCCTCCACAGACTCAGCCGGGAACCGGTTCACGTTTCAATACGACGGGGCAGGCAGGTTGATTTCCGTGACCGATCACAATGGGATTGTCCGACAACTGCCATAATAGTTCAGTGGCGGTCGATGCAAGCGGAGACAGCGGTCTTCCTATTCGAGTCCACAAAAGGCGACCAGGCGGCGGCTTGTGAAGGAAAAACGGGACAGGTCCGATATTGAAAAGATAGGTAATCTCGTGCTCCACGTATTGGCATTCTCGTCCGCCGTGCTTTCGCTTGGGACAAGTCGGCCATGCGGCCGTGGCGCAAGGCGCGTCTCCAAGATGGTGAAGAATTGAACCCAGCTCATGGCTCCGCATTGCGGAGCGCAAGGCTGACACTTTGACGGCCAATCCCTTTAGCACGTTTTTGCCGACGGCGGTCGCTCGGGTACCCGCGCGGGTGCTACGCGGTCGGCGCCAACAAATCTGCTGACGCTGGTCGCTTCGACCTACGCGGTCGGCACCAACAAACTACCGACGCCGGTCGCCTCGACCGACGCGGCTGGAAACAACAAAACTGCCAAGCCGAATTTGCCCGACCGAGCTTGGCGTTCGGGCCAACGGCGACTCTCAGTGGGCGGGCGAAGTTAGAGGCTAGGGGTCAGAGGTCAGCGGCTAGCGAGAACAAAAAAGGCCAGAAACGCAAAGCGTTTCATGTTTTCACCATGAACCCTAGCCTCCAGCCCCTAGCCTCTATTTCGCGAAAGTCACCAGATGCCCCGGAATTCCTTCCTAGCCCGAGTATAGCCACGCAGACTCGAATTCCGATCAAATATTTTTTCAGTTTGTTGCAAGAGCTGCAGTGCGGGGGAGTTGCGACAAAAGATTTTTGGGGCTCACTTTGCGTCGCAAAGCAGCAGCGATGAACCGATGGCGGGGAATTCAGCCTGGACTTTCCTGGTCTGCCATGGGGGCGAACCGACTTTCTTGGATCCGCCATTGGCGGCCGGCCGACTTTTTTGGCGTCCGCCGTCGGGGCGAACTGAGTTTTTTGGGCTCACCCCCAAAAAAGGGTCCGGCGGCGAGCGAAAACGTAAAGGCGGAAGCTCAATGAGTTTCCGATTCCAGCCCGTCTCCTAACCTCGATCCCCTGCCCCCTTTTTTGGGGTCCACACCAAAAAAGTCCTTTTTTAGCGCCCCAAAAAAGCCAAAAAAGTCGGCGTTCTCAGTTGATTGCTTTCAGAAGAGGCCGAAGATGGGCGGCGTAGCGCTGCCACTTGCCGATGGAGCTGCTGTAAATCGGCTGGCGGACTTGGACCGTGCTCATGGTGCGGACGGAGCGCGGGTTCTCGTGGAAACGGAGGCAGCCGTCTTCCCACTCGAGTCCGCAGAAGGCAACCAGGCGGCGGCTTGTTCCTTCCAGGTCGGCGACGACTTCCTCGTAGGCCACGTCCAGCAAGGGCAACGGCAGCACGGCCCGCCAATGGGCCATCAAGCGCTCGTAGTCGCGATGGTAGTGTGCCAGGTCCTCGAGATCCCAGGTGAAACTCAGGCCTCTGAAGTATTGGAAGAAGCAGGACAGGCACGCGTCCCGCGGGTCGCGCCGGCAGTGGATCACGCGCGCCTTGGGAAACAGCACGGCAATCAGGCCCAGGTACAGAAAATTGTCGAGCATCTTGTCGACGACTCGAACGGCCGAGCCGCCCAGCAGGGTGAGCCGGCGCAGATGGGCTTCCGCCATTTCTCGGGATGTGGCGGCATTCAGCACTGCCAGGCACTCCGGAAATCCCTGGTCGGCCCCCAACTTCGCCGGGAGATCGGCCACGAGCCGCCAGACATCTTTGAGCTCGCCGGCTCCGTGCACTTTTGAATGCTGGGAAAGGATCTGTTCCACCAGCGTGCTCCCCGATCGGGGCATGCCGACGATGAACACGGGCACTTCGGTGTCGAGCCCGAAGTCTGCCGTCCGCCGAAAAAACTCCGGCGAAAAGAACGCGATGAGCCGATCGATCCGCTCCGAATGCGCGCGGGCATCGAACGCGGTGCCGCTTTGCTGGAACAGAGAGTGCCGTACAGCGCGTTGCCTTGGCTAAAGTGGGCGAAGGCTTCGTCCGTGGCCCCCTTCCGATCCAGCAAGTAACCCAGAATGAAATGGAGCTGGCAGGCAGCCTCGTTGGAGGATTGCGACTCTAGGACGCGGGCCTCGAGCTGTTCGATCCCGGGTTCGGCCGTCGAGTAGAAGCCGTTGGCGGCCAGGTGCAGCAGGGGCTGGACATAGGCGGCATCGCAGCGCACCGCCTCGCGGAAATGGGTCTGGGCTTGCCGCGCGTCGCCGAGTTCGAGGTAGGCCTCACCCAAATTGTTATGGGCAAGCGCATCGTCAGGCTGAAGACGCAGCGCTTTCTGATAGGCCTCGATGGCGGAGGCGAGTTGCGGCCGTTGTCGCAGAGCCGTTCCCAGGTTGACGTAGGCTCTGGCGAAATCCGGCTGCAGCCGCGCAGCTTGCTCGAAGTGTTCGATCGCGTCGTCCACTTCGCCCTGTTCAACCAGGGCGTTTCCCAAGTTGTTGTGAGCTTCAATCAAAGTCGGCTGCAGGCGCACCGCCTCGCGGTAATGAACCGCGGCCTCTTCGAATCGCCCCAGGGCGGCGAGGACATTGCCCAGGTTGAAACGGCACTCGACATATTCGGGTTGCCGAGACAAACAACGCTGCAAGCAATCCACCGCTTCCGGCAGACGCCCCTGTCTCTGCATCGCGTTCGCGAGATTGAGGAATGCCGGCCCCAGGTCCGGCTTCAAATGGATGGCCTGCCGATAGTGCACAATCGCATCGTCCAAGCGGCCGGAATGGAGGTGGACGTTCCCGAGCGCGAAATGCGCGGCCACGAAATCCGGGCGCACGCGGAGGGATTGCCGCAAATGATTCGCCGCCTCGTCCGCCAGGCCCAGGTCCCGGCAGGTACAGCCCAGGTGATAAACGAGGTTGGCGTCGTTGGGCAGGAGCGGCAACGCGCGCCGAAAGTAGGCCAGCCCCTCATCGAGTCGCTTTTGTTGTCGACAGACCATGCCCAATAGGAAGAGGGCCTCGCCGTGGACCGGATCGATCTGGACAAGTTGCGCGTAAAGGGACTCGGCTCGACCGAGCTCTCCCGCACTGTGAAACTGCCGGGCTTGCGCCAATGCTTCCGCGATTGGGACCACGTAAGTATTCCGCCGTCCGGAAGGGAATCGACCCGAATTCCGGAACAGCGGCATTTTAGCGAGTTTTCAGAAGAAAGATTGAGTGAGTCCAGAGTCACGCGATCGCAGTGCTCGCGACCTGGAGCGTCGAGCTAGCGGACAAGAAGAAGTTCGACCAAGCAGTCGACGTGGTCTCGAGCTGGCTCCCAAGGACGCCACGCCCGTCAATAACCACAAGGCGGTCTGGAGCCACTAGTGCTTAGTCACAACGAGAAACAGGGGTTGGAGAAAATGGCTGTTTGAGAGAGACTGCATGGCACAAGGAGGTGAGTCATGCAGAAAAAATATGTGGTGCGGTTGACGGACGATGAGCGGGACCAATTGCGGGACGTGGTGAGGAAGTTGAAGGGGACGAGTCAGAAGGTGAAGCGGGCTCAGATTCTGTTGAAAGCGGATGTGAATGGCCCCTCGTGGACGGATCGGAAGATTGCGGAGGCATTTGATTGTCGGGTGCAAACCGTCGAAGACATTCGTCAGCGGTTGGTCGAACGGGGCTTCGACGAAACACTGAATGGGGTGCAGCGGGTGAAGCCGTCCCGGCCGAAGTTGCTGGATGGAAAACAAGAAGCCCGGCTCATTGCCCTGCGTCTGGGGCCACCGCCGAAGGGCTATGCGAACTGGACGCTGCGGCTGTTAGCTCGCCAGGTTGTCGAGTTGGCGATTGCCGAATCCGTCAGTCACGAGACGGTTCGTCGCACGCTGAAAAAAACCACATGACCAACCGCAAGATCGAGTACTGGGTGATCCCTCCCACAGCCGACGCAGAGTTCGTCGCCAGCATGGAGGATGTGCTGGAAGTCTCTGAACAGCCGTATGACGCCCGCTGTCCGGTGGTGTGCATGGATGAGCAGCCTGTGCAGCTCTTGAAGGAAACTCGCAAGCCGATCCCTGCGACAGCCAACCACGCCAAACGGGTCGATTACGAATATGAGCGGGCGGGGACCGCCAACATTTTCATGTTCACCGAACCGTTGGCCGGTTGGCGAGAGGTTGCCGTGCGGCAGACCAAAACCAAACTCGACCGGGCCGTAGAGATGGCGCGCCTGCTGGAAGGGCGCTACGCGAATTCTCAGAAGGTGATCCTGGTGTGCGATAATCTCAACACGCACACTCCAGGCGCGTTTTACGCAGCCTTTGCACCGGACCGTGCTCGCCAACTCGTCCGCCACCTGGAAATTCACCACACCCCGAAGCACGGCAGTTGGCTGAACATCGCCGAGAACGAGCTCAGTTCACTGACCCGGCAATACGTCTCGGGTCGCCGCTTCCGCGACATCGAAACCCTCCAGTCCGAAACTGCCGCTTGGTCTGCCAACGTGAACTCGACCCAACGCGGCGTCGACTGGCACATGAAGATCGACGACGCCAGAAATAAACTCAAGTCCGTCTACCCACGTTCCTTGTTGTGACAAAGCACTAGGCCGACTCGGTGATTCGTTCTGGCAAGTCGATGGCATCGACGAGTCGCGTGCGGAATTGGCAGCAGAACGGCAAGATTACCCGACTAGGATTCGAACCTAGACTAGCAGGACCAAAACCTGCTGTGCTACCGTTACACCATCGGGTAGAAGTACTGTTTCCGGAAGGACTTCTGGAAAATCGAATTTCTGGATCTTGGGTTCGTACACCCGTTCTCAGCAACCGATATCGAGGAGAATCTTCGACATTGGACTTTGATCGCGGGCACCCGAATTCCGCCGACTTGGCAGCACCGCGGACTCGCCAAGTTGGGCGTACGATGATGGAGAATCTTACTCGCAACGACCGAAAGAGCAAGGCGGACCGGTCGCTCCCGCCGCCCCCAATTTCGCTGGATCGACGACCTTGGAAATCTTGCGAATTGCCTCTCAAAGAGGCCGAGATTGAAAGCGAAAGCCCATGACCGACCGACGGTGGCGCGGTGTCTTTCCCGCCGCAACGACGCAGTTTCGAGAAGATCAAACGCTCGATCTGGACGCCACGGCCCGCCATTGGCAGGTGCTGATCGATTCGGGAATTAGCGGGCTGATTGTGGGCGGCTCTCTCGGCGAAAATCAGACGCTGGAGGCCGACGAGAAACGGCTGCTGGTGGCCGAAGCCGTGAAGTGTGCGGCCGGCCGCCTGCCGGTCCTGAGTGGGGTGGCCGAGATGAGCACGGCCGCGGCTTGCCGGTATGTGCGCGACTGTGAAAAGCTCGGCGCGAGCGGCTTTATGGTGATGCCGGCCATGGTTTACAAGGCGGACGCGAAAGAGGCCCTGTACCATTTTCGGCAAGTCGCGCGGGCGACCGGCTTGCCGTGGATGCTCTATAACAATCCCGTCGGATATCCCGTGGATGTGACGCCGTCGATGTTCGTCGAATTGGCCGATCTCTCCAATCTGGTCGCGATCAAGGAAAGCTCTGCAAATACGCGGCGAATCACCGAGCTGAGAAATGCCGTCGGCGATCGGTTTGCTCTCTTCGTCGGCGTGGACGATCTGATTCTCGAATCCGCCGTGCTCGGCATCGACGGCTGGGTGGCCGGTTCCGGAATCGCGGTGCCCAAGGAAAACCAATACTTTTGGGAACTCACGCGTCGCGGCCGTTGGGACGAGGCCCGAGCGATGTACGGCTGGTTTTATCCATTGTTGAAACTGGATACGCAAATCAAGTTCGTGCAGTCCATCAAACTGGCCGTGCAAGAGGCGGGACTTGGCCGGGAATGGGTCCGCAGCCCGCGCTTGCCGCTGACCGGTTCGGAGCGAGAAAGCGTGCTGGCCATCATCCGGACGGCGCTCAACAACCGTCCGCGGCTCGCGGCACTCTGACATGCAGCGCATCCAAGTGATCGATTCGCACACGGGCGGCGAGCCGACGCGATGCGTGGTTTCCGGCTTTCCGGATTTGGGAAGCGGATCGATTGCTGAAAAACGCGAACGATTCCGCAAAGACCACGATCGATTCCGCCAAGCGGTGATCTGCGAACCTCGCGGATCGGACATTTTCGTCGGGGCGCTCTTATGCGAACCGTCCGATCCGGACTGCATGGCCGGTTTGATCTTCTTCAACAACGTCGGTTATTTGGGAATGTGCGGCCATGGCATGATCGGCGTCGCGGTCTCCCTCGGGCATTCCGGTAGGATTCGAGCGGGAAGGCATCGATTCGAAACGCCGGTCGGGGCCGTTTTGGTCGACTACGACGGTGCAAACTCCGCCACATTCCAAAACGTGCCGAGCTACCGCCACGCGAAAGATGTGACGATCGACGTCAAGAAAATGGGAAAGGTCACCGGCGACATCGCTTGGGGCGGCAATTGGTTTTTTTTGGTCCGCGACTGGCCGAAGCCTATCGATATATCGCACGCGGGAAGCTGTTTGATTGCCGGTCACGCGATTCGGGAGGCGCTTGCAGAGAACGGAATCACAGGCGCGGAGGGCGCCGAGATCAACCATATTGAGTTATTCGGACCACCGGCCGACCCGCGCAACAACAGCCGGAATTTCGTCCTCTGCCCGGGCTACGCCTATGATCGTTCCCCCTGTGGCACGGGCACGAGCGCCAAAATTGCCTGCCTGGCGGCCGACGGCATGCTGAAACCTGGTGAGATTTGGCGGCAAGAAAGCATTCTTGGCAGCGTGTTCACGGCTTCGTACCGGATCGAAGGAGACAAAATCATTCCAAGAATTTCCGGGCAGGCCTACGTGACGGCTGAATCGACGCTTCTGATTGACGAGACGGACCCGCTCACCTGGGGCTGGGGTCGGCCATGACGGGCGAGGGTGCCTTCGCCAAGAGCGCGTCGCAGGACCGGGTCGTCGTGGTCGGCGGCGGGGTGATCGGGTCGGCGTGCGCGCTACTATTCAGCGCTCGCGGGCCGGACCGTGACGCTGATCGACTCGGGAGCGTTCGGACGCGGCTGTTCTCACGCGAATTGCGGCTACGTGTGTCCAAGTCATATCTTGCCGCTCGCCGGTCCCGGTGCGATTGGTTCCACGCTGAAATCGCTTTTCAAGCGCAATTCGCCGCTCAAAGTCCGCTGGCGTCTCAATCCTGCGATGTGGAGTTGGTTCTGGCAATTCGCGCGGCGGTGCAACGCGCATGACGCGGTCGCCGCGGGCCACGCGATCCAGCATCTCTTGGACTCGTCGCGCACTTTGTACGACGAGCTTTTTCAAGGCACATTAACCGGGTGCGAATGGGAGCCGCTCGGCTTGCTGTTTGTATTCCTCACCTCCTCCGCCATGGAGCACTACGCCGAGACCGACCGCCTGCTGCGACGTGAATTCGGTCTTGCGCGAATCGAATCGAGCCCGGCGAGCTTGCGTCGCTCGAGCCTGCGCTGAAACCGAGCCTCAGTGGCGCGTGGCGATATCAAAGTGACGGCCAATTGCGCCCGACCGACTCATGGCGGCATGGCGCCGTGTGCTCGAAGCAGGCGGCGTCGAGATTCGCGAACACTGTGCGCTCATTGACTTCGAGACCGAAGGACGACTTGTTCGGAATCTCATTACAACAAACGGGCCGCTCGCCGCCGATCAAATCGTCGTCGCGACTGGTGCGTGGACGCCAAAGCTGCGGGGCCTGTTGCGGTGTTCCGTTCCGATCCAGCCGGGCAAAGGCTATTCGCTCACACTGCCGCGCCCGGCACTCTGTCCTCGCACCCCGATGATCTTCGAGGAGCATCGCGTGGCCATTTCGCCGATGCAGAGTGCCTTGCGAATTGGTTCGACGATGGAGTTTGCGGGTTACGACTCGCAACTGAATCCAGCGCGCTTGCGCCTTTTGAGAGACAGCGCGGCCGTGTACCTCAAAGAGCCGCTCGCGGGGCCGACGCTCGAAGAATGGTGGGGCTGGCGGCCGATGACTCCCGACGGGCTGCCGCTGATCGGACCGATCCCGGCGTTTGACAACCTGTTCTTAGCGGCGGGGCATGGGATGCTGGGCGTCTCCATGTCGCCGGCAACCGGCAAGCTGGTGGCTGAACTGATTACGGGACAGACGCCTCATATCGATGGGGAGCCCTACGCCGTCTCGCGACTCTCTTGATTCGCCGTGAGTCACAGAGGAAACTGATCCTCGACACAAAAAACTCACAATCTCTTAATGTCATCTAAAAATCAGACTATCGAAAGGTCGATGTCCTCGTTTCGATTAATATTTAGCATCGCGCTGGTCGGCCTGAGCACGGCTTCGCCTCAACTTATTGGTGATGACCATCCGGCGACCGATCAACCTCTCATCAATCGCGGACGAATCCAATTGAATCTCGCGGGGGCGGAGGCAATCATCGCGGCCGCCAAGCAAAAGGCTTCGGCCCTCAAAGCGAAGATGAACATCGCGGTCGTCGACGATGGGGGCCAGATGCTGGCGTTTGCCCGCATGGACGGCGCTCGGCCGGCGAGCGCGGCGACAGCCCTTACAAAAGCGGTCTCAGCCGCGACCTTTCGTCAGGAGACGGGTCCGTTGCGGACGAAAGGTGAGCCCGACGTGCTGCTGAATTTGAGTCTCCAAAACGCGGCGGCGTCCAGCGGAGGCAAGATTACGGCACTCAAGGGCGGCGTCCCGATTGTTGTCGAGGGCCAGGTGATCGGAGGCGTGGGAATTGCGGGCGGAACGGGCGAACAGGACACAGAAGTGGCGAAATCCGCTTATCAGTCTCTGTTGGCGGCACTTGGCGGAAGGAAATAGCGGCCGCGTGGATGAGCCAATCAAGAATGCGGATGTCTCGGCCTATCGGTCGAGCCGGCGTGAGCCGTCCGTCGTCGCTCCGGATGTCATCTTTCAGGCAGAAAACGGCCCCCGCAAGGCCTATTTTCGGTGCGGCGCCAAACCCTACGTCCGTTGGTGGTGGCTCGCCGGTCCTTTTCGGTCGAGCGATATCCGCGCGCACCTCGACTGGGCCAAGACGATGGGCTTCGGCGGCGTCGAGCTGGCGTGGCTCTGGCCGCACTGGCTCGGCGTGAATCTCGATGAATCGACGATTCCGCAATGGCTCGGTCCCGAATGGATGGCCCTCGTTTCGGAAGCGAAACGCTATGCCGACGAAATCGGCCTCGGCTGCGATTTCACATTCGGCAGTTGTTGGCCGTTCGGCGGATCGAGTGTCACCCCGGAACACGCCTCGCAATCGTTCGACGGATCGCCGGCGCAAACCCTGGGCAGCACTTGGGAAAATCGATCGGTACGCCCTCTCTACGCGCTCGATCATCTCAATCGGGATGCGCTCGAAGCGTACGCCGCCGCGCTGATGCCGGCGTTTGAGCCTTGTCTTGCGGGTTCGCCTTCCGGGCTGTTTTGTGACTCGATGGAGCTCGACACGCACCACCTTTGGAGTCCGAAGCTCTGGGACGAGTTCGCGGCCCGCTATGGATACCGTCTCGAGGAATGTCGCGACGACCTCGACACACATCCCGATGTCCGCTACGACAATCGCAAGTTCATCGCCGCCGCGATGGTCCGGGAGTTTTACGCCCCGTTTACCGAAATCTGTCATCGGCATGGAGCGTTTTCGCGCGTCCAATGTCACGGCTCGCCGACGGATCTTTTGACCTCCTACTCGGCCGTCGATGTCCCCGAGTCCGAGGCGATTCTGTTCGATCCCCCTTTCTCCAGAATTCCGGCGTCGTCGGCAGCGCTTTCGGACAAGCCGATCGTCAGTGCGGAAACCTTCACCTGTATTTACGGATTCACAAGCGCGAATCATCCCGAGGCCTATCAATTCTGGAAGCGCGAGCAGGTGGCCGATCTCAAGCTGTTGGCCGATGCGGTCATCGCCAATGGCGTGAACCAGATCGTCTGGCACGGCATGCCCTTCAAACCGGCCGGCGAAAAGCATGAATTCTACGCGTCGGTTCATGTCGGTCCCGATGCTGGGTTTGTCGACGAGTTGGCCCGTTTCAACTCCTACCTCGAGACGCTGTGCGGCATCATGCAGTTGGGCACGACAGTCTCGAACCTCGCCGTCTATCTGCCGACCGAAGACGCCTGGATGCGCGATCGGCTGCCGCCGGAGCGGCGCACTCCGGGCGCGGTTTACTGGTGGGAAATGCGCCACGCCAGTCCTGCGGTCGAGACCAGACCGTTTCAACCGCTCTGGATTTCGGAGAACTTTCTCAAGCAGGCCAGCTACGAGGACGGCCGGCTCTGCGTGGGAGCGCAATCGTTCGGCGCGTTGTACGTCGACGTGGAATGGCTCGATGCCGACGCGCTGCTCGAGATCGAGCGATTGGCCGCCGCGGGACTTCTCGTGATCTTCACCCGCCGTCCGAACCAGCCCGGCCATCGTCCGCGGCCCGATTTCGAGCACAGCCTGGACGGTCTGTACCGGCTCAAGAATGTCGTCGAGCACTTGGGACAAACGACCCTCAAGCCAGTAGTCACGGGACGCGACTTGCCGCCTTTCTGGGCACGAAAAACGGCCACTCACACGTATCTCTTCTTCGCACACCCCAAAGCCCGCGATGTGCGTTACCCCATGCCGTATGGCTTTTCGCATTCCGGAAGACCGTTGGTTCGCCGCGCGCGACTGCATTCGGGCACGGCGTCGACCGAGGTGGAATTGATCTTCGCGCCGAATCAATCGCTGCTCGTGCGGATTTCCGCAACGGGCGACGTCGACTTTGTCGACATCGCCTACCAGCCTCCGGATCCTGTCCGGGCCTGAAGTCGCGCGATCGGCCTGAGGGAAATTTCTAGTATCGCTGGCCCCCTGCGCGGGTATTCTTAAACCAGCGATCCCTGGCGTCGTGCCTGAGGCAACTCTTTGCCGGATCATGAGTCACTTCAACGTCACGCAACGGCGCTTTCTGGGACACGAAAGCACGTGGAACGAGATCAATCGACCGAAACAGGGATCAAACCACTCGTGACGGGCGGTTTTCCGGAGCAATTCGCTCGCCTGCACATTAAGACCGCGGACGGCTCGACGGCCACCAAGGACGTGCTGCGTCCGACGACCCTCGTCGGAACCATGGAGCAGTGCAATCTGCAGTTGCTCGGCGCGGGAATTGGGCCGGCACATTGTGCGATCACCGTCGAATCCGGCGACTTGCTGCTGTATGACCTGCGCACGCGCAGCGGCACGTTGCTCAATGGCAGCCGCATCGATGTGGCGGCCCTCAATGACCAGGACGTGATTCGCGTCGGTGACTTCGAGTGCCGGATTGAGACCAATATTGTGTCGCGTCTCGACGCGGCCGATTTCACGGGCTCGACAGCCCGATTGAACATTGCCACACGAGACGGTCGAAGCGTCGCCAAAGACGTCCTGCGACCGGCAACGTTGGTCGGCGCACTGGTCGGCTGCAATATTCAACTCGTTGGCCCCGGGATTTCCGCGGTTCACTGCCTCATGACGCTGCATCGCGGGCGGCTGCGCGTTCGTGATTTGCGAACGGGAGCCGGGACCCGGCTTAACTCCCGCGCGATTGCCGTCGGGACGCTCAACGACGGAGACCTGCTCGCGATCGGTTCCTTCTCCGCGCGCGTCGAATCGAGCCTCGGCCGGATAGAGAACAACCCAGACGATCAATTCGACGGGCGCTTTCAGGCGGCTGACGTCATCGTTCCCGGTTCGCCTGAGTCAACGCCTCAAGGGACACAATCGGCGGAACTTGCCGAGATGCGACAGTCGCTGAACGCCGAAAGCGACGAACTCAGGCGGCTGAGCGAACAATTGGCAGCGGAGCGCCGGCAGCTCGCCGACGACCGCCAATCACATTCCGCTGAGTGTGCGGCTCTTGCGGCCGAACTCGCCCGGTCGAGTCGCATGCGCGAGGAGCTCGAGGCCGAGCGAGTCACTCTCGCTCACGATCAAGAATCGCATCGCCAGGAACGGGCCGATCTGGATGTCGCGCGAAAATATCAAGTCATCGCAGGTCGAAGCGGAATCCCTCCGACAGTCGCTCGACCTGCAGTCGCGGGACCTTGCTCAATTCACGCAGGATCTCAATGCCCGTGCCGCAGCGCTTGACCAGCGCCGGCTCCAGTTGGAAGCCTCCGAGCGCGAGCACCAGGCGGCTCATGTTTCTCTGACGGAACGAGAACAGGAGACGCACGGGCGCAAAACCGCGCTCGACGCGCGGGCGGAGTCCGTTGCGGCGGAACAACGTCGACTGGAAGACTTGCGAACAGATTGCGAACGAGACCGCGCGGTGATCCGGGGAGAGCGCGCCGAACTCGATCAGAACCGATCGCGTCTGGAGGCCGATCTTGCCGAGATTGCCCTCCTCAAACAGCAGCTCGACACCGATCGCTCTCAACTCACTGCCGCACAACAGAAAGTCATCGATCATCAGCAGCTGCAGAAGATTGCCGATGCTGAGCGAAGTGTGCTGCAACACGATCAAGAGCGACTCGCGGCGCAGGGAGCTGCCTTACAGAGAGATCTCGAGAGAATCGAAGGCGATCGCGCGGCCTTACGCAAGTCACGCGAACAGAACGAGTCTCTGGCGGCTGAATTGGCGAAGTCGAAGGAGCATCTCACTTCGCAAGCACATGCCTTGCGGCAGGAACGGGCACAACGCGAAACCGAATGGTCGGCGGCTCGAACTGCACGAGATTTAGTCGAAAGGGAATCGCTAACACTCATCGAAGCCGATCGTGCGGCCGTACGCAAAGCACGCGAACACAACGAATCGCTGGCGGCTGAATTGGCGACGACAAAAGAGCACCTGGCTGCGAAAACAGATGCCTTAAAGCAGGAACGGGCACAATGTGAAACCGAACGGGCGGCGGCTCGGACCGAACGAGAATTGATCGCAAAACAATCGCTGGCACTCCGGCAGAATCAGGAATGCCTGGCAAACGACACGGCGATCCTCGGCGTCGAGAAGCGGCGATTGGACGAGTTGGCCCAACGGTTGGAGCACGAGAAGCAGGAGATTGTCGCGGCTGCCGTTGCCGTCCGACAAGATCGGCAACAGTGCGACGCCGACTGGTCCGAATTGATGAGGGACCTTGAGCTCCTCGAAAAGCAATCGGCCGAGCGGCAAGAGGAACAGACAAGGCTCGACCATGAGCGAGTCGCTCTCGAAGCCCAAAAACAGCAGCTTGATGAGCAACAGCGGGCGCTTGAGCAGAAGCGGCAAGAGCTTGATACGCGTCTCGCGGAGAGCAAGGCCGATCGGAACGTGCTGGCGGCCGGCCGCGATGAGCTCGCTGTACGCGAGCGTTCGTTTGCGGAAGGCGGCGGCAAGCTGGAATCCGACCGGGCCGTCCTGGCGGCCCAGCGCAGTGTTCACCAGACAGAACGTTTGGCCGTCGCCAGCGAGCGGGAGACGAACGAGCGGGAAAAACTCCGTCTCGAGCAGAGAGAAGATGCTCTGGTCACCAAGGAATCGTCGCTCGCGCTCCGTGCGGCCGAGCAGTCCCGCGTGCACGCCAAGGTTCAAGAGCGCGGGAAGCAGGTCGCGGTTCAAGAACAGTGTGTCCAAACGGCGGCCGATGAGCTTGCTGCCAAGACGGCGCAGCTGGCGGAAGAGGCGGCTCGGCTCCAGACATTCCGCGAAGCGATCGATGCGGATCGCGACGCTCTCGGACAGCAGCAACGCGAGGTCGAGCGCCGCTCGCAAGAGTTGGCCATCAAAACCAGCGATTGCGATGCACAGCTGGACAAGGTCGAAGCGGATCGACGCACCATCGAATCCGATCGCACTCAACTGCGGGAGCTTGAGAGCGCTCTTTCGTCGCGTGCGTCCGAGTTCAAAGAACGTGAAAGCGGTTTAGAGCGACGGCAATCAGAACTCCAAACGACGAGTGCACAGCTCGAAAAGCAGCAAAGCGAGCATCGACAAGTGCAAGCTTCGTTCGAGGATGATCGGCGGGCGGTCGAGTTGAGTCATCGGGACCTGGCAGGGGCGAAGGCCGCGTTCGCGGAGGAACGGGTCGCGCACGAGGAGAAGGCCAAAGAACTCGCCGCTCGTGAGCAGCAATTGGCTGATCGCGATGAGCAGCTCACAATCGCGCGGGCCGATTTCTCGGCCGCGAGATCGAAATCGCGGCGCTGCAAGAAAGCCTCGAGTCTGAGCGGAAGCAACTCGCCGAGCTTTCGGAGCAGGTTCGGGAGCGCGAGACGTTTCTCCGCGCGGCACGCAAGCAGTTCCAGTCCACGCTCGAAGAATTCCGCGCCGACCAACGCCGTTTCCGATTGGCGACATCCTCGGTGAAAGCGCACCGCGAACGCTCGCGACGGCGAAAGGAGACTCCCTTAGTTCTCAAGGACGGCCAGGAATGGAGCCAAGTCTTGAGCACGGACGGAGTACTGAGCGTCCCGCAAGCCCAGTGGTTCGAGGACGGCCGCTTTGGAAACTTTGTGCTGGACGAGTATCGGATCGGCGACTTTCTTTCGCTGGGAGTGAGCGAATGGGTTTACGAAGCGGGGGACCTGAGAGACTCCAGCCGCGTCGCCATCAAGGCGCTCTGCCAGGATCGGTCGACGGATCCGGCCGCGATCCTTTCTCTGGAAAACGAGGCCCGCATCGGCGGCGCCGCCGTCCATAAGAACCTCATCCGGACATCTCGGTTCGTCAAGCCGGATCAGGGATCCGCGTATCTCGTGATGGACCTCATCGAGGGGGTGACTCTGGCCGACTTGATCGCGGTTCACGGCAAATTGCCGTGGCGCGAGGTGTGCAACTATATCTTTCAGGCGGCGATCGGATTGCAGTCTTTGCATGACGCGGGAATTGTCCACCGTGACGTGCAGCCGTCGAATCTGCTCATCGAGCGCACCGGCGGGCTTAAGGTGGGAGATTTCGGTTCTGCCACCGCGGCCTTTTTGCCGGAGCAAGCCTCGCGAATCGACGGCGACGAACGTCCGCCGGGCGCGATCGATTACGCCGCCCCGGAAGTTTTCGATCACGATCTGACGACGGGCGCACGGGCCGATCTTTACAGCCTGGGCTGCACGTTCTATTACGCGCTCACGGGAACGGTCCCATTTCCAGACTACGAGGATGCCGAAAAGATTCACGCACATCGCACACTGCCGCCTCAGCCCATTCGCTCGAGTGCCTCCCATGTTCCGGCCGACATCGTTGGCCTGATCCGCAAGCTGATGGCGAAAGACCCGCGAAAGCGGCCCGATTCGATGCAGGAAGTGACTCGTGCGTTGTCGGCTCTGGCGAGGCCCCAGCCGGCCTACTTCGATCGCTACGCAATCCTGATGCAGCGCAGCGTCGTGGCACGCGGGCGACTGCGCGAGCGCGCAAGCAACTGGCGGAACGCACCAAATCGATTGAAACGAGCACCGCCCCCAGTTCGTGACGGCCGCCGATTTTGCGAAGCTTCGCGACACGCGGTCGATTCTAAGTGGAATTCCCAATACCGCGGGAGTACCGCATTCAATAACCTACGGGTTGCAACGACGCGTACCTTCCAACCCGAGCGGGGCAAATTGCGTGAGTGACGCAACTGCTCAAACGTTCCGCGCGGCTCTCCGAAAGAGCCGGCTGCTGACCGAAGAGCAACTAAAGCGACTGCCCAATCCAAAGGCGGCCGCATCGCACGATTCCGTCTTGACCCGTCATCTGACCGAAAACAACTTGCTGACAGCGTGGCAAGTCCGGCAGCTCCGGTCAGGACATACGAATTTTCGTGTGGGCAAGTACACGCTCATCGACATTCTCGGCCGCGGCAAGATGGGTGTCGTCTACAAAGCGCGGCGATCGCAGTCGCGCGACGTCGTCGCGCTCAAAATCATGTCGTCCACAATCGCCGAGGATCGGCGCAAGTCGGCCCGCTTTCGGCGGGAAATCCGCCTCGTGTCGTCGATCAAGAGTCCCTATGTCGTCTCGGCGCTCGATGCCGGTCACGCGGCCGGCCGCTACTTCCTCGTGACGGAATGCATCCCCGGATTGAACCTGCTGGAGTGGCTGGATAAGAATCGCCGCTTGCCGGTCGGCTGGGTCTGCGAATGCATGCGGCAGGCGGCGCTCGGGCTGCAACACATCCATGAGCGAGGGCTGATTCATCGCGATCTCAAACCCTCGAATCTGATGGTTACGGCCGATTCGATCCACTCCGCCCCGCAGTTGCGGATTCTAGATCTCGGCCTGGGCCGGGTCGTCGGCGCGACCGAAGAGGGGGGCGACCTGACGTGTGCCGGGCACACCGTGGGAACGCTCGACTACATGTCCCCCGAGCAGATCAATAACGGCCGCGACGCGGACATTCGCGCCGACATCTATTCGCTGGGCTGCACTCTGTATTTGTTGCTGACGTGCCGGCTTCCGTTCGAAGGGGATGACGTCGCCACGAAGCTCATGGCCAAATTCACGACGGATCCGCCGCTGCTTGACACTCTGCGGGACGATGTACCGCGCGAACTGGCAAAATTTGTCGCCAGGATGATGCATCGCGATCGCGACAAGCGTCTGGACACGCCAATTGAGGTCGCCGAGGCTTTCAGCCGATTCGCCGTTGTGGGCAGTCCCCCGGAGAAACGCCGCGCGACGACCGTCGCGGTAGAGGCCGGGTTTTTGGATTCCGTCGAATCGATCCACGAGGTGCCTCTCATTCGCCGGCCGCCTCGGACCAATGCGACGCAAAAGCTGATTGCCTGGTTGCGGCGGATCTTCGCCAGCGGCGCGGTTCGACCCGCTCGCGGTTGAATTTGACGCGAGAGCATCACGCCCGCGTCGAATCGACGCCCCAAGTTGTTGAGCGCCCGGCGTGATTCCTGTACTTTGGTGATTCGACGAAGAGCGACGCCAAAGGTTCGGGCATCTTGGCAGGTGAAGACACGCGATGGGCGAACAGCATGAGGTTATGGATCTCGCGGCCCAGAGCCGACGAGACTTTCTAGCGGGAACCGGATTCGCCGCGAGCGCCGCGGCACTCGCCGCCGCCTTTGGCTCAAGCGACGCGTTTCCGGCAGAGAAAACGCGCTGCGCGGCGACGAACGCCCTGTTGCCGACTGGCGGGCAGATGCAACACTTTCTCGCGCTCCCCGACGATCAACCGATCGTGATGGTGAATCTGCTCAAGTTCAAACCGCAGGGCGGCGAGGCCGAATACGCGAAGTACGTCGCCGGCATCCAGCCGATTCTGGAAAAGCTCGGCGCAAAATCCTCTTCGCGGGTCGGGCGCAGTTTTGTTTGATCGGGCAGGCCAACTGGGACATGGTTGCGCTTGTGGAGTATCCGCGAAAAAGAACGCTCTTGCAGATGTCGCTCCTGCCCGAATACCGGGCCATTCATCGCCACCGCGAGGCGGGCTTGGTTGGACAGATCAATTATGCCGTCGCACAAATTCCGCCGAATTCTGCGTCATTGACGGCCGGCGCGGCAGGTACAGGGAGTCGACCGGGTATGCTACGCACCCCTGATGAACGCTTTGCAAATTTGCCGGACTTCAATTTCAAGCCGCACTACAAAGAGGTCAACGGCGATCGGATGCACTATCTGGATGAGGGGCCGAACGATGCCCAGCCGATTTTATTGCTGCACGGCGAACCGACCTGGTGTTACCTGTATCGCAAAATGATTCCTCCGCTCACGGCGGCCGGTTTTCGCTGCATCGTTCCCGATTTGATCGGTTTCGGCCGTTCCGATAAGCCGACCGATCGCGCGGTGCACACGTATAAATTTCATGTCGATCGCATCGCAGCGCTGGTCGCGGCGCTCGATTTGAAAAACTGCACGTTCTTCGGGCAGGACTGGGGCGGACTAATTGGTCTCCGCGTTGTCACCGAGAACGAAGGCCGATTCGCGCGAATCGTTGTGTCGAATACCGGTCTGCCGACCGGCGAAGAGCCGATGACGTCCGCCTTCCTGGTCTGGAAGCAGATGGCTCAGCAAATGCTCGATTCGGGTGACATGCCGGTCGGCACGCTCGTGGCGACGACGGCCAAAAAGCCGGAAATCAAAGCGGCCTACGACGCACCGTTTCCCAACAAGCACTTCAAAACCGGTCCGCTGATGATGCCGCAAATCGTCCCAATAACGCCCCACGACCCCGCCACCGAAGCGAATAAAAAGGCCTGGCAAGCATTGCGGCAGTGGCGCAAGCCGTTCCTGACCGCGTTCGGGGACGCCGATCCGATCACGCGCGGTGCCGAAAAGAAATTTCAGCACGAGGTGCCGGGCGCGAAGGGCCAGCCGCATGTGACCATCGCCGGCGGCGGTCACTTTATTCAGGAAACGCACGGCAGCGAGCTGGCAAAGGTCATGATCGATTTCATCTTAAAGTCGCCTCCGACCAATTGACTCCCAAAGGATGACGGTCGCGGTCGGCTGTCCGGCGGATTCGCTCTTATTTGCGAGACAGTCACCCATGAACAGATTCGACACTTCGGCCACGTTGCGGGCGCCGCGTCTGTCGGCGTCGCTGGCGATAATGATTGCGATCAGCCTCTTCGCGGCCGCAAAGGCCGCCGATTCGCCCGCGAAAATTCCTCCATTGCCACCTGAATTCAAAGGCATCATCGGGCGCACGATTCGCGATTCGAAACAGGCTTTTCCGCAGCCGATTCGCGCACCCAAGGACGCGCCCAATGTCGTCGTGATCCTGACCGACGACACAGGCTTCGGCCATCCGAGCACATTTGGCGGCCCGATTCCGGTGCCCACGCTCGACCGGCTTGCGAAAAACGGCCTGCGCTACAACCGCTTTCACACGACGGCTCTTTGTTCGCCGACGCGTGCGGCCCTCCTGACCGGCCGCAATCACCACTCGGCGGGCAGCGGCATGATTACCGAGCTGGCCACGGGATTCCCCGGTTATTCGGGCATCATTCCCAGCAACACGGCCTTGATCCCGCAAGTCCTGAAAGCAAACGGTTACAACACGGCCGCCTTCGGCAAATGGCACAACACGCCCAACTGGGAAATCGGCCCCACCGGGCCCTTCGATCGTTGGCCGACGAACTTGGGCTTCGAATATTTTTACGGATTCATCGGCGGCGACACGAATCAATGGGCGCCGAACCTCGTCGAGAACACGAGGCGGATCGCGCCGCCAACGGATCCCGGTTACCACCTTCTGACCGATATGACGAACCGCGCGATCGAGTGGATCCGCACGCAAAATACGACCGATCCCGGCAAACCGTTTTTTGTGTATTTCGCCCCCGGAGCCACGCATGCGCCGCATCATGCTCCCAAAAGTTGGATCGACCAATTTAAGGGGAAATTCGACCAGGGGTGGGACAAGGTCCGCGAGGAAACGCTTGCACGGCAAAAGCAACTCGGCGTCGTGCCGCAGAAACGCGCTCCTCACGCCGCGTCCCGATTCGATTCCGGCCTGGGACAGCCTGAGCGCGAAAGACAAACAACTTTTCGCGCGGATGCAGGAAGTCTTCGCCGGCTATCTGGCGTTCACCGACCACGAGATCGGGCGGATGATCGACGCGATCGACCAGTTGGGCGTCCTCGATAACACGCTTGTGGTTTACATCGTCGGCGATAACGGAGCCAGCCCCGAAGGCGGGTTGAGCGGCACGAACAACGAAGGCAAGCTGTTCAACGGCGTGATCGACACGGTTGAGTCGAGCCGCAAGTTGATTGATCAACTCGGCGGGCCGCTGGCCTACAACAACTACCCCGTCGGGTGGGCCCACGCGGGCAACACGCCCTTTCAGTGGACGAAGCAAATCGCCTCGCACTTCGGCGGCACGCGAGATCCCATGGTCGTCTCGTGGCCGAAACGCATCAAGGACAAGGGGGGCCTGCGGAGCCAGTTTCATCATGTCGTCGACCTGGCTCCCACGATCTACGAGGCGACCGGTATCCGGCCGCCGGCCGAGGTGAACGGCATCCCGCAAAAGCCGATCGAAGGCGTGAGCCTGGTCTATACGTTCGACGATGCGGAGGCTAAAGGGCGCCACAAGACGCAATACTTCGAAATGCTGGGGAGCCGGGCGATTTATCACGACGGTTGGGTCGCGGCTGCCTTCCACGGGCGGATTCCTTGGAAGGGTTTCGCCTTCGGCACTGGACTCGACGTCGACGACGAACCGTGGCAGCTCTACAACATCGACGACGATTTCAGCGAAGCCTCCGATCTCGCGACCGGACACCCGAAAAAACTGCACGAACTCCAGAGTCTCTTCTGGATCGAAGCCGCCAAGCATCAGGTCCTGCCGATCGACGATCGCACGTTTGGCCGCTTGCTTTTCAACACGCAGCCCCAAATCGCTCCCGATCGAACTCAGGCGACCTTCTACCCCGGCATCATCCTTCCCGAGGTGTGCGCTCCAAACACCAAGAACCGCTCGTACGCGATCACGGCCGCAGTCGACCTGCATCATCCCGGAGCGGAAGGGGCGCTCGCCGTTGAAGGGGGCCGCTTTGGCGGTTATAGCTTCTACCTCAAAGGCGGGAAACCCGCGTTCTGCTACAACTTCCTCAACGTCGCCCGCTACACGATCCGTTCGACGGTCGACGTGCCACTGGGAAAGTCGAAGTTGCGCTATGAATTCAAGGCGGATAGCAGTTCGCGCGGGATCGGAGGGACCGGCAAGCTGTTCATCAACGACAAACAGGTTGGCGAAGGACGGATCGCCAGAACGGCGCCCAATGTCAATTCCATCGACGAGAACTTCAACGTCGGCATGGATATGGGTACGCCCGTCTCCGACGAGTATCAGTCTCCCTTTAAGTTCACCGATAAACTCGAACACGTAACCATCGATCTCAAGTGACACACCGTGAGAAATCTCCCAAGGACATCAGACATGAGCCATGCAACGAACGGACTGACACGAAGAGCCTTTTGTGCAGCCGGCGCCGGTCTCGCGACGTTCGGCTTTAACCGATTGGCCGCAGCAGCGGATGGGCCGTCGGCCGACAAAATGGTGACGCAGATCGCCAAATTCAAGCTCAATAAGGCCAAGGAGAGCGAGGCCCTCGACGTACTCCGCGAACTCTGTGCCGCGGTCGAGGCGAACGAGCCCGACGTGCTGATCTATCTTTGCCACCGATCGGCAAAGAAGCGCGACGAACTCGTATTCTTCGAGGTCTATCGCGACGCGGCCACCCTGAAGGCGCATATGAAGACGCCGCACTTCAAAAAGCTCGCGAAGTCGATCGGCACGCTGTTTTTCCTTCCGATCGAGGTCACCGTCCTCGACCGGATCGGCGGATTTGCCCGCGGCTCGGGAAAGAATTCCTAAAGGCTCTCAGGCGGCATTCATCGTCAACAGATCGTAGGCCGCGACGGTTTCGCCTGCGCCGTTGGTCACCACGACGTCCCAGCGGACTTCGCCCTGATCGGGCTTTCGCAGCGTTTTTTCCTTGACGGTGAGCGCGACTTGGATCGATTCACCCGGTTTGACGGGCTTCACGAAGCGCAGATTGTCGAGACCGTAATTGGCCAGCACAGGTCCGGGTGCCGGGTCGACGAACAGGCCGGCGGCGAACGACAGAATGAGATACCCGTGCGCGACCCGTCCGCCGAAGAGCGGGTTCGCGCGGGCCGCCTCTTCGTCGAGGTGCGCATAGAAGGTATCGCCCGTGAACCGCGCGAAATGCTCAATGTCTTCCATTGTGATTTCGCGGGACTTCGTCTCGAGCTGGTAGCCGATCGACAGATCGTGAAACTTGAGGCGGAAAGGATGAGGATCGGCCGGCTGTGTCGGTGAGTTGGCCATGTAGCGGTGCGTGATCGCACTCAGCACGCGCGGGTGTCCTTGCAGGGCCGTGCGCTGCATGTAGTGCGTCACGCCGCGGATGCCCCCCATTTCCTCGCCGCCGCCGGCCCGTCCGGGCCCGCCGTGAACCATGTGAGGCATCGGCGAGCCGTGTCCCGTCGATTCCTTGCCGCTGTCGCGATCGATGAAGGCGATGCGTCCGTGGAAGGCGCCCGAGCCGAGCACGACCTCGCGGGCAAAGTCGGTGTCGTACGTGAAGACGCTCATCACGAGCGAACCTTTGCCGCGATTCGCCAGCGCGATGGCATCGGTTTCATCCTTGAACGGCATAAGAGTCGAGACGGGGCCAAAAGCTTCGACATCGTGCACGGCCCGCCCTTCCCAGGGACGGTCGCAACGGAGGAGGATCGGCGACAGAAACGCCCCCTTCTCGGCGTCGGCGCCGGTGACTTTCACGTGGGCCGGGTCCCCATAAACGATCCGCGCTTCGCTGGCGATTTCCCGAATCTTGGCTCGCACTGCCTCGCGCTGCGAGTGGCTCACCAGGGCACCCATCCGTGTCGCTTCATCGCGGGGATTACCGACGGAAACTTTGTCGAGTCGCGATTTGAGAGCGTCTTGGACCGCGTCGAGCAGCGCGACCGGGACGATCGCACGGCGAATGGCCGTGCATTTTTGCCCCGCTTTCACGCTCATTTCCTTGGCGACTTCTTTGACGAAGAGCTCGAATTCCGGCGAATCCGGGGCAGCGTCCGGGCCAAGTACCGAGGCATTCAGCGAGTCGCGTTCGGCAATGAAACGGACGCTTTCCCGAATCAGCACGGGATGCGACTGCAGCTTCGCCGCGGTCTCGGCCGAGCCGGTGAACGAAACGACATCCTGACACGTCAAATGGTCGAAAAGATCGCCGAGCGAACCGGCGACGAGTTGAACGGCCCCCTTTGGTAGGACGTTGGCCTCGACAAGAATGCGAAAAGCCGCTTCGGCGAGATACGCCGTAGCACTCGCGGGTTTCACGATCGCGGGAACGCCGGCCAGCAGCGTCGGGGCGAGTTTCTCCAGCATGCCCCAAACCGGAAAATTGAACGCATTAATGTGAATGGCGACGCCTTGCAGCGAAGTGAAGACGTGCAATCCTTGAAAGGTACCGCCGCGCGAGAGCGCTTCGACATTGCCGTCGATCAGAATCCGCTCGTTCGGCAATTCGCGGCGCCCCTTGGACTGATAGACGGCAAACGTGCCGATCCCGCCGTCGATGTCGATCCAGGAATCGCCCTTGGTCGCGCCCGTTTCGTAGCTCAGCTCGTAAAGCTCTTGTTTCCGAGCCGTAAGGGCATCGGCCAACGAGCGGAGCAACGCGGCGCGTTCGTGAAATGTGAGTGCTCGCAAAGCAGGCCCGCCGACTTCGCGGGCAAAGTGTGCCATGGCGGCGAAATCGAGCCCGCGCGACGACGTTTGCGCGACGACTTCGCCCGTAACCGCCGAGCACAACGGTGCCAGTTCGCCCGAACCGGCTACCCAATGACCTTCGGCAAAATTCTTGAGTGTGATCGCCGTCATCGTGAAGCGCCTTTCGATGTGAGTTCCGCGGCGGCTACCAGACCGCGTTTGGAGCGGTCCTTGAAACCTCCTGCAACTCGGCAATCAGGCTTTCCATATGTGCCGAGGGTGAGGCCGACTGCGTCGCGGCCAAGTTCGAGTCGTCCGGAACGTCGAGTTCGCAGCGACTCAGGAGGGGAACAACCAGTTCCTGCCATTGAAGCCGTATTTGTTTGAGATCCGGGACAATGCCCGCTTCGACGAGCATCGCCTCATGCGCCCCCGGAACGAAAAGTTGTTGGAACGGGGACCACAGTGCATCAAGGGCCTGTTGCACTCGTCGATGGCTTTCGTCGGTGCCGAGTCCGAGGCGCAGCGTCCACATTTTTGTGTGATGGAGATGATAGACCTCCTCCTGCTTGATCTTGGTCGCGGCCTCGGCGATCGGCTCGAGGGGACTGATCGCCAGCAAGGGCAGATGTACCGATTCGTACGCGTCGAAAAGAAACTGTCGCAGCATGCTGAACGCCCAGTCCGAGTGCGGCAGGGCGACAACTTCGGCATTGCGAAAATCTTGCGCGAGTCGCTGGTAGACCAGCTTGTCGGGAAATGTCTCCGGATCTTCCTCGCGGAGCGTCGAGACGATGCGATACCAGAGGATGCCGTGGCCCAATTCATCGATCGCCAGGTTGGCGAAGGCGATGTCTTCTTCCAGAATCGGCCCGTGCCCCACCCATGCGGAATTGCGATGCCCGAGGATGAACTCGTCATCCGCGAGCCTGAGGATTTTGGCGTCGAGCGCGGCGCGCTCGGTGCTGCTAAGCATGTTCAGCCCCCGATTCGTCGGCGCGGATCTCACGGAGCATGGCCAAGACCGGGAACGACTTATGGTCGCGAAACCATTTGTGTGATTGCGGAGCAGAAGGACAGTCGGCCGGCATGTCCGCACTCGATGTCATCGCGGAGGACGGAAAGATCCAAATCGCAAAGCAATCCGCTCCTGCGGCAATCGCCAGCGCCATCGCCTGCTCGGCGCTGCCGGCGATGACCGGTTTCGCCTCCTCGTAGGTGAGCTTCGCCCCCGTTCTCCGAAAAACAGAGTAGGTTTGCTCCCCATTTGCCGCCGTTTGCGGTGTCGCCGAGGCAGTCCCGAACTCTTCGCGGGTCTTCGACACGATCTCCGCGCGGAACAATGCAGAGCGACACACCCGTCGGACGCCGGCCGTAAACGGCCCAGGCGTTTTCGATCGCCATTTCGGCATCGACTGCGTGCACCGAGCCGCCCGCTCGTAGCGGCTTGTCGGGCGCCGGTCGCTCGAAGACCTGGTAAACGGGCCACTGTCCCGCCGTCATTGGGGCGCTCCACTCAATTCGCGTTTGCCGTTGTAGGCGAGCAGCGCTTCGCGAACCCAGGCGCCGCCTTCGTGGGCTTTGATTCGTGCGGCCATGCGTTCCTTGTTGCAAGGACCGTTCCCGTTGACGACCCGCTTGAGTTCGTCGAAGTCGATGGGGCCGTGCCGCCAGAATCCCGTTTCCTCATCCAGACGCAACTCCGGATCGGGAGGGTTCAGCCCCAACAGCCGCAGCTCGGGGACGATTTCCCGGATAAATATCTCGCGGAGTTCGTCGTTCGTTTTCGTTTTGATCCCCCAGCGCCTGAGAGTGGCGGTGTGCGGCGATTCCGAGTCGGGATAGCCGAATTGCATGAGAGTCGGCCACCACCAGCGATTGAGCGCGTCTTGTGCCATCGCCCGCTGCTCGGGCGTGCCGCGAGCCAGGCTGATCACGATCTCCTGTCCCTGCTTCTTGTGGAACGTCTCCTCGCTGCAGATGCGCAGCATGGCCCGCGCGTAGGGGCCATACGAGCACTTTGCCAGCATCGACTGATTCAAGATGGCAGCCAGGTCGACGAGCCAGCCGATCATCCCGACATCGGCCCACGAAGATGTCGGATAATTGAACACGTTTGCATACTTGGCCTTCCCGCTGTGCAGCGCGTCGATCATTTCCTCGCGCGTCGCGCCGAGCGATTCGGCCGCGTCGTACAGGTATTGTCCGTGGCCCCCTTCATCCTGCACTTTGGCGAGAAGGACAAGCTTGCGCCGAAGCGACGGAGCCCGCGTAATCCAGGCCCCTTCGGGTAGCATGCCGACGATCTCGCTGTGCGCGTGCTGCGACATCATCCGCAGCAGTTGCCGCCGATAGTCGTCCGGCATCCAATCGCCGGGCTCGATGGTCTCGCCGCGGGCGATCCGCGCCTCGAAGGCGGCGAGTTTTGCTGACGCATCCACAATCAATCTCCCTGATAAACCGGCGTACGTTTTTCCAGGAAGGCCTGCATGCCCTCCTTGTGATCGGCGCTCGCCCCGCATTCGGCTTGCGCGGCGGCTTCGACGCCCAGCGTTTCTTCGAGCGAATGCGACATTGCATAGTCGAGGTTTCGCTTGATGTGACTGATGGCGAAAGTCGCCGCGCTCGCATAATGGGTTGCCAACCTGGTCGCCTCTTCCAGTAGTCGTTCGGGGGGAACGACTTGATTCACGAGCCCCCATTCGAGCGCCTCGGTAGCCGCCACCTTGCGACCAGACAGCATCAAGTCGACCGCGCGTTGACGCCCAATGAGTTGAGGCAGAAACCACGTCGAACCGCTGTCGGGCACTAGCCCGATATTCACGAATGCTTGCAAAAACGAGGCTTTCTCCGCTGAGATCCGCCAGTCGCAGGCCATCGCCAGGCTCATTCCCGAGCCGGCGGCCACGCCGTTAATCGCGGCGATGATCGGTTTCGGCAGGCGCGTCATGGCCAGGATCAGCGGGTTGTAGTTGCGGCGGAGATGCTCGCCGTATCCGGGCTGGCCTTCTTTTCCTATCTCGCGAGCGTTGTCCAAGTCCTGCCCAGGACAGAATCCTTTTCCCGCGCCGGTCAGGATCACCGAGCGGATGCTCCGGTCGTTCGCGGCGGCGGCGAACGCCTGCTGTAATTCCTGCAGCATGGCGTCGGTGAGCGCGTTCAGTTTGTCGGGCCGGTTGAGCGTGATTTTCAGAATCCGATCGCTCGGCTCGTAGAGAATCGATTGGTAGCTCATCACTCAGCCTCCTGTGCTCAGAGGGCCTTCATGCGTTCGAACGGCTGGACGCAGTTGTTGCAAAAGTAGATCGCCCGGCACGGCGTCGGCCCGAAGCTGTTGCGGCGCGTCGTACGGAGCGATTTGCAATACGGACATTGCACGGGCGTTTCCAAGACCGTCAACACGTCTCCGCCGTGCCGGCTCGGTGGGGCAATCCCCATCCGTTGGAGTTTGTCCCGGCCCGACTCGGAGATCCAATCGGTGGTCCAGGGTGGATTGAATGATAAACGCACCTTGACGTCGGCAAATCCCAGGCTCGCCACCTTATCCCTCACCGCGGTTTGGATTGCAGAGAGAGCCGGACAACCGGAAAACGTCGGCGCGAGCACGATCTCGACACGATCGCCGTCGAGATTCACAGCGCGCACGATGCCCAGCTCGACGATGGAGACTACCGGCATCTCCGGATCGGCCACTTCATCCAAAGCGCTCAAAATGTCGGCGTCAGTGATCGTTGTCATCGGTGACAACCTTGAGGGTGCTATTTCCGAGCTGACTTGCGAGCCGGCCCGCTTCGGCCGCGGGTCGGACTCGATTCCTTTAACGATTCATTCAAATGCGATAAGGCGTGAGCTACGCCGTCTACCAGTTGCGTTATATCGACTCCCATCCGCAGCATGTCCGCGGTCTCGAGCAGGACGGCTCCGTGGATGGCCGCCCAAGCCACGTGCGCCCAAACCCGCCCCTGTTCGCTCGACTCGTCACTGTGCGCGGCCTCCTGGGCTGTCCGAAACAAAATGTCCCGCGCCGTCGGGCCTCTTTACGCAGCTCAGGAAACTCGCCCGCTTGCATCCCGCTAAACAGGATTCGATAGGAGGCCTCGTCACGGCGGGCGAAGTCGACATAGGCCTCGGCCACCGCGCAAGCCGCTCGAGCGGCGTGCTGCAGGCCGCCACGGCTTCCTGGGAGAGATCCGCCAATTTACGAAACGCCCGAGCGCGAACTGCGGCGACTATCTCTTCTCGACCCTGCGGAAAATATCGGTACAGCGCGGCCCCCGTCAGGCCGATTTCCGATCCGATGGTTCTCAGACCGACATTCGCGAAACCCTGCTCGGAAAAGAGTCGCCCCGCCGCGTCGCAAATTCGCTCCCGAACCTGGTCCACTTCAACATCAGTTAACGTGGGACGCGCCATACGTTAATTTAACGCTGTTTAATAAACGCTGTCAAGGAAATACGATCGCCGCATCAACGTAAGTCGTTCGTCGATCATCCGTTCCGATCACGAGTTTGTCTTCCAACGATTTCGCCCATTGGTGGCTTTCGATTAAGATGGCCCACGCACCACTGCATGCATCCGTTTTACCGTTCTGAGTTTTCAGGGCCGAGATCTTCCATGACGCCGGAATCCTATCTCAAGGGGCTCTACGGGCTGCAGGGCCGGACGGCCGTCGTCATCGGAGGGACGGGCGTGCTGGGAGGCGCGTTTTGCGAGGCACTTGCCGGAGCGGGGGCTCACACCATCGTGGTTGGCCGCGATCGCGATCGCGGCAACGACTGTGTGCGGCGATTGACGGACGGCGGGGGTAGCGCGGAGTTCCTTCCTGCCGACTGCACGAGCCGCAAGGACCTCGACGGGCTCGTTGCGCATTTGACGCGCGGTAACCGCACCGCCGACGTGTTGGTCAACGGTGCGGGCATCAACTCGGCGACCCCCTTTTTGGAAATCACCGACGACGAGTGGGACCGCATTCTCAACGTCAATCTGCGGGCCGTGCGCGTCGCCTGTCAGATCTTCGGCAAATTTATGATTCAGAAGGGAACGCGGGGTTCGATCATCAATATCGCCTCGCTTTCGGGGATCACTCCCCTCTCGCGGGTTTTCACTTACGCAGCCAGCAAAGCGGCCCTGATCAATCTCACGCAAAACCTGGCCCGCGAATGGGCTCCGGCCGGCATTCGTGTCAATTCTCTCTCGCCGGGATTTTTTCCGGCCGAGCAGAACAAGGCCATCCTTACGGAAGATCGAATTGAAGACGTGATGCGTCATACACCTCTTAAGCGCTTTGGCCGCCCGAAAGAGCTGGCGGGCGCCCTCCTGCTTCTCGCGTCGCCGAATGCCGGCAGCTTTTTGACGGGCGCCAACATTGTCGTCGACGGTGGTTTTACCGGTATGACCATTTGACGCACACAAAGACAAAGTCATCTTTTCCCTGATCCTCACCTCCGGCCTGTAACCTCGACTCATGCCTGGCTTCATTATCCCCGTCAAACGCCGCTATCTGGTCCGGTTCGACCCGAAGCGGATTCCGCACGCGTTCGCCGATGTCCTGATCATTGGGGGCGGCATCGCCGGAATCCGGGCTGCGCTGGCCGTCGAACCGAACCAAGACGTGATCGTCGTTACTAAGGACCGCCTGCTGCAGTCGAACAGTGCTTACGCCCAGGGGGGAATTGCCGGCGTTTTTGACCCGCTCGACAACTTCGGCAGCCACGCGGCCGACACGCTCGCCGCCGGCAAGGGGCTCTGCGATCCGCAAATTGTCGACATGGTCGTCCGCGAGGCGCCTCACCGCATTCGCGAGTTGATCTCCTACGGTGCGCATTTCGACATGCAGGAGGGCGAAATCGCGCTCACGCTCGAAGGGGGACACAGTCATCGCCGCGTCGTTCACGCGCTCGGGGACGCGACGGGTCAGGAAGTGATGCGGGCGATGGCCGAACTCGTCCGCTCGCGGCCCAACATCCTGATTTGGGAATCGACATTTACGATCGATCTGTTGACGCACGAGGGGTCCTGCCGCGGCGGGCTCGTCTGGAATCCGAATCACGGCAAGACATTTGTCTGGGCGAAACAAACGGTTTTGGCGACCGGCGGCGCGGGACGCCTTTACCGTGAGACGACCAATCCCGATATCGCGACGGCCGATGGCCACGCGATCGCCTATCGCGCGGGGGCCGAACTCCGCGATATGGAGATGGTCCAATTTCACCCAACCGTCCTGTATATCGCCGGCAGTTCCCGCCATCTCATTTCCGAGGCGGCCCGCGGTGAAGGGGCAGTTCTCCGCGACGTGACCGGCTACCGCTTTATGGCCGACTATGATCCGGCACTGGAGTTGGCCCCGCGCGACGTGGTGAGCCGCGCGATCGCCACGCAGATGGCCAAGACGCGGCATCCCTGCGTGTACCTCGATCTTTCGCACCTGCCGGTGGAAGTGGTTGAAGCGAGATTTCCACACATTCGAAAGGTGTGTGCCGAGTTCGGTCTCGATTTCGCGCACGATCTGATCCCCGTCCGGCCGGGTGCGCATTACATGATCGGCGGCCTGACCATCAATGCCGACGGCCAGACGACCCTGCCAGGACTATGGGCGGCCGGCGAAGTCAGCTCGAGCGGTCTGCACGGCGCCAATCGACTGGCATCGAACAGTCTGGTGGAAGGACTGGTCTATGGACGCCGCACGGGAGTCGGCGCCTCGCATCTTGCCGCCGCGCAGCCGGACACCTTCACCGCCATTCCTCTCAAATCGGATTGGCCGGAACGTCCCCAGGACGACGGGCTCGATCTCGAGGACTTGCGTAATTCGCTGAGCAGTTTGATGGCGCGCTACGTCGGCATCGAGCGCGATGCGCCGGACTCAAGTCGGCCGCCGAGCAGGTCAACTTTTGGGACCGATACGTGTCGGACCGCGAATTCTCCGGCCCGCGGGGCTGGGAACTGCAGAACATGCTCTTGGTCGCGAAATTGATGATCGCTTCAGCCTCGGCCCGCAAAGAGAGCCGCGGCGTGCATTTCCGCAGCGATTTTCCCGAGAGCGATCCGCAACAGAACCAGCACATTTCGGTCAACGCCGCCCAAAAGCAGCCAGCCGATCATGCAAATCCGGCGACCGGGTGGGGCAGGTAAGGTTCCTCCAACCGCGACATTTCTTCGGCCGTCAGTTTGACCGAGAGAGCCGCGACCGCGTCGTCCAAGTGGTTGGGCTTGGTCGCGCCGACGATCGGCGACGTGACGGCCGGCTTGTGCAGCATCCAGGCGAGTGCGACCTGCGCCCGGGGAATGCCGCGGGAAGTCGCGATCTCGCCCACGCGCTCGACCACTTTGCGATCCGATTCGATCATGCTGCGATAGAGGGTCTTGCCGAATTCGTCCGTTTCGCCGCGGCTCGTTGTCGGTGCGTCTTCCCAGGGCCGGGCCAGACGGCCACGAGCAAGCGGGCTCCAGGGGATCACGCCAATCCCCTCCGCCAGGCACAGGCTCATCATCTCCCGTTCTTCCTCGCGGTAAATGAGGTTGTAATGGTTCTGCATCGAGATGAACCGCGTCCAACCGTGCCGTTCGGCCAATGCCAACGATTTGCAGAACTGCCAGGCGTACATCGACGAGGCTCCGATGTACCGTGCCTTGCCCGCCTTGACGACGTCGTGCAGGGCCTCGAGCGTCTCCTCGATCGGCGTCTCGTTGTCCCAGCGGTGAATTTGATACAAATCGACGTAATCAGTTCCCAACCGTCGCAGGCTGGCGTCGACCTCGTTCATGATGGCCTTGCGCGACAGGCCCCGCCCGTTCGGGCCGGCGTGCATGCGTCCGTGAACCTTGGTTGCCAACACAAAGTCATGCCGCTGGGCGAAATCGCGGAGCGCCGCGGCCCACGATCTCCTCGCTCGTGCCGTCCGAATACACGTTCGCCGTGTCGAAGAAATTGATCCCGACCTCGAGCGCCCGCTTGATGAATGGCCGACTCTGCTCCTCGCGAAGCGTCCACAAATGCGGGCCGCGATCGGGGATGCCGTAACTCATGCAGCCGAGGCAGAGCCGCGAGACCTTGAGGCCCGTCTTGCCCAGATTCACATAATCCATTGCATTCTCCCAGGTGTCCGTTGCGATGCGGCTGAGTACCGGGATTTAACCTGGCTGGCGTTGTTTGAGCAAGTCGCGAATTTCAATCAAGAGTTCCTGATCGCGAGTCGGCGGCGGCGGAGCGACGGCTTCTTCTTTCTTCGACCGCAGCACAAAACCGAGAAACTTCTGAATAAAGATGAACAGGGCGAGAGCCACAATCACGAAATTGACGACATCACTCAGAAAAAGTCCGTAATGAATCTGGCTTCCCCGCATCGTCCAATACCACGTTTTATAACCCTCCTTGCTGGCCGGATCGGTGCCGACAAGCGCGGCCAAGAGCGGCATCATCACGTTGTCCACCAGCGATTTCACGATCGTGCCGAAGGCCGCTCCGATGATCACGCCGACCGCCAAGTCGATCACGTTGCCTTTGAGGGCGAAGTTTTTGAACTCGTCGAACAGGGAGAAGGCCTTCTTGGTCGGGGCGATACTGGCGAACGATTTGAGCGGTTCCATGGAAATCCTCGAGAAAGCGGTCGAACGACGGATGTGAGACCGTCAAGTCAACGATCTTTTCAGGATTTTGTCCAGGCTCCAGCCCGCCAGCTCGGAAATTGACTCGACCGTCACGTCGGCCGCGGGATATTTGACCAGGACCTCGGGGTCGTGGGCGTACATGCCGGTTCGGGGGAAAACGGTCGTGACGCGTGAGCCCCAGATCTGCTTGATGGCCGTCAAGATTCGCAGTTTGTCGTCGACCAGCACGTAATGCTCGGCTGGAAATCGGCGGGCCACGTCATCCAGTTCCTCCTCCTTATGGACATAAATCATGACCTTGCCGTCGAGGGCGCGCCAGATGCCCGAGCGTTCGACTTTTCGAGGCTGAAAGACGACGTCGCCGTCCGTGAGCGCCGTCGTCGTCGCCAATTGTGAAAACCACTTGAGCGCCTCGAGGGCGCCGGGATAAAGGCGGTCCGCAAAGGGGTAGTCAATTACGAACTGGGCGAGTTCAAACAGTCGCGGATCGTGCGGATTCTCCGCCCGGTAGAGTTGCAGCGCTCCGAGATAATCGCGGTAGCCCAGCTCGTCGAACAGCCGGATGACGATTTGCCAGTAGCGATCGCGGGCCTCTGGGCCGCAAACCTTCTCGACATGATCCCGCACATCTTGCAGGATGCGATCGTTATCCAGAAGCGTATTGTCGACGTCGACGAGAAATACGACCGGGTCCGGCGGTCTCATCAAGTTCCCTTGTGCGTGGTGCCCTTGTTTTCGGTCCGCACCACGTTGGGACTCGACGCGTTAAAACCGATCGCGGAAATCGAAACCGCCGTCGTGGTGCTGCCAATCGCCGCTGTGCCGGCCATGAGCATTGATTGTAATCGAATCGGAAATGGCGCTGGAGACTTCGCTATCGCTGTCGGAGGCGCTCAAGGTGTAGGTTCCGGCCGTGTCGAAGGCGACGTCGTTGAATTTGGCGACGCCGTTGGCGGTGCTTTCCGTATACGGCGACGGAACGCCGCTGGCGAAGCTCGTGGTTGGCCCGCTGTTGATCGACAGGGTCACCGTGGAGCTATCGGTCTTAATCACGTTGCCGTATTGATCCTCCACGGCGACGTTCACGTTCCGCAGCGGCTCGTTCACGGCTCCATATTGTGAGTCGCGCCCGACGAAGACGAGCTTCTCCGATCCGCTCGTATCGGGTGAGACGTCGAAGCTGTTCGACATCACGCGGTGCCGATGCCCGATGCCGGCTTCCAAGGTATAAGTGCCGGCCTTGTCGAGCGTCAGGTTGTTGAAACTGGCAACGCCGTCGACGGCGGTCGCCGTCATGGTGTGCCCGTCGCCGGAGAAGCGGCCGCGACCAAGAACCGTCAAACGGACCGTCGAGTCATTGGTGGTCACCACGTTGCCCGACGAGTCCTCGACGGAAACGGCCACGCTAAACGAGGTGCCGGCGGTTGTGTTCGTCGGTTGAATGGAAAAGGCGAGGTGGGTGGCCGATGTCGCGGAGAGCAGCAGCCGGCTTTCGAGATCTTCCGCCGAGACGAATTCCGCGGAAATGGGCGATCCGCTCTTTGCTTGCCGTCGCCGACGGCGGGTTCCGGCGCTCAAGGTTGCCGCAAATCGAACAAACCACCGATGCCACTCTCTGCCCAACATCACCGACTCCCGAATGACGCACTTACCAAAATCACAAAGGGGGCACGGACGATTGTCCGTGCCCCCTTATGATACGCGTCACGTTGGCCCGCTTGCAGGGCCCAAGCCTTATTTTGCGGAGGCTTGGTCCTTGTTGACAGCGGATTTCTGCTCGGCCGGTTTCTTTTCTTCCGCGCTCTGTCCGTGGCGGAGACGGCGTCCAAGACCGCGACCGCTCTGTCCCTGTTTCTGCTTCTCGCGAATGAAGTTGGCGACCTCTTCACGCGTGATCAGGCCGTCATGGTTCTTATCGAGCGACATGAAAAACAGTTTTATCCGGTAGTCTTTCAGGGGGATTTCGTTCTGGTTCACGATCCCATCGTGGTTCTTGTCGAACCGCTCCATAATCCGCTCGGCGATTTCTTCCGGCTGCGGATCGAACGACGGGAGAGTGTGATTCTGGATGTCGGACGGCGACAGCGAGACAGCGATGTCGTAGAAGCCGATCATCATTTCTTCCCAGGTTTGATCGCCCCAGCGGACCATCGACTTCGGATCGGGATTGTTCGGATTGTTGACCGAATTATCGAAGTGGGCCGTGCAGTGGATAATCGTGCCCTTGGGCAGCGTCTTCATCTTGTCGAGCTCGTAGGTCAACTGCCAACCGAACTGGTAGTGGGGCACGTCGAGCAGCATTTCTTTCTTGCCGTCCGGGTAGCGGGCTTCGTAATCGAACTGCGTGCCGCGAAAATGCATGTGCGGGAAGAGCTGCACCAACTCCGCGTCGAACTTGTAGGGGAACGAGGTCGCCTCGACCTTGTAGTATTCGTCGCCGGCCGGAATCTCGAAGCCGGCGTTCATGGCCTGAACCGTGCGGACGAGATGGGTCACGTCCTTCGGATTCGCAAACACGAGTCCGACGCGGCTCTTGTCCTTGCCCGGCTTGCCGTTCGGCGTGAAGTGCATCTGGAAGAGCAGTTCATATCCGGCCGGTACGAACTTGGCGTAACCTTTCGGAAGAACGAGCGGCATCGCGCCCGGAGCAAAACCGACCAGGAACTGCCGCTTGCCCTCGTCGCGAGCGCCTTTGGGCTGGGCAAACACAATGATGTGGTGCACGACAGCCGGATTCGACGGACGGGCCTCGACAGCCGCGAGCCACTTGTCCTCTGTGAATTTTGGATCAACCGAAAAGTACTGGTAGTCGACAACGCCTGTTGCCGGGACTGAATATTCCTTCGGCACGTAATAGACAGCGTCCGGCGCTTTGGGCAGCTGCCAGCCGCCGGTGAATTTCGGCGGAGCCGGCAATTCCTTGGGATCGCCTTCCGGAGCGCCAGCCGAGGCCCACTGATACAGGACCTGCTTTTCGTCCTCGGGCATGCTGCGATCGTTGGCGAAGTGGCCGTACTTGGGATCGGCAAGCCACGGCGGCATGCGGCGCTGTTGCACGACTTCGGCAATTGCGTCGGCCCAACCGGAGACTTCGGAATAGTTGGTCATTGCGAACGGGGCCGCCTCGCCTTCGCGATGGCAGCTCACGCAGCGCTTGTTCAGGATTCGCGAGACCTGGTTGCAGTAAGTCACCTTGGCCGTCGCGTCCGCCGGACGGACCCGACCGATAAAGCAGCCGACGACTCCGGTTTCTGCCTGCGCCACCGTCTTGCCGGCCAGCAGTTCTTCGATGGCCGTCTTGAGGTACGGCTCGCTGGCGGTCTTTTTGACGTAGCCGACGCCGTATTGGTTGTCGATTCGACCGTGATAGCGGACCGCCCGATCTTGGTCGAGCAGGAAGACTTCGGGTGTTCGCGCGGCGCCGAGCTGATCGGCCACCTTATTGTTGAGGTCCTTCAGGATCGGGAAGTTGACATGATAAATCCGGGCGTACGACGCCAGCTCGGTGATCGTGTCCTGCCGATTCGAGCTGACGGCAAGGAACTGGACCCCTTTGTCGGCGTATTGCTTGTCGAGTTCGGCCAACCGCTCGCCATACTGGCGTGCCACGGGGCATTCGGTCCCCATGAAAACGATGGCGACGAGCTTCTTGTCTTTGTATTCCGCCAGCGAGTGCGACTTCCCGTAAAAGTCGTTCAGGGTGAAGTTCTCGGTTTTATGTCCGAGAGCGGATGGCGTACGGGAAACGTCGCCGCCGAAGGCCGTCGCCCCCGCACTCAGGCAACCCAGCATCAACGTCAAACTCAGGCGCGAACGCAGCATTACCAAAGTCCTTAATTGGTCCCTCGAAATCCGAGCGGTGTTAGCCCATCTACCTCGACCCAGCAGTCCAACTCAAAGTACCCCGTCCCAATGGGACTGGTTGCACATCTTTGGCAAGAGCACGAAAAAATCGGCTGGAGGAGCGCCGCCCCGAGCGAAGTCCGGCGCTCGTCGTAACCCCATGTGCGCATTTGAGCAAGGCTCCAGCGTCGCATAGTCGCAATCAGGTGTCAATGTCACCAGTGAAGAACGCTTCACGGTGGCGCGGGTTCGGGTTATTCTTCGCTATTTTGCCCCGTTCATTAGCATCTTTTTGACGAAAATCCCGCGAATTTTTGTAAGTTCTGAATCAGCTCCAAAGGCAAGCGGCAAGTTCCAGCCGACCGAAATCGATTCACTCACGCGATCGACTCTCCCAATGAAACTTTCCCTCTCCGTCCGCATCGCGGAAGCCGCCTGCAAGACCAGGCTCACCGTTCCATTTTCCGACTTGGTTCAATTGGCAGTCGACAACGGCTATCGCGCCATTTGCATGCGTGCCAGCGCCGGGGGCGTCCAAACGCCGTTGGATCAATTGGCGTCGATGCGATCCCAGGTCGAGCGGGCCGGTCTCGTCGTTTCGATGGTCACCGCCGATTCCGATGTCCCGCTCAACAACGACCACGGACCCGACAGTCTCCGCAATATCCGGCCGTCGCTCGATGTTGCTGAGGCCCTCGGCTGTAACCTGATTCGCGTGTGCCTTAAAACGGCGGCCGACGTCGAACACGCCCAACGTGCAGCCGACTTTGCTGCAGAGCGGGGTATTCGGCTGGCTCACCAATGCCACACGACCACACTGTTCGAGGAGGTCGAGCCGTCGCTCCAGTGGCTTAAACGCATTAGCCGCTTGAATTTGGGGCTGATCTACGAGCCCATGAATTTACTCGTCTGCGGCCAATCGTACGGTTTGGCCACGCTTCGCAAGTTTGCCCCCTATTTGATGAACGTCTACGTTCAAAACCATCGGCTCGATCCGCACGGTCCGGCCTTCCTCGACACTTGGTGCCTGGGCGAACGGCGGTTTCACCATATTCCCTTGTGGGAGCCTGGCGGGGTCAACTTTCCCGAAGTCGTCAACGCCCTCCAGGCTGTTGGCTACGACGGCTATTTCACCGTCCACCAGGCCTACGCCGAACTTATGGGGCCCGAGGAAGCCGCCGTCAAAAGCGCCGAGTATCTTCGCAGTTTGGGTTGCTTTGAGAACTGACTGTCCCGCTAGCCGCCGAGGCTTCCGATGATCTTCTCGAAGACCGGCTGCAGATCGTCAAACATCCCGGCCGGGCATTTGCAGATAACGTTGAATTGATGGAGCTGATTCAGCACCGTCGCCCGGCAGCCCTTGACCCGGCCGCCTCCGAGCATCCCCTGGTCGGCATCGAAATCCGACACCACGCCCGTGCCAAATCCGCGCGTTTTGATCGGCCGCGGTTCGGCGTCTTCTTTGTAGGAACTAAAATCTTCAGCGATCCGCGCACGGTGCATTTCATGAATACTTTCGGCGACTTGAGTGGAATCCGTCTGGCCACCCTGTTGTTGTGCGCCGATTTGAGCGCCGCCAATCGCGCCGACGCCCTGACTTTCACGGATTTCAATGGAGACTTTCCCGCTGGAGAAACGGGCGTGAATCGGCACGCCGCCCTGGCCCCCGCCGAAATCCTTTTCCCAGCCTTTGGGAATCTCGGCACTGAGCTGCAAGTTCGCAGGGCTGAAATCGACGTACTCCTCAGGCGGCTGAAATCTCGCGGCACCGGATCCGCCGCCGGAGATCATCAGGACGAGGACGGTAGCAACCGCGCAGAGCGCCATCGCGCCCGCCGCAATCCATAAGAAAATAACGCTCGACCTGACGGGCCTCCGCTTAGCCGACCCCTCTTTGCGCGCCGCCTCGTGAAATCCTTCGCTCTTCTTTTTTTGCTTGGGCCGGCCGGCGGCCAGCAGGCGGTGGTTCTGCACAGGCTCTTCGACGAGATCCGCTTCGGCAGAATCGTCAACGCCGTATTCAACGTCAGGAATCGCGAAATCGTCGGCGCCGGAGTCTTCGTCGACAACGATCGCCTCCTCGTCGAGCTCGATGATCTCCGAATTGGGCTTTTTCGCCTTCTTGACGGCGGCCGCTTTTTTGACGGTGTCCTTCGCGGCGGTTTTGACGCCACTCCTGACGGCGCTTTTTTTCGGGGGCGCCTGAATCAAAATCTTGCCATTGCACTGGGCGCAACGAATCTTCGTGCCGACCATTTCCTCGATGTGGTCGACCCTGAACGTCGTCCTGCAGTGTGGACAAATGCAGCGAGTGCCCATCGCGGTGAGTTTACTAGTCGACGGAAGGTCAGGCAACAAAAATTCTGCCATGCGTGCCGCCCGCCGGAGTCGACGTCGCCCTTCCGAACGGGTCGCCCCCTTTGCCCCGCGGGCGGCTATTAACGCATCAAACAAGCGCTTTGCCCCACCGGGTCAAGCGCATGAGCGCTGCAATCGCAACCGCCCCCAGGAACACCGCCGGAAGCGCGATCCAAACGGTGTTGAGACGCGGTCCGACGAACGATTGCAATCCCAAATAGACCAACGGGTGCAACGCGTAAACGCCCAGCGAAACTCGCGTGAAACTCTGCAGTACGACGCCCGAACGTAGCGGCAATAGCAGTGTCGCCGGCAGGGCTGTCCCCGCCAGAAAATAGGAGATCGCGCTCCCCTTCTCATCAATGGCCCAATGCAACCCGGCGCCGAGAACAGCAGCAAACCCGACGGTGATCACGAGTGCCGCGCGTTGACTGCGATTCGATTCACGACACGCAAGTCCAAGTGCCATCCCGATCGCGAGAGCCGGCGCGGCAAAAGCCCAATGCCCGTAGGGCACAGACAACGCTCCGTTCTTGGAGAGCCACGCATGAATCGCGAAGAGGCCCAGCCCGCCTCCGAGAATCAGCACAAGGGCGCGCGAATTGTCGAGCGGATCAATCAACCGCAAGACAATCCAAACGAGCAGCGTGCCAACGAAGACGGCCGGAAAGAACCAAAGATGCATCGACGTGCCGATCAGCAGTTCATGCACGGTCCACTCCGGCACAATCCCGCGATGAAGGTAACGCGCACCGGCGACAAGCCCGAACACCGCCGACCAGAACAGCCAAGGCACCAGGATCCGCCGCGCCCTGTGCGCGGCGAAGGGACCGAACGCCTCCAGCCCGGTCTTCATCGCGGGAATCGAGGCGGCGATCATTAAAAAAGCGGGAACGCCGCCGCGGCCAAGATATCCAGTCGGCGACGGCGACACGTGAAAGAGGACGACATTGATCGCAGCCAAGAGCCGCACCCAGTCGTAACTCTCGATGCGTGCGCTCGCCTTCGCGACCGGCGGCTCATCCGCCCGCGTGTCGACCCTGTCGTGGCTCTCGCGGGGCAGTTCGAATGAAACGCTCTGCAGAGAACGCTTCTCTCCGCCCGCGAGGAGGGTGGCCCGCATCCTGCCGCCTCCGTGCGTCAGTTCCGTTCACATCCGTATCTCGCGGTGAACGAGGCCCGTATTCTGGGTCGAGCCGGCACGCATTTCAAGACCGGTTTCGATGTTTGTACGATCGCCCCGAGACTTGTGTCTGACCAAAGACGAACAAGCGCAACCAACGAGGAAAAGCCGTGAGCAAACATGCCTGCCCCGACTGTGGAGCGACCATGGAGCGGGGATTTATTCCCGATGCCGCGCCCATGGGGGGGATCCTGCAGTTGACCTGGCACCGCGGCGAACCCGAATCTCGAAAGTTTCTCGGGATGGCGAACGGCATCAAGATCGAGCCTCACCAACAGAGGCCCGTTACGGCCGAACGCTGCACGAAATGCGGACTGCTAGAACTCTTTGCTCGCGATATCGGCGAATCGACCAAGCAGTGATCCTCGTCTTGGATCCATCCGAAACGCGAGCGTTCCGCGCCTCAGCTTGCCTGGCCGATCCCGCAGGAGTAACCTGAAGGCCGAAGTCGCTTCACAGACCGCGCAGGCACTCCATCGCTCGCCAAACGGCGCTTTTGGCGGAGAACGAGATGGCCGGCCCGAATCACTCCTGCCGCATCCGCGACCGATCGCTCTTGGCGACACCGGCCGGTTTCGCTTTCATCACTCGCGCATCACGTTTGCATCCAGTGAATTTCGGCTGCGCGCATCGGTTCGCATCCTCAACCATCTTGCCAGGAGAATTTCCATGACTCTCATCAATCGTCGCGGTTTTTTGACGGACGTTGGCCGTGGCATGCTGGTTGCCGGAGTGGGCACGTCGCTGGCGAGCGATCTGGGATACTCCGCGGCTTTTGCCGAACAGGGATCCGACTCGATCGCGCTCGGCGAACACGCGCGCCTTGTCGAGCTGATGCGAACCACGCCCGCTCAAAAGCTGCAACCGCTCTTGGCCGAAAAGCTCATCAGCGGCCAAACCGATCTCAAGAAATTGACGGCAGCGGGCGCCCTGGCCAACGCGGTGACGTTCGGCGGTTGTGATTACGTCGGATTCCACACCGCCATGGCCATGCTGCCGGGACTGTCGATGAGCGAACTTCTCCCCGAAAAGCGGCAGCCTCTTCCCGTCCTCAAAGTTCTCTATCGCAACGCGCAGCAGATCCAGTCGATGGGCGGCGCGTCGAAGACCGAGTTACACGCTCTGCACGCGGCTGAGCACGCCGCGGTAGGCGACGTCGGCGTGCAAATCCGCGATGCGTGCCGCAATCGCAATGTGCCGCGGGGCGAGCAGCTCCTTGCTTCAGCCGGGCAGTCGCCTCTTGATCTGTTCAACGCACTGCAACCGGCCGTGCAGGACGATCTCAACGTGCACCGCTTCGTCTTCGCGCACCGCACGTATGGTCTCGTCCGGCTGCTGGGCGCCGAGTATGCGTACTCGCTGCTCCGCCAATGCGTGCGGCTCTGCGCCGATCACGAGCGGATGCGAATCGAACACAAGCAGCCCGAATCGCCGATCCGCAAAGTTCTGCCGAAGCTGCTCGATCAATACAAGCTCGCCGGCACGCCGCTCGGCAAGCGCGATCCGGGCGACGCCGCAGTCGAGGCGCTGAGCCAAACGATCTACTTCGGCCCCCGCGACCGCGCGGCGGACGCCGTCGCCGCGGCTCTTGCCGACGGCATCGATCCGGAGGTGATCGGCGAAGCCATTTCGCTGGCATCAAATCTTTACGTGCTCCGCCAGGGGGCCGACAAATGGCGCACGCACGGCGACGCGGCCGGCGTGCATTCGTCCGACGCCACCAACGCTTGGCGCAACATGTGTCGCACGGCCGATCGGCGGTTCGTCGCATCGGGTTTGATCGTCGCCGCCTACCACGCGGGAATTCAATCGGCTCCGTTCCAGACGCCTGCCTATCCCACGCCCGAGCACCGCAAGCTCGTCAAGGCCCGCAACCCGGAAACGTTGCTGGCGGAAACCGAAGACGCCATTCGCCACAACGATCAGGGGCACGCGGCAGCCGCGATCGAGATCTACGGCGAGCAGGGTTTTGCCGTCGGTCCGGTGTTCGACTTGATGCTCAAGTACGCGGTGAGCGAGGACGGCCGCCTGCACGGCGAAAAGTTCTTCCACACCGTCAGCGAGGAATACCGCACGACGCGCCCCGCCTTCCGTTGGCGGCAGGTTGTCGCTCTGTCCCGCGTCACGGCGAGCGCCTACGGCTACAATCGCGAAGACAAACACGGCTTCCGCGCAGCGGGCTACGTCGACGCGTGTAAACTGCTGGGCGTCGAGGCCTAGACCGCTCGATCGGCCGGCACACGGTTGAAATGCCAGACGAGTCGCACGATCCAGATCGCGACGCTCGCCAAGAAGACGACGAGCAGCACCCACACGCCGTCCGAAATCCGAGGGGGCGACGCGCGATTGGCGTCGATCGTCAACCAATTGAGCGCGACGATCAGAGCCAGTGAAAGACAGGCCAACCAGCCGAACTGCCGGGCCATGTACTGATTGGTTTCATGCCGCCGCGCGGGCGACAGCCAATACTCGCGTCGCGGCAGATTCATCATGTCGCCCGGCACAACCCGCATGGACCAACCGATTCCCAGAAGAAAAGCGGGCGCCACAAATCCGATCAGCCCCATCGCCTGCACATAGCTTTCGCGCGACATCCAACCGTCGGGCTTTCCGTCCGCGCCGAAGTGCGAAGCGACCTTGGCGGGCAACACCCGCTCTGCCCACACCAAGCTCGCGGCGCCCACAATCGCCAGCGCGAATAACAAAAAGACGGACGCCCCAATCTCACGCATCGGCGATCACTTTCTGGCAAGAGCCGCTGGCTCGTGAATCCCTGGCCTCCAGACTCTGACCTCCATTTAGCCTTCGATAGTACACAGTCGTCCCGCAAAATCCGCCGCTGGGAAACAGAGCGTAATCTGGAATCTCGCCGACCCGCACCCAGCCGAGCCGCTCATACAACCGCGAAGCGTCGCCGCCGGTCACCGTGTCGAGTACCAATAACGTCTTGCCGCACTCAACCGCGGCCGCTTCGGCCGCCCGCATCAGCGCCGCTCCCAACCCCTGCCGCCGCGCCCGCCGACGCACGAGCATCTTCGCCACATCTCCCCGGTGCGGCTGATTCTCCGGCAGATCGAAAATCAATTGCACCGTGCCGCAAATTCCTTCCGCATCCTTGGCGGCAATCAGCACGCGATTTCCCGCGGCCACGCCGTCCGCCACCTTCCTCCAGAAAGCTACGGCCCGCTCGCGCGAGAGCGGCAGCATGAAGCTCACCGAAGCGCCCCCTTCCACACAATCGATCAACACGTCGGCCAATCCCTGGATCTCGGCCTCGCTGACCTTGTGCAATCGCCGCAGTGTCCAGGCGGGCGTATTCATCGTTTCCTCGCAGCAAGTTCGCTGACGGTGACGACCGCGTACCGCGCGGCGCGCCGTGTCGGGTTGTAAAACATCGTCGGACCGTCCAACTGCATCGCCAAACAGTCCCCCGCGCGGAGTCGATGGCACTCTTTGCCCGCGGTGACTTCCATTGTCCCTTCGAGCATCCACACCTGCTGGTAGATGCGAACCTCGCGGGCCGCATTTTCAAACGACACTCGCCGCCCGGACGGAAATGAGACCTCGACAATCTGCATCGGCTGCGGCACCCCTGGCGGAGACAGATTCCGCCGCCGATAACCAGACGCCGGATCCTCCCACTCTGCCTGCTCCTCCCGCCGCGACACCGGGCCGCCCGCCTCTTTCTCCCCATCCGCCGGCCCGTCAAACAAAGACGCCAACGGCACACCCAACCCGGCCGCCAGCTTGTCCAACACGACCGCTGTCGGGCTGCTCTCCCCGCGTTCAATCAACGAAATCATCGACCGGCTCACGCTCGCTTTCGACGCCAGCCCGTCCAGCGCAAGCCCGCGTTCGGCGCGAAGTTCGCGAACCCGCCGCGCGATCCGCTGATTGAGACTCGAAGCGTCGTCTTTCATGGTGGACAATAATGTCCACTAAAATGGATGATCCGTCAAGCCTCGGGGAATCGGACCCAGGTTCCACCGTAGTAGTCCGTCCACATCAAAATTGTGGATGCCACGGGGTGCCACTGGCGAGGGCTTTGGCTCGCCAGTGCCAATGCCGCTTGATCTCCGAAGGAAGACACTGGCGAGCCAGAGCCCTCGCCAGTGGCACCGAATACCACCATTTTGCGATAGACGGTCTAGTAGTAGTCCGTCTACTTCAAATTGGTGGGTGCCACGCCCACGGCTCTGCGTGGGCGTGTCTTCGAACGTCAAACGGATTCGCACGCCCACGCAGAGCCGTGGGCGTGGCACCCAGAAATAGTTGCGGCGTCGAGTGACAACCGATCCACCAATTTGAAGCAGACGGACTAGTAGGTGGGGGGCAATGCGACCCGCACAAGACAGAGATTGGTCTTCCCAGGATCGCCCCGATCGACGATGGTTGCCGCCATTAACGAAAAACCACGTTCAGGGCGTCGCTTTCCATGCGATGTCGTTCAGCCGCAGGCGGAGCATTGTCGTCATGGATTTTGAGAGACAAACGCTGCGGACGCTGCATGCGCGGTCGAGTCTGCAAGGCACGGCCATCTTTTTGCTGGACTTATCCGTGTTCAGCGGCTCGATCGCGATCTGTCTCGCGACACAATCGCTCTGGCTGCGGGCCCACTTTGCAATTGTCGCGGGCATCGCCACCTCGTGGCTGTTCGTCGTCGCGCACGACGCCTGCCATCAGAGCCTCACCGCGCGGCGTTGGCTCAATCGGCTGATCGGCACCGTGGCCTTCCTGCCTTGCCTGCATCCGTTCAGCCTGTGGGAGTTCGGGCATAACCGCGTGCACCATCGCTTTACCAATCGGCGCGGAAAAGATTACGTCTGGGAACCGCTGTCCCACGCCGAATTCCTGGGCCTCTCGCGATTTCAACAACTCAAGTACCGCTTCTTCCGCACGGCCGTCGGACATTATTGGTATTACCTGAGCGAGATCTGGTGGAGGAAAATGTTCTTTCCGCGCCAACGCGACGTCGGCCGCTACACCCGAGAGTATGTCGTCGATCATGTCATCGTCTCGACGTGGCTGGTGATCTGGCCGACCGCGATCGCCGCCGCGACCTGGTTCCTCTCCGGCAAGACGGCCGGTCCTTACGAGATTGCGTCGTCGGTGCTGTTCTGTTGCGTTGTGCCTTTCCTGACATTTAACCTGCTGATGTCGTCGGTCATTTACCTGCATCACATGCATCCCCAAGTCGGTTGGGTGGCCGCGGACGCACGCGTCGACGCGAGCCGCATGCAGATGCTCTCGTCGGTCCACGTCGTTTTCCCGTACTACACGAACCTGGTGTTTCACCGCATCATGGAGCACACGGCCCACCACATGCGGCCCGGCATTCCGCTGTACCATCTCGACAACGGACAAACGGTGTTGGAAGAGACCTTTCCGGAAATCGTTGTGCACAAGTGGAGTCCGCTGTCTCATCTCGATATCTTGTCCCGCTGCAAGCTCTTTGATCTGGAACGCGGCTGCTGGGTGGGATACGACGGCGTGCCAACGGCCCCCGCGATCGGTCCGTCTGCCGCGATCGGTCCGTCTGCCGCGATTGGCCCGGCCGCTACGATCAGACCGTCCGCCGCGGCCGCTCACTTCGAGGATCGACCTTATCGCAAGGCCGCCTAAGCCGATCCGCGCCAGCCGACTCGCACCAGATGACTTGGGGGAGTCTTCCATGACAGGCCGGACCTGCGTTCTTGGCTGCCACCTCTTCGCCGCGATCATCTCTGCAAAGATCATCGCAGCCGGGATCATGACCGGCACCGCATCGGCCGATGATCGCCCGACCTACACGATCTACCGCACAGGCACGCCGATCACGATCGACGGCCGGCTTGATGAGCCGGCGTGGTTCGCCGCCCCCAGCGTCGGCCCGTTCCGTTTCCCCTGGTGGAAAAGCGGCAAGCAGGAACAGACCGTCGCCAAAATGCTGTGGGACGACGACTATCTCTACGTGGCGTACGTCTGCCAGGACGCCCACATTTCGGCCACGCGGACCACACACGATTCGTCAGTCTGGTTCGACGACTGCGTCGAAGTCTTCGCCGCCCCCGATCCGCATCGTCCCGACGCCTATTTCAATATCGAAATGAACGTCAACGGCGCCGCCTACGACGACTTTCACCCGCACGGCCCGAACAGCGAACGCAAACCTGGCTGGAACGCCGAAGGGCTTCGCATCGCGACGCACGTCAACGGCACGCTCAACAACGACACCGACCACGACGATTCCTGGATCCTCGAGGTCGCCATCCCCTTCAAAGCCTACCGCCGCGCCATGCCCCAAATTTCTCCCAAACCTGGCGACGTCTGGCGACTCAACCTCAACCGCTGCGGCGGCAAGACGAACGAGCAATTTAGCCAATGGGCCCCCGGCACCGAAAAAGAGCCCCAATTCCACGCCCCACGCGACTTCGGCATCGTCCGATTCTCCGGCGACAAGATGCCGTTCAATCCGTAGGTCACATTTGCCATCGTCGTCGCCTCTCGTTCCCAAGCTCTGCTTGGGAATGCGCGTCCGGCGAAGCTCCCGCTTCGCCTCACTCGCCGCTACGCTTCAGGCTCGCGCGTCCGGAGATCCGTGATCGCAGTGCGAAGCAGAGCTTCGCCAAGCTGCGTGCCCAAGCGGAGCTTGGGTACGAGGAGAAATCCGTAGCTGCCGCTGCCCTCGCATTCAGCGCGAGCCATCAACTCACGGCCAGGCTGTGCTCCATTGCTTCCAGCGCCGTCCACAGGTTCGCTTGGGCCCATAGGAGCGGGGTCGATTTGCTCGTTTGTAATCGGCCTTGTTCGCGATAATAGAGTTCCGGACAGCGGAAGGCCTCGCAGCGCGGTGGATCGGCGTGCGTTACCTGGGCGAGCGCCGGTTGAGATACTCCGTTTGTTTCTCAAGCGCCTCGGGACTCTTCGTTTTGCGATAGCGCTGGCCGAAGTGGACCGAGAGGATCGAATCGAAAATGCACCACTGGGCCTCTTCGCCGGCTTGCAACAGCTTGTTGCGACTCGCCATATCTCGGCTGAAATTGCGCGTGGGGTCGTCCTTGCGGCGGGCCATCTCTGACTCGTAGTCCGTGCAATAAAACGAGTCGCCGAGGTACCGCTTGATGCCGATCGGCCCGCGCAGCTCTTGCACGGTGCGATTGACGATTTGGTCCGCCATTTCGTCATCGACAACGGCGAGGGGATAAATCAGAAACAAGAGGGCCGCATCGTAAGGGCGTGCTTTCTGCGGATCGTCTTGCACGCATTCGGCGGGAAGGATTTGCGCCAACGCCTGCTCGCCGCACCTTGTCAAATCTTCCACGCCGCTGCCGGTAAGAGTTTCCGTGATTCGCTGCCGGCCCCCCTCGGAAATAACGCCACCGAATTGCCGATGTTCGGCAGCCGCGGCCAGGCGGCAGAATTCACAAACTTGCCTGAGACCCGCCACCACGGCTCCGATGCTCGACGCCTCGACTTTGACGGCTTCTTCCCAATGTCCGCTGTCTTCGTCGGACCAGTACTCGATGGCGCGAAAGTAGGCGACGAAATCGGCGAGCAGCTCGAAATCCAAGTCGTCGACCGGGAGGACGCCGCGCAATGCCAGTGTGACATACAGCCAGACGAAGTACCCCAGCGCATCGTTTTGGGCTTGGGACCAGTCCTGCGGCAATTCCTGGCAGGTGTCCCCGTCGAACCGCACGTGGGGACGATTCATCGCAGTCTGCTTGACGGTGGGATCGCGAATAATGGCCTGAATGCGAGCCCGTTGGGTTTGATAAAAAGTCGCCAACGCCTTCGCGGTGTTGGCCGCCACTTCCGGCCGGCCGTTGGCAAGGTGAGCATAGGCCACGTGCACGTTGTCTCGCGTCCACGCGGCGTGGTAGTTCGTGCCTTTGGAGAAATCGGTCAGCGGCGACGCCGAAAACAGGCCCGAAGCGAGAGGCCGTATCGTCAAGGCGCCGTGGGCCTCAAGAACCTGGCGAATCTGCCTTAACCTCGGCAGGTCATAGGCATCAGAAAGCAGCGGTTGCAACGCCTCGTTTTGCGCTGATCATCCGGAATTCTCGTTTTGTCTGATTGAATGGCGCTCTTGGCGATTTCAACTAGTCCCCGCGGGAGGCCCTCTTTGCTGAGGTTAATCTTAGCAGCCTTACAGCGACCAGTGGCCACGCCGCGTGCTGTGACCGCCAGTATTGCTCGGCGCACGGGGTCTAGCATCGTGGGCGAAGGGTCAAGAGCGTCTGGAGACGGGTGTCCGACGTCTGGATCGATGAAAGGCAAGGCAACTGGTTAACGGCCAAGTCATGCACGTACGCCCAGCCGCCGAAGTCCCAATCGCTGAGCTTTGCGGTTGCCGGAGGGGGGGACCTCAGGTCCCCGTGGCTCTTGATTCGCACTTCCTGCCATTTCGCAGATTTGTTGTGCACAATACGCGGACAAGCACGCGGATTGCTGAACCGATCGGATCGACTTAAGCTAACTCGAACCAGTCGTCGATCGAAATAGGAACGAACGATGGCAATCGGCCCTGCGCGGCTTGGCCGGCGTAGGTTTCTGGCTTCTCTGTCGGCTGGCGTTGCAGGCCTGGCGGCGCGGGCCGCTCCCCTTGTTGGTAGCGATCAACAGCCGATCTCCCCGCGGTCACCGCGCCCCGCGTCCCCGCGTCGTCCAACAACCTACACCTACAAAACCGTCGGGAACCTGGAGATCAAAGCGGACGTTCTTCGCCCCGCCGACGAGACCCGCCGGCCGGTGCTTCTGTGGATTCACGGCGGAGCGTTGATTCGGGGCTATCGCATGGACATTAACCCCCAGATCAAGACGTCGTTTTTGAGTGCCGGCTACGCGATCGTTTCGATCGACTATCGCCTCGCGCCGGAGACGAAATTGCAGCAGATCATCGACGATCTGCGCGACGCCTACACGTGGCTTCACGACTATGGCCCGCACCTGTTTAACGTCGACACGAACCGCATCGCGGTCGCCGGCGACTCGGCCGGCGGCTACTTGACGTTGATGACGGGCATTTGCGTCAAGCCGCGGCCGGCGGTCCTTGTCTCCCTCTGGGGTTACGGCGACATCACGGGCGACTGGTACACCAAACCCAGCCCGTTTTACCGCAGCAAGTATCCGCTAATTGCGAAAGACGACGCATGGAAGACGGTGAGCGGCCCGCCGTTGATAAACCGCTCGTTCAGCGACAAAGGCTCGCGCCGCTTCTATCTCTTCTGCCGGCAGCAAGGACTGTGGACGACCAATGTCACCGGCTTCGATCCACGAACAGAAGACCAATTGCTCAAGCCATATTGCCCGGCGCGAAACGTCACCAAGGACTATCCCCCCACCATCTTGATTCACGGCACCGACGACACCGACGTGCCGCACGACCAGTCGCTCCAGATGGACAAAGAGCTGACCCAGGCCGGAGTCGCCCATCAATTCATCTCGGTGCCACACGCCGGCCACGACCTTCCCGGCGGCGACCCGAAGCAAGTCGCCGCCGCTTACGCCGCCGCCCTGCAATTCGTCGATCGGCAAATTAGAACGCCTTGAGGAGTCGTCGCGCCCTCTCGGTCCCAAGCTCAGCGCTTGGGGACAAGAGGCTAATGTCTGCCTCATCCTTCCGCCTTGATCCTTCTCTTCCACGGCATCCGCCATTTCATGCAGATGGTCCGCAAAGGCATCAAACGCACGACACCCGAGCAGCTCGCGCGAATCGAAGACAAGCTCGAGTCGGATTAGTCTCGTAGGGCAGTGCTGTGCCTGCCGCTTATGATCGTGCGTGGCCTCGCGGGCTTGCGTAGCCGTTTCCGACAATGCGTCCTGTGGCCAACGTAATCGTTGTAGAATGCGGCCATGCCAAACTGTCGCCGAATCGTAAATTAAACAAGCTTGGGTCCCATCGTCATTACAGGCACTCCGTGATGTCACTCGACATCGGAGGCGCACCGAGCCAAATGCATGTGATATTTAGCTCGCCGCATTGTCGTCTCACGATTGCATTTCGGACATCCTCTTCATTCTGAGTGGCAGCTATGGGAAACCAAGCATTAACGGTCTCGCCATGCCTGAGCAAATAATCAAATGCCGAGGGACCGCCCGGATTCGCGTAGCTTGGGAACCTAATCTCGTACCTGCGATCTGTCGGATGCCCGATAGCCGTCGCGCCGGGATGAGGGTGCAACGCATTATTGCAAAGAAAGTAGTGTGAGCGGACAACGGCGTCATCGTTGGTTGCGTTTCGAATACGAAGCCAGAGTTTCAACGGGAACGTAGCCCCTTCGGCGGAAACAGCAGTCGGTGTAATGGTTAACCGACGATTAAACGATGCATTCCCAGTAATGGCATCACGAATTCGAGTCGACGCGGGTCCGAGCGATGCGACAGCGTTCTTCCGACAATGAGCACTATCGTATTCGGCCATTGTGAGGCCAAGTAAATCGCTCGGAATATGAAAGTCTGTCGCGCCCATCGGCTTAACCAAAAAGGCCCGGTCGCGTGCGTACCTGCCCATAAATAACGCCGATTCGAAGAGGACGTTATCTCGAGCCACAGCAAATTTGCTATCGCGAATCGTCGCGATATCCTCGGGAGCTAGGACAAAAACTCCAAAATCGTGCGTTGTGACAGCATTGAGCAAGGAGTCAATGGTGGTCTCGCCTAATCGAAAGATGCTCTGAGTCCAAACTTCACAGTGTGCGAAATGCTGGAGGTTTTGTTGTACCGCATTCGCAATTGTGAGGCTTTCGCTTGACGACGAGGAACCGATAAACAGTCGAGGCGGCATCAGTATTCTCCACGTGCCGTCAGAAGGCACAGGACCAGGAACCAGGTGAGGCTGTTGGTAATCATCTTCCGACCTCGCACAGTTGCTGTGTTTACACCCTTTCTTAGTGTTGGTTTACAAGATTGACGTACAGCCGCCTCATCACCTGGCCATGTCTTGAATATGATGGTCATGCAGCGCGGGCCGTGTCCGGCGGCAAGCCAGGCGTCGCCCGATGCGAGGGATCGACAGCGCTACCTCGGCGGCGTTCCGCCACCTGAGGCTCGTCGTGCAGTTCCAGAGTTGCTCCTCCCGTGTAGACGTTAATCCCCGATATAACGAGAGGCGAAATCCTTGAAGTCCGACCTCGTCGAAGTTGGAAGACTCTCCCATAGCGCCTTGTTGCCTCGTAAAGACTTGATCACGGGAATCGCAGCGTCGATATCGCTTTGGATATCTCTGATTTGTTCCAGCTTATCGTCCAACTCAATTTTCTTAGCGTCCACGTCCTTCAAGAGTGCCTTTTTCTCAGTGACTGAAACCACCTCGCGTTTTCGCGTCTTGCGCGGCTGATTCTTCCTCGTCAGCTGCCTCATCGCTGACTCGGGTGATTCGTACAAGTTCGGAAATTGATCAGGTCGGTACGTATTTCGGACAAACCGATGAAGAGAGCCACCGCTCAGATTTACGATTTCGTCCTGGTGCTTTTCCCAGACCTCCCGTTGGCCATTACTTGTCATCCCCGCAAACGCCCGAGAGGAGTGAATCTTTAATTTTCCGTCGTCAATTGCCTTCTGAATTTCCGGTATCAGTTGGTCGATCAGGGTCCAGTTAGTGATCGTTCCTGGGGTAACACCCAGGTACAGCCCTACCTGCTTCCCGGTCATTTCAAAACTTTGCTGCAATTTTTTGATCAAAGCAGCGCGCTGAGTCGGCAACAAATCTTGACGGTGCTCGTCAATGATAAATCGAATCCGGTTCCGATACTCGACCTCATCATCCACATCTTCGGCGCCACGATCCAAAACGCACGGTAACTCACTGAGACCGAGCGACTGCGCAATTCTGACACGCCGAATTCCATCCACGACCCAATATGCAGTATCCGAAATGCGCACAACGACCAACGGTTGTTGAACGCCCGTCAACTTAATTGAGTTTCGAAGGATTTCGTCATCTACCTTTCGAGAGGCGGTCACGTACTTTTCGGGTATGCGCAGGTACCCAATCGCAATCATTTTCGCATTCGCAGCATGTTTCGAATTCGCGGGCGCTTGAGCTGTTGTCACGACTGCTCCTTTTTTCACTTCTTGAAATGGCTGAGATCAATACCTGCGGCTTTCGCCCGCGAAACAAAGGATTCATCCTCCTCGGCGATCCGGAAAAGATGCTGCGGGCCGAGTGCGTATTCGAGGCGTTTTACCTTGAACCGTTCACGGCATTTCCTCAAGTCCGCATTTAGCTTGTCGAGAGATTGGCTAAGCGCATCCTTGGAGAGCTTTCCGTTGCTTCGCAATTTTTCCGCTTGGTCGACCAGATGCATAATCGCGGATTTGTCTAGCTGATGCTCATCCATGACGTCGATAACAATGTCCTGATCTTGCTTAGGCAAGGTCGTCAACTTCTCAGTGACGACCATGTCAAAGTCACCCTCTTCGGCGCGCTTGAGCGTCTTTGAGGACGCTCCCCTCTTAATGCGAAGGTACTTTTTGGCGTGAGACGGGGTGATGCAGTACTTTTCCGCGATTTCCTCCAAACTGAGACCATTCGTTTCTACGTCATAGTCGATGAGTTTGGCCTTGTCGCGCCAATTGAGTTTCCGTCGCATCACGTTCTCAGCCAGGAAGCGCCCCACAATTTCCTCTTCGGCAACGTCAACAACAACTGCAGGAACCTTGTCATACCCAAGGTCGCGGAAAGCCTGGAGTCGGCCCTGGCCATAGATCAACTCGTATTTGTATGACCCGCCTCCTGGGCGGCGCCGTTCTTTCGGAGGGAATTTGGAAATATCTCGGATCCCAATTGGGATCTTAAGGCCGATTTCTTTGATGCTAGCCTTCAGCCTCGCGTACGCCGCTTCACGGCGAGCACGCCTAACGAAGAACTTAATATCGTTGGTCGGAACCTGAAGGATTTGGTAATCGGTCATTGCTGCTGCACCTCTAGTAAGAGCGCGGACACCGCCGCATTTTTGCGGAGTCGGCGAAACGCGGCCATTTCCAGTTGGGCCACCCGCTGGGGGCTTACCGCCATTTCCTCTGCCACCTGAGCCAGCGTACGCTCCCCCAAACCGTCCAGCCCGTACCGCTTAACAATAGACAGTTTTTGCTGCCCGGGTAATAAATCCACGGCGGAATAAACAATGTCGTGACACTCACGGCTGGCAGCTCGAACGGACGAGGCGTCAACGCGTGTTGCAACACGCAAACCATTTGCGAAACGGAGTTTATGTCCTGCCCGCTCCAGCCACATGTTGCCGGCGACGTCGTGTGTACTAATCTCTCGAGGCCGCATTCGGCACCAGCTTCCTTTTGTAACATTTGTTCAGGTGGTTGCAAACACTTCCTCGAACCGCGTGTGCGATTTGACGGGATTGCAATCGCCTGGATCGACTGGTGTCGGCTTTTGAGATTGACCGCCATTGGGGCCATGCGAAGACCGCAATTATTTGCATGACCTCAGTCCAGTGAGCCGACCAATGTCGTCGCCGCCAGTAGGATTGCCGAGCCACCGCGGCGATCCCCCTTACGAAGTCATCCTCGTAATCCACTTCCTTCGTCCTTGCTTTCTCTCGTGTTTGAGTCAATCCCTCGCTATTTATATAAGAAATGCTTGGACCGAAAAATCAAGGGGCAATCTTGCCTCCTCTAGAAGAATTTCCAAGATCGCGAAGAACGTCATTAGTCAGGCGGGGTTTCCCCGTCCCGCATAGGTCGCCGGCGCAGCGCGTGGATTAGTTTTCGATGAAATACCGCCAAGTTGTGGTCTTGCCGACAGTGCATTCTATGGTAGTCATCGCACATCGTCCACGTCTAAATCAATACCATTCTGTCACGGCAAAAAACGTGGTTGCGACGCAAGAGGATGATCAGGTGTGCTTTAGCTCCATCGAATTGCAGCACTGTGCGCCATTGGCCGTGGACACGGGTGACGTTTTGCGACGCAATGGCGCCTAGCTGCTACTCTACGAGTGAACAAGAAGTCTTCTATGGTGCGGCCAAAACAGGTTCGTTGTAAACCGTCATGGCGGGCCTCGTTGCGGGTGCGCTGGCCAGCCCGCAGCGTCTACTTTGGGATAGCCAGGCAAGCCGTGAGGGCCGGTCAGCGCGCGAGCCACAGTTTACGGACGATCGAGCCCAGCTATGGTGTCGTTACTAAACGAGTATAATCGTGTCGTCTAGTAGGGTCCAGCTATCGAGCGTGCGACTTCGAGGGAGTAACGGTGTTCAGTGTCACATCGGTCGCCATGGATACATTGTCATTGCCCGCCAATCCGCATTGCCGAACGATTTGAATCAAAGCATTGTTGTGATGGTCAGCGGGCGCCACCGGCAGACGTCCCTCGTCACAACTACGTAGGATCGCGGCGAGCACGCAGAGAAAAGGCGGAAATCGCATAACTGGTTATTGGAGAAGCGGTTACGATGAGACTCTGCTTGGACCCGTGGTGAGCGAGTCGAGAAATTATAGACAGCCTAAGCAGATGGGCGGCTCGATGCCGAGAATTGCCGCGGCGTCCTGGCGGGTCCTCGGCTATAGCGGCTAGGATCTCCAGACGGCGACCGCGCCAATAGGTTAAGCGCCCGTTTTGAGTCGATTTCGCCCAGGATTGGGACATCTGTCACGACGGAGCGGACAAAGATTCTGGAGTCTAGCGTCCGCCCGTCCGGCGTCGGGCGAGGCGGACCGAATGCCTCTGGAATCGGGTGCCCGGCGGCTGCGGTTGATGAAGGCAAGGAACCGGACTGAGGCTGCGGTAAATCTGAATAGCCGTTAGCGAGCCCGATTGCCGTTCGTTGTCTGCTTGCCGTCGATGAAGATAATGCGGGCTTTGGGAAATCCGTCTCGTTCAGACTCGTTGAGCGGGGGTGCGGGAATGAATTTGAGCCCTGGCGGTGGCTGCGGGTTGATTGGCGGGTTGATCGGCACCATGTCCCAAGTGTTGGTACGACTGCTTTCCAAGGTCGCGAGTCTCTTTTCCAGCGAATCGATCCGGGCCTGCAACTGCTTGATCTGATCGGCGGCTGCTGGCGTTGCGGACGACTTTTGTGGCGGCACGGCTTGAAGCGGCACGGCTTGAAGAGGTACGGCGTCGGCCGCCTTTAAATTGCTCACATAGAGCGTTACGGCAATGAGCAGCGCCACAACGAACATGCCTCCTGCCGCCATGAGGTTTTGACGACTCATTTTTCTGTTCCCTTAATGAGGGTCTTTCGATTCGCCGCCAGTTTGGATTGTGCTTGTCACACGGTTGCTAGTCAGGCACTCCGAAATAAGACGCGGCTTGCAGGCAAATCTGCGAGCGGATGTTAATTCAAAACCGCATTTTTGCCAAAATCGCGAAAAGCCACCGTGAAATCGGAAGACACGAGAATTGGCAAGCTGGCAGCTCGCCCTACGTTATTGGGAATTCCACCTAGAAAAACACGATGGCCCGCCCCCTGCCGCCGCGGCCGTGATGGATCTTGAGCGGCGCGCCTGTGAATTCAACGTGTCAGTCCCACCAGAGCACCTTGATCGGCTCTAGCCACTGACCACGAACCTCTAGTCAATCCCTCCAAGGAAAACCGTGCCGCAAGCCTCCGAGGTTTGCTGGCGGACGCTCCGACTCGTCGCTGTGACGTGCAGGCGATCACGTGGCGTGTCGGGGAACGCGCTGCTTTGGTCGGGCGGCGGGTTACGGAACGAAGGATGAAGGCGGAGGCGTTGCTTTGAATCCCGACCCCATGTCGGGAATGAAGGACGAGCCAGACGGGTCCTCTCGGGACTGGCGCCAAGCCCCTCTCTCCTCGAACATCTTCTGCACTGGCCGGAGCCGGCGAGCGGCGGGAATGCTTGATTTTTTTCCGCTCGCGCGTTGTCTAGCCGAATTGTAACGAGGAATGGGCGAGTACTTCCAGATTTCTTTTTTGCGCGGCGAAAGCACAAATGGGGGCGGAGTTTAGAGAGCGAACCAATTTACCATATAAGTAGTAACGTGCGATGAAGAATCGGGATGCGGGGAGGGGGGTGGGGGGCGCGGGAGGAAAGGCGGGGGCAGTGCGGCGTGCGGAAACGCGGCCTACCCTTGTCTGACCTCGCACCTCGAACGGGGCACCTCGCACTCCGCACCTCGAACCGTGCCTCCGCCGCTGGGGTGGAGGAACTGGCCGAGGTACTGGCGGAGGGAGTTTTTTGGGGCGCACGCCAAGAAAGTCGCCGCTTGAATGCATCTGGCGGCGGGGGTCCGTGAGTTCGGCGTCGACGGCTCCTCGGAAGACATTGCGGCACAGTGTGTTACGTTTCGTCTGTCTTCGCGAGTTTCGCCCTGCCTCCGCGGCCCTCGGACTTTTTTGGGTGCGCCCCAAAAAACTCGCCCTTTTTTAGCGCCCCAAAAAAGCCAAAAAAGTGTACAGAAATTGAACAATCTGCCGCCATGAGGCGAAAAAGGGACGTCCTGAAACATCGTCGATGGCAATCCGCTTAGCACGGCAGACCAGCCGTGCAGGCTGTCAAACTGGCGAGTACAATGGAACTTTTCGTAGCCGAGGGGTGCCTGCGATGATCGTCGACGAGAAATTACAGCCGACTCACGACCTGAATGTCCGCAGCACCGTGCCGCTGATTGCACCGCGGCTGTTGCGGGAGGAGACCCAGGTTTCCCTGAGCGCGAACCGGACGGTCTACGAATCCCGGGAAACGATCAAAAAAATCCTCTCCGGCGAAGACCCGCGGATGTTTGTGGTGGTCGGGCCGTGTTCGATTCACGATCCGAAAGGTGCCCTGGAGTACGCCCAACGGCTGCGGAACCTGCAGGACCGGGTGCAGGATCGGCTGTTTCTGGTCATGCGGGTCTATTTTGAAAAGCCGCGGACAACCCTGGGTTGGAAGGGGCTGATCAACGATCCGAATCTCGATGGGACGTTTGATATTGGGGCCGGCTTGCGGTTGGCACGGCGGATTTTATTGGTCATCAACGACATGGGGCTGCCGGCGGCGACCGAAATGCTGGAGCCGATTACGCCCCAATATATTGCCGACCTGATTACCCTGGCGTCGATCGGGGCCCGGACGACCGAGTCACCCACGCACCGCCAGATGGCCAGCGGGTTGTCGATGCCTGTGGGGTACAAGAACGGGACCGACGGCAGCCTGCAAGTGGCGATTGACGCCATGTTTGCCGCCCGAAGTTCGCACAGTTTCTTGGGAATCGACGGCGAAGGAAACACTTGTGTCATCAACACCAAGGGGAATCCTTGGGGGCACATGATTCTCCGCGGGGGCCGTTCGGGCCCAAATTATTCGGCCAAACACGTCCAGGAGGCGGATGCCAAGCTCAAGCAGACGGGCTTGTCGCCGAACCTGGTCGTCGACTGCAGCCATGCGAACTCGAACAAGGACTACCGGAAGCAGAGCATCCCCTGGAATGACGTGATCAGCCAGCGGGTGGACGGGAATTCCACGATTGTCGGCCTGATGCTGGAAAGCAACCTGTTCCCCGACACGCAAAAACTGACCGGCGACCGGGCGGACCTCCAATACGGCGTTTCGATCACCGACGGGTGCATCGGCTGGGACGAAACGGAGTCGCTGATTCTCGACGCTCATCGACGCTTGGCGGATTCTGGAATTTAGTCCGGTATCGAGCCAAAAAAGTCGGTCGTGTCGGGAGCTTGCCCCTCAGGAGATGGCGGACCTTGCGGATTGGGTCGATCGAAATCAGCTCGCCGGCGGTTCAAGCGGCACTCTCGGGGTATAGCGATTGGCCGATGCGGGTGATTGCCCGCCGTTTGGGGGCCCCGTACACCCTCTGCGAGGTGCTGCTCGACAAGTTTGTGCTCGACCAGCACATGCAGCGGGCCAATCGTCGGCAGCTCAAAGTGACCGACGAGGAGCATCCGGTGGGCGGCCAAATCATGGGGGCCGATCCGGAGCAGTTCGGACCGGCGGCTTTGCGGCTGGTCGAGGCGGGCTTCGACGTCGTCGATATCAATTTCGGCTGTCCGGTGAAAAAAGTCCTGGGGCGGTGCCGCGGCGGATTCCTGTTGAGCACTCCCAAGACGGCTTTGGAAATCGTGTCGCGCGTGCGGGAGGCTTTGCCACCGTCGGTCCCCGTGACGGTCAAAATGCGTCGCGGGCTCGACGATTCGACGGAAAGTGCCGAGAACTTTTACACGATCTTCGACGGAGCTTTTGCACTGGGTGCAGCGGCTATTACAGTTCACGGTCGAACGGTGATGCAGCGGTATATCGGCCCGAGCAATTGGTCGATCCTGGCGGAAATCAAGCGCCACGCGGGCGATCGGACGGTGCTGGGCAGTGGCGACTTGTTTTCAGCCGAGAGCTGCGTGGAAATGCTGCGGCAGACCGGCGTCGATGGTCTCAGCGTGGCCCGCGGGGCGATCGGCAATCCGTGGATTTTTCAGCAAGTGCAGGACGCCTTGGCCGGCCGATCGATTCGTTGGCCAGGCCTTTTCGAGCAGCGGGAGGTGCTGGGCGAGCACTTTCGGCTTTCGGAAGAGGTCTACGGCGAAAAAAGGTCCTGTACCATGATGCGGAAATTCGGCATCAAATACGGCCAGTTGCACCCGTTTGCCGATGAGGTGAAGCAGGCCTTTATCCGCGTGTCTCAGCCGGCCGACTGGCAAGCTGTTCTGACGCGTTGGTATTCCGAAGATTTGCCGGGTCGGCGGCCGGGCGACCAGGCCGCCTTGACTGAGTGCGGGACGGAGTGCGGCACCGTCGCCGGGGAATCCTGCGACGGATCGCCAATTGAAACGTCGTGTGGACAGGGTTAAACTCGAAAATAGACCCTTCGCCTCGGCGCACTCATGAGCGAATCTTCGGTCAAGATTCTACTGATCGAAAGCGATTCACAAGCAGCCGGACTCATCACAGAACTCCTGGCGAAGTCAAAGCGAATCCGTTTCGCGGTCGATCGCGTCGAATCTCTTTCGCAGGGATTGTTTCGCCTGAAAAGTGGCGGAATCCAGACGATTCTGATCGACATTTCCAAATCGGGTTGTGACGCCGCTACGGCCGTGGCCCAGGTTCGTGAAGTGGCTCCGGACGCGGCCGTCATCGTCCTCTGCGATATGTCGGATGAGGCGTTGGCCGCCCGGGCCGTGGTGGGAGGGGGCGCAGGATTACCTGGTCAAGGACGAACTGGAACCGGTCGTTCTGGAGCACGCGGTTCGCTACGCCCTTGCGCGAAAACGGGCGGATGACGATCTGCGGCATTCGGAGGCGCGGTACCGCTCGCTCGTGGAGAGTTTGCCGCTCAACATGTTTCGCAAGGACCTCGAAGGGCGACTGGTTTACGCCAATCAGAATTATCAGCACGAGATCGGTTTGCCTTGGGAGAAGCTCAGCGGGAAGACGGATTACGACCTTTTTCCTCGGCATCTGGCCGAAAAATATCGCCGCGACGACGCGGCCGTGCTGGCTTCGCGAAAAGTCTTTGAAGACGTCGAAGAGCATCGGCAGCCGAACGGCGAGACGATTTATGTCCAAGTGCTCAAATCGCCCGTGTACGACGCCCACGGCGGGGTCGTCGGCATTCAGGGCATGTTCTGGGATGTCTCGGCTCGTCGGCGGGCGGAGGAGGCTCTACGGGCAAGCGATGCGCGGTTTCGCAGTCTCGTGCGTTCCAATGTGATGGGCATCCTGATGGTCCATGCGGATGGATTGATCAGCGAAGCCAACGATGCCTTTCTCAGTCTTGTCGGTTACGACCGGCTCGATCTCAAGGAAGGTCGTCTCCGTTGGGATCAATTAACGGCACCGGAGTACGGGCATTTGGATGTGCTTGGCATCGATCAACTGCGAATGACGGGAGATTGTGCCCCGTGGGAAAAGGAGCTGATTTGCAAGAACGGCGAGCGGGTGCATGTGCTCAACGGATTGGCTGTCCTTCGGGGCAGCCGCGACCGTTGTTTGTGTTTCGTCGTCGATATTTCGACACAGAAGGAGGCAGAAGCACAGCTCAAGTCGGCCAAAGAGGCGGCCGATCAGGCCAACCGGGCCAAAAGTCGCCTTCGTCGCCAATATGAGCCACGAGATCCGCACGCCGATGAACGCCATTCTCGGCATGACCGAGCTGCTGTTAGACACGCCGATCACGCCGGAACAGAAGGATTACCTGACGGTCGTGGAGGAATCGGCCGAGTCGCTGTTGTCGCTGATCAGCAACATCCTCGACTTTTCCAAGATCGAAGCGGGCAAGCTGGATATCGAGAAACTCGAGTTTGGGCTGCGCGATACGGTGGCTGGGATCCTTAAGTCACTGGCCGTGTCCGCCCACAAACGGGGACTGGAAATCGTTCTTCGGGTCGATCCGTCGGTTCCTGACCGCGTGATCGGCGACCCGACTCGGCTACGCCAAGTATTGATGAATCTCGTCGGGAACGCGATCAAATTCACGGAAAAGGGCGATGTCGTCGTGCGGATTTCGATCGATGCCCGCGACGAACAGGGGGTTTTGTTATGCGCGTCCGTCAGTGACACGGGAATCGGAATTCCGGCGGCAAAGCGCCATGCCGTCTTCATGCCCTTCGAACAAGTGGACGGATCGCGGGCCCGCAAGTACGGCGGCACAGGGCTCGGATTGGCGATCTGCTGCAAGCTTGTCGAATTGATCGGAGGTCGCATCTGGTTCGAGGACAATCCGAGCGGTGGAACGACGTTTCATGCGACCGCGCGCTTTGGTATCCCGGCGGGCGCGGCGGCTGGAGGCGAACCTGTTCAACAAGCCGCGCTTTTCGGTGCGAGGGTCTTGGTCGTCGACGATAATGCGTCGAGCCGGGCCGCCTTGGAAGAGTGTCTCACAGCGTGGGGAATGGACGCTGCGATGGTTGCCGATTCGCAAGGAGCCCTCGCGTTACTTGGCGACGGGGCGGTGCAAGAGCCGTTTGCGGTTGCCTTAATTGATGCCCAGATGCCGGACCGGGACGGTTTCTCGCTCGTGGACGAAATAAAGCGATTGGCTCCGGACCGCGTGAAGTCGTTCGTGATGTTGCTCGGTTCGGTGAATCGCGCGTCTGACGGTGTCCGCTGCGACGAGGTCGGGGCGGCCGCCTACCTGGTCAAACCGATCGATCAATCCGAGTTATTCGATACGCTCATGGCTTTACTCTGCGGCGACGAATCGAATGGGTCGATGATGGCGACTGAGGCGCCGGCGCAGCCTCAATATCGGGTCACAGGACTGAAAATTCTGCTGGCGGAAGATAGCCCGTTTAATCAGAAACTGGCCCTGGGAGTATTGGGAAAGCGTGGGCATCAGGTGACCGTTGCGCAGACGGGACACGACGCAGTCTCCCTGGCGGCGAATAATGAGTTCGATCTCATCTTTATGGATATCCAGATGCCTGAAATGGACGGCCTCGAAGCGACGCGCCGCATTCGTGCCAACGAGCGGGAACGGCGGACCCCGATCATTGCGATGACGGCTCAAGCGATGAAGGGCATGCGTGAGCGCTGCCTGTCGGTCGGCATGGACGACTATCTCGTGAAACCGGTTCGAGCCCGGGAACTGTACGACAAGATCGAATCGCTTTTTGCCAATCGGCCGGTCTCTCATGCCGTGACCGAACCTGCGCTACCGCCGACCGTGAACGCGATCAACTGGGAAGCCGCGATGTCGGTCGTTGCGGGAGACCGCCAACTTCTTCAGGAAGTCGTCGAGGCGTTCTTGGAAGAGTGTCCGGGGCTGATGGCACAAGCTAGGGTCGCCGTGAATGCGGGCGACGCAAATCAAATCCGGCGTGCGGGGCATACGCTGAAAGGTGTCATGCGGACCCTGGGTCTGGAAACGGCAGCCTTGCTGGCGGCGGATCTCGAAGAAATGGGGAAATCCGCCAAACTCGAGTCGGCCGCATCGGTGGTTGCTCGGTTAGAATCGCGGATTGACGAGATCGTGCCCGAGGCCAAAGCCTTTGCCACTGCGAGTCAGACACGCTAGAACAAGGGCACTCGTTTCAAGATCGGCAGTGTCGAGCGGCGCGATGAGAATTGAACCTGGAGTAATTCGCGAATGGCCACGCTCTTAGTCGTTGATGATTCAGCGATGGATCGTCGCCTGGTTGGCGGGATTTTGGAGAAAAACCCCGACTGGTCGATTCTGTATGCCGTCAACGGCAAGCAGGCGCTCGAAGAGATTGAAAAGCACATTCCGGACCTCGTTCTGACCGACATGCAAATGCCGGAAATGAACGGCCTGGAGCTCGTAACGGCGATCAAGGAGGACTACCCGCTGATTCCCGTGGTGCTCATGACGGCTCAGGGAAGCGAGGAAATCGCCGTCCAAGCCCTGCGCCGGGTGCCGGCAGCTACGTTCCCAAACGGCGTCTGGCACAGGAGCTGAGAGACACGGTTGAGCGCGTGCTGGGAACCGCCGACGTCGACCGTTCCGAGTCGCGGTTGATGCATCGCGTTTCGCGGCTGCAGACGACATTCGTGCTCGAAACGGATTCGACGCTGGTCCCTTCCGTCGTCAATTACATCCAACAGGCCATGACGCGGATGCGGTTTTGCGACGAGACGGATTGTCTTCGCGTGGGAGTTGCCCTCGAGGAAGCACTGCTCAACTCGTATTACCACGGCAATCTCGAAATCAGCTCCGATTTGCGCGAAACGGACCACAACGCCTACTATCAGCTTTCCAAGAAGCGATCGCAGGAACCGCCGTACTGCGACCGCAAGATTTACGTCGAGTGCCTTTTGACGCCCGACGAGTGCCGGTTCGTGATTCGCGACGAGGGGCCGGGGTTCGATCCGTCGGTGCTACGCGATGCGACCGATCCGGCCAACCTGGAACGCCCCTGCGGCCGCGGGCTTTTATTGATCCGCACGTTCATGGACGAGGTGAACTACAGCGATCGCGGGAACGAGGTCGTCTTGATCAAACGTCGACGCCCGAGTGCGCCGGCCGAGGACGACTCCGAGGCAGCCTGACTTCCGATCGAAGCACCTCATGTCGCTGCAATTCGATATCCCGCGATTCGAGCCACACCCGCTTCTGAGGAATCGACACGCCCAAACACTGGCGGGAACGTACCTGCCGGCCGGCCAGTATCCGTACGCGGCGAAGCTCCACAAAATTCCACTTGCTGACGGTGACGCCGTCGTCATTCATGACGATACGCCGGCAGTTTGGTGCCCCGATGGTCGAGTTGCGGTCCTGATCCATGGCCTCGCCGGATGCCACTCCAGTCCCTACATGACTCGCGTCGCCGCCAAGCTGAATGCTGCCGGAGTGCGCACCTTTCGGATGGATATGCGCGGCTGCGGCGCGGGCGCGGGACTTAGCTCGCGCCCTACCACGCCGGTCGTTCCGACGATGCGGCCGCGGTGCTCCGCTTCGTCGAGCAGATTTGCTCCAAGGCGTCGATTACGCTCGTTGGGTTTTCGCTTTCGGGAAATCTCGTTCTCAAACTGGTCGGTGAAGCGCCGCAGGCGGTTCCAGCGAATGTCGTGAAGGTGGCTGCGATCTGCCCGGCGATTGATTTGGGCGCATGCGTGCGTTCGCTCGTTGGCCCCGTACAGCGGATGTATGATCGCTACTTTGTCCGCGAGTTGTGTTACCAGATTCGCGGCAATCGCCAATTGAACGCGGATTTGCCCGCGATCCAGGCACCGCGACGAATGAAATCGATGTTCGATTTCGACGACTTTTATACGGGACCGGTTTGTGGTTTCGGCTCGGCGGACAACTATTACGCATCCAGCAGTGCCCGCCAATATCTCGAGCGAATCCGCCAGCCCACCTTCATTCTCGCGGCCGAGGATGACCCCCTGGTAACCATCGATTGCTTTCAGGGATTGCGGTTGCCGGGCAACGTGTTGCTGCATACCACGCCGCATGGGGGCCACTTGGGATACGTCGGCAAACGCGGAGTCGACCCGGATTCCCGTTGGATGGACTGGCGAATTGTCGACTGGGTAACGGCCGACTTGGAATCCGGCGGCGATTCGCCACGTCAAAGCCCAGCATCGGCGGAGCGGGTGAATCGCGCGATCAGTTCGCCCACCTAAAGCCCATCACCCGTGCACTTGCGAGCGTAACTGCGTTCCGTCTACGCTTGACTGCGGTCAACCCACGAAAAGCAGATCGCGCATGTGATCGATGCGGTGTTGACCTGTTCGACTCGCCGGCCCGGCAACCAACCGTTCCGTCCTCGATCCCGGAAGCATCAATGCAACTGCGACGATTCTTCTTCAAATCGTGCCTGACGATTTGCCTGTTCGCGAGCGTGCCTTCGGCAGTGGCGCTGGCTCAAGGCGGCACCGATAAATTTCCGCCGCCGATGTCGCCCGAGCAATCGCGGCAAGTGATCCACGTGCCGAAGGGGCTCAAAGTCGAATTGGTGGCCGCCGAGCCCTTGGTCGTCTCGCCAGTGGCAATCGACTTTGCGCCCGACGGCAAGTTATGGGTGGCCGAAATGCTCGACTACCCCGCGGGACTCAAGGGTGATTATCAGCCGGGCGGCCGGGTCCGTCTGCTCGAGGACACGGACGGGGACGGAAAGTACGACAAATCGACGATTTTCCTCGACAAGGTGCACTTCCCCAACGGAATCACGGCGTGGAGAAAGGGCGTGCTCATCTGCGCGGCGCCCGACATCATCTATGCCGAAGACACTAATGGGGACGGCAAGGCCGACATTCGCGAGGTCGTCTTTACCGGCTTCGACTCACGAAATTGGCAGGCCCGCGTCAACAGTCTGAGTTACGGGCTCGACAACTGGGTGCATGGCGCCAACGGACTGATCGGCGGCACAATTCGCTGTCCGGCGCGGCCCGATCTGGTTGTGACACTCGGCATTCGCGACTTTCGCATGGATCCCGACCGGCATTTATTCGAGTTGGAAACAGGCGGCGGCACGCAGCAGGGCCGCACGCGCGACGATTGGGGCAATTATTTCTCGAATCAAAACAGCGAGCTTCTGCTCAACGCGCCTCTGGCCGACCGGTATGTCGGCCGCAACCCGTACGTGGCGCCGCCCGAACCGATCGTGCTCGTCCCTAAGGAAGATCCCGACCACCTGTATCCCGTCAGCCGTACGCTGCGACGATTCAATCATCCAGAAAGTGCCAATCGGGTGACGTCGGCATGCAGCCCGGTGATCTATCGGGACGATCTGCTGGGGCCCGAATATCACGACAACGCCTTGATGTGCGAGCCGGTGCACAACCTTGTCACTCGCCGCATTCTTAAACCGCTTGGGGCCACCTTTGCCGGGGTGCGTGCTCCCTCCGAACAGAAGTCCGAGTTTCTGGCGTCCGCGGACAACTGGTTTCGGCCCGTCGATCTGAAAAACGGCCCGGATGGGGCGCTCTGGGTCGTGGACATGTACCGCATGATCATCGAACACCCGAAATGGATAACGGCGGACCGCTTGGCCCGTATCAATGTGCGCGCGGGTGATACGATGGGACGCATCTATCGAGTGGTGCCCGAGGACAAGCCGGCACGTCCATTTCCCAAGCTCGTCGGCAGGTCAACCGAAGAATTGGTTGCCGCTCTCGATACGCCGGGTGGTTGGCAGCGCGACACGGTGCAGTTCATGCTCGTCCAACGCAGCGATCAGAACGCAGTCCCGCCGCTGGTCAAAATGGCCACCGAGTGCCCGCGGGCCGAGGCGCGTCTTCAGGCGCTCTGTACGCTCGACGGTTTGAAGGGCCTGAACCCGGCGCTCTTGAAGAAAGCACTGCACGACGGTCACCCGGGCGTGCGACGCAACGCCGTCCGTTTGTGCGAGCCGTTCCTCAAAACGGCCCCGGAATTGGGCGAGGAAATGGCCTCGCTGGCGGATGATTCCGATGCGCAGGTGCGGCTGCAAGTCGCTTGCACGCTCGGCGCATGGGACGATCCAAAAGCCGGGGATGCGATCGGCCGAATCGCGCTGGCCAATCAGCAGGAGCCCTATATCTTCGCCGGCGCCATGAGCTCCGTCACGCCGAACAACCTGAGTCACGTTGTTGCGGCCGTTTCCATTTCCGATCCCGGGACCAAGGCACCGGCCGAGCTTTATCGTGACTTGATGACAATGGCGACGGCCTATCGCAACGACGACGTCCTCACGAAATTCGTCGCCTCTACGGCGCGACGCGGAGCCGGGCCGTATCCGGCCTGGGAACTTTCGGCCATCGCCGCCTTGCTGGACGGTTTAGATCAGCAAAAAACGACCGTGGCCGCGCTGGGTCAACGCCTTGGCCAACGCGGCCCAGCGACGAGCAAACAACTCGCCCGCGTCGCGGCCTACGCCCGCCAAGTCGCCGCCGATCCGCAAGCGCCGATTGCGACGCGCCTCGCCGCCGTGCAAATTCTCGGGCGCAGCGGAACTCCGTCCGACGACCAAGAAATCGTAGCCTTGGGCGATTTACTCTCTCCGCAAACGCCTGCCCTCCTGCAAGAGGGCGTGGTGACGGCTCTGGGAAAACTGAAGGAGGGCAAGGTCGCCGTCGAGTTGCTCACTCGTTGGCGAAGCGTCGGACCGGCTCTGCGTTCGAGTATTCTCGACGTCATGATCAGCCGAGATGATTGGGTGGCTGTCCTGCTCGACCATATCGAGCACAAGCAGATTAACGTGCACGAAATCGACATTGGCCGCCGACAGCAGCTTGCATCGCTCAAGAACCATGCGCTTGCCGAGCGAGCAACCAAACTTCTCGCCGCCTCGGTCGACAAAGACCGCGTGAAGGTCATCGATCGCTATCGTTCGGCCCTGACTCTTCGCGGCGACTTAAAGCACGGCCGCCAGCTGTTCGAGAAAACGTGCACCGTCTGTCATCGCCTGAATGACGTCGGCCATGCGGTCGGCCCGGAACTTGTCGCGCTCACCGACAAATCGCCGCAGGCTCTCTTGGTGGCCATGCTCGATCCCAATCGGGCCGTCGAGCAAAAGTACGTCGTTTACACGGCCGTGACCAACCAGGGTCGCCAGTACACCGGCATCTTGGCCGCCGAAACGGGTAGCAGCATCACACTCTTGCAGCAGGAAAACAAAGAGACCACGGTACTGCGCGGCGAGCTCGAGGAATTGTCGAGTGCCGGCAAATCGCTGATGCCCGAGGGTCTCGAAAAGGACTTCAAACAACAGGACATTGCCGACATCATGGCCTATGTTGCGTCTACCGGGCCCAGCCGGAAGGTGTTTCCAGGCAACAAACCGACCACGGTCGGCGTTTCGACTGATGGACTCGAACTAAGCGCGACCAATTGCGAGATTTACGGCGACACGCTGACATACCAGCCCGCCCGGCAAAACCTCGGGGAGTGGCATAGCGCCGACGATAAGGCCATCTGGACAGTCGACGTGCCGAAGTCGGGGCTCTATACCGTCAGCGTTCACTACTCGTGCCGCAACGACACGGCGGGGAACCGCTTCTTATTCGAGTCGCAGGACCAGCGGATTACGTCCCGCATCGAAGGCACTGGCAAAGCCTGGGGCGTGTACTTCCCCGTCGAGATCGGCAAGATTCGCCTCAAAGAGGGACGGCAGCGCCTGACACTGCGGGCGGCCGACGCAATCAAAGGAACGCTGGCCAACGTGCAGTCTGTCCTCTTGATTCCGCCGTCTTGACGGCAGGGGTCGCCCCAGGTCAGTCAACGAAAAACGCCCTTCGCCGCTTGTGCGTGCGAAGGGCGTTTCAATTCCGAATTGTCGGTTAGTAGCCTTTGCCGCCGCCGTATCCGCCGCGGTCGCGGCCACCACCACCGCCGCCATAGCCACCACGTCCGCCGCCACCGCCGCGGCCGCCACCGCCGCCTCGGTCCTCACGGGGACGGGCTTCGTTGACGGTGAGCGCTCGCCCGCCGATCTCCTTGCCGTTCATCCCGCTGATCGCGGCTCGCGCTTCGTCGTCGCTGCCCATCTCGATAAAACCGAAGCCTTTCGAGCGGCCCGTCTCTCGGTCCATGATGACTTGCGCCGATTGGACTGATCCATACTCTTCAAACAGCTCTTGCAACTTGCTGTCGCCCGTGTCATACGGCAAGTTGCCTACGTACAGTTTCTTACCCACTCAGAGGCTCCTTCAGAAAATCAAAACGTGAAACGGTCGCCGCGGCTCAAGAATCGAAATCGAGAGTCCCGCAATTTCTGTCAGTCAACCTGGGCGCCGATGGGCTGCGGATCGTGCCAGGAAATTCCAGGACCACGGAGCGTAGGCTGAACTTCCCACCACTATACTTTGGACAATCGCGTCTTCACAAGCAAAAACCGGGTGAATCGGAAATCGCCGTCGACGTCAAGGCGGACTGCGAATAGGACCTGAGGGAGGGCGGTAAGAGACGAATGAGCGATTGACTCTTTACGAATCGTAATGTGATAGCGGATCCCCCGATTTTTCATTCATTTACCGGAACGCCGGACACAGAGAATCGATCTTCGGTTTGCGAGCAATTGAAGATCGTCGAGCCCAGCCGTCGCCGAAGGCCGAGCTAATTCTGGCTAAGAAACGGTTCACAAAGAAGGACCACTCGGGTCCGTTTCTTTGCGGCGGTTTTGGACCTGCGACGAGTTATCCCCGTTGTCCGCCTCGTTGACGGCTGTTTTTAACAGCTATATCCTGAAAAATTCCCCAAGTTTTTGCGCACTTGGCAGTTCGAGGCCGGCCTCAAGGAGACCTCAATGCATCCCAATGGACATCGTGGCGGCGCTACGGCGTTCGCCGTTCTGTTAGCGATCACGGCTCTCACCGTCGATGGCTGCAGCCAGTCGACGCAGAAGACGGAATCAGGCAGTGTTCAAGGCTCTAAAGGTGCCTCCGAAACGAGCGCCCCAGCCAAAGTCGCTGCCACGGCAACCGAATCGGGCACCTCGGAACTTAAGCGCATCATCATCCTCGAAAACGACGATTCCCCCTTCTGGGATGCGGCTCGCGCCGGTTTGAAGGACGCCGAGCGGGAACTGAAGCTCAAGCAGGCGGGCTTGCGTGCGACTCTGGATGCGAACGACGGCTCGCCTAGCGGCCAGATTCAAAAGCTCCAGCAGTACGGCAGCCAGTCGGATATTGTCGGCATCGCCGTCTCAGCCATCGACGCGGACAATATCGCGGTCGTCGAAGAACTGCGCAAGCTGCAGAAGAGAGGCGTGCAGGTCGTCACGGTCGACTCGGACGTAAGCCGCGACAAATTCCGCGATTGCCGGTTCGCCTTTATTGGGACCGATAACCGAGTCGGCGGGCGCGAGTGCGGGGCTTGTGCCCGCGGGCTTCTGCCTGACGGCGGGGGATACGTCACGTTCGTCGGCCGAACGGGCGCTCAGAATGCCATGGAACGGATTGAAGGGTTCAAGGAAGGGGCCGGGGCCAAATTTCAGTCGCTGGACAGCATGTCCGACCTGAACGACAAAGCCAAGGCTCGTGACAACGTGCGAAACGCCATCCAAAACCACAAAGACAAGCTGAAAGTTCTTGTCGGAATCTGGTCGTACAACGCCCCCGCAATTGCCGACGTCGTCAAGGAGCTCAACCGCAAGAAGGATTTCACGGTCGTCACCTTCGACGCCGAACCGATCGCCCTTCAACAGATTCAAGGCGGCCTGATCGACGCGATGGTTGTCCAAAACCCTTACCAGATGGGCTACCAGGGCGTCCGGCTTCTAAAGGCCCTTCACGAAAAGGACACCAAGACGATCGGCGAGATGCTGCCCAATCTCGGAAAGCCCGAAGGCGACCTCATCGACACCGGTCTCAAGATCGTCGTTCCCGACGCGAAATCGCCCCTCAATCGCGAGATGTTTGGGCCCAAGACCGAGTTCCTGACGTTCGATAAATTCAAGAGCTGGCTCGCCCAATACAGCCTCGAAGGGTCATAACCGTCGATGGTCGATCTCCAAACGGCCGATCGTGACCCGTTTCGCTTTGTGCGCCGACATGAGCCGAGCCTGATCCTCGCCATCGTGGCGGTCATCATCCTCACGGCAATCCTGGATTCCCAGCATAACTATTTCAACGATCCCTGGACGAGCTGCGTGCAGATCGCCCGGCAGACTTCTCTATTGGGAATCTTTTCGCTTGGCTCAGCCATCGTGATCATCGCCGGCGGCATCGATCTCTCGTCCGGATCGGTCATCTGCTTCAGTGGGACCACTTGTGCCACGCTTCTGTTGATCCTGGCCCCGGAGCAGCTGCAAAGCCGCGACCAGTCGATCGATCTTTGGATTCTCGCCATCGCCGTTACGGGCGCCTTGATTGTGGGCCTGCTGATCGGCAGCTTGCATGCCTGGCTGATTACGGTGATCGGCCTTCCCCCCTTCGTGGCGACGCTGGCCACTTTGGTGGGGCTGCGAAGTTTTGCCCGCGCCATCGTTGAAAATGTCACGAGCTCGGTGATTGGTGCGCGCAGCACGCAAATCCAGATTTTCGACGCCCGCTTTCGCTACTTGGCGACATCTGTTTGGATTCCGGCCGTTTTGTTCCTCGTGCTCGCAGCCGCCTCTTGGTTCTTATTGAGCAAAACAGTGCTCGGTCGCCACCTCTATGCGCTGGGCGGCAACGAAGAGGCGGCCCGCTTGAGCGGCGTTCGCGTCGACCGAACCAAGTGGTTCGCCTATTGTGCAAGTGCGGTCCTCTCGTCAATTGCCGGGATCATTTACATCTGCGAAGTCAGCGTCGCCGAACCGCAGACGTTGGGTCGCGGCTACGAGCTCAATTCGATCGCCGCCGCGGTCGTCGGCGGTTGTAGTCTGCAGGGAGGGGTCGGATCGGTGCCGGGAACGGTCCTGGGCGCCCTTTTTCTACGGATCGTGATCGACGGCGTCGCCAAGATCATTAAAACCGGGGCCGACGTCTACGAAGGGTTGATCGTGGGGGTCGTTGTGGTCTTCGCGGTGGCGTTCAGCCAGGCTGAAGGACGGCGGCAGCGGACCCCGTTTTTCTCGGGCGGTTTGGGAATTGTCGCCGCCCTCAATTTAGCGCTGATCGCCGGCACGATGGCGGTTCTTGTTGGACCGACGCTGCTCGAGGGCAAATCATCGCTTGAAGGCGGCGTTCTCGGATCGTGGACGGCCGTTTCAATCTTTCTATTACTCGTCATCGTGCGCAGCCACGTGCAAACCGTCACCAGGTGGACGTTGGTGTTGAGCCTGGCCATCGGAATGACGGCCGCGTTTTTCGGCCTTCGGGTCGGCGTTCCCGCCTATCGGGTGTACGCGGCCACGTCGCTCGTGCGCTCAGTTGGCGGCACAATTTCGGCCGACCCACAGGGCGAAATCCAAGTCGATTTCAGCGGTACGAAGCTCACCGACGAACAACTCAAGCACGTGATCGAACGCCTGCGTCCGATTGGCAACGTGTCATCGCTATCGCTCGCAAGGACGCAGATTACCGATCAAGGCCTGCCCGCGCTCAAACCGCTGACCACGCTCAAACGAATTGACCTTACGGGCACGAAGGTCACGCGCGGCGGGAAGACCATCCTGCAGCGCTCGCTCCCCGACGCGGAGATCGCCGACTAACCGGATGATGAAGACGCCATGGATCTCGGCTTCCCTTTGATTTCGCTCGACCACATTACCAAGCGCTTTCCGGGCGTCACGGCCCTCGACGGCGTGACGTTCGACGTGCGCGCGGGCGAATTCCACTCGATCGTGGGCGAGAACGGCGCCGGTAAAAGTACGCTGATGAAGATTCTCTCCGGCGTCATCACCGATTACGAGGGCACACTAAGGATTACGGGGCAGGCGATGCACTTCGCGAGCACCCGTAAAGCCGAGGCCGCGGGGATCTCGATCATTCACCAGGAACTCAACCTGGTTGAAGACCTTTCCGCAGCGGCGAATGTGTTCCTCGGTCGCGAAAAACGCACGTCCCTCGGCTTGCTTGACGACCGGGCCATGCAGCGTGCGGCCGCAGCCCTCTTCGCGGAGTTGGAGTGTCAAATCCAGCCCGAAGAACCCGTACGAAAGCTCCGCGTCGGCGATCAGCAACTTGTCGAGATCGCCAAAGCCCTTTCGCAGGATGCTTCGATCCTGATCATGGACGAACCGACGAGCGCACTCACTGAAGCTGAGGTCGAGCGGCTGTTTCGCATCATCGATCGGCTCCTGGCCCGCGGCGTCACGATTCTCTACATCTCTCACAAGCTCGACGAAGTCTTTCGCCGCTCCGATCGCATCACCGTTCTGCGGGACGGACGGCTCGTCAAGACGCTGGACCGATCTGCCACGAATCCACGCGAAATCACGCATCTCATGGTGGGTCGCGAGATCGAGAACTTGAACTTGTCGGAGAACCGCGCGCCGGGCGATGTCGTTCTCGAAGTCGCCGGCCTTTCGCTCCCCTGGACAGGCCACGCTCGGGCCTGGCGGCTCCGCGATATCAATTTCGCGCTCCGTCGCGGCGAAGTACTCGGTGTCGCGGGTTTGATGGGAGCCGGGCGCACGGAACTGTTGGAATGTCTCTTCGGCACTTCCCCCGAAAAGCCGACTGGGCGAATCCTGCTCGAAGGCTGCGAGGTGTCGTTCGCCTCTCCGGCCGATGCCAAGCGCGCGGGAATCGCGCTCGTGACGGAGGACCGCAAACGATTGGGGCTCTTCCCACAGATGAACGTTCGCGAAAACATTACCATCTGCAGCCTGCAAGAGTCGGCGACGGCCGGCGTTGTCGCCGGCCGTTCCGAGAGGCGCGCCGCGCACGACTCGATCGGCCTCTTGGGGATCAAAACGCCCGGAAGCGAAGCGCAGATCACCGGCTTAAGCGGCGGCAATCAACAAAAGGCGATCATTGCACGCTGGCTGCGGACCCGTCCGAAAGTGCTCCTCTTGGATGACCCCACGCGCGGCGTCGACGTCGGCGCCAAGGCCGAACTCTATCGCGTCATCGACCGCCTCTGCCGTGACGGGCTCGGTATTCTCGTGACATCGAGCGAGTTGCCCGAGCTGATCGCCCTTTGCGATCGGATCCTCGTCCTGTGCGAAGGACGTCTGACGGGCGTGTTTGTTCGCGGGCAATTTTCCGAGCAAGCGTTGATGGAGGCAGCGACGCGAAGGAAGGATGAAGGTTGATGGCCTTACTTATGATGCGCGACGCTGAGTAACAGTGAGCGCTGATAGTCTTGGAAGCCGACATGCTTTAGATCGGTCCGCGTCAAGAAGCTATCCCACTGCCGAATGAGTTCGCGGTCGCGGTCGCTGAGATCCCAGTAGATGCGATGCCGGGCCCGCACTTGCAGGGTATTCGGGTCGCCGAACGTGACTTCGACCGGAATCAGTTGAGCCTGGCGCAAGGCGGCATCAAGTTTGATTCGCTGTTCCGGCAATGTTTTGCCCGGGCTTAAAACGTAATTGAGCCGGATGATCCAGTCGGCGTAGTTGAGATACGCGGCCCCGTGAGCGGGCGTCGGCGGCGTGGCGCCCAACACCTGGTAATGGAAATAGTTGCTGTCGAGATCGATCACCGGTCCGCGATCGGTCTGTCTGTTCGTTTGATGGAATTGGGGATTGAATTGGAACACCAGGGCGTCGACCATCGCTTGTGCCTCGGGTTTGCCCGAAGCGCGGAGCGCCTTGACGTGGGCGGCCAAGGCCTGGCGGCCGAGTTGCTCCATGCGGTTGATCTCGTCTTCATGCACTCGAGTCGCGGGCGCTGCTGCGTATTGAGCAGCGTGAATTGATCATGGGACGGGTCGAAGACGACGAGCTCGCCCATCTCCTGAATGAAATCGTACGTCTTGCCCGCATGAAACAGCGTGACGCTCCGCGACATTTGCTTCGTTTCCCGCGGAGTGACGGCTTCGACGCTCGTATCGACGTGGAAATCCTGCGCCACGGCCGCCCGGCTGGAGACCATTCCTGAGCCGACAAGAATCGCCCCGAGCATTACCAGCGCTCTGACTCGGATCGCTGCCATGGAAGCCTCTCCTTTACTGTCCGGGCGCCTCGCAGGAGTACGCAGTCCGCGCGGCCGGCGCGCTGCAAAGGGCCGATTGACTCATCGGGTGGGAACGAGGAAGGGAAAAGACGTGAGGAGCGGAAGGTAATCGGCCTCCCGCGCGCGGACAAGCCCGTCCGGGCTGTGGCGCGTGCAGAATTAACGCTGGATTCAGGCGAGTTTTAAGAACCGGCAGAAGCTGCCGGTCGCACTGCCGACGGAAGGTCGGCGAATTCGTGCCCATAGGCGAATAAAGCGGGCGCTCCGCCGGTGTGCACGAACACCACCCGCGACTCGGCCGGAATCTTTCCGGCGCGAACGTCGTGCATCAGGGCCGCCATCGCCTTGCCAGTATAGACCGGATCGAGAATGACGGCTTCGGTGCGGGCCAGCTTGGAGATGGCTTCGATACTCTCCGCCGAGAGTTGCCCGTAGCCGGGGGCAATGTGATCAAACGTGACCTCGAAATCGCTCGCCGCCAGCCGCGTCGGCAAACCCAGCATCGTGGCCGTTTTGTTGGCAATCTCCGCCATGTCAGTGGGCGTGTCCCATTCCCAGCGAACATAGGCGACGTGCCGGACCGGGAACTGAAAACCGAGCGCCCGGGCCCCGAGAGTCAAACCGGCCCCCGTCGAGCCGGCCGAAGAGACATACAGCACGTCGGGGACGAAATCGAGCGCACGGGACTGCTCGATAATCTCGACCAGACACTCGACGTAGCTCACGGCGGCCAGCGGCGTGACGACATGCCGGTTCCAGCGGAACACCTTTCGTCCCTGCGAATCGAATCGGGCGGCCACCTCGGCGATCTTGTTTTCAAGAGCCTCGCCGAACGCGACGTCGACGAATTCGTAGCTGGCGCCGACGAGGTGATCGAGCAGCAAATTCCCCTGCAGCGGAATCGGATCGTCACCCGGCTTTCCTCGCGTCAGGACGAGATGGCAGTCGATGCCTGCTTTGGCGCAGGCGGCCGCCGTCTGGCGGCAGTTGTTGCTTTGCACGCCGCCGCCCCACACGAACAAATCGGCGCCTTGGCGGCGCGCCTCGGCCATCACGAACTCGTTGTGCCGCGCCTTGTTACCGCCGAAAAGCAGGCCCGTGCAATCGTCCCGCTTGATGTAAATCATCGGACCGCCGAGAGCCTCGGAGAATCGAGTCAGCGCTTCAAGAGGCGTGGGCCGATGCGCGAGCGGGTAGCGAGGCAGTTCGTTGATGCGCGCCCGCAATTGGGCCGTGTTCATGTTTGTCGGAGGCATGCGCGGGATGCTTTCCCATTAACTTGATCGACGAAGCGAGCATTAGGGGCGAACGACGATCCAGATATTCCGAAAGCGGACCGGATTGCCGTGGTTCTGCAGGAAAATCGGACCGGCGTGTTCGTCGGCGCGATTTCCGCCGGGCGTCGGATGCTTGAGTTCCAGATCGTATTGGATGGGCACTCCGTTGTGCCGCACGGTAACGACGGCATTCTGGCGCTTCGTCTTCTCGTCCGGGGCAAAGCGGGCCGCGCGGAATTCGATATCGTACGTCTGCCAGGAAAGGGGCGGGAAGCACATATTCACGAGCGGTTTGGCCTGTTTGTAGATACCGCCGCACTCGTTATCCAAGCCCTCCAGTCCGAACGAATCGAGCACTTGAACTTCATACTGATCGGCGAGGTAGACCCCACTGTTGCCTCGCCCCTGTCCTCTCGAAAAGGGCATGAAAGGGGAACGAAATTCGATATGCAGCAGGAAATTCTCGAACTTTTGTTTGGTGACTGCGGGAACGCCCAGGAGTTGTCCTTCCTCGAGTTTGCCGACCGACCATGCGTCCGTGTTCGTGCCGTCGAACAGTACGATCGCTCCAGGAGGGGGAACTGCGCCGAGCGTGGGTGACTGACGTTCGATCTTTTTGAGGGCGAACCGAACGTCGTTTTCCGCTGTGCCGCTGAACTGGCCGTCCTTGATCGTGCCGTGAATGTTCTTCCCATTGAACTGGGGCACTCCGTCGCTCGTTGTCCCCTTGAGTCGAACCCTCGTCTCGCCATCCCAACCCGCGCCGGGCAGGCCTTTCGTATAGAGGACGGCGTCGAATTTGCCGCTACCCAAGGCAATCACCTGGGCGCCGACTTTGGCATTTTCGCCGATCGTGCCGAGGTATTCACCCTGCGCGACAAAGTCGGGGCCGGCATCTTTCGCGTTGAGAAAGGCGGGACCGTGGGCCGCGTATGTCGGCATGACAAGGAGCAGGGTCGGGAGAGCGAACGCGAATATTGAAACTGGCTTGAACGTCATGGTGGGCCTCGAGCGGTGCGGTGAGCCTGGTTCAGAGCGGTGGCATAAGAAACCGTGGTGTAGGTTAGGCTTTGGCGGAAGTCTTTTTCAACTCAGGGCGCCGGCCGGCTTTCGCTGCCGCGTCCGCCCGTGCACAATCGTAGCGGCCAGAACATCAACTGGGGGATATCTATGGCATCGCGCGCGGCGATCGAACATCGTTACGAAAAGTTGACCTGGCCTGAGATCAATGAGGCCGTCGATCTTCAGAAGGTCTGCATCGTTCCTTGCGGGGCTGTCGAGCAACACGGTCCCCATTTGCCTCTGGATGTCGACCTCATGTGCCCCGTCGGCATCGCCAATGGCGCAGGGCAGCAGCTTGCTGACAAGATTCTCGTGCTCCCGGTGATCGCCTACGGCTACACGGGACACGTCATGGATTTTCCGGGAACGATCAATACACACTACGAGACCTTCATCCGGCAAGTCCTCGATGTGACCAAGTCGCTTGCTTACCACGGGTTCAAGCGAATCATCCTGCTAAACGGCCACGGGTCGAACATGCCGAATCTCGATCTCGCCGCCCGCCGGACGAATCTCGAAACGGACGCCGACTGCGTGGTCATTGCGTGGTGGAATCTGCTGACGGTGGACAAAGCGTTCTTGCCAAGCTGGCGGGAAAGCAAATTTCCAGGCGGCTGCTCGCACGCCTGCGAACTGGAGACCTCGCTCTACCTTTTCCTTGACGAGGACGGCGTCCGGAAAGACAAAATCAAAAGCGGCACGATCTCGATCAACGAAGAGGAGAATCCCTTCAATTGGGTCGATTTGTTCGGCGCAGGGCCCGGAACGCTCATTTCGTGGACGAGCAGCTATTCAGAAACGGGTGTGCTTGGCGACGCCGAGAAGGCGACGAAAGAAAAGGGCCAACGGGCGTACAACGAGGCGGTCAGACAACTCGGCCGGTTCGTGCAATACTTTCAATCGCGCATGCGCGACAAGCGCCATCGCGAACAGCGGCCCGAGCCGACGATGCCCATTCCGTGGGGACAGAGGGACGAGATTTGAAAGCAAGGATGAAGGATGAAGGCGGAAGCATGAGCCAGACATACAAAGACGCCGTCTGATTCATCCTTCATTGTGCGGGATCATTCTTCTTCCTGCCTTAGTTTCTCCAGGACCGCGATGTCTTCCAGCGTCGTCGTATCGCCGACTTCTTCGCGGCCAGCGGCGACGTCTCGGAGGAGCCGGCGCATGATTTTCCCGCTGCGAGTCTTCGGCAGAGCGTTCGTGAAGCGAATGGCGTCCGGCGTGGCGACCGAGCCGATCTGCTTGCGGACGTGGTTCTTGAGATCGTCTTTAAGGTCTTCCGAACCGTCCCCTTGCTTGAGGGTCACGAAGCAGCAGATACCCTCGCCCTTCACTTCGTGCGGATAACCGACCACCGCCGCCTCCGCCACCTTCAAGTGGGAGACGAGAGCGCTTTCGATTTCCATCGTGCTCAGGCGATGGCCGGCCACGTTCAAGACATCGTCGACGCGGCCCATGACCCAGTAATAGCCGTCCTCATCGTGTCGCGCACCGTCGCCGGCAAAATAGCAGCCCTTGATCTCGCTAAAATAGGTTTTCACAAACCGCTCGTGGTCGCCGTAGAGCGTGCGCAGCATCGACGGCCAAGGTTGTCGCATCACCAGGAAGCCGCCCTGGTTGGCCGGCAGACTCACTCCGGTCTTGTTGACGATATCCGGCACAACGCCCGGAAGCGGCTTGGTGCAACTGCCCGGCTTGGTCGCGGTGAGGCCGGGAAGCGGGCTGACCATAATCGCGCCGGTTTCGGTCTGCCACCACGTGTCGACGATTGGGCAGCGTTCCTGGCCGATCACGCGGTGGTACCACATCCAGGCCTCGGGATTAATCGGCTCACCGACCGAGCCCAACAGCCGCAGACTCGAGAGGTCGTACTTCTCCGGCCATTGGTCGCCCCATTTGATGAAGGCACGGATAGCGGTCGGGGCCGTGTAAAGAATGGTGACCTGGTATTTTTCGATAATCTGCCAGAAACGGCCCTCGTCGGGCCAATTGGGAGCCCCCTCGTACATGACGACGGTCGCGCCGCTGGCGAGGGGACCGTAAACGATGTAGCTGTGGCCTGTCACCCAACCGACGTCGGCCGTGCACCAGTACGTGTCGTGGTCCTTTAGATCGAAGACCCATTGCGCCGTCATCATCGTGCCCAAGAGATAACCGGCCGTCGTATGCAGCACGCCCTTGGGTTTTCCGGTGCTACCGGAGGTGTAGAGAATGAATAGCGGATGTTCGGAATCGAGCTCGACGGCGTCGCATTCGGCCGACGTCGACGACATCAACTCGTGCCACCAATAGTCCCGATCGGGAACCATCGTCACGGGCGAGCCCGTGCGGCGGAAAACGACCACCTTCTCGATCGTCGTCGACTTGGGAAGGCATTCGTCGACCGTCTGCTTGAGGGGCACTTCCTTGCCGCGCCGCCAGCCGCCGTCGGCGGTGATCACCAGTCGCGATTTGGCGTCGTTGTTGCGATCGGCAATCGCGTCCGCGCTAAAGCCGCCGAAGATGATCGAATGCGTCGCGCCAATCCGCGCACAGGCCAACATCGCGATAACCAGCTCCGGAACCATTGGCATGTACAGCGTGACGCGGTCGCCCGTCTTGATTCCGAGCTTCTTGAGCACATTGGCGAAGCGACAGACCTCGCGATGCAAATCCTGGTAGCGCAACACGCGCGAGTCGCCGGGCTCCCCTTCCCAGATGATGGCGGCCTTGTTTTTCCGCCAGGTCGAGAGGTGCCGATCGAGGCAGTTGTACGACGCGTTGATTTTGCCGCCGGTGAACCATTTGGTGTTGGGCATGGCGCCGTCGAGCACCTTGTCCCACTTCTTGAACCAGGAGAGGTTGGCGGCCATTTCGCCCCAGAAGCCGGCCGGATCGTCCTTGGCCCGGCCCCACAGGCGGTTGTACTCGTCTTCGCTCTTGATATTGGCTTGCGCGCTGAATTCGGCCGGCGGTGGAAAAACCCGCGTTTCGTGCAGCACGCTGGTGATCTTGTCGCCCGTCATGGTTGGATCCTCCGCGCCACGCCACGGTCGGCAACTTGCTCGGGAGCCTCGGCGAGAGCGTCTTCGATCGCGTTGTCGAGTGATCCTTCCGAGTCGAAGTTCCAACGAATCTTGCCGTCGACTCCTACGACCCAGACTTGTGGAATCGCTTGGACACCCAGCGCATCGAGGGTTTGCCCGGCCCCGTAGGCACAGGGCCACGGGATCTTACCGTCCTTCAGAAACCGTTTCATGTCGAGAATGTTTTTTCCCGTGTCACTCGTCAGGCCGATAAACACGACGCCCCGATTGTGGAAAGTGTTGTAAGACGCGACCAGATGCGGTGCTTCGGCAAGACACGGGCCGCACCAATAGGCCCAGGCGTCGACCACCAGAACTTTGCCCTTCAAACTCTCAGGGGAGAGTGTGCTCCCGTTAATCCAACCGGCCGCCTGAATTAGCGGCATGGGCGACCCCGGGCCCAGTCCTCCGCGGGGCGGATGGCTCTCGTTATGCATCAGCATCGAAAAACTGATGCTGAAAATGGCGACCGCAACCACGATCAGCAAAAAAGCCACGACACTCCGGTTGCGTGACGAAGAACCTTGAGGCATCGGAATCGGCTCCCTAGCGCGTTGTTATAGCCGATAAATCGACTCGAATTTTGTCTTCAAATGCGCCACCAAGGGACGGTGCGAGAGCGGCTCGCCGGTGATCCGTTCGACCAGGCGGCTCGGCAGGTATTGTCGCCCGTACTGATGGATGTTTTTGTTGAGCCACTCTTTCAAGGGCTTGAAATCGCCTTTGGCAAAAAGTGCGTCGAGATCGCCCAGCGAACGACGGGCCGCGTCGAAAAGCTGGGCCGCGTACATGTTGCCCAGTGCGTAAGTCGGAAAATAGCCGAGCAATCCAGCACTCCAATGCACGTCCTGCAGACAGCCTTGGGCGTCGTTTGGCGGCGTGATGCCCAGCGATTCGGTGTAAGCCTTGTTCCACGCGGTGGGAACGTCGGCCGGCTGCAGATCGCCTCCGATCAGCCGCTGCTCCATCTCGAAACGGATCATGATATGCAAATTGTACGTGACTTCGTCCGCCTCGACTCGGATGAATGAGGGGCGCACGTCGTTAACGGCTCCATAAAAGTCATCGCGCCCCACCCCGCCGAGCGCTTCCAAAAAGGTCGTTTGGGCTTGGGGATAAAAGTGGTTCCAAAAAGCGCGGCTGCGGCCGACAAAGTTTTCCCACATTCTCGATTGCGACTCGTGCACACCCAGCGAAGCGGCGTCGCCGATCGGTGTGCCGAATGCCGAGCGATCGAGCCCCTGCTCGTAGATGCCGTGGCCGGCTTCGTGCAACACGCCGAAAAACGCGCCGGAAAATGGTGCTCGTCGTAGCGTGTCGTCAGACGGCAGTCGCCCGGACCGATCCCCGTACAAAACGGATGGGCCGATTCGTCGAGGCGGCCTTCGTCGAAGCGAAAGCCGATCGCGGTCGCCGCGTCCCTGGCGAACGAACGCTGGGCATCCTTTGGGTAATGGCGGGATAGGATGTCTCCCTCGGGACGTGTCTTGGCATGATGGATGGCCTGAACGAGCGGGACCAAATCCTTCCGCAACCCGGCAAAAACGCGGGCGACATCGGCGGTCTTGGCGCCCGGTTCGTAGTCATCCAACAGAGCGTCGTACGCGACGCCAGTGCCGCTGCCGAGTGCTGCGGCCTCTTCTCGTTTCAGGGCGACAACTTGCTCGAGCCAGGGTCGGAAGGTCTCAAAATGCGATTTCTTACGAGCGTCGATCCAATTGTGCTGCGCCAACGAGGTGACGCGGGAAATCTCTTCAACCAGCTTTTTGGGCAGCTTGGTGGCTCGATCGTAGCGTCGGCGAGCTTCTCGCAAATTTGCCCGTTTTGGGCCGTCGGCGTCGCCAAGATCGTTCTTCTGTTCCATCTCGCCGATCAATTCGCCCAAACGGGGCGCCGTGAATCGCTCGTGAACCATGCCCGCCAACAGGCTCATCTGTTCCGAGCGATGCGCTACGCCTCCAGGCGGAAGATAGGTCTGCTCGTCCCAAGAAAGTTGGGCGGAGCACGACGCCAGGAGCGTCCCCTTGCGCCATTCATTCATCAGCTCATCGTAAAGCTCGTTCGTCGAGGCCATTGCCCCCCTCCGCTGGTTGGCGCCGGCGACCGTTTGATCGTGCGACGCCCGAAATGTTGTGCGACAAGCCTTCGCTTGTCCTACCGCTCCACCTCGACGCGCTCGGGCGCGGGCGGGGCATTGATGTCGGCAGCGATCGGTTGCTTCGCGCGTCGCCGCGCGTTGTACCAATCCACGACCATTGGCATCACCGAAATCACGAGAATGGCCGCGATCACGAAGTGAAAATTCCGCTTAATCACCTCGAAGTTACCGAAGTAATAGCCGCCCATGAGAAAGATCGTGACCCAGGCGGCTCCCCCCAAACAATTGAAGACCCAAAAGCGGCCGTAGCCCATCTTGCCGATTCCCGCGATGAACGGTGCGAACGTTCGCACGATGGGAACGAATCGGGCCAGCACGATCGTCTTGCCGCCGTACTTCTCGTAGAACTCGTGCGTTCGCATCAAATACTTTTTGTTGAGGATTCGCGAGTTTTCGTAATGAAATACTCGCGGACCGAGAATCGCTCCCACTGCGTAATTGACGGCATCGCCGGCGACTGCAGCGACGATCAGCAAGCCGATCGAGAAGGCGATGTTGATTTGCGCGGCGTCTCGCGCGGCGACCGCTCCAAAGGCGAATAGGAGTGAGTCCCCGGGCAAAAGCGGCGTGACCACGAGGCCCGTCTCGCAAAAGATGACGGCGAACATGATCACGTAGAGCCAGGGCCCAAAGCCCGCGGCCCATTCGTCCAGATGCTTGTCGAGGTGCAGGCCAATATCGATGAAATGCCAGACGAGATTCATCTCAGATCGGTCTTCCTGGTTCGGACTTGTGGCCGCCGGTGGGCATCCACTCAGTCCTTGGCGGCGTTGCCGATCTGGTAGAGCGGCAGGAAGCGATAATACACTTCCAGACACAGGGTGCTCAACGCGGTGGCGTAGATTCGCCCGCCGTATTTTGCCCAGGGGCTTACGGGCTCCCAGCTGCCAACGAATTGCCCTGTGGTCAGCTGCTCGGAAATCAAGATATCGCGGACCGCTTCGTTCCACGTCTGCCAGCCCGTGCCGCCGTATTGGTACATGGCGACCGTGCCGTAATACCAGTAATACTCGTTGAACTGCGACCGCCGGGGCAGGCGAGTGAGAATGTATTCGGCCGCTTCCTGCGACGCCGCATTATCCCGCCGCATGCCGAGCATCTGCTTGCAGAAGAGCGCCTCGGCCGTCATCGAGGCAGTCGGCGATTCGTCCTCCCGGTAGGCGGCCAGTCCGCCGTGGTCGCCGAGGCTGCGCTGCCGGAGGAAGCCGACCATTTTCGTCTTGGCGTCATGCGGAATTGTGACGCCGGCGATTTCGGCACTTTTGAGTGCCATCAATTGCCAGCCGAACATGCTGATGTCGCTCTTTTGACCCTTGATGTACCGCCAGCCGCCGTCCGGATTCTGATTGTCGAGGATGTACCGAACGGCCCGCAGCAGGGGATCGCGGAGAATCGTGTTTGCCGTCGGGTCGTTCTGCATGCCGTAGGCCTCGGCGATGGCGTACGTCGCGATGCCATGGCAGTACATTGCCGCAAAGTGGCCAGCCCCATAGCCTAAGTTTCCGTCGGGCCGCTGTTGGCTCACCAACCAGCGGAGGGCACGATCGACATTGTCGGCGTATTGCCCCTCCTCGTGCGTGTAGCCCGCGCCAAGAAATGCCAGGATCGAAAGGGCCGTGACGCCGCTGTCGGCATCGCGGCCCGCGTAGTCGCGGTCGACCCCGTTTTCGTCGACCTTCACCTGCCCGGCCCCGAACGCCTTGGCATTCCAGGAGCCGTTGCGTTCCTGAACGCTGGCGAGAAAACTGAGGCTGGCCTCGACCGCGCGCTCCGATTGGTCGCTCCCACCGAACTGCCGCGCGTTGGCCTTGCGGTTGGACAGTTTTCGCAAACGATAGGTCGGCGCGATTCCGGCGCTACGCCGCACGAGCAACGGAACGCCGCCGGAACTCTGAATTTGGGGGGCCGGCGGCTGCGCGCCGACGGACTGGTCGCTTCCTAACGGCGGACTCATGGGAGCGGCGCCGGGACTACCGAATCCGATCGTTCCGGATGGCAGACGATCGACGTGCGCAAGCCAACGCCCTTCCGGAGGGCGAGTGCCAATCGGGTCGTGCGCGACTGACTGTGAGCCGCCGCTGGTCGGCAAATTTTGCGTCGGAACCGGGGTCGGCTCCTGAGTCATGCCGGCAATCGGCGCGGGCGATGCTTTGGGACGACCAGAGTCGCTGGCGGCCGAGGCGGCGGGATCCGGCTGCGACGTCACAGGCTGCGGATTCGGTGCCGAAGGAAGCGTATTGACAACATCGGCGGCTCCCGCCTCACGATAGTGCGGACTGTTGCCGGACTCCATTTTTTGCCGCTCGACGTTGAGTTCGGCCGACGCCTTGCCGGCGACGCTGCGCTGCGGCAAGGACGGCACGCGCGAGGTCGATTTCGGTGAGGAGGTCATCTTCGGTGTTTCGATCTCGGGCGTCTGGACCGGACGCTTCAAGCGGGCGGCCTCGGCCTGGGCAAGCTCTGGAGGAGTCTGCTGCATTTCGGGCAGGCTCGCCAAATCGGGCGTTTTGAGGTCCGGCGCCTGTTGGCGTTCCTCGATGCGATCAACGCTTTGCCTCGTCGCCCCGGGCTCTTGCGGTTTGGGACCCAGCGTTTTGGCGAGTTCCGTCGGAGGAAGCCGATCCCAGACGGCCGTTTTGCCGGCCGTTTTCTCGTCGCGGCCTTTGCGCTCGGTCGAGTCAGAGATGCTGTGGATCACCACGCGGTGTTCGTTGTCTTTCCCGTTCGGATCTTCGGGACCGCCGCCCGGAATGCCCGGAGGAACCGGGATCGTCACGACCGCCACGAGCAGGCCGAAGTGCAAGAGCAGCGAAAACAAGAGGGCCTTGCCAGTAACGCGGCGATCACCCCACCGCGTGAGGAACATCGTCACCAGGTGCAGCGACGCAAACACGAACGCCGAAATCAAAATCGCCCAAAGAACCTCGTCCGGCTCGACGCGGTTCCCTTGCAGGAAGCGATGGATGAAGTCGACGGCGTGCTTCATCAGTGCGTCTCGTGCTTCAAGCGCACGGGGAGTGAAACCGAATTGATCTTCGCCCTGTCGCAGGCGGCCAGCACGTCGACCACGTTCTGATAGCGGCCGTCCGCCTCGCCGCGAATCAAGACCGCCTGATCGGCATAGTTTTTCTTGGCCGCGACCAGGTCGACCTCCAGTTCGTTGAGCTTCTTCGGCTTGCCGTTGAGCGTGATTTGCCCGTTGGCGGCGACGTTGACCGTCAGCTCGTCGGGCAGGGCCGTCAGCGGCTTCGCGTTCGAGGCCGTCGCCAGCTGCACGTCGAACTTGCGTTCGGCATCGTCATCCGCGGCGAACCGCGTGGCCAGCATCAGGAACAAGAGCAGATTGAAGACGACATCCACCAGCGGCGTGAGGTTGATGTGGGGTTCCTCCATCGCCTCCGTTTTGAAGGGCATCGCCGCACTCCGTCAAATTTGGGTCCGCTGCCTGAACTATATCGCATCGAGGCCGATTGGGTATACGGCGGTTTGGGAAGGTGGGGAGAGCAAGGGCGGCGGAGTGGAACGGCAAAGAAAACGATCGCTTGCCGGTTATATTCAAGTTTCCTCGGGCGGCACAGTTTGCTCGGTCGCCTGCTGCAGACCCGACGCGACGGACGGCAAAATGCCCATCCGCGTGTAGATCGGGCGGATATGTTTTCGCAGCGCCCGTAGCTGCACGGCGAAAGCGACTCCGCCCAACAAGACGCAGACCCCGCCGATCTGCAATGTGCGCGGCGCGCCGATGGCCGAAGCGAGGCTGCCGGCAACCAAACTGCCCAGGGGGGACATGCCCAAAAAGGCCGTCGTGTACAGGCTCATCACGCGGCCGCGCTGCCGCTCTTCGACGATCGTCTGAAGGATCGTATTACAGGAAGCCAGTTGCACAATTACGGCAAAGCCCATCACCACCAAGAAGGCCATCGACAGCAGCCGGCTTGTCGAAAACGAAAAGGCAATCAGGCCGAGGCCAAAGAGCCCGCTCATGGCGGCGATCCAGCGTCCCAGTCCGAGCACCGTACGCCGAGACGCGAGATACAAACTGCCTGCAAGAGCTCCCACCCCAGACGAACCCACGAGCAAGCCGTACGTCCGCGCATTGCCGTGAAGAATTTGGTCGGCAAAGATCGGCATCAGCACGACGTACGGCATTCCCACCAATCCGATCAGCGCGACCAAGATCAGGAGTGCCCGCACCGGAGGAAAGCCGAACGAATAACGAAAGCCTTCTGCCAGTCCCCCCAAGACCGATTTGGGCATGCCCTCGTTCGACCTGCGCGGAATCTTCATCGCCAACAAAGCCGCGATCACGCCGAGGAAACTCAAACCGTTCAATAAAAAACAGGTCGCCTCGCCGACGATGCTGATCACCAGCCCGGCGATCGACGGCCCGATCAGGCGGGCCCCGTTCACCATCGACGAGTTGATTGCGATGGCGTTGGCCAGATCCTCGCTCGTATCGAGCATCTCGGTCATGAAGGCCTGCCGCGTCGGCATGTCGAACGCGTTCACACAGCCCAAAAACAAGCTCAAGACAACGAGCTGCCACACCGTGATCACGCCCGCGATCGTCAAGATCCACACCAAGAAGGCCTGCAGCATCGACAGCGTTTGCGTAGCGATAATAATGCGATGGCGATGCCAGCGGTCGCTGTAAACGCCCGCAAACGGCCCCAAAAGCAACACGGGAATCTGCCCCGCAAAGCCCGTGATGCCCAAGATCAGGGCCGAATCCCCATGCTGCTCCTGAGTCAGCCGATAGACGAGCCAGGTCATGGCCGTCTGCTGCATCCACGTGCCCAGGAGCGAAACGCTCTGGCCGGCAAAGAACAGGCGGAAATTGCGGTGCGCGAGGGAGCGGCCGATATCACGCAGGCGGCGCGCAGCAGACGGGGGTGGAGCGATGGTTGCCGTCGGTCCGCCCGTTCTGGCGTCGCTCATTCCACCTCATTCGTAACGCAGCGCTTCAATCGGATCGAGTCGCGAAGCCTTCCAAGCCGGATAATAACCAAAGATGATCCCGACGCTAGCCGAAACGACCACCGCGGCAATGACAGCCGGTAACGACGTCTTGGTCGGCCAGTGCAGGAGCTGCTGCACGAGGATCGAGCACGACCGCCCCATGAGGATACCGACGGCCCCGCCGATCAGGCACAAGACGACCGCTTCGACAAGGAACTGCCGCAAGATGTTCGCGGCCCGGGCTCCGACGGCCATCCGCAAGCCGATCTCCCGCGTGCGCTCGGTCACAGAGACGAGCATGATATTCATGATGCCCACGCCCCCCACGACCAGCGAAATCAGGGCGACGCACAACAGCAGGCTTCCCATCAGCTTCGACGTCGACGAGAGTGTGTTGGTCATTTCCGTCATGTCGCGGATGTTGAAGTCGTCCGCTTCGCCCTTGACCCGATGCCGCTCGCGCAAGAGCTGCGTCATCTCATTGATTGCCTGCGCGATCTCCTCGGTGGAGGCGGCCTTGGCGAGGATCTGATCGACATTGATGAAGCGGATCGGCTGCGGCGTGTCGGCCGTCTGGGTGGCGGCGGGAACCGCGTACGTCTGCGTCGTGCCCGGGTAGAGGTTGCTGAGCGTGTTGACGGTCGTCGCCGCCGCGGTCGGATCGTTCGCGGCGGCCGCGGCGGCGCTTTGGTTCACGTTGGTCAGCGTGCTACCGCTCACGCGGTATTTGATGGTCGTCCAGGGCGCCAGAACGATGTCGTCCTGGTCCATGCCCATCATGTTCGCGCCTTTCCGCGACAAAACGCCGACGACCTTGAAGGCGACGTTTTGCATGCGGATCTCCTTGCCGACCGGCGAGACCCCCTCAAAGACCTCCCGCACGATGGTTTGGCCGACGACGCACACTTTGTTCACATTGCGCACGTCCTGATCGCTGAACATGATCCCCTCGTCCATTTCACGCCAATCGCGTACATCGAGAAACGCGGGGGACGTGCCTTGGATGTATCCCGGCACCCAGTTCTTGTGGCCGTAGACGACTTGGCTGCGGGCCCGGACGATCGGGGCCACGTCGACGATCGCGGGGCACTGGCGCAGAATCTCGGTCGCGTCGTCGGGGGTGAGCGTCATGGCGCTGCCTGTGCCGAACGAAACGCCGCCGCTGGTCGCGGCTCCCGACTGGACGAGCAGAATATTCGCCCCCATGCTGGCGATCGTCGACTGCAGCGCATCCTTCGAACCTTGGCCGATTTCCATCATGGCGATCACCGCCGCGACGCCGATCAAAATACCGAGCGTCGTCAGCGCGGATCGCGTTTTGTTGCGGGTGAGGGCCTTGAGCGCGACGGTCAGCGTGCGGGGCAAAATGTGGCCCACCGAGCCGCCGCGGCCGGCGTGGGCCGGTTCCGCTTGAACTGGCGTGACCGCCGGCGCCGGCGCGACGCCGGTCTGCCGCGGAGCGGCGAGAACGGCAGTCGCCGTCGCCCCGCCACCGTTTCCAGAGTATTCGGTGCCTGCCGCGTGCGCCGCGATCGCCGGCCGTTCCGAGAGACTCACCGGAATCGAAGGCGCCGACGGTGCCAGGCGTCCCACGACCGGTCCGTGGCCGTTTCCGCCCGCCGTCGTGCCGTCATCCTCGATTCGGCCGTCGCGAATACGAATGATCCGCTGGGCATGCCTGGGCGACCGAAAGGTCGTGCGTGACGATGATGATCGTGATTCCCGAGGAGTTCAGAATCCTGGAACATTCGCAGGATCTCTTCGCTCGTTCGCGAGTCGAGGTTTCCGGTCGGCTCGTCGGCGAGCAACAGCGGAGGCCGATTGATCAACGAGCGGGCAATGGCCACGCGCTGCTGCTGTCCGCCCGACATCTGGCTCGGCTCATGGTGCATCCGATCGGCCAGACCGACTCTCTCGAGCAGGCCGCACCCGCGAAGGTTCCCCTCGCGGTCGTGAATTTTCACGGGCGAGTAAGTCAAGGGCATGATCACTTGATCGATCGCGCTCGTGCGGGGCAACAAATTGAAGCTCTGGAACACGAACCCGATTTTTCGGTTGCGCAGGTGCGCCCGCTTGTCGGCCGAATAATCCGAAATCTCTTCGTCCTGGAACCAGTAGCGGCCCGACGAGGGGCGATCGAGGCAGCCCAAAAGGTTCATCAAAGTCGTCTTACCCGAGCCGGATGACCCCATCAGGGCCACCATCTCACCTTCCTTGATCTCGAGCGAGACGCCACGCAGGACGGGGACCTCGATCTCCCCCATGTGGTAGGTCTTGGTAATGTCCTCGAGCCGGATGAGTGCCATCGGTTTGATCCAAAGGCCAAAGTCTGCAGTCTCGGGAGGCTGCGATTAGTCGGATTTCTTCTTATTGGCGTTGCCGCGGAAGAAGGTCGGCAGGAAGGGATTCTTCGTGCCGGTCTGCCCCTCGTCGCGGCGCACTTCGCCGATGATCACTCGCGTTCCCTCTTTGAGATCGCCGGAGACAATTTCGACCTGAGTTCCGTCGGTGAGCCCAGTCTGCACTTGGATGGGTCGCGCAAAACCGTCCTCTTCGACCCAAACGGTCGACATATCCTTCTTGTGGCCGCCGCCATGCCGCCGTGCGCCGCTCTTGCCGTCGGCCCTTTTCGAGTCGACCATGCTCTTTGGTTCGTCGCCGGTCCCTTTTTTGGCGTCCTCGCTCTTGGCGTCCGGATTCTTCGCTTCTTGGTCAGTCTCCGAGCCGCTTTCGCGCTTCGAGCTCGACTTGCCGCCGCCGCCCGCCTCGCGGCGCCGCGACGCTTTGGAATAGGCCTCACGGGCATCGGCGACGATCTGATTGGGCTGCGGCTTCCAGCGGATGGCGGTCGTGGGAACGAGAAGCACGTCCTCGTGGTGGGCCACCTCGAATTGCACGTTGGCCGTCAGATAAGGCAGAAGCGTCCCGCTCGAGTTGTCCGTGGTGATGACGACGGTGTAAGTCACCACGTTTTGCGTCATGACGGCGTTGAGGCGGATTTGCGAGACTGTTCCGCGAAACGTTCTCCCCGAGAATGCGTCGACCGTAAAGCGGGCCGTTTGCCCGGCGTGGATCTGTCCGATGTCGGCCTCGTTCACCGAGGCCCAAAGCTGCAGCCGCTTCAAGTCCTTGGCGATGAGGAAGAGGCTGGGAGCGCTCAAGCTCGCCACGACGGTCTGCCCGACGTTCACGCGGCGATCGATGATCACCCCCTTCACGGGCGACTTGATCGTCGTATACCGCAAGTTGGTCTGCGCCTGCACAGGCTGGCCTTGGCCTGGTCGACCGCGGCCTGCCCGGCATCGACCGCCGGACCCTGCGTCTGCAGGTCGGCCTTGGCCGTGTCGTAGTCGGCCTGGGTCATCACGTTATTTTTGCGCAGGCTCTGTGCGCGGTCCCAGTTCTGCTGGCTCAGGGAGAGCTTGGTTTTCGCTTCGGCCAAGAGCGCGACATTGGTTTCCAAAGTCGCCTTGGCCATATCGACCTGGGTCTTGTAGATCATGTCGTCGATCTGCGCCAGTACGGTTCCCTCTTCAACCGGGCTGCCGTAGTCGATGTTGTTGTTGGAATCCCGCAGATCTTTGCCAAACGTCTTGATCATGCCCTGGACCTGGGCGCCGACGTCGACGACCTCTTCGGGCTCGATCGTGGCCGTCGAGCTGATCGTGGCGCGCATATCACCGCGCTCGACGGGAATCGTGCGAAATGAATTCGGCTGGTCGCCCTGCTCGTAGAAATACCAAGCGGCGCCGCCACCACCTACGCCCACAAGGGCCAGAAAAATGAACAAAGATCGCATCATGTGTGATTAATCTCCGACCAACTTGGCCTCATATTCTCCGTTTAAATCCGTACAGTGGCAAGGCCATTGGGGCCAAGCGAGCACTCTGTTTACACGCAACCTTTATGGATGCTGAAGAGACGAGAGGCAGGAAGCAGGCGAAATCGAAATCCGCGACCGTGCCTATTTTCGCCTATCCCCATGGTACAGGCGCTGGGCGGTAATTCGTTGATCGATGAAGCAAAACGGGCTACTTTGGTGCAGTAGGGGTCTCCCAGGCCGACACGTACCCGTTCGGGACAGTTTCCCTATTCTTGCATTCAATCCTGTCCGTTTGCCACGGAGAAGGAGCACGACCATGTTGGCTTCGAGAACTGCCCGAGTGGTGATCGTCCTGCCGAGCTTGTTCTGCGCCTCGAGCGGGGTCGCGGCTGACCTGAACGTGCCCCGTTTTTTGGCGGGTCGGCAAGTGACGGCGGCCGGAGACGCGCACCCTTCCCGAGCATTGGTCCAGCAGCGAAAACGTCGCCTGGAAATGCGATTTGCCCGGGCTAGGATGGTCGTCCCCCGTCGTGTGGAACGGCCGAGTTTTTTTGACCACGTGCGTCAATTCCGGCAAAATTCGAGCCCCGAGAAAGGGGCTCTACCTCGAGGATGTCGACGCCAATAAATACCCGCCGGACAAGAGCGAGCACGAGTGGAAGGTCGTTTGCATCGACCTCGCCAGCGGGTCGGTGATCTGGGAGCAGACGGCCCACAAAGGCCTTCCCGCCAAGCCGCACCACATCAAGAACACGCTCGCCTCGGAAACGCCGGCCACCGACGGCGAGCGGCTTTATGTCCTCTTCGGGAACCTGGGCCTGTTTTGCTACGACCTCGACGGCAAGCTGCTTTGGACGCACGCAATCGACGCCCGCGAGACGCGGTACGGTTGGGGCACCTCCATGTCCCCGGTGGTCTACGGCGATCGGGTTTATTTCTGCGACGACAACGAGGAGAAATCGAGCCTCCTCGCGCTCGATAAACGCACCGGCCAGACGATCTGGCAAATCTCCCGCGACGAAAAAACGAACTACTCGACCCCCTACGTCTGGCAGAACCCAAAACGAACCGAACTCGTAATCTCCGGCATCAATTGGGTGACTTCCTACGATCTGGACGGCAAGGAGCTGTGGAAGCTCAAGGGCAAATCCATCCTCGCGATCCCCACTCCGTTCGAGCAATTTGGCCTGTTGTATGTCACGTCCGGCCACGTTATTTGGGGTGAGAACCGCATTTACGCCATTCGCCCGGGAGCGAAAGGCGACATCTCGCCCATCGATCGCAAACCGACGAACCCGTCCATCGCCTGGTACCACAAGATCGGCCCGTACCACCCCACGCCGCTCATCATCGACGACAACATGTACATGCTCTTCGACCGCGGATTCCTGGCGTGCCTCAACGCCAAGACGGGCAAGATCGTCTATGACAAAAAGCGGATACCCAACGGCCGGGCGCTGACCAGCTCACCCTGGAGCTACGCCGGCAAGCTCTTCTGCCTGAACGAAGACGGAGTGACCTTCGCCATCCAACCTGGCCGGAAGTTCGAGATCCTCTACACGAACGCCTTGGCCGAGGACGACATGTGCATGGCCACGCCCGTCATCGTGGGCGACAAATTGCTGCTCCGCACCGCCAAGCGGCTGTATTGCATCGAGAATCGGTCGGTGGCCGGGCTCAAGCCATAACGCTTGAAATCCAGTCGTCGGCCCCCGCTCGGGTGTGACAGTCCGCCCTCGACTTTTTTCGCTCCTGGTCGGGGATTTCGTGCTGTCGATTTTCGATTTTGGATTTTGGATGGGGACAAGAAAGAGGGATTTGCGAATCTGGATTGATGAAGGCACCCGTCCCAATCCAAAATCGCAAATCCAAAATCCAAAATCGGCTTCGCCGACTTTTTTGGCTTTTTTGGCGCTGAAAAAGGGCGCCTTTTTTGGGCTCCACCCAAAAAAAGTATTGCTCAACAAGTCTTGCTCGTCGTCGCCTCCCACGTTCCCAAGCTCTGCCTCGGGACGCAATTCTCCCGAAGCTCCGCTTCAAGTTTGAGTTACGTCGAATCGCTCAAACCGAAAACGAGCTTCGGGCGCTTGTCGTCTCTAGAGAGAGTGAACCATCCAGAAAAGAACGCTGACTTTTTTTGGGTCCACCCCAAAAAACGCCAAAATGGCAGTCCGCATCGCTCCGCCCCCATGGCGGACAAAAGAATCCCCTCCGCCCCCAGCGCATTCTCTTGTTCCCCTCTCCCCTCGTCTTTTCATCGCAGCGGGAGAGGGGCCGGGAGTGAGGGGGCATCAACTCGCTCGTGCGCGCACTCGGCGACAGGCGTGTCGTGCCACTTTTTTTTCATCTGGAGGTGCCAAGCCTTTTCTGATAGGATCAGGCTAAGTCGATTGAACTTCGACAACGCACGAGCGGACAAAAAATCAAACATTCCCGCCGCTCGCCGGCTCCGGCCAGTGCAGAAGATGTTCAAGGCGAGAGGTCAAGGGCCTGACGCCAGTCCCGAGAGCACCCTTCTGGCTCATCCTTCATTCCCGACATGGGGTCGGGATTCAAAGCAACGCCTCCGCCTTCGTCCTTCATTCCGTAACCCGCCGTCCGGCCACAGCAGTGCGTTCCCTGACACGCCGCGTGATTTTCCTGCACGTCACGCCGCCGACTCGGGGCGTCCGCAAGAATTTCCCGATGGAATGACCCGCGGGAAATTTCACGGAGCCTTGCGGCCCGGTCACCTCGGACGGATGAATTGGATTTTAGATTTTAGATTTTGGATTTTAGATTCGGGGATCGGCTGGGGTTTCAGCACGGCGAAACGCTCCAGGCACGCTGGCTCAAAAGCGGTGCGCCCTGCTGCCGATTTGCGATTGCCGGTTCGTGCGCGGCGCCAAACGCCGCTGATCCAAAATCGCCAATCCAAAATACAAAATCTAAAATCCAAAATTGACTCAACGGGTGCGTAAGATTGCCGTTGATGCCCAGAGCCGTCGGGTGGGACAACGCCGCTTCGGCGGCCGGCCCACCTTCTGCTTGGTCAACCGCATGAAGAAGGTGGGCCGGCGCTCGCAAAGCCTCGCTGGCCCCACCCTACTAGTCCGTCTACTTCAAAATGGTGAGTGGGAGAATCCCAGGCAGATTTTTCACCACAAAGACACAAAGAAAGGCAAGAGAGATCCGCAGATGACGCCGATTTCGCCGATTTGAATCTCAAAATCTGCGTCCTTCTGCGAAATCTGCGGAGAACTGTTTTTTTGTCTTTCTTGGTGTCTTTGTGCCTTCGTGGTACAGATTTGCCTTGAATGCCCGTAGCTCACTTCGGCCACGTGTCGAAGTCAGCGGAATCGAAGAGAGCCAGAGCGTCGCGATAGATCCACCTTTTCGAGATAGACGGTCCACAACGGCTGCAGATCGGCCGCAAGGAATTTCCGGACACCCCAAGGAGACCTTGGGAACGAGAAAAATCCAAAATCGCCAATCCAAATTCCAAAATCTAAAATCCAAAATTGACTCAACAGGTTGCGTAAGAATGCCATCTATCCCGAGGCAGCGTTGGGCTCCCCTTCTCTTATTCGTTGCGGCGTGGTCGCTCGCGCTGGGCGCGAAGTCTCCGCTGCGAGCGGACGGACCCGGAACACCGCCGGTCGACGATCTGTCGTCTCTGCTGGCCGAAAGCGTCAAAAAGCACAAGCTGCCCGGGATGGCGGCGGCGATCGTCGAGGGCGGGCGGATCACGGCGATGGGCGCGGCCGGTGTCCGTGTTCGCGGACATCAGGAGCAGATCACGACCGACGATCTGTTCCACATCGGCTCCGACACCAAGAGCATGACGGCGACGCTGATCGCCATCTTGATCGAGGAGGGGAAGCTGCGCTGGAACAGTACGCCGGCCGAGGTCTTCGCCGGGCACGGCATCCAGCACATCGATCCCGCGTGGAAGCAGGTCACGCTCGAAGAATTGCTGTCGCACCACGCGGGGGTGCGGCCCAATCCGGACGATAAAACGCTCGAATCGCTCGTGACCCTCAAGCCGCGCGAGCAACGGCTCCGCGTGTGCCGCACGCTCCTGGAAAAGCCGCCGGACCACGCACCGGGCAAGGCTTTTTTGTATTCGAACGCCAGGTACATCATTGCCGGCGCGATGGCTGAGGCGGTGACGGATCAACCGTGGGAAGATTTGGTGATCGAACGCGTCTTCAAGCCGCTGCGCATGCAGCACGCCGGCTTCGGCCCGCCCGGGTTGTCCCCGAAAGGTGCCAAGCCGTCGTCGTCGATTACCCAACCGTGGGGGCACGAGGGGGCCGGCCCGGGGATTGAGCCGGGACCGGAAGCCGACAATCCGCCGTCGCTCGGCCCGGCCGGCCGCGTCCATTTGACGCTGAGCGATTGGGCCCGCTATGCGACGCTCCATCTGTCGGCCGAGCACCCCGCAGCGAACGCGAGCACGGGCGGCCGGCCACCACTCCTCGCGACACGGCCCCCCGCGCCGTTGCTCCCCCCGCCCTTACGCCCCGCGCCTTTACTCCCATTGAGCCAGTTGCGGCATTTGCACACGCCGTTCGGCGGCCCGATGGATAAGAGCGGTACGAAGTACGCCATGGGTTGGGCCGTGATTTCCCGCGCGACTCCGGGCCAGATTGAGCTGACGCACGCGGGAAGCAACGGGATGTGGTACGCCGACATCTCACTGCGAATGTGGGAAAACCGCGCGATTCTCATCGTTACGAATCAGGGCGGCGAAGCAGCCAGCCGTGCCTGTTCCGAAGTCAAACGCACGCTCGTCAAGCGTTCGCGATCGGGCACGGCCAAGTGAACGGAATTAACGGGTACGGAAATACCCCCGAATGACGTCACACATCGCGGCCGCGTCTGCGGCACTGAAGGCAGCGGGAATCCGGACCCAACCATATGTCCTGAAATGTTCCAACGTGGATTGATGCGAGTGAGACGTCTCAGACCAGTGCCGTCAATTTCTATTCAACCCCGCCGTCTTGGTTGAGCCGTTGCTCCGCGTGAATATAAGGGTCAGGAACATTGTCAGGGACCAACTTTGTATTTGGCTCCTGACACCTTTTTCCGGCCCCACCTTTTTCCGGCCCGATCCCTAAGGGCTTGTCCGGGGCGAATTGGAAATGGGAACAGGTATCAGGCCGTGTGGAAATTCGTCGATTGCCTTCTCCGCTTGTTCTTTCGAGTAGCCATATTGCTGTTGAAGCAACCGCGCGAGTTGGTCCCGCGTCCCTCCAATTGCCGTCAGGTCGTTGCCGGTCAGTTTGCCCCATTCCGTTTTCAACCTGCCCTTGATTTGCCTCCAATTGTCCGCGACCTGATTCCAGATCATGCTTTCGCCTTTGAAAATCCGTTCCCTGCCGGCGACGCCGAATACGACGTTGCTCGGCCACGACGGCGATGATTTGCCTCCCGATCAGAAGCCACGCGGGATATGCCCCATCAAGATCAGGACCAGGAGGACAACCACCACCAAACTCAAGACTCCGCTGGGACCATAGCCCCAGTTTCGAGAGTGATTCCATGTGGGCAGTCCACCCAAGAGCAACACAATGACAATGATGAGCAGGATCAGTCCCATACAGTTCCCTTTCACGAGCGATTGCGCCACGCTTCTGGGTCAGCCAATCGTCAGGCGATCGGAGTCGCGGCGTTTATTGGCTGGACTGTCGCGTCGGGCATCCGTTTCACCAGTTCGCTACGGTGGACGGAAATACTTGGGTCTCCGTCGAAACCGAGCCTCATGTTTCCGCTGCCAATACGAAGCACCGTCACGGTGAGCATGGGCGCGCTGCCGTCAGAACGTCCAATCGCAAACGATTCCCGCTTTTTTCTGGTCAAGACCGCATCGCAAAATCTCCCGTGTTAGGGCTAATCGGCTCGTCCATTCCCCCGCCACGTGTCCGCCGGAACGCTTTGCGCCAGCAGGAACACTTGCACCATGGTGCCGGTCGTGAAAATCTGCACGACGGTGCCGCTCGTCGCCTCGACTTCCGCAGTCGCCTCGCGCACCTCCACACCCGTGATTTTTTGGATCTCCTGTCGCAGTGAATCGGAGACATTGGCGAACAATTGCCGGTGAAACTCTTGCACCCGAGCGGCGCCTTCGGGACTTTTCGCCAGGTCCTTTTCAGCCGGCGACAAGGCGCCATGCAAGGTGATGACGAGCATTTCATCACTCAAAACAACGTCCACCGATTGCGGTGCGTGGCCCGTTCGCTGCTCCTGGAAGGCACTGGCCACTTGCGCGATTTGACGTGCCATCGTGGGACTGGAGTTATTCATTGTGCTTGTGTCCGATTGTTGCCACGGCGCTGTGTCACTTAATCCGGGGCACCAAACAAAAAAACCGACGTGGCTGAACACCCTCAGGCATTCGACCACGTCGGTTTACTCATCAACGGGCTCCCCGGATCAGCCGGGTCGCCCTTTATCTAGTCGTCCGACAACGTCATTCGAGGCCAAACCATATTATTCTGCTTCCGCAGACGAATGTATTCTAGCGCGTTGGAGTGGGAAATCAAATCGGGACACGGCCCCAAACCGCGTGCCTCATCAGCCGCTTGAACACGAATCGCCTAAACGGGACCTGTCGTCTCTCCTCCGGCTAGCACGGTTCGACAACAGAGTGGCTTATTGAAAGCAAGGCGCGGCGGCCAGGGAAAAGATGACCACTTCTTCACCGGTCACGGTGCTGAGGTCGTGGTGCATGCTCACCACCTTGACGCCCGTCACCTCGTGGACCAGCGATTCCAACATCGGGCGTGCAATTTCCAGCAGTTGCTTCCGGACTGCTTTGATGAGATCCCTGCCTTTCCCCGGTGACACCGACTTACTCAATTGACGTTCGGCCAGTGTCAACGCACCCAAGATGCGGATCACCAGGAGGTCTTGAATGAGGTGGGCGTGAATTCGCTCGGACTTCCATCCCAGATACTCCTCTTGAAAGCGGAGGATTCCATTACAGATGGCCGCTTCGCTTTCGCCTTGAGTCAGCGATTTTGATTGCCGCTCGCTCCTGATTCGCCGAGCCTCGTCAATCGGCAGATGGCGCTCCGCTCGGGGACGAGCCGCGCGCCCGCTGGACCGCCTGGCCGTTTGTCCCGCGGACGGGGCCGCACGCACAACACTGGCCAAGACCGCTTCGATTTCGGTCCGGGCCACGGGCTTGAACAGGACCGTGTCAAAGCCGGCTTCCATTGCCGAGGCTTTGTGTTCCGGTGCTTTCTGGCCGGTGATGGCAACGATTCTTGTCTGAGCGAAACCGGGGATCTGGCGCACGCGACTTACGAGACCAGAACCGTCCATTTCGGGCATGACCAAATCGACGAGCATCAGATCGGGACGAAATGTTTTGGCCACGTCGAGCGCCTGCGTCCCGCCATAGGTCACGTGCACCTGGTTGCCGAGATCTTCCACGAGCAAACCCAAAGCGTCCGCACCGTCTCGGTTGTCATCGACCACGAGAACCCGCAGAGTTTTCTCCCTCGTCGCCATGATTTTTCTCAGTTGCCCGCCCGCCAGCGGCGAGGCGCAGCGTCAGTTATCCTGTCTGTCCCGCGGCCTGATCGACCCTCTTGGAGACTGCCGCCAGGATTTGCTCCAAGGTGCCAAAGTCGGCAGGCTTGACCAGGTGATGATCGAATCCCGCCTCCCGCGAACGCTGCCGTTCTTTCTCGAGGCCATACCCCGTCATGGCGACAAGCACGACGTCGTGCAAAGCGGTTTGCTGACGGATCCGCTTCGCCACTTCAAAACCATCCAACTCCGGCAGGCCGATGTCCAGCAGCATCACGTCGGGCAGAAATTCAATGGCCGCCGCCAGTCCGGCCGGCCCGGTGTGGGCCGCCCGCACCGAATGGCCGGCCTGTTGAAGCAGCAATTCCAATGCCGTCGCTGCGTCCTCGTTGTCATCTACGATCAGGACACGCAAGACGGCATCGAGCGGCCGGGCGCTTTCAGTTGCGGGTCGTTGTGTCTTTTTCGGCGGCCCCGTCGACAAATCCGCCGGAAGGCTCACAACGAACTCGCTGCCTTGTCCCAAAGTACTGGAGGCTGCGATTGTTCCCTCGTGCATTTCCACCAGTCGCATTGCCAAAGCCAAACCAATCCCCAATCCGCCCTGCGACCGGTCGGAGGTCCGTTCCGCTTGCGAGAACAGGTCGAAGATATGAGGCAGAAAAGCGGGAGCGATGCCGAGCCCCGTATCCCGCACGCGCAGCACTGCTTTGTCTCCCTCTTGCCGGGCGGAGAGCCAGATGTGACCGCCTTCGTTCGTGTATTTGACGGCGTTGGTGAGCAGGTTCGTCACCACCTGCTCCAACCTTGAAGCGTCCGCGTAGAGCCAGATCGGTTCTGGAGGCAGCGATAAGGTGAGTTCATGCTTGCGTTGGTCGATCAAGGGGCGGACCGTCTCCACGGCCCGTGCCACGATGCCGCTCACGGTGACCTGTTCAGGACGAAGCTGAATCCGGCCGGTGAGCGTGCGGGAGACTTCCATCAGGTCGTCCACGAGATGCGTCAGTTGCCCCACCTGGCGCTCGATGATGGTGTGTGCTTTTCGCTGAACGGAGTTCTCGTCTGCCTCGCGCTGCAGCAGTTGGACGGCGTTGAGGATGGGAGCAAGTGGGTTGCGAAGTTCGTGGCTGAGCATGGCCAGAAATTCGTCTTTGCGGCGATCCAGATCGGCCAGCTGTCGCTCCAAGCGACAGCGTTCGGTGATATCGCGGATATTGCATTGAATGACTTGCTGATGGTCTTCCGCATAGACATTGCTGACGAACTCGACTTCGACCTTCTGTCCGTTTCGGCTTTCGAGAGGTAAGTGGTCGTAGCGGATGAAGCCGTCCTTTTGTAGTTCTCGATAAGCCGCCTGGCTGGCCTCTTTATCCGCGAACAGACCGATCTCCCAGAGTCGTTTGCCAAAAAACTCATCGTGCGAGTAGCCCAACAAGTCCGTCATGAAGGGGTTGGAGTCGATGATTTTCAAGGTCTTGGCGTCGAGGATGAGAATACCGTCTTTGGCTGCCTCGAACAGCCGCCGATATCTGATCCCTGAGTTATTCAAAGCCGCTTTCGCCAGCTTGTGGTCGGTTACGTCCTCGATGGCGAGCAGGATCAACTTTGGGTTGCTGGACTCGGGAGGAAACTTGCGGGCGTTGAGCAGCATGCACCTTTGCCCGATCTCGGGAAAGTTGTGCTCGACCTCGAAGTCGTGGATGGGATGGCTATTGGACATGACCTGGTTGAGCAACGTGCGGAGGACGGGAATGTCCCATTGTCCGTTGCCCAAGTCATAGACGAGGCGATTTTCGGTTTGCTCTCTCAAGACGTGAAAGGACTCGAAAAAGGAGCGGTTCGCCGTCCTGACACGCAGATCGCCGTTGAGGACGAGGAACGGTTCCCGCAGGGTTTCTATGATGTTCTCGGCATACGCCAGAGCGATCTTCAGCGTGTCTTCGCTTGGCTGCCGGTCGGCGAGGCCGTTCGACATGATCGTTCCTCTCGACTCAAGGCAACAGCAATAAAAAAACCGACGTTGGCGAACACATCAGGTGTCGTCCACGTCGGTTTACTCTGCAACGAGCGTCCCGGCGGTGCGCCGGACTGCCCTTTATTTAGTCTTCCGAACCATCCACTATATCACAAAAACGCCGGTTTCGCCAGAGCGAGTCAACGGGGTCCAACGCGTTCGGTGATGCACGCGTCAAGGTCGGTGATCTGCCAGTTACTTTTGGCATTTGAGAACGACATACCCGACCTGACTGAGCGAACTTGTTGGAAAGGCAAGGCGGATACATTCCCAACCGTCCGCACCCACTTTTTGAAGCTTTGATTCGATCTCTTCCCTGCTCGTAGGTCGCACAACGAGCACCTTGTGCTCCCAGGCAATTGCCCGTTGACCCTGGGCATGCGCCGGTTCACGCTGGGCCGCAACGAAAATCGCCGCAACGACCAACAAGACGAGGGCCGGAATGGAGAGACGCAAATACTTCATTGCCTGACGTCCACTGAAGAAAAGAGGGAGCTGAGTCGCCAACAGAGAGTGCGAGCGCCATGATTGCTGCGCCACAAATGATGAATGATGACGGACGAAAACCGGATGTTTCAGGTCCAATTTCGTACTACTCGCATTTCTCGAGCGAGAGTCCGGATCGCTCTTTCGTAATGCGGATCTGCCGGTCTTTCGTCCACAACAAGTCGGCCTTGGTCACCAAACGGGAAATGGCGATCCTGTCGGCATGCGCAGTTACGCCGTTTTTGCCGCGCAGGTTCGCGAGGCGCTGATTTGAGGCGTAGCCCTTGCTCCAAAGCTCCGTGACCATCGCTTTGTGTCCGGGCGACGAGAAGTTCTGCAGGTACTTTGCCAGTCGAACCGCGTCCGATTCGACAGGGCTGGCAGCGAGAGCCCAATCAGGCGCAAGCGGCGAGGGATCGCCCCGGGCATTCGTCATCGATTCCTCCGCTCAAGATTGACAATGGGCGCACTGAGCTGCTACGGCGCTCAGTTCCTTGCGAGCAAAAGCGAGCAAATCATCCCGGTTCGATGAGCACCACTTCGGATAGTTTGTCCAGATGTCTCCGCTGGCCGGCGGCCCTGTCATATTGAAGCACGACGTTCGATGCAGCATGAGCTTCGTGTTGGTCGGGTAATCATTCGAGTGGAGAATGAAGCCGTCTGGATGCGAATCGCGCCAGGCGACGTAGGCGTCGTGCCGATGTGCTCCGTGGAAAATCTCCATGCATTCACTCCAAAAAAACGCTGGAATCCCGTACGAATTGCCGCAAGACTGTTGAGCGGACGGGCAATGTTTACGCCGCCGCGATGACGTCGACTCGGCCGCCTTCCCGCGAAGACCAGCCGTGCCCCGCCAACCCCTTGAACGGGTGGTTGAACAGAGCGGGGGGCTGCCCGCAAAACGGAACGAACGCATGCAGAGGTTTTCATCACAGCTCGGCGCCCTGGACCAGAAGTTGACCGATAGCTTCTCGCGCGGGTTCTCGCACTGCCGGCTCGGTTCGCTGCACGAGCGGCTGGAGGAGGCCGTGAATCTTTTCTTGAGCGGCCGACAAGGTGCCCACAAGATGAGTTGTCGCGCCGCAACCGATGCGCTCTCTCATTTTCGTGAGGTCGGTTTTCGCGTTCCACAGTCCCACAATCAGATGGGCGTCGGGAAAGCGCCCCTGCAGACGTTTGCACAGGTAACGCGCATGGGCCGCGGCCGCGGGGGGCATCGCGGAAATACAAACCACATCGGCCTTGCGTTTCTCGACAAGATCAACCATTTCACTGGCGAGAGACGTCACCGAGACGGCCTCCACCACGCAGCCTCGTGTCGCTGATAACTGCGCGAGCATCGTTCCGGCAATTTCATCCGCCTCGTCGTGCGCCGGCAGGCAGAGAATGCAAAGCGTTGACACATTGGTCGCAACAAGGGAACTGGCATCTCCATCGGACTGTTTCACCTCTGCGGCGGCCTCTTTCGCGTGAATGCCCTTCTCGCGCTCACCCAGTTCTTCAACTGTGTCCTTCAGGCTCTGGAAGATGAGTTTGTGTCTCTCGTCATTGATCTCGCCGCGTTGCCAATGAGTCTCGGTCATGGCCAGCGCCGGGATGAGCACCGTGTCGTAGACTTCAGCCAGCGGCATCTTCTCGCAATAGCCGTCGATTAATTCGGTCGACTCTTCCTGGTCGCCGGCCAAGAGCCGTTGATAGACGCGTTTCGCAGGCTCGAACACCTCGTCATTGCCGAGCAGAATGTCTAAAAAAGAGAGTTGGGGCACATACTTGCCGAGTACCATCAGGCACACCGTCAACGGCGTTGCGAGAAGCAGCCCGACCGCTCCCCACAACCAGGTCCAGAAGACGGCCGCGACCAGGACGGCCACCGGGGACACGCCCGTGTTCTTGCCGTAAAGCCATGGCTCCATGACATTGCCGATCAAGAGGTCCAGAGAGGCAAAGAGCGTCACGGTGAGGATGGGCGCCGACCACCCCGTCGAAATGGCCATCGACAAAGCAATCGGCGTCGCGGCGGCAATCCAGGCACCGATGTACGGAATGAATCTCAACGTTGCACCGAGGATGCCCCATAAGATGGCGCTGGGCACGCCGATCAGGTAAAGCCCAATACCGACCGCCACTCCAAAGGTGATGTTGAGGAGCAGCTGCATCGAGAGATATCGACTGACCCGGGTCGCAGCGTCTTCGATGGCCTGAGTGGTCACGGTCACGTCGCCTTTTCCAACCAGGCGGATGAAGCGATCGCGCAGGTCCTCGCGCCGAACCAGGAAAAACACAACGAGCACGATGACAACGCCGGTCGAGCCCAGCACTTCGAGCAATGTGCCAAACATTCCCGTAATGACCTGCACGGGGCTCGGCGGCGTTGAAATCACGCGAACTGAGTAGGGTTTATCTCCGCGATCTTGCGGCTCGCCGGGCCCTAATGCGGAGAGATTCAGGCCTTTCGGCTCGGCCGTGCGTGTAATCTTGCTCAAAATGGAGCCGACGTAGTCGTTCGTCGAACGCAGCTTGGCCTGCAGATTGTCCTGGTATTCAGGCATTTTCGGCGCCAGGTTGCTCATTTGAACGACTGCCATCCATGACACGACACCCAGCAGCGTGAAGGCCAGCATCGCCGTAATCAGGACGGCGGGGATACGGCCGAGTCTCCAGCGCTCGAGCCGATCGCAAAGCGGACTAAGCAGGAAGCTCAGCAGGACGGCCAGCGTCAACGGCAGGAGGATCCCCTTGGCCAGGTACAGGCCCCCGATGACGATCGCGATGGATGCCAAGGTCAACATCCATGACAACTTGGCCAAAGGTTCCGAGTTCGCCACGCGATCATCTCCTCCGCTTCTCGGGCCCGTACGAGCCGCAAGCGCGATCAGGGGCGTCGCCAAAAGCGACCGAAAAACAACCCAACGCCGGCTGAGATCAGGATCGATTGAATCGGCCGATCCTTGATGTAACTCACAAGCGTCTGTTCGACCCTCTGCACCTCGTCGCGCTGTCGCTCAAAATACTCAGAGGCGGTGTCGCGGACTTGTCCGAGATTCTCTTGAACAACATCGCCGGCGATACTGCCCATTTCTTGAAGGTCGCTCTTTACCTTTTGCGCCTGCGAACGCATGCGGTCTGCCGCAGACTGGTCAGGGGTGTTTTCAGTCATCGTCACTTTCCTTTGAAAAGCTTGTGGCGTGAGAGCCGACTAACAACCTCTCACTCTTGAGACCCGGGTGGTTGCGTAGTTGCGGCGCTTGGGACTTTGGTCCTCTCCGTCGGTGCGGCGGCCTTGTCCTTCGCCCGGTGTCCCAGGTCTTGCACTTCGTCGACGACCTTTTTCTCGTCGTCTTTCACCTTGCTCGAGTCTGCTGAGAAGGTGACGTTGCGTTTGTCGCCGCTGTCGTCCGAAGCGACGAGAAACCAGCCGCGATAAAAACCGACGCCGGCGATGCAGGCAGCGACGACGACGAGAGAGATCATGAATCGTTTCATCTCAAATCCTTCACCATCGGTCAGCCGACTCTGCGTCCCTGAAACATGCCGAGGATCAAGACCACGACCGCGACGACTAGGAGCACATGGATTAAATTGCCCGCGATGCCGAAACCGAGTCCCAAAGCCCACAAAATCAGGAGCACCAGTAAGACAGTCCACAACATAAATCACCTCACCCATCGGAGAAGAAGAGAAGAATTGACGTCGACGACCTTCAACAAGGCCTTTGACGACGAGCAGGTGCACAAGCTCACTCCGGTTGAATCTCGAACTTGAACACGCCGAAACTGCGCTGTTGAATTGCGTCAATCTCGCGCTCTGCGTCTTCGCGAGTCGCAAAAACTTCGGCGCAATTGCGCGGCCCGAATCCACGAGACCCCGTCTCGCTGCTGTAGGTTGGCGGCAATGATTTTCTTGTCCAGCCGTGATGACGACTGTCCGATTGCCTGATGACAAAACCCATGGCTCACCTTAGTTCCCTAGATCGTGGTCGGGACGGTCCGCTTCATCGCGCCGTCCGCTGCGATTCGGCCAGAGCACCGTAAAATTCACGGGCGCGGGCCAGCAGCTGGCCTTCCGTCAGATGATGCTCATCAACCGCGAGCGAACCGACGACGCGTTTGGCCACGTCCGCGTGATGGTGCTTCAAGTGGCCAATCAACTGCTCCATGGCACTGCTCGCGCCGGTTCCCGTGCCGAAGAGCACAATCTGCCCTGCGCCTTTTAGACTTCTGGTCACTGCCTCGTAAAAGCTCTTGCGCTCCGGAACGCGCTGGCCGTTGGAATCGTCGGTGACGCTGTGCAGGTACCGGCCGAAACCCTGCGGGTCGAATGGCGTGATCCGCTCCGGCACGGTCCCCTTCAGTTCGGTCTTGTAGATCCGCGCTTCGCGGTGGTCGATCACGACCAAGAGATGCGCCTCCGGCTTGGCTTGCGACTGGTGCTTACCGGACGACGGCAATTCCATTTTGATTCTCCGGGCGATGGCTCTGTTTTCGGTCGTTTCGCGGTTCAAGATGTTCCGACTGGCGGACGTGGAAAGACGCACGGTCGCCAGCCGGAACACGAAGCGGATTCGTCAGGCGGCGGGCTGATTCACCCGCCGACTCGTGCTGGACGCTCATTTTTGCGACTGTTCATGAGCGTGCTTGCTGTGTTTATGTGCTTGCTCACTGTGTTCGTGAGCGGCAGTACCATGCTCTTTTGCTTCTTTGTGTTCTCCCTTTTAGTGATGATGAATCGCTTCGCGGTGGTGATGTGCCGCCGCCTCGTGATGCCCGGCTGCATCGTGGTGGGGCTGACTTGCGGCATGTTTCATGGCCATGAGAGTCGTCCTTTCAAAAAGCGCGCTAACGACAGGCGATCGTCCCATTCGGGAAGACCTCCAGAAAACACAGGTTACAGTCTGGAGTGATAATCCTCGGCCATTCGCCGAGGAGTTCGGCGAGCATTTAAAGGCGCTCGCTTTGCGTCCGATTTCTATTCGTATTCGGGGCGGTTCATGCTGAATTGGTGTCGCACATTCTCCTTGTGGCTGTCATCGACACTGCCTAACGCGTCGTCATCAGCGTGAAGCGCGGCCGTTTGCATGGATTGGGCCGGTGCCGCCTTCAAATAGCGCAGCGGGTCGGACTCGAATTGTCGCCGGCACTCATCGCGACAGAAGTAATAGGTCCGCCGCTCGTGCGCGACTTGCGCGGCGGCGTCCGCCCGATTGATCCGCTTTCCACAGACTGGGTCGGCGACCTGGCCCGACAGTTGGTATTGGTCGAGCGTTCGCAGCTGCAAGTACGTGTCCACGAAACCCAGCAGCTTCGTGTCCACCCACGCTTCGATCGGGCCGCCGCGGATGCTCGCCATCGGCACGACGATCTGATCGTGACCTTGAAACTGGAAATAGATCGGGAGAATTTCCAGGTCGTACGTCACGATCACGTGTTCGATCTCTGTATCCGGGGACACAAGGAACGAGATCTTCGTGCTGGCGGGAAAGTCGGGCGTCTTTTGAAATCGACAGGACCACTGTGACTGCGTCGCCACTTCCGCGGGCGATAAGAGGGCGTTAGGGAAGAATGCCATGACCTTCTCGATGCGCGGACGAATGTCTGAGGCCATCAATTCTCGCGCGGAGCGTTGATAGGCTTCGCGGCGCCGCTCTCGGTCCTGCATCATCCGGGCATCCGTTTCCTGCTCGGATTGCCGCCGTTCGGTGGCAAAAGCGAGCTTGACGCGGATCTGTTGTTCGAGGTTATTGAGATTGTCCATACAAAACCTTGACCTTTCAAATTGATGAGCGAGTGCGCCGCGCTTCTGTGTGGCTAGTTTTCAGACGCTCGGAGTCGCGACTGTTGGCTCGTCGGTCGCGCCGCGCATCCGTTCCACCAGTTCGCCACGGTGCACGGAAATATTTGGGTCTCCGTCAAAGCCAAGTCTCACTGTTCCGCCGCTAATTCGGAGCACTGTTACGGTGAGCATGGGCTCGCTGCCGTCCGCAAGTCCGATCGCAAGCGATTCCCGCTTTTTTCTGGTCAAGACCAACATCACAAAACCTTCCGTGTTATGTTTGATCGCCGCGTCCGTTCCCGCTCCAGGTGTCCGCCGCAACGCTTTTTGCCAGCAGGAACACTTGGACCATGGTGCCGGTCGTGAAAACTTGCACGACGGTGCCGGTTGTCGCCTCGACTTCCGCAGTCGCCTCGCGCACCTCCACGCCCGTGATTTTCTGAATCTCTTGTCGCAGTGAATCGGAAGCATTGGCGAACAATTGCCGATGAAACTCTTGCACCTGGGCAGCGCCTTCCGGACTCTTGGCCAGGGCCTTTTCAGCCGGCGACAAGGCGCCATGCAGGGTGATGACCAGCGTTTCATCACTTAAGACAACGGCCACCGATTGCGGCGCGTGGCCTGTACGCTGCTCCTGGAAGGCGCTGGCCGCTTGGGCGATTTGCCGTGCCATCGCGGAATTGGGGTTGCTCATTGTGCATGTGTCCGATTGTCGCCACGGCTCTCTGTCACGGAACGATTCCGAGGCACCAAACAAAAAAACCGACGTGGCGGAACACCCTCAGGTGTTCGACCACGTCGGTTTACTCGTCAACGGGCTCCCCGGATCGGGTCGCCCTTTATCTAGTCATCCGATCATGTCTTCGGGACCAAAGTGTGATTCCGGCTCCGCAGACGGCTCGATTATACCACTTGGAACGAGGAATACGTAGTCCACCGCTGCAGATTACGTCCTCGCGCTTGGCATGACGTTCTGCGGGCCGGATGAAAACTGTCGCGTTTTTGGCCCTCGAATTGCCGATTTGGGCGTTCGAGCGTGATTTCGGATTTGTTCGAGATTCCATGAAAACGCAAGGAGAGATCGAAGGGTGAGGTCGGGAAGGGGGACGCAGCTGGACGCAGCTCTTTTCGAAAAAAGTGCTCTCTCGCGCCCCGCTTCGCGGCCCGGCACAAACGGCGACGCTTAAGCCCAGTTGCGATCGGTCGTTGTAAAAGGGATTGCGAAATGTCCTCACGATCTCTTAAGGTCGTGGCCGCGATAGTGGGCAGCTCCCAAGATTGCGCCCCTGGATAGTGGGCAACTCTGTATTGAAACGCTGTCCTGATCCAATCAACCCGGTTCTTCTGAAAGGCGTCGGATAATGATGGTTCGATCGAGGCTCGCGGTTTGGTTGGGCGTAGCCCTGGCAGCGGGGTTGGCCCCAAGGCTGGCTTCGGCTGGCGATTGGCCTCAGTTTCGCGGGCCTGAGAGTGCCGGCGTCGCTAATTCGGCCGTGCCGACCGAATGGGGCGCCGACAAGAACGTGGAATGGAAAGTGAAGATTCCGGGCCTGGGTTGGTCTTCGCCGATCATCTCGGGCAACAAGGTGTTTGTGACGACGGCCACCACCGAGAACCAATCCAAACCGGGCGGCGGCTTCGGCCGCGGCGGCGGAATGAGAGGTGGACGGGGACGCTTCGGCGGGCCGCCTCAGCCGGGACAGATCCTGCCCGCATTTCTCCAGGGACGGCTCCAGCTGACCGACGAGCAGAAAAAGCAGGTCGACGCGCTGCAGAAAGAGGTCGACGCCAAACTCGCCACGCTGCTCACCGATGAGCAGAAAAAAGAACTCAAGGAGCCGTCTGAGGACGGTGGCGGACGTCGCGGTCGGTTTTTCGGACCGCCGCAACCCGGACAGATCCTTCCCGCTGCGATCGTCGAACGGCTCAAGTTCACCGATGACCAGAAGAAGCAACTGGGCGACTTCCAGAAAGAGACCCAGGTCAAGCTCGACAAGATCTTCAACGCCGAGCAGCGCAAGCAGCTGCAGGCCATGCGGGACGGATTCGGTCGCGGCGGCTTTGGCGGCCCGGGCGGCCGTCGTGGTGGACGCGGCGGTATGGGCGGCGGCAGGGGCGAAACGCCTCCCAACAAGGTCTACCAGTGGCAGGTGCTGTGCCTTGATCGCGAGACGGGAAAAGTCTTGTGGAAAGAGCAGGCCTTGGAAGGCAAGCCGCGGATTGCCATCCAGCAGAGCAACACCTACGCCACCGAAACGCCCGTCACCGACGGCCAGCGGGTGTTCGCCTATTTCGGCATGCACGGCGTGTTCTGTTACGACTTCGACGGCAAGCTCGTGTGGAAGAAAGACCTGGGCGCTTATCCCACCGCCATGGGCCAGGGCCCGGCCAGCTCGCCCGTCATTGACAGCGAGCGGCTCTTCCTGCAAATCGACAACGAGGAAAAATCGTTCTTGGTCGCGCTGGCCGCGAAAACCGGCGACGAGCTGTGGCGCGTCTCCCGCGACGAGGAGACCAATCATTGCTCGCCCGTGATCTGGAAAAACAAAGACCGCACGGAACTCGTCACCAGCGGCAGCCACGAAGTCCGCTCCTACGACCCGGCCACCGGCAAGCTCCTCTGGGAACTGAGCATGGGGGGCGGACGTTGTGATTCCTCGCCGGTCGGAAACGCCGACATGTTGTATGTCGGTTGCGAGCCGGGCATGGGCGGCATGGGACGTCGCCGGCGCGGCGAAGAGGGACGCGGCGAAGGCGGGCCCCGAGGGGGCAATGACGGCGGGCGGAGCGAAGGCGGCCCCGGCGGCGGGCGGGGTGAAGCCGGTCCGGGCGGCGGCGATGACGAGCCACGTGGCGGCGGAGGCGGCCTGTACGCGGTCAAAGCCGGCGCCTCGGGAAACATCAGCCTCAAAGCGGGAGAGACCTCGAACGCCGGCGTTGCCTGGTCGCTGTCGCGGGGCGGGCCGGAAAAAGCGTCGCCGCTGATTTACGCCGGGCACCTGTACGTTGTCCGCAATAATGGCGGCATCTTCACGTGCTACGACGCGAAAACGGGCAAGCAGCTTTACCGCCAGCGGATCCAGGGAGCGGCCGCCTTCTGGACGTCGCCGTGGGCGGGCGACGGCAAAATCTTCTGCCTCGACGATGGGGGCACGACCTTCGTCCTCGACGCGGGACCGGAGTTCAAGCTCCTGGCGACCAACAAACTGAACGAAATGTTCTGGGCCTCGCCGGCGGTCGCCGACGGTTCGATCCTCTTGCGAAGCGTCGACAGTCTCTACTGCATCCGCACCAAAGACGACAAGAAATAGCGGCAAGAAATAGCGGTAAGGAATTCCCGGGGCGACGACACGGCTCATCCGCCGCGTCGGCACGCTTTTGACGCAGACGGAAGCGTCGGGCGTCAAACTGTCGGCCTGTTTGTGGTGCGGCCGTCTCGGCGGCAGGTGTTTGTGGTGCGGCCGTCCCGGCTGCAAGTGTTTGCGGTGCGGCCCTCTCGGCGGCACTGCAGGCGGGACGCCTGCACCACAAAATTGCCAACGGGCCCCGCCGCAGATTCGCCTTGCGCCCGGCCGTGGCCGGTTTGTCCAACGGCTTGAGCCCGCCGCACGTCTCTGCTAAGGATTGAGCAGCCGTTTGCCGCGGAGGGGGTGCGTCTCCTATCGGGAGACGTTCGCTCACGGCGCGATTGTCACGTCGTCGATGGGCTCGTCATCGGCGTGCAGGAGCCTTGGAATGCCGTCACTCAAGTTTGTCGCTGTTTCATCGCTCCTGTTTGCGGCCGCCTGTTGTGGCTGTAGTTCGGCGACCGGCCCCGGGGGAGGTGCGTCAAACGCGACCGTGCGGCGGATGGCGGATTACTACAAGAATCTCAAATCGTTTTCCGTTCAGTCTGAAGTGCAGATGGAGGTTGTTTTCGCGGGCAAGGAACAGAATCGGAAGACGGAAACGACGATTGTCTTTGAACGTCCCAATCGGCTCGCGATGCGGTCGGATGGAGAGCTGGGTGCCACCATCGTTTCCGACGGAACGACGATTTACAGCACTCTCGGCGCTCTCAAGAAGTACACCAAGAAAAACGCGCCCAAGGAACTGGGCGAACTGGAGCACGACCCGTTGATCATGGCGGGCGGCGGCTTGACGCAGCAGGTCCTCTTCCACTTGCTGAGCAATGATCCGTATGCCGCGATCATGGAGCACGGGACGACCGTCACGGACTTGGGGCACGTCGATCTCAATGGCCAATCAGCACGACATCTGCGGTTCGATCAACGGGTGCTCAACTGGGATGCCTGGATCGCCGAGGGGGACAAACCGCTCTTGCTTCAAGTTTCCATGGACATGTCGCAGATGGCCGAGCAGATGGGCGCGAAGATGCCTGGCGGGTCGTCGATGAAAATGAGCATCACACAACAGTTCAAGGACTGGCAGGTGAATGTCACGCTCAAGCCCGATGCCTTCGACTTCACGCCGCCCAAGGACATGAAACTCGTCAACAACTTCTTCGGCGGCACGGACGAGGAGGAAGCCGACGATGCCTATTCGCCGTTAGTCGGCCACACGGCACCGCCCGTCGAGCTCGATCAACTCGACGGCAAACCCTTTCGACTCGCGGATTACGCCGGCCGGAATGTCGTGCTGCTCGACATGTGGGCAACCTGGTGCGGACCGTGCGTGGCCGAGTTGCCGGTGCTCGCCGAAATCGCCGAGGAATACAAATCGCGTGGCGTCGTCCTATTTGCCGTGAACCAGCAAGAGGGGAAAGACACCATCCACGAGTTTTTGAAGCAGCATAAGCTGAATGTCTCGATTCTGCTCGACTCGGACGGCCAGGTGGGGACCGCCTACGGCGCCGCGCGTTGCCGACGCTGGCGCTCATCGACAAGAAGGGCGTGGTCCAATCGGTCCACGTCGGGTTCAGTCCGTCCCTCAAAACGGCGCTCCGCAAGCAGCTTGACCAGGTGCTGGCTGGAAAAAACCTGGCGGCGGAAGCCAAGTCCCCGCGGCGCCTGAAAGAGACCTCGGCAGACGCGGTGGCGGCACCAGAGCGGCTGGAAAGCCAGTGGACTCTGCAGGGCGCGTATTCCGACGTCGTCTACGAACCCGGGTCGAAGACCATTTATGCCCTGAAGCAGGACGGTTGCGATGTCTTGGGCTTGAGTGGAAAAGTGCAGAGGCCGCTCGTCTTTGACGCGCGGGGGGGCAAATTGCGGTTGGCCCGACTGAGCGGTCCGGGCGATCGCGCGCTCTTGGTGTTTGGCAGTTGGGGAAGGTCGATCGTCGCGGTTCGAGCTTCCGACGGAAGTGTTGTGTGGGACCAACCGAACGCCACCGGAGTCGACGATGTGTGGGCGGCCGATCTCGACGGCGACGGTCATGATGAGGTCATCGTCGGTTACAACGGCTTTGGCGGACTTCACGTTCTGGGCTCCAATGGCGCGCCGCGGTGGAAAACCACCGACATCGGCAATGTCTGGCACGTCGCCGCCGGTGACCTGAACGGCGACAAAAAAATGGAGGTCGTTTCGACTTCGGCCACGGGAAAGGTGCATGTGTTTGCTGCCGACGGCAAAGCCATCGCCACGCAGGACGCACCGTTCTACGCCATGCTGGTTCGCGTCGGCCGCCTCTCGAAGACGGATGTGGCGGATACGATCGTCGTCGTGGGCATGGACCAAAGTGGGGGCGGCCTGTCGATGGCTGCGCTCGACGGCAAAGGACATGTGAAGTGGACCCTGAAACTTCCCGAGGGCGCGGATTTCGCGACGTCGATGGCCATCTGCCCGACACGTCCCTGGGCTGCCTGCGGAGCGCGGGGCGGGCGAATTGTCGTCGTCGATTGCACGAACGGACGGCTCCTCGCCACAGCCCTTGATCGTGCGCGGGACGTGGAAGTCACGTGGGCCACGCCCGGCGGCGACGAACCGCCGCTCCTGCTCGTCGCAGACGGGCATTCGCTTTCGGCCTATCGCGTCATCGCCGGGAAGGGGCCTTCCAAGCCATGAGGCGAAACGATTCGCCGTGTCGCACGAAACCGCAGAAGGAATCGCCATGGGATCGTCACCCTACATGTATTTGGTTCCGTACCAGCCCAACTTTCAGCGGGCCCTCGAGGAGTTGCGTGATCGAGAGTTCGAGGCCGGGCGCTACAACCCGGTGATGCGCAGGCCGCCACACCTCGTCGATGACAAGAGTCCGCCGGGTCCCGGACGGCAGCATGAAACGATCGAAGAGGCCCAGATCGAGGCCGACGCGGACGGCACTCGATCCATACTCGACATCGATCGCGTCGCGAACGAACCCGATTTCGGAGTCGCCCAGCGCCTGACCGAGGAGGAATTGCAAGCGCTGTTCGGCACGGCCACGCCAACCCGCGAACAAGTCCTCGAGATCATGCCGCCAGAGGACGGCGAACGCGGCCAGGCCGTCTGCCTGACCGTGTACGACGCGGTCGGTTACCCGATCGAGATCTTCTTCGGCGGCTGGTCCTGCGATTGAGAAAGCGGAAACTGATACCACGGCAGGCCGTTAATAGCTCGAACGCCCCGCGCTGCCCGCCGAAAAAATGACCTTGGTGACTCGAAATTCACCCGTCATAATCCGGCCGTGGGGCATCAGAAGAACCGGTTTGTCGCAGCTTCGCGCGGCACTTTTGGATTTCCGGCAAGTGGGGCAAGAAAGCACCCCGCGACTGTCAAAAAGGAATCGCAACCGCCTGCGTCGTTGAGCACTCGAGTTAAACTTCGCGCCGGCCTGCAGCACCGCGACGGTCCGGGCCGCGGCAAGGATTTCGGCGGCCCGCACAATCGCGACCCATCGTAGCGGATCAATTCAAGGAAGATGCCATGAGCCCGTTCCGCTATTCCGCGCTCGCCGGCCTCGGCCGACCTGTACTGCCGTTTGCCGCAGCAATCCTGCTTTCGTCCACGGCGATATCGAGCCAAGCAGCCAGCCCGGCAAGTAAGACCCCTTCCGCGGCCACCAGGAAAGTGATCGGCTACGCGCTCGACGAGCTGGGCCGGCCGGTCGCCGGCGCGATTGTATGCCTCACGCGCGACCTCATTTCCGAAGATGAGTGCGAGGATTCCCTTGTGCTTGCTCAAACGAGGTCGCAGTCGGAGGGGCGCTTTGAACTCACCGCACTTGAAGCCGACGTCAAGAAGGCACTGGCCGATCCGCCCGTCATTTTTGAGATTTGGATTCACAAGCCGGGTCTGGCCCTGGGACACCGTTTGATTTTCGGAGAGCCCTCCCAGGAACCGCAAATTGTCTCAATGACGAAGGAATCGCCCACCACGATTTGCCTCCACAAGCCGGATGGCTCCCTTTGCGGCGACGCGAGGGTTGCACCGACCTACGTTTGGCTGCCCGTCGGGCACTGGTCCCGCCTGGTCCCCAAACCGATTCAAGACCAAATGAAGAGGCCCAGCACCGCCGACGGCCGCGTGACCGTTGCCGGACTGACCGATCAATTGGCGATTGTCGCGATCGAGACGACTCAGTTCGGCGAACAGCAAGTCGTCATTCCGCCGCGCCAGGCCTCTCCGACTGCGGTTACGCTTCGCGAAACAAGAACCGTCGATGGACAACTTGCTCTCCGCAACGGAGAAAAGGTCGATCTGTCCAAGCTCAGAGTGCGGATCCGCGAAGTCTCCGCCGAGACAGGCCCCGATGCGAAAGCGACGGAGAGCCACGAGCAGGGAGGCCCGCCGCCCTTGGGCACCTCGTATGCCCGCTTCATCGTTCGGCCCGATCGCGACGGTCGCTTCTTGATCGCCAAGTTTCCTAAGTTTGAGCACGGACACTTGGCGATCCAAGTCGACGGGCCGGATGAGATTCCCTTCAGCAACGATCCACATGATTGCATGGTGTCGTTCACAGGTCCGCCAGATCGGCCCGCCAAGATCGACATTCCCGTTCGCAAGGGGTGTTGGGTCACGCGGATCATCCGAGATGCGCGGACCAAACAGCCGCTGACAGGAATCGGCGTCAAGATGACTTCGTCCAAGGACGCTTCGTTGTGGGATGAGTCGGACGAAAAGGGACTTTTTCGCGTCTGCATTTGCCCGGGAGCCTCCTACCACATGGAATGCCGCCTGCCGGACGGCTATCTTCGCGCGGTCCCCGGTTGCGAGGACGACGTGGTGATTCCTGCCGGTGCGGAGAAACTCGAACTCAAGCCCATCGAGTTCGTCCCCGGCGTTGCCGTTCAGGGAGAGGTGCTCGACGTGGTGGGACAGCACCTCGCCGGAATTCGAGTCCGCGGCACGTGGCGCGCGGGCGACCCGCCAACGCGCAAAGGCCAGGCGGCCGAAGTCTTGCACTGGACCACGACTGATTCGGAGGGCCATTTCCAATTCGGCGACGTCGAAGCCGGCACCAATGTAACGCTCGTACCCGTGCGCGCCGGCGTTGCTCTTGCCGACCCCGTGCAGATCGTCGCCGACGACAACCGGATTCGCTTGCAGGAAAAGAAATGCGACCTGGTCGCTCTAAATGGACGAATCCTGGGCACCGACCACAAACCCATCCCCGGCGCGCAGATCGTGGTCGAAGTCGAACACTCGCTCGATCCGACGCGAACGTTCCGGACAACGGTCGACTCGGACGGGTCGTTCCAGACGCCGGCCAGTTTCCCGAAACAGCTCAAGTACCGGCTGACCGTTCGGGCGATTCTCAAGGACGTCGTATCGTCGGCCTGGATCTGTCCCGCCACGTCGGGCAGTCGTTTCCCCGATCTCGTCGTTGGGCGTTCCAAGCTCGGCCTGAACACGGTTTTTTCTGGCAAGGAAGTCGTTGCGATCGTGGACGGCCGGCCGATCCTGGCTTCGGAAATTTTCGAGCGCGCCTGCGCCGAGCCCCTTCCGCCGGACAACCTCAGTCTTCTTGTGGCTGCCAAGAACATCGAGAACGAGCGGGTGACGGAACGCGAATATCGCGTGCTCCAGGAAACGGCGATCAGGAAGTACGTGGCGGATTACGCGCGAACCCGCATGCTCAGCCGGGCCTATGAAGCAAGGCTGGATCAGGAGTGGAAAGAGAAGACCGAACAGTCCATCTCAAAAATGTTCGAGGAGTACGTGGAGAAACTCAAGCAAGACCTGAAGGCGACGGGCCGCGACGAACTCGACAGGAAACTGCACCAACAAGGCACGTCGCTGGCCAGCCTCAAGGTCGAATTCCGCCACCGTCTCTTGGCCGACGAGTATCTGCGGCAGGCGCTGCCGACCGCTTCCGATCTCGATTGGCAACGCGTGCTGGCTTATTACCAGGCCCACCGGCAGAAGTACGCCGTGCGGGAGAAAATCACTTGGCAACTGCTCGAAATCAAATTCGCTGATCCTTCCATCCGAGTCCCCAAAACAGAGGCGGTCACGACAAGCGACGACGAAACGGCTCGCTTGGACATAATCCGCCAGGGGGGCGTCCAAATTAACTCTTGGAGCGTCGATCAATCACGTCTTGCCAGTCCCATCGCGACCACGACCAAGTCGGCTGACAAGCCGAAGGATTGCGACTTTGACGTGCCCGCCGCCGGATTGAATTCGGATGTGAGTCGCGAAAAGGCGCAACAAACGTTGCAGAAGGCGATCGCCTGCGAATGGATGGGCTTGCCCTTCGAGAAGATCGTCAAGAAATTCTCAACCGGCCCCAACGCGGATCAAGGCGGCTGGCAGCCGCGCGCCCGGCCGGAAAGCGTGGCCGACGCCAAAACGTCCGCCGCTCTGCGGGAACTTCCCGAAGGAGCGACGAGCGGCGTGATCGAAACCGATCATTCCTTCCGCATTGTCCGCGTCGCCTGCCGCACGCCGGCCAGCTACCAGCCGTTTGAGGACGTCGAGCAATCGATCCGCGAACACATGCGGCATGAGTTACAAACCAAGGTGATCGAAGAAATCTACTCGCGAACAACGATCGAGTCACCGTATATCGACGACGCCTTGGCCGTCCGGAGACCGCCTCGCTGCTCGGTTCCCTCCCAGTCGCAAACCGACGCATTCGCACCTTAGGCCGGTAGAAAAAAGAGGCCAGCGTGCGCCAGCACGAGCCAGAGGAGAGGTGCGAATTCGCCAGCGATACGCGCACGTCCCTTTGGCGAGCGCTCCTACCATTCCAGCTCGGGCAGCTCCCGGAACACTTTGCGTACCCCCTCGCTCCAGTCCGCGCTCAGTGCCGTGAAATAAGCATCCCCCTCGTTGAAGCGGCGCCGCTTACAGAGCTCCAGGCTGTCCCGCTCGTAGCAAACCAGATCGATGGGCATGCCCACTGACAAGTTGCTGCGCATGGTCGAATCGAACGAAACGAGGATGCATTTGGCTGCGTCCGCGAGCGAGGTGGTGGGCGTGATGACACGATCGACGATCGGCTTTCCGTACTTGGCTTCGCCAGTCTGCAGAAACTGCGTTTCGTCTCCGGCTTCGATGAAATTGCCCTCCGCGTAGGTGCGAAACAGCCGCGGCGGCTCGCCTTTGAGTTGTCCGCCGATGATGAAAGAGGCGTTGAACGAAACGGGACCGCCTTCCAGAAAGGGCGCGTTGCGCCGCTCGATGTCGCGCACAGCATCCGAAACGAGGACGGCCACATCAAACATGGTGCGCACCGTCCACAGATTGGGCGGTCCATCCGTGACTTCACTGCGCTGCTTCAGCAGGCTGATCACGGCTTGCGTCCCAGCCAGGTTGCCGGAGCTCAGCAAGATGAGCACACGATCGCCGGCCCGCTCGAACACGGTCATTTTGCAGAACCTGGCGAAGTTATCGACCCCGGCGTGCGTGCGCGAGTCCGACGCGAGGACGATCCCGTCCTTGAGCAAGATGCCGATACAATACGTCATGCGCTGCCTTTCGCGATTTGAGCCAGGCGTCAACCTGGCCAGCTTATCTCCCGGGCACAAAAAGGGGGACTGCCCCCAGACCCGGGTGGTTCGAAAGTTGGCTCGTCCTTCTGGTAGGGGGCCAGTCCCTCTTTTTGTGCAAAGCGCCTTGCGGCCAACGATTTGCAAACATTCCGGAATTCGCGGCAAGGTTTTTGCGGGAAACAGTGCGGGGACGTTCCACGAAGCGGTCGAGAGAATGTCCTGTCGTCTGTCGAAGTTGCAGCCGCTTTGTCGCGCGGGACGGGCCCCTTCGCAATGGCCGCGGAAAGGTGTTGCAGTTCTATGCTGATTCGCGCCGGGTTCGAAGCGGCCTTTGATTTTTCCAATCCGACAGCCGTGTTGCTGATGGCGCACATCCATCCTTCGAGGGCCGCCTCGCTTCGTGAAGCGGAACGATTGACGGTCAAGCCGCACGTCGTGGTTTCCGAATATGTCGATACCTACGGCAACCGTTGTGGCAGGGCCGTAGTTCCGGCGGGTCGCGTCGTGTTCCAAAGCGATGCTTTGATTGAGGACGACGGGCAGCCTGACGTGCAAGTGTGGAACGCGTTTCAGCACCAGGTGCAGGACCTGCCGAGTGATGTGCTCTTGTTCCTGCTCGCGAGTCGCTATTGCGAGGTCGACAGCGAACTGAAAGACACAGCCTGGTCCCTTTTTGGCCAACTTCCGGCGGGCTGGCCGCTGGTCCAGGCGGTGTGTGACTTCGTCCACGGCCATATCGGCTTCGACTACTCGCACGCCCGAGCAAATCGGACGGCGCTGGACGCATTTCGCGAGCGGACCGGGGTCTGCCGGGACTACATGCATCTGGCCATTACGTTTTGCCGATGCCTCAACATTCCGGCGCGGTACTGCACCGGCTATCTCGGCGACATAGGCGTGCCGTTGTCGGCCTCTCCCATGGACTTTAGTGCCTGGTTCGAGGTTTACCTGGGCGGCAAGTGGCACGCCTTTGACGCTCGAAACAACACTCCGCGCATTGGACGGATTCTGATGGGCGCGGCCGCGACGCTGCGGACGTTGCTCTCACGACCACGTTCGGGGTAAACCAACTCGTTTCGTTCAAGGTGTGGACCAGCAAAGTATCCGCCGGGCGATGAAGATGTGTCCGCGGCCGACTGGTCCTGCTGGCCGGCCAACGTCCGCGCCGGAGCGCGCGGCCGTCACGCTCAATTGTCGCAGGTGAAGCGCCAGCAACTGCTCGTCAGCACACGGGAGTCGATGCAGGGGCACTTCGTCGCCGCCGACAAAGGCCCAAAAAACCACCGGCGACCAGCGACGAACACAACAGGAACAGCGAATTGGGTTCCGGAGTTGGCTCGAATTCGAACGTCCCCGCGGCAAACCTCGGCACGGGCATGTAATTCGCGACGGTCCCCGGCAAATCCAAAGTGGTGCCGGAATCGTAACGGGAGAGAGCGGTCGGAACATTGAAATTGATCGATCCGCCCCCAGTGTTCAACGTGACATTTGTCGGCCCCGCACCCAAACCGGAGTTGAAATTCGGATCGTTGAGGGAGACAACAGTGTATTTTCCAGGACCGAGATTGAACGGGGTGACCGCGAGAAAAGCATCGCCATTAACCTGGGAACCAAAATTCGCCGGCGTGAACAAGACGCTCGGCGCAACAAGACTGGACGTGCTCAGGCTATAGATCCCGACAGTGACGCCATTCGCTCTCGTGCCGACCAGATCCGCCGGATTCCCGTCGTCGAATGCGCCCAAAGCGGTCACGGAAATTGTTTGATTGACCGTGAAGTCCAGCCCCAAGTTGCCTTTCCAATTCTGGATCCCGGCTGGGGCCTGAGCGGCAGCGTTGTCGAATGCAATGATTGCGGCGTGCGCTTGTCCGAAGTGGCCCAACAAAAGCGCCAAAGCCAAAACGACGAAAATCGATGGCTTCCTACCCATGACTCCTCCTTCAGACGGCCCGCCGGACGTAAGCATCACGACCTCCCAGCCGCAAATCAAGAAACAACGGGAGGTTGTTTTGAAAATTCATCAAAAGCGTTTCTTTGGCTTTCGAGGAGCTGCGAGACGGTCGCAGCCGCGTTTCACGACAGGGTGGCCGGGGCCTGTGATCCCGTTCGGCGAAAGGAAAGCGGGGAAACAACAAAGCGCAAAATAGGGCATGTGTGGGCGACGGCACGACCCACCCCCGCCCGGCCCCCTCATCCCGACGCGTGTGTGCTAGATATCCTCTCCGGGTTTTTCAACTCCAGAAACGATATGCACAGCGCAGCAAGGTGCGGCTCGCTGAATACCGGTGCATCTTCGCTATGACTTCGGCGCGGTCCTAAAATGCCACTCGCGCGCGTCGGTGCGTTCGATCGGAGCACGCAGCGCTGATTTGAAAGCGATGCCACTCCGATCGTAGAAGACTCGATCACATTTCACAGGAGCCCGCGATGGACAAATTCTGCGCACTACCGGGCATTGCGTGGCGTTCCCAATCTCGCCACACTGCCGTATTCATGGAAGCAGCCGATGGAAATGCTTTGCGATCATCTCCGAAGGCGAATTGACGCGAGCGAAGTGAAGCGCGTTAGCTTGTCGATAGAAGAAATCCAGCTCGGAGCGGTGCGGAGAATGCCCACCACGTGTCGTGGTGGTTTGACGTCTTCCGAGATCCGGGCAATCCCATGTATGCGGCCCTGAACAAGAATACTCTATTGTGCATCCTCAACACGGATTGTGGCCGCGTGGTTGGTGTTGAGTTTTTCTAAGCGCGGTTGCGCTATTTCGCACGTAAGATCATGCTGCTCAATCAGCGTGCGACCCGATAACTCGGGCAACAGATTGTCAGTCTGAGGGGAATCATTCATTACGGTCGTGTGCCGCGTTCGTTGCGAGACGGGGGCTGACTCGCCGCTCCGATGGAGGACTGCCTACCTTCAGTAAGTCGCGTCCGAATCTCTTCGATCACAGCCCAGGATCGAATGAACGCGCCGCAAACTGCCGGATCGAATTGCTTCCCCGCCTCGCGACGAATCAATTCCAACGCTTCAACCGCCGGCAGAGAACGCTTGTACTCGCGCTCGGATGTCAGGGCATCGTATACATCGGCGACGGCAGTAATCCGTGCGGGAAGAGGAATGTTTTCTCCCGCGAGGCCGCGCGGATAGCCGTCTCCATCCCATCGTTCATGGTGGGCTCCGGCAATATCTCGGGCCATTGACAGCATCGGATCCTCATTGGCCGCCGGCTGCGAAATCGAATGTATTAAGATTGGAATGTACCAATTCCAGTGACGAAACCCTGGCACTCAGGATTCGCTCGCCGATCTGGCAGTGTGTGTGCACAATCTGCCGCTCCTCGTCGGTGAGGCGCCCGAGGCTTGTGCAGGATTGCGTCCGGAATCCCGATTTTTCCCAGGTCATGCAATGGTGCCGACAAGAAAAGCGTTTCGACAAATTCTCGCGGTTGATGCAGCGCCTCGGCGATGATCCGGCAAGAGTGGGCCACTCGCAACACGTGACAACCGGTTTCTTCATCGTGGATTTCGGCCGCGCAAGCCAATCGCCAGATAATTTCGACGCGCGACGCCCGAAGTTGTCGAGTGCGTTCGACGACCTTCCGCTCGAGTGTTTCGTTTTGAAGTTTGAGTTCATCCTGGCATTGCTTCAAGCGCAGCGCGCTTCGCAGTCGTGCTAAAAGGTCACTGGCGTCGACGGGCTTATTCAGCAAGTCGGTCGCGCCAAGGTCGAGCACCTCTCGCTTGAGACTTCGTTCGTGTAAGCCCGTCAGAACAATGACGGGCGTATCCCGAGTCGCCTCGTTTTCTCTCAGCAGTCGCAAGAGCTCCGGTCCGGATAGCCCCGGCATCGACACATCGGTCACGACAACGTCCGTACGGCCCTTTCGTAATGACTCCCAGGCCTGGTTGCTGTCGCTGAACGACTCGATGTCCCAGTCGGTACGCGACACGCCAACCATTCGCCTGAGTAGATCCAGGATTGAGGGTTCGTCGTCGACAAACGTAATCATTGCCTTCCGATCCGAAATGATGTCGGATTGGTCTCCTCGGCGACAAGTGGGCCGACCAAGGGTTGCGGTCATTTCCATTGTTCGTCTTCCATCTATGCCGTGGCATTTCGTTCAGAAATCGTCAAACAGTCAATGTGCGCGGCTTTCGCGAACCGCTCGGACTATCTCTTGACCAGCGGCTCATTGACGCATTCGTCCTCAGACGCAGCATCGCCGTGTTTTCGCAGCGGCCCGGAAAGGGCCGATAGAACTAAGACTTCGAGCTCAGCGGCGCTCGGCACTGAAATCGTGGAAAGTTGAAAAGCTGCTGCCGCGGCGCGCGCCGTCGCGGAAGCCACCCGACGAAGACCGTCCTCCCTCTTCGAATGACCGTCAGCAATCAGCATGCTGTGCAGGAATTGGCGCCGAATTGCGTGCGGCGCGTCGGTCACATCCGCAACGGCTTCGCCAAACGAAATCGCCCGATGAAGTCCCGGATGGGCGCCACGCTGCGTCGCAGTCTGGCTGGATTCGAGATGGTGCAGGATTGACAGAATCATTGAATGAGGTAGCCGCATGCGCTCGGCGATCGCCGCCGACACCGCCGCGTGCGTGCAGCCGAATTCCGCGGTTTCCATCATGCCAAGCTTGAGATGCCCAACCGCCCGCCAGCGAGCCAAGATGCCCGCGTACTCGCGGGGACAATTCCGAAGCAGATACAAGATGCCGACATCCTGAAGCAGGCCGATCAAAAAGGCTGTTTCCTCGGCATTCGCCTCATGCTCGACGGTAAAGGTTGAGGCGGCGCTCGCAATCAACAGCGTTCGTCGCGTATGCCAACTCTGCAACTCGGCCGGAATCCCGTTCCACAGCGAACCAATGCCATCGAAGATCGCGGAGTGCAAGATTCGCTCGATCGTCGTCCGCACTCCCAGCACGCGCACGGCGTCGCGTATGTTTGTAATTTCGCGGGAAAGGCCGGTCATCGATGCGTTGACCGCCTTCAGCACCGCCGATGCCTTGGGATCCATACCGATCTCTCGGCGGAGGTCGTCAATTGGCACCTCTTCCGCAGGCATCTCCAAATATTGCAGGAGTTGCAAGATCGATTGTGGCAAGACAGGAAGGTCGCCATACCGGGAGACGATGGCTCGAGCCCGCTCTGGAATCAACGTCTGCTCATCGGGGCAGCGCGACAGAAACCGTCTGACCGTCTCCGCGATTTCGTCGCTGTTCGCAGCCGCATCGACGTGCACGATAAGGCCGAGTCGTCGAGACTCGTCCGCGTCAAGCGATGCGTTCGAGGAGACGAGGACCGCCGGAACCGCAATCAATGCGGTCCGCAACTTGCGGATAATCTCCGGGCCGGTGAAAAATCCCTCGATCTCATGATCAATCACCAGCAGAATGACCGGTCGCGTCGCGAACATCCGACGCAGCGAATCCGAGTTTCCCGCGTCAACCGTTCGGATTCCAAGCCGTTCAAGCTTTTCCACCAACGTCGCGGATTGCACGCGTGTCTTCCGCAGTACGACCACGACCGGAGATGCCTTATCCGGGGCGGCTGCTGCGTCGGAACGGCTCGGCGAGCTCCCTGAGGCGGCTTTGTGAGTGCCCTCCTTGGGCGGACTGCCATTCGTCGCGTCGGCCTGGCTTGGTGGGCAACACGAGTCGGAACAAATCCGGGATGGGCCCCGTCGAGAATTGACGCGTTCGACGACGAGGTGCTGAACCTCGTTGCCGAATTGACGAAAGTCGAACGGCTTGAAGTAAATTCGTTCGACGCCGCGAGCCGTCAAATCGTCGGTCAGGCGGCGCTCCGTTACCCCGGTCACGACCACAATGAGCGGTCGACTATCCCGGGCAAGCAGAGTGGTACACAAAGCGTGGCCGTGTTGCTTCGGAATTTGCAAATCGATGATCGCGAGATCGTATTGCCCGGCCTCTAATAGCGAGAGTGCCTCGCTGCCATCGGCGGCGCAATCACACTCAATGCCATGCAGGCTCAGCGAAATCTTGACGAGATTCCGGACATGTGCCTCGTCGTCAACAACAATTGCTCGAATGGTTTGGTTAGCCATGATTTTGTTCGCATCGCTTTGGATCGGGGTCAGCCGATCGCATGATCTGTTCGAAACTTATGCAACTCCCCTGCCAAAGACATTGGCGGGTTGTGCCGAGCTAACGAAACCGGCGTCCGATTGCTCCGATCGGAACGAATTTGCGGGATCACGGTCGTTCTCGGCGGGAGAAATCAACCCGACCGATGTGGTCGAGCAACTCGCGGAAATTCACCGGCTTCTCAAACACTTCGATAACTCCGTGAATCAAAGCCTCTTGCTGAATTCGGGTCGTCTTCGATCCAGCCAGGATCATCACCCGGCTTTCGGCGGCTGCCGGATGCAATCTCAATCGGGCCAACAAGCGAACTCCCTCCTCGTCCGGAAGATCGTTGTCCATCAAGATGAGATCCGGCTTCGACTCAACTGCCAATTGGAATCCCTCGCATCCATTGACGGCACGAATGACGCTCGCGGCGATTGATGCCAAGTGCAGCGCATAGAGTCCCAGAATTGCCGGATCGTCATCGATGCACAGGATCGTCAACAGCGGCGACGAGCGATCCATTCCCGCTGCCGGCGGAAGCTGAGGGCGGCTCAATGAGCAACTCCTTGATCAAAGGCTCGACGCGGCTCCACAGCTCCGGGCACTTTTCAACGTAATAGCGCACAGATTGTGGCACCGCATGATTGTGTCGGGGTCATTTCGCCCCGTGAGGATCGCGATCGGTATCGTCCGGCAGCTTTCGTCGAAGCAGAGCATCTCGCAAACACTGAGTCCATTGCCCGCCGGCATCTCGACGTCGAGGCAGATCATGCCGGGTCGTTCCGATCTGGCGAGCGACAAGGCGCCGAACGCGTCGTGAGCGCACAAAACGTTGAGTCCAAGCAGCCGGCATCGCGTGGCCAATATGTTCACAACGTCGGCGTCGTCGTCCGCAATCAGAATTGTCTTTGTCGTCACGGAGGCTTCCCTCTCTCTTTGATACCCTCTAAGAAACGGGTTGAACTCCATACAGTGTGGCGATTGGAACGACCGCCGCCCTGAGTTTGTTCAGCACGGGTTCAATGTGGTCGTTTGATCACCAATTGCCCAAGAGCTGGACGCGAAGCGGCGGAAGCGGGCTGCGGCGTCGCATGCGGTTAATTGCTTCCCAAGTCGTCTGAAGTCGTTCTTTGAAATCTTGAGAAGCCGCGTTTCGTCGACAAAAGGCCACAAGCCACGATTCCGCACTCAGCGGAAGCACCAAATCCCGCAGTCGAACGACCAGGCTGATCAATCCCAAGACCTCGTTCGGGGGAGCGTGGTCGGCCGGCTGGGCCGGCGACTTCGACGAAGGTCACGTCGGTCTCGCGATTCGACCAGGCGCGTTTTTGTCCGAGGTATCGCGAAACGATTTCTTCAGGATTCATCCCGGGCAGGTCGATCGAGACACAGGTCTCACTGTCGCTGGTGCGACAAACACGCGCGGTCAAATTTCGGCGAAGGATCGCTCGCATGACCCGACCGGTTGCGCCGAACGGACCGAAAAATGTGTTGGGAGCGCCGGCGAAGAGCTCGCGGCGCGAATTGGATGCCGACGGGGCTAAGCCACCCGCACATCGCCTGACCGTGACGCCGACGCGGACGCCGCTTTGCGCGGCGTTTGACGTTGCCCAGACCGCGACGCCATCCTGGGAAGTCGATCCCTTCAGGGCATCGACGGCCAGATTGACGAGGACGCGGGAAATCTGATCCGCGTCGCAAAAGATCGGAGCGAGATCGGATGCGAAGTCGAATTCAAGCGTGCGGCTCAGGGCGAGTGCTTTGCGTTCGAGAATCGAGCGAACGGCGGAGGTGAGGTCGACCGGATTGCAAGTGCGTCGCGATGACCCCATTTTTCCGACGTCGACTTTCAACGCGTCCAGAAGGTTGTTGAACGTGTGATTGAGATCGCCCGCACGGTCGCGCATGACCCGAACGATCTGGCGTTGTTCTTCGGGATCGGCACGACTCAATTCATGATCGAGCAGGTCGAGGTATTGGCTGATGACCGTAAGCGGAGTACGGACGTCGTGGGAGAAGGCCTCGATCAGCCGTCGCCGGGATTGCAGCCGGCGGTTTTCGCGGCCCAACCGTTGCGATGGCCGGGCGTCGTTGGGCACTGCGATCGGCAAGCCATCGTTGGTCATATCAAACGTCATTCCCTCGCTCCAAAACGATTTGGGATCCAGCGCAATGCGCTATCGCAAGATTACGCCATACATTGCCACATGTTGGAACTGATCCGCGGCCGCCGAATGAGTCGTTGCTCCGTTTCACGAATCGCAAAGTCCTCGAACTTTTTGTGCCAAATCAAACGTAGTAAACGGCTTTTGCAGAAATGCCGTCTTTGCATCTGTTGCGAATGATGGGACCCCCTCACCTTCACCGTACCCAGAGACCAAGAGAACCTTGAGAGCGCGGCTTTTCTTGCGAAGCTGTTGGGCAAGTTGAATGCCATTCATCCCGGGCATCACGACATCGGTAATCAAGAGGTCGATGGATCGGCTATCGGAGCGGCAACGCTCGATGGCCTCCTGCGAGCTTGAGGCGTCGAGCACACGATAACCCTGGCTTCTGAGAATTCGGGTCATCAATTGCCGCACGGTGGCATCATCTTCAACGAGAAGAATATTTTCCGACCCTCTCCGAATCGCCGCCGGAGCCGAGTCAATTTGCCACGACGACAATCCCTGCGCCGCAGCGGGAAACAGGATGCGGAAGATCGTTCCCTTGCCCAGTTGGCTGTCGACCGCGACCTGGCCATTGGATTCCTTGACGATCGCAAACACGGTCGACAAGCCCATGCCTGTCCCTTTCCCAGCCGGTTTGGTGGTGAAGAACGGTTCGAACATGCGTTTCTTCGTTGCTTCGTCCATTCCACACCCGGTGTCGCTCACGAGCAGCAACACGTGACGGCCGGAGTTTGCGCGGGGAAAATGCCTTTGCAATTGTGGGTCATCAGGATCGACCGAATGGGTTTCGATCGAGATTCGGCCGCCTTCCGGCATAGCGTCGCGGGCGTTGACGACTAGATTCATGACCACTTGTTCGAGCTGGCCGGGCACGACCTGGACTCGCCGGACGTCGGGCGCAAGCGAAGTTTCGATTCGGATGTTTTCGGAGACGAGGTGGCGCAGCATCTTTTGCATCTCGACCACGACCGAATTGAGGTCGACCATTTCCGATTGCGCGGCTTCCTTCCGGCAAAACGCGAGCAGTTGTCTCGTCAGTCCCGCCGCCCGCTTGCCGGCATTGATCACTTCGGCGAGCAGCTCCTGTTTCGCTACGTCACCCCCGAGTTCATCGATTGCGATTTCGCCATAACCCAAGATCACGGTGAGCACATTATTGAAATCGTGAACGACACCGCTCACGAGCTGTCCGATCGCGTCCATTTTTTTGGCCTGCAGCAGTTCTTGTTCGGCCTCTCGCAGCGATTCCTGGACTTGGATGCGAATCAGAAACTGACTGATGTGCTGCGAGATCGCGGACAAGGTCGCGAGCATTTCGCCGTCCGGCTCCTCGATTGCGGCGGCAAAGAAGACCAGCAAGCCAAGGGGTTCGGCGGGGCCTGCGATGGGAAAGGCAATCGCGTCCTCGAAGAGGGCGCGTGCTGCCAGATCGCTACGTGAATAGTTCTTGTCCGCCGCGCACGGGAATCGGGTCGGATTGCTAGATTGAAGGAATTGCGACAGAAACGCCCGCTCGCGCGGATCGGTTTGCTTTCGACTTTCCGACGCAAATGTCGCGGCACCCGGCTCCGGGGAGTTCCAGCTCGCGATTCGAGCGAGCGTCTGCGGTTCTTTTTCCCAGTGCCAATACTCGCCGCAGTCATATTTCAGTTCTCGGGCGATCTCCGCGAGAGCCGCTTCCATCGCCTGTGGTTTCGACGCGGCGTGAGCCAGGACGTCGGCGACTGTTTTTTGAAGTTGCAGACCACGCGAGGCCCGCTTGAACCGGGACAGATCCTCGAAAACGACCATGGCTTGGATGATTGCGCCGGCGTGGTCGGAAAGAGGTGAGACCGAGAGGGCGACGTCCACGGTTTTGCCGCTCCCGGACCAGCATTTCAGCTCCAGTCGAGCGGTCGATTGACCCTTGAAGGCTCCGCCCAGACAAGTGGCGAAGACGTCGCGTTCCGAAACATTCGCGATCGGAAACGACTTCGCGACGATGTCCGCCGAATTCCAACCGAGCATCCTCTCCGCCCCGAGATTCCACGCCTTGATGGCCCCCGCGCGGTCGACGCGGGCAATGCCCACACTCGACGAGCGGGCGAGCGCGTCGTAACACCGTTTGAACCCCCGCAACTCATCGTTCCGGGCCATGTGCGACCAGGCGCCTCGTATCTCCTGGCTGGCAGCTTCGACGAAATAACTCTCGACCGGCCCGCATTCTTGCGGAAAGAGGACGCCAATCACGGCGCCCGTCCCGGTTTCGTCGATGAAGTCATTTGCACCGGCCCGGACGGCGCACAGGATCAAATTGGGATCGCGAGGACCCAGAGCCAAGACTGGAACGTCGACGGCGTCGCGGACTCGTCGAATGGTTGGTTCAACCTGCTCATAATCGCCCGGCAGGACGACGAGCAGGATGTCTGGTTTGTGTGAGGCCTTGCCCGCCGCACCGACAGTGACCAGGTTGCCCAAAGGGCAATTGTAACCGCAACGCTCCAAAGCTTGGCGCAATCTCGCCGCTTTATTTGGGCAATCGCAAGCGAGCACAATCATCATGATGCGGCCGCCTAGTGCTTAGTCACAACGAGAAACAGGAGTTGGAGAAAATGGCTGTTTGAGAGAGACTGCATGGCACAAGGAGGTGAGTCATGCAGAAAAAATATGTGGTGCGGTTGACGGACGATGAGCGGGACCAATTGCGGGACGTGGTGAGGAAGTTGAAGGGGACGAGTCAGAAGGTGAAGCGGGCTCAGATTCTGTTGAAAGCGGATGTGAATGGCCCCTCGTGGACGGATCGGAAGATTGCGGAGGCATTTGATTGTCGGGTGCAAACCGTCGAAGACATTCGTCAGCGGTTGGTCGAACGGGGCTTCGACGAAACTCTGAATGGGGTGCAGCGGGTGAAGCCGTCCCGGCCGAAGTTGCTGGATGGAAAACAAGAAGCCCGGCTCATTGCCCTGCGTCTGGGGCCACCGCCGAAGGGCTATGCGAACTGGACGCTGCGGCTGTTAGCTCGCCAGGTTGTCGAGTTGGCGATTGCCGAATCCGTCAGTCACGAGACGGTTCGTCGCACGCTGAAAAAAACCACATGACCAACCGCAAGATCGAGTACTGGGTGATCCCTCCCACAGCCGACGCAGAGTTCGTCGCCAGCATGGAGGATGTGCTGGAAGTCTCTGAACAGCCGTATGACGCCCGCTGTCCGGTGGTGTGCATGGATGAGCAGCCTGTGCAGCTCTTGAAGGAAACTCGCAAGCCGATCCCTGCGACAGCCAACCACGCCAAACGGGTCGATTACGAATATGAGCGGGCGGGGACCGCCAACATTTTCATGTTCACCGAACCGTTGGCCGGTTGGCGAGAGGTTGCCGTGCGGCAGACCAAAACCAAACTCGACTGGGCCGTAGAGATGGCGCGCCTGCTGGAAGGGCGCTACGCGAATTCTCAGAAGGTGATCCTGGTGTGCGATAATCTCAACACGCACACTCCAGGCGCGTTTTACGCAGCCTTTGCACCGGACCGTGCTCGCCAACTCGTCCGCCACCTGGAAATTCACCACACCCCGAAGCACGGCAGTTGGCTGAACATCGCCGAGAACGAGCTCAGTTCACTGACCCGGCAATGCGTCTCGGGTCGCCGCTTCCGCGACATCGAAACCCTCCAGTCCGAAACTGCCGCTTGGTCTGCCAACGTGAACTCGACCCAACGCGGCGTCGACTGGCACATGAAGATCGACGACGCCAGAAATAAACTCAAGTCCGTCTACCCACGTTCCTTGTTGTGACAAAGCACTAGTACTCGGAGCACGCCGTGAGTATCGCGTGGACAACAATTGGTCGCCGAGGTCAAAAGGCGGCGGGCGCTCACGTTTAACTGGGGCTGAACGCGACTTGTCCGCAAAGAACGGACGGCTCGCTTTCGCTTTCGCATCCCAATTCAGCGCGGGCTTTTCGGCCATATCGCACCTTGGGGACCGTTGTTGAACCGTGTCGCTGCAGATCGCAGCCGTGCGACCCGCGGAGCGGTCGCGTCGGATCAGCCGTCGTTAAAGAGATGAGTCGACGGCAGAACACTATGTTTGTTCGGCGTTCGGGCTCCCGCTGAAAGACTATTCCCCGATTGAATTCGCGAATGCGTAAAATACTTAAAAGTAAAGGCACGGCGTGTCGCGTCGAACGAAGACAACGAATAGGGGGCGCGCATGGTTAAAATTTGGTCGTTTTTGAGGCGCATTTTGATCGTGTCCGCGCGGTGCCACATCAATCTGTCGCTAGGACGCGATCAGCGGACCTCATCGTGCGAACGACCTTATTGGATACGGTCGCTCCTAGAACCTGCGATTATTAGGCCTCGATCTGCCGACATGCCTCAGCAATGCGTTTGACAAGGATCGCGAGACTGCATTCCAAGGCGATTTCAAGACGCTCAAGAATCTGACGCCGATTGATTCTCCGCGACATTACGGCTCGCGGAAACAATGGTGCTGACTGGATTGCGAAAGAGCGAATTGGCGCCCTGGCCAACCGTCAAGCTAGTCTTGACGACTTGTGGCGCTCTTAATCGGCATTGCGACGGAAATGGTCCGCACTGGAATTCGATTAAGCCCGATCGATCGCACGGCGATCTAAGGACCCGGCCTGAATGTCGCTCCTTCTGGTGTCGCGACGCGGTAACGACGCGCATCAGCGCCCCCGAGGATGAAATCTTGGAGACCCTATCTGCACTCCGATGGTCGCAGCAGCCAATCGCTACTCAATGCTGTCGGGTCGCTTGCTTCGTAATTTCTCTTTGCTAATGATTCGCCGCTCAAGACGGGCGACTACGGTTGACGGCGACACATCGAGAGCCCAACAGATTCGAAAGAGAGGCCCACTTCGCCAAGGCGGTGCAGAATCCGATGCAGCAAACCGCCGAAATGGCCCGCAGCCATTCGCGGGTCGATTCGGGCATCAACGAAAAAACCCCCGTTTTGCAGGGGGTTGCGAGTGATTGCGGAGATTTTGGCAATCACAAAGTGGGCGTGACAGGACTCGAACCTGTGACCTCCACGATGTCAACGTGGCGATCTAACCAACTGATCTACACGCCCGAAAGCGAGATCCAGACACGCCCGTTCATCGACTTGTTCGCGGCGGTCTTGCTTCGCTGACGTGAACTTACGGTTTAGCCGGAGAGTCGTCAAGTGCCGTCCCGATCACGGTTTCGATTGCGTCGCTGAAATTGCGGCGTTGTGCGGGCTGTGCGAGAATGTGCGGTCTTTGCGACCCCAATCGGCCTTGGTTCGTTCGGCAAACAAGCGGCAATCGGCAGAAACCGTGTGATGCTCAGGATCGCTAACGGGACGGTTTACGATCCGAAAAACGGCCTGAAGGGGACCGTTCAAGACATTTGGATCGACGGCGGTCGCGTCGTTGCCGCGCCTGAGAGTCCGAAACGCCGTCCGGATCGGACCATCGATGCCCGCGGGATGGTCATCATGCCGGGCGGCGTCGATTTGCATTGCCATATCGCCGGGCCGAAGGTGAATACGGCCCGCAAGATGATGCCCGAAGCGCAGCGCGCGGCCGCTCCGCTGCGACGCACGGCATTGCTCCGCTCCGGGACGGCCGGACCGGTGCCCAGCACGTTTGCCACGGGCTATCTGTATGCGGGGCTGGGTTACACCACGGCCTTCGATGCGGCCATTCCGCCGCTGGGTGCGAGGCATGCGCATGAGGAACTGCAGGACACGCCTCTCATCGACAAGGGTTTCTTTGTCTTGATGGGGAACAATCACTACGTCATGCAGGCGATTCAGGACGGTGAGCCGGAGCGGATGAAGGCGTATGTCGCGTGGCTGCTCAATGCCACCAAAGGCTACGCTCCCAAGCTCGTCAATCCCGGGGGCGTCGAGATTTGGAAATCGACCGGCGGAAACGCGACGGGCATCGACGACGTCGTGCCGCATTTCAACGTCACGCCGCGGCAAATTATTCAGGGCGTGGCCGGCGCCGGGAATGAACTGGGTTTGCCGCACCCGGTCCACATTCATTGCAACAACCTCGGCATACCCGGGAACTGGACGACGACTCTCGAGACGATGAAGGCCCTCGAAGGACGGCGCGGCCATTTGACGCACATTCAGTTTCACAGCTACGGCGGCAATCCCGACGCGGGCAGTTCGTTTTGCTCGGAGACGGCAAAGCTGGCCGAGTATGTGAATTCGCACACCAATCTCACCGTCGACGTGGGACAGGTGCTCTTCGGTGAGACGACGTCGATGACCGGTGACGGCCCGCTCGGCTATTACCTGCACAAAGTGACCGGGCGGAAATGGTTCAGTTCCGACGCGGAAATGGAAGCCGGCTGCGGCATCGTGCCGATCGAGTACAAGGACAAGAGTTTGATCCATGCGGTGCAATGGGCCGTCGGGTTGGAATGGTATCTCCTCGTCGACGACCCCTGGCGATTGGCGATGAGCACCGATCATCCCAACGGCGGCTCGTTTCTGGCCTACCCGGAGATCATTGCCCTGTTAATGGACCGCGAGCGGCGGAAGGAGGCCCTCGCTCGCATGCCGGCAAACATTCGCGAACGAACGGTGCTCGGCGATCTCGACCGCGAATACACGCTCGATGAAATCGCCATCATCACGCGCAGGCTCCGGCGAGAATACTGGGTCTTGATCGCAAGGGACATCTGGGAGTAGGCGCCGATGCCGACGTGACGATTTACAACTCGAACGCAGACATTCAAAAGATGTTCGAATTGCCGCGATACGTGATTCACGCCGGGGAAGTGGTCGTCGAGGACGGCGAAATCCGCAGCACGCCGAACGGGCGCCTGTTGCACGTTGCGCCACACTTCGATGACGACGTCGTCCCGCACATCCGCGACTGGTTTGAACGCTCCTACACGATTCAGTTTGGCAATTACCCGGTCGACCAGCATTATCTGCGGGAGCACGAGATTGTGCCGACGGTGTGAGAGTGGGAACCCGTGGCACCTGGCGAATTCTCGAGAGAGCTACGGGAGCTCTGGGCCACTCGGCGCTGCGTGCGCAGTTCGGACCGGGGAGATTAACCCCCCGGCTCGCCAGAGAGGCGAATTCGGAGGCGGACCAGAAGACGATTCCCGATTGTCCGCCGGCGGCCAGCGTCAAACCGCTGGCGCAAAGGCGAGCGGGGAGAGCAGACCTGCATCGCTGAAGCGCAGCGTCTCGCGCAGTTCTCCAGTCTCGGCGTTCCAAAGAGTGACTCCCTCCCGATCGGAGGTGGCCAGCGTCTTGCCATCGGGGGAGAAGACGACTCCGCGGACTGACGCGCCGGGCACTCCGAATTCGCGGGCCGGCTCTCCTTTGGGAAGTCGCCACAGGCGAATTGGGAAATGTTTGCCGTCGCCCGACGTGCTCCCTTCAGACGGAAGGCATTCTGCCGAGGCCAGTAGGCCGCCGTCTGGGGAGAAGGCGAGCGCGGCGACCGCGGCTTGGTGGCCGGCGAGAGTTGCGAGCGGTCGCTTCTGAACGACGTCCCACAGTCTCACGGAATGGTCGGCACTTCCCGACGCAGCCAACTTGCCGTCCGGCGACAGCGCCGCGGTCAGGACGGCGGCCGCGTGACCGGAAAGCGTGCCCTGTTCGCGGGCTGCCACAGGATCCCACAGGCGAACGGTGCCATCGTCGCTGCCGGAGATCATTCGTTTTCCGTCGCTCGAGAAGGCGATCGAATTGACGGAGCCCGTGTGTCCGTTGAGCGCGGCGGTGACGCGCTGCGAGGCGAGATCCCACAGCAGAATGGGCCAATCTTTGCCCGCCGATGCCAGTCGCCGTCCATCCGGCGAAAAGGCGAGCTGCGTGAGATCGCCCGAGCGGCATTTGAGCGTGGCCGATTCGACGCCCGTGGAGACATCCCAGAGAGTGATCGAATCGGCTCCGCCTGCCGCAATCTGCTTGCCATCAGTCCCAAAGGCGACGGTGACAGCCGGTCGCGGACAAGGCAGCACCAGGTCGGGTGCGGACTTGTCGACGGTGCCGTTGTCGGGATTCCAGAGCCGCAGCGTGCCGTCATCGCCCGACGTGACGACAGTTTCGCCATTTGGGGCCGCCGCGATCCCCGTCACTTCGCCGACATGGCCGGCCAGTCGCAGGGGGACCTCCTTTTGGCGTTCCGCCGTTAGGCGGTAAAGGAGAGCGGCCTGATCGGTGGCGGCCGCCAGCAATCGGCCGCCGGCGACATAGCGCAGTCCGTTGACCCGTCCGACGACGGCGAGAGGCGCCGCTCGCGGCACCAATGAAGCGACATCCCAACGATAGATGGCGCCGTCGGTGCCGGCCGCGACGGTCGATCCTTGCGACGAAAATGCGATCGCAGTCACGGGTCCTTCGTCGACGGTTAACAGCGACTTCTCGGCGGCATTGTCCGCTTGCCAGAGTCGAACGACGCCAAACCCGCCGGACGCGACGAGCAGGCCGTCCGGCGAGTAAGCGACGGAATGCACGCTTTGTGTGGGATCACCGGGCGCCGGTTCGCGCGATTGAGGCCGGCCCCAGCGCGTGGCCGTGAGGCGGCGAGTGGCGATGTCCCAAAACCGAACCGTCCCATCGTCGCCCCCCGAGACGAGGCTCGACGCGTCGGGGGCGACGGCGACCGCCCGGACGGTCCCGAGATGGCCGAAGAATGTGCCGATAATTTTTCTTGAGGCGACGTCCCACAGTTTCACCGTTCCGTCGGCTCCCGCGGTGGCCAGCAATTCGCCCCGGTCGGAAAACGCGAGCGCCGTGGCTCCGCCGCCGTGGGCCACAAGTGACGCCGTTTCCTTTCCGCTTCCGGCGTCCCAGAATTTGAGGAGTCCGTCCTGGCCGCAGCTGGCGATTTCTCTTCCGCCGGGCGACCAGGCGACGGCATTCACCCGGCCCGTGTGCCCCGTGAGCGTCGCGCGGTCGTTTTGGCGCGGCTGCGAAAATAGCCCCAAGCAAAATCGCGGAGCGCGGGGGACAACGCTCCGCGTCGTTGAGCAGACGCAGCGCCAAACCCGGGTTTCGCCGCCAGCTTTCGCGAATACGGGCCAACTGCACGTCGTAGGTCCGCAGCTCGAGCGAGTGAATCTGGTCCTGCGCCACTTGGGCCTTTGCCTCGGCCGTACGGCGTGCGGCCTGTTCCTTTTCGACTTCGGCCCGCGACGAAGTCTTTCCGTTTTGGGCTTTGGCCTCGAGGAATTTGAGCTGCGCGATCGCCTGCTCGCGTTCGCGCTGGGCCGTCGATCGCTCCGCTTGGGCCTGCTGCAGTTGTTCCTCGAGGGCGGCGGCTTTGGCGGTCAATTCCGCCGATTTATCGGGTTCTTTTTCTGCCGCATGTTCTTCGTGCGCGACGGCCGGGGCGGATTCGCGTGCCCGCGAACGCGTCAATGAAGTTCCGGCGATCAAGCCCACCAAGAGCGTCGCGGTAAGCCCAAGCGGAAGTCTAGCCCGCTGCGGAATTCGACCCGCAATGACCGAGAACCGCTGCAAGAGGGCCGCCTTGCGTGTGATTCGGACGGAATCTCGCGCGGGAGCGACGACCGGTTTTTTCTCGACCTCTGGGGTGGGCGTCGCCGACGCCTCGGCCGACGGCGGGCTATCCGCGCCTTCCACCGGTAACGAACGGAACAGGTCGGCGGCCGTGCCGAGGTTTATTTCCTTCGACGGCTCCGGCGGAGCGGCGACCGGCGGGGCCGAAGCGCCGGCAGCCGTCAGGTCGTTGAGTTCCTCATTGATCTGGTCAGCCTGCGGAGTGGGCGGAGGAGCGGCGTCTCCGCCCGCTTGGCCGAACAGCTTGCTGACCTCTCCCAGCACTTCGTCGACGTTTTGTCCCGGATCCACTCGGGGCGGAAGCGGCGTCTGGTCGGGGGTCGATTGTTTGGCCTCTACCGGTCGTTCGGATGCCGCAGTTTCGGTCGCCGGAAACGCGGCGGCGAGATCGGCGTCGAAAGTTTCGGTGGGAGTATCGGTCGCCATGTTCGATGTTCGCGGAGCCTGAGCGCGGGAGCAGCCGGCCTCGGGAGAGAATCGACACTTCGATGTCGTGGCCTTGGTTAGAATTGGTCCGCGCGCGGTTGTTTCGCGCGAGAGACGATCGCAAGTGCAATCCTGCGGAAACTGCCGGACATGACGCTGGGGACCCGTGCAGCGATTTTCTCGACGCGCTCGGGCTCGTCAGCCCACCGGCATCACGGCCTGAGGACGCAACTTCGCCCCCTTTCCGCTCGTGAGGAGCTCGATGGCGGCGTCGACGCGCCGCGTCACGCTTTCCAGGGACTCCTTCCAAAGCGTGAGCGGGAAGCGATGAATCGATTCGTGCAGGGCGACGATCTCGATCAAATCGGGAAGTTGGCCCGTCATCGCCCGGACGGCCTGCGCGTAGAGAATCAACTGGATGCTGAAATGGTCGAACAGGGCGGCGGGATCGGCGGCCGGCACGCTGCCCGTCTTGTAATCGATGATTTTCCAGCTCCCCTTTGCGTTCTGGAGCAGGCAGTCGATTTGCCCGGAGACGATGGCCCGTTCCGTCCCGTGCTCGGAATCGAGCGGCCAGGGGAGCAGGAAATCGATTTCCCGCATCCATCGCCGGGATGCGGTCAATTCCTTCCAGAGATTTGACCGCACGAAGGCTTCCACACGCCGCACCGCCGTCTGGGCCGAGACGCGTCGCGCTTGGCTTGGCGAAAGCCCGCGAAGTGCGGCCTTCACAATCGCCGCGAGACGCTCCGAACTCGTCGCGTCCGCCGGGCCTCCGGTTGCAGGGTAGCTCCAGGGGAGCAGATCGATGACGTTATGAATGACGGTTCCCAAGATGGTCGGGTCGTCGTGCTCTTCGTCTTCGTTCGCGGTGAGCGGATCCGCGAAAATCAGGCGGCCGTCGTTTATGCTGCGGAGGTATTCGTCCGCCTGCTCGATGGCTGAGACGCTGAATTGCGGAACTGGCCCGCGGGTCGACGGCAGGGGCCGCATCAAAGGGGGCAAGGACCCGCTTTCGCCGGCTTCGACAATCTCGCGGAACCGTGCGAGGGGCGCGAGTTTGGGCTTACGCGTCGTACCGCTCGCTCGCTTCGGGATTGCCTGATGGATGCGGATTGCAGGGATCGCGTTGGGCCCCAGTCCCGTGAGTGTCGATCCGAAATACGGATCGACCTTTGGCAGGCCCGTTTGCAAGTCGAATCGCTTCGCGACGAGTTTCATCCACTGCGAATGCGGCCGGCCCTGGGCGTCGAGCCCGCCCGAAAGGATCAAATGATCGGCCGCGCGTGTCAAAGCGACGTACAGCACGCGGAGCGACTCGGCTTCGTCCTCGCGCTTCTCGATGTATCGGTGCATCTCGATCGCGAGGTGCCGCGACTCATCCGGTCCGGCGGGGGGCGGGGGCAAGAGCGGGCCAAACTCGCGGTGGTAGACCGCTCCCCACGACGGGCCACGAGTGGGGCGATCCATATCGGCGACGACGACGACAGGAAACTCGAGCCCCTTTGCTTGATGGATCGTCATTAGCCGCACGACGTTGCTGGCCTCCGGATGGGTCGCGGCGAGCGCTTCGACCTTCTCCTCGCTCACCGAGTCGCGGAGACGCTGGGCGAAATCCGCGAGCGTGCCGCGTCCGGCAAGGTCGAATTCTCGAGCCATCTCGATGAGCTTGCGGAGGTTGGCGACCTTCCGCCGTCCCAAGAATTCGTGCAAAAGCGACGCGTCGTAGCCGGTGCGCTCAATCGCCAGCTCGAGCAACTGCGGTAACGGCAAACGATCCTTTTTTCGCGCCAACTCCGCCAAGACGCGCGCAGCTTGGCGGACCTGGTCCGTCTGCGACTCGGGAAGATCGAGAGGCGGATCCGCGGCCAGCGACTCTCGCAGCGGCGTGCCAAAACCGGCGAGCGCGACAATCGTGTCGTCCGACAGGCTGAAAAACGGCGACCGTAGCACGCCGACCAGGGCGATTGCGTCGTCGGGATCGTTCAAGAACACGCAGAGGTTGACGAGATCGTAAACTTCCTGTTGTGCGAAGAACGCACGGCCCCCGACGAGGTAATAGTCGATGCCCTTCCGCCGAAAGGCATCCTCGTAAACCCCGACGTCGCTCAGGGCGCGAAACAGAATGGCGATATCGCCGGCTTCCACTCGTCGCAGCTCCACACGACCATCGGCGAGCGCCTTTGCGGGGATCCGCGGGGTGGGGTCGTCGAGGAGTTCCTGAATCCTTCGTGCAATCCATTCGGCTTCAGCGCGTCGACGAAATTCGACCCGGTCGGGCGTGTCGTCGTCGGGATCGGGCAAAGCAAAGAGAAACTCGATCGACGGCGTCGGCGACAGCTGTGCGCGGTTCGGAACCAGCGGCTCATACTTCTCTTTGAGCACGGTGCAAACAGCGCGTTGACGAATTTCAGGATCTCGGGCTGACTGCGGAAATTCGTGGTCAACGGCAGTCGGCCCTCGTTCGGGATCCGTTCCCGCATTGCATCGAAGACGCTCGGGTCGGCGCGACGAAAGCGGTAGATCGACTGTTTCGCATCGCCGACGACGAACAATTTGCCCTTTTCCAGGCCGTCGCCGGCGAGCGCCTCGACGATTTCCGCCTGAATCGGATCGGTGTCCTGAAATTCGTCGACCAGGAGCGCGGCAACCGAAGCCGCCGTTTCGCGGCGGGTGAGTGGCGAGTCTCGCAGGACGTTTCGCGTTTGGACCAGAAGATCGTCGAATCCAAGCAGGCCCGCCTCGTGCTTTGCGACCGCCAGGTCGTCCGATGCGGCTTGAACCGCTTGAACCGCGGCGGCGGTCAGCTCGGCCGACCGTGCGATTCCTGCTGTCTCGACTGCGTTGAAGTGCGAGATTTCGTCGATCTCCTTGCGCAATCGCGTCAGGGCCGTCTTGACGGCTTCGTAGACTTCCTCGTCGGGCCACGCGTTTTTTGTGCCGCCGCCCTGGACCTGGGCCTGCGCCGCGAATCTCATCAAGAATGGCGATCGACGGCACGTGCTTCGATTCCCGGCACGATTGAAGCATTCTCAATCGATCGAGCAGCAGCGCGCGGCGTTCGGCCATAACAGGATTCGACGTTTCGTTCTGTCGCAGGAGGTCGACGACGTCGGAGACCGCTTCCGAATCGCCAAAGTCCCGCAGGAGCTTGGGCACGAAGTCGGAATTCAGGTGCTCAATCCACGCGGACGCGAACTCATCGGGACTGCGCTGTTTGAAGGTCTCCGAATCGAGCAGGGTCTGGCCGCTGACAAGCTGGCCGAGGATTCGTCGTGTGCCGGCGAGACCGTAATGAACCACCAGCGTCATGCACGCCTGGTTTTCGGTTTCGAGCAGCCGCTTGACGGTCCCCGCGATGGATCGGCGGACGAGCAGGTCGCCCGCCTCCTCTTCGAGGAGACGGAATTGCGGATCAATGCCGGCCGCGACTGCGTGCCGGCGGAGAAAGACCGCGCAGAATGAGTGAATCGTGCTGATGCGCGCACTGTCGATCCGCCGCAGAATGCCCAGCCAATAGTCGACGTCGCGTTCCTGGCAGTGTTCGAGACGCCGGGCGCAGGCGGAGCGGATTCGATCACGCATCTCGCGGGCCGCGCGGTCGGTAAACGTGATCGCGACAAGCTGCGACAGGGGATCTCCCGCCAGCGTTTCACCCTCGCTCGGCGGCGCGAGATGACTCAAGAAGCGCTCGGTGAGGACGAACGTCTTGCCGCAGCCGGCGCCGGCGGAAAGCGCGATCGACACCGCGCGTGTCTTGATCGCGGCTTGCTGTTCCGAAGTGTAGGGCCTTTGGTCGGTCATGTTGGGGCGAGATTCCAGATTTTCTGCCGCTCCTCCGTCACCGACCTGACTTGGGCGATGCGACACACCGTGCTGTAAGGGCACCAACCTGTGCAGCTCTCGTCGGCGCTGCGCACGGGGAATTCCGCGTGCCGCATGCGGCCGGCCATCCGCGGCAAGAGATCGTGAAGCGTCTGCTCGATTTCAGCCAACGCCGACGGATCCACCGGCTCCCAGCGCTTCGCCTTGTTGCCCTTGAGCGCGAGCACGCAGCCGTCGCGAGTCAGGTTCCAATAGAGCAATTGGAACAGGCCGGCGTCGGGACCGAGCAGTTTGCTTTGGCGAATGGCGGCAACGTAGATGGCCAACTGCAACGCGAGCCCTTCGCGCACATCCTTGAGCTCGAAGCGCTGGCCTTGGCGCGTCTTGTAGTCGACGACGGCAAAGGCCGTTTCCGTCCCGCGGCGGCCGACGTCGATGCGATCGATCTGCCCCTGAACGCGCACCTGCTCGGCCGCTTTTCCGAACGTGGCAAAAGGCTGCGCCTGCGGGTGCGGCTCTTGTCCGCGCAGAGGCACGTCTCCGAAGGGAAGCTCGACGAATCGCGGAGACGCCGTCCTGTCCCAGCCCTGTCCCAGGGCCTCGTGGTAAGCGTCCCATTGCACTGCGTACCACTCGGCGAACATTTCCGCGAATTGCCGTTCGATTGTCGCGACTGCGCGCTCGAGCGGTGTGCATTCCTCAGAGGGTGAAAAGTGCCGTTCGGCCAGTTGGCGAAGCATCGCGCCAATTTGTGCTCCGCTGGGGGTTTCGGCGGCGGAGGCGTTTTTCTCGCTCGATGGCGTGTGGAGCAATTTGAGAATGCGATGGAGCGTAATGCCCCGTTCGCGGGCATCGATTGCCGTGTCGATCGCCGGCTGAGGTTCGATTTTCAGAACTTGCGACAGCAGGAACCGGAACGGGCAGTATGCGTACATCTCGAGCTGCGTTGCGCTAAATTGCAGATCGCGGTGGAAGATTTTCTCCATTTGTTTGACATTGGCACCGCGTTCGAGCATGCCTTCGTAGGGGGAGAAACCCGATCGCTCGAACCGCGCGGCGGCCATTTCCGAGCTGGCGATCACGGAGCGAGCTGCCGCCCCGGAGGTCGGGCGTTCAGCGAGCAGACGAAAGAGCGTGGGCCGTTCGAATCGCACTTCCTCGGTGGCCACGAGCCGAAGGTCCGTCTCTGTCATCGCCCGTTCCGGCGTCGGTACGGGATCCAATTCGTTGTAAGAGGTGACTCGCAACGATTCGGGCTGAAACAGGCTGCGGAGGGCCGTCACATACGGACTGGGAAAAAGCGGCTGCCCCGATGCGCTCACCGCCGGGTAACTCAGCGTCAGGCTGCGACGAGCACGCGTGACGATTGAATAAAACAGCAGCATTTCGTCCTGATGGGGCGACGACGCGATGGCGGCGGTACTGCGCTGTCGCGCGTGATCCCGACGTTCGTTCTGGCTGTAGAGGCAGTCGTCGGCACGGCTGCGCGGAAAGCTCGCGTCGGAAAGCCCCGCCAGAAACAGATGCGGGACTTCGAGATTACGTACGTCGGCCGCGTCGAGAATCCGCACTCCGCCTCGCACCTTCGGTTCGGCAGCGAATTCCTGGGAGTCGAGAATGTCCTGCAGGCGTCGGACAAACTCGCCGAGGTCCATTTCGCGCTCATCGCCCAAAAGGGCGAGCGTCTGGGCCGCCTCGTAGAGCAAGTCCTTGAGGCGGTCCCAATCGTCGGCGTCGTGGGCGTCCAACGCGGCATCGCTTTCGGTCGTGCCCGGTGCGCCGCCACTTGCCGGTGGCCCGATTCCCAATTCGTCACACAAACCCACGAGCCGGTCGACGCAGCCTGCGAAGGTGGACGGCTGTCGGGTGCTTTCCGTTGCGGTGGACAACTGGCGCAAAAGGATCAACGCGATGGCCGAGTCTGTCGGTTCACTCGGCGAATTCGTGTTTTCGACGTCCATCGACAAACGGCGAAGGATGTGCAGACGGCCGGAGCCCAGCTTCCGCTTTCTCAAGAGGCGAATCGTCGCGTCGACCACGGATTGCGGCGCGCGAAGTGCGCCCCGCGACGGACGGAATTGATTCAGCCGCAGCAAGGCGCAAAGACTCTCGAAATCCCAATCCGCCAATTCATTTCGCAGCGCACACAACATCGCGCGGGCCACCGGCGTTCTCGCAAAGGGCAAGCGCACGGTGCCGTCGTGCGGAATTCCAGCGGCTGCCAGAGTCTCCCGCAAAATGGTCGATTCTTCGTCGCCGCCTCGGACGGCGATCACGATCTGCTCGGCAGAGGCCCCCTCGAGCAACAGCGCCCGGACGCGTTCAGCAATCACGCGGGCTTCGCCGCTCGGGCCCGCGGCCTCGACGATTTCCAACCCGGACGCCGTGTCGAGTTTGGTGCGGTGCGCGGATTGTCGAACAGGTGTTGGGCGATGTGACGGAAGGTGGCGACCGCGTTCTCGACCCGATTGTTTGGCACTTGCAGCCAGGTCACGGCGGCCTGCCCGTTCCGATTGATTTCCTCGAACGCGGCGGCCGGCTTGGCGAACAAGTCGCTCCGCATCCGTGGATTTTCGAGGGGCAACGAAATCAGCACGCGGTCAGCAAAGTGCGATAAATGCTCGATGATTTCATATTGCGGCTGGGTAAAGTCGGCAAACCCGTCAATCACCACCAATGACAGGTGTCCAAAAGCGCCACGCTGACCGTCGCCTAGCGCCGCGCGGGCCGACCAGAATTTGCCTTCGGCGTCGTACAAGGCGAATTGATTGAGCCGTTCCTGATAGCGCCGATAAAGCAGAGAAAGCTCCGCGTCACGCGGAAGCCAGCCTCTTTGCCGGCAGTCTGTCTCGAACTGCTCGGGCCAGATTTCATCGCGCTTGAGTTCCGAGACAAAGCCGAGAAACAAATCGAGAAATCCCGATGTCTCCGCGATGGGTGTGAAATAGGAAAGAGTCCCCGCCGAGCGCGCTTCGTCGATCAGCGAGCGGCCCAGCATGCGGCGCGCGACGGGCGAGAGGGGGGCGACCTGGCTCCCGGCGGTGCGCAGCAAGCGTTCGGCGAACGAATCGAACGTGAAAATATTGGGCGCGAGACACGCGCGGAGCGACTCATCCAAGAGTCGCCGGGAAAGCTCGCGTCGCGAGCGAACGGTCGGAGTGATCCAAACCGCCTGACCGGGCGTGCACTTCTGCAAGAGCTGTGCTTGCTCGCGACGAAAGAGATCGAGGAGCCGAGCCGTCTTCCCGCCGCCGGCTGTGCCGCAAACAAGTTCCAGCCGACCGCTCATGCTCGAAAGGCCCCCCCGCCTCTTCGAATTGCAACACGCCTGCGCGAGGGCGTCAACTAACTTCGCCCGATCCGTCTGACTTCGCGGCACATTCGTCCGAAAGACCCGATCTTGCCGAAACTCCAGATGTCACCTAAACTTGCCTGTGTCGCCCGAAAGACGAAGGGTCGTCATCCGCAGAGGAAAATTCGGATGCTAAAAAAGCGGTTCGGTGCAGTGTTTCGCTTGGGATTGGGCCTTGTTCTGGTCCTGTCGGCCTCGGCCCTTCTTCGCGCGGACGAGGCGGAGCCCAAGTCTCCGAAGTCCCAAAAGGATGACGACTACGCCCTGATGAAGGTGTTCGTCGACACGTTCGAGCAGGTCGAGCGGAACTATGTGAAGGACGTCGATCGCCGGGAGCTACTGCAAGCCGCCATCGAAGGCATGATGTCGAAACTCGATCCTTACTCGAGCTACATCAGCCCGGACGAGATGTCTCGATTCAGCGAGGCCGTCGACCAGGAATTCGGCGGAATCGGCATCACGGTGCACAAGGACGAGCCCTCGGACCGCCTCGTCGTGATGTCTCCTCTACCGGGTACGCCGGCCTTTCGCGCGGGTGTGCGAGCGGGCGACATCATCATGACGATCAACGGCAAGACCACGAAGGGCATCTCGATGGACTCGGCGATTCGCCTGCTGAAGGGCAAGCCGGGCGACGCCGTGAAAATCGGAGTTCGCCATACCGGCGACGACAAGACCGAACAACTGAGCCTGGTCCGCGATGTGATCCATGTTCCGACCGTTCTCGGCGATCATTACAAGCCGGACGGCACGTGGGACTTCATGATCGATAAGGAAAACAAGATCGGCTACGTCCGGCTCACGCATTTCAGCCGTCACAGCGCGATCGAACTGGAGAAGGCAGTCAACGAACTCTTGGAGCAGGGGATGAAAGGCTTCATCCTCGACATGCGGTTCGATCCGGGCGGACTCTTCTCGCAAGCCACCGAAATTGCCGACATGTTCATCGACGGCGGCACGATCGTGAGTACGAAGGGCCGCAACACGCCCACCCGCACGTGGGAAGCCAAGAAAGAGGGAACATTTCCCAATTTTCCCATGGCGGTGATCATCAATCACTTTAGCGCGTCGGCCAGCGAGATCGTGGCGGCCTGTCTGCAGGACCACCACCGCGCGACGATCGTTGGCGAACGTAGTTGGGGCAAGGGAAGCGTGCAGAACGTCATCGAGCTGGAAAACGGAGCCAGCGCCCTCAAGCTGACGACCGCCAGCTATCACCGGCCCAGCGGCAAGAACATCCATCGGTTCCCCGGTGCGAAAGATTCGGACGACTGGGGCGTGATGCCCGATCCGGGTTACGCGGTGAAATTCACGCAGCAGGAAGCCGAGGATTACACGCAAGCCTACCGGCCCGATCGCGACGTCCTCAGTAAGACGGGCCCGCCCAAAAGCGACTTCAAGGATCGCCAGCTCAACAAGGCCTTGGAGGCCGTTCTGAGCAAGCTGTCCACAACCGACCACGCGGCAGCTCAAAAGGCCAAGCCTGTGGAAAAGGCAAAGGCGAACGCGCCAGCGAACGTGCCTGCCGGCAAGAAGGCGGCCGACCGTGGACCGATGCCTCGGCCCGAGCGGGAGCTAGGCGTCGGCTGACGCGCAGAACGGCGAGTGAGGCGTGACGAGTCGAGCCGGCGGTTTCCTCCTGGCGATCGAATCCAGCTGCGACGAAACTGCTGCTGCCGTCATCGATCGACGGCTGACTGTGCTCTCCAACGTCGTCAGTTCGCAGCACGAGCTGCACCAACATTTCGGCGGCGTCGTTCCCGAAATTGCCTCGCGGGCGCACGTCCGCCGGATCATTCCGGCGATCGACGACGCCCTGCGTGCCGCCGGCGTGGCGCTGGATCAATTGACTGCGGTTGCAGTGACCACGCGGCCGGGGCTTGTGGGTTCGCTTTTGGTCGGGCTGACCGCGGCCAAGACTTTGGCACTCTGTCTCGAGATTCCGCTGGTCGACGTGAATCATGTCGAGGCGCATCTCTTCGCCTGCCGCATGACGGCCGGCCGCGAGGTCTTTCCGGCGATCGGGCTCGTTGTGAGTGGCGGTCACACTCTCCTTTACGAGTGCATCTCGGCGACCGAGTTCAATCTTTTGGGTTCGACGATCGACGACGCCGCCGGCGAAGCGTTCGACAAGGGGGCAAAGCTGCTCAGTCTCGGCTACCCCGGAGGACCGGCAATCCAGCGGGCAGCCCTTTCGGGCGACGCGAGAGCCGTCCGTTTCCCCCGGCCGCTCTGCGACAGCCCGGGTCTCGACTTCAGCTTTAGCGGCCTGAAAACCGCGTTGCTTTACGAAATCAACGGTTCATCGCACGGTCGGGCCGTCGTGCGAGACTTGCCACACGAGCGAGTCTGTGATTTGGCCGCCTCGTATCAAGAGGCCATCGTCGATGTCTTGGCGGCAAAGTGCCGACGGGCTCTCGCTCGCACCGGCCGAACGGTGCTCTGTGTCGGCGGGGGTGTGGCGTCGAATGCTCGCCTCCGCGAGCGACTCCAGGCTTTGGCCGCAGAAATGTCGATCGAACTCGTTCTGGCCGAGCCGGCTCTGTGCACAGACAACGCGGCGATGGCCGCAATGGCGTGGGAACTCATCGATCGGCAGCTCTTTGCGCCGCTCGATATCGACGTAACCCCGGGGCTTTTGCGGCCCAAACGTTGATACCAGGGGATGCGGCGGAATTGGCCGCGTTACGCCGCGTGGCTTCGCATTCTTACGGGGGGTTGCCGACGAAGGTAAAGGTGAAGATTTCGGTGATCGTCGTGAAGTTCGGATTCACCGCCAGGCGGACATAACGCAAGTCGCTCGAAACGACCGCGGCCGCACTCATGGTGACTCCTTCATTAATCTCGGTAATCACCGGCTGGTAACCGACATTCAGGCCGGCTCCGCTCAAGGCGCCCGTTTGAGTCACCCCCCCACCGGCGGCCCCGCCCGCGGCGTTCCCGGCGCCGCCGGCGGCATTTCCGGCACCGCCCGCGGCTGGCACGATCGCGCCGCCCGGCGCCCTGACGACCGGCAAGGTGCGCCAGGGAATCTGCCGCGGACGCGGCGAATGCGCGATCAGCAACTGCAACAATTGCTGCAATTGGCCGGCCCTGGAATTGAGAGTGGGACGCTCGGGGCCAAGCGCGCGGCGGCGTCCATTGGGCAGCGGGACTCGCAGGGCGACTCGGTCCGGTCTCAGCTTGAAGACGAACGTCTCCGTGGTCTCGTTCTTGGCGCCCTGGTTTCGCACGATGGTCAACTGCGCCCGATTTCCCACGATCGTGCCGTCAATTCGCCGCACCCGGACGATATACACGCCGGGCATTCCAAACGGACAGATGTATTCTTCGTAGCAGTTCTTCGGATCGGGACCGTAGCCGTCGTGTCGATGGACACCGCCCCCGCGCGTCTGCGGATCCTGGATCGAGGCCGTCGTTCCCGATGGCTCTTCGACCGAGAGGTCAAGGTCGCCGTCGCCCGACCATTGAAGCCGCAAAGAGAGGTCGTGAATCCTCGCTTGGGCCATCGACGCGCGCATCGAGTCTGCCTGAGTTTCTCGACCGGCGGCGCAAAGCGCACGCTCCGCTTCGAGTCCGGCATCCTCCGCCTCGTGATGGAGCTTCTCATAGTCCTTGCCCCAAGCCGACCGCAGCACTCCCGTGGCCGCCCATTCGACGGCGGGATAGTCTCTCAACTCCCGCGCCAACCGAAGTCCCAGGACGTACGCCTCGGGGCGGGTCGGTTCCAGATCGGAGGATTGTCGATAGAGTTTGAGCGCTTGCTGTTTTGCCCCGAATCGCGACAAATAGGCGGCCGACAAGAGCGTACTCTCGACGTCGGTCGCGGCGAAGTCGAGATGCGACATCAGGGCCCGTTCGACGTCCGCCTGCGGACGTCCTTTGATTTGCATCGTGAGTGCCAGCACGTCATACATCCATGACTGACCCTGGCCCGAAAGCAGCGCTCCTTCGATCGACGCCATGACCTGGTCGTATTTCTTGGCTGCTTGCAGCTTCAGAACCAGGTCGGCGATCGATGACGACGGCGGTCGATTCTTCTCGAAGTAATTCCGCCAGTACGTTTCGGGCGTGCCGCCCGAGCCGTCTGTCGGCGGCAGCGGAATTTTGACGCTGGCCGCGCCCGCACGAGCAAATGAAAACCCGGAAGCGGCCGATTTGGTCCGCCTCCGGGCGTTATCGATCGAACGATCACTCGGTTCGCCAAATTTTCCCTGGCTCGCCGGGCTTAACGCGCCTCGCTCCGTTTTTTTTTGCTGGACTGGACGGAGTCGTTGGTGAATGACGACGACGCGGGCTGTTCGATAGCGGAGTCTTGGGCCGGAAAGACTTCGGCTGGCACGCTGAACATGCCGCCGCCGCCCATGCCGCCGCCCATGCCACCACCACCCATGCCGCCGCCGCCCATGCCACCGCCACCCATGCCGCCGCCGCCCATGCCGCCGCCCATGCCACCACCGCCGATGCCGCCGCCGCCACTTCGCGACATCATTTGCAACTGCTGTGGGCCGAATACCAGGTCGCCAACGGGATACATGCGGATTGTCAGCTTTTGGTTGGCCTGCTCAACGGTGGTGATCTTCATCACCTCGTCTTCGATGACGTACGTCAGTGGCGAACTTCCCTGCTCTAACAGCAGCTTCAACATGTTGCGGAGTTTCATACCCGAATACGGCATCTTCACTTCGGCCGATGTGTCGACGCTCGCATCTTCCAGCACCTTCGTGTCCAACAGGATCGGAATCTGATACCGCTGGGCGATGAAATCGATGGCGTCCTTCAGCGGCTCGGGTTCGATGCTGAAATCGACCGTCTGATCGAGGGCGTCGCTGATCCGCCGTTCAACAGGGCTCTCCACCCGCAGATCGGTTTGCGCCCACTTCTTGCGGCGTTCCGTCAGGGCCCGCCAGACTTGGGCGTTCGGCCATTCGATGGGCGGTTCGTCCGGGAACGGGACGTGTGACAATTCGACCATGTACAGCGTTTCCAGCACGCGGTCGGCACGCAGGTTCCGCAAGCGGTAGGCCTTGTTGATCTGGCCGCCCATTTCCGAGTTGTACAGAGCCTGAGTCGCCGGTCCGTTGCCCGGATTCAAATGCAGCGCTTCACGAGCCACCGACTCCGCCTGTTCGTAGGCGTTGTCGTCGCCGTGGACCGCCTGCACCAGCAGGGCCCGCACCTGGTCGATCAATTCGGTGAGGCGTCGCTCTTGCAGAGACATCTGCTCGAGCGACTTGCGACGCGCTTCGACCTGCGCCAGCCGCTCGGCATTCAAGACTTTTTCGACCGTCGTGCGTTCCTTGACGTTCCTGAGCTCGCGCATTGTGTTTTGCAGACGGCGGGTCAATTGCTCGCGAACTTGAGGTTCGACGTCGGCGGCTGTCGAGACGTTGTTCTCGATCCGCTTTAAATCGACGATGGCCGAATCGGGGTCATCGCTGCCTTTGCGCCGCGCTTCGGCAACCGCGCTCGTGACCTCCTGCGTCAGTTGCTGTCCGCGCACGATCATCATTTGCTGATACCTCGCGACCGGATTTTCGCGAGGCGGTCCGACGCGCTGTTCCAACGGCACCTGCCCGCCGCTGGGACCCGTGAAAGCGGGAGTCGGCGGAGCGGGAGGCGGTGTGGGAGATGGTTCACTCGCTGCTCCCTCCGGTGCGACCTGTCGCAGAATTTCGTGAGCCGCGGAATCTTTTCGCATCTTTTCCGCGGCAACCAAAATGGCCGCGGCGCGCGTGTTGGTCGGATCAAGCGTCCGAACGGCTCGTCCGAGCTGTTCGCCGGTTGCGACATCGTGCGACGCAACGGCACGTTCCGCGTCGCCGACCATCGCATCGATGCGATCGGCAAATTCATCTTCTGCCGCGACAAGCAACTTGGCGCCGGCCAGAGACGAAATAAATCCGCCGCTGGTTTGCGAGCGCTTCCACAAGTAGGGCAGAACCGCATTGGCGACTCGCACCTCGGCGTTCTGGAAACTGTATTTAATCGGGGTTGCTTTGCTTTCCGGAGCGAACTGGAATGTGAGGCTCAACTGCTCACTCGCATGCCCCATCCCGAGGTAAATCGTTGCCCGATCGGCGCGAAGCGGAAGAGCGACCGTCGGAGCGACTTGAATCTCGCCGGACGTGGCCGCCGGTTTGTCAACCGAAACACGCTCGGGATAAGCCACGGGTGAGTGAACGGCAGCGACAAGCTCCGCGCCGCCGACTGGCGACGCCGACTTGTTGGCCCGGCCGTCCATCAGAACGATCCCGCCTGTCTGCTGTGCGAGCGTGCCCAGCATTTCCAGATCGATCTGCGGGCCGACTGCGAAGCTATGAACGGCGATGTGACGGCTCCGCAGTTCGCTGCTCAGTTCGGCCATTTCCGAGAAACCAGCCAAACGGGCCGCGCTCATTCCGTCGCCAATATACACGACGGCGGCTTTCGCACCTGGGCTCAGCGACGACAAAACCGCGCGCAGGCCGCCGACGATGTCCGTCGCCCCGAGCGGCGTGCGCGTCGCAAGGGACTGATACGCTTTTTGGCACTCATCGGATCGCGGCGAGGCGAAGTCTTCCATCATCGGATCGGCTTTGAGGTCGATCCCAAACAGGCGGACGCGATCGCTGTCGCCCAGGGCGGCCAGAAATCCGCTGACAATTTCCATCTGCCGCTTGCGATACGCCCCGGACTGGCTGGCCGACGTGTCGACGAGCACGACGTGCTCGCGGATGTCTTGATGCGGCAACCGGGCGGCATCCCCGCGCATCGCGAGAGCGAAATACGCGTCGCCGTTAGGGACGACATACTGATAAATGCAAACCGCCGGATCGGAAGCCGAGACTTTGCCGGCTGCCTGAGCTGTGGCGGAAAACGCGGTTAGCCCGAAACTCAATACACAAGTCGTAGTGACAAACGACGCGCGTGCGGCAAATCCTGCCCGGGACATATTTTCGTTTCTCCCCAGCTTTCCGAGGCCCGGAAAACAATCACCTCGATTTTATATCGCTTCGGAGATCGCTTCGAAGTGAATTCCGCCGAAATTCGCGGAAATAACCAAATTTCCCAACCCTCTTTGGCGGAACCCTTTTCTGACGTCTTTCCCCAACGAAGAGTTCTCCTGATTTAGGAGAAATGGGCCTGACAGAACGATTTTTCGACCGAAATCGCCTCCGGACAATCGACTTTGCCGATTGGGCTGACTATGCCGCTTTGCCAATGCCGATGAAAGAGAAGCCGATTGCCTGCTGCGGTCGGCGGATCCGCGCGCAACCCGTGATCGCACTGGGGAATGGGTCGTTTGGCAAGCGGCAAGCTTCTGCGAGCCTCGGTTTCGGCCGGCACCTGGACGGTTGGCATCGCCGCCGTTGCGGTTGCTGCGTTCGCCTTGCTGATTTTCTGGCGAGGACGACCCTTTCGATCCCAGGCACAAGTCGGTGAAAAGTCGACCGCCCCGCTACCGGCATTGGTCCATTTTTCGGTGCCGTTCCAGGAGGAACGGGCGGAATTCGACCTCAATTTTGCACCGAATACACGATATCTCCTCGTCGTTGGAAGTTTAGGCTCGGCCGAGTCCCGATGCGCCTTGGGTTGCTCGTCTCGGAAGGTGCCCGCGGCTCGGTTCGTTCCAGTTGACCGGATTCCAACGCTTAGCACTTTGCCCGCACCCGTGAAGGCCGAGAATCGCGTCGCGCCCAGCCGGTCGCCGTTTCGCGAGATTCGAGCCTGCCGGCAGATGCGCCACTCGGGCCCCAGAGCCGGACGTTTCTCACTCCATGTCACCGACGGGACGCTCGATGACCCGGCGCAATACGTGACGGTTCGCGCCAACGCCATCGCTGCGGGACGCCATGTGCGCGTTTATCTCGACGATCAGCAAGCCCCCAGCAGCCTGGCGCCGGACTCGTTCGGAGCGTGGTCGAGCTCTTCGACACCGACATCATTCCCCGTTTCGGCGGTTTGTTGGGGACTTATCGAGACGTCGATCACGACGGCCGGTTCGCAATTTTGCTCAGCCCGTGGCTGGCCCGCTTGCAGGGGGGACGCACCTCGGTCGGCGGCTTCGTACGCGGCAGCGATTTTCAATCCTGCCTCGACCGGCCGTTCAGCAATCGGTGCGACATGATGTATATCAACTCGATGACTACGCCCGGCGACCATCTTCGGACCCTGTTGATCCATGAATACGCGCACGCCGTCTGTTTCAGTCGCCGGACCTCCGACTCGACAGGTCTCCCTAAATTTCCGGACGAGGAAGACTGGCTGAACGAAGCCATCGCCCACTGTGCCGAAAGCCTTTTCGGCGGCGGCTGGTCGAATCTCGACTATCGCATCGCACGGTTCTTGAATGAGCCGTCGGCCTATCCGCTCGTCGTGAGCGATTATTACCGAGCCGGCCTTTGGCGCTGCCACGGTTGCCGAGGGGCGACCTACCTCTTTCTGCGATTTTGCGTTGAACGATTTGGCGCCCAGACGCTTACCCGATTGATCGCCAACCCGTGCCGCGGCACCCAAAATCTCGAACTGGCGACGGGACACTCGTTTGAGGAGATTTTTCGCGCTTGGACGTTGTGGCTCGCTGAGGCGGGTTGGCAGCCGGCTGCATCGCCCGTTCGGAGCGGTGAATCGCCCGAACCGGAATTGGCGCCCCTTGATTTATACGGATCGCTGGGCGAGTGGGGATTCGCGGGCCCCCAAAGGCAGCTTTGGAACGTTGATACAGAACAGAAACCGATCGACCTGCGCGGAACTTCCGCGGCCTATCTCGAACTTGTCGCCAGTGACGCGCCGGGAACAAGACGAATTCGCCTCCAAGGAAGCAACGGTTCCAGGCTCTTGGCTTCCGTCGTCCGCTTCGAAGACGATTTTCGATCGCCGAAGATCGATGTTGAAATGGCCGCGAACGCCCTTCGCGCAAAGCCGGCAGGCACCAGCGACAAAATCGTGCACGTGGTGGTCCACTTCCCCGCTGATTCCGATTTGACCGTGGCACAGATCTCGGCCGAACAGAATAGTGGCGAGACGCGGGCTTCGATTTGTTTCGCGGGCGCCGACTTGAAGCCAATCGAAAGTCGGACCTCAAAGCCGGCAGCGGAGACAGCCCCGTCAAAATCCCACGAATACTTTCTTCCCGCGGCACGACTGACCGACTGCTCGGTGCCCATCATTGTTTCAGTGGTTGCCCTGGATCGAAACGGGCACCGAACCTCGGCCCGCGCCATTCTTCCGCCGTCCGCATTCCCCCACGCCGAGCGGCTGGCGCAGCATTCTCCGTAAGTTGGACGGGTCGCCCGACGGGGCGCCGGCGGTCAGGCTTCGCTTGCATCCCGTTCGTCGAGGTGCGATCGTTGCGCTTGCCACCAACCCGGAGCCCGTTCCATGGCGCATAAAGGACGTCCCGCCGTTCGCAAGCCGGCAACCAAACTTCCCCACTTGCGGAAGAAAATGCGAAACATCGTTCCTCAGGAACGGACACGGGGCAAGAAGCGAGTCCCGTAACGCCGAGCGGCAGTCTTTTTTTCGACGGTTTTTCTTGGTATCGCACGACACTCCGCTGCAGAGCCTCCCTGCGCGGGTCTCCGTCCGAAAAGTTGAATTTGTTAACGCGCTGCCAATTTTTTGCTTGATTGTGATAAGATCGCGAGGGACTGGCTGGCACGGGCGTTCCGCGGACCAAGGTGTTTTGCAGGTGCTCGCCGAATTCGACGCCGCCGTTCTGGCTGGTCACGTCACCACAATTGCCCGTCAGAAACGAAGGAGGTTCCCTCATGCGCATCTCGCTCAGTTCGGTCGCTCTGCTCGTCGTCGCGTTAGTTGTGGCGTTTGCATTCTGGCCCGAGAATCGCGCGGTCCAAGGGCCACCTCGAGTCTTTGCGGAAAACAATCCGCAGTCGAAATCAGCCGCGAAGACGACGAAAGCGCAAATCTCGGCGACGCGGGGCAAACCTGGACAACGAGACCACAATGCCCCACAAAAAACGAAAGCCGAAACGCTCGTCGCCGCCGAACATCCGCTGAGCTCCGATATCGGTCAGCATCCGAAGATCGAAGAAGCCCTCGATCAGACGGTCGATTTCGCCATCGAGCCTGAGCCTCTCAAGGACGCGCTTGATTTCATCGCCCAGCGATACCAGATTCCGGTCCTCTTGGACACGAAGGTGCTGGAAGATGCTGCTGTCGACACGTCGGCCGAAGTCAAGATGCCGTACTCGGGGATGAAGCTTCGCAATTTGCTGAAGCTGCTCCTCGAACAAGCGGCACAGCCTTTGAGCTACGCCATCGAAGACGACATCTTGCGGATTTCGACAGTGGAACAGATTCGCCAGCATAGCTACGTCGTCGTTTACGATTGCCGCGACTTGATCCATCTGAAATCCTTGTATCCTGGGGCCGCCATCACTGCACATTCCCAACCAACGCAACCGGCGGTCGCTGCGGAAGGGAGCGGAAAGTTCAGCACCCTTCGCGATTCCACAAATATTGCGCGACAGTTTGGCGGCGGCTCCGGCGGTCCTGGCAAAAACAAGAAGGCGGAGCGCCCGGCGAAAACGCCCTGTCTTCAAGACGAGATACCCCTCATCCGCGTCATCAAATACGCCGGCGATGCCGAGGATTGGGAGGGCGAGAATGGGGCCGGCCCGAAGATCACTGAAATCGGCGGCCTCCTCGTGGTCAATCAGAACCCAATCGTGCACGAGCAAATCAAGCGGATCCTGGCTGACCTCCGCCGCATGCGAAAGGAAGGCGCCTTTGCGACCTTCGACAATGCGCAGAGCGCTCCGGTCGCCAACACGCCCAAAACGGCAAGTCCCGGGGGACTTTGACCTCGTCTGGCGATCCGGACGCTCTGTAGACAACAGAGAAGCCGGAACGTGAAGCGCGATCAAGGTGGCTCTCTCAGCGAGACAAAGTTCAAAATTCGCGGCGTCGGGCCGGAATTGCGCTTGCGTTGATACTATCGCATGGCTATACATAGTCGTGCTGTTTATGTGAGCCCCGTTTCCGGGAGACTCCAAGTAATGGACCGATTTAGTGCCGAACTCATGCGTGGAAGCCTGGACCTGATGGTCCTCTCGGTGCTGATTCAAGAGCGCCAGTACGGCTATTCGCTGCAACAGAAATTGCGGGAAGCGACCGACGGACGTGTGCCGTTGCCCGCGGGCACGCTTTACCCGCTCTTGCATCGGCTCGAATCCGAAAAACTGATCCGCAGCCACTGGGATGAATCGACCGGTCGCAAGCGGAAATGGTACGAAATCACCAAGTCGGGCCGGGCCCGCCTCGATTCGCAGGCCGGCCAGTGGATGGCTTACGCGGAGTGCATTCGGTCCCTGCTGCACTCCGTTCCCGAATTGCGACCGGCCCCGGCTTGATCTTCGGCTGATTCCCAAAAACTTCATGTCCGGAACTCGCTGAGAGACTGACGATGTCCGAACAGGAATTTGACTTCTATCTGAAACGACTCTGCCGCTCGAATGGATTGACGAGCCGGCAGCGCGTGCAAATTTCCGACGAGTTGCGGGATCATCTCGAAGAACGCCTCCGCGAATTGGCCGGCGCGGGCGTTCCGCGAGACCAGGCCGTCTTGCAGGCACTCGAGGAATTCGGCGACGTGTCCGTTCTCGCCGGTCGCTTCACGACGATCGCCCGCCTGAAGCGAACGCGGTTCCTTGTGCAACTGTCGCTCTCTTCCGTCGCTCTGCTGGCTGTCGCGTTCTTCGCGGCGTTTACCTTCCGGCCCGAAAACGCCGCGACCACCGCGCCGCCCCCGCAAGTTGTGACGGAAAGCAAACCCCAGCCCAAACCGGCCGCCGCGCCTTCGGCTGAAACACCAAAAACCGCGCTCCTGCCGCGGCAAAAGAATGCTTTGCAACAGTCGGCGAACGTGTCACGCAAGATTCCGGTCGAATCGCGCGTCGTCGACGAACATCCACGCACTTCTGGCATCGGTCGAAACCCGAAGACTTAAAGCTTCTTCAAAACGGAGCAACTAGCATGCGTCCGCGAACGACTCGAGTACTCGCTATCGTTGGCATCACGATCAGCGCGCTTTTGCAGGCAACCACCCGCGGCGAAAGTGCCGAGCGGAGTTCGCCGCCTCCGGCGACGGCCAACCACGACGCCTTTGCCCACCGCGTGTTCATGTTCACCGATCTCGTTCTCGAAAATCACATCGACCCGCCCACGCGACAGGAAATGATTCTCGGCGGCATTCGCGGATTGTTTGGGGCGGCGAAGAGCGAGCCGCTTCCAACACTCAGCCGCAAAGTCTCCGAAGTCAGAACCGTCGAAGAATTGAGTTCGCTGCTCAACCAAATCTGGCCCACGAGTTTCCCAGGGCCCAAGCCAAACGAGCCGGTGAAAAAGGGCGCGCGGATTGAGCCGGAAGACGCTTTTTTGGCGGGCCTTTTCCAAACTGTGCCGGGGCAGACCCAGCTCGTTTCGGCCAAGGAGGCCCGTGCCCAAAGCCAGATTCAGGCCAATCGCTATGTCGGACTGGGTATTGCCGTCGCTTGGCAGGACACGGACCAATATCCCTCCATCCGGAAACTCATCGAAGGCGGCTCGGCGGAACTGGGGGGCATGCACGAAGGAGACCTGGTTGAGGCGATCGATCAGGAGCCAGTTTCCCGCGAGAAGATGAACCTGCGAGACTTCGTGGAACGCCTCCGCGGTGTCGAGGGCTCCAAAGTCACGCTCCTGTTGGGGCGACCGGATTCCAAAGAGACCAGAACAATCACGTTCGTCCGCATGCCCGTCACGTTTCGCTCGGTTCACGAAGGAAAATCCGAATCCAACGTCAAGTTGCCAGACTCGCCGCGGATCGCGTGGCTGCAGCTCGATCGCGTGTCGGCCAGCACCGCGCAGGAGCTGCGGGCGTGGGAAACCAAGCTGCAAAATGCCGGCGCGAAGGCGGTGATCCTCGACTTGCGAAATGTCGCCGACCTCGGCCCCGAGAGTTACCACTCGGCCGTTTTGGTCGCCGACAGCTTGCTTGACGGCAAGGCGATCGGCAAGCTGCGGACGCGTGAACGGGTGCAGGAGTTTACCGCGGATCGCGAAACGCTGTTCCGCGACCTGCCTCTGGCCATCCTGGTCAACAAGGGGACGAGCGGGGCGGCCGAGTGGGTCGCTGCCGCGTTGCAGGATGCCAACCCCAAGGAGCCGGCCAAACGCCGGGCCGTCATTGTGGGGCAGACGACGCACGGGGCAAACTTGATCACGAGCGCCGTCTCCGTTCCCGGCAGCGAGGAAATCCTGATGCTGGCAACAGCCGCCTGGGCACGACCCGACCAGGCTCAAGCGAAGAAGGCCGATGGAGACGGCGATGGAGACGGAGACGGCGGGGACGGTGATGGCGGTGGCGCAGTACGTTTCCCGGGCGTGGCACGTCACACCGGACATTCATGTCGAGCGCACTCCACGTGCGAACGATGGCGCTGCCGATGGGGCGACCAAAGCAAAGAAAAAGGATCCCGCGACCGCGGCCAAAAAAGACGGACAACCCGCGGCCAAGAAAGACGGAAACATCGATGGCGATCCGGCGACCGTCAACGCGGCCATTGCCGAGCTCGTGCGTCAGTTGAAGCCTGCGGCGGATAGCAAGAAGTAGTCGGACGCGATCCCACATGTTTTTTGCCCCGACGGCCTCGATCAGGCGCGCCTTGAGAGTCGGCGTTGTTGCGGTCCTCCTTTGGATTTCTGCGTCACCGTTCGTCAGGACAGCCGACCGACTGCCGACTCCGCGGCCGCCTTTTATTCCGGAAGCGAAGCTCCGCCAACCGGTCGCGATTGCACCGGCTGAGGGCGGAAGAATTCTGCTCGTCGCGAACCGTCGCTCGGGGACAATTTCCGTCGTCGAGCTGCGAATGGCTCCCCTTTCGCTGTTCCGCACGCGGGTTTTGGCCGAGGTTCCGGTCGGCAAATCGCTGTCGGATCTCGTGGCGATCGAGGGGCCGACCGACATGTTCCTGGCCGTGGACGGGGAAGCCAATCGGCTGCATCTGTTGTCATTTCGCAAGAACAGGCTCCAGGACGTCGAATCTCTGGGAGTCGGCCCCAATCCTGTGACGGTCCGCGTCGACCGAGAAGGGAGGAAGTGCTTCGTTGCCTCGCAGTGGTCGCGGTGCCTGACGGTTGTCGATCTCGATCGCCGCTCGGACGGATCGCTGCAACTGAAACTCAAAAGAACCATCCCGCTGACATTCCCGCCTCGCCAAGAGGCGCTGAGTCCCGACGGCAAAACCCTCGTCGTGGCGGACGCCTTCGGCGGTAGACTGGCCGTCGTCGACACTTCGCGCGACGAAGTTCAAACGGTCAAAACGATTCCCGGTCACAACATTCGCGGAATGGCCTGGAGCGCGGACGGTCGCCGACTCTTTCTCTCGCATCAGACTCTCAACCGGCTGGCTTACAGCACGACCGAGGACATTCACTGGGGCTCGGTCGTCTCCAATGTCGTTCGCTCGCTCGATCGCGACTCCCTTTCGGCTCCAAACGCGGACATCTTGTCGCACAGCCGGCTCTTCCAAGTGGGCGACGTCGGCAACGGAGCCGGCGATCCCGCGTCGCTCGTGCTCGCAAAAGACGGCACCGCTTACATGGCGCTTGCTGGGGTGGGTGAAGTCGCCGGCGGGCACTTGGAAAAGGGCGAGCTGCATCGGCTGCATACGGGCGTGCGGCCGACGGCGCTCGCTCTCAGCAGCGACGGCGCGGAGATTTATGCCGCCGACACGTTCGGCGACGCGATCGACGTGATCCGGACCAAAGACCTGTTGGCCGGCAACGACAAGTCGATCCGCCGCATTTCGCTCGGTCCCCAGCCTGCCTTGTCGGCCGCCGATCGGGGCGAGCGGCTGTTTTTCAACGCGCACCTCTCGAACGAAAACTGGATGAGCTGCAACAGTTGCCACAGCGACGGCCACAGCCCCGATCAGTTGAGCGACACTCTCGGCGACAGTTCGTTCGGTGCTCCGAAACGAATTCCCGGCCTCGGCGGCGTCGCGGAGACCGCCCCGTGGGCATGGAACGGAAGCATGCACGATCTGGGCGAGCAGGTGCAAAAATCGGTGAAAACCACCATGCACGCCAAAGCGATTTCGCCCGAACAAGTCCGCGATTTGACCGAATATCTGAAGACCCTCAAACCGGCGCCGCCGATTGGTTCCCCGACTGCTTCCAGCCAGCAAGCAGCCATCGAAAGAGGCCGAGCGGTCTTCAAGCGGCACGCCTGCGACCGTTGCCACGTGCCGCCGACCTACACGTCGCCCAAAACTTACGACGTGGGCCTCAAGGACGAACTGGGCAACCACGACTTCAATCCCCCTTCGCTTCGCGGCGTGGGCCAGCGCACGGCCCTGTTTCACGATGGCCGGGCGGGGTCTCTTGCCGAGGTGTTCCAAATCCATCGGCACCCGGCCAATCGGGAACTGCCGACCGACGAAGTGGCCGACCTCGTCGCCTTCCTGCGGACGCTCTAAACCCGCGAAAATTCCCGCCAGAATTTGAGCGAATAAAAGGCGAGCCGCCGGAAAACTCGGCTTGCCCAACCGACTGCAAATTCCACCGATGACGGCCCGCGCACGGCAGTTGGAACCGAGAGGCCGCATCAGCACGACACCAGGTTTTGCCGAACCTGGTCGACCCTTCGCCAGGTTCGGAATCTCTTGGTTCAATCTGGACCAGGTTGCCGGATTTTTGGCGAAATCGAGACCAGGTTTTGTCGAGCGGCTGAGCGATGCGAGACGGTCACGAGCGAGCAGGCCCAGCGAGTTCGTCATCTAATAAGATCTCCGAACGCGAGTGATCGCCTCGCGCGTCTCGAACGGCAGATCGGCCCAAACCCGCTCGGGCATCCGCCGCCGAATCCGCTTGAGTGCCGCCGCGTGCTGTTCGGGTACCGTGTGCTTCCAGCGTCGGCGGCGCTGTTGCGCACCCGGTCCTCCGCCACGGCCTGCCAGCGGCCCCCGCGCACATCGCCGCGAAAGGCGTCGTAGGTCACATCCAGCACCCGCGCCATTTCGGCCTGCGAGAGGGCCGGCGTGGGCCGCAGGCCGATCGACATGCGCAATTCAATCTCGTCGAACAACTCCTCATGCCGCCGGGCGACCGTGGGAAACAGCACCCGGCTGCGAACCAGACAAAACCGCAACTGGGCGGGATTCCGCGCGCAGGCATGTGCCAACAGCCGCACGGCCACCTCGGTGTAAAAATCCTGCTCGGCAGTCAACCGCTCGGCAATCGCGAAGTCCCAATACCGCACGCGAATGAACCGGGCCAGCCGCAACATCCGCCGCACGATTCGCTCGACGGCGTCCGGCGTGAACTCCACCACGCCGGCATACACCTTGTGCCACGACCGGCGAAACTCCTCGTGAGCGATCCGCCGGTCCGACTCTTGCGCCATCAACACCGCCGTCCGCGACCGCTCCCGCTCAAACGAGCCGACAATCTCATCCACAAGCTGCAAGCGCATCGACTGAAACCCCCGCGGCAACCGCGCACAGCAACGGACGCGCGCAGCAACGCACGCGTGCAACGCGACTCACGCGATCACCGCTGAAAACTCCGCTCGCCAGGCGGGCAACGGAACAAAGAATCGGGAGGGCACCGTCGGCAACGGCCTTCGCCAACCGTGGCGCTCAACTCCGCGACATAGCCTTATTCTAGCAGCCGCCGCTCGGTTCCCGAAGAGCAGTTTCAGAGGCGCGCGCTCGCCTGAGGTGACAATAGGACCGTCGAAAACAACGTGCCCGGTTTTTCAGAAAAAAAACTGCGGCCACTTTGCCTTTCCTTGGCCAGCTCGATAATTGGCGTCAGCCTCTCTGTTTCTTGCATTCGATCGCCGATTTGCGGCCGCTTATAAGCAGTCAGTCGGGCTTGTCGCGACTTCTATATGATCCGTCGGCCGAATTGGAATCGAGGATGTGCGTTGCGGCGGTGCTGGTTTTCCATGACATAGAGGCGATTGAAAGCATTGCAAATTGTCAGTAACATCGCAAACCGAACCATTCACGCCCGTGCATTTGGTGCACAATGCCCGTCTATCGGATCGACAGCTTCGACGGCGACAAAGGCGGTCTCGACTTCGGCGAATTCTGGCACGACCCGGCGCTTGTCGCGAATGTCGTCTTGCGTTTTTCGGCGAAGTTTCTTGCGCGCCCGATGCTATTGTTTCCGGCTCAATCCGGTCCATGGGACACGAGATTCGACATTTGAGCCCTATAACGGTACGGGCCTGTCGTCACACGAGGTTGAGTCTCTCCCAACGCTCAATTTCACTCGACTGCTTCCTGCCAACGAGCAATGGCCCGTGCTTGGTCGTTGGATGCCGGACGGATCGGACTCGCGACATCCTGGTTTTCTGGCCAATGGGAAATGGCACGGCCAGGTGCGCCTGAAGTCGGGAGACGATTACGTCGGGTTTTTGAAGGCCGTCATCGTAGACGGAACGGTGCCGGACGATGACATTTTTCGCATTGCGTACCGCGAAGTGAAACAATGGCTTGACGGGAAGCGCGAGGAGCGTCGACGGAACGCCATTTGGACGTCCGTCGCCGCCCAAACTTCGCTTCATAGTACGCTTACGCAAGTCAAAGTGGACTTAAACCAGGGACGACGGCCTCAGGCCATTTACCACCTCGCCGCGTTTATCACCAGCCACCTGGGAAGCGGTTTCAATCGCATCGCGTGTCTGCTCCCCTCCCCAACAGGCGCGCTCGTGTGCGAGCACGCTCATGGGGGCGATTGCTCGCCCGGATGGGCGAACAAAGTGCAAGATGCAATCTCCCAGGAGGTGTTTTCGCCAGACCAGCTTTTGGCCCTGGTGCGTCGAAATTATCCGCCTATCGCAGACGCGTTGTACGATGAACTTGTGGTCCGAGGACCCCTCCACCTCCCCCTCGACGCGCCTTGCCTGACCAAACAGATTTGGGAAGAGAGGGGGAAATTGGATCGATTGTCGGAAAACAATCGGGTATTAGACGGGCCCGACGTGGAGTGCTCTTCTCAGGCCATCTTTGCCCTGACCGACGGATGTCCCATTGCGGCGAAGTTCCACCTCAAAGACGCTTGGCTGGACCGGTACCTTCCGCCGCATTGCCTCGCCGCTTTGCGAGCCTCCCGGAATGGTCTAATTTATTTGCAGCCTTGGACTTTGGACGGGCGGCTCGTTGGCATCTGGCTTCTCGACCTGGGAAGCTGGAATGACCCTAATGAGCAAGCCGACATCGTGCCGCGCCTCAAGGTGACCAAGGAGATTCTCGACGTATTCTCACCGTTATTCCAACCGTACGTATAATGACAACGTAGATCCGAGAAGATACACAAGACAACGGGTCTGGTACGAAGCGGTTGAAGAAATTAGACTGTCGGGTCGACTTTTTCCAAGGAACACCGCGTTCTCTACGGCGAATTCACTCGACCGAAGACCGGGAGGGCTCACTCATTTGTCCATGACTGCCGTCAAGCCCACCCTACAGATCTCGCGCGAGGCATATTTCACGCTCGAGCGAAAGCTGACTGATTTGCGTTTTCGCGTGATGCGACTCGCCACAGAGCAGGCAACCTCGGAGCACGCTGCCGAAGTGACGATTCATCATGTCCGCGAGGCGCTCAAACGAATCGTTGAGACGGGATTAGATCAGCCTGTGCCCGCGGGCCCGACTGTTGGCAATTTTCCCGAAGAGCCGTATCAGTTTCTCACCCGCCGTCTCGTCACGATGCACATGGTCCTTACGGGCCGCGCAGGGACTCTTGCCCTCGAGCAACAGGCTGACGAGGCCACTGAGGTGGCGATCAAGCCTGAGCACATTGAACAGGCCTGGGAAGAGGCTGGCACGCGCGCTCGTTTGGAAGCGATCCTGCTTTTACGTGATCAGAAAGCCAGCGCGTAATCGTTCATTGACGCGCAAGCCGAACCGGTCGTCCAGACCCGTCAAGCCGACTTGATCCACTCCCAAGCCGTCGAATTGGCGCGGCGCTTCCTGATTCGCATCGCAGAGTCTTCGGCAAATCTCGCGATAACCGCGCGATCAACGCGGTGTGCACTCTCAATCGTTTCGCTGAGCTGAAGAGTCTCCGCGCTTACACTCTATGACATCAGGGCACGCGCAGCCGGCGAGCGATGATTGGCACATCGCCTTGTAACCCATAAGACGCCCAATGAAGATGCACTACAGTGACTGTATGCGATCCACTGTAAGGACTGCGAGGTCGCTTGCGTCTGCAATCTTTGGGCCTTAGTGTAATCCTTATTCTAAGGCGGGGCGCGACGGACATGCTGGATGAAACTCACTCCGAGAACTCATCAAACGGTGGCGAATCGGCTCCGGCTGCCGAGCAGGCCAGACTAATTGCCGAATTCGAAGAGACCTTTAGATGGAAGCTTGGTGAGGAAGTCAGATCGAGCGAGCTTGGACCGCGGTTCGAAAAGCTGAGGAGGCAGATTACCGCTGGCATCGATCGCAAAACACCCGATGACCGGCTTAGCAGGGCGATCCTTGTCTATTCCTATGCAAGCCGACGCTTGTTGGATGAATATGCGACGCTCAATTTCAAACATGCACAGCGCATCTTCGAGGTGATTCAAATCATCAGTGAGTATGTGGCTGACGACTCATTGGGACGGCCCCTGACCTTTTTGCTTCTGGCGACTCCAGGCTCGGGCAAGAGCCAGTTGGTGCGGTCAATTGGTCAACGTATCACAAAAGCGAACGTTGACTATGCGTCGTTCAATATGGCCACGATGCAGGCCAAAGATGATTTGGCGAGGGTCATTGATGCCGCACGCAATATTGTCGTCGATCGCAAGTTGCCACTGATCTTTTTGGACGAGTTTGACAGTCGAGACGCCCATTACCCTCTGCTGCTGCCGCTGTTGTGGGACGGGCAATTGGACGTGCTAAACCGCGACTTGCGCCTGGGCAGAAGCATCTTCTTCCTGGCGGGAAGCCGGCCCACTCTTCCCACGAAACTTAATCACGCGCACGAAATGTCAAATGCGAAGGGAAGTGTGCAAGACGACGACAAGCTGATTGATCTTTTTTCCCGAATCAACGGCGGTGTAATTGAGGTGCCGTCGCTTTTTGATAGCGATGCGATTCCCGACAAAGTCGTCATTGCCATGGAGCGCCTTCGCCGTCGCTTTGGTGCGTGCGATCGAGTCCCGCGATCACTCCTGTGGTTTATAGCGAAAGCCCAGTTTCGTTATGAGACTCGAAGTATTGCCACGTTGATCAATTCAATTCGAGTTGGTCCGAAGGGACTCACCTTAACTGCACTCACGCCTGACCATCTGAAAACCTTACCGTTCAACAGCTCAAAGGAATTGCGCGGAAGTTCGCTGGCCTTCCATCTTGTCAATTCCGATCATGCCGACGGATTGATCGAACTTTGGCACGACGCCAAAGAACGTACTGGTGAGCAGGTAATTAGGAATAAGACCGAGCTAGAGGGAGTTCCCCTCGACAGCGATCACTGGGCTTTCACGGCCGGTTCCATCTTATTCAAGGACGGAGCCTTGCCGGATGTTTGAGTGAGTCCGACTGTCTCGGACGCTCGCGCAGTCCGCGGCCTACTCCATCTTCCGCACGCGCCAGACTTCGACCTGGCGGCGGTCGCGATGAAACTAAAGGCCGGTTTGTCGCGTCACGTTGGCCAGCACTTTGCCGATCTCGCCGGACGGATGGCTACGGAATAGGATCGAGGTTCGCCCGCGCAATGAGGCTACTTCCGTTTGAGTTCCCTGAGTTAAGACGGTATCTCACATCAGATGAAGACAACAATCTCAAGCAAAGGCCAAATCGTAGTGCCCGCCGAAATCCGCCGCGAGGACGGCATCGAGGCGGGCGACGAATTTGAGATTGAACGCCTCGATCACGGAGAGTATCTCCTACGACGCACTCGAAAGCGTCGCAATGAGGGGCTGGTTGAGCTGTTGCTCGCGTGTCCGGTTAAGGGCTGGTTCCAACCGGCCGATCGCGGCCAGTCCACTGATTACCTGATCCCGCCAAGTTTCCGATGACTTATCTCGTTGACGCCGACGTGCGGCAAAATCAGGAACCCGATTGCCAGTTCCCCCAGCACGCTCGGATCGACGACGAAATCCGCTTCGTTCGCGCCGAGCCATCGAATGACGCGATCATCGGGCCTCGGCTTTATGTCCTCGCTGAGTAAAAAGCCGAAGTCGCTGAAACGGTTGTCCGGCAGACTGAAATTCCGCCGCGCGGAGCGGCTGGTCGAGGCGCGGTCGTTGGAGGATCCGCCGCGTAAGAGGGTCGTGCGTCCAAGCGCTGCCCGGATTGACAGACAGTCCATTGTGGATATATTCATGGTAGATACAGCGTCCCTCCTGGTCGTGGCCTGAATGTCCGGAGTCGTTCTCTTGAAAATCGCCCAAAGCATCCTCGGTGTGTTTGTCGGTTACGCCGTCTTTGCGTTGTCGGCCGTCGTGCTCTTTCACGCCGCCGGCCGCGATCCGCATGCTCAACAGGATCTGCCGTTTACCGCGGGCGCGATCCTCTACGGAATGGCGTTCGCCGCCGTGGGAGGATTGATTGCGGCGCGCATCGCGGGACGGCGGCCCATTTTGCACGCGGCGATTGTGGGAGTCATTCTCGCGGCCGGCGCGTTCGCTTCGCTCGTCTCCCGCCCCGGCGCAGGCGCGATCTGGTCGCAGGTGGCAGCCATGTTCCTGATGGCTCCCAGCGTGTTCGTCGGCGGAATCGTCGCGGAACGTCTGTCCCGCGAAAAACCGATCGGCTTGGATAGGGCGTGAGGATTGAAGTCCGAGATTTCTTCCTCCGGAACCGGGACCGATCGTGCCGCGCAGAGGTGATCCTGGACGTGATCGACAAACGTTGGCACAATTCGTGGCCGAAGCCGATCGCTTCCAGGAGCATTGCAGATGGCGACAAATAACGAGGCGTTGGATCTCATCTTCCGTAAGGCGAGAACGCATTCGGCGTGGCTGAATCAGCCGGTCGACGATGCCATTTTGAAAGAGGCTTACGACCTGGCCAAGCTGGGACCGACCTCGGCGAACATGAGTCCTCTGCGGATCGTGTTTGTGAAGTCGCGGGAAGGGAAGGAGCGGCTCAAACCAGCGCTGGCGCGGGAAACGCGGACAAGACGATGGCGGCGCCGGTGACCGCGATCTTGGGCATGGAGATTAATTTCTTCGAAGAGTTGCCGAAACTCTTCCCGCACGCCGACGCGAAATCGTGGTTCAAGGACCTGCCGCAAAATGTGCTCGAGGCTATGGCGCGTACGGAACAGCTCCCTGCAGGGGGCTTACTTCATGCTGGCCGCCCGCTCGCTGGGCCTCGATTGCGGACCCATGTCGGGCTTCGATAACGCCAAGGTCGACGCGGCATTCTTTGCCGGCACGACGGTGAAATCGAACTTCCTCTGCAACCTCGGCCACGGAGATGCGACGAAGCTCTTTCCACGCTCGCCACGGCTCGAGTTTGATGAGGCGTGCCGGTTTGCCTAAATAAAGTCGTGGACCGTCTACTTGTGATCGACAGAGACGTAGTAGTCTGTCCAGTTCAAATTGGTGGGTGGACGAATCCCAGGCAGACTTTTCACCACAAAGGCACGTGGCTTTGACTCCGCCCCCATGGCGGAGAGACACCAAGAAAGGCAAGAGAGATCCGCAGATGACGCCGATTTCGCCGATTTGAATTTCAAAATCTGCGTCCTTCTGCGAAATCTGCGGAGAACTGCTTTTTTTGTCTTTCTTGGTGTCTTCGTGCCTTCGTGGTACAGATTTGCATTGAATGCTACGTAGCCCGCTTCGGCCACATGTCGAAGTCAGCGGAATCGAAGAAACGGGTCGAGCGAGAGCCACGGCGATCGCGCGTCGAAGAAGAATGTGGCGGAGATCATGCAGAAGCCGGCTGAGTTGAATTCGATTGCAGAGCCGGAGCGCCGCGATAGATCCACCTTTTTGAGATAGACGATCCACTACCCCTTCTCTTTTCTGGGTGCCATGCCCACGGCTCGGCGTGGGCATGCCCATAAATTAAAACGGGAACGTCCAACCGATTCGCATGCCCACGCAAAGCCGTCGCAAAGCCGTGGGCAGGGAACCCGCCGCTTCGAAGCCAGGCTGGTCCCGTTCGACGGGTTTCGGATCTCCGCGAGCCTCACCTCTCAGCGAAGAGTTTCCCGCGGGCCGCTTCCGTGATGGCCACCACGGCGGGATGCTTGATTTGTCGCTCGAGTGAAATGGCGTAGAACCGCTCGCGGATCGAGTCGATGCGGCCGAGAAGTTTGACCTTGTACTGACTCAGCGTTTCGCGTTCGACCGCGGTCCGCACGGCAAAGATGCCCACGCCTTTTTCGCCGAAGACCTTGAGCAACGCCGGGTCGGTGAATTCGCCGCGAACGTTCGGACGAATTCCTTCCGTGGCAAACCACTGGTCCAGCGACCGGCGCAGCACGGCATTGTGCGGCGGCAATAAAAACGGCGCTCCTTCGAGCGAGCGGGGGAAATTGTTCCGGTAGGCGGCGGCCAACCTGGCGGTCGCCACGAACGAGACGCCGCACTCGCCCAACAGATGATTGAAGGCGCGGACCCTCGCGAACGGGCCGACCGGGGCATCGACCAGCACGACGTCGAGTTGATGGAGCGCCAGTTGAGCGAGCAGCTCATCCGGCTTGCCGGATTCGCAGATGATCTGCACCGGATCCGGCAGGCGGAGGGCCGGATCGAGCAGTCGGTAGACGACGAGTTCTGGCATCGTATCGGCGACGCCGACCACGAGCCGCAGGGGGCTTCCGGGCGTGCGTCCGTCGAGGGTCTCCTGGAGTTCTTGGCCGAGAGTGAAAATTTGCCGCGCGTAGCCGTAGACGACCCGGCCGGCTTCGGAGAGGACAAGATTTCTGCCGGAGCGCTCAAACAGTTTCTTGCCCAGGCTTCGTTCCAGCGATCGCAATTGGCCGCTGATCGTGGGCTGCGTCAGGCCGAGCCGCGCGCTGGCCCGCGCAATCGTGCCTTCCTCGGCGACGGTCCAGAAATAGAGCAAGTGGTGGTAATTGAGCCATGCCATGCCTCGAGAATACATCGAAATTTTCTATGTATCAAATGGAAAGATTCGATTTATCTCCGGACAAAGATTGATCTAAAATCCAATGCCGTCGAGAAGTGTGTTGAAGGATTGGGACTCGATGTCATCGAGGTAGTAGTGCGTCCAGTTCAAATTGGTGGATCGGGTGCCACGCCCACGGCTTTGCTTGGGCGTGCGAATCCGTTTGACGTTCGAAGACACGCCCACGCAGAGCCGTGGGCGTGGCACCCAGAAATAGGGAGTTGAGCGACAACTGATCCACCAATTTGAAGTGGACGGTCTACTACGGGACCCTCAGTTGCGGGAGTTGATGAGCATGCGATGCGGGCCGCGAGTTCGATGTCATCTGTCAGGTGTCGTGTTGGCTTGGGGCGCCGGTTTTGGGCTGACGGCAATCGCCACAGCCGCGAACACTCCGGCTCCGCCAGTTCCCGCTTTTCCGGGACCCGGCGGCGGATCGGCGCCGTTGGAGAAGCGCGTGGGACCGCCGCAGGAGAGTCCGGTCGCGCGATATCAACACATGATGGCCGTTCGTGGGCAGCAGTTGACGCAGGAAGTCGACAACGCGATCGCCGACGCGCGTCGCAAAGGATTGGAAGATCCCGATTCGGCCATCGTCGATTTGAAACGCATGGATGGGGCCGTGAGCGTTGCCTCCGATGTCGAGCCGCAGGTTCGCGATCAGTTGCTCAGGCGGTTGACGAACACGATCCACGAGTTGAGGAGCATCAAGGAACGCACGACGGTCGAGAAAGTCTTGAATGCCGAGCGGCTGGCGCAGGTCGAAGCGCGTCGTAAGTCGCTCGAGCAGATGTCTCTGCAAGAACGACGCCTCACCGAATTGATCGACCAGGTGCGGGCCCTGCTGGTGCAGGCGGTCCACGGCGACGACAACGCCTACGAACAGGCGGAGTCGGTGGCTCGTGAAGCGCTGCATTTGAATCCGGGCAACGGACCGGCGACTCAGGCTCTGTACAACTCGGAAATGGGCGGCCAGATCAACAAGGCCTACCGCTTGCGGAACCTGCGTGCCGACCGCGTGCTGGAAACGCTGTACATGGTCGAATTGTCACACGTCCCGTTCCCGGACGAACCGCCCATCGAATGGCCGAACGCCCAAGTCTGGCGGGCGCTGACGGAACGCCGCAAGAAGTGGGCGCAGACCGATCTGCGGGTGGAAAGTCCTGTCGAACGGCGGATCAGCGAGGCGCTCGATCAGACGGTCGATTTCAGCATCGAGCCCGAGCCGCTGAAGGACGCCATCGATTTCATCGCCCAGCGGTATCAGATTCCGGTCCTGTTGGACACGAAGGTGCTCGAAGATGCGAGCGTCGACACTTCGGCCGAAGTGAAGATGCCCTATTCGGGTATGAAACTCCGCAACATGCTGAAGCTGCTGCTGGAGCAGGGGAGTTCGCCACTGACGTACGTCATTGAAGACGAGGTGATGAAGATCACCACCGTCGAGTCGGCCAACACGAAGCTGAGCATCCGCATGTATCCGGTTGGCGACCTGGTCCTCGGCCCGCAGCAGTTGCAGATGATGTCGCGAATGGGAGGGGGCGGTCGAGGCGGAACGGGAGGCGGAATGAGCGGCGGCATGGGCGGTGGCGGAATGGGAGGCGGCATGGGTGGTGGTATGGGCGGTGGCGGAATGGGAGGCATGGGCGGCGGTGGAATGTTCTAAATCACCGACCGCGATTCTGGGACGGGCGCCCCGTTTGTGGTGCGGCCGTCCCGGCTGCGGCGGCATTGGGCCGCTCGAATAGCGGCATGCAGGCGGGACGCCTGCACCACAAGGTCATCTCCCGCCGCAGAGTCCTCGAAGGTGGATCGGAGCCCAACACCAGTCCCCGTTTTTTGCTCAACATGGGCTATTCGTGTTCTTCGTGTGCCTTTCTTGTACTCCTCCTGTTCGCGAATTTGCTGCCGTGAGCAAAGCCATGCCAATTGATCTGAAGTTGTTGCGTCATCACATGTTCAGGAGGCGCGCCTCTTAGCGATTCTTTAATGGAGAACGGCTTGATTTTTTCCGCTTCATTCCTAGACTACGTCAGAAGTGATTCGGGGCTTGTTATGACGGCAAGAGGACCTCGTTTGATCCTTTCCGCCGTGGTCGCCGTGGCGATCACGTTGCCGCTGTTTCGTATTGCGGGCAGCGTGGACAGTGTCTCCGGTATTCACTCGACGCGACATCGGCCCGCGCGAGCGCATCGAGTGACGCCGGTCGCGGAAATTCGCGATGCTCAGGCATTGATGGCGCGTTACTCGGCCCTGAAGGAAATCTCACGCAGGTCGCGAACCATGCAGTCGTTGCTGGTTTCGGCGGCCTGCCGGTCCACAGGCGGCAGGACCGTGTCTTGCCTCGTTTTCCCACTTCGCTGCTGAGGCCAGCGTCCGCATGAATCCCAGCGCTTTGGGATGCCGCCCGCTGCCGATGGATTCGCCGCACTTGCCGAATCCCGCTCGGTCAGTGATCTAAACCTGCCAGTACTCCTCGATCGCGCTTTTCGAGTTCCTTGCCAAAGAAACTGTGTGTCTGTGCGCGTTTCCTGAAACGCGTCCGGATGCTGAGCGTGATTTTGTTGAGATCCGTATCGAGCCTTGTTTGTGCTTTGATGGGCTCCGCCTGAAAAAAAAGGAAGTTATCCAGTGCAACGCCTGAAAGGCATCCAGAGAGCAAATATGTCGAGGAAAGTTCCACCGATTCGCTTCGTCCTCTTGGCAATCTGTTCCCTCTCCCTCGCCGCCTGCAACAAGCTCAACGGACAGGAGGAGCAGGCCCAAGAAGAGCATCACAAGATCACGGTCACCTGTCCCAAGACAAAGGACGTGGTGGTCACGCAGCAATACGTTTGCCAGATCCGTTCCCAGCGCCACATCAATGTGTGCGCCTTTGTCAACGGATACCTCGACGAGGTTCACGTCCGGGAAGGCCAGGCAGTGAAAAAGGGCGACCTGATGTTTCAGATCCTGCCCACTCTGTACGAGGCCAAGCGGGACGCCGAGAAGGCCGAGGCCAACCTCGTGCAAATCGAGTACAAAAACACCCAGAAATTGTTCAGCGAAAACGTCGTTTCGCAGCAAGAGGTGGCCCTGCACCAGGCCAAACTCTCCAAGGCCCAGGCCACCGCGAAACTGGCCCAGGCCGAGCTGAACTTTACGGAGCTTCGCGCACCTTTCGACGGCATCATCGATCGCCTCGAGCGACGACAGGGAAGCTTGATCAAGGAGGGGGAGGACCTCACCAGCTTGTCGGATAACGCCGTGATGTGGGTCTATTTCAACGTCCCCGAAGCCCGCTACCTCGAATACATGGGCGATCCGGATTGGGGGAAAGACGGGCAGAAAATCCAGCTCGTGCTGGCCAACGGCAGCACGTTCCCGCAGGTCGGCAAGATCGGCGCGATCGAGGCCAATTTCAACAACGAGACCGGGAACATCCCCTTCCGCGCCGATTTCTCGAACCCCGAGGGCCTGTTGCGGCACGGTCAGACCGGCAACGTGTTGATCCAGCGAACGCTCAAGAACGCCCTCGTCATCCCCCAGCGGGCGACGTTCGAGATTCTCGATAAGCAATACGTGTTCGTCGTCGACAAAGAGGGCGTAGTCCATCAGCGCGAGATCACCATCCAAAACGAACAGGATGACATCTTCGTGATCAAGAAGGGACTTGCCGCGGACGAAAGGATCGTGCTCGAGGGGATCCGACAGGTTAAAGACGGCGAGAAGGTGGAAGCCGAGTTTCTCCGTCCGGAACAGGTTTTGGCGGACCAAAAACATCACGCGGAATAGGAACTAGAGGCTGGGGGCTGGAGGCTAGAGGCTAGGGAATACGAGACGGTGCGCGTTTTCCCTAGCCTCCAGCCTCTAGTCTCTGGCCCCTGACCACGATGTTCACAAATATTCTCCATCGCCCGGCGTTGGCGATCGTCATCTCGATTATTCTTCTGTTCCTTGGGCTGTTGGGAATTGAAACCCTCCCGACAGCGCAGTTCCCCTCCATCGCGCCGCCGACCGTTGAGGTCGCCGTTGCTTATCCCGGCGCCAGCGCGAACGTTCTGGTCGACTCGGTGCTGATTCCGCTCGAGCAATCGATCAACGGCGTGCAGAACATGCGTTACATCGTCTCCGACGCCACGAGCGCCGGCGAAGCCACGATCCGCATCTTCTTCGAGCCGGGCACCGACCCGAGCATCAACGTCGTCAACGTGCAAAACCGGGTCAACATCATGATGAACCGGCTCCCTCCCCTCGTCCAGCGGGAGGGGATCCTCGTCAGCCAGGTCGTCCCCAGCATGTTGATGTATGTGAACGTCTACAGTACGGATCCCAACGCCGACCAGAAATTTCTCTACAACTTCACCAACGTCAACATCATGCCCGTGCTCAAGCGCATTCAGGGCATGGGTCTTCCGCGAAATCTCGGCAACCGTTCCTACGCGATGCGCGTGTGGTTGAAGCCCGACCGCATGCGGGCCTACCGGATCTCCTCGGAAGACGTGATGAAGGCGCTCGCCGAGCAAAGCGTGATCGGTTCGCCCGGGCGGCTCGGTCAGGCCACGGGCATGACGTCGCAGTCTCGCGAATACGTGCTGACCTATGTCGGGCGCTACAACAAGCCCGAACAGTATGCCAACATCATTCTCAAGGCCAATCCCGAGGGGCAAATTCTCCGGCTCAAGGACGTCGCCGACGTCGAGCTGGGCTCGGAGTTCTTCGACATTTACTCGGACATCAACGGCCATCCGGCGGCCTCGATCATTCTGAAGCAAAGTCCCGGCTCCAACGCCACCGCCCTCATCAAGGAGATCAAGGAGACTCTCGAAGAGATCAAGAAGGATACGTTCCCCCCCGGCATGGACTACGAACTTGCCTACGACGTTTCCAACTTTTTGGACGCCTCGATCGAAAAGGTGCTGCACACCCTGCTCGAGGCGTTCATTCTGGTCTCTCTGGTGGTCTACGTGTTTCTCGGCGATCTGCGTTCCACGGTCATCCCGGTTTTGGCGGTTCCCGTCTCGCTGGTCGGCGCCTTCATCTTCATGCAGATGCTGGGTCTGTCGATCAACCTGATTACGCTCTACGCGCTCGTGCTGGCGATCGGGATCGTGGTCGACAACGCCATCGTCGTGGTCGAAGCGGTCCACGTGAAGATGCACGAGAAACATCTCTCTCCGTATCTCGCCACCAAGGAGGTGATTCACGAGATCAGCGGCGCGATCATCGCCATCACCCTGGTGATGACGGCGGTGTTCGTTCCGGTGTGCTTCATGACCGGGCCCGTCGGGGTCTTCTACCGCCAATTTGCCATCACGATGGCCTCATCGATCGTGCTCTCCGGCGTGGTCGCGCTCACGCTCACGCCGGTCCTTTGCGCGATGATTCTCAAGCCCCTGAGGGACCCGAAAGAGAAACGCGGCTTCTTCGGCCGCATCCTCTATTCCTTCGGCATTTTCCTGCGTCTTTTCGACCGAGGCGTGGAAAAGGTCACGGGGGGGTATGCGGCGGTCCTGCGCCGCCTCGTCCCGCGCCGCGTGTTGACCATGCTCGTCATCGCCGGTTTCAGCACGGGCATTTACCTGGTGAACATCGGACTTCCGCCCGGGTTTATTCCGAACGAGGACCAGGGCATTGTCTACGGGATTATCCAGACGCCGCCCGGCTCGACGCTCGAGTACACGAACGCCAAGTCCCAAGAGTTGCAGAAGATCGCCAAAGAGGTCGAGGGGGTCACCTCGGTCACTTCCATCGCCGGCTACGAGGTGCTGACCGAAGGCCGCGGCTCCAACGCGGGGACTTGCATCATCAATTTGAAGTCCTGGTCCCAGCGCAAGCTGACCGCACGGCAGATCATCGACGAGCTGGAGAAAAAGTGCAGCACGATGGCCAACGTAAAGCTCGAGTTCTTCGAGCCACCTGCCGTTCCCGGTTTCGGTGCGGCAGGCGGTTTCGCCATGCGTCTCTTGGATAAGACCCACTCGAGCGACTACAAGCGGCTGGGCGAGGTCACCGCCAGCTTCATGGAGGCCCTGTCCAAACGCAAAGAGCTGAAAAACCTGTTCACGTTCTTCGCCGCCGACTATCCGCAGTATGAGCTCGTCATCGACAACGACATCGCCATGCAGAAGGGCGTGTCGATCGAAAAGGCGATGGACAACCTCTCGATCATGATCGGCAGCACGTACGAGCAAGGCTTCATCCGCTTCGGCCAGTTCTACAAGGTGTATGTCCAGGCGGCGCCGGAATACCGGCGGTTCCCCGAGGATTTGAAAAACCTGTTCGTCAAAAACGAAGCCGGGCAAATGGTCCCCTACTCGTCGTTCATGCAGATCAAGAAGAACCAGGGCTTGAACGAGATCACCCGCTTCAACGTCTATCCTTCCGCCGCCATTCAGGGAGCGCCGTCGGCCGGGTACAGCTCCGGCCAGGCCATCAACGTCGTCAATGACGTGGCCAAGACGCTGCCGCACGGTTTCGGCATCGGCTGGGAGGGCATCTCTTACGACGAATCGCGGAAGGGAAACCAGGCGTTTTTCATCTTCGGGATCGTCGTCCTGTTCGTGTATCTTGTGCTGGTGGGGCAGTATGAAAGTTTCCTGCTGCCGCTGGCCGTCATTATCTCGCTGCCGGTCGGTATCTTCGGTTCGTTCCTGTTCCTGCAAATGATGGGGTTGTCCAACGACGTCTACGCACAGATCAGCATGGTCATGCTGGTCGGTCAGCTCGGCAAGAACGCGATCTTGATCGTCGAATTCGCGGTGCAAAAGCGGCGCGAGGGCCTTTCCCTCGTCGAGGCCGCCGTCGCAGGCGGACGGTCGCGCTTCCGGCCGATTCTCATGACCAGCTTCGCCTTCGTCGCGGGTCTCGTTCCGCTGGTCTACGCCACGGGCGCAGGGGCGATTGGCAACCGCACGATCGGCACGGCGTCCGCCGGCGGAATGCTCATCGGCACCATGGCGGGCGTGCTGGTCATTCCCGGCTTGTATTACTTGTTCGCCAAGATCTCCGACGGACGCAAGCTCCTCGGCGACGAGGTGGACGAGCCTCTGACCGAGCTGGTCGAACACAGCTAGAGGCTAGGGGCTGGAGACTAGTGCTCTGTCACACCTAGATTTCTGGGTGGCACTGGCGGCTTGTCCGCCAGTGCGAACGACTTACGATGCAGGTCATCCTAATTCTTGGACTTGACGCAGCACTAGGGGCTAGCGAAAGCCGAAGCATTTCGCCTTTCCCTGACCTCTGGCCTCTAGCCCCTAGCCCCTAGCCTCTCCTCCCGTTCTCGCTCGTTCGCGCGCAACTTGTCTCGCGCTGTCGGCACAACCGATAAAGTCCGTACGCTCTGCCAGTCGAAGGTAGAGGGAGGGGCACGCGCTTGCATTCCGCTTCTTCCTCCATCTTGTGTAGTCTCCCATGAGATTTCCGAACGGCAAGCGCGGGAAATACGCAGTCGCCAGAGCCATCGCCTGCAGCAGCCTGCTGCTGGTACTGTCGTCCTGCTCGATCCCGAATCTCCGTGGGCCTCAGTCGCAGCCCGACCTGCCGGCCGCCTTCAATGGAGCGGCGGGCGCGGCAGCCAACAGCTCGGACAACTCGTCTCAGCTCCGGATCGACGCGTTTTTTAATGATCCGCTGCTTCTGGCTTTGATCGACCAGGGCCTGGCCAGCAATCGCGAGCTGATGATTCTCGACGAGGAAGTGCAGATCGCCAGCAACGATGTGCTGGCGCGACAAGGGGCGTACCTGCCCTTCATCACGGGCGGGGCCAGCGCCGGGCTGGAGAAACCCAGCAAGTACACGCCGGAGGGCGCCGCCGAGGATGAACTTACCTATCCCGGCAACAGGCACTTTCCCGATCCGCTGCCCAATTTCATGGGAGGCATCAACCTCTTCTGGCAGATCGATATCTGGAGAGAATTGCGGAACGCCCGCGACGCGGCACAGCAGCGCTATTGCGCCACCATCGAGCGCCGCAATTACTTCGTGACCCATCTGGTCATGGAGATTGCCGAGAACTACTACAATCTTGCCGCACTCGACAACCGGCTGCAGACTCTGGCGCGAACCATCGAGCTGCAACAGCAAAGCTTGAAGATCTCCGAGGCCAAGAAAGCGGCCGGCCGCGACACGGCGCTTGCCGTCCAGCGTTTCCAGGCCGAGGTTCGCAAGAACCAGAGCGAGACGCAGATCGTCAAGCAGGAAATCCTCGAGGCCGAAAACAAGATCAACCTGCTGCTCAATCGCTACCCGCAGCCGGTCGAGCGGACGTCGCAGGGGTTCTTCGATCTGAACATCCACGCGCTCGCGGCGGGCGTTCCCTCGCAGTTGCTGCAAAATCGACCCGACATCCGTCAGGCCGAGCGCGAGCTGTCGGCGGCCGGGCTCGACATCCAGGTCGCACGGGCCCACTTCTATCCGCGACTGGACATCACAGGCACTGTGGGCTACGAGGCCTTCAACCCCAGCTACCTGTTCCTGACTCCGGAATCATTGATTGGGAGTATCGCCGGCAACCTGGTCGTACCGTTGCTCAACAAGAAGGCGATCCAGGCCGAATTCATGACCGCCAACGCCAAACAATTGCAGGCCCTCTACAACTATCAGCGCGTGATCCTCACGGCCTTCACCGAAGTGATCAACCGCATGGCGAAGGTCGACAACTACGGCAGGAGCATCGCCGTCAAGAAGCAGCAATTGGAATGGCTGCAGGCCTCGGTCGACACGGCCAGCAAACTGTTTCAGAGCGCCCGCGCCGAATATGTGGAAGTGCTGTTGGCCCAGCGCGACCTGATGGAGGCGCGCATGACCTTGATCGAGACGAAGAAAGAGCAACTCGCCGCGGTTGTCAGCGCCTATCAAGCGCTCGGCGGCGGCGCGGTGTGGGCGAATTCGTCGCCTGTCGCCGCTGCGACACCGTTGGCTCCTGTGGCTCCGGGGACTCTTCCTCCTGCACCTGCACCTGCTACTGGCTTTACTCCAGCCCCGGCTCTGGTTCCGGTTCCAAAGCCAGCTCCCGGCGCTTTGTCGGTGCCACCGGTTCCCTCAACGCCATCGTCGCCGTAACGTCAGCGTTCGAGCGCCGGCTGGTATTCCCGAGCGACTCTGGGTGCCACTGGCGAGGGCTTTGGCTCGCCAGTGCGATTCCAGTTTGACGTGCGAGGCGCGCGATGAAATGTGACTCGTGTGTCGCTCGCCCCCTCAACCCCGGCCCCTCTCCCTCGAGGGGCGAGGGGAGAAAGACCGGTGTGCTGTAGAGTGGCACGCGCGAGTTCAATTTATTGCTGCGTCACCCTTTTTTGGTCCGCTTGCGCGCTCGCCATCACCTTCGTCAGGCCCGTCAGGATTTCCACGGCGGCCGGCGGAAAGGCGGCGAGGTCGCGGCTCCAGTAGTTCACGATCACTTTCTTCCCTCGAAGCGTGACTGGTACGTGCAGGCTCGAGCGGGCTCCGCGGCGGACCATCGCGGCGAAGATCGGTCCTGGGACTTTGGTCAGATCTTGGTGAACAATGGGCTCGGTACTGCCGATGGCCTTGGCCAGCGGCTCCGTGTCGGCCGCCGCTTCGGGAAGGATGCTGCGGAGATCCTCGCGGACAGGCTGTCCCGGCTTTTTCGACGACGGCGGAAACGGCCCGTTGATCTGCTTCACCTGACCGTTCTCGACCGACGTCACGCAGACGCGGTCGACCTGTGGCACCATCAGGGTCAGGATCATGCCGAAGCGGGTCATCCATTCCTGATCTTTGAGCGCCAGGTAGGCCGCGACCTTCACGTTTTCGTCGGGCTCGCCCTTGGTCGCCCGCATGATCACGTCGAATTGCTCCAAGCGGGTGAGGTGTTTGGGCCAGTGCGCTTGCATCAGGTTTTCGTCGGCGGGGACCGCCTCGAAGAAGCCGATCATCATCTCGTCGAACGTCTGATCGCCCCATCCGACCGTCACGGTGGGATCGGGATTGTTCAGGTTGTCGGCCGAATTGTCGAAATGGGCGACGCACTGCAAGACCGTCCCCTGCGGCATGGATTTTGGTTCTTCGAGCCGATAATTCGTCTGCCAGCCGAAGTCATAATGCGGCACCGAGAGAAGCGCTTCGCGCGTTCCGTCGGGATAGACTGCCTCGTACTTAAAATCCTTGCCGCGGAGATGCATGTGCGGCATCAGCGCCAGCAAGACCGAATCCCGTTTAAAGATGTAACGGGAGTGGACCTCCTGGTCCGTCGCACCGGCAGGAATCTGAAAGACGGCGTTGATCGCGCTCGACACGACGACTTCTTTCTGGACCGTCTTGGAATCCGCGAACTTGATGCCCACGGAGCTGCGATCCGTCTGACGAGTGCCATTGGGCGTGTAGTGCATCTGAAAGACCAGCTTCGAACCGGCTTTGACCCGCCGCGCCATGCCGGCGGGAAGCCGCTCCGGCCGCAGCCCCGGAGCGTAAGCGGCCAGAAAGTCGTCATCGCCACCGATTCCATGCGCTGTGCCGCCGGGTGGCACGACGGAAATGAGAATGTGATGCACGACGGCGGGATTGCCGGGCAGCGGCTCGATCGCCGAAATCCAGCGGTCTTCCTTCCACCCCGGGTCGACCGCGAAGAATTGGTACTCGACGACACCCGTTGCCGGCACTTCAAAAGGCTTGTCCTGCATGTAGAGGATCTCGTCCGGCTTGGGGATCATCCAACCCTCGGCAAACTTCGGGGCTTCCGGCCGATCTTGCGGATTTCCCTCGGGCGCTCCGTCGGCGGCCCATTGTGAAAGGATCTGCCGTTCGGCCTCGCTCAGATGACCTTCGTTGCGGAACTTGCCGACCCGCACGTCGGCGCCCCAGGGGGGCATGCGGCCCGACTCCACGACTTCACTCATCATTTCGGCCCAACCGGCGGCCTCTTCATAGCTGGTCAACGCGAACGGAGCGATTTGCCCCGCGCGGTGGCAGACAACGCAGCGTTGGTTCAACAAACGCGAGACCTGGTTCGTGTAGGTGACGCGGCCCTGCGGATTCACGGGTCGGTCGCGGCCGATGAGGCATCCGGAGACCGTCGTTTCCGCCTGGGTGACCGGCTGCCCGGCCAGGATCGCGTCGAGCGCCGCCGCGAGATCGTTCTGCGCCGGCTTCGGCCGGTGATAGGCGGCCGCTTTATTGGTGGGGATGAAACCGAATTGGTCGTCGATGCGCCCTCGGTAGCGCAGACGCCGCTCGCGATCGAGGACCACGACTTCCGGCGTCCGCGTCGCGCCGACCGCATCGGCGATGCGTTGTTTCAAATCTTTGGCGACGGCGAACGGAATTTCGTTGGTCCGCACAAAGGCGGACAATTCGGTCTGCGAGTCCTGCCGATTGGGGTCGATGCCAAGAAAGACGACGCCTTTCGGATCGTATTTCCGGGCCAACTCGACCAGCCGCGGCACATACGCCTTGACCAGCGGGCACTCGGTCCCCAAGAACGCCAGGACGACGACTTTTTCGCGGCCAACCGCGGCCAGCGACCACGAGTTGCCGTGGACGTCGCGAGCCGAGAGGCCTTCGATTCGCGCGCCAATGGCCGGCAGCAATCCCGGCGACGCCGACGGATGGACCGGCAAGCCCTCCGCGGCGAACGTGGCTGCGGGCACAAAGCCTGACGCGACGAACATTCCAGCCCAAATCAGCTTACGCACGTCGATCTCCTGCGTCTCGGGGAACTGAACGCGACTCGTGTTGTTCGTCGCCGGCCGCGTATTCTTACGAAAAAAAGCGGAAAAAACCGACCCCAAATCGCGGTTTAACTTAGCCTGGCCGCCGCGGTGGTCCGTCGAGGGGGCCGTCGGGGCTTAGGTCAGCAGAATCTTCAAAGGCGTCACGACTCAGGCGCGGAAGGAATGAAATTGGACAGCATAATTGCCATACGCATCAGCCGGCTGAACCAACCATGAACTCGCCGATCCAATTTCCCAGTGACGCGGATGTCATCATCGAAGAGACACAGCGCTTTCGCGCGCTTTCGCCGGAAGACCGCATGCGCGTGATTCGTGGATTGCTGAACGCGGGCGCACTCATGCTGAACCAGTCGCCCAAGGCAGCCATCATCCGCCAGCAAGCACTCGAACAAAAGAACCTGGCTCGCCAGGCCATTCGGGAGTTCATTGCCCGCCATGCCGAACCAGCCCCGACGCCAGACTGAGAGCTCGGCCGTCAAAGTTTTTTGAGCCGCACGACGATCTGGCCGACCTGTCCCGGCATCAGGCTCACGCTCGTGGTGGGCGTTTGAAGCGAAGGCCAGGTCGTTTGATAGCCCTCGAGAGAGACTCTGAAGCGACAGCTCGTGGGGACCGTCGGTTCCGTGGCCCCGCCTAGTGGCAGGTCCGACACGACGGCCAGTCCGCGGGTGTTCGTTTGGGCCGTGTACAACTTGTCGCTCGACAGCGGACGCTCGTCGAAGGGAAATCGATGCCCGCCCGTCTTCAACTGCTCACGGATCACTTTCAGACAATCGATCGACGTGCCGACTAAAAGGCTCCCCTCATTGAAGACTTGCTGCGCCGGCAAGAATTCGACTTTGACATTAGGCAGCGGCCGGCCGTCCTCGTCGAGAACGGTGACCTCGCACACCGCCGTCCGCAACATGGGCACGGTCGGCGCGATCGTCGGCCCCGTCAGGCGATAGAGTTGCGGATAGATCACCGACTTCAGCGGTCCGTGATAGTTGATGTCCGAAAAACCGTTGGCGGCCCCGTAGGCCGCAGCTTCGGCCTGTGTGGGTGAGGCCGAAATCCAGCCGTCACAATAGGCGATCAACTGTAGATTTTCATCGGCCGGAAGCGACTCCACGACGAAGCGTCCGTCCGCATCAATCGGCGCGGTCGCCCACCAGTTCCAATTGGTCCACACGTCGTGGCCGTCGATGATCACGGCGATCACGCAACCGTTTTTGACGGGGCGGGGGACCTGCGCCGCCAACTTGCCCTCGACGCGGACGCTGGGCTTCAAGGCGAGATCGAGCACAATCGGGTTTTCCGTCCGCAGCTTGAGATCGATCAGATCGCTGAACAGCAACGGCCCGCTCTCCGGAACGTGCGCGACCCGCAACCAGCGCGCCGCGTGCAGGCCGTCGAGGTCGACGCGGCGGATCGTGACCACGCCGTTGTGCTCCCTCCACTCGACTCCATCCATAAGCGACCGTGAAAGGATCGGGAACAAACGCGTCAGGGGCGCGTGGCCCGGCTCCCGATGGGCGCGAAGTTCGATCGTCCTCGAATCAGAGAGCACAACCCGCCGCTTGCTGCCGGTGTCGATGTAGGCCGACCAGACCGGGTGGTCCGGATGGTTGACCTCGATCGCCAGACGACTAATCCCCATCTTGATCGCAGTCCGCATGGACTCTCCTTCAAGACCGGCCGCGTTCGCTCCAAGCGTGATCGTGGCATTCCCCAAGGCGTCCGTTTGGACCGAGCGAGCGGTCGCCTCCGTGATCAAAAAGCTGCCGCCCCCGGCGCCGACGGCCCAGGGCCGCACCACGGCCCCCGCGATCGGCTTGCCGCGCGTCGTGACGATGTGAAAATCGTAGGCGGGTCCGGCTGAGGCGTCGCTCTCGATTGTCTTTGCGGGCCTGGCATTGCTGCCGCCGGGGGGTGGATCGGCTTGCTCGGGCCAATTGGTCACGCGCAGGACCAGCGGTTCTTGTTGCTCAACGATGACCTTGCAGCTTCGCTCGCGGGCGTGGACTGCGACCCAGATTTCATAGCCATCGATGGCAATCGTTCGGGGAATCGTTGTCGAGAACTCGCCATGTTCGTTGGTCTTGCAGAAACCGTATCGTCGATTTTTCGAATCGGCGCAGAGCTCTGCCTCCGCGAACGGCCGACCGAGGCGGTCGATGACTTTGCCTTGAAATTTCTTCAAGGGCGCCAAACGGATCGGCGGCAATTCGACGGTGGTGCCCGCCGCGACTTCAATCTCCCGATTTCCCGGCGATTGGCCGGAATCCTGATACAAATCCCGAAATGCGGGAGGAATGGTCAGCACAGCGTTCGACACGGGACCTGGCAAGACTCGCGCTTCAAATCGCCCCTTCTCATCGGAGACGACGTGCACGGCCTTCTGTGTCGGACCAAATACGACGGCGATCAAAGCGCCCGGCACAGGTGCATGCGTGTCATCGGTCTGAATCCAGCCGCGAACGAGCACCGTCGCTGCCAGTGGGATGTTGATCGTCGCCGTCTCCGCGGGCGTGACTCGAGCTCTGTCGGGGAGCTCGGGTAAGAGCGTTGGTTTCGCGTCCTTGGGATCGCGTATGAGATCGATCATCAAGGTGCCCCGCGCGATTGCCGGCACCTCGAATCGGCCCGATGCGTCGGTGGTGACCGTCGCGACGCCCGTTATCTGCCCCGTCGTCGGTCCAATGGTCCACAGCGTGAAAACAAGGCCACGCACCGATTCCCTTTTGGGCGCCGTCACCACACCCTCGACGCGCCCGACGGGCTCCATGCTCAAAGTTTGCTTCGAGGACGCGCCCATCGGCTTCAGGAAGAATCTCTGTCTTCCGAATTGGTTCGAGCCCACGACGATCCCTTGCAACCGGTCGCTCGCCAGCCCGGGCAGGATCACTTTGCCGTCAGCGTCCGATGTCCTGACCAATCGCTTTCGAAGAGTCCCTGGAACGCCGACATCGCCGCCTCTGGGATTGTAATAATTGGTGGGCTCGACGGTTGCATTTCGAAGCGGCTGCCCCTGCGGATCGACCACGACAAGAGTCAAGTCTTTCGCGGGCTCGAGCCGCACGACCCACTCGCGGGCCTTGCCATCGGTGACCATTCCCTCGCGTGGATCAAACACCGCCACATTCTTCGCGGGAGCAAGAACCCATAAATCGCCTGGCAGCGATCCGGTCGCTGATGTCAGGGAATCGGGCGTCGGGATTCGAAACCGCCCCTCGGCATCGCTTTCGGCCTCTGCATAGATCCGCGTCGGCAATGCGTCATCGGGAGTCTTCCAAATTGCCCAGCAAAGATGGGCGCCTGCAATCGCGGCCCCGTTCGCATCCTCTAAACGGCCGGCGAGCGCTGATGTCGAAGTTGAACCGCTCCCGTGACCGGCCGTCGAAGGCGGCTTTTCATGAGACGACTTCTCCCGTGGCTGTGACGCGGCGTCGAGGGGACCGCCGGCGCGGCCGACAACGAAGAAGACGAGTAACACGGCTGCCAGAACCGTGACGAGTGAAAGCCGGTCGGTGCCGGCCGGCTGCGGTCGGCCCAAGACGCGCCTGATACGGTTCGCGAGAACGCCGCCGCTGGCCGCCATGACCCAACTCGGCTGGTCCATGCGTCGTTCCTCGAGAGTCGCCAGAGCGCGGGCGTAGGCGATGCGGTCGCCGCAGAGTTCGACGGCGATGTCATCGCAGCACAGTTCGCGCTCTTGGCGGATCTTTCGCGAGAGCCACCAGACGGCCGGATGATAGAACAACAGCGTCTCAACGAGCGTTTGCAGCAGATTCACGAGATAGTCATGCCGGCGAACGTGCGCCAGCTCGTGGGCGAGGATGGCCTCGAGCTGTTCCGCGGTGAGGCCGCTGATCGCGCTTGCCGGCAGCAGGATGACCGGCGCCAGCCAGCCGACCAAAGTCGGCACCGCAGTCAGGGCCGACTCGAAGACGGCCACGGACCGGCGAATTCCGAGGCATCCCGCCAACTGCGCGACGGCCCTTTCGACCGCCTGGGGAGCCGCGATCCGGCCGCGCCGGCGGCGTGAGCTCCGCGCCAGCAAGCCCAATCACCAGTCGCAGACCGAGCAGGCAAACGCCAAGCAGCCACGCCGTTGCCATCCACGGCCGATAAAGCTTCAACCATTCTTTGACCGTCGAGATTATTGCATCGAACCGCGCAGGTATCGGACCACTCACCGCCAGTTTGTGCAGCGCCGCGCTGCTCGTTGAAGGTGCCGCGGATTCGCCGACCGCGCTTTCGGCGTGCGTCTCGCCGGGGAACGAAAGTGCGGTCGCATGAGCATCTGTCTCACCGATGGGGACCAAGTTGGCCGATTCAGGAACAACGACGGGTTCGACGGTCGTGATCGGGCGCGCCTCGGTCCGCAACGAAAACCAGGTGATCAAAGGCGCGGCCGCCATCAGGGCAAAGAGAGCAAGAAGCGAGGCGTAACGCGCTTGGGGGCTCCGGCGTTTCAATACGGCGAGCAGCGTGAGCGCGACGACAGCAGCGAAGGCGCCCTGCCAGATGAAGTGCAGCAACGTCGACGAGAGGCGGAGCACGTTAGGGGCCTGCGACCAGACCTCCCAGCGGGAAGCGAGGTGGGACACGACGTTCATTTCGTTTTCCCCTCCATCTCGTCGAGCAGCTTGCGGATTTCGTCGAGTTCGTCGCGCGTCGCGTGTTCTTTGCCCAGGGCATGCAAGAGCAGGGAGCGGGCCGAGCCGCCGAAGGCCCGCTTGAGCAGGTCGCCGGCGAGGTGTTTGAGGGTCGCCTGCTGCGATTGGCGCGGCCGATAAACCTGCGGCCGCTTGCGAGCGTCGCAGGTGAGCAACCCCTTGTCGCGCATAATCTGCATGATCTTGAGGACGCTCGTGCAACCGATGTCCCGCGAGGTGGCGATCGTCTTCCAGACGTCGCGGACGCTGCTGGGCCCCTGTTCCCAGAGGACCTTGAGGATTTCCAGTTCCTGATCGGTAGGTCGCCCCGAAGCCGGCCGTGCCATGTTTTCCCCATTGAATGACGAATTGTTTCGTCAGTATAACCTGGCCGGGCACGCTGTCAACGAAGGAATTCGTCACTTCTTGAAGGATGAAGGATGAAGGCGGAAGGATGAACCAGGGCGATCACTGCGTGCCACAGTCGAGACGTTTGGGTTGCTAGGGACTTCGGTTCGCCACTCGATGATGAGCCTGCGTTGCCGCATTGTTAAGGGGCTTTTAGAATCGCTACCGCGGGGCGATCGTTGCGGGGAGTTGTTTTTCGCGCGGCCGCCGTTCTGTTGCCGCGCGCGGCGCAGCGAGGATTTCGACGACACGCATGCCGACTTTGCAAACGAGCCAGGCGCCGCCTGCCGGCGCCTCGAAAGCCAAGTGGCTCGAGTCGCTGCGCGAGACGTTCTTTCGTTCGGTTCCCGCCTTCGGCGAGCTGCGGACGTATACCCGCAAGATGGCGATTTCCGATGCGTTGGCCGGTCTCACCGTGGCGGCCGTCGCGATCCCGCAAGCGATGGCCTATGCACAAATCGCCAAGCTCCCCGCATATTACGGCCTGTACACGGCCATCGTGATGACGGGCGTCGGCGCGCTGTTCGACTCGTCGAAACAGCTTATCAACGGGCCGACGAATGCCATTTCGATCGCCGTGCTCAGCGCGCTGGCCGCTATTCAAAACGACGAGCAGCGCTACCAAATGGCGATCGTGCTCGCCTTCCTGGTCGGCGCCGTGCAGTTGGGTATCACGCTCCTGCGGCTGGGCGACTTGACGCGCTTTGTTTCACACGCCGTCATCGTCGGTTTCACGCTCGGCGCGGCCTGCCTGATTGTGCTGGACCAGTTCAAGAACCTGCTGGGAATCAATACGTATGGAGGTGGGAAGGATCATTTTCTCCAGCGGTTTTGGCTCACGATCAAGCACATTGACGAGACGAATCCGACCATCCTGTTGCTCGGGTTGGGCGCGATTGCGGTCGCTCTGACGCTGCGGTGGGTCAATCGGCGGCTGCAGATCCGTTTGCCGGATCTGCTTTTGGCCGTTCTGAGCATGGCGGCCATCGTCTGGATATTCCGGCTCGATCTCGATGAGCGGTATATCGTGGGAAAAATTCCCGCGAAGCTGCCTTCGCTGAAGCTGCCCCACCTGGAGTGGCAACACGTTCAGGACCTGATGAGCAATAGCTTTGCGATCGCCCTGCTGGGGCTGCTCGAGGCCTTGGCAATGGCCAAAGCGATCGCGGCCCAGACCGGGCAAAAACTCGACGTTAACCAACAGTGTCTCAGCGAAGGTTTGGCCAATTTGGCGGGCAGCCTGTTTCAGTGCTATCCAGGTTCGGGCTCGCTCACGCGTTCGACGATCAACCAACAGTCAGGCGCGAAGACGCAGTGGTCGGGGGTGATTTCGGCCGTCGCGGTTGCGCTTACCGTCGTGCTGTTTGCCCCCTTCGTGTATTACATCCCGAAATCGGCCTTGGCGGGCATCTTGCTGCTGGCCGCGTGGCAACTGGTCGATCGACACCAGTTGGTCTACCACTTCAAGGCGACGCGATTTGACGCCTGGATCGTGGCCATCACCGCGATTTCCGCCGTGGCCGTCTCCGTCGAATTCTGCATTTTGATCGGCGTGTTCATTTCGTTCGCGCTCTACGTTCCGCGGGCAGCTCGCGTGCATATGACTGAGTTGGTAATGACGCCCGAGCGCATGATTCGCGAACGAATTTCCACCGATGAGCCGTGCCGCCGGATCCGCATCTACAGCCTCGAGGGGGAATTCTTCTTCGGCGCGGCCCCCGAGTTGGAAGAACACCTCGAAAAAGTGGCGGACGCGTCGCACGACGGGCTGCGCGTCGTAGTCCTCCGGCTCAAGCGGGCCCGCAATCCCGATGCAGTGTGCCTGGCGGTTCTCGAGCGATTCATGGATCGGATGCAGGCGGCCCACGTGTCGGTGCTGATCTGCGGCTTGCGGCCCGATTTTATGAAGATTATCGATTCGAGCGACCTGCTCGGCCGGCTGGGACGGGACCGGCTGTTTGTATTTCAGGAAACGGGCGAGATCTGGACCAGCACGCTCGAGGCGGTCCGTTTTGCCTACCAGATCGTCGGCAACGACGTCTGCGAGACGTGCCCGCGGCGGGGCGAGAATCTCCAAGAGAAAGACGGCTGGTATTACATGATCTGAACGGCCGTCCGCCCGAGTGCCTGATTCGCGTTTTCAGGACAAGTTCAGCTTTTCGGGCAAGAAGTGGCCGAGGTCCGCGAAATTCTTGGCGGACCAATTCTTGATGCGCACCCAAGCCGTCTTTCCGTTAGAATGTGATGTACCCCACCAACGGCTCGCGGGCCTGGCGAGCGTGCCTTGCGTTCACTCCGCGATCGATCACCAGCACCGGCGCGGTCATCGCTCGATGACCCGGCGCCAGGAGTCCGTGCGCATGTCGAGTGAGCACGTTGCGATTGACGAATCGAGCGAGTTGGTAAACCGGGTGATCCATGGCGACAAACGCGCCTTGGCTGAACTCTTCGATACGCAGCGGCCCCGCTTGCGGCGGATCGTCAACTTCCGGCTCGACCGGCGAATTTATGGCCGCGTCGGGGCGGACGACGTGCTGCAAGAGGCGTTTATGAACGCCTGCGGACAATTGAAGGCGCTGTTGCGCGATCATCCGCCGACCGTCTTCATCTGGCTGCGGCAGATCGTCAATCAAACGCTGGCGGACGTGCATCGGCGTCATCTGGGAGCCAAAAAGCGGACCGCCAAACGCGATATTTCGCTGCACGCCGGCGGACCGACCGCCTCCTCGTCCGAATGGCTGGCGTTTCACCTGCTCGGTCACCTGACTTCGCCCAGCCAGGCGGCGCTGCGGGCCGAGTTGGCCGAACAACTGGATCAGGCACTGAGCGTGTTGAGCGAGGTCGATCGGGAAGTGCTGGCCTTGCGGCATTTCGAGGAATTGACGAACACCGAGACGGCCCACGTGCTCAATATGACGGTGCAGGCGGCCAGCATGCGCTACGTGAGGGCAATCAGCCGGCTGCGAAAAGTTCTCGAGTCGATTCCCGGGTTCCCCCATCCGTATGACTGATGAATCTGCCAATTTCGAGCCCGGCATTTACGGCTTGCCCGTCGAGCGGCCCACGCCGATTCCCTCGGGCCGCGACCCGGTTGAAGTGCTCGCGAGTGAATTTCTCGAATCTCTTCGCGGCTCGACTCGCCCCGATATCGAGGCGTACGTCAAAAAGTATCCGGAACTTGCCGAGCAAATTCGCGAATTATTTCCGGTCCTGGCCGCGCTCGAGGATTGGAAGGCCTATCGCGAACGCACGTCGTTCGAGCACCGGTCGATCGAAACGCTGACCAACGAACTGTTCGGCGAGTTCTGCATCGTTCGGGAAGTCGGCCGCGGCGGAATGGGCGTCGTGTTCGAGGCCCGCGAGCAGTCGACGGCTCGTCGCGTGGCGATCAAAGTGATCCCCTTTCTCGAATCGAAGCGTTTGCGGGAAAGCTTTGAACGCGAGGCGCGGACGGCGGCCCGCTTGCGACACAATCACATCGTGCCCGTCTACGCTTACGGCCGGCACGACGGCCTGAGCTATTACGTGATGCGGCTGATCGAGGGGGTTGGCCTCGATTGGATGATCCGGCAATTGGCGGTCGAGGGGAGCGTGCTGCCCAAGCAGATCTCGATGCAGTTTGCGACCCTCGGGGATGCAAACCGTCCGCAGTCCGACGTGCGACCGACCGTGCCGAGTACGACGGAATTCACGACACTCCGCGAATCATCTGCCTTTGCCTCCGGCATGCGTTGCGATTCGTGGCATGAGTTTGCGCGAATCGGAGCGCAAGCCGCTCATGCCCTGAACTACGCGCACACGCGCGGCACGCTGCACCGCGATATCAAACCGGCCAACCTGTTGATCGATCCCGAAGGGCGAATCTGGATGACCGATTTCGGCCTGGCCCACACGGTCGACGCGCTGGCGGAGCACCAGTCGTCGCAGACGGCCGGCACGCTGCGTTATCTTGCGCCGGAGCAGTTTGCCGGTCGCGTCGATTTTCGCACAGATATCTACTCGCTGGGCGTGACGCTGTTTGAACTGCTGACGCGATCGCCGGCGTTCGAGGCCCGCGATCGTCAAAGCTTGATCGCCGCGATCAGGGGCGCGTCGGTTCCGCGGCCGCGAAGTTTCAATCCGGACATCCCGCGAGACCTCGATGCGATTATTTGCAAAGCCATGGCCAAGGAGCCGGCGGCGCGGTACGGATCGGCCGCCGAGCTATGGGCCGACCTGATGCGGTTTTTGAAGGGCCAAAGGCCCAGCGTTCGCGATCGGCTGCGCTGGCTCAAGCGGTAGCACGCTTAGGTAAATGCGAAATCCGGGTGCCACGCCCCACGGCTTTGCGTGGGCGTGCCCGTGAACTTAAGACGGGAACGTCAAACGGGATTCGCACGCCCACGCAAAGCCGTGGGACGTGGCACCCAAAGTAACTCAAAGAATTCGAAGGCGCAAAAAAACTGGCGGACATGCCGCCAGTTTCACTCAGATTCAGCACGAGAAGTCGCGGATCAGGGGTTCGGGGTCGACTGTACGTGGGAAGGGCGAAAACCACGACCCGGGCCTTGTGCCGTGATTTTCCCTGACCTCAAACCCCTGATCTGCGACTCCTCGTTTTCGATTGTCTACGGCAGCCCGCGGGTGAGGAGACCATCCTGGCTACCCGCGGACCGCCCAAATTCTCCGGCTCAACTCGCGACGTGCGTGTCGCATCAACAAGCCGTGGAGGCCGGAGGCCTCTTGCTCACCGACCCCGCCTTCCTCCGAATCCACCTGCTGCAAAATTCGCGATGTTTGAACTGCCCGGCGACGGATTGCCGAAACCCGCGGCGGCCGAGTTTGTCGTGCCGCTGCCGATAGCCGCACTTGATCCCGATGTTCCGGTGCTGCCGGACCCTGACCCGCTCCCGCTGCAACCCCCCGCCATTCCCCCGGTGCTTGACGAACCGGTTGACGTGGTGCCGGTGGTCGTCGTCCCTGTCGTCGTGGTGCCCGTGCTGGTTAATACGATCGGCGTGGCAATCGTCGCGGCAGGCGTGGTAAGTGAGGCAAATTGCTGAAGGACTTGCGCTGGGCCACCGCCAGCTCGTTTTGATCGAGCACCCCGTCGCCGTTCAGGTCAAACTTGTCGATCGCGAGCGCCTCGGCTGTCATCTTGTCGTAACCGTTGGCGGTCAATTGCTGGGCCGTAAAAGCCACTGCTGCCGAGGGATCCTGCGATACGGCTTTCGCAACTTGTTTCGCGGACAAGGTCCGATCCCTGGACTTGCACTTCCCCGAAGTCTGCTCATAGGTATCTGCCTTCGTTTGGGAATTGACCGCGATCAGGGCAGATCGGACTTCGCTCCGTTCGAGCTTGCCGTTGCCGTTCTTGTCGAACTGCGACAGCACCTGGTTGCGCACCGCGGTCAGGTCGTCGTCCGCTTCGTCGCGGCTGAGCAACTCGCGGTAGGCTTTGGCCTTCTCTTTCGAGTCGAGACGGCCGTTATGGTTAGAGTCGAACCGGGCAAGAACAGCCTTTCGGAGGGAGTTCAATTCGTCGCCGTCTTTCTCCCTTTTCGCGTCGGCCGCCCCAGAGAACTTCACCACGAGACACGAGGCGACGCATGCAATCGCCACTATTCCGTTCCGCCCGATTCGACGAATGGACATGTTGTTGATCCTTCGCCCGGCGGTTGCCTGTCCTCGTCTCTTTCCTTAATCCCCACAGAGGACCCCAAACAACCGCTACGGACTTAATCGCGGAACGAGCCCGCCGTTCAACGGCCAAAAACTGAAAAAATTTGAGAAGTCCCTTTTCGAGCCGAAAGCGGTCCGGGAAAGGGAATTGCGTGCCACAAACTGACCTTGGCCAGCCCGCAAGGTCGGCATATACTCCGCCGCCTTTCATGCCGGGCCAATCTCAGAACGGATAGCCAGGAGGGCGGACGAGCCTCGATGGAGACGGAGGCCATGCGCGGTGCCCCGGAACAGAATCGATTCGTCGTTGTGCCTGCGTACAACGAAGCATCGGTGATCGGTTCCACGGTGCGCCCGCTTATCGAAGCCGGCTATTCGGTCGTCGTGGTGGATGACGGCTCCAGCGACGGCACGTGGGACGCCATCCAGCAATTGCCCGTTTTTGGCCTGCGCCACCCGATCAATCTCGGCCAAGGGGCCGCGCTCCAGACCGGAATGACGTTCGCCCTGCGGCAGGGGGCCGATTACGTCGTGCACTTCGATGCCGACGGCCAACATCGGCCCGTCGATATCGATGAGGTCATGCAGCCGCTCTTGGAAGGCGCGGCCGACGTGGCCCTGGGTTCGCGGTTTCTCAATGCCGCCTCGGCCGCGGCAGTCCCCTTTCGCAGGCGGGTGTTTCTGCGGGGGGCGACGTACGTCAACTTCGTGCTCACCGGCATGCTGCTCAGCGACGCGCACAACGGTCTGCGGGCGCTGATGCGCGACGCGGCCAAGCGGATTCAATTTCGCGAAACCGGTTACGCCCACGCCTCCGAGATTCTACACCAGATCCGCTCGCACCGGCTGTCCTATGCCGAGCGGCCGATCACCGTGCTGTATTCGGATTACTCGGTTGCCAAGGGGCAGTCGCTTTGGAATGGATTCAACATCGTCTTTGAACTGTTGATGACAAAGCTGTTCCAATGAAGAACATCCAGATTCTGCTGTTGACGATGCTGGTGGTCGGCACGGTGCTGTTCTTCACCCGCAATCGCACGCGCTTGATCGATCGCATCTTCGTGCTGACCTTCGTGCTCGCGGGGGCCGTGTTGGTCAGCTTTCCTGAACTCAGCGATCAGCTGGCCTCGCTGTTGAGCGTGGGACGCGGCGTCGACGCGGTCATGTATTTCATGCTGGTCTTCCTCTCGTACACCTGCCTGCAGCTCTACGCGAAGATTCGCAGCCAGGACGCGCGGATCGTCGATCTCGCCCGCTTCATCGCCCTCAACAGCGTCAAACTGCCCGAGTCGATGGAAGACTCGATGCCCGACGTCCTGCCCGACGTCCTGCCCGACGTCTTGCCCAGTGTCTTGCGGATCGTCGACGCGCGGAAAGAGCTCGAAAGCGAGTGGATCGCCGCGGCAGAGGCGGAGGCCGAGTCCGAAACGCAGCCGTTTGCGAAGGCCGGTTAAACGCGGAGTGCCGGTTAGGGAGCCTGAGTCGCCAATGTCGAACGCCGCGAAAGCCGCGAGCGCCGCCGCCCCTCTGACCACCGGCTCGCTCGACGGCGTGGCCGAGCGGCTCGGAAAAGTGCGGAACTATGCGGCCGCGGTGATCGTGGCCTGGTTCGCCCTCGCGGTCAGTTCCGCCTGGCTGCCGACTCCCGACAGCGCCTTGTACTTGATGCTCGGCCGCAGTGTCGCCCAGGGGCACGGATACGCCCTCGATGGTCATCCGCACGCCTACGTTCCGCCGGGATTTCCCTACATGCTGGCCGCCCTGGAACGGGTTGGGCTGGGGAGCATGCTGTGTCTGAATGCGGCCATGGCCTTGATCGGCCTGGCCACGGTTTGGATGAGTTATCTGCTCGTCTCCGAATTGGCTTCGCGTCCCGTGGCCGAGCTGGTGGCCTGCCTGCTGGGATTCAACTCGCTGCTGCATGTGATGAGCGCGCTGCAACTGAGCGATATGCCGTTCACGCTGTTAGTGCTTGCGGGGCTGTATGGGCTTCTGCGCGGCCTGCGCGGCGAGCGTTTTGCCTTGGAACTGGGCACCCTCGCGATTCTGGCTTCGTGCTGGGTTCGCGTCGCCGGCGCTTCGCTCGCCGTGGCGTGCGCCGTCGGCCTGTTGCTGCAACCACGGGCGACTTCGCGGCTACGCGTGTGGGCCAACGTCGGGACGTTGGTCTTGGGCGTCGCCGCCACGCTGGGCGTCTTTTACGCGCAATACCAGAACACGCTGCGAGCCGAGCATTCCTTGCCGCCGGCCAGTTACATGGCGGGCCTGCAAGCGCTCTATGCACAACCGGTCGGATCCCTGATCAAACGCACGCTGGGCAACGTCTTCGAATCGGCGGCCGAGATTCCCCGATTCTTGATGGGTCTGCAAGGCAATCCGGTCGTGGCGTTGGCGGTCTGTCTGCTGCCGGCCCTGGTTGGAGTCGGCCGGCGACTCATGCATCGCGAGTTCCTGGTCGCACTGGCGGTCGCCGGTTATGCCTCGGGCATCGTGATGAATCTGCCGGCCGGAGCCCGCTACCTGCTGCCGGTCGCACCGCTGCTCATTCTGTATTACCTCGAGGGTCTGACGATTTTGCTCGACTGGCGGCCGCGCGTGCGTCGCTGGGCGCCGGCGGCGCTCGTGGTTTTCATCGCGGCGTTCGTCACCTTCAACGGCGTGAAAGGCGCGTACGTCATGCACAAGAACGCCCATCAAATCGCCGACACGCGCGAGGCGATTGCGACGTGCGCCGATTGGCTGCACGCCTACGCAAAACCGGGCGACCATTTTTTAAGCTGCGATTCCGAGTGGCAGATGGCCTACCTCAGCGAGGTCCCGTACATGCAACTGGATCGCTGGGTGATTATCGCCGGCAAGTCGCGCGAGGAGTATTTGCGATTTCTTTACGATCAGGGTGTGCGGCTCGTGGTCTCGGTGCCCGAACACCTCTCGCACTATCCCGATGAAGGCCTGATCCGCGACGCCGTGCGCGACACGCGGATGTTTCAGCCCCTTGCCGCCAACGAACACCACCACTTGTACCGTTTCGTAGCGCCCCCCGCCGTCGCTACGGCCGTCGCGTCGACCCGAACCGGCGGTCCGGTTTTGCAATGAACATCGCGATCGTCATCGTCACGCGCAATCATCTCCGCGACATGCGGGAATGCCTGCCGTCGCTGGCCGCCCAGACGCGTCAGGACTTCACGGTCGTCGTCTCCGACAATGAGTCCAGCGACGGAACGGTGGACTGGGTCCGGCGGGAACACCCGGCCGTGCACGTGATCGAGAATTGCGCCAACCTCGGTTTTGCCGAAGGCTCGAACGTCGGCCTGCGTTGGGCATTGGCCGCGGGCGCGCGATACGTCGTCTTGCTCAATCCCGACACGGTCGTCGACTCCGGCTGGCTCGACGAACTCGTCCGCTCCGCCGAGAGTGACGCCACCGTCGGCGTTTGTCAGTCGAAAATCTACCGCTACCCGGCGACGACGCCCCCCGTAATCAACACGGTCGGCAACAATTTGCATTACCTGGGAGTCGGCTCCTGCGGCCATCTCGACGAAGTCGACCGGGGCCAGTTCGCCGAGGACGTCGAGATTCCGTACGCCAGCGGCGCGGCGATGCTCGTGAAGGCCGACGTCGTCCGCGATATCGGACTGCTGGATGCCGACCTCTTTATGTATCACGACGATTTGGATTGGTCGCTGCGGGCCCGGCTCCGCGGACACCGCATCCTGCTGAGTGCCAAATCGGTCGTCTATCACCGTTATGAATTCCGTCGCAGTGCGGCCAAGTTCTTCTTCATCGAGCGGAACCGGCTGATCTGGCTGTGCAAAACGCACCGTGCGTCGTTCCTGTTGCTGATCCTCCCCGCGCTCGTCGCGCTCGAAGCGGGAATCTTGTATCACGCCGCGGCCGGCGGTTGGTTGCGACCCAAGCTGCGCTCGTATGCCGATTTCCTGCGACTCAACCGCCGCTGGCGCGAATCGCGGCGCTCGATCCAAAAGACGCGGCTCGTGTCGGACAAGTCGCTCGCCGCCGCCTTCAACAGCCGTCTGACCCTGCCGGGAGCCGGCGATACAGCCGTGTTGCGGGTCGCGAACGCGATCTTTGATTGGTACTGGAAAGTCTGCCTGCGTTTCGTGCACTGAAAGATAGAGATGCAATCGAAAGTGGGAGAGTTTGGGAGAGAAACGGCCGACGGCGGCCTACATTCTGCCGTCTGCCCTCTGCCCTCTGCCCGCTCCCCTCTCTTCACCTGCATCGTCATCAGCCACAACAAACCGGCCTACGTGACAGAGGCACTCGCGAGCCTCGCCGCTCAGACATTTGGCGAATGGGAGGCCATCGTCTTCGATAGCGGCGTGCTCTACGACCGGGAATTTTTCGACGATCTGCCTTTCTTCGACGATCCGCGATTCCGGCTTGTGCGGCTCTTGGGAGACGGACGAGCTGCGGCGGACGAAGACGATCGCGTCGTGGTGCTCGAACGAGTGTTTCCGCAAAGATTCTCGTTCGCGGTCGGTACGTGACCTATCTCTGCGACGACGATCTGCTCGACCCCGGCGCGTTTGCCGCGTTTCATGAGTACATCGCCGCACACCCCCAAGCGATGGCTCTGTATGGCGCCGTCGATCTGACGGTCGTCAACGAGCGCGGCGAGCGATTTCTGCTTCGCGAAATCCCGGCCCGGGAAATCCGAGGGAGCGTCTGCAACGGAGGGTCGCTCGATCGGCAAATCGACTACTTGCAGATTTGCCATCATGTGGACGTCTTAAAGACGTTTCCCAGTGAAGAATACTGGCCCGAAGATCGCAATGCGATCCGTCATGCCGACGGAATCTTTTTGGAACAGGTGGGCCGCAGCTTTCCGATCTACCCCGTCGGCGCCAAGATCGGGGAAAACCGCAAGGTTCCGGAGAGTCTCAACGACGGCGGCGAGCGCTTCCGGCTTCTCGAGCAGACGGCTCGCCAGGCAGAGGCGGCCCGCCGACTGCTGCGGCAACTGGGACCGCTCGGGACGATTTTGAACCGGCTCAAAATCGAGGAAGTCGTCCGCCAAACTGTCGACCGCTGGCCCGCGCTGCTCGGCGCGGCCCGTCCTCTCGTTAGAACCATGGCTTTTCTCGCTCGCCGCTGAAAAGCCCTCCAGCCGCTGCGTATCAATCTCGGTTTTGGCACGGATTCTGCACTCCGCTCCCGCAAACGCGGCTGTGCCTGCGCCCGCGGAAGCGCTTTGGGAGAATTGCATGGAAAAAGTGGAGAGTCGCACGTGTCGGGCGGAGACTGCCGAGCGAGAATTTCCTGTTGGAGCCGAACTGTTGGCCGACGGAGGCGTCAGCTTTCGCGTGTGGGCGCCGAAACGCAGGTCGGTTCAGGTCGTGGTTGGTCTCGGTGAGCCGGACGGCGAGCCGGAGTTGGAGTGTGATCTCGAAGCGGAGGAAGGCAACGCGGCCGAGCGAGGATACTTCTCGGGAGTCGTGCCCGAAGCGCGTGTGGGCATGCTCTACGGATTTCGACTCGACGGTGACGTGCGCGCCCTCCCCGATCCCGCCTCGCGGTTTCAACCGCAAGGGCCGGCCGGTCTCTCGCAGGTTGTCGACCCGCGCGGCTTCCGCTGGTCGGACCGCGGGTGGAAGGGGATCACGATCGCCGGGCAAGTGATTTACGAGGTGCATGTCGGCTCATTGACTGAGGACGGAACCTGGACTGCGGCGGCCGACCGGCTCGACAAGATCAAGGCCGCCGGCATGACGGTCGTCGAGGTGATGCCGGTCGCAGATTTTCCCGGGGAATTCGGTTGGGGCTACGACGGCGTCTGCATGTTCGCCCCCACGCGGCTGTATGGGAAGCCGGACGATTTCCGGCGCTTTGTCGACCGCGCCCACGCGCTCGGTTTGGGCGTAATTCTCGATGTGGTCTACAACCACTTCGGCTTGATCGACTGCACGATCGCCGAGTTTGCCGACGAATACTTCTCGAAACGTCACAAGAACGAATGGGGCTCCCCGATCAACTTCGACGATGAGCATTCGCGTCCGGTCCGCGATTTCTTTCTCGCAAATGTGCGGTATTGGATCGAGGAGTTTCATCTCGACGGCTTCCGCTTCGACGCGACCCAGCAAATCTTCGACGACACCGATTCACACATTCTCACCGAAATGGCGCAGACCGCGCGGAAGGCGGCCGGCGGACGCGACGTCATCCTGCTCGCGGAAAACGAGCCGCAGGACGTGCGGCTCGTCCGCCCGGTCGACAAGGGGGGCCACGGCCTGGATGCGATGTGCAACGATGATTTTCACCACTCCGCCCGCGTCCGCCTGACGGGATCGACCGAGGCGTATTACAAGGACTTCGCGGGAACCGTCGACGAGCTGCGATCCGCGGTGCGCGGCGGATTCCTGTACCAGGGGCAAATCTCGCTGCATCAACACAAGCGACGCGGCAGTCCGACCCGCGGAGTTCCCGCGACGAGCTTCATTCACTTTCTGCAGAATCACGATCAGGTCGCCAACTCCGGGACGGGCTGGCGAATCGACAGACTCACCAGCCCAGGTCGGCTACGGGCCATGACGGCGCTCTGGCTCTTGTCGCCGCAGACTCCCATGTTTTTTCAGGGACAGGAATTCGCCGCGTCGACTCCCTTTTTCTACTTCGCGGATTTCTCAGGAAACGATGCGAAAGCCGTCGCCGAGGGACGCATCCAGTTTCTGTCGCAATTTCCGTCACTGGCGACCGAGGAAGCCCGCCGCGCGATGGCCGACCCAGCGAACCGTGCGACTTTCGAGCGCAGTAAGCTCGACTGGTCTGAACGCGACACGCATCAGCACATGTACGACCTGCACAGCGACCTCTTGAAACTGCGCCACGAGGACGAAGTCTTTCGGCGTCAACGTGCCGGCGGCATCGAAGGCTCGGCTCTCGGCGCGGACTGTCTCGTCCTGCGCTATTTCGGACACGACGTTGACGAGCCGGCGTCGGATCGGCTGGTCGTGGCCAACTTCGGCAACCAATTCTGTTCCTCGCCGTCTCCCGAACCGCTCTTGGCTCCGCCGGCGGGCGCGCGGTGGGAAATATTGTGGTCAAGCGCGGCCGTGCGTTACGGGGGGCCTGGTACTCCCCCGCTCGAGACCGACGACGGCTGGAACATTCCTGCGGAGGCGGCCGTCGTGCTCAAAGCCTGCAATCCACGAGTGGCAAATTCCGCCGATCGAACGCCCGAATAGGAGGGGGCCTTCGCGATGTCGCAAGATGTACTCGATGAACCGACTGTCGTCCCCTTGACCCCTTCGGCCACGTCGCGGCCGCTCGACGACGAATGGCTGGTGACGAACGGCCTGGGGGGCTACGCGTCGGGCACGATTTCCGGGGCCTGCACGCGGCGCTATCACGGACTCTTGATCGCGGCCCTGCCGGTGCCGCTCGGTCGCTTGATGATGCTCAACCATTTGTCGGTCGAGATCATTTTGCCCGATGGCACGATCGCCCAGTTGGACCGGGACAATTTGCCCGACGAGATGACCGCCGACGAGGCGTGGCGCGGCGATTTTCAGTTGGAAATGGGGCTGCCGGTCTGGCGCTACAGCGTCGGGCCGTACCAGCTCGAGAAGCGTGTCGTGCTGCCCCACTTGCAGAATACGGTCTTCGTCACCTATCGCCTGATCGCGGGACCAGGGGCGGTGCGGCTTCGCCTGCGGCCATCGATTCATTTTCGCGGTCACGACGATGCGGTCGACGTGTCGAAGCCCCGTGCGTACCGCGTGACCGCCATCGACAACCGCTTCGAGATCGAGTCGGAAGCCGCGCCGCCGCTGCGCATGCGAATCGCGGGGCCCTACCCGGGCCTGCTGCTCGACGGCGGCCGCATACGCGACGTGCGCTATCGACTCGAAAAGGCCCGCGGCTATGCCAGCGTCGGCAGCCTGTGGAGTCCCGGGTATTTCCGCACGACGTTGAGGGCCGGCGAGGATGCCAGCTTGATCGCTTCAACCGAACCCTGGGATGCGATCCTCTCTGCCGACACGAACGCGGCCCACGCAGCCGAATTGGAGCGGCGGACGCGCCTCTTAATCGAGGCCAAACCGGAGGCACGGCAGGGGACGGCGGCCGAACTGGTCCTGGCCGCCGACCAGTTCCTGATTCGACCGTCGGGCCGCGTCGCCGACGAGGCCCGCGCGCAGGCGGCCGGGGACGAAATTCGCAGCGTGATCGCCGGTTACCACTGGTTCACCGACTGGGGCCGCGACACGATGATCAGCCTCGAGGGGCTGACGCTCTCGACCGGCCGCAAGACCGAGGCGGGTTACCTGCTGCGAACTTTCGCCCGCTACGTTCGCGACGGACTGTTGCCGAACATGTTCCCGGAAGGAGAGCGCGAAGGGCTGTACCACACGGCCGACGCCACGCTCTGGTTTTTCCACGCCGTCGATCGCTACGTCAAAACGACGGGCGACCTGCACACGCTGCAGGCGCTCATCCCGACCTTTCAAGACATCGTCGAGCATCACGTGCGGGGCACTCGGTTCGGCATCCATGTCGATCCGGACGACGATTTGTTGTCGCAGGGCTGCCCCACGCTGCCCCTCACCTGGATGGACGCCAAAGTCGGCGATTGGGTCGTCACACCCCGCCGGGGAAAAGCCGTCGAGATCAACGCACTCTGGTACAACGCCCTGCGTCTGCTCGAACGTTGGTGCAACGAGACGAATCAAGCGGACGCAGCGAAAGGGCTCGCCGAACGGGCCGATCGGACGCGGAAGTCCTTCAACCAGCGCTTCTGGTACGGCGACGGAGGCTATTTGTACGACATCGTCGACGGCGACAAGGGGAACGACACGGCCCTGCGACCGAACCAGGTCTTCGCCATCTCCCTCGACCACCCCGTACTCGACCAATCGCGCTGGAAGCCCGTGCTCGACAAGGTTTCGGAACACTTGTTGACGCCGGTCGGCCTGCGCAGCTTGTCGCCCGATAACCCCGATTACAAACCAAAATATGACGGCGACCTGCGGGCCCGCGACGCGGCCTACCACCAAGGAACGGTTTGGCCGTGGCTGATCGGTCCCTTTGTCGACGCGTGGCTCCGCGTGCATCCGAACGACCTCAAAACGGCCCGCGGCTTTCTGGCCGCTTTCGAGTCGCATCTGAACTCAGCCTGCATCGGCTCGATCAGCGAAGTCTTCGACGCCGAGTCGCCGTTCATTCCCCGCGGCTGCATCGCACAAGCGTGGAGCATCGCCGAGGTGCTCCGCGCATGGCTGAAGACCGAACCGACGCAGTGAACTCGGCAAGCGAGGCGTCAGCGTGACAGCGGGCGTCCGGTCCTGCGGGTCAACTCGGCCAGTCGATCCAGAGCCAAAGCGGAAACTTGCTCTTCGGTCGCCTGCCAGTTCCAGTTGCCCAGTGCGTGCCCGGGCCGATTCATGCGTGCCTCTGCGCCGAGATTCAGCACGTCCTGCAAGGGGGCCACCGCCAAATCGGCCCGCGATTCCCACGCGAGTCGAATGAGATCCCAGGCAACCTCGCCGGCATCCTCCCTCGAATGGCCCAGGTACGTCCGCAGATTTGCACGCTGGTCATCGGGAAGCGACTCGAACCAACCTCGCGAGGTGTTGTTGTCGTGAGTGGCCGTGTAGGCGACCACGTGCGTGGGGTAGTTTTCGGGAAGGAACGGGTTCTCGGGTTTGCCGTCGAAGGCGAATTGCAGGACCCGCATGCCGGGAAAATGAAATTGATCGCGGAGGGCGGTCACGTCGGCCGTGATCAGCCCGAGATCCTCTGCGATCAGAGGCAAACGGCCGAGTTCTTTTTCGGCCGCATGAAAGAAATCGGCTCCCGGACCCGGCCGCCATTCGCCAATGCGAGCGGTCGTCGACCCTGCCGGGATGTGCCAGGCGGCCGCGAAGGCCCGAAAATGATCGAGCCGCACGGCCTCGACTTCGGCGATCGCCGCCCCGATACGATCGATCCACCAGCGGTAGCCGGTCTTGCGAAGAGCCGTCCAGTCGTAGAGCGGATTGCCCCAAAGCTGGCCGTCCGCGCTAAAGTAATCGGGAGGCACGCCGGCGATGAACGTCGATCGGCTGTCGGCGTCGAGCAGGAAGAGATCCGGATGCGCCCACACCTCGGCGGAATTCGGGGCAACCAGAAAGGGCACATCGCCGAGCAGCCGAACACCCCTGCTGCGAGCATACTCGTGCATTCGCCGTTGCTGGCGGTCGAGCACAAACTGCGCGAAGCGAAACCGATCCACCGTCTCGGCCAGATCGCGGCGGGCCGCGGAAAGTGCTTCGGGCTCGCGGCGTCTCAACTCGGGAGGCCATTCGCGAAAGTCGGCCCCGTGGTGTCGTTCGCGGAGCGCTCGAAACAAGGCGTAATCGTCCAGCCAGTGGGCCTGCGATTCGCAGAACGCATCGAACTCGCTGCGAAGGGGCGCACCGGAACCGACCTGAAAGCGGTTAAAGGCCCGCGTCAAGAATTCGATCTTGGCGGTCGCGGCCGCCTCAAAATCGACCGCGTCCGAATTTTCCTTGGACCCGATTAACTCGGTTTGATTCAGCAATCCGTCGTCGAGCAACCCTTCCGGACTGAGGAAGAATTCGTTGACGGCGAATGTCGAGAAGGGTTCGTAGGGAGAGTTTCCGCGTCCAGGCGGACCGAGCGGCAGGAACTGCCACCATCCGATTCCCGCGTTGGCGAGGCGGTCGATCCAAGCCAACGCGGGTAAACCAAAATCGCCAATTCCCCAGTGCGAGGGGAGCGAGCTGACGTGCAACAGAATCCCCGCGCCGCGCGAACCGAACGGAAAAGCGGACCCGTTCATGAACTCGTCCCTGGGTCCGTTAACTCCGTTCGAGCACGCCGGCCGAGGCGGCCATTACATATGAATGTGCCGGCCGATCGAATCCGGCAGCGAGGTGCGGAGCACGTCGCAAACCTGGCGGCCAAGCCGCTCCATCGTCGACGATTCAACGTGATGATGCCCGCCGAGTGCATGGCCGATTACGACTCCGATTGCCACGCCGGTCCCGAATGCCACCAATGTCGAGCCCAATGGGTTGTCCGCGACCATGTCGCGAGAGGAATTGTAGGCATCTTCCCAAGAGGCCGAAATCTCGTTTCGTCGATTCTGCGTGGCGTTCATTGCTCGCTCCTATTTGTTTCCACGATCTTTTGCGTCGCGATCGCGCCAAAAACGCGATCGTGTTCCGCTTCAACAGTAAGAACTTGGATCAGTTGCAAGCATTATGCCAACCACGCTTGGGATGCATTGCACGCGACAAACGCAATAATGCTGCTCGTCTGAGAGCCAGCTTGTTTGTTCCGCCACCGTTTTCGGAGCCGGGGCCTCATCCGAGTGGCGAAAGAGGCCCGTCTGTCGCGACTGGCACCGCGTTTGCTAATTGGCTTATCACCACTTTCCAGAAGGAGAAAGCCATGATTAGTTGGGCATTAACGTTTCTCGTGATCGCCATTATTGCGGCGATTTTGGGATTTTCCGGCGTTGCGGGAACGGCCGCATGGGCCGCGCAGGTCTGCATGGTCGTGTTCCTGGTCTTGTTCCTGATCAGCTTCATCTCGGGTCGGCGAACGCCGGTCGCTTGACGCTGGCCGCTCAATCAGGCGCGGGAGCCGCGGCCGTTTTACCTCGAAGGCAACGGTCCGCGGCTGCCCGTCGCGCCCTCGGAAACCTCATGAAGATCGGACCGCAACAGCAGGCTGCGGCCACGGTCATGATTTCACCGGCTGAAAGCCGGCGAGCAGTTTCAAGAGTTCCCGCGGTTCGACCGGTTTCACCATGTGGCCGTCGAAGGCCGCTTCGACCGATTTCTGCCGGTCGGACTCCTGGCCCCAGCCGGTGACCGCGACGATGGTCATGTCGTTCCCCGTCGGCAGCTCTCGCAACCGGCGACAGACCTCATAGCCCGACATCCTCGGCATGCCGATGTCGAGCAGCACGATCTCCGGCTGATCCCGAGCGGCGATTTCAATCGCCTGTTCGCCTTCGTGTGCGACCCGCGTGTCGTGTCCCAGGACATTGAGCAGGGTCGCCAGGCTCGAAGCCGCGTCCTGATTATCGTCGACGACGAGAATTCGCCGCCGCGAGATCGTGGGAAAAGGTTCCTCCGCGGGAGCCGCGGGCGATGTTTCCTGGGCGCTCCCGGTGGCAATCGGTTGCCGGACGATGAACTCGCTGCCGCGGCCGTGCCCTTCGCTCTGCGCCTCGACCGTTCCGCCGTGCATTTCCACGAGGCTTTTCACGATGGTCAGGCCGATGCCCAGTCCGCCGTGCGCTCGCTCGAGCCTCCGATCGACTTGGGCGAACATGTCAAAAATCTCGTCGAGGCTGGCTTTCGGAATGCCGATGCCGTTGTCCTTCACCGAAATGGCGACGTGCGTGCCGGCGCGCTTGACCGTCAGCTCGATGCGGCCTTTGGGTTCGGTGTACTTGGCCGCGTTGTTGAGCAAATTCGTAAAGACCTGGGACATGCGCATCAGGTCCGCGTCGATGTAGATCGGTTCGTCAGGCAAGTTGACTCGCAGCCGCTGGCCGACCTGGTCGAACTGGGGCCGACTGGTTTCGATCGCGTTTTTCACGATCGTCGTCACGTCCACGCGCTCTTTTCGGAGCTCGATCGTGCCCCGCGTGATGCGCGACACGTCGAGCAGGTCGTCCACGAGACGGATCATCTGCGCCAGCTGCCGCTCCATGGTGCCACGGGCCTGGCAAACGGCCTGAGGGTCGTCTCCCGCGATGCGAATGAGTTCGAGCGCGTTCCGAATGGGGGCGAGCGGGTTTCGCAGCTCGTGGGCCAAGGTCGCCAGGAATTCGTCCTTGCGTTGATCCGCCTCTTTGAGCACCTGTTCTGCCCGGCGGCGTTCGGTCACGTCGCGAAAGATCATGACCACGCCGACGATGGCGCCGCTTTTGTCCAGGATCGGGGCGGCGCTGTCGTCGATCGGACGCTCCACGCCGTTGCGCGCAACCAACACGGTGTGATTGGCCAGTCCCACGACCCGGCCTTCTCGCAGCGCCGCGCTGCACGGGATTTTCAACCGTGTTGCGAGACTGCTCGTTGATGATCTGGAAGATCGACTCGAGGGGTTTGCCGGAAGCGTCCTTGTTGTTCCAACCGGTCAGCGATTCGGCAATCCCATTGAGGTAGGTCACCAAGCCACGTGCGTCGGTCGTAATCACGGCGTCGCCGATGCTGGCGAGCGTCACGCGCAGGCGTTCGGTCTGCGCCTGTTCGGAGAGTTCGGCCCGGCGGCGTTCAGCGATTTCCTTTTCGAGGCGTTTTTGCCGCTGCTCCACGCGGTCCCAGGCTGTGCGGAGTCCTTCACACAAGAGGCTAATGGCTACGCCGCCGGCGAAATAGGCGAACAGTACGACAATGTCGCCGGGGTCCTCGACCCGAAACGTGTAGTACGGCTTTGTGAAGAAGAAGATCGACGCCCCGACGCTGAGCAGCGTCGCCAAGAGCCCCGGCTTCCACCCACCCAAGATCGCGGCGGAAAGCACCGAGAAAATGAAGAGCAGCGAAGCGAGCAGGATCTCCAAATTGCCATGCGTGACGGATCGAACCGCCACCGTGGCCCCCGTGCCCGCCACTGCAATGACGTACGCCCATCCGACCCAACGCCGCGACAGCATGACGGATCGCCAAACCGCTGATCGATCAACAAACTCCCAGCCAATTTGACCAATCGTAAACAGGCCTGACAATGCTGTCGAACCCGAAGTTGCGAATCGGCGGGGAATTGCCCGAGATTAGTGATCGGACAGGATCTGGCCCGCGGACTCATCCGACCCGGGCTTTGGTCCGCCGGAGCAAAAACCAGCAGGCAACGGCAAACACGGCCACAACCGGAGTCCAGGGGGCAAAAGCGACGAGGCCGAGGGCGACATTCTGCAGAAAGCTGACGAGAGCATCGACCGAGCCTTTGAATGTCCGCGAAACGCTGGCGGCGAACGTCGGCGATTCCGGGGGAATATACCGCGAGCGTTCGAGCATCGTGATGTTCACCGTTGCGAGCGAAGTCTGGTTTTCCCAGAGCTTGAGCGTGCCTTCCAACTGCTCGAGTTCGGTCGTCACGCGGCCCAGTTCGCGTTCCGCCTCGAGAAGCTCGCTGACTTTGCCCGTTTGCTCCTTGATGATCTTTTGCAGCCGTTCGACCTGCACCTTCTTGTTGGCGATCCGCACCTGGAAATCGAAGAATTTGTCGGTGATGTCATCCGAATCGGTCCGGTTCTTGGTCGGTTCGCCCAGACCGACAACTTGATGAATGAAATCCTCGAAGCGATCGACGGGCACGCGCACCCGCCAGTCGGCCGCTCGCAGAGCGCCCGATCGCTCTTGATTTCGGATTGAGCGACCAGGCCGTGGAATTGCTGGACCAATCCGCCGAGTTTTGCGGATGCTTCGGCGACGTCGCTGACCAGGAGGTCGACGCCGCCCGTGTAGATGATCTTGCGAGGCACGGACTTGTCGCCCGTGTGCTTCCCGGCCCCCGCGGCCCGTAGTGCTGGCGGCCCGACGGTTGCCGCTGCCTCCTGGACGTCGATCGTCATTGAATCGCTTTTATTCGCGAAGTATGTTGCCGAATGATTCTCCGACGCACTGCAACCCAAAGCCAAAAGCATCACCACGACAGAGAAAGTCGATCGCTTCATAAACAGCCATGCCCTTTTCTAAGCTCGATGCAATCATCGAACGCATCGAGCCGGCCGCAAAAACGTCGAGTCGACCCGGGCGAGCGCCCATCAAGACAGATCAGCCCAACAGGAGCATCCTTGGAGTATTAGACGCAGCCGGGTCGGTTGTTGATCCAAAAAAGACGGCCGGAGCGCACGATTTATTCCAGCTAAGAGACGGCGTCCTCGCGAAATTGCAGCCGTTCCCGTTCGAGTAAAGTGTTCGCGGATCATGGTTTTCGCGTCGAGACGCTGGCAAATCGCCATGCGTTCCGCGACATTAGCTTTTTAGCACTTCTGTGCGAATCCTGCCGAGCTGCGAACAGGAGCGTATCGATGCCCGTCCGGCACCAATCGCAGGTTCTGCGCCACTGGTTTGGCCAACTGGCCTTGGCGGCGGCTGTCGTCGGCTGCTGTCTATTTACTTGGCCGGTCCATGCCGCCGAGCACCGTCCGTGGGAATTGCACGGAACGGTGGTCACCGAAAGTGGGGCGCCGGCTGTCGGCGTTTCGGTGACCGTCCGCAATTTACGCTTCACCAAGACCGTCGTCACTAAGGTCGACGGCGGCTTTGTGATCATTGTGCCTGAACCGCGAGCATGGGGGTTTTCGATCGTCGCGAAAGACGCGGGGGGCGGGCACCAGGCGAGCTTCGCGCTTCCCGCGGGTTCGGCAGTCGATGCGCCCCTTGGACCAATTCGACTCAGCCTTGCCACAGCCTTCCACCTGCCGGTCACCGTCGTCGACAAAACCGGCCATCCCATCGAGGGTGCTGCAGTCGGCGCGGAATGGAATTATCGACTGGTGGATGAAGTGCGTACGAACCACGACGGGAAAGCCGTCCTGCATGTCCCGCGGAAGGAGCCACTGCAGATTGTCTTTGCGTATAAGGCCGGTGAGGGCCTGGATTATGTGGCCTTTCGACGACCCAACCAGCCGCCGAGCAATCCCTACATGCGGTCGCCGACCGATCTCAGTCCCGTGTCATTTGTCCTTTCGGGAGCGCGGCCCGTGCATGTGCGCGTCGTCGATAACCAGGGGCACGGGCTGGCCGGCATGCTGGTCAATCCCTGGTATTTTTCGCTGGCGAAAAAGGGGGAAGACTTCAACACGTCGGGGCTCGACGCACTCGACCAAACCACCGATGCGTCGGGATGGGCCAACTTCCGGATGATTCCCTCCGCCAATCGGGGAAAACTTACCTTTTGGGTGCGAACCGAGGATTACTTCGTTCCGGAGCGCCCGATGTTCGACCCGGCCGGGGCTGCGAACGATGTCACGGCCGTGCTTGTCCCACTGGAACGCGTTCGCGGCAAAGTGATTTCTTCGGACGGGCGACCCGCTCCGTTTGCCTCGATCACCGTTGCCGGCTCCGGTTATGCGTTCGATGATTTTCGCGCCGCGGCAACGAGTGATGCCGGCGGTGCATTTGAAGTCCGCGTGGCGCCGGACCAGTACTACATGTTCGTCGCCAAACGCGAGGGGCGAATTTCGGAATGTCAGTCGAGCCTAATCCGGGCCGGATCGTCGGCCAAGCCCCTCAATCTCGTGCTCGAGCCCGCCACGCGCGTGCATGGCACAGTCACTGTCGGCAAACAGAATCGGCCTGTCACTGGCCAGTACATCTCCCTCTATTTGAAGACCAGCGTCGACTACTACCAACTACCCAAAAGCGAACAGCTTCCGAAACCGGCCCACGAAAATAAGGCGATCTTTCCTGTCATCACCGAGGGCAAGCCCACCGACGACAAAGGTCAGTACGAGTTCATGGCAGGCCCCGGGCGGTATTACATCATCGGACCCACGGGGACCAAGGCGCCCGAGTTCCAGATCAAGGTGCAGGCCCAGGTCGAGTACAACTTTCACACCGAACGCGCCGAACGTGGGCCGATCACGGGTCGCGTGGTCCTCAAAGAACATCCCGATCGCGGCGTCGCGGAGGCGCGAGTCGACGGGGCCGGGATGGAGTGGACTCACTTTCGCGACCTGAACGCAATCACCGATGCGCAAGGCAAATTCGCGGCCGAGCGCAGTTTGATTAAGACGCTCGTCTGCGTCACTTCGGCCGACCGGTCCCTCTCTGGCATCGTCGAAATCTCGGGCGACGATTCGAGCGTAACCATACCGATCGGTCCGTGCGCTTCTGTCCGCGGTCGACTGATCAGCGAGATGACCGGCGCCCCGGTGCCTCGCGAGCGGATCGACTACGGAGTTCAAATCAAGTTTGCCGGCGGCACGTTTCAATCGGTCTTTGGCGGCAGCGCCGAGACGAATGCGGCGGGGGAATTCACGCTTGCGCATTTGGTGCCCGGCTGGAAGTACGAGATCAAGGCCGTGCCGACGACTCGCCGAGGCCATCAGGCCGTGGTCTATCATCACGTCGCCACGGTCGAGCCCAAGCGGCCCGAAGAAATCGAATTGGGCGAGGTGAAGTGTCCCGAACTCTATAATCCGCCCACATTGGAAGAGCTTACCGACGAGTTCTTCCAAGGATCGCAACAGCGTCCCGGCGACCGGCTGGCCCGGCGGCTGCGCGACGCGCGGCTCCTGGATCGGCGCGTGCTGATTTTCGCGGCGGCGCGAGAGAGCAAGATTAGCCGTCAATTCGTCGCCTTTGCGGAACGTTTCACGCATTACGAGGATTCGCAAACGAGCGATGCCGTCGACAAGGCGCTTGGGAACTTTGCAATTCTGCCGCTCGACGCATCGTCAGCGGAGTTCAACGAGTTGCAGCCCCTCCTCGATCGATTGAAGCTCAAAATGCCGCGCGGCGGAGACGCGACAATCGCCATTCTCGATGCCGAAGGCCGGCAGTTGGCCGAGACCACGGGCGACTCGCTTTGCGAGAAAGCGAACCTCAAAAGCGACCGGCTCCTGGCCTTTCTGAATGCGCATGCTTCGACGGCCCCCGACGGCCAACAGCTGCTGATCCAAGCGCTTGACCAGGCGAAACGCGAGCAGAAACGCGTGCTGCTGGAAGTGAGCCTGACCCACAGTGAAGCAGGGCGAGCGCTTTCTCGTTATCTCGACGATCAACGAGCTGTGTTGGAAAAGGACTACGTGATCCTGCGCTTGGATTCGCGATTCGCGAACTTTTGGCAGGCCGTGGCGAATGCTGCGTTCAAACCGCACTGGGGCGGCACACTGTACGTCCCCGTTCTGGACGACGAGGGCCGCGTCCGGAAAATTCCCAGTCACAGCGACGAGCAACCCTCGTTGGTCATTCTGGATGCCGACGGTAAGACGCTCGCGACCAGCAACACGGCGGCGGGCACGATCGGCTATCCGGCCGGGAAAGAGCGCGTGGCTCACTTCGAGAAGATGATCCGCGAAACGGCCTCCAGGCTGAATAATGCCGAGATTCAGTCGCTCCTGAGCGGCCTGAATACCCCGCACTAATTGCCGCGTTTACTCGCCGGCTGCTGAAGGCTTTGCGGCCAATAGCCGATGTCGATCATGCGGAAGCCCTTGTCGGCCGGCTCGATGAAACCGGCGCTCGTTTGCAGATAGGGGCGGATGGCCTTGGCGGGGGGCAGTTTGCTGAAATCGAGACCGAGGCCTGGCACGATGCCGCCGTAAAGGGGCAGTTTGAAGTCACCGGAGCGGATCTCCTCGTACAACAGCTCGAAGCGGCGGTCCTGGCGGGAATAGCTGAGGACCGAGGTCTTCGCCGGAAATTGGCCTGTTGCCGCCTTGAACGTCGGCGATTGAGCCAGCGGCTTCCCCTTCCGCCGGGCGACGAGCGATTCGAGATAGGGGGGGCTCGTGGAGACCATGAGCGAGCCTTTCGCCACCGAGAAGCCCAGCTCGACTGCCTGGCCGCCCGTCGGCAGGCCCAGTCGCAGGGAGTATGTGGGCACGCCGTCCACCGTTTTTAATTGCGCGCCGCTCGCCTCGCCAATGGCTTTGAGCATCGCTTCGGCCTTGGTCGAATCTCGCACGCGAATGGCAAAGACGGCCGGTTGTTTGAGCAACTCGCCGGACGACGTCGGCAACGTCGCCGCGATATCGATCGGGCCGGTCAATTGGTTCATCGCTTCGCGAAAGGTCGTGTCCGTTCCCGGCAGGCGACCCGAGCCGACGAGCGCATTGAACGCACCTTGACCCTGGAAGGAATCGAAAAAGGTCTCGATCGCCTGGTAGAACCGCGGACCGCTCCAGTTGACCTGCATGTACAAGTTGGCGTCTTCCCGCACCCAGTCGGGAGGAGATTGCGGCGTGGCCGGCAACGCGAAGGCCTGCAAAAGCCCGCTTGCCGGCGGTTCGACGTAACCGAAGACACGCGACACGTTGTCGGCGAAGGCCGATGCCAGCTCGATCGTTCCGCCGATCCCTTTGAACTTGTCGATTCCCGCCTTCGACAACAGCCCCGTGATGAGATCGCGGTTGGGATTGTCCTGAAGATTATCGCCGATCGCAGCGCCGAGCGCGCCGACCGGATCGACGTACCACTCTAAGGCCGGTTCGCCGCTCGACGGACGCGTCTGGTCGACGATGTATTGGTAAATCGGATTGGCGGCGAGCGTTTCCGCGGAACTCTTCTTCCCGGCCGCCGCGACGGTAAGCAGCGCGTTGAGATCCTGGCAGACGACGAGATGCGTGCCCCGACGGAAAAATGAGAACTTGAATGGATCGTCATCGGTTCCGGCCGTCCACGAGACGACATCGGTCTCGCCGGCTTTGAGCCGAATGTCGCGTGCGCCCCCCGCGGCAAGGGCCGCATTGAGCGCGGCAACTCGTTGGGCTGCTGCGGCCTCGTCGGCACCCACTTCAACCACGCCGACCAGGGCCAACCCGCTTTCGGGCGAATGGACGAGCCCCACCGCCACTTCGCCCTCGAGCGAGTTCCAGACCTGCTTCACGCCGACGCCGAGCGTTCGTTTGACGCCGGCCGTCAGCCGATCGACCTGCCGCTCGAGGTCGGCGAAGAAGGGTTGAAAGGCGGGATCGCGCTGCATTGCGCCGAAGGACGAACCATTCCACTTACGGCGGAATTCCGCCGCGCTCGGAATCTTGACGAGGGCGAGCGTTCGCTTGGGGAGGATTCGCTCACTGGTGAGCGGCTGTCCGGAGTTCGCACGACCGGCGACAGCCAGGATCAGCAAAGCGACGACAGTCGAGTGAGTCAAGCGGCACATAAGGGGCATCGCGGTTCGATCGAGGGAGGCACGGCGGCGACAATCGAATTGAGGAAAGTCGCACACGGCAATCATACGCGCGGCGTTTGCCCTTGACCAAATGACGGCGGCAATCGAAGAATCGAAATTGTAGGCGCGCAGGGACGTCTCTCGCGGCTTTTGACGCCATCCGGCAGTCTCGGGCGACTCGGCTCGAAGGTTCCACTCCATGCTCGGGCGATGCTGGCTTTGCACGGTCGCAATCTGCCTGTTTTTGGGCAGTGCCGAGCAATTGCCGGCCCAAACGCCCGCTCCTGCCCCTGCCCCTTCCCCTGCGGCCAAGAACCCAACGGCTCCGGAAGTGTCGCGACCGCTCAGCCCACTACATGCCTTTTTGGGCATCGATCCGATCACGGGAGAATTCAAGCCGGCCAATGCACCGCCGGCCAAAGCCCCCGCTCAGGCAGCGGCGACACCTGGCAGACCGGAGGAAGCTCCAAACATCGCTCCTTCCGCCAACACGGCTGACGGGCAATCCGCGGGAAAAAACCAGACGCTGCAGGAAATTCTCATTCAGGCGACTGAAAAAGGTGAGCTGCCGCCGGGGGACACTCGCATCGGAGATACGACGCTCGACGAGCTGCGCACCCAACTGACCAAGGCGATCGACGCGCGGGACGACCAGGCCCTCGCGGCTGCGTTGCGCAACGTCACGGGCGCCGGCGGCGGCACTGAGCTCTTTACCGGAGCCAACTACCTCCAACTGGCGACGCTGGCTTTGCTCGTTTATCCGCTGTGGATTGCCATCGCCGCCTGCTTCTCCGCGTGGCGGGCCAGTTGTCGCGAGGTGCGGACCGACCGCGACCGCAAACATGACGCTCGGCAGCTGCGGCGGCGATTGACTTTGGCCTGCTCGGTGGCCGCCACGATCGGCATCGGCTGGCTGGCCGGCGAGAGGGACTTTTGGTGGAACGAGCCGCGGAAGCTCGGCGCGGCGCTGGCGGCGGTCACCGTGCTCATGCTGTTCTCGGCCGGCCTGCGCGTGATGATTCGCCGCTCGGCCAACGATTACGCCCGCAAAACAATTGAAGATTTGCGCTGCCAGCACGCGGCGCTGTGTGAGGAAGTGAAGGAACTCCGCAAACGGCTGCAAGGCGAAGGCATCCCGGAATCGGTCTGACGCCTGCGCGTTTCAGTGATCAACCAGGAAGACGAATATGAAGCCTCCTATCAAACTGCATGCGACAATCCTTGCCGGAATCGCCGCGACTTTTCTGACCTCCGCCGCCGCCCAAGCCGACACGGTCCAACTGGCCAATGGCGACGTTCTTCGCGGCAAGGTCGTGTCGCTCAACGACAAGCAGTTGGTCTTTCACAGCGACAGTTTCGGCGACATCAAAATCGAACGCGCGAAGGTCGATCTGATAGCGCTCGGAAACAAGCCGTTGCCGAATGCGAAGGCCGCGGCGACTTTGGCGGCTCCGCCGGCGGCCTCTGCTGGCGGAATCGGCTCGCTGCTGGGCGGCGCGTCTCCGCTTTTGGGAACGGGCGGTGGGCAGAGCCTCGGGTCGGGCGTTGAACAGCTTTTGGGCGCCGGCGGAGTCGGCGATTTGCAAAAGAATGTCGACAATGCCAAACGCGGCCTGCAGGATCTCAAAAAGGACTTGGGGAGCGGGCCAGAAGGCCAGGCGATCGATGCCTATATCAACTTGCTCAACCAATTCGGCGCGATCGGCGCCTTGGCCGGTCAGTCGCCCAACCCGACGCCGCCGACACCCGTGCAACGACCGAAGCAGCCGGAGAGCGTGAAGAAACCGAAGGCCGAACCGACCAAGCCGGTCAAATGATCCGGTCCCCGAGCTGCGGGGAGCCGCTTACGGAACCTGAGACGGTGCGGGGGGCTCAGTCGGCGGCGGGGCCGCGGCGACCGCGCTTTTTGCCTGCACGGTATCGCCGTCGAAGACCCCGGTGGCTTCCAAGAGCTGCGGCAGAGCGGCGGGGATTCCCGGCTCGGTTCCGATTTCGATTTTGCAGGTCATGTCGCCGACCGTGACCACGTCGCCATGCAAGAGAACCACCTCCGCGATGCCGATGCGATGTTCGTTGACGAACGTGCCGTTGCGGCTGCCCAAATCACGCGCCCGCAAGGTGAAGTCGTCGAGCAATAACACGCAATGATGACGGCTGACGAGCGGATTGTCGGGTCGCAGGTGACAGTCCACCTCGCGACCGATGAGCAATTTGCCGTGAGAGACCGCGACTTTCTGTCCGGCAAAAGGACCACTCAGCACCGTCAAGCTGGCACGCATGAGGTCGATCCCTCTCAAGAGGTCGGATTCGACGTTTGGGGAAAACTGCCGACGGTAGAATACCCGATCCTAACCCGGCGAACTTACGATCTCAAGCACCGTTTTACAAGGATCTGTCCGGCGTTATTGGTTCTTGATGGGAGGAGTCGCGAGTGCCGGCGCGGCGCCCGCGGAGAGCCCGCGAACCGAGTCGGCCAGGTTCTTCGTCACATTTGATCCGCCGCCGATGAAATGGCGCACGACCGAACCGTCGCGGCCGATCACGACCGTTTGCGGGATGGCGGTCACACCGTAGCGCGCCGCGACCACGCCGTCGCGATCGAGGGCCACCGGGATCTTCCACTTCTGGCGATCGAGCATGGCCGAAATCGCGTCGCGCGATTCCTCGAGATTGACGGCGATCACCTCGACGTCGCGTCCCGCCGATTCGGCATGCAGGCGCACAAGCTCAGGCATCGATTGCAGGCAGTGACTGCACCAGGTTGCCCAGAAATCGAGGACGACGATCTTTCCCTTGTGCTCGGAGAGTCGGAACCGCTCGCCGCCCATCATCTCCAGCTCGAAGTCGGGGGCGGCCTTGCCGACGAGCATCGACTCGGTTCCCGCAGAAGCGCCGCCTGACGACTTGTCGTTCTGTTCCTGCGCGACCTGCGGTTCGATCGCGTATTGCAGCTTCCACTGCTGGTAGGCCGCGCGGGCGGCCGCCTCTTTGATGGCCGACCCGAAGTACAACTGATCGACCTTGTCGAGTGCGACGCGGCACGGGCCGATCGCGTCGCTCGTGCCCGAAAGGATCGAGTCTTTGACGTGGTCCGGGGCAAACGTCAAGCGGTTGCCGTCGTCGAGCTGCGCCAGCAAGTGGGTCGCCGTGGCGACGGCGACCGGCTTGGCCGGGTGAGCGCTTGCGTCCAGCTCGTCCGGGTGCAGCCAGATGATCCGCGAAATGCGCTCGCGGGGAATTTCCTGCGTCTGCAGGCGGACTTCCATCACGAGCCGTTTGTCGTCCATTTCGACGATCCGGCCGCGGAGATAATCGCCGTCGCGCGAGCGGACGAGATGCGTGGGCGGGTTGCCCTTTTGCAGGCGAGGAACGGTCAAGAGACGGTCCCGTTTTGTGCGCGTCAGCGAGACGGGGCCGCGGCCGTCGAGAGTCAACTCGACCGCCTTGATCTTTTCGTGCGGCACAAACGTCGAATCCGAGTTCGGGCTTTTGAACGTCAGGCCGTTCTGGTCGATCCGCGTCACTTCGCAGGGGATCGTGTCGCCCGTCATCAGGTAGAGCGCCTTGCGAGTCAACTCGTGCGGCGGTTCCTGCTGGACGGTTTCAAGCGGATTGTCGATGATTCGCCGGATCCCATTCTGCACGACCACGCGTCGCCGCGCCCTTTGGCGGCGCTGCTGCTGCTCGTGTTGCACTGGCGGGGGCGGAAGCGGCTCGCGATAGACGATTTTGCCGGCGGCGTCCGCTCGCAGAGGACTTGCCGCGCCGCTGCCGCGGGGGTTCCAGTCGAGGCAACCGGCCTCGTTCTGCCGTACCCCGTCGACCAAAAAGCCAAAAAGCCGCACGCCTTCGGCTTCGAGAATGCCGAGGCGGGCGCCGTCGGGCGGTTCGAGAGGTCCGGCCGCGCCGCCATTGACGACCAGGGACCGCAATCCCTCGACAGGCAACTGCAGCGGCTCGCGCACGGACGGAGATTCCAGCCAAATTTTCTTGTGTTCGATTTTGAGCAGCCGGCCGCAGAGGCGGGTCGAGTCCTGATATCCGATGCAGAGCGGCTGGGGGGCCGGATCGGACGACGGGCCGAGAAAGACGCTTTCGAGCTCTTCCGCGGGCCGCGCGGCATTCGCCGGGCCGCGAAGCGTGAACGTCTTGGCCGCCGCGTCATAGGACGCCAGTTCTCCATACTGAATTTTCCCGTCCGTCAAATGCACGCGCGGCTTGTCGAGGGCCACATCCTCCCGCGGCGCGGCGCCGGTCCAATGGGAGACCTGCAAGCGTTCCAGCCGCAAATTCCCCTGGCGGTTGATCAGCCGCACCCCGGTCAGCGGCGCCGGACTTTTCTCGGCGAGCTGGAAATTGGCCAGCAGCTTGCCGCTCGTCGAATAGGCCAGGCAGCGGCCTTTTTCCTGGTCGAGATAGACCAGGAAACGCGCCCGGTGAACGTCGGCGTTGAGCTTTTCGAGGGAGGCAATTTCCGCGTCGCGCGCCGTCTCGCGAACGAGCACCACGTCGGTCAGCCACGATTCGACATGATAGGCCTTGGCGAGCGTCGCGTCGTCGCGGCCCATGCCCAGCGCGAGAATGAAATCGGGTTTGTCGGTCCACGAGATCTCGAAGTCGATCACCGCGCGCGGCGGCAGGGCGAACTTTCCGTGGATGAAGGACCGCGGCGTATCGGTCCACAGTTGGCCGCGCTCATGCTTCCACGCCTCGCGCGAAGGCGAGACGGTCCATTCATCCAGGCCGTTGGGCCCGTGATAAACGAGATCCGCCCCGTCTTTCCAGCGGAAGAACTGGCGGATCGCGTCGCGCCGGACGTGCAGCCGGCCGGTTGACGGAACATCGAGGACCGCTTCGACGTCGTTGAGCGACACGAGCGAGCCGAAGAGCACGTCGCCCCCCGATAACTCGAAACAGTATTCGCCGGACGATTTGGGGAGCTTGTCGGGCGCGGGAAAAGTGACGGCGTCAACCCCCTTCATGGGGAACTCGAGAGGACGAGCAAAGAGCGGCGCGTGCCAGCGCAAGATGCCAGGGTCGGCCGAATCGCCCAAGTGTCCCGAGACGAAACTCCCGTCACTCAAGCGCAGCATGCCGGCAGCGGGCGCTTGGCCGGACGGGGTCGCAGTGATCTCCGCCGCCCGCAGGCGCGCGGCGACGAGAATGAGCAAGGCCGGCAAAAGTCGCCGCGAGATCGACGAGAATGTGGACATAGGCAATGGACTATCTCTCGTAAATCGGCAGGAAGCGGTAATTCACCGCGAGCGCCAGCAACGAAAGCGACGTGCTGACCTGCACGCCGAATTCACCGCGAATACTGCCATCCGCCTGCTGCGCGCCCTTGAGCTGGCGGACGAGCAGCTTGTTCCACTTTTCCCAGGCGTCGACGTCCCCCTGAAAGAGGGCCTGGGCCTCGTAGTAACGCGTGTAATCGGCGTATCCGCGGCCGTCGGCCCCGGTGAATTCGATGCGCTCCTTGAGGAAGCCGAGCGTCGCCTTGAACTCCGTCAGGTCCTTGCGCCGCGCGATGGAGTACACCAAAGTCGCGATGGAGACGCGGGCGGTCGACTCGTCGAAACCGCCCATGCCGGCGTAGGCGACCTGTCCCGAGGATGAGGTCATCTGCTGGTAAAACGAAATGGCCCGGTCGATGGCTTCGTCGGGAATTTCAATCCCCGCGTTGCGTGCGGCCAAGAGGCCGACCAGCACGGCGCCGCTGACGGACGTGTCGGCATCGGGGGCGTCGGGCGAGTAGCGCCATCCGCCGTACTGATTTTTCTTCTGCGACGTGAGCGCACAACGAACGGCCAGCTCGAGGGTTTGTCCGATCGTGCGGCCGTCCTTCCGGTCGGGCCACAAGTTCCGATCATCGACGGCCCCATACGCCTCGGCCAAGGCGAGCATGCCGAAGCCGTGATGGTACATGCTCTGTCCTCCCTGACCTCCCAAGTAACCCGTGCCGGCGTCCTGAGAACTGATGATATTCCGCAAGCTCCGACGGATGTTGACGCTGTATTTTCCGAAGTTCGGGTCTTCGCCGGAGGCGAGAAAGACCATCAGTGCCATGCCGACCGTACCGGGCCCGGCCTGGCCCGCGTTGTTCCAGCCGCCGTTTTCGTCCTGGGTGTCGGCCAGATACTTGAGGCCGCGTTCGTAGATCTCGCGAACGTCGCGGGGCACGACTTCGCCCCCGTGAATTCCGGGCGGCTGAGCCGCAGCCGGGCCGCTCGTCGCCAGGACGATGAGCAGGAGTAATAAGAGAGACGGGCGCCTTGCGTATGTCTTCAAAGACGCTTCCATCGCCGTCTTCATGGCCCTCCGCGCGAGAATCAAGGTTCGCCTCGCTTCTCTGCTCTTGCGAATCCGCTCGGCCGGTGCCGCCGGAACCATGCGGAACTCGATGCGATCGACCGGCTTTCCCTGGATGTTGAACCGGATCACGCCTGGCCCGTTCAAAATGACGCCGTTCTGCTGCAGTGCGGGCAACGTCTGCGGCACGCGCTCGAACAGGCGCTGCAGGGCGCGCCATTGGTCGGCGTCGAAGATGGGCTTGAGATCCTTCTCGGGCAGCCGGCTCATGAGGGCCAGTCCCACGAGTTGATCGCGGTCGACCTGGTCGAGCAGCGGCTGCGGTTGCGTCTGATCGAGCATCACCTGGACGAGCTGTTTCCGCTGATCGTCGCGCAGGCCGAGGTAATTACTGAGCCGGGCCACGGTCGAAGCGACGCGCGTGCGATGCTGAAACAGACGCCGCTCGCTCTCGTGCTTTTCGTATCGAGCGGCCTGTTCCGTGTTGAATGTCGTACGGGCCGTTTTGACGAACAACGATTCGCCGCCGAAGAGCTCGTTGCCAAGCAGAATCTGGCGGAGCGGTTGAATCTCGATAAAGACGCGGTTCCAGGCGGCTTGCTGCATCGGCCCGGATCGGTATTTGAGCTTGATTTCGTCGACACGGTCGAGAAAGCGGCGGATATCCCCTTCGCCGGCGAGCAGCAGTTTCCCTTTCTGGGATTCCGACAGACCGACCGCGCCGGCGATGCCGTCGGATTTGACTTTCAGGAGCTGCGTCAGTTTCTGCGCGGGATTGTCGCTATAGCGGCGATTGCCGAAGAGCCAATTGTCGATGTTCGTATCCAGATTGCGGATCACGACCACCTGCTCCCCCGCATCGGGAACGTTGAACGGATCTGCGACCAGATCGTCGTCGTCCCCGGCCCGCGTGCGACCGCCCGACAGACTGCAAACCGCGACCGCGGTCAGCAAAACGGCGAGCCGGATTGGGTGGCGTGCGTGCATGGCGGATTTCGCGGGAACGGTGTCAGTCCTTGTCGCGTTCGTCAACCGGCATGCCGAACCAACCCAGGCGAAACACCTGAAAGCCCCAGTTGGCGCTGCCGATCTTTTGCATCCCCTCCCAGACTTCGACCTGCGTCGGATCGAGGAGATTTTCGATGAGTTCGTCCGGAATCGACGGAACGTACGTTTGTCCGCGCATGGCGCCCACCTCCACGGCCTGGCTCCAACCGTCGTCCCAGTTTTCGAGCAAGGCGCGCTGAATCGCGTCGCGTTGCCTGGCCGTCAGGCTCAACTCGCGATCGAGAAGCACGACGAGATTGAGCGCGCAGACCGCGCGTTCGTTGGCGTCGCGTTTCTCGACTTCCTGCCGGTAAGTGGCGGCGCGATCTTTCGACAGATGGCTCTCGATAAAACTGGCCAGTCGTTGGTCGAGCATCTTCCGCGCGAGATGAAACGCGCCGCCGGTTCGAGCCACGCGCCCCTGCATCAGATCGAAAAAATCATTGACCTGATCTTTGACGAAGTCCTGGAGGTCGTTCCGTACCGTTTGCATCTGGTCTTTGTCCGGCCTGGCGATGCGTTTGGCAAAGACCAACTCCACATCGATCAACGGGCCAAGCTGCCGTAGGGCCTGTTCCCTGAGCGCCGGGCCGACGTTGGCCGCTCCGACGCCTTGTTGCATGATGATCGCCTGGCCGTTGTGCAACACGACCCGCCCGGGATTGCGGCGCACGGGGAGAGCGGGCCGCGGGTCGGAGATCACAATCGCTCCATTGACGACGCGATAGTCTAGGTTGAGTCGGCCCAGAATCTGCTTGAGCGCCGCGCTGAGCGGCATCTCGGAGATGTCCGCCGAGATCGGTGCGCTGCGCGCGACGCTTGCCCGTTCCAAACCCGCAGGGTCGAGCCGGACGGGAATCTTGTACCGCTGCGACAGGAACTGCGTGAAATTCCCCAGCGACATGATTTCGACTTTGAATTCGGCCTTCGATCGCAGCAGACGCAGGGTCGTGGCGTTTCGCGGCGACTCCGTGAGGGCCCGCGCCCCCGCCCTTGGTGCAACCATGACTTTGTCGATCAGGTCCTGCTGCGCGGGTCGCTGCGGCGCCGCTCCCTGAACCACAGCGCCCGGCTGCGCCCAGAGCGAAGCGCGACCCGTCGCGAAGGTCAGACAGAAAGCAAATCCCGCGATCAGAAGCACGCGCGTCATGGGGCCTTGGGCTTTTCGTCGGAGCCGCGTTCGAGGCGGTTGAAATATTCGTCGAGGCCGGCGCGGAACTCTTCGGGAAGCGAGGAGCCGGCCTCGCCCGTGGTTTGCGAGACGCCCCGGTCCTGCCGCACTTCCTTGGCATTCACGCCGCTTCCCAAAAGCGTCAAAGCGGAATCCTGCGTGGTGCCGTTGCCGCCGCCGCCGGGAGTCGATCCGCCCCCGCCACCCCCCTTGGGATTGATTCGCTTCGATTGCAGTAGGAGTTCGATCACCTCGGTCTCCGCACCGATCGCGGGTTTTCCTGTTTCCGGCCGCGAGAGAATTCCGACCGTCTCATCCATCACCATCGAGACGGCCTGCAGCAGGCGCAGTTCCTTGCCGAAGCTGGCCTGAGCATCGGGCAATTCGCGAATCCGGCCGATCACCTTGCCGACGCGATCTTCCAGGACCCGCTGCGTCCCGGCGAGTTTGCCCGCCTGTTTGCCGAATTCGGCCGCGGCCAGGGAGGGGCGGGCCTGCTGGACCACGCGCGTCTCTTCGCGAAGGTTCATTTCACCTTCGAGAATCTGCAACACTTCGAGCACGATCGCCGGCGGCAGGCTGCCTTTCGATTTGCAATTGGCGCACGAACCCGAACAGGCGGGATCGACGAGATCCTCGGCCCAACGGTCGAGCGTGTCGGACCAGAACTCACACTGGGCGATCGACAGGCCCTTTTCGATCTTCATGTCGTTGGCGAGTTGCCGCAGACTGCCGACGACGTCCTGCTTGTGCATGTCGTCGAGCACGCTCTTGATCCGCACGTAACGGTGGCGATCGAAATACGCCTCCATGTCGTCCATGATCAGCGAGAGCTTTTCGCTTCCTTTGGTTTCCTGATCGGCGATTTGCGTGAGGGCCTCGGTCGCCTTCGGACCCAGCTCAGGCAGCCGCACGCCGAAGCTGTCGCCGACCTGCTCGCCGATCCGGCCGGCGATGGCATATTCCGCCCGGGAAGCGGCTTTGAGCCGCTTCACCAGCGTGCTTCCCTCCAGTTCAGCCAGCACGCGCTTGAGCTCGTCGGCGACCTTCTCGAATTCGGCGAGTAAATCCTGCTGCTGCTTGAGGGCTTCGTCGAGTTTCTTGGCGGCCGGCGGGGGCGGCTCTTCGCTTTGCTTGCCGCCGCTGCCGATCAGTGTCGTCGTCACGAGGCCCAGGCTCGGCTTCGATTGACTGTTGCTGGGCGGCGGCGGATTGCCCTTTTTGCCGGGCGAGTTTTGGGACGATTCCTGATCGACGATGGCCGGAATACCGGACGGTTTTTGCGGTTTCGAGGCCTTATTCGACGGAGTTCCCGGCGCGACGGAGCGAATCTGGCCCGTCATCGCCGTCTTATTGTTCGATCCGCTCGGCGCCGCCGAGGCCGCCTGGGCGGACTGCTTGAGCAAGTCGGCCACCGACGGCATGCGATTGCCGGCGATGTCTTTGAGGACCTGCAGCATTTCGGCCCACTTCTCGAGGTGACCGACGCCGAATTCCGGATTGCGTGACGCCTGCTTGACGAGGTCTTCCCCCGTCGCGACGAGGTGCGACAAGCGCCGTCCGTTGGCGAATTCAGCCCCGGCCTGCGCGTCGATGCGTCGGCGCGTTTCGGGACGGTCGAGCTCCTTTGGGCTCAAGGCGCGAAGCTGTTTGTTCGTCTCGAAGAGCTGCAATTCGCGGTCGCGCACGTCGAGCGATTGGCGGTGCCATTTATTCAACTGCTCGGTGAGCCAGATCGCGTGCTGCTGCGGATCGAGCACATACAGCGCGTAGGTGGGCGAATAGACCCGCTTGCGGCCGGGAAAATAATCGTCGACATACACGCGGGCCTCGACGAGCTGCGGCGGGATCTCGAGCGACTTGGCGGAGAAAGTGCCGCTGACGTCCAGGCTGTCTTTATCGTGTCCGCCGGCCGCCAGAAGGCGTTCGCCTTTCGCCGGTTTGGGGACGGCCGGTTCGGCAACGCCCTGCCACTCGAGGCCGACGCTCTTCACGCCGAAATCGTCGTGAGCGCGGACCTTGAAGCTGAGCATTTCCGAATCGAGGACCACTTTCTGCCGCGGCAAGCCCTCGCACGAAAGCGTGGGCGCCTCGTCATCGCGGCCGCCGATGGAAATCGTGAAGGGCTGCTGTCCCGAAAGTCCGTATTGATCCTGCCAGCGGATTTCGAGTTTGCGAGGACCATGCACGGGAATCGCCGCGCTGGCGGCTTTGCTGCCCGTCGGCGGCTGTTCGTGACCGTCGACTTCAAAACGGGCCAGATCGCGACTTGCCGTGGCCAAAAAACGGACGCTGCTGCCGTTGACCGTCGAGAGGGCCCCACCGCGGACGTCTTTGGTGTGCACTTGCGGCAGGCCCAGATACTCCGGCAGCGAAATTTCGGCGACGGCCGACGTCAGCTCGGGCCGCGCCATCGGTTCGATATGCGTCCGCTGCTGCCAGTCGCCGATGCGAACATCGACCGCCTGCGGAGCGATCTGCGCGGGCAAATCGAAGCGATAGTTGTTTTCAGCCAAAAGCGCCGTCACGGGTTGCTGGACGCCGAGCTGCGCGAGACCCTCGTGTGGTTTCGTGACGGTCTTCGGCTTGAGCTGCACGGCCAACGTGAAGGGCTCGCCATGGGCGACGACGATTCGTTCGGGGAGCGATTCGACGGCAGCGAACGTGTAGCGAGGGGTCGCCATCCAGGGAGCCAAAAGCCGCGCCCAGGCATTGGCGCCGGCCGCGGGGAAGATCGCGAGCAGCGCGAGGACTGCCACCATCGGAACGGCCGCCAGCACCACCCACAGGCGATGCCGCGGATTGGGGACCGAATCGCGGAAATCTCGCTTGCGCGCATCGTCGGCAACCTGCTCGATGGCCGCCACGCACAACGTGCGGGAGCGGGCCTGCTCGAAGTCGTTTCGCACCAATTCGATAATGCCCAGCAACTGGTCCCCCACGCTGGGGTGCTTGCGGGTTAGCAGTCGCGCGAGTTGCTCCAAGCGGCGATTCCGCCAGATCCAGCGGTGCGCGGCGACCGGGATCACCGCGCAACTAATCGCGGCGGCGGCGAAGAGCGTGTAACGGGCCCAGTGCGGCGTGTCCCACACGCGATCGAGGGCAAAGAGCAGCAAATACGCCGCGACGACGCCGAACACGGCGCCCGCGACGGCTTCGATCATTTTGATCGACCAGACTTGCTTGCGAAACGCGTGCAACTGGTCCTGCAGTGCCTCGGGCAACTGCAACGGATCACCGGCTCGAACAAGGCTCATCGCATGCTCCTGCAATTTCGCGTGGGGCCTCGTAGCGCTGCTAACAGTTTACCAGACCGACCTTCGGTTTGCGACAGGGGGCCGCTAACGTAACGCCCGCAACATCGCGCGTCTCATACCCAGCCGGCGAAGTCGCCGGCCGCTCGTGAATCGCCGCCGCCTCCTCGATCATGCCGCGAGCATCTTCGCGAGGTTTCTGAGCCGACGCGAATTTGATCTGCAGTGCTTCCCATTGCCACGGTTCGAAGAGCGGCTTCAATTTCGCTTCGGAGACCAGTCGCAGTTGCGCGTAAACGGAGTTGGAATACGAATCCGCGAGTGCCGCGGAAGGCGAACGGACTGGGCGAGTCTCTTCGAGCAGAAGCACTTTGAGACGGGTCCGCTGCTCGTCGCTGAGTCCCAATGCGGTCGAGAGGCGTAAGACCGTCATACTGACTGCCGCGCGGTGCTGGAAGCGGCTCCGGTCGGTCTCGGTCCGCATGAAACTTGCGGGCTGCTCCGAGCCCCCGATCTTCGCCAGCGTCTTACCGAACAGCGAATCGCGATCAAACAGCCCGGCGCGAAGCTGCCCGTGAAGCGGTTGGGCTTCACGGAGGATTCGATTCCATTCGATCTGATGGCGCGAGACGCTGCGGATTCGACCTTTCAATTCTTCGACGCGATCGAGGAACCGCCGAAGGTCGCCCTCCCCAGCTAACAGCAACTTGTCTTCCTGCTCCTTGGAGACGGAGTGGCTGAGCGAGACTTGCTGGATGCGGGCCGGAGTCGTTCACGCAGCTTTTGCTCGTGACTCAACCCCAAACCGTTGTCTCCGAAGATGACGTTCTCGACCGCGCGATCGACATCCTGGGCGCGAAGGCGGGGCGTCTCGTTGCGAGAAGCCTTCACTTTCGGTTCGCTGAGGTCATCATCGTCCCAAGCCCGCACGCTCGATGATGCGGAAACAATCGCCAGCAGCGTCGCGGCGACCAGCCAGCCGCGGCGCCCGCAAGTTTTATGGCCCGTCATTGGTTCTTAGTGCTCTCCACGGGTGTGCCGGTGGGTCCGATTCGCTCGACATTGAAAGGCAGATCGTCGTCGACGGCTTGGCTCTTGGGCATCCGTCGCCAGACGCGAAGCTGTTCTGTTTGCAGATACGGGGCGATTAAGTGATCGGGAATGTTCGGCAGGGCACCCTGCCGGCTTTGCACGGCCAACTCGATGATCTGCGACCAGGCGGGCTTCCAATTCGCAGTCAACGATCCGGCTAGCGAATTGCGCTGACTTTCCGAAAGATCAAGATTCTGATCGAGAAGGACGATCGCCGTGTCGACACAGGCCTCGCACTCCTGGAGCATTCGCCTCTTAACCTCTGCCCGATACCGCACTGCCTGCTCATTCGACAGATGCTTTGCGACACGTTCGGCCATTCGCGGCGGCAAGAGACTGCAGGTGGACGGACCCGCTCCCGTCTCGGCATCGCGAACGCAGGCCTTCAATTCGGCCTCGATCGCCCGCATTTGCTCGACGGTCGGCGCACAGACCTTTTTGACGAACAGCAGCTCGACTTGCGCGAGGGTTCGCGCATCACCCTTGAATCTCGCCGGTTGGTTGCCGGGCTTGTGGTCCGAGGATTTGGCTTTCCCGGGGAGTTGCGCCTCCGGCGGGGGTGGCGGTTCGGAGGACTCAGCCCCATGTAATCCGGTCGAAAGCGTGAAAGCCGTGAACACGCACAACGCGCACCACAGTGCTTTTCGATCAGGCCGTCGGCGAATGCCTATTCGTTTCACGTCAGATCAGTCCCACAAGTTTCCGCAGCGACCAAAAGAGACCCAGCAAGACGACGATGGCGACTGCCGGCAGCGGATGGCTCCACAGCGGCAATCGGCGCACGAGCGGCGGCGGCTCGGGCAGATTGGCCAGCGATTGCAGCACTTGTTGCAACTGGTCGGCGGCAACCACTTTTCCCTCCGTCACGCGGGCCAATTCCTCGAGCACCTCGGGGCGGGCCGGTTTGCCGGCGCGTTCGGCCACTTCGCCCTGCACGAAGAACGACGCGTCGAGCTTCGCACCCGTCTCCTGGCAGGTCAGATTGATTTGGTGCTTTCCCGGTTCCTTTGCCGTATAGCGGCCGGTGAACATGCCCCATTCGTCGCCGCTCGTGGAGAGGCGAACGGTTTCTGATGCGCCGGACGGCGCCGTGATCCGCGCGACGACGCGGCCGTTATGCAAGGGTTCTCCGCCTTTTTCCATGACGTTCGCGTCGAAGGTGAGCGTTTGGCGAATTTGCGGCTGGTCGGGGACATAGAACAGCCGCATCGATTCGCCCTTGGCCATATTGCGCTGGTAGGCCATCCAGCGGACGACCTGGCCCCAGAAGCGGTAGTGGTATTTGTCCTCGACCCCCTTGCGCCAGCGCCAGGCGCCGTCCGTCCCCATGAAGAGCACCTTGCCCGCGCCGACCGTTCGCGTGACGAGCAGCGGGATGCGGCCGAATTCGTTGGAGACATCTTTGTGCACGCAGAGCACGTCGGTGCCCGCCTTCGCGCGCTGCACCGGCGCATACCATTGGAAGCCGGGCAGTCCCTCCCAGACTTCCGAGTTATCGTCCTCCGAATCGGCCAACTTTGTGAGCAGGCTGCGACGGCCGAGATCGGTCAACTCGAAATGGCTGGGCATCCGCAGGCCCCAACCGTTCGGCTGTGCCGGGTCGAGCACGACCGGACACAGGTCGCCAAGTTCGGTGTCCAAGAGCGAGAACTCGCGGCCTTGCCAACCGGGCATAAAGACCAGGCCGCTCGCCTGCCGCTCGACGAGACCTTTGATCAAGCGGCACTGCTCGGCGGTGAGTTGACCGTCCCCAACGCCGACGTCGCCGAGAAAGACGACGTCGTATTTGGAAAGCTCGTCGAGTTTGGCGGGAAACTGCTTGATGTAATCCTTGTTCCCGCCGCCCGGCTTGCTCAAGCCCGGATGAAACAGCAGGCACGAGACCTCGACCCCCGGATCGCGGGAGAGGGCGTTCCGCAGGTAGCGATACTCCCACCGCGGGTACGATTCAACGACCAGCACTTTCAGCTTTTCTTCGCGGATCGAGATGGGAGCCGTGCGGCGATTGTTATCGACCAACGTTTCGTCCGCGTTCGGCGGCACGTCCAAAGTGACGGTGAAATCGCCGGTTGTCTTCGGCTTCCAGACGATCCAATCGCTCGTGCGTCCCATCGGGGCGATGCGCACTTCCTTGGACAATTCGTCGCCGCTCGATGTGCGGAGCGTGACCGTGGTCACGTACTCGCGGGGCAACGAGCTGTCGATCGTGAAGGGCACACGGACCGATTTGCCGACGACGCCGAATGTCGGCGCGTCGAGGCTCAGCACGTCGACGTCGGGCAGTCGCGTGGGGCTGCCGACGGTGACGGCGAAGATGGGAATGCCCTTTTGCCGCAGCAGGTCGGCGGCCTGCACGGGCGGTTTTCCGGCATTCCAGTCGCCATCCGACGCGATCACGATGGCCCGCAAGTTGTGGAACTTGTCGGGCGCGTCGGCCAGCGGGCCGTAGAGATCGGTGCCCTGCGCAGCCGAGGCCGACGAAAACGGCTGGATGCCGATCTCGAACCGGCCTGCGACGCTGTTCCATGCCGCCGGGTCGGTCAAGGGCGCAATGGCTTCGCGGCGGGTCACCGGGACGGATTTGGTTCCGCCCGGGCGGACGATGTCGCACGTATCCATGCTACGCGAGCCATCCCACAGCACGGCCACCGACGGCTTGCCTTCGGGACGGAACTCCTCGACCCATTCGGGCTGATTGAACAGAACGACGGCAATGCACACGATGGAAAAACGCAAGAACTCGAGCCCCGCATAGGCTGGTCGATAGCCGCTGCGACGCACGGCCGCGAAACAGACGCCGGCCGCGACGACCACCGCGATGACCGAGAGGGCGACCGTCGCCGGGGTCGAGAGCATGGTCAGCGAGCGGGAGACGTTCATGCCATCTTCCCCGTTGTCGCCGGCTTCCGCGGAACGCCCGTTGCCGCCTGCTTTCGCGGAAAGCACAATGCCGCTTCGACCAACAGTGCGATGATCACCGACGCCAGGAATGGCCGCCAGATTTCCTGGACGAGAATTCCCAGCCGGCCGGCCTGATGATCGACGCGGACGAAGTTGAGCCCTTGAAACAGACCTGCGACCTGGCCGTCCTCGAGGATCGCGGCCTGGTCTTCAATCGCCGGGCGATTGACGGCGAGCAACCGATCGCCCGCGGCATAGATGCCGCGATGGAACGCATATTCGGTCGAGAGTGCCTGTTCGTCTCCGGCGAGCCGCTGCCAGTGTTCCGCATCGGTCGGGGGGACGGAGCCGGCCGAAATCTGTCGGACGTTGCCCAATGCGAGCGCTCCGCCGGCAAGCGCCCGTTGGACGAGCACATACAAGACGACGCCGTTGGTTGCCAACGACGAATCGCCGGGCGCGGGCGTCGTAGCGAGAAAATAGGCCGCGCCCTGCGACCCCTTGCCGGTTTGACTGCTCCGCGCAAGCAGCGGCGCACCGCCGCGCAACTTGGCCAGGGGCGTTACGTCACCCTCGAGCCCGCAATAGCGGGGAATCTGCAATTGGCCGACGGGCAACATTGAACCGCTTTGCGTCTGAGCGAGCAGGTCCTGATCGCCGCGCCAATTCTCGGCGCAAGGGCGGGCGAGTTCGGGTCCTTCGCCGGACTTTCGACCCAGGTTGACCAATGCGCCCGAAGAGCTCGTGCGGGCCGGCAACTCTCGGCGGCAGAAAAAGTGCGTAACCGCCGCGTGAAACAAAATGGCTGACTTGTTGGGCCGTGTCCCCCTCCGGCAGCGGCGCCTGCCACAAAAGCAGCGAAAGTTTTTCCCACTCAACGGTCCCCAATTGATCGGGCGAGAGGACTTCTGCGGAACATTGCACGGCCGGATCGGGAGCGATCGAGGCGGCCAGTTGCAGCGGTCGGGCGATCTGGCTGTCGTCGACCACGATCACGGCCCGCCTGGGAGCCGGCCGCTCGAAGGCAAAATAGTAGTCGTTGTCGGCCGAATTCACGTCGGCCGGAATGGTGACCTTTCCCCAACCGCGCTCGTGCCGCGATTCCAGGGGGATGCGATACTCCTTGAGGTCGTATTGGTTCTTCTCCATTTCGACCTTCAATTCGGAGCGGGCCCCCTCGATTTCGAAATGGACGGGGATCGCAGTTCGATCGACATCCTCTCCTTCGCGAACGAGCCGCAGCGAAAGGACAAGTTCGGCGGCGTTGCCCGTTTCCTGGCGACGCACCTCGGAGACGCGAACCGAAACGTTGCCCGTCGCCGGTTCTGGGTACGCGAGCAGGTGGAAACGAATCCCCTGTCGCAGCGCCAGAAACGAATCCCGCAGAGCCCGCCAGCGGCCGCTTTCGGGATCCCAGTCGTTGCGGCGAATATCGGAGCAGATCCAAACGTCCGTTCGGCCGGCTTTGTTGGTCTGAATATAATTGCGGGCTGCTTCCAGCATGGCGGGCAAATCGGAGGAGGCGCTCGTCCCTTCGGTTGCGGGCGAGGTCAAAAGCGCATCGGGCGACTCCAGCTCCCGCGGCTTCTGCGTCGTGCTTTCGATCAACACCCAGTGAGCCGAGCCGATGGCTTTGAGCGTCTCGGCCAGTTGGCGACGTCCCGTGAGCAGTTTCGAATCGCCCCCACTCGTGCTTGTCTGCTGCATGCTGGGCGAGCGATCGAGCACGATGATTGTCGTGTCGGGTCGGCCGCCGGCCGCCAGGCCCAGCCAACCGCTGGCCATCGGGCGGCTGATGGCGAAGACAAGCGCCGCGATCGCCGCCATGCGGAACGCCATGATCAGCCACTGTCGAATCCGGGCGTACCCGCGGGCCATGCGGTTGGCCGTCAGCAGGAACATCATCGCCCCCCAGCGGACGGTCTGAAACCGCCGCTGATTGATGAGGTGAATGATGATCGGCAGGGCGACGAGCGGCAGCCCCAGCAGCAACCACGGTTGCAGGAAGCTCATCGCGAATCTCTCCCGTGGGTCCGTCCGACGAGAAACCGCATGAGCACTTTTTCGTAATCTTCGTTGAGCATAACCCGATGGTAATCGACCGACGATTCGAGCACGTGCTGCTTGAGGGCCGTCTGGTAATCGGCCAGCGCCCTCAAGTAACGATCCGCGATATCGTTCGGGTCGGCGAAGATCGCCGGTCCCCCCTCCATGTCGAGAAACCGCATCGGCCGGCGAAAGTTGAAGTCGATCTCTTGCGGATCGAGAAGGTGGAAGATGGCCACGTCATGATGGCGAAACCGCAAATGCTGGAAGCAGCCCCGCAGCAGCTCCGGTTCGACGAATAAATCGGAGATGATCACCACGAGCGCCCGCTGCCGGATCGTCTCGGCCAGCTCGTGCAGCACGGGAATAAGCTGCGTCTCCCCCTGCGGCTTGGCTTGTTCGAGCAGGTCGAAGACCGAGATCAGGTGGGCAGGATTGCGCCGCGGCAGCACGTTGCGGATCAAGCCGTTGGCCACGCAGGCCAGCCCGACGGCGTCTCCCTGCTGCACGGCGAGGTAGCCGAGCGCGGCGGCGATGCGTCGCGCGTATTCAATCTTCGTAACCCCGGCGGAAGCGAAACCCATCGAGCCGCTCGTGTCGAGCACGACGCAGCAGCGGAGGTTTGTATCGGCCTCAAATTCCTTGACGTAAAACCGATCGGTCCGGCCGTAGGCCCGCCAGTCGAGCCGCCGAAGATCGTCGCCGGGAACGTATTTGCGGTACTCGGCGAATTCGACGCTCGAACCGCGATGCGGACTGGGGTGACGCCCCGAGACGTTGCCCTGCATGGGTCGCCGCGCAAACAGCGGCACGGCCGCCAGCCGCGAGACGACTTTGGAATCCAGGAACGTGCGCGAGCGGCGATCGTGAAACATCGGCCCTCCCAGCAAGGCGGCTCGAGGCTCCTACTGGACCGTCCAGTCTAAACTGACGAGCCAATATGGATCATTTTGGATTTTGGATTGGGGATTTGGCCCTGGCTGATTTTCAATCCAAAATCGAAAATCTAAAATCCAAAATCCACTAGGTTCGTGCATCGCATTCCAGGGTGGTCGTACCACTAGCCACCTTTCTCGGTGCTGGTCTCTTCGATCAGCCGCCGGACGATCTGCCGCGCATCGAGTCCTTCCGACTGGGCGGTAAATGTCGTGATGACGCGATGCGTCAGTACGGGGGCGGCCACTTCCTGGACGTCTTCCAGACGGACCATGTAGCTCCCCAACAGCGCGGCGCGGGCCTTGGCACCGAGAATGAGATATTGCACGGCCCGAGGTCCGGCCCCCCAGGCGACGAGCGGCTTCAACCAGCCGGGAGCCGTCGCTCCGTTCGGCCGTGTCTTGCGAACCAGACGGGCCGCATACGCATAAATATGGTCAGGCACCGGAATCCGCCGCACGAGCTGCTGGTGGGCGATGATCTCGTCCCCGTGCAGCAAGTGACTGAGTTCCGGCAGGGCTTCGCCGGTTGTGGTCCGGGCGATCTGGATTTCCTCGGTTTCCGACGGGTAATCCAGCTCGATCAGAAACATGAACCGGTCGAGCTGCGCTTCCGGCAGGGGATACGTTCCTTCCTGCTCGACCGGATTCTGCGTGGCCAAGACGACGAACGGCGGCTCGAGCCGAAAGGCTTTGCCGAGCACCGTCACCTTACTCTCTTGCATGGCCTCGAGCATGGCGGCCTGCGTTTTGGGCGGGGCGCGGTTGATTTCGTCGGCCAGAACGATGTTCGCGAAAACCGGACCGTGCACGAATTGGAATTCACGCTTGCCGGCCGCGTTGTCCTGCAGGATGTCGGTACCGGTGATGTCCATCGGCATCAAGTCGGGGGTGAACTGGATGCGGCTGAACTTGAGCGACATCGTCTCGGCCAGCTTGCTCACGAGCAGCGTTTTCGCCAGACCGGGCACGCCCATCAGCAAGGCGTGGCCGCGAGCGAAAAGACACAACGAAAGCCGCTCAATGACGGCGTGCTGCCCGACAATGACGCGGCCCAATTCCTGCCGCAGACGGCTGTAAACCGCGCGGAGATTGTCCACGGCTTGGACGTCGTTGTCGCTTAATCGTGAGCCCGACTGGGGCGTAGCCACGGCCTGATCCATGCGGCGGACTCCTCACGGGGTTTGCGATCGCCCTTTGCGGGAAGGGCCGTGCTCGACGAGCACCGACCTCACTTATTGTCGAATCATTGATCTTTTGTCGTCACGGGCATCGCGCGCTGGAAAGCCTGTGATCCAAGCGGCCTACTTCAAGTGCTACAGAATGTGCATCTCGAATGCAAGCCGCGCGATGCGGCCGGAGCTCGCGCGCGACGGAACGTTGGCGGCCCGGCTGCCGGTTTGATCGGACGGCGCGGGGGCGATACGTTGGGGATTTGCCAAACGCTGTGTTTTGCGGACCTTCTTTGATCCGGAAGCGAAAACCCATGTCAGACGTGACTCGACGACAATTTATCGGCTCGGCCGCCACGGCGGCGGCACTTCTCGGGATGAACTCGGCCGATGCCGGGACCGATTTTGCGTTCAAGAACAACGTGCCGGACCCGCTGCTCTCCGGCACCGAGCTGCCGACCTTCAAATTCGAGCTGGAAAAATCCGAAGGCAAAGTCATCGGCAACAGCTCGGGGAAAGAGTCGACCGTCGAACAACTGCCGATCGCCAAGGGGATCGCCGGCGTTTCCATGCGTCTCGAGCCGGGAGCCATGCGCGAATTGCACTGGCACGCGACCGCCGCCGAGTGGGCCTTTGTGATCGAGGGCCGCGTTCGCACGACGGTGATCGATCCGCAGGGGCACGCGGAAACAAACGATTTCGAGCCGGGCGACGTCTGGTACTTCCCCCGCGGACATGGACACATGCTCGAATGCCTGGGAGACAAGCCGACGCATTTCCTGCTGATTTTCGACAACGGATACTTTTCCGAGTTCGGGACGTTCAGTATCACGGACTGGATCGGCCACACGCCGAAGGAGTTGCTCGCGAAGAATTTCGGCGTGCCTGCGGCGACATTCAACGGCTTTCCCACCAAAGAGGTCTATTTCGCTCGTGGTGCGACGCCGCCCGCCGAGGCGGTGCCGCCGCTACAGGGGACCAAGCTGCCGCCGGAAACTCACAAGTACCGGTTATTGGCGCAAGATCCCCATTCGACGTACCAGGGAGGGCGGGAGTGGCGCGTCGGGGCGGCGGAGTTCCCGATCTCGACGACGATCACCGGCGTGGTCTTGGAACTTTATCCCGGCGGCCTCCGCGGCTTGCATTGGCACCCGACCGCCGACGAGTGGTTTTACATTCTCGACGGCGAAATGAGCGCTACCCTGTTCGGCTCGCACGGGCGGTATCGCACCGAGACGTTCAGCAAGGGGGACACGGGCTACATTCCGCAGGGTTACGGCCATTCGATCGAGAATATCGGCAAGGAGAATTGCCGCGTGTTGATCGGCTTCAATACGGGGCACTACGAAACGATCGATCTGTCGCAATGGATCGCGGGCAACCCCGTGGATGTGCTGGCGACCAACTTCAGCAAGCCCACGTCCGTGTTCCAGAAGTTCCCCCACGGCGACGTCTTCATTTCGCCCAAATGACCAAACTTGAAGAGTGAGATCACGGAGGCGGCGGTCCGGTTGCATCCTTCGCTTTCGACGATAGTATTTCGAGAATCTCAAATGACAGGACAGCTTGAAAAAACGAGTGCGGAACCAGCGCCCGGCAAGCCGGTCAGCACACGGCATCCGATCGCCTTTTGGTTCTTCTTCTGGGGTGAGTTCTCAGAACGCGCGTCGTTTTACGGAATGCGGACGATCCTCGCTCTGTACTTGACGAGCGTGCTCGGATTCGCCGCCCGCGACGCCAGCCCGATCCAGTACTACTTCAAGGCGTCGGCCTACTTTCTCCCGTTGCTCGGCGGATATATCGCCGACCGGTTCTTCGGCAAATATTGGACGATCGTCGGTTTTGCGATCCCCTACGTCGCCGGCCACTTCATCCTGGGGATCCCGAATCAATATGCGGCGTATATCGCGTTGGCCTTGCTGGCCGGGGGCAGCGGCGTGATCAAGCCGAACATTTCCACGTTGATGGGGCAAACGTACGACCAGCAGCGTCCCGGCAATGAAAAACTGCTGTCGTCCGCCTTTCTGTGGTTTTATTTCTCGATCAACGTCGGCTCCTTGATTTCGACGTTCGCGCTGCCGGCGCTCCGCGACTACTACTCCGGACCGCATCCCGACAAGGCGACACTTCAACACGCGTACGCGATCGCGTTTCAATTTCCGGCTTGGGTCATGGCGGCTTCCCTGGTCATCTTTGCTCTCGGCAAGCCGTTTTATGCCAAGGAAACGATCGTCCGGAAAAAGGCGACGCCCGAAGAGCGGGCCGAGCGGTGGAAGACGCTCGGAAAACTCGGCGGCATCTTCTTGATGATCATCTTTTTTTGGATTCCGTACGAAAATAACGACACGCTTTGGGTCTACTTTATTCGTGATTACGTCAATTTGCCGCTGCTCTCGCATCTTCCCTTCATGGGTTCCGCGAGCAGCGAAGCCCGCGTGCCGCCGGATCAGATTCAGTCGCTCAATCCGTTGTTTGTGCTCATCTTCGCCCCGCTTTGCGTCTGGTTCTTCAAGAAGGCCGACCCCAACGGGCGGATTTTCACGGCAAATAACCGCATGTTGCTCGGCTTCATCATGGGAATTATTTCGAGCGGTCTGATGTGGTTCGCTGCCAGCCTGATTTCGACGCCGGCCAATGCGCCCGAGGGAACGCTTGTTCCCGATGCGCAGAAGATTTCCGTGGTGTGGCCCGTGCTCGCTTACATCACGCTGACGCTGGCCGAAGTGCTGGTTTACGGCACTGGATTGGAGCTGTCCTATACCGCGGCGCCGAAAAACATGAAGGGCTTCGTGACCGCCTGCTTCCTGGCGACGATCATGGCGGCCGACCTGATCAACGCGCGGGTCTCGCAGCTTTACGGCGGTTCGCTCAAGGATCCGCTGGCCGACCGCGGCCGGCTTTCCCCGGCGGGATTCTTTGCATTAATGACGTTCGTCGCCTTCGGCGCGATGGTTGGATTTTATTTCGTCGCCAGACGCCTGAAGAAGCAATCGGCCGCGGAAGCGTCCGAAACGAAGGAGGAAGTATGAATTTGGTCCTGAAACGTGTGCTACTTGGATCGATCTCGGCCGTGTTCCTGTTCAGCGCGACTCCCGCAACGTTTGCCGACGAAGGCATGTGGCTCTTCAACCGGCCGCCGCGGAAGGAGCTGCAAGAGAAATACAATTTCGAGCCGACGCCGGAGTGGCTCGACCACGTGCGGAAATCGTCCGTCCGCTTCAACGTAGGCGGATCGGGCTCGTTCGTCTCGTCCGACGGCCTGGTGATGACCAATCACCACGTCGGGTCCGACTCCCTGCAGAAGTTCGGGGACGCCACGCATAACTATTTGCGAGACGGTTTTTACGCGAAGACCCGCGCTGATGAAAAGCAGTGTCTCGACCTCGAGTTGAACGTGCTCGACAGCATCGAGGACGTCACGGCGCGGGTGAACGCGGCCGTCAAACCCGATCTGCCGGGCGACCAGGCATTTTTAGCGCGGCGGGCCATCATTAACGAAATCGAAAGTGAATCGAACAAGAAGACCGGACTGCGGAGTGACGTGATTACGCTCTATCAAGGGGGCGAGTACGATCTTTATCGCTACAAGCGATACACGGACGTCCGCTTGGTCTTTGCGCCGGAGCAACAAGCCGCGTTTTACGGCGGCGACCCGGATAACTTCGAGTATCCGCGCGTACGATTTGGACGTTTGTTTCTTCCGCGTCTACGAGGGCGGACAGCCGGTCCACGTCGATCACTTCAATTGGAGCAAGAACGGCGTTTCCGACAACGAACTGGTGTTTGTTCCCGGCAATCCCGGCCACACGGACCGCCTCAACACGGTGGCGGCCCTGCATTACGACCGGGACATCGCCTTTCCTTACGGCTTGCAGCGTCTCTATCGGGCCGACGTTTTGCTCAGCGTTTGGGGCGAGCGGTCCGATGAGAACGCACGTCGCGCGCGCGAACTGCTCTTTGGAGTGCAAAACAGCCGCAAGGCGCGGGTCGGAGGACTCGGCGGTTTGCTCGATCCTGAACTCATGGCTCAGAAACGGACGGCCGAAGACGAGTTGATCGCCGCCGTTTCCAAGGACCCGGCGTTGCAAAGTTTCGGTTCCGCCTGGAAGAACGTTGCGGACGCGCAAGCGGTCAAGGCCCAACTGTTACACCGTTATACGGCCCTCGAACGGGGGGCTGGGTTTAGCAGCACGCTCTTCGGAATTGCGAGGGAACTGGTCCGCAATGCGGAAGAAAAGGGGAAACCCGAACGTGACCGTCTGCGGGAATACACGACCGCCCGGCGTCCGTCGCTTGAGCTGGAGCTTTTCTCGAGCGAGCCGATCTACAAGGACTTCGAGACGCTCAAGCTGGCCGACTCGCTGACCTGGCTGACGTCGCAGCTGCGGAATGAACCGCAATTCGTCAAGGAAGTGCTCGCCGGCAAGTCGCCGCAAGACCGGGCCTACGAGCTGGTTCACGAGTCGAAGCTGGGCGACGTCGACTTGCGGAAGAAGCTTTACGAGGAGGGAGAATCAGCGATCGCGGCTTCTCACGATCCGATGATCCTGCTCGCCAAGCTCATCGATCCGCCGGCCCGTGCGGTCCGCAAGCTCTGGGAAACCAAAGTCGACGAGGTCGAACGACAGGCCTACGCGCAAATCGCGAAGGCCAAGTACGCCATTGGCGGCGAGGACGTTTATCCTGATGCGACTTTCACGCTCCGCCTCGCCTTCGGCACCGTGAAGGGCTACGAAGAGGACGGCAAGCAAATCCCCTTTGAGACGACTTTTGCCGGCCTTTATGAGCGCAGCAAAGAGCACCACGACAAGGTGCCTTTCGAGCTTCCGCCCCGCTGGGTCGAGCGGAAGGACAAGCTCGATCTGAATACGCCGTTTAACTTCGTCTGCACGGCTGACATCATCGGCGGCAACTCGGGCAGTCCCGTGATTAACCGAAATGGCGAAGTCGTCGGTCTGATCTTCGACGGCAATATCCAATCGCTCGTGCTCGACTTTGCCTACACGGAAAAACAGGCCCGTGCGGTCGCCGTCTGCTCCCAGGCAATCGTCGAAGCGCTGCGAAAGATTTACGACGCGGAGCCGCTTGCGGATGAGCTGACCCGCAAGTGATTTGGACCGGTCGATGACGAACAAAGAGCCGGCGGAAAGTCGCCGGCTCTTTTCATGTCGAGAAGACGTCGGGCGAGCGTCAGAGGGCCGTGACAGCGGCGGCCGACGAGATGTCTTTGAAGATGCCGAAGGTGGCCGTGAAGGGGAAGACTCCGTAAATGCCGCGGGTGAAGATCAGGTTGATGTAGTCGTCCATCACTTGCAGCGGACACTTTGTCACGATCACGATGTCCGAGTCCCGGAGCCAGATATCGTCGGCACAAAGGTCGCGCGAGTTGTACAGCGCGGGGCGGACGTTGACTCGGGTCGCCATCAGCCGCCATTCGGAGTCTCGCCGGAAGACGACGACCTCCCTCAAATTGGCGCCGATGTTCCAACTTCCGGCCATGGCAATGGCCTGAATGACCGTCGTCGGCGCATCGAGCGGGAACTTGCCCGCCTTCTGCACTTCACCGAGGACATAAACGGAACGCGGCGCCCGATCGGTCAACACCGGAGTGACCTCGAAGCCTTGCACCACTTCCGCGTATCGCGACTCGATTTCGCTGCGCAATTCTCCCAGCGTGAAGCCCTGCGCGGGAATCGAGCCGATCGCCGGGAGCTGGACCGTTCCGTTGGGCGAGACTCTCGCGTGAAAGGCCTGCCCCGCGAAGATACCGCTCTTGTTGGTGATCGCGGCTCGCAGCTCTTCCAGGTTGCGATTGATCGACACGGGAACGACCGTGATCGAGGGCTCTTTCAGGAACTTCTTGAACCGCTCGTCAAGCTCGCTCCGCAGAGTTTCCATGCTCTTGCCGGCCGCGACGACCGATCCCACCTGCGGAAGCAAGATTGTCCCGTCGGGTTGAACCGGCGTGTCGAATTGGATGGTGGGCATCGTCAGCGAGCCAATGCGAATCGTGTCCCCCACGTTGAGCCGGTAAGGCGTCGTGGTCGGCTTGCCGTTCACGCGGAAAACGAACCCGATCTGGTCGTCGACGCGGAGGTAATACTCGGGCACCTGCTGCGTTCTGGCCGGTCCGATGTATTCGCCCTGGGCGAAGATGTCCCAGGAAAGCGGCTGCACCAGTTCGGCCGGGCCCTGAGTCCACGGGGCGGCGGGCGGCGGCGGGTACGCGGTCTGTGCTGTGTATCGAAGCGAGTTGCCGACCGGCGTCTCGGCGCCGGCGGGACCGGATTGGTGGCGGACGGACTTGCACCGTCGCCCTCGAATGTCTTGTGGTCGACGAGATACACGAGCGGTTTCGGAGCGGCGGCATCGGACGGACTGGCGGGGACACGACCCTGCTGCTGTCGAGCCAGGGCCTGCATCGAGTTGGCACCCGGCTCGTCGCCCAGTCGCTTGTAAATGAGGGCCAGGTTCTGCAGCACTTCGGGTCGGCGGCAGATCGACGCACTGTAGGCCAGCGCCTTGCGGGCCGCTTCGAGTTGTCCGCAACTGCACAACAGCACGCCGAGTTCGTTGGCCGCCCGATAATTCTGTGGATCGACAAGAACCGCGGCCTGCTCGATCGCCATGGCTTTCGGCTCGGCCAGCAGGGCAGGCCGATCGACACTTTCGCCCAAGTAGGGCTGAATCCGGCCGAGATAGTACAGGGCCATCGAGGCTTCGGGAACTCCCGCAACGGCTGCCGAAAGCTGTTGCGTCGCGTAAGAGTAGTAAAGCTGCAAGGCCTGCAGGCGGGTGACTGCATTCGGCCTGGCGTCTTTGATCAACGGAGTCGCATGGCCGGCCGCCAATGCCACCGGGTCCGATCCGGCAGCCGTCGCGCCGACCGGATGGCTGAAATCATCGGCTTCGGAGAGCGCGACGAGACCGGCGGTCAGCGAGCGGCTGTGGAATTGGGTTTGGTTTTTCGTGTCCCTGGCGTCGGCGATCAACTGCAGCGCGGCAATGAATCGGGCCCGCGCTGAGAAGACAGCTCCCTTGCCGGCGAGCTTCAACCCTTCGCTCATCAGCAGTCCGGCTTCGACGGCGACATTGCGGACGGTCGCCGACAGATTGTCTTCCGAGACGAAGTCATTGGCACCCGAAACGCGCACTGGAAAGGTGTTAACCGGCAATCCCGCTCCGCTTGGCGCATATCGCCCGTGGGAGACGGCGACGGCAGCGGGGGCTTCCAACCCACGAGGTTCGGACCATCCGGACAGGGGATCCGAATTGAGGTCGTGGATGGCGAATCCCTGCGGCGTGGCGGGCGATTTTGCCGGCGCGGCGCCAGGTGCCGTCTCTTGTGCGGGGCAAATGTCCCGCATCAGGGGTGACACACAGGTCGCCAGGCCCAGACCAATTGCCAAGAGGCCATGTTTCATCGTGTCGGCTCGTCTACGGGATGGACCCGGCGGATCAATCGGTGCCTCCGGCAAGCGCGGCGCGGACATTCCAGCCGGTGTTTGTTAGATCGTCCGGCAGTCCGTGACGGATAAGCAAAACGGTTACAACCGCTTCGACCGGTATGTTGCACAGCGGCACAACCGCGCCAGGCGAAACATCCGGTCTGTCCGGCGCGTACGAGTCCCGGCAATCGTTAGAACCGTTGTCTGCCGTCGAGTTCGGACAGCTTTCCCAATTTGTCAAATGGTCTTTACGCGCCACGACTTCCGTTGCGTCGGTGCGGTCGCTCTATGTCCCGCCAGATTGCCACCCAATCGTCACCCACTCGCCGCTTGTGACCATTTTCCGGCGGGGGGAAGATGGGTCTGCCAACGATTGGGGGAAAGTGTCGGCCGATCCTCCAAAGACGAGCTAAGAAATAAGGGCCGTAATCTCCGGCAAGCGCAACCCGCGTATCAAGGCCGCAGCAGAGAGAATAGCACAGATGTCCAGTAACTCGAGCACGAATGGACACGAGCCGAAGCGGAACGGCAACGGTCGCTTCCATGTCGAGACCGCACCAAACCGCTCGCACGGAACCGTTGCGGATGCCTCGGCCTTCGATCTCCTGCGCGTCTTTTTTCGGCATCGACGAGCCGTCGTTTCCACGTTCGCGATCGTGATGACGGCGACTGCGCTTTATGTCCTCTTTGCGCCGCGGCAGTACCGTTCGGAGGCAAAACTCTTCGTGCGACTGGGGCGCGAAAACCTGGGCCTCGACGCGACGACGACCTTGGGGCAGGCGCCGCCCACGACTTCGGTGCCCGTTTCGCGAGAAGAGGAAATCAACACCGTCGTCGCCATCTTGGGGAGCCGCGGGCTGCTCGAGAAGGTCGTGGACACGATCGGCGCCGAAACGATTCTCGATCCCATTTCGCATCCGCTGCAGGAGACCGCCGCAGCGAAGGCTAAGCCTCAACCGGCGGACGCAGAACCCGCCGCCGAAACAGATTCCAAGGGCGCCGTGACGGTTGCCTTGGAGCAGCTCGGCATAAAGAGCCCGCTCAGCGCGCGAGACAAGGCCGTGGCCCAGCTTCGGAAGAACGTGGGCATCGAGGCGACGAAAAAATCGAACGTCATCGTCCTCTCGCACGACGGACCGAGTCCGAAAGTTTCTCAACAAATCGTCTCCAAGCTCATCGACTTTTACCTCGACGAGCACGTTCGCATGAACCGCACGCCGCGAGCCCACCAATTCTTGAAAGAGCAAGCCTCGGCCCTCAGGACACAACTGGCCGGCGAGGAAGATCAGCTGCGGTCGCTGAAGAACTCGACGGGACTGGCCTCGCCGACCGAGCAACGGCAGAACCTGGTCTTGCGGATGGGACGCCTCGAAGAGGAGCTGAAGACGACGGAAGCCTCCGCGGTCGCCGCCAGGGCCGAAATCAACGATTTGAAGGATCGCCTGGGCAAGATGAGCCCGACGCAGGTGCTCGGCTCCGCCGCCGGATTCCCGAATTTCGCCGCGGACGGGATGCGACAACAGCTTTATACGCTGCAGTTGAAGGAGAAAGACCTCACTACGCGAGTGACCGACGAGCACGTCGAGCTGAAATTCGTCCGCGATCAGATCGCCTCCGCCAAGAAAGTCCTGGACGGCGTCGATCCGTCCCGCACGCAGACGACAGTGGGGCCCAATAAGAACTACGAGGACCTGCGGCTGACGCAATTGCGGCAGGAAGCCACGCTGGCGTCGCTCGATGCCAAAGCGACCGCGTTGAAGACGCAATTGGGCGACACCCGTCGTGAGATGCGAACGCTGAACGACAACGAAATGAAGATCGCGCAAGTCCAGCGCGATATCCAAATTCTCGACGTCAGCTATCGCAAATATGCGGACAGCCTGGAACAGGCGCGAATCGACGAATCGTTGGAGCGCGAACGGATTTCCAACATCAACATCGCGGAAGCGCCGACGCTCAATCCCGAGCCCGTGCGGCCGCGGGCCCTGTTGACCCTGGTGATGGGTTTCCTGGGCGGCCTGTTCGGCGGACTGTGTCTGGCGCTGGCGATTGAATACTTCGATCATTCGCTGAAGACCTCGGACCAGGTCGAGCGGTTGCTGAACGTACCGGTTCTGGCCTCGATTCCCCAAGTGAGTGGGCGACAGTTTGTCGCCCGCAGATGAGCAAACACTATGACGACGACCATTGCCACTCCGAGCGCAGCGACGAACGGCCAAGCCGGCCGCCAGTCCCCTTTTGCGGAAGAATGCCTGGCTCTTTTGGACCGACTGGAAATCGACCGATCCCAGCCGACCACGGTCACCCGCGCCCTGGGAATGCTCAGCTGTCTGCCCGGCGAGGGAGTCAGCACGATCATCGCGGAGACCGGCGTTGCCGCCGCGTCTTACCTCGATCTGCGGACGGTCATTGTCGACTGCCACCTGGCTCGTCCCTCCCTCCATCGCTTGTTCAATATCGGACTTTGTCCGGGACTGAAAGACGCCCTGATTGACGATGTTCCCCTGGACAATGTGGTGCGGCCCAGCGGTATCGAATCGTTGTCGATCCTCACGGCCGGCACAATCCGGAACGAATCGGGGCCGATTTGGCTATCGCCGAATTTGCCGCGGCTTGTCGACGATTTACGCAGTGAATTCGACCTCGTGCTCTTCGATCTTCCGTCGCTCAATCAGGGCCGCCCAATCCGGTTGGGGACGCTCCTGGATGGCGTGCTTCTGGTCGTCGAAGCGGAAAAAGTCCAATGGGAAGTTGCCCAGCGGGCGACGGCGTCGCTGCATGCCGGCGGAGTGAACTTGCTGGGTGCCGTGATGAACAAACGTCGTCAGTATCTTCCCGGCTGGCTGGGCCAGTCGGTGGCGCATTGATAACGACCCGGCCCGCGGGAGGAGCCGATGGGAAGGGAAAACTTATCACGGCGGAGTCGAGTCCTTTTTCAAATTCACCACGAAGAAACTGCCTATGTTTCGCCGCCTGACCTCGGTTCTGTCGAAAACTTTCCGGCGGAAATCGCTCTACGGTTTTCGATCCCGCGAAGATTTTTGCGCAGATCCTGCACATCGAGAGGCAGCGCGCGGATCGCGCCGATACCATCTTCTCGCTCCTGGCGTTCGCTCCGGAGAACGCGGACGTCCGCGCGGCGACTTACGCGCAACTGGAAGAGATCCTCAACCGGCGTCTGCGGAATACCGACTTCACGGGCTGGCTGGATGACGAGCGGATTGCCGCGTCGCTGCCCGGCACTCCTCCGGCTGGGGCGTGGCGGCTCGCCGAGGATGTCTGCCGGCAGTTTCCCGAAAACGTTCCGGCTCCCGTGTGTACGATTTTGACTTACCCGACCGAGGGCGGTCCGCAAACGGAATTGCGTCGCGATTCGGCTCGAGCTCCGCGGCCCAAGCACTGGTCGGTGCAGCCGATGGAAACGCTCTTCATGGTCGAAATGCCGATCTGGAAGCGGGCCCTCGATATTCTGGGGGCGGGCGCAGGGCTCATTTTCTTGTCGCCGCTCTTCGCAATTGTCGCCCTTGTCGTCAAACTCACATCCCCGGGGCCGATCTTCTATTCGCAAATGCGGAGCGGCCACGGCGGAAAGCCGTTTCGCATGTACAAATTCCGCTCGATGGTCGTCGACGCCGACGCCAAGAAGCAGGAGCTGCTGGCGATCAACGAGCAAGACGGTCCGGCCTTCAAACTCCGCAACGATCCGCGGGTGACCGGGATCGGCCGATTCCTGCGGAAAACGAGCATCGACGAACTGCCCCAGCTCTGGAACGTCCTGATGGGCGACATGACGCTCGTCGGTCCGCGGGCCATGTATTGTCCCGAAATGGAGGCCTGCACCCGCTGGCAGCGACGCCGGCTCGACGTGCACCAGGGAATCACCTGCATCTGGCAGGTCCGCGGGCGTTCGTCCGTTCCGTTCGACGAATGGATGCGGATGGACATCCAATATGTCCGCGCCCGCTCGCTGCTTCGCGATTTGTGGCTCTTGATCAAAACCATCCCGGCAGTCCTTTTCCGAAGAGGCGCATGTTAGGCGTCTCCCGCGGGCAGATTCAGGCGGCATCGGAATCGTCTCCATGCGCGACACGAACGTTATCGAGCCGGACGCCATGACCTCGCTGGAGGCCGGTCCCGATGCGCATGCGCCGGGCCAACGCGGCCGGGCGGTCGACGACTTCGCGCTCGATTCGGCCGCCGGTCCCGACGCGGCGGCAGAAGAGCAGCGAATTGCCGAAGACGCGCTGCGGAACTCGACGCTGCCGCTCATCGACTCGGCGGAAATTCTGGACCCGGTCGTTGTGCCGCCCGCGATTGCCGCGGACGACGACGTGACGCGCCGCAGCGGATCGATCGCCGCGTTCTTTTTCGTGTTCGACCAATGCATCGTCAGCGCCGCGTCGTTTCTCACGACGGTGGCGGTCGGACGGGCCGGGTCGCGCGAGGAACTCGGCCGTTATTTCCTGGCTTTCAGCATCTTGCTCTTCGCTCGCAACTGGCAGGTGCAGCTCGTCACCGATCCGTACAAAGTCTTCTGGAGCCGGCAGCCTCGTTCGAGCCGCGGATCTTATTTCGGCAGCACGCTGGTCCAAAACTCCGTGTTCACCGCCCTGATGATGCTGGGGCTGTTGATCTACGCGATCGTTCAGCGATTCGACGGCGGATTGCGCGAGATGCTGCCCGTCACGGTCATTTTGCTGGTCAGCCTGCCGTTTTTGCTGTTTCGCGAGTTCATTCGCAACGTGGCTCTGTCGCATCTGCGCGTTTGCCGCGATCGCGATCGACGGGGCCGTGGCGGTCCTGCAACTCGGGCTTTTGGTCCTCTTGGCGAAATTGCATCGGCTGACGAGCGAGTCCGCCTACCTTGTGATGGGGGCAGCGTCTCTCGCGGCGTGCGTGGGCTGGCTCGGAATGCGGAAGCAGCCGATCCAATTCGTCAGGTCGCAAATTCGGCCCGATTTCAAGAAGAATTGGGGATTCGGCAAATGGGCGCTGGCCAACCACCTCTTGGGTGAACTCTTGACGTACCTGGGCCCGTGGCTCGTCGCGTTTGCCTGGGGAGAGTCGGAAACCGGTATGTTGGCCGCGGCGACCACGCTGATCGGCCTCTCCTATCCGTTCGTCTCCGGCCTGGGAAATTACCTCGGTCCGCGCGCGGCGATCGAATTCTCCGAGAAACGCTTTGATTCACTCGTCGCCCTGTTGATTCGATACGCGGTCGTCTTTGGGATCACCCTGGGCCTGTTTTGCGTCGGCATGGCCCTCTTTGGAAACCGGCTCACCGTTCTCGTGTACGGCGGCCGCTACCACGGAATTGGGGCGATCGTCACCGTCATGGCCGTCACGGCGCTGATCAAAAGTTTGCGAATGACGGCCGGCATCGGCCTTTGGTCAATCGAACAGCCTTGGGCAAATCCCGTCGCCGAGACATGCACGATCGTCGTCTCGATCGGCGCCCTCCTCTGCCTGGGGCACCTGGGGCTGCTTGGATTCGTCGTCAGCATGCTGTGCGGCGCGGTCGCCGGAATGATCGTGGCCACGTTCGCACTGGCCAGGTTGATGAAGCCGCTTCGCTCGGAAACGGCCGGCGCGTGGAGAAACGTTCCATGAGCCGGCTTCTCCTCGAACAAAGCCCGCCGCGAATGCCGGCAGTCCGACCTCTTCGGACCCCGTTTCCCAGGCCGCGGCTTGGTTTCTTTTACGTGATGAGCATTCCGATCGGGGCGGGAATCGGCGCTGCTCGAGGAGTGGAAATCGCGGGCTTCAATTACACCGGTTGGCTCTGGCTGGTGTATTTGGCCCTGGGAATTCTCGTGCTGCTCGTCGAGGCGCGACGAGCGTCCCTCGTCAAAGGATCCCGTTTCCTTACAAGCCCTGGCTGCCTTGGGTCGGCCTTATCTGGCTCTCGATCCTTTGGCTCCGGGATCCTGTCGGCGTCGGCCTGCAGGACGCCATGCAGATCACCATGCCTGTTCTGTGCGCTGTCGTCGCGTCGATCTTCGTCACGGACGATTGGCAGGTGAAGTACTTGATGCGTTCGTTTTTCGTGAGCCTCGTCCTGCTGTATTTGACGGTCGCCGTGTCCCGCTTCGGCGGTTTCGACGACGTCGACTGGGCCGGCGCCATGCGACCGCTGGGGATGACGGCCGCTCTCATCGCCGGCATTTGCCTGGCTCAGCCCCCCCGCGCGGCGCCTGCGACTTGCCGGATGGGGCATTTGCCTTTTGGTCGGCATTATCACCGAAGCGCGAATCATCACCGTCAGCATGCTGGTGCTGCCCTTGATCAATCCCGTGACGAAGGGTCTGTTCAAACGCGTCGTTCTCGGGCTTTCCATTTTGGTGCTCGCGGTTGCCGTCTTTTACTCGGCGTCTTTCCAGCAACGCTTCTTTTATACGGGAAGCGGATCGATGAGCGACGTCGCCCAGGGCAAACTGGACACGTCGGGCCGGTTCGAGGCATGGCCCTACGTGTGGGAGGAAGCCTGGCGGCATCCCGTGCTCGGCTCCGGAATCGGGTCGACGCACGCCTTCGTGGGCCGCATCTGGAACGATATCACGCTCGTCCACTGCGACTTTTTACGGGTGGGTTTCGAGCTGGGCCTTGTCGGTCTGGCGATCTTCGTCTTGGTCTTTGCCTGGCAGACGTGGGAGCTGTGGAAGGGAACGAGAATGACGTCGGGTTGGACCTGCGCCGCCTATGGCTCTGCGTTCATGGGCATGATCGTGTTTTGGATCAATGCCGCGACGGACAATCCCGTCGGCTACAACCTTTGGTACATGGATCCCCTGTTCGCACTCATCGGCGCCGCCTACGGAGCGGCGAACGCCACAGCCATGCGCGAGTCAGCCGCGGACGTCGCGCGTGTCAATTCGCAATCGGAGTAAGTTCAGATGTCAGCCGTCGATGTTTCGATTCTAATGTGCACGCACAATCGAGCGGCGATGCTGCGCGAGGCCATCGCCAGCCTGGTTGCGCAGGAGACCGCCGTAAAGTTCACTTTCGAGCTTGTCGTTGTGCATAGCGGCGCCGCCGAAACGATTGACGTCATCGAGGAAGTGCGCAAGACTTCCGCCGTCCCCGTGCGGGCCGCTTATCAGCAACATCGCGGCATCTCGGTCGCCAGAAACCGCGCGCTCGACGAAGCTCGCGGCGAGTGGTTCGCCTGGTTCGACGACGATCAACTGGCCGATCCCATGTGGCTGAAAGCCCTGCTCGACATCGCAATCGAGAAGAACTGCCAGAGCACGGGGGGCATTCGCCTGCTCAAACTTCCCGAAAACTGCCATCGCCACCTGACGAAAGCGTGCCGGCGTTCGCTCGGCGAGAGCGAAATCTGGTCCGAGGCGCGGCCCTACAATCCGAAAGAGGGACCGCCGGGCGGAAGCCATTTGCTCCATCGCAGTATCTTCGAAAAAGTCGGAAAATACGACGAAGCGTTCGGCCTGCGAGGAGAAGATACCGATCTTTATCGCAGGATTTGCCAGCTCGGCATCGTCTCGTGGTACACGCCGCTTTCGATCTGTCACCACATGATTCCGCCCGATCGCCTGACGCGGGAATATTTTCAGACGACCGCGCTCCACGACGGTTGGGCCTTCGCCCAGCGCGATCGCCGAAAGAAGGGGGCAGCCATGATGGCGGGCGCCGCCATCGCCAGAATCGGACAAGCGGCCTGCATCAACATGCCGCGACTGGCGAAAGCCAGATTGGCGGGCGATCAGGAATCGATCCTCGACGCGGAAATTCGCCTGTGGATCGCGGAAGGCTTTACCCGCTCGAGCCTTTACTCGCTTGCCCCGAATTTCTTCCGACAAACACAGTTTTTTTCTCGCTACGAATTTCGCCCCGAACGCCGGTTCTTGCCTCAGGCGTAACCGAACTGTTGAGGGTTTCCCCTCAGCTGCCCAATTTGGCGGCTTTGCTGCCTAAAAACCAAACCGGATTCTGGCTGAACCTGAAGCGACAAGAAAAATTTCTGAAGTCGCCGATCGACGGCTGAGCCAACTGACAACGACTGGATGCGTCCGTGAAAGTCCTCCAGTGCCATAACTTCTATCAGCAACCGGGAGGCGAGGATCAGGTCTTTCACGACGAAGCGCACTTGCTCCGCGCGAACGGCCACGAGGTGATCCAATTCACGCGGCATAACGACGCGATTCGAGACATGCCCTCGTGGAAGGTTGCCCTCAGCACGATTTGGAATCGCGAGACGTGCGCCGATTTGCGGCGGGTCATCCGCGAGGAACGACCCGCTCTCGTCCATTTCACGAACACATTTCCGCTGATTTCGCCGGCCGCGTATTCCACGGCGCGCAACGCAGGCGCGAAGGTGGTGCAATCGCTGCACAATTACCGCTTGCTATGTCCCAACGCGCAGTTCTTGCGAGACGGACGCCCCTGCGAGAGTTGCCTGGGCCGAATGATCGCCTGGCCGGCCGTGCAACACGCCTGTTACCGCAATGATCGCCGATCGACGGCCGTGGTTGCGGCCATGCTCGCCTACCATCGCGCACTGGGCACATGGCACCGGGCCGTCGACCTGTACTTGGCGCTCACCGAATTCGGCCGGCGGAAGTTCATCGAGGGGGGACTTCCGGCGGACAAGATCGTGGTGAAACCGAACTTTATTCGCGAAGATCCCGGCATCGGCGACGGATCCGGGGGGTACGCCGTCTTCGTGGGCCGCCTTTCTTCCGAGAAGGGCGTCGAGACAATTTTGAACGCCTGGTCGCAGCCGAAAGTCGATTTGCCGCTGACGATCGTCGGGGACGGTCCGCTTGCCGATCGCGTTCGCGAAGCGGCCGAGCAGAACCCGCGCGTTCGCTGGCTGGGGCATCAGCCCTCGGAACGCGTGCTCGAAATCGTCGGCGAAGCGAAGTTCTTGCTGCTTCCGTCGCTCTGGTATGAGGGACTTCCCAAAATCATCGTCGAGGCGTTCTCAAAGGGAACGCCCGTCATCGCGTCGAATCTTGGAGCAATGACCGAGTTGATCGAGCACGAGCGCAACGGGATGCTGTTCACTCCGGGAGATCCCGCGGGCCTTGCGGCAGCCGTCCACGCTGTGCTCGAAGACAACACAACATTGCCGCGGATGCGAACGGCGGCACGCGCTGAGTTCGAGCAAAAGTTCACCGCCGGGGCGAACTACAAGCTGTTGATGGCCGCGTATCGCCGCGTGTTGGGACGCGAGTCGGCTGACGCGTCCGAAGGTACCGATTGTGCGACGGAAAACGCGCAGCGCGCATGCTTCGGCCTCCGAAAATCTCGTCGCTTCATCCAGGTGATGATCTGCGGGCGACGACATGCCGGCTTGCTGCATGCGGGGTTTCACTACGTTGTCTGGCACTCCATTTGCTTTGCGGCTTCAATATGGGATGGGCCGCCCACAAATCCGGTGTCTTCCCGACGACCAGCCGAGTCGATGTGCTAGAAGTTAACTTTTGGCAAAGGCACGAAGGCTGGGTGTTGATTAGGGGGGAATCTGCCGGTAAGGTAGGTGCGTCGACGTTGCGATTTCGGTCTGGATGACCACACCATGGGAGCCCCTCCGGGCGGCGTGGTGGAGAACGGATGACCAAGCGAATCGCAGGTTGACGTGCCGCCGTCTCATCCGCCTTCTTTGCAAGAATGGCGTCGGGCGATAGCCACAAAGAAGGGACCAGGCCGCGATGAAAATTGCGGAGCATCTACGGACACATGGTGGAGATTTGACGATGGAGCACGTTTCCGTTCCGGTTTTAACGGGACCACGCGCGATGGAAACCGCGACCGACCAGGCCAAGAAAAGTGACGGCGCGACCGTCGTTTCGCCCGCAAATCCGCGCTTCACACCGCCGATTCATTCCGCGATGGCCTTGCTCATGGATGCGGCAACCTGTGCCCAGGATGTGGGAGCCGAGCTCTGGCAGTTCTCGGTGGAGATTTCGGCACTCTTGCGTTCAGGACTGACGACCAACGAATGCCGCTGGCTCGTCGCCAAGGGTCTGGCGAAACACGCCTGCGAGATGACGACTCCGGATGCCGATCGTCGCGTGTTTCAACCCTGCACGAACCTCGCGCTGCCCAAGCGCACGTGCTTTGTCATCACCGATCGCGGGATGACGTGCGCCACGGAACTCTTGCGCTCGCAGCCCAAGCGGCACACGGCGGAGCCCCAACATTCGATCGCCCATTTGCGGCACGTTTCGGGCAACGGCGAGTCGCACGTCGTCACACCGACCTGGGATTCCGATCGCCAGCAACTTCGCGTGGGGCGCGTGATTGTCAAGGAATTCAAGGTGCCGGCTGCCAACCAGGAAGCGATTCTCGCCGCATTCCAGGAAGAAGGCTGGTGCCCGCGGATCGACGATCCACTGGCTCCCAAGCTTAACCAGGATTCCAAGCGACGGCTCCACGACACGATTAATTCCCTCAACCGCAACCAGAAAAACTCGCTGATCCGATTTTTGGGTGACGGCAAAGGCGAGGGCGTTCGCTGGGGTTTTGTCGAGCCTCGTACAGACGATGCCGTTCGGAAGATCGGCTCTTAGCCCACCGCCGCCTCACGATCATCTGCCCGCCGCGCGCAAGTCCATCCGCATTCCGACGTTTTGCGACCAGCCCGCCAAATCTGCCCAACCGTTTTAACCGTCTCGCCGACCACCCTCGATCGTCACCGAATCATCACCATATCGCGTGAGACCTCGCCTCCCGGAAGCGGCTAGACTCAAGACTCAGGTTGTCTGTTTTCACGAAGGAACGTCTACCGGCATGAGGCCGGATTCCATTTGAGCACATTGAGGAACTCGATGCAGCGCGCCGGCACGACTCCCGAGACGTACACGAATACGAACGAACAAATCCTCCAGCGGGGACGCCGCGCCATCGCCGGCGGCGACAGCAGCACAATGCGGGTGCTCCCCTATCATCTCCCGCTCGTGGCTTCGCATGGTCGCGGCTCACGCGTGTGGGACGTGGATGGAAACGAGTACCTCGACCTGAACATGGCGTTCGGTCCACTCTTGTTCGGCCATTGTCCCGAGCACGTGGTCGCGGCCGTCACCGATCAGATCACGAATCGCGGCAGCCAACTCGGCTTTCCGACCGAGATCACGATCCGCGTTGCCGAGAAAATCCAGAAGCTCTATCCGAACATGGAGCTCTTGCGGTTTGCGAATTCCGGAACTGAGGCCGACGTCTCTGCCACACGCCTGGCTCGCGCCTTCACGGGGCGGCCGATCGTGGTGCAGTTCGAGGGACACTATCACGGTTGGAGCGACACGCTGTTCAACCGTTATCACGCGCCGCTCGACGAACTCTCGTCCGGAGCGTACGGCCCGGCCCTCTCTGGAACGCGGGGGATGAACGGCGCCCCGTACGACAACCTCGTCGTGCGCTGGAACGACATCGACGCACTCGAACGCACGTTCCTCGATCATCCGGGTCAGGTCGCAGCCGTGATCATGGAACCGGTGATGGGGAACGCCGGCGTCATTGCTCCCGAGAGGGACTACCTCGAGAGTGTTCGCGCTCTCACGAAGGACCACGGCGCTCTCTTGATCTTCGATGAGGTCATCAGCGGACTGCGAGTTGCCGCGGGCGGAGCCCAGGAGTTTTACGGCGTGATGCCCGACATCACGGTCATCTCCAAGGCGGTCGGCGGCGGATATCCGGTCGCCGCGTTTGGCGGGTCGCGCGAGATCATGGAACTCGTCGCCACGGGAACGATGTTCCACGGCGGTGTGTTCTCCGGCAACGCCGTCGTGATGGCGGCGGCCGATGCGGTGCTCGGCGAGGTCATCGCCAACGGCGATAAGATCTATCGGCACATGCACGCGATCTCCGACGAGTTGGCCCGTGGGGCCGGAGAAATCTTCGAGCAGGCGGGAATCCCGCACACGATCCAGTACGTCGGTCCGATGCTCTCGTTCTTCCTGTTCACCGACAAGGTCGAGCCGATTCGCGAATACCGCGACGTTCGCCGCCACTGCGACTTCGTGAAATACATCCGCCTGCAGCATCTGATGCAGAAATCAGGCGTGTATTATCATCCGAACCAGTTTGAGCCGATGTTCCTCTCGGCCGTTCACACGAGCGAGGACATTGGGCTCGCACTCGAACGGCTGGAGCAGGCCGTCGCATGTCTCAATGCATGACGTCGGAGCTGAGTCCCCTTCCGATCCTCGATGCGTTTGAAAACTACCCCGGTTCCTATTTCGATCTGGACCGGGAAGACGCACTCGACGGGCCCGAAATGCGCGCGTTCCGCGACCGCCTGGCGGCCGGAATGCGACACAACGGTCTTTCGCCCGGCGACCGCGTGGTGTTCTCTGTCGGCAACGGTCCGGCCTATCTTGCCGGACTTTCGGCCGTGCTCACCGTCGGCGGCTCGCCGCTGTTGATGCATCCGAAGAGTCCGCCGCCGGAACTCAGGCGAACCGCGCATCGCCTGGGCGCAAGCCTGGTGGTTGCCGACGATGTGAGCTCGCCCGACTGGCAGAACGAGTGCGAACGCGTCGAATCGTTGGCCTCGGCGGGCCCCTTTGAACTTTATGCCGCCCGACTCACCGGCGTGCGGCGAAGCGCACGCCTCGACGGCCCAGCGTTGGCCGGCGTGCCGCTGCATCCCACGTCGGGCACGACCGGGCTCCCGAAAACGGCCGTTCGACCGGGACGAGCCGCTGAAGCGGAGGCACGGCACTACATCGACACGATCGGCGTGACGAGCGACGACGTGATTCTCACCGTTGCGCCGATGTGCCATGCCTACGCCTACGGAATGTGCTTGATGGTGTCGCTCTTTAGCGGAGCCCACGTGGTCTCGATGCGGAACTTTCAGGCCGGCCTCGTGCTCGACGCGTTGTCGAGCGGCCGGATTACGATCCTGCCGGCCGTTCCCGCCATGCTGGACATGCTGCTGTTGGAGGATGCGGCGATCGACTGGAGTGCATTGCGATGCGTGCTTTCGGCCGGTTCGCCGCTGCCCGAGCGCACTGCCAATCGCTTCCGCGAAAAGACCGGCCTGGCGATTCGCCCGCTTTACGGAACCACTGAGACAGGCGGAATCGCTGTCGCCCCGTCAGGCGGCAAGCCGCTCTTGAGCGGGCAGGTTGGCCCGGCCATGCGCGGCGTCGAGACGCAAATCGTGGTCGATCCCAATTCCGAGGGGGCGCCGCCGGGCGTCGGCCGACTCTCGATTCGTTCCTCCTCAATGATGGCCGGTTATCTGGCCGACAGCGCGATCGACGATGCGCTCATTTCCGGTGAATGGTTGGACACGGGCGACCTGGCTGCCATCGACTCGGACGGCTACATCCAATTGATGGGCCGACAATCGGACGTCATCAACGTGGAAGGCTCCAAGGTCATTCCCTGCGAAGTGGAAGACGTGATCGCCGCGTTGCCGGGCGTTCACGAAGTGAAAGTCTACGCGGGCCGACGGCGCAATGGTGCGCAATTCGTAAAAGCGGCTGTCGTAGCCGACCCACAGGTGGATGAAGCGGCCATCCTGGCGCACTGCGAGCGGAATCTCGTGTTCTACAAGTGCCCGGAGCGGATTATTCCGGTCGACGCGCTGCCACGATCGCCGGCCGGCAAGATTCTGCGAGATCAGCTCCCCTAAATGCCGGCAACATGTCGTCGGCTGAACCAATCGGGAAATGAGCGGTCATCCACCTCTCAATGCGATTGAGGAGCTGCTCGCGATCCGCCATCAGCATGTAGGTGTGATCCGCGTCCCTGAAGTATTCCACTTCAAGGCCCGCATGATGGCGGACGTTCGGAAAATCGTCAAAGAATTGTTTGGTATAGTTGTAGAGCTTGTACCCGCCGGAATAGATGTAAAGGGATTGCACGCCGCGCCTCAGCAAGGCCTCGATCTCAGCGCCCACTTGAGCCCGCGGCGGGAAGTCGCGCTGGAAGGACTGGAAACGCTCCTCACGCTTTGTTTCCGCTTGAAGTCCGTCAATTGGACCGAGGACGATCCGGCCGATCGGCGACGATCTCAGGGCCGCTGAGGCCTTTTGGTAGACGTGACGCGGCTGGCCGGCCAGACGCCCCACCTGGCGCAGTGACAGTTGCAGCATGCTCGGATAGGCGAAGGCGTCCAGGGCGACGAGTCCGACGATGCGATCGTCGCGAACCGCAACGAGATGCGAGTCGTCGGCGCCCGAACACAGGCCGAAGAGAACAAAACGCTTCGTTCCAAGCCGCGAATTCAGAAAATGCATCACAAGCCGCGCGTCTTGGAGAGTCCCTTCCTGCTCGGGCACATTGTCGCTGCGAACGGGACTGTCTCCAACTCCCGCCAGGTCCATGCGCAGGCAGGGATAGCCCAAGGCAGCCAGGCGTCTTGCGACCTCCGTATGCAGCCGAAAGGGGCCGGAGCGGTGCGTGATGCCGGCGTTCGGAATCATGACGGCCGGAACGTCGCCGTCGACCATTGCGGCCGGTTCGGTCAAGACACCGACCAGGCTCTGCGCGGGGCCAAGACTAACGAACGTCTCATTCATACGAAGCCGCCTGCAATCTTGGCACTGATCGCCGCGACCGCCCGGTTGGCAGCCAGGGCCGACTCGACCTGTCGAACGTCGTCCCAGCCCGCCGACTCTTGGACGAACTCGTGAGTGAACCGGCCTCTCGTATTTCGGCTCAAACTTTGAATCAATGCGTCGCCCGCGGGGCTCTGAACTGAACTGAGCAGGTAACAGTTGTTGTACGGAAACGGCTTGTTCAGCAGGCTCAATTGGCTCATCGACGCTTGCAACCCGGCCGGATACCGGAAGCCGAGCAGTTCGGTCTCGGTCGTGCGGTGGGGCTGAAGTTTGCGGTAGCGGATCGAATCGACCAGGCAGGCCTGGTGGAGTTCGCGAAGACTGGCGAGATACGCCGCGCTCTCGACGACGGGATCCCACAGAACCAAATTCCGCGCCGTTACTCCCTCAAACCTGACTCCGGCCGCCAGCGTGGCGCCAAAACGCAGACCGACGAGCGTGATTTCCGAATTTCCGGACCGTCGGGCGAGTTCGGCGGCCGCAGCGCGAATGTTTTCGCGAAACTCGGGCACATCTGCCTCAGAGCCGTCTCCGTACGAGTCGCCCAATCCGCAGTAATCGAATTTCAGTACGCCGAAGCCGCTTTGAGCCAGTCGGCCACATAATTTCCGAATCGTGTTGTAGCAGCGAACGTATTCGTGTCCCGTCGCCGGGCAAATCAACACCGGCAAACCCGCGTGCCGGCCCGCGAAGGGCTCGTAATAAGCGCCGAACAGCGGTTTTTGCGTTCCGTTGAAGAAGAAGGGACGGACACCCGGTTGGGGGACCGGCTGTTCCGCCGAGTCAGACAAGTTCGCATAGGCGGGCCGTCCCGCGAACGCTGTCTCGAATGTGACGGCTGTATGGTCTCCGTCGAAATTGCCGACGTCGTTCAACACGGTTGGCTCCCGTCTTGAAATCGGTCGGCATTCCGCGAGTTCTTGAACCAACTCGCCAACCGCCCGCGTTTGGCCGTCTCACGAAGAGGCGCCGTCTCCTGCGAGGCATTCTTGCCTGCCGGGGCATCGGGTCGAGCGGAGGATTGACGCTCAATTTCCGCGGCCAATTGGCCAAGCGAGCCGATCATCAGCGACTTGATCGGCAAACGGACGCCGAACGTTCGTTCAATCTCGCTCGCCGCTCGCGCTGCCAAGAGCGAGTGTCCGCCCAGATCGAAGAAATTGTCATCCGGGTTAATCTCTGCAACACCCAGAAGCTCGGCCCACAGGTCGGAGAGCGTCTTCACAGTTTCGTTTCGGCACGAACCCGCGCACGGCGTTTCCCCCACGATTCGACTCTTTGTGTTTTCGTCTGCGTGACCATTGATCGGCCGCCCGCCATTAAGAGCAGCGTTCTGGAGTTGGCAGGCGTCGAAGGCGAGTCTCAAATCGTTGAGCGCTGTCAATTGTTCTCGCGCGAGATCCGTCGACCATCCAAAGTCGATAAGACAGCCGATCTCGTCGAAGCCGATTTCTTTCACCTGCTCGACGATGGCTCTGCAGTGCGAAAATCCGCCGACAAGGGCGGCCGTCGAGAGATAGCGCTCGGCCGCGAACGCGACGAGTTCGTCCATTTGTTCGCGGGTTCGAGTCGCCAGAAACGCATCGGGTGTTATTCCGCTCGCATCGGATTCGTGCAGAAATGCGGGGAAATTCCAGAGGGCCTCGCGGATGAGGGAAGGTTGGCGTCGGAGCCGGTTTTGCATGGCTTCTAGAGCGGCGCGAGGGACAGCTTCCCCTTCGCCGACGAGTGTGGGGACCACGAGCGTCACGAAGCCCTGGCCTTTGTGACCCGCTTGCGACCACGTCCGCCGATAAAGCGCTAGGTCCTTAGCAACTGCTTCGAGCGAGCGACCCAGCAAATTGGTGCACGCATAGGCGCCCAACCGGGCCGCCTGTTGGAATTCTTCCGTCTCTGCCCCGACTGCGACCCAAATTGGCGACCGCAAACCCTTCGAACCGGCCGCGTCCGCAATATTGATTGCCGACCGAATCCATGCCGCCTTCGCGACGGCCCCGGAAACGGCCCCAGAGACGGCCGCAGAGACCGCCGCAGAGACGGGCTTCGTCACCCAAAGCGCCGCGAATTGGTCCGTTTTGCCATAGTCGGCGGCGGCAAGGAATAAATCGTGCGAGCCGCCCGCCGCACTCTGATCGGCGGAAGCGTCTCCCTCGAAGACGAGGCTGAAGGCTGGATTGTGCTTGATGGCGCGGCTCACGGGAGGCGACTGTCGCGCTCGTTCGACGGACAATACCGGGTGCATCCATATCCTCTGGTCATTGCATGGGTGGCGCAGCGCTACCCGCTGGAGAGTGCCCGTGGCGCCCCACCAATCCATAAGTCTATCGGGGGTGTACAACCCATGAACCCTGCGATTTGGTGAAGCTTCGGTGGCGACTCTAACCCGTTGCCCGAACCGACAATCGACTGCAAAAGAGCTCGGAATATGCCTAGCGCGGCTTGTTCTCAAACCCATTGTCTGCGAGGCCTTTCCCGCGTCGCAGACTATGCCGTCGTTCGTCGGTCCGAATCTGGCCTCTCGATTATGAGGCGCATTCGGCGAAAGGCGCGAGCAAAATGTGCCACCAGAGGCCCCCTGAGCCTGCTGGACGTGTCGATTCGACGAGGTTGGGAGGGAGAGACCGATCATCTCGATGTTGCCGAATAGGTTGCGCAGGGCTATCGGCTCCGTCATTGCCGATTGAGCCGTGGCATCCGACGGCGTCGGATCAGTGTTTACCCTTGCTGCTGATCGGATTTCCACTGCGAGTGGCGAGAAATGACTTCATCGAGAGCGCCACTCGGTCGCCACTCGACCGTCTGTATTGCTTAGAGGGGCACCGCGCTAAACTGGGACCCAATCGGATTTGCACCCGCCGAACGGTTCGGTCTCTGCCGATCAATCCGTTTGATCCAAATCGAACCATAGTCTCGGCCAGCGAGTTGAGGTCTGCGAACTCCTTCCCTCTGAGCATCATTAATGGTTGTCGCCGATCTCTTGGATTATGGTTGGTGCCGCGATCTGCCGGACCATCGCGACGTCATTCCACAGCATTCGATTGCCCGCCGGCTGCTGGCCTCGCTGCAGCCCGGGCAAGACAGTCAGTCCCGTCCGCTGCGTGTCGATTGGCGCGAGTATTTTCTGCCCGTGCAGGATCAGCTCGATCTTCCCACCAGCTCGGCCCACGCTTGCATCGCGCTCGTTCAATATTTTCAGCGACGGTCGACCGGCGAAGTCCTATTGCCGTCGCGGCTCTTTGTGCACGCCAATTCGCGTCGTTTGGCGGGTCGAAACGGGGCCGGATGTGCCGGAAGTTTGCGGACGACGCTGAAAGCCGTGGCGAAATTCGGCCTGCCTCCTGAACGCCATTGGCCCTACGATCCGGCAGCCGCCGGTCTGGTTCCCGACTCGTTCGTTTATGGTTTTGCGTCCGAATTTCGCAACCTTCGATACGTGCGGCTCGACGGCGCCCGGCAGACGGGCGCCGAGACGCTCGAAACGCTCAAGTCGTTCTTGGCCGCGGGGTTCGCCTGCGTTTTGGGCTTCGGCGTGCCCAGTTCGCTCACCAACGACGCAGAGATCCCGTTTCCCACCCGATTCGACGCGATCCGAAGTGGTCAAGCCGTTGTCGTTGTGGGTTACGACGACGAGCCGCGCATTCGCTCTGAAAAAGGCGCCCTCCTGGTCCGCAATTCGTGGGGACCGAGTTGGGGGATGGACGGATACGGTTGGCTTCCCTACCGATATGTGACGGACCGCCTGGCCGCCGACGTCTGGACCCTGTTGCGCGGAAAATGGCTCCGATCCGGCGAATTCCACCTACCGTTTTAATCCCTGCCCGCCCGACGACCCGTGCGAACGCGCCTGGGCGTCACCCTATCCCCACCTAAGCATCGCCACAACGCCTGTATCCCTCAGGCGGTGCCGGGGCAAATATGGAACCTCCCCCAAAACTGGGACCTATTGTTTTGTTTGTTGAGCCTCCCGCGGGGAGGTGGGCCCTCACCAGATAAACGAGTCTCCTACCGTGCTCGATCAGTTGCAATTACCCTCCGTTACCGCCGCTCCCCTTCTCGAGACTCCTTCGAGCTTTTGGCCGCGCCGCTGCGATCTCATGGGCGTGCAAGTCAGCGCGACCACGTACGAAGAGGTTTGCGACGTCATCGTCTCGGCCGTTCGGTGCGAACAGCCGTCTGTGGTGTCGTTCCACGCCGTGCACGCCATCGTGACTTCCAGCCGCGATCGCGAATTACTGCGCAAAGTCAATGATTTCGATCTCATTGCTCCCGATGGGCAGCCGGTCCGTTGGGCGCTGAATCGTCTCTACAATGTCGGCTTGCCCGATCGGGTCTGCGGACCGGAATTGATGCTGCGGCTCTGCGACCGGGCCGCCCTTGAGGGCATTCCGATCTACCTTTACGGCAGCTCGCCTGAAGTCATCGAGGCGCTTTGCCACAATCTCACGGAAAAATTCGACGGTTTGCTGATCGCCGGAGCGGAATCGCCGCCGTTTCGCAAATTGACCGCCGAGGAAGACGAAGACATGGTCCGCCGCATCAATGAGAGCGGCGCGGGAATCGTCTTCATCGGACTCGGCTGCCCGAAACAGGATCATTTCGCCGCCGACCATCGCGACCGCATCCGGGGCGTGCAAGTTTGTGTCGGAGCGGCGTTCGATTTTCACGCCGGCGTCAAGCAACCGGCTCCCGTTTGGATGCAGCGGCGCGGCCTCGAATGGGTCTATCGCCTCGTCCAGGAGCCGCGCCGCTTGTGGCGCCGGTATCTCGTCACGAACACATTGTTTGTACAGAAGTTTCTGTTTCAGTGGGGTCGCATGTGGCTTCGGGGCATTCCTTCGACAAACCAGAACTGACAAGAAGGCAAACTATGAAAGATGATTTGATCGTCGTAGCCGGAGGCGGCGGATTTATCGGAGGCCACCTCGTTGCCGACTTGCGGCGCCAAGGCTATTGGCGGATCCGGTCTGTCGACGTCAAACCGCTCGACGAGTGGTATCAAATCCTCGATGAGTGCGACAATGTCGTCGCCGATTTGAAGGATCTCGAAGCTTGCCGCTCCGCCTGCGAAGGCGCGACGACGGTTTACAATCTGGCGGCCGATATGGGCGGCATGGGCTTCATCGAGAACAACAAGGCCCTGTGCATGCTGTCGGTGCTGATCAACACGCACCTGTTGATGGCGGCCCGGGAAGCCGACGTCGAGCGGTTTTTCTACGCCAGCTCGGCCTGCGTTTACAACGCCGACAAGCAGCGCAGTGCGGACGTCGTTCCTCTCAAAGAGGAAGACGCCTACCCCGCGATGCCCGAAGACGGCTACGGCTGGGAGAAGCTCTTTTCCGAGCGCATGTGCCGCCATTTCCGCGAAGACTTCGGCGTGCTCACGCGGGTCGCCCGGTTCCACAACGTTTACGGTCCGAACGGTACCTGGGACGGCGGACGTGAAAAGGCGCCGGCCGCCGTTTGCCGCAAGGTCATTCATGCGGTCGAAACGGGCAATCACGAGATCGAAATCTGGGGCGACGGCAACCAGACCCGCAGCTTCATGTACATCGACGACTGCATCAAGGGGATTAAAGACATCCTCTACAGCGACATCGAAGAGCCGATCAATCTCGGTTCGAGCGAAATCGTCACGATCAACGGCCTGGTCGATATCGTCGAGGACATTGCCGGCGTGAAGCTCGAGCGCAAATACAACTTGAGCGCGCCCAAGGGGGTCAACGGCCGCAACAGCGACAACACCCTGATCCAAAAGTATCTCGGTTGGGAACCGAGCATCCGTCTGCGGGACGGAATGGAGAAGACCTACCGCTGGATCGAGCAGGAGTATCGCGCTCGTCTCGAACTCAGCACCGTGAAAAGCTAGTCAATCCTTCGGAACGAATAGCGGCAACCGCCGAGCGTCACTCGGCGGTTGCCGCGGATTTTTCGCTCATGCTCGAGAAAGTGACCGACGGGGCGGCCCAGTCCTGCTCGACCCGATCGCCGAGAGTCGCGCGACGTACGGACGACGCGTCGGTCCCCTCGCCCAAGATGATGCGGGCCGTTCTCAATCTGACATCGGACCTCATCCTGTTCTTTGACCCCGAGCTCCTGCGGTTCATCGATGTGAACGAGACGGCCTGCACGGCCCTGGGTTACTCGCGGCGCGAATTGCTGGCGATGGAGCTCGCGGAGATCATCGCTCCCGAGTCGCGGGAATTGGTGGCGTCTGGTCTCTGCCGCTTGGAACTTGAACCGGTCGCGACCATCGACGGGTTTGTCGCCCTGCAACGCCGCGACAGTTCCGAGTTGCCGATCGAAGCCACCGTGCGGCGGTTTGAGCGCAAGCGTCAATCGACGGCTGTCCTCGTCGGCCGCGACGCGACCGAACGAAAGTGTCTCGAACACCTTTCCACCGTTCCGGCGCATCTCGATCCGTTGACGGGTCTGCCGAACCGCACGGTCCTGGAGACGCGCCTGCAAGCGGCGACCTCACGGGCGGGCAAGCCAAGTGGTCGACTGGCTCTTTTGCTCGTCGACTTGAATCACTTTAAGCAGGTGAACGATCACCGAGGCCATCTCGCCGGAGACGCGGTCCTCAAGATTGTCGCCGAACGCCTGGCTAACTGCGTTCGCTCCGGCGACCTGGTCGTTCGTTACGGCGGCGACGAATTCGTGATCCTTGCGGACGGCCTGGTCGACGTGCAGGAAGCGGGCGGTCTGGCCCAACGCATCGTAACGTCGGTCAGTCAGCCGATCTCGCTTGCTGACCACGAAGTCCATATTTCCGCGAGCGTCGGCATCGCGATCGCGTCGAGGGCGGAGTCCGGCAGCCGAGTCAGCCGGGCTTCGTTCTCGGCTCTCATGGCGCGTGCCGACGAGGGCATGTACCAGGCGAAGGCCGCCGGCCGGCACGGGAATTACGTTATCCTCGATGCACACGAGGGTTAAGTCGCGAAATCCGCGCGGATTCGCGGCGCGGATGCATCGTGCGCAACTCGTATTGGCAAGAAACCTCGCGTCGACTATAAACCTCCCACCATCGCTCTGGCGCGATTCCGTGAATCATTCCCGATTCACTTCGGCAAGAGCACACGCCCCTCTCTCGTTTCAATCCACGAACACTCGAATCCACCTTCCAAACTGATTTCCGTGTTGCGCGGTCCGCGCATCCCGGTCCCGTCGCCTGATTGCTGCCGCGTCGTTCCGCAGCATCATTCCCTACAAGGAGCCATCGCATGCGCGCTCCCGACAAATTATTGAGATTTGGAGCGCTCGTCGCGGCCATGTTTGGCCTGCCCGGCTGCTGTTGCTGCCAGTATGAACAGATGCGCTGGGCGCAGCTGCAGTCGTGTCAGCTGTATCAGCAGAACCAAATGCTTGCGTCGTCCAATTCGCAAGCGATGATGTCGTCCCAGCAGCTTCAGCAGGCGCTGGCGGCCTCGAATCAGCGGCTCGACAATTTGAATGCCGAACGCACGCAGCTCCAGCAACGCTACATCGCGCTCTTGGATCGCCAGCGAGCCCAGCCGAGCCCGCTCTCCAGCGAGGCGACGGCACGTTTCAAGGCGCTCCAACAAAAGTATCCGCAATTTGAATTCGATCCGCACACTGGGGTCAGCAAATTCAATAACGACATTCTCTTCGCGTCCGGAAGCTCGGAACTTCGCGATGACGGACGCAAGTTGCTACAAGAATTTGCCGCCATCATGAACGACGGCGACGCTCAGCGGCTGAACATTCTCGTTGTGGGCCACACGGACGATAAGCCGATCGCCCACGACTTCACTCGAACGCATCATCCGACGAACTGGAATCTTTCGACCGACCGGGCGGACGCGGTGGTCCTGGAGCTGTCGCACGGCGGTCTCAAGGAAACCCGTCTCGGCGCGGCCGGATACAGCATGTTTCAGCCAGTCGCTGAGAACAAAGACGAGTCCTCGCGACGCAAGAATCGCCGAGTCGAGGTCTTCGTGCTAGCGCCGGATGCGGTTGTGGCGGGATGGGATCCGAACTGGTCGCGAAAATAACCGGCCGCTGGATGCTCAGGCGGCCGCGTCGATTTCGGCGCTGGTCCCGATGCCGCGATCGAGCGTCTGGCGACCGAACGGCGTGAGTTGGTACTGGACGCCGACTTTGCCGGATAGCTCGAATTTAAGGCACCCCAGCGCGATCAGCGTGCCGTGCAGCCGGCTGAGTTGCGCCGGTTCCACGCCATCGATACGTGCCAGTCGCGGCCGCCAAAGTTCGCCATTTTCGTCCGGCGCAATTGGCGGGTCCATCGGGCCGTTATAGGCTTCGAGAACGCGGCGCCATTCGTCGCTTCGGCCGAGCTCTTGCGCGACAAAATCGAGCATGCACAGGGTATCGGCCGAACGTCCGGTGCGGGTCAGGCGGCATCCTCACGCCCCGAACGACCGGAAAATCCCGAACGGCCCTTGAGCGGCCCGAAAGCCGATCGATGCCGAGTCAGCCGTCACAAGCCGTACGATCCGCACATCGACGCGCACCGCGCGCCGCGATGAGCCGATGACGCTAAAGCTTGAGGAAAATGTTCCTCTTTTCCAGGCTGCGGATGAAAAGCCAGGTGACGTAAAAGAAAAAGGCGACCGAGACCCACATGACCCAGCGAGGTGCGTCGTTGGGAATGAAATTCTTGATCGCGTCCCCGGTAAAGTCGTGCAATATGTAGCCAACCAGCGCATTGGTTCCGAACGTGCGGAACACGCCGACTTTAATGCCGAGCATGTCGGCCAGGATGTAGAAAAACCCGTAAAGGACCAAGGAAAAGCCGGCCGCAAACGTGAGGTAGGAAATCGAGCCGGCGCGCTGGCTCATCATCCAGTAATTCCACTTGCGGTACTGGTCGCTCTGATCCTCGGTCTTCCGCAACCCCTCTTTATTCACGATCCCCGAATCGGGATCATGACTATGCGGGGGCGGGACGAACGGCGGCTCCGCGAGGGCCTCGGACCAGCGATGCTCCTTGAGGTTGGTCTGCCAGCGGTTGAACTGTTCGCTCGAGGGAATGACCGGTTTCTTCGCCAGTTTGGTCGAGGCCTGCTGTTTGACCTCATCTGCCGGGACGTCGTACATCCGCGTGGCGCAAGAGGCGACCCATCCCAAAGCCATCAATACGACACCCCATCCAAACAGGTGTGCCAGCACGGCGACGCGACTCCGCGGTGTCAGCGCTGCATCGCAGGCAAGAGTTCCGATCATCGTCGGAATCGTCCACGTCAGAAACCCCAAGTTGCCGCCGTCAATGCCGGAGGGGGGATCCTTAACGCCGTGCAAGTATCCGTTCACCCATTCGAAGTAGAAGGCGTTCGACAGGAAGACATGCAGGGCCGCCGAGAAGATCATGTAGAGAATTCGCCAGATCGGCCCCACTCGCAGCACGGGCAAGATCCAGAGCGAAGTCACCGCGATGTGCATCAGGGTCTGAAACCAGGTGTTCTTGAGAGGATCGTACAGCGCTTTCCAAACGCCGTTCGCGATGTGCGTCAATGATTGCCACCAAGTGTGCTGCGACGCCTGAAGTTCGCTCCACGAGCCGAGCTCTTTCATGTTGTGCCAATTGAATGTCGCGCCACCTAGATTGGGCTTGGCGATGTACGCGATGAAGATGGCGACGAGCGCCAAGCCAGCCAGGCGTTTCACCATGTGCCAATACGCGCGCGGCAGACCTTGATCATGCTCCCGGCGGCCGAAGCTCAACCGCATCGAAAAGCCGACCGCGAAGAAGAAGGCCGGCATGATCGTGTCAGCGTAGCTGCAGTACGTGTTGTGATGGTGGCAGACAAAGGGGGCCGCCCAGAATCCGCTCAGATAGTTCACCAAAAACATGCCGGCGACGGTGTAGCCGCGAAATTGATCCAAGGATTCGATGCGATTCTGCAGGGGGGGCATGGAGGGCTCTCGCAGTCGTCGAACGGGCAGGCGAAAGGTCCAAACTAACCAAGCCGCCACATGCCATCAAGACGGCAGCGATTTCTCCTCGATTCCCGAACCGCGCGATCACGGCGCTCGCCTGATGCGAACGGAAGAGGTCGACCTCCGGGGCATGGGCCAATGCGGGGCCGACCGAAATGCATGCCGCCTTTTGACGGCGGACCGACGCGGGACGACGATCGACACTTATCTTAAAAAATGGACACGAATGGGGACGGAAAGCTCGCCCCCAGCGAATTGCCCCTACAAGTGATTCTGCGCCGGGACACCAACAAAGGCGGAGAATACAGCCTGCGCGAGTTGCAAAACGCGTTCAGAGAGCGCGGCGCAAGTTATTTATGCCGCTCGCCGCCCCCGAAGTCCGGCCCTCGGCCGCCGAATTAGTTCGCCTCGACGGCCACGGGATCGTGCAAAGAGTCGTCCATTTCGACCGTGCTCCCGACTTGAATCCGCAGCGATCGCATTTTGTTGCGCAGGCTGCCTCGCGTGATCCCGAGCATCCGCGCGGCCTGCGATTGATTCCCTTGGGCGTGACGGAGCACCCGTGTCAGAAGATAACGTTCCATCATCTCCACGCTCGACGCGTACATGTCTTCCGAACCATGCTTGAAGCATTCGTCCACAAAGGGGCGCAGGTCGCTGGCAGGCGCGTTGGCCGACGGCGCGGATGGCGCCCGTGTTTCCGATCCCATCAGAACGTGATCGGGCAGAAAATCCGGCAGGATTACGTTGCCCGTCGTGTTGAGGAGCGCCTGTCGAATGACGGCCTCGAGTTCCCGCACGTTCCCGGGCCAGGAGTAGTGCGTCAGGATGTCGAGCGCCTCAGGCGAGATGCCGTGTACGTCTGCCTTGTTCAGCTCACGCGCAAACCTCGACAAAAGGTGTTCCAGGAGAAACAGAATGTCTTCACCCCGTTCGCGAAGGGGTGGCAGCTTGATCGTAAAACCGTTCAGCCGGTAATACAGGTCTTCGCGGAACGTTCCTTTCGCCACCATATCCTTCAAGTCCCGATTCGTGGCGGCGATCACGCGCACATCGGTTTCGATCGTTTCATTGCCTCCCACCCGCTCAAACCGCTTCTCCTGCAACACGCGAAGGATCTTGCTCTGCAGGAGCGGGGACATGTCGCCCACCTCGTCGAGAAACAAGGTCCCTTTGGAGCACTGCTCGAATTTGCCGATGCGGCGGAAATTGGCACTCGTGAATGAGCCCTTCTCGTGCCCGAAAAGCTCGCTTTCCAGCAAAGTCTCCGGCAAGGCGGCACAGTTCAGTGCGAGGAACCGTTCGGACGAACGTGCGCTGTGGTGATAAATGGCCCGAGCAACGAGTTCTTTTCCAGTGCCGCTTTCGCCCACGATCAGCGTCGTCACGTTTTGAGGCGCGACGCGACCGATCGCTTTGAACACCTCGCACATCGCCGGGCTGCGACCGATAATGTGATCCCCGTCGGCACTTGGTTTGTCGTTGCTCGGCAGTTCGACCCGAACCTGCATGAGGCGGCGAATTTCCATCGCGCGTTCGACCAGGTCCTTCAGCTTCGGCAAATCCAGCGGCTTGAGCAGGTAGTCATACGCGCCCAGCTTCATGGCCTCGATCGTCGTGTCGCTCGTTCCCCCTGCCGTGATGAAAATGATGGGTAGCTTGGGATCGCGGGCTTGAATCTTTCGCACCGCTTCGAGACCGGAACCCTCCGGCAGCATAATGTCGAGCAATACGACGTCCGGCTGCCGCTCCAGTAGGTTCAATCCCTCTTGAACCGACTTGGCAGGCAACACGGTCACGCCGGTCCCCTGCACCGCGCGTTCGATCAAGAAAGGAACGGCACGGTCATCGTCAATAACCAGCAATGTCGACATGTTGGCCTCGTAAGAGAGTGGGTCAGCTTCCGGTCAGCGCGACGGCAACGAACTGAGCGACAGCGTGCGTTCGGATTTACGTCGAGCACCGCACGCGCAGTCGGTTCTCAATTCCTTGCACGTGATTCAACGTGAGCAGAACCTCTTGGGCGATCTGCTTGAAATAGAAGGACGGCACGTCGCCTGACAATTCCACGATCCCATCCACGACTGTGTAGCGAATGCGTTGCAGGGCCGCGAGCGCGTTCTCTCGCAACGATTGTTTCACTTGAAAGGAAAGGTCACGGTCGGATTGTTTCGATTGAGCGAAGGAAAAACTCGTTGGCATTCAAATCTCTGATGCATTGCTGGGAGTTTGTCGGAGGAGTCAAGAGAAACCAGAGTGGGCGCCTCGCTGTCATGCAAGCGTCGTGCCTAAACGGCTTGGTCTCGGATAATCGCCGGAAACATCCTGTTCGAACCAGCGTTACGTGCGGGGTTCGACGGATCGCCGAGCGCCAGCCGGTCGTTGGACGACCAAGATGGTTGCGGGTCGGCCATCGGCGGATCCGTTCGCCGTAACCGTTTGATTCCAAGATAGGTAAAAGATGGCCAATTCCGCCAAATAGGCTTCAGGTCGAAAAAGTCCACTGCTTGATCGCGCTCGGCCGCAAGTTCTTCAAGAAATCGTCCGAGTCCGGCGATTCTTGCTTCGCGTCGAGGCGGCACAGCACGTGCACATTTGCAGGATCGGCGGAACGCACAGGCGATACATCAACGCACGATCGGCTCTCGTAGAGCACGTGCGGATTCGAGAAGAGACCGTGCCTGGGAGAGGCGGGGTCTCTTCTTTTATTTCGAGGCGGTACGCCGCGGCGGAGATCGCAGAATCTCTTGCAAATCACTCAGTCCGACCGGCTTTTTCATGATGCGATCGAATCCGGCGTCGTAGGCCTGTTTCTCGTAATCGGGGCCTTCCCAACCACTGACTGCGATAATGCACACGCCGGCCAGGTCTTGATCCTTACGAGCCGCTTCAGCGAACGCGTAGCCCGACATCCCGCCCCCCATCATTAGGTCGCAAAGCACGATTTCCGGCTTGAAGGTCTTTGAGATCGCGATGCCTGCCTGGCCACTCTCGGCAGTTTGCGTCGAGTGGCCAAGCTTCGTGAGCAAAAGCTGCAGGATCATCCTCGCATCACTTGAATCATCGACCACCAGCACCTTGCGCTTGGCGCCGCGGTCGCCTCTGACTTTGATGTGGGATTCTCGAAGCCCTTACCTTCGAATTGAGTCATGCGATGTTCCGTGTCTGCAAAATCGGCTAAAAGCCCGAGCATTCTAGCGGCCACCTCAAGGGAAGCCCAAGGCGCCGCTTGCACACACCATGACGAAAAACGGCGGCCATCGGGCGCAAGGTCCGATGGCCACCGCGTGATCCTCCTTGAAGACACCTCCGTGCACGTTAGCTCCGTCGATGGCTCTTCGCTGAGCCAGTCGCCGTGTCCTTTATGCGCCGAGGGGTCTCTTCTCTTATGGGCGCCGCTCTTGACGCGGAGCGGCTGGTTCGGGCCGCCGCACGGCAGGTGCCGGCCGTTGCGGGCCCATCACGCGTTCCGGTCGGCGCGGTGGCTGGGCGATTCTGGGTTCGGGCCGCTCCTGACGTTCTTGTTGCGGAGTGGGACGGCGCTGTTCGATCGCCGGCGCTCTCATTTCGGGCTTGGGCTCCGGTCGACCTTCACGTCGTGGCTCCCCTCGCGGTTCGGCAACACGATTCGTCGCCGTTCCGGGGCGAACTTGCTCGCGCTCCTCGGGAGCTGTCCGTCCTAATGCGCGGACCGGAGGCAGATGGAACGTGCTCCGCGGCGGCACCGGGTTCGGCCGCCCTTGCGCTGGCAGAGTTCCCCGCGGGGATTGCGGAGGATGTTCGAGGCGACTGCGGTCCTGTGCCATAAGTCGTCGCAGCGCCGAATTCTCCTGGGCCTGACGGCGCTGGACGTCATTGAGCCGCACAGAGTGCCGACCCAATTGGTTATCGCGCATCGCCTGGTCAATATGCCTGACCAGAGGACGATAGCGATTCCCGCCAGGGCCGGTCTGTGCCAGACGCTGCTCGTCGCGCCAGGTGCGCGGCGGCCGGGCCGCCGGATCGCGGACCAGCCGGTCGTAGCGGCGTCGGAGATCGTCTCGCCAATGCACATTGTGTCGGCGGTCGAACCAACTTCGGTACGCGAAGATCGGATCATAAAGGTAGGCGCCCGTCCCGACGGAGTACCAGGGGTAGATGCCGGCCTGTTGATATTGCGAACCGTAGTAGTCCCCGAAGTAATAGTCCTGATAGGTCGGGTCGACGAAGAGATTGTCGGCGAGCAATTGGGAATCGATCACGTAATCCGGGCTGTAGGCAAAACCGCTTTGTTGGTAAACGGGGCTGTCAAACACGACGGGCGAAAAGAGCATTCCGCGGTTGTCGAGCGGATAGTCCCAACGGCCGTCGACAAAGACGTACCCTTGTGGAGTCCATTGGTAGTGTGCGGCGACCCATACCCAGTTTTGCACGGCACGCGCCCAATAACCCGGCTCGAAATTGTAATTGCCGTTCGTAAAGACAAACGTCCCGGGGACCCAGAAAACATCCGGCGAGGGGGGTGAATTGGGATCCACACCCTCGTCTTCGTACGCGGGCGGGGCCGGCAAATAGCTGATTTGTTCGGTGTCGGCCGAGACCCAAAAACCCGGGACGCGCTGCGCGCCCTGGGCCGCTTGCGTCCAATACCCCGGAACCCAACGCGTTCCAGGCGGCGGGACGCGCCATGTTCCGCTGACCCAAATAAATCGTCTGCTTTCCCCGTCCCAGCCCCAATATCCCGGTATCCACTCGGCATTGGGATCATCGGGCCGGACGCCGGCCGGCGTTTCGTTGATTGGTTGCGGCGGTTCGCCTGCCACGGGCGGAATCGGCTGCGGTGTGAGCCGCATCATCTCGGCATACCCCTCATGAATCGGGCCGCGCACAAGCGGCTCGATTGGACCGTTGGCGACCGATGCGGCCGCGTTTTGGTCAGATCCGGCGAGTGGGGCGTTCGCGGGAACCGGCGGCGTGCCGGGCGGGTTTTGAGCCGTTGCCGGGGTCGCGGCGACCTCGAAACAGCAGCAACAGCCAACAATACTCCACAGCATTCTTGTCGATCGGGTCATTGAACTCTCCTCGGTTGTGGCCACGTTGAAGGCAGATTTCGTGCCAACCCGGGCGCGAAGTCGATGGCGCGTCCCGCGCACCGATTTTCCGAGGAGATAGTCTATTGTCGCCTGTACGTCACGAAGCGGGTGTCTGCGCTTCCAGCGAGTGGCGGAGCTCGTCGATCTTCGCCATCATTTGCTCCGTCAGTTCATTCAAATTGGCGATCGCTGCGCCAATCGAAGACTTATCCCTGACGTGCGCGAGCCCTTCGATCTCGAACGCTTTGTCTTGCACGGCGCGACAATGGAGATTGGACACCAAACCTTTGAGGGAATGGGCAGCGCGCTCCACCTCCGCATATTCTCCGCTTTTGAGCGCGGTCTCCATGCGGCGGACAAATTCGGGACTGTCCTCGGCGACAAAATCGATGATCCGCACGAGAAGCTCACGATCTCCGCCGACGCGCTTCAATGCCCCAGGTACATCGAATTCGATCGAGGCCACCATGATCGCTCTCCAGCCTATTCTACGTCAGTAGATGCCGTCCCCAGCGAAGACATACGGACATTTTCTCGACGCGTTCCACTTCTCCAACGTTCGAGTATAGCCGCACAGTCTTTCCGCCTAGAAGGGGCATCTATCATTTCGGCCTGCCCGCATCCGCGATTAAATTTCAAAACGCTTGGACCGGTCAAAATGCGGATGTGGCGCCACCAGCACCTGCCACGCCTTGCTCCGGTCCGCTCGTCGCGTCGCACGCTCGCGCATCGACCATTCCCGTCGAATGGCTGCGCATTCTTCGCGAATCTCGCTGAGCGTCGGTAAATAGGTGGCGGTGAACTCTGTTCGAGCGATCATGATTCGGAACCCCTCAACAATAAATGGTGACATCCGTTTCCGCAGGCTGTGACGCGATTTGCAAATTTAATGCCGGTTCGTCACTTACGCAGCGATCCGACAACAGTTACTCGGTCACGGCACCAGGAGTCTGATCGGCCCGCGACCGGTCCGGTTTGAAGGCCGCCATCCCCGGGGCGAAAACAACTGCAGCTCGTTTGTCAAATTTCGCAGGCAGCATCTGAATTTGGGCAAAGCCTGTTCGAATCAGGCAGATTCCGGGTAGCCGGCGTCAGAATGGCATGGGGCTTGCAACATTGACCCAGGTCCAGTCCGACGAGACCAAAGAACAGAGAGAGAGAGGCCACGGCGGTAAATCTGTGGTGGCGACTCGATCGAAGCATTTGTCGAGGAGCTGAGTGATGAATTGGGATACGGCCAAAGGCGAATGGAAGACGTTCAAAGGTAAAGTCAAGGAACAGTGGGGCAAGCTGACTGACGACGAACTTGATCGCATCGAAGGGCGTCGCGATCAATTGGCAGGCGCGATTCAGAAGCGCTACGGCCTCGCGAAAGAAGAAGCCGAACGCCAAATGAAGGACTTCGAGAAATCTTGCGATTCGTGCGCGGCGAACACGGCACATCGCATGTCATAAACGGTCGGGCCGTACGCCTGACTGAGTGTAACTCGCGCGCGGGCCTGCCCTGGTGACCGCGCGCGAGTTTTTTATGCCGCCTTTCGCGATTTCGCGTCGTTGATTCTAGACGCCGATTAGGAGCCGCGGAGGCGACTCGACGGTATCTTTAATGCGACGCAGAAAGCTGACCGCCTCGCGCCCGTCGATCAGTCGATGATCGTAGGTCAGCGCGACATACATCATCGGACGAATCACAACCTGGCCATCGATGGCCACGGGCCGCTGCTGGATCGCGTGTAATCCGAGCACCCCGCTTTGTGGCGGATTGACGATTGGCGTCGACAACAGCGAACCGTAAACGCCACCGTTGCTGATCGTGAACGTTCCGCCCGAAAGGTCCGCCGGCTCGAGCTTGTTCGCGTCCGCTCGCTTTGCGAAATCGTCGATCGCCTGTTCGATCTGAGCAAAACTCAGTCGATCGGCATCGCGGATCACCGGAACGACGAGACCGCGCTTAGCACCGATCGCAATACCGATATGGAACGCGTCTCGGTAAACAACGTCAGTCCCGCGAATTTCCGCGTTCACCGCAGGGAATTCCCGCAAAGCCTCGACCGTCGCTTTGACGAAGAATGACAGGATTCCCAGCTTCACCCCGTACTTTTCCTGAAACGGCTCGCGGAGGCGTGCTCGCAGCTCGGCAACGGACGACATGTCGATTTCGTTGAAGGTGGTCAGCAAGGCGGCGTTCTGTTGAGCGGAAACGAGTCGCTCGGCGATGCGCCGGCGAATCAAGCTCATCGGTACGACACGTTCCGGTGATTTGTGTCCCGGGCTTGTGGCCGTTGTCAGAACTCCCGGAGGACCCGCTCCCGGCGCGGGCGACGCTTCTCTTTCGAGCGCGGCTGGTTTGTGCTTCTGCACTTCGGCATAGCGCAAAACATCCTCTCGCAGCAAGCGTCCATCGTCGCCGCTTGGCGGAACGTCCTCGGGACGGAGATGGTGTTCGCGAAGCAATCGTCGAACCGAGGGAGGCGCAGCCAGCCGTTCGTCTGCTTCACCGACCGTCTCAAAGGCAGGGGTGACTGGTCCCGGGACGTCGGCAGCGGCCGGGGACTGCGGCCGCGCCGCGGCGGCCGGCGGTGTCGGTCTCGGAGGCGACGATTTCTGCGCCGCTGCCTGTTCTTGCTTGGTTTCCTTTTCGTCGCGATCGGGACCCGTCGGTTCGAGATAGGCGATCACCTCGCCGACCGCCACTGTTTCACCGTCGTGTTTCACGATCTTGGAAATCACGGCGTCGATCGGTGCGGGAATTTCCATCGAGGCCTTATCCGTCTCGAGCTCGACGACTGCTTCGTCGTGTGCGACGTGGTCGCCTTCCTGCTTGAGCCACTGGCCGATTTGCACCTCTTGAATCGATTCACCGACATTGGGAATCTTCAATTCCAAGCTCACGAAACACCCCCGATTGTGTCCGATCGATCGCAGGCGACCCCAGTGTCATGACTCGCCGAACGCGCCTTCCAAGAGCGACTGCTGCTCACGTTTGTGCACGGCCTTCGATCCCGTGGCCGGGCTGGCCGATTCGGCCCGGCTGACATAGTTCAGCGGAAATCGCTCGAATAGACTGTCTCCAAACCGCATCGTCCAAAAAGCCCTGGCGCCCATATTGCGCGGTTCCTCCTGCACCCAACAAGCGGGCGTGCCATCCGGGTAGGGTTCCAGGACCTTTCGCAACCACTCATCCGAGAGCGGATAAAACTGCTCGACGCGGACGATCGCCACAGCGTCTTGTTTTTCCCGCTCGCGATAGTCGACCAGGTCGTAGTAAATCTTCCCGCTGCACAAAAGGATTCGAGACGTCCCTTTCACCGGGACGGCGCGTTCATCAGGCAGTACTCGTTGGAAAGTTCCTTGAGCCAAGGCGTCCAGCGACGAGACGGCACGGGGATGCCGCAGCAGGCTCTTGGGCGTGAGGATTACGAGCGGCTTGCGCCAGCGTCTCAGGACCTGCCGTCGCAGGCAATGAAAATATTGAGCGGGCGTCGACGGATAAACAATTTGTATATTGTCTCGGGCGGCCAGGCTTAGGAATCGTTCGAGCCGCGCGCTCGAGTGCTCCGGACCCATTCCTTCCAATCCATGCGGCAGGAGGAGCACCAATCCGCTCAACCTGCGCCAGCGATCGGCGGCCCCGGCGATGAATTGGTCGATGATCACCTGCCCGGCGTTGGCGAAATCGCCGAATTGAGCCTCCCATGCCACCAAGGCGTCGGGCTCGTCGAGACTGTAGCCGTAGTCGAATCCCAGCACCCCCGTCTCACAAAGCGGGCTGTTAATGATCTCGACGGGCGCTTGATCCTTTGCGAGAAAAGCCAATGGGCAGAAAGCGTGTCCGTCGACAACATCGTGCAAAACGGCGTGCCGCTGGCTGAACGTGCCCCGCTGAGAATCCTGCCCGCTCAATCGGACGCGGTGTCCCTCGGTCACCAGGCTGGCCAAGGCGAGCGCTTCGCCGGCCGCCCAATCGAGTGATCGCTTGCCCCCGGCCATCGCCAATCGCTGCTCGATACCCCGCTGCAGCGTCTTGTGCAAATGGAAGCCTTCCGGAATGTGTGCCAGACGCGCGAGCAGCTCCGCGAGACGTTGCGTGTCCACGCCCGTGTCGGGGTTATCGTCCCGCGGTTCGTCACCCCCCTTAAAGCTCTGCCAAACTCCGGTTAAGGTTTGCGGAGCCGGCTTGAAATCGCCGCTGCGGGCTTCCTCGAAGGCGTGTTCGAGCTTCTCGAATCGCTGCGCGGCGATGCGGTCGGCCTCTTCGCGGGTGACGCCTTCCAGCTTCAACAAATGGTCGAGGTACCCGTCACGCACCGATCGCTGATGCTCGATCGCCTGATACAGCAAGGGCTGGGTGAATCCCGGCTCATCGGCCTCGTTGTGCCCCCAGCGGCGATAGCAATACATATCGATCACCACGTCGCGGCGAAATTTCTCGCGAAAGTCCATCGCCAGGTCGACCGCCTGCGCGACCGATTCCGGATGCTCGCCGTTGACGTGAAAGATCGGACTCTGCAGCATCTTCGCCACGTCCGTCGCATAAACCGTCGAGCGCCCCTCCTCGGGCGAAGTCGTGAATCCGATCTGATTGTTAACCACGATGTGCAGAGTCCCGCCGGTTGCGTAGCCGTCCAGCCGGCTCATGTTGAGCGTTTCCTGGACCACGCCTTCGCCGGCGAACGCCGCGTCACCGTGGATCAACAGCACTAAACCCTTTCGCCGCTCCGCGTCACCCGCTCGATCTTGCTTGGCCCGCATGCGGCCGAGAGCCACCGGATTGATGAATTCCAGGTGGCTCGGATTGAAACAGAGCGACAAGTGGATGCGGCGTCCGCCTTCGGCATTCCAGTCGCTGCTGAACCCCAAGTGATACGTGAGATCGCCGGCGACGTTTCCGGCCTCGGGGCTGGAATCGTCGAATTCGGAAAAGATCTCCTGCGGACTCTTGCCGATGATGTTCGCCAGGACGTTGAGCCGGCCCCGATGGGCCATCCCCATCACAATTTCGGCAATCCCCTGCCGGGCCGCCTTGGCGATTGCCAGGTCCAGGAGTGGAATCAGGCTTTCCGAACCTTCCAACGAGAACGTCTTCGCGCCGACGTATTTTTTGCGAACAAACTGTTCGAAGATCACGGCATCGGTCAGCCGGGTGAGGATCCGCAACTGTTCGGCTCGCGACAGCGAAATCCGATTTTCCGAGGCCTCCATGCGCTGTTGCAGCCAATCGCGGGTGACTGGATCGTCGATATGCATGAACTGCACGCCGATATATCGGCAATACGTGCTCCACATGCGTGCAACGACGTCGCGGACCGTCTGCGCTCCTGGACCGCCTCCGACCCACGCCGCGGAAATCGGCCGATCAAGGTCGGCCGCCGACAGGCCGTGGGATTCGAGGGACAGGTCCAAGGCAGGCGAGCGAGGCAGACCGAGCGGATCAAGCCGCGCGGCCAGATGTCCGCGGGCGCGATACGCTCGAATCAAGTGATCGATCCGGTCCTGCAAGAGCGCTGCGTCGAGGTGCAGCTGCCGCGCGGTCGCATCGGAGGCCACACTCCCCGCCGGAGCGGCAAGCGGCGCCCCTCTTCGCGGCCTATCACACGCGGGGAAACGTCGGATCTTGGGAGCTTGCGGGCCGCATTCCCATTCGACGAGCGGTCTCCTGAGCGCAGCAATTCGTCAAAATAGCGTTGCCAGCTCGGGGGAACTTTTTCCGGCTCGATCAGGAACTGTGCGAACAGCCGTTCGGCAAAAGCCGCGCTCTCTCCATCGAGATCGCCGGCAGGCGTGAAAACGTCGGATCGGCTCATGGTGTCTGTTGGGGACCCTGGGGCAGCCTGGATGGACCCGCGAGGGCATTGCCGCCCCGCGCCGTGTATCCTACGTTCGCGGCGGTCTTTGATCCAACAGACGTTCAAGCAATTGTCGCAACGCCGAGATTTGCACGGGTTTAACGAGATGCCCGTCGAAGCCAGCGTCCTCGGAGCGCCGACGATCCTCGTCGCGTCCCCAGCCAGTCAGGGCGACAAGGACGATCTCCTTGCCCCATGCTTCCTGACGAAAACGCCGAGCCGTGTCGTAGCCATGCAGTTTGGGCATTCCGATATCCATGAGCACGGCCTCGGGCCGGAACTGCACCGCCGCCTCCAGGGCCTCGAGGCCGTCGAAGGCGGTGATGACGTCGGCCCCCATGAGCTTGAGGAGAACCCTCATGCTCTCAGCGGCGTCCTTGTTATCGTCGACGACCAGAATGCGATGAGCTGCGCGAAATCGACCACTGGACTCATCGGGCGTCGCGTGGCCTCCCGGTGACGAGGAGGAGCCGTCGCGAGGGTCAACCATGACGACACGCTACCTGGCTAAAATGTGACTGATCAAAACTTCAGTGTGCTGCAATTCCCTGCGCGAGACGAACGCGCTGCAATCTGCGATCCCCGGCACAGAACAATCGACCTGGATTATATAATCTAAGTCAACGAAGAGTCTCCGGTGGCGGTCGAGACCATCTCGGCTCGTCTGGACGGCAACGGCCGCTTTTCGGACACGGCGTGACAAGGTGGGTCGTTTTGGGCTAAACTTCCCGACAGTCAGCCGGCGTCCCAAATGACCGGGTGGCCGAGTTTGCAGATTTTGCGGGGCGTAGCTCAGCCTGGCTAGAGCGCCAGCTTTGGGAGCTGGATGTCGCAGGTTCGAATCCTGTCGCCCCGACTGACACTTCGAACGACGCTTCCTCCCGACCGGAGTCTGGAGCGGCCTCGGTTCCCGGTCAAGACCGCGAGGACCTCAGACCGCGAGTCCGCTGACTTCAATTCAGTGGCTAGCGCTGCGATTGCGAGCCGTCGTGCCACCTTGCATCACCTTTCCTCCGCTCGGATCGCCGTCATGAGAAGCCGACTTCCCATCGCCGTCGCAATTCTTGCCCTCTTGTCGGTTGCCCAGGCGGCGCGGGCGCAGCATCGGCTCGTGCTGCAGGGCAATGGGAAGCTGGCGATTGTCGGGCGCGATGGCCACGTCGAATGGCAGATGCCTTGGGAGGGGATTCATGATATTCACGCGTCGGCCGGCGGAACGCTCATGGTCCAGCAAGGCCCGAGCAAAATTGTCGAGATCGACGCCGCGCGACGAAAAATCGTTTGGGTGTACGACTCGGCAACGGCGAACGGAAACAACGGGCAGCGGGTCGAGGTCCACTCGTTTCAGCCATTGGCCGGCGGACGGGTGATGATTGCCGAGAGCGGGCCGGCACGCATCATTGAAATCGACCGCGCGGGCACGCTGCTGCACGAGATCAAGCTCGAGGTGAATCACCGCCATCCGCACACCGACACGCGTCTGGCCCGTCAACTGGACGACGGTCATTACCTCGTTTGCCACGAGGGGGACGGCGCCGTCCGCGAGTACGACCACGCGGGCCACGTGACGTGGGACTATTCCGTCCCGCTCTTCGGCGGATCGCCCAAGCCGGGTCATGGCCCGGAAGCCTACGGGAACAAATGTTTCGCGGCCGTGCGCTTGCCGAATGGAAATACGTTGATCAGCACGGGGAACGGTCACGGCGTGATCGAAGTCACCCCGCGGAAACAGATCGTCTGGAAAATTCAGCAACACGATCTGCCCAAAATGACGCTCGCCTGGGTCACGACGCTCGAAGTCTTGCCGAACGGGCACTACGTCATCGGCAATTGTCACGCCGGGCCGGGCCAGCCGTTGGTGATCGAGCTTGATCCGCAAACGAAAAAGATCGTGTGGACGTTCGATCAATTTGAAACGTACGGGAACTCGGTCTCGAATTCGCAGATTCTCGACGCCGGCGGTCCAGTCCTCCGCTGAGCGATTCGGGATCCGGCTTGCTTCGCCAGGGGCACATTGTCGACGCCCTTGGGATCTGGCAAAATTGTTGGAGCGAGGCGGCGGCGCTTGTGCCGCACCTCGACCTGCCTCAACTCGGAAGCCGCGTGACGGCGCTGCTTCGAACCCGACATCCTTCCGTCGACCGGTTCCTGCCGCTTGATCAAGTTTCCAGAAGGACCGAAGTCCCGACCGCCGCTGCGGCCACGAAGAGAGGCCCGACATGTGATTTGGGCCGCCCTGATCATCGTCATTGCGCACGTCGCGAGCCTGCGGAGCTTCGCAGCGGCTCCTGTCTCAAAGGTCGATTTCGCCCGTGACGTGCAGCCGGTTTTGGCCAAGCGCTGCTTCCGGTGCCATGGACCCGATAAGGCCGAAGCCGGTCTCAGGCTCGATTTGCGGGAGCGGGCCTTCGCCAGGCTCGAATCGGGATCGCACGCTCTGGTCGCCGGTAACGTAGCCGAAAGTGAGTTGCTCAAACGGGTCAGCTCGAGCGAAACCTCCGAGCGCATGCCACCGGAGGGGAAGTCACTGACGGCGGCGGAAATCGGTTTGATCCGCCGTTGGATCGGCGAGGGAGCCGCGTGGGAAGTCCACTGGGCATTTCGTCCGCCGATCGCCCATCAGCCGCCCGCGGTTCGCGATCGGTCGTGGATCCGCAATCCGGTCGACGCGTTTATTCTCAATCGCCTCGAACAAAACGGCCTCGCGCCCGCCCTGGCGGCCGACAAGATCGCTTTGCTGCGTCGGGCGTATTACGACTTGATCGGTTTGCCGCCCACGCCCGCCGAGGCGGACGCCTTCGTGGCCGATCCTTCGCCGACCGCCTACGAAAGGGTCATCGACCGGCTCCTCGATTCACCTCACTATGGCGAACACTGGGCCCGTCACTGGCTTGACGTCGTCCGTTTCGCCGAGACGAACAGCTTCGAGCGTGACGGCGCGAAGCCACACGCCTGGCGCTACCGTGACTATGTGATCATGGCCTTCAACGCCGACAAACCGTACGACCGGTTCGTCCGCGAGCAATTGGCCGGCGACGAATTGTCGGACGCGACGCGCGAGTCGCTGATCGCCACGGGATACTACCGCCTGGGGCCGTGGGACGATGAGCCTGCTGACCGGTTGCAGGCCAAGTACGACTGCCTCGACGATCTGGTGGCGACCACGGGCCAGGTCTTTCTCGGCCTGACCGTGAATTGCGCCCGTTGCCACGACCATAAGATCGACCCGATCTCGCAAAAGGATTACTACGGGCTCGTCGCGTTCTTCCACAACATCACGCCCTACGAAACGACCGGTCCCAACATCGAGGTGCCGCTGCTCGACGACGACAGGACGCGGGAACAGTTCCGCGCCTCGACGCGTGAGCTCAACGAAAAGCGAAAAAAGGCCCAAACAGAATTTGCCGCTCTCAGTCAAGAACTCCGCGCTCGCTTCGCCGGCAAAACACCATCGCCACGCGAACTCGCCGAGTGGATCAAGCAGAAAGGGGTGACAGTTCTCGGCGACAAGCGATTCAAACGCTATCGCGAACTGCAGGCTTCACTCCGCCGCAGGAAGCAGCCGTCGATTGCCGCTGATTACGCGTTAGCCGTCACCGAATCGGGCCTCAAGGCGCCCGACACATTCGTGCTCAAGCGGGGCAATCCGCGCGTGTTGGGCGAGAAGGTCGAGCCGAGCTTTCCGCGGATTCTCGACCCGCGGCCGCCGCGATTTTCGCCGCCCGTGGCGAGGACGCATTCCGCGGGCCGGCGGCTCACGCTGGCCAACTGGATCGCCTCCCCTGACAACCCGGCGACCGCCCGCGTGATGGTCAATCGCATTTGGCAGCACCATTTTGGCCGCGGGATCGTCCGCTCATCCAATAACTTCGGCTACCTGGGCGATCGGCCCACGCATCCCGAACTGCTCGACTGGCTGGCCGCCGAGTTCGTCAAAAACGGCTGGCACTTAAAGTCGCTGCACCGTTTGATCATGACTTCGAGTGCCTACCGCATGTCGTCGCGGGCCAATCCGGCGGCTTCGGCTCGCGATCCCACCAACGACCTGTTCTGGCGATTCGACATGCGGCGGCTCTCCGCGGAGGAAATTCGCGATTCGATCCACGCGCTGGGCGGCCGACTCAATTCCAAAATGTACGGGCCGAGCGTCTTTCCCGACATCTCGGCCGAGGTGCTGGCGGGACAATCGGTTCCCGGCGCCGGGTGGGGGAAATCTTCTCCGCAAGAACAAGCCAGACGCAGCATCTACATCCACGTCAAGCGGTCGCTCATGACGCCGATCCTGGTTGACTTCGATGTTGCCGACAACGACTCGAGTTGTGCGATTCGATTTACGACAACCCAGCCCACGCAAGCCTTGGCCATGCTCAACGGGGAGTTCATCCAATCGCAGGCGGCGGCGCTGGCCGAGCGGCTGCGTCGTGAAGCGGGAGCCGACCCTGCCGGACAAGTCCGGCTGGCTTTGCGACTCGCGCTGGTTCACGCTCCCGAATCCGCCAGCATCGAGCGCGGGTTGAAACTGCTCGACACGCTGCAACAGAAGAACAAACTCACGGCCGACGCGGCCCTCGATCTCTACTGTCTGGCGGTCCTCAATTTGAACGAGTTTCTCTATCTTGATTAATTTGCACGCTGAGGCAACAAGTTGGAAACAAACTCGTCGCAAACGAACGCAAAGGGCGAAAAAAACCGCGGCACATTCTGCGGCCGCACTCGGCGCGAATTCCTCTGGGAGGCCGGCGGCGGCTTCACGTCGCTGGCGCTGACGGGACTGCTCGCGACCGACGGATTTCTCGCCCGCCAGGCCGTCGCCGCTGACGGAAAAACTCCCTACAAAAATCCCCTCGCCCCCAAGCAGCCGCATTTTGCCGCCAAGGCGAAGAGCGTCATCTTTCTCTTCATGTACGGCGGGCCCAGCCACGTCGACACGTTCGACTACAAGCCCAAGCTCTACAAGCTCGACGGCAAAACCATTGCCGTAAAAACCAAGGGCCGCGGCGGCGAGAAGAACGAAGGCCGCGTGATCGGGCCGAAGTGGAACTTCGAACAGTACGGCCGCTCCGGCCAGTGGGTCTCCGAGCTGTTTCCGCACCTCTCGACGTGCGTCGACGACATCGCCTTTATCAAATCGATGCAGGCCGACTCACCGATCCACGGCTCTGCCATGCTGCAGATGAATTCGGGAAAAATTCTCAGCGGCAGCCCGGCCATCGGTTCTTGGGTCAATTACGGCCTGGGCAGCGAGAACCAGAATCTGCCGGGCTTCGTGGTGATGCTCGACCCCACCGGCGGCCCGATCAGCGGAGCCAAGAACTGGTCGAGCGGCTACATGCCGGCCAGCTACCAGGGGACGATCATCCACTCGAAGGGCGCCCCGATCGTCGATTTGAACCTGCCCGCCGCGCATGACCCGATCGATCCAGCGTGAACTGCTCGACACGCTCGAAGAGGAGAACGCGGCACACCTGGCCCGTCGCATCGACAACAGCGAATTGGCCGCCCGCATCTCCAGCTACGAACTGGCCTACCAGATGCAGCAACACGCGCCCGAGGCGGTCGATTTCGCGAAGGAGAGCGCGGCGACGCAGAAGCTGTACGGGCTCGACAACAGCCGCACCTACGATTTCGGAAAACGCTGCCTGCTCGCCCGGCGGCTGGTCGAGCGCGGAGTCCGGTTTGTTCAGCTTTATTCGGGCGGCAACCACAACGACCACAATTGGGACGCCCACGGCGACCTGGTGCAGAACCACAACTATCACGCCGGCAACACCGACAAACCGATTGCCGGGCTGATCAAGGATCTCAAGCAGCGCGGACTGCTCGACAGCACGTTGATCGTCTGGGGAGGCGAATTCGGCCGGCAACCGACGGCCGAGTACGCGCAGGGGACCGGCCGCGACCATAACGCCTACGGTTTCACCATGTGGATGGCGGGAGGAGGCATCCGCGGCGGACAAAGCGTCGGCACCACCGACGAACTCGGCTCGATCGCCGTCGAGTCACCCTTTCACGTCAAACACCTGCACGCGACGATTCTGAATCAGATGGGCCTCGATCCGAACCAACTCTCCTACTTCTACGGCGGCCTGAACCAGAAACTGGTCGGTGTGGAGCAGGTGAGCCCGATCAGGCAGATCATCTGAAGATCGATAGATTACGCCCGATTCATCGAACACTCGACCGGGCGATGGCTCGCATCGTGTGCTCTTGACCGGGCGCGAGCTTCACCGCGAATTCAGCGACGTTGCTGGTCTCGATGCAGACCATGTGCCTCCATTCGTCATCCCCAAAATCTGACATATCCCGGGCCTTTTGCATCCAGGGGTTCCACAGAACTGTCGTGAGTGAGTTCGCTTTGACGACGTGAATGTGACGATTGAGAGAGTCATCTTCCAGGTCGATGCGATGCTGCGTATTCAGGTAGACACGATCCGTTTCCGACACGATCGCGACAGAACCCTGCTGCGTTTTCTCTCGATTCAGATCCGTCTTGTCGAGATAAGGAACTTTGTCCAGACCCTGCAAACGAACTTTCTCAATCTGTCCCACTCGGAAGTAGGAATGCAGAGCTTCTTCGAAACGAAGGTCGATCGGTCCGGAGTTCGTCAGTACCAGCTCAAGCCCCAACTTGAAGCCAAACGTGGCGCGAAGGAGCAGATGAAAATCAGCCGGCCACCATTTCTTCGTGCCGGCGTCGCTCTGAGTGGACATGGCGATCGTGACCGCGTCGCCGTTCCGCACGATTGATTCAAGCCGCCAAGCCTTTGTGCGCACGAATCCGTGTGCCGGTGCGCTCGGGTCGTCGGCCTTATTGGCAAACCAGGGGAAGCAGATGGGAATGCCTCCTCGAATGGCGCGACCATCCTCCCAGCGAGATTGGCTGCTCACGAAAAGCACTTCTTCCGCGTCCCGTGGTTGCCAAGAGGTCACATGCGCTCCATGAAGGTACATCTCTCCGGCGGCTGCCGGGGTGGCGATGGCGACTTTGGCCAGGCCGCCGTGCCCCTCGACAACTCGAGCGATGCCGGGAATTCCGAACCGGCGGTCCAACTCTGGGACGGCTGCAAGATCCATGCGGTGACCTCCAGGGAAACGCTTACGACGATTCCTTATTTCCCAGTTGCTCCTTCGCCGCGGCGACAACTTTGTCCGGCTCGAAGCCAAACTTCTTTTGCAGCTCCTTAAGCGGCGCCGAGGATCCGAAGGTCTTCATTCCAATGACGCGGCCCGACAGGCCCACGTAGCGCTCCCATCCCAAAGTGGAGCCCTGCTCGACGGCGACGCGCGCCTTGATCGCGGGCGGTAACACGCTCTCGCGGTATTCTCGGGTCTGATGCTCGAAAATATCCCACGAAGGCATCGAAACCACGCGCGAGCGGATGCCCTCCGCGGAAAGTGTTTCATGGGCCGCGACGACGAGACTGACTTCGCTGCCCGAAGCGATCAGGATCACGTCGGGTTTCCCGCCCGCCGAGTCGGCAAGTACATACGCGCCGCGCAACGCCCGAGGCCGGCGCATATTTGGTCCGGTCGAAAGTGGGCAACGCCTGCCGCGAGAGCGCGAGCACGGCCGGTTGATGACGCAATTGAATGATGTAGCGGTAGGCCTCTACGACCTCGTTGGCGTCGCCGGGCCGAAGCACGACGAGCCCGGGAATCGCCCGCAACGAGACCAGTTGCTCGACCGGCTGGTGCGTCGGGCCGTCTTCGCCGTCTCCCATGGCGTCGTGCGTAAACACGAAGAGGCAGGGCAACTCCATCAGGGACGAGAGACGAATGGCGGGTCGTGCGTAATCGCTGAAGATGAAAAACGTTGCTCCGAACGGTCGCAGCTTCGAGACCGCGAGCCCGTTCACGATGGCCGCCATCGAGTGCTCGCGAATACCGAAATGGAAGTTCTTTCCGCCAAAGTTGTTCGCCTCGAAGTCGCCCGCCCCCTCGAATTTCAAGATGGTCTTGTTGGACGGGCCTAAATCGGCCGAGCCTCCCAGAAACCAAGGGATATTCTGCGCCAGCACGTTCAGCACCTTGCCCGACGCCTCTCTTCCCGCGACCCCTTTCGGGTCGGCCGGAAAAGAGGGCAGGTTGCGATCCCATCCAGAGGGCAGTTCGCGGCGCTGCATCTGCGTAATTTCGGTCGCCAGTTCGGGGTACTTGCCTTGGTAGGCGGCAAGCAGCTCGGTCCACTTTTGTCGCGCCGCGGCACCCCGCGCGCCACCCCGGCCGTAAAGTGCTCGCGGACGCCGTCGGGAACAAGAAACTTCGCGTCCTCGGGCCAGCCGTAAAATCGCTTGGCCAGGCGAATTTCCTCATCGCCGAGCGGCTCGCCGTGCGCCGCGGCCGTATCCTGCTTGTGCGGAGCACCGTACCCGATGTGGCTATCCAGAATAAAAAAGGTGGGCCGGCCTTTCGTCTGCCGGAAGACCTGCAATTCGTGCTCGATGCGATCGATGTCGTTCGCATCCCCCACGCGGAGCACGTTCCATCCATAGCCCAAAAAGCGAGCCGCAATGTCTTCCGTGAAGGCGAGGCGCGTGTTTCCCTCGATCGTGATGTGGTTGTTGTCGTAGACCCAGCAGAGGTTGTCGAGGCCGAGGTGGCCCGCCAGCGACGCCGCCTCCGACGCGACCCCTTCCATCATGCAGCCGTCCCCGCAAACGGCATAAATGTGGTAGTCGAAGATGTCGAAGCCGGGCTTGTTGTAACGATTGGCGAGCCATTTTTGGGCGATGGCCATTCCCACGCTGTTGGCGACTCCCTGGCCGAGCGGGCCCGTCGTGGTCTCGACTCCGGAAACCCAGTGATATTCCGGATGTCCCGGCGCCTTGCTGTCGAGCTGACGAAAATGACGGATATCGTCGAGCGAAACGGACGGCCGCCCCACCCGCTCGTACTCCGCGTTCACCGCTTGCGTGCCGGTGAGATGCAGCACCGACCACAGCAGCATCGAGGCATGCCCGTTGGAGAGCACGAACCGATCGCGGTTTGGCCAGATCGGGTCCTGGGGATCGAAGGACATCGCGCGGTTCCAGATCGTGTAGACCAGGGGCGCAAGCGCCATCGGCGTGCCGGGATGTCCAGACATGGCTTGCTGCACGGCGTCCATTGACAGCGTGCGGATGGTATTAATCGACAATTGATCCAATTGCTCGTTCGTCATGGGCCTCACCTTTGGGGTTGCCGGTCATTTCGCAGTGCTTCCAAGGATGCCACTTTACCCAAGCGACGCAAGTGTCGCTCGGCCTGACTGAACTCGGCGGCCAGGAAGGTCTGGACGAGTTCCCAGGCCACGGCCGGTCCGATGGTGCGGCCTCCCAGACAAAGCAGGTTCATATGATCGTCCTCGACCCCCTGTCGAGCCGAGAAGTTGTCTTCGATCAGCGCGGCGCGGACCCCCGGAACCTTATTGGCACAGATCGACGCGCCGACTCCGCTGCCGCAGACCGCCACCCCCCGGTCCAGCTTCCCCGCGACCAGCGCTTGGGCGAGGGGAACGACGAAGTCCGGATAGTCATCGCCCTGGCTCAGTTGATAAGCACCAAAGTCCGTCACTTCATGCCCCGCGGCGCGGAGCTTCGTGATTAAATCTTCCTTCAAGACAAATCCGCCGTGATCGGAAGCAATTCCCACACGCATGTCTTCTCCAGTCTTTTCCAGGCGAAAATACAGAACCCTCGCTAGCCGGCCTTCGCGAGTGAGGCAGTCTTGGCGGCAATCACCGCCAGCAGTTCGTTCCACGACTTCACGAATGATTTTGCTCCCTCGTCCTGGAGCTGGGCGGCCAGGGCGCCGATGTCGATTCCGGACTTCGCGAACTCCGCCAAGGTGGCCTCACTGTTGCCGCCGTCGATCGGAAGCATTTGGCCGATCTCACCGTGGTCGGCCAGAGCTTTCAACGTTCCCTCCGGCATGGTGTTCACCGTGAACGCGGCAGCAAGCGCCTTGATGTACAGCACGTCCGAGGCCTTGGGATCCTTGGTTCCCGTGCTGGCCCAGAGCAGGCGCTGCGGCCGCGCGCGAGCGTTGTCGATACGCTGCCAGCGCGGCGAGTCGAGCAAATGTCGGTATGCCTTGTAGGTGCGCTGGGCGACGGCGATCCCCAACCGATCGTTCAGCGATTCAGAGACCTTGCCCATGACCGCGCCATCCCAACGGCTGATGAACACCGAGGCTACGGACCCAACGTCGGGCTTGAGTCCCGCCTCAATGCGTCGCTCGACGCCGCGCAGGAACGCCTCGGCAGCCGCTACGTAGTGCTCCCGCGAGAAGAGGAGCGTCACGTTGATCGGAATCCCGGCAAAGATCGCCTCTTCAATGGCCGGAAGACCCTCTTTGGTGCCTGGGATCTTGATGAAGACGTTGGGTCGCGCCGCGCGGGCATGCAGTTCCTTGGCCGCCGCCAGAGTGCTGGCCGTGTCGTGGGCCAGAAGGGGTGACACTTCCAGCGATACCCAGCCATCCACTCCGTTGGTCCTTTCCCATACCGGTCGAAACAGATCGGCGGCTTGAGTAATGTCCTCGAGCGCCAGGTCGAAGAAGAGTTGTTCCCCCGACTGGCCTTCCCGGAGCTTCTTGCGAATGGCACCGTCATAGGCGGTGCTGTTCTTGATGGCGTGGTCGAAGATCGTCGGATTCGAGGTCAGCCCCGTCACCGAAAGCTCATCGATGTAGCGCCGGAGCGTTCCGCTGGTGAGCAGGTCGCGAGTAATATTGTCGAGCCACAGACTTTGGCCGAGATCGTGGAGCTTTTGAGTCGCTTTCATTTTGCCGTCACTTTCGTTTCTAGACAGAACTGAGTCGATTGGTGGACGGGCGAACGGTTGGGGCCTTCGTCAAGTCAGGGCCTTACTCACAATCGCCTGCGCTTCGCTCACGATTGCGTCGAGGTGGTCCTGATCTTTGAAGCTTTCCGCGTAGATCTTGTAGATGTTTTCCGTGCCGGAGGGCCGGGCGGCAAACCAACCGTTGGCGGCCACGACTTTCAGGCCGCCGATCGAAGCGTTGTTGCCCGGGGCGCGGGTCAGCTTGGCCGTTATCGGTTCGCCGGCCAGTTCCGAGTCCTTGACGGACTCCGGCGTGAGTTGCTGAAACCGCGCCTTTTGTTCCGGTGTCGCTGGCGCATCAAGCCGCGTGTAGTACGGTGTGCCGAATTCCGATGTCAGTTCCCGGTAGTGTTCGCCAGGGTCTTTGCCCGTCTGAGCAGTGATCTCGGCTGCCAGCAAGTCCATGATGGGCCCGTCCTTGTCGGTGGTCCACACGTTGCCGTCGAGTCGCAGAAAACTCGCTCCGGCACTCTCCTCGCCCCCGAAGCAACAGGAACCGTCGAAGAGGCCCGGCGTGAACCACTTGAAACCGACCGGCACCTCATTCAGCCGCCGGCCGAGCTTCTGTACGACCCGGTCGATCATGCTGCTGCTGACCAGCGTCTTGCCGACCGCGGCCTGTTTCGGCCAGCGCGGGCGATGCGTGAGCAAGTACCGGATGGCGACGGCCAGGTAATGGTTGGGGTTCATCAGCCCCGAGGTTGGCGTGACAATGCCGTGGCGGTCGGAATCGGGGTCGTTGGCGAAAGCGACGCGGTATTGATCCTTGAGGCCAACGAGCCGTGCCATCGCGTAGGGGCTGGAGCAGTCCATGCGGATCTTGCCGTCATGGTCGACCGTCATGAACTTGAACGTCGAATCCACCACTGGGTTCACCACACGAATGTTCAGGCCGTAGATTTCGTTGATCGGCTCCCAGTAGTGCACAGCCGCACCGCCAAGGGGATCGACGCCGAGCACGAGACCGGCACCGCGAATGGCGTCCATGTCGACGACGTTCCGCAGATCGTTGATATAGGGAAGGGCCAAATCTTCGTGATGCGTGGTCGGTGCATGAATCGCTCTTTCGAAAGGGACTCGCTTCACCGCGGCATTGCTGTTCCGCAACAACTCGTTCGCTCGGACCTCAACCCACTGAGTCACTTCGGTGTCGGCCGGCCCGCCGTTGGTTGGGTTGTATTTAAAGCCACCATCTTCCGGAGGGTTGTGCGACGGAGTGATCACGATGCCATCCGCGAAGTGTTCGCCGCGCTTGGTGTTGTAGACGAGAATCGCGCGAGAAATGACCGGGGTCGGAGTGACGCCGTCGTCCCGCTGGATGATCGTCTCCACGCCGTTGGCCGCTAAGACCTCGAGCGCCGTGCGCTGAGCCGGCCCGGAGAGCGCGTGCGTGTCCTTGCCCATGAAGAGCGGGCCATCGGTCCCCTGGCGACGCCGGTAGTCGCAGATGGCCTGGGTGATGGCGAGGATGTGCGCCTCGGTGAAAGTGCCGCGCAGCGGTGAACCCCGATGTCCGCTGGTGCCGAAACTGACCCGCTGGTTGGGGTCGCTCATCTCAGGGCGGCGCTTGAAATACTCTTGTTCAAGCCGCGTCACATCGACGAGCAACTCCCTCGGCGCCGGCTTGCCGGCAAGGGGTGAGATCGCCATGAGTTAATCTTTCTGAGTTGCCACCCGCACCTCGAGTTTGAGAGCGCCCCATCTTCGGTGAGGGCGGCTGCCGTCAAGTCAAGCAGCCACGAGGGATTTCGCTGCCGCGCCGCCAGTCCTCGGTGAAGTCTCGCAGATTCTGGTCGTACTGGTAGTGCTCGGGTCGCGGAGGGGCGTCGTTTCGGCATCGATCTCGTTTGCGTGCTTGCCGATGTTGCTGCCGCGCAGGACACCCAATCCCTCGGCATACGCGGGCATAATACCGTACTCGATGCCGTTGTGCACCTTTTGACGAAGTGGCCAGCACCGGATGGCCGGCAGTGCAGGTCGCCTTGCTCCGCGGTGCCCCCCATCTCCTCACGACCCGACGTCCGCGAAAGTCCGCCCACGCGGGGCGCCAGAATTGTGAAGACCGGGTCGAGGGGCCTCTTGGAGCTGATCACCGTTTGACCCCCGACAGGCTTTCCCAGTTGCTTGACTGGGCAACTACCTACCTTAGACTGAACGCGCTCGCCTGCGTCCCGGAAACGCCTAGCGCCCCGTTGGAGTACTGCAGTCCCCGGCCAGGATTTTTCTCCGGCTCGACGTGCGTCCTGCGCGCAATCGGCATTGCTAGAGGTAGACAGCGAATGAGGGAAGTCAGGCCGCGGGGCACTGATGGCGCGTCGCTGTGCGACTGAGAAGAAGGTGCGAGTCATGGAAAACCGGGAAGCGCGCGAGGCCCTGGAGCGGCACTGGACTGCTGCGGCTGCGGGAAATCAGGACGGGGAGCACGAGATCTACCGCGACGACGCCATCGTCGAGTATCCCCAATCGGGGGAGCGCATCAGCGGGCGAGAGAACGTGCAGGCGCTCCGCAGCCACCACCCGGCCAGGCCGTCGGGTTTCGTGGTCCGGCGGATGGTCGGGGAAGGGGATCTTTGGGTTACAGAGTACGTGATTAACTACGACGGGCGGCCGGTCCTCACGGTCAGCATTATGGAATTCCGCGGCGGTAAGGTCGCCCGCGAGACGCAGTACTTCGCAGACCCGTTCGAGCCGCCGGCCTGGCGGGCCAAGTGGGTGGAGGTGGTGCGTTGAGAACCGCGGCTGAGCTCGGCGTGTCCGTCCGGCCAGTCCTCCCGGTCAAAAAAGCCTGATACTGCGCCCGGCTGCTAATTGGCGCAGTTTCTGATTCTTTAGTCCCGACTGCGGCAACGTAGATGAAGCTCGTTAGGGAGGCCGCCAAGATCACGTTGTGCGCGTTGCGAGTATGCGCAGGGATTTCGCCTCATCCGCCTTCCAAGGACGCGACTTTCGCCAATCGGCGGAGATGTCGCTCGGCTTGGCTGAACTCGGCGACCAAAAATGTCTCCGCGAGGTCCCAAGCGACGGCCGGCCCAATTGTGCGGCCTCCCATGCAGAGAATGTTCATGTGGTCATCCTCGACTCCCTGACGAGCCGAGAAGTGATCGTGAATGAGTGCCGCACGAACCCCGCGGACTTTGTTGGCACAAACGGCCGCTCCCACGCCGCTGCCGCAGACTGCGAGTCCTCGCTCCACCTTTCCCGATGCAACGGCCTGGGCGAGAGGGACGACGTAATCCGGGTAGTCATCACGCCCGTCGAGGTGATCGGCACCGAAATCGATCACTTCGTGCCCTGCGTCGCGAAGCTTCTTGAGCAATTCTTCCTTAAGAGAGAAACCCCCATGATCCGTTGCCACGCCGACACGCATCGCTTGCCTCCAAGAGTTCCGGGCAATTTCCGCCGAACACGTACCATCGATCGAACACGATGTCGACGGAAATGTCTTGAGTCAAGCAAATGGCGGCCGGCCAGGGCTCGCCTCATAGAGCCCGAACCGATCGCCGCGCACGCTTTCCGACGGTGGCGATACGTCGTTGGGTGTTGCCGAAATGCAGCAAACACCGAGAATCCCACCGAGGCGAAATCTTGCTCCGCCACGACGCCGCGAGCGCTTTGCAGCGCGCAAGCGGCGTATCCACCGACTGTTACTCAGGAAACTCGACTCTGGGCGATCGCATATTGCACTTTGGGTAGGGTGCGACTTCCTTTCGCGTTGGAAAGAGGAAATACTTCGGCTTGCGAGCCGGACTGCGCGACCCAAATCGGTCTCGCGGCATGTTAGGCTGGAGACATCAGACGGATTCGCGTCACTGCCCGTCGACCTGAGTGACCGCAAGAACACGTGTGGGATATCCAAACCCGGGGGGTCTGCCTAATCCATGATTGCCCGAGCACACAAAGAGGGTCGCGGTGCCGACAATGACAACTTTCATCCGCGGTCGTTGTGGCAGCCGACGATTTGGGTTGGCTGCGACTTGTTCGCCTGGTTGCGACTGCTCGCGCGAAATCGCTTTCGCATCTACTGGTTGTATTCGCCCATTGCGGTTTATGTGACGGTCGTGTCGTTCTTTCACACGCTGCTGCGGGGGTTGCAGCGGCTGATTTTCGGACGCGCCGTCGAGCGGACGCAAATTTCCGATGCTCCGATTTTCATTATCGGGCATTGGCGCACCGGCACGACACTCCTTCACGAATTGCTGGCTCTCGACGACCGTCACGCCTTTCCCACGACTTACGAATGCATGGAGCCGAATCATTTCTTGCTGACGGAGACTTTCTTTACGCGCTGGATGGCCTTTTTTGCTCCCAAGAAACGCCCGATGGACAATATGGCCGCGGGATTCAACCATCCGCAGGAAGACGAATTCGCGCTGTGCATGCTGGGGGAACCATCTCCTTATTTCGCGGTCGCATTTCCCAATCGGGCGGCAGAGTACGCCAAATTCCTGGATCTCGAAGGCCTCTCGCCGCGGGCTCGCGCGTCGTGGAAGCGGACGTTCGCTCGCTTCTTGAAAGAACTTACCTTCAAGCACAAAAAACGGCTGATTCTCAAATCGCCGACGCATAGCTATCGAATCAAGCTCTTGCTCGAGATGTTTCCCGACGCACGATTCGTGCACATCGTGCGCAATCCGTACGTCGTATATTCGTCGACGGTGAACCTGTGGAAATCCCTCTATCGCGCTTTCGCGCTCGTGAGACCGACCTCCAAAGGGCTCGACGAGCAAGTGTTGAAGAACTTCGTTCATCTTTATGACAAGATCGAAGAGGCGAAGTCGCTCGTCGATTTTGACCGGTTTTACGAGCTGCATTACGAGGATTTGGTGCGCGATCCCGTGGGACAGGTGGGCGCGCTCTATGACCATCTGGGACTCGGCGGATTCGAGGACCTGCTCCCCAAATTGCAGAAATACCTCGGAGATCACCGAGGCTACGAGACGAATCGCTATCGCCTCTCGGAAGAGGAGACTGCCAAGATTGAGGCGAACTGGGGCGAGGTCATTCGAGCCTACGGCTACAAGCGGCCCGTCCCGGCGGTTCGGCCGAGCCCGGTCAGCGACCCGATTCAGCAATTAAATTCGCTTTGACGAAGTCCTCGTTCAGTGTCACACCCAGTCCGGGACCATCGAGGACCTGAATCACGCCGCCGACCGCCTGAACTTTCTCAACGGTGAGTTCATGTCGGAGCGGAACGTCCTCCACGCAATCTTCGAAGAGAAAGGCGTCGCGGCACGTTGCCAGCCAGTGCAGGCTGGCGGCGACCGTGAGGGGGCTGGTGTAACAGTGATTGCAGAGACGCGCGCCGATCTCCTCAACCCGGTTCTTGATGTACGCGGCATCGGTAAATCCGCACCGAGACAGGTCGACCTGATAGATGTCGAGGGCATGTCGGTCAATTATCGGTCGGAATGCCTCGCGGCCGCATTCGCCTTCGCCCGCGGCGATCGGCACTGGTGACCGGTCGCGGAGCCAGACGTACCCGTCCACGTCATCTTGCCGTAGCGGCTCTTCCAGCCAGCCGATATTGAACTCCGCGAACTGGTGGGCACGCCTGAGTGCCGTCCGCGCGTCCCAGACGAGGCCCGCGTCCACTAGCAGCGTGGCGTCGTCGCCGATTCCCCTTCGGGCGCCGCGGACGAGATCGAGGTCGAGCGCCTCGGATCTTCCCATCGGTTCCCAGCCGAACTTGACCGCGCGGTAGCCCGCTTCGCGCCAACGGCGGCCGATATCGGCCGTTTCGGAGCCGTCGCGCCCGAACAAGATGGACGCATAAGCGGGAATCGAATCGTGACGCTTGCCGCCGAGCAGCCGGTGGATCGGCTCGCCAAAGTGCTTACCCTTGAGATCCCAGAGCGCCATATCGACGGCGGCCATCGCGGTGATTGTTACCGACGTCCGTCCGAAATAAACCGTGCTGGCGAGCATCTTCTGCCAAAGCCGCTCCGTCTCGAGCGGGTTTTCCCCGATCAAGAGCTCGCGCAGCCCGCAGGCGACGTTGTGGCTGAACGGCGCATCGACAATTGCCTTGACCACCTCGGGCGAAGAGTCCGCCTCGCCGATGCCTTCGGTGCCGTCGTCGGCGCGAATGCGAACTAAAACGGCGTCCTGACAGCTTGCCGTCTTCGCGGTGACCTTTCCGACCCGCAATACTTGGCAGATAACCTGCGCGATCTTCATCGTGGCTTTCTCGCGTTCATAAACAATGCGACTCGATCCTATGATCCGGCAACCCGCGGCGACTTGACGCCGATCCACATCAGCGCGCCCAAGATTGAAACGGCTCCGGCGACGGTCAGGCTCACCCTCCAACCGACTGACGTGCCATAAGTGGCCCCCAATTTTTCGCTGAGCCATGGAGTGACGATGGGCGAGAGCAGCCCGCCGGCATTGCCTCCAAAATTCATGACCGCCGCGGCGAGCCCGCCTCGAGGAGCACCCAGCTCGACAATTGTGGTCCAGAAGGCCGCCTCGCACATTCCGAGCAAACCGGCCGACAAAGTGAACGTCGCCATCATCATGGTCGCGTCGCCGCTTGCCGTACCCACTTCGAAGACTACCCCGCTGGCGATCATTCCCAACAGCGGGACGAGGCGCCTTCGCGCCAGGCTGGAGTCCGCGCCGGCGGCCCGGTCGGCAAGCCACCCGCCCGCAATCATTCCCAGCCCCATCGTCAGTGTGATGAACGTGGAATACCGCCGCGAGACGTCGTCACCCAAATGTTGAATCGTGCCGATGTAGTACTGGATCCAGTAAAAGAACAGGTACTGAAAATACCCCAAGCAGGCATAACTCAGGGCGAGCCAGATCACTCCGCGACGAAGCATCACGCTGGTCGCGGACGGCGGCCTCTCAATCGCGACCGAATGTGTTTGATCAGCCGAAATCGCGGGCGAATGGGGCAAATCAACGGAGCCTGTCGGCAGCCGTCGCGTGCCCCAGGTCCAGATGGCGGCGACCGCGAGCGTGATCCATGCCGTTACAACAAATGCCGTGGGCCAGCTCAGTCGGTCGATCAATGCTCCGAAACCGTAATAAGTCGCGGAGATACCTGCGCAAGCGGCGAAGGTCACCAAGCCGTTAGCGAGTGATTTCGCGCGAGCTGGCACGTGGGCGAAGACCATGCCGGCCGCGGCCGGATGCAACGGTGCATTGACGAAGCCCATCAACGAACGCACGACCAACAGTCCCAGCCAAAGCGAGAATGCGGACGGCGACAAAAGGCCGACTCCGGCCGTCGCCGCGACGAAGAATGCCGAACCCAGACAGAACCCGATCAGCGCGCCCGCGCGCCAAAGCGATCGATTAGCCAACCGGCGGGCACCATGGCCAACGTGTAGAACAGTAAGAACGCCGAATAAATCTGCCCCATGCGTGTCGCATCGATACCGTTCTCGCGAATGATGCGTTCGGCACCCGCGACCGAAATGGCGATGCGATTGAATTGCCCGAGTCCGACGACAACCATCAAGAGCACGACGACGCGCCACGCACCGCGAGGTGCCATCGTCGCCCGCAATTGGGCGGGCGCGGCCAGACTCGTGGAATCGTTCATCGGGCTCACTTCGCATGCGGGGCAGGGGCGATACGGATCCCGCGTCATTGCCCGGCGCGACTGCGGCGCTGCAATTCCTCGGGCGTGATCGTGGGATTCTTTGGATTGTTGGCGGTCAAAGGCAGTGTATCGCCGTTGGCATGCTGAAGCTCGACGAGCGATTTCGATAATTCGCGGACCCTGTCGGAACGCGAATCTGCCAGGTTGCGGATTTCATTCGGATCATGTTGCAGATCGAATAGCTGCGAGAGATTGACCTGCGGATAGCGGATCAGTTTCCAGCCGTCCTGACGAATCGAGCGCTGCGAATCCATAAAGGCGAGAAAGATCATCTCGCGTGCCGTCTCGGACTGGCCCGCAATCACTGGTGCGAAACTTCGGCCATCCATTGGCCCCGGCGTTTTGATGCCGATGAGATCGCAGATCGTTGGAAACAGATCGTAAAGATAAACAAAGGCGGCCGATGCTCCCTTGCGAATTCCGGGGCCGGCAAGGATGAGCGGGACTTTCATGCCGTCCTCGTACAGGTTCTGTTTGCCCATGAGCCCGTGGCTTCCGATCGCCAGGCCATGATCGGAGGAAAAGATCACGATCGTGTTGGCCCCTTGCCCGGATTCATCGAGGGCCCGCAGAATGCGGCTGATTTGCTCGTCCAGGTAGGTGATGACGCCGTAATAATCGGTCAGGTGCCTGCGAATCTCGCCTTCGCTGCGCGGCCAGGCGGCGAGTTGCTCATCGCGAATCGTCAGGGCTCCATTATCGAAGGGATGCAGCGGCAGGAAGTTCTCCGGCAGGGGCATCTTCAATTCGTCGTACCGCCGGCGATATGCGGGAATCACGACACGCGGATCGTGTGGATTGGCAAACGCGAGATACGCAAAGAACGGCCGGGAGCGGTCGCGGCTCTTCAAGAATTCGATTGCCGCGTCGGCGATCTCCTTCCCCGGATGCCCGGACAAGCGTTCCGCCGTATCGTCGACGAGATATTTCTCGTGCTCGAAATCCCGGTAGATCCCGGCCGGTCCATTTTGCCGCTTGCCGTGATGATAGGTCTCGTAGCCCGCCTCGCGCAATGTCTTCGGCAAGTTGATCGCATACCGAACCGCGTATCCCCCTTGCTTGTGCTTCAAATGAAACAGCGAGAGACCGCTCAGCAACATCGAACGGCTTGGGAAGCAAACCGCGCTCATGTCGCTGCCCATGCAATACGCGTTCGTGAAGACCAGGCCCGAGCGAGCCAGCCGATCGATGTTCGGAGTCTGGATCCAGCGATTTCCGTAAGCACCCACCGCGTCCATCCGCTGGTCGTCGGTCAATAGAAAGAGAATGCTCGGCCGTGGCGACGTCCGCGCGATGTCGCCGGCCCGCACCGCGTTCGCAAGGAGCAGCAGCGCGACAGTGAAGACGACGCCGATCCAAAATACCGATTCACGCCGCGCGGTCATGACTTTTTAGGCCGCGCCTGTGCAGCCGTTCTTGCCTTTCCAAAGTGCCATAGCTCGGATGGAACGTGCGCCGAGTGGGCGATCTCCAGGATTTGCTTGACGACCTCTGGGTTGCTCGCCGCAACGTTCCGTTTTTCGCCGAGATCGGTTCGCAAATCGTAGAGTTCCGGCGAATGCGGCTCGAGGGGATGGATGACCCCCTTCCAATTGCCGAGTCGAATAGCAACCGAGGTCGCCGTAACCCAAATCGTCAGCCAGGATGAATACGAGATTGGGCGTTCGCTCGAGCCCTTTGCCGCGATTGTTTGGCGCAGCTTCGGCGGAATGCAGAAGCGCATTTCCAGCCGACAAGATTGCCGCTGCTAGAAACAAGCGCCATTTCGGCGCGTTTTTTTTCACGATTCGGTTCCCGTTGGAATGACTCTGGCGGTCACGAGGATTCTATCCGCCTGGGGAATGAGCCAAAAGCAGCCGCCCGGCGACCATTCCACGCCCACGCACCCAGACTGTCCCAAGGCAATTTGACTTTACGTTTTTGTAACGTAGGCTCCGTTCACCGGTTTCGTATAGGTCTGCGCGACAGACACAGCACCTCCTGAACGACAAAATCATCGGATTCGCGCGTAATGATCAAGCTCTCTGAAGCACCCGCAAGCCCAATTGCCGTGTCTCCCGAACGCGAGTTTATCCCGCAGGAGCCGGGATCAATTGCGGCGACGGGATTACCGCAGAGCACCGTCGAAGCGCTCATTCTCAAGAGATTGCTGACGGGAAATGTGCTGACCGGGCGTCAGATTTCCGAATCGCTGCGGCTGCCGTTGCCGATCCTGATCGAATTGTTACGCCGACTGAAGACCGAGCAGATCGTGGCGTACAAATCGTCCTCCGGCGTCAATGACTACGAGTACGAGCTGACCCCGACCGGATTCGAACGCGCATTGCGCTTGTTCCAGCATTCGTCGTATCATGGCGCGGCGCCCGTGCCGCTTGATGAATACGTGGCAAGCGTTGTGGCCCAATCGCCCACGAAGCAGCCCCCGAAACCGGACGATTTGCAACGAGCGCTCGAGGGGCTGCTCATCGATCGTCGGATTTTCGGACAAATTGGCGAGGCGATCTCCTCCGTTGGCGCGTTGTTCTTATATGGCGCGCCGGGCAACGGCAAAACGAGTATCGCCGAGCGATTGACGGCGGCCTTTGGGCCGACGGTCTGGATCCCGCGCGTCATCGACGTCGACGGGGAGTTCATTCAGATTTTCGATCCAATGGTCCATACCGAGGTCTCGCCCGATCATCAAACGCAAAGCCAGCGGCCCGACCCGCGTTGGATTCAGATTCGCCGGCCGACGATTGTCGCCGGCGGCGAATTGACGCTCGAAAACCTCGAGATGGGACGCCGCGCGGCGAGCGGTGTCGTCGAGGCGCCGCTGCATCTCAAGAGCAACTGCGGCACGCTGGTCATCGACGATTTCGGACGTCAGCGAGTCAGCTCGGTCGATCTGCTGAATCGGTGGATCATCCCGCTGGAAAAACGCTATGACTATTTGACGACCCCCGGCGGCCGCAAGATTCAAGTCCCCTTCAATCAGATGATCGTCTTCGCGACAAATCTCGAGCCGCGACAACTCGTCGACGAGGCATTTCTGCGGCGGATTCCCTACAAAGTGGAGGTCCGCGATCCGAGCGAAGACGAATTCCGCCAACTCTGTCGCACGGCCGCCGAAAAGTATTCGCTCGAGTTTCACCCGGAGGTCGTCGAGCATCTGATCGCAACACACTATCGAGCGGCTCGCCGGCCGTTTCGATTCTGTCACGCTCGTGATTTGCTGTTGCAGGTGCGCAACCACTGCAACTTTCACGACTGTAAATTTGAGTTGACGCTAGCCGCGATTGACTCGGCCGTCGCCAACTATTTCGTCGGCGATTAGCAGAATCCCGCGACGCCGTTTGCGGCGCTCCGAATCACAGGCGCAGTTCGGTGTCCGGCGAAGTCAGTTGCCGCACGCAATATATGGAGCAAGCTGCCGAGCGAACTCGAATTGGGGCGGCACCCCTCGCCGGCTCTAAGTACCTGACGAGGACCCGATTGCCGGAACGTATTATTCCGCGGGCTGTTCCAGCACGGCGAACGGACTGATACGGCGGACCTTGGCCAAAATCAGGTTCTTGGTCGCCTGGTCCGTGGCCTTGGCAAAACGTGCGCGGAGCTTCTTCAATTTGGCCCTGCGCGTTCGGCGGCGTGCGATTTCGCGATCGCGTTCGACTCGTCCCATGCTCGCATCGGTCCTTGTCAAAAAAGAACACGCCGCCATATGGCTCGTCGCAACGTTGCCAAAGGCGGCAGGGATCATTTTTGTAGCAGGACGCCGCCGGACGGTCAACCGGACGCCGGGAAACGCGATGCGCCTAGTCCGGCCCGGCCGGCGGCTCCGTATCGACGTCGAACCACTTCATGGCCCGATCCATCGGCTCGATCCGGAGCACCACGTGGCCATTCTGGAAGATGCGGACCGTTCCCGTCGATTCCGAAACGGCAATCGCGATGCACCGGGCTGCCTTTGAGATGGCCGCCGCCGCCCAATGTCGCGAGCCCAACCCCTTGGACAGCGTCAGGCCCTCGGCCGGTGCGTCGATATTTCGGCCGGCCGCGCAGACGATTCCATCGGCGGAGACGATAAAGGCCCCGTCAAGCTGAGCAATCTCTTTGATGCTTTCCCGCACGCGGGGATTGCGGATCATTCGCTCTTTTTGGTTGTAGCCCTTGAAGGGATCGTGCACCTGCTCGTGCGACATTTGCAGCACCTTGCGGTGATTGCCGACCACGAACATCGTGCCCACCGGCTTGCCTTCCCGGCCGTCGCGCCCGATTTCGACCGCAAGGTCGACAACCAGTCGCAGCGTCTCCAAGGGAACCGTCGTCTCCAGCCGCCGCAGGTCACGGCGCTGTCAGCTTCGCCAGGTGCTCGGACAGGCTCACCAGGCTGATCGAATCGATGACTGCCCGTTCGTAAACGGGATAAAGGGCCACAATTCGGTCGCCGGGCTGCAGCAGGTCGTCGGCAATGGCTTCCAACAGGGCCTGGCTTAATTGCAGTTGCCGCGTTTGCGGCTCGTGGACCAAGGGGACCAGATCGATCTCGTCCTCTTTGGCCGCCTTTTGCACGTCCGGCTTGTCGCTGGCGACGATCAAACGGACCTTGCGCAAATACTGGCGGATGGAAGCAAAATCGAAAGGGACCTCGGCCAGGATGACCAGGGCTTGGGCGTCGTTCTCAACAGCGATTCGCCGCGCGGAGATGAGCAAGCTCCGCATCTGCTGCGAGATTTCGACCCGTTTCCGCTGGACATCCATCGTAGGCCAAACGTGCGTGGTTTCCGCACGCCGCAAAGGTTCCAATTGGCCTGTCGCAAATTGCGGAATTCAAAGGCCGGAGCACGTGCCCCGGCCGTCCGGACTTTCCTCTACGACAAGCAATCCCGGTATCGTCGGGCAAGTATACGCCCTGGGACAAGCGATCGCCGGGGCGAATTCGCCTTATCGAAGTGTTTCTCGAGTGTCCGTCACGCCGGCGACGCTGCTGGCCGGCCCCAAAGCGCCGATTTCCGTACGATCGCAGTGAAGATCCCGCAGGGTCAGCGTCCCTCGCTCCATATCCAAAAGGACCGTCCCCTTGGGAGTCAGCGAGACCAACCCGGCCAGTACCTCCGAGTCGGTAACCGCGCTCACTTCCGCAATTTCGACGTGAATCAGTGCCACGTTGTTGTTGACGGCCGTCAGCTTGTACCGCCGTCGCAGGGTCACTTTCTGAGCCAATTGCTTGGTGACTTTCACGCGGACCGGGTAGTCGTCGAACCACTCATCGCCGATCCGTACCGGTTTTTCCGGGAGCACGACCAGAAAGTCGCGATCTTCCAGCGTACTGGAATGCGAATCGTCCATCTCGGAAACGCGCCCGCGCGTGTCCACCCGAACCATCGCGTGCTTGCCGATGCAATCCTTGACGCTCCCGAATTGCGCCGGCGGTGGGTCGTTCCCGCGTGTGTCATAAATGACCTGCGTCGTGCCGTTCACCGAAAACGCGATTTTCACGTTGTCGATCGTCAAATCGAGCACCGCTGAACCGTCCTTCTCGATTGAAGACACTCGGTAGTGCCGTTCGGTCGAGGACTGAATCGAACTGACGTCGGTCCGCCCCCCTTTTTGAACCCGCATCTGAGAGGCGAAGACCTTCAGCATTCGCACGTCCTGATCGGGACGGAATTTGTATTCGAGCCGATACTCGGTCCGATCGGCCGCTGCAACAGGTCGCATCGCGACGGCCGGCTCTCGCGGAGTCTCTTTTTCCTGCGATGCCGGGCTGGAATTCTGCTTGCAAGCGATCACAAGAACGGCTGCGGCGGTCATCCAAAGGGTACGGAAAAAATTCGATCGGCGCGGCATGGGGGAGCCCTTGCGGAGATTGAATTTCAATGGGTTTTCGAGAAGGGGAGCGAAATTTAGCAAAGGCCCCAAGATGCGGCGAGACCAGTTCTTGAGGAGGCCATTCTCGGCTCGGTTGCCACCCCCTGAGCGAATATGCCATCCTCCTTTTTTCGGTCGATGCTCGGCCCCACCGACGTTTCGACTGACCGTCGCTCGCTGCCTGGAGAACCCATGGAATCGAACGAAGTCTCCCGACGCGGTTTTCTGGCCGCCGGGGCCGGATCTCTGGCACTCAGCGTTCTCGATCAGTGCTGCTCGCCCGCGCCGGCAGCGATAAAAACCGGTACGCATCACATTCCCCCGGACAAGAACCTCCATCCGGCCTGGGTGGAACACTTGTTCGCCAAAGCGACTTCCAAGACGTATGCCGGTGATGAGCTGACCTGTATTGGCATGCCCATCGGCGGGATTTGCGCCGGTCAGCTTTATCTACGGGGCGACGGCACCCTGGCCGAATGGGGCATTTTTAACGTCGCTCGCTTCACCGGCTTCGGCGATACGTCCTATCGAACCTACACGCCGCCATCCCCCGTCCAACACGGCTTTGGGATTGCCGCGACGCCAAAAGGCGGCGAGACCGCCTTCCGCACGCTCGACAAGCACTCGTTTCCCGAGATCGAGTTTTCCGGCGAATATCCCGTTGGCAAGGTCCATTATCGACTCGCCAAAAACTCTTGGCCGCTCGACGTCTCTCTCGAGGCGTTCAGTCCCTTTATTCCGCTCAACGCGCGGGATTCGGCCATTCCGGGAACCGTTCTGCGCTATCGAGTGACCAACACGGCGCAAGTCCCGGTCGACGTGTCATTGGGCAGTTGGATTCAAAACCCGGTCGGCCAGCGGCATGCCGGGCGTTACACCGCCGTCCGCCAAAATCGGGCCGTTCATGAATCGGGTCTTGCCAGCCTCGTGATGAGCATCCGTGAACTCGATCGGCCGAACCCTTTGGCCACCCGCCCGCCGGAAGTGTTCGCCGACTTCGAGTCGGGCAGCTACGGCGCTTGGAAGAAGACGGGAACTGCCTTCGGCGAAAAACCGGTCGCAGGCACACTTCCCAATCAGCAACCGGTCAGCGGCTTTGGCGGCAAGGGGTTGGTCAATAGCTTCGTCGGCGGCGATCAGAGCACGGGCAGCCTGACCTCTCCCAATTTCACGATCCGCCGGCGTTACATTCATTTCCGCATCGGTGGCGGCGATCAGGCGGGCAAGACTTGCATGAATTTGCTATCCGGCGGCAAAGTCATTCGGACGGCGACCGGCAAGAATAACGAACGCCTCGAATGGGATTTTTGGGAAGTGAGCGACCATCTGGGACGCTCGGCGACGATCGAAATCATCGACCAGGCGACCGGCGGCTGGGGCCACATCAATGTCGACGACATCCGCTTTGCCGAATGCGCCCCCAGAGAAATGCATCTCCCGCCGCTCGACCGGCAACCCGATTTCGGCACGTTGGCCCTCTCGGTTCTGGATGAGACCGCCGCCGTTTATCCGGAGCATTTCGACAGCTTTCGCAAGACGGGGACGCGACCCGACGGTCCGGAAGTCGCGAAGTCGAGCGAATTCCCGCTCGGCGAGGCCAATCCGAACGCCGGTTTGCTCACGCAGTTTTCACTCGAACCGGGGGCGACCCGCGAGATTGTTTTTTTGCTCACGTGGCACTTTGCCGGCGGCGAGCACGGCCGCATGTATGGAAACTGGTTCGACAGTGCTCTGGGCGTCGCCCGGTACCTGCAGTCGCATCTGGACCGTTTGACGAGCCTCACGCGGCAATTCCAGGAGACATACTTCGACAGTTCGTTGCCGCACTGGCTCCTGGCCCGATTGATCAAACCAATCAGCACCCTAGCGACCAACACGGTGCAATGGCGGAAAAACGGCCGATTTTGGGCCTGGGAAGGCGTCGGCTGCTGCGACGGGACTTGCACCCATGTCTGGAACTACGCCCAGGGAATGGCCCGACTTTTTCCCGAGTTGGAACGCAGCGCCCGCGCGATGCAGGACTTGGGTGTCGGATTCGACGCCAAAACCGGCCGGGTTGGATTCCGCGGGGAAAACCCGTCGCAACCCTACGCCGCCGACGGGCAGTGCGGCACCGTGCTCAAGTGTTATCGCGAGCACCTGATCTCCAAGGACGGCACGTTCCTCAAGGAGCATTGGCCCAAGATCAAAAAGGTGATGGCGTACGAGATTGGCCGTGATCGCAACGACGACGGCGTCATCGAAGACGACCAATGGAACACGTTTGACCTGGCTTTTTTTGGTCCCAACACGTTTGTGGGAGCACTCTATCTGGCGGCACTCGAAGCCGCGGCAAGAATGGCCGACCTGCAGGAGGATCGGGCCTTCGCCAAACGCTGTCGGTCCATCGCCGCCAATGGCAGCCGTTGGACGGTCAAGAATCTGTGGAACGGCGAGTACTTCGACCAGCGAATCCCCGCCGGTGCGTCGCCCAATCTGCAATATGGCGACGGCTGCCTGGCCGACCAATTATTTGGCCAGACGTGGGCCAATCAGGTCGACTTGGGGCATTTGTATCCGGTCGAAATGATCCGCACGGCTCTCAAGTCGGTCTACCGTTACAACTGGGCGCCCGATGTTGCCGCACAAAACTTGGCGCATCCACCGCAGCGTTGGTTCGCCCGGCCCGGTGACGCGGGATTATTTACGTGCACGTGGCCCAAAGGCGGACGCATGTCCGAACCGGTCTTGTATCGCGACGAAGTTTGGACCGGCACCGAGTACCAGGTCGCCTCTGCTCTGCTGAATGAAGGCCTGATTCGCGAAGGCCTGAGCATCATCCGGGGAATCGACGACCGTTATGACGGCCGCCGGCACAATCCCTGGAACGAAGTCGAATGTGGTGATCACTACTCGCGGGCGATGGCATCATGGGGCTGTTTGATCTCGCTCAGCGGGTTCCTCTACGACGGCCCGGCCGGGCGGATCGGCTTCGCGCCGCGCTGGCAGCACGACAATTTCTGGGCCTTTTTTTCCGCCGCTAACGGGTGGGGAACACTTCAGCAGACGCGCACGCAGCGTTCTCAGGTCAACGGAATCGAAGTCAAACATGGCTCGGTTCAATTGCGGGAGCTGGTTTTCGAGCTTCCGGCCAACGTCCGGCACTCCGACGCCCGAATCGAAATCCAAGGCCGGATCATTCCGAGCAAAGCAACTCAAACGGGGCAGCGAGTTGATTTTCGCCTCGACGAGCCGGTCGTCACGAACTCGGGCGAGACACTGGTTGCCACACTGAGTTGGAAGTAAGCCGCCCGCGCGGGTCGCTCAGGCCGACTTTTTTGGCTTTTTTGGGGCGCTAAAAAAGGGGTCCTTTTTTGGGGTGCACCCAAAAAAAGTCGGCCCACACCAGGGTCCCAAGTTCTCTGCTGGGGAAGGCGATTCTTTGAAGCTCCGCTGCGAGTTGAACTTATGTCGAGCCAACGATCGCTCGGCCGCGCTTTGCAGACTCGCGGCCCGAGGCAACGCCGGACTTTTTTGGGCTCCGCCCAAAAAAAGTCCCTCCGCCCTCATAGCGGACGCAAATGCCAAAAAAACTTCATCTGGATCTGAAACCGCAAAATGGGCATAATAGGGCTATTGGGAGTCGCGAGACGCCTCGAGCCAAGCCCGGTGAACGGCTTCCGTCGACTCGAAAAAAGAAGCAAAAAAACTGGCGGACCTTGCCGACCCGCCAGTCTTTTTGCGTTTTCGACTTGCCGACACTCGAGGTCGAGTGCCGAGCTTACTTTTCGCCGGGCCGACGCGCCTGGCGCTGTGGAGTACGCGGCGGCTGACGGGTGTTAGCCTTTTGCTGAGCTGGTCGAGCCTGCTGCGCGCGGGCGGCGTTGTTGCCGGCGGCGCCGTGACTCGCGGACAGGTTCGATTTGTGGATTTCGGTACTGTGCGAACCCTCGCGGGCGGCGCGGCGTTCGGCCTCCGCGCGGCGAGCGTTGGCCGCGTGCTGTTCGCGAACTTCGCGGCGGATTGCCGCGCGTCGGGCGGCGCCGATGCGCTCAAACCGCATCCCGCCGCCGCGAGCCGCAAAGGCATTGATGTGCACGGCAAGGGCCGGCCCGCCGAAGCGAAGCGACGCCGCAAAGGTGACCGGCGGCCGCGCCTCGGGGTGTCCGATGCGGAAGCGATAATCAACGACCAGTCCGGCCCGCCAACCCGGGTTGCCGCGGTATCGCCAACCGTAATAGGCGAAACACGGGTCGTACCCAAAGCGTCCCCATCCGAACCAGGGATAAATGCCGACGCCGACAAACCCGGGCCCGTAGTAATTTCCGAAGTAGTAGCAGCCGGGCGCACAGAACAGGCACCCGGTGCAGACGTTGAAGTCCATCGCCACGACCGGCGTATAGCAGAAGCCCGATCCGATATAGACGCCCGGACGGAAGACCACCGGCGCGAAGAACACGCCGCGATGTTCCATCGAGTAGTCCCAATGTCCGTCACAAAAAATGTAGCCGTTGGGCGTCCACACGTAGTGGGCCGGCACCCAAATCCAATCCGGATTGGCCGCCGCCCAGAAACCGGGACGCCAGGCGTAGTGCTCATGCCACCACACCCAATGACCGGGAACCCACGTGTAGTCGGCGGAAGGAGCAACGCCGACAGCCCCTTGCTCGAGCGTCTTGGGCGGTTCCTGCGGCAGGTAGTTGACCGCGGTCGCGGCCGTGTCCTTGCGCCAAAAGCCCGAGACCCACTGAAAACCGGTATCGGACGGATTCCAGTAACCGGGAACCCATTCTTGACCTTGCGGCATGGCCCGCCAGATGCCGCTCGTCCAGACGTACTTCTGACCGTCGGCCTGCCAGGCCCAATAGCCGGCAATCCAAACGACGTGATCGCCCGACGGCTTTTGTTCCGGCGGCATCTCCTCGACCGGCTCCGGCGGCTTGGTGGGCACGACGGCGCTCGGTGTGGGATTGAACACGACCGGCTGAGCGTAGGCTTCGTGAATCGTGCCCTTGGTCAGCACTTCCATATTCGGGTCGTTGGCGGCCTGCGCCTCGGGCGACGCGGGGTCGATCGAGGGGGCCGGATTCTGCGGAGCAGCTTGACCGGGAGCCTGGGCCTCGCCCGGAGTCGGATTTTGCGGCGGGAACAAATCGGGAGCGCCGGCGTTCGGCTGCGTGCTGGCGGCGCCTGGCTGCTGCTGTTGTTGCTGAGTGAAGTCTTGGGCCGAGACTCCCGCCACGCGCAGCGTGGTTGCCACGGTCAACGTGATGGCAAAAGCCACCGCGAGTCCTATCAAACGACGCCCAATCATCGGCACACTCCTTTGCCCTGCGCTTGCCCACCCTGATCTGTCGATTTCCGCCTCACGCCCGCTCCGAGCGCGCAGAAATCGAGCCGGACATCCGTCTGTCCTGCAATCGGGCGGGAAGCGTAATCGAAGTGCCGATTTGGTGAAAGATCGGTCTGGGAGGGAGGGCAGAGGGATCAGGCAAGCGGCCAAAAGGCCGCAGTTCGCGGGCGAAGCCTGCGGACTTTGTCTTTCCCCTCCGCCCGCCCGCCTGCCTCAACGAGGCAACTCTCCGCGGGCGTCTGCCGCGACGGCCGACAGACCTGCGAGCGTGAACTGGACCATGTGACGGATCAGGGCCGGCGCATCGTCGGGCGTAAGGCCCAACTGAGGAAAGATACGTTTGAGAGGCCCGCGGTCGCAGATCAACAGAAATCCGCACGGCGCCATGACGCTCAAACACCCGCGCAACCGCCGGGTGATCTTCGGGCAGCGCCATTAACTCGGCCACGATGGATTTGAGGATCCGCGCCTTCGGATACATCTGCTTCTGCCGAAGAGCCTCCAGAGCCGGTGACGGGGCGATCATCTCGCGAGCCATCACGCGCAGCGCCCAGGACGATTGTTCCTGTTCCTGAGCGGTCAGCGCTCCGACCATCAGTCCGATGACAGCTTCGAGCTTGGCTTTGGCGTCGTGCTTGTCCGCGATCGCCGCGGTGACAGCCTCAACCGACACAAATTTGAGGGGAGCCTCGTGCAGGATCGCGTGGTAGAGACCCTCCATGCCGCCGAAGTAGTAGTTGATGGCGGCTACGTTCGCGCGGGCCTGGTCACAGATTTCTTTGCCGGTCGCCCGGTCAAAGCCCTTCTCCGCGATGATCTGCCCGGCTGTCTCGAGCAGGTTCTGGCGAGTGCTTTTGTCGTCACTCTGGGCACGATCCGCTTTGGCCGCTCGGGTGCGTTTGTTCATGCGCGATTCCATTAAACTGCGTTATACAAATAAGTTCGGCAAAAAGCAAATACAAAATTAAAATTCAAATTTGACTTTTGTCGATAAGGCTGGTAAGGTCCGCCACCGAAGGAGCCGCGAAAGTCATGCAGCGAAATCTGATCTACGTGTTGATCGTTATCGTAGCCGCCGCGAGCGTTGGCTGGGGCTGGAACGCGTCTCGCCGGGCGGCCCCGGTTGAATGGCAAGGCTATGCCGAAGCCGACTTCATCAAGGTTGGTCCGACGCAGCAGGGCCTGCTGACAGGGCTCCGAGTCGCCCGCGGCGACCAGGTCTGCGCCGGATCGGCTCTCTTCGACCAGGATGACGCTTCGGATCGGGCCGGCCGCGACCAGGCCCAGCGGCAACTCGACCAGGCTGAGCGGCAGCTTGCAAACCTGCAGGCGCCGGCCCGGACGACGGAGATCGCCCAGACCGAAGCGAGTCTGGCCGACGCCCAGGCGACCAGCGCCCGGCTCCGTGCTGATCTGGCGCGCCAGGAGAAACTTGTGCCGTCAGGCGCCGTCTCGCGCAAGCTCGGGACCAGACCCAAGCGGATTTATTATCCGCCGAAGCGAAAGTCCGAGGTCAACAGGCCGCACTCGCGCAAATGCACGCCTCGACTGGTCGTGAACACGAAATCACGGCGCAGCGGGCTGGGGTCGAGGCGTTGCGCCGCCCTCGCGATGGCCGATTGGCGGCTCAGTCAGCGGCACGTCGCCGCGCCGGTCACCGGCGTGGTCGCCGACGTCTTGGCGAGGCCTGGTGAAACGCTTGCGGCGGGAGCACCGGTCGTGTCGCTCTTGCCGCCGGGCAATATCTTCGTGCGATTCTTCGTGCCGGAGCCGATGTTGGTGCGCGTGCACCACGGCGATCGGGTGCTGCTGACTTGCGACAATGGCGCCCCCAATTTTGTGGCGACCGTCAGTTTCATCGCGCCGCAGGCCGAGTACACGCCGCCGGTCATCTATAGCAACGAGACCCGTTCCAAGCTGGTTTACATGGTCGAGGCCCGGCCGAGAGCGGATCAGGCCGCGCAGCTCAACCCGGGCCAGCCGGTCGCGGTCCGGCCTATCGGAACGGCGGATTCGCAATGAGCGATCGACAAGACGAATTCGTGATCGACGTGCAAGATTTGCGCAAGAGCTTCGGCGCGCGTCGCGTGGTCGACGGGCTCAGCTTGCAGATCGCGAAAGGCGAAATCTGCGGGTTCCTCGGGGCCAACGGCAGCGGGAAGACCACCACGATCCGGATGCTTTGCGGCCTGCTCGTGCCGGATGGTGGCCAGGGCACGTGCCTCGGCCTCGACATCATCCGCGACGCCGCGCGGATCCGATTGAGCGTCGGCTACATGACGCAAAAGTTCAGCTTCTACGAGGATCTCCACGGTCTTCGAGAATCTGGAGCTCGTCGCCAGCGTCTACCAGATGCCGCACGGCCGCGCGGCCGTGCGGGAGATCATGGAGCGAATGGCGCTCGCCGATCGCGCGAACCAGCTTGCGGGCCAGCTCTCGGGCGGATGGAAACAGCGTCTGGCTTTGGCCGCCTGTGTGCTGCACGAGCCCCGGATCCTGTTACTCGACGAGCCGACCGCCGGCGTCGACGCGAAGGCGCGGCGCGAGTTTTGGGACCTGATCCACGACCTGGCGGCGGAGGGACTGACGGTGCTCGTCTCGACGCACTATATGGACGAAGCCGAGCGCTGCAAGCGCGTGGTCTACCTGGCGGGCGGCCGCATCGTCGTTCAAGGCAGCGCCGATGATGTCGTGAGGCATTCCGGCCTGATCACTTTCGAGGCGACCGGAGGCGAGATCGACGAGGTCTCGCGCCGCATGCGCCGCTTGCCGGGAGTCGAGGCAACGGCTGTCTTTGGCCAGGTGCTTCATATTGCGGGGACGGACCGGGCGTTACTCGTGGCGGCCGTCGAGGCCCTGCATCACGCCGGGTTGTCGTGGCGGGAGGTCGATCCTCGTCTCGAAGACGTGTTCATTCACATGCTGTCCAAAACGGAAGTTGAAGCATGAGTGCGTTTTCTTTCAAGCGGTTCCGCGCCTTGCTCCGCAAGGAATGGATCCAGGTGAGGCGCGATCCCATGACGTTGCGGCTCATCATCGTGCTGCCGGTGATGCAGCTGGTGCTGTTCGGCTTCGCGATCAACATGAACCCGAAGAACCTTCCGACGGGATTGTTGATGGCGCAGCCCTCGAAGTACGAACGCACCGTGATTGCCGCCTTGCGCAATACGGGCTACTTCGACATCAGGCTCTTGTCGTCGGAAGCGGAGGCCGAGAAGGGCCTCGCGCAGGGAAAGCTGCTCTTCGTCGTCAACGCTCCGGCCGATTTCGACCGCGCCGTGGACCGCGGTGAATCCCCCTCGATTTTGATCGACGCGGATGGCAGCGACCCGAGCGCGATCGGCAACGCGACGGCGGCCGTCGCCTCGATCACGAACTGCGCTCGAGCACGATCTGCCTCCCCTCCGCCAGCAGCCGAACACGACAACGCCGTTTCAGTTCATCGTCCATGCCCGATACAACCCGGAACAACTCACCGCGCTCAACATTGTTCCGGGGCTGATCTGCATCGTCCTGATGATGTCGACGCTGTTGCTCACGACCTTGGCGATTACCCGCGAGCGCGAGCGGGGAACGATGGAGAACCTGCTCGCCATGCCTGTCCGGCCGATCGAAGTGATGCTGGCCAAGATGACGCCCTATGTGGGCATCGGCTATCTCCAGGTCACGATCATCCTGACTCTCTCGTACCTGCTGTTGGATCTTCCGATCCGCGGATCGCTGCCGCTGTTGCTGCTCGTGCTGGGACTGTTCATCGGCTGCAATCTCGCGTTGGGGATTACGTACTCCACGATCGCAGCCAACCAGATGCAGGCGCAACAGATGGCGCAATTCACGCTCCTGCCGTTCATGCTGCTCTCGGGATTCATGTTCCCGTTCCTGGGTTTGCCTCGATGGGCCCAGATCATCGGCGAGGCGCTGCCGACGACGCACGCAATTCGCATCGTGCGCGGAATGCTGCTCAAGGGAAACGGACTCTCTGACGCACTGCCCGATATGTGGCCCATCGCGTTATTCATGCTCATCGCCGTGTTGATTGCCGTGCGTTTTTATCGCGAGACTTTGGATTGAGCGTCGGTCTCGCCTCCTTCAAGAGATGACAAACATTTGAATCGGAAAACCAAGATGACGACCAACCATGCCGGCGCGGCCGAGGAGCCGATTCGATTGATCGCTTTGGCCTCCGATCTGACCGACGCGACGTACGCGATCGAGCGTCGGAGTGGATCGAGAGATCCGTGGATGGAAATGCATTTGGACATCTGGAAGGTTCTCGCTCAAGCGACCGAGCCGGAACTGGACCGCTCGCGAGAGCACATGGGTCCCATTGAACCGGAGAAATGGCGAGAGGGATTGCTGGAACGATTGACGGATGCCGTGCGCCGAAGAGCAGTGGCGCGTGGTCCCCGTGAACGGTCTGTCGAAATCGAGCGGCAGCAAAGACAAGCCTTGCGCAAGGTCATCGAGGATGCCGGACCTCCGACGACGTTGCGGAGCCTCTTCGGGTCGGTCGCTCGGGCGGTCGCGGACGGCGTCGTGCATCGGATGGAACAGCGAATCTGGATGCAGTACACATGAGCCGCTGCGATCGCACTCTGCATCGAAAGGGGGCTGAAAATGGCCTCTTTCACTGGTTTCCTGATCTTCATTTTCGCCGCAATTTGCTCGACCGCGCGGCGAGCGGCCGTCGGCGGCGGCCGCCGGGCTAAAGCGGGACTTGGGCCGGTTTGCCTGCTGCTGACGCTGGCGTGGCCCTCGCCCGCTCTTGCCGACATGCCCTCCTGGCTGCCGCGCTACGATCTCGATGTAGAACTCAATGTGGCCCAGCATTGCGTCACGGTTTGCGAGCGGGTCACGTGGACCAATCATGATCCGCGGCCGTCATCCAATCTGGTGTTCAACGCGCACTGCGCATTTCGCCGTTCCGAAGGATCAGCTCGCGCTCAATGCCAAGACGCTCGAGATCCTCCGCCTCGCCCCCAGCGATGCGATCGATTTGAACGGCCCTCCCTTGCAGGTAGAAAGCGCTTGCCTGCTGAACGAGTCGGGAGCGGGCAACGCCGGCCCAGGCCGGCCCGCGACGCGCGTTGCGCTGCCGTATTTCTTTCGAGCCGAGAACGACACGGCGCTCGAGATCGGCCTGCCGCACGAAGTCCGCCAAGGTGAACGCGTGACGGTCGAGCTGAGATTCTCCGTGCGGCTGCCGCAGCGCCAGGGGCGGTGGGGTCAGTGGGAAGGCGTGACGTTCCTCGTGCAGTGGCTGCCCGTGCTGGCTTTCTACGACCAACAGGGGTGGCAGCCGACTCCGTTTGTGCCCTGGCATCTCCCCTTCTTTAACGAAGCGGGCATCTACACGGCGCGGATCGTGTTGCCCGTGGCCGAAAAGCTGGCCTGCAGCGGCACCGTCCTCAGTGAAACCGTGCTCAGCGAAAACGAGATGGGCGGCGGTTGGAAACGGGTCGAAGTCTCCGCCGTCGGCGTCCGCGATTTCGCCGTGCTCTCGAGTGCACGCTTCCGGGAAATCACCAGCCAGATCGGGCCCGTCCGCGTGCACAGTTTCGCCTTTCCCGAGCACGAATTCTATTCCCGGCAGATGCTCCGCATCCTCGCCGAGGCGCTGCCCGTCTTTGAGCGGTGGTTCGGTCCCCTTCCCTATCCCGACTTCACCATCGTCGAGTCGTATTTCGGCTGGAACGGGAACCAGTGCGGCGACCTGGTGATGATCGACGCGCGCATCTACGGCATGCCGCACCGGGCCGCGAACTTTGTCGACCAGCTCGTCTCGCACGAGTTCTGCCATCAATGGTGGTACAACGTCGTCGGCGTCAACGGCTACGCCGAAACCTGGATGGACGAGGGTCTGGCGGTCTACTTCTCCCACCACCTGCAAGACCTCAAATACGGCAAGAACAATACGCTGGTCACGCTGCCCGGGGCGCTCGAGTGGCTGCCCAACATTCACCGGGACGATTATCGCTATACGACGATGATCGGCTCGCTCGCCCGCGGCGAGGCCATGCCGACCGTCCAGGACATGCCGAAATTCAAGAACCTCGTCCGGCTGATGGCGATCACCTACGACCGCGGGGGCAAAATCGTCGGCATGATCGCAGACCGTCTCGGCGAGGACGGGTTCTTCGATTTCATGAGGATCGTCTATGCGAAATATCAGTATCGCATCCTCCGCGTGGCCGACTTCCAACGCGAATTGGAAGCTTACACAGGCCGCTCGTGGCAGACCTTTTTCGACGAGTGGCTCTACGGCAAGGGGATGACCGATTGGAGCGTCGACAAAGTTCAACTGGAAGAGTGGTCCGGATCGAGCGGCCAATGGCAGGCACGAAGTTGGCTGCCGCACCACGTCGATCGCGACCTGCTGGCCGCCGTGACAGGCGAGCCCGTATGCAATACGGGCCGCTGTCGAGTGACCGTCTTGCTGCGTCAGAAGGCCGAGTATACGGAGCAGACGGTCGTCGGCTTCTCGCTCGACGGCAGCCCAAACTATCAGGTGCGAATTCCCATTCTGCCGGACGTTGCCATTCTGGAACTTCAGGATCCGCCGGCCCGCGTGGAAATGCTGCCCGGCCACTGTGTCCGCATGGTGGTCGAACTGCCCTGCGAGCCGACACAGGTGACGGTCGATCCGGACGCAGTCCTGCTCGACCGCAACCCGACGAACAACAACTGGAAGCCTCGCGTCCGCCTGCGGCTCACGCCTCTCTATACGCAGTTGGAAGAGGTCGATCTCACGAATGCCTGTGACCGCTGGAACGTGATCTTCGGGCCCTGGGTTTACGATTCGACGTACAACGATCCCTGGTACACGCGGTCCGCGATGGCCGGCCTGCGACTGGGCGCGTATCGCACGCAGGAATTCAGCGGCGGAGCCTACGTCGCTTATCGCAGCGATGACCGCAACATCGTCGCCGGCGTCGACGCCCTGTGGAACCACGTCCTGGTGCCAGAGGGCCAGATCGGTCTCAATATTGAGCAGAACCTGACAACCTGGGATGACCAGGACCACGAGCGGGCCAGCCGCGGTGTTCTGTTCGAGCGCTACGTGATGCTTCCGGGCAGCAGCCTTTACCTCGCACCGTTCGAGTACATCGAGGCCTTCGAGGCGATTCAGAGCAATCCGCTTCCGGACCCGAGCACGCCCACTCCCGGCGCCCTGCCGTTTCATCAACAGACTCTCACCGGATTGCACTATCACCTGAACCTGTTGACGCCCTATTGGAATCCTGAGGCGGGTGTCGCGCTCGACACGAGCTACGCGGAGGGGCTGCCCATCCTGGGAGAGCAGCGCTCGCTGCAGGAGTTTTACGCCCAGGCGTCGGCCGTCAAGACGTTTCGCGACATGCTCGAATTGAGTGACGAGACGCCGCTTCTCCGCTGGTTCGGCGATTCGCGCTTGGCCGCGCGTGTGTACGCCGCCGAGGCCCTTCAGGACGAGGCGCAGGTCTTCACGCTGGGCGGCGGCGACATGTTCCGCGGTTACAGCCTGAGCCAGCGACAAGGCAGCACGGTTTGGCTGGCCAGCGTGGAATGGCGGATTCCCTTGATCCAGCGCGTCGATTGGGATGTCCTCGACCACGTGGCGGGAATTCGCAACATTTACGGAGCCCCGTTTTACGACGTAGGCGACGCTTACGTTGCCGGCAAAGAGACAGGCCCCGTGGCCCATGCCGTCGGCGTTGGATTGCGCATCGACGTTGCCTGGTGCAGCATGGTCGAACGGACAATCCTCCGCTTCGACGTGGCCAAAACCGTCGACGACAATACGCCGGCCCAATTCTGGTTCGGTCTGGACCACCCGTTTTGAACAGGGCTTATCGGGCAGACGGGAATAGGGCGGAGGGTAGCGGGCAGGGGATGTGGCAAGCGGCCAAAAGGCCGCAAATCGCAGGCGAATCCTGCGGCCTTTTGTCTTTTTCCCTCCGTCCCCCGCCCCGCCGCTTCTCCCAGGAATAACTCCAGTCCGAATCCCGTCTCATCTGCACCCAACGCCATTACAGCCGTGTCATCCGCTTTAAACGGAAACTTTCACCACTGACTTTTCGATCAGCGTTATACCGACCGTCCGATTTCGCCCCATCGTTAGAGGGTGCGATGTGCGGAGGAGGGCGTGCGGAGTGCGGAAGATAAGTAAATTCCGACTTCGCACCTCGAACTTCGCACGCCGCACAACCCCATAGCCGCCCGTTCGACGAACCTTGGATTCGACATGGAATCAGCAGCCTGCGCACTCCTGGGCCTCGGGTTCGTCATCTTCGTGATCGTGGCGGTCATTCACTTTATCTACAGCCTTTTCGTCGGCAGTGGGGGCCGGAACGAGTTTCTCGGCGGCGATTGTCCGCACTGTGCCGCGCGAATTTCGAGCGGAACCATCTGCCCCAAATGCGGTTATCACCTGGGAAAGCAGAAGATCGCCACCCTGGACGACGAACTGCGCGCGATTGTCCGCCAGATGAGTCGTTTGGCCAAGGACGGCCGGATTTCGGACGCGCTTCGCCGGGAAGTTCTGGACGCGGTGGGCGCGGATATCGCCGATCGCCGCACGAAGGTCACTGCTGCGGCTGCCGCGGCGAAGCTGCACGCAGCTCGCGCGGCAGCCGAATCAGCCCGCAAAGAGACTCGGGAGACGGCCGTGCCGCCCGCTTCGCAACCGGTCGCGCCGACTGAGAATGAGGTGCCGGGCTCCGCACTCGGGGGATTTTCGGAGGAGGCGAAGCAGAGTCCCGCGCGCCGGGATGCGTGGAGGAACCGGTCGACGTCCTCGAAGTGATCGATGACGCCGAGCCCGCGCTCGTTCCCACCGCGGCGGCCGCACCCGCCGCCGCGGGCGTCGTTCGACCCTCGATTGAGCCCTCGGAAGCTGAGCCGCGCGGATTGGCCGGCGTTCTACAGTCGTTCATGGAAGAGAAGAACATTCGTTGGGGCGAGCTGGTCAGCGGCCTGTTGATCGTGGTCAGCTCGGTCGGCCTGGTGATCAGCCTATGGGCCACGCTCAAGGACTGGATCCCGTATTTCCCGGTGGCCGTCTTCCTCGCCGTCACCGCCGCCATGCATGGGGCGGGACTGTATACGCTCAGGCGCTGGAGGCTCAAATCGACGAGCCGCGGCCTGCTCCTCGTCTCGACGCTGCTCGTGCCGCTCAACGTGCTGGCGGCGATGGTGCTGAATGCGAACAAGACCACATATGGGCCGATCGACTACGGGGCCGTCACGCTGGGCCTGGCCGCACTGGCAGGCCTCGTCTATTCCGCGGCCCGGATTCTCAACAAGCGAAATGCCTGGCCGATGTTCGTCGCGGTCACCGGCTCGACGGTGGGCATGTCGCTGATCGGCCGGCTGACGGTGCCGGGCGAAGCCGAGTGGCGCACGGTGCTGTTATTCGCCCTGCCGTTCGCCTCGTTCTTTGCGGCGGCGATCGCGCACATCAACCGCTTGTCGGCAGGCAACCGGCTGACGCCGCGTCGCGCGGCCCAGTCGTTTCGCTTCCTGGGAATTGGCCTCTTTTCGCTGGTCCTCTCGGCCGCTTTCCTGGCTGCAAAATCCGGCGCAATCCTGCCCACCCTCTCGCTGCTCTCGCCACTCGTGAGTCTGCTGGCGGCGACACTGACTGCGGCGGGGCTGGTCATCCAGCAGCGGATGTCCGGATCGGCTCTCGCGGCCGAAAAAATCGCCGGTTATCGTACGACCGGAACGGCGATCGCGATTTTCGGCGGAGTGCTGGTCTTGGCCGCCGTCGCCCTGGCCTGGCCGCGGCCCGATCTGCTCGTCGAAGTCGGTCTGCTGAATGCGATCGCGTTTTCCGCGCTGGCCTTCATGGCCGAGATGCCCGAGCTGCAACTGTTCGCCACGGCATCGTTTTCTCTGGCCTGTTTAGTCGGATTCCATTGGTCGGCCGGCCGCGTCACCGTCGGGTCCGCCACGACCGAAGGGCTGGCCGACCTCTTGCGCGAAGCGCGGTCCGGATTGATCCTTGCGATTCTGTCGCTCGCCGCCGACGCGGCGGCACTCTTGCTGCGCCAAACGCGATTCCGGCGACAAGCCGTCGGTTATTCCGGCAGCGCCTTGCTGCACGCCGGCGCCGCGGCCGCGATTGCCGTTTTCGCAATTGTGTGGAAACTGCCGGACGGCAACCTGGCGACGGCCGTCTTCCTCGTGCTGGCGCTTTGCTGGTTGGTCGCGGCCTGGTGGATCCGCCGCCCCTACGCCACGTGGATCGGCGCCGCCCTGCTTCTGGCCGCCCTGGGGCACGGTTTGGCGATGAACACGTACATTGCCGCACGGCTGGCGGAACGCGGATGGGATCCGCTCGATCCCTGGACGCTGGCGCTGATCGTCCACGCCGTCATTTGCACGGTCTACGCGGATTGGCGCGGATCGTGATGGCAAGACGCGGAGCGCCCACACCATTCCTTGGCACGTTCGAGAAACTCGTTGCGCGAGTCGCAACGCATTCCCGAGCCGAGGGGTTGACCCCCTCGGACGCACGAGGGGAACCCGAGGGCGTTTCAACCGCGCACGTGACGAGTGTTGAGACAAATGCTCACGAGCGCGCACTCGTCGCGCTCGCAGACCGGGGGGATCAACCCCTCGTTGTAACACACAAGTCGAGGTCCGTCTTGGAGGATTGAGTGAGATAAGCGATGCTGTTGGTCCAGTGAAAGGAAGTGAATCAAGTGGGCGAGCCAAAGGAGTGGCTCATGATGGCACCTTGGGCGGTTGAGGAAATGAAGACAGCGGACCTCGGAGATGAGCGGCTGAACAAACGCCTCACCGCCGTGCTCTCCGCGTTTGGGGAGCGGCCGACGGCGAGTATTCCCGCCGCGTGCGGAGGGCGGGACGAGATGGTCGCCGCCTATCGTTTCTTCGATAACGAAAAGGTCGGGTACGAAGAGGTGCTCGCCCCGCATTATGAATCCACGCTCAAGCGGATTGCAGCCCAGCCGCTGGTGTTGCTCATCGAGGACACGAGCGAACTGGACTTCACGCGGCCGCATGAGCAGGTGCAGGGGGCCGGCTGGCTCGACGGCTCGTCGCGACGCGGCGCGTACCTGCATCCGCTGATCGGTTTTACTCTGGACGGCACTCCCTTGGGCAGCTGCTGGGCCAGGATGTGGACGCGAGACGAACCCCCGGCGGAAGAGACGCGCAGCCAGAAGGAAAAACGCCGCAAATCCACAGCGATTGAAGACAAAGAAAGCCAGCGGTGGATCGACGGCTTGCGACAGGCGCACGAGGTTGCTCGGCAGGCGCCTGCGACTCGATGCGTCCTTGTCGCCGACAGCGAAGCGGATATCTATGAGTTGTTCCTGGAACCGCGTCCGGAGGGAGGTGCCGACTGGCTCATCCGTGCTTGCCAAGATCGAGCAATCCTGAAGGGAGGAGAAAACGACGCGGCCCGCCATCTCCGTGAATCCGTCGAGTCTCAGCCGGTTGTGTTCACGCACACGATCTCGGTTCGTGGTCGCCCCGAGGCACTCGTCGCTTGCGAGACGCGAGGACGGCGCCAACCCCGCGAGAGCCGCACGGCGGAGGTCGCAGTGCGCGCGGCCACGGTGACCCTTCGCGGGCCCCAACGGCCCGGCGGCAATCTCTCTCCCGTGACAGTTAATGTGGTGCAAGTTCGCGAGGTCGACCCACCGCCCGATGATGAGCCTGTGGAATGGCTGCTGGTCACCACGCTGCCCATCGCGACCGCCGAACAAGTCCGGGAGATGGTTCAGTATTATGCCGTGCGGTTTATGGTGGAGGTGCTCTTCCGCATCCTCAAGTCGGGCTGTCGCGTGGAAGAGCGGCGCTTCGAGCACATCGACCGAATGCTCCCCTGCGTCGCGGTGTATCTCATTGTCGCCTGGCGAACGCTGATGGTCTGCCGTCTGGCGGCAGTGCGCCCGATCTGGACTGCGAAGCGATTTTTGACCCGGCAGAATGGAAGTCCGTCTGGATGGCTGTTCGACGAAAGAAACCGCCCCGCCGGCCTCCCAAACTGGGAGAATTCCTGCCGCTGGTCGCTCAATTGGGGGGTTATGTGAATTACCCAAATCGTAAGGATCCGCCCGGCCCGCAAACAGTCTGGCTCGGTCTTCAGCGGATGTACGACCTCTCGCTTGCCTGGAACCTCTTCGGACCCGGTGCCAATGATGACGCTCCTGATTAAGGAGAGCGACTTGTGTGTTACAACGAGGGATCAACCCCCCGGCTCGGCAGAGTCGAACATTGCCGCCGAAGCGGCGGGGCGTGGCTCGCTTTTCGACGCGATTGTCGTTCCGCTGACTCTCGCGGCAATCGCCGTTTCGGCTGTCGCCATTCCGTCCACGCTCATGGTCACCGGCAATCAATTCTTCCCGCATGCCGCCTACGCTTTCGCGATCTTTGCCGTCTGGCTTGCGGCCGCTCTCATGCTCGGTTTGCCCGCTCTTGCCAGCGCTGCGCAGGCGGTCGGCACGGTCGGGGTCGTTTTTCTCGTCACGGGTTACTGCCGGATGGAACCGTGGTGGATCGACAGTGGCGACTACGTCAACCCGCTCTATTTCAACTGGCAATTCGCCGCCCTGGCCGTGTGGAGCGGACTGTGGATCGCCGTGCGGCGTGCAGTCCGCCCGATCGCCGACATCGCGCGCACATTGCTTGCAATGCCGCTCGAAGTCGACCGCGTCGTATTGGGCGCAGTCGTCGTCGGTTTGACCGCGACCTGTTCGCTGGCGGCCGTTCCCGGCATTTATTCGCAGGCGATTCGCGTTGGTTCGACGACCGCCGGGCCCATGCCGATTTATCTAATCGTGGTGGCCCTCTTCTTCTGCGCGGCCATCTCGGCCGGTTCGCGGGCGCTCTTGAAACGGGCCGGGCGCGAAGTGGGAGCGATCTTCGGATTCGCGATGTTTCTCGCAATCGTCGCGGGCCGATTCCTCACTCTTACGCCGGCCACGCTCTGGCCCGGGTTGCCGACGCCGTACGGGCAGGGGCTGGGAGCCGGCGCGTGGGTCGCGCTGGCGATCGTGGCGTTGTCACTTCTGGCCGCCCACTGGGAACGGCCCACGCGGGGCACCCTGGCGGGAATTGCCGCCGTTTTGGCCGTCGTTCCCTTCCTTGTCGCCTGTCGCTTTGATGCGGATCTGGCGACCGCGTCGGCTTTGTGTTGGGCTTCGGCGGCGCTGGCTTTGGCCGTCGCCCTGCTGTGGCTTCTGGGCGGAATGCTCAAGCCGTTCAGCCAGGGCCGCGGTTGGACCGCTTTGGAATCGCCGCGGTGGAAAAACGCAGTCCACGTGCGAAACGCGCTCGTGGCTTCGACGGGTTTTTCGATTCTCACGATCGTCGCGGGAAACATGGTGAGCCTGGTCGGCGCGGGCCGGGTTGCCGCCGGGCCGCTGGGCGGATTTTTCGATTGGCTCGATTTGACTGCGTCTGACGCCATTCCGCTGGCGATCCTGGCCACGTCGTTTCTGATCTACGCCTTCGCCGACCGCGAGCCCTTGTGGGGCATCTCGGCCACGTTTCTGGGCCAATGCACGTTCGGTCTCGTCGGTTGTTATTTTGTTGCGCTCAATACACACCGCCAGACGCTGGCCGACTTTGTTCCCTTTCTGCAGGAGATGGGCCTGTCGGCCGCCATTGCTGCCGATCTGTGGATCGCTGCTGAGCACTTCGCGGGACGGCGTTCGCGTCTCTCGACCGTATCCGCCGCGTCGCTGCGTGGGACCGTCGTGACTCAGGTGTTTTTGGCCGGACTCTTTGCGGTGCTGCTGAGCGGCGGCGCCGCTCTGGGACTGTGGGTGCAGCCGGCTCCGCTTCTCGCTTCGGTCAAAGAATGCGGATCGCTCTTGGGCTGGACGCTGTTGGCACTGGCGGCCTGCGATTGGGGCTTGGCACGGCGACAAAACTGGAGCCGTTCGGCAGTGGCTGCGGGCTTCGTCTTTCTGGCGGCCGCGGCACCGCTGGCGGCCGCCTCCCTCGCTGCTCGAAACAGTGCGGGCAACTGGCTCTCGTTCCATTCGGTCATCGCGGGTTGGTGCGGACTGATCGGGGCTGTCGCCGCGATGCAGTTCATCCAAAATCTAAAATCTAAAATCCAAAATCGAAAACCCGAAGCCACTGGCGGGCCCCCGGCTTCATGGCCGGCCCCAATGACCGGCCCCTCGCCAGTGGCACCCGAACATTTGCCAGTCACGCCCGAAGCATTCGATCTTGGACCTCGACTTGCGACTTGGGCGTTATGGCTCACGCCGGTGGTCGCGCTGTTCGCGAGCCGCGGCTTGTGGTCCGATCCGACGCGGCCCTGGTGGTCGGCCGGTTCCGTCATTTGGATTTCGCTGTGCACACTGCTTTTTGCAGTCACGACGGTGAAGCGGCGCGGGCCGAGTGGCGTGTCTATCTCTCGCTCGTTTTTGCCGCCCTGGGCTCTGCTTTCATCGGCCTCGACCCGTGGCTGTGGTCGGACGGGCAAGTTCCCGATCAGAAAGTGCTCGACCTGATCCACATCACATTGATCGGCATGACCGTGCAGGCGCTTGTCTGGACGGCGATCGTCGTCGTTCGCGGGCGACGCGGGGCGGTCGTCGAGCGCATTCCGGGGTGGCCGCCGGCGCATCACTTTGTTGCCATTGTGGGAACGTTGGCCGCGGCGCTGCCGGCGTTCTTGGTGCTCGGACAGCAGCTTCTGCAGTTTCGTCCGCAGGATCTGGCCCCGATCACGCCGGCAAGCCCGCTCGGAGAAGCGGCACTTGCGCTCTTGGCCCTTCTGTCGCTGGCGACAATGTGGGAGCGACAAAGCCGGCATGGACAGCCGACGCTTTACGCGCTGGGATTGGTTGCGATTGCGACGGGGCTGGGCCGGCTCAACTTGCCGCATCGCGAGCTGATTGTTTGGACTGCGGGCTCACTGGCCGGATTCGTCGTCGTCACGAGCGCGATCTCGGCGCTTCGGCGGCCGCTTTGGGCAATCACCTCGCGCTTGGGCGGAAAACTGGCGGAGGACGAAGGCGAAGCGACCCACGCGTGGCTGACCACGATTAACCTGGCGTTGTCTCTGGTCGTGATCGCGGCCGGCCTCTTCGTCCTGACCTTCCCGGAAAACCAGTTACGGATTGCCCTCTCGTGTGCAGTCTTGGCGCTAGGGGTCGGCGCCGGCCTCTTGGCAACGGGGCGGCGGGCCGGCAGTCTTCAATTGGTTTCGCTATCGATCGCGGCGGTGGCCGCCGTGCAATTCGGTTGGGCGCTGATGCAACCGGGGCCGCTGGCGAACGAGATGCTCAGGCGATCGATTCGCGTCTTGGTCAGCCTGGCGGCCGTCGCGTTTGTCTACGGACTCCCCCTCGTGCGACTGGTGCCGCGGGGGAGCACGTGGTTCGCCTCGATTCGCCGGGCGGCCGTCGGTGTCGCCGGCACGGCCGTCGTTGCGCTGGGACTGATCCTCTGGCTCGAATTCCAGTCGTTCGATCGCACGGCGGGCAGCCCGGTCTCGGTGATCGATACGGTGGTCGTGGCGATCGCCCTGGTCGGACTGGCGGCCGGTTTGATTTCGTTGGCCGTCCTGCCGGGACGCGATCCGCTGTTTTCGACCGATCAGCAGCGGTTCCTCTACGTCTACGGCAGCGAGGTCGTGGCCGGATTGTTGTTCGCCCACCTGTACCTCACGAATCCACAGCTCTTCCAGGATTGGCTCAAGCCGTATTGGCCGCTCGTCGTGATGGGGATTGCCTTCGCGGGAACGGGCATCTCGGAATTCTTCGGCCGGCTCAAGGTCAACGTGCTGTCGAAGCCGCTCGAGTACACGGCGGCCTTCTTGCCGGTGCTGCCGGTGATCGGCTTCTGGCTGCTCGACTCCGATCTGAAATACTCGACGACGCTGTTTATCGTCGGCGTGCTCTATCTGTTCCTGAGTCTGAGGCGCGGTTCGTTCGTCTACTCGGCGGCGGCCGCAATTGTCGGCAACGCGACCTTGTGCGCGCTCTTTGGCGAGCACGGCGTGTCGCTCCTCGTGCATCCGCAGATGTTCATCATTCCCCCCTGCGTGACGGTGCTCGCCGCCGCTCAGCTTAACCGCAACCGGCTCCGCGAGACGGCTCTCGCGTCGATCCGCTACTTCGCCATCACGACGATCTACGTCAGCTCGACCGGCGAGATGTTCCAACACGGCATCGGCACGACGCTTTGGCTGCCAATGGTGCTGGCCGGTCTGTCAGTCCTCGGCGTGCTCGCCGGCATCATGCTTCGCGTGCGCGCGTTTTTGTACTTGGGCACGTCGTTCCTGCTCCTGTCGATGGTGAGCATGGTCTGGCACGCGGCCCGCAGCATCGGCCACGTCTGGCCTTGGTGGGTCTTTTTGTTCGTGCTGGGACTCGCGCTGCTGACACTGTTTGGCGTCTTCGAGAAGAAACGGACCGAAATGCTGCTCATGGTAGATCAGTTGAAGAGGTGGGAGCGGTGATGCGGGGGGGCGCGGGTGGGGGCAGAGAAAAACCGCTGATGGATCGTCGACTTTTCCTAACCCCCGCCCCCCATCCCGCGCTACCACTTGATGCAGACGGGCTTGCGAATCGCCAGCTTCTGGCCAGTTGCTTTCAGCTTGCCCGTGGCCGGGTCGAGGCGGAAGACGACGACGGAGTCGGAATCCTGGTTGGCGGCTAGGAGGAATGTGCCCGAGGGGTCGATGTTGAAATTCCGCGGCGTCTTGCCTTGGGTCGATTCGTGGCCGGCGGCAGTCAGACGGCCGGTAGCCGCATCGACGGTGAAGATCGCGATGCTGTCGTGGCCGCGGTTGGCGACGTAGACGTATTTGCCCGAGGGATGCACGACCACTTCGGCCACCGTATTGGGCTCTTTGAACGACGAGGGGAGCGTCGACAGGGTCTGAACGGGGGAAAGCGTGCCGTTCTCGGCGTCGTACCAGAATGTCGTGACCGTGCTGCCCAGCTCGTTGGCCGAGTAGGCGAAGCGGCCCGTGGGATGAAAGGCGAAGTGTCGGGGGCCGGAGCCCGGTGGGAGCTCCACGAAAGCGGGATTGTTCGCCTTGAGGGTGCCGGCGATGGGGTTAAGGTGATAGACAAAAATCTTGTCGCAGCCGAGATCGCAGACGAAGGCGAAGTGGTCGTGTGCATCAACGTTGATCGAGTGGGCGTGGGCCTTTTCCTGGCGCTCCGCGTTTGGGCCGTGCCCGTGTTGGGCGACCGACGACGAAGCCGGGCCCAAGAGGCCCGGCGTGCGTATGGGCAGCACGGCCGCCGTGCCGCCGTCGTAATTGGCGACGAGCACGTTCTTGCCCGTTCTGCAGACGACGAGGTGGCAGGGACCGGCCCCCTCCGAGGGTTGTTCGCTCTTGCGTGTGAGGCGGCCAGTCGCCTTGTCGACGGTAAATCCGACAACACCGCCCGTTTTCTTGCCATCCAAATTCGAGACTTCGGAGACCGCGTAGAGGGCAATGTGGCCCGGATCAAAGGCCAGGAACGACGCGTCGACCGCCTCGGCCGCCAGCCGCGGCGTGCTCACCACGCCGGTTGCCGGATCGAGTTCGGCGACAAAAATGCCCTCATTCGGTCCGGAGCCGTAGGTGCCGAAGTAGACGCGCTCGGTCGCTTCTGCAGCGGATGCAAATGACGACAAAACATTGACCGCGACGCACGCGAGCAACAGAAGTGGCGCAGACTTCATGCGAGTGCCTCCCAATTAACCAATGTCGACACGCTGACACTCTAATCGAGGGCATTGTCGAAAAGAAAGATCTCGTCGCGCGAAGCCGTGAGCGGAAGGGGCTGACGGCTGCCGGACAATACGTCCAACTCGCGGCGGATTCGGTCCGGGGCCGCATCGACCGGCACGCGGACGGCCAGCGGCCAGATGTCCCGCGTGCGGCCGTCGGAGGCACACCAAGGACCATAGCAGCAGACGAGGCGCGCGAGGGGATAGAGTCCAATCAGGCGATGCACGTCGGGCGTGGTGTATTCGTCCGACCCGTGCAGGCAAACGAGGACAAGTTCAGGAAACCAACCGTCATCTGCCGAACCCGGAAGAACTTCGGCGATGCCGGCAGCGAAGCGGGCGTCACACCCCGATTCGACGAGTTGCTCGACGAAAATCCGCAAGGGGATCATCGTCGGCGAGAAAACGTCGCCAATCACCAAGAGCTTGGGTGATCGGTCGATGAAAGGGGCACGGTCGTCCGCCATGACGCGCCAGTCCGCGGCGTCTATTTCAACTCGGAACGGATTTCGGCAAACCGCACGCACAGGAACCGCAGGATGTCCCGCACGGAGAGAACGCCGGTGGGCTCGCCGTAGCGGTCGACGATCACCATGTGACGATAGCCGCCGATATCCATCTGGTGAAGTGCGTAGGCGATCGAATCCTGTCGGCGGATCGTTGCGGGCGAGCGGGTCATGTAGTTGCTGACCGGCTCATCGAGCGCGCTCATGTCGGGCGTGATGCGGTTGAGCACGTCGCGCTCGGTGAAAACGCCCGCCAAGCGCTCGCCGTCCTTGACCAGCACGCAGCCGATTTTCTTTTCGGCCATGGCGCGGATGCTTTCGCGGACGGTGGCCGTTGAAGGCACCGAAACACCAGACTTGGGCGTCAGCACGGCGATGCTGTGCCGCGAGATCGATTCTTCGAGCTCGCAGGTGGCCGGGTCGAAATCGACGAGGGGCTGCCCGCACTGCTCGCAGCCGTCGACACCTTCGATATTGTCGTAACCACAGTCAGGACAAATCATGGGGGCCTCCGGCCCGGAAGGATGAAGGCGAAAGGATGAAGGATGAGTCACACAAAGGCAGCGGAAGGCTGCGCCTCTGGCTCATCCTTCCGCCTTCATCAATCATCCTTCCGTTCTACTGTACCGTCCACGTATCGCCGTCGTTGTAGAGCTCGTCGAGGTCGCCGGGGCCTTCTTTGGCGCGGGCCGCTTCGACCTGGGAGATGACGCCCTCGTCGTAAGTGGGCCGCTGCACGTCGCGGAAGACGCCCATCGGCTCGGGGAATTCGGGGTGCCGCATGCGGGCCAAGAGGAAGGCCAGCGACGGCTCATGGGCTTTTTCATCGTGGAAGAGCAGGTCGTCCTCCTTGATGTCGCCGCCGAGCTCGACGATCTCGGGCCGGCTCATCTCGCTGATGCGGATGCCCTTGTTCCGGTTCTTGCCGAAGATCAACGGCTTGCCGTGCTCGAGGTAGACGACGTTGTCTTCCTTCTCTTCTTTCTTCGAGGCGTAGTTGAACGCGCCCGAGTTGAAGACATTGCAGTCCTGGTAGACCTCGACGAACGCCGTGCCCTTGTGATGGGCGGCCCGTTCGAGCACGTACGTGAGGTGCTTGATGTCGACATCGACAGAGCGGGCAACGAACGTCGCTTCGGCCCCGATGGCCACGCAGAGGGGATTCACCGGGCGATCGACCGAGCCGTACGGCGTGCTCTTCGTGCGGGCACCGACGGGGCTAGTGGGCGAGTATTGCCCTTTGGTGAGGCCGTAGATCTGGTTGTTGAACAGGACGACTTTGACGTCGAGATTGCGGCGGATCACGTGAAGGAAGTGATTGCCGCCGATCGACAGCGCGTCGCCGTCACCCGTGATCACCCACACCTGCAGGTCGGGGCAGCTCAGCTTCACGCCCGTGGCGATGGCCGGGGCGCGGCCGTGGATGCCGTGGAACCCGTAGGTATCCATGTAATAGGGAAAGCGGCTCGAGCAGCCGATACCCGAGACGAAGACGAACTTTTCCTTGGGGATGCCGAGGGTCGGCAGGACCTTTTTCATCTGCGCGAGGATCGAATAATCCCCGCACCGCGGGCACCAGCGAATTTCCTGGTCGCTCGCAAAGTCCTTGGCGGTCAACTGTGGGAGTTCAACGCTCATGGTTATCCATTTTTCAAGTGAGACCGGATGGCTTCGGCAACCTCGCTGATGAGGAACGGCTTGCCCTGAACCTTGTTCAGGCCCTTGGCGTCAACGAGGAAATCGTTTCGCAGCAAAAAGCGGAGCTGCCCGTTGTTGAGTTCGGGAACGAGCACGCCCTTGTAGTTCTTGAGCAGCGTTCCCAAATTGCGGGGGAACGGATTCATGTATCGCAGGTGGGTGTGGGCGACCTTGAGGCCTTCGGAGAGGCACTGGCGAACGGCCGTGCGGACCGATCCGTAAGTGCCGCCCCAGCTCACCACGAGCAGGTCGCCCTTGTCGGGACCTTCGACGGTCTGTTCGGGAATGAAGTCGGCAATCCCGGCCACCTTGGCGGCACGAATATTGGTCATGTGCTGGTGATTGGTGGGCGAGTATTCGACGTTGCCTGTCACATCGGCTTTTTCGAGACCGCCGATGCGATGTTCGAGCCCCTTGGTGCCAGGAACGGCCCACGGCCGCACTAAACGCTCATCCCGCTTGTACGGCAGGAATCCGTCGCTCGAATTGCGCTCGGCGGGGTGCTTCACGTTCACCGGCTTGAGGTCCGAAACCTCCGGTATCCGCCACGGTTCGGCGCCGTTGGCGATGTATCCATCCGAGAGGAAGAGCACGGGGACCATGAAATCGACCGCGATCCGCATCGCCTCTTGAACGAGGTCGAAGCAATCGGCCGGCGTCGCCGCGGCGAGAATCGGCATGGGCGATTCACCGTTGCGGCCGAACATGGCCAACAGCAGGTCGGACTGTTCGGTCTTGGTGGGAAGCCCGGTGCTCGGGCCGCCGCGCTGCACGTCGACAATCACCATCGGCAGTTCGGTGATCATGCCGAGGCCCATGGCCTCGCCTTTCAGGCAGATGCCGGGACCGCTGCTGGCGGTGACGGCCAGATTGCCGCCGAACGCCGCGCCCACGGTCGCGGCCATGGCGGCGATCTCGTCTTCCGCCTGAAACGTCAGCACGCCGAAGTGTTTGAGCTTCGAGAGTTCGTGCAAAATGTCGCTGGCAGGCGTGATCGGATAACCGGAGTAAACCACACGCGTGCCAGAGAGCTTGGCAACCGTCGCCAAACCGTAGGCCAACGCTTCGTTTCCGGTGATCTTGCGATACTTGCCCGGAGCAAGCTTGGCCGGCGGCACCTGATAGTGGACGGTGAACGACTCAGTCGAGAAGCCGAAATTGTAGCCCCCTTTGAGGGCACGGATATTCGCCTCAGCCACGGCCGGGTTCTTGCCAAATTTCGATTTCACCCAGTCGAGGGTCGGTTTGCTGTCCCGCTCGTAGAGCCAGTAAACGAGGCCCAGCGCGAAAAAATTGCGGCAGCGGTCGGCCTCGCGCTGCGAGAGGCCCAGGCCTTCCACTGCGTCGCGGGTGAGCCGTGTCATCGGCACCTTGTGGACGCGAAAGCCGGAAAGGGACGAATTGTCTTCGATCGGATTGGTGGCGTAGCCGGCCTTGCTCAGGTTGCTGCGGTCGAAGGCATCCTCGTTGAGGATCAGCGTGCCACCCTGCTTGAGATCGCTGAGGTTGGTCTTGAGGGCGGCCGGGTTCATGGCGACGAGCGTGTCGACGGTATCGCCAGGTGTATAAATGTCGTGTGCCGAGAAGCAGAGCTGAAAGCCGCTAACGCCCGCAAGCGAGCCGGCAGGGGCGCGAATTTCGGCCGGGAAGTCGGGGAGCGTGCTGACGTCGTTGCCGAAGACGGCCGAGGCGTTCGTGAACTGGGTGCCCGCCAGCTGCATGCCATCGCCGCTGTCGCCGCAGAAACGGACGACGACGGTCTCGAGCGTTTCGGTTTTCTTCCCGTTCAGACTCTCTGGCGCTGCCGCCTCGGTCGTGGCCATTAGTTGTCGACTCCTCGAATCGCACGCCCTTCGGTGAGAGACGCCGGACGGGCGAACGGAAAAATACTGGACTTTGAATCGGTTATTTCAAGGCAGGGCGAGTTCTCTGTCGATTGCCGCGGGGACTACGCTCCCTCGCGATCTTTGGCAATCAACTGTGCGTGGGAGGCCTGGTTGTAGATCGCAGTCGGAAAGTGTTCGACGAGGAAGTGAACCAGCGCTTTGACGTCGATGATGGCCACCGGGTAACCCGTCGCATCCACGACGGGCAGTCGGCGGTATCCTCCCTGATCCATCGAACGGGCCACTTCAAAGAGCGTCTCCGCAACGGTGACGGTCTTCGGATTGGCCGTCATCACCTGCGTCAAGGGGACATCGAGTCCCTTACCGCTGGCGATGACCCGCATCAGGTCCCGCTCCGTGAAGATGCCCACCACTTTGCCGGCGGAGCACACCATGGCGCTCCCGTGACTTTGCCGGCGCATCGCAACAGCCGCCTCGGCCACAGTTGCGGTCGGCGGCAGGATGGGACTCGGGCTCAGCTTCAAATCGCCGACCCGCGTGGACTGCAGAATACTCCGCAGCTCGCGCTGCGCGGGCTGATCGGACATCATGTTGGCTCGGTATCCAACCTCTCGAACGTACGTTTCGGCCCGTCCATAACCAGACCGGTGCCGCGCTTACCTTGGACCGGGATACCAGATTGCGCGTCTGGCACCGATCACCGGGCTTGCGCCATCCTCAAAGGCGCTCCATTCGCTGCACGAAGTATTCTTGCACGTTCGTCGGGTATTGAAAAGGTCCAATGATGAATTCTCGGCGAGACCCCCCAGAAGGCATTTGGACACTTGCACCAGGCTGAGTTTTGCGTTCTTCCGCTTGGCGCGAACCAACGCGTCGAACCGGTGCAATGTGACCTCATCTTGTCCCCGATCCGGCGTTCTGAGATAAGTCGCGGCGCTTGGGAAGGTCGAAAGCGGAAGCGTTGCTTGGAAGCCGCTGGGGAGGCGGAATGCAGGATGAAAAATGCCGGCCTGACGCATTCCCCTTCATCCGTCCACGCCTCCGCCGTTTCTCTCCGTGAATCGCTGGTTCGACTCAACATCTGTCGAGAACGGGATTTTCGTCGCTGTCGCCGACGCGTTCGCCGTCTGGCTCGCGGGATTCCGGCCTTCGATTTCGTCTGGATCGACGCGCTTTTGAGCGAAGGTATTCTGACAACCTTCCAAGCCAAAGTGCTGGAATCCGCTCCGCCCGATGCGCTGCGTTTGGGGCCTTGCGTGTTGTTGGAGCGTCTCGGTGGCGGCGAGTTTTCCGAGACCTTTGCCGCCATCACACCCGGCGGGTTGGACAAAGTCGCGTTGAAACGACTCCGCCCGGCTCCCGACTCGGTGAGCCATGTCTTCGAACGATTGCAGCGTCTTATCGAGCAAGTGGGAGGGTTGGAGACGCCCTTCGTCGTGGCACCGCATTTTGTCGAACGGCATTCCAGCGACTTGATCGTTCTGAGTCGATACGTACCCGGCCCGAGCTGTCGCGAACTGCTGATTCGCCGCGGGCGCTATCCGGCGGATGTCGTCGGCCAAATTGCCCGTCAACTGGCTCGCGGCTTGGCCTCGCTCGAATCGCGGGGAGTGTTGCACGGAAAAATCCAGTTGACCAATGTCCGCATGAATGCCGAGGGCCGGGCCGTGCTCGTCGACGCCGGCGTTGCCGCGACGTTCGAGCGCGGTGTGCTTCTGAGAAGCGACGTGCCGCCGGAAATGTATGAAGGGACCGCGCCGGAACTGATCGGAACGGGTAACGCGAAGACAACCGCCAGCGAACTTTACGCGTTTGGGTGCCTGCTGTGGGAACTGCTCGCCGGTCGCCCACCGTTTCCAACGGGCGATCCGCTGGCGAAACTGGCCGCTCATCAGTCCCGCCGGGTGCCCGAGATTCAGGAATTTGCGCCCGATACTCCGCAGCCCCTCGCGGACGCGATCCGCGCTTTGACAGACCGAGATCCGCGGAAACGTCCCGGCAGCTTCAACGAGGTCGCCTTGCGGTTTGGGGAGGTGAATCAAGTCGGCGAACGACGTCTCATCCGGTTCCGTCGCCAATTCGACACCGCCGCACCGCTCACCAGACCGGCCAGGGAACGCCCGTCGCGACCTTCGATGGCGGCCGTGTTTGTGGCTCTGCTCATCATCGCAGGAGCGGGCTTGGTTCTCGGCGACACGAACATCTGGAGCCGCCTGCCGTCGTTCCGCTGGGCGAAGTCGACTCCGCCCGCAGTGGCCGCGGAACAGACGCTTGCAGTCAATCGGCCCACGGGCCATCCTGCTCCTGGAGATGGCGCGCGGCCGGCACCGAAACTCCGGCCTCTGCCCAAACCGAACGCTGATGGCGTCGTTGTCGTCGACGCCGGCCCGTACGAAGCGCGCAGCCTTTCGTTCGTCGGCGACCTGTCGATTCGCGGATCCAAGGCCGCGCCCGCGGTGATTGTGGTCGGGGACCGGCCGCTTGAGGCGATTTGCCGCCGATTCAGTTTGACGAATATTGCGCTGCGTAAGGAGGGCACGGCCGCCGCCCTGTTATCGGTCCGTTCGCAGGATGTGACCATCGAGCGTTGCCGATTTGAAATGGCCCATTCGTCTCCCGCCATCGTCTGGAACGCCGTTGAGGCGCGCGACCCGGATGCGGGCCGCATTCGACTCGGAAACACGTCCTTTTTCAATCCGTGCGCGGCGGTTCTCTGTCAATCGCCCCCCGGAAGGCTCGAAGCCGACAACTGTCTGAAGGTCGGCGGTGCGCTCTTTGAGATATCCGATTGGCACGCGGCCAGAGAGCTGCAGATCGCCGCCCGGCATATTACCTTGCGGCGCGCGGAGACCCTCTGCCGGATAACATTTGCACGCACGGGCAGCCGCACACCGTCGGTGCGTGCCACTCTCGAGGAATGCGCGTTCGACTTGATCGGACCGCGAGCCGCGCTTGTTCAGGTGGCCAACTCCCGCAACATCGCAGCTTCATTCGCGGTCGCGGGAAACGGTTCGGTGATCCGCCCCAACGTCCCCATTGCGGCTTCAATCAATGACGGAACGTCGGCAGCCGCGCCGATGGATTTGTCGAGAGCCCTCGTGGAGGGATTGACCGCCGGCGAATTTCAGTTTGTCGGCCGCGGGTCCGCGACGACGAAGAACTCGGCTGTCGACGGTCGCTCACTGCAGATTCCCCGCCAGTCCGATTCGACGCCGGGGATCGTCGCCGATCAGCTCCGATTTGCCGAGTCGACGCCGACCCCGCTCAAGTGGGCAGACACATCGCGGGGCTCTGAACCACTCGCCAATTGATCGTCTCAGTTGCGGTCTAATCCGGGCAGGGTCTCGGCCGCTTTTACGCCATTCGACGATTCCGTGTGGAACTTGACGAGCGACTCGGGCAATTCGACGCCAGCAACGTCGCGGAGCACCTGCAGCATGGGCGGCAGTGTTCGCGACATACCGTGCAGGAAATTCGCGGTCGCAGTTTGGCCGTTCTGGCCGCCGTTTTCCCAAACCACAACCTTGTCGAACTTGATGTTCGAGATCGCCTTGGCGGACGTTTCAGCCAGTTTATCGAGGTGTTCGATCATCAGCATTTGAAACGCCTGATTCGCGCCGCCGCAGGCTTCGATCATGGCCCGAAACCCCTCGCCCTTCTTGGCGAGAATTTCGTATTGGCCGCGCGCTTCGGCTTCGAGCCGCGCGAAAATGGCGGCCGCCTCCCCCTCCGCCTCCAGCTTGCGTTTCTCCGCTTCGGCCTGAGCTTCGACGATGATGTGCGCTTTTTCAGCTTTCGCCGGCGCTTCGACGGCGGCGCGCCGCTCGGCTTCGACTTTCTCAGCCGCCGCAAGAGCCGCCTTGGCCATCGCGCGGTTTTGGGCTTCCTGGACGGCCGCCTCGGCCTCGCGTTTCCGCGTCTCGCCGAGTTGGAAGGCTTCGGCCTTTTTCACTTGCAGACGGGCTTCGGCATCGGCGACTTTCGCCTGCGACTCGGTTTCGCCGGTGAAGGCCAGCGCGTTGGCGTTCGCGACGGAAATCCGCTTTTCGCGGTCGGCCTCCGCCACTTCCATATCCTGTGCGAAGCCGGCCCGCTTCTCGCCGACTTGCTGCTCCTTGTTGAGGTCGGCGACCCGCACGGCTTGATCCCGCGACGCGCTCGCGCGTGCCAATTTCGCGCACCTTCCGGGCCTCGGCGACCTGGACCGTTTTGTCGCGATCGGCTTCGGCCACGCGAACTTCGCCGAGTTTCTCCTGATCGGCCACGTCGCCGCGGGCTTTCTGGATCGCTTCCGACGCGGCCTTGTGCCCGATGGCTTCGATGTAGCCGGAGCTGTCGGTGATATCGGTGATGTTGACGTTGATCAGCACCAGGCCGATCTTCTGCAGCTCCGGCTCGACCGAATTTTGGATGTTTTGCAGGAATTTCTCGCGGTCGCGGTTGATGTCGTCGATGTGCATCGAAGCGACTACTTGCCGCAGCTGCCCGAAAATAATGTCCTCGGCCTGTTTTTTGATGTGGGGCGTGTCGAGCCCCAACAGGCGGATGGCCGCGTTCTGCATGATGGCCGGTTCAATGCCGATCGCCACCGTGAAGACGCTGGGGACATTCACGCGAATGTTCTCGATCGACAGGGCGTCCTTGAGCGGGACTTCGATCTGGATCGGTTCGAGGCTGAGATAGGCGTAGTCCTGGATCACCGGCAGCACGAAGCGGCCGCCGCCGTGAATGCACATCGACGGTCCGCGGGCGACTTTGCCGAAGATCACCAGCACACGGTTGCTGGGGCAGCGCTTGTAGCGGCTGGTCGCGAAGATCACGATTCCGAAAACGGCCACCAGGGCAATGACCACGCTTAAACCCAAGAACACGGCCCCGCCGTCCGAATCTGCGAGAATTGCGAGACGAGACGGCGCGAGATGCGACAGTGTGAAGTTAGACATGGGTATTTCCCGCAAGAGGTCGTTCGGAAAGAGCGGCCGCAGGCGCCACTTCAATGACATGAGGAGAAAGGACCGCGAGGACCACAACGGCCGTTCCCGTGGGGATGAGATCGCCCGACGTCACCGCCGCCAGTTCCATCATGCGGTCCTGAATTTTGAGGGTGACCTTTCCCTCGCCCGCTTTATTGGCCGGAATGGTCAGGTAAACGGTGCCTGGTAGCCCGACCGATCGTTCCACCCGGACGGTGCCGTCAGAACGAAGCGAATACAGCACGCGCAACATCCAGGCGACCGCATACATCATGCTTCCGCCGGCGGCCAACGCGATGGTCACGGCGGCTACCGGCCGGGGAGGATTGAATTCCTTCGTGAGTCCCAAGCCGACCAGGCCGAAGACGGCCAGCGCGGAGACGATTGCGCGAAAGCTCAACAGACCGACGAACCAGTGTCCGCCGTGGTCGAGGTGCCCGTCATGAGCGTCGCCGGAAAGACCGTCCGCGTGCAGTTCGACGTGCCCCGAATCGAAGTCGTGATGCCCGATGCCAATCAGGCTCAAAAGTACTTGCCCGATCAGAAGCGAGGCACCGATTCCGGCGCAATAGGCGTAAAACGTCTCCATCGCACGGCTCCTGGCGGTCCGACACAGGCAGCGACAGGCCGTTCGTTCAAAGCGGACGGCGGCGAGTGCAACCTCTATGATCCCGTTTGATGGCGCTCGATGTCAAATATTTTGTGTCTCACCACGAGAACGACGAAAAGACCCGAAGGGATCACGTCCGTCGCTTTCGCCGAGCCATCTTTGCACAAAAAGGGGGACTGACCCCCTACCAAAATGGACAAACCAGCCGTTCGAACCACCGCGGGTGCGCGGTCTGTCCCCCTTTCTGTGCAATGCCGGCCGAGCCGTGCAATTTGCGCCGGGAATCAGGTACGGTAACGAGGGAGCGGTTATTTCCACGATGGCGAACTGCAAAACCACCCGGAGCATGTGGCTGGCGGCCGTTGCGCTCGTCGCAATCTGGGGTTGCGTTCCGTCAACTCGACCGGCCGTTTCCGAACCACCGCCCCGGCGATCGCAAACCGCCGTACCGGCCCCACCCGCCCCCGCGGTCGCGATACTGAGCTGGGACCAGACGCAAAACCGACGTGAGAAATTGCGCGGGAAGATCGTGGTGCTCGACGTTTGGTCGACCTTTTGCCAACCGTGCGTGCGCGAGTTTCCCAACCTGGTGAAACTGCAGGACCGACTCGGCGAAAAGATCGCCTGTATCTCTTTCAACACGGACTACACGGGAGCCAAGGACGAGCCGCCGGAATCGTTCCGAAAGAACGTGCTCGCTTTCTTGACGACTCAAAAGGCACATCTGTTCAACGTCCTCTCGAGCGACCCGAACGAGGAGTTTTTCGACAAGATCCACCTGGGCGGGCCGCCGGCCGTCTTCGTTTATGATCGCCAAGGCAAACTCGCAAAGCGCTTCGATAACAGCCGGGTCCCGAAGGTCCCGGAATTCACCTACGAGCGCGACGTGATCCCTCTCGTCGAACGGCTGCTGAGCCAGACCGATTCCGGACAGCGATGACGTAATGAATGACGCGCGAATCGATTGCTTGTGCTTGGGCATCGTGGTCGCGGATCACGTCTGCGAGCCGATCGACCATCTGCCGCGGTCCGGCGAACTCGTGCTCACCGAACGCACCCGTCTCACACTGGGAGGCTGCGCCGCGAATGTCGCCGTCGACCTGGCCCGGCTGGGACGCCGAACGGCCGTCGTCGGACGCGTGGGCGATGATCCGTTTGGAACGTTCGTCGCTGAGGAATTGCAGCGATCAGGCGTCGACACACGGCACTTGCTGGCGACACCGGATGAGGCGACGAGCTGCTCAATGATCGTGAACGTGACGGGCGATGATCGGCGATTCATTCATGCCCGCGGCGCAAACGCATCACTCAGCGGCCTGGAGATTTCGGCAGAATTGTTGCGGCAAACGCGGGTGGTTTACGTCGGCGGTTATTGTTTGAGCGATCAACCCGCGCCGGTGAATATCGCGGCGCTCTTTCGCCGGGCGGCGGAAATGGGCGTCAAAACCGTGCTTGACGTCGTGATTCCACGGCCCGCGAATTATGGGCCGTTTCTCGAACCGGTCCTCCCGTGGACCGACGTGTTTCTTCCGAATCGCGACGAGGCGGAGCTGATCACCGGCGAAAAGGATCCTGTCCGGCAGTCGCTGCATTTCCGCGAAGCCGGCGCGAAGTCGGTCGTGATCACTTGCGGTGTCGAGGGTTCGGTCACCGCGGCCGCCGCGGGACAATTTCGCAGCCGTGGTTTTGAAGTCGCACAAGTGGACGCCACAGGCAGCGGCGACGCGTTCGCTGCCGGGTATATCCACGGGCTGCTCGAAGGGGCCGACGTGCTCGAATGCGTGCGGATCGGCAGCGCACTGGGGGCAAGCTGCGTGCGTTCAACGGGGGCCACGACCGGTGTGTTCCACGCGCACGAGCTGGCCGATTTCCTCGCGACGCATCCGTTCGAGTCGCGTGCTCTATGACGGGGCGACGGCCGGTCGCAATGGAAAAACCTCGGTCGCGACCCCCTCGCTAAAGAGAATATGGTCCGGCGGTCTTCGCACGGTCAGGCCGACGTCATCGAGCCAGGATTGCTCGCAGCTTCGCAGCCGCGCTTCCCGCAACGGATACGGCGAGTGGTGCACCTGTCCAATTGACAGCCGATCGCCTTTTTGGGCGTAAAGCACATAGCGCTCGATCAAAAAATGCTCGAGTGAGCCCGGTACGGCGCGGCCCGGTGCAATATTGCGGTCCACTCCGCTGTAAATGTCGCCAATCTCTGCCTCGACTGTGCCTCCGACGCCCGCTTGGCCCGGCCATTCGCGCCGACACGTGTACTGAACCGTGTCGGCACGCCGGCGAACCGTCATTTCGGATCTGTGGTACGGCAGTCCCCAACGACCGCGGCCGAGTTGCACGCCCAGCGTGCTCGCCGCGTCCAGGCTGAGAAACCAGACGCCTGGATCTCGCCCTTGAAAATGCACGTACGTCCGCACGTTCGTCTCAGGAAACGCCGAAACGCCGGGAACGGGAGGCGACCACCACGGCCGCACGCCCGACATGCGAAAGAGCACGAGGCCGACCCAGGCGCTCCCTTCGCAAATGTCGACGCTCAGCGAATCGGGAACCCGGGACGCGATCTGCGCGGGCGAGATTCGCCAATGCAGAAACAACAGCTCCCGCCAATTCTGATAGCCGGCCACAGGGCCGCTTGGACGCCGCGTCGGCGAGAGCCGATCGATGTCCGAGAGCGCGACGGACATGAAGGTCGTTACCGAAGGTGAACTGTCGATTGGATGGGATCCGAGAACGTCAAGCTCGAATCCGTTCCAAATTCTAGCTCATTCGGACCGCCCCGGCCATTTTTCCGTTCCGGGCGGCCGTTTGGAGAGTCGATTTGCCGAACCAAGCGTGGCGAGGGCCGGTGCCCTCGCCGTCTGCTAGTCCTTCGTCCAACGCGCAAAAAAACACTGGCGGACGAGCCGCCAGTGCTATTTTCGATTTTCGAGTCGAGAGGGACTAGTACCGGGCCGGAGTCACCGCCTGCGAGTCCATCACGACGCCGCCCTGAGCGACCGGCATTCCACCGTAGGGGGCTGGGCTGTACATCGTCGTCGGGCTGCCAGGATTGGCCCCCGGCGGAGGACCGGCAGGAGTCGGGGTCTGTACGCCGGGATTGCTGGGTACCATACCGCCGCCACAGCTCGAGCAGCCCATGTAGCCTTGCATGACCGGCATGTTACCGCATCCGCCACCACAGCTGCCGCCGCCACAACCACCGCAGCCGCCGCAATATTGACCGCCGCCGCAGCCGCCATTGAACACTTGGCAGGGATCGCAGCAACCGTTGAATCCACAGGGGCTTCCGCAGCACGGAGCGCTGTAGCAAGACCCACAGCCGTAACCGCAATTGCCGGTCCATGGACCGCAGCCGCCGAACCAGCAGCTTGGGCAGAAAATATTGTGAAGCAGGGTGCAGATCGGCGTGAGGATGCAGCAACCTCCGCCGCCGCAGCCACCGTAACCGCATCCGCCGTAACCGCAGCCGCCGCAACCGGCATAGCCTTGGCCGTCATTGATCCAGCATGGGCCGCCGCAACCGCCGCAGCCCTGGTAGCCGCAGCCGCCACCACCCCAGCCACCACCACCACATCCGCCGCCGCAGCAGCTTCCGCCACATGCCATCGGGTCGTAATATGTCTGACAGCAGCAGCATCCAGTAATGGTGGGAAGGAGGACTGCTGTGATGACCGCCAGTAACATCCGTCTCATGGGTATCATCCCTGACATATCGCGAGTGGAATTAGGCTGGTGTGGAGACTCCATCTCCACCTCCAGTTATCGACATCCGATTTGGCAAACTTTAGGGGTTTTTCGGATTTTTCTGGAAATTCGGGATGTATCGCTTGAAACGTTTAAGCGCTGTAAAGAGTTAGAGCTATTCTTGAACTGACGGGCGGCCGATTCCGCATTTGCCCCATCTCCGACGGCTTCTCTGCCTTATCGATTTTCAACCATCTGACGAACGTCGAGTATCGGGACAGCGCTGAGAGAGACGTGCAAGAGGTCCTTCACCTGATCGATCACGAAACGACCGTCTCCAGAGCCGACCAGCCCATCGATTTCGGCGTTGACTGCGCGGTCGAGGCGATTGGATCGGCCGATCAGTGTGCGATCGAAGTCACACCGTGTCCCGTCTGCGGAAGCCAGTGGGCGCGGCCACGGTTGGCGATCCCCGGCTCAGCCTTCAAAGTCGCCGATTGCACGGGTTGCGGTCTCGGTCGGCTAGAGCCCCTCCCCAGCCGCGAGATAATCGACTCGTTTTATCCCCCCAGTTATTACGGCGTGACCGGGGCGAAATTTGTCCCGCTGGTGGAAGCCCTCGTGCGGGTCGTCGGTGCGCGGCATGTGCGGATGCTCTCCCGCGGATTGGCACGCGGCGCCCATGTGCTCGATGTCGGTTGCGGTCGAGGCATCCTCCTCTCGTCACTCGCCGATCGCGGATTTGACGTGCACGGATTCGAGATCAGCGCGGCCGCCGCCGCAGGCGCCGATCCGCGGGCGACGATCCGCATTGGCAGCGAACTCCGCGAGGCCCGCTATCCGGAGGCGTTTTTTGACGAAGTAATCATCTGGCACGTTCTCGAACATCTCTCCGACCCGAAGGGCACGCTCGCCGAAATCCACCGCATCTTAAAACCGCGCGGACGCCTGATCGTCGCCGTGCCGAATTACAGCAGTTTGCAGGCCCGCTGGTCCGGCTCGGCCTGGTTTCATCTCGATTTGCCGCGCCATCTGTACCACTTTCCGCTCGCCGGACTGCGGCGACTGTTGATCGACGCGGGCTTTGCCCCAACGAGCGAGCACCACTTCTCGTTGCGGCAAAATCCGTTTGGTTGGGTGCAAAGCGCCCTCAACAAGTTCGAGCGGTTGCCGCGAAACGGGCTCTATACGCTCCTCAAGTCCAGGCCCGACGCGGCCCCGCGGTACGGGACCCGGCCCCGAATCATATTCCGTCTCGCTTATTGGTTCGGGATGCCGATTGCTTGCGCGATGAGTGTGTTCGATGCGGTCGTCCGTAGTGGAGCGTCGGTTTGCTTCGTCTCCGAGCGGCGCGGCGATTGACCGCGAATCCCGACGCCGACAGAATTCACCTGGATTTTGACAACGCCCGGCCGATGTGTCCCCCAATGACCCCCGGTCGCGGCGTCCGGACTCAAGGCAAGGGAGCGACAATGCCAGTTCAAAAACGGAAACCGGCCAAGACTCATCGAGGGAAAAACGGCGCGCCCAAGGCCGGCCATTCCGCCGCCGCCCAGCGCAGCCCGGCCAAAATGAACGGCACGTCGGCCCCCTCGATCGGCGAGTACCTGATTCGCCGCCTGCAGGACTACGGCATTCGCGACGTGTTCGGCATTCCCGGCGACTTCGTGCTGGGATTTTACGGCATGCTGCAGGACAGCCCGATCCGCGTGATCGGCGCCCGCCGCGAAGACTGTGCCGGCTACGCCGCCGACGGCTACGCCCGCGTGAATGGCATGGGGGCCGTCTGCGTGACCTATTGCGTCGGGGGACTCAGCATCACGAATTCGATCGCCGGCGCGTACGCCGAGAAATCGCCCGTGATCGTGATCAGCGGTGCTCCGGGCATCGACGAGCGGCGTTCGGATCCGCTGTTGCATCACCGCGTGCGGGACTTCAACACGCAGCGCGAGGTGTTCGAGAAGATCACGGTCGCCTCGGCTTTGTTGGACGATCCGCTGACCGCGTTTCGCGAGATCGATCGCTGCCTGGAAGCGGCCGACCGCTTCAAGCGGCCCGTGTACCTCGAATTGCCCCGCGACCGCGTGCAGAGCAAGGCCCTGTATCCGCATCCGGTTCCGCAAGAACGGCCCGTCAGCGACAAACAGGCGCTCAAGGAGGCGATCGACGACGCGGTGCGGATGATCGAAGCGAGCAAGCAGCCGGTGATTATCGCCGGCGTCGAGATCCACCGCTTCGGCCTGCGCGAAGAGGTGATCAAGCTCGCCGAACGCAATCAAATTCCGATGTGCGCGACGATTCTAGGCAAATCGGTCGTGAGCGAGCGGCACCCGCTGTACCTGGGCGTGTACGAAGGGGCCATGGGGCGCGAGAGCGTCCGCCGCTTTGTCGAAGAGAGCGACTGCGTGATCCTCTTGGGCACGTTCATGACCGACATCAACCTCGGCATTTACACGGCCAATCTCGACACGTCGAAGTGCATCTACGTCACGAGCGAAAAGCTCCGCATTCACCATCATCATTATCACGACGTGCTCCTGTCCGACTTCGTGAAACGCCTGGCCAAGAGCGACATCAAGGCTCCGCGGCAAGCGATCCCCGCGGGCACCGCCCCCGTGTTCGAGCCGTTCGTTTGCAAGCCGGATCAGAAAGTCACCATGAAGCGGCTGTTCCAGCGGATCAACGAAGCGCTCGGCGAGAATATCGTCGTCGTCTGCGACGTCGGCGACTCGCTGTTTGCGGCCGCCGACCTGACGATTCACGGCCACACCGAGTTTATTGCTCCCGCGTATTACGCGACGATGGGCTTCGGCGTGCCCGCGGCGATCGGCGTGCAGACGGCCAATTCCAAACTGCGGCCGATCGTGCTGGTGGGCGACGGCGGCTTTCAGATGACGGGGACGGAACTGTCAACGGCCGTCTACAACGGCTTCAATCCGGTCGTGCTCGTCCTCAACAACAAGGGCTACACCACCGAACGCTTCCTGCAGGATGGCCCGTTCAACGACATTCCTAACTGGAACTATCACAAGCTGCCCGAGCTCTTGGGCGGCGGCAAGGGCTTCGAGGTCCGCACGGAAGGGGAACTCGATCAAGCGCTCAAAGCGGCGTTTCAGAGCAAGGACACGTTCAGCCTGCTTAACATTCATCTCGATCCGTTAGACATCAGCCCGGCCCTCGACCGTTTGACGCGGCGGCTGGCAAAGAAGATTTAGTAGGTTCGCATGAATTTAGGTGCCACTGGCACCCAAACCCGGGATCTCAGAGCAGCAGCCGAGCTCAGCCGATCGTGACGGCGGCACGTCGCGGCGGCGCATTCCGGCCGTTCTTTTTAGTCGGCGCGGAATGGAATCGCACGTTCTCCTCGCCCAAGATGCCTTGTAAGTCGGTTCGCAGTTGGCCGCTGCAGGTGACTCGCAATGTGCTGGGGAGCGCGAGGAAAAAGCGGCGTCGCTGGGCCGGGTCGGGATCGTCGGATGTATCGACGAGGATCACGACGTCAACGCCGCCCGGGTGCCGGCTCAGTACCTGGCGGACCCGCTGCATGTCCTCCTCTGCGTGCAGGCCGCGGCGAAACTTCACCGCCACCTGAGTCGTGAATTCGTTCGACGCTTCGTCGAGCGTCAGCAGGCGATTCACGACCACATTTGGCTCGCGTCCCCGGCGATCGACGCGGCCTCGCACGTAGCCCACCTGTTCGGCTTTCACGGCTTCGCCGTGTTTCGCGTAGTCTTCCGGCCACATGATGCAGCGGATCATGCCGTGCGGCGTCTCGAAGTCGAAGTTGACGTAGCGCGAGTGTCCATTGCGGCTGGGCTTTTTGGTCGAGGCCTTTTTGATGCTCGACACCATGCCGCCCAACATGATCTCGCTCTTCTCGTCGACTGCGCCAGCTCCTTGACCGAATGCGTGGCATATCGGCTGATCTGCTCGGCATTCTCGGCGAGCGGATGCGACGTGAGATAAAAGCCGAAGACTTCCTTCTCGAAGGCCAGTTTCTGCGAATGCGACCAGTCGGGAACGTCCGGCAACGTCACGGCCGTGTCTTGTTTTTGCTGCGGTTCGTCATCGCCGCCGCCGAACAGGTTTTTCTGACCCATCTGTTTGTCACGATGGATGGCCGAGGCGGCTTGAACGGCCCGCTCGGCGAGCAACAGATGCTGGGGTCGCGATGCTTTCAGACTGTCGAGCGCGCCGGCTTTGATCAACAGCTCGAGCGCGCTCTTGACTGAGCACCTTCGAATCGACGCGTTCGGCCAGATCGAAAATGCTGCTAAACGGACCGTTCGCTTGCCGCACGTGCACGATCGCCGCGACCGCGGCTCCCCCGAGCCCCTTGATCGCTCCCAGACCAAACGTCAGGTCATCGCCGACGACGCTGAATTCCACGTCGGAGCAATTGACGTCCGGCGGCAGCACCTTGATCCCCATGCGGCGGGCGTCGTCGACATGCTCGGCGATGCGGTCGGAGCTTTCCATGCCGCACGAAAGGAGCGATGCCATGAATTCGCCGGGGAAGTGCGCCTTGAGATAGGCCGTCTGATAGGCGATCGCGCCGTAAGCCGTCGAGTGCGACTTGTTGAAGCCGTAACCGGCGAACTTTTCGATCATGCCAAAGAGTTCGACCGCCTTGTCCGCGTTGAGCGCGGCCACCTTCGCGCCAGCCAGGAATTCCTCGCGGTACTTGGCGATTGTCGCCAGCTTCTTCTTGCTGATCGCCTTGATGCAGCGGTACGCGGAGGAAAGCTCGATGCCGCCCAAGCGGTTCAGGATCCGCATGACCTGCTCCTGGTAGACCATGACGCCGTAGGTCTCGAGCAGGATCTCGTCGACGATCGGATGCACTTTGGGAATCGGCTGAATTCCGTGCTTGACGTTGACGTACGTCATTACCATCCCGCCTTCGAGCGGGCCGGGACGATAGAGGGCCGAAGTGGCGATGATGTCGTTGAAGCTGTCGGGCTTCATCTTCGTCAACAGGTCGCGCATCCCCCCGCTTTCCAGCTGGAAGATGCCTTTGGTTTCGCCTCGCTGGAGAAGCTCGAACGTCTTGCGGTCGTCGAGCGGCAGCTTGACGGGATCGATGTCGATCCCGCGGTGTTTCTTCACGTTCCGCACGGCCTTGTCGAGAATCGTGAGGTTCCGCAGGCCGAGAAAGTCCATTTTCATCAGGCCCGCCAGCTCGACGCGCGGACCGTCCCACTGCGTGATCACGTCTTCCTTACCCGTGATCGTCTGCAGCGGGATGTAATTGACGAGCGGCTGGTCGGCGACCACCACGCCGGCGGCGTGTGTGCCGGCGCTGCGGGCCAGGCCCTCGAGACGGATCGCAATGTCGATCATCTCGTGGACTTGCGGGTCGGAATCGTATTGCTGTTTGAGATCGACGCTCTCGTCGAGCGCGTCCTGCAGGCGAATATTGAGCGTGTCCGGCACCATTTTGGCGATTTCGTTCACCCGAATGAGCGGAATCGACAGGGCCCGGCTGACGTCGCGGATGGCCGCCTTGGCTTTAAGCGTGCCGAACGTGCCGATCTGGGCGACGTTGGCGGCTCCGTACTTCTGCTTCGTGTAATCGATGACGAGCTGCCGGCGATCACGGCAGAAGTCGATATCGATATCGGGCGGCTCGGTCCGACTCGGGTCGAGAAACCGCTCGAACAGCAAATCGTACTTGAGCGGGCAGACGTTGCTCAATCCCAACAGATACGCGACGACCGATCCGCAAGCCGAACCACGCGCCTGGCAGGGGATTTCTTGCTCGGCGGCAAAGCGGACGAAGTCCCAGACAATGAGGAAGTAGCTCGCGTAGCCCATCTTCTCGATCACGCCCATTTCGTAATCGAGACGATCGCGATGTGCAGCCGTGACCTCGTCATATCGTAGCGGCAAGCGCTCTTCGCACAGCTCGCGAAGGTACTGAATATCCGTCTTTTCGGGCGGCGGCGTAAACACCGGAAAGTGCCGGGTCGCCAGGTCGAGATCGATGTCACAGCGGTCGGCAATCTGCTGGGTGATCGCGACCGCGTCGGCATATTCCGGAAATGCCTGGTACATCTCCTCCGGCGTCCGCACGAAGAATTGATTCCCCTCCATTCGCATCCGCTTGGCATCGGAACGAACGGCCGCCGTGTTCACACACAACAGCACATCATGTGCATCGGCGTCGGTCTGATTGAGGTAGTGCGCGTCGTTCGTGGCGACCAGCGGCACTCCCATCCTTTTCGCGAGGTCGACCGTCCCCTCGGCACACAGCCTCTGGATCTCAAGCCCGCCGTTCTGGATCTCGAGATAAAAGCGATCGCCGAAGATGCCGTGGTACCAGGCGGCCAACTGCTCGGCCTCGTCCCTCCGGCCGCCCAGGATCAGGTTCGACAACTCGCCGGCCGCACAACCCGACAGGCACATGATGCCTTCGCTGTTCGCCTTGAGCAGTTCCTTGTCGATGCGCGGCTTGTAATAAAACCCTTCGAGAAAGGCGACCGTCGAGAGGCGGACCAGGTTCTGAAAACCGGTCCGGTTCATCGCCAAGAGCGTGAGGTGAAAGCTGGCCTCTTTCATCCGCGTCGCATTGCGGTCCCGGCGATCTTTTGGAGCGACGTAGGCCTCGTACCCGATGATCGGATTGATTTCGTGCGACCGGCACTCGTTGTAGAACTCGAGCGCTCCGTAGAGATTGCCGTGATCCGTGATCGCGGCCGCGTTCATGCCGGCCGCCTTGACCTTCTTGACGAGGTCCGGAATCCGGTTGGCCCCGTCGAGCAGGCTGTAGTGCGTATGGCAATGAAGATGAACGAACGGGCGAGCGTCAGTCATGGGCGTCCATCCCAATTATTGATGATCCAGCGGATGCGTCCAAAGTCCTAATCTTCGACCAGCTCAGGAATGACATCGGATATTCGCCTCACGCGGCCCGCCCGGTCTACGCACGCCAGAATGCTTCTGGCGTCGGCAATGACGGTCGAATCGCGGAACAAGCGGTATTCGTGTTCGAGCTTCGCCGGCGTCACCCGGACGACCTTTGTCTTGAGCGAGAGCAGATCGTCAAAGCGGGCCGGCGTGCGGTATTTCACATTCATCTCAACGACGACGAAGAAGTGGCCGCCCTCTTCCATCTTGCGGTAGTCACCGCCTTGGGCGCGAAACAGTTCCGTCCGCCCCATCTCGAAATACTGGAGAAAATTCGCGTGGTGCAAAAAGCCCATCGCGTCGGTCTCGCAGTAACGTACGCGAATCGGGATCTCATGCTCGCGCGGCTGCGCGGATTCCGGCATGGCGTCTCTCGGCCCTTCTACGGAGTCGCCGACGCGGTCAGCGGCACGTCGTACGTGCGGCCGGCCGTCGCCCGATCGGTCTGGGCATTTTCCAACGCAATTTGGTACAGCCGTGTGCCGGCCGCGGTGGGATATTCGCCGTTGATGCACGCCTGGCAGAGGCTGCTTGGCAGCTTGTCGAGGCACCGCGCGACCGACTCGAGCGGAAGATAGCGCAAACTGTCGGCTCCGATCGTGGCCGCCATCCGCCGCTCGACCTCGGGCGTGATCGTGTTTCCCTCCATGAATCGCGGAGCGAACAACTCCGAGACAGTCGACATGTCGATCCCGTAAAAACAGGGCGCGATGATCGGCGGGCAGGCGACCCGCACGTGGACTTCCTTTGCCCGGCCGCGGCCTTTGAGCTGCGAGATCAGCGCCTTCATTGTCGTCGACCGGACAATTGTGTCCTCGACCAGGATCACGCGCTTGCCTGCGAGCACCTCGGGCAGCGGCGTGTACTTCATGCGGATTTTATCGGCCCGGTTTTGCCCCTCGATAAAAGTCCGCCCCACGTAGCGGTTGCGGATCAGGCCTTCCTGCGAGGGTATTTTGAGCTGGTAGGCCATCGAGTCAGCGGCCGCCTTGGCAGTGTCCGGAACGGGAACAATGATCGTTTCGCTGTCGAGCGGCAACGTTTCCAGTTTGGCCAACTCTTCGCCCAGCTTAGTTCGAGTCACATACACGCTGCGGTCGTCGAGCGTGCTGGCCACATTCGCGAAATAAATCCACTCGAAGAAGCAGTGGGCCGTCCGCGGCGCCTCGGCGAACTTCTGAATCGAGAACTCGCCCCGCTCGATGATCGCGGCGTGTCCGGGTGGAATATTCTTGATCGACGAGTCGGAAAATCCCAGATGTGTCAACGCGACGCTTTCACTGGCGGCCGCAAACAGCGGACCTTCCTTGGCGTAGCACATGGGGCGGATGCCGAGTGGGTCGCGGGCGGCGAACATATCGCCGACGGCGTTGAGGTAGACGACGTTGTACGCCCCGTCGAGCCGCTGGCTGAGGCGGGTCAACAGTTGGTGCATCGTCGGCCGCTTCTCGCCGGACGATTCGTGGGCGATCAAGTGCAGAAGGATTTCGGTGTCGGTCTCAAGCGCCAGATGCTTTTCCGGATTGCCCAGAATCTCGGTGCGCAACTGCGGATAGTTGGCCAACTGGCCGTTGAAGGCGAACGTGAACCACTTGCGCTTTTCGATGTGCCGGTATTCGAAGGGTTGTGCGTAGCTGCGGTCTTCCTTGCCGCACGTCGCGTAGCGCACGTGACCGATGGCGGCAGGGCCAGCATGGCGGCGCATGATCGACTCGAACTTCGCGCGGTGGCTGAGGCGAAAGACCTCGCTCACCGTCCCCACGTCTTTCCACTTCACCAGCAGTTTGTCGCGGTCGGGATTGTAGGTCGACATGCCGGCGGCCAACTGGCCCCGGTTCTGCATGTCGACCAGCATCCCGGGAATCATGCGCGAGGCGGAGCTAGATCCGTGCCCGGCGATCAGGCGGCTGGTTCCCTGATTCGGAAGATGGTACACCGCGGCCAGACCACACTCGTGGAAGAGTTCCGACATTAACCGCCCTTCCCGCAAGGGTTTCCGATGACCGGCCGGGGACCTGCCTGCCACCCGTTTGTGGCCGGATCGGGTCCGGCGGCGTCACTGCCAGCCGGCCCGCACTAGTCATCATATCGGTTCGCCATTCGGGAACCAACGCAGCGGCGCGGGATTGTTCTGACGCGTCCGAAACTCAGCCGCCGATCTTCCACAAGTGCTCTTCGGTGCGAATATACAGCGCTCCGTCACTGAGGGCCGGCGTTCCCATCACGCTCTCCTTCAGCTCGCGTTCCGACTCGACGTTGCCTCGATTCTGGTCAAGTTTGATGATCTGCCCGAAGCCATCGTCATTGATGACGTACAGCTTACCGTCGGCCGCCAGCGGCGAGGCGTAAAACGTCCCCTTGAGCCGCAACCGCCAGGCGAGCTTGCCGGTCTTGGCATCCGTCGCGACGAGAATCGGACCGCCCGTAATGCTGTACACGCGGTCTTCATAAAAAGTCGGGCTCGGCATGGCGGGCGAGACTTCGGTGCTGCGCCAGCGATACGGCAACTGCGAATCGGCCGCGCCGACAACGAGCGCGGTGAGCCCGTGCGATGGCACGTAAATCGTCTCGCCGGCGGCGGCCGAAGAAGAAACAGTCGAGGCGCCACCCGGGTAATTCCATGCGACTTTGCCTGTCTTCGGATGGACAGCGGCCAGTCCTTCGCTCGATTGCAACAACACCAGATTCGGTCGACCGTTCGTTCCGTGCAAGATGACCGGTGACGTCCAACACGCCCGTTGCGGCCGCTCGAGCTTCCATCGCGTTTGCCCCGTCTCGATGTCGACACCCATGGCGAACGATTCATCGTCGGTTTCGACTTGGACCACGACGGTGCCGTCAATGACGATCGGCGACGATGACATGCCCAGGCTGTTGCTCGCTTTCGGATGCTCGTAAGTCAGCCCGCGATACCAGAGCAGCTTGCCCTCGTGATCGAGGCACGCCAGGTCGTTGCTGGAATAAAAACCGATGATGTGAGTTCCATCGCTGGCAGGCGTCGGCGTCGCCACGGCCATCTTGGGATGACATTGGGTGCGCCCGGTCGCCCAAAACTGGCGGTCCCAGCGGATTTTTCCGTCCGCTGTGTGGCAGGCGATGACGTGCAGTCGGTCCTGATCGTGACCGCTACTGGCGGTGACGATTGCCAGATCGCCGACAACGATCGGTCCGGAAATCCCGCGACCCGTGAGGGGCGTCGACCAGACAGTTTTGTCCAGACTCGCCGGTCCCGTCTTGGCGACGGCGTCGCAATCGTTCCCGCGAAATTGCCGCCAGTCCGCGCCGCAAACTGACGTAACGAGCGCGCACGCGATGCCGAATTGGCCCATCGATCGAAGAATCGAAATCTTCACCGCGAACCTCCCGAGACTGAAATCGGCTGTGATCGCACGCCGCTGCCGTTGATGTCGCAAACTCGCAGCTGCACCTGGTATGTCTGGGCCCAGTCTTCTTTTTCCTCGTCCTGGCAGAGCTTGAGCAGGATTGTGTTGCGGCCCGCCCGCATTTCCGCCGGCACTCGGTACTGATCGAACACGGCCCCGCGATGGTATTCGTTGCGAGAGAAGAGCAGCTGCCCGTTGAGCCAGATCTTCCACGCGTTTTGCGTCGCAAGCCGCAGTTCGAGCTTGCGGGGCTTCGGCGAATCGAACTCCGCCAGCAAATACATCGTGGCCCCCTTGTAGGGAGACACCTGTTTGGCGATATCGACGATGCCGTATTCGTTCGTCGTGGCAAGCGGCTTCCAGGCGACCTTGCCGACCTTGCCGTCGTACTGGGCGTCGAGGCGGATTTCCTTCTCCGGCGGATAGGCCGTTTCCAGCAATTTTCCGTTTGCATTGTCGAACGGACCGATTACGGAATACCGGGTGATGAAGGCGAAGTGGTCGGCGATATCCACCTTCTCTCCAAGCTTGCCGAGCGCCGCGGCAATTGCTTTGACCTGGTCGTCGTGAATCGCGCCGGAGAGAGCTTCGCGATACAACCGGATGGCGTTGTCTTTCTCTGTTTTCGGATCCGCCTTGGCGGCCTCGTCGAGCTTCACGGCGACGGCATCGCGGCGGAAGTCGGGAGCCGGGTCGAGCAGCATTCCGGGAATCAGCCGGTTCTTGGCCGAAGGATCGACTTTGACGAGCCATTCGTAAGCCAGCCGCCGCGACCGCGGCTGGTGCGATTTGTCGCGGATAAACTTCTCGAGCTCGGCGGTCGGCAACAGGCGTTTCTGATTCAACTCGCGGTCGGCCACCGACTCGAACGCGTTGCGAATCCAGTTCGCACCAAGCGGCGTTGCGTGATCGAGCGCGGTCAGCATGGCCGGAAGTTCGGCCGCGGAGGCGTTCGATAGCTCCCGCATCGCCTTTTGCGCCTCCGCGTGCCCTTTGCCATCCTTATCGACAGAGGAAAGAGCAGAGAGCGACTCGTCGAGTGAACTCGCGAGAGCCGGACTCGTAAAATCCACACCCGTCAACACCGTCGCGGTCAGTGCCGCACTCAAGAAACAGTTTCTCAACCGAAAACTCCTGCTGATCGAGCCGAAAGCGCGAATTCGGCAGCACCATGTTGGCACGCCGACGCAGCGGCGCGCACGACAGTACGTTCAGAAATATTTCGTCCACGACCGCTTTGTCAAGAATGGGCGGCCTGCAAACGACTGCTCAAGTCGGTGCGATCTTCCCGTTCTCGTCGTACCGAACTCGTTTGCCGCTCCAATACGCGGCCCGCGCTAGGTGCACCGCGTCGCAGGCGCTCAGTCCGGCCGCAAGGTTTCCATTCACCGGCGCCGCGCCGGCAATGGCGTCGAGCCAGTTAGTCGCGTGCGCACCGTCCAGGTTCCCGGTTGCTTTCACTTCGACCGCGTGCTTCCGAGCCGCGCGGAAGGTGTAATTGGTGCGGCTGATCTCGAGCGTCCCCTCGGTCCCGTAAAAGGCAACGTGCGGCTTGATCCCGGGAATGGGCAACAGGGTGCACTCGAAGTTGAAATTCCAATGCTTGGGGTAGCGCAGAATTGCACTCACCGTGTCCGGATTTTCACGACGGTCGTTGAGCCGATAAATCCCACCGGTCGCGACAGCATCGAGCGGCCGCGGATCGTTCAAGAACCATTGCGCCACGTCGACCCAGTGTGTCAAAATATCCGAAAGCTGCCCGCCGCCGTAATCGGGAAACAGCCGCCACGAGTCGTATCGCATCCACTCGAAGGACCGCTTGGGCGCCGGACCGAGAAAGCGGTCCCAATCCAGCCCCGCCGGCTTCGGGATCGACTTGAATGGCCGCCGTTGGCGCGGGAAATCATGCCATACGCCGCGCACGAAGAGCACCTGCCCGAGTTTCCCCTTGTCGACAATTTCCACTTTGGCTTGCTGATAGTGAGAGCCGCTGCGTTGCTGCATGCCGCACTGCAACACGACGTTGCGCCCCTTGGCCGCCTCGATCAGGGCCGCATGCTGTTCGGGACGATGAGCGATCGGCTTTTCCAGGTACAGATGCTTGTTCGCCTTAAGCACCATCGTGCCAAGCATCACATGCAGATGATCGGGCACGGCCAGTAAGACGGCATCGACACCAGGATGCGCGATCGCCTCTTCAATCGCGGCCGTCTCGAAGGGAGATTGCCCCGGCGCCAGCGATTCGCGGGCCCTTCCGCGATGCTCGTCATAGACGTCGCAAATGCAGCGTAATTCCGCCCGGTCCGTGGCGAGAATGCGGCTCATCACTTCGTGCCCGCGGATGCCGCAGCCCACCATCGCCACGCCGACCCGGCTGTTCGACCCGGCCGCTCGCGCCCACGAGGCGGCAGAGAGAGTCGTGGCCGTCGAGGCGAGCAAAAAACCGCGGCGACTGATCGACGCAGGACTGACACTTTGCGAATTCATCGAAGCACCTCGTATCACTGCGATAACTTTACTCCGGCAACGGTTTGCCTTTCGTTTCGGGCAAGAAAATCAGGAGCACGAGTCCCAAAAGAAATAGTGTGGCAACCGCGGTCAACGCCTTGTGCAGGCTCAGCCTCGTCGTGAGATCGCCCGAGAGCCACAGCATAGGCGCCGCTGCCAGACGACCGCCGTTGAAGCAGATGCCCGAACCGGTCGCCCGCAGGCGGCTGGGGAACAACTCGGGAAAATAAATCGCGAATCCCGAATGAATGCCCAGCGTGAAGAAGCCGAAGAAAGGGAGCACGCACAATAGCTGCGTCTCCGTCTGCGGCACGTAACAAGTAAACGGCACGATGAGAAACGCTAAGCTCAGCATCAACGCGAACGCGCCGCGGCGTCCCAGCCACTCAGCCAGCGGACCGAAACTCAACAGCCCCAACCCGCCGCCGGCCGTCTCGACAATTCCGTAAGCAAACTTCGCACGTTGGCTGGCAACCGCGTTCTCGATCCCCGAGCGAACGAGCAGGTGCTGCATCAAGTCCTGCCCGGCGATTGTGACACCCCAAAATGTCGCCAGCCCGACTGCCGCCAACAACAATCCCAAAATCGCGTGACTCGCCCAACGACGGTTGCCGAAAAGCTCCCGAAAGCTGCCGAGTTGCTGATCGATCGAGCGGGCTTCCCGCCATCGCGCCGGCTCTTCGACTTTGGCCCGAACCCATAAGACGAGCAGAGCCGGCAGAATGCCGAGTAAGTACGCGTAGCGCCACTGAGCGCCAACAGCCATTCCGGCAAGCGCCGCCATCCAGGTGCCGAGAACGCTCGTCGCCTGAAATATGCCCGACGCGCGGGCGCGGGCCGACGCAGGAAAGACTTCGGCCACAAGCGTCGCCGCCACGGCCCATTCTCCGCCGACGCCGAGAGCCACCAGGAACCGCAAGGCGGCAACCTGCCACAGCGACGTCGCGAAATATGTTAGCCCCGAGAAGATCGAATAACACAGAATCGTGGCCGACATCATCGATTTGCGGCCGAACCGGTCAGCCAACGTGCCGAAGAGCACACCGCCTATCGTCCCGCCGACCAAAAATACGGCCAGCAACCGGTAGCGCCACAGGACGACACTCGGGTCATCGGCCGCGCAGCCCAGCACATCGGGCAGAAGCTGTCCGCTGGTCAAATTGAAAATCTGACCTTCGAAAACGTCGAAAAACCACCCGGCCGACGCAATCGCCAGCATCAGCCATTCATAAGCACCCACCTCGGCATACCAGCGCGGCGAGCGAGGGGAACTGGCGGACATCGGGGCCAATGCGCCTTAAAAAAAGGGCAAGGGTGAAGGATGAGGCAGACAAAGCCGGACAAGGCTTTCGCCTTGACTCATCCTTCATCCTTCCTATTTCGTCCTTCAGATCTTCACCGTGACAGTCTTCACTTCGGTGTAGTTCTGCAAGCCGTATTCGCCCAATTCGCGGCCGATACCCGACATCTTGAAGCCGCCGAATGGGGCGGCCGCATCGAAGACGTCGTAGCAGTTCACCCAGACGGTGCCCGCCCGCAGCTTGTTGGCGATCGCGTGGGCCTTGCTGATGTCTTTGGTCCAGACGGCCGCGGCCAGGCCGTAGACCGTGTTATTCGCACGGCGAACGACTTCGTCGATCGTCTTGAAGGGAATCACGCTCATCACGGGGCCAAAGATTTCTTCCTTGGCGATCTTCATGTCGTCTTTGACGTTGTCGAAGATCGTCGGCGCAATGAAGTAACCGCGATCGCCCACACGCTTGCCGCCGCAGAGCATCTCGGCGCCTTCGCGCTTGCCCGCATCAATATAGCCCATCACCTTATGGAACTGCTCGTCGGAAACCTGCGGGCCTTGTTCGGTCTCCTTGTCGAACGGGTCGCCAACTTTGCGGTGCTTAGTGATGCTGAGCACCTTCTCCACGAACTTTTCGTGGATCGACTGCTCGACGAACAGCCGGCTTCCCGCACAGCAGCATTGGCCCTGATTGAAGAACAGGCCGAAGTGCGAGCCCTGCACGGCTTCGTCGAGATCGGTGTCGGCAAAAACGATGTTCGGGCTCTTGCCACCCAACTCGAGCGTGACCCGCTTGAGGTTCGTCTGCGCGGCCGCCTCCATAATCAAGTGTCCGACCTCGGTCGAACCGGTGAACGCGACCTTGTCGATGCCGCGGTGACGCGAGATGGCTTGCCCGGCAGTCGGGCCAAAGCCCGGCAGCAAGTTGACCACGCCGGGCGGGAAACCGGCTTCCTGGATTAGTTCGCCGACTGCGCAACGCCGAGAGCGGCGTCTGCTCGGCCGGCTTCATCACGACGGTGCAGCCGGTTGCTAGGGCCGGACCGAGTTTCCAGGCCTGCATTAAGAGCGGGAAGTTCCAGGGGATAATCTGACCGACCACACCCACCGGCTCGTGCCGCGTGTAGCAGAAATACGGTCCGTTGACGGGGATCGTCTTGCCGTGAATCTTGTCGGCCCAGCCCGCGTAGTAACGGTAGCAGGCGATGCTCAGCGGCAGGTCCGCGTTGCGCGAGTCGTTGATCGGTTTGCCGTTGTCGAGCGTCTCAAGAGCGGCCAGCTCGTCGATGTTCTGTTCGATCAGGTCGGCCAGCCGGTGCAAAAGTTGACCGCGCTGTGCGGCCGACATTTGGGCCCACGAGCCACTTTCAAACGCCCGCCGCGCGGCCTCGACGGCTTTGTCGACGTCAGCCTTGTCGGCCTCGGCCACGTGGGCGATGACTTCGCCGGTAGCCGGATTAAGCGTCTCGAACGTCTTGCCGCTGGCGGCGTTCACCCATTTGCCGTCGATCAGCAACTTGGTTTGCCGGACTTTGGGATGGCCGTTTTTTGGCTGGGCCGCTTTGGACGGGGCCGCTTTGGGCTGTTCCGCTTTCGCGTGGCCATTCGCGGATTTCTTTTTCGCCGTAGCCGCAGCCTTTTTCGTCGTGGCAGTCGCCATGGTCACCACTCCTTCGCAATAACCCGCGTGGCAACCGTTTGCCAGGAGAGCCGCCACGCGATGCCTGAGAATCGTTGTAAGAACCTGCGCCTAGGGGAATGGTATCACCGGGAAGGCGGCGCGGCAAAAGATGCCGCGAAGGATGAAGGTGGAAGGATGAGCCAGACAGGACTCCTGAGTTCCGTCGAGCGAGCAAAGCAAGGGCCAGTCGACCGAGCCCGCCCAAGTCCGGCCCACCGTCTTGATTGATCGAGCTGCCGCGACGATCGGACCGGCTGGTACCCGCTCTCCTGTGAAATCAACCACTTGACGAAGCGAAAGCGGCAAAGTTGGGATGGGGGACCCGGGCACCGGGTGCCACTCGCGGCAGCTTTGGGCCCTCAGTGCGATCGCCGCTTGAGGCCCAGTGTATGCCAACGCTCGCGTTTCCCAGCCTGCTATTCCGCCGCTACGAGCCGCGTCGCGGCGCATGAATCTTAAAGCTCCGGTCGCCCTTGCCGTCCCGAGTGTCGCGCCACACTTCGAGTCTCCCTTGTTGGTCGATTCCATCCTGGGCGACGCTCCACAACACAGCATCCAGTGAGTTGGTCTCGCGGCGATAGCGAAATGGCTCCCCCTTTCCGAATGGATCGACGGGAATCGACTTCAAGTAGCCGTTCTTGACCAGCTCATCGAGGGTTGCCGGGAATTTGCCGTGTTCACGGTACTGCAATTGGAGCGCCAGACCGAGGATCAGGGCCGATTGCTGCGTTCGTTCATTATCAAAGACGTCGAAGAGCGTCTTGGGAGGAAGCAGCATCTTGGCGACCGCCTTGTCGGGCAGAAAAGCCAGGAATCGCTGTTCGATTTCCTCGTCTGAATAAACACCCGGCGCGGCGGTCCCACGCGCGAATAATCCGAGTTCTCCCCGAATCGGCGGGCGACGCCAGCGCGGCCGGTCGGCATGGCTGAGCAAATTCGCGTAGACAAGATTCAACGTGCGGCGAGCGCGCGTTTCGTACCCCAAATAGGGCAAATAGTCGCCCAAGAGAGGAATTGCCACCTCGATTGCGCCTTGACGATCGGCCGCGTCGATCCAACAGAAGTAACTGCCTTTAAGCGTTTCGGAAGGTGGCGGCATCATGGCATTGGCCGTGATCGCATCTGTAAGCGCCCGCCGCAGCTCCGCTGCGTGAACCTGGGGCTGGGCGGCCCAACGGCGGATTCCGGTGTAAGCCAGATCGTTGGTCGCATACGCCGCCAGTCGGCCGATCAGGGTTGTCTCCATCGAAAGATGGCTGCCTGAACGTAACACCGCACAATACCAAACCCAGGCGTCGGCGGTTCGCCCGTTTGCATCCAGCAGGGCCGCCTTCAGGCAGGCAAGCCGAGCGAATTCTCGCATCGGGTCCGGCAATCGCTGCCCTCGACTGGCCGTTGCGAGACCCAACGATTCGTCCGCGTCAAGTGGGCCCGATTCTCGATCAGAGGCGGACGCGCATTCCGTGCCTCTCCTCCACGCGGCCAATGCCGTCTCATTCTCTGTCACCCAGCGAAGCACGTCGCCATTGGCAAACCGCCAACCCTTTTCGAGCGTCTCGTCTAAGCTCGTAAGGTAAGGATCCCAATTGATCCTTCCGCCCGGAGCGGTCCGACTCAAAAGATCGTACGATCGAACCATCAGGCTCGTGGCGTGTCGGTACACCTTGAAGGCATTTTGCGCATACGGGACCGACGCCGCGCGGAACTTTTTCACATCGAACGGCTCGCCGACGTCGGGAATGGACGGCAGAGTCTTGAGGTCCTCCGCGCCCGTCGCTGTCGCGATCGACGCCAAAATCGTCAACGCGGCAAGGATGCAGCGAGTCGTATCCGGCCGGTTGATGAGTCGTTGAGTGGGGCATTGCATCGGAGAATAATCGATGAACAGCGGTTTAAATCACTCTCTCACGGTTGAACGTTTCGAGCGGCACATCGGAAGGACGTGTCGCTCTCCGCATCTCCCTGCGTGGGCCTTTCGTTCAGTTTACCGATTTCATCGATCGCTAAGCTCTCATCCCGAATCTCGCGGGTCGGAACTGACCGCAATTTTCATTTTTGCCTTTTCCCGCTCCCCCCGGTGCCCGCGCCTCCACGCCCCTCATCCGGCCAAATAAATCGCGATCAGCGGCACGAGATTGAAGAGGATGACGGCCGACTTGAAGAACACGATCCCCGCGAAATTAATCGCGTAAAAGTGCTCGGCGGAGACACCGTACCAGCGAGAACAGAGCCGCTGCATCCAGCCGAAGGCAAACAGGGTCAGCCCAACCCAAAGCAGCAGGATTCCGTAGTCGATGACCGTGCACCACACCAGGAAATGACGCAACGCTTCGATGTTCATGACTTCGGCTACGAGCTCTTGCCTACCCCGGCAGCTTCTCGACGTGCGCGCGCCAGCGGAAACGTCACCGGCTTCATGGCGTACGGGTCCGGGCCGAAGCCGCGGATTTGGTCGCGTTTGAGTTCGGCCACCTCGAGCGCGCCGCTCCACACGATGGCCTGGCCGCTGGCGTCGACTTCCGCCGTCAGCAAGAGGGCCTTTTGCAGGTCGTAGCCGAAGACTTTCTGCAGCACTTCGATCACGTAGTTGAATGTGTGAAAGTCGTCATTCTCGACGATCACCGCATACGGCGGCTGGGTCTTGGGCCGCGACTTGTCCTTTTCCTTCTCGCGGCGTTTCGACTTCGCCTTGGGCCGGACGATGACTTCCACGTCGATCGTTGTGGCTGATTCGCTCATGGTCCTTGCTTTCAGCCCCGACCGTGGCGGCGGCCTGCTTGCCACCTGCGCGATTCGGTGCTCATTTCATTGTACCGAACGGACAAAGCCCAGGCAGGATCGACACGTCCGATGACAAAAAGAAAAGAATTGAACCGGAGGTAACCGAGGCAACAGAGGTCAGCGATTGAGGATCTCTCCGTTATCAGTCGTCGATTTTTTATTTTGGTTCGGGCTGACCCAACCTTGATTTCGGCGAGCGGCATCTTTTTGCGGGCCGCGTGGCTTTCGGCTTGGTCGCGGGTGATGTGAGTCCACGGAGAAGCCGCGCGATTCGGGATGGCCGCGCTACACACGTGGGCCAATTTCAAGGCGCGTGCCCAAAAGATTGCCCCCGGAATCGCGCGATTGCCCCCCGTCCTGCTCGGATCGGCTCGCACGACGTGCTTCCCGGCAAATTCGCAAGCTGAACGTGAGCAGGATCTTCCGGACGTCGCTTTGTCCCACCTGAGGGTAGAACAAGTTCCCTGGCACAGTGGTTGCGTTCTGGCCGAACCAGCATAAACGTGCGACAAGGCGGTGAGCAGCGAATGTCTCGCGCATGGGGATGCGCGATCGCCTGTCTTCAAACAGAAAATGAGTCCTGCGATGCCGGAGAGTCGGGGACGTCAGCTCTTTAGGTCCATTGGAAAAGGAGATTGGCCATGAAAACATTATTAAGAGCCTCTCGATTGTTGTGCTTCGGATGTGCTGTATCACTTGCGTTGCTCGGTGGGAAACAGGCCTCGGCGCAATGCCCAAACGTCTATTACTCAGGCGGTTGGTACTCCGCAGGAGGCTACACCTACTACGCTCCTGCGCCCGTCAATCAACAGGCGGCCACTTCGCCCGCGCCATCGGCGGCCAAGTCCGCAACCCCGTCCGCCGCGCCCTCTAACGGGCAGGTCGCTCAGTCAACTAGCGAGACGTACCAAAGCTTTTCGGCGACGCCGAGTCCCGTTTACGCGGTGCCGACCTATGCGGCTCCGTCCTATCCCGCCTACGGCGGTTATTACGGCTCTTCCTACGCCTCACCCACTTACTACGGCGGCTACATCGGTGGTTATGGCGGCTTTGGTTACACGGGCGGCGGATATACGCACGGCGGCACGGCGGGACATCCCTACTGAGAGGCAGTTCTCCGCAGATCACTGTTTGACATGAAAGCAAAGAGATCCGGTCGAGTAGGGGCGGAGTGTGAACTCCGCCCCCCTCTTCAAACCGGACGTGCAGATTTCCCGCATCCGGCTTCCTCGAACGGTTTCAACGAAGGCGTACACAGTGAGTCCACGGCGGTCCTTACAACAGTCGCAAGCCAAGGCGTTGCAACTGGGCGTAGAAGGAGCGGTCGGCCGGTGGCCGATAGGGCCGTTGACTCCGGCGGTGCAGGTGATGCGTGAACGACAGGACCACGTAGCTGTTGAACTTGTGGAACGCCTGGCGCGGATAGCCGTGCGCGAAGTACCTCGACCAGCCCCCGAGCATCCGATTCACCTCCGCAATCAACGTCGGGATCGGTGTCACTCGGTTGCGACGGAGGAGTTCGCGCAACTTCGTCCGCACCCGTGCCAGCGAGTTGTCCGATGGGAACACGTTCAAGTAACGGCGATCGCGGCCTTTGAGGTCGCGGTCGTACCGGAACGTGAAGCCCAGGAAGGACAGCGAGGCGCTGGGTTCCTTCAGGTTCACCACACGCGTCTTGTCGCGGTTGATCGCCAACTGGAAGCGGCCTTCCAGCGTCGATTCCACCCATTCCTGCAGCCGTCGGCTCTGGTAGCGGGCCAGGATGACGAAGTCATCCGCGTACCGCACCAGCCGGGCTTGCGCCCAGGTGCCGGGGCCGTCGGATCGATGGAACCGATGCTCGAACCAGTGCAGGTACAGGTTGGCCAGCAACGGAGAGATCACTCCCCCTTGCGGCGTCCCTCGCTCCGAGCGTTTGGCCGCAGGCCGGCCTTGCTCGTCGCGTGCCACAATCGGCGCTTCCAGCCACGAGCGGATCAGATGCAGCACCGAGCGATCGGCGATCCGCATCTGGAGACACTTGATGAGCTGGTCGTGCGGGATCGTGTCGAAGTACCCCTTCAGGTCCGCGTCGTAGACCTCCCGCAGGCCGGCTTGCAGGTGGGCGCGGATCGCGTCCACCGCCTGATGGGCCGATTTCCCCGGTCGGAACCCATAAGAGCACTCATGGAAGTCCGCTTCGAAGATCGGCTCCAAGACGAGCAGAGTCGCCATCTGGACGATCCGGTCCTTGACGGTCGGAATGCCCAGCGGCCGCTCGCCGCCATTGGCCTTGGGGATCATCACCCGCTTGACGGGTTGCGGTCGATAGAGCTTGGAACGCAGTTCCTCTTGGAGCTCCGCGAGGAACTTGCCGGCTCCCGGACCGTCGATGATGTCGCGACACGACATGCCGTCGATTCCCGGAGCGCCGTCGTTCTTCTGCACCAGCCACCACGCCACCGTCAACACGTCGAGCCGGTGAATCCGGTCATACAAGGCGTAGAACCGGAATTTCGGCTCCTGCTTGGCCTTTCGCCACAGCTTCCACCTCAGAAGAGAGACGGCGAGTACGAACGTGACGTCGTGGCGCACCTCCGGTTGATCCGGCGGCTCGCTCCGGCCGTAGATCGTGCTACGTTCCGTAGTGGGATGAGATTCATCCAAGCGGCGCTCTCCCCCTCTTGTGGGAACACCCATTCGACAGGGCCCCTTCGCTCCGCGGGCATTACCCCGCCTCATCGCTACTATGAGCCCCTCCGACTCCCGATCGAGCCAAAGCGCAGTTATGGGTTCCCGCACCTTGTTGACACAGGGCCCACGCGCCAAGCGTCACTCGAGCGGGTCTCTCAGGTTCCTGACGATTCTGTCGGCATCCGCTGTCCCCTCCCACCCCGGAGAGCCCGGCCGCTGCAGGCGTTCGTTGCTTCACGGTCGGTGTCAGGCTTCACCCTATCTGGAAGGGCTGGCCACTCTCACATGCGTAACGAGGCCGAATCGGGTTCACGCTTTCGCATTACGGCTGACGCCTTTGCCTTCCGAGGCTTCGACCGCCGGATCGCTCCGACAGCCGCTCGGTCGGCTACATGGCGAACGAACAACTACCATGGTCAGTACCTTTCAACTGACAAGAACCGTCAAGCTTCGCCTGACGCACCAGATTTCGCCGATTTGAATTCTTGAATCTGCGTCATCGGCGAAATCTGCGGATCACGGCCGTCTTATTCGAGCTCACTTCGGCTCGTAGCCGAGATTCGGGCCGAGCCAGCGTTCGATTTCCGGGAGCGGCATCTTTTTGCGGGCGGCGTAGCTTTCGACCTGATCGCGCGTGATGCGGTCGACCGAAAAGTAGCGAGATTCGGGATGGCCGAAGTAGAGGCCGCTGACGGAGGCGGCTGGCCACATGGCGTACGTCTCGGTGAGGCGGATGCCGGTGGCGTTTTCAGCCTGGAGTACATCGAACAGCGTGCGCTTCTCGGAGTGGTCGGGGCAGGCCGGATAGCCGAAGGCGGGGCGGATGCCGCGGTATTTTTCCTGGATCAGTTCATCGGCCGACAGCGTCTCCTCTTTGCCGTAGCCCCAATCGAGGCGGGCTTTGTGGTGCAGGAATTCGGCGAACGCCTCGGCCAGCCGGTCGGCGAGCGCTTTGACCATGATCGAGGCAAAATCGTCGTTTTGCTGCACGAAATGGGCGGCCAGTTCGTCGCAGCCGAGGCCGGCCGTCACCGCGAAGGCGCCGACGTGATCGATGCGGCCGCTGTCGCGCGGGGCGACGTAATCGGCGAGCGAGCGAAAGTCGTCTTGGCCCTTCCGCTCCCATTGCTGCCGCAGCATGGGGAACCGGGCGACTTCGGACGCGCGCCTCTCGTCCGCATAGAGAATCACGTCGTCGCCTTCCGTGTTGGCCGGCCAGAAGCCGTACACGCCACGGGCCGTGAGCTTCTTCCCGGTCACGATTTGTTGCAAAAGCTTTTGCGCGTCGTCGTAAAGCCGCTTGGCTTCCGGGCCGACTTGCGGGTCGTCGAAGATTTGCGGATATTTGCCGCGGAGTTCCCAGGTCTGGAAGAAGGGCGACCAATCGATGTGGGGAACGAGTTCCGCCAGCGATTGCGGGTCGATCGTCTTCGTGCCGAGGAAGGCTGGCTGGTCGATCCGCACGGTCGCCCAGTCGGTCTGGAAGCGCTTGGCGAATGCGTCGGCGTAAGGCACGAGCGATTTCTGTTGCCGCTGGGCAAATTGCTGGCGGTCGTGTTCCTGGGCTGCCGTGTTCTTGCGGATCAACAGGGGCTTCTTTTCCTCGTCGAGCAGATCCTCAACGACAGGCACCGACAGCGACGCATCGAGCACGTGGACGACCGGCTCGTGATAGCTCGGTGCGATTTTGACGGCCGTGTGCTTGGCGCTCGTCGTCGCGCCGCCGATCAAAAGGGGAATGTTCAGGCCGCGGCGATGCATCTCGCGGGCGACGTGCACCATCTCGTCGAGCGACGGCGTGATCAGGCCGCTTAAGCCCACGATGTCGGCCTTCTTTTCGACGGCCGTGTCGAGGATCTTGTCGGCCTGCACCATTACGCCCAGGTCGATCACTTCGAAGTTGTTGCAGCGGAGAACGACGCCGACGATGTTTTTGCCGATGTCGTGCACGTCGCCCTTCACCGTCGCCATCACGATCGTGCCGCGATACTGCTGTCCGCCCGACTCGCCTTTTTCCGCCTCCATGAACGGCGTGAGGTAGGCCACAGCCTTTTTCATCACGCGGGCGCTTTTGACGACCTGCGGCAAGAACATTTTGCCCGCGCCGAACAGCTCGCCGACGACACCCATGCCGTCCATCAGTGGACCCTGGATCACCTTGAGCGGCCGGCCGAGCTTCCCGCGGGCCTCTTCGGTGTCCGGCTCGATGTAGTCGACGATGCCGTTGACCAGGGCGTGCGAGAGCCGCGCTTCGACGGTGCCGGCCCGCCAGGCTTCGTTTTTTTCGACCGTCTTGGTCTTGGCGGTCACTGTTTCGGCGAAGGTGACGAGTCGCTCGGTGGCGTCGGGCCGGCGGTTGAGCAGCACGTCCTCAACGTACGTGAGCAGTTCTTTGTCGATCTCTTCGTAGACGGCAACCTGGCCGGCATTGACGATGCCCATGTCGAGGCCGGCCTGGATGGCGTGATACAGAAAGGCCGCGTTCATCGCCTCGCGAACCGTCTCGTTGCCGCGGAAGGCGAACGACACGTTGCTCACGCCGCCCGACGTCTTCGCGCCGGGGCAGGCTTTTTTGATTTGCCGGACGGCTTCGATGAACTCGACGGCATAATTGGCGTGCTCTTCGATGCCGGTGCCCACCGTGAGGATGTTGGCGTCGAAGATGATGTCGGGTGGCGCGAAGCCGATCCGCTCGATCAGCAGGTCGTAAGCCCGCTTGGCGATGGCCGTCTTGCGGTCGGCGGTGACGGCCTGCCCCTCTTCGTCGAAGGCCATCACGATGGCCGCCGCCCCGTAACGGCGGACGAGCCGCGCGTGGTGGAGGAACGCCTCTTCGCCCTCTTTCAGGCTGATCGAGTTGACGATGCTCTTGCCCTGCACACACTTGAGGCCGGCTTCGATTACCGACCACTTTGAGCTATCGATCATCAGCGGCACGCGGGCGATTTCGGGCTCCGCGGCGATGAGATGCAAAAACGTGCTCATCGCCTTTTCACCGTCGAGCAGCGCTTCGTCCATGTTGACGTCGAGGACGTTGGCCCCGTTGGCGACCTGGTCGCGGGCCACTTCGAGGGCCGCTTCGTAATCGCCGCTGCGGACCAGGCGGGCGAATTTCTTCGAGCCGGTGACATTGGTCCGCTCGCCGACCACGATGAAATTCCCCTCGGGCCGCAGGGTCAACGGCTCAAGTCCACTCAACCGCGAATAGCCGGCGATCGAAGGCCGCACGCGAGGCGAGATCGATTCCATCCCTTCGGCAATCACGCGGATGTGCTCAGGCGTGGTGCCGCAACAGCCGCCGACGACGTTGAGCCAGCCGTTCTCGGCAAACTCGCACAACACGCGCCGCATCTGCGCGGGCGTTTCGTCATAGCCGCCAAATTCGTTCGGCAAGCCGGCGTTGGGATGGCAGCTCACAAAGCAGGGGGCGATCCGCGAGAGTTCTTCCAAGTAAGGCCGCATGCGATCGGGGCCGAGGGCACAATTCAGGCCCACGCTGAGCATGGGGAAGTGCGAGACCGAATTCCAAAACGCCTCGACCGTCTGGCCGGAGAGGGTGCGGCCGCTGGCGTCGGTGATAGTGACCGACGCCATCACGGGCAACTCGACGCCGCGCTCCTCGAAGAACTGCGAAATGGCGAACAGGCACGCTTTGAGATTGAGCGTGTCGAAGGTCGTCTCGGGCATCAGCACGTCGGCCCCGCCGTCGTACAGGCCCTCCACCTGCTCGCGGTAAGCAGCCGCCAGCTCGTCGAAGCTGATCGCGCGAAAGCCGGGATTATTCACATCAGGCGAGAGTGAAGCCGTGCGGCTGGTCGGCCCGATACTGCCGGCCACGAACCGCGGTTTTTCCGGATCGCGGGCGGTGAAGTCGTCCGCGGCCCGGCGAGCCAACTCGGCAGACGCCCGGTTGATGGCGTAGACCTCAGATTCGAGCCCGTACTCGGCCATGGAGACCGACGTCGAGTTGAAGGTATTCGTCTCGACGATATCGGCTCCGGCCTCAAAGTACCGCCGGTGAATCGTCTCGATAATGTCGGGCCGCGTGAGCGAGAGCAGGTCGTTGCAGCCCTTCAAATCCTTGTGATGGTTGGCGAAAAGCTGGCCGCGGAAATCAGCCTCCTCGAGCGCATGGGCCTGGATCAGCGTGCCCATCGCCCCATCGAGAATCAAAATTCGCGTCCGCAGCAGATCCTCGAGCCGAGTGCGAACAGGCGGCGGCGTCAAAACGGCCATGTGCTCCCTTCGAGGCAAGATGAAGGATGAAAGCGGAGCGATGAGTCAGACTCGCGGCTTTCGGCCGCCTTGGATTGGCTCATCCTTCCGCCTTCCCTATTATGCAGCGGTTTGGGCAATTGATCACGGTCATTTTACCAACGGCTCGTCTCGCTTCGCCGAAATCCGGCCCCGGCCCCCCTCTCCAGTGTAGACAAGAGACCTGGCCGAAGCGTTCGGACACATGGGTAACACTTTGCCGACGGCAAGTGAAGTCCAACGAGGGTTCGCATCATCGTCACAACGTAAGCGCCGATTTACGCGGTCCGCCGAGCGGCGAAATAACGAACCGCATCAACTCCTGTCCCCCTCGCCCCCCTGTATAGACCGGAGACATAGGTGGCGCTTGTTCGGAGACATGGGTAACACCTTGCTGATGGCATGTGGAGTTCAAGGAGGACAGGCATGTCATGGAGTGAGTGGGACCGGATGTCACTGCGAGAAGAGTTTGTGAGGTTGGCGTCTAACAAGGGTACGGAGATGTCTGAGTTGTGCCGACGATTCGGGATTTCTCGGAAGACGGGCTACAAGTGGCGGAAGCGTTACCAGCAGGAGGGGCGTGGTGGCTTGGCGGATCGGTCGCGGGAACCGAAGTCGAAGCCGACGCCGTTGGAGATGGAAGAACGGATTGTGGAGGTGCGTGCGATCCACCGGGCCTCGGGAGAGCGGAAGAAGGGGAAGCTAGATTCACAAATTCCTGCTCCCCTCGAGGAGGAGGGACCCAGAGAGTGCCCCGCGGGTGAGGGGGCTGGTGCACGCATCGGCGCCTTTTTCAACGTGACTTCCCCGTCGCCGCTTTGGCGACTTGGCTTGCCGGAGTCGCAGCCGACGCATGCACTGCCGGCTTCTCGTCGAGCGCCTTGTGCAGAATTGCCATTCCTCTCGGGCCCGCGTACATGATGTCGACCAGATTGCCTCGGCGGTCGATCAGCAGCATGCACGGATACGAATTGACCCCGTAGTCCTGGGCCACCGCCGCTCCTCCCTTGATCGGCCGCGTGATGGCGACGGGAAAAGGCAAGTCGCGGCCTTTCCAGAGATTCTTCCGCGTGTCGACCAGCTTCGCATCGAGCTTCTCGACCGAATCGACGGTGTTTGAAAAGTCGACGTGCACGCCGATCACGACCAGTCCCTGCTTGGCGTACTGGTCGTAGAGTTTGAATGTCTCCGGCATCCGGTAGACGCAGGGCCCGCACCAGTAACCCCAGAATTCCAAGATCACGCACTTCCCCTTGAGGTCGGCGAGTTTGACGGGTGTGCTGTTCTTCCAGGCCGCAATGTCGCGCAATTCGGGAGCGGGGTGCCCCATCAACAGGGCGAATTTCTTTGCCGGAAGGGTCAGCGTCAGCTCGATCGCGTGTTTGCCGGCCGGGACCGTCAATTTTTCGTTCTTGGAGGCGACATAGGTCCCATAGCCGTTCAAATCATAAGTGCCCGGCGGCACAAAGAACTGAAACTCACCTTTCTGCGAGTCGGAACTCATGAACCGGGCACGACCCATATTGAGATAGAGGTTCGTCCAATCCATCTTGCGGCCAATTTTCGCCAGGTCCAGGCATTCGATTTTTCCCTTGATGCGACACTCCGGGACGAGCGTCAACTCGACCACGGGTTGGTAATGCGTGCCGTCCAGATCGGTAAATGCGATCAGGCCGCGGCCCGGGTGGCGGGCGACGATCTGCACGTGGTTGCGGTAATCGGCGACATCGCTCCGCTTGGGGAATTCGACCACCCCCTCTTTGTTCGAAACGGCCTTATTCGCGTACATGAAGCCGTTGGCATCGGCCAGCTCTGGCTTGCGCCGCTGCTCGGAGGTGTACACAAATGTCCCCACGTAAGCTCCGGCGACGGGTTTGTGATCGGCATCAAAGAGATTCAGCGTCAACGACTTGACGGGCTCCGCCTTCGCGGGCGGTTTGGTGTCCGCGGCCCGGGCGGGAATGACGGCCAACATCAGCGACCCACAAACGACGGCAAGTGCTGCCATTGCGCGAATTGAGCGTTCCATAAGCCGACCTCCTCGAAGAGCCGCGGGGTTACGGGTTCGCAGTTTGACGCGCCAATCGACTGAGTTTGTTCAATTTCGCAAAATTTCGACCGATATTCGAGGGAGCCCACCGAAGAGCATGAGCGGCGTCCGGGGGAGCCGCGCAGAGCGTCTCTGCCGCCACTGCTTGCCGAACGCGAATGTCCGTATAATCGTCGGTTATTCGCACTGTCGTAGAGCAAGCTGCCAGCTTGCTATTCTCGGGCGCAATCCGGATAACATCAACCGGACCGATCATACGTCTTCAATCACGATTCGCAAAAATGGCAAGCTGGCAGCTTGCCCTACGAGATGCCGCCAAGGATTTCCGATGCCTGTACCTACCCGACGTAACCGAACCTCGATCATCCTGTTTTTCGTGACGATTCTCGGCCTCGTCGCCTCCGCGCGTGCTGCCGACGACAAGCGTGACGCGCTCTGGACGGCCGTGCGGGCGGGTGACGTCAAAGCCATTCAGGCTGCGCTCGACAAGGGGGCCGACGTCAACGCCAAGAACGAGATTGGCGTCTCGGCCCTGTGGATTGCCGCCAGCAAGGGGAAGCTCCCCGTGATGGAGCTGCTGGTGAAGAATGGGGCCGACGTCAACGTTCGCGACGCCATTTGGTACGGGACGCCGCTCACCATGTCGGAAAAGGTCGACGTGGCCCGCATGCTCATCAAGGCGGGGGCCAGGGATTTCGACGCGGCCCTCGCGACGGCGGCGATGATGGGCAATCAACCGATGGTCGAGATGATCCTCAAGGAATCCAAGCCCAGCCAGGACACGCTCGACGCGGCTTTTTATACGGCCACCGCAACGGCCAAGAATCCGAAAGTCGCGGACATCCTCAAAAAGGCCGGCGCGAAAACGCTGCCGCTAGCGTCCGAGAGGGACAAAAAAGCCTGGGCCAAACTGGCTGGCACGTATGAAAGCGACGGCGGCTCCAAAATGCTGCTGGCTGTCAAAGATGTCGGCCTCGCCACCCGCATGGGCGTGCTAAAGCAGACCGGACCCGACACGTTCGTCCCGCTCGGCTCGGAAGGGACGAAAGTCCGCATCGTTCGCAAGGGCGACGATGTCGACCATATCGTGATGTCCAAGTTCACGGCGGAATACAGCTTCTACCGCTTCACCAAGCCGGAAGTGAAAGCCGCCCCGGCTGACGTCGCCAGCGAGCGCCACGGCGCCTCCGCTCAATTGGCCCCAATTCCGCGGGCCCAACGGCACCGGCATCGCCGATGGGCAGCAGCCGCCCATCTCGTGGAACGTGAAGACGGGGCAGAACGTCCGCTGGAAGACGCCGATCCCCGGTCTGGGGCACTCGTGCCCGGCCATCTGGGGCAATCGCCTCTTCATCACGACGGCCATCAGCGGCAAACCGGACCAGAAAATCAAGATCGGCAACTACGGCGAGGTCGACTCGGTCGACGACAAGACGAAGCACAAGTGGGAAGTGCTCTGCCTCGACCGCGACACGGGCAAAATCCTCTGGACCAAAACGGCCTACGAAGGCGTGCCCAAGATCAAGCGGCACCTTAAGGGGAGCCAGGCCAACTGCACCCCTGCCGTCGACGGCCGCCACGTGCTCGCGCTGTTCGGCTCGGAAGGCCTCTACTGCTACGACTTCGACGGCAAGCAGCTGTGGAAGCGCGATCTGAGCACGCTCGATTCGAGCTTCGCCATCGACGTGGAATACGAATGGGGCTTCGGCAATTCGCCCCTCATTCACGACAACATGGCCATCATTCAGGCCGACCTGAGCCGCGGCGAGTCGTTCATCGCGGCTTACAACATCGAGGACGGCAACAAAGTTTGGTCGACGTCGCGCGACGAAATCCCCTCGTGGAGTTCGCCCGTGATCTGGCACAACTCGAAGCGCGACGAACTCGTCACCAACGCCGCCCAATACGCCCGCGGCTACGACCCCAAAACGGGGAGCGAACTCTGGCGGCTGGCGAAAAAATCCGAAGTCACGATCCCCACGCCGGTCGTCGGCAACGACCTGCTCTACATCACGAGCGGCAACCGCCCGATCCAGCCGATCTTCGCCATCAAGCCGGGCGCAATGGGGGATATCTCGCTCAAATCGCAGCAGGAGAAGAACGAGAACATCGTCTGGAGCAAACTCCGCGGCGGTCCCTACATGCCGACTCCGATCCTCTACGGCCCGTATTTCTACACCTGCTCGAACTCGGGCATCGTGACCTGCTACGACGCCAAAACGGGCGAAGAGGTCTATCGCAAGCGGATGGGCAACGGCAGCTACACGGCCAGCCCGGTCGCCGCGGATGGCCGACTGTATTTCCTCTCCGAACAGGGCGAAGGCCGCGTGATCAAAGCGGGCCCCGAGTTCGACCTGTTGGCGGTCAACCCCATCGACGACTATGTGATGGCCACGCCGGCGATCTCGAATGGCTCACTCTTCGTGCGGAGCCAGCACTTCTTGATTTCGCTAGGGAAGACGTCACCAACCAAGAAGGACGCGGCCAAATCGGCCAAGCATCAGACGGCGAGATAAAGTGGATCGCTGCGAATGTGAAGGCCTTTGATCCGCAGATTTCGCCAATTGAAATCTAAGAAATCTGCGTCATCTGCGAAATTTGCGGACACCTGCTTCTGACCTTTTTCTCGGTGCCTCCGGCGCTTGATCTTTGACTTCATGCCGGCGTGAGAAGCCCCCGTTCAAATTGTGTCTTTTCTTCGTGTCGTCGCGTGAGAGAATTGTCCGCGGGTCGATTGAGATGAGCGAACTCGGGAGGATTTCATGCGAGCGCAAGAGAAGATTGCTTTCATTTCGGGGGCGAACCGTGGGCTGGGGTTGGAGACCGCGCGGGGGCTCGGCAAGTTGGGGATCACCGTGCTGTTGGGGTCGCGAGAATTGGCCAAGGGCGAGAAGGCGGCGGCCGAGTTGCGTAAGGATGGCATCGCCAAAGTTGAGCCGGTGCAGTTTGATGTGCAGAAGCGGGAGGACCATCGCCGGTTGGCGGAGTTGCTCGAAAAGCGGTTCGGGCTGCTCGATATTCTGGTCAATAATGCGGGTGTCCAGCTCGATAAGGCCGAATTCGGGAATCCGAACGGGTTCAACACCACGAGCAGCGTGGCCGAATCGGACCTGCGAGGGACGTTCGATACGAATTTCTTCGCGACCGTTGCGCTCACCCAAACTCTGTTGCCGCTGATTCGCAAATCCCCCGCGGGGCGGATTGTGAATTTGTCGAGCATTCTCGGGTCGCTCACGTTGCATGCGGATCCGAAAGCCGAAATCTACGCCATGAAGGCGTTCGCTTACGACGCGTCGAAGACGGCCCTGAACGCGTTTACCGTCCATCTGGCGGCCGAATTGCGCGACACGCCGATTAAGGTCAACTCGGCTCATCCCGGCTGGGTCAAAACCGACATGGGCGGACCGGCCGCACCGTTGGAACTGAGCGAGGGCGGCAAGACCAGCGTCGAACTCGCCACTCTGCCGGCCGACGGCCCTACGGGCGGCTACTTCCACCTGGGCAAACGAGTTCCGTGGTAGGCCGCGAGCGGCCTGGGGATGGGCGACGCGGGGCGAGGGGCGGGGAAATTGCGAAGGACCGTCGCGAGGTCGCTGCTGTGAACGGAGCTGTTAGCAACGCGGCCGGCGGCCGCCTGGTCTTAGTCTGATTCCCCCCGCCCCGCGTCCCTCACGCCCCGTCCCGCTCTTCCTACATCCTTCCCAAAACAAGCAGCAAGATCGCCACTGCGATTGCTACGGCGATGGCGGCTCTGGTCGGGACGACTTCGCCGCCAGGAGGCGTGCCGGGAGCGCGAACGTTGCATCCGCAGCGGGGGCAGCTCAGTTCCTGACCGACGTAGCGGACGTCGCCCGCAATAACTGTCGTACATGAGTTGCAGGCGAGCGGGCCATGTTTGGGGACCGGCTCGAGCCGCTGTTGTCGCGCGAGCACGGCCTGCACGATGGCGGCGAGCGCCGCTAGGGCAAGAATCGTGAACGCAATTGCAGTGAGCGCGGTCGAAACGGCAAGGATCAGCATCAGCCTGACCAAATAGGGGCACTCGCGGCACCTGACGGAAATTTAACCAAGACTACGAAAAATGGAATCGTGCAAATCCAGAATTCCGACAAAATTCCAGGAACGACGATGGGCCAGCTCCCAGCCCGTTGGCGGCATGCAAAATCGCCGGGTTCCCACCCCAAGGCAATCCGCGGTCGTGCTCGGCGCCTGAGCCGTTTCGCGACGTGTTCGTTGCGACCGCCGCCGTACGCGCTACAATGCGGGTTCGTCCTCATCCATCGGACCAACAGGAGCGCTTGCCTTGTTTGCCGCGCAGATCACGGGACCCAGCCGGATTGAAATTGTCGACGCACCCGAACCGTCGCTCTCGAAGAGCGCCACCGGGGCGAAACAGATCGTGTTTCAGCCCGAGCTGACGTGTCTTTGCGGCTCGGATATTCCTTTCTTTCTGCGCGGCGAGGAGCAACCGGCGCCGAAGCTCGGGCACTCGCTGCATGAGATGATCGGCACCGTCGTCGATACCAATGGAACGCGGTTCAAGCCGGGCGCGCGAGTGCTGTGTGTGCCGCGGGAACAGCTTGGCTTCTTCGAGCGGTTTGTAATCGACGAGGATCGGGCCATTCCGCTCGACACGCGCGTGCCGGAAGAATTCGCCCTGATGGCCCAGCCGTTGGGGACGGCGATTTACGCGCTCAAGAAACTGCCGAGCGTGCTCGACAAGGATGTGGCGATCGTCGGGCAGGGGCCGATGGGGCAGCTTTTCGCGGGTGCGCTGCGGAACATGGGGGCCCGCGAGATCATCGCGATCGAACTCGTGGAATCGCGGCTCAAGAACAGTCCGCGGATGGGGGCGACAGCGATGGTCTGCAATCGCACGGAGGATCCGATCGCGGCCGTCTCCCGCATCACCGAGGGGCGGATGGCCGACATTGTGATCGAGGCGGTCGGCCATCACGAGCAGTCGCTCAACCTGTGCATCGATCTGTGCCAGCACAGCGGACGGATTCTGTATTTCGGCGTGCCGCCCCAGCACCTCGACCGCGTGCGCTGGCGGGATCTGTTCTTCAAGAACATCACGGTGCACACGAGCGTCGACCCGGATTTCAAACGCGATTTTCCACTGGCCATGCGCTGGATCGGCGAGGGACGGATCGACGTGTCGAAAGTGATCACGCACCGCTACAAGCTCGAGCAAATCCAGACGGCCTTCGAAACGTTCCGGGACCGCAAGGAGGGAGCCATCAAGGTGCTCGTCGAATTCCCCGCGTACCGGCACTCGAAAGCGCCTCCCGCAACCGGGGGATAACCGGCCCGCCGCGGAATTGGCAGACTTGAGGTGCGTCGCAGTCGGTGGCGGCACTCGTTCTAAGTCGTCGATTCAAAAATGGCTGCCAAGATTTCCAGGGGATCGGCGAATAAGCCATTGCGGGAGCGTTGCGCTTCTTAACTGCTTAGCGAAAGCGGGGTAGCCATGCTGGCTGATTTTCTATCGCGGTTTCAATTTGGCGAGTTGATGGGGTTTCTGGCTGTCGGCGGAGGCCTGTTAATCGGCCTGGTCGCCGTGGCCGGCGGCTTGTGGGTCGACATCCGCAAGAACGAGATCGCGGCGGCGCTCAAACAAGAGATGCTCGGCCGCGGCATGTCACCGGACGAAATCAAAATGGTGCTTGACGCGGGCACCTACCGGTCGCGCAAACACGGGCGATGTTGCTCTCGTGTCGACGAGTCGATGACGGCGGTTTGAGCAAGCCCGATGCCGCGCACGGACACCAAGCGAAGAAGGTCAACCATCGACGGCGATTAGCTCTCGTGTGCCTGCCAAAGTTCGCGGATCACCTGCAATCGGCGTTCGACGGTTCGCAGCGAGCAGCCGAGACGCTCTGCAATCTCGTCGTTGGTGTAACCCTCGAGCTTGTTCATGGCCAAGGCCCGGTAACCCGGTGACGGAAGGCTGTCGAGGAGTCGGCGCACCGTTTCGGCCGCCTGCAGTGCAAAATCGGGACTGGGCTCGTCGCCGATCAGATGCTCGAGCTGGTGGGAGGGTGATTGTTGACCGGTCTGAACCGAAGGGCCGCCGCGCTTCAGGCTCTTCTCACGGCGCACGCAGTTGGTCGCCTTGCGTGCCGTAATGATGATCAACAACTTCCATAGATCGTGCCGATCGTGAAGCTGCGGGAATCGGCCGTCGGCGAGGTTTGCGCAAAATGTGGCAAAGGCGCTCTGGGCGACATCTTCCTCGTCTTCAAAACGGCGCGGCGTGTGTGACATGCGCTTCTGCGCCAGTCGCACGAGCCGCGCGTAATAGCGCTCCCAGAGTTTCTGTGCCGCGTAGTCCTGCCCCAGCCTGAGCTGCGACAGCCAAAGCGTTACAGAACCGGCATCGTCAGTGGAGGTCGTCATCACGGATCCGAGCCGGCCCAAAAATCGTCGCTGGCAAATAATTGATCGGCAAGCGGCGATACGCGACGTTGGTAGAAACACTCATCATGAATTTTGGAGATGCGGCGGCTCACATTCTTTGTTCCATAAACGCCGGCCGGAATCAAGAGTGTGCGTTGGTCAAAGATCCGCTGGCTGATCTGGCGATTCAACAGAAAATCTGGCGGGTTGTCGCGACGGATTACGATCTCAGAGCGGGTAGGTACGCGTCACGGCGGCAGTTTTGGAGCCGGTTTGCTGCTTGGTTAGAGATGGGCCGGGCAGCAAAACATCCGGATCTGAAACTGCCGCTTTTTATTGCGTCCGTTCTCCCCCTCTTTCGTCCGCCTTCGCGAATGCCGCGACGTGCATCTTGCAGCCCTCAGTTGATCGAGTTGCATGTGCTTGCCGCGATGAAAAAACTCGCCCACATCGGAATCGCTCGCGCGGCAGGATTAAGAAATTGATTGCTTTGCTCAAAGTGGATCGGTAAATTGCTCCCGGACGTAGCTTTGTCGTTCGAGCACATCACCGGGCACTTCACGGAGGGGCCCGAACAGGTGAGGATTCGCGGGCGGCGCTCTTGGGCAAGGAGCCCATCCCGGAAAAACCTTCTGGAACACGCGCCCTGTTGGACGGTGCGCGGTGGTTCCAATAATGGGGCCACCTTTGCCTTCGCTCGGATGCGGCAATACGCCACCGGCTGTGCCTCAGTTGAGAAGTCCGAGCGCCACAAATCCCGGCTACCCCGCGCTCTTTGAAGAAACCGTCGGCGCTCCCCGAATTCTCTTTCAGATTCGCGAGGCAGCCTCCTCATCGAACAAGCACGACTCTCCGCCGCGGTCGAACGCGACCGGGAGACGGCATTCGATTGCCGTCCTGATTTGGCGGGCCATTCGATTATTCCCGGAGCCATCTCGTTCCTAGACCGTTGGAGAAAACGATGTTTGATGAACGGAAATGTGATTCGACCCAAGGCACTGTCGCCGCGATTCCGGCCGCAACCGAGGCAGGCTGCGTCACGGCGCCCATCCGCCCCAGCCGCCATGTGAGCGAAACGGCAAGGCCGGTTTGGGAAGGCGAAGGAGTGCAGCCGTCGGCATGCTGCGGAGCTTGCGCTGGCGAGCGCGTCCTGGTCTATGCGTGGGCCAATTGGGTTATGACTTCGGCAGCGAAGCGGGTTTGGATGCCTACCGACACCGCATGAAGGCCTTGCCCCATCCGCATCAGTCCAGCGAGTCGGACACCTCCGTCTTGTGGCGCGAGGCGAATCCCCTCGACGACGCGCATCTTGTCACCTTTCTGCAAGTAATGCACGATCGAGAGCCGTGGCACGCAGCGACGCTGCATTGGACCTTGAACGTCGGCAGTCTGCCGACCTACGTCATTCGGCCGGAAGGCCCCTTTGCGCGGGAAGCCTACGAGCGGCTGCGGGAGTTCTTTGTCGATCAATTTCAGCAAAAGGCAGAGCGCATCGCCGTGCCGGGCGTGATCACCGGGCAGGCGACTCTGCTCAACGGTCAGCAGGTCCCGGTGATCAATCCCGACTTGCGAGGCCTTGCCAATTGGCCGACCGACGGGCTGATCGATGCGGTCCTCAGTTATCCGGGCGACGCGTCGCCGAGCAAAGCTGAGGACCTGCGCCCGTTGATCCGCGAGTTTCTCGATCGGATCTATTTCGAGCTGCGGAATTCCGGCCGCACGCCGCAGGAACGCGCTCTTAACTACGCCGGGACGAATCTCGTGAGTTTCAAGCAGATCTTGGGCATGCTGCACAGCCGCCGGACGCTGGACGCGCTCCGCGTGGAACGCAGTACGGTCTGCCGTCCGTCGTCGGATTGCTGGGACATCATTGTCTCATTCTTCGATCCGGAGCAGCCGATGCAAACCGTGCGGACGATCTATCGCTACACGGTCGACGTCAGCGAGGTCATGCCGGTGACCGTCGGCGATATTCGGTCCTGGACGGCCCGCGTGTAAGGCGCGAGACGGTCAGAGATCGCCTATGATGCATCCGCCAGGCCCGTTTTGGGCCCGTTTTGAGTTCGTCACTTTCGGGAGATTGCGTGGCCATCGAATTCGGGACCATGATCCGCCGCCTGCTGACGGTTTCCTACCGTCCCGAACCGACGTCCCGCGAATTTCTGTCCCGAGGGGAGACCCAAACCGGGCCGGTCGCGGATGTGACGGTCGCCGTGGCCAATGCGGCCGAAAGCGAACGCATTTTCGGCGTGCCGCTGGCGCGCCGCGGTTTGCAAGCGGTCTACCTGCGGATCTGCAATCATTCGCACAAGCACCTCAGGCTGCACCTCGTCAGCATCGACCCGAATTATTACACGTCGCTCGAGGCGGCCGCGCTCAATCATTTCTCGATCAGCCGGCGGCTTTCCGGGTTCGGCATCGCGGCGTGGCTGGTCTTCTGGCCGATCCTGCTGCTTGTACCGCTCAAGGTCATCACCGCCTATCGCGCGAACCGGCGGATGAATGAGTGCTTTCAGTCTCTGGCGTTTCATCTTCGCCCCATTCCGCCGGGAGGCACTGCCGAAGGTTTTGTTTTCACCTCGCTCGATTTGGGGACGAAGATCGTCCACATCCGCCTGCTGGCGACCGGCGCCGCGCTCGACCTGGCCAATCCGAATTTGCTGGCGAAACGCGAAGGCGACCTGGCCACGGTCGCCGGCCACGGGCCACGTTTACCGCTGGCGGTCGATTTGACCTTTTCCATTCAGGTCCCCGGAATCGTCGCCGACTATTTGCGTCGCGATTTCGAGACGCTGAGTTCGGGCGAAACTCCGATCGAATGCGATTTGCCCGCGCTCGTCGAACGGCTGCGTGCGATGCCGGCGACAACCGTCAACGAAACCGGAACGGGCGCCGGCGATCCGGCGAACCTGGTCGTGATCGGCAGGTTGGAGACGGTGCTCAGCGCCTTTCTGGCGCGGTGGGACGAAAGCGAAACGATCACCCTGGCCACGTGCTGGAAGACCGCGCGTGCCTTTCTCTTGGGGGCGCACTATCGGTATTCGCCGGTGAGCCCGCTCTATCTTTTTGGCCGCAGCCAGGACATCGCGCTCCAGCGCAGCCGGCAATCGATCAACGAGCGGCTTCACTTGCGGCTGTGGCTGACGCCGCTGCGTTTTCAGCAAAATCCGGTCTGGGTGGGCCAGGTCAGCCGCGATATCGGCGTCCGCTTCACGACCAAGACCTGGAACCTGACGACGCACCGCATCGATCCGGATGTCGACGAGGCACGGGACTACGTCGTTGAGGACTTGCTGCAGGCCGAGCGGGTCGAGGCAGCAGGCTACCTGGACGGCGTCGGCGCCTGCGAGGCGGCCAACGCCCGCCGCAACTTGACCGGCGATAGCTACATCACCGACGGAAATCGGGCCGTCATTCTGCTTTCGGCGGCGCGGACGACGCCGCGCTTTGTGGCGTGGTGAGACGCCGATTTGGATTTCAGGCGCCCGGACCCGTGCCCGGATGGTTACAATTCGGGTCCCCTCCCGCGAAGGAACAAACGTGGATCCCGTCGAGTTAGAAGAGCCGCCGATCTCAACAACGTACACGGCCGCTCCCACGCGCTTCGAGCGGCGTCTGCTCGTCACGGGACTGAGCGTGCTCCTGGTGGCGCTCGTCGTCTACCTGCTCAAGGAATTCGCCGTCGTGTTGCAGCAATTGCTGCTGGCGGTCTTTTTGGTGTATTTGATTGCGCCGATCCACAGTTGGCTCTTGCACCGCGGCCTGCCGGCCTGGGCCGCGTACGCCCTGATCGCGCTGGTGCTCTTGCTCGGTTCGTACGCGTGCGGGCAAATGCTGTATCGCAGCGTCGAGCATCTCGCCGCCAACCTGCCCCATTACCGGGATAATCTCAATCGGATTTTCCAGGAACTGATTCAGAAAGCGCCTGGCGTCGACCGCCAGCAGCTCCAGCGATTTTTCGCCAGCGAAGGTGAATTCTTCAACACGGGGATGTCGACCGTGATCGGCTGGGCGGGAACGTTTTTCGGTTTTCTTTCCGAGTCGATCGTGATCCTGGTCTATCTGGCGTTCCTGCTGGCGGAAAAGGCCGGAATGGGACGGCGGATTCAGGCTTCGTTCGAGCCCGGGGCATCCGAACGGATCCTGGCCATCGTTTCGCGAATCAACGCCACTATTCGCCAATATGTGGCCCTCAAGACGTTGATCAACCTCATTGTCGGCTCACTGACGGCGATCGTGCTGTGGCTCTACCGGGTGGATTACGCCCTCTTGTGGGGAATTCTGGCCTTCCTGCTCAACTACATTCCCTACCTGGGTAGCGTGATTGCCATCATTCCGCCCGTCCTGCTGAGTCTCGTGGAATACGAAAGTCTGGGATGGTCGGCGCTGGTTCTGGTGACGCTGCTGGTGGTGCACAATGGCATCGGCTATCTCGTTGAGCCGCGACTGACGGGCGATCAGCTCGATCTGAGCCCGATCGTCGTCCTCCTCGCGTTGGCGTTTTGGGGCTCGATCTGGGGAACTGTGGGGATGCTGCTGGCGATCCCGCTGACGGTCGTGATCCGCACGATTCTGGAAAACGTTCCGGAAACGCGGCCGCTGGCCCGGATGCTGTCGAGCGGCTGACAGCGGCGCCTCGGCGGTATCGATTTATTCGTCGAGCAAATCCAATGCGGCGGTCACTCCGGCCCATTGCGTCGAGTCATCTGTCGTCGTTTCGTCGAGGGGCATGGTCTGGCTGTCGGAAGAGATCGTGGTCCCAACGACAATCTTTCTGGGGGCGACGCTGATCGCGACTTGGGCTAATCCCGATAAACCGTCGCCGGAGTCCGACACCGTAATTGTCAGCGTGTCGCTCCCCGTGTAACCCGAGATCGGTGTGTAAACCAGGCCGTTGAGCGCGGCATTGAGGTTGGCCAGCGTTCCCTTCACGGTCAGCGACGCCGTCCCATTGGCGCCGGAAGTGAAGGTCAGCCCGGAGGTCGTCGCGAAGTTTACTTTTCCGTGCAGCACAGTAAGCGTCAAGGAGTCCGACGTTCCAGACGCCGCACCGTCCGTCAGCGTGATCGGATAGGCGGGCGAGGAAAACGTGAACGTCGAACTTTCCAGGACGCTGATCGACGCTGGCGCGGTAACGAATGGATTGACGTTGATCGCGACGGTCGTTGAGCCCGTCAGCTCATCGCCGGAATCGGTGACCGAGATTTGCAGCGAATCGTGCCCGCTGAAATTCGTCGTCGGTGTATAGACGAGGCCGTTGAGGGCGGCGTTCAATTTGGCCAACGTTCCCGTGACGGTCATCGACGAGGAATTGTTGCTTCCGGCCGTGAAGGTCAATCCGGTCGTCGAGCCCAGCGCAAGTTTGCCGTTGGTCACCGCAAGGGTCAGCGAGTCGGACGTGCCCGAGGCGGCACTATCGCTCACGCTGATGGTTCCTGAGAAGGTCAACGTGCCGTTTTGATTGACGTTAACCGTCGCCGGAGCCGTCACACTGGGCGGCGGGAAGTTGCTGACGGTAATCGCCACCGTCGCCGCGCCGCTGAGATTGTCGCCGGCGTCCTTCAGCGTGATATGCAGCGAGTCCGACCCCATGTAGCCGTTGGTGGGCGCATAAACCAGACCGTTGAGCGCGGCGTTCAAATTGGCCATCGTCCCGTTCACGGTCATCGACGAGGCGCCGTTGCCGCCCGAGGTGAACGTCAGGCCGGCGGTTGATCCGAGCGTCAAGGTGCCGTTACCCACCGTGAGCGTGACCGAATCGGAAGGTCCGGAAGCGGCCGCATCCGTGACGGTGATCGTTCCGGAAAACGCGAACGAGCCGTTCAGCGTTACGTTGGCGTTCGCCGGTGCGGTGACGATCGGGATCGCCTCGACCGTGATCGCGACCGTCGCTGATCCGGAGAGATTGTCGCCACTATCCTTTGCCGAAACGGCGAGCGAATCCGATCCGCTGTAACCGTTGTTGGGCGTGTAGACGAGTCCGTTGAGGGCCGCATTCAAATTTGTCAGCGTGCCCGTGACAGTCATTGACGACGAATTGTTGCTGCCTACGTTGAAGGTCAAACCGGTCGTCGAGCCGAGAGTCAGCTTGCCGTCGGCAACCGAGATCGAAAGCGAGTCCAATGTGCCCGAGGCTGCTGCATCGGTGACACTGATGTTGCCCGGGAAAGTCAGCGTGCTATTTTCGTTGACGCTTGCCGCCGCGGGAGCCGCAACGCTGGGCGGGGCGTTCACGGTTATCGCAACCGAGGCCGGACCAGACAGGCTATCGCCCGAGTCGTTCAGCAGCATTTGCAGGGAATCGGATCCGCTGTAACCCGAGGTCGGTGTGTAAACCAATCCATTCAGTGCCGCATTCAGGTTCGCGAGCGTGCCGGTGACGGTCACCGAAGACGAATTATTGCCCCCGTTCGTGATGGTCAGCCCCGTCGTCGAGCCCAGCGCGAGCTTGCCGTCGGCAACCGAAAGGGAAAGTGAGTCGGACGCGCCCGAGGCAAGGGCATCCGTGGCGCTGATCGTGCCGGAGAATGTGTGCGAGCTGTTCTCATTGAGGGTTACGGACGCGGGGGCCGTGATTTTTGGCGGCGTCAGCGCGATCACCGTAATCGCCGTGCTGCCCGAACCGCTCTGATTGTTGTCCCACGGGTCGGTCACGGTCATGTTCAGCGTGTCGCCGCCGCTGTAGCCGGTCGTCGGCGCGTAGACAAGGCCGTTGAGCGCGGTGTTCAAAGCGCTCACGGAACCGCTGACCGTCATCGACGACGAGCCGTTCGAGCCCGACGTGAACGAGAGTCCGGCGATCGAAGCCAGGGTCAATTTGCCGTCGGCGACACCGATCGCCAGTGAGACCGGCCCGGGCGCCGTGTAGTCGGTGATCGAGACAGTGTTCGAGAAGGTGTAGGAGCTGTTTTCGTTCAAGGAAATGCTGGCGGGAGTCGTGACGATGGGCGTCCCGCTGACATTGATATTCACCGTCGCCGTGGCGGTGAGATTATCGAGCGAGTTCGTCGCCGAAAGCTGCAAGGCATCGGTGCCGGTGTAGCCCGAGTTGGGGGCGTACGTGATGCCGTTGATGGCGTTGTCCAGACTCGAGAGCGTGCCGGTGATCGTCATCGACGAGGCATTGTCGGAGCCGCCGGTAAACGTAATGCCGCTCACATTGCCCAGAATGATGATGCCTTTGCTCACCGAAAGCGTGATCGAATCGGACGAGCCGCTCGCCGCCGAATCCGAGATGCCGAGTTGCCCGTTGGTAAACGTGTATCCGTAATTCTCCCAAGCGAAGATCGACGACGGCGCCGTGAAGCTGGGGTACGGCAGGGCGTTCACAGTGATCCCCACCGTGGCCGAGGCCGTCATATCATCCGTGGAATCCTTGACGGAGATCGGCAACGAGTCCGACCCGCTGTATCCATTCGTCGGCGTGTAAACGAAGCCGGCCAGAGCCGCATTCACATTGACGAGCGTGCCCGAGAACGTCATTGACGACGACGCGTTCAGCCCCTGCGTGAACGTCAGCCCCGTCGTGGAACTCAATGTCAGAATCCCGTGACTGACCGACATGGAGACCGATTCGGACGTGCCGGAGGCATAGGCATCGGTCACGCTGACCGTGTTGGAAAACGTGTACGCCTGATTCTCGTTCGTACTGACTGAGGAGGGAGCGGTCAGCGACGGCGGCGTGGTGGAATTGACCGTCACGTTGACCGTGGCCCAACCGGTCTGCTTGTCGTTGGCGTCGTAGACCGAAGCCTGCAGGTAGTCGGCGCCGCTAAAACCAGACGTCGGCTTATAAACCAGGCCCGAGAGTGCGGCATCCAGGTTCGCGAGCGTGCCCGTGACGGTCATGGACGACGCATTGTTCGAACCCGAATTAAACGTGAGCCCGGTCGTCGAACCCAGTGTGAGCGTGCCGTCGATGACGGAGAGCGACAGCGAATCGGACGTGCCGCTGGCCGCCGAGTCGGTTGCGGTGATCGAGCTGCCCGAAAACGTGTCCGAACCGTTTTCGTTCAAGCTGGCCGTGAGCGGCGCAGTCACCGTGGCCGGCTGGCTCACCTGGTATCCGGCGAGCGCGGGCACGAGGTCGTTCGCAATCGGGCTGCCGATGCCGGTCACCAGGTCGTATCCGGTGCCGGCCGCAAATCCGTTGTTGCCGGTCGTAATGTCGTGAAAATTCGCGCTGGAAAGATTGTAAAGAGCAGGCAGCGTCTGGCTGTATCCGTCGAGCGTCGTGAGTCCGTTGAGAACGCGGCCCTGATCGGCGATCGAAATGAGTGCGGCCGTCATCGGGCAGGCAAGGCTCGTTCCGCCGACTTGCAAATAGCCGCCGTCATAAGAGTCGAGCACATAAACGCCTGTGTTCGGATCGGCATCGATCGAAATATCCGGCGCGGTCCGCTGGGTGGCACTGGTCCCGTTCACCTTGCCGGTCTGGTAGCCGGGCTGCGTTTCGTAGCCGCTGACGCCGCCGCCGCTTCCCGACCAGCCGCTTTCGGCCTGGTACGTGCCGCTCGAATTGAGATCGAGCGACGTGCCGCCCACGGCGACCACATGCGGCGAGTAGGCCGGATAGCCGGCGGGAGCCCCATCGTCGCCCGTGCTGGCCAAGAACGTCACGCCTTGATGGCCGTTAGGTGTCACGAAGTACGAGTCGTAGCTCTGTTCGCCGGAAAATTCGCCGCTGGACCAACTATTGGAGACCGTGGAAACGCCGGCCGTGTCCGCCGCCGTCTGCTCGGCCGTCAACAGGTCAAAAAATGAACTTGAATTGGCCTCGAACAAGATGATGTTGGCCATCGGCGCGATCGAATGGGCCCATTCGACGTCGAGCGACTCTTCGACGTCCCAACCGCCGGGGCTCGAGTTCGGCACTCCGGAGAGCGAGGTCCCGCCCGTTTCGTTGAGCACCTGCAACGTGGGACCGCCGACATTAAATTGCTGGAGTCCGAAGGTGCTGCTGAAACTGTTGGCGTCGGCGATGATGTCGGGGTCGTTGTAGGCGTCGACGATGGCAATCGTCTGGCCCTGCCCCGTCCCCTTCACTCCGTTGAACGAGATCAGGTTGACCCCGTATGCGGCCTGCATCTGAGTCGGGTTCAGCGGCGCGACGAACGCCGGCTGCACACTCGGCGATGCGGCCGGTTGCGCCGATTTCGGAGCGGTCGCCCGACCCTCCACAATAAAGGTAGGTGCGGCGGTCGGAGTCGCCGACAACAGCAGGCGATCCTCCAAGGCTTCGGCCGCCCAGCGGACCTGGGCTGGTTGTCGCGATCCCTTTGACGCACGCACGTGTCGCCGGCTGGCACGCGTCACTCGTCGCTGCGGTCCCGAATGCTGGACGAGGCCGTTCAAGAACGCCTGAAACGAGTTCGACAACATGCGGCAATCTCCTGTGCGCAAAGGATGATTCGGCCCGCAATCGCCTGACGGCAAAATCGATCAGCGTTCAGGATTTCGCCGCAGCGAGATGAGGTTTTGACGCGTCGAGCGACACAGCGTTGCGGACAATATGGCCGATTCGGACGGTCGCCGCAATGAAGATTTATCCACTATTCATCCTGCGTGCGAATCCGTGACGAATGAGCGGGATGCCGACGAACGCCGGGCCTCATGCGATCTCCTCAAACCGCACGAGAAAATGGCGCAGGGCCGGCGGTTCCGAAATGATCCGCAGGCCGCGCAGTTGATCACGGTCGCGAAAGACTTCGATGATCGCTTCGACGGCATAATCCATATGCGACTGCGTATAGACGCGGCGGGGAAAGGCGAGGCGCACGAGTTCGAGTGCCGGCGCCGCGTGGCCTCCGCCGCCGAACATTACGGACCCGATTTCGACGCCGCGAATGCCCGCGTGACGATAAAGCGCGACGACCAGCGCCTGTCCGGGAAATTGGGTGGCCGGGATGTGCGGGCAAAAGGCGGCCGCATCGATGTAGATGGCATGCCCGCCCGGCGGCTCGATGATTTGAATTCCGGCCGCCAACAGCTTCTCTCCGACGTATTCCGCACTGCGAATCCGGTAGCAGAGATAATCCTCATCGAGAACTTCCCGGAAGCCTTGTGCCATCGCCGCCAGGTCGCGACCGGCCAGGCCGCCGTACGTCACATAGCCTTCGGTGAGGATCAGGAGATTGCTCGCTCGCTGAAACAGGGCCTCATCGCGCACGAGCAACACGCCGCCGATATTCACCATTCCGTCTTTCTTGGCGCTGATCGTTGCGCCGTCGGCCAGATCGAACATATCGCGTACGATGGCTCGCACGGGCCGATCGTGTTGTCCGGCCTCCCGCTGCTTGATAAACCAGGCGTTCTCGGCAAAGCGGCAGGCGTCCAAGAAGAGCGGCAGGCCATAGCGATCGCAGATGTCGCGAATCGCACGCAGGTTCGCCAGGCTCACCGGCTGGCCGCCGAAGCTGTTGCTGGTGACCGTGCACATTACCACGGGAATATTCTCGCGGCCGACTCGCTGGATCAGCGCCTCGAGCGCGGCGACGTCCATGTTTCCCTTGAACGGGTGGGCCAGTGCGCGGTTGCCTCGCTTCGGCGATCGGCAAGTCGACCGCTTCGGCGCCGGAATGTTCGATGTTGGCACGGGTCGTGTCGAAATGGGCATTGTTGGGAACCACGCTGCCCCGGGCCGCCCAACAACTCGAAGAGGATCCGCTCGCTCGCGCGTCCCTGATGCGTCGGCAACACGTGATGAAAGCCGGTGATCTCGCGAAGCACCCGTTCGAAGTGGAAGAAATCCGGCGAACCGGCGTAGCTTTCATCGGCCGCCATCACACCGGCCCATTGCAGACTGCTCATTGCGCCGGTGCCGCTGTCGGTGAGCAGGTCGATCAACACGTCGGCGGCCGGAATCAGAAACATGTTGAACCCGGCCTTGCGGACGATCGACTCGCGCTCCTCGCGCGTCCGCATTTGCAGGGGTTCGACAACTTTGATTCGGAACGGCTCGATGATGGTTTTCATGTGTTTCGATCTGTGAAAAACCGTAGGGTGGGACAAGCGAGGCTCCGCGAGCACCGGCCCACCTTCTTTCTTAGGTTCATTTGACGTTGGGCTTTCGCACCGCACGTGCAAAGGGGAGCGTCGGATCGCCGAAGAACATGAACTTCATGCCCTGAAAGAAAATCGACGGCGGATACCAGTCGTTGTTCGGCGCGAGGTAAGCCAGCTTCTCTTTGTCGTAGTAGTAGCGAATGGCGCCGGCCCAGCAGTCGCCGACCAGCGGCTGCTCCGACCGCCGCATGGCCCGAAGAAAGCCCTCGGCCAGCGTAATCGCGCAGGGTTGTGCGCCCGTGTTGCATCCGATGTAAATCACCGCGCCGTTTGCTCCGCGCTTGAGCGCCTGCTCACCCAAGCCGGTCGGATTGTACTTGCCCGTTTGGAACGGAGCGGGCGGAGGTGGAGGCGAATGGAATACCTCCTTGTGGTCGGTTCCCGCGTGTGCCTTTCCGTCGATGTCGATGTAGGCGCCGTAGGGTGGCAGCGGCGCAAAGTTGCCCGTGCTGCAACCCACCGAGAGCATCACCGGCAATCGATCGGCGTCATGGAGCTTTTTCAAGCTGGCTGTGGAAATTGATTTGTACCACGAGTGATCGCTGCCGTGGCCAATGTGCACAGCCAAACCGGCTCCCTGGTCGAGTGCATCCAGCACGTGTGCCTCATCCGGCGGCGGTGTTCGATAGGATTTCTTATCGTCGTAGTAGAAGTAACGGCCGACGCTCCAGCCCGGCGGCATCTTGGCGGCCCAATTGCTCATCTGATCGCGGGCGTCGACGTAGCCCTCGACATTGAAGAAATCGGCCCGCCGCATCCCCTCATGTGTCCCCTCGCGGATGCTCTCCTCATAGGCGACCGTTTTATCGGCGACCGTCCGCACTTCGCTTTCCGTGCTCACCGGCCAGCGGCCAAACGCGATTTCGGGACGGTAATCGACCTGGTCGTAATTGATCGGTCCCTTTTTGTTCGTCTCGCCGCGCACTTCGCCGAAATAGTGAGCGTGAAACCCCTGTTTCATCGCGTTCCAGTCTTCAAAGGCCCCGTTCACCTTGGCGAGATCGGCGTAATACAAATCGGAAGGATAGAAGGCGTAATTGAAGGCAGCCGGAGTGCCGCGGTCGAGCACCATGTAGCGGACGGGCATGACGTCGACGTCGCCGACCAAGAGCAGATAACCGAGATTGCGGCCGCGCCACGCTTCGTAGAGAAACCGTTTCAGACGTTCGGGCACGTCGATGCCCGCCGTGGATTTCAGCACCTCTTCGAGCGAGACCAACTCGGTCGGCCGCGTCCGCTTCTTGTAGGCGATGTACTCGGCCAGCGCGGGCCGAAACCTATCCGGCGCGACCACGATGAACAACTTGCGAGCGGGCTTTCGATCCTGCGCGACGGCCAGAGCCGCCGCGGCACAGAAGAACGCCGTCGATGCCAGAATCGCGCGAAGGAGGGGGCGGCGACCGGAAAACATGCTTGAACTCTCCGTTTTCGAGCCGTCAGTCTATCACCGCGGGCGATCCGAATCCTCCGCGGCGGCTGGTCGAAGTGCCGAACGGCTGCGAGTTGGGAGCCTCTTTTTTCGGGCCTCGCGAGACTGTGCGCGGCGGCGACTTGCGGTAGACTCAATGACTCCTGAATGGATGCGAATCGCAACCATTGCCGGCGAGCGACGGCCCGGACGCCGTCATCGCCCGCCACATTCCTTGGAGTTGCCCCCGTGAGACGATTGGTGCTCGGCGTTGCGATTCTGTTCCTTTGGTTTTCACCCATCGGTCGCGTTTTCGCCGCTCCGCCGGCAGGCGCCCCGATCGTGCTCAATGTCGACATCAGCGACGCGACGCAGAGAATCTTTCATTCCCAGGTGCTGATTCCGGTCGAGCCCGGGCCGGTCACGTTGTATTACGCGAAATGGATTCCCGGCACGCACGGCCCGACGGGCCCCATCGCCGACCTCGCGGGACTTCGGATGCACGCCGACGGCAAGGACATCCCCTGGCGTCGCGACGACGTCGATATGTACGCCTTTCACTGCACGGTGCCCGAGGGGGCTCACACGCTGGAAGTAGCGCTCGACCTGCTGGCGGCCGGCCGCGGCGGGTTTGGAGACGCCACGGAGAATATTGCCGTCGTTCGCTGGAATCAGGTCCTGGTCTATCCGAAGGGGAAGCCGATCGACTCGATCCCCTTCGAAGCCTCGCTCAAGATTCCGACGGGCTGGAAGATGAGCACGTCCCTGCCGATCGTTTCGCAAGAGGGCGCCTCGGCCCACTTTGGCCCCGTCAGCCTCGATACGCTGGTCGATTCCCCGGCGATCGCCGGTCTGTACCATCGCGAAATTCGCTTGGGCAAAGGTGAGCCGGCCCACTATCTTGATCTCGTCGCCGACAGCCCGGCCGCGCTCGAAATCACGCCCAAGGTGAAAGCGGCCTACGAGAAACTCGTGGCCGAAGCCGGAGCTCTGTTCGGCTCGCGGCACTACGGGTCGTACCGATTTCTCGTGACACTCAGCGACAAGATGCCCTATCACGGCCTCGAGCATCACGAATGCAGCGACGACGGCATGCCCGAGCACAGCATGGCCGACAACGAAGCCGGCAAGGCCATCGCCTATCTCTTGCCGCATGAGTACGTGCATTCATGGAACGGCAAGTTCCGCCGCCCGGCCGGACTCGTCACGCCGACCTACCAGGAAACCAACAACACGCGGCTCTTGTGGGTCTACGAAGGGCTGACGGAATACTTGGGCACCGTCCTGACCGCCCGTAGCGGTCTCTGGACGTTAGACGAAGCCAAAGACTATCTCGCCATGACGGCGGAACAGCTCGAGAACCACAAGGGCCGGCAGTGGCGGCCACTGGAAGACACGACGCTCGTCGCCGCGATGCGGGCCTACGACGCCTCGGGATGGACGGCCTGGCGCCGCTCGGTCGACTACTACGATGAAGGCACGCTGATCTGGCTGGAAGTCGACACGAAGATCCGCCAACTGACCAACGGCAAGCGGTCGTTGGACGACTTCTGCCACCGCTTCCACGGCGGCACCGGCGGAAAGGCCGAATTGAAACCTTATGAATTCGAGGACATCGTCGCTGATCTCAACACGATCGCACCGTACGACTGGGCGTCGCTATTGAATAAGCGCGTTACGCAGACCGCCGCGCACGCGCCGCTCGACGGGTTCACGCAAGGTGGCTGGCGCGTCGCTTTGGGCGACAAGCCTTCGGGATTCGAGAAAGCCACGCAAGGCCTCCGCAAGCGGATCGACCTTTCGGCCTCCATCGGCCTCTCGCTGACGTCGGAAGGGGCGATTAGCGACGTCGTCATGGACTCGCCGGCATACAAAGCCGGTGTCGGCCCCGGGATGAAGCTGGTGGCCGTCAATTCACGTCGCTTCGGCCCGAAAGTGATGGACGAGGCCCTGGCCGCGGCTCAGAAGCACAGTCAGTCGATCTTGCTGCTTCTGGAAGACGGCGACTTCTTCCGCACCTATCGAATTGATTACCGCGGCGGAGCCAAATTCGCCCGGCTCGAACGCTTGAAGGACCAGCCCGACCTGTTGAGCAAGATCCTTTCGCCCGTCACAGGCACGAACGAGAAAAAGACGCCAGCCAAAACCGGCGACTGAGCGCCGCGAACATTTTCGTGACTTCTCAACTCACTGGCCGACGCCGTCGGCCTGCGAGGGATTAAAATCAAACGTCGTCCGTTGGCTGTTTTTGCGCACTTCGCGATCTTCGTCGCTATGGCCGCGTGCAAAGTCTCATGGCGTTGATAAGCCGGTCGGTTCGACGGCGCCCTTCAAATCGCTATGCAACGAACGGGCGCTGCAATTTCTTGAAAGGCATGGCGACATTCCAAACTCTCATTTCGCCTGGAGCTTCTGGTGGATGAGGTCGACAAACGTGCCGACATTCTGATCGGGGTCTTTTAAGCGGGACATTTCGGCGGTCGCGAAGCGGATGCCGAAGTGCCGCTCGACGGCAATCAAGAGATCGATATGCGACATCGAGTCCCAGCCGACGACATCGGCCGCCGTCAATTGATCGGTGAGCACGAGATCGGGATCGTCGAAGACCTGGCGAAAGATTCCCGGCAGTGCAGAACGCACGTCATCCATGTGGAGTTTCCCGGTGGATGCAATGAGGAAGAGGGGCCAGGCTATTCCCGACGAGCAGTTCCCAGAGGGTCGTTTCGCCGTCCGATCCGGACATCGAGAAGCCGAGCCGGCCGTACAGGTCGCTGACCATGCCGTTTTTGGCGGTCGGCATGAACGTTCCGAGAAGGCGATTGCATCGTTCCGCCCGGCACAGTTCGACAAGTTCGTTGCGGACGAACTGTTCGACGCCCCGCTGCAAAACGCGACAGCTCATAACCCAGGTATCGATGACGAGGTCTTTGCCCCGCCTCGACAGCAAGAGCACACTGATTAATCCGTTGTCGCCGAGTTGATCGCGCAGACTGAACGTTCGCGTGCGCCACTCCGGACTCGTCGAAATCTGACGAACTTCGGCCAATGAGTAACGCCGCGTGGTGAGATTGAACTGATTCGACTTGTTGACGAGTTGCGTCGTCCGCTCGATATTCAAGTCCGTCACGGGCTCGACCGACATACTCATCTTGAGAGAGCGAAGGAACGTTTCCAGGTCGGGGGCTTCGTTTTGGAGCGCCTCGCGCTGTCGCATTGTCCGCATAAAACCGTGAGCGCGCGCGATCCTCTTGCGTGAAACTCGTCATCTCAAAATACCGGTGCCGCGCGACGGCGGCGATGTAACCGGCCGGGTCGTCGGGCAAGTCCGGAACGGCGACTTCCGGCGCGAAACGACGCACCAATGCGCGCTCGGCCGCATTATCGTCCACGAGCACGATCGAATCGAGATTGACCGCGAGACGGTTCGCAATCATCCGCAAATTGTCTGCTTTGTTGTCCCAATTGGCCACAAAGGCGGAAATATCCGACAGGCGGAGCACCATATCGGCCCGCTTTTCAAACGGCTCGCGGGCCTTGTCCGGGTCGTTCTTCGAGCAGACCGCCAGGATGATGCCGCGTTGCGCCAAATCTTTCGCGAACTGCTGAAATGCGAGGAACGCCTCGCCCTCGCCTGAACCCTGTCCGAGCTTGATCCCCCCCGCACCGAGATCCCCGACGACGCCGCCCCACAGCGTGTTATCCAAATCGAGGGCCAGCACTTTTTTGCTCCGGCCTAGGTGTGCTCGTAAGAGTGCGGCGACACTGTGAGCGTAGGTCGGCAGGCAGTCGGGCCCGCAAGGCATTTTGTACTCGTAATAGAATCGCGGATCGAACCAGCCGGACGCGCCCGCCTCGGCAGCCAGGCTATTAAGATCGTGCAAGATGACGGACCCCGGGGCTTTTTGGGCCAGCAACCGATTGAGCCGCGCCAAATAATGCTCGCGAGACCCCGGATGTCGCGACGCGAAGTGTCCAAAGATGGAATGCGGGCCAATTGCAAAGTTGTTTTGGATGATCGTCGCGTTCCAACGCGAGCGCGCCCGCTCCCAAAGTTGGTGCCAGGCACCGATTTCCACGTCGGCCAATCGCTCGACAAAGGATTCCTGCGCGTCGATGGGCGGAAAATGCCGGACGTCCCGTGCGTCAATCGCCAGGAAAACGATCTCTGGGGCGAAGGTGTCGAGACCCGAACCGTCGGACAAAATCTCCTGACGGAACAGGCCGTAATCCGCCTCGTAGACCTCGACAGCGATTCCCTCGCCGCAAAGAAAGAGTTCGATCAGCTGCCGCAGTTGAAGTGTGGTCGGCCCTCCCAGGATGGCCAAACGCCTGGCCTGCGGCTGATGATCGCTCGAATCAGCAGGCACGAAACGCCGCAATGCCATCAAAGAGGAATAGTCGAGCAGCGGACTGACGGCACGGGCCGCCCAGTGCCTCGCGCGATCGGCGTTGCCCGCTTTGTGCAGGTCTTTGAGCGTACGCAGGAACTCTGCGAAACACGACTTGCGGCCCGAGGCGTCGAGCTGCAAATACGATTGCAGCGATTCGCAATCGTCGTGACGGTCGTCCACGGAAATCCACCGCGTTCCCGCGGTCCGAATTGAGTTGCGACAAAGCGATTTTGCGAGAGACTGACCGCCCGATCGCGAACCATCGCGGGCGCGACGCAGCGTCAATTTTGATGCTAACCCGAGCCCAAATCGACGTCAACTTGCGCGAAAATGCGCGTCGAGGTGGCGAGCTGGGCATCGACCCGGTCAGCCAACCGACCGACTTGCCCGTGTCCGCCGGATTTTTCTGTATGGATCCAATCGATCAGTTTCGGAATTCCGTGTCTCTAGCCAGCCGAGCGGCGGGACGCACGCATTTCGAGCAGGACGTTCGCGATCGTTTCGGCCGCATCCGGCACCTCCTCGTCCAAGATGCTCGCCGTTTGATCGGTGGCCAGACGCCCAAGGCGCGGAGTGCAAATGCGGACGCCGGGGTTCGTTCTCTCCAGCACGCGGCAGAGAGCCTCGCCGGCCGCTTTTGCCGCAATGTACTCCGCAAAAATGGACGGATTTTCGTCGAGCAGCGACGAGGAAGGATAAAGGATCGATCGCAGCCGTGGACCGCGAACGGCTTGAAAGGCGTCATGGAAACCGCGCACGTAATATTCGCAGAACTTGGCAAATTTCTCGCTCGCAAATCGGCCTTTCGAGCCCGGTTCGATGTACGGTGTCGCAAAATAGCAAAGGGTTGTTGGTTCCCAATCCCGAACTTGCGACGTCAAGACGGCCGGGGCGCCGAGCGCGTCGTAAGCGAAGCACTCCGCGACTCCGCCGTTCGCGACGATTTCCGAAACGACATTCTCGGCATCCGTTGTGCCCTGGTGATAAGTCAGCCGCACGTCGGCGCCCCCCAAAGCGAGGACTTTCGCCGCGACCTCGCCGAGCCCGCGTGAGCCGCCAATAACCAGCGCCCGCTCACCGCGAAACAGGGCAGCCGGCACCAGTTTGCGAAGGCCGTCAGGCGTCCTTTGTCGCTTCGGCTCGGGCCTCAGCAAGGCGGAGACGAAGCCCGACAGACCCGGGCCGTCGACCCTGATGGTCACGAGAGATAACCGCGCGTCGTAGCCTTTGACCCGATAAGTGAGGAGCGGCTGCTGGGAATTTTCAAGCGCCTCAAGCTCCATTCCGCCAAAAATCGAATTTCGACCCGGCACCTCCATTCCCACGAGTCGGCTCGTCGCCAGGAGCACGGCGACCTGTTCCGCTGCCAGGCAGCGCTCGACGTTGGGAAACAGGACCTTTGTCAGCGGTCGATCGAGAACGAGCGGAATCTCGCCGCTCAACTGCCGCATCTCGGACAGCGAGGGACGACGGCAAACCACTTCCTCAGTACTCGAGGCAGGAATAGGGAGATCCGCTGTTGTCCCTCCCTGCCATTCGACGGTCGCGACAAGCATCTTGGAGCCGTCGACCATAACAGCCAATTTGGCGGCCCGATCCCCCTGCGAAGTCACAGCCACTTGGGGGACTTTGCCCACGAAGCAGGGAGACCTGAACTTAACGGACAATCGGGTGACTCGAATGCGGTTAACTTCCGTTTCAAGCCAGCCGTTCAACGCCCACAACAGGCCGTGGACGCCATGCACGACCGGCTGCCCATGAATCAACCGGCGACAAGCGACGCGATCCATGTGAATCGGGTTGTAGTCACCCGACAGCCGCGCGAAAAGCTCTTGTCGTTCGGGAGAAAAGGAAAACATCATCGAAGTGAGCGACTTGATCGCGGGGCGTGAAGCGGGGGCATCAGCGGTCGTCATTGATTGGAAACTTGCCGTGAGTCACGCAGACTCTCAGACGGTCGCGGTACGGAATTGCACCGATATTTTAATGATTCCATAGCCGCGCCGTTAGCCCTTTTTCGTTTGGCGCTCAATGAAATGCGAGTCGTTTATCGCTCGCCCCCTCACTTATCTCCCTTGAGGGGAATGGGGAGAAAGGCCGGCGGGACTTCGAACATCAAGCGGATCCGCGCGGCCGGAGATCGTATCCCGTTCGCGGAATTACGACTGATTGAGCTTTGACTCGGTAATGCCGGCCGTTCTTACTGCGTGCGAGAGCTTTGACCAGCGCCAGGCCCAATAGAGCTTGTTCGCCCCCCACAAGCCGACGATTCCTGCGACAACGGGCAGCACCCAGACCAGCGTGCGATTTGTCACGCGCTCGGCAATGCCTGTTGCCGGGACGTACATCGGTTTGCCGTCGGGGCCGATTACAATCTCGCCCTTGCCGCCGAGAATGTCGTCCTTGTAGGTCACAAACAGCCCCAGCCCGGCTGCACCGAGCACCGTTTTGGGATGCTTCTCGATGAAGTTCGTGATCGCCGTGATCACCCCTTTGCGCTCGGAAACGGGGAGTGCAGCGACTCGAGCTGCGTCGGGCGAGCGGGCGAGTTGAATCATGGCATCCGTGTCGAACCGCTGGCTGGCGCGGACGCCGGCGACGCCGAGCTTGTCGACGACTTCGGCACCCACGCCCGGATGGCGGGCTGCCGCTTCGAGCGCGCCGGGCACCAACTCGGAGTCGAGCTTGGTCAGCACGGCCCGTTCTTCCGGGCGGGCCAGCGCACGGAGGGCTCCCGGCGCGAGTTCAGGAGAGACGCGGTCGACGAAGTTGGCCGTCAGCTTGGGCGCGACTTTGGCCGCCTTCACGGCGTCGATGCCGTACGACTTGCTGAGCCGTACGACGTTTACGACCCCCTCTTCGCCCGTTTCGCGGGCGACTTGCTCCATCGTTTGCCGGACGGCCGCCTCGCCGCCGAACTCGGCCAACGACTGGGCCGCTGTCTTGACGCCTTGCTTTTCGGCCTGGGTGCTCAGGATCTCGAGCACCTCTTTCGCAGCCGTCCGAGCCAGAGTGGCTTCTTGAGCGCGGGCCGGAACTGCGGAGGTGACCAGGACGGTCGTGAGAACCATTACCAGCGCGGGGTGCCACGCCCACGGCTTTGCGTGGGCGTGTCTTCGAACGTCAAACGGATTCGCACGCCCACGCAAAGCCGTGGGCGTGGCACCCAGAACAGGCTTGACGGCGTCGCAGGCGAGCCCCGTGTTCCCGAGAGACTTTCTAGAGGATCTCATCAAGTTGCCTCCGCTAAAGCGTTGAGCACGGCATCGCGTTCGACGTCATACAGCCTGTCGGCCGCGTGACGCAGCGTTTCACGGAGGCCGATGCTGGCTCCGTGGCTGTCGCTGGCCGGGGTGTTTTCGAGTAGATCGTGTTCGAGATGATCGAGATACGTCCTCAGTTCCTCGGTCAGATTCGCCTTGAACTTGGCCGTCACCCACCAGTCGACGACGGCTCCCACCGCGAGTCCAGTCCCCACGCCGATCACGGCACCGAGCGGTCCGCCGAGCCAGCCGGAGGTGGCGCCGACCGCGCCGCCGCTGGCCATGCTCGAGCCGCCGGCCGTTGCCGCTTCGACGCCCGCTGCGACCGCTTCCGACCCCATGATCCGAATGACGTAGGCAACCAACTGCTCGCCCGCAACGCCCGCGACCGTGCTGCCGACGAGGGCCGCGACGCCGTTGATCAGCGAGCTGCTGGCTTGCTGGCTGACCGTCTTGTTCACCGACGCATCGAACGCCTTCTGAAACGCGCCCAGCGCGGGCTTCGGGAAATCGAGCCGCACGTCCCGCGTCGAAAGGGCCACCTTGGCTTCGAGCAGGAACTGGTTGCGATTGGCCGTTACGTCGTCGCGAAACTGGGCCACAGCCGACTGCACGGCCTTTTGCAGTGCGTCTTCCGACATGATGTGCGAGCGGAACTTGGCCAGCATCAACTGCTTGACCTGTTCGGAATTCGGATCGTCAGACTCTTTCCAGTAATTGACCCACTTGTCGGCGGTCATTCCCTGCAGCATGTGCCACCGCGTGCTGAGCGAGGCGACATCGTCGACAAAATCGGGAATGCCCGCCTTAAACCGCGCAAACTCCTCGCGCAAGCGGGTCGCGGCCTGGTCGGCACTCTCCCGATTCCGCTGCTGCGATTTTTCCAGGAGGGGAAGAATGTCCTGCCGATAGAAATCGGCCTTCGACAACCCGGGCGGCAGTTCGACCTTGGCCTCGGCAAGCGAAGGCGGCTCCGGCGGCTCTTCGACGACGACCGGAGCCGGCTCGTAGGCGAACCACCACAGCGCAAACAGCGACCCGGCCAGGATCAACGCCACGATCCCGGTCGAAACCTGCCGCTGGCCTGGTGAATGGTTGGCCATGTCCCTTTGCATCCGTCCTCGAAGTTCGACGGACTTGGCCTCTTCTTACGTCTTTCCTTGGTGTCTTGGTGACTTGGTGGTGAAATCCGACTTTACCGACTAGGCAAGATTCTACTTACCACCAAGACATCAAGGCACCAAGAAGACGGGAAGAGTCGAATGCCGACTTCCCATCGGTGCGCCCACTCTCTTGCTTCACGCCAATTCTACACCGTGGACGGTCAGGAAAAACCGAAATAGTCCGGTCACGTTTCATCCACGAGGTTCAAGAATTGGCACTGTGAGGACTCTTGGGCCGCAAAAACTGGGGGATTCGATCGGAGGGGCGGACGTATTGCATTCGCTTTTTCTCCGTTGCCTCTGTTAACTCCTGTTCAAAATTCTTGTCTTCACCCCCCTACCTTCTTGTGCCGCGGCCGGGCTGTTAAAACTGGGCGAGGCGACACCAAAGGGAGAGGCAATCATGAAGAATTCGCTGTTCGATCTGACGGGCCGAGTGGCTCTGGTGACTGGGGGAAGCAAAGGCCTGGGCAAAGCCATGTCGCGGGCCTTCGCCGAGGCCGGGGCCAACGTGGTGATTTCCAGCCGGCACGAAGACGAATTGAAGTCGGCCCTCACCGAAATTCTGGCCGGCACCGAGGCGAAGGGCAAGTACGTGGTCGCCGACATGTGCAAGCGCAGCGAGGCCGACCGGCTCGCCAAGGCGGCGCTCGCCGAGTTCGGCCACGTCGACATTGTCGTCAACAACGCGGGCTCGAACGTCCCCGAAGAGATCGACAAAATCACCGACGCCAACTGGGACCGCATTATCGAGTTGAATCTGTCGTCGTGCATGGCTCTCACCCGGGCCGTGGTGCCGCAGATGAAGACCCGCAAATGGGGCCGCGTGATCTACATCTCCTCGATCATGGGCCTGGCCTCGAAAGCTGGCCGCGACGTCTATTCAGCCACCAAGTCGGCGCTGCTCGGCTTGGCTCGCGCAAACGCGCTGGAACTCGGCCCCTACGGCATCACTGCGAATTGCATTGCCCCCGGCCCGTTTCTCACCGATCTCCCCGGCAAGTTATTAAGCGCGGAAGAGAAAGCCGTCTTCGCCAAACGGACGGCCGTTGGCCGCTGGGGGGATCCGAAAGAACTCGCCGGCCCGGCACTGTTGCTCGCCAGCGATGCAGGGAGCTACATCACCGGCCAGGCGATCGTCGTGGACGGCGGGACCCTGTGTATGACGTTTTGAAGCGCGTCGTGGGGCAGGCTGCTATGCGAGCCTGCCTCTGAGGGTCCGGCGATTGGACCGGCAGGCTGGCAGCCTGCCTGCCCCACGAGTTCATTCGCCTTCGTGCTTCGCGTCGTCCTTCCACGAGTACGTCACCCAGCCGATCATCATCTCTTCCCACGTCTGGTCGCCCCAGCGGACGGCCTTTTTCGGGTCGGGGTTGGCCGGGTTGTCCTTCGAGTTGTCGAAGTGGGCGATGCAGTGCAGCGTGGTGCCCTTCGGCACGGCCACTGGTTGCTCGAGGCGGTAGGTGTTCTGCCAGCCGAAGTCGTACTGCGGCACCGAGAGGAGCGTCTGCTTGATGCCGTTGGGGAATTGCAGCTCGTAGAGGAAGTCCTTGCCGCGCCAGTGCATGTGGGGCATGAGCTGGTAGATCGTGGCGTTGTCGGTGAACTCGAAGTCCGACTCGACCTTGTAGCTCGGGTCGTGGGGCGGAATCTGGAACTGCGTATTCATCACGCCCTTGGTGCGGGCGGACAATTGCGGCGTTTTCTCGCCGTGCGGGCCCTTGTAAAGGATCAGGCCTACTCTTGATTGGTCGGTCGTCTCTTTGCCATTGGGCGTGTAGTGCATCTGGAAGACGAGGTCGGAGCCTTTCGGCAAGCGGCGGGCGACGCCGGGCGGCAGCACCAGCGGCGGGTCGCCGGGGGCCGTGCCGCACAGATGATGGTCGTTGAAACCTTCATCGCCACCGTTCGGGTCGCGGAAGAATACGATGATGTGGTGCACGACGGCCGGGTTGCCCGGGCGGGCTTCGGCCGCTTGAATCCAGACGTCCTCTTTGAGGTGCGTGTGGACCACGAAATACATGTACGGGACGGTGCCCGAGGCCTTCACCTTGTATGGCTTGCGCAGTTGGAAGACGAGATCGGGCGTGCCGATCTGCCAGCCTGTCACGAATTTTTGGGGCGGCGGCAGTTCGGCCTTGTCGCCCATCGGCGTGCCGTTGTCGGTCCATTCGACAAGCTTGTCGATCTCGTCCTGGGTGAGCCGGCGGTCGTTGGTGAAATGGCCGTACCGGGGATCGGCATGCCACGGCGGCATGCGGCGCTGGATCACCACTTCTTTGATCATGGCCGAGTGTTCGACCGCGTCGTCGTAACCGTCGAGGGCGAACGGGGCGACTTCGCCGGCCCGGTGACATTCCTGGCAGCGCTTCTGCAGAATGCGGGAGATGTCGCGGGCATAGGTGACTTTCGTCCCGCCGGCCGGACGTTCGTCGTGCGTAATCAGGCAGCCGCGGGGGGTCGTCTCGGCGACCGTGACCGGTTTGCCGGCGAGGAGTTCGTCGAGTGCCTGGCCGAGTTCGCGGCGAGTCGGTTCGCCCCGCTTGTAGGTGTAGCCGTAACGGTCGTCGATCTCGCCGTGATAGCGGACCGCTCGTTGGCGATCGAGCACAAAGACCTCGGCCGTCCGCGTGGCCCCGAACTGCTGGGCAACCCGCTGGCCGGCGTCGACCAGGACGGGGAAGGCGACTTTGAACTGCTTGGCGTGCTCGGCCGCTTTGGCGGTGGTCATACCAGCGTTGGACTGTATCCCGACGAGCTCCACGCCTCGCTTTTCGTAGTTCTTGGCGAGGGCGGCGAGTTCCTTCACGTAGAGATTGGAGATCGGACAATCGACACCCATGAAATAAACGATCACGACGCCTTTGTCGCCGGCTTTCTCCACAAAGTCATGCAGGGCGGTTTGCTTGCCGGTGGTATCTGGCAACATAAAGTCGGCGACTTGCCGACCAATGAGCGTCGGCGTACGGCTGGCTTCAGTTCCGCCAGCTTGAGCGGCGGGGACCATCGAAAAAACTGTGACCGCGGAGCAAACTGAGGCCAGGAAAGCCGTCCGAAGAAGCCGGGAACCGGGCATGGATTAATCCTCTGCGCAAGGGGAGCCGGGATCGGCAAAGCGTTGCGTGAGATTGTACCACAGTTCGGCGAAAACCGTTTCGGGTTTTTCGGAGGCTGGGCGACATCGTAGGGCACGCTGCTAGCGTGCCATTATGGTTCACGGCTTACCAGCTCGCGCACTTAGGGCATGATCGCACGCTCAGAATGGCAGGCTCGCAGCCTGCCCTACGGCTCGACCTGGCCTAGTCCGCAAGCTGTTCGCACCCGGTTGAGGACCTCCTGGCCCTTCGCTCGGGCTCGGGCGGCTCCGTCTTTCAGGATCTGGTGGACGATGCCGGGGTCGGATTCGAGCTGGGCTTTCTTTTCGCGGGCGGCGGCGAAATGGGCCAGGGCTACGTCGTAGAGGGCTTGCTTGGCTTCGCCGTAGCCCATGTCGCCGGCGCGGTACCGTTTGGCGAGGGCGTCCTTTTGTTCCGGTGTGGCAAAGAGCGAGTAGAGGGCGAAGATCGAATCGCGGTCGGGGTCTTTGGGCTCTTCGACGGGGGTCGAGTCGGTCTTGATCGACATGATCTTTTTGCGGAGCTTTTTGGGCTCCTCGAAGATGTCGATCGTGTTGCCGTAGCTCTTGGACATCTTTTCGCCGTCGGTGCCGGGCACTTTGGCCGTCGCTTCGACCACGTGGGCGTTGGGGAGCGTCAGGACTTCGCCGTAGAGGCCGTTGAATCGCTGGGCGAGGTCGCGGGTGACTTCGATGTGCTGCACCTGGTCGGCCCCGACAGGTACGAGATCGCTGTCGTACAGCAAAATGTCGGCCGCCATCAGCACGGGATAGGTAAAGAGCCCCGCGTCGGCCGGCAGGCCCTTGGCCTTTTTATCCTTATAGGCGTGGCACTTTTCCAAAAGGTGCATGGGAGTGACGGTCATCAAGAGCCACGTCAGCTCAGGAATTTCCGGCACGTCCGATTGGCGAAAGAATGTAGCCTTTTTTGGATCGAGGCCGAGCGCGAGATACGTGAGGGTCATCTCGCGCGTGTACTGTTCGAGGAGCTGCGGATCGTGCACGGTGGTGAGCGCATGCAGGTCGGCGATGAAGTAAAACGCCTGCTCGTTGTTCTGCAGCTCAATATGCTGGCGGATCGCGCCGAAATAATTGCCCCAATGGGGAAACCCGGTGGGCTGGACGCCGGAGAGAACGCGCATTAACAAACCTGATTCTTGGACGATGGACTCATTTGCCTGGCTTCACACACCGAAAGCCCGTGTGAAACGTTCCGCTATCCGGCGTGCCTTTCATGCGGGCGGCGACCCGGTAGCCTCGGCAATAGTTATCGCTGCACATGAATGAGCCGCCTCGTTGGACACGTTTGACGTAGGTTGGTTCGTTCGGGTCGTAACTGTCGGACGGGCCCGGCGGATTGCGTAGCGGACTATAGCGGTAATAGTCGGGCCGGTAAAAGTCGCTGCACCATTCCCAGACGTTGCCCGCCATGTCGAACAGGCCGTAGCCATTGGGCGAGAATGAGGCGACCGGGGCCGTCGTATCGAAACCGTCTTTGACTTCGTTCTTGTTGGGGAACTCGCCCTGCCAGATGTTGAGCATCCACTTGCCGTTCTGTACGAGGTCGTTGCCCCAGGGATAGGCCGCCCCTTTGAGACCGCCGCGGGCCGCGTATTCCCACTCGGCCTCCGTGGGGAGCCGCTTGCCGGCCCACTTGCAGTAGGCGACGGCATCGTCCCACGAGACGTGCACGACCGGGTGCTGGATGCGGTCGTCGACCGTCGATTTCGGGCCCTCGGGGTGCCGCCAATTGGCGCCCTTGACATACTTCCACACCTGGTACGGCCAGAGCGGATCGTCCTTGGTGAGCGTGCGGCGATCGAAATGCTCGTTAAAGCAGATCGAGCCGGCAACGAGGTTTTCGACCGGGATGGCGTTGATATCGGGGACTTGGCCGCGGAAGTCCTCTCGTTTGGGTGTGCGCTCGGCGATGGTGAGGTAATGCGTCGCGTCGGTAAACGCCTTGAACTGAGCGTTGGTGACCTCGGTCTTGTCCATCCAGAAGCCGTCGAGCGTGACGGAGTGCGGTGGGCCTTCGTCGGGCGGGCCGTCGTCGTCGCCCATCGTGAAGGTCCCGCCGGGGATCCAGACCATACCTTGCGGCGACGGCCCCGGCGGTTTGACGACCGGGGGCTTGTCGGCGACGGGCTTGGCTGGGGGCGTTTCCGTTTTGGGCGTCGCTTTGCTGAGCGGTGCCCCTTGTGCTTGCGCGGAGTTGCTCGTGCTGGGAAGCGTTGGCGAATGAGTCGGTCGAAAAGCACCGATGGCCGCGGCGCACACGCCAACGGCGGCGACGATCGCGATTACGGCGATCCTACGGCGATGGGTGCTAGTTGGCGGCGGTTGATTCACGGTCTCGTCCAGTCCCACGGTTCATTCTATCGTGGCAGCCGAAAAGGGTCCAAAGGCCCGTTCGTAGCCGGGGAATGCATCTCTTGCCACAATGCCAGTCTTGCCGCAGGCGAAGGTCGGGCTCATCCCTCCTCCAACGACAGGTGAACGACGCCCCATGACGCATGATCGCAGCGAGATTCGCAAAAATCTGGAACACGACGGAATCGAATTCCTGCTCGTGCAATTCGTCGACATTCACGGAGCGGCCAAGGCCAAGATGGTACCGGTTGCGTGGCTTGACGACGTTTTGGAGACAGGAGCCGGTTTTGCCGGCGGAGCCCTGTGGGGAGCCGGGCAGGGCCCGCATTCGCACGACATGCTGGCCCGCATCGACCCGGCTACCTACACTCCCCTTCCCTGGCAGCCGAACACCGCGCGATTCGCGTCGAACCTGTTCGTCGACGGCCAGCCGCATCCGTATTGCTGCCGGACGAATCTTTCTCGCGTGCTGGCCGAGGCCCGATCGCAGGGATTTGTGTTCAACGTCGGCATGGAGCCTGAGTTTTTTCTCGTCACGCGGGCCGAGGATGGCAGCATTCGCCGCTGGGATCCGCAGGGCGTCGACCGGCTGGCCAAGCCGTGCTACGACTTTCGCTCGATGGCCCCGGCGATGGACTTTTTGCAGGAGCTGACACGATCGCTCAACGGCCTGGGCTGGGGCGTCTATCAGGTCGATCACGAAGACGGGAATTCGCAGTTCGAGGTGAATTTCAACTACTCCGACGCGATCACGACGGCCGATCGCATCACGTTTTTTAAAATGGCGACGGGGCAGATTGCCCGCAAATACGGGGCGATCGCCACGCACATGCCCAAGCCGTTCGCCGACCAGACGGGAAGCGGGCTGCACGTCCACTTTCACCTGGCCGACGCCAAGACGGGGAAGAACCTGTTCCTCGACGAGAGCGACGAACGCGGCCTGGGTCTGTCGCAAACGGCCTACCATTTTCTGGCGGGGGTGATCGGTCACGCGCGGGCAGTGTGTGCGGTCACCAGTCCCACGATCAACTGTTACAAGCGGCTCAAGCTAGGGCAGGGATTTTATTCGACGCGTTCCGGGTTCAGTTGGACGCCGGCCTTTGCCGGGTACGGCGACAACAACCGCACGCAGATGATCCGCGTGGCCGGTCCGGGGCACTGCGAGGATCGCACAGTCTCCTCCGGCTGCAATCCATATCTCGGCCTGGCGGCCATTCTGACGGCAGGACTCGACGGCATCGAAGGGCGTCTCGATCCCGGCCCGCCGAATCTGGGGAACATGTACGAGCGATCTCTGGCGGAGATTCAAGCTACCGGTATCAAACTCTTGCCGCAATCGCTGCATGAAGCGATTGGCGAACTCACGCAGGACGCAATTGTCCGCGGAGCCTTGGGCGTGCTGGCGGACGATTTCATCGATCTCAAGACGAAAGAGTGGGAGACCTACGAACGGCAGGTCTCGCCGTGGGAAATCGAGCAGTATTTGACGTGGTTTTAATTCGCTCGCCGTGGGCAAAGAATGCACAGGCCGGTACGATGATCGATCGATTCGCCCGCGCCGCGAATTCTTTCAAAATGCGCCGATTCTTGGTCGATTCAACCAAAGGGAACTCGCTATGGCGTTTGCTCGATCGCGGGAGATGGGAGTTCGTGGAAGCGTTTTTTCGATCGCCGCGCTGATATGCGTTGTGGTCGGTGCGCAGGCATTCGGCGCTCCGCCCGACAAGGCCCCTGCGACCAAGGCGAAGCCGGCCAAGAAGCAAGTTCCCAAGCGCGATCCGATCTACAATCCCAAGGCTGACGCGACGGCCGACATCGCCGCGGCCGTAAAAAAGGCCGGGGCCGAACGCACCCGCGTGCTGGTGATGTACGGCGGCAACTGGTGCGGCTGGTGCTACAAACTGCACGACCTATTCGCCAGCGACAAGGAGATCGCCACGATCCTCCGCAATGAGTACAAGCTGGTGATGGTCGACGTCGACACGCAACACAAGGTGATGGATCACTACGTCAAGAAAAGCGAACAGCACGGCGTGCCGTTCCTCACCGTGCTCAACAGCGAGGGCAAGGTGCTCGTCAATCAAGAGACCGGCGCGCTGGAAGACGGTCCGAAGCACGATCCGAAAAAGGTCAAAGCCTTTTTGACCAAGTGGGCCTTACCCGCGATGGACGCGGAAAAAGTCTTCGCCGACGGCCTGGCCGAAGCCAAGCGCGACTCGAAGCGCGTACTATTTCACGTCGGCGCCCCGTGGTGCGGCTGGTGCCACGTGCTCGATCGGTTTCTGGCAGAGAACGAGAGCCTGTTCGCGGCCGATTACGTGAACCTGAAAATCGACGAGGACCGCATGACGAACGCCGCGCCGCTCATCAAGAGGTTCCGCGAAAGCAAGTCCATGGGCATTCCCTGGATCGCGATTCTCGACGCGGACGGCAAGACGCTGGCCACGTCGGATATGCCGAAGGACGGCAACACGGGTTATCCCGGCTCGCCCAAAGAGATTCGCTACTTCATGGAGATGCTCAAAAAGACCAAGCAGCGAACAACGCCTGAGCAATTGGCCGCAATCGAAAAGAAGCTGAACGAAGAGCGCGAACGCATCGAAAGCCGCAGTCGCTCTCGGGCCGCCGTCGCGACGCCGAAACGGAGCACCTGACTTAACGCCTGCCGAAGCTGGCCGTCGCTCCAAAACTGCCGCCGCTCTAAACCAGCGGCGGCTTGCCGTAGGTCCGCCGCCAGACCGAAAGCTGGCCGACGTGCCCCGCAAAATGCGTCGTCATCAGGTGGGCCAGGATGTCCCCCTGCGTTTGCAGGGGTGATTCCTTGAAAAGTTCGACACTGTGCGGCTGATTCATTCGCTCAGGATCGACCTTGGCAGCGGCGGCCACGACTTGCTCACGGCCCTCCGCCAGCTTCTCGACAAGTTCCCGCTTGGAGGGAAGTGGATTCGGATCATCCTTGGGTGACATGCCGCGACCGAATCGTTTGTGCCATTCGGCGGGAGCCAATCGCGGGCCGCCCAGCATCCGCAGCGCGTAATCGTTGCAGACGACGAGATGTCCCAGGATCCAGGCCGGTGGATTTCCGACGTCGGAAATCGGAGCCAGGAGCTGGGCCTCGTCCATATCCGCCAGCATTCCGGTGAGCAATCGGTTCATGAGACCGTTGAGTCGGATTTCGCGCTCGAACATGGAATCGGCCTCCGCGACGACTGTAAGAAGTGAGTTCGCTCTCGACGGCTGAGCATAGCCGTATCGCAAGATCGCCTCAATAGGTGAAACAATCGGCCGTCGCGAGGAAGAGTTGCTATTTGGTTTTAACGACGACCATTGTCAGATCGTCGTGCAACTCGGCCCCGTCGACAAACGTACGCGTCGCCGCAAGGATATCGTCGACAATGCTCTCGACAGGCTCGGTCCGGCATTCAAGCAGCCACTCGATGCATCGGTCACGTCCCAGCAGCGTCCCGTCGGACGAGCGCGCATCGAACAGCCCATCCGTCGCCACAAACAACACGTCGTCCGTCGCCAAGGTGATTGGCGCGCTGGAAGGGACGACGAGATCCTCGAACATACCGAGAGGAGGAGTATGGCTCTTCAAAGCGGTCACGCGGCCGGACGCGTGGACGATATGAGCTGGATGACCGGCCGACGAATAAGTCAGCGTGTGCGCCACCGGGTCGAGGCGACCGAAGAACAGTGTGAGAAAGCGGCCTCCGTTCACGTCGTCCCACAGCAGCCGATTGACGAGCGTGGCGACCTGACCGACGTCCGCATTGGCGCGGGTCAAAGCCCGCAAGTAGGCCCGCGTTTCGGCCGTCAACAAAGCTGGGCCGATACCGTGGCCGCTCACGTCCCCCACGACGATTGCCAGCGATCCGTCGCACATCGGAAAATAATCGAAGAAATCGCCGGCCGTTTCATCGATCGGCATGCAGACGCCACGGAAATCGAAGCCGTCGACTTGTGGAGGGCCGGACGGAAGCAGATTCTGCTGGATATCGCGGGCGACGCGCAGTGATGCTTCGAGATCGTGGCGGCGGCGCTTCTCGGACTGGTAATCGGTGCGCAAGCGGTCGCGGGCCTCGCTTTCGCGGCGGCGGCGAACGGCCTTGACGATCGAGCGCTGAATCGCCCGGTCGAGCCGTTCGGCGGTGAAGTCGTTCTTGCTCAGATAGTCCTCAGCTCCAGCCTTCATCGCGGCGACCGCCGCCCCGATATCATTTTGCCCCGTCAGCATCACGACTGGCGCGTGCTGTTGAAAACAGGCGAGCAGTTCGAGGGTGTCCGTGCCGGGAATGTTGTAATCGAGCAAAACGCAGTCGGGGGGCGCCGAGTCGAAAGATTGCCGGGCCTTCTGCCCGTTTTCGGCCTCGGCGACCTGGTAGGCCTCCCCAAGAGCGCGCCGGACGGCCCGCCGATCGATCTGGTCGTCGTCGATCATCAATACGCGGGTTTGGGGCTTGTCAGTTCCGTTGGCCATGATTTCCCGATGCCGCAGTGGACGGCGGAAACTGCACGCTGATCACATAGCGCTCCAGCATCTGAATCGCTCGCAGAAAATCGTTGCCCGTGTCGGGCTTTTGCAAATACCCGGCGACGTGCTGCCGATAGGCGGCCGCCCTGTCTTCGTCGGCCCGCGAGGTAGTGAGCACGAAGACAATGCTGTCGGTCAGGCTGGAGTCGCCGCGAAGTTCCTGCAGAAATTGCAGGCCGTTCATCCGCGGCATATTGAGGTCGAGCAGGATCAAATACGGGCGAGGCACTTTCGCCCGCCCGCCTTCGCCGCGCAGCATCGCCAGCCCTTCCCGGCCATTGGTCGCGGTGTAGACGGGATTGGCAATCCGCTGTTGCCGCAAGGCGCGCTGGACGGCCCGTGCGTCGATTTCGTCATCGTCGACAATCAAGATGCTGACTTCGGAATCTGTCATCAGTCAGGCCTCCGCCGATTTTGGCCAGGTGAAACGGAATGTCGCGCCGCGGCCCTCGGCCGACTCGAGATGAATGTCTCCTCCCCGCGTGTCCAGAATTTTGCGGACCATGGCCAGGCCCATCCCGCTCCCCTCCAGAACGTCGCGCGGTTTGAGCGTCGAGAACATCTGGAAGATTTCGTCGTGATATTCGCGGGGGATCCCCGGCCCGTCATCGCGGACGGTGAAATCGATTTGATCCTCGTGCGGCTCGGCCGAGATGTCGATATGCCCAACGGCCCGATCGTGGTGTTTGATCGCGTTCCCGATCAGGTTGCGGAGGACCTGCGCAACGGCGCCCGGTGGGTGACAATTTCCGGAAGCGGATTCACGCAAACGGTGAATCCCGGCGGCGGAGCCAGCATGTCGACGATTTCGTGCACAAGTTTCTCGCAGTCGACGCGGCTCGCATCGCCGTCTTGCCGCCCGGCACGGGCATAATCGAGCATGTCGTCGAGCAGATACTGCATCCGCAGCACGCGGCGCTGGATCAGCCCCAAATCGCGGCAGACTTCGTCGGGCAGGACCTTTCCGTGGTCCTCGGCAATCCAGGAGGCCATCTGTCCGATCGCCCGCAGCGGCGACCGCAAATCGTGCGAGGCCGAGTAGGCAAACTGATCCAGCTCGCGGTTACTACGTTCGAGCTCGGTGGCGTAGTGGCGAATTTGCTCCTCGGCCGACTTCCGCTCGGTAATGTCGCGAATGAAGGCGCTAAATTCGTAATGATCGGAGAGTGCGAGCGGCGAGATCGTCAACTCGATGGGGATCTCGGTGCCGTCTTTACGGAGGGCGGCAAGTTCCAACCGCCGATTGAGCAGCGGACCTTCGCCGGTGGTCAAATACGTGGCCAGCCCGCGACGATGGGCGGCGCGGTAGCGTTCGGGAATGACCGGGTCGGCTAAATCCTTTCCGGTTGCCTCTTCACGTGACCAACCAAAGGTCGTGGTGGCCTGCGGGTTCCAACCGGTCACAAGGCCTTGTTCATCGATCGAGACGACGGCGTCGAGCGACGAATCGAGAATCAGGCGGATGCGTTCCGCACTTTGCCGGGCCGCCTCGGCGTTCCGCTGCCGGTGCAACTCCTCCGTCATGTGAAACAGGTCGGCAAAGACCCTGACCTTGGCCCGCAGAACTTCGGGAACGACGGGGGTCTGCATGTAGTCGACGGCACCCGTGGCATAACCCTCGGCGATGCGGAAATCGTCCGCAAACGCGGTCATGAAAATGATCGGCGTGTGCGCCGAGCGTTCGTCGTCGCGAATCCGTTTGGCCGTTTCCAAGCCATCCATGCCGGGCATGTTGACGTCGAGCAAAATCACGGCGAAGTTTTGTAACTCGAGCTGCTCGAGTGCCTCCTCGCCGGAGTGCGCCATGACGAGTTCTTCGTCCAGCTCGGCCAGCACGACTTCGTAAACGAGCAGATTCTCGGGCCGGTCGTCAACCAGCAGGATTTTGGCCTTTTCGCGCGGCATCCGACCCTCGGCGGTTTTCATTCTGCGCGCCCGTCTCGGCTGAACCGAGCCAGCATCGGAGACTGGCACGGTGATTTCGAGAGTGGATGTTGCGTGATCGGCTTCCACGAGTTTTTTCCTCCGTGTGCGAATCGCAAGTGGCTTGTCGTGGATCGCCGTTCCGCGGCCGAGAGTGGCGTTCGGATTTTCTTGGAAAGTGACGACCGCGCGTACGCTTCTGGCAGTCGGCCACGCATTTTGGATTGTGACCGACCAATGGTGGATGCTTTTTTCGCGATTTCACGATGTCCGCCAGCAGCGGTGCAAACTTTGCGCCGGGCAGTGTTTAGGCCGGTGTCCAATCCGCACTCAGCGCCCGTCGCGAGTCGATCCTGGCAAAAACGGCCCGCTCAATTGAAGCGCGGGCACGAGATCCACAGAATTGAGTCCCCGTCGTCACTCAAGGGAGGCATGGATGAGCGGAGAGCCAGTCGACTACTGGTCATTGCTGTTTGTGTTTGTGCTGTCGGCGTTTATTGGGATGGGTGTGATCGGCCGGGTCTCGCGGCTGCTGCATACGCCGCTGATGTCGCTGACCAACGCGATCTCCGCGATCGCGGTGGTCGGCTCGATCATGGTGACCGGTGGCAAGGACTACCCGCCGGGCATCCGCATTTTGGGGGCGATCGCGCTGTTTGCCTCGATGACCAATATTGTGAGCGGCTTTTTGATCACCGACCGCATGCTCAAGATGTTCAAGCAAACGCGCCGGCCGGAGAAGCCATGAGCCGCGCCGTCGAGCACCTGGCCTATCTGGTTGCGGCCGTTCTGTTCATCTTTTCCCTGCACTGGATGAACACGCCGAAGACGGCCCGCCGCGGCGTGATGGCCGGAGTGGCGGGGATGACCCTGGCGATTCTGGCCACCTGGATCCAACCGCAAATCGTGCATCACGGTTGGATTTTGATCGCCATGATTGCCGGCGGACTTGCGGGCATTCCGCTGGCGATGGTTTCGCTCACGGCGGTCCCGCAGCGCACCGCCTTGTCGCACGCGTTCGGCGGGCTGGCAGCGGGACTCGTCGGCGCGGCCAAGTTTTACTTTTGGACTTACCACGAAACCGAGCAGCTCACGCCGTTTCGCACACTCGCGATCGTGGCCGAAGTCATTTTGGGATTCCTGACGCTCACCGGCAGTCTGATGGCCGCGGGCAAATTGCAGGAAGTTTCGTGGATCCCGCAGCGGCCGGTGACCTATCCGTATCAGAATCTCACCAACCTCGGCCTGTTGGTTTTGGCCGCTCTGTTGGGGCTCTCGGTCATTCTCCATCCGACCGGCGGCTGGGCGGCTTTTGCGTTTCCCGTCATGTGTCTTTTGGCGCTGGCGTTCGGCGTGCTGCTCATCATCCCAATCGGCGGTGCCGATATGCCGACGGTCATCTCGATCTTGAACGCCTACGCCGGCCTCTCTGCGGTCGCCATGGGTTTCGTGCTCGACAGCAAACTGCTGATTACGGCGGGCGCTCTGGACGGCGCGAGCGGGTTTATTCTGTCGATCATCATGTGCCGCGCAATGAACCGCTCGTTCACAAATGTGCTGTTCGGGGGGTTCGGGCAGGTGCAGACTGCCGGAGCGGGGGGCGAACAGCGGCACTACAAAGCCGAAACGATCGAAGACGCGGCTGTTGTCTTGGAACAATCATCGCTCGTTGTCGTCATCCCCGGTTACGGCATGGCCGTTTCGCAGGCGCAGCATCGTGTTCGCGAGTTGTACGATGAGCTGACCAAGCGGGGCATCCAGGTTAAGTTCGCCATTCATCCGGTCGCCGGTCGCATGCCGGGGCACATGAACGTGCTGCTGGCCGAGGCTGATATTCCCTACAGCGACCTGGTGGAAATGGACGACATCAACTCCGAAATGCCCCAATGCGACGTGGCCTTGGTGATCGGGGCCAACGATGTCGTGAACCCGGCCGCGCGCACGGATCCCTCGTGCCCGATTTATGGCATGCCGATCATCAACGCCGACCGGGCCCGTACGGTGTTCGCGATCAAGCGCAGCAAGAACCCAGGCTTCGCCGGGATCGACAACGAGTTGTACTTCCGCGACCAGACGTACATGCTCTTCGGCGACGCCAAAACGGTGGTCGGCGATCTGGTAAAACAGCTCGCGGGGGATGAGAAAACTTTGTGAGCATCAAAGTGAATTCGGTCGGGTCACACCAAGACCTTGCGTTTAACGGCCGCTGACGAATGATTGTCGCCGTCACGACATGATTTTTCCGAGCGCATCGCTGTAATCGACGTAGGGTGTGCGGCAGGGAGGTCCCGGCGCGTAATGGTATTGCGCGTCTGAGGGATTGCTGGTCAGTGCAGCGATCGTCGAGCCGACCGTTCCCCATTTCTCGCGGTGCAGACACATTCCCGGGGCATGTTCGCTCGCGTGGACCGAGCAAATCTGCTTTGAGCGGGCGACATACTCGTGCCAATCGGACTCTTCGTCGACCATCTGCGTGACGAGCGATTGGGCGAGATTTACCCGCGGGTCTTCTCGCGACAGAAGCGGACCATTGGAGATTGAATGGATGCCCGGCTCGAGCCGCGTGGCGATCGCCGAATTGGCGGCTTCAATCACCCACACCTCCTGGGCCGTTGACAACACGAGATTGAAGCCGGCATATTCGTGATACCTGAGTGCGGCGAGTACCCAATTCGCGGCGCTTTGTGCAGACTTGTGCCCCAGCGCGTCGCGGCACAAGAGTCCCCGGGAACGCGGATTTGGCGGAACGGCGTCTTTCTTGCGGTTGGTGATCGCGGCCAAAAGCCCGTGCTCGTTGATGCCGAACCACGTGCCGCCGGCCCGTGCGTCGCTGCCGCCGAACCACCGCGTGTGATTCTCTATGGTGTTGGGACGCGGAGACAATGACGGCCGCTCGGTCGACTCATCGCGGTTGGTCAACACGAAAACGGGGCATTCGGGAACAAGTTGGTTGATGACGGAGAAAATGCACATCCGCTGCTTGTTGTCGCAAACAGCCGGAGGCGGAGCAAGCCGAAACGGCCGTTGTCAGTCAGCCACGAGAAAAATCGGATCCCACTCGATGTCGATCCGCGTGTGCAGGCGGTCGGCAAGTTCGGCGTAGTCCTTGCGCGAGCCGATCAATTGTTTCATGATGCGATTGATCGGAACTTCGGACAGTTCCTGGCAAACCACGATTTCATTTCGGCCGTGTTCGACGACGGTGACCGAATCGGCCGGTATCCCCTGATTGGCTTCCAACACGCGGCCGCGGTCCGTTGACGAGGGCCCGAGCACGAGGGTCTGCCGGGCGCCGCCGAACGCGACAAGTTGCGGAACTGCGCCGCCGCATTGCTCGGCAAGCGACGGAGCGCGGGCTTTCAAGAATTCCGTATCGCCGGCCCGGCTGTGCGTGTCGTGGTCGACTTCGGGGACCAGCACGGGTGAAGGCTCGACGGCGCCCGATTCGCTGGCCATCGCCTCGAACCGTGCCAGTCCAAACGTGCGAACGCGATCGGCGGCCAATGAATTCTCGTGCGTGCCTTCGCTCGCAATGCGGCGCGATTCCTCAAAAAAGGGAACGCCGGGCGCGAGCGTATTCTGGAATAAATACTCGGCGACCCGATCGGTCGCGGACTGGAATTCGGAATTTCCCAATTCGTTTCCGAGAGGAACGAAATAAGTCTCGTGAAACGTGGCGTTGTTTTCGCAAAAGGCGGGAAGATCGCAGGACGGATCGCCGGGGAAGTAACCGCGGCGACCGCCGAACTGCCGCAGCTCTTGCAGGGCCGCGAGCGCATTTACGATCGCCAAATCGCGAGAAGCCGTTTTGCGGCTGGTCGCGTGGGCCAAGATGCCGAACACGCGCTGGTCGGGCAATTGCAGCTCGGCCAGGACTTTCCGCACCGCGTAGCCCAGGTCGATCGCGCATCCGCTGCCGGTTCCTCCTGAAATCGAGGCAACGACGAAGACGTTGGGCGAATCGGTCTGGAATTCCAAATTCGTGGTTTGTTGGGATGTCCGGATCGCCTCTTCGCTCAGGGCGAGCTGAATCGCGTGGTAGAGACGGTCGTAGACTTTTGCCGAATGATCGACGAAGGCCAGGCGACCCATCGGTCGCAGACCTTCGGTCTGCAGCGAACGGGGAATGTTGTAAAGCCACCGCCGGCTGAGCCACTGCAAGAAACGAGCGGAGTCGCCGCGATAGTCCTTCGGCGCTCGCAAGGGCAACGCGAGTGTTTGTGCCGCGGGGATCGAGCTTCCGCCACGCTTGAAAATCGCGGCCGAGAGCTCTTTTGCGTCGGTATCCAACAGCAGCAATTGCAGGGCGGGAAGATTGGCCGGGTCGCCGAAATGAGTCCGCAAACGCTCCTGAAGCTGCGAAAGGATGCGGGCTCCTGTCCCGCCGATGCCGATCACGACGGTTGGACGAACTCGAACGGGCGTCGCCGGCAGGACCACCCGCGGCAGGTCGCGGATTTCGGAGGCGGCCGGACGTCCTTCCACGGTCGCAGTCGAGTCCAAACCAGGCGCATTGAGCACCTCGGTCGCGGCCACTCGCGAGCGGGGGAAGGCGTGGCGTCCGCTCGACGTCGTGCGGCGGCCAGCGTGCGACTTTGAATCGCCCAATTCGACCAGCGCCGGCAAACGCGCGGCAACTCGTAAACCGCTGATCGGGATTCTTCGCCAAGGCGCGGGCTAGCACGGGGTGATCGGCGGGAGGTAACACGGCCAGCATCGGTGGACTGTGTAAGTGCTGGGCGGCCAATTGGGCGGCCGTGCGTCCGCCGAACGGTAGCTGCCCGGTGAGCATTTCTTGATACACGATGGCCAGGCTGTACTGATCGCTGTGGCGGCTCGGCCGGCCGTTGAGCGCTTCGGGCGGGCAGTAAATCGCCGTCATGCCCCCGACCATCGAGAGCGATTCTTTTAAATCCTTGAGCAAACCGAAGTCGGCCACTTTGACATGGTTGCCGACCATCAAGAGATTTTCGGGCTTGATGTCGAGGTGCTGCAGGCCGTGCCGCTCATGAATGAAGTCGAGCGCGTCGGACGCGTCGCGAATGTAACCGAGTAATTCATCGCGGGGAATGCCGGACATGCCGGCCTGACGGCACGCATCGAACCGCTTTTTGAGACAGCCCTGAGCCAGTTCCGTGACGATGACCAGGCGGCCGTCGACGATTTCGATGCGTTCGATGGAGAGCAGGAACGGATGTCCGATCTCTTTGATGCGATTGAGCGATTTGAGTTCGCTCTGCGCGCAGACTCGTCGAGCCGGCCGTAGACGAACTTGACGGCCTTACGCAATCCGCCCGGGACTTCGGCTTCCCAGACCTCGCCGTAGCCGCCGCTGCCCAAACGGGCCCGCAGCACGTAGCCGGGAATCGGCTCGTTTTGCAACAGGGGTCCGACAGTCGGGGTCAAACTTACCATGGAGATCAGGACTTCAAGACAGTCGCGAAATAGCTTGCAACCACCCGGTCGAAATGCTCGGGCCGCACCTCGATGGGCAGATCGTTGTACACACAGTAATTGCGAACCTGCTGCAACAAATCACGCGGATGGCAGCGTCGCATTGCGCGGCCGTGCGGCCGATAGTGCTTGGCGATCAAGTGCTCGACGTCGTCGCGACGGCACTCGATACCCATCGTCGTGGCGTGCAGCTCGAACAGGAAGTGGAACTCGTCCACGTCCGGGTCGGTAATCTCGATCTTGTACGGGATTCGCCGCAGAAAGGCCTCGTCGACCAGGTCGGCCGGCTCGAGGTTGGTCGAAAACAGGATCAACTGCTCGAAGGGAACCTGAATTTTCTTGCCGGTCGACAGGGAGAGAAAATCGTGATGGCTCTCGAGCGGCACGATCCAGCGGTTGAGCAGCTCGGCGGGTGCGACCCGCTGGCGGCCGAAGTCGTCGATCAGGAGGCAGCCGCAATTGCTCTTCATTTGCAAAGGCGCCTCGGAGACGTTGCTTCGCGGATCGTGGCGAATCTCGAGGGCGTCCATGGTCAGTTCGCCGCCGACGACGACTGTGGGCCGGCGAACCTTGATCCAGCGACGATCGTGGTCCGGCCGTTTGAGAATGTTGCTCTCGGTGCGCCGGACTTCGGAGTGATACGAGGCGTCGAAGACTTTGACGATCTGCCCATCCTCGACCAGTGCATGCGGCAGCCAGATTGCCTGACCGAAGCACATCGTGATCCGCCGAGCGAGCGTCGATTTTCCGTTCCCGGGAGCTCCGTAGAGGAACATGCCGGCTCCGGAGTTCACCGCCGGACCGAGCGAGGCGAACAGCTGGCTGTTGACGGAGATATCCTGGAAGGCCAGCTCGAATTTGTCTCGTCGCACTGCCTCGCCGCGAATGGCCTGGGCCTCGACGGAGATGACGTAGTCCATCAGCGGCACGGGGGCCGGTCCGATGTAGGCACACGCCTTCAAGTGGGTCTGCGCGTGTTGGCGGCCCGATTCCGTGAGCGTGTAGTAATAGTCGTTGAACGCGGCCGGCCCGGCATGCACCACGAGCTGACGGGAGCGCAGCGAGCTGAAAAACGACTCGAGCACACAGAAGGGAAGACAGATGCGATCCGCAAGGCCGCGGCCGCTGGCGGTGCCACTTACTTGGAGATGCTTGAGAATCAGCGATTCGACAAACGGCTCCGTGAGCCCCGTCTCTTCCAATGAGCGGGGCTCGGCGGGCCAGAAGTTTTCCTCGGCCAGTACCGTTGCCAGGACCGGGGAATCCAAATGATGCGTTTCGCCCGTACTCATTCCAAAACTCCGGACAGCCCGGCTCGTTCCCGCGATTGCGGAGCTCGGCCGCTCGAGAATCGACCGCGAAAACATAGGACATAAACAGGCAGGTCTCGGCCGATGAACCTTTGTCGCCCGGCGGATTTTTCGCATTCCTGCGGCCCTATCTTTGGAGCAAACGGCAAAGTCGATCTGTTCAAATCGACAGTTTGCCCGCTGGGATTGGGTTGGCCGCGCCGCGAAATGGGCTTGCCCTATACTTTCGCGGTTCATCGCGTGCCCTTTCCCGCGAAGCCGAGTGCTATGTCGAATTCGCCAAACGTACCGATTCTGAACACTGCGCAGCCGAACGCCGTTCTTGCCGGCGTGGTCTCAGATTCTCCGCACACGGAGGGACCGAGAAACGACTCAGGCGGTCTGGTTTCTCTGCGGACAGACGGCCGAGGGCGAAGCGGTTCGCCATGTGCCAATCTATTCATTTCCGTTCCGCGTAGGCCGGCGGGCGGATGTGACTTTGAGCATGGCCTATAAAACGGTTTCGAGCCTGCACGCGGAGATCATCGAGACCGCAGCGGGCCCCGTCCTGCGGGACCTGGGGAGCACCAACGGCACGTTCGTCAACGGTCTGCGGATCAATGGAGAGTTGGCGCTTGCGCAGAACGATCTCGTGCAGTTTGCCGACGTTCCTTTTCGCGTTCGGCGGCAATCATCCGAAGCCTGCGGCGGGACGCTGGCCACCCGCGTCTGCGACTACGCCTTGGCACTCGTGCAGTTCGATCAGTTGATGGCGCACCGCGCCGTCATTCCTGCCTTTCAGCCGATTGTCGACCTCCGCAACGGGCAGGCCGTCGGTTACGAGGCGCTCGGCCGCAGCTCGGTCTTCGGGCTGGAGATGCCGGACGCCATGTTCCAGGCGGCCACACAGCTCGATCTGCAGGTCGAATTGTCGCGAATGTTTCGGTGGGAGGCGGTGCGGGCCAGTTCGAGCCTCGAGAAGCCGCCACATCTGTTTCTCAACACGCATCCCGCGGAATTGAGTGATCCCGGGCTTGTCGAATCACTGCAGGGCTTGCGGAATTTCAGCCCGCGGCAGCCCATCACGCTCGAGATTCACGAATCGGCCGCGACCGACGAATCGAAAATGCGTGTCCTGCAGACGGCGCTCAAGGATCTCGAAATGAAGTGGGCGTACGACGATTTTGGGGCCGGGCAGGACCGCTTGGCCCAGCTCGTCGAGGTGCGGCCTGATTTCATCAAGTTCGATATGGGCTTGATCCGCGGGATCGACCGGTCGGCTGAGCGGCAGTCGATGTTGGAAACGCTCGTCAAAATGGTCGTTGACCTGGGAATCGTCGCCTTGGCGGAAGGCATTGAGACGGCCAACGAGGGGGCCGCTTGCCGCCAGATTGGGTTCCAACTGGCTCAGGGCTACCACTACGGCAAGCCGGCGCGGGCCAACAGCTTCGAGGCCGCTTGGCAAAACGGTAGTCAGCGGTAAACGATACCGCGTTGGCTGCGGCGTGCCTTAGGCCGCCTCGCTTTTAGCGGCACGCACTTCGGCCGTGAAGCCGACCAGAACGTCCATCGCCTCTTCAGCCAGTCCGGAACGGCGGGCTTCGATTCTCAACCCGTAAGCCTGGGAAAGGCCGATGCGCACGCGGCCGTCGAAGTCGGAGAGGACCTGGCACTCGGCCTGTGGTTTTTTGGCGAGCGGCGGGACGAAGGAAACGTGTGCGACGGCAGTCCGTGCGCCAGATCCGAAGTGAATTCGCACGGTTCCTTCAACGAACTCCGACCCCTCCGTCAGTTGGCGCCGGACGATGGTTTGCCAAAGCGTCGGATCCGCTTCGTCGCCTGCCTCCTCGTCGAACGGTAGGGCGACTTCCTTAATTGTCGGAGGATCGATCGGTCGAGGTGTTATCGGTGGAATTTGGCCGAGGGCAGGCTTGGACTCGACAGCACTCGAAGCGACGCCTTCAACCCGCTCGACGATCTCGCTCTCACGCGGAACGAAGTCGCGAATGAACAATGTCGCGAGCACCGCGAAGCTGAAAAGTGCAGCAAGATATCCACCCGAGAGAGCCGAGGGGGATGTCCAGAGAACATCTGCGATCACGATGGCGGGCAGGATCGTGAAGGCGGCCGCGATTGCCTGTCTTCGTCCGGAGGCGGCAGGATTGGCCGCAGACCACAACGCGTGTGCGGCCAGCGAGATAAATGTCGCCACTGTCCCGGCGATGCAGGGAAGCGCGACCGGACGAATCGTTCCAAAGGCCCCGGCGAGACGTCGCGAGAGTAAGACGGCTGCGATCAGCGTGATGGCTGTCCAAACGGTCGACGCGAAAACGACGCGAACGTCCTTATGGCCGCGGATGAACGACCGATCCTCAATGATTGCGGACATGGTTCCGTCCCTGGAACGCAGTTTTTCCGTCGAGTCCCGTGGTTTAGAGGCCTGCCGCTTTCGCCAAATCGCTGGCGCGGTCCGTTTTTTCCCAAGTGAAGTCGGGATCGTTGCGGCCGAAGTGTCCGCCCGACGCCGTCTTGCGGAAGATCGGGCGGCGGAGCTTGAGATAGTCGATAATTCCCCTGGGCGTCAGCGGGAAGGTTTCGCGAACCGCGGTCGCGATTCGGTCCTCGGCGACTTTGTCAGTGCCGTTTGTGTTCACACAAACGCCGACCGGCTCGGCGACACCGATCGCGTAGGCAATTTGCATTTCGCATTCATCGGCCAGGCCCGCCGCGACGACATTCTTGGCAACGTGGCGGGCCATATAAGCCGCCGAGCGATCGACCTTTGTCGGATCCTTGCCGCTAAAGGCGCCGCCGCCGTGCCGACCCCAACCTCCGTACGTATCGACGATGATTTTGCGTCCGGTGAGTCCGCAATCGCCGTGGGGTCCGCCGATGACGAACCGGCCGGTGGGATTGATGTGGTATTGCGTCGAGCGTGTGAGCAGATTATCGGGAACAGCCTTGGGAATAATCCGCTTTTTCACGAAATCGGCGATCTCCTCCTGGCTGACGCTTTCGGAATGCTGCGTCGAGACCACGATGGCCGAAATGCCGATCGGTTTGCGCCCTTCGTATTCGACCGATACCTGGCTCTTGCTGTCGGGACGAAGCCAATCGACCTCTTTACGGTTTCGAGCCTCGGTGAGGAGGTTGAGAATGCGGTGCGAGAGGGCGATCGGCAGCGGCATTAATTCGTCGGTCTGTTTGCACGCGTACCCGAACATCAAACCTTGGTCACCGGCGCCGTCACGGTCGACACCCATAGCAATGTCGCCCGACTGGCTGTGCAAGCCCAGGAAAACGCGGCACGTGTCGGCGTTGAAGCCCACGTCGTCGCTGGTGTAGCCGATGTCGCGAACGACGTTCCGAGCAATCCCGACATAGTCGACGCTCGCTCGCGAAGTAATCTCGCCCGCCAGAACCACCAGGTCCGTCGTGCAGAGAGTTTCGCAGGCGACACGCGATTGGGGGTCCTTCTCCAACAGGGCGTCGAGGATGCCGTCAGAGATTTGATCGGCGACCTTGTCCGGATGCCCCATGCTCACGGACTCGCTCGTAAAAATCATTTTGGACGTCGGCTTCGACATGCACGGCTCTCCTGAGAAATCAGCCCAAAAGATTCTAGTGCCGATCTCGGACGCTCACAACCTTGGCTCTTCAAGCCGCTTTTACGCCCGCAGGGATCGTAAAACAGGAAAGGCCGGCCAAGAGTGCGACCGTGCGAGCCGTTGCCCCCTGCTGGGCAAGAACCAACCGTTGGCCGCGCGAACCGGCGGCCTTGGCCCGCTCCGGATCGGCTAGACACTCGCCGAGTGCTTTGGCAAGGTCGGCCGGATCGCGAACGACACGAGCGGCATTCTCCGCGAGCAGCAATTCGACGACGTCGCGGAAATTCTGCGTGTTCGGACCGAAGAGCAACGCGGCCCCGTAGCCAGCCGGTTCTATCATATTTTGCCCGCCTCGATTGCCGAGGCTGCCCCCCACGAATGCGACGTCTGCCAGTCCCCAACAGGCGGCCAGCTCGCCCAGGGTGTCCAGAAGGAGGACCGGCTGCTTTGACGCAAGCTCGCCATTAGCCGTCGAGCGGCCGCTACGCCGAAAGAGCGACAATCCGCGGGACTCGACGAGACGCGCCACCTCGTCGAAACGCTCCTTGTGCCGCGGCACGAGGATCAGCCGCAGGTTCGGATGAGCGTGCAGCGACGCCAGATACGCATCGATCGCGGCGTTCTCTTCTGGGGCCTGGGTACTGCCGGCGATAAACACTGGGACGCTCGGTGCAATCTGGAAAGACTGACGAAGCTCTTCGGTTCGGGGATTCGATCGGTCTGTCGTCACCCGATCGAATTTGATCGAACCGGTGACATGCAGTCGCTCACGGGGCGCGCCGAGCGATACCAGCCGGTCGGCGTAAAGCTCGTTTTGCGCCGCAAGGACGTCAAAGGATCCGAGCAAGCGGCTCATCAAGGGACGGATGCGGGAATAGCCGCGGCTGCTGCGCTGGCTGACTCGCCCGTTGATCAAGGCGAGCGGAATCCCTTGGCGGTGGGCGTGGAAGATAAAATTGGGCCACAGCTCGAGTTCCACAAGGACGATCGCGGTCGGTCGCAGGCGCAGGATCGCGGCGCGGACGGCCCAGGAAAAATCGAGCGGAAAAAAGCAGACGCGATCGTGCGGAAACTTCGCCACGGCGACCGAACGGCCCGTCGGCGTGGTCGTCGAGATCACGAATTCAACGCCGGATAACCGGCGACGCAGCTCGGCCAGCACCGGTTCCAATTGCAGCACTTCGCCCACGCTGACCGCGTGAAACCAAATGCAGCGCGCAGAGCCCGTCCGGATCGGCACTCGTCCGAGGAGCTTCTCGCCCCAGCCGGTGCGGTATTTGCCGGCCACGATCATGCGCCACAGCAGAATGGGCGAAACGGCCGCGAGAAGGCAAAGATACGCGAGATCAAACAGCCAAGACATGCGGGAGTCCCTTCCCGAGCCGTCCGTCAGCCGTCAGCCAGCCGTCAGCCGTCAGCCAGCTCTATTCGTTGGCACCGTGGCACTTCTTGTACTTCTTGCCGCTTCCGCACGGGCACGGATCGTTGCGGCCGACCCTCGGCCCGCGATTGTGGATCGGCTCGACGACCGTCACCGTGGGGCCGGTCCCTTCGACTTGCCCCTCGGGATTGGCGACTTCCTCGGTCATCGACGCGGCCTCGGCGTGGCTCACGGCGGTAATTTGCCACAACGATCCCACGAATCCCGGGCTTTCCTTTTCGATCCGGAAAATCGCCGAGGTCACTTGCTGGGCGACGCGGTCCCACATCGAGAGGAACGTCTTGCGACCTTCGCGCTTGTACTCAACCTTTGGATCGAGTTGGGCGTAGCCCACCAGCCCGATACCGGACCGCAAGTGGTCCATGTAATACAGGTGGTCTTTCCACGCCGTGTCGAGAATTTCCAGAATGAGCGCCCGCTCGACTTGATATAACTCGGGCCGATAGCGGTTGTCATAGGCGTGGAGAACACGCTCGCGGGCCGCGGTGTAGTCGAGCGGCTCGAGCTCTTGTGGATCGATTTGCAGGCCAAACTCATCCTTGGCCCAGCGCGATAGCTCGCCCAGAATCTGACTGCGGCCGTGCTCCCCGTCCGAGGCGGTCTCGCCGTTCTGGGGGTCCTTTCCGCGATTGGGATATGCTTGGCCGAGGTATTGGTCCGTTTTTTCGATCAGTTCGCCGTTGACGAAGAACTTGCGGCTCGACTCCTTGAGCAGATTCTCGATCTCATTTCGCGGACGATCCTTGACCTCGTCCACGGGAAGCGCGACCTGGAAGCGATCATTCGCCCAGCGGATCAGTCCTTCGCGGTTATATCGCTCGCCACCGCCGCCGGGGCCCTCGGCCATGAAGTTGGTCATGCCGACGGCGACCGGGAACTCGATCTCCTTTTCGCGGTAGAGCTCCTCGATCTTGCGGCGCACCAAGGCGACGGCATCGTCGGCAGATAGATCGACGAACTCTTCCGGCTTGAGCTCGAGAGTGAATTGCTGGTGCAGCCATCCGCACAGTGACCGGCGGCCGAACGCTTCGTCGGTAAAGATGTCGAGCGGGGAAAAATCGAACTTGCTCAACGATTCCTGAGCGCCGCCTAGTCAAGTCGGCCGGCAGCGCGTCGCGGCCGATCTTTTTCAGCTCGCGATCGTTGGTGTTGAGACCATAGCGAACGTTGACCCATTTCGAGAGGGCAAGCCAATTCCATTCCGACTGGTCTTCCGCATTTTCGGGCAGGTCCTCTTCGATTTTTTCGCCGATTTCCTGTTCGGCCTGTCGGGCCGCCTCGTGACGGAAGTGATCCTCGAGCCGCTCGCGATCCATCCCGTCGATTGAGCGGGCTTCGACTTCCATTCCCATCTGATGCCCGGCCCAGCCCGCGATGGTTTCCCACCGGTACGAGGCTTCGAGGAAATGCGGTACGCCCTGCTGGATCTGTTTGTCGATCATTTCCAGGATGAGCTGGCGGCAGTTTCCGCCGTCGAGGATCCGCTGGCGGTAGCTGTAGACCTGTTTTCTCTGCTCGTCCATCACCTCGTCGTATTCGAGCAAGTGCTTTCGCACGTCGAAGTGCCGTTCTTCGACCTTCTTCTGGGCGGCCTCGATGCGGCGGGTCACCATGCGGCTTTCGATCGCCTCGCCTTCCTGCATTCCCAGGCGGGTGAGCATGTTCTTCACCCAGTCGCCGGCGAAGATCCGCATCAGGTCGTCTTCGAGCGACAGGAAGAAGCGGCTGGAGCCGGGGTCGCCTTGACGACCGCTACGACCGCGCAGCTGCAAGTCGATACGGCGGGCTTCGTGTCGCTCGGTGCCGATGACGTGAAGACCGCCGTGCTCTGCCACGCGCCGGCCTTCGTCGACCATCCCCTCCTCTTTGCCGATTTTCGAGGTCAGTTCATCCCAAACCGATTTGGGAACGTCGAGACGCGTCCCGTAATGATGGCGGAGCTGATCCCACGTCATGTACTCGGGGTTGCCGCCAAGAATGATGTCCGTGCCACGGCCGGCCATGTTGGTGGCAATGGTGACGGCACTCTCGCGCCCGGCCTGGGCGATGAACTCCGCCTCGCGCTCGTGGTATTTGGCGTTGAGCACAGAATGTTTAATGCCGTACTTGCCGAGCTTTTCGCTCAGCATTTCCGACTTTTCGATCGAGACGGTGCCGACGAGGATGGGACGCCCCGTGCCGTGCACCTCGCGAATTTCCTCGACGACGGCATTCCACTTTTCTCGCTCGGTGCGGAAGATGACGTCCGGTGCGTTGACGCGCTTGAGCGGCCGGTTGGTGGGGATCGTCACCACATCGAGCTTATAGATCTTCCAGAACTCGTCCGCCTCGGTCATGGCCGTACCGGTCATGCCGCCGAGCTTTTTGTAGAGCTTGAAGTAATTCTGCAGCGTGATCGTCGCCAGCGTCTGCGTCTCGGCCTTGATCTGCACGCCCTCTTTGGCCTCAACCGCCTGGTGCAGACCGTCGCTCCACTGCCGGCCTTCCATTTTTCGCCCGGTGAATTCGTCGACGATGATCACCTGACCCTGTTCGACAACGTAGTTCACATCGCGCTTGTAAAGGTGATGCGCCTTGAGCGAGTTGTCGATGAGGTGCGGCCATTCCATGTTGCCGGCCGTATAGAAGCTCTCCACACCGGCCAGCTTCTCCGCCTCGCGCACGCCAGCGTCGGTCAGGTTGCAGGTGTGCTCCTTTTCCTTGACCTCGAAGTGAACACCCTTCTGCAGTTGGCGAGCGATGCGATCGGCCTTGGGGTACTTCGAAGTGTCGTCGTGGGCGAAGCCGGAGATGATCAGCGGCGTTCGCGCTTCGTCGATCAAGATGTTGTCGATTTCGTCGACGATCGCGAAGTTGAGCGGCCGCTGAACCTGGATATCCTTCGACGGCTTCATATTGTCGCGGAGGTAATCGAAGCCGAACTCGTTATTCGTTCCGTAGGTGATATCGGCGTCGTAAGAGACTTTCCGCTCGTCGGAATCCATGTTCGCCTGGATGGCCCCGACGGAGAGCCCGAGACCGAGATACAACGGCCCCATCCATTCCATGTCGCGGCGGGCCAGATAGTCGTTGACGGTGACGACGTGGACGGACCCACCCAGACCATTGAGGAAGGCCGGCAGCGTCGCGACGAGTGTCTTGCCTTCGCCCGTGACCATTTCGGCGATCATTCCCTTGTGCAGGAAGTAACCACCGATCATCTGCACGTCGTAATGCCGCATCTTCAGGAAGCGGCGCCCCGACTCGCGGACGGCGGCAAACACATCGGGCAAAATGTCGTCGAGCGTTTCACCGGCCGCCAGACGTGCACGGAACTTCGCGGCCGTCTGTTTCAGCTCTTCGTCCGACAGCTTCTCCCAGTCGGCCTCTTGGGCATTGATTCGAGCCAGAATCGAGCCCGGAATTAACCGCTGGGTGCCGGCGCGCTCATCGCGTTCAAACCCGAATTTGCGGATGCGGCGCCGATTCGCCGATCCGAACAAGAGTGTAATAAAACGCTCGATGGCGGCGGTGACGGACGTAAACCAAACGCCGAGATTGTCAAGAAAATCCATAGCACCCAACCCTGACTGTCACTATGGCAGTGCCGCGGCCCGTCACTGTCAAATGAGCGGGCAAAGTCGGCGGGCCGAATCGACACGGCCTCCGCTCCGTTCGTACGGCGGCAAAAGCAAACGAGACATAACTGCCGTCCGTGGAAAAGTTTATTTCCGGACCAAGGAACGGTCAATGGCCCTTTCCACCACTCCAACGACAGCGAGAGCCCTTCATTTTGGCAAGAAGTGTGCCAGGGCGATTGCGGCGGACTCAGGGCGTGCGTCTCTCCGACGTTCGAGGCCGCACCCGCCAGCCCGCAAAAGCGTCCGCTTCATCCCTCGACTGCCAAATAATCAGCAGTTGACGGGGACGGATGATCACTGTCCGTACTAGGCGGCACGGCGCAGCCGGGATTGGGCGCCTTGTTGAAGATACACCATAGAATGGATGTTTCCAGAAACCGGGCTGCTCTGGAACCTCCCATCCTGATGTGCGACATGCATCGGCACTGGTGTCGTCGGTCCCAACATGGTCGAAACGATTCGACCATTGATCTCGGAGCCCGAAACGACCGTCAGCCGGTAACGCTTCAGGATCGAGGGGAGCACGGTCCGCAAGGTCGTCATGGCCAGAGGCGCGCCGATGCACATCTTGGCACCCGCCCCAAACGGCAGGTACGCGTACGGCGAAATCGGCGTATTCAACCAACGATCCGGCCAAAAACGTTCGGGTTCAGCGTACAGCTCGGGCATGTGGTGCGTCACATACTGACTGAAAACGACCGGCGTTCCCCGGCTCAGCGGCACGCCCCAGATCGAGGTCGGCGCACCGCAGACGCGCTGCGAATACGAGGAGGCGGGCAAAATCCGCATGCTCTCCCTGAGAACTCGCTCGGTGAGCGGCATGCGAGTCATTTCGCTATACGTGGGGCAATCGCCCTCCATCGTCCCCGTAATTTCGGCGTGAAGCGCCCGCATGATCTCGGGATGCTGCGCGAGGAGGAACAGGGTCCAAGTGAGCGTGTGAGCTGTCGTCAAGTGGGCCGCCCCATACAGAAGCGTAACGTGGCCGATCAGCTGATCGTCGGTCACCTGGTGGCCCTGTTCGTTGGCCCGAATCAACAGCGATAAGACGTCGTCGGCCGGCTTGAAATTCTCGCGGCGCAGGCGAATCATCTCGCGCACGTCACCTTCGAGCTTTTCGGCAAATTCCAGCAGCCGGTCGTAGCGGCCGTTGATCCGCGGATCCGAAACGAAGGCTCCCATGCCCGTGTCGTGATTCATGGCAACCCAGCGGTCGATCATGTCGCCGATTTTCCAGGCGAATTCCGGCTGGTCGACGCCGAAGAGGATCGCACTGGTCACATGCAGCATGAAGTGCGTCATCTCGACGTGCATGTCGCGCGTGTCGCCCGCCTTCCACGAATCGAGCAACGTCCGCGTGATGTCGCAGATCGGGCCGTGGTGAAAGGGGAGGGATTTCTTCTCGAACGGACCTTTGACGATGCGGCGGTGTTCTTTGTGCTCCTCGCCATTCATGCTCATGATGCCCGCCGTCAACCGGCGCTGGGCCGAATTGCGGGGACCGCGAACCGCGAAGAAGCGAGACTCGAACGTGTCGCAGTCGGAAAGAACGAGTTGGTTGAGCTCCGGTCCGAACACGAACACCAGGCGATGCGAATCTTCCTCGAGGATGGCCAAATTGCCGTGCTGCTTGCGAAGGGCGAGCATGCAGGCCATCGGGTCTTCGACGAAGTCGAAGAGCCGGCCCTGCGTCAAGGGTGCAGCGCCTTCGGAATAGTCCCTCTCGTGGGGACGCGGAAAGATTTGCATGAGCCGGTTCCCAGCCGTTGATCGGACTCAAAAATATTGACGTTGGACGGGGCTCGCTCGCGCGTCAGCCCACGCGCGATGGGGGTATTCTGGGAGGGCTACTTATTCCGAAATACCGCGGAGGTCAATCGCGGATATTTCGCATGTGGCGGGCCTTTGTCCAAAGGCGTCAAACTCAGCGGATCCTTCTATAACGATCCATTCTACCCAGTCAATGCTGCCCCCCTCAATCACTTTCTGTCTCGATTCCCTAGATGCGGGCCATGTGCGACGGTGAACTGTCGACCGAGTCGCGGCTGACGCGCACCGCTTTGCTCGCCGCGGCGTTTGGGCCGCCCGCGGGCCACTCCTTTTCTTCGCAATAAGGGCATGTTTCGCCGTAAATGACCTTTCCACAGTCCATGCATTCGTGGGGGCCGTAGAAGAAGGGGGCCGGCGAATTCGCACGGTTGTAGGCGAGATAGCCGAAAAGCAGAACGATGAAGACCGAGAAGAACCAGTACGCTCCGCCCATGAGAACGGTCATCACGAAGACCAGCGAAACCGCGCACACGAGGTACACGGTCAGGTCGTGCCACTTTCGTCGGTTGATTTGCGCCTTGCGATAGGCCGTGCGCGCCTCCTGATTGAAATGCGCCCGGAGCAAGTCGTTTTTTTCGCGCGTGATGGACCCACGCTCTTCCGCCTCGACGGCGGCCAGGAGCCGCTCGGCACTATCGAGAATTCGGTACGTGTCGTCGAAATTGAAGTCGACCTGGTGGGCCCAGCGATTGCGGTATTCCCGCAGCTCGCTGACGAGGCTGCGTTCGGCATGATCCAAGCGCCCGCGAAAAGCCCGGTTCCATTGGTCCCACATCACGGTCAACAAAGAATGCGCATCCCAGCGCTCTTCCGGAGTCGCCTTGGACGACGACCGGTCATCGCGAAAGCTCTGCTGCACGACGTCACGCCATTGGTCGCGATAGACGCTTTGCAGTTGCTTCTCGACGTACGGAGCCAGCCCGGACGAAAGGGCATCCAATGCGCGCGTCACTCGCTCTCGATCTTTCTGCACGGCCCGGCCTCCCTAAAAAGCGCTCTTTGCCCACAGGCCGGCAAGCGGCCTGTTCTTGACCGATTTCTCCGCGGATTTCTCCGACGGGCAAGACGACCGATTCGCAACTTGCCGCGAAAGTGTAGGTCACACGTTGCAAAGACGGCGGCGGTTATCGGCAACGTCGACGAGCGTGCGGCGGTGTGGACGGACGAACCGTTAAATACGGTGCGCGCGTCGCGACGCGCAAAGGCCGCACGTCCGCGGTTGGATAGGACCAGTCGCTTTTAGATGCGGACAAAGAGCCGCCGGCGATAGAGCCAGAGACAAATCAGCCAGACGAGCCCCAGCACGGCCAGGTGGCGCAAGAACGGAGCGCCGGCCCCCGTGCCGTAGAAAATTTTGACCAGCGACGTGTGGGCCGCGGCATCGAACGCCGTCAGATGGATTTTGAGCATCTTCGGCAGCCAGGCCTCCGCGCCGCCGGCTTCGTTTCCGATCAGCTCGTTGACGCAATATACGAGAATCGAGTTCATGCCGAGAATTGCCAGCGGCCAACCGAACCAGCGATGCCCGCGCATGTCGACGATCCAATAGAAGAGCGCCAGGAACCAGAACGTCCAACCGGCGCTGAAAACGGCCCATGAAGGACTCCAGATCCGTTTGACAATCGGCGCAAACGAGTACGTCAGCTTGTCGAAGTGCACGGGCCAGATCGTCGTGTCGATCGCCATCGAAGCGATAAAGCAGAGCAGCCCGGCGCCGATCAGAATTTCAAGTTTGCGCCTCGGGGTCCGCATGCTGCGAATCAGCTGTCCCGCCATCACGCCGAACAGCATCGTCGCCATCGAGGGGACGAAATTGAGCGTCTGGTAGCCTCCGCCGTTGATCCAGAATTTGTTGCCTTCCCATGCCTGGCCGGAACGTGGGAAGAAATTCAGAATCTTGCGATCGAAAGCGGCCGCCGCGTTCGTGTGTTTGTTCCAGTGCGCCGCCAACCCGGGGAACTGGTTCCAGGCCTCGGGCTTCATGCCGCGCACTTCAGTCATATAGCGGGTGACGAGATCCCCTTGCGGCGGCGGCAGCGGGTGATGAAAGAAAAAGAACCAGTAACCGCCCAGGATCGCGGCCAGTGCCACAAGTTGGGCGATAAAAGGGGCACTCATCAAGATAAAAACGAACAGGTAGCCAAGTCCGATCTGCGTGAGCACATCCTCGAACGTGAAATAGGTCATCTCCGAGTGCGTCGAGCGTAAAAAGATCCCCAGGGCGATGAGCACGAAGGAGCGGATCAAGACATGCACGAATTGCCGGCCCCAGGAATCGCCCCGTGCCGATCGGCTCGCGTAGGAATACGGCATCGCGACGCCGACCATGAACATGAACGAGGGCTGGATCAAATCCCACGCGGTGCACCCGGTCCAGGCAACGTGCTGCAACTGCGATGACGCCGTTTGCCAGAAGAGGGCCCACGGTTTGCCGAACCACTTCCCGTCGTACCGGTTCACGAAATCGGGGTGACCTTCGACGAGCCGCGTGATCGCGAGACCGCCCGAGGCCAAGAGCAACATCGTGAAGCCGCGGTAGGCGTCGAGCGACATCAGCCGTTCATTCGGGACTTTCGGTCGAACGACCGGTTTGACCGCCTTTTCGGGCTTTTGCGGCTTTTCGGCAGCCGGTGCGGTCGGTTTCGCCAATGGGATCGGCGTCGGCGCCGCTGGTTTTCCCTTGTCATCCGGTTGCTTGAACGCCATTTCGCGGGCTCCTATGTGGATCGCGATTGTCGAATAAAAGGCCGTTTTGGTCAAACCGCGTCTTCGAACGGCCGCGCCAAGCTCGGCCGGCTCGATTCTCGACCTTTTATAAAAAACTCGCCGAGCTTGTCAGGAAATTCAACATACTTTCACCAATCTCCAACACTCGTAAGCCACAATTCCTCTCGATCGGATGCTTCTCCATACGCATGCCAAGGAACGGATTCAGGCCAAACCAATTAGCGGAGCGCGTTCAATGCCTGCGAACCAGGGATGGGAGCTTGGCGCGGTTCGGACCGTATTTATCAGCGACGTGCACCTCGGGCATAACCATGCTCAGGTGCTGGCTCTGTCGCGATTTCTGGAAGAGGTCCGGCCCGAAAGTTTGTACCTGGTGGGGGACATCATCGACGGCTGGGAACTCTGTCGACGTGCTCGCTGGTCGCCCGCCTGTACCCGCGTGCTGAGCCAACTCTCCGACCTCGCGGCGGCCGGCACCCGAATTTATTACACGCCCGGCAACCACGATTCTTTCCTGCGGGACCGCAGCGGCTTGAAATTCGTCACAGACCGTTTCGACTTCATCGAGTTCTCGGATGAATTCGTGTTCGAGGCGGCCGACGGACGCCGGCTATTGGTCACGCACGGCGACCTGTTCGACATCTTCGAGACCTCGATGCAGTGGATCTCGATCGCGCTGGGATTCTTCTACAACAAATGCCTGTCGGCCAACCGCTGGCTCAGCATGGCGCTGGGCCGCAAGGGGAAAAGCCCTTACCAGCTGTGCGCGACGGGCAAACGAATCGTGAAGCGATTTGTGCGATTCTTAAGCCGCTTCGAGGGCTCGCTCATCGATCACGCGAGAAAAAATGGCTGCGACGGCGTGATTTGCGGTCACCTGCATACGCCCAAGATTATCGAGCGGGACGACATGCTCTACTGCAACACCGGCGACTGGGTCGAGCACTGCACGGCCCTGGTCGAAGCCGGCGACGGTACGCTCTCGCTCGTGCAGTACTACGGGACGGCCGAACTCACCGTCCATCCGCCGCGAAAGACGAAACACCCAAGTCCTGCAAAACCCACCCGAACGACCCCGATCCGCAACGGCGTACTTTCCGCGGAAACCGCTGAGGAGAACGAATGGCGCATCGAATGGATCTCGCGTACCTGTTTCGACGTAGTTCATCGCACCAACCTGGTCTACAACGCTTGCTGGGAGGATCCGCGGGTCGATCGCGTCGCCCTCGATCTTTCCGCGGATGACGACGTTCTGGTGATCACGTCGGCCGGTTGCAATGCGCTCGACTACGCGCTCGCCGGCGCCGGCCACGTTCACGCCGTCGACATGAATCCGCGGCAGAACGCCCTATTGGAACTCAAGCTGGCCGGAATCCGGCGGCTCGATTTCGAGCACTTTTTCAGCCTGTTCGGACTGGGCCGTCTCAAAGATTGGGATGGCGTCTACGCGTCGCAGCTGCGCCGCGAATTGTCGCCGTCGGCCCAGAATTATTGGGACCGCCGCGGCGCGGCCTTCTTCTCGGGGCAGAGCCGTCGCAACAGTTTTTATTTTCACGGTTCGTGCGGACTGATCGCCTATCTGGCGAGCGGATATATCCGTCGCAGCCGCCGGTTGCGAAACGTGGTGCAGGATTTGTTTGCCGCCAAGACCGTCGACGAACAGCGAGACATCTATGTTTCGCAGAACGTGCGCGAGACCCTGTTCCGCCCGCTGTTGAAATGGCTCTTGCGCCGCAACGCGACCTTCGCCCTGCTCGGCGTTCCCCCCTCGCAACGACGACAGTTGGACACGGGGTACGCCGGCGGGATCGCCCAGTTCATCATCGACCGCGTTGAGACGGTCTTTTCGCGACTGCCGCTCTACGACAACTATTTCTGGCGGGTCTACATGACGGGCCACTACTCGCCCAACTGCTGCCCCGAGTATTTGCGCTATGAGAACTTTCAGAAACTGCGACGTGAGTTGGCCGACCGCGTGGCGGTGCATACGGATACGCTGCTCGGGTTCCTGAGGCGCTATCCGGGGCAGATTTCGCGGTTCGTGCTGCTCGACCATATGGATTGGCTGTACGCCAACTCGCCCGGCCTGCTCACGCAGGAGTGGCAGGCCATCATCGACAGAGCCGCTCCGGAAGCGCGGGCAATTTGGCGGAGCGCGGGACTGAACGTCGACTTTGTCGATCCGCTCGAAGTGCAGACGTCTCGCGGTCGATCGGCCGTCGGTGATTTGCTCACCTACAACCGGGATCTCGCGCAAACGCTGCATACCCGAGACCGGGTTCAGACCTACGGCAGCTTTCACGTCGCCTCGATCGCCCCGGCGTAAGGATCCACGGTTTAGCCGGTCGTTCAACCCTTCATGGACTCGAGAAGCAGTAGCATGCCGACTTCAGCCCGTTTGGATGACTTGCGCACGCTCTGGCATCTGACGACGACACGCGTCCGGGGCGAGACGCACGCCGAACGACTCGAGAGCTTCTATGCGCCCCAACAGAGAACGTACGACGCGTTCCGCGCACGCATGCTTCACGGGCGGCGAGAGCTTTTGGAGTCGATCGAAGCACCACCAAACGCGGTCTGGGTCGATTTTGGCGCGGGGACGGGCGAAAACGCCGAACACTTAAATCAAGCCCTCGCGACGATCTCGATGCTTTATCTCGTCGATCTCTGCCCGGCGCTGCTCACCGCGGCGGAGGAGCGCATTGCCAACCGAGCTTGGTCCAACGTCTGGGCCGTCTGCGCCGACGCGACGACATTTTGCCCGCCCGAAGGCCAGGCCGACGTCGTGACGTTTTCCTATTCGCTGACGATGATTCCCGACTGGTTCCGCGCGATCGACCACGCCTACGAAATCCTGAGGCCGGGCGGACTCATCGGCGTCGTCGACTTTTACGTCTCGCGAAAATATCCGCGCCCCGGTAGCCGGCAACACTGCTGGGCGACGCGCACGCTGTGGCCGGCCTGGTTCGCCTGCGACAACGTGCACCTGAGCGCCGACCACGTGCCAATGCTCGAAAGCCGATTCGACACGGTCAGCGTCGTCGAAGAATCCGGGCGTATTCCCTATCTGCCACTCGTTCGCGTCCCGTTTTATCGGTTCCTCGGACGCAAGCCGGAGTGAGCCGAGGGGTGGGGCACCCTCTGGATCCCCCTCGGCTCGTCTCACGATCGCTCACGCTGGTCTAATTCCGCGAGTCAACCGTCTGTCGCGTTGCACCGATGCCCTGTGGAGCCCCACCGCCATAATACTCGGCCGGTATATACGGGCCGGAATGTGCCTGTTCGCGAGCGATCTGCTCGATGCGAATGATTCGCTCGCCGAGCCGTTCGATCCGCGTGCGGACGTCTTCGTTCGTCTGCTCCATTCCGCCGGACACGAGCGTCACCACGCCGAGAAACAGCAGCATCTGGCCGGCGGTCGTCGTCAACCATCCGGTCGGGGCGTAATTCGCCGGACCGCCGAAATAGCTCCATACGATGAGCGTGGTCCCGATGGTCAAGAGGGCCACTCCGAGATACGCAACGAGCTGCCCGATGATCGACGTCCAATTGGTCCGCCGGCGTTCCGTCCCCAGGATGCTGCCCTGAATATCGAAATGCGGCGACTCGCTGGATTCGTGCTGACGATGCAAGCGGGCCGAGTCCTGCCGTGGCGTGGCCCGACGCGGGGAATTGTTTGGCCCGTGGAGCGATTGAGACGGATCGACGCGATGGCCACCGCGAATCGCAGCGGGGCGGATTGATTCTGCTTGTGGGGTCGCCGTGGTGTGGACGCTTTCTTCATGTCCAGCGGCGAACGCCGGAACCGATTCGTCTTCGAGGCTGACCCCGCCGGTTCGCGGCGTATCGCTGATGGACGACGTCCGTGGAGCAATTCTCTCGCTTCGCGCGGGCGGATCGACACGCCGTTCGCTCGCCCAGCGCTCCAAGAGATCGCGAGCCTCGCGGGTTTTGGCCAGTCCGGTGAACGCCGCGGAGGCGGAAATTTCGACGCCGCAGGTCGCGCAGCGCACCCGCCGATTATCGGCAGCGACCTCAGCCGCGACGTCCGCTTTGCAATTCGGACACCACATCCGCGTTTACCTTTTTGCGGCAAACAACCTGGAGGAAATCCGATGGCCGCCAGGGCCAAGCCGCAACACCGAACAAACGAAAGGTGACAATCTAACGAGGGAAGGGCCGCAAATTATGGCCACAATCAAATTTGACGCAAGACCGGTTTCCGGGGCGTAGGCCCGGCCGATTTTGGATTTGCGATTTTGGATTTTGGATTGGGGATTCGGGCCTATCCGCCGCCAAAGCGACGGGTGGCACTCCAAAATCATCTGGCGTATTTCAAGGGTCTGTTCGGGAAGAACCATTCGAATCGAGCGGCCAGCACCGACCGCACGAGGGGCCGCCGAGCCTTCACATACAAAGTCAACGGGACCTGATAGGCGCCCAGTTTCTCGTGTTTCACGTCGTCGGTCGTCTGCCCAACGTAAATCAGCCGCGGTTGCCGCTCGAAAGCCGCCCCCAGGGCTTCGTAGAACAGGTTGAAGTAGAGATCGAACTTGCGGTTGAGGTCGTAGTCGACGCCCATAAACATCTGGTCAAACCGCCCCGGGCACGAGAGCGAAAAGGCGAAGCCGACGACGCGGCCCTCGTGAATGGCAAACGTGAACAACGACTCTTGAGGCAGTTGCCGGGCCAGCTCGCGGAAAAACTCGGCCGGCAACGTCTCAAACCGGACCTTGGCCCGCTCAAGCACGGCTTCGTAAAGCTTATGGACCTCATTCGTATAGAGTTCGGCCGCCCCTTCCGCCCCCGACAGGTGCTCGAACGTTAGCCCGAGCGTTGCGGCCTTCTTCCGAGAATGCTGGACCTTATACCGCTTGGCCGAGCTGATTCCCGACAAATACTCCTCGAAGCTATCAAAGTGCGAGGGAACGCAGTTCATGGGCAGACTATCACCGCGCCGATGACCCAGTTCCTCGAGCGATGTCAGGTCACCCGCCTCGGCTGGCTCGAACTCTTTGAAGAGAATGACGTGAGCCCGTTCCTCGGCCGCGAAGTCTCGCGCGACATCGTCGAGAAGCCGCAGCACGGCCGCCCGGTCGACGCCGGGCGTAAATCGCAGGTGGCTCGATCCGGAAGAGACCGGCAGCCCGCAGAGCAGCATGCGGAGCCCAAAGAACCCCGGCGCCACGCGTTCAATCGCCGTTAAGATCTTTCGCGCCGTGCCGGTCGCCAGCGACGGCCCCTCGATCGTATAGGCACATAAACACGCGGTTGCGACGGCACGCCCGTCGTCATCCCTGACAACGACCTGCCGAAAACTGCAGACTGATTCCATCGAGTTCTCGACGGCCAGGATATACCGCGGATCCATGAAGAGGTCGCCTTCTGGATCGCGGAGCTGATTCCATTCGGCCCAATCGACATCGCGGATGGACCGACAGGTCACCGCGTGGTATTGCGCCCGCGGCGCTGGTGCAAGACAATTTTTGGTTGACATACAAGGTTCACCGCCAAAATCACTCTCGACAAAGGGGCACAGAATAGGGTTGCAGGACCCCCCCCGTGGCACTCCCGTTGCACTGATTCGGCAGCTCCTCGCCGTCTCCCATCTCCCTCTTGTGACGCAAGCTCGAGCGCGGCTCATGGAATCCCTTTGCCGGTCGAGTGTGCCGATTGACTCTTGGCGCGTTCATGGCGCGGCGTCAGCAATTTGGCGAACCACGCACGCAGCTCGGGCAAGATCTCTTCGAGCGACCGATCGGTCCATTGAGATTCGGCCATCTGCAGGGCATCCGCTCGCACGGGTTTGTCGTACACCGGCTGCTCGCGAATCCGTCGCAACAAATCCTCTTTTGAAAGAGATTTTGGACGCAGCGTGGCAATAAGGTCGGCGGCGACAAGCTCATCGCGAAGCTGGGGCGTGAGCGGACGCGCGTCCCACACTGTCAGAAGCCCGGAATAATTCCCCGCTGCCAGCCGCCAACCGTCGGAGCTAAACGTCACCCCGTAAACAAATCCGCCGCTGGGTTTGAGGCTCTGCAGCTCCTCTCCCGTTGCGACGTCCCAGATTTTCACCGTACCGTCGACTCCGCACGACGCCAATCGCGAGCCGTCAGGATTGAGGGCGAGGCCCAAAACATAACCGGCATGGGCCATCTGCTCTCGTTTGACGGTGCCCTTCTCCACGTCCCACACGCGGATCACACTGTCGATTCCGCCGGTGAAGAGTTCGCGGCTATCGCGACTGAAGGCCGCGCAATAAGTCGCTCCACGGGTCGTCATTGTCCGCACCACGAGTTTCGTCGCTACGTTCCAAAGCTGGATCCGCGGCTCTCCCCAATCCCCGACCGACGCGATGAGCTTACTGTCGGGACTGAAAACGACGCATCGCGGGCTGTCCGTGAAATTCTTGAGCAGGCCAAGCTGATGACCGTCGACCGGGTCCCACAGCGCCACCAATCGGTCCACACCCGCCGAGGCAAGGACCTTTCCATCGGGGCTGAAATCCACGCTCGTCACGCGGCCCGCATGCGCTTTGATCGTCCGCAGCACGTGACCGTGAAGCGCATCGCACAGCTGCAGGTTGCCATTGGCGAGACCCGCCGCGAGAATCCGGCCCGCCGGATGGAAGGCCAGGCAATGGGAGGAGGACGTTTCGGGATGGCTCGCGTCGAAGGCCAGCCGATCGCCTTGGGTCCATTGCTTCCGCCCGTTGGGAACGTCCCAAACCTCGACGAACGAAGGTCCCCCCGCAGCGAGCGACTTGCCGTCGGGGCTGTAGGCCACGCTCGTAACGGCGGTTGGATACCTCCGTCGCCAGGGCTCCTGCACGCTCCCCGCGTCCCACACGCGAATCGAGCCGTCGCTGCTCGAGGAGGCCACGTCGCGCGTGGGCGAGACGGCGAGGTCATAGATCGCCCCCACGTGGCCGCGGAAGGTCTCGACTTCCGAACCTCCGTCTTTGTCCCACACCTTGACGGTCATGTCCCGGCTGCCCGACACCAACTGTTTGCCATCCGTGGTGAAAACGAGCGCCGTCACCGCGTCGGTATGCCCTCGGAAGGAGATCAACTCCCGACCCGTTTCGAGACTCCACGTCTTGAGCCCTCCGTTCCAACCTCCCAGAGCGACCGTCCGGCCGTCGCCGCTGAGGGCAATCGACCTGATATTGTCTTTTTGACCCGTGAGCGTCCTGATCGCGCGGCCGCCGTGCACGTCCCAGATCGTGACGGTTCGATCCGCCGAGGCACACACCAGCCGGTCACTGGTCGGAGTGAACGCCATCTGAACGATGGAAGACCCCGGACTTAGCAGCCGCTTGATTTCGCTGCCGTCAGTCAGAGAGTAAATGGTGATCGCGTCGGACCCGCCGCGCCCGTCGGCCGACTCCTGCCAGGACGAGACGGCCAGTCGCGATCCGTCGGGACTCAGGACATTGTTGGAATCCTTTGGCAAAGGCACCTTGAAGGAGGGCAGATCGATGCCCGTCGCGACTTCCCACCGCTTGACCGTGCCGTCCATGCCCAGCGCCGCCACAACCGCACCGGCACGGTCGACGGCCACGCCGATGATCGGTGCTCCACGCCCTCGCGACCAACGGACGTGCCTCTTCTCGGTCGCCCGTCGCTTCGTCAGCCGGCCCGGTTGCTGACTATCCGCGAAAAACAAATACTGACCGTCGGGAGTGAACGCGAGACGGGCCCACCACGCGTACCAATAGATGCGTTGGGTTTGCGACACGCGCCACAAGTGGTGCCACTCCCAGCCTCGCAAGTCGGCCGCGAACTCCTCCCGACCCTGCCCATTCTCGCCCGCACCGGCGTCAAACGCCCGCGGTTCGGTTGGAGTTTTGACGGCGGCCGTTGGCGCAGCGGGAGCTAACGCCGTGACACTTAATTTAGCGGCGGCGGTCTTCTCCTTCTCCCCCGGCTTTTGATAGGTAAGCAGATCGCGGACACGCCAGGTATTGCCTTCCTCCCAGGCCCGCTGGGCCAGATTCATCTGCGAGACATAGAGCAGCCGCGTCGCCGCCTCCCGCTGAGACACCGCCTCGGTCCGTCGCGCTTCGGCCGCGATCCGCTGCCGGTCCGCCTCATCGGCCGCCGCGCGAATCCGCGTATTGGCCCGGCCCAAGAGGACCGTCCCCGCGACGGCGGCCACAAATGCGGCAGCGGCCAAGACTCCGCTCGCGGCGGCGATCACGCGGTGCCTGCGAATCCAGCGCAACGTCCGCGCGGCAAGCGGCTCTCTCAAGGCTCCCACCGGCTCGTCGTCCAGCCAGCGTTCGATGTCGCGGGCGAGTGCCGCACAAGAGGGATACCGGTCGTCCGGAGCGAGGCTCATGGCCTTCAGGCAGACGGCATCGAGCGCCGCCGGCACCCCTGAGTAAACCTGTCGCGGCGGCACAAAATCGCCCGTCTGGACCTTCGCGATCGCCTTGCCGGCATCGGCGACCCCACCGAACGGCTCCTGGCCCGTCAACAACACGTAGAGTGTCACGCCGAGCGAGTAAATGTCGCTCGCGGGGCCGATCGCCTCGGGAACCCCCTTGGCCTGCTCGGGACTCATGTAGCCCGGCGTGCCGATGGCGGAGCCCGGCAGCGTCTCCGATGAACCGCTGAGGGACGAGGGAACCAGCGTCGGCTCCGTGTAGGTCTTTTCGGTGTCGGTCATTTCGGTGTCGGTCGACTCAATGGCGCTCGCGATCGTCTCCTCGTTCAGTTGGGACGCCTTGGCCAGTCCCCAATCGACGACGAGCGTTTCACCGTATCGGCCGAGCATGATGTTTCCCGGCTTCAAGTCCCGGTGGATCACGCCGCGGCTGTGGGCATACTCGACCGCATTGCAGACCGCGATGAAGCGGCTGAGCAGATGCCGCAGCTCCAGCCGCCGCTCGTTCACCGACTTCAACTCGCCCGAATGCAGCCGCCCGATAGCCTCGCGCAGCGTGCGGCCCTTGATGAACCGCATCGCGTAATAGGGACGGCCGTCCTCCGACATGCCCATGCCGTAGACGGGCACGATGCCGGGATGTTCCAACCGGCCGGTGATTTCGCCCTCGATGAGAAACCGAATCCGCGAGTCCGCTCTGCCGGCGTGCCGCTCCTGCAGACGTTTGACGGCCACCTCGCGATTCAATTCCCGGTCGTGGGCGAGATACACCTCGCCGAGCCCGCCCCGGGCGTGCGGCTCGAGCAGTTCGAAGCGGCCGTTGGTCGGCGGCGGCAGCATTTCCGTGGCGTTGGATGCGGGGGCCAGCGTGGCCGCCTCGGTTCGGGCCAGCTTCTGGATCGCGACAAGCTGCGCGACGCCGGCTTGAATGTCCCCATCGCCGATCCGGTTCAGATCGCGTTCGACCAAAGCCAGCACGTCGAGAGCTCCCACGCTCTTGTGTAGCTCCTCCGCGTACCCGGCCAAATGCCCATCGACCACGGCATCCAGCAGAGACTTTTCCGCGGCGTTCAGCTCCCCGTTTGCGACCAGGATCTCACACAGGGGCTTCGTGCGATCGCGCGTCCACGCCATGGCCGCGGCGACTAGAGCCTCCCGCGAGATAAAATCCATCTGCAGCGCGAGGATCGCGAAATAGAGATTCCGATCGACCGGCAGGTAAGCAGCGGGAATCGACGACGTAGGCGGTTGCACGGAATTTCACCTCTTCGCATTCTAAAGGCCGCCTGCGCCCCATGCCACAAATCTGCCGACAATTGCGGATCACGACGTCTCTGAGATTCCGAACCAGGGATTTTGAACCTGGCTGAGCGTAAAGGCCGCTAGCGCGTAAAGGCCGCTAGCGATTGTGCCGATAATTCTGAATAGCTCATTTGGGCAGACGAGGCGTGAATGTCGCGGCACCCGCTGGGGCTGAATCCAGCGCGCCCAAAGGGTCATTCCTTATGGCCCGAATTATCTTGCCGCCGACATTTCCCGCCGCCCTTGGTGCGCGGCGTGTTTTGCGCGAAGCCTGCGCCCTGGTTTTCGTGCTGCTGGTCGTGGGCTGTGCTTCCTTGCGACCTGATTCACGCGTCCCGCCCGAGCTTACCCCGGCCGGCGTGTCTTCGCGGGTCCTAATTCCCGCCGATCTCAACATCAATCCTCCCGAAACGGTCGTCAAGCCGGACGCCCAAGGTCAAGCGCCGACGAATCCGCAGTCGCCGCCCGAATTCGGTGGCGCGCCAACTAAATTCACGCTTTCCGACGCCATCGCCTTTGCCCTGCGGAACAGCCCGCGGCTGCGATCGGCCCGCGCCGATATCCTCAGGGCGCAAGGCCAGGAGCGAATCGCCTTCTCCCCCTTCTTGCCGCAAGTCGATCTGCTGCAACAGACGGGCGTCGTCTCGTCCACCTTGTCTCCGGGCATCCCCGGCAACGAGGGCTTCATTCTGCCGAACGGCACGGGCACTCGCTCCTACACGCAAACCGAGGTGGGGGTCGAATGGACCCTGTACGACTTCGGTCGGACCTGCGGCCACTACCTGCAGGCGGTCGCCCGCGAACACGTCACCGAACTCCAACTCGTCCGGGCCGACGAGACCGTGGAATTCGACGTGGCCAACGCGTACCTCGACGTCCTCTTGGCCCGCGCCTCTCGCCGCGTGCAAGAGGATGCCGTCCGCCGGGCCGAAGCGGTCCTGGAAGATACGGTCGCCCGGCGCCAGCAAGGCGTCGCGCTCAAGGACGACGTGCTGCGTTCGCAAGTGCAACTCGCGGAGAGCCGCGGGGCCCTCGTCGCAGCCCGGCAAGGCGAATTCGACGCGGTGGCCCGCATGAACAACGCCATGGGACGCAACGCCGGTTGGCCGCTCGAAGTCGTCGACATGGAATCGCAACCCCCTTTTTCCGGGCGCTGGCTGAGCTGTTGGAGATCGCCGCCCGGCAACGGCCGGAGATCGGTGTGGCGCGTCAAACGGTGGCGGCCGCCCGGGAAGGCCGGCAGGCGGCCAAGGGCGAGTTCCTGCCTCGCATCTTCCTCCGCCTGGCCGCCGGTCACACGGACGGCGAAGACGTGATCACGGGCTGGCAAGAGGGGGCGGGACTGCACGTCGACATGCCGCTCTACGCCGGCGGCAAGCACCGCGGCGAGCTGCGTTCGGCCGACGCGGACATCGAGGCGGCCCTCGCGAACACGCAGACCATCCTCGACGACATCAGCCTGCAAGTGAATCTGGCCTACCGCGGCGTGGTCGCCAACCAAGAGCAGGTGGCCCTGGCCCGCCCCGCCGTGGATCAATCCGTCGAAGCACTGCGGATCGTTCGCCAGCGATATCGTGCCGGCACCGCCACACCCACCGACGTCATCGACGCCGAAACCGCCGCCACCCGGGCCGAACAGCGTTACGTCTCCGCGCGAATCGAGTACCTGTCGGCACTGGCCCGGCTGAGTTATGTGGTGGGCGAAGAATCCGTAAGCCTGACCCCGCCAATAAATCCCCCAGCCGAGGACGGTCCGGTCATGTCGTCTTTTGAAGTCTTCGAACCGCAGCCACCCAAGAAATAAAAGCTAGGGCGCGATTGCCGCCGGCTTCCAGTCTGCCGAGCCGGGGGTTGATCCCCCCCCGGACGTGCGCGGGCCGGATTCACTGTCGCGGCAAAATCTCCCTTTACAAGAGCCGTGCAACGCGCTGCTGACTGCGCGTGAAGCATTCCGCGCTGCGATCGCGCTCAGACCGGGGGGATCAACCCCCCGGCTCGGCAATGCACGGACCGCTCCCTCATCCCGCGTCAAAAACGCTCGGCTCCTTTCGTCGGCTTATCAGACACGCGACGGCGAATCCAACCGCGCTCAAATACGCGCAGAACCGCAGGCCGATCCGGTAGCCGATGACTTGGGAATGCAGATGCACCCATTGGTCGAGAACCGCATCGGCCTGTGCGACGGCCTCGGCGGGCGTGCTGCCGTGGCGGACCATGTAGTCGCGGATCCCGGGCAGGTCGGCTTGAACGGCCCCCTGGCCCTGCACGATCGCGTCGCGAACGAAGTCCAGACCCCACCACGCCCCCTGTTCGATCAGGACGCCGGCCAGCAGGATGCCCACCGTGCCGTTGAAAGACCGCATGAAGAACTTCATCGCACCGGTGGCCCCGGCGAGTGCCGGAGCTTGTCCCTCGAAGGTGAGCTGCGCGATCGGCGACATGGACATTCCGGCGAAGACGGCCCACAAGCTCGACACGCCCATCACCCATTGCCAGGGCGTGTAAATGTCGATCCGCGCCAGCCAAAACCCCACGACGGTCATACCGGCCAGGCCCGCCCGGTAAAGCCACACCAGGGCGCCGCGATGCCGGACGAAGCTGCCCAGGAACATTGACGCGAGCACGATCAGGCACATGGGCAGGATCACCCAGCCCACCTTCCAATGCTCATATCCCAGCACGAGCAGGCAATCGGGCAATTGGATCGCCACTCCGTACAACGCCGCGCACCAGAACGCCGAGGCAAGCATCGTCAGCGTGACGGTCCGGGACGCGAACGCGCCCAGGTGCAGGAACGGCTCGGGCGCGACCCTCTCCCGCCAGATGAAGAGGGCCAGGACGACCACGAGGCCGACGCCGGCGGCACAGATCGGCGTGCTCACGCGCCAGCCCAGATAGTTTCCGCGGTACAACAGGAACAGCACGAGTCCGAGCAGAACCACGAACAGGCCCGCGCCGGCAAAGTCGAAGGCGTGGTCCGGCTGCTTGCTGGGCCGGTCGTCGGGGCAGAGGCACAGCTCCACCAGGACCAAAGCCACGCTGCACACACCGATGCCGGCGTACAGCGCCCGCCACGACGGGTTGAACGCGACCAGCGCGCCGATCGGCTCGACCACCACCTGGCCGCCGTAGATCATGGTCAGCCAGGTGCAGTAGGCAAAGCGAATTCGCCCCGGCAGCAGCCTCTGGAAAATGGTCAGGCCGGGAATCGCCAGCAACCCCGCGCAACTCCGCACCGTCGACGCGGCGCCGAGCTGCAGAGGAGTCTGCGCGAACGTTTCACCCAGCGCGCCCACGGCCATGCAGGCCGTGCCGAGGAGGAACACGCGACGCGCGCCGAGCAACTTCATGAGGTAGATGCCCGCGAACAGGGCGGTCAGCCCGCCGATGCCTTCCAGGCCGGTGATCCATTGAATCTTATAGCGGTCCAGGCCGAACCACTGAATGGTGACCTCGCTCACCAGAATGGAGCCCCGCGCATTGAGCGAGTAGACGAACGCGGCGACCAGCAGGGTGCCGAGGTTTGTCCATCTCTGGACTTCGCTCACGAACGGCTGCGCGAGGCGCGCTACGGACATCCAATCAATCCCCGCTCGGTTTGACAGTCGCCTCCAGGGCGCGCATCTCATCAGCCGCCTGTTTCGCCCACTCCGGGTCGCCCGGCCCGTGATCGATCGACACGGTCACCGACAGCCCCGCTCGCAACTGCGGCCAGCGCTCGTCCTTCTCGACCAGAATCCGCACCGGCACCCGCTGTACGACGTAGGTGAACTCGCCCGATGAGAGATTCCGCGGCACGAGCGCGAAGTTCGCGCCGGTCGCCTTGTTGATCCATACAACCCGGCCGTAAAACGGCTGGCTGAAAGCGACGACATCCAGCCGCACGCGGTTGCCCGGCGCGACCCCCTCGAGCTTCGACTCCTCCAGGTTGGCCGTGACATAAGTCAGCTCGGGGTTGTACATGCTCAGAACGGGCGTCCCCGCGGGCACGTGATCACCCAGGTGCCGGTACAAGTGCACGATGATTCCTGGAAAGGGGGCGACGATCCGCGTGTAGCCCAGGCTGGTCTTGGCCACGTCCAGCGACCGCCGCTCTTGGCTGACCTGCTGCTTGGCGACCTCGACCTGCCGCTCGGCTTCCGTGATCTCCAGCCGCCGGGTCATGGTCACCTGCACCGACTGCTCGGCCTTCTGCGCCTGATGCGCGGCGGCGACCGACGCCTGCCGGACGGCCTCGACCTTCTTCGCCCCGGCCAGCGCCCGCCCGAGCCGGGCCTCCGCTGCCCTCACCTCCGCCTGAGTAGTTTGATACGTGCGGGTCGCCTCCTGGGACTGCCGCTGCGTGGCCGCCTCGCTGGCAAAGAGCGCGGCATAGCGGGTGTGATCCTTTTCCGCGAGATCGAACCGGGCCCGGGCGGCCTCCAGGTCGGACCGCGCCTCGTGAATGCCCTTCTCCACATCCTCGACGGTGAACTGCAGCGTCTTCTCCTCGCCGGACTGCTCGGCCTTCGCGGCGGCCAGCGCCCGCTCGGAAACTTCAATCTCCCGCGGCACCTGGGCCCGCAACCGCACCAACGTCGTCTCGGCCGCGGCCCGTTGCGCGTCCGCAACACCCAGCTTCGCCTCGAGCAGCGCCACCTGCTCGCGGTAAGGGACCGGGTCGATCTCAGCCAGCAACTGGCCGGCAGCGACGACGTCGAATTCCTGAACCTGGTAGCGGACGAGATGTCCGGAAACCTCCTGCGGCGCAATGTTGACGACGTGCGTCTCGACGAAGGCGTCGTCCGTGATCGAATGGGTGAACCGATAGACGACCCAGTACCCGGCAAAAGGCGCCACCACCAGCAGCACCAGGCCGGCAACCATCACGAGCCGCAGCCAGCGATCGCCCCACCAAATCCGCCAAACGAACCGGGACGAATTCGCTCCGACCCGTGCTGGCCGGGGTTCGGAAGGTGTCTGCGGACCTTGTTGGCTCATTTGATCCAGGTTCACGGGTGTTAACCGACTACGGCATTGTCGCCACTTTCTTTTCTAATCCCTTGGACACGGGAGATCGATGCTAAGCTGGAATCCGTGCACTTCCTCGATCGAGCCGTTGCTAGAAAATCTGGGAACAATCGACTTTGCCGAAGCGCGCCTTGCCGTCCAGTGTGGAAGGACGGCGTGCGAGCGTCGCCGCACCTTTACTGGGTGCCATACGGCAAACCATTGGCCGTTTTCGAGGTCACATCCGGCACACGCCAAAGGCGTCGATCTGACCGATTGAGTCCGATCGACGCCTCTTGCGGCTTCACCCTGTCAGCCCTCGGTCAGGTCGAAAGGGGCCAGGCGATTCGGTTCTTGCTTGATCGTCGCATGCAAACGCGGGTTTTTGGGATCGGCGTATCGGCCATTCAGTTTGTCCGGACCGTGCCGTGGACGACCCCTGATCTGGCCGGGGATATCCTTCCATTCAATCGTGACATCGTATTCGCCGGGCGGCGCGCCCTTGCCCGATGAGCCGCAGACCAGTTCAAACGCGCCGTTCTCCCGGACAATACCCATCATCATCTGTTCCTTGATGCGGTCGGCGCCTTTGCGATGGAAGAAGACGGCGGCGCCCGAGGCCGGCGAACCATTGAATGTCACCTCGCCCGAAACCGGATAAAGGCCGTTGGCCCTGTGTCCGCACGAGGCACAGGCCAGGCTCACGAGTATCAACGAATGGGAGAAGACTTTTCTCATTTCAGGATGCCTTTCGTGGACGGGGTCGAATCAAAAATCGGGGTTGATCTCGCCTCCGGCGCGGCTGAGCAATGCCTGCATCTGAGCCATCGAGAGACCATTCTTCACGGTTTTGACAGACCCGTCTCCGAAGCACATGTTGGTGACATCGGGGTGGAAGGAGAAGATCTCGCTGTCGTTGCTGCACCCGGCCGAGCAAGTCCAGGGCGCAATGGGAATTCCCAAGAATCCCCCTCCGGCCGCAATGCCCGAACCACTTGGATCCGACCCGTTGGTCGCGATGTAGTTCAACGGGTCGGCCCAGGCGCCGCCTCCCTGAGGTGCCGGCCCGGTGTCGCCACCTTGATAGGTCCCGATCACCGGTGTGTAGCCGCCAATGGCCGGCTCAGACGCCGGCCCCCGGGACCCGTACCAGCCCGGGCGTCCGCCGTCCTCGACGATCAGGATCGTGTTCGACAGGCCGTCACGAACGCCGGCGACGCGCACCGGGCCGTCCGGTGGCTGGCAAATGATCGAAGCGCCGCCGTTGATCGCGATTCCTGGAATGTCGGCTTCCATCCCGGCGTCGGGAGCATAATCGGTCCGCCCAAAGATCAGGCCCGGTGGGAACGTGACAGTGATCCCGAAGTTATTCAAGCTGTTGGCGAGCTCTGCTGAGTAATCGACCGTGGGGCTTCCCGGCGACGACGGGCACAGGTAGACCGCAAGGTGCGTGGAGTAGGCCGGGTTGTTTGGCGGCATGTTGCTGCCGGCCAGCGCCGAACCGGTGTTGGTCGTCCCGCTGACGTTGGTCGTCCCGCCGGCGTTGATCGCCTGGTAGACGTTCTCCTGTTCCAGGTACGGCAAGATCACGACGAATGCGCCGGCTCCGAAAATGCCCGCGCCGGCTGGCGCCGTCGGATCGGGGGCCGTCACGTTGTAGGCCCGTGGGAAGACCCCGTAGACCGATTCGTAATTGTGGCAGGCCAACCCGATTTGCTTGAGATTGTTCAGGCACTGCGTTCTGCGGGCGGCCTCTCTGGCCTGCTGGACCGCCGGGAGCAGAATCGAGGCCAGGATGGCGATGATGGCGATCACGACCAGGAGTTCAATCAATGTGAATCCGCGTCTGCGGCGACACGCGTCGCGATTGATTTGGCGCATGGTTTCTCCTTTCTCGCAGTGCATTTTTGATATTGTCATGCCTGATAATTTGATTACTCAATAAAATAATTTTGATTAATCAAAATATTTGAAGGGGCAATTGTCAAGCGCCGCGTGGAATTTTTCGAGGTCCCCGGGCGGCCGGCTCGGAGGGAAAAGTCAGCTTCGACGAGGCTGGACCAGCAACTTCTCGGCCGCGGGATATCCAAGGTCGATCGCACAGCCGTCGAGTTTCAGCCGGACGATCCCGGCCTCAGGCGTGTTTGTCATGAGCCTGCCAACCGCGCCGATCGTGATGCCGCAATTGGAAAGAAATCGCAGGAACTCCGGCCCCTGATTTAAGACGCGGACGAACTTGACGTGCGTTCCTGCCGGGCATTCGGTCAAGGGGATAGCCCGTTTGGAGCGGCCGCGCAGGTTTCCATCGGCCGCGGGGATCGGATCTCCGTGGGGATCGTACGCGGGTCGGCCGAGGAACTGGTCGATCCGATCGACGAGCCGATCGCTCACGGCGTGTTCCATGTGTTCGGCTTCCTCGTGCACCTGGTCCCAGGGAATCTCCAGGGTTTTCACGAGGAACAGCTCGATCAATCGGTGCCGGCGCAGCATCCGCATCGCCAGTTTGCGCCCGGCCGCGGTGAGAACGGCCCCCGCGTACGGCGTGTAGCTGGCGAGCTTTGCTTCATCGAGCGTTTTCAACATGCTGGTGACGGTGCCCGGCAGAACCGCGAGCGAGTCGGCGAGTTCGCCCGTTGAGACCGATGCCGATCCACTCTGCATCGAGATCTGCAAGATGGCCTTCAGATAGTTTTCAACGGTCAGGCTGGGCACACGTTGACCATTCGTAATGAACTCCATCAAGTTGCCATCGCGCAGGCAGCGCAAACGGTTCTGTCGACGACTACAGATTATAAGGCGCCGTCCGGCGACAACCGAAGTGGGCCGCTTCGTTTCATCCCATGGCCTATAAAGGTACGACAGGCCTACGCGGAGCCACCCCGAATGCATCGGTCGGGCGGTTCGCGACACTCAATCAGATGGTGCGTACGTCGAGCTGATCGCCAACGCGTTGATTCACTTTCGCACCGAGAAGTTCCCGATTCTGCCGGGCGAGGACGAGGTAGCTTGCCGCTCCGGGACGCCCATCAGTGCCTCAGCAAGGGCCGCAACCCCCACGCCAGCGGCACGATCAGTGCGGCGGTCGCCGCGGCGGCGAGGACGCCGATGGTCTGGTTGCTCTGGTCGGCGATCGCTCCGTAGGCGATCGGGGCCAGTCCGCCCGAGCTGATGACGCCGGTGTAGAACAGGGCGAAGGCCCGGCCGGTGTCCCCCTTCGGGGCCAGTTCAGGCACCGTGCCGTAGAGGATCGAGGAGGTTCCATTGAGGGCGATGCCCAGCAGCGGGAGCAGGGCCAGCATCGGCGCGAGCGGCACAAAGAGGGTGACGACGATCAGGAGCGCGGTGGCGGCCTCCGTCGCGACGACGCTGCCGATGACGCCCAGATGCTCGCCGAGCCAGGCGCAGGTCGCTTTGCCCAGCGCCGCCGATGAAGAGCAGCGCGAGGCCCAGGCCGACGTCGGGTGATGTTCCCCCGCGGGCTTCGATCAGGAAAGGCAGAAACAGCAAATAGCCCATGCGGGTCGCCGTATCGCAGGCGCCGATTGTCATGAGCAGAGCGAACCCGGAGCGGGCGGGTTCGTGCACGACGGTGTTTGACCGGGGTGAGGGCCAGATCGTCCGCGGGGCCAGTGTCACGAGGGCGAAGGCGACCACGAAACCGCAGAGCGCCATCAGGCCGACCACGAAATGCCAGGCGAGGATCGGCAACAACAGGGCCGCGATGGCAGGGACTGTCGCCTTGCCGAGATCGCCTGAGAAATTGTAGATGCCGAGCGGGCGGCGGGCTGCCGGGGCGTATGTCTCCGTGACGAGGAGCGAGCCGCGAGGATGCTGAATGCTGGACCCGACTCCCGCCAACACGAGACCGACGCAGAGGCCGGCGAAGCCCAGCGGCAACGCCATCACGACAAAGCCCGTCGCGGCGACGAGGGTGGACAGGACCAGCACGGCACGCGGCGAAAGAGTCCGCACCAGCCGGGTGCCGGGCACTTGCAGGCCGCCCATGGGACCATAATAGAGGGCGCGGACGACGGCCAGACCGGCGTAGGAGAGGCCGAACTGCGCCTGCCAAACCGGCAGGATCGGATAGAGCCCATCGGTGTAGCCGTCGTGGAGCGCGCTGCGCAAGACAGGCGGCGACCAGACTGCGGCGCTTCGAGGGCGCCGCGTGGACGCACTGAGCTGAGTCCAATGTCTCGGCAATCTGCATTGCGGGACGTGCCCCTTCATGAACGAGAGTGACGTGGGAGAGTTACGCGTGAATTTTTGGAGAATTGCTGGACGCTGTCCACGCGAGGCGACAGTTTTGGACACGGTGCGAAGTACGGAGGGCCGCCATCGCTGCAGGCCTCGCCAATGTAGTCGTCCGTCCACATCAACAATTGTGGATGCCAAGGGGTGCCACTGATTGCGAGCGCCGGCCCATCTTCTTCTCGGCCACCACGGTAAGAAGCTGGGCCGGCGGCCAAGGCGGCCTCGTCCACACCCTACGACTCAATATTGAATCCTTCCTCGAACGGCCGCGGAAACACTTCGACTTCACTGTAGAATTTCCGGACCATTGCGACTCACGCCTGGATCGGTGCGTGCCGGCCCGGACCTAAATCGCTAACGCGGGAAGCGAAGGAATCCGTGCATGAATCGACACGACGCGAGCGAGTGGCTGATCGCGGGGCTGTTGCAAGCGCGTGACGACGGGGGGCTGGTCGCGAATCCCTCTCAAGTCGGCTTCGACCTTTCGCTCGAGGATGCGTATCTGATTGGACATGCACTGCACGAGCGCCTTGTGGCACGAGGGTTCAAACCGGCCGGCCGCAAGATTGGCTTCACCAACCGGGCCCTGTGGGAACAGTTCCAAGTCAGCGCACCGATCTGGGCGCACCTCTATGAGCAGACGGTTCATTTCGCACACGAGGGAAAACTGCGACTAACGCTTGCCGGCATGATCGCTCCCCGCCTGGAACCGGAAGTTGTCCTCAAGCTCTCCGCGTCCGTTCCGCCCGGAGAGGCCTCGGTCGAGGCACTGGCCGACTGTATCGAATGGGTGGCCATTGGGTTCGAGATCGTCAACTGTCACTTTGCCGAGTGGCGTTTTACCGCGGCCGAGGCGGTGGCCGACTTCGGCGTGCATGCGGCGCTCGTGGTTGGAACTCCCTGGCGCGTGACTGCGGAGGATCGCCGCTCACTCGCCTCGATGCTCGAGTCCCTCAAGGTGACGCTGCATGGGGGCAAAGATTTCCACGCGGAGGGTGCAGGGCGCAACGCACTGGGCAATCCCCTTTTGGCTCTAGCTCATTTGGTTCGAGTTCTCTCGGTACAGCCTTGGGCGGCAACCCTCGGACCTGGAGAAGTGATCACGACCGGCACGCTCACGACACTGCCGAACCTCCACAGCGGGGAAACCTACTCGGTGCAAGTTGAGGGGGCGCCGTTGCCGCCGCTGCGCCTGGAACTGTGCGAGTGACGCGGCAGAAATTGGTGCGGCGTTCGAGGTGCGGAATGCGGAAGCCGGCGGAGCTGCGCTCCGGAGAGCAGAATCGGCGCGGGGCGGCGGTCGCGGGACAATCAATAATGGAAGGTCGGGCAACAATGGAAGGTCGGGGCGCGGGACGCGGGTCATGGGGCGAGACAGGCGGCGGTGCAGCGAGGTGCAACCCCCCCGACTCGGTAACCTTATGCGACTGCGTAGTGGGACAAAACTTCCCGGCAAACTTCGAGCGCCACAACGGCGTCGGGCGTCGGCAATTGAAACAAACCTGCAAACTCGGAGGATCTCCGGACGGCGAGTGCCAGCGACTCCTGAAAATCGGCATCTCGAGAGCAGTCGGGACTCGATAAGAACGTTGATAGGGCATCCCGTCGCGCGGGATGCCGATTGTCCCACAGGTCGGCGAAGCCCTCGCCGATGCGCATCGGCTGGACATACGACTTCGACCCGTGAGAGGTAACCGTGAACTCGGCCGCTTGGTGGTGGTCGCGAATGGGCCGCACCAGTTTCTCGGGAAGCTGCCACATTTCGACCAGCGCCGCGGAAACTTCCGCATGGTTAACGTGGAGATACTGTTGCTCAATCGCATGCAGGCGCACGGGCCCCACGTCGCGAGCATGCTGAAGCACCTTCAGGTAACGGTCGCCAAAAGCCTCGGCGAGCACCAGAATGCCCATGTCCTGGAACAGGCCCAGAATGAAAGCCATGTCTCCGGAGAGCCCAAAATGCCGTTCCGCGAATACGGACGCGAATGCGGCGATCAAGACTGTTCGACGTTGATACCATTCGCGAAGCGCGGCCGAAAATCCTCGAAACAGGCCTCGCTCGACGTTCCGGATGCTGGAGGACAGCAGAAGAGCCACTGCGCGGCCTGGCCCAAAATACTTGAGGCCGTCTGCGACGCTCGTTGTCTGACGCCTTTTGCCGAGGCTCGAACCGTTGGCAAGTCGCAGCAGCTCGGCAGTCGTCGCCGCGTCGGCCATGATGTCTCGCGCCAGTTCCGAAATCGGGAGCTCGCCCTGCGGCATCCCGAGATACTGCGTCAGCTTCAAAAGAATCGCAGTGGAATGGGGAGGCACGCCGAAGGACTTGGCAAGCGCACGAGCTTCTGGAGACGTCATGCGGGCTCGCTCCGAATTGATCAACGCGCTGCGAATTGCGTGAACCAAATCGGAATCAGTCGCGTCGGCCCCAAAAACCTTTCTGACTTTGAGCGACCGAATCTGGTCCGCCTTCAGGTCCTCGCAATCGCCGATCACGACGACTTCCGGTGGCGACGGCGAGCCTTGCAGGCGACTAAGGACCTCCGTTGCGCTGAGGAAGCCGTACTGAACATTTTCGATCAGGAGCAAGTCAACCAGCTGTGCATCGATAAACCCGCAAAGAGCGTCGGTCGTTTCCGCGACAAAAACCTTAACTGCCGGAGTGCCTAGCTGGGCCGCCAATTGGCGAGCGCGTCTTTGTTGTTGCATCAAGATTGCAACGGTTGACTTTCGTGCAGGTTCCGAGAGCGACTGGTCCCCTGCCGAGGCATGTTCACGACTCGGATTCTCGACGACGACGGCCGCAGTGCATCGGGTGTGGTTGTCGATCATCGCGCGAATTTGCTTCCCGAAGACAAGGAAATCGAGCGGTTTTTCAAAGATCGCATCGATACCGCGCGCGCGAAGATCTCGCCCCAAACGGGGGTCGACGACTCCGGTCATCGCAATGAGCAACGGACGATCCGCGCTACCCAGCAGCGACTGACACAACACGTGACCGTTGACGTTGGGCATCCTGAGATCGGTCACGACGATGTCGTACGGTGTCTCGTCGAGTTTCTTGCGAGCCGCCGCACCGTCTTCGGCGAAATCGCAGACGATCTGCTCGTTGACCAAGGCGCGTCCAACCAGAGCCCGCATTTGGGGTTCGTCGTCGACGACGAGCGCGGGGCATGATGACGGGAGTTTGTGTCATTTCCTGACCGTTCGTTGCTCAGATTTCCGACGATCGATCGGCATACTGTTGCTTAATTGCGAGAACTTCATCGAGTCCGCCGAGAAACAGGTCCACCAAAACCGGATCGAAGTCTTTGCCTCGCCCCTCATTTAATATGCGCACCACGTTCTCGATCGGAAGAGCCGGCTTGTAGACCCGATGACTGGCGAGCGCATCGAAGGCGTCGGCGATGGCTGCGATCCGTCCTTCCAGGGGAATTTGCTCGCCCGACAATCCGGAGGTGTAGCCACTGCCATCGTATTTCTCGTGATGCGTCTGCGCGATCGTTGCGGCGAGATTCAGCAGATCGGACTTCGACTGACAAAGAGTCCGATAGCCGAGATCGACATGCATTTTCATGATGTCAAACTCCTGCTGCGTCAGGGGCCCCGGCTTGAGCAGGATGCGATCAGGAATGCCGATCTTGCCCACGTCGTGCAGGATGCTGGCGAGACGGATCTGCTCGCAGCGCTCGGGGCTCAGGCCACAACGGCGGGCCAGCAGGGCGCAGTAACGACTCATGCGGTGAATGTGTTGGCCGGTGTCGCTGTCGCGAGACTCGGCCGCTCGTGCCAGGCGCACGACTGTCTCCTCCTGTGACGCGCGCACGTCCCTTTCGGATTGTTGCAAGCGCTCGAGGGCGTCCGACAGCTGCCGGGTTCGGGCCTCGACCATTTGTTCGAGGCGTTGCCGGTGTGCTCGGTTCTCGGCCTCCAGATCACGACGTCGCAACGCGTTGGCCACGTTGATCAAAAGTTCGTTACTCTCAAACGGCTTGATGAGGTAACCATAGGCCCCCATCTCGAGAGCGGCATTGGCCACCTGGTAGTCGTCGACGCCAGTCACCATCACGGTCGCGGTATTCGGGTATGCGTTCGCAGCGTGCCGAACGAGGTCGAGGCCTGACGACCCCGGCATATTGACATCAACGAGGGCCAGGTCGAACACTTCTTGCTGCATTTTCGCGCCGCTTGCGGTACGTCGACCGCCGTCGTGCACGTATAGCCATTGTCCGTGAGCAGGCGGGCCTCAAGCCGTCGCACGGGTTCCTCATCGTCGACCACCAAAACGTTCGCAGTCACGATTGAAGTCCCTCTTCACGGACGCGCTTCGGATGCGGAAGCGTTGAACTTGTACTCGGGCCGTCGTCGAGGATCTCGCGGACTCGCTGTAACAGGCTTTCTTCGGCAAACGGCTTCTCGATCAGAGCCACGTCCGCATCCAGAATTCCCTGATGACTCACCAGATTTTCGCTATATCCCGACATATACAGCACCTTGGCTTCCGGACGACTCATTCGCAGGTGCTGCGCGAGTTCGTTGCCGGACATCGTGGGCATGACGACGTCGGTGAGTAGAAGGTGCAAAGGACCGGCGTGTCGCTCGGCCATCTCGAGCGCCTCCCGGCCATCGCGCGCTTCCAAGACTCGGTAGCCGTGTGATTCAAGAATTCGGCGCGTCAAAGTGCGAACCATGTCCTCATCTTCGGCGAGCAGCACGGTCTCGAAGCCCGGCTGCGGCCGCTCCTGTGACTCTTGCTCGCGCACTTCGGTGTCGTCCTTGGCTTGCGGCAGCAGAACCCTGAAAGTGGCGCCGCGGCCTGGTTCACTGTAGACGCGAATGGAGCCGCCGCTTTGCTGCACAATGCCGTAGACCATGGACAGACCTAGTCCGGTCCCTTTGCCTTGTTCCTTGGTTGTGAAGAATGGCTCGAAGATCCGTGACTGGATCTCCGCATCCATCCCGGTCCCCGTGTCGCTGATAGCCAGCACGACATGCGGACCGGGGCGAACATCGGAACACTGACCGCAATACGCCTCATCCAGATCGATGTTGTCCGTTTCGATCAGGAGCTTCCCGCCGGCCGGCATGGCGTCGCGAGCATTGAGGGCCAGGTTCATGATGATTTGCTCGATCTGACCCGGATCGGCTTTCACGCGGCGCAGATTGGGTCTTGTCGTGACGATCAGCTCGATATTCTCGCCAATCAAACGCTTGAGCATCTCCTTGATATTCGAGACAACGTCGGCGAGGCTCAAGACTTCAGGGGAAAGGACTTGCTTGCGGCTGAATGCCAGAAGCTGGCGGGTGAGTGACGCGGCGCGTTGTCCCGCCTTCTTGATCTCCTCCACGTCCGGTCGCAAAGGGCTTTCTTGATCGACACGATTGAGAACAAACTGGCTGTAGCCTGTGACGACGGTCATGAGATTGTTGAAGTCGTGCGCGATGCCGCCGGCGAGATTGCCGATCGCCTCCATTTTTTGCGCTTGGCGAAGCTGCGATTCCAAGCGACGGCGCTCGGAAATGTCCTGTGCCAAGCACAACAACCCCTTGAAACGCCCATCGGGCGACTCGAGCGGCGTGTTAATCCAGTCGCAGGTAATCGTGCGGCCGTCCTTGGTGATGTTCTCGTTGGTGGAATGGGCGGACAGACTGCCGTCCTGGGTCCGCGAGAGAATTGCTTCCGCCTGCGGCCAAAACGCTTGCGGAACGATCTTCGCGAACGGCGGACCCATCCCTAACACTTCTTTTTTCCGGTATCCGAAGATCCTTTCCGCTGCGGGATTCCAGTCGACGACGCGGAAATCGGCATCCAACAACATGTAGGCCAACGGCATCCGCTCGATTTGGAGCTGCAGCTGCTGCAAGAGACTATCGCGCTCCGCCGCCAGAGCTCGTTGCCGGTCCTGCGCGAGCTTCTGCTCTCGAATGTCTTGAAGAAACGTGCAGCTAAACTCACGATTTTCTGCCCGCAAGAGATTGGTGCTGACTCTGACGGGGATTTCGGTGCCGTCCTTTCGCCGCAGGGCAGACTCGAAAGACATCACTCCGCGCTGCTGCAATTCAACCCACGTCTCGGACCACTTTTCGCGAGGGACGTTGCGATCGACATCGGAGACCGAGAGCGACAACAGCTCCTCGCGTGTATATCCCGTCAGACGACAGGTCGCGTCGTTCACGTTGAAAAACCGTCCATCGGCATTGGTCCAAAGGACGGGCGTGGCGACATGATCGATGGTAAACTGGGTGAACTTGAGCCGTTCCTCCGTTTGCTTGAGGTCGGTAATGTCGTGAGCGATTCCGCACATGCGGTAGATTCGACCCTCTGGATCACGCACCGGGAAGCCACGGTCCAAGATCCATCGAATCGAACCATCCGGGCGCTGAATGCGATATTCCTTGCTGAACTCTGTGCGTCCCATCGACTCTCGAAGCACGCTTTCAACGGCCGGCCGGTCCTCCGAGCAGATGGCGTCAACGAAAGATGACGGCTGCTCATACAAACTTTGGCAGGTGCGGCCCCAGATTTTCTCGTAAGCCGGACTGACGTAAATCATCTTGGTGAGGTCTGCATTCGTCATCCAGAAGACTTCACTGATGTTTTCCGCGAGCTGGCGAAACTGCTCTTCACGCTCGCGTAAGGCATCCTCGGTTCGCAGGCGATCGACTCCCACGGCGAGCATGTCGGCGATCGAGCTGAGTGCATCGAGAGCCGCGTCTGTTAAGGGGCTTCGGGCAAACATGGCCACGACGCCGATCAGTCGATCCTCGACCAGCAGGGCGAAGCCGGCGAACGAAACCATTCCTTCCCGCCGCGCCCATTCCTGGTTGCCGACTCGGGGATCGCCGACAACGGTATTGGTGAAGTGTGGGCGTCGTTCTTGGGCAATCACGCCGATCTCGCACTGGCCGAGCGGGATTCGGGTATAGGCGCCGTCGAGGTCCTGGTGCCGACCCGCGCTGGCTTGAAGTTCCAATACGTCATTGACTTCGTTTAGCGTCCAGATGCGGGCGAGAGCGGCATCCAGGTGACGAACCATCGCGTCGGCGCAAAGTTGAAGCATGTCACTGCCCAACGTCGCGCTTCGAGTGAGGGCCAGTCCCACATCCGCGGTCAGCGAGGCCAAACAGGCCCGTTCCTCGAGTGCTTCGGTCGCCCGCCGCTTTTCCTCCGACTTCTGCGACAATTTGTTCGTGACCACCCGGAGATGCAGCTGATCGAAATCCTCGGGTGGGACCGGCAAAGATTCCCCAGAAAGCCCCAGGGCCTGGTCGACGACGGCAAACACTTCATCGGGGCCGGCAGGTTTCTGCAAGATAAATGAGACGCCACAGGCTTCCGCCAGTGGTCGCGCCTCATGCTCCCGGTAAGTCGCGGTGTGGAAAATCACCGGCGTCTGAGCAATGGCCGGATCGCTTCGCAACTGACGGACGAATTCATAGCCGTCCATCGCCGGCATGAGGATGTCGGCGATGATCAAATCCGGATGTTCGGACCGGGCCCGCGCCAACGCCTCTTCGCCATTGCACGCCTCGATGACTTGATGTCCAGCATAGCCGAGTGTCGTGATGAGGAACTCTCGATTGCTCGGCGAGTCGTCGACGATCAGGATTCTCCGGGAAGTTAACCGACGCAGATCCACGGACTTGCGGTCGTTTGGCAATGCTGCCAAGTCAGGCACAATTGTGAACGTCCCGGTCATACTGCTGTTCCTTTGTCGAGAGAACGACGACCGGCGCAAGTGTAGGTCGCAACACAGCAGCGTCGGGTATGGCTTCCCCTCTGGCAGACACGGGGCCCGCCCGCAATTCCGGAAGAACCGGACGGGGCGGCATTGACCGAATAGGGAAAACTCCCAGCGCAGCAGCAGAAAATCACGACTTCGCAGCGCGGTGCGTTTGCAGGCACTCCGCGATCTCGGCCAGCACCACCTCGGGTTCGACGGGGCGCGAAATGAATTTGTAAGCACCGAGGTCGAGACCCATCTTCAGATCGGGAGTCCGCACAATACTCGAAGTGATAAAGATCAGCGGAATTCCAGCCAACTCGGCATCCGCCTTCAACGCCCGAAGAAAGTCGTAGCCGTTCTCATGCGGCATATGCATGTCAGACAGAATGAGATCGGGCGGGTTCTCTCTGGCTGCCGTGAGCGCCTCTTGCACCGTGTCGGCTGTCGCGACCTGGTAGCCGCAGGGCTCGAGCATACTGCGAAGCAGATTGAGGTTGACCGGCGAGTCGTCGAGACAAAGGATCAAGGCGCCTCGCGTGTGACGACTCGAATCGTAGGCATCGGTACTGGAAGAGGCAGTCAGTTGAGTCTGCGAAGATCCGCGTGAGCCGATCCCACCCAAAAAGGTTTCGACTTGCTCCACGAAGGTTTCCGGGTCGATCGGCTTGGCGATGTATCCGTCGAAACCCTGGGTCAAGATCTTGTCGCGATCGCCGACCATCGCGAAGGCCGTCACGGCCACCAGCGGAATTCCCGAACAAGGAGGGGCCTTCTTGAGGCGCCTCGCGACCTCGAAACCATCGATGCCAGGCAAGTGGAGATCGCAAAGAATCAGCGCGGGCAGTCGATCGCGGGCGATGGCCTCACCCTGTTCGCCGTCTGTCGCGGTAATCACGGCGTGTCCGAAGGCCTGGAGCAGGTAGCTCATCAACTCCAGGTTCGCCGCGTTGTCTTCGATAACCAGGATTCGGGCCATCTGATGCGAATCATCTTCCTAGCGGCAAGAACGCTTGTCGAAAGAATCCGACGACGCGCTCGCACTCCTGACGGGGTCGCTTTCGTCTTGCCATCGCTAGCCGCTGAGCCTCAACGTAAACGTGGTTCCCTTCCCGACGTTTGACTCGACGTCGATCCGGCCACCCAGCAGATTAGCCAGTTTCTCGCTGAGATGCAGGCCCAAGCCCGTCCCCTCTTGGCGGCGCCCGCCTGCCGGTTCGATGCGTTCAAAGGCCTGAAACAGTTTCACTTGATCCTCGGGACGAATGCCGACGCCGGTGTCGACGACTTTGAACGTCGTCCAATTGTCGTCCTCGATCTGGCTGACACTCAACTCGACGGTCACCTTCCCCGACTCGGTGAATTTGATCGCGTTATTGCACAAATTGAGCAGGATCTGAGTTAACGAGCGGCGGTCGGTTTGCAGGACATGATCGTCAACCGGCGCAAGCACCTCGAACGTCAGTCCTTTGTTGTCCGCCAGCGGACGCAGGGACGCGGCGATCTCCTGAAGCACTGCGCGGCAACTGACTGGCTCCGGGTGAAGCGTCACTTTGCCGGATTCGATCTTCGCCAGGTCGAGCAGGTCGTTGATCAAGGAAAGCAAATGCCGGGCGCTCGATTGAACCGTACGCAGCTGCTTTTCCTGATCCGCGTTCAACGGACCCGGCAGCTTCATGAGCAAGGTTCCGGTGAATCCGATGACAGCGTTCAAAGGCGTCCGCAACTCGTGCGACATCGTCGCGAGGAAACGGTCTTTCGCGAGGTTCGCCTTGGCGAGCTCGACGTTCTTCTCCTGCAAGATCTGTTCGACGCGCTTCCGGTCGGTAATGTCGCGAATCGCACTCATCACCATGGTGCCTTCGTCCGTCTGCAATGGGCTCAGGCTGATCTCGACCGGGAATTCGGAGCCATCCTGGCGCAAACCATAAAGTTCGGCGCCTGCGCCCATGGCCCGCGTCCGCGGCTGAGCAAAATAGTCCGAGCGATGCGTAATATGGGCCCCGCGAAAACGCTGGGGAAGCAACGCCTCCACCGGCTTTCCGAGCAGGTCCTTTTGTTCGTAACCGAAGAGACGTTGGGCCTGCCCATTGACGGATACAATCCGCCCGGTGACGTTGACCATCAAAATCGCGTCCGGCAGGGATTCGAGCAAATCGCGGAATCTGGCTTCGATCAGCTTTGAGTCGCGCAAGGCCTTCAGGTGCGTTACGTCTTTCTTGTTCAACAGGATGAATTGCGCAGCCCCGGTCGCGTCACGGATCGCCTTGCACGAGGCATCGATATAGATCAACGCCCCATCTTTCCTGCGGCGGAGCGATTCGTAAGTCACCAGGTCGGTTGAAAGCGTCTCGCTGAGGATCCGTCGCTCTTCTTCGATTTCATCCGGCGGAACGATCAGGTCGCTGAGCAGATGGTTCATGGCTTCGGCGCTCGCGTAGCCGAAGACGCCCTCGGCGCCGGGACTCCAATACAACACCTTTCCTTCGGGAGTGCAGGCGATGAGCGCGTCAGGGGATTTTTCGAGCAACAAGCTTTCAAAATCTGGTTTCATGAGACAGGCATCCGTTCGTTCGCCGAGAAGCATTGGCACGAGAGAGCCTCTTTCGCAGCCCAGGAGAAGGCACGGCCGGCAGACGCAGTCAAGCAGAATCACAACGGAGCGGGGATTGGCGATGCCCCGGCAGTTCGGCTCAGACGCCAACACTCAGCAAGTCTTGCCGGGCGCCCTCCAATTATCCCTCCGTCGAGGAATCGCATCATCTATCAGAGTCGTCCGATTGGGAAGGTCAGATAGCCGTATACCACCAAGAGCATTTTAAGAAGTCGGCGAACGGTTCCCCGAAGCCGCTGACCGCGGAGGCGATGCTGTTAGCGCAATCTTAATCTCTGTCCGACGAAGCACGACAGTTCCGAACGACAGCAACTCCCTCTCGCGACCGTGCGCGCCTCGCCAGGGTGCAACTTTTTGCGGTAGACCGCAAACCTGCGGCCGGCCAGCTTAATTTCCTTTCATAATTGCCACCATTGGAGCGTTTCGCCCATTCAATGGTGAATACACTCACATGCGCGGTCGGGGCAAAAGCGATACAATACTGGGTACCAGCTCCGCCGCGATAATGAGTGACACATCAATTCCAGGCTCGCAGTCGCCTGCGTCCGTCGTTGCGATCATCTTCCGACAGATTTAGGTTCGGGGTCCGCGGGCATCCGTCGGCGGCGTTAAAGCGACCTTCTCATACGTCATCTCGCTCGTGCGGCTACGTTCATGACAATGGAAAGTCGAATGCTTTTGGATCGACCGACGGGGGGGGCCGATCGGCTCCGTATCGATCGGTTGCCCCTGGCGTACATCCGCCTCGACGTGGACGGCCGCGTGCGCGAATGGAATCGGGTGGCGGAGCAGGTGTTTGGATACTCCCGGGAAGAAGCACTCGGCAAGACTTGCATCGATCTCATCGTTCCGCTCCCGATCAGCGCTCCGCTGAAAGAGATTCTCCGCCGCGTTCAGTCCGGCGACATGCACGCGCATAGCGTCAACGAGAATCGGACCAAGGACGGCCGACTCATTACTTGCCAGTGGCACAACACGCCGATTGTTGAGGCGGATGGCCGCCACGGCGGCGTGATCTCCCTGGCGGAGGAGATCACCGCGCGAATCCGAGCCGGCCAGGAACTGGAGGAGAGCCACGCAATCCTGCGTTCGGTGATCGAGTTCATTCCGGACGCAATTTTCATGAAGGATCGCGAAGGCCGCTATGTGTGGATCAATTCAGTTGCGGCGCGGATTATCGACAAACCGGTCGAACAGATACTCGGTTACACCGACATCGAGCTGTTTGCACCGGAGACGGCCCAGGGCATCGTCGAGTGCGACCGGCTCGTGATGGAAAGCGGAACGACGATGACGTTCCAAGAGTCCCCCGTTCTCGCCGGCCCAATGCGAACCTACCTGACAATCAAGGCGCCCTACCGGGGCGCGAACGGCGACGTTCTCGGTCTTTTGGGGATCTCTCGAGACATTACGGCTCAAAGTTCGGCCGAGGAGCAGTTGAAGCGGCAAAAGGAACGCCTGCAGACGATCTTCGACCATATCCCCATCATGATCCGTTTCGTCGATGCGTGCGGAGTGCGGCGTCCGAGGTGCGCAGTGCGGAAGCCGGCGGAGCTGCGCTCCGAAAAAGCGGCAGGCGGGGCGGCGGTCGCGGGACAATCAATTGCGTGGTGAGTACCAGGTGGACTTTGGCGAGCTCAGTCGAGCAGCGAGCAAGAACGGAGAGGTCGAGGGCAGAGCCTGCGGAACGATTCAGTAGCGAAGGTCAATGGCGAAGGCGAGTCGCGTGCGCCTACTGCCATTATGCCAAAAAATTGCTTGCAGTTCAAGAAAAATCCGGCGAAAAAATCCAGGGCAGGGACGAGCGCCCAAGCCCCAGCTGAGCCTGGCCGAGGGCTTCTTTTCCTCCGCCATGGGGGCGGAACCGACTTTTTTGGCACCCACCCCAAAAAACTCGCGAGGGCAGCGGGCCCAGGGGGAGAGACCGAACCGGGCCGCAGGCTGACACTTACGTCATCCGACGCCAGACTCCGGACGCCCGACTCAAGACTTTTTTGGTGTGGAGCCCAAAAAAGTCCTTTTTTAGCGCCCCAAAAAAGCCAAAAAAGTCGGGGACAAAAGGTGCGGCGTCCGACCTGCGGAGACGAAGGCGAAAAGACAGAATCCCCGACGCCAGGCAAAAAAGTCCCGTCTTCCGACGCCGGACGCAAGACTCTTTTAGGACGGGTTGGCGGCCGTCGGAATTGGCTGGTGGTCGGACGCGTCGTGCTTGCCGATGCTCGTTTTCGCGATCATCTCGCCGATGAGTTCGACGATGTAGTCGATCTCCGAGCACGTCTTGTCCATGGCCGCCAGGAACTCTTGGGCTTGGGCCTCGGTCACCGTCAGAGGCGGTTCAACTCGCAGGACTTGCGGGTTGGAACGCGTAAATTGCGTGTAAATCCCGTGCCCGTGCAGCAGCGTTTGCATGGCATGCAGGACATGGAACGCGTCGATGAATTGGCTCATCTCCCGCCCCATGTACGGAGCGAGGCCGGTCGGATCTGTCGCCATCCAGTGAGACTTGAGATTGCCGGGGAGCCGTTCGAATTCCAAACCGATGAGCAACCCGCGGCCGCGGACCTGTTTCAAGCAGTCGTAACGCCGGCAGAGATCGTTTAACCCCTGCGTGAGCTGTTCGCCGCGAGCGGTCGCGTTTTCGGCGATGCGATCCTTCTCAATCGTGTCCAAGGCGGCAAGCGCCGCGGCACACGCCAGGCTGCCACCGCCGAATGTGCTGGTATGCAGCGTGCAGGTTGCCACGGAACCGTAGGCTTTCATCCAAATGTCGCGGCGGGCAAGCATGGCGCCGATCGGCATCAATCCGCCGCCCAGCGATTTGGCAAGCGTGATGATGTCAGGATGCACGTCGTCGTGATCGACGGCGAATAAACGTCCCGTGCGACCCATTCCCGTCTGCACCTCGTCCACGATGAGCAATGTTTCCGTCGAGCGGCAAATCGATTGCACTTCGCGGAGGTAGCCCGCGGGCGGCATGCGCATCCCGCCTTCGCCCTGAATGGGCTCGACGATGAAGGCCGCATAGTGCCGCGAGGCCAGCGTCCGCTCGAGGGCTTCAAAATCGCCATAGGGGATCGATTGGCAATCGCCGACCAGCGGTTGAAATGACTTTTTGTAAGCCGGATTGCCCGTGAGCGACAACGAACCCATCGTCTTGCCGTGGAACGATCCGTCGCAAGACAGGAGGCCGGTTCGACCCGTGGCCGCACGCGCCAGCTTGATGGCCGCTTCGACGGATTCCGTGCCGCTATTCGTGAAAAAAACCATCTCGATTTCGGTTGGCGCAAGACCGATGAGTCGCTCGGCCAAGGTCGACGCATAGGGGTTAACGGCCGTTGGCGTGAATCCGGCGCCTGCTCGCGGATGGCCGTCGTGACCGCTTCGGCGATGGCGGGATGGTTGTGCCCTAGATTAAGAGCGCCAAAACCGGCGACGAAGTCGAGGTATTTCTTACCCTCGGCATCGTAGAGATAGGATCCTTCGCCTCGGACGAACGTCTTGAGCAAGCCACTCTTGCCGTTCATCGCCATCACGACGGGATTGAGATACCGAGCATAAAGGCGGGCCGCGCGGTCGGCGCGTCGCTTTGTCGCCGGCGTGGGTGCAGCCTGGGGCTTGCCGTTCAATTCGACCGGGATTGTGGACTTCTTGGCCTGGCGGCTGCGGGCTTTCTGGAACTTGACGATCGCCTCATCCGTCAGCGGAACCCCAAACGAAATGAGGCGCGAGAATTCGAAGCCGTGCTGCCGTGCGATGCCCCCAATTTCCTGTACGGTGTCGGGCTGCAGTTCGCGCCCAGCGACAGGCATTCCTCGCGATTCTCGAGTCCCAGCAGGAGCGTTTCGCCCAAGCAGCTGGGAATCATGCCCTGCTGGAACCAAAGCAATTTCGAGGCGGACGCCATCGCTTCCGGCAGACGGACGAGTCCACCGGTCAGGATCAAAACGTCATCGCGCTCGGCTGTCGCCCCCTTAATATCCGTTGGCACACCGACATCGATGACCAGCGTGCCGGGTTTGAGCCACGACTGATCAAGGCAACTTCCGGTCGAAGTTGCGGACAAGACGACGCTCGCCTGTTCCAGGGCCTGCGGAATGTCGGTCATCAGCTCGGCACCAAGCTGTTGGGCCAGGCGAATCGACGGACCGGACGATCGTCGTCCGACCAAAAGCAGGCGTCCACAATGGGGAGCAAGCAGAGTGGCGGCGACCGAGGCGATGCTGCCCGGGACACCGACGACGGCGACTGTCTCGTGTGCCAAATCGATTCCGACGTCGTCGCTGGCTTCATACAGATTTTGGAGAGCGGTATAGGCGGTCAGGCTGTTTCCGGTCGTTACGGCGATCTGGCTGCCCTGTGCGATGACTTCGCCCCGGCTGCCGACAATGCCGGTCAACGAACCCAAGCCGACAACCCGGGCCCCCCAATCGGTGGCCATCTGAACTGCTTGAGAGATATAGGTTAACGCCTTATCGGGATCATCGAGGATGGCCATCACATCCATTGGGATCTCGTAAAGCCGGCCTTCCGCCGTCGCTCCCCGGGGAGAGACCAATCCGAGCAATTCGTCGACAATCCGGATTTCCCGCGGGGCTTCCCCCGTTTGGGCGCGTGCTCGTTCGACCGCTTCGTGGAGCTGGCCGGTCATCCCGAGGGGATCGGTCCCCCAAAGGCGACGCAGCAAGCCCCCCTCATCGTCGAGCTTCATAAAGGAATCCGTTCCGCTGGCGATGGGGTGAACGACGAAGGCAAATCTCATAGTGCGCGGCTCTCCGTGACAATTGACAAAAACAGCTCCAATCCCCATTCTGTGGCTTGAGGACATGAATTGCAAAGCCAATCAGAATAAGCGAGTCGAGCGAGTCTACGCGCCGCATGTCCGCCGTTTCAACTCTGAACCTAAGTCCAGCACCCCTATTGGATTTGTTTGAGGATTACCGGGGTTCGTTTCTCGACTTAGATCAAAAACTCGCCTGGGACGGTAGCAGACTGCGCGCCGGTCGCGACCAACTTTGCCGGGAATTGCGCGAGTTGGGAGTTGCCGCCGGGCAACGCATCCTCATTGGTGTGGGAAACGGTCCCGGCTTCCTGATTTCTTTGATTTCCACGCTCTCGGTTGGTGGATCGCCCGTTTTGCTGCATTTTGAGACGCCGCCGGGCGAAATTAAGCGGCTGGCGACGGCGTATGGGGCTCGTTTCGCGCTTACAGAGGAGACCTGGTCGGCGGCAGATATGGAACCCGTGTCACGGCAGACGACGCCGCTGGAGATTGGCGGTGGCCTGCGGCTAATTTGTGCCCAGATGGATGATGCTGGACCACCGGGGGAGCAAGCTTTCCCGGAGATACCCTCGGTCCCCTTGCATCCGACTTCGGGAACGACTGGGACACCAAAAATCGCCATTCGACACGGCGAAGCCGCGGTTGCCGAGGCGCGGCATTACCAGCAGACGATGGGCATTACACCGGACGACACGCTGCTTTGCGTGGTGCCGATGAGTCACGCCTACGGATTCGGAACGTGCGTGACGATGCCGCTCACGTCCGGAGCGAGCGTCGTCTCCAGCCGGCGATTCCAGCCGCATCTCGTCACGCGCACCCTTGCAGAGCACCGCATCACGACGTTTCCCGCGGTTCCGGCCATGCTGCACCTGCTCTTGATTGCCGCGCGGGGTCCGATTGCCGGACTACCGGGACGGGTGCTTTCGGCGGGAGCTCCATTGGGAGAGCAAACCGCACAGGCTTTTTTCGATCACACCGGTCAGGCCGTAAAATCGCTCTATGGTTCGACCGAGACGGGAGGCATCGCCATCGATGTCAAACCACCCGGCAGCGGTATCCCCGGGTCTGTAGGACCGGCGATGGAGCCGGTGTCGGTTGCCATCCGACCCCTGGATGACGCGGACGAATTGCGGGAGGGGGTCGGACGGGTTCGAGTCAAGTCGGCGTCGATGATGGCCGGTTACCTGACGCGCCAGGGCATCGATTCCTCAGGAATCATCGACGGCTGGTTCGAAACCGGCGATCTGGGGTTTCTCGATGAGTCGGGGCGCATTCACCTGGTTGGCCGCGAGAGCGAAGTGATCAACGTCTTCGGCCTGAAGGTGATTCCCAGCGAGGTCGAGGCCGTTCTGATGACCGCGCCGGGTGTCACGGATGTAAAAGTCTACGCCGGGCAGCACCGCTCGGGATCGCAGATCGTGAAGGCGGCCGTCGCCGGAGCGGAATCGCTCGATGTCGCGGCGATTCGGGAGTATTGTGCGAAGCAGCTAGTCGGCTATAAACGGCCTGAGGTCATCACGCGACTGGATGCGCTCCCGCGAACGTCGACCGGAAAAATCATTCGCGACCAACTCCCGTAAATCGGTCTCTCAAACACGAAGGTACGAGCAACGTGGATCAGGCTGGTCTTGAATTTCGTTTGACCGAGATTCTCGCGCGGGTCGTCAGCGAAGGGGGCAAATCGCCTCGCTCGGCCGCGGACTTTAGTCCAACCGAGGAATTCGCGGCCCTCGGCGTGAATTCGGTCGATCTGATGGAATTCATCCTGCGGGTCGAAAAGGAACTCAACGTCGACCTGCTGGGCACGATGCTGCCCAACGAGTTGCCAAGTACTCTTCGCGGCTGGTCGCAGTTCGTTTATCCGCGTCTGCAGAAGTCGACTCGACCATGATCGAGATCCGCACATTCGACGGCACTCCGGAAGAGCTGGCCGCATTCTGCACCGGACTGTGGCGCGACCGTTATGGCGGAAAAATGGCGATCCCTTTGTGGAGCGCCCAGCTTCTGGACTGGATGTTTTTTTCGCCGGAGCCAGGTGTACCCAGTCTGCTTGTCGCGGCTTATGACGGCGCGAATCTGGTCGGCACGCTGCCTCAGAAAGTCGTGCAATACCAACTGCACGGCAAGCCGATCACCGGCTCCTACGGCAGCTTCTTCACCATCGATCCGGCGTACGAAAACCAGGGAATCTCGCTCAAGATGGTGCTCGAACAGCGCCGGCGGCACCGCGAGATCGAGGCGCCCCTCACGGCGGGCTATCTGATCCGTGGCGAGTCGGTTTCCATGGGTCATCAGTTCTGGATGCGCTTGCGCGACATGCACGTCGTGATGCGAGCCGGTCTCTGGGTCCGGCTGATCAACCATCAAGTGATGAGCGAGTTCTTGTTTCATGCCTTCGAGAAGCACGGAGCGCGTGCGCTGGGGTGGTTCCAAGGTCCGCCGAAAACGGTCCCGTTGTCCGCGGAGATTCGGCCCTATCGAGACTCGGACCTCGCGGATTGCCTCCGCCTGGCCAACGAATTAAGCCGCTCGGCGGAATTCGGTCTGGTCTGGGACGAGCGCACGCTCGGCCGCCAGTTGTCGCACAAGGGATTTCCACGCACGCTCGTGGCCGAGCATAACGGCCGCGTGGCGGGCTTCGTGAACTATTTCTTGCAGGAATACCTGGGACGTCGCGAGATGCTCTCAGGCGTCATCGATTTGCTTTCCGTGAGCGAACTGCCGTTCGACAAGCAGAAACGTCTGCTCCGCGCCGCACTTTCGCAAATGGTCGGCGAGGGATGCCATTCGATCCTCTTCCTGCACGTCGCCGGGCAGCCCGTCTACCTGCTCACACGTTTGGGATTTCTCGCGGAAGCCCCGCATTACGATTACGTGCTGCAGTCGATGGCGCCGGATGCGCCGCTCGTCAAGACGCGGCGGATCCATTCACTTTGGCGCTAGATGGAGAGCGCTAGTTCACGCGCGTTTAGCAACCGACGGCCTGGCGAACGACGGCAATCGCCTCGGAACAGAGCGAGGAGGCCACGTCCTGGGTCGGCGCCTCCGCGATCACGCGCAGGATCGGCTCGGTGTTGCTCGCCCGAACCTGGACCCAACGGTCGGACCAATCGAGTCTCAGCCCGTCGCCGCGAATCGCCGTCGCATCGGAATATTTGGTTTCCAATGCGTGGCATGCGGCGTCTGCACGGTCGCGTGGGCAAGTGAGCTTGTCCTTGACGATCACGTAACTCGGCATCGAGTCGGCCCAGGCGGCCAAAGATCCCGCGCGCGTGGCGAGCCCGGCGAGAATGTACGCCATTCCGACGAAGCTATCCCGCACGTAACCCACCTTCGGCTCAATCACGCCCCCGTTCCCCTCGCCGCCGAAAACCGCGCCGACTTCGCGCATTTTTGGCCACGACATTTGCCTCGCCAACATGGGAACGAAAAAACAGACAGCCGTGCTTTGCGGCGATGTCTGCGGTGACGCGGCTCGTTGAGCCATTGACGACGACCGACCCCGAAGCCTGTGCCAAAACGTAATCGGCGCACAACGCCAGTGTCAGCTCTTCGCCGATATAACGCCCCTGGTTATCGACGATCGCCAAACGATCGGCATCCGGATCCTGGGCAAAACCGACGTCCGCCCCGTGCCGCACGACTGCGTCGCAAAGTCCGGTCAGATTCTCCTTCACCGGTTCGGGAGTGTGGTCGAATCGTCCGTCGGGCGTTCCCCCGAGGATCGTCGCTTCGCAGCCAAATGCCTCCAAGAGTTTGGGTCCCCACGCAGCGCCGGCTCCGTGATTGCAATCGAGGACGACCTTTAATCGCCGCTTGCGAATCACCGAACCCTCGACGAGCTGGCAAACGCGGTCAAGGTGTGTCTGGCCTGCATCCGCAGCCTCAGACGTCGATCCCAGTTGGTCCCAGTGTGCGAGTGGAAGCGTTTCGGCATTGAGCAACTCGAGCAGCCGCTTTCCCGCTGATTCGTCAAAGACCGAACCTTCGTGCGAGAACGGCTTGAGGCCGTTCCACCGGATCGGATTGTGGCTGGCGGTGATTTCGAGCCCGGCCGCAGCGCCTAAATGCCGAACGAGATAGCCACAGGTCGGCGTCGAGATGATTCCCGCGTCGACGACCTGGCAGCCGACCGACTCGAGTCCCGCAAGCACCGCGAATTTCAGCATCTGGCCGCTCGCGCGTCCGTCACGACCGACGACCACCTTGCCCCCGTCGGCCAGGATCCCGAAGGCCTGCGAGAACTTCACGACAAAGTTCGGGTCGAGGCCGTCTCCGACGATTCCCCGCAGGCCGGAAATGCTAAGAATCCGTTCGGGCACGATCGCTCCCACTTTGCTGCAGGCGCAGGGGCACTTCCAATCCATGCCGCTCCATCAGATGGCGGTCGGAAAGGACCACTTCCGTCGGACCGTCGGCACGAATCTTCCCCTCGTCAAGGACAATCACGCGCGTGCACAACTCGGCCACGATATCAAGGTCATGTGTCGCGATGAGTTGGCTCCCGTCGAATCGCTTGAGGACTTCGATCAACGTCCGGCGAGCGCGGGGATCGAGGTTGCTGAACGGCTCGTCGAGCGCCAGGATCAACGGGTGGCACGCCAGCACGCCGGCAAGACAGACCCGCTTGCGCTCGCCCAAACTCAGCTGCAGTGTGCTGCGGCGCTCAAAACCTTCGAGATGCACGGCCGCCAGGCTCTCGGTGATCCGTCGCTCCACATCTTCTCGTGACAGTCCGAGATTCAGCGGCCCAAAGGCGACGTCTTCTCGCACGGTGGGACAAAAAAGCTGGTCGTCCGGATCCTGGAAGAGGAAGCCGACGAGCCGGCGAACTTCCGCGAGATGCTCGCCTCCGACCGACAATCCGGCCACGTGAATCGCCGCCCCGTTTGTCGACGGTCGTGCGCGTTGCGGTCGCTGCGGCAGAAGTCCGTTCAAATGCAACAGGAGGGTCGACTTGCCGGCGCCGCTTGGCCCGACGATGCCGACGATCTCGCGGCGGGTGAGTGAAAACCGCACGTCGTTGAGCGCACGCTGCCCGTTCGGGTAGGCATAGCTTAACCCGTTGACGTCGAGCAGGGTGTCAGCGGCGGCTGTCATTCGTCGAGAGTCCGCAGGGTCCCGTCCCAACCTCGGGCGCACATCGCACCGTACACGCGCTCCGATCGCTCCAATGCGCGGATCAAGAGCATGCCGATCATGCTCGCGCCGTTTCGCCAGCGGAAGAGACGCCGGCCCTGTCGAAGTCTCGCGCGCGGCGGGCCGTGCGCATCGTGTCCAGTTCGTCCCAAAGCACGAATACGAAGCGGTACATAAAAGCCAGGATCGCCAAGAGAATGGCCGGCACTCCCGAACGCCTGAGCGTGACGAGCAACTGATCGAAGGGAATTACGTTCACCAGCCACAGCCCGGACAGGAAAGACTCCGTGCCGCGAAACAGGATGCCAGCCATCATCTCCCAGCCGCCGCGAAAACCCTGCGAAAGGGGAACGCCGATCGCGAACAGGACCGCCAGCAACAGAAACCCTGCCAACCGCCGCAGTACGTAGCGGAAGGGAATTCTCGCCAGACTGAGCGAGGCAAAAAGCACGCACAAGAGCGCACCGTGCGCCGGCCAATGCGCGGGCGGAATCACCATCCCCAACGCGATGGCTGCAATCGACAAAAAAATCTTGAGCCGCGGAGGCAGACGGTGGCAGACCGACTGGGTCCTGCCATACCGGTCGAGATAATCACTCACGGCCCGCCTCGACGGCCCTGGATCTCAGGCTCACGGCCCGGCCGAATCCCATTGCCAGCAAAAAGACGGCAAGCGTGCCAATCACTCCGGCCAACGAGACGGAAAGTCCCTGCCAGTTTCCGGCGGGAAGCACCTTGCTGTAATCGCTGAAAATCGACCAGGCCGATTGTCCGAGGTCCGAGAAACCGTGCTTTTCGGCCACCGCGTCGAGCCCGTCCGGCAGTTGGGACGCGAAGGGGGCCAGGAACGCGCCGATACACAGCGCCAGCACAATTCCCGCGGCCGTTACGCGGCCCGCCCCGGCGATGAGGCCCGGGCGGGACGAATCGCCGCTGGCCATGACCAAATCGGGCCGCTGAGCCAAAACGTAGGCGACAACCCCGCCGGTGATCAGCGCTTCCCCGATCCCGATCAGCGAATGGATCGCCACCATCAGGGCGAAGAGATTACGAAATTGAAAATCCTGCGGCGAATGGGAGAGGCGGAATTCGAGACAGAACAGCGCCGAGGCCGCGACAACGGTGACCCACGAGGCGATCACAGCCCCGACGATTGTTCCCACCCGCTGATTGCGAAAGAATCGACGCACAACGGCAGCGACGGCGTATCCGCCGATCGAGCCGATGACCGCCATATGCAGAATATTCGCCCCCAGCGTAAAGAGTCCGCCGTCGGAAAACAGGAACCGTTGGACAAGCAAGACCATCGCCAATGCGAGGCAACCCGCCCAGGGGCCGAGAATCAATCCCGCCAGCACGCCGCCAATCAAATGTCCCGAGACGGGAACGACGACAAGCTGAAAATTGACCATCTGGCCGGCGAAAATCATCGCGGCCATCATGCCGGTCATCGGCACAACCCGATCTGCCAGGTCGTCGCGCAACTTATAGATCGAGTAGCCCACCGCGGCGGCGGCAATCACACCGGTCGCCGCGCAGACGTCGGGACTGAGATAACCATCGGGAATGTGCATGGCGCACGTCCACTCTATTCGGCCCCGGATCGCTTTGCAATTGCCTGCGGCGCTTGGCCTTTTGACCCTGGGTTGCGGGCCGATCCTTGCGCCGTTTACGCTGCGCAAAGCCCTCCATTCAGACGACGGTGCCTTCGACGACCATGACCCCGCGACGCAGCGAAAACTGTTCCGGCAGCGATGAAGACGTGCCCTCTGCCCGCGCGGGTCGACGTCCTCCGGCAATTGCGGGCGACGCCGGAAATCTTCACGCGGATCAGCGAATGGCAGGGAAGCGAACTGGCCCTCCAGGAACGACTGCGGGCCGAGTTTGCCGAGGACCTGGTTCGGGAAGCGCTGAGTCTGTCGGAGCTGCGCCGCCGCGCGAAAGCGAAATTCTCTCGCGCCTCGCAGATGTGGTTCGACCGAATTGGCTTGGAACAAAGCACGACCGAGCCCGTCGCGCGTCACAAAGCGCGGCGATTCGATGGAACCGTTTGGGATTATTGCTGCGGGATCGGTGGCGACGCGACCATGTTGGGCGAACACTGCGAGGTCATTGCCGTCGATCGCAGTCCGACCTGTTGCCTGTACGCCGAGTACAATGCCGAGGTTTACGGCGCCTCGGATCGGGTGACAATTCGCTGCGCCGACATCGAATCGCTCACCGAGCATACGGGTCTCTTGCACATCGACCCCGATCGCCGATCCGGAGCCGCGCGGCAAGCTCAAACCGGCCGACGCTCGTTGCGAATGGAAGACGGGAGCCCGAGCCTAGAATTCTTGACACAGCTCACCGAACGCTTTCGTGGCGGCGCCATCAAGGCCAGTCCGGCCGCCAACTTCGGAGGAAAATTCCCTGCCGCCGAAATCGAACTCGTCAGCCTCGATGGCGAATGCAAGGAGGCGACGATCTGGTTCGGCGAACTGGCCGAATCCGGTCTCTGGCGGGCCACGGCCCTTCCGTCGGGCGAGACAATCGCCGGAGATCCACTGGCATCCGTGGCGACGATTGCTCCGCCGTCCAAGTTCCTTTTCGATCCCGATCCCGCTCTTGTCCGCGCGGGATTGATCGATCGATTCGCCGTGCAATCGGGCCTGGCCAGGCTAGACGACGAGGAAGAGTACCTTTCCGGCGAACGACCGCTCGCCTCCCCGTTCGTGCGGCCGTTCGAAGTCGTTGCCGAATTGCCGAACAATGATCGCGAAATCCGCCGTTATTTTCGCGGCGCGGGAATCGGCCGGCTGGAAATCAAATGCCGGCGAATCCCCATCGACGTCGAGTCGCTACGTAGGAAATTGCCCCTGTCAGGTGAAAACGCGGCCGTCCTGATTTTCGCGCGACTCAACGGACGCGCCCGCGCCCTGATTTGTCGTCGAGTTTCCCCCGCGAACGAAGTCGATGCCGACCGAGCGCCGTAACGAGTTCAGTTCGCGATCGGCTGACGGAACTGTGCCCGCGCGACCGGAATCATCTGCTGCGGCGGCACGCCATTATTTTGAGCCGTGAAGGGGTATCCGTACGCGACCAACGAACCCGTTGTCAGTTCGGCGACATAGACCATTCCGGCTCCGAACGTGCCGCCCTGACCGGCAATCTGCCCCTGGCCGCCGACAAACGCATAGACGGGCTGTGCCGCCCCCTTTTCATCCAGCTTGAGGTCCGCCGCCACGTCGCGGTAGAAGCTTTGCGTGAAGTTGCCGATGTTGGGGGCCAAATAAAACCCCTGCAGCCGCCCCGTCACGAAGTCGAGAATGAAAATCGCCTCCGTCCCGGGAAGTCCGGCAATCGCCGTGCTGGCGGCGACCGAAATCATGCCAAACTTGTCATTGCGGTCAGACTGGTCGGCTCGAATCGGTTCATGGGGCCAGAAGTAAGAAATTCCCAGTCCGAGCAACACGCCACCAACCAACCAGATGCCACGGTTTTCGCCGAGTCGAGAGTGCACAGCGTACCTCCGTTTGTAATCGAGAGCGAATCGCGCGATTCGATCCGCTGGGACCGGCCCGTCTGTAATGTCAGTTTACGATTTCCCTGTTCGGCCGAATAGCCTATTTCGCCGAGAGCTTCTCCGGTGTTTCGCTCGATTCCACCAGTTTAATGACGTTGTCAATCAGGATTTCCCCGGTCATCTCGCCCAGCGACGTCCGCGAGACATATTCGTACCTGGGAAAACTGTTGTAATCGACCTTCGTCAGGATGTAGCCGAAGGCGTCGTTGGTCAGGCCGAAAAGCAGATTGTTTTCGCCGTGCATCTTCCGCTTCAGATAGAAGCCGATGTTTGGCAGCGCCTCGCCCGGAATGGTGACGATCTGCGCGTTGCCAAGATTCACAAGATTGAGTCGAGCCGTGATCGTGTGATTCTCGTTGTGAGGATAATGCAGCGGCGAGCCGAGGATGATCGCCCACATCAACGGTGAGTCGACGGGAAATTGCACATCGCGCGAGGAGCAGGCCAACCGCGGATCCTTTTGAACGGCTGCGTCCTTGATGATCCGCTGCGCCTCATCGGCCATCAGATGGCCGATTCGCAGGCACTCTTCCCAGGTGCGGGCGTCTTTCCATTTGGCTTCCTGAGGATTGCTCGGCTGGTCGAGGAGACGATTGTCGGCTGTGATCATCCCTCCCTGTGCACCATTCACGAAGATGGCCGTGCCCCCGGCCTCTTTCTCCAGCCGATCGCGCAGCGGACCGACGAGATCGGGGCTCAAGACTCCCCCTTCCTGGCCCAGAATTTCGGGATGAATCGCGTAATTGACGAGGGTCGCCACCGTCTTTCCGGCTGGCGTCTCGGCACGGATCACGCTCATTCTCTGGTCGTAAAGTTGCGGAGCGTAATAGTTGTAGGCGATTTTTCCCCGCGCCTTCCCGGTGGCGATTTTGAGGTAACAGGGCTGCAAATGATCGATCGCCTCGTTGAGCGCCGCGGCCGCTTCGTTGACGACGAAATCCATGTACTTCAAGTCGCCGCTATGGCCGCCGCGCCCATCCGGAAAGCCGTAGCAATCCGGCGCCTGTGCGTATGCGTGCAGCCGACGAGGATATTCCGATTCGGAATCCGCGGCACTTTCGCCCGCACCCGCTCGGCCAACACGCCGGGAAAACCGATCACGTCGACGCTCACGACGCCCACCGCGGCCGGCCCCTGCTTGAAAACGATCGCCCGTACGTTGAGTTCGCCCTGTTTGCCGTGCGCTTGCGTTCCCATTCCGATGCCGCCGGAGATCGGCAACAGCGGATTGGGCGTAATCACGCGAACGCCCGTCCCGACCTCAATTTCTCCCCGCGCCACCGAGACAACGACGAACAGGGGGACGACGAAGAACAGGCAAACCGCAATCATCGGCGGCATCACAAATCGCAAGCAAATCGGTCGAACCACGGTTTCCCCCTCGGATGCGGAATTGTCTTGCCAGATTGTCTTGCCAGCGCAGCAAGTTGCAAAATCGAACGTTTCTACACTACGAAAGTGAACCGCCGGGTTCCAGTTCACCAAAATCCCCGCCAAAAAAGTGCGATGACAAAGAGCAGTCGCCGGAGAAGTCGGTCTGGAAGTGCAGAAGCATTTTCGCCCCAACCCGCCTTCGCTCAGCCGCTTGGAACGACGCGGCCATTTCATGCCTTCGCCAAGTTCTGCCGAACCTGGCGTGAGTCTCGCCAAGTTCGCGTTTTCTTGGTTTCGCTGTGACCAAGTTTGCGATTTCTTGGCGAACGGGTGACCAGGTTTGTTTCGCAAGACACCAAGGCGCCGCCAATCGGTGAATCACGGCGCACAACATGATCGCAATTCCAGCTTGAACTCCGCTTGCCGGGCGGGCGACGGAACAATCAAGCTTCGCGAGGACACCGTCGGCAACGGCTTCGGCCCACCCTGGCGATCAACTCAGCGAGCTAGCTCGATTGTACCATACCGCGCCAATTTCCCGAAGATTGGTTTTGGACCGAACGCAGATCGCAGCGACAACGTTCGGCGGCTAGCGCCAGTCTCCGGAAAGCACGAAGGCCGCCCAGTAAAACGGCGAAAGCCTGTTTCCGGTTTCGGCAGGTTCATCGGCCAGGTCGAGTCCGCGCGTGAGGCCAGGCTGTTTGGGCCCTTCGTGAATCATCCACAACTGCGCCTCGCGCAATGCTTCGAGTTTCGGCAGCTTCTTCTGCCACAGGTTCTGATAAAACCGCTCCATCAAAGCCTGGGTCGCGCGGTCCGGCACTTTCCAAAGTCCGGCCACGACGCTGCGGGCGCCGGCGGTTTGGAAGGCCCGTTGCAGGCCGAGCAATCCCTCGCCGTACTTCATGGTGCCAAGGCCCGTTTCACAAGCCGAAAGCGTCGCCAACTCGACGCCTCCCAAATCGAGCGCCTCAACTTCCAGCGCCGTCAGAATCCCGTCATCGTGATCCACGTCAACCGGGCGATTTGCTCCGGCCAGGACCAGCCCCGAAAGCAGGCCCGGATGAAAACCGGCAACGTCGTTCGCGACGAAAAAGCCGCCCGGCTCGGCGTTCGGGGTCTCCGACGCAGCCGCAAGTGCCGACTGAAGTTCCTTGGGTGCGAAATATCCATGCGTGGCGAAGTGCAAGAATTGAGACCGCGGCGCATCTCTCCGCACGGCCTTTTCGGTCGCATCGTCCCGAGTGAGCTCAACCACGGTGGCAGTGGGAAACCGTTGTCGAAAGGTGTTCTTGATGGCCGTGTCTTCGGCAACAGTGCCGGGTAGTTCGGACCAGTGGAGCATCGAACCGCTACGTGTTCCCCGGGGTGCGGAACGGGACTCTTCCCGATCCCCGGACGCACCGGGAAGCCCGTCGAAGCGGACGTCGCCCACGAGCATCAGCGTCGATGACGTTGCGGGAGGAGCCGCGTTCGCCAGGACCGCCGGGATCTGAGCGGGGATCGGCACGATGCCGATCGCGGCGTCTTCGATAAGAAATGTGCCGGGGCGGTCTCCGGGCAGGGCGTTCCAGGGCAAGCGCGCTAAATCGCCGTCGGGCGAGATGAGAATCAGTTTGGCCTCTTTGCATGCCGCTGCCAGGGGGTTCCAGACCAGTTTTTTGAGCGTTTGAGCCGGATCGGTCAGCTCAGTCGTTGCCCGGCCAAACTTTGCGCGCCACGCTTCAATCGCCTGCACGATCGGCCGACCGAGACCGAGATCGATGCATTCGATTTCGGGTCGCCCCGCGTGCAGCACAAACGCAACAATATGAAATTCGTCACTGCTCGTGCGATGCGTCGCGTCGCGTTTCGCAAAGTGCTTTTGGGGGTCGAAATTCAGGTAGTAGTAAAGATCGAGCAGCACGGCCCCCGGCGGAAGGGACGACTGAATCTCCTTGGCCGTGGACCGATGCTGAAGTCGCCGGTCTCGGAACAGGGCGCTCTTTTCGGAAAGGCTCGTCTCGAGTTGATCGACAAGACGGCTCGCCTCTTCCAGTTGGCGCGCCAGCCGGCCGGGTTCGTCCGGATCAGGGTTCGATCGCGCGAGGGACGCGAGATTCGTGGTGGCCGTAACGAGCGAATCGTAAAGCCCGGCAAGTTCAGCATTTCCCGACAATCGAATTTGTCGTCCGAGCCGCCGCATTTCGTGCTGTCTTCCCGAAACGGTCCCCTTGCAGGCGAGCATTAGATCGTAAACCGAGGCGATGCCTTCGCGACTCTCATTTGCCAGTGAAAGTACGAGGTCAACGTAAGGGCGCACGTGCGCGACGCCGGCCAATTGCATGCGTTCGGATTGAACGGGCGCCATCTGATCGATCTTTTGAAGATGTGCTTTCAAACAGGTCTGTGCGAGCCGAGCGGCCTCCTGGCGCAGCCCTTTTTGCATTGCGATTTTGGCCAGCCAATACCGGCAATTGGCGGAATGCGAATTGTGATCGCCGAATGCGGATTGATAAATCGTGAGGCATTGGCGAAAGAGTTTTTCGGATTCCGCAAACTCACCACGCTCGAAGTGAGTTTCTGCGAGAAAGAAATTCGCCAGCGCGAAGTCCGGATGCTTCTCTCCCACCGTCTTTCTGCGAATCTCGACAACCCGGGCGAAGTACTTCCCGGCAGCCTCGTAAAATCCCTGACTCATGTAGACGTGTCCCAGATTCTCAAGCAACACGTGAAGCGTGGGACTCGCTGCGCCTTCAATCGGCGTTCGGATTTGCAGCGCCCGCTCGAAGAATTCTCTCGCTCGGGAATCATTGTTGATGCGCTCGTGGATTTGCCCCAGAGACGCGAGCTTGATCGCATAGTTGACATTGTTTTCGCCGAAGACCTGACGATCGATCTGAACGGCTTGAAGCGACATCGCTAACGCACGGTCGGAGTCACCCATCCAGAGATAGACGGGAGCGGCCTCCTGCAGCAAATTTGCGTACTCGGGATGACGCTCCCCGAGCGACTTGGCGACGATCTCCAAAGCCTGGCGAAACAGGGGCTCCGCTTGAGCGTATTCCTCCTTTACGTAAAAGACTTGACCCAATGACTTGAGCGCGCTCGCATAGCGCGGGTGCTTCGTGCCATACGCCGTGCCGAAGACATCGGCTGCGCTTTGCTCGAGAGCCTCCGCCTCCGAAAAGTGATTGAGCGCCGTTTCGATCCAGCCAAGCGTCACCTGGCATTCGGCGTATTGAGGATGTCGTTCGCCGAGGATCGACCTGGTCGTCTGCAGCGCTTCGGTCGCCAAGGCCCGAGCGCGCTGGTATTCACCTTTTTGGCGGTACAGATTGGCGAGTTCGCCTTCGATGGCGGCAAATTCGAGATCGGGCTTGCCGGAAATCGATCGAGTGATGTCGAGCGCCTGACCGTAGAGCTCCGCCGCCTTGGAATCGGCGCGTTGGTCGGCGAACAAGTGAGCCAGCGCACGCAGGGCCGATACATATTTGGCGTCTTTTTCTCCAACAGACTTTCGCAGGATGTCCGCGGCCTTCGCCAAGAGACGCTCGGCCCGGAGCCGGTCGCCCCGGATACTGTAGACGACCGCGAGGTTTTTCAGGCTGACGGCGTAGTTGGGGTCATACGCGCCTTCGGCGCGCAGGTGGGCGGCAACGGCCTTTTCGAGGAGAACCTCCTCCTGCACGTGGTCGCCGCGATTTCCGCAATTGATTGCGAGATCATTGAGTGTGGCCGCGTAGGTCGCATTCCCGGCGCCGTACGTTTGCTGGAATATGGAAATCGCCTGGCGGTAGAGCGGTTCCGCTTTGAGATGTTGGCCCATTGCGTCATTAAGCGCTGCGGCAGACCGTAGACACTTTGCATATTCGGGATGGTTCTCGCCATAGACGCTTTTCGCAATTGGCAACAATCGATTCCGCACGCGCTCGGAGTCAGCCATTTCTCCCGCATCCATGAGAACCACTTCGAGAGTCAACTCGCTTTCCAGGCTCCGAAAATGTCGTTCACCGAGAATGGTTTGCCGGGACTCGAAAGCCTCGCGGGCCAAAGGCAATGCCTGGCGGCTTCGTCCCTGTCGATTGAGTTCGATCGCCTGCTGTGCGAGCTGCCCGGCGTTATCGAGTCGCGCCAACTGCGGGCGATCGAGTTTTTGCATCTTTTCGAGGTCGGCGATCAGCAGGCGCGTCCAGGCCGCCTTCCAATCTTTCTCGCTCTCGACGGAAAGCCGGATCTGCAGCGCTTCGTCTAACGACTTCTTTGCGGACGCAAAGTCTCGCTTTTTGACTTGTTCCGCTTCCAAATCCTCCAAGGTCGCCGCAAGAAGTCCTGCACTCCGCCGGTAGTCTCGACCACCCGATCTTTTTTGAAGCCGAACCAATTGCCGATACACGGCAATCGCCTTCGGGTATTCCTTTGTGGCCCGTTCGAGTTCTGCGAGTCGACCGAGCACGCTTTGATATCTGGGATGCTGCTGCCCGAGCAGGCGGCCGTAGATCGCCTCGGCCCGACTCGTCGCCGATTTTGCTCGCGCATGTTCCCCAACTCTCCGGAGAATGGGACCTTGCCAATACAGGCTGTCCGCCGTGAGCCGATCGTCACCGAGGATTTCCGAACGAATTACGACGGCTTTCTCCGCGATCGCCGCCGCATCACGAAAAATCCCCTGCTCCTCTGCTTCCGTTGCCTGGCGCATGAGATCGTCCGATTGCACCAGGCGAGTTCGCTGCTCGGCGCTGAGCTTTTCCAGCCGCTCGTTATAGGCGAGGGCCAGCCTCGCATCGACAACTTGCCACGCATTCTGGCTGAATCCCTGTTCCAAAACAGTGAGCGCTTCCTGCCGTTGCTGTCGGGCCACTGCAAGCTTGCTGCGATCTTCATTCGCGGCCGCAGCGGACGTGAGAGTGTCGCTGAGTGTTTCCAACGATTTGCGGTACTCGGACGACTTGATGCCGAACGCCGCTTTTCGCGCGGCCAGGACGCGGCGCGAGTACCCTAGAGCCTGTTCAAAGTCGCCGTGGTTTTTGTAAAGAAGCGCGAGATTCGACGTCACGAGGATGCACAGTGGATCCCGATCGGCCTTGAGCTCAGCGAAGATGGCGAGCGATTGACGATACGAATCTTCGGCCTTCGCGAAATTCCCGGCATCGTCGTAGACAAGGCCGAGAAAATTCAGGCAAATTGCTTGACCGCGTCGTGTCGACTGTCCGACCGATTTCAACGCGTCTAATTCCTGGCGATAGAACGTCGCGGCTTTCTCGAACTGCATCGACTTCCAACACACGTGAGCGAGGTTATCGACGGCCGTTCGATAATGCGGGTGCTTCTTACCGTAGGCGCGCTCGATGATCTCCAGGCATTGCAGGAAGTAGCCCTCCGCCCGTCCCAGGTCGCCTGAGGCCTGACAAATCAAGGCCAGCCGATTGAGGCTCGACGCATAGTCGGGATGGTTTTCTCCCAGGATCGTTTTTTTGATTTCAACTGCTTGCGCGAGAGATCCCCGGCGCGGGCATAATCCTGCTTCTGGTAGAGCAGCTGGGCGAGACCGTCGAGGTTGTGGGCGTACGACTTGGATTTGTCACCCAATGCCTGTTTGTTGATCCGCAGGGCGTCACGGAAGAGCGGCTCGGCCTGGTCGTAACGGTTCATTTCCATGTACAGGTACGCCAGGTTGTGCAAACCGATCGCATACGTTGGATCATTTCCGCCGTAAGCCGCCTTGCGAATTTCCAGCGATTGTCGCTTGAGCGGCTCAGCCGCGGCGAAGTCGCCGCGGTCGGCGCACATGCCAGCGAGATTGTCCAAGGCCGTCCCATAGTTGGGATGCTTATCGCCCAGGCATTTCTTGCGGTTATCCACCGCGCGGCGGAACCACTCCTCGGCGCGCTCTGACTCTCCGAGACCACGGTAGACCGTGCCTGTCCACGCGATGCAGTACCCGGTGCTCCAATGATCTTCGCCAAGGACCGCGGTGCGGATTTGATGCGACTCCTGGACCGCGCGCAGCGCATCGCGGTGATTGCCTGCCTTCTCGAACTCGAAAACGTGGTTCATCAACTCATCGGCGCGGTTCAACAGCCGGCGTTGGTCCCGATTCAGCTTCGAGACCGTCGTGTTGAACTCGACAGAGCGTTGTGCGTCGGCCGTTCGCCAGTCATCCTTGCCGTACAGCTTCGTTTTGACCGCGAGCGCGGCCTTCGAGAATTCGGTGGCTGCCGGATAGTCGTCTCGCTCTTCCTGAAGGCCGGACAGCAAATCGAGCGATTCGGCGACCTCTTTACTGTTTTCTCCGAATACCTTTTTCTCAATTTCGAGTGCGCGTTGTGCGGCGGCAATGGCTTGGGGATACCGTGTCTCTTTTTCCATCCGCTTGGCGTCGGCCGCGTATTTGTCGCGTTCAGTCAGTTGGGCCTGGCGGGCGGGCGTCCCCGTTGCCGCGGGGGACGGTTTGGAATCGGCGGCAGGCCCGCCCGGCGGGGAAAAGAGTGTCAATAAAGCGGCCAGAAGGGCCGGACGAACGAACCGGCCAAGAGAATCCACATTCCTCCCAGATGACACGCAGTCTGACCCTTTGCTGAAGACTCGAGCCGGAGCGATGTTGAAATCACCGCCGGTTGCCATCATAACCGACGAAACGAACGTACAAAAATCGGAGGAGTCCTTGAAAACGGTTTTGATCCTATTCGCATCCGTGGCGATCGTTTGCTCCGGCGGGCTGCTGGACGCCGGCGATTCACCGTCGACAGCGGCGCCCCTCTTGCGCCGAGCGCCAACGATCGCCGAACGCTCGAGACGGCGGCGGCCATGCTTCCCAAGTATCACCTATCGCGCCACGCTCTGGACAACCAGATCGCTCGTGCCTGGCTGGGAAACTTTCTCAGGATTCTCGATCCCGACAAGCTGTTCTTCCTGAAAGCCGACGTCGACCGCATTTTCGCGCAGACCGATCAGCTTGCCGACCGGGCTCGAGCCGGTGATCCGCAGTTGGCGTTCGACACCTTTCAGGTATTGCTCAAACGAGTTGACGAACGCCTGCAAATCGTTCCCGAAGTGCTGGCGCTTCCCGTCGATTTCGCGCTCGATGAAACGATTGCCGTGGACTTCGATACGACCAAGTTCCCGTCCGATGAGACCGAGGCCAGAGAGGGGCTCCGCAAACGAATCAAATTCGAGCTGCTCGATCTGAAATTGAAGGGAGCGAATCTGGCGGATTCCCGCGAGCGGGTCGCCCGCCGATTTCGCACGCGGCAGACCCAGTTGCACCGTTGGGACGATGACCGGTTGATGGGAGTATTCATCAAAGCGCTGGCGGCGGCTTACGATTCTCAAGGCAGTTACTTTTCGCCGGCGCAGATCGAGGAAACCACACTGAGCTCGACGCAGGCCTTGGAGGGGGTCGGAGTCGCAGTGACGGCGATCGATGGCGAGCTCGTCGCGACTCGACTCGTGCCGGGCGGCGCGGCCGCGAAGGACGGCCGGCTGCGTAGAGGCGACTGGATCACGGGGGTCGGCCAAGGCGAGAACGGCGCAATTGTCGATCTCAAAGGCGTGGAACTCTCCAGCGCCGTTCGCCAAATGCGTGGGAAAGCAGGGACGGTTTGCCGGATTCGCATCCTGCGCAAAGGCGAGAGCGAGCCGCGGATCTTCGCACTCACACGGTCAAAAGTTCAGCAAGCGGAAGTTCGCAGCGCGATCGTCGAGAGAGGCCGCAAAGACAGAGGCCCCAAAGACAGTGGCCAGCCGCTCCGCATCGGTTACGTGCGGGTCCCCGTGTTGTATGTGAGTGGCTCGCGATCCGGCACTGTGAAAAGTTCGGCGAATGATGTGCGGGCCGCGTTCACCGATCCTCAGCGCGGATTCGCGACGGCGGGGATCGACGTCGCCATTCTCGACCTCCGCAACAACGTGGGTGGAAGCCTCGGAGAAGTTGGGGGTCTCGCCGGTCTGTTCATCGGAAGCGGGCCGATGCTGCAAGAGAAAGGCGCGACTTCCGAAGTTGAGCGCATGAAAAGCGACACACCGTTTCCGATCTGGGACGGCCCTCTCATCGTGTTGACGAACCGGGGAACGGCAAGCGGCGCGGAATCGGTCGCGGCCGCTCTGCAAGACTACGGCCGTGCCCTCGTGGTCGGCGACCAGGGGACGGGCGGCTTTGGGACGCTGCGCAGCGTCCTCGACGTGGGGGGCGAAATTCCGCCGGACGGCGAGCCCCTAAAGCTCGGAAAGCTGAGCGTCACCACCCTGCAGTTGTATCGCGTGAACGGGGACAGCACCCAAGGTCGGGGCTTGATCCCCGATGTCGCGATCCCAACAGACGCCGAAGACCTGCGCCGGATTCAGGATTGTTATTCGGTGGCGGAGCCGCAATACGACCAAATCGCCCCGATTGAGCATGCCAACCTTGCCCGCCTTGTCGCGGAGCAAAAGGCGGAACTGCAGGCCCGATCCGATCGCCGCCGCGAAAAATCGGTGGCCTTTCGGGCTTTGCTGCAGAAATTCGAGCAGAGTCATGCGGCAAAGACGCAAAAGTACGCCTCGCTCAATGAGCAACGAGCCCGCCAGGAGGGATGGGCCTCGTCTGATAACAGCTCGGCCGAAAACGTCGACGGACCTTTGTTTCAACCGGATGCCGTCAACGACGAGGTCGTGGCCATCGCGGCCGACTATCTGAACGTGCTCAAAGGCGATCGCTGAGAATTCCTTGAAGGGCCCAAGTCGTGTGCAAAGGTAAAATGAAACGCACGGTCTTGCTCGCGGTTCTCTGTGCCGCGTGGTCGACTGTTGGCGTTCGGGGCGGGGACGGTGCTCCCGCACATCCGCCTGCGGAAAAGGCTTCCTCCGCACGACCCGCGCCGAATACGCCGCAAAAGCGAGCCGGATTCGCTCTTCTGGTTGGTTGCACGACGTACGATCACCGCCCGCGGATCCCGAGATTGATTGGTCCCGGGAATGACGTCGAGCTGATGCGGCACGTGTTGGAGGATTCTTACGGCTTCGACGGCAAGAATATCGTCACCCTGTCGGAAGCCGCCGCGCTCGAGAAGGGGAAAGATTACCGGCCGGTCCGCAAAAATATCGAGCGGGCCTTTCGCGAGCTGGGCAGAAAAGCCAAGCCGGGCGACGAGGTTGTGATTTTGCTTTCCGGTCATGGCGCCCAGCAACCGGATGACGACGATCCCCAGAAGGCCGACGAGCTCGACGGGCTCGACGAAATCTTTCTGCCGGCTGATATCGGCAGCACCGACGCGGCGGGGCGGATCCCGAATGCCGTCATCGACGACGAACTGGGCACCTGGACGAGCGAGATCGCGGCCAAGGGGGGGCGGGTGTTCCTGATCGCCGATTGCTGCCACTCGGGCACGATCCTGCGGGGAGACCTCGAAGTCTCGCGACTCGTCACCCCGGCTGAATTGGGATCCTCGGAGGCCGTCGAAGCGGCTCAGGAGCGGGCCAAGAAGCATCCGCCGGCAAAGCTGGTCAACGAACAAACGGTGATGGATCGCAGTCGCGTGGGGGTGGTGGCCCTTTACGCCGCCAAGGCCGAGGAAACAGCTCCCGAGCGGCCCATGCCTTATGGCGACGCGGGTGCCAAACATTACGGCGTCCTCACCTTCACTTTGTGCAAGCTGCTGGTCGACCAAACAAGCGGCAAAGACGCCGCGCCGCTGACCTATCGCGAACTCGGCCAACGGATTCAGGCGCAGTATCTGGCCTGGGGCCGCCTGAACGGCCCGACGCCGTTCGTCGACGCGGCCCCCGCCGACATCGATCGCGAAGTGCTGGGCAATACCGTGCACGTCGGCCGGTCGCGGATTGTGCTCTCCGAGAACCGAGGCGAGTGGACGATCAACGTGGGCCGCCTGCACGGCATGACGAAAGACAGCATTTTGGCCGTCTTCCCGGCGACCGGTTCAAACGGTTCGGCAAAGCCGCTGGGGCACGTCGTCGTCACCGAAAGCCGGGTCACCGATGCGAGCGTCGCCCCCGTCGCTTTCGGTGAGAGTCCGGAACCGGCGACGCTGCCGAAACGAGGCATCTGCAAGCTGGTCAAGCTCGATTTTGGAGAACTGCGGATCCCGATCGCCATCGATAAGGTGGGCAGCCCGAGTGCGTCGGGACCAGCCAAGCCGCTCACGCGGTCGCAACTCGACCGCCTGGCGAGGGTGGAAGCAATTCTGAAGGAGGGCGCGACTCATCCCAATGCCACGTTCCGGATCGTGCCGACGCTCGCGGAAGCAAGTTGGGCCGTGCATTTTCGTGGAGAAGACTTGCTGCTTCTTCCCGTCGATTCCGCGCAATTGCCGGACACAAAACCGCTACGAGCGGGCACGCCGTCGATTGTGATCGAAAACCAGATCATGATCCGCAGCGAAGGCGCTCCGTTGTTGTTGACCTCGATCGCACGAGCCCAAAACCTGATCGCGGTCGCCGAAAATGCGCGCCGCGAGGCGGCGACGACCGTCTCTTCAGATCGGGGCGGCGACTCCGACGTGCCGCGAATTCAACTCGAATTGGTCAAGTGCAACGGCAGGACTGACAAAGTCGGGCAGATCGTGGCTCTCAAAGGCTCGGAACTCGCCTTTCACCCCGGCGATTGGATTGCCTTTCGCATCACCAACGTGGGACGCGGCCCCGTCGATTTCACGCTGCTGTATATCGACAGCCAGTTCGGGATCACTCCCATCTATCCCACGCGGTCGGGCGGCGTCAATCGGCTGGAAGGGTCCGTCAATCCCGAGGCCCGGCCGTTCCAGACAAGGGCGTACCGAGTCACCGACAAAACTCTCGGCCACGAACATCTCGTGGCGATCGCCGTTCCGAGCACGTCGCCGGACGAGCACGCCGATTTCAGCTTCCTGGCGCAAAGCGAAATCCAGAGTCGCTCGGCCGACCCCGGCGCTGCCCGCTCATTTGACTCGCCGATCGGACGTCTCTTGAGGCACGCGATGTTCGCCGACGGCAAACAGCGGGGTCTCGACGATCACGAAGCCGCCCAGCAGGACGCGCAACTGCTTTCGTGGGACGTGGTGAAGAAGTAGTCGCGGCGGGCCGAAGTGAATCAGCGCGGTTCGCTGACGATTTCGCGGACGATGCGGCAGAAATATTCGAGAACGCCGGCGTCGGCCAGGCGATAGGGAACTTCCATGTTGAGGCGGTGCACGGGGATCGTCATGCGGCGGTCGGCGACCGTCGTGCCGCGCGTCAGCTCGCCGGAGACTTCGACGTCGATCGCCATGCGGCGGCTCTCGAACAGGTCGAGCCGCGTGACGGCCGCGAGGGCCACGATCTCGCGCAGGGGAATGCCTTCGCAGCCCAGCTCTTCGTGGTAGGCGCGGAAGGAGTAGGTCAGCAACTCTTTAAAGAAGCGGCCGCGGCGGGTCGAGTCGTCGAGTCCGATTCGCTGAATGTGATCCATCGTGAGCACGGCCTGCTTGCTGATCTCCAGCGGGATCAGCGTTTTCGTCGCGGGCATGCGCAGCACGTTGCGGGCCGCCTCGGGGTCGCAAAAGACGTTGAACTCGGCGGCCGCGGTCACGTCGCCGCCGCCGTCGACGGCCCCGCCCAGGCAGATGAAACGCTGGAGCAGTCCCAGAAAGTCCGGGCTGCGTTCGCAGGCCCGCTCCACATTTGTGAGCGGCCCGAGAGTGAGCAGCGTGATTTCGTTGGGGGCCATCCGCACCAACTCGGTCAACACGCGGGCCGGATCGCGGATGTTATGCAGATCGGCCACGTCGACCTGCAGTTCGCCCAGTCCCGAGGGGCCATTCACTTTGGCGACCAACTCTCCGACCGGGTCCAGCGGGGGGACCTCGACAGGCACATCCGAGGTCAAGCCCCCCATGCGCGGCCATTTCGGCGAGTCCAGATGTTCGACGATCGCCTGCGTATTGCGGGTGGCGGTGCGGCCCGTCACGCAGCCGGCGGTCGCCGTCAGCCCGATCAGGTCGATGTCGGGATCGAACAGTGCCACGGCAATCGCCAGGGCGTCACCGATCCCGGGGTCGGCATCGATAATGAGCTTCTGCGGCAAGAGGGATCCTTTCGGCGCCGCAATTCGTCACTGACGGTCGAGGATCGAAGCACTTCGCGCGCCGGTTGCACGATCGAAAAGTTCAAAAGGCCAAGCGTCCTTCGCTCGAAAAGTGAGCCGCGAAACCACTTCTGGAGCTTCCGCGACCCGCGAGCTTTGCCGATACTAAATCGTAGGTCAGAAACGGTCAACGAGGGGGAGGGAAAGGATGAAGGCGGAAGGATGAAGGATGAACCAATCCAAGGCGGCCGACGGCCGCGCCTCTGACTCATCCTTCATCCTTCCGCCTTCATCCTTCACATTACATGGCTGACGCGATTCATAATGCGATTTCGATCCTGCTCAAGGAGAGCGGTCTTTCGGAAAACGAAATGCATGCCGCCGTGTTGCAGGTGATGGACGGCAATGCGTCGCCGGTCGGCTTGGGAATGCTGCTGACGGCGCTGCGGCTCAAGGGGGAAACCGTCGACGAGATCGTGGGGGCCGCGCGAGCACTCCGCGAACGGGCGATTCGCATTCCGACACAGCGGCCCGGCCTGCTCGACACGTGCGGCACCGGCGGCGATGAGCTTTCGACGTTTAATATCAGCACGGCGACAGCCCTCGTCACGGCCGCTTGCGGCGTGCCCGTCGCCAAACATTCCAATCGGGGGTTTTCCAGCCGTAGCGGCTCGGCCGATGTGCTCGAAGCACTCGGAGTGCGGATCGATCTCACGCCCGCGGAAGTGGCCCGCGCGATCGATGAAATCGGCATCGGCTTCTGCTTCGCGCCGGTCGCGCACGGAGCGATGAAATACGCGGCCCCGGTGCGAAAGCAACTCGGTTTTCGCACGGTCTTCAACATGCTCGGCCCGCTCACGAATCCGGCCGGGGCCGAATTCCAGCTTGTGGGGGCCGGGCGAATCGCGATTGCCGAAAAGCTGGCCGAGGCGCTGGTGCGCTTGGGAACCGCGCGGGCCCTCGTCGTTTGCGGAAACGACGAATTGGACGAAGTCAGCCTGTGGGGCACGACAAAGATGATCCGTGTTGAACATGGAGAAATCGAAAGGTTCGAGTGGCGGCCGGCGGATCTGGGACTCGAGGAATGCCACGTTGCCGACTTGCGCGTGACGTCGATCGCGGCGAGCGCTCAGACAATTCGCGACGTGCTTTCGGGAGTAAAAGGGCCCGCGCGAAATATCGTTTTGGCCAACGCGGCCGCCGCGTTGATCGTCGCGCAGAACCAGCGGGATCCGCGTGCGGCGGTCGCCGCGGCGGCGGCGGCCATCGATTCCGGACAGGCCCAAATGACGCTGCAGCGGCTGACGCATTTCGCGGCAAGAGGCGACTGAAAAGTGCGCAGATTGGCCGTCGGGCATCCCTTGCGTCGGCGTCGAAGGGGCCTATAATTCGATCAGGTTACAGCGGTTTTTTAAGGAACATTGAAGAGTTTGTGCGGTTCGTGCAATCTGCGGCACACCGCTTGCCGATGAGGAACGAAGGTCGACCGAACCAACTCGATCCCGGTACGGTCGATACACGTGTGACGGGGCGAAGTGAGTCCGAAATGATCCAGTGGTTTCGCAACGTCTGGGTGGCCGTCAGCACGGTGATTCAAGGGTTATCCGTAACCCTCGGAATCATGGGGAAGACCTATCGTCGGCGGGCCTTCACGGAGGTGTACGAGTACCCTGAAGTTCCCGTTCCGGTGAAGCCGCGGTATCGGGGTTTTCACCGGTTCGACCTGACAACTTGTATCGGTTGCGAAAAATGCGCGGTTGCCTGCCCCGTCGACTGCATTTATATCGAGAAAGAGAAGGCGCCGGTTGGCAAGGGCTTCCGCATCAACGGCTTCACCATCGACTACACGAAGTGCATGTTTTGTGCACTGTGCGTCGAGCCGTGCCCCGTCGATTGCATCTTCATGGGGTCGAATTTTGATCTGAGCTGTTACAGCCGGGATGGCTGCATCGTCGATTACGCAAAACTTCCGCTCGAGGTGGGCTGGGGCCAGGCGACCTTGAATCCGACGGTCGTCTCCGAATCGAAAGTGTTGTACGAGCCAGTGTGGGTGCAGGGAGAGCCGAGTCCGTTTCAATTTGAGTCGGCTCCTGACCATTGAGGAGGTCGCCCGGGCAAGACCGGACGACCACCGTGAGGCGATGAATACAACCGCGGCCAAAAAATACTTCACCCTCGCCGAAGCCAACGCGATGCTGCCGTTGGTTCGGGCCATCGTCGACGACATCGTGTCGCTCTATAACGACGTGCAAGAACGGCGGGATCGGCTCGCCAAGGTCCGCCAGGCACACGGACATCGCCGCGACGACGACACGTACGACGAGGAAGTGCAGCAGATCGAGGACGAGATCGAAAAGGACTACGACCGCCTGAACGAGTTCGGCGACGAGCTGCGCCGTTTGGGAGTGGAGCTGAAGGATCCTGTTTCCGGCCTGGTCGATTTTCTGGCACAAATCGACGGCCGCGAGGTGTACTTGTGCTGGAAGCTCGGCGAGGGCGAGATCGCCTTCTGGCACGAGCTCAACGCCGGTTTCAGCGGCCGCCAATCGCTGCTCGAGGGCTCCGTCCGCGGCGACAAGCCGGCCGAGCCGGGCAAAGATTCGTAGCGCGAGTCAAGCTGGTGTGCCACTGGCGACAGCTTTGGGTCGCCAGTGCGATTGCCGCTTGGGATTCGAATCCTTGAGCACGTAATTCTGCAGGGCTATCGCCTGCTCGCGATCGGCACGCCCGACGAAGACACTGGCGAGCCAAAGCCCTCGCGAGTGGCAACCCGAAAACGCTTCGCGGCGTGAGTAGCATGCGCCCACGGCATTCGATATATTCGCCGCTTCGGATCGGGTGGTCCAAATCGCCTCGCTCAATTGGTCGAGTGAAATGATCGATCTCGTCGCGCATTTTCTCGTGTTTGGCATCATCGCCGTCGTGCTCTTGGCGCTTCCGCTGGCCATCGGATACTTCGTCCGTCCCAAGCTTCCCACGCTGGAAAAAGAGGCGATTTACGAGTGCGGCGAGCCGACGATCGGTTCGAGTTATATCCAGTTCGACTTGCGATTTTACGTCGTCGCTTTGCTGTTCATCATCTTCGACGTCGAAGTCGCCTTTTTCTTTCCGTGGGCGCTCATTTACGGCGGTTCCACACAGTTGATGGACCCCCGCTTGAGCGAGCCCGCTCGCGCGGCAATCAGCGCCAAACTGCTCGACGTGCCGCCGACGGAATCGGTGCAGCCGATTAGCCGCGTGGCCGCACAGCACCTGGCCGTGTTGAGCCTGGTGGACATCCTGGTCTTTTTCGGCGTGCTGCTGGTCGGCTTCGCCTATGTTTGGAAGCGGGGCGATCTCGATTGGGTGCGGGCGATTTCTCGCAAAAACGTGACGCCGGCGGAGATCATCTCCGCACCGCCGTCGCCTGCCGGTCGTCGCACGCCTCAAACTGTCGGATAACCGCGATGAATGCCCCGGAAATTCACAAGCTGCTCGTCGACAAATTCGGTGACGCGAAAATCGTGGCGCTGAATCTGGCGGCCATCGATCCGTGGATGGAAGTGGCGCCTGCCGCGATCGTCGAGGTGGCGACCTTTCTGCGGGACGATCCGCGTCTGGTGATGGACCACCTCAACGATCTGACGGGCGTCGATTACCTGCAGCCCGATCCCAAGAAGGCGGCCAAATTCGGGCACGAGCCCCACATCGAGGTGGTCTACCACCTGTCGAGCTTCGAGCTGAAGCACAAAATCACGGTGAAGGTGAAATTGCCGCGCTGGAAGGACGGTCAGCCCGGCCAGATTCCGGAAGTCGATTCGGTCTCCGGCGTGTGGGGGATCGCGGATTGGCACGAGCGCGAATGCTACGATCTGATGGGCATTCGTTTCTTGGGCCATCCGAACCTGCGCCGCATCTTGTGTCCCGAGGACTGGGTCGGCCATCCGCTTCGCAAAGACTACGAAATGCCCCTGGAATACCACGAAATCCGGGGCCGCTAATTTAGGCAATTTTGGATTTTCGATTTTGGATTTTGGATTGAAATGCTGACATCGAATCCCAATCCAAAATCGAAAATCTAAAATAATCTCGCGAGTCAGTCATGAGTCTCCAATTAGAAGACGCCCGCGTCGTTGAATTCGACGTGCGGACGGACGAAATGCTCGTCAACATGGGCCCGCAGCACCCGAGCACGCACGGCGTGCTTCGCCTCTTGCTGCGGACCGACGGCGAAATCGTCCACGAAGTCACGCCGCACATCGGCTACTTGCACCGCTGTGCCGAGAAGATTGGCGAAAACCTCGCTCCGCCGCAGTGGATCCCGTACACGGACCGCATGGATTACCTGGCCGGGATGAACATGAATCTCGGCCTGGCGCTCGCGATCGAAAAGCTCGTCAAAATGGAAGTGCCCGAGAAGGCCATGGTCCTGCGGGTGATCATCGCCGAGATGGGCCGCGTCGCCAGCCATTTGGTCGGCATGGGAGCCTACGGGCTCGACCTGGGCACATTCAGCCCCTTCCTGTACGCGTTTCGCGAGCGGGAAATCATTCTCGACCTGTTCGAGGAAGTCTGCGGCGCGCGGTTGACCTACAGCTACATCACGATGGGCGGCGCCACCCACGATCTGCCCGAAATGATCACCATCCCGCCGGGCCTGGCCTCGTTGACCGGCAAATCGCCAAATCTGAAACTGTCGTGGCTCGATGCGGCTCGGCTGTTTCTAGATTGGCTCAGCAACCGGGTCGCCGAATACCACACACTGCTCACGCGGAATCAGATCTTCATCAAGCGGACGGCCGGCCTGGGAATTTTGACGCCCGAAATGGCCAAGAGCTATGGCTGCACGGGGCCGGTGCTCCGCGGCAGCGGCGTCAACTGGGACCTCCGCCGCGACGGCGACCCGATTTACACGCGGATGTACGAAGGCTACCAGTTCGACATTCCGGTCGCCCCGTTTGCCGAAGCTCCGCCCGAGGTCGTTGTCGGCGACAACTGGTGCCGCTTCTACGTCCGCATGCTCGAACTCGTCCAGGCGATCCGCCTCGTGCGCCAGGCGATGGACCGTTACCCGACGGCTGAGGGCACCTACCGCGTGCCTTACAAGATGAGCACGAAGCTGCCGAAGGACGAGGTCTATCTCGAGACAGAATGTCCCCGCGGCCAAATGGGCTTTTACATCATCGGCAACGGCGACGCCGAGCCTCTTCGCGCCCGCGCGAAGAGTTCGTGCTTCTGCAACCTGTCGATCACCGGGCCGATCTGCAAGGACTTTCTGCTCGGCGACATCCCGGCGATCGTCGGCTCGCTCGATATCGTGATGGGCGAAATCGACCGCTAAATCGGCTTAGTCGCCTGTCATTTTGGGGTGCCATGCCCACGCAGATCCTCGGACTGCCAGGTACCGAGGATTGCGAGCCGCGGGGTTGATCCCCGCGGTCCTCCTGCGCGGTTGAAGCGTGTGCGTCTCAGCGAACTCCTTCGCGCGCACGTCCGGCGGGGTCAACCCGCCGGCTCGGCAAATCCGCCGGGCGGATTCGCCGCCCTTTTGATTCGTCCCTTGCGTGTGTGGCAATACGTTGCCATACTGTTAACGTATTAACATCGCCGGAGGGATCATGAGAGCTTCGCGGCCCGTTCATCAGCTCGGCGCTCGGGAGCGGCAGATTCTCGAAACGATTTTCCGCCTGCAAGAGGCGTCCGTCGCCGACGTGCGGGCCGAGTTGCCCGACCCGCCCAGCTATTCCTCGGTGCGGACCATGATCCGGCTGCTTGAGAAAAAAGGCTTTCTCCAGCATCGCGCCCTCGGGGCGAAATATGTGTACCGTCCCACGCAATCGCTGCAGGCGGCCTCCAAGTCGGCCTTGCGGCACATGCTCGACACCTTTTTCCAGGGGTCGCCGAGCGACGCACTGGCGGCGATCTTGAACGTGACCTCGGACAAGCTGACCGACCAGGACCTGGCCCGCATGAAAGCAATGATCGAACGCGCCAGGCGGGAGGGCCGATGACATGCATGCAATCTTCGCCGAGAGTTTGCTGCCGTCCGCAGTCAGCCTGGTTGTCGACGCTTCGTGGAAGGCCTTGGGCCTGCTTTTGATCGCGACGCTGGCCGCATTTCTCGCGCAGCGGAGTTCGGCCGCCCTGCGGCATCGAATCTGGTGCCTGGCGTTTTTGGGGCTGGTCTTTTTGCCAGTGCTCTGTTTGGTCGTTCCGCGCTTGCGGGTGCCCCTGCTGCCAGGCGGCGAGGCGGAAGCGGTCGACGGCCTACGCGAACTGACCGGTCCCCGGCCGACGTCTCAGAGCGAGATTGCCGAAGGAGACCAGACCGATGGCTCGCTGCCGGAAACCGTGTCTCAAGCCGAACCGGCCGCAACGGATCGGCATTCGGGGATTCGTCGACTCTCGAGCACGCTGGCCGAGGCGCCGGGTGCCACGCCCACGGCTCGGCGTGGGCGTGTCTTCGAACGTCAAACGGATTCGCACGCCCACGCAGAGCCGTGGGCGTGGCACCCACCATTTTGGGAGAGATGGTCTAATACGGCCTCCAAGACGGGCACGCTCATCCAAAGGTCGCTGCTTGGCCTCTGGTTCCTCACTGCGCTCGTCCTGCTCGGCCGCCTCGCACTTGAGAGCGCGAGGGTCGAGCGATTGGTGGCCCGATGCCGGCCGCTCCGCGACGACCGATGGGACACTGTCCTGTCGGACATGCGGGCCCGCCTGCGCGTGCGGCAGTCGGTGCGGCTTTTGGAATGTGATGAGGCGATTGTTCCACTGACTTGCGGTCTCGCGCGGCCCGTCATCTTGCTCCCCGCCGCATCGCGAGGATGGGACGAGGAGAGGCAACGCCACGTGCTTCTGCACGAGTTGGCGCACATTCAGCGTTTCGACGTCTTCTTCCAGATGCTCGCCAGGACCGCCTGCGGCCTCTATTGGTTCAACCCCCTCGTGTGGTATGCCCTCGCGCGGCTCCGCGTCGAGCGCGAACTGGCCTGCGACGATTGCGTCGTCGCGACAGGCGAGAGCGCGGTGGATTACGCCGATCAGCTCGTCGAGATCGCGCGGTCCTGCCGATCGTCCGGTTATGCCGTCGGCGTGCCGATGGCACGCTCGTCAAACCTCGAAGAGCGAATTGTGGCTCTCTTGGATCGGGCCCGGTCCCATCGGCTGCTCTCGGGGCCGGTCTCCGGCTTCGTCGCTCTCACGGCGCTATTGCTCGTGATCGCGGCGGCGGCCTTCCATCCGGTGGCGCGGGCTGCCGTCAGCATCCCTCCCGCCGAATCGCCGGCCCCCCGCACAAGTGCGACGGACACCCACAACAAGCCGGATTCTGCCCCGAAACCTGCACGTGAAATCAAGCCGCTCCCCTCGAAGGAAATCAACGGAGAGACGCGCACAATTCGCGGCCGCGTTCTGACGGCGGATGGCCGACCCGCCGCCGGAGCTCGCGTCACGGCTTCTCAGTTCTCCTATACGAGAATGGAGGGAGCCACCATCGCGACAACGGAGGCACAGCCGGATGGGCTGTTCGAGATCTCTTACTCGTCGTCGTCGTTGATTCGGGCGGTGGGCAACAATTTTCAGCATCCGACGATCGTCGCCCAATTGCCCGGCTACGGATTGCAGTGGGCGCGCTGGCCCTACATTGATCCCGCAAAGCCGCTTGTGTTCCGGCTCGAGCGCGACATGCCGATTCGGGGGCGTGTCGTCGATCTGCAGGGCTCGCCGCTTGCCGGAATCCGCGTCGGCGTCCAGAGAATGGATCGGACGCCCAACGGAAACCTCGATTCGGCTCTGGCTTCGATGCGATCCGATCCCAGCGGCTTCTCGTGGAGACGGTCCCCCTCCGATCAATTGGGCTTCTTCGGCAGCCAGCTCCTTCCGCCGGCCACGACCGATGCGGACGGACGATTCTCGCTGACGGGATTGGGCAGAGAACGGCTCGTCGTCCTCGAGTTTCTCGGCCCCAACATCGCCTACACAAGGGCGGAAGTCGCGACGCGGACGAAGGTGCCGCCTATGCCGCCAGTCGGCCACGAGCGCCTGCAAATCTTCGCCGCGGATTTCACGCTGACGGCTCCGCCGACGAGACCCGTCGTCGGGACCGTCCGCGATGCAAAAACAGGCAAGCCGCTGGCCGGCGTGCGGATTCAATGTTTCCAGATTCTGGATTCCCCACTTCTTCCCCCCGGGCTGGACACCGAGACCGACTCCAACGGCCGCTATGATCTGCGCGGCATCCCCGACGGCCAGGGCAGCGTGGTTCAGATTTTGCCAAGGGCCGATCAGCCGTACCTGGTTCGGCAAATGCACGTTGCGCCGGAGCGAAGCGGGTTGAGTCCAGTGACTGTGGACATCCAACTGCACCACGCCGTCTGGATTCAGGGACGTGTGACCGACAAAAGCACGGGCCGACCGGTCGGCGGCGCTTCCGTGAAATACAGACCGCTGTTGTCGAACCCGTTCACATTCGAGCTTCCGGAATTCGATCGCACGGATGGCCGACGACGGATGGATGATTTGCAAAGGTATTCCACCGATGGCGAGGGACGATTCCGCATTCCCGGCGTGCCGGGACCCGCGATCATCGGCGTGTCGGCTCAAGGCGGGAATTATCTGAAAGGAGTCGGCGCGGCTGACGTCAAAGCTCGCGTTTCGAAATGGGGCGGATACGACACCTATTTCGATTCCCCCAGTGCCCAGCAGCAGAATGCGATCAGGGAAATCGACCCTCCGGCCGACGCAACCGCGGCCGCCTGCGATTTCGTCCTGGCGCCAGCCGAGTCAATCCGCCTGAACATCGTCGACGCCGAAGGCCGGCCGGTACGCGGATCCTGGGGCATCAACATCAAAGGAGATGGCTTGAACGGATCCGACATGCAGATGGACGCGGTTTGCGAAGTGCGGAGCCTCGCGCCGGACGAAACGCGCCACGTTTGGATTCTGAATCGCGAGCGGAAGCTGGGCCAATATTTCGAGATAAAGGCGGGAAGCAGCCCGCGCGAGATGACGGTCAAATTAGAACCGTGTGCGACGCTGACCGGCCGCGTGGTCGATGCGGACGGGGCCGCCGTGGAGGGAGTGGTTGTCAATGCCGACGCTCAAGGCTTGCAGCCCAATTTGATCAACGCCGTGCAGACAGGTGCCGACGGACGCTTCACGCATCCGTACCTGACGGGGGGGTGCCAATATGAGGTCGAATTTTTCAAGCCCATGAAGGGCATCTTCCGCCAGCTGAAGGGAATCCGAGTGGAAGCCGGCCAAACTAAGGACTTGGGGGAAATCAAACCCAAGCGGGACTGAGGGCGACGATCTTCGTGCGCAGTGCGCTTTCGAACATAGCGGCCCCCTTCCGATGATCCTCTTTGATTTTTCTCGCCTTCCAATGGCCCGCCGATCCCACTTCCGCGCGGTATCGGTCACTTTCTCGCTTATGTCGCTAGTGTAGTTTCGCCGAATTGGTTTCACTTATTGCGCAAGATACGATGACTAGGGTGCCGTGGCTACCGCTCTGGATTGTTTTGCGGACTTCAGAATCCGTGGCCGACATCCGCTCGCAAAGCCGGCGGCCTAACAGCCGGTTGAAGAATGGGAGGGCGAGGCTCCTGCCGAGCCGCACGGAACACCAGACTTGCTTAAGCGGCTCGGCAGGAGCCTCGCCCTCCCATCCCATCGAATACTTCAACAAGCTGCTAAACCCAAAAGTTCCCATTTGCGTGAGACACTACACTAGAATCATGGCATGAGCGACGAACCAAAAGCAGCCCCCAAAGCATCGCCCGCGGTTGGACTCGCCCTCCGGATGCTGGCGGCGGCTTGCGCGGGAGCGGGGGTCGGCATCGGGACGGACGTCAAGAATGGAGCGGGATTCTTGGCTCGCCCTGAGCTACTCGGGTTTGCTATTGCTGGAGCATTCGGCGTCCTCATCGCCGAACTTCTCGACTTAGCCACCCGGCCGACAACCAAAGACGACCTTTTTCGCGATCCATGAATTCATTAATGATTTTCGCTGAACTCGCGTGCCGGCCGCCCGAATCCGTCGGTAGGAACACCATGAGCGAAGAGACGAAACACTGGTCGACTCGTCGGACGATTTGGCTGTTCGTCGCGGCTTTGTTCGCCTACCCACTGCTAATGGGACCGGTTTATTGGACGTCCGATCGTTGCCAATCGTGGACTGTCGCCCATTTCCTGGGTGCTCCCATTCAGTCTGCCGGAGACGCCTTTCCTCCACTACGCATTCTGTTCGACCAGTACATGAAACTCTGGGTCGACTGGATCCCCTGAGCGAGACGCGATCGAAGAATCACGGCCGTCATTTGGCCCGTTTCAGCACGAGGTAGGCGCCATTTGACGATCCGCCATGCATGCGAAGGGGAGTGGCGACGCAATCCCAACCGGCGGCGCCAGCGGATTTGAGCTTCGATTGCATCTCGCCGACATCAACCTGCCCTCGCTGATCCGATCCAATCTCAATGACCTTGTAGTCCCACATCGCGGGCAACAGCAGCTGCATCCGCTGGCCTTGAGCTTGCAACGGTTCGCGCTGGAGCGAAACGAAAAAGCCGCCAACCAATAGGGCCAACGCCACAGGCAAAGCATGACGCAACCATTTCATTTTCGAATCCTCCGTCGGGTGAAGCCTAGGAATAGGTTCAGGGCGCGTTTCGATTCTTTGTTCTGAGACTGCAGTTTTTGATTTTGGGAAATCTGTCCACGATGTGAATTCGCGGAGATCCGCTATGAAGCGGATCGCGTAAAGTGAGTCAGTCGCATAAGCCCGCCGACTGCTGTCGGTGGGCTTGGGAGGGTCGATCATGTCTCACATTCGTCGTGATCCACCGGGGCCGAAGCGAGGCTTCTTGGGCCTCGCGCACCTCAAACGGTTTCGCGCGAATCTGCTCGAATTTCCCCTGGAGCTGGCGCGCACTTACGGGGATCTCGTTTGCGTGCCGATGGGGCCGATGCGATTGTACTTCGTGAACCATCCGGCGTACGTCCGCGAGGTGCTCGTCAATCAGGGGAAGAGCTTTCGCAAGTTGCCGCGGATTGTGAAGGCCTTTCGCTCGATCGACGGCAACGGGCTCGTGTTCAGCGAAGGCGATTTTTGGCTCAGGCAAAGGCGGCTCGTGCAGCCGGCGTTCAGCACCAAGCGTTTTGACGGCTACGCGCGGACCGCGGTGAGCTGTACGCGGGAGATGGCCGACGCGTGGCGGCCCGGCGCGACGATCGAAATCTCGGCGGCGATGAAACGACTGGCGCTGCACATCATCGCGCGGACCATGTTCGACGTCGAAATCGTCGACGTCGAAGGACGGATCGGGGCGGCAATCGAGACGCTGTCTGCCATCGTCATGAAGCAGACCGGGCGGGTCATCCAGTGGCCGGATTGGATGCCCTTTCCCGAGAATCGGCGGAAACGGGCGGCCGTCAAGGTGCTGGACGACATCATTCGCGGCGTGATCCGCGAGCGGCGGGCATCGGGCGAGGACAAGGGTGATCTCTTGTCGATGCTGCTCGGCGCAGTCGACGAGGAGGGGGACGGCACGGGCATGACCGACGAGCAGGCCCGCGACGAGGCGATCACGCTCTTCAACGCCGGCCACGACACGACGGCGGCCGGGCTGACCTGGTTGTGGTACTTGCTGGCGAGGCATCCGGAGGTGGAACAGAAGCTGCGCGACGAGGCGCAGAGCGTGCTCGGCGAGCGCGAGGCCGGGTACGCGGACTTGCCGTCGCTGCCGTACGCGGCGATGGTCGTGAAGGAATCGCTGCGGCTCTATCCGCCGGCTTGGGCTTTGATTGCGCGCCTCGCCGTGACCGATGTGCGGCTGGGCGATTTTGTGATTCGCAAAGGGGGCTGGGTTTACATTTACCCGTGGGTGCTGCAGCGGGACTCGCGGTTTTTCCCCGAGCCCGAGCGGTTCGACCCCGAGCGATTTTCGCCGGGGCGGGTGGAATCGATTCCGCAGCATGCTTACATCCCCTTCGGGGCCGGGCCGCACGTGTGCATCGGCAATACGTTTGCGCAAATGGAAATGGTGCTGGCGGTGAGCACGATCGTGCGCCGTTTCCGGCTGGTGCTGCCGCCCGATGCGCCGCCGGTGACGATCGAGCCGTATGTCGCCATCCGCCCGCGCGGGGGCTTGCCGCTGCGCGTGGAGGCGGTCAACCGTCCGGCGCTGGCCGGACGGGTGTCGGTGGGTGGTTAGACTTGAGTTCTACCTGCGATTGACGGTTGGCACTTAACGCCGCCGACGTGTCTCTGGGTGCCACGCCCACGGCTTTGCGTGGGCGTGTCTTCGGAAGTCAAACGGGTTCGCACGCCCACGCAGAGCCGTGGGCGTGGCACCCCGATTTGTGGCTAGCACAGCGGACAGAAGGTCCGATCCGTGGAAGGTTCGGGAGTTTTCACTCCCCACTCGAGAGCCGAGCGCTGCTAGCCTGATTATACCTTCGAGGATGCGGATCACGAAGGTCAATCCCGGTGTTTTTTGGCGAAGTCGACTTTTTTGGGCGCGCCCAAAAAAGTCCTTCGATGTTCGAGACCCTAACTTCCCGGAGCTCCGCTCGGGGCTTCGGCGACTCGATACAAGTTCAACGCGAGACGCAGCTTCGAGAAATTGCGCGGCCCACGCGAGGAATTGGGAACAAACCGCGGGGGACTTTTTTGGTGTCGTCCCCAAAAAAGTCCCCCTTTTTTAGCGCCCAAAAAAGCCAAAAAAGTCGGCCGGCCGGGGCGTCGGCTATACTTTGGAGGGCATTTGTCGGCGGCGACCATCGGCGGCGACCATCAGCGGCGACGCGTTGTAGAAGGGACCGACGTGAGGCGATTGGGTTTGGCCGTGGCCCGCCTGGCGGCGGCGGCATGGGTGGGGGCGGCGGCACTGTTTGTCGTGACGGCGGTCCGCGAGGTCACCTTTCCGGATTTCGACTCGGCGACGAAGGACCAGTTGGCCCTGCTGCGGTTTCCGGCTTATTACGTCTGCGGATTCGCGCTGGTCGGGGTCGCATTCTTGGGCGCACTGGTGGCGAGTCTGGGATCCCGGCCGCGGCCCAAAAAAGTCGCCGTGGCGGCCGGGTTGTTGGCGGTGACGCTGATTTTGATGGCCGGCGACTTTTTGGCCGTTTATCGTCCGATTGCCGAAATGATCACCCCGCCGGGCCGTGTGCACGTTTCGCAATTCCACGATTATCACCGGGCTTCGGTCTGGTTGAACGTGGGGCATGTGGGCCTTTGTGCCGCGGCAGCGGTGCTTTTGTGCTGGCCAAGCGGGCGAACGGAAGTTGCCGGCGGCCGGACGGCCGTTGCCGACGGGCGGGGCGTCGAGTAAATTTGAGGGTGGCGAGAATGCGTCGCGGGGAAGAGGTTGCGACGTCGCGGGCCGGGTGTGGACGAAAAAAAGCCTCCTGATGCATTACGGTCTGTCCAACCTGCTGTTTCGCATGGCTTCGATCGAAAGGCGACGGAATTGAGCGCCTCGGTTCCCGTGAGTCATTCGCGGGTCGAATCTGCCCCCGCCCCCGCCCCTGCTGCGGTTGCGGCTCCCAGCGGTCTTCGGGGGGCGACCCCGCCGTGGGTGATCAGCCTGATCGGCCACCTGCTGGTGCTGGCTGCGTTGTGGCCGCTTCACATGGCGACCTCGATGTTTCAGGAGACGGCCGTCACCGGCACCGTGGAAGAGGACGAGCCCGTCGCACTGTCACAGGACTACTTCCACTTCGACACGGCGGCGGCCGAAACCATCGGCAACGGCGGCGATTCGAGCGGGGCGGCCGGCGACCGCGTGGCCCCGTTAGGCCCGGCGATGGAAACTCCGCGTGCCCCGGTGCTGAACGTGGTGGGGACGGCAACGGCCCTGGGAACGCAGGCGACGACGGCCATCAAACGGCCGCTGCTCGATATGGGGCACACAACTCCCGACCACGAGTTGAGTGCCGTGGTGGAAATGACCGGATCCAGCGAGCACGCGGGGGGCGTCCGCGGGGCGGTCGACCGGTTAACGGTTGAAATTGAAGCCTCGCTCCGACAGGAAAATACTCTCGTTGTGTGGCTGTTCGATGCCACTCCCTCGATGAAGGAGCGGCGGGAGGTGATTGCCGATCGGTTCGACAATATCTACCACCAGCTCGCACTCCTGAAAATTGCCGATCACGGGGCCCTCAAGACGGCGGTCGCCAAATTTGACCGAACCGTCGAGTACCTGACGAAAAAGCCGGTCGACGACGTGGAAGCGATCAAAAAGGCGATCCGGAAGATCAAAGACGACGGGGATCCCGACAAGGATTCGGTCGAAAACGTCTTCGGGGCCTGCCTCAACGCGGCGGAACGGTTTCGCAGCTATTGCGTCGGCAAAGAGCGGCGGCGGGTGATGGTCATCGCCGTCACGGACGAGCGGGGGAGCGATTTTAGCCGGGTGGAAGAGGCGATCACGAAGCTGCGCCGGCTCGGCATGCGGGTGTATTGCGTGGGGGATGACGCGGTTTTCGGACGCGAGAAACACTTTTTCCCACACGTTTTTCGCGACGGTTTCCGCGGACTGGGTTACACGTTTCGGGGTCCGGAAACGGCCCGGCTGGAAAACGTGCAATTGCCCTATTGGGGCCGCGGCGATTACGGGGAAATCACGTCCGGATTCGGTCCGTACGCGCTCAGCCGGTTGTGTGATGAGACGGGCGGAATGTATTTGATCTCGGAGGAAATGCCGGGCGCGAAGTTCGACCCCGGCCTTTTGCGAAATTACCTGCCCGATTACCGGCCCTTGCGGCAGTATGAGAGCGAACGCGAGAAAAACCCGGCCAAGGCGGCGCTGGTTCAGGCGGCCTTTCTCAGCACGGAAGACGGGTCGGCCATCACGCGAATTCCGCAGCCGCGGATGCAGTTTCGGGCCGACAATGACAACACGTTTCGCCAGCAAATCAGCGAAGCCCAAAAGCCGCTGGCCGAGCTGGATTATCGTTTGACCGAACTGCACAACTTGCTGGAGATGGGCGAAAAAAGTCGGACGCAATTGGACACGCCCCGCTGGCGTGCCTCGTTCGACCTGGCCTTGGGCCGAGTGCTCGCCCTGCGGGCTCGCGCGCTGGGTTACAATGTCATGTTGGCAGAAATGAAGACACAGCCCCGGCAATTTCAGACTCCGGGCGACAACACGTGGCGAATTGTGGCGGCCGCCGAGGATCATGCTCCACCCAAAAGCCAACGATTTGCGAAACGTGCCCGGGAATTGCTCGAGGGCGTGATCGAGGAGCATAAGGGCACGCAGTGGGCCCTCTTGGCCAAAGAGGAGTTGAACGCTCCGCTGGCGTGGGATTGGAAGGAATTGCACGTCGATTACCCGCCGCCCGCTCCGCCGAGGCCGCCTCGCAATGGCATTCAGCTCGAAGAAGATCGGCAGCGTGAAGCCATGCGGCGGCAGCAGCAGCGGATGCAGGAAGAGCATCCGCCGGTCAAGGAATGAAGTCGCCGAGCGACGGGGAATCGTTGCAGGCAACGCAGGCGGCCGGATTCGTTTGGTTTCGCCGCCTCTCGACGATCGCGCTGGCCGGTTATTGGCTCGTGATGTTTACGGGGACGCACTGGCCGAATCTCAGCCTCGCGGCGTACCCGGAAAATACCGACAAGGCCCTGCATTTGACGGGCTACGCCGGGTTCGGTTTTCTGCTGGCGCTTTGGTTTTCGGTGAGATCGGCAAATCAAGGGTCGCGGCCGCTCGGTGGGGCATTGCTGCCGCTTACCAAATATCTCTGGATCCTCGCCGTAATTGTCGGGTATTCGATCTTCGACGAGGTCAGCCAGCCGCCCTTTGGCCGATCGTGTGAGTTTTGGGACGCGGTTGCCGACTGGGGCGGCGGCCTGATCGGAGTGGGTGTTTTCACCCTCGTTCGTCTCAGCTTGCGGCGATTTTCCCCACTCTGACGGAGGCCGTCCGCCAGGCCCGCGTGGGTGAAAATGAAAAGATGCATGCTCTGCGGCGGTTGAGCGGACGGGAATAAACGTCGTAAATCTCTCCCTAATCTGCCAAGATTGTTGACATTCCGCCGTCACCGGCTAATCTTGTTACCAATCATGGTGTTGCCGAAAGCTGGGCCGCTTTCTTGGTAAGCCAGGCCAGTTTGCGGGGCGAGGGCCCTGCGGCTTTGAACACATGGATGGACATCGGCTCGAATTAAACGGAGTTTGCCATGAGACCTCGACGCAAGTTGTGTCGTTCCGCGCCTGCGCCTGTGAAGCCGCGATCGAATGCCTGGAAGAGCGGACGTTGCTGACCGGTAATGTCCTGGCCGCCGTTGTCCACGGAGGAAATCTGCTGGTTCTCGGCGACTCGAAGGCGAATCAGATTGCCATCCAGTCGACGGCGGGCGGCGGATTGCAAATCTCAAGCCTCGACGGCACGACGAAAATCAACGGCAGCACGAACCCGTTTACCGCCAACGGCGTGACGGGCGGCGTGTACATCTTCCTGGGGCAAGGAAACGATGTGCTGCAGATCGGCGTCGGCGGTGCGACACCAACCGTTTCCCCGGCCATTCCCGTGGTCACGACCAGCATTCCCCAGAACCTGCTGGTTGTCACCGGTAACGGAAACGACACCGTCACGATCGAAAACACCACGATCGGGGGAAGCGCTGCCATCTACGGCGGGATCGGGACCGACGTCTTCACGGTCGGCAGTCCTGCGACGGGAATTCCGGTGACCGTGGGGAGCAATTTGCTCGTCGAGGGGGGCTTCGGAAACAGCACGATTGCCGTCTTCGACGCGAATATCACGGGCAACCTGACTCTGATCGGCAACGGTTCCAACGACCACATTCAAGTCGGTTATGACGAAGGTCTGGGTATCATCGGCGACGAATCGGAGACCGGCCACGTCAACGTGGGCGGGAATCTGACGATCACCGATTCGCCCAATTCGTTCGGATTTCTGTTCGGCGGATTGGGGTGTTTTGCCACGATCGCGGAATCTTGCGACCCAAGCTCAATCGGTTTCGCCGGTTGTTACACCTTCACGGGAGGCTGTAATTTCGACTGGATCTTCGGCTCACTGCTCAACTGCGGGTTGGGAAATTGCGTCTCCGGGGGCGAGCATGTCGCCGTGGCCGACGCGGACGTGACGGGGAATCTCTCGATCAATACGGGATGCGGGAGCGACGAAATCCTCGTCGGCGCCGCCCATACTCCGGCAACCGACTCGAATCCGCTGGTCAACCTCGTCTTTGGTCCAGTTTATGTCGGCGGGAATCTGGACATCAAATCCGGCGCCGGCAACGACACGATTCTCCTGGTCGAAGTGTCCGTCGCCGAAAATACAGAGCTCGACTCGGGCGCGGGGAATGACGATATCGGCGTCCTCGATAGCTCGTCGTTCACCGGCGACTTCACGATCCATGCCGGCCGGGGAAATGATTCGATCGTCCTGTCCACCGATAGTTTTGCCATGAATGTGACGATCTACGGCGGCAAAGGCACCGACACTGTGGGGCTTGCCGATAGTCTGTTCCAAGGCACCGTGACCATCAACGGCGGCCCCGGGAACAATACCTTCCTGACAACTCAGATCCCCTTCGCCAACGATTTCGCCGGCGGTGCGCCCGTCTTGAACTCGGTCCAGAACATCTCCGAGGTGAGTGCCACCGACTTCGTGGCCGCGTTCCCGTGGATTTCGGCCCTGCTGGGAGTCTAAACTCGGCGGCTTGGCAAACGCGTCCTCAATTGAGGTCGAGGCGGGCCGTATAAAGCGATTGGCGATCCGCGCGAAGTCGAAAATCGTCCAGGATCGCTTCGATCGACGGATGCACCTTGCCGTGGAACTTCTGGGTTCCGCGGAGGGTCACTTGCACGCGCTGCGAAAAATTGACGAGATCCGGCGAAAGCCAGACCGTATTGCTCTTGCCGCCGGACATCAGATAGATCGTGTTGCCCGGTGTGATCTTCGCGCGGAGCACCATCGGTTTGACGACTCCCTTGGCCGGTCCCGCCATGAACGTGGGCTCAAGCACCGATTGCGGTAGCCCGTCGGCCTGCAGCCAATAAAAGCGGCTCTCGCTTGGACGCAGGACCGACATGCGAAATTCGCGCGGCGGCTTTTGACGGCGGAGCGGCTCCATCCAATCGAAGATCCGCGGACTTTCCTCATGATACGATTCGTATCCGCGTTGGATGTATTCAACCAGGACGACGTCGGTCGCCTGCCGCATCATCCGGCCCAACGTGCTGGCATTCGCGCCGAATGTCTCGCGGCCGTCGAACTCCCCGGTGACGACGAACCACTGCGTGTGTGAGGCATTCTGCGTGTACCATTTACAGACTCCGTCGCAGAGCCCGTTGATCGGGATCACGCCGGCAAACAAGTCCGGGTGGGACATGCCGATATCGAAGGCGGCATCCGCACCCATGCCGTGGCCCGCGAGAAAAACGCGGTCCGAGTCGACGTTGAATCGTTTGCGAGCATCGACGATCGCCCTCAGCACGGCGTCGTGCGCCGTCACGGAATAGTTGTATCGATGCTCGTTCGCATCCGCATACTCCGGTGCGATCACAATGTAGCCGCGCTTTTGGGCCAGACCCGGCTTTTCCGTCGTCCCCGCCCACCATTCCAACTCGCCCTTCAACGAGTGATCGAGCGGATGTAAGGCGACGATCATCGGAAACGAATGCCGCCAGTCGTATTCCGGCGGCACGATCGCCATATACGTGGGGCGTTCCTCGGACTCCCGGCCGGCCGCTTTCAGCGTCGCGGCGACGGCGGGCCGCATTTCCACCGGATCGATCGTCGGCGGCAAGCACCGGATCAATTTCAGCACGATCTCCGGGGTAATACCGTCGAGGGCGGCCAGTTCGGCGAGGCGGTCTTTGCGGTCATGCGGATTATCGGATCGAAGATCATCGAGAATCGCACGCTGGGCGTGCCACATGCGGATGGCCAGTCCGAGATCCGTCACGGCCGAGGCGCTGCCCACCACCCATCCTGAGTAGGCCAAGGCCAGTTTTTCGGACGCCTTGAGGGTCGTGTCGTCCATCAAATTGAAAAAGGCCTGCAGGCGATCGAGCGCTTCGATTGACAGTTGATCGTCAACGACCGAACGCATCGACATCACGGCCTTGACCTGGTCCGGCTGATCGAGTTTCGCCTGCAATTCGGCGAGAAGCAGCCGGACTTTCGCCATCCGCTCCCGCGCCGTGTCATAATCCTTTAGCAGCTCCCGGACATCATGGAGCACCGTGGCGCTCGCCTCGTTTTGCGGCACGGCCAGGGCCGCCGCGTGGGCCAACTCGTATTGCCCGGCCGCCTTTCTGCGAGAAAGCTCCTGCAAGATCAAGCGATGTTCGTAGTTTTGTAGCTCCTTGCGCGCGTCGGCCACGCGGGCAGCCAGTTCGGGAAAATCCTTGGCAATCGATTCCAGCTCCTTGCCCGACTCATCGTAGAAGCCAGCCTGGAGATAGAACCGGGCGATTGCAAAGCGATGGTCGGGATTCTTCTGGTCGGTCGCCTTGCGGATCATGCGGTCGATCTGCGACGCGGGAAGCGAATTCGTGGCGACGCCGTACTCCCAAACCACATTGAGTCCCGTGCACGTGATATACAGAGGGTTAATTTTGGTGGCCCCGACGACGATCTCTTCGAGTCCCCGGGATGTCCGCAACTTATGCGTGCGTTGCCCAAACTCGTTGAAGGGACTTGTCTCGACGACGGTTCCCGTCGCCGCGTGAAAGCCCGTCCGGTGCTGGCGCAGTGTGAAGGTCTCCAATCGACCAAGATCGTCGCGCTCATCCAGTTTCGCAATTTGTTGGCGGCTGACGAAGATTCGCTCGTAGCCGTTTTCGACCATCACAAAGGGCAGGCTCAGCGTTTCGGTTTCTCGCTGCCGAACAGGACGGGCGCCGTCAACGGCGAGGGCCTGGAGCCTTTTCAGTTTGCCGCTGACGACCAGGCCGTTCTTGAGCGTCAGTTCGCCGGCAGACGCGGACGGCTGGCCCACTGTCGCGACGACGAGCGCCGCCAATGGACAGAGAACCGCAACCCGTCCCCAAATGTGCCGCATATTCATATCCGTTCTGGCCCGGCTGCCGTCATTGAGCACAGTTCAATGATACGACACAACGGCGCCGGAGGCACGTGAGGGGCTCGGCCGCTTGATGACGCGGAAGCCGCGCGTTCGCGTCATGCTCAATCGGGAAAGAGGATCGAGGAGGGAACCCGTGACGGTCACGGTTGAGCGGGGGCCTCGGTCTTGGCTTTGCCGCCGAACTTTTCCTTAAGCTCGTCCATATGCGTGAACGCGTACCAGCCGGCGCCGCAGAGAATCACGAGGACGGCGAGATAAATCAGGAAAACGACGAGGTTTTTGACGCTGCTCGTGAGATTCCGCAGCCAACGCCAGCGTTTTCGGCGCTGGTCTTGCCGATCCAGCTTATCGTACATGTCTTTCGTTTTGCGGGATCGGGAATCGGCCTGCATCTTCGCGGCCCGATTCGTCGCCAAAGCGGCAAATTCGGCGTACTGGGCCAGCGGCAGAAAGCTGCCATTGGGCGAGTCCTTTGCCTTTGCCGCCGCGTCGATCGTTTCACTCTTGATTCCGGCCATGATTTCCGGGGTGGACATTTTGGCAATCACGACTTTGCCGTTGGCCCCCTTCTGTTGAACAAACCAGGTCTTGTTCGAAACCGGGGCCTTTTGCGCCGAGCGAGCCGCGTCTTCGGCCGACGTCACCCGCCCGCCGGCAGGCGGCAGCTTGGCCGCTTGAGTGGGGCCAGCTCCGGAACCGCGTGTCGATTGCATGCGCGCCGCACTGATCGACGAAGCGGCCGCGACGGCAGCACTCACGACGGCCGTTTCCCCTCCAGCCGATTCGATAAAGCTCAGTGCCGGATTGGCGAGCCCGAGGCCGCCTAAATCGCGAATGATATCGCCGCAATCCCCATAGCGGTGATTCGGGTCCTTCATGAGCATCTTGTCGACCATCAGATCGAGACGCTCGGGAACTTGAGGGTTCAGCTTGCGCACATGCGGAAACGTCCCTTTTTCCTTGGCAATGATCAGCTCAAGCGTGTTTTCGCCGGTAAACGGCAGCTTGCCGGTGAGGAAGTAATACAGCGTGCTGCCGAGTGCATAAATATCCGAGCGCTTGTCGACGTGCTTCGCGTTCCGGGCCTGCTCCGGCGCCATGTAGAGCGGAGTGCCCAGACCGGTGCCGCTCTGTGTCATCGACACGTCTTCATCAATGGCCTTGGCCAGGCCGAAGTCCGCGACTTTAACGACACCCTTGCTCGTGACCAGGATGTTGTCCGGCTTGATGTCGCGATGGATCATGTTCAGGTCGTGCGCGTGCTTGAGTGCATCGGCACAGACCAAAGCGACATGCAGTGCGTCACCGACGCTGAGCTGTTTGAGTTCATTCATCCAGCCCTGCATGCTGCGGCCGTCGATATACTCGATCGCCGCGTAGTTCACGCCGCTGGCCGAGTCGGCCGCGTAGACTTGCACCACGTTTGGGTGCTGCAGGCGGGCCATCGACCGGGCTTCACGCAAGAAACGCTTGACGAAGTCATCTTTCTTGGCGAATTCGGGTGAGAGCGTCTTGAGGGCGACTTTTCGATCGAGGCTCATCTGCGTGGCCAGGAAGACGGTTCCCATCCCTCCCTGGCCCAGCTTCCTTTTCAATTTTGAAGTCGCCGACCTGGCTGACCTTTTTGGGCTTTTTCGCTTCGCCCTCGCCGCCCTCTTTTCCGGCGCTTCCCTTGGAACCCGATGACGATCCGCCCGGCGCGGTGGCTACGACAGGAGTTCGCCCCGCGGCCGGTTTCGACGACGAGGCCGGGCGCGGAAGCGCCACGTTCGTGTCCGCCAGGTTATTGGAATTGCTGGGAACGTTCGTTTCGGCCAAAGCGTCCGATGTTTTCTTGTCTGAAGCGGACGGACGGTGGGGGTTGCCAGAAGCCATGAAAGTCCCTCGCTCTTTGCTTCTCGTTGGAGGGAGCTGCTCGCGAAGCGTATCCGGCCATTATGCGAAACGCGATCGCACTTGGCAATTAAATTCTCACCCGACAGCGTGAAAAAACCGGCGGAGTCGTTAGGATCGCAACGTTTGATCTCGAAACGGGTAAAGGCAGAGTGCCGCGAATGAAAGGCCCAAGATGACGCACCCCCAGAGATTGGCCCTTCTGACCGTGATCGGCGGCCTGATTCTGCTGCCTTTTCCGAGTCGAGGCTTCGCGGGAAAAGGCCTGCGACCCTACCTGCGACAGCCGGCCGATTGGTTCTCAAGCCCCGAGGCGAAGCAAGTCGCCGCACACATCCTGTCTTTCCAGTCCGACCTGGGCGGCTGGCCGAAAAACGTCGACACGACGGCAACTCGGTATTCCGATAGCCGGGCCGCGCTCAGGCCGACCTTCGACAACGGCGCCACGACTGACGAACTGCGTTTTCTCGCGCGGATTTATGACGCGACAAAGGACGACACCTATCGATCGGCATTCGATCGCGGTTTTGCCTATATTCTCAAGGCTCAATATCCCAACGGAGGTTGGCCGCAATATTATCCGCCGGGTCTCAAATATCCGCGTTACATCACGTTCAATGACGACGCGATGGTGCGGCTCATGGAGTTCCTTCGCGAGGTCGATCGCTCGCCAATCTACGACTTCGTCGGAGCCGCGAAACGCTCGGCCGCCCGACAGGCGTTCGATCGCGGCATCGATTGCATCCTCAAATGCCAAATCAAGGTGAACGGCAAATTGACGGCCTGGTGCGCCCAGCATGACGAGAATGACTTTAGTCCGCGACGCGGCCGTTCGTACGAACTGCCCAGTCTGAGCGGGGGCGAATCTGTCGAAATCGTACGGCTGTTGATGAGCCTCGATTCACCGGATCCGCGGGTGATTCAATCGGTCCAAGCGGCCGTCGCTTGGTTCAAGTCGGCCGAGATCCACGGCATTCGGCAAGAGGAGAGACCGGATGCACGTGCGCCAAAAGGGACGAATAAGATGGTGATCAAGGATGCGACAGCACCGCCCATGTGGGCCCGCTTCTACGAGATCGGCACGAATCGACCCCTGTTTGTCGACCGGGACGGGGTTCCCAAATTCGACCTTTCCGAGATCGGCTTCGAACGCCGCAACGGCTACAGTTGGCTCGGTTATTGGCCTCAAAGCCTTCTCAGGACGGAATATCCGGCCTGGCTCAAACGACGGAAGATGCAGGCTTCCGGGAGTTGAAAAGCCTCCCGTCGCAAGAAATCAGCGCGTCGTTTAGAATTGAGGGAATGGACACCACAAGGCGCCTTTTGGGAACGCGATGGATTGCGGCAGGCCTCTTTTTGTGTTCCCTGCTTTTAACGGCAACTGCGTCGCGTGCGTGGGAACGTCCGGCCTACGGCCAGGCGACCAAGAACGCCTCCCCGCGACGTCTTGAAGCCGTCGAAGGCGAGCTGGATAACGCCCAAAAGCAACACGCGGCCAAACTCATCGTCCTTCGCCAAGGATTTGCCGATCTCGGTTTGAACGCCGACGCGCGACGTTGCCGCGAACTGGCGGCGCCAATGGAAGCGTCCCTCTTTCGCGTGGTGAAGCTGCCGAAGAACGTTCAGCCGGAAATCCCGGCCGGCCTTCCCGAAAAAGAACACGAGCTGCGCGTCTCTTTGCATGACCTGCAGGACAAGTACGCCGCCGAGTTGTATGTCCTGTGTCGCAAGGCCCAGCGGGCGGGATATCCGGGCTACGCGTTTCGCGTTCTGGAAGAGGTCATCCGGCAGAATCCCGACCATGCCGCCGCTCGGCGCATCCTGGGCTACAAGCTGCGGAGCAAAGAATGGGTGACCCCGTTCGCCAACGAGCAACTCGATAAAGGCAACGTCTGGGATGACACGTTCGGCTGGCTGCCCAAGGACTACGTCGCCAAGTACAAAGCGGGCAAACGGTATCGCAACGGCCGCTGGATGTCAGCCGACCTGGAGGCGGAGAATTGCCGCGACATTAATCACGCCTGGGTCGTGCGAACCGACCACTACCTTGTGCGCACCAATTACAGCCTGGAACGCGGCGTTGAAATTGCGAAAAAGCTCGAACTGTTCCACGACTTTTTCATGCAGACGTTCGCCGCCTTTTTCAGCACTCCCGACCAGATGCAGAAATTGTTTGTCTCGCAGGCTTCGAGTGCAAACCTGCAGAGCCGCTCGAAGCCGTACCGGGTCGACTATTTCCGCACGCGAGAGGAGTACGTTCAGCGGTTGATCAAGAAGGTCCCGCAAATCCGCATCACGAACGGACTCTATTTCACCGGCGATCGCGTGGCCTACTTCTACTACGACCCGCAGATGCCCAATCAAGACACATTGTTTCACGAAGCCACGCACCAGCTCTTTTACGAGAACGACCGTCGCGACCGGGCCGTTGCCATGGACGCGAATTTCTGGATCATCGAGGGGATTGCCTGCTTCATGGAGTCGTACCACAACGAAAACGGCCAATCGTTCGTTGGCGACCCGAAACACCCTCGCATCCTGGCGGCCCGGCACCGCGTGATTGCTGACAATTACTATATCCCTCTCGAACGTTTTTCCGAGATGGGCATGACCGCCTTCCAGTCGAGCCGCGAAATCTCGAAAAATTACAGCCAGGCAGCTGGCCTGGCCCATTTCTTCATGCTCTTTGAAGGTGGCCGCTACCGCGACGCGCTGACGGAACATCTCTCGGAGATTTATCGCGCGGGACCGCGTCAACGACAGGCCGTGCACTCGCTGTCCGATTTGACGGGCGTGCCGTTCCCCGAATTGGACAAGCAATACGAGAGCTACATGCGGCTCTTGCCAAGTGAGATTCCGCAGGCTGCCGTTCGACGAACGGCCGGCGCTCGCTGACACGACATCTGCGAATGCTCCGCAAAAGGCAGTCAACCGGACGTGCCGCGACCGAAGAGCGGCTGCCGCCGCGCATTGATGTAGATGTCATCTCCCAGTCGCTCGAAGTGGAGTTCGCCCAGCCTTGCGGCTTCGCTGATGAGCGAATGGCCGCGACCGGCAATCGCCGAAACGGCCTCGATCCCTCCCACGATCTTGGGAGCCACGAAGACGTGGACTTCATCCGCGAAGTCGCCGTCAAACAGCGAACCGAACAGCCGGCTTCCTCCCTCAACCAACACGTTGGTGAAGCGGCGGCGGCCGAGTTCCTGAAAGAGACTGTCGAGATCGACCCCCTTAGCGGAGTGGGTCGAATGGTTACCCTCGGCGGCGAACGGGAGGATGAGCACCTCGACTCCCTGCTGCTCGAGGCCGCGAACATTGTCTTTTGGGGCGGACCGCGTCGCGACCACCAGCAAGGGCACTTCTTTTGCGGTCTTTACGAGTCGCGAACCGAGCGGAATCTGTGCGGCCGAGTCGACGACAATTCGCGCGGCCACGCGTGGTCCGGCCGGTCGCGCCGTCAGCAGGGGATCGTCTCGAAGAGCGGTTCCGGTTCCCACGAGGATCGCATCCATCCGACCACGCAGCCGATGCACGATCGCCCGCGATTGCTCGTTGGAAATCCACCGTGAATCGCCGGAAGGCGTGGCAATTTTGCCGTCGAGGCTCATCGCCCATTTGGCGTGAATCCACGGTCGTCCTGTTGTGACCCGCTTGATAAACGGTGCGCACAACTGCTCGGCGGCCTTGGACTCGAGTCCGAGTTCAACTTCGATCCCATGCGATTCCAACCGCGCAATGCCTTTGCCGTCGACTTCCGGAAAGGGGTCGCCGAGTGCTACGACAACTTTGCGAATGCCGGCCGCCGCAATCGCCTCAGTGCACGGCCCCGTTTTGCCCTGGTGGCAGCAGGGCTCAAGGGTGACGAACAGAGTCGCGCCACGGGCCCGTTCGCCGGCCTGTGCGATGGCTTCGATCTCGGCGTGGGGGCCGCCAAAGCGCTGATGCCAGCCTTCCGCGATCGGCTTCAAATCATGATCAACCAGCACGGCCCCGACCGGCGGATTGGGTTCGACCGAACCGATGCCGCGCGACGCCAGTTCCAAGGCGCGGGCCATGACCGCGGCGGCATCGCCAAACCGCGTAGGCATTGCCGATCACCCCTGTCCCGGCAGCCAGAGCTTGCCGCCCGATGGCGCTTGCGCCGCGGCCGCGTCGGGCGTCCACAGACCGCCGGACGTCGCTCCGCCGTCGGCCGCGCTTCCCACCAAAAGCTCCGAAGAGCGCAACCAGGGCAGCTTGTCGGCATTCTGCTGTCGAAACACGTCAAGAATCACGGCGACGTGCGGAACCTTGGGGGCGTAGTATTCGGCAAGAAGTCGATAGAGGGCGGGTAACTCGGGATCGTCCGGTTGCTCGGCACGAAGTGCAAACTCCGTCACCGTCCACGAAAGCACGTTCTCAAACGCCCCTTGATCCTTCGATTTTGTCGCGCGTTCCTTGGCCTGGCGCGAGTAAGCAACCGCGTCGTCGAAGCGTCCGTCAATTTGGGCGATATCAACGAGATTGTAAAAGACGCGGTTGGCGTCGACCTGTTCGAGGCACTGCGGCCGGGCCACGAGTTCCCGCAAAACGGCGTCGACGAAATGGCGGTGCCCCACGAGCGTCGCCCGGCGTTGCGTGTAGACAAGCTGACTGTCGGAAAGCTGCCCAACGGGCAAGCGGTGCAGTTGCATCGGCGACAGTGCGCTCAGCGTGACGTGCGCCGCATCGATGGGCGTCGGTGGATTCAGATTCAACCGTCGCAATAAGTCGTCGAAATCCAGTCTTCCCCGTAGTCGTTGCACCAACGCATCCAGCACGTAGGCCGCCGCGGTGAGCTGAGTCCGCAGACCGGGATCCTCTTTGGCGGCAGCGGGATTTTTCCCGCCGAGTGCCGCCTGAGGTGCGTTCATCCACACCTGATCCACGAGGTGCCGCCAACGTGTTTCGATGAGCTGGTGCCGCACGGATGCGGACGTTTGCGGCGGGAGCTGCCAGGCTCGGAAGAACAGAATTTGTTCCCTCGGCACCGTTTCGGCGCCCTCGTCAATTCCGGAGACGGCCGGCCCGGAGATCTCGTCGCTGGCGAGTTGCTCGATCAAGGCCAAAGCCGCATCGAATGCTTCTCCGGCATAGCCCCGCAGATAGGCCAGCGCTGCACGCCCCTCCTCGGCATTGGCATCGAACACCATCAGCGTGGCGGCGATAAAGGGGTACTCGTCCGGCGCCAGTTGCCCGAGTTCGGCGTCGCTGGGGAGCGGCTTATTCTTGACGATGAATTCGCCGGCAATCGGCAGTTGGTCCTGTTCTTCTCGCTTCGGCTGCGGAACGCGCGTGAGTCGATCGTCACCGTCCAAAAGCCCCAACGCTCTTGATGCGGAACGGAGCGGAATCTCGACACCGCGGAGCATGACCGCGTCGCTGCTGGTCTTCAAATCGAGCAGCTGAGCGAGTGTTTCGTTTTCGACGGCGGTTTCAAAATCGGACGACAAGCTTGCCGCACGGTGAAACGCCTCGGCGGCGCCGCGTTCATCCGCATCCCAGGCTCGGCACAAGGCCACGTTTTGCCACAAACCGGCGTTTTGCGGTTCTTGCTCGGCCATCCGGGCGAAGGCACGAGCCGCCGGTCCCCAACAACCATAAGTCGCCAGCGCGTTCGCCTTCGCCGCCTCGCCCGCCTGCGCACCGTCGCTTGGATAGGCGATCAATTGGTGAACGTTCCGCAGCGGATACGGGACCTCGGCGTCTCCGTCCATCTTGAGCAGCATGACGAAGACTTCTTCGCGGGCCTCCTTGTCGAAGAGTCGCATCGCCAGGCTCAAATACTGGCGAGCCGCCATCTCGTGCTGTTCTTCCTGCAGCACGGCCGCCACGGCCACGACCAACACGGCGGCGTTTTGCGGGAAGCGCGTGATGCATTTTTGCAGGGCGCGGTGAATTGCCGGACGTGCCGCCTCGTAGCCTTCCGCATAGAGCGTCGAGAGGCCGAGCATGGCGAAGGCAGGCGGATAGTCGACATTCTCCTGCAGCAGCCGTTCGAGCCGCTCTTTCGCCTGGCCGGGCTCCTGCAGGCCGATCAATACTTCCGCAAAGACCGTATTCACCCAGGGGTTGTGCGGGTGCGATTTGTCGAGCTTTTCGAGAATCGCCATTGCCTGACGCGACTGGTCGGCGGCTTGCAGCCGTGCGACCTTGGCCATGTCCTCGACAATCGGCGCACAACAAAACTTGAGCTTCTTGCCGCTGCCGCACGGACAGGGGGCGTATACGTCGAACTCCATTGGGCGATATTCCTCGATCGCAAAGTCTTGGACGGCTTAAGGATCGGGGCCGTCGTCAGCCCACCGTTCGCGTCGCGGGCGTAACTGCCTGGCGATTTACTCGCAATCTGGCGGACATGCTGATGGTAACAGAACGCCCGCGCGCGAACCACAGGCCCATCGGCCCAATTATAGGTGGCTCGATCACTCGGGAATCTCAAACTTCTTCCTGCGACGAGTCGTTCTCATTCTTGGAAAACGCTCGTCGCTGGGCTTGGAGCCGATCGAACGCCGGTTTTGGCGTCCCGTCCGGCCGCAGCAAGCCCGCATGCGGATAGTCGTGCGGTGCACCGTCCGAGAAGTGGGTCCAAAAGATACCGACGACCGCTTGTTTCGCCATCAAGATCGGTAGCACCGAGTCGGCCCAGGTCGCTTGGGCGGCTTCACTCCATGCCTCATGTCCATCATCCGATTCCGCCTGTATGCCGGCGTTCGCCAAAGGATCGGGCGACTGGCTGTCGGAAGGGCAAGCGAGCGTCACATAAAGCGGTATGCCCAGCGCGGCCCAATTGTCCAACATCCGCGACAAATCAACCAGGTCTCGCGGCGACGATCCGCGCGGCCGAAAGCCGACGGCAACTTCGAGATTGACGGCGGAGAGACCGATTCCCGAACGCAACAGGGCATCGACAAACTGCAGCGGGGAGAGTCGATGCATGCCTCGCGATTGATACTCGCCCCAAGGCTGATCGATCTGGATTAAAACCTGGATTTCGTCGTCGACTTGACGCACTACGTCGAGGGCGCGGGCGACAAGTCCGAGGCGATCCTCCTCCGAAAGGCCCAGCGCGCCGCCGGTATTTCCGCTGGCGCAGACTTCCCATTTGCGAATTTGCCCCGCGTAACGGGCGACAGCCGTCTCCACGTAATCGCACACCAGGCTCTGTAAATTCGAGGCGTCCTTGGACCACGATCCGAGCCAACCGGGCATCGCATCCGGAGCGAAATTCAGAAGCGGTCCGCCGCAGACCAAGAGGCGATTTGCCAAACACCATTCGACTTGTTGGTCAGAAATCTCCCACTGGCGCTGGCCGGCCGCCGGCTCGACGTTTCGCCATTCCACCGGAACGGCCGCGGCCGAGAACGCTTCCGAGAACAATTTCTCGATTCGGGCATCAAGGACCTGTCCGCCCAGCCTGCAGCCCAAAGCCGCAGGTGGCAGTGGCGATCGCTTGCGCCGTGCCGCCATCCGCTGTGATGCATAGGATTTGACCGCGATTTCTCCGGCCACGAATGCCCTCCGCAACGACTCCGCGCCCAATGCATTTGCCTCGGCCGGCTGATCTTGAATGGCGGCCGCCTTACGGAAGAGTCGGTGCGCTTCTTGAAACGGTTCCTGGAAGCCGGCGGGGATCGTCATCCCCGCAATTTCCCAAGCGGAGATCTGATCGCGAAGCTGGGCGATCTTGCCTCGAGCCAATTCAACCGTCAGCAAATACGGTTCGGGCCGCTCGACAAGCGAGGCCGTCGAGACAACGGGCGTTCCGAACCCGGTAACCGGCCAGGCGACGTACAAGCGGCCGCTGTCGGAAACGAGGCGGCGACAGGTGATGATCGTGCCATCGACTTCAACGCGCGTGGGATAGACGCGACCGTCAGCCCCCGTGATATAAGCGCGGTAGATGTCTGGCCAATGTTTTTCCAGGGTCGGCAGCGAGGACACCTGGAATCGCATCACCCCCATTCTGAATCCTCGAGGCCTTCCCTTGATCGGGTGAATGCGACTTGCGTAGCCAATTGGCTAAAGAAGGCCACTATAGTGGTCGCCTGATTGGCATTCAACCGGCATAGTTGATGGGCAGGGGCCGTTCCATCAGAATGACGCCTTTCACGGATGGCCCCTTGAGGAAGCTACTATGCCCCGTTCTGTCTTGTTGCGCAGTGAAATTCCCGGCGTACCGGTCCGCCGCGGAAAGGTCCGAGACGTCTACGACTTTGGCGATCGCCTGCTGTTTGTCGCCAGCGACCGCATTAGTGCCTTCGATTGGGTTTTGCCTAACGGCATTCCCGACAAGGGGCGCGTGCTCACGAAATTGAGCGAGATGTGGTTCGGCCGTCTCGACGTGCCGCACCACTTGATCTCGATGAGCCTGGATGCCCTGCCCCTGCCGGCGGGCATCGATCGCGAAAGCCTGGTCGGCCGCAGCATGGTGGTCAAAAAGACGCAAGTCGTGCCCATCGAATGCGTGGTCCGCGGCTACCTCTCGGGATCGGGGTGGAAGGAATACAAAAAGTCGCAGTCGGTCTGCGGCATCAAGCTTCCGGCCGGCCTTCGCGAAAGCGACCGCCTCGAGCAGCCGATTTTCACCCCCGCAACGAAGGAAGAGTCGGGACACGATATCAACATCTCGTTTGAGCAAATGTGCGACATCGTGGGGAAGGACATTTCCGAGCGGCTGCGAACGCTGAGTCTCGAAATCTATCGCCGCGGCGCCGAGTACGCACGACCGAAGGGGATCATCATCGCCGATACGAAATTCGAGTTCGGCAAACTCGGGGACCAACTGATCCTGATCGACGAGGTGCTCACTCCGGATAGTTCGCGGTTCTGGCCCGTCGACGCTTACGACCCCGGCCAGGCTCAACCCTCGTTCGACAAACAATTCGTCCGCGACTGGCTCGAAACAACGGGCTGGGACAAGAACAGCACGCCGCCGTTGCTGCCAGATGATGTCGTGGAAAAGACCCGCGCGAAATATATCGAAGGATATACGCGCTTGGTCGACCAGTCGTTTCCCTGGGCCTGAACTCCTAATTTGATCAAGAGGGCCAGCCGAGTGCGCGCTCGGCAATGACAAACGCTGCTTTCGGTTTGCCGGCCTTGCGCGCGTTTTCTTTGAGCCGCTCGAGGTGTGACGGATCCCGGAGCAGGGCGCGAGCTTATAGGCGAGTGTCGCCACGTTGTTGATTTTCACCGCGGCCCCCTTCTCCAACAGGTAGTCGCTATTGCGGCTCTCTTGTCCGGGAATCGGATTGATCACGGCCATCGCCGCGCCGCTGGCCAGGACCTCGGACGTCGTGAGACCGCCTGGCTTCGACACGACGATGTCCGAAACGGCCATCAAATCGTCCATGTGTTCGGTAAAGCCGAGGATCGTCGCGCGGTGGGCGGGTGGAACGGCGACTTGTTCGAGTTGGGCCTTCACTTTTTCATTTCGACCCGTGACGACCACCACTTCAATCGGCACGTCGACCTCGAGAATACCGCGGAAGATTTTCTCGATCGGCCCGACGCCGAAACCGCCCGATAGTTGCAACACGATCGGCCGATCACCGACCAGGCCGAATCGTGAGAGGCAGGCGGCCCGGTCTTTTGGTTCGCTGAATGCGGGATGAATCGGAATGCCGCTGACGGTGACGTCTGCGTCAGGCACGCCCCAATGGCGCAGATAGGCGGCCCCCTCACCGGTCGCGCTGAAATAATGATCGCACGGCTGGTTCACCCACAGCCGATGCGTTTCGTAATCGGTCGTCACGGTGAAATGCGGCGTCGTCAATTTGTCGCCTTTCCGCAACGAGGCGATCAACTCGGCCGGCAGAAAGTGCGTGTTGACGACGATGTCCCACGGCTCGGATTTCAGAAACCGCAGGAACGCGGTCATGTTCAACTTCTCAAGCGCCAGTCGCAGACGATCGGCATTTCGCTGAGACGAGGGGGGCCGATCCATCAAGTCGTAAAAGTAGCCCAATACGTGGGGTGCTTTGTTGACGAGGTCGAGATAGGCCTTGCCATACACCCGCCGAAAAGCGGCGTTCGTGAACTCGAGCACGTCGAGATTCCGCACTTCGGCGGTCGGGTCGACCTGCTTGAGCGCAAGTTCGACCGCCTGGGCCGCCCGCAGGTGGCCGGCGCCAACGGACGCGGAGAGGACGAGCACTCGTTTCGGCATCTGCGATCTCCTGGCGAATGAAAGGCGGCCGATTTTGCCGAATCCAAAAATAAAGGAAACGTCCCAAACAAAAAAGCAGCAATTTCGCGTGAACCATTCGCCGCCGGCCCGCGTCTTATCTCGCGAGCAACAGGAGAAACAAGACCTTCAGAGTTGGGTGACCTTTCCATGATCCAGTGGCGGCCGAGTTTAGATCAAAAGCATAGCGGTACGGGACATTCCGCCAAGCGCGAATTTGCGCTACAGGCGAATATGCCGCAACCCCCCTTGCGCTTGTGACACTCGGCGGCTCTTTGGAGCACAACCTTCCAGGCCCGGTGTCACAGCGACGCCGGGCCTTTTTTCATTGATATCAGGATGTGAAATCGCTGTTTGTCGGGTCGGTAGCTGAGACGGATTAGCACCTGGCTGAAACCCAGGAGACGAGGATTCGAGCGCCTCCCGACCCACTTGCGCTCAGCGTGCGCACAAATCGGCTCGTTCGTCTATCGGTGCGAGGATACCGCCCTTTCAAGGCGGGGAGATGGGTTCGACTCCCATACGGGCCGCTCGAACTTGAACGGAGAAAAAGACTCGGGATGAAGGGCACCGGGCGCCCGCGTGTCTTGGGAACACGAGACAGTCGGTTCGATTCCGACCATCCCGACTCATTGAAAAAGAAGGTGCAACGCTCGGTGGTGTAACGGAAGCACGTCGCTCTGATAAGGCGGAAGCGGTGGTTCAACTCCACCCCAAGCGATTTTTTTGGACCTTTGAAAGACCTTGCAAAGGAGCTGGTTGTGATTCGGCAAATGCAGACGCGGCTCAAACGCACGCACCCCTCGCACGGGGTCGTGGTGTAACGGCAGCACAGCAGACTTTTAATCTGCAAGGTGAGGGTTCGAGTCCGTCCGACCCCAATTGTGACGATCAAGGCGACCAACGGGAGCCGGCATCGAGTACCCGGCGCCCAGTCCAAAAGGCGCTCGCGGCGCGTAACGAAAGAAGGGATCAAGGTGTTAGCGGCAGCATGCCTGGCTCTTAACCAGGTCGGTGAGGGTTCAAGTCCCTCTGGTCCCACTACAAAAGTTTGATTCGGAGCAAGCACGGGTCGTCCAGCGGCCAGGATACCGCACCCGTAATGCGGCGACGTGAGTTCGAGTCTCACCCTGTGCTCTTTGTTCTTTGACAATCTGATTCGGTTCCCAATGCACCCGTGATGTAGCGGCGGCCTGCCGCCTCGCCAGGGCGGACGTGCGGGTTCGACTCCCGCCGGGTGCTTTTTAGGGCGGTGGGGCTCCTTTGGGGAAGGAGTCGCCTGCGCCTCGTGATCGGCGTGTGGGAAAGTTTGGAAATCCGCGTGCGTCGGGAGCACGAGATCGTCGGTTCGAATCCGGCCACGCCGACTTTTCGTCCTTGAGGCGAAAGAGAAATGCCATTGCGGTGGTGCTCGTGTTGGTACGGGTGGGCGGCTGTTAACCGCTCTGTCGCAGGTTCGATTCCTGCCACCGCAGCTTTGCAAACATTCAACGTGCCCTTGGCCGAGCGGCAAAGGCACCGGTCTTCCAAACCGGACAGGCGGGTCCAACTCCCGCAGGGCACTCTTCGATCAATTTGATCGCAACAGGCAACGCTCGGGGATCGGCTAATGGTAGGCCATCTGCCTTTGAAGCAGGCAATGAAGGTTCGAATCCTTCTCCCCGAACCTTTCGCGAACGGCACACATCCTTGATGGAAACACTGCGGGGCAGTTGCTGCTGGTAGTGACGCCTGACTCTGAATCAGGAGGCCGCTGGTTCGATTCCAGCCCCCGCAACTCGTGAGCGGTTGAGCGCGTTGCCGCTGACAAAATTCCGCGGCAATTCGGCAAAGAACGAACCGCATCGCGGCGGGGAAGTCATCCGGCCGGATGAGGAGCCTGTCTCGAAAACAGGTGTCCCGATGAATCGGGATTGTGGGTTCGAGTCCCACGGCTTCCGCCTTGCACATGCGAAACGACAACACAGTCCCGTGGTCCAGCGGCAACGACTCCTGGCCTACACCCAGGCAACGATGGTTCAAGTCCATCCGGGACTACTCGATCACAAAGTCATTCACGTCCTCGCGGAGCAGCCCGGAGTGCTCGCCAGCCTGTCACGCTGGAGATCGTGGGTTCAAATCCCATCGAGGACGCTTTCACTCGGCACGGTACGCAAACTGGCAAAGCGGCGAAGCTCAAACCTTCGCGACCTGCGGGTTCGACTCCCGCCTGTGCCACATGAGAAGCCGTCACTCGACAAATCGGGTCGTGTTCCTCGTGGCGGTCTGTAAAACCGTCGTCAATGAAACAAGCGAGGTGGACGACGAGAGGTTCGAATCCTTCACGACCCACTGGATGCCGTGTCGCATCGAAAGCCGGCCCGTTCGTCTATCGGCACAGGACGGCGGCCCCTCAAGCCGCAAAGGCGGGTTCGATTCCCGCACGGGTCACTGAGCAAATCAAACAAACGACCAAGTGGTGAAACTGGCAGACACGCGACGTTCAGACCGTCGTGCCCTCAGGGCATGGGAGTTCGACTCTCCCCTTGGTCACTCACCGTAGGGCAAGCTGCCAGCTTGCCATTTCCCGCGCAGATGACGTCGATTGCAGGCAAGCTGGCAGCTTGCCCTACGTAAGACACACATCGCAGGTGGGCCAGTGCCCAATGGAGTCTCATAAGCTCCGCCGCCGGGTGCGACCCCCGGACCTGCAACTTAGAACGTGAGCCGGTGAGGCGAACAAAAGACACTGCGGCCGAGTACGCAAAACTCTCGGCTATAGGGGCCGAGTACGCAAACAGGAAAAGCGACGAGGTCGAGAGCCTCGTGATTCTGTGGGTTCGACTCCCACCTCGGTCACTTGCGAATTGCATTTTTATGGGCTGCTGGTCCAACGGGACGACACCTGGCCTGCAACCAGGAAATCGGGGTTCGATTCCCCGGCAGTCCACTGACAAAAGTACGGAAGGTAGCCGGATACGGTTGGCCGGGCCGCTCTGCTAAGGCGGTTCCTCGTAATGGGGATGAGGGTTCAAATCCCTTGCCTTCCGCTCGCGTTGGCGGCAACGGCGCACATCGCGTTGAGGGTGTCACGCCATTGCCACAACCGCACCCGCCGAAGGCCCTAGCCGGCCACGCCGGGCCGGGCTCTGATGGTGAAATGGACATCATGCCTTGCTTCTAACAAGGAGTTCCGGGTTCGAATCCTGGTCGGAGCATTTGTGATCGGCAAGATACGCAGCAGTCCTGTAACTACGTAATCATTCGAAGCTTTTCCCTGCCGGAGGCCCAATCCGGCTGTGCCGGTGTTTGTGGTGTAGCGGTTTCTGCACGTCTGGCTGTGAACCAGAAGGTAGCGGTTCAACTCCGCTCAGACACCCTTTTAGAAAGGAACGATCGGATGATTGCCAGGTGGGGCACGGCACCTCGCGGTTTCTCTTAGCCGAGAATGAGGGTTCAAATTGCCTGCCTTCAGACGAATCAACGGCAATGGTGCACTTCGCGTTGAAGTGTCGCCCCATTACCCCAACTGCGCCTGCCGAAGGCCCCAGCCGCTCGTAGCGGAAAGGAGAGATCGGATGATCGCCAAAGTCCTCGAGCGCCCGGCGCTCGTCCTCAACCGCAACTGGCAACCGGTGAACGTGGCCACGGTGGCGCGGGCGCTGGTGCTGTTGTGGAACGAGTCGGCACGCGTGATCGACCCGGCCAGCTACCAGGTCTACACATGGGCCGACTGGGCGCGGCTGCGCCCGGAGGAGGGCGAGGCGTTCATCCACGCCGTGCGCACGCGGCTGCGCGTGCCGGAGGTGATCGTGCTCGCGCAGTACAACCGGCACCCGCAGGGCGCGGTCAGTTTCAGCCGCAACAACATCTTCAAGCGGGACCACTGGACGTGCCAGTACTGCGGAAAGCAGCCGGGCGGCCAAGAGCTGACGATCGACCACATCTTGCCGCGTTCGCAGGGAGGCGTTTCGTCGTGGGAGAACTGTGTGCTGGCGTGCATCGACTGCAACAAGGGAAAGGCAGACCGCACGCCGACGCAGGCGGACATGAAGCTCCGCCGGGGCCCGGTCCGGCCGGCATGGAAGCCGCTGTACGCACGCAGCAGCGTCCGCATGGAGAGCTGGTCGAAGTTCATCAGCGAGGCGTACTGGAACGTCCCGCTCGAGCGTTAGTGTTTCCTAAGCCCACGGACAGCAGTCCGTGGGCTTCCTACGAGCGTGCTCCTGGGAGAGCAAGCGGCCTCCAAAACCGCCCCACGGGGTTCGACTCCTCGCGCTCGTGCTTGTTTCCGTAAGCGTGATTTGTGTCCCGATGGTGTAAGGGATCGCATCGGAGTCTCCGAAGCTCCAGGTCCTGGTTCGACTCCAGGTCGGGATATTGCCGTTTGATTGTTTGAAGGCGACGCCCCGCGAGTGTGACGGAAGCATGGCAGTGTTCGAAGCTGCCGGATGAGGTTCGACTCCTCAGCGAGGTACTCCCCGTAGGGCAAGCTGCCAGCTTGCCATTCATTGGCGAACACATTGTTCAAGAAGGCAAGCTGGCGACTCGACTGAGCTCGCCGAAGTCAGCTCGCCCTACGCAAAGAGAAAACCAAACAAGTCCTCGGAGTGTGCCGGATCGCACGCGACTCTGCGAAGGTCGAAGACCAGGTTCGATTCCTGGCGTGGACATTCATTTGCAGCGTTATATTCAGGATCTGACCGACGCCCGAGATGGTGGCTGGCCCAGCATTGGGCTGCGAGTCGAAACTGACGTTGTTTCCCCAGGAGAAGATCCCTATGTCCATGAGGCGATTCGCCTTGGCTTGCGTCGTGCTGTTCTCCGCGGGTTGCTCTTTGCCCATGTATAGCCGCGCGGAATACGAGAATGGGATTATGTTCGAGGGAAATGACGGTGTGATTTTCAAGGTCATGTGGTGGAATCGCGACGATCCCACTCGGCACTGTTCGCTCGTCGTTCACTTGGCGGATGGCACAGATCTCGACGTGTCCAAGTTCGCATCTCCAAATGCGATGCGTAACCTCGGCGCCAAAACACAGAACGAATTCCAAGACGAGTTCGATCTCATGCTGGAGAAGCCCGGTATGTGGATTGGGTGCAGCTATATAAAGGCGCGACTTGAATGGGTCATGGTTAATCTCGGTGTTGGCTCTCGCGGGAAGGCCTCATTCACAGTAAACGGGAAGGACCTATCGCTTCCCATCACGGAAGAAAAGCTATTCGAGGCTTTGGGCCAACCTCGCAGCTTCGAGAAAAAGCGGCAACAATTTTGAAATTCGGCCAGCCTGATTCGCGGGGTCTTCATTCCATCGACTCGCGAGCGAGGCGTTTCAGAATTCGCGGTGATAACCGGCAATCCAGCCGCCGTCGACGACGAGCATGTGGCCGTTCATGTAGGTGTTTTCCGGATCGGCCAGAAACAGGGCGGCGACGGCAATCTCGTCGGTCGTCCCCGGTCGTCCCAAGGGGACGTGATCGAGCATTTGCTGCACGCGCGAATGAAACGTTCCGTCAGCGCCGTAAAAAAGCTGCTTTGTCCCTTCAGTGAGAGTCGACCCCGGCGCGATGCCATTCACCAGAATTCCGGACGGCCCCAGTTCCAGCGCCATTCCTTTAGTGAGATTGACGACGGCCGCTTTCGCCGCGATGAACGCGCATTGCAGCCGCAACGGCACCAATCCCGCGATCGATGCGATATTAATGATGCGGCCACCCCCCTGCGTCTTCATGATCCGGGCGGCGGCGCGGCTCACCTCGAACACGCCGTTGAGATCGACATTCAGAATGCGGTCCCACTCATCGCGCGGGAACTGCTCCAGAGTCACGCGGTTCTTCAGCGTGTTGACCCCCGCATTATTGACGACAATATCCAGCCGGCCGCACTCGCGCTGAATCTTGGCGACCAGAGCGCCGACGGCGTCACCATTTGTCACGTCGAGCGTCGCCGCTCGGCAACCGGCTGAACGAGCGGCGGCCGCCTCCGCACCGGGTCCGTCGATATCGGTGTAGTACACGGTCGAACCGCTGGCCGCAAAGCGATCGGCAATCGCCTGACCAATCCCTCGCGCGGCCCCCGTCACGAGGCTGATCTTTCCGCTCAAGTCTGATTTCATCTTCGTCTCCGCAAATCCGTCAATCGTCGGATGAATGCCAACCAGGAGAAACTAAGAAAGCCTTATCCGGTCGAGTAGGGGAGGAGCGATGATCCATTCAATTGGAACGAACCAGCGCCGCCTCCCCCCTCTTCAAACCGGACGTGCAGATTTCCCGCATCCGGCTTACCCAAGAACACTTCGCTCGAAGGCATGCGCCGACCGACGTCGACTTGGCCGACGGGCTGAGACGCTACCGCAGAGTGAGGTAGGCCGAAGCCTCTTCTGGGAGCAATGCTCCATGTGTATCCTCACCCTTTTTGCACGTCGAATCCTTGGCAGGGCCCCTTCGCTCCGCGGGCATTACCCCGCTTCATCGCTACTATGAGCCCCTCCGACTCCCGATCGAGCCAAAGCGCAGTTATGGGTTCCCGCACCTTGTTGACACAGGGCCTACGCGCCAAGTGTCACTCGAACGGGTCTCTCAGGTTCCTGACGATTCTGTCGGCATCCGCTGTCCCCTCCCACCCCGGAGAGCCCGGCCGCTGCAGGCGTTCGTTGCTTCACGGTCGGTGTCAGGCTTCACCCTATCTGGAAGGGCTGGCCACTCTCAGATGCGTAACGAGGCCGAATCGGGTTCACGCTTTCGCATTACGGCTGACGCCTTTGCCTTCCGAGGCTTCGACCGCCGGATCACTCCGACAGCCGCTCGGTCGGCTACATGGCGAACGAACAACTACCATGGTCAGTACCTTTCAACTGACAAGAACCGTCAAGCTTTGCCTGACGCACCAGATTTCGCAGATTGACGCAGATTTTTGAAATCTAAATCGGCGAAATCTGCGTAATCTGCGGATCTCGCTTTTGGCTTCATAGGTCCGCGAATCCGTGAGCAGTTCCATGAGTCGCAATCAGATTTTGTTCGATCCGCGGCAGACGCACCACCGTCGCCACATTTCGCGGTAGGCCGCCTCGATATTCCGCGCGAAGCGTGCAGCATCCATCAGCGGCGACCGTTCCATTCGCTCACGAAGGGTGCTCCGCAGATGAGCCAGCCGTGGCCAGTCGGCAGCCAATGCGGCGGCGATCGAGACGAAGTCGTCATCGCTCCACGCCACCAATTCGGACAAGCCCAGATTCGTGAGCTGGCTGTAACCGGCACGACCGACAACCGTGCGGCCCACACGTGTCACGACGGGCACGCCCATCCAATGCGAGTCGAGACTCGTGGTATGGCCGTTGTAAGGCAGCGTGTCGAGGCACACATCGATGCGGTGATAAAGTTCCAAGTACTGGGCGCGCGGGCGATGGTCGACGAACTCGATGCGAGCGGGCTCGATGTCTTCTTCGCGAAGTCGATCCAGAACGCGCTGCCGCGCCGTTCCAACAGGCGCCAGCAACAACAGCCGCGATTCGGCGACTGCGTGCAGCACCTTGGACCACAGCGCCAGAGTCTGATCGGTGACTTTGCAAAAGTTATTGAGGCAACCGAACGTCACGTGCCCCTCGGCGAGCAGCGGGAGTGCATTCGGTAGCGGCCGATCCGTCAGCGGGTCGTAACACCAGAAGGTGTCGGGCAGCCACGTGGATTGTTCGACGTAATCGGCGTCGGTTTCGCCCGGCGGATCGAGATACGGATCGGTGAGCCGATAATCGATCGCTGAAAGTCCCGTCGTCCCGGGATAAGCCAAATACGCGACCTGCACGGGGGCCGGCTTGCGGGCCATCAAGAGCGGTCGGCCGTTCGACATGTGCATCGTGAGATCGACCAGGATGTCGATTTGGTCGCCGCTGACCTGACGGGCCACTTCGTCGTCGCTCTGGCCCACCGTGTCGCGCAAAAATCGACGGACTTGCGAGTCCGCTGTGTCAAAGCGTCGGGCCGCGCGACGTTGGCGTAACACAGAATCTCGAACAGCTCGCGGTCGTGATGCTCAAACAGCGGAATTGTGAACAGCGATTGGCAGTGGTCGCGGAAATCGGCGCCGACGTAGCCGATCCGCAGACGACGCTGGGGATCGAGATCATTCGGGTACCGCCGGCCGCCAGTCAGGTCCGGAACTTGCGTCGCGTCGCACCGCCGCACCTCGGCGAGGATCGCGTCGGAGTCGTAATCGGGGTGATAGTAGACGGAATAGGCCAGGTTACTCCGTGAAATGGCGTCGCGTGGATTGAGTTCGACGGCCCGGCGAAAGCAGGCGATCGCCGGCACGACCTGGCCCGCATCCTTCAACGCATTTCCCAAATTGCAGTGGGCGGCGTAAAAGTCGGGCTGCAGAGTTACGCACGTTTGAAACGCGGCGACAGCCTCGTCGAGCCGGCCGCTGCTGCGGAGCGCGTTGCCCAAGTTGCTGAACGCTTCCACATCGCGAGGCTTGAGCGAAAGGGCCCGGCGATAACAGGCGATCGAGTCGTCAAATTGACGTTGGGCCTGCAGAATGTTGCCCAAGTTGACATGGGTCTCGGCCCGATCGGGTCGCAGGGCAAGTGCGCGGCGACAGGACGCTGCGGCCTCGGTGAACTGCGCTTGTTCGCGCAGCGCGTTGGCCAGATTGTACCAGGCCTCTGCGAAATCGGGCCTCAGGCCGATCGCACGGCGGAGCATGTCGACCGCCTCGGGCAGCCGCCGGGCGCCCGTGAGAGCGCAGCCGAGATTATTGCACGCCATGGCTGAGTCGGGCTCGAGTTCCACGGCGCGGCTCGCTGTTTCAATGGCTTCCTCGAACCGGCCGGTGCGAAACAGCGCGCTGCTCAAATTGTTGAAGGTCGATGCTCGATGGGGATCGAGTTTCAGCGTCTTGCGGTAAAAGGCGACCGCCTCATCCATCCGACCGCAGAGTTCCAGAGCGCTCGCCAGATTGTGACAGCCGTCGACATGGTCGGGCTCGATTTGGAGCAATTTTCGATAGACCTCGCCGGCTTCCGCTTGTCGATTGGCGGCTTGAAGGGCGATCCCCAGTCCAAACCAGACGTCAGGCAGTTCCGGTGCGAGACTGGACGCCTGCTCGTAAGCCGCGATTGATTCCGGAAGCCGCGACGCCGCGGCGTGGACCTGGCCCAGACTAAGCTGATAGGCCGCCGCCTCGGGCCTCGCTTGGATCGCTTGCTCGATCAGGTGCAACGCGTCGTCATGCCGGCCGAGCTGCAGGGCCGCGACGCCCGACAAATGCAAAGCGTCGGCGTACCGCGAATCAGCGGTGGAAACATCGCGGTAGAGCTGTTCGGCCAACTCGAGGCGGCCCGCGCGATGATGCTCGACGGCCTGCTCGAAAACCGTCCGCTCCGCTCCGTCGGACATCACTTCACTTCCTTCCGACGGTTTCACGCAGGCTCGAACCAACCGATGTCCAGAATCGACGCCGTGCCGCTTGGCGGCGAACGCGGCCCGCACCCGGCCGCCGACGTGCAACCGATCGAGATCCTGCTGCCGGACGATGTGCGTGAGTGACGTGTCGGCTCCATCGAGCTTAATCAGTGCCAAACCGAAAGGAACCGGCAGTGGTTGGTACGGCTCGGGGTAGCGGACGATGGTGAAGCCGGTCACAGTCCCTTCGGGGCCAACTTCGACCCAGTCCGCAGTCAGATCGGTAAAGTCGCGTTCGTCGACTTGCCGCGGAGGCACATAGACTTTTCCCGTCTTCGGGTGGCGCACGCCATAAATCTTTTGTTCGTCGCGTAGCGCAACGAGCCAGCGGCTGCCGAGGCGGCCGGCAAAATAGTTGTAAGGGAGTGCGAAGGTGCCGTTGACGATGAACGCGTCCTGAGAGGCGTCTCGCGTCTGGCGGCCGGCGGCTGGCGCCGAAAGATCGCGGACGTTTTGCGGCGGATGAGCATTTAAGCCGTCTTCGATGATCTCGAAGTATTTGATGTCGCTCGTGGCGCCGATGCGTTTGCCGTCTTCTTCGAAGACGGCGCGAACGCGGATATCGCGGCGAATCTTCGAGATGTCCGTTTCCCGCAATTCGTGCCAGAACGTGGCTCCCCCTTTGCATCCATCCAGTTCGACGTAGCACGTCGAATAAGGAACCTCGCGGCTTTGGCCGGTGACCGGATCGGGGCTGGCGTAATAGACGACGTCGAAGTTCCGCAGCACGCCTTCGGGGCCGACCTCCTCAAAATCGGTAACGGCCACGCGGCACACGGCACAGACTTCACGCGGCGGGACCTGCGAACGGCCGCAGCGGGGGCAGACGTTTGCCAGGATTTTTTTCTCGTCGCGGAGCGCTCGCAAAAACCGTCCCATCACTGGACCAGTCGCCCAACGCTGGGGAAACCGAGCCATGTGGTCGTGATGAACCAGTTCGTCCGTTGTTTTTGGCGGCGTCATTTGGGGATATCCTTCGAGAGCAGCATCAACACCGTCCAAAGCGTACCGCCAAATCCTGAAGCGAGCGCTTTGTTGACCGGCTTGGGAACTTGATGGTCACCGGCGTCGCCGCGGACTTGCAGGGTGGCTTCCAGCGGCCGCAGCATGGCCGTCGCGCCGATCGGATTGGTCGCGGTGACGCCGCCGGACGGATTGATGGGGAAACTGCCTTCGATCTCGATGTCGCCCTGTTCGACCATGCGGAGATGCTCGTCCCCTTCGAGCAGGAGGAAGTCGCGAATCCAGCTCACGCCCCACCAGGCGCTCGGATCGTACATCTCGAAGACGTCGATCTGCTCGCGCGGCTGCGTGATGCCGTTGCGGGCGAAGAGTTTCTCGGCCGCGTACCGCTGCGTCGTGACTTCGATGCGGCCGCCCACGCCCCGCGTGCGAACGCCGTCGATGGCCATTGTCTCTTCGCGGTGGACGGTGACGTGGTCCTGCACCCAGACGGGCGGTCGCCGCATGGATTGGGCCCGCTCGCGCGAGGCGAAGATCATCGCGGCCGCGCCGTCCGATTGAGAGCACATATGGATCAGCCGCAGCTCGCCCACCAGCGGCGGCGACTTTTTCATCTGGTCGTCGATCATGTCGAACGAGAGATGAAAGCAGCGGTGGGCGTTCGCATTGCGGGCCGCGTGCCGGTCCATGATCACGCGGTACTTCATCGCCGCCCGACGTGCCCGGTCGGCCCCGAATTCGTTGATCACTTCGGATGCCGCCATACCGGTGAGTGCGCCCGTTTGCAGATGGCGGCCCCACAGCGGATCGGCCATCGCGGTGATGCCGCCTGTTGTATGTCCCTCTTGTTGCTTCTCCAAACCGATGGCCAGAACGACGTCATGCAGGCCAGACGCGACCAGATTGTCGGCCGCACAGACGACCGTGGCTCCCGTGGTGCCCCCCGTCGACACGCGGAGACAGGGCTTGCCCCACGCGCCATTGCCGAGCACTTGCCACATATCGGGCTGATGGATGCCCTCGAACATCTCCATGTTGCCGGTGACCACGGCGTCGATGTCGTCGAGGGTGAGACCGGCGTCATCGAGAGCGGCACGCACGGCCTCGTGCAGCAGCTCGGGCTGGTTGACGTCCTCCCGATGGCTCGAGTGCCGCGTCTGGCCGACGCCGACGATGGCAACAGGACGGTTCTTGCGGGACACGGGTTTGAAGCCTCCTAAATCATCCTGCGCGATTGTGAGACGCATCGGCCCGGGAATTGTTGGATGTGACACGGTTGAAAGGATGAAGGATGAAGGATGAACAAGGCCAAGGCGGCCATTGGCCGCGAATTTGACTCAGCCTTCCGCCTTCATTCTTCATCCTTGAAAAAGAAGGTGGGCCCGCGCTCGCCGAGCCTCGCTTGTCCCACCCTACGGCATGCTGCGCGGTCATTTACGTCTCCAACACAATGACGGCGTGATGTTGGCCGGCCGGTCCGGTCGTGCCGTGAGCCAAGGCCTTCTTTGCGCCTACGATCTGATGCTTGCCGGCTTCGCCGCGGAGCTGCAATGCGGCTTCGGCCGTTCGGGCCAGTCCGCTGATCACCTGCGGTGTGCCCGACAGAGTTCCACCCGAAGGGTTGATACCGGTGAGATCCTCCTTCAGCCATCGCTTCGGATTGTCCGTCAGTCCGAGCTGCCAGGCCCACATCGGCAACTGGTGCACATAGGGATCCGAGAGCTCGCAAACGTCAAAGGAGTTCGCCGCGCTGCGGACTCCAGCCATCCGATACGCTGCGCTCGGCTGCTTGTCGCAAACTCATCGACTCCGACAAATCGCGGTCGCCCAAGAAGAAGCGGTCGATGCTGGAGCCCAGCCCGGTGATCCACACGGGCTTGTCGGTCAATTGGCGGGCTCGCTTTTCGGTCGCCAGAATCATCGCGACGGCGCCGTCGGACGGCGGGTAAACGTAGGCTGACCGCAGCGGATCGGCCAACATCGGACTCGCAGCAGCTTGCTCCGTCGTGATCGGCGTCGTTTCGTTCGCGAGCGGATTGCGAGCCGCTTTGCCGCGTTGTTGGGCGACGAGTTCGGCCAGGTCGGTATCCGTGATGTCGAAGCGGCACATGAAGGCCTGCGCTTGCAATGCGGCCGCCGACAAATAGTCGAGCCCGACCGGCCGCGTGTAAAACGGGTCGAAGGCGGCATGCGTGATCAGGTTGCGGTCGCCGACCTGGCTCTCTTTCGAGTGACCGACGACGAGCACGACGTCGGCGTGCCCCGACGCGGCCGAGGCGTACCCATAGTAGACCGCCTGTGCCCCGTCCTGGGCGACCTTTTCTTCGCCTTTGTAGTGCGCGCCGACGACGTCGGTGAGCGCATTATCGGAGATCGTGCGGCAATCGAAGAAATCGTCCGAGTTGCTGACGACGGCTCCGATGTCGTCGCCGGCGAGATCGAGTCCCGTTTGGCGAACGACGGCGTCGACCACTTCCCAGCACATCCCCTGGAAGCGGTCCTGCCAGCGGTCTCGCACGTACTTCGACTGCGCGATGGCGCAGATCGCCACGCGTGGCATCAGATGACTCCAAAGCGCTTCGTCAACCGCGAGGGCGCAGGCCCTCGCCCCGCACGCGAGGGCGCAGGCCCTCGCCTCGCAACAGTGAAGCAGATGGCGAAAGCGGAGTCAATTTGCTCGCGAGGAGGATTTGCAAACAAGTCGCCTGTGCCCCGCCGGTTGCTGATCGAGCCTTCCCGATTGGACTTGCTGCGCGGGCGGTCCGCGAAGGGCACAGCGTTCGATCCCAAGTTGAGCTTGCCGTGCAGCACGGTCAGCGTGAGCGAATCCGACGTGCCTGAAGCTGCGCCATCGGTGGCTGAGATCAGACGCCGCGGAGCCACTCCCGTCCCCCCTGTCCCACGGCCGACGAGCTGGCTGGACTGTGCGATGAAACAGAGCGTGGGCCCTCGGACGGCTCGATTCTGGCACGAGCACACCAGCGATCCTAGAATGCGGTGGGTCAGATGGTGGTATTCCATGACAGCAGGTCGCGAAGCGGCGTAGTTAACAGCATTCTGGGAGACGGACACAATGGCCAAAAGACGGCGGCAAGAACCGGCGCCGAAAGCGTCAAACGAGATCCTGCCGAGTCGTCCGACGACGGGCCAGGAGGCTGATCTGGCGGTCTCGGTCAGTAAGGTCAAGAATGGTGCAATCACAGTTGACGAAATCCGTTGGGCACGTCGGCTTGTTGCAGAGGCGTTCGGCGGCGATTTTGAGAACGCAGCAGCCGTATTGCAGCACCTTCGTAACCTTGACGATATTGAGCGCAATTGAGGCGATCAATTACGCTGGGGAGTTTGCCGCGCCTTTGCACGGTTCAGGTTCAAAAAAGTCTGCGGACGAAAGCGCGATTTCGGAAAAGCCGTTTGACATCGAGAACGGCTGATTCCGGCCATTAAAGCGGACGGGAATCAAATCCGAGTTCGGAATGACGTTTCCCTTTGTTTCAGCCCCTCTGTTTCAGCCAATGAGGCCCTAAATCTGCAAGATGCCGCGGCGGACTGCGACCATGACGGCCTCGGTCCGGTCGCGAACGCCCAGCTTTTCGTGGATGCTGTTGAGGTGCGTTTTCACGGTCCCCTCGGCGATGAACAGTTGGGTCGCGATTTCCTTGTTCGTCAGGCCGGCGGCCACAAAACGTAGCACCTCGACCTCCCGCTCCGTGAGGGAAGGGCCGGACATGGCACGGTCGGCCAGCCGTTGAGCGATCGTCGAGGGAATGTGGCGTCCCCCCTCGGCGACCGTTCGGATCGCGCCGAGCAGCTCCTGGGTTTCGGCATCCTTGAGAATGTAAGCGCAGGCCCCCGCTTGCAGAGCGCAATAGATTTCCTCATCGCCGTCGTAGGTTGTCAGCACAAGGACGTGCGCTTGCGGATCGATGCCGCGGATGGCTTCGATCGCCTCCACGCCTCCCAAGCGCGGCATGCGCAGGTCCATGAGAGTCACGTCGGGCCGCAATTCTTGGTAGAGCCGCACTGCTTCGGCGCCGTCGGCGGCACAGCCGGCCACTTCCATGTCGGCCTGGTAGCCGACCAGTGCCGCCAATCCGTCGCGCACAATGGCCTGGTCTTCCGCGATCAGCACACGCAGGCGCCGCTCGGCCATGGCCGCCCCTATTTGCCGGGAATCACAATTTTGCCGGGAATCAAAAGGACAATCCGCGTGGGCCCGCCCACCGGACTTTCAATCTCCAACCGTCCGCCGGCACGCGCGGCCCGCTCGTGCATGCCGAGCAGCCCCAATCCGCCAGAACGCGACGCCGCCTCCGCCCCCGCCTCGTCCATGATAATGCCTCCTTTGCCATCGTCCTCCACCTCCAGCCGCAACGCCCCCTTGTCCTGATCGAGCCGCAGCGTGATTCGTCGACAGCCCGAATGGCGGACGGCGTTGGCGACCGCTTCCTGTCCGATCCGCAGCACCTCCCATTCGGCCTCGGCGCTCACGGTCAGAGCGTCACCCGATTTTTCCATCACAAAATCGATTCCGGTCGCGGCCGTCAGCGTTCTTCCGCTGCGTTCCAGGACTTGGGCCAACTCTTCGCGTTCCAGCACGATCGGCCTCAGGGCCCACACCGACCGGCGGGCCTCTTGCAGGCTGGTGCGGGCCAGATCCCGCGCGGTTGCCACGTGCTCCCGCGCGGGTGGGGTCGGCCGAGAGCATTTCGGTTGCCGCATTGAGCTGGACGACCACGCCGGTAAAGCCCTGAGCGAGCGTGTCGTGGATGTCGCGGGCGATGCGGTTGCGTTCTTCCACCATCAGAGCGTAGCGGTGTAGCAGTCGTCCGAGATGGCCGGCAAAGAGGTGGACCAGCCACCCGACGGCTGCAAGCTGCACCCACCATAACAGGATCGCTCGCACGAGGTCGGCCGACCAGCGAAAGTGGTCGTGTGCCCAGCCGAGATAAACGACAAGCACGCCGCAAATGAGGGTCCACGTGAGGAGAAAGTAGCCCCCCACCAACCCGCACGCCAGAATGCTCGGCAAGAGCAGTGCGACGGCCGGCGACGCGATTCCATAGTGGGAAATCACCGAGCTGGCGAAAAGGCTGTAAGCCACCAAAAGCAACACGAGTGCCGTCGACGTCGAGCCGCGTTTGGCCAACCAGAAACAGGCGGCCACGACCAGCAGCAACGCAATTGCGTCGTAAGGGAAGAACTGCCCGGTCACGAAACCGGCCAGGCCGAGAACCAGGTACTCGAGCGCGATCGCCCCTGCTCCCAGCAGCAAACGGTTGAAGAGACGAGCGCGGAAGTCCTGCTCGCCGCGCAGTTGCGCCGGGTCCGGGCGGTAGAGCCGGCTGGACGACGATTCCAGAAGCTCGAGTCTGTCGAAAGACACGGCGACCTTTCGGGCTCACTGCACCTGTCGGCGAATGGTCAGCATCGCGGCCGCGCGGCGGATGCGCTGGCCCGCATGGTCGCCCTCTGCGGTCAGCACCCACAGATCGGCCCCGGCGGCGAAAGCCAGGCCCGCTTTCGTTCCCTCTTCGGCGACGAACGCCTGCCGTCCGGCGATCTCTTCTCCCTCTGCCTTTCCCCCGATCTCGAGTCGGTGAAACACCTCCGTCATGCTCTCCGTATTGGTTGGATCGGGCAGAGCCAGTTGCCGCACACAGACGGGCCGGCCGGCCGAGTCCTCGAGCGCCACCACGGTCGAATCCGGATAAATCGCGTCGGTCTTGGTAAAGCGGAAGCCGGCGGGTTTTTGGACCTCGAGTCCCAGCCAAGGATTTCGATACGTGTTCCCCTCGATCGTAAACGCCTCGGCTCCTGCGGGAACTTTGACCAACGCGCCGGCCGCCTCGAACTCGACGATGGTGACCTGGACATTTCCGAAGATTCGCGAGAGGGCGCTCTCGAACATGCCGCCGCCCCCTTCGACGAATGAAGTTCGCATGCAAGCAATACGGGCCGCGTCCGCCGGGCCCGGCGAGGGGGCCGCTCCATCGATCGGCACCCATCGGCCGCCGATTGAGACTTCCACCCAGGCATGGCCCCCCCAGATGCCGTAGATATAGGCATACCCCATGACGACTCGGGAGGGAATGCCCGCCGCCCGCGCCAGCGAAGCCAATGCGATCGCGTAAGCCCCGCACGTGCCTTTCCGCTGGCGGATCGCCTCCGACGCCGGCGCGAACCCGATCCCAAAGTCCCTGTGCATGTTGTTTTTGACCCAATCCCGCAGGCGGCACGCCGCGCGAAAGGCGACTTTCTCGTTCCCCGCAACCTCACGGGCAATGCGCCGCACCTCGGCGTCGTCCGATTGAAGAAGCGCGTTCGGCTCCAGATACTCACGCGGATTCTTGCCCGGCTTCGTCGAAATGATTTCTCGCTCATCGGCCGTCAATTGCTTCACTTCGAGCAAAAGCTCTTCATCGTCGTGCCGCAGCACCGTCTGGCCCGCCGCCGTAAAGTCGGGCCAACTCAGCGTGGGATCCTTTTTCCGCAGACGCACGACCAGCCTCTCCAGCGAGCGTGGAGCGGGCAGCCGCACGTTCGCAGGCAGCAGGGACTGCGCAACCACCTCGTTGGGGAGAACCGCGCCGCCGGCCTGCAATGCGGTCGCGCGGTCGGCAACGGCCACCTCGATCTTGCCCACCGGGCTCGCCTGCGTTTGCCGCAGCATGCGTCCCGCGCCGTCCAACCATGTGATTCGCACGCCAGGAAAGCCTTCCAGCCGTTCCTCGACCCGCGCGCAAATTGTCTTCGTTCCCGAAGTTTCCAGCGCCACATTGGCCTCGAGAAGTTTTCGCGTCACTTTGGTGACGCGCTGTAATTCGGGCACAAAGGTCTGGCACGTGGCAATGTCGCCCGCTTTCTTAAGTCCACGCGCCGCTTCTTGGCGGATGCCCCAGGGCCCGATCAGCGCTCCGGAATAGGGCAGCTCCCGGCGATATTCCTTTCCGCCGGTGGAAACGCGAAAACGACTTTGCCCCCTCGGACATGACCGCGTTCGACATGCCCGCGTTCGACATGACTCGGTTCGACGGATGCGTCGAGTGTCGTTGATTGCCGCGATTGCGACATGGTTGAGCGCACGCTACGAAGCTGTCCGTCGGCCGTCTCGGTAAAGCTGTCGCTCTTCTTGATCTCCATCCTGGTGCCCAGCCGATTGATGACGATCAACGTTTCCATCGTCGTCATCACTTCGTTTCCCTTGCGGCGCACGTTCTGACGGATGTGCCCCATGTCTCTGCCCGCGATGCGGTAAACCTGCCACGTTTCCTCGGCAGTCTCCGCAGCACTTGCGCGGGCCGGCGCCTTCCAAAAGCCCACGCCGACGACAACGGCGAGGATCAACAGGCCCAGCCGCCTGTCGCGGGTTGCCCGGAGAGTGTCCTGAAAAGAGAACCTTTGACTCATGAGATTTACCCCCGCTGCGGTCATCGTATTCATCCAAAGCGCGCGATCACAGTGACGGTTCGCTCTCGCGTTTCTCGTGCAATACAGGCTCGTGCAATACAGAGCGGCCGCCCACGGAGGATTTGTAACCCGGCAACCGCCGCGCCGGTATCGGCAAACGGATGGGAAATCGAGCCCATCGAGGTGCGGAGCACGGCATCCGTCGAGTCGCCGATCAGACGGTCTATCTTTCGGGAGATGGACGGCAGTGCACGCGCCTTTCTGGGCGAGTAGGGCTCGCCTTCGATTTTTCCTTGGTCCTAATATGCGCCCGAAGTCGACGAGCGCGAACGTTGAGGCTAAGGGAAAACGGGGCCGGCCCTTTTCATTGACTTCGGGGGGGCGAACTAAAGGGGAAGGGAATCAAATCCGAGTTCGGAATTGACTATCGTCCACTTTGTTTCAGCCCATCTGCGCCGGAGGATAAGGGACTTGAACCCCTGACTCCTGGTTGCCAGTCAGACTCCGAAGTGTGTCGCCCCCTCGCGGGCTTGAAGAATTCGAAAGTGGGCCACAATCCCCACCAGCTCACGCTGATGACAAGCGGACTTTCGCACCCTCTCGGGGGCTGAGAACCAGGCACTGAATGCCAATAGGCATTTGGGCTGAAATCGCGGGCCCAGTGCCCGTCGATGCGGAGAGCGTCGTCTTTAGCCCCAAACAGGGGCGGCAGTCTGCTTGCCATTGGCGTAAGCCAGTGGACCGGGAACCACCCTTTCCTTCTCTCTCTTGTCTTCAAAGCCCCCAGAGGGGGCGACAGATTCGATCGAGGGGTTGTCGGATTGGCAGTTCCGCATGCGAGTGCAGATGTTTGGAGTGCTGGGCACAGCGACGGCGTTAGAATTGCCCTCAGAGCTCGGCATTGTCCGTTCTCCGAAGGGTCGATCGATGACAGACAGGCCGGATAAGACGCCAAGCAGAGTCACCCGCGTGGGGATCCCAATTGACGCACTCGAGTACCAGCGAGGTGTGACGGATGCAGAGGCCGATATCGCCGCCAAGTCCTATCGCCTTTTCTGTCAAACGCGTGGAGCGTGGGGCGATTTCTTTACAGAACTCATGCAACAACGCTTCGCTGTTCATGTCGTTCACACTTCCGACATGACTACGTACGAAGAATTGTCGCATCAATCCGGCTACAACGATGCCGTGGTCGCGCACTTGGACAATCAATTCGGTGCAGGGTCGTTCCAAAGAGCATGCGATGAAGTTAAGGCATACCGAGAAGCAGGTTATCGAAGATGGCGCGAGTCCGAAGCGAAGAGGCTGGACTCTGGGCCGAAGGGGGAGGAAGACGGCGCAGGTTTGATATCGAGTGGATAGGCAAAGGTCCGCGCCGAAAGTGCCGATTTCTCGCCCCGTGTTTTCAACGGACGAAAAGAACAATAACGGAGAGGTCAAAGCAAACCTCCGTTGTCTCCGTTACCTCATGTCAAACCTAGGTGTTCCTGGTTCGGGGCTGGTGTCGTTTGGCATTCGCACGGTCGAACGAGTCGCGAACCTCGGTCGATCGATGGCGGTCTTGCCCGTCGTACGGCAGATGCGCCTCTGTCTCCTCAGTTGCGGGAAGTTCTTTGTCCATGGACGGCCACAACCTCCGCATGTTGATCGTCCGACGGATGAACCCGCTGTTGATGCCGCGTGGTTATGCGCGAAAAAACACCAATTGGGATCGGCATAAGGGGCGGGTCACGACGGCCGTCTTCATGGACTTCGGAACAAGGCACATTGTCGTGCAGCTTGGTCGTTTCGACAGAACAGTTCACCGCGAAACGCACCCCGAGAGATATGTGGCCAAGGAATTGGTCGGGATGTGGGCCTTAATACCGGAACACGACGGTTGGAATGCGTCCCGTCGCTATCAGGAATGGACGGTCGAGTCCGACGCGGACCGGCTTATCGAATTGATCACGGTCTACGGGCTGCCCCGGCTTGCGACGTTCGAGTCCGCTTGATCGTGAGGCGAGGAAGTGTGGTATCGATTCCCCGTCACGTTGGTGGCAAGCAGACTTCCGTCCCTCCCGGGGCTGAAAACCGTGCACGAATGCCGAGGGGCCGGCTCGAAAAGAACTCACGCGAAGAAACAGCCCGGGAATTTGAGCACCAGTCAAATCGCCGACGATCGCGCATAGCAAAGAACGAACTGGCGCCACGAAACGGTTCTTTCGAGCCTTCGAGCGGCAATGAGGCGATACGGTCGATCGCCTCCAAGAGGCGGCGATGCTCCTCAGCCGTCCCCCTCGGCAGCGGCTGGCACCTCGGGCCAGACGACCACCGGCGTCCCCTCGGGAAGCCGTGAATTGTCATCCAACGCGACCACGCCATTCCGCACGCGACCGCGGGCGATCATTTCGATTCTCCCAATGCAACAGTGCCAATCAAATTATAGTTCCTTGGAGCAGTGCAGACCAACGCGGGTTTGGGAGAAAATTGGGAATGGGGAAAGGCGCATTTTGAAAATGCGCGCGACCCCTTTCTCGCGTTGCCACGGAACTGCCTCGGTCCGCCAACATGGCAGAACGCGTTTCCCGGAGAAATGTTCAGGATTTTCGGAAAGAAGGGCGGTCGCTGTTCGTTCAAAGAATGGATGTGAGGTGTCCAGCGCGGTAGTCTGCTCTTGCCAGATAAAGGTTCAAGGTATGCCGGCCCGCCAACTTCGATACCTGATTCTCGCGTCGGCGCTGCTCGCCACGAGTTTGTGCGTCTGTCGGGCGGACACGCAAGACAAAGCAAACGCAGGGACCGCCGCAACTCGAGGAATTTCCTCGAGCGCAGCGAAGCGGTCCGGTGCTGCCGCGCGCGCGAAGCAGTCCTTCGCGAGGGTCGTCGAGCAGAACTTCTCGAACTGGGACCTGAACCGGGACGGCCGGCTTTCGGCCGATGAAGTTGATCGACTGATCGCCGATCCGTCGGTCAGCGGCCTGCAGGCGGCGGCAGTGGCCTCCATTCACCGCTATCTGCGGGCCGACGGAGCGCCGTCGGCGGTCACGCGGGCCGACCTGCTCACGCAGTCCCAAGATCAATCGGCGCTGCCCGAACAAGGGGACAGCGGTGAGCCGCTCCGCCACGACCTTAACGACGGTAAGCCGCGGTTTGTGACCTATTACGCGCGCTTTGCCACGCATCTGAAAAAGGCGCCCCGCGAGCTGTTTACGGGCGACGACGGCCCGGTGCTCGATGGCATCAAACAAGGCGCGCTGGGGGACTGTTTCTTCATGTGCGTGATTGGAGCGACCGTCGACCGCGATCCCCGAGCGATCCGCGACATGCTTCACGCCAATGCCGACGGCACGACCGACGTGACGTTTCCCGCTTCCAAAAGCGTTCGCGTGCCGCGGCTCACCGACGGCGAGATCGCCCTGACATCGTCCGCCGCCGATCAGGGAATTTGGGTCAACGTGTTGGAGAAGGCGTTCGGCGAGGTGAAGAACTGTGAGGTGAAGAACGGTGAGGCGAAGAATGGCCAGCCGAAGACGCACCATTCAGCAGACGAGATCGATCTGGACCTGATCTCTCGCGGCGGAAAGATCCGCACAACGATCGAGCTGGTGACGGGCCACAAGGCCGCCGTCGTTGCGATTCGCAAGTACAAAGACAAGAAGTACCCGTTGCCGAGCGAGTCCGAAATTCCCCGGGTCCTGGCCCGGCTCGATTCTGTTTTCAGCAAGGCTTTCGCGGACCGGCGACTTGTGTGCGCCGACATTGCCCCGGGTGTCAAAGGGAAAGACATCCCGCCGGGCCTGATCGGGCGGCACGCCTACGCTGTTCTGGCCTACGACCAGACGAGCCGACAAGTCACCGTCTGGAACCCGCACGGCAAAGACTTCAAACCGAAAACGAGCCCCGCGGGCCCGGAAAACGGCTACACGGTGAAGAAGGGGGTCTTCCAGATTCCGCTCAAAGACTTCGTGCGCGTCTTCAAATCCGTCACGTACGAAACGAGCGCGCCGGTGCCTGGGGTGTAGTATCGGCCGGTGATTCGGGCAACAGATTCTCTTCGGCCTCGTGAAAGATTTCTGCCTGAGGCGTGTGTTTAAGTAAGTGGCCGAATGAGACTGGGAATCGTCGTGCGCCTCGAAAACGGCGAGCCCGACAACGCTGAGCCAAGGAGCGCGCGTTCTGACGACTTCGAACATCCGGAGGAAGTTGAGGATGGGTTGGCTCCGTTATTGCGTACCGGTTCTTGTGCTCGTCAGCGCGATGGCTCCAATCAAGGTTAGCTTCTCCAACCCCGCTCACGCTTTTGGTGCGGATCGCTCGCCAGCAGAGGTTCACGCGTTAGAAGCGCGAATTCAAGAGATCCTTCGCCGGCCTGAGTTCCGTAACGTGCGCTGGGGAATGAAGTTCTACTCGCGGGACGCGAACGAAGTCGTCTACACGCTCAATGCCGACCAGTTGTTCAACCCGGCGTCCGCCATGAAGGTTTTCGTCGCGGGAACGGCTTTCTCGGCGCTGGGGGCCGATTATCGTTTCCACACCCCCGTCTATCGCACGGGACCCGTGGAGAACGGCGTGCTGCGGGGCGATCTGGTGCTGGTCGCCAGCGGCGACTTGTTGCTGGGCGGCCGGGTGCTACCCGACGGCACGCTGGCCCTTCCCGAACGCGACCATACCTACGACATGAGTCCCGGGGCCGTCCCCGTCTCGGCGGACCCCCTGCGGTCGATTCACGACCTGGTCGAACAGATTGCGGCACACGGCATCCGGCGGGTCGAGGGGCGCGTGCTGGTCGACGCCTCGTTGTTCCGTGAAGCGAAAGGCGAAGCCGGTGGAACGGGGCAGGTCGTCATTTCGCCCATCATGATTAACGACAATCTTGTGGACGTGGTCGTTCAGCCGGCAAGCCGCGTCGGCGACGCGGGCAGCGTGCGTGTTGCGCCTGAGACGGCTTATGTGAAGATCATCAACAAAACCCGCACGACGGCGGCAGCCGCGAAGGCGCCGGTCGCCATGATGCGCATGATGGGGCCGGGATCGCTGCGATTGACCGACGACGTGACGAACGCCGACGGCAGCCACACGGTGACCCTCACGGGCGACATTTCTCTGGGAAGTCGGCCCGTGTTGTGCGCGTATCGCGTTCCCGAGCCGGTTCGATTTGCGGAAATGCTCCTGGTTGAGGCGCTCGTGGCCCGAGGCATCTCCGCCCGCGCGGACCTGCTGACCCGGACGGACGAGGGGGCTCTCGTCGCGTTCTATCGCCCCAAGAATCGAGTGGCCGAGCTGGTTTCGCCGCCGCTGTCGGACGAGGTGAAGCCCATGCTCAAGCTCAGCTCGAATCCACAGACCCTGCACTTCCCCTACCTGGTGGGAGCGATCGCGGGACACGAGAAACAGAACGCTCGCCAGGCGGGAAAGGAGATCCAGCAGAAGTTGTTCGAGAAGGCGGGAGTTGTGCGGGGCTTCAGGCTCGGCGGCGAGCTGGGGATGGACCGCTACTCCGCGGACGCCTTCATCAGGTTTTTGACTTACATGTCACACCAGCCGTGGTTTCCCCAGTATCTGCACGCGTTGCCCATTATGGGGAAGGACGGAAGCGTCGCGAAGGTTCAGGCCGGCACGCCGGCCGCCGGGCACGTCTACGCCAAGACCGGCAGCGCTCTTTGGATGATCGAGCCGTCCGATCGCGGCGAAGTCACGAAGGTTGGCCCCGCCGGAGGACTGCGCTCGACCTTCAAAGGGAAACCTCCGCAAAATGGAGTGAACCTCGTCAAAGCGCTGGCGGGATACCTCGAACTCCCCGATGGACGCTTCATCGTGTTTGCGGAGTTCCTGGAAATGGAAGGCGTCCGCGGCTTCAAAGGCTTCGACCCCATCGATCAAGCGATGGGCGAGATCGCGAGCGCCGTCTACGAGTCCCTGACGTCCCGGTGAGGCCGCAAGGGTGGCGCGAAGAGGCCCGGCACACCAAGCGATGGACGCAGTCGCTAACAACCGCAATCGCGCGGCAGACTCGCTGGCGCACCGGGAGCCGCCCCTTCTAAATCGCCGACCGCGAGTCTGCGGCGCCGCTGGTTGGCGAATTTGTGGTGCGGGCGTGCAGCCGGGACGGCCGCACCACAAACGGGCGCCCATCCCAGAATCCCGGCCGGTGATTTCGTGCTGGCGTTGCCGGAAACATCCGTCCGAGCTCGACCGTGTCGGAAGGCTCCGAGATTCGTCACAATACGATTTACCCAGAGAGCGGACCACGGCCTGTCGGCCCGTGTCTGACGCGGGCTGGTTGACAGGTCTCGGTCGATCTGACCGACGCGAGCATCACTCCAAACCGCATTCCGGCAACGGGGTCGAGTCTTACCGCGATTACCTTTGTTCACGATCTGAGCTGAGGCACGGCCGGGACGTCTGAGCGACGATCCATGAATGATCAAGCCTCAAATGTCGTAATTGGCGACGTCGAGATCGAAGCCTACCTCTCCTGTCCGACAAAGGCCCGACTTCTCGAGGACCGAATTGATGGCTCCGACTCCGAGCTGGCGGAGCGCAGTCTCGTGATCCGCACGCACTTCAGGAACAAGCAACGGGCAATCGTCGAGAAGACCTACAGGACCGCAGTCTGTCCCGCAGGCATTTCGGTAGAGGCTGCATTCGCCCAATCAAAGGCGCAAATCGTCTTCGATGTGCCGGTCACGGGGCCCGGATTACGGACAGTGCTTCATGGCGTCCGCTTTTGCTCGGCCAAGACCAGCCTGCCATACTATTCCCCTCTTCGATTCGTTTCCGAAAGCCGCATAAGGAAGGATCATCGGATCCTTCTAGCTTTTGACGGATGCGTACTGTACGGCGTAACCGGACAATATCCGCCTTTTGGGCACCTCGTTTACGGCGAGCAGGGAGACGTGGTCCGTATTAAACTTACACGCAGTCTGATGGACACGGCTGCGAAAGTGGCGGACGCTACTCGGGTCTTGGCGATTGATTCTCGCGGTCCAGAGCTCGTTCTTCGAAAGCACTGTGCCGATTGCCAATTCCGATCTCGCTGCCGCAAGCTTGCCGCGGAAGCCGATGATCTGAGCTTGATCGCCGGGATGTCCGAGAAGGAACGGAAAGACCGGCACAACCAAGGACTCTTCACAGTAAATCAGCTTTCGTACGCATTTCGGCTTCGCAGGAATCGCAAGGTTGAGGACGCTTTTATTCGGAAGCGACACTACGCCTTGACCGCTCTGGCGATTCGAGAGCGAAAGATACATGTATTGGGCAATCCGGCATTCGACCTCCCGCAAAACCGCCTCTATCTGGACGTCGAGGGCATCCCCGAGTGCTCATCGTACTACCTGATCGGGATCTGCTTCACAAAGGCTGGCACATTGGCATATCAGTGCTTCTGGGCTGACAACTCCAAAGACGAGCAAGCGGCTGCGGACGCGTTTCTTGCTGCAGTCGAGAAGCTCGACTACCCCCGGATCATCCACTATGGAACTATGAGCTGCAGTTCCTCAAGCGGCTAAGCAGCAGGTACCCGAACTCATCAGCAGGCCGACAATCAGTGAGCCGAATGATCGCTAATTCGCACAACCTGCTGTCCTCCATCTATTCCCATTTTTATTTCCCCGTTTACTCAAACAGTCTCAAGGATGTCGCCGGCTATCTTGGCTACCGCTGGGCCGACCCGCAAATGTCGGGCGCACTTTCGGTTCTCCGTCGACTCCAATGGCAGGCCAAGCCTGAGCTGTCCCTGAAGCAACAACTTGTTGATTACAACAGGGACGACTGCCAGGCGCTGGCACTCGTTACCGAGACGCTCCTGAACTTATCCTCTGGGACTTCCGGAGCCGTTGCTGTCTCGACCCCCGCGCCCCCTCCCAGCAAGTATCGGAAGGATTTCTTTTGCAGCGAGTTTGCAGCAATCAACAAGGCGGCATATTGGGATCATCAACGGCATCTCGTCTACGTAAAGTCGTCGCGACGTCTTAGGGTCCGGTCAGGACGTCGTGAGCGCCGCAAGCCGCTGCGCCCGACGAGAACGGTCGACCCGGAACTGCCGACAGCATGTGCGCGGTGCCGAAATCGGAGCTTTGCACTTGTAGCGCGGCGCTCTCGTACAATCCAAGATATCAAGCTATCCGGGCGTGGGGTCACCCGAGACGTCGTTCGATATCTGAGCCGAACGATCAAATGCCGTCGCTGCGGTGAGAAGTCCATTGTTCGGCCAGCGGAAAGACTGGAAGGCAGATACGGTCCTGGATTTCTGGCGTATGTGACCTATCAGTTGGTCGAACTTTGCCTTCATCAGCGAGCGATCGCTCGAACTCTGAACGATCTTCTCGGTTTTACTCTCGAGGAAAATCGGATCCGCTATGTGAAGACTCTGGCAGCGAGGAAATACGCGACCACGTACGACGGAATCATGCAGCGAATTATTTGCGGTCCCGTCATACATGCGGATGAGACAAAGATCACACTAAAGTCTGGCGCGAGGGATACGTTTGGGTGTTGACGAACATGGAAGACGTTTACTTCTTCTATCAAGCCACGCGCGAAGCCGGGCCAGTGCGGGCGATGCTTTCCGGCTTTCAAGGCGTCCTCGTCACAGACTTTTATACCGGTTACGATGGCGTCCCCTGCGCAGCAGAAGTGCCTGATTCATCTCATACGCGACCTGAACGATGAGTTGCTCAGACAGCCTTTCGATGAGGAGTTGAAGGAATTGGCGTACAGCTTCGCTGTACTTCTTTATCGAGTCATCGAGACCGTGAATCGCTGCGGATTGAGGCGGGTACATCTAAAAGCACATCGGTCCGACGTTGATGCCTTTTTCGAGGAACTTACGAAGTGGCGATTTAGGAGCGACGCGTGTATTCGAGCTAAAGAACGGTTCGAACGAAACCGGGACAAGCTGTTCACATTCCTGGACCACGATGGCATACCTTGGAACAACAACAACGCGGAGCACGCCATCAAGGCGTTCGCGCGGTTGCGCAACGTGATCGACGGGCTCAATGCGGAGCAGGGCATCGCTGATTACCTGATCCTTTTGAGCATTTGCGTCACCTGCAAATACAGGGGTGTCGACGTACTGAAATTCCTGCGATCGGGTCACCGTGATTTTGATCGTCGCAGTCCGCCCAAGAACTAAGACGCCGCTAAAGTGCGTTGGTCCATTGACCGTTGCACCAAAGTAGCACTCTCAGGATGCCGCGGCGACAGCCGCGAGTGGCGTGAATTCGAATGACGTTCTAAGACTTGGCACGAGTCGGAGAGCGGTCGTGGCGCTCTACGCAGGTCGCCAGGGTTCCTGAATAAATCAGAGCTGGATGTTGATCACCTCGTCACCTGCGATCTGCCCCTTGCTACCCGTGGCAGGATCCAGCGTGTGGAGGGTCAGTCCGCCCGGCATTTCCAGATTGAAGCCTTTTATGAGCGCGGTGACCTTAGTGCCGTCGCGGAGCATAATGACAGATGGTCGGGCCCGCGTAGCGGCGGGCCTGTTAGAGGCCCGGCTCTGTGTCCGGTCCGGTAGCGTCTCTTGGGCGTTCTCCTCGGTCAGCTCCCTTCCCTCCACAGACTCCGCCGGCGTCGGCAGTCCGCCTTTGTTTGCCTGCTTCTCGGGTACTATGGAGCTGTCTGACTCCCGGATGACATGCCCGGCGGACTTGCGGCATCTCGCCTTCTCCGCCAGGTCCGTGACGAATTCCACGAAAGTCATCCGGGTCTCCCGGCTTCCGTGGGAAGAGTTTCCAGCCGTGCCTGTGGTCTCAGACTCCATGGGGGTGACAGGGAGCTTGCCAAATCCGCTCGATGTCACTGTTGCCTTCACTTTGACGGGACAAGGTCGGCCACCGCAGAAAGATGTTTTCGGAGCTCAATACACGGCCCGGCTGTGCCTCTGTGAACGCTTCGCCTGGATCCCGGCGCGCCGGGACCCGTCCCGACGCATCACTCGAGGCCGAGGCGACTGGCTAGGTCTTACCTCGTGCGACTCTCCCGCGCGCGGGATTCGCGATTCTCCTCCGGCTTATGCCGGCGCACCCCGTCCCCTCTGTGTCAGCCCGAGCCCGGCGAGAGTTCAATAAGCCGTTTCTTGGTCGGCTGTTCCCCGTGCCTCGGCCGGTTCAATGGCAGGCTGATCATTCGCATCCTGATGATTGACTTCGCGGTCGGCCCATGCCGACAGAGACCTGCCATGGGGCGTGTCGCATGGAATCATGTGCGGGAACTCGCACTGAGGACAGCCTTCGTACCGCGTGGTCGTCGTGGCGATGAAATAGAGCATTCCTGGAAGAGCGTAGATCAGGCAAGCGATCCCAAGCAGGACGCACTCGATCTCTCGAAAGACCACAGATTCCGCGACGGGGACTCCTTCTTGTCGCGCGTTGACAACGAACCCAACTGCACTTGCCGCCAGGCCAAAGAGGCCCGGTATGGTGAAGAGTGCCCAAAGGACGACTGTGACTGTCGAATTGCCTCGGTCGATCTGCGTTCGATACCCCTCACTTCCGCAGTGCGTACAGACGCAGGCCGGAGACGATTCCAGCCAAGCTCTCCGCCGGAACAATCGGAACGCCGACGTCCCGGTGACTACGGACTGGTTCTCGTCATTGCCTGGCTGTTCCTGCGAGGGTTGCTGAAAGTCTTCGTCCTGGCTGATTTCCGGGAGCGAGCCTGTGTCCTCGAGTGCGCGTTCTCTTTCTTCCTCAGGTTCGTCCCTCAGCGCGTAGGTCCCCGGACCCTCCGGCGCGCGATGAGAATGGAGGCGGATGGGCGCACGGCATCGCTGACACCTTCCCTTGTGTCCTGTTAACGTTCGCGGCGCACGGAGCCTGGCACCGCATTTCGGGCACCTGAACTTGATCGTTCCACGCTGGTGACTGGAAGAGTGTTTTCGGCGGAACATGAAGAGCCCAATCGCTTGCTGACCCGGCTCAAAGTGCTAAACAAGTCCGATGGCAAAGCTTCAAAATCGTTGAGGAGTTGGCGTGCTCGCGGATCCTCGAATTCAGTCCGATAAAACTTTGACGTCGGCGCTCTTTTACTGATTCTCAAAAACATGCGAAAGTAGTAAATCTACTGATATTCCGAAGGGCGTCGGAAATGAGACGACGAACGCGTACAAGCTCCGGTTGATCTTCCGCGAACGCACGAAGATGTCATGCCGACAGCGGACCTGACTGCCTGCCGGTCTCTTCAGCTGTAAGTTGCCTGCCCTGCGAGACTTTCCTGACCAGTAGTGCAAGCACCAATATCGTTTGGACGTTTTTTGGCGATATGCTGCGCTGACGGTATGGCGACCGCAGTTCGTTACACGATCTGATGAGGGCGAGCGATCGTGGTCGAATCCAATGCAGCGCACAGTCCGCCAAGCAATTTTGGATTTTGGATTTTGGATTGAAAATCCTCATTCGAAATCGGCAATCGCGGCCGGTGACTTCGAATCGTCGATCGCAGAATACCGAGTTGAACTTCAAGTGAGTTTCAAGAAAGGGCCAGAGGATGTTTTTTGTCGTTCGTCGGGGAGCGGTCACTCTCGCTTTGGCCGCTTGCGTCGCTTACTCGACCGTTCACGCGTGCGGCCAGGACACCGCGCAGCGAGTCATTCGCGACGGCCGCGATTTGCGCGGCGGGACACGGAGGGCCGCGACCATGGTCGATTCCTGCAGGGAAGCGCGATCTTGGGGTCGCAGGTGTTCTTGCAGCAAGGCGTCGTCGCGGGCACGATCCGCGATTTCGTGATCTCCGATAATGGGTCCGTTGAGTACGCAGTGGTCGAGACCGACAACGGCTTCATCGCGATCCCTTGGAATGCCGGCATTTTCGACGTCGCACGTCGGGGATTTGTCGTCGATTTCTCCAGAGACCGTTTTCGTGAACTTCGTCATTTCCGACAGATCTCCGAATTGCGTGACGCTGGACTCCAAGAACACATTCAGACCTTCTTCCGGGGAACTCGGACCCCAGACGCGCCGCAGGGCGGCATGAACAATCGCCAGCCCAATGGTCCACAAAATGGCGCGAATGCGATCCGCGGTCTCGCTCCGATGGCCGGGGCGACAACAACTCCGGCCGCCCGCACCAACGGCAACCGCGGGACTGCTCCTGGCGCAGCTCCGCGAAAGACAGCGCGTCCGGGTCCTGTCGGATTTGATATCCCAACCAACCGACCGAATTGAGGGGTCAGAGGAGCGTCGCGCTGAGCCGCAATTTTGGATTTTCGATTTTGGATTTTGGATTGTGCGCGGAATCAGCCGTTCGCGATGTCCGACGGCTTTTCTGAAATCGCGCCTTCGTTCGCAGACTCTTTTGAACCTGAACCGTGCAAAGGCGCCGCAAGTGAAAAAGCTGCCTTCGAATAGTCGGGTTGGCGGGGAATCCGTCAGAGGTGGACCGTGCCGCAAGGCTCCGTGAAATTTCCCGTAAGCAATTTTTGTCCGCCATGGGGGCGGACAGACTTTTATTGGGAAATTCTTGCGGTCGCCCCGAGTCGTCGCGGTGACGTGCAGGAAAATCACGCGGCGTGTCGGGGAACGCACTGCTGTGGCCGGACGGCATTTCGAGTGAGGGCCAATTTCTGTGGGCTGGAGATCGGCCGTGGCGACCGGTTACTGGGCGGAGCGTGGCTAAGGCTGGTACGCTGTCCAGTGAACACGCAGTTCAGCAATGTGGGCCGCGGAGCCGGCGCGGAGACAGGACCGGTACTGTTTATGTGAGTCCTCTATCCAGATCGGCCGGCGCAGAGCGTGGCTTTGTCGCAATCTTCTCCAAAATCGCCTCGCAGCAATGTCGAGAGCCTCTTGATGAGTGCGGAGCAGGCGGTGCGCGGCTGGCGGACCGTCGATGCGGTCCGGATTTTTGAGCAGATCCTCGAGCTTGATCCGCGCCATGCCGCGGCGCTCAGAAAGCTTGCCTGGCTGAACGCAGCGACGGGTGCGCACGTCCGCGCGGTCGAGCTGTTGGAACGGTTGGTCGAGTCGTCGCCGCAGGACGCGCGGGCCTGCCAGGACCTGGCGCTGGCTCTCTTGCGTCTGGGGCGGCGTCGCGAGGCGGTGGCTGCGCTGGGCCGCACGGTCGCCCTGGAGCCCAATTATGCGCCCGGGCACTGCAACCTCGGGCTCGCCTTGGAGGAATGCGGCGATTTCGCCCGAGCGGCGGCCGAACTCCGCGAGGCGCTCCGCCTGCAGCCCGACTCGGGCTTTATCGCCTACCATTTGGCAGCCGTTGCCGCGCAGGCGGGCGAGTCACAACCGCTTTCGAAGGAGTGTCCGCGCGATTACTTGATCCCTCTTTTCGACGGCTACGCGGACCGATTCGACGCGCACCTGGTCAAGACGCTTCACTACGCCGGTCCCCAATTGTTGGCCGAAATCGTCGAACAAGCACCTGTGATCCAACGGCGACCCCTTCCGTGGGACGTGCTCGACTTGGGGTGCGGCACCGGGATGACGGGTGTACCGTTCCGGGCGGCGGCAAGAACGATCACGGGCGTCGACATCTCTTCCCGCATGCTCGAACACGCAGCGAAGCGCAAGCTGCCGGACGGGCGACCCGTCTACGACAAACTCATGGAATGTGAACTGCGCAACGCGCTGTGCGACTTAAGTTGCCGTTACGATTTGATCCTCGCCGCCGACGTCTTCATTTACATCGGCGATCTGCGAGACCTCTTCAGCGCGGTGAGTCGGGCGCTGCGACCCGGCGGCCTGTTCGCCTTCACCATTGAAGTGTGGAACGGTTCGGACGACTATCGACTCCTGCCGACACGGCGTTACGCGCAATCGATTTCGTACGTCCTCCAATTGGCGCGAGAGGTCGCTCTCGAGGAAGTGGCACATCGCGAAGCCACCTTGCGACTGGGAGAGAATCTCGACCTCGTGCCGGGCATGGTGTTTCTCTTGCGTCGACCCGCCGAGCCGTCCGCGGCTTCGCTCGCATAAGAGCGAGTCGATGATTATGAATTGGTGAAATTCTAAAAGGCGGCCTCAAGCTGCTTGAACAGTCGGAGCTGAAGAGCTAGCCTTCACCCCGCCGGCCCCGCAAGGGGCCGTCATTTCTGCGGGCTGCCGATTCCGGCAAACAATTCTGCGGGCTAAAGGAAGTCACCGCGATGATTCCTCGAGCCGCGATTGCGCCCATCAACTGGAAGCTGTTCAAGCGCCCGCAGACGACGATCCGACGCCGCACCCGCCGAAGACCGGCGCTGCGGTTGGAGGAGCTGGAAACCCGTTTGCTGCTCTCGGCGAACGTGACGGCCTATCACCAGGCGATTCCAGGCTCGAGTCCTCCCTCCACAATCGGCGCCGGTGTCAATTCGAACGAAACGATTCTGACTCCCGGCAACGTGAACGCGACCAACTTTGGAAAGTTGTTTTCCACCACGGTCGACGGCCAGGTTTACGCCGAGCCGCTCTACATGGAAAACGTGGCCATCACGTCGGGATCCTTTCAGGGAACGACACATAACGTCGTGCTTGTCGCCACCGAGAACGACAGCCTCTACGCCATCGACGCCAACACAGGCACGGTGCTGTGGCAGGACGCCTTGCTCACCGCTCAGCACGGAGGCACGGTCACGGCGGTGCCCAATAGCGCGGTCAATAGCGGCGATATCTCGCCGGAGATCGGCATCACGGCCACGCCCGTCATCGATCCCACGACCAACACGATCTTCGTCGAGGCCAAGGAGCAGGAAGTCGCCAGCGACGGCACGCACTTCGAGCATCACCTTTACGCCGTCAACATCGGTAGCGGCGCGATCAGCAACCAAGTTCTGATCGCCGATTCGATCGGCGACACCGTCGTCAGCGGACCCAGCGTCAACGGGAACGGCGCGGGCACGAGCGGCGGCGTGGTCAAGTTCGATGCGCTCAGGCAGCTCGATCGGCCCGGGCTCACGCTCGTCGACGGCAGCATCTACATGTCGTTTGCCTCGCACGGCGACAACGGCCCCTATCACGGCTGGATCCTGGGCTACTCCGAATCGACGCTCGCGCCGACCGCGGTCTTCAACGTCAACCCGAACGGAAGCGACGACGGCATCTGGCAAAGCGGCGGAACGCTCGCTTACGAAACGGTCAACGGGAACACGTACCTCTACTTCGAGACCGGCAACGGCACGTTCGACACGACGCTCACCCAGTCCCCCTTCAACTCGAGCCTGATGATCCCGAGCCAGGGAGATTACGGCGATTCGTTCGTGAAGGTGGAAATCGACGGCAGCACCCCCGCCACAGGCAGCCTCGAGGCGACCAACAACATCAATGGCTGGGGCATGCACGTCGTCGACTACTTCACGCCCATGAACGAAGGCAACTTGAGCGGCGGCGATACCGACCTGGGTTCCGGCGCGCCGCTCTTGCTGCCGGCCTCGGCCGGCAGCGCGGCCCATCCCAATCTGTTGGTGGGCTCCGGAAAGGAAGGCCGCATTTATCTCATCGACCGCGACGACATGGGCGGGTATCACGGCGATGCGGCCGGCGACGGCAACTCCGGCACCGATGACGTGGTTCAGGAAACCGCCAGCGGCGCCATCAATGGCTCGCTCGATACGCCGACCTTCTACAACGGCTCGCTCTACTATGTGGGCGGCTACGGGGACGAGGCCCGCACGTTCACGGTGGCCAACGGCGTCATGTCCAGCACGTCGGTCACGCAATCCACCGACAGCTACCCTTTTCCCGGTTCGACGCCAACGATCTCGACCAATTCCAGCGGCGGTAATGCCATCGCCTGGGACATCGCCGGTCCCGGAACCAATCAGCTCCGCGCCTACAACGCCAGCGCCGGCTACGGCACGGAGATCTACACGAGCGCTCAGGCCGCCAACAGCCGCGACGCTCTCGGCTCGGCCGTCAAGTTCACGGTGCCCACGGTTGCCGACGGAGAGGTCTTCGTTGGGACCACCAACTCGTTGGTCGTCTACGGCCTGCTGCAGCACTCAACGGCCCCGCCGGCCGCTCCCAGCAACCTGGCCGCCGCTCCTTTTTCCGGCAGCGTTATCAACCTGACCTGGACCGACAACGACACGGCCCCGAACGCGGCCACGGGATACAACATCTTTGAATCCCCGGACGGCACCAACTTCACGCAGGTCGGGACGGCAAGCGCCGGCGCGACTTCGTTTGCCGTCGGCGGACTGACCGTTTCGACGAAGTACTATTTCGAGATCAATGCGACCAACGCCGTCGGCACCTCGGGCTTCTCGAACATTGCCAATGCCACCACGACCAGCCAGGCCGGCGTGATCGATTTCTCCAGCGGCTTTGCCAGTTCCAGCGGCGTTCTGACTTATAACGGCACCGCCAAGATCAACGGAACCAGCGCCGAACTGACCGACGGCGGCGGAAACGAGGCCGGCAGCTTTTTCTCCACAAATGCCGTCTCGGTCGCCAGCTTCTCCAACCAGTTCAGCTTCCAGCTCACCAACGCCAATGCCGACGGTTTCACGTTCACCATTCAAGGCGACGGGCCCACGGCGCTTGGGCCGACCGGGGGCGGCTTGGGTTACGGCCCCGACACACCCGGCGGAACGCCCGGCATCGCCAACAGCGTGGCGGTCAAGTTCGATCTCTACAACAACGCCGGCGAAGGGACCGACTCGACCGGCGAGTACACCGACGGCGCCTCGCCGACGACTCCCGCCATCGATCTCTCCAGCACGGGCATCAACCTGCACTCAGGCGATGTGTTTAATGTCGTCATGGCCTACAACGGCACGACCCTCAACGTGACGATTACCGATGCCAGTACGGGAGCCTCCGCAAGCCAGTCGTACACAGTCAACATTCCGCAGGTGATCGGCAGCAGTGTCGGCTACGTCGGGTTCACGGGCGGCACCGGCGGCACGACGGCCGTGCAGAACATTCTCACTTGGGAGTACAGCCCGACGGCCACCACGACGCCGGCCGCTCCCTCTGGTCTCACGGGAACCGTGATTTCCGGCAGCGAGATCGACGTCAGTTGGACCAACAACGCCAACAACGCGACCGACGTCCTGATCGATCGCTCTAGCGACGGAGTCAACTTCACCCAGATCGCATCGGTGAGCGCCACGGTATCGACCTATCACGATACGTCGCTCAGCCCGGGCAACACGTACTACTACGAGGTTCAAGCCAGCAACGCGGCGGGCGACTCGGCGTTTTCCAACGTCTTTCAAGCCTCAACCGTCACGCCCCCCGCGCCGCCCACGAACCTCACCGCCACGAACATCACCACCACGGAGGTCGATCTCTCTTGGACCAACGTCGCCACCAACGCGACGGGAATCAAGATCCTCAAACAGCTTGGCAGCAACAGCTCGCAGGTGATCGTGAGCGGCCTCTCTCCCACGACCACGAGCTACGACATCACGGGGTTGACCGCCGGCTCGCCGTACATTTTCGAGGTCGATGCCCTCAACTCCAACGGTCCCTCGGGCGCAACGACCATCGCCGTGGATACGCTGCCGGCACAAGTGACCGGCGTGACTGCCACCGCGGGCCCCGGCCAGATCACCCTCAACTGGACGGCCGACCCGGGCGCGCTCAACTACAACGTGTACCGAGCCACCTCCGCAGGCGGGGAGGGCGCGACTCCCGCGTGGACGGCCATCGCGGGCACTTCGTTCGTTGACGGCACGGCCGTTCCGGGCACGACGTATTATTACGAGGTCACTGCCGTTGATCCGAACGCCGCCAGCCCGACGGATCCGAGCGGGGAAAGTGCGCTCTCGGCGGAGGTGTCCCAGGCAGCACAGACGGGGACCAGCAACAACTTCAATCCGCCGAGCAATCTGGTCGCCACTCCGCAAGACGGGCCCCAGGTGCAGCTCACGTGGAACACCAATACCACGACGGCGACCGGCTTTACCGTCGAGCGCGCCACCAACGCGGCGTTCTCGCAGAACGTGACGACGTTCACCGTCGCCGGCACTTCGGCGGCGACGGCCACGTACACCGATACGACGGTCGTGGCCGACAACACCTACTTCTATCGCGTTGAGTCGACAAACGGGACCGTGACCACGGCCTTCTCGAACCCGGTCACGGCCGTCATTCCCTCGCCGCCGGCCACGCCTTCCAACGGCCATGCCACTTTGATCACCACCACAACCGTGGACCTGGCCTGGACGAATAACGCCACGAACGCGGATGAGTACAAGATCTTCCGCGAAATCGTCGGCGGCACCTTCACGCAGATCGCCACCTTGCCGGGCATCGCCACGAGCTACGATGACAGCGGCCTGACCGCCGGCACCAACTACGACTACCACATCGAGGCCTGGAATATCTCCGGGAATGACGATCGGACGGGCGCCGACCTCTACACCGTTTCCCCCGCCATCACGAACCTGGCGGCCACGGCCAGCAGCGGCCAGGTGGCCCTCACGTGGACGGCTCCCGCCGGCGCGACCGATCTCACGTACAACGTCTATCGCGGCACAAGCGCAGGCGGTGAATCGACCACGCCATTGGCCACCGGGTTAACCACCCCATCGTTCACCGACACGACCGGAACTCCCGGGACGAAATATTGGTACGAAGTCACATCGGTTGATCCGGAAAGCCTCGCGACTCCTTCCGTCTCGCCGTTCGGAGAGAGTGCCCGCTCCAACGAAGTCTCGGCGACCCTCCCCTCGAGCACCTTGGTTCTGGCAATCTCAGCCGGCGGACCGGCCGCGGGCTCGTTCGTGGCCGACACCGATTTCAGCGGCGGCACGGTCTCCGGCGGCACCAAGGCCGCCATCACGACGACGGGCATCACGAACCCGCCCCCGCAGAGCGTGCTAGAACACGGCCGCTACGGCAATCTGACCTACACGATTCCCAACCTGACGCCCGGCGGCAGCTACACGGTGCGGCTCGATTTTGTCGAGTACGTATTCAACGCCGCCGGCTCGCGCGTCTTCAACGTGGCCGTCAACGGCACCCAGGTACTGAGCAATTTCGATATCTGGTCGGCGGCGGGGGGCGAGAACATTGCCATCGCCAAATCGTTCACGGCCACGGCCTCGTCGGCCGGCGCGATCACCATCGGCTTCACCTCGGTCGTGAATAACTCGATGATCAACGGGATCGAGATTTACTCGAACGGGCCTGCGACGCCTCCGGCAGCTCCGACCGGCCTGACGCCCAACGCGGGCAACAACCAGGTCGCACTCAACTGGACGCCGGTGAGCGGCGCCACCGGCTACGACGTGTACCGCGGTACGAGCAGCGGCGGCGAAACCCTGCTTTCAGCCGGGACCAACGTCTCCACGAGCAGTTTCACGGATACGACGGCCAACAACGGCACGCAGTACTTCTATTACGTGACGGCGCTCAACGGCAGCCTGCAAAGCGGCAAGTCGAACGAAGTATCGGCCACGCCGCAGGCGCCGCAGCTCGGTTCGTTGGTCTTGGCGATCTCCGCCGGCGGCCCCGCGTCGGGCTCGTTCGTCGCCGACACCGATTTCACCGGGGGGACCGTGTCGGGGGGCACGAAGGCTGCGATCAACACGAACGGCGTGACGAATCCGCCTCCGCAGAGCGTGCTCGAACACGGGCGCTACGGCAACTTGACGTACACCATCCCCAAGCTGACGTCCGGCGCCAGCTATGTCGTGCGGCTCGATTTCGTGGAATACGTATTCAACGCCGCCGGCTCGCGCGTGTTCAATGTGTCCGTCAACGGCACGCAGGTGTTGAGCAATTTCGACATCTGGTCCGCCGCCGGTGGCGAGAACATTCTCGTGAGTAAATTGTTCACAGCCACGGCCTCATCGAGCGGCACGATCACGATCAGCTTTACGTCGATCGTGAACAACTCGATGATTAACGGAATCGAGATCTACACGCCGGCCGTCCAGGGAGCTGTTGTGGTCAAGCAGCCCGCAACGATTCCCGCGCCCCTTACCGGCTCGGCTGCGTCTGGTGCGGCTGACACGGCTTTCACGTCCAATTTGGGAAGCGGCGATTCCAGCGCCCTCGACGCTGTCTTCACGCAATGGAACGAAGGGGCGTTCGACGCCGCGCTGCCCATCGTAACCACGGAACAAAAGGCCTCCCCAGGCGAGGAGGCTGAGGAGCTCGAACCGAGCCTGTGACCGCGTCGCAGTTTGGCAGGGGGCAGGCGGGCCACGTGTCCTCGCGAAGTACGGGAGGGCGAAGCTCCTGCTGAGCCGCATTCATCGATTTGCGCAAGAACGGCTCGGCAGGAGCCTCGCCCTCCCTTCGCACAAACGCCCCCCAAGACCCTCAGCATCCGTTGGCAACGAAGAGTGTCGCCCCCTCCGGGGGCTTTGGGAGAATTCAAGGCGCCATGTCCCCACCGGTTCACACCGGTGGCAAGCAGACTTCCGCCCCTTTTGGGGGGCTGAAAACCGCAAGGCGTGTCCTGCATCTCGATGTGAAAGCCTTTGCGGTCCCGCGTGCGGCTGGAAATCGGCCGGATGCCGGACGCCAATGCATGGCAGACCCGGTGTACTTGGCGGGCCACAGTTGCCAAAATCATTGACAACTTTGGCAACTCAGCCAGGCGACCATGAGGCATCGAATGATCAGAACCGTGCGCCATCACGTAAGCCTCGTCTTTCCGGTCCTCTGTTTGTTCCTGACGGCCGGAGGTCTCAGCTGGCCCGCTTTGAAAAGTACGGCCGGCGAAATCACTGGCAAACCAGAAACGACAGCAAAACAAGCCGCGAAGCTTCCCATCGATCAAGCGGTCACCGTTGCCGCCTCAGACTTAGGCCTGCAGTCCTTTCGCAAGTCGGACGTGACCGTGGCAGAGTCGGCTTTCGCGGACGAATCGGTCCCGTTCCTGCGTCGCAAGATCATGGGTCAATCCGTGTACCGAGTCGTGTTCCACAACGTAACACTTTCCCAAGGGAAGCAGGCCAACCCGTTCGTCAAAACACTGATTGCGTTCGTGTCGCCCCGCACCGGTCGCCTCTTGAAGGTGACCTCCGTCTGGCCAACTGATTGCCCGCGGATTGCCGACCAGCCGGGATGTGCCGAAGAAGAGCGCCAGCTTGGAAAGAGTGAGGACTACGTCTCGTTTCCCGATGAACGGCCGCTCGTCTCGTTGATCGACGCCCTCAACAAGACCGCACAATGGACAAGGCACGTGAAGCAAGTCCACGCGGTCCGCGTTTTGCATTCGTGCCACCAACACAGCCAGCGAGCGGTGTGGGTGATTTACCTGCGAGGCACTTCGGTGGATCCGTTGAAGTTCCACGTGGATCTCCAGCGAAAGATGGCGGACGACGCGTTTAATCACATGCGCAATCTAGTTGATTCGCAAACAGGTACGTGGATTTGGGCGGATGCTTTTCCGCAGCCCCCTGGCCCGTTGGAAGAACGCTACTGATCGCAGTGCTTATGGGCCGAAATAAATGGTCGGGAGTCGCTTCGACGAGAGCGGCGGTCTCGCAATTGATTCCCGTCCCATTTAATTCGCCCCCATTTAATTCGCCCGGGACTCGAATCGGCGTATCGACCGATCGGCCGCCCGCCGAAAGCGGCGAAGCGCCAAAGTCATTCACACTTCGTAGCCCCTCGCCGCCCGAATCGCCTTTGCCCATTTTTCCAATATCGGACCTGTCCCGTTTTCCCTCCCGGTTCCTGACACCTTTTACCTTTCTTTTACCTTTTCACCCAGCTTTGCTTTACCCACCGTATGAAGCGCTCGGCGGTCATTCGTCTTCAGATGAGAGTCGGCTTGGATCCCGGAAGAATTCGTACTTGCGACGCGGGAGAAGTTCTCGCCTAATAGACCAACGACGAATTCGGCCGTTTAGCAGAATCCAAGAGTAGATGATTTCGGAGCCAGTCGTGGACAGGACACACTTTTTTCCTCGGCTCGCGGCCGTTCCAGGTGTCACTTATCGCGCTCCGCGAGACATCGACCGCAGATGTCTTCCAGAAGCGAACGCCAAACCCCGCACCGACAAATACGCGATCGACGGAGAAGTTCATTCGTACGCAATGTGGGAGACAACTGAGGGCACCTGGACATCTCAATCCCCGGCCGCGAGATGGCGTCGAGGAGCGGATAGTACGGAGCCCTCCTCCGTGCTCCGATGGCTGTCCGAGACGCTAGAGTTACCTGGCAGCTGTTCGGATTACCATTTCGCGATCTTGGATGCGTATCGGGCCTTGGATAAGCCATCTCGGGTTAACCCCGATTTGTTGGCCGATATTGAGCAGCTTTGTTTGCTGGACGCCTCGCTTGTCGAATCGCATCCCGAGGCAATCGCCTTGTCGAGCGATATCAGCGGGCCGAAAAGCGCGTGTTCCGGCCTTCGGCTATCTGATTGATTTGTACGAACGCGAGGGATTTCTTACCGACGCACTGCTGATTGCACAGAGGGCAGAGGCATGCGGACAGGGCTCCGACGAGCAAGATCGTCTCATGGAACGCATTAGAGACTTGGAAGCCGAAGATGCATGAGGTTCCGACGTTGCGTCTGGCAGCAAGCTCTTTCTTAGAGGCGGCGTTTGTGCGTTGGGTGTTGAGTCCGGCAATGCTTCCTCAAGCGGCCGCGATGATCACTCCTCAAAAGAAGGTCGAGGTAAACGGGCATACCTATTACGTCGATTACGAAATCGAGGGCTGTACGACTTTGATCGCGATTGAACTCGACGGTTTCCAATTTCATGGGGCGCACACCGCGTTTACGTATGACCGCATGCGGCAAAATGATCTGGCGAGCACCGGGCGCGTTGTGATCCGCTTTTCCTACGACGCGATTCGCATGGAAACTGAGCGATGCGTCGACCAATTGCAGAGCATCCTCCGGCTCGACCCAACTCTTCGCGAACTGCTTGTGCCCAACCCGGTTGTCGAAAAGCCAGAGATGGACCTCGATCCTCTTTATAGCCTCGAGCCAGCGAGACACACGAAGGGTGCCATGACGTACTTCGACTTGGTGAGAGCCAAATTGAATCAGAAGACGCTCCGCACTTGCCAAATTGAAGCATTCGGTGCTCTCGCCAATTACCTCTCAAAGGGCGGTCGGAACGCTGCGTTCGTCATGTCCGTTGGCGCGGGAAAGACGGCACTCGGCATAGCCGCGATTCTTGCATTCACGAGGGCCCGAGCCCTTGTCGTCACGCCAGGAAGCGTAATTCGCGGGACGTTCGATCATGCCCTGGATCACGAGGCGGTGGGTAACGCACTCTATGGCCTTCCAAACGGGCCGCTAATCCCTGGCTGCAAACCACCGAAGGTGTTGACCTTGGATCGAGATGATGGACCCGTTCGAGCGGTCACTCGGGAACAACTGTTAGCGGCCGACATCATAGTCACTAACTTTCATTCCCTAGGAACGGGGGACGACGTCGATGATCTTTTGGCCAAGCTCATGCTATCTGACGTGGACCTGATTGTAGTCGATGAGGCGCACATCGCTGCCGCAGAATCTTACCAGCGGTTGTTCCATCATTTCGCGGGCGCCAAGACAATTCTCATGTCCGCTTGTTTCCAGCGATTGGACGGCAAAGCGATCGAGGCAGATGTGACATACAGATATCGCCTGATCGACTCAATCGCCGATGGGAATGCTAAGAATCTCCGCGTGCAGCGTTTCGCCCCTGACGCTGCGCAAACGATTTATGAAATGGTGTGGCCAGACGGAAGTCGCCAAGAGATTCGGGGGCGCGACGCAATCTTAGAGTTAATCAAAGACGAACGAAAACTCTCGGCGATAACCGCAAAGTCTCAAGAACCGATTCGTCACATTATGCGAGCAGTTCAAACCGCACTCGATCAGCAGAGAGAGCTGTTGTACCCCGTGAAGCCACGAGTGCTTTTCTCGGCTTTAGGCGAACGGCATGCCGAGCAAATTGCCAGAATCGCAGACGAGCACGGGATTCCTGCTGCTTACTTGCATCATTCGATGACCGAGAGTCGCATCCGAGCAATAAGAGCTCGCTTCGAGCAAGATTCCGGCGACTTGCAGGGAATCGTCCAACTCAAAATGCTTGGCCAAGGTTACGACTTTCCACCGATTACAGTGGTCGTGCCGATGCGTCCATACGGGAGTTTCAGCGAGTTCTATCAGTTCATCGGGCGTGGAATCCGCGTGCTGACGCACCCAGCGCTGGTTGGCCGAGTGAAACCGAGCGACCAATTCCTTGACATCATATACCACGCGGAACTCGGCCTCGACGAGCACATAGACACAATTTATCGCGAGAACGACATGGAGCCACTCACGTGCCATGAAATTCCGGCAAGTTGGCGGCAGAACTCCGGGGTCAATGCGGCGTTGCCCATCTCACGCGGCGTATCAGACGCTGGGCGGCCTGAGGCGTTCGTCGTGTTTCAACCGGGCGCCATCGAGCGCCGAATCGTGCACGATGAAGCCCGAATCGAACAGCGCCGGGGCGAGCGCGAACTTAACGCGCTCGCTCAACGCTACGCGTCGTACGCTCAGAATGCTGGGAAGCCGGTCACGTTTGAGCAATTCGTCGAGATCATGAGGGATCTCAGTGAATGAGCCATTTCGCCAACAAGTGATTAATGCGAGCGCCACGGCGGTCCGATCGTTAGAACTGGCGGCGGGGCGATCGGCAGATTTCAGTGTGCTCGATGCTGTCACCGGAAAAATCATTGAACGCTCGCTAATGGGAGAGCGAATCTGCAAAACAGTGAAGGAGAAGGGGACCGATCACCTGTTGTTGATCGCGGTCAATGCCAGCGAGCGTCGCTCAATCCATGACGCATTTTTCGTGAACGTCCAACAGAAGCACGGCGCGTGGTTCCTTCCCGAGCAGTGCAAACTTCAGGTCGGCAATGCAAACTTGCCGCACTACTGCCGTCGACATCCTCGCTTCGCCTGCGGCGTCGCTTATGAGGAGCGCGTCAAGCTCGACGTGCGCAATACGCCTGACGCCCTATACTTCTGGGCAGTGCTTGAGCCTATTTTCGAATTGCTATTCCGACCAATTACGCTTCGCAGCACGGACGCGGTGGAGGGAGGGCGCGATGAAAAAATCAAGATCTGGTCGGAGGTGGAATCCGGCTTCGCTGGCATCGGCATCGATCCAAAGATCCTGGGCGTGTTTCGGTACGGCGCGGGGTGGAGCAAATTGACCACAGAGGGGCAACTTCAAGCAAGAGTGGAGTTTCTGGGCAAACTGACGAACGCAGTTACTAGCGATACGGTTTCAGCATTTCGATTTCTGAGGATACAGTCGCTCGTCCGGCGCTACGACGCGAGGGCTCGCCGTGGACCGCCGACTATGCGGCATGTGCTAACCAAAGAACTCCAACGCACGTTAAGCGCGTATTTTAGTGGTGATTGGCTGGCGTTCTTGAGATACGTGGGCGAACCCCCGCACCCGAACGAACGAATTGCCGAAGCGCTCCCAGCGGTCAAGTTGTACGCAACTGCTAGCGATCGGGCGGCGGCAATTGCCGACAAACGCGGCTTGTCACGCGCTGACGTCGAGGAAATCGTTCGAGGGTTTTGGTCTGGAGCACAGGCTGCATCACCAATCGAAGAACGCGTTTCTACTCTTCAAGATTACTGGCAGTCTTTTGATGACATTCACTCCAAGCAAGCTTCTGGTATGCAATCGCTTTGGGGACTCGTGGAGGAAGGCGACGGCACCCGGCTTGAGGCTGCTGATAAAGAGCCACCCGGACCCGCTTGGCATTTTCCAGGATGTTACCTAAGACTCTTGCCGGCGGGTTTGGTCCAAAAGATCGACAAGCTCTGGGATGGCGTGTGCCTGACGCGTTATCCGGATGCGATAGTCACCTCGATAAATCCACACTGGCTCATGGCGGACGCCCTGGGACCCGCACTTCGGTTTTGGCACGGTTCAGCCTTGACCGCCTGGTTTGTGGCGGAAGGTCCGATGTCACGGACAGACATGAAAGGTCTCGCGAAGTATTATGCTCGCGAGTTGACGGACCTCGAGTCGCTCGGATTTCCTATTAGTCCAACTCTATTTGAAGAGCTCGTTGCCGCTGAGGCGACTCTCGGATCGCGCGAGGGCGTTCCGGGGCAAGAGTCTCGGCGCAGTTTTCTCGGAATCACTTTATCCACCACGGTCATGACAGGTTCTCGGCGATCAGGTTTCGAGAAGCTACGAGACGTTATTACGTCGCATCGGCGAGCGTGGACGAAGCGACATTTTGAAGGGTATCTCCGCGCTCGCTGGGAACTCGAGATTCGTAGCACTGCCGCCGAATACAATCGGCTCTTTGAACAGAAGGGCCGGGCACCGACCGCTAAACAATTCGCAAAGTTTGCGGTCGTGCCAGCAAATCATTGGTTCGGCGGCAACGTCAGCGACTTTTACGCCTCATTCGGCGAGAAGTCGCCTGTGCAATCACGACGCACTCGCATGCTTCCTCGCGACAAGCAAGCGTTCATGGGCAGCGTGTTTCGAGCCATTGGGGGCGAGCCAACCAGCTGGAACGAGCTCGCGCAGACAATTACTGGTAAGAATCGGGAGAGCCAGGACGCGAATTGGCGTGCTCACGGATCTCGAAAACGATTGGCTGAACTTAGTCTCCGGTACGTACAGCTACGCGAGGCGACTGAATCACCTCCGTCGCTGAAAGAGTTCGGCCCCTCACATTTTGCCGACCTCTCTTCGGTTCTCGCCAACGAGCCTGAGACCGCGTGGGCGCGGTACAGCCAAGTGGTCGAATCGATTCTTACTGTGATGAAGCTGCCGGAGGGAAGTTAATTCGAAGGCGTCGCCGCTCCACTAGTGCGGACGGTGCCGACCTTTGGCCGCATCAACTCAGCTTTGGTGCGTCAGCGGTCTATTGCTTGCATGCTTGGGCGTGATAGCGCGCTCCCGCTGCCGTGGGGAGAACGGCATCGATCTGCCGTAGCTCGTCCGGCGTGAGAGTGACTGTGAGCGCTCCGAGATTCTCGTCCAGGTACTTTGTGCGTTTCGTGCCCGGAATCGGCACGATGTCGTCGCCTTGGGCCAGGACCCAGGCCAGGGCCAATTGGCTGGCCGTGCAGCCCTTCTGCCGGGCCAGGTCGCCGATTTTTGCGACCAGCTCGAGGTTCTTCTGGAAGTTCTCGCCCTGGAAGCGGGGCGCATTGCGGCGATAGTCGCCTTCTGGCAAGTCCGCCAGAGTCTTGAATTGGCCCGTCAGGAACCCACGGCCCAGCGGGCTGTACGGGACAAACCCGATGCCGAGTTCCCGCACCGTGGGCAAGATTTCGTCCTCGGGTTCGCGACTCCACAGCGAGTACTCGGTCTGTAGCGCGGCAATCGGGTGCACCTTCGCCGCTCGGCGGAGCGTCGCCGGGGCCGCTTCCGATAAGCCGAGATGCCGCACTTTGCCCGCCTCGACCAGCTCGGCCATCGCGCCGACCGTGTCCTCGATCGGCGTCTTTGGGTCGACTCGGTGCTGGTAGTACAGGTCGATGTGGTCCACGCCGAGCCGCGCCAGGCTGGCGTCGCAGCACTCTTTGACGTACTGCCGATCGCCACGAATGCCCAGGAACTCGCCGCCGGGGCCGCGGACGTTGGCGAATTTCGTGGCCAGCACGACCCGGTCCCGCCGCCCCTTGAGCGCCTTGCCCACCAGGACCTCGTTCTTCCCCATGCCGTACACGTCGGCCGTGTCGAGGAAGGTGCCGCCGGCGTCGAGATAACGGTGGATCACGCGGATCGATTCCTCGTCGTTCATCTGTTTGGGGTCGTAGAACTCGCTCATCCCCATGCAGCCCAGGCCGATCGCCGAAACCGTCAATTCGCCCAGTTGCCGTTCCTGCATGCTGCTGCTCCTGTTCGCTGAACATCGCCGTGAGTGATCGAAGACATGCCCAATCACCGACCGCCGTTTTGCGGCGCGGCCGGTTGGCGGATTTGTGGTGCAGGCGTCCCGCCTGCAGATGCAGCCGGGATGGCCGCACCACAAACACGAGCGGCCTTTGATGGCCGCACCGCAAACACCTGCGGCCTTTGATGGCCGCACCGCAAACACGGCGTCCGTCCCCGAATCGCGGTCGGTGATTTAGGGCTTGAGCGAGCAAAAGCGATACCGTAATCGTCCACGCCCCGGTACTGTCTGAATATTGTGTTGCTGGCGATGCCGGTCGCTAGAATGATGGCATGAGCGAGGAACCGAAGAAACGGCCGCGGGCTTGGATTTGGTGGGCATTGCTTGCCCTCTTGATCCTGTATCCCGCATCAGCCGGTCCAGCGACTCGGGCGTTGGACCGCGCCAACATCGACGATCGGTGGCTGGCAATCCCTTACGGACCGCTCAGATGGGCAATGGAAAATAGCGGGGCCTTCGATGCGGTATTCACGGCGTACCTAGGGCTCTGGGTTGACCTTAGAACTCCCGCGCCAAACCACCAAATTCGTTCGTGAAACGTCCACTTATCTCGGCCGCCGCGATCCGGTCAACCAATTCGCGGATCGTCCACTCGTGATCGGCGCAGACCGTCAGGACACGGTTTTTCGGGGATCAGCCTAGCCGCCTGATTCAGACCGGTATTATGCGCCACTGCGGCCAGCAACACACTGTTCAGACAGCACCCACGTCCCTACGTCGCTTGCGGCGCAATCGGGCGCAGCAACCCGGCGCGGGACGCGCAGCGTGTCGGGCAAACGATCGAGTTTGATCGACGTTGAACGAAACGAAATGCCGTTTGGCGATCGTCTCGACGGGCTCCCCGCCGAAGGCTTCGCCATGTGGCCGCGTTCAACCGGAAGCGGCCCGGCGTTCTTGAGACGGGGGCACTTCTAGCGAAGCGTGCCGGTCTGCCGTACCTGCTTCGCGAAACGCCCCGTCACGTTCCGGTTCAGCTCTTCACGCTCACGCCGGAGCACGAGCCGAGGCGAATCGGATTGCGTCGGAGTCTCAAAGCACGGATCCTTCACGGCGGGAAAGTCACGCTGCGAAAAAGTCCGCACCGTGTCGTTGCCGCGCGGAATTTTCCGCACAGCCTGAGCATACCAGAAATGCCCGTTCACTTCAACCTGAAAACGGCCTTTTTTGCGATGTAAGCCCGTCTGCGGAAGGGACTTAAGAAAAATCCGGCAGAAAAATTGGCGGGCCGATCGATCCGCCGTCGGGGCGGACCGGACTCATTTGGCGTCTCGTTCCCAGCTCCTGCTTGGGAACGCAAGTTCACGAAGCTCCGCTTCTTATGTCGCGCTCCGCGTGCCGCTTAGATTGATCACTGGACCCAGCGAAGGCGAAGCGGGAGTCCCGGCGCGCGGGACGCGTTCCCAAGCAGGAGCTTGGGAACGAGGACCGCGGTGTGCCTGCCATTTTGGCGTTTTTTGGGGTGGACCCCAAAAAAGTCGCCCTCGATTATGCTTCGCCAGTGCCCGTTGTCCCAATCGTCGGCGACCTCATCCCCGGCCCTCTTCCGCAAGGGGCGAGGAGTGAAGGAGTTAGAAGAGCGAGCGGCAATGCTTGATTCCGTGCCTCCGCGCCCCGCTCTGGCCCTCATCCGACTTTTTTTGGGTGGAGCCCAAAAAAGTCCCCCCTTTTTCAGCGCCCCAAAAAAGCCAAAAAAGTCGCCAGCGCGGACCGAAAAATCAGGGTTTGACGGAGCCGGCGTTGATCGCCCGGCCTTGCACCCAGTTGGTGGCCCGCCCGGCACGGATTTCCCGCAGGATCGTGTCTTTGTCGAGCGGGCAGTCGACCGTCACCCAGGAGCGGCCGCACATTCCGGGCGTGTGGGCGTCGTCCGAGACGATTTTCGGATAGGGGATTTCAGGCACGTCGAATTGGGGCGTGTAGAAGCCCTTTTTTGAGACTTCGACGCAGTCCAGCGGAATTCGCTGCGAAACTCGGGAAATCACGTCCAGCAGTTTCTCAAACGGCAAGTCGTATTCGGCCGGGTGGTTAAAAATACGCAGCGTCTCGCGCTCGCCGCGAATCTCGCCGACGTGGACGTAGCCCCGCTCGAAGACCGTCAATTCGACCCCGGGAAACACGAAAAAGTCGGCGTCCCCCCGCGGCAATGACTCCCAGTAATCCGGACGGAGCAGGTGGTCGTGATCGGTGATCGCCACGAATTGGAAACCGAGATCGCGGTAGGCGGCTACGAGTTCGTCCGGCGTCAGCTGCCCGTCCGAGCAAGTGGTATGCGTGTGCAGAGCGCCTTTCAGAACCGGCATCGAAGGCTTCCGTCGCTTTCCTCAGGCTTTCGCGCTCTCGGCACGAAAAACTCCCTGCGAGAGGATCGATTCGGCCTGGGAAACGATCTCGTCGACGATTTGCTTGCACGTCTGCACTTCATGAATGCCGCCACAGCCCTGGCCGGCGGGGAAGCAATTGTGGGCCGGGTCGCGGTCGGCCATTTCGGGGAAGAGGAACCCCATTAATCCCTTGGAATGCATCAGTTCGGCCTGCTGTGGAAAGGGCTTGATGTCCTGGGGATGCTTCTCCCATTCGTCGGTCGTGGGATTGCGGATGGCGCGCAGGGTTTTGCCCGTCCAACAGCGGGATACGACTGTGTCGCTCTCGTTCGCTTTCAGGATGGCGTTCTTATAAACCTGAGCCGCGCGGGCCTCTTGCGAGGCGACGAACCGCGTGCCGAGCCAGACCCCTTCGCAACCGAAGGCCAGAGCGGCGACAAGGCCCCGTCCGTCGAAAATTCCACCAGCCGCGACGACCGGAATTGAAACGGCGTCGACTGCCTGCGGCAAAAGTGCGAACGCGCCCACCGAGCCCGTGTGTCCGCCGGCCTCCGAACCTTGAGCGACGATCATGTCGCAACCGGCCTCGGCGGCCATGCGGGCATGTTTCACAGTGGCCGTGACGGTAATGACCTTGAGTCCCGCCTCGTGGCACATGCCGATCACTCGTTTGGGCACGCCCAGCCCGGCGGCGAAGCTCGTGGCGCCGCCGTCGATGATCCGCTTGACCTCCTCGATCGGGTTGTCGTTGAGGGCGTGCAGCAAATCCACGCCGAACGGTTTTTTCGTCAGGCTGCGGACGCGGGCCAGCTCGTCGGTAATCTCCGGCGGGCTCATATTTCCTGCGCCGAGCACTCCGTAACCGCCGGCTTCACTGACCGCCGCGACGACTTCGGCCAAAGAAACTCCGGCCATGCCCGCCAGCATGATCGGGTATTTGACGTTGAACATCTCGGTCAGTCGGGTGGAGAGCATCGTTGCGGCCTCAATTCTATGGGCACGGAGCGGCCCGAAAGAGAGGATGAAAGCGCCGCTGACATTCTCCACCGAGCTGCCGGCGAATGCAATTTGACCGCGTGGCACAAAAAAAACCCGCCCGGGTTTTTATTCCCAGGCGGGTTCGCGGATTCGCGGGAATCCGATGTTCGCGCCGATCAATGCTGGTTGTCAAAAATCCGTGTCGAATCTGTCCCTAACATAATAGTCGACAAACTCGCCGGCGCGTCTTTACCGGACTATGTCTTTGGACGTCCTTTACCGGACTCTGGCCTTGAAGGTCACAACGCCCTTGGTTTTGCCTGTGAGCGGCTCTTTCAGCGACCAGGTAAGGATCACGCTGCCTTCGCCGTTGTCGGCGATGTCGAGCACAGCCGCCCGGCTGGAGCTCGCCGTATCGGCCACGTATTCGAGGCGCGGGGTCAAATTGTCGATGATCCGCACTTCGGTCAGCTCGCGGTCGCCGATGTTCTCGTATTCGATGCGGAAATTGACGAATTCACCCGGTAACGCCGTTTGGCGATCGGCCAGCTTGACGATTTCCAGGCGACCCGGCTTCCGCCGATCTTCAACCCCGACCAATTCGTTGACGGAGAACTTCGCCTCAACCTGTTGTGCCCCTGCGAGCGACGCGGCGATGACGGGGAACTCGCTGCGGGTCCAGGCGAAGGCCGCCTGACGCTCGCGAGCGATCTTGGCAAGTTGTGCACTTCGCATTTGCGGTGCGACGAGGTTCTGCACATCTTCGGCCGAGCCGGCCAATTCGCGGTTCTCGCCCAAAATAATTTGCTGGTGGATGCCCAACTGACGGGTCTGCGTATCCATTCCACTTGCACGCGTCCGCACGCGAACGCTGACGGCCGGCATGCGCTGGGCCTGGTGGACGGTGGACGTGCGGTTCCGCAAGCCTTCGCCCCGTGCCAGATCGACGGCACTGGCCAGCCGGGCCACGTTCACGCCGGCTTCGAGTCCAAGCTGTGTTGCCACGACCCCGAAACGAGGCGAATAAATGGCCACGCGGTTTGTGGGCAGGATGTGATGCTTGCCGGCCTGGTCGACGAACTCGGCCACCGCGTCTTCGGTGTCGAGGCCTTCGCGATGGCTGGCCGTCTCATGGACGGGAAAATTCCGATCGCCACCGTCGAGCAGGTATTCGTCCGGGAACAGCTCCCACGGGGGAGACGGCGGTTCAAGAGTGAAATAGGGACGCGGAGCCAGCGGACGGGTCATATTGCGGCGTCCGGCCCGGCGAACGGCATCGGTGTCTTCGAGCTCGGAACGCGGCACGGCCGGAGAGAATGTCGTCGCCTTGTCGACGATGACGGAATGGCCCGAGTCCGCCTCGCTGGGCCGATTATGCAGTTCGGCCATCTTGAAGGGAGCGGGCCGCTCGAAGAACTCCGCATCCGCCGGAGATCCGTCCGGCGTACGACCGCCAAGGCGGACAAGAATCATCGGACGTCCGACGCGATCCGCCTCGATCAGCAAATTGCGATCGGGGGGCAGGAAGCGGTTGAGCATGGCCTGCGTGAGATCGCCTGTCACGGCGAATTGCGGCTGCTCCAAATATACGACTTTGGTGACGAGCCGGCCGGCGATGGCCGTCTCGATTTCGTCGGCACTGAATTGAATCGGAATCGGGAATTCCTGCGCCCGCCCCGGCGGGGGGTGCAACCGGTCGATCATTTCGATCGTCGGATAGAGTTCGACACCCGGGAACTCGGGCATGCCGGCAATTTTCAAACGATAGACGAAGCCGATGCCCACGTTGAATTCAGCCGGGGCACCGAGATTAACGGCCGTTTCCGGGCCACCGTTGTAGACAGTGACCGCCCCCTTCGTCGGAAGGACGACTTGGACCGGTTGCAGAACGCCGGCGAGCCCTTTTCCGATTTGGCCCACCCACAGGCCAATGCGGCCCACGGGGGCATTTTGATCGAAGGGGACGTAACGGCCCTCTTGAGCGGCACTGCGAGTTGGGAGAATCCCGAGGAAAGAACCGGCCAGCAAGAGAGTCGAGACGAATCCCGCGGGACGCCACAGTTTGGCGAGAGGCATTTCCCACCCACGGGCCACGGCAGCGCTCCTTGACCCGCGAACGCAGGTCGTTTTGAGGGTTCCAGAACGTGCCGCTCGCGGAGCGATGTCAGACACATCGCTCCGCGAGATCAGCAGACTTCACGATTTTCAGACTATTGCTGCGGCGGCATGCCCGGCGGTCCGCCCATCGGAGCGCCCGGAGGACAGGCACCACCAGCACCACCTTCCGGCAGCGCCCACTTCGGATAGACCACTTCTCCCTCACGATAAACCGGATGGTCTTCCGTGTAGGTGATGTGCTTGACCGGCGGCGGAACACTGTAGCCAGGGTTCTCTTTGACGTCGATCAGCATGTGGTCGACCGGATGCGGCATATTGTCCACAGTGAGGTTCCGAATGGTGTGCGACTGCAAGCTGGCCGGAGCACCAAGCGGAATATGCGGAGGACCGGGGAGTCCGATCGGCGTTCCCGTAATCGGGTAGCCCCAGACCGGAGGCGTCGCCATTCCCGGATAACCGCCACCGGCGGCAATCATCGGGCCAGGCACAGCCGACAGTCCCGCGTCGAGAGCCGAGATCGGCACCGGTTCGGCGAACTCCTGCTTCTCACCGTCCAGATACACGACTTGATTGATATTCTGACCGTTCGGACCTGCCGCCACGCCGCCGTTGGGCATTTCGAGGTCCATGTTGCCCATGCGGAAGACGGCCAGGATGGTTCCACGACGATTGGCTTCGGCCACCGGATCGACCCCCGGCTCGAGTCGGGTCGAAACGAGGGTTTCGACACCGGCCACGGCCAACTCCTGGTACCGCGGATCGGGCAGGTAGATGACCTTGGTGACGAAGTTGTTGCTCTGAACCTGGTCCAAGTCTTCGTCGGTCACTTCGATCGGCACCGTGTCGTGCGACAGGTAGGCGTCGGTCATCGGAGTGGCCGGATAAACTTGCAACGTCGGATAGAGCGTCAGGCCCTCGCGGCCCGCGCCCGGAACTTTCGTCAGCTTAAGCCGGTAGGTTCCGCCCTGATGGAAGTTCTTGCGGGCGGGAGCCGTCTTCTGGTTCTCGGCGAATCCGCCGGCAACCTGCCAGCCGATTTGCATGCCGGCCGGACCCACGAAGCGGATCTGCGTCACCTTGAGAATCGGTGCCGGCGGCGCCGGGCTGGCCAACATCGGCATGACGCCAGGGCCAGGTCCGTCAACCATCGGGCCGGGTCGAAGCATGCGCTCCGCCGGAGGAGCGTTATACACGCCCTTCTCGTTCCCGTTATCGAGTATCTGCCGGCCGTCGAAGGCGCAGCCGACGCACACCAAGAATAGCGTTCCCAACGCCAAGAAGTAGTACTTCATCACGACCCTTTCCCCTGTCTCACACCACCCGGGCACGTCGCGTGCGGAACTGCCGTCGACCCAACTCCCGAAAGGACTAAAATGCGTCGGCGCCTTCACGGCCAGATCCTGGGCCGGCGGCTGCTCGCAGACGATGGACTCTTCTCTTTTCGGATTGGCACGCCCGGAATCTTTGGCAAATCCCACATTTTCCGAAGAACATGAAAAGTCATCCAATTTTGACAGCGGCATTGGTCGCCATCGGGGCACTCGGTGGAACGACGGGGGTCATGGCGCCTTGGGCAATCTGTGCCGCCGACGCCAAGCCGCCAACCGCCCCCGCCGTTGCCAAAGCTCCGCCGGTTGCCCCAGCCCCATTGCCCGCTGCGCCGGCTGCCAAGCCGGCACCGCCACCCCCGGCCAATCCGCTCGACACCCTGCGTGTGGCGCGCGAACGTTTGGTTGCTTCGGGGGTGAGATCGATCAAGAGCCGCATCGTTGAGCGAGTTTCGATCGACGGACGAAGATTTCGTCTCGAGGGGACTTACGTCCAAAGCACCGATTTGCGGCTCAAGCTCGATTTCAAACTCCACTCCGAGGAGGGGGAGCAGGGGCTGGAAGGCACTTTTCTGGAAGTCTGTGACGGCACAATCCTTTGGACGCGGCACAATGTGGGCGGTCAAACTGCGCGTCACCCGCCGCAACGTTCGCCAGATCCTCGAAGCTTCCAAGAATGGTTTGCAGACGAACCTTCTTGCGGTCGAACTCGGATTGGGCGGCCTTCCCGCATTGTTGGCCTCCCTCGAGTGGTCGATGAAATTCGAAGCGATCACTCAGGAGGAGGTCAACCGGAAGAAATTCACCGTGATCGCCGGCACTTGGAACGACTCGATGAAGGAAATCTTCAAGTCGTCGACTGGCAATCGGCCCACCTCCCACATTCCCGACTCGATTCGCATCTATTTCGAGCCGGTGATCCTGTTTCCCCGCCGCATCGACTTCCTGAAGAAACGAAAAGGGAGCGACGAACCGGAGGTCGTGGTCGAGCTGGACTTCCTCGATATCGTGATCAACTCTCCGGTCAACGATCATCAATTCGAATTTGAGCCGCCGAGCGGAATCCGCACGATCGACGTGACAAACGACTATTTGAAGCAACTCAAATAGCCCGTCCGCAAATTCGCCGCGCCCCCGACTCACGAAGCTCCAACGGGACTTTTTTGGTTTTTTTGGGCGCTAAAAAGGGGGACTTTTTTTGGGTGCACACCAAAAAAGTCGGCGGCGTCTTGCGTCTGCAGTCCGGCGTCCGGAGTCGTGTGTCCCCGCTGACTAATTGTAAGTCTTTCTCCCCTCGCCCTTTGCGGGAGAGGGGCCGGGGGCAATGGCACTAACTTTGTCTTGATCAAAAAGGGTCCTTTCTGACAGAAGTTGTTTGTTCAACGACAACTCAGTCAGAAGGACCCAAAGATGTTCAAGGATGAACAGAGGCGTACCGTATGGGACACGATTCGTCAACACGACCTTCGGGCTTTCTCGGCGCTTCTCACGGCCGATTTGGTCGGAGAAGCCGTGCGGCGAGCGGGAGTGAGATTGGGGGCGGGCCCTCTCAATGCGGTCAATTTGACGTGGCTGGCTCTTTCCTCGGCTCTGCATTGGACCGAGAACTTCACCAATATCTTGTCGCTGACCTTCAAGCTGCTGGAGGACTACGAAGCCTTCGGGTCTCAGGCGCGGAAGTCCCCCGCGCCACGTCGCCGGCCGCGGGGGCAACAGCGTCGTTCCCGGCACGATCCGCGACGCGACGACCTCACGGTCGTCAGCGAAGAGGCGTTTACCAAGGCTCGCCGCTTGCTCCCCGTGAAGTTCTGGACCGAGTTGATGCTGTTGTTGGTCGCGCGGATCGAGCACAAGCACTTGCCACGACTGTCCTGGAAGGGATTTCGGTTGCTGGCCCTCGATGGAACGGTGATTGGCCTGCCGCACTGGAAGCGGCTCCGCCAGCATTACGGTGCGGCGACCAACGGTCGTCGCGCTTGCCGAACTCAGGTCCGTCTGGTGATGTTCCAATTTCCTTTGGCCCGCTTGCCGTATTGTTATGCCCTGTCGCCCCTCTCGACGAATGAGATCCCCTTGGCGATGTCGCTCTTGAACCACGTGCGGCAAAACGACCTGATCCTGATGGACCGCGGCTTTTTCAGCTACGGGATGTTCTGGGCCATCCAGAAGCGGAACGCCTTTTTCGCCATCCGATTGAAGGCGGGCGTGCGGCTGGAGACGATTCGCTCGCTGGGGCGCGACGATCAACTGGTGCGGTGGAAGCCCTGTGACCGTCGGAAAAAATGGCGGGACTTGCCGGAGTCGATCGAACTGCGGGTGATCTCTTACCAGATGCGGGGATTTCGCCCAAGTGCCGTCGTCACGAACGCGACCAATCCCCAGCGCACCTCGCGCGAGGATTGGGTGCGGCTGACAACGGATCGCGAAGTCGGCGATCGGTTGCAACCGGGTCTCTACCACCGTCGTTGGGAGATCGAAACGACGTTCCGGGAGTTGAAGGTCTCGCAGGGCCTGAAACGAGGATTGCGCAGCCGCACCCCCGAGGGAATCGAGTACGAAATTGCCGGGCATGTGTTGCTCTATTCCCTGGTGCGCTGGCTGATCCTGGAAACAGCGGCCCAGCATGAACTCGATCCCTTGCGGATCAGCTTTGTCGAGGCCTTGCGGGAATTGCACGCCCTGCGACCGGCACTGCTGATGGCGAGCCCGGACTGGGCGCGTGCCTTGTTGACTCGGCTGATGAAACGAATTGCCAGCCATCTTGTACCGCTACGTCCCGGCAGGTCCTATCCAAGGCCAAACGATGCAAAAACGAAAAACAAAGGCAAAGGCCGCAAACAAGTTGCTGCAAAAATCCCGGCCTAAGGTTAAATCCATTGGGCCGGGGGTGAGGGGTTCCCCGCATTGGCCAACGGCCGGAGCGACCCAGCAAAGAGGGCCGACTTTTTTTGGGTCCACCCCAAAAAAGTACGACCCGCCCCCATGGCGGGTCAAAAACTCCCCCGGCTCGGATGGGAGGGCGATCCCGGCGCCGGGAGAGCCGCTGCACCGGTTTTCGCCCGCGAACGGCTCGGCCGGAGCCTCGCCCTCCCCAAGCCAAAATCCAAAATCGACAAGGCACTTTGTGCCGCAAAGTATCGCTCAAAAATCTTTTGTCGCAACTTCTCCGCACCTCGGATGTTGCAACAAACTGAAAAGATTTTTGATCGGGATTTGAGTGCACGTTGCTATACTCGGGCTAGGAAGGAATTCCGGGGCATCTGGCGACTTCAAACCCCGCCCGGCCGACACCGTGTCCTCAATACGGCGGTCGCGGAAGTTCTTTCCTGAGCGAAGGCCGACGTTTGCCGAGTCGACCGGCGGCGTTGGCAATTCGTTCGCCTGAAGCCAACGGTGGCGGCGCATCCGCGAGCCGCTTTGCGGGTGCCGGTTGCTATCTCGAAACGGAGCGGTGCCGGAACAATTCGCCGGTGCCGACGGCCTCCGTCGAAGCGACCGGGACCGGAAGCGTGTTATCGCCCCGCCCACTGAGAGCCTCCGTTGGCCCGATGCCAAGCTCGGTCAGGCAAACTACGCTTTGGCAAAGCGCGCCGGATGAAGTGCGCGCTCATGTTGGCCATGCCCTCCGCAATGCGGAGCCTCAGGCCGGGTGCAATTTCCGTTTGACGACTTTCCATCTGGAGGTGGTCGATGCGCGTAAAGACTTGAGCAGGAGAGCCGGCGAACAGGTGACCGCAGGAAATGACGCGACGACGCGATCCGTGCTGGCACCTTCGTTCACAAAATCCAAAATCGAAAATCCAAAATCGAAAATCGGATCGCCCCTGCGCTCCGCAGTGCGGAGTCTCAGGCTGCGTGCAATTTTCATTTGACGACATTCCCAACTGGAGGTGTCACCGCGCGCCCAATCCAAAATCCAAAATCAAAAATCCAAAATCGTCCCAGAGGGCATCCCGCGTGCCCAAGCCGAACTTGAGTTCGAGGAAATCGCTCGATTCCCGCCCCCCTCAATCCAAAATCCAAAATCCCAAGGCGCTGCCCGGCGCCTGGTATGGCGAAGGCGAATTGCGTCTAAAAGGCCAGCTGGCGGAATGGATCGGCAAGAACGGCATAACGATGACTGGCGAGAACTGGCTCGTGAATCCGCTCGTTGCGACGAAAGACAGCGGGAAATCAGACACGGCGACTTCGCTGCAAAGTGTGACAACGCCGAACGGGCGAATGGTTGGAATCAAGATTGGCGGCGCGGTTGCCCTCGCGCCCTATCTCGTGCGCATCGATGGTCGCAAGGAGGTCGAGATTCGGCCGATTGGCGACAAGCTGCGATCCAGCGACGGGAAATCGACCGCCACCTTCGCCTCGATGTCGTTCGACCCGTAGTAGTCCGTCTACTTCAAAATTGTGGATGCCACGGGGTGCCACTGGCGAGCCAGAGCCCTCGCCAGTGGCACCCGAACACCACCATTTTGCGATAGACGTTCTACTAGGCTCCCGTCGGGGTGTCAGGACCCCTTTCTGGGACCGCCGAACCGCCGACTTGCTATTCTTTAGGCATGTCCGCTTCTTCCGCATCGAAGCCGGCAGAAAAACGCTCGTATCTGGGCATCGGCTCGTGTTGTGTGTTCGGCATCGCGACCGCGTGCGTCATCGCGCCGGCCGTGACGAGTGTGACCGAGCCCTACAAGATGGCCGGATTCGAGGGAATCTTCCTTTGGCCGTTTGCGCTTTTCTTGTATGTGTTGGGCGCGGCACTGGGCTTCGCCGGGACGGTGCGGCCGGCGAACAATCCGCTGTCGCGCACGGGAGTCACCCTCAACCTGCTTCCCCTGTTCGTCCTGGTGCTCGCCGTCGTGGGATCCGTGATTCACACCTATTGGTTGGCCTCGATGTCCCCATGAGTCAGCCGCGGCGATTTCGAGATGTTCGGCCCGGTTGATGCCGCTGAGCTGGCGTAAGGTTGGCTGACTTCGAACGAGGACTGGGTTCGCCACGCCGGCGGGCGGGCGGGCGTTGGGCGAATTTAAGTCGCCCGCGGACTCCGCGACCCTGGCCAAGGTGCTGCTCGACCCGGCCTGGCTCGTCGAGCAGAACCCGGACAACACCGAAAGACGTCCCGATTTCCTAAAATCCGCGATCGGCTCCTCTCAGGGAGGTCCTTAAAAATCCGAACACAACTGGCAGTTCACCAAGTTCTGCGTCCCTTGACAGCTAGCCGCTTTTTAAGCATTAGAAGCACCAAGAAGGGAGTTTCTGGGCGCAAAGTGTCCAAGAATTCGATCGACGACACTGATCATTTCAATAAATTATCGGATGGCGCACCCAAATTTGACGTCGGTGCGCTGCAGGAGTTATCGTGGACCCGGTCACCCTAACGACCATAAAACTCATTGGGTCGTGGCTTGCCAAACCAGTCGCTCAGGGTGGGGTGCTTCAGGTTGCGCGGACAGTCCAGTGTCTTATTTTTCGAGGGCATGTTGGGTCTCGAACTGCGCCGGAGAGATGTATCCCAGCGCGGAATGCAAACGTTCGGCGTTGTAGTATCGGATGTAACTGGACAGCTCCCGCAACGCCTCAGCACTGCCCGCATACTCAACCAGCTCCAGCTCGGTCTTCACCGTTCCGAAGCACGACTCCATGAACGCGTTGTCGTAACAGTTCCCCGCCGCGCTCATGCTTTGCCGAATGCCCGAGCGTCGCAGTACGCCGCGGTACCGGTGCGACGCATACTGCCCGCCGCGATCCGTGTGATGGATCAGGCCCCCCGTGGGTTGGCGTTCGCGGATCGCACGACGCAACGCACCGAGCACCAACTCGTCATCCATCGTCAGGCCGTAACTCCAGCCGACAATGCGGCGCGAAAACAGATCCATCAAGAGCGCCAGGTAGCCAAACTGGCTGCCCGCGGTTCGCCGCAAAAGCGGAATGTAGGTGATGTCACCGACCCACACTTCATTCACCCTCAAGGGCGCCTTTCTGTCTTTCAAAAGGTTTTCGTTGTACCCCAAACGGTGCCGGCTCTCGGTCGTCTTCGGACGGAACGATCGTGGCTGAATCGCCCGCAAACCCTGATTTTTCAGGAGTCTGGCCACTCTCGACACTCCGCACGCGATGTCGCGCTGGGCCAACTCCATCGCGATTCTCCGCGCTCCATAACGCCGCCGATGACGCCAGAACACCTGGCGAATCACCGGCGTCAATTCACGGTCCGCTTCGGCCCTCTGGGACTCTTCTGGACTCCGCCAGGCGTAGAACCCCGAACGGCTCACTTCCAATGCGTCACACACCGCAGAGGCCGCGAACGACTCCGTGAGAACCAGTTGATCGACCCCGGCGTACACGTCCCTCACCCTTCGCGGCCGAAAATGGAGAGCGCTTTTTTTAGGATGTCCCGCTCGCGCTCCACACGCCGCAGTTCCGCTTCCAACTCTCGCACTCGACCTTCCAGGCCCACGGCCGCCGCGCCTCCCTGGCGGACCGCTTCCCGCCTCCAGCGGTACAAAATGTTTGGACTCGACAGCCCCAACCGCTGACAGATCGACGTGGCCGAATGGCCGTCAAGCAGCATCTGCACCGCTTCCGCTTTGAACTCGTCCGTGAACCGCCGACGCTTCTGACGGCTCTTCTCCCTGACTCTCTCAGGCCGCTGTTTCGACATCGGCTGGCTCTCCTGGAACCCTCCAGAATAAGCCACAGCACTGTCCGAAAAACACGAAGCAGGTCATTCGCACACAAAGACGCGGCTCGCCCTCCCGTACTTCGACGGCGAAGATGCGGCTCAGCGGGAGCTTCGCCCTCCCATGAAGACACGGCTCTCCCGGCGCGCCGGGATCGCCCTCCCATGCTTCGATTCTTCGAGATGGCCCGATAGACTCAGGGCATGCCGCCTTGTCCCGGCTTCCTCGACGGGCGTTCCAAGTCCAATCTTGCCCGAACGGAAAGCATTCCAATCAGCTTGAAGGGTGTAGCGATGTCACGTGCGATGCGACGATTGGGGATCATTGTCGGTTGTCTCGCGACCATTCAGGCGAGCGGCGTCTTGGCGCAAGACTGGCCGCAATGGCGCGGAGCCAATCGCGACGGGAAAGCAACCTTCACGCCGCCCCAGACGTGGCCGAAGTCGCTCACCAAAAAGTGGCAAGTCAACGTCGGCAATGGCGTGGCCACGCCAGCGCTCGTCGGCGATCGCCTGTATGTCTTCGCGCGTCGCGACGGGGACGAGGTCACAAGTTGCCACGACGCTTCATCGGGCAAGGAACTTTGGGCCGACAAGTACAAAGCCAACGGTGCCTCGGGAGCGGCCGCCCAGTTCCCCGGACCGCGGAGCTCGCCGACGGTGGTGGACGGAAAAGTCGTGACACTTGGGGTGCAAGGCACGCTGTCGTGTCTCGACGCCGCCAGCGGCAAGAAACTTTGGCGCACGACCGAAACCGGTGAGGACAGCGTGCCGCGCTTTTTTACGTCCTGTTCACCGATCGTCGTCGACGGACTGTGCATCGTGCAGTTTGGCGGCGAGGAAAAAGGGGGCATCGCGGCCTACGATCTCACCAGCGGCGCCGAGAAATGGAAATGGAACGGCGACGGCACGGCCTACGCATCGCCTGACCTACTGACGATTGAGGGAGTGAAAATGGTCGTCGCGCTCACGGCCAATAAACTCGTCGGCCTGTCGGTTGGCGACGGCAAACTGCTTTTCCAGAGCCCGTTTGCCGTCACGGGGATGGGCGCCTACAACGCGGCCACGCCCATCGTCGGCGGCGATATCGTCTACATTTCGGGCACATCCCGCGGGACCAAGGCGCTCAAGATTGAAAAGCAGGGGGACACCTACAAGCCCCGCGAACTCTGGAAGACGCCCCGCGATATGTCGGTGCAGTTCGTCACGCCGGTCCTCAAGAGCGGCTTGCTCTTCGGCATTTCGGCCCGCAATTTTCTGTTCTGCCTGAATGCCGAAACGGGCAAGACCGCCTGGATCGAGCGGGTCCGCGGCGAACGCGGTTATGGCACCGTCGTCGACGCCGGCCCCGTCCTGCTCGTTCTCACAACGAATGGACAACTTCTGGTCTGCGAGCCCAGCGACAAGAAATTCCAGCAAGTCGCCAAGTACAAGGTCGCCGAGGACGGCACCTACGCGTACCCAGTCGCCGCCGGCAACCGGATCTTCATCAAGGACTACGATGACGTCACGCTCTGGACAGCCGACTGAATGGGCCGAAGAGAGTCGGAATGCAAATTCCGCGTGACGCAGTTATTGGCGACGACGGCCGTGCGAGGACGACGAGCTGCTCGTGCCGGAAAACTGGCCTGGGCTGACTGGAAAACTCTGCGAGGCAAAACTCGAGGAGTCGAGCATGCCGTTCTTTTCCCAATCAGGCGCTTTGAATTCGGGCATCCCCCCAGTCGGGAAGTTGGGGCCGTTTGACATTTTCTTCGTCCAGAATCCGGCCCAGGCTGCGTTGCGATCGGGTACTTTGAACGAATCGCGGTTTTGATAGGCCATGACGCCTCCGACCCCAAGAACGGCGCTGGCGACGATCGCTGAAAGGATTTGATTCATGCGATGCGCGAGTCGATCATTTTGTGCCGAGCGAGTTTCTTCGTCCATTTTTGGCCCCCCAAATCCGGTCGCTGGTTGTCGCGGGAACGATGTCGCAAAGACGCTGTCGAAAGTGTAGGCCACCCATTGCTTTGGGCAATTTTCGGCCTGGTCTGAAGCGTCGCGTCCGAGAGGGCCTCAATAAAGGCGTTATATCCGGCACAAACAGCGTTCGACGCCTGGGAGACTTCCCGGGTGCGAAATCAAGAAGCCCTTACTGCGACGCCTGCTCACGTTTTGTTTTTCGAACCGCGACCCGATGCTCCGCGGCCTCGGATCAGTCTCCAAGGACTGTTCTTCGCCGTGATCTTTCGATAAGTTCGGCCCTTGACTCCCAATTCCCGAGACTCCCACGTGACGCATCTCGACCGTCTCCACCAACGACTCGCTCCGCTCAAAACGGCTCTCCTCGATCATCCCGTTTACCGGTCAATCGACTGTCTCGAGGCATTGCATGTGTTTATGCAACACCACGTGTTCGCGGTCTGGGATTTCATGAGCCTGCTTAAATCCCTGCAGCGTTCGCTGACTTGCGTCGAAGTCCCTTGGGCGCCCGTCGCAAACGGTCTCGGCTGCCGTTTCATCAACGAAATTGTCCTGGCTGAAGAGAGCGATCACGACGGCGAGGAAGGCTTCGTCAGCCATTTCGAGATGTACCGCCGGGCGATGGCCGAGTGCGGCGCCTCGACGGCAGCGATTGACGGCTTCGTCAACGCCTTGCGTCATGGCGCGTCGGTGGACGCGGCGTTGGAGTCAGACCACATCAATGCGACCGTGCGCCGTTTTGTGAAGTCAACGTTTGGAACCATCCGCGAAGGCACGATCTCTGGAATGGCGGCTGCGTTCACCTTCGGTCGCGAGGACCTGCTGCCGGGCCTCTTTCAACGCATCGTGGAGGAGCTGAACGTCGAAGCCGCCGGTGGTCTCACGCTCTTTCGGCATTACTTGCATCGGCATATCAATCTCGACGGCGGCGAGCACGGGCCGATGGCCGGTCGGCTCCTCCAATCGCTGTGCGGTTCGGACGATCAGAATTGGCGGGAGGCTGAGCAGGCCGCGGTGACGGCCCTCGAATTGCGCCGACAGCTCTGGGACGGGATTTACGAAACCGTGCGCAAGCGCCCGCGGGAAATTGACGCGACGATTCAAAATTAAAAATGGAACCACCAAAATTACGCGACCTATAATCGAGAATGATGGGCCTACTGGAATTGGTCATTCTCATCGCCGTCGTCGGGGGAGCCGCCTGGTTTCTCTTTGCGGTTCGCTTCGAGTTTCGCGTGCGTATTTCCCGTGGTTCGTTGCGATTAATCAACGGCAAAGTCACGCGCGACGGCCTGTCGGAGCTCAAGTCGATCTGCGATGAGTGGCAGATCAAACGCGGATGGATCGGTGGCGTCCGCCGGAGCGGGCGGATTAAGTTGAGCTTCTCGCACAGCGTGCCTCCCGGTTGTCAGCAGCAGATCCGCAACATGTGGGAAAATCGTTAACGCTCGAACGATTCCACCATCTGCCAACGCGCTGACCGCGTTACAAAGCGGCATCTTGCAGAGGCCTCGCGCGTCGCTTAAAGTGATTTCTGGCCGCGGCGAGCGGCCGACGGTCCGCGTGCAGGGTTGAACCCACTCGTCACTCAATCGACATCGCATCCTTCTTTCTGCCCGTGACACGCGGACGCCGGGCGCCTGGAAAGAAGGTCTCTCGATGCCCCGCCCACTTCCGCTCCGCGCGAATCTCGAGTGGCTTAAGAAGCAGAGTAAAGATCGCCTCGACGCACTTCGCGGAGATAATCCCCACGCCAAACTCAGCGACGCACAGCTTGCGGTCGCTCGCGAGTTCGGCTTTGCCAGTTGGCGAAAGTTGAAGGCGCACGTGGAACAGTTGCGCGATCAGCTCGACGCAATCGTGCCGGCCGATGTGCGACAACGTGCCAGGGCTGAGAAGGTCGAGCCCGATGACGCGGATTTGACTCAGCTCTTGATCGCCGTCGACAAGGGCGAAGTGTCTCAAGTCACCGAGTTACTCAATCGACGGCCCGCCTTGGCATCCGCGCAGGGACTGCACGGGCAAACGCCACTGCACGTCGCCGCCCAGTGCAATGACCCGAATCTGGCGACAATCCTCGTGGCCTACGGTGCCGACATCAACGCCCGATTCGGTAAATGGGGTCATTCGCCCCTCTCCTGGGCGGCGACGTGCAACGCACCCGAATGTGCAGTCACCCTGCTGCAATTGGGGGCCGATGCCGACTTGTTCGCTACGGCGGGTATCGGTTCGCTCGAGCATGTCCGTGCCTCTTTTGATGCGAACGGAGTTTTGATTCCGGGCTCAGCGCGGACGGGAAGCAGTCGCTACGGGGCGGATGGAACGCTCTTGCCTTGTCCGCCGCCGACCGCGCGCGAGCAAATCTCCGACGCACTCTATATCGCTTGCCGCAACGGACACGCCGAGGTTGTCGAGTTTCTCCTCGCCAAGGATCCCGATCTCGCATTCCGCGCTTATCAGGGCGGAACGCCTCTGCATTGGGCCTATTTCGGCGGTTCGCGCCGGGTGATCGAATTGCTCGAACAGCATGGTGCCGATCCGATGGCACGCGACACGGGCCTCGGATGCACTCCGCGGTCGTTCGGAATTTGTGTGCCGGCCAACTGGGGAATGGCGTTTCTCGTGCGTGCACGTTTGGATCAGGATCCCGCGCTGGTCAATATCATGGATGGCCGCACCAGTCCATTGCACGAGGCGGCCCGGAACAATCACGCCGAGATCGTGCGACTGTTGCTCGAGCGCGGGGCGAAGCCTGCGCTAAAAAACGGCGACGGAAAGACTCCGTCGGAACTCGCTACGGAGAACGGACACGCGGCCATCGTCGAAATGCTCCAAGACGCCAGCGGGACATGAGGGACGAACTATGACCGAATGCCAGTCGATCGTGCCGGTCCTGAAGGTGAGTAACTTGGCGCGGGCGATCGACTTCTATCAAAACGTACTCGGCTTCTCTGTCTGTTGGCAGTCGGCAAACGACGGCGGCGGCGAGAACTGCATGCTGGCCGCCGGCGAGACCAATTTGCTTCTTTCGACCGGCGACCATCTGGGCAGCCAGCCGCAATTCACGGGCACGCTCTACTTTCAAATGCGAGGTGTGCGTCCTTTCTTCGAGGCCGTGCGCGACAAGGTCGAAATGGTCTGGCCGCTCGAACGGATGGATTACGGCCAGCTCGAATTCGGCATTCGCGACCGCGACGGCTATGTGCTCGCCTTCGCAGAACCTGTCGACGAAAAATAACGATACGGCGTCACGCCGAGCGTCCGCCGGAACATGGCGATAAAGGCGCTCGGACTTTCATAGCCGACTTGCAGCGCGACATCGGTCACCGGACGGCCGGCGGCGAGCAGCCGCAGCGCCTGCAACAGGCGGAGTTGCTGCCGCCACTTGCCAAACGTCAAACCGGTTTCCTTTTGGAACAGTCGTTCGATCGTCCGCACGCTGAGGGCGAAACGCCGGGCCACCTCATCCGTGACGTCCGGATCGTCCGGATGTTCGCGGAGCCACGCCGCGGCACGTCGTGCCCGCTCGTCCACAGGCCACGGAAGTTGCAGCGGGATTGTCGGCAACGCGCTGAGCTGGTCGATCAAGACCCCGAAGAGTCGCGCCCGCGGTGGATCGTTTTCGTCGAGCATGCCGAGCGACACGATGTGGCGGATCAATTCGCGCAAGAGCGGTGCGATATTGACGGCACAGCAGCGACCAGGAAGCGACCCATAAATCGACGCGTGCAAATAAAGCGTCTGCACGAAGACCGAGCCGGTCATCTCGATGCTGTGCTCGACGCCGGCCGGCACCCATACCGCGCGATTCGGCGGCACGACCCAGTCCCCTTGGGCCGTCTGCACCCACATCACACCTTGGCTGGCGTAAATCAGTTGATGCCAGTCGTGCGCGTGCGACGGAATCAGATAATCCTTCGTATGCCGCACGGCGTAAGTGCGCACCACGATTCCGTCCGCGGCGCGGCCTCGGGGGGTATTTGCGGCTTGACGCTTTTTCGACATTTCCTGGCATTTTAGCGAGAGACATGCAGACGAGCCCACCTCTAAAATCGGCCGTCGCAGGTGGAAATTCCCAACTCACGATTTCGCGGAGAGGCATCGCATGTCCAGCAACAATCTGGTTTTCTTCGCCATTCATGCCGACGATCTTGCCAAAGCCCAGCGATTCTACGAGCGCGTCTTCGGCTGGAAGTTTGAGCCCTGGGGCCCGCCAGGCTTCCTGTTGATCGAGACGGGTGACAAGAAGAATCCGGGAGTTCAGGGGCGCTACAAAAACGCCACCAACTGATCCCCGGTCAGCAGTTCACGGGCTACGAGTGTACGATCGGCGTGGAAGACATCGACGCGACGGAGAAAGCCGTGCTAGCCAACGGCGGGAAAGTCATCCTGCCGAAGTGCGAAATTCCCACCGTCGGCCACTTGATCAAGATTCAAGACACGGACGGCAATGTCGTCTGCGTGAAGCAACCGGCCGCACAGTAAATCGACGGCCCATTTGACGCGGACCGGCGGAATGATCGGCGGAGCCGGCTTGTCTGCGAGTCGGTCAGCCGGCGCTCCGTTTGATCAACCGCCGTCCGTGTCGAAAGGCCAGAAAAATGATCGACGCACCGCCCGCCAACAGCATGCCCGTGCGCAAGTGGCTGGCGGCGGAAAAGGACAGGCCGATGCCCGTCCAAACGGCGACGTATGCTGCCAGGCAAGCCGGGCACTTGGGCACGGCCGCCAGTACCACGGCGGGAAGAATCCATTCAAACGGCGCGGCAAGCCGACGGAGAGGGGAACGCGTCGCCGGTTGGTCGTGGCAACAGCAACTCATGTTCGTGCCTCCTTCGCGTGGCAGCACGACTCACCGAGCGGCACCAGCTGTTCGTACTTGTCGTGGTGCTTGACCCAGGTCATCGTCGATGGCAAGCCCTCTTCGTCGCGGCCTTTCGGCACCATGTCGAGGATCGCATATGTGCCGAGCATCGATTCGAGTCCCCGCGCATACGTCGAATACGTATGGTAGACCCGGCCGTCCGCATCCTTCGCGAAGACGCTCAGCCCGGGGCACTCCTCTCCGAACGGCGGGATCGTGCCGAAATTATAGGACGGTCGCCCGGCGGCAATCTGCTCCTTGGTATATGAGACGCCAAAGTCGCCGTTGAAATCGTTGCCGTGGGAAGACACCCAGGGGAAGTGCCATCCCATCCGTTTCTTGAAAGACTCGATCGTCGCCAGCGGCGCACGAGAGACCAAGGCGAAAGTCACGTCGCGTGCTTTCAGATGGCCGATCGCACCGTCGAGATGGTCCATGAGATACGAGCAGCTCGGACAGCCTTCCTTCCAATCGGGTCCGAGCATGAAGTGGTAAACAACAAGTTGGCCGCGGCCGTCGAACAAATCGGCCAGCGACACTTTGCCACGCGGTGCGTCAAAGACGTAGGCCTTCTCGATTTTCATGCAGGGCAGGGCGCGCCGCTCCTTGGCCAGCGCGTCATGCTGTTGTGTGAGCGCCTTTTCCTTGCCCAAGAGCGCGGTCCGAGCTTTGAGCCATTCGTCCCTCGAGACCACTCGTTGTCCCGAGGCCAGGGTTTGCGGTGAGATCATGGGTGTCTTTTCTCTTTCCGTTACTCGAAGTGTGTAAATCGGCGTGAGTCACTTGCGCTCGGCGAGCATGCGAATTCGCTCGATCTTGTAACCCCAGCCTTTGGGCATGCCTTCCCGATGATCGGCCGTGATCAGTCCGAGCGCGCGGTGCAAGAGGGTCAGGCGCGTGGTTTTTCCCTCGGCTTTCAACCGGTATTGGATGTGGTTAATTGCCGGATACGACATGGCCATCGGCCCACAGATTTCCAGAAGCGTGGGCGCTTTGATTACCTGGACATGGCCCCAGAGATGCCCCGAGTTGTTGCCCAGGTCGCGAAACCACCGCCCGCCCGGCCACGGCTCAAGCACGAACGGCATGGGCTTGCCGTCCATCATCTGGCTTTCCGGACCGAGTTCCTCCAGCAGGGCTTCGTAGGCCAACTCGATCGGCGCCTTGATCTCGATCTCTTTGCGAATCTCCATGCTTTCGGCGACTTGTTGTTCGTTCGTGAGCGTGGTCATCATGGTCCTTTCTTCGTTTCAGGTGGTTTTTGAGATTCCGGTCGTTCGTTTGCCCGACGCTCGGCCCGTTCTTTGACGCGGTCAAACAGGTGAGTCCAGTGGCGCTCGAATTTCGAAACCCAGTCGTGCACGGGTTTCAACTCCTGGAAGTTGAGCCGGTAGTAACGCTGCTGACCCCGCTTGGAAACGGTGACCAGCCCGACCTTCCTGAGCACGCCGAGGTGCTTGGAAACGGCCGGCTGCGCGATCTGCAGCCTTTCGACCAGGTCCCCCACGGCTTGCTCTTGCCCGTCGGCAAGCACTTCGATGATCTGCCGCCGACGTAATTCGGCGATGGCGTTGAAAGCGTCGGTGGTGGTTGCCGCTCGAGCCATGGCATCATTATATTCCTATATCGGAATATATCAAGCCTCAAATTTGCGAAATATTTGCATTCGAATCTTTTTCGCACAGCGAATTGCCTGTTCATCGAATTCGATTTTTCCCAGGTTTAGCCGATTGACAGATTACGGTACGTATGTATAGTTCATTTGGTTTCATGGACAGCGACGACCTGACCACGGAGCAGGCCCGGCAAATGCACGAGTCGTTGTTTCGGCTCGCCAATTATTTGCACCGCCTGGTCTCACGGATGGAAAAACGGGGCTTTCCCCCCAACGATCGGCTCTACCAACATGCGAAGCGAGCCTATGACACCGTCTGCAGTCTGGGTGTCGAACTCCACTACCTTTCGTGCAAAAGCGGCGTGGGAAAAAGCACGAAAGAGCAGTGACGCCAAACTGTGCAGTCTCCACGCATCGCGTCCAGACTCGCGACCCCCGGCGACAACGCTCCCGGAAACTTTGGGGCTTGCCGTCGAGCGGTATCTCGTCCGCCTGGGCATCGGTAATGAGGGTGCCAACGACCTATCGGACCGACTGGCGTCCGCGCCTATCTCCTGAGTGACGACAGGGTCGTCGCGAAGATCTCGACGACGCCCGCGGAGTTTGTTCCGATGTGATTTCCCGACCAACCACCACCCCATTCAACTTCGGATTGTCTGTCGCGAGCTTTGCCCGATCGCAGCCCTCGCCCTGACTTTCATTCGGATCGTCGACTGACCTGCGTCGTCGCGTCTGCTATCGTGAAGGTGACAGACACACACCATCACATCGGGCGCGACGCAGCAGACGAGGATCGAGATGCTCGGCATTCGGTTCCGCGGCACGCGTCTCCCCGATCGCACGACGAGGTCAGCGAGTCCATGTTTTGTGTTCGATGGCTTTTCCTGGCGGTTTTCGTCCTGGGAACGGCGTCTCGCGTAGTTCTGGGCGCGGGGCTTGGTGACGCGGCTGGTCCCGTCTCGCTCGTCGATGCCGAGGGCGCCAAGGTCGTCATCGATGGCTTTGGCGAGCGGCCCGGGACCGTTTTCTTCTTTTTGTCTGCTCGCAGCGACGCGGTCGCAAAAACGATCGCAGCCGTCGACCGGCTTTACGATAAACATCGCCGGCTGGGCGTGTTGTACGTGGGAGTTTGCTCAAACAACGTCGAGTCGGCCGACGAGCTTCGAGACTTTGCGCAGAAGCGGGGCCTGAGGTTTGCGGTTTACCGCGATCCAGCCGCGCAGGTTGCGCGGCAGTGGGACATCCGCACCGTTCCGGCCGCCGTGCTCGTCGACCGCGGGGGCAAGATCGCCCATTGCGGCGGATTGGAATCCGAAGGGCTGCAGCTCGCGCTCGACGCGGCCATCGTCAACAGGAACGCGCGGCGAGATGACAGCGCTTCGCTGCGGCCGACGCCGATCGATCATCCGGGGCCACAGCGGACGCAACCCGATCTCTACGGTTCGCCGGCATTCTCGTCCGAATTGGTCTTCGAGCGGATTCCGGGGGCAGTCGCCTTTCACTGCTCCACGATCACCGAAACGCCTCGCGGCGATCTGTTGTGTCTCTGGTACGGGGGCAGCTACGAATCGGCCGACGATCAAACGCTCTTCTTGGCTCGGCGTCCAAAGAGATCGCGGATTTGGCAACCGCCGCAGGCCATGCTCCGCGACGCGGAGCACCCGCCGGGCAATGGAGTGATCTTCGTCGACGCGAAAAAGCGAGTTTGGATTGTCTGGTGCCGGATGGAGACGCCTCGACCGAGGCAGCGAGGCACCGGATGGGAAAATTGCCAGCTGATGTACCGGATCTCCGCAGACGACGGGCAGACCTGGACGGCAGACCAAAAGTTGCTCGGCGACAGCTCTCTGCGGGCCGTGCCGCGTAATCCGCCGCTTCGGCTTTCCAACGGCAACTCGATGCTGGCCGTCGAAGCCTACACGCCCGAGCGGAGCGGATCGGCCTTTCTGATCGGAGCCGACAGCGGCGTCCACTGGACGATGGGCGGGTTCGTCACGGGCGGTAGCCAACCGGCCCTTGTCGAGCGATCTGACGGATCGTTCTTTGCGCTCCTCCGCGAAAAGCCGCGACTGATGAAAACGACTTCGCACGACGGCGGCCATTCATGGAGCAAAGCCGTCCCATCAGCGATTCCCAATCCCGACGCCGGCATCACCATGACGCGGCTTTCGAACGGACATCTCATCCTGGTGTTCAACGATTCGGAGACCAAGCGCACGCCCTTGAGCGTGGCGCGCTCGCTCGACGAGGGATCAACGTGGGAAGCCCCGATGAATTTGGAGTCGAATCCCGGGGAGTATTCTTATCCCTGCGTGATCCAGACCGCGGATGGCCGGATTCATGTTTCGTACACGTTCCGGCGCTACGCGATCAAGCACGTTGAGTTCAACGAAGACTGGATCGTGCACACCGAACGCCCCGACTGATGCGACGCGCGTAAATCGCTGGACGATTTCGCGCGTGATTTGGCCAGGCACCGTTTTTAGAGCGTGCCTTCGACGGGCCTGCTGCGTGTTTCTTGCGAAGTCGGCCTGCGGAGACCGCGAAGCCGCTTCCAGTGCGACAAGACCTCGGTCGACAGCGCCCACAACCGGCCTAGTACAACATGGCCGCAATCGGTCAGCAGCACTTCCTGATTGATGCGGTCGAAGGCTTCTTCGATCTCGGCGCGGAGATCGTCCCCGAAGGCGATCGGGTCGTCGTCGATGAGCCAGGGAAGGGCTGTGAAGCCGTTCTGCATCGCAGCGACGAGGAGCGACCACTCGTAAAGGTGCGTGTAGGGGATCTGCAACAGCGTGCGGATCGGCAGGCGGCGATTGTACCGCTCGACGAACTGAGTGTACTCGCCGTGGGCTGGCGTTAGTGAGAAGCCGGCGACGTGCAGGATCGTCTCGATAAGATAACTCTTCGTGTGGCCCAATTCGTGGCCGAACCAGGTGAAGCAGAACGGGTCGATCTGCGCCGCATCCTCATCGGCGTAGGAGACATTGAGGTTCATCACGCGGGGGAGCGTGGGGTCGGAGAACGATTGGATCGTACCGTAGGCGGCCGGCGGTAGTTCCCAGCCGCGGATGCTTGTGAGCAGGCGGTCGAACTCGGCGGCGATGGTCGGCGAACTGTTGCGAATGGCATTCAGGATGGCGGCGGTCAGGCCGCCGGTGATGCCGGCATGGGCCGGATTGGTGAATGTCATGGAATCGTAGAGGACGCGCCAGCCTGGGATCCGGCCGGCGAAATGCATGCGGGCCATTACGTGGCGGCTTGGGTAGTTCATGTTGCGGCCGTCGATCGCGCCGTCGTTCGCGATGAGCATACGAAGCCAATCGCTGCGAGGGACGACGAGCACATTCTCGTTGTCGGCTCGGTCGACCGCAAATCGGATACTGTGCCGGTCGAGAGTCACCGTGACCGATTCGTCGGCGAGGACAGAATGAGGAGCCGTATCGCGGCAGAGAAGTTCGATACTCCAATCCGAAAGTGGGAAACGCAGGCGGCCAAAGTGGTCGGTACGGAGTGCAAGGTCGCCCTGCCAACCCGAGTCGTCGCGAAGTCGGAGGGTGAGCAGCGAATTACCCAGGCGATAGGCGTGTTGGGGCGTTGTCGCGGGGCAGATCGTGGCGATGCTTGGTTCGGCGACACAGGCGTGCCAGGCTGCCAGGCTTGGGGAAATTGCCGCGGCAGCGTGGAGGCCTTCGATGAATGCCGGATCGAGCAGCAGCCGCTCGCGCGGCTCGGCTCGGGAGACGGTTGATCTGCGACAGCAGCAGCCGGGGCAGTTCGCCGATTGCCGAAGGAGATGGAGATGCGTCGGCTGCTGCCCGTTCGAGGAGCGCGAAGTGGCGCTTGCCGCGCGCCGAGAAACTGCCGTGTGCCGGCGCTGGCACTGCCCGGACTTCGAAAGAGTTGCGAGACCAACCTGTCGAGAGGCGACATCGCTTGGCCCAACGATGTGCGGGAATCGAACGATTCCGTTCGCCAGAACAGAGTCGCCCCGTCCGCGCGTCGCCGAACGGCGACGAACGGTTGAGACGACGACTTTTCGGACGACGTGCAAAAAACCATTCGCTTCCGCGAAGCGCAGGCCACGGAGGCGAACGGATTATTCGTAAAAACGTTGGGCCGGAAATCGCAGACGTGAAAATCTGAACACCGGCATTCTATCGCCGCAGACTCGAAGTTGCGACAGGTGAATGGCCGGACGACCCGATTTGGCATTTTTGGGGTGTTGTTCGGCAGACGGGTCGCCGAAGTTTCCCAGACGACGTTTGTCCGGCTAGAATCGAACTGGCTGAATTTAAAGAGCCCCTGCCGAGGGTTACTTTGCCTCTCGCTTTCCGACGTCACGCGCTTGGCGTTCACAGTTGAGGCTTGGCCGACTTGCCCGCCTGATGTTGACCACCTTCCCCAGCAAAAAAGTGAGTGCCATGTTCGACGTCGCTACCAGGAGCCGCACACTGGCGGCCATGCTTGTCTTCTCGTTCGCGATGACGTTGTCGTCCAGGGCCAGCGATTGGCCCACGTTTCGCGGCCCGGATCGCTCGGGCGTTTCCAAAGAGACCGGGCTTCTGGCGAAATGGCCGACGGACGGTCCACCGCTCGTTTGGAAAACACGGGCGCGGGGCGCGGTTACGCCAGCCTGGCCATCGCCGGCGATCGGATTTTCACGCTGGGCGACGGCCCCTCGAACGCCGGCGACAAGAATGAATACATCGTTTGTTTCGACCGGCAAACCGGTAAGCGAGTATGGAGCACCAAGACGGGCAAGCCTTGGACGTCTGGTCACCCGACCTGGCAAAGCTCCCGCAGCACGCCGACTGTGGATGGCAATCTCGTTTATGTCGTCACTCCATTCGGCTATTTAATTTGTCTCGATACGGCCAGCGGCGCCGAGAAATGGCGGAAAGGTCTGAGGGGCGACTTTGCTGGGCAAAAAGGGGATGGATGGGGATACAGCGAGTCGGTGCTGATCGACGGAGATCGACTGATTTGCACTCCCGGCGGCCCGACAGCGACGATGATCGCCCTCGATAAGCATACGGGCGCCGGTCCGATGTGGACGGCGAAACGGGACGGCGACCGCGGGGCGGCCCATCCTTCGATCATGATCTCCGAAGTTGGCGGCACTCGGGTCTACGTGCAAAATACGGCCAGCGGTCCGATGGGCGTGCGGGCCGAAGATGGAAAGCTTCTCTGGACATACGCCGTCGCCCCCGTTCCGGCAATCGCTCCCACGCCCATTATTCGCGGCGATCTCGCCTATTTCTCGATGGGCTACAATCGCGGTGGCATCCTGTTCCGGCAGGTTCCGCAAGCCGACGGGGGCGTCAGCGTGAAGGCGGTCTACCCCCTCGATCCGCGCATGGCGAATAAGCACGGGGGCGTGGTGTTGGTCGGCGATTATGTGTATGGCGACTCCGACGATGCGGGAGTTCCCTTCTGCGCCGACTTCCTCTCAGGGAAACTGAAGTGGAAGCACCGAGGTTCCGGCCGCGGGTCGGCCGCCATGGCCGCCGCCGACGGCCACCTCTATATCCATTTCGCCGACGGCACGATGGTCCTTGCGCAGGCCGATCCGAAGGGCTACGCCGAAGTCGGCTCGTTCAAGGTGCCCGGCAGCGGCGAACGGCCGAGCTGGTCACATCCGGTCATTCTCGACGGCAAACTCTATCTTCGAGAACAAGACCACGTACTCTGTTACGACATCCAGGCCAAACAAGGCTCACCGGTGGCTGGCCGCTAGCGCTCATCGCCATTCGAACTGGCAGACTTCGGCTAAAAATACCAGTTGAAAGTCGCTCGCCATTCGCGGGTGAATTGCTCGTCCTGGCCGGCGCCGACGGCAAACACGTAAGCCACGCTCAGGGTCTTGTTGTCCTGAACTTGCAGACTCGTTCCCAAAACGAGGTCGACCAGATTGATGTTGCCGTCTCCGCTTTCCAGATTCACCTGGCCGGGGCTGATATTGACTGTCTCAGCATTCTGCAAAGACGCGGAGTAGTGCACCTCGAATTGCCCGGCCCAGTTAAAGCCGTCCTCGCGAACGATCCAGTAACCGATGCCGGCGTCGAAATAGGCAAACGTTTGATCGCGATCGCGGCCGAGGTCAGTCGAAGTCGGTCCGTTGTCGAGGACGACGTCTTGTCCGTTCGCGTCGAAATCGATTTGGAAAAAGCCCTGAAAAAACAGACGGTCCGTAGGCGTCCACAGCGCCGAGATAGGGTGCGAGGTGAACGGCCTCGTTTTTGATCTGCAACGTCGCGGATGAGGCATGCAGGGGCGCTAGTAAACCGGTGACGCTCAGATCGTTCGCCGTCGGCACCGTGACGAGAACGCCGGCTGAGACCGCCAACGTGTCGGGAATTCGCCAGAGCAACGCCTTCGCGCCCACCGCGACGTTGCCCAGCAGCGTTTCCTCCCCCGTGCGATAATTCCAATGCGTGATCCCGTGGACGACTTTTCCCGATTTGACCAGGACATCATTGTCGAGCGTCGTCCCGAATGGCACGCGGACTTCGGCCGACACCCGTCCGTCGAAAAATGTCTTTTCAAGCCCCGCCACGAAGCGATCGACCGTGTCGCCGTTCGGAGAAAATATCGCGCGATAGAAATAGTCGTAGTCGAAAAAGCAGCGATCCCGGGGCATGGGGCTCGAATCGTCGCCGATCGTCTGGCGACCAAGCACCGATTCGGCCGCGTTCGGCATCACGAGCTTCGCAACGGTTGTGTGGGGAATGTTGGCGAAGTCGATATTGCCGCTGCCGGCCCCAAAGTTACCGCCAATCAAGTTGGGCGCGGCCGATAGCAGATCACCGCAGCAGAGCGGTCCACAAGCGTTCGCGATTGGCGGCAGAGCGTCCTGAAGACTCCGATCTTCGGACGGTGTTGAAGTCAAAGCCGGGATCGGCAGGGGCACTGTCGCACCGTCTTGCTCCAATGATGATTCCGTGTTCACCGCGGCAATGGTCCGGCTGACGCCCGGTGCAACATCGTCGGCCAACGCGTTACTGACGACGGCGACCAGATAAAGCAACGCGACCGCGGCTTTTGCCCCAAGGTTCGAGAGACTTGCTTTGGACCGCATGATCGCCGCCGACCTCGACCCGCGCCGCGGGTGAACTTCTGCGAACACCTCAGCGCGCGAACCTTCGCAGGCCGTTCGCTGAATTTCCGTTCCGCCCAAACACGCGGACCGAAAGACACCAGTGCAATCGGATTTTCCGTCATTTGCGGTAGATACGGAAAAGTCCACGCGTCGGCGGAATTGCAAACTGGCGATGTGGCGGTCGTCAAAGGTTCACAGCGAGCGCGGGGCAGCGGATCTGGGAGGACTGCGAAAACGATCGCGACTGCGAATTTATCTCTTGTCGAATCCGCGTCCAAGAGTCGGTTCCGGGTCAGGCGGCCTTACGCCCGCGTGCGACAAGGTGCCCGAACTTTCCGACTTCAATCTCCTGCAACCCGGCCTCTTGGGTCCAACGGTGCAGGGCTCGGGGGGTTTGCGGCTGATCATATTCTGGGGCGAGCATATCGAACGTGTCCAGCAGGGCCCATTCCTTGAGCTGCCGTCGATCCAGGCCGAACATCCCATCATAGTTGGCAACCGGCAAGAGCCGACGAGCGACCTTCCCGACGACAGGCACGCGGCCCGCCTGGATACTCAAGCTCAAGAAAAAAGGCACACTACGCTCGACGGCGCGAAACAGCCGCTCTTGGGGAAGTCGAGAGGTCAGCGGTCGCAGCCAGTACTTCGTGTTGAGCGCACGGATCCAACCGCCTTGATAGATGTCGACGGCAAGGCGACCGCCCGGCTTCAAGTGTCGCGGCAGCGCCAAGAAGGCGCGTTTTGGATCGGGCGTGTGTTGCAGCACTCCCAGACAGTAGATGGCGTCAAAACAGTTTTCGGGGAACGGCAACGAATAGATGTTTCCTTGCACCACGTGCAGATTGGGATGCGCGAAAATTCTCGCGGCAAGCCTCGACGGCTCGCGAATAGTCGACCGCGAACACCGTCGCGCCCAGCGCAAGCGCGATCTCCGCAAACCGTCCGGCTCCACACCCGGCGTCCAAAATCGTCAGACCTTCGAGCGACGCGGGTTCCCAACCTGTTGTGCGCAGGAATCGCTCCCGGCTCACGTTGCGGCCCGAGTAACTATCGAGCTGGGTCTGCCGAAAACGATTCCACTGGAAGCCGAAGTTGTCCGCGTAATTCTCGAGCGGGACAAAACGCGGAATTCCGTCGAGGATGGGAAATCGCTTGTGGCAGCCGGCGCAATCCAGAAAGCCGCCTTCAATTTCCGATCCCTTCATTGTCGGATCGGACAGCCACAATTCGCCGCCGCAGCTCACGCAACGCAAACAAGAGACGAGAGAGGGTTTCACTTCGCAAACTCCGAGTTACGGTCACACAGTGTTCCGGCACTTGTTCATTCGGCTGTCGTCAGTTGCGAGCGGCAGGTCGTCGGAGCGCTTGTGCGGGATTGCCACGCGCGAAATAAAAAGGCCCGTTCCTGCGGCCGCAGAAAGCCGGTCCCCAGGAGCAAGAGTGGGTAGGCTCCCGCAATCGCGGCTTTCAGAGGCAGCGCAAGGATCGGATTCAGTTCGACCGGCAACACGAGCGTCACCGCGACCAGAGTTCCGCCGACCCCGACAGCATGGAGCAAACGCTGCACATCAAATTGCAGCGCGTAGAATTTCGTCGAGTAATACAAATTGAGCCCGTTCCACACGAGGAACGACGCTAAGGTCGCCCAGCCCGCTCCCAAAATTCCGAATCGCGGAATCAAGAGAAATCCCAGCGCCAAGTTGACCAAGGCCGCCGCGAGTGCTGTGAGCGAGCAATACGCCGGTTTGTTGCCGAGAGTGATTCCGGCTTCCGTGAAAGCCGCCAGGCCCTGCAGGGCTTGCGAAAATGTCAGCAAAGGAACCACGACCGCGGCAGCCACGAACTCCGGCCGCGATGCCAGCAAGTGGATCATTTCGCGGGCGAAAATTGACAATCCGACAGCCAACCCCACGCCGGCCACACAGACGAACGTCGTCACTTGTCGGACGAATGCGCGCTGCGCATCGGGATCCTCTTCCATCCGGCGGATGGTCGGCCAGACGCCGCTGATCACCGGCGTGCCGATGGCGAGCGTCACAATATTCCCGATGTTGCAACCAAAGGAATACAGTCCGACCTCGGTGACGGTCCGCAAGAAACCGAGCATGTAGCGATCGCCGGCGATAATCAGAATGTTCGAGTAACCGGAGAGGAGCGTCGCATATCCAAATCGCAGCGGCTCGCGCACGATGTTCCAGTCGATGGTGAATTTTGACGATTGCGCGAGTATGGGGAGACACATGACCGTCTGCACGAGCAGTCCGGCGGCTTGCCCCAAGACGGCCGCGGCGACTCCGAGGCGAGCGAAGTGCAGTAGGGCAACAGAAACGATGCCTGTCACGACCACGTTCAAGATCGACGCGATTGTGTAAAGCCGCGAGCGCTCGACGAGCATCACGAACACGCCGCTCAGCGACGTCGTAATCGAAAAGGCAACCACAAAGCCGTGCAAGCGCACGGCGGCTGCGAGCGACGACTCGCCAAACAGCAGCCGCGCAAGCGCGTCACCGGCGAAACGGTACAGCAATAGCACGCCCAGGACGTTGGCGGCAGCGAAGAGCGCCAAATTGAAGACCAGAACGCCCTGCCGATCTTTGTAATCCGGTCGGAAATAGAACCGCTGCAAGGCATTGCCGACGGGTGTTTCGACCGTGCGCAACACGATCGTGCCGCTGATCGTCAACAGGGCCAGCACGCCGAAGTCGGCCGGGCCGAGATAGATCGTGTAAAGCGGGATGAGCAACACATTGAGCGCTTGCCGCCCGATGCCGGCCGCCGCGTAACGGACGGTCAGAGCAAGCGAACGCAGGCGGTCTCCATCCATGGGATAGTGCCTCAACTCCGCGGAAGTGGCGGAAAATAGGCGTTCCAGGCAGATGCGTCAAGACGGCTGCCGACTCCCTCTTTGGGCACTCCTGACACCCTCGGAAGCGTCTCGCGCCCTTGCACGATGCCGAGCCCCCGACTTGCCAGACCTTCGCCAATCTCGTCAGTGGGAGATTCCCGGTGAAGAATCGAGCGAATACCGCTTCGCGCGCGAACCACGTTTTGATCTTGCCCGAAAATCGCCGATAGCATTAATAAGGCGGCCGCGATTTGCGTGCTGCTCTAGATGAAAAGGAGTCTCCTATGCTCCGCAAGCTTAGCTTGGCCGCTCTTGTTGTGCTGGCGCTTCCGCTAGCCACGACCCAGGCGGGGGGCGTGCGAATCGGAGTTGGAATCGGCGTACCCTACGGTGGCTACTACGGCGGCGGGTATTACGGTGGACCATACTACGGCGGTTATTACGGTGGGCCGTACTACGGGTATCCGTATTACTATCGCCCCGTGTACGTCGCACCGCCGCCGGTCATCGTCCAGCCGGCGCCCGTGTATGCTCAACCCGCGCCGACGGCCGTTTATTCGCAGCCCGGACCGTCCCCAACTTATTACGGCCAGCCCTCCCAGGCCCCCAGCTACCCGCAGCCTTCGGCCCCGCCGAATTACTCGCAGCCGTACAACTCGGCTCCGCAACCGCCTCCACCGCTGCAATAAATCAGCGATCGGGCATCGCCGATTTGCGAAAATCCCAAGCCGACGTGCACCGTCGGCTTGGGGAAAACAGGCGATTGCAAAAATTGGTCGTGAATCCGCGCGAGTTCGCATTCCCAAGCTGGCAAAACTGCCTATAATCCGTCGCCTCGATACCGTGGAGGCGATTGGACAACCAGCTTGAGACTCTCTGCGAACGGATTCCGGTCATGCAAGGATGCGCGCCGAAGATCCCGGCCCTCGACCTCACACCCGAAATTGATTTGCTCTGGAACGATATTCAGTCGGCCATCGCCGATGTGATGCGCTCCGGACAATTCATCCTTGGCCCGCAAGTGCGGGGCTTCGAGGATGAGATGGCCCGCATGTTGGCCGTCAAGCACGCGGTGGCTTGCAACTCGGGGACCGATGCTCTGGTGATTGGCCTGCGGGCGCTCGGCATCGGGCAGGGCGACGAAGTCATCACGACTCCGTTTACCTTTTTCGCCACGGCCGAAGCCATCAGCCTCGTCGGTGCCGTACCGGTTTTTGTCGACATCGATCCACGCACGCTCAACCTCGACGCGCGTCTCATTCCCGAAGCGCTGACGCCGCGGACGAAGGCCATTCTTCCCGTCCATTTGTTCGGCCATTCCGCCGAGATGGAACTCATTCTCGAGATCGCCCGGCAGCACGGCCTGGTCGTTTTGGAAGATGTGGCCCAGGCCTTTGGCGGCCGTTTCCTGGGCCGCCCGCTGGGAACCCTCGGAAACGCCGGCGCGTTTTCGTTCTATCCAACGAAAAATCTCGGCGCCTTTGGCGACGCGGGCCTGTTGACGACCAACGACGACGCCGTCGCTCACGACGCACGCAAGCTCCGCACACACGGGGCGGAGGGACGCAACCTCAACGACACCGTCGGCTACAACTCGCGATTGGATGAGATTCAGGCCGCCGTGCTGCGGGTGAAGCTCCCGTATGTGGAAATGTGGAACCGCGAACGCCGCCGAGCGGCCGCCACGTATGGCCGTCTTTTGGCGGATGTTCCCGGAGTCGTAACGCCGATCGTCGAGGAATACGCCGTCCATTCGTTCAACCAATACACGATTCGCGTCACCGGCTGCGACCGCGACGCTCTGCAGCGATCGATGGCGGAAGCCGGCGTGGGGACGATGGTGTATTACTCGGTCCCCGTCCACCGCCTGCCGGTCTACGCCGACCACCATGCCGAATTGCCCGTCGCGGAAAAGGCCGCCCGCGAGGTGTTAAGCCTGCCGATGGGGCCCATGCTTTCCAATCATGCCATCGGTCGCGTTGTGGATATTCTGCGTCAATGCCTTCCCGCGCGAGCCAGCGGTGAAGTCGTGGCCGCTTGAGCAAACTTCGTAAGCCGTCGATCGCAATTTGGTGGGTGCCACTCCCGCGGCTTTGCGTCGGCGTGCGAATCCGTTTGACGCTCCCGTATTAATTTCAAGGGCACGCCCATGCTGAGCCGTGGCCGTGGCACCCAAAAAGAAAATCGCCATCGCGAAAACTCAGCGAGCCGTGATGCCCAAAGTCGCCGATCGGCCGGCCAACCGGCTGCGCGAAGCGACCGCGCTCCTCGATTCGCCGCAGATTTCGGCGATGTTCGACAAAGTCCGGGCGACGGTCGCTCCGCCGCCCGAGACGCCTCCTCAACCTGAACCGCCAGCTCTCGAGACGCCGAAGACCGCGCGCAGTCCGCGGCTTGCCAACGCGGCCATCGTCCTCGTGATGCTTGCGACAGCCTGGTGCTACGGCCCCGGGCGCACGCCGACGCTGCGACTATCTCTTCCGGGCGGTGCGCGGGCCGACGCGGTCGTTGCCGGCGACATGCATCTTTACAACGGTGATTTCGTCCGCGACCAGGATCTGGCTGCGCTCAATCAAGTCGACCTCCTCAAAGCCACAAACACGCGACCGCCGGCCGTCGCGATGGTGCCTGACGTCGAGCACATCGGCTACCCCGCCTTGGGCAATCTCTTCACGGTGGGACTGAACGCGCCTTACGCACTCTGGGTGTTCAATCTGGTGATCTATGCCTTTTGCGCGTGGCAGGTCGCCCGCCTCACCCAAACTCTCTTTGGCGACCGCGCCAAGTCGCAACTCGCAGCCGCCCTGTATGTGCTCTCGATCGCGGCGACGGTTCAAGTCGGCCAGCTCAGCCCGGGGTTGCTGTCGGTGGCTTTGAGCTTCTTGTGGACTTCGCTCCTCGTGCAGAACGACCTGGCAGGACGACCGCTGACCGGAACGAGGCTCTTCGGACTCTCCGCTCTCCTGGCCGTTTGGTCCCTCATTTCGGCCACGTCGATCTTCGGACTCGTCACGCTGGCAATCTTCCTCCTGAAAAAACGCAATTTCGCGGCCGTCCTTCTGCCCGCGATCGCCTGGTACGCGGTCCCGCAGGCGCAACGTGCCCTGTTTTCCTCGCTTGGCTTCACTTCTTCGCTCGCACCCGACGCGATGCCGATGTGGCAATCGCTGCAACACCAGGTCGCCCATCTGACTGCGAATCCGCTCGCTTACCTTGGCTTCCTCGCCATTCAGCTCGGCAATTTTCTGTGGAACGATAACCCGCTGAATTTGCTGATCGGCATCGCCGGACTGATTGTGCTGCGACATCGCGCCAAATTTCTGCTGGCGATCTGCTATTTCACCCCCACGATCGTCAGCTTGGCGACGCTTTCCTCGACAGCCAGCCGCGGCGCGGCGGTCGCGGGCAACACCATCGTTCTGCTTGCGATCGTCGCACATTACGCGGTCGAGGCCAGTCGTCGCATCGACGGCAGTTTCGCTGCGAGATTCGCCCCGCTGCCTCTCGTCGTTCTGCTGGCCGTGCAAGCCGTCTGGAGCCATGCGTCGCTCGCCGGCTGGATCTATCCTGCGGCCTCGTTCGAGACGGGCGCAATCGAGAACGCCGGCGTCTTGCGAACGACGGAGTTTGCTCGCCTGGTCGGACCGATCGATGAAAGGCCAACCGTCGCCGGCGGCAACGTCACGGCCGCCTACTCGTACGGCCTCGACGCAAACTTCGGTCGCCAATCCGTACTGCCGAAGCAGCGGCTGTCCCCCTATGCCGATCACTGGTCCGGCCGGCAAGCGGCCTTGCGAACCTTGGCCCTCCAAGCGCCGCTGTTCATCTGCCTCATCGCCGCCGCCGTGATCTTCCTGCGCGGCCGCTGGAGTTTCCTGCTCATTCTTCTGCTGACAGTCTCGCTCGCATCGGCCCAACTCTGCGGAGCGGCTACCGGCGTTGACCAGCACGTGTTGCGACAATTCGACGATCGCATTGCCGTCAAAGAGGACGAAAAGCTCGTCGCCCACGTGCAATTGTCGGCCGATTTTCGCGAGCGGCTCGAACTGGCCGCACAGGAGAATCAGCAGATCGAATTCGCCGTCCGCCTGCGAGGCGTCAACTCGTCCACGGCGGCCCCGGCTGAAATCCAAGTCGACGAATGGTCTTCGGATCAGCAACGTTTTGCAGTGGACGCCGCCGCGTTCTTGGAAGCGCTCAAAACGCACCGCGGCCAGGTCGAACTGGCCATCGCCCCCAAAGCCGGCACGCGCGGCGTGCTGGTCCATTCCTGGCAATCGCTCGGCACTCCAGACCCGGATCTGACAATCGGCGCCTCCAACGGGGACCGCCAGGCAACCATTGTCCGTCAGGATGGATCGATCGAACTGCTCGAGTGGTTTCCGTCGTTCGAGATCCGCGTCGTGCGCGGTGGCAACACATATCCATTCAAGCCGCTCATCGAACGGTTCCAACCCGCACGTCCGGCCGCTTACACGCTGGTTGGCTTCTAGAAAAGTCCCGAACCCGTCATTCTTCTTTCGCCCCTCGCCCCTCGTGGGAGAGGGGCCGGGGTGAAGGGGCTTTTGAAATCGCACTCAACGGAATTTGTCCCGCATTGCCGCTTGACATGACTACAGAATGTAGTCATGATGGACGACAACGTGTAGTCGCCTGTCGCCGATCGAGTGGCCGATGATGCCGAAGAAATCCTCCTTGCCGCCTCTCTCTCCCGCCCAGCACGAGCTGATGGAAATCGTGTGGGAACGGGGCGAACTCTCCGCCAGTGAAGTGGGCCGGATCCTGGCGCCCAAACGGCGGTTGGCTCGGAATACCGTCAAGACGCTCTTGCTCCGCATGGAGGAGAAGGGCTGGCTCACACACCGGGAAGAGGGGCGGGCGCACTGCTACCGGGCCGCCGTGCCGCGGCAGGTGACCATCGGGAAAAAAGTGATCGAACTGATCGATACGCTCTGCGGCGGTTCGCCCGAGGCGCTGATGACGGCCCTGTTGGACCACCGCGGATTGACGGACGCCGAGGCCAAACGCATCCGCGAGATGCTCGACGCGGCCCGTCACGGAAAAAAACGTTCGGGAGCATAAACATGTCGCTCTTGTCGCGGGCTTATCCGGGTGATTTCGCGGCCCAATCGGCGCTGACTGTGTTCATTGCCGTCACGTTGATTGCGGCCTGCGGTCTGGCGATTGCCGGCTTACTCCGGCGAAGGGCCGCCGTCGTTCACTGCCTGCTGGTCTGGGCTCTTGCCTGGATCCTGATCGCGCCGCTGGCGACACTCGCGGCGTCCGCGTCCGGCTTCTCACTGATTTCGATTCCCGTCGAGTTCCGCATTCCTGCCTCGAGCCCGCGGGGCGCGATCCAACCGTCGACTCCGGCGCCCGCCGCCGATTTCTCCCAGTCCACCGCTCGTGTCGAAGAACCCGAAACCAACGTCCCACGTAGCCAAAAGCTTCCAATTGCAACCGGTCCTGTGCTCAGCGTCGAAGCGGCCGTTCGCAGCACGGCAGACGCATCGCATTCCACGCTGTCGGCTGCTCTTTCAAGCCTTCCAGATTCAAGTCTCCCGCCGACCGGTAACACGCGCCCGCGATCGGCGGCCGCGATTTTTATCGCAATTTGGCTCGCGGGCACGCTTTGGATGTTCGGCTCGCTCGTTCGCAGTTATGTGCGGATGCGAAGCATTCGACGCTCGTGGATCGCGCTCGATCCGAAGACGCTCTTGGGCGGCGAATCGATTCGGGACCTCCTCGATGACGTCCAGCACAGAGGCGGCATCGACGAATTGCCCGCGATCGGCCTTTCCAGCCGGATTTCGACTCCCTGCGTGCTCGGCGTCGTGCGCCCGGCGGTCGTGCTGCCCGAAAGTTGCCTCCGCGAAATCAGCCGCGAGCAATTTGCCGACGTGCTGGTCCACGAGTGTGCCCACGTCGTCCGCCGCGATTGTCTCGTCGTCCTCTTGCAGCGACTTGCTTCGGCCATCTTCTGGCTTAACCCCGCTGTTTTGCTCCTCAACCGCAGTCTCACGCGCGTCCGCGAAGAGGTTTGCGACAACTACGTGCTGGCCGGCACCGACGCCGTGACTTACGGCGAGACGCTCTTGCATTTCGCCAAGTTGGCGCGAGGCGCCCGACCGATCGCGGCCTCGGCCGGCATCCTGCACTGGCGGGGCCGGCTCGAGCGGCGAATCGCCGGCCTCGTCGACAAACGGCGGAGCATGCAAACGCGGGCCGGCTACAAAGTCGCCATCGGCGCGCTGGCGACATTCGGCTGCCTCTGCTTCGTTGCCTGCGATGTGAGTTTTTCCGCGAATCAACCGTCGCCGCCGCAGGACGCTCGCGCAGGCGACGATCCAAAGAGCAATGTTTCTTCGCCTTCCTCCCAAATCCAGGCGCCGCAACCGAGCGATTCACGGCCCGCAAGGCAAACGCCGAAGCGAGACTTCAGCTTCCGGCCGGACTCGGTCTCTTCCCCGCCCGGCCAAAACAACGCGGGCGTCGAACTCGTCAAAGGCCGTCCGCACACGGTCTCGCTCTCGAAAGCACTGCGCGTCAAGCTGCAGACTGTCGTGGCCCGGAAGCCGACGCGGCAACCGCCGCTGGTCCTGCAGGGGTCAACGGCGCTGAATCCGAGTTCGATCGTCCGCATACGCACGTTCCCGGCAACGCGGTTGAGCAACAAAATCATCGAAATCGGTAAGTTCACTGAAGACTCGAAACACGCCGCTCAAGGGAGCCCGGCCGAGTTCATCGCATACTCCACCAGGGAAATCCGCGCGGGGGACCACGTGAAAAAGGGGCAATTTTTGCTCGCCTTTTACAGCAGCGAGGTCGCCAACGTGGAACACGACCTCGTCGACGCGGCGGCACGATTGCAGCTGGACGAGGAGATCCTGCGCACCATGGGAGCAAAAGGGCAAGGTGTCGCGGAAATCGAACGGCTGACTCAGCAGCGAAATCTGCAGATGGACAAGAACAAGATGAACCGGGCCATCGGCAACCTGCGGGCCTGGGGCATCCCGCAAAAGACGATCGACGCCGCGATTGACGAAGGCAAGAATCCACCCAGGGACCGTGGCCCGCACGACCCCGCGAAAGAGGCCGATTTCGGGCGAGTCGAAATCCGTTCGCCAATCGACGGCATTATCATCGAACGCAACGCCGTGGTGGGAGACGTGACCGATGACGGCGTCAATCTCTTTCAGATTGCGAACCTCGAAAAGTTGTTCGTGCTGGCCAATCTCCCGGAGGATCGAGTCAGCGAACTCGAGGCCCTGGGACCGGAGCATCCTTGGACGATAAAGACCACCCGCTCCCTCCGGGGCACGTTCAGCGACATCGGTACGGTGATCGACCCCAATCAGCATACGGTTGTCATTCGGGGCGAGGTCGAAAATGAACAGGGTCTGCTGCGCGGCGGACAGTTCGTCCGCGTCTCGATCGAGCTTCCTGTTCCGGCGAATGTGGTGGAGGTGCCGAACGAATGCGTCGTCGACGACGGGCGGCAAGCGATCGTCTTCATCCAGAACGACCCCGCAAAGCCCGAGGACTTCACCATGCAACGAGTAGGGATCGCGAAACGGCTCGAAAAAACGCTCTTTGTTTACAGCGGTTCGCCCCCAGAGCCGTTTAAGCAATCACTCGCGGACGAAGCGCTCCGGCCCAAACCACTTCCCGAGGGCGCTCGACTTGTTGCCTCCGGAGTCGGCGAATTGAAGGCCATTCTGGAAAAGCTCGAAGCAACCAGTCGGCCGAAATAGGCGCTCAATCGCAATGTCAGTTTGATCGAGAACCGACTCCCAGGGCTGCGAGAGCGCGAGACACTTTGATGTAGACCCACGCCTTACGATTCGGCTCCTTGAGCATCGCCTGCAAGAGCGGAATTGCCTCGCGAGGACCGCCGCAATTCTCGATCACGTTGACGGCGATCCAGCGATGGTCCCAATAGGCCTCTTGCCGGCCGGCCCGAAGATCCTTGGGCGGGGGCTTCAGCCATCGCAGAATCATGTCGCGATAGTCGGCCCGTCGCTCGAGTTGATCGTCGAGCCTCAAGAGTGCGGCGGCGAGTTCGATTCTCTCGTCAACCGGCGTGTGATCGTAGTCATGCACGCGGATGTCGGGCTGCGTCTCCAATGCCGCGTAACGCTCTTTCATCAAGGCCAGCGTGTGGTCGGATTTCGCCCCAATCGATCGCGCGGTCGAGTATAGGTATAAGCGGACGGTTCGATCCGGTTCGACTTCGATCCGCTTAGCAAGCAGCGGTTCCAGCGGCAAAGCTGTCGGCCCAATCTCGCGCACAACATACAATGCGTTTTGCCGAATTGCGTCGCTCGAATCCGCGATCGCATCCGCCAAGGCCGGCTGCAGAATTGCGTAGTTGTCCTTGAAGAAGGGAACGTCCTTCTCGGGCAGCCACATGCCCACTTGGGACCACTTTTTCACGCGTTCGCGCGCAGTTTTGACAAGATCGTCACCAGCCGAAGTCCGCCGCGAGACCAACGAGCGTGTTCCAATGGCCCGTAACGAGGGCAATTAAAATGACCAATCTCGCTGACCAGCGGCGGAACACGATCGGGTTCCTTGAACCGAGTTTGAGTGACGCATTCAGCGACTTTAGCCCATGATCAACGGAAAAGAAAAGAAACCCACCTCGACGACGTCAGTCAATGTTGCGCAAATACTGGACCGGCTTCGTGCTCTCCGGCGACTGGCGGTAACGCAAGTCGTAGGGCAAGCTGCTAGCTTGCCATTTGCACTTGCCCTACAAGACTCCCGGTCGATTCGCGCCGGCAAAATTGCGAAATTCGATTGAACCGCACAGTGCACGCTTCCGACTTAGAGTACGCTGGGAGGATCCTGCACCGGAGCAAGCCGAACGCGGCAGTCGCAACGACCCGACCGAATGGGGACAGCCTCACAACGAGTTCGCGATGAATGGCTGGCCTTGCGGTGCAAGTTGCGGGCGCCTGGAGCATTTGAAGAGCTGATTTTGGAGATGGAATCTCCGCTCCTGTATTACGTGGCGAAATTATTGAACGATGAGAGCCGGGCCTTCGACGTCCTGCAGGAAGTTTGGTTGGCGGCGTATCACGGCATCAGGCGCCTGGAAGATCCTGGAGCATTGCGGGTCTGGCTGTATCGAATCGCGCATGGGCTGGCCGTGGACCGCGTCCGGTCCGACGTTTCGCGAGAGCGGGCGGAGCGGGCGTGGGCCGAGTCTCAAGAACGCGGCGACGAGAATTCGTTCGACGCCGAAGATGCCGCGGCCATTCATCGAGGCCTGAATCTGCTCGACGTCAAGCACCGTGACGTGCTGGTGCTGCATTTTTTAAACGACTTTTCCCTCGATGAGATTGCCTCGGTCGTCGGTTGTCCGCAAGGAACGGTTAAATCGCGCATGTACCATGCCAAGCAAGCCTTGAAAGAGGCCCTGAAACGAGGTGGTTATGGAACCAACGAAAAATGACCTGGGAAGGCGATTGCTCGTCCAGCAAGCCAGCGATCCTGAGGCACGCGCACGCTACCAAAGGGGGGTCGACGCCATGTTGGAGAGAATGCGCCGCGAGGCCTGGTGGACGGGCCTGGCCCATGCGGCGGTTCTGGTTTTTTTTATGATGCTCCTGCTTTTTGCCAGCATCAGTCTGGCTTACTTCACCGTCCGCCTTGCGCAGACGTCGAACGCCAGCGTCGAGAGTTATCTGCTGCTTTTGCTGGGATGGACCGTGTTATTTGGCGCCGCCCTGTCGCTGCTTTGGCATCTGAACCGCCGCTTGAAGGTGGGCGATATCCCCGTGCAGGTGAAAGAGCTCGAATTGCGCTTACTCGAACTCGAGGAACGTGCCATGGTTGTGCGGGTCGATCAATGAGCACGCCAATGCCAACGGAAGCACGAAAAGGAAGTCAACCTGGTTGCATCGCCTGAGGCGCCGGCGTGCGGACCGCCCAGCGGCACCGGATGCAAATCAACGGTTGCGATGCCCGAAAAACTCCACGAACTCGGGCTCGGCGAATTCCACCATCGAGTCCTGGCCGAGGTCGTTGGCGACGTCGATCACATCGCGAGCGGAATCGGGCAGCACCTGAACCTGATAGAGTCCCGGCGCGAAGCCGAGCCGGTCCACGATCGGCAGCCCGTATCGTTGAAAAAACGAATTCGCGTCGGACTCGCCGATGCCCGTGCGGAGTTTGACCGTGAGTCGATCCGTTCCCACGGCCAGGTGGCCGCCGCCCTTCACATAGATTTTCGCAGCCGGTTCCGCGCGTGCGCTTGGCGCAGGCTGCCGGCCTTCAACGAAGGACCATCCCGCACTCTCGAATGCCGCGAGATCGGTCGCGTTCACCTGCAACGAGGCGGAGCCGAGGGCCGACGGTTTCTTGGATGACGCGCGCCGACCGGGCGTTCCAAACCGTTCGATTCGTTCCGGTCGTGACGGCGGAACGGCGTAGACATCCTCCAATTCGAGGATCTCGATCGGTTTTCCGCGCATTGTCAGCGTGCGTGGCTTGAACATTTCCCAACTCTCAATTCTGCCCGCGATTTCTCCGCGAGACGCCAAATTGCATTTTACGCGCACGGCGCCGTCAATTTAAGGCCGATCGGCAGCAGTGCCATCGCGCTCATTGCGTCGCCTTGTCGGCGTTGATCCGGCCGTAACCAAAGTCAGGGTGATGCCCGCCGACATACGCGGCGCCGCCAATCTGATCGCAACTGGCCCGCAAACGGTTGAGAACTTCGTCACGAGTCCATTGGGGATGCCGTTCCAGCACAAGTGCCGCGACTCCCGCAGTCAGCGGGCAGGCATAACTCGTCCCCGTATCGGAACGGTATTTCCCTCCCGCCGTGGTGCTGTAAACTTCGCGGCCCGGAGCGAGGAAATCGAGCTTTGCTCCGTACGCGGATCCATCATCGTCGTCATTTCGCGTCGAGCGGCCGACGGCGATGACAGACGGATGGGAACAAACCTCATCATTGGCAATATCGTTATAACTGTTGCTCACCGCCCAGAAGAGAGGCACTCCCTTGCCGCCGCGTCCTTGCTGCGCGGCCGTCGAAATCGCGAGTTCCAACACCGAGGTCATGTTCCAGACGCCGGCCCCGGACGGGCCCAGACTGCAAGCGATCACGTGCGCGCCGTCTTCCGCGTGGGCGGACCCATCCTCCGTCGATGGATTCGCCGCGTAGGCGAGCGCACGGGCCAGCGTGACTTGCGAGCCGACCTGGTCGGAGAGACAGGCAATCGGGACGAGCTCCGATTGGGGCGCCGAACCGCAAACGCCCTTGGTCGCATTCACGGGCCGGGCGCCGGCCATCCCCAGGCAGAATGTGCCGTGGTGTCCGCTGGGAAAACCTGATCCACCCGGTTGAAAGCCCACCCAGGTCGCGCTGGCCTGCCCGTCCGATTCAAAATAAGCGCCCGTTTTGATCGCGGGACTCAGTCCGGGATGGGTCACTTGCATGCCGTTGTCGATGACGGCAATGCGGATCCCGGCTCCCGTGGCCCGTAGCCAGGCCGGCTGCGACTGAATGTCGGCGTTCGCCTGTCCGCCGTTGCTGCCGTTGTTGCGGTGCTGCCATTGTCTCTTATATTCGGCGCTCGCGGGCGGGGCATAATGGGCCCGCCCTCCAACCGCCTCCAACATCACGGGCTCGGCAAAACGAAAAATCGGCGTGTCCTGGAGGTGGTTGATCACCTCTTGGAACCTTCCTCCAACTTTGAGACGAGTCTCGAACAGGTTGGGGGCGAACTGGAGTCGCCTGACCTGCAACAAACCATGCTCCTTGAGCGTGGCGATCGCGTCTTTGGAGGCCATTTCTGCGGGTAGTTGCACGGTCACAATATCGGTGCCGATGAGCGTGTTGCCGCCGCGATCGACGAAGACCGGTCGGACCGCATCCGCGGACTGGACGGCCTCTCGAGTCGCGGCCGCATTCACAAGTTCCGCCTGCGGCTCGGCAAAGAGCCAGCCGGCCCTTTCAAAGAGCTTTCGATCGCTGGCGGGCAGGCTGAGGCCGAATTTGCCGCCGGCGGAGTCGTCGCTGGCCGTCGCCGTATTGAACCGCTTCAGCGTTTGGGCGGCGGTCGCCTCGGCACGAACCTCGCTCTTGGGGCGAATGGCAATCGCGTCTTCCAACTCCGAGAGGACAACTCTCTTGCCCCGCAGCACGTATTCAAACTTCATACATCGGCCTGCTTTCTATGAAGGAGCTCCCGGCGCCTGGCGACGTTGGTTGGGATCAAAGCAAAACCGCCTCAGTCTGTTGTGAGCCGACCTGAGGAGGACGGAACGCCCGCGCGGAGATGGGAGTGACGTGCTTGAATGCATGATGCCCGGGAGCCGAGCGAATGGCAATTAAAATCGACTTGCGACGACAAGAACTCCGACGGACACTCCCCTCCTTTTCGATACGGAAATTCCGCCGTCATGCACTTCGCTAAATCAACGACCGCGATTCCGCGGCGCGGTTAGTTGGCGAATTGGTTGTGGTGCGGGCGTCCCGCCTGCACGTGCAGCCGGGACGGCCGCACCACAAACGTGCGCCCGTCCCAAAATCGCGGTCGGCGATCTCGAGTTTGCACGACTCCCTTTTTTGCGTTCACCCGTCTTCGCCAAGCGGAAGTTGACTCACAACGCGTTCGTTTCGTCTCCTTCCGGTTACTTCCCACAACTTAGTTTGGTCTCCCAGGGGATCTCATGATTGAAGAAGAGAGGGCAGGCACGATCAACCAGACCACGAACAGAGGCACCGCTCCGAATAGCAACGCCACACCGGTGCCGTCGACGCCCCGTCCAAAGAATTGCAGGAAGAAAATGTCCCACCGACATCTGAGAAGCCGAACGGATGAAAGGGCGCGCCCTGATCCGCTGTCACAATCCTGATTACCAGGGCACGTCATCATCATCAAAATCCGCCGGGTTGGTGAAGCCCCTGGGATCTTCGTCGTTGAGAAAACGTTGAAGGGCCTTTTGCAGCCACTCGCATTGCGGTTGCAGATTGGCGCGGGTGTCGGCGACGTCGTGGAGAGTTTCGCTAAATTTCTGGGCGACCGGTTCGGCGAGCGATGAGCCCTTCATCATCTCCGCATCCGAGCCAGTGACGTCGCGCAAGTTACCGAAGTCGTGCCGCAAGCGGTCGATGAGCTGCGCGCTCTGGCTGCGGTTGCTGGAGGTCGACGAGCAACTCCGAAAGCCGGTCGCCGAGGGCGTGCAGACGGATCGCGGGGGAGCCGCCTGCATAGTTGGGATTCGAGTAACCGGTCCGCGAACCTCGGAGGACGTCAAGCTGCAGCTCCTTCTGCTCTTTCTGTTTCGCGTCGAAGCGGCGGTTGAACTCTTGGTACCCCCGCTCTTCGGCTTCCCACTCCTCCCGCGTGTGGTAGAAGATCGAGAAGGCGAAATCGGGATCGTTGTTGCAGCCGTCGAGATGCCAAAACATCGGGCCGGGCAGATCGGCGAGCATCTTGCACGTGGGACAGTTCGGGTCGATCACCGCGTCGTGCCCGCACGAACCTTCCGGCAGCCGGGCACGCTCGTGTTCGACGACTTCACGCGGCGACAGACCGCCGAACTCCGAGTCGGCCTGGTTCCACCACTCGTCGCGGACGGTCGCGAGTCGCGGGACTTCGGCGGCGAGGAAATCGCCGACGGTCAGCGCCTTCGCTGCAACCTCGCTCGCGATTTCCTCGGCCCGATCGACGCAGGACCAGATGAGGTTGCGGACGAAATCGTAATAGACCACGTTCTCGTGCGTGCCGATACCGGCAAAGCGGTAGGCGTGCGAGTTCGGATCGAGGCCGGGCGGGCACTTTTGCTGGTAGGTCCACTGATTGGCGCGGTGTTGCAAGTCGCTGTCGATGAACTTCCCGCGGGCCAGCAGCACTTCCCGCGGAGTCTGACCGGCCAAATCGTCCCGCGGCGTCATCAGCCAGCGGATGTGCATGCGGCGGACATCCTCGACGTGCGGGCCTTCGTCGAAGCTTCGCTCAACGAGGGGGATTTCTTCCCGGTCTTGGGCGACGTGGACGGCCCGGTTCGGATCGAGCAGCACGCGCCAGCAGGCGCGGGCGATCCACTCCAAGATCGGCTTGCCGTACAGGGTTTCGCGGGCGTCGAACGTCGGACGGGCCGCCCGTTGGCGGCGACGGACGTCCGCCGCCGCATCCCAATCGTTGACGTGACTCTGGAACGCCCAGTCGTCGGGCAGGGTGTAGCGTAGTCGCACGTCGGTCGCCCGCGTGCCGTCGTGGTAATCGACGCAGCCGTTGCGGCCGGGCGACGAGTAGGTCGACTCGAACGCGATCAACCGCGCGGCGAGGTCGATGATGACGACGCCGGCATCGTAGGGCCGGTCGTCGATGCCCGATCGGAGGCGGTGCAGGAAGCGCGAGCCGCCGGCCTCGAAACGCTCGACGGCCGCGGCCAGTTCTTCAAGTGTTTCCGGCTCGGCGCTCAGTGCGGCGACAGTGCGATCGGCGATCGAACCGTGGAGCGTGCCCGAAACGTCGCGCGTTGCGTCCCGCAGAACGAGCTTCACTTCGCTCATGGGTGCCTCTCAGTACGTCGTGAATTCCTTGGGTAGGACAAGGCCGCTCGGGCCGCCAGCCCACCGATTTTGCGACCACGCGGTCTGCAGAAAGTGGGTCGGACTTCGGCGAGCTCAGTCGAGTCGCGCTCGCAAAGCTCGCTGGTCCCACCGTACTAGACCGTCTACTTCAAATTAGTGGAACAGGTGCCGCTCAACGCTGATAGCCCTGTTTCTGGGTGCCAAGCCCACGGCTCTGCGTGGGCGTGCCCATGAATTTGATACGGGAACGTCAAGCGGATTCGCACGCCCACGCAGAGCCGTGGCGTGGCACCCGATCCATCCACCATTTTGAAGTAGACAGTCTACTACAAGGAACACCTGCTTGTCGCGAGCCTCAGTTCGCGAGTCTCTTGAACGTGGTGCGGTGTGTGTCAGTCGTATCGCTTGCTGGCCTCTGCGGTTTTGCACATCCCGGAGAAAACGGTCTCCGCCCGATGCTTCCCGCGATTTCCTTCTCGGCAAGGCCGCGCAACATCAGCTCAAATGCACGCGCCGCCGCTGAAAGGAGCACCTTCATAGCCATTGGCTTCGGGCGGTCTGGCGTCGTCGACGCTTGCCGTTTCCTTTGCAGACCGTAGTCGCGCGATTTGCCGCCCAACATTTCGATGGCGAAATCAACCGCTCCCACCTGGAGACTCTTACCCTCTGCTCGATCGTCCTTCTGGGCACCCCTCTCTCACCTGTTTAGGCGATGGAATTGCACTCGATCGGGCTCACAATCGGTCTCGATGAACGCCATTCGACCAGCAGCGGGCCCGCTTCAAACTCCTCAGGATGCTGCTCCAGGTCACTCAACAGCATTCCGAAGCCCGTTTGCCGGCACAATTGCCGCGTGCTTGGAGGTTGTCCGAGCATTTCATCTTCCTCTTTCGGCCTTCAACGACGCAGGCGATGCGCAACCAAATCGCGCCTCTCATTCTCTTCCACGGAAATGGCAGCGGGTTTCAGGTGTACTGGGAACCGGCGAGCAAACCCGCGCCATACTGACCGCGGATTCGTGCGTTCCGACATTGCACCGCGATCGTGCCCGGATCTTGCCCGTCGTCTTCCTTGTCCGTCATCGCAGTCGCGACTCATCATGGACCACGACAAATACCTTATTGACATCCCTCGCGAGGAGCACAGTATGAGACCGATTTATGCCCCGTCCGACCTCAATCAACCGAATGCACCTGCTCCGAATGGACCGACAGTCGTCTATCACCGGGTGCCGCTAGCTCCCCGGATCGAGCACGATGTCATTGCCGGCCCGCAAGCCAAAGGCACTTGCATTCTCTTGCATGGCTGGGGAGGTAACGGCGCGGACATGCTCCCCTTAGCCGCCGCGCTCCAGCTGTTGCCGGCGGCCGCGGGCTGGAATTTTGTCCGCCCCACGTATGAAACCCATCTCCACACGTTCGTCGAATCGGCCGCCGCCCTCTATCCATCGTTGCAGTCGCTCACACCGCCGCTGCTCCTCGTCGGATATAGCGAGGGCGGGATCGTCGCCAGACAATTGGTCGCCAGCGGGCTCCCGATCAGGGCGCTGGTCACGATCTGCAGCCCCCATCTCGGCATTCTTCCTTGGATTCCGACGCCCGATCTCGGCTCCGCTTCGGTGTCTCCCTTCAGCCAGGACCTCTTCAATCTCAACGCCAATGCGGCCGACATCGGAAATCGCGCACGTTACTACTTCTTTGCCATCACGAGCACCGACCTGTTGGGTCCGCACCCGGATGACGGGGTGGTTTGTGTCTCAAGCGCCCTTGGACAGACGCTTGGAGTAGTGGCACAGCGGACCGTCATCGGGTTGAACTACAACGGCTGGATCGCGGGCTGGGATCCCCATCTCGAGGGAATGAATCCCGATCATTTACAGCCCGTCCTGACGACGTGCGGTCAGCTCTTTCAATAGTCGAAGCGACCGCAGAAGCCCGCCACGCCGTGTGAGGGCAGCCGGGGTGAAAGTCAACGAAAGTGCCCCAGCTCGGCATTCAGCGAAAGTTTCAATGAGAGTTGCCCGGCGTGCTGTTCGACGCAACGAAGCTCGAACATCAACGTTCTGTCACCCTTGGAGAAGGAGTTGGAAAATGAGTGCTCTGTTTGCCAAACGCTTGAAGTGGATTGTTGGTCCATCGATTGTCGGCATATTCCTGATCTGTACGCTGGCGGCCCAGAATCCGGGCGGCGCCGAAGACGCAAAAGCCAAGAAGCCGGACCCTGTTGCAGCGCTTCTCGCGACCACGGATCCCGCCTACGGATATCTCGGGACACAAGAAGCAATTTTCGTTGACGGAACCACTCATACGGCTGCCGGTTGGCTGTTGTGCCTGAACTACGCGACCGGTCAGCAGGAGCTTGTGCTCGCTCTGCTGACGCTCGAAGGCCCCGGCAACGTCGGTGGCTATCAAGGTTGGGTCTATAAGACGAATCTGGACCCCAGCAAATACACGACAACGGACTTGTTCCTGAGCGATCAGCCGTTTTGGTTCAACAATCTCTATCCTGTCTTTGGAAAGACAGCCGCCGGAGCCTGGATCCTCAAGGACTACTGCACCAAAACGCATGTGGCAGGCACCGGCGCCGATTCGTCGATCGTCAATTTCAAGCCGTCAGCTTTTTAGTGTCTCCTCGTCGGACTTGCCGGTTAACATCGATTCCATCGGGCCGCGTCGCAGGGTGTCACTGTCGCTGCCTCGCCTTCGCTCGCGAATGGAACCGCGACCGTCGGCTCCCTGCGATGACATCCTTGTTGAGCCACACACGGACCCGTCCGCCATGCCGACAATCGGGTTGGAAATCGCCGCCCGCTTACGGTCATTGATGCCCAAATGCCGTCCTCTCGATGGGGACGCGGAACCGGACGACGGGAAATTCGTCGCACCCGCTCCGCCATATCACCTGCTAGCTAAGGGATGAATAGGCTATGACAACTGAAGTCAAACAGAACCAGAATCTCGTGCCTCAAATCGAGTATCTCACGAAGGAGTACCTCGCTCTACAAGTCCGGTTTCGTCAACTTCTTCGTCGTGTGCAGCTAGTTGCTTGCGGTGCCTGCACGATGTGTCTCGTCGCCTTCCTCATGGGCGCAAATTATCTGGCCGCCCCGAGTCCGATTCGAACGACGAAGCTTGAAATCGTCGACGGCGCAGGGAGCGTGAAGGCGACATTGTCTGCAGAGCAAGCAAACGGCATGGGCGAGTTGATCTTTTGGGATCCAAAGAGCAAACCCGCGGTTCGAGTCGGCTACTATGAGGGAAACGGACCAATGCTCGCAGTGATTAGCGATGCCAAAGGGACTGGGAAGGACGTGCATTTTGAAAGTCGCTACCGGTGGGACGGAATGGCGACCTACCTGAATCAGCAGGCGTTTCTCTCATTGGGCGACGCCGTTTCCACCGGCGACTTTCCAACATTGACGTTGTACAACGCGTCGCCTTTTGGCCAAGCTCTCAACCTGACAGCGACGACTCACACAACGGAGATGACGTTTTTCGATTCCCACGGTGGGAAGGCGGTCTCGGTTTCCACGCCTTATTGAGCCGTCACGCCGTTTCTGGGACGTGGGCGACCGCTGCACTTTTTTCCCGGGCCGGCAGGCGGGATCTTTACGTCGGCATTTTTGCGGCCAATTCGCGGCATCGACCTCTACGCTGGCACACATCTCCAAGTTACCGCGTGGACGTGGTCACTCCCGAGCCGGCAAGTTTGACGTTGGCGAAAATTGGCGCGTTTTGCGTCCTCGGGCTGGGCCGGCTTCGCCGCTCGCCAGCGTTTCTGATTAGGCTTCCAAGATTACGAAAGGGCAAATGCAATGGCTGAGGGTTACAACAGAGCAAAGGCACTGGCTAACTTCCCGATCCAAACCGGAAACGTTCGCCAATCCAAGGGATCCACCACCGCAACTGCGCACGCGAAACTTAGCAGGGAGCCGGAAGGGTCCGGCTTGCTGTCGATCTGGCTCGAGGTGGACAAAAATGGGCTCAACGGTAAGGGATATGGGTACGTAGCCGCTTCACTCTATGACGCTCCAGGAAACACCCTCGATTCGTTTAACGATATCAGCGTGAACGTCGGAGCCGATGTTGAAAGTGGCCACGCCTATCACTCGACTTCCCAAAACATCACGATCACTGCTGCACATATCGCGGTCGTCAAAACCGTCGCGATCGCAGTCGCCGCTGCCGACGACAACGGATTGCCACATTCGATCGAACAAGCAACGAAAGTTCTCAAGAAGATCGGAAGTTTGCTCGCGGCCGGCGTGAGTGTTGGCAATGCGATTGAAGGTTGGGTGGTATTGGTAGCAGACTGACCATTTTCTGCTGGAGGAGCCGACGGGTGAGCGCCGCCGGACCTTGGTCGCATCATCTCACCGCGCCTTCCTAGTCACTGGAGGAAACGTGACGACTCATACAGACGGTGCTGGAAATAGTCTCTGTACGGCGCAGGGTCTTGTGTATAAGTGCTTCGTTCGACCGTACGGGCAAAGCGGACCGGGACTTGTTTTGAGCTTGATTGCGAGTTGTTACTACAATTGCGCTCCAGGCACGCCCAATTTCATCCCCGTGGAGGGAGATCCGAGTAAGTACAAATTGCTGGATGCAATTCCACCGCCGGACTTCCCTCAAATTGTGACGTATTACGCGCCAAGCTATTGCTCTCACCACCCGTCAGGACTGGAGTGCACCCATGTATGGATCCAGGACGCCTATGGAGAGCACCTGATTCGGGTCGAGAGGTTCGGCGAATAGCTGGAGGCACTTTGCGGAAGGCCTTGGGGCGCCAGAAAAGGGTCGGGTTGTTGTCGTCATGCGACGACCCTGGAATGCGATGGTCATATTGCCTTTCTCGGCAGCGATGCGAGTCATAAGCCCCAAAGAAAGTGCAGCCTCTTACACTCGCGTTGCGATTGCTCCACGAGTTTGCGGAGAGTGGTCTCGCCGTCGACGGGGTGAACCGATCGCATTTCAATTCGTCGGCATGTGCCCATTGGGCGGCGGGTTCCGCAAGTTTTGAGATGTCGAGACCGGTCGGGCGGCCGTGAGTTCTTCACCCTTCAAAAAAGATACCCCTCACCCGCGGCCCCTCTCCGGCAACGGGCCCCCTGCAGAAAAACAAATGCGTGACGCTGCGGTGCGCAAGCACGCCGAGCGGCGCAACGCGCGTTCGATGCGATGCAAAGTAAGCGAGCTAGCGGAAAACCGTTGCGCAAGGCCTCGACGGATTCCCCGCCGCACACTTTGCGTGTGGCCGCTTCGAGAGAAGCTGGCCCGGTTGTTCGAGACTGCGAATTCCAAACGCAGCGTGCCGGCCTACCGTGCCTGCTACGCGGAACGTCGCAACGCCTGCCGGTTCGTGCTCTTCGCCAAGCAGAGACGAACCGAATCCGGTCGTTTTCTCGAAGTCTCCGCCGCAATGGCGGAGGCAAAATATCCCTGTGCGGAAAAATCACCGCATAGCCAGAGCATACCAGAAACTGGCCGGGTACTTCAAGATCAAAACGGCGATTCTTGCGACGCAAGATCCATCTGCACAATGACTTAAGAAAACTCTCCAGAATGACTTTTGGGTGGCGTTTCTTAGTTGAGCGGGACTTTTTTTGGGTGGACACCAAAAAAGTCCTGCTCTTTTTTAGCGCCCCAAAAAAGCCAAAAAAGTGTACAGAAATTGGTCAGGGGGAGCGGAAGGATGAAGGATGAAGGCGGAAGGATGAGCCAGAGCAGAAAAAAGTCCCGGAATGGGAGGGACAGGTTCGCAGTACTTCTCGCCGCTCAGACTGTGCGGTTGAACCACAGGCGTTGGGCGTTTTCGCCGGCGACTTTGGGAATGGCCTCGGCGGGGATCGGCAGCTTGCCGTCGAGGAGCAGGTGCAGGTCGGCCGCGTAGTCTTCCTTCGAGCCGACGACCGGAAAGTTCGAGCCCCAGAGGATTCGCGCGGGGCCGAAGTGGGTAAACGCATCGGCGATGAGCGGGCGGAGATCGTCGTGCGGGAAGGGGCGGAACTGCGACATCCCGGAGATTTGCAAAAAAACGTTGGCGAATTTGGCCAGGCGGAACACGTCGCGGGCCGACTCGGCGATCTCGCCGTTCTCGAAACTCGGGTTGCCGAGATGGGTGACGACCAGCCGTGTGAACGGGGCGAGACGCAGTTCTTTCTCGAGCGTTTTCACGATCGGGCGGATGCCTTCGGGAGCGTAGAGCACGATGATCAGCCCGAGGTTGGCGGCGGTGGAGAGCAGGTCGGGCGATTCGAGGATGGCCTGTGAGGTGAGTCGGATGCCTTGGAAATGTCCGGTGGAGTGCCACTTTCCCAGCGTACCGACGACGTCCGGTTGGCAGTGGTCGGCCAGGAGCACGCCGGCCAGATGCTGCGGATCGGATTCGACGGCGGAACCGATGTACGAGTTGTCGAATTCGCCCAGATGCTGCACCAGGACGGCCCGCGAAACGCCGGCGGCGGCCATCGCCTCGCGGACTTTTTCGATCGGCTCGTACTTGGAGAGGCCGCAGTGGGCATAGGCGTCGACGATTTCCATCATCCGGCTCCCGCGGGGCTCTCAGGAACCGGCTGGAATTCTCGGTTTCGAGGCAAAAAAAGGCGTGCGGCGATCAGCAGACCGGCGGCCGCGAGCGCGATCCACTTCCAAAACGGCGGCCCGAAGACGACGGTGGCGTTGAAGAACATGAAGGCGAAGATGGCGTGCACCGTCCAGTAGGCGGCCGCGGGGGTCGGTTCGCCGCGGGCGGCCCGAATCCACCACCAGACGACGTCGGCGACCCACAGCAGGGTGAACGCGTAATTGATGTAAACGCCGCCTCCCCAGCTAAAACCGACGACTTCGTTCGTCCGCTGAGCCGTGTGGGCAACCGCGGCCGCGTGACTCCAGTGGTGGAGGAAATGGAAGGCCAGCGCGAGGTGTGCCAGGAAGAGGACACAGCCTGCAGTCCAAACCCAGCGGGCCCAGCGCTCCCGCCGAGTCGGTTCCACCACAAGAAAGTCGGCGGCCAATCGCAGTGCGTAGAAGAGCACCACGATCCGGGCCGACCAGACAATCAGCAATTCACCCATCATGTCTTGATTAACTCGGCTCGGTTATCCCAGCCAATCGGGGTGGCGGGCCGTGGCGTCGAAATGGGCCGTGGTTTTGAACAACTCGTATTGCCCGTCGGCCGTGGCCGGAGCCGTGCGGTTCAGCAGGTCGGTCACTTGCTGACGGGAAAGGGGCTTGAAGGTGCGGACGGCCTCGAGCCCTTGTTCGAGAATCGCGGGGGTGTCCATGCCGGTGATCACCACCGAGGTCGGCAAATTCATGGCGTAGTGCAGGCACTCGATGGCCGTGGCCGTTTTGCTCTTGAGGATGGCACCGCTGCCGAGGGGCTTCATGCCCAGCACGCCAATTCCTCGCTCGACCGCGACGGGGACCACATTGCGGCCAAAGCTGCGGAAATGGGCATCCATGACGTTCAGCGGCATTTGCAGCGCGTCGAAGTGGAAACCATGGTCGGCGGCGACCTGCAACATGCGGAGGTGGACCATGGGGTCCTTATGCCCGGTGAAGCCGATGTAGCGGATTTTTCCGGCCTGTTTGGCATCCAAAAAGGCTTTCATCGCCCCGTCCGGCGAAAAAATGCGGTCGGGGTCTTCCAGGCGGATCACTTCGTGATGCTGCATCAGATCGATGTGATCGACGCCAAAACGTTTCAGGCACTCGTCGATCTGTTTGGCGGCTTCGACGCGCGTACGGCCGTCGATTTTGGTCATCAGAAAGGCTTTGGCCCGGTAACCGTCTTTGAGGGCCTGGCCCATGCGGATTTCGCTTTGGCCGTTGTTGTAATCCCAGGAATTGTCCAAAAAATTCACGCCGCGATCGATGGCCGTGCGAATGATGCGGACGCTTTCTTCGACGGTTTTTTGGATTCCGATGTGGTAGCCGCCCAGGCCGAGGAGGGAGACCCGCTCACCGGTGCGGCCAAGGGTGCGATACCGCATGTCGCCGTGAACGGTTTCTACGGGCGGCCCGGCGGGTAGTGGTGACGTGGGTGTCTGTTGGGCGGACGCTGATTGGCCCGGTGCGGAGCCAAAAAATCCCGTCGCCGCGACGGAGACGCCCGCGCCGGCAGACACCGTTTTCAAGAAATCGCGACGCTCCATGGAGTTTCTCCTGTAAATTGCGATCAAAACGGCGTGCCGGGGCACTGCACAAGGCGGCAAATGGTGTGCCCTGAACCGACCGATCGATTTCTCTGCCTGACGACGGGGCGATTAAGTCCTTTCGGGACGGCGTTCCCAAACCCTTACAAATCGCTAAAATTCGTCCGATGTTGCCTCCGGGCCGATTGGTCGCCGGGGGTCTTTCCGACCTGGCGCCGAAGCTGCTTCAACTTGAAGGCTTTGCAGAGGTGGCGGCCGCTCTTGCTCGCAGCGAGAGTGCCGCCGTCGACGGAGCCTGGGGCTCATCGTCCGCGCTGGCGGTGGCAGCACTGGCCGAAAGTATTGAGCGGACGTTCCTCGTCGTCCTGCCGCGGCCCTCCGATCTCGACGATTTTGCCGCCGATTTGCTCGGTTTTCTAGGTAGCGCCCCCGAAATTTTTCCGGCCTGGGACACGCCGCCACAGGAATACACGGTCCGCGACGCCGTTTACGGCGGCCGTTTGCGGGTGCTGGGCCGGTTGGCCGAGGCCGACAGACCGAGGGTGATCGTCACGACGATTTCTGCCCTCTTGCAGCCCGTGCCCAGCCGGAAGGAACGGGAGCAGGGGACGCGCCGGGTTCGCGTGGGGGACGCCGTTGACACGGAAGAATTGCTGCGGTGGCTCGTTGACCGCGGATTTGAGCGGGTGCCTGCCATCGAAGTCCCCGGCGAATTCTGCATGCACGGCGGGATTTTCGATCTCTTTCCGGCCGATGCCGAGGACCCCGTGCGGATCGAGTTGTTCGGCAACGAGGTCGAGTCAATTCGCCGTTTCGACGCGGAAACTCAACGGAAACTCGAAGACCTCACGGAAGTCGAGCTGACCGTCCTCAAGGCGGGAGGAGGCAGCCAAGCGCCGACCGAAGGCTTTCTGGACGCGCTTCCCGCGGAAACCCGCGTCGTACTTTGCGAAGTGGCCGAATTGATGGACGAGGCGAAGGCGTACCTCGGCCGTCTCGATGATGCAAAGGGACTTTTCAGCATTCCCGCGACGATGACGCGATTAACACAGTTTCCCTCCGTCACGATCGCGGCCATTGCCGGTGATAGCTTCGACACGACCTGCCATTTGCGAATCGAATCGATCGAGCGGTTTCAAGGACCACGAACCGAGGCGCTGAGCGAGTTGGAATCACTGGTCGGGCGCGACGAGCAAGTTCTGATCGCCTGCCATAACGAAGGAGAACGGGCGCGGTTGGCGGAGCTTTTGGCGGAGCCGGGCCGCTCGTTGGCGGGTCGAGTGGAACTCTGCATCGGACATGTCACGCGGGGCTTTCGGCTGGTTTCCGAAGGCATCCTCGTTTTGAGCGACCAGGAACTCTTTGGCCGCACCGAATTACGCCGCGAAGCACGTCGCCGCACCTATGAAACGCGGGCGATCGACAGCTTTTTGGAGCTGAGCGAGGGGGATCTCGTCGTCCATCTGACACACGGCATCGCCGCTTACCGCGGCATGAAACTTTTGGACAAAGGAGTACAAAAGGAAGAGCACCTGATTCTCGAATTTGCCGATGCGGTGCGGATGTTTGTTCCGGTTTCGCTGATTGACCTCGTGCAGAAATACATCGGAGCCAGTAAATCCACGCCTCAGCTCTCCAAGCTTGGAACCACGACGTGGGCCAAAAAAAAGGAGCGGGTGGCCCACGCGGTTCTGGATCTCGCCAGCGACATGATCCAGATGCAGGCGAAACGCGACTCGCGGCCCGGGATTTCCTTTCCGGCCGATAGCCATTGGCAAAAAGAGTTCGAGGCCGCTTTCCCGTATACCGAGACCAAGGACCAGGTCTTAGCCATCGCCGATGTGAAACGCGACATGCAGCAAGGCCGCCCGATGGACCGGCTGCTTTGCGGGGACGTGGGTTACGGCAAGACTGAGGTGGCCATGCGGGCGGCCTTCAAGGCGGTTGAGGCGGGCCGGCAAGTGGCGGTTCTTGTTCCGACCACCGTCTTGGCCGAGCAGCATTTCCGGACGTTTAGCGAGCGGATGGCCGAGTTTCCTTTCAATGTGCACGTGCTCTCGCGATTTTCCACGAAGGCGCAGCAAAATCGGACGCTCGAAGGCATGGAAACGGGTGAAGTGGACATCGTCGTCGGCACCCATCGCATGGTGCAGAAGGACGTTCGCTTCAAGGATCTCGGGCTGCTCGTGATTGATGAAGAGCAACGGTTTGGCGTCGACGCCAAAGAAATGCTCAAACGGCTGCGGCTCGAGGTCGACGTGCTGACGATGAGCGCCACGCCGATCCCGCGGACGCTGCACATGTCGCTCTTGGGCATCCGTGATATTTCCAACCTCACGACTCCGCCGCGCGATCGGCAAGCGATTGAAACACGCATTTGCCGCTTCGATGCCGAGCTGATCCGCAAGGCCATCGTTCGCGAACTGAATCGCAATGGCCAGGTCTTTTTCGTCCACAATCGGGTCTACAACATCCGGCTCATCGCGGACCGCCTGGCGACGATTGTGCCAGAGGCGCGGTTTGCGATCGCCCACGGCCAGATGCCCGAAGGCGAGCTGGAAGATGCCATGCTGGGTTTTGTTTCGGCCAAAACCGACGTTCTGGTCTGCACGACGATCGTGGAAAGTGGCCTCGATATCCCCAACGCCAACACGATTTTCATTCACCAGGCCGACAGATATGGCCTGGCGGACATGCACCAGCTTCGCGGTCGCGTGGGACGCTACAAGCACCGAGCATATTGCTATCTGCTGTTGGAGGAGGGGCAGAGCCTGTCATCGACGGCGGCCCGCCGACTCAAGGCCGTGGAGGAATTCAGCGAGCTGGGTGCCGGTTTCAAAATCGCGATGCGCGACCTCGAAATCCGCGGCGCGGGCAATATTCTGGGGACCGAGCAAAGCGGCCACATCACGTCGGTGGGCTACGAACTTTATTGCCGGCTCCTCGATAATGCGGCGCGGCAGCTAAAAAATGAACCCGTTCGCGAGCCGTTTCATGTTTCGATCGATTTGCCCGTTTCCGCCTTTCTGCCGGGTACTTACATTCCCTCCGCTCGACAAAAGATCGAGATCTATCGCAAGCTGTCGAACATCCAGACGCTTGCCGAACTCATTGAATGGGAGGATGAACTCCGCGACCGTTTCGGTCCCCTGCCGCTCGAAGCGGAGCGCCTGCGACACGTACGTGAACTCCAGATCTACTCGCAGCACTGGGAAATTGAGGACATTCACCTGGAGGGTTCGACCGACGCGGTCTTTCGCTACAACAATTCACAGAAGATGGGCCGACTGGCGAAGCGATGGCCCGGGCGACTTCGCGTCGTTGACGCAAAAAATGCGTACGTTTATCTGCCTGACCGGCAATTAACTGGCGATGACCTGGTGTCCGAACTGAAATCGGTGTTGCAGCCGGCCGACACCTAGGCGTATACTCCGCCCCCTTTTCCTCTCTCCCGCTAGCAGCTTCCCAATCACGTACAAACGCAGCCTCTCCAGGCGCGACCCCTGAACATCGGGACGGTTTCCTGACCAATCCGACGATTCGGGTCGACGCAAGTCGAGCGAGCGTTTAGAAATCCCGTCCATGGAGCGGTCCACGGTCAATCGCCCGATGCGCAAAGTCGAACGGTGCCAACCGGTCATCGACTTTGTTCGACCGCCTCGCGACCGCCGACGGCCTCACACCAACGAAATTCTGCTCGCGATCGCGCTGTTCGCTTTGACGGGCTGCGATCTCTTCGATCCCGCGAAGACCAACGATCCCGTTTTCGGGCCTCCTCCGCCCCGTAAACTGACGACGAGCAAGTCCACTGCGACTCCGCCGGCGAGCCAGACCGCGGAGAATGCGCCCGGCTCCGGCCCCACCCCCGCAAACACGACGAATCCCGACGGCACCGTCCAGGCCGCCTCCTCCACAACGCGTGGGACGGCGCCGGCCGAAGAAACGATCAAGCGGACTTCGTTCACCGCAAACGTTCCGCCTCCGTCGAAACGGCTTCCCGACACGACCGTCGTGGCGATGGTCAACGGCCAACCCATTTTCGCGTCGGAAATCTTCGAGCGTGCCTATCCCGAACCGCTTCCGCCCGAAGGATTGAGCTTGCTGATCGCCGGCAAGAACATCGCAAACGGAAAGGTGAGCGAACAGGACCTCCGAGCGCTGCAAGAGACGGCAATCAAGAAATACTTGAAGGACTACGTCCGTACCCGCGTTGTCGCGCAAGCCCTCGAAGCAAAACTCGAAAAAGAACAGAAGGACAAAATCGAAGAGGCCATCGGCAAGATGTTCGACGAATACGTCGAAAAGCTCAAAAAAGATCTCAAAGTCTCCGCAAAGACGGAGGTCGAGCAGAAATTAAGAACTCAGGGCACGTCGCTCGCGAGCCTCAAAGTCGAGTTTCGCTACCGGCTGCTGGCCGACGAATACGTCCGTCAGAAATCGAAAAAGCCGCACGTCGTCGGTCGACAAGAAGTCCTCTCGTACTACGAGTCTCATCTGGCCGACTACAGCTATCCCGAAAAGGTCAACTGGCAACTGCTCGAAATCAGCTTTGCCAAGCATGGCGGTCAGGCAAAAGCTTTGGCCGTGCTCGAAAAGGCCGTTGACGCATTGCGTCGCGGTGAGAACTTCGCCAAGGTCGCCAAGAAATACTCGGACGGACCGCACGCGGAAACTGGCGGACAGCAATCCTGGACCAAGCCGGACAGTGTGGCCGACGTGAAGACTGCCCAGACGTTGCACAAATTGGCCCCGGGAGAAGTCAGCCCCGTGGTCCATACGGCCGATTCCTACCGTCTGATTCGCTTAAGCGCCCGGAAGCCGGCGGGGCGGCATTCGCTGGCGGAAATGCAAGAAAGCATCCGCCGCAAAATCGAGGATCAGCTGCAGAAACAGGCGACGCAGGAAGTTCTCGTCGAAGTGTATCAGCGTGCGAGCATCGAATCGTCGTTTTTACCCCCGGAAGAACTGGGGCCACCGGCAGATTACGCCGGTCCTTCGCCGGCAAACAAAAATGGAAGCGATTCTGCGAAAAAACGTCGTGACCGCTCTTGACCCGATTTGCGGCTATCAGTTATCTAGCCGCCCGCTCATCTCTCCTCTCCCATCGATTACAGATTTTTCAAGCCACGCGACCGCCGGCCGCCGCGATTGATCTCGCGACACTCGGCGATCAATACCGTCCAATCGGCATGTCGTGGTCGAGCTCGGCGGCGAACGATCGCCGACGACCGGCACCGGCAATTCGGAATGCCCTATGAACCCACTCCTACCCACCGCTCTACGGACTGAGGACTTCGGCCTTCGTGGACTGAAGGAGGAACGAGACTTGCGCCACGCATTCGGATTGATCACTTGGACGGCAGCGGCTTTGCTCGCATCGCTGATTGGAACGGCCGCCGCCGATGACGGCGCGGCGCCTCCCTCCCGGGGACCGGTTGCCGGAAAACCGGCGACTGCGGGCGCGCCGACGAAGGAGGCGGCCCGCCAGGAAATCCTCAAGAAGCACCGCTATGTCGCGGCGCTCATCGACTCGGCACGCGAAGACCTCGAGCGTGGACGCGTGGACCTGGCTCAAGCCAAGGCAGCGGCCGTCCGCAAGGTGCAGTCGGCCTATCATTTTCTCGACGACCGTGCGACGCGTGTCTTGGTTCAAATCGACAAGCTGCGTCGGCCGAAGGGAGCGACCCCCTCTCCCGGCACGGGCGAACCGCTCGTCGTTCGTGGTCAATCGCCGGGACCGGAAGTCGCCGGCCGACTTTCCCGAGTTCGCGGACAATAACAAACCATTGACGCCGGCATCGGGACCCAGTGCATCGGCCCCGGTCACTCCCAAGGAGCAGGCGAAGAAACTCTTGGCCCAATCACGCGCCGCATTTAACGCCGGCGCTTACGACGAGGCGCGCACAAAAGCCCTCAAGGCCGACGAAGTCGACGTGAAATGGGACATCCTCGAGGATCAGCCGCAAACCTTGATCAGCGAGATCGAGCGGGCCACGGGAACGAAGATTCTCTCACGCAAATCGCTCAAAAAACGCACGAATACGAGCTCAACGGATCCCGGCCGCACTCAGGCGATCGAGCTGATTCGCCAAGGACGAGCCGATCTCCAGATTGGCCGTTTTGATGCAGCCCGAAAAAAGGCGCTTCAAGCCAAACAACTGAACGTGGTGTTCGGAATGTTCGAGGATCGTCCGGACACACTGTTGGCGGATGTCGCTCGAGCCGAGCGCGCAGCGCCCTCCGGTTCCGCGGACCCCTTCGCCTTCGGAAATGAAACGGACAACACGACTGCCAGGTCGCCGAAAGAGACGACAGGCTCACCCGCGGACGCACAAAAGGCCCAAGATCTCCTGCGACAGGCGCGACAGGATCTCAAGGCGGGCAATCTCGCCGCCGCTCGCCTGAAGGCGGACCAGGCCGCGAAATTCCATGTGAACTATAGTCCGTTCGATGATCGACCCGAACTCGTGATGGAATCAATCTCCATTCGCGAGAGCCAGACCAACCAGAACGCTGCAAAGGATTTTGGCGTCGAACAGGCCGGAGCCGAATCCGTCCAAGGCACTTCCGACAGCCATGTCAGCCAGGCCGACTCGCAATCGACTGTGGGAACCGAAAGCGCCACTGTTCGCAAGGCGAAGAAGCAGCAAGCCCTCTCGCTGGTGCGCAGCGCCCGAGAAGATTTGAAAAAAGGTCGCATCGAATTGGCACGTGCAAGGCCAAAGCGGCTGCCGCGCTCGACGTCACCTATTCGATCATGGAAGACCGGCCGGAACTCGTTCTTGCCGATATCGATCGACGTGATTCTTCTTCCTCGATCGCCGGCTCGGGAAACCCGACGACTCCGGACACTTTCGACGCGGCCTCTCCAGTCCCAATGACTGCTGCCGCGGCCACCACACCTGCACCTTCACCTTCACTGTCACTGCCTCCGGCCGCCCCTGAGGCCCCCGAGACGATCGCGACCTCGCCGAGCCCAACTCTGCCGGCTCAACCAGTTCCGGTCGCTGAGCAGCCCGTGGCGGAATTGCCGTCATTGCCTCCGACAAGCGCACCGGTTTCCCTGCAGCCCGCCGCGCCGTCCATGCTGGCGCCGCGGACAACCGCTTCGGCGAATCCCGTCGATGCCATTGCTGTCATTCAACCGACGGGTCTGTCGGCGGACGAATTGTTCAATCTCGGAATGCAGGACCTTCGTCAAGGACACAAGGACGCGGCTTATACCGCCTTCCTTCAATGCTATCACTCGGGCCAACCGCTCGACCGCGTTCGACAGCAACAATTGCACGATTTGCTGAGAGATCTTGCACCGGCCCGCAATAAGGACATCCGGCAGGTCTCGGAAGAGGTCGCCGCCACGGGCCCGACGGAATCGCAACGATCGCGCAGCACGAGCCGAATCGATCTGGCCGATCAGCAGCGGGCCTTGAAGTTCGAGAAACTACGCACCGAAGCGCTCAACGCGCATTTCAAGGCAGAGCGACTGCGTGACACACATCCGGACGAAGCCGTGAAGATCCTCGCTAAGACGATCGACAACGTGGAGAAATCGGACCTGGGTCCGGACGCGGTCGCTCCCCTGCTGCATTTGCTCAACCGTTCGCGGCAGGAGATCGAGGCCCACCAACGCCAGGTGGCGCCGGTCGCGGCTCAGCTCCAACACAACAGTCAAATCAAAACGGAAATCGAACTCGATCAACAATACAAGATTCGCGTCGAGCAGGAATTCGCCGATCTCGTCGAAGAATACAACAAGCTCGTCAAACAGGATCGCTGGGCAGAGGCCGAGTTGATCGCCAAGCAAGCCAAGGAGCTCGATAAAGAGAATCCGACGGCGACGATCATGTACGAAAAAGCCCGCATCGGCCGGCAGGTCGCGCGAAATGCCGAATTGAAGACGCGGAAAGAGGACCAGTTCCTCGAAATGCTTTACGAGGTGGAAGACGCGGCCGCGACGCCGATGTACGGCAGCCCTTACCGCTTCCCCAAGGACTGGAGCGAAATCACCAAACGCCGAAAGGGCAAATACGGTCCAGACAACAAGGAACGCAGCGAGCCGGAAAAGCAGATCGAACAGAGTCTCAGCCGGCAAGTCTCGCTGCACTTCAACAACGAACCGCTGGTCAAAGTTATCGAGGAAATCCAGAAGATCGCGGACGTCAACGTGGTGCTCGACAACGCCGGGCTCGACGAGGAGCGCGTTACGTCGGGCACTTCCGTCACGATCAGCGTCGACGGGATCACGCTTCGCAGCGCCCTCAACCTGATTCTCGATCCGCTGAACCTCGGCTACATGATCAATAACGAAGTGCTGGTCATCACCAGCCGGATCAAGCAGCAGGGCAAACTGGAACCGCGTGCGTATCCGGTCGCCGATCTTGTCCTGCCGATTGCGAATGCCACGCCGACCGCATTTATGCAGGCCGGAGCCGGCCCTCAGTGGAGCGTGCCGGCGCCGAATGCACAGCAGTCGTCCCCGGCCCAGGCGTTCATGCAGGTGGGTCAATCCGTCGGCGCCACTCCGAGCGCTGCGATGGTGGCGAACACGAACGCACAGCGTCCGGCGAATGCCATGGGTCAGCCCGATTTCGATTCGATCAAGCACTTGATCGTGACGACGATCGAACCCGAATCGTGGGATGAGGCCGGCGGGCCTGGGTCAATGACCCAATATGAGCCGACGTTGAGCCTGGTGATCCGCCAGACTCAGAGGGTCCATGACGAAATTAAGGACCTCTTGCAGCAACTGCGACGACTGCAGGACCTGCAAATTACGGTCGAATGCCGATTTATCACGGTGGACGACGACTTCTTCGAATCGGTCGGCGTCGACTTCAACTTCAACGTGCAGGACAACGTGCCCAATTCCACCCTCGGTCTGGGTAAGTTCGGTTCGCCGGTCTTCTCCGGCAGCAGCACCTCAGGAAGCACCAGCACGTCGGGAACCGGCAGTTCGTCCGGAACGAGCGGCACCTCGAGCACGTCCGGTACCAGCTCCTCGGGAACGAGTAGCACGAGTACATCGGGCACCACTTCGGCGGGAACTCCGTTCTTGCCCTTTCCGTTCCCGCTCAACATCGTCAACACGGGCAACTGGCCCAGCAAGGGAACGATCGTCGGTATGGACTCTCCGACGACATTCTCGCAGGATCTCAATGTCCCCTTCCGACAGGGCTCCTTCGATATCGGTATTCCCCAATTCGGCGGTTTCAATCCGGATGCCGGTATGACGGTCGGTATGGCCATCCTGAGCGATATCGAAGCATTCTTCTTTATTCGCGCCGCGCAAGGTGATACGCGGACGAACGTGATGTTCGCTCCGAAAGTGACCTTGTTCAATGGCCAGATGGCGAACATCCAGGACACGGTGACCCGTCCGTTCGTCACCAGCGTCACGCCGACAGTCGGTGTGTTCGCCGTCGGCTTTACCCCGCAGATTACTGAGATTCAGGAAGGTGTCCAAATGGGCGTGGCCGCGGTGGTCTCGGCAGACCGTCGCTTTGTACGCCTCTCCGTCTATCCAGTCTTCCGTCAAATTACCGACATCTTCACCTTTACTTTCGTGCAATCAGGTTCCACCCAAGGAGCTCAAGGCTTAGGCCCGGGTGCATCGGGATCGTCGGGAACAGCCGGCTCGACGGGCTTCGGCGGTGGCTTGTCGGGAACGGGAGCCGCGGGCATCAGCGGAACCGCGGCCGGCGGCACCGCCACAGGTGGTACCACCAATAACGCAGGCGTCGGCAACATCACAGTGCAGCAACCGGTGTTCGAAACGATCACCGTGACGACAACCGTCAGCGTGCCGGACGGCGGCACAGTGTTGCTCGGCGGCATCAAGCGATTGCGTGAAGGTCGAAACGAGGCCGGCGTGCCGATCTTGGGCCAGATCCCCTACATCAGCCGATTGTTCAAGAACACCGGCGTCGGCCGTGAGACGGAAAGCCTGATGCTGATGGTCACGCCACGAATCATCATTCAGGAAGAGGAAGAGGAACTGCTTGAGTCTTCTGCCTCGCAATGAGGTCGAATTCCGGGCAGCCACGCTTCCGAGCCTGAATCGCAGAATCAATTTAGTGCGGGTCAGTTTCTCGGTCCTGAACCGCGGTGACGTGCGGGCGTCGCCGCGGTTCAATTTTTTATGATTGCCTGAAACGCCAGCAGAGCGTCCCGCACGGCTTGAACGTCGTGAACGCGAAGCATGTCGACGCCCTTGACTGCCAGTGCGATCGATACACCGACCGTGCCTGCGAGCAGCTCATCAAGTGGGCGGTCCAACAACTTGCCCAAGAACCGCTTCCGCGAATGGCCGACGAGGACCGGCCTCCCCAGGGACCGGACTTGGCCGACGTTCCTCAACAGGTCCAGATTATGCTGGGCCGTCTTGCCGAACCCGATTCCAGGATCGATGACAATCCGCTCGCGAGCGATTCCGGCCCGCTCCAGCGCTTTCAGGCGTGAATTCAGGTAGGCGGTAATCTCAGCGACGACGTCGTCGTCGTATTGCGGGTTCAACTGCATCGTCGCGGGCCTACCCTGCATGTGCATGCAGACAATACCCGCCTTCGCTTCGGCGCAGACCGACGGCATTTTAGGGTCGAAGGTCAAACCGGAAATATCATTGACAATGACCGCGCCGGAATCGAGCGCCCGCCGGGCGACTTCCGCCTTCGTCGTGTCGACGGAGATAGGCCCGTCGGCTTTCTTGGCGACTCGTTCAATGACGGACAGCACACGCTGCATCTCATCGTCGATCGCCAACGGCGGCGCACCCGGTCGAGTGGATTCTCCTCCGATGTCCACAATGTCTGCGCCTTGCGCGAAAAGCTCGGCCGCTTGATCGACTGCGCGGGCCGGATCGAGATATCGTCCCCCATCGGAAAAGCTATCGGGAGTGACGTTTAAGATCCCCATCAGTTTGGGGAAATCTCCAAATTGCCACTGCGCACCGGGAAAGGTCCAGTTAAGGCGAACTGCGTTCTGCGTCTGATCGGAATTGTGCATTTAGGGAAATTGGGCAACGGGTTCAGTGCGAAACACTGTGCTATTAAACGCCTTCAATTGTCCCCAAAGCCGCTCGACCCAGGGGAGATGAACTCAAACAAAGGGCAATTTCCGCGTGAATTTGGTTTCGTGGCCCGCATAAAGAATCGCCAAAAACTCGAAAAAATCCGTCTGCTTTGGTTTGACAGCCCAGATCTGGTTGTTATTTTGAAGGCCACAATCGGAAAACTCCATACAGCTTGCGCAGCTTTCCACGATGCAATTTGGCAGTGCAGGCAACCAGGGCGTGTGCAGTTTTCAGGGTATAGGCGTCTTAAGTGTTCCAAAATGCAAGGAGATCCCCTGATGTTTCGTAAGACATTGATTCTGGCTCTCATGGCCGGAGCATCGCTGCTGGTCGCGGGTACCGGTAGTGCCCAGGCCTTCCACCACTGGGGTGGCGGATGTGGTGGTGGATGTGGCGGCTACGAAGGTGGCTGCGGTGGCGGATGTGGCGGGTTCACGGGCGGGTGCGGTGGTTGCGGATTCCACCATCACCACCTCGCCCTTTTCCATCATCACGGCTGTGGCTGCGAAGCTGCCGCTCCTAGCTGTGGCTGTGGCGCTCCGGCTCCCAGCTGTGGCTGCGGCGCTCCGGCTCCCAGCTGTGGTTGCGGTGCCCCGGCTCCGGCTCCTTCGTGTTGTGCTCCGGCGCCGACCTGCTGTGCTCCGGCTCCGTCCTGCTCAGCTCCGGCCCCGTCCTGCGGATGCGGAGCTTCTGCCCCGACGACGATGACGGCCCCGCCGATGGATGGTGCCACCATGGCTCCTCCGCCGGCTCCAGGCACGGGTCATCCCGTCGCTCCGCCGCCGCCGCCGGAAGAACCGGCCAAGCCCGGCAAGCCGAAGGCCTGAATCAAGAGTTCCGATTGCAGCCGTCGACGCATGTCGGTGTCTCGATTGCAATCCATTGCTAGCCAAAAACGGGTTCGCCCGCAGCCCAGCGCGCGAACCCGTTTTTTTGCGCAAGGTCGACTCGATCCGGCGACCGGCCTGATCGCAAACGTGGTTCGCAATGGATGGCTGATACGGCTCCGGGTGAGCCCGTCACTCTTCAACAGAGACGGCTGTCTTACCTGAAGCGGTGAGTCCGATGGAAACCCCGCCGCGCGTCGCCCCACCAATGGCAACGCCGCCAAGAGCGATTCCGCCAACCGCCACGCCACCGAGTGCAAGCAGAAGCCCCAAGGTGCATCCACCTACGGCAATAACGCCTTCCGACAATCCGCCAACTGCAAGAATACCCTGAGCCAACCCACCAACGGCCACAACTCCCGTCGCCTGATCACCAATCGCGATAACGGCTCGTGCATGCCCATGTTGCTCGCCATGCGACCACCGAGGCCCAAACGCCACTTCGTACAGCGGCAAGCTGCCGATCGTTTTTTCAGAGCGCAGCCGCACCAATGGTTGCCCATTACCGTGCAAGGCGCGAAATAACGCAGCGATCATGGAAATTCCTTAGGAAATCAGCGACATCTTTTGGGGCAACGCGTCCCCTTAGCTTACGTCCGCTCGTCTGAGTTCCCGCGCACTCGACCCAGTCCAAGTACTTCTTTTCGACCCGGCGGTGCATGTGCGTACGCCCAGGGTCGAATAGAACGGGCAGTGCCCGGTGATTCCGCGATAAACAAGGCTCGCGCCGACGGCCGTCGCCAACAAGCCGCGGATGGAGCGTAGGTTCGCTGTCGTCAGCAACAGTGCACCGCCGCCCACTGCCGAGAGAAATCGTTCGGTCTCATCGAGATTCACATCGGAGTCAAATGCCTTCGTTGCGATCTCCTGCGCCAACTGACCATAGGACTTCGTCATATTTGTGTCTCCTGCCGTCGGTTTACGTCGATGGACGCGAAATGCGGACTGCCCACTTTCTTGGTCGTCGCATTCGCGTAAGGCAGCACCTGTGATACCAATTCGCAGCAAAATGGCGAAAACGAACCGAATCGGCACCCAGCACGCAGGTTACGGGCCGCGCTGCCCGTGGGGCCGACGACGTCCGCGCGTGATTCTTCGCTCCGGGATTCGGCACGACTCTTGCGCATCGGCACGGCTCTTGCGAGCTATTTGGCCCGGACGATGGGTCCCAAAACCCCAGGAAGGTCTGTCATGCACGAATACGTGATTGAACGCACAAGCGAGACGCGGCGCGAGTGGTGGACGGGGACCGATTGGTCGGAAGACGAAAACCAAGCCAGATGGTACGACTCCGAGCCCGACGCTCCAAAAGAGACGGACGACGAAAATGCCCACTCCGTCCGTTACCGGACGGGAATCGTCGTCGACTAGCGCGCCCGTCTGATGCGACAAGCGTCAAAATAGGCGAGCGGGCGCCACCCCCTTAACGGTTCCGACGCTTGTCCTTGAGCGTGATTTTCGCTTCGTAAGGCGCCTTCGTCGGATCCACATCCTGATGAGGAAGGGTGTTCGGCGTCACGCGCACGGCCGTCGTGACTTTGAGCGGAAAGGGCGCCCCGACGTCATAAGTCAGTTCAACAAACGAAGCCGTCCAGCCCTGCTTCGGCGTTTCAATCTTCCCCACAAAGTGTCCGCCACCGAGATCCTCCAGCGCTTCGGAACGAAATGCCTGGCCGATCGTCTCCACGCGGAAATCGCGGGCTTTTGAATTCGTGGCTTGCCAGAGCAGGGCTTTTTTGGGCCGGTCGCTCGTCCGGACGTCGATCGAGCCGTCTTTCTCAAAGGTCCACGAATATTTCGGTCGGGACGTGCCGTTGACCACCGTCCAGAAATAGGCGACGACACTGTCGCGCGCGTCCGAGCCTTTCAGACTATGGTCGGCATTCGGAATGTAGCGCAGCAGTTTCTCCTCCGGCAGGTCCGCGTAATAGAACTGAGACGAATCCGGACAAAAGTACTGATCGCCCACTCCTCCGACGATGTATTTCGGCATCGTCAGTCGCTCGCGATAGGAATAGGGATCCTCAATCTCCATCAGGAGCTTCATCCGCGGGTCACGCGCCCGGGCCGTAATGCCGTGGAAGAAGTAATCCCCCACCGCTTCAGTGTAAAACCCGTAAACCGCGACGTGGTGCTGCATGGAAGGGCCGTTATTCAGGCAGTCGATCGAAAGCGGAATGATGGCCGCCACGCGTTTGTCGACCGCGGCCGTGCACCAGGTGGTCCAGCCCCGCTTCGATCCCCCGGCAACGACAAACTTGTCGACCTTGAGCTTGCCTCCTTCATCGCTCGACAGAAGCTCCTGGACGCAGTCCATGGCGCGGACGGCGCTTTTGACCATCGGCAAACGGGCCGGCCAATTTTCGTCGCCACCCTTGAGGAATTTGTCCCACGTGTAGGCAATCAGGTCGTCCTCTTTGCGTTTCACGCCGTCATTGCCGAAGACCAGCGGTTCGTTGGGCACCATCTTCAACTCGGCCACGACCGAGTTTGTCAAAGTGGCGATCACGCCCAGCTCGGCCCGTTTGGGAGCGTCTCCATTGCTGCCGCCGGTAATAAAGAGAAACGCCACATTCGATTTCGGTTTGCTCGGCGCGACGACGTGCAACCAATGCTGCCAGACGGTCCGATCGACTTCTTTCGGGCTCCGCCAGGTTTGCGACTTCAAATCGACGACGAACTGGGTCGCCCCGCCCCCCTCGGATTTTTTCACGACTTTCCAAGAGTAAGTTGGATCGGGCTTGCCGACATAGCGGTCCAGGGCCGTCTCACCGGCCGGCAAGAGAGTGGTCCAGCAGAGGACACCAAACACAAACCCGGCACACAACGCGCCGGCACGTCCAACCGATTCCAACCTTCGCATGCGACACCTCGAGGGATTCGATCTCAGCGCGGATTCACGAAACAATCACACTAGCCGTCGTCGGGCCGAGAAAAAAGTGTGTTACGACTGAAAAGCCGCTCCAGGAAGTTCCGCACCGAACTCGGGGGGGACTTTTTTGGCTTTTTTGGGCGCTGAAAAAGGGGGACTTTTTTGGGCTCCACCCAAAAAAAGTCGGACACCGGCAGGGGGTTCAGGGGCGAGAGATGCAGTTAGGCATTCCAGATGGCCCTTCTAAGTCCTTCACCCCTCGCCCTTTGCGGGAGATGGGCCAGGGGTGAGGGGCCCAAGGCGTGGGGAGGAGCGCGAACGGGTGGAGCAAAAACGGGCGACTTTTTTGGGGTCCACCCAAAAAAAGTCCCCCTCATTCCCGTGGAGAGGAGACAGGATTCGGTCGACCTGGCTCACCTTTTTCTTCGCTCTCTGTTTTTCAGCCCGAAGGGCTCGCGACTTTGCGGTACAAAGTATCTCCGAAAAATCTTGTTTCGCAACTTCCCCGCACGTCGGATGTTGCGACAAACTGAAAAGAATTTCCGTCGGGATTCGAGTGCACGTCGCTATACTCGGGCTAGGAAGGAATTCCGGGGCATCTGGTGACTTTCAACCCACCCGGTCGTCACCGTGTTTTTCAATACGTTGATCGCGGAAGCTCTTCCCGAACGAAACCTGACGTTTGCCGAGTCGACGGGCGGCGTCCGGCAATTCGTTCGCCTGAAGCCAACGGTGGCGGCGTATCCGCGAAGTAGAGGCGAGGGGCTGGAGGCTAGGGATCAGGGTGAAAACACGAAACGCTCTGCGTTTCTGGTTTTTTGTTCTCCCTGGCCCCTGGCCTCTGACCCCCAGCCTCTAGCAATCGCCCCGCCCACTGAGAGTCGCCGTTGGCCCGAAACGCCAGGCTCGGTCAGGCAAATTCCGCTTGGCAGACTTGTTTGGTGCCGACCGATCCGGTCGAAGGATCCGGCGTCGGCGGGTTTGTTGGTGCGGATCGCTCCGGTCAGTGGCCGGCGTCCGTACGCTTCCCCTCAGCGACGATCAAGGGGTCAAACATCTCGAAGCAGAGTCCCGGCGCGCCGGGATGCGTGCCCAAGCAGCGCTTGGGTACGAGGGAAAGAAGAGGTCCTCAGCCGTCTGCTCTCACGCGACCAGACCCTCGGACTGGGTCGACGGGCTGGTCACCAAGTACAATCCGACGTTGCTCGGTCACTGAACCTGCGGCTGCTCTGATGTTGGCCCGCGGACGCCCCGCGCTTGAGAGAACCGCGGGATGAGCAGAGTGAGCGACGACTTGATCGTGCGATGCAGTGCAGTGTGAAATCAGTCTATTGAGAAGGACGAAAAGAACATGGCACCGCGCATTCTCGCCTTCGCCGGCAGCACGCGCCGGGAATCCTTCAACAAGAAGCTTCTGCAAATCGCCGTCAAGGGGGCCAGAGAGGCCGGCGGCGAGGTCACGCAGATCGACCTCAGGGACTTTCCGCTGCCGCTCTTCGACCAGGACCTCGAAGCCGAGCAAGGGATACCGGAAAACGGCACGAAGCTGAAAGAGCTATTTGTCGGCCACGCCGGCCTGCTGATTGCCGCGCCGGAATACAACAGCTCGATCACGGCTGTCCTGAAAAATGCCATCGATTGGGTCTCCCGGCCGGTTGAGGGTGAGCCGCCCCTGGTCGCCTACAAGGGCAAGGTCGCCACGCTCATGAGCGCTTCGCCCGGTGCGCTGGGAGGTCTGCGCGGGCTGGTCCACGTCCGATCGATCCTCGGCAACATCGGCGTCCTCGTTCTGCCGGACCAGATCTCCGTTCCCAAGGCCTATGAGGCGTTCAAGCCGGATGGGTCACTCTCGGACCCGAAGCAGCAGGCGGGGATCGAATCGCTCGGCAAAACAATCGTGACGTTCTTGATGAAGCTCGAAGCGTAGGCCCGCACTCATTGGATCGGCGCGGCCGATTGGTTTCCTCGGTCCTCAGCTCCGCTTCCCCTCAGCGACTATCGAGGGGCCAAACATCTCGAAGCAGCCCAACGAAAATCAGCCCACGCGGAACGGAGATCAGGCATGGCATTACTCGATCCTCGATTTGGCGAAAATCCCACGCAGCCGGCTGCCAGCGGCGAGCCCGACAGTTCCACCGTGATCGATGTGGCCGACGTAACACCCGCAAGCACGTCCTTGCCCGAGGTGCCTTACAAGACGGCCGTTGAATGCCTCCTGACAAGCCCGATGTCACCAGAGTCTGCTTGGATGTTACAGCAGCTTCCAGCCGAGCTCAGGCCGGCTCAGCCGGCCGGGCCGCTCGTCCCGGTCGAAGCTTGTTCGCGTTATCACGGCCAGCTGGTGGCCAATGTGCATTTCCACCCGGTCATGGCCGCAGTCGACCTGGCTTTTCGTGAACATCGCCCCCTGGTTCTGTCTCCCGACATGCTCTGGCTGCTGATTGCGCAGGGCTTTGCGAATCACGTCAACGTGCATGCCGAAGAATTGCGACCGCGACTTGTCAAGCACTCTGGGAAGCCCGTCGTCGTGGTTCGACGCGACGATTTCTTCAAGGGCTCGCCCGAGAATCCCTGGCCGGAAGTTTTCGCTGAGTTCTCACGTCACATCCGCGAACACATCGGTGAGGCCACTCATGACCTGCTCCTTCCCGCATTTTCGACCACGGGTTCGGTTGAGCGCGCGGCGGCACAGGTTGTCCTGCTCGACGCGATGCAGTCATTCTTTGCCTTTGAAGTTCATACCATGTGTGGAATTCCCCAAATTGTTCTGGAAGGCACGCTCAACGACTGGCAGGAGCTGGCCAATCGGGCCCGAAAATTGGAAGCCTATGGACTGAATTGGTGGATGGGAGTGCTCGTACCCATCCTGGACGAATTCGTCGCGGCGGCCCGCGGCGCGCGCAATCTGCGGTTCTGGCAATCAATCTACAAGCAGGGTGCCGAAAGCGGCGGCCCTTATGCGACTGGCTGGATTACGGCTTTCTTTCCGTACCTCAAAGACTGGCAAACGGGCCTTGCCACGCACAAGAATCCCTGGCTCGAGCGTGGCGGGTCGATGCTGCAAGAACTCCTTGACGCTCCCGTGACGGACAATCGGGAACGATGGATCGGCGGGCTGACAATCGAGCAGATTCCGAGCGGTCTGGCGCGGCGCCGTTCCTGTGGAAGTTTTTCCCTCGCTCCCCCTACGAGGTGGTGTACGAGATGGAGTTCCTGGGCGGCTTTGTCGGCATCCAGCAAGACCGGTCCACACTCCGCCTGCGACCGGAGATCGGTTGGGCGATCCGAGAAACGGCCGCGGCTTGATCGCCAGAATCCGTCCCATCACCAAAGTCCTGAGGTGGCAGGGCTGAAACAAATGGGCGGGAGTCAATTACGAATCCGATTTGATTCGCGTCCCCTTTAATTCCTGCGCCAATTTCATCTTGCTGCCGCGTGCGGCCGACGAACTGACGATCCCGTTCGTCGCCTCCGGCGGCATGGCAGACGGCCGCAGTCTCGTGGCGGCCTTGGCCCTGGGCGCGGACGGCATGAACCTGGGCACGCGTTTTATCGCCACGAAGGAAGCGCCTGTGCATGAGAATGTCAAACGCGCGATCGTCGCCGCATCCGAGCTCGACACCCGATTAGTCATGCGCCAGTTGCGCAACTCCGAACGGGTGCTCAATAACACAGGCGTCCAACAGATCCTGGAGATCGAACGGAAGAAGGGCGCCGCGCTGACAATTGGCGACATCCATGACCAGCTCGCCGGTCTCTACCCGAAGATCATGCTGGAGGGCGACGTGGAATGCGGCGCCTGGAGCTGTGGCATGGTCGCCGGCTTGATCCACGACGTGCCCACCTGCCAGCAGTTGATCGACCGCATCATGGCCCAGGCCGAGCAGTTGATTCACGAGCGGCTGGCAGGGCGGCTTGGATAATCGCGATGAAATATCGTGCGGAATGGGTCGTCCCAAAATCAGCGAGGCGAATCAACCCCGCCGAAAGTCGCCCACCGCAAAATTGGCCGCGATTGCATTCAACCTAAACAGCCTTCAAAAGGATAAAGACGGAAACACAGAAGGCTCGGGAGGAGGGTCCAAAGAATGATCTGTTGGATCGCAACGGCGGCAGGGCACTCGTCGATTGCTGGAGGTACGTTGCTGCGGTCCGGTTCCAAAGGATACGTTCAGGCAGTGCGGTCGACGCTCGAAACAAGCTAAATTGAGACGCCGCTGTGCCGACTTATTCCAGACAAGAGACCGCAGATCGCTCATGACCGAAATCAGAACAGGCTGGTTGGCCCTCGCGGGGTTTGTGTTTCTTTGTCTCGCGGCTGCGTGCAATTCCGTCGTGTGGGACAGTAATAACATCTTGCTCTACCTCGCCGGCGTTCTGGCCTTCTTTCTCCTCGGGGCGGGATTGATCGGCAGTGTCGCTTTTCGCTGCGGTCAGGCGGTCCTGCACAGTCTGCGGGCTGAGAAGAAGGCCTGGGGCCGGTTTTGCCTGGCCGGGGGAGCTGGACTGCTGCTAGTTGCAGTCGTCTTGGGTGTCGGCACGGTCCTCGCAACATGGCAGATCCGCCAGTATCGTGCCCAGATGGTCCTCGGACGAGCTGAGCAGGAACTTCGCGCTCGCAACTTCGATCGGGCCTTCGCCGGTTTCAATGAGGCGATTCAGATTTATCCGTGGTTCGCCGTCGCCTTCAACGACCGAGGCGTCGTGTGGCTCGAACGGGGTGAAAATGACCAGGCTCTGGCCGATTTCAACGAAGCTCTGCGACTCAAGCCGACGCTGGCCTGTGCGCTCACCAGCCGCAGCGCCACTTGGACTGCAATCGGCGAATTCGACAAGGCCCTCGCGGATAGCTGCGAAGCGATCCGTGTCGATCCGAAGTCCGCCGATGCCTTTAACAATCGGGCCCTCGCCTGGGGCGGAAAGTGCGAATTCGACCGGGCGCTCGCCGACTGCAACGAAGCTCTCCGACTTGATCCAAGGCTGGCCAAGGCGCTCAACAATCGAGCATTTGCCTGGGATGGAAAGGCTGAATACGGGAAAGCCATTGCCGATTGGACGGCGGCGATCGAGACCGATCCGCAACTTGCCACGGCCTACAACAATCTCGCGTGGCTCCAGGCCACGTGCCCCGACTCGCAGTATCGCAACGGTAAACAGGCCGTGCGAAATGCCACGAAAGCCTGCGAATTGGGCGAGTGGCGGCAGCAAAACCGCCTCGCCACGCTGGCCGCCGCTCATGCCGAAGCAGGCGATTTTGCGGAGGCCGTCAAGTGGCAGCAAAAGGCGATTGAGATCGCCCCAAAAGAAGTATTGGACGACATGCGTCTGGCTTTGGTGTTGTATCAGGCCCACAAACCGATGCGACGGCCGGACGTGCATGACCTGGCCGTTTGTGTGCAGATGCTGGCGGAGATTCCGACCCGGGCGAATTTCGAGACATTGCTGGCGAGCTTCAAGGCAAGTCGAGTCGGTGTCCGCGTCCCGCCCGACGCGCCGCCGCTCGAGTCGGGCCATGAACTCGAACATGAGAGGCAGCTGATTCCCAACTCGACTTTGGCGGACGGAAGGCGATTTCTGATCGTGCTGGTCGACGTCAAGAACCTCGTGGCCCACGAACCGCAGTCGTCGCGATTTGCCGAGTTGGCGGCAAGCGACGTGATTCAGTTGGCACGACAAGAGGGCTGCGGCATCGTCCTCCAAATTTCACCTCCCAGCCAACCCAAGTGGGCCGCCATTTCCAAAGAAGCCGTCGAGCGGATCGCCCCGTGGCCGCCCAAAACAGCGGCGAATTAAAGCGGACCGCAATTTTTTGCGGCATGTTCCGTGGGACGGGAATTATTTTGGGACACGGCGCGCGTCTGACGACTATAACTTACGCGCACCGTCAGGCCTTCCTTGAATCGTAGGATGAATCATGCCGCGCGTTTGAAGACGAGACATTTGAATTGGGAGAAGGTCCGGATCTATGCACGGGCGCAGTCCACACAGATTGCGAGTTTCGTCGATGCTATTTTGAGGGATTGTCTCTTTCGGTCACGCACGATCCCAGGTCGCGATCAACTGTGCGCAACATCCGGTTAATCGATTGCAGTCAACGGGGATGCGCCGTCTACAGTCCAATTGTCGAAGATGTAATGGTTGACGGGTTGAATACGAATGGACAGTTATTGCAGGTGTCCGGAGCGGTTTTCAAGCGAGTCGTGTTGCGCGGTAAGATTGACCGATTGATGCTGAGCAACGAAGTGTTTCCATCGATCCTAATTGACGAGGGCGAACGAAATCGCCGAATCAGAGCGTTCAAGGAGGCGAACGCGGACTACTATCGCCACGTCGATTGGGCGTTAGACATCAGCCAAGGAAAGTTCAAGGAGCTTGACATCCGCGGCGTGCCAGCACATTTAATCGTTCGCGACCCTCAAACACAAATCGTCGTTACAAGACAAAACGCGCTGGAAGGGCGCTGGCGAGAATTGCAGTTTAACGAAGGCTTGTTCCAAATATCGATTCAGGCTTTGTTAGAGACGGATGACCCGAGCACCGTGTTGGTTGCTCCAAAGCGGCATCGAAAGTTCCAGCACTACGTCGAGGACTTGCGAATGCTCCAAGATGCCGGTGTCGCTGAGCCTGATTGAGCGCGCAGGTTTCACGGCATGCGGAGATGAAAGCCGTACTTTGCAAATTCACCGATCGGCGGCACGGAGAAGTGCCGACCGAAAAGCGTCCAACTGCTGACTAAGCCGCGCCCAACAACCCAAGGCCGAACTGCAGTTGCGCCGGCGGAATCAAAGTCCTTGACAGCAACCGGCAGTGCCATTCGTGGGCTGACATCTTGTCCGTGCCCTGTCCGAAGCGCATGGCGATGCCGACGGAGGAGAATGTCCAAGCCCACTTTAGAGAGTCCATAGGAGATACATTCGCTGCGATGTTTTGCAGTTTTGCGCCAAACCGCGCAACGACTGCAAAACATTTCGACAGTCGCGCAATGTAAATTGGTCTGATTGCATTTCTTCGGTTTCTTGCCAATTTGTGGCGGCAATATCGACGGCATCGTCAGACAATGCGCGCAGCGCGGTCGTGAGCTGTGTGGGCAGCTCGTGTAGACCGATATCTTCGTTCTTGCGGTGTACCAGCGCTGGTTTTAAGAGAGCGTCCAGTGCGTCTCTCACGGATATGCCGGTCAAGATGTTGTTAAGCGTTGCGAGTTTCACCGGGTCGACGCTCTTCAACTGCACGTGCGGAACGTTACTCAAGTCGGGCGAATGAGCCGGTTCGGCGTTGCTAACGGGCTTGCCAGGCGGCCATACCCTCACGCGCTGTGTCTGCCCAGTGAACGGGTTCTTCACTTCTCGCGCCACGGGCTCATTGACGACCGTCAGCCATCCGGCGAACACGATCGCCAGCTGTTGAGCGTCAGCGATGAAGTAATCGGTCAAGGTGCTCATGTCTGACGAACCACCAACCTCACCTGTGCCGCCGCGCGAGTCAGCTACGTCCAGAGCGGTAGCCACGGCACCCTAGTCATCGTAATCTTGCGCAATAAGTGAAACCAATTCGGCGACACTACACTAGCTTGCTGTGTTGCGGCACGGAATTCCATCCGAGTGGCAAGCTAGCAGCTCGCCCTACGAGTCGGCAGCCACAGCGGTGCCCTACAGGACTGGACTGCCTCGCGGCCTGCCCTATTTCACGGACACGTAGATTTCCCACCCATCCGCCCGATGCACCTCGAACTCCGTCGTGAAGGCTCGTTCGTTTTCGTGCGAGTAGCGGAAGAACCGGCGAATCTCGTCCCAGGTCTCGACCATGCATTGGCAAGTTCGCTGCTCGGCGCGAAGCGGATGTAACGTCCCGCGTCAACAGCCACGCCGGCCATTCCCTTGGGAGCATGGTCGAGAGTGGGGACCTTCGGTCCGATGATCACGTTGTAAGAGCCCCGAAACTCGTCCACGAAGTCGGTGTAGACGACGATGACCTCTTCGGCCGAAAGACGGTCCGTGAGGGCGGTTCCAATCTTGTCCACAAAGTACCGACGCCAAAGCCGAGGGATCTTCGCCGTTTCGGGTGCGGCTTCAATGCGGTTCGTGGTCCGCGTCTTGATTCCGACGACGTGAAAGCTGTCGGCCGCAACAGCAATGGGTTCCATGAGATGGTTTACCGGCCGCTCGAGCGTCGACTCGTTTTCGTATCGAGTCGACGTTGTTGGCGGCTATTTTTGGAAATACGTTCCCAACTGAGCTGCCCGAACGCAAGGCTATTTCGCGTGAATCGGTAGAAATCGGGCGAACCGTGCAACGATCGGTGTGGGAGGGCGAGGCCACTGCTGTAAACATCTGGGCTTGCCGGAAGCTCGCTCTTTGTTAAGTCTTGCATCTCCTTAAACCAAGGAGTGCAAGCCATGGATGGCTTTCAAAAGGAACTCTTGGATCGCTTGCCGCTGGCGGAGGCGGTGTGGACGTTGTTTCGGTTCGTGGCCGGGCCCGAAGTGCTGGACGATCTTTTTGAGCGCCATCGAGGGAGGGCGTATCAGGATGCAATTTCGTTCTCGCTGTTGGTGAGCCTGGTGAGCGATGCCCTGTTGATTCATTCGGGCAGCGGCCGACGGAGCTTTCAGCAGGCCCGCAACGAGGGAGTGCTGGAGGTGACCGACGCGGCGGCCTATGGCAAATTGCGACGGCTTCCCATTGCGGTGTCGGAAGCATTTCTCTCGGAAGCCGGGGATCGGCTGCGGGAGATGCAGCCGGCGGTCAAGGCGCGAAGTCTCCCTGTCTCTGTGCAGGACTACGCCGTGCTGCACATCGACGGGAAGAAGATTAAGAAGTTGGCCAAACGGCTGAAGCCCTTGCGGGGAGTGAGCGGTTCGATGCTTGGGGGTAAAGTGTTGGTGGCCTTGGACGGGCGGACGGCGATTGCCGTGGCCATGGCGGCCACGGCCGATGGGGAAGCGAATGACGCCCCCTTGGTCCCTCCGCTGATTCCCCAAGTACGCTCTCGGATCCCCGGTCCGCGACTGTGGGTGGCGGACCGACAGTTCAGTGACTTGAAGATTCCAGCACTGCTGAGCGAAGACCATGACGCGTTCTTGATTCGCCACTGTTTGAAGCTCAATTTCCATCAAGATCACAGCGTTCCCGTGCAGGAATCGCGTGATGCACAAGACCGGCTGATCTGCGAAGAAGAGGGGTGGATCGGCGGTTCGCGAGACCCGCGGCGGATGCGCGTGCGACGGATCACGCTGGAACGTCCCGGCGAGGAGGCGGTGATCCTGCTGACGAACCTGATGGACCGGGATCGTTGGCCGGCGGAGGACCTGTTGCTGGTGTATCGCGAACGCTGGCAGATCGAGCGAGTTTTCCAGCAGGTTACCGAGGTGTTTCAACTGCAGCGGCTGATCGGCTCTTCGCCCCAGGCAGCAGTGTTTCAAGCCGCGTTTTGCCTGCTGCTCTACAATCTCCTGCAAACGATTCGGGGCCATGTTGCCGAAGCACAAACCAGGGCCGCCGAGACGATCTCGATCGAGCTCCTCTTTCGCGACGTTCAGCGGCAGTTGCTGTGTTGGACCGAATTGGGAGACGTCCCTGTGCCGGTGCGCGTCCTCCATCTTCCCCCTGACAAAGAGACGACGCTCATTCATTTGCGGTGCCTCTTGAAGGACCAATGGTCGGACGGATGGAAAAAGTCCCCGGCCAAGACACGTTGGCCCGCCACAACACAAACGAGAGTCGCGGGTGGCCACTCATCAGCCTGGAAACTCTTGCAGCAACACAGAAAAACGAAACCCTAAGATGTTTACAGCAGTGGGGCGAGGCTCCCGCCGAGCCGTGTTCGTCAGTCTTCGCGCCAGAAGCGGCTCGGCGGGAGCCTCGCCCTCCCGTACTTCAACAGGCGCTTGAGAAGGCCGTGAAAAGGCGGCTTTTTTGCGCGGTCGGCCGGCGATATGCTCAGGGGCTCGGCTCATTGCGGAAAGACGTTCTGCAGCCGCAATGGCTTATGCGGAGATTCTCGTTCGATGTCCGGCACTCACGTGGACCGCAATCTGTTGTTCGGCATCCTCGCGCTCCAAATGGAGTTTGTGAGCCGTGACCAGCTGATTGCGGCGATGCATGCTTGGGTCCTCGATAAGCAGAAGCCCCTCGGCGAGATTCTCGTTGAACAGCGTGCGCTTGCCGATGATGCGCGGGGCCTGCTCGGCGCGCTTGTGACAAAGCATCTCGAGTTGCACCAGGGGGATCCCAAGCAAAGCCTGGCCGCAGTCCATCTGCCGGGCGGACTGCACAGAGACCTGACGCAGCTTGCCGATCCCGATGTCGAAGCGAGCCTACTGGCGACGCCTGGACGCGGCAGTCTGCCGGCGACTCCCGAAGGGGCCACGCCGGTCGGGGCCGGCGGAGAGGCGACCTTGCCGATGGGGGAATCGTCTCCCTCCGACGCGCGTTTCGAGGTCTTGCGGGCGCATGCTTTTGGTGGACTCGGCGAGGTGTTTGTCGCCCGGGATCGGGAGGTCAAGCGGGAAGTCGCCCTCAAACGCTTGCAGGAGCGGCATGCGGGCAATCTCGATAGTCGGGCGAGATTTCTCCGCGAGGGCGAGATCACCGGGGCTCTCGAGCATCCGGGAATCGTGCCGGTGTATGGCTTGGGAGTCGACCACGATGGACTGCCGTACTATGCGATGCGGTTAGTGCGCGGCGAGACGCTCAAAGCGGCCATCGAACGGTTTTACTCCGCGGGCAAGCGCGGAGAAATCGAAAAGCCGATCGAACTGCGGCGGTTGCTGGCGCGGTTCATCGCTGTTTGCGATGCGATCGGTTACGCGCATAGCCGCGGGATCATCCATCGCGATCTGAAGCCGAGCAACATCATGCTCGGCAAACATGGCGAAACGCTGGTCGTGGACTGGGGGCTCTCCAAGGCCTTGGGGCATCGCGAGCCGACGGAGCTACCCGATGAACCGACGCTCGTTCCTTCGTCCGGCTCCAGCTCTGGCTCCTCCGAAACGCTACCGGGCTCGGCCATCGGTACGCCGGCGTACATGAGCCCCGAGCAAGCGTCCGGGCGGATCAGTGACACAGGACCGGCCAGCGACGTGTATAGTCTCGGTGCGACCTTGTACTCGATTCTGACCGGCGCGGAGCCATTCGAAGGGCCGAAGATCGCCAAGATTCTCGCGAAGGTCCAGTCGGGAGATTTTGTGCCGCCGCGGGAACGGAACAAGTCCGTCTCGCCGGCCTTGAACGCGGTTTGCCTCAGGGCCATGAGCCTGGCTCCGAAGGATCGTTATCCGTCGTGCGCGGAGCTGGCGAGCGACGTCGAGCATTGGCTGGCCGACGAGCCTGTCGCGGCTTGGCGCGAACCGGCTCGCGTGCGGGCGGGCCGCTTTATCCGCAAGCATCGCACGGCCGTGGCGACGGCGCTTGTGACTCTGGTCGCGGCGGTGCTGGGGCTGTTGGCGGTGGACGCGGTGCAGGTTAGCTCGGGGCGCGAGCTAGCTGCAAAAAACCGCGAGCTGAAGGAATCGAATGCGCAGCTAGCCGAAGCGCGGGACCGAGCGGAACGGCGGGTCGAGTTGGCCGTCGGCGCGGTTGAGAATTTTCGCACCGCGGTCGACGGCAATCTGGACGTGAAGAACCGCCCGGAGAACGAAGGGCTCCGCAAGACGCTTTTACAGGGGCCGCTTTCGTTTTATCAGAAACTGCGGGACGATCTGCGGGCCGGTGGAGACGCCGGCACGGAAGGGCAGGCCAAACTGGCCGACGCGTACTTGAACCTCGCGTCGATCGACTCGGACATCGGTTCGCAGACCGACGCGCTCACCGCGTACAACGAAGCCGATGCCCTTTTGGAGGCGCTGGTTCGCGAGGCGCCGCCCGCGCAAGCCGCGAAGCTCCGGGCCCAACTCGCGCACGCAGTCGGCGATCGCGGGGCGCTCCAAAGCGACACGAAGGGCATGACGGCCGCGGCCTCCGCTTCGCTCGAACGTGCCAAGGAAATGTGGGAAGCCGCGATTCGTGAGCATCCCGAAGACGTCGAGTCGCGCGTGGCGCTGGCAAAAACGCTCGACGGCCTCGCCAAGCTCGAGAGTCGAAAGGAAAACGTCGACGGGGCCCTGGCAGGTCTTCGACAGGGTTTAGGAGTGCTCGAGGAAGGCCGCCGCCAAAAGCCGGACGATCTCGACCTTGGACTAGCGCTTGTCCGGACGCACCTGGCAATAAGCGAAGTCCTCACGGGGCAGCGCAGCCGGCTTCCCGAGGCTCTGGCCTCCGCCGAGACGGCCCGCCAAATCGCAGAAGGGCTTTTGCGCCTCACCCCGCCGACGTTGGCTGTCAAACGCAGTTGTCCCAGGCCTATCACCGCCAGGGGGCCATTTACGATTTCAAAGGCGCTCCGGATCAGGCGGTTGAGGTTTATGGCAAATGGCTGGCGCTCGTTGAGAAAATGATCCAGGTCCATCCTTCCGTCACACGGTTCAAGCAAGCCCGAGTCGATGCGCTCGGCACCCTGGCATCCTCACAGAACGATCTCGGAAGGACTGCCGAGGCGCTTGCGAATTTGCAGCGCGCCCGCGATTTCGGTTTGCAGCTCGTCGGCGATCACCCGACGAACATCGCCTTCAAGAGATCGCTGGCGACCACCTGGAATCGCATGGCAGGACCGCTTTATGCGCTCAATCGTACTCCGGAAGCCCTGTCGGCGACCGAAGCCGTCGTCGCCCTGCGGGAGGAGATCAGCCGGGTCGAACCCGATGACGTCCAGGGTCTCCGCCACGTCGCGGGCGCCCTGTACAACGTCGGACTTCTGAGCGGAGCACTCGGGAAGACGGATGCGGCCCTGTCGGCTTATGACCGGGCCCAGGCGTTGCAAGAGCGCTTGGTGCGTGAGCACTCGGACAACCCGTTCATTGCGTTGGAGCTCGCCTCCACCCTGGGAAATGTCGCCATCATCAACAAGGAGAGACACAAGTTGCCGGAGGCCCGGCTCGGATATGAGCGGGCCATCGAGATTCTGCAAAAGCTCGTGACCGCCCATCCCGAGAATGCCCAGTTTCGAAACTATCTGCTGCGAGCCCGGTCGAATCTGGCGAGCGCTCTCGAGGCGATGGGTAAGCCCGCCGACGCACTGAAGGTCCTGAGCGCGACGCGAGAAGCCTGCGAGCAGATGATCCGCGAGCACCCGGGTGTGCTGTTGTACCAGCTCGATCTTGCCGGCGCATCGCTCTCGATTGGCACGGCGCTGCGGCGACAGGGCAAGTTCGACGAGGCCCTGGCTGTTGTTCAGAAGGCGATCGACAACCTGCTGAACCTGCTGAAACAGACCCCGAATGAGCCTCAGGTGCTGAGGGAACTGCTCTCGGGACTGACGGCTCAAGCCGACCTGGAACTCGATCGCAAGCATCCCGCCGCCGCCGTCAAATCGCTGCAAGCGGCCGTGAAAATGTTCGAGAGCGTCGCGAGCCCGTCGCCGACGCAAATTTACAATTTGGCCTGTGGCCAGGCCCGGCTGGTCGCGGCTGGCAGCGTGGAAGGCTCCGGCATGAAGGCGGACGAAGTCCGTGCCACGGCCGACAAAGCCATGGCGACGCTCAACCGAGCGGTATCGGCCGGCTATCGCGACGCGGCGAACATGCGAACGGATACGGACCTCGAAGCGATCCGCAAACGGCCCGACTTTCAGAAGCTGCTCAAGGAGTTGGAGAAGAAGTAACGCTTCGCGACGGGTCTTCCGCGCGGCAAACCGCTGTGGGAGGATCGCGCGACCCGTGAGTATCCAGTCAGGATCTCACGCTTGGCTGGCGCGGATCCGCCGCGCGCGCTTGATCTCCCGCGGCTATGTCGGGCTGTGCAAGTTACTGCACTTCAAGCCGATTCCGGAGGAGCGGCAGCGAACTATCACGCTCGAACCGCCGGCGGTGCTCACCGGCCGCCTGGTTTCTCCGGACGGAGAGACGCCAAAGTGACCTAACACCGCGTCAAGCGAACAGGTCCCGAGGGACTCAACCCCGGCCAGGGACACCCGCCGCGCCGCGCGGGTCGGGGCTCTGAAAAAAAACACCTTTTCGCGCGGCTCAAACCTAAGCCTCTCCCAGTTGCCGGCGGAGCCGCCTGAGTGTACGGCTCTTCGCCTGTCGCACGGCTGCCGCGGTGAGGCCCAGTTCGTCGGCAACGTCGGGGGCTGCTCGGCCGAGCACGGCCGTCTGCCAGAAGGCTTCCCAAGTTTGCGGCTCGATGGTCGGTCGAATCTGGTCAAGCGCCCGTCGCAAGAGCGCGGCCGATTCGTCCGGGGTCGAAGGGGCGTCCCCCGATTCGACTTCCCAGGGAGCAGGGATCTCCGCCAGGCGTTGCTGGGCCGTGCTGCCTCCGGCCGGCGGATCGTGGTGCTGGCGCCATTTAAGGATTGCGTTGTGTGCAATGACCCACAGCCAGCCGCGGAATGTGGCCTGAGGTTGCGTCGGATCGAACCGGGAAATCCCGCGGTGCACGGCGAGGAACACGTCCTGGCCCACGTCGGCGCGCACGGCCTCGATCGACAAGCCCGACCGCCGGCACCAGCTATCGACCAGCGGACCGTACAAATCGACCAGCTCGCGCCACGCATCCGACGAGCCGGCGCGAAGGCGAATCGCCAGGCTGAGATCGCTCGAGTCGTGTTCGGTCTGCGCGGCCGGCACCATGTCTCGCCCCTATTTCTCTCAGTATAGAGCGCCCGGCAGAGGGGCCGCGACAAATTCGGTTTTGCAAAATTTCAACAGAGCGCGTCACACCCCCGGATTGATCTTATAGGAGGCCTCTCCGGCTCTCGCATTTGGCTCTCGTTGGTCCTCGTGCCCAAGCAGGCTTGGGTACGAGGGACGTCACGACGTCTGGGTCGGGGTGCCACGCTCCACGGCTTTGCGTGGGCGTGCGAATCCGTTTGACGTTCCCGTCTTAAGTTCATGGGCACGCCCACGCAAAGCCGTGGGCGTGGCACCCGGAAACTGTAAGAGCGTTAACGACGTTGAGTGCCGACCCTCAATTCGGAGCGACTCGCATGACAGTCGAATGCCCGTCCCAACAGCTCTTGCGGCGGTACGCGATCGGCGATCTGGATGACGACGCCAGCGACGATGTCGAGCGGCACCTACGCGCTGTGCCCCGCCTGCGAGGACTCGCTTGGCCAGTGCGATTCCGCCGAAGACAGCCTCATGCGGCACCTGCCCCTGGCAGGGGCGCTCTCCGTCGAGGCGCAGGCGGAGCCGCCGGGTTGGCTGGATCAGCTGCGCGGCGGGCCGTTGGAACCGGCAACAACCGCTCCGGCGCCCGCTCCCCGCGTCCCCGAAGCGGCGGCGGAGTTCTCGTCGTACGAACTGTTGGGCGTCTTGGGTCACGGCGGAATGGGGGTCGTCTATCGGGCCCGTCATCGGCAGTTGGAGCGACTGGTGGCCCTCAAGGTGCTCAGTCCGCGGCTGATGGCGACGGCCGAAGCGCGGCGACGCTTTGAGAGGGAGATCCGCGTGCTCGGCGGGCTGCACCATCCGGGCATTGTGATGGCCACCGACGCCAACCGCATCGACGGGGCGGCTTACCTGGTCATGGAATTGATCGACGGGGTCGACATGGCCCGCATGGTGCGCGACGGCGGACCGCTGACGGTCGCCGAAGCCTGCGAGGCCGGCCGCCAAATTGCCGAGGCGCTGGCGGCCGCGCACCGGGCGGGAACGATCCATCGCGACATCAAACCGTCGAACGTGATGATCGATCGACAGGGGCGGGCGAAGCTGCTCGACTTTGGCCTGGCCCATCTCACGGAGCTTTCGACCGAGAGCCGCGATACGTCACTGGGACGGCTCCTCGGGACGCTGGATTACATGGCTCCCGAGCAGGCGGATTGCGAGCGTGGGCTCGACCCCCGCGTCGATCTGTTCGGCCTGGGTGCGACCCTGTTTTATCTCCTGACGGGCCGGCCACCGCACGGCGACCATTCCAAAGGTTCGCTGTTGGCGCAATTGCGGGCGCTCGTGGCTGAGGAGCCGCCCCCCGTGCGCTCGCTGCGGGCCGATGTGCCGCCTGAACTCGACGACTTCATCTCGCGCCTGCTCAGCCGCGATCCGGCGCAGCGGCCCGAATCGGCGGAGTGCGTGGCTCGGACCCTGTCGACGTGGGCCGGCGGCAACCTGGCGGCGCGCGTCGACGAGCTGTGCCGAACGCGTGACTCGGAAGTCACGCCACGGACAAACGCAACGGAGGAGGGAGCGGCCCCCTCGAGCGGCGCCATCGCACAGCGCTCTCTTTCGGAATTACTCCGCACCGGGCTCATCGCAGTTCCCGAGAAACGCCCGCTCCCTATCGCGCCACAACTTGAACCAAAGCCTCCGCGTCGCGGCACCGGGCGCAAGATCGTGGCGTGGTTGGCCGCCGCGGCTTTCGTCGGAGCGGTTGTGTTCGGCGTCACGATTCTGCTCAAGACGCCCGAGGGGACGCTGAAGATCGAATCCGAAGTCGATAACGTGAGCGTTGAACTGGTCAACGATCAGAACCAGTCGCACGCTTTGCAAATCCAGCGCGGCGTCAACGAAACGACTCTGCGGGCCGGCGCCTATCGCGTCCGCTTTGCCGGCGCACGACGGGATCGCCATCGAACCCGATCGGATTACGCTGAAGCGGGGCGAACAGACCATCGCGCGGATCACACGGACCCCGTCCTCCGATAAGGTTCGGGATGCCCAAACCGCGAAGACGAGTCCCGAATCGAAGGGCGACGATCCCTTCGCTGCTGACTCCGCTTCCGGCACTACGGGGCCGCTGTATCAAGGCCTGTCGGAGCGGGAATGGCAGCAGATGTTTGCGGTGGAAACCTCGCCGACCGCAAGACTCGACGAGGCTGTGGCGTTGGTGACGCTGGCCGCGGAGTTTCCGCCGAAGGAGCGCATCCAGAAAATCCTCGACGTCGGCGCGGAGATCGTGCATGCCAGCTATGGGGACGGCGTGATCGATTTCGCACTGGCCGATCCGACCAAGCCCCCGACTGCCGCTCCGCGCTGGCAAATCAAGAAGTCGGGCGAGCGATACATCTCGCTGCCCGATGCTCGCTTCAATCGCAGAGGGGGCAGAGTGGCAGTTCCCCGCGATTCGGACAATCGAGAAGACGTCTACAGTGCCTATTCGCGGTTCCAGGATCTCGTGAATCATGATTTGCGCAATATCCCCGCGCAGCCGTTGGCTGACGCACTCAGCGATGCTATGCGTCAAGGGCCCGGCCCACGCGCTGCCTTTGCGGCCTCGCTGTTGAGGGTGCCTGCACGTTTGACGATTCAGCAGAATCCGGAAGCAACGCAAATCGTGCTCCGCAGCGATGACCGTTTCGCGTGGTGGCGAGGACAGGAGTCGATCCGGCGACCTCGAGGTGATCAGCCTCGCGAGTTACCGAGCGGCTCCGCCCCACCGACGGGGATCGATTGGAACGCCGTTTGTCTGCTCGTTCGCGTGGGCTACGTCGACGGTGCGTCCGACAACGAGGCACAGCGGATCGCGTCGGAGGTCGATCAACTGAGGGGCCAGTTGCAAGCAAGCGCGACCACGAACACCGCAGAGCTGCTGAGGTCCGATCTGTTGGAGGCCCTGAAGGTCGAGCCCAAAGGGGGCTGGCCGGCGTCCGTGCGGCGCACGATCGCCAGCCTGATTCTGGATGGAGTTGTTTCGGGGCCTCACTCGTTCTATGGCATTACGGGCCTCGACTTCTTCTCGACGAAGCAGAATTCCAGCGCCGAAGAGTTCCGAGTCATTTACGACCCGCAATATGTCTCTCAAATGCGCGAGAAATCGCGGCAGTTCCTCGATCAATGGCTGGGCGTCGCGAACGGTTTTCTGCAACAGCACCTGGACCCGCCCTACGGCGCCGCCGTACGCGAGGCGGCGGAATCAGTGGAGCTGGCGCTCTGGGTCTATTCGGACGGGGACAAATGGCCCGTCGACGAAACCATCACCTTGTTCACGAAACAGTTGCGGTCCTACTACGCGGATAACCCCAACGACACGATGGTCCAGTCGGCCGGCGACTTTCTTCCCGCATCGCCGGCCATGTTGCTGACCCAAATCGTGCGGGTTACGGGCGAGATCCCCGATTTTGTGAAAAAGGGCCACCCCAAGCCCCGGTCAGTGATCGCAAAATGGGAACGCTTTGAAGCTGCGGTCAAGGCCATCGATCAGAGCCTGAACGGCCCGCAGGTTCCGGAGTCAAATTTCCACAACTTATTCAGCAACGATCCCTATGCCGTCATCAAGCTGGCAGTGCAACCGCCCGCAGTGACGAAAAAAGTCCAGGCCCAGGGTTTCGTCATGACGCCTTTCACGCCCGAGCAGATTATTTGGGATGCCGCCAATTACAACGAGGTCGATCCACTCCTCCTGTTGGCGATCTTGGCCGACCTGACCGGCAATAGCCAGGCTCAAGATATTCTGATCGCATCGCTGGTAAAAACCTGGCGGCCTGGGACGAACATGTGGCGTGGACTGGAGAACTTGTTTGCCAGTCACCTCAAGGCCCGCGAGCAGGCCCGTCGGCTGTTGCAGAAAATGATGACCAAGGCGAAGAGTCCTTTTCTGGTCAGCGCTGTGCGCGAACTTAACGTGCCGGTCTCGCCGCAATCGGGGTCCAACGCACAGCTCGAATCGCGCGCTGCCCAGACCGCGCCGACGTCGGCCGCCGCGAACGACTCAAACCCCACGGCCGCGAACGCTTCCGATATTCCCGTGTACCAAGGTGCCTCTGCAGGGGAGTGGCAGAGGATCTTCGCGCATGAGACGTCGCCGGTGGCCAAGCTCGAGGAGGCAATCGCGCTGGTCACGCTGGCCGCGCAGTCTCCGCCCAAAGATCACCTGTCGAAGATTCTCGACGTCGGCGCGGAGATCGTCCGCGCGAGCTTTGGTGATGAGGTCATCGACTTTGCCTTGGCCTCGGCCACGTCTCCTCCCACGGGCGGCTCCGCACTGGCAGATCAAGAAAGGCGAAAATAACGGTGGTGATATTTGGATCCGGCGCGGAGGACGTCCGATCCGATTACAAAACCCGCCGGATTCCACCTCTCGTGAAACTCTCCACGCTGCCTTCTCTCGATTCCAGGAGCTCGTCAACCAGGACATTCGCGCCATGGGAGCGGGACTCCTCGCGGACGAACTGAGCGCGGCGGTGCGCTCGGGGCCTAGCCCACGCGGCGCCTTCGCCGCCTCGCTGCTGAGAGGTGCGGCACACTCCGTCATCGCGGAGGACCGTGAAGCCTCGCGGGGCATTTTCCGGCAGCTCGATGTGCCCGTGACGGGAGTGGATTGGACGGCCCTGTGCCTCATCGTGCGCTTGAATTACGACCAAGACGACTGGCTGGGACAGATCGAGTCGCTGATATCGGCGATTAACCAGCTTGGAGATGGATTGCGGGCCGCCGGCGACTCACCAACTACGAACTTGATGAGGTCGGATCTCCTGGGGGTCCTCAAATCCGAGCCGAAGGGGGGCTGGCCGCCCAGCGTGCAAAAGACGACGGCCCGGTTGATTCTCGACTCGGTTGTCCGCGACGATCGGCGTTTGTACGAGTTCGTCAACTTCTCGACGGGTGGCGGGAACACCACCTACGGTCCCAAGGTCGCCGCGGAAAGGCGGCGTGATTTTGGACGATGGTTTGCTCCGGCGCTGGCGGCGGCAAATGAATGTCTCAGACAACACATGGCTCCTCCTTATCGGTTCGCCGCACGGGACGTTGTCGGGTGGATGCACCTGCCTTTGGTCTTGTACTCCAACGGCGACTCCTGGCCGGCCGAAGAGACGGCCGCCTTGTTAACGCAGCAATTGCGGGCCTATTACTCGTCGGATGCTCAAGGCACGACGGATCAATCCGCCGAGAATCTGCTTCCCGCATCGCCCTCGGCGATGCTAACCGACATTGTGCGTGTGACCGGTGAGATCCCCGACTTTGTGAAGACGGGTTATCCCCGCTCACGGGCGGTCGCCGCGACACGGCAGCAGCTTGAATCGGCTTTGAAAGGCGCGCGATCTGCAGTTGATGCGGCAACAAGAATTTGTACCGTCGTCCCGCAATGAAACAAATTCGCTGGCCACCCGCGATCCCTACGGAACGATCAAGGTGGCCGTTGAGCTGGGATCGCCAAAGGAACCGCCAAATCAGGTCGAGAATTATCCGTTCCAATTCAATCAATATTTTTCACCTCAATGGATCTTGCAGACGACCGTCCGAGAGAGTTCAGACATTGATCCGCTGCTCTACCTCGCGGTGCTCACCGATTTAGCCGGCCGCAATCCCGCGTGGGATGACAACATTGCGCTGCTCGTCAAAAACTGGAAGCCGAAGACGGATATGCGGGTCGGATTGGAATCTCTTGTCGCCGGTCACACCAAGGCCAGCGATCACGCCCGGCGATTGCTAAAGACATTCGCGGCCAAAGCGAAGAGCCCCAAGCTGGCCGACGCGATTCGCGAGCTGAACGCGGCTCTGCTTTCGCGTCGAGGCTAGCGAGTGGGATTGCGGAATTCTGTCCCGGTAGGGACATCCGACAATAGCCCATTGCTTTTAGCAATGGGTGCCAGTCGCGCGAACGTCAAAAGCCCCGGCAGGGGCGACAGAGCGATCAATCGAATGCTTCTGTCGTCCCTGGCGGGACTTTTCTGATCCTCACGGCATCCTGACCCCACGATGAATCGTGGGGCTATTTTCCTTCGCCCTGCCGGGCTTTTGAGCGACAAGCTCGCGAGGTTCGGGCTCTTGGGACAGCGCGCGGCGTCCGGATCGAGACATCCAACAATGGCGATTTTGGATTTTGGATTGCCGATTTTAGATTGAATCCAAAATCCTCCTGCTTAGCCGCGGCTCTAGGAATGAGCGCTCAATCTTCGACAGCACTCGCTGGCGCGGGCTCGCCAGGTTTCGTTGCGTGGAGTCGGAGCGCGGAGCAGCTCGACGGCTTCGCTGTTCAAGCTCAGATCACCAGTCGGGTTGAAGAAGGCCCGGCTCAGTCCCAGCGAGAGTTCGGCGTCGATCAGCGGGATCTGCAGCACGTCCGAGAGTTGCCTCGCGGTCGCTAAGGGGTCGGGCTCTTGCTGCGGCCCGCGAAACGCTTGTGTCAACCGACCGAACCCCTCGAAACAAACGAATCGCCAAACGCCCAGGCATTGGCGGACATCCCCCTTGGAGGCAATGAGGGAGACCACCGCATTCACTGCAAACAACGACAGCGCAACTGCGGCAAATGACCAAATCCAATTAAGTTCCGGAAGGTGCATACCTTCCAGCATAAACAACGAGGGGACCGAAAGGTTGAAGGTCTTTGGACGGTCCTTGCGGCCGGCTCAAACAAGGGTCCCGAGCTGTCCCTGCCGCGGCTACGAAACGCGGCGATCGCCGGTCCGTCGCCGGAGTCGGCCCAAACGACCGAGCAGGGGCAGGAGACCCATGGCAGCCAGCGTGAGTGTTGCCGGCTCAGGCGCTGGGGCCGCACCCAGGTCAAACGGCGAGAAGCTCGACGTTTGAATGGTGATCGTGTCGTAGCCCAGCGTCGCGTAGGAGTCGACGATCGGCCCCGTCAGAAACTGCCATTGATCCAGAGCGGAGTTGAAATGCCAGATTCCCAAACTGGAGAGCAGCGTTCCGGAGGGGATGGTGGTCGGGTCGAAATCGAAGGTCAACGTGGCAAGTCCACCGTTCAGGTTGCCGCTGTAATTGACTTGCCAAATCTGCGGAGCCCCGATGGACACTGAGCCGGTCGACAAAGCGAACACAGGATTGTTTTGGCCGGCCGTAACGGCAGCCTGCGTCAGAGAGGTGATACCGGGGACCTGCTGCACCGTTAAGGTGCCGCCGCTCGAGGCCGTCGGGAGATTGGCTGTCACCGCAGCGCCCGGGGTATTTCCCGTCACCGTGACGGTTTGCGACCCCGAAGGGACGCTCGCCACGTTCGCGGTACTGTAGCTGGCATCGGCGACAATCGCAGCCGAGGCGGTCAAGGTCCCCGAGCTGTAGCCGTTGTTATAGCTGTAGGTGTATGCCGAGTTTTCCGTCAGCGTCCACTGCCCCGAACCGGCCGCTGATTCGCTCAGAGTCCAAGTCCCCGTCGTCAAATGATCCGTTGCCCCAACATAGGACGAAGAACGCGGGCCCCCGCTCGTCGGGGTCTGGTAATCGATGCCACCTGCTGTCACGTTGAAAACTGTGCTCGTCGCCGTAAACGTCTGTGACAGGCCCGAGCCGCTCGCGGGAGTGAGCACGGGGCTGTTCAAGTTGTAAACCAGATTGCGGAGCGCAAAGGGCAAATCGCCGCCATTGACGTTGCCCGCCAAATTGGCCGGGGTGCCGAACGGCGCGGCGCTCGCCTGGCTGTTGGCTAACTGATAAAAGCCGTTGTTGTTGTTGGGATTGCTACCGGCAATTTGGATTGATGTCGGAGTATCTGTCGTCGGATCGAAGCTGACGATGAAGTTGCCGCTGATGGGCGTCGAGAGACTTCCCGGAGACGCGGCAACAATCGGACCGTAACTGTTGTCGTTCCCCGAAAACGTTTCGGTGCTTTGCGAGGCATCGATCGTGAAAATCACGTTGACGGGGTCTGCCGAAGCCGGGCCCGCCATCCACACAAGCAGGGCAACGCCCCCGAGAGGCCACAGTCGCGCGGATCGCCCCGTCATGCGTGTCATGCTCGTCTCCAAGAGAGTCGAATATTGAACAAGCGAAATCGCCTTTGGCTGGCGCAAGGTCAGGTCACCAGACGCCGACTCGGGCGGAATCTCAAACAGTTAGAACAGACGGGCAACTGCCATTCAAGTAAGTACTTTCACCCAGTTGCTGCCGGAGGCGCCGGATTCCGACGGGATCGCTTCACTCCCAGATGCCTTCCGGCACCGGCTTCTCTTCGACGATTTCGATCGAAACGCCGTCCGGGCCTTCGACGAAAAAGCTGTTGAAATGGTACTTGGGGTCCGTCTTGATGTCCTGCGTGATTATGACGCCCGAGCGCTTCATCGCCTCGTAAACGGGCTCGATCTTGGGATACGAAAAGGCCAGGTGGTCGATGGGCCGGCCCTTTGTCGGTTCGAGCTTTTTGAGTGGAGGCTCAGGCCACCAGGGGGGAGGGGGCGTCACGTCCGGTTTGCCGAAGACGATGATCAGCACATTGTCGCACTGCATGAAGTTGAGCCAAATCTTGTCGAGCGTGGCCATATTCCCGGCCGGTTTCGGCCGCTCGCCCAAGCGCGGCTTGAGGCCGAGGTGGTCGCGATACCACTTGCAGGTGGCGTTGACGTCGGTCGCGAAGAGGTGCACGTGAGCGAAGCGATGATGTCCCATCGTGTTGATCTCGATGAGTTCTTTGTCCGGGCCGTATTGATAGAAGTAATAATTGTCGGCACCCGGTAGCGGGCTGAGCGGCGTCTGAATCTGTGCCCCGTGTTTGCGGTACCAGTCGTACTCTGCCCGCATGTCGACGCCGCCCCATCCGATGTGCCAGATAGCCGTATTGAGCGCACCGTCGGGCGGTTGTTCGACCGTGTTAAACAGCAAGAACGAGCGCTCGACGAAAACCGAGTCGGGATTCCCGCGATACTTGATGGGAACCGCCCCGAACATCCGCTGATAAAACCGCATCGACTTGCCGGCGTCGCGCACGTTGAGCGCACGTGGTGAAAGTGAGCCGGCTCTTCGCCACGCAGGAGGTGCGACGGCAATAGACTCATAAGAATTCCGAAAACCAACAGTGCGCGTTGGTTCATGCTTGGGGTGTCCTTTCGAGTCGAAGTGAGCTGCCTGGGAATTCAATTCAAAGTATTTACCACCAAGCCACAGAGACACCAAGAAAACAAGGCAGATCCGCAGATTTCGGCCGATTTGAATTTCAAAATCTGCGTCCATCTGCGAAATCTGCGGATAACTGCATTTCGTATTTCTTGCTGTCTTGTCTTTCCGCCATTGCGGCGGATTCAAGCGACGCGACCTGGTAGCAAAGAATCTGCTTCGCTTTCTCCATTTAAGTGAGAGCTGGAGCCGGGCCGGTTGCCGGGCGACAGCGAACTAAGCTCCGAGGACGTCCATCACCGGCTGGCCAACGCCGTCCTTGGTGACGTAGAAGGGGCGCTGCTCGACTTCGATGCCGTACTTCGGCGAGATGCCCAGCGTGCGATAGATCGTCGCGTGGAGATCGGTCACCGTCACTTTGCGAGTGATCGACGTGCAGGGCCGTTCGTCGGCTGTCTTGCCGAAGAGAAAACCGCGCTTCGCGCCGCCGCCGAAGAGCAGGACGGAGCCCGCGCCGGTGAAATGCCGATGCATCCCGTAGTGCTTGAGCTCCGTCATTCGGTCCGGTTGTGCGACCTGGTCGGGAACCGGCTTGTCGGGTTTGCCTTCGACCATCACATCGCGGCTGAACTCGCTCGCCAAAACGACCAGCGTGCGATCGAGAAGGCCCCGCGATTCGAGGTCGAGAATCAGTTCGCGGATGGGGACGTCGATCATCTGTTTCAGGGCCGCCATGCGTGTATGGCCATTGTCGTGCGTGTCGAAGCCGAGGAAAGGCACGTATTCGGTCGACACCTCGATGTATCGTGCGCCGGATTCGACCAGGCGACGCGCGAGCAGGCAGCCCAGACCAAACCGCCCCGTGTTGTACGTGTCATAGTTCTTGCGCGGTTCGAGCGACAAATCAAAGGCCTTGGCGGCCGGGGCATTCATGAGCCTGTGAGCATTCTCCAACGACTGCTCGAGCGATTCGCGCTGATAATCGCTGCCGTGCCGGGCTACGGGACTTTCCGCCAAGAGCTTCTTGTATGTCTCGAATCGGTGGCGAAAGCGTTTTTCGCTCATGCCGGCCGGGGGCCGGACGCTGAGCACGGCTTGTTGCGGATCGGGAACGCGGAAGGGCCCGTATTGACTGCCGAGCGCCCCTCCGGTTTGAAATGCTTTGAGTTCCTCCGCCTCGCCGTTGCCGTCGTAACGTTGACCGATGTCGATGTACGCGGGGAGGGCAGGATTTTGCGGGCCCTTTGCCTGCGCGATCCACGCCCCGATGTGCGGAGCGGCAACGGTCTGCGGCGGCTCGTAGCCGGTGTGCCAATGGTATTGGTGCCGCGAATGAAGAATCTTCCCCATGTCGGCGGCAACGTGCGTGCGGATCAACGTTCCGCGATCGAGCACGGACGCAATCTTTTCGAGACCCTGCGAGATGCGGATATTGTCGACAGCCGTGGGAATCGACGGAAACGTGCTCAAGACGCGGTTCGATTCGAGTCCTTTTTCAAACGGCGTGTAGCGTTTGGGGTCGAACGTCTCCGTGTGCGCCATGCCGCCGGCCATCCACAACACGACGACGCAGTCGGCGGTCGGTCGGATTTTTTCCTCTTTGCCCTCCGCAGCTTTGAGGATTCGAGGACGGCCGGCCGCCAGCGTGCCGAGCAGTGCGGCACTTGCCGTCGCCAGAAAGTCGCGGCGATTGGGAGTGTTCATCTCGGTCCCCACCTCGTAGGGCAAGCTGCCAGCTTGCCTTGGAACGCTCGCGCACAGCTCAAAAATGGCAAGCTGGCAGCTCGCCCTACGAAATCACTGCGTTAGTCAATCAACTGGAATTCCGGCAGCATCACGACGACCCACAGCAAATCGTGAATTCCATCAACCGTCGGTTGAGCGCCGACGATGGAAGCGGCCGTGCTTTCTTCCGCGGCGCTGGGATTGCGGCCGATTGCCAAACGATAGGTGCGCTCGACGATGGACGACGGCTCGTGTCGTCCTTCCTTAATCCAGCGCCGAGCGCCGCGATTCAGGACGGCATCGAGAGTCGTTCCGTTGACCAATTCGAGTGCTTGCAGCATCGTCGCGAGCGTGTCGCGCCGAGTGACGACCTGTTCGCGATTCGGCCTTCCCAAGGCTCGCGACAGCGCGTCATCCATTGCCAGGGCGGCTCGAACCTGGGCGACTTCCCGTTCAGAGTCGGGCGATTTCTTGGACCGCAGCACGTCGCGCACGGCTCCGACCTGTCCTCCCTGTCCGCGGCCGTCCACTTTGAGCAAATCGCCCGTCGGCGACTGCCACACACCGGTAAGCGTCGCCACGGCGTCGACAAATTGCTCGGCCGTCATCCGCCGCACCGTCGGGCCGCGAAAGGCGGAAATGGTCTCTCCGGGCCGCGGCTCGCCGACTGAGGGGAGTTGATACGTCTTCGAAGTGCAGATAATTTCCAACGTGCGTTTGAGATCGTAGTGATGGTCGACGAGATCCGCGGCCAGCCAATCGAGCAGATCGGGATTCCACGATTCCTGCTCCATGTTGTCCAAGGGCTCGATCAGCCCGCGGCCCAGCAGACGGGCCCAGTATCGATTCACGACGGTCGCCGCCAGTCGTCCGTCCTTCGGATCCGTGATCCGATCTGCGAGTTGCTTCATCCTCGCGGATCGCGGAGCGTCGGCGTCGATCGTGCCCAGTTCCGGGAACAGAAAGACGGCCCGTGCGTGTTCGCCGGTTGCCTTGTCACATCGATAAACGTCGAGCGGTCCCTCGGCGAAGACCGCCGCCAGGCCATGCGAATCGGCCAAGGTCCACTGGCTCACAAAACTGTCGTGACAGCTGGCACATTTGAGATTCGTGCCCAGAAAAACCTGGGCCGTCGTTTGTGCGGCCTGCATTTCACGTCGCTGGCTGGCGTTGACCACGCCTCGCCATTCGATGCCTTTGACGAATCCTTCGGCACCCTTCACGGGGCTGACGAGCTCGTGCACAAAGCGATCGTAGGGCTCGTTGTCGTAAAGCGAGCGAAACAACCAGCCGGTGATCTGGCGACGGCCGTCGTCGATGAACCCGGTTCCGCGATATTCGTTCCGCAGCAGGTCGTTCCAAAACGCCAGCCAGTGAATGGAGTAGTCCGCACGCTGATCAAGCAGGCGACGAACAAGTTGCGTTCGCTTATCGGGCCGCGAATCGGCGGCAAAATGATCAAGCACCGATGGCGATGGCAGCAAGCCAATCAAATCCAGATAGACGCGACGGGCAAAGACCGTGTCCGGCACGCTGTGCCCGAGTTCAACTCCGAGCGATTTCAAGTGTGCTTGCAGCAGAAGATCGATCGGGTTGGAGAGACCAGAACCTGCGATCGCCTTCGGCAGCGTCGGCCGATGAATCTCCACATTCGGGAACGACGATCCGCCTTTTGTCGTCGGTCGAGCGACCTTTTTGGCGCCGATCGATTTGGAATTCTCGTTTGCCGGGGCGCCGACAACGGTGCAGGCCATTGTCAGCAGGGCGATCGCGAAATAACGGCTTAAGGGATCAGTTCTCAAGCGACAAGCGGACGGCATGACGTGCTTCCGGGGCGGCGGAGAGCGAGGCGGGATGGCAGAAGCCGAACCTATCTACTCTCGCACATGCGCGGAAGCCTGTCCACCAACGAGAAACGCGGGGAAGAGCCCAAGAATGGGACGAACCAACTGACCTTTCGTCAGCTATTCGCCTGGCGCCGCTTTGACAAAGCGCGAGCGAAAGAACCCGCGGCGCGATTCCTTTTCCACGGGCCCGTTTGATGTCGACGCCGACACGGCAGCGGCCGGCAGAATGAAGCCAGGACCGTCGTTGAAGTATACGAAGGGCTCGATGGCGGAGGCGAGTTCAGGGTGCGTGTAGTAGTGATTCCACATGTGGCCCAAATGCACCATGTTGGTCACATCCAGCTCGACGACTTTCGAGTTGAGATAACCCAGACGCTCGTGATCACGCCGGGTCAACCCGCTTTCGCCCAGAGCGCGGCGCGAAAAGGCTTTTCGAAGCGGATAAAAGGTGAGCACAATGTCATGATCGTTGCGCAGGTACATCAAGCACTCGGTGCGGCACAGAGCGAATCCGAAGCGCTGCCCGGGGTCCATCCAATGATGATCGAGCGCGCCGGCGACGAGGACCGCACGAATGCGTTGGTCGGGCGGCGGAAAGTTCGTCAAATGAGTGCTGTCGACCTCGCCGCCGCCAAGGAGGTGCAGGGCCGCGGCTGTCAATCGGGCCCCGTGACTATGGCCGATGATGCAAATGGGATGTCCGGGCGGAACTCGGGCGATCAGGTCACCCAGGTAGACGCCGTTGAAGCTCGCACGCTTTCCGAGAACGGCCACGTCGATGTGCGGCTCATACGTTAGCGGTCCCGAGCTCGGCCACGTGTAGAACACCACGTTCATGGCTCGCGAGGGGGCCGCACTGCGTATCCAGCTAAAGAGCGGTACGCAGTCGTTGAACATCGAATTCCAATCGGTGAAGCTCCCGTGAACAACGAAGCAAACCGGTGTCCCCGGCGCCAGCGACGCATTGAAGGCATCACGATTGAGCAACTGCGTTTGGCCGTCGCAACTGCGATAGTAAAACTGGAGATCGCCGCACGGACAGGCGTGCGGCGCGCTCTGCCGGCAGTTCCAACTGCTGGCAATCCAATAGCCATTTAGCCCGGCGGCCGGGACGGCAATATTGGGAACGCCGGTGCCAGGCACCGTAGTCGGTGCCGGGGGCGGAGGGACAGCCTGATATTGAGCGGGTGGAGGAGCGAATGATTCCGCTTGCGCCTCGGGAGCCGGCGCTGGAATCAATTGGCCGGGACCGGGCAGGTCCTGACCTCGCGCGAAACCTGCCGTCGAGCCGACGACCAAGAGGAGTACAAACGGCAGAACGAATCCAAGAGGGTTTCTCTTGGAAGTCGCCGCACGCAACTCGAACCTTGGGCGCATTTCGCTCATGCTCGTACTTATCGGTCACCGGCTGCCCGCACCGCGTTGGCGTTTACGAAGTTCCAGCGGTAACGATAGCGGTGGGTCTTCGCCGGTTCCGAAAAACTTAGCTCAGCCGACACGACACTCCCTTGCGGATTCGGCTGAGCTGCTTCACATCCGATTCTCAGGTATCGCCGCCATGGGCAGTGCGGACGGTAACAATCGTGCGGAAGGTCCAGCGCATTTGGATCGTGCGTGGCGTACCGGCCACAACGTCCTTGAGTTCGGTACCAGGCCTGCGTTGGATCGGTCAGTCTTCACGCGTGATGCTTGAAATACTGCACGGCCCGCTCGTGTTTTTCGGCCGCCGAGCGGCTATTGAACGTGCCGAGATTGCGCCGCTTCCCAGTCTGCGGGTCGGTCTTCCGCGAATAAAGGCGATATTTGCCGGAGCTGAGTTTGCGAATCACGATCTTGCCTCCTTCGAGGTTAAGTTTGCCCCGCGCCTGAATCTGCAACGTTCGCGCCGCAATCGCAGATTTCCCAGGCACCAGGGCGATGAACGGGCAAAACGTGCCAAATTTCCATTGCCTCTCCCGGTAAGTAAGCATAAACTTACTACATGGGCGGAGCGCTACGACCCTTAAAATCGAACTGTAAGTTATCCAGCGAGGAGCGACGGGCCGCAATCTTGCGCGACGTCCGCCGGGTCTTCGCGGAAAAGGGATTTGACGGGACGACGACGCGTGAACTGGCCGATGCGGCCGGCGTGTCCGAGGCCCTCTTGTTCAAGCATTTTCCGAACAAGGAGGCCCTCTTTTCCGCGATGAAACTCTCCCTGAACCAGCAAGATCTGGGTCGACTCGAACGGATTACCGGTCTGGACGCCTCGGTTTCAACGCTGGTGCTGATGGTGCACTTTCTGGTTTCGCGGATCATCGAGGGTTGGAAGTCGTGCGAAGATGAACCGACGATCCAGCACCGCTTGATGCTTCGCAGTCTTGCCCAGGATGGCGAATTTGCCAAGCTGTCGCTGCGGCGTCTTTGCAGCGAATGGGTCCCCAAAGTCAGCGAATGCATTCGAACGGCAATCGCGGCAGGCGATGCTTACGAAGGGCCGGTCTGCCCAAATCTCTCCGGATGGTTTACGCACCATTTGGCCTTAATGATCACGATGCAATCGCTCCCGGCGAACCCCGCTGTTGATTACGCGGTCTGCCGGAGGAAGCTCGTCGAACAAGCGGTTTGGTTCGGACTCCGCGGGATGGGCATCAAAGAGGAGGCGATTCGGCGTCATTACAACCCCCAGGCGCTTGAACTGATCGAAGCCTGATCGAGTGAGTTGGTGAACGCCCACTCATCGGTGAATGCTAATAAGAACTGAAAACGCATCCATAGGCCGGATAAGTACTTTTACCGATACACGCTTCGGAACTCGACCATGAAAACACTCGGCGTCTTGGGAATTGCATGCTGCTGCTGCGTTGCCGCTGCCGGTTGCACCCGTGCGCCGGCACAAACGATGCAACTGCCGCCAAATAAGGTGACGGTCAGTTATCCGATTCTGAAACGCGTTGCCGACTACGTCGAATTCACGGGCCAAACCTCAGCGGTGAAGACGGTTGAAGTGCGCGCGAGAGTTTGGGGCTATCTCGAGAGCCTGCACTTCACCGAGGGCGCCATCGTCAATCAGGGGGATCTTTTGTTCCAGATCGATCCGCGCCCGTACAAGGCCCTGGTCGATCAGGCCAAGGGCAAGATCGCGCAGGACAATGCTCAGTTGAAACACAACGAGGCGAGTTGGCGTCGCTACGACAAACTGCGGACCAACGGAGCCGCCACGCAAGAGGATCTTGACCGCGTGCTGGCGGATCGAGACTCCATGAAGGCGACCTTGGCCGCCGACACGGCCGATCTCGAAGCCAAGCAACTCGACCTTGATTACACCACGATTCGCTCGCCGATTACCGGCCGTGTCAGTCGCTACGAGGTGACCGAGGGAAACGTGGTGCAATCCGGACAGAACGGCGGAACGTTGTTGACGACGATCGTCTCGGTGGACCCGATGTACGTTTACTTCGACGTCGATGAACGCACGCTACTCGCCGTGCGCCGGCTCATCAACAACGGATCGATGAAGAACGTTCAGGAGTCGGCATTTCCCATCTCGGTCGGATTGGCCGATGAGGACAGCTTTCCCCACCACGGCCTCGTGAATTTTCTCGACAATCGCGTGGATGCCGGAACGGGCACGTTGCGGGTCCGCGGCACCTTCGAGAATCATGACGGGCTCCTCAGCCCGGGGTTGTTCGTTCGCTGCCACTTGCCGTTGGGAGAAGCGACGCCCCGTCTGCTTGTGGCCGAAGAGGCCATTGCCAGCGACCAGGAGCAAAAGTTCGTCTACGTCGTCAATGACGCCAATGAGGTGAGTTACCGGCCCGTTCAGCCTGGCCGCCTGTATGACGGAATGCGCGTGATCGAAGGAGGCCTGAACCGCAACGAAAAGGTCGTCGTCAAGGGACTGCAAAGGGTGCGGCCGGGCGTGAAGGTTGAAGCGGAATTGGCACCGATGCCGACGCGAGCGGCCGAGGCCAGCGCTGCCAAAGTTTCTCAGCCGATCGGCAACCCGCATGCGTCGCAACAACCCCGCAAGGCCCGGCCACGAACGGAGACGCCCCAACCCACGGAAAAGTAGCCATCCGAACCAAGTGCCCTGGGTGCCTCGTCCACGGCTTTGGTCGGCGTGCCCTTCCCCTCAGCATGCCCTCCAGAGCCGTGGGCCTGGTCCTCAGGCATCGAGAAAAGGGATGCGCAAGAACTCGGTTTTGATCGCGTCTGAAACCTTCATCCACGGTTGAAGAGCACTAAACCTCAAACGTCGAGACACGCGTGATTTCGCGGTTCTTTATCAATCGGCCGATTTTTGCCGCGGTGCTGTCGATCGTTATCACGCTCGCGGGGGGAATCTCCGTCTTCAATCTGGGCCTGGCGCAGTTCCCGCCGGTCACTCCGCCCACCGTGCAGGTCACCTGCAACTACCCGGCGCGAGCGCCAAGGACGTGGCGGAGGCCGTCGCGGCACCCATCGAGCAGCAGGTCAACGGCGTCGAGGGCATGATGTACATGAACTCGCAGTGCGCCAACGACGGTTCCTACAACCTGATGGTGACGTTCAAGCACGGCATCGACCTCAACATGGCGCAGGTGCTCGTGCAGAACCGGGTGAGCCTGGCGATCCCCTCGCTGCCCGACGTGATCAAACAGACCGGCGTCACCACGATCAAGCGTTCGCCCGACATTTTGTGCGGCATCGCACTCACGTCGCCGTCGGGACGCTACAACCAACTCTATCTCAGCAATTACGCCGTCTTGCAGGTGAAGGACGAATTGGCGCGCGTCGACGGCGTCGGCGACATCTTTCTGTTCGGCCAGCGCGATTACAGCATGCGCCTCTGGCTCGATCCGCATAAGCTGGGGTCGCGCAGTCTGACGTCCAGCGACGTGGCGGCCGCGGTCCGCGAACAAAACAGTCCCGTCGCCACCGGCGCGATCGGCCAACAGCCCTCGATCGACGGACAACAGACGCAAATCACGCTCTCAACGTTGGGCCGGCTCAAGACGATCCAAGAGTTCGAGGACATAATCCTCAAAACGTCGCCCGTCGGGGCGATGACCAAGGTGAAGGACGTCGGCCGGGTCGTGCTGGGGTCCAAGAACGAGGACGTGAGCGTCAAGCTCGACGGTCACGACGCCATTTTCCTGGCGATCTTCCAGATGCCTGACGCCAACGCGCTCGACACGCACGATCGCGTCATCGCCAAGATGGAGGAGCTCAAAAAGGTCTTCCCGGACGGACTCGATTACACCATCGGTTTCGACACGACGCCGTATACGCGCGAATCGATCCGCGAGGTGCAAAAGACGCTCCGCGACGCAATCATCCTCGTGGCGGTGGTGGTGCTTTTATTTCTGCAAAACTGGCGGTCATCGATCATTCCGCTGGTGGCCGTGCCGGTGGCCATCGTCGGCACGTTCGCGGCGATGCTGTTATTCGGCTTCAGTCTCAATAACCTGACCCTGTTCGGCCTGGTGCTGGCGATCGGGATCGTCGTCGACGACGCCATTGTGGTCGTCGAGGCCGTCGAGCATCACATCGAAGAGGGAATGTCGCCGCGCAACGCGACGCTGCTCGCAATGGAGCAGGTCTCCGGGCCGGTAATTGCCGTCGGACTGGTGCTCTCGGCCGTGTTCGTTCCGTGCGCGTTCATTTCGGGAATCACGGGGCAGTTTTTCCGGCAGTTTGCCGTGACGATTGCCGTCTCGACGATCATTTCGGCCTTCAACTCTTTAACGCTGAGCCCGGCGCTCACGGCCGTCTTGCTGCGGTCCCATGATAAAGAAGCCGCTCCGCCTTTGCCGCGGGTCGCATACCTCGTCGCTGGGGCAGTGCTCGCCTGGTTTTATCTCGGGTCGTGGGCGGTCCCTTTCATCGAGCGCGCGGTCCACTGGCTCCCGGCTTCACTCGCGTCGCAGCGCTGGTTGCCGGCGGCCCTGCCGATGACGGTCAAAGTGGCCTGCGCTCTGGCGGGCGCCGTAGCGGGCTGGTTGGTCGGGAAGCCGCTGAATCAACTTTTACGGTCGTTTTTCCGCGGATTTAACGCCGCATTCGCCTTCATGACGCGGCATTACACGCGGGCGGTCGGCGGCTTGTTGCGGGTGAGCGCCATCGTGCTCATCGTCTATGGTGGACTGATGGGGCTGACCTATTGGGGACTTGCCTCCACTCCGAAGGGCTTCATCCCGCAGCAGGACATGGGCTATCTCATGTGCAGCATTCAGCTGCCGGACGCGGCTTCGAAAGAGCGGACCGAGGCCGTCATGAAGCGGCTCGTCGACATCGCGGTCAAGACTCCCGGCGTCTGGCATGCGACAGGCGTCACGGGGCAGTCCTTCGTGCTCAACGCGTTCGGCTCGAACTTCGGCTCGATGTTCGTGAACTTGAACGAATACTCCGAGCGCCGCGAGGATGCGCTCTCATCGGAGGCCATCGCCAACCACTTGCGGACAGAATTCGGCAAGGTGCAAGAGGCGCAGGTCGCCGTCTTCGGCCCACCCCCGGTCCGCGGCGTGGGCCGTGCCGGCGGGTTCACCATGATGGTCGAGGATCGCGGCGACGTCGGACCGCAAATTTTGCAACAAGAGACGGAAAACCTCGTTCGCGCCGGAAACGAAACACCGGGCCTTGTCGGCCTGTTCACGATGTTCCGCGCCAACGTGCCGCAAATTCGCGTCGAGCCCGATATGCAGGCCTGCATGGCCAAGGGCGTTTCGCTGCAAGACTTCGCCGATACGCTGGCGATTTACGAGGGATCGCTCTACGTCAACGACTTCAACCTGTTTGGCCGCACGTGGCAGGTGAACGTCCAGGCCGATGCGGCCTTTCGGGACCAGGTCGAGGACCTGATTCCCCTTGCGGTTCGCAATAACCAGGGGGGAATGGTCCCCATCGGATCGCTGGCCAGCATCAAGGCAGTGAACGGCCCGCCCGTTTTGACCCGCTACAACATGTATCCGGCGGCGTCGATCAACGGGACGTCGATGCCCGGGCTGAGTTCCGGACAGGTTATCGATGTGCTGACGGGTCTGGCCGGGCGCGAGCTGCCCAACACGATGTCCTTCGAATGGACCGACATGTCCTACCTCGAAGTCATCGCCGGCGACACCGCCATGATGCTCTTCGGGTTCGCCGTCGTGATGGTCTTCCTGGTGCTGGCGGCCCAATACGAAAGCTGGTCGCTGCCGCTCGCGGTGATTCTCGTGGTGCCGATGTGCCTGTTGAGCGCGATCATCGGCGTCAAAATCGCGAACATGGACGTGAACATCTTCACCCGCATCGGTTTCGTCGTGCTGGTCGGACTGGCGAGCAAGAACGCCATTCTGATCGTCGAATTCGCCAAGCAGCAGCGTCTCTCGGGCAAATCGAGCCGCGAATCCACGCTCGAAGCCTGCCGGTTGCGGTTGCGGCCGATCGTCATGACGTCGCTGGCGTTTATCTTGGGTGTGTTGCCCCTCATCCTTTCACGGGGAGCCGGGGCCGAGATGCGACACACGTTGGGAACGGCCGTCTTTGGCGGCATGATCGGGGTCACTATCTTTGGGCTCATGCTCACGCCGGTCTTCTTCTTCGCCATCGACCAGATGGGCAAGTCGCATGTCTTTGCGACGGCCTTCGCCCGCAAGCTCAATCGCGCTTCGCTTTCGGTACTGACGCTGCAACCGTTTCGCTGGACGGTCCGTGCCGGCTGGCACAAGCTCACCTCCGCCGGCCGCACGCGCCGCCTCGAGCTGTCCACAAAGACCAGCGCCGGCCTCGAGCACGACGATCTCGGCTTGCCGATTCTGCCCCACACCGTGAATTCCGACTCGGCTCCGCTCAACGGCAAAACGCCCATCCATCACAAGCCCCATTCGCTGCGGACGCATCTCGAGGCCGCGGATGCCTCGACGCGTGCCGTGACCAACGACGACTGACGAATCGAAAGCGCGTGCCGCGTGTTCTCGACTTTTTTCATTAACCGGCCGATTTTCGCCTCCGTGCTGTCGATCATCATCACGCTGGCGGGATCGATCGCCGTCTTCAACCTGCCGATCGCGCAGTATCCCGACATCACGCCCCCCACGGTCGAGGTCTCGGCAGTCTATCCCGGCGCAAACGCACAAGTGGTGGCCGACACCGTCGCCGCTCCCATCGAGCAGCAAGTCAACGGCGTCGAGAACATGCTTTATATGTCGTCCCAATGCACCAACGACGGCACCTACACGCTCACGGTGACCTTCAAGAACGGCGTCGACCTGAACATGGCCCAGGTGCTGGTCGAGAATCGGGAATCGCTGGCCGACCCGGTTTTGCCCGACCTGGTGAAGCGGCGCGGCGTTTCGGTCAAGAAGAAATCGCCCAGCGTGCTGATGATCGTGAACCTGTTCTCGCCCGACAACAGCCGCGACAACCTGTACCTGAGCAACTACGCCACGATTCAGCTCAAGGACGAGTTGTCGCGTCTTTCAGGCGTGGGCGACATCACCTACATCGGCCAGCGCGACTACAGCATGCGGCTGTGGCTCGATCCCAAGAAAATGGCCTACCGCGGCCTGACGGCCAACGACGTCATCACGACGATCCAGCAGCAGAACACGCAGGTCGCCGCCGGGCAAATCGGCCAGGCCCCCGTCGCCCCCGGCCAGGTCTTCCAGCTCACCATGAGCACGATGGGACGTCTGGTCGACGTCGAGCAATTTGCCGACATGATTCTCAAGACGGATTCCAACGGCGGCCTCGTGCGCGTGCGCGACGTGGCCAAAATCGAACTGGGCGCGCTCGCCTACGACCAGACGTGCACGCTCGACGGCAAATCGTCGGTGGCGCTGTCGGTCTATCAGTTGCCCGGATCGAACGCCCTCAAGGTCGCCCGCGACGTCAAAGCCAAGATGGAAGAATTGAAGGCCCGCTTCCCCTCGGGACTCGACTACAGCATCGTCTATGACACGACCCCCTTCGTCAGCGAGTCGATTTGGGAAGTGGTGCTCACCCTGATCGACGCGGTTGTGCTCGTCGCCGTCGTCGTGCTGTTGTTCCTGCAGAACTGGCGGTCGGCCGTGATTCCGCTCGTGGCCGTGCCGGTCGCGATTATCGGCACCTTCGCCGTCATGGCGATGATGGGGTTCAGCCTCAATAATCTCACGCTCTTCGGCTTGGTGCTGGCAATCGGCATCGTGGTCGACGATGCCATCGTGGTGGTGGAAGCGGTCGAACGGCAGATGGAAAACGGCCTTTCGCCGCGCGACGCGACCGTGCGCGCCATGGAGATGGTCTCCGGCCCCGTCGTCGCCGTGGGCCTCGTGCTGAGCGCGGTCTTCGTTCCCTGCACGTTCATTACGGGCATCACCGGGCAGTTCTTTCGGCAGTTTGCGTTGACGATCGCGGTCTCCACGGCGATTTCGGCCTTCAACTCGCTCACGCTGAGCCCTGCGCTCACGGCGCTGTTGCTCAAGCACAAGCGGCACGGCGAGGCGCCGGAGCCGCTGCCGTGGTTCATCTTCCCTGCCGTGGGCGGCTGGCTTGGCTGGCGGCTCTTGGCGCCCTGGACGACCATCGCGGTGGGCGAGTTGACCCAACTGTTTGGCCCGCGCGTCTCGACGCCGCTGGCCTACGTGGAAAACTGGCTTCCCGGTATCGCCGGGGCGGTCGGCGCCTGGCTGATCGGGCCTCCGCTGTTTCGTTCATTCAACCGCGCATTCGAATGGACGTCCAATATCTACATGGGTATGGTGTCGCGCCTGTTGCGTTTTAGCGTCGTGGCTCTTGTGGCGTACGGCGGCCTGCTCTTCCTGACTTACGGCAGCTTTCAGGCCACGCCCAAGGGCTTTATTCCCTCGCAGGACAAAGGTTATCTGCTGGTGAATGTGCAGTTGCCCGACTCGGCCTCGGTGCAGCGGACGCAGCGCGTCATGCGGAGTATTGAAGAGATTTCGCACAAGACGCCGGGAGTGAAGCACACCGTCGCCATCGCCGGACAGTCCATCCTGCTCAACGCCAATGCGCCCAATTTCGGCGCGATGTACGTGATGCTCGACGACTTTCACGACCGTGTCGCCAAGGGACTTTCGGGCGAAGTCATCGCGAACCGTCTGCAGGCGTCGCTTCAGAACCAAATTGATGACGGCCTCGTGAATGTTTTCACCGCTCCGCCCATCGACGGGCTGGGGACCGCCGGCGGCTTCAAAATGGTCGTCGAGGATCGGGGCGACAGCGGCATGAAGGAGCTGCAGGACACCGCCGACAAAGTCGTCGCCAACGGGCGCGAGACGAAATCGCTCAAGGACGTCTTCACCAGCTTCAGGGCCAACACGCCGTGGCTTTATCTGGATATCGACCGGGCCGCCGCCAAGACGATGGGCGTCTCGATCGGCGAGATCTTCAACACGCTGCAGGTTTACTTGGGCTCGCTCTACGTCAACGACTTCAACCGTTTCGGCCGTACGTGGCAGGTCAACGTGCAAGCTGCGTCGAACTTCCGCAGCCAGATCGATGACATCAAACAGATCAAGATCCGCAACGGGCAGGGGAACATGGTTCCGCTGGCGACAATGACCGGCATCCGCAGCATCACCGGGCCCGTGCTCATCATGCGGTACAACATGTACCCGGCCGCGGCCGTCAATGTCACGCCGGCCGCGGGCGTCAGCTCGGGACAGGCCATCGACGATGCCGAGGCGGCCGCGCAGTCGGCGTTGCCCCGCGCGATGCGCTCCGAATGGACCGAGCTGGCCCTACTGCAGCTGCAAACCGGCAATACGGCCATGCTGGTCTTCCTGCTGGCCGTGGTGCTCGTGTTTCTGGTGCTGGCGGCCCAGTATGAGAGCTGGTCCCTCCCGTTGGCGGTGATCCTCGTGGTGCCGATGTGCCTCTTGTGCTCGGTCGCCGGAGTGCTGGCGGCCCATCTCGACATCAATATCTTCACCCAAGTCGGGTTCGTGGTGCTCATCGGATTGGCGTGCAAGAACGCCATTCTGATCGTCGAATTCGCCAAGTCGGAAAGCGAAAACGGGCTCGCCCCCGACGTGGCGACGCTCGAAGCCTGTAAGCTGCGGCTGCGGCCGATTGTGATGACGTCGTTCGCCTTCGTCGTGGGCGTCGTGCCCCTCGTGATTGCCGAAGGCGCCGGCTCAGAAATGCGGCGCACTCTGGGAACGGCGGTCTTCGCGGGCATGTTGGGTGTAACGCTTTTCGGCATCTTCCTGACGCCCGTCTTCTATTACGTGATCCGCTGGCTGGGCGAGCGCCTGCGCGGCTATCAGGAGACACCGGCCCCCGACCATCACGAGAGCCATCTGGCCGAAGCCTGACGCTTGCTGGCTTCTACTCCAGATCAGGACGGACCGCGTTTGCTCAAGCGGCGCGGCGGATAGACGTCGCCGGTTCGGAGGGCTGAGCGCCCGTCTCGAACGGCCGCAACACGTCGGCGTTTTCCAGAACAGGCCGCGCTTTGCGGCGACCGACCTGGTGCATCCAATCGAGCAAGCCGGGAACGAAGCGCTTCGCGTTATAAAGCAGATGGGCCAGTGGGGTGAGCAAGACGAATCGCTGATTTTTCTCAATTGCCCGCAAGGCGGCGACGGCCACGCGTTCCGGCGTCGTCGACAGCCAGGCGGGGGGATCGGGAACGACTGCCCGTCGCTTTTTGCCACTGATGGCCGAACGGTACAGATTCGTCCGGACGGCACCGGGACAAAGTGCCGTAACGCCAATTCCGCGTCGGCCGAACTCCGCCCGCAGCGCGTCCGTGAATCCGACCAGGCCGAACTTGCTGACGTGATAGGCCGTCGTGCGCGCACCGGCCACCAATCCGGCAATGCTGCACACGTTGAGAATGTGCGCCTCGGGTCGAGTCAGGAGCGTCGGCAGCAATTCTCGCGTGATCTGAATCGGCGCGAGCAGATTGATTCCCAGGAGCCAATCCCACTGCGCGGCTGTCATTTTTTCCGTCGGGCCGTAGTAGGCAACTCCGGCATTATTGACGAGGATGTCGATTCCGTCCCAGGCGGCAAGCACCTCTTTGAGCGCAACCGTCACCTCTTCGGGCTGCGACAAGTCACAGCGGGCCCCGAGGGCTTCGACGCCGCAAACTTGAGCGTCGCGAACGACCTCGGCGAGTGCGGTTTCATCAACATCGAGCAGATAGACGTGCGCGCCTTCGAGCGCCAAAGCCAGTGCAATTTCGCGTCCAATTCCCGACGCCGCCCCCGTGACGAGGGCCCGTTTTCCGCGGACCGATTTCATCATTGCCTCCCTGCATTCCGCAACTTGGCCAAGCCGCCAACCGGCCGGATTTAATCACATCGCTGCCAGAGCGACAACTACAGTTTGGGTTCACGCCCTGGCAATACATGCTGCTCCGCGCATCCGCGCAACGCGGAGAGACGTCGAAATCGTCACAGAGAACATTCCGGAACGCCGAAGACGAGCCGACGCGCCAGCCGGTTTTTGTGGCGTACACTAGTCGGACCGACTACCGAAAGAATGCGGCAAATGCCGAACAACCCTTGCGGCAGGTCGGGGGAGCGCCTTAGAGTGGATGAAGCGATCCAGCATGACCGGTTTGGCAACCTAAGTCGGTAATCTCCCTTCGCTTCCGTTCCGCGCGCAGCAAACATCGCCGAGGATTCCGCACGTGACGACCAAGATGCAAACTGCGATGGCCACGCTCGTTGCCGCTGTGCCGGCGGGCGTTCTGGGTTACTTCGTTGTGAACTCTTTCTTGGGAGGTCTCGAGCACCTGCCGACCACGTATCAAGGACTGTACGGAGCGACCTTGGCGGGTTGCGCGGTGATGGTCTTCATGCCTTTTGCCGTGTTGATCTTCGGGCCGAAGGCGCCCAAGAGGGCGGCGGGTGAATCGGTAAAAGCGGCCAAGAAGGGCAAGGGCTCGGACTCGAAGGGCGTTGACGCCGTCGAGAAATCGACGCCCGAATTGGCGGCTGAAGCGATCGAGGAGACCGAGCGGCCTGTCTCGACGGGTGAACTGGAAGTCGTCGAACCGACCGCGTCGGAAGCCGAGATGGACGCGTTTGACAACTTCGGCGGTCAAGACGAAAGCAAGACTGACACCTTCGACGCCTTCACCGACGAAGGCTCCTCAGAAGACATCGTTCGCACGCCGGAAGAGGCCGAAGAAATCGGCGCCAAGACCGAGTCAATCGTCATTCCGGACGACGACGAATTCGCCTTCGAAGACGAAGAGGTCGCGCCGCCCAAGAAAAAGAAGAAATAGCGGAGGGGCGCAGACCTCGCGCCGCCGGCAACCATTTCCGCTCTTTAGCTACTCGCACTGCGATACGAGCGCAGCGACCACCGGAACACGGCGCACGACACCACCAGTCCGACGACGGCCGACGTGACTGCAACGAGCGTCAGCCACGAAGGATCGAGCACCTTCGCCAGCAAGATTCGCGAGGGCACGGTCACAACGAGCAGGATCGGCACAAAGTAGGTCAAGCCGAACTGCAGCGCCTCGCCGGCTGGCGAACCGCCGTAAATGCCGCGCGGATAACGGGCAAAGATCGTGACGTAGAACCAGAAATCGTAGAGTCCCGTGTTGCGGCCAAACCAAACGCTCGTCGAGGCCAGTAGCAACATCAAGCTGTAGAGCAGGGCCACCCCCACCGCCACAAAGACCACATACATCGCCGCGTGCAGGGGATGCACGGGATGCCCGATTTTGACGAGGGCATACGCCACCAGCGACAAAGCCAGCACCGACTGGTTCAACATGGCCAGTTCCATCTTCTCGAACGAGACGAGAAACTGCGCATCGATCGGCTTGAGCAGCACAAAGTCGAGGTTGCCCGTGCGGATCAGTTCGCTGAAATTGGCACAATTGGGCATGAAGAACGCCTCGACCAGCGAATTGATCAGCATGCCGGTCGCCATGAACGCGAAATACTCTTCGCGGGTCCAATCGTCGATGGCAAGCACCTGGCGATAGATGATCTCAAACAGCGTCAACTGCGCGACGAAGTAAAACGTCCGCGTCATGATCGTGATGATCAGGTTGCCGCGAAACGTCATCTCGCGAACGAGGGCGTTTCTGAGAAAGGTGGCGAAGACGCGGTAATAATTGGCCCGCGCCATTCCGGTAGTGGCGGACGCATCAGCGGAAGCGGCCCCGACCAAAAACCCCTCAGTGGGCAAGTTCGACACCTTGCGGCCCCTCTTGGATCGAGCCGATCGTCCAGTGCGGAATCGAATGCGATGCCAAGCGCTCCGAGACGGCACGAACCTGCCGCGGCGCGACGATGAGCACAAAACCGATTCCCATATTGAATGTGTGAAACATCTCCGATCGCTCGACCGCACCCAGCGATTCGAACCACGAGATCACCGCCGGCCGTTCCCAGGTCGACGTGTCGATGACGGCACGGCAATTGTCGGGAAGAATCCGCTCGACATTGTCGACGAGTCCGCCGCCCGTGATATGGGCCATCCCGTGGACCGGCTGTTTGCGAGCCGCCATGTTCAAAACATCGAGCACGGGGCGGACGTAAATCCGGGTGGGTTCGAGGAGTGCTTCACCCACCGTCCGACCGAGCGCCGAGACGGTCTCATCTATCTTCAATCCGCCGCGCTCGAAGATGACCTTGCGAACCAGGCTGTAGCCGTTCGAATGGAAACCGCTCGATGCCAGGCCGATCAATTTGTCCCCCGGACGAATCGCCGAGCCGTCGACGAGCGACTTGCGCTCCGCCACGCCGACGCAAAAGCCAGCCATGTCGAAGTCGCCCGGTCCGTAGAGACCCGGCATGATGGCCGTTTCGCCGCCGAGCAGGGCCATCCTCGCTTCGAGGCAGCCGTCCGAAACGCCTTTGACGAGGGCGGCCAATCGCTCAGGGTCGTCCCGATCCATGGCGATGTAATCGAGAAAAAAGAGCGGCTCGGCCCCCAAACACAATACGTCGTTGACGCACATGGCCACGAGGTCGACGCCGATCGTGTCGTAGCGAGCGGCGAGATTGGCGAGTTTGACCTTCGTCCCCGCGCCGTCGGTGCCGGAAACGAGAACGGGATCCTTGTACCGGCGGCCGCCCGGCTGATCCGCATCGTTCAGACGAAAGAGGCCCGCGAACCCGCCCACAAGATCGATGACCCGCGCGGACTGCGTTCGCCGCATGAGCGCGGGAAGCTTGTCCATCGCCTCGGAATACAGGCCGAGGTCAACTCCTGCGTCCTTGTAAGTGAGCTGCGTCATTTCCGGATGATAACGCAAGTGCCCCGCGTCGTCTCTCGTCGCGAGACGCCAACAGAAAAAGCCCGCGGATTGATTTCCGCGGGCTTTCAGCTTGATGAAATTGAGCAATTATTTCTGGAGGGCCGTTTCGATCGCAGCGATAACCTTGGGGGAATCAGGAGCATCCATACTCCGGAAGCGGGCAATGACTTTGCCGTCACGGCCCACCAGGAATTTCTCAAAGTTCCAGCCGACCGGGCCCGGATCGGAGGGAGTCGCTTCGGGTGATTCGAGCCACTTGTAAAGCGGCGCTTTCTTCGGGCCGTTCACGTTGATCTTATCGAACATGTCGAAGGTCACGTGGAACTTCGACGAGCAAAAATCCCGGATCTGCTGGGCGTTTCCCCGCTCCTGCTGCCCGAATTGGTTACACGGAAATCCGAGCACCGCCAGCCCGTCCTTGCCGTATTTCTCGTGCAGCGCCTCGAGCCCTTTGTACTGAGGGGTGAAACCGCAGGCACTGGCGGTGTTCACGATCAACAGCACTTTGCCTTTGTACTTGGAAAGGTCGACGTCGCTTCCGTCGAGGGATTTCGCCTTGAATTGGAGCACGGCAGGCACGTCTTTCGAGTTCTCGGCGGCAACGGCCGAGGCGGCATAGGCCGGGACGAACAGGCCAAATACGGCGACCAGCATCAGGCGGGACATCGACAGCTCTCCTCGCGGGAAACGGGGGTTCGGCAAAAACGGATTATCCCAATCTAACCGAACAATGAGTGAAAACAAATCATCCCGTTTCCTCTACTTAGCGACGACCTCTTTCTCGCTCGATCGCCACTCCGGATGGGCGGCCGCCGCTTTGAGTCCTTTCTCAAACAACCGGGCCACCTTGCCGAGCAACCAGGTCGGCGCAAGCCGTTTCAAATACCAATTGAATCGCGACTCGAACGGCATCAGACAATACAGCTGCTTGCCCTCCATCGCCCGCATGGCCGCCTGGGCGACGTCCTGAGCGGTCATCTTTGCCGTCTCGAACCCGTGCAAAAACAGCGTGCGTTCCTCTTCCCGACACCAACGCGCGTTGTCCAAAAGATTCGTGCGAAACACGGCCGGACAAATCGCGGTCACGCCGACGTTATAGGGCATGAGCTCGCTATAAAGCGTTTCCGACAAGGCCAACATGCCGGCTTTGGTGACGTTGTAAGCGCCCATCGTCGGAGCCGACACAATCGCCGCGAGGGAGCAGGTATTGAAGATATGGGCTCCGCGAGGATTGGATTTCAGCCAATCGACGAACGTATGGCAGCCATTGATGCCGTTCCACAAGTTGACGTCGATGATCCAACGCCAGTTTTCGATCGGATATTCCCCGACCAGGCCGGAGCCCGCAACGCCGGCATTGTTCGCCAGCACGTCGAGATGGTCCCATTTTGCCTTCAGCCGGTCTCGCAGCGCCTCCCACTCTTCGAGGTGCCGGACGTCGAGCTCTTCGACAAATCCGTCACCGCCCGCCTGGCGAACGAGCCGCAAGGTTTCTGCGCCGCCGGCCGTGTTGACGTCGGCAATCGCGATGCAAAATCCCTTGCGGGCCAACTCGACGGCGAGTGCCTGACCGAGGCCGCTCGCAGCACCCGTTACGATCGCGTTTTTTCGCTCGCCCATCACAATCCCCTTTCACGAAGTCGTCTTGGCGTAGGGTCTTCGACAAATCCCTCAAATCCCCATTTCCACGAGGCCGTCGATCAATCGAGTCAGCGTGCCAGTGAGGGTGGGATGCGTCCCCTCGAATCGTTCGACGGCGAGCCGCAGCCGTCCGATCAACGTGTGGCGTTCCTCTTCCAACGGTGTCTGCTCGGCAAGCGTGGACCGGATATCGCGAAGCGCCTGTTCGAGGGCCTGCCGAGATTGGTCGTCAAGCGACGCCGATTGGCTGAGTTGGCGCTCCAACTCGGCAACGGTCGCGCGGAGCTGTTCTGGTTGCATTTGGCCTTGGTGATTGAAGGAAACGAAGCCGCGGGTTTTCCCGCCGTGGCGATTCAACCCTCAGATTAAATCACCATGCACAAATGTGCGACCGTAAAGCAAGGCAATTCTCTTGCATCTCGCCGTCAAACGTCGAATGTTCGCTTCCCCGTCAGCAGTCTGGCACGGTCTCTGTTCCCTCGGCCGACACTCCTCAAGCAGTTCGCGAAGGGGCGACGAAATATGCACTGAGAGAATTCCAGGGGCGGGCATCGAGAAAGCGTGGTTGCGTGAGCGGCGATCATTTTGGTGCGAAACGGTGGGGCATCGGACTGGGTTTCGCTTGCGGGATCGTGTTGGCGGCACTGACGATCTCCGACGTTCCCTTTTTTGGCCATTCGCGAAGCGAGATTCGTCCGCACAGTTTGCCCCGCCCGCAAAACCGCGAGTTTCAGGCGAATGTCGATCCGTTTGGGGAATTCGTGGAATCGAAACCGCCAACAACGGATCCGGCGGTTGCCAAAGACGTCAGAAAGGCTGAACCGGGCGCCGCGACAGCGAGCCGGCAGCCAATCCGCACCGCTCAAAAGTTGGCCCCGGATCTTCCGCCTGCGCCGTCGATCGTCTCGCCACTGGTGCCACCCCCTCGGGATCTCGACGAGAATCCAGAGGAACAGCTCAAATTCGCGAGATTCCTCATCAAGGCGCAGCTTGCGCCGCTGGCGGCAGAGCCGTTGCGTAAAGTCGTCAAGGAAGCACCCGATACGTCGATCGCCAGGGAAGCCCAACACACGCTCGATGTCATCTCGCGGAACTAAGAATAATGGAAGCAAGACCTTTAGGGGCGCTCCCGCTTTTGCGGCGTGCTGTTGGCGTGGTCGACCTGGAGCCCCGGCGCGCCCCGCTCCAGGGATTCTCGGAAATCGGATGGCAGCGGGGTCTTGGTCAGCGTAGCGGCGTCGACCAGGACGTAGATCGTTTCTCCGGTCGCAATGGGAGTCTCACTGCCGGCGATCCGGAACTCGGTGGCGATCACGAATGACGTCGTGCCGAGGTGCTTGGCCCAAACCGAGACTTCGACAACCTGATCGAACCGGGCGGGCCCCTTCCATTCGACGGCCTGTCTGACGACCTGGTAATCCAGGGGGCCTTTGACGAGTGCTTCGCTGAAACCGAGCACGCGCATGAACTCATAGACCGCGATATCGATGTACGTCCCGAACTGCGCGTTGAACGCCACCTTCTGCGGATCGCATTCGCAGAAGCGAACGCGAAATCGGTAGACGAACGCGTCAGCCATCGCTCTTGGTCCGCATTAAGAATCGCTCGAACTCGGCCGGAAGGGGCGACTCGAATTGTAGCCATTCGTGCGACCGGGGATGTTCGAAACCGAGCCGCGTCGCATGCAGAGCCAGCCGATTCGCCTTCCAGGCGGGATGCCGGGCCAAATCGGCGCGATACCGCTCATCGCCCAGCACCGGGTGACCGGCCTCGGCAAAATGGACGCGAATTTGGTTTCTCTGCCCGGTCTCTAGACGCACGCGTACGAAAGTTGCTCCCTCCAGTCGCCGCTCGACCCGATAATGCGTGATGGCCGGTTCGCTCTCCTCGTTCTCGCGGCCGTCATTGCGGACCGAATAGCGTTGCAGACTCTTCGAAGTCGCCAGGCGACTTTGAAATGTGCCGCTCTGTCGTTCGAGTGAACCGGCGACGATGGCGGCGTATTCTCGCTCGGCCTTTCGCCCTCGAAACTGGTCTCGCAGCTCGCGAGCAACCGGCGGATTTTTTGCAAAGACCAACAGCCCCGACGTTCCCCGATCGAGCCGATGGACGGCGGTCGCCCGGCCACGATGTCCGCGACGGTTCAAGTAATGCACGATCGCATCCAAAAGCGTGTTCTTATCGCCTCGATCGGTGGGCACGGTCAAAATGGCTGCCGGCTTGTCGACGACCATCAGCAGCTCGTCCTCGAAAACGAGCTTAAAGGCCGCATTGTCGTGACGACGCGGCTTTTCGGGATAGCCCATCTTGGGGTCGTGCCGGACGACGACTCGATCCCCCTCTTTCAGTGGATTTCCAGGCTCCGCGCACACCTCACCATTGAGCCAAACGCAGTCGTGGTCGAACAGCCCGCGCACGCCCGCTCGTGAGCACCCGTCAGTTCCTGCACAACGCGATCGATTCTCGCTGCGGGACCTTTTTCGATGTCGCGTTGCAACTCAATGACCGGCACGATTTCGATCTTCCTCGCTGCTTCGCTCGCTAGCGTTCAGCTTTAGCAAGCGTTCCGCGTTCTGGCGGAAAATCTTCCTCTCAACGTCCGCGGGCAATTTGAGCGAATCGAGAACCGCGAATTGCGGAACCTTTTGTCCCGGCTCCAAGTAGTCCGTGCCAAACAAAATGCGATCTTGCCGGCGAATCAGAAACTCGCGGCCGAATTTGGGATCGCGGCTGAGTGCACCCGCGCCGGAACCGGCCGAGAGTTCGCCGTAGAGATTCGGAAAGGAGTCCATCAGTTGATTAATCGCGCCGCCCGGCTTGACGGGCCGATTCGGATAACCGCCAAAGTCGCGTGCTTGAACGTCGGCGGAAATCGAAGCCCACCAACCGGGCCCGTGGCCGACGAACGTGAGCTTGGGAAAGGTTGCCAGGGCGTGTGCCAGTCGCGGCAGGCCCGGCTGGTCCTTGCCGCGGATTGAGTCCATGTGAAAAAGCAGTGGGATGCCGATCTTTTCGCAAACTTCGTAGATCTGCATCATCAAGGGATCGTCGAAGTCGAGCCCGACTTTATGCTCGCCGAAGCCCTTGGCTCCCTGTTCGACGTATCGCCGAATGATTCCCTCGAAGCCTCTCGCGCCCCCCACGACCGACGTTCGCGGATCGATCGAGCAGAACGGGATCAGGCGCTGCGGAAATTCTTTCGCCGCCGCGAGCGCGCCTTCCGTCAGGCACAAGAAGCTCGACGACTCGGGCGACGTCAAAGGCAGCACGACGGCTTTTTCGATGTCATGCTCGTCCATCCAGCGGACCAGATTGGCGGGCGTCAGCTCCTTGTGGCCGTTCCAGACCGTGCCAACGTGCGTGTGCATGTCGATGTATTTCGACGCGCGACGTGTCGGCTCCGCGAAAGATCGCGCTGGAAAAATGCCTCGCGCCGCGGCCAGCCCAATTCCCACGGTTGCCGTCCGCGCGAATTGGCGGCGAGTCAACATGCGCGGTCCTCGGGAAACGCCGCCACGGGCGTTTCTGCAAGGATGCTGGGACGGTTCAGCGGTGCCGGCACGTCGGCCAAATTCCGATGCGCGATCAATTCGGCCACAATGCTCACCGCGATTTCGGGAACTGTTTGAGAACCGATGTCGAGTCCGAGCGGGGCGTGCACGCGCCGCAGGTCTTCGCGCGGAATCCCTTCGCGAAGCAGGTCGTCGAAGATCAAGCGAATTTTCCGCCGGCTGCCGATCATCCCGATAAACCGGGCCGGGCGACGCGCCAACAGCGACAGTGCCTCTTCATCGTGGTGGTGCCCCCGCGTCACGATGATGCAGAACGTTTGCTCATCAACCGGCAATCCCTTGAGCAAATCCTCCAGCGGCCCGAGCAAAAGTCGCTTGGCGAACGGAAAGCGATCCGCGTTGCAGTATTGCTCGCGGTCGTCGACGATCCAGACGTCGAAGTCGGCCTCGTGAGCCAGTTCGGCCACTTTTTGTCCGACGTGACCTGCTCCCACGATGATGAGCCGCGTTCGATGCAGCCGCGGCAGATACGACACGCCGGCCGCAACATACGGCCGCGGTCGTTGCGACAACGGTTTGATGTTGAGCAGCAGATCGGCAGGCATATGGTCGCCCCCGCAATGCCTGACGACCGCTCCGTCTTCGTCGATCAACCAGCGACTGGCCGACGATCCGCCGGAAGTCTCTGGGTCAATTATGACCGCTTCCGTGAATCCCTTGCCTGCATCGACGCGCGAGGCCAGAGCGTCGTAATAACCGACGTCGTCCCCCGGCCGGACAGGATCGACGAGCATTTTCATTCGCCCGCCGCAGATCAGCCCGTCATCCCAGCCATAATTGTCGTCCAAATGGAACGTCACAATTTCCGGCTGACCCTCGTTCAAGAGGAACAGCGACCGCCGCTTGACCTCGGCTTCGACGCAGCCGCCGCCCAAAGTCCCTGTCTGGGAGCCATCGGGAAAGACAAGCATCGTCGCGCCCGGTTTTTGAGGCGTCGATCCTCGCGTTTCGACCAAGGCCGTATACACAACCGGCTGCTGGTTGCGGATGGCTGCGGTCAGGTCGTGCAGGACGTCGCGCATCGGGCACTAAGTCATTGCCGGGATTTCGCCGTTTCGTACTCGCCTGTCCTATTTTACGGGAGGCGTCACGCCGGCGCCGGTTGTCGAACCGCCTTCGGCCGTCGTGGTCTTCTTCGTCTTCTTTTCCTTCTTGACCTTCTTGCCGCCGTCGGGCGTCGATTCGGTCTTCGTCGTCGAAGTGGTGGTGGTCGCCGTTTTAGCCGGCGGAGTGGCACTGCCTGCCTGATCGCCGCAGCCAACGCTCAGCACGGGGACGACGGCCATCGCCGCAATGCTGACATAAGAAACAAACTTGCGCAAACGCCTCATCGGCCAAGCCTTTCCACTTCTCGGGATAACGGTAAACCACAAACGGCCGACTCTATTTAACGTGTCGCCAAAGAGTTCTGCAACGGTCGGGTACTCACCGTACCTGCCGGAAGCGAACTTAAGAGACATTTGCCGGAACCACTGGTGGCCGCCCGCGCTTTCCGGCAGAATCTCACCCATGGATCCGCACTGCGAAACGGTCGCCGCAACAACGCTTCCACACATCGAGCCCGTCAGCGGTCCGCATTCGCAGACCGCCGCCGAATGGATCATCGATGCCGCGGGCTGCGCTCCGCACCTTCTCGCGGACGTCGACCATTTACGGCACATCTGCGACGCCATCGTCACGGGGCTCGAACTGCGCGTCGTCGGCGAGCCGTGCTGGCATCGATTTCCCAAACGGGCCGATTCGACAGCTCCGGGCGGAGCGACGGGACTTTATTTGCTGGCCGAGTCGCACCTGACGTGTCACACCTTTCCTGAAATGCGACTGGCGGCCTTCAATCTCTATTGTTGCCGCACGCTTGCCCGCTGGGATTGGAACGAGTTCCTCCGGGACCGGCTCGATGCCACGGCGGTAGTCGTGCGGACCGTGACCCGAGGCTTGGCGGCAGTGACCGATGCCCGCGAGGAACCTCGATGAAAGTCGCACACTGTCCTGCGTGCGGAGCCATCGTGTCCTTTCACGTGAGCACGTCGCTCGTCACGATTTGCGAGTACTGCCATTCGGCCTTGGCCCGCGGCGATAAACAGCTCGAGGATCTGGGCAAAGTCGCCGATCTCGTGGATACGGAATCGCCACTGAGGCTCGGCGCCCAGGGACACTTGGGAAACAAGAGCTACGAGATCGTCGGCCGCGTGCAATATCGCCATCCCGCCGGCGGCGTATGGGACGAATGGTACCTGTCGATGGGTGGCGATCGCTGGGGCTGGCTGGCCGAAGCCCAGGGACGCTTTTACGTCACATACGCAGTGCCGACGCGCGGCTCGATGACGCTGCCGACGTTTGACGAAATCGAAGTCGGCCAATCGTACAATCTGGGACCGAAGGTCGGCGTCTTGAAGGTCGCTGAGAAGAACGTCGGCACCGCGGCCTCGGCGGAGGGCGAAATTCCCTGGCATTTCCAACCCGGGGCGGCCATGCGCTTCGCCGACCTTTATGGTGCCGCCGGCGCATTCGCCACGCTCGACTACAGCGAGGCCGAAACGCAGTTCTATCTCGGCAAAGAGATGTCGCTAGCCGATCTGGGAATTGCGCCGAATTCGGCCATCGAAGAGCGGCCCGCCAAAACGGTCAAAGCGCTGCAATTGAACTGTCCGAAATGCGGCGGTCCTCTGGAATTGCATGCTCCCGACCAGGCGCAGCGCGTCTCCTGCCCGAATTGCCGGGCGCTGCTCGACGTCAGTCAGGGAAACCTGCGGTATCTCACGACGCTCAACAAGAGCCGCATTCAGCCGCTCATCCCGCTCGGCACAACGGGCACGATTTCGGGACTCACGTTGACCGTGATCGGGTTTCTCGTGCGCAGCGTGACTGAGGAGGAGATCGTCTACCGCTGGCAGGAATATCTGCTTTACAACCCCGCGTCGGGCTTCCACTGGCTCGTGCACAGCGACGACCATTGGAACTTCGTCTCGGCCGTTTCGCCCGGCGAAGTCGACGATCACAAACTGACGGCCGCTTTTGCCGGCAGGTCGTTCCGGCTGTTCCAAGTCGGCGTGGCCACGGTGAGGGCGGTCTTCGGCGAATTTTATTGGAAGGTCGGGGTCGGCGAAGAGGTCAAGTCGCGCGACTACATCGCGCCGCCGTTCATGCTTTCCTTTGAGGCTTCGGAGAACGAAGAGAATATTTCGCTCGGCGCCTACATGCCGCCCGAAACAATCGAGGCGGCATTTGGCGTGAAGAATTTGCGTCGTCCTTGGTCGGTCGGACCGAATCAGCCCGGTCCCCGGATCGCACGCGTTTGGACGATCGGCATCGCGTGCACGTTCTTCTTGTTCGTGCTCAATTCCCTGCTGACGCCGAAAACTCCGGGATCGGCTTCCCCTTGGTTGTTGATTTACGCCATCTTCTTCGTTCTGATCGTGCCGATCGGAGCTTCGTTTTATGCATGGTCGTTTGAAACTCGACGCTGGCAAAACAGCAACGTCCGCTGAGGTTCGAATTCTGCGAGTGGAGAACGCGTGAGCAAACTCGAACGAATCTATGTCAGCATCTGCGTCTGCGTCTCGATCCTGTACGGGATGGGAGCGCACTACGGAGTCAAGGCGGGTCCGCCGTTTCCGACGAGCACGGGGGGCGGACACGCCTACTCTCCCAGTGCCCGCGGCTTGTACTTCTACGGAACGGGCGGATCCCGCTCATCAGGCGGTTCCTGGGGCGGCGGTAAGTAACGGCGGTCGACTTGCGGGAGGCATGCGATGGGTTTTTGGGGTCAGATGCTCCAGTATGTGGCGGCTGCGACCATTTTTTCCGTGCTAGGTATCGCCATCATGGGCGGCTGCTATTGGCTCATGACGCACTTTTTTCCCTTCTCGATCGTAAAGGAGATCGAGCAGGATCAGAACACCGCCCTGGCCATCATTATCGGGTCGGTGCTGATCGGCATGGCGATCATCATCGCCTCGGCCATCTACGGTTTTGCTCCGTCGTGAAAACCGTCGCATCATGAACCGAGCACCGTTCTTTCTGCTCTATTTGAACGTCCTGATCGTTGCGACGTGCGGTCTGATCTACGAGCTGCTTGCCGGGACACTGGCGAGCTATGTGCTCGGTGACTCAGTCACCCAGTTTTCAATCGTGATCGGCGTCTATCTCTCGGCCCTCGGATTGGGCGCTTGGCTGTCGCGCTTTGTCGAGGACAACCTTGCCCGCTGCTTCGTCGAGGTTGAACTCGGGGTGGCCCTCGTCGGCGGAGCTTCGGCGCCGCTTTTGTTTTTCTGCTTCGCGTATCTCTCCTGGTTTCGCGTCGCGCTTTTCGGAATTGTGCTCGTGATCGGCACGCTGGTCGGCCTCGAGCTGCCGTTGTTGATGCGGATTCTCAAGGATCACCTGGACTTTCGCGACCTCGTTTCGCGCGTGCTGGCCTTCGATTACATCGGCGCCCTGGTCGCGTCGCTGCTGTTTCCGATCTTTCTTGTCCCGCGACTCGGCCTGGTGAGAACGTCTCTCGTCTTTGGAATGCTCAACGCGGCCGTCGGCTTGTGGGGCACCTATCTCTTGCGGCCTCTCTTGAATCCCGCCGGTCTCTTCGGGCTCCGCGCCGGGCGGGGATTGTGCTGTGCCTGTTGCTCGTCGCGCTGACTCAGGCCGAACGGCTGACGACCTTGGCCGAGGAGAACACGCTGCCCCATCCGATCGTCTATTCAAAGTCGAGCCCGTATCAGCGGATTGTCGTGACGCGCGGCGACGGCGGCTTTCAGCTCTATCTGAACGGAAATCTGCAATTTAATTCGATCGACGAATACCGCTATCACGAGGCACTCGTTCATCCGGTGCTTTCGGTCGTCCGCTCTCCCTCGCGCGTGTTGGTCCTCGGCGGGGGCGACGGGCTCGCTGTTCGCGAAATTTTACGCCACCGCTCGGTCGAATCGGTTACGCTTGTCGATCTCGATCCCGAGATGACGACACTTTCCCAGCGATTTCCCGCACTCGCCGAACTCAACGGCAAATCGCTCTCTAACCCGCGCGTCACCATCATGAATCAGGATGCCTTTCTCTGGGTGCAGGAGCCCGGTCCCCAGTTCGACGCGGCCATCCTGGATTTTCCGGATCCCGGTACGTTCGCGGTCGGCAAACTCTATACCACGCGGTTCTTTCGGCTGCTCAAACAGCGTCTGGCGCCGGGAGCCGCAATTGCCGTACAGTGCACATCCCCCTTAGTCGCGCCGTGCGCCTACTGGTGCATCATCGCGACGCTCGAAGCGGCCGGCTTCCAAGTGCGGCCGTATCAGGTCACCGTGCCCTCGTTCGGCATCTGGGGCTTCGCCTTGGCTTCCGCAGAACGGGTTCCAATTCCCGCGTCAATTTCGCCCGAAGTTGCGTCGCAATTGCGTTTTCTCGATCGGCAGTCGCTCGACGGGCTGTTTCATTTTCCGCTCGACGTCCGCAGAGTCGAGACGGAAGTGAACCGGCTCGATAACCAGGTGCTTGTCCGGTATTACGACTCGGAATGGCGGCGGTGGGAGTGAGGCGAACGCCGATGGGCCCGATCAGCCGCCGAACGATGCTGGCCGGAATGCTGGGAGGCACGGCCGGACTGTTGGCCGGTTGTTCGCAACGCGAAGTGCCGCTTCCGCCGGAGGGCGAGATCCTTTCGCCCAACTTCTCGCTCGGCCACCGGTTGCGAGACGGTTTCCGGCCTCGCCCCACCGCAGACCGGTGGCAGGAGACCGATGCCGTCATCGTTGGCGGCGGGATGTCGGGGCTCGCCGCCGCGTGGCGTCTCAAGCGCGCCGGCCTCGAGCGATTTGTCGTCTTGGAATTGGAAAGCGTCCCCGGCGGCACCGCTCGCTCGGGCCGCTCGCCGCTCACGGCCTATCCTTGGGGAGCGCATTACGTGCCCGTGCCGATGCGCGAAAATCGCTCACTGATCGCCATCCTGCGTGAAATGGGAATGATCGAGCGGCTCGATCCCTCAGGAAACCCGATCGTCGGCGAACAATTCCTCTGCCGTGATCCGGGCGAACGAATCTTCGACGCCGGCACGTGGCGGGAAGGCTTGTTCCCCGAAGACGCATCCGATCGCGATCGCAAGGCGCTCGATGCTTTTCGCGCGGAGATCGCCCATTTGGCGGACACGCACGAAGGGCAAGGGCACCGGCCGTTCGCCATCCCCGTCTCAACCGGCAGCGATCACGCGGATGTCACCTCGCTCGACGCCATTTCGATGGCGGATTGGATGCGCAAGGGCGGATTCGATTCCGATCGGCTTCGCTGGTTGGTCGACTATTCGTGCCGCGACGACTACGGCTCAACGATCGAAGAGACGAGCGCCTGGGCGGGTGTGTTCTATTTTGCCTCTCGCTTAAAGACTCCAAATGCCGACTCCCAACCGATCATCACCTGGCCGGAAGGCAACGGACGGATCGTCGGGCACCTTGCCGACAAGGTCGCGACGCACTTGCGCTGCGGAACCGCGTGTGTTGAAATCGCGAGGACGAAAGCCCCGACGGCCGAAAATCGCAACTCGGTCGAAGTTGTCGCCTTCGACACGCGGACGGAGGCCGCGATCGGGTTTCGCGCCCGCCATCTGATCTTTGCCGCGCCGCAGTTCTTGCGCCCGTTCTGATTCGCGATCTGCCGGAAAGTCGCCGGAAGGCCGCGGCCGAGTTCGAATACAGTCCGTGGCTGGTGGCCAATCTGCATCTTCGCCAGCGACCGGCCGCCAACGGTTTTCCGCTCGCGTGGGACAACGTGATTTACGACAGCCGCTCGCTGGGATACGTCACGGCGACGCACCAATCGGGAATCGACTACGGACCGACGGTTCTGACCTGGTACGACGCGCTCTGCGAACAGCCGGCGCCGGTCGCTCGCAAACTACTCCTCGAAATGAGTTGGAAAGAGGCCGCCGAACTTGTGCTCCAAGATCTGGAGATTGCCCACCCGGAAATTCGTTCGCTCGTCGAGCGGCTCGACGTCATGAAATGGGGGCATGCGATGGTGCGGCCGCGGCCCGGCTTTGTCTGGAGCCGGGCGCGTCGCGAGGCGAGTTTGCCACTCGGCCCGATCCATTTCGCGGGAACCGACCTGAGCGGTGTCGCATTGTGTGAGGAGGCGGTCTTCCACGGAATCCGGGCCGCCGAAGAGGTGCTCGGGGGAATGGGCCGAAAGTTCGACTCTCTGCTTTGAAACGCGGTTCGCTCCATGAAAAAGCGTGTGTTGCTCGCAGGCCTCTTTCATGAAACGCACACGTTGCTCGGCGGGGTCACCACGCTCGACGATTTTGCGATCCGCCGCGGCGACGAACTTTTCGCGGCGGCAGGCGATGGCTCTCCGCTCTCGGGTGCGCTGGAAGTTGCCTCCTCGTACGCATGGGACGTCCGGCCGGTCGTCGATCTGCGGGCAACGCCGAGTGCGACCATTGATGACGCGGTTTACGAATTCTTCTGGCAACAATTCGAGTCGGCCTGGAGAACCGAACGGCGCCGGCCTGACGGACTTTTTCTCGTTTTGCACGGCGCAATGGCCTGCCAAACCATCCGCGACGTCGAAGGCGACCTGGTCGAACGGATTCGCGCTCTCCCTGGAGCGGCCGACGTGCCGATTTGCGGTGTGCTCGACCTGCACGGAAATGTCTCCCGCCGAACCATCGAGCCGTCACAGGGCTTCGTTGCCTATCGCACAAATCCGCATACCGATGCGCGGCAGGCCGCGATCGATGCCGCGGCCCTGCTTGACCGCATCATGACGAGCGGACGCACGCCGACGAGTCTTTTCGAGTCGGCTCCCGTGATGTGGCCGCCGACCGGGACCGGCACGGATGATGATCCGATGCGCAGCCTGCAGGCGATGGCGCGAGACATCGAACAGACCGAGCGCGAAATCGCCGCCGTCAACGTGATGGCGGGCTTCTCCTTTGCCGACACGTTCGATACAGGGGTCAGCTTCTCGGCTGTCACGTTTGGCGTTTCAGACCACGCTCGACAACACCTGAGCAGGCTCCGCGACTACGCGATCGAGCAATGCGCGGCAGGAAACGTCATCGAGCCCATTCTCGAAAGCCTGATGCCGCGCGTGCTCGAGTGCATCTCCCGCGGGCAAACGCCCGTCGCGCTGGTCGAGCCGGCCGACAATATCGGCGGCGGCGCGCCCGGAGATGCACCGACCATTTTGGCCACGCTGATCAAACATCGGATCGGTCTGGCGGCCGTTGTGATCAACGATCCGGCCGCGGTCCGCGCGCTGGCGGATATTTCGATCGGGAGTTCGCGACGGTTGGAAATTGGAGGCAAAGGGAGCGGCTTGACCGATCCGCCCCTCGCGCTCGAGGTCGAGCTCGTCTCCCGCAGCGACGGTCGTTTCGAATTGGAGGACCGCCAAAGCCATCTCGCTTCGATGAGCGGCGTGCGGATCGAGATGGGGCCGTGCGCCGTGGTGCGGCACGCCGGCGTGACGATCCTGCTCACCAGCAAGAAGACCCCGCCGTTCGACTTGGGCCAGCTCCGCAGTCAAGGAATCGAGCCGGAGTCGCTCTACGTGATTGGCGTCAAGGCGGCCGTCGCGCATCGCCGTGCCTACGATCGAATCACAAAGGCAAGCTTCACCGTCGCGACGCCCGGACCGTGCGCCAGCGATTTGGGTCGTTTTCCGTTTCGACACGTCCGACGGCCGATTTTTCCGCTCGACCCGGCTTCGGCAATCCAGAGCGTGCGGTCCGAATGAATCGACTGTGCCACCCGCATCAATCTCAGCGGAAGTGCCACCTCGTTTTTTGGCAATCCTGTCCCGCGTCACCGATTTGCCTCAAGGGACATTCGGCGCAACTTGCGAAAACTTCGCCATGTTTCCGGATTGCGACCTATAGTTGAACGTCAACAACCGGAATGGCCGGACGGTCGCGCAGACCCGGAATGGGCGCGACGGCCGCCGGCGGCAAAACAACGAAGCGATTGGGTCCTTCTATGCGAGCAGTTCTCGCCGACCGCTGCGACAGCGATTCCTATTGCGACGACGTGGACTGCGGCATCGCCGACGATGCCGCTTCGAGCGATCGCATGTCGTCGCGCGGCTTGGAAATTTTGCGAATTCTCAACGACGTCTTTAACGGCCTGCCCATGCAGACCGCCGCCATGGAAACAACGGCGGCCGGCCACCCCGGCGAAATCGAGCGGCGTTCAAACCGCGGATAACCTCCGCCGCTGCCGAACGGAGCGCCCCGCGTCGTGCGCCAAGTCGGTCGTGAATCGGCCGAGCGAAACGCAACCGCGTGTGGCAACAAAGGAGCCTGCCATGAAAGCCTCACCAACTCGCGTCCTGATCATCGATGACGATCCGCTGATTCGAAACCTTGCTGGTTTCGACGCTGCGGAAAGACTGTTTGGTGGCCGTGGCAACCGAGGGTTCCGAAGGCTATTTGAAGGCGCTCGAGCTGAAGCCGGACGTGGCCGTCATCGACGTGAACATGCCCGGGTGGGACGGCCTCAAGACGTTGGAGACGTTTCGCGCATCCGGAATTGAAGGATGTCAAGGTGATCATGCTCACCGCCGACGCCAGCAAGCAAACCGTGATGGCGGCGATCCACGGCGGCGCCCAGGATTACATCATCAAGACGAGCTTTTCCAAGGCCGACTTTCATCGCAAATTAAACCGGCTCGTTCCCGGCAGCATCGCGCATGTGCCGCGGGCGGACGGCGAAATCGAAGTCGCTTCCGCGTCGGATGCCGAGAGCGCAGCCGACGGCGCGAATGGCGCGGAAGGTCAGGACGGCGCGTCGGATATTCACGGGGCCGGCGGTAGCGACGATTCCGCTTCCGCTCTCTCCGCCGCATCCGCCAGTGCGAACATCGAATCGCGCTTGCAGGAATTGATCGACGGCTGGGAATAACGCGCCGATCGATCCGTTCGCCGGCCAGAATTCCAACGCGCAAATGGCCGCAAGGCTCCGCTCCCCGCGTCACATCGCGGCGCGCCCGCCGTTTGCAATCGCGATCTTTTCTCGAGAGATGACGACCGTGTCATCGCGGGCTCAAAAAACGAGCTTCAAAATTTCCGAGAATTAAGACTTTCCACGTTCCGCAAAATCTGCTTACAATCGAATTCGTTATCGGGCCGAACGTCGCTCGGAGCGCACGCGTGCGACGGACTTTGAAACGGAGGGCTTTGTAGCCTTTGCAAGATGCGCGAAGGTGCCCTGCCGTTTGACACGCGGTTCGGGACGCAGCGGTTCTGCAATCCCAAACTCGGGAAGGATTCGATTCTCATGTTGCACTTCACGTGCGATTTGTGCGGGAAGCAGCTCGGCGATCAACGCTTTATCGTCAAGCTCGAGGTCTATCCCGCTTTCGATCCTGAAGAAGTCAGCGAAGAACATCTGGATGCCGATCACCTCCAGGAGATTTCCGAGATCCTCCAGGAGATGGAGGACACCGGCAAACCGGAGCTGGACGATTGTGGCACCAAGGTCTTCCGTTACGACCTTTGTCCGCGCTGCCACAAGAAGTTCCTCAAAGACCCGATCGGTCGCGACGCGATGCGCCGGTTGAAGTTCAGCCAGAACTAACGCGCGGGCGGCCGGAGGTCGGCCCTAGCGTGCGTCGTTGCCGGGCGGTCTCGCTATGAAGAGCGGAATGCCGCGATTTCCGGTTGGCGACGCGCTCGGGCGGCAATGGAAGCTTTGGCTTTTGGCAGTCGCGTGCGCTGTGATCGCATTTCGACTTTGGGAGACCGTCCGAAGGCCCGCGCCGGAATTTGATTTCCAGTCGCCGGGGCCTTACCGGGTCCAACGCATCGAAGAGGACGGGTCGCTCGTTCTCGATGGGGGTATTCCGCTCCGGCTCATCGGAATTGCGTTCGGCACCAGCGGGAAAGAATCGCCGGGTGCAGCCGTCGATTTTCTCCGCAACCACACCGTCGATCGCGAGCTCTTCCTTGAATTCGACCGCGAGCGACGCGACCGGCGAGGCCGCATTCTGGCCTATGTCACCGTCGACGGCCTCTTGCTCAACGAAGAATTGATCCGCGCGGGCCTCGCGCGAATCGACGTCGGCGTCCTCCTCAATACGTCGATGGCTAGCCGGTTCCGCCGCGCAAGAAGAGGCCCATCTCGCGGAACGCGGCATCTGGCACGACGAGTCGGTCACTTCCCGCTAGCCCGTGCGTGAACTCCCGGCTAAGTCCGCTCAGGCGTCGCCACGATTGTGTTTTCCGGCCGTTCGGCGGAAACTTGAGTGAGCCGCGGCGCTCCCGTCACCAGACCACCGTCTAAAGACTTTCCTTCCGACGCGCTTTCTCGAAGGAGTGGAACCATGCCGACCCGTCGTGATTTTCTCAAATCGTCCGCCCAAGCGGGAATGTTGTTGGGTTGTGTCACTCCGAAGGCGCTCGCCGCTCTTGCGCCGCAAGAGCGCAGTCAGGCCAAAGTGACGCCGGATCTGGTCCGCTTCACGCCAGATGTCGAACCGATCGTTCGGTTGATCGAAGAGACGCCCCGCGAAAAGTGCTTCGACATGATGGTCGAGCAACTGCGCTGCGGGCTGCCGTACCGCAACTTTCTGGCGGCCCTGTTTCTGGCAGGCGTTCGCGACGTGAAGCCCCATCCGGTGGGATTCAAGTTTCACTGCGTCCTGGCGATTCACTCGGCCAACCAGCTGAGTCTCGATGCGGTCTCCGAAGACCGGCTCCTCCCCTTGTTCTGGGCGCTCGATCAATTTAAAGGGTCGCAGAACGACCGCAGGCAGGGCAATTATCACATGCCGGAACTGACCGGCACGCTGCCGCCGCCGGAGAAGGCCGCGGATGAGTTTCACGCCGCCATGCAGGCCTGGGACGAAGAGCGGGCCGGCCGCGCCGTCGCCGCATTTGTCCGCAGCCACGGCGCCGACGAAGTCGTCGAGGCCATGTTTCGCTACGGCGCCCGCGATTTCCGAGACATCGGCCACAAGGGAATCTTTGTCGCCAATTCGTGGCGCACGCTGCAGACGATCGGTTGGCGGCATGCCGAGCCAACGATGCGCTCGCTCGTCATGGCTCTTTTGGATGTCGGGCGAGACGGCGCCGGCGAATCGCACGATGACGGCGACCATCTAAAGAACCTGGAACGGGCCAAGCGCGCGCTGCCGCGGCTGCCCGCAACCTGGACCGGACCAGGTCACGATGATGCGGCGACGCGGGACCTGCTTGACGCGATGAGAACCGCCAGCGTCGGCGATGCGTGCGATCGACTCTTGGTGCAACTCGAATCGGGCAAGACTGCCGCCCAAGGGGTCTGGGACGCCGTACACCTGGCGTCGGGCGAACTGATCATGAAGCAGCCGAAAATTCAGGGGATTCACGCCGTCACTTCGACGAATGCGTTGCACTACGCATTTCGCACGGCGGCCAATCCGGAAACTCGGCTACTGCTGATGCTACACGGTGTCGCTTGGATGGTCCGGTTCCGTGAATCGATGCAGTCCGGCGGATTTCGCCCCGTCAAAATCACCGAGTTGCCGGTCGAAACCGTTTCCGATGATCCGGCCCACGCTGCCGCCGAGGTGCTCGAACTCATCGGTCCGAATACGCCTTCCGCGGCTGCCCGTGCCTTTGCGCTCGCGAAAAGGCATCCCGATCCCGATGCGTACACGAAGATGGCGCGGCGGCTCATTTTTCGCAAAGGGACCGACGCCCATCACTACAAGTACGCGGCAGCCGTCTTTGAGGATTACGCCACGGTCTCGCCGCAGTGGCAGCCGCACATGCTAGCCACGTCCGTGTATTATTTGCGCGGCTCACACGATCCCGATTCCAAGATCATGACCCGGGCGATCGAATCAGTGCGCAAGGTCTAAGTCGCGACAGCCGACCGGGAAAACCCAAATCGGCGGGCGGCTTAGGCGGCGCTCGCCGGATGCGATTTTTCCCCCTGTCGCGCGTTTTCTCGCGCCTGCGCGCGGGCCGCTTGCTTTTCGGCCCGACGTTTGGCGACGCCTTCCTTTTTTTGGCGGGCCTTTTCGATACCGGCTTCGATCATCGGCCGGACTCGCTGGAGCAACCGGCGAGCCCATTGAAATTCGGTCGCCAACACGGCCAGTCCCGCCGGAATAAACACGATCGCCGGGCCCGGCGTGAAGATCATGATGATGCCGACAATGAGCAAAAACATGCCGACGATCAGAACGCCCATCCGCCAGACGAACTTGGCTGATTGCTTCCAGATTCGATGCACCGGCCGGCTCTCCGCAAATTGACTCGACACTCAGGGGTCCCCGAACAGTCCCCGCCAGCCACTATTTGACCGGGTATTTCCCCCAGGGCTGGTTTCCCAGAATCCGCTTACGGTCTTACAAAGGGCCGGCAAATCGGAGGTCGGCCCCCCTCGAATCATACGCTCCCAGCCCCGCATAGGATCAAAACATGGAACGTCTTTGACTGGAAATCCGAAAAAGACGTCTGTCGTCAAAAAGCACACAACAATCCGCAGAATGCGACAATTTTGCCCATTGTGCGTCTTTAAGCCGTCTTATAATAAATCGAAGCGTTGAGAATGGGGCGGTTTTCCGACCAGTCCAGGGCTTGGAGCCAGTACTGGCCGTGCCGGCCTCGGCCGTCGATTTGATCATGTCACATCGTACCGAGTCACCTTTTCCAGGGACGTAGGGCCGTACCAAAAACCGCGGGGAAACGACTATCGCGGAATGCGTTTTGCATCCGTGCGGTCGCAACCCCTCCAGACTCAACTGGATCCTCGAACGGATTTGTTCGGAGGGATGGGATGCGGTCATTGGTCACGACACAAGAGGAGATGCGTCTGCAAACGGAGCCGGAAACGGCCCGCCCGCAGACGACGCGAGCGCCGGAGCCGCCGCACGGCCAACCCGCGCCCCATACGGTGATCTTGCCGACCGACATTCGCGAACCCGCCCCCGAACGGCCCTGGTTCGGCGCACTATCCGACTTGCGTTCCCAAAACGCTGAAATACCCGGCAGTCCCTGCCTGGGGTTTGCTCGCGCACAGCGCGTGCGAGTTTCCGGACCGGACGGCCTGTCTTCATCTCGAACGACGCACGACGTACGCGGCGTTGGCTGAGAAGGCGCGACGCACCGCCCACCTATTAGTCCGCCTGGGAGTTCAGCCCGGCGACCGGGTCGGCCTGCTCCTGCCTAACGTTCCCGAATTCCTCTCCTCGCTCAACGGCGTTTGGATGGCCGGAGCCGCCGCCGTCGCCATCAGTCCGTTGTCCGTTCCCGAAGAGGTCTCCGCCCTCGTCGCGGCAACCGGCTGCAAGACCGTGATCAGCCTCGACGTTCTCGCTCCGCTGCTTTGGGAGGGATCGAACCAGCCCGAAGCGGTAGTTCTCACGACGCTTCAAGACCGGCTCGCCGTCTGGCAACGACCACTGTATTGGTTCGCCCGCCAGCGGCGGTTCATGGGTTCGGCCGCTCGACGACAAGGCCGCTCTCTGTGGCTCGAAGACGAGTTGACCCGTTCGGACGCGACCTTTACGCCAATTGCCCCCCAAACAGTCGACGATCCGGCCTTTCTTCTGGCGACCGGCGGCACGACCGGACGACCCAAGGCGGTCGTCCTCAGCCACCGCAACCTGGTCGCCCAAGCGACACAGTTGCAGGCGTGGGCGGGCGCAAAAATGGGCGGGGAGTCGATGCTGGCCGTCGTCCCCTTCTTCCATAGCTACGGATTGTCCTCGTGCGCGATGTTCGGCGTCTCGATGGCGGCGACGATCATCATGCATCACCGCTTCGTGCCGAAAATCGCCCTCGAGCATATCGAGCAACATGAGCCGACCGTCATGCCGGCGGTTCCCACGATGCTGGCCGGGCTCAACAAGCTGCTCCGGTCACGGCCACTCAAATACCGCGCCCTGCGCTACTGTATTTCCGGCGGTGCGCCGCTCGACCAGGCCGTCGCCAAGGAATTTGCCGAGCACACGGGCGCCACCGTCGTCGAAGGTTTTGGACTTTCAGAAGCCAGTCCCGTGACGCACATCGGTCCGCTGGACGGAACGGCGCGTCCCGGGACCATCGGATTGCCGCTGCCGGACACCGATGCCCGCATCGTCGATCCGACGGATGGCTGCACCCAACTTCCGGTTGGCGAAGTGGGCGAGATGATCATCAAGGGGCCGCAGGTCATGCTCGGCTACTTGAACAATCCCGAAGCAAGCGCCAATACCATTCGCGACGGCTGGCTCTACACGGGCGATCTGGCCGTCCAGGATGCCGAGGGCTTCTTCCGTATCGTCGACCGCAAGAAAGATTTGATCATCACGTCGGGCTTCAATGTTTATCCGAGCGACGTCGAACAAGTGCTCCGCACGTGTCCCGGCGTGGCCGATGCCTGCGTGATCGGCGTTCCCGATGCGGAGCGCGGCGAAATCGTCAAGGCGGTCGTCGTGCCCAAAGCGGGAAGCCGCCTCTGCCGCCGCACGGTCGAAGCTCACTGCGAACAACATCTCGCGAAACACAAGCGGCCCCGGCTGATTGAAATTGCCGGCGCCGACTTGCCTCGCAATTTTCTCGGCAAAGTGTTTCGCCGCAAGCTACGCGAAGTTCATGCGGCGACGATCCCCCAGGAGCACCATCCCAAGGAGGCACACGGCTCGAAAACGAACGGCGGTTGATTGATGGCCACGCAGGTAGAAACGGGCAAACGGCGGTCCTTGCCGACGGCCGCCCTTGTGCTTTGCCTCGTGGGCGTCGCGGGATTGATCGGACTGCCGGTCGGTCGACTTCTCATGCCGTCGCTGCGTCCCCAAGCGAAAGCCGTACAGCTCGACCTGCCCGCCGCCGTTCCCTCAGAGCCGCATGCAGCCCTTGCCACAATAGATCCGAGCAAGGCGCAGCCAAACTCAACAGCGCCTGCCAGCGCGTTGACCTCGAAAGAGACTCGCGCCAATCAACGGCCGGACGAGTCCTCGCCGGCGTGACGCAGCTCGCGCTGGCCATCCCGGAAACGTCTGCTGCTTCAACGCTCCCGCAGGCCGCTGTTACGAATGAATCGCGAATCTTGAGGGAGCATCTCGCTCGGTTGAAATCCGGTCGCACACGATTCAGCCGCCTTCCGGGCTACACTGCAACGATGGCGAAGCAAGAGCGTGTCGGCTCGGATTTGCTCGAGGAAATCACCTACAGTATCAAGGTCCGTCAGCAGCCGTTTTCCGTCTATATGAAATGGCAGACCGGGGCCGAAGTGGGGAAAGAGGTGCTCTACGTCGACGGCACGAACGAAAACCAACTGCTCGTTCGGCTCGGCGGCATCAAGGGCCGCATTCTTCCCGCCCTCAAGATCGATCCGTTCGGTTCGCTGGCGCTGGCCCATTCGCGCTACCCGATTACGAAATTGGGCATTGTGGCTTTGGCGGATACGCTGATCGAACGCCGCGAGCTCGAAATGCGGGAAAACATCACGGTCCACGTCGAGCAGCGCCCGGACACCGACGTCGAAGGCCGGCGGTGCGCAGTTTACATCTTTGAGGACGCGGATCCGGCCCAATCGCCCGTGTATCGCAAGTCGGTCCAGTACATCGATCAGGAGTGGAACGTCCCCCTCCGCGTGGCCAACTACACCTGGCCCGAGCCGGGCAAACACTTGGAAGGGGCCGCTCTCGATGAGGCGACACTCATCGAGTACTACATGTACTCGGAAGTCGTCATCGACGCCCATCTGACGGATACGGATTTCGACCGCGCCAACGAGGAATACCATTTCCATCGATGAGCGAGGGAACAGCCGCCGGCTCGTCAGCGTGTGTCCGTTTTCTTAAGGGCGGCGACCGCTTTGTCGGACCCTAATTTCAGGGTGCCACGCTCACGGCTTTGCGTGGGCGTGCCCATGAACTTAAGACGGGAACGTCAAACGGACTCGCACGCCCACGCAAAGCCGTGGGCGCGGCACCCAACCCGTTCTCACCGCAGATTGATCTTGATCGACTCGATCACTTTGTAGATAATGCACACTAGCAGAGTAGAAAAACGGTACAGCGACAAGCTGTAAATCTCGCTGATGCGGAGCCGTGCCGAATTTGAGGCGCGGCTCTTTTTCTTTTCCTGCGGGCCCGTCCCGCACGGAAGACGCGGGCGCAGAGCGGGCTCAGTGCCTGCGGCGAGGCTCGTGCTGCGCCGTTTTCTGATTGAACGCGGCACATGCGGATATTCCCCCTCCCAACTTCAACCCGCGATAAATGCAGGCATGAAATGAACTTGATCCAAACACAGCGAACGAGGCCGAAGCAGTGGCTGCACGCGGGACGCATGAACGGCACCGGGTGCGGGGCGAGCCCCTTCGAAGGTGCGCAACCCCCTTCGAAGATGCTCACGGTTTTCGAAAGTGAGCATCTTGGAAAACCCCGGAGATTTCTTCGAAGGTGCTCACCCTTTTCCAAGGTGCGCACGCAAAAGTGAGCATCTTCGCACGCTTTTCGAGCCTGTCGCGCGTTACTAGACTGGCTACACAAAGACGGTCAATTGGTGCTGCTACAGGCTCGATGACCCTGTTCTGGGCGTGGCACCCCGATTCCGCCGCAGATCGATGAAGTCGCCGCGTGATCAATGTCTTGTCCGGCGCGCTACAATTGTTGATTCCCTGAAGGAGACAGACCTATGGCAGAACCAATTATTGTCGGCGGAGTGCGGACCCCCTTCGTTAAGGCGGGCGGACCATTCAATCACGTCTACGCCCAGGAGTTGGGACGTGCCGTTGTCCGCGAGCTGCTGGAGCGATTCAACCTCGACCCGGCCACGGTCGACGAAGTGATCACGGGCAACGTGGCTGGCACCGATGCGCCCAACGTCTCCCGCGTCATCGCACTACGGGCGGGAATTCCCAAAGACCGCGTGGCACACACGGTGAACCGCAACTGTGCCAGCGGTCTCGAGGCCGTCACTGAAGCCTACGAACGCATCCGCGGAGGCCGAGCGGAGGCGGTCATCGCCGTCGGCGTCGATTCGATGAGCAATATCCCCGTCCTGTGGACGAAGTCGCTGACGGATGACTTTTTAGAGATGAGCACATCGAAGGGCCGCTGGAAGAAACTCCGCGCCCTCGCCAAGATTCGCCCGCGCGACCTGGCCCCAGTGATCGGCATCAAGCAGGGGCTCACCGATCCGGTGTCCGGGCTGATGATGGGGGATACGGCCGAAAAGCTGGCCCGCGAATACGGCATCAGCCGCGAGGCCCAGGACCTGTTCGCCCTTCGCAGCCACCAGCGGGCGATTGCCGCCTGGAACGAAGGCCGCCTGCAGGATGAAGTGATGACTTTCTATCCCGAATCCAGTTTAGCGGCCGTGACGAAAGACGTCGGTCCGCGGGACACCCAATCGCTCGAATCGCTCGCCAAACTCAAACCGTATTTCGACCGCCGCTGGGGGACCGTGACGGTCGGCAATTCGTGCCAGGTGACCGATGGGGCCGTCGCCCTGTTGTTAATGAACGAAGAAAAGGCTCGCTCGCTCGGTCTGCCCCGGTTGGGCCGCATCCGCGGCTACGCTTACGCCGGCTGCGACCCGGCCCGCATGGGCCTCGGCCCCGTTTATTCGACGAACCGGGCCCTGCGCCAATCGGGTATGAAAATGAAGGATCTCGAACTCTTCGAGATCAACGAGGCGTTCGCGGCCCAGGTCCTCGCGTGTCTGAAATGCTTCGAGAATCCGCCGGCGGAATGTGCCGGCAGCGACGGCGCGTCCGTTCTCGGTCCGATCGACGAATCGAAACTCAATGTGAACGGTGGAGCGATCTCGCTGGGGCACCCAGTCGGGGCGAGTGGCGCTCGCCTGGTCCTGACGATCCTCAACGAATTGGGACGCCGAAAGTCGACTGTCGGTCTGGCAACCATGTGCGTCGGCGGAGGCCAGGGTGGCGCAGCCATCGTCGAACGTTTGGACGACTAGCGAAACAGCAACGAGGAGCGGGTGAAATCAATGGCGCTGATGTGGCATGCGGGCCAGCCGAACGACGGTGTTCTTTGGGTTGAGATCGATTGGAAGGAACGGCCGGTTAACGCGCTGTCGCGCGCGACGCTGGCTGAACTCTCGCAACTCTTGGCCGATATTCGACGAAATTCGTCAACCCGTGCCGTCGTTTTCAAGAGCGGCAAATCGGGTAACTTCATCGCCGGGGCTGACGTTACCGAGTTTCAAAAACTCAAATCGGCCGACGAAGCGCGCGAGTTCGTGGAACTCGGCCAGCAGGTCTTCGATGATCTGGCCTCCCTCACCGTTCCCACGGTTGCTCTCATTTCCGGCGCTTGTCTCGGCGGCGGACTCGAGTTCGCCCTCGCCTGCCGGTATCGCATCGCCGACGAAGGCCGCAAGACCCAACTCGGATTGCCGGAGGTTAAGCTCGGGATTGTTCCCGGCTGGGGCGGCACAATCCGTCTGCCGCGAGCGGTTGGATTCATGGAAGCCGTGCCCATGCTGCTCACGGGCAAGACGCTCAACGCCCGGCAAGCCGCGCGGAAGGGGCTCGTTCATGACGCGGTACCCAAAGAAGCACTCGACCATGTCGCCCGCGAGATCGTGCGTTCCGAGGGGCGCAGCGTGCGGCCATTTCGGCTCAAGGGGATCGGCCGCGTCGTCGACAACACGAATCCACTCAAAAAACTCGTGCTCTGGCAGGCGACGAAGCAAGTCTTGGCCACGACCCACGGGCACTATCCCGCGCCGCTCGAGATCCTGAACCTCCTTCGTGACGGTATCGGCAAACCGGATCAGGAACAGCTCAGCCTCGTCCGTGAGGCGAACGCCCGCTTGGGCGACGGACCGGTCGCCCGCGAACTGGTGCGGCTCTTCTTTTTGAGCGAAGGGGCCAATAAGCTTCCGAACGCGGGTGCCGAGGCCAACGGCGATGCGATCGCTCGGGCCGCTGTGATCGGAGCAGGGGCGATGGGGGCGGGAATTGCCCTGTTGATGGCCCGCCGCGGAATCTGGACGCGGCTCAAGGACCTGAACCCGGAATTCGTCGCCCGCGGCATGAAAACCGTCCGCAAATTGGTCACGTCCGACGTGCGTCGCCGCCGCATCACATCCATCGAAGGCATCGAGGCCCTCGATCATTTGAGCCCCGCCACCGATTACCGCGGCCTCAAAAATGCCGACCTGGTGCTCGAGGCCGTGCTCGAAGAGATGGACGTGAAGCACAAGGTCTTCGACGAACTGGCCGCCGCGACCAGCGACGAGTGCGTGCTCGCCACCAACACTAGCTCGTTGACCGTCGCGGATATCGCCCAAAACGTGGCTCATCCCCAGCGCGTGATCGGCCTGCACTTTTTCAATCCGCCCGACAAGATGCCGCTGGTCGAAGTCGTCCGCGGGCCCAAGTCGAGCCCCGAAGCGGTCGCGAAGGCCGCGGCGCTTGCCAGCCGCATCGGCAAGACGATCGTGCTCGTGGGCGATTGTGCCGGCTTCCTCGTCAACCGGTTGCTCGCCCCCTACATGAACGAGGCGGGCCACCTGGTGACCGAAGTTCAAGACCCGCTCGAAGTCGACCGGGCCGCCATCGAATTCGGCATGCCGATGGGCCCGCTGGAATTGATCGATCTGGTCGGCCTGGGTGTCTCTAGCCATGTCTCGGAGAACATGCGGGCCGCCTACGGCGAGCGAATGGAACCCGCGCCGCTCTGGAAATACCTCCGCGAATCGACGGAAGCAAAGAACGCCCCACCCAAGATCTTCTTGAAGTCCCGCCTCGGTCGCAGGCTCAACCCGGCCGTCGCGAAAGCGATCGCGCAGATGGCCCGCCAGTCGCCGCCGCAACCGATGTCGCATGAGGCCATCGTGCAGCGACTGGTCTATCCGATCATCAACGAGGCGGTCCGCTGCCTCGACGAGAAAATTGTCGCCACCTCCGACGACGTCGACCTCGCAATGGTCTTCGGAACGGGCTTCGCTCCCTTCCGCGGCGGCCCGCTGCGATACGCCGACAGCGTCGGCGTCAAAAAGATCGTCGAAACGCTCGACCGCCTCGCCCCCGAACACCCGCGCCTCGCTCCTTGCGATGCACTCCGCCGCATGGCGGCTGCCGGCGAACGCTTTCACCCAGCCGACGCTTGAAATGCACGACGTGCCACCGACGGGAGCACGTCATCCAACCAGGGATTCGATCCGCTTCACCTCGTCGTCTTCGAGGTGGAAATCGAAAATATCGAGATCAGCCCGCATGTGGTCGGCGTTGGTCGTACCGGTGAGGGGGAGCATGCCGATATCGAGAGCGAAGCGAAACACGATCTGGCTGACCGTGCGGTCGTATCGCTGAGCGATTCGAGCTATTTCGGGATGCGACATCGCATCGCGATTGGCCGTCGGCAGAGAAAAGCCCTGGTACACGATTCCGTTGGCCAAACAAAACTCCCGCACGCGCCGATCCCAGCCGCGAACCGCATAGCAGCGGTTCTGCACGAATCTCGGCAGCACGCGTGCCTCGCGGCAAAGCTGCTGCAATTGGTCAAGGCCGACGTTGCTGATCCCGAGGAACCGCACGCGTCCTCTGTCATAGATCGCTTCCATCGCCCGCCAGGCGGCCCAATCGGCGGCCGCCGGCCCATTTCGCTGACTGGGGCCATGCAGCACGTACGAATCGATCCGATCCGTCCCCAGGTGCGCAAGCGAGCTGGCGAACGACTGAGCCACCTGCGTAGCAACGGGTGCGTTCTTCTCGTACGGCAAGCGCTGGTCCTGGCTCGCGAGGAACGTGAACTTCGTCTGCAAGAACAGGTCGTCGCGGCTTACCAAACCGCTTTCGATCGCCGCCGCGATGCCGCGCCCCACGGCGGCCTCGTCGTAATGGCGTCGCTGATTGGCCGTGTCGATGCCGCGAAATCCCTGGCGCAACGCCAGTTGGGTCAGCCGCTCGGTCTGGTCCTCTTTCCAGGCTGTCCCATAAAGCAACCGCGGGACTTCAAGACCATCGATCGAAAGCGTCCGCTCGCCCATCGCATCCCCTTTGTCGCCAACTTGTCCCGTCATTCTGCCGACGGACCTGTAACTTCGGCCAGCCGAGTGCGCTTAGCCAATCAGAAGATTTAAACGCCCCTGCGAAACCCAGCGACCTCACTCCCGGAAGGGGGGACCCAGCCATGAGCGCCTCGATCCTCACCACCGACCTGACCCGCCGCCAACTGGGACTGCCCCGCGTGGCCCCGGCGTCCCTGATTTTCGCCGCCATCCTGTGCTTCGTGGGAGGCGTTTCGCTGTACGACGGTTATCTTGTCATCCGCACGGGCGACGAGATTCGCGAGTACGAAAAGAACCCGGCCGGCCAGTGGTTGCTCGATTGCAATCACGGCAACCCGACCTTGTTCCTGGCGGCTAAGGCCGTGGGCACGCTGATCGTGCTGGCATCGATGACGGCCCTTTACCGCCGCTCGCAGCGATTGGCCCTGCCGGTTGCGTACGCATTGTGCCTGTTCCAAAGCGGGCTCTTGATCTTTTTGGAACGTGCCTGAACGGCGCCATTAAATCAGCGACCCGCTCGAAGGATCCGCTCCATCGCCTCGCGGCGGAGATGCACGTCGTCGATATAGTCGGCCTCCGTCACGCCGAGATGCCGCGGATCGAGCGATCCTCGCACCCGCAATTTGTATTTCGCGGCTAACGAGCAAATCGTGCCTTCCGTTTCGACCGAGGGCAACTGCTTCCCGTCCCGCGCCGCGGCCTGCCGGGCCTGCTCGAAGATCCAGGGATTCGGCGGCAACAGCAAAAACTCAACCTCGACACCCGATCGCACGAGATCACCGACGAACACCTCGTACATCCGGGTTTTGTCCGCCACGGGCCTGTCGTGTAAGCCGGCAAGGGCGGCCGCATCCGTTTGGGCGAAATTTTGTTGGATGCTTTCGGGAGTCTGCGCCAGCGCATTGTCCCACCATTCGAGCGATCCGTCCGGATACATCAATGACTCGTTCGACTCGCCAAACTGCGAGACCAACTCGCGGGGTTTGTCGCTTCGAGCCAGCCAACGCTTCGCGAGATAGGCGATCGTGAACTGGAAGTACCGCGGCGAAAGCAATTCGTCGTACGGATAAAATGAGTTCCGCGCATTGGCGCCGGACCCGTCCTCCCCCGGAACAATTGCCCGCCACAGCCGCCCCAAGACCGATTCATGCTCGATTTCGACCGGCAGATTGAGTCGCCTGAGCCCCCGTTCGAACAGCTTGGAATCGGGCACGCCGTCGCGCGGGCTGAGCGACCGGCTGTCGACTTCGATCAGCACGTGTCGCGGCTTGAGCCCGCAATCGAGGGCCGATTGATAGGCCATGATCATCTCTTCGATCCGGCCACCCGTCACCGACGCGTTGAAGAAATTGGGTCCGCCGAATAGCCCGGCGTGAATCGGCTTGGCGATGCTCGTGCCGAACACGAGCGTGTCGATCTGCGGACGGGCGCGAAAGACCAGCTCGTCGACGACGAGTTCCAGCTGCATCGACTTGAGCCGATGCGGATGCCCGGCAAGCAGGTCCCGTGCGATCACGTTTTCGTACGGGTGCCGCATCGGATCGTCCCGGTGCTCCGGCATCAAGATCGCCGGATCAATCGACCAGTTGACCCACGCCATGCCCGCGAGCAGGGGCAGCAACAGACTCAACTTGAACACGAACTGCGGCATCGCGCGTGCGCTTAAAACTGGAAGTAAATAAACGGATGACCCGAAAAGTGGCCGAAAAACATGATGCACAACAACAAGGCGTAATAACCGGCCCAGCGGACGACAAACGGACGCTGCGACAGCCAGGCCCGCACCGACCCGTACGATTGCAGCGTGTCGCCGATCTCCACCACTCCGATCGCCAACAGCGTGACGACGATGTCGAGCGGCTGCCATTTGAGTCCCACCAGCTCCTGCAGCACGCGCTCGAGCGTCAGAAACGATTCCCAATCGGTGACGGCTTTGGAATAAATCGTCTGCGCCGCCTGCATGCTTGGTGCGCGAAACAGCACCCAGCCGATCGTCACGAGCGCGAACGTCGCCGCGACGCGAACGAATCGCGAAAACCCCGCGCTCGGCCGCCAGCTCGTCGCGCGTGAAACGGTTCCCACAGCACTTTGCCCGGCCCGTTCGCCGATCATCAACAGGCCGTGATACAGGCCCCACAGCACGAAGGTCCAATTCGCCCCGTGCCAGATGCCGCTGAGCGCGAACACCACCAGAATGTTGAACGCCCAGCGCACGGCCGAAACGCGACTGCCGCCCAAGGGAATGTACACATAATCGCGAAACCAGGTCGAAAGCGACATGTGCCAGCGCGTCCAGAATTCGTGCAGGCTGGCCGAGTGATAGGGAGCCCGAAAATTCGGCCGCAGCTGAATGCCCATCACCTCGGCCGAACCGATGGCGATATCGGTGTAGCCCGAGAAATCGCAGTAAATCTCGTAGCCGAAAGCCACCGTCGCCAGCACCAGCATGGGCGCCGAAAAGACACCCGGGTTCGCATACACCTGATCGACCAGAGTCGCCAGGCGATCGGCCACGACCACTTTCTTGAACAGCCCCCAAGCCATCAGCTTGAGCCCGTTCGTCGCCCGTTTGTATTCGAAGTTCTTGTAGTGGTGCAGTTGCGGCAACATTTCGCCCGCCCGCTCGATCGGGCCGGCCACAAGCTGCGGGAAAAACACGATGAACGTGGCAAACGTCCCCCAATGCCGCTCAGGTTCGGTTTTGCGGCGGTACACGTCGAACATGTACGCCATCGACTGGAACGTATGGAACGAAAGCCCGATCGGCAGCACGATCGCCAAATTGGGGAACAGCGTCGTCCGCTGCCAGCCGTTGAGCGTGTTGGCCACGAAAGGGTAGTACTTGAACACGAACAGAATCGACAGATTGGCCAGTATGCTCACGAGCAAGATGGCCCGCCGCGCCGCAACCCCGTTCACGCGCCCAGCGCCGGCCCGACGTAAAAATCGATCGCCGTGATCACCACCAGCAAGATGGCGTACGGCGGCCTCCAGCACATGTAGAAATAGTAGCTGGAGACTAAGAGCAGCACCCAACGCAGCCGCTGCGGAAGGCACCAGAACAGGCCGACAACAATCGGAAAGAAAACGGCGAACTGAAACGAATCAAACCGCATTGCTCACCGCGATCGCACGCGACTCATCTCACCTTGTCGCCGCGCTTCAGGTCTTGAATGCGGAGATTCTTCCAGCGCACCTGATACGGCCCGGTCCCCTTCTTGATCGCGTGCACCTGCAGGCCGATGAAGCCGATGGTATCCGTCTTGTCGTGGAAGTCGGCACACGCGATGCCGTTGACCCACGAGCGAATGTGATCCCCCTGCGCCGCGATGCGATAGTGATTCCATTGGCCGAGCTTGTAGGCCGTCCGCGCCTCGGGCTTGTTCGCTGCATCATCCCACCACTTGTCGAAGCGACCCTCGTCCCAAAAGTTGCCGCAATGCGCGCGGTCGGCCGGAGCGATCTCGCACTGATAGCCGTACACGACCCCCTTGCGGCGGCCCTGATCGTAAACATGGCTGCGAATCTGCACCCCCGAATTGAGTTGGGCATCGCAGAACACATCGAACTCGAGCAAAAAATCGCTGAAGGGGCCGATCGTCAAAAACGTATTCGGACTTCCCTCGACCGTGGTGCCGACGATCTCGCCGTTCACCACCTTGTAGGTCGCAAATCCGCCGCGCACCTTCCAACCTTCGAGCGAATCTCCCTTGGGGAGCGGCTCCCACGTGCCAATCAGGCCGAGATCGTTGTCTTGCTGGGCCAGGCAAGAGCCTGCGAATAAGAGGAAGGCAATACTGGCGGCGACGACCGTAACATGCCCGCGGACAGGTGGTTGCGTCATGGCAATTCCTGGTCTGAAATCCGGCAATCGAAGCGGGAGGCGTTCCTCAGTCTAACCGAAGTTCGTCCAAAAATGGCGATTGTCACTTTGCTCGGCCAATTGTGTGTAACAAATCCCGCCGCCCTTCGCTTCGCAGATTGTTGAGGAACACCGGCGACCGGAAAACCAGGCAGGCCCGCTAGCCGTCACCAATATCTGCCAACAACAGGAAACAACCATGTCCCGCAAACTCACTTTCGCGGCAATCCCCGCCATGGCCTTGGCCCTGACCTTCTTGTCCGTCGATCAAAGCTCATCGCAAGCCTTCGCTCGCGGCGGACGCGGCGGCCATGGGGGTCACAGTGGTCATTTTGGTGGGCATTTCGGACGCTCAGGACATTTCGGACGCAGCTTCTCTCACCGAGGATCTTACCGCAACTGGGGTCGTTACGGTTGGGGTTACCGCGGTTGGGGCTACGGCGGATACGCCAGCTACGGTTGGGGTTACCCCAGCTACTCGTACTACCCGAGCTACTCGTACATGAGCTACCCCAGCTACTCCTATGATTGCAACTGCGCGACAGAGCCCGTTTACCAGAGCCCGATGTACGCCGGAACTGACGCATCGCCGAACGGCGTCGCCGGTCCGGATTTCGATGGAAGCCAGGGTCCGAATGGTCCCGTGGGCCCCAATCCCATGCTGGCACCACCGGGTCCCAATCCCACACCGGGCCCCAATCGCGCGATCGCTCCACCCGCGCCCGGCCCGACTGCCGGCGGCCCGAACCCCGTGGCACAAAACGGACCCACTCCCGTGATCGAAAAATAGTGACTACGCAGAAGCATCCGGTTGAATGGAATCGAAGAAGGGCGATCGCAAGGTCGCCCTTCTTTTTTTGTTCGAGGCCTAACAGCGTGACCCTCGCCGAACGATTGAATTCCCGCGCGGAATTTGTTTTCATCTTCACAGCTCGAGCGGGCCACTGACACATCTCTGCGATCCCTCTTAACACCGGAGGTTTGAGAATGGTCCCGCGCTTGATCGGCTTTCGTTTCCTTCGCTCCCGTCACCGCGTTTCTTCCCAGCGTCGCCTTCTCGCGTCGACTCCCTCTTCTGCCATCGAGCATTTAGAGGATCGAACGCTCCTTTCCGCGAGCCTCGCGCTATTCAACGGTTCCTATGCCGGCACGTTTCACGGTTCGCAAACGATCAACAACAACGGCCAGATCACAAAAAGCACGGTCACGCCAACAGCCTTTCAAACCGCGATCACCAACGGCGTGATCACTGTCTCCTTCTCAGGCGGCAGCGGTTCCGGAATCGTCGCTTCGAATGGCAGCATCAGCGGAACGGTCAATACGACCGTGAACGGTCAGGCCGTACCGATCTCATTCACGGGCACCGTGACGGCCGCCAACAATTCGACCACCAAAATCGCCGGCTCCTGGAGCTATTCGGCGAATCTCGGCAACGGCGTGACCGCCACCGGGCTGGGGAACTGGACGGGATCGAGCCCGCTCGTGCTCACCGATTTCGACGGCAACTACAACGGCACCTACCAAGGCACCGAAGTCGTGAACAATCACGGCACCAAGACAACCAGCACCGTCAGCAGCACGGCCTTCCAGGCGGCCATCGCCGACGGCACGATCACGGACACGTTCGCCAGCAATTCCGGCCTGTCGAACGGCACGGCGACCATCAATCTCGAGGAGCAGATCAGCGGCACGTCTTCGCTGCTCGTCGACGGCGTCACCGTGACGGTCACCGACACGGGCCACGCCACGCGCTCGCTGAGCGGCGTGCAGGGAAGCGGCACCTGGAATTTCACCGCAGACCTCGGCAATGGGGTCACGGAAACGGGCAAGGGAACCTGGTCGATCCAAAGTGTGCTGGTCTTCGACGGAACCTACACCGGTAGCTTCAACGGTTCGACGATCCTCAATAACAACGGCACGCTCACGACGACCTCCATTCCGAACGAAGTAAGCGATCTTTCGCTGTCGCTGGCAATTTCCAGCGGCACGGTCACCCTTTCGGCCCCGGGGGTCCCCGCAACGGGAACGGGAACCATCGATCAAAACGGCAACATCATCGGCTCGACGGCCTTCACGATCGACGGAGTTGCCGTCACCGGCCAATTCATCGGCCAGGTTGTCGCCACGCCGAACGGCAACGTGATCACCGGAACCTGGAGCTTCTCCGTGAATTTCGGCGGCGGCATCACAGAGACGGGAACCGGAACCTGGACGGCCGAGGCGCCAGTCGTCTAACAACCAATCCGAACGTCACGCTTTTAGACCCGTTGGCACGGGCAAGAAGGGGACGCAGCCAGGCTGCGTCCCTTCTCAGTTTCCGACTTGCTGTCCCGATCGGCCCGCGATCAATCGGGCGAGCCCAGCGCAAGCGCTTCGGCAAGGCCCAAAACAGACCGCGAATTGAAGCGAGTCGAACAGCATTCGAGAGCCGGCGCAAACGATTTCTTCATGGTATTAGCGGCGGGCGTTGAAGTAAGATGGACGCTATCGCGAAATTATTTCCGTACTCTTGGAGCGCGGAAGGGGCAAACATTCATGCCCATCGCCAAGGCGTTGAAGCGTGGAGCAAAGCTGGCCCTCCTGATGTTGATTGGCGCCGCAACGGGAGGGTTTCTGGGTATTGGAGCGTTGTTGACACCCGCGGTCACCACGAAGACGGCCGGGCTTGTCGCGGCCGAGTGTGCGTTGATCGACGCCTTGGTCGGAGCCGTCGCCGGGCTCGTAGTTCACCTGGTTCTTCTTCCGATCATTGGGCCGCGATTTGCCGCGTTGAATGCGCGGATGCAAGCGGACTCCTGGCGAGATCCAAAGTCGGGCGTCTGAGTCGCCTATTCCGTCATCCTCCCCGGGGGTAACCCGTCCGCATCATCACAGAATCTTCGATGGACTTCCGAATCGACTGCCAATGCGGCGCGCACATGACGGTCACCGAGGCATCGGCCGGGGCGACGCTCACCTGCGCGTGCGGTCGTCGTCTCGCGGTTCCCTCACTGCCGGCACTGCGCGTCGCGGCGGGGTTGACGCCGGAAGTCTTGGGACCGGAGCAGATCGTGGCCCGCCTGCTGGCTGCCGGAAAACTTCCCGGAACCAAGGACTGCATCGGCTGCGGCTTCGACACGGATCAGATTTTCGACGTGCTCACCGAGTGCGAGACGCAATACCGCACCTCTTCGGAGATGCCGCTTTGGCTTTGTGTCATCCTCTCCGTCATCTCCCTGCCGTTCGCGCTCCTCTTCTCGAGAGGAGGAGAAACGCAATGGCACGGACGCGACACACGTTTCCTCCTTCCCGTCCCCGTCTGTGAACACTGCCAACGCCGGCTCCGCCGTCGCAAGCCGCTCAAACGGTCCATGCGACGCATCCCCGAGTATGGCCCCCTGCTCGACAAGTACGCCTGGGCTCGCGTAACGCTCCGCAAACGATCGCAGGTCGCGGCCGACCGGACAAACTGAGGAGCAAACCTATTGGATTTATTGGTGGGAGCGTTTTTCCTCGGTGTCCCCGCGGCCATCCTGGTCAATTCCGTATTTCGGTCTCCGCGGAAGCTCGGCCTGGATGAGCGGCTGGCTTTACTTACGGTGCCGCTGACCATCTTTCAGTTGTTCATCCTGGGGAAGATTCACTGGGTGCACGCGGGCCCTTGGTTGGAGATCAGTCTTTGGGTGCGGCTGGCATATTGCGCAGCGATTCTTTGCATTTCGCTGAGCGTCCCGTTTTCGCGGGTTGCCAGCCGGTCGCAGGGAATCGCGTGTGTGTTTACGCTGGTCTATGTCGGCCTATTGTCCGCCGGTTTCAGTTGGGCCTTGATCTTCGGCGTCTCGTATCTTTAACGAGAAACGAAGTGATGTGGGCAGGTGTGCCTGCCTGCTTGGCTGCTTTTTTTAGAGAATCTCAAACTCGGCCCGGAGCGTCGGTTCGATGGGCGAAGGCGACTTTTGGATGGGATTGAATTAAAGGGGCCGGGAGTCGTTTTTCGGTCACTTGGGGTCGTTTCCCGCTTTTTCGTTCACGGCTTATGCACCGGGCTTCGCTGGATCGTCTCTCCGAATTTGAACTCGGCCTGGATTTCGGTCCCCTCCTTGAGGCAAAGGCTGACGCCCGTCGATCCGCCAAACAAGCCAAAGCCGTGCAGCGGTTTGGCTTTGGCTTTGACGTCGTAAACCTGGAAACTACCGACCGGGGTGGCGCCCGCCTGCCAGGATTCGCTGAGACCAATTTGAATGCAAGTCGGATTCATTCGCTGAACGGTGAATTCGATCGTCCGCCCGGGAAGCGGTGGTTTCCATGAGAACCGCTCATGATGAATCTCTGGCAGCGTAGTCCGATCCGTAAACGTGTACCGGCAACTGTTGGCATCCCAGCGGATTTGCAGCTTTGAGAGTTCTGCGCGTCGGCGGATTCGCTCCGCAGCTCCTTGATCAGCGGCCCGCGAGCAACCGCATGGGTCTTCCTCGTGCCGCACAACGCTACCCAGAAGCCGTGCCGCTTGATTGTCGAGTTCGTTCGGTAATCGGGCGACCTCCTCACGCGCGAACTCGTCCTGTGGCTTGAAATACCAGCGCGGTGAATGGGTGAATTCGTCGATCGCCGCAAAAGGGCGCGCCGTCGGATTCAAGGGCTTGGAGCGAATCGCGAGACGGCGGAAATAGAAAATTTCCTCCTGCGGCGTCGGGAACCCAAACCCCTCCCACTCCATTGGTCTCATGATCAGGAAGGGAATATCACCCTCGAGCGCGACGGGAAATCGCGGGAGAAGTCTTGGGTCGTCGGGACCTCGACGATCCGCCTTGCCCTTGTCGTAGATGCCCGGCAGATAGCCGGGCTCGGACGGAACTTCAAACAGTGTCCGCAAGATGAGAAAGACCCCGTCCTGTCGAGCATGGTGGTCGACGCCACGCAGGTACTCTTCGATCGCCGCCAAGGCCTTTTCCTTTCCCAAGGGTTGCAGCGCGTTGACGACGCGGATCAACGGTCGGGGATCGTGCCACGCGGTCCCGTGATTGAAGCTCACACGGCTCAATAAGTCGATCAGGTTTCTGATCTGTTGCTCGGTAAAGAGCCCATCTGCAAGAGGCTTTCCTTGCCCCTCGATTCCCCCCACCTTGTTCTTGTCGTCAATTTCAATTTCGCCAAGCGTGGCGATCGGCGGATCGCCCATCAAACCGTACCGCCAAGTCTCGCGGAGTGGACCACCACGAGGAGTCATGCCTACAGGCGGCCTCTCGACGACGATCTGATCGGGTCGGCCCAACACCGCCAGCACGTCCGCCCCGGACATTCCTTCCTGAACTCGATTCAGCGTCTCGACAAACTTCGTTCGATTGCGCGGCGGCTCGCCCGCCTGAACGAGGCAGGCCCAGGCCAACGACGTGACGCAAAATGTGGAGATCACTCGCTTAAACATTTCCGTGTCTCCGGCTCGTGGAGGGAGAACCGACCACGCTCGCCACGATCTTTCGTCCCTGACGGGACTTGGTTCTGTGAATTCTTCGAGGCCCCCGCGATGAATCGCGGGGCTATTTTCTGTCGCCCTTTGGGCTCAAGGAGCGATCATTTCGGCGATCCAGTTGCGGACGATCGGCAACGATTATTGGTTCCCGCTATTCAAGCGAAACCTACTGCCGATGTCTTTCGAGGTACTGCTGGCCGACCGGCGAGCGCTGGACGAGTGCGCCGCGGCCCGATTCGTGGGTACGGGCGACAAATCCGCGGTCGGTGGCGTCTTCCCACACGGTGAGCCGCGGACAGGACGTGCGCCAGGCGTCCATGACTTCGGCGTACGGTCTCGGCTCGGGGCCGAGCCATTCGAGGAAGTCGAGGATCAGGCTTTCGATGACTTCGGGCATTGTTAGGGATTAAGGGTTAAGGGCCGGGAGCAGCCACCAATCATACCTCGCGAGGCCTTGGCTGCGAGGCTCGCTGGACGCGTGATTGCTTGAATCTTGAGGCCTGAATGTCGGCTTGCCGCCCAGACGTAGGGCAAGCTGCTAGCTTGCCATTTTGCTCCCGCGTCCGCCCCTCATGGTTCTTCCGCCCCGTATTGTCGCTCACTTTCCCTCAGGGGGCCGCAGCTGGGCCAAGAAAGGCCGCATGACATTCGAAGAAGGGCACAGCCGCGTCACAAGCTCCAGTAGAAGTACAGCCCCTCCGCTGTGAGCTTTGCGCGTGGGCAAGCTTTGCCAACTCGCAAAGAGCGATTTCGCAGTCGGCGGCCGTGAATCGAGCAAGCCACATTTCTTCGGTCTTCGCCCATTCGGCGGCGGTCTTGGCGACGCGCGAGTCGTCGGGGCCCGCGAGCGCCGCCGCGAATTCGTCGTCGATCCGATGCAGCCCCATTTCGTCGGATTTGGCGGGCGCGATCAACGCGGGTCTGCGCCAACTGCTCGATCCTCGTTTTGAAATCGCCGCCCTTCATCAGCATGATCAGTTTGGCGAGCTTCACATGGTCGATCCCTCGAAATGCCACTCGCGTCACGCTGCCGAGGTCCGGTACGGCAGGTTCCGCGGCGGGCATCACAGAGTCGACGGCCGCGAGCCAGGTCTTCTCAGCGGTCTTTTTCCCCGTAAACGGGTTGACGACTTCCCGTATGGATACTTCGGCTCGCACAGCAAGCCATCCCGGAAAGCGAGTCGGAAGCTCGACTGCCGACATGACGAAGAATTCGCTAAGGACGCTCATTGAGATTCCACCGGTTCTTCCCGTCCCATTTCGCACATTCCATTTGGGTGTCGCTTTGGCCACGCGCGTCAAAAGAATTCCCATTCTCCGACTGCTTTTCCGGCCCTGAGTTTCTTCGCAATGCAATAGGCATCGATCGCACTAATCGGCCAAAGAACGAGTCCGACTACCGAGGCAAATAGGCCGATGCAGGTGACAGTGAGAATCAATGAAACAATGAGCATCAGCGCCCCCTTGTTTGACTGACCCATCAGGAATTGGCCGAACCAGGGGAAGGTGAAGGCACTGATGAGGGCCATCACAATTGGACTCGGGAGATTCGGCGAGCCAACGATGACCTTCGAAGTGCTTTCCTCACTGACGAGTTTCTCGCCGCATGCAGTGCATTCGGCCTCATCAGCATAGGAGGCCTGTCCGCAGGCCTTACAAAAATTGTGCCCAGTGCGAGGACGAACCCCGCAATAACGGACCTCCGTGTCGGGCCCAACCTTTGCTCCGCGCGTCCGACAGAACATTAGGAACTGCCCCTCTTCAGTTGAGCGTATTGTCGCGATGGAATGCCCAAGTCAAGGCTCGATTTTAGCGGCTGCGGAGAAGGGGACCAAAGGGGCGCAGCTGTTTGTCGGGCTCGAGACTTCCATCGTGGTTCAATACAGCTGCCTCTTTTGGCTGCCTTAAATCGGGAGAGCTGCATCCCATTTGCTTCACCTCACCGAAGCGATGCGTCAGTTGACCGCCGAATATGAACGACCGTAAACAACGCACTTTGAAAATTGTGATCACAAACAGCCAAGGTACGGTGCGCTCCCAAAACGGCCCGGCAACGGGCCAATGGATATTCATGACCACCACCAACGTTAGGCCAACCCACGCGTACACGGCAAGCAACGTCATGCCAAGGAGTCGTGGCACGCGGCGTCCGCATAGACAAAAGACTGACGGCGCACACACAAGCGTCGACAGCACGACGGTTTCGACGACACTACTCATTGATGCGCGTTGCAAAAGTACCCACAGCAGCGCGCCAAATAAAAGCGGCACCATCGTTAGCAGATCGAGCGCAACCGAAACGCCGCAACACCACGAACTATATCGAGGCTTCTCAGTAGCCAAGCGTCGAAAAGGGGACAGGCGCATGGAGTGCATGTCTTTTTCCAAGAGTGCGTCAAAGCGGCGGAGCCTCAGCGTGCGCCGACTTCTTGTTCATATATGCGCCTGTCCCCTTTGCCCATTCCCCTGCTGTCTAACCACGCCTGCCAATTAGCGGTAGATGGACTAGTAGCCTCAGGATGAACCGCCCAAGGTCGCCCAGAAAGCTCGCAAAGTCGCTCAGCTTGGTCGATTGCGTTTGGCCTCGCTCGAGATACCGCGAAGCATGGCCGGTCATTTGCTCCACGAACTGTAGAAAACCGGGTCGCGCCTCGTGCGGCGCGTCGGCCCGTTGAAACATTTCGACGGCCCCGACACAGTCTTCCCCGATTTGAAGGGGCGCCACGATGATCAGGAAATCAACGGGCATTTTGCCAGCCATTGCCGGGTCATCGGGCGAGAAGGACACAGCCTGCCCGGTTGTGACAGCCTCTCTCAGCAGCGGATTATTGAGCCGGGTGGCGGTCTCGTCGCCTCGAATGCCAATTTTCGAGTATCGGAATTCGTAGGCGACCTCCAAGTGGTACTTGTTACACAACCAGACCGCCCCGGCACGTGCCCCCATCGATCCGACGAGGAGCTGCAAAAACTTCGGAAAGAACTTACGGCGAGGGGTGGCCGACTGCGCGAGCTCCTCGATCTCTCGGGCCATCTGCAGGATACGGTCGCGCGCCTGTTGGACACCGCTGCTCTTTGTCATGATTTCCGTCGCATTCAACGAGGAATCGGCATTCTTAATGAGCATCTTACGCCGCACGCCGTCGTTTGGTCCAACATTATTTCCTCCCTAAACACCCGTGAGAACTCATCGCAGCGAGGAAGTCGACTCCCCCGGCATTCCTCGCGAAGACTTGATTGGACGACCCGCATGGCGATTACATGCGTTTCCATCGTCAGAAATTCAGGTGCCAGAATTTGATCTTGGTGGGATGCGAGAAAATCGGACGCAGGTCTTTTCCACCAAGAACGTGAGCGCGAGTTACGTCCTGCGCCGACCGTAGGTCACGTGATAGAACCAGTTCATCCGCTTGACCTCGTGCGGCAAATAAAGCCGCTTTAACGCATCGCTTCGCGAGCCCCAGGGAACTCGATTCATGCGATGGTTTTTCTCTTCACCGAACTTGCAATCGAACCACGAGATGCTGTCATGGACGTTCGCATGCTGCAAACGCAAATGCATCGGCACGAGCGATTGATCCGTGATCAGAATACACAATCCCAAGAGATCGGCCTCTCCGGGAGCCGATTTATTGGCCAACGCTGGCAGCACACCGTCCAAGCTTTCAAATTCCCATTCCGGATGAATGTCGCGCAGGGTTTCAGTGAGAAAATCTTCGAGGACGGACAAGAATCCGCTGAATGCCCTCGATTCCGGAATGATCGCTCCGTCCGGCAGATCGGCAAGAACCGCTCGCAACGCGCGACTGACCATCAGCTCGGATTGAGACGCCATGATTTTGTATGAGTCGTTTCTCGATTAATCAGCCGACGGACCGATCACGAAAATGATTTCCCACCCATTGAATTCAATCGTCTGCTGACCCAGGACCGCATTAAAGGGGTCCGTAGTCGATTTCGCCGTCGATGGACGAATGCGACAGTCCAAAGATGATTCTCGTCGCATTTGATTCACATCTGATTCGCTTAACTCGCTTCCGGGTGCAGCAGCCGGGTTACGATCTCGCGCAATCGCTTCGGCTCAATACCTTCCCGCTGTTCGATGGCGAGTGGGTGATCGGACTTGTCCAATTCCACGGCGGGCCTGAGGCCCGGGCCGCGCTCGTGCACCTTCGTTTTCAGGAACATCGTGTCGGGATATTCGGGAAACTTGGTGCACAGCCAGCCGAAATACGGCCCCAGCCGGCTTCGGTCCGGATCCTCCCAGTGTTCCGACATCTCCAAAAAGCTCTTTTCACTCAACGAAACCCAAACGCCCCAAGAAAAGGGACGGTGCGAACCCCGGATGGGAATCTCGAGACATGCGCGGACAAAGAAATGCCGCTCCGCCCCGGTATCAATGACGCATTGGTCGCTGCCCAGCTCACTGGACGCTCGTTCCTCGTCAGAGAGGAGGTCCCATTGCAGCGGTGAATTCGCGCCGAACGAGATTTCACTGGCGTCGTGCACTAAGCCACAACAGGAACACGTGAATTGCATGCCTGGTCACTCAAACGAATTAAAGCGAACGAATTAAAGGGGACGGGAGTCGATTTCGGCGTCGATGGCCGAATGGGACGGTCCTAAAATGATTTCCGTCCCTTTTAATTCGCCTCTTTCTTAGCCCAGCGCCGCAAGATCCCCCGGCACCACGTCCACCAATGAGCCAGCGTGCCAGATCCAGATTCGCTCATTCGCTTCAGTTCTTCGTAGGCGTCCCCTTCCAATCCCGGAAGATTCCGATCATGCCGGTAGCCTCCCTCGCGGCAGGCGACCTCGACGGGGACGTCGAAAATGTAGTCGCAGCCGAATTTTCCCTTGGGCTGCGTCTCCTGCTGCCGCTTCAGATTCTCGAAGACATCGGCATAGCAGGCGGGCAGCCGTCCATCGGTTTCGAGGTGCATCACGCCGCCTCGTCGATTCGAGTCGTGATAAATCCACCAAAGCTGACGGCCGCCGCGCCAGCACTCGGCCGAACTGCACGTGGTGTGCTCTTCCACGAAACCCACGATCGTCTCTCCCAGTCCGGAGAGCCGTCGGGCAACCACATCGTCGGTCGCCAGCTCAAGTTGATCGCGATCGGAGATGATCACGTACGAGCCATCGGCCAAAGTGGCACCGTTCAATTCGGATTCCGGAGCCTCCCGCCACACCCCGGTCCCGCGAGCCCGAGCGCATCCAACACGGACTCCTTGCCGCAGCCTTTGACCACGGCCCATGACAGACAAACGCCCATGTGTATCAATCGATTTCAACGGACTGCTATCGGGAACGAATTAAAGGGGACGGGAGTCGATTTCGGCGTCGATGGCCGGATGGGACAGTCCCAAAATGATTCTGGTCCCATTTAATTCGCCCCTTTTCTGTTCTCGTTCTTTTGAGGCTCTGGCCATTTTAACGTTGCTTGTCGAGACGAGCCTCCAAGCCGTCGGCCTGCTTTCGGATCGAACGTAGTTGCGCCCAATAATTCCCAAGCGAAAAAAGCGGAATCAACAATGCACCAGCGGCGAAAAAGCCCCAGAGCATGTTAAACCGATGAAGGCGCCACAGGACAGTTCTTGCATCTTCCGGGCTGGCCCAGAACCGGTATTCCGTTTGCGTGAAATACACCAGAAAGCCGTAGTAGGTATGGAATATCACCTGTACTCTTCCCGGACCTGATTCGGAGAATACTTCCATGCCTGAGAAAGCACGTTCTTGAGCAGCGCGGGCCGACCGTTTAAGCCATAGATACGCACCAACAATTCCAGCGATCAGCGCAACTGCAGTCAGGACCGTCAAGAAAATCGGGAGGAGATCGCGCCATCCCATCGTAGGATCCTAAACCGGGAATAGAGTGCCGGGAACCAATTCGGCTATTGACACTTGAGAGCTGAATTAAAGGGGTCGGGAGTCGCTGTTGGCCACCAAACTGCACGACTGACCCAAAATGATCCGCACCCCGTTCCGTTCAGCCCCCACGCTATGAGGTCTTTTTGATCCACTCAACCAATTCCAGGTAGGCGCCCAGCAGGAGGCCGATGCCGGCGCAGATCGCCGGATCGATCAGATCTTGCCAGACCGATTCCATGTAGTCCGAGGAGACACCGGGAAACAGGCCCCAATATTGAGTCAGGCACCATCCAGCGAGCGTAAACTGGACCGCAGGCCCCCACCGGCGGACGAGCCCGACAAGTGCGAGCAGCAAAAAGTAACTTTCCGAAAACAGGAAAATCTTCGGGTAACCGAGATCCGTGCGCAGGGTTCCAGCGGCATGCAAAATGACGATTACCCACCCGAACGAAAGCCAGGGACGGCTCGCGTAGCGCTGCCAAATTCTTGCCGCAACGCCCATGACCGCATTGTAACACCACTCATGCCGGGACACCGGCCGACGGCCGCTTCGATTAGTGTCATCGGGCATGAGGGACACGCTGCGGAGCGAATTAAAGCGGACGGACGTCGATTTCGGCGTCGATGGCCGGATGGGACAGTCCAAAATGATTCCCGTCCCATTTAATTCACCCCCGTCCCATTTAATTCACTCCGATTGAGCGCCTCGACAAACTTCGTTCGATTGCGCGGCGGCTCGCCCGCCCGCGCAAGGCCGGCGCCGGCCAACGACATGAGGCAAAGCGTGGAGATTAGTCGCCTACACATATCTATGTTTCCCCGCGGAAGCTGAGCTGAGCACGTTCGCCATGATCTTTCGTCCCTGACGAGACTTGGGGCGAGCCGCGTGCGAACTGCTATCGATCCAGTCAGGATCAATGACTTAGACTCCCGCCCCAGGAGGCCATCCAAATGGGTCAATTGAGAGCTGCGGTCTCGATCGTCGGCATTGTCGTTCTCAGTATTTTCTACCGCATCTGCGCGACTTCGCAACCGCCGTTCGGCGAGAGCGATCCCGTTACGTGCGGCTCGCCGGGCGAGGAAATCTCGTGCACAATTCGCGCACCGCATTCCTGTGAACTGGGAACGGCGCCGCGAGTCCAGGTTGAGCTCACCAATCGCACCAACCACGACATACTCCTGGTCGGCAGCTTGGACGGATCCGAGGAGTTGATGCGCTATCCGTATTGTTATTTCGAGATACTTGATGCGGACGGGCGATCGACGATTCCGCCGTACGATCGCTGCGACTATTTGAACCCGCTCGAGAGGAGTGACTTCGTCCGAGTGCCTCCGGGAGGCAAATTTGATCCCTTCCGAAGATTTACACATCCTACGTATTTCGGCTCCCACTTGTCGGCCAAGTCACTTCCGACTCCCGGCGTCTACCGAATCCGCTTCCACTATTCGACCGCTGATCGGAATGTGGGTTCTTGGGCGCATGGACCTACCTTGGCGGGATCTCGCGGATGAACGAGATGGCGGACCTTTTGCGTCATGTTCCAAACGTCAACTTCGTCACGGATATCTCAATCCGAGTCGTCCCCCCGGCGCAAGTAGGTGCTCGCTCTCTCGACACGCACACCTTGCCCGCCCGAGCGAGCGGCATGCGAAGCATGGATTTGCGATTTTGGATTTTGCGGAACGAAGGCACCGGCGCCGGTCGCGTCGGTACCGACAACGCTGCCAAGCGGAATTGCCTGACCGAGCTTGGCATCGGACCAACAGCAGCTCTCAGTGGGCGGAGCGATAACGCACTTCCGGTCCCGTTTGCTTCGAGATAGCAAGCGGCACCTGCAAAGCGGCTCGCGGATGCGCCGCCACTGTTGGCTTCAGGCGAACGAATTCGAGATTCGCTATTCGCTCGGGAAGGAACTTCCGCGACCGCTGTGTCGGCCGGGTGGGTTGAAAGTCACCAGATGTCCCGGAATTCCTTCCTAGCCCGAGTATAGCCAGGTAGGCCCAAATTCCGATCGAAATTTTTTTCAGTTTGATCCAACATCTGATGTGAGGGGAAGTTGCGACAAAAGATTTTTGAGCGGTACTTTGCATCGCAAAGTATCGGGCCCTGCGGGCTCGAGGTAGAGCGTACAGGAGAGCCTCAACGCACTGATGGGGACTTTTTTTGCGTGGACCCCAAAAAAGTCTCCCGGTTTTGGTCCGCACTTCCGCCCTCTGCCTGAACGCGGCAACCCTCTCACCCCCGGCCCCTCTCCCGCAAGGGGCGAGGGGTGAAAGACTTAGGACAGTCCGAGGCAATGCTTTCCTGCATCCTTCCGCGCCGTGCCGTCTGCTCTCGTCGGAATTTTTTGGGGCGCGCCCAAAAAAGTCCCCCTTTTTCAGCGCCCAAAAAAGCCAAAAAACGCCATTTTGGCAGGCGGAGTACCCCTCGCCCCCTGCCCCTCTCCCTCAAGGGGCGAGGGGAGAGACTGCAGTGGTCGCCTCAATGGGGCCGGGTTCGGCAAGGAGTTGTTCGATTTTTTGCCGCATGACGGCGGCGCCCCGGGCCTTCTTCCAGTTGAACTCGCCGTCCCAGCGGTAGCGGACGAAGCCTTGTTTGTCGATGAGGTAGGTCGACGGCCACCAGCGGTTGTCCCAGGTCTTCCAGGTGCGGGCGTCTTTGTCGAAGACGATGGGATAGGTCAGGCCGTTTTTCTCGGCGCTTTGGCGGACGCCGCGGATGTCACGCTCTTGTTCGAGCTCGGGCGTGTGGACGCCGATGATCGTCACGCCTTTTTTCGCGAAGGCTTTTTGCCAGGCTTTGAGGGTGGGGTAGTTGTGCTGGCAGTTGCTGCAGCCGAAGGTCCAGAAGTGGAGCACGACCACGCGGCCGTGCAATTCGGCCAGCTTGAGCGGCTTGGAATTGATCCAGTCCCCGGCGGGGCGTTCTTCCAGTTCGGGGGCTTTCGCCTTGAAGGTGGCGGGCTCTTGGGCGATCGCAGGAGTGGCGAATAGGAATGCGAGAGTTGCCATCCAGGTGCTGGCGCGCATGTTCCGGCTTCCAATGGCCCGGTATCGACCAAAATAAGTCTTACGGAATCAAGAATATCCGCTTGGAGACTGCGTGGCGACTCAGAGTCGGCCGCTGCGGAAGACGCCGTAGATCAGCCAGATGCCCAAAAAACTCGACAGCACAAAGATCGGAATGCTGAACCAGAGCGGGGCATAGCCGGCGCGGATCACGAGCGAGGACGAAATAATTAGCGACGCCATCACCACTCCGATGACCACGCGGTTGCTGGAACGGTCGACTTCGGTGATCAGGCGGTCGAGGCCGGTGTGCTCGAACTGGACTTTGAGTTCGTCCTTGCTGAGTTTCTCCAGCGACCGGCCGATGTAGCGGGGAACGTCGCGGGCCAGGCCGGCGAAGGTGCGGGCTTCGTCGGAGAGACGGTCGACGATGCGCTTGGGGTTGTAGCGCTCGGTGACGACCTTCTGCATGAAGGGTGCGAGTTCGGCGGCGAGGTTGAATTGCGGGTCGAGGTCGCGGCCCACGCCTTCCAGGGTGACCAGGCAGCGGACCAGGAGCATGAGATCGGCCGGGCAGCGGATGCCGTGGATCAGGAGGACGTTCACGAAATCGGTGAGCATCCGGCCGACTTTGAGGCGTTCGAGCGGCACTCCGTAGTAGTTTTCGATGAAGTCGCGGACGTCGGCCCGGAGCAGGGGCGTATCGATGGGGCGAAACGGCTGTCCGATGGCGAGCAGCGTTTCCACCGTGCGGTTCAGGTTTCGGTTGGTAATGGCCAAAAAAAGGTCGACCAACAACTCGCGGTGCTCGTCTTCGAGGACGCCGATCATGCCGTAGTCGAGGAGGCCGATGCGGCCGTCGGGCAACACGCGGAGATTGCCGGGATGCGGGTCGCCATGAAACAGGCCGATCTCGAAGGCCATTTTCATGAAAATACGGGCACCGCGTTTGGCGAGGTCGGCCGGATTGACGTGGACGGCGGCCAGGGCTTCCCGGTCGTCGATGCGGCAGCCATCGATGAATTCCATGGTGAGGATGGCTTCGCTCGAGTATTCCCAGTCGACTTTCGGAATGGCGATCGTGGGATCGTTGCGGAAGAGCCGGGCGAATTCCTCAATACTGCGGGCTTCACGCGAAAAATTCAGTTCGCGGCGGATGGTGCGGGCGAAGTGGTTGACGAGGCCGACGGGATCGAAAATATCCGCCTCGGGAATGTGCCGTTCGACGAGCAGGGCCAATTCGGTCATGAGCGAGAGGTCGCGTTCAACTTCGCGGACGGCGTCGGGCCGGCGGACTTTTACCGCCAATTGCCTGCCGTCGTGGGCGGTGGCTCGGTGGACCTGTGCCAGGGAGCCGGCGGCCAGCGGGACGGCGCTGAATTGGGCAAAGAGTTCAGGGGCCGGGCGTCCAAATTCCTCTTCGATGACACGAAAAACCTCTTCGGAGGGGAACTGGCGGACGTGTTCCTGCAGCGAGGCCAGTTCTTGAATCACCGACGGAGGAATCAAGTCGGGCCGGGTGCTCAAGACCTGGCCGAATTTGACGAACGTGGGTCCGAGGTCTTCCAAGGCACGGCGAAACCGGCGGGACCGCGGTTCATGCCGATCGGGGACATTTCGCTGTCGCAACAGGACGCGGCGGCCCCAGCGCAAGTAACGGTCGAGTTTGAGTTGCTGCACGATGTCGCCGAACCCGTGTTTCAGGAACACGGCGGCAATCTCGCGGCTGCGGCCGAGATTGCGGAGGAAGCGGAGCGGATGCGTTTCGGACAACACGTTTAAGCTCACCAGGGCAGAAAAAAGTCCCGATCCGAAGGGCCATGCGATGCGAGAGCCGGTGAATCCTCAGGATAGCGGAATTGAATCGTCGAATGGGGACATCGACCCGGCTACATCACCGAGAAGTAGTTTTCGATCGCGACATCGAATGCCTCGTTGGAGAGCTTTTTGGTCGTTTGTTTGTACATGCAGAAATTGCGGACCTGCAACATCAGGTCGCGGGGATGGCAGGCGCGGAACGGGCGATTGGCCTGCTTGTAGTGCTTTTCGATCAGGTAATCGATCGGGTCTTTGTCGTACTCGAAACCGAGCAGCGGGGCCATCAGCTTGCAGAGGCCGCGGAAGTCTTCCTCGGTCGGGTCGGGGACTTCGATCTTGTAGGGAATTCGCCGCAGAAAGGCGCCGTCGACCAGGTCTCTGGGCTCGAGATTCGTCGAAAAAATGATGAGCTGGTCGAAGGGGACCTGGATTTTCTTGCCGCTGGGCAGGTTGAGGAAGTCGAAGCGTTTTTCCAGGGGGACGATCCAGCGGTTCAGCAGCGTTTCGACGGGCATCGTTTGCCGGCCGAAGTCGTCGATAATGAGCACGCCGCAGTTGCTTTTGAGCTGCAGCGGAGCTTCGCAGATTTTGGTTTGCGGATTCTGGACGACTTCGAGTTCCTGCATGGTCAATTCACCGCCGGCCGCGACGGTCGGGCGGGCAATTTGAATCCAGCGATGGTCGATGCCCGAAAGATTCAAAATGCCGTCGGTGGCTTCGGCTTCCACGGCATCGTGAATACCCGGGTCATAGAGGCGGATGATGTCGCCGTCGATGCCCAGTGTGCGGGGGATCCAGATTGTGGTGCCGAACGATCGCGTCACTCGTTCCGCGATGCTCGTTTTGCCGTTTCCGGGGTTGCCGAACAGGAACATGCCGCGGCCCGAGTTGATGGCCGGGCCGAGTCGGTCCAAAAGCCGTGGCGGCACGATTAAGTCTTGGAAGGCCCGTTTGAGGTCCTCTTCGGTCGCTTGCTGCTTGGCGATGGTTTGAGCGGCCATCGCGTTGAGGTAATCGGGCAACGTCACCGGGGCCGCGCCAAAATACGTGCATTCTTCGATGTAGCGGCGGGCCCGTTCACGACCGAATTCGGTGATCGAGAATTCGTAGTCGCCCATCTCGGCCGCCCCTTTGAAGGCGACGAGTTGTTCCTGCTTGCAGAGCTTGAGAATGGGGTCGACGATCTGGAACGGCAGGCGGACTTGATTGGCGATCGCACGTCCGCGGGCTGACCCCTTGGCCAACAGGAATTTGAGGATGAGCCGCTCGATTTCCTCGAACGTCAGCCCCGTTTCGGTGAGGGTTTCCGGAGCCTTGGGTCGGAAGGTCTCGTTCGGATCCTGGTTGGCGTTGCTGCCGAGGAGCGTGTTGACGCGGTCGAACAGCTCGGTGAGCCGCGAGTTCCGCTTGACGTAATTGCCGAAGTAGCGACTCGGCGCGGAGCCTGAGCCGTCGCCGGAATCTTCATTCGCGGCGCGGTCTGCTTGCGGTTCCTGGGACTCCTCCTCCGAATCGGACTGCTCTGCCGCCAGATCGGAAGCATCATCGCTTTCCGATTCCGGCGAAGGGATGTGCTTCGCCGGGGGCTTCCGTCCCTTCAGAGCGGCCAGGAACTCCGCAGGAGTCAGCTTTCCCTTAAGTTCGGCCATGATTATACGTTCCGAAGCAAAGGCTACATCATGGCTTTGGTCGGTCAAACCAGACCGGCGCGGGGGACGGTGATGAACGGCAACATCGTACGGTGGCAGCGGTCGTACGCTGTTGCCGCACGGCTGGCAATTCCAGCCGCGTTGTCGGCGGATCACGCACATTGAGCAAAATCCGGCCGGGCGGCCCGGCGTTGACCGGAAAAAAGCTCACAGGCCGGAATTCCTTCGATGATTTCGACCTTGGCCGATGAGCGGGCGGACGAATCGGCCATTCGGCATCGAAGTTGCAAAGTCTCCGGCGAAAAAACCAATGAAGGTTTTGGACGGGTCTGGAGGCCGCGTTAATTCAGCTTCGCGCAGGACGCACGCGAAATCGCGACGAAAGACCGGGCAAATCGTGACGCCAACTCGTCACGCCGTTGTCAGCGCGGCCATCAGAACGCCGGCTGCAACGGACACATTCAACGATCCGACCGCGCCGTGCGATGAAATGCGACAGAGTTCGTCGCACGTTTCCGCGGTCAGGCGGCGCAGTCCGGATTCCTCATTTCCTAGAACGAGGACCCACGACCGTTCGCGATCGACATCGCGAAGATCCTTGTTGGCATGCTCGGAGGCGCCCAGGACCCAGAGACCGGCCTGCTTTGCGACTTCGAGCGCGCGGGCCAGGTTGGCGGGATTGGCAAATGGCACCGACTCGATCCCTCCCGAGGCTACGTCGTAAACCGTGCCGTTCATCGGAGCCGACCGATCGCGGGTGACGATGATCCCGGCGATCCCGAAAAAGGCGGCCGTGCGAAAAATTGCTCCGACATTGTGAGGATCCTGAATTTGGTCGAGTGCGAGCCACAAACGATGCGGTTTTGGCGTCGCGCCTTCCGAATCGGCCGGCTCTGCACCATCGTTTGGCAGGTTCGCGAAGAGCGTTTCCAGGGGGACTTCCGGGCACTCTTTCACCGTGGCTTCGGCCTCGCCGGCACGTCCGCCGGCTGATTCGCGGTGACTGCGGCTGCGCCGGCGCTCGTCGCGGGTGGCCGCCTGCAATACCGGCACACGGTGTTGCCGCGCCAGATCCTCAATTTCTCGCCAAGCGTCCGTTGGCCGCCCCGCCGGCAGTCGAATGTCAACCACGGCCTGGGGACGGGCGTAAAAAGTCGCCAGAATGCTGTGCGGATTTCTCAGGCTGACGGCCAACGCGGAAACCTCTTTTCCTTTTCAACTCGCAGGCGATTTTCCGGGTGCCGCCACGGGCGCACGATTGCTGCCGGAGCGACTTTCGTTTCGCTGCCGGGCGACCTCGTAGCAAAGGATGCCGGCCGAAACGGCGGCGTTGAGCGAACCGACATGCCCCCGCTGCCGAATCAAAACGCGCTCGTCGCAAATTGAAAGAATTTCGGGCCGGATGCCCACGGCTTCGTTGCCCAAGACCAGGGCCACGGACCGACAAAGGTCGCATTGAGAGACGTCTCGTTTGGCTCGCGGCGATGAGCCGACAACCGAAAGGCCTGACTCTTTCAATCGGCCCAGCCACTCAACGAGGTCCGTCACACGGGCAAGCGGCGTGTAATTAACGGCTCCCGCTGATGATCGCACCACGAGGCTCGTCACGTCCGCCTGCTGAGCCGCGGCAACAAAAATGGCATCGACGCCGAGCGCATCCGCGCTCCGAATGATGGCCCCGAAATTGAACGGATCTTGCACGGCGTCCAACACCAAATAGAATGCGCGGTCACGACGCCGGCCAAGAAGCTCCTCCGGATCGTCGTAGGGAAACGGCGGCATTTTGGCGAGATAGCCTTGATGATCTTCCGAGCGGCAGAGGCGAGTCAGCTCCTCGGGAGTCTCGATGGAAACAGGCAGATTCAGACCGTCCGCAAGCTTCATGGCGGCGTGCAATTCGTCGGCCGTCATTTCCTTGCTCAAGTGCAAGTCGAGAATGGGCCACCGACCCGCGCGCAACGTCTCCACGACGCTCATGCGACCCCAGATCCAGCAACGCTGATGGCTTCCCATCAGGGCGGAGGGTTTCTTTTTGCGTTTAAGAGGGCGGGCCACGAAAATGCACCATTGCCGGCGGCTCAAACGAGTTGAAACTGCCGGCGTTGACGACAACAATGCACTTAAACGGGGTTCGGGTTACTGGGGCCGGAAGCAGCGCTGCCGAAGGCACCGTTGGCTCTTGCCTTGAGTCCATCATAGGAAAACAGACGTCGTGCGTCGCAAGCGATCGGTCCCCACGATTCCGATTTATAACGAGGATGAGCGCAACGGCCTGCGCGCCGCCGGGCAGTTTAATGCCCGGCTCATGGACTTCATTCGTCCCCAAGTCGTGGCCGGCATCACGACCAACGAGATTGACCGCCTCGTTCACGAATACACGCTCGACCACCGGCATATCCCGGCCTGTCTCGGTTATCAGGACTTTCCGAAAAGCGTCTGCACGAGCATTAACGATGTCGTCTGTCACGGAATCCCCGATGAAACCGTGCTGAAGGCGGGCGACATCATCAATGTCGACCTCACCACGATCGTTAACGGCTGGTACGGCGATCAATCGGAGACGATCTTTATCGGCAGCGTTTCCGACACGGCAAGACGGCTCGTCCAGGTCACTTTTGATTGCCTGTTTCGCGGAATCCGGGCCATCAGGCCGAACGGTTTCGTGAACGATATCGGCACGGCGATTTTCGATTACGCGCGTTTCGAACGGCTTTGAGGTCGTTCGCGAGTATCAAGGGCACGGGATCGGCCGCCAGTTTCACCAGGATCCGGGCATCCCGCATTTTCCACACCCGAGCAACCTCAGCGAAGTCATTCCGCCCGGCGTCTGTTTCACCATCGAACCCATGTTGAATGTCGGAACTTGGGAGACGGATCTCGACCACAACGACAAATGGACGGTCCGCACGCGGGATCGCAGCTTGTCTGCCCAATTCGAGCACACGTTGCTCATGACCGAGACCGGCCCTGAGATCTTGACGTTGACGCAGAACGGCCCGCAGGAAGGACATACTTTCTGACGTCAACCCGTCTTCATTCTTTCTTAATCGCGACATGTGACGATGGAACGTAAGGACGTTGCCTTGAGAGGTTGCGTCTCCATCCCGAATCCCGCTGCATGGACGCTGCTGGTTTTTTTCGCTGTCGCTGCAGGCTGTACAATTCGCGATGCCGAACGGTCGGGCTCGAAAACCGGCGAGGCACCAATCGCCAATTCGAAGGCCTCCGACCGGCTGAATCGCGACGTTTCGGGGCGAATTACCATTGATGGATCGAGCACCGTCTATCCGATCACGCAGGCTGCAGCGGAAGAATTCATGAAATTGCACCGCAAGGTGGCGATTCCAATCGGCGTTGCCGGAACGGCCGGCGGATTCAAGCGGTTTGTTGTCGACGATCTCGATATCTGCGACGCGTCGCGGGCGATCGAGCCGGAAGAAATCGAGCTGTGCCGCCGGTCGGGAGTCAAGTACTTGGAATTCCCCATCGGAATGGATGGCATCTCGGTGGTCGTGAACGCCAAGAACACCTGGTGCAATGCGCTCACCGTCGGACAGCTCCGGAAAATCTGGGAATCGCACAGCCGTGTCGAAACGTGGAATGACGTCGATCCGAGCTATCCCAAACAGGAAATCGTCCTTTACGGCCCAGACACGGATTCCGGCACGTTCGAATATTTCACGGAAGTGATTTGCGGCAGGCGGGGGAACAGCCGTACGGATTACACGCCGAGTTCCAACGACAACATCCTCATTCAAGGCGTTGAGGGGGACGTCGGGGCCTTGGGTTACTTCGGCTACGCTTATTACAGCATGAACCGAGGCGCTCTCTGCGCTCTTCCTATGGTTCCGGAAAGCAATCCTTCGACCAAAAATGAAGGCACGGCGACCGGCGTCGCGCCGAGCGAAGTGACGATCTTGAACGGTGAGTACAAGCCGCTGACTCGTTCGTTATTTTTATACGTCAACCGCAAGGCCTTGAACCGGTCCGAAGTGGCGGCATTTTTGCAGTTTTATATTGATCACGCACCGTCGCTGGTTTCAGAGGTCCACTATGTCCCGCTCCCACCGGCGCGGGCAGCCGAGTGTCGTGCGCGTCTCAAACGTGCCTTGGAATCGAATTGACTGATTGAATCCATGTCGACAATCGGCGTGCCACCCGCAGCGAGCGAACCGAGCTATTTACGGCGACGCTTCTCGCTTTCCAAGGCACGCGAACAGGCGATCCGGTTCGGCTTGCTGTGCTGCGCTTTGGCGTCGATCCTGACAACCTTGGGAATCATTTATGTCCTCGTGACGGAAACGGTGATCGCCATTCCGCCGCAGAGGGCCTTTTTCCAGGATGTCTCGCCCATTGAGTTCTTCACGGGAACTCATTGGACACCTCAATTCGAGGATCGGCACTTTGGAATTCTCCCGCTGCTGGCTGGCACGTTTCTGATCGCCGGGATCGCCGCAATCATTGGGCTGCCGATTGGGTTGTCGGGAGCGATTTACTTGAGTGAATACGCCTCTCCCGGCACGCGAACCGTCGTCAAACCGATCCTCGAAATTCTCGCCGGAATTCCCACGGTCGTTTACGGGTACTTTGCGCTGATCTTTGTAACGCCCTACGTCCTCAGGCCGATTTTTCATGGAATTTTCGGCTTCGACGTCAAGGTCTTCAATGCGGCAAGCGCCGGTATCGTGGTGGCCATCATGATCATTCCCATCGTGACGTCCCTGAGCGAGGATGCGCTGCGGTCGGTCCCGCAAGCTTTGCGTGAAGCGGCCTACGGTTTGGGATCGACGAAATATCACGTCTCGTCCCGGGTGGTGGTGCCGGCGGCGCTCTCTGGAGTCCTGGCCTCGTTCTTGTTGGCAATTTCTCGCGCGGTCGGCGAGACGATGGCGGTCGCCATCGCCGCCGGGCAAACCCCCGTGCTTACCATGAACCCGTTCCGTAGCGTCGAGACGATGACGGCGTTCATCGTAAACGTCAGCTTCGGCGATAAACCGCAGGGGAGCCTCGATTTCAAGGCCCTGTTCGCCGTGGCCATGACGCTGTTCGTCATCACACTGGTCATGAACATTCTCTCACAACTTGTCATGCGGCGCTTCCGCGAGGTCTACCAATGAGCGTCGTTCCCAAGGAACCGCCGGTGTCCACTCTGTTGCGAAGCGATCGGGACGCCGCTTCTCGATGGTCGGCGCGCCTCTTCGAGTGGGCTTGCGCGTTTTCGACGTGGTTTGGGCTGGGCGTCCTCGTCGTTTTACTCTTGGGAGTGATTTGGAAAGGGGCCGACTGGCTCTCCTGGTCCTTTCTCACTAGTTACGACTCTCGTCACCCTGAACAAGCCGGCATCTTGGCGGGGCTGTGGGGAAGCTTTTGGCTCGTGTCGCTCGCGGCTTTGATTGCGGTCCCGGTCGGCGTCGGGGCGGCCATCTTTCTCGAAGAATACGCCAAGAAAGGCTGGTTGCGGACGCTGATCGAAGTCAATCTCTCGAATCTGGCCGGCGTTCCCTCGATTGTCTATGGAATTCTGGGGATGGCCGTCTTCGTCAAGATGTTCGGCCTGCGACCCAAAGTTCTCGAGATTTGGCTCCCTTTTTCGAGCCTCTCCATTCCGCTTCCTTTTGGCCGCACGGTCCTTTCTGGGGCCTTCACTCTGGCCCTCTTGATCTTGCCAATCGTCATCGTCGCGTCGCGCGAGGCATTGCGTGCGGTTCCCCCGACGATTCGTCACGCGTCTTACGCGCTGGGCGCGACCCATTGGCAGACCATTCGTCACCAGGTCTTGCCGACGGCCATTCCCGGCATTGTGACCGGTGTGATCCTGGCCGTCTCGCGGGCGGTCGGTGAAACGGCTCCGCTCTTGATGGTCGGTGCTGCCGTCTTCGTCGCGTCGACTCCGGGCGGAATCGAGTCGCCGCTCGATGCGTTCCGCCACCCCAAAGGGCTCTTGGAGGCTCCGTTCGATCCGTTTACCGCGTTGCCGATCCAGATCTTCAATTGGGTTTCGCGACCCGAAGCGGAATACCAACACGTTGCGGCAGCGGCCATCCTGGTCTTGTTGGCCGTTCTCCAAGTCTTTAATGTCGCGGCCAGTGTGGCTCGCGCCCGCATGAGACGACGGGCCCGCTGGTAGAAAGAAGTTGATCCGCCCATGCTCAATGCCCTTTCGGACATCGTCCGAAGCAGAATGGACGCCCGGTCGCTGACCCAGGCCGACGCGCCGACCACCAGGAAGACCAAGATCGAAGTGCAAAACCTGTGCTTCTTCTATGGCAGCACGCAGGCGCTTTTCGATGTTTCCGTGGCGATACCCGAACGCGCGGTCACCGCGCTGATCGGACCTTCCGGCTGCGGCAAAAGCACGTTCCTGCGGACCCTCAATCGCATGAACGACATCATCGAGGGAACCCGCGCCTCCGGCAGCGTCTCTCTCGAGGGGACCGACATTTATCATCCGTCGATCGACGTGGTCTCCCTGCGCAAGCGCGTGGGCATGGTTTTCCAGAAATCGACGCCGTTTCCCAAATCGATCTTTGAGAACGTCGCCTACGGCCCGCGGGTTGCCGGGCAAAAGAACGCGCGAACACTGTCGACTCTCGTCGAAGCGTCGCTGCAACGCGCCGCACTCTGGGACGAAGTGAAGGATCGGCTGAACGATTCGGCGATGACGCTCTCGGGCGGTCAGCAACAGCGATTGTGCATCGCCCGAGCGCTGGCCACCAACCCCGATGTGCTGTTGATGGACGAACCGGCCTCGGCCCTCGATCCGGCTTCAACGGCCCGCGTTGAGGACCTGATTTTCGAGCTCAAGCACAATTACACGATCGTGATCGTGACGCACAACATGCAGCAGGCCGCCCGAATCAGCGACCGGACCGCGTTTTTCAACCACGGGCACTTGATCGAAATCGACGCAACGCAAAAGATATTCACCAGGCCTGGACAGAAGCAGACTGAGGAGTACATCACAGGCCGGTTCGGATAATTGAATGACCAAGCACCTCGCGCGGGAACTCGACGATCTTCACCACGACATTCTCTCAATGTGCGCGATGGTCGAAGAGATGGTCCATCAGGCGGTCGACGAACTTGCCGAGCCGAATCACGAAACGGCCCGCGCGATGTCGGCCAAGGATGACGAGATCGACCAGTGGGACGTGCGGATCGAAGAGGAATGCCTGAAGATCCTGGCGATGCACCAGCCGGTCGCCACCGACCTTCGCCGTATTACCAGCGTGCTCAAGATCTCCAACGAGCTGGAACGCGTTGCCGATCTCGCCGTCCACATTGCCGAGCGGGCGTGCGGGCTTGTGACCTGGCCTGAGGTCTACACACCCGCCAATCTCAAGGAGATGGCCGGCATCGCCGGTGAAATGCTCCGCAACGGCATCGACGCCTACGTGAATCTCGACAGCGATCTGGCCAAAAGCGTCTGCGCACGCGATGAAACGGTGGACCGCCTGAATCGGGAGATCATCGGCGAAATCCTCGCGCGCATGAAGGAATTTCCGGCGCACATCGAACCGTTGTTGCATCTTTTTTCGGCGTCGCGACACGTCGAACGCGTCGCGGACCACGCAACAAACATTGCCGAGGACGTCGTCTACCTCATCGACGGCGAAATTATTCGCCACCGCCCCGAGGTTTGATCGCAATTAAAGCCGCCGTGCGACAAAGAACAGCCGCGGCATGGAGAAGAACGTGACATCCCCCGTTGGCGGATAGATGCTCTTCACGCGCAGCCCGAGTTCGGCCAGGAATTGGGCGGAGTTCGCTGCGTCCAAAGCCGCCAGGATGGGCCGAAGTCCCGTCCCCTTGATCCATTCGAGCACGGGGTTTTCACCGGTCAAAACGTGAACGTAGGTCGTCTCCCAAGCGTTCACCGCCAGGCCCAGACCGTGCAGCAGACGAACGTACCATAAGATCGGCCTGACCGACTCGCGGTGCAATCCCACACCGTGTAACTGTGTCGCCCAGCGCGAATCGGCGACGAGGGCATCAATTGCCGCCTGCATCGGACCTTGAAATCGATTGGGCATTTGCACGGCCAGCGTGCCCCGCGGCGAAAGCATCCGCGACAGTCGAGCGAGCAGCGTTTCGTGATCGTCGACCCAATGCAGGGCCGCGTTACTTACGATGAGATCGACCGGTTGGCGGGCGGACCAATTGGCAATTTCTTCCTGGACAAACTCGAGTCGCCCGCGAATTGCCAACGGGTCCGCTTTCGCTAGCATTTCCGCTGATCGGTCGACGCCGATGACGAGCGCCTTCGGCCAACGTTCCGCCATGCTGCGCGTGAGATGCCCGGTGCCACAACCGAGGTCGACAATCGACTCGACTGAATTGACTGAGTTCGTGGAGATTTGTGCCAGCAGATCGGCGAACGGGCGTGCCCGGTCAGAGGAAAACTTCAAATACTCGTCTGCGTTCCACATGCTCGCGGATCAGTCTTTAGGGAGGCTGCCTCTCACTTCACTTCCAGATCGATGGCGGAAAAGTGTTCGTGATCGCTCTGGGTATTTTGCGTATCCACGCGGACAAGATAAATACCCGGTTCGTCGATACGCACATTCACCCGCGCTCCAACTCGGCACTTGGGCTTGAAATTCATGTTCACGGTCCCCTCGGTGACCGCGGAGGCTTTCAAGTCAGGCACTTCTTTGCGCCAAATGCCCCGGTGCGAACGACAAAATACCGGACCACGACGCCTTCAATTTGCTTGTGCGGGTAGGCATTGGTCAAAACGAACTCGAAGATCAGCGGTTTGCCGTGTGTGACCGAAATCCGTGGACGGCGTTTAATCCCCCCGGCAGGGGGCTCCTGGTCGGCAAACGATTCTTGCTTGCCGTCCGGTGAGGTGATCTGCAGCTTGATCACCGCGTGCTCGGCCCACGCAGTTGACCCAATGAATGCCAGGCAAGCAGCCGACAGGAGAAGTCTCGCGAATCGAAACAGGGAAGCGAGCATGAACTGCATTTCCTCAGAGTGACGGCTGCCAAAAAACGTTGGCCGCCAGCGGTCCGCCTGGTCCTTCGACAAACACCTGGCTTCCGCCGGCAGTCACGTTCGAGCGCAGGACTGCCAGCGCCACGGGCGAATTGCTGCCAAACGAGAAACCGGACGAACTGATCGTGCCCACGTGCGTCGCGCCGGCCGCATCGGAAAAAACCCGAGAGCCCGCCGGCGGTACGAACTCTCCCGAGATTCGCAAGGTACGTAACTCGCGATTGACGTGTCCCAGCGCGTCGATTCGAGCGATCGGCTCCTGACCCAGATAGCATCCCTTGGTGAATGAGATCGCCAGTTTCGTCCGGCCGACTTCCTGGGCCAGATTCTCTTCGCTGATATCGACGCCGTAAACCGGCAACCCGGCCTCGATGCGGAGCGCCGTCCAGACTTCCGAACCTGCCGGCCTCACGCCGGCCCGGCAGATTTGTTCCCAGACGTCGGCCAGCCGCTCTCGTGGAACACAAATCGCGAAACCGCGATGGGGCTCGACATCGAATCGCCGGATGCGGACTGCACCCCCGAACTCGAACGTCCGATGCTCGAGAGGCTCGAGTCCGGTCACATCGAGGCCCAGCGCTCGCAGGAGCTCGGCGGCTTCGGGTCCGACGACAAACAGTTCGGCCCAATCGGCCGTGCGATCGGCGATTTGGACGTCCTCATTGATGAGATAGCGTTCGAGATGCGGAATCAGACGCTCGGGCTGCGCGGGGTCCGCGTCAATCCAGAGCGACGATTCGGTCGCATCGACGAAAACGTGACCAAGGACGCGACCTTTGACATTCGGGACAATTGCCTCGCAGCTTGCGCCGGTCTTCAGCCGCTTGATGTCGTTGGTGCAAAAATTGTGGAGAAAGCGAACTCGATCGGAGCCCGATAGCTCTAGAAACGTTCGGTCACCCACGTCGAAGACGGCGGCTTGAGTCGTTGCCGCCGCGTACTCTTCGCGGGCCGATCCGAAATGCAGCGGCTGGCTGCGATCGGACGATTCGGGCACAAAGACCGCTCGGTGTTGAACCTGATTTTCCCGCAATGACAACTCGCTGCTCCCGACGGAGGCCGTTCGCATGCGCAACTCGGGCGCAGTCAAGTATCGCCACGGGCGAGTTCGCTGCCAAGACACGCTCTTGAGCCAGCCTTACAGTCAACCGCTTCCCGTTGCGACTTGCCTCCCCTAAGATGCTAATAATCGATCATCTGAAGGATTTGCACTCTCAAACTCTCGTACGAAGAGGCGCGTCCCGCATGCCGGTTCTGGAAGCATCCACCTTGATTCGCTGCCCAGTCGAGTGCGTATTCGACTTTTTGACACTGAGCGACAATTTCGACAAGATCGTTCCGCCCGATTTGCAGCTACGAATGGTCCAATCGCCCGGACGTCTCACGCTCGGTAGCCGCTTCGAAGTGCAGATTTCCGGCTTCGGGATTCCGCAGAACGTGATCTACGAGATCACTGAGTTTGTCCGACCTCATCGATTTCAAGAATCGCAAGTCAAAGGACCGCTCGGCCGCTACGTGCACGAACACTCATTCGCGCCGCAAGAGGATGGGACGGTCCGCGTCACGGATCATGTTGAATTCGAGCCCCCCGGCGGCATGTTGGGCTTTCTCTTAACGGCAGACCGCCTGAAAACCTCGCTTGAGCAAGGCCTCGTGCACCGGCATTCCGAGTTGAAGCGGCTTTTGGAACAGACATGAACCGCCCGCAGCAGAGTGATGCGCCGACCATCCTGGCATTGCTGGGTCTGTTGGCGATTGCAGCCGGGCTCTTGGGGCTGGTCGCCCTCGTGCTGCCGCAGATTTTTGGGCTGTTGGCGGTCGTCCTGGGCTTTTTTGCGTTTGGCGCGATTCATTACCTGCTGTGGGGTTGGTGGTTACGACCGGTCCCCATCAAGGACGATCCCGACGCCGACGGTCCGCCTCCGCGACGCGATTAATCTTCCTTTGCCACCCACCCGCCGGCTAGCCGTTTGGCGTGGCCTCAGTGTGCAGGTATTATGAAGAGGAATCGTCTGTCTTTCGGGGCACTTTCTGCATGAGCCGAATTCCGAATTCGCAGCCGGCGGCGGGTCCACGCCCGCAGCCCTTCCAGGCGCCGCAGGGCGATCTGGCGGTTTTGGCCGGCTCCGGAAACCCGAAGCTGGCGCAAGCCATCGCTGCCGAACTCGGCGTGCCCCTCTCGCCCTGTCGTGCGCACGTTTTCAGCGAAGGCAACGTCTTCGTCCAAATTCAGGAAAACGTCCGCGGCCGCGACACCTTTATCATTCAGGGCGTCCACTATCCCGTAAACGATAACTTCGTCGAACTCTTGTTCTGGGTCGACGCCCTCAAACGAGCCAGCGCCCAGCAAGTGACGGCCGTCATTCCCTTTTTCAGCTACGCGAAGGGGGACAAGAAAGACGAGCCCCGCGTATCGATCCGGGCCCGCGTCTGTGCCGACGCTCTCGAAGCAGCCGGTGCCGACCGCGTGCTGACAATGGATCTGCACAGCCCGCAAATCCAGGGATTCTTCAATATCCCGGTCGATCATCTCTACGGTCGTTACGTGATCTCCGCGCACTTCAAGAAACTCGAGATTCCCAATCTGTGCGTCTGCAGCCCGGATATCGGCTTCGCGAAGGACGCATCAGCCTACGCGCACCTCATGGGCGTGCCGGTGGTGATCGGCAACAAGCAGCGCACCGACCACAGCGAGCGGGCCGTCGTGCTGGAAGTAATCGGCGAAGTCAGAGGCAAGAATGTGCTGATGGTCGACGATTTCACAATCACGGGAAATTCGCTGATCAGCATGGCCGAGCTGCTCAAACAACGCGGCGCGCTCGACATCTATGCCGCCGTGACGCACGGCGTCTTGTCAAAGGGCGCCTTGCCGCGGATCGCGGCCAGTCCCATCAAGCGGCTTTTCGTGACCGACACGATCGAAGCGCTACAGGATCCGCTACCGCCGAACGTGTCGGTGATTTCGGTCGCCAACCTCTTTGCCAAATCGATCCGCTCGATCCACGACCGCACGAGCGTGAGCAGCCTGTTTCCCGATACCAAGGGAACCTACTGACGCCGCTCAACTGAGCTTGGACGCCGCGTCCCGGACGGCCTGCAGGCTGACGGCGATATCCGAGAGCGGGTTCTTTTCGTTCTCTTCGTATTCCAGGGACAGGCAGCCCTGGTAATTCATGCCCTTCAAGACGCGCAGGCATTTGGCGAGATTGAGATCGCCTTGGCCGATGATTGTGAAGATTTTCTGCCGCTTGCCGCCCGATTGAACGGTGCGGACATCCTTGAGATGCACGCCGTACAGGCGGTCCTTGAAGACTTCCAACGCCTCGATCGGGTCCTCATCGCTTCGCAGATAGTGCCCCGTGTCGACGCAGGCGCCAATCTTGGGGTGATGGTCCTTGACGGCATCGGCCACATCGCGAATTTTGCTGTAGCGTGCCCCGGGGCCATGGTTGTGGATCGCGATCGCGATGTCGTATTCGGGAACGAGCTTGTCGAGCAGCTCGAAGGTCGCCTTGTTCTTTCGCGGATTGGCACTCATGGAGACCAGGCCCATTGCCTTCGCAAAATCGAATTTCTTGCGGGCATCCGATTCGTTCGTGTCGAATTCGAGAACGCCGTAGGCCATGAGCCGAATTCCGGCTTCGTCCAACATGGCTCTGTGCTCGGTAATATTCTTCGGAGTTGTCGAAAGGGGGATGTGCATGGGAGTCGCCTCCCAGTATTTGAGACCCAGCTCCTGTGTGTGCTTAAGCGCGGTCGCACAGTCGTACGTCCGGAGAGAAAAACTCTGCATTCCCATCTTGAGACCGGCATACGGATCGGACGCCTGCGCGCCCAAGACGGCTCGCGTTCCGGAGACTGCCAACGCGCCGCCGGCCAGTTTCAAGACGTCGCGGCGGGAGAACTTGTTCGTATCCAGGTCGTCCATCGTCGGTTCCTCATGCGCGTGAGTGTCATTCATTTCAGACGATTCAAGGATACTCAAGGATACCGCCGCCGGAAACTCGGTCGACCCATTTCGATAGCGACCGCGCGACAGTCTGCCTAAGATGGCCCGAGCGAAGGCAATCAGGAATCGAGCGGGGACCCACCGACTATGGCGGGCGAATTCGAGGGACGTGTCGCGTTAGTCACCGGCGCATTGCGCGGCATCGGCCGGGCAACCGCCCTGCAGCTCGCACAAGGCGGGGCGGATGTCGCGATCGGATACGGAAGCCGGAAGGATGCGGCCGACGCGGTGGTCACGCAAATTCGCTCGCTGCGACGAAAATCGCTCGCCGGGCCTTGCGACGTGAGCCGGCAGGATCAGATCGACTCACTGGTTGCCGCCACACGCAAGGAGCTTGGTCCGATCGATCTCTTGTGTCATTGCGGTGCGATCAGCAACGTCGCGCACCACGCGGAACTCTCGTACGAACGCTGGTTCGAGACCATCGATGCCAACCTGAACGGGGCGTTTCGCGTCGTGTTCGCGGTCAAGGATGAAATGATCGAGCGAGGTTTTGGGCGGATCGTGTTGTTCTCGTCCGTCGCCGCACTTCGACCGCGAGCGATGCAGATTCATTATTCGGCAGCCAAAGCGGGCGTGATTGCCCTGGCACGCTGTTGTTCGGACGCGTTTGGCCCGCATGGCGTTCGCGTCAATTGCATCGCACCGGGACTGATCGAAACCGAAATGGCGCACGTTCTCAGCGGTGAGCAAATCACGCGCATCCGCTCGGAAACGCCGCTGGGGCGGCTCGGTCGGCCCGAGGAAATCGCCGAACTCGCCTGTTTTCTACTCAGCGAACGATCGAGCTTCATGACCGGGCAAACCGTGGTCTCGTCCGGGGGTCGCGTCACGCTGCCTTGATTACAGCATCTTGATTACAGAATCTTGACTACGGCATCTTGACCACGGCATCTTGACCACGGCATCTTGACCACGGCATCTTGACTACGGCATGAGCGTGCCGTTGACCGACACCTGGCCACTCGTCGTCCCGGTCGGAACATAGAAGGGCGTGTCGGCGCCCTGGATGGCATTGTTCGAGGTTCCCGCGAGGTTGAGCAGAGTCGTCACGTTCGACGTGGTTTGATCGGTCACGTTGGAAAAGACGACGCCTTGCGTCAGCAGAGATCCATTGTCAGACAACGTGATCGTGTTGCCCGAAATGGTCGCTGTGCTCGGAGCGGTAATCGAATCGAACAGGATACCGGTCGCGCCATCGGTGGTGTCGATGATGGTATTGCCCGTGATGGTGACATTGGACGAAGCCCCGACCGAGAACCGGAACCCGGTTCCGTTCGTCGCGCCGAACTGAATTTCGTTCGAGGCGACATTCAATTGGGCCGCCCCGGTGGTGATCACGTGCAGGGCCGTATCGGACCCTCCCTCGCTGGTGAAGACGTTGTTGGTGAAGGCCAGCGTCGTGACGCCAGTCGCCGAAGTGTTGTTGACAAGCACGCCCGTGTTCGAGCCGCCGCTGACGATGAAGCTGTTTTGACTGACGGACCCCGACACCGTTCCCGCAAAGTTGATGTTGATCGCACTGGCCCCCGCCAGACTGTTGGTGAAACTATTACCCTGTGCGATGAGGTTGACCGTGGATCCTATGCCACCCGACGTCGTCGAAATATCGATATTGTCGCCGCTGGCCGCCGCGAGAGTGCTACCGACGACGCTGTAGGCGTAGGAGCCAACGGTGTCGACCTGTGCCGAGATGTTGGCGGCCCCGTTAGCTGAAAACGCCGAATTCGTGACCATCAAGGTCTTGGTGTCGGTTGAGCTGATGCCGTACGAGGACGAGTTGGAAATCTGGACGTTGGTGATGGCCAGGTAGTTGGTGTCGGTCGTCGAGATGCCGACGCCGTTGCCGTTCAAGATCATCGAGACCAAACCGACGTTGCCGGCATTCTGCAGCAAAATTCCGGTTTGAGCGCCCTCGATCACGCCCCCGGAGCCCGCCGTTTCGTCGCTGGCGCCGAAGACGGCGAATGAGCCCGGAGAGTTGACGAGTTTCAGGCCCACCGTCCCGTCGGTGCTGCTGACGCTGTAGAGGTTGACATTCATTGACGTGTTCTCGATGTCGACGGCCGTTCCATGGTTGGCGGAAATGGTGCCGCCGGCGCCGACCGTCTGCTTCGGATTGATGACGAGCGTGCCGCCATTGTTCGCGTACAGCGCGGTTCCGTTCACCGAGTTGACATTGAGCGTGCTGAACGTCGTCGTTCCGGTGTTGTTCGTCAAACTCACGCCCGGTTGAATCGTCGTATTCGTGACGTTGACCGTGCCGGCGAAATTGACGTTGCCCGAGGAGTTTTCGACGTTGATCGCCGAGGGGCTCGTGCCTCCCTCGTTCGTGACGGTTGTCGTGCCGCCGACGGTGACGGTCGTGGCCACGTTGTTGACCACGAGGCCCGCGTCGTGCCGGTTGGCGATCGACAGATTGTCGAACGTGACCTGCGTCTTTTGCACCTGGTCCACATCGTTGTTGTTGTTTTCGACGGCGGCGGTCGGCCCCACGTTTTGGATCAGCACCGATTGCGCGCCGGCTCCCGAAACGATTGTTTGGCCGCCAAACTGGAAGTTGCCGGACCCTCCGGAGATCACGACTCCGGGACCGGCCGTATTGGTCACCAACAGATTGTTGAAGAGGATTTCGCCCGAGTCGTTGGACAACAAGATGCCCTGGCTGCCGCTGCCGGGGAACAGGGCCTGCGTCATGTCCATGTGACCGCCGACGCCCACGTTCTCGATCAAGAGGTCATTCCCGTGGCTTCCCGAGATCTGTCCGATGTATTGCAGGTATGAGGTGCCGCCGTTCACCACCAGCCCGTTTCCGCCGGAGTTCATGATCGACACGTTATTGAAGTAGGTGTTTCCGGTGGCATTGTTGATCTGAATGCCGTCGGACCCCGAATTACTGACGGTCACATCCTTAATCAGTACGTTGCTGGCGCCGTTGGCGACGATTCCCGGTCCGGTCGAGTTGGTGATGTTGAATCCGGCGATCTCCGAGTTGCTCGCCAGGGTCACGGCCGTTCCACTCGACGAATTCAGGACCGGGAGGGCCCCGCTTGTCGGACCGTGCGGCATGAGGATCGAGCCAAGTTCCGGCACGCTGAGGAAATGTTGTTCGCCCGCCCCGTCGCCAAAGAGCAATTGGCCGGGGTTCATCACCGCGGTCGATGCTGTCCCGTTGAACACGCTGCCTGCATGCACAAATATCACATTTGCACCGACGCCGGCCGTTTCGGCGGCCGCAATCGTTTGATAGGGACTGTTCACGCCGCCGTTGCCGCCAGCTGCGGCATTACTGTCGACGTGCGCAATCACGTAAGGCTTGCCCGTTGCCGGATCGACCGCGAAGAGTCCGCTTGCGGTTTCGTTCTCTTGAACGGCAAGGACGGTGTAATTCCGCACGGGCCGCTCACCCATGCGTCCCTTTACGTTGTCCTGCGAGAGGTTCGACCGATGCAGCGGACCAAAGGTCCAGGAGACGCCGACGAAGGCCCGCGTGTCGAAATAGTTGTCGTTCGTGATTTGGACGGATGCGTCGAGCCCGTACGCGATATTGGCCTGAACGCGCGCTGATGCGCCGACAATATGGTCCCCTTGACTATCACCGTAGTAATACCAGCCGCCGTAAAGATGGAGTCCGTGCTCTTCGGCGAAGTGACCGGGAATCTGGACGCCGGCCTCCATGTCGAAGCCCGTCATGGCCGCCAAGTACGTATTCAGCTGGGCATACGTCAGGTTCTCGCCCACATATTGGGCGCTCCCCGCGACCACGCCCGACGTCGACTGTTGCGTCGTCTGACCGACGGGAAGGTAGACGTTCGTGCGAAAGTCCAGCCACTTTCCGAAGGTTTCCAAACTGATGCCGACCTGCTGGAAGTAATCGTCGCGCGTTCCGTCGCCGTCGTACCATACGCTGGCACCGAAAATGCGATCGATGCGCGGCGCGTAATAACGGTAGCCCGCGCCGGCACTGCCGCCAAACGTCCCTTCGATCGTGGGATAGAACCGCAAATCGCTGAAATACAGCGAGTTGTCGATCATGAAGAAGGGGAACGCTTCCACAGGGAAAAGCGTGCGATCCTGTGTCGGTCCTTGACCCAAGCTTCCCGTGAGGGTGAAGTCGACGCCGGGACCATCGTTGGTCTGGCCGGAAGTCGGCTTCGTCGCCGCGTCTTGCAGAGGCGATTCCGTCTGTTCGTTTTTCGCCGCGACATGGCGCCCGGCGCGGCCGGTACATCCTCGCCATCGTCGTCGTCGTCGGCGCGAATCGCGCTGGAGAGTGCGAACAGCAGACTTATCGACATCACGCCGACAAGTGTCCGTTGCCAGCGCCGGTTTCGTGCCGGGCGAACAACGTGCGAATTCTGTTGCGACTCGCGCAAGGTGGGTGCGAGCATAGGTTGGCCGTCCGTGATTTTTTTCGGAGGGGCCGCCAAGGCATTCGCGGAATTTGGCAACAGGTCTGTTGCTGCCTGGACGGTCGGCGATGGAGGTGAGGCAAGGCGAGATTGAAAGGAGAGGGGCGTACTTTACGCGCGAAGTCTTTGCCCGTCAATAAGAAGCTGAGCACAGAGGGCCGCAACGGATGGGTTCGCCCCTTTCCGGCCTTCAGCTTTCTCGATAATCCAGTGAGTCTGTGCAGGTTACGTGAGAAGGTCGACTGACGATTACTTTTTTTTCACGCACTGCGCGGATGGGCTATTAGTCTTCATCATCATCCGACTGCACTTCGTGGTGGTCGGCCGATTTAAAGGTTGCCGGGGCTTCGTCGTGCGTCCCGTTGTGGATCATGACCGCACCATTGTGCGAGGTGGCGAGCAGCGTGCCACCGCCCGACCCGATCTTGCCGCCTTTTGAGTTGCGAAAGCCGTGTCGAGTCTTGGTCACCAGATCACAGGACGTTTGCTTGCCGAGAGTGATTTCGACGAGCCCGTTGTGTGTGCCGATCTCGCCTTCAACCGCGTGGCACTCCGACAGATCCGCGGCGATTCTTCCGTTATTGCTTTGGAGATTGACCTTATGACCCGAGAAGCGGGCGTCGATTTCGCCGTTGGCCGTCTTGGCTTCCAGCGATTCGCCGGACGTCTCGGTCTCTATCTCGCCGTTGTGAGTATTGATCCGGGCATTGCCGGCCAGTCCTTTGACTTCGACCCGCCCATTATGGTTCTCGACCTTCAGATTGACGTTCTTGGGAGCTCGCAACGTAAAGTCGACAAGGGACGACCAGTCCGCCTCGGGGGGTTTGCGCCACCGCCAACCGATGCGGCAGGTCTCCGTATCCTTGCCTTCGGTCGTGATTTCAATGTCATCCAGCGCCTGCTGAGCCTTTTCGTCGGTATTGGCCCCGCCTTTGATATGGGCGACCAACTCGGCCGTTTTCAGCGTCTCGTCCTGGCCGGCAAACTCAATGGTGCCGTTCTGCGTGACGATCTCAAAATTCTTCGTGGCGTGCGCAGGCAGCGAAATGGCCTCCGTCCGCTCTTCCCAACGCGTGGCAATCCAGCTCAGGCTGCTGACGGCCTTGACCACCAACAGCACGGCGACCAGTCCAATAACCGTTGAGCGCACCATATTCGTTCCCCCGATCCTTATTCTGAGCCATTCGCCGGCCCGAATCAAATCTTGGACAATTTCGGCGGGACGATTTTGGATTTTCGATTTGGGATCTGTACCTTCAAGGCACAAAGACACCAAGAAAGACAAAGAACAAAGAACCAGTTATCCGCAGATTTCGCAGAAGGACGCAGATTTTGAAATTCAAATCGGCGAAATCGGCGTCATCTGCGGCTCTCTCTCTCTTGCCCTTCTTGGTGTCTTTCCGCCATGGGGGCGGATTCAAAGCAATGTGCCTTGTTGGTGAAAAATCTGCTGGGATTTGCCCACCCACCATTTTGAAATAGAACGGCCTACTTCAACACTGCCGCGTTCGCGCACTGTCGTTTCAACATCGCGCGCCCTTCCAGAAGCTGTCAGTCCTGAAGGGCCGACCGTGCATGCCCTATTTCAATTGGCATCAGTCTGGTAGCGCCGCGGAATGAGCGGGCAGACCTCGCCCCTCACGAGAACTCCGGCGGGTTGACAAACGCGCAGCCCCAATTAAACTCTCTATCTGCGACTGAGACTCAGTCTCATATATTTGCTGCCCCACTTTGCCGTTCGGGCCGGCGATCATAAACAAATCGTTATTGAGAGAATCCCTATGGCGACCCTGCGGAAGCGTCGGACAGCCTTTACCTTGATCGAATTGCTCGTGGTCATCGCCATTATCGCCGTGCTGGCTGCCCTCTTGCTCCCCGCTGTGCAGCAGTCTCGTGAGGCGGCCCGCCGGATGAGTTGCAAGAACAATCTCAAGCAAATCGGCTTGGCGATGCAGAATTACCAGGATGCCCAAAAGGTGTTCCCGCCGGGCTATATCTCCGGCCAACCTTATGTCGATGGAGCCACCGACACCGCGCCCGGTTGGGGCTGGGCGACGTGCATTTTGCCCTTTATCGAAGGCGGCACCTTGTACACGGCCGCCAATTTAAATGTCCCGATCCAAGATCCCCAAAACGCGACTGTCATCCAGAGCATCGTTCCGACATTCCTTTGTCCCTCCGACATTGTCGAGCCCTTACCCTTTATGGTTCCCGATGCTTTTGGGAATCCCGTCGCACTGTCTGCACCCACGAGCTTCGCCGCTTGCTGCGGCAACGACGATTCCGACACCACCGACGAGACCGGCAACGGAATTTTCTACCGGAACAGCTCGACCGCGCCGGCAGACATTACGGACGGGCTCAGCACCACGATCATGGTCGGAGAGAAAGCCTGGTCGAATGCGAACGGCATTTGGCCCGGGGCGATGTCGAACGCCGTTCTGGTGCGGGGGGCGCTGAATACGTGCGCACCCAATGTGCCGGGGATCACGAATCCGGCTTCCACGCTGGTCCTGTCGCACGCCCATTTGAACAACGCAGTCGCCGATCCCGACGGCGGCGCGGGTTTGGACGACTTCTCCAGCCGCCACATTGTCGGATCCAACTTCGTGTTTGCCGACGGATCGGTGCACTTTATTCATAACATCGCAGCCAACGACCCGGACGGAAGTTACAGCGGAGATGGGCTGGCCTTTCAAGCGCTCGGCACTCGAGCCGGCAGGGAACCGGTCTCCGGAAGTTTGGAGAACTGAAATCGTTGACCGCGAATTTCCGGCACCCGCCAGACAAGGTCGGCCAGACATGGTCCCCATCCCGATCCATTCGATCGATTGACGCGCACTTCATTCAGGGGACTGGCCTCAATGCGAATTAGTCATTGCCACGCTCGGCGAAAAACTCGTCTCAGCTTCGTCGTGGTCGCGATCCTGGCGGGCATCGTCCTCGGCGGCTGCAGCAAGGCCGCAACCAAGCTGGACGAGGGCAAGTGGACGGACGCCCTGCATGCCCCTGACACCAAACTGCGGAAGAGAGCAGCGTTCAAGCTGGGCAACATCGGGCGGTCCGATCCGTCCGTGCTTCCCGCGTTGATGAGCGCGTTGAACGATGCCGACGCCGGCGTCCGTTGCGAGACGATCCTCTCCCTCGTGAAAATCGGCCCGGCCGCCAAACAAGCCATCCCGCAACTCGCCGAAGTTGAGCAGCACGACAACGACGAAACGGTGCGCACTTACGCCGCTCAGGCGTTGGAAAAGCTGCATTGATGCTCTCCCACTGACTTCGGGCTGGCGGCGCCCGCCGCGGGCGGTGCGATCATCGGCGATGTCCATTGAGCCATCTCGGCGGCGAACCACCCACACGCCTTATTCGCGCAACGGTGTATAGAATGACGACATGAGCCAAAAGCCGAACATCGCCGAATGGCGCATGAGTGAAGAAACGATCCCTGAATGCCCGGATGACCCGGAGTGGCGCAGGTCCATCACCATACGCCTTCTCTACGTTGCTGCATTTGTGGTCTCTTTGGGGGTCAGTTTCATCAATGTGAAACTGGCCTCGATTCTTAGTGGCATGTTGCTCGCATTAGCCGCGTCATTCCACTTTCGCTGCTGGCTGCAAACATCCGCTAAAAAGTAGCGCCACTATGCGAGAGCAACGGTGAGCCGTGCGGCGGGTGGTCTAGTTTTCAGCCCCAGAAAGGGGGCAGTCCACTTGCCACTCTGGTGTGAACCAGTGGGTGTCTGATCGATCGCTTCCACGAGCCACATGCCGCTGTTGGACGATCACGTTGGGCCCTTTCGGGGCGTCGATCAATCACGGACGTGACAGAATCGCCGTTTCGAGCAGACCCGCAAAATTCGTCAGCGCGTGCATGGCCAACGGCACGACGAGCGAGTCGGTCCGAAGTCGGGCGTAACCGAGCACCAATCCATAAACCAAGATCACCGCGACCGTGGACATGTGGTACTGGACGTGAATCGCGGCCCACAGGGCGGAAGTGAGCGCAACGGTGCCGATGTTTCCCAACCGCGACTGCGACAATCCGACAAACAAGAATCCCCGGAAAAAGAATTCTTCGGAGAGGGCCGCGCCGGCCACAGCGACGATCCAAAAGAGCGGCTTAAAAGCCGCAGAGTTGTAGGCGTTTTCCAGAAACGGCTCCGGTTGGTTGAAGAGGGACGTGATGTTGAAAACCACTTCGAGAAGCAGCGCGACGACCAGCCACCGGATCAGTTGCCGCAGCGGTACACCACGCAGGCCAAGGTAGTCTCTGACTGTGATTCCCCGCTTGAGCTTCACGCAGCACACACAGGCGGTGGGAACGACGATTCCCGTGGCCAAACCCATCAGCGCGACAAACGTCCCATCCTCCAACAACTCGCGGCTCGACATCGACGAGCTCGACGGGTACAGCAGCGTCACGACGATCTGCTCAAAAAGCCAGACGAAGGCGATCAGCACTGAAAATCCAACCGTTGCCCAGAACCCCCACGGCTTGCCCCCTACGAGTTCGGCAGACTGCGGCTGCAACGTCAGCGGGTCGGAGTCAGACATTGGGCTTTTCCCTGTCCGAGGAAGAACGATCGCCAGCATGCGAACAGGAAGCGCGGGAATCAAGGAGATTTCGCCGGGTGGCATGCCGATGGCTCTGCATGGGCATGTCTTCAGCCATGCAGTGTCAGTGGCAGGGACGACAGGTTCAGGCGAAGCAGTCCGCTGCCTGGTTGTTTTTGTTCCCGCGCCCCGCGACCCCGCCGCCCGTCCCGTTTCGTCGAACCGTCGACACGCTTTCCGGTGTTCGTTCATGGGGCAGACTCATGGACTACGGCTCAAAGTTTTGCGGCGACCACATCTGCCGTAATTCCGCAGACATGCCCACGCAGAGTCATCATGTGGAGTGGGCGCACTTGAATGAAAATGGCCAGTACACTCGCCGGATCAATTGCTTGTTTCCGAACTCAGCGAGGACTGGCCATGTGCAAGGTTATCATGATTGGTTGCGATCTGCATGATGCGACGATGGTATTGAAGGTCGCGGACGGCCCGGGGGCGACGGTGCGCAAGGGGTTTGCCACGTCGAATCGGCCGGGGATGATCGAGTGGGTTAAGGATTTCGCCTCCCAACACGGGGCCACCCGGATCGTGTTCGCTTACGAGGCCAGCGGTCAGGGGTTTGGCCTGTACGACGATTTGACGGAGGCCGGCATCGAATGCCATGTGCTGGCGCCGACGCATCTGCCGCACACCACGCACTCGCGCAAGAACAAGACCGACGACAAGGACGCCCTGATGATCCTGGACGAAGTCCGGCGCACGTCTTGGCGGGACGGACGCTGCCGAACGTGTGGGTCCCCGATCACCAGACGCGCGATGATCGGGAAATCGTTCGGTTGCGGCTGGAGGTGGCCACTCAACGGACGCGGCTCAAAAACCAGATTCGCAATCTTGTGAAGCGATCGCGGCTGGGCTTCCCGGACGACTTCACTTCCTCGGGGGACTGGTCGAAACGGAGCGTCGAGTGGCTGCGCGAGGTCGCGGCGGGGAGCACCGGCGCGTTGCGCGAGGGGGTGCGGACCGCGTTGGCGAGCCTGGTGGAGCTTTACCAGGCGCTGTCCGTGCAGATCCAGGCCCTCGATCGGGCGATCACACGCCTGAGCCGGACCGAACGCTATGCTCGGCCATATCGCAAACTGAAGCTCCTCTCCGGAGTGGGGACGCTGACGGCGATGGTCTTCCTGACGGAATTGGGAGACTTGGCCCGGTTCGCGAATCGTCGGCAGTTGGCCGCCTATTTGGGGCTGGCCCCGTCGGCCTTCGAGTCGGGGGAGCGGGAGGATCGCAAGGGGCACATCACCAAGCAAGGTCCGGCGCGCGTGCGGCACGTGTTGTGCCAGGCGGCCTGGGCGGCGCTGCGGGTCTCGCCCGAATGGCGAGCGAAGTACGATCGCATCCGTCGCGGATCCAAGAGTCGTGGCCGAATCGCCATCGTGGCCGTCATGAGACAACTGGGAGTGGAGATGTGGCACACCGCTCGTTCGCCGGAACTCGGGACGCTGCTGGATGAGCATGATGCACTGGCGTCCGAGAAGACCAAGAAGGAGACCTCCGCTCGGGCTCCACAGAAGGGGGCCGCCCCTTCCACGTCACCATCGCCTCGGCCCAGACGGGGTGAGGCCGAGGCGACGGCGACGCGGAAGGGGCTCGCGAGACGCCCTGGATGAATCTCTTGAACGCAAACCAACCTTGAACTCCGTAAACCGTCGAACAGAGAAAGGAACCTGCCCGCGTGAGCTGCCTGGGAAGACGGCTCAACGAAGTCCACCGGAACCGCCATCGCCCCCGAACCACGAAGGCGAGATCGTCGCACGGCTGGAACCATCCGTCGCAGAGTGTGATCCGCCTTCAACCCATACCATCGCAATTGCGAACGACGAGATAGTCTTCCTGACAACAGGAACGACTGAATAACAGGTTGCATCGGCGAAACTGGCCAGCTGACGTTGACACCGCTCCACATAACAGCCGTGGGCATGGCACCCAGAAACAGGGCTATCAGCGTTGAGTGGCGCCTGTTCCACTAATTTGAAGTAGACGGTCTAGTAGGGTGGGACAAGCGAGGCTTTGAGAGCGCCGGCCCACCTTCTTCTTTCTCACACCACAAAGAAATACAAGCCGATCGGCAAAACGCTTCGCGTCTCTTTAACTCGACCCCCCAGCCTCCAGCCCTTGACCCCCTGACTCGTCCGGCGTCGCAGTCGCAATCATCTTCGGGTGGGACGATTTGGCTGGGGACCAATCGGCCATTCGCGCCACGCCTGTCGGCCTTTAAACTAAAGGGGGTGGTGGCTGAGTTTGGGAGTTTCGCCGATGTCCCTTGAAATCGAAGCCGTCTACGAAAATGGCGTCCTGAAACCCGACACGCCCCTTCCGCTTAAGGAACACGAACGGGTGACTGTCAGCGTGAAGCCGCATACGAGCCGTATTCGGCAAAGCGCCGGGCTGCTCCGCTGGACGGGAGATCCCGAAATCTTGCGCAAGATTGCCGAAGATCCTCAGTTCGGGATTTCGGAATCGCCATGAATTTTGCGGCGATAGCAGCTGGCAAGTTGGTATTCGTCGATGCAAACGTGTTTGTGTACGCCTTTGCTGATGACCCGACGTTTGGTGTTCCCTGCGTCGAACTCCTGGAACGAATCGAACAGGGCGATCTCCAGGGATACCTCTCAGCCGCCTTGCTCAGTGATGCCGCCCATCGGCTGATGACCCTCGAAGCCTGCCAAAGTTTTGGATGGCCATACGAAGGAATCGGAAAGAGGCTCCGAAAGCATCCTGCCCAGATCCAACAACTCCAGCGTTTTCGGCTGGCTTTGGATGACATTGTCGCTACCGGCATTCATGTGCTGCCTGTGACGGCCCAGCACGTTCTCCTGGCAGGCGATTTGAGCCGTCAGCATGGCCTCCTTTGTGGCGATGCGCTCGATCCTGGCGCTGATGCAGAGCCACGGCTTGACCAATCTGGCCAGCAACGACACCGATTTCGACAGAGTGCCCGGCATAACTCGCTATAGCCCTGTTTGAGAGTTTCGCGGCGGCCCTCATTGCTGTGGAGGAGCGGCTCTCGCGTCGCGGCTTAGCACAACATGCGTCGCGCGCTCGCCCGCGACGTGCTCCGTGCAGGTGTAGCCGAGCTGGACGAGATCGATGTCGCCCAGGAGGCGTTCGCCCGAGCCGAGGAGCACGGGGGAGATCGCCAGATTCAGCTCGTCGATGAGTCCGGCGCGAAGATACTGCTGTACGGTGGCGACGCCTCCGAGGCAAATGTCGTGACCGTTCGCGGCCGCTGTGGCACTCTCGAGGGCGCGGTGGATGCCCTCCGTCACGAAATGGAACGTCGTGCCTCCCTGCATCGGGATCGATTCGCGCGGGTAGTGGGTCAGCACGAACACCGGGTTGCGAAACGGCGGCGTGTCGCCCCACCAGCCCTGCCAGGAGTTGTCAGGCCACGGACCGCGAATGGGCCCGAACATGTTTCTGCCTAAGATGTAAGCGCCCACGTTCAGGAAGCCGCGAGCGAAGCAGGCGTCGTCGATCCCGGTCGTGCCCCCCTCCTTGTCGTGAGTACGGTCGAACGTCCAGTTCTGATCGTGCATCCGCTGGAACGTCCGCGTGGCGAAGGCCCACTCGGCCAGCGCCATTCCGCCGACGCCCATCGGATGCTCGAGGCTTTGCTGCAAACCGGCAGCGAATCCGTCGATGGAAACGGAGAAGTTCACTCTGACCTTGGACATGGGTTGGGCTCCGGCGATTTTGGATTTTCGATTTTGGATTTTGGATTGAGCTGTAGGGTGGGGACAAGCGAGGCTCTGCGAGTCGCCGGCCCATTTTCTTCTTCCTCGCACCACGAAGAAGGTGTGCCGGACTTCGGCGAGTCGAGTCGAGGCCGTCGTATTCAATTCAAGTCGGCGACCTTGTCACACGCCGGTGCCGTAGGCAGCGAAGAGCTGACGCAAGTCGTCTACGGTCGTCTCACGTTTCAGGTTTCCGACGCAAAGGGTCTTGGTCATAGTCAGCTCAACGGGGAAGATTTGGACGTGTCGAAAAAATACCAATTGGGGATCCGCCTTGCTCATTTCCCCTTCTCAAGCGTCATCGTCACCACGAGGGCCCACTCGGAGTGTGCGATTGTCGCGTCGATCGACTCCTCCGGTTTGTTCTCGACGCCGCGGCCGGCGATGTAGGCCCAAACGGGGACCGGATGGTCGACGGTGAATTGGACCGGGCCTTCCTGAGTCTTGACGAAGCCGGGGTTGGCCCCTTTGGAAAGGTCCGGGACGCCGAACACCGAGATGCGTTTCCCCCACCTGTGCGACGTCGACGGGATGGGAATCGTTCCGAGAATCCACTCCGTGGAATGGTGCCCCGTCGACCTGGCGATGGTGACCTGGCGCAGCAGACGGCTGTCCTGTCCAGCGATTGTGTTGGTCGAGACGGAGAGCGAATCTGGAATCTCTTCCGCTGCCTCGGTGCCTGAGTTCACTTGGTTGCCGTTCCACCACGACTTGACGTTGATGGCGACTTTCAACGGCGTGCCTCGTTGATCGACGTCGACCCGGACGCCTAACAGATCGGGCGTGGCATGCAGCTGCTTGAGTTCCTCCGCCGAGAAATTGGCGGGCGTGACGCGGACAACCGTCTTGTTCGCGGCGCCGCCACGGGTGCAACCGACCGGTAGCGTCGCAACCAGTGCCAGCCCAAGCACAATTTGCCAGCGAACGCGGTTCATCGACCAGGTGGCCTCATGTCCCCATTTTCGATTTTGGATTTTGGATTGAGAAGGAGATGGGGTTACATCCCCAATCCAAAATCGACAATCCGGCTCGACTGGGATTTTCGCTTGAAAAGAAGATGACGTCGAATCCCAATCCAAAATCGAAAATCCAAAATCTAAAATCGGCAAATCCAAAATCGGCAGCTAGATCCTCAGCGAGCCGCGGAAGCCGCGGCCGGCATAGTACGATTCTGCGCCGTTGTGATACACGAAAATCGCGTCGAAGCGGCGATCGCAGAACAGGGCGCCGCCGAGTTCTCGGATCTTCGCGGGTGTCTTCACCCAGCTCGACGACTTCGTATCGAACTCGCCAAGCTTCTGCAGCTCTCGAAGTTCCTCTTCGGTCAACAGCTCGATGCCCATGGCGGCTGCCATGCCGATCGCGCTGTCTTTCGGTTTGTGTTCTTTCCGCGATTCGAGGGCGTCAGGGTCGTAACACACGCTTCTGCGGCCTGTGGGACTTTCCGCGGCACAGTCATAAAAAATGTATTCGCCGGTCTTTTTCTCGTGGGCGACAACGTCCGGTTCGCCGCCCGTGCGTTCCATTTCGTGAAGTGACCAGAGTTTCTCCGCGTTCGCTTCCAGTCTTGTTTGCACTTGCGACCACGCCAGCCCTTTGTGGCGCTGCGGATGTTTCTCAAATCGGGCTTTCAAGATGCCGAGGAGGTCTTCACGTTCCTTTGGCGACAATTCCCGTTTTGCACGGTTGGCGGCGGCTTTCACCATTCGTTTGTGCTCCCCCGATTCAGGCCGAGCGAGCGCCGGGCACGGCAACCGGCGTTTCGATGGCGTACCGCACTGCCGTACCGGTCGTCGCTCTCGACAGTTTCTTGACGGTCTCTCAACGGCTGCACAAATTGTGACGTAGTGGCCGGCAAAAACAAAACCGAATTCTGCACTGAACAGCCCGCATGCGGCGCGACATCTCCGCGCAGCGGATCCGCTGGCGCAGCAACGCCGGTCGCATCGAGCGCCGCAATCGGCACGAACAAAACCTGGCGACGCCGGTCGTTCGGGTACCAAAGCGGTCGGCACGAACAAAATCCGCCAACGCCGTTCGACCGAAGCGGTTGGCGCAAACAAAATCCGCCAAGCGGAGGCTGCCTGACCGAGCCTGGCATTTCGGGCCAACGGCGGCTCTCAGTGGGCGGGGCGATAACGCACTTCCGGCACCGGTCGCTTCGTAAAGCAACCGGCACCTGCAAAGCGGCTCGCGGATGCGCCACCACCGTTGACTTCAGGCGAGCGAATCGCCGACGCCGGTCTTTCGACCAAACGTCAGAATTTGCTCAGGAAAGACCTTCCGCGATCACTGCGCTGAGACCGCAAGAATCCGATCACAGGCACGAATTCAATCACAACGCGGACCGGGTGAGTTGGAAGTCACCAGATAGCCCGGAAATCTTTCCTAGCCTCAGTGTAGCGAGGTGTCCTCGAATCACGCGCAAAAATGTTTTCAGATTGTTGCAACATCCGAGGCACGAGGAAGTTGCGGCAAAAGATTTTTCAGGCGTGCTTTGCGATGCAAAGTCGCAAGGATGCGCGGCGAGAGATCGCGACGGGCCGACTATTTTTTGCCCGCGATGGTGGCGGGCTGACCCCCTTTTTTGGGGTGGACCCAAAAAAAGTCCCCGCTCTTGGCTGCGTTGCTCGGCTGTCTGTCCGACCCGCCCGGCCCCCTCACCCCCGGCCCCTCTCCCGCAAGGGGCGAGGGGTGAAGGAGTTAGAAGGCGTAACACAAATGCGGGATTCGCTCCGTGAGGCCCAGGCTTGCCGGCCTGGTCGGACTTTTTTTGGGTGGAGCCCAAAAAAGTCCCCCTTTTTTCAGCGCCCCAAAAAAGCCAAAAAAGTCGGTCAGGCCCCCCGGGCCGCAGGCCGGAGAATTTGCCGGAGGCCATCGCACAACCGATTGGGGCTTTGCTATTCTGCAAACATGTGCGACACGCTCGTCGTCGTTGGCTCCCAATCGGTCCTGTTTGCCAAGAACTCGGACCGCGATCCGAACGAAGCGCAAATCCTGGATTGGATTCCTCACCGGCAGCACGCTCCGGGATCGGCCCTTCGCTGCACGTGGATCAAAATCCCGCAGGTGGCCCAGACGCATGCGGTTCTGCTCAGCCGCCCGTTTTGGATGTGGGGGGCCGAGATGGGGGCCAACGAGCACGGCCTGGTCATCGGCAACGAGGCGGTTTTTACTCGCCAGCCGCACGAAAAAGTCGGCCTGACGGGGATGGATTTGCTGCGGTTGGCACTCGAACGGGCGACGGATGCCGAGTCGGCTGTTCGGGTGATCGTGGGTTTGCTGGAAACGCACGGGCAGGGCGGCGGCTGCGGGCACGAGCACCGGGACTTTACGTACCACAACAGTTTTTTGGTCGCGGACCCGACGCGGGCCATCGTCTTGGAGACGGCCGGTCGACACTGGGCGACCGAGGAAGTCCGCGGCGCTCGGAGTATTTCCAATTCGCTGACAATTCCCGGGTTTGCCGAAAAGCACTCCGACCTCATCAAGACTTGGGCCTCGGGGGCCAGATTGCGGGGATCGCGCACGCAGTGCCTGGCCGAGTCTGCCCGCAGTCCGCGCGATCTGGCCGCCATTCTTCGCGATCATGGCGAGGGGCAATCGGTGCCGCGGTATTCGACCATCAACGGAGGTCTGAACGCCCCGTGCGCCGATGCGGGCGGGGGCCTTCTTGCCGCATCCCAGACGACGGGAAGTTGGATTGCCGAGCTTTCGCCCGGATCAATTCGCCATTGGGCCACTGGGACCGCCGCTCCCTGCTGTGGGCTGTTCAAGCCGGTGCGCGTCCAAGAATCGCTCGATCTCGGACCAGCGCCCACAGATCGGGCGGACGACCGCAGTGTCTGGTGGCAAGGGGAGCGGCTGCACCGGCGCATCCTTCGCAACCCGGCCGTTTTTCTGCCGCAACTGAGTGCCGAACGCGAGCCGTTGGAACGATCCTGGTTCGATTCGGATGTCGGCCCATCCGACGCGTTTCGCGAAGCCGCGGCATTCACCGACCGCTGGACGGCCCGCGCCCACCACGGGCTTTCGCAGAAAAAAGTCGACGACTGCCAACCCTCCGCAGTGCGGCGGTATTGGCAAAAGCGAAACGCCCGGGCCGGCCTCAACCTTGATCAAGAGCCCATCGCTCAAACTCCCGTCACCGCCGTGACTTGAAACGCCAGCCCGGCTCGGGCACAAAAAACCGGTCATTCTGGCCCGACTGATCCGATTTCGCGGAGTTTGCGGGTTCCGATTTTAACGGCGGTAACAGATTGTTTGGATCGACCGTCGTCACAGGCCCGATATTCGCTTTCATCCGCACCGTAATTGGGCCATTTCGCACGACTTAACGAGGGTGGTGAAGCGATGAAAACCTGCCGCTATCGCTTTTTGACGAGGTCCGTTCCCGTTGTTTTGAGTCTCACCCTCGTGGGTTGGGCGGCGGCTCCGGCTAGGGCCCAGGTCGTGCCGGGCACCGGAACCCGCGTCGCCTATGACGACATGGAAGACCCCTCGTGGAGCTACGAGCTGAATCTCCCGAAGGCCAGCAGCAATCTCGACAATCAAGAGCGGCAGCCCGGCGGTCAGTCCGCCAACGGCAAGTGGTACGAAAGCTCGCTCCGCGGCGAGCCGGATATCGTCAAGCGCGTGCCGACGCCGGCGGGCGGTCTCCCCGGCAGCCAGGGCTCGTTGATGATGCGGACGCTCTACTCGGGAGTGCCCACGTACCGCACCAATAAATTCCAGCAGGACGACCTCGTCTTCAATGCCAGCATGACGACGGGGGGATATATTTCGCCTTCCCGCACGCCCAACTGCATCGCGCGCGTGTACTTGCCCCCCTTCAATCAATGGGAAAAGCGGACGGGCACCTCGTTCGGCATTCGCGCCGATGTCATCGGAACATTTCATAAGAACGACGGAGGCGGACGCGGTTGGTTCCGCCGCGGGCCGACCACAACCGTCGAGCCGTTCTGGCCGGGGATGTTCCTTCAGTTCAACAGCAAGAGCGACGGCCAGAACCAGGAAGACTCGGCCACGATTCTGGTCCGGGCCAACGAATACGGCCAGGACATCCCCGCCAAGCAAATCACCCAAACCGGCTGGTGGACCTTTGGCATGACCTTTACGCCGGACGGCAGGGTGCACTACTACGCCAAGCCCGGCGTCGGCAAGTTCACACCCGCCGACCTGCTCGCCTCGACCATTCCCTACGGAACCAAGGTCGAGAACTTCAACACGATCTTCTTCAACGTCGTGAACCAGGACGACGGCCGGTCGTGGTCGACGGAATGGATCGTTGACGATCCGGAGATCTACGTCCTGCACTAGTCCCGTCCGAGCGGGCAATCCACCACTCCGCGGTCCACCGGGGACTTTTTTGGCTTTTTTGGGGCGCTGAAAAAAGGGGGACTTTTTTGGTGTCCACCCAAAAAAAGTATTGCTCAACAAGCCCTGCATCTGGCTTGCGAGTTCTGTTCTTGGGAACGCAAGTTTTCCGAAGTTCCGCGAGGAGACTGGCTTACGCTCGGCTGAGGAAGCCTGATCGTAGCTTCCCGGCGAAGGCCGACCGCTCGCGGCCGAGCGAACACGCCGACTTTTTTTGGCTCCACCCCAAAAAAGTCTGTCCGCCCCCATGGCGGACTCAAAAACTCTCTCCGCCCCCGCCCGCCTCCCCTTTTTGCCTGAAAAAAAAGCTGGAAGTACCCGGCATTTTCTGGTAGAATCAGGCTAGGTCGAGTGACCTAGACAACGCACGAGCGGACAAAAAATCAAACATTCCCGCCGCTCGCCGGCTCCGGCAAGTGCGGATCGGCCGAATCGCCAATGCGATCGCCGAATCGGACACTAATCGAACCCAACTGCCGCCCGGCCAAAGCAGTGCGTTCCCCGACACGCCGCGTGATTTTCCTGCACGTCACGCCGACGACTCGGGGCGACCGCGAGAAGAGATTTTTTGGGAGCTTCGCGGCACCGGTCCCCTCGGACGGATGATCGGAATTTTGGATTTGCGATTTTGATGAGGGGGAAGGCCGGCTTTTCAGCACGGCAAAAATCGGGGTGCGAAGTTCGGAGTGCGAGGTGGCGAAGTCGGAATGCGCTCACGCGGGCGTCGGCCGATCCCCTTGCCTCTCGTGCCGTTCCAGACCCGGCCCTGAAAGGGCCAAACGCGATCGCGTAGGGCATCGCCCTATAGACCGTCTTTCGCAAAATGGCGGTATTCGGTGCCACTGGCGAGGGCCGGCCATCGGGGCCGGCTCATGAAGCCGGGGGCTCGCCAGTGTCTTCGCGAGTTAGACGTCGATTAAACAATGGCGGGCACGCCGCCCAGCGATTCTGTGTGGTACCCGAAGTTTCGTGGGGCGGGCTGCCAGCCTGCCCGTCAATTGAGTTTCCGTTGCGGGCAACGGCAGGCTAGCACACAAAGAAAGGCAAGAGAGATCCGCAGATGACGCCGATTTCGCCGATTTGAATTTCAAAATCTGCGTCCTTCTGCGAAATCTGCGGATAACTGGTTCTTTGTCTTTCTTGGTGTCTTTGCGCCTTGGTGGTCCAAATTTGCATTGAATGCCACGCAGCTCACTTCGGCCACGTGTCGAAGTCCGCGGAATCGAAGAAACGGGTCGAGCCAGAGCCACGGGGATCGCGCGTCGAAGACGATTGCGGCAATGCGAGAAGCGTTCGCTTCGCGCGGCTGATACGACGCAAATTGGAATCGATCCGGATTTCCCTAGCCTCTAGCCTATAGCCTCTAGCCCCTATTCTTTCACATCGCAGGGAACCCCCGCGGCGGAGGACGCCAATCGAACTCGTTCGATTCCCTTGCTTGACTCAAGCAAAATCGGCGGGACTGATTCTTCCGAGTGGCAGGGTTTCCCTTGGGCTCATTCAATCACGGTTTCAATGCCGCATCTTGAATACGGCATTGGACTGGGGCACAATGCTGGCCGCAAAATCTCGAAGCACGATCGGTCTTTCACCGGCACCGGCGCTCAATGGACTCGCCCCGTAGCCCCACCTCTGACGAGCCCCTCGGCACGCAGCCCAAGTCGCTCGAGTCGACCGAACCGATGCTGGCCGAAATGGCGACAATTCCTCGTCGACCCAATGGTGTGCCTGCCACTCCGGCGTCGGAGAACTTGCCTGAGCGAATCGGACGCTACCGAATCGAGAGGCTGCTGGGCAAAGGCGGCTTCGGCGTCGTCTATCTCGGGCATGACGAAGACCTGCAACGTCGTGTCGCCATCAAGGTGCCGCTGCCACATCGAGTGACCGATGCCGAGGCGTATCTGACCGAAGCCCGCATCCTGGCCGGTCTGGATCACCCACACATCGTCCCCATCTTCGACGTGGGGCGGACTGAGGATGGCTTGTGCTTCGCCGTTTCCAAGTTCATCGAGGGGACGGATCTGCGACATCGGATTCAGCGGAATCGAATTGCACCTTTTGAATCCGCACAAATCGTCGCCACCGTAGCCGAAGCTCTCCATTACGCACACAAAAAGGGGTTCGTCCACCGAGACATCAAGCCGGAGAACATCCTCATCGACGGCGAAGGAAAAGCCTACGTCGCAGACTTTGGGATCGCCCTGCGAGATGAGGACGCTGGGAAGGGGACGGACACCGAGCTGGTCGGAACTCCGACGTACATGAGCCCCGAGCAAGCCCGAGGTGAAGGACATCTCGTTGATGGCCGCTCGGATATTTTCAGTCTCGGCGTCGTGTTTTATGAACTGCTCACCGGCATCAATCCATTCCGAGGCGCGACTTGGGCAGAGTCCATTTTCAAAATCACGGCAGTGGAAGCGAGACCTCCTCGGCAGATCAACGACGCTATTGCGAAGGAACTGGAACGCATTTGTCTCAAGGCCCTGTCGAAACGAGCAACTGACCGCTACACGACGGCCAAGGACTTTGCTGATGATCTGCGTCACTTCCTCAGTGAAGTCCCCCAGGTCGTCCCCCAGGTCGTCGCTCAGCCGCCGGCTCCGGCAACCACACCGACGCTCCCGGAAACCCCGTCAACAATACCCTCATCCGGCAGTCGGACGATCCACATTGTCCCCAAAGGATTGCGGTCCTTTGATGCGCAGGATGCGGACTTCTTCCTGGAACTGCTACCCGGCCCACGTGACCGAGACGGGCTGCCGGACAGCATCCGCTTTTGGAAATCCCGCATTGAACAGACCGATCCCGACGAGACGTTCCGTTTGGGATTGATCTACGGCCCTTCGGGTTGCGGAAAATCTTCGCTCGTCAAGGCAGGCTTGCTTCCCCGGTTGGCCGGACACGTTCTCCCGGTTTACGTTGAAGCGACTTCCGACGAGACGGGAATACGGCTGCTGCACGGGCTGCGGAAGCGTTGTCCGGGCGTGCCGACCAACCTGCACCTCAGAGAGACCCTGGCGGCCTTGCGGCGTGGACATGGCGTTCCACAGGGCACGAAGTTGCTGATCGTCCTTGACCAGTTCGAGCAATGGCTCCACGCCAGGCGAAACGACGACGACACGGAGTTGGTTCAGGCCCTCCGCCAATGCGACGGTGGACGGGTTCAATGCGTGGTGATGGTCAGGGATGATTTCTGGATGGCGGTGACTCGATTTCTGGCGGATCTGGAGGTTGATGCTGTCCCCGGGCGAAATACCGCAGCCATTGATTTGTTCGATCTCCGCCATGCTCAGCGAGTGCTCAAAGCGTATGGGCGGGCCTATGGGGCTCTGGCGGAGAATGCGACAGAAACAACTGCTGACCAGCAACGATTCTTGGACCAGGCTGTCTCCGGGCTCGCCGAAGACGGCAAAGTCATCTGCGTGCGCGTGGCCCTGTTTGCCGAAATGATGAAGGGGAAGCCGTGGACTCCCACAACCCTCAAGGAGGTCGGTGGCACCGAGGGAATTGGTGTTACGTTTCTGGAAGATACATTCAGCTCCGGAACGGCCAGCCCGAAGCACCGACTGCATCAGAAAGCCGCTCGGTCGGTCCTGAAATCGCTGCTCCCGGAACAGGGGACCGACATCAAGGGCAACATGCGGTCTCGCCAGGAGCTCATCGAAGCATCGGGATACGGCGATCGCCCCACGGACTTCGAGGCTCTGATCCGCATCCTGGACAACGAAGTCCGGCTCATCACGCCGACAGATCCAGAAGGCGTTGACCCTGATGCTCCCAACACAAAGGTCGAGACCGGTCAGAAGTATTACCAACTTACGCACGACTATTTGGTTCACTCATTGCGGGACTGGCTGACCCGCAAGCAAAAGGAGACTCGGCGGGGTCGGGCGGAACTGCGACTTGTCGACCGTGCAGCCGTGTGGAACACCAAACCGGAGAACCGACTTCTGCCGTCACTCTGGGAATACATCAACATTCGGATGCTGACCGACGGGAAGAAATGGACCGCATCTCAGCGGAAAATGATGGGCAAGGCAGGGCGCGCCCATGGCACTCGCGTCGGCATGGCCGCCGCCGTGGTCATGGTTTTAGCGCTTTCCGGTGCGGCCGTATCCCGGCAGGTCGAGGAGAAACGTCAAGCCGATTACGCTGCGGCACTTGTGAAACGACTCGTCGCCGCTGACATCACCGAAGTGCCCGGTATTGTCCGAGAGGTGGATGGCGACCGTCGCTGGGCTGACCCACTTCTCCGACAGGCGGATGCCCAGGCCAAACAGGATTCGAATCAGAAGCTGCATTTGGATTTGGGACTTCTGCCCGTTGATGAAAGCAAGGTTGCCGAATTGCGGGACGATCTGCTGCTGGTATCGCCGAGCCCGTTTGCTGTTGTGCGGGACGCTCTTTTGCCCTCCAAGGACAGAGTGGCAGAGCCGCTGTGGAACGTGGCGCTGGACAAAAGGCAAAAGGATCAGCAGCGATTTCAGGCTGCCTGTGCGTTGGCGACCTACACACCGGACGACAATCGGTGGACCCAGATCAACGAGTTTGTGGCAGGTCGACTGGTGACGCTCGAGGCATCGGCGCTCGTGGCATGGCGGGAAGCCCTGCGCCCCGCCCAGGGGCAGTTGATAAAGCCGCTCGCAATGATCTATCGGGACACAAAACACAAAGAACAGTCTCGTACCTACGCCACGGAAACTTTGGCAGATTATGCCGAAAACAATGCTGATGAATTGTTTGACTTGCTGGCGGATGCCGAGGAATTTCAGTTTCCCGTGATTTTCCAAAAGCTCGTTAGACACAAAGGCGATGCTGTCAGGCTGGGTAAGCGGGAACTCGCCAGAAACCTGGCGGCAAACGCGACCGAGGACGAAAAGGAACTTCTGGCAAAGCGACAGGCGAACACCGCCGTTGCTCTGCTCAAGCTGGACAGCGCAGCCGAAGTCTGGCCGAAACTGAAGGCAAGTCCCGATCCAAGGGTCCGTAGTTACCTGATCCACTGGTGCAGTCAGTTTGGCGGCGATTCGCAAACGGTTCTGGACCGGCTCGACACCGAGCCCGACGTGACCATTCGCCGGGCGCTGGTCCTCACGCTGGGCCATTACACCGACACGCAGTTGTCAGCCGCTCAGCGGAAACCGCTGATCGAGAAGCTGCTGGTCGTCTGCGAGAACGAGCCGGATGCAGGACTGCATGGGGCGGCAGGGTGGTTGTTGCGAAAATGGGGGGAAGGCAAACGACTGGAAGCAGTCGTCGAGAAGCTCAGGACCGACGAAAAGCAGTTGCAGGCCCGGAAGTCGAACGAGAAGCGGCAGTGGTACGTCAATACGCAGAAGCAGACGTTCGTGGTTGTGGACGCCGGTGAGTTCCTGATGGGATCGCCCGAATCCGAACCGGGTCGATACGCAAACGAAACCCAACATCGTGTTCGCATTGGACGGCGGATTGCGATCTCGGCACACGAAGTCACGAAGTCCCAATACCGAGCGTTCCAACAGGCGGTCAAGTGCTTCGATTTGGCAAACAATCGTGAACTTCGCGAGATCGTCCGTACAGACGACTCTCCTCAGACCGCCATGACGTGGTACGAAGCGGCACACTACTGCGACTGGTTGAGCGAGCAGGAGAAGATTCCCAGGGCACAATGGTGCTATGACCCGAAGGGAGGAACGTATGGTCCGGGCATGAAGGCCAAGGAGAAGTGCTGGGAATTCACGGGCTACCGGCTGCCCACCGAGGCCGAATGGGAATTCACGTGTCGAGGGGGAACGGTCACGAGCCTCTACTACGGGCTGACCGAGACGCTGTTACCGCAATATGCCTGGTGTCTCGCCAACGGTGAAAACCACGCATGGCCCATTGCCGCATTGGAGCCCAATGATTTGGGGTTGTTTGACATGTTGGGCAACGCCCAGGAGTGGTGTTTTGACCAATTCGGCGGCTATCCCGACCAAAAGGACAAGGTCTTCGAAGACACGCCGTCGACACAGCCTGTTGAGGCTGCAGAAACCCGTGTCTTACGCGGCGGGGCGTTCAGCTATCGGACCTCGATCGTCCGTTCCGCCACCCGTTACGTCAACCCGCCGGACGGCCGTAACAGCGCGATCGGTTTCCGTCCTGCCAGAACTTATCCCTGAGTGGCCTTCGTGCCTTCGGTTTTTGCCCCCGCTGGTGCTAGTGAACGACATCACCTCTCCAACAACCCCAGCAAGAACTTCGTCCCGCCGAGCCGCATGTACGGCCCGAAGCTCTCCTCGAACGTCCATCGGTCTTCGGTTTGTTCTTGCCGCGATCGTCGCCCATGCGGGGGTGGCGCTGGCGGCCGCGCCGTGGGACGAATCCACGGCCGCAGCGTCAGGCGCGAGTGGTCGCCGGCCGAATATCGTGATTGTCATGCCGGATGACGTCGGCTATGGCGACTTTTCGTGCCACGGCAACCCGGTCATTCACACTGCACGCGTCGATCAGTTTTACCGGCAGAGCGTTCGGTTCACGGATTTTCACGTCAGCCCGACTTGCGCGCCGACTCGGTGCGCCTTGATGACCGGACGGCACGAGTTCAAGTCGGGGGTCACGCATACGATCTTCGAGCGAGAGCGGATGAGCCTGAAGGCTGTCACGATCGCCCAGGTCCTGCGCGAATCGGGCTACGCGACCGGCATTTTCGGCAAATGGCATTTGGGGGATGAAGCCGCCTATCAGCCCGAACGCCGAGGCTTTGAGGAGGTTTTCATCCATGGCGCTGGCGGAATTGGCCAGACGTATCCCGGAAGCTGCGGTGATGCTCCCGGCAATACCTATTTCAATCCGGCCATTCTGCACAACGGGACGTTCGAGAAGACGCACGGCTACTGCACAGACGTGTTTTTCCAGCAAGCCCTCCGCTGGATCGATCGCGAGCGCCGCGGCGGCCGCCCATTTTTCGCCTACATCACGCCGAACGCCGCCCACGCGCCGTTACAGGTCCCCGACGACTATTTTCATCGTTATCGAGGCAAAGTCCCCGACGACGTGGCCCGCTTTTTCGGCATGATCGAGAACATTGACGACAACTTCGGCACGCTGCTTAGGAAGCTCGACGAATGGGGGCTCGCCGACAATACGCTGGTCGTGTTCCTGACCGATAACGGCGGCACTCAAGGAACGACGGTCTTCAATGCCGGGATGCGCGGCATGAAGAATACGCCCTACCAGGGGGGGACTCGCGTTCCGTCATTTTGGCGTTGGCCGGCGGCCTTCCGTGGGGGACGCGACGTCTCCGCTCTGACCGACCATATCGACATCTTTCCAACTCTCGCGGCCGTCGCCGGCGCGAAGTTATCGGCCAAGGTGGAGACGCAAGTCGAAGGACGCAGCCTCGTGGATCTGCTCAAAAATGAAGGGGCCACGTTTGCCGACCGGTACCTGGTGACTCATTGTGGGCGCTGGCCGAGGGGCCAGGTTGCGAAATACAAGTTCAAGGACTGCTCGATCCGCAACGCCCGCTTCACGCTGGTCAACAACGCCAAACTCTACGACCTGCAAAAGGATCCCGGCGAGAGGACGAACGTGCTGGCCCAATATCCGGCAGAAGTTGCCGCCCTGCGGGCCGCGTATGACCGATGGTGGAACGACATTCTTCCGTGTTTGGAGAACGAAAACGCGATTGGACCGAACGTCAATCCGTTCAAAGCACGGTATTGGAAGCAATTCGGCGGAGGTCCCGACGCGGACCTGTTGCGCCGAATGAAGCCGGGGTCGCCGCTCCAGTGACTCACCTGCCCGATCGAGTCTGCTCACCGAAATCAGGAAAACGCCGACGAGAACCCGTCGATACCGAATCGGCGACGCTGGCTGTAAACTGAATTCCCTCGAACCGATATCAATGTTTGAGCGAACACGAGCGGGATCATTGATTCATGACTTTGCGACTCACCATTGCTGCCGCGATCCTCTGCGCAATTGCAGGCGGTCCCCACGCGCGGGCCGGATCGGCGGATGACGTCGAGGGATTGCGGATCAACCAGTTGCAGTTCATCGGCACGCACAACAGCTATCACGTGCGGGCCAAGCCGAGCCGTTTTGTGTCCTTGAATTACAGTCACGCGCCGCTCGACGTGCAGTTGGAACGTGGTGTTCGCAGCGTGGAACTCGACCTGCACGACCGGGCCGGCACGTTCGAGGTCTGCCATATCGTCAAAATTGACGAAGGGACGACCTGCCGGCGTTTGAGCGACGGGCTTGAAACGGTGCGGAAGTGGTCCGACGCGCATCCGGGCCATCTGCCGATTTCGTTCTTGTTCGAGTTGAAGAAAGACGGCATCGGCTTCGATCCGCGGATCCGCAAGTTCGACGCGGCCTCGCTCGATCGACTGGATGATCTTCTGCAATCGGTGTTTCCCGCGTCCCGCTGCATTCGGCCTGACGACGTGCGGGGCAAGGCCGCCACTCTGCGAGAAGGGGTCGAGAAACACGGCTGGCCGACGCTGGCTGCCGGCCGCGGGAAGGTGTTTTTTATCATGCATGACGACGGCCCCCTGCGTGACGCGTACGTCAAGGGGCACCCGTCGTTGCGGGGCCGTGTGATGTTTGTGCGTTCGGACGAATCGCGTGACGACGCGGCAACTTTGGTGCTGGACGATCCCCGTGATCCGGAGATTCCGCGGCTCGTGAACGCCGGGTATTTCATTCGCACCCGGGCCGATGCCGATTTGCAGACGGACCGTCCGGGCAAATCCTCCCGACTCAAGGCGGCGCTGGCAAGCGGCGCGCAAATCGTGAGCACCGATTTTCCGACAGGTGAACCGCAGGCCGGAACCGGATATCTTGTGGAATTCGCCAAGTCGGCGCCGGCTCGGGTGAACCCGGTCAACGGCCCCGAGGCACTCCGCGGACAAACACTGTCTAAATAAGGAATTTCGCCCGTCTGCCCGATTGCCCGCGGAGAACGCACGCCTGCCATTGTTCGCTGCACAGCCCTGTGTCCGCCTGAGCGATTTGAGTCGACCAACCCGTCCTCGACCACCATACAAACAACTGTCACAACGCAACTTACGGCCCGCCCGCACCTGATGAGCGACACCCCTTGGTCAGCCGGCACTGGAATTGCGTTTCGCACGCTCCGCGATGTGTCGCCGGCTCGAAAAATCCGTTTCATGCGTCTCAGCCTGTACCGACTGCGTCTGATCCCAGTCGTCTTAACCTTGCTGGTAATCCTCTTTGCGTCGCCGTCGTGCGCCGATGATGATGCCATCCGCAAAAGCATCGCCAGGCTCTCCAATAAAGATACGGACACCCGGCAAGAGGCGATCGAAACGCTCACGCAGACGCGCGACGCGCGCGTGGCCGGCGTGCTGCAGGCCATGTTTCAGGGCAATCTGGTTCTCTACAAAGGCCAGGTTTACGTTCGCCAAGAGGCGCCCGCCGTCGGTGGCAAGAGCGTGGTGACGCTGCTTGACCCGCTCACGAAGGAGCCGTTGCTCGATGCGGCGAAAAATCCGCTCGTGGTCGACGCCGACGAACCGCGCGAGGTGCGTCCGTCCGGGCAGGAACGGCCACTGCTGTCGAACGGCATCAAGTTCCTGCAGGACTTTGCTTCGACCGATCCGGAAAAGCGGGCCCTGGCCGTGCGCCGCTTGGGAGAAAGTCCCGATCCGGCCTTTATCTCGATGCTCGACGGCATCGCCGAAAGCGATCCGGACAGCCGCGTTCGCCGCACCGCGCGGGAGAGTGCCGCGTTGACGCGGCTCTCGCCCGATGTCGCCGATCAAAAGCCCGAAGACCGCCTGGCGGCGATTTCCACGCTGTCGACTTTGCACAGCTTGCAGGGGCAAAGAATCCTGCAGCAAATGGTGGAGCAGGGGCAGTCGAAAGGCGAAGAGAAAGAGGCCAGCGAGAAGGCGATTGACTCCATCAAGAGCTATCAATTCTGGGTCGGCCTCGGCATCAACCTGACGAACGGACTTTCGGCCGGCTCGATTCTGATCCTGATGGCTTTGGGCTTGTCGATCATTTACGGGCAGATGAGCGTCATCAACATGGCCCACGGCGAACTGATGATGCTCGGGGCATATGCCACGTACGAAATGCAGCAGATCTTCGTGCACTGGCTTCCGTCGCAATATTTCAATTGGTACTTCGTCGCGGCCTTGCCGTTTGCGTTTTGCGTGGCGGCTTTCATTGGCTGGCTGATCGAGCTGATCGTGGTGCGGCACCTCTACGGGCGATCGCTCGAGACGTTGTTGGCGACCTGGGGCGTGAGCCTGATTCTGGTGCAGGCCGTGCGCGTGCGCTACGGCGACAACATCGGCGTGAACGCGCCCACGTGGCTGCGCGGTGGTTTCGAGATCATTCCCTACCTGACTGTTGAATACGCCCGCTGTTTTATTCTCGCGCTGTGCGCGTGCTGCGTGATGTTTTTGTACGGCCTGATGAATTTCACGCGAATCGGCCTCAAAATTCGGGCGACCGTGCAGGGGCGGCAGACGGCCGAAAGTTTGGGGATCAACACCCGTCGCATCGACGGTTTTGCTTTCGCCCTCGGGGCCGGCCTGGCGGGAATCGCCGGCTACGCGCTCACATCAATCGCGGGCGTCACGCCGAATATGGGACAGAACTACATCGTCGACTCGTTCCTGGTCGTCGTCACTGGCGGCGTTGGCAAGCTCGCCGGCTCGGTCTGGGCGGGACTGGGGCTGGGCACGCTCAACCAATTGCTCGAGCCGAGAACGTTCGGCGAGGCGCTGGTCGCCGCGGGCGTCATTGGCGCCGTCGTCTCCTGGATCAACCTCGACATCAAAGCGTTCCGCCAAGGCAAAATCTGGGGGGGGATTACGCTGCTGCCGGTTCCGATCCCCTTCGCCGTCAAGTTCTGGTCGCGCAACGGGGTCGGCAAGCTTTTTGTCCTGTACGTCCTGAGTGTGGCGATGCTCGTTTTGGGACTTTTGCGAAATACGCTTTTTGACGGTCTGCTCAATCAGGATATTCAAACACGCTGGGCGCACGTCTTCATTCTGTTGACGGTCGTGATCTTCATTCAGTGGCGGCCAGCGGGCCTCTTCCCGCCTAAGGGGAGGTTGGCCGATGTCTAAGACAGACCAACTCCAAAGACCGGCACTCGTGAATTATCTGTCGCCGGACAACAATCGACTAACGAAGGCGTTGCATTGGTACAGCACCAATTGCACCTCCTGGACGTTGTTTTTAATTGCAGCCGTCGGCGTTCCCTGGCTTTATCACCGAGGAAAAGTCGACATTGAAACGGTACATCTGTTGGGACTGTACATGGCATTCGCCATTGTGGCCGTCAGTCTCGATCTGATTTGGGGCTACGGCGGATTGCTGTGCCTCTGTCAGGCGCTTTTCTTCTGCCTCGGCGGGTACGCGATGGGCATGTACCTGGCCCACCACGGCGGAACGGAAGGGATTATCGATCACAACGGTTGGAAATTGCCCGCGTGCCTTTATGTCGTGTACCCCTACAAAGTCGGCGAGTCGCCGGGCGATGCGCTTGTCCCTTGGTTCTGGAAACCGTTCTGGAGCCTGTGGACGACCATCCTTCTGGGCATGTTGATTCCGGGCTTCGTCGCGGGTGTGATCGGTTTCTTTGTCTTTCGCAGCCGTGTGCGCGGCGTCTTTTTCGCCGTCTTGACGCAAGCCATTACGCTTGCCGCATGGCTCATTTTCACACTGAACGACATTAAATGCGGCGGCACCAATGGACTTTCACGCTTCGAGCGGATCGTCCTCCAGTCGCATGAGCAAGTGCAGGTTCAGGTCGACGCAGATCGCCTAAAAAAGCTGAACCTGACGCCCGATCAAGTTGCTAACTCGGTCGATCATTACGCAGCGACGATCCCCGGCGCATCGGTTACGAGGTCGACTTCGTCCCTCCTGATTACAGTGCCCCACGGTCAGCATTGGCTGAGGATGAAAGAGGCAACGGAGGCGCTCCCCGTTGGCCCGCCGGGGAAGGCCGCCACGGTTCACCTCGGAGACGCTGCAACTGTACGGATGGCCGGCCTCGATATCACGGACCCTTCCGTCAAGCTGTGGCTCTACATACTCACGGTGCTCGCGCTCGGCGGCTCCTATTTGATTTGTCAGGCCGTCATCAAGTCTCGCATGGGGCGGGTCTTGCTTGCCGTGCGCGATAATGAAAACCGGCTCCTGTTCTTTGGTTACCAGCCGTACCACTTCAAAGTTTTCGTGTTCGCGCTGAGCGGCATGCTCGCCGGACTCGGGGGAATGCTGTACACGCCGCAAATGCAGATCGTGACCCCCGGCGATATGGACGTGCTCAAGTCGATCATGGTGGTGATCTGGGTGGCAGTTGGCGGACGATGCTCACTTTCAGGGGCGATCCTGGGCGCCTTGTCCGTCAACCTGCTGCAATACTATCTCAGCTCCCAACGAGAGCCGTTCTGGTTCATCAAAGGAAGCCTATCGAGCGATGTCTATTCCCACTTGATTTGGAAGCCCGATTATTGGCCGTTCATCTTGGGCGGGATGTTTGTTGCCGTCGTGCTCTTGTTGCCCGACGGCCTGATCAGCGTCTGGCATCTGTGGACAAAGCGCGCGGGCAAGTCAATCCCATCAACCGAGGACGGTGCACTCGAAGAAGGTGGTGAGAACAACCACGACGACAAAGGAAGCCTTCAGCAGCACCTGCAACGCGTCGCGACGCTGAAGCGCGAACGGACGATCTCCGTCCAGCAGCGCTCGCTGCTCGACACGGAACTCGTGCGCGTCGAAGACGTGAAAGTCATCTTCGACGGGTTCAAGGCGCTCGACGTCGACCACTTCAGCATCGACTATTATGAACTGCAAGTCGTCATCGGCCCCAACGGCGCCGGCAAGACGACACTCTGCGACGTGATCAGCGGCAAATCGCGGGCAACAAGCGGCAAAGTCTTTTTCGGAAAAGAGGACATCACCCGCTTGCCCGAAGTCGACATCGCCCGCCGCGGCGTCGGCCGGAAATTTCAGACACCGAGCATCTTCAACGGTCTCACCGTCTACGAAAACATGGAGTTGGCCCTGCCCGGCCGGCAATCGCTGCCCCGCAATTTCCAACGCGTGGCCAGCAATGCGGACCAGGACCGTATCCATGGCATCTTAAAACGCGTCCGTCTCGAGGAAGAATCCAATCAGCGGGTGCAATTCCTCAGCCATGGCCAGCGCCAGTGGCTCGAGATCAGCATGTTGCTGCTGGCCGGTCCGCGGCTGCTCCTGGTCGACGAGCCGGCCGCCGGCTTGACGGACGAAGAGACCGCGCTGACCGCCGAGTTGTTGCTCGAACTGCAGAGCGAACACAGCGTGCTCGTCATCGAACACGACATGGAATTCGTCCGCCTGCTGGGAGCACCGGTGACCGTGCTCAACGAAGGCAAAGTGATGTCGCGGGGCACGATCGACGAAGTCCAAGCCGACCCGCGCGTCATCGAAGCCTACTTAGGCCGCGGCGGCACCCGGCAACCAAAAGGCTAAGCGTTATGCGTTCTCCTGTTCTGCCTCATCCTTCATCCTTCCGCCTTCATTCTTGAACGAACATGCTCTCAATCCACGACCTTTCGTTTTCCTACGGCGCGATCCCAACCCTCCGCGGCATCAACATGGAGATGGCCCGCGGCTGCGTTACCTGCGTGATGGGACGCAATGGGGTCGGCAAAACCACGCTCATGCGAAATATCATGGGCAACTTGCGGTCCTCCGGCGGATCGGTCGTTTTGGCGGACAAGGACCTCACGCCGCTTGCCGCCCATCGGCGGGCGCGTGAAGGCGTCGCCCTGGTGCCGCAAGGTCGCGAGATCTTTCCGAAACTCACCGTCGAGGAAAACCTGCGAATCGGCCTGGAAGCGCGGGCCGATCGCTCGCGCTCAATTCCCGAAGAGGTCTACGCCCTGTTCCCGGTGCTCAAACGCATGGCTCGCCGCATGGGGGGCGATCTCTCGGGCGGTCAGCAGCAGCAATTGGCGATCGCCCGGGCGCTCGTCGGCGGACCGAAGGTGCTCTTGCTTGACGAGCCGACCGAAGGGATTCAACCGAGCATCATTGACGAGATCGGCCACGCCTTGCACAAGTTCGTCGACGAGCTGCATCTGACAGTCGTGGTCGTCGAGCAATATCTCGATTTCGTCCGCGAGTTCGGTCAGCACTTCTATATTATGAATCGCGGACGCGTCGTCTCGGAAGGGGCGATCGACCAGCTGACGGCCGATGTCGTCGCCAAACATCTGAGCGTGTGAACCCAGCGCGCTAGCCGCGTTGCATCGCGTCGAGCACTTGTTTGAGCGGCACCGTGGCGAAGGCGGTCGCGTAATCGGCCATCGCGTAGGGGATAATCAACAGCCCGTTGTGCACGGCGGCCCCGCAGCTATACACCACGTTGGGAACGTAGCCCTCGCGCTCGTTCACGTCGGGGGTCAGCAGCGGCTGATTGAGGCGGCCAATGACGCGTGAGGGATCGGAGAGGTCGAGCAGATAGGCGCCGATGCAGTATTTGCGGATCGGCCCCACCCCGTGGCTCAAAACGAGCCAGCCGGCTTCAGTCTCGATCGGCGAGCCGCAGTTGCCGACTTGCACGAACTCCCACGACTGCGTTGGCTTGGCCAGAAGCTGCTTGGTGTACCAGAAATTGAGCATGTCGGAGTACATCAGATACAGATTTTCGCCGTCCTGACGGGAGATCATGGCGTAATGGCCGTTGATCTTCCGCGGAAAGAGCGCGAGCCCCTTGTTGCGAATCTCCGGACCATTCAGCGTGCTGATGCGAAATCGCAGGAAATCTTCCGTCTCGACCATTTGCGGCAGTACGACGCTCCCGTCAAACGCCGTGTAGGTCGCGTAGTAGTGCGAGTTCTTCTGTTCGTCGGTGAAGAGCACAAAACGCGCGTCCTCGATTCCATTTTGCTCCGTTGGCGAATACGGAAAAATGATCCGCTCCGAGATGTCGCCGTCTGAATCGCATTGGATTTCGTAGTTGGCTTTCGCCAGCACAACGACTGCCTTCGCGACCGATTCCCATTCGCGATGCCTCGGACGATGCGAGCGCAACGTATCGTCAACCGCCTTTTCGATCTGATCGAGTGTGAACAGATCGTCGAGCTTCGAGAGCGTCGATTCGACGAAGCTGCCGTCGATTCCCATTTCGCCGAGCTTGCGGCGAAAGAGCGCTTTGTCGTATTCGGCATTCGGCACGACTTGCGGCAGCGTGACGAACCCGGTGGGCTTGTCGATCGTGATTTGTCCTTCCGCATCGACGACGCCGCTGCGAAAACAGAGCGACGAAATGTGTCCTTCCCCCGTCGCGCGCATGCTGACGATAAAGCGCCTCGAACCGGGTGGTGTTTTCCCCTGATCGGGATGCCACACGATCGAAGGGTTGAAGAGGGCGGCCGATTCGATCGAATATTCCTGGGTGAAGTACGAGCCGATGAGCAGCTTGCGGTTCTCGCTCACGGGCCGATCGGTGAGCAAGTACTGTTTGACGACCTCGAAGCGATCCAGAAAAAACCGCATCAGCCGATGATGCCGCCCACGAAATTCGTCCAAGACCTGCGCCAGGAGGGCGTCGACTTCCGCCTCGGAAAGTTCCATCACGCGGCCGACGATCCGCATGCTGCGATTCAGATCCTGCTGGTCGAACGGACGAAACAGCACTCGCGCGCAATTGGGCTTGAGGACGACACCCGTCCGCTTCACATCCATCGGACAATTTCCCTGTTTAGCAAGGCAGTGTGAAACACGCAGCGAGTGTCTCGCGGCGGAGGCACCGAATCAAGCTGCTCACCTGGACGCGCGCTCCTCGGCAACGCGCCGCAGGTGCGGCGTGGGCGCGCCGTTGTGTTCGCTGGCTCGGCCGAAAGCCGCCAGGCTCGCCTCGAGCAGCTGCATTTCGACGAGCGCCAGCAGCACCGAGAGTGTCGATTCGGCCCCCTGGTTCTGGTTCAGGCGGTCCTGCGAAAGGCCGTCGCAGCAAGCCCCCGTGCGCGAATCCCACAACGGCAGGCCGAGATCGTTGCGGCCCAAAAACCACTCGAATGCGAGACGCGCCTCGTTCAGCCATTCGATTTCGTCGGTCGCCTGGTAGGCGGCAACGCAGGCCGAGACGGTCGCACATGCTTCGATCGGCTGTTGGTCGAAGGTCGCCGGAATCTCGCCGCGGCGGTAAAAGCCGTGGCAGCCGACGGGGCGGAAACAGCCTTTGGGCGAGCGCTGCACGTTGCACAGCCAGCGGAGCGACTTGAGGCCGATCTCGGCAGCGTCTTTGCAGTCTGTCCATTGCCCGCTCAAGATCAGGGCATGCGGCAGTCGGGCGTTCGCGTAAGAGACGATGTCTTCAAACCAAGGCCAATCGTCGGCCGCGTTGGTGTGAAACAGGTTGATGAGGCGACCGGTCAGGATGTCCCGGGTCTGGTTCACTAACCGATCACCGCTCAAGCGGCGCAAGTACTCGTGAATTCCGATCAGCGCGTAGGCCCAACAGCGCGGAGACGTCGTCTCGAGAACCGCGTTCAGCGCCCCTTCGAAATGGTTGACCGCCCAGGCTTGCAGTCCGTGCTGCTTGGAGCGGCCCAAACACGTCCCCAAGGCCCAAACCGAGCGGCCCAGACTATCATCCGATCCAACTTCGTCGAGCCAGCGCCGGTCGAGGCTCAAGAAATTGTGGAACCGGTTCTTTTCGCGGTCGAATGCGTACTCGAGAAAGGCCGCATAGGTTCCCGACGCCCGTTCGGACTCCGGCGAATCCTGGCCCAACTCTTCCAGCAGGACCATCAAGACCAAGGCCCGCGCATTGTCGTCCGTGCAATAGCCTTCGCGGAAATTGGGGATCGTGTACGTCGCGTGTTGAAACAGTCCTGTGGAATCGGTCATCCGCCACAGGTGTTCCAGCCGCAGCCAGGGAAGCTCCAAGCGGCGCTCATCGAGCGTGCGGATCACCGGCCGCCGGCGGGCGACGGCGCCGTATTCCCTGCGGGCGCGCTGAAACGATTCCATGTACAAATGGGCCACATTGGCCCAGATCATCTCGCGCCCGAGCAGGTAGGCCCGTTTGCGCATCGCGTGCCGCCGTGTCTCATCGTGGAGCAGGGCGCAAACTTCTCGGGCGATGGCGTCGCTGTCTCCGAACGGTACCAGCACGCCGCGTCCATCCGCCAGGAGCTCCTCCGCGTGCCAGTAGGGCGTCGATACAACCGCTTTGCCGCAGCCGAACGAATACGCCAGAGTTCCCGAAGTGATTTGGGCCGCATTGAGGTACGGCGTCACGTAGATGTCGGCCGCGCCAATGAACTCGACCAATTCGCGCAAGGCCACGAACCGGTTGTAAAAGATCACGTTTTTCTTGATGCCCAGATCCTGGGTGATCCGCTCGAGTTGCAGGCGATACGTCTCGCCCTGCTCCTGCAGCAGTTTTGGATGCGTCGCCCCGAGGACGATATAAACGGTTTCCGGAAACTCCTTGAGGATCGCCGGCAGCGCCCGCAGGGCGTATTCGATGCCCTTGCTTGGAGAAAGAAGCCCAAAGGTCAACAGGACGTTTCTTCCCTCAACGCCGAAGCGATCCTTGTAGAAATTGGCGTCGACAAACGGCAGATCGGGAATGCCGTGCGGGATGAGGTCGATCTTTTCTTCGGGGACCTTATAAATCTCGCGCAAGAAGGTCTGGCCGCGCTGCGACATCACGGCCACGCGGGCCGATAGCTCGGTCAATTGATCCATGACGCGCCGCTGGTCTGGATTCGGGTCTTTGAGGACCGTATGCAGCGTAGTGACCACCGGCATCCGCAGGTTACGGAGCATCGCCAGAATATGGCCGCCGGCGGCTCCGCCAAAGATCCCGAACTCGTGCTGCAGGCAAACGACGTCGACATTGCTGAAATTCAAAAAGTCAGCCGCCCGATGGTAAGCGTCCAGATCGCCCTCGGGGATTTGAAACCGCACTTCGGGCGGATAGTCGTAGCCGCCCGGCGTGTCGTCCATGGGAACGACGAAGCATTCGGTCTTTGGATAGCGTGTGGCCACCGATTGCCACAGGTCGCCTGTAAACGTCGCGATTCCACATTTTCGTGGCAGATAGTCGCCCACGAAGGCGATGGTGCGAACGTGGGATTCACTGGGCATCGCAGTTTCTTTCCGTCATGGCCTCGACTAGCAGGCTGATTACAACGCTGCTTCCCGTAAGAAGCCCCACGCCAAAGCGAATGGCATGCCGCCGGTCCCAGGCGTTGTTGCCACTCGATCGATTCAGATCGCTTGAAGTGATTCGAGTGTATCGTCCAGTGAAAGTTCGGCCATGCCGGTATAGGTGTCGCTCGCCCCGTAGAACACCAAGAGTGAGTCGTCGCGGGTAACGATCCCCGTCGGAAACACGACGTCCGCCACAAAGCCTTCACGCTCGAACGGCTCGGTGGGAGAGAAAAGCGGTTCCACGCTGCGTGCGATCACCTTCCGGGGGTCTTGTAAGTCGAGCAGCAAGGCCGCCGCTACATATTGCCCGACTTCGCCCGGCCCCGTCGGCCGGCGGTTCCCATGATAGACTTCGAGCCAGCCCCGATCCGTACGAATCGGTGGCGCGCCGGCTCCGACGCGACCACTCTCCCACCCGGATTTCTCGGCAAAAACTGGCGCGTGATCACCCCACGCGGTTAAATCGGTCGAACGCGCGACCCACATTTCGGGCGGCGTGAACGGCGTCCGGCCGTTGGGTCGATGCAGGGCGACGTAATGCTTGCCGACGCGCTCAGGAAAAAGCACGACGTCTTTGTTTTCCGGGGGAAAGATGATCCCGTGCCGGGTGAACTCGCGGAAATCGACCGTCGACGCCAGGGCCGTGGCCGCGCCGTGGCGGGAGACTGCCACGTATGTGATATAGAATCGATCGTCGAGCGCCGTGATTCGCGGATCTTCAACGCCGAACTCCTCCCACGGCTCCAGCGGGCGAAATGCCGAACCCTCGGTGGCTTTGGCCGCGCCAGATTCCGCCAAGGTCACGACGCGCACGTGAGACACGAAAGTCAGCCGGACACACCCGGTTTCAAGGAACTGCACGACTCGCGGATCGACAAAGTCGACTTCGTCACGGCGAACCCAATCGACGGCCAGTTCGGATCCGTTCGTGTAGCGTGGCAGCGCCACAAAACCAGGGCGGCTTTCGCGAGGGCGTTCGGCAATCCGTACCAGCATGACGACGCAGCCATCGACTTCGATGACCCCGGGATTGAACGCGCCGATGACCTCGAAGTCGCTCCGCGAGGGGGCAAAATCGGCGGGCTGCAGCAGGAGCCGTTTGCTGGCGCGGACCATCTCAATGAACGGCGGCCGCTGGAAAGACGAGACACTCGACCCATCACCAGGCTCTCGTTCCATCATCCGGCAATTCTACCTTCGCCGGACGCCGAACGCAGCCTACTTGATCGACAAAGCGACGGTCAGCTCGTGAATGGCCGAATTGATATGCCCGACCACCTGCTGTGAATTCCGGCCACCGACGCTGCCGCGGACTTTCTGCAGCATCGTCTGAACTCCGCGCAGCTGATCATCGGACAGGGTTTGCTGCTCTTTAACCTTCCCATCGCCGCCGATCTTCTGTCCCATTAGCCGCGCTGCTCTTTTGATCGCATGCATCGCCTTGGCGCGGTGCCCCTTGTAGTCGTGATCGGCCGAAGCCAGGGTCGAATAGGCTTGGGTCAGCGACTGGACGTCGCCCGTTGCCGGGGTACCGCGATAAGCAGCCGTGTAATACGGATTGTATGCGGCCCCTCGATACGGCCGGTTTGCGCGAACAGCATGCCGGCGTTGCCCGTTCTGGGCTTGGGCGGCGGAAATGAAGGTAATCCCCAGCAACGCACCAACCACGAGATTTCGAGGCCGAAACATGAGCGAAGCCCCCCTTAGTCGGCTCGACGGATGGGAAAGACTGAAAACTGGAGCGAAGTAAGAGTTGCCGACTTCGGATTTTGACCTAAATCCATCCTACCGACTGCACCTGGCCACAGTCGAGATGTTAAACAAGCGCACAAGCCGGCTGACACTTCCTCGTATTCCGAACATTTCGAACGCCCGCTAAAATTGGAACACCGCTCGGCCGAGAAAGTGTCGCCGTCGCATGACAATTCGTTCATGAGGTCAGCTCCAAAATCGCCCATTGACGCTCGAACGAAGCCGGACCTCCATTGACAGTTCGCGCGTTTGGTTCGCAACGCGAGTGCAAAGCGCAATCGCTGTCTAATTCGCCAACTTCGCGTCGAGGGTGATCTCGGCTTTGAGCAACTTTGAGACGGGGCAGCCAGCCTTGGCCTTGCCGGCGAGTTCCGCGAATTTGGCCTGATCGGCGCCCGGAACCTTGGCCGTCAAATTCAGATGGACAGCCGTGATCTCCCAACCGCCGTCGACTTGCTCGAGCGTCACCTCGGCGGCCGTTTCCATCCGTTCGGCCGTGAGCTTCGCCTCGCCCAGAATCAGCGAAAGGGCCATCGTGAAGCAACTGGCGTGGGCCGCGGCAATCAGTTCTTCGGGATTGCTGCCGCGTTGACCCTCGAACCGGCTCGCAAAACCGTACGGATAGGAGCTGAGCGCGCCACTTTCCGTCGAAATGGCTCCCTTGCCGTCCTTGATGCCGCCTTGCCAAACCGCCGAGCCTTTGCGTTTGATTTTCATGCTTGCGTACTCCTCGTTTGAAGAACCAGGTCAGGTTGAACTTTCTGGACGGCCGCAATATCCACTTTGCGAACGGCCTCTTTCGTGGAGGGGACCACCGTCGGCGCGACGCTGAGCGTGCGAAAGCCCATCTGTAACAGCCGCGGCACAACGGCCTCCCGCCCGGCCAGTTCGCCGCATAACGTCACGGGATGGCCGTCCGCCTCAGCCAACACAATGCCCAAGAGCCTGAGGACCGATTCGTGACTGTCTTGGAAGTAGACGTTAACCGAGGCATCGTCCCGGCCGGCGGCGAGCGTATATTGCGTGAGGTCATTCGTTCCCACGCAGAGAAAGTCTGCGTGCTTGAGCACTGATGGAACGGCGAGCGCGGCCGCCGGCGTTTCGATCATCGCGCCGAATTTGGGAGGGCTCGTGATCTTTTTTTCGGTGGCGAGAGCGTCAAAAATCTCCCGCATCCGCTCCACGTCTTGCTCGAGCGTGATCATCGGAATGAGCACCTGAACCGGATGCTCCTGGGCCAGTCGCAAAATGGCGGCCATTTGCGTCCGCACGAGGTTGGAATATTCCAACAGCACGCGCACTCCGCGGCGCCCCAAGCTGGGATTCGATCCCGCGACCATCGGCAGGAAAGGTAACGGCTTGTCGCCGCCGATATCCAACAGTCGAATCGTGACGGACCGATTGCCAAGCGGCGTCACGAGGGCTCTCAAGGAAGCGAAGAGTTCATCCTCGGTCGGCGGATCCTGCCGCGCGAAGTAAAGTTGCTCGATCCGCAACAGACCGACTCCGTCGGCCCCGTTGTCGAGCGCCACATCGACGTCTTCCTGAATGCCGATATTCGCCTCGACGCGGATCAATTGGCCGTCGATCGTCTTGGCCGGCTTGCGGCATTCGTCCTTGCAGCGAACGAGCGTTGCCCGCCAGGACTTGAGCCGGTCGACGAATTCGTCCCGCGTCGCCGGTTCCGGTGAGATCACGACAGACCCGCGATGCCCGTCAACCAGGAGTTCCGTTCCGCCCGATATTTGAGAGTAGATTCCCGGGATTCCCGTGATCGTGGGAATCGCCTTTTCGCGGGCCAATAGGGCCGCATGCGAACCTTGACCGAGCGTTTCGACCACGATCGCCGACACCCGTGTTTTATGCAGCCGCACGACGTCCGACGGCAAGAGCCGGTCGACGACGAGCACGCCCTGATCGGGAATCGACTGCAGGCCGCCGCTGACGTCGCCGCGCAGTCGACGAATGATATTGCGGCCCAAGTCGAGCACGTCGTCGGCCCGCTGGCGCAGCGTTTGATTTTCAAGGGCCTTGAATTTCTTGTACCACCTGTTGAGGACGCGACGCACCGCCGTCTCTGCGGCCAGCGACGAATTCCTGAGTTCCTTCTCGAATTCGCCCGAATCGACCAGCCCGCGGAGCATCGTGCCATGCGCTCGGAAGATGCCGGCAAGCGCCGAATCGAATTCCGACTCGATGCGATTCGCCGACAATTCCAACTCCGCGAACGTCTCCTCGAAGGCCTGCCGCAGGCGATCCCATTCCTGCCCCACCTCCTCGGTTGCAATGGTCGGCTGAGTGCCGTCGTAATAAAGCACGTCGCCCACGACCCATGCCCGGCCCATGCCCAAGCCGGGCGCGATGCTGCGACCGCTCAAGCGGACTTCCTGCTGTTTCTGTCCGTCGGCCTGCGCCGGCTGTCCATCCATCGACATTTCCTTGGAGAATCAGACCCGAATCGAGAGCAGGCGATGCACGCAGGTCACGGCCAATGAACCGTCGCCGACCGCGAATCCGACCCGCTTGGTCGAGCCGGAGCGAATATCGCCGGCGGCTAACACGCCGGGAATCGTTGTTTCGAGTGGGCAAGGGTCTCGATCCGAAAGTGTCCATTGACCGGAACGCAGCACGTCCGAACCCGTCAACAAATAGCCCTTGTCGTCCCGTGCCAAAGCGGTCGGCAACCACTCGGCACTCGGTTCGGCCCCGATGAACACAAACACTGCCGAACAGGGAAGCCGCCGCGATCCTTCACCGTTCTTTGTCTTCAGCGAAATCGACTCCAAGCGGCGGTTGCCGGAAAGCGAGTCAATCTCAGTCTGCTCGTGGACGACGATGTTGCGGGTCGCGCGAATGCGATTCGACAGGTATTCCGACATGCCGCCGCCGAGCTTGTTGCGGACGAGCGCGTGCACCGTGCGCTGCGGGCAGCACTCGGCGAGGAACATGATCGCCTGTCCGGCCGAGTTTCCAGCTCCAACGACGGCGACGTCACATTTATCGAAGAGGTCGGCTTCCACCGTCGTGCAGGCGTAATAAATGCCGGCGCCCTGAAGCGCTCGGCGCCGTCGACCTCGAGCCGCCGCCAGCGAACACCCGTGGCCAGGAGCACGACGCGGCTCTTGATCTCGGCCCCGCAATCCAATTTCAGGATATGCCGATCGTCGCGGTTTTTCGCCGGAGTCAGCGACTCGACATTCACCGGCGCGACAATCTTTGCCCCGAATTTGAGCATTTGCAGCACGCCCCGCATGGCGAGATCGGCGCCGCTCAGGCCGGCGGGAAAACCGATGAAATTCTCGATCCGCGAGGAACCCCCCGCCTGACCGCCGGGTCCCAAGCGGTCCAGCATCAATGTGGAAAGACCCTCGGAGGACGCGTAGACGGCCGCGGCCAACCCGGCGGGTCCTGCGCCGACGATCGCCAGATCGACTTCTTGCGCCGGACAATATTTCCAAATCCCGGCCGCGCGCGCCAGATCGATCAGAGACGGGTTCACCAGCAATTTCCCGTCTCCCAGGACGATCACAGGCGTTCGCTTCGGCGCGCCCAGCGACTGAAACATCCGCTGTCCGTCCTCGGTTTCGGGGTCGAACCAAGTGAAGGGGACGAAATTCTTGTAGAGAAACTCGCGGACTGTATTCGTATCGCGGCAGCGGCCTGCGCCCACGACGTGCAGCCCGAGTTTGCCCACCTGCGACAAGAGTTCTCGGCGCCGGGTAAAAGCCACGATCAGTTTTTCGCCGAGGCTAGGCACGCGGTTGAGCAGACCGCGCAGCTGGGTCCCTGGCACGCGCCAGATACGAGATTGACCGCGGGCCACACCGGTCACGATGACCGGGCGACCCGTCAGGAGATCGATATCGCCCGAGAATTGCAGCCGATCGTGCGTCACGATCACTCGACCCTCGTCGGCCGGATTCTGGATTTCGATCGACCCCGTCTCGACGACGAATAAATCGATATCGGCCTGGCCGGCCCGAAATACCGTGTCGCCGTCCGCGTAGTCGTGGGGGGTGGCGAACGGCTTGAGATGGGCAATTTCCGACATCGTTAGTCGGGGAAAGGCCGCTTCATCATTAGGAGCCATGGCTCAATTGAACTCCACTTCAATTAGCGAGAAGTCGTCCCGGAAATCGGGCGAACCCTGTAACGCGCGGACATCGCTGAGCACGCGTTCGACACGCGAGCCCGACCTACGACCGGCTTGGGCGAGCAAATCAATCAGCCCTTTGATTTCCAACAGGCCGCCGCCCGGCTTGTCAATCTCCGAAACACCGTCGCTGTAGAGGTAGAGACGGCTCGACTGCGGGACGCTCGCGATCTGCGTTTCGAAAGTCGCGTCCTCGGTAGCGCCGATCGGCAAACTGGGCTCGCCGAGTTTCGCCGGGCGATTCGGATGGCCATTGAACATCAACGCCGGCGGATGGCCGGCGCTCGAAAACCGCAGCGTTCGCGAAGCCGGCTCGAACACGCCGTACCACATCGTGAAAAACTTGAACTGGTTCTCTTCCATGGGAAAGGCCCGATTGAGACCCGTGAGCACTTCGGCCGGCTCGTGGAAGCGCACGTCGGGCAGCGACTGCCGCCGGAGCACGTTGTAAACCGCAATGGAAAGCAGCGACGCGCCCACGCCGTGGCCGCACACGTCGTGCAGATAGATTGCCAGCCGGTCCGGATCGAGCCAGTGGTAGCCGAACATGTCCCCGCCAAGCTGCGAGGAGGCGATGAAGGCCCAATCGGTGCGTACTGCCCCGTCGAGCTTGGGGGGCAAGAGCGACTTGATGTAGGCCGCCGCCTCCGCCAGCTCGGCAGCCAATTTATTCTGCGTCGCCAGCAGGGCTTCCTTTGTCTCGAGTAGTTCACGCTGCGCGTGGATCACGTCGATCATGTTCAATTCGTGCTCGGCGAGCTTCGCCAACTCGGCCAGAGTGGCTTGTTCGGTCGAGGTAAGGTTCCGCGGCGCGGGCCCGGCCAGACAAATGGTGCCCACATTGTGACCCCGCGGCCCTTTAAGGGGATAACCGGCATAGAAGCGAATGTAAGGCGGATTGACGACCAGCGGATTGTCGCGAAACCGTTCATCCTCGTGCGTATCGGGCACGATCAACGGCCCATTCTGCAGGATCGTATGACCACAAAACGAAACGTCGCGGCCCGTCGAGTCGAAGTCGATTCCGCACTTCGCCTTGAACCACTGACGATCGTCGCCCACGAGCGCGATATAAGCGGTCGGAACGTCGAAGACGCGGCGCGCCAGCCGCACGATGCGATCGAATCGCTCTTCCGGCGGCGTGTCGAGGATCTTAAGCGCCCGCAAGTCGGCGAGGCGCTCGGCCTCACCGGCTGGTATGGGAGCAGCGATCACGGCGATCCTCCTTCGAGCGTCGAAGCGCGCAGCCGAACAAATCACGCGATCGAACCAATTCCAATTCTATGTCAGCCCGTTGCGAAGGGCGACGGACTCAGCCATCGCCCGATCGGCATAGAGAACGGCCCCTCAGATCCCTCCGCTGCTATTTCAGGAACCGCCAATTGGCCATCACAGTATCCAACACGTCGTCGGCTTCTCCGGCAAACGCCATCTTGGTCATGGCGAGCGCAAAACCCTTGGCCTGCTTGACCGTCGCCTTGGGAGGCATGCTCAGCACGTCGGGATCGGTGACAACGTCGACTAGCACGGGCCCGTCGTGCTTCATCGCTCGTTGGAGGGCCGGTCGCACGTCGGCGGGATCCTCCACCCGAATTCCCTCGAGTCCGATCGCCTGCGCGACGGCGGCGAAATTCGGATTTTTGAGCTCGCAGCCGAAATGCGGAATCGCCGCCGCCTCCATTTCCAATTGCACCATGCCGAGACGATGATTGTTGAAGACCACAATTCGTATGGGCAGTTCGTATTGCGCGACGGTGAGAAGCTCGCCCATCAGCATCGCCAGGCCGCCGTCGCCGGAAAACGAAATCACCGGCCGGTCGGGATAGGTCATCTGCGCACCGATCGCCTGCGGCAGGGCGTTGGCCATGGAACCGTGATTGAACGAACCGAGAATCCGGCGGCTCGGCGCCGCGTGCAGATACCGGGCGCCCAAACGCAACACATCCCTGTATCCACGGTAAAAATGGCGTCTTCCCCCGCGAGCTCGTCCACCGTCGCCGCGACCGATTCCGGATGGATCGGCTTGCGCCGGCTAATCTCGTCCACGTACGTCCGCAGCTTCCGCTCGGAAACCGCTCGTTTTTCCAGCATCGCGTCGAGAAAGGCGCGATCCGGCTTGGGCTGAACGTGCGGCAAGAGTGCGCGAAGCGTATCGGCGACGTCGCCGCACAGCCCCAGATCCAGCTTTGATCGCCGACCGAGCCGTTCGGGGCGAATGTCGACTTGTGCAATCTTGGGAGACGACGGCATGAACGCCTCGTACGGAAAATCCGTCCCCAAAAGCAGCAGCACGTCGCAGCCGTGCATCGCCTGATAGGCCGACCCCCACCCCAGGAGCCCCGTCATGCCGACCGCGTTCGGATTGTTGTGCTCGACCCATTCCTTGCCGCGGAAGGAGTACCCCACCGGCGCGGCGATTTTTTCGGCCAACGCCAGGACTTCGCCGTGTGCGGCGACACATCCGCTCCCACAGAAAATGGCGACTTTTCGTGCCCCGTTGAGCAGATCGGCCAATCGGCCGAGATCCCCATCCGAGGGCCGCACGACCGGCGCGTTCGTCACGAAGTCGATCGGACCGCCGCCGCCTTCGACAGGCATGCCGGCCACGTCGCCCGACAGGACGACGACCGAAACGCCCTTCCTTGTCACGGCGTGCTGCACGGCCGTCTGCAGCACGCGCGGCATCTGCCGCGGATTCGAGATCAGCTCGCAGTAGTGGCTGCATTCGCGGAACAACTGATCGGGGTGCGTCTCCTGGAAATAGCCGGTGCCGACTTCAGAACTGGGAATGTGTGCGGCGATGGCCAGCACCGGCGCCAGGCTGCGGTGCGCATCGTAAAGGCCGTTGATCAGGTGGAGATTGCCCGGCCCGCAACTGCCGGCACAAACGGCCAATTGTCCCGTAAGCTGGGCCTCGGCCCCCGCCGCGAAGGCTGCCGTTTCTTCGTGGCGCACATGCATCCAGTCGATCTTCTTGCGGCGGCGCAAGGCGTCCGTCACCGGGTTCAGGCTATCGCCCACGATTCCGTAGATTCGCTTGACGCCGGCCGCCGTCAATGTGTCAACCAACTCTTCTGCGATGGTCTTCGCCATAGGTCGTCTTCCTTCGAGCAAACGGGAAGTGTTGGAGTGATTGATCGACTCGAACAAGTCCGCCACGAAGCTACGGGCTCAATAACGAGGGGTACGCCGGCGTCCATTGAGTGGCCACAACGCGACGGCGGATTTCGTCCGCGCTTGCCGCTTGAGCAACGCCCGATTTTACGGCCGCGAGGCCGATCGCCGTGGCGATTTCGACGGCAATCTTTCGCAGATCGCCCAACGCGGGCAAGAGGGGAGCGCTCGCGTCTTTCAAGATGGGCGAGTGCTCGGCCAGTGTCCGGGCGGCTGCCAGGATCATCGCGTCATTCACGCGCCGTGCTCCCGCAGCGACGACGCCCAATCCCATCGCTGGAAAGATGTAGACGTTATTGCATTGGGCCGTACGAATCGTGCGCCCATTTACGGCGACAGGATCGAACGGCGATCCAGTCGCGACAAGCGCCCGCCCCTCGGTCCATTGCAGCAAGTCCTTGGTGGTCGCTTCGGATCGCGACGTCGGATTGGAAAGTGGAAAGATAATCGGCCGTTGCACCTTTTTCGCCATTTCGCGCACGATGCTCTCGCTGAAGGCGCCTGTCGCCGACGAAAGTCCGATCAGCACGGTCGCGTCGACCTGGTGAATTACGTCTGCCAATCCGATCTGCCCCTTCGCTGTTCGCGGCCAATCGGATAATTCATCTTGCGAACGAGCATACGCCTTTGCTTCGGCGTGCAAATCGGTGCGCCCCGCATGCACCAGGCCGGCCGCGTCGACGACCCAGAAACGCTGGCTGGCCTCTTTTTCAGAAAGCCCCTCTTCGCGCATGGCGGCTTTCAAGAAATCGGCGACACCAATGCCCGCCGAGCCGGCGCCCAGCATCACAATCTTCTGCTCTTTCAAGGGCTTGCCGGTCACCTTGAGGGCGCTCATCACCGCGCCCAGCGCGACCGCGGCCGTTCCCTGAATGTCGTCATTGAATGTCAAAAACTTGTCGCGGTACCGGTCCAGAATGGGTCGGGCATGCGTGCTGGCGAAGTCTTCCCATTGCAGCAGCGTCTCCGGCAGCTCTTGTTCAATCGCACGAAAGAACTGATCGACGAAATCGAGGTACGCATCGCCCGTGACCCGCTCGTGACGCCAGCCGAGATACTCGGGATCGTTGAGCCGCTCTTTGTTGTTGGTCCCCACGTCAAGCACGATCGGCAGCGTGCGGTCGGGGCGAATTCCGCCGATCAGCGAATAGAGCGATAGCTTGCCGATTGGAATCCCCATGCCGCCGACCCCTTGGTCGCCGATGCCCAGAATCCGCTCGCCGTCGGTAACGACGATCACGTCGACCTGGGGATTCGGCCGGTTCCGCAACATCTTGGGCAGCGCCTCTCGCAGCGGATACGAGAGGAAAATGCCCCGCGGCCGGCGATAAATGTGGCTGAACTGCTGGCACGCCTGTCCAACGATCGGCGTGTAGACGATCGGCATCATCTCCTCGACATGGTCGAGCAGAAGGCGATAGAAGAGGACTTCATTTGTATCCTGGAGCTGGCGCAAATAAATGTGCCGTTCGAGATCTTCGGACTTGCGCCTGTACGCCTCATAGGCTCGAGCCGATTGTTCGTCCAGACTCTCGACGTGCGGTGGAAGCAGCCCATGCAGGCCGAAATGATCGCGTTCCTGCTCGGTGAAGGCCGTCCCCTTGTTGACGACCTGGCGATTGAGCAGTTCCATGCCCCGAATGTCATCCCCGATTCGCAAATCCTGTCGCGGTTGCATTGACGCCTCCGATCCTGAACCGAGAGTGATCTTGGAGCGATTGGACGATCAGACTTCACACATTCCGATTTCCCAACCGAGCCTGAGGAACGATGTTTGCCGACTAGAGGTTGACTTCGACCGAGCTGCCGCCGGAGCCCTGACCGGCAATCACCGTGTGGATAATCTCGATCCCGCTCGTCGATGCGGACGCATTGGGAACGTCGAGCGACGCCGAATTGAAGTTTTTCCACCAGGCTTGGGCATCCGCCCGCGTCCACGGCGGCTCGGCCTCGAGCTCTTCGAGTGCTTCGAGTAAGACGGCGGCGCTCGCGGGACGGTCCTCGCGCTTTTTGGCCAGGCATTCGAGCAAGAGCTGCTCGAGACGTGCCGACACCGCCTTCCCCAGACGCTTTGAGGGCGGCTCCGGCGGCTCTTGAATGTGCTTGCGGCAGAGTTCGATCAGACCGCCCCCCGAAAAGACCGCCGTCCCGGTCAGCAAAAAATAGCCCACCGCACCCACCGCATAGATATCCGTGCGCACGTCGATCGTGTCGGGATGAGAAATCGCCTCGGGCGACATATAACTCGGCGTCCCGGTCAATGCATGGTTCGCCGTGAGGCGGTCGTCCTGCTCGTTGCCGAACGCTTTGACCAGTCCGAAATCCAGAACCTTGACGAGGTCATAAACGCCGCCGCGACACGTGAGAATCAGGTTGGCCGGCTTGACGTCGCGATGAATCAGCCCGCTGGCGTGCGCTTCGGCCAGCGAGCCGCAGACTTGCCGCAAAAGATGCACCACGCGTCCTTCGGGGATCGCGCCATATTCGCCGACCAGGTCGTGGAAGGTGATCCCCTCCAGGAATTCCATCGCATAATAAAAGACGCCTTCGGACGTGCGGCCGTAGTCGTAAACGGTAATCGTGTTCGGGTGGTTCAATTGGCTGGTGAGCTGCACCTCGCGTTCGAAGCGGGCGATCGAGTTGCCGCTCATTTTTTCCGGATCGAGCAGCTTGACGGCAGTGGGCCGGCGGAGCATGGCGTGCCGCGCGCGATAGACGGAGCCCATTCCGCCGGCGCCGATTTTCTCCTCGAGCGTGTACTGTCCCAGACGTTTGGCCTCGAGCGACGCTTTTTGCGCCACCAACTGCTGCCGCGCCGCGTAGACCATAAAGGCGAAAATTCCCGCCGCGCTCAGCATCAACAGCGCCAACAGTCCCCAGAAGACGTTCCGCAACACATAGAGCGGTCGGAAGACCTCGGCGGCGTCGGCTTTGGCCGCCACCCCGAACCCATACTCCGGCAGCCAGCTCCACGCGCCCACCGAGGGAACCCCACGATAGTCGCGATAGCCGAGCACGTTGACACCGTCGACGCCGGTCACCGCGGACTCGACAAGCTTCGTCAACGGTTGATCGGCCCGCTTCTGGTTCGGCCGGTCGCCGTTCATCATGTTCACGCCGGGGTCGCGCAACTCGAGGGTCAGGATCGAATGCGAGTCGGGCAAATCGGCAAGCAGGCCGATCTGCTTCAGATCGTCGTCGAAACGGCTCTGGCTGAGGATGACCCCCTTCTGGTCGAAGGCGAATGTTTCCCCCGTCTGGCCTGACCGCGCCATTTGCAGGATCTCGGTGAATTCGGCTTCGGGCCGAATGCGAAAGCTCAAGACAGCCTGGGTGTGACCGTGGTCATCGGGAATCGCGGCGGCCGCCACGATCGTGGGCCGGTCGGCCCGCAACTCGCCCTTCTCATCGGGATACAAAAAGGGGCTGCGAAACGGGGGCGAGATCAATGAGCCCGTTTGCAGGGCCTTCGCGATCAGATCGCCTCGATAGCCGGTCATCACTACGCCGATCGTCGCATCCTGCGACGAGGCGATGAGCTTGCGCGACGTCGAAAACACAAAGAAATCGGTGAAGCCGAAAATCTTCATCCTCGGGGTCAGAAAGGCACGCAGCTCGGCCTGCCGCGGAGATTGCCGGAGCGCGGCATCCGAATCGGCATGCGCGACAAGATCGGTAACCGCCGGGCGAATGCGGTCCGACATCGCAAGCACTCGCGCGTCGGCCAGTTGCTGTTTCATCCAGACGCGCAGGGCCGTAACGTCGGCATCACGAATCGCCGCGAGCTCGGCCGCGACCTGTTTTTGCATGACCGACTCGACCGCGCCGTTCATCCACCAGGCGAGGCCCGCCAGCACAACCGCGCCGAGCAAAGGCCAAGTCCAGAACTGACGCCGCAGAAACGTACCGGTGACCTGAAACGACCGCGAATGCCGGCCGAATCGGCTGAATTTGCTCAGTGACGGGGATGACTTCGTCATACTCATTCTAAGAGAGTGGGACGGACGCCCTTCGAGGCATCCTTTCCATTTAGCCCGCAGCAGCATGATACGCGGCGCGAGCGCACCGGCCTACTGACGGACGAGAGCCCGAGCGAAGATCGGACAAACTTTCACCCAGATCTGTTTTGCCCTAACCAACGATTGCCCCAGTCGTTAGCGATTGGCCAGCTCGGGGTTTCCAGCGATTGCCAGATAGGGTCGGACTCGTCTGGCTTGCCGATACCAGCGTCGAGACCTTCATCGAAATTTGACACGTCTACCAATTCGCACGCGATGGACGCAGCGAGCAAAAATCGTATTCTCATCTCCGCAGAAGTCCGAAGCACGCCGCTTCCGAAAACCGCATCGAGTCCGTGTCGAGCATGCCTGATTGCATCAAAGGGATTTCATGACACTTCGCTTGTTCTGCGCAATGATCGCTGTCGCCGGCCTGTCCATGACGGCAAACGCCAACGACGCGCCCTTCCTCCATGCGCCGTCCGTCGATACGTACGCCAAACACGACCCCAGCGGCCGCACCATTCTCTCGACCGGCCGCTACATTCAGCCGGTCGGTCACCATTTGCCCGTCGCCCATTTTCCGTACGGTCTGGCCATGAGCCCGGATGGTCAGACGATCTTCGTCGCCAGCGACGGCATCGGTCAGGTCATCACCGGCTGGGGCAGCCACCAGCCGCAGGTCGCCGTCCTGAAAGCGCCAGCCATGAAGACCGGGCGCAAAAGAAGGCGCAACCGACAAACACGGGAGGCGCCGATTTCTCTCCAGATGGACAAACTCTTTATTGGAGCGCGGGCGAACTTGGCGCCGTCGACGTTTTCGACGTCGCCTCGCGGCGGCAACTCGCCCGAGTGTCGCTCAACGGCGAAGTCGGCGGACGCAAGTTCGAGGACAGTTACATCGTCGACGTTAAAACGTCCGCCGACGGCAAGTTTCTCTATTGCGCCGACGTCACAAATTTCCGCCTGGTTGTGATCGATGCCTCGCGGCACAGCGAGGTCGGTTCGGTAACTGTGGGCCGATATCCATACGCGGTGGCCGTCCGCGGCGAGCGGGTTTACGTCGCAAACATTGGCCTGTTCGAATATAGCCGGGTACCACCCCCTAGGAACGACCGCTTCGACAAACGTGGCCTCACCTTCCCGCCCTTCGGTTATCCCAGCAAAGAAGCCCGCGACGGCGTGGAAGTCGAAGGCCGAAAGATCCCCGGTTTGGGCGAACCGAATGTGCCCGAATCATTTTCCGTCTGGGGCGTCGACGTCGCGAATCCTCGATCGCCCAAGGTCATCAGCCGGATCAAGACGGGCCTCTTGATCGGAGCCCCGGCCGACAACGGAAAAACCGTGGGCGGCAGCGCGCCAAATTTCCTAGCGACTCATGGCAACGGGCTCTATGTGTCCAATGGAAACAACGACATGATCGAACGCATCGATCTTGGCACACACGCGATCGTCGCCAAAGAACGAATAGTTCCGTCACCCCTGGTGTCGCGTGTCCGCGGTGTCAGTCCAGCAGGCATGGCCGTTTCTCTCTCCGGCGACCGTCTGTACGTTGCGGAATTGGGAATCAACGCCATCGCCGTGCTCGACGCGAAAACGTTAGCAGTCCTCGGACATATCCCGACGGCCTGGTATCCGTACCGTGTGGCCCTTTCACCGGACGGCAAACAGCTGGTTTGCATTACCCTTCGCGGATTTGGAAACGGACCGAACGCCGGGCAGGAGATTCCCAAAAGCAACTTCCTCCACATGCGCGGAGTGGTCAGCGTGCTCGACGTTCCTACGGACGCAGAACTCGCCGACATGACTGCCAATGTCCTGGCCTACAACGGCATCGTCGATCGTCGCGACGATCGCCTGCAGTTGTCGTCGCCGATCATTCCCGCCGTGCCCGGTGAAGCATCAAAACAAATCAAGTACGTGGTCTTCATCGCGAAGGAGAACCACACGTTCGACACGATTTTCGACCGTATTCCCGGTGCAAAACACGACCCGCACCTATTGCGTTGGGGTCTGCACCAGACGATTCGCCAAAAAGGCCAACCGACGCTCAAAGACGCGGCCGTGATGATCAATCACAATGCGCTGGCGCGGCAATTCACCGTCAGCGACAACTTCTACATGGAGCCCGAGGCGTCCGGAGTGGGCCATCGCTGGCTGGTCGGCGTGCAGCCGAACAACCTGATGCAGATGACTTACTCGGTCGGCTGGTCATTCAAGAAGGAGAGCACCGCACCGGGCCGGCGTTACGCAATGGGATCCAACGGCTCTTTGATCCCCGAAGATTATCCCGAGGCCGGTTCCATGTGGGAGCACCTCGCGCGACACGAGATCCGCTTTCGCAATTACGGTGAAGGGTTCGAGTTTCCCGGCGTGGAAGAGGCGGAAGAGATGCATCCGACCGGCGGCCGCGAGGTGGTCAACATTCCGATGCCCAAAGTTCTGTACCACAACACGTGCCGCGAGTTCCCCATCTTCAACATGAACATTCCCGACCAGTACCGGGCCCATTGGTTCATGCAGGATGTCGAGAAGAATTTTTCGTCGGGTAAACAGCCGCTTCCGTCGTTTCTGAATATCGCCCTTTGCTCCGATCACGGTGCCGCACTTCGGCCCGACAAGGGTTATCCGTATCTGGCCTCTTTCATGGCGGACGACGACTTGGCACTGGGGAGGATCGTCGAATTCCTCACCCATACGCCTTACTGGAAGAACATGGCCATCTTTGTCACCGAGGATGACGCGGGGGGCGAGCCGGATCACGTCGACGCCCAACGCAGCGTGCTCTTGGTCATCAGCCCGTGGGCGAAACGCGGCTACGTTTCGCACCGCCACACCACAATCGTCAGCATGCATCGGACGCTCTACGAGATCTTCGGCTTGCCGCCGCTCAACATGTTTGATGCGCTGGCAAACGACTTTGCCGACTGCTTCGCGACAAAACCGGACTTTCGACCGTACCGCTGCCTGCCCGTCGATCCGCGAGTTTTCGATCCGGAAAAAGCGATCGATCCCAAAGACCCCGACTACGGAAAGGCTCGCAAACTGCCGTCGATCACGATGGATGACCCGGATGATATGGAGGAAACGCTGCAGCGAGGCGCGAACGAAACCGCGCCGAAGTGAGCGATCTCCGACGTTGCCACCATTGAGAACGAGCGGACAATCGCATAAGCTGCTCTTGATCCGTCCCGCCTCGAACACTGCCTGATTCGCTCCGCCCGCGCCCGCCAATTGGATGCCGCTTTGTCGATCCCTTTGCATCCCGCGATCAATCGCCGTACGGTCCTGCAAGCAGGATCGATCGGGTTGTTGGGACTCGGGCTGAATCATCTCGAGCCGTTGCGGCAAGCGGCCGCGAGCCCGGTCGCCAGGCAATCGGCGCAGCGTGATCTACATCTTTCTTTCGGGCGGACTGTCGCAGCACGACAGCTTCGACATGAAGCCGCACGCGCCGGACACGATCCGCGGCGAATTCCGGCCGATCGACACCAGCGTCGCGGGAATTCAGATCTGCGAACATCTGCCGCAGCTCGCACAGCGAGCGCACCTGTGGGCTTTGTGCCGGTCGTTAACTCACAGTTCCAACGACCACTCGGCCGGACATCACATCATGCTCACCGGCCGGTCGGATCTGCCGACCGGCTTTCGTCCCGACAGCCCGCAACCCGGGGATTGGCCGTCAATCTCCTCGATCGCCGGCGCACTGCTTCCGCCGCGGAACAACCTCCCGCCGGCCGCCGTCCTGCCGGATAAGCTGATCCACGCGACACGGCGGGTCATTCCCGGCCAGTTCGCGGGGAAGATGGGATCGCGGCGTGATCCCTGGTTCATCGAAGTCTCGCCGTTCAGCTCGACTTGCTGCGGCGCCTTTCCCGAGTACGAATTCGACCATCAGGACCGGCCCAACCTGAGACACCGCACGCAATTCGACGCACCTTCGCTCTCGCTTCCGCAGGGATTGAACCTGGCCCGCATGAACTGCCGTACGCGTCTCCTGCACGTGCTCGACGAGCAGCGGGCCGACCTCGAACGCTGTGCCGACGTCGCGCAATTCGACCGCTATCGCCAGGGAGCAATCTCGCTGTTGACCGATCGCCGCGTTCGCGAAGCGATCGACATCAGCAAGGCGCCTGACGCCGAGCAAGCCCGTTACGGACGTAATTCGTTCGGTTGGTCGCTGTTGATGGCTCGCCGTCTTGTCGAGGCCGGCGTTTCACTTGTGCAAGTGCACCTCGGCAACGACGAAACGTGGGACACGCACGGTGAAGCGTTTCCGCACCTCCGCGACAAGCTCTTTCCGCCGACCGACCGGGCCGTCTCGGGGCTGCTCGACGATCTCAACGAGCGCGGATTGCTCGAATCGACCCTCATCGTCATGGCAGGTGAGTTCGGCCGTACTCCGCGGATCAGCCATTTGCCGCAGTTCTACAAGCTGCCCGGCCGCGATCACTGGGGGGCCGTGCAGTCGGTCTTTTTCGCAGGCGGCGGCGTGCACGGCGGCACAGTCGTCGGATCGTCTGACCGTATCGGCGCCTTCCCCTCCGCCAATCCCAAAACGCCCGAAAATCTCGGCGCCACGATTTACCGAGCCTTGGGCTTGCCGGAAACACTCGCCTGGACCGATCAAAGCGGCCGTCCGCACCAAGTTTATAACGGCCCGCCGATCACGGAATTGTTCTAGATCCTTTCCGGTCGCTCGCGCGGACTGATGTTACGGCGTCGACGCACTCGTCGCGCTTTGCAGACGCGTCGCCACGTTTCGCACGTGGTGGTAGTTGTGATAGAGCGTGAAGAAGAGCATTTCGCGGAGCGTCAACTTCCCCAAAAGCGGATGCGGCAGGACATACCGATCAAGGTCTTCATCGCGCCAGCTCGCGACCGCCTTCCAGAACTGCTGTGAAAAATCCTCACGCTTCGCCATCAACTCGACCCGAGTGCGGGCGTCATTCCCCATCTCGCTCGCCGGCTCCGGCGCGAACGAACCGGCACCCGCCCCCTGTTTGAGTATCTGCAGGTACACATCGCGGAGTCCGGCACATGTGCGCGACGGCTTTCGCGCCTTGCCAAACAACAATCGAAGCCCAACCCGCGGCAGCCGCATCGCCCGAGCAAGCGGCCCAATCGACTTGTTCAAGTGGCGCACGTTCCCCGCGGGCGACCAGCCTCCGCCAACGGGCGCAAAGAATTCCTCCGTCGTGAACGACTCCCAGAAAACCGAACTGGCCTCATGCAGCCGGCGCAGTTCCGACAAGATGCCGCCCTTCGTCGTCGGATCGCCCAGATCGAATTGAAATTCGGGCATCAAAGCTCGCTTCCTTGATCGGAGGATGGACCGAATCGACTGAAAGTCACCGCCCACCGTTAAACATGTGCCACGCGCTACGGGTTCTTTCCTCAGGGACGATCTTCGTCGGTCAACTGAGTCAGCGCAGACATCTGCTGTCCGTCGGCATCAAAGTTCGTTGGCTCCAGCCAGCGCTCGAAGGCCGCTTTTCTCGACGGCCACTCGCCATCGAGCATTGAAAACCAGGCCGTGTCTCGATTGCGGCCTTTGATGATCATGTGCTGCCGGAATATCCCCTCGAAGGTGAATCCAAACCGGACGGCCGCTCGGCGCGACGGTTCATTCAGCGAATTGCATTTCCATTCGTACCGACGATACCCCAAGTCCTCGAACGCATGCCGCGCCATCAAGTACATCGCCTCGGTCGCGCCGCGGGTGCGCTGCAGCGACCGCGAGAAGATAATCGAGCCGACCTCAATCGACCGTTGGGCCGGATGGATGTTGAGATAAGCGGCTAAACCGAGCGAGCGTTCCGATTCGTTATCGACGACGGCGAAAAACAAATAATCCTGCGATACGGCTTTGCGCTCGAGTTCCCGGTCGAATGCCACGCGTTCGAGATAGGGCCCGTCAAACACGTAGACCCAGAAATTTGCGTTCTCCTGGCCGCCTAGATTCGCCCAAAGCGATTGCCCATGCCTCTTCGGATCGAGCGCCTCGAGCGTGATCGAGCGGCCCCGCATCGTGCACTGCTGCGGCACTTTCGCCGGCGCATCATCGACCTTCTTTCCAATCGGCAATGCCGCCGCCCCGTGCGTTGATGACATGACTTCCCCCATTCGCCGACACGCTCGATGATGAAGTCTTTTCCGCAGAAGGAAATTCGGTGATTGCGGTCTTTGATGCACTTTACCGCGTTCTCAACCGGGTTGCAGCAGTCCGGATTCAGCAGTGAGGCTGTCGCGAGCTTGTTGAACGATCCATCCAAAGAAGATAGTTTTGAGCACGAAGAACATTCGGAACGGGGCGTCGTCAGAAGCGAGGTTGGCCCAATGCAAAGAGTGCTCAAGTTTGGATGCGCAGCCATCGCACTGACCGTGATCGGTTCAGGCCGCAATCCCGCGTGGGCCGACGATATGAAAATTCCGATCCAATTCGCCGGCGGACACGACACGGATCGGCGGGACCGTGGCCGGCCGGTGGTGCTTGTGGCGGCCGGGCTGGGTGTATCGCCGGAATTGTTTCGCGAGGCTTTTCGCGGCGTCACACCGGCCCGTGGCGGCCCTCCTTCTCGTGCACAGGCGCAGCGCAACAAGCGGGCGTTGCTCAAAGTGCTCGGCCCTCACGGCGTAACCAACGAGCGGCTCGACGAGGTCTCCGACTACTACCGCTATCGACCGGAGCGAGGCGAGTTGTGGCGCTGCCGGCCGGCCCGGGCGCAGGCGATCGTGAAGGATGGTCGCGTCACCCGGATTGAGATCACCGAGGCCGGAGCCGGCTACAGCTCGCCTCCCAAGGCGACAGTCCAGGGCTTTGAAAAGACGCCGCTCGAGGTGAAGCTGCATTTCGACAAGGATGTCGAGACGAATGGATCGATAACGGCGATTGAAATTGCCACGGAGAAAGAGTCGGCGAAGTCGCCGGCCCGGCCTTAAAGCGAAAACTGATACGTCGCGGCCGTTCGAATGCTAGTGGAACGCCCGAGCTGAAATGACGGTTGCAATGCGGGGTTTCGCCCGCGATTAGCGCAAGACGAACATCGCATTCCAAAGTGGTCGCACCACTAGACGGCGACCTTTTTCGCGCTGTCCTTAAGGAGCCCCAACCGCATCAGGCTTTCAGCGGTGGCTACGATGCAGTCTTCATTCGAGCGCGGAGCCCAGCCCAACACGCGTTTGGCCTTTTCGTTGGTCGCGTTCTTCGGCTTGCCGAGTTCGGGAAGAATCTGCTTGACCGCCGGATCGCGAAGTGACGCAAGTCGAACGAGCCAATTCGGCAACTGCCGCGTGGGAACGCGGCTGGCCGCGGCTCCCAAGCGCGACTTGAGCACTTTGGCAATCTCGTGGATCGAAACAAAATCGCCGGCCACGGCGAGAAAGCGTTCACCTTTTGGGGCCGGATTTGTCATCGCCCGTAGGTGTAAATCGGCCACATCGCGCACATCGACGACACCGAAATCGAGCTTCGGGCAGCCGGGCATCGCTCCGTCCATCAATCGCTGTACGAGAAGAATCGACGTCGAGAAGTCGGAACCCAAAACCGGCCCGAGTACGCCCACCGGGTTGACGACCGAAAGCTCGATGCCGCGCCCCTCCTCGGCGATGAAATCCCAGGCTGCCCGTTCGGCCAGTGTCTTCGATTTCACGTAGGGACGGACGTCGTCGCCGTTCGGGTCGGTCCAATCAGACTCTTTGAAAGGTGCGGTTTGCGGTTGATGACCGTAGCCGATGGCGGCGAATGACGAGGTGACGACGACGCGCTTGACGCCGGCATCGCGAGCGGCTCGCAGCACGCGCAGCGTTCCCTCCCGCGCGGGGACGATGAGCTCGTCCTCGTTTTTGGGAATGCCAGGCGGAAACGGGGACGCGACGTGCAACACGTACTCGCTGCCGGCGACGGCTTCCGCCCAGCCCATGTCTTTTTCCAGATCGGCCGCGAAGAAGGTCAGGCGATTGCCCGGCTCGGCTCCCCCTTCTTTGAGCAGGGCACGGACTTCAGGCTCGCGCTTGGGATTCCGCACAGTCGTTTGCACTTGATGGCCCGCGGCCAAAAGTTGCAGGATGCAATGACTGCCGATAAAGCCCGAACCGCCGGTTACAAGTACTTTGCTCATGGATGTGCCTCGAGTCGAAAGACCTTTGCGAGACGTCCAAATTCCGACGTCCGGGGTCCAAAGTCAAGACACGGCCTGCTCACGCGGCTCAGTTGTCGGTCGTTGGTGCGACATCGACGGAGACGTACATTCGATGGTCGCCGCCGCCCAAAAATATCCCCTTGATGGGACAAACATCGCTGTAATCGCGGCCCCAGGCGAGGGTCACGTGGCGAAGTTGGGGCATTTGGTTGTTGGTGGGGTCGAGATCGAACCAGCAGCGTTGCTGCGGCGAATAGACCGACAACCACGCGTGCGAGGCGTCGGCGCCAACGAGTTTCGGCTGACCCGGTGGCGGCTCGGTGAGGAGATATCCGCTCACGTACCGCGCCGCGAGGCCCAGCGAGCGCAGACAGGTGATCTCAAGGTGGGCGAAATCCTGGCAAACGCCGCGGCGCAGGCGAAGAACTTCTTCGGTCGGCGTATTCACGCAGGTCGCACTCGGGTCATACTTGAAGTCGCGAAAAATCCGCGACGTGAGATCAAGCGCGGCCTCCAAAATCGGTCGGCCCGTCGTAAATGAGGGGCGTGCGTAGTCGCGAGCCTCGTCGATGAAGCGGATTAGGGGCGATTCAAACGTGAATTGAACCGCCTTATCGCCGAAACTCGACTTGGTCGCGTCGCGCGCCTGCTCCCAGGGAGCCGTTGTCGATGGGGCTGGCAAGCGCGGTGGAGTGATCTTCACGATGCTCTCGGCAGTGACAGTCAATTCGTCGTGCGGCACCTCGACCGCGAAGTGCAGGGCCGAATTGCCGAAGTAGTCGACCCAAGGGTGCATGGCCGTCGGTTCAGGCTGCACCGTCACGCGGGTCGATTCGCACTGTTGCCGTTCGAAGACGCGCGGCGACAAATGGGCCTGGTTCTGACACAGAGGGACCGCGTCGTGGTACTCGTAGTTGGTGATGTGCCGAACGCGATATTTCACGAGGGTTGACCTCCCGTTGGTGAGGGCACGGTCGGGGTGATCAAGCCCAACTGGTGCGACGGCCCGGTGTGCGACAAGTACCGCTGTGTGATCGCGTCCGAAAGCCGACGCAAGTGGCCGCTTTCCTGGTCGAGAAAATCGCCGAGCGCCGTGCGGCGGCCGGTTGGTTCGGGCTCGCAAAACGCGTCCACATCGCACAAACGCAGCGCAGCTTGCCCCGCGAGAACGATTCGCGGCTCTGGCCTCGTCTCCGCATCGGCCGCCTCGCCCGGCAGGTTTCGCACGAGTTCGGCCAAGGCAGCCAATTGAAAGCCCACGGCGCGGGGATTGGTCTCGTCCACCAGAATGAGGTCGAGAACGGGAGCCAACTGCAGGCTCGTCAAATATCGATAGCGGTACGTCATCGTGCTGTTGGCGATTTCCAAAACCGCCTCGAGGGGCGGCGCGACGTCCTTGCGAACTTCGACAAGCGTGCGTCTCAACAGGTGCAGCGTCTGCTGGGCCCGTTCGATGCGGCGGCCCATGTCGAGGAACCGCCAGCTCTGCGCGCGCGTCATGCTTTCGGTCGCCAGTCCGCTGAAGGCTGAAAGGAGCGTGACCATATGATTGAGCAGGAACAACAACTCGCCCGGTCTTGCCCCTTCGGTCGGCCGATTGAAGAGCGTGACCGGATGGAGCTGGTTGACGATCCGCCAACTGTCGATCGACAGACGATCGCGGATCGCAGCTCCGGTCCGCCGCAGCGACGCCAACGTTTGAAACAGTCCGTCGAACCGCGATTCGTCGAAGATGAAGGAAACCGCCTCGGCACGAATGCGTTCCTCGAGCACGTCGCCGTCGTCCGGAGTCTCGGCCTGCCAGTCGCTCGTCTCCGACAGGGCTTCGATCAAAAAGGCGACTTCGAGCGGGCCGACCGGAGCGACGTCGGTCGTCAGGCGGACAATCGCGCTGCGAAGATGGCGGACCATGCGTTCGGCACGTTCCACAAAGCGGCCCAGCCAAAACAAGTTGTCGGCGGCGCGGCTCGGCAAGTCGTTTCCGCTGCGGCGCAGCTGGATGGCCGCCCGGTTCGGCTTGAGCAGAGTGACCGATTTGACCGGCGCGGTGGCCAGGACCCAGACATCCTTACTGACTTCGCCCTCGGAAACCGACTCGCCAACGAATCCCTCTTGAGCCGACATCCTGGAGAGGGCTCCCGGCATCACGCGGTAGCCTCCCTCATGCGCCACGGCGAATGTTCGCAGTCCCAACCGCCAGGGCTCGAGCCCCGATCCATTCCAAACAGGGGCCGTCGAACGAACAGTCTGCGCCTGGCCGACAAACGCGACGGGCCGCTTACGGATGCGAGCAAGCAAGTCGCCCTTTTCCGCTTGCGAGAGACGCCAGCCGAGGATTGGCGGCGCGGATCGGTGCCGGAATGCCGGACGAATCACCAACTCGCTCAAATGCGACTCGACATATTGCAAGTGATCGGGCCGTCCACACCACCACACGCCGACGCTGGGTAGCGCGAGGTCCTCGCTCCTGAGCGCCCTGCAGATTTCGGGAAGAAAGGCCATCAATGCCGGCGCTTCGAGAAATCCGCTGCCCAAGGCGTTCGCCACTGCGACCTGTCCTTCGCGGACTGCCTCAACCAATCCCGGAACGCCCAAGTACGAGTCGGCTTTCAGCTCGAGCGGGTCGGCCTCTTCGTCGGGCACACGACGCAGAATCACGTCGACCGGAAGCAGTCCACCCAGCGTCTTCAAGAAGACCTGACTGCCGCGGACCGTCAAGTCCCCCCCCTCGGCCAGCGAATACCCCAGATAGCGGCTCAAGTAACCATCTTCAAAATACGTGGCGCTCGCGCGTTCCCGGCGAGAGCAGGACGACTCGCGGGTTATCGCGATTGCGCGGGGCGATGGAAAGCAGCGTCTCGCGGAGTGCGATAAAGAACGAGGCGAGCCGTTCGACATAGAGCGCATGAAAGTCTTGCGGCAAAATTCGCGACATGATCACGCGATTCTCGACCGCGTAGCCGGCGCCGGAGGGACCCTGCGTTCTGTCTGCCACAACGACCCAGCCGCCGTCCGGTCCACGAACGATCTGTCCCGCGTAGAGGTGCAGGTATGTGTCCGAGGGGACTTTGAGCCCATGGCACGGGACGAGAAATCCCGGATGGGCAAATACCAGGTCGGGAGGCAGCACGCCGCGAGCGATCAGTTGTTGCGGCCCGTAGAGATCGGCTAGCACGGCATTGAGCACCGTTACTCGCTGAGCCAGGGCCTGCGACAGCCGCTCCCACTCATCATGACTGATCACAAGGGGCAGCGGGTCGAGTTCCCAAGGACGATCGGGCCCCTGGGGAGCGCCGTACACGTTGTACGTAACGCCGTTCTCGCGGAGCAAGCGGCGGGCCTGCTCTCGGCGCTGATCGAGTCCGGCCGCTCCGAGCCTCTCGATCCCGCCGGCAAACCGCGGCCAGGGCTCCCTCAATCCGCCGCCGCGATGCCGCAATTCGTCATAACTATCGGCCGGCGGGCGATATCCCGCGATTAAACCGTCGGCGGGCGCAATATTTTTTTCCGGTGTCGTTGAACTCATCAGGAACCGCTGAGGTCCACGAGATTAGTAACGGGGAAGAGCCTCCCGCTTTTCCCACGAGCCGCAGCTTAATGGGCGGCACCGACGTCAATCAAGGTACGAATCGCACAGCGACCTATTCGTTAAGCGTGGCATGGCTGACCGGCCGCCGCAGGTCGAGCGTGAAAGGATAATCGCAATTGTGTTCGGCCTCGGGGACTTTTTGCGGACCGGGCGTGTGTCCCATCGCGAAAAACCGTGCCGCACGGCGGCTCTCGGCTTCGTAGGCGTTGACCGGAAAATGCTCGAAATTGCGTCCGCCGGGGTGGGCGACGTGCCAAGTGCAACCGCCGATTGATCGGCCGTTCCAGAGGTCGATCACGTCGAACACGAGGGGCGCGTGTACGCCGATCGTTGGGTGCAGGCATGACGGAGGCTGCCACGCGCGAAACCGCACACCGGCCACAAACTCGCCGGGCGTGCCGGTCGGATGGAGCGGAACGCGGCGACCGTTGCAGGCGAGGACGTACCGGGGATCGGTGAGCCCGCCGACTTTGACTTGCACGCGCTCGAGCGAAGAGTCGACGTAGCGCACCGTGCCGCCCCCTCCGCCCTCTTCTCCCAAAACGTGCCACGGCTCAATGGCTTGTCGCACCTCCAGGCGAATTCCTCGATGAGTCACTTCTCCGCAGACGGGAAAACGAAATTCAAAATGCGACGCGAACCAATCTTGCTCGAAGAAATAACCCGCGCCATTCATTTCATCGAGCACCTCTGCGAAGTCCTGCGAGATGAAGTGGGGCAGTAAGAATCGATCGTGCAGCGCGGTCCCCCAGCGGACAAGGGGTTGCACGTACGGTTGTTTCCAGAACCGGGCGATCAGCGCCCGTACCAACAACTGCTGCGCCAGGCTCATGCGTGCGTGAGGAGGCATCTCGAAGGCACGAAACTCGACCAATCCTAATCGGCCAGTCGCCGAGTCGGGTGAGTACAGCTTGTCGATGCAGAACTCGGCCCGGTGCGTGTTGCCGGTGACGTCGACCAGCAGGTTGCGCAGAACGCGATCGACTGTCCAGGGAACGGCGCTGCCCGACTTTGGCAACTGGGCCAGGGCCGTCTCGAGTTCGTAGACACTTTCGTGTCGCGCTTCGTCTGCACGGGCGCTTGGCTTGTGGGACCGACGAACAGGCCTGAAAACAAATACGAGAGCGACGGCCGATTGTTCCAGTACGTCACCAGGCTCCGCAGCAGATCAGGCCGTCGTAAAAAGGGACTATCGGCCGGTTTTGCCCCTCCCAGGACGATGTGGTTACCACCGCCGGTTCCGGTGTGCCGGCCATCGAGCATGAACTTTTCCGTGCCGAGCCGGACCTCGCGGGCCTCCTCGTACAAGATGGTCGTCAATTCGACAATTTCATTCCAATCGGCGGCCGGCTGCAGGTTGACTTCGATCACGCCGGGGTCGGGCGTCACCTTGAAATGGCGCAGCCGCGGATCGAACGGCGGAGTGTAGCCTTCGATCTGCACGGGCAGCGCGAGGTCGGCAGCCGTCTGCTCGATCGCCGCGACCAGGTCGAGATATTCCTCCGCGAAGGCCAGCGGCGGCATGAAAACGAACAACGCTCCCTGCCGCGCTTCGACGCAGATCGCCGTTCGTACCAAATCCGCAGGCGAGCCTGCTTGAGCCAAGGTCGAACTTTCCTGCTTGCCCAACCGGGAAACGGGGCTGCCCCACTCGTCGACCGCTTCCTCGGTAAACTGGTGGTCGAGTTCATTTGCGGTAGGTTCGAGGGTCGCATCCGGAACCAAGCCGGCAAATTGATGCACGGGCGAACGATCCCGATTGGTTGTGACATGCGAGGCAGCCAATTGCAGGGCGAGGATCCGAGCACCGTTCTGCTTGAATGAGCCCGGTCGCTCCGAAGCCCGATCGATCGGTGCGGCATCGCGATTCGGCAGCGGTGGCCGATCGGCAAAGGGATCCCGTTCGTAAATCTGGGGCGCTTCTTTGTCGGCGGCCCACAACAGCGAATCGAGGGGCAGCCGCAAACCCATGGGAGAATCGCCGGGAATTAAATACATGTGTTCCGCGCGAAACGTCCAGGCATTGCTCTGCCAACGCACGTCCGTGCCCTTTGACTCCGCTTTGAGCGGCAAGGCGAATCCGACGACTTGCCCCAAGCCTTGCTCGAAAACGCGTGCGAGCCGAGCGCGCTCTTCCGAATCGGCGAGATTTGACTTGAGCGGATCGATATTGGCAGGAAGCCGGCGTTCCATCAGAAGATAGTGCCAGGCATCTTCGTAGCCCGAAACAACGTGCGACGGATCCACATCAAGGCGGTTTACCAATTGCGAGATAAAAGAGCGCGCTTCGGCCTCGGTGAACCCGTAATCGCGACCATCCTCGGCGATGAGTGCTGGGTCGTTCCAAATCGGTTCTTTGTCAGCCCGCCAGTAGCAGCCAAGAGCCCATCGGGGAAGGGATTCTCCCGGATACCATTTGCCTTGTCCGAAATGCAACAGCGGTTTTGTGCCAAATCGCGCGCTTAATCGGCGGAACAGTTCGCCCGCCATGCACCGTTTTTTCGCGCCGAGTGCCGCCGTATTCCATTCGGGCGCGTCCATGTCGTCGATCGAGACAAACGTCGGCTCTCCCCCCATCGTGAGCCGCACGTCGCCGGATTCCAACTCCCGGTCGACCTGTTCACCCACTTGCTGAATTCGTCCCCACTGCTCGTCGCTGTACGGATGGGTGACGCGCGGATCTTCGTGAATGCGGGTGACCCGCATATGGAATTCGAAACTCGTTTCACACGGGTCGACCGCACCGCTGACCGGCGCTGCCGATTGGTAATCGGGACTGGCCGCCAAGGGCAAATGCCCTTCGCCCGTCAACAATCCTGACGTGGGATCGAGTCCGACCCAGCCGGCGCCGGGAAGAAAGACTTCCGCCCAAGCGTGCAGATCCGTGAAGTCGTGGTCCGCGCCCGCGGGACCATCCAGCGGCTTGACGTCGGGTCGAAGTTGGATCAGATAGCCTGAAACGAACCGCGCCGCCAACCCCAGGTTCCGCAGAATCTGTACGAGCAGCCAGGCCGAATCGCGGCAGGATCCGCTGCGGCGCGTGAGGGTCTCTTCGCAGCTTTGGACTCCCGGCTCATCGCGGGTGAGATAACGGATTTCCTGTTGCACGAAGCGATTCACCTCGACCAGAAAATCGACGGTTCGCTTGGCATCGCGCGGGACCGCCGCCAAAAAGCTTTTCAACTCCGGCCCCAAGGGCTCCGTCACGCGGAACGGCTGCAATTCCCCCGCGATCCAATCGGTGTACTGAAAGGGATACTCGAAAACTTCTGGCTCGAGAAGAAGTCGAACGGATTGATGACCGTCATTTCGGCCACCAGATCGACTTCGAGAGCAAGCTCACGCGTCTTACCCGGAAAGACCACCCGCGCGAGGAAGTTGCCCTGCGGGTCTTGCTGCCAATTGAGAAAGTGTTGCGACGGCGTGATTCGCAGGGAGTAACTTAGAATCGGCGTGCGGCAATGCGGAGCGGGACGGAGTCGCACCACCTGCGGCGAGAGGCTTACTTCGCGGTCGTACCGGTACCGGGTGCGATGATGCAGGGCAACGCGAATTCCCATACGCCAATCAATCGTGACAGCTCAACTTACGGGCCGCTTGCGGCCTGGGCGAACGCTGCCCAGGCGCTATGCAGCCATCTAATTTCGTAGCAAGCATTTATAGCCTATCGCACGACCGGCGACATGGGGCAAAACACGTGCCGGCTCGGTTCCCCGCACCCCGCGGCCACTTTTGAGGCTGATTCCGCTTCGGCCGTCCAGAAAGGCGCTTGACGCTGCCGCCGGCAATGCCATGAATGACTGCTATGCGAATCTTTCATTGCGACCACTGCGGCCGACTGGTTTTCTTCGAGAATCTGCAGTGCCTCAACTGCAAGCACACGCTGGCCTTCCTGCCGGACGTCGCCGAGGTCGGCTCGCTGGAAAAAGTCGACAACAACCTGTTCAAGGCCGAGGCCGAGGAAGCAGCCGGCAAGCACTATCGCCTTTGTCGCAACTCCACCGAGCAGAATGTCTGCAATTGGGCTGTGCCGGCCGAAGAATCGGATCCCTACTGTTTTTCGTGCCGCCTGACGCGGGTGATCCCCTCGCTCGACCGACCTGGCAACCGTGAGTTGTGGGCGCGCTCGAAGCGGCCAAACGTCGGCTGATCTACAGTTTGATGGGATTGCGTTTGCCGATCGCCTCGAAGGGTGAAGACGCCAAGAGGGGCGTGGCGTTCGAGTTCCTGGCTGATCCGGACGATGCGACCGCGTCCAAAATCCTCACCGGCCATGCGGACGGTGTCATCACAGTGAATATCGCCGAGGCCGACGACGCCGAGCGGGAAAAACGGCGTGTCTCGATGCACGAACCGTATCGGACGCTCTTGGGACATTTCCGCCACGAGATCGGTCACTATTACTGGGATCGCTTGATTCGCGACGATGACAACTTGGAGGACTTTCGCGAGATATTCGGCGACGAACGCCAGGATTATGGCGCGGCACTCCAGACGTATTACCAGAACGGTCCCGGACCCGATTGGCAAAACCATTTCATTTCGGCCTACGCGTGCAGCCATCCGTGGGAAGATTGGGCCGAGACTTGGGCGCACTACCTGCATCTGACCGATACGCTCGAGACAGCCGGCGAGTGTGGACTAGTGATTCTGCCAAAGCGACAAAACGAACGCACCGTCCGACCTCGGTATTCGCCCCGTCAGGCGGGCGTCGTGAAATTCGACGAGCTGATGACGGATTGGTTCGCCGTCACATATCTCTTAAACAACCTGAGCCGCGGACTCGGCCAAAAGGACAGTTATCCCTTCGTCCTGATGGATCCGGTGATTGCCAAGCTGCAATTCGTTCACGAAATCTGCACCGCTGGATTAACTTAGAATCTCGCCGATCGGACGGCCTCCGTGGGCGATCGCAATCGGGCGGCCGCCGCGATCGTAGACGGGCATTTCGGGATCGATGCCCAACAAGTGGTAAATCGTCGCGCAGATGTCGCGAATGTGGACCGGGTGGTCCTTGATGAAGGCCGCCTGATCATCCGAAGCTCCGTGAATCATGCCCGAGCGAATGCCGGCTCCGGCAAAGAGGACGGAATAACAGTACGTCCAATGATCACGCCCGCCGTCCGCATTAATTCGCGGCGTGCGGCCCATTTCGCCCATCGTGACCACCAGCGTTTGATCGAGTAGTCCGCGGTTGTTGAGATCCTCGAGAAAGGCCGAATAGGTCTGGTCGAAATTCGGCAACAGCGTTTGGCGGAGCATTGGGAAGTTGCGTTGATGCGTATCCCAGGCCGCTTTGCTAACGTCGAATCGCTTCGAATAGTTGTCCCAACTCACGTTGACAAACTGGACGCCGCGCTCGACCAGCCGCCGTGCCAGCAGCGTCGCCGAACCGAAGAGCGTGCGGCCGTATCGATCGTGGGTCGATCGACTTTCGGAACTGAGGTCAAAGGCTTCGCGGACTCGCGACGACGTCAGCATGTCGAATGCAAGGCGTTGCTCGCAGGGAAAGCTGCCCAGGTCGGGGTTCGATTCCAGCTTGCGGAATTGATCATCGAATTGCTCGACCAGCCGGCGGCGATGTTTGAGCCGATCGAGGGTCATGCCGCCGATGAGATCCATGTCGGTGAGGCGCGGCTCGCCGCGCACGACCTGTGGTTTCCACTGCTCGTCGGGAGGATGATCGACAAACGCCGTGCACTCGGTACAGAACGGATCGAAACGCCGTCCCAGAAAGCCGCCATGCGGACCGGCTTTCTTGCGCCTCGCCCCAGCCCAAAGGGCATGGCAGGTACGCGTATGTCGGTAATTCCTTTTGCCGCTCGCGTTGGAGATAGGAACAAACGGATCCCATGCTCGGCGGGTCGGATTCGCGAAACTCTTCGTCGGGCAGATTCACGTCGTAGCCGGTATACATCGGCAGGTTCTTGTGGCAACCTCCGTTGTGGTACACGCTGCGAACGACGGCCGACTTGTGCATCCAACGGGCAGTGAGGGGCAAATGCTCGCAGACTTCGATCCCCGGGCGCTCGTAGGAATCGGCTTGAATTCGCCGCCCACCCCATTTGGTGCCGCGGGCTTGAGGTCGAACATATCTTGGGTTGGTGGGCCGCCCTGCAAATACAACAACACGACGCTTTTGGCCCGGGCAAGAGGCGCCGGCCGGTTTGAGGCGCCCTGAACCGCCAAGAGAGACGGGGCATTGAAAAAGCCGCCCAAGAGCGATAGGCCGCCCGCTGTCAGGGCCTCCCGCCGAGTGGGGCCGCTGCAGGCCCGGCGCGCACTTCCAAGCAGCGTGATAGCGCTCATGACGACCCCCTCTGCAAAAGTCCATCTGCGTCAAGCGCTCAATTGAGTTGGCCTATTTTGGTCGCATCGCTCCTGAAATTGAAGAGCAGCACCGTTTGCAAACGGCGCCGGACGCGGTGAGCACCGGCAATTTGACTTGGTGGGCGCTCAGCCGCCGCCACCGCGCCGATGGTTAAACGGCTTGGGAACGTTGGAAGGAACGTAATTGGTCTTTGGCGCGCTCACCGGCGCGGTGAACAGGTCGGCCTTGCGCCCGCTCGCGGCGTTTTCCTGCGCGTTCTTCTCCTGAATGCGCTTCTGCGCTTCGGCGTGTTTTTTCTGAGCGACCCGCCGCTCACGATCCTTCTTCTTTTGTTCTTTCTTCTTCGCCAACGGACCTACTCCCACTCAAAAAAAAGTGACATCGCTTGAACGACGTCAGTGTAGCGTTTGCCGGCAAAATGTGGCAACGACGAACTCGCCGTCCCAACTCGGGCGATCTCCGTCGGGCCCACGTCCGTGGCTGCGCACCGCGATCGGCAGTATTTGCCGATCGGCGCTGAACACAACAGTCGTCGGGAATCTCAAGCATCAAATCGAGACTCCCTCGACAAGTGGTTACCTTGACGTCGCTCTGGATCGTCCGTACGATCCCGCCCTCCCTCCTTTCCAGTCAATCGACTCGTCCGTCACGATCCCGCCGCAGACTCGACGGCAGTTCCTGCCAAGCACAATCAGTGCGGAGCTTCCATGCGCATCCGTACGGCCCTCCTGGCAAGCCTCCTCGTTCTCGCGCCCTGCCCCTTTCGACAAGCGCTGCGCCGACGACGTGGCGACGAATTTCGGCGACGTCGAACCGCCGATTCCCATCGAGGCCCAAAAGGCGAAACCGAACGCAGGGGAGACCGCGAAGTCGCCCGCGGCGGCTGCCCCCGAAATGCCGGACCTGGCTCCCGGCGCGGCGGCAACACCGACTGCAACAGCAGCCGCCCCGGAATTGCCAACCGCGGCATCCCCCAGCCCGACTCCTGCTAATCCCATAGCGCCGCCTCCAGTATCGCCAATTCCGACATCACCCACCGCATCGCCTGCCAGCCCGACATCGCCCGGTTCGACTGAGCCCAGTCCGACATCACCCGTGACTCCGGCATCGACGACCTCATCGGCCCCGACTCCGAGTCCGACTTCTGGGCCGAGTCCCGTTCCTGTACCCGCACCTGTTTTGCAGCCAGAAGGAGAGGTCGTGACCTCAAGCGAGGCCAACGATCAAATCGGCTTTCAATTTTGGGGGGGCGGCAATCTGGGGCAGGGCGTCGTGCAGGATCGATCGATTCTGCCCGTGGAAATGTTCCCGTTCTTTCGCATGGATCAGTCGTTGTATTTCAGCGATCTGCGGTTCTTTCCGACGATCGAAGGCACTTTCGGCGGAAGCGTCGGCGCTGGATACCGCTTCTTTAGTCCAGCCTGGGATCGCGTTTTCGGGATCAGCGGTTGGTACGACGCAGATGGGACCCGCGACGACTATTTCCAACAACTGGGCCTGAGCCTGGAGACGTACGGCGGCCCCTTCGACTTTCGTACAAACTTCTATCTCCCCATCGGTCAGACCGATCGACAGAATTCCCTGGCATTCATCAATAACTCGTCTCGTTTCGTGGGCAATAATGTCGTTTACGACCAGATCGACACGTTTACCGCTGCCATGCGCGGCCTCGATATGGAGGTTGGCGTCGGCCTTCCGGGGCAATTCGCCCGCCATCATGCGCTCCGAGCGTACGCCGGCTGGTACTACTTCAACGACGATCAAGGGGACAATATCGTCGGCGCCTCGGCGCGGATTCAGGGAACAATCGCCAGCGGGCTTGACGCTTCGGTCGAAATCACGAACGACAATTTCTTCAACACGCGGGCGTTCTTCAACCTTTCGTGGACTTTTGGGCCGCTGCGCCGGGCGGACGCGTCGGCCGCAACCACGGCGGACCGGCTCGGCGAACACGTCACGCGCAACTACACCGTGCTGGCACCGACGCGCTCCGTCGTCGACGCGAATGTTCTCGCGGTTAATCCGCAAACCGGAACGCCGTATACGTTCGCGCAGGTCAACAGCGCCGCTGCACCGGGCGGAAACGGCAGTATCAACAACCCTTTTCAGACAATCGCCCAAGCTCAGTCGGCAAATGACCAAATCATCTTCGTTCACGCGAATAGCGTTTTCACGGGGGCGGCAGCCACGATCACGATGAGTTCCGGTCAGTCCATCTTGGGAGACGGCGCGGGTGTTGTGCACACGATTGACGTCCCGCAACTCGGATCGATCGCGCTACCCCATTCGACGACCGGTAGCTTGCCCGTATTGGAATCGGCAGCGGGGAGCGCAGTCGTATTGGCCGCCAACAGCATTCTTTCTGGTTTCACGATCGTCAATCCGACAGCCTACGGCATTTACGGCAACGGCGTCTCGAACGGGGTCGTCGCCTATGTGACGGTGAACAATGCCGGCGCGGACGGAATTCATCTGCTCAATAGCTCGAACACAATCGAAATTTTGAACACCAACGTGAGCGGCTCGGCAGGTGACGGCCTGGCCCTTTTTGGCGGCAACGCCAACGTCGTGTATTCCGGACAGCTTGGGGGAAATGTCGGCCACGATCTCAACATTTCCAACATCAGCGGTGGCACGATCGACATGACGAAGGCGACGTTCGGAGGCAGCGGCAGTCAGGGAATCCTGCTGCAAAACGACGCCGGCACGATCAATTTCAATAACCTGGCGGTTGCCAGTACCGCCGGCAAAGGAATCGACATCGAAGGCGAATCGGGGACGGTCCAGTTCGCTGGAACAACGACCGTCTCCGGAGCGGCCGGCACGTCGGTCAATATCGAGAGCCTGCTGTCGTCGGGCACAGTCACATTCGACAACCTTGCGGTCAATAATCGTCAGGGTGGCGGCCTGGCGATCGACAACTCGAGCGGAAGCTTCACGGTCAGTGGTACGACGAACATTGCCAACCAAAACGCGGCCACCGCGTCCGGCCTGTCGGTCACAAATTCGTCCGGGAATGTCACATTCAACGGAGCCGTGACCGTTGCGAACACGACGGGCAATCCCGGCGTGAATCTCGTGAACAATACCGGAACGACGACCTTCAGCTCCCTCAATGTGAACAGCTCGAGTGGCACGGCCCTTTACGCGAATAACGGCGGCACGCTCGTCGTGAGCAGCTCGACAAACGGGACGTCCGGCGGAACGATCCAAGCCACGAACGGAACCGCCGTCGATATCGAGAACACGGCGGTCAATGTCAACCTCACGAGCGTCTCGAGCAGCGGCGGGTCCGTAGGATTGCAGCTCATTTCGACTCCAGGAACGTTCCTCGTCAACGGCGCAAGCGGCGCGGCGGCCGGTTCCGGCGGCACGATTCAGGGGGCGTCGACCGGCGTCTTCCTCCAAAATGCGGGAACCGTGGAGCTGGGGCTGATGAAGATCGATTCCAACGGCGTCGGCGTCCAGGCGCAAAACGTGGCCGGCCTCGGGCTGGGCGGTGTGCAGATCACCAACTCCACGAGTTACGGCATCGATGCCTTGGATGTGCAATCGTTGACAGTGGCAAATTCGCAGCTTTACGGGAATGGAGCCAATAACATCCGTTTTCAAGTCGACAAGATTGGCGCGTATACGCTGACATCAACCTCGAACGCCTTCGGATCGTCCGCCGCGGACAATCTCCTCGTTCAATCCCTGGCCGGCAGCGAAGGATCGACACTCACTCTCAACGCATCCCAGAACGGGTTCGTGAATTCCACCTCCGGCACGGCCGGCATCAACGTCAATTGGAACGGCAATCTCTCCGCGACGATCGACTCGAACTCCTTCTCCGGCGCCGGCGGATCCAACACGGGAGTCCGCATCGACGCGCTGTCCCCAACTGCACTGGCCAACGTGTCGGTCACGAACAACACCTACAGCGGCGGCGCGACAAACGACACGGCATTCCAGTTGATCACGGCCGGCCCATCGCAGCTTACGGTGACAGGCAACACCGTCCAATTTGGCGCGACGGGCGGGACCGGGTTCCGGTTCTCGCTGGCGCCGTCCGCGACGCTCAACCTGGCGAGCAATTCTGTGACCGACACGGCGGGTGGGGCAACCGGGGTGCTGTTCGATTCGGTCAGCGGATCGTCGTCCCTGACCATCAATGACAACACCGTGACGCTCTCGCATCACGGCGACGGAATCATCTTCTCGAGCGTCACTGATCCCGTTATCTTCGGCACGACGTACTCGGTCGGACTCATCGGCACGCAGAACAACGTGATACAAGGGGCCGACACTCCGTTTTCGGTGCCGGCCTCCACGACGACCGGCGGAATTCTCGTGAACGGGACCGTCGTTCCCTGAGTCCATCCGCCTCGTCAGAATTTGCGGGGCGTTTCGGGCGTGTTCATCATCTCTTCGTGAGCCCGAAGTTCCAGCAAGAGCCGCTTGAGGGCCCGTCGCGCCTCATGAGCCTCTTTGAACGTGGTCAGGAACTGCCGGTAATCCCGCGGGAGGCCGCTGATTCCCTCAGTCGATTGCGAAAGGCTCCGGGTGAGTGTCGCGAGGGAGGGCTCGAAATCCGCCTGCAGACTTTTCAGAAAGACGTTTGCCGACTCGCCGACGTCGTTGAGCAACGTATAGATCGTCATGCGGTCTTGCGCCCGTTCGAGATCGCTGATCTGACGCTCGACTTTCGGCGCTGACTTCGGACCGACGGCCGTGGCATCGACGAGGCGGCCGAACGGACTGACTGACTTTTTCGCATCGACGCTCAGCGTTTGGGCGTGTTCGAGACCGCGCTTGGCTCGTTCGAACTCGGGGTCGATTTCCAGAGCTTTTTTGTAATGAATGATGGCGTGTTGGAAATTTCCCATGTCCACATAGACGTTGGCGAGATTTTGATGGGCGGAGGCCATCTTCGGCGCGACGCGCACGGCCTCTTTGTAGGCCGAAACCGCCATCGAGAGCTGATTCAGGCCGCGATAGGCCAGTCCCAAGTTGTAATGGGCCTCGCCGGACGCTTTGTCCTTGCCCACTGCCTTCCGCAGAATGGTGACGGCTTTGTTGTAGTCCTTCATCCGGTTGTACACAGCCCCCAGATTCACCAGAGCCTTGGCCTGCCGGGGGTCGAGCAGTGTCACCTTCTTAAAGTGGTCGGCCGCCTTTTCGTAGTCCTGCTTGAGAAAATAGGCCGCGGCGAGCCCTTCATGGACAGGGATCGCCCGTTCATCGAGCACCAGCGCCTTGTTAAAGGCGGCAATCGCGCCGTCGGGATCCCGATGCCGCACGCAACGCCGTCCCTCATTGCACAACGACTCGAGCTCAGCCAAGGAGGACATTGCTTCGGCTTCCCGTAATACAGATCGCTGCTGCCATTACATCAATGAAATGGTCTTACTGCGCGGTCCCTCGTGAAAGGCGATTTTTCCCTCTCGAGCAAGCCAGCCAACACCTTGCATCACCAGATCACGGGGAGCCTCAATCTCCCGGGCGAGCTTGCTGAGCGTGACAGCCCCGTGGTCGTTCAGGTAATGCCAAACCTGCCCGGCCACAGTTCCGATGCTCTCCACTTGGTGCGAATAAATCTTCGCATCCATTGACGTTATACCTCGTTTCGGCCGCCCCACGTTTTGGACCGATTATATTCATCCCCCATGAGACGTCGCAAAGGTTTCGTTTGCGAAAGACGGGAAGTGCGGGAAAGAGGGAGCACGCGAACGGCAACCCAAACGGGGCTATTCGCCATCGCCGTCGAGCCTCAAACTCGCCGAGATCGCTTCCAACAGCGGTCGAGTTTCGACGAGTTCCCCGTCAAAGCCCTGGTAAAGCACAAGCACCGTGAAACGATCGGTCTGGAAAGCTCGAAGATAGGCGCTATTGATCAACTCGAAACAGACGAAGTCGACGTCATTCGCGACGCCCGGCCGGTCCCCCATGCGTTCGTCGCTGGGATAGACGTCGACCTCATCATAGTCCTCGCGAAACGCCTCGATGGCTGACGCCACGACCTGCTGGGGTGACGGCGAGTCGCGGAACAACGAAATGGACCAGAACGAGGTATCTGGACTGGCAACGGTGATCGACGTCGATTCACCCTCCTCCTGCTCGAGAAGTTCCCAATAGGCGGGATATCGAAAGCGGATCCCGTGGCCCTCGTAAGTTTCGTCCATGTGCCTATTTCCGCTTAAGTTCCCGGCCAAACGCCTCGCAAAAACGTCCACCGTCCGTACACGTCGCACGCTTTTCAGGCCTTGTGAGAAGGCCCTGTCATCGGTTACGCTAGAATTATTCCAAGATTGGCGGCCAGTGAACATTGGTGAGTGCGAAAGTTTCTGCGGCTTGGATGCCGTGTTGAAACAAGGGCCGGTCTTGCATCGATCGTACACGTCATCCGGACCGGCGGCGTAATCGTTTGTTACAGGGCACGGATTGCCAAGCTTGCCCGTTTGCAAGGGGATCCAAATGGTCTCGAGCAGAGCGTCGGAAGTGGCAGAACTCCTTTGGGAGCTCAAGAAGGCCCAAAAAGTCGCAACCTACACTACGTTGGCCAAACAGGCCGGCTTTAGCGCCGGAATGAACGGCCGCACGATGGCGACGACCATCCGCACGATTCGTCGGGATTGGCCGCACCTGGAATGGTGGCGGGCCGTTAGCGACGACGGACTCTTGGAAAAGGATTCGGAGCACGAAGAAAAGCTGCGCCAGTCGGGCTACGAATTGGAAGAAGCCAAGGGCAAGCGCGGCAATTTGATGATCAAGTCGCTCGATAAGCACTTGATGAGCTGGGAAGCCGCAGCGGCCAACGCCGCCGCAACGGCCGCGCAATAGCGGTCGCGGGAGCGGGGGCATCGCTCGCTCCCAGACGGGGGAACGGGTTAGCAAGCGTTGGACCTCGGCCTGCTGCACCCTAGGTTGCCGTCGATTGGTGTCCCGCTATTATGTCGGGGATGCCAGTCGTTCCGCATCGATTCCTGTTTCGCTTTTCGATTCCCGTTTCGCACGTGGCAAAACGCGCGACAGGCGGCCAGCCGTTTCTCGATCTCGACGCTGCAGCGTTTTTCCCGGATCTCAATCCTCTGGATGACGCGGCCTCGTTTGCGAAGATTCAGGCGGGTTGGAACGAGGACGGGATTGGTTTTCGCGTTTCGGTCACCGGCAAGAAAATGCCCATCGCCGAGACGCCAGACGAACCGCGCGAATCGGACGGCTTCCAGTTGTGGCTCGACACGCGGAATACACAGTCAATTCACCGTGCCAGTCGCTTTTGCCACCATTTCGCCTTTTTGCCCGCTTCGAGCGCGTCCGCCGGACGCGGCAAGAAAAACGGAGCGGGCACTGCGTATCAATTCGCGATCGCTTTGGCGAAGGAGGACGCTTCGTCAAACCGGGCCGGTCTCCTGCGCACCGCTTCCAAAACGCTGGCCGGCGGCTACGTGCTCGACGCGTGGATTCCGGCGGAGACCCTTACCGGATATGACCCCACTGCGAATCCCCTGATCGGCTTTTATTACGCCGTTCGCGATGCCGAATTGGGCGAGCAGTTTCTCGCCGTGGGCCGCGATTTTCCCTTCGACCATGACCCGAGTCTCTGGTCGACCTTGGAGCTGACGCCGTAGGGCGGCGGGCAACTCCGAAGGTGAATTTCGCCTCGGCTCCGGAGATCTCTCGACAAAATCAAGAAATCGCTTCGAGTTCGGCGGACTCTTGGCCAAGATTCTGGCGGATCACTTCGCACGTCCGCTTGAGCGCGGCCAACTCCTCGCTCGACAGGCCTTCGGTCGCCCGCTCGCGGACCGCGTGGCAACATTGCAGCAACCGCCCCCAAACCGCTTGTGCTTTGGGGGTCGGTCGGAAGCGTTTCTTCCGCCGATCGTTGGGGCAGCCGGACCGGGCCAGCCATCCGTCGCGCTCCATCCGCGAGAGTATTCCACCCAGCGTGGGAGCTTCAATTCCCATTCGCTCGGCAAGCTCGGCTTGCGAGAGCTCCTCGCTCGAATTTGACCAGGCGAGCACCTCCCACTGCCGAAAGGTGATCCCTTCCCGAGCAAGCTCCTCGTCGAGTGCTCGCCGCATGGCATGCGAGGTTTGGGCGATCCAGCAACCGACGTTTTGCTCGCAATCAAATTCCAACACTGCAAACGCTCCGAACCCGTGGCCCATCGGTCGTCAGTTCGATCATATGGCCCGTAGCGCAAGCGAATCAAGCGGGCCGCCAGCCTATGGAGCCGGGAAAGGGCGTACACGCACGAAAACGCGTGGAACGCACTTTCGCCCCCGGCCTGAAATTCGGCCAATCGCGCGATGCGTTGAACGCGACAGTTCCCATGCCGGCCATGCCGCGGCCCGCCAACGAGCAAACTGCACGACTCGAGACCGAGCGGTCGTGCAGTTCGCCGGCGTTCGAGCCCGGAACGGGGACTATTGCTTTTTAGGCAGCGCGAGAGCGTACAACATCGTCACCGCGCCGACTGAGAGCAAGCTGAACGCGGCCCACTCCGGCGGATCGATGACTTTCTGTTTTGACGCCTGTTGGTTCCCCTGGTACATGCCGCGAAAATTGGGGTTTCGCCCCGCCGCGTCGTCGGGCATGTTGAGCACCAGCTTGTCGATGAACAACAGCGATACTCCCCACAGCGTAATGAACATTCCGATTGAGAAAAACGTGCCGCGCAACATAGGTAGCATGATTGGACTCGTGAATCTTCGAACCGTCCCGCCATCCTGGACAAAGGCGGTCCGACCACCAGATTGTCCGCGGTCGGTTGCCGACCGGGTTCCGAAGCGTACAACCGCTCGAAAGACTGCGCCCGCATTTGTTATCGGATTTCCATCGCGCGCGGTTTGAACTCCCTCGCGCACGATTGGCCGATTCGGACCGCCTCCCCCCGTTTGCGACGATTCTCGCGTTTGGACCATTCCTGGAACGCCCAACGCGGCCCGATTAGAGTGGCTGGTGGCCAGTGCCTCGTGGCTAGTGCTGGCAAAGAGGTGCCTGCTAGCCACGCGACTCATGCCCCACCCTTCGAAACCATGCACGCCAAAATTGTCTTGCTTCCCGGAGACGGGATCGGCCCCGAAGTCGTCAACCAGGCCGAGCGCGTGCTCTCGGCCGTCGCCAAACGCAGCCGACACTCCTTCCAATTCGTGACGCGCCCTATCGGCGGCTGTGCGATCGACCAGTGCGGGAGCCCCCTCCCGGAGGAAACGCTCGAAGAATGCCGCTCCGCACAAGCCATTTTGTTGGGGGCCGTGGGCGGCCCGAAATGGGACGATCCCGGCGCAAAAACGCGACCCGAAGCCGGACTCCTCAAGATCCGCAAGGAACTCAAGCTCTTCGCCAACCTGCGTCCGATCACCGCGCACCGGCAACTCGTCGACGCCTCGCCGCTCAAACGGCAGATTGTGGAGGGCGTGGACATTCTGTTCATCCGCGAATTGACGGGAGGCCTCTATTTCGGCGACTCCGGCCGGCAGCCGCACACGAGCGGCGAAGAGGCCTGGAACACGATGATCTATTCGACGGGCGAAATTGAGCGGGTGGTGCGACTGGCCGCAAGACTCGCCCGCAATCGCCGAAGCAAAGTCACTTCGGTCGACAAAGCCAACGTGCTCGAAGTCTCGCGGCTCTGGCGGCAGGTGGCCGCCCGCATCATGTCCGAAGAGTTTCCGGACGTCGAGTACGACGTCGTCCTCGTTGACGCGATGGCCATGCACTTGATCTCGCGGCCCCGCGATTTCGACGTTGTCGTCACGGAAAACATGTTCGGCGACATCCTCACCGACGAAGGCTCAATGCTTCCCGGATCGCTCGGTCTGCTCCCCTCCGCATCGCTCGGTGACTCAGGCCCCGGACTCTACGAACCGATTCACGGCTCGGCCCCCGACATAGCCGGCAAGGGAATCGCCAATCCGCTCGCGACAATTCTGGCGGCCGCCATGCTCCTGCGGCACTCGCTCGATCTGGAGCAGGAAGCTGCCGCTATTGAAACGGCCGTCAATTCCGTTCTGGACGAGGGCCACCGCACGAAAGACATCGCCGGCGGTGGCCCGAGTGTCAGCACGGCGGAAATGGGCCAGCACGTCGTTGCGGCCCTCTCTTGAGTCGGCGAATTCCCCACATTTTTTCCCGGCAAGATCGATTCATGCGATTTTCGAGCTGTTTTCGTCAGGGTCGGATTGCGATTGCTGGGCTCTGGCTCGCGGCTTCCCTTTGCCCTGCGGCCTATCGAATCCGTGCCGCCGGACCGGAGAAAACGCGGGCCGTCAGCATCAAGGGCCTGCAGGTGCAGATGGTGGACGACGCGCTCGCGCTGGGTATCAAGCAAGCGGCCCTCAACGTGAGCCTGACTTCGCTCATCGACCTCGAGAGCAAGCCGGACAGCCTGCTGTACCGGATGGATGGCCACGACTACTATTTTGATCGTGGAGCGATCGAATCGATTGCCGTTAAGCCGCTGAGCGACGCGGGCGTCAAGGTCTACCTGATCCTGCTCGCCACGACGACCGGCGAACCACGCTTGAGCCGCATCGTGCGGCCGGCGGAAGCCAAGGAGGCGCCGAACGGCATCACCGGCTTCAACGTCTCCGATCCGGAAGGAGTCCGTTACTTTCAGGCTTGCCTCGGCATGCTGGCCGAGCGATTTTCGCGGCCCGATCAACGATTTGGCCGCGTTGTCGGTTACATCATCGGCAACGAGGTCAACTCGCACGCCGAATGGTACAACATTGGGCCAGCTCCGATGACCAAAGTCGCCCGCGAATATCTTCGCGCGATTCGCCTGGCACACTCGGCTGTTCGCCGGCATTCTCCTGATGCCCGCGTCTACGTTTCGCTTGAGCATCATTGGACGGCCCAGGGTAATCGGGATCCGCTCCGCGCCTGTCCCGGCCGCGCTTTGCTCGACGAAATGAACCGCCTCTCCAAGACCGAGGGGGACTTCGACTGGCACGTCGCCTTTCACCCGTATCCGGCCAACCTCTTCGATCCGCGAACTTGGCGCGACAAAGATGCCCGGCCAACCGCCGACACGCCAAAGATCACCTTCAAGAATCTCGAACAGCTCACGGCGTACATCCGCCGGCCGGAAATGCTCTGTCATGGAAAACCGCGGCGCGTCATCCTCTCCGAAGAGGGTTTCCACACGCCCGATGGCCCCGATGGCCAGACCCTGCAAGCAGCCGGCTACTGCTACGGATGGATCAAAGCGTCTCGTCTCGACGGGATCGACGCCTTTATCCTGAACCGGCATGTCGACCATGCGCAGGAAGGCGGTTTGCGACTCGGCTTATGGACCCGGCGAAAAGACAGCATTGCGACCCCTGAATCGAAGAAAAAAATCTACGAAGTCTTTCGACTGGCCGACACGCCGGAATGGGAAGACGCGTTTCGCTTCGCCCTTCCCGTGATCGGCATCCATTCCTGGGACGAGGTGGCCGCACCCAAGCGGTAGGGGGATTTCGATGAATGCCGATTCCAGTCGCTGCGCTCGGCGTGACTTTCTGGATGCGCTCGCCGTGGCTTCGCTGAGCGCGGCTGCCGGCTTGAGAGAACTTTTCGCCGCCGAGCCGGAACAGAAACGAGACGTCGACGAGCCGGGCCCGATCCGTCGCACGTACACTTATAAGAAAGTCGGCACTCTCGAGATCAAAGCCGACGTCTACCTGCCGGCCGCACAGCCGCACGGCGAAACGCACGAATGGCCGGTCCTGTTTTGGATCCACGGCGGCGCGCTCATCATGGGCGATCGCGGCGGCATCGATCGGCGGTTGAAGCCGTTGCTCCTCAAAAGGGGCTACGCGATCGTCTCGATCGATTATCGCCTCGCACCGGAAACGAAACTCCCCGCCATCATCGACGATCTGCGCGACGCTTGGACCTGGCTGCATGCCGAAGGGCCGAAGCTGTTCAATATCGACACCCAGCGGGTTGCCGTCGCCGGCGGCTCAGCCGGCGGCTATCTGACGCTCATGAGCGGCTTTTGTGTGAAACCGCGCCCGGCGGCGCTCGTCTCGTTCTGGGGGTACGGCGACATCGCCGGCGATTGGTACATCAAACCGAGCGCGTTCTACCGCGAGCAGCCGCTGGTTTCACAGGAGGACGCGTGGAAGGGCGTGAACGGGCCTGCCGTGACCGATCGCAGGCGAGCCGACCGCGGCCCCGGCCGCTTCTATCTCTTCTGCCGTCAGCAGGGCCTCTGGACGACCAATGTGGCGGGCATCGATCCGCGGACTCAAGACCAGGCGCTCACGCCGTACTGCCCGGTCCGAAATGTCACTAAAGACTATCCGCCGACGCTGCTCATCCACGGCACGCGCGACACCGACGTTCCGTTCGAACAATCGGTCCAAATGGACAAGGAACTCACGCGGGTCGGAGTCGAGCACCAGTTGATCCTGGTTCCCAACGCGGGACACGGCCTTCCCGGCGGCGATCCAAAAAAAGTCGCGGCCGCCTATGAGACGGCTCGCGACTTTGTGAATCGGCATCTAACGGGCCATTGATCTCGACCGAAAGGCGGATCAAGGCACCGGATCAATTGCCTCCGGCCGGGCTTGCGCTTTGCGGCGGTTCGTTCTCCGTAAGGAGCGCGAGCCGAGCCGCCGAGATGCGTTCTTTTTCGGCCCGCAACTCTTGCAGAGCCTCGGGACGAATGCGGACTTCGGCTTCCTGGTGCGTGTGGAATCCGGTTCCCGCCGGGATCAAGTGGCCGAGGATCACGTTTTCCTTGAGGCCGACGAGGTTGTCGACCTTGCTGGCCAGAGCCGCTTCAGTGAGCACCTTGGTCGTCTCCTGGAAGCTGGCCGCCGAGATGAAGCTTTCGCTCTGCACGGCCGCCTTGGTGATTCCCAAGAGCTGGATGCTCGCCGTTGCGGGACGCGGCTTCGTCGATTTCGCCGGATTCTGACCGGCGGCCTCGACTTGGGCGTTGACCTCATCGAGCGTCGCCAACGGAACGATGTCGCCGATCTGGAACTCGGTATCCCCCGGTTCGGTGATCCTGCCGCAATCCATCAACTGCTCGTTGGTTCTGCGGAACTCGAACTTGTCGATCACAATGCCCGGCAACATGGTCGAATCGCCGACGTCCTCGATCTTGAGCTTCCGCAGCATCTGGGCAATGACGATCTCAATGTGCTTGTCGTCGATTTCCACGCGCTGCGAGCGGTACACGTTCTGGATTTCGTGCAGCAGGTATTGCTGAACGGCTTCCGCACCGCTGACTCGCAAAATGTCGTGAGGCACGAGCGGCCCGCGGACGAGCGCGTCACCCGCTCGCACACGGTCGTTTGCGTGCACCAACAACTGCTTGCCGTGCGGAATGATGTGTTCGACCTCGGTGTTGTCGTCCCCTCTGACGACGATGATTCGTTTGCCGCGCTTCTTCTCGGCGACGAGTTCCACCTCGCCGTCGATCTCGGCGATGATGGCCGGATCTTTCGGCTTGCGAGCCTCGAAGAGTTCGGTAACGCGGGGCAGACCACCGACGATGTCCTGGGTGCCGGTCGCTTCACGCGGGTTCTTGGCGAGGATGGAGCCGGCCGTGATCGTCTGGGCTTCCTGGACCTCGACCGTGGCCCGCTCGGGCAGGTAGTAGAAGTCGAGGATCTTGCCGGCGGAGTCTTCCAGGATGATCTGCGGATGCAGGTCGCCCTTGTGCTCGATGACCGTTCGCCGCAGGTTGCCCGAAGCCTCGCGCTCGGACCGGATCGACCGGCCTTCGATGCAGTCCTCGAAGCGGACCTTACCGCCGACTTCGGCCAGAATGGGGACTGAGTGCGGATCCCACTGGCACAGCACTCGACCGACTTCGATTTCTTCGTCCTCGGCAACGAGCAGCGTGGCACCGTTGGGAACGGTGTAGTTTTCGAGCTCGCGCTCCTTCGGGTCGAGAATGATGATCTCGCCGTTTCGCGTGAGCACGACGTTCTTGCCTTCCTGGTTCACCACGCAGCGAATGCGGGCGAAGCGGACGCGGCCCGCCCGGCGGGTGCGAATCTCGTTCTCGTGCACGTCGATCGAGGCCGCACCGCCGATATGGAACGTTCGCATCGTGAGCTGCGTACCCGGCTCGCCGATACTCTGGGCGGCGATGATGCCCGCGGCCAGGCCCTCCTCAACCAGGTTTCCGGTCGAGAGGTCCATTCCGTAGCACAGCCGGCAAATTCCGAGCGTCGCTTCGCAAGTCATCGGACTGCGGACCTGGATCTTCTCCAGGCCCATGTCCTCGATCTTGCGAGCGACCTTGATCGTGATCAGTTCGTCTTCCCGAACGATGACTTCATCGGTGATCGGGTTGACGATGTTGGTACGACTCACGCGACCGCGGATCGCGTCGGCGAGGCTGACCTCGACCTTTTCGCCGCGATAGACAACACCGCGGGTGATGCCCTTCGTGGTGCCGCAGTCCTCCGTGGTCACGACCATGTTCTGGCAGATGTCGGCCAGCTTGCGGGTGAGGTAACCGCTGTCGGCCGTCTTGAGGGCCGTATCGGCCAGACCTTTGCGGGCCCCGTGGGTCGAGCTGAAATACTCGAGCACGGTCAGGCCTTCGCGGAAGTTGGCCTTAATCGGCGTCTCGATGATTTCGCCGCTCGGCTTGGCCATCAAACCACGCATGCCGGCCAGCTGACGCATTTGCTCGACGCCGCCGCGGGCACCCGAGTTGGCCATCAGGAAGAGCGGGTTCACGTAGTGGCCGTTGTCGCGGTAGTCGTGCTCGAGCTCGTGCATCATCGACTTGGTGATGAGCTCGCGAGCGTGCGTCCACGTATCGAGCACTTGGTTATAGCGTTCTTGGTTGGTGATGACGCCCTTCTCGAACAGCTTTTGCTGCTTGAGCACCGATGTCTCGGCCTCGCCGATGACCTTGTCCTTGTTCGGAGCGGTCTTGAGGTCGCTGGCGGCAAACGACATTCCGCTTTGCGTCGCCTGGTGGAAACCGAGCTCCTTCATGTTGTCCAAGAGCTCGATCGTGGCTTTTCGCCCCAGCAGCTGGTAACAGTCGGAAATCACGTTCGCGAGGTCGCGACCTTTCATCGACATGTTGTAGAACGCCATCTGCGGCTGCAGCACGTCGTTAAACATCACGCGGCCCACCGTCGTCGTCACGAGGCGGCCCGGCTTGTAATCCTCGGCCCCTTCGCCTTTGACGGTCTTTTCCTTCGGCAGGCGCACCTTGACGATGGCGTGGCGAACGACCTTGCCTTGCGCAAGGGCCATGAAAACCTCGGCCGGCGACGTGAAGATCATTCCCTCTCCCAAGCGATCGGGCCGCTTGAGGGTGAGATATGCGCAACCCATGACGATGTCCTGAGACGCGCTGATGATCGGCTGTCCGTTGGCCGGGCTGAAGATGTTGTTGGTCGACATCATCAGCGTGGTGGCTTCGACCTGCGCCTCGATCGAGAGGGGCAAGTGCACGGCCATTTGGTCGCCGTCGAAGTCGGCGTTGAACCCCTTGCAAACCAGCGGGTGGATCTTGATCGCGTTGCCTTCGATCAGGACCGGTTCAAAGGCCTGGATGCCCATCCGGTGCAGCGTGGGGGCTCGGTTCAACAGGACGGGGTGATTGGTGATGACCTCGTCGAGGATATCCCACACCTCTTCGTCGCGCCGCTCGAGCATGCGCTTTGCGCTCTTGATCGTGTCGGCGTGATTCAGGTCCTTGAGCCGGCGGATCACGAAGGGCTGGAACAGTTCCAGTGCGATCTTCTTGGGCAAACCGCACTGATGCAGCTTGAGCTCGGGGCCGACGACGATTACGCTTCGCGCCGAGTAGTCGACGCGTTTTCCAAGCAGGTTTTCGCGGAAGCGGCCCTGCTTGCCTTTGATCATGTCGGTGAGCGACTTGAGCGGACGGTTCGACGAGCCCAAGACCGGCCGCTTGCAGCGGTTGTTGTCGAAAAGCGCGTCGACCGACTGCTGCAGCATGCGCTTTTCGTTGCGCACGATCACCTCGGGTGCGTTGAGGTCGACGAGCTTCTTGAGCCGGTTGTTGCGGTTGATGATTCGGCGATAAAGGTCGTTCAGGTCGCTGGTGGCGAAATTGCCCGAGTCGAGCAAGACCAGCGGCCGCAGGTCGGGGGGGATGACCGGAATGACGTCGAGCACCATCCATTCCGGCTTGTTTTCGCTGTCCCGAAGCGCTTCGGCCACTTTGAGCCGCTTGATCAGATCCTTCGCCTTTTGCTGGCTGTTGGTCTGCTTGAGTTCGGCGCGGAGCGTGACCGACAACTCGACCAGATTGAGCTTCTGCAGGAGCTTTTTGACCGCTTCGGCCCCCATATCGATCTCGAACGACTCTTCGCCGTATTTGGCGCGGGCCTGGCGAGCTTCTTCTTCGGTGAGGAGCTGGCAGGCACGCAGCGGCGTATCGCCCGGATCGATGACGACATAGTCCTGGAAGTAAACGACCTTCTCGAGCGAGGTCGTCTTCATGTTCAAGAGCGCACCCAACCGGCTGGGCATCGACTTGAAAAACCAGATATGCACGACGGGCGCGGCCAGCTCGATGTGACCCATTCGCTTGCGACGAACGCGGCTATGCGTCACCTTGACGCCGCAGCGGTCGCAGATCATGCCCTTGTATTTCATCCCGCGGTACTTGCCGCAGGCGCATTCCCAGTCTTTTTCCGGTCCGAAAATACGCTCGCAGAACAGACCGTCGCGCTCGGGACGGTAGGTGCGGTAGTTGATCGTTTCGGGCTTTTTCACTTCGCCGAAGGACCAGCTGCGGATGTCGTGCGAGCTGGCCAGACCGATCTTCACCGAACCGTAGTCGTTGATGCGATCGTAATTGGTTTCAGCAACGCTCACGTGTCGCTCCTATAAGTTCGGAATGACGGATTCGCCACTTCCTACAGTGAATTCTTTTCCAATTGGATATTGAGGCACAGGCCGCGGATTTCGTTGCAGAGCACGTCGAAGCTCGCGGGGGTCCCGGCTTCGAGCGTGTTCTCGCCCTTGACCATGGATTCGTAAATCTTCGTGCGGCCCTCGACGTCGTCGCTCTTCACGGTCAGCAGTTCTTGCAGAATGAAGGCGGCGCCGTAGGCCTCGAGTGCCCAGACTTCCATTTCTCCGAATCGCTGACCGCCGAACCGCGCCTTGCCGCCCAGCGGCTGTTGCGTGATGAGCGAGTACGGGCCGGTCGCCCGTGCGTGCACCTTGTCGTCGACCAGGTGGTGCAGCTTGAGCATGTAGATCATGCCGACGGTGACGCGTTGCTCAAACTCCTCACCGGTGCGGCCGTCGTAAAGCACCGACTTGCCGTCCGCGGGCAGGCCGGATTGTGCGAGGGCATCTTTGATGGCCTCTTCGCTCGCACCGTCGAACACGGGGCAAACCGCGTGGAAGCCCAGCTTGGAAGCCGCCCACCCGAGGTGCGTCTCGAGAATTTGTCCCACGTTCATTCGGCTGGGAACGCCGAGTGGATTCAAAATGATGTCGACCGGGGTTCCGTCCTCGAGGAATGGCATATCCTCGGCGGGCAGGATCTTCGAGATCACGCCCTTGTTGCCGTGACGGCCGGCCATCTTGTCCCCGACCGAGATCTGCCGCTTCGACGCGACGTAGACCTTGACCATCTGCAGCACGCCGCTGGGCAGCTCGTCGCCGCGCTTCATGCTGTTGAGCGCCTGGTCGCGAACGTCGATCGCGTCCTCGACGGGACTCCACGTCTCCTTCAGCAGCTTCTTCAAGTCCGCTTTCTTTTGCGGGCTGCGGAGATCCATGTCCTCGAACGTTTTGGGGAAGTTCTGCGCGTAATCGGCGACGAATTTGTCGTCGTCTTCGATCGAGCGAAGTTCGCGCCCATCGTCGGCCGCCAGGTGCTTGCCGAGGACCTTTTCAAATTCCTTCGAGAACTCGAGGAACGCCGTGCGGATCGCCTTGTTGCCGTTCTGCTCGGCCTTCTTGAGGTCCTGCTCGAACTTCTTGCGTTCGAGTTCCGATAGGCTCATGCGGCGGGAGAACCGCTCGGTGTGAATCACGATGCCTTCCACGCCGCTGGGCACTTCGAGCGATTCGTTCTTCACGTCTTCGCCGGCCCGCCCAAAGATGGCATGCAGCAGCTTTTCTTCGGGCGTCAGCTCGGACTTCGCCTTGGGCGAAACCTTGCCCACGAGAATATCGCCCGGCTCCACCCGAGTGCCGACGCGGACGATGCCCTCTTCGTCGAGGTGACGCAGGGCCTTTTCGCTCACGTTGGGAATGTCGCGAGTGAACTCCTCGCGGCCGAGCTTCGTCTCGCGAATTTCGACGTCGAACTCGTCGATGTGGATCGACGTATAAACGTCGTCCGCCACCAGGCGTTCGGACAGAATGATCGCATCCTCGAAGTTGTAGCCTTCCCACGACATGAAGGCCACGAGTGCGTTGCGCCCAGCGACAATTCGCCGTCGCGAGTGGCCGCGCTATCGCAAAGCACGTCCCCCTTCTTCACGCGCTGGTCGACCTTGACGATCGGCCGTTGATTGAGGCATGTCCGCTCGTTGAGCCCCGTGAACTTGCGCATCGGATAGCGCTTGCCCTCGATCTCGACAACATTCGCGTCGACATAGCTCACGCGACCGGCCCGTTCGGCACGGATCACCATCCCCGAGTTCTCGGCCACCGCTCTTTCCAAACCGGTACCGACCAAGGGAGGCTCGGCGATCAATAGGGGCACGGCTTGCCGTTGCATGTTCGAGCCCATCAGGGCCCGGTTGGCGTCGTCGTGCTCGAGGAACGGAATCAATCCCGCCGAGACGCCGACCATCTGGCACGGCGCGACGTCGATGTACTTGACCTCTTTCGAGTTTGCCCAATGCACGTCGTTGCGATAACGGGCCAACACGCGCTCTTCGGCAATCTTGCCCTTTTCGATCAGCGTGTCGGCCGGCGCAACGTACGACGAAGCCTCTTCGTCGGCACGCAACCACTCGATCTCATCCGTGAGCTTGCCGTTGTCGACCTTGCGGTACGGCGTAATCAAAAAGCCGTAGTCGTCGACCTTGGCGAAAATGCTCAAGCTCGAGATCAGACCGATGTTGGTGCCTTCAGGCGTCTCGATCGGGCAGATGCGGCCGTAGTGCGAAATGTGCACGTCGCGCACTTCGAAGCCGGCCCGCTTGCGGTTGAGGCCGCCGGGGCCCAGGGCACTCAACCGCCGCTCGTGCGTGAGCATCGACAGCGGATTGGTCTGGTCGACGACCTGCGAGAGTTCGCTGCGGCCGAAGAAATACTCGATCGCCGCGGAAACGCTCTTGGGATTGATCAGCGTGCGAGGCGACATTTCCTCGACGTCCTTCAGGCTCATCCGCTCCTGCACGGTGCGGCGGAGCTTGAGGAAGCCTTTGCGGATTTCGTCGGAGGCCAACTCATCGATCGTCCGCAAGCGGCGATTGCCCAGGTTGTCGATGTCGTCGACCTGCGCGTCCTGATCGTCGCTGCGCAGCCGCACGAGATAGCGGATCGCGTTGACGAAATCCTCCGCCTTCAGCGTCATTTCCGAGTCGGGAATGTCCTGCGCGAACTTGCGGTTGATGCGGAAGCGGCCGACGCGGCCCAACCGGTAGCGGTTGACGTCGAAAAATTTCTCGCGGAAGAGATCGGTCGCCTTTTCCAACTGCGGTGGATTGCCGGGACGCAGCCGCTGATAAATTCGCAGGAGAGCGGCCTCGTGGCTGGGCGTGATTTCCTTCGACGCCGCCGCGTAGCCGGCCCGATCTTCCATGATGCTGTTGAGGACCATCATATCGCCGACCTTGGCGATGACTTCGATCGACTTGACCCCCGCCTCGGCCATTTCGTTGGCTTGCTCTTCGGTGATCGCATGGGCGCATTCGCAGATGATCTCGCCCGCGCGCTCGTTCTTCGACGGATAGGCGATGTCGTCCACGGCGATCTTGCCGACAAATTCGGCGTGCGAATCGCCCTTGGAGACCTTCACCTTGGTCGTCTCGTAAAACAGCCGGATCAACGATGAGTCGGTCGAGTAGTCGGGAGACATGGCCCGCAACAGGGTCATTGCCGAGAATTTGCCGCTCTGGTCGATGCGGACGCCCAGGGCCTCTTTCTTGCTGACGACCAGTTCGATCCAGCTGCCGCGCTCGGGAATGATGCGGCACGAGTAGTTCTTCTTTTCGCCCGGCTCGGAGCTGAGCACGAAGTCGACGCCCGGCGAGCGGTGCAGCTGGCTCACCACGACGCGTTCGGCACCGTTGATGATGAACTCGCCGCCGCCCAGCATGATCGGCATGTCGCCGAGGTAGACCTCTTCCTCGATCGGCTGCTCTTTGAGGAGCCGCAGCCAGACACGGAAAGGCCGGCCGTACGTCAGCCGCAGCTGCCGGCATTCCGTCGGCGTGTAGCGGGGCTTACCCAGCTCATAGCGAATATACTCGAGCCGGTACTGCCCGTCGTAGCTTTCGATCGGAAAGACTTCGCGGAGGATCTCTTCGAGTCCCTGGCTCTTGCGCTCGCGGGGACCGCGCTCGAGCTGCAGGAAACGGGCGTACGACTCCGTCTGAATTCGCGTCAGATCGCTGATTTCAAAATCGTTGCGGACGACTCCTAGATTGCGGACGGCCTGGGATTTAATGTACCGATCAGAGGGTACAGGCATGCTGAGCTCTCTTTCCGTTGTCGCCGGACATAACGCGAGACGGACCCGGGGCGCACACTGCACGGGCAACGTTTGCAAGCGGCCAGCGCCATGACGGTTTTTCGATGACCGTAGGGTTGCGGAGGACCGTAGGTATCTCGAACACCGTGACTCGGATCGGAGCCGGCCGAAACAACCGGCCGGCCCGGTTCGCTGTGACTACGACTTTGCTGCGGACGATTACTTGATTTCGACTTTCGCACCGGCGCCTTCGAGCTCGGCCTTGAGCTTCTCGGCGTCGGCCTTGGCCAGACCGGTCTTGACCGGTTTGGGCGCACCTTCCACCAGGTCCTTGGCTTCCTTCAATCCGAGGCTCGTCGCCGCCCGAACGACCTTGATGACGTTGATCTTGTTGTCGCCGAAGGCGGTCAAAATCACGTCGAACTCGGTCTTCTCTTCGACCGGCGCAGCGGCGGCGCCGCCGCCCGGAGCCATCATCACCGCACCGCCAGCCGCCGGCTCGATTCCGTGAACATCCTTGAGATAGTCTGCGACGTGCTTGGCCTGCAGCAGCGTCAGACCGGCAATTTTATCTCCAAGCTCTTTCGTTGCTGCATCGAACTCCGCCACCGCTGTCGACATCGTCTCGTTCCCTTTCTCGTCGGTTTCAAATCCGCTCCCGAAAAACTCGAGAACACGACCCCCCAGGTTACTGCGTCAATTACTTCCCCAAGTGCGGACACCCGTCCGCCTGCGGGCGTTCGGCCCGCAATATCCTTCACGCGGGCATGCGGCCCGCGGTGTCTTCTTTATGTTGCGGCCGCCGGCGCTTCGGCGGGCGCGGCACCCTCTTCCTTCTCGGAAATCTTTTTGACCTGGCTGGCAAGTTTTCCGCCCGGTCCCAACAAGGCACCGGCCAACCGAGCGCCCGGACTGGTCATCAAGGTGATAATCTGGCCGATCAGTTCCAAACGACCCGGGCTCTTGCTCAGCGCGTCCACCGTCTCCGCAGAAAGAGCGGTGCCTTCAGTCGTGCCCCCCTTGATCTTGAGCGGCTCGATCTCCTTGGCCCATTTCGCGATTTCCTTGGAAAGCGCGACAATGTCCTCACCGCCCCAAACGAGCGTCGTCGGCCCTTCGAGCACTCCATCGAGGCCGTTCAAGCCCGCGTCGTTGAGCGCTTTCTTGGCCAGCTTGTTCCGAACCGTGAGTGCCGAGATGTTTTTCTTGCGCATCGCCAGGCGGAGCTTGTTGGCGGTCACTCCGTCGAGCTTCGACGCATCGAGGGCAAGAATATCGCGAACCCCCTTGAGGCGGGCGCTCACTTCCCCGATCAACATTTCCTTCATCTGCTTGCCCATGATTTCTTCCGTCTCGCGGCGTCGCGATTCCCCGCCGGAATGCACCCGGCGGCTCGTGGTGGTGGTTTATGCGGCGATCGTGATCCCGGGCATCATCGTCGCGGAGAGTGAAACATTGCGAACGTAAACACCCTTCGACGACGCTGGCTTGATCTGGTTGATGTATCTCAGCAGGGCGTCAATGTTGTCCACGAGCTGCGACTCGGAAAACGACAGCTTGCCCACGATGCAGTGCACATTGCCGTCCTTGTCGCAGCGGAACTCGACCTTACCCGCCTTGTATTCCTTGACGGCATTGGCCACGTCCTGCGTCACGGTGCCGGCACGCGGCGAAGGCATCAGCCCGCGAGGGCCAAGCACTTTTCCCAGCGGGCCGACGATGCCCATCATGTCGGGTGTGGCGATGGCTACGTCGAAATCGGTCCAACCCTCTTTGATCTTGTCCGCGAGGTCCTTGCCGCCGACGTGTTCGGCGCCCGAGGCCTTGGCAATGTCGGCGTTGTTGCCCTGGGCGAAGACGAGCACGCGCTTCGATTTGCCAATGCCGTGCGGGAAAACGATCGAGCCCCGGACGAGCTGGTCGGCCTGCTTGGGATCGATCCCCAAACGCATCGCGACCTGCACCGTCTGATCGAACTTCACCGGCTTGATGTTCGACGGCAATGAGGGCTCGAGCCCCTTGAGCGTCTTGACCGCCGTCGCCACGTCGACCGCGCCCAGGTTTTCGACCTTCTTGAACAGGAATTCAAATCGCTTGGAATGTTTGGCCATCGGTTTTTGAGTCTTTCTGCCGTCTTTTTCCGACCCCTCGTCAGCTCTCAACTCAAGGATGAAGGCGGAAGGATGAAGGATGAGCCAGACAAAATGCAGGATTTGCCTGCCCTCTGGTTCATCCTTCCGCCTTCATCCTTCATCCTTCTCTTCCTAGTCCACGATCTCGAGACCGACGCTGCGCCGTGCCGGCGATGATTCGTGCCGCGTGTTCCAAATTCGGTGCGTTGAGGTCGTCGAACTTCCGCTTGGCGATCTCCATGACCTGCTTTTGCGTCACCACGCCGACCTTCTGGGCCTTGGCGCTGGCCGATCCCTTGGCGATCTGGGCCGCTTGCTTCAACAACACTGAAGCCGGCGGGCTCTTGAGGATGAACTCGAACGAGCGATCGCTGTAGATTGTGATGATGACGGGAATCGTGGTCCCCATCTGATCGCGCGTCTTTTCATTGAACTGCTGCACGAACTGGCCGATGTTGACGCCGTGCGGACCGAGCGCCGTACCGACCGGAGGCGCCGGGGTCGCCTGGCCCCCCGTCGCCTGCAGCTTCACCATCGCCGTGACTTGTTTTTTCTTAGCCATTAACTCCCGCCTCGCTGGTAATCCGTTTTGATCCTGTTGGGCCGGACTTCGGCGAGCTCAGTCGAATCGCGCTCGCATCGCGAATTGGTCCAACCCGAATTGGCCCGAATTGGACCAACACTACGGATCACACTTTCTCAGCCTGCCAGTATTCCAATTCGACCGGTGTCGAGCGGCCGAAGATTTCGATCAAAACCGTGATCTTCCCGTGTTCTTCGTCGATCGCCTCGACGGTCCCCTCGAAGCTCTCGAAGGTCCCCTCCTTGATCTTTACCGCGTCCGAACGAGCCAGATTGATTTTGATTTTCTGCGGTTCCACTTCCGCGTTGATCTTGCGACCGAGCATGCGATCAATTTCGGCCTGATCCATCGGGCTCGGCTTGCCGGCCGCCCCCGTGAAGTCGCCGACGCCGCTCGTGTCGTGCACCAGGTACCAGGTTTCCTCATTCAGGATCATCTGGACCATGATGTATCCGGGATAGAGCTTTCGCTCCGTGACCCGCGTCTTACCCCCCTTGGCTTCCTTCACCTTCTCTGTGGGAATGATGATTTCGCCAAACTTCTCTTCCAGGCCCTCTCGCTTGATTCGCCTTAAGAGCGAGTCGCGAATCGATTTCTCGCGATTGCTCTGCACCTTGAGCACGTACCAACGCATCTCATCGTCTGCCGGCGGAACGACGGCATCCGAGTGTTCATCCATTGCAGGCTTCCCGGACGTTTCCACTGGCGAACGATACAGCGCGACCACGATGATCCCGACCCCCTAGAACCCGACCGCAGACGGTGCGCGAAAGCGAACCTGCATCATCCTTTGGCGAACACAATTTTTCAAGCAAGACGGGGATCAATTCGGGTCATTTTGCGACGAAACCTGAATGCTGGCCGGACATTCCGCCCCGCTCTCGAATGCCCCAATCGCAAATCACCTGCTAGACGACACTCTGCAATTCTTTTCCGCGCCGCGTCCGGCCGAGCTCAGGTGCGCAAGACCCCGATCGCCTGAAACAGCTTGATCCACAATTCGTCGTATACGAAAAGCACCGCGGCCAGAAAGAACATCATCACGATCACCACGGCCGCCGCCCGGAAGCACTCCTGCAGGCTGGGCCACGAGATTTTCTTCATCTCGGCCTCTACGGCGATCAGGAAGTCGGCAAACTGAGGCATGTTGACCAGCCGGTACGCGAACCAGCCAATCAACGCCGCCAGCACCAGCGGAATTCCGAAGCGGATCTCGCGGCGGTAATCCAAAAGCGGGCCGTTGGAGAGGCTCCAGCAGCCGAACCATCCCCACACGACGATCAGGGCGCCCGTGGTTTGCCTGACGCGTTTTCCTTGCGTGCGCTTGTACAGTCCAAGCGACAGCAAGGACGTCCAGAACCCGCCAATCGCATCGTTTTTGGCCATGTCGCTCGTTCGATTCGGTTCGAGTTACGTTTTCGAGATCCGCGTCGACAATCCCCGACGGATCTCCCATCTCCGCCCTGATCCCTCACCGCGGAAATTCCACCAAAGCACGGGCGGAGGGAATTGAACCCCCAACCGCCGGATTTGGAATCCGGTGCTCTGCCAATTGAGCTACACCCGTAACAGTCGCACCGGTGGGCGCTCGCTACTTCTTTCGCGATTCCTTGTGCAGCGTGTGCCGACGAAGTTTCGGACAATACTTCATCAGTTCCAAACGTTCGGTTCCACGGGTCTCTTTCGGCACGCGATAGTTCCGCAGTCCCGTCTCGCTGCATTCCAACCAGACAAATTCGCGAGGCACGATTCACCTCATTAAGGAATTACCCCTCACCCCCGGCCCCTCTCCCACCGCGATGTAAGCGAGGGGAGAAAGACAGGGATGCGGGACTCTATATTGACTCAAAAAACCACTACCCCCAAAGCACCGCATTGCTCCCCTCTCCCCCGGAGGAAGAGGGGTTGGGGCTGAGGGGGACCGGACTTTAGGCGACGACTTTCGTCACCACGCCCGAACCCACCGTCTTGCCGCCTTCGCGAATGGCGAAACGGCTGCCTTCCGTGATGGCGATCGGCTTGCCCAGCTCAACGTCGACGCTGACGTTGTCGCCCGGCATGCACATTTCCGCCCCGCCCAAGAGGGCCGTCGTTCCCGTGACGTCGGTCGTACGGAAATAAAACTGCGGACGGTAACCGCTGAAGAACGGCGTGTGACGGCCGCCTTCCTCTTTGCTCAACACGTAGACTTCGCCCTCGAACTTCGTGTGCGGAGTGATCGATTTGGGCGCCGCGAGCACCTGGCCGCGCTCGACGTCGTCCTTCTTCACGCCACGCAGGAGGATACCGACGTTGTCACCGGCCATGCCTTCGTCGAGGGTCTTGTTGAACATTTCGACGCCCGTGCAGGTCGTTTCCACCGTGTCCTTGAGACCAATCAACTCGACCTTCTCGCCGACCTTCACTTTGCCCTGCTCGATACGGCCGGTGACGACCGTTCCACGACCTTCGATCGAGAACACGTCTTCGATCGCCATCAAAAACGCCTTGTCGGCCGTGCGGACCGGGTCCGGAATGTACGCGTCGAGCGCGTCCATCAGATCGCCGATGCACTTGTTGAACTTCGGATCGGCCGGATTGTCGAGCGCACCCTTGGCATTGCCGCGAATGATCGGCACATCGTCCCCGGGGAAGTCGTACTTGTTCAACAGCTCGCGGATTTCCATCTCGACCAGCTCGAGCAGCTCCGCGTCGTCGACCAGGTCGCACTTGTTCAAGAACACGACGAGGGCGGGCACATCGACCTGGCGGGCCAGCAGGATGTGTTCGCGGGTCTGCGGCATCGGACCGTCGGCCGCTGAAACGACGAGGATCGCACCGTCCATCTGGGCGGCGCCGGTGATCATGTTCTTGATATAGTCGGCGTGACCCGGACAGTCGATGTGGGCATAGTGTCGCTTGGGCGATTCGTATTCGACGTGGCTGACGGAGATCGTCACCGTCTTCGTTTCGTCGCGGACGGTACCGCCCTTGGCGATATCGGAATACGACTTCATGTTGGCCAATCCCTTGGTCGACTGGACCGCCAGGATGGAGGCCGTCAGGGTCGTCTTGCCGTGGTCGATGTGACCGATCGTACCCACGTTGACGTGCGGCTTTTTACGCTCAAAATTCGCCTTGGCCATTTCTGCTTTATCTCCCTCTCTTCAAACCGTTGATGGCTGTCTGAGTTTTACTGAACCTTCGTTTTTACTGTTTTTACGCTTCTGTGTGATGCTCGCGGCGGAAAAAAAGCTGCTGATGGGACTTGAACCCATGACCTCGTCCTTACCAAGGAAGCGCTCTACCAACTGAGCTACAGCAGCGGGTTCGCCCACAGCACGAAACTGTTGTTGATTCGTTCGCTCTCTCGTCACTCTTTCTAAGCCCGCGGAACGCTTTCCGTGGGCTTTTCGGCAAAGCGGGCGATGGGAATCGAACCCACACCACCAGCTTGGAAGGCTGGAGCTCTACCATTGAGCTACGCCCGCAACCAACAGTGGGGGAAGAAGGATTCGAACCTTCGAAGGCTATGCCACCAGATTTACAGTCTGGCCCCTTTGGCCACTCGGGCATTCCCCCTCGTTCAAACTGATCGACTTCCTGTGACCAATTTCCTCGTGATCAAAGTCCTTGAGACCAACTACCAGTATCCGACCGCCGTCCAGCGCCTGGGCCTCCCTGATAGCTGATCAATCGGATCGATCACCTGGGGGCATGCTGCAGCGAATGATCGCCCACTAACTCCCGGAAGCTAGCGGAGGGACTTGAACCCACAACCACCGGTTTACAAAACCGGGGCTCTACCAATTGAGCTACGCTAGCGGGTCTGTCGCCTCCGCAAACAAGCTGCTGAATATATCATGCAACTTGAGTGTTGCAAGGGAGAAACGACGTGAAGCGTCTGGCGTCGACCGTCCGGCGTCCGGTGTCAAAAAGGCAATTGGTCGCGAACCACCGATTCGCGACCAAACTCGCCTCTTTTTGCCGTTTGGCCAGGGATCAGGCTGTCGCCGTTTTCGACGCCGGACTCCGGACCCCAGACGCCAGACTCATTCCCCCGGTATTTCCAACTTGTCGTCCTGGGCGATCTTACGCAGTTTTCGCAGTGCCCGGGCTTCCAGTTGGCGGATCCGCTCTTTCGTCACGCCGAGACGGGTCCCCACCTGTTCCAATGTCTGCGGCTCGGCCCCCTGGCTCAAACCGTAGCGGAACATGATGATGTCCTTCTCCCGATCGTCGAGTTGACCCAGAATTCCCATGATCATCTGCCGCTGCCGCTGGTTGACCAATTCCTCGCGGAATTGATCCCCCCGCTTCTCGGTCGAGTGCTGAAACACCTCTTCCTTGCCGGTGCGAAACCGTTCAAGCAAGCTGTGCTCCGCCGGAATCGAGCGGGCAAAGTTCTTCATGATGGCCCAGGTGGCGTACGTCGAGAACTTGTTCCCCTTCGTGTAGTCGAATTTCTCGATCGCACGAATGAGCGACATATTCCCGTCGCTGACCATCTCGAAAAAGTTGCTGGTCGGCTTGATGTGCCGCTTGGCAATCGAGACCACCAACCGCAGGTTGCTGCGAATCAGAAAGTTCTTGATCTCGACCGCCTTGTCCAACAATTCCTCGATCTGGTCCATACCGCGGACAACTGGCCGCGTTTTGTCCAACTTGTCGCGCAGCCTGGCCGCTTTGAACTTCAGGTAATTCATCTTCCTGAAGTAGTACGCTTCCTGTTCGCGCGTCAAAAGCGGAATCGAATACAGACTTGCCAGGTACGGCGGCAACCCCGGCGGCGCCTTGACGCGGCCGTCCAAGCGGGCGGCCACCGGCGGAGCACCCATGATCAGCGTTTCCGCGTTCGATTTGTGGAACTCGGGACTGTCCATGTACTCGATCGGCTGCTCTAAAAGCCGATGCGCCCGCATTTCCGAGACAATGCGATACACGCTGGCCTTTGTCCGGCAATAGGTGCGGGCGAGCCGTTCGACCGGCACGCCGCGACGGCTGTTCCGGTAGATTTCCTTCTTCTGCTCGTCGGTCAACGGTGTTGAAGCAAACGGGAACACGGCAGACTCCGGATGTTCGCGATCGTGGTTCTTCAGGGTGTACCGAATCGTCTCCGGCGATCGCTTCAATTTCCGCGCCAAACGCCGCGCAACTTCAGACGGGCATCCTCCGTAACGGGCTAAACGACGGGCGCGTTCCACGATCTCCTCCTTCTCCCATTCCGAAAGCTGGCTGAACCGGCTGCTGCGGTGCACCTCTTCGGCGTGGTTTTCGACGAACGAGTCGACGCTCGACTTCAAAAAGCCGATCCGCTTTCGCTTTCCGAATTTGAAACGGCGACTTACGAGGCCCCGATCTCGCCAGCGGTCGACGGTTTTCGTCGAAACGTTGTACCGCTGACTGATCTCATCCACGGTCAGCACCGGCTCGTCAACGTGCGCGACCTCGAGGTCGGTGCTATCCGAGAGATCCTCGACGAAGCACCGCAAATCATGGACCGCGTCCTGGCCGCCAATAACCAGGTCCGGATATAACTCGGGCTTGTAGGTCGTGATCCGTTCGCAGATCTCCCGATACGGGTAGGACTTACTCGGATCGATATCCAGAATCAGCCGTTCGGCCCGCTTCATTTGCGTGATGCGGACTTCCCGGGGCGTGTACCGAACCTGTTGATCCGTCAACTGTTTCATGACGGGGTGGCAATAGCGCGATACTCTCATCACGGCTCCCCCCTTCTCCCTGCGAGGTGATTTCTCAGCTGCAGTGGATTCTGTGTTGTTTATTCTCAAGTTATTTCTAATATTCGACTTACGATTTATGTTCAGACAGCCTCGGCCCCCTCTTGTCCAGGACAGTTAGGCTGCTAACAGTAATACGCACTTCTTAGACGCAATATCAGCAGAAAAGTTCGTATACGAACTAATTTTCGCAAGAATTACACGTGTACACATGGACATATTACAATGCTTCGACACCGACGGAAAGTCATCCCCTTTTTGTGCGAAGCAGGCCAAGAGCGCAATTGTGGGCGTCGTTCCTGCGGACCCCCTACCAATGGGCGCACTAATTTGCGAATGATAACGGGGGTCTGTCCCCCTTTTTGCGAGGCCCTCAGGGCGGAATTCTCGGCTGCACTGAGACCGGGAACTGGGCGGGCAGGACGAACCCGATCTTGAAACCCCGAATTGGACGAATAAGAGTCGTCCGGCCCCTCCGCAACTGCCCTTCCTTCAGGACGCGACGCGGGTTGGTTTTCGTCTATTGAGGAGCATCCGGCGCGACAGCGGCCCGGCCGCGAAAATCGATGCCTAGTGGTACGCCCACTCTGGAAGGCGATGTTCGTTTTGCGCTAATCGCGGGCGAAACCCCACATTGCATCCGTCATGTCAGCTCGGACGGGTCCACTAGAGGCTTGTGACTTTCAGGGTCCTCGAGATCAAAACGATGATGAACGCCAGGAGGATCAAAATCACGAGCCACCTCTTGCGATCCTGCCGCATGCGCTCGAACCGCGGCGAACGACCGACTAGCACCGAGGCGAGGAAGAAGACCACGAACGCCAGCAAAATCTTCGTCCCCATCAGCTGGTGGTAGGCTTTGTCTCCGCGATGCTTCGGAAACGACACGAAGAGATAGTTGTAAAAGCCCGTCAACAAGAACAGGGCAATGCCCGCCATGACGAATTTTCGCCAGCGAGCGACGACCTTGGCCCGCAATTTGTCGTGTTCCTCTTGCGGGAGAGACTCCGCCGAAGGGAGCAACACGAACCGCATGAACACGGTCCCTCCCACAACGACGATGGCGGTGGCCACGTGAATCCAGCGAGAGGCGATGTTGAGAAATTCGATCGATTCCATGGCGGCCCACCTGTGAAATTATTTCCCGCGCGGCCATCGCACAAAAAAGGGGGCAGACCCCTGACCGGTGGCGGCGGCAAAATGGCGAGCCGATTTGGTAGGGGTCAGTGCCCCTTTTTTGCGCAAGGCCTGGCGACGTCGCGAAACGCGGCTTGTCAGGATACTTTGTCAGACCGATTGCCGGGAACGAAAATCACGAAATAATTTGTCGGCCCACAATGCGCATCCTGAGTTACAACATTCACAAGGGCATCGGCTCCCGCGATCGGCGCTACCGTTTCGGGCGGATTCTCGCCGTCATCGAGGCGGAAAATCCCGACATCGTCTGTTTGCAGGAAGTCGATCGCAACGTCCGCCGTTCACGCTATCACGATCAGCCCCAGTTGCTCGCGGACTATTTCGGCAACCTGGAGCGGATTTACCAGCTGAACGTGCGTCTCCGCGAAGGGGGCTACGGCAACCTGATCCTGTCGCGCTGGCCGTTCAAGGCGCACCATCACATTTCGCTCCGCCACCAGGAGCGCAAGCCGCGCGGAGCCCAACTGGCGGTGATCGAAACGCCCGAGGGTTTGCTGCACGTCGTCCACTGGCATCTGGGCCTGCTCGAACGCGAGCGCCGCTGGCAGGTGGCCCACGTCTTGGGGCATCACCTGTTTCGCGAGGCCGAAGAGCTGCCGACGGTGATCATCGGCGACTCGAACGACTGGCGGAATCAGCTGTCGGAGAACCTCTTCGAGCCGAAGGGCTTTCAGCACCTGACCACGCCTGTCTCGCGGTTCCGCACGTTTCCCTCGTATCTGGCGATGGGGTCGCTCGACAAGGCCTTCGTGCGCGGTCCGATACAGGTGCGGCAGGTGCGGATCGTGCGCACGAAATTGGCAAGGAACGCCTCCGATCATTTGCCGCTGATTGTCGATTTTCATCTCGACCAGAGTCCTGGGGCCCATGCGGGCAACGGAGACTTGCGGTGAGGCGATCGCAAAAAAAAGACCGCCGAGGGGTCGGCGGTCTTCGGATTGCGTTCTTTCGACGTCGTTGGTCGACGCCGGTTTTTGCGGACTATTTGGGAAGATCGTCGGCATTGAGCAGATCGCCGAACGTCTTGCCTTCGGTGCCGCTCTTCTGATCGGCGGCAGTCTTGAGGGCGTCCAGGAAGTCCTGCTTTTGTGGCTTTTTCAGATTCGTTTTGCCGTCGAGAGCTTTAACGATGGCCTTGCCGTAGTCGTTGCGATTCTTCTTCGAGCCGGGTCCGTGACAAACGCCGCATTTGATGGCGCTTTTGACATTATTCTTCTTGGCGACGGACGGATAGGTTTCCAGCCACCAGCCAAGATAGTTGGGGCGAGCCTGGACGGTGGTGGCCATGATCAGGCCGACCGCCACAATCGCGCAATAGACAACGGTCCAACTGCAAAGCTTCCGCATCGGTGCACTCCTCCGGTTCGGTGATCGAAGAGCCCAATGGTCGCCGTCACTTCCCCTGGCCGCCAATCGAACCGGTGAAAAGACGCACGCGTCACCGTACACGACCGCGCACAGACCGACCAACCACGAGCTAGCCAAGGCGAGATTAGACCCCTGTCGCTGCGACATGTCAACGGCTGCCGATGTATTGCCAAATGGTTTTACGGAAAGTTCATCGGGGACCTCGACTGCCAAAATGTCCGCCGCGGCGATCACCGGCTGACTGCCAAAATGGCTTGTTTTGGGATGGACGCCAAAAAAGTCCCCCCGTTAGCGCCCCAAAAAAGCCAAAAAAGTCGGTCGCTGGGGCAGGCGGATCCGTTGTGGTAGCCTCGTGGCTGCTGCGCATTCATCGACGGGGAAGTGATTTCATGGGTCGCCGTCTTGCGGTTTGGGTCGGTTTGACGATCGGGGTGTTCGTCCATTTGGAGGCGAGCTCCGGCTGGGCGGCTCCGGAATCCGGGCGTCCGCCGAACGTGGTGCTGATCATTTCGGACGACGAGGCGTGGACCGATTTCGGTTTCATGAAACACCCGGCGATCCGCACGCCGCACCTCGACCGGTTGGCCGCACGAAGTGCCGTTTTTCGCCGCGGGTATGTGCCGACGAGCCTCTGCCGTCCGAGTTTGGCGACGATCATTACCGGGCTTTATCCGCACCAGCACGGAATTACCGGCAACGATCCGCCGAAAGGCAGCCAACGCGCGGCGATGCTGCACCACATCCGCGACGTTCCGACTTTGCCCCGACTGTTGGCCTCCCGCGGTTATCGCTCGTTTCAGACCGGCAAATGGTGGGAGGGCAACTACTCGGAGGCCGGTTTTACCGCGGGAATGTCGCACGGCGACCCAAAAAAAGGGGGCCGCCACGGCGATGAGGGGCTGCGCATCGGACGCGAGGGGCTCAAGCCGGTCTTCGATTTCATCAATTCCTGCGGACACCAGCCGTACTTTTTGTGGTACGCCCCTATGATGCCGCACCTGCCGCATGATCCGCCAAAGATGCTGCTCGTAAAGTACCTGTCGCTCCGGCGTCCCATGGCCGAGGCCCGGTATTTTGCGATGTGCGAGTGGTTCGACGAGACGTGCGGGGAGCTGCTGGATTTTCTCGACCACAAAGGGCAAACGCGCAATACGCTGGTCATTTTCGTGGTGGACAACGGCTGGATCACGCCGCACGCGGCCGGCGTGGCCTCCGCTCCTCGCTCGAAAAATTCCCCGTACGACGGCGGCGTGCGGACGCCCATTCTTGTTTCGATGCCAGGCACGGTGGCCGTGGGCAATTATGCGACGCTCGTCAGTTCCATCGATATTGCGCCGACCGTGCTCGCTGCCGCCGGACTGGAAAAACCTGCGACGCTGCCCGGACTCAATCTGCTCCAAGTCGTCGCTGACGGTGGACGAACTTCGCGAACGGCTGTGTTCGGCGAGATTTTCAGCCACGATGTGGCCCACATCGACGACCCGGCGGCCGGGTTGCAATTTCGCTGGTGCGTCGACGGACGTTGGAAGCTGATCCAGCCCTTCCGGCGGCACGAAAAACCGGATTTATACGACATCCTGGCCGACCCGTTTGAATCGAAAAATCTGGCGGAAACCCGGCCCGACATCGTCGACAAGTTGGGTGCCGAATTGAACGGCTGGTGGCGCGTCAAGAATTGACGAGCGACGCCAGGAGTGCGTCCAACCTCTCCTGTCCGACTGTCATTTGAGCGCGGATCGTCAGGGCCCACAGAGGAATTTCTCCCAGGTGCGTTTGCGGGATCTTCACCAGATCCTTTTGCGTTGTGATCAGGGCGTCGGCCCGCAGGCTTGCGGCCCAGCGCGCCAAATCGGCCAGATCATTTGACGTATAGTGGTGATGATCCGGAAAACTTCGATACTCCACGAAGCGTGCGCCCAAGCCCGCACCTCGCAGTGTTTCGCGAAACCCGTCGGGGTTTCCGATCCCGCAAAAAGCGGCGACGTTTCCCGCAACGGACTGTGTCCCGATTGTTTCGCCCGCCGCGTTTGCCAGTCCCACCGGATTGAAGGCCGCCTCAACCGGCGCCCCTCCGTGCCAGGACCGTTCAATCTCGGCTAAAAGACGTGTTTTTTGGCCGGGCGCACAATGGTCGGCTCGCGTGAGCACCACCAGATCGGCTCGCTTGAGCGCGGATTTCGGTTCTCGGAGAAAACCTCGCGGCAACAGGTGGTCGGCGCCCCAGGGATCCAGGGCGTCGATCAGCACAATATCCAGATCGCGGGCAAGCCGGCGGTGTTGAAAACCGTCGTCGAGAATCAGTATGTCGGCGCCGTGAGCCGCACAAGCCTCCGCCGCCGATTTCACACGGTTGGGAGACTGCAAGTGCGGGACGTTGGGACAAAGCTGATCGAGGACCAGCTTCTCATCATTGAGCGAATTCTCGAGTGCGCGATACCCCCGGCTCAAGATGACGGGATGCTTGCCGCGATCCACAAACCAATTCGCCACGGCGGCCACCATCGGCGTCTTTCCCGTGCCGCCCGTCGTCAAATTTCCGATGCTGACGACCGGCACACGCGCTCGATGGATCGGCAACAGCCCCCAATCGAAGCCCCAATTGCGCACCTGCACGGCAGAGGCGTAAAAAAAGGCCGCGGCTTGCAATCCCAATCGCGCTGTGCCGGCGAAGACGCCCTGCCGTGAACCGCGAATCAGCTCGTGATAGGCCGATTGCCCGGGAAGCGAACCGGAGGGCGCGGCAGAATCAGGCGGAGCGAATTTTGCGACTGATCGCCTCTGCCATTTGTTGCGTACCGACGGCGGTCGGGTCATTGCGGTCGACCTTCATGTCGTAAGTGACATCCTTGCCTTCAGCGATGACCGCTGCGACACCCCGCTCGAGCCGCTCGGCCGCGTCTTTTTCGCCGAGGTGTTCCAGCATCAGCTTGGCGGAAAGAATCAGGGCCGTTGGGTTGACCTTATTTTGCCCCTTGTACTTGGGAGCGCTGCCGTGGGTGGCCTCGAAGATTGCTCCCTCGGACCCAATGTTCGCCCCCGGCGCGACGCCCAGACCGCCGACGAGCCCCGCGCACAGATCGCTCAGAATGTCGCCGTACAAATTGGACGTGACGATGACATCGTAGTCTTCCGGCTTCTGCACGAGCTGCATGCACATGTTGTCGATCAGCCGCTCGACGTAAGCAATCGAACCGTTGCTCGATTTCACTTTTCCGGCAAGTTGCGGATCGGGCTTTACATCCTGTGCCAGGTCGGGCCATTCAAACTTTGCACCGTAGGCCAAGGCGACGGCGCGAGTCTCGTCGTACCACAGGCCGTCGGTGAACTTCATGATGTTCGCCTTGCAAACCGAGGTCACGGACTTGCGGCCGTGCTGCAAGGCATAGTCGAACGCATAGCGGCAAATCTGCCGCGTGCCTTCGTAAGAAATCGGCTTGATGCTAACGCCGGTCGTCTGCGGGCCGGTCCCGATTTTCTTGCCGGTCGCCAGCTTGTTGATGTCGGCGATCAGTTGGGCCGTCGCCGGTTCGCCCGCTTTGAATTCGACCCCCGCGTACAGGTCCTCTGTGTTTTCGCGAACCAGCACGAGGTCGACCTTCGAGCCGCTAAAGTACGTCCGCACTCCCTTGTACAGCTTGCACGGCCGCACACACGCATAGAGGTTCAGTTCTTGCCGCAGATAGACGTTGACGCTGCGGAATCCCTTCCCGATCGGCGTCGTGATGGGTGCCTTGAGCGCGACTTTATTCGCTCGGATCGACTTCAAGACGCGATCGGGAACCTTGCCCTCGGCTTGAATCACCTCGATGCCGCAATCCTGCACATCCCAGTCGATTTTGACGCCGGTGGCCTCGACGCATTTGCGGGTCGCCTCAGCGATTTCGGGGCCGACGCCGTCGCCCGGAATCAAAGTCACTCTGTACATCTTCGCCGTCTCTCCCAGGCTATTGAAGCGGCGGCGACCCTAGCAGATGAATCGGCGGTTTGCAAGGAATCGGTCAAAGCCTGCCGGTTACTCCGCCGATACTAGCTTTGACGGTCTTAACGGGCGTCCGGATTGCACGGTCGCGCTGCCTGAGCGCGGAGATGCCGTTTCCAGACGACGGGCCGAAAGATTCGGTTATGACGAGGCCACTGCGCACGGAGCGTGGCGGCGCGGCCAATCGTCGACCGACGAGGGGGAGTCGATGAGCTTCGAGAGCTTAAGGCAACGGAATCTCGGCGTTTTCTTGCTCGGGACCGCGTTGGTCGTACTTGGCGCGGGTTGCCACGATCGCAAGGAAGCATGTGACTTGCACTACGTCGGTCCCCAGGGACCCGACTATTACAAAGACCTCGCGACCTCGATCGAGTACCCGACGACGCAGCAGGAACGTCCCGAAGTCGTCACAGCCTCCGTCGAACCGCACACGATTTTTGAGCGGCGCAAAGACCAGATTTGGGATTTGTCGTTGCAACAAGCCCTGCAGTTGTCGCTGCAAAACAACAAAATTATCCGCGTGGCCGGGTCGTTCACCGCGCCGGGCAACGGGTTAATGGCCAGCCCGAACACACAGGCATCGGTCTACGATTCCGCCATCCAGGAGAGCGGCGTTCTTCTCGGTGGCCGCGGCGTCGAGGCAGCCTTGAGCGACTTCGACGCGACCTTGACCACGACCTTCAATGTCGGGCAAAACCAGACGATTCAGAACAACGCCGCACTGGCCGGCGGTTTGCCCGCTGGACAGGTGCTCGACCAATACACGGGCACTTACAACACGACCTTGTCCAAGACGTTCGCCAACGGCGGCCAGCTGTCGTTGAGCAACGTCTGGAACTACGTGGCCGTGAACCAGCCCACGCTGTTCCCGACTTCGTACAACGGTTATGTCCAGGCCCAATACACCCAGCCTTTGTGGGCCGGCTCCGGCACGGAGTTCACGCGAATTGCGACGCCCTACGGATCCGGGGTTTCCGGCGTCAGCGGCGTCAGCCAAGGCCTTGTGATTGCTCGAATCAACGAAGATATCGCTCTCGGTGGTTTCGAGCTTTCGTCCCTCGGCTTGTTGCGAGACACAGAGACCGCCTATTGGAACCTGTACCTGCAATATCGTCTGTACCACACGGCAGTCGTCGCACATAACAGCGCACTGCGATCGTGGCGCGAAGCGTATGCCAAGCTGATGGCGGGCGGCGTGACCGGCTTCACGCCGGTGGACGAAGCCACTGCCCGTGATCAGCTCTACAACACGCGAGCAACCGCAGAGCAAACCCTCAGCAACCTGTACACGAATGAGACCGACCTGCGCCGCCTTATCGGCCTCCCGGTCAACGACGGCCGCATCATTCGACCCGTGGACGAGCCGCTCACGGCCAAGTTCGTTCCCGACTGGTATGCCAGCCTGACCGAAGGCCTGACGCGACGCGTCGAATTGCGAACGCAGAAATGGCAGATCAAGAGCCTGGAACTGCAGCTCAAAGCGGCCAAGAGCCTCACCAATCCTACGTTGAACCTCACGGGTGCCTATCGCGTGAACGCCTTCGGCAACGACTTGATCAGCCAGCAGTCGCAGATCACGCAGCCCTTCTCGAGCGCCTTCGCCTCGCTGGCGGAGGACCAGCAATCCGGCTGGAACGTCGGATTCACCTTCTTCGTGCCGATTGGCTTCCGGTCGGCCTGGGCGCAGGTCCGCAACTACGAATGGCGCGTCGCCAAGGCCCGCGATGGGTTGGCCGAGCAGGAAATGGAAGTCGCGCAAGAACTCGCGGTTTCCTTTCAAAACATCGCCGCGGCCTATCAGACGGCCCAGTCGTATTTCAACCGGCGCGTGGCGACCGAGCGAGAGCTCGCGCTTTATCAATATCAGTACGAGGCCGGCACCACGACGTTGCAATTCGTGCTCACCGCACAATCCAACCTGGCTTCGGCCGAGCAGAGTTACTACACCAGCCTCACCAACTACGCCATCGCGATCATGGATCTGAATTACCGCAAAGGATCCTTGCTGGACTACCGCAACGTGACATTGGCCGAATCCGACTGGACGCCGGCCGCCTATCGTGACGCCGTTCGAGACGCCTGGGCGCGATCGCACGCGATCCCGGCGAACTTCCTGCGTACCGAACCCGCGGACATTCAGGTGCCTTATGCGGTTCCGGGTGCGGGTGCTCCGCTTGGATCTTCTGCTCCAGCGGCTGTGCCAGCGGTCGGTCAACCGGGTCCTGCTCCTCCGGGAGCGCCGGTGGTCGCGCCGCCTCCTGCCCCGGCGGCAATGCCGGCGGGACCTGTGGCAATGCCACCTGCCGCGCCGCCGGCGCCTCAAACGATGCCCGGACCGGCAACACCGGCTCCGGCGACCGGGCCGGCGCTGACACCGGGCGCTCCCTAACGATGGGTCGTTGCTGATTTCAATCGCGATCCGCTCCGCGAAGTGACAGCGGGGGGTCGTGCGCCGCAGGGCGCACGACCACAAGTGCGTGATCGCGATTGACGCCCCAACTCCCCCGTCGCACCGGATGCCTGACATCCGATGGCCGGCAAACGACGGCTGCCAAACAACTTACGTCACGCCCGCCTCTGCGGGAACACGTTGACCGTTTTTGGAGGATCCGCTATACTCCGCGACCCTCGTCCCTCCCAAACGTCAAGGATGACGCGAATGGGTTCCGCCGCCGAGCGTCGAATCATCCCGTACGGTCAATTTGAATTACTGCGCGAGGCGCGGGAGGTCATCGAGGACGAGGCCGCCGGCCTCACGAAGGTGGCCGCCGCCTTGGATGAGGACTTCTGCAAAGCGGTCGATCTCCTCTGTGAATGTCGCGGCAGCGTGATCGTCACCGGGATGGGCAAAGCCGGGTTAATCGGTCGCAAGATCGCCGCGACGCTCTCCTCCACGGGAACGAGAGCCCACTTTTTGCACCCGGCCGAAGCGGCTCACGGCGATCTCGGCTGCTTGTCGGCCGACGACGTGCTTCTCGTCCTGTCCAACAGCGGCGAAACCGAGGAAGTCTGCCGCATTCTGCCGTCCATTCGTCGCTTCGACATCCCCATCGTGGCGATTACCGCGGATCGCACCAGCACTCTGGGAAAAGAGGCCGTGGCTGCGATCGAGTTGGGCCATCTGCGCGAAGCCGGCCTGCATGCTTTGGCGCCTTCGACTAGTACCACCGCCATGCTCTCGGTTGGCGATGCGCTCGCCCTCGTTGTCGGCCGTCGCCGCGGTTTTACGCCGCAACAGTTTGCCGTCTTCCACGCGGGGGGGTCGCTGGGCGCACGGCTGAAGAACGTCGGACAATTGATGCGTCAAGGCGACGCGCTGCGAATCTCCGCCGACTCCAAGACAATCCGCGAAGTCTTCACGGCCCAGCCGCGACCGGGACGCAGAACGGGCGCCGTGATGTTGGTTGACGTGTCGGGCAAGCTCTCCGGTCTCTTCACGGACAGCGATCTGGCGAAGCTGCTGGAACGCCGGCGTGACGAAAAGCTCGATCGGCCGATCGCCGAATCCATGGCGCGAGAGCCCGTGACAATCGGGCCGGGAGCCCTGCTCGCCGACGCGATCGAAATCCTCTCGCGAAACCGGATCAGCGAGCTGCCCGTCGTTGACGAAGCCGGCAAACCGGTGGGCATCATCGACATTACCGACGTAGTCGGCATCGTGCCGTTTGCACGGGCCCAGACAGACGCACGGGCTCAGTCCGACGCGGCGCCGCACGCAACGTCCGCGAATTGAGAGGCGTCCCATGCCTCAGGCAAGACAACTTCCCCAGCCCAGGCGGCCGACTGCCGCCCCGCGTGCGGGGATGATGTGGCCTCGCATGAGTGCGACATTCCTGACGGCGGCCGGCCTGTTCGCGCTGTTCGGCAGCTATTGCCTCGCCACTCGTTCGCTCCGCGTGCAACCGATGCGGTCGCGGGTCCGGCAGGAAGCCCAGACGCAACCACCGGCCGCGAGCGACGACGTGGCCGCGAAAATTGCCAGGCAGTTCCTTCCCGAACATCCCTGGGCGGCGACGGCTCGAAACAAGGCGACCTCGGTCGACAAGCTCACGTATTGGTATTGCCAGGTCTGGAAGCAAGAAAGCGACAACGTCATCAGTCTGCAGCCCTTCGCGCTGATTACAAAACGCAAGGATGCCAAGCCCGGCGATCGACCCTACAGCGTCGCCAGCGACAAGGCTTTCATTACGTTCGCATCCAAGATCAGCATGACGGGGGGCAGCCCCGGCGCGATTGTCCGTGCCGAACTCGAAGGCGCCGTCCTGATCGAAGGGCCGAACCGTCTCCGCATCGACGGGCGCAATTTCTATTTTCAAAAAGGCGATCCGAACCGCGTTTACTCCGACGACCGTCTTGCATTTCGAGCCGACCAGCATTTTGGATCCGCCAAGGGAATGGAGCTCGAGCTGCTTCGCGACCCAAAGGCCAAGCCGGACGAACCCATCTCGATTGGCGGCATCAACAGCGTCAAGCTGCTCCAAGATGTCGACATGACTCTTGTCAGCAACTCGTTCGAGCAGACGATGACCTCTCCGTCGGGAGACCAGCGAACGCGGGCCGCGGCCCCGCAAAAAGGCAAGGCGGGCGACCAGCCTCAGCCGGTCCGTTGCCAAAGCGTGGGCAGCTTCACCTTCCTGCCGGCGACGCACCAGGCGACCTTTGAACGAAATGTCCGACTTCAACGCAGAAATCCGCAGGGCCAATCCGACTTCATTGCGGCCGATGAGATCGTCAAAATCGTCTTCGATCTGAAAAAACCGCCGCCGGCGCCGGAGCTCAGGTCGCGGCGAAAGACACAACAAAGGACACGGCCGCGAAGCCCCCGGTGGGCACGTTCGATCCGAACCTGAGCTTCAAAGAACTCCACGCGCACGGGAAAGACGTCAGCCTGGTTTCGGAAGCCAATCACCTCAAGGCGTTCAAACTGCACGATATCGATTACGACCGGGCCGCTCGCCGCGCAATGCTCTCCGCAGTCCCCACTCAGGTGCAAATCTGGCACAACGACGACCGCCTGCGCGCCCCGTATATCCAAATCGATCACGACGAATCGGGTCAGGAAGTCACGCAGATCTGGTGTCGCGGCGAAGGCGGCATGCGGCACGTCGACGACAAGACCCACGAAGTCGATCTGGCGGCCGAATGGAAAAAGGAGATGCACAAATACGCCGATCCGAAGTCAGGCCTCGACGTCGTCGACCTCGAAGAGGCGATGATCGAGCAGCCGAAGGAGGGTTCCGGTATCGCGGCCGACCACATCAGCCTCTACTTGATCCGTCAAAATGCCGAGCGGCCCACCGCCCGGCCAAATATGCCTCCGCCGCCAAAACGCGCGCAATCCGGGCCACAAATCGACCACCTGATCGCCGTGCAGCAAACGGAAAAGGTGGCGATGGTCAGCAAACAAATCGAGGCCGAGTCCAAGCGGCTCGAAATCTGGTTTCAAGACGCCCCGGCCGCGGCAACCAGCGGCCAAAATGGACCTCCGCGATTGCGGGCCAATCTGCAACCAACCTCGCTCTGGGTTGCCGATTCCGAATTGAGTTCGGGCGGCACGGGATCTCTTGCACCAGGGGCCGTCGGGCCCGGGGCTGCCGCACCGGAAGCTGCGACGTCGGGTTCCACGACCCAATCGAGCGATAGCGCCGAGTCAAATCCAACCGTACCTCGTCACGATGCGGTCAAGCCGGGCCTGCGACCATCGATCGCGATTCCAGCAAAAAAATTGAGCACAAAGACCGATCCGCTCATGCCCGCCGGCGATTCCGCACAGCCCTATGTGATGAAGGCGGACGAGATTTACGTGCGCGTGAATCGTGCCGAAGGGAATACGCCGGCCCAAGTCTCCAACGTCTTTTCCAAGGGCGACGTGCATCTGACCCAGGTTCAAAAAGAGGGAGAGGAGCCGCTGGTCATCGACGGGGACACGCTGGAAGTCAAGAACCGTGGACCGACTGACCAAGAGATGATCGTGCACGGGCAACCGGGTCACGTGCGAAATCGCGGAGCACACATCGAAGGGAGCCGGATTGTCTTCGACCGGGCCGCGAATACAGCCGACGTCGACGGGGCCGGCAAACTGCAACTTCCCGTCAAGCAAGCCGGCGAACCCGGCAAGCCCGACCGCACGAATCCCTTCGACGTCAACTGGCTGACGAAGATGCACTTCGATGGACGCACGGCCCTGTTCACAGGCGCGGTGCACTCCAGGCTCGACGACGGCGAAGAGCAGACTGACATTCGCTGCAAAGAGATGGGCGTGACACTCACGAAGCCATTTTCATTCTCCAATGAGCGCAAGGGCCAGGAGCAACCGCAGCAACAACAGCAACAGGCGGAGATCGAAACCATCGACTGCTATGGCGGGGTCAAATTCGAAAGCCAATCCAAGGCCGACGACAAATTGATCGAAGTTCGGCAGGGTCAGGTCGCCCAACTGCATATTCACAAACCAACCGGTCGAAGCCAGGCCACAGGACCGGGCTTATTGCACGTCTGGCGACACAACGAAAACGGCCAATCGGGAATGGCCCAGTTCGCGAACGTGCGAGCCAATAGCCCGCCCAAGACGCAAAAGAAAGCCGAGTGGGAATACATGCAGGTCCGCTTCGACGGCCGCATGGACGGCGATTTTCGTCAGATGCTTTCGCCGCAGCCGGGACAGCAGCAGAAGTCACGGTCCGGTGGTCCACAGTCCGGCGGTCCACAGTCCGGCGGTTCGAACGTGACGTTGGTCAGCGGACATCGTTCGCGGGGCAGGAGCGGGGGCGGGGCCACTTCGATTCTCGGGGCAAATGGCGCTTGGACGACCGTGTTCCACGATCACGTCGAAGTGCTCTACGGTCCGGTCGAACAGCCGAGAGAGATCGTCGGTCGCGATTACTTGCAGGACCAATCGGGCTGGCTGGGTTGCGACACGCTCCGCGTCGACCAGCATCCGCTGACCGCAACCAACGATCAGTACATCACACTCAGGGCCAGCGGCAGCAGCCGGATCGAGGGCAAGGATTTCTTCGGCGAAGCCGAATCGATCAGCTACGACGGATCCAAGACACTCTACGTTCTCCGTGGCGACGCAAGCCGGCAAGCGCGACTCTGGCGGCAACTCCAAGTCGGCGGCGAACCGAGCTGTACGGGAGGGACTCAGATTTTCTTCGACCCGGTGCATCAAAAGGCCAGGCAAGACGCCGCGCAGGGGATGGACATCATCCAATAGCGACCGATGTCCAAATCCGCGCAGGTCGATTTCGCGTCGGAATGACGCGATATCCCAGATTCAGCGCAGTACCTGTGGCCCGGCTATCGCCCATGGGTCCGAAAGCCGAGGGCACCTGCAAGGCACCTGCCCTCGCTGCACTGATACGTGCGAGGGCCAGTGCTCTTTCAAACAAAAAGATTCGGGTTGGGTGCCACGCCCACGGCTTTGCGTGGGCGTGCGAATCCGTTTGATGTTCGAAGACACGCCCACGCCGAGCCGTGGGCGCGGCACCCGAAAATCAAGCTTTGACTGAGCATTAGGGTGCCGCGGCAATCTCGCTCTTGGCGCCCGTGCCCCACTCGTGGGCCGACATTTCGACGTTGACTTGGGTGGCAGGCTTAAACGCTTTTGCGCGGCGCCGTGTTGTCCTTTTTGTCGATCGTCGTTTTCGCGGTCCACTTCGCCAAACCGAACGGAATGCTGTCGCCGTCACTTTCCCAGAACTCGGCATCGGCGGTGGTGCGCGTTGTCGGACTTTCGATCACGCGCCGCGCTTTGAATCTCTTGGTTTTGACCCCTTGTCCTCCGGTCAGCTGGACCTGTTCCGGGCCGCCGCCGACCGCTTCGATCGCATCGTAGTGCATGAGCGGTCCGATTAACGGATACACCTGGAACGCGCCTTCCGATCCCCGAACCAGCGGAATCGGCGTCGCGGGGCTCGAGCCGGTCTTACGAAAACCCTTCACGATGTCGAGGAATGAAAAGGGAATCTTTTCTCCGTCCGTAATTTCGCCCACGACCCGCTCTTCCGGAACGAGAATCTTGTAGATCCGCTCGCCGACCGGACCTGCTTCAACTCCGGATTCGCTCGGCTTGCCTGTCACGATTTTGATTTCAATCCAGCGGCAGGGGACCTGCTTGCCACGGTAGAGCGCCTGTTCCCGGCCGACCGACTTGATCGTCAGGTGTTGAATCCACTCCATCGGGATGTCCCCCTCGGGGGCATCGGGCCGCAACTCGACCTGCTTGATATTTCCCTCATACCGCACCCACGAGCCGTCCTTCGGCAAGCGGACAATCATGCCCTGTGCGTGGGCGACGCTGGCGAAATCCCCGATCACAGGCATCAATAACAAGGCGGCGAGAGGAAGGGCCCAGCCAAAAAACTTCTTACGCCGACACATGCGAATACCCTCGCCAACGACTGCGATCTGGAGACTTTTTGAACCAACTCCAGTCTGGCACAGCACCTAACGCGTGGCAAGGGGCTACGTAAAACGGCGACAATCGCTCGGCGCAGGTGACCTTCTGACCGGTTATTCCTCTTCTTGACCACGCGGATTGGGAGACCTATTCTGAACGTACGTTTCGAGAAGATGACGTCGGCCGGGCTGAGTCTAAGGGATTTGACGCCGGCCGCCAGAAATTGTGCTTTCGTACGCTTCTCTCGCCGGAGACTTTGCTCATGCGTGCAATTTGGTCGGTTGCTCTCACCCTCTGCTTCCTGGCTTCCGTTAACCCAGCGGCAAAGGCCGCGAGCCGAAGCGATGAAAGCCACGCAAAACCGAAGTCGGAAAAGGCTAGTGCGATCCATTTCGGCCAGATCGAGCTCAAGGGTGCGTATCCCGAGGGCGCCGAACCGACCTCCCTGTTCGGCAATTCGGTGGAGACGCTCTCGGAGATCATCGGACGCCTCGACAAGGCCGGCGAAGACGAGAAACTCACGGGCGTCATTTTGCGAATCAACGACCCGACGCTGGGCTGGGCCAAAGTCAATGAGTTGACCCACGCCATCCATCATCTGCGGGACAAGGGAAAGAAGGTCGTCGCCTATCTCGATTCGGCCACCACGCACAACTATCTCGTGGCCGCTGCCTGCGACCAGATCGTCATGCCCGAATCGGGCGATCTGGCGATCCTCGGCCTGCGGGCCGAGGTGATGTTCTTCAAGAATCTGTTCGACTGGCTGCACGTCAAAGCGGATATGCTCCGCGTGGGTGAATACAAGTCGGCGGCGGAGCCGTTTAGCCGGACGGAAATGAGCAAGGCATTCCGCCATGAGATGGAGGAAATTCTTGACGACTATCAGCGACAAATCGTCGAGGCCATCAGCAAGCATCGCAAGCTCGACCCGGCCAAGGTGACCGCTGCCATCAACAACGGTCCGTACACCGCCCGCCGTGCCTGCGAACTCGGTTTGATCGACAAGGTGGCCTACGAGGACGAGATCGAAGGACTCCTCAAAGCCGCCGAGCCCAAACACGACTTGAAGATCACCAAGAGCTACGGCAAGAAAAAAGTCGACAACGATTTCAGCGGCTTTGCCGGCATGATGAAAATGATGAGCCTGATCATGGGCGGCGAGGAGAAAAAGCATCTCAACTCCAAGCCAAAAATTGCCGTGGTGCATGCGATCGGCGCGATCATGTCGGGCAAGAGCGCCACGAGTTTCTTCGGCGGCGAGACACTCGGCTCCGAAACGTTCATCAAGGCGGTTCGCCAGGCGGCGGACGAAAAAACCGTGAAGGCGATCGTGCTCCGCGTCGACAGCCCCGGCGGCAGCGCGCTCGCCAGCGACCTGATGTGGCGATCGCTCGAAAAATGCGGCAAACCCGTGATCGTCAGCATGGGCGACGTCGCCGCGAGCGGCGGCTATTACATTTCGATGGGCGCCAAACGAATCTTTGCCGAACCGGGCACCCTCACCGGCTCGATCGGCGTGGTCGGCGGCAAAGTGGCGATCGGCGGCTTGCTCGAGAAAGTCGGCATTACCACCAGCGTGATCAGCCGCGGTCAGAATAGTGGCGCGATGAGCATGCTCTCGGGATTCACCGACAGCGAGCGCGAAGCCATGCAGCGCACGCTCAACGACATCTACGGCCAGTTCACGCACAAGGCGGCCCAAGGCCGTCACATGGAATACGACAAACTGGAGAAGCTCGCCCGCGGCCGTGTTTACACGGGCGCGATGGCGATCAAGATCGGCCTCGTGGACGAGCTTGGCACCCTCGACGACGCTGTCAAATACGCGGCGAACATCGCCGGTCTGCCCAAGGACGAAAAAGTCGAGCGCTGGATTCTGCCCCCCGCGACCAACCCGCTGGAGGCCATTTTCGGCTCCAACGATGCGGACGCCGAGGCATCGGCCCGGTTCACCGGCGCCATGCTGCACACGTTGGGCCAACTCTCTCCGGAATTGGTCCAGCCGTTCCGGAGCGCGATGATCGTGAATTTGCTCGCCCGCGAGTCGCGATTGACTTTGATGCCGTTCCAGATTCGGGTGCACTAATCGCTCGAGCGACAGAATCCGTCGAGATCAGGACCGCCGAACCTGGCGATCTCGAAGCCATTACCGAGATCTACAACGAGGCGATCCTGACGACGACGGCGACATTCGACGTCGAGCCGAAGACGCTGGCCGATCGGCGGGAATGGTTCCAGAAGCACGGCGGGCGGTATCCGATTCTGGTTGCGGTGGCCGCCGACCGCGTCGTGGGCTGGGCCTCTTTGAGCGGCTTCTCGGAACGGCCAGCCTACGACGAAACAGCCGAGACGTCGTTTTATGTCAAATCCACGCTTCGCGGACGAGGAATCGGCCGCGCGCTCAAGGCGGCGGTGATCGCCGAAGCCCGCCGCAACGGCTTCCATACGCTTCTGGCTCGCGTCGCCGAAGGGAGCGACGCCAGCCGCCATCTCAACGAATCCTTCGGCTTTGTCGAGGTCGGAACGCTCAAAGAAGTCGGCCGCAAATTCGGCCGGCGGCTCGACGTGCACATCATGCAATTGATGCTCAATGACTAAATGACTGTGCGCCGCCCTTCGTCGAGCACATCGCCGTCGGATCAACATGGAGGCGTGACTGCGACGTGCGGGATCGTCGGGCTGATTTGACGCGCCAGAAGCGGCAGCGCCGTTACGGTCACCAGGCTGGCGCACAACGGGTAGACCGGCGCTATGGTTAGCCCGACCGCGTCGGAAAAAAGGACTTGAATCGGCAACCAGAGCACTCCGACGGCGACTGGTCCGAGACAGCAGACTCCCAAAAACACTCGGGAAGAATTACGCTTCGGCAAACAGGCAGCGATGAGCCCAGCGATCGCCGCAATCGCGCCGGGCAAAAGGAACAGATAGCTGGCGCCCGGCACGAACCAGGCGGCAAGCAAACCGACCGTGTCCCAGTACAGCCAGACTCCCGCCCACGCACTCCACATTTCGATGTTTCCGAGCGGCGTGTAGCGCGCGGCGACAAAGACTGCCAGCAGCGCCCAGAGCCAGAATGCCGCGATGGGCTGCAGCGGGTTGTCGACGAAAGTGCCGCGAATCCCCATCCACCAGACGGCTAAAGCCCCTGCGAAAAGCGGCGCGGCCACGCTCAAAAAGATGCGCCACTTGAACCGCGAGAACAGACCGCGCCGTCGCGCGATCAATCCGGCCGCCAGCGTGACTGCCAGAATTCCGATGGCCAATCCGAAATTGATCGAGGCGGGCCACCAGACCACGAACATCGCCAGCACGTCGCAATAAATCGCCCGGCCCGGCGATCGCTGGGCGAGGTCCACATCGGCGAGCGCCGTCAACAACTGCCAGGCGTTCTGCCCATGGTGCTGCAGACTGCCGGGGTCGGCATTCGCGAAGTTGTCGTTCTTCGTGTGATAATTCTGCTCGTAACGCACGAAGGCAAAGTTGTATCCCTCGATGCCGTGCGCTTTGAAGACAGTGAAATCCGTATCGTTGGGGAGCCTCTTGTAGATCTCGGCATAAAGCGAACTGGTCGTGGGCCGGCTCACATGCCGCGCGAACAAAGCGATCAGCCACTTGTCGTCGTCGCTCGTCTGAAACATCAGGCTCGGCCCCGAGGTCCCTCGCGCTTCGAGATTGATGGCAACTTTCACGTCCTTGGTCCACGGATGTTCGCGCACAAAGCCGTATGCTCCGACGAGCCCCTCTTCCTCCCCATCGGTAATCAGGAAGATGATGTCATTTCGGGTTTGAGGAAGGGCCTGCAGCATCCGCGCGATCTCGAGAATCGCCGCCACCGCCACGCCGTCGTCCGACGCTCCCGGACCGCGAGGAACCGAGTCGTAATGCCCCGCCAGCAGAATTGCCCGCCCCGGTTGCCGGCCGCGGCGGCGGGCAATAATATTTCGCACCACCGCGCAATTGACGAGCGCCAGCGCCGGGAATCGTATGCGTCTCTTGCACTTGAGGATCGTAACCGACGCTCCGCAAGTCATTGAGAATTCGCTCGCGGACTACAGAGTTTTCCTGGCTGCCCGAAGGGTGCGGAATTCCCCGGCCGACCAACTCTTTAAGGATCACCCGCGCACGTTCGGCCGAAAATTGGTTATCCGGAATATCGGCCGGCCGGGGAGCCGGCGGCGAATAGACCCGCCCGCCAATCCACGCCAGCGCGATCCACGCCGCGACGACAAACGCAAATCCGGCATGTCGTTTCCAGGGTTTCATCTTGTACCACCATCAGGTCGCGAGCTACGGTCGTGACATACGAAGGTCAACCGCGCGCTTCCAGCGTGTTCGTCAACGGTCGCATCGGCAGAATAAGATCGTCCGCGCCGGTCACAAGCAGCGACAGAGTGGGTCATTGCTTCCATATGTCGCGCGGCAGCGAGTGCGGCAAGCTGCATCGTAATTCCGGCCGGCGGCTCGACGTGCCCTTGAAGCCGCTTATGCTAATGGATTAGCATATCGGTCCGGTCGGATGAGCGAGTCTCGCCAGCGAGGGACGGTTTCATGAGCTACTTGCAAAAATCCGAGCATGCATTCCAGGTGATCGTCGAGCAAGACGAGGCCGGCTGGTACCTCGCTGGGTGCCCGGCGCTGAAAGGCTGCTACGCCCAGGGTAAAACCTATGAAGAGGCCATGAAGAACATCAAGGCGGCAGTCTTGAAAAGTCTTGCCGACCTCAAGGCTCAAAAACAGCCAGTCCCCCAGCAACTGGAGATCGTGAGCGTCCGCTGGATCAAAGTGACCGTATAACGGCTTCCGGATCGCCCGATGTCAGTCATTCCTCACCCGGTGCAAAGTGCGTCTCGTACTCCGGAAGAGTGCTAAAAATACTTTGCTATGGAACGACTTGATCGCATCGCGTACAATAAGGCTAACGAACAACGAAATACGGTACAGCCACAAGCTGTAAATCTCGCTTACGCGGAGCCGTGCCCGGATCAGATCCAGGCACGGCTCTTTGTATTTGCGGGCCGTGCTAGCTCGGAATGCGAGCCGCTTCGCAGGGAAAAGCCGGTTATCCGCAGATGACGCCTATGACGCAGATTTTTGTGAATTCAAATCGGCGAAACCAGGGCACGGCCCTGGACCCAGTGCCGAGCGATGCCACGTGCGCAGCTGCATGTCGGCTCGGCGGGATTGTCGATGAGTTTCGTTTCGACACAACACAAAGCGATCGAGGCCGAAGCAAGTGCCTGCACGACTTTACGCAAGAACGGCACCGGGTGCAGGGCCGAGGCCCTGCTTCGAAGGTCGCGCACGTCGTTCGAAGGTGCGCAGCGAAAACTGCGCACCTTCGAAAGGAGACGGGCCTGGTCACCGGTTCCGGCCGGCTCGCACGCCCCGTCTCGCACTTCCGACGTCGCCGGACGCTTACTCCGCATTGACGAATCCGATCAAATGGAGTGGAGAGTTGGCCCTAAACCGGACCTAAGTCCTTTGTCGAATGTCAAGATTCTCCAACTGGGTCTAGCCTCGAACGCGATTCGCTTGATAGAGAATCGAATGGTCCACGCGGACTCACCAGGAGCCACACCATGACGAAGGAAATGCGGACGATGGAAATGCGGCAACTCGGCGGGTCCGGATTCCGGGTCCCTGTTTTGTGTCTGGGCACCGGCACCTTCGGCGGCAGCAACGAGTTCTTCAAAGCCTGGGGGCAAACCGATGTTGCCGAAGCCACGAAGCTCGTCGACATCTGCCTCGATGCCGGCCTCACCATGTTCGACTCGGCCGACGTTTACTCGAGCGGTGCGGCCGAGGAAATTCTGGGGCAGGCGATCAAGGGGCGCCGCGACAAGGTCATCATCTCGACCAAGGGAACATTCCGCTTCGGACCCGGTCCGAACGACGTCGGCTCGTCGCGGTCTCACCTGATTCGCTCGGTGGAAGGCAGCCTGAAACGACTCGGGACGGACTTTATCGATCTGTATCAACTGCACGCTTTCGACGCGAAAACCCCCGTTGAGGAGGCCTTGGGAACGCTCGACGAATTGGTCCGTGCCGGCAAGATTCGGTACATCGGCTGCTCGAACTTTTCCGGCTGGCATTTGATGAAATCGCTCGCGGTCTCGGAGAAATACGGCCTCGCGCGTTACGTCGCCCATCAGGCGTATTACTCGCTCATCGGCCGCGATTACGAGTGGGAGTTGATGCCGCTGGCCCTCGACCAGCGCGTGGGGGCCGTCGTTTGGAGCCCACTGGGTTGGGGACGGCTGACGGGAAAGATTCGCCGCGGTCAACCACGCCCGCAATCCAGCCGGCTGAACAGCAAGCTCGTTGCCGACAGCGGTCCGCAAGTTCCGGAGGAATACCTGTACCGCGTGGTTGACGCGGTGGACGAGATCTCGAAGGAGACGGGCAAGACCGTGCCTCAGATCGCGCTCAATTGGCTGCTCTCTCGGCCGTCCGTCGCGACGCTGGTAATCGGGGCCCGCAACGAAGAACAACTCCGCCAAAACCTGGGCGCCGTGGGCTGGAAACTGACTGCGGACCAAATTGCAAAACTCGACGCGGCCAGCACCATTTCGCTCGCGTATCCTTATTGGCATCAGCGCGGGTTCACTGAACGCAACCCACCACCCGTTTGAGCTCGCACGAGGTTCAACGACAGCAAAAGGGACCAGGCAATGAGATTCGCCACGATTCTCGGTGTCTCAATCCTGTTACTTGGCTCAAACTGCCGCCTCAATGCCGACGATCTGGCGCGAAAGGCCTCGCAGAGGGCGGCCGAGGAACTGTTTCGCGAGGGCAAATTCGAAGAGGCGGAATATCGCTTCGCCGCGCTCGAAAAGGATATTTCGTTCCGCTACGAATCCTCGCTGTACCTTGGGGCGATCGCCCTTTATCGAAACGATTTGGAAGCGGCCGAGCGCCATCTGCAGGATGCGCTCAAGATCGTTCCCGACAGCAAGCAGGTCAAGCGGATTCTGATCAACGTTTACTACCGCGGCGACAAATTCACGCAGGCGGCGCCGCTGTACCACGCCATCGGTGAGGAAACGGCCTCGAAGAAATTCGAGAGCTTCAGCGGCCTCAAACCCTACGAAATTTCCGGCAACGTCGACGCGTCACACGTGCGGTTTATCTCCACCGATCCCATGCCGTTGATCGCAGCGAAGCTGAACGGCAGACCGGTCAACTTCGTCATCGACACGGGCGCGGCGGAACTCTATATCGATCCGGACGTCGCCAAGAAAGCCAAGGTGCCCCAGTTTGGCAGCGTGACGCGCAAAGGTTACGCGGGGGGACTCAAGGCAACGACCGGGCAAGGCAGAGTCGATTCGATCGTGCTCGGAAATACCACAATTCGCAATATCCCCGTGCAGATTCTCAACACGCGACGTTTCGCGGGGGCCGTGCAAGGCAAACGAGTGGATGGCGTTCTCGGGACGAGCCTATTGTCACACTTCGTCTGGACTCTCGATTTCCCCAAAGGTGAACTCGTTCTGCGGCCCAAGACTCAGGACCAGGTTCGTCCATTCGAAGAGCTCGTCAAAAAAGGCCAGGGAACTGCCATGCCCTTCTGGATGGCCGGTGATCATTTCATCGTCACGTGGGGCAAGGTCTATCAAAGCCAGCCGTTGCTCTTTTTTGTCGACACGGGTCTGGCCGGCAGCGGATTCGTTTGCCCCTCTTCGACGCTCAAGGACGCGGGGATCAAGGTGCCGCAAGGATCCGAGGTCCAAGGAATCGGCGGCGGCGGCACGCTGAATGCCACTCCCTTCACGGTGCCTTATTTATCCCTCGGCGGCATCGAGGCGCACGACGTCCAGGCATTTCTCGGCGTCTTCCCGCCCACGCTCGAAT